>NZ_HG999362.1:0-4997863 GCF_905367715.1 Xanthomonas arboricola pv. juglandis | reverse complement strand
CAAAGTATGATCATCTGTTGCTGGCTGCGGCGCGCAGAAAAGCGCCGTGCTCGCAGCCCGGTAGTGAAAAGAGGATGCGCCAGACTAGCACCGAGGGCAGGGTTTTCCCAGACTTATTCACAGGTCCATCCACAGGGCTTGACCGCCATTACCCCCGCTAACGTCTGGGGGGAGTTGACCCGGCCGCTGATGGCCCTATAGAATTGCCGATTCTATTCGTCTCCATTCATGCAGAGGGCCCCATGGCCACCAAGCGTACTTTCCAACCCAGCAACCTCAAGCGAGCACGCGACCATGGCTTCCGCGCACGTATGGCAACTGCCGACGGCCGCAAGATCCTGGCTCGCCGCCGCGCCAAGGGCCGCAAGCGCCTGAGCGCTTGATTGCCGCGCCGCTCCCTGCGGCCGAGGCAGTCCCTAACGTGAACGCATCGAACCCGTGCAGGCGATTTCCTCGCTCTGCGCGGGTTCGTACGCGTGCGCAATATACGGTCGTTTTCGATACTGCACGTCGTACCTCGGACCCGTTGCTCAGCCTGCACTGGCGGACCGGCGATACGCCGCCGCGCCTGGGCATGGCGGTGTCGCGCAAGGTCGATACCCGTGCGGTGGGACGCAACCGGATCAAACGCGTATTGCGCGATGCCATGCGGCATCTGCTGCCCGAGCTTGCCGGCGGCGATTACGTGATTGTGGCGCGCTCCGCAGCCGCAAAAGCGACCAATCCACAGATTCGCGACGCCTTCCTGCGTCTGCTGCGCCGTGCCGGCGCATTGCCCCTGCCTGCTGCGCCCGGCACAATGCCGCCCGCCAGGACGATGCACCCATCCTCCCTTTCCCCGACAGAGCCGGAACCCAGTTCCGACTGAGCGAGTTGCTGCCCGATGAACCAGACCCGTGTTTTCCTGATTTTTGCCTGGCTGATGGTCGCGGCGCTGCTGTGGATGGAGTGGGGCAAGGACAAGGCCGCCGCCAATGCGCCGGTGGTTGCGGCGACGCAGTCGGTGCCGGCTGCGCGCGATCTGGACGCTGCGGCACCGTCGGCCAATGTGCCGGCGGCCCAGGCCATTCCGCAGGCGGGCGTGCCGGGCGCCGTACCGGCGACCAGCACGACTGCCGCGCCGCCGGCCGCTGCCGGTGCTGCGCCGGTGATCACCCTGACCTCGGACGTGCTGCGCCTGAAGCTGGACGGCCGCAGCGTGCTCGATGCCGAATTGCTGCAGTTTCCGCAGACCAAGGACGGCACCGCGCCGGTCAGCCTGCTGACCGAAGATGCCGCGCATCCCTATAACGCCACCAGCGGTTGGGCCAGCGAGCATTCGCCGGTACCGGGCGTGGGTGGCTTCCGCGCCGAACAGCCGGGCACCGCGTTCGAACTGGCCAAGGGCCAGAACACGCTGGTGGTGCCGTTCGTGTGGAATGGCCCCAACGGCGTGTCGATTCGCCGCACCTTTACCCTGGAGCGCGGTCGCTATGCGATCTCGATCAAGGACGAGGTGATCAACAAGAGTGGCGCGCCGTGGAACGGCTACGTGTTTCGCAAGCTGAGCCGGGTGCCGACCATCCTCAGCCGCGGCATGACCAACCCGGATTCCTTCAGCTTCAACGGGGCGACCTGGTACAGCCCGCAGGAAGGCTACGAGCGTCGCGCGTTCAAGGACTACATGGACGACGGTGGCCTCAATCGCCAGATCACCGGCGGCTGGGTGGCGCTGCTGCAGCACCACTTCTTCACCGCGTGGATTCCGCAGAAGGACCAGGCCTCGCTGTACGTGCTGAACCAGGACGGCCCGCGTGACGTGGCCGAACTGCGTGGCCCGGCCTTCACCGTGGCGCCGGGCCAGACCGCGACCACCGAAGCGCGCCTGTGGGTGGGCCCGAAGCTGGTCAGCCTGATCGCCAAGGAAGACGTGAAGGGGCTGGACCGCGTGGTCGACTACAGCCGCTTCTCGATCATGGCCATCATCGGCCAGGGCCTGTTCTGGGTGCTGAGCCATCTGCACAGCTTCCTGCACAACTGGGGCTGGTCCATCATCGGCCTGGTGGTGCTGCTGCGTCTGGCGCTGTATCCGCTGTCGGCTGCGCAGTACAAGTCCGGTGCCAAGATGCGCCGCTTCCAGCCGCGCCTGGCGCAGCTGAAGGAGCGTTACGGCGACGATCGCGTCAAGTACCAGCAGGCGACGATGGAGCTATTTAAGAAGGAAAAGATCAACCCGATGGGCGGCTGCCTGCCGCTGCTGATCCAGATGCCGATCTTCTTCGCGCTGTACTGGGTGCTGGTGGAATCGGTGGAACTGCGTCAGGCGCCGTGGCTGGGCTGGATCCAGGATCTGACCGCGCGCGATCCGTACTTCATCCTGCCGGTGCTCAACATCGCCATCATGTGGGCCACGCAGAAGCTGACCCCGACCCCGGGCATGGACCCGATGCAGGCCAAGATGATGCAGTTCATGCCGCTGGTGTTCGGCGTCATGATGGCCTTCATGCCGGCCGGCCTGGTGCTGTACTGGGTGGTCAACGGCGGCCTGGGTCTGCTGATCCAGTGGTGGATGATCCGCCAGCACGGCGAGAAGCCGAGCAAGATCATCCAGGCCAACGCCAAGTAAGCGCAATTGCACAGAGCCCGCCGCAAGGCGGGCTTTCTGCATGTCGCCGCAGTTGCTGTCTGCCCTGTTGTCTTCATCGCCAAGGACGCCGTCGTGATGTCATCGCCGCTGTATCGCCTGTTGCTGTGCGCCGCTTGCGCCGGAATGCTGGCGATGGCCGGCTGCGGCAAGCAGACCGCCGGCGAGGCAGCGTCTGCCGCCAGCACCGCTGCGCCGGCCGCCGCTGGTGCGGCAGCCGAAACCGACAACGACGACGCACGCGCACTGATCGCGCAGCTGCGCGAGCAACTGGACCGGCATCGCCGCATCATCGTGTTGCTGGCCGATGCGGATGCCCAGACACCACGCGATCGCGCCACCTCCAGCAGCGTGGGGCAGCAGCTGTTCCATGAAAACCTCCAGCAGCGCGAACGCATCGCTGCGCGATTCGAGACGGTGCTGACGTCGAACGCAGCGCGCCGCTTCGCGACGATCGCCACGGTGCTGGACGAGATCGAATCGGCACCGGATCTCTACGACGCCGACCGCCTGGCGTTTGCCGAAGTGTTGCGCGACCTGCACGCACGCATTGGCCGCGATTCGGCACTGCCGGCGGTGAAGCTGCATCAGCGCATCGGTGAGGATCTGGAAGCGCTGGACGAGATCGAGCGCAGCTACAACAAGGAACTGACGCAGATTTTCAGCCGCTTCGATCGCAGGCGCGCGATCGTGCCCAAGCGCGAGAAGTGGGACGACTACGTGGCGCATCTGCGCAGCCTGTACACGCGCGAAAAGATCCTGCGCGATCATGGCGTGGTGGAGCCGTACCCGTTCTCCGCGCGCGATAGCGACAGCGAGATCTTCGGCCGCGACCTGCCGCCCAAGACGGTGGTGCTAACCTTCGACGACGGCCCGCACAAAGCCTATACCGAGGAGATCGTGGCCATCCTCAAACGCTACGACGTGCCGGGCGTGTTCTTCGAAGTGGGCCGCAACCTGGGCAGCCTGGACGCGCAGGGCAAGCCGACACTCGCGCCGCTATCCAAGATCAGCCACGCGCTGATGGAAGAAGGTTATGCGGTGGGCAACCACAGCCTGACCCATGCGCAGTTGTCCAAGACCACCGGCGATGCGTTGCGCAGCCAGGTGCTGGACACCGACACGTTGTTGCGCGCGGTGGACGACAAGCGTGCGCCGTTGTTCCGGTTTCCGTATGGGGCGCGCAATGCCGAAGGCTTGCAGCTGCTGGGCGATGCAGGCTTGAAGTCGATCATGTGGAACATCGACTCCATGGACTGGGCTGACCCGGTGCCCGAGTCGATCGTGCAGCGCGTGCTCGACCAGGTGAACAAGGAGCAGCGCGGCATCGTGTTGTTCCATGACATCCACGACCGTGCAGTGAAGGCACTGCCGCAGATCCTGGACCGACTGATCGCCGATGGCTACCAGTTCGCCGGCTGGAATGGCCGCGAGTTTTCGGTGGCGCACGCGCCCAGCGCGGCGGCCGAGGCAACCGTGACCACCGGCTACGCCAACTCCTGGGCGATCGTGATCGGGATCGACGACTACGCGCACTGGCCCAAGCTCGAATATGCCGCCAACGATGCGCAGGCCATCGCCAGCACCTTGACCGGCCCGTTGGGATTTCCGTCCTCGCAGGTAATCGTGCTCAAGAACGGGCAGGCCACGCGCAACAACATTCTTGCAGCGTTCCACGATCGTCTCGGCGAGGGACGCGCGCAGACCAACGACCGCGTGTTCGTGTTCTTTGCCGGGCATGGCGCCACGCGCCGGCTGGCATCCGGGCGCGACCTGGGTTACATCATTCCGGTCGACTCGGATCCGCAGCAACTGGCCAGCGATGCGATCGCGATGAGCGACCTGCAGAACATCGCCGAAAGCCTGCAGGCCAAGCATGTGCTGTTCGTGATGGATGCCTGCTATAGCGGATTGGGGCTGACGCGCGGCGGGCCGACATCCAGTGCTTACCTGCGCGAGAACGCGCGACGCATCGCCCGCCAGATGCTCACTGCCGGCGGTGCCGATCAGCAGGTGGCCGACAGCGGCCCGAACGGGCATTCGGTATTTACCTGGGTGCTGCTGCAGGCGCTGGCGGGCAAGGGCGACCTCAATGGCGATGGCCTGATCACCGGTACCGAACTGGCAGCCTATGTCGCACCGGCGGTGTCGGCAGTGTCGGCGCAGACCCCGGCATTCGGCAGCCTGCCCGGCTCGCAGGGCGGCGAGTTCGTGTTCCAGGTACCGAGCGGCGAAGAGTTCCTGACCGCCGGTACCGCGCAGTTGTCCGCCGATGCGATCGCACTCAACGGACGCGTGGATGCGGCGCGTCCTGTCGCCACCACCAGCGGTGCTGCAGTGGCGGCTGCACCGGTGACGGTAAAAACCCTGCAAGGCGGCGAAGCCAGGCTGGTCTTGCCGACGGCGGTGAAGAGCAGCGACCGCCAACGTGCGCAGCTGGCCAACGAGCGCGGCCTGCAGTTGTACAAGGAAAAACGCTACGCCGAAGCGGCCGAGCAGTTTGCCGAGGCCTTGAAGCTGCGTCCGGATTTCGCCTTGGCCGCCAACAACCTGGGCTTTGTGTATTACCGCCAGGAACGCTTTGCCGAATCGGCGCGCTGGCTGGAAAATACCTTGAAAATCGATCCATCGCGTGCGGTGGCCTATCTCAATCTTGGCGATGCCTACGCAAAAGCCGGCGATCGCGACAAGGCGCGCAAGGCCTATTCCACTTACCTGGAATTGCAGCCGCAAGGCAGCGGCGCCGCGCAGGCTCGCACGCAGTTGCAATCGCTGTGATTCACGGCGGCTGACGCAGCGTTGCGAACAGGCGTCAGGAGAGCGCGTGCCGCGATGGAGGCGTGATACACCAGGGACCCGGGCATCGGCAGGATGCCGCTGCCGGCCGCGCAGTCGCTGCATCGCCGCGCTTGTCTTCTTCAATCCACCTCAGAGCAATGCCCATGTCGTCTTCCACGTCTACCATCGTTGCTATCGCCAGTGCCGCCGGAGCCGGTGGGGTGGGGATCGTGCGCCTGTCCGGGCCGCAGGCGGCGCAGATTGCCGCCGGGCTGGGCGTTGCGCAGTTGCAGCCACGGCAGGCGCGGTACGCACGCTTTCGCGATGGGCAGGGCGAGGTCATCGACGATGGCATCGCCCTGTGGTTCAAGTCACCGCGCAGCTTTACCGGCGAAGACGTGGTGGAGCTGCAGGGACACGGCAGCCCGGTGCTGTTGCGGCAGCTGGTGGCGCGTTGCATTGCGCTGGGTGCGCGGCAGGCACGCGCGGGTGAATTCAGCGAGCGCGCCTTTCTCAACGGCAAACTCGATCTGGCACAGGCCGAAGCCATCGCCGACCTGATCGCCGCCGGCGATCTGCGCGCGGCACGTGCTGCGCGCAGATCGCTGGACGGTGTGTTTTCGCAACGTGTCGATGCGCTCAGCGACAGCCTCACCCGGCTGCGCATCCATGTGGAAGCGGCGATCGACTTTGCCGACGAGCCGCTCGACACCCTGGGCGGGGCGCAGGTGCGCGACGGGCTACAGCAGGCGCGCGCATTGCTGGCACAACTGCTGCGCGATGCCGAGCGCGGGCGCAAGTTGCGCGACGGCCTGCACGCGGTGCTGATCGGCCCGCCCAATGCCGGCAAGAGTTCGTTGCTCAATGCACTGGCCGGTAGCGAGCGTGCCATCGTCACCGATGTCGCCGGCACCACCCGCGACACCTTGCATGAAGCGATCCAGCTCGATGGGTTCGAGTTGACCCTGGTCGACACCGCCGGCCTGCGCGATGGCGGTGATGCGATCGAGCGCGAGGGCATGCGTCGCGCGCGTGCGGAGTTGCAGCGCGCCGATCTGGCGCTGGTGGTACTGGATGCGCGCGACCCGCAAGCCGCGCGCGATGCGCTCGGCGATGCCATCGATGCGGTTCCGCGTCAGCTGTGGATCCACAACAAATGCGATCTGCTGGCCGGCCCCGCAGCGCTCGATCGCGACGCGGTCGCGGTCTCGGCGGTGACCGGGCAGGGACTGGAGCAATTGCACGTCCGGTTGCGCGAGCTCGCGCTGGGCGATGGAGCGGACAGCGTGGAAGGCGAATTCTCCGCACGCACGCGGCATGTCGAGGCATTGCGCCGCGCCGAACAGCATGCAGACGCAGCGGATCTGGAGCTGGGCTTCGAACAACTCGAACTGGCCGCCGAAGAATTGCGCCTTGCACAGGAAGCACTCGGCGAGATCACCGGCAAGCTGAGCGCCGACGAATTGCTGGGCAAGATCTTTTCGAGTTTTTGTATCGGCAAGTGATGCGGCGCGGCACCGCGCGCAGCGATGAATGCAGCATTCGCGAAATAAAAATCCGGCCTCTCACGAGGCCGGACATCGTATGTAAGACACGGATACTGCGAGTTAGAAATCGTAGCGAGCGGTCAACCGGAACGAACGAGGCGTCTGATAGTTCTGATCGTTCAAATAGTTCGGGCTGATCACATCGCGAGACGCTTCACTGAACTCGTTGTACTCGGTGACGCGGTCATTGTTGAACAGGTTGAAGACATCCAGCTTGATACGCAGCTTGTTATCAGCCCAGTTCGGCATGTACACCGCAGCCAGGTCGAACGTCCAGGTCCACGGTGTACGCCCTTCGTCACCACGCTGATGCAGTTCACGCGTGCCATCGGCGTTCAAGCAATAGAAGCTTGAGCCACTGTACGCAGTCAGGGTGCCTTGGTCGGGCTGTGCGATGCCTTCGAGCGGGATATAGCCTTGGCAATTCACAGGGCGACCGGATTGGAGGACTAGATTGCCGCCCAGCTGCCATTCGGGGGTGACCGTATAGGCACCGAACAGCTTGAGCGTGTGTTGGCGATCGTTCGGTGTCGGGCCGTAGGTGCCGTCGGTGAACAGACGATGGTCAAAGTCCTGCGTCAGGCCCGGATCTTCCTGTTCCAGGGTCGAATTGACGTAGCCCTCGACGTTGCCGCGCGTTCTGGCGAACGTATATGAACCCTGGAGGTTGAACTTTTCACCGGTCCGTTCCCAGAAGAACTCCAGCGCGGTGTGAGTACGCTGGTACTTGGGCAGACCGAGATACGAGGCCGGTAGGGTTGCCAGTTCCACTTCGCCGTCGCCATCCAGATCGACATTGAGGGTGACGTCGCTACCAGGATTCAGGAAGTAGCAGTTCGGAACGGAACTGGGATCGAAGTTGGTGTATCCGTTGTCCGCCGCCCAATCGATCCACGGATTGGTCGTGCAGGTGTCGTCCATGCCCGACTTCACTTCACGGCGGATCATGCGCACGCCGGCCATCCAGTTGTCTGTCAGCTGCAGCTGACCGCCGAGAATCACTTCATCCTGATACATGGGCGAAAGATTGGTGGAGGCGACCGACGCAGGGTTGGGTGCGACGAGCGAGCCATTGGTCTGGGTAGCGCCGATTTGCGCACCCTGACCAACCGGCCTGCCGTCGGCTTCACTCCAACCGTTGACGAAGTACCAGTTGGAAACGGTCGACTCTGCACCGGTCGCGCGGATGCTCGAGTTGGTCGCCACCGGGATGTAGTAGCGTCCGGCGGTACCGAACAGCTTTAGGCTGGCGTCACCGAGCACATCCCAGGAGAAGCCAATGCGCGGAGCAAGTTTGTAATCCGACTCGACCCAGGCAATACCGTCGCCGTTTTTGTTTTCGAATTTCTCCCCGCGCAGACCGAGCACTGCTAGAAAATTTTCGGTCACCTGCCAATTGTCTTCGGCATAGAACGCGCTATTGATGTTTTCGTAGCTGGAGCTGCTGGTCTGATAGACGCGCGAACGTGCGTACAGTGCACCACGTGGGACCAACTGGCCATTCACCGTCCGGCCCGGCCGCCCGGCAAACGCGCCGGTCGCCACGGCATTGCCCGGGACAGTGTAGTACGCCCAGTTGATTCCACCGGCATAGGTGCTGCCGCGATGGCTGGATTCGTATTTTTCTTGATCGACGCCAAAGCGCAGCCGATGATCGCCCAGCACCCATTCGCCATCGACGCGAAATGCCCTGCGGATATCCTCGTCCGGCTCGGCATTCAAGTCGGCGACTGTGGAGATGGTACCGGGGTTGCAGCCGATATAGCGATCGACCGTGCTGGTGGTCAGGCCAAAGCTATAGGCCCATGGGCACTCTCCACCTGCGGGATTGGCAGGCAGTCGGGAATCGATCAGGTTGCTCAAATACCCGTACTGTGCCGACAGGGTGAAGTTGTCGGTGAAATAGCCGGTGTATTTGAGAATCCCGACCTTGCCGCCGTTTTCCATCTCGTATTGTTCGATCGGCGCTTCGTGCCGTCCAACGTTGTAACGGCTGTCGCCGTTGGCGTCGGGGTTGTACTCGTAGGTGCTGTACTTGGTCTTGGCCTGGTTGTAGATGCCGGTGAACTCAAGCAGGTTGCTGTCGTTGATGTACCAGTCGAGTTTGACCAATCCCTGCGGGGTGTTGTCACGGGTACGTTGGCTCGTCAGTGCACTGAATGTGTCGTTCGTTTCACTTCGACCCTCGGCCATCGCGAAGAAGAACAACCGGTCCTTGATGATCGGGCCGCTGGCATAGGCCGAGTAGATGGTGCTATCGGATCGATTGTCGCTGCGGTACACGTACAGCGGATCGGAAGCATCCGGATCGCGGTCGCGAACATCCTTGCCGGTTGCCCTTCCCCAGTCGGGTTCCCATTCGACGCTACCGCCGTAGTGCCAGTCGTTGGAACCGGATTTGGTCACGATGCTGACGATGCCACCGAGCGAGCGCCCGTACTCTGCGCCATAGCCGCCGGTCTTGACCTGCAGCTGTCCTATCCCCTGGAACGGCACGTTGGCGAAGGACAGGAACGTGCGCATGTTGGTCACGTCGAAGCCGTTGATGTAATAGCCGTTCTCGGCCACCGACGAACCGCCGAACGAGGCGAGATTTCCGGCACCCAGACCGCTGTCGCCCCTGACTGCGCCAGGCGCCAGCAAGGCGACCGAGGAAACATCGCTGGCCACCGGCAGCGAGATCATCTGGTCGGCAGTGAACACCGTGGTGGATTCCACCGACGACACGTCGATGGGATTGAGCGCGCCCGTGCCAATCACGTTGACCCTGTCCAGAGTTGTCGCATTGGTTCCGAACACGACCTGCGAACCGCTACCCACCTTGACCTCGACCTCGCGCGTTACCCCGTCGGCAGTGACCACGTATTTGCCCGGCGGTAGCTGGCTGAAGCTGAATCTGCCGTCAGTCGCCGCGGTCACCGAACGGGTGACGCCGGTCTGAGGGCTCTGAATGGCCACGGTGCTGCCCGGCTGCCCGCTACCGAAGATGGATCCCACCGCACTCTGTGCGTGCACGCCACCTGCGACACACATGGCCAACGCAAGGCTCAAGGCGCTGCGCGTGATATTCCTGGACAACGAACTACGAACCCCTGAACGCGTCATTCCTCTCTCTCCTGATGAACTACGCCTACGACGACTTCGAAACGTGGGACTCAACTGCCCTGCGGCGGCTGAGGGGGAGGGGCGCTTCAAGCGACAGCAAGCTGAACGGCCGTCATTTTCCTGAAGGCTGTCTGAAGATTAACCCAGGATTTACGAAGATGTCATCTTTCGGGAACTTTCGTGTGAAACAGCACTTTCGGGCCGGGTATCGGAGAGCGAATTCGTGTAGCGGCGACTGATCGCGCCCAGGCGAACCACGCGCTTTTGGGCAAAGGCTGCGGCCAGAGGTGCCGAATCGCTGGCGCAGAGCTGCGGCTGGTCTGCAGGTCTGCTGCAAGTGGCTGGCCGCCGTTGCGGCACGGACGCGGATCGCCCATCCGAGCGATCCAGCGGCAATGGCTGTGGGTCGGAGCGAGCCAATCCGCAGCGGTAGCTGCTTGCCGGGGGGCATGGCGGAACGGTGTGGAGTCCGCCAGCGAGTGATTGCTCAGGCTGACGCAGCGCGCTCCGCCATGCCGGCAGTGTCGAAGGCGTGCCAGCCAAGCAGTCGCTACGTCTTTTGTAAGCCGAGGTCGGTGCCGCTTACATCACATCAGGCAACACCGTCAGCAGAGCAGCGTTCTCTGCATCGCATGCTGGCGATGCAGCGGCGGTGGCAGGTTGCTTCGCACGTGCCTTGTCGATCTCGCGGCGCGCAGCGGCTAGATCCTTCTGGAACTCGGGGTTGTCGTGCAGGGCGGCGACGGTGGCGGCGCCCATGATGCGGCCCTGCAGGACATCGCTCTGCCAGTGCACGTTGCAGACCAGGCGGCTGTCGCCGAAGGCGCGGCCGCGGGCGAGCAGGGCGTCGCGCTGGGCGGGTGCCAGCTCGGCCAGGATCAGGCCCCAGCTCCAGCCGATGGCGGTGTGGCCGGAGGGGTAGGAGCCGTTCTTGCGCAGCGCCGCGTCGTCGTCGGGCGTGCACATCGGCTGGTCGTTGCGCATGAACGGGCGTGGCCGCTGGTAACGGGCCTTGGCTGCGCTGGTGCTGGTGCTGGCGTCGCGCATGCTGCGTTCGAGCAGGCGCAGCAGGTGCGGGGTGTGCGCCTGGTCGATCTGGATGCCGAGCGCGCAACTGAAGTGATTGGCGGCCGCCGGGAAACTCAGCGCAGCATCCTGTGTGGCCAGGTCCCAGCGCGGTGTGCCGCGCAGGGCGAGCATGGATGTGGCGATGGCCTGATCGTTGGCGAGCGCGGCGCTGCCGTCCTGCGGCGGTGGCGGTACCAGGCGCAGGCTGTCGGGCACCTGTGCTTTTTCCAGGTAGCCATGTGCATCGGTGGCGATCACCGAGCCCGTCGGGGCCACCTTGTCGCGCGCGCTTGCACTGCCGCATCCCACTGCCAACACCGCCATGGCGACGCTGGTCAGCGTCCGGGAACAAGCGCGAGCAATGCGATCGGACATGCAGCAACCCTCGGACAACACAGATGGATGAGTGCGCAGATTACGACGCGCAGATGACATCTGCGTGCCAGCGCAACGCAGCTGCGGCGCGGAATGCGCAGCCGCTGTCGCAGCACTGTCATGTCCCGGTCGCATCGGCGCAAGACAGCTGTCGCACGCTTGCCGTCATCTTTTGACTCGTCCCCCCTGCCGCTCATGCCCAAGACCCATCTGTTAAGTGCCGCCGTTCTTACCGCGCTCGTGCTGTCGCCGGCTGCCCACGCCGCCGATCCCGAGGTGACTGCCGATACCGGCACGACCGTGCAGCAACTCGACGCGGTCTCGGTGATCGGCCAGGGCGAAACGCGTCAGGTGCAGCGCATCACCCAGCAGGACATTCCGGTGTTGCCGCCGGGCACCAGCATCCAGAAGCTGCTCAACCGCATGCCGGGCGTCAACGTGCAATCCAACGATGCCTTCGGTGCCAACGAGGAGTCGCAGACGATCAGCCTGCGCGGCTTCAACGGCACGCGCCTGGGTTATACGCTCGACGGCCTGCCGCTGGGCGACAACGCCTACGGCAACTACAACGGCCTCAATATCAGCCGCGCCCTGATCGCGGAAAACTTCGGTGGCGTGGAGCTGGCCTCGGGCATCGGCGCACTGGGCACCGCCTCCACCAGCAACCTGGGCGGCACCATCCAGTATTACTCGGCCGATCCGTCCAGCGTGTTCGGCGGGCAGCTGTCGCAGACGGTGGGCTCCGATGCCAACCGCCGCACCTTCCTGCGCGTGGACACCGGCGACTACAACGGGTTTTCGGCGTATCTGTCCGGCATCAATGCCGAAGCCGACATGTGGGCGCGCCCGGAGTCGCCGACCACCACGCGGCAGTTCAATGCCAAGGGCGTGTACCAGTTCGATGGCGGCAAGCTGACCGCGTTCGCCGACACCTCGCGGACCTCGCAGGCCGATTATTCGTATCTGTCCAAGAGCGGCATGGCGCGTGGCCTGGGCTGGGACTGGAACCTGTACGCACCGGACTGGAACCGTGCGTTAGCCGCGGCGTACTGCGCACCGGCCACGCGCAATGCGGCGCGCTGCGGTTTCAGCGGCGGCGTGGACAACATCGACGACGCCTATTACCAGAGCCGCGCGTTGCGCGACGACGATCTGTTCTACGTGGCCGGCGACTTCCAGCCCAACGATGCGATCAGCCTGCACACCCAGGTCTACCACCACGAAAACAAGGGTCAGGGCCACTGGTGGTCGCCGGGCCAGGCGTCCAACCCGGGCACGCCGCAGGCTTTGCCGATCTCCATCCGCAGCACCAATTACTGGATCAACCGCACCGGCGGCATCGCCTCGCTCGGCTGGAACCTGGGCCCGCATCACCTCGAAGCCGGGCTGTGGTACGAGCGCAATCACCACGATGTGGAGCGCAATTTCTACTGGATCGACGGGCCGGTCAGCGACGACAAGTTCCTGCAGGATCCCGACCGCCGGCTGTTCTCGCAGAACTACATCATCACCACGCGGCAGTTCTACGTGCAGGGCAACTTCAAGTTCCTCGACGAGCGCCTCAGCGTGGATCTGGGCATCAAGAGTCCGAGTACCGAAATGACCGCGCGCGAAACGCCGGGGCTGGCGGTGGAAGCGCCGGTGGCGACCGGCTCGATCAAGGCCAGCGAGTCAGTGCTGCCGCAGGTCGGTCTGGGCTATCGCATCGCAGACGGGCAGGAAGTGTTCGCCTCGTACGCGGAAAACATCGCCGCGTTCCAGGGCGGCGGCGCCGGTGGTCCGTTGCTGGTGACGCAGGCCTCCTTCGATGCCAGCGTCGGCGCACTGGAGCCGGAGAAGTCGCGCACCGTGGAAGCCGGTTATCGCTTCGTGCGTGACCGCTTCGAAGCCTCGCTGGTGGGTTACGACGTGACCTTCGACAACCGCCTGCTCTCGCTCAATCCCTGCGCCAGCATCCAGCAGGGCACCACGCCGGCCTGCACCACGCGCTTCTTCAACGTGGGCTCGGTGAGCAGCCGCGGCGGCGAACTGACCGTGATCTGGAAGCCGACCAGCTACCTGCAGTGGTACAACTCGGCCTCGATCAACCGCTCGACCTACGACGACAACTACGTGCAGAACGGGGTGATCATTCCGACCGCCGGCAAGACCACGGTGGATACGCCCAAGCGCATGTTCGCCAGCGAAATCGCCTTCAACTACGCCAACTGGAACATCAACCTGCGCGGCAAGTACACCGGCCAGCGCTACTACACCTACACCAACGACCAGGGCTTTGGCGGTTACACCTCGTTCGATGCGGGCGCCGGGTACGACTTCGGCCAGGCCGGCGTGCTGCAGGGGCTCAAGCTCTCGCTCAACGTGACCAACCTCACCGACAAGCGCTATGCGTCCAACCTCACCGCGTTCGCCAACAGCGATCCGAATGGCCGTCAGCTGGCGTTCCATGCCAGTGCGCCGCGGCAGGTGTTTTTGACCTTGGATGCCAAGTTCTGAGGACGGGATTGGAGAGTCGGGATTGGGGATTGGTAACAGCGGGTCTTGTGGCTGCTTATTGATTTCCGGTGGCGATCGACGTGGATGGTTTTAGAGTGGCTGGCAAGACTTAGGGAGTGATTGTCAGGCTAGTGCGGACGATGCGGAGAAAGCGGGATGTACACGTCGTACATCCCGCACCAACCATCGGCAGCGCTCGCCTGGCGGTTGTACCGTGGTGTTGATGGCTGCTTTTTTTTTGTTGGAGAAAGGCATGATGCAGTTCCACCGTGCGTTGGTGTTGGGGGCGATGATGGTCGGCATGAGCGGGCCCGCGTTGGCAGAGGCGCCGTTGGCGAAGACGGTGCAGATCTTTGCGCACCGTGGCGCCAGCGCGTTGCGCCCGGAACACACCCTGGCCTCGTATGCCAAGGCGATTGTCGATGGCGCCGATTTTGTCGAGCCGGACCTGGTGTCCACCAAGGATGGTGTGCTGGTGGCGCGCCATGAGAACGAGATCGGCGGCACCACCGATGTGGCCAGCCACCCGGAGTTCGCCGCGCGCAAGACCCGCAAGACCATCGATGGCCAGGCGATGGAAGGCTGGTTCACCGAAGACTTCACTCTTGCCGAATTGAAGACCTTGCGCGCGCGCGAGCGGTTGCCGCAGTTGCGCGGCACGCGTTGGGATGGGCAGTTTCAGATCGTCACCTTCGACGAGATCATCGATTTTGTCGCGGCCGAATCAGCAGCGACCGGGCGCACGATCGGGCTGATTCCGGAGATCAAGCACCCGAGCTATTTCAATGGGCTGAATCTGGCGATGGAAGACAAGGTGCTGGCGAGCCTGCGTGCGCATGCCTACACGCAGACGGCGCCGGTGGTGATCCAGTCGTTCGAGACCGGCAACCTGCGTTACTTGCGCGGCAAGATCGGGCGCAGCAGCAATATCCGCTTGCTGCAGTTGCTGGGCGGCGCGCAGATGGCGCTGCCCGATGTGGGCGTGGGCAACGCGCCGCGCACCTACGGGCAGATGATCACGCCCGAGGGGCTGAAGCAGGTTGCCGGCTATGCCGATGCCATCGGCCCGGACATCCGCAGCATCATTCCACTGGATGCGCAGCAACGCCTGAGCACGCCGACCAGCTTGGTGCACGACGCGCACGCGGCAGGATTGCAGGTGCAGCCGTATACCTTCCGCCCGGAGAATTATTTCATGGCCGCCAACAACCGCAGCAGTGCTGCGGTGACCGAGCGTAACGAGGCCGGTGCATTGGCCGAGTTGAACGCGTATCTGGATGCGGGTATCGATGCGTTCTTTGCAGATGATCCCGGCTTGGCGCGGCGTGCGTTGAGCGAGCGTGCAACGCGTTAAACGTTGGACGCATATGCGGTCTGTAGGAGCGCGCTGGCGCGCGATGAAGCGTTCCCGATAACGCTCCATCGCGCGCAAGCGCGCTCCTACGGCCCAGGTGGCCGTTCGCGTGGCGGGAAGTGCAGCACCACGTTCTGCGAGCCGTCTTCCTGGCGCTGCCACAGCACCGGCACCTGGCGTGGCGGCGGCGGTTCCAGCACGTCGCGTTCGGTATTGCTGATCTCCCAGGCGGCGTCTTCGTCCTCATCTTCCCAGCTGTAGCGCGGCCTGGCCTGTTGCGGGTCGCGCAGGCGCAGCAGCAGCGCGGCAATCAGGCCGGCCACCGCGCCGCCCAGATGCGATTGCCAGGACACGCCGGCCTCGTGCGGCAGGATGGTCAGCAACATGCCGCCGTAGAACAGGAAGGCGATCATGCTGGTGGCAATCGCCGGGCGGTCGCGGCGCAGCAGGCCCAGCACGAACACCAGGAACATCAGCCCGTGAGTGACGCCGCTGGCGCCCAGATGCCGGCTCCCGGGCTCGCCCAGCAACCACGCGCCCAGTCCCGAGCCCAGCCACAGCAACGGCAGCGCCAGGGCGGTGGCGCGCGGATACACGCTGCCGGCCAGTGTGCCCAGGATCAATAGCGCGGCGGCGTTGGCGCCCAGATGCGCAAGCGAGCCGTGCAGCAGCGGCGCGGTGAGGATGCCGAGCAGGCCGTCGGCCTGCAGCGGTGCCACCGCCCAGGCGCGCCAGTCGAACATGCCCTGGGCGGTGAACACCGCCACCAGCAGCAGCACGGCGGCCAGGCTGAAGTTGAAGGCACGCAAGACCCGGGAACGATCCAGGCGATCTTGCGAGGTGGCGTCGGCGGCAACAGGATGCGGTGTCATGCCTTCACGGATGGCGTCGCACAGATGTTTTACAAGCCTGTTCGGCGCGGGATAAGCAGGCCCGACGACGGGATAATCCAGTTCCGCCACCGCTGATTGGCGCAGCGGCTCGCGTGGCGTCACGCAGGTGGCCGAAGCGCGACACCCATTGGCTGCAGGGTCCTTGCCCGCCCACCGTCGCGGGACACGCCGCAAGTACCTCCGTGTAATCCCTTACGCGGCATCCATGCCGCGTAAGGTCCCGCGACGGTGAGCAGGCAACGACCCCCTCGAGTTGGTCAGTGCGTAACTGCGAGCAACGCACGCGGCCCTGCCGTTCGCGAATCCCAAATCCCTAATCCCGATTCCCAGCACCTCAGTGCCGAGCCGGCTTGGGCGGCCGCAGCAGGCTCAGCACGATGGTGAAGACCAGGATCACGATCACCACCGCCAGCGAGACCAGCACCGGGATCTTGTACAGATCGATGATCATCATCTTGGTGCCGATGAACACCAAGATCACCGCCAGGCCGTACGGCAGCAGGTGGAAGCGGTCGGCCATGCCGGCCAGCAGGAAGAACATCGCGCGCAGGCCCAGCACCGCGAACACGTTGGAGGTCAGCACGATGAACGGGTCGGTGGTGATCGCGAAGATCGCCGGGATGCTGTCCACCGCGAAGATCACATCGATCACCGCAATCAGGATCAGCACCACGAACAGCGGGGTGAACCAACGCTTGCCGTCCTTGATCACGCTCAGCGCATGGCCGTGGTATTGCGGGCTCAGGCGCAGATGGCCGCGCATCCAGCGCAGCACCCGGTTGGCTTCCAGGTCCGGCTCCTTGCCGGCGGAGAACCACATCTTGATGCCGGTCAGCAGCAGGAAGGCGCCGAACACGTACAGCAGCCAATGGAACTTGGTCAGCAGCACCGAGCCGGCGAAGATCATGATCGCGCGCAGCACGATCGCGCCCAGCACGCCGATGATCAGCACGCGCTGGCGCTGCTCCTCGGGCACGCCGAAGTAGGTCATCACCATCAGGAACACGAAGATGTTGTCGACCGCCAGCGATTTCTCGACCAGGTAGCCGGTCAGGAACTCCAGCCCGATGCGGTCGGCCGCCGCATCGCCCATGCTGCCCTGCAGGTACCACCACAGCCCGGCGTTGAAGGCCAGCGCCAGCAGCACCCAGCCGATGCTCCACCAGGTGGCTTCCTTGAAGGTGACCTTGTGGGCACCGCCGTGGCGCATCAGCACCAGATCGACCAACAGCGCCACGATCACCACGATCGCGAAGCCGCCCCATAACCAGACATTGCCAATGGTTTGCATAAAAGAATCCCGAAAGTGAAACGACCTGGACAGCCGGTGGGCTGAGGCCTTGTGACACGGAAATCGTGGATTCCGGGTGACGGACCTTCGCCTGCGCGGCGAAGGTCTCGCTCACAACCGGCCGGGCCGGTTGCCGTTGCACCGGAGCGCCTGATGGCAGGGCTCGTCATGACGGCGACAACGCTGGGAGCTACTCCCCTTCTGCAGCCGATTCTGCGTGCCCGGGGCAGGCACGTCAATCCAGCCGGATACAATGGGCGGATGAATACTCCTGTCCCCGTCGTCCGACTCAAGAATGCGTGGCGCTCCAGCCACCCGTGGATCTTCCAGAAGCTGGTGGAAAAGCCCGCCGCCAAGCCCAAACCCGGCACCATCGTCGATGTGGTCGGCGTGGACGGGGAGTGGGTCGGCCGCGGCTTCTACAACGGCCACTCGCGCATCGCCGTGCGCATCCTGGAGACCGACCAGGCGGTGCCGGTGGATGCGGGCTGGTTTTCGCGCAAGATCGCCGCGGCAGTGAGCCTGCGCCGCGACTGGCTCAAACTCGACGCGGTGTCCGATGCCTGGCGCGTGGTGCACAGCGAAGGCGACGGCCTGTCCGGCTTGGTGGTGGACCGCTATGGCGACCTGGTGGTGGTGGAGTTCTTCGCCGCCGGCATGTTCCGCCACCGCGAATGGATCTACGAGGCGCTGCGCGAGCAGTTCCCGGGCTGCCGCTTCCACAGCTTTGCCGACGAACACGTGCAGAAGCAGGAAAGCTTCGATTTCCACGGCAACACCACCACCGAAGCGTCGGTGATCACCGAGTACGGCATCAAGTTCCGCGCCGACCCGGCCGGTGCGCACAAGACCGGCTTCTTCGCCGACCAGCGCGAGAACCGCCAGTGGCTGAGCGAGCAGGTCGAAGGCAAGAGCGTGCTGGACCTGTGCTGCAACACCGGCGGCTTTGCGGTGTATGCGGCCGCTCGCGGCGCGTCCGAGGTGCTGGGCGTGGACATCGACGAGGACGTGATCGCCATCGCCAAGGGCAACGCCAAGCTCAACAACGTGCGGCCGAAGTTCGTGCAGGCCGACATCTTCCCCTGGCTGCGCGATGCCTCCAACCGCGGCGAGCAGTTCGATGTGGTGATCCTGGACCCGGCCAAGATGACCCGCGACCGCGAGCAGGTGATTCCGGCGCTGAAGAAGTACCTGGACATGAACAAGCTGGCGCTGGGCGTGGTCAAGCCCGGTGGCCTGTTCGCCACCTTCTCGTGCACCGGGCTGGTGGCCGAACAGGAGTTCCTGGACATGCTGCGGCGCGCCTCGTATTTCTCCGGGCGCACCATCCAGATCCTGAAGGTGGCCGGTGCCGGTCCGGACCACCCGTTCATGGCGCACGTGCAGGAATCGCGCTATCTGAAGGCTGTTTTCTGCCGCGTGATCTAGCGCGGCGATCAACCCCTGGAGCGGCCAGTCGATGACAGCGGACGATGAGGAACGCAAGGCGCTGACCCGGTTGCTGCGCGAGATCGAGCGGCCCCATGCCAGTCTGCTGGCCAGCAACTGGCCGGTATTCGGCGTGTGGCTGCTGTTCGCCGGCGCCTTCATGTACCTGTTCCAGACCGGTAGCGGTTCGCCGTTGCATCCATTGCTGCTGGCGCTGGGCTCGACCTGCCTGGGCGTGCTCGGTGCCTGGATCGTGCTGCGCTCGGTATGGGCGCGGCAGTGGCTGCATGTGCGCGAGCACGTCGATGTCGAGAGCGTGCGCGCGCGCCTGGCCGAACTGGGCGATTGAACGACGCGCAATACCACTGCGCGCCGATCGGGCGCGTGCGATGGATTGCGCGCAGGCCAGATCAAATCGCTTGCGTGCTGCGTGCTGCGCGCTGCGTGCAGCCCACTTGCGAACATCCGATCGCTCCTGCCAGCCGCGCGACATACCGCGTGTCGCAGGCCATATGCGGTCTGCGCGTATCGGTCACATCAGGCGATGACCTGCGGTGGGTTGCAGCTGCAGCGGCAACCGATCACCCAGCCAGCGGGCGTGCGGTGATTTCCGGCACGGCCTGGGACAGCTCGACACCGAACTCGGGATTGCGCATCGCCGCGCCATCGGCATAGCCGTGGAACACGCCTTGGGTGGGCGTGGTGCCTTTGCGCAATTCGATATCGTCACGCACCTACGCGGTGCCGGCAATGTTGACTGCACCGAACGCGCCCGGCCTCCTGAAGATGGTACTGGCCTGCGCATCGGCGCCGATCTTTGCGTCCGCATGCCACCCAGTCAGACCGCCAAGTACCGCATCGCCCTGCACGGTGCCGCCGATCACCGTGGCGTGGCCATTCGCATGGCAGCGCGCCCTGGTGCGTGGCGCGCCTGCATAACCCAAAGCAGTCAGGTCATTGCCAACGGCCATTTCGTTGGCCGCATCTGAGCGGACATTGTCGATGTCTGCCGCGATCTGCGCGGCGGCGGTCACCAGGCTGGACACACCCGCATCGATCGCGATCGATGCTTCCGCGCAGCGAGGACGCCACCGCCATGTCCGATTCGTCCACCTCCGCGCTGTCCGGAGCCAAACCGGTTCTGCTGTTGCTGGAGCACGACTCGAAGATCCCAAGCAGGCCGGCCGCCGCTTCTTCTGTCGCCATGGCTGGTTGCTGGAAGTTGCGTTGTCGGGCATCGATGGAGTGCACGGCCGGCTGGAGATGCGCCGGATCGGCTTCCCGCGGCCGCGTCGCGAAGTGATCGGCCTGGTCGGCGAAAGCGACCGATCGCTGCCCACGCTGGTGACCTGCAGCGCGCGCTGCGCGGGTAGTGCCATCGCAGCGAACCACCCGTCAGAGGGCATGGCGGAGTTGCGTCGCTGACGCATCGTGCCTTTGAAGAGCAGGTCATTCGCTCGAATCCCCCGGAGAACGCAATGACTTCCTCACTTCGACGTGCGGGCACGTCAGCGGCCGCGTCCTAGATGCCGGCCATCGAGTCCCAGCGCGCCGCCTGGTTGGCGACGCAGGTCCTGCCGCACGAGCCGGCGCTGCGGCGCTGGCTGCGCAAGCACGCCCCCGGCAACGTCGATTGCGACGATGTCATCCAGGAGACCTACGCCATCCTGGCCGGGTTGGGCGAGGTGGGCCATATCGCCAACCCGCGCGCCTATCTGTTCACCGCCGCGCAGTCGGTGCTGCTGCAGCAGGTGCGCCGCGCCAGAATTGTTTCGATCGAAAGCGTGGCGGAAATCGAGCGCCTGGACATCACACAGGACGAGCGCTCACCCGAGCGCCACGCCATTGCCGGTCAGGAGCTGCGCCGCATCGGCGAAGCGCTGGCGGCACTGCCGGACAAATGCCGCCAGGTGTTTCTGCTGCGCAAGGTCGATGGCCTGTCGCAGCGCGAGATCGCCGCGCGGCTCGGAATCAGCGAGAACACCGTGGAAAAACACATCGTGAAGGGGTTGCGGCTGCTGATGGCGCGGATGGGCCGCACCCCCGCACCCGCACCGAGTGCCGGCCAGGCCGCGCCGGCCACGCGCCTGGCCGATCCGCAGCGCGGCAGCTGAGCATGCGCAGCATCGACGACATTGCCGCCGCCTGGGTGGGCCGCGAAGACGGCGACCGGCTCACGCCGGCTGAGCGCATGCAGCGCGACCGCTGGCTGGCCGAAGACGTGCGCCATCGCGGTGCCTATGCACGTGCGCACGCGGTGCACCTGCATTTCGATCGCGCGCGTGCGTTGGGGCAGGGCTTTGGCGCGGAAGCGACGCGTTCACGGCGCACGCATCGACGCGGCAGGTGGCTGGCCGCACTGGCCGCCTGTGTGGTCGCTGCGGCCACCGGCATGCTGGCATTGCAGCAGGCCGTGCCCGACCACGGCGCGCCCGGCAGCGGCCATCACCTCACCCGCATCGGCGAGGTATTGCGCCTGCCGTTGGCAGACGGCTCGGCGGTGACGCTGAACTCCGGCTCGGAGGTGGTGGTGGAGTTCAGCGTGGCCCGTCGCCAGGTCCAGTTGCTGCGCGGTGAAGCCTTGTTCGACGTGGCCAAGGACCGCCATCGCCCGTTCGTGGTGATGGCGGCCGGCGCGGAAGTGCGCGCGGTCGGCACCAGTTTCAGCGTGCGTCGGCGGCAGGACGATGCCGTCAAGGTCGTCGTGCGCGAAGGCACCGTCGACGTGGAAGCCGACCAGCGCGCACCGCAGCGGGTGACAGCCAACATGCTGGCCATGGTCAGCCCGACGCGGGCGGTGCAGGTGCAACCGCTGCCAGCACGGCGCGTGCAGCAGTTGCTGGTCTGGCGCGAGGGCATGATCGCCTTCGACGGCGACACCTTGGCGCAGGCCGCTGCCGAATTCGCCCGCTACAACGACATGCGCATCCTGATCGACGACCCCGCGGTGGCGCGGCGCACCGTGGTCGGCCTGTACTCGGCCAACGACCCGGAAGGCTTTGCACGCTCCGTTGCGCTGAGCATGGGCCTGCAGATCGAACACACCCGTGGCGGCATCCACCTGCGCGGCGCACTCGCGCAGTGAGGTGCAGCGCTGCACGTCACCACCAGCGATGTCGATGGCGGAAAAGCGGCGGCGACGCATCCAACAGACAGGGGGCCACACAGCAACGGTGACAACGACCGGACAGCGGCGCACGCGCGCCAGCGGAGAGCAGTGATGCAGGCAGCAAGCAGGCGTTTGAGCAAGGCCATCGGCACCGCCGTGGCGATGATGGCAGCGGGACATGCGGTGGCAGCGTCAGCGCAGGGGCGCACCTTTTCGCTCCCCGAGAGCAATGCGGTGGTGGCGTTGCCGGAGTTTGCGCGGCAGGCCGGGGTGCAGATCGTGGCACCCGGTGAATACCTGCAGCAGGTCCGCACGCCGGCCGTGCAGGGCACGCTGGAATCGCGCGTGGCCTTGCGGCAGTTGCTGGCCGGCACCGGATTGAGCGTGGTCGAAGACGATGGCGAACGCATCACGCTGACCTCGGCGCAGCCGCTGACGGCCGCGCTCCACGGCCATCCGGGGACGGGGTATGCGCAGGTGGACGCATCCGCAACCACGCCACCAGCGTCATCGCCACCCGCAGATGCCGCCGTCGGCAATCTGGATGCGGTGGTGGTCACCGGCGCGCGCGGCGTGCAGCGCACCGTCACCGAAAGTCCCACCCCGATCGATGTGATCGGCGCGGCGGAACTGGAAAAGACCGGTCGCCCTGGCTTGCTGGCGGCGCTCAACGATCTGGTGCCGTCATTCAATGCGCCAGCCAAATCCGGCAACGGCACCTCGTATGTGATCGCCACCGGCGGGCTGCGCGGGCTCAATCCGGATCACACCCTGGTGCTGGTCAACGGCAAACGCCGCCATCGCACCGCCAGCATCAACATCGCCGGCATCGTCGGGCGCGGCTCGGTGCCGGTGGACATGAGCCTGATTCCGGTCTCGGCGGTGGACCACATCGAGGTGCTGCGCGATGGCGCGGCCGCGCAATACGGTTCGGATGCGATCGCCGGCGTCATCAACATCCTTCTCAAATCCGACGCCGAGGGCGGCAAGGCCGACATCCTGTGGGGCCAGAACATCGACCGCGCCGATGGCGACAGCAGCAGCGCCAGCGTCGGCAAGGGCCTGGCACTGGGCAGCGACGGCTTCGTCTATCTGGCCGCAGACGCCAGGTATCAGCAGACCTCCAATCGCGCAGTGCCGGTGGCCGACGATTACCGGCTGTACTACCCGGTCAACGGCCAGCCGGACCCGCGCGAGGCCACCGCCGACCGCCTGATCACACGCAACTTCGGCCAGCCCTGGCAGAAGGGCGCCAACCTGTCCTACAACGCCGAACTCGGCCTGGGCGGTGACCTGCGTGGCTATTCCTACGCAACCTACAGCCGCCGCCTAAGCGACCTGGAATGGTCGTTCCGCAATCCCAACGCCAACAACACCCTGCAAGAAATTTATCCGGACGGTTACAGCCCGCGCCTGCGCATCGACGAGACCGATTACGAGTTCACTGCCGGCATCAAGGACCTGTGGGGTGAGTGGGACTGGGACCTGGCCACCAGCTACGGCCGCAACGCCTCCGAACGCGACGGCCTGCACACGCTCAACGCTAGCCTGGGGCCGACCAGCCCCACCGCGTTCTATCTGGGCCAGCTGACCTCCACCGACTGGACCACCAGCCTGGACATCACCCGCGGCCTGCAACTGGCCGAGCGCCCGCTGCAGGTGTCGCTGGGCGTGCAATACCGCTACGAGAAATACCAGATCCAGGCCGGCGAGCAGGCGGCGTATGCGGCCGGTGACTACGTGTTTCCGGCTAGCCATCCGCGTGCCGGGCAGGCACCGCCGCCCGGCGCACAGGGCGCGATCACCTTCCAGCCCGATGAGGCCGGCAGCCTGGATCGCAACAGCGGCGCGGCCTATGTCGATCTGACCTGGGACGTGGCCGACAGCGTGTCGCTGGGCCTGGCCGGGCGCTACGAGCGCTTCGACGATTCGGCCGGCGACACTGCGGTAGGCAAGTTCACCGCGCGCTGGGCCATCACCCCCGCCTTCGCGCTGCGTGGCGCGGCCAGCACCGGCTTCCGCGCGCCCGCGTTGGCGCAGGCCTTGTACGCGGCCACCAACAGCAGCTGGCGCACGCTGGACAACGGCGATCGCGAACTGTTCCTGGCCAAGACGCTACCGGTGGATTCCCCCGCCGCGCTGGCACTGGGCGCCGAGCCGCTGAAGCCGGAGGAATCCACCAACGCCAGCATCGGCTTCACCTACAACCCCTCGCGCGCGCTCAGCCTCACCGTGGATGCCTACCGCATCGATCTGCACGACCGCATCGGCATGACTGGCTACATCACCGGTGCGGCGATCACCGACCTGCTCACCCGCGCCGGCGTGTCCGGGGTCGACAGCGCGCAGTACTTCACCAACGCCATCGATACCCGCACCGAAGGCGTGGACGTGGTGGCGACCTGGCGCATGGAGGCCGGCGACTGGGGCCGGGTCAACTGGAACCTGGGCTACAACTACAACACCACCGAGATCACCCGCATTGCCGACAACCCGGCCGCACTGGACTCGCTGGGCGCCGGCTACGAACTGTTCGACCGTGCCTCGCGCGGCTATCTGTCGCGCACTCCGCGCAGCAAGGTGTTGCTGGGCGGCAACTGGGTGATCGGCGACTTCGCGCTCAACGTGCGCGTCAACCGCTTCGGCAGTTTCGATGTGCTGGAGAACAACCCGGCCAACGACGAACACGTGCCGGCCAAATGGATCACCGATCTGGAAGCGTCCTACGCACTGTCCGGGCGCATCACCTGGACGCTGGGCGCCAACAACCTGTTCAACCAATACCCGAAGAACATCGGCGCGGTCGCCAGCACCGGCAGCGGTTTCTACGTCACCAGCGTGCCGTACGGCTTCACCGGCGGGTCCTATTACACCAAGTTGACCTACACCTTTTGAGGAGTGATCCAGTGCCGCGACTTTCTTCGATGCGGGCGCATGCGCGCAGCGCTTCCCTCTGCGCGGGGCTGTTGATCGCATTGTTCTGCGCCCCGCAGGCGGCCGGCGCCGGCAAGGGCAGCGGCGAAATCCTGTGGGACCGCTACGGCGTGCCGCATATCTATGCCAGGACCGAAGCCGGCACCTTCTACGGCTTCGGCTGGGCGCAGACCCACAGCCACGGCAATCTGTTGCTGCATCTCTATGGCGAAGCCCGCGGCCGCGCCGCCGAATACTGGGGCGAGAAGTACGCCGAACAGGATCGCTGGCTGACCAGCAACGATGTCTACCCACGCGCGCAGCAGTGGTACCGACAACAGACCCCGGGCTTTCGGGCCGACCTGGACGCATTCGCGCAAGGCATCAACGACTACGCGGCCGCACACCCGCAGGCCCTGGACCCAGAGGTCAAGGTGGTGCTGCCGATCACCGGCGTGGACGTGGTGGCGCACGCGCACCGGTTGATGAATTACGTCTACATCGCCTCGCCGGCCAAGGTGCTGGGCGAGCCACCCAAGGACGGCCAGGCCCGCGATGGCTCCAACGCCTGGGCGCTGATGCCCAAGAAGACCCGCGACGGCCACGCCATGCTGCTGGCCAACCCGCATCTGCCCTGGGGCAGCGGCTTTTTCACCTATTACGAAGCGCATCTCAACGGACCGGGAGTGGATCTGTATGGCGCCACCCAGGTGGGCCTGCCGATCCTGCGTTTCGGCTTCAACAAGCAACTGGGTTTCACCAATACGGTGAACACGCTGCTGGGCCAGACCACCTACAAACTCACGTTGTCGGGCGAGGGCTATCTGCTGGACGGCAAACTGCTGCCGTTCAAGCGGGAAACCAGAACGCTGAAGATCCGCCAGGCCGATGGCGCGCTGAAAGAACAGACCTTGCAGGTGCGGCAGTCGGTGCACGGGCCGGTGTTCGAACGTTACGACGGCAGCACTGTGGCATTGCGTGTGGCCGGCCTGGATCGGCCCGACATGCTCAAGCAGTACTGGGACATGGGCAAGGCGCAGGACTTTGCGCAGTTCCAGCGCGCGCTGAAACAACTGCAGGTGCCAATGTTCAACATCGTCTATGCCGACAACGCCGGCAACGTGCTGTTCCTGGACAACGGCATCCTGCCCAAACATGCCCAGGGCGATCTGAAGTACTGGAGCGGGCTGGTGCCGGGCGATACCGCGTCCACGCTATGGAGCGATGTGCACAGCTACGACGAGCTGCCCAAGGTGATCAACCCGGCAGGTGGCTTCGTGCAGAACACCAACGACCCGCCGTGGCTGGCCAGTTGGCCGCGCGTGCTTGACCCAAAAAAATTCCCGGCCTATGTCGCACCGACGGGGCCGATGTCGCTGCGCGCGCAGAACTCGGTGAAGATGCTGGCCGAGCACGACAGCATCGACTTCGACCAGTTGGTGGCGCTCAAGCGCACCGCGCAGGCGCTGGCGGCCGATCGCACGTTGCCGCAGCTGTACGCTGCCGCCGCAGACAGCACCGATCCGGACATCCTCGCTGCGGTCAAGGTGCTCAAGGCCTGGGACCGCCACTTCGAAGCCGACAGCCGTGGCGCGCTGTTGTTTGAGCAATGGGCGCGCTTGTTCACCGGCGATGCGCGCTATCTCTCGCAGGCCGGCTATGCCACGCCGTGGTCGCTGGACGCTCCGCTGACCACGCCCAGCGGCCTGAAGGACCCGGCGCTGGCGCTGCGTCAACTCAAGCAGGCCGTTGCCAGCACCAGGCAGGCCTATGGCGCCATCGACCGCCCGTACGGCGAGGTGTCGCGCTTCCACCTGGGCGATGTCGATGTGCCCGGCCGCGGCGGTTTCGGCAATCTCGGCGCGTTCGACGTAATTACCTGGAACCCGCCCAATGCCGATGGCCAACGCCTGCCGCAGCACGGCGAAACCTGGGTCTCGCTGGTGGAGTTTTCCACCCCGATCAAGGCCAAGGGCCTGATGAGTTATGGCAATGCCAGCCAGCCAGGCTCGGCGCATATCAACGACCAGCTGCAGCTGCTGTCCAAAGGCGAGTTCCGCACCTTGTGGACCACCCGCGAGCAGGTCGAACAGCACCTGGAATCACGCACCGACTTCTGACGATTACCCCGACGATCGCCCCAGCTTGAAGCAGCTACCCGACAGCACCGCCCGCCATCCCAGCATCCAAGGACACAGACCATGCGCACCTTTCCGACCGCCGCCCTGTTCGCCGTCGTGGCGTTGACCGCCACGTTCACCGCGTCTGCGGCCGATCCGCATGACGGCGCCTGGACCCTGGTGGAATCCAAATCCAACTGGAGCGACGGCAAGTTCCCCAAGGGCATGCGGCTGACTATCAACGTGCAGTTCTCCGACAACCGCATCGAATACCACTCCATCAACACCACCCGCCCTGACACTCCGTACAAGGTCGACTACGTCACCACGCTGGATGGCAAACCCAGCCCGCTCAACGAGCAGGCGCGCTTCAACCAGATCGCGGTGAGCAAGACCGGCGCCGACACCTACCAGATCCTCAAGATGAAGGACGACGACGTGATCGTCGGCGAGTTCTGGACGTTTTCCGCAGACGGCAAGACGCTGATCCGCAATGGCGTGGGCAAGTCGCCGGAAGGCAAATCCAAGGCCTACCACGAGTTCTTCGAACGCAAGTGAGCACTGGCGCGTGGTCGCGGGCAGCAATGTCTGCGACCACGCGCCACGACAGCCAGTGATCGTGCAGCGGCTGAGGCAAGCGCAGCTATGATCGATGCACCCCCCATCTTCTGCGAGCTGCCATGACCCTGCATCGCCTGTGCACCGCCATCCTGCTCAGTCTGGCCGTGGCCGCACCCGGCCACGCGCTGGAGTTTTCCAAGGCCGAACTGGCGCGCGCCACGGCGCTGCAAAAACGCCTGGTCACGCTGGATTCGCATCTGGACACGCCGGCCAACCTGGAGCGCCCCGACTTCGACGTGTTGCAGGCGCATGCCGGCAACCGGCTGTCGCAGGTGGACTACCCGCGCATGGTCGAAGGCGCGCTGGATGGCGGCTTCTGGGCGGTCTACACCGGGCAGGGCAATCGCAGTGCGGCCGCGCACCTGGACGATCGTGATGCCGGTCTGCAGCGGCTGTTGAAGATCCACACGCTGCTGGCCGCGCAACCGCAGCGCTTCGCCTTCGCCACCACGCCCGCCGATGCCGCGCGCATCAAGGCCGATCGCAAGCGCGTGGTGTACATCAGCATGGAAAACGCCAGCCCGCTGGTGGCCGACCCCACACTGCTGCGCTTCTATTACGCGCAGGGCCTGCGCCTGATGAGCACCGTGCATTTTCTCAACAACGAGTTCGCCGACTCGGCCACCGACCCCAAGGGGCCGGAGTGGAAGGGCCTGAGCCCGGCCGGCAAGCAACTGGTGCAGCAGGCGCAGGCGCTGGGCATCGTGATCGATCAATCGCATGCCTCCGATGCGGTGTTCGACCAGTTGATCGCACTGTCGCCGGTGCCGATCGTGCTCTCGCACAGTGGCGCACGTGCGGTGTTTAACCATCCGCGCAATATCGACGACGCGCGGCTGAAGGTGCTGGCCGAGCACGGCGGGGTGATCCAGGTGAATTCCTACGGCGGCTATCTGGTCGACAGCGGCGCCAGCCCCGAGCGCAAGGCCGCCGAGAAGGCGCTGACCGAGCAATATGGCGGCTGGGAGCACATCAAGATCGCCGACGGCACGGCCCTGAGCGCCGCGCTCAAGGAGCTGGATGCGCGCTACCCGATCAAGCGCGCCACCGAGGAGGACTTCTTCGCCCATCTGGAGCATGTGCTCAAGGTGGTCGGGCCCGAGCACGTGGGCATCGGCATGGACTGGGACGGCGGCGGTGGCGTGGTCGGCCTGGAAGACGTCTCCGACCTGCCGCGCATCACCGCCTGGCTGCTGCGCAAGGGCTACACCGAGCAGCAGATCGCCGGCATCTGGGGCGGCAACCTGCTGCGGGTGATGGGGCAGGCGCAGGCGTATGCGGTGGGGAATGGGGAATCGGGAGTGGGGAATCGGTAGAGCGCGGGAGTTGGGATTGGGGATTCGAGATTCGCAAAGCCTAGGGGGTCTGTCGTGCGGGGCTGGGTGCTGCGTCGGGCTTGGCGGTGGGGCGCCGGCTTGGTTGTTGGTGCAGGGCTGGGGTAAGGCGCGTCGCCGCTAGTTGTCAGCCAGGTAGTTGGGGGCGGGTCGCCGTCGCTGCATCGGGCGCCAGCCTGCACCAACAGCATGGTTGCTGTTGCGTTCCGAGCCCGGCACACGCCGGGTGTGGTTGTGGTTGATTTGGGCAGTTGCACAAAAACCGGCGTCTGCCTGCCCGCAGACAGGCAGCAGGCTGACGATGCTTCCGGGAAAAAGCTCCAACTAGAATGCGCCGACCCCTGTGTGGTGCCGATGTCAGCACTGCGCGCCGGTGGGCCCACCGACTGCTGGAGCGTGCGATGACCCAAGCCACCCGGCCACTGCCGCCCCCCGATGGCATGGCCCCGACCTACCGCAAGATCCTGTGGCGGCTGATCCCGTTCCTGTTCGTCTGCTACCTGTTCAACTACCTGGACCGGGTCAACGTGGGCTTCGCCAAGCTGCAGATGCTTGGCGATCTGGGCATGAGCGAGACCGTGTACGGGCTGGGTGCGGGCATCTTCTTCATCGGCTACCTGGCCTGCGGGGTGCCGAGCAATCTGATCCTGCAGCGCATCGGTGCGCGCCGCTGGGTGGCGATCATGATGGTCAGCTGGGGCCTGCTGTCGACCTGCCTGATGTTCGTGCGCACGCCTGCCGGCTTCTACACCCTGCGCCTGCTCACCGGCGCGGCCGAGGCCGGCTTCTTCCCCGGCATCGTGCTGTACCTGACGCGCTGGTTTCCGCGCGCCCAGCATGGCCGGGTCATGACCGTCTTCATGTCGGCCATCCCGATCTCCGGCTTGCTGGGCGGGCCGTTGTCGGGCTGGATCCTCGGCCATTTCTCGGCCGGGCAGGGCGGTCTGGCCGGCTGGCAGTGGATGTTCCTGCTGCAGGGCCTGCCAACCGTGCTGCTGGGCATCGGGGTGTGGTTCCTGCTCAGCGATGGCGTGCAGCAGGCGACCTGGCTGGACCCGCAGCAGAAGCACGCACTGACCCGCGCGCTGGCCGCCGACGAAGCCGGCAAGCCGGCCGGCGCCTCCAGCTCGCTGGGCGCGGTGCTGCGCAGCCCGGCGGTATGGATGCTGGGCACGGTGTACTTCTGCATCCAGAGCGGGGTGTATGCGATCAACTTCTGGCTGCCTTCGATCATCCAGGGCAGCGGCGTCACCGACCCGACCCGGATCGGCCTGATGAGCGCCATCCCGTACCTGGCCGCAGCGGTGTTCATGCTGCTGATGGGGCGCTCGGCCGACCGTCGCCGCGAGCGCCGCTGGCACCTGGTGATCCCGTTGCTGATGGGGGCGGCCGGGCTGTGCATCGCCGCCAGCGTCACCGACAACCTGGCTCTGGCCCTGTTCGGCATGACCCTGGCCACGATGGGCGCGGTCAGTGGCTTGCCGCTGTTCTGGCCGCTGACCAACGGCTTTCTCACCGCCGCCGCCGCGGCCGGCGGGCTGGCGCTGATCAACTCCACCGGCCAGGTCGCCGGCTTCGTCAGCCCGTACCTGGTGGGCTGGATCAAGGACGCCACCCACAGCACCGAGCTGGCGCTGTACGTGCTGGCCGGGGCCATGCTGCTGGGCGCCGCGCTGGTGCTGCGGGTGCCGGCACGCGCGGTGAACCAGTGATGCGTCCGTCCCAGCGAGTGTGCCCATGAAGATCGTCATCGCCCCCGATTCCTACAAGGAAAGTCTGTCCGCGCTGGAGGTGGCCACCCAGATCGAGGCCGGCTTCCGCGAGGTATTCCCCGACTGGCAATACCGCAAGGTGCCGGTGGCCGATGGCGGCGAAGGCACGGTCGACGCGTTGGTGGCGGCCACCGGCGGGCGGGTGATCGACTGCACGGTCAGCGGCCCGCTCGGCACCCCGGTGCAGGCGTTCTTCGGCCTGACCGGCGACGGCCGCACCGCGGTGATCGAAATGGCCGCCGCCAGCGGCCTTGCGCTGGTGCCGCCGGCCGAGCGCGCGCCGCTGCGCACCAGCACCGCGGGCGTGGGCGAATTGATCCTGGCCGCGCTGGATGCCGGCGCGCGGCGCTTCATCATCGGCATCGGCGGCAGCGCCACCAACGACGGCGGCGCCGGCCTGGCGCAGGCGCTGGGCGTGCGGCTGCTGGATGCGCAGGGCGAGTCGATCGGCCCCGGCGGCGGCGCGCTGGCGACGCTGGCCCGCATCGACACGCAGGACCTGGACCTGCGGCTGCAGGACTGCCAGTTCGAAGTGGCCTGCGATGTGGACAACCCGCTGATCGGCCCGACCGGCGCCTCGGCGGTATTCGGCCCGCAGAAGGGTGCCACCCCCAGCATGGTGCGCCAGCTCGACAGCAACCTGCAGCGCTACGCCGATGTGCTGCAACGCGACCTGGGCGTGCGCCTGCACGACCTGCCCGGCGGCGGTGCGGCCGGCGGCCTGGGCGCGGCGCTGGTGGCCTACCTGGGCGCGCAGTTGCGGCCCGGCGTGGAGATCGTCGCGCAGGCGCTGGGGCTGGATGCCCTGGTCGCCCAGGCCGATCTGGTCATCACCGGCGAAGGCCGCCTGGACAGCCAGAGCCTGCACGGCAAGACCCCGGTGGGCGTGGCGCGGCTGGCGCAGCGGCACGGCAAGCCGGTGATCGCCATCGCCGGTTGCCTGGGCAATGGCGCTGTGCTGCTGCATGGGCACGGCATTGATGCGATGTTTGCGGTGGTGCATCGCGCCTGCACGGTGGAGCAGGCGCTGGCCGAAGCCGCCAGCAACGTGCGCATCGCCGCACGCAATGTGGCCGCGGCGCTGCAGCTGGGCCAGGCCTTGGCGCAGTTGCCTGCGCGTGCAGCCACGCGCTGACGGCAGCGCGCGGGATGCCGTGCGCAGGCTGTGCCACGCGGTCGCCACGTGATCCACTGGCGCTGCCTGCCTGATGCATGAGCGCTGCACCGTCACGCAGCACCGAACATGCCACCGTGTCCTCCCCCCGATCGCGCCAACAGACCCCACGCCCATGCTCACGCTCGACCGCACCCTGGCGCAGTCCATCGTCGACCGCGCGATGACCATCATCGACGGCAACGTCAATGTGATGGACCACACCGGCGTCATCATCGCCAGCGGCGAGCCGGCGCGCATCGGTCAGCTGCACGAGGGTGCGCTGCTGGTGCTGTCCAGGCAGGGCCGGGTGGAGATCGATGCGGCGCTGGCCCAGCAGCTGGATGCGGCGCGCCCGGGCGTCAATCTGCCGCTGATCGCCGATGGCCGCATCGTCGGCTGCGTCGGGCTGACCGGCGACCCGCAGCGGATCGGGCAACAGGCCGAACTGGTGCGCATGGCCGCCGAAGCGATGCTGGAACAGGCCGGCCTGCTGCGCCTGCTGGCCCGCGATGCGCGCCTGCGCGAGGAAGTCACGCTTGGCCTGATCCGCGCCGACGGGCCTACCCCGGCACTGGCCGGCTGGGCCGAACGGCTCGGCATCGCGCTCGACCTGCCGCGCGTGGCGGCAGTGATCGAAGTGGAAAGCGACACCCTCGACCTGGACGCGATGCTGGTGGAACTGCAGCGCCTGCACACGCTGCTGTCCACGCCCGAACGCGGCAACCTGATCGCCGCCACCGCGCTCAACGAACTGGTGGTGCTCAAGCCCGCACTGGACCGCCGCGGCCACTGGGATGTCGACGAACAACGCCGCCGCGCCCACACCTTGCTCGAGCGCATGCGTGCCAGCAGCCCGCTGCGGATTCGCCTCGCGCTGGGGCAGTACTTCCCGCAGCCCGGCGGGCTGGCGCTGTCGCACCAGATCGCGCGCACCACCATGCGCATCGGCAAGGCGCGCGCGCCGCAGGCCGATGCGTTCTTCTACGACGACCATCGCCTGCCGGTGCTGGTGGACGACCTGCGTCAGGCCTGGCAGGCCGACGAACTGCGCAAGCCGCTGCAGGCGCTGCTGGCCCAGGACCGCCGCGGTGACCTGGCGCAGACGCTGTCGGTGTGGTTCGGCGCCGGCATGCGCATGGCGCCCACCGCCAAGGCACTGGCCATCCACCGCAATACGCTGGATTACCGCATGCAGCGCATCGCAGAACTCTGCGGCGTGGACCTGCGCAATACCGACGACTGCGTGCGCCTGTATCTGGCCTTGCAGATGCGCGACGACACTGCGGCAAGCGGGACCGAGCCCATCCTATGACGGAGCGTGTGAGCTGCGCACAAGGCATCTTCTGTGCGATGGCGCACGCAACGCTGCGTTAGCAGGTATGTTCGGTCCGCTAGACTGAGCGGATTGCCCGGGGGACCAAGCGAGCATTTCATTGAGCCACTGCGACGCCGTCGTGTCATCCACCTCCCGCGAGGCCGAGCGGCTGTCGCGTCTGGCGCTGTTGCAGGTCGTCGATACCGATGCCGAGCCGTTCTTCGATGCGCTGGCCGCCGCCGCGCAGGCGATCGCCGGCACGCCGATCGCGCTGGTGTCGCTGGTGGACGAACATCGCCAATGGTGGAAGGCCAATATCGGCCTGCCCGATGCCAGCGAAACCCCACGCGAACTCGCGTTCTGCGCCTACACCATCCAGGACGATGCGGTGATGGAAGTACGCGATGCGCCGGCCGATCCGCGCTTTCGCGACAATACGCTGGTCACCGATGCGCCGGGGATCCGTTACTACGCGGGCGCGCCGATCGTGTTGTCCGACGGCTTGCGCATGGGCACGGTATGCGTGATCGACCAGCGCCCGCGCGCGCTGGAGCCGGCGCAACTGGCCGCCTTGCAGCAGCTGGCCCGGGTTGCCGCCGAAGGCCTGGAGCAGCGCCGGCTGATGCTGGAACGCCAGGCCGCCAACGAACAGCTGCAGCAGCGCCTGCGCGAGAGCGAGGCGTTCCTGGAACGCACCGGCCGGGTCGCCGGCGTCGGCGGCTGGGAAGTGGACGTGGCCAGCGGCACCCTGACCTGGTCGGACCAGACCTGCCGCCTGCACGATCTGCCGGCGGGCTACCGGCCGACCCTGGCCGAGGGGATCGGCTTCTACCCGCTCGATGCGCGCGCGGTGATCACCGAGGCGGTCGAGGCCTGCGTGCGCGATGGCACGCCCTGGGATCTGGAACTGCCGCTGGTCAGCGCCACCGGCCGGCAGCTGTGGGTGCACAGCACCGGCTCGATGGAGCATGTGGACGGACGCACCCGCCTGATCGGCGCGATCCAGGACGTCACCGACCGCCACCGCGCGGTGGATGCGCTGGCCGCCAGCGAACGCAAGTTCCGCAACATGTTCCAGTACAGCCTGGGCCTGATCTGCACCCACGACATGGATGGCCGCCTGATCAGCGTCAATCCGGCCGCCGCACGCTCGCTGGGCCGCAGCGTGGAGGGCATGGAAGGCCGCTCGTTGCTGGAATTCGTCCGCCCCGAGCTGCATGCCGCCCTGCACGGCTATTTGTCGCGGATGGTGCTCGACGGCCAGGACGCCGGCGTGATCGAGCTGGTCGCCAGCGATGGCAGCCTGCGCCACTGGCAGTACCGCAACGTGCTGGACGTGGAGGCCGACGCCACTATCGTGCTGGCGCACGCCCAGGACATCACCAACCAGTACCAGCAGGAGAAGCAGCTGCTGGAATGGTCGTTCACCGACCCGCTCACCAACTGCTACAACCGCCGCTTCCTGGACGAGCTCGACAAGCGCGACCCCAGCGTGCGCTGGGGCTGCATCGTGGTGGATCTGGACAAGTTCAAGCTGGTCAACGACACCCATGGCCACCAGCGCGGCGACGAGGTGCTGGTGCAGATGGCCTGGTTCCTCAACCAGCCGCTGCGCACCCAGGACCGTCTGGTCCGCCTGGGTGGCGACGAGTTCCTGGTGCTGCTGCATCAACCCACCCAGCCGCAGCTGGCGGTCCTGGTGCGCGACTACATGGCCGCCATCGACGAGGCGCCAATCCGGTTCACCCTGGGCACCGCCCTGCGCAACGACGGCGAAGCGCTGGCAGCAGTGGTCGACCGCGCCGACCACTCGCTGTATGCGCTGCGCCGGGCGCGCCGCGGCACCGGCCTCAGCGACCAGCGCGAATAACGCGCGCTGTACTGCTTCAAGCGGCCACTGCCGAAGCTGATCGGCGGCTGACCCCGTCTTCCGTCCGGCGCCCGCAAACGTGTCCGGTGAATACGCGATCGCCTATCATGTAACCGTTTTCAACTACATGGTTTGGAATGGACACCTTCGATCGCACCCAGCTCAGTCCCAAGTGGCAGTTCCGTTTCGACTTCTTCGACCGGCACGGTGGCCCCAAGGACCCCAGTTACAAGAACGCACTGAAGACCTTGAGCTTTGGTGAGAAGGTCAAGGTCGGCATGAACTTCTATGCCTTCTTCTTCGGCGTCATCTACTTCTTCATCATCGGCCTGTGGCGCAAGGCGTTGAGCCTGATCGGCATCAGCGTCGTGGTGAGCATCGTGGCCTCGTTCCTGCCGGCCGCGTTTCAGAATGTGCTGTGGCTGCCGCTGTCGTTGTTGACCGGCATGATCGCCAACTACGCCTATTACCTGGACAAGGTGAAGGGCAGCACCAGCTGGAACCCGTTCGAAGGCATGCGCTGGATCTGAGCAACTGCGTCACCGGCGCGTCGGCCCCTCCCGCCGCCACGCTAGCGTCGCCAAGCCCGGTCACTGACCGGGCTTTTTTTATGGGCCAACCACACCCCAGGAACCAAGACCCTCTCCCCCCGGGGCGATAGGCACAGCTTGCGCGCCACTGGCGCGTGCCTGGGTAGCGCTGGCCGGGGCGCGGAGCGGGGGTTGGGGTGAGGGTCCGTCCCCCGACGCGCAACACGCCCAGGCGCACGCCTCTCAACCGACCGCGCGCAACGCAGCCAAATCACCCCAAGCCAGCTCATCCGTCAGCGCAACTGACACGCTTCAAAACTGCAGCACCCTGCCACGTGCAACAGCCTGATTCAAAACGCCTAAACCACCGAAACACTGCCAAACCCTGCACACTTTGCTGCGGCGCGGTGTGCAGCCGCGGGTCGGGAATGCTTAATCTTTGCCAACCGATAACACAAAGCGGTACCGGATTTGGATCGATCCAAGTACGCCATTCCGCAAGTGTTTGAAAAGACGATGTCTTTCCGTCGTACCACCGCCCTCGACGAGACGCTTGAATGACCGATTACGCCGTTTTCGCCCGCAGCAGCTGTCCCGTGCCGTGCTGCTCGCATTGCTGTCGCCCCTGTCCGCCCTGGCCCAGCAGGCCGGCGCCCCGCAACAACTCGATGCCGTCACCGTGACCGGTTCGCGCATCAAGCGCGTCCAGGCCGAAGGGCCGGCGCCGGTGCAGATCATCGGGTCCGAGGAGATCCGCAGCCGCCTGTTCAGCCCGGTCGGACGCGAGATCGCGGCAGAATACGTGTTCAATTTCTGAGCCACTGCCAACCCGTCGCAAGCCGCCGTCAGGCGGGTATCGACCGGTCGCCGCGTCTGGGCCGTCGGCACGCGTCATCCACCTGCGGCCTCGCCCGCTCTCTCCCCCGAGGTGTCCTGCATGCCCTTCGCCGTTGCATCCGATCGCTCTTCGTCGCATTTCCCATCAACGCCGCGGTGGCGCCGCGCCGCCGCCGGCCTGTGCCTGCTCGGCATGGCGGTGTGCGCGCCGCTGGCCGCGCAGGACCCGGCGCAGGTCAACACCTTCATCGGCAGCAAGGACGACGGCAACACCTTCCCCGGTGCCTCGGCGCCGTTCGGCCTGGTCCAGGTCAGCCCGATCGGCGCGCATTACGCCGGCTGGCGCTACGACGACCCCAGCATCCGCGGCTTCGGCCATTCGTTCCTGTCCGGGGCCGGCTGCTGGGAGCAGGGCGGGCAGGTCTCGGTGCTGCCGGTCACCGGCCGCATCGGCCCGGGCGGCGACTTCGACACCGGCGACGCCAAGGCCTTCGACCAGAAGCGCTACGCCGCCCGCTACACCCATGACGGCGAAGTCGGCCAGGCCGGCTACTACAAGGTGCGGCTAACCGACTACGGCGGCATCGACGCCGAAGCCACTGCGCTCACCCGCGCCGCCGCCGAGCGCTACAGCTTTGCCCCCGGCGCCGATACCGGGCATGTGCTGGTCAACCTGGGCCAGGCCAACGACCGCCACGTGGTGATCGGCAGCCAGCTGCAGGTGGTCGGCGACCGCGTGGTCGAAGGCAAACTGACCACGCAAAGTTTCTGCGGCGGCCACGAATACACCACCTGGTTCCGGCTGGAGTTCGACCGCCCGTTCACCGCGCACGGCGTCTGGGGCGAAGACGGCGGCGTGCCCGACGCGCGCCACGGCATGGGTGGCGAACTCAAGCCCAATGGTGCCTGGCTCAGTTTCCCGCTGGGCAACAACAAGAACGCGCGCGCAGTGACCGTGGTCAGCGCCATCTCGCACGTGGATGCCGAAGGTGCACGCAACAACCTGCGCGCCGACGGCATGCTCGGCGGCAAGCTGCTGGGCCTGGAGCAGATGCGCCAGCGCGCGCAACAGGCCTGGCGCAAGCAGCTGGCCAGCCTGCAGCTGGATGGCGCCAGCAACGACGATCGCAGCGTGGCCTACACCGCGCTGTATCACGCCCTGCTGCAGCCGCTGACCGGCAGCGATGCCGATGGCCGCTATCGTGGCTTCGACGATGCGATCCATCGCGCCGATGGCTGGACCTACTACGAGTATTTCTCGCTGTGGGACACCTATCGCTCGCAGAACCAGCTGCTCGCCTTGCTGCAGCCGGCACGCGCGCGCGACATCGGCCGCTCGCTGCTGGCGATCCATCAGCAAGGCGGCTGGCTGCCGCGCTGGGGCTATGCCAACTTCGATACCAACATCATGACCGGCGACCCGGTGACCCCGTTCCTGGTCGACCTGTGGCGCTTCGGCGCGCTGCAGGACAACCAGGTGCAGGCATACGCAGCGCTGCGCCAGAACGCCTTCGAACAACCGCCAATCAACTCGCGCCACGCCGGCCGCTCCGGCAACGCCAGCTACCTGGCCAACGGCTTCGTGCAGTACGACCGCGCGTTCCCGTCCAAGGGCATGGACGTGGACCCGCACCACGGCGGTTCGGCCACGCTGGAATACGCGCTGGCCGACTGCGCGCTAGCGCAGATGGCGCAGGCGCTCGGCCACCCCGACGACAGCGCGCTGCTGCGCAAACGCGGCGGCAACTGGCACAACGTCTGGGACGCCGGCGTGCGCGATGCCGACACCGGCTTCAGCGGCTTTCCACGGCCCCGGCTGGAAGACGGCAGTTGGTACGCACCCTCGGACGATCGCTACAGCCCGCGTTCGCAGCACGGCTTCCACGAAGGCACCGCCTGGCAATACCAGTGGCTGGTGCAGCAGGACATCCCCGGCATGCTGCAGGCCATGCATGGCAGCGAGCAGGCCGGCAAACGCCTGGATGCCTTCTTCGCCTACGACGACCTGCTGAAGGACCCGCTCAATGCCGCGCGCACGCACTGGGTGGTCGGCCCGTACAGCTACTACAACCAGTACCGCTACAACCCCAACAACGAACCGGACCTGCACGCACCGTGGATGTACACGTTGATCGGCCAGCCGTGGAAGACCGCCACCGTGGTGCGCGCCGCCCAGCAGCTGTTCACCAACGCGCCCAACGGCGTCACCGGCAACGATGACCTCGGCACAATGTCGGCCTGGTACCTGTTCAGCGCGCTGGGCCTGTATCCGGCGGTGCCGGGCAGCGGGCAGTTCCTGCTGCATGCCCCGCGCTTCAAGCGGGCCACGCTGGACCTGGGCAACGGCAAGCGCCTGCGCATCGACGCCCCCGGCGCCGACGGCCGCGCGCTGCAATACGTGGACAGCGTACGTTTTAACGGCAAACCGCAGCCCCGGGTGTTTCTGGACTGGACCCAACTGCAGCAGGGCGGCACGCTGTCGTTCGCGCTGACCAGGCAGCCCCCGACCCAGGGCTGGGGCACGCAGGCGGATGCACTCCCAACCTCGTTTTGCCCCACGCCTGCAGCCGCGCCTTGAGCCAAAGCTTCCCCCCTGGTTGCGGGGAGTGAGAGGGAAAGACCTAACGTTGCCGGCGCACGTGCTCAAGCCCCTCTCCTGCGGGGTGATAAGGCACAGCTTGCGCGCCTCTGGCGCGCGTGCCTGGGAGCGCCCGCGCTGCTAGCGCGGGCCGGGGTGAGGGTAGGGAGCCAAGCCCCTGACCAAGTTGGATAACACCAGGCGTCGCCCGTACCCTCATACGGCCTTTCGGGCCACCTTCTCCCGATGGGAGAAGGGAGTGGTCAGCGTGCATCCGCAAGCAGTCGTGCAGCACGGGACTGCTACCGCCAGGACTTTCCCATCGACGATTCAAGCTTGAAGGCGCGTGGCGACGCGTTCGTCATCGCTGGCTATTGGTGGATATCCGGGGCGCCCCTCATCCGGCCCTTCGGGCCACCTTCGCCCGATGGGAGCTGGAACTACCCAACCTTCGCCAAGCGGCTATTCCGCCGCCCATAGGCCACATACACCACCACGCCCAATACGTTCCAGACCAGGAACCAGCCCTGCGTGGTACTCGGCAGGCTCCAGAACAGGTACAGGCAGCCCAGGATCGCCACCGGTCCCACGACCCACGCCAGCGGCGTGCGGAAGGAGCGCGCACGCGTCGGCTCGCGCACGCGCAGCACCAGCAGGCACGCCGCTACCGCAGTGAACGCGGCCAGGGTCCCGGCATTGGCCAATGCGGCAATTTCATCCAGGCGTGCCACACCGGCCAACGCGGCCACCAGCACCGCCGTGAACAAGGTGATCGCCACCGGCGTACCGGTGCGTGCATTGACCTTGGACAGGCCGCGCGGCAACAGGCCATCGCGCGACATCACGAAGAAGATGCGGCTCTGCCCGTACAGAAACGCCAGCAGCACCGTCGGCAGCGCGATGATCGCCACCGCACCGATCACCAACGCCGCCTTGCCGTGGCCAAGTTCGCGCATGATCAGCGCCAGCGGCTCCGGGCTCTTGCCGAACACGGTGAAGCTCATCGCGCCCACCGCCGACAACGCCACCAGCACATAGATCAGCGTGCAGCCGATCATCGAACCGACGATGCCGATCGACAGATCGCGGCCCGGGTTCTTGGTCTCCTCGGCCGCGGTGGAGATCGCATCGAAGCCATAGAACGCGAAGAAGATGATCGCCGCCGCCGCCATCACCCCGCGCTCCACGCCATCCGGGCCTGCGGTCTTGGGAAAGCCATACGGCATGAACGGCTGCAGGTTGGCACTGTCGAAGGCCGGCAACGCGATCGCCACGAACACGCCCAGCGCCACGATCTTCAGCACCACCAGCACCGCATTGAGCGTGGCGCTTTCCTTGGTGCCGGCCATCAGCATGCCGGCCACCAGGAAGGTGATCACCACCGCCGGCAGGTTGACGATGCCGCCGGCGTGCGGCCCGGCCACCAGGGCATGCGGCAGGTTGACCCCCAACCACTGCAGGAAGCCGACGAAATAGCCCGACCAGCCCACCGCCACCGTGCTCACCACCAGCGAGTACTCCAGCACCAGGCTCCAGCCCACCACCCAGGCGATGCTCTCGCCGAGCGCGGTGTAGCTGTAGGTGTAGGCGCTGCCGGCGGCTGGCATCATCGTGGCCATCTCCGCATACGCCAGCGCCGCGCAAGCGCACACGATGCCGGCGGCTACAAACGACAGCAGCACCGCCGGGCCGGCCTTGTCCGCGCCCACCCCGATCAACGTATAGATGCCGGTGCCGACGATCGCGCCGATACCCAGCGCGATCAGATGCGGCCAACTCAGGCTGCGGACCAGTTGCCGACCGGCCTCGTGCACGGTGACCTGATCGATGGATTTGCGCCTGAGCCAAGACGACATGCGGACCTCGCGGGAATCAAAGAATTCCCGAGTGTCGCCCAACGCGCTGCAGCAAAGCTATCGGTCCAAGGTCATGCGTCGGCGCAAGCATGGCAGCGCAGGCACGCCCACCGCCTTCTGTGAGCGCGCGCCACACCTCGCCGTTCCCTGGCCAAACGCGACGGCCCCGCACAATCCACGCTCACTCAACCGACGGGCGATGCGGTGGACGCACATTGCGATACACCAACTGCACCGCCCACGCGCCCACCAGACCCACCGCACCGGCGGCAAAGTGGGTCCAGTCGAGCAGGCGTGGCGCCGCCCCGTTGGCGTCATGCCCCCAGAAGTTGAACCAAAGCAGCACCAGTGCGGTGACCCCGATCCCGATCCAGAACCACAACCGCGTGCCGCCGATCGCATAGAACCCGAAAGGCAAGGCCGCGCCGATCAAAAAGTGCACCGGGAAGAAATACGCCGTGCCGTACGGCCGCATCAGGTACCACACGATTGCCGCAAAGCTGCCGAGAAACGCGAACAGGCCCAGCGCGAACAGACGGGTTTGGTTGGTGGCAGTGGTCATCAGCTGGCCTGGCAGGAACGAAGCCCCACCCTAGCCATGCGCAGGTCACGTTGAGGTCAATGCGCTGCAATCTGCCTGCAACTCCATCACCGCGGCGCTGTCTGGCCCGCTTCGCGCAGCGGCTGCGGCATCTGCGCGAAGTGGCCCCGACGTGCTGCGTTGGCGCAGTGCGCGCGCCACCCAACTGCGCCACCCAACTGCGCCCTGCAGCCGCCGCCGGCCGGCAAGCCACTGACGCAGCCCCTGCGACCGGCCCGGCTACACTGCGCACATGTCATCCGAATCCCTGATCCTTCTCGGACTGCTCGTCGCAGTCCTGGTGCTGCAGCTGATCGCGCTGCTGCGACGTCCTTCCACCAGCGGCCTGGAGCTGGCGCTGCGCGCCGAGCAGCGCGACGGCCGCGGCGAATTGCGCGAGCAACTCGAAGGCCTGGCGCGGCAGCAGGACAGCCGCCTGGAAACCTTCGCGCGCAATCTCACCGAACTGTCCACGCGCACCGACCAGCGCCTGGACCTGTTGCGCGACGCACTCGGCGAAGACGCCCGCAAGGCCCGCGAAGAAAGCGCCCTGGCGCAACAACGCACCGGCGAATTGCTGACGCTGCGGCTGACCGAATTACGCACCCAGCTCGACGGCTTCGGCCAGCAGCAGGAAACCCGCATCCAGGTGTTCGGCCAGCAACTGACCGAGCTGATCGCACGCACCGACACCCACATGGCCGCCCTGCGCGACGCGCTAGCCGAAGATTCCCGCAAGGGCCGGCAAGAGGCCGGCGAGTCGCAGCAGCGCTTCACCGAGGCCTTGGGCCAACGTCTGACCGAACTCACCCAGCGCAACGAACTGCGCATCGGCGAAATGCGCGCCACGCTGGAACAACAGCTGGCCAACCTGCAGAACGACAACGCCAGCAAGCTCGAACTGATGCGCGCCACCGTCGACGAAAAACTGCAGACCACGCTCAACACGCGCCTGGATGCCTCCTTCAAGCTCGTCTCCGAACGCCTGGAGCAGGTGCAGCGCGGCCTGGGCGAAATGCAGCAGCTGGCCACCGGCGTGGGCGACCTCAAGCGCGTGCTGACCAACGTCAAGGACCGCGGCGGCTGGGGCGAGGTGCAGCTGGAGAACATCCTCGAGCAGACGCTGACGATGGAGCAGTACGCGCGCAGCGTGCGGGTCAAGCCCGACAGCGCCGAAGCGGTGGATTTTGCGATCCGCCTGCCGGGGCGTGGCGACGACACCGTGGTATGGCTGCCGGTCGATGCCAAGTTCCCGCGCGAGGACTACGAGCGCCTGATCGACGCGCAGGAAAAGGGCGACCTGGACGCGATCAAGAATTCGACCGCGCAGCTGGAGCGCGCCATCCGCATCCAGGCCAAGTCGATCAGCGACAAGTACGTCTGCCCGCCGCACACCACCGACTTCGCGGTGATGTTCCTGCCTACCGAAGGCCTGTACGCCGAAGTGATCCGCCGCGCCGGCCTGGTTGACCTGCTGCAGCGCGAACATCGCGTGGTGCTGGCCGGCCCGACCACGTTCACCGCCCTGCTCAACAGCCTGCAGATGGGCTTCCGCACGCTGGCGATCGAGAAGCGCTCCAGCGAGGTCTGGCAGGTGCTGGGCGCGGTGAAGAGCGAGTTCGGCAAGTTCGCCGGCATTCTCGAAAAGGCCGAGCGCCAGATCAGCACGGTCGGCAAGAGCCTGGGCGAAGCCAGCCGCAAGACCCGCACTATCGAACGCCGCCTGCGTGGTGTGGAAACCCTGGCCAGCGAACAGTCCCAGGCGCTGCTGGACGATGCCGGCAGCGACGACACCGGAAGCAGCAACGAAGACGACGGCAACGACGAGCAGGAGTGATCCGTTGCATAAGGCGATGCCACACGCCATGACGTAGGAGCGCACCCGGGCGCGACCAGGCATTACCGATAACGCCTCATCGCGCCCGGGTGCGCTCCTACCAACGCAGGCCTCCGGCGAGTCCTCTTGCGCCGATAGCGAGCACGCCACGCAGACATCGCCACCGCGATGCTGGCACCCACCTGGTTCAAGACGAGAGCTTCAACATGGCAACCCGATGGATTCACGCAGTGCTCTGCGCGCTGCTGTTGACCGCATGCAGCAATACCCCGGCGGCCAGGTCGGACGCTGCGGCGGACGCCCCGCAGGCTCCGCGCGCCGTCTCCGCCGACGCAGCCGAATGCACGGCAAAGGGCGGGCAACTGCGTCCGGTCGGCCGCATGCAGACGGTGCGTTGCGTAGTGCCGTATGCCGACGCCGGCAAGACCTGCAGCGACAACTCCGACTGCAGCGGCGATTGCCTGGCCACCAGCATCGTGCCGACCGGCACCGCGACATCCGGCACCTGCCAGCGCGACAGCGATCGCTTCGGTTGCCGCCAGGAAGTGGTTGGCGGCATGGGCCAGGCCGCGTTGTGCATCGATTGATGGCTGCGAACAGGGTCAAGCGCGCGCACAGGCCGATCAGTCGATCGGGCTGTGCGCGTCGCTGCAGATAACTGCAAGCGCCCTGAGCCAGCGGCATCGCTCGCTCCACCCTGGCGGTTTATGCTCTCGGCTCCACCTGTCCAGGACGCACCGATGAGCCAGACGCTGTACGACATCCCCGTGGCCCGCATCGACGGTGAGCCCGCCACGCTGGCCGACTATCGCGGCAAGGTGTTGCTGGTGGTCAACGTCGCCTCCAAGTGCGGGCTGACCCCGCAGTACGAAGGCCTGCAGGCGCTGTATCGCGACAAGCAGGCACAGGGGCTGGAGGTGCTGGGCTTTCCGGCCAACGACTTCAACGGACAGGAGCCCGGCAGCGAGGCGGAGATTGCGCAGTTCTGCCAGCTCACCTACGACGTGAGCTTTCCGATGTTTTCCAAGATCGCCGTCACCGGCGCCGAAACCCATCCGCTGTATCAGGCATTGACCAGCGCCCGCCCGCAGGCCACCGGCGATGGCCCGATGCGCGAAAAGCTGGCCGGCTACGGCATCGCACCCAACCCGGCACCGGGCGTATTGTGGAACTTCGAGAAATTCCTGATCGGCCGCGACGGCCAGGTCATCGATCGCTTCGCCCCCGACGTGCCGGCAGACGATGCGCGCCTGCGTGCAGCGGTGGATGCGGCGTTGGCATCGGCTGCCTGAAGTCCTCTCTACAAGGGCCAGACACCACGCGTGCGCAGCAGTGGCACGCGTGGCCTGAGCGCACACCGCGGAGCAGGGCTTGCGGTAGGGATACGGTTAAAGACGGCTGCACCATCTACATTCGACGCTGAAAACAGACAGATGTCTGGAGTGATCTGCACAAGTGCAGGAACACGCTGCGTTTGCTGGCCTGGCCAAAACATCACGGCGGTTGCGGATGAGCCGGGCTCCGCCAGTCAGCATGCGATTGCACTGCTCGATTTTCAGTCACCGGCCGCCCGAGCTGCGAGCAAGCTGCATCCGATGTGGCAGTGCCATCACCGCGAAGGCGACACAACAAGGAACCTGTCGATGCGTCTTATCTTTGTCGCCCTGATGCAGCTTGGCAGTTTGTCGCTACACGCTGCGGAACCTTGCCGCGATCTGCAGACAACCCCGGCAAGTAATGCCTGCTGGAACCAGCAGGTCGGTATATCGCAGGAACGTCTGGACGATTATCTGGCTACCGCGCGCGACACGGCCATTTCCACATTGGGTGTTCCCGCCAATGCGTTCGACAATGCACAGACGGCGTGGACGACTTACCGCGATCTTCAATGCGGCAATGTGCGAACGCGCTGGCGCGATGCGACAGTCATGCCGGCCAAGGTGGCGAGCTGCATCGTCGACCTCAACGATCAGCGGGCGCACGACCTGTGGAAACACTATCTCACCTATGTCGACCGCACACCGTCGCTCAGGCCCGAGCCCGCGTTGCGCTCCGGCAAGTGATATCGCAATTGCAATCCGATTCTTCGGTTCTGGTTGCCCGAAGTAATCATCCGCAGACGCAGCCAGGCCTTCGGTGACCACCTCGCATGATTGTTGCGGAAAACAAAAAACCCGGGATCGCTCCCGGGCTTTTCGTATTACTGCAAACCGCAAGCTCAACCGATCAACGGATCCACTGCGGGATCGGCATCGCATCCACCGGCACAGTGCTGTCCTTGTCTTCGCGCAGGTAGTCGGGCAGCTCGTTGTCCTTCTCGCGATGGCTGCGCAGATCGCGCACGATCTGGTAGTTGCGGCGCTGCATCCACGCATCGCGGGTCAGTGCATATTCGTCCGGTGCCTGGTCGCGCAGTGAATCCAGCGACATCAGCTGCGAGCGCGTATCCACCAGCTGCAGACCCTGCAGGGCGAAGCGTGCACCGCTGTCGTCGACCTGGCGCAACGGCGACAGCGGAATGTCGCCGCCCAGGCCGAAGGTATCGCGTACGGTGCGCGGGCCGAACAACGGCAGCTCGAAGTAGCGCGAATTGCGCCAGCCCCATACGCCCAGGGTCTGGCCGAAGTCTTCGCTGCGGCGCGGAATGCCGGCCGCGGAGGCCGGGTCGAACAGACCGGCCACGCCCAGCGTGGAATTCATCACGAAGCGGCCCAGCGACTGCACCGCATACACCGGGTGGCCCTGCAGCAGCTGATTGACCATGGTCAGCGGCGTGCCGAGATTGTCGAAGAAGTTGGTCACGCCCAGACGGGCCGGACGCGGCACCACCTTGGTGTAGCCGGTGGCCAAGGGACGCGCCACGCCGCGGTCCACCGCCAGGTTGAAGCGGTGCATGCCGCGGTTGTAGCGCTCCCACGGATCGTAGGACGGCGCGTCACCAGCCTGTGCCGGTGCACCGTTGGCGCCGGCCTGCGGGGTGGTGGGGCCGTAGAGCGCGGCGAAGTCGTCCTCGGCCGAGGTGGGGGCACCGGCCGTGCCGGCATCGGCGCTGGCCTGGTCGGCAGGCGCCGCCGCGGAGGCCGGCAGGGCGTCGGGTGCGGCAAAGCCGGCGGCGGCCGGCTGCGCGGTCACACCGGCATCGTCGCGTGCCGGCGCCGGCGTCGCATCCGGAGCGGGCGCGGCAGCGGCCGCAGGCGGTGCGGGCTTTGGAGCATGGCTGGCACAGGCGCCAAGCAGCAGGCAGGCCAACAGGGAAAGGGGGCGAAGCTGGGTCATGGGGTGGCGCTCAGGCCTGGAAATCGAAAGTAGGGGACAAACGGTAGGCGGCACGCAATTCGTCCAGACCGGACGCTTCACCCACCACCGTGACAGGACCGGCACTGCTGCTGCGCACACGCGCAGCCAGTTCGGCCAGCATCGCCACGCCGGCACTGTCCAGGCGTTGTACACCCGACAGGTCCAGCGTGCGAATGCCGTCCAGCTGCGCGATCGCCTGCGGCCAGGCCGCAGTGACCGCGTCGCGGTCAAACACGCCGGTGAGTACCAGCGTGTCGCCATTGCGTTGCACGGAGCTGTTACTTGCCATTGGCCGGTGCCGGACCGACCTGCAGATTGCCGCTACGCAGCTCTGCGGCGACCTTGGCAATACCCTTCTCGCGCAGCGGGCCGTCGAACTGGGTCTTGAAGGTCTGCACGTAGGAGATGCCTTCGATCATCACGTCAAAGATCTTCCACTGGCCACCGACGTTACGCATCATGTAATCGACCGGGGTCGGGTCGTTGCCGGCGCGCATCAGGTCGGTGGAGACCTTGACGCCGCGGTTGCCCGGCAGCGCGCTTTCGGACTTGGCACGGAAGGTCGGCTTGCCTTCGAAGTTCAACAGCGCGGTGCCGTAACGCTGCATCAGGTTGTCGGCCAGCGCATCGGCGAACAGCTTGACGTCCGCATCGGAGGCGCCACGGCCGTTGACGCCCAGCACCAAGCGGGCCGAGTAATCGCGGTCGAAGGCCTTGTTCAATTCGCCATTGATGTACTGGCGCAGGGCGGCCGGGTTGCTGCGGAACTCGGCGCGGCGCTGATCCAGCGTGCTCAGGATGCGGGTGCTGCTGTCGATGACGGTCTTGGTGGCCGCGCCCTGCGCAGGCGCGCTGGCGGCAGCCGGCTGCGCCAGCACGGTGGCCGGTGCGCACACCAGCAGGGTCGAGGCCAGGATGGCGGAAAGCAGGGTGGTCTTCATTGGTGTGGTTCCGTAGAGGGAGAAGCGGTCTGGGCAGGCGCCGGGGCCTGCCCATCGGTGGCGGCCGGGGCATTGCTGCCACCACCGCCACCACTGAACATGTATTTGCCGACCAGCTGCAGCAGATCCACCGCCGGCTGGGTGAAGCCGATTTCTTCGCCCGGCTTGAGCGTCTCCGGGTCGCCGCCCGGCTGCAGCCCGATATAGCTCTCTCCCAGCAAACCGCTGGTGAAGATGCCGGCCGAGGTGTCGGCGGGCAGATCCTTGTATTTGTTGTCCAGCGACAGGGTGACCACCGAGTCGAACTTGGTCGGGTCCAGGCTGATGTCGGACACCTTGCCGATGGTCACGCCGCCGATCTTCACCGGCGCCTGCGCCCGCAGCTGGCCGATCTGGCTGAAGCGTGCGGTCAGCGTGTACTGGCTGGAGCCGAAGCCCCAGCGCTGGTTGGTCGAGGCCACCGCCAGCACCAGCAGCGAGGCCAGGGTCAGCAGCAGAAAGGCGCCGACGGCGAATTCGAGTCGTGGTCCACGCATGGCCATAGTTATTCCACTCACCTAAACAACATTGCAGAAAGGACGAAGTTGAACATCAGCACCAGCAGCGAGGCGTTCACCACCGCACGGGTGGTGGCGATCGAGGTGCCTTCGATGGTCGGCTCGGCGTGGAAGCCCACGTAGGCGGCGACCAATGCGGCCGTGCCGCCGAAGATCGCCGACTTGAGCATCGCCACGCCGAAGTCGTCCCAGAAGTCCACGCTGTTGCTCAACCCCGACCAGAATGTGCCGTTGTCGATGCCCAACACGTGTACGGCCTCGAAGTAGCCGCCGGTGATGGCCAGCGAGCAGAACACGCCGGTGAGCAACGGCACCGTCAGCACCGCCGCCCAGAAGCGCGGTGCCACCGCCTTGGCCACCGGATCGATGGCCATCAGCTCCAGCGCCTTGATCTGGTCGGTGGCGCGCATCAGGCCAAGCTCGGCCGCGATCGAACTGCCGGCCCGGCCAATGAACAACAGCGCGGTCAGCACCGGTGCCAGTTCGCGGTACAGCGACAGTCCCAGCAAGGTGGACAGCGCATCCGACGCACCATAGGTGGTCAGCGTGCGGTAGCCCTGCAGGGTCAGCACCAGGCCGACGAAGGCGCCGCCGACGGCGATGATCGGCAGCGAGCGCGCGCCGACCTTGTAGATCTCGCGCACCAGCTCGGCGATGAAATCGCGCGTGGGCACCGAACCGCGCAGCACGGTCAGCGAGAACAGCCCGGCGCGGCCGAAGGCGCGGATCGAGTCGACCATGGCCATCAGGCAGCACTCCGGTCGCGCCGCGGCGCCGCATCGAAGGCGATCGGGCCATCCGGCTGGCCATGCAGGAACTGCTGCACCAGCGGGTCGGTGCTGTCCTGCAATTGCGCGGGCGTGCCGGCGAACACAATGCCGCCATTGGCGATGACCACCGCCTGGTCGCTGATCGGCAGGGTTTCGTGCACGTGGTGACTGACGATGATGCTGGTCAGGCCAAGGCTGTCGTTGAGGCGCTGGATCAGGCTCATGATCACGCCCGAGGCGATCGGGTCCAGCCCGGTCAGCGGTTCGTCGTAGATCATCAGCGGCGGGTCCAGTGCCAGCGCCCGCGCCAGCGCCACACGCCGCGCCATACCGCCGGACAGTTCGCGCGGCCAGGCATCGGCAGCGGCCAGCAGGCCCACCGCATGCAGCTTCATCTGCACCAGGCGCTGCAGCACCGGCGCCGGCAGGCGGGTATGCGTGCGCAGCGGCAGCGCGACGTTGTCGGCCACGCTCAGGTCGGTCAGCAGGCCATTGCCCTGCAGCAGCACGCCGACATTGCGACGCATCTCCAGCAGTGCACGGTTGCCATGCGGGATCGCGTTGCCGAACAGGGTGACCGTGCCGGCGACCGGACGCAGCTCACCTGTCAGTGCGGCCAGCAAGGTGGACTTGCCGCTACCGGAAGGACCGAGCACGGCCGTGATGCTGCCGCGTGGCACGTCGAGCGAGACGTCGCGCAGGATCGTGCGACCGCCGCGATCGATGCGGACACCGGACAACTGCACGACAGGGGATGCGGACGCCGTCATCGAAGCCTTTAACAGAATTCCAACGCGATAGAGTAACCGTCACACGGCTGAACATAACCGAACCGGTGCGTGCAGTATTGTCGCATGACGCCTGTACCGCAGCAGACGCGTCACCGCCTGTACGTATGCAACAAGCCGTCTCATGCATGACGCAACGCAATCTTCGAATGCGCGGGTGTTGTGGCAGGTATGCCCTATGTGGATGATCGGATGCCCGGCCGACCATGAGCACAAAATGGACTTACTGACCCTGGAGCACTTTGCAGGCAGCGTCAACGACACGTTCTCTGCCGCATTGAACGAAGGCGAGGTTCCATTCGTGCTGGTCGAGGCGCGCGCGCTGCCCACCACGCATGCGGTGCATCGCGCGCCATTCTCGCTGCTGTTCCGCAACAGCTCGGCATTCCTGTTTCCGCAGCAGACCTATCGGTTACGTCACACGCGGCTGGGCGAGATCGGCATCTTCCTGGTGCCGGTGGCGCGCGAGCGCGACGGGTTCCTGTATCAGGCGATCTTCAACTGAGCTGCGTGACCGCGTCTGCTTCGGCGCCGCGCCAATGCATTGCCAGATGCGTATCGCCGGAATCGCCGGCGACAAACCCCAGACGCGCATAGAGACGTTGGGCGGCTGGATTGGCATGCAGAACGTGCAGCGATAAGCCGCATCCCGCTGCACATGCGCGTGTTTGCGCCTGCACGATCAACGCAGTGCCGACGCCTTTACCGCGCCAGGCCGGCATCAGGCTGATATCGATCACTGCGTGTTGCGACGGTGCGCGCTGCAGATACAGCCGGCCGATGCGTTCGTGCTGCCACTGCACGACCATAAAGTCCGCATCGGGAAAATGGCGCAGATAATGCGCGCGCTGCAGGGCGAACTGCTGATCCAGAAACGCGCGCTTGGTTGCGTCCGGCCAGGGCACCTGCGCCAGCTCTTCGCTGCGCGTGCTCGCGTAGAGATCCTGCAGCCAGGGTAGATCGGCATCCTGCTCGGCCCGCAATGCGATGGCATGCGCATCCGGTACAGCGGCCTGGCCTGCGCCCAATGATGCTGTCATCACCTTGCTGGAAAGCAGGCGTGCCATGACGTCAACCGAAGTCTGGGTAGTCGCCGTACAACGCAATGCAGAAGTTCACTGCCAGATAGGGCTGCTGGTTCTCGTGCGCTACGCCATTGCCGGTGGGCAGCAGCGCGGTCGGCGAGAACTGCGTATCAGGCTGCGTCACCGTCACGAATGGACGTGCGGTGCTGCTGCTCATCGTCGACAGTGCCGCACCATTGGCGGGTGTGCCGGTCTTTTTGGTCGAGTCCGCTTGTGAAAATGCGTTGATGCCGTGTTGGTGCGGCGGAATCTGATTGCTCAGCAGGCTCACCCCGGCTGTGCCGAACGTGTCACCACGCTGCCGGTTGCTCAGTCCGCCGCCCTGGCCTTGCTGGGAGCCGGCGCGCGCGCAGAAGTTGGGCAACTGGAACGTACTGGAGCCGTTGCCGCCGTAGGCGACACCCAGCAGCGAGTACAGCGCAGTGTTCTGAACGATCGGCAATGTGGCGCCATTGCACAGCGCCCAGCCGACGGGATTGAAATCGAAGCCAAACAGCTGGATTTCGCCGGTATAAGGTTCGGTCATGAACGCATTCCTCCGATGGAACGGGTGGGCGTCGCGATGAGCGCGGTGCGCCGAATCGATCAGCTCTGCTGTGGAAAAATGCCGGCGGTGGAGATGCAGTACTGCACCGTCAAGGTCGGCATAGTGTTGTCGTGCGCCTGTCCGCCGCCGGCGATCGTCGTCGATTGCGTTGCCATCGGCGCTGCCGTGGCACCGGTCGTATCGGTCGCGTAGAACACGTCGCCGGTCACTGTGCCGGGCAGCAATCCCGCAGGCGCGGTCGCGGTGGCGGCAGTGGGTGTGGCGACCAGCGTGTGCGTGTGCGCCGGCATCTGCAGGCTGTTGAGCGTCACCGTTTCGGTGCCAGAGGTGTGGGCAATGACGTAGTTGCTCAGACCAGGGCCCTGGCCCTGGTGCAGCGGCACGCGTCCGCGCAGGTCCGGTACCGCAAAGGTGTTCTGCCCGTCACCGCCATAGAGCGTGCCTATCAGCACGAACAGGGTCTCGTACTCGGAGATCGACAGCAGGCTGCCGTCGCAGGCCTGCCAGCCCTGCGGGGTGCGGCCGAAGCCGAACATGCGGATCTCGCCGATGAATGGAGTGGCCATGGTGTCCTTCCTGGTTTGTGATGCCGCGCCGTCATCGGCACGCAGCGTGTAGAAGTGCCGGCGAACTAGCTACGCGAGGGAAAGATGCCGGACAGCGCAATGCAGAAATTGATCGTGGTGTAAGGCTGCATGTTTGGATGCGGTTGGCTGCCGCCGGCAGGGCCTACCGACTTCGGGTCCAAGGACACCAGGGTCCCCGGTGCCGCATAGAGCGCAGTGGCCGGACCGGTGGTGCTGGCATTGTTGCCGAAGTTGCGGCCAGAAGGACTGCGGTTATTGCCCGTAGTGCTGGTGGATTCCAGCAGGTGGGTATGTGCGGGCAAATTGCTTGGCAGCAGCGTCACGTTCTCGCTGCCAGCCATCTGGCCCAGTGGCGGCACCGGCGGTTGCCAGCTCGGATCCGTTGACGGTGCGAAGCCGATGGGCGTGCGCCCGCGCATGTCCGGCAAGCCAAAGGTAGTGCGGCCGTCGCCACCGAAACGCGTACCAAGCAAGCTGAAGAGTGCCTGGTTTTGATTGACCGGCAGCAGTTGGCCATTGCACTGCGCGAAATACTTGGGCGCAAACGCAAAGCCGGTCATCATGATCTGACCCAAGAAGAACTCACTCATGCGGACTTCCTTCCCGTAAGTGCAACGCCGACTGCGTGTCGGAATAATTTGCACAGATACATGTCATGTTTGAATAGAGCAAGTCTCAACTATTCAGAATTGGAATGAAGTATTAAGTTTTTGTTCTTTATTCGTTAGTCAGTTCCTGTTCAAATACCCCCGCAATGTCGAAGGGAGCAATCCCACTAGGGCGACGTTGTCTTCAGGCACGAGGATCGTTGCCGGCGCCGGGGATGGCGCGCTCCAGGGGTGTGGACAGTGAATAAGCAACCTAGGTTTCCAGCGGACGCCACCGGCGGCCGCGCACGTTTGGCCGTGATGTTTGTCCTGTTCGCGATGATGCTCTTGGCGCCAGGCTGGGCGATGGCGCAAGCCTCGACCTACTGCCCGACGCTGAACGCCACCGTGGTGCAGGGCGGTTCGGTACAGATCGACGTGACGACCTGCGATGGCACGGGAGCAGACGATATCGGCATCGGCTGGAACGGCGTGCAACCCCCGCACGGCACGCTCGTGGTGCCCAATCCGAGTGGTGCGCAGGGCACGCAGATCGTCACCTACACACACAACGGTGACAGCGCCACCAGCGATACGTTCCCGCTGGAAGATGGCCGGGGCGACACCATCACCGTCAACATCACCATCACTCCTAACCAGCCGACGCTGTCGATCAACAACGTGTCGGTGAACGAGGGCAATGCCGGCACCACAAATGCCACCTTCACCGTCTCGCTCAGCCAGCCGGCGGGCACCGGCGGCGTCAGCTTCGATATCGCCACCGCCGACGGCACCGCCACTGCCGGCGTGGACTACGTTGCCTCCAGCCTGACCGGGCAGACCATTCCCGCCGGCAGCAGCAGCGCCACCTTCACCGTGCTGGTCAACGGCGACACGCTCAGCGAGCCGAACGAGACCTTCTTCGTCAACGTCAGCAACGTCACCGGGGCGAGCGTGGGCGATGGCCAGGGCCAGGGCACCATCGTCAACGACGATGCGCTGCCTGCACTGTCGATCGACGACGTCAGCGTCAATGAAGGCAACAGCGGCACCACCACGGCCACCTTCACGGTGAGCCTGAGTGCGGCCAGCGGCCAGACCGTGTCGGTCAATTACATCACCGCCGATGGCACCGCCACCGCCGGCAGCGACTACGCCGCCCGCTCCGGCACGCTGACCTTCGCGCCGGGAGTTACCGCGCAGGGCGTGGCGATCACCGTCAATGGCGACACCGCGGTCGAACCCAACGAGACCTTCAGCGTCGGCCTGTCCGGCGCCAGCAACGCGAGCATTGCCCGCGCCACCGGTACCGGCACCATCGTCAACGACGATGTGGTGGTGGTGGTCGGGCCGGCATCGCTGCCGGCGGCGACCGCGGGCAGCGCCTATAGCCAGACCCTGAGCGCCAGCGGCGGCACCGCGCCGTACACCTTCGCCATCACGGCCGGTGCGTTGCCGGCCGGGTTGAGCCTGAGCGCTGGCGGCGTGCTGTCCGGCACGCCCACCGCCAGCGGCGGCTTCAACTTCACCGCGACCGCCACCGACAGCGGCGGCAGCCCCACCAGCGGCGCCCGTGCTTACACGCTGACCGTGGCCGTGGCCACGACCACCTTCCCGGCGACCAGCCTGCCGGCCGGCACCGCCGGCCAGGCCTATTCGAGTGCGCTTAATCCGGCGACCGGCGGCGTTGCGCCGTACACCTACGCCGTCACCGCCGGTGCCTTGCCGGCGGGCATCACGCTAGACGGCAGCAGCGGCGCCCTGACCGGCACCCCCGGCAGCGTGGGCAGCTTCAGCTTCAGCGTAACCGCCACCGACAGCACCACAGGCACGCCGTCGCAGGCCACACGTAGCTACACCTTGACCATCGCTGCGCCGCCGATCGTGGTCGCGCCGTCCACGCTGCCGGCCGCCACCCGCGGCACCGCCTACAGCCAGACGTTGAGCGCCAGCGGCGGCACCGCGCCGTATACCTACGCGCTCGCCAGTGGCACGTTGCCGGCAGGTATCACGCTGGCCAGCAACGGCACGCTGTCGGGTACCGCCACGGTGGAAGGCAGCTTCAACTTCACCGTGACCGCGACCGACGCGAACACCTTCACCGCCACGCAGGCCTACGCACTGACCGTGGCTGGCCCGAATCTGGTCTTGCCGGCGAGCACCTTGCCGGCGGGCACGGCCGGGCAGGCGTACTCCGCGGCGATCACGCCGGCCACCGGCGGCACTGCGCCTTACACCTATGCATTGACCGGCGGTGTTCTGCCGGCGGGTGTGGTGGTGGACGCGGCCACCGGCGCGCTCAGCGGCACGCCGACCGTGGCGGGCACGTTCAACTTCACCCTGACCGCGTCCGACAGCACGCCCAGCCCGGCGGCGCAGGCCAGCCGCAACTACGCGCTGACCATCGCGGCACCCGTGGTCGTGATCGCGCCCACCACGCTGCCGGCCGCCACCCGCGGTACCGCCTACAGCCAGACGTTGAGCGCCAGCGGCGGCACCGCGCCGTATACCTACGCGCTCGCCAGTGGCACGTTGCCGGCAGGTATCACGCTGGCCAGCAACGGCACGTTGTCGGGCACCGCCACGGTGGAAGGCAGCTTCAACGTCACCGTGACCGCGACCGATGCGAACACCTTCACCGCCACGCAGGCCTATGCACTGACCGTGGCTGGCCCGAATCTGGTCTTGCCGGCGAGCACCCTGCCTGCAGGCACGGCCGGGCAGGCGTATGCGGCGACGATCGCCTCGGCCACCGGCGGTACGGCGCCTTACAGCTATGCATTGACCGGCGGTGTCCTGCCGGCGGGTGTGGTGGTGGACGCGGCCACCGGCGCGCTCAGCGGCACGCCGACCGTGGCAGGCACGTTCAACTTCACCCTGACCGTGTCCGACAGCACACCCAGCCCGGCGGCGCAGGCCAGCCGCAGCTACACGCTGACCATCGCGGCACCTGTGGTCGTGATCGCGCCCACCACGCTGCCGGCCGCCACCCGCGGCACCGCCTACAGCCAGACCCTGAGCGCTAGCGGCGGCACCGCGCCGTACACCTATGCAGTCAGCGCGGGCAGCCTGCCGGCCGGCATCACGCTGGCCAGCAACGGCACGCTGTCGGGTACCGCCACGGTGGAAGGCAGCTTCAACGTCACCGTGACCGCGACCGACGCGAACACCTTCACCGCCACGCAGGCCTATGCACTGACCGTGGCCGGCCCGAACCTGGCGTTGCCGGCCAGCACCTTGCCGGCAGGCACCGCCGGGCAGGCGTACTCCGCAGCGATCACGCCGGCCACCGGCGGCACGGCGCCTTATCGCTATGCACTGACTGCGGGCGCCTTGCCCAATGGCGTGGTTGTCGATGCAGCGACCGGCGCGCTTAGTGGCACGCCGACCTTGTCCGGCACCTTCAACTTCACCCTGACCGCGACCGACAGCACCCCGAGCCCGGCTGTGCAGGCCAGCCAGAACTACTCGGTCACCATCGCGGCGGCAACGCTGGTGCTGGCGCAACCGACCCTGCCACCGGCGGTGCGCGGCAGCGCGTACAACCAGGTGCTCACGGCCAGCGGCGGCGTTGCGCCCTATCGCTACAGCATTGCCAGCGGCACATTGCCGGCCGGCCTGACGCTGGCCAACGACGGCACGCTGTCGGGCACGCCGACGACGCAGGGCACCTCGTCCTTCACCATCGCGGTGGCCGACGCCGGCAATGCCAGCGCCACCCAGGCCTACAGCTTCACGGTGAGCGATGCGGCGCCGGTGGCGGTGGGGGATGTGGCGGCCACCATGTCCGATGCTGCGGTGACGGTGGCGGTGACCGCCAACGACACCGGCAACATCACCGCGATCGCCATTGCCGCTGCGCCGACCAACGGCACCGCCGTGGTCAACGGGCTGGAGCTGGTCTACACGCCGGCCGCCGGTTTCGTCGGCACCGATGTGGTGAGCTACACGGTCACCGGTAGCGGCGGCACGTCTGCGGCGGCCACAGTGACCATTGCGGTCAATGCGCGGCCGGTTGCAGTGTCGGTGACTGCGGCGGCAGTGCCGGGCGAGGCGCAGCAGGTCGACCTGACCCGCAATGCCACCGGCGGGCCGTTCGTGGCCGCGGCCGTGGTCGCGGTGCTGCCTGCGTCGGCCGGTACCGCCACCATCACCCAGGTTGGTGGTCTCGCCACCGCGGCGGCGGCACGTGCATCGGGCCCGTCGCCGGCGGCGGCTGCAATGGCCGAGACGCCGACCTTCATGCTGACCTTCACCCCGAACCCGGCCTTCGTCGGCCAGGCCACGGTGCAGTTCACCTTGTCCAACGCGTTCGCCACCTCGGTGCCGGCCAACGTGGTGTTCACCATCGCGCCGCGCCGCGACCCAAGCGTGGATGCGGAAGTGCGTGGCCTGATCGATGCGCAGTCCGAGTCCACGCGGCGTTTTGCGCGGGCGCAGATCGACAACTTCCAACGCCGTCTGGAAGCCACCCATCGCGGCGGCAGCACCTTCAGCAACGCGGTGAGCTTCCAGCCGACCTCGCATTGCCGCCAGGCCGACCGCGGCATCAGTGCGCAGCCGTGCAGCCCGGACACGCAGGAGGCCGACAACGACTTCCGCGATGCGCCGGCAGTGGCCAGCAGCGGCACCAGCGGCACCAGCACCGCGCAGGGGCAGGGCGATCTGGGGCTGTGGGTGGGCGGTGCGATCCGCTCTGGCAGCCTGGACAAGCAGTCCAACAGCAACGGCGTGGACTTCCAGACCGACGGCCTGAGCGTGGGCGCCGATTACCGGGTGGCGCAGTCGCTGGCGATCGGTGCGGGCCTGGGTTGGGGCCGCGACGACAGCGATGTGGGCAGGAACGGCAGCCACTCCAAGGCCACCGCCTACACCATGGCGTTGTATGCCAGCTTCCATCCGGGCAAGGCGTTCTTCTTCGACACCCTGGTCGGCTACCAGTTGCTGTCCTACGACCTGCGTCGCTATGTCACCGACGACGCCTCGATGGCCGAAGGCAACCGCGACGGCAAGCAGTGGATCGCCTCGCTGTCCACCGGTGCGGACCTGCAACGCGGCGAGCTGCAGATCACCCCGTATGCGCGTGTGGATGTGGCGCGCGCCACGCTGGATGGCTATGTCGAAGATGGCGTGGCGCCGTTCGCGCTGCGCTATGACGACATGGACGTGGCCACCACCACCGGCAACCTGGGCCTGCGCCTGGAATGGCGCCGCGAAGTGGCCTGGGGCCGGCTGACCCCGCAGTTGCGCGTGGAATATCAGCGCGACTTCCAGGGCCGCGGCGATGCCACGCTGAGCTACGCCGATCTGAACGGTGGGCCGTTCTACCGCGCGGGCCAGAGCGCGTTCGATCGCAACCGCCTGATGGTGGGCATCGGCGCGGCGTTGCTGACCGAGCAGGGCCTGTCGACGCGGCTGGAATACCGCGGCATCACCGACGGCGACAGCAACAACGATCAGACCTGGATGATCAATCTGGAAAAGAAGTACTGATCGTCTCCAGCGTCGTGCACCAAGCCAACGCGATGGGCCGGGCGAAGACCCCGGCCCATCGCTTTTTGTGATGCCGCCGCAGGGGTATGGCATGGCGGCGCCGGCGCTTGGGGGCGTGTTGGTCGACGGTGGCTTGCGGGGGATACCGCCAAGCGCTGCGGCCGCACGGCATGCATCAAAGGCGATCCGCAATCCGCTCGCGCCTGCTGCGTTCGGGTGCACTAGCTCCGCAGCGTGTCGGCGGTCGATCGCCAAGATCGGCCCCACGTCTGCTCATTCCAGTACGGCCCGAACAGCGGCGCCACTCGCTGCGCGCCGGCCCCGGGCCAACAGCGCAGCACGGCCGCATCCGGCACAATGCGCGTACGCATGCACGCCACTTCCGCGCCCGATTTCCGCCTCTATCCCTCAAATGCGCTGGATACGCTGGCTGCCTTGCTCGCACAGGAGCTGCGCCGGCCGGTGCCGGAGCAGCCGTTGCTGCAGCCGGAGGTGGTGCTGATCCCGCAGGTGGCGATGCGGCGCTGGCTGCAGTCCACGCTGGCGGCCGAGCACGGCGTGGCGGCCAATCTGGAATTCCTCACCCCCGGCGAATTCGTCGCGCGCGCGCTGGAATGCAATCTCGGCCCGGCCAACGACGACCTGGACATGGCGACCACGCAGTGGCGCCTCTATACCGCCTTGCAGGCCGATCTGGGCAGCGACGCGGCGTTGGCGCCGCTGGCCGGTTATCTGTCCGATGGCGACGCGCTCAAGCCCTGGGCGCTGGCCGGCGAGCTGGGCAATGTGTTCGAGAAGTACCAGGCCTGGCGACGCGACTGGTTGCTACGCTGGGAAGGCGGCGCCGACCCCGATGACCCGCAGGCGCGGCTGTGGCGCAGCATTGCCACCGGCCGGCAATACCGCGCGCGCCGCATCGGCCAGTATCTGGATCGCTACGCACGCCCGGACGGCCCGCTGCCGCAGGGCTTGCCCAGGCGCCTATTCGCCTTCGCAATCTTGAATATTTCGCCCGACGTGCTGCGCGTGCTGGCCACGCAGGCGCGCGTGGGCACGCTGCATTTCTACCTGCCCACGCCCACGCAAGGTTACTGGGGCGATCTGCAAACCCTGTGGCAGCGCCGTCGCGAAGACGGTGCGGTGCAGTTGTTTGCCGAGCAGGTGCAGGAAAACCCGCTGCTGCAGGCCTGGGGCGCAGCCGGGCGTGACTTCATGGCATTGGTCGGCGACTACGAGGTGGTGCACCCGCTGGCCGAGATCGCCGCCTACGCCGACCCATTGGAGTCCGGCCGCCGCGCACTGGCCGACGGCGGCCTGGGCGACAGCCTGCTGCGGCGCATGCAGAGCGACCTGTTCCATCGCCGCGCGCCCAGCGTGCCTGCGGTGTTGCCGGCGGTGAATCTGCACGACCCCAGCCTGCAGGTGCACGCCTGCCACACCCGCCTGCGCGAGCTGCAGGTGCTGCACGACCAGCTGCGCGCCTTGCTCGACGATGCGCGCTTCGACCCGCCGCTGCAGCCGCGCGAGATCGCGGTGCTGTCGCCAAATATCGACCCGTACGTGCCGTACCTGGACGCGGTGTTCGGCAGCCACGGCAACGACGATGCCTTGCCGTACGCGCTGGCCGATGCCAGCCCGTTGGCCAGCGAGCCGCTGGCCGAAGTGTTCCTGAGCTTGCTCGGCCTGCCGATCGCACGCTTCGGCCTGCACGAGATCCTCGACCTGCTCGCCAGTGCGCCGATTGCCGAGGCCGCCGGCCTGGACGAAGCCGGGCTGGAACGTCTGCGCGGCTGGCTGCATGCGGCCGGCGCGCGCTGGGGGCTGGACGCGGCGCATCGGCGCCAGCATCAGGCACCGAGCGACGACGCCTACACCTGGCGCTTCGCGCTGGACCGGCTGCTGCTCGGCCATGCCAGCGGCGCCGATGACGATATCGAGGGCGTGGCGCCATGGCCGCAGCTGGAAGGCAGCGCGCTGGCCGCACTGGATATCTTGTTGAAGCTGCTGCGCGTGCTCGAACGCCACCAGTCCGTGTTGGCCGAGGCGATGACGCCGGTCGAGTGGCGCGAGCGGCTGCTCGGCCTGCTGGAGGCGCTGATGCCAAAAGCACCTTCGGCACCGCGTGCGCAGCGCGCGCTGGATCGGCTGCGCAGCTTGATCGACCAATTCGCCCGCGATGCGGTGCGTGCCGAGTACGCAGGCAGCGTGCCGGCCGAGGTGGTGCGCGCGCATTTTGCTGCGGTGCTGGGCGAGTCGGACACGCGTGCGCCGCTGCTCACCGGCGGCATCAGTTTCGGCCGCATGGTGCCGATGCGCTTGCTGCCGTTCCGCGCGATCTGCCTGCTCGGCATGAACGATGGCGACTTCCCGCGCCGCGACCCGGCCGCCGGGCTCAATCGCCTCACTGCAGAATTGGGCACCGAGCGTCGCCGGCACGGCGACCGTTCGACCCGCGAGGACGACAGGTTCCTGTTCCTGCAGTTGTTCGCCTCCGCGCAGGAAGTGTTCTACCTGAGCTATCTCGGCGCCGATGCGCGTGACGGCAGCGCGCGCGAACCGTCGGTGCTGGTCAGCGAGTTGCTGGGCAGCGCCGCGCAGTACCACGCCGACCCGGCGGCAATCGACACGCTGGTGGTGCACCACCCGTTGCAGCCGTTTGCCGCCGCCGCGTTTGGTGCGCCGGGCGATCACGGCGCCGACCCGCGCCGTTTCAGTTATCGCCGGCAGTGGCGGCCTGCGGTGGACAGCCTTACCGGCCAGCGCCAGCCGCTGGCACCGTGGGTGGCCGGCGCGTTGCCGGCCGATGACATCGCAGTGCCGGCCAGCGTCTCGATCGACGAACTGCGCCGCCTGTTCGCCGACCCGGCCGGGCAATTCCTGCGCCACCGCCTGGGGATGCGCCTGCCGGATCCGGCCGGCGAAGACAGCGATCTGGAGCCGCTGCTCGCGCCCACGCGCGGGCTGGAGCAATACGGCCTGCAGCAGCACGTGTTCGACGCCGCGCTGGCTGGCGACACCGAGCGGCTCTACGAGCGTCTGCGCGCGCGCGCGCTGCTGCCGTCCGGGCCGCTGGGGCGACGCCAGCTTGAGGAGCGGGTGGCGCAACTGCGCCCGTATGCCGAGGCATTCCGGCACTGGCGCGGCGAAGCGCCGGCGCAGTCGCGCCGGTTGCAGGTGCAGATCGGCCAGACCGAGGTGCACGGCCGCGTGCCCGGCTGGTATGCGAGCGGGGTGGGGCGGGTGCAGGTCGGCGCGCTCAGCGGCCGCAGCGCGATCCGCCACGGCCTGGAATGGCTGCTGCTGCGCGCCGCCGGCGAGCACGCGCCGTATGTACGCTTCTTCGAAGACGAAGACGGTTTGGGCCCGCATCCCATCGATGCCGAGCCGCTGTCGCAGACGCAGGCGCAGGGCGCGTTGGCTGCGCTGCTGCAGGTGTACCAGCAGGGCTTGCAGACGCCGCTGGCGTTCGCGCCCTATAGCAGCTGGAAATACCACCAGGCCGCGCGCAGCGACGACCTGGATAAGGCCATTAAGGAGGCCGCCGGGCAGTGGCAGTCCAGCTTCGGCTGGAGCGAATCGCACAGCCCGGAACTGCGCCTGGTCAACCGCGGCCGCGACCCGTTCGCCGATGCGCAGCGCTTTGCCGATTTCGCCATCACCAGCCACCGCGTGTACGACCTGCTCGAGCGCGGCAACGCCGATGCCACGCTGGATCCGGAGCGATTGATCGAGAGCTGGCGCCACTGGCACGGCGCGCAGGAAGAGGCCGAATGAGCGCCAGCCCGGTCACCGACCCGTATCTGCACCTGCCGCTGCATGGCGTACGCCTGATCGAGGCCAGCGCCGGCACTGGCAAGACCTTCACCCTGGCCACGCTGTTCACCCGGCTGGTGGTCGAGCGCGGCCTGCGCATCGGGCAGATCCTCGCCGTCACCTTCACCGAGGCGGCCACCCAGGAACTGCGCCGCCGCATCCGCGAGCGCCTGGTGCTGGCCGCAACGCTAGTCCCCGACGCCCCCGTAGGAGCGGCCCCGGCCGCGACCGACCTCGCCGATGGCCCATCGTGGCTAGGTCCGCTCCTACAGGACGCGCCCGATGTGCTGCTTACGCGCGCCATCCTCGCCACGCACTTGGCCAGCGGCACCGAAACACCCGCGGCCCTGCGCCGCCGCCTGCAACAGGCGGTGGAAGAAATCGACCTGGCCGCCGTGTTCACCATCCACGGCTTCTGCGCGCGCGTGCTGCGCGAGCATGCGCTGGAAAGCGGCCAGGCCTTCGCCGCACCGGAACTGCTCGCCAACGACCGCGAACTGCTCGGCGAAGTCGCCGCCGATCTCTGGCGCCAGCGCGCCGCCGATGCGGCAATGGCCGAAGACCTGATCGCGCTGTGGTCGGGCGGCCCGGAGGCATTGGCCAGCGATCTGCGCGCCTTGGTGCGCCATCCAACGCTGCTGCCGGCGGCAGCCACGACAAACGACGATTCCGCTGCGCTGCTGCAAGCGGTGCAGGACGCCAGTACTGCACTGGCCGCTGCATTCCAGGCGCACGGCAGCGCGTTTTTCGACACCATCATGGCCGCCATCGACGGCGGCATCCTGAGCAAGGTCAGCTACAAGCCCGAGTGGCTAACAGCGCTGTGGCATTGGTTCGACAGCTTCGCCGCCGCGCCATCGATGCACACAACGCCGCACGCCAAGCTGATCAAACTCACCGCTGCGGAACTGGCCGCCGGCACCAACAAGAAGTTCGTCGAGCGCACCCCGGCCTCGCCGCTGAGCCACGAGATCGACGGCTATCTCACCGCGCTGGCTGGTGTCGAAGCATGGCGCAGCCGTCGCCGCATCCGCCTGCTGCACGCCCTGCGCGAGGATGCCATTGCGCGGCTGGCATTGCTCAAGCGCCAGCGCCGCGTGCAGACCTACGACGACCTGGTCGATGGCGTCGCGCACGCGCTGGAAGGCGCGCAGGCGCAGGCGCTGGTCACGCGGCTGCGCGCGCAATACGCCATCGCGCTGGTGGACGAATTCCAGGACACCGACGACCGCCAATGGGCGATCTTCTCCAATGTGTTCGGCGAAGGCCCGCTCGCGCGCGCGGCCGGCCTGGAGCCGGCGCTGTTTCTGATCGGCGACCCCAAGCAGGCCATCTACGGCTTCCGCGGCGGCGACGTGCGCACCTATCTGGCCGCCGCCGTCGCTGCCGAACTCGCCCCGCCGCTGAGCCACAACTTCCGCTCGCGCCCCGGCGTGCTGGCGGCCATCGACGCGCTGTACGCACAGGCCGGCTACACCGATGCCTTCCTCACCGATGGCATCGCCTTCCACCCGGTGCGGCCCGGCACCAAGCGGGTGGATGCCGACCTGCAACGCGATGGCGCCGCCGCCCCGGCGCTGACGCTGTGGCGCGCCCCGGAACCGCCGCCGCCACCTGCCGCGGCAGCGGCAAAAACCAAGCAAGCAGGAAAGCCCAAACCCTGGAGCGCCAACCGCGCCCGCGAGCTGGCCACCGCCGCCTGCGTGGCGGCGATCCGTGGCTGGCTGGCCGGTGGCCGCGACGGCACTGCCACCGTCAATGGCCGCCCGGTGCAGGCCGGCGATATCGCCGTGCTGGTGCGCAGCCACGGCGAGGCCACGCGCATGCAGCAGGCGCTGGGCGCGGTGGGCATCCCCGCCGTGGCGGCCGGCAAGCAGAGCCTGTTCGCCACCGACGAGGCGCTGGAACTGCTGGCCCTGCTGCAGGCCTTGCTCGACCCGGGCGACGACAGCCGCCTGCGCGCCGCGCTGGCCACCGTGCTGATCGGCGCGGACGCCGCCGCCATCGCCGCACTCGCACACGACGGCGAGCGTCACCGCCGCTGGCAGCAGCAGGCGCTGGACTGGCGCGAGCGCTGGCAGCGCGGCGGCCCGCTCGCCCTGATCGGCGACCTGGGCGCCGCGCACGGGCAACGCCTGCTCGCCCTGGTCGATGGCGAGCGCCGCCTCACCAACTACCTGCAGCTGGCCGAACTGCTGCAGGAAGCCGACGCCCGCGCGCTCGGCCCGCACGGCCTGGTTGATTGGCTGTCGCGCCGCATCGCCAATGCCGACGACAACGACGAAGCCCAGCAGCTGCGGCTGGAGTCGGACGCGCGCCGCGTGCAGATCGTCACCCTGCACAAGAGCAAGGGCCTGGAATATCCGCTGGTGTTCCTGCCGTACATCGGCATCGGCCGCAGCGACAAGGGCGCCGGCCGCCATTGCGTGGTGCATGCGCCGGAGCTCGGCCGCCAGCTGCACTGGAAGACAGACAAGGACGACCCAACCTGGAGCGCCGCCGAAGCGGCCTGGAAGCAGGAACAACGCGCCGAAGACGCACGCCTGCTCTACGTCGGCCTGACCCGTGCCGAGCACGCGCTGTGGATCGCCAGCGGCCCGTTCCACCAGCACGAGCGCACCGCACTGTCCGGCATGCTGCGCGCGCTGGACGCACTGCAGGGCGCGGCCGGCGAGGGCGCAGTGGTGGTCGATATGTCCACGCCGCCCACCAACCTGCCGCGCCTGCCGCCGCCGGTCGAAGCGCAGGTGCCGCCCGCGCGCGCGCCACAGCGGCATATCGCCCCGGACTGGTGGGTCTACAGCTTCACCCAGCTGGCCAACGCCGATGCCGGCGCCGCCACCGACCCGATGGCCAGCGCCACGGTGGTCGGCAGTGGCGGCAGCGACGAGCCGTCCGGCAGCGAGGCCGTTGCGGTGGCCGCCGAGGTCGACGCCTTCGACCCGCGCTTTGCCGGCAACCGCTTCGGCGTGGTGATGCACGACGTGTTCGAGCGTTGCGATTTTGCCGCCTGGCAGGCCTGGCGCCCCGGCCTGCCAGCACCCGAGGGCCAGGCCGCCGCCATCCTCGAGGCGCTGCAACGCGGCGGCTACGTCGAGAAGGAATGGGACGACGGCCTGGCCATGCTCACCGCGCTGATCGGCCACACCCTCACCGTGGCCCTGCCCGAAGGCACCACCCTGGCCGCCGTGCCCGCGCCGCAGCGCCGCAACGAGATGGAATTCCACTTCGCCATGCGGCCCACCCGCGTCGATGCGCTGCTCGCGTTGCTGCATCGCTTTGGCGTGGTCGGCGACCGCCAGGCCTTCGGCGCGCGCCAGCGGCTGGAAGGCCTGATGACCGGCCTGATCGACCTCACCTACACCGTGGACGGGCGCTGGTACGTGCTCGACTACAAGTCCAACCGCCTGCCCAGCTACGATGCCGACGCCCTGGCCCGCGCCATGGCGCACAGCGAGTACGAATTGCAGGCGCTGATCTACACCGTCGCCTTGCACCGCTGGCTGCGTTTCCGCCTGGGCGATGGCTACGACTACGCCCGCGACTTCGGCGGCGTGCGCTACCTGTTCTGCCGCGGCCTGGACGCCACCCGCAACCCCGCAGCCGACTCCAGCTCCATACCCGGTTCCGGTTCCGGTTACGACTCCCGCTCCGACTCCGTCAACGGCGCCAGCGCCGCCTCCGATTCCGACCCCGTCAATGGCACCAGCTCCATCTCCGATTCGGGTTTCGACGCCGACGCCGGCTTCGACGCCGTCAACCGCGCCATGCCCGCACCCGGCATCCACGCCTGGCGCTTTGACCCGGCGCTGGTCCAAGCCCTGGACGCCCTGTTCGCCGGCAGCGCCCCGGAACCGACATCCAGCAACCCAGGCACGCCCGATGCCCGCTAGCGCACAGCCCCTTACCGCTGACGCACCAAAGCCCCGCTCCCCCCGGAGCGATAAGGCACTAGTTGCGCGCCACTGGCGCGCGTGCCTTGGAGCGCCCGCGCCGCTGGCGCGGGCTGGGGCGCGGAGCGGGGGTTGGGGTGAGGGTACGTCCGCCGCCGAAGCATCCAAGCCATGACCCAACAGACCGCACGCCCGATCAGCGCTGTGCGCACGCCCCGCTCCCCTCGGGGCGGGCAGACACCGCTTGCGCGCACTGGCGCGCGTGCCTGGCAGTGTCTGCGCCACGCCGCGCGGGCTGGGACGCGCAGCGGAGGTTGGGGTGAGGGCGCCTGCGCCCGGGAGGCGTCCAGCGCATGAACCACCCAACCCTCTTCAACGCCCTGATCAAGGCCGACGCGCTGCGCCCGCTGGATCTGGCCTTCGCCCAAAGCCTGCAACGCCTGGCCCCGGACACCGACCCCCAGGTGTTGGCCGGCGCCGCACTCGCCTCGCTGGCCGTCACCAGCGGCCACGCAGGGCTGGACCCCACCCGCGCCGGCATGCTGCTGGACACGCGCGAGGGCCCAGCGCCCGCACTCCCGGACCCCACCGACTGGCAACGCACCCTGGCCGCCTCGCGCTGGGTCGACCAACCCAATCCGCAAGATCCCGCCGCCGCCGACTGCCCGCTGGTGCTGGAACACGGCCTGCTCTATCTGCGCCGCTACCGCGAGTACGAGCGCCGCCTGGCGCTGGGCCTGCAACGCATCGCCGCCCAGTCGCCGCCCCCATTCGACGCCGCCACGCTGGCACCGCTGTTCGCGCAGCTATTCCCGAACGCCACTGCCTCATCCCCTCTCCCCCCGGGAGAGGGTGCCCGAAGGGCGGGTGAGGGGACGGGCCTGCCCGAGCCATCCGTCGACCAGGAAGGTAAGGCCTCACCGGCCCCATCCCACCACCCAGACCGCCAGGCCCAGGCCGCCGCGCTGGCGCTGCGCCGCACCCTGCTGCTGGTCACCGGCGGCCCCGGCACCGGCAAGACCACCACCATCGCCCGCCTGCTGCTGCTGCGCATCGCCCAGGCACACGCCTCCAACACCCCGGCACCGCGCATCGCTCTGGCCGCGCCCACCGGCCGCGCCGCCGAGCGCATGGCCGAGAGCCTGCGCCTTGCAGTCGCGCGCGCCATCGCTGGCGGCATCGACCCGGCCCTGGCCGATGCCCTGCCCAGCGGTGCCAGCACCCTGCATCGCCTGCTCGGCGTCATCCCGGATTCCCCGCACTTCCGCCATCACGCCGACAACCCGCTGCCGTTGGACCTGATCGTCGTCGACGAAGCCTCCATGGTCGACCTGCCGCTGATGTGCAAGCTGGTCGAAGCCGTCGCCGATGGCACCCAGCTGATCCTGCTCGGCGACGCCGACCAGCTGCCTTCGGTGGAAGCCGGCGACGTGCTCGCCGCCATCCTGCAGGCCGCCGGCCCCGGCGATGCCCTGCAGCCGCAGGACGCACAGGCGCTGCAAGCGCTGCTCGGCAACGCACCCGGCGACACCACGCCCGCCGCCAGCCACGGCGGCGGCCTGGCCGGCCACCGCGTGCACCTGCTGCGCGGCTACCGGCAGGCGGACGGCTTTGCACTGGCCCCATTGGCCGACGCCGTGCGCGCCGGCGACGCCGACACCGCCCTGGCCCTGCTGCGCAGCGGCGAGCTGGCCGGCGTGCACTTCCACGAAGACGGCGAAGACCCGCTCACCCTGGGCCGCGACGCACTGCTCGCCCACTGGCGCGCGCTGGCCGACGCGCAAGACCCGGCCGCGGCCCTGCGCGATGCCGCGCGCCTGCGCCTGCTCACCGCCGTGCGCGCCGGCCCGCAGGGCGCACGCGGCCTCAACGCCCGTATCGAACAACTGCTGGCCGAAACCGGCTCCGGCGCGCGCCGCCTCGGCGCCGCCTCGCCCTGGTTCCAGGGCCGCCTGCTGCTGATCACCGAAAACAGCTACCGCCACGGCCTGTTCAACGGCGACGTCGGCATCTGCCTGCGCAGCGAAGCGAGTCCTTTTTCGGGGCACAGCGACGAAGGCCCGTCTTCAGGGCCAGGCCAGCCCGGCGGCACCGCCAGCCGCCGCGACCCAGGCACCGACAGCCGTGCCCAAGGCCCGTTGGTCGCCTGGTTCGAAGGCGACGGCGACGGCCAGGTGCGCGGCTTCCACCCCGCCGCACTGCCCGCGCACGAAAGCGCCTTCGCCATGACCGTGCACAAGGCCCAGGGCAGCGAATTCGACACCGTCTGGCTGCAACTGCCCACCCGCGACGCCCGCGTGCTCAGCCGCGAACTGCTCTACACCGGCATCACCCGCGCCCGCCGCGCCCTGCACCTGGCCGGCAGCGAAGCGGTCATCCGCAGCGCACTGGCCCGGCACGCCGCGCGCATCTCTGGCCTAGCGTGGCGGTTGGGTGCGCAGCAGCAGGCGGCACCCGCCAAGCCAGCAACAGAACCAGCTACTGCGTTGCCCGTGCAGGGTTCGTTGTTCTGATGGACGCGAGCCGGCGCAATGGCAACATCACTTACGGCAGAACGGCACGTTCGCCTATCACCATCACCGGGCATGCCCGGATAGCATCATGGACGAAGAAAAACTGGTTGTGCGGTATCGCCAGCATGGGAGGCATCAATGGCGAAAAAGCATGAAATTTCGCTCGTCCGCTCGTCGGCGGCCGAATACCTGACCTTCGTGGCCGCCGCAGGCGAGGGCGGCGTGCAGGCGGCGTATGCCGACGAAAACGTCTGGCTGACGCAGAAGATGCTGGCCCAGCTCTACGATGTCGAAACCCACACCATCAACTACCACCTGAAAAAGGTGTTCGCTGACAACGAGTTACAGCCAGATGCAGTTATTCGAAATTTTCGAATAACTGCCGCCGACAGCAAGAGCTACGACACCAAGCACTACAACCTCGCGGCCATCATTGCCGTGGGCTACAAGGTCAATTCCGAGCGCGCGGTGCAGTTCCGCAAGTGGGCCACCACCATCATCGAGTCCTTCACGATCAAGGGCTTCGCGATGGACGATGAGCGCCTGAAGAATGACGGCACGGTGCTCGGCAAGCGCTACTTCGAAGAGCAGTTGCAGCGCATCCGCGAGATCCGTCTCTCCGAGCGCAAGTTCTACCAGAAGATCACCGACATCTACGCCACCGCCCTGGACTACGATGCCACCGCGCAGGCAACCCAGCGGTTCTTCGCCACAGTGCAGAACAAGCTGCACTGGGCCATCCACGGGCAAACCGCAGCAGAAGTCGTCTACCACCGAGCCGATGCCGGCAAGCAGCACATGGGCCTGACCACCTGGGCCGATGCACCGCGCGGGAAGATCCAGAAGTTCGACGTGGCGGTTGCCAAGAACTACCTGACCACCGGCGAGATGGCGCAGTTGCAACGCCTCGTATCGGCCTATCTGGACCTGGCCGAGGACATGGCACTGCGGCAGATTCCGATGACCATGCAGGATTGGGAAACACGTCTGAATCGTTTCATCGAAGCAACCGACCGGCAGGTGTTGCAGGACGCAGGGCGCGTCACCGCCGAGATCGCCAAAGCGCATGCGGAAAGCGAGTTCGAAAAGTACCGCATCGTGCAGGACCAGCTGTTCGTGAGCGATTTCGATCGCGTGTTGCAGCAGCTTGATGCAGGAGACCGGGTGGACGGTGCCGACGAGGACTTGCGCTAGACGGTGATGTGGGAAGCGCCAAAGCGTCAGGTCCCCAACCGCGCGCGATAGTGCACGTTGGATTGAAAGATCGCTCCGAGGATGAATCGCGACTAGCGTCTGCCCAGGAGTCGCCCGCCACGGTGGTTCCGCCCGTCCAGGGCTCGTACCCCAAGCCGGAGAGATGGCATGAGAACTGACGACAAAGAAGCGCTTGCGCGTAAGAGGTGAATGATGAAGGCGATATGGGTTCTTGGGATTCTCGCGCTGTCAGCCTGCTCCAGCGCGACTGCGGCTGGGAGGCTGGAGATCAGACTCCAAAACAGACAGGCAGCGCATACAGCGACAGCTGGAGCATCCGTCTCAGTCACGATGGCCAACGCAGGTGACCAGCCCATCGAGCTACCTGCCTCGTATGTTCCAGACGTAGACAAAGGCGGGGTGTTGCAGACCAATCTGTTCAAGGTCCTGCAAGAGGACGGCAGCCCCGTCGACTATCGCGGCATCTATGTGCACAACGTCCGAGGTTCCATGCCATCTCTTGTCCTGAAGCCGGGGCAGTCAATCGTCAGGACGATCAATCTGTCATTGAGTTACCAGATCATGCCTGGGCGCAATTACTCGGTCGGGGTACACCCACTTATACGTTATCGGGAGCAGCAGGAATCAAAGAGTAAAACCACCTCAGCCGATATGACGTCGCTGAAGACTGCTACATCCAACATCATCGAGATCACGCCTCGATAGGTCTGCGATGTATCGGCGAACCTGCGCCTGGCCCCAGCGTGCCGAGGTGTAGCGGATGATCCCGCGCAGATCGGCTTCGGCTTCGGCTGCGTCGGTGAGGACTTAGCCGTGCATCAACCGCGACGGCCCTCGGCCAATTCTTCATACAGGATGGTGCTGATGCTCCTGGTAGACACGTTGCCGGCAAGGCCTTCCTCGACACGTCCCCCAAGGAGGGTATTCAACTCCTGCCATGCCTGATCGGCGTTTAGGTCGCCAGGGAACAGGCGTTCAAGCGCGTATTTGCTTGATGGTCTTGCCCTGCAGAGCCGCCAGCTCCTTCAGGCTCTGGTGCTGCTGATCGTTCAGATCGATGGTCAAACGGCTCATGACGAGCTCCAAATCCGCACAAACCCACATTAGTGCAGCAGCTTTGGCCGGGTCGTTGATCGGTCTGCTGCAGCGTTGGGGTGCTACCGCAGGTCATGCCAGCGGTGAGTGGGAGAGTCCGACAGGCCGAGTTCGCAAGCCAACGCTCAGCCCCTAGTGAAACGTCCAAAAAACGCGAGGTCAGGCGATCCGCCTGACCCCGTTCGCCGTCTGGCAGGCCGGGCGGCTTACTTGCCCTTCTTTTCCTGCTTGGCCGCGCGCTTTTCCTTCAGCGTCTTGGTCGGCTCTTTCTTCTGGCTCTTCTTCTGGTCCATCCCCTTGCTCATGACACCCTCGTAGTTGCTGGATTGATCGGTTGGGCAGCGCCATGACCCTGGCGTGCCTGCGCACTGTACGGCTTGAGCGGGGTGGAATGGCAGCGGCAGCGCAAGGCCGGGCGACGGGCGGCGCGTCCGGCCCGGCGTCTGCGCGAGGCAGCATGCACCAGTAGCCCTTCGGCGTGGCCGGCTAGGCCACAAACGCAAACGCCCGCGTGCGACCGGCAAGGTCTGCACGCGGGCGCTGGCGACAGCGGCGGGCTTACTTGGTCGGCACGCGCTGGTACTGCTCGCCACCGGTGTTGAGGTGACCGTTGGCCGCGTCGATGGCGAAGTTCACCGTCTCGCCATCGTTGGTGACCTGCAGCGCCCCGTCCTTGTAGACCGCCGGGTAGCTCTCGGTCTTGGGCTTGCGGCTGAAGAACTTCGGCGTGGTGCTGCGGACCATGAAGGTCTCGCCATTGCGCTCGATGTCCATCGTCTCTTCCTGCGTCTGCACGTTGACCCAGTGGCCGACGAACTTCTCGCCCTCCTCCTTGGCGCAACCGCTCACCAGCAATGCCGCGGCCAGCGCGGTGCCCATCCACTTCATCATCGTGTGTTCTCCAGTTGAGTCTGGAGCCGAGGATGGCGGGTTGGGGATGTATGGGAGGTCAAGATCTCAAAGATATCGAACGGAGAAAATTTTTTAAGAATTATGTCCCAGCTTAATTTATATCCCTATTTTGGTACGGAAGATAAAGACTTGCGACGATTAGTGGATATCGATGAAGCTCCAGATACAGCGCTCAAACTGGCATTTAAAGTGTCAGCTTCCGCTCGCGATCGAATGATGGAATCAACTAAGCGACCACCCGTCCCGACGAGTTTTGATAAAGCACGTAATTGCTCTCTGCAAGCAATACTTTGCACGGGTCGTGGGTAATTCATAGAGTGGTCCACTTCACCCCAAATTTCTTCAAAAAGGGTTCGGACTTGAATCTCGCAACAAAGATCCGATTCAGCGCTAGGGCGAACTAGATAGTGGACAGATGTATAAAAGGTAGGTCTAATTTCCGGATCGAAACCCAATCCTCTGAAAAATTCGTCAGCCTCCGGGTCCCAACTGAAAACTTTTGGGTCTTCTCCCAATACCCAGTCGCCCGACTTGACTTGCGTCATGATCGCATCATGGATCGGTTTGAATTGGGCTGCGTGGATGTGGAAAACACGTACTCCGGCAAGGTCGGTAATAACTTTAAATATGTTTTTCTCTGAAACTGCAACCCCTAACTCCTTTTTTCTTTTTAATTTTCCGAGAAGGTTATCTTTACCCTTGATTCTTAGCTTAACTGAGTGGACGTCTGTCGACAAACTCGGGTGGGAGACGAAAAATTGAAGAACAGTGCTGGCGAATAGTTTGATTCGATGTTCTTGCTCACTGAATACTTTTAATGCCGATTTGTGTGCTTTTGAAATCATTTTTCGCCTCCTGTTCGAGTCATGACTTCATGGGCAATTTTATCAAATACTTGGCCAGCCTTTACAATCTGAGAATTATGCCCTGGATTAACTTTGCCTTTTAATTCGCTGAAGGGAAGTTTCAATTTTTGTGCGTCAGCGGCAAGGGACTGAAAGTGTTTGATTTCGCCAAGTTTGTAAGGGGGATTTATGTGGAAATCAGCTCCTAAATTAGCTAGAACATCTACGACACGTTGCTTTACGCGGGGCCCAATTTTTGATTCCCAGTGTTCATGGGGCTTTGCACTTTTTCCTCCCGTTTTCACTTTGTACGCGGAAGCTACATAGCCCAAGAACTTCGGTCGTCCCTGCAATAAAGTTGCTTTAGATGAGTCGGACGCTAGTGACTTGACGGTGTTCCAATCTGAAATCCACCTGTGAAGTGACTTTCCAACTGCGCCCAATGCTCGAAGTGAAAAAAGATCAGATCCCACCGGGGCCAGAAAATAATCAGAATCTAGAAGTATCGCCCTATTTAAAGGCCCAACGTTCGGGCCTACATCAAAGAGTACGTAATCAGCACCATAATCAGTAGCAACTTTGTTGACCAGCCTTGATAATGCACCCATCACATCATACCCGCGACTCTTTCGTGCAAAAGAATCCGTCCACGCAGCCGGAAGCTCTTCCTCATATTGCGATATCAAAACATCTCCGGCGAGAAGTAAGACGTTCTTATATATTTCTAGCACGTCTATTTCTGCAATATCGCCTCGACCAAGCACAATAGGCTTAATCCCATCCCAAATTGTGGTTGATCCTTTGTCTTCTTCACTTTTGCGGAGATAATTATCGAGCTCATTTTCTTCCAGGCAAAAAGCCGAGAGATTGCACTGCGGATCAGCATCAACCATCAGGACCTTCGCGCCGGCCTTTGCGATGGCAGTGGCGAGATTAACCGTTATTGTTGTTTTCCCGACGCCACCCTTATTATTAAAAAGAGCAATTTTTTTAAATGACATGATTTTCAAAGCCTATTTTTATTTCAGGGAGCATTTCAAGAACAAGCAGGACAGGGTCCATTTACACAGTCTTCCTGCACGCGGGGAATTGGCTGCAGCCTAGGAACTCTTGGCCAGTGCCCCAATTCCTTCTTCGCACAAGCACACTGCCGCATCGCGGACAGCTTGGAGAGGTGATGTTTGCAGAAGCATTAGACTCAGCCGAAGCAAATACAGGCTCGACACGCGCTGCTGGTTGCATCGGTTGGGTAGGCGGCTGTCGTTGAGCCGCTTGAATCATGTCCAGCAGCTGTTCGCCGCCGATCAGTTCAATAGGCTTGCCTCGGGCGAAATGCTCTGCGTCATTTGTGTAGGTGCCGATGCAGACGATCTTTACCGAGTGAGCCCGGTGATGAGCCAGCAGGCCGAACATCTCTCGCACGACGCTGACTCCGACCTGCTGGCGCTTCCATTGCTTGCATTGCACCAGTGTGCGGCGGCCGTCCTTGCGCAGGATCAGGTCGATGCCGCCGTCGGCGCCGCCCAGGCCGGTTTCTTCGACGCTGTAGCCCTGGCGGCGAAACGCTTCGCCCACCAATTGTTCGAACTGGCGCCAGCCGCCGGCGGCCAGGCTCTCCAGGCTTGTGCGTGTTTCCAAAAAGCGCCGCCGGCTGCGTGTGCCCAGGTAGGAGAACAGCGCGGCAAGCCAGCAGACGCCGAGCAGCGTCCACGCCAATGGCGCGAACATTCCACTCGATTGCTGGGCGAAGCCCTGCGACGGCATTCCGCTCTGGTGAGAGAACCACCAGGCGATGCCGTAGCGCACCACCAGATACGCAGCGATTCCCATCACGAAGCCAACCGGCCACGGCAATGCGGCTAGCGCTTCGAATCCACCCTGTTTCTTTCTGCGTCCCATGCCAGAACCCCCGTTCCCGGTTTGAACATAGCCGTTGAAACGGGTTTTGTCAGCAGACTAGGCGCGCCGTTGCGATCGATGCCTCGTCAACACTCGGCACGACGCGTGCGCAGGCAAACAGGTGTGTTCTTTACGCTAAAGCTTGAGTTCGCTTGCGCGTTGTTTAGCGCAACCGCATGCCAATCAACGCGATGAAGCGTGCTGCGGTAGTGGTCGCTGTGTGCGCTTTCCAGTAATGCATGCAATGCGCAGCGCTCGAAAGTATCTTTCCGGATTGGAGAGCCGATACATCCTGCGGAGAGAATTGACGCGACAAGGTACGATTCCAGCCCATCTGCTTGAGTGCGCTTCTGCTGTCGCCATGTCTGCTCCTCGCCCGACCCTCGATGGCACTCCTGCCAGCCAGTTCCAGCTCCCGTCCGGCCCGTGGCACACGGTGTGGGAGGCGCTGTGTGCGTGCTTTCCGGTTGTTGGTGCTGACACGTGGCGTGATCGCTTCGCGCGTGGGCGCGTACTGGATGCGCAGCAGCGGGCATTGGATATCGCTGCGCCGTATCGGGTTGGTGCGGAGATCTATTACTTCCGCGAAGTCGCGGACGAGCCAATCATCACGGCAACGGAAACGGTGTTGCATGCCGACACGCATATTGTCGTGGCCTGCAAGCCGCATTTCCTGCCCGTGGTGCCAGCTGGTGCGTACGTGCACCAGACACTGCTGACGCGATTGGTGCACCGCTTCGATAATCCCGCGTTGGTGCCGCTGCACCGTATCGATCGCGACACTGCGGGATTGGTCTTGTTCTCGGCCAACCCGTCCACGCGCGGCATCTACCAGGCGCTGTTCCGTGAGCGGCGTATTCGTAAACACTACTTGGCAGTCGCACCGCCGCTGCCGGGGCTGACGTTTCCGTATGTGCATCGCAGCCGGCTGGAGCCGGGCGAGCCGTTCTTCCGCATGCGCGAGGGCGTGGGTGAGCCGAACAGCGAGACGGTGATCGATGTGGTCGCGCGCGGCGTAGACACGTGGACGTACCGGCTGGAACCGGTCACCGGTCGTAAGCACCAGTTGCGCGTGCATATGGCCGCGCTGGGCGCGCCGATCCTGCATGACCGCTTCTATCCAGAGCTGGAAGATCAGCGGCCCGATGATCCGGAGCGGCCACTGCAGTTGTTCGCGCACACGTTGGCATTCGATGACCCGATTACTGGTGAGCCTCGGCGCTTCACCGCGACGATCGAACCGACAAAATCGGCTTGAGACGCAAACCTGCGCTGCGCTAAAAAATCAGGCGAAATATCTGGTTTTCAGATATCCGAAAAAGCGCGCTACGGTGGCCTTGCGGACATCCCGTCCGCTCACGTCGAGGACAGACGGCATGAGCACTTCGAGAGCCCTTACGACCAATACTCGGCAGCGCGTGCGGCCAGCGGCCAAGATAGAAGCGCGCGCAGAGCCCTTCACCTTCGGCGTCACCCTGCAGCAGATCGACCAGTTCCATTCGCTGCTGCGCACGATCACTGCGCAGAGCGACATGGTGGCGGTGTGCAGTGGCAAGCCGCTGGATGCCACCAGTCTGTCGGTTCTGGGCGAGAGCATCTTCAATGCCGCCCGCGCGATACGCGGCGTGGTCGACGAGATCTACGAGCAGCGGCTCGGTAGCGACGGTGTTGATCCGGTGTCGCACGCAATGTAGCGCCAGGCGTAAGTCTTCCCTCCGCGACGCGCCTACGATCTGCGCCAACGCTGCCGCTGCGTGTCCATGCTAGCTTGCCGCTGCCGAGAGCAGGCTGGCCGAAGGAGCGGGGCATGCGGGTCGATCCGATGCGCGAAGGTGTCGAGGTAGCGGGTAGCAGGCCGTTTGCCCGTGTGGCGTGGGCGTTGTTGTGGCTTGCGCTGGCCGCGTTCGCGGCCGAGTTCGTGCGCCACGTGTACCTGAAGTACGCCGCGCTGGAGTCGCCGGCATACGCCATGTTCCTGACCCGGCGCGGCTGGCTGTGGTGCCACCTGGGTGGCGGTGCCGTCGGCATCGCCCTGGGCACGTTGCAGTTCGCCACGCAAGGCTGGCGCCGCCAGGCATGGGTACACCGCTGGGTCGGGCGTGCCTATGTCGCCGGGATGCTGGCGGCAATGCTTGGCGCCGCCGGGTTGATCGCCACCTCGCCGGCGCCGATGGCGATCCGCGTGGCCTTCGCAGCGACGGAAGCGGCGTGGCTGGTGGTGGCCTCCGCAGGTATGGCGGCGATCTTTCGCGGGCAGGTGGACCGGCACCAGCGCTGGATGGTGCGGGCGTATCTGGTGACCCTGGCGCCGGTGATATTCCGCTTCGCGCTCTATGCGGCAGTGGGGGCCGGCATTGCGCCCTCGCCGGACACGATCGCGGCGCTGCTATGGGCCAGTTGGGCGGTGCCGTTGCTGATCCACAAGGTGGGGAGCGCCATCGCCAACGCCGCGCACCGGCACATGCGTCTGTCCGCAGCCGCGGCGGGTGCCGGCGTCGGCATGGACGCCGGCTGAAACGGCCCCGGTGCGAGGCGCAGGCGTGGTTTAGCGCACCTTGTACAACACCGCCGCGCCAGGCTTGGGCTCGAACATCGGCACGGTCTGCTGCTTGAGCGCGGTGCCCTTTGCGTCCCACACCAGCGTCTCGGCGGGGTATTCCTCGTTGCGGGTCATGGTGTCGATCTGCTTGACGATCACCGTCTTGCCGGCGGGCACTTCCGGGTTCCAGGCGAACACGCCCAGGCGGCCGTAGAACACCGCCGGCGCGGCGGCATCCAGGCGGCGGTCCGGGCACATGACCAGGCCGCGTTCCAGCATCACCCGTAGTGCGCCCACGGGCACGGCCTTGACGGTGGGCGCGGTGCGGTCGGTGCTGTGGCCGGGGCAGACATTGGCCGAGCGGGTGAGCATGTCCTCGACCACTTGGCGGTCGGACTGGGCCAGCGCCGGCAGCGCGGCGGTGGACAGGGCAAGCACGGCGAGGGCGGATTTCCAGGGCATCTGACAACTCCTCATGAGATGACACTCCAATACGGCAGCCCTGCAGGCGGGCTGCTGCCAGTGACGCGCCCGGATGCTAGCAATCCCCGCGTTAAGCGCTGCCAATGGTTGGCGCCGCTTCCAGACGGGGCGCGCAGGCGGGAATCGGCCACCGAAGCCACCGCCGGCCTGCCAACCGCGCAAGGGCCGGCAGGTGCGTAATGCAACGGCCGCTGACGCCCATCGCCGCTGTCAGGAGACTCCTGATTGAGCGGTGGCGGCGACGCGGATAGCGTGCGCGCTATCACACCGTTGGACTGCTTTATGGAACGCGCCGACCTCATTGCATCACTGCTCACCGGCATGCGGCGTGCCGAAGACTTCCGCGCGCAGGGGGCGGCCTACAACACCGCGCACAGCCAGCAGATGGCGGTCGACCACGGCAAGGCCGCCGACGCCGAGCTGGTGCTGTCGCTGTTCGCCTTCACCCCGGAGCACCTCAAGCTGCTGGGCAGCACCGGCATCGAGAACCTGGGCGAGATCGTCTGCCATGCCTGGGCCTTGAACGGCGGCAACAACGAGGCGCTGATTGGCTGGTTCCGCAAGCCCATGAACGCGCTGGACGGGCAGACGCCGGCCGCCCTGGTCCGCAGCGGCAGCCTGAAGGTGCTGCTGCTGGTACTCAGGCAGCAGCTGGAGTGGGAATTGCCCAAGCGCTCGGCCTGAGCAGCGGGGCCGGTGACGCTGCGCCCTGGCGTGCCGGTGGCCGGCACGCCGATCGGCAGTGCCGGCGGTGCGCCGGCGCGTTACTGTTTGGGTCGCGCCACGGCGTACATCTCCCAGGCAATCTTCTTCATCAAGGCGTTGCTGTCCTCGCCTTCCTTGTACAGGTCGAAGTGGGTGCGGCCTTCCAGATAGCGGAAGTCGCTTTTTGCGCCCAGGCCGTCCAGCACGGCCTGGAACTTGCGCGCCGCCCCATCCAGGTAGAACGTGTCGGCGGTGCCGACGATCAGGTGGATCTTGCCGTCCAGATCCGGCTTGAGCGTGGGCCACTGCGCGGCCACGCGCGCGGCGATGTCGTAGTGCGTGCGCCAGTAGGTCACCACGGCCGGGTCCACCTTGCCGGTGTCGCGGTCGAACATCGGCACCGGGCGGCCGTCGGGCCCGCGCGGCGAGAACACCCAGTCGAACGAGGTCATCTGGCCGCCATACGGGCCTAACACGCGTTCGAGCTTGGCGAAGGTTTCCAGGTCGGCCACCACCTTGCCCTGGTCGCGGATCAACGGGAACTGGCTGCCGTCCGGGCGCCGGTAGACGTTGGCATTGGGCGCGTACAGATCCGGCCCGGTGAAGTCGTGGAAGTCGCTCGAATCGGGCGAGGTGGACCAGGTACCGCCGAACAGCTTGGGGTAGCGCGTCTGCAGCCACAGCGTGGCCCAGCCGCCGGACGAATGCCCGTTGAGGAACCGGCCCTTGGCGTTGCCGTCCATCTTGTACTGCCGCTCGAGCGCGGGGATCAGCTCCTCGGTCAGCGCGGTGCCCCAGGGGCCGTTGTTGACCGAGTCGGCGAACTCGTGGGTGCCGGTGGGCGTGGACTGGTCCAGGAACACCCAGATCATCGGCGGCATCTGCTTGGCCGCCATTGCGCTCCAGGTGGCGGCGATGCTGCCGGCAAAGCGGTTGTAGTTGCCGCCGAAGCCGTGGGTGACATACACGGTGGGATAGCGGGTGGCGGCCTTGGCGTCGTAGCCAGGCGGGGTGAGCACGCGGGCGCGCAGCGACACCGGCCGGCCCCAGAACGCGCTCAGCGACGGGCTGACCAGCGAGGCGTCCGCGCTATGCAGCCTGGCCTCCGGGATGGCGTCGCGGATTGCCTGCGGCGCCCGCGGCGACACCTGCCACGGGTCGTCCGACGCGGGCACCTGCTTGCTGAGCGTCAGCGTGGGCAACGGCTTGCCCTTGCCCTGCGTCACCGCGGTGACCTCGCTCAACAGGTCGCCGCCATCGCGGCCGGCATAGCTGTAACTGTGGTCCGGATCCAGCACGGCCTGGAACAGGTACTCGCCGGCCGGCAACGCGGAAAAACCGCTGGGGAAGGCGATGTTGTCCAGGTCGATCTCGACGCTGGCACCGGGGGCGAGCGCGGTCACCTCCTGCGCCGCCACCGCCACCGCGGTCGGGCGGAACGGGTTCACGCTCACCTCCTCCACCTTGCCGTCCTTGCCATCCTTGGCCGCGGCCTGGGCGTCCTTGGCCAGGGTGGCGAAGACCAGCAGGCGCCCGGACACGGGCTGGTCGCTCGCCCCGTCCAGCGTGACGCGCAGCAGGCGATGGGCCGCGGCCGGTGCGGCGGCGTGCGCGCAGCAGGCGCACAACAGGCCAACGGCCAGACCCAGGCGGGGGGCAAGACGATGCAGAGACATGCAGATCCTTGGGAACGCAGGTGGATGGGGCGGGCGCACACGGCCCTGTGCAGACTGTAGCCAGTTCCCGGCCGGCCGTGCGCCACCAACGCGAGGTCTGGTCACCGTATCCGATCTGCCCGCTCCAGCGCTCACATCATCAACCGGACGCGACACCGACTCCGCACGGCATCGCGAGCGGTAGCGTGAAGCTGGGCCAGCGCCAAGTAACCAAACGAAAGTCAGCGTCAGTTTCATCCCGGTAAACGCCTAATCGATAGCTAATCTAATGTCGGCTTCAGACTTCGCTTATACCTGTTGACTGCCGGAATAATCTAAAGCCCGCTTTAGATTCGATCACCGCCATGCGCATCCCAATCGACCGAGCATCCGACATCGACGCCTATATCCGCCCAGTCCGCAATGCGGAAGGCTTGCGGCAGGCGGCCAGGTCGCTGTGCAACTAGGCCGGATGTCCGAGCTGTTGCGGCAATTGGGCATCCAGGTCCGGCCAGACCTGCCGGACCCGGTAGATGAGCGATCCAAGTGATCAGCGCCGATGCGCCACGCAGCCTGGAACTGTGGCTGGGAGAGCGCCGCGGCGGCGAGCTGCGGGAGCAAGGCGATACGACTGCATTCCCAATTTCTGTTCACCGCATTCCAAGCGCACCATGACTTGGTTGGTCCACTGCGCGTGATGCCTCCTGCGTAGACGCTTGCATGGTCTGTTGATTGGCAACTTCGAGCTTCTGCAGGTTCTCGGCCAAGGGCTGCTTGACGGCTTCGGCTTTATCTACGTGCGTGCGTAATACATCCATGTCATTTCCTGGATTCTTGTACGTCGCGAAAATATTGCCGTTTGTGTGATTCGGAATAACGTCCTGGATCTCGGGCAGCGGCGGGCGATTGAGTTTGGCCTGGACCGCCAGGGCACCGGCAATGCGTTCCTTGTCTTGTTGATTGGTGTAGACGCCTGCATCCGGGCCGAGCTTATCGAGCCCCGCCAAGGCTTGCTTGAACAATGGGTCATCGCGTAGCCGCGCTTCCTGATGCGGATCGAGGGGTGCTCCGCCTGCGCTGAAGGTACGTCCTGAGTTACCTAATCCTGGCACCGAGGGCTGGATCGATTCGTCGAGCTGTCGTCCCGATGCAGGCGCCCAGTGGCCGAAAACGCCATCGTTCTTTGGTTCCGGAAGGCGTACATCCCGCAGAACGCTATCGGCCAGTGTGTTGGAGTTTTGCAACTGGGGATCGTAGGGATACTTGTCATCCTTGCTCTTGGCATTGGCGACCATGCGTGCCCAGGTTCCCGACAAGTCCGCACCGTGTGTGATCTCTTCGCGATATTGCTTTTGTCCAACCGCATTCGGATTGTCGCGATGATCGGGGTTGGCCCGGTTGTAGGGCAGATTAGTCTCAACGTGCATCCGGCCATACGGCAATCCAGGTTGCTCATCGCCGGTCCAGCCGCTGATGGTGTGCTGGTTGCCCTCTTTATCGGTGTAGAGAAGGAATTTGTGATGGTACTCCTTGCCCAGTGCAGACCCGATGTTGCGATATCCAACTTCAATCTTCTCGTCCATGATGGTCTCCGTTGGCTTACTGATTCTTGATGTGGACGGCGTCGACGTGTGTCACCTTGCCGTCGGCATCCAAAGAAAAAGTCATCACAACGGAACGTGCATCTGGATCAAGCATTGCCTGCCCCTTATTGTCCCTGACGACCACCTTGCCTGGGGTGTCTTCAACAATCTTTGACGTTGGAGACTTGCTAAACGTCTCCAGCACCACCAACTTTGTTGTTCCCAGAGGAACGTACTTGGCAACGATGCTACTAACGTCGACCTGTTCGAATCGAACGGGCTTTTTTGATGCATAAATCTCTTCAAGCATTGGGCTGGCTCCTGATTTCATGGTGTCTTCCTGTGTCGAAGCGGTACGTGCAGTATCTGCATTGGCGCAGGATGAAAGCGGGAGCACCGCAAGCCCGGTAAGTGCAAGCGTTGCGGCCCACCCGTTTAGCACGATGCGTGGCATGGCGATCTCCTGATACAACCAATCACTTGAATAGAATGTCCGCGCGGTCCTGAGCCTTCCCAGGCAAGCTGGTACATCAACACTCCTTCCGTGCAGACGATGCCAGCGTACTACAAGCCTCCCATGGTTGATGAATAGCTGAGTTCGATCGTCAGGGCTGCCCAGGCGATCCATTTTGTGCCACATCCAAATGTATGCATTGAGATATTCCTGCAATCCACGCCTCTTCAAGTAGGCGACTACACTTCTACTGGCGTTACTGGAAGTTACAAGTCCTAAGCGCTTCAAATAGCCGCTTTGCCTCGACTGATGCTTGACGTGAGCCGTGGACAGCGCCGTATTCGCTTCCGAATTCCAAACTGCATCACGCAACGACGTTGTTGAGACGATTTGCCGGGTTTGCGAGGCCTTGGTCTTCAACGATGAACCCACCAGCGGCGTGGCCAGCTGGGTGGCGTAGGTGTGGTGCTGCCGCACAGACGCATGTCGTCATCGTACGCAATCGATCATCTGCCGCTTGGCGTTATGCACAGGTGCCGTTGCGAATGTCCATTCAAGGCGCAAGCGGCAGCCGCTGCCGACACCTTGCATCACACACCAGGGAACGATCGAAATGAAACGTAAAACCAGCTATCGCGGTGCGCTTGCGGCCTGCGGCCTCTCACTCGTCGTGGCCGCGTTGTGCATGGACGCTGCCGTTGCCGCACCGGTGACCGGGGCGGACACGGTCACGCTGAGCTATGTCTTTGCCACGCTGCAGACGGGCCAGCAGGATCAGAAGCCCGAAGACATCGCGGCCTGTCGCAAGCAGGTTTCCGCCCCGGGTTCCAAGTACCTGGGCTCGGCGGTCACCACCAAGTACTCCATCGACGTGCAGTCCAAGATGATGTCTGCGTCCTCGTCGCTGCCATCGCCTGGGGGCACGCAGCCGATGACGGTGACGATACCGCTGGCGCCGTTGGGCTTGTCCGGGGAGTATGCCTTCGGTGCGTTTCGGCCGAGCGCGCTGCCCAACACCTATGTGCTGTTCTCGGTCGGGCTGGATTTCAAGGGGCCGCAGTCGTCCGTGCTGGTTCTCAACAGCAACAAGACCTACAACTGCCTGGTGACCAGCAATCCGGCGCCGTTCAAGGGAGCACTGGGTACCAAACTGGGCAAAGACCAGGGCCGCTGATGCCTGCAACCGCCGGGTAATCGGTGAACGCGCCGAAGGCAGCTTCGGCTCGTTCGCCTCGGTGCTGCGGCCGTGCAGTGCAGCCCTCGCGCGGATCGCACCATGCACGTCGTCGGGGATATTGCGGACGGTGAAAGAAGGCATGTCGCCCTCGCGCAGGAATCAGGTTGCTTGCACTTCAGGAAAGTGCAAGCACTCAAACAACGTCACCCGGTATCGAAGCAGTCATCCCCGCACCAGCAATAAGTGAAACCCGGGGCCAACCTGGCCCTGCCACTCACCGATACGGCCCGGGCCCGCGCCATACCGGCTCGCCTTGCTTGTAGACCTCCATCATGTTGATGACCTCGCGGGCATCGCCGATGTCTTTGAGCTCCGGCGAGTCCGGCGGCAACAGGCGGCATTTGCTGGAGCCGCGCTTGAGCGCGACTTCCAGCGGGCAGACCATGCGGTACTGGGTGCCGGGCAGGATGATGGCCACTTCCTTCATGCCCTGGTCGCGCCAGTTGCGCAGCTGGGTTTCGCTGCGCACTTCGTAATAGACCTGGTAGCCGCCCACATCCATGCTGGGTTGGGCGTTGTTGCGGTCGCGGCGGCGGCCTTCGCTGATGGTGGGCGTGTTGGACATGCCGTCTTCGGCGGCATCGGCTTCTTCTTCGAGCATGCCGGGTGGGCGGCCGGTCCAGGTTTCGGGGCGACGCTGCGGCGGCGACGAGGGTTCTGCCGGCGGTTGCGGCGGGGTGGGGCGCTGCACCGGTTGCGTCTGGCGCTGCTCGACCAGGCCGCCACGGCGGGTATTGCCTGCCGGCGGGATCGGGTTCTTGGCGGTCTTGACCAGGGTGGACTGCACCGGCGAGGCGGCCGGCGGTGGCTGCACGGGTGCGGGCGTTTGCGATGGCGGAGTCGGGGTCGGCGAGGGCGTGGGTTGTTCGGGCGTGGCGGTGTCGCCGACAAAATCCACCTTGGTGCGGCCGCCGCTGGCCGAGCCCTGCGGCGGGGTCATGGTGGGCGTGGAGGCCGACAGCAGGATCAGCAGCATCAGCACGTGCAGCAGGGCGCTGATCAGCGCGGCGATCCAGGGCTCGATGCGTTCGATCAGCGGCTCGGTGCGCGGCAGCCAGTCCTGCGTCTGCAGGCGGACTTGCAGCAGCTGCAGCGCGTCGTCGCGCACGCGGTAGACCAGCACATAGGGCGTTTGCTTGACCACCCATTCGCGGGTGCCGGCGACGCGGCCGGCGCGGCCGCGACCGGGTTGCTCGGCCAGGGTGCGGGTGGCTTCCAGCACCTGCCGCGCCATCGCGGCGGCGGCGGTCGGGTTGAGCGCGTGGTAGTGATCCTGGGCGTGTGCGAGTTGCCTGGCGGCCGGGACGGTCCAGTCACGCCGCAACATCAACGCCCCATCTGGCGAACAGTGCGCTCACCTGTGCCGGCGCGGCAAAGGCGCCCTGATCCGCTGCGGCCATGCCGTCCAGCACGGCGGCCTCGAAGCTGGCGGTGTCCACGACGCGAACCACGTCGTCCCATCCTGCCGTCTCGGGCAGCGTGTCGATCAGCGTGCGGGCTTCTTGCTTGATGGCGGACATGGCACTGCGGTGGGGGAACTCTGCCGGCAAGTCTACCCGTGCGGCTCCGCTTCGCGTGTGGCAATGGCTGGCGCGCGGCTGGGCGTTCACCGGCGGTGGCAGGCAGGCCGGTCCTGCGCGAAGGTCGGTTGTCTGTCGCGATTGCCGCGCACGGCGGTGGCCGCCCGGGCAACCCGCCTGTGCGCGCAGAAAGTGACACTTGGCACCTTGTTCGCTGCGGGGGCCGGTTTCATTCTGCGTCGGTCACCTCACCCCGCAAAGGAATCGCCATGCCCGCTGCTGCCATCGCACCGCTGACCCCGTATCTGTCGATGGCGGCCATCGCCTTGCTCTACTACCGGCGCATCCGGCGCAGCTTCGGCCGCCAGCCGTGGAAGCCGGTGAGCACGGCGGTGCGTGCGGTGGTGCTGGTCATTGCGGCGGCAGCGCTGGCGTTTGCGGTGTATGGCCTGCCGCAGGTTCGGCCAGGGATCGCCGCCGGAACGCTGGTCGGCATCGGGCTGGGCGCGCTGTCGCTGCGCTACACGCATGCCGAATGGGTGGAGGGGCGCGGCTGGTATACGCCCAATCCGTGGATCGGCGGCGGCCTGACGCTGGTACTGCTCGGGCGCCTGGCCTGGCGCTGGGCCGATGGCGCCTTCAGCGCGGGCGCGGCGGCGGCCGGCTCGCAGGCCAGCCCGTTGACGCTGGGCATTGCCGCAGCGCTGGTGCTGTACTCGCTGGTGCACGTTGGCGGGCTGTGGTGGCGGCTGCGCCAGCTGCGGCTGCAGGCCGTGCAGCGCTGAGCGCGGGTGCGCTCACTGCCGAGTGGGGGAAGGCCGTTGCCTACACCTGCGAGCGGAACGGGACCACCAGCTTCTCGCCCAGCTTCTGCCGCAGCGGCCGCGTGCGCCAGCGCTCCAGCGTGTACAGCTCGGCCCGTTGCAGGTCGCGCTCGAACACCTCGGTCATCTGCGCGGCCAGGTCACGGTCGTAGACGTTCAGGCTGGCCTCGTCGTTGAGGCGGAACGAGCGGATGTCGAAGTTGGTCGAGCCCACCGAGACCAGCAGGCCGTCGATGATCAGCAGCTTGGTGTGCAGCATGGTGGGCAGGAATTCGTGGATGGCGATGCCGGCCTGCAGCAGCGGCTCCCAGCTGGCCTTGGAGGCCAGCCGCACCGAGACCGCATCGATATGCTTGCCCGGCAGCAGCACGCGGATGCGCACGCCGCGCGCACGCGCTTCCAGCAGCGAGCGGGTGATCAGCGCATCCGGCACGAAGTAGGCGGCGGCCAGGTCGATGGAGCTGCGCGCCGCGGCAATGGCGATCAGATACATCAGGTGCATGCTCTCGCTGCCGCCGGCGGGCGAGGCCACGAACAGCTGCGCGTCGCTGTCGCCGGCCGGTGCCAGCTCGGGGTAGTACTCGGCGCCGTTGAGCACGCGGCCGGTTGTCTTGATCCAGTTGTCGTTGAAGGCGGCCTGCACCTGCGCCACCACCGGGCCTTCGATGCGGTAATGCGAGTCGCGCCAGTGCTCCGGGTCCTGCGCATCGCCCATCCACTGGTCGGCCACGCCAACGCCGCCGGTGAAGCCGATGCGGCCATCGATCACCAGCAGCTTGCGATGGGTGCGGTTATTGACGCGGTGCAGGTTGTACCAGGTCAGCGGGCGGTAGCGATGCACCTCCACCCCGGCGTCGGTCATGTCCTGCACCAGCGAGGCATCCATCTTCAGGCTGCCGCCCCAGTCGATGGTGACGCGCACCTTGACCCCGGCACGCGCGCGCTCGGACAGCGCCTGGCTGAACTCGCGGCCGATCTCGCCCGACCAGTAGATATAGGTTTCGAAGGTGATGGTGCGCTGCGCGCTGCGGATGGCGGCCAGCATCGCCGGAAAGATCTCGCTGCCGTTGTGCAGCACCTGGATCTTGTTGCCGGGCAGGATCGCCGGACCCAGCAACACCGACATCTCGCGTTTGAACTGCGGGTCGGCGACGTCGTAGCAATGGCTGGGGATGTGCTCGAGCTTTTTCTCGGGCGTGGCGAAGTTGAGCAGCAGCAGCCCCACCACCAGCGTGGTGACGACCGTGGCCGCGATGATCCATGTCATGCATCCAACTCCGGTTCCCCTGCCATCGACAGCCCCAAGCGGCCGGCATTCTGGCAAGGCGGGCGGCATGGGGGCCGTGAAGGGGGATGCGTCCGGCGTCTGCGCGTGTCCATGCCGGCCCAGGTGCTAGCCGGCACCGCGCGCCGATACCGGTGGCAGGCCTGCGGCGTGCCTCAGCTCAGCGCGGGCGGGTCAGGAATGCTGCCGGAACCTGCGCGGTGAGCCAGACGCCGTTGTCGGCCTGGAAGAACGGCAGGCCGTCGCGATGCATGCGCCCGGCGTCGACCTGCAACACCACCGGCTCGCCGTAGCGCTGCCCCACCGATGCGGCGGTCTGCGTGTTGTCGGACAGATGCACATGGTGACGCTGGCCGGGGCGCAAGCCCTCGGCCATGATCGCTTCGAGAAAGCGCGTGGCGGTGCCGTGATACAGCACCTCGGGCGGCACCCTGGCTTCGAGCTGCAGGGCCACGGTTGGCGTGGAATGCCCCTGCACCGCGCGGATCCGCTGCCCATCGGCAGACAGCGCAAAGCGTTTCTTGTCGCTGCCGGCGACCACCGCCTGGATCAGCTCCAGATCGAGCGCGGTGCCGTGGGCCAGGGCGCCGGCAATCAACGCGTCCAGCTCGGCCCAGCCCTCCGAGTCGAGCGTGAGTCCGATTGCCTGCGGTTCGTGGCGCAGCACGAAACTGAGGAACTTGCTGATGTCGTTATGGTGCTTGCTCATGCGGCGGCGCCCGAAGCGTCCTTGCGGCCAGTGATGCCGGCAATTTTGACGCATCCAGGTGGCCAACGCGCGTGCGCGAGCCGTGGTGCCCGGCGGTGCCGGGACTGGTGCTGTAGGACCCGGGGCATCGACAGATTCCCCCCGGGCTGCGTGCATTCATCGAGACGCTCAGGCAGGTGCTGCCGTAGCGAGTGCCGGGCGTCACTGGCAGAAACCAGCAGTTGAGCTGTTGCCCACGGCCGCAAGCGACACACCGACGACCGTCGGAAGCGGACTGAAGCGTGCGCCGCTGCCGGCCGTTGCCGGGCCTGTATATGCGCCGAAATGCTTACATGCGTCACACAAGCACGCACCTATACTTCCGGGGTGTCCCACCCACAAGGTTCTGACTGCATGAGCGCACCCCCAACGTCTCCGATCGCCGCCGGTTCTGGCGCAGCCCCCGGTAGCCTTCGCCGTTCGGTGTCCAACACGCTCAAGGGATCGGCCGGCAATCTGGTCGAGTGGTACGACGTCTACGTCTACTCGGTGTTTGCCACCTACTTCGAATCGCAGTTCTTCTCCAAGGAAGACAAGAACGCCACCATGTTCGTGTGGGCGATCTTTGCGATGACCTTTTTGATGCGCCCGATCGGTGCGTGGTACTTCGGCCGCTTCGCCGACCGCTACGGCCGCCGGCTGGCGTTGACCATCTCGGTGTCGATGATGGCGCTGTGCTCGTTCGTCATCGCGGTGACGCCGACGGTAGCCACGATCGGCATCGCCGCGCCGATCATCCTGTTGCTGGCGCGCCTGCTGCAGGGCTTTGCCACCGGCGGCGAGTACGGCACCAGCGCCACCTACATGTCCGAGGCGGCGATTCCCGGCCGGCGCGGGTTCCTGTCCTCGTTCCATTACGTCACGCTGGTGGGCGGGCACGTGCTGGCGCAGACCACCTTGCTGGTGATGCTGCATTTCTTCGATGCGCCGCAGGTGTCCGAGTGGGGCTGGCGCGTGGCGTTCGGCCTGGGCGGCGTCGGTGCATTGGTGGTGTTCTGGCTGCGGCAGACCATGGACGAGTCGCTGAGCTCCGAATCCATCGCCGATTCGCGCACCGGCAAGGCCAAGGCGTCGGGCTCGATGCGCGAGCTGTTCGTCAACCAGTGGCGCCCGCTGCTGCTGTGCTTCCTGATCACCGCCGGCGGCACGATCGCGTTCTACACCTATTCGGTGACCGGGCCGAAGATGATCCAGACCGCGTTCGCCGGTGGCGACGTGATGGCCGGCACCATCATCAACCTGGTCGCGCTGACGCTGCTGATGCTGATGCAGCCGGTTGGCGGCTGGTTGTCGGACATCGTCGGGCGCAAGAGCCTGCTGGTGTTCTTCGGCATCGGCGGGGTGCTCTACACCTGGTTCCTGGTGATGGAGCTGCCCAAGCAGACCGACTGGCTGACCGCGTTCGCGATCCTCACCGTGGGCTTTGTGATCCTGACCGGCTACACCTCGATCAATGCGGTGGTGAAGGCGGAACTGTTCCCCACCCATGTGCGCGCGCTGGGCGTGGGCCTGGGCTATGCGCTGGCGAACTCCGCCTTTGGCGGCACCGCGCCGCTGCTGTACCAGGCCTCGTTGAAGACCGGCCACGTCAGCGAGTTCGTGATCTACGCCACGGCGGTGATCGCGGTGTCGTTGGTGGTCTACATGTTCTTCCTGACCAACAAGGGCAGCAACTGGCTGGACGACGAAGCGGCGATGCATCAGCGCAAGCGCTGATGCTCTGCCCTTCTCCCGTCGGGAGAAGGGCCCCGAAGGGGCGCCTCCGGTGACTGGCACGCCGACTGTGGTGAGCGCGTCGCCACGCGCCGCAAGGTGAAGCATCGATCCTGCGGTCGTGGATTGGTACACGCACCCTCACCCCAACCCGCACCGCGCCCCGGCCCGCTCCAGCAGCGCGGGCGCTCCAGAGCACGCGCGCCAGTGGCGCGCAGGCAGCGCCTTATCGCCCCGCAGGGAGATGGGCTAAGGGCGACTCAGTATCGGCGTTTGCCTGGGTATGCAGCGCCGTCTGCGCAAACACGCTGTAACGCAAGCCGATCAACCCCAGCAGCGCCTCATCGCGATGCGTCCCCGCCGGCACCTTGCCGACGCGCGCCAGCGAGGCATCCAGCCGCGCACGCAGCGCATGCGGCGCAGGCAGCGGGCGCTTGTGCGCGATCTGTTGCCGGTAGTGCGCGGCAACATCGGCCAGGATCGCGTTCACCGCCTCAACGCTCGGCTGCGGCAAACCATGCCGCGCGCTGCGCAGTTGCAGGATGTTCAAGCCCACGCGCACTTCGTTGAGCATATCCACCGAGGCCAGCTCGCTGCCTTCCGGCGTCAATGCCAGCCGGGGTGCGAGCAGGCCGAGCAGGTCCAGCATGCGGGCAGCAAAGTGCTGCCGGTCCTGCGCGCCGTGGCCCTCGGCGGCATCGGCCAGCGTGCGCCAGCCCTGGCGCACCAGCCGGCGTGCGCTCCATTCGGCGCCCACCGAGCGGAACAAGCGCGTCAGCACCACGGCAAATCCAATCCCCAGCACCATCGCCACCGCCGCGTTGACGAAGCTCTGGATATTGGCGTTGTAGGTGTTCTGCAGGCTCAGCAGCGCGGTGAGGTTCACCACCAGCGGCAGCGCGATCAGCATGGTCTTGGGGCGATGCAGCAACGCGCCGATCGGCAGGAACACCGCCGCCAGCACCAACACCAGCATCGGGAAATCGTGGATGGCCGGGAAGATGCCGAACAGATAGATGCCGGCGACCACGCTGGCCACCACCGCCCAGGTCAGGAACGACAGCATGCTCGGCGCCGGGTCGTCCTGCGCGGCGAAGAATGCGGCAGTCACCGCCGCCATCATCGCGCCGTTGCCGCCGCCTTCCCAGCCGATGCCGATCCACAGCACGCAGTACGCCATCAACGCAAAGCCCGCGCTGAGGGCGGAAAACGCGGCCATGCCGAAATCAATATGGCGGGTGGTGCTGGCAGCTGCCGGCGCGTCGGTTGTGTCGCGCGGTGACCAGGTCAGCCGCTGCAGCAACGAGGATTGCGTGCGCGAACGCACAGCAGGTTCGCTGTGTTCAGTGTCAGCCCGTTCGGATGATTCCGCCGTTGCAGCTTGTCTCGCCGCAGCCGGCATCGCGCGCAGCACCGGCGTCGCCGTGCCGTGCACCACTGCCTGCTGCAGCGCGCGGCAGTCCTGCCACAGGTCGAGCAGCTCTTCCAGCCGCAGCAGCAGGCTGGCCAGCAGCAGATGCTCGATGTCCTGATCCACCACCGGGCGCAGTGCGGCGATGCGTGCGCGCAAGGCGCCGACGTCCGCATCGCTGCGTGCGTCCTCGCTCTGGTCCACCCAGGCTGCGACGTCCTCCAGCAGCGCGGCGGTGGCGAGCGGCAACGCAGACCCATCGCGCTGCAAGGCATCCAGCCGATCGGCCATCGACGACAGCACCGGCAGCAACATCAGCATGCGTGCGCGCAGTTGTTCCAGCGTGGGTACCGCACCGGCATGACGTGGGTCGTCGTGGCGCACGAAGGCGATCAAGGCCTCGAACTGCACCAGATCGGCGGCCAGCCGATTGCGCGGTGCCTGCGACGGGCCGCGCTGCAGCACCTGCCGGCACCATTGCGCGGCGTCCTGCATCCAGTTGCCGATACGCGCGGTGAGCATCGGCTTGACCGAGGCGGGGAAGACCAGCGCGGCGAACAGCACCGCCATCACCGTGCCCAGGATGATCTCCTCGCTGCGTGCCACCACGGTGTCGAAGATGCCCTCCGGCGCGGTCACTGCCGGGAAGCCGATGAAGGCGGTGGTGTAGCCGGCCAGCAAGAACGCATAACCGCGCGGGCCGCGATTGAGCAGCGCCAGGAACAGGCAGGCCGACAGCCACAACGCCATCGCCGCACTGAGCAGCAGCGGCGTTTCCACCAGGTTCGGCAGCATCACCAGGGTGGCCGCGCCGGCCAGCAAGGTGCCGAGCACGCGGTACACGCCCTTGGCGCGGGTAGGGCCGAGCAGCGGCTGGGAGACGATGTAGACCGTGGCCATCGCCCAGTACGGCCGCGACAGGTTGCCGGCCAGCCCCACGTACAACGCCGCGATCGAGGCGGCGAAGGTCTTGGCCGAAAACAGCCAGGCCTGGCGATCGCGCAGCAGCGCACTCATCGCGCGGCAGTCGGGTCGGTGCGGCCGGCGGCCGCTTCCCAGCCGCCGCCCAGCGCCAGGAACAGCTGCAGTTGATCCTGCGAGACCTGCGCCTGCGCATTGGCCAGCGTCATGTCGGCGGTGGCCAGCGTGCGCTCGGCATCCAGGCTGGACAGATACGGCGTGCGCCCGCCCTGGTACAAGCGCCGGTTCTGCGCCGACGCCAGGTCGGCCTGTTGCTGCGCCTGTTCCAGCAGATGCAGGCGGTCCAGATCCTGCGCGTAACGCGACAAGGCGGTCTGCACCTCGCGCAGCGCCTGCAGCACGGTGTTGTCGAACTGCGCCAGCGCCGCGTCCGCGCCGGCTTCGGTGGCGCGCACGCGCGCACGCGCACCGCCGGATGGCAGCGTCCACGAGATCAGCGGGCCGAACGACCAGGCATGCGTGGCCGGCTCGCCGAAGTCGGCCAGCAGGCCGGTGGCACCGATCGAGCCGCCCAGACGGATATCCGGATACAGCTCGGCGGTGGCCACGCCGATGCGCGCGGTGGCTGCCGCCAGCCGGCGTTCGGCCTGGCGCACATCCGGGCGACGCGCCAGCAGCGCGCGGCCGTCGCCGATCGGAATCGGGCGCTGCAGGGCCGGCGCGTGCGCACAGCTATCCACGCCGGCCGGCACCTCGCCGGGGGTCTTGCCGAGCAGCGCGGCCAGTTGGTAACCGGCGGCCTGGCGGCGCGCGCGCAGCGGCGGCAGCGCCGCTTCCAGCATTGCCACCTGCGCGGTGGCGCGGGCCAGATCGGGCGGGGTGCCGCGGCCGGCAGCGATCAGGCGCTGGGTGATGTCGCGGCTGCGCTGCTGCAACTGCAGCGAATGCTCGGCCACGTGCAGCTCGTGGTTGGCGTGGCAGATCTCCACGTAACTGCCGGCCACCTGCGCGGCCACGTTGACGCGCGCCAGGTCGATCGCGGCCTGGGCGACCTGCGTGTCGGCCTGCGCGGCCTCGGCACCGCGTTGCAGCTTGCCGAACAGATCGAACTGATACGACACCCCGAACTTGCCGTCGGCCAGGTTGAACACCGGCAGCTTTTCCTGCTGCAGGAAGGCCTCGGCCGAGACCTGCGCGCGGCTGACGCCGGCCTCTACCTCGTAATCGAAACCGCCCGCGTCCAGCGCCTGTTCGTACACCGCGGCGGCGCGGCGCAGGTTGGCACCGGCCACCTTCAGCTCGACGTTGTCGCGCAAGGCCTGTTCGATCAGCCCATCCAGCATCGGGTCCTGGTACAGCGCCCACCAGCGTGCCGGCAGCGGCGCGCCGGCCTGCACCTGGTCGTTGCCGGTATCGCCAAACGCGGCATTGGCGGCCGGGCGCTGGTAGGCCGACTCCGCCGGCACCGCGTAGTTCGGGCCGACCGTGGTGCAGGCGCTCAATGCGGCCAGCAGTGTGGCCAGTCCCAGGGGACGCAATACGGTGCGGTTCATGGCGCGGCCTTGGCCGGCACGCGGGCAGGCGCGGTGGTGGCGTCGCGCGCGGCGTCCGGCAGGATGGTCACGGTGGCGGTGCGCCCGGCGATCAGCTGCACATGCGCCGGCACCCGATCCAGCACGATGCGCACCGGGATGCGCTGCGCCAGCCGCACCCAGTCGAACGCCGGCGTGACGTTGGGCAAGGCGCCGGCGCTGCCGCTGCGGTAACGGTCCTCGATACCGGCGGCGATGCTCTGCACATGCCCGTGCAAGGTGGCCGGCTCGCCCATCAGGTGCACGTCCACGCGCTGGCCGGCATGCACGCCCTGCAGGCGGGTCTCTTCGAAATAGCCATCGACGCGGAACGAGCCGGTATCCAGCACCGCCACCACCGGGCGCCCGGCGCTGACGTAATCGCCCACGCGCACGGTGCGGTCGCTGACATGGCCGTCGGCCGGGCTGCGCACCTGCGTGCGGTCCAGGTTGAGCTGGGCCAGGTCCACCGCCGATTGCGCGGTGGCCACCGCCGCCTGCGCCTTCTGCACATTGGAGCGGCGTACCTCGGCATCTTCGGCGGCCACCAGGTCCTGCAGGCTGCGGTCGCGCGCGATCTCGCGGCGCAACTGGCTCAAGGTGGCCTGGCGCTCGGCCAGCGCGGCGCGCGCCTGTTCCAGCGCGATCGCATAGCGTGCGCGGTCCACCACGAACAGCAACTGCCCGCGCCGCACCGCCTGGTTGTCGGCCACCGCCACTTCCTCCACCAGCCCGGACACATCCGGCGCCACCTGCACCACATCGGCGCCCACGTGCGCATCGCGCGTCCACGGCGCTTCCATGTAATAACGCCACAGGTGCTGCAGCACCACGGCTGCCACCACCACCATTGCCAGGGTCAACAGCGCCGGCCCCGCGTTCTTGATCAGCTTTTTCACGATTGCATCCAACGGGCAAGGGAAAACAGGCCGCCCAGCAGCGCGATGTACAGCGCCAAGTTGAACAGCGCCGGGTGCCAGATATGCCGGTACGCACCGGCCCGGGTCAGCAGCGCGCCGATGGCGCTGTTGAGCAGGTAGGCCAGCGTCATCAACGCCAGCAAGGTGGGAACGAACACACCGTAGAGACTGAACTCGCCGTACATCGGGCACATCCTGGGCAATGGGGAACAACCACGTCCGGCGCCGTGCGCAATGCGCACCGGGCCATTCGGAACGTCACAACCGGCGTCGCAGCGCGACGCCCGACAGCGGGCTCAGTCGGACTGACTCAGCCGCGCGTGCGCCTGCGCGATCTGCTCCCACAAGGTCAGCACCACCTGCACCTGCGCCTCGCTGAGCGCGCCGAACACTTCTGCGCGCAGCGCATCCAGGCGGATCTCGATGCGCCCGACCAGCGCCTGGCCTGCGTCGGTGAGCCACAGCTGGTTGGCGCGGCGGTCGCTGCTGTCGGCCTCGCGGCGCACCAGCGCCTGCGCGCACAACTTGTCCAGCAGCCGCACCAGGGAGGGGCCTTCCATGCCCAGTTGCTGGGCCAGCGCCACCTGGCGGATGCCGCCGCCGGAGCGGCCGATCATCAACAACGGCCCGGTGCAGGCGCTGGACAGCCCGAATTCGGCAAATGCCTGGTCGGCCAGCCGCTGCCACTGGCGGGCGGCGACCAGCAGGCCGGAGCTGAGCTGGGCGCGGGGAGAGAGAACGCTGTTCGTCATAATAGATAGGATGCTATCAATTCAACAATGAATCAATAGTCACTGAACCCGGGCAAGCCGGCGCAACCGCCACTGGGGCCGCTGGCCCGTCCTCGGGTACCATGCTCGCCCCCTTTGGGTGCACCCTGCGCATGAGCCAGTCCGACCAGCCCGATTCCCCCGTCACCCAGGCCCAGGCCGAAGATGCCGTGCGCACCCTGCTGCGCTGGGCCGGCGAAGACCCGGCCCGCGAAGGCCTGCTGGATACCCCGCGCCGGGTCGCCGAAGCCTATGGCGACTGGTTCAGCGGGTACCGCGATGAACCGCGCGAATACCTGGAACGCACCTTCGAGGAAGTGGCCGGCTACGACGAGCTGATCGTGCTGCGCGACATCTCCTACGAAAGCCACTGCGAGCACCACATGGCGCCGATCATCGGCAAGGTGCACGTGGGCTACCTGCCGCGCGGCAAGGTGGTCGGCATTAGCAAGCTGGCGCGCGTGGTGGAAAGCTATGCGCGGCGCTTCCAGGTGCAGGAAAAGATGACCGCGCAGATCGCCCAGTGCATCCAGGATGTGCTGCAGCCGCGCGGTGTCGGCGTGGTGGTGGAAGGCTCGCACGAGTGCATGACCACCCGCGGCATCCACAAGCGCGGCGTCAGCATGGTGACCTCCAAGATGCTGGGCAGCTTCCGCGAGGACGCGCGCACCCGCGCCGAGTTCCTGCAGTTCATCGAAGTGGGCGGCAAGCGTTGAGGCAGCCGTTGCCGTCGCCATGAAGCACCAGGCACGTATCGCCGGCTATCGCCAATTGCGCGAGCAGCCGGTGTGGAAACTGCTGGCCGCCGACCACGCGCCGGAGCTGATCGGCCTGCTGCAGACGGTGTTGCTGGACGGCGAACGCCGCCTGCCCTCGGCCGTGCTGCACGAGCGCCTGCAGCGCCAGCTCGACGCGCTGCGCGCCGACGAACTCTCGCGCGAGTTGCCGCGTACCGCGCAGGCTTATCTGGCGCATTGGCTGGCACAGGGCTGGTTGGAACGCCGCCTGCCCGAAGGTGCGGCCGAAGAAGAATACGAGTTGTCGCGCGCGGCCACCCAGGCCATCCGCTTCATCGTCGGCCTGCGCGAGAGCAGCAGCAGCGCCACCGAAAGCCGCCTGTCGCTGGTGATCCAGCAGCTGGTGCAGCTGGCGGGCCAGACCGAAGCCGACCCGGAGCTGCGCCTGGCCGCCCTGCGCGAAGAACGCGCGCGCATCGATGCCGAGATCGAACGGGTGGCCTCCGGCCGCGTGGCCGCGCTTGATGGCAAGCGTGCGCTGGAGCGCGCCCGCGACCTGATCCATCTCTCCGACGAGCTGGCCGAAGATTTCCATCGCGTGCGCGACGATTTCGAACAGCTCAACCGCCAGTTCCGCGAGCGCATCATCGACGACGAAGGCGCGCGCGGCGATGTGCTGGAGCAGCTGTTCAACGGCGTGGACGTGATCGCCGACAGCGAGGCCGGGCGCACCTTCGAGGCGTTCTGGAGCCTGCTCAACGACACCCAGCAAAGCAGCCAGCTCGATCAGGCGCTGGATGCGCTGCTGGCACGCGGCTTCGCGCGCAAGCTGGACCGGCGCGAACGCGCCTTCCTGCGCGGGTTGACCGGCACGCTGCTGGAGCGCGGCGGCGAGGTGCACACGGTGATGCAGCACTTCGCCCGCAGCCTGCGCGGTTTCGTGCAGAGCCGCGGCTATCTGGAGCAGCGCCGGCTCAATCAATTGCTCAAGCAGGCGCAGGGCGAAGCCTTGCAGCTACGCGACAGCCTGCACGCCACCACCGCCACCGGCTATACCCAGGCGTTGAGCGCGGCCCGCCTGCGTTCGCTGTCGCAATGGCGCCTGCACGACCCGCGCCTGACCCAGGTCGATGGCCGCGTGCAGGCCGCCGATGCGGCAGACATCTCGCTCGACAGCGTGGGCGATCTGGTCGCGCAATCGGAAATCGACGTGCGCAGCCTGCGCCGCGACCTGCACGAGCTGCTCGGCCAACGCCCGCGCCTGACCATCGGCGATGCGCTGCAGCAGCGTCCGGCCGCGCAGGGCCTGGGCAGCGTGATCGGCTACCTGTCGCTGGGCACGCGCCACGGCGTGGTGATCGACGGACAGATGGAAACGGTGCAATGGGAAGGCGGCGACGGCGCCCTGCGGCGCGCACGCATTCCGCTGGTGTGGTTCACCCGGGAGAAACGCAATGAACTGGACTGAGGACACCCGCCTGGACGCGGACGAGGACAGCGGCGCGTCGGCCGATGCCAGCCGCACGCCGCTGACGGAGACATCGCCTGCACAGCCGCGCGGCGAACTGTTCCTGGGCGACACCGGCACGCTGCCGTTCGACGCGCGGCGCGCGCTGTGCCAGCTGTTGGCCGGCCCCAGCATCGATGCGCAACGCCACGGCGCGTTGTGGCCTGCGCTGCTACGCAACGAGGCGGCGATCCGCCAGGTGTTGTGCGAGCTGTTCCTGGAGCTGGTGCTGGACCGCGAGGGCGGGGTGGCCTTTACCCGGCAGGCCGACACCGCCGAGCTGGAATCGCCGACCCTGCTGCGCAGTGCGCCGCTGACCTTTATCGAGTCGGTGCTGCTGCTGTTCCTGCGCCAGCAACTGGCCGAAGCCGATACGCGCGGCGAGCGGGCGGTGGTGGACGAGGCGCAGTTGGTGGAGGCCTTGTCGGTCTACGAGAAGAACGTGTCCACCGACCGCGCCGGATTCGCGCGACGTGTGCTGACGGCGATCGGCAAGATGCGCGAGAACCAGTTGCTGTCGCGGCTGCGCGGCAGCGAGGAGCGCTACGAGGTCTCGCCGGTGCTGAAGTTGCTGTTCTCGGCCGAAGACGTGCAGGCCCTGGTGGTGGCGTATCGCGGCTTGCGCGAGGGGGACGTTGCGCTCGACTAAGCAGCTTCTCCCCTCGGGAGAAGGTGCCCGAAGCGCGGATGAGGGGATGGCCGATCGCGATGCCCGATGTATGACGCCCGGGATGCGTGGAGTTTGTGTAGTCGTGCGTTGTGCGACGGATGTCGGCTCTCACGCCCGATCAAACGCGATCACTTTTCCACGGGCTGTAGCAGGGCATCCAGCTTCCTTATCGGCCGCCGCCGCCCCACGTCAACGCAGACCACCGCAGTCGTAGGAGCGGCCCCGGCCGCGAAGGGGCCGTACCGAATCACTCCCAGACCACAGCCCCGCCACCAGCCCAGCAGCACGCAACACCCCGCTACAAACAGTCCTGATGTAAGTCGTCTTCAGCGTTACCCGTCATCCCGTTTTGGTGAGTAAGCCATGAATTCCCAGTCCAACCTGTCGCCGGCGCAGCCGGGCGCGTCCCTGTTCACTGATTCGCTTGCCGAGCAGCGCGCGCAGCAGTTCCGCATGCGGCGGTTGCAGGTGCACAACTGGGGCACATTCAACGGCTTGACCGAGGTGCCGATCGCCGAGAAGGGCTTCCTGTTCGTCGGGCGCTCCGGGTCGGGCAAGTCGACCCTGCTGGATGCGATGTCGGCATTGCTGACCCCGCCCAGCATCGTCGACTTCAACGCCGCCGCACGCGAGGCCGAGCGCAGCGGGCGCGATCGCAGCCTGGTGTCGTATGTGCGCGGTGCCTGGGCCGATCAGCAGGACAGCGCCTCGGGCGAGATCGCCACCCAATACCTGCGCAAGGGCGCCACCTGGTCGGCGCTGGTGCTGGAATACCGCAACGCGCACGGCGAGACGGTCAGCCTGATTCGCCTGTTCTGGATCGCCGGCAGCGGCAATGCCGCGGCCGATGTGCGCCGCCATTACATGGTCGCGCCGCGCAGCTTCGATGTGGCCAGCGAGCTGGATGGCTTCGATCTGGATCTGCGCAGGCTCAAGGCGCGTCTTGGCGAGGAGGTCGCGCATTTCGACGGTTTCGCCGGCTACGCAGAGCGCTTTCGGCATGCGTTGGGCATCGGCAACGAGATGGCGTTGCGGTTGCTGCACAAGACCCAGTCGGCCAAGAACCTGGGCGATCTCAATGTGTTCCTGCGCGGCTTCATGCTGGACGAGCCGCGCACGTTCGAGGCGGCCGACCGGCTGGTGGAAGATTTCGCCGAACTCGACGGCGCACACCATGCGGTGGTCACCGCACGCCGGCAGGTGGAAACGCTCACCCCGGCACGCGAGCACCATGCGGCACTGATGGCCCTGCGCCACAGCGTCGGCGAGTTGCGCGAGCTGCAGCTGGGCGTGGACAGCTATCGCGAACAGCAGCGTCTGGCCTTGCTGGAGACGCGCCTGCACGAACTCGACAGCCAGGACCGCGGGCTGGCCGGCGAAGAAGGCCAGCGGCGTGAGTCGCTGGACAATCACGAACAGAAGCTCGCCGGGCTGGAACGCGAACAACGCGCCGCCGGTGGCGAGCAGATCGAGGAACTCGAACGCGAGCGCGCCCGGGTCGAGCGCGAACGCGACGAGCGCCTGCGGCGGCGCGTGCAGATCGAACAGGCCTGCCGCCAGCTCGGCACCTCCCTGGCCGCAGGCGCCAGCGGCTTTGCCGAGCAGATCGCGTACGCGCAGACCGTGCTCGAGAACGGCAAGCACGACGCCAGCGCGCTGGATGAGGCGATCGCCGAGCGCATGGGTGCGCGCCGCGACGATGAGCGGCGCTTTGCCGAGATCCGCGCCGAACTGGATGCGTTGAAGCGCGCGCCGTCCAGCATGCCGGCACCGATGCAGGCCTTGCGCGCGCGCCTGTGCGAGGACACCGGCATTGCCGAAGCGGCGTTGCCGTTCGTTGGCGAACTGGTGCAGGTGCGCGAGGATCAGTCAGCCTGGCGCGGTGCGATCGAGCGCGTGCTGAGCGGTTTTGCGCAGTCGCTGCTGGTGGACGACCGCCATTACGCGCAGGTCAGCGAGTGGGTCAACCGCACCCAGCTCGGCACGCGGCTGGTGTATTTCCGGGTACGCCGCAACGATGCGCTGCATGCGCGCACGCCGGATGCGCGTGCATTGCCGGGCAAGCTGCAGCTGCGCGAGCATGCCTTCACCGAGTGGCTGCGCAACGAGTTGATGCGTCGCTTCGACTACGAATGCGTCGATAACGCCGCCGCGCTGCGCAATGCCGACCGCGCCATCACCCGCGAAGGGCAGGTCAAGCATCCCGGCGACCGTTACGAAAAGGACGACCGCCATGCGGTCAACGACCGCAAGCGCTGGTTGCTGGGCCACGACAACCGCGACAAGCTCAAGGTGTTCGAGCGCGAAGCGCAGACGCTTGCCCAACGCATCGCCAGCTGCGATGCCGACGTGGCCGCGCTGCGCAAGCAACGCGAGCAGGACCAGGAACGGCAGCTGGCCGCGCACACGCTGGTCGAGCGCGACTGGGACGAGATCGATGTCGGCCCCAAGCTGCAGCGCCTGAGCGATATCGACGAACAGCTGCAGCAGCTGCGCGAAGGCAACAGCGGCCTGCGCGCGCTCGGCCAGGCGATCGAGACCGCACGCACCTTGCGCGACCAGGCCAAGCGCACCTACGAGGACGTGCGGCTGGAGCGCGCGCAGCTGGCACGCGAGCGGGTCCGGCTGGAACAGCAGCACGCTGCCTGTGCCAGCCGTGCCGGCACCGCTGCGCTCACGCCCACCCAGCTGCAGGGCCTGCGCGAACGCCTGGCGGCGTTGGCGCCGCTGTCGTTGGACAATCTGGAGGCGCATTTCCGCGTGGTCGAGCGTGGCCTGGCCGAGCAACTGGCCGAGAGCCAGGGCCGCGACAGCCGGCTCAGCGCGCAGCTGCTCGATTGCTTCCGCAAGTACTGCCAGCAATGGCCGGAAGACAGCGGCGATTTCACCGTGAGCCTGGCCAGTGCCGACGATTTTCTCGCGCGCCTGGATCGCCTGGAAAGCGATGGCCTGCCGCGCCACGAGCACCGCTTCTTCGATCTGCTGCAGACCCAGAGCAAGAACAATCTGCTGGCCCTGCAGCGCCACACCGCCGAGGCCCACAAGGGTATCAAGCAGCGCATGGACGAGGTCAACGCCAGTCTGGAGCAGGTGCCGTTCAATCGCGGCACGCTGCTGACCATCGAGGTCAGCGACCGTCGCCTGGGCGAGGTGCAGGAATTCCAGCAACAGCTGCGCGCGGTGTTGTCGCATCAACAGACCGAAGACCGCGCACTGGCCGAAGCGCAGTTTTCCACCCTGCGCGCGTTGGTGGCACGCCTGGGCGCGCAGGAACCGGACGCACGCCGCTGGCGCGAGCAGGTGCTGGACGTGCGCCAGCATGTGGAATTCATCGGTGTCGAGCTGGATGCGCAGACCCGCGCGCAGGTGGAGATCTACCGCAGCGGCGCCGGCAAATCCGGCGGTCAGCGCCAGAAGCTGGCAACCACCTGCCTGGCCGCCGCATTGCGCTACCAGCTCGGTGGCGAAGACGGCGAACTGCCGCGCTACTGCGCGGTGGTGCTGGACGAAGCCTTCGACAAGGCCGACAACGAATTCACCGCGCTGGCGATGAACATCTTCGAGAACTTCGGTTTCCAGATGGTGGTGGCCACGCCGCTGAAATCGGTGATGACGCTGGAGCCGTTCATCGGCGGTGCCTGTTTTGTGGAAATCAGCGGCCGGCACAACTCCGGCGTGCTGCTGATCGAATACGACGAGCAGGCGCAGCGACTCCAGTTGCCCGAGCGCTCGCGTGGGGACGAGGCCGCTGCAGCGGTGACGGAACAGGCGGTGAGTGCTGCGCAGCGCGAGGATGCGGCGCGTTCGACGCAGGGCCAAACGCGTGCGGACAGCACCGGTGCCGTCTCTGCCGCTGATGGCGCGGCACTTCAGGACGTCCCTGCACAGGACGACGTGGCGGCTAAGGCGGGCAGGCGCGCCAGCAAGGTCGCGCCGGCATCGACGCCGGCCGTTCAAGCCGCGCCGAAGCCATCAAAAACAGCCGCTGCAAGCGCACGTGCGGGATCAGGCAAGTCGGCAGCGGCGATGGCTGCAGTGGGCAAGGCCGTGTCCGCCAAACCTGCACCAGCCAAGCCTGCATCAGCCAGGCGTGCATCGCCTGCAGCGGGCACAGCGCGCAAGCCGGCAACGCCGACCAAACCGGCCAGGACGCCAGCGAACACCGGGACGGCACCCAGGCGCGCGACCGCGTCCGCCAAACCGACTGCCAGGCCAAACAAAGCCGCGACAACAGCGGCAGCGCCGAAAAAGCCCGCTGCCAAGTCGACGGTAGCGACCAGGCGCGCCACCACTTCGCTGGGTGGCGCAACCAAGGCAACCAGGACAACTGCCGCGCGTAGCGCGGCCAGGCCTGCGCCAGCCAAACCCGTGGCCAAGGCACGTGCTGTGTCCACGCGCGGATCTGCAGGCAAGCCGCGCGGAAAACGCTGAGTGCGCCATCTGGATGCCTGCGTCACCGCGCTGCGGTCGCAGGCGTCGCAGGTCAGCGGCGCAGCAAGTGGGCGCGCGTAGATAAGAATCGTTATCATTATCGGCCCAGATGTGCCCGCTAGCGCGCATCGTCCCGCTGAAGATCCCGATGACCCCACTGCCTGCGCCTCGCCACCTGTTGTTCGTGTCCCTGTTTGCCACCATGCCGGCCGCCGCCCAGGAGGCCAGCCTGCTCGACGCCATCGTGGTCAGCGAAAAGCGCGCCCTGTACCGGCCGGAAAAGGCCGCCGGCGCCACCCGCACGCAGACGCCGGTGGAGCGCATTCCGCAGGCGATCCAGGTGGTGCCGCGCTCGGTGATCGACGAACAGCAGCTCACCCGGCTGGTGGATGTGGTGGCCAATGTCTCCAACGTGCAGCCCGGCGGCACCCAGGGCAATCGCTCGGAAACCTTTGTCATCCGCGGCTTCGAGGCGTCCTCGTATGCGGTCGACGGCATCCTGCTCAACCCGGCGCAGAACTTCACCGAGACCGTGCGCGATCTGGCCAATGTCGCCCAGGTGGAAGTGCTCAAGGGCCCGGCCGCGGTGCTGTACGGACGCGGCGAACCCGGCGGGGTGATCAATCTGGTCACGCTGCGCCCGGATGCGGTGTTCGGCGGCAACGCATCGGTGCAGGTGGCCGAACATGGCCTGCGCCGCGTGCAATCGACCGTCACCGGCCCGCTGAGCCCGACGCTGTCGGCACGGCTCAGCGCCGCCGCGCAGGAAACCGCTAGCTTTCGCGCCGCGCAGGCCGATGGCGATCGCGTGTTCGTGTCGCCCTCGCTGGCCTGGCGCCCCAATGCGCAGCTGCGTGCCGATCTGGATCTGGAATACACCCGCCAGACCAGCCCGGGCGATCGCGGGCTGGTCGCCATCGACGGGGTGGTGCGTGGACCGGCGGAGCGCAGCTTCGGCGAGCCGTGGTCACGCAATCACGGCACTTCGCGCACCGCACGCGGGCGCATCGAATATGACGCCAACGACTGGCTGACGCTGCGCCAGATCCTCAACCACCAGGACGGCGACAGCGGCCGCGACGTGGCCGACTTCACCGGCTTCAGCGCCGACCGCGCCTTCCTGCAGCGCCGCGCCGTGCGCCAGGACCAGCAGGTGCGCGCAACGACCTCGCAGTCCGAAGCGCTGGCGCATTTCGCCACCGGCCCGCTGCGCCATCAACTGCTGGCCGGCGCCGAGTACGTCGATGCGCATCGCCACACCGACGAAGCGCGCGCGCCGCTGGCCCGCATCAGCGTGCGCAACCCGGTGCAGGGCGCCTTGCCGGGCAGCTATGTGCCGGCCCGCGCAATCGATGTCGATGCGCGCTATGCCGCGCTGTATGTGCAGGACCAGATCAGCATCGGCGAGCGTTGGGACGTGCTGGCCGGCGTGCGCTGGGACGACGTGCAGCAGACCACCATCGACAACGGCGCGCACACCCGCGAAGACGGCCGGCGTGCATCGCCGCGCATCGGCGTAGTGTGGAAGGCGGCGCCGCAGCTGTCGCTGTACGCCAATACCTCCACGTCGTTCCGGCCGCGCAGCGCCACGCTGTTTTCCGGCGGCAGCGCACCACCGGAGACCGGCCGCCAGTACGAGCTCGGCCTGAAGGGCGCGCTGTTCGACAACCGCGTGCTCGCCACCGCCGCCGCGTTCCAGATCACCAAGGACAACGTCGCCACCAGCGATCCGGACAACAGCGGCTTCGTGCTGGTCACCGGCCAGCAACGCGTGCGCGGGCTGGAGCTGGACATCACCGGCGAGCTCACCCGGAACTGGCGGCTGATTCTGGGCGCCGGCTATCTGGATGCGCAGGTCACCCGCGATACCGTCATCCCGGCCGGCAACCGCCTGCGCGGCGTACCGCGGGTCAGCGCCAGTCTGTGGAGCACCTATCACGTCGCCAGCGGGCCGCTGTACGGCCTGACCCTGGGCGCCGGCGCGGTGCATGTGGGCCAGCGCGAAGGAGATCTAGCCAACAGCTATCGCATTGCCGGCTACACGCGCTTCGATGCCTCGGCGGCGTACCGCTTCGGTGGCCGTTACCAACTGGCGCTGATGCTGCGCAATGTCGCCAACCGTTTCTACATCGAGCAACCGGTGACGCAGACCACCAATTATCCCGGCGCACCGCGCACCTTGTCGGCGACGCTGAGTATGGATTTCTAAACGCCGTGCAGCAGATCCCAGCCCATCTTGCCGATCAGCACGATGACCAGCACCAGGAACAACGTGCGGATCAGCGGCGTACCGCCGCGTAGCGCCATCCGCGTGCCGGCGACCGCACCGGCCACGTTCGCCACCGCCATCGGGATGCCGATCCCCAGCATCACCTGGCCGCTGGGCAGGAAGAACGACAGCGCCGCCAGGTTGGTGGCCAGGTTCACCACCTTGGCTGCGGCCGAGGCGCGCAGAAAGTCCAGCCCGAAGAAGCGGATGAACAGGAAGATCAGGAAACTGCCGGTACCGGGCCCGAAGAACCCGTCGTAGAACCCGATCGCCGCGCCCATCGCCAAGGCAGTGATCAATTCGCGCCGACCGATCTGGCGTGGCCGATGCAGCGCACCGAAGTCCTTCTTGATCAGCGTGTAGACCAGCATCGCGATCAGCAGCACCAGGATCAGCGGCCGCACCGCCTGCTTGGGCATCAGGCTGACCGCGGTCGCGCCCAGAAACGAAAACGTAAACGCCGCCACCGTCGCATACAGCACCGGCCGCCACGGAAAGCGCACGGTGCGCGCATAGCGCCATGCCGAGGCACCGGTGCCGAACATCGCGCTGAACTTGTTGGTGCCCAGAATCAGCGACGGCACCTGCTGCGGCAGGGTCGCAAACAATCCCGGCAACTGGATCAGGCCACCGCCGCCGACTGCCGCATCCACCAGCCCGGCGACAAAAGCGATGCACAGCAGCCACGGCAATTCGGTGGGGATCAGTTCCAGCAAGGCGGCGCTCCGCACGACGGGGCGACAGCATAAACGCGCAGAAACCCCGCCTCCCACTTCGCCGCTTCCCAATTCCCGCACAATCGCCAGATGCCGACTTCCATACCCACCGATCCCTGTCCCTGCGGCCGCGCCGCTACCTACGCGCAGTGCTGCGGGCACTACCATGCCGGCGCCGCTGCGCCCGATGCCGAAACCCTGATGCGTGCGCGCTACAGCGCCTACGTCCGCCGCGATGTGGCGTACCTGCTCGCCAGCTGGCATCCCTCCACGCGCCCATCCGAGCTGTCGCTGGACGAGGGCGGCCGCACAACCTGGCTCGGCCTGACCGTGCAACGCGCCATCGAGACCGGTACCGACACCGCCGAGGTGGCGTTCCTGGCCCGCTACCGCATCGGCGGCGGCAGCGCGGTGCGCATGACCGAACACAGCCGCTTCGTGCGCGAAGACGGCCACTGGTATTACCTCGACGCGCGCTGAGCACGGCCCGGCACTGTCGCTGTCGGGACACCACCAGGACGCGGCAGGGTCTTAACGCTCTTCGGCACCTGCGTGCCGGCGCGGCCCTGGACGCTGCGGCCGATATCGGCCTGCCTGGCCTCCACCGGTCCTCGGTAACGTCGGTAGTCGGTCGTACTAGTGGGCGAAGGCGTGCAGGCCTCCGTCCACGGCAATCACCTCACCGGTCAGATAGCGTGCAAGTGGCGAGGCTAGATAGGCGACCAGATGAGCGATGTCGTCGGGTTCGCCGAAGTAGCCGATCGGCACATGGCGCGCGATGAAGGCCTGGCGCGCTTCCGGCGTGGGATGGAGCTTGTCCAGCACCTGTTCGGAGTTGATGCGTCCCGGTGCGATGGTATTGACCGTGATGCCCTCGGCCGCCAGCTGCGAGGCCATTCCCTTGGCCCAGAACTGCAGCGCTGCCTTCGCCGCGCCGGCGCCGTTGACCTCGCGGGGCTCCATGCTGCCGCTGAAGTTGATGATCCTGCCCCAGCGCCGGTGGCGCATGCCGGGCAGCAGGGCCTGGGTCATGCGCCGGGCACTGCCGAAGTTGAGCGCGAAGGCTTCGTCCCAGTCCGCATCGCTGGCCTCCAGCGCAAAAGGGCGTGCGCCACCGGCGGTATTGACCAGGATCTCGATCCGGCCCAGCGCCTGGCTGGCATCCCGGGCGATGCGCGTGATCTCGGTCGCGCTGGTGATGTCGCCGGGGATCACCAGCGGGCGCGGGTGACCCTGTGCCGCGATGTCGCTGGCCAGCTGTTCCAGCCTGTCGGCGCGGCGCGCGGTGATCGCCAGCTGCACCCCCTCGGCCGCCAGCACGCGGGCGATGCCGGCGCCGATTCCGGTGCTGGCGCCGGTCACCAGCGCCGTGTGTTCACGCAATTGCAGATCCATCGACAACGTCCGTCTGAGTGAGGGCCCCAGCCTGATCCGTTATCGAGCCGCGATAAACGCCGTTATCCTGCATTGATTGGCAACCAGGAGTGTTGAATGGATCTGCTGGACAGCATGCAGGTGTTCGTCCGCGTGGTGGACGGCGGCAGCCTCGCTGCGGCGGCGCAAGCGCATGGCATTTCCCCGACCATGGCGGGCAACCACCTGCGCGCCCTGGAGCAACGTCTCGGTCTGCAGTTGCTGGTGCGGACCACGCGACGGCAGCGATTGACCGCGTTTGGCGAGGCCTACTACGGGCGTTGCCGGGAGATTCTTGAGCTGGTCGCCGATACACAGGTGCAGGCCGACGGTCAGCGCCTGGAACCGGCCGGGCCGCTGCGGGTCGCCGCACCGGTGTCGTTCGGAACCTATGGGCTCACGCCGGTGCTTGGCGAGTATCTGCAGCGCCATCCCCAGGTGAGCCTGGATCTGCAGCTCAGCGATCGGGTGCAGGATCTGGTCGACGAGGGCATCGATGTAGCCGTCCGCATCGGGGCGCTGGGCGAGTCCTCGCTGGTGGCGCGCGCGCTGCAGCCTTATCGCCTGTGGTGCTGCGCGACGCCGGCCTATCTGCACCGCAACGGTACCCCGCAACGGCTTGCCGAGCTGGCCGGGCACCAATGCCTGGGGATGGATGCCAAGGCGCTCGGCCAGTGGCAGGACTACACCGGCGAGCGAATCGGCCCGCTGTCGCACGCGCAGTTGCATCTCACTAGCGGCCCGGCTCTGCACCTGGCGGCCTTGCAGGGCCTGGGCATCGTGCTGCAGCCGGCGTTCCTGCTGCGTGCCGACGTGGAAGCGGGCCGGCTGGTGCGGCTGTTTCAGGACCGGGAACTGCACCGTCCAGTAAGCGTGCTCTACCCCCAAACCCGCTGGCGCTCGGTCACGGTACGCAGCTTCGTCGATTTCCTGCTGGAGCGGTTTGCCTGAAGCCGCCGGGCGTCAGACGGACCCCGTGGCAACGCGTTGCCGGAGCCTGGCTGGTGCGGCGAGCGTGCGGGGCGATCAATGCGCCGCGTTGCTGCTGCAATCACGCGGGTTGTCTCCATCACCCGCGTGATCTAACGCGATAGACAGCACCCCGTTCGTTCCGACGAACGGCAGGCACGGCCGTGCTTTCTCGACGCCACGTTCGCAGCCGATCCCGGAAGCTTGCCGCCTCGGCGGAGCTCGCCGCGGGGCGGACACGATGATGGCAACCTTCAATCTCTGGCAGTGGGTGCTTGTGGCCATCGTGGTGTTCGCGATCGTGCTGCCGGCGTGCCTGGCCACGGCACTGATCTGGTTCGGCCCCCGCCACGACGCCCCGCGCAGGGCGCGCGCCCGACGTATGTCCGACACCAGCCCCTCCAGCCCGGCGCTGTCGCTGCTGACCGGCATCACCGGCGACGGCAGCTAGGCGCGGCGATCGACGCCGCTGGGTTGCCGCGGCGTCTTCGCCAGGCGGGCCGGACCAATGCCACTCCATCGGCGCGCAACATCACCCTCTGACTGGCGCTACATGGCCTCTGCGCCGCACTCACCCCTCTGAAAAGCGTGCGCACCGCACAGTCACCCCTGCGTGTCGCTGCCGACCAGCGCAGCGCACGATGCCGTCGCAACATCACGGCCTGCACGCCTGCAACCAGCCAGGTTGGCTATCCTCGGCGGCTCGACCTGCCGCAGGAGCGCTCCACCGCATGACCTCCGTCCACACGCCGGCGATCGCGCCGTGATGCCGACCCGGCGCGTCCTGCCTGCGCTGTTGGCGCTGGTGCCGCTGATCGCCTGCGCCGATCCGGCCTTCGACCGCTGCCTGGCCGGCCTGCAGACCCAGGCCGCCGCCAAGGGCGTGGCGGCCGCCGACTTCCAGCGCTTCACCGCCGGCCTGTCGCCCGACCCCAGCGTGTTGCCGCTGCTCGATGCCCAGCCCGAATTCACCACTCCGATCTGGGACTACCTCGCCAGCCTGGTCGACAGTCAACGCGTCGCCGACGGCCAGGCCATGCTGGCCACCCACCGCGATTTGCTTACCCGCCTGTCCGAACAGACCGGGGTCGATCCGGCCACCATCGTGGCGGTCTGGGGCGTGGAGAGCGACTACGGCCGCGTCACCGGCAAGCGCCCACTGCTGGTCTCGCTGGCCACGCTGTCGTGCGCGGGCCGCCGCCAGCCGTTCTTCCGTGGCGAATTTCTCGCCTTGCTCGGCCTGCTGCAGCAAGGCGATCTGTCGCCGAATGGCTTGACCGGCTCCTGGGCCGGCGCCTTCGGGCAGACCCAGTTCATGCCCTCGACCTATGCCCGCATCGCGGTGGATGGCGACGGCGACGGCCGACGCGACCTGGTCGCCAGCATTCCCGACGCGCTGGCCTCCACCGCCAACTATCTGGTCAAGGCCGGCTGGGAGCGCGCCCGTCCCTGGGGCATGGAAGTCCGCCTGCCCGCCGGCTTCGATGCCAGCAAGGCCGGCCGCACCCGGCGCCAACCGCTGCAGGCCTGGCAAAACGCCGGCCTGCTCGGCACCGACGGCAAGGCGCTGGCGCCGGCCGGCCTGCCCGCCGACACCCCGGCTGCCCTGCTGCTGCCGGCCGGCGCGACCGGCCCGGCATTCCTGGTGTTCCGCAACTACGACGCGATCTACGCCTACAACGCCGCCGAAAGCTACGCGCTGTCGATCGCCCTGCTCGCCGACCGCCTGCGTGGTGGCGCCGGCTTGGTCGCCGCCTGGCCCACCGACGACCCCGGCCTGGGCCGGCCCGAACGGCGCGAACTGCAGCAATTGCTGCTGGCCCGCGGCCACCTGATCGGCGAGGCCGACGGCATGATCGGCACCGCCAGCCGGCGCGCCATCCAGGTCGAGCAGACCCGCCTGGGCCTGCAGCCGGCCGACGGCCGCCCCGGCCAGCGCATCCTCACCGCCCTGCGCGCCGCCCCGCCGGTCGCCGGCGCGGCGGCCATCCGCGCCACGGCGTTCAAGCTGCCGGCCGCCTATCCCGCATTCGTCCAATCCCCCATCGTCCAGAAGGCACCCCCCATGTCCGACCTCACCGGCCTGCGCACAGGCGACTTCCACGGCTTTCCCTCGCTGTTGATCGACACCCCGTTCTCCACCGCCGCCATCAGCCTGTTCGGCGGCCAGCTGCTGTCGTTCGTGCCCAAGGGCGGGCAGGACGTGATGTGGCTGTCGCCCACCGCCAAGCAGCCGCCCACCCCGATCCGCGGCGGCGCGCCGGTGTGCTGGCCGTACTTCGGCCGCCAGGACCAGACCGGCGAGGTCCCTGCGCATGGCTTCGTGCGCACCGTGCCCTGGCAGCTCACCGAGAGCCGGCGCGAGAACGACGGCACCCTGGTGCTCACGCTAACCCCGCCCAGCTTCGACGACCTGGCGCTGCGCCTGCGCATGACCCTGCGCATTGGCCGCACCCTCGAACAAAGCCTGATCACCGAAAACACCAGCCCGGCCCCGGTGCGCTTCACCCAGGCGCTGCACAACTACTTCCGCGTCGGCGACGCGCTCAAGGTCAGCGTGCAGGGCCTGGACGGGCTGGACTACCTCGACAAGTACGAGAACTACGCCACCGCCCACCGCCAGCAGGGCGACTGGAGCCTGCGCGACCCACGCGACCCCGGCCGCAGCGACCGCATCTACACCAACGCCGGCGGCCGCTACACCCTGACCGACCCGGTGCTCGGCCGCCGCATCGTCATCGCCACCCAGGGCAGCCGCTCGCTGGTGGCCTGGAACCCGGGCCAAGAGGCAGCCGCCAAGATGGCCGACGTGGGCGAGGGCTGGCGCGATTACGTCTGCCTGGAAGCGGCCAACGCCGGCCCGGACGTCATCGAACTCGCCCCCGGTGCCAGCCACACGCTGACCCAGACCATCAGCGTCGAGTAAGCGCAAGTTGGCACCAGGATCGCCCAGATCCTGCGCTGCCTTCCAAAACAGGAAAGAAGCAGCACGGCTCCCTTCTCCCACCGGGAGAAGGGGCCCCGGCGGGGCGGACGAGGGTGCGGGCGAAGCTCGTGTCACCTCACAATTCCTGTGGCTTCGTCGGTACCCTCACCCCAACCCCCGCTACGCGCCCCGGCCCAAGCATGAGGCGCGGGCGCTCCAGGGCACGCACGCCAGTGGCGTGCAAGCCATGCCTTCTCGCCCCGCAGGAGAGGGGCTTTCAGTGAGGGGGACCTTGGGCGTATCAGGCGACAGCTCATCCCCACAACTGCGCCACCCAGTCCACCGCTACACTCGCCGCTTCGCCCCACTGCGCAGCGCGATGTCCCTCCCAGCAGATTCCGCTCCCGCCACGGGCCGGCGCCGCGCCGCGCTGATCTTCATCTTCATCACCGTGCTGATCGACGTGCTGTCGTTCGGCGTGATCATTCCGGTGCTGCCGGATCTGGTGCGCCAGTTCACCGGTGGCGACTACGCCGTCGCCGCCGGCTGGATCGGCTGGTTCGGCTTTTTGTTCGCCGCCATCCAGTTCGTCTGCTCGCCGCTGCAGGGCACCCTGTCCGACCGCTATGGCCGCCGCCCGGTGATCCTGCTTTCCTGCCTGGGCCTGGGCCTGGACTTCATCCTGATGGCGGTCGCCCATTCCCTGCCGATGCTGCTGCTGGCGCGGGTGATCTCCGGGGTGTGCTCGGCCAGCTTTTCCACCGCCAACGCCTACATCGCCGACGTCACCCCGGCCGATAAACGCGCCGGCGCGTTCGGCATGCTTGGCGCCGCGTTCGGTATTGGCTTTGTCGCCGGGCCGTTGATCGGCGGCTGGCTGGGCAGCATCGGCCTGCGCTGGCCGTTCTGGTTTGCCGCCGGGCTGGCGCTGTTGAACGTGTTGTATGGCTGGTTCGTGCTGCCCGAATCCTTGCCTGCCGAACGCCGCACGCCACGCCTGGACTGGTCGCATGCCAACCCGCTCGGTGCGCTCAAGCTGCTGCGCCGCTATCCGCAGGTGTTTGGCCTGGCCTCGGTGGTGTTTCTGGCCAACCTGGCGCACTACGTTTATCCCAGCATCTTCGTGCTGTTCGCCGGTTATCAATATCACTGGGGCCCGCGCGAGGTGAGCTGGGTGCTGGCCGGCGTCGGCGTGTGCAGCATCATCGTCAATGCGCTGCTGGTCGGCCGGCTGGTGCGCTGGCTGGGCGAACGCCATGCGCTGCTGCTGGGTCTGGGCTGCGGGGTGGTCGGTTTCGTCATCTACGGGCTGGCCGACAGCGGTACCGCGTTCCTGATCGGCGTGCCGATCAGCGCGTTCTGGGCGATCGCCGCACCGGCCGCGCAGGCCTTGATCACCCGAGAGGTGGGTGCCGATGCGCAGGGCCGCGTGCAGGGCGCGCTGACCAGCCTGGTCAGTCTGGCCGGCATCGCCGGTCCGCTGCTGTTTGCCAATGTGTTCGCCTGGTTTATCGGCACGGGCGCACCGCTGCATCTGCCCGGCGCACCCTGGTTGCTGGCGGGTTTTCTGCTTGCCGCAGGCTGGGTCATGGCCTGGCGCCGGGCGGGGCGGGGGGCCGGCATGGCTCCCGCGCCACAGGGGTGAAGCCAACCTATTCAGCTTGTGCTCGCGCCCGCTTTATCTGATTTGCGCAGTCACTGCTAGGCTGGTGTCCTCCGTGCTGCGGCACCGCCTCGACTCCCTATGTGTCCTGACACCCTGGCTGTTCCGACCTCGGCCGCGCTCGTGCTGCGCCATGCCACGCAGGACACCCACCGCCTGGTCGAAACGGTTCCGCTGATGCAGGCGCTGGGGCAGGGGCAGGTCGATCGCGCTGCCTACGCGCTGATCCTGCGCCGGCACCATGCGCTGCTGGCCGGCTTCGAAGCGCAACTGAGCGACTGGCTCAGCACCCTGATTGGCACCAGCTGGCAGTACCGCCGCCGCGTCCCGGCCCTGCGCGAGGACCTGCACACGCTCGGGCAGCCGCCGCAGGCGCCCATCGCAGCGCCTGCCGCCGGCAACGATGCCGCGCGCTGGGGCATGCTCTACGTCATCGAAGGCTCGCAACTTGGCGGGCGAATGATCGCGCGCACCTTGCGCAAGCAGCAGCCTGCGCTGGCTGATGCCTTGCGCTATTTCGAACTGGCCAACGACGATCCGGCCGGCTGGCGCCGTTTCCAGGCCGTGCTCGACCAACGCCTGGACACCTCTTCCGCGCGCGAGGCCGCCATCGACGGTGCGCAGCGCATGTTCGCCCACTTCCACACCTGTCTTGCAGCGGAGCCGCGCCCGTGAATCAGCCCACCGAACCCCTGGATATGGATGTCTGTGCGCGTGAGCCGATCCATATTCCCGGCATGATCCAGCCGTACGGCGTGCTGCTGGTGATCGAGCCGGCCGACGGCCGCATCGTGCAGGCCAGCACCACCGCCGCCGACCTGCTCGGCGTGCCGCTGGCCGAGCTGTTGGGCATGGTCTACACCCACGTGCTGGAACTGCCCGGCGAGCAGCCGTTTGCGGTGGAGGACCAGGCGCAGCACCTGCTGCATGCCGACGTGCGCTTTCCCTTGCGTGCAGCACCCACCGAGCACCCCTGGGTGGCCGCCTGGCATCTGTATCCGGAGCAGTGGCTGGTGGAAATCGAGCCGCGCGACGCACGCCTGATGGACGTCACCCTGCGCGAAGCGCTGCCACTGCTGCGCAGCATCGAGCGCGATCCCGGCATCGCCGAAGCCGCCGTGCGCGCCGCCAAGGGGCTGCGCAGCATGATCGGCTTCGATCGGGTGATGGTGTATCGCTTCGACGAAGAGTGGAATGGCGACATCATCGCCGAAGCGCGCCAGCCCGAGCTGGACGCCTATCTCGGCCTGCATTACCCGGCCACCGACATCCCGGCCCAGGCGCGCGCGCTGTACCTGCGCAACCGCGTCCGCCAGATCGCCGACGTCGGCTATCGGGCCTCGCCGATCGAACCCACCCTGCATCCGCGCCTGGGCACCCCGGTGGACCTGAGCGATGTCAGCCTGCGCAGCGTCTCGCCGGTGCATCTGGAATACCTGGCCAACATGGGCGTGACCGCCACGCTGGTGTCCTCGATTGTCGTCAACGACGCGCTGTGGGGGCTGATCGCTTGCCACCACTACAGCCCGCACTTCACCAGCCACGCCATGCGCGATGCCACCGATGCGGTGACCCGCGCGCTGGCCGGGCGCATCGGCGGATTGCAGGCGGTGGCGCGTGCGCATATGGAATCGGTGCTGCTCACCGTGCGCGAGAAGCTGATCACCGACTTCAATGACGCCGACCAGATGACCGTGGAAATGCTCGCCGACATGGCGCCCGACCTGATGGACGTGGTCGACGCCGACGGCGTGGCGATCTTCCATGGCGGCGAGATCAGCCGGCATGGCAGCACCCCGGACGCGGCCGCGCTGCGCCGCATCCGCGACCACATCGAATCCGAACACCACGATGCCCTGCGCGAAGACGCGGTCGGCGCCCTGCATGTGGATGCGATCGGCGAGGTGTTCCCCGAGCTGGCCGACCTCGCCCCGCTGGCGGCCGGTTTCATCTTCGTGCCGCTGATGCCGCAGTCGCGCAGCGCCTTGCTGTGGACCCGCCGCGAGCAGGTGCAGCAGGTCAAATGGGCCGGCAATCCGCAGCTGGCCAAGCTGCAGGACATTCCCAATTCGCGCTTGTCGCCACGCAAGAGCTTCGACCTCTGGCAGGAAACCGTGCGCGGTCGCGCGCGGCGCTGGTCGCCGCTGCACCTGGAATCGGCGCGCAGCCTGCGCGTGCTGATCGAACTGATGGAGCGCAAGCGCTTCCAGCAGGATTTCACCTTGCTCGAAGCCTCGCTCTCGCGGCTGCGCGATGGTGTGGCCATCATCGAACGCGGCACCGCAGACGCGCACCGGCTGATGTTCGTCAATCCGGCCTTCGCAGAACTCAGCCAGACCGAAGTGGCCGACCTGATCGGTTGCGACATCCTGTTCCTGCTGGCCAGCGATGCCGCCCCGTCCAAGGTGGAGCTGCTCGAAGACGCGCTGCGGCAAGGGCGCGCCGCCTATGTCACCCTGCCGCTGCGCGCGCAGGGCGGCGCGCCGGTCTACCGCCAGTTCCACCTCGAACCGCTGCCCAGCCCCAACGGCGTCACCGCCCACTGGCTGCTGCAGCTACGCGACCCCGAATAAGCGCAACCCGCAACCGAATCGCCTGCCGCGGCCAGCAGTGGCTGACAAAACGTCGCGAGCAGTCGCCAGCGGGGTGCGGACGGCGCGGAAGTACCGCAGTGTTGAGGACTCCGCGCACGGCCGCGCCCGCCTGGCGGTGCGCGCCGTCGCTTTGATCGCTGCCCTAGGCCCGCGGTCGCAACACCAGCAAGGTGATCGTCCCGGCCACCAGGCCCCAGAACGAGGCGCCGATCCCGCCCAGCGTCAGCCCCGATGCGGTCACCAGGAAGGTGATCAAGGCCGCTTCGCGCTCACTGTCCTGCTGCAAGGCGGCCGCCAGGCTGTTGCCGATCGTGCCCAGCAAGGCGATCCCGGCGATGGCCATCACCAGCTCGCGCGGGAAGGCCGCGAACACCGCCGCCACGGTCGCACCGAACACGCCGATCAGCACATAGAACACCCCGGCGCTCACCGCAGCGGTGTAACGCCGCGCCGGATCCTCGTGCGCCTCGCGACCCATGCAGATCGCCGCGGTGATGGCCGCCAGGTTCAAGGCATAGCCGCCGAACGGTGCCAGCAGCGTATTGACCACTCCGATCCAGCCGATCGTCGGCGAGATCGGCACCGCGTAGCCGGAAGCGCGGATCACCGCCACGCCCGGCACGTTCTGCGAGGCCATGGTGACCACGAACAACGGAATCGCCAGCCCGAACAACGCCGCCCACGACAACGACGGCACCACCAGCACCGGCCGGGCCAGTTCAAGCTGCACGCTCTTCCACTGCATCAACCCGCTGCCGGCCGCAATCGCCACGCCGACCAGCAAGGTCGCGATCACCGCATAGCGCGCAAACCAGCGCCGCCCGGCCAGATAGGCCGCCAGCATCGCCAGCGCCAGCCACACCTGGCTCTGCATCGCCACGAACAAGTCCAGCCCAAAGCGCAACAACACCCCGGCTAACATGCCCGAGGCCAGCGAGATCGGAATGCGCCGGATTGCCTTTTCAAATAAGCCCGAGAAGCCGGCCAGCATGCCAAGCACCGCCGCCAGCACAAACGCGCCGACCGCTTCGCGCAATGGCACCCCGGCCGCACTGCCGATCAGCATGGCCGCACCCGGCGTGGACCAGGCCGTCACCACCGGCACCCGGTAGCGCAGCGACAGGCCGATGCAGGTCACGCCCATGCCGATGCCGAGCGCCCACATCCACGAGGCGATCTGCGCCTGGTCCGCGCCCAGGTGACGCGCCGCCTCGAACACGATCACCGCAGAACTGGCAAAGCCCACCAGCACCGTGACAAAGCCCGCGGCAATCGCAGGCAGGGACAGATCGCGAAGCAGGCTGCGTAAGGGAGACATTGGGAGCTCTCTATCTAGTGCATGCATTCTCACCGAGCGCGCCGATGATCGATAGCGCAGCACCTTGCGTGGTTGGCTCTCTATCGACGCTCTTGTTGTCCTGCCTAGAAAGCACGGCGTCGCTGCGATGCGGATGCACGGTCCCCATGACCCTGATAGAGAGAGCAGGCCGGATACACCGCAAAGTGCGTGGAATCAGGTCCCGCGCATGGACGCAATGACGTGCGTGTCATGCCAGTGTCAAAAAGTGCTTGCACTTCTGCACAGTCTCGATAAACTGCGCGGCCTCGCTCAGGACGGCGGCGCTTCTCGAAGCATCGCAACAACGAACGGGGCGAATCGGAAACATCACAAGGTGTTGACGAAACGGAAAAGCCGGCTATGATGGGCGGCTCGCTACACGGAAAGACGCTACGGCGGATTGAAGTGCAGCGACGGCAACTTCCTCTTCACGAGGGGTTGACGAAGATGAAAAGCCTGCTAATATGGCCGGCTCGCTTCGCAGAAAACCTTCGGGTCGAAACGAAGCAGCGTCAACCACCTCGAAATGAGGTGTTGACGGCAAGAAAAAGTCCGCTATAATGGGCGGCTCGCTTCGACGGAAACGACGAAGCTGACGGGAACGGCGCTGAGGCCACTTCCCAATGTTCTTTGACAGTGTGCGCAGGTAATTTGTGCGGACGCCTGCAGGAAGGATGATTGTCCATCTTGCAGACGTTTAATCAAAATGCAACATATTAATTGCTTTGCAAGCGATAAGTTGCCAGTGGTTGAACTTCTGCAGCTAAAGTAATTTGCCTTCGGGCATGTAATTTTAAGTGAAGAGTTTGATCCTGGCTCAGAGTGAACGCTGGCGGCAGGCCTAACACATGCAAGTCGAACGGCAGCACAGTAAGAGCTTGCTCTTATGGGTGGCGAGTGGCGGACGGGTGAGGAATACATCGGAATCTACTCTTTCGTGGGGGATAACGTAGGGAAACTTACGCTAATACCGCATACGACCTACGGGTGAAAGCGGAGGACCTTCGGGCTTCGCGCGATTGAATGAGCCGATGTCGGATTAGCTAGTTGGCGGGGTAAAGGCCCACCAAGGCGACGATCCGTAGCTGGTCTGAGAGGATGATCAGCCACACTGGAACTGAGACACGGTCCAGACTCCTACGGGAGGCAGCAGTGGGGAATATTGGACAATGGGCGCAAGCCTGATCCAGCCATGCCGCGTGGGTGAAGAAGGCCTTCGGGTTGTAAAGCCCTTTTGTTGGGAAAGAAAAGCAGTCGGTTAATACCCGATTGTTCTGACGGTACCCAAAGAATAAGCACCGGCTAACTTCGTGCCAGCAGCCGCGGTAATACGAAGGGTGCAAGCGTTACTCGGAATTACTGGGCGTAAAGCGTGCGTAGGTGGTGGTTTAAGTCTGTTGTGAAAGCCCTGGGCTCAACCTGGGAATTGCAGTGGATACTGGGTCACTAGAGTGTGGTAGAGGGTAGCGGAATTCCCGGTGTAGCAGTGAAATGCGTAGAGATCGGGAGGAACATCCGTGGCGAAGGCGGCTACCTGGACCAACACTGACACTGAGGCACGAAAGCGTGGGGAGCAAACAGGATTAGATACCCTGGTAGTCCACGCCCTAAACGATGCGAACTGGATGTTGGGTGCAATTTGGCACGCAGTATCGAAGCTAACGCGTTAAGTTCGCCGCCTGGGGAGTACGGTCGCAAGACTGAAACTCAAAGGAATTGACGGGGGCCCGCACAAGCGGTGGAGTATGTGGTTTAATTCGATGCAACGCGAAGAACCTTACCTGGTCTTGACATCCACGGAACTTTCCAGAGATGGATTGGTGCCTTCGGGAACCGTGAGACAGGTGCTGCATGGCTGTCGTCAGCTCGTGTCGTGAGATGTTGGGTTAAGTCCCGCAACGAGCGCAACCCTTGTCCTTAGTTGCCAGCACGTAATGGTGGGAACTCTAAGGAGACCGCCGGTGACAAACCGGAGGAAGGTGGGGATGACGTCAAGTCATCATGGCCCTTACGACCAGGGCTACACACGTACTACAATGGTAGGGACAGAGGGCTGCAAACCCGCGAGGGTAAGCCAATCCCAGAAACCCTATCTCAGTCCGGATTGGAGTCTGCAACTCGACTCCATGAAGTCGGAATCGCTAGTAATCGCAGATCAGCATTGCTGCGGTGAATACGTTCCCGGGCCTTGTACACACCGCCCGTCACACCATGGGAGTTTGTTGCACCAGAAGCAGGTAGCTTAACCTTCGGGAGGGCGCTTGCCACGGTGTGGCCGATGACTGGGGTGAAGTCGTAACAAGGTAGCCGTATCGGAAGGTGCGGCTGGATCACCTCCTTTTGAGCATGACGTCATCGTCTTGCGGGCGTCCTCACAAATTACCTGCATTCAGAGATTCATACCGGCACAGGTCGGTATGCGAAGTCCCTTTTGGGGCCTTAGCTCAGCTGGGAGAGCACCTGCTTTGCAAGCAGGGGGTCGTCGGTTCGATCCCGACAGGCTCCACCATATTGAGTGAAAAGACTTCGGGTCTGTAGCTCAGGTGGTTAGAGCGCACCCCTGATAAGGGTGAGGTCGGTAGTTCGAGTCTACCCAGACCCACCACTCTGAATGTAGTGCACACTTAAGAATTTATATGGATCAGCGTTGAGGCTGATACATGTTCTTTTATAACTTGTGACGTAGCGAGCGTTTGAGATATCTATCTAAACGTGTCGTTGAGGCTAAGGCGGGGACTTCGAGTCCCTAAATAATTGAGTCGTATGTTCGCGTTGGTGGCTTTGTACCCCACACAACACGACATGTAACTCCGAGGCAACTTGGGGTTATATGGTCAAGCGAATAAGCGCACACGGTGGATGCCTAGGCGGTCAGAGGCGATGAAGGACGTGGTAGCCTGCGAAAAGTGTCGGGGAGCTGGCAACAAGCTTTGATCCGGCAATGTCCGAATGGGGAAACCCACTGCTTCGGCAGTATCCTGCAGTGAATTCATAGCTGCTGGAAGCGAACCCGGTGAACTGAAATATCTAAGTAACCGGAGGAAAAGAAATCAACCGAGATTCCCTAAGTAGTGACGAGCGAACGGGGAGCAGCCCTTAAGCTGGAATGGCTTTAGAAAAACAATCTGGAAAGATTGGCCATAGAAGGTGATAGCCCTGTATTTAAAAGGGCCACTCCAGTGAAGACGAGTAGGGCGGGGCACGTGAAACCCTGTCTGAATATGGGGGGACCATCCTCCAAGGCTAAATACTCCTGACCGACCGATAGTGAACCAGTACCGTGAGGGAAAGGCGAAAAGAACCCCGGAGAGGGGAGTGAAATAGATCCTGAAACCGTGTGCGTACAAGCAGTAGGAGCTCGCAAGAGTGACTGCGTACCTTTTGTATAATGGGTCAGCGACTTACTGTTCGTGGCAAGCTTAACCGTATAGGGGAGGCGAAGGGAAACCGAGTCTGATAAGGGCGCATAGTCGCGGGCAGTAGACCCGAAACCGGGTGATCTAGTCATGGCCAGGGTGAAGGTGCCGTAACAGGTACTGGAGGCCCGAACCCACGTCTGTTGCAAAAGACGGGGATGAGCTGTGATTAGGAGTGAAAAGCTAATCGAACCCGGAGATAGCTGGTTCTCCTCGAAAGCTATTTAGGTAGCGCCTCGGACGAATACTACTGGGGGTAGAGCACTGTTATGGCTAGGGGGTCATCGCGACTTACCAAACCATTGCAAACTCCGAATACCAGTACGTACTATCCGGGAGACACACGGCGGGTGCTAACGTCCGTCGTGAAAAGGGAAACAACCCAGACCCACAGCTAAGGTCCCAAATTCACTGCTAAGTGGAAAACGATGTGGAAAGGCATAGACAGCCAGGAGGTTGGCTTAGAAGCAGCCACCCTTTAAAGAAAGCGTAATAGCTCACTGGTCGAGTCGGTCTGCGCGGAAGATTTAACGGGGCTAAGCAGTGAACCGAAGCTTGGGGTGCATAAAACTTGTTTTATGCGCGGTAGAGGAGCGTTCCGTAAGCCTGCGAAGGTGGATTGAGAAGTCTGCTGGAGGTATCGGAAGTGCGAATGCTGACATGAGTAACGATAATGCGGGTGAAAAGCCCGCACGCCGAAAGCCCAAGGTTTCCTTGCGCAACGTTAATCGACGCAGGGTTAGTCGGTCCCTAAGGCGAGGGCGAAAGCCGTAGTCGATGGGAAGCAGGTTAATATTCCTGCACCTCGCGTGAGTGCGATGGAGGGACGGAGAAGGTTAGGTGTACCGGGCGTTGGTTGTCCCGGGGAAAGGCGGTAGGTTTGGATCTTTGGCAAATCCGGGATCCTTTAAGACCGAGCACCGAGACGAGCCTTTATGGCGAAGTCACTGATACCACGCTTCCAGGAAAAGCTCCTAAGCTTCAGCTCACGAAGACCGTACCGTAAACCGACACAGGTGGGTAGGATGAGAATTCTCAGGCGCTTGAGAGAACTCGGGTGAAGGAACTAGGCAACATGGCACCGTAACTTCGGGAGAAGGTGCACCCTTTTTGGTGGCTCATGCGAGCTATAGCTGAAGAGGGTCGCAGAAACCAGGCCGCTGCGACTGTTTATCAAAAACACAGCACTCTGCAAACACGAAAGTGGACGTATAGGGTGTGACGCCTGCCCGGTGCTGGAAGGTTAATTGATGGGGTCAGCCGCAAGGCGAAGCTCTTGATCGAAGCCCCAGTAAACGGCGGCCGTAACTATAACGGTCCTAAGGTAGCGAAATTCCTTGTCGGGTAAGTTCCGACCTGCACGAATGGCGTAACGACAGCGGCGCTGTCTCCACCCGAGACTCAGTGAAATTGAAATCGCTGTGAAGATGCAGCGTTCCCGTGGCAAGACGGAAAGACCCCGTGAACCTTTACTATAGCTTTACACTGAACGTTGAGTTCGTCTGTGTAGGATAGGTGGGAGGCTATGAAACTGTGGCGCTAGCTGCAGTGGAGCCATCCTTGAAATACCACCCTGTCGTGCTTGACGTTCTAACCTAGATCCGTTATCCGGATCAGGGACCGTGTATGGTGGGTAGTTTGACTGGGGCGGTCTCCTCCTAAAGAGTAACGGAGGAGCACGAAGGTACGCTCAGCGCGGTCGGACATCGCGCACTGTGTGCAAAGGCATAAGCGTGCTTGACTGCAAGATCGACGGATCAAGCAGGTACGAAAGTAGGTCTTAGTGATCCGGTGGTTCTGTATGGAAGGGCCATCGCTCAACGGATAAAAGGTACTCCGGGGATAACAGGCTGATACCGCCCAAGAGTTCATATCGACGGCGGTGTTTGGCACCTCGATGTCGGCTCATCACATCCTGGGGCTGTAGTCGGTCCCAAGGGTATGGCTGTTCGCCATTTAAAGTGGTACGCGAGCTGGGTTCAGAACGTCGTGAGACAGTTCGGTCCCTATCTGCCATGGGCGTTGGAAGTTTGAGAGGGGCTGCTCCTAGTACGAGAGGACCGGAGTGGACGAACCTCTGGTGTTCCGGTTGTCACGCCAGTGGCATTGCCGGGTAGCTATGTTCGGAAGCGATAACCGCTGAAAGCATCTAAGCGGGAAGCGCGCCTCAAGATGAGACTTCCCGGGGCACAAGCCCCCTAAAGGAACCATATAGACTATGTGGTTGATAGGTCAGGTGTGTAAGTACAGCAATGTATTGAGCTAACTGATACTAATGATCCGTGCGGCTTGACCATATAACCTCAAGTTGCCTTGGTCCCAACGAACGTTGGTAGATCACCAAACGCAAGCTACGTCACAAGTTACCTATGCGAGACGAGCGCTATCAAGCGCTGCTCCAACCGTCTCCCTGGTGAAATTAGCGCTGTGGAACCACCCGATCCCATCCCGAACTCGGAAGTGAAACGCAGCTGCGCCGATGGTAGTGTGGCTCAAGCCATGCGAGAGTAGGTCATCGCCAGGGGCTTTACCCGAAACCCTCAGTCCAATAGGACTGAGGGTTTCTTTTTGTGCGAAATTTAGCTGCGAAAAGCCAAAGCCAAAGCCAAAGCCAAAGCCAAAGCCAAAGCCAGAGCTAAAGCCAAGCCAGAGGCAGAGGCAGAGCTGAAGCCGAGTAGCGCCACGGCAATCAGACACTCGGACGCTCCACTGGCGCAATCGAGCACCGTAACGAGACTGGGGCGACGAGCTGGATTTACTGCCGTTGGCCACCATATTGAATCGGTGTCGGTGCACCGCCGGCCTGGCCAATTGGAGACCTGCATGCCCGAGCTGCCCGAAGTCGAAACCACCTTGCGTGGACTGGCTCCGCATCTGGTCGGCCAACGCATCCATGGCGTCATCTTGCGACGCCCCGACCTGCGCTGGCCGATTCCTGAGCAGATCGAACGCTTGTTGCCCGGCGCGACCATTACCGATGTGCGTCGCCGGGCCAAATACCTGTTGATCGATACCGCTGCCGGCGGCAGCGCGCTGCTGCATCTTGGAATGTCGGGAAGTCTGCGCGTGTTACCTGGCGATACCCCGCCGCGGGCGCACGATCATGTGGATATCAGCCTGGAAAATGGCCGTGTCCTGCGCTTCAACGATCCGCGTCGGTTTGGTTGCCTGTTGTGGCAGAGCGATGCACACGTGCACGATCTGCTGGCGGCACTCGGCCCGGAACCATTATCGGATGCATTTACTGGCGATTATCTGCATGCACTGGCGAGTGGCCGGCGCGCGGCAGTGAAAACCTTTCTGATGGATCAGGCGGTCGTCGTCGGCGTGGGAAATATCTATGCAGCAGAAAGCCTGCATCGCGCCGGAATCAGCCCATTACGCGAAGCGGGCAAAGTGTCATTGGACCGTTACCGGCGCCTGGCCACAGCAGTGAAAGACATCCTCGGCTACGCCATCCAGCGCGGCGGAACCACGCTGCGCGATTTCATCAGCCCGGACGGGGCGCCCGGTTACTTCGAGCAGGAACTCACGGTGTATGGGCGTGAGGGTGAAGCCTGCAAGCAGTGTGGACGTGTGTTGAAACACGCCACGATCGGACAACGCGCGACGGTGTGGTGCAGCAGTTGCCAGCGTTGAACGCCGGACAGGTGACCCACGCTGATCGAAACACCAGCCTCCAGTTCTGCGTCAGCTACGACAGCTTGCGAGTCGCCCTCGGGTAACAGCAAACGGCACCCTTGGAGCCGCAGTGGCCGATTGCTTGATGGTGCGTTGCCGTGCATCGCGCCACAATCGTGACGTCCTGCGATTGGAGTCGTCTATGCCTGCCTCACTGCGCTACTTAATGCCGATCATGCTTGTGGGTGTATCAGCGTTGCCGCTGGCAACAGGCGCATGCGCGGATGAGCTTGCGTCCAGCGCCAAACCTGCAGTTGAGCGCATCCAGTTGCACAACGGGGTTGTTGAACTCAGTGCTACGCCCGCGTTCGGTGGGCGCGTACTGTCCTTCAATTTGCGTGGACACCCCAACGTGTTGAAGACGGGTGAGGCGGTTGATCAGCAGCCCGTGCCAGAAGTGTCCGTTACTGCAGGCGATATTCCGTATCTCGGCCACGATGTCTGGGTGGGGCCGCAGAGTCAGTGGTGGATGCACCAACAGGTCAACCCGACACGCAAGGCGGCCACCGCGGTTTGGCCACCGGATCCATATCTGTCGTTGGCAACCACACGTGCAGTCACACGTAGTGGCGATCACCTGATCCTGGAAGGCGTGCCCAGTCCGGTCACCGGCGTGCAGCTACGCAAGCGCGTTGCCCTCTCATCGACGCGGACCGATACCGTGGAGGTGGAAGCAATCGCTCGGAATATTCGCAAGGAGTCGATCGCCTGGGATCTGTGGTTCAACACGCGGGTTGCCGCGGGCACGCGTGTGTTTGTGCCGGTTGCCGACGCGGCAGACATTCGCCTGCAGCCGCCGACCGAGGCCGGCACGGTTGCGCCGATCTACCGGCATCAAGGCGGTGTGTTTGCGTTGCGTGCCGATGCGCGACAGGACGGGCTGATTCAGCGCGGCAAGGTGTTGTTGCAGCCTTCGGCAGGCTGGATGGCGGGCTTTGCGGGTGACCAGGTGCTGGTGATCCGCTTTGCGCATCAGCCGCTGTCCGCGATCCATCCGGAGCAAGGGCAGGTGGAGCTGTATCTGGACGCGCCACCGCAGCATCCCGAGCGCGGACTGCTGGAAATGGAAGTACACGCACCGTACCGGCAGCTGGCGCCGGGCGAGCGCATGCAGGCGAACGAGCAATGGACCTTGCTGCGCTACACCGGACCCGACGCGCAGCAGGCGCAACAACAGTTCCTGTGCAGCAAGGCGCAGGAGCTGCAGCTGACCAATGCGTGCGCGCCTTCGTCTGCCGCGCCCTGACCTCCGCATTCACCTCCGTGCCGAGCTGTGGCTATGATGGCGGCCATTCCCTGAGCAGACCGATGCGCATGCAACGACGCCACTTCCTGAAGAATGCCGCCGCCGCATTGGCCGCGCTCGGTTTGCCGGCGCTGCCGCAGTGGGCGTTGGCGGCTAAGGCCGTTGGTCTGCGTCGCTTGGGACAGCCGCAACCATTCGACTATGGCTGGCTCAAGGGGCAGGCGCGTGCGTTGGCCACGGCGCCTTACAAGAGCCATAAGCAGCTGCTTCCGGGGTCGCTGGAAGCATTGAACTGGGATCAGTACCAGTCGATCCGCTACCGCCAGGACCATGCACTATGGGCCGACGGCAACGGCAAGTTCCAGGCGAAGTTCTTCCATCTGGGGCTGTACTTCCATACCCCCGTGCACATCTACGACATCGTCGACGGCCAGGCGCAGCAACTTGCGTACGATCCGGCGGCGTTCGATTACGGCAGCAGCGGGCTGGGCGGCAAGCAGTTGCCCAAGGACCTGGGCTTTGCCGGGTTCCGTCTCAACACGCGCAAGGACACCGATCGCGATTTCTCCGCCTTTCTGGGCGCGAGCTATTTCCGTGCGGTCGGCAAGGAAGGCCAGTATGGGCAGTCGGCGCGCGGGCTGGCGATCGACACCGGTACCGGCGGGCCGGAGGAGTTCCCGGACTTCATCGCCTATTACCTGGAACAGCCGGCTGACGATTCGAACACCGTGGTGGTGTACGGGCTGCTGGACTCGCCCAGCGTTGCTGGTGCGTATCGCTTTGCCATCACCAATGGCGAAGTGTTGGTGATGGAGATCGACAGCGCGCTCTACCCGCGCAAGACCATCGAGCGATTGGGGATCGGTCCGTGCACCAGCATGTACCAGGTCGGCGAAAACGATCGCCGCATGGACTGGGACTGGCGGCCGGAAATCCACGACACCGATGGCCTGGCGATGTGGACCGGCGGCGGCGAGTGGATCTGGCGGCCGTTGTGCAACCCGCCGCAGCTGCGCTTCAACATGTTCGTCGATGAGAATCCGCGCGGATTCGGCCTGTTGCAGCGCGATCGCAACTTTGACCATTACCAGGACGACGGCGTGTTCTACGAGAAGCGCCCCTGCCTGTGGGTGGAACCCAAGAGCGGCTGGGGCAAGGGCTCGGTGCAGTTGGTCGAGATCCCGACCGTGGACGAGACCTTCGACAACATCGTGGCGTTCTGGAATCCGCAGGACAAGCCGCAGCCGGGGCAAGAGTTGCTGATGGGGTACCGGTTGTATTGGGGCGCGCATCCGCCGGCCAGCTCGCCGCTGGCGCATTGCGTGGCCACGCGCACCGGCCTGGGCGGCATAGTCGGGCAGAAGCGCAGCCATTTCTCGTGGCGGTTTGCGGTGGATTTTGCCGGGGGCGAACTGGCTGCGTTGGCCAAGGACCCCAAAGCCAAGGTCGAGGCCATCCTCCAGGTGTCGCGTGGCAGCACCGAGATCGTGTCGGCGCGTCCGCTGCATGAGCTCAAGGGTTATCGGGCGATGTTCGACCTGGTGCCGCCGGATGACAGCACCCGACAGATCGATATCCGCCTGTTCCTGCGCGCCAACGGCAAGCCGCTGACCGAAACCTGGCTGTACCAGTGGACGCCGCCGCCGGCGAGCGAGCGCAAGGTCTACTAGCGCACAGGGACGTCGCGCGACCGATAAGGTGGGCGATTGTCACGCAGGTGCGGATGGCGCAGTGACGACAGGCCGCCGATTTCGAATGTCGACCGTGGCTGCGTTACAGCCGCACAGTCGCCGATGCGTCGCCCAGGCGCCGCGGACTCAGGCCGACGTCGAGCTGTTGACCAACTGCATGCGCGCACGCGGGCGCACGCAGGCCAGGTCCACCCGGAAGCAGGTGCCGTCCTTGCCGCTGAGGATGCGCAGTTCGCCTTGATGGGCCCGGGCGATCTGGGCGGCCATGTGCAGGCCCAGATCCACTTCGGGCAAGGCGCGTCCGCCGGTGTGCACGTGGGTGGAGGCCTGCAACACGTCGAGCCGGCGTGGATCGATCCCGTCCAGATTGCAGACCTCGATGCGCAGGCGGCCCTGCTCGGTGACCGCGACCGCCTTGATCAGCGAACTCTGTTGCCCCTGCACCACGGCGTTGATCATCAGGCTGCCGAACATCTGCGCCAGGCGCACCGCATCGCCATGCACTGGCTCGTCGATGGCCACATGTGTGGACAACACCTGGTTCGGATACGCGGCGCGGGTTTCATCGACGACCTGCGACAAGGCATCGAGCAGATCGCTGCCGTTGCCGTAGTCCAGTTGCAGCCAGTCGCGTTCGATACCGCGCGCGAAATCGTTGGCGAAGTCGATCAGTTCTTCCATGCGCCGCAGGCTGCGCTGCATCGACCGGATCGCGCCGCCCTGGCGCTGGTTGAGCGGGTCGATCGCCAGCATGTCCACCACCGCATGCATGGACTGCAGTGGGTTACGTAGATCGTGGCCAAGGATGCCGATGAATTCTTCGCGCAGGCGCGCGGAGGCGCCGATACGCCCCAGTTCGCTGCGTGCGCGCCGCGATTCCTGCGCGCTCTCTTCGGCGCGTTGTTCGGCCTGGATCTGCGCTGCCAGCAGTTGCGCCAGCAGCTCGACCTTTTCCACCATCGGCGCATCCATGACGCGCGGCAGCGGGTCCAGCGCGCACAAGGTGCCGAACACGCTGCCGTCGTCGAACTTGATCGGCACCGAGACATAGCTTTCGAAGCCGTACAGCCGCGGCGTGGGGTGATCGCGGAAGACCGGGTGCTCGGAGGCATGGCCGAACCACAAGGCGTTGCCCTGGGTACGCACGCTGTCGCAGAAGGTGGTGACCAGGGGCAGCTCGTCGCCGGGCGCCAGGCCGAACGACAGCTCGTCGCGGACCTGGCAGGTGATCCAGCGCGTATCGGTCACGCGCGCAACAGCCGCGAACCCCATGCCGGTCAGGCGGGTGAGAATGGTCAGGACATCCGGGACCGACGATAGCCGGCCAACACGCGCGATATCTGCGCGTAACTCGGGAGGAAGCGGACCCATGAATTGCCTCCCGACAAGTGGATGGTCGCCAGTTTACAGGACTGTGGTTGCGCCTGGTTGCGCGTGGATCGCTGCAACGGCACCGCAACGATACGCCTGTTGATGTGTAGCGGAAATGCAGCGGCGATCGAATGCCTGCAGGGGTTTAGCAACGCATCACACGTGCATACCGGGCCAGCGCGCTAACCGCATTTCGGCTGAATTCTTCAGCCAGTTACCACGGCGGTTTACCTGCCCGATGGCGGGCAAATACCCGGCGCGGCAAGGCCGAATCATCGAAGAATGTGGTGTGTCACGATCCGCGCATCAAGACCATCTGGCGGGACTGGGTCATGGCCGCCGCACAAGGACGGTATCTGCGCGTAGGCAAGGCTTCGTCCGGTGCGCAACCGCTTCGGCATGACGATGCCACTCTCACTGGGCGACGTGTCGATGCCCGGTCTCGCAGAAGATCGACATTGCCCGCGGCAGGCGACATTCACGGCATCGCGCTGCACCTCAGCCAGCGCGATGCCGTGGAGCGTTACGCGCCCGCAGGCGGCAGCGGCAACGCGATCTGCAGCGGGTCGATGCGGCCTTCGCCACGCATGATCTTCTTGAACTCGGCGCGGCTGACCGACACGTAGCGCTCGTTGCCGCCGATCTCCACCTGCGGGCCGTCCTGCACCGCGTGGCCTTGCGCATCCACGCGCACGGTCATGGTGGCCTTGCTGCCGCTGTGGCAGATGGTCTTGATCTCCTCCAGCTCGTCGGCCCAGGCCAGCAGGAACTGGCTGCCCTCGAACAGCTCGCCGCGGAAGTCGGTCCGCAGGCCGTAGCACAGCACCGGAATGCGCAGGCGGTCGACCACCTCGCTCAACTGCCAGACCTGGCCACGGTTGAGGAACTGCGCCTCGTCCACCAGCACGCAATGCAGCGCGCCTTCGGCGTGGATGTCGCGTTCGATCAGTTGCTGCAACTCGGTGCCGCGATCGAAGGTGCGCCCGTCCGCGCGCAAGCCGATCCGCGAGGCCACCACGCCGCTGCCGGCGCGGTGATCGAGCTTGGGCGTGAGGATCAAGGTGCGCATGCCGCGTTCGCGGTAGTTGTGCGCCGACTGCAGCAAGGTGGTGGTCTTGCCGGCATTCATTGCCGAATAGTAGAAGTAGAGCTTGGCCATTGGAGGATTTTACCGGGCCGGGCGGCCGGCGGTGACAGCCATCTGCATGAACCGGCGGCGCAGGCCTGCCCGGCGCGGCGCCGGTACAATGGCCTGCTCTGTTGGAAGCCTCTATGCACGGTCTCAATCCCCCGCAAAGCGCCGCAGTGTTGCACTGCGAAGGTCCCTTGTTGGTGCTGGCCGGTGCCGGCAGCGGCAAGACGCGCGTGATCGTGGAGAAGATCGCGCACCTGATCGCCACCGGCCGCTATCCGGCCAAGCGCATCGCCGCAATCACCTTCACCAACAAGTCGGCCAAGGAAATGCGCGAGCGTGTGGCCAAGCGCATCCGTGGCGATGGCGCCGATGGCCTGACCATCTGCACCTTCCACGCGCTGGGGCTGAAGTTCCTGCAGATCGAGCACGCCGCTGCCGGCTTGAAGCGCTGCTTTTCGATCTTCGATTCCGACGATGCCGCCGCCCAGATCAAGGACCTGATGCACGGCGCCAAGCCCGATGCGATCGAAGATGCCAAGAACCTGATCTCGCGCGCCAAGAACGCCGGCCTGTCGCCCGAACAGGCGATGGCAGCGGCACGCAGCAACCGTGAAAAGGAAGCCGCCAGCCTGTACGAGCGCTACCAGGCGCGGCTGACCACCTTCAACGCGGTGGACTTCGACGACTTGATCCGCCTGCCGGTGCAGATCCTGGAGGCCAACGAAGAGATCGTGATGGGCTGGCGCGAGCGCATCGGCTACCTGCTGGTGGACGAGTGCCAGGACACCAACGATGCGCAGTACCGGCTGCTGAAAATGCTGGCCGGGCCGCGCGGCAACTTCACCTGCGTGGGCGACGACGATCAGAGCATCTACGCCTGGCGTGGCGCCAATCCGGAAAACCTGCAGCAGATGGGCCGCGATTATCCGGCGCTGGAAATCATCAAGCTGGAACAGAATTACCGCTGCTCCAACCGCGTGCTGCGTGCGGCCAATGCCTTGATCGCGCACAACCCGCACGAGCATTTGAAAACGCTGTGGAGCGACCAGGCCGACGGCGAGCGCATCCGCGTGTGGGAATGCCGCGACAGCGAGCACGAAGCGGAAAAGGTCGCCGCCGAGATCTCGTTCCTGGGTACCGCCAAGCAGGTGCCGTGGAGCGATTTCTGCATCCTGTTCCGCGGCAATTTTCAATCGCGGCCGCTGGAAAAAGCCCTGCAGCTGCTGCGCGTGCCGTATCACCTGACCGGTGGCACTGCGTTTCTGGAGCGGCAGGAAGTCAAGGATGTGCTGTCGTGGTTGCGGCTGATCGTCAACCCCGAAGATGACGCGGCGTTTTTGCGCGCAGTGCAGTCGCCCAAGCGCGAGGTCGGTGCGACCTCGCTGGCGCGGCTGGCCGAGCTTGCCAGTGCGAAGTCGGTGCCGATGTCGCGCGCGGCCGAGTCGATGGGCGCGCTGCAGCACCTGCCGCCGCGTGCGGCCAATGGCCTGAGTGCGTTCACCGACATCCTGCGCGATATGCGCGAGCATTCGGCCAGGCTGCCGGCGGGGGAACTGGTGCGCATGCTGGCCGACAAATCCGGCCTGCTCAACGACCTGCGCAATCAGTCCAAGGACGAAACCGGTTTCCAGCGCCGCAAGCGCAATCTGGACGAGCTGGCCGAGTGGTTCGAAGGCGGCCCGCGTGGGGCAAGTGCCAGCGATCTGGCCGCGCAGCTGGCGTTGTTGTCGCGCAACGACAAGGACGATGGCGGCAACCAGGTACGCATGATGACCATGCACGCGTCCAAGGGCCTGGAATTCCGTTACGTGTTCATCGTCGGCTGCGAGGACGGCGTGCTGCCGCATGAAGTGAGCCTGGAAGAAGGCAACCTGCAGGAAGAGCGCCGCCTGCTGTATGTGGGCATCACCCGTGCCAAGGAGCAGCTGTGGATGAGCCATAGCAAATTGACGCGCAAGTTCGGCGAGCATGTGCGGCTCAAGCCCAGCCGCTTCTTCGACGAGATCCCGGCCGAAGAATTGCAGCGCGATGGTGCCGACCCGGTGGCCGATGCCGAGCGCAAGAAGGAGCGCGCCAGTGCGGGCTTGGCGGCGATCCAGGCGTTGTTCGACTAGCGGTTGTTGCGTACCACGCAGGCTTGCCAGCGACACGCCTGCACGGCAGTCTGGTTTACCCTTATGCCGGAGTGCGCCGTGACTATCGTGATCGAAACCCCGCGTTTGCGCCTGCGGACATTGGATCCCGAGCGCGATGCCGACGCAGTGCTGACGCTGGTCAACGACCCCGGCTTCATCGCCGGCATCAACGACCGCGGTGTGCGGACCCGCGAGCAGGCGCGTGATCATCTGCGTGAGTGGGCGCAGGCCCACCAGGAAAAATACGGCTTTGCGCACTGGGCGGTGGAGACGCGCGCCGAAGGGGCGTTTGCCGGCACATTGGGGTTGTTGTGCCGCGATACCTTGCCGGTGCCGCATATCGGCTTTGCATTGCTGCCCGAGCACCGCGGCAAGGGCTATGTCAGCGAGGCCGGGCGCGCAGTGCTGGACCATGCGCGCGATGTGCTGGGGTTGCCGCAGCTGTGCGCGATCGTGTCGCCGGACAATGCCGATTCGATTCGCGCGCTGGAAAAACTCGGATTGCAGCGGCAAGGCCTGCGCGTGTTGAGCCAGGAGGACCACCCGGTGCTGTATTACACGATCGCGCTCGCTCCGGCCGACATGGACAGTCGGGCAGGCCTGCGGCACCCTGGTGGCGACTCTCACCGCTGAACGCGGCCGACACAACGCAGCAAACAATCGTCAGCGCGGCGGGCACGGCGCGCGGGCACTTCGGTGGACGAGCGGCGCAGCGACTCCGCACCGCACCTGCCTGGCGATGAGCGCCGTCGTTGTGTCCATCGCCCCAACAAGGACACTTGCATGCCATTGCTGGTCAACGCCTATTCCACGCTGCGCGAGCCGTTGTGGCCGGATTTCCTGCCGCGCGCCGCCGTGCAGCACCGTGACCACGCCGATCCGGAATTGGCCACGCATCTGCATGGCTTCGTCGGCTACGTGAGTCAGGCCGGCGACGGCCAGATGACCCAGCCGCGCTATCACCTGATGCGGCATGTGCAGCGGGTGCGTCAGCATTTCACTTTCGAGGTCGACGATGCGGCTTTCGGGGAATTGGCGCAGTGGGCCGAGCAGGCCAACGCGGTGTGTTTCCTGGCCGACGGCAGCGTGCGCGATCCGCACGGGCGGGTGCTGATCAGCCAGGGCGAGCCGGCGATCGATGAGCAGGCGCAGGTGCCGTATCCGCCGGATGCCTTGCAGCGGCGTGCGCAGCAACTCGCGCAGCTGACCGCGCAAGGCATCCGCGTGCCCCCCAGCCTGCCGCCGGTGCCTGGCGAGACCGAAGCACGGGTGCGCGATGCGGCGGCGGTGACGCAGCGCATGCTGGCGTTGTTTGCGGTGGCCTTGCGCGCGGAGATGCTGGCCGCCGGCGATACGCCACCGGCGTTGGAAGCGATGGACGCCCGCCTGCCCGGTGTGGCGGCGGCACTGTCGCCGCAGGAGCGCGCCTTTTTTGCCCAGCCCGTGCCGGAGCCGCAGCAGCTCGCCAACTTCGGCTGGCGCTACGAGAGCCTGGCCGTGCTGCAGTGGGCCCTGGGACTGGCCGAGGCGCTGCCGGAGCCGACCGGCCTGTGCGATGTGCCCCTGGCTGCCCAGCGCGCGCTGGAGCATGCCGAAGCCGCGACGCGGCCGTCGCTGACGCTACGACCGGTGCCCGAGCTGCTGGATGCGCTGGACCGGCACTTGCGCCTGCATTGGGCGGTGCGCCAGGCCGGCCAGAGCGAGCAACCGCCACCGGCCGGCATCGTGCCGGGCGTGGTCTACGAGCGTCACTACACCCTCAACTGGCTGCTGCACTTCGAAGACGCCGACTGGGACGAGGTGGATACGCCGACGTAAGCGGGCCGGCCGCAGGTTGCGCCGTTACTGCGCGGCAAGCGCGTCGTCTGGCGGTTTGGCTGGTCGTTGCGCGCTTCGCGCCCCGCGCGGGCGTCGATGTGAAGCGGGCATCTCCATGAGCGAACCGTCGCGCTAGGCGCCAGCCGCCTCCAGGCGCGCCTGCACGGCGGCCAGCGCATCCTGCAGCTCGGCGACGGTGGCTTCCAGCGTTTGTACGCGCGCTTCCAGCTCGCTGCTGTCGGCGTTGCTGCGGGGGCCTGGCGCAGCGCGTGCCGCCGCGGCCTGCAACGCCTCCACATCCAGTTCGCCGCTGAGCAGATGCATGTAGCGGTCCTCGCGCTGGCCGCTGGCACGCGGCAGTTGCACCGCCAGGCCGCGCTGGATCAGCCGGTCCAGATGGTGGCGTACGTCGTCGGCATCGTTGAAGCGCGCCAGCCGCTCGCTGCGCGCGAACAGCTCGCCCAGCGTCTGCGGGCCGCGCAGCAGCAACAGGCCGATCAGGGCCACCTGCTGGCGGGTCAGGTCCAGCACGCTGCCCAGCCGGTGTTCGTAACGCTCGGCGCGCGAGGAGAACTGCTGGCGGACCAGCCCCAGGGTTTCGAGTTGACGCAGGGCGTGATGCACCACGCCGGTCTGCAGGTTCAGCACCGGCTCGCGTGCGGTCTTCTGGTTTGCGGCCACCTGCGCGGCATTGACCGTGAGCGGATACGCATCCGGCGTGGTCGCCTCTTTTTCGATCAAGCAGCCAAGCACGCGGGCCTGGGCGGTATCGAGGACGGGCGGGGAAGGTGCATCTGTCATGGGGGCGACTCCGGGGCAATCAGCGCACAAGCATATGCCGATCTTGCATTTGCGTTCTTCCGGTGCGGCCATCACGCAGCGTGGCTTACGACATCGACGTCTGCATGGTGCACGTCTGCATTGTGCGGCGACCATCAGCCTGAGCAGGGTCGGACTGGCGCAAGCACGCATCCGTCGCAGTGGTGTTCAAACCCATTCGGTCAACTGGCCATACGCCCCTTGTCGCAGCGGCAGCCATCCGTTCGCCTCAGCCGTTGCTGACGGCATAGCCATCAGCCGGAGCGGGCGGGGCGGCGCGAACCCGCTAAAATCGCGGTCTTCATTGCCGCTCCTGTTCTGGTGGATGCCATGCGCCCCTCGCTTTACGCCCCGTTGTCCCTGCTCGCCTGCACCGCGCTGGCCCTGAGCGCCTGCAAACCCGGCGACAAGGAGCTGGCGCAGCGCGCGCAGGACGCCGCCGTGTCCGCCAATGCGGCCGCCGGCGCCGCCGCAGCCAAGACTGCTACGCCGCCCGCAGCCGCCACCGCGCCGGCCGGCGACGACAACCTCAACGCGGTGCTGTGGATGCAGCGCTCGGAGGAATACCGCGCAGTGGCCGAGCAGACCTACCGCGCCGCTGCCGACAAGCTGGACGCTGCGCTGAAGCAGCCCAACTGGGACGCGCTGGTGCCCGAGGAACGCGGCAATGCCGCCACCGGGCTGAAGCCGGCGGTGGTGCTGGACGTGGACGAGACGGTGCTTGACAACTCGCCGTACCAGGCGCGCCTGCTGCGCGACGGCAAGGAATACGACGAGCTGAGTTGGGACCAGTGGGTGGCGGAGAAGAAGGCCACCGCGATCCCGGGCGTGGTGGATTTCGCCAAGGCCGCCAACGCCCGCGGCATCACCTTGATCTACATCTCCAACCGCGCCGTGCACCTGAAGGACGCCACGCTGGCCAACCTGCGTAGCGTCGGGCTGCCGGTGGCCGATGACAGCGTGTTCCTGGGCCTTGGCACGGTGGTCCAGGGCTGCGAGCAGAACGGCAGCGAGAAGAACTGCCGGCGCCAGCTGGCCGGCCAGAAGTACCGCGTGCTGATGCAGTTCGGCGACCAGCTCGGCGACTTCGTGCAGGTCACCGCCAACACCGGCCAGGCGCGTGGCGCGCTGCTGCAGCAGTACCACGACTGGTTCGGCGAGCGCTGGTGGATGCTGCCCAACCCCAGCTACGGCGGCTGGGAGCCGGCGCAGTTCAACAACGATTACGCCCAGCCCTGGCAGCAGCGCCACGATGCCAAGCGCGCCGCGCTGGAGGTGGCCCGATGAGCCGCGCCCCGTTGCTGCTGGCCGCGCATGAGCGGTTGATCTTTGCGCTGGATGTGCCCGGCCACGACGAGGCGATCGCCTGGGTCGACCGCCTGGGCGAGTCGGTGTCCTTCTACAAGATCGGCATGGAGCTGCTGGCCTCTGGCGAGTACTTCCAGGTGCTCGACGCCCTGGCCAGGCGCGACAAGCGCGTGTTCGTGGACCTGAAGTTCTTCGACATCCCCGCCACCGTGGCCGGCACCATCCGCCGGCTGGCGCAGTGGCCGGTGAGCTATTGCACCGTGCACGGCTGGCACGCCGGCATGCTGCAGGCCGCCGCCGAGGCCAACCACGGCGACATGCGCCTGCTGGCGGTCACCGTACTGACCTCGATGGGCCGGCCGGACCTGGCGGCGATGGGCATCGACCGCGAGCCGGTGGAGGTGGTGGTGGAGCGCGCGCTGGCCGCGCAGGCCGCCGGCATCGACGGGGTGATCGCCTCCGGCCAGGAGGCCGGCCCGATCCGCAGCGCCACTGGCGCGGGGTTTTCGATCGTCTGCCCCGGCATCCGCCCCGGCGGCCCGGTCGGCGACGATCAGCAACGTACCGTGGGTGTGGCGCAGGCCTTCCACGATGGCGCCGACGCCATCGTGGTCGGCCGGCCGATCCGCCTGGCTGCCGATCCGGCCGCTGCGGCGAATGCGATCCAGGCAGAGATCCAGGCAGTGCTGCGAGCGGAGCAGCACTGACGGAGCATGGGGATAGTGCACGCCGCCCGCGGCGCAAGCGAGCAAAATCAACAAGTTAAAGCGATAGAATTAAAGTGTTGCTTTAACGTTAAAGCCTGCGTACGATGCCCCTCGTCCGATGTCAGTCGGAAGCTGTGCCACTCATTGTCCACCGGGCTTGTCCCGGTTTTCGAAGGGATCGGGCCTTGTGCCCGGTCCTTTTTTTTGCCTGCCGATCGGTGCCTGCGCCGGCGGTGACGTCGCTCAACGCGGCGCGGTTGCCTTGCAGTAGCGATCGATGAACTGCTGGTGGGTCGGCATGACGTCCACGCAGTGGCCGATGGTCTGCGCCACGCTGGCCAGGAAGCGTTCGGCGTCGTGATCGGGCACCTGGTCCACCAACGGGTGGTAGCCACGCGGCAGGATGCCCTGGCCGACCATCACCTGCACCCAGCTGATCTCGGCGAACATCTCCTCGGCATTGCGGTAGAAGCGCCCGCTGTCGCGGAACAGGTCCAGCGTGGTCTGCAGCTCCGGGGTGATCGGCATCGTGCGGCAGTGCCGCCAGAACGCGCTGTCGTCGCGCTCGGTGGCGTGGTAGTGCAGCACCAGGAAGTCGCGGATGCGGTCGAACTCGAATGCCAGCCGGTCGTTGTAGCGCTGCACCAGCACCGGGCTGATGCCCTCGCGCGGAAACAGCTCCAGCAGCCGGGAAATGCCGGCCTGGATCAGGTGGATGCTGGTCGATTCCAGTGGTTCCAGGAAGCCGCTGGCCAGGCCTAATGCCACCACGTTGCGGTTCCAGAACTGCTTGCGTCGGCCGGTGGTGAAGCGCAGCGGGCGTGGGTCGGCCAGCGGCTTGCCGTCCAGGTTGGCGAGTAGCGTGGCGGCGGCTTCGTCGTCGCTGATGTGCGCGCTGGAGTACACATAGCCGTTGCCGGTGCGGTGCTGCAGCGGGATGCGCCACTGCCAGCCGGCCGCGCGCGCGGTGGAGCGCGTATACGGCGTGGGCGGGCCGACGTTTTCGCTCGGCACCGCCAGGGCGCGGTCGCAGGGCAGCCAATGGGTGAAGTCGTGGTAGCCGGTGTGCAGCGCTTCTTCGATCAACAGCCCGCGGAAGCCGGAGCAGTCGATGAACAGGTCGCCGCTGACGACCTGCCCGGAGGCCAGCTGCAGCGATTGCACGTGGCCACTGTCCGCATGCAGCTGCACCTGCTCGACCAGGCCTTCGATACGGGTGACGCCGCGCTGTTCGGCGTAAGTGCGCAAGAAGCGCGCGTACTGCGTGGCATCGAAGTGATACGCGTAGGCGATATTGGCCAGCGGCGAATTGGCCGGCACATCGCCGGCCGAGGTCATGAACTTGCCGCGCACCGCGGCCACGGTGTTGAGCGTATAGGCGCCCAGCGGCTGCGCCTTGCCGCGCGCGTGCTGCTTGATCCAGTACTGGTGGAACGGCAGCAGCCCGAGCGGGTGCCCGATCTGGGTGCCGAAGCCATGGATGTACGACGTGCCGGGCCGCTGCCAGTCGACGAACTCGATGCCGAGCTTGAAGCTGCCCTGGGTCTGGCGGACAAACTCGGCTTCGTCGACGCCGAGCAGGTTATTGAAGGCCTTGATGTGCGGCACGGTGGCCTCGCCGACGCCGACGGTGCCGAGCTGTTCGGACTCGATCAGCTGCACCTTGAAGCCGGGGCCAAGCACGCGCGCGAAGGCCGCGGCGGCCATCCAGCCAGCGGTGCCACCGCCGACGATGACGATGTTGCGGAGGGGAGCGGGGATCATGGAAGTCCGGTCCTGAGAAGAAGAGAAGCCGCCAACAAAGCGTCTGTGATCATTGCCAGGCGGTTGCAATCGATACACGGGACAACATGCACCGCGTGCACACCGTTACGTCGCAAGTGTGTGATACCCAACAGACGACTGCCCGCTATGTTTTGTTCGCCACTTTGAAAGCTGACAGGCGAACGGGGCCACGCGGCCCCGTTCGACTCACGCGCATGCAGGCGCATGCGCGTGCACGTTGCAGTGGATCAGAACTTTGCGCCCACTTCGAAAATCACGCTGCGTGGCACGTAGCTGATCTCGCCGTCGTTGACCACGGTGATGTCCGGCTCCAGCCGACCATTGCTGCCGAAGCTGTTGTACTGGTACTGGGTGAAGTTCTTGAAATCGAACACGTTGAGCACGTTTACCCGTGCGGTCAGCTTGAAGTCGCCAGCCACGGTGAAGTCCTTGGTGGCCTGCAGATCCACGGTGCGGTAGCCCCAGATCTTGCCGCCCAGCAGGAACTTGCCGTTGCCCGGCGGAGTGACGCCGATCTGCTGGCAGGTGCCGCCATCGGGATCGGTGAAGCCGTAGCAGGCAATCGTGTTGATCGGCTCAGGCGTTGCCAGCACCAGCTTGGCACCAAAGGTGACGCCCCACGGACCATCCAGCGAGCCGGAGGCCACGAAGCGGTGCGCCGAGACCGCATCGGACTTCACGAATGGATAGTCGCGGATGGTGGCCTTGTCGAATGCAAACGGCTCGTCGATGTTGCGGTTCTGGCGCGCGCTGGTATGCGTGTACGCCAGGTTCAAGCCCCAACCCGATTCCTTGGTGTAGGGCTTTTCGGCCGACAGCAACACCTGGCTGCTGCGCTGCTCCAGGCCGTTGTTGCCGATGATGGTGTTGCGATAGCCCGGCACCGGCTCGCCCCACGGCACGCCGCCGTTGGCATCGAAATACGCGCCGTTCGGATAGCGGTTGACCAGGCTCATCACCAGGCCGTCGTAGGACAGGATGCGCTGGAAGGTGACATCGGTCAGCCAGTCGCCGACCTGGTTGCTGATACCGATGCTGTATTGGTCGCTGTACGGGGTCTTGAGCTTGTTCTTGAACATGAAAAGCTCGGAGCTGTCGCTGGTGCCGGGGATCGTGTTGAGCTGATCGATGCCGGTGAGAAACGCCGGATTCCAAGGCGCACAGGCGCGGTCGTCGCGGAAGCAGCCCTGGCCGCTGGCGGCATCGCTGAAGTACACCACCACCGGCGACAGCGCGGCCTTGACCGATTCCAGCGCGAGCTGTTCGAACAGGTTGCGGTCGTAGGAACGGCCCGCACCACCGTGGATCACTGCCGCCTCATCGCCGAACAGGTCGTAGGAGAAGCCCAGACGCGGTGCCCAGGCGTCCTTGAAGTTCTTGCGGTTGTTGCCGGTGCTGATGTAATCGGCCACGTTAACGCCGCTGGGCAGCAGGCGGTTGGCCCACGGCTGACCGGGGTTTTCCGGGTCGTCGGAATACAGCGCATCCACGAACGGCTGCGAGGTCACGAAATCGGTGTAGGCCGGGGTGTCTTCGTAGTCGTAGCGCACGCCGATGTTGATCATCAGCTTGTCGGTGGCGGCCCAGTCGTCCTGCAGATAGATGCCGTACTGCTTGGACGGCGACTCGACCACCGGCAGCTGGCCAGGGTTGTCGAACGCACGGATGTAGCGCACCTGGAACGGCACTGGTGCCACCCCGTTCTGGCCGACTTCATAGCTGAACTGCGGATTGAGCGAGCTCGATTCGCGCGAGGTCAGCTTGATGTCGCGGTAGGTCACACCGGTCTTGATGGTGTGCTCGCCATGCCACTGCAGTGCGTTGAAGGTCAGATCGTTCTGGAACGACCAACCCTTCTGGCTACGCAACTTGAAGTCTTCGCCACTGGCGGCGCCGGTGTTGAGGAACACCCACTGGCGCGGATCGGCCTGGGTGCGGTCGATGTAGGTGTAGATGGAACCGTTGCCCACACCGCGCGGCGTCGGCACATTGCGCGAATCTTCGGTGGTGAGGATGGCTTCGTTGAACCAGCTGTCGGCACTGTGCTGCCAACGCAGGCTGGTGCGCTTGTCCTTGTTGATCTTGTCCACCGCGCGGTCGGGCGCGTTCTGGCCGCCCACATTGCTGACCTGGGTTTCGTCGCGATACTGCGTGGCCAGTTCGATGCGATCGTTGTCGGTCGGTTCGAAGTCGATCTTGCCGAAATACAGATCTTCGGTGAACGGCATGTTGGACGCGCCGTACTGGTCGCGCAGGTTCGACGGCAGCAGGCCGATGAATGGCGCCGCTTCGGCACTGGGCTGCACGCTCTTGGGCGCGACGTTGTCCTTGCCTTCGTAGGCGAAGAAGAAATGCATGCGGTCCTGGATCAGCGGGCCGCCGATCGCAAAACCATATTCCTTGGTCTGCGAATCGACCTTGCCATCGGCTTCGTCAGGGCGTTGCTTACGCAGGTCCTGATTGGTGAAGCGGTAGAACGCTTCGCCATGGAACTCGTTGGTGCCGGACTTGGTCGCCGCAGTGATCGCCGCGCCGCTGATCTGGCCGTATTCGGCCTTGTAGTTGGAGGTGATGACCTTGTATTCGCCGATCGCCAGCTGCGGGAACGGGTTGCCCTGGGTCTCGTCCTGGCCGGCGATGCCGCCGCCGGAAACGTAGCTCTTCTGGCTCACGCCGTCGATGTACAGGTTGCTGGAGCTGGCGTTGGACGCACCGCCGCGCAGCTTGGTGTTGCCGTCCTGGTCGATGGTGAACACCATGCCCGGCACGGTGTCGGCGAATTCCAGGAAGTTGCGCGTGGCCTGCGGTAGCTGCTGGATCTGGCGCAGCGACACCGTGTTGCCCACCTCGGAGGTCTTGACGTCGCGAATCATCGGCGCGCTGACCGTCACCGTGTCCAGTGTGGTCGCGTCGCCGGCGGGCGCCGCGGCCGCCTCCGTGCCGAGATCGACGGTGGCGCTGGAGGCCACCGACAGGGTCACCGTGCGGCTGGCGCCATTGGATTCGACCTTGTAGGTGCCCGGCTGCAGACCGACGATGGTGTAGTTGCCGTTGGCATTGACCGGTGCGCGTCGCACCGAGCCGGTGGCGAGGTTGGTGACGACGACCTCGCTGCCGCTCTGTGCGGAAGCGACCTGTCCGCGCAACGTGGCGTTGCTGGACTGGGCCATGGCCGGGGTGGTGGCGAACAACGAGGCAGCCAGGGCGCAGCACAACAGGCTACGTGCCGGCAGGGTGGAGACGGTGCGGTGAGTCTTCATGACTTTCCCCCTCCCAGGGGTAAAGCGCGAACCAGTGAAGTGACTGGCGCGTCGAGGTTGGTGCTTGGTGTGGATGGAACGGGTACAGCGGGCAACAAACAAACAGCAGGGACGGCAAACACAGCAAAAACGGTCGCCAACCGGAGCGTGCCATCTGCGGCATCGCGCGCATCGCGCGTCGCGCCGCAGCAACACACCTCAATCGGGACGATGCAACAAGCCTGCGGCCGGCCCCTCCCCATTGCCGTGGGGCCGATGCAGCTTAGGCAGCGGGTGCGGTACCGGCGCCGAGACGCCGGATGCCGCCAACGCAGCCGTTACCAGATGATGCGTGCGCTCATGAACAAGGTCCGTGGCGGAGTGGACATCGCGCCGTACTGGTTGATGCTCACGCGCGGGTCGTACACGCCGGCACTGCCCCAGTCGATGCTGTACTGATCGTAGTTGCGGAAGTTCAGCGCATTGATCAGATCGCCGCGCACCTGCACGGTCACCGCGTCGGTGATGTGCATGTCCTTGGACAACGACAGGTCCAGCTGGCGGGTGCCGAAGATATCGCCGCCGGCGATGAACTTGCCGCCGGGCGCATCCACCGAGACCACGCGGATGTTGTCCGAACTTGGGCCGCCGTACTGGTCGTAGGAGATCGCCTCGTTGCGCGGCGGCACCGTGGCCAGGGTCAGCTTGGCCGAGCCGCTGATGCCCCAGAACAGGTCGTAGATGCCGGTGAGCACCAGGCGATGGCGCGGCACCGCATTGAGATCCAGGAACGGATAGTCGGCAATGGTGGCCGCATCGAATCCGTAGCGATCGTCGTTGCCGCGATTGCCGCGCGCACGGGAGAAGGTGTAGGCCGCGGTCAGGCCCCAGCCGCTTTCCTGCGTATAGGCCTTGTCCGCCGACAGCAGCAACTGGCCGGTCTTGGTCTCCACGCCGTTGTTGCCGATGATCAGGTTGCCGAAGCCCTGCGGCCGCTGCTCGAACGCCTGAGCGCCGTTCTGGAAGAAATCGCCGTTGGCATAGCGGTTGCCCAGGGTGAAGATGAAACCGTCCTTGCTGTGGATGTACGACAGCGTGGCCGAGGTGTTCCAGTCGCCCAGCTGGGTGCGCAGGCCCAACGAATACTGGTCGGCATACGGCGTCTTCAGATCGTTGTTGAGCAGGTCGATTTCGCCGTTGCGTACGCGCGCATCGACCAGGTTGGCCAGGCTATCGGGATTGCTCACATAGGTCGGATCGAAGGCGGTGCAGGTACCCGCCGCCGGGACGCAGTTGGTGGGCCCGGCAAAGCGGATCGTGTACTGCGCCAGCGCGGATTTGATCTGCTCCAGGCCCATCACGTCGAACAGGTTGCGGTCGTAGCTGCGGCCGGCACCGCCGAACAGCACCAGCGACTCGTCGCCACGGAAGTCGTAGGAAAAGCCCAGGCGCGGCGCGAAGTTGTTGTTGTCCTGTTTGCGGTTGCGGCCGTTGCTGATGTAGTCGTTGATGTCCACCCCGCCCTTGGCCAGCTGCTCGGCGTAGGTGGCGCTCACGGCCGGATCGGTGCCGGGGCCGTTCAAGGCCGCCACCACTTCCGGCGGGGTCACGTTGTCCAGGTACGAGGGAATCTTTTCGCCATCCCAGCGCACGCCGATATTCAACTGCAGCTTGTCGTTGACGTCCCAATCGTCCTGGATGTACAGGCCCAGCTGCTTGCTGGTGGTGGTCACCGACGGTGCGGCACCGGCGAACGGCAGGTTGAAGCGCACCTGGTAGGGAATGGCCGAGGTGCCCGCGCCATCGCCCACCGCGTAGTAGAACGACGGGTTGGCCGCAGAGTTCTCGCTCTGGGTCAGCTCCACTTCCTTGTACTTCACGCCCATCTTGATGACGTGGTTGCCGTGCCACTCCAGGTTGTTGAAGGTCAGGTCGTTCTGGAAGCTGGGGCCTTTCTGGCCCTTGCGCTGGATCGCCAGGCCACTGGTGGCGCCGTCGTTGAGCAGCACGTCGTCTTCGGCGATGCCGCGCGTGTACACGCTCTGGCTGCCCACGGTATAGGCGGTGGGATTGAACAGCACGTCTTCATAGGACACGCGCGCTTCGTTGACGTAGCGCTCGCCGTAATGCTGCCAGCGCAGGTCGAAGCGCTTTTCGGTGTTGAGGTTGATCTTGGAGGCGATCGCGGTGGTCTGGCCGCCGACGCTGTCGCGGCTTTCCTCGTCGCGGTACTTGCCGGTGAGCTCCAGGCGGTCGTTCTCGCCGATGTCCCAGTCGACCTTGCCGAAGTACAGGTCTTCGTTGAACGGGCGGGTGACCGAGCCGAGCCGGCTCTGCACGCCGGCGGGCAGGTCGTCGCTGAGCGCGCTGAAGCGATCGGGCACGGCCACCGGATCGGCCGAGACCTCGAAGCCCTTGCCTTCGTAGCTGAAGAAGAAATGCGCCTTGTCCTGCACGATCGGCCCGCTCAGCGCAAAGCCGTATTCGTCCTGGTGGGTCTTGCGCTTGCTGCCATCGGAGTTGGGTGCGCCGGCGCGTTCGTCGGGCTGGCGCGCGCGGAAATCGGTATTGCTGGTGCGCCCGAAGATCTCGCCGTGGAACTCATTGCCGCCGGACTTGGTCGAGGCCACGATCGCCGCCGAACCGACCTGGTCGAACTCGGCCTTGTAGTTGGAGGTGATGACCTTGTACTCGCCGATGGCCAGCTGCGGGAACGGGTTGCCCGCGCTCTGCTCCTGGCCGGACACGCCGCCGAACAGGTAGCTCTTCTGGCCGACGCCGTCGATGTACACGTTCACCGCCGAGCTGCCCTGCGCGCCGCCGCGGATCTGGCTGTTGCCGTTGGAGTTGGTCTCGAACTGCATGCCCGGCACGGTGTCGGCGAACTCCAGGAAGTTGCGCGTCAGCTGCGGCACGGTGCTGATCTGCTTCAGCGACACGTTGGTGCCCACTTCGGAGGTCTTGACCTCCTGCAGCGTGGTGGCGGTGACCTGCACCGCATCCAGCGTGGTGGCATCGCCGGCAGGCGCCGCGGCCGCGCCGCCGCCCAGGTTCAAGGTGACCGACGAGGCCACCGACAGGGTCACGGTCTGCTCGCTGCCGGGGCCGGCATCCACCTTGTAGGTGCCCGGGGGCAGGCCGACCAGCGCGTAGCTGCCGTCGGCGCCGGTGGGCACGCGCCGGACGGCGCCGCTGGCCACATTGGTCGCGGTCACGGTGGTGCCGGCCTGCGCCGCCGCGACCTGGCCGCGCAAGGTCGCATTGCTGGACTGGGCCATGGCCGGGGTGCTGGCCAGCAACGAGGCGGCAAGGGCGCAGCACAGCAGGCTGCGCGCCGGCAGGGTGGAGACGGTGCGGTAATTCTTCATGACTTTCCCCCTCCCAGGGGTAAAGCGCGAACCAGCGGAGTGGCTGGCGCGTCGGTACTGCGTCAAGCGGGACAGCTGGCAACAACGGCAAGGACTGCAAGCAACACACGTTCGGCAAAGCGTGGTGGCGCGTTTCAGGTAGGAGGCGCCGCCCGCGGCGCGCTGGACGCGCGCACGATCAGTTCGGGAACCATCTCGGAAAACGCCGGCGGTGCGGCATCGGCGGGCGGGGCGGGCGCATCGACCAGTTGCTGGCCCAGCAACAACTGCAATGCCCGCGCGCCCAGCCCGGCGATATCCACCCGCATGGTGGTCAGCGCCGGCAGCACGTAGCGCGCCATCGGCACGTCGTCGAAGCCGGCCAGCGCGATGTCCTGCGGCACCTTCAGCCCGGCATGGCCGAGCGCGAACAGGCAGCCCAGCGCCATCATGTCGTTGGCCGCGAACACCGCATCCGGGCGCGCGCCCTGTGCCAGCGTCTGGCCGGCGCGGTAGCCGGACTCTTCGTCGAAGTTGCCCGGCAGCACCCACGGCTGCACGTCGGCATCCAGTGCCAGCTCGTCGCGGTAGCCGCGCAGACGCTCGTGCGCATCGAAGTTGTCGGCCGGCCCGGCGATGAAGGCGATGCGGCGGTGGCCGCTGTCGCGCAGGTGCCGCGTCATCGTCCGCGCGCCGCCGTAGTTGTCCACGTTGAGCACCGGGCGCTGGCTGGCCGTGCCGGCGCAGTTGAGCAGCACCGCCGGCAGGCCGCCGGGCAGGGCGTCCTCGTGCACGCCGGAGTCGCCCAGCGAGGGCGACATCACCACCACCCCGTCCACGCGGCCGGGCAGGCGTTCCAGCGCCTTGCGCTGCGCCTGCGGGTCGCCGTGCGAGCTGGACACCAGCAGGTGGTAGCCCTGCTCGCGCGCCACCTGGTCGATGCCGCGGATCAGTTCGGAAAAGAATTCGCCATGCAGGTCCGGCAACACCACCCCGATGGTGTGGGTGCGCCGGCTGCTGAGGCTGCGCGCGGCGTGGTGCGGGATGTAATGCAGCGCGCGGGCCACCTGCAGCACGCGCTCGCGCACCGACTCGGCCACATGCTGGTGCCCATTCATGGTGCGCGAGACCGTTGCCACCGACACCTGCGCTTCGCGCGCGACGTCCTTGATGGTGACGCTACCGCCTTCGGAGCGTGGCCGACTCATGGCAAAACCTCCAGGACAACGCGGCTGCCGCCGCACGCCGGGAAGGGTCGCACGGTCCGCTGGCGCAGAACGTTCGTGTCACACATGCACATGAATGACATCGGCCCCAACCGATGGCGACCTCAGAGCGAGATGGCGCGCACGCTAGCAGGAACTGCAAGCGCTTACATGATGCGCTGCACCATTGGGCCAAACGCAGGTGGCACAAGGGCTTGGCGGCATCGCCTGGACAAGTTTGTCCGGAGAGGACAACGGCAGTCAATGTCGGACACTGGGCGACAACATGCATGGAACTACGAAAATCTAACGTTTCCGCACCGTACCCGGGCGCACGGTTGTCGCGCGCCTTGCCGCCAGTGCGTTCAGACAGCAAGATGCGCCGATCGATCAGGGGAACAGCGTGCGCATGTCGCCATCCACCGTCCGCGCCGGCCGGTTCCAGTCCATCGCGTGGGTGCTACTGGCAGCGCTATGCCTGGGCAGCTGCCAGCGCGCCGACAAGACCGCCGCCTTGCCGGGCGCCAGCGCCGAGCCAGCCGCAGCGATGCAGTCGATGACCCTGCCATTGCGGCGCAACGACCTGGTCGCCTATGCGCGGATCCGGGTCACCCCCGCGCAATACACCCAGCTGGAGGCGGCCTGGCGCACCGGTGCCAGCCGCTGGCCGCTGACCGAGCTGCCGCTGCCCAACGAGGTCGGCAGCCTGCTCGGCACTTTGTCGGCGCCTGGCGCCGAACGCCAGCTGCAGCAGGCCTTCGATGCACAGCTGGCCGGCCAGTCGCAGGGCATCCGCCAGGCCGCGCAGTCGCTGGGCCAGTTCGGCGTGCAATACCTGCGCAGCCGCAGCGACTACCAGCCCGAGCAGCGCGCCCATTACGTGCAGCTGGTCGATGCCCTCAGCGCCTGGGCGGCCACCGCGCCGCTGGCCGACCGCGCGCGTGCCAGGGCCAGCATCGCCGACCTGGTGACCGCCGCCCGCGCCACCGGCATCGGCTCGGACGCCGATCTGCAGCGTTTGGGGATGGAAGAGAGCCTGCGCCGGCTCGGGCCGTTCTGGGCCGCGGCCAAGCAGGTGCTGGAGCGTTACGGCCTGTCGCTGGACAGCAGCCTGGATGCGCTGCGCACCGGCTTGATCAGGCAAGACGGCGACCGCGCCCAGGTGCGGCTGCGCTATCCGTTGGCCGCGCACGACATCGACCTGAGCATCGCCCTGATCAAGCGCGACGGCCACTGGTACCAGCAGCAGACCCAGGACGAGGTGCAGGCGCTGCTCGGCGCTGCGCCGGCGGCGCCCGCACCCGACGCCGCTGCAAGGCCTGACACCCCGGCGGCCGCGCCCGCCACGCCCGCCGCCACCGGGCAACGCCCGGCTGGGCGATAATGACCGTGATGCCAGAACAGAATCCCCTGCCGTTCCCGGACGGCCAGCCCGCCCCGCCCAGCGCTGCCGCCACCGATCTCGGTGCCACGACCGCCGCCTTGCCGACCGCCGTTCCGGTTCCGCCGGACGCTGCGCCGTCGATAGCGCCCGCCGTCGCCGCTGCCCGCAGCGCCAAACGCCCGTGGTGGGCGCGCCTGCTCGGCCGCCTGGCCGACCCCTGGCTGAGCCTGACCATCGAACCGGACCAGCCGAGCCGCTACGACGACGGCACGCCGGTGGTCTACGTGCTGGAGGACTACGGCCTGTCCAGCGCGCTGATCCTGGACAAGGCCTGCCGCGAGGCCGGGCTGCCCTCGCCACTGGTGCCGCTGCCGGGCGACCCGCTGCAGCGCAAGCGCGCCTACCTGGCGCTGTCGCGGCGCAGCAGCAGCAATTCGCTGATCCCCGAGCAGCGCGGCGGCAAGACCCATTCGGATTCGCTGGCCAAGCTGCTGCAGGCGCATCGCGTGCGTGCCGACCTGGACGTGCATCTGGTGCCGGTGTCGATCTTCGTCGGCCGCGCGCCGGACAAGCAGAGCGGCTGGTTCGCGGTGCTGTTCTCGGAAAACTGGGCGCTGGTCGGCCGCTTCCGGCGCCTGCTGGCGGTGCTGCTCAACGGCCGCACCACTATCGTGCGCTTCGCTCCGCCGATCTCGCTGCGCCAGACCATGGCCGAGGGCCTGCCGCCCGAGCGCACCCTGCGCAAGCTGCAGCGCGTGCTGCGCACCCACTTCCGGCGCATCCGCGAGGCGGTGATCGGACCGGACCTGTCCACCCGCCGCCTGCTGGTGGACCAGGTGCTGGCGGCCGATTCGGTACGCGAGGCCATCGCCACCCAGGCCAAGCGCGACAACTCCAAGCCGGTCGATGCCTGGCGCAAGGCGCATGCCTACGCCTGGGAAATCGCCGCCGACTATTCCAGCCCGGTGGTGCGCTCGGCCAGCTTCCTGCTCACCCACGTGTGGAACCGCATCTACGCCGGCGTGCTGGTGCATCACCTGGACAAGCTCAAGCAGGCCGCGCCCGGGCACGAAGTGGTCTACGTGCCCAGCCACCGCAGCCACATGGATTACCTGCTGCTGAGCTACCTGCTGTACGAACGCGGCATCGTGCCGCCGCACATCGTGGCCGGCATCAACCTCAACCTGCCGGTGGTCGGCACGCTGCTGCGCAAGGGCGGCGCGTTCTTCATCCGCCGCTCGATCAAGGGCAATGCGCTGTATTCGGCGGTGCTCAGCGAGTACGTCGCGCAGCTGGTGGCCGGCGGTTACTCGATCGAATACTTCGTCGAAGGCGGGCGCTCGCGCACCGGGCGTCTGCTGCAGCCCAAGGGCGGCATGATCGCGATGACGCTGCGCGCCTACCTGCGCCAGCCGCGCAAGCCGGTGCTGTTCCAGCCGGTCTACATCGGCTACGAGAAGCTGATGGAAGGCAACAGCTACCTTGACGAGCTCACCGGCCGGCCCAAGGAGAAGGAATCCATCTGGGGCCTGCTGTGGTCCATCCCCAAGGTGCTCAAGCAAAACTACGGCCAGGTGGTGGTGAACTTCGGCGAGCCGATCGCGCTCAACGACGTGCTGGCCAAGCACGCGCCCGACTGGGACGGCCAACCGCTGCCCGACGACGAAAAGCCCACCTGGCTGGCACCGGCGGTGGACACGCTGTCCACCCAGATCCAGACCCGCATCAACTGCGCCGCCGACGTCAACCCGATCAACCTGCTGGCGCTGGCGCTGCTGTCCACGCCCAAGCACGCGATGGGCGAGGCCGACCTGATCGCGCAGATCGAGCTGTGCAAGAAGCTGCTGGCGGAGATGCCGTATTCGGACCGCGTCACCGTCACCCCGCACACCCCGGCGCGCATCATCACCCACGCCGAAGAGATCAATGTGCTCACGCGCGTGTCGCATCCGCTGGGCGATGTGCTGAGCGTCAGCGGCGACACCGCGGTGTTGCTGAGCTACTTCCGCAACAACGTGCTGCACCTGTTCACGGCCTCGTCGTGGGTGGCGTGCTGTTTCCAGAACAACCGCCGCATGAGCCGTGCCGGTCTGCTGCGCCTGGGGCGCACCGTGTACCCGTTCCTGCAGGCGGAGTTGTTCCTGCCGTGGAGCGAGGACCGTTTTGCCGAACGCATCGAGCAGACCATCGACATGTTCGTGCGCGAAGGCCTGCTGCTCAACGTCACCGACGACGATGGCGGCATCCTCACCCGCAATACCGGGCAGACCGACGAGGTGTTCCGCCTGCGCGCGATCGGCCATTCGCTGCAGCAGGCCTTCGAGCGCTATTACATCGCCATCTCGGTGCTGGTGAAGAACGGCCCCGGCGTGCTCGGTGCCGGCGAGCTGGAAAGCCTGTGCCAGCAGGCCGCGCAGCGCCTGAGCCTGTTGTATGCCCCGGCCGCCCCGGAGTTCTTCGACAAGACCCTGTTCCGCAGCTTCATCCAGAAACTGCGCGAGCTGCGCCTGGTGTGGCCGGACGAGAACAGCAAGCTGCTGTTCGACGAGCGCCTGGATGCGTGGGCCAAGGACGCCAAGTTCATCCTTGGCCGCGAATTGCGCCACACCATCGAGCGGGTCAGCCCCGAGGCGGTCAAGCCGGACGTGGTGCTGCCGCCGGCCGAGTAAGGCAGTACAAACCCCAGCGTCTCCCTGCGGCAGGTGATGCGGGCAATGGCAGCGCACCCGCAGGGAAGCGCAGATGCGCACGATGCCTGCCTTCTCTCCCCGGGAGAAGGTGCCCGCAAGGCGGATGCGGGTCGGTCAGCACGCTACCCCCCGGCGCTGTGGTAGACCAGAGTCACTCCAGGCGTCCTCCACCAACGCCGCAACTTCACACAACAGTTCCGTTCGTTTCATCCGCCTCTTGCAGCCGTACCGATAGCATCGCGCCACCTTTCATCACGATCGGGTGCGTTGGATCACAGGCGTGCCCGGCAGGAGATCTCCATGCGCGCAGCCATCCACACCCAATTCGGCGACCCGGCCAAGGTGCTCGAACTCGGGCAACGGCCCACCCTGCAGCCCGGCAAGGGCCAGGTGCGCATCGCCATGCGTCGCTCGCCCATCCACAACCACGACCTGTGGACGGTGCGTGGCAACTACGGCTACAAGCCTGAGCTTCCCGCAATCGGCGGCAGCGAAGCGGCCGGTGTGATCGATGCCCTCGGCGAAGGCGTCCAGGGCCTGCAGACCGGCCAGCGCGTGGTCGCCGCCGGCGTGCACGAGAGCTGGGCGGAGTTTTTCCTGGCCGACGCGTCCGGCGTGGTGCCGCTGCCCGACGCGCTGGACGACGACCGCGGTTGCCAGTTGATCGCCATGCCGCTGAGCGCGCTGATGCTGATCGAGTTCCTGCAGGTCGAAAAAGGCGACTGGATCGTGCAGAACACCGCCAACGGTGCGGTCGGCAAGACTGTCGCCATGCTCGCCGCCGCGCGCGGCATCAACGTGGTCAACCTGGTGCGCCGCGACGCCGGCGTGGACGAGCTGCAGGCCCTGGGCATTGGCAACGCGGTCTCCACCGCCCGGGAGGGCTGGCAGGACAGCGTGCGCGCGCTGCTCGGCGAGGCGCCGATCGTGCGCGCAATCGACTCGGTGGCCGGCAGCGCGGCCGGCGACTTGATGGGGCTGCTTGCCGAGGGCGGCGAGCTGATCTCGTTCGGCTCGATGACCGGCGAGCCGCTGCAGATTTCCAGCGGCGATGTGATCTTCAAGCAGGCCAGCGTGCGCGGCTTCTGGGGCAGCAAGGTCATGGCCGCCACCAAGCCCGAGGACAAGCGCCGCATGATCGGCGAACTGCTCAAGGCCGCCGTCGATGGCAGCCTGGCCCTGCCGGTGGAAGCGGTGTTCGATCTGGAAGATGCGGCCAAGGCGGCAGCGGCAAGCGCCGAACCGGGCCGCCGCGGCAAGATCCTGCTGCGCGCAGGTTGAGGACAGCGGCTCGGGTCGTCTTACGACAGTCGGCGCCTGACGCGCAAAAGCGGTGAGGCGCTTGCACGTCCGCTGACGCGAACAAGCGCCCGGATCCGTTGCCCAGATCGGCCGAAGAGATCGACAATTCTCCAAGGCCGGCATATCAAGCCCCTCTCCCCTCGGGGCGAAGCGGCACCACTTGCGCGCCACTGGCGCGCGTGCCTTGGGGCGCCCGCGTCGCAAGGCGTGGGCCGGGGCGCGGAGTGGGGTGAGGGTGTGGCCCAAGCGACCAACGCGACACGCCTCAGCTCAAGCCGGCGCCATGCGGACAAAACCCTGCCTTCGTCATCAACTGACTCAACTGCCTGTCACCGCGACGCTGGTATCCACGACCGCAAAGCAAACCCAGGCGGCCGCACGCACCAACCTCACGCCGGCTCGTCAGGCACCAGCTCCATTTCCAGCCGCGTGATGCAGTCCTTGAGATGCAGCTTGCGCTTCTTCAGACGCTTCATCTGCAGCTCGTCGTCCATGTTGGCGGGCACGCGCTGGATCTCCTCGTCCAACGCGCGGTGGGCGCGTCGTAACTCGGCGATCTGCTCGGCGATCTCGGCGGGTGAGAGAGTTTCCACGGCTCCGAGCATACACAACCACGGGCCGGCCGCGTCACCTGTGCTTGCCAAGCCGCCCGGGGCTGCGACAATGCCTGCGCGCCGTTGGGGAAACGGCGGCGCGCCTGATCCCATCATTGCCGCGCGGCCATGGCCGTCGAGAAAGGAGTCTTTACGATGCGTTTGCGTTCTTCCATGCTGGCCCTGAGCCTGCTCACCGCCGCCAACCTGGCCAGCGCCGCCGACGTCGCCAAGTACGACGGCTTTTTGTGCTGCAACCTGCGCACCGACGGCAGCTGGATCAGCGACAGCAACTACGCCGAAGACGGCAAGCGCATGCTTCCCGTAGGCACCCCGGTCAGCGTCACCGGCTTCGGTCGCAACCGCGTCAACCTCAAGATCGCCGGCGAAAAGCAGTCCATCGGCAACGATTACAGCCGCGACCTGGACAACACCGCTTTCGCCGCCCGCTATGTCGTCACCGCCGACCCCAAGCTCAAGCTCGCCACCTTCCCGCCCAAGATCCGCCAGGCCATCAATGACGGCAAGCTCACTGGCGGCATGACGCGCGAACAGGTGCTGATGGCCGTCGGCTACCCGATCAGCAGCGAAAACCCGAATCTGGACGCCTCGCTGTGGCGCTACTGGCGCGACAGCTTCTCCGAGTACCAGGTGCAGTTCGGCCCCAGCGGCAAGCTGGTCAAGGTGACGGCCGATCCGCAGCTGATGAATCTGGTTTGGCTGCCGTGATAATCACCGGCGGAGGCGAAAGACGCCTCCGCCTTTTTAAGCTGCATCATTGAGTTGCTGTGACGCGCATGGCTTGTGATTTATGTGGCTCTGTGGCGCGTAACGAATGCGTGCTCGCAGGGATTCCATGATCCGTGCCGGAATCACTTCCCGCATAGCAGGTCAGCTAAAAAATCGAGGTTTTCTTGACTAGCAATAAAGTAATATTTTTATCTATCATTTTTGGCTGTTTGTCTGGTTGCGCAACTGGATCGGTGAGAATGATAGGCGCAGCTACCAACTATAAGAGTGGTAGTTGTGAGGTGATGGTCTATCAAACAAAGAGTCAGGCGATAGAGAATGGCCTGAAAAGAGAAGTATGCGTTGTTGAAGGAAGTAGTGCATTTAGCTTCGATCACAGCATTGAAGGCGCCATCAAAAACAACGTCAAGAAAGTCTGCCAGTGCGGGGTTAGCCGCGCCTACGTTGAATCGGGTCACACCGAATCTCATATGGGAGTCAAAGGTGTGTCGTATATAAACTTGATCGGTTTTGAATGAATCAGAGGCCAGGCCTTACTTGCGGGCTGGGCACCTTGAGGTGACAGCCTGAGGTGTTGTCGCAGTTACTGTGCCAAGTTCGATTCTGGAAGATCATCGGGCGTCAGCGTCTGCTTCAAGACGGTCTCCAGCTGCTCAGCCAATAGATCAAAGCAGAACGCCAGCGCATCCAGGCTGACATGCGGCTCATTGCAATGTCTGGCGATTGTGTTGCGTGGCCGTGCCAACATGCCCAGCAGGCGTAAATGATCGCGCGTCTGCAACAACCGAAGCTGCGCGTCTTCCGGCAGCAGGTAATACCCGAACAGAGACTGCTCCATGCTCAACTCTCCGGACAGGCTCCCGCCGCACGATGCGGCGGGATGCCGGGAGGTTAGCAACCGCAAACAGACGGCGGGCTTATTTCCCTTGCGGGTATTGTATTCGCCGCCCTCCCGGCGTGGAGACGCCGAGCATGTGCCCGAACATCAGGCACAAAAAACCACCGCTTGACGGGGGTGGTACCGCTGTTTGCGGAGTTGCTACGCTCCGTGAAGGAGTGTGCTACCGATGCATGGGGGAGTCAAGATGCGGGCCTGGAATCCTGGTGCTCTTTGGATTATCAATGTCGTGTCGCAAAGGTATAGTTATTAATATCCACACATTTCACATCGGGGGTCTAAATGGGAGGCCCGAATATGCCAGCTGATAAAGCAGAAATGACGTAATTGCAAAGAAATCGTGGGCTCGACAAGCATTCCGACACGATTCAATTTCAGGCCGCAGTTAATGACAGGCTTCACAAGCCAGGCGCTAGAATTCTCTCCCTGCCAACCGGCCGCCAAAGACCGAAGCTCATATGCAACGACATCCGGACCTGTATCCCAACGACGATAACGGCAACACCCTCTGGCACATTGCCCAGCAAGGCGTGGACCTGTCGAAGCCGCGCGAGATTGCGTTCTCCGTGGTCTTCCCCACGAAGGAGTCGGCCTTGGAGTTCTCGGTGATGCTGCTGCGCTTCGAGCAAAAGGTGCGTTGCTGCCACTATCCGGAAAACACCGCGTTTCCGATGGACGTGACGGTGTATCCGACCATGGTGCCGTCGCACAAGGCGATTTCGGCATTCGAGGAGGAGCTGGCCGTGGAGGCCAAGCCCCTGGGTGGCCTGAATGACGGCTGGGAGTTTTCCGTGGATGACAAGGACGCCTGACGCAGCCCGTGTGCGAGAGCCGGCGACGCAGTCACTGCATCGCTAAACTGGTTGCACTCTTACCGCGTTACCGCTGTGACTGCGGTACGCGGCGCAGCTTTGACACGTCATAGCCCATGGCGGCGATGCGTTGGACAGCCTGCTGATAGTCGGCATCGGACACTTGCGGGGTACGCGCCATGTACCAGACGTAATCGCGCTTGCTGCGCGCCACGATGGTCTGCGCATACGCTGAATCCCGCCAGGCGATCACGTACTCGGCCTTGAACGGCCAGAAGAACTGCATGCTCCATAGCGCACCATTGCCTTCCTTCGCCACCTGGCCGATCGGATGCATGGACTTGAGCGGTGCCTGGAAGCTGCCCTTGCGGTAGGTGAAGGTGGTCTGGATGCGGCCGTCCGGCCGCAGCGCATAGCGCTCCACGGCATCGTAGGCCTTGCGCTCGGGCCGGGTGGGAATATGCGCGATGACGTACCAGTCGCCCATGAAGCGCGGCACGTCGACGCTGTCTGCGCGGGGCAGGGCGGCACGCGACTCGCTTCCACTGGCACTCCCGTAGACCGCTAGCGTCAGCAACAACAGCATTGAACCACCTCGCATGGCAACCTCCACCAGAAAGAACCAGTAGATAGGCCTACGGCGTTACTGTGCGTCCGGATGCAACCCCATGCGATGCAGTTCCGGACTGAGTGCACGCTGGCGTGGTGTGCCAGCGGCACGACCGTAACGCTCAACATGTCATGGCGGTGTTGAAGCGCCAGGCCGACGCCTTGCGCATGCCAGGAAACGCGCGATCACGGAGTGGTGAGCGCCGGGTCGACGATCAGCCGCAGCGAGGAATCACGATGCGCTTCGAAAGCGCAACGTTGACGGGATGTGTCGTTCAGCGCCGGCGGTTGAGCCATGACGCGCTGATAGTCCCGGCAGGCGGTAGCCCGACGGCATTCACCAGGGCGATACCGCGTCTTCCCCATATGGATGAATCGTCGCGATCCTTCCATCCGCGTCGTGTTCCAGCGGTGCCATCTTGATACTGCGCAGATGTGTCTGCCCGCCCGACAGCACGGCGTCGTGATAGAACAGGTACCACTGGCCGTTGAACAGGCAGATGGAGTGATGCGTGGTCCAGCCGACCACCGGTGCGAGCAGCACGCCCTGGTAGGCGAATGGCCCGTACGGGGTATCGCTGGTGGCGTAGCAGATGCGGTGGGTGTCGCCGGTGGAGTAGGACAGGTAATAGCGGCCGGCATGGTGGTGGACCCAGGGGCCTTCGAAGAAGCGGCGGGCATGGTCGCCGGCGCGTAGCGGGGTGCCGTATTCGTCGAGGATGACGATCTCGCGGGTGGGTTCGGCCAGTTGCGTCATGTCCTCGCGCAGGCGGGCGACACGCGGGCCGAGTGCGGGCGCGTCGTCGCCCGGTTCCTGATGGTCCGGCGCATAGACGTTGTCGCGGTAGTGCTGCAGTTGGCCGCCCCAGATCCCGCCGAAGTACAGGTAATGCGCGCCGTTGTGGTCGGCAAATACCGCCGGGTCGATCGAGTAGGTGCCGGCGATGGGCTCGGCTGCGGCGACGAACGGGCCTTGCGGGCCATCGCCGACCGCTACGCCGATCTGGAAGGTACCGTCGGCCCGCTTGGCGGGAAAATACAGATAGGTCTTGCCGTCGCGCTGCGCGGCATCCGGGGCCCACATCTGGCGCTGTGCCCAGGGCACGTCGCGCACGTGCAGGACCTGCCCCAGGTCTTCCACCGCCGCGCCGGGATGCGCCATGCGGAAGACGTGGTAGTCGGCCATGTCGAAGTGCGAGCCGTCGTCGCTGAAGGCAACGCCAGCATCGATGTCGTGCGAGGGGTAGATGTACAAGGCGCCGTCGAACATGTGTGCGGAAGGGTCGGCGGTATAGAGGTGGGTGACCAGCGGTGCGGAAATGGCGGTGCGCGCCAGCGCCTGCAGTGCAGCGGTGTGCAGTTCATCGGACATGCGCGTACCTGTGCATGAGGTGGGAGGGAGAGGGCGTCAACTGGTGGCGAGCGCGGCGCTGCGTCGGCGCAGGCCCAGCTCGTGTTCGATCCGGGTTTCCAGCGGCTTGTCGATCTCGTACAGCGCCAGCAACGCGGTACCGAGCAGGAACGGGATGGACGCATACACGCTGATGGCCAGGCGAATGCCGTTTGTCACGGCATCGCTTTGCAGCGGCAGGGCGGCATCGTAGCCATAGAACGCCAGGATGCCGGCGACCAGCGCGCCGCCGACGCTCAGGCCGATCTTCAGGCCGCACAACATCGCCGAGAAAATGATCGCGGTAGCGCGGCGGTGGTTCTTCCATTCCGAGTAGTCGGCCACGTCGGCGATCATCGCCCACAGCAGCGGGATGGTGATGCCGTAGAAGAAGCCGTGCAGCACGTAGGAGGCGAACACCCAGGCGATCGCAGTCGGCGGATACACGTAGAACGCCAGCAGGAACAGCGTGGAGATCAGCAGCGCGCCGCCGAACACGTTGCGCTTGCCGTAGCGATCGGCCAGCCGCTTGGAGAAGCCGATGCCCACGATCATCGCCAGGATGCCGCCGGCGCTGAACACGCTGAAGGCCGAGGTGGGTGCGTCCTGCGGCCATTGCAGCGCGCTCAGGCCGGCGCCGGTGAGCGCGCTGTTGATCGCAGCGATGAAGCGGTTGAAGCCGGCGTTGTCGAGGAACAGCGTCAACGCGTTCGCGTCGAGGGTGTACTTGAAGTAGTAGATGTACATCCCGCCCTTCATGGCGAGATTGATGAAGACCAGGATGGTCAGCGACAGCATCACCAGCCAGGGTCTGTTGCGGACCAGATCGGTGAGGTCCTGGCGCACGCTGCTGCGTTGTTCGCTGATCGGCAGCACGCGCTCGCGGGTGGTGAAAAAGGTGATCAGAAAGCACAGCGTGCCGACGGCGGCGAACAGCGCCATGGTGTTGCGAAAGCCCTGTGCCTTGTCGCCATTGCCCAGGATCAGCACCAGCGGCAGCAACAACACCTGGATGATGAACTGCGCAAACGTCACCGCCAGGAAGCGGTACGCCGACAAGCTGTTGCGTTGCTCCATGCTGCCGGTGAGCACGCCGCTCAATGCCGAGTACGGCAGGTTGTTGGCCACGTACACCAGCATCAGCAGCGTGTAGGTGGCGAAGGCGTAGGCGATCTTGCCCTGCTCGCCGAGTGCGGGCGTGTTGAACGCGGCCAGCGACAAGGCACCGAACGGCACTGCCGTCCACAGGATCCACGGGCGGAACTTGCCCCAGCGCGTGCGGGTGCGGTCGGCCAGGATGCCGATGATGGGCGTGAACACGAACGCGCCGAGCATGCCCACCACGAAGATCAGGGTGGCGGCCACGCTCGCCGGGATGCGGAACACATCGGTATAAAAGAACGCCAGGAAGGTAACCAGCGTCTGGAAGATCAGGTTGGCTGCCAGGTCGCCCAGGCTGTAGCCGATCTTTTCGCGCAAGGAGAGCTGTTGTGAGCGATCGTTCATGAGGTGGGGCGGGGCTCAGGGAGTGCTGCGGAAAACGCCGCGGCGCGCGCCAGGCTGCCGGTCGCGATGGGAGGTGATCGCGACCGGCAAACACAGCACTCAAAAGGTACCGCGGATGCCGAGCATGACCGTGCGCCCGGGCTCGTACAGATCGTAGGTGGCGTTGGGCCAGGCGTAGGTGGTGCGCAGCGGCTCGTCGGTGAGGTTGGTGACGTTGAGGGTGATCTGCGGCTTGGACGGCAGCGATTCCAGCGTGTAGCTGGCAGACAGATCCAGCTGCCCGCGCGCATCGGCGTTGAGGCGCGCGTAGGGAATGCCGTTCTGGTTGGCGCCGGAGATCACCATGTCGTCGTTCCAGGTGTAGGACAGGCGCACCGAGGCGGCGTCCTTTTCCCAGTACACGGTGCCGTTCCACAGGTTGGGCGCCACGCCGACCGCCACTGCCGGAATGCCTTCGCCTTCGGAGGATTGGGTGACATGGGTGTAGTTCACGCTGAAGCCCAGGCCGTCGACCAGCCGGTCCAGCGGCTGCACCCAGATCGCCTCGGTGCCGCGGATGTTGAGCACGCCGTCGGCGTTGACCTGGGTCTGGACATCCACGGTGGCCGCATTCGGGCCGCCGCGCTGGTCCAGGCCGGCCTGCTGGATCGGCAGCAGGCTGTCGTAGGGCACGCCCAGGTCGTTAAAGGGAATGCGCCGCACGCCGTTGACGGTGAAGCCGCTGATGCGCTTGTTGAACAACGTCAGGCCCACATAGCCTTCGCCGCCGGTGTACCACTCGCCACCGAAATCCACGTTGGTGGACAGGTACGGCGCCAGGTTCGGATTGCCCTGGGTTGCGGTCTGCGCGGAGGGGTCGCTGAAGTTGGTGTTGGGCAGCATCGCGCTGGGGTCGGGGCGGGTGAGCGTGCGCGAGCTGGACAGGCGCAGCACCACGTTGTCGGCCACGTCCCAGGCGGCGTTGAACGAGGGCAGGGTCTCCTTGTAGTCCGAATCCAGCACCTGGACGCGGCGGATGCCGTTGATGGTGACCGGGCCGGTGATGGTCTGGTCGGTGGTCACGTAGCGCACGCCGGCATTGAAGCGCAGCGTGCGGTTCCACACTTCGGTTTCCGCGTTGGTTTCGATATAGAAACCCCAGTTTTTTTCGCGGATGCCGCCGGCCGAGGCACCGGTATTGGCGGAGTTGGTTTCCGGTGCGGAATCGCGCAGCGCGTAATAATTGGTGTCGCCCAGGAAGCGGTTGAAATCGGCGGTGATGAAGCCGTCCGGGCCGGGGCGCAGATAGCCGGCCAGCGCCGCATTCGGGATTGCCGAGCCAGGGCCGCCGTTGCAGACATTGCCGCCGCCACCGCGGCAGACCACCTGCTCCCAGGCGATGCTGTTGTCGAAGCCGCGGATGGTGCGCTCGGCCTGGTCGTAGGCGGCGCCGATCTTGATGTTGCGCTTGTCTTCGCCGAACTGCAGATCGGCGCGTGCACCCCGGGTCTCGGTCACGCGTTTTTCGTTCTGGATATTGACCCGGCCGCCGTTCCAGCCCCAGCCCAGATTGGGGTCGTTGAGATCGAGCGGGCTGCTGATCGAGGGGCGGTCGCCGCCTTCGTTGCGGTAATCGACGGTGGTGAACGGCGAGGTGACCAGGATGCTGGGCGACTCGCGCTCCAGCCAGCTGCGCGTGGCATTGGCCTGCACGTTGAGCTTGATGTCCTGGTTCTCGCCGAACAACAGCTCGGCACCCGGATTGACGCTCCAGAACTTGACCTCTTCCCGGTACGGGCGCGCTTCCAGGAAGTACTGCGCATTGGCAAACGTGGCGCTGGTGACCACGTTGTTCTGGTCCAGCTGCATGCCCAGCGGGATCATGTTGCCGTTGCGGCCGATCAGATTCATGCTGATCCGTTCGGTGGTGCGCTTGGCTTCCGAATACAGCGTATCCAGGTAGAAATGCATGCTGTCGGAGGGGCGCCATTCCAGCGACATCACCGAGGCATCGCGGTCGCGATCGCCATTCATGTACACGCTGCGGCCCAGCCGCGGGATCAGCGCGTCGCTGATCTGGTCGATGCTCAGGCCCGGGTTGCGCGCCAGCAGCCAGGCCGCATCGATGGTCTCGCCGGTGGTCAGGCCGCTGCCGGCGGTGGCCGGCACGCGGTCGGGGATGCGCCAGTTGCCGCCGCCATTGACGTTGCACGCGGCCGGTTGATTGGTGGCCGGGGTGCCGGCAGGCGGGGTGAGCCCGCACTGGGTGTAGGTGAGGCCGGGGTTGGTCCAGCCCACGCTTTCGAAGCCGCGCACGCCCAGCTTGCCGCGGACCGAAGCCATGCCCAGCAATGCGCCGAAGGTGCCTTGCTCGTTGGTCCAGCTGCCCATGAAGGCGCCGCGCGGGGTGGTCTTTTCGCTGGTGCTGTTCCAGTCGGCCTGGGCCTGATAGGTGAAGTGCACGCCGGGGCGATCGAACGGGCGCGCGCTGCGCATGTCCACCACGCCGGAGACGCCGCCTTCGAGCATGCTGGCGGTGGGCGTCTTGCTGACCGTGAGCTGGGTGAAGAACTCGGTGGGAAACAGGTTCAGATCGACTTCGCGGTTCTGGTTCTGCGCGTTCAGGCCGATCGAGGCGGTGGCGATGCTCGCGCCGTTGAGCGTGGTCTTGGTGAAGCTGGTGCCCAGGCCGCGGATGGCGATGTTGAGGCCCTCGCCATTGACGTCGCGCGAGAGCTGCACGCCGGGGATGCGGTTGAGCGACTCGGCGATGTTCATGTCCGGAAACTTGCCGATGTCCTCGGCAAACACGGTGTCGGCAAAGCCGACCGAGTCGCGCTTGGCGTCGGTGGAAAACTGGATGCTGCGCCGGTAGCCGGAGACGGTGACGGTGTCGAGCTGGGTCACCGCATCGCCGCTGGCAGCGGCGGCCGCGGGCGGTTGTGCGGGGGAAGCGCTGTCGGCGTCGCTGGACTGCGCCCAGGCGGCGGTGCTGGTCATGCCCAGCAGGATGGACCCCAACGCGCAGGACAACGCGGTTTGTGCGTAGCTGTTCTTCACCGTAATCCCTTCCCTAACAGGTGAGCAGATGTCCCACGCATCGCCCCTGCGCAGGGAGTGCCGCTGCCGAACAGCGGCGCGGCGATGGTGCGATGGGGGAGACGGGCGATCAGCGGTGGCCGATGTTAGCGCTACCAAATTCAGAACATCACGCTGCAGGGCAGCATAGGCGACGGAAGGCATTGCGGCGGCTGCGACAGTGGCGCTGATCGGAATGGTGCCGGCTGCGTATGGCGCACTGGCGTGCTGCACTGCGCGATGGTTTTTGCCCGACAGCGTGGTAATGATAGCGCTATCACCCGTGGCGCAAGGCCACCTTCGTGCAGGTGCAGTGGTCGATGAATCGAACCGAAGAACACGGCAGCCAGAGGCCGGGCCACGCGCGACACGTGGCAGCGCATTGCAGTGGCCGTTGCGCGATTACCCATCGCAGGCTGCGTCCAGCAGCGCTATGGCGCCCGCGCACATGAGCGAGTTGCCGCAAGCGGCTGCCGCTGCCGGCACGCTGGCGCGCCTGGGCCGCATGCGTTGGCGCGTCTGCGCACTGCTGCTTGCCGCCACCACCATCAACTATGTCGACCGCCAGGTGCTCGGCGTGCTGGCGCCGTTTCTGCAGACGCAGATCGGCTGGAACGAGATCCAGTATGGCTATATCGTCACCGCGTTCCAGGCCGCCTACGCGCTGGGCCTGTTGTGCAGCGGTGCGGTGATCGATCGCTTCGGCACGCGCGTCGGTTACGCACTGGCGATCGGCATCTGGAGCCTGGCGGCGATGGGGCATGCGCTGGCCACCAGCGTGGTGGGCTTTGCGATTGCGCGCTTCTTCCTGGGGCTGGGCGAGTCCGGCAACTTCCCCGCTGCGCTGAAGACGGTGGCCGAGTGGTTCCCGCGTCGCGAGCGCGCACTGGCCACCGGCATCTTCAATTCCGGCTCCAACATCGGTGCGATCGTCGCGCCGTTGCTGGTGCCGCTGATCGCCACCGCCTGGGGCTGGCAGGCGGCATTCCTGTTCACCGGCGTGCTCAGCGCCACGTGGCTGCTGGTGTGGTGGCTCAGCTATCACCCGCCCGAGCAGCAACCCGGCCTGCCGGCGGCAGAGCTGGCGCATATCCGCAGCGATGCGCACGAGCCGGTGCAGCGGCGGCTGTCGTGGTTGCAGGTGCTGCGGCATCGGCAGGCCTGGGCATTCGTGCTGGGCAAGTTCATCACCGACCCGATCTGGTGGTTCTTCCTGTTCTGGCTGCCCAAGTTCCTGCATGCCGAATACGGATTGAGTCTGTTGCAACTGGGCGCGCCATTGATCGTGATCTTCGTGCTGGCCGATATCGGCAGCATTGCCGGCGGCTGGGTCGCCGGGCGCTTCATCGCGCGCGGCTGGAGCGTCAACCGCGCACGCAAGAGCGCAATGCTGATCTGCGCAATCTCGGTGGTGCCGATCGTGTTCGCCGCACGCGCCGATAACCTGTGGCTGGCGGTTGGCCTGATCGGCCTGGCCACCGCTGCGCACCAGGGGTGGTCGGCCAATTTGTTCACGCTGCCGTCGGACATGTTTCCACGCCACGCGGTCGCCACCGTGGTCGGCATCGGCGGCTTTGCCGGCGCGGTCGGTGGCATGCTGATCGCCACCTTCATCGGGTTCCTGCTGCAGGCCACCGGCAGTTATGTGCCGGTGTTCCTGATGGCAGGCTCGGCGTATCTGCTGGCGCTGGCTGCGGTGCACATGCTGGTGCCACGCTTGGCGCCGGCGCAGCTGCCGGCAGATGCCGCCGCAGCTGCCAACGCATCTTCCTGAGGGGATCATCATGCAATTACGCACACTCGCAATCGGGTTGTTGTTGGCGGCGAACGTCGCAACGCTTGCGCAGGCCGCACCGCTGGCTTCCGGCGCGCCCAAGTTCCTGGGCAGCGCCTACAGTCCGCAACAGGCGCCGGGATTTGCGCAGTACTGGAACAAGCTCACGCCGGAAAACAGCGGCAAGTGGGGCAGCGTGGAAGCGGTGCGCGGCCAGATGGACTGGAGCGGGCTGGATACGGCCTACCGGCTGGCCAAGGCCAACGGCATGCCGTTCCAGATGCACGTGATGGTGTGGGGCAATCAGCAGCCGGAGTGGATCAAGTCGTTGCGGCCGGCCGAGCAGCGCCGCGAGATCGACCAGTGGTTTGCCGCGGTGGCGCAGCGCTATCCGGATATCGACCTGCTGGAAGTGGTCAACGAGCCGCTCAACGACCCGCCCAGCAAGGACGACACCGGCGGCGGCAATTATCTGCAGGCCCTCGGCGGCAACGGCGCCAGCGGCTGGGAATGGGTGTTGCAGTCGTTTCGGCTGGCGCGCCAGCATTTTCCGCGTGCGCGGCTGATGATCAACGACTACAGCATCACCAACAGCCCCCAGGCCACGCAGAAGTACCTGCAGATCGTGCAGCTGCTGCAGCGCGAGCAATTGGTCGATGCGATCGGCGTGCAGGAGCATGCCTTCGAAACCACCCCGAATGTGGCGATGTCAGTGCACCGCGACAATCTCGATGCACTGGCCGCGACCGGTTTGCCGATCTACATCACCGAGTTCGACCTGGACGGGCCCACCGATGCGCAGCAGCTGGCCGCCTACCAACGCGTGTTCCCGGTGTTCTGGGAGCACCCCGGCGTGCGCGGCATCACGCTGTGGGGTTTTCGTCCCGGGCTGTGGCGCGACAAGGAGGCGGCCTATTTGATTCGCGCCGATGGCACCGAGCGGCCGGCGCTGACCTGGCTGCGCGATTACGTTGCCAGCCACGGCGCGGCGCGGTGATCCCGGTGCCCTGCCTCTTTCCTGCCCGTTCGGCGACCGACTGATGCCTACCTCCATTCCGCTGACCCTGCACGCCGACCGCCTGCTGCCCGCCGACCCCGGCACCCGTGCGATCGCGCGCCGCCTGTATGCGCAGATCGCCGCGCTGCCGATCATCAGCCCGCACGGCCATACCGATCCGGCATGGTTCGCTACCGACGCGCCGTTCGCCAATGCCACCGAGTTGCTGCTGGTACCGGACCACTACGTGTTCCGCATGCTCTACAGCCAGGGCATCGCACTGGATGCCTTGGGCATTCCGCGTGCGGATGGGTCGCGCGCGGCGGTGGACCCGCGCGCGGCGTGGCGCGTGCTCGCCGAGCACTACACGTTGCTGCGCGGTACGCCCTCCGCGTTGTGGTTGAATCATGTCTTCCATGACGTGTTCGATCTGCGCATCCGGCTGGATGCCGGCACTGCCGATCATTACTACGACCACATCACCGCTGCGCTGCAGACGCCGGCATTCCGCCCGCGTGCCCTGTTCGAGCGCTTCGACATCGAGGTGATTGCCACCACCGAGTCGCCGCTGGACACGCTGCAGCACCACGCGGCCATTCGCGACAGTGGCTGGAAGGGACGCGTGCTCACCGCGTACCGCCCGGACCCGGTGGTCGACCCCGAACACGAGCAGTTTGCCGGCGCGCTGCAACAGTTCGGCGCGCTCACCGGCGAGGATGTGCTGAGCTGGCAAGGCTATCTGCGTGCGCACCGGCAGCGCCGCGCCTTCTTTGCCGCGCATGGCGCCACCTCGACCGACCACGGCCACCCCAGCGCAGCCACCGCCGATCTGTCGCCGGCCGAGGCGCAACGCCTGTTCGACACCGTGGTGCGTGGTGCCGCCACACCGGCGCAGGCCGAGCTGTTCCGCGCGCAGGTGCTGACCGAGATGGCGGCGATGAGCCTGGACGATGGCCTGGTGATGCAGCTGCACCCGGGCTGCTTCCGCAATCACAACCGGCAGCTGTTCCAGACCTTCGGGCGCGACAAGGGCGCCGATATTCCGATGCGCACCGACTACGTGCACGCGCTCAAACCCTTGCTGGACCGGTTCGGCAACGACCCACGCCTGCGCCTGATCGTGTTCACCCTGGACGAAACCAGCTACAGCCGCGAGCTGGCGCCACTGGCCGGGCATTACCCGTCGCTGCTGCTGGGGCCGGCCTGGTGGTTCCATGACGCGCCGGAAGGCATGTGGCGCTTCCGCGAGCAGACCCTGGCCAGCGCCGGCTTCTACAACACCGTGGGTTTCAACGACGATACCCGCGCCTTCCTGTCGATTCCGGCGCGGCACGATGTGGCGCGGCGCGTGGACAGCGCCTTTCTCGCCAAGCTGGTCGCCGAGCACAGGCTGGACGAGGACGAGGCGGTCGAGGTTGCGATCGATCTGGCGTATCGCCTGCCCAAGCAAGCCTACAAGCTGTGAGGCTGAGCGAGGCAGCACGTGGTGATGCCTGCACGCGTGCAGGTGGCGCGGATGGGACACGCCTGCATGCACGGTCGATGCGAGGCGCGATATGACGCACACGGGCATGCAGGCGAGGGTGATGCGCGTTCTCAGGGACTGCGCACGCCTCGCGCGTGTCGCGATGCTTTGCATCTGCGTGGTAGTGCCCGCGCTGGCAGCACCACCGGCATCGAACCAGTTGCCGCGCGAGCGTGTCTCGCTCAACGCGCAGTGGCGCTTCCATCGCGGCGATCCTCCAGGCAATCGGCAAATCCTGGACTACGACATCCGCCCGCACGTGCTACGTAGCGAAGACGGCAAGGTGGCCGACGCGCAGCCCGAGCAGGCGCAGCACCTCGATGCCGCCGCAACCCGCGTGCTCAAGCCGTGGATCCTGCCCACGGCCAATGCCTTGATTGCAGATCCCGCGAAGCGGCACAAACGCCCGCCCGGCCACCCCGGCAGCAGCGTCGCCTTCGTGCAGCCGCAGTTCGACGACAGCGGTTGGGAGCGCGTGGATCTGCCGCACGACTGGGCCATCGCCGGGCCGTTCCTGGCCGATGGTCCCTACGGTGGCATGGGGCGCCTGCCAAGCTGGGGCGTGGGTTGGTATCGCAAGAGTCTGGACATCCCCGCAAGCGACCGCGGGCGCGCGCTGTTTCTGGATCTCGATGGCGCCATGGCCTATGCCACGGTCTGGCTCAACGGCAAGCTGGTCGGCGGCTGGCCGTATGGCTACAGCTCCTGGCGCGTGGACCTGAGCCCCTACGTGGTGTTTGGTGCGCGCAACCAGCTGGCGATCCGCCTGGACAACCCGCCCGACTCGGCGCGTTGGTATCCGGGCGGCGGGCTGTATCGCAATGTGTGGCTGACCAAAGCTGCGCCGCTGCATGTCGCGCACTGGGGCACGCAGCTGACCACGCCGCAGGTCTCGGCCGACACCGCGCAGGTGCAGCTGGCGATCACGCTGGACAATGCCGCGCGCAGCGCGGTGCAGGCGCAGGTCAGCACCGCGATCTATGTACTCGACGATGCACGTGGCACACGCAGCGGCGCGCCGGTCGCGCGCATTGCCGCCGTGCAGGTTGTGGTTGCCGCAGGTGGTAGCGCCCGTGTGCAGGGCAGCACGCAGATCGACCGCCCGCGTCTGTGGGGCCCGCCGCCGACCCAGCGCCCGCACCGCTATGTTGCGGTGACGGAGGTCAGTCAGGACGGGCACGTGGTGGATCGCTACGAAACACCGTTCGGTATCCGCAGCATCGTGTTCGATGCCGGCAAGGGCTTGCTGGTCAACGGCGAACATGTGCCGATTCGCGGCGTGAACAATCATCACGACCTCGGCGCGCTGGGTGCGGCGTTCAACCTGCGCGCCGCCGAGCGGCAACTGCAGTTGCTGCAGCAGATGGGCGCCAATGCCATCCGCATGAGCCACAACCCGCCCGCACCGGAGCTGTTGGAGCTGACCGACCGCATGGGCCTGCTGGTGGTGGACGAGGTGTTCGACAGTTGGGAAATGAAGAAGACCCCGCTGGATTTCCACCTGGTGTTCCCGCAGTGGCACGAGCCGGACCTGCGCGCGATGCTGCGGCGCGACCGCAATCATCCCTCGGTGATCCTGTGGAGCGTCGGTAACGAAGTCGGTGAGCAGTACACCGGCGAGCAGGGCGCGGCGATCGCACGCACACTGCACGCCATCGTGCATGAGGAAGACCCCACGCGCCCTGCCACGGTGGCGATGAACTACGCCTCGCCCGAGATGCCGCTGCCCGCTGCGCTGGATGTCATCAGCCTCAACTACCAGGGCGAAGGCATCCGCGACGCACCGGAATTCGCAGGCACCGAGCGCATCCGCAAACAACCGCAATATCCGGCGTTCCATGGCAGGTTCCCGCACAAGGCCATTCTCAGCAGCGAGACCGCTTCGGCGTTGAGCAGCCGCGGTGTGTATCTGTTTCCGGTGACGCCGGACACCAGCGCGCCGGTGCGCGATGGGCGCGGCGGCGATTCGGTCGCGCACCAGGTCAGCGCCTACGAACTGCATGCGGTGGACTTCGGCTCCAGCGCCGACAAGGTGTTCGCGGCGCAGGACCAGCATCGGTATGTCGCCGGCGAATTCGTCTGGACCGGCTTCGACTATCTGGGCGAACCCACGCCGTACTACAGCTCGCGCAGTTCGTACTCCGGCATCTTCGATCTGGCTGGTTTTCCCAAGGACCGCTACTGGCTGTATCAATCGCGTTGGCGCCCCGATCTGCCGATGGCGCATCTGCTGCCGCACTGGACCTGGCCCGGCCGCGAGGGCCAGATCACGCCGGTACATGTGTTCACCTCCGGCGACGAGGCCGAGCTGTTCGTCAATGGCGTCTCGCAGGGGCGCAAGCGCAAGGGGCCGCTGCAGTACCGGCTGCGCTGGGACGCGGTGGTCTACCAACCCGGCGAGCTGCGCGTGCAGGCGTACAAGGAAGGCAAACCCTTGGCCGACGACCGCGTGCAAACCGCCGGCAGCGCCGCGCGCATGCAGGTCACGCCCGACCGCAGCAGCATCCGTGGCGACGGGCAGGATCTGAGTTTCGTCACCGTGCGTCTGCTCGATCGCGCCGGCCGTCCTGCACCGACCGCCGGCGATCGCCTGCGTTTCCGCATCGAAGGCCCGGGCGAGCTGGTCGCCACCGACAACGGCGATCCCACCAACCTGGAATCCTTCGCCGCGCCGCAGCGCAACGCGTTCAACGGGCTGTGCCTGGCGATCGTGCGTGCCAAGCCCGGCGCGCGTGGCACCATCACGCTGCATGTCGAGTCGGACAGCCTGGACGCCGCGCAGGCGCAGATCGTGGCGCAGTGATGAGATTCCGCATGAGCTGTCGCCTGTAGTAATTCACCCTGCAGGCAGCGGTAGAAACAACACCGCCTAGATGGGGAGCGTGCTCGGGTGCGGCCAAATCAGTCGGCCATGCGGTAGCAATCGTTCCATGAAAGCCGCCCGTCATGGAGTTCGCGTGATGGATATCGGCTTGATCACGCGTGCGTTGCATGGCGCCGTCGGGCGCGTATTTCGCTATCTCCCCTGACAATCAATGCTGGAGACGTCGCCTGCGCGCATCGGCAGCCCGGATTGCGAAATGCCGTAACGCAGCATCGACACCTCGCGGATGCGCGCTTAACACAAGAGCGTGACACAGCCCAAAATTGACGCTTTTGCCGCATCTTCGACTTCGTTTTCCAGGACATTACTTCTTGGCGGCGCATGGCCGGACTGGCCTTGCGAGGAAGATCGTTTACTCCACCTTCATAAGGAATGGGAATGAATAATTTTGGATCAACGTCAGTGCTTGTTGCCTGCATCATCGGAAGTGTGGCCAGCGCAGGGGCCGCGACGCAGAGCTCGGCCCTCAACGCCGCTGGCCGCGCCAAGGCCATGTCGTCCTGGGAAGCAACGATCCATCAGCAAGCGCCGTCGATGGAGGGTTGTTTCCGCTCGGCGTTCCCGAACAATGGCTGGCAGGCGACACGTTGCGCGGCGCCCCCCAAGCTCGTGTCGGTGCCACCGGCCGTCATCAATGGCAACGGTCGCGCCACCACCGCGCACACCGATGGTGCTTTCACTGTCGGTAACGGCACCGACTACGCCGCACGCACCGGCAGGTTCACGCGCTCTGCGGTGGGCTCGTTTCCGAGCGTGAGCGGCGTGACCACCGGCGTGGCCGATTATTCGTTGCAGATCAATACCGACACCGCCAGTAATCCCACCACCTGTTCGCAGTTCGGTTACTCCACGTGTCAGACCTGGGAGCAGTTCATCTACTCCACCGATGGTGACGGCGACGCCAGCAATGGCCGCACTCCGATTGTCTTCATCCAGGACTGGTTCTTCGCCGGTAGCACTTCGCAATACAACGCGGTCGGCTGCCCATCCGGCTGGAACGCCTATCCCGACCAGAACGCCTGCTATCGCAACAGCGATGCAGTGGACGCACCGCTGGTCGCGGTGAAGAACATCGGTAGCATCAAGCTGACCGGCTCGGCGACCGCTGGTGGCGTGGACACCGTCTCGTTCTCGGTCAACGGCCAGGCCTATAGCGTGAACCAACCCGCCTCCACATTGAACATCAACAAGATCTGGCGGCAGTCCGAGTTCAATATCTTTGGTAATGGCAGCGTCAATCCGGTGGTGTCGTTCAATCGCGGCTCGAGTGTTACCGTGAACGTGGCCGTCAACGACGGCACGACCAATGCCCCGACGTGTCTGGGCAACGCCGGCACCACGTTCGAGCAGAACAACCTGAACCTTGGCAGCTGCACCGCTTCCGGTGGTTCGTCGCCACGCATCAGCTTCACCCAAAACAACTAAGGTGTGCTCAACGCCCGGGAAGGCCTTGGCCTTCCCGGGCGTTTTTCGTTGTAGGACTTGCCGGCGCCCGGTTGGATCCCGATCCGATGCGCGTCGTCGATCATCTTCGTGCAACGCAACGCAACGCAACGCAACGCAACTCGTCGCGGCCGCTGCCACTGTGCATCGCTCAGTAACGTGCCTGCATCTGCTATCGCGCAGGCACTGGTTGGGTGCGGTACGCCCTGCACAACGCAGGCGCGCTGATCGATGCGACTGCCGCAGGTACATAGATCTTCGCGCAATGATCGACGCGACGGCTGACGCTCCGTGCCGCGTCGTGGCCGACACGCCATGTCGCCCTGCAGCCGTTGGACGTTGGAGCAAGGCCAACATAGGTGCGCCAATGTGTACTCGCAACCACTGGACGCCATTGCGCACACTGTTTGCCGGCATGCACGCGCCAACGCAGGTCGTCGCCGCCCTCGGAGACGGAAGCAGCTATGCTGCATTACCGCCGGAGTTTGCCGCAGGCGGACTGTGCCATGGCCTTGCGCATCCCCCGCGACGCACGCTGCACTCCAGTGTCGTTCCTGCGTCCCGGTCAGTTGCCCATGCCTTCCTTATCGAGCTGCCGCCATGTTCGCACCTCCGCAGTTTTCCTTCTTGTTGCTGGCCGGCATGGTGGGTGGCAGCGCGATCGCCAGCGCTGCGCCGTCGGCGGTTGCCACCTCTCCCTGTCCGGGGCAGACGCTCAAGCAGGTCTATGCCGATGCCTTCCTGATCGGTACGGCCGTCAATGCCGAGATCGTGTCAGGCCACGACGCCGCGTCCGCGGCCTTGGTCGCCTGCCACTTCAATGCGCTCACGCCCGAGAACGTGATGAAGGCCGAAGTGGTCTCGCCGCGTCGCGGCATCAACGATTTTTCCGCCGCCGATGCCTTCGTCGATGACGCGCGTGCGCAGCATATGTTCGTGGTCGGTCACACGCTGGTGTGGCACAACCAGACGCCGGACTGGTTCTTCACCACCGCTGATGGCCGGCCCAATACGCCGGCGCAGCAACTGGAGCGCATGCGCCAGCATATTGCGTTGGTGGCGGGTCGCTATGCCGGCAAGGTGCAGGCCTGGGACGTGGTCAATGAGATCATCGACGAAGACGGACGTTACCGCGATACCAACTGGGTGCAGCGCGTCGGCGATGGCGACACCGTGGTGCGCAACGCCTTCACCTTTGCCCAGCGATATGCACCGGATGCGGAGCTCTACTACAACGATTTCAACGCATGGCGGCCGAGCAAGCGCGATGGCATCGTGCGCATGGTCAGGATGCTGCAGCAATCGGGCATCCGCATCGATGGCGTCGGCATGCAGGGACATTGGGGGCTCAACTATCCCAGCCTGCGCGATATCGAAGACGCCATCGATGCCTACGCCGTGCTCGGCATCAAGGTCATGATCACCGAGCTGGACATCGACGTGCTGCCACTCACCAGGGAAGGCCAGGTCATCGGGACCGGACTTGCACACAAGCAGTTCCAGCTGCCGGAATTCAAGCGCTTTCTCGACCCGTATCGCGAGGGCTTGCCACCGCAGGTGCAGGCGCAGCTGCGCGATCGCTATGCCGAGTTGTTCGCGCTGTTCTGGCGCAAGCGCGACAAGCTCGCACGCGTCAGCGTGTGGGGTGTGAGCGATGGCATGTCCTGGAAGAACGATTACCCCGTGCCGGGCCGTACCAATTACCCGCTGCTGTTCGATCGCAATCACCAGCCAAAACCGTCGCTGGATGCGGTGTTGGCGATACCCGCGCACGCTAGCGGGCGCTAGCACGACCGCCGGCGTGCGCAGCAGGCCTGCACACGCATGGTGGCATCATGGCCCGACTTCGTTACTGGACTGACCGATGCGCTTGCCGCCCTATCTGCTGTTGGCCGTTCCGTTGCTGGCAATCCTCGCCGCCTGCACCAGGAAGGAGGTGCCGCCACCGCGCTTTGCCGCGATCGGGCATCTGCAGAGCTTCGATCGCAGCTTCAGCGAGGTGGTCGCTGGCGATGCGCGCATCGAGAAGCTCAGCGAAGGCTTCACTTGGTCCGAAGGCCCGGCCTGGGTCCGCAACGGTGGCTATCTGCTGTTCACCGATGTGCCGGAAAACAAGCTCTATCGCTGGTCCGAGGACGCAGGCCTGTCGGTCCTGCTGTCGCCATCCGGTTACAGCGGCCCGGAGCAGGCCACGCTGCGCGAGGCCGGGGCCAACGGGCTGTATGCCGAACCGGGCGGCACCGTATTGCTGGCTGATTCCGGCACGCGCATCGTCGCCAGGCTCGACCCGGCCACGCGCAAGAAGACGCCGCTGGCGACGCAGTTCGAAGGCCACCGTTTCAACAGCCCCAACGATCTGGTCCGTCGCAGCGATGGCGTGGTGTTCTTCACCGATCCGCCGTACGGCCTGAAGGGCATGAACGATTCGCCGGTCAAGGAACTGCGCTACAACGGCGTCTACCGGCTGGACACCGACGGCAGCGTGCACCTGCTGGACGACAGTCTCAGCCTTCCCAACGGCATCGCACTGTCGCCGGATGCGCGCACCCTGTACGTGGCCAACTCCGATCCGGAGCGCCCGATCTGGATGGCCTACACGCTCGACGCAGCCGGTGCGGTAACCGGCAAGCGCGTGTTCGCCGACGCCTCCGATCTGGTCGCCGAGGACTCGCCCGGCCTGCCCGACGGCATGGCGGTTTCCGCCGACGGCCACCTGTTCGCCACCGGTCCCGGTGGCGTCATCGTGTTCGCCCCCGACGGCCGCAGGCTGGGCCGTATCGAAACCGGCGAACCCATCTCCAACTGCGCCTTCGGCAACGACGGCCATACGCTGTACATGACCTCGCACGCGATGCTGGCGCGGGTGCGGGTCAAGGCGCTTGGCTTGGAGTTTGCGCCGTAGCGCCCATTGGCCGGCCAGACCGCAGCACAGCAGTCGCCGCTCTGTAGGAGCGGCCCTGGCCGCGATGGAGCTGTACCCATCGCCCTATATTGCAAGTCGTTCTTCTTTTAGCCGTCACAACAGCTGATGGATGCGATGTCCTGACAGACCCGGTTTTGTAGCAGGCAACCTTGAATTCTTCGGTCCAGAACTCTAGACTCGCACCCCAAGTGGACTGGGGGTTCCCGGTCGGCGTCATAGCCTCGGTGAGATCACCGGGGCTTTTCGCTTTCTGGCGGCGGGAAAATTTTCAGGCCCCAGCCTTCATAGTCGACACCCAATTGACGCCGGCCCTGCTTGCAGAAGAATTTTCGCTGCAGCACGTCGAATGCGCGATTGGGATGATCCGGGCGAAGTACCGATAGCCCGATGGGCCGCGCAACGAGGTCAGCCAGTTGCAAGCCAGATGAGTTGGCCTTTTTGTCCGCAAAGACGATGGTGAAGGGAAGTTGCCGGCCCCAGCGGTTTGCGTCGTCGCAGATCCGCCGGAATTCCAGCTCCAGATCGCGGTCTTCCTTCTTGCCACGGCATTCAACCACCACGAGCGTTGCAACGTTGTCCTGCTTCTTTTCCTGCATCAGTTCGAAAAGTGTTTCCAGGCAGAATGCGAGCGCCAGGTGGTAGGGATTGTCTGCGGTCTGGGCCTTTTCCTTCAGCCGTGTCTTGTCGATGACACAGCTGATCAGGATGAAGTTATGCGACTCGATGATGCCCGTCAGCTCGTCCAGAAAAATCGTCTTTTCCAACCGATCATTGAAGCGGAAATGTCCCTTTTCCTTGCGGATGTCATGCTCGTGGAGAATCACCACGTCATGCCCGAAATGCCTGAACTTGAATGACTCAATGGCGGCAACAACGTGTTGCGCGTAGTGGCCTTTGTGGAAGACACACAAGGCCAGCACAAACACCGGATAGTTGGGATCTACCGACTCCAGGCCGTGGTCGCCGCTTTCATCGACATAGACGATGTAATTGCTGTAACGCGGGTCGGCAGCCGCCAGCAGTGGCGATGTCGCCGGCTCGCCTTCCGCCTGTACCAGTGGCAGCGAAAATTGCCCGGCAACGCCGGGCATTGTTGATGGCGTGTGATTTGATCCACGTTTCGGAATGACCACTCCTTGGCGCTGCACATTGAACAACGATGCAGCAGATTAGATCCTCATCTGCAGAGGCACAATCTTCAATCAGGTATCTCGCAGCATGCCGTACGCGTGAGTCGGCATGGCCTATTGCGCGCTGCTTTCATGCAGTACCAGCACATCATCCAGCTCCGGCCCGCCGCCGCGGTTGCCGCTGCCCGCCACGATGTACAGCGCGTCGCCGACCGCTGCGGCCTGGGTGCCGTGGCGCCCTTGCGGCAGCGAAGCCAGGGTCTGCCAGGTGGAGGTGGCCGGGTCGTAGGCTTCGACCTCGTCGTGCGCCTTGACCTGGCGCGTGCTCTCGCCGCCCATGACCAGCAGCTGGCCATTGCGTGCAATGGCGGCGGCACCGGCGCGCGGCGTCGGCAGCGCGGCCGGGGCAACGCTCCAGGTGCCGCGCTGGATGTCATAGACATCGACTTCGGAAATCGTCTGCGCCAAGGTGTTGCCACTTTCGTGCGAGGACCTGCGGCCACCGGCGGCATACAGCTTGCCGTCGAGCACCACTGCATGGAAGTGATCGCGCGCACGCGGTGCGTCGGCCAGCTGCGTCCATCGCTGCGTCCTGGTGTCGAACGCATCCAGCCACGGCACATACCCGCTCATATGGCCGCGCGTGTTGCCGCCGACCAGGTACAGCACGCCGTCGTGCGCCACCGCGCCTGCCGCGCCGCGGCGACGGCCTTTGGGAATCTCCGCGCCGACCTGCCAGCGATCGGTGGCAGGGTCGTAGATCAGCAGGTGGGTCAGCGCGGCTTCTTCCGGGTAGTCGCCGGTCAGGCCGCCGACGACGTAGATCTTCCCCGACGACACCACTGCCTGCGCATGGCTGACCGCCAGCGGCGGCGTGCTGCCCTTGGACCAGCGGCGTGTTGTAGTGTCGAAGATGTCCAGCGGTCGGTCGTCGCGCCCTCCGATCAGATAGAGCCTATCGCCGACCGACACCAGGCTGTTCTCATGGCGCGCGTGCGGTTTGTCGTGCGGGGTCAGCGTCTGCCAGGAGGCCACCTGCTTCGATTGTGCCGAGGTGACCACCGGCATCGCTTTGTCGGTGGCCTGACCAAGCGCGGGGAAAGTGCCGACCGCGGCAGCAAACAGGCTTGCGCGGAACCAGCTCGTCAACAGGCGCATGCAGCACTCTTCCGATGGCGTGGGCAGGCCAGTGTAGCGACAAGCGCGCGATGATCCACTCGCACAAGCAGGCTGATCCAGCGCCAGGTCGCGCGTGCTTGCGCGTTGCCGTGATGTCCCCCGGCAGGCTGCCTAGGCAGTCCTGGTTGCCGGTTCTTCACATGCAGCAGCACCGCGCATGCGAACACTACGGCAACGCGATACGACAGGAGAAAGGTGTGGCACGCAAACCGGCAAAGCAGGCGTCTTCGACAACACCACCCAAGACAGTTGCCGACGCGGCGGCACGCGGACTGCGGTTGCGCGAGCAGCATGGGCGTGGTGGCACCGCAATCGGCGTTGCGCGTGCGCGCGATCTTTCGGCACGGAAATCGCTTTCCACGCAGACCATCAGGCGCATGCATGCGTACTTCGCGCGCCACAGCGTGGACAAGACTGGCAAGGGCTGGGCCGACCGTAGCGCGCCATCGGCCGGCTACATTGCCTGGCTGCTCTGGGGCGGCGATGCCGGCCAGCGCTGGGCGGCGCGGCAGTACCAGCGTCTGGAAGAGGCGGCGAGCGCGAAGACCCCGGCAGGAAAACGAGCAAGCGCGACCACGACGGCCGCCGCCCATGCCAGTGCCGCGGACAAGCGCACCCCGAAGAAGGCCGCGAGAAAGAAGGCGGTCGCAAAGAAAGCAACCGGAACGTCGCCAGCGAGGAAACCGTCGGCAACACGGGCCGCGACCAAGAAAACGAGCGCCGGTAACGCAGCGACGCGCAAGTCGGCGCCCTCGGCCGGTGCCCGCAAGGCGACCGGCAAGAAGGCAGTCAAGAAGGCAGTCAAGAAGACTGCGGCCAGGAAATCTCCTGCAAAGAAGGCAGCATCGACGAAGAAGGCGGTAAACAAGACGGTCGCCCGCCGAACTGCAGCCGGGAAGAGCGCTTCCACGCGTGGTGCAGCGAAGAAAGGCACAAGCAAGACGTCTGCGCCATGGAAAAGGCCCAACCCCAAGAGTCGCTCGCGCTCAGGTGCGCTGTCCCCGGCGCAGAAGGCACAGGCCAGACAACGCGCCAAGGCAGCAGGCCGCCCCTATCCCAATCTGGTGGACAACATGGCAGTGGCAGGTAAAGGCAGCGCTGCCAAGCGGGCGAGTGGATCGGGTGCTGCTAAAAAAACTGGTAAACGTTAGCCGCAACCGGCTGTCAGAATGGCCGAACCCGCTCGGCTCACGCGCGACGGCACGGGAGAGATGGGTTGCGCGTGAGCAGACTATTGTTCCGGGCGATGCCGCTTGCTGTTTCGGCGGCATTGGTCCGAACAATACTTCACCTCGTCCCACACCTTTTCCCACTTCTTGCGCCAGCAGAAGGGTCGCCTGCATTGAACACAGAGCTTTTCCGGCAAGTTCTGCTTCTTGTGGGCGGCCATGGCAAGGCGGACGTCGGACGCTGTGCGGCAGGGGTTCAAGCATGCCATAGCGATGCATTGGGCCGAAGCCTCCGCCGCTTCACGAGATGCGTCGGCGGGCTTTGCAGCGTGGTCGTGAAAGCGGCACGCGCAGTGTCTATAGTGATGCAGGTTGGCTTGTGCCGAGATGGAACGAGCCTCCCCAACGCGGGGACATGCACTCGCCTCATCATCAGACAAGGACGCCCATGAAGCTGTTTCCACTTCTGCTATCTGCGCTGCTGTACGGCATTTCGCTGTGCCTTCCTGCACTGCATGGCGGTAATGATCAACTGGGTGGATTAGTCATCCTGCTGCTTGGCTGGATGCAGGTGCTCGATGGCCAGTGCCTGGCCTGGATGAGTAACCCGCTGTTCCTGCTGGCATGGCTGTGTTATTTCCTCAAGGCGGACAAGATGGCGGCGGCCCTGTTGGTAGCGGCTTGCCTGATCGGGTTGGATACCTTTCGCGCAACCCGGTTCGACAAGAACGAGGCTGGCCAGCAAGTCATGATCGATCACGTGGGCGCCGCATTCTATGTGTGGGAGTTGAGCTTTGTGGTCCTGCTCGTACTGGTGCTGACGCGCATCTTCAATACATCCGGCGGCAGCTAGGGCGTCCGGGTATCGTGACCGACAGGCAAGCCAAGATGCCTGAATGGCACAGATCTGCGTGACATCCAGAGAGCGCTCAGGACCATCGACATGTGGCCGATCAACTTGAACCGCAGGGCGGTCATTGCCATCACCACGCTGGCGATTGCCTGCATCGCATCCAATCCGGAGGTTGCAGCGGCCATACCACTGCTGGAGATGGTGGGTATCGACGTGTTTGCATACTTGTTGGCAAGCCGGCTGGGCCCGGTTCTGCTGCAGGGCGTGGCGCTGGTGATCCGGGATGCATACACGCGCCGGGGCCACAGGTTGGTGCGGCCACTGGGCTATGCAGTCAACTGCTGCCTGGGTGGATACTTGCGGCAGGTGAGCTGGTACACCGGTCAGCTGGGGCTGGCCGTCGTGGTTGGTTGCACGCGGATCTGTGCGCTGCGTCGCCAGGCAACTGCCGTACCGGCTTGAACCCGAGTACCACGACAGAGGAGTCGATGCGTCGAACCTGCGCGGGTGGTGAGCGAGAAGGTGCCGCTAAGGTGCCGGAACACGATTCGCGCATGGGGAACCGGCAGCGAAATCGGCAAGGTTGCGCAGGGTGATGTCTGAGATCTCCTGCAATGCCTCTGCGGTGAAGAACCCCTGGTGCCCGGTCACCAGCACATTGGGGAAGGTCATCAGGCGCTGAAACGCCTCATCGTCGATGATCTCGCCCGAGCGGTCCTGGAAGAACAGCGCGCTTTCCTGTTCGTAGACATCGATGGCCAGATGGCCGAGCTGGCGGGACTTGAGTGCGCGGATCACCGCATCGGTATCCACCAAGCCACCGCGCGAGGTGTTGACCAGCATCGCACCCGGCTTCATCGACGCCAGCGCCGCGTCATCGATCAGGTGCTGCGTCGCCGGTGTCAGCGGGCAGTGCAGCGAGACGACGTCCGAGCGGGCGAGCAGCGTCTCCAGCTCCACCCGCTGCCCGAGCGCATCGAAGCCAGGCGTGGGATAAGGGTCGAAGCCCAGCACATCGCAGCCCATTCCCCGAAAGATACGCGCAGTCGCCAGCCCGATCTTGCCCAGCCCGATCAGGCCCACCGTCTTGCCGTGCAAGGTGCGGCCGAGCAGGCCATTGAGCATGAAGTTGCCCTCGCGCACGCGGTTGTAGGCGCGGTGCGTCTGGCGGTTGAGCGTCATGACCAGCGCCAGGGTGTGCTCGGCCACCGCTTCGGGCGAGTAGGCCGGCACGCGTGCCACGAACAGCCCAAGTGCGGTGGCCGCAGCGAGATCCACATTGTTGAAACCGGCACAGCGCAGCAGCACCGCGCGCACACCGGCCGCGTGCAGTGCCTGCAGCACGGGCGCATCGAGCTGGTCGTTGACGAACACGCAGACCACCTCGCAGCCCTGCGCCAACGCTGCCGTCTGCAGATCGAGCGATGCCTCGAAATAAACGAACTCGGCTGCACATTGCATGCCGGGGCGTAATTTCGCTTCATCGAGAAAGCGCTTGTCGTAAGGGCGCGTGCTGAAGACAGCCATTTTCATGCAGAGAACTCCATCGATACGGAAGGACAGTGACCCATCAGATGCCATGTGTCTGCCACTGACATTCGCCAATCAGTGCGGATGTGGCTAGCTCAAGCGGCGGCATGGACGTCAGCCTGACGGATAGAGTCTAAGCATGTCGCGCACCAACACTACGCGTATGCGTCAGTGTGCGCTGGTTTGGCGATGGGGTTGCGCGTGTTGTCGATCGGCGATCAACACACCGCGTAGGTCACGGAGTTGGACGCGTCCGCTTGCTCTCGCCACGGCAACGGTCGGAGCAGTACCTCACCTCGTCCCACACGCGCTCCCACTTCTTGCGCCAACGAAACGGCCGCCCGCATTGCATGCAGGGTTTTTCCGGCAACTCGTGTTTCTTGCGCATGGCCATGTGGCGCTTGAACCTGTCCGAACGTGGGCGGGGCGTAGGTGAGGCCAAGCATGGCATGTCGAGCGATGTGGTGCAGATGCCATTGCAGGCAAGAAGCTCTCTGCCGCTGACAGCCCCTGCGCTACGCAGCCTTGCTTTGCTGCTCCGCACGGCAACAGGCACGTCTGCTTTCACGCGCAAACAGGAACAGCCGGACTCCCTTCTGCAATCCAGACAAGAGCAGAATGCGTCCCTTCTCCCGTGCACGGGAGAAGGAACCGCAAAGCGCTGGGCAAGGGCGCTCGCCCCAAGGCGTGTCACCTGCGGCGCGATCTCACCGCTGGTACCGCAGGCGCCACGCGGCTGATCAACAGCACGCCGCGTCCCGCCGTTACCCGCAAGGCATCACCCACTGCGAAACCGCAGTGTTCCAGCCAGCGCCCGGACAGACGCAGCTTGGGCACCGCACAACCGATGACATCCTCGGCACGCCGCACGTCGTAGTGCTGGTAGCTCATGGTGACCCACTCGGGAATGCGGAAGCCGGGCTTGCGCAAGGGCGGGGTAGGCGCCAGCGATGGATCCACCGCTGGCTCAGCGTCGGTCATGCTGGCGGCCGAGCGGTGCTTGGATCTGGCGCGTGTCACAACAGATCGACTGGAAGGCGATGCAGCGCGTGCACGGGCGGTTGCTTTTGGACGGGTCATATCGAACTCCTTGTGCGATAGGAAGTCCGCCGCATCGCTGTCAATCGAGGTGGCGGACGGTATGCGGTTGACAGACCGGCCACAAGGTACCGGCAGACCTTTCGGTCTCCGCACACCGCCCGCCATAGAGCGGGCACGCCCCCACGCATGACATCGGGCAAAGAAAAAGCGCCGACATCGTGCAATGGGCGCTGGTGCGCCTTGTGGTTTCGGACTGTCAAATCCGGCTGCGGAATGTGCCGCAGCACAGGGATCTTGCTACTCGCCAACACAGCGAGTCAAGACAGCACGGCACGGCTCCCAACCGATCCCTCGTATCTGGCGTATCGTTGTGCTCAAAGACGGCTTCGTTATCCCACTATGAGAAAGCGATGACTTCCACTGCCGAAACACCAGACCGTGCGATTCCACTGCTCCCCGGTCGCTCGATCGAACACACGGTCGCCTTCTATCGGCGGCTGGGCTTTGTCGGCGACGCGCACCCGCATGATGCGGGCTACGCGATCCTGACGCGTGGCGAGGTGGAGCTGCATTTCTTCGCACACCCGGACCTGGATCCTGCGGCCTGCTATGCGGGCTGCTATATCCGGGTTGGCGATGTCGATGCGGTCTACGCCGCCATGCGTGCCGCGCAGCTTCCGGCGCACGGCATCCCCAGGCTCGATGCTGTCAGCGACAAGCCCTGGGGCATGCGGGAATTTGCGCTTGTCGATGAGAGCGGCAATCTGATCAGGATTGGACAGGTAATCGGTAGCTAGGCGTCCAATCGCCCGCTACATTTGCTTACCTGCATATCCGGAGCAGGCCATCGACCAGGTGGCACGATATACACGCTGCCCGACATCGCACCATGCGGACATCGGGCCTTTCTGGCATGCGGTGTCAGCCGGCGATGCGTATGCCGTGCATCACCGTGCATCGATTGCCAGCTGTATCTCTGATGGTGTTGCAGTGCCCAGCGCAGCATAGGCAGCGCGCAGTGCCTCCACAAAACACGCATCGCCAGAGAGCGCAGCGAACACCGCATCCACGGTGAGGAATGCCGCGATGTCATGGCTGGCATTGCCGGTGGTCGAATGGGCGATGTCGCTGAGGACCTCGCTCAGTGGATCGACCAGGGCCACGCCGTTGGCCGCCTGCCTGCGCACGAACTGCAGCCATGCCGCTACTGGAAGGCAGAGCCGGTCGATCCGTCGCCCGGCGTCCAATGCATCGCTGATGACGCCGAGCAGACGCACCGGAATCTTTTGCGAGCCGTCCCAGGCGATCTGGGCGAGCAGGTGGCGGATGGCGGGGTTGCGGAAGCGGGCGAGGACGGCGTCGATGTACTGCTGTGGGTCGAAGACCGGCATGCGCTGCAGGGTGGGGGCGATGTCCTCGCGCATCAGGGTTTCGACAAAGGAGGCCAGTTGCGTGTGGCGCATGGCGTCGGCGACGGTTTCCAGATCGAGCAGGCTGCCGAGATAGGCGAGTGCGGAGTGCGGGCCGTTGAGCAGGCGCAGTTTGGCGCGTGCATAGCCGGCGATATCGTCGCTGAGAATCACCCCTGCGTTTTCGAAGGCGGGGCGGCCGTTGCAGAAGCGGTCTTCGATCACCCACTGGCTGTAGCGCTCGCGCTGGATCGGCCAGGCGTCGTGCAGACCGGTTTGCGCTTGTACGTTGGCGCGCAGTGCGTCGTCGGTGGCGGGGGTGATGCTGTCGACCATTGAGCGCGGGAAGGTGACGTGCCGGTCGATCCATGCCGCAAGCGCGGGATCGGTTTGCTGGGCGAGCCGCAAGACTGCGCGGCGTAGCAGGTGGCCGTTGTCTTGCAGGTTGTCGCAGCTGAGCACGGTGAACGGTGCGCTGCCCTGCTGCCTGCGTTGTTGCAGGCCGGCGACCAGATAGCCGATGGCGCTGCGCGGCGTTGCGGGATGTGCGATGTCGTGCGCGATGTCGGGATGGGCGAGGTCGAGCGTGTCGCCGGCCAGACAATAGCCTTTTTCAGTGACGGTGAGGGTGACCAGGCGCACGGCGGGATCGGCCAGGCGCGCGAGCACGGCGGTTTGTTCGTCGGCGGCGCACAGCACCTCGCGGATGGCGCCGATGATGCGTAGCTGCGGGTGTTCGTCGAGCAGGGCGAGGGTGTAGAGGCCGTCCTGTGGGCGTAGGGCGTCGCGCACCGTTGGGCTGTGTAGCGAGACGGCGCAGATGGCCCAGCTGGGGTCCTGCGCGAGCAGGTCATCGATGTAGACGGCCTGGTGGGCACGGTGGAAGGCGCCTGCGCCTAGATGGACGATGCCGATGGTGGTCTGTTTGGGGTCGTAGCTGGGAGTGAGGACGGTAGTTGGTAGGTGCGCGAGTGTTGCGATGGAGAGCGTTGGAATTGGCATGGGTTTTTGTTTGGAATCGTGGGGGTGCTGCAAGTTCGCCTGTGGCCGTACCCTCACCCCAACCCCCGCTCTGCGCCCCGGCCCACGTCTTGCGACGCGGGCGCTCCAAGGCACGCGCGCCAGTGGCGCGCAAGCGGTGCCTCTTCGCCCCGGCGAGAGGGGCTTAGAGCAATCGCGGCTGAGTGGGTTCTTCGCCCACGTCCGCATGGCGAGGGTGTCAACGGCTGCTACTTGTCGGTGACGGTAAAGCGTTGTGTGCTGCGGATGTCTGCGCTGGAAGCGCCGATCTGTACTTCGTAGTCGCCTGGATCCACTGCGTAGGCCTTGCGCTGCTCGTCGTAGATGCGCAAGGCGTCTTGCGCCTTGAGGGTGAAGCGCAGCTGCCGTTGCTCGCCGGGTTGCAGGGTGATGCGCTGGAAGCCGCGCAGTTCCTTGATGGCACGTTCGCGTTGCGGCCTGAGCGGATGCAGATACAGCTGCACCACTTCATCGCCTGCGCGTTGGCCGGTGTTCTTCAGCGTGACCGTGGCCGTGAGCGTGCCATCGGCTGCAACCGTGGTGCGATCAAGGCGTAGATCCGAATAGGCGAATTGCGTGTACGACAGGCCGTGGCCAAACGGGTACAGCGGCTTGCCGGCGAAGTAGCGATAGGTGCGGCCGCGCATGGCGTAATCGTCGAAGGCGGGCAGGCGCTCGTCGTCCTTGTAGAAGGTGATCGGTAGGCGGCCGCCGGGACTGGCCTGGCCGAACAGCACATCGCCGACCGCGCTGCCGCCGCGTTGGCCGGGGTACCAGGCCAGCAGGATGGCGGGCACGTGGTGCTGCGCCCAGTCGATCGCCAGCGCCGAGCCGGTGGTCAGCACCGCAACCACCGGCGTGCCGGTGGCCTGCAGTGCCTGCAGCAATTCGCGCTGCGGTTTGGGCAGGCGGGTGTCGGTGCGGTCGCCGCCGGCAAAACCGGGATAGTTGACGTCCATCTCCTCGCCTTCGACATCGCCGGTGAGGCCACCGACGAACACCACCACCTCGGCGTTGCGTGCGGCGTCCACCGCTTCCTGCAGCGGCGGTTTGGCGCCGGGCATGCGCCAGGCCAGACGCACGCCGGCATCGCGTGTGGCCTCGAAGTATTCCACGCGCAGGTCGTAGGCCTTGCCCGCTTCCAGCGCGACGCTGGCATTGCCGCCGCGCATGCGCGGGGCCTCGCTCCATTGATCGATGAGCAGCTTGCCGTCCAGAAACAGGCGCACGCCATCGTCGGCGGCAATCTGCAGCTCGTAGGTGCCCGACACCGGCGGCAGCAGCTGGCCATGCCAGCGCACGCTGAAGTCGTCCTTGGCCAGCGCACGGTCGGCCTGCAGTTCACCGCGGCCGACGGCATCGTCGGTGGGCGCATTGCGGTCCCAGCGGAAGGCGACGCGCGGATCGATGCGGGTCAGCACCGGCTGGCCGGCCAACGCACGTCCACGGAAGTAGTCTCCGGTGAGGCCGTTCTGCTTGGCATCTGGCGCCGGGCGCAGATAGCGGGTGTCGATCGGTGCCGCGGCATTGGGGTCTTCGCGCCCTTCCACCAGGTCGCTGCCGCGCGCGTAGACCACCTGCGCCTGCGGTGCGGCGTCGCGGATGCCTTGCAGGATGGTGACTGGCGCGGCCGGCGTGCCGTAGTAATTGCCCAGCAGCGACATCGGGTCGTCGGCGGTGGGGCCGATCACGGCGATGCGCTTGAGCGTGGGTTTGAGCGGCAGCAGGCCGTCGTTCTTCAGCAGCACCAGCGATTCGCGCGCGGTGCGGCGGGCCAGTGCATCGTGCTCTGGCGATTGATTGACCGCCGCAGGAATCTGCGCCCACGGCACCCTGGCCGGCGGGTCGAACATGCCCAGCCGCATGCGCGAGGTCATCAGCCGCTTGAGCGCGGTGTCGATGCTGGCCTCGTCGATCAAGCCGGCACGCACCGCCGCCGGCAACGCGGCATAGGTGTCGCCGCAATCCAGGTCGGTGCCGTGCTTGACGCCGAGCGCGGCGGCGGCCTCGGGCGTGGGCACGATCTTGTGGTTCTGCCAGATATCGCGGATGGCGGCGCAGTCGCTGACGATGTAACCATCGAAGCCCCAGTCGCGGCGCAGGATGCCTTCCAGCCGCGTGCTGGCCGAGGCGGATTCGCCATTGACGCGGTTGTAGGCGCCCATCACTGCGGCGACCTTGCCTTCCTGCACCAGGGCCTGGAACGCAGGCAGATAGGTTTCATGGAGATCGCGCTCGCTGGGATGCACGTCGAAGTGATGACGGTCGGCCTCCGGGCCGCTGTGCACGGCGAAGTGCTTGGCGGTGGCATCGAGCTTGCGGTACGGCCCTTGCTGCGCCTGCAGGCCCTGCACGAAGGTCACGCCCATGCGTGCGGTCAGAAACGGGTCTTCGCCATAGGTTTCCTGCCCGCGGCCCCAGCGTGGATCGCGGAAGATGTTGATGTTGGGCGACCAGAAGGTGAGTCCCTGGTAGCGCTTGTGCTCGCCGCGCGCCAGGAAGGCGTGGTGCTTGGCGCGCGCTTCGTCGCTGATGGCGGTGGCCACCTCGGCCATCAACGGGGTATCGAACGTAGCAGCCAGGCCGATCGCCTGCGGAAACACGGTGGCGCCGCCGGCACGCGCCACGCCGTGCAGCGCTTCGTTCCACCAATCGTATTCGGGCACCTGCAGGCGCGGGATCGCCGGGGCGGCGTTCTGCATCTGCGCGGCCTTTTCTTCCAGCGTCATGCGCGACACCAGGTCGGCCGCACGTGCGTCGAACGGGCGTTGGGTGTCCAGATACGGCGGCGGCGTTGCGGCCTGCGTGCCGGTGGCGGCCAGCGCCATCGCCAGCAATAAGCCGCGCGCACATGGGCGACGCGGGGAGGTGGCGCGGTGGGCGGGGTGCGAATGCATGGTCAGTCCTCCTGGGTGCGGTGCGGTTCCAGCTGGGCAAACGGCCCGATCATGCTGCCGACGAAGCCGCCGGCCTGTGCGGTGCTGAGCATGCCCGCATCGTCGTTGCGATGTAGCGATTGCCAGCCGCGCCCATCGGCATCGAAGGCGAAGCTGTACGCGCCGCCGTCGCCGCTGATCTGCAGGCGTAGCTGCGCCGTTGCGGGGACGCGGGTGCGTGCGAGCGTGGTGGTTCTTGCGCCCTCGCGCTTGTCGAGGAAGACGTCCAGCGCATCGCCGTCGCGTCGGACGCCCAGCGCATACCACGCGTTGGAATTCTGCAAGACCGCAAGCCCGGCGCTGACGCCGGCCTGCGTGGGCACCGCCAACGCGGTGCTTGCGGCAAAGCGCGTGTGTTGCTGGCGCCGCGCGAGGAAGGCGGGTGTGGCGGTGCTATCCAACCCTTGCGCACTGGCATGGAGGGTCAGCCAACCGGTGCGTGCGCTTAGATCGGCTACCTCATGTTTGGGCACACGCAGAGATAGCCATTCGCGCTGCAGCGAGGTGCCGGCGAAGTCGTCACGCCAGGTGAAGTTGCCCGACAACGGCGCTTGATCGGCCGGTGTCTTGGCGCCACGCGGGCTCTGTGCGACAGACGGAATCGGCTCGCCGGCCGGCAGGATCGACGGCCAGCCATCGCGCCAGTGCACTGGCAGCAGGAAGGTTTCGCGCCCGGTGTTGTAGCGTTCGCCCGCATACGGGCGGCTGGCCAGGAACACCGCCCACCATTGCCCGTCCGGTGTGTCCACCAGATCCACATGCCCGGCATTGCTGACCGGGTGTGCGCGCCCGGCCGGCAGGTCGCGTTGGGTCAGGATCGGATTGTGCGGCGAGGCCTCAAACGGCCCCCACACAGTGCGGCTGCGCAGCACCACCTGCGAATGCTGCGGCCCGGTGCCGCCTTCGGCACACGAGAGGTAGTACCAACCGTCGCGTTGATACAGATGCGGGCCTTCGATCCAGATCGGCTTGCTGGCCAGATCCACCCCACCGTTGAGCAACACCTTGCGCGGGCCGACCGGTTGATTGCTGGCGAGGTCGAAGCGCTGCATCCAGATCGCGCGGTGGCCTTCGTACAACGGCGTGCCTTCCGGCGGGCCGTTGTTGAGCAGATAGGCGCTGCCGTCGGTATCGAAGAACAGCGACGGGTCGATGCCGTCGATGCCCGGCAACCACGTCAGTGGCGACCATGGGCCGGCGGGATTGCGGACGCTGGCGATGAAGTTGCCACCGCTGTCGACCGAGGTGCCTACGACATAGAAACGCCCGGCATGATGACGGATGCTGGCAGCGAACATGCCACGCGACACGCCCAGCCCGTCGTAGTCGAGCTGTTCGCGGCGCTCGACCACATTGCCGATCTGCGTCCAGTGCACCAGGTCGGTACTTTCGAACACCGGGATCGCCGGGAAATACGCGAACGTGGAGTTGACCAGGTAGTAGCGCTCGCCCACGCGTGTCACGCTGGGGTCCGGGTAGAACCCGGCCAGCACCGGGTTGCGGTAGTGGCCGGGTGGCAATGGCGTGGCGAACACCGCATCGTCGCCGCGATACTCGAACCAGTCGAAGGCGACATCGGCGTGTGCTTGCGCCTGCACGCGCGCAGGCGCGGCCACCGCAAGCAGCAGTGCCGCAAGCGCGGCCGGCAGCCAGCGCATCACCAGTCCCACATCGCACCGTCTTCCAGCCGCGCGATCGGCAACTGCTTGGGCACGTAGGGATACTTCGCGGCCAGGGCTTCGTCGATGTCCACGCCATGCCCGGGTGTTTCGCCGCAATGCAGGCGGCCATCGCGGAATACGTAATCGTGCGGAAACACCGCGTTGGCCTCGTCGGAGTGGAACATGTATTCCTGGATGCCGAAGTTGGGCACCCAGGTGTCGAAGTGCAATGCCGCGCCCATGCACACCGGCGACAGATCGGTGGCGCCGTGGAAGCCGGTGCGCACCTGATGCAGCGCGGCGAAATCGGCCAGCCGGCGCACATGGGTGATGCCGCCGGCGTGGACAATCGTGGTGCGGATGTAGTCGATCAGTTGCTGCTCGATCAGGTGCTTGCAATCCCACAGCGAATTGAACACCTCGCCTACCGCCAAGGGGGTGACCGTGTGCTGGCGGATCACTTCGAACGCGCGCTGGTTTTCTGCAGGGGTGGCGTCTTCCAGCCAGAACAGCCGGTACGGTTCCAGGTCGCGGCCCAGCCGCGCGGCCTCGATCGGGGTGAGCCGGTGGTGGGCATCATGCAGCAGTTCGATCTCGTCGCCATGATCGCTGCGCAATTGCTCGAACAATTTCGGCACCACGCCGAGATAGCGTGGTGTGGACCACACCGTTTCGGTCGGCAATTCGCTCTCTGCCGGCTCATACGGTTTGCCGCCGCTGGAAATGCCGTAGGTCTTCTTGATGCCGGGCACGCCGCACTGCGCGCGGATGGCGATGAAACCGAGCTCGCGGAAGCGGCCCACCTCATCGCTGGTTTCGGCGATATCGCGGCCATTGGCATGGCCGTAGACCAGCGCGCCCTCGCGCGAGCGCCCGCCCAGCAGCTGGTATAGCGGCAGGCCGGCCATCTTGCCCAGGATGTCCCACAAGGCCACGTCCACCGCGGCGATTGCGCTCATCGTCACAGGGCCGCGCCGCCAGTACGCACCGCGGTAGAAGAATTGCCAGATGTCTTCGATACGGCCGGCATCGCGGCCGATCAGGTTCGGCACCAGGTGTTCCTGCAGGTACGCCGCCACCGCCAGTTCGCGGCCATTGAGCGTGGCATCGCCCAGCCCGGTGATGCCCGAGCGGGTGCGGATCTTCAGGGTGACGAAGTTGCGGCCCGGGCAGGTGACGATGACGCGCGCCTCGACGATCTCGCGATCGCGGGCCGAGCCTTGCAGCGGAGCAGGGGAGTCGGGAGTCTGTGACATCGTGGTCTCGCTCAGGGAGAAGTGGCGGCAGTGAGGGGGAGTTCGAACGGGCCGGCCGGCAGGCCGCTGCGGTCGTACAAGGTGCATACCGGGCTGTCGGCCCAGCAGTAGCGCACGCGCGTGACGGCCAGGCCGGAGGGAACACGCAGGCTGATGGCGTGGTCGTGCAAGCTGGCAACGGCATAGCGGCAGCTGTTGGACGCGGCGCCGCACAGCTCGAAGCCGATTGGCGCATCGGCGCCATAGCTGAGCAAGGCGGTGTCCACATCGTCGAAGGCGATGCGCACGCTGTCGCCTTCGCCTTCGCCTTCGCCTTCGCCTTCGCGTTGCGCGCTGCGCGGCACCGGACCGGAGGGCGCAAGCGCCTCGCCGTACACCACTTGCCGCGCCACACGCGCCAGGCGCCGTCCCAGTTCCTGCTTGTTGGCCGGATGGATGTCGTAGCGGTCGCCGATGTCGATCGTCACCGCCAGGCCCGCATGCGCATCGTTGGCGACGAAGCGGCGTTGCGCCTCGCGCAGCTGCGCCCAGCCGCTGTCGACCGGCTGGGTGGGCGGCGCGCCATAGTTGGCCAGCTGCACGATCAGCAGTGGCAACTGCGCACCGAAGCGCTGCCGCCAATCGCGTTGCCATGCAGCGAGCAAGGCTGGGTAATGCACCGCATCACCGGCATTGGATTCGCCCTGGTACCACAGCACCCCACGCAGGCCGAGCTGGCCGAGCGGGGCGATCATGCCGTTGTACAAGGTGGTCAGCCCGGCCGCCGACGACCACGGCGCGCGCGGTGGCGAGCCCAGTTGCGGCGGCACGATGCGGTACTGCCAGGGCGCATCCAGTGGCAGCGTGCTGCCATCGGCGAACTGCAGCGCACGCGATTGCGCATCGCCCAGCAGCCCACCGCGCCGATAGGTGTTGAGCACATTGAGCACGATGCTGTTGCGCCCGGCATGCAGGCGCCCGCGCGGCACGCTGTAGCGACGCGGCTGGTCGGCGCCGTAACTGCTGCCCACACCGCGCCCGTTGACCCAGGTCTGGTCCAGCTCGTCCACCGGCCCGAGCAACAAGCTGGCGTCCTGCGCGGCCTGCGCCGGCGTCAGCTCCACGCTGGTGCGGTACCAGACCATGCCGTTGAAGCCGACCAGCTGCGGCACGCCCCAGTCGTCCCACGCGCCCAATGCCGCCGGTGCGGTTTGCCAGGCGCCGGGCGCATCCGCCTGCCAGGGCTCGCCTTCGCCGTGCGCATGCCACCAGGCCTCCCACAGCGCGCCCCAATGCGGCGCGGCATCCACCGGGTCGCGTGCGTAACGCGCCAGCACATCCAGCGCCGGGCCATCGTCGCCGGCAGCGCGCAGTGCCTTCTCGCCGATCCAGGCCTGCAGTTGCGAGCCGCCCCAGGAGGCGTTGATCAGGCCCATCGGCACATTGACGGTCTTCTGCAACTCACGCGCGAAGTAATAGCAGGCCGCAGAAAACTCCTTCACCGTCTCCGGCGTGGTGCGCTGCCACGCCGCAGCGCCACCGAAGCGGCGCTGCGGCGTCGGGCTGGACTGCGCCGGCACCTTGAACATGCGGATGCGCGGGTTGTCGGCATCGGCAATCTCGCTGCGTGAATCCAGGGTGCGATGCACCTGCAATTCCATATTGGATTGGCCTGAGCACAGCCACACATCGCCGATCAGCACGTCGTTGACCTGCTGCGTCACGCCCGTGTTGGTGCGTGCGCTCAAGGTGTACGGGCCGCCCGCGGCGTGCGCGGGCAGGCGTGCTTCCCAGCGGCCTTGTCGATCTGCGCGTGCCTGCACCTGCTGCGCATCCAGTTGTACGCTCACGCGCGCACCAGGGGGTGCATCGCCCCACACGCGGATCGGCGCATCGCGCTGCAACACCACATGCTCCTGAAACAGCGCATGCAGCAGCGGCGCGTCGGCCGCCTGCGCCAGGCGCGGCAGCAGCGCTGCGCAGAGCGTTGCCATGATGACCGTCGAGAGGCGCGCGCTCATTTCGGATTCCCCGGTGCATAAGGAAACTTCAAAGCCTGGTAATAGGCCAACGGATGCGCCGGCGGCGCCGTGCCGGCTGGCAACGGCCGCCCGGACACGCGTTGGAAGTAGGCGATGCTGGCATCGCGCCACCACTGCGCTTCGTCCTGCTGGATCGCCAGGAAGCTGGCCACCTGCTGGTAACGCGGTGGATCGATCCTGCCGGCGAGGTTTTGCCAAGTGGTTCGCATTGCACGCACCTCGTCCACGCCATGGTCGTAATGCCATACCAGCTCGTCCCACAGCGGCCGCCCGGAGGCCATGCGGTGCTCCCAGGACACATGGTGGAACCACAGCAGGTAATGCTCCGGCACGCGCTGCACATCGCCGAACACGCGCGCCACCGGCTTGGCGTATTGCGCCACCGCATTGCTGCCGCTGGTACTGCGATTGAAACCGATGCCGTCGCGATCGGCGCGGTGGTAGTAGACCGGGTCCCAGTCCGGGCGCTCGCTGCCCGCATCCCAGGGGGCCGGGCCGTAGTGATGGCCGCGCCCCATGAGGTGATGCAGGCCGAGCGGGGTCATGTAGTCCACCACTGCCTCGCGCGAGCGCAGCATCATGTCGACCACGGGCGTCACCACGTCAGCATCGTTGGAGAAGGTCATGCGTGCCCACTCCTGCGCGATCACCTGCGGTGAAAATTGCGGGTTCCACGCCAGCCGCCCGTACGCATACCAGTTGGCCTGATCGAAGATCGAGCCGCTCCAGTTGCGGTCCGCACCGATGTTGGCCACCCCGGCAATGCCGGTCAGGCGCGTGCGTCTGGCATCGTTGAAGAGCGTGCCATCCACGGTTCTGGCAACGGTCGAGCCCTTGCCGCGCGCATAGGTGTCTGCCTGCAGGGTTTCGGCGAACAGCGTGCCCAGATAGGCCAGATGGGTGGAAAAGCCCAGATACTCCTTGGTGATCTGGAACTCCGGCATCAACGGCGTCTTGTGCATCGCACCGAACAGCGGATGGAACGGCTCGCGCGGCTGGAAGTCGATCGCCCCGTTCTTGACCTGCACGATCACGTTGTCGCGGAACTGGCCATCCAGCGGTAGGAACTCGCTGTACGCCTGCTTGGCGCGATCGTCCGGCTGCTCATGCGAATAGACGAACGCGCGCCACATCACCACCCCGCCGTGCGGCGCCAGCGCGTCGGCCAGCAGATTGGCGCCATCGGCATGGCTGCGCCCGTAGTCCTGCGGGCCGGGCTGGCCTTCGGAGTTGGCCTTGACCAGAAAACCGCCGAAGTCCGGAATGCGTGCGTAGATCTGGTCGGCGGTGTCGCGCCACCACTGGCGTACCTGTGGATCCAGCGGGTCGGCGGTCGTCAAACCGCCGATCTCGATCGGCGCGCTGAAGCGCGCGCTGAGAAACACGCGAATGCCGTAAGGGCGAAACACCTTTGCCAGTGCTGCCGCCTTGTCCAGATACTGCGGCGTCAGGCTCCACGCCTTGGCGTTGACGTTGTTGAGCACGCTGCCGTTGATGCCCAGCGATGCATTGGCGCGCGCGTAGTCGGTGTAGCGCGGATCCAGGTAACCCGGCAGGGTTTGCCAGTTCCATAACGAGGCGCCGGCGTAGCCGCGTTCGACCACCCCGTCCAGGTTGTCCCAATGGTTGAGCATGCGCAGCTGCAGTCGCGGCGACTCGCGCAGGTCCAGCGCGGCCAGCGACTGGCCGGTCTGCAGCAGGCGCAGGAAGTGGAATGCCCCATACAGCGCGCCGACATCGCTGCCGCCGACGATGGCGATGGTGCGATGCCCGTCCACGCTGACACTGCGGATCAGATAGCCCTCGCGGCCCAGGCCGGTGGTCTGCAGCTGCAACGCCGCGATCTGCGGCGCGGCGGACGCGCCCAGCAAGATCGCCCCATCGCGCGTGACATTGGCGGACGACTGCGGCGGAGCACCAAGCAGGCCCGACAGTCCGCGCTGCAATTCCTCACGTGCAGCCTGCAACGTCGGCGAGTCACCGGCGACGATCAGTTCGCTTGCGCTGCCACGCAACTGCGCCGCGTTGGCCAGCGGGTGGTAGCGCAACCATAAATCGTAGCCATCCTCGGCCCGCGCGCCGGCACTGGCCAGCATCAATCCGCACAGCAACGTCAGCGCCAGCCACCACGGCTGCGCCAACGCAGCGCAATACGCGCCGCAGCGCCGCATTACACGCGCGCTCATGCGGCATGCTCCAGCGACATCACCGCACGCCGCGGTGTATCGCCGCTCTGCCTGCTTCCCGGTACCATGCGTCGCATCGTCATGCACGCAGTCGGCGCTTGCGTTACTGCAGCGGGTTGTGTGCATCGTGCAGGTTCGCCACCCACTTGAAGAGGCCACGCTTGGAGAAGGTCAGGAAATCGGTCCGCCGCACCAGCCGCGCGACCACCATCGACGAGGTGGCGGCGCTGGCGAAGGTCTCGCCGATGACGGTCTCGCGCGTGGTCAACAACAACGGCAGCGTGCGCGATGCCACCCGTGCACGCGTGCTGCGCGCGGTCGACAAGCTGGGCTACACGCCCAACCTGGCGGCCAGTGCCCTGGCCGCCGCGCAGAGCACGCGCATTGCGTTGATCTACAGCGATCCCAGCGGCGCCTACCTGCGTGAGTTGCTGCTGGGCGTGTTGCGGGTTGCCTCGCGCACGCCGATCCAGCTGGTGATCGATTGCTGGGACGACCTGGATGCCGACGCCGAACGCCGTGCCGCACGCAAGCTCGCCAAGGGCGTGGCCGGCGTGATCCTGCCGCCGCCGCTGTGCGAATCCAAGGCCGCGGTACTGGAACTGGTGCGCGCCAAGGTGCCTGTGGTGGCGATCGCCTCCAACCATTTCAGCCCGGATGTGGCCTGTGTGCGCATCGACGAATTCGCCGCCGCCAAGGAAATCACCGAGCATCTGATCGCGCAGGGCCACACGCGTATCGGTTACATCGCCGGGCATCCCAACCTGTCTGCCAGCACGCGTCGCTTCGAGGGGTTCCAGGCCGCGTTGGCCGATGCGGGCCTGCGGCTGGACCGGCATCTGGTGCAACCGGGCGACTACACCTACAAATCCGGCCTGGTCGCTGCGGAAAAACTGCTGGCGCGCAAACGCCGCCCCAGCGCCATCTTCGCCAGCAACGACGACATGGCCGCCGCCGCGATCTCGGTCGCGCATCGGCGCGGGCTGGATGTGCCGCGCGATCTGTCGGTGGTCGGCTTCGACGACACCTCCGCTGCCACTGCGGTATGGCCCGAACTCACCACCGTGCAGCAGCCCATCGCCGCCATGGCCGACGCTGCGCTGGATATCCTGTTGAAGACGATTCGCGCCAAGGAGCGCACGGCGAAGATGGTCGATCATGTGGTCGCGCACCTGCTGGTCAAGCGGGATTCGGTGGCCGCACCGGCGGCGCCGGATGCAACGGAACAGCCATGACGCTGCACGCGGTTCTGCGCGCAGGCCGCCGGCGGTCGCCTGCACGTGCAGGCGACCATCGGCACAACATCAACGCGTCAGATACTGGTTGATCAGGTTCTCGTAGGCTTCCTGACGGCCGCTGAGCTGCTTGGGTTCGTTGCCGGCGGCGTACTTGGCCAGATCCACCAGCGTGCTGCTGCCGTTGGCGAAGTCCGCGCCCGCGCCGCTGTCGAAGCTGGCGTAACGCTCGGCGCGCCACTGCTCCAGCGGCGAGGAGGTCAGCAGCGCATTGGCCACTTCCAGCCCGCGTGCGAACGCGTCCATGCCGCCGATATGCGCCAGGAACAGATCCTGCGGGTCGGACGACTCGCGGCGCACCTTGGCGTCGAAGTTCAAGCCGCCCGGTGCCAGCCCGCCCTGGCGCAGCACCACCAGCATCGCGCCGACGGTGTCGTACAGGTCGGTCGGGAACTGGTCGGTATCCCAGCCGTTCTGCGGGTTGCCGCGGTTGGCATCGATGCTGCCCAGCAGGCCGGCATCGGATGCCACCTGCAGGTCGTGCTCGAAGCTGTGGCCGGACAGCGTGGCGTGGTTGGCTTCGATGTTGAGCTTGAAGTCCTGATCCAGGCCGTGCTGGCGCAGGAAGCCGATCACCGTGGCGCTGTCGAAGTCGTACTGGTGCTTCATCGGCTCCATCGGCTTGGGCTCGATCAGGAAGTTGCCGGTGAAGCCGATCGCGCGGCCGTAGTCGCGTGCCAGGGTCAAAAAGCGCGCCATGTTGTCCTGCTCGCGCTTCATCTGGGTGTTGTGCAGGCAGGCATAGCCTTCGCGGCCGCCCCAGAACACGTAGTTCTCGCCGCCCAATTCCACGGTGGCATCGATCGCGGCCTTGACCTGCACCGCCGCACGCGCGACGACATTGAAATCAGGATTGGTCGACGCACCATTCATGTAACGCGGGTGCGAGAACAGGTTGGCGGTGCCCCACAACAGCTTGATGCCGGTATCGGCCTGGCGCTGCTTGGCAATGCCGACCATGTGCTTGAGGTTGCTCTGGTACTCGCCGATGTCGTCGGCATCGGGCGACAGGTCGATGTCGTGGAAGCAGTAGTACGGCACGCCGAGCTTGGTGAAGAACTCGAACGCGGCATCGGCCTTGGCTTCGGCACGATTCAACGCGGTGTTGCCGATATCCCACGGGTACGCGCGCGTGCCCGGGCCGAACGGATCGGCGCCGTTGCCGCAGAAGCTGTGCCAGTAGGCCACGGCAAAGCGCAGATGCTCGGCCATGGTCTTGTCGCCGACCTGCTTGTTGGCGTCGTAGACCTTGAACGCCAGCGGGTTGTCCGAGTCGCGGCCTTCGAAGCCGATCTTGCCGATACCGGGAAAATATTCCTTGGCGCCGATGTAAACGGTGTTGCTCATGGGGTGGAACTCCTGCAGAGAGGCGAGGGGAGAAGGGAAAGGTGTCGAACGCGAATGACCAGCCACGCAGCGCAGCGATCGCGCATGCAGGCCGTCACCGCCGCCACCGGCGCGCACTCTCAATCAGCGTCGGTGACGGACGCCGGCGCAGGGCCTGACCCGCGCCGCGCAGAATGTTAGCGCTACCACAATCGCGACCGAAAAAAGCCGCGCGATGGAGCGAAGCTGAAGATGCCATGCCGATCCCGAGTGAAGCGGTCTGCCCGACTTTACCCAGCCCGGCGCCGAAAGGCTTGCTGCGCTGCGAGATGTGCGCTGCCCCAAACACCTGCGGCACACCGTTAGCCGTGATCGGCTCGCCAGCGCCCCGGCACCGCCAAACCAGCGCCGGACACCCCGCCCGCAAGCGGCTGACCGCCCGTTCAGCCGCGCACGCCCGGCGCCGGCCCGCCGCGCGCCGGGCAGCTACAATGGCCGGCTTATGACCGCTGTCCTGCCGCTGCCGCAACCCCTGGCCGACCCCGCGCCGCGCGACCCGCGCCAGCGGTTGCAGCGTGAGCAGCTGCGCCTGGGCAAACGCCTGCAGCGCCAGGTGGGCCAGGCGATTGCCGACTTCGGCATGATCGCCCCCGGCGACAAGATCATGGTCTGCCTGTCCGGCGGCAAGGACAGCTACACCTTGCTGGACATGCTGCTGCAGTTGCAGCGCAAGGCACCGGTGCCGTTCACCCTGGTGGCGGTCAATCTGGACCAGAAGCAGCCCGACTTCCCCGCGCAGGTGCTGCCCACTTACCTGCGCGGGCTGGATGTACCGTTCGACATCGTCGAGCAGGACACCTATTCGGTGGTCAGCCGGGTGATTCCGGCCGGCAAGACCATGTGTTCATTGTGCTCGCGGCTGCGGCGCGGCGCGCTGTATGCCTATGCGCAGGCGCATGGCGTGACCAAGATCGCGCTTGGCCACCATCGCGACGACATCGTGGCCACGTTCTTCATGAATCTGTTCCACCACGCCCGGCTCGCGGCGATGGCGCCCAAGCTGCGCAGCGACGACGGCGCGCATGTGGTGATCCGCCCGCTGGCCTACGTGCGCGAAGCCGATATCGCCGCCTACGCGCAGGCGCGCCAGTTCCCGATCATTCCGTGCAACCTGTGCGGTAGCCAACATAACCTGCAGCGCCAGCAGGTCGGGCGGATGCTGCAGCAGTGGGACCGCGAGCAGCCCGGGCGGGTCGAGCAGATCGCCCGCGCGCTGGGCGATGTGCGGCCCGAGCAACTGGCCGACCGCACCCTGTTCGATTTCCTGGCGCTGGGCCGCACTGGCGATGCAGCACCGCCCGTTCCCGATCCCGATTCCAGCGCCTGGCTCGCCGCCGGCGCCAGCGCACACGACAGCGACTGACGCGGCCATCGCGGCGCCGGCAGTCTTTCCACCCTCCCCGTTTCTTCCTCCTCTTCGGTCCGACGCATGTTCTTTCGTAATCTCACTTTGTTCCGTTTCCCGACCACGCTGGATTTCTCCGAGATCGACACGCTGCTGCCGCAAGTGCAGCTCAAGCCGGTCGGCCCGCTGGAAATGAGCTCGCGCGGTTTCATCTCCCCGTTCGGCCGCGACGAGCAGGAAGTGCTCTCGCACCGTCTGGAAGATTTCCTCTGGCTCACCGTCGGTGGCGAGGACAAGATCCTGCCCGGCGCGGTGGTCAACGACCTGCTCGAGCGCAAGGTCGCCGAGATCGAAGAGAAGGAAGGCCGTCGCCCCGGCGGCAAGGCGCGCAAGCGCCTGAAGGACGACCTGATCCATGAGCTGTTGCCGCGCGCCTTCGTCAAGAGCTCGCGCACCGATGCCATCCTGGACCTGCAGCACGGCTACATCGCGGTCAACAGCTCCAGCCGCAAGAGCGGCGAGAACGTGATGAGCGAGATCCGCGGCGCGCTCGGCAGCTTCCCGGCATTGCCGTTGAATGCCGAAGTCGCACCGCGCGCCATCCTCACCGGCTGGATCGCCGGCGAACCCTTGCCCGAAGGCCTGAGCCTGGGCGAAGAGTGCGAGATGAAGGACCCGATCGAAGGCGGCGCGGTGGTCAAGTGCCAGCACCAGGAACTGCGCGGCGACGAGATCGACAAGCACCTGGAAGCCGGCAAACAGGTCACCAAGCTGGCGCTGGTGCTGGACGACAATCTGTCGTTCGTGCTCGGCGACGATCTGGTGATCCGCAAGCTCAAGTTCCTCGATGGCGCACTGGACCAGCTAGAACACAGCGAAGACGACGGCGCACGCGCCGAACTCGACGCCCGCTTCGCGCTGATGAGCGCCGAAATCCGGCGCCTGTTCCTGCTGCTGGAAACCGCGTTGAAGCTGAGCAAGGCCGAGTAAGCGCAACGGTCGAACGGTGGCGTCGTGTCGTCGCGATCGATGCTCGAGTCAAACGCCCGGTGAGTCGAGTGCGCAGTGCCCTCACCGCTCGCGGGCCACGCCGTGCATCCGTTCGTGGAGTCTCCTTGGCGGCATCCATGCCGCCAAGGGTCCCGCAACCGGTAAGGACTCCGCACCAGTCAGTTGGTCGGCTGCTTTCTTGAAAGCGTGTTGTCCGGCTGAGCTGCGTCAGGCATTGAAAAGTTTGCAGGTTGCGTGCTGAAAGCCTGTCCGCTGCTCGGCTTGAGGGAAAGCTGATCGCATGCACAACGATCCGAACAACACGCGTCTTACCTGCTTGCAAACATGCACACCGACCATCTCCGATGGTCCTTGCCCGCCTACCGTCGCGTAAGAGCCTACAAGGACGTACTTGCGGCGTGTCCCGCGATGGTGGGCGGGCAGGGGCCCTGCAACCAAGTCGCAGATCAACAATCAAAGCCAGGTGAGTCGAGAGCGCGGTGCCCTCACCGCTCGCGGGACACGCCGTGAACCCGTCCCTGGGGGCTCGGTGGCGGCATCCATGCCGCCACACGGTCCCGCAATCGGTGAGGGCACCGCACCAGAAAGTTTGCTGGCTGTTTTGTTAAAAGCCATGCGTACCGAGCATCTCGATTGGTCCTTGCCCGCCTACCGTCGCGGGACCTTACGCGGCACGGATGCCGCGTAAGAGCCTACAAGGACGTACTTGCGGCGTGTCCCGCGATGGTGGGCGGGCAAGGACCTTGCAGCCAAGTCGCCGATCCGCCGCTCTGCAGCTTTTTCATTCGCGCTATCCAGTACGACGCCCCAAGCACAGAGACTCGGCCGTGCTGGGCGGGCAAGGGCCCTGCAACCAGGCCGCAGATCTAGCGACGTCGGCTGCGCCCACCTGGCGATGGGCAGCGTCGTTTGCCAGTCGCTCAAAGAAGTCTTGCCAACATCGAATGCATCAATCGCTTCGTCTCACCACCTGACACATCGCAGCGCTATCCTGTGCCCATGTTCAAGCCCGTCCGCCGCCTTATCGCGCCCGCCCCGCAGGTTGTCGAACGCGATTGCCTGCGCCTGCAGCTGGACGGGCGCGAGATTGCGGTGCTGCGCGTGCGCGACCCGCGTGCGCGGCGCATCAAGCTCAGTGTGGACGAACGCGGCGCGCGGCTGACCTTGCCACTGCGCGCAAGCCTGGTGGCCGGCGAACGCTTTCTGCAGGCGCATCTGGACTGGCTGAGCACGCAGTTGTCGCGTTATCAGCAGGTCGATGCGTTTCCGGCGCTGGAGCGTGGCGTGCCGGGGCTGCTGCCGTTACGCGGTGCCTTGTTGCCGCTGAGCTGGCACGACGGGCGCTACGCACGCATCGAGGTCACCGATGATGGCGCACAGTTCCATGTGCCGACTCGCCTGGGCGATGCAGGTTTGCGCCGCACGCTGAAGGAATTCTACGAAGCGCAGGCGCGCGCCGATGTTGGCCGCTGGTTGCCGAGCTATCTACCCGGCCTGCCGCGCGCCCCGGCGCGGGTGCGGCTGAAGGTGATGTCCTCGCAGTGGGGCTCGCTGGCACCGGATGGCTCGATGGCGCTGGATCTGGCGCTGGTGCTCGGCCGCCCGCCCGCGTTCGAATACGTGCTGGTGCACGAGCTCTGCCACCTGCTGCAGGCCAACCACTCGCCGGCGTTCTGGGCCGAGGTGGAACAACGCTTCCCCGCCTGGCGCGACGAGCGCAGCTATTTCCACGAGCACGGCCGCCAGCTCAAGGCGCAACTGCGGCGGTTGTTGCAGGTGGAGTGAGGCGGGTCGTTGCGATGCAGTTGGCATCGCTGGCGCTACCTGCCGGTGCTGCCGGCACTGAGATCTGCTGTCGCATGCAAGGCAAGCACGAACGTCAACGCCGTGGCATCGCGCAGGACGCATGCACGCATTCCACGCATCACGCGTGCGGCGGCGGCAACGACGCCAGGAATCCGTTGATCACCGCCGCCACCGCGTCCGGTGCTTCCATGTGCACATGGTGGGTGCCGGGCAACAACTGCAGGCGTGCATCGCGCATCAGCGCCACCCGGTGATCGCGCAATGCATCTGGGAAGTACACCTGCGCCGGCGTGGCGAAGATGGCCTGGGTCGGGCAGGCGATGGAGGCCAGCAATACGTCGATCTGCGCTTCGGTCATGCGGATGGCGGTGGGCAAGGTCAGGCGCGGGTCGCTGCACCAGCTATAGCCGCCTTCGACCGCGCAGACCCCGCGCTCCACCAGCAGCCGCGCGGCCGGTTCGGCGAGCTGGTTGGCCATCATGCGTGCACGCACCGGCATCTCCATCGACGGAAACACCCGCAACGGCCGCTGCGCCAGCGTGCGTGCCGACGCCACCGCATCGCGCAGGCGGGTGGCGGTGCTCTCGACCGGCTCGGCCAGCGCGCCCAAGGCCTCGATCGCGATCAGTGCCTCGACGCGTTCCGGCGCCGCAGCGGCCAGCAGGCTGGCGACGCCGCCGCCCAGCGAGTGGCCGAGCACGCTGAAGCGCTCCCAGCCCAGATCATCGGCCACCTGCAGCAGAATCGCGATCGCGCTGCTGAGCGTGTATTCGGCGCCGGTCGGCAACCACGCGCTATGGCCGTGGCCGGGCAGATCCAGCAACACCAGATCCAGGTCCTGCGCGTGCAGATGCGCGCTCAGCGGCAGGAAGCTGGCGGCATTGTCGAGCCAGCCATGCAGCGCCAGCACCCGGCGCGGGCCACGTTCGGTATTGCGCAGCCCGGTGACCCGGCCGATCGCCAGGTCGCACGCAAACGGCTCCAACCTCACGCGCGTCGCGCCACTGCGGCCAGTGCCTGAGCGTGTGCCGGGCTGGCGTTGAGGCAGGGGATATAGCTGAGCGTGGCGCCGCGTTCGGCCAGCGTTTCGGCAAAGCCCAGCGCCACTTCTTCCAGGGTTTCCAGGCAGTCGGTGGCAAAACCCGGGCAGACCAGGTCGAAGCTGCGCACGCCGCCTTCGGCCAGTTTCCACAAGGTCGGCTCAGCGTACGGCTGCAGCCAGCGTTCCGAACCGAAGCGCGACTGGTAGCCCATCTGCCATTCGTCCGCGCCCAGGCCGAGCGCGGTCACGATGGCCTGCGCGCTGCGCTCGCATTGCTGCGGATACGGGTCGCCGGCATTGGCCACGCGCTGCGGCAGGCCGTGGAAGGAGAACATCAGCTTCTCGCTGCGCCCATGCGCCTGCCAGTGCGCGCGGATCGAATCGGCGATCGCCGCGACCCAGCCGGCGTCTTCGCAATAGTCCTGGATCACCTCCACCGCGATCTCCGGCGCGCTCGGGCGCCAGGCATCGATCACGTCCTGGATCGAGGCGGTGGTGGTGGTGGAATACTGCGGATACAGCGGCAGCACCACGATGCGCCTGATGCCGCGCGCGCGCAGGCCATCCAGCGTCTTGCGCAGCGCCGGGGCGCCATAGCGCATGGCCCACTCCACGTGCCAGTCCGGCATCACCTCTTTCAGGCCCTCGGCCAGGCGGCGCGTGTACACCGCCAGCGGCGAGCCGTCCGGCAGCCAGACCTTGGCGTATTTCTCGGCCGACTTGGGCCCGCGGATCGGCAGGATCACCCCGTACAGCAGCGGCTTCCAGAACAGCGGCGGGATCGCGACCACGCGGCGGTCGCTGAGGAACTCGGCCAGGTAACGGCGCACGGCCGGGGCGGTGGGCGACTCGGGGGTGCCGAGATTGACAACCAGCAGGGCGGTATCGGGGGTGGTGTTCATGCGCACCATTCTGGCAGAGCGCAGCATTGCTGCCGAGGACAGCGCATCGATCGCCGCCATTGACCGCCTCTGCCCCCGGTTGCGCTCACCACCGATTCATTGCGCCACCACTAACGTCGCGCCATTGCTATCTTTGACGGATTGTCCTCTGGAGCTTGTCATGCCTCGTCTGTCGCGCCTGGCCCTGTTGTTGTCGCTGACCTTCGCCGCCGGCCATGCCGTCGCCGGCCCGGAAGAGGACCAGCGCGCGCGTAACGCGGTGCGCGTGCTCAACGAGATCATGAAGATCCCCGAGCAGGCGATCCCGGACAAGCTGCTCGACGAGGCGCGCGCCATCGTGGTCATCCCCGACACGCTCAAGGCCGGGCTGGTGATCGGCGGCCGGCGCGGGCATGGCCTGATGTCGATGAAGAATGCCGACGGCAGCTGGTCGCAGCCGGTGTTCGTCAAGCTCACCGGCGGCAGCATCGGCTTCCAGGCCGGCGTGCAGTCTTCCGACGTGGTGCTGGTGTTCCGCAACGACCGCAGCCTGGACAACATCGTCAACGGCAAGTTCACCCTCGGTGCCGATGCCGGCGTGGCCGCCGGCCCGGTCGGCCGCAATGCCGCCGCCGCCACCGACGGCCAGCTCAAGGCCGAAATCTGGTCGTGGTCGCGCGCCCGTGGCCTGTTCGCCGGCGTGGCGCTGGACGGTGCGGTGCTGCAGATCGACGATGCCGCCGACCTCAACGCCTACGGTGGCGGCGCCACCCCGCGCATGATCTTTGAAGGCCGCACCAACGAGCGTGCCTCCACCGACGTGATCGCCTTCCGCGACCGCCTGGAAGAGGCGACCTACACCGCACGCGCCAATCGCGGTACCGATGGCAGCGCCGACGACGGGGCCAGCGCGCCGCGTCCGGCAACGCCGCCGCCGCCACAGGCGACCACCACGCCGCCGCCAGCGGTGAACGAGGCCAGCACCGTGCCGATGCAGCCCAGCACGACGCCACCGCCGCAGCAGGGCTTCCAGCCGGTGTCCGATGGCGAAATCCGTACCGAATCGCTGGACGGCAACCGCTGACAGGCTGTCATCCCCCTGCGCGGTGCGCTGGGGTATCCTGCGTCTTCCTTCTTCTTCAGCAAGCGAGCAGATCATGGGCGGTTTCAGCATTTGGCACTGGCTGATCGTGCTGGTGATCGTGTTGCTGGTGTTCGGTACCAAGCGGCTCACCAGCGGTGCCAAGGATCTCGGTAGCGCGGTCAAGGAATTCAAGAAAGGCATGCACGACGACGATAAGCCGGCCGGCAAGCTCGGGGACGACACCCGCACGGCCGAGCAGGCACGTGAGGCGCAGGCCGAGCGCGATCGCGACGCGCGTTGATCCGGAGCGGCGTCGGTGTTTGACATAGGTGTTGGCGAACTGACGCTGATTGCGATCGTCGCCCTGGTGGTGCTCGGTCCCGAGCGCCTGCCCAAGGCGGCCCGGTTTGCCGGACTGTGGGTGCGCCGCGCGCGCATGCAGTGGGATTCGGTCAAGCAGGAACTGGAGCGCGAGCTGGAAGCCGAAGAGCTCAAGCGCAGCCTGCAGGATGTGCAGGCCTCACTGCGCGAAGCCGAAGACCAGCTGCGCAACAAGCAGCAGCATCTGGAGCAGGGCGCCCGCGCGCTGCACGACGAGGTGGGGCGCGATATCGATATCCGCAGCGCGGCCACACCAGTGGCGACACCGCTGGAGCTGGCGCACGCGGATCTGTCTGCCGAGGCAACTGCCACGTCGGCAGCGGGCACTGCGGATGCGGCCGACCGTGAGGCCGCACCGGCCATTGCCCAGGCCCAGCCGATTGCGCCGGCGCCCCATCAAACCTTGGTACCGGCCCCGCACGACACCGTGGTGCCGGCGCCGCATGCCGCGCATCTCAGCAGCACCAGCGCGCAGGCGCAGACGCCGGCCACCACCACGCCGCTGGAGCCGAGCACGCTGAAAGCGCCGAGCGAGCCGACCGAGCTACGCAAGATCCAGGAGAAACAGCCGTGAGCCTGTTCGACGACGCACAGGCCGAAAGCAGTCTGATCGAGCATCTGGTCGAACTGCGCGCGCGCCTGGTGCGCGCCCTGATCGGCCTGGGCGTGGTGCTGCTGGCGTTGCTGCCGTTCTCGCGGGCGATCTATTCGTGGCTGGCCGCGCCGCTGATTTCGCAGCTGCCGCTGGGACAGACGATGATCGCGATGAACCCGGCCGGCGCGTTCTTCGCACCGCTCAAGCTGACCTTCTTCGTGGCGGTGTTCGTCAGCGTGCCGTGGCTGTTGTACCAGGCCTGGGCCTTCGTGGCGCCGGGCCTGTACCAGCGCGAAAAGAAACTCGCATTCCCGTTGCTGGCTTCGGCGGTGGCGCTGTTCTACATCGGCTGCGCGTTTGCGTACTTCCTGGTGTTGCCGGCGGTGTTCCACTTTTTGACCACGTTCAAGCCGGACGTGATCGCCATTACGCCGGACGCCAATTCCTACCTGGATTTCGTGCTGGCGATCTTCTTCGCCTTCGGTGCGAGCTTTGAGCTACCGGTGGCACTGGTGATCCTGGTACTCCTGGGCTGGGTCAGCCCCAAGCAGCTGAGCGAAGGCCGCGGCTATGCCATCGTCGGCATCTTCATCCTGGCCGCGGTGCTCACCCCGCCGGACGTGGTCTCGCAGCTGATGCTGGCCATCCCGATGTGCCTGCTCTACGAGCTGGGCATCATCGCCTCGCGCGCAGTGGGGCCGAAGCCCGCCTAGCGCACTCGCCGCGGTGAGGCGCGCCGACATGCAGGCGCGCAATCCGGCATCACCCGAACGCAATCACCCCCGTAGGAGCGCACCCGGGCGCGACCGGGCTTTCCCGAGGAAGGCTTCGTCGCGCCCAGGTGCGCTCCTACGGGTTGGGATGGTCAGGCGGCGAACACGTTGGCGCGAGCGAGGGCGTTCCCGGGGGACGCTTCGTCGCGCCCGGGTGCGCTCCTACGGATCAGGGTGTCGTTGTCAGCACATCCCGGATCAAGGCGATCAGGCGGCGAACACATCCGGGCGCGACGGTGCCGTGGGCTGCGCGGTTGCGCCTGCGTGGGTGAACATCTGCTTCCAGGCGGCGTACACCGAGCCGGCGAATACCGGCATCAATACCGCCATCAGCAGCAGCTGGGCCAGCCACATCGCCACGGTCTGCCCGGCCACCAGGCCGACGATCAGCGCCACGATCATCACCGCGAAATAGATCGCAAAGATGGCGATGAAGGCCAGCACGAAGAACACCAGCATCGCCGGCAGGTTGTGCAGGCTGGCGCGCAGGCTCTCGCGCAGTGCATGGCCGCCGGTGCTGCGGTCGAACATCACCTGCGGCGGCATCACGAACAGCGCCAGCGTCATCGCCGCGAAGGTGGCGATGGTCAGCAGCAGCCACAGCAGGATGCGCCCGGCCGGCAGGCTGGCGGCCAGCTGCTCGATCTGCACCGGGTCCGGCTGCGCGCCGGACTGGCTGATCTGGTTGATCTTGATCATCACCTCGGACAACTGCTGCAGCCCGCTGGCGCCGATCATCACCAGCAGCAGCACGCCCAGCAGCAGGCCGGCGATCAGCTGCGGCAGCAGCGACACCAGCAGATGCGGCGCGCGGCCGTCCTGCAGGCCGTGCAGCAGATGCGACGGCTTGGCGATGCGGCCTTCGTCGACCTCGCGGATCGCCCACAACAGGCCGCCCATGAACAGCGGGCCGGCCAGCACCAGCAGGAACTGCAGGGCCGGGCCCAGCAGCGGCACCAGCACCGACAGCGACACCACCAGGGTGGCCGCCACGCTCCAGATCACCCCCAGCGAGCCAAGCGCCAGTGGCGCCCGCTTCAACAGCGAGAAACCGGTCAACAGCCATTCTGCGCCGGCAGACGCCGGCACCTTGCGGATTTCGCTCATTCCCATTCCGGATCGATACGCACCGGACCATCCGGCGTGGCGCGATTATCGCTGCTTTTGCGTGTGTGCGGCGGGATGAGTGGTCACTGTTTGCAGGCCGCGTGCGTGATGCACGAACCGGCGCAGCAGCTTGCGGGCGATGGGCGCGGCGGTGACCTCGCGGGCGACCGTGCGGGCGCAGTGCCCGTGGCGGGCAATGCACTCGGCGCGCGCCTGCACATAGCCGCGCATGTGGTGGGTGGCGAACTCGGGGTGGAACTGCACGCCCCAGGTGGCCTGCCCCCAGCGGAAGGCATGGCAACGGTCCTGCCGCGAATGCGCCAGCACGATGGCCCCGTCCGGGGCGCGCACCACGGTTTGCATGTGGGTGGCGTGCGCCGGGAAATGTGCCGGCAGGCCGGCAAACAACGGGTCCTGCTCGGCTGGCGGGTGCAATTCCAGCGCGATGGTGCCGGACTCGCGCCCGGCCGGGTTGTAATCGACTTCGCCGCCCAGCGCGTGCGCCAGCAGCTGGTGCCCGTAGCAGATGCCGAGCAGCGGCATGCCCTGGTGGGCGGCATCGCGCAGCCAGGCGGCACTGCGTTCGCTCCAGTCGGCGCGGTCGGTGACGTAGGCGGCCGAGCCGCTGACGATGGTGCCGGCAAAGCCGTCGCGGTCGGGCAGGCGGCCGCCGTTGGCGACATCGACGGCGACGGTCTCATGCTCGGCCAGCCCGGCCGCGACGCGGATCCAGTGCCGAAAACGGCCGTATCGCTTCATCTCCGGCACGGGATGCCCGGTTTCGATGATCAGGAACGGCAAGGCGGACATGCGGACGGAAATCCAGCAGCGACTGATGTGCCCGATTGTAGGCAGCTCCAGGCGGTTTTTTTCAAGTGGCGTGCCAACGCATGCAGCTAAGGTTATTCCGGATGGCTATGTGCTGATGGCTGGGGGGCGGGGAGCTGGCTACTTGCGCTGTGTGGATGTAAGAGCAGTGATGGCTGAGATGGCTTGTGCCACGTCGGTTGCCGACTCGGTTGCCGCGGTGATCGTGCGCCGCTGATCTGGTTGTACTCGGCCGTGCCGTGTACCTGGTCAATGGTGAGGCCTGGCCCCTGCCAATGGCGGCATGTGCGTGCCGACGTACCCTCATCCGCCCTTCGGGCAGCTTCTCCCGGTGGGAGAAGGGAGCAAACGGTGGGAGAACGGAGCGAGCCCTTCTCCCGCCGGGGCGAGAGGGCACGGCTTGCGCGCCACTGGCGCGCGTGCCTTGGAGCGCCCGCGTCGCAAACGTGGGCCGGGCGCGGAGCGGGGGGTGAGGTGAGGGTCGCCTGTGCCGATAACCGTGCAAGTCCCAGGCGATCCGCCTAGTCCCGCGGCGGCAACACCGACAACACCTCTTCCACCGTGGTCAGCCCGGCGGCGACCTTCTCCAGGCCGGTGCGCCGCAGCGTGCGCAGGCCCTCGCCACGCGCGGCGTGGCTGAAGCTGGCCAGGTCGGTGTCGGCGCGGATCAGGCTACGCAAACGCGGGCTCACCGGCAGCAACTCGTACAGGCCGACACGGCCCAGGTACCCGGTGCGGCGGCATTCCAGGCAGCCGACCGGCGCGTGCACGTTCAGCACCTCCGGCAGCGCTTCGCCCGGCTCGCGGATCGCCGCCCACTCATCGTCGCTGAGCGTATGCGGGCGCTTGCAGTGCACGCACAGGGTGCGCACCAGCCGCTGCGCCAGCACGCCGTTGAGCGTGGACGCCACCAGGTAATGCGGCACGCCCAGATCCAGCAGGCGGGTGATCGCCGAGGCGGCGTCGTTGGTGTGCAGCGTCGACAGCACCAGATGCCCGGTCAGCGAAGCCTGCACCGCCATCTGCGCGGTCTCCAGGTCGCGGATCTCGCCGATCATGATGATGTCCGGGTCCTGGCGCAGCAGCGTGCGCACGCCGCTGGCGAAATCCAGGTCGATGTTCTGCTGTACCTGCATCTGGTTGAACTCGGGCGCGATCATTTCGATCGGGTCCTCCACGCTGCATACGTTCACGTCCGGCGTGGCCAGACGCTTGAGCGTGGAATACAGCGTGGTGGTCTTGCCCGAGCCGGTCGGGCCGGTGACCAGCACGATGCCGTGCGGGCGCTCGACCAGCGCGCTCCAGCCGGCGGCCTCTTCCGGGCTGAAGCCGAGCTGCTCGATGCTCTTGAACGCCGAATCCGGGTCGAAGATGCGCATCACGCACTTCTCGCCGAACGCGGTGGGCATCGTGGACAGGCGCATTTCCACCTCGCGCCCACCCGGCGACCGGGTCTTGATGCGGCCGTCCTGCGGGCGGCGGCGTTCGGCCAGGTCCATGCGCCCGAGCACCTTGATGCGGCTGACCACCGCGGTCATCACCGACGGCGGCACTTCCAGCACCTTGTGCAGCACCCCGTCGATGCGGAAGCGCATGCGCCCGGCCTCGCGACGCGGCTCCAGATGGATGTCGCTGGCCCGCTGTTCGTAGGCGTACTGCAGCAGCCAGTCGACGATATGCACGATGTGGTGGTCGTCGGCATTGACGTCGCCGGCGCGGCCCAATTCCACCAGCTGCTCGAAACTGGGCAGGCCGGCACCCGGTTCGGCGCTGCGCACATCGCCGCGCGCGCCGCGCACCGACTGGGTCACGCCGAAGAACTCCATCGTGTAGCGATGCAGGTCCAGCGGGTTGATCAGTGCCAGTTCGATGCGACGCCGGCTCAGATGCTGCACGTCGGCCAGCCATTCCAGCGCCAGCGGCTCGCTGGTGGCGATCAGCACGCGCTCGGCATCCAGCGCCAGCGGCAGGATGCGGTGGCGGCGCGCATACGCATGCGAGACCACACCGGTGACCGCGGCCACATCGATGCGGGTGGGATCGATGCGCAGATAGCGCAGGCCGGTGCGGGTGGCCAGCCATTCGGTCAGCCGTTCCAGCCCGAGTTCGCCGGCCGGCGGCTGCGCGGCATGCAGTTTGAGATTGGCCAGCAGCACCAGCGGATGCACCTCGCTGGCATTGCGCACGCCGGCGGCGGAGAACTGCACGCGCTCGTGTTCGTGCGGCACCACCATGCCATCGGCGAGCAACGCGGCGGCCACCGGGTCGAACATCAACCGGCCGCGCGGCAGGATCGCCGCTGCGCTGTCTGGATCGGCCGTACGCCGCTGTTCCATGTTCGATGTTCCCCTGCGGCGGTGCTCCGCGGCAAAGCGCTGCGGGTCGGCCGGTATACTAGCGCACCCCTTCCGCACGGCCTTTGCTGCATGTCCGATTCCCGGCGCGTTCCAATCACTTTCCAGGGCCTGATCCAGACCCTCAACCAGTACTGGGCCGAGCAAGGCTGTGTGCTGATCCAGCCGCTGGACCTGGAAGTGGGCGCAGGCACGTTCCATCCGGCCACCTTCCTGCGCGCACTGGGACCGGAGCCGTGGAATGCGGCCTACGTGCAGCCCTCGCGCCGCCCCACAGACGGCCGCTACGGCGAAAACCCCAACCGCCTGCAGCGCTATTACCAGTACCAGGTGGCGATGAAGCCCAACCCGGACAACATCCAGGACCTGTACCTGGGGTCGCTCAAGGCTCTGGGTATCGATCCGCTGGTGCACGACCTGCGCTTTGTCGAGGACAACTGGGAATCGCCGACGCTCGGCGCCTGGGGCCTTGGCTGGGAGGTTTGGCTCAACGGCATGGAAGTCACCCAGTTCACCTACTTCCAGCAGGCCGGCGGACTGGAGTGCAAGCCGGTGCTCGGTGAGATCACCTACGGGCTGGAGCGGCTGTGCATGTACCTGCAGAGCTGCGACAACGTCTACGACCTGGTGTGGACCTACGGCCCGGACGGCACGCCGGTGAGCTACGGCGATGTCTATCACCAGAACGAGGTGGAGCAGAGCGCCTACAACTTCGAGCATGCCAACGTGGCCGAGCTGTTCCATCGCTTCGACGCCTGCGAAGCCGAAGCCAGGCACCTGGTCGAGGTCGGTCTGCCGCTGCCAGCCTACGAGCAGGTCACCAAGGCCAGCCATGCGTTCAACCTGCTGGATGCGCGCCGCGCGATCAGCGTCACCGAACGCCAGCGCTACATCCTGCGCGTGCGCGCGCTGGCGCAGGGCGTGGCGCAGGCGTATTACGCACAACGCGAGAAGCTGGGCTTTCCCGGAGTAAAGAAGTAACCAAAGCCCCTCTCCCCCGGGAGAGGGGTCGGGGTGAGGGGACGGAGGCGCAGTCCTCCTGCACCCAAACTCCACAGAGCTTCGCCTGCACCCTCATCCGCCTCTTCGAGGCACCCTCTCCCGGTGGGAGAAGTGACCAGCAAATCCCTCTTCCCCCCGGGAGAGGGGTTGGGGTGAGGGGACGGGGCGCAGCCCTCCTGCACCCAAACTCCACAGAGCTTCGCCCGCACCCTCATCCGCCCCTTCGGGGCACCTTCTCCCGACCGGAGAAGGGAACACGTAAAGGTCCACGTCTTATGAGCGAACAACTTCCCCTGCTGATCGAAATGGGCACCGAAGAGCTGCCGGTCAAGGCGCTGCCGGGTCTGGCGCAGGCTTTCTTCGATGGCGTGCTGCACGGTCTGGAAAAGCGCGGCGTCGCGGTCACCCGGGGAGATGCCAAGCCGCTGTCCACACCACGCCGCCTGGCGGTGCTGCTGCCGGGCGTGGCTACCGAGCAGCCCGAGCAGCGCTCCGAAGTGCTGGGCCCGTATCTCAACATCGCGCTGGATGCCGAAGGCAAGCCGACCAAGGCGCTGGCCGGTTTCGCCGCCAAGGCCGGGATCGACTGGACCGCGCTGGAGCGCACCAGCGACGCCAAGGGCGAGCGCTTCGTGCACCGCGCGGTGACGCCGGGCGCGCGCACCGCCGACCTGCTGCCCGACATCCTGCGCGAAGCCATCGCCGCGATGCCGATCCCCAAGCCGATGCGCTGGGGCGCGCACGAATACGCCTTCGCACGGCCGGTGCAATGGCTGGTGCTGCTGTTCGGCGACAGCGTGGTTCCGGCCGAGCTGCTGGGCGTGCGTGGCGATCGCCTCAGCCGCGGGCACCGCTTCATGCATCAGGGCGAGGTGTCGCTGGCGGCACCGGGCGACTACGTCGAGGCCTTGCGCGCGGCGCATGTGCTGGTGGATGCGGACGCACGCCGTGCGCGCATCGTCGAAGAGGTCGAAGCCGCCGCCAGGCAGGCCGGCGGCAGCGCACGCATCAGCGACGACAACCTGGAGCAGGTGGTCAACCTGGTCGAATGGCCGTCTGCGGTGCTGTGCAGTTTCGAGCGCGACTTCCTGGCGGTGCCGCAGGAAGCGCTGATCGAAACCATGGAGATCAACCAGAAATTCTTCCCGGTGCTGGACGACGGCGGCAAGTTGACCGAGCAGTTCATCGGCATCGCCAATATCGCCTCCAAGGACGTGGCCGAAGTCGCCAAGGGCTACGAGCGGGTGATCCGTCCGCGGTTTGCCGATGCCAAGTTCTTCTTCGACGAAGACCTCAAGCAGGGCCTGGAGGCGATGGGCGCGGGCCTGGCCAGCGTGACCTACCAGGCCAAGCTCGGTAACCTGGCCGAGAAGGTGGAGCGCGTGGCCAAGCTGGCCGAAGCGATTGCGCCGCAAGTCGGCGCCGATCCGTCGCAGGCGCGCCGCGCTGCGCAGCTGGCCAAGAACGATCTGCAGTCGCGCATGGTCAACGAATTCCCGGAGCTGCAGGGCATTGCCGGGCGTCATTACGCCAAGGCCGCAGGTGAGCCGAGCGAGATTTCGCTGGCGATCGACGAGGCCTACCAGCCGCGCTTTGCCGGCGACGACATCGCACTGTCGCCGCTGGGCAAGGTGCTGGCGATTGCAGAACGGCTGGATACCTTGGCCGGTGGCTTTGCGGCCAGTTTGAAGCCGACCGGCAACAAGGACCCGTTCGCGCTGCGGCGTAATGCCCTGGGGCTGGCGCGGACGGTGATTGAGAGTGGGTTTGATCTGGATTTGAAGGCGACGCTGGTGACTGCGGTCAAGTTGCTGCCGTGGGATCGCCTCGTGCGAACAGCGACGCTTAAGAACGAAGAAACGGTTTCTGCTATCGATTCCGCGCAATACGCACAACTCGCTTCTGAAATCTTCGACTTCATCCTCGACCGCCTACGCGGCTACTACGCAGACAAGGGCGTTCCTGCCACGCACTTCAATGCGGTCGCTGCCTTGTTCTCGGTCGCGCCCGAGGGCGCTCCTACAGGGCCTGTAGGAGCGCACCTGGGCGCGACCCACGGTTCCCTCTACGACTTCGACCGTCGTATCGATGCGATCGGCATCTTCGCCACGCTGCCCGAAGCCGAAGCCCTGGCCGCAGCCAACAAGCGCATCCGCAACATCCTGCGCAAGGTCGAGGGCGAGATCCCCGGCGACATCGACACCACGCTGCTGCGCGAACCGGCCGAAGAAGCCCTGGCCGAAGCGGTGGAAGCGGCAATCGGCGATACCGGCGATGCATTGCACCGGCACGACTACGTCGCCGTGCTCGCGCGCCTGGCGCGGTTGCGCCCGCAGGTGGACGCGTTCTTCGACGGGGTAATGGTCAATGCCGAAGACGCGCAACTACGCGCCAATCGCCTGGCCCTGCTGAAGAAGCTCGGCGACCGCCTCGGCAGCGTCGCCGCCATCGAGCATCTGTCCAGCTGATGGCCGCGTCCGCCGGCGCGGTGCACTGGCAGACCGCGCAGGCCGCGTTGGCACGCCGCGACCTGGGTGTGGCGGCGTCTGCGTTGCAGGCGCTGCTGGAGGTGGAGCCGGCGCATGTGGCGGCTCGCGTGCTGCTGGCCGGCACCGTGCTGGCCAATGGCAGGATGCGCGAGGCGGTTGCGCAGCTGCGGCTGGCGGCAGGCGATCTGGGCGACGACGTGGCGATGCGTTGCCGCGTGGCGCAGGCCTTGTTGCGGGTCGGCGAGCATCGCGCACTGCATGCCTTGCTGCGGCACCCATCGGTGACGCAGTGCCAGGACGGCGCGACCTTGGCTCTGCTCGCGCACGTGCATCAATCGCTGGGCGAACATGTCGACGCACTGGCGATGATGCAGCGCGCGCAGGCCTGCGGATTCGATGGACCGGATTTCCGGTTTTTTCTAGCGGTGCAGTTGCAGTTCAATGGTCGCCTCGATGAAGCGGCGCAGGCGCTGGAGCATGCGCTGGCGCACACGCCCGGCTATGGCCGCGCGGCGTTGACGCGTGCGCGCCTGCGCCGGCAGAGCGCCAGCAGCAACCATGTGGAACAACTGCGTCAACAGTTGCAGCTCGCCAAGCCCGACAGCGAAGATCGCGCCGGGCTGGCGTTCGCGCTGTACAAGGAGCTGGAAGACCTCGGCCAGACCGAGGCCGCATGGGACGCGCTACAGCACGGCAACGCGGTGATGCATGCACGCCTGCGTCATGACGCCGACGCCGAGGCGGCGTTGTACGCGCAGCTGGGTGCGCTGGCCGGCCAGGGCGTGTTCGCTGCGCAGCAAGCCCCCGTCGCACACGGCCCGCAACCGATCTTCGTGCTCGGTTTGCCGCGCTCGGGCACCACGGTGCTGGAGCGGATGCTGGGTAATCATTCCCAGATCGTGTCGGCTGGCGAGTTGAACGACTTCGGCCATCAACTACGCTGGGGCGCCGACCAGGCCGGTCGCAGCCTGCTGGATGCGCGGCTGCTGCAGGCCTTGCCGACGCTGGACTACGCGCAGATCGGCGCGCGTTACCTGGAACAGACGCAATGGCGGGCCGGATCGGCACGCTGGTACATCGACAAGTTACCAGCCAATGCAGTGGCGATCGGCGCGATTGCGCGCGCCTTGCCGGGGGCATTGATCGTGCATCTGGTACGCGAGCCGATGGCGGTGTGCTTCTCCAATTACCGCGCGCTGTTCGGCGACTCCTACGCCTACAGCTACGACCTGCGCACGCTGGCGCGCCACTATCAGGCGTATCACGCCCTGATGGCGCAGTGGCGCGCGGCATTGCCGGGCCGGTTGATCGATGTGGACTATGCGCAGATGGTGCGCGATCCATCCGCGGTGTTGCAGCAGTTGATGACGCGCTGTGGGCTGCAGATCGAGCCCGGGCAGATCGATATCACCCGCAATGCGGCCGCGTCGGCCACGCTGAGCAGCGTGCAGGTACGCGAAGGCGTGCATGGGCGCAACGTCGAAGAATGGCGGCGCTACGCCGCGCAGCTGGAGCCGCTGCGGCAGGCCTTGTTGCATGCCGGCCTGATCCAGACCGACGCACGCTGACAACGGCCAGCGAAACGACGCGGAGACGCCGCCGCGATGTATGCGCTATGCCCGCAATCGAAAACGCCTACGTGTCGCCAGCCTCGTCGTGTCTGGCCACTCCAAGTTCGCCCACTCGCAGCAGCGGCGATCCCCAAGCGCTCGATCCAAAAACGCTTGTCTCAAAACGCCAACGGCAGCCCCGTGGCTGCCGTTGGCAAATACCGCCCTGGCTGACTCAGTGCGCGCCGAAACGCCAGTTGAGCTCCAGCATGTAGGAACGTCCGTAACCGGTGTAGTTGAAGATGTTGTAGTACGGATAGCTACTGTAGGTGCGATCGCGCGGCGGCCGGGTGTCGGCCAGGTTGTTGACCGTCGCCGTCAGCGAGATGTCGTCGTTGACCGCATAGTCCAGCGTGGCATTGAGCGTGGTCCACGCACCGACCTTGCGTGCGCCTTCCACCGCATAGCCATCGGTGCTTTGCTGTGCGGTGAAGTTGGGCGTACGTCCGTAACGCTGGCCGAACAAGGTGGTGGTCCACGCATCCTTCTGCCAGGTGATCGAGGCATTGGTGATGCTGCGGAACTCGGAAGAGAAGAACGGCTCGCTCAGCAGGTCGCGCACCGGGTCTTGTGGGAACTGCTGACTTTCATGCTTGAGCGTGAGGTTGTATTGCGCGTCGAACACGAACAGGCCCCAGGAGTCGGTAGCCAGGTTGTAGGTCGCCTTGGTCAGCACGCCGGAGATTTCCTCGTTGGAAATATTGACCGGATTGATGCGGATGTTGCTCAGGCGATTGGGTACCGGCGCATCGGCGGCCGTGCGATCGATGCGCGACAGCGCGTCGACGCAGGTCGGCGAGTTGATATCCAGGGCGCCGAGCCGGCAGGCCGATTCGTTCTGCAGCAGGGCATCGGTGCTCAGGTCGCTGACCTTGTCATCGATCTTGATGTTGTAGTAATCGGCGTTGACGCTGAAGCTTGCGCTCGGCGACCACACCACGCCTGCACCCCAGGACTTTGCGGTGATCGACTTCAGATCCGCATTGCCGGACCGACGGCCCTGGATGCTGGTGCCGCCATAGGTGCAGTCGGCGATCGGCACGTTGGGTTCTTCGAGTGCGCAACGGTAGTAATCGTTGACGCCCTGGAAGAAGCCGCTGTCGCCAGCGAAGGAAAACGCCATGTCCGGTGCCTTGAACGCGGTGGCGTAGTTGCCGCGGAACAGCAGCGAATCGATCGGACGGAATTCCAGCGCGGCCTTGTAGGTGACCTTGGAATCACCACCGCCGCCCTGGTTCTTGTAGTCGTCGTAGCGGCCCGACAGATTGGCGGTCAAGGTGCTCAGGATCGGCACCCGCATTTCGAAGGCCGCCGCCCAGTTCTCGCGCTTGCCGCTGCCCTGGGTGCCGGTCAGCTGGTAGAAGTCGCCAGCGATCACGCGTTGGTCGGTCGGGTTGGTCCAGTACTGATTACCGGCCTGCACCACACCGGCGACGCCGACCGCACCGGCCGGCAGGTTGAACAACTCGGTGTTGGTCAGCTGCAGGTTGACGTTCTGGGTCCAGGTCCGGGACTTGGTACGGATTTCGTCGTTGAAGCTGCGGTACTGCGCCGGCGTCAAGGCGCGATAGAAGTTGGCATCGTTGGGTGAATAGATCGGGTAGCCGTAGTACTCGCCCTGCGGAGCGCCAAGGAACTGTTCGCGGAAGAAATCTTCGATGCGGTCGGCCAGTGGCCACTGCTGACGGCTTTCGATTCGATATTCCGAGCGTGCGTAGTAGGCATCGTAGGTCCAGTTGCTGGCACCCAGGCCGCCTTTCAGGCCAAGCGCGATGTTGTAGGAGTCGGCAGTCTGGCGGTCGTTGTTGAAGTTTTGATTGCCGGTTTCCTCCGGCGCAAAGATGCGTTGATAGCTTTCGAGCTGCTGGCTGTCCTGATTGTAGAAAAAACCACCGGTATCGGAGGATGTCTGCCAGAAGCGGGGGCCACTATTGACCTCGACCTTGGTGCGATTGAGCAGCAGGGTCGAGTACAGCTCGACGTTATCGTTGAAGGCATAGCTCAGGTTGGCATAGCCGCTGGCGCTGCGTTCCTTGTTGAGGATGCTGGCGTAGCCCGGCTCGGTGCGGCTGCTGCAGAAGTTGCCGCGGTTGGCGCGGTTGTCGTACTGCACCGAGCCATTGAACAGCGGTCCCAATGCAGCGCAATTTTCGGCGCCCGGATCGAGATAGGTGGCGGGCAGGTTATGCAAGGCAATGCGTGAGCCGTAACGCAGGGTCGGGTCAGGATTGTCGCTGGTGGAATCGAAATCGCGGCGCTGGTAGCCGTAGATCGGATCCTGATTGTTGAGCTGCAGGCCCCACACGATGTTGGCGCCACCGATTTCGTTGCCACCGGTGAGCTGGAAGCGCTGGTTGTTGCCGCCACCCCCGTCGTAAGTGCCCATGCGGTAATTCATCTGCACGCCGTCCATGCGTTTCTTCAGGATGATGTTGACCACGCCGGCAATGGCGCTGGAGCCGTAGATCGAGGACTGGTTGCCCGGCGCCGCGTCGATGCGTTCGACCATGCCCACCGGCACGCTGGCCAGGTCGACGAAATTGCTCTGGCCGTTGTAGAGCAGTGGGTAATCGGCCATCGGCCGGCCGTCGATCAGCACCAGGGTGAAGCCGGGGTCCAGGCCGAGCAGGCTTAGCGATTTGGCGCCGGCAGTGAAGCCGCCACTGAACTGACCGTCCTGGACCGAGCCGGTGGCCATCGGTTGCGAGCGCAGCACGTCGTAGACGTCCTTGAAGCCGCGGCGCTGGATGTCCTGGGCGGTGATCGAAAACACCGGGGTCGCGGTTTCGACCTGGGACCGGGGAATCAACGACCCTGTCACCGTGACCTTGTCCAGTTGAGTCACTTCACCTGAATCCTGTGCCATCGCAAGCGATGGCATGGTCAGGGCGGTGCACACGGCGGTGACCAGCAAATGACGTTTCATGAAACGCACCTCTCTCTCCAAAGGTATGAACGGGCGCGCGGCAATCGGGGGGCCGCACGCAATGGGTGTCAACGAAACGTTAACAACGTGCCGACTGTACCGAGTTCTATCCGATGCCGTATAGGCGTGTTTCTTCAGTTTTTTTGTCCCTTCACGCCCAGGCTGGGTATCCTTTGCCGATGCTTAAAGCCGCGTTTGCTCTCTCCCTGCTGTGCACCCTGTTCGTTCCGCTGCAAGCGGTTGCCCGGGCGACCATCGACAAGATCGAAATCAAGGGCTTGGACGACGACGCCGATGCCGAGATGATCGAGAACATCGAGGTCTCCCTGTCTCTGTATGAGGCCGTCGGCAAGGAGCAGGGCGAGTCGCGACTGGAATATCTGCTGGCGCAGGCCGAACGACAGACGCGCGAGGCGCTGGAACCGTTCGGCTATTACTCGCCCACCATCGAGCTGGCCGCGCCGCGCACCGGCGACAAGGTGACGGTGGTGATCACCGTGGAGCGCGGCGAGCCGGTACGCGTGCGGCAGTCGCATATCTCCATTACCGGCTGGGCCGAGCAGGACCGTTACCTGGGCCAGGATCTCAAGCAGTTCGAACCACGCGAAGGCCAGGTCTTCAGCCATCCGCAGTACGAAGCGAGCAAGGTGCGCATCACCCGCCGGCTGGCCGAGCGCGGTTACTTCGATGCCGACTTCACCCAGCGCCGCGTCGCGGTGACGCGCGCCGAGCACGCCGCCGATATCGATCTGAACTGGGACAGCGGCCGCCGCTACGACATGGGCAAGGTGCGCTTCGACTACGACTACTTCCGCCCCGGCCTGTTCGAGCCGCTGGTGTATTGGGACGAGGGCAGCTACTACCACGAAGGCAAGCTGGATCGCCTGCGCGAGTCGCTGACCAAGCTGGATTACTTCAGCACCATCGACATCCAGCCCAAGCCGGAAGAGGCCGACGATCAGGGCCGCGTACCGGTGGATGTGAAGCTCACCCGCGCCAAGCGCACTGTCTACACCTCCGGCTTGAGCTACGGCAGCGAGAGCGGCGCCGGTGTGCGTGGCGGCGTGGAGCGGCGCTACGTCAATTCGCGCGGCCACAAGATGGACACGCAGCTGGATTACGCGCAGAACCGCAAGAGCCTGACCACCAGCTACCGCGTGCCGGCATTCCGCTGGCTGGACGGCTGGTACACCGCCTCGGCGCGGCTCTACGACGAGCAGACCGAATACATCGACCTGCGCAACGTCAAACTCACCGGCAGCCGCAGCGGCCAGATCAACGAGCGCTGGAGTGCGATCGCCTCAATCAACGCCTTACGCGAGCGCTGGCGGTTCAGCAGCGGCAGCGATTTCACCGATGCGGTCTACGAGACCTCCACGCTGATCTATCCGCAGTTGCAGGTCAATTACGTCAATGTCGACGACCGCCTGTTCCCGCGCAGTGGCGTATCCGGGCAGGCGTTCATCCGCGGCGGTGCCGAAGGCGCCGGCTCGGATACCAATTTCGGCCAGCTCTACGGCCAGCTGCGCTGGTTCCTGGGGGCCGGCGACAACGGCCGGGTGATCCTGCGCGGCGAAGGCGGCACCACCTGGACCAGCGACTTGGTGGCGATGCCGCCGAGCCTGCGCTTCTTTGCCGGCGGTGCCAACAGCATCCGTGGCTATGCCTTCCGCGAAGTCGGCCCGCGCACGCCCAAGCCGGACGAATTCGCGCTCGGTGCCAAGAACGTGGTCACCGCCAGTGCCGAATACGAGCATTACCTCAAGGGCGGCCCCTGGGGCGGCGCGGTGTTCGTCGATAGCGGCAGTGCCTTCGACGACACGCCCGACTGGCACACCGGTATCGGCTTCGGCCTGCGCTGGCGCTCGCCGGTGGGCCCGGTGCGCGTGGACATCGCGCATGGCCTGAACGACCCCGACTCGCAGTTCCAGCTCTATATCGATATCGGGGCCAACCTGTGAGCACGCCGACGCCGACGCCACCCCCCGCACCGCGCCGCGCGCGTTTCTACCGCCGCCGCCGCTTCTGGGTGGGCTCCGGGCTGACCGTGCTGGGCCTGGTGTTGCTGGCGCTGATCGCGGTGTACTGGCTGCTGCAGACCGTGGCCGGGCGCGACGTGTTGCTGGCGCAGGTGACCGCGCGCCTGCCGGTCGGTGCCACCTTTACCTACGGCAAGGTCGAAGGCCCGGTGGCCGGCCCGCTGACCTTGCGCGATGTCGATTTTCGTTATCAGGACATCCATTTCACCGCCGAGCGTGTGTACCTGGAACCGGACCTGCGCCCGTTGCTCGGGCGCAAGCTGCAACTGGATGCAGTGCAGGTCAGCAATGCCAGCCTGAATCTGGGCAAGAGCGAGGAGCCGTTCACGCTGCCGAGCTGGCCCGAATCGCTGCCGCAGATCAACGTGCCGCTGGCGATCCAGGCCGACAAGATCGCCGTGGAAAATCTACGCATCACCCAGCTGCAGCAGCCGATGATCGTCCTGCACAAGGTACAGGGCGGGCTGGAAGTGGCCACCGGCGAACTGCGCACGCGCAATCTGGTGGTCGATACCGACATGGGCGACTTCCGCCTGCACGGCGACTACGTGCCCAACGACGATTACCGCGCCGACCTGACCGCCACCGCGGTGCTGCCGGCCGCACGTGGGCGCACCCCGGCCAGCCTGGGGCTGGTCGCACGCGGCGATCTGGACAAGATGGAAGTGGCCATCGCCGGCCGCGCGCCGGCCCCGCTGCAGGCCAGCCTGGTGTTCACCGGGCGCGACGATCCGACCTGGGCCTTCAAGGCCGTCACCGAAGCGCTGGATACCTCGCTGCTGACGCCGGCCACCAATGGGGAGTACGCCGCCCCGGCCACACCGATCGCGCTGAACCTGCAGGCCTCCGGCAAGGGCGGCAACGCCGACCTGCAAGGCAGCGTCAAGCAGGGCGAGCTCAGCGCCACCTTGCAGCCCTCGCACATCAGCCTGCTGGACCAGGTCATCACCGTCGAACCATTGGTGATCGATGCCTTCGAAGGCCGCGCGCAGTTGCGTGGGACTGCCGATTTCCGCGACACGCAGAATCCGAGTTTCCGTTTTGCGGTCAATGCCAGCGGCCTGCGCTTCACCCCGACGCCGGACCCGGCCACCCCCGATGCGCCGGTGGTGCCGGTGGAACTGGTCGATGCGCGGCTGGGCGTGGCCGGTAACCTGAAGGCGTGGGCGGCGATCGGCCGCGCCACGCTGGAGCGCGACGGGCAGCAGGCCGCGCTGGTGTTCGACAGCCGCGGCAACGATCAACGTGCGCAGCTCAAGCAGGTGCAGGCCAAGACCCCGGGCGGCTCGCTCGATCTTACCGGCGAGGTGGGCTGGACCCCGGAGCTGCAGTGGGATGTCACTGCCCAGCTGGCCAAGTTCGATCCGGGCTACTTCGCGCCGGGCTGGAACGGCAATCTCTCCGGCAAGGTCGCCTCCAAGGGCCGCCAGTTGCCGGCACCGGCCGGTGGCGTATCGCCGGGCTTCGAGGCCACGGCGGATATCCCGAGCCTGACCGGCCAGCTGCGTCAACGCGCGCTGTCGGCCAACGGCAAGTTCGCCCTGCGTGGTGAACAGGGCGAGGGCCAACTGCAGCTGTCGCTGGGCAATAGCCGCATCACTGCCAAGGGCAAGGTCGGCGACCAGCTGGATATCGCCGCGCAATTGCAGCCGCTGCAGCTGGACGATGTCTTGCCCGGCGCCACCGGCACGATGCGCGGGCAGCTGCAGGTCAGCGGCCGTCGCGACGCGCCCGACATCACTGCCGACCTGGTCGGCAACGGCTTGCGCTGGAACGACTACAGCGCGCAGAGCATCAGCTTGCGCGGGCGTTTGCCGTGGCGCGGCAGCGACGGGCAGCTGGCCTTGCAGGGCACGGCGATCGAAGCCGGCGTGGTGCTGGACAGCGTGCGCGTGCAGGCACGCGGTGCGGTGGAAGCGCTGCGCCTGGATGCCGATATCGCCAACAGCATGGCCAACGTCGCGCTGCAGGGCGATGTCCGTCGCAATGGCGAGCGTTGGCAAGGCCAGGTCGCCACGCTGCGGATCGCACCGGCCAAGGGCGATGCCTGGGCGTTGCGCCAGCCGGCGCAGTTCAGCACCGATGGCGCCGCGTTTACGCTGTCCGACACCTGCCTGGGCGCGGCCACCGGGGGCGCGCTGTGCGCCAGCGCCAACTGGCCGCGCGAAGGCATGGTGGTGCACGGCGATGCACTGCCGCTGTCGCTGGTGCAGCCGTGGCTGCCCAAGCAGGAGGGGCGGCAGATCTATCTGCGTGGCGATTTGTCGCTGGACGGCAGCTTCAAGCCGCGCGGCAATGCCTGGGAAGGCTCGTTCCGCATCGCCTCGCCCGAAGGCGGCATTCGCCTGGGCGAAACCCGCTACGCGGCGGTGGCCGGCAACCCCAATCGCGGCGAGTTGCTGCGCTACGACCAGTTCAGCGTGCAGGCCGATTTCACCCCGCAGCAGATCCAGGCCAAGCTGGGTATCGGCTTCCAGGGCGCCGGCTTTGTCGATGCCAAGTTCAACACCGGCTGGGATGCGTACGCGCCGCTCAACGGCGAGCTGTATCTCAATATGTCGCGGCTGTACTGGCTCGAGCTGGTGGTGGCCGATGTGGTGCAGCCCAAGGGCCTGGTCGAAGGCCATGTGAGCCTGCGCGGCACCCGCGACAAGCCGCTGCTGGGCGGCGATGCCACCTTGAGCAATTTCACTGCCGAATATCCGTCGATGGGTTTGACCCTGAGCGAGGGCAAGGGCCGCTTCGACGCGCTACCGGATGGCTCGGCCAAGATCACCGCTTCTGCCAAGTCGGGGCAGGGCACGCTCAACATCGATGGCGGGCTGTCGTGGTTCGGCACCAGCACGCCGTTGCTGCTGAATATTCGCGGCGAAAACGTGCTGGCCTACAACACCAGCGAGTTGCGCATCATCGCCAACCCGGACATGCAGTTCGGCATCACCGACAACACCATGCAACTGCGTGGCAAGGTCACCGTGCCCGAAGCCGACATCGACCTGGAACGCCTGGATCGCGGCACCTCGGTATCCGAGGACGTGGTGGTGCTGGACCCGGTGGATCCGGAAGAAGCACCCGCTTCGCCGCTGGATATGGATCTGGCCATCGTGCTTGGCGACAAGGTCAACATGAGCGGCTTCGGCCTGAAGGGAGGGCTGAGCGGGCAGATGCAGATCCGCGCCCGCCCGGGCCGCGAGATGACTGCCAACGGCGGGCTGGACGTGCGCGGCCGCTACAAGGCCTACGGCCAGGATCTGACCATCAGCCGCGGCCAGCTGACCTGGAACAACAACATCGTCTCCGACCCGCGCGTGAGCCTGCGCGCCGAGCGCAAGGTCGGCGATGTCACCGCCGGCATCGACGTCAGCGGCCGCGCCGAATCGCCGCGCGCCGATGTCTGGTCCGAGCCGGCGATGTCGCAATCCGAAGCGCTGTCGTACCTGGTGCTCGGCCGCGGCCTGTCCACCGCCAGCAGCGACGAAACCCAGCAGGTCAGTGCTGCCTCGGCTGCCCTGTCGGCTGGTAGCAGCCTGATCGCCTCGCAGATCGGCGCCAAGCTCGGCCTGGACGAAGCGGGGGTGAGCGAATCCAGCACCGTCGGCTCGGTCGTGGGCTTCGGCAAGTATCTCTCGCCAAAACTCTACGTCGGCTACGGCGTCTCGATGGTCGGCAGCGGCTCGGTCCTGACGCTGAAATACCTGCTCAGCCGCGGCTTCGATATTGAAGCGGAATCCAGCACGGTGGAGACCAAGGGCTCGGTGAACTGGCGGCGGGAGAAGTAGGCTGCGTCCGACGCCCCGATTTTTTGAGTGTCGCCCCAGTTTGGAGTTCAAGTCTCTACTCCGAGGAGATTGGACGTGAAGAAGCGTTCTACCGAAGAACAGATCATCGGCTTCCTGTGCGAAGCCGAGGCCGGTTTGGAGATCAAGGACCTGTGCAGGTGACATGGTTCAGTGAGGCGTCCTACTCTCTGTGGCAGAACTGGTCGGCGCCAAAATCGTTCGTCGGCCGGCTGTGCGACGGATACAGCGGCTCCACCTTAGACAGGAATCGGCGGCATGACACAAGCTGCTTATACCGAATATCTGGCAAACACCGATATCATTAGCCCTGGATTCAAAAATCAACCACTCCTCAGTGCGGTGATGCGCTGTTGCAGTAGGTGCTCCAGTTATGATCAAGGATCCTGTCAATCTGCCTTCGGGGGGTTACCAAGAGTGACTATAGGAAGTCCGCGACCTGAGCGACTTGGTAAGTAGCAGCGCTGAGATTTATTTATCTATATAATTTAATATGGAGGAATGATGCTATTCGAACATCTTACGCCAGGATGGGGCTTTTTCTTTGGCATCATACCCGGCGGAATATTTATGGCGGTTAATATGGTGAATTTATCCATATTGGGCAGGAAGGTTCGCTCGATGGCAATATCAGAGGGCCAAGATTGGGATCTTAATAAAGATTTTTCTCGGCGCTTTAAGGTATTGAAGGATCCTAATGTTATTCTGTTTCCGGGAGAAAGTCAGAACCTCTCTGAGCTAAAAAAGGAACTTATCAAAAAGTATCCGGTATTCATGGCAAAACATATGATTTCTGGATTATTAATGGCAGTTGGCGGTACAATTGGAGCGTTGATTGGTTTGTATTCTCAGGAGGCAATTCAAGGAGTCGCAAGTTATCTTTAAAAAGCGCCGATTGTCATAAGGTCGCATGAACTACAATTGCATGGAAGCCAAGAAGGATTTAGGGAGCTCTTTCATTTTCGGTTGGCGTCGTGAGTACGATTGGTGCGCTATTCCAGGTTGAGGCAGGTGATTTCTCTAGTTGCGGGTCGGCAAGCTTGCACCACTTCTCACGGCTGGGAGTCAGGGATGATCAAGTCGCGATTTACTTTCCCGGCAGACTTCGCCTAAAGCTCTGCGCTAAGGTTGCCAAGCCAGAGTAGGTGCTGATAAGTGCAATGGGATGTTGCTTGAGCATTTAAGTCATTACGCACTCTTTATGCCGGCATACCAACGCATGGATAGCCCCTTTATGCCCTGCGAGCCTACCTTGGCACTCCCGCACTGTGGTGCGTTGAGTCGAACACGATGTGTATCCTGATTTTGCAAGGTCCGCAGGCCGATCCGGCGCAGATGGCGCCGATGCAGCTGCCCGAGTGTGCGGGACGTGCGTTGCGCACGCTGGCGTGTGCCGATGTCGATGGCTTGATCGCCGGCTTGCAGGCCGCCGGTGGCGATGCCGAGGTGGAGCTGGTGTTGCTGGATTCGGGTGATTTGTCGGCCTCCGAGCGTGCGCAGGTGTATGCGAGCGCATTGCGTGCTGCACTGGATGCGCTGTCTGCGCCGTATATCGAGCTGCACACCGATGCGGCGCAGGAGCTGGAGCCGTGGCTGCATCCGCAGCATGCGCCGCTAGCGGTGGTGATTACGCCGCACGATGCGCCGCGCGCCTATGCGATGTCGCTGGGTATTGCGGCGCGTTGTCTGCCGTCGCTGTGCGCGCCCTTGCGCGCTGCTGCCTGAGGAGGCCGCCATGTCGATCATGATCGTGCGTGGGCCGGAGGCGGCAATGCCGCTGGTGCGTGGGCCGCAGCCGTTGCCGCGGGCCGTCATTCGGCAGCTGGTGCAATGCGCCGGCGACGCGGGCAAGACGGTGGCCTTGCGTGCCTGCGGGTCGGAGCAGGAGCTGCTGGATGCCTTGCGCGTGGCCGGGCAGGCGCGGATGGAAATCGCGTTGATCGATCCGGGCAGCTGCGTGGACAGTGCGCGCCTGCACCGTGTACTCAGCGCGTTGCCGTACCCGTTCGTGGAAGCTCACGACGATAGCGTGGACCGTCCGGAGCGTTGCCTGCCGGAGGGGTTCGGGCAGCGCATTGCGACGGTGCGCGGTTACTGCGCGCAGAGCTATCTGCTCGGGCTGGAAATTGCGTTGGAACATCTGGGCTGCACGGAGATCCAGGGCGATGTCCACGTCGGTACCTGAGCTGCGCCAGCTGCATTACTTCGCCGACTACGAGGGCTATTGCGACGGTCGGCCGGTGCTGTGGGGGCAACTGGCCCATAGCGTGGACGTGCCTGCCGATGGCGTGCTGGATGCCGCCGGGCTGGTCACCGCGTTGCGCCGCCGTGCGGCAGAGGCGCATGGGCTGGAAGCGGGGCAGATCCGCTTGTGCCAGGTCACGCGGCTGTAGCGGCGTGACACACAACGACGCCACCCGAAGGTGGCGCCGTCGTTCTGCCGTGATTGCGCGTCGCTCGACGCAGATCACATGGGTTGACGCTTACTTGGCCGGGCTGGCCTCCGGCACGAACTTGGTCAGCTGGTTGGCCGTTGCGGCAGTGCCGAAGTTGAAGCGGCCGTAGCCGGCGCCCCAGTACAGCGCACCGTCCACGATCGCCGGCGAGCTGATCACCGAGCCGGTGGCGTCGTGGTTCCACAGCGTGGCGCCGGTGTCGGCGTCGAGGGCGACCATGTTGCCGGCCATCGAGCCGGCGTAGAGCAGGTTCGGCGACACCGTCAGCGAGCCCTGGCCGCCGGCCGGCACATTCGGATTCACGCGGTTGATGCCGGGCACCTTGACCTGCCACTTGATCCTGCCGGTGGCGGCATCCAGCGCTGCCCACGAGCCGCCGTTGTGGCTCTGGGTATTCGCAGGCCCCAGCGTATAGGTGGCGTTGGTGCTGTTGTTGATGGCCACATAGACCTGCGACTTGTACGGATCGAACGCGGTGCCCCACTCGACGCCGCCAGTGGTGCCGCCGGGACCGACCTGGGTCGACCACACCTTGGCACCGGTCTTGGCGTCGAAGGCCCAGTAGATGCCGCTCTTCTGCCCTGCGCCGACCAGCTGCTGCGCCTTGCCATCGCGCCACACGGTGAACAGCTGCACGCCGGCGCCGCCGAAGTCGTAATCAGGTCCGGTCAGGTTGGTTGCCTGGGTGTTCGGGCACAGGCCATTGGTGGGCGCCACGATGCACGACAGGTTCCAGGCGTCGTAGCCTTGTGCACGGTCGGCCCAGACCAGCTTGCCGGTGTCCAGATTCAGCGAGATCACCGAGTCGACGTAGTTGTCCGGCGCCATGCACGCCAGTTCATCCTGCACGGTGAGTTCGCTGCCGCGGTAGGAGCGTGCGTTGGAAACGCAGTTACCCACGCTGGCGGGAATGTTGTAGTTGTTGCCGGTGCCGAAATACAGGCGGCGGTTGATCGGGTCGATCGCCACCTGGCCCCACACCGATGCACCGGTATAGCCCTCGGGTACGTTGTAGAACTGCCACACCTTCTTGCCGGTGTTCAGATCCAGCGCCACCACGCTGCCGCGGAAACTGAAGGTGTGGGTCGGGTCCAGGTTGCCCCAGTCGCCCGAGGACACGGGCACGTAAACGCGATTGCCATAGATCACCGGCGAGGAGGTGATGCGCGCCTGCGGGTTGGCTTCGGCGGTGGTCTTCCATAGCAGCTTGCCGGTCTTCTTGTCGATCGCCAGCACGGTGCCGGCGGCCTGATCGCCGACGATGATGCTGTTGGCGCTGATGGCCGGCGTGTTGCGCGTCACCGAGTTGGCATTGCCGGTGTAATCGGACAACTTGGCCTGCCAGTTCGGTTTGCCGGTCTGGGTGTCGACGCTATACAGCGTGCCGCCCCAGTCGGGAACGTACAGCGTTCCACCTTCCACGCTCGGCGTGGCCGAGATGTCGCCGGTGGTGGTCAGGGTCCAGGCCGGCTTGAGGCCTTTGACGGTGGTGCGGTTGATCTTCCACTCGCCCGGCGCAAAGCGCTGGTTCAAGTAGCCGCCGCCGGCGGTGGTCCAACTGGTGGGACTGGCGAACGGCAGTTGATTGCCGAAGCTGCGCCAGATCTGGCCGGAGCGTGCAAAAGCCTGGGTATCCAGCGACGACACCGACTGTTGTGCGGTTGTGGAGCCGGCCTGGGCGAAAGCCACTGCGCTGGCAAGCAGGCAGGGAATGAGCGTCAAACTGCGAAATCGCAAGCGGCGAATTGAATTTGTCATCACGGCATGTCCATAGATGGAAGGAAGCGCTGGATCCCCCCGGATCTGCCGAGTGAAGATGGCCGATTGTGGCGACCGTGCAACACACGCACCTTCCCGCATTCATTCAACGGTCGGGTCCGCTCGCATCTGGTGCCACCAGCTCGAAAAAATTGCGTTCAACGTGTTCGCTATTCGCACAAATGCTGAAGATTCATCACTATCGGCGGCCGCTGCGATAGAAAAAATGATTGGCCGCGATGCATGCGTATTTGCACGCAAATCAATGGTCTGCAAAAAGTAACCAGGAAATTTTGCGCCACCTTGTGAGGCTGGCCACTGTGTTGAAAAGCCCTTCTTCCCGCGGGGCGAGAAGGCACGGTTTGCGCGCCACTGGCGCGCGTGCCTTGGAGCGCCCGCGTCGCAAACGCGGGCCGGGGCGCGGAGCGGGGCGTGGGGTGAGGTGAGGGTACGGAGCGAAGCTTCTGTGTCGTCAAAATGCACGAGGCTTCGCACGTCCCCTCATCCGCCCCTTCGGGGCACCTTCTCCCGGAGGGAGACGGAAACAGCCATGTTGCTGCGCTATCCGGCGCGTTATGCGCTTTGCGGCGAGGGCACGGCGGTATGCACTGCAGCGGGAGCGATCAGCGCCAACTGCGCGATCGCATCCTGCACCACCTCCGCTACCGTGGCGTCCACATCCACCGATACCACGTCGGCTTCGTCCAACGGCAATTCCAGGGTCTGCAACTGGCTGTCCAGCAGGCTGGCCGGCATGAAGTGGCCGGCGCGCGCGCTCAGGCGTGCGGCGATCACGTGCGGGGCCGCGTGCAGGAACACGAAGCGGATCGGAATGCCGCTGCGGCGCAGCAATTGACGATGCGTGCCGCGCAAGCCCGAGAACGCGAGTACTACCGACTCGCCTGCCTGTACGCAGTCGCGCAAGGTGGCCGCCAGCAACTCCACCCACGGCAGACGCATCGCATCGGTGAGTGGCTGGCCGGCGGCCATCTGCGCGCGTGCGGCCACGCTGTGGTAGTCGTCGGCATCCAGAAAACGGTAGCCGTAATGCGCTGCCAGGGCCTGCGCGATGGTGGTCTTGCCGCTGCCGGAAACGCCCATCACCACGATGGCCAGGGGCGAAGCGGACGCGGGTGTAGCGGGGGCGGCGGTGTCCATCACGTCAGGTTATATCTCCGGATCGATTCGGCATTTTGCCGGATTTCACGTTGGCGGCAGTCGATGCGTGGTGTAGCGTCGGCGCTCCTCGCCAGGTGAGCGGGCCGCCCAGCGTAACGGCGCGCTCGGCCGGGTTCAACGCACTCCAAGGTCTGCCGATGACGTCATCGTCTGCAACGTCTCCTGCATCGGCGCGCCTGCGCTGGCGCGAAAAGCTGGGCTACGGCGCCGGCGATCTGGGCCTGAATCTGTATTGGGCCAACATTTCCGCATTCCTGTTGATCTTCTACACCGACACCATGCATCTGCCGGCAGCAGCGGTGGGCACGATGATCCTGTTGACCAAGATCGCCGATGCGATCGCCGATCCGGCGATGGGTGCACTGGCCGATCGCACACGCAGCCGCTGGGGTAAATTCCGCCCGTATCTGTTGTGGGGCGCCGTGCCGATGGCGGTGACCGGCGTGCTCGCCTACACCACGCCTGCGCTGGATCAGAACGGACGCATGTGGTGGGCCACGATCAGCTTCCTGGTGATGATGCTGGCCTACACGGTGGTGAGCATTCCGTACTCGGCATTGTCCGGCGTGATTACCGCCGACAGCAGCCAGCGCACCAGCTTGATCAGTCTGCGCTTCATCGCCGCGTTCGCCGGCACCACGTTGGTGAATTACTGCACGCTGGATCTGGTGGCCTGGTTCGGTGCCGGCAACGATGCACTGGGCTGGCAGCGCACGATGATGCTGTACGGCGCGGTGGCGGTGGCGTTGTTCGTGACCGTGGCGTTGACCACGCGCGAGCGCGTGCAGCCACCGCCGCAGCAGCGCACGCCGATCCGCCGGGATATCGCCGACCTGCTGCAGAACAAGCCGTGGTGCGTGCTGTTCGTGCTGTCGCTGATCATCATGATCACCATTGTCATGCGCGGTGGTGCGGGTGTGTATTACCTCAAGTACTACGTGCAGCGGCCGGACCTGACCGGGCTGTTTCTGGGTGGCTATTCGGTGTCGCTGGCAGTGGGCGCGGCGATCACGCCCTTGCTGACACGGCATTGGGACAAGCGCCAGTTGATGACCGCGCTGATGGCGGTGGTGGGCGTGTTGAGTTGCCTGATGTTTTTCATTCCTGCCGATGCGGTGTGGGCGATCTTTGCGCTGAACATGTTGATCGGGCTGGCACTGGGGCCGAAGTCGCCGCTGGCATTTTCGATGTATGCCGACAGCGCCGACTACACCGAATGGCGCACCGGCCGGCGCGCCACCGCGATGACCTTCGCCGCCGCGACCTTCTCGCAAAAGCTCGGTGGTGCGCTGGCGTCGGCCGGCATCGCCTGGGTGCTGGCGGGCATGGGCTATGTGGCCAACAGCGCGCAGTCGGCGGGGTCGTTGACCGGCATCGTGCTGCTGCTGACGGTGATCCCGGGCGCGGTGGCGCTGCTGGCAGCCTGGACCATGCGTTTCTATCCACTCGACGATGGCCTGTTGCGCCGCATCCAACACGAACTGGCCGCGCGCAAGCGCGACGAACAGGAGCACCGCTGACCGTGTCTGCACTCTCCCTCTCCCACGCTGATTCCAGGTCCACGTCCCACGACGATCTTTCCGCGTTGCTGGCGCCCAGCGCCGACGGCACGCGCTATGCGCTCTACAGCCCCACCGCGATGCCGAACGCGGGCGGGTTCCTGTGGAACCGCCGCATGATGCTGCAGCTGACCTGCCGTGGTTACGCCACCGGCCAGTTCATGCAGCCGGAGCCGGCCAAGTACGCGCATGCGCCGCTGCTGGAAGCGCGCAACTTCATGATGCCCGAGCAGCCGTACTACGCGCATCATCCCGGGCGCTTCTTCTATCTCAAGGACGAAGACAGCGGTGCGTTGTATTCGGTGCCGCACGAACCGGTACGTGCAACGCCGGAGCAGTTCGCGTTTTCCGCGGGCAAGCACGATGTGCGCTGGCGGGTGCGTCACGACGGCATCGTGGTGGAACTGTGCGTGGCGTTGCCCACCGACGATGCAGTGGAGCTGTGGGAATGCCGCGTGCATAACCAGTCCGGACGTACGCGCCGGCTCAGCCTGTACCCCTACTTTCCGATCGGCTACATGTCGTGGATGCATCAGGGCGGCGCTTACGAGCCGGCGCTGGGCGGCATCGTCTGCCGTAGCGTGGCGCCGTACCAGAAGGTGGACGACTATTTCCGTCAGCGCGATTTCAAGGACTGCACCTTCCTGTTGCACGAGCAGCCGCCGGTGGCCTGGGATGCGCAGCAGATGGCCTTCGAAGGCGAGGGCGGCCTGCATGCGCCCTCGGCCATCCAGGCCGAGCAGCTGGGCAACAGCGATGCGCACTACGAGAACCCGGCCGCGGCGTTGCAGTATCGGCTGACGCTGGATGCCGATGCGGCAAGCGTGTACCGCTTCGCGTTCGGGCCGGCCAAGGACGATGCGGAGATCGCCGCGCTGCGTGCGCGTTATCTGTCCGAAGCCGGCTTTGCCGCCGCCGCGCGCGATTACGCGCAGTATCTGCAGGGCGGGCGGGGTTGCGCGCAGATCGCCACGCCCGATCCGGCCCTGGACAACCTGGTCAACCATTGGCTGCCGCGGCAGGTGTTCTATCACGGCGACGTCAATCGCCTGACCACCGATCCGCAGACGCGCAACTATCTGCAGGACCACATGGGTATGGCCTACCTGCAGCCGGCCACTGCACGTGCGGCGTTGTTACATGCGCTCTCGCAGCAGGAGCCCAGCGGTGCGATGCCGGACGGCATCCTGCTGGTGGAAGGCGCCGAGCTCAAATACATCAACCAGGTGCCGCATACCGATCACTGCGTGTGGTTGCCGATCTTCCTGAGCGCCTATCTGGCCGAAACCGGCGATGCCAGCGTGCTCGATGCGGTGGTCCGTACGCACGATGGACAGGCGCTCAGCGTGGCCGAGCGACTTGATGCAGCGATGCAGTGGCTGCTGGACGCGCGTGATGCCCGTGGCTTGAGTTTCATCGCGCAGGGCGATTGGTGCGACCCGATGAACATGGTCGGCTGGCGCGGCAAGGGCGTGTCCGGCTGGCTCACCGTGGCCACCGCGTATGCATTGCGGCTGTGGTCGGGCATCTGCGCAGCGCATGGGCGAAGCGCGCAGGCGGAGACGTTTGCGCAGGCCGTGCAGGCGATCAACGCCGATGCCAACCGCGAGCTGTGGGACGGCAACTGGTATGCGCGCGGCATCACCGACGATGGCGTGCGCTTCGGCATCGCCGAGGATGTGGAAGGACGCATCTATCTCAATCCGCAGAGCTTTGCGCTGCTGGCCGGCACCGCCGATAGCGCGCAGCGCGAGGCCTTGCTGGAGGCGGTGCGCGAGCAGCTGCATACGCCGTACGGGCCGGTGATGCTGGCCCCGGCCTACACGCACATGCGCGATGACGTGGGCCGGCTGACACAGAAGTGGCCGGGCGCCGCAGAAAACGGCGCGGTCTACAACCACGCGGCGGCGTTCTACCTGTACAGCCTGTACCAGATCGGCGAAGCCGACCGCGCCTGGGAGATCCTGCGCGCGCTGCTGCCCGGCCCCACCCGCGAGGACGTGCTGCAGCGCGGCCACCTGCCGGTGTCGCTGCCTAACTACTATCGCGGCGCCTGGCACCAGTACCCGCGCACCGCCGGGCGTTCCAGCCAGCTGTTCAACACCGGCACGGTGGCCTGGGTGTATCGCTGCGTGCTGGAAGGGCTGTTCGGCCTGGTCGGCGAAGGCGATGCATTGGCGATCCGCCCGCAGCTGCCCTCGCACTGGCCGCAGGCCCGGGTGACGCGCCAGTTCCGCGGCGCGCAGTTCGAGGTGACGCTGACGCGTGAACCGGGGCGGCGCGACATCGAGGTGCTGGTGGACGGCGAAGCCTGCCCGGACCAGCGCGTTCACGGCATTGTCGCCGGACGCACGTACCAGGTGCAGGTGCGGCTACCGGGCTGAGCGGCGCGCCAGGTGCGGCGCCTGATTGGGGCAACTGCGATAACTGCCAAGCTGGTGTAGGAGCGCGCTTGCGCGCGATAAGGCTTTCCCGCCGGTGCCCTGTCGCGCGCAAGCGCGCTCCTACGCACGTGCGGCCAGGCGGGCTGTTCCCCACTCCCGATTCCCCACTGCGTAAACTCCCCGTTCGCATTGGCCTAGGAACGCCCCTTGGTATCAAGCTGGATCCTGCTGCTGGTTTCCGTCGGCTATGCCGTGCTGCTGTTCGGCGTGGCCTGGTGGGGCGACCGTCGTCCGCTGTACCCGGAGCGGCCGTGGCTGCGGCCGGCGGTCTACAGCCTGGCGCTGGCGGTGTACTGCTCGTCGTGGACCTTCTACGGCGCGGTCGGCTCGGCGGTGCGCAACGGCATCGGCTATCTGCCGATCTACCTGGGCCCACTGCTGTTGCTGCTGTTCGGCTGGCGCATCATCGAGCGGCTGGCGCTGATCGCACGCGCTGAAAACACCGTCTCCATCGCCGATTTCATTTCCTCGCGCTATGGCCGCTCGCGGCGGCTGGCGGCCTTGGTGGCGGTGATTGCGCTGGTCGGCATCGTTCCGTACCTGGCGCTGCAGTACAAGGCGGTGGCGATGAGCCTGGAGGTGCTGACCGGGCATAGCAGTGCCGGGCGCGGCATCCTTGCCGATCCGGCGTTGTACGTGGCGCTGTTGATGGCCTTGTTCGCCACCTTGTTCGGCACCCGCCAGGTCGATGCCACCGAACACCACCGCGGCATGATGCTGGCGATCGCGCTGGAGTCGGTGATCAAGCTGATCGCCATCGTCGCGGTGGGCCTGTTCGCCTGGGTGTGGCTGAGCGACCACCAGGTGCCCATCGCCGACTCGGCGCGCACCTTGTTCGAGCACACGCCGTCGGTGGGCTTCATTTCGCAGACCTTGCTGAGCTTTCTGGCGGTGATCTGCCTGCCGCGCCAGTTCCATGTGGCGGTGGTGGAATGCAGCGACGTCGGCGACATCCGTCGCGCGCGCTGGTTGTTCGGTGCATACCTGGTGATCATCTCGGCGATGGTGGTGCCGATCGCATCGGCCGGCGTGGCCTTGTTCGGCAAGGGCAGCACGGTGGTCGACGACGCGGTGGTGCTGGCGCTGCCGCTGAGCCAGGGCAACACCGTGCTGGCATTGGTGGCCTATGTGGGCGGGTTCTCGGCCGCCACCGGCATGGTGATCGTGGCCAGCATCGCGTTGGCCACCATGGTCAGCAACGACCTGGTGATGCCGGTGCTGCTGCGCCGCCGCGGCAGCGCCGATGCGCGCGCGGCGGTGGCCTCGCGGGTGTTGTGGATCCGCCGCGTCGCCATCCTGTTGCTGGCGCTGATCGCCTACGGCTACCACCGCAGCGTGGCCAACGACACCACCTTGGCGGCCTACGGCCTGATGGCCTTTGCGGCGGTGGCGCAGTTCGCCCCCGGCGTGATCGGCGGGTTGTACTGGCGCGGCGCCAGCCGCAAGGGCGTGGAGACCGGCATGGTGCTGGGCTTCATGACCTGGATCTACACGCTGCTGCTGCCGGCCGCCACGCGCGCGGGCTGGCTGCAGCCGGACTGGCTGGTGGACGGGCCGTTCGGCATCGCCTGGTTGCAGCCGCAGCAGCTGTTCGGCATGCGCGGCTGGGACCCGCTGGCGCATGGCACGTTCTGGTCGCTGCTGATCAATGTCGGCGCGATGATGCTGGTCTCCGCACGCTGGCGCCCCGGAGTGGACGAACGCCTGCGCGCCGCGCCCTTCCTGGACCCGTATGCACAGCGGCCGGCGGTGGCCGGCGACTGGCCCGGGCATGTGCGCGTGGCCGACCTGCAGGCCCTGGCCGAGCGCGTGGTGGGCGAGCGGCATGCGCACCGCGCCTTCGTCGACCAGGCGGTGCTGCTGGAGCGCGAGCTGCAACCCACCGTGGTGGCCGACCGCGCCTGGGTGCAGTTCACCGAACGCCTGCTGGCCGCCTCGATCGGCGCGGCCTCCGCACGCCTGGTGCTGACCAGCCTGTTGCGCGGCTCGGGCATGGACCTGGGCGAGGTGGTGGCGGTGCTGGACGAGGCCGGCCAGGAGCTGCGCTTCAATCGCGAGATCCTGTCCACCACGCTGGAAAACATCAGCGCCGCGGTCAGCGTGGTCGACCCGGAGATGCGCCTGACCGCGTGGAATCGCCGCTATCAGCAGCTGTTCGGCTATCCGGACGGCATGCTGTATGTCGGCCGCCCGGTGGCCGATCTGATCCGCTACAACGCCGAGCGCGGCGAGCTGGGCGAGGGTGATATCGAAGATCAGATCGATCGCCGTATCCGCCACATGCGCGCCGGCTCGCCGCATGTGTTCGAGCGCACCCGCAGCGACGGCAAGGTGATCGAGATGCGCGGCCAGGCGCTGCCCGGCGGCGGTTATGTCACCAGCTACAACGACATCACCGACTACAAGCGTGCCGAACGCGCGCTGCTGGACGCCAACGAGAACCTGGAGCAGCGCGTGGCCGACCGCTCGCGCGAGGCCGAGCTGGCGCAGCAATCCAAGACGCGCTTTCTGGCCGCGATCAGCCACGACGTGTTGCAGCCGCTCAATGCCGCGCGGCTGTTTGCCTCGGCCCTGCGCGAGAGCCATCAGAACAACGAGGAACAACGCCATCTGGCCGAGCGCGTGGATGCCTCGCTGCGTGCGGCCGAGGAGTTGCTCGATGGCCTGCTCGATGTCTCGCGGCTGGATGCCGGCGGCCTGCGGCCCACGGTCGAGGATTTCGATGCCAGCGCGCTGATGCACGAACTGGCCGCGCAATACGCGCCGGTGGCTTCCAGCCGCGGCCTGCAGCTGCAGGTGCACAGTCGCCCGTTGTGGGTGCGCAGCGACCGCCGCTTGCTGCGCCGGGTGATGCAGAACTTCCTCGCCAATGCGCTGCGCTACACGCGCCAGGGCCGCATCGTGCTGGGCATGCGCGGCCGCGGCGAGCACGTGGAGCTGCAGGTGTGGGATACCGGCCCGGGCATTCCCGAGCACCACATGCGGCAGATCTTCGAAGAATTCCGCCGCTATCAGCAGCCGTTCGACTGGGGCGAGCAGGGCCTGGGGCTGGGCCTGTCGATCTGCCAGCGCATCTCGCGCCTACTCGACCACGACCTGAGCGCGCGCAGCCAAGTCGGCCGCGGCAGCATGTTCTCGATCCTGCTGCCGCGCGTGGCGGCGGTCCCGCTGCCGCCGGTGCTGCCGGTGGCCGTTGCACGCGCGCTGCCCAGCGGCGATTCGCTGGCGGGCCTGCGCGTGCTGTGCGTGGACAACGACCGCGAAATCCTCGACGGCATGCGCGCGCTGCTCGGTCGCTGGCAGGTGGAGGTGATCACCGCCAGCACCGTGGATCAGGCGCTGGAACGCGCGCGCGAACAGCCGGACCTGATGCTGGTGGATTACCACCTGCACGACCGGCTCGATGGCCTGGACACGCTGGATGCGCTGCAGGCCGTCGCCACCGCGCCGATTGCCGGCGCCCTGCTCACCGCCGACGGCCGCGACGAACTCAAGCAGCTCGCGCGTGCGCGTGGCTATCGCCTGCTGACCAAACCGGTGAAGCCGGCCTCGTTACGCGCGTTCCTGAGTGCGCATCACGATGCGAAAACGCGCTGACCGGTGCGACTGCAGCGTAGGAGCGTGCCTGCGCGCGACGAAGCTTTATCGGTAACGCCCGGTCGCGCGCAGGCACGCTCCTACGAGGGAGGTGCTTACGCTGCGCCGCTCAGGTGTTCGTAGAGGATGACGCTGCCGACGATCACCAGGATCAAGCCGCCGAGGATCTCGGCGCGCTTGCCGATCAGGTTGCCGAGCACGCGGCCCAGCATGACGCCTGCGGTGACCATGCTGAAGGTGCACAACCCCACCACCACCGCTACCACGCCGATATGCACGTCCAGAAACGCCAGGCTCACGCCGACCGCCATCGCATCGATGCTGGTGGCAAAACCGGTGGTGGCCAGGGCGAGCAAGCCGTGCCGTTTCGGCGTCTCGGACGTTGCTTCTTCAGCGTCGTCCGCATCGTTTCGCAGCCCGGCCACGCTCATGTGCGTGCCCAGCGCACCGAGCAGTACGAAGGCGATCCAGTGGTCGTAGTCGGATACATAGCTGGACGCGGCGCGTCCCAGCAGCCAGCCGATCACCGGGGTGATCGCCTCGATGCAGCCGAAGATCAAGCCGGCGCGTAGCGCATCGCGCCACTGCGGCTTGCGCATCGCCGCGCCCTTGCCGATAGCCGCGGCAAACGCATCGGTCGACATCGCGAAACCGATCAAAACAATGGAAAAAGGGGACATCGACATTCTCGGGTTGGGCACGGTCACAACGACATGCGCCCGCGCCAACCTTCGTCGTGCACGCATGCCGCTGGTCTCGCCAAACCGGAACTGGTTGCCTGCACCACGGCGCAACGGCCGAGTATGTTGATGCAGGCGCTTCCGACGATGCGAAAGCAGGCTACTCCCCAAGGGGCGCGCAGTGTACCAACGCATGGCCGCGTCCGGTGCGTCTGCAGCGCACGCGAAGGTCGGTCTGATCTTTATAGCCGTGGCTATTGCGAGCAGGGGTGACGCGGTTTTTGCCTTGTTTTCAGGCATCAAAGCCAGGCAGGCGTGTTCACGCAACGGAGCGATGCGGCGCCCGATAGCCTTGGCTATAGCGACGAACGGTCTGCATGCCGGTGACCCAGGTAGCGAAAAACGCCGGGAAAGCCGCTGATGTGGGGTGTGCTGCAAGCAGTGCGAGATGGAAGCCTCATGTCTGGCTGCGCGTGCGTGAGCCAGCGCCTGCGTCGTGCTGTCTTTCCCGACGTCGTGCAGGAGTGCAGCGATCGGCAACGATGCCGCGATCTCCATGGCGTCTGGATTTGCACGGCTTGCGATGCCGCGCGTGCTGGCGAAGCCGTTGGGTGGAGTGCGATGGTCAGGCTGCCATCGCAGCGCTGCGGAAAGAGCGCGCTGCGCTCCACGCACAGGGCCGGCTGCGCTGCGGATAGACCGCAGAAGTCAGCCTTCGGAAGCGAGCAACAAGAAGCACCAGCGCCGACGCAGACTCCCGGCGCGGGCCGCGGCTACATCAACGCGGCGGAGATCTCTGCCGTTGCCGCGCACAGGGCCTGCAAGGCCGCGTGCGGGCCGACCAGCTCGGGGCGGCGCGCGATGAAGGGCACGGTGAGTGTGTAGGTCGCGCTGCCGCGTTGCAGGATCGGTGCGGTCAGGTCGACCACGCCCACCACCGCTTCGCTGGGCTGCATGGCGTAGCCGTCGTTGCGCGCCTGCGCGGCGGCGGCGAGGAACTGCGCGCGCTCGAACGGCACCTCGCTGGCGTCGAGCATGTCCAGCCAGCGCGCCTGCACCTCGGGCTGCTGGAACGCGAACAGCACCAGCCCCGAGCTGGAATGGGTCAACGGGCGGCGGTGGCCCGGGCGCACCACCAGGCCCAGGTCGCTGGGTACGTCCATCTGCGCGATCACCACGATCTGGTCGCCGGACGGCGCCACCAGGTGGCAGGGCTGATAGATCGCATCGGCCAGCCGCCGCATCACCGGTAGTGCCGCTTCGCTGATGCTCTGCACCTGCGGCTGCTGCATGCCGAGCATGAACAACCGATTGGTCAATACATAGTCGCCCTCGCCGTCGCGGGTGAGATAACCGCGCTCCTCCAGCACCTGCAGCATGCGGAAGATCTCCCCGCGCGAGCGCCCGATGCCCTGCGAGATCGCGCCCATGCTCATCGGCTGCGCCTGGCGGGCGAGCAGCTCGAGGATGTCCAGACCCTTGTCCAGGGCGGGGGCGCGGTACTTGGCGGGTTCGGTGCTCATCCGTTTGCGGCTCCAGGCAAGGCTGCGGCGCGCCAGGGTACAGGCATCGCGGGCTGCGGTGAGATGTGGCGCTTGCGTGCAAATATAAACAAAGTTTTTATATTTGCATGGCGCTGGCGTGCGCAGTAGGCTCGCCGCACAGCAACGCAAGCGCCACAGCCTTGGGAGGGGATCGGTCGCATGCATCACAGTGACATTGCCGCGTCACCGCGCGGCAACCTGGCGCGTACCGCCATGGTTCCCCTGTTGTTGATCGTCAGCCTGTTCTTTTTGTGGGGCATGGCCAACAACCTCAACGACATCCTGATCAAGCAGTTCAAGAAGGCCTTCGAGCTGACCGACCTGCAGGCAGGTCTTGTCCAGAGCGCGTTCTACCTGGGCTATTTCGTGTTCGCGATGCCGGCGGCGATGTTCATGCGCCGCTACAGCTACAAGGCGGCGGTGGTGCTGGGCCTGCTGCTGTATGCGTGCGGCGCGTTCCTGTTCTATCCGGCTGCGCAGGTGCATACCTACTGGCTGTTCCTACTGGCCTTGTTCGTGATCGCCAGCGGCCTGGCCTTCCTGGAAACCACCGCCAATCCGCTGGTGACCGTGCTCGGCCCGGCAGAAGGCGCGGCGCGGCGCTTGAATCTGGCCCAGGCATTCAACCCCTTGGGCTCGATCACCGGCGTGCTGGTGGGCCAGCACTTCATCTTCTCCGGGGTGGAACACACGCCGGCCGAACTGGCGGCAATGGCGCCCGCCGCGCGCGAGGCGTTCTTTGCCGCCGAATCCTCAGCCGTGCAGACGCCCTATCTGATCATCGGCGCCGTGGTGGTGTTGTGGGCGATCCTGATCGCGCTGGTGCGCTTTCCCACCGGCGCGCCGGAGAGCGAGAGCGGCGTGGCGCCCAAGCGTGCACGCTTCGGCGAACTGCTGCGCAATCGGCGCTTCATGTTTTCGGTGGTGGCGCAGTTTTTCTACGTGGGTGCGCAGGTCGGTATCTGGAGTTATCTGATCCGCTATCTGCAGGATGCGGTGCCGGGCACGCCCGAAAAAACCGCCGCCACCTACCTGACCATCTCGCTGGTGCTGTTCATGGCCGGCCGCTTCATCGGCACCGCACTGTTGCGCTATCTGGCGCCGGCCAGGTTGCTGGCGAGTTTTGCCACGATCAATCTGGTGTTGTGCGCCGTTGCCATCGCGTTGCCGGGTTGGACCGGCTTGTACGCGCTGGTGGCCGCAAGCGTGTTCATGTCGGTGATGTTCCCGACCATCTTCGCGCTGGGTCTGGATGGCATGCATGACGATGCGCGCAAGCTGGGCTCGTCGTTGCTGGTGATGTCGATCATCGGTGGCGCGCTGCTGACGGCAGTGATGGGTGCCGTATCGGACATGGCCGGTATCCATTGGGCGATGGTGGTGCCGGGCGGGTGCTTTGCGGTGATCCTGCTGTTCGCGTTGCGTGCGCGCCGCGCTGCGCCGGTGGTTGCAGGAGTGGGCGCATGAGCACGCGGCGTCTGTGTTACGTGCTGGATCTGCACGACGATCCGCAGTTGATCGCCGAGTACGAGCGTTGGCATCGGCCCAGCGAGGTCTGGCCGGAAGTGGTGGCCTCGCTGCAGCAGGCCGGCATCCAGGAGCTGGAGATCTTTCGCAGCGGCGACCGCCTGGTGATGCTGATGGAGGTCGGTGACGACTACGATCCGGCGGCCAAGGCGGCGCGGGATGCGGCAGATCCGCGTATCCAGGCCTGGGAAGACTTGATGTGGCGGTTTCAAAAGCCGTTGCCTGGCAGTGCGCCGGGAGAGAAGTGGCGCGAGGCCGGGCGGATTTTTGCCTTGAGTGCGGCGGTTGAAGCGGGGCAGGGTTAGGGTGTTGGCCTGAGTTTTTTGCGGATGTGTTGGCTCCGTTGTGGGGCGCTGGTCTTGAGTGTCTTTGCTGCCGCTGCCGCCGGGCGTCGAAACAGGTGTCTTTTACGGGCGCAGCGTGATTGGCGCAGCGCAGGCGTGACGGCTGCATCGCAGATGCGCCAGGCAGAAGCGGCTTCGGTCGCGATCGGGCAATCGGGAAAGCCTGTCGCGGCTTGAGCCGCTCCTACAACATTCTGGGATTAGGTGAGGCGGTGCGTTGGATTAGGCCTTTGTCGTGGCCAGGTCTTCGACCCAGAAGCGGCCGTCGGGGTAGCTGAATTCTGCGATGGAGGCCGGGCGCATCGCGGCGGAGAAGCCGGCGGCTTGCGGGGCCAGGTAGCGGCCGTGCCGGATGCGTACCGGGTCGATGAAGTGCTGGTGCAGGTGGTCGACGAATTCGATCGCGCGGTCTTCCATCTTGCCGGTGATGGCGACGAAGTCGGCCATGGCCAGGTGTTGCACCAGTTCGCACAGGCCGACGCCACCGGCATGCGGGAACACGCGGATGTTGAACTTGGCGGCCAGCAGCAGGATGGCGAGGTTTTCGTTGACGCCGCCCACGCGCGCGGCGTCGATCTGGATCAGGTCCACCGCGCCGGCCTGTAGCAACTGCTTGAACACCACGCGGTTCTGGGTGTGCTCGCCGGTGGAGACCGGCACCGGGGTGATGCCCTGGCGGATCGCGGCGTGGCCGAGCACGTCGTCCGGGCTGGTCGGTTCCTCGATCCAGGCGATGTCGAATTCGGCCAGCTGGCGCATCCAGTCGATCGCCGGGCCCACGTCCCAGCGCTGGTTGGCGTCCACCGCCATCGCGATATCCGGGCCGATCGCCTCACGCGCCAGGCGGCAGCGGCGGATGTCGTCCTGCACGTTGGCGCCGACCTTGAGCTTGATGGTGCGGAAGCCGTCGGCGACGGCTTCTTTTGCCAGACGCACCAGCTTTTCGTCGGAGTAGCCGAGCCAGCCGGGCGAGGTGGTGTAGGCGGGATAGCCCTGTTCGATCAGCGTGGCGATGCGTTGCGCACGCTGCGGTTGCGCAGCGCGCAGGATCGCCAGCGCTTCGTCGCGGGTGAGCGCGTCGGTGAGGTAGCGGAAGTCGATGGTGTCGACCAACTGCTCCGGGCTGAGCTCGGCGATATAGCGCCACAGCGGCTTTTTCGCCGCGCGTGCGGCCAGGTCCCAGGCGGCGTTGATCACCGCGCCGATCGCCATGTGCATCACGCCCTTTTCCGGGCCCAGCCAGCGCAGCTGCGAGTCGTTGGTGAGCCGGCGCGCGAACGCACCCAGATCGGCAATGACCTCATCGACCGACAGGCCGACCACGTGCTCGGCCAGTGCGGCCACCGCGGCGGTCTGCACATCGTTGCCGCGGCCGATGGTGAACACCAGGCCGTAGCCGGCCAGGTCATCCGGCGCATCGGTGCGCAGCACGACGTAGGCGGCCGAGTAGTCCGGATCCGGATTCATCGCATCCGACCCATCCAGCTCGCGCGAGGTGGGGAAGCGGACGTCGTGGGTGTCGAGGGCGATGATGGTGCTCATGGAAGTCCTGGGCGATGGAAACGGGAATAAAACGCGCGAAATAAAACGGAAACGGAGAACGGAAACGGGCGCCAGAGCCCTCTCCCCCCGGGAGAGGGGTTGGGGCGAGGGTACGGACGCAAAGCGCCGACCGTCCGTATTGAAGCGCTGCAGGTACGCATGCGTTTGCAACGCAGATCAACGAACAACACAGATCAACGCATCACTGCACGACCAACTGCGTGTGGATATCAACGCGCGACAGCGCTTAGAAGTTCAACGCCCTCGCACATCGCCTAAAAAATTTGCGCATGACACATCAACACACATGCCGACATGTCACGCCTGACGGCAAACGCACATCGCGACGAACTGCTTGGATATGTCGCTACGTACCCTCACCCCAACCCCGCTACGCGCCCCGGCCCGCGCTTGCGGCGCGGGCGCACCAACGCACGCGCGCCAGAGGCGCGCAAGCCGTGCCCTAGTGCCCCGAGGGGAGAGGGGCTTTGGGCTGCTTCGTGCGGATACTTAGCCACTTACTTTCACTCAATCTTTTCTTCGAGAACCTAGGTTCGGGAAGGCGATGGCCTCAGGCCGCATCACGCGGATGCGCCACCACCGGCTGGCGCTGGCGGCCCAGGCCTTCGATCTCCAGCTCCATCACGTCGCCCGGCTTCAGGTACACCGGCGGCTTCTGGCCCAGGCCCACGCCCGGCGGGGTGCCGGTGCTGATCACATCGCCCGGCATCAGCGTCATGTAGCGGCTGATGTGGCTGACCAGTTCGGCCACGCCGAACACCATCGTGCGGGTGCTGCCGTTCTGGTAGCGGTGGCCGTTGACCTCCAGCCACATCGACAGGTTCTGCGGGTCGGCGATTTCATCGCGGGTGACCAGCCATGGGCCGATCGGGCCGAAGGTGTCGGCGCTCTTGCCCTTGACCCACTGGCCGCCATGTTCGAGCTGGAACTCGCGCTCGGACAGATCGTTAATGACTGCGTAGCCGGCGACGTGGTTCAGTGCTTCGTCCACCGAGACATCGCGCGCCACATCGCCGATCACCACGCCCAGTTCCACTTCCCAGTCGCTCTTGACCGAGCCGCGCGGGATGATCACGGTGTCGTTGGGGCCGGTCACCGCAGTGGTGGCCTTCATGAAAAGGATCGGCATCTTGGGCACGTCCATGCCCGATTCGGCCGCGTGGTCGGCGTAGTTCAACCCCACGCAGATGAACTTGCCGATCTGCCCCACTGCGGCGCCATAGCGCAGCTCGCCTTCGAGCAGCGGCAGCGTGGACACGTCCAGCGCACGCAGTTTGTCCAGGCCGGCATTGGTGATGTGCTCGCCGGCCACATCGTCGATCACGCCGCTCAAATCGCGGATGCGGCCTTCGCCATCGATCAGGCCAGGACGTTCCTGGCCGGGGGCGCCAACGCGTACGAGTTTCATGCAGTCTTCCTTTGCAGGTGAGGAATGGAGCGGCCAGCAACGCTGGCGCGCATGCATCGGGTGGATAAGGACGGCGTGCTCAAATCAAGCCACTACAAGTCGCATCCGGCACTGGCCGTCCACGTTGCGGTGCGCGGCACGGCGGTGCGTTGCCGCGCTCAGTTGGACCAGCCGCCATCGATGATGTGGGTCTGGCCGGTGGTGAACGACGATTCGTCCGAGGCCAGGTACACCACCAGCTGCGCGATTTCGCGCGGGTCGCCCAGGCGGCCCATCGGCTGGCGGTCGGTGAAGCTCTTCCACACCGCCTGTTCGTCGCCGCCCAGCGCCTTGACGCGCTGGCCCAGCGACGGGGTCTTGATGGTGCCGGGGCAGATCGCGTTGCAACGCACGCCCTGGGCCACGTAATCGGCGGCAATGGCCTTGCTCAGGCCGATCACGGCGGCCTTGGTCACGCCATAGACGAAGCGGTTGGGCACGCCCTTGATGCTGGAGGCCACCGAGGACATGTTGATGATGCTGCCGCGGCCGCGTTCGAGCATGCCCGGCAACACCGCCTTGCAGGTGTAGTACATCGCATCGACGTTGATCGAGAACGAGCGCCGCCAGGCCGGCTCGTCGCAATCGAGAATGCTGCCCTGGTGCACGAAGCCTGCGCAGTTGAACAGCACATCGAACGGGCCGTGTGCCGCGACCAGTGCGGCAACCGCCGCCGCGTCGGTGACATCCAGCAGCTGGGTGGTGATGGCCTCCGATTCGGCCGCCAGCGCCTGCAGGGCAGCGGCGTCGATATCGGTGGCGATCACCTGCGCACCGGCGCGTGCGCAGGCCAGCGCGCTTTCGCGGCCGATGCCGGCGCCGGCGGCGGTGATCAGGCAGCGCTTGCCATGCAGGCGGTCGTTGGGAGTTGCAGGGATCGAGACAGTCATACCGAAGAGGTTCCGTGGGTGGGGGCCGCCGGCCGTGGCAGACGATAGAACGTGCGTGCGTTGTCGCCGAACACCGCTCCGGCATGGCCGTCGGCGTATGTGGCGACCAGCTGCTGTGCGATGTCGAACCACTGCGCGTAATCGGCACGCTGGGTCAGCACCGGCCAGTCGCTGCCCCACAGCACACGCTGCGGGCCGAAGCGTGCGAACAGATGCGCGACATACGGTGCCAGCGCCTCCACGCCGGCGCCGCGCGCTGCTTCGGTGAGCAGGCCGGAGAGTTTGCAGTGCACATTGGGATGCTGGGCCAGCGCGGCCATGCCGGCGGCCCAGGCGACGAATTCGCCTGCGGCGATCTGCGGCTTGCCGCCGTGATCGATGACCACGCGCAAGTCAGGGTGACGCTTCAGGCGTGCCTGCAGCGCCGGCACATGCACGCTGCGGATCAGGGCGTCGAAGGCCAGGTCGTGCGCGAGCAGGGCGTCGAAGGCAGCATCCAGTTCGGGTTGGGCCAGCCATTGCACATCGGCGATGTCCTGCACCATCGGGCGCAGGCCCTTGAGCACGCCGCCGCCGGCCTGCACCAGTGCGTCGATGCGCGCGGCGGCGTCCGGCGCGGCGAAATCGACCCAACCGACCACGCCGGCAATACGCGCATCGGCGCGCGCCAGCTCGAACAGGTAACGGGTCTCGGCCTCGGTCGCGGCCGCCTGCACCACCACCACGCCCTCAATATCGGCAGCGTCCAGCGCCTGACCGATATCGGCGGGGCCGAAGTCGCGATACAGCGGCGCCAGCTCGGGCGTCAGCCAGTGGTAATCGCCACGGGCCAGCTGCCAGAAATGCAGGTGTGCGTCGATGCGGCTCATGGCGTGGGCAGGTCGGCGTCGAGCAGGCCGCCATCGCGCAGGCGCTGCCACAGTGCCGGTGCGATTGGCACCTGCAGGCGCGCGGCGGCCGATTGCACCTCGGCCACCGTCCGCATGCCGGCCACCACCGTGGTCACCGCCGGATGTGCCAGCGGAAACTGCAACGCCGCCGCGCCGATATCCACCTCGAATGCTGCGCAGGCCGCGTACAGGCGCTGCGCATGCTGCAGGGTGGCGGCGTCGACCGGGGCGTAGTTGTAGGTGGCGCCGGGGCCGCGTGCGTCGCTGAGCAGGCCGGAGCTGTACGGGCCGGCCGACAGGATCGCCACGTTGCGTTGCTGCGCCTGCTCGAGCAGGGCGCGGGCGCCGTGCTGTTCCAGCAGCGTGTAGCGGCCGGCCAGCATCACGCAGTCGAGCGGAAAGCGTGGCAGCACCTCCAGTGCCACGTCCTGCTCGTTGACGCCCAGCCCGATCGCACCGCAGACACCGGCCGCCTTCAGCTCCGCCATCGCCGGCAAGGCCTCCTCCAAGGCCTGGCGCAGCACGTTGGCGTGGTTGTCGCCGTGGGTCAGCGCACCGATGTCGTGCAACAGCAGCACGTCGACGTAGTCGGTGCCCAGGCGCTCCAGGCTGGAGGCGAACGCGCGCCGCACGCCGTCGGCGCTGTAGTCGAACTCGGCGCGGCGGCCCGCCACCGCAAAGCCGTCGCGCCCGGCGGCGGCCTGCGCATCGTCGTAGATGCAGCGGCCGACCTTGGTCGACAGCGTATAGGCGCCGCGCGGCACACCGGCCAGGCCGCGGCCCAGGCGGGTCTCGCTCAGCCCGTAGCCGTAGTACGGCGCGGTATCGAAATGGCGGATGCCGGCCTCGAACGCAGCCGCCACGGCGGCCAGTGCCTGGTCCTCAGCGACCTCGGCATACAGATTGCCGATCGGCGCGGCGCCAAAGCCCAGTGCCGAGAGCTGCACGTCGGTCTTGCCCAGACGCTGCCGTGCAATGGTCACGCTGCACGCTCCGCGCATCGGGCGGTCGCCGAACAGGTGCTCAGGCAATCGTTGAAGCAGTCACTGGGCATCGCAACGTCCACCAGCCGGCCGGTGCCGGACTGTTCGCATATGAATATCGCAATCATAAGTGAACAGATCACGCTGCAGTGCAGCATCGCAGCTGGCGGCGTTCAGCACGTGGGTCCTGCATGGATTCCAGCACCTTGCCGTTTGCAAGCTCCGCACGCCGTGGCAGCTGATCTATGTCGAAATCCGCAGCTGGCATGAGCGCTTCCTATAACGCCGCCTGCGCGGTTGCCCCGGTCCGATACCTGGGGCTAGATACCAGCCCGTCCCGCACGAACGCGCACCCATGCCAACCACCACCCGCCGGGACCTGTTCAAGGTGCTTGCCGCCGGCGCCGTCGTCGCCCCGCTGTCGCCGAGCGCACTGACGGGCGACGCGCGCGCGGCCTGCACCCGCACCCCGCAGTGGGCGCGCGGCATCGAAGGCCAGCGCAAGGCAGACCTGGGCAACGGCACTTACCTCAATCCCATCGTGGCCGGCGATCACCCCGACCCCACCATCCTCAAGGATGGCGACGACTACTACATGACGTTTTCGTCGTTCCTTTCCTATCCAGGCATCGTGCTGTGGCATTCCACCGACCTGGTCAACTGGACGCCGATCGGCCCGGCGCTGCGCAAGCAGCTGGGCACGATCTGGGCACTGGACCTGTGCAAGCACGATGGCCGCTATTTCATCTATATCCCGGCCAATCCGGACGACACCGGCTGGTCGATCTTCGTGATCTGGGCCGACGACATCCGCGGACCCTGGAGCGACCCGATCGATCTGCAGATCGCCGGCTGCATCGACCCCGGCCATGTGCTGGGCGAGGACGGCAAGCGCTACCTGTTCGTCAACGGCATCCGCAAGCTGCGCCTGCGCGACGACGGCCTGGCCACCGACGGGCAGGTGGAACCGGCCTACGCGCCCTGGCGCTATCCCGATGAATGGATCGTGGAGAACTTCGCCCCCGAAGGCCCCAAGCTGACCTGGCACGACGGTTGGTTGTACCTGGTCACCGCAGTCGGCGGCACCGCCGGTCCGGTCACCGGGCACATGGTCATCGCCGCGCGTGCGCGCTCGGTGCACGGGCCGTGGGAGCACTGCCCACACAACCCGCTGGTACGCACCCAGTCCGAGCAGGAGCCGTGGTGGTCGCGCGGGCATGCCACGCTGGTGGAAGGGCCGCGTGGCGATTGGTGGATGGTCTATCACGGCTACGAAAACGGCTTCCGCACGCTGGGCCGGCAGACCCTGCTGGAGCCGATCGAGTGGACCGCCGATGGCTGGTTCCGCGCCACCGGTGGCGATCTGTCCAGGCCATTGCCCACGCCTGCACGCGCAAACGCCACCGGCAACGCGGCGCTCAGCGGTTTCGCCTTGTCGGACGATTTTTCCAGCGACAGGTTCGGCACCCAATGGAGCCTGCATGCGCCCGGGCCCGGCGAGCAGGCGCGCGTGCAACGGGCAGATCGGTCGCTCACGCTGGCCTGTTCCGGCAGCTCGCCGGCCGACAGCTCGCCACTGACCTGCGGCGTGCCCGATCGCGGCTACGTCGCCGAGGTCACGCTGGAACTCATCGGCAATGCCGAGGGCGGCCTGTTGCTGTTCTACAACCACAAGGCCTTCGTCGGCATCGGTGTTACGCCTGACACCATCAAGACCTATGAGTACTCTGAAGAGTTGGTGTGGGCACGCGCGCCCAACACGCACCGACGCATCCGCCTGCGTCTGGGCAACGAGGCGCATGTGGTCACCTTCGACTATTCGTTCGACCAGGGCCGGCAGTGGATCCGCCACCCGACGCGCATGGAAATGTCCGGCTTCCACCACAACGTGTTCGGCGGCTTCCTGAGCCTGCAGCTCGGCATCTACGCCGCGCAGCAGGGCGCAGTGGTGTTGCGCGATTTCCGCTATCGCGCGCTGCGCTGAGCGCGGTGCTGCCGGCAAACGGCGGGGCCCGGGGGGACCCCGCCGTCAGACCTAAAGCGACTGATGAGGCTGAACTGCGCAGTAGGTGTGATAGCCGCTGTCAGCCGCAGCAGTAGCAGACGTTGCCCTGCCCCAGGTCGCCGCCAAACTCCGGACATTCGGCTTTGCAGGCCCACGCACTACACGATTCGGTCTTCGGCTGTGCGTTATCGACCGCCATCACCTGGAACGCACCGAAACCGGTACTGGCCAGGAACGTGGCCGCCATCAACGCCGTCCGCAAGGTACCCCAACGCTTCTTCATGCATTACTCCTTCACCGTTGCCAAAGCCGCTGGCGCATCCGTGCGGCGCAAGGCGGCGACCAGGTCCTGCACCTGCTCCGTGGTATCGAAGACGCCAAGACGGGAATGGCGCACGCGCCCCTGCCCGTCGATGGCCAACAGCAGTGGCACGTTGCGCGCGCGAAACAGCATCAACGCGCGACGATCGGTCAACGTGACCACCGGAAAATCAAAGCCATGCACATGCGCATAGCGCGCAGCCTGCGTCGCGTCGCACTGGCACACGCCGAGCAACTGTGGACGGCCGGGTAGATTGGCCTGTAACTGCTGCGCTGCACGCAGCACGGTGGGTGCCGAGCGCTGGCAATACGGGCAGGTGGTGGTGAAGAAGAACAGCACCTGCGCCTGTCCCTGCGGTACGCCGAGCAGATGACGCTGGCCGGCGGTATCGGTGACCTCGATGCGCGGCACGTACATGCCGTCATACGGCGCGCTGACGCGGGCCTGCAGCAACTGCTGCTGGGCGCGCAGCTGCTTGTTCTGCCATGCCAGCACGGCGATCAATGCACAGGCAATCAGCAGCCCGATCCAGAGCCAGGGGAAACGTCGCGCCATGCCAGCTCCAGTAGCGTCATCAAGCCCGAGCCTTGCCCAGGCATGAGCTGATGGTCAATGGTGATATCGACAACTGCGATGTCGCGCGGTGCGGGGTTGTGGAGGCGGTCACGCCGCTGCGCTTGGGCTTGCCAGTTACGCAGCAGTTGGCAGGCAGCGATTGCGCAACGGTGGTGTGTCGATCAACCGCAGTGCGCCGTGTCTGCGTGGCACGCAGCACCATCCGAAAAATTGATGAAACGGTGCCTGCAACGCCTGCGCGTGTTCCTGCGATCAGTGGCTGCGAGCGTTGCCGCCGTTATCTGATCCTTGCCACTGGCACCGACCATTGCCGACCGATGACGCGGCGCCCTGCCGCCAGGCGAACACAAGCGGTGCGCGATCCATCAGCGCTGATCTGCAGTGCGTCTGCAACGCGCCGACAGCAGGCAGACGCGCGTTCGGCTAGCCGGTGCTGGCCCCGCCGGTCACTCCACGCCGCGCACGAACAGCAGCTCCAGATCGCGCATCGGCACGAAGTCGGCCTGCCTGAACTGGAAGGTCAGCGGGTCGATCTTCTTCAGCGCGCCGTCGAAGCACAGGCTGAGGATGTCGCTGGCGGCCTGCTTGCGGATGGTCAGCTGGAAGTCCTTGATCGGGCCGTTCCAGTTCTTGCCGGTGGTCAGCACATAACGCAGGTTGGCCCAGCCCAGGCCGTGCGCACCCTCGCGGCGCTGCATGCTGGCCTTGGTGGCCGGTTCGATGCAGGTGCGCTTTGCATATGATTCCAGCAGGAACGCGCTGCCCTGCGGCACGCCGGTGGACAGGCTGGGCGCGTAGGTATGCCGGATCTGCACGCTGCCCCGTGCCGGGAAGAGCTGTTGCCAGACGAAGTACTCGCTGAGCGTGAAGCGCGGTTGCTGGTCCCGGTCGATCCAGCGCGCCGGCAACGGCGTGCGCCCGGTCGGCACGTTGCCCGATTCGGCGAACGCGGCGATATCGTCGGTGCTCCAGCCGGTGGCGGCGAATGCCTTGGAGATGTCGCTGCCATCGTCCAGCAACACCACCAGCTTGCGCGTGGTGGTCACCGGTTTGCCGTCCACCCACAGGTTGAAATCGGTCAGTTCGCTGTGATCGGCCATGCCGAAATACATCGGCGGCATCGGGAAGGCGATCGGCACGCTCAACGCGCGCGCGCTGTGGTTGGTGAACACGTAGTCCACCTGCACGCGCTCCTCGCTGAGCAGCAGCGCTTCCTTGTCCATGCTGATATCGGGCTGATGCAATAGCCGGATGGTGCCGTTGTCATCGCCGAAGCTGCTGTCGTTGGCCTGCGCACTGCCGCAGCCGAGTACGGCCAGCGCAAGGACCAGCCCGAGCGGGCCGCGCGGAAAAGAGAGTGGCTGCATGGATCCCCTGGCACTGGCACGCACCGACGCGCCGCAGGCGCACAGCATGCCACGCACCTGCCGATGCCGCAGCGCGGGCATGCATGGCATCAACTGCGCATGGCGTACAGTCGCACGCCCTGTGCACTCCAAGCCCGCGCTCCGATGCCTTCCTACGTTTCCCTGCTGACTGTCGCCGCCTGCCTGTTGCTGCCGCTGCAAGACAGCCTCGCTGCTGCGGCCGATCGCAGCCAGCCCGCCGCCGTGGTCTCAAGCTGCACCGCCGATGCGTACGGCAGCTGCCCGTCCTGGATGCCGTCGCAGCGTGAGATGCGCACGGTGCTTGCCGATTACTTCTGCGACGCCGCCGATCGCGGGCTGGTCCGGCCACGCGTGAGTCGCGTGGTGCGCGCGGAAACCTCGCAGATCACCTGCGCTGCCCTGGGGACGGAAACCAACTCCAATATCGTGTGCGGAGGCGACATGCATTTCATCGGCCCCGACGGCCGCACCGATTTCGTCACCTTCAGCCCCACCATGCATCGCCAGGACGACGGGCGCTATGCGATCTATGAAGGCGAGGACGAAAACGAAAACGCGGTGTGGCATGTGCCCTCGCCGCACAGCGCGTCGAAGGTCTGCACGGGCCAGCCGTTGCGTTGATTGCCGTCTGCGGTGGTGACCTCACGCGCCGCTTCGCTGAGGCGATCGGCCTTCGTTTTCGCAGGCCGGCCGACGAACGCGCTCAGTCTTCTTCGGGCGGCGGCAGCACGATGCCGTCGGCATCGATGGCGAGCTTGCCGGCCATCAGCACCGCCTGGGTGCGGTTGGTGACGCCGAGCTTGCGCAGGATCGCGGTGACATGCGCCTTGATGGTGGCCTCGGACACGCCCAGGTCGTAGGCGATCTGCTTGTTGAGACGCCCGGCGCCGAGCATCTGCAGCACGCGGAACTGTTGCGGAGTGAGATCGCGCAGGCGCTGGCCCACTTCGCGTTCTTCGCTGTCGGTCGGCGGCAGGTTCTGCGCTTCGGCGGGGATCCAGCGCTCGCCATCGAGCACCGTGGCCAGGGCGCGGCCGATGGTGTCCGAATCGGCGGACTTGGGAATGAACCCGAACGCGCCATGGTCGATCGCACGCCGCATCACCGTCGGTTCTTCGCGTGCCGACACCACCACCACCGGCAGCTGCGGATGCAGCGAACGCATGTGCACCAGCGCGCTGAATCCCTGCGCGCCCGGCATGTTGAGATCCATCAACAACAGATCGGCATCCGGTTGCGCATCGGCCAGGGTGTACAGCGCATCCACCGTGTCGGCCTCGAACAACTGCACCCCCGGCATCACGCGCTGCACAGCCCCGCGTAAGGCCTCACGGAACAGGGGATGGTCATCGGCGATCAGCAGGGTGGTCATTGAGGGGCTGGGATTGGGGAATTGGGAGTGGGGAATCGGGAATCGCAAAGGCAACAGCGAAGGCAGCAAGGCAAGCAACAGCAAGACGGCGACGGCGAGGTAACGGCGACGTCAATGTGACGGGGTTGAAAATCAAGTCTGCAGTGGAGAGGAGTGGGCCGGGGACTGCTTTTATGAGTCCCCAATCCGAACATTTACTCCTCGCTCCTCAGGGAACGGCTCTAACCATTCCCCACTCCCGATTCCCCATTCCCGACGCGCGTCAGCGCGCCAACCGCTCGCTCACCAACGAATCCACTACCGACGGATCGGCCAGGGTCGAGGTGTCGCCGAGTTGGTCGGGTGCGTTTTCAGCGATCTTGCGCAGGATGCGGCGCATGATCTTGCCCGAGCGGGTCTTGGGCAGGCCCGGTGCCCATTGCAGGTGATCGGGTGAGGCGATTGGGCCGATCTCCTTGCGCACCCAGGTCACCAGTTCCTTGTGCAGTTCCTCGCTCGGGGTTTCGCCGGCGATCAGGGTGACATAGGCATAGATGCCCTGGCCCTTGACGTCGTGCGGGAAGCCGACCACGGCTGCTTCGGCGACCTTCGGGTGCGAGACCAGCGCGCTTTCCACCTCGGCGGTGCCGATGCGGTGGCCGGACACGTTGATCACATCGTCCACGCGGCCGGTGATCCAGTAATAGCCATCGGCATCGCGGCGGCAGCCGTCGCCGGTGAAGTAGCTGCCCGGATAGGTGCGGAAGTAGGTGTCGATGAAGCGCTGATGGTCGCCATAGACCGAGCGCATCTGACCCGGCCACGAATCCAGCAGCACCAGGTTGCCTTCGGTGGCGCCTTCCAGGATCTTGCCTTCGGCATCCACCAGCGCCGGCTGCACGCCGAAGAACGGCAGGGTGGCCGAGCCCGGCTTGAGATCGACCGCGCCGGCCAGCGGCGAGATCAGGATGCCGCCGGTTTCGGTCTGCCACCAGGTGTCCACGATCGGGCAGCGGCTGTCGCCGACCACCTCGTAGTACCAGCGCCAGGCTTCCGGATTGATCGGCTCGCCGACACTGCCGAGCAGGCGCAGGCTCTTGCGCGAGGTCTTCTTGACCGGCTCCTCGCCATCGCGCATCAGCGCGCGGATCGCGGTGGGCGCGGTGTAGAAGATGCTGACCTTGTGCTTGTCGATCACTTCCCAGAAGCGCGACACGTTCGGGTAGTTCGGCACGCCTTCGAACATCACTGCGGTGGCGCCGTTGGCGAGCGGGCCATAGACGATGTAGCTGTGGCCGGTGACCCAGCCCACGTCGGCGGTGCACCAGTAGATGTCGTCCTCGCGCAGGTCGAACACCACTTCATGCGTGTAGCTGGCAAACAACAGGTAGCCGGCGGTGGTGTGCAGCACGCCCTTGGGCTTGCCGGTGGAACCGGAGGTGTAGAGGATGAACAACGGATCTTCCGCGTTCATGCGCTCGGGTTCGCACTCGGCCGGCTGGTCGTCGACCACATCGTGGAACCAGCGATCGCGTGGTGCCTGCATCTCCACCGCACCACCGGTGTGGCGCACCACCAGTACCGTTTCCACGGTGTTGGTGCCGGGCAGTTTCAGCGCCGCATCGACATTGGCCTTGAGCGGAATCTTCTTGCCGCCACGCAGGCCTTCGTCGGCGGTGATGATCAGCTTGCTTTGGCAATCGACCACGCGGTCGGCGATCGAGTTGGCGGCAAACCCGCCGAACACCACCGAGTGCACCGCACCGATGCGCGCACAGGCGAGCATGGCCACGGCGGCATCGACGATCATCGGCAGATAGATGGTGACGCGGTCGCCCTTCTTGACACCGAGATTGCGCAGCGCATTGCCGAGCTTGCAGACGCGCTCGTACAGCTCGCGATAGGTGACCGGGTAGGACTGCGCGTCCGGGCTGTCGGGTTCGAACAACAGCGCGGTCTTGTCGCCGCGCGTGGCCAGCTGGCGGTCCAGGCAGTTGACGCTGGCATTGAGCTCGCCGTCGCCGAACCAGCGGATGTGGAAATCGTCCAGCGCGTAGCTGACGTCCTTCACCTCGGTGGGTTGCTTGAACCATTCCAGCCGCTGCGCGGCCTTGCCCCAGAATTGCTCGGGGTGTTCGATCGATTCGCGGTACAGCGTTGCGTACTGCTCGCGCGTAATGCGCGCATCGGCGGCGAACGCGGGATCGACGGGATAAACATCAGCCATGGCACCCTCACTTGCGATGAACTTGTCGGAAGAGGACGTTGCGGCTGCCCTCGGTAGGCAATCAGTGTGCCGCATCCATTCTGTCCCGGCGTTCAACCGCGCCTTAGACCTTGGTCTTAACCGCCGCAGCGCGCGATCGGCAATCGGTTGCCGGCCCTGGTGCGACGATCGGTCACCTTGCGGAATGCTGCGTTGCAGCTACGACCAAAGGCGAATAGGCTCCAAAGCGCGGACTGCCTCACGCTCCGCACAGCATCGCCATCAAGCGCGAGGCCTTATCGGGGAGAGGGGTCCATGACACACCGTACTGCACCGTTGGTGCGCCATCCGCTGGCGGCTGCCTTGTTCGTGGCGAGCATTCTGCCGGGCGTGGCGTTCGCGCAGACCGCCAAGGAAAAGGCGCTGGAAGCACGCATTGCCGAGCTCGAGCGTCAGGTCCAGCTGCTGGTGTCGGCGCAGCAACAACAGCAGGGCCAGATCACGCAGACGCAGACTCAGGTGACCGAGGTGCGCGCCGCGCAGGCACAGGCACCGGCCGCGCCTGCGGTGCCGGCCGGCAAGCGGCCGATCCAGCTGACCAGCATCACACCAAACGCAGCGGCGGGGACAACGTTCCGTTACGGTGGTTTCATCAAGGCCGACTTCATGACCACCCGCACCTCCGACGGCGCATTGCCTGAAGGCGCGGTAGGCCGTTACCTGTACATCCCGACCCAGACCCCGGTCGGTGGCCAGGCCTCGAGCACCGATACCGACTTCCATGCCAAGTTCTCGCGCTTCAACCTGGGCGTGGACACCATCACCGAAAACGGCGACAAGATCACCGGCTTCATCGAACTGGATTTCTTCGGCAACGCGCTGGCCAACCAGGTCAACAACCTGTACGGCGGCACCCTGCGCCACGCCTACGTGAGCTGGAACAACTGGCTGGCCGGCCAGACCTGGTCCAACTTCATCGATTCCACGATCCTGCCCGAGGCCGCCGACATCGTCGGGCCGACCGACGGCGCACTGTTCAGCCGTCAGACCCAGATCCGCTACACCCGTGGCGCTTTCAGCGTGTCGGCGGAAAACCCCGAGACGCTGACCACGCCCTACCAGGGCGGCAACACCATCCTGGCCTCCGACCACGGTGCGATGCCGGACCTGACCGCGCGCTACAACTGGAAGGGCACCTGGGGCACGTTCGGCCTGTCGGCGATCGCGCGCCAGTACCGCACGCGCAGCGCGCTGACCAACGACACCGACTTCGGCGGCGCGATTGCCGGCGGCGGCCGCTGGATCATCAATTCCAACAACGATCTGCGCTACCAGCTCAGCTACGGCGAGGGCCTGGGGCGCTATCTGGGCCTGGGCAACGGCTCGGATGTGGAGATCGACATGGACGGCAATATCCAGACCGTCAGCACGATTGCCGGCTGGGTGGCCTGGCGCCACGACTACAACGCCAAGCTGCGCAGCACGATCATGTATTCGCGCGTGAACTACGACCACGACATCGCCAATACCGGCGCGCTTGCGAGCAAATCGCAGCAGAGCATCCGCGCCAACGTGTTCTATTCGCCGCTGCCCAAGGTCGATGTGGGCGCGGAGCTGATGTATGGCCGTCGCGAAGCCGAGAACGGCGACAGCGGCGACATTTCGCGCCTGCAATTCACCACCAAGTACAGCTTCTAGTTTCTGCCACCGGCGGCTCGTTCCACTGCGGTGGGACGGGCAAGGCCACCGTCGTTTTACCAGCGCTCTACCAGGAGACAGACAATGATCGTCTCGAATGACGCACTGATCGCCAAGATCGATGCCAATCCGAAGTACCACGCACTCAAGCGCCAGCGCAACACGCTGGGCTGGACCCTCACCGTGCTGATGTTGCTGGCCTATTACGGCTACATCGGCCTGATCGCCTTCGACAAGGAATTCCTCGCCAAGCCGATCGGTGCCGGCGTGACCTCGATCGGCATTCCGATCGCGATCGGGGTGATGGTGTTCACCATCGTCATCACCGCCATCTACGTGCGCCGCGCTAACAACACCTATGACCAGCTGACCGCGCAGATCCTCGAGGAAGCCCGCAAATGAGCAAATATTCGCGCCTTCTCCTGATCCTGGCTGGGCTGATGCCGGCCGGCATCGCGCTGGCCGCCGGCGGCGACATGGGCCAGGTCGACAAGCAGCCCACCAACTGGGTGGCGATCGGCATGTTCGGCTTCTTCGTGCTGGGCACCTTGTGGATCACCAAGTGGGCGGCGGCCAAGACCAAGTCGGCCTCCGACTTCTACACCGCCGGCGGTGGCATCACCGGCTTCCAGAACGGCCTGGCGATCGCCGGCGACTTCATGTCGGCGGCCTCGTTCCTGGGCATCACCGCGGCGGTAATGGCCAATGGCTACGACGGTCTGATCTATGCGATCGGCTTTCTGGTCGGCTGGCCGATCCTGACCTTCCTGATGGCCGAGCGGCTGCGCAACCTCGGCAAGTACACCTTCGCCGACGTGGCCGGCTATCGCTTCGCGCCGACCGCCATCCGCAGCTTTGCCGCGTCGGGCACGCTGGTGGTGGTGCTGTTCTATCTGATCGCACAGATGGTCGGTGCCGGTGCCTTGATCAAGCTGCTGTTCGGCCTGGACTACTGGGTGGCGGTGACCCTGGTCGGCGTGCTGATGATGGTCTACGTGCTGTTCGGCGGCATGACCGCCACGACGTGGGTGCAGATCATCAAGGCGGTGCTGTTGCTGACCGGCGTGACCTTCATGGCGGTGGCGATCATGTGGCACTTCAACTTCAGCTTCGAGGCGCTGTTTGCCGAGGGCGTGCGGGTGAAGACGGCCATTGCGGCCAATGGCGGTGCATCGCCGGAGGACGCGGCCAAGGCCGGCCTGTCGATCATGGGCCCGGGCGGCTCCGTGAAGGACCCGATCTCGGCGATCTCGTTCGGCATGGCGCTGATGTTCGGCACCGCCGGCCTGCCGCACATCCTGATGCGCTTCTTCACCGTTCCCGATGCCAAGCAGGCGCGCAAGTCGGTGCTGTGGGCCACCACCTGGATCGGCTACTTCTACATCCTGATCTTCATCATCGGCTTTGGTGCGATCGCGCTGGTGCTGACCAACCCGCAGTTTGCGGACGTCACCACCGGCACCATCCACGGCGGCAAGGGCGCGGCCAACATGGCGGCGGTGCTGGTCGGCAATGCGGTCGGCGGCAACGTGTTCATGGGCTTCATCTCGGCGGTGGCCTTCGCCACCATCCTGGCGGTGGTCGCAGGCCTGACCCTGTCCGGCGCCTCGGCGGTGTCGCATGACCTGTACGCCACGGTGATCAAGAAGGGCAATCCGGCGCCGGGTTCGGAGCTGAAGGTCTCGCGTGCCACCACCCTGGTGCTGGGCGTGATCGCGGTGCTGCTGGGTATCGTGTTCGAGAAGCAGAACGTAGCCTTCATGGTGTCGCTGGCGTTTGCGATCGCGGCCTCGGCCAACTTCCCGGTGCTGATCCTGTCGTTGTTGTGGAAGAACTGCACCACCCGCGGTGCGGTGGTCGGCGGTTTCCTGGGCCTGGTCTCCTCGCTGGTGCTCACCATCCTGTCGCCGTCGGTGTGGGTGGACACGCTGGGCAATGCAGCCGGCTCGGCGCCGTTCCCGTACACCTCGCCGGCGCTGTTCTCGATGACCATTGGTTTTGTCGGCATCTGGCTGTTCTCGATCCTGGATCACAGCCCGCAGGCCGCCAACGAACGTGCCGCGTTCAAGGCGCAGCAGATCCGTGCCGAAACCGGCCTGGGTGCCAGCGGTGCGTCGGGTCACTGACGCATCGGTCCATCGCTGGATGTCTCGCAGAACGCCGGCCTTGTGCCGGCGTTCTGCGTTTTGGCAAACGCTTGCGGTCAGCTGCGCAACGCCCGCTGCGCGAGTATGCGGAGCTGCAACTTTGGTGGAGCCGGCAAGCACCAATGCGCTGCTGCCGCGTGCATCGCTGCGTATGCAGGGCAGGCCATGCATCGCATCTCGGCGCCGCACCGCGCATGCGCGACAGATCGCCATCTCGCAGAAACAATTAATTCATGGAGAGTGACTAAATTGGCGGGCAAGCCGAACGCTGATCACGCGCGGCTTGGCCTCTCCCCCGGTATCGACCGGCTGGCGAGTGCGCTGCAAGCGAGTTCGCCGATGGCGTCGACCCCTCGGCTCTCGTCCATCCCTTGCCTTTCCTGCCTCTATAACCGGGACATAGACCATGCCGACCGCTCTCGTTCCACATCCGCTTGCCCGCGCCTGCCGCCTGCTTGGCGCACTGGCCGTGCTGGCTGCAATGCCGCAACTCGCTGCGGCATCGTGCGGCAACACCGCCCACAAGATGGCCGAAATCCTCAACGACACATTCACCGCCGACACCCTGGTCCTGGCCCATCGCGGCCTGTGGGGCAAATATTCCGGCGATGCAGCGCTTCCGGAAAATTCCAGCCGCGCCGTGCTCACCGCCGACGTTCAGTGCATGGACGGTGTGGAGCTGGACGTCAAGATCACCCAGGACGGCATGCCCATACTGATGCACGACTTCAATCTTGGCCGCACCACCGACGTGTATGCAGTGGTGGGCGGAGGAAAGTACAACCCGGCAACCAATCAGGGCGCCAACCCGACCGTCAGCAGCCTGCCGCTGGCCACGATCAAGAGGCTGCATCTGCTCACGCCCGACCGTAGCACCGTGACCGGTTGGCAGGTCTACAGCCTGGACGAGCTGTTCGCGTACTGGAAGAACAACAACATGCAGCTGCCGTTGATCTTCGACGTCAAGACGGCCGATGGCGTACGTGCCGTGCATACCGCTGCATTGCGCGCATTCCCCAACCATCCCGAGCAGGTGGTGGCGATGAAGGTCAATGCCACGTTGTTCCCGCATCCGGCCGCATTTGTCGGCAATTCCAGGTACGTGCACGCCATCCCGGTCTACACCACCAACATGCTGTCGAGCATCGACGTGCCGGCCAGCCGGGTCGAGTGGCAGAGCTATGCACATACGCTGGAGATCAACGTCAAGCAGGACGATGGCCTGCTGCAAGGCCAGAAGAATGCCGCGCGTGCCGAAGGCAAGCGCATCGGCGTGTTCCAGGCCATTCCCGATGGTCCGGTGGCCGGCAAGTTCTACAACAACAACGGCTCGTGCTGTTACACGCTGGCGGAAAAATTCGCGCCGGCTTACCAGGGAAATGCCGATACCGCCGACCATCGCGGAGATATCGGCTTCCTGATGTCGCAGCGCTTCGGGCTGATCACCACCGACGACCCGAAGGCCACCATGCGCGTGCTCAAGACCAACGGCCGACGCGTATCGCATTACGCGCCGTAACAGGCTGATCGTATGAGAGGTGCCCGGTGTGGAGGCTCGACCCTGCACCGGGCACCGCATGGCGTTCGATCGCCGCGATGCGACTCTTTGAAGGGAACCTCATGTCAGATGCTGGAGTGGTTTCAATGACGTCGGCAAGCAGGAAGGTTGGTTTGCGTTGGCTGCTGGGCGCAACGACGACCGCTACCTGTCTACTCGCTGCGCTGCTGCCTCTGTCGGCCGGCGCAGTCTCCGCAGGCGATGCCGCGCCGGTCGGGCAGGATTCGCACCCGGGCCAGGACCGCGCTGCCTCGCAGATCGAGCGCGAGGTGCTGGTCGAACGTGCCAAAGCAGATGGGCTTGCCGACGACCCGCAGCTAGCGGCCATGTTGCGCGCCGATCCCGATCCGGACACGGTGCTGGCGCAGGCCGAACGCAATCGTCTGTTGCTGGATGCGACGATCACCCAGGCCCAGATCGCGCAACGCTTTGCTGAGCGGCCCGGCGATTTCGACGAATTCCGGCTCAGCCATCTCTTTATCGCAGAGCAGCCCGACAGCGGTGCGCGTGCCGGGCATCCATTGAGTCAGGCGCAGGCACTGGTACGCGCGCAGGAACTGCGTCGCCGCGTGGACGCCGGAGCGGATTTCGGCCAGCTGGCCAGCAGCGACTCCGACGATGCGGCCACTGCGCACGAGGGCGGCCAGCTGTCGTCGATGTTCGGCCTGTATCTGGCCAAGCCGTTCGAGGCGGCGGTGCGTGCGTTGACGCCCGGTCAGGTCTCACCGCCGGTGCGTGGGCCGGGTGGGTATCACCTGATCCGGCTGGAGGAAAAACACGTTGCGACCCTGGACAACGTCGGCGCCATGATCGAGGCGCAGCTACGCGAAGAAGCACGTGACCGCGCCATCGCGCAGCTGGTGCAGGCGCGTTCGGCTAGGTTGGACGATGCCGCTGCGGCGGACAATGCGTCGCAGCCCGCCGACAACCGCGACCGTCAGGCCCTGCAATGATCGCGCAGTGGGCCACGCATGCACGCTGGCTCGGATTGGCATGGGCCGCTGCGCTGTGCGGCTGTGGCGCGCCTTCGCCACCGGCGCCGATGCACAACGACACTCCAGCGCAGTCGACATCTACTGCAGGTGCGGATTCGCACGCTGCGGTGGCGAGTGCATCGGGCAGCGCTGCGGCCGGCTACGCGCGTGCGCAACGGTATGCGCGCTGCGCATTGATCGCCGAGACGTCGCAGCCCACGCGCGATGGGATCGAGCTGGATGACATCGACCGGCTCGGCGACGCTGCGACGGCCGGTGCCAGAAACCGGTTGGACCCGCAGGCGCTGCAGCGCGCAGCATGCCGTCATGTCGGGGCCGGCGAATACGCACAGGTGGATCAACTGCTGCGTCAGTCGGCCGCCGCCGGCAATGTGGATGCGCAGATCGAGCTGCTGCGTCGCCGGGCAAGCGCCGTGCTGGAGCGTCGGGTGCCTGCGGTGGCAGACGGACTGTTCGCGCCGCCGTCTGCTTCCGATCATGCCGAGGCAGACCAGGTGCTGGCGGCGCTGGAAGACTTGGCCATGCGTGGTCATCGCGCCGCCATGCCGGTGCTCGATCAACTGCTGTCCTCGCCGCTGCCGGGCACCGCCGAACCGCTGTATGGCGACGCCTGGCGGCTGGTCGCCGAGCAGCCGTTTGGGCATCCCTTGCCTGACGCACAACCGCTACGTGGCGAAGCGATGTTCGACGACATGGATGCGCACACCGAACAGCAGGTAGTTGCACTGGCCCGCGAACTGCATGCGCACTGCTGTGCGCGTCAGGGCGACGGCCAACAGGAGTGAAGCAGGCCTGCGGTTGTGGCAGCGTCGTCTGCGCATCGCGTCCAGCCCCCGATGGCGTTGCTGCCGCTACGCGGTCTCGTGCTGAAGCATCGTCAATGGCGCGCTGCGCTCGCCCGCGTCCGATGGCGCAGCAAGCATCGCGCCAGCACTCAACGGAAATACCGCGCCTGCAGCGGCAACGTCGCCGCACCGATCGCGCAGGCATCGGCCGGTGCTTCGGCCGGCAACAGTAGCGGCATCGGCCTGGCCTGACCGCGACGCGGCAGGTTGTCGATCTGCACGGCGGCGATCAGGCGCCGGGCCAGGTCGGCCGGCAGGCGGCCACCGAACACGATCGCTTCCGGGTCGCACACCGCGGTGATCGCCGAGACGATCAACGACACCCCCGGCGCGCTGCGCGCGATCCAGCGCTCGATCGCCGGCCAGGTCGGGTCGTAGGCGGCCAGCAGGCTGCGCACGTCGGCAAACGCCACGCCATCGTCGGCCAGCAGTTCGCGCAGCAGTTCCAGCGTGGCGCGTTCGAGCTTCTGCGCCGGCAGCATGCCGGCAAATTCACCGGCATTGCCGCGCGCACCGCGCATGACCTGGCCATCGATGACCAGGCCACCGCCGAACCCGTAGCTGAGGTAGAGGTAGGCAAAGTCGCGATGTCGACGGCCCACGCCCAGCATCGCTTCGCCGGCGGCGGCCACGCTGCCGTCGTTGTCCATCCACACCGGCTGCGCGCAGGCCTGCGCCAGCCACGGTGCCAGGGCGAACTCGCCAAGCGCACGCAGCGGCTCTGGCGGATTGATGCGCCCGTCCTCGCCGGTAAAAAACCCGCTCATCGCCAGCCCGATCCCCAGCCGCGGCCCCACCGCGTGCTCCAGGCCTGCCAGCAGCGCCGCGTCGCCGGCCTGCAGCTGCAGCAACACCGCGTCGGCACTGCGTGCATCCAGCGGCAGCTCGCTGACCGCCAGCACCTGGCCGGCGAAGTCCACCAGCGCCAGGCTCAGCGCGTCGGTGGCGATGGAGACGCCCAAGGTGTGGCCGTGCGCCGGATTCAACGACACCGCCACCCCCGGCTTGCCGCGGCCGGCGCGTGCCACGCCGCTGCCCATGTGGACCATGCCGCGCGCCTGCAGGCCTTCGATCAGGCGCACCGCGGTCTGCACGGTCAACCCGGTGCCGCGGCTGAGGTCGGCGCGGGTGAGCACGCCGGCGAGGCGCAGGCGGTCGAGCATGTCGCGCTCGTTGCGGCTAAGGCTGGGGAAGTTCGGCGAATGCGGCGGCAATGCGACGGTGGCAGTGGACGGCATGGCGAGCGGTGGCACGGGGAGGCGCTAGCTTACCCGTTCCGGCTGAAATAATTAATTCACAGTAAGTTATTAAATTGGCGGCCTCTGCCATCTCCGGTCATCCCATGTCACGTTTGTGCACCCGTCCGTGTCCCCGCCGCTGCCTGCTGGCCCTGTGCGTGAGCGCCAGCCTGGGCGCCCATGCCGCCGAGCCCGTGGTTGCCGCGCCCGCCAGCGACACCGCCCCGGTGCAGCTGGATGCGGTGCAGGTCTCCGGCCAGCACCTGTCGATCCGCCAGGCGATCGGCGCCAAGCGCGAGGCGGCCGTGGTGTCTGACGGCGTGGCCGCCGACGATATTGGTTCGATCCCGGACTTCGGCCTGGGCGAGGCGCTGCAGCGGGTGCCGGGCGTGTCGATGGTGGTCAACAACGGCCGCGGCGAGGCGCAGTTCATGAGCCTGCGCGGCTTCAATCCCGACTACAACAACGTGCTGATCGATGGCGTGGCGCTACCGTCCACCGAGACCAGCCGGCGCGTGCAATCGCTGGACGTGATTCCCGCCTCGCTGGCGCAGCAGGTGGATATCTACAAGACCTTCAACGCCGACATGGACAGCAATGCCATCGGCGGCATCGCCGCGCTGCGCACGCGCAGTGCCTTTGATCACGGCGGCCGCTTTGCCACGGTGCGCGCCAACCTGGCCGATTGGGAAAACCGCCGGCATCTGCAGGGCAGCACGCCGTCCGGGCAGGTGCAGGGCAGCTTCAGCGATACCTTCGGGCCGGACCAGCGCTTCGGCGTGGTGCTGTCGGCCGATTACTTCCGGCGCGATTCCTCCTCGCTGAACACCGCCATCGACAGCTACAGCTATTACGCCAATGGCGTGCGCCAGAACCTCACCCCCGGCCTGGACCCGGACGGCCTGGCGATCGCACCGGACCGTTTCCGCCCGCTCAGTTACGACAACCTGCGCCAGCGCCGCAGTGTCTTTGGCAAGCTGGAATACGACGATGGCCAGGACCTGAAACTGGCCTTCAGCGCGGGCACCTTCGAGCACAGCAACGACGAGCAGCGGCGCTCGCAATGGATCAACCGCGTCGGCAACGCCACGATCACCGATGGCGACCGTGGCCGCTATGCGCAGGGCAGCGCGCAGGTGGATGCCAACCGCTTCGATCAGACGCGCACACTGCGCTACGCGCAACTGGGCGGCAGCTTCCGGCTCAACCCGGAAGGCCATGTGGATGTTGTGCTCAACCGCGCCACCGGCAAGTATCAGCAGGACACCCGCGAGGATGTGTTCAGCGCCGCCGCTTCCGCGCGGCTGGGCTTTGCGTATGCGCTCGGCGATGCTGCGCGCCCGCGCATCGCCTTGAACGACCCGGGGTATTACGGCAATGCGGCCAACTACACGCAGCAGTATTTTCTGACCCGCGTGGAAAAGAGCAGCACCGACACGACAACAGTCAAGCTGGACTACAGCCAGAACGCCGATGCCGATGCGCGCGGTTGGGGCATGCGGACCGGCCTGCAATATCGCGACCTGCAACAGCGCTACAACCTCGATGAAGTACGCCGCAATCCAGCCGGCCGGGTGAGTCTGGCGACGATCGGCACCGATGACGCACGCATCTGCCCGTATGCGGATTTCAGCTGCCTGTTGCTGGTCGACCCGGCCAGGGTCGCCGCCTTCGCTGCCGCCTCGCCAGGTGCCTACGTGCTGGCCAACACCAATGCACGCAACAGCGCGATCAGCGACTTTGGCATCGACGAGCGCAACGGCGCCGCCTATCTCATGGGCACCTGGCATGGCGAGCGGACGCTGGCCACGGCCGGCCTGCGCAACGAATACCTGCAGCGCGCCGTACGCAGCGCGGTGCCGCAGCCCTTGAACAGCACCAGCAACTACCTGCAGCAATCGGCCGACAGCGATCGCCGTTTCCTGCTGCCCTCGGCCAACGTTGCCTGGGACATCACCCCGGCGTTGAAACTGCGCATGGCCGGCAGCCGCACCATTGGCTTGCCCACCTATGCCGACATCGGCCAGAACAGCAGCCCGGTGGTAGATGCCACCGGCTTGACCATCAACCGCAGCATCGCCAATCCGCTGCTGCGCCCGCGCCGCGCGGACAATCTGGACCTGTCGCTGGAATGGTATCCGGACCGCGATTCGCAACTGTCGCTGGCGCTGTTCCACAAGCGCATCGGCGATGAAATCGTGCGCCTGACCAGCACCGATACCCAGCGCGACCCCGGCGGCCTGGTCGGCAGCTACCAGGTCACCACCACCCAGGCGATAAACACCGGTGCTGCGCAGGTGCAGGGCATCGAATTGACCGCCATCGACACGCGCTTCGATTTCCTGCCCGGCGCCTGGTCCAACCTGGGCGCGATGTTCAATGCGACCTTGCTCGACCCGCGCACCGCCGACATGCAGATGGCCGACGGCACGCGCCGCGCGTTGCCCGGCCTGATGGAATCGCCCAAGCGCAGCGCCAATGCCTCGCTGCTGTACGACATCGGCCGGTTCAGTGCACGCGTCAGTGCCAACTACACCGGCCAGCAGTTGCTGTCCGCCGCCACCGACAACCGCGTCAACGACCGCTATTACGATGCGATCACCAGTTACGACGCGCAGCTGGCGTGGAGTTTCAGCAAGCAACTGCGCCTGACCGTCCAGGGCCGCAATCTCAGCAATGCGCGGCTCACCCGCGTGATTGGCGCCGACCAGCAACTGCTGCGCGAGCAGCTCGACAACGGCCGTGCCTACTACCTGGGAGTGGACTATGCGTTCTGATCGCCGCGCCGCATCGGCGCCATTGCATGCAGTGCTTGCACTGCTTGCACTGCTGGCAACGCTGGCCGGCAGCGCCACTGCCGCCGATGCCGCAGTGTCGCCATCCGATGCGACCTTTGTGCCGATGGAGACCCTGGTCAGCGGCGATTGCTGGGGCCAATGGCCAGAGGATGTGCTGGCCGCGGTGAGCCGCTGCAAACCGGCCGAACACAATCGCATCGCCTTGCAGGTGCCGGACGATGCCGATGGCCCGGCACGCGTCGGCGTCGATGCCAAGGCCTGCAGCGGCGCGCGCTGCGCCGGCCTGGCGCAGGTGTTGCAAACCGCGCCCACCCAGCGGCTGCTGCTGCGCACGCCACCGGCACGCATCGACGCGGTGCTGGCCGCGCTGGATCAGGCCCATGCCCGCGCGCGCGTCAGCATCGAGCCGCTGGTGCAGCCGGTGCCGGCGCCCGGCGCGCCGATCACGCTGGCGCCGGGCATCCGCTACTGGCGGCAGGCCGTGCGTGGGCCACAAACGGTGATGCTGCATATCGCCGAAGTCGATCTCGCCACGCCCGGGCTGCAACTGGTCGGCACGCGCGGCGAGCGCAGCGGCGGTGGCGAGTTCCTGGCCAACCCCACCACCGCGTTCGTACGCGACGGCGAGCTGGCCCTGGCGATCAATGCCGATTACTTCCTGCCGTTCGACGGCGGGCATCTGTTCGACAAGGCATTCGTGCCCGCCGCAGGGCAGGGCGTCACTGCCGAAGGTCTGGCGATCGACGCTGGCCATCTCGATTCGGCCGCCGCCACCAGCGATGCACGGGTCAACGCGGCGTTGTGCGTGAGCACGCGCAATGCGGTCGGCATCGTGCGCGGCAGTTGCCCGCCCGGCACCCGTCTGGGTGTGGGTGCCGGCCCGCTGCTGCTGCTCGACGGCAAGCGCCAGCCACGCGAGGCCAGCCGCGCCGAGTACTACGACGGCCCCGAGCCACGCAGCGCGCTGGGCCTGGATCGCGCGCGCAGGAAGCTGTGGATGGTGGTCGCCGATGGCCGCCAGCCCGGCTATAGCGCCGGCATCAGCCTGGACGCGCTGACCGCAGTGCTGCAGCAGCTCGGCGCCACATCCGCCATCAACCTGGACGGCGGCGGCTCCAGCACCCTGGCCGCGCGCGTGGACGGCCGCGTGCGTGCCCTCAATCGCCCCATCCACACCGGCATCCCGGGGCGCGAGCGCCCGGTCGCCAACCAGCTCGGCGTGCGCATCGCCCCGCGGCCCTGAGCACACTCCGGCGGCGCGGTACCATTGGTGGTTTGAACCACGGTCCGCGCCACGCCATGAAGATTGCCTCCTGGAACGTCAACTCGCTCAACGTGCGCCTGCCGCACCTGCAACAGTGGCTGGGCACGTTCGCGCCCGACGTGGTCGGCATCCAGGAAACCAAGCTGGAAGACCACAAGTTTCCGGATGCGGCGCTGGCCGCTGCCGGCTATCGCAGCGTGTTCTGCGGGCAGAAGACCTACAACGGCGTGGCGATCCTGTCGCGCTCGCCGGCGCTGGACGTGCAGATGGGCATCCCCGGTTTCGACGATGTGCAGCAGCGCGTGATCGCCGCCACCGTCGACGGCGTGCGCATCGTCAACCTGTATGTGGTCAACGGCCAGGACGTGGGCACCGACAAGTACGCCTACAAGCTGCGCTGGCTGGCCGCGGTGCACGACTGGCTGGCGCAGGAACTGCACAAGTATCCGCAGCTGGTGGTGCTGGGCGACTTCAACATCGCCCCGGATGCGCGCGATGTGCACGATCCGGCAGTGTGGAACGAGCACCACATCCTTACCTCCACCGCCGAGCGCGCTGCGCTGGAACAACTGCTGGCGCTGGGCCTGCACGATGCGTTCCGGCTGCATCATGAGCAAGCCGAGCAGTTCAGCTGGTGGGATTACCGCCAGGCCGGATTCCGCCGCAATCTGGGCCTGCGCATCGATCTGACCCTGGTCTCGGAGGCCTTGCGCGCACGCGCGGTGGACGCGGGCATCGACCGCGAACCGCGCACCTGGGAGCGCCCCAGCGACCATGCACCGGCCTGGGTGCGCCTGGCCGAGGCGGGCGCATGAGCGAGCGGCATCTGCGGCGTAGCACGCACAAGGTCGGTGAGGTCACCCTGGGGCCGGTGCATCGGCTGAGTTGCCACTGCGGCGCGGTGCAGATCGATCTGGATCTGCCGCACGGCCTGCTCGATCCGCGCCGTTGCGACTGCTCGATGTGCCGCCGCCGTGGTGCCATCGTCGCCTCGGTGACGCTGGACGGCCTGCACGTGCTGCAGGGCGAGGATGTGCTGCGGCTGTATCAGTTCAACACGCATGCGGCGGCGCATTACTTCTGCGGTGTGTGCGGCATCTACACGCATCACCGGCGACGCTCCAATCCCAACGAGTACGGCTACAACGTCGGCTGCCTGGAGGGCGTCAATCCCTATGCGTTGAACATCGCCGTGCCGGTGGAAGATGGGGTGCACCATCCGCTGGATCGTGCTCCGGTCGATGGCTGAAACGACAACGCCCGGGCAAGCCCGGGCGTTGGATGTTCCATCAGTGGATGCGTGCTTAGCGCACGCGGCCACGGGTGAACAGATTGACGATTGCCAGCAGGATCACCGCGCCCACCAGCGACCATACGAAGGTCCACAGCGTGATGGCCTGATTGATGCCGCCACCGAACAGGAACCCGGCAATCAGTGCGCCGACGATGCCGACCACGATATTGAGAATGATGCCTTGCTGCGCATCGCGACGCATGATGATGCTGGCCAGCCAACCCACAATGCCGCCGACGATCAACCAGATGATGATGCCCATGTTGCCGAACTCCTCATGCGATTGCACCGGAAGTAGTGCATGGGCGCCATTCAACGCAGACCGGCGTGAAGTGACTGTCGAGCGCGGTGGCACGCGCATGCGGCTGTTGTGCTTGGTGCACGCAGCGTGACAGCGCACGCAAGCTGGCACATCGGCCCGGTGCAGCTGTGGCTGCGTCCGCACCGGCATGGCGAGCGTGGCGAACCGCAGGCGCGCGAGTTGCTGGGCCAGGCCCTGGCGCTGGAACCTGCCCAGGTGCCGCTGCGGCGTGACGAGCGCGGGCGGCCGTCGCTGCAGCCAGCCCTGCCCGACCGGGACACCGGCTGGAGCCATAGCGGCGATTATCTGCTGGTCGGCCTGGGGCAGGGCGTGCGGCTGGGAGTGGATCTGGAGCGCATCCGCGCGCGCCCGCGTCTGCTGGAAATCGCGCAGCGATTTTTTCATGCCGACGAAATCGCATTGCTGGCCAGCCTGCAGCCGGACGCGCAACAGGCGCTGTTTTTCCGCCTGTGGTGCGCCAAGGAAGCGCTGCTCAAGGCGTACGGGCATGGCCTGTCGTTTGGCCTGCATCGGCTCGCCTACGCAGTGGCGCCCGACGGCGCATTGCAGTTGCAGTGGTGCGACCCCGCGCTCGGCCATGCCGCGCAATGGCAGTTACACGAATGGTGGGCCGCACCGGACTGCCGCGCTGCGCTGGCGTTCTACCCCTTGCCGGCCGAATAGGCGCGGCGATCGCTTCACTGTGTGGCTGCAGCGCAAGCGCGCGTTGCATCCCAGACCTTGATGCAGCACGTGCCGGCCGTGGATGCTTGCCGTAGCGGCCCGACTGGCGTTTCAGGCATGTTCCGGCCGCGTCGCAGCGTGCGGCAAAATCGGCTGACGGAACTGCGCTACCCCATCCAGATTGCGCAAGGTCACCGTCAGCACGCCGGTGCGTGCATCGATCTCCACTTCGCCAAAGAACTGAAATCCTGCCAGTGGCGAGAGGTTTGGCGCCGGCGGTGCTTTCTGGAAGATCACCGTCGGGCCAAAGGTGGCATCGAGTGCATTCGGGCCGAAGCTGCCGGCATTGAGCGGACCGGCCACGAACTCCCAGAACGGTTCGAACTGCTGAAATGCCGCCCGATCCGGGTGGTAGTAATGCGCCGCGCAATAATGCACATCGGCAGTCAGCCACAGCGTGTTGCGAATGCGCGCTGTGCTGATGAAACGCAGCAGCGTGGCGATCTCCTGTTCGCGTCCACGCGGCACGCCCGGATCGCCGTTGGCGATCGCCTCCCAGCGCGCGCGGCCTGCGGCGTCCTGCCCATCGGGCACCTGCAGGCCGATCGGCATGTCGGCGGCAATCACCTTCCATTGCGCGCGCGAGCCGGCCAGTTCGCGCTGCAGCCAGGCCAGTTGCTGCGGGCCCAGAAAGGCCGCGTCCGCGCCCGGTTGCTGCTGCAGGTTGTCGCTGTTGGCGCCGCGATAGCTGCGCATGTCCAGCACGAATACATCCAGCAGCGGGCCATAACTGATCTTGCGGTAGATGCGCCCGTTGCCATCGGCATGCACACCGCGCATCGGCGCGTATTCCAGAAATGCCTGACGCGCACGACCGGCCAGCACCCCGATATCGCGCACCTGATAGCGCTCGTCCAGCTGCTTGCCGGGCGACCAGTTGTTGGTGGTTTCGTGGTCGTCCCACTGCCAGACCTGCGCCACCTCGGCATTGAAGCGACGCACATGCTCATCGAGCAGGTTGTAGCGGTAGTTGCCGCGGAATTCGTCCAGCGTTTCGGCCACCTTGCTCTTGGCCGCAGTGGTGAGGTTGCGCCAGCGCTTGCCCTCTTCCACGATCAGCTCGGCCGGTATCGGGCCGTCGGCATAGATGGTGTCGCCGCTGTGCAGGAAGAAATCCGGGTTGCGCTCGCGCATCGCGCTGTAGATGCGCATGCCGCCGATGTCCGGATTGATGCCGAAGCCCTGGCCGACGGTGTCGCCACTCCAGACAAAGCGCACATCGCCACGCGCCTGCGGCGCACTGCGCAGATGGCCGTGCACCGGTGCGCTTAAGACGCCGTTGTCGGCATCTTCGAAGCGCACCCGGTAGAAGATGTCCTGATCGCGCGGCAGTGCGCCCAGATCCACCCGCGCAGTGAAATCGTGCGCCGGCGAAGCCACCGGCCCATCCACGCGACGCGCCTGACGCAGGCTCGGGCGCGTATCCCATTCCACCCGCAGCCGCGCCGGCCGATCGCAGCGGCTCCACAGCAACGCCCGGCCATCCACGACATCGCCGCTCTGCACCCTATCGGTGATCAGCGGCCGCCCGGACGGCGCAGCCAGACTGCGCGTGGACCAACCGGCAGTGGCCGGCAGCAACAAGCCGGCACCCAGCCCTTGCAACACGCGGCGGCGGGCGGGATCGGAGGCGGTCATGGCATCCTCGAACGTCTGGCAGCGGCGCCCAGATATAGCGCCGCCGTCTTACCGGCGCGTGTCCATTGCGCTGCACGACGCGCCCGGCCTGTGGGGATGGATGCAGTCACCGCGTTGTGCAGCACGCATCGCAAGCTCTGCGCGGCAAGGTCGTGGCAAGGCGGTTCACGCGTGCTGCGACAGTCGTGGAGATCGGCAAAGGCAAGTTGTGGTGGATGGTGAGGCAGGAGGTCGCCACTACCCGCGGCAGCGCAGCGCAGGCTCACGCCTCTACCGCACCGGCCTTGCCGTCTTCGACCACAAAGCGCTTCAACGTCGAGACGGTGGCATCGCGGTCGCGGCGGTCGGAGATGCCTTGCAGGCGCGTGTCCATCCGGCCCGGCGTCAGCGTCACCGAGACATAGCCGCGGGTTTCGCCTTCGGCGTAGTGCACGTGTGGATTGAGCGCCATGGTCTGTTGCAGCTCGGCGTTGCTCTGGCCGTCGGAGGTGATCGAGGTGCCGACGAATTCGGTGGCCAGCGTCGGCGAGTCCGGGTTGGCCGGATCGGCCTTCAGATCGGTGACCCAGTACGAGTGGATGTCGCCGCCCCAGAACACCGGGTTGCGCAGTCGTGTGGTGGCGATGGCATCGAGCATGCGGGTGCGCGTGGCCGGGTAGCCGTCCCAGCCGTCGGTCCAGTGTCCGAACACGCCGTCGCGGCCGTGCTGGTTCATCGGTGCCACCAATAGATCCTGCGCAATCACGTTCCAGCGCGCGGCCGACTGCGCGAAGGCGCCATGCAGCCAGCGCTCCTGTTCCCAGCCGAGCATGCTGCGGCGTGGGTCGGTGCGTTCGTGGCAACTGTCATCCACCACATGCCCGCCGCGCCAGCCGTTGGCCTGCGGGCAGGGTTGTTCGCTGCGGTACTGGCGCCCGTCGAGCACGTAGAAGCGCGCCAGCTGGCCGTAGTCCAGCGAGCGGTAGATGCGCATGTCGGCACCATGCGGGCGACTGCGTGCGCGCAGCGGGAAGTGTTCGTAAAAGGCACGGTAGGCGGCCGCGCGCCGGGCCAGGAACATGTCGACCGCAATCGACGGGTCCTGCGACCAGCGGTTGGCGTAATCGTTCTGCACCTCGTGGTCGTCCCAGGTCGCCACGCAGGCGCTGCCGGCGTGCAGCGCCTGCAGATCGGCATCGGTGCGGTACAGCGCATAGCGGTTGCGGTAGCCGGCCAGATCCAGGCACTCGCCGCTGCCATGCGGGCGCACGATCTTGTTCGCTGCCTCGCCGTGGTTGCTGTATTCGTAGATGTAATCGCCGAGGAAGAACACCAGGTCCGGCTGTTCGGCGGCCAGGTGGCGGTAGGCGCTGAAATAGCCCAGCTCCCAGTGCGAGCAGGACACAAAACCCAGCCGTGCGGCATCCGGCAACTGGTGCGGCGCCGGCAAGGTGCGTGCGCTGCCGACGGCGCTGCGCGCGCCCAGCGCCTGGAAGCAGTACCAGTACGGGCGATCGGCGGCCAGGCCGGCGACCTCCACATGCACCGCATGGCCCCAGGCCGGGCTGGCGACGGTCTGGCCCTGGCGCACGATGCGGCGCATGCCCGGGTCGCTGGCCACCTGCCAGCGCACCTGTACCGGGGCGGTCAGCCCGCCGCGTCCATCCGGCTCCAGCGGGCGCGGCGCCAGCCGGGTCCAGATGACAAAGCCGTCGGCCAGCGGGTCGCCCGCGGCCACGCCCAGGGTGAACGGGTCCGGGCTGCCGCTGGCACGCGCGAACGGGCTGAGCAGCCCGGCGGCCGCCAGCCCGGCACCGGCGACGAGAAGACGGCGGCGGCCGTGATCCACGGCGGCAGCTGCGTTGCCGGGGCCGGGCAGGGGCGAAGCGGAAGACGGGTCGATCAAGGACATGGGCACAAAAGCGATCTAGCGGACGCGACCATAGTGCGACCGGCGGATGTCCGTTCAATGGCAGCGGCAGTGGTGTCGCTGCTGGCGCAGGCTTGCCTGCGTCATCGGCTGCGGATGGCGGATACGGATACGGGTGTGCCACCGCGGCGGGTGACCCTGCCCACAGTGATGCCCATACGCCGGTGCAGCGGCGGCTGTCGTGCGTGGCAGGTCTTGCGGCATCGCAGGCCTGGACGTTGTGCTGGGCAAGTTCACGTACGTCGGCTTGCGGCCCACGCGCTCACGTGCCACGCATCGCTACCATGCGCGTCACGCACGCACCTGCACGCCAGCCAGCTGCGATAATCGCGGCATGAACGATGCCGCACTTCCCCCCGATGTAGCCGCTGCGCTGGCCAACGGCCTGCAGGCCCAATCCCTGGATGCGGCCTTTGCCGCGCCGTTGTTGCGCTATCTGACGCTGCTGGTGCGTTGGAACAAGACCTACAACCTCACCGCCGTGCGCGACCCGCGCGAGATGGTCACCCGCCATCTGCTCGATTCGCTGGCCATGCAGCCCTACATCGCCAGCGGCACGCTGGCCGATCTGGGCACCGGCCCCGGCCTGCCCGGCATCCCGCTGGCGATCACCCGCCCGCAGCTGCAGGTGACCCTGGTGGAAAGCAACGGCAAGAAGGCCCGCTTCATGCGCGAGGCGCTGCGCCAGCTGGCGCTGGGCAACGCGCGCGTGGCGGAATCGCGCGCCGAGGCGCTGGACGAGCCGGCCGCCTACGACCATCTCACCGCGCGGGCGCTGGACACGCTGGCCGGCATCATTGACGTCGGCGGCCACCTGCTGCGCCCGGGCGGCAGCCTGCTGGCGATGAAGGGCGTCTACCCGCACGAAGAAATCGCCGCACTGCCCACCGGCTGGACGGTGGGCGAGGTGCATCCGCTGCAGGTGCCCGGTCTGGACGGCGAGCGGCATCTGGTGGTGGTGCGCAAGGCAGGCTGAGGCGGTCGGCCTGTCCGGTCGCGCGCCCCCAATCCCCGCGCTGGGACTTCCGGCCCATGGCAGCTGCCGCCCGGGCTGCCATGATCGAACGTTCGATCCGAACGCAGGCCGCCCGCACGTGACATCTCCTCTCGCCGCCGCACTTTCGCTCGCCCTGCTGGGCGCAAGCTTCGCCGCCACCTCGGCGCAGGCCGCCGCACCAGCACCAGTGGCGCCTGCCACGCTGACCGCCGAGCGCCCCGCCGATGCGCGCTTCCGCGCCATCTACGAAAAAGAGTGGAGCTGGCGCCAGGCCGAGACCGGCCAGGCCGACGAAGACAGCGACACCACCGGCGACAATACCCATCTGCCCGATGTCGGCCCGGCCGCGCAGCAGGCGCGCCTGGCGGTCTGGGACGGCGTGCTCAAGCAGCTCGACGGCATCGACCCGAAACAGCTCTCGCCCGCCAACCAGGTCAACTACGCCATCTACCGCCCGCAGGTGGAAAACCTCGCCGCCGAGGTGCGCCTGCGCCTGTACGAGATGCCGTTCAATTCGGACAGCTCGTTCTGGTCCAATCTCGGCTTCATGGCGCAGCGGCCGATGAAGACCGCTGCCGAGTACCGCGCCTATATCGCGCGCCTCAACGATGTGCCGCGCTACTTCGAGCAGCAGACCGCCAACATGCGCGCCGGCCTGGCGCGCGGGTTCAGCGTGCCGCGCGCGGTGCTGGATGGCCGCGACGTTTCCATCGCCACCGTGGCCGATGTCAAGGATCCCACCGCGTCCAGCTTCTACGCGCCGTTCAAGCAGCTGCCGGCGCAGATCCCCGCCGCCGAACAGGTGCAGTTGCGCGAACAGGCCAAGGCCGCGCTGAGCAATGCAGTGCTGCCGGCCTACAGCAAGCTGCTGAGCTTTTTCCGCGACGAGTACATGCCCAAGGCGCGCACCACGCTGGCGGCCGAAGCGCTGCCCGACGGCAAGGCGTTCTATCGCCAGCAGATCCGCGAATACACCACGCTGGACCTGACTCCCGAGCAGATCCACAAGATCGGCCTGGACGAGGTGGCGCGCATCCAGGCGCAGATGGACGCGATCATCAAGCAGGTCGGTTTCAAGGGCAGCTTCGCGCAGTTCCTGACCTTCCTGCGCACCGATCCGCAGTTCTACGCCAAGACCCCGCAGGAACTGCTCGATCGCGCCGCGTGGATTTCCAAGCGGGTGGACGGGCAGGTCGGCAGGTTCATCGGCACGCTGCCGCGCGGGCGCTTCACCATCAAGCCGGTGCCGGACGATATCGCCCCGTTCTGGACCGCCGGCCGCGGCGGCGCCACCACCTACTGGGTCAATACCTACAACCTGCCGTCGCGGCCGTTGTACAACCTGCCGGCGCTGACCCTGCACGAGTCCTCGCCCGGGCATTCGCTGCAGGGCTCGCTGGCGCTGGAGCAGGGCGACCAGCCGGCGTTCCGCCGCGAAAACTACATCTCTGCTTATGGCGAAGGTTGGGCGCTGTACACCGAAAAGCTCGGCCAGGAGATGGGCATCTACGAGACCCCGTACGAGGAATTCGGCCGGCTCACCTACGAAATGTGGCGCGCCTGCCGGCTGGTGATCGACACCGGCGTGCACCACGACGGCTGGAGCCGCGAGCAGGCGCTGGCTTACCTGCGCGACCGCACCGCGCTGAGCGAGCACGAGGTCACCACCGAGGTGGACCGCTACATCTCCTGGCCCGGCCAGGCGCTGAGCTACAAGCTGGGCGAGATCAGCATCGTCAAGCTGCGCGCCGAGGCCGAACAGCAGCTGGGCGACCGCTTCGACATCAAGGCCTTCCACGACGCGGTGCTGAAGCAGGGCTCGGTGACCTTGCCGGTGCTGGAGCAGCAGGTGCGCGCCTTCATCGCCGAGAGCAAGGCGCGCCCGGCAACGTCCAAGCCCAGCGCCGCCGCGCCCTGACCCAGGTCACCGGTCCGCTCCACGTAGGAGCGGACCCGGCCGCGACGCTGTCCCGACCCTGGCGCCGCCATGGCCTCGATCCAGGTCCAGGTAATCGTCGGCAGCTTCTCGCCGGCCCGGGCGCTGTCTGCGATCAACCAGCATGTAGGCGGAGTGCCATCGAGCTGACCAGGACGGCGTCGCGGCCAGGTCCGCTCCTACGGCTGTCCGTGCTGCTGCGTCGCGCCCGCCTGTTGCGCCTGATGGCGCTGGCCAAACGGTCCGCTCCACGTAGGAGCGGACCCGGCCGCGACGCCGTCCCGCCCCCGGCGCCGTCATGGCTTGAATCATCAGGTGATCGCTGGCGACCGACGTTACGCGCGCTGTGCGCGCGCAACCGGCATCCTGGTGTGATGCCATCGATCCGACCGGATGGCGTCGCGGCCAGGTCCGCTCCTACGACGCTGCGCGCCAGGCCGTGCATGCGATTGTGTAACTGCCCCGGCCCCGATACGCTGCGCCCATGCTGCTGCGTCGCGCCCGCCTGTTGCACCCCTTGCTGCGCCTGATGGCGCTGGCGGTGCTGGCCATGGGCGTGCTGGTCGCACCGGTGGCCTGCGCGCTGGGCGATGTGCATGCGCTGGCGCACGACCAGATGCACCTGGAAGACACCGCGCCGCACGGCCATGACGGTGCCGACGAAGGCGATGCCGGCGAGCGCGATGGGGCCGGCCTGATGCACGCCCTGATGCATAGCGGCTACTGCCACGGCCAGAATCCGGCCGTCTTGCCGGCACTGGCCTGGCTGCCGTTGTCCACGCACACGCAGGCCCAGCCCGTGGCCGTGCTCGCGTACTACCGCTCGCATCTGAGCGAGACCGGATTGCGTCCCCCGATCGCGGCCTGATGCATCGCCGGCGGCTGCCGGCCTGTCCATCGATCCCGATTCCGGAGACACCCTCATGTGGTTGCGACTGACGGCACTTGCCGTCTTCGCGGTCGTGCCGTGCGCCATGGCGCAGGACGTACCGCCCAAGCCCGTGCTGACCCTGGACGACGCCATCGCGCGCGTCGCCCGGCAGCACCCCGACCTGCGCCTGGCCGATGGCCAGCGCGCGGTCCTCACCGCCGAAGCCGAGCGCGACGCGTTGCGTCCGCCGTTGCGCATCGGCGCCGAACTGGAAAACGTGTTCGGCAGCGGCCCGACCCGCGCGCTGGACCAGGCCGAACTCACCGTCACCCTGGCCGGCGTGCTGGAACGGGGCGGCAAGCTGGACGCGCGCCGCACCCTGGCCCAGGCGCGCATCGATGCACTGGCCCCGCAGCGGGCGCTGGCGCGGCTGGACGTGCTGGCCGAAGTCGCCCGGCGCTATCTCGCCATCGGCATGGCCGCGCAACGGCATGCGGCTGCGCTGGAAACCCTGGCCCAGCGCCAACGCACCGTCAGTGCCGCGCGCCAGCGGCTGCAGGCCGGCGCATCGCCCGAATCGGTGCTGCTGACCGCCCAGGCCCTGCAGGCGCGCGCGGAACTGGAGCGCGATCGCGCGCAGCAGGAGCTGCTGGCTGTACGCCGCCAGCTGGCGGTGCTGTGGGGCCAGCGCACGCCTGACTTCGGCGATGTCACCGGCGACCCATTGCAGCTGCCGGCGATTCCCGAATTCGAGGTGCTGGCGCAGCTGCTCGATGCCACTCCCGAACTGGCGCGCTTGAACGGTGAGCAGCGCGTGCGCGAGGCGCGGGTGCGGCTGGCACGCAGCCAGGTGCGCCCCGACCTGGACTGGCAGGTGGGCGTGCGCCGGCTCGAAGCCAATGACGCCACCGCACTGCTCGGCAGCGTCTCACTGGCGCTGGGCAGCGCCGCGCGTGCGCAACCGGAGATCCGCGCCGCCGAAGCGGAGCTGTCGTTACTGGAGATCGAACGCCAATCGCAGGCACTGGCGCTCTACACGACGCTGGCCGACGCGCATGGCCGCTACCGCGCCGCGCAGCTGGAAGTGGCGCGCATGCGCAGCGATGTACTGCCCGCACTTGCGCGCGCCGATGCCGCCGCCGAGCGTGCGTACCGCGCCGGTGCCACCAGTTATCTGGACTGGGCGCAGCTGCAGGCACAGCGCAGCGATGCACGCCAGCAGCAACTGGCCGCCGCATTGGAAGCGCAGACCGCATTGATCGAAATCCAGCGCCTGACCGGGCAGCCGTTCGTGGCCGACAGCACTGCGCAGGTGGGGCCATGAGCGCTACCTCCGCTGCGCATTTTCGCCCTGCCTGCCTGCGTCCGCCTGGAGCCGCTGCGTCGGTACCGGCCTCGACGCTTGCAACCGCATCGGCATCCAGCAGTCGCCAAGCGCTGCGCGCGCCTACTGCGCATCCAAGACATCCAGCGCACACCTTCTTCGTTCGTTCGCCCGACACACAGCGTCGGCGCCAACCAGGATTTTCTTCGATGACACGTTTTCTGCTCGCGCCGCTGTTGCTGGCGCTGCTGCTGGGTGGCTGCGGCCGCAACGGCGAACAATCGCATGACCACGCAACGCCCGGTGCCGAGGGCGACGCCGACGCACATGGCGAGGAAGCCGAAAAAGGCGCGCACGGCGGGCGCCTGCTCGAACAGGGCGACGACAGCGTGGAGCTGGCGATTGCCGAAGACGGCACGCCACCCACGTATCAAGCCTGGCTGTATCGCGACGGCAAGCCGTTGCCGCCCAGCGCCGGCAGTGTCGAAGTGCGGTTGACCCGGCTCGGCGGGATCAACGAAGTGCATCGATTGCGCGCGCGTGACGATGGCAGCCTGTTGGCCGACAGCACGGTCGGCGAGCCGCATTCGTTCGATGTGGAGGTGCGCGCCACCGTGCAGGGCAGGTCGCATCGCTGGGCCTATCCCAGCTATGAAGGGCGCACCACCATCGCGGCGAAAATCGCGCAGGACGCCGGCATCCGGGTCGCGCCGGTCGGCCCCGGCAGCATCGCCGACCAGCACGAAGTACAAGGCCTGTTGACGCCGGCAGAAGGTGCGCAGGCGCAGGCCACCGCACGCTTTCCCGGGCCGGTGCGCAGCTTGCGCGTCAACGTCGGCGACCAGGTGCGTGCCGGCCAGGTGCTGGCCACGGTGGAGAGCAACCTGAGCCTGACCACGTATTCGGTCAGTGCACCGATCAGCGGCACCGTGCTCGCCCGCAATGCCAGCCTGGGCAGCAACGCCAGCGAAGGCCAGGCGTTGTTCGAGATTGCCGACCTGTCGAGCCTGTGGGTGGATCTGCACATCTTCGGCGCCGATGCCGGCCACATCACCGCCGGCGCACCGGTGACGGTGACGCGCATCAGCGATGGCGTGGTGGCGCAGACCACATTGGAACGCGTGTTGCCGGGCACGGCCACCGCGAGTCAGAGCACGGTGGCGCGCGCGGTGCTGCGCAACAGCGATGGCCTGTGGCGGCCGGGCTCGGCGGTGAAGGCGCGGGTGACGGTGGCGCAGCAGCCGGCGGCGATGGTGGTGCCGGTGGGGGCCTTGCAGCAGTTTCGCGACTGGGAGGTGGTGTTCGTGCGGGTGGGAGATGTGTACGAGGTGCGGCCGGTGACACTGGGCGCGCGCGATGCGCAGCAGGTGCAGGTGGTGTCGGGTCTGACCGCGGGTGACGCGGTGGTGGTGGAGCAGAGTTATCTGGTGAAGGCGGATATCGAGAAGTCGGGGGCGTCGCATGATCATTGATCGCTGCGCTTCCGGTTTGCGTCTGCCTCGACCGCAAGCGCGTGCTTGCGACCAGTTCGTCCATTCTTCGGTGAAACGTTTTTTACGTCATCCACGCACTTACGGCGCAGGCGATCACGCCAGCAACAGCGTGAGAATCTGCGCGGCAAAGGTTAGATGCGTCGGGGGCGATCGCGATAGCGGCGAGGGTCGGGATCCTGGCTGCAGTGCCGCTGGCCGACGGCAGCCCGCTGCGATTGCGCCGGCGTCGTGCGTGCGTACTTACGCACTGATCGGCGTGGCTGCGCACGCCGTTGCGCCGCGTGTGCGTGGAGGTGCGCGTCATGCTCACTAACATCATTCGGTTCGCGATCGCGCAGCGGTGGTTGATGCTGGCGTTGACGGCGGTGTTGATTGCGATCGGGGCATGGAGTTTTTCGCGCCTGCCGATCGATGCCACGCCGGACATCACCAATGTGCAGGTGCAGGTCAACACGGCCGCGCCGGGGTACTCGCCGTTGGAGTCGGAGCAGCGGGTGACGTTTCCGCTGGAGACGGTGCTGGCGGGCTTGCCCGGCCTGGAATCCACGCGTTCGTTGTCGCGCTATGGCTTGTCGCAGGTGACGGCGGTCTTTGCCGATGGCACGGACCTGTATTTTGCGCGGCAACAGGTGGCCGAGCGGCTGCAGCAGGTCAAGTCGCAACTGCCGGCCGACCTAGAGCCGCAGCTGGGGCCGATCGCGACCGGGCTTGGCGAGATCTTCATGTACACGGTCGAAGCCAAAGCGAATGCGCGCAAGCCCGATGGCAGTGCGTGGACGGCCACCGATCTACGCACCCTGCAGGACTGGGTGGTGCGCCCGCAGTTGCGCAATGTGCCTGGCGTCACCGAGGTCAATACCATCGGCGGCTACGCGCGGCAGATCCACATCACTCCGGATCCGGCACGCCTGGTCGCCCTGGGTTTCACGCTGGACGATGTGGCGCGCGCGGTGGAGGCGAACAACCGCAACATCGGTGCCGGCTATATCGAACGTAACGGCCAGCAGTTCCTGGTGCGGGTGCCGGGGCAGGTGGACGATATCGCGCAGATCGGGGCGATCGTACTGGATCGGCGCCAAGGCGTGCCGATCCGGGTGCGCGATGTGGCGCAGGTCGGCGAGGGGCGCGAGTTGCGCACCGGTGCGGCCACCCAGGACGGCACCGAAGTGGTGCTCGGCACGGTGTTCATGCTGGTCGGCGCCAATAGCCGCACCGTGGCGCAGGCCGCAGCGCAGCGGCTGGAAGTGGCCAATGCCAGCTTGCCGGCCGGCGTGCAGGCGGTGCCGGTCTACGACCGCACCGCGCTGGTGGACCGCACCATCGTCACCGTCGCCAAGAACCTGATCGAAGGCGCGTTGCTGGTGATCGTGGTGCTGTTCCTGCTGCTGGGCAATGTGCGTGCGGCCCTGATCACCGCGGCGGTGATTCCGCTGGCGATGTTGTTCACCCTCACCGGCATGGTGCGCGGTGGCGTGTCCGGCAACCTGATGAGTCTGGGTGCGCTGGATTTCGGCTTGATCGTCGATGGCGCGGTGATCATCGTGGAGAACTGCCTGCGCCGCTTCGGGCAAGCGCAATTGCGCCTGGGTCGGGTGCTCGAGCGCGACGAGCGTTTCGAACTGACCGCCGAAGCCACGGCAGAGGTGATCCGGCCCAGCCTGTTCGGCCTAGGCATCATCACGGCGGTGTATCTGCCGGTGTTCGCACTCACCGGCATCGAGGGCAAGATGTTCCATCCGATGGCGATCACGGTGGTGCTGGCGCTGAGCGGTGCGATGCTGCTGTCGCTCACTTTTGTCCCCGCAGCGATCGCCTTGTTGCTCGGCGGCAAGGTGGCCGAGCACGAGAACCGCGCGATGCGCTGGGCGCGCGGCGTGTATGCGCCCTTGCTGGATCGCGCGCTGCATCACGGCCGTTGGGTCGGTCTCGGTGCGGTGGTGGCGGTGGCGCTGTGCGCGGTATTGGCCACGCGCCTGGGCAGCGAGTTCATCCCGAACCTGGACGAGGGCGACATCGCGCTGCACGCCTTGCGCATTCCCGGCACCAGCCTGGAACAGGCCATCACCATGCAGTCCACGCTGGAAAAACGCATCAAGCAGTTTCCGGAGGTGGCGCATGTGTTCGGCAAGCTCGGCACCGCCGAAGTGGCGACCGATCCGATGCCGCCGTCGGTGGCCGATACGTTCTTGATCATGCATCCGCGCGCGCGATGGCCGGACCCGCGCAAGCCCAAGGCGCAGTTGGTGGCCGAGATCGAGGAAGCGGTGAAGCAGCTGCCCGGCAACAACTACGAGTTCACCCAGCCGATCCAGATGCGCATGAACGAGCTGATTTCCGGCGTGCGTGCGGATGTGGCGATCAAGGTCTACGGCGATGACCTGGACACGCTGGTCAAGCTGGGGCAGCGCGTGCAGGAAGTCGCCAGCAAGGTGCCGGGTGCGGCCGACGTGAGCCTGGAGCAGGCCACCGGCCTGCCGATGCTGGCGGTGGTGCCCGATCGCGTCGCACTGGCCGGGTACGGGCTCAATCCCGGCGTGGTGCAGGACACGGTGTCGGCGGCGGTGGGTGGGCAGGCGGCCGGGCAGTTGTTCGAAGGCGACCGCCGGTTCGACATCGTGGTGCGCCTGCCCGAAGGCCTGCGGCAGGACCCGACGGCATTGGCCGATCTGCCGATCCCGCTGCGTGGCGATGGCGAGCGCGCCGATGCCGACGAGTCCAGCCGCGCGGCCGGCTGGCGGAGTGGCGAACCGACCACGGTGCCGCTGCGCGAGGTCGCAAAGGTACAAACCGTGCTCGGGCCCAACCAGATCAATCGCGAAGACGGCAAGCGCCGCATCGTGATCACCGCCAATGTGCGCGACCGCGACCTGGGCGGGTTCGTCGCCGAGGTGCAGCAGCGTGTGCAGGCCGAGGTCGTGCTGCCCACCGGCTACTGGATCGGCTACGGCGGCACCTTCGAGCAACTGATCTCCGCCGGCCAGCGGCTGGCCTGGGTGGTGCCGGGCACCTTGCTGCTGATCTTCGCGCTGCTGTACTGGTCGTTCGGTTCGCTGCGCGATGCGCTGGTGGTGTTCAGTGGCGTGCCGCTGGCGCTGACCGGTGGCGTGGTGGCGCTGGCGCTGCGCGGCCTGGCGTTGTCGATCTCCGCCGGTGTCGGCTTTATCGCGCTGTCAGGGGTGGCGGTGCTCAACGGCCTGGTGATGATCGCCTTCGTGCGCAGCCTGCGGGCCGAGGGCATGTCGCTGGAGCAGGCCTTGCGCGAAGGCGCGCTGAGCCGCCTGCGCCCGGTGCTGATGACGGCGCTGGTGGCCGCACTGGGCTTTGTGCCGATGGCCTTCAATGTCGGCGCCGGGGCCGAGGTGCAGCGCCCGCTGGCCACGGTGGTGATCGGCGGCATCGTCTCGTCGACCTTGCTGACCCTGCTGGTGCTGCCGGTGCTGTATCGCTGGCTGCACCGCGAGCGGGCGGGGAGTGCGGTCTAAGTGCTTGCGGCACATAGGAAAGCCGTGCATAATGCGCGGCTCGCTGTGCCCGGATCGCTCCGGATGGCGGCACCCAACGCGATGGGGTTGCCGGCTTGTTCCCAGCGTAAGTTCTTGATTCCCAACGTTGCGTGGCAGCTTGACGCTGTCGGGGCCGCCGCTCCCCAGGCTATGGGTGGCAATTCATTTATCGAGGTGCGTAATGTCCCGCGTATGCCAAGTGTCCGGCAAGCGTGTGCAGACGGGTAACAACGTCTCCCACGCAAACAACAGAACCCGTCGTCGCTTCCTGCCCAACCTGCATGAGCGCCGCTTCTGGGTCGCCAGCGAGAACCGTTGGGTGAAGCTCCGTGTCTCCGCGCATGCATTGCGCACCATCGACAAGAACGGGATTGATGCCGTTCTGAAAGAGCTGCGTGCGCGCGGCGAAAAGGTCTGAGGAGTAAGCAGTCATGGCAAAAGGCAAGCGTGACAAGATTCGTATGATTTCCTCGGCCGCTACCGGCCACTTCTACACCACGGACAAGAACAAGAAGAACACTCCGGGGAAGATGGAAATGATGAAATACGACCCGGTCGTGCGTAAGCACGTGATGTACAAGGAAGGCAAGATCAAGTAATCCACCGATTACCCGATCTGCATCCAGGCAAACACCCGCCGCAAGGCGGGTGTTTGCGTTTGTGGAGTGTTGCGGGGGTTGATTGCAACAATGGTCAGCGTGCACTCCCCTCTCCCTCCGGAAGAGGGGGCGGGGTGAGGGTACGGGGCGAAGCCACTCGCAAGCGAAACGTCGTTTTTCCGATTGCACGCACCGTCAGTCGTTGGCAGTTCGAGGCGAAGCAGCCGGTGTTTCATTTCTAAAGGCGCGCGGCGACGCGTTTGGCATCGCAGCCGATGACCACTCTCCGAGGCGTCCCTCATCCGCCCCTGCGGGGCACCTTCTCCCGATGGGAGAAGGAAGCGCAGCTACAGCCCACGCGCACGCAATTGCGCATCCAGGCGTGGATACACCCGCCGCGCATTGCCTTCGAATACCTTGCGCTTGTCGGCGTCGGAAATCGCCAAGGCATCGATGTAGCGCTTGGTGTCGTCGAAATACTGGCCGGTCTGCGGGTCGATGCCGCGCACCGCACCGACCATCTCCGAGCCGAACAGGATGTTGTCGATGTCGATGACCTTGAACAGCAGATCGATGCCGGGCTGGTGATACACGCAGGTGTCGAAGAACACATTGCGCATTACATGCGTGGACAGCGGCGGCTTGCCGAGCATGTCGGCCAGGCCGCGGAAGCGGCCCCAGTGATACGGCACCGCGCCGCCGCCGTGCGGGATGATGAAGCGCAAGTCCGGGAAATCAGCGAACAGATCACCTTGGAGAAACTGCATGAACGCGGTGGTATCGGCATTGAGATAATGCGCGCCGGTGGCGTGGAAGTTGGCGTTGCAGCTGCCCGACACATGCACCATCGCCGGCACGTCGAGCTCGACCATCTTTTCGAAGAACGGATACCAGGCGCGATCGGTCAATGGCACGCCGTTCCAGTGGCCACCGGACGGGTCGGGATTGAGATTGCAGCCGACAAACCCGAGTTCGGTGACACAACGTTGCAGCTCGGCGATCGACTGGGCGATCGGCACGCCCGGCGACTGCGGCAACTGACACACGCCGATGAAGGTCTGCGGATACAGCTGCACCACGCGCGCGATCAGGTCGTTGCAGTGGCGCGTCCACACCTGGCTGACTACTTCGTCGCCGATATGGTGCGCCATGGTGCTGGCGCGTGGCGAAAAAATCGTCATGTCGGCACCGCGCTCGCGCAACAGGCGCAGCTGGTGCTGTTCGATGCTGTCGCGCAGTGCATCGTCGGAGATGGACGGATACACCGGCGCGGGCAAACTCGGGTCGTCGTACTGCGCGATCTGCGCCTTGCGGAAGGCATCGTGCGCCGCGGGCGCGGTGGTGTAGTGGCCGTGGCAGTCGATGATCATGGCAAGGGTCTTGTTGAGGCGGCGGGATCGGTGAGCAAACGACCACGTACGCGAAAGGCGGGCCCACCCGGTGCGCGGAACCTGCAGGTGCCCACGTGGGGTGTGGTGCGCGCATGGATGCTCACGCGCAGGTCGCTGCAGCACGCGGTGTCGGCCATGCCGCGCCGCAGGCGCAGGTCGTGGGACGGGCATGGCCGATGGCGATCGATCCAGCGTGGTGGCGCATCCATCCGCTCAGCCATACAACTGCCCATCGAACAGCTTGCGTGCAGTGCGCAGCACGGCAGCGCGCACCACCTTGCCGTGCGAATCGACCGTGATCACGCAGCTGCTCGCACCACTGGGATGCTCGACCTCCAGCTGCTGGGTGGTGCCGCCAGGCAGCTGCGCCAGAGCATGCGCGGGCGAGCCGGGCAGCAGGCAGGCAGTGGCCACGGTGACGGCGCCGAGCACGCCGATCGAGGCGTGGCAGCGGTGCGGAATGAACGAGCGCACGCTGATCGCGCCGCCATGGCGCGGGGCGGCGACCAGCATCATCTTGGGCACGGTGGCCTCGGCAACATCGCCCAGCTGCATCAACGGGCCGGCTTGCAAACGAAGCGATTCCAGGCGGGTCTTCAGTGCCGCATCTGCATCGAGGGTGTTGCGGTCTTCGTAACCGCTGATGCCGAGATCGCTGGCGCGCAGCACCACGCAGGGCATGCCGTTGTCGATCAGCGTGACCTCCACGCCCTCCAGGGTGTCGACCCTGTTGCCGGTCGGCAGCAAGGCGCCACACGAGGAGCCGGCGATGTCGGCAAATGCCAGCGCAATTGGCGCAGCGGTGCCGGGCACGCCGTCGATGCGCGCGTCGCCGTCGTAGCGCACCTGGCCGCCGGGCGTCTGCACGCTGGCGGTGGCCAGCGTGCCGGTGTTGCGCATGAAGATGCGCACATCGGTTTCGCCATCGCGTGCGGGCAACAAGCCCCGCTCCAGCGCGAACGGCGCAACGCCGGCCAGCATGTTGCCGCAGTTCTGCGCGTCGCTGACCTGTGCCTGGTCCACCGACACCTGCAGGAACAGATAGTCCACGTCGGCATCGTCGCGTGCCGAGCGCGAGACGATCGCGACCTTGGAGGTCAGCGGATCGGCGCCGCCCATGCCGTCGATCTGGCGGACATCCGGCGAGCCGTAGGCGCGCAGCAGGAAGGCATCGCGTGCGGCGCGCTCGCCCGGCAACTCGTCGGCCAGGAAAAAGCCGCCCTTGGAGGTGCCGCCGCGCATCCACATCGCGCGGATGTGCTCAGACATAGCGCAGGCCCTTGGCCGCCAGCCGCTCGCGCATGGCATAGATGTCCAGGCCCAGTTCGCCGCGTGCCAGGCGCTCGCGTTTGCGCAGTTCGCGCGCTTCGCGTGCCTGCGCTTCGGCCAGCACCGCGTCGGCGCTGGCGCGCGGCACCACGCACACGCCATCGTCGTCGGCCACCACCACATCGCCCGGCTGCACCAGCGCGTCGGCGCAGACCAGCGGCACGTTGACCGAGCCCAGCGTCTCCTTGATGGTGCCATGCGCGCAGATGGCGCGGCTCCAGGCGGGGAACTGCATCGCCGTGAGGTCGCGCACATCGCGTACTCCGGCATCGATGATCAACCCGCGGCAGCCGCGCGCCTGTGCCGAGGTGGCGAGTAGGTCGCCGAAATAGCCATCGCAGCAGGCGCTGGTCGGGGCGACCACCAGCACATCGCCGGGCTGCAGTTGCTCGATGGCCACATGCATCATCCAGTTGTCGCCGGGCGGGATCGACACGGTGACGGCGGTGCCGGCGATGCGGCAGCCGGCATAGATCGGCCGCAGGCGATGGTGCAGCAGGCCGCTGCGCCCCTGCGCCTCGTGCACGGTGGCCACGCCGGCCTGCGCAAGCCCGTCGACGACGGCCAACGGGGTGCGCTCGATCCGGGTGACGACCTGGCTCATCCATCCATCCTCGTTAGGGGTGCACTGAGTCTGTGCGGCGATCGCCTGCTGGCTCAAGATTCATTTGAGGTATGCATATTGGTTTTGCTTATAGTTAGAGCATGCCGCCGACTCCCGAGCCGAACCTTCGCCATCTCTACGCCCTGGTGGTGGTGCACCGGCTGGGCAGCATCAGCGCGGCCGCGCCGCAGGTGAATCTGTCGCAACCGGCATTGACCCAGGCGGTGGCGCGGCTGGAACAGCAGCTCGGCGTGCGCCTGTTCGAACGGCATCCGGGCGGCATGGTCGCCACCGAGGCCACGCAGTTGCTGGTGCCGCGCATCGCGCGGGCGTTGGAGCAACTGGGTCGCGGCATCCGGGTGGCGCGGCGGGCGTTGCGGCTGCCGGCCCGGCCCGGCCTGGAGCGACGGGTCTCGCTGGGTCAGCTGCAGGCGCTGGTCGCGGTGGATGTGGCCGGGAGTTATTCGCTGGCGGCGGCGCGCGCCGGGGTCTCGCAACCGGCGATCTACCGCGCGGTGCAGTCGCTGGCCGATGTGATCGAGGTACCGCTGACGGTGCGCCGCGGCAAGACCATGCAGGCCACGCCGGTGGCCACGCGGCTGCTGCGGCAGGTGCGCCTGGCGCTGGCCGAATTGCGCGCGGGCCTGGACGAAGTGAGCGCGTTGCGCTCGCAGCACGCCGGCCGGATCGCGCTAGGGGTGATGCCGCTGGCGCGGGCGATCCTGCTGCCGCAGGTACTGGCGCGGTTTGCGCGCGCGCATCCCGGTGCCAGCGTCAACGTGGTCGAAGGCCCGTATGACGAGTTGCTGGCGCATCTGCGCGAGGGCGGGCTGGACCTGCTGATCGGTGCGCTGCGCGAGCCGTTGCCGGTGCGCGATGTGCTGCAGGAGCCATTGTTCGACGACGAGCCGGTGATCGTGGCGCGCAGCGGGCATCCGCTGGCCGGGCGCGCCTACGCGTTCGCGCAGTTGCTGGACTATCCCTGGGTGATCGCCACCACCGGCACGCCGGTGCGCGCACGCTGGGAGCAGATGTTTCGCGATCAGCGGATCGAGCCGCCGGCGCTGCGCATCGAATGCGGCGCGGAGCTGACCATCCGCGGGCTGCTGCTGGAAGGCGACTGGCTCACGCTGATGTCGCGCGACCAGTTCCTGTTCGAGCGCCGCGCCGGCTTGCTGTGCGAGGTCGGCCGCGCCGGGCCGCAGCTGCGCCGCCAGATCGGCATGACGCTGCGCAGCGACTGGCATCCCACCCGCGCGCAGTCGGCATTCGTGCAGACGCTGCGGCAGGTCTGTGCCGAGCGCGTGCAGCCGGCCGATGCGCAGGGTGGGCCGTTTCGCTATTGCGCGCCGATCGACGCGCCCGCCCCGTTGCGTTCACGCACCGGGCGGTCAGAATCGGGGCCTTCTTGAGAACGGATCGCTGATGCTGCCTGACTGGTTGCAAGGGACCTGGCTGTTGGCACTGGACTGGGCGATTCGCCTGGCCGCGCTGTTGTGGATTCCGGCCCGCACCACGCCGGGTGCGGCGCGCAGCTGGTTGCTGCTGATCGGCTTCGTGCCGGTGGTCGGCCTGCCGCTGTATCTGCTGTTCGGGCATCCGTGGCTATCGCGGGTGCGGGTGGAACGCCAGGCCACTGCCTCGCAGGTGATCCGCGAGCAGCAACTGCCGCTGCATGCCCTGCGCTGGACCCCGCAGGCGGACACCAGCAGCGCCGAGGTGGTGCCGCTGATCGAACGCCAGGGCGACTTCATGCCCACGCTGGGCAATGCGGTGGACTTGCTGGACGACTACACGCAGTCGCTGCAGGCCTTGATCACCGCGATCGACATGGCGGAAAAGCGCGTGCATCTGCTGTATTACCTGATGTTCGACGATGCGGTGGGCGACGCGGTGGTCGCCGCGCTGCTGCGTGCCGGTGCGCGCGGCGTGCGCTGCCGCGTGCTGCTGGATGCGGTGGGCGCCAAGCGCGGTCTGCGCCATTACCGCAAGCAGCTGCAGGCTGGCGGGGTGGACGTGCTGGCGGTGTTGCCCGGTGGCCTGCGCTGGCGCCGCAGCGGGCGCATGGATCTGCGTAACCACCGCAAGATTGCGGTGATCGACAACCAGGTGGGCTTTGTCGGCTCGCAGAACCTGGCCGAGGCCGGCTTCATCGACGGGGTGCCCAATCGCGAGCTGGTGGCGCGCGTGCGCGGGCCGGTGGTCAATCATCTGGAAGCGGTGTTCGCCAGCGACTGGTTCACCGAAACCGGACAGCGCCTGGACGTATGGCCGGATGCGCCGGTGTGCGAGGCCAACATCGCCACGCAGCTGCTGCCTAGCGGGCCGGCGTATCCGTTCGAGAATGCGCGCGATGCGATCAACGCGGTGATCCATCTGGCGCGGCGCAAGGTGGTGCTGGTGACACCGTATTTCGTCCCCGACGAAGCCTTGCTCAGTGCCTTGCGCATTGCTGCGGTGTCGGGCGTGGATGTGCAGCTGATCCTGTCGGAGAGCAACAACCAGATCCTGGCGGCCTGGGCGCAGGAGGCGTATTTCGAAGAGCTGCTGCGTTGCGGGGTCAAGATCGCGCTGTATCGCCCGCACTTCCTGCATGCCAAGCACCTGAGCATGGACGAGGACATCGCGCTGGTCGGCTCGATCAACCTGGACATCCGCTCGTTCGCGCTCAATGCCGAGATCGGCATGCTCTGCTACGACCAGGGCGTGGTGCAGCGGCTGCGTGCGATCGAGCAGGATTACCTGGCCAACGCACGCCAGCTGGAGCTGGAGCAGTGGCGCACGCGCCCGGCCTGGCGCCGCAGTCGCGAAGGCATTGCGCGCCTGGCCGATGCGTTGATGTAGTCCGTGCGGGCGCGGTCCATGCGCGCGCAGCGCCCGTTGTGGCGCAGTGGGTGCCTGCGGTGGCAGGTGAAGTGGGGGACGCGTCTGGGGCGGCAAGATCGCGCTGCATGCGAACGCGCCCGCGCTCGAATGGACGCGTTCGGCGACCGCTTTGTTGGACGGGGTGCGTCGCGCTGGCGTGTGCGCGCGGGGCTATCCCGGCCATCGCGGCGGGCATGGCCGCTGTCATCGGTGCGACGCGACGCATCGCCTACAATTGCCGGATGAATGAATTGCGTGGTCCCGGCGATGCAGTGATCGCCATCGTTGGCGGTGGCGCATCCGGGGTGCTGGTGGCGCTGCAGCTATTGCGTCAGGCCGTGGCACCGGTGCAGATCGTGCTGATCGAGCCGCAGGCGGTGCTGGGCGAGGGCGTGGCCTACTCCACCGCGCGTCCCGAACATCTGCTCAATGTGCCCGCTGCGCGGATGAGTGCGTTGGTGGAGGCGCCGCAGGATTTCGTTGATTACCTGCGTGCGCACGCCTGCTGCCCGGAGCTGGAGGACGTGCAGCTGCCGCAGCACTTCGTCGGGCGCCGGCACTACGCGCCCTACTTGCGCGAACGCCTGCAGGCCGCGCGTGCGCAGAGCCCGGCGACGCTCACCGTGCACAGCGCCCGCGTGCAGACGCTGCAAGCCGGTGCCGACGGCGCGCGGTTGCAGCTCGACGATGGGCAGACCCTGCACGCCAGCAGCGTGGTGTTGGCGGTAGGCAATGCGTTGCGGCCGTTGCCGCTGCGCGGGGCCACCGGCCTGTCGGCAACCCAGCGGGTGGAAGCCTGGGATACCGAAGCGGTCGCCGCGTTGCCGCAGGACGCGGCGGTGTGCATCGTCGGCTCGGGACTGAGCATGGCCGACACGGTGGTGACGCTGGCCGCGCAGGCGCATCGCGGGGCGGTGCACGTGGTGTCGCGGCATGGGCTGCTGCCGTTGCCGCAGGCGCACTGCGTTGCGGCGGACTTCGATCCGCAGCCGTTGCTGGCGCTGTCGCTGCGTGCACGGATGCGCAGCTTGCGGCAGCATGCGTGGGTGGCGATGGCGCAAGGCCTGCCCTGGCAGAGCGTGATGGAGCGTGTGCGCCCGCTGAGTCAGGCCCTGTGGCAAACGCTGTCGGCTGCCGACCAACGCCGCTTCCTGCGCCACGTGGTGCGCTATTGGGATGTGCATCGTCACCGCATCGCCGCGCCGGTGCATGCGCAGCTGCAGGCGATGCGCGCGCGCGGACAATTGCAGCTGCATCGCGCGCGGCTGGATGTGGCGTTCCAGGCCGGCGCCTGCGTGCGGCTCAGTGCCGGCGCCAGTGCCGGGCATGCCTTGCAGCTGGATGTGCAGACGCTGGTCAACGCCACCGGCGTGGAAATGCGCGTGCAGGCGATGCGCAACCCGCTGCTGCAGCAGCTGCTGGGGCAGGGCATTGCGGTGGCCGGGCCGCATGGGATCGGGGTGGATACCGCTGCCGATGGCTGTCTGATCGACGCGGAGGGGCGCGCCAATCCGCGGTTGCGGGTGATCGGCAGCCTGCGGATCGGGTCGTTGTGGGAGAGCCTGGCAGTGCCGGAGCTGCGTGAGCAGGCAGCGGCGATTGCGCGGGATGTGCTGGGGCTACCAGGCGGCGATTGATCGGCCAGCCGCGAGATCTGACGGGAGAAGATGGCACGTAGTGCCGGATGAGGGCGCCTCAGACATCTACCAGTGCCTGCAGTGACAAACGCGTCGCCACGCGCCTTCGGAAGTGATGCACCGACTGCTTCGCCCCGTACCCTCACCCCAATCCCTCTCCCGATGGGAGAGGGGCTTACTCCCTTCTCCCACCGGGAGAAGGTGCCCCGCAGGGACGGATGAGGGTGCGTGCGAAACCCCGCATTCCCAACCGCTTCATCGCAATCTCAGCCGCAGCGACGCCACAACCGGTAAAATGCGGCGGTGGATGTCTCTCATTTGCTCGATCATTTAAACCCCGCCCAGCGCGAGGCCGTTTCCGCGCCGCCGGGGCATTACCTCGTGCTGGCCGGCGCCGGCTCCGGCAAGACGCGCGTGCTGATCCATCGCATCGCCTGGCTCAACGAAGTCCAGGGCGTGCCCAACCACGGCATCTTCGCGGTGACCTTCACCAACAAGGCCGCCGGCGAAATGCGCCACCGTACCGACCTGCAGCTGCGTAACGGCAGCCGCGGGATGTGGATCGGCACCTTCCATGGGCTGGCGCATCGGCTGCTGCGGCTGCATTGGCAGGACGCGCGGCTGCCGGAAGGCTTCCAGGTCATGGACAGCGACGACCAGCTGCGGCTGGTCAAGCGCGTGGTGCAGGCGCTGGAGCTGGACGAGGGCAAGTATCCGCCCAAGCAGATGAGCTGGTGGATCAACGAGCAGAAGGACGAAGGCCGCCGTCCGCAGCATATCCAGCCCGAGCCCAACGACGACTGGACCGAAGTACGCCGGCAGGTCTACGCCGCCTACCAGGAACGTTGCGACCGCTCCGGCCTGCTCGATTTCGCCGAGTTGTTGCTGCGCGCGCACGAACTGCTGCGCGACACCCCGGCCTTGCTGGCGCATTACCGTGCGCGCTTCCGCGAGATCCTGGTCGACGAGTTCCAGGACACCAACGCCATCCAGTACGCCTTCGTGCGCGTGCTGGCCGGTGAAACCGGCCACGTGTTCGTGGTGGGCGACGACGACCAGGCCATCTACGGCTGGCGCGGCGCCAAGGTCGAGAACGTCCAGCGCTTCCTGAAGGATTTCCCCGGCGCGCAGACCGTGCGGCTGGAGCAGAACTACCGCTCCAGCGCCAATATCCTGGGCGCGGCCAATGCGGTCATCGCGCACAACCCGGACCGGATCGGCAAGCAGCTGTGGACCGATTCCGGCGACGGCGATCCGATCGACCTGTATGCGGCCTACAACGAGGTCGACGAGGCGCGCTATGTGGTCGAACGCGCGCGGCAGTGGGTGCGCGATGGCGGCAGTTATGGCGAAGTGGCGGTGCTGTATCGCAGCAACGCGCAGTCGCGCGCGCTGGAAGAAGCGCTGATTTCCGAGCAGCTGCCGTACCGTGTGTACGGCGGCATGCGCTTCTTTGAGCGTGCCGAAATCAAGGATGCGTTGGCGTACCTGCGCCTGCTTACCAACCGCAGCGACGATGCCGCGTTCGAGCGCGCGGTCAACACGCCCACGCGCGGCATCGGCGATCGCACGCTGGATGAAGTGCGCCGCCTGGCACGCGCCAACGCCTTGTCGCTGTGGGAAGCGGCAATGCTGTCCACGCAGGAAAACACCCTGGCCGCGCGCGCCCGCAATGCGCTGGCCACGTTCCTGAGCCTGGTCGGCCAGCTGCATGCCGAAACCGGCGACATGGAACTGGCCGAACGCATCGACCATGTGCTGATGCGCTCGGGCTTGCGCGAGCATTGGGCCAAGGAAAGCCGCAGCGGGCTGGATTCGGAATCGCGTACCGAGAACCTTGACGAACTGGTGTCGGTGGCTTCGCGCTTCACCCGCCCGGACGATGAAGACAGCCAGGGCATGACCGAGCTGGTGGCCTTCCTGGCCTACGCCTCGCTGGAAGCCGGCGAAGGCCAGGCCCAGGCCGGCGAAGAAGGCGTGCAGTTGATGACGCTGCATTCGGCCAAGGGCCTGGAATTCCCCATCGTGTTCCTGGTCGGCCTGGAAGATGGCCTGTTCCCGAGCGCTCGCTCGCTGGAAGAAAGCGGCCGGCTGGAAGAAGAGCGCCGCCTGGCCTATGTGGGCATCACCCGCGCGCGGCAGAAGCTGGTGCTGTGCTACGCCGAATCGCGACGCATCCACGGCCAGGACAACTACAACGTGCCCTCGCGCTTCCTGCGCGAAATTCCGCGCGAATTGCTGCACGAGGTACGCCCGAAAGTGCAGGTCTCGCGCACCGCCTCGCTGGGCGCGGCCCGCGGCGGACCGGTGCATGGCGTGGTCGAAGCTGCGCCGATCAAGCTCGGCGCCAATGTCCAACACCCCAAGTTCGGCAGCGGCGTGGTGGTGGACTACGAGGGGGCCGGTGCGCACGCGCGGGTGCAGGTGCAATTCGATGACGTCGGCGCCAAGTGGCTGGTGATGGCGTATGCGAATTTGACGGTGATGTAGGCGTTTCTTCTACTACGGGGAGACGCACTGTGGTGGCCGCTGCTGATTGGACAACGAGGTTTTCCCTTCTCCCATCGGGAGAAGGTGGCGCGCAGCGCCGGAGGAGGGTACGTCGTGGCTGGCAGTGGCGATGCGCGAATTTCCACAGGACGGAGCGAAGCAATGATGGTGGAAGCGACGATAAAAGCTTTTGTGGAAGCCTCGATTTCTGCAGAGGAGTTTGAACGGAAGATTCAGTCATATGCGTCCTTCGAACGTCTTCTAAAGAATGAAGTTCAACTTCCTGCCTACATCCAGGAAGCTGATCTCTACACGCATCTGATCAGCCAGGACTACAGCCGGATCGGCTCTGTCTACAATGTTCAAAAACTACTTTGCAGCTTCTTGAAGAAACACGAGGTTGCGCATGTCTGTAGTGAAAAATATGGCGAGTTACTCGAGTTGACACTAAAAGTTCAGCCCAAATGGCTTGATCTTCCATCCTGGTACTTTTCCCTTGCTATCGAAGGTCAGGGCGATAGCAAGGGAAAGGAACTAGTGAGAATTTTAAAAGACAAGATCGCGCAGGATTTTCGTTTCTTGAAATCGGCGCCGAAGTGGCTGCAAGGCCCTGATTGGCCTATCGTTGAAGGACGGCCGTTGGTGTTTGTAGGGCAGATCGATATTGGCAGCCTCCGTCACGACACTGCGCAGCTATACATTTTCTATGATGATCACACTGGAGCATTCGTAAATTTCAGCCAGTCCTGCTAGAGGCTGCCGAGCTGGGCAATATCAGCGGCCAGCGAAAGTTTTCATGTCATGCGTACACGTGCAACGCATCCGACAGCAGACGAGCGCGTTGCATCTACGCATTGCGGTCGTAAATTGGACATGTAACCGTCACTACGAGCGTGCCGTTGTGCGCTGCCCGATGCATTCACAGCATCATCCGTGACACCCTGCGATCGAATCGAACGCAGAGCAACAGACGGCAGGATGCACAGAAAATGCGTCGGGCGAGCTCTACAACCCTGCTTGAGCAACAGTGCGACCGCCGCAGCTGGATTGATCCACATCAATGTCTGCGTCGCTGGACCCTGTCAGGCTGCCATCACCGGCGATGCTGCCAGTCACTTCGGAGATCACCATGTACAAACGTATCCTGATCGCCATCGATGCATCCGAGCTGTCGCATCGTGGTTTGTTCCAGGGTCTTGAACTGGCCAAGGCGACTGGCGGCAAGGTCGATATCGTCACCGTGTCCGAGCCGTGGGCAATGGGCATGTACGACGCGATGGGCTGGAGCGTGGGCTACGAGGCAAGTCCGGAGTACCGCAAGGAACGCGAAGCTGCCGCAGAGAAGATCCTGCGCCCGGCGCTGGAGCTGGCGGCTGCGGCCAATATCAAGGCCACGTCGCGCCACGTGCTGGACCGCTTCGCCGCCGAAGGCATCGTGCAGACCGCCAAGGAGTGCAACAGCGATCTGATCATCATGACCTCGCACGGCCGCCGTGGCATGCGCCGCATGCTGCTTGGTAGCCAGACGGTGGAGGTGCTCACGCACAGTTCGATCCCGGTGCTGGTGATCCGCTGATCGTTGGATGTTTTGCTGCGCCAGAGCAGATGCAAAGCGTCCTACGTTCCAAGTCGCACAATCCTCGTAGGAGCGCGCCTGAGCGCGACGGGGCGTTATCGGTAAAGCCTCATCGCGCTCATGCGCGCTCCTACGCGGATTGCGGCTTGCGAATTGGAGGTCAGCTTTCCATTGGTGCCGGCTGTGCAAGACGCCGTAGCGCTTCGGTATGCGCCAGCGTGGCGGACTGCACCGGCAGCGTGCCGGCGCGCACCGATGCGTGATCGCGCTGCGCATCCTCGCTCAGCTCGCGCATGAAGCGCCACACCGGCATGTAGTGTCCGCGGCGTGGCGAATGCGTCGGCGGCGCGGCGCGGCACTGGCGGCGCCAGTGCATCGGCGGCATGCCGAAACGCTGCTGGAAACAGCGTTGGAACTGCCGCTCCGATGCAAAGCCCATTTCGTACAGCAGCCAGGTCAGGCCGCACTCCGGGTAGGCCTGCAGATAACGGTACGCGGCGCACAGGCGCTGCTCGCGGATATAGCTGGCCACGCCCCCGCGCGACTGGAACAGCCGGTACAACGATGCACGCGACAGTCCGAACGCCTGCTGCAGGGACTCGGTACCGAGCTCGGCCTCGCCGATGTGCTGCTCGATGTAGGCCAGCAGATCGATCATCAGCGACGCATGCGCCTCCATGGTCGAGGACGCTTGCGGAACGATGGCGCTGTAGTAGCTGATGCTCATGCGGTACTGCCTGCGGCCCACCTCCGGGGCCTGTCCTTCGATCAACCGAAAAAAGCATCGCCAACCCATCACGTTTCTTTCATGAAGTCGGCCGCGCATCACGCATCGGCACGAGTGAGAGGATTTGCCGGTTGTGTGCAGGGGCATTCCTAGACTCGCCGCACTGCTGAAGGGGCGTCATCGCACGGCCTGTCGCTTGGGTCCGCGTGGTGCGGTAGTTGCGGGCAGGCCAGCAGCACCGGCGTCGCACGCAGGCTCCAGGCGATCGGCCGGGCCGGCGATATCCAGGCCACAAGACAGCGCACGTGCCCCGCACGTTGGCGCAACGGGCAAGCTCAATCGGAAATCAGGCATGGCCAGCCGTCAGAAGTTCATCGCCCGCAATCGGGCGCCATGCGTGCAGATCGAATACGACGCGGAGGTCTACGGCGCGCAGGAGAAGGTGCAGATTCCGTTCGTGATGGGCGTGATGTCGGACCTGTCCGGCGCCAATATGAGCTGCCGTCGCTGGACGATCGCAAGGCATTGCAGTCGCTGGTGTCAGCGGCCAAGCCTGCCTCCGAACCGGAAGGGGCCTGACGGAGCTGGACCAGGACAGCACGATGTTGCTACCCAGCAATTGGGACGCCTACCTGCCCATCGCCAGGTCCACCTGGTTCAATCGCAAGCTATTCGAGGCGGCCATGCGCTGAGCATAGGGCGGCCTGTGTCCTTGCGCGCAAGTAAGCGTTGTCAGATTGCGTCGCGCCGATAAGCGGTCGTGTGCGACCGAAATGGTGCTGGAATCGTCGGCCGCCAACGTGCTCACCGCAGATCACTGCACGCATTATCTCGAAGGCATTGTTGGACTTCGGGAGACTGAGCCGTTTTCCAGCCGCTCCCGAGTAAAGCGCAATGCATAGCTCGGTCAGTGAATCGTTGTTTTCTCAGTGATCGCTGGGTTGCTCGGCGGCCCATGCGCTGCCTGTGTAGCCGCCCTGTGTGCCTCAGCAATCAAGGCTTGCCTGATCATTTCTTGTTGGTAGGTCTTGGAGGCGCTTTCAGCCAACTGAGGTTCAACCTGCAATAAGTGATTATTGAGAAGGGCACGCTGTAGACAATACGCATCGTACAGAGGCGCATCACGCATCAGTGCTTCATGCATGACATTCCAATGCGACCTGGCAAGTTCCTGCACCAACGCGTCGTCCTGAAGATCGATCCTTTCAAAGCCTTCTAGACGTGGTTGTGCTGGAACCCAGGCGGGTATGGCGGGGGGGTTAGGCCACTGTTCATAGCCAAGAAAGCGCTGGGACCAGATGCCCAGCTTCATGAGGGCTAGTGAAAACGGAAGGGGCAAGATCACCAATATCATCCAGTAATTGCGCTCGATTGCCTCAACTTGTGTCGGGATGATGCTAGCCAATTGATCCAATAAAGCGTTGGCCAGTGCGATGCCGATGGTATGACAAATAGGATAGGCCAATGCTCGATGGAGCCAACGACGCCAACGGACACGATGCCCCAAGTTGGGCGCAGAACTGGGCTCCATAAAGAGCAGATAATTGATGAAAAGAAGTGCCAGAAAGAAAATGCCGACGGCTTTGGACAGTTCCATGTCGCTTGTTCTCTTTATCAGGGGGCGTCATCGTGACCAGGTAAGCACAGCTGCCCGAAGTTGCTGAAGAAAGGGCGTCGGGTCAGACGCGTCGGTCGTTGCAACGCTGCTGCTCCTAGCTTATCTACTGCTTCGCTGCAGGGGCACCAACGAGAATCGCCTCGGTCACGACCTCGAACAAGCGGCCGGACCGATCGGTATGCGATGGCTGTTCGCGAAGCCAGGCCAACGCGGCGATGAGGTCGAACAGTTCGTCTCCGTCGATGTCGGCACGCGCCTTGCCATCTGCCTGGGCTCGCGCCAGCAGTGCCGCGCCAGCGCAGCGTAGCCTGACGCAGGAGCCGTGCAGTGCGGAGGATTCGTCTTCGATGGCCGACATCATCGGCGCAAGGACGCCGCGCTGGCGGTGCGTGAAGTCGATGATGTCCTGCAGCCACAGCACCAATGCCCGGTCCGATGCGTCTGCGTGCTGCAAGTCATCGGCCTTGGTCGCCAGGTCTTCGAAGCTGCTGCGCAATAGCGCTTCCAGCAACGCCTCACGTGTGGGGAAGTGCCGGTACAAGGTGCCCAGCCCGACTCCGGCACGGCGGGCGATGTCGCGCAGCGATGCCTCCGCTCCTGATTCTGCGAGGGCTTGCCGCGCCACGTCCAGCAAGCGCTCATAGTTCTTTTGTGCGTCGGCTCTCATATCCACCCTGTACATTCGGAGCAGTGCTCCGTACATTCGGAGCACCGTTCCGTTAAGGGTATCGCATGCCAGCCACTGCAGAAAAGATCAAGACGATGAAAGCCATCCGTCAGACCGCATTCGGCGGGCCCGACGTGCTCCGCTACGAAGATTCGCCTATGCCTGCGCTGCAATCGGGCGAGGTGCTGATTCGGGTGCGCGCCGTCGGCTTGAATCCCCCCGACTGGTACCTGCGTGAGGGCTACAAGGCGCTGCCCGCGCAGTGGCGCCCGGCGGTGGATTTTCCGTTGATTCTGGGCACGGACGTGTCAGGCGTAATCGAAGCAGTCGCCGACGACGTCGAAGGGCTGTCGGTGGGCGAGGAGGTCTATGCGATGGTGCGCTTTCCGAGCGGATTGGCCGGAGGCAGCCGGGCGTATGCACAGTATGTGACCGCACCAGCGGGCGAGGTCGCCGTCAAACCGTCCGGGATCGATCATGCCCACGCTGCGGGTGCGCCCATGTCGCTGTTGACGGCCTGGCAGTTCATGGTCGAACAAGGGCATAACGCACCCAATCCGCTGCAACCGATGCCGCATGTGCCGGTGGAGCTGCACGGCAAGACCGTGGTGGTCAACGGTGCCGCCGGCGGCGTCGGTCACTTTGCAGTGCAGTTGGCGAAATGGAAGGGTGCACACGTGGTTGCGATCGCCTCAGGCAGACACGAAGCATTCGTGCGTGAGTTGGGCGCAGATGTATTCATCGATTACACCCGGGTAACGCCGGAAGATGCCATCAGCGAGGCAGATCTGGTCGTGGATGCCGTGGGCGGTCCGGCGACGGGGCGATTCCTCCACACGCTCAAACGTGGTGGAGCGCTGTTTCCAATCTTTCCGCTCGGATTCGATGGCCGGCAAGCCGCCGGCACCTTGGGTGTGAGCGTCTCCACCACCCAGGTCAGGTCCAGCGGCGCACAACTCGCTGCACTGGCCCCGCTATTACAGTCCGGTGCCGTGCGCGTAGCCATCGACAGCAGCTTCGATCTGTCGCAGGCGCGGCAGGCACACGAACGCGCCGCGCAAGGCCACATCCAGGGCAAGATTGTGATGACCGTTGAGTGATGGACGACCGCCAGGCACTCCTGCATACGAATGTTCTCAAGGCCGCTGTCGATGACCTGCTCAACAATCGCCAGCTGAGCGTGGAAGAGGCCATGGACCGGCACTTCAGCCCCGACTTTCGTCAATGTACCAACGGCCTTCGGGAAGACCGCGCTGCCGTGCGCGAACGCATCGTGCAGCTACGCGAAGATCTGCAGCACGCCACGTTTGTTGTACGCGACGAGTTTTGTTGCGGCAATCGCTACGCGCAGCGGCACACGATTGCCCTTGCGATGCGAGATGGCGCAGCGGCCGCGCTCGATGTCTACGTGTTCGCCGAGCGCGATGCCGATGGGCGGTTTCTGTGGATCGAGGAAGCGGTTCATTCAGTTGCAGTGGCATAAGCCAACCTGTCATGACGCCGAAGAGCAGCAACAAACACTGCAGCGCTCACCGCCAGGTACGCGCAGCCGGTGTGCAGTGCGGCATGTAACACGTGTATACCCAGATTCTGGGTGCGTCTTCCACACCCGCCTGATGACGGCCGTTGTGTGTTGTAGGCCGCTTGCCCGCGTCGAACTGAAAGCGCCCGGGAGTGGCCAACTCCGGGCGCTGTCGTCACGGCACCGGATGCAGGTTGCGTACGGAACTGACGCTCTCCAGTAGCGCAGCGAGGTGCAGGATGGTGGATTCCGCCTGCCACTTGCCGACGATCTGCACGTTGATCGGCAGACCTTCCCTGCTCGTGCCGAATCACATCGCAACGCCAGGCAGGCGGCGACATTGAGCGGCACGGTTGCGCCCTGGAGATAGGCGGCGTCCACGGTCTTGCCGTCGATGCTGAATTCGGCGACGCCGTTGGTCGCTGGTGCAATGGATCAGACAGAACCCTTGAGAGCTTCCTGCGAAGTTCCAGGCTTCTAATCATCTCCCAAGACCGCGTCGCTACGCTTCGATTCGCTTGATCCAACGCAAGCTGCAGCGGCGGCAGTAGCACCGCCGTAGCTTGTCAATCCGCGTGCCATACGCGTCGTATCGACGTCTGGGGAAATCCGATGAACCCGATCTCAGTCATAAGCTGTCTTGCGTTTGCCTTTGCGACGTTGAGTGCACCGACATTCGCCGCCGAACCAATCACCGGGAAATGGTTCACCGACAACCAGCAGGCCCTGGTGGAAATCCGGCCCTGTGGCGCGTCGCTCTGCGGCACCATCGTCAAGGTCTTGAGGAGCAAGCCCGGTAGTGCAAAGACCGATGTCTTCAATCCGGATCCGGGCAAGCGCAACAACCCGATGGAAGGCACGGTGATCCTCAGCGAACTGGTGGATGCCGGGAATCTGTGGAAAGGCAGGATCTACAACCCCGAATCCGGCAAGACCTACAACGCCAAGCTCACGCGCGGGGCGGATGGCTCCTTGAAGGTGGAGGGCTGCGTGGCCTTCATCTGCCAGGGGCCGACCTGGCAGCCCGCACCTTGATGGCTGCCTGATCCACGGCCCCACGCGCGTTTGCCAGGGACGGCGCAGGCGAGCTAAACCGTTTGGTTTTGAAATGCCTACCCGGTCGCCAATGCGGGATACTGCGCTTCCACGCAGGCGAGATGGACCGGATGTCCGAGCTGCCGATCACCGAGTTGTTGCAGGCCTGGCAGCGCGATGAGCCCGGCGCGGGCGATGCATTGGCGCGGCAGGTCTATGAGGTGCTGCGCGCCACCGCGTTGCGCGAGCTGCGGCGCGATGCGCGTGCCGGCCTGCAGGCGACCGAGGTGGTGCACGAGGCCTGGATGCGGCTGGAGCAGGGCCAGCAGGCGTTTCGCTCGCGCACGCATTTCTATGCGGTGGCGGCGCTGCAGATGCGCCATCTGCTGGTGGATCTGGCGCGCCAACATGCCAGCGCCAAGCGGCTGGGGCAGGCGGTGACCCTGACGATCAGCTTGTCCGACGGCGCGCCACGGCCGGAGGCGTTGATGGTGGTCGCCGATGCCTTCGACAAGCTGGCGCGGGTGGACGAGCGCAAGGCCAAGGCCTTCGCGCTGACCGAGCTGGTGGGTTTCAGCGTGGCCGAGGCAGCCGAGCAACTTGAAGTGTCGGTGCCGACGCTGGAGCGCGACCTGCGCTTCGCGCGGGTGTGGCTGGCGGCGCAGCTGTGAGCGGCGCCGCCACCTCCTGGCAGCGATTGGAGGCCTTGTTTCATCAGGCCTGTCTGCTGCCGGTGGAAGCGCGCGAGGCATTCGCGCGTGCGCAGGCCGACGACGATGCAGTGCTGCGCGATGAGTTGCTGGCGATGCTGGCAGTGGAATCGCAGGCCACGCTGCGCGTGCGTGCGCCGCTGCAACAGGCCGCCGCGGCACTGCGCGCGCCGCTGCCGGAACTGCCGGCCGGTACGCGCTTCGGTGCCTGGGCGATCGACCGCCTGATCGGCGCCGGCGGCATGGGCCAGGTCTATCTGGGCCATCGCGCCGACGGTGCCTACGAGCGCGAGGTGGCGATCAAGCTGGTGGCCGCCGAAGCCCTGGATGCGCAGGGCCGGGCCTTGTTTGAATTCGAATGCCGGCTGCTGGCGCAGATGGTGCACCCGGCGATCGCGCAGATCCACGACGTGGGCACCGATGCGCACGGCCGGCCGTATCTGGTGATGGAGTATCTGCGCGGCGAGCCGATCACCTGGTGGTCCGATGCGCACCTGCTGTCGCTGCAGGCGCGCGTGCTGCTGATGCTGCGGGTGGGCGAGGCAGTGCAGCACGCCCACCAGAAAGGCGTGATCCATCGCGATCTCAAACCGAGCAACGTGCTGGTCAGCGCGGTCGATGGGCGGCCGATGCCGGGCGTGATCGATTTCGGCATCGCCGTCGATGCGTCCAACCCCGGCATGACCTCCGCGCACGGTCGCGGCACCCCCGGCTACATGAGCCCGGAACAGGCGCGCGGCGCGCCGGAGGTGGACGCACGCAGCGACATCTATGCGCTGGGTGCGATGTTCTACGAACTGAGTTGCGGGCTGGCCCCGGTGGCAGACCGTGACGGCGTGCCGCAGCCGCCATCGCAGCGGGTGGCGGCAGTGCCGGCGGATGCGCGCGCGCGCATCTGCGCGGCCCGTGCGACCACCCACGGCAAGCTGCAGGATCAGCTGCGCGATGGCCTGGATGCGATCGTGCTGCGCGCGCTGGCGCCGGAACCGGGCGCGCGCTACGCGTCGGTGTCGGCCTTGCTGGACGATCTGCACCGTTGGCTGGATGGTTATCCGCCACGTGCGTTGCAGGCCGGCAGCTGGTTGCGGCTACGCAAGTTCACCCAGCGCCATCGCAGCGGCGTGCTGGCTGCTGCACTTGTTTCGATCGCGCTGGTTGCCGGCCTGGGTGCAACACTGTGGTCGCTGCAACACGCTGCGCGCGATGCGCAGCGCGCGCAGGTCACCGGCGACTTCATGAGTTCGGTGCTGTCCAGCGTGGACCCGGGCATTGCGCAGGATCTGGACAAGACGCTGATGCTGCGCGTGCTGCAGCAGGCCTCGCAGCGTGCCGCGCGTGAGTTGGCCGAGCAGCCGGATGCTCGTACGCAGGTGGAGCTGACCCTGGGCCGCACGCTGATCGCGCTGGGCGATTATCCGCAGGCGGTGCTGCATCTGCGCATCGCCCAGACATTGGCGCGGCAGCACACGGGCGCAGCCAGCGTGCCGGCCCTGAAAGCGGCCTGCATGCTTGGCCAGGCGCTCACCGGCGCCGGCAAGGCGAACGAGGCCGAACAGACGCTACGCCAGGGCATGGCGCTGGCCGCAGGCGGCAACGCAGAACAGCAGGCGCTGGGCAACGAGATGCGCGCGCGCTTGGCCTGGGCGTTGCGCGACCAGGGCCGCATGGCCGATGCCATGGCAGAGAGCCGGCATGCCTATGTCGCCGCGTTGGCCAACGGCGCCACCACTGCGGATCAACGCATCGATGCCGGCAATGTCTATGCCGGCCTGCTGGCCGACGTCGGCCAGCTGCTGCCGGCGATCGCCCTGCAGCGCAGCCTGCTGCGCGAGCGTATCGCCATGCGCGGGCCGGAGCACCCGCTGGTGCTGTCGATGCGCAACAGCCTGGCGGTGTTCCTGCTGATGCAACGCGACTTTGCCGCTGCCGAAACCGAACTGGCCTCGTTGCTGCGCCTCACCCGCAAGCTCTACGGCGACAACGCCGCCGACACCTTGATGGTGGAAAGCAACCTGGCCCACGCATTGCGGCAGCAGGGCAAGCTGGCCGACGCCGGCCCGCATTACCGCGCAGTCCTGGAGCGCGCGCGCACCCTGTTCGGCGACGATGCGCCGGCCACCATCGGCTATCGCAGCAACCATGCGTTGTGGCTCTTGGACAGTGGTCAGCTGAATGCCTCGCTGGCCGAACAGCGCGCATCGCTGGCGTCGTCCATGCGGGTGCTGGGCCGCGCGCATCCACAGACCGCCGAGATCCTGCGCGGCCTGTCCGAAGCCGAGCGCAGGCTCGGCCAGATGGCCGCCGCGCGCGACCACGCGCAGCAGGCATTGCAGATTCTGACCGGCATCTACGGCGATGCCGAACAACCCTTGCGCGCCGCACGCCAGACTTTGGCGCTGGTCGCCCCGGCCAAGGCGCTTACCGCAACCTCCAGCGCAGAAACCATGGAGTCGGTGGCGCAACGCTAGATGAAGTATCGGGCCGGCCAAGTGCCGCCGGCCGACAGCTGCCGCAGGGCGCCAGCACACGCAATCCCTGTCGCCATGCGGCGGTGTACTGAAACTACCGGGCAATCTCGCCCGGCACTAGGCTGATGTCACCGAAACCAGCGCCGCAAGACCCGCAAGGCTTACGCTCTACGATTCCCGATTCCCGATTCCCGATTCCCGAATCACCAGCTATACAGCTTCCAATACACCTTGTTGACCTTGTCCTTCTCCGCATCGGTATGCCCGTCGTGATCGCGGTCGTACAGGAAGTAGGGCGCACCGCGTGCAGGCGTCACCCGCACCATTTCCAGCTGGCCATTGACCCGGTACTCGTCGACCTTGTCGCCGTTGCCCATGGTCTTGCTGGTGACATCCGCACCGGCCGGCACATCGCCGACCGCGCCGCTGGTGGCGCAGCCGCCGAGCAGCAGTAACGGCAGCAGCAAAAGACTCGCTCTCTTCATCGTCGTCATCCGTTCTAGGTCGTCGGCAAGTATGCGCCGGCACGGTGTGGCGTGAGCGTGCAGCGTAGAATTGGCGCATGAGCAGATTAGTCCTGATCGACGGGTCCAGTTACCTGTATCGCGCGTTCCACGCGCTTCCGCCGCTGACCAATGCCCAGGGCGAGCCCACCGGTGCCTTGTTCGGCGTGGTCAACATGCTGCGCGCCACCCTGAAGGAACGCCCTGCCTATGTCGCGTTCGTGGTGGACGCGCCGGGCAAGACCTTCCGTGATGACTTGTATGCCGACTACAAGGCCAACCGCCCGTCGATGCCCGACGACCTGCGCGCGCAGGTGCAGCCGATGTGCGACATCGTGCATGCGCTGGGCATCGACATCCTGCGCATCGACGGCGTGGAAGCCGACGACGTGATCGGCACGCTGGCCCTGCAGGCCGCCGCCGACGGCCTGAGCGTGACCATCTCCACCGGCGACAAGGACTTTGCCCAGCTGGTGCGTCCGGGCATCGAACTGGTCAACACCATGAGCGGCAGCCGCATGGATTCGGACGAGGCGGTGATCGCCAAGTTCGGCGTGCGCCCCGACCAGATCGTCGACCTGCTGGCGCTGATGGGCGACACCGTGGACAACGTGCCCGGCGTGGAGAAGTGCGGCCCCAAGACCGCCGCCAAATGGCTGGCCGAATACGACTCGCTCGATGGCGTGATCGCCAACGCCGACAAGATCAAGGGCAAGATCGGCGACAACCTGCGCGCCGCGCTGCCGCGGCTGCCGCTCAACCGCGAACTGGTCACCATCAAGACCGACGTGACCCTGGCCAGCGGCCCGCGCGCGCTGGACCTGCGCGAGCCCAACGCCGAAACGCTGGCGGTGCTGTACGCACGCTACGGATTCACCCAGGCACTGCGCGAACTCGGCGGTGCAGCTGCCCAGGCCGGCCTGCTGACCGAGCCGATGCCGTTGGGAGCCGCCGCCGCCAGCGCCCGCACCGAACCCGGCCGCGCGCGCGGCACCGGCTTCGTGTCCGGCCCGGTCAGCGCTCCGGTGGACCTGGACCCCGCGTTGTCGGCGCCCGGCCAGTACGACACCATCCTGACCCAGGAGCAGCTCGACAGCTGGATCGCGCGCCTGCGCGCCGCCGGCCAGTTCGCCTTCGATACCGAAACCGACAGCCTGGACCCACTGCAGGCCGACCTGATCGGCCTGAGCGTGGCGGCCGAGCCCGGCCAGGCGGCGTATCTGCCGTTCGGCCACAACTTCCCCGGCGCCCCGGCCCAGCTCGACCGTGCCCAGGCGCTGGCGCAGCTGGCGCCGCTGCTCACCGACCCTGCGGTGCGCAAGCTCGGCCAGCACGGCAAGTACGACCTGCACGTGATGCGTCGCCACGGCATCGCCCTGGCCGGCTACAGCGACGACACCCTGCTGGAGAGCTTCGTGCTCAATTCCGGCAGCGCCCGCCACGACATGGACAGCCTGGCCAAGCGCTACCTGGGCTACGACACGGTCAAGTACGAGGACGTCTGCGGCAAGGGCGCCAAGCAGATCCCGTTCGCCCAGATCAGCCTGGACGACGCTACCCGCTACGCCGCCGAAGATGCCGACATCACCCTGCGCCTGCACCAGGTGCTCGGCCCCAGGCTGGCCGCCGAGCCGGGCCTGGAGCAGGTCTACCGCGAGATCGAGATGCCGCTGGTGGAAGTGCTGGCGCGCATCGAAGCCAACGGCGTGTGCGTGGACGCGGCCGAACTACGCCGCCAGAGCGCGGACCTGTCCAAGCGCATGCTCGCCGCCCAGCAGAAGGCCACCGAGCTGGCCGGGCGCAGCTTCAACCTGGATTCGCCCAAGCAGCTGCAGGCGCTGCTGTTCGACGAGCTCAAGCTGCCCGCCGTGGTCAAGACGCCCAAGGGCCAGCCTTCGACCAACGAAGAGGCGCTGGAAGCCATCGCCGACCAGCACGAGCTGCCGCGGGTGATCCTGGAATACCGCGGCCTGACCAAGCTGCGCAGCACTTACACCGACAAGCTGCCGGAAATGATCCACCCGCAGTCCGGGCGCGTGCACACCAGCTACCACCAGGCCGGCGCGGCCACCGGGCGGCTGTCCTCGTCCGATCCGAACCTGCAGAACATCCCGATCCGCACCGAAGACGGCCGCCGCATCCGCCGCGCCTTCGTCGCCCCGGCCGGGCGCAAGCTGATCGCCTGCGATTACTCGCAGATCGAACTGCGCATCATGGCGCACCTGTCCGGCGACCCGGGCCTGGTCGGTGCGTTCGAGTCCGGCGCCGACGTGCACCGCGCCACCGCCGCCGAGGTGTTCGGCCGCACCATCGACACCGTCAGCGCCGACGAGCGCCGCGCCGCCAAGGCGATCAACTTCGGCCTGATGTACGGCATGAGCGCGTTTGGTCTTGCCCGGCAGCTCGGCATCGGCCGCGGCGAGGCGCAGGACTACATCGCGCTGTACTTCAGCCGCTACCCGGGCGTACGCGACTTCATGGAAACCACCCGCCAGCAGGCGCGCGACAAGGGTTACGTGGAGACGGTGTTCGGCCGCCGGCTGTATCTGGACTTCATCAACGCCGGCAGCCAGGGCCAGCGCGCCGGCGCCGAGCGTGCCGCCATCAACGCACCGATGCAGGGCACCGCGGCCGACATCATCAAGCGCGCCATGGTCAGCGTGGACGGCTGGATCGCCGACCACGCCGAGCGTGCGCTGATGATCCTGCAGGTGCACGACGAACTGGTATTCGAAGCCCAGACCGATTTCGTCGACACGCTGCTGAGCGAGGTGACCACGCGCATGTCGGCCGCGGCCGAATTACGCGTGCCGCTGGTGGTCGATTCCGGGGTTGGCGATAACTGGGATGAGGCGCACTGACGCAGCAGATAAGGCAGATATGCTGAATGCGCAGACCAGACATAATACGAATCGAGCCTGCGCCGATGGAATGAATAACCGCTAAATTCTACATATTTTTAACAGTTATCTTCACGATCCATCAATGTAGAAAATGGTGTTATATCCCTCGACGGGCGCAACGCCTGTCGGCAGATCTCTCCCATCCCCTGGAGCAGATCTCGGAACGGAAACTACTCCCCAAGTTTCCGTTCCCTGGCCCCGCCGACCTCCCCCTGGTCTGCGGGGCTTTTTATTTCTGGCCTGCAATTATTTTGCTACGCAACACAACCGGTTCATCGTATTGCACGATTCACCGGCGGCGCTGGAAATCACAAATTTAAATAGGCCGAATAAACTCGATCAATCAACACAGCGTTTCATTGGCGCTGTGTTTTTTTAATTGACCGATTCAACCGAGCCAATCGCGTGGGACCAGATAGTCCATCAGCCGTGCCTCGGCGCTACCCGGTTCCGGCGTGAAGCCGTATTCCCAGCGTACCCGCGGGGGCAGGCTCATCAGGATGCTTTCGGCACGCCCGCCACTTTGCAGGCCGAACAACGTGCCGCGGTCGTAGACCAGGTTGAATTCCACGTAGCGGCCGCGGCGGTAGAGCTGGAACTCGCGCTCACGCTCGCCGTAGGGCGTGTCCTTGCGGCGCTCAACGATCGGCAGGTAGGCATGCAGGAAGCCGTCGCCAACCGCGCGCTGGTAGGCGAAGTCGCGTTCGAAATCCTGCCCCAGGTCGTCGAAGAACAGCCCGCCCACGCCACGCGTCTCGTTGCGGTGACGCAGGAAGAAGTACTCGTCGCACCAGCGCTTGTGCGCGGCATAGCGCTCCTCGCCGAATGGCGCGCACAGCGCCTGCGCGGTGCGGTGCCAGTGCAGCACGTCCTCGTCCACCGGATAGAACGGGGTCAGATCGAAGCCGCCACCGAACCAGGCCGCCACTACCTCGCCATCGCGCTCGGCACGGAAGTAGCGCACATTGGCGTGGGTGGTGGGGATGTGCGGGTTGTGCGGGTGGAACACCAGCGACACGCCGCAGGCGCGCCACGTCGCCCCTGCCAGCTCTGGCCGGTGCGCACTGGCCGAAGGCGGCAGGCGCGAGCCGGACACATCCGAAAACCCGATGCCGGCCTGCTCGAACACCGCGCCATCGCGCAGGATGCGGGTGCGCCCGCCACCGCCTTCCTCGCGTTGCCAAAGGTCTTCGGCAAAACGCGCGCTACCATCGATGGCTTCCACGGCAGCGCAGATACGGTCCTGCAGGCCGGTCAAATAATCGCGTACACGGTCGAATTCGTTCATGCCACGATTCTAAGCGGTGCATCGCGCTTCATGCAGTCGGGCAAACGCGCCCGTTTGTCGCAGGGCGAGGCGCTGCGTCGTGTAGGCATCGGGTGCTCGACCAGTCAGGCTTTGCCGGGTCGTCCCACGCCCGGATTCATATGCCGGTTGTTTTTGGCAGGGATTGGGCGGTGTGGGCGAGGCAGAAGCAGCAGAAGGAGCGGAAGCGGAAGCAGGGCATGCGATCGGCGGTCAGGCTGCAGGGTCCTTGCCCGCCCACCCTCGCAGGACACGCCGCAAGTACGTCCATGTAGGCTCTTACGCGGCATCCATGCCGCGTAAGGTCCCGCGACGGTGAGCGGGCAAGGACCCGTCGGGGTGGTCGGTTCGCATGGTTTTCAACAAACAGCATGCAACCGGTGCGGTGTCCTCGCCGCGTCCTCGCCGCTGTGAGTTTGCTGCAGGGCCCTTGCCCGCCCACCACCGCGGGACACGCCGCAAGTACGTCCTTGTAGGCTCTTACGCGGCATCCATGCCGCGTAAGGTCCCGCGACGGTGAGCGGGCAAGGACCTGTCGAGATGGTCGGTGTGCATGGTTTTCAACAAAACAGCCCGCAACCGGTGCGATGTCCTTACCGGTTCCGGGACCCTTGGCGGCATGGATGCCGCCAAGGAGCCTCCACAGACGGATTCACGGCGTGCCCCGGACGTGATGAGGGCATCGCGTCCTCGACTCACCGAACCTTTGATTCAAGCCTCGTGCCGTGTTTAACCGTCGCCACGGCTCAAGATCTCGATTCCCTCATGCGTTGCGCCCGCGCGAGGCGGCAAATTCGGCGCGCACCGCGGGCGTGCACAACCGCCATGCCAGTGCTGCGTGGAGACAGCCGATTGCCAGCACGCCCAGGCCTGTCAGCAGCAACGCCGCCTGGCGGGTCGCCTGCAGGCGTGCCTGCATCTGCGGCCACTCGGGGCTGTGCACGACATCGGCAGGCAGCATCGCCTGCACGCCCTCGAACAGCGGCCCGATCAAGGCCAGGCCACCGACATTGAGCAGTGCGGTCACCAGCAACACCGCCACGAACCCGACCCGCGCCCACTCGCGTCGCTGCAGCAAGGCCCAGCTCAACCATGCGAAGGCCACCGACAGCACCACGCCTACGACGGACAACGACAACGCATGATCGATCAGCCACTGCAACGAGGCAGGTAGGATGATTCCTTCGGGCAAGCCCAGCGCCGCCGCGTCGGGCATCAGCACGATCATCATGATCTGCAGCAGGTTGGACATCGCGCTGACGACACCCAGCAGCAGGGACACCCATGCCAGCGGCGTGACGAAGCCGCCGCGCGGTCGAGGGCGCGGCGTCGGCGCGCTCATTGCAGCGATGCGATATGGGCAGCCACGGCGGCCTGGCCATCCGGATCCAGGGCCGGCTGCAGTTGCGCGTACCAACCGGGCAGGGCGTCGGCCGGCAGGCACTGGCGCAACAACGGTGTGCTGCGCTCCAGGAAGGCCTCAAAGAAGGGCAGACCGCGCACGTAGAGGAAGTGGCTGTCGGTGATCGACATGCCGGCGTACGCCTCGCGCAACCACTCCAGATGCGGCAACGCGTGCGCGCCGTGACCGGCGCGGGTCAGCGCGGTGAGGAAGCTGGTGCGTGCGGTGGCCGGCGAGGTGGAGCGCTCCTGCGCATTCAGATCGTCGAAGGTCAGCAGCCACTGTTCGCCACGATCGATCTCGTTGCACATCACCGAGGTCGTCGCCAACTGCAATGCGTTGTGCGCGGTAGGCTCCAGTTCGTACAGCGCCAGCCAGTGCGGATACGCCTCGCGGTAGCGGTCCAGCGCGCTCAATGCCAACGCGCAAAGACGTTGTGCGTCGGCACCCAGGTGCAGCTGCGCTTGCGCAGCGTTGTAGGCGCCCAGCTGATCGCCGCGCTGGAACAGGCTCAGTGCGGGCTGCAGTGCCGGGTCGATCTGGACCTCGGTATCGGTGTCATCGGCTGCAGCTGCCGGCGCTGCGGTCGGTTCGGCTCGGGGCGTCTTCGCCGCCGGGGTCTTGCGTCCAAACAAACGGTCCCACAGGCCCATCGCGATTACCTTCTGCGCGCCGCGAATCGGAAACCGCTGCGGTGCCGGCGGCGCTCCGGTCGGGCGGCGGGCCGGCAGAGGGGAGCGCGATGCGCCAGCGATCTGCCGATCCTGCGCCAAGCTTAGGGCCAGTTGCGTACGTGGAGGTGAGTGCCGGGCAGGGTGACGCATGGCGACGGGTGACGCAGTAGCGCATCACGCGTGCAACCTGGGCGATCTGTCGCTTGCTGCAGCATGGGGATGCTGGCGCTGCGCGCCATGTCATCGGCCGGGCGGTGCAGCACGCATCGCCCGGCCGCAGCGGCATGGCTTACGGCTTTACCTGCTCATTGAACAGCTTGAGGATGCGCTTGTATTCGTCCAGCCACGAATCGGCACGCGTAAAGCCGTGGCGTTCCAGCGGATACGGCGCCACCTGCCAGTTGTCCTTGTGCAGCTCCATCAACTTCTGGGTCATGTCGACCGAGTCCTTGAAGAACACGTTGTCGTCGATCATGCCGTGCGCGATCAGCAGATGGTCGCGCAGTCCGTCGGCGTAGTTGATCGGCGATGAGGTCTTGTAGGCCTCGGGATCGAGCTCGGGCGTGTTGAGGATGTTGGAGGTGTACTCGTGGTTGTACTGCATCCAGTCGCCGACCGGACGCAGCGCCGCGCCGGCCTTGAAGGTGCCGGGGCTGCGGAACAGCGCCATGTAGGTCATGAAGCCGCCGTACGAGCCGCCGTAGATGCCGGCACGCGCGCGGTCGCCCTGCTTCTGCGTCACCAGCCACTCCAGCCCGTCCAGATAGTCTTCCAGCTCCGGGTGGCCCATGTTGCGGTAGATCGCGGTGCGCCAGTCGCGGCCATAGCCTTCCGAGGCGCGGTAGTCCAGGTCCAGCACGATGTAGCCCTGCTGCACCAGCAGGTTGTGGAACATCTGCTCGCGGAAATACGGCGTGTAGCGCTGCGAGACGTTCTGCAGATAGCCTGCGCCGTGCACGAACATCACGATCGGATACTGCTTGCCAGGCTCGGGGTTCTGCGGCCCGTAGTACTTGCCCCAGACCGTGCCGGCGCCATGCTTGGACGGTACCTGCACATACTGCGGTGCGATCCACGGCTGCGCCTTGAACGCGGGCGTGCGGGTGTCGGTCAGCAGCGTGGCCTGGCCGCCTGCGGCCGGCACCACCGCCAGCTGCGGTGGCAGGTAGCTGCCTGAGTAACGCACCAGCAGTTGCTGCCCGTTCGGCGACAGGCTGAAGCCTTCCACGCCATTCAACGCAGTGACTTCGCTGAGCTGGTCGCTGCGCATATCCAGCTTGCACACCTCGTAATCGCCCGGCCATTTCTGGTTGCACAGGAAGAACATGCTGCTGCCGTCGGCGCTGGGCACCGGCATCGACACTTCCCACTTGCCGCGCGTGCGCTGGCGCGGCTTGCCGTTGCCTTCCACGGTGTACAGCTGCGAATAGCCGGATTCTTCCGACAGCAGCCACAGCGTGCGGTTGTCGGGCAGCCAGCCGAAATCGTTGAAGTCCCAGTTGATCCAGGCGCTGTCGCTCAGGCGATGCCGCGGCTGCAACGTGGCGTTGGCCAGGTCGACGCTGGCGATCCAGCGGTCCTTGTTGTCCACCGCGCGAATCTCCACCGCCACGTTGCGCCCGTCGTCGCTCCAGTGCACCGCCGGCCCGCTGCCGTCGCCGTCGCTTTCCACACGGACGGCGCGGTTGCCCTTGAGCGCGTCGCGCTTGGCGGCCTTGCGCAGCGCGGCCAGCGGGTCGGTGGCGATACCCGGCAGGGTGTCGAAGGACAGCGGTCTTGCAGTGCCGGCGCTGACATCGACCAACCACAGCGCATGCGCCACCGGTGCGTTGCGACCGACGCGGGTGCGCACTTCCTGGAATTCCTCGTAACCGGATTCGGTCACGTACTTGGGCATCTTGCCGGCCTGGCCCTCTTCGGCACTCTTGGCCTGGGTGACCACCAGCAGGTGGCGGCCGTCCGGCGACAACGCGCTGTCGACGATCTCCACCTCATCGCCCAGGTACACCGGCGCTGCCGCACGCGTGGCATCGGCGCGGCGCCAGGCGTCTTCCTGGGTGCGTAACGCATCGCGCTGCTCACGGTCGCGCCGCAGCGTGGCCAGCGTGGCCAGCTGCTGCTCGCGCAACACGTCGGCTTTGGGCGCAGCGTTGGGATCGCGCTCGGCCTTGACCACTGCAACCTGCGCAGTGCCACCGTCGGCGCGCCAGTGGTACCAGTTGTTGCCCGCGCGCCAGATCGCGCCGCCATCGCTGGCAAATTGCGGCCGCGATTCGACCTCGTTGCTGCGGGTCAGCTGGGTCAGCGCGCCGGAGCGCAAATCGCGCAGGAAGATGTCGCCATTGCGCGCGAACAGCATGCGCTGGCGGGTCGCGTCGTAGCTCGGGTTATCCGCATCCAGGCCGGCGCGTGCGTTGTCGGCCACGCGTTCGGCGCTGCCGCCGCCGGCGCTCTGGCGATAGGTGTCGCGCACCGGGGAACCGTCGCGCTTGAGCAGGTATTGCACCTGTTTGCCGTCCCACTGCCACCAGGCCTGATCCACCGACGGCCCGATCCAGTCCGGATCGGCCATCACCTGTTCGATGGTGAGCGGTGTGGCGGATTGCGCATGCGCGGTGACAGCCAGCAACAACAAGGACAGCGGCAACAATCTGGGCATCGGTAACAACTGGACGCAACGAGGAGCGGACAAGCCTAGCAGCTCGCTTCCGCCGGGGGCTTGGGCCACAGGTCATGTGCGCGTGGGGGCGAGTGCGTTATCGAACAGGCAAGGCATGGACGAGTGGCGGACGCGACCATAAGCAGTACGTACGTTGGCCCGCAGGGTGCGTACGCGCTTGATGGCCAATGCACTCCAGCTGCAATGCGTAGCTGCAATGAGTTGGAATGTGCTTCGCGGACGGGCCTCGCCGAGGTTCCAGACCGCGGCCCTCGTGGCGCAGCCGGAAACCTCCCGACTTGCCAGCAGGGCAGGTGGCGGCCAAGCTAGCGCGCTTTTGCGATTGCCGGTTCCCATGTCCAGCCTGCCTGTTCCTGCCGTTTCCCACCCGATGGCCGTCGGCGCGCCCGGCCGGCCGCTGGCCTGGCGCGCGGGGCAGTCGGTTGATCTGGCCACCTTCATTGCACACGTGCATGGCCTGGCGCAGCAATTGCCGGACGGTCGCCACGCGGTGAATCTGTGCGAAGACCGCTATCGCTTCATGGTCGCGTTCTATGCGTGCGCATTGCGCGGGCAGGTGTCGCTGCTGCCGTCCTCGCGCGCGCCGGCCGTGGTCGGCGAAGTGCAGGCGCGGCATGCCGATGCCTACTGCCTGGGCGATCTGGCACTGGAGCTGGCACCGCCGCGCTATTGGCAGCTGCCGGCCGAGTTGCCGCAGGCCGCAGGCCCGATTCCGCAGCTGGCCGACGATGCCCTGGTGGCCATCGGCTTCACTTCCGGCAGCACCGGCAGCCCGCAGCCCAACCCCAAGACCTGGGGCAGCTTCCTGACCAGTACGCGTCAGGATCTGGTCGCGCTGGAAAGCCTGTGGGCGCACACCGATGCGGTGCCACACGTGGTCGCTACGGTGCCGCCGCAACATATGTACGGCATGGAATTGTCGGTGCTGCTGCCGATGGTGACCGAGCTTGCGGTGCATGCGGGCCGCCCGTTCTTTCCGGACGATGTGGCGCGCGCGCTGTCGGACATTCCTGCCCCGCGCGTGCTGGTGACCACGCCGGTGCACCTGCGCGCGCTGGTCGAATCCGGCGTGGCGTTGCCGCCGCTGGTCGGCATCGTCTCGGCCACCGCGCCGTTGGCGCAGGAGGTGGCCGCGGCCGCCGAAGCGCGGTTTGGCGGCGAGGTGCGCGAGATGTTCGGTTCCACTGAAACCTGCGTGTTCGCGGTGCGCCGCACCGCGCTGGAGGCGGCGTGGACACCGCTGCCCGGTGTGCGTCTGGAAACGCAGGCGGCAGGCACCTTGGTGCACGCACCGCATCTGGCCACGCCGGTGCTGCTGGCCGACATGATGGACGTGGCTGCCGACGGCACCTTCCAGGTGCGTGGCCGGCAGGCCGATCTGCTGGAAATCGCCGGCAAGCGCGCCTCGCTGGCCGATCTGACCCGTCGCCTGCTGGCCATCCCCGGCGTCGTCGACGGCACCATCGTGCAGCTCGCACCCGAGCCCGGTCAGGCGGTCGGCCGCATCGCCGCACTGGTGGTCGCCCCGACCCTGGACGAAGCGCAGATACTCGCCGCCCTGCGCGTCAGCGTCGACCCGGTGTTCCTGCCGCGCCGCCTGCGCAAACTCGCCGCCCTGCCACGCAACGAAACCGGCAAGCTGCCACGCGATGTGGTGCTGGGTTTGCTCAACGGCTGAGTGATACTGGCCGGACACCAGGGAGGCGTAGCCGCATGCACAAGGGATCTGCAGGCAGATTGGTACTGATCAGTGTGGCGGTCGTGTTGGCGATTGCGGCGATGTATCTGGCGTGGCTGCGATGGCATCGCCTTGATCAGGCAGTTGAGCCGGGTCCTGTGCATGCAGCCAATGCGGTCATGCCGGCCGGACAAGCCAGGCCTGCCGTTGCTTCGGCGCCTCTACCGCCAGCTGATACGCCGCTCCGCCAGATCTTCAACGACCTCAGTCGTCGCGCTGAGCAAGGTGATCCAGCTGCCGCATGCCGTCTGGCCATTGAGCTTGATCGCTGCGATGCGGTCCAGCAGCAACTTGCCACTTATGACGAGTTGGTGTGGCGCGCGCAGCGTGCCCATGAGCGAAAGGTCGTAACCACGAATGCGACCACCGACTTTGATGCATGGAACAAGATGTTGGATGGCATGGCGACGGGTCTGATCAAAGCCGCAGATCGTTGCGAAGGTGTCAGGCAGGTTTCCGTGGCCGAGCGGGTCGCGTTGTGGCGACAAGGTGCGCTTGGTGGCAATCCAGGCGCGCTTGCGCACTATGCGGTCGGTAACGCGTTTCGGCGTCGCGACACGCTGGAGCTGCTGCCGGAATTGCAGCGCTATCGAAAAGAAGCGGAATCGATGGCGCTGCAGGCAGCCGCGCGAGGAGACCTGCAAACCTCCCTGGCCTTGGCGGCGGCTTATTCGCCGCGCCGCGATACCGGTGAGCGCTTTTTCCTGGCGCAGGTGGTCCAGACGGATTTGGCCCGATCTTTGGCGCTGTATCGGCGCGGCAGCCAGCAGCTGCCGGCAACTGCTGGCCCGCGATCTCGCGAGGCGATAGACGACAATATCGCCTGGTTGCAGGAGCACGCGACAGCCAGCGATCTCGCAAGAGCCGACGGGTTTGGCAATGAGTGGGCGCGGCAGTGGTCTGCTACGCCAAAGTCAGGATCAGCCACATTGATGGTGAACGAAAACGGTGGTGTGGGCGATATCGAGCCGGCGCAGTGCGCTCAATGACTCACCCATGCACCCCATCGATCTCCACCGCCAGCTCGTCGCGGCAGATCACTGCGTGCAGCAGCAGACGCGGCACCGCATCGCCGAAGCGGGCGTCCAGCGCCTGCGCCACCTTGGGCAGATCATCTTGCTCGCGCACGTAGACCTTCAGGCGGGTGCCGGCGCCGAACTGGGCGGGCAGGGCGGGGGCATGCTGGCGGGCGGCGCCGAGCAGGGCGTCGAAGTTGGCGAAGGTCTCTTCCAGCTGCGCCAGCAACTGGCCGGTGTGCATCGAGGCATGCCCGACCACGGCGGCGGTGCCCGATAGCAGCAGCGGTATGTCTCTGCCGGCCGGCGGCAGCATGGCGCGCGCGAAACTCGGCGGCTGCGGACCGTATTGGCGCGGGTAGTTGTAGGCGCTGACCTGGCGCGGATTTTCCAGCGGGGTGCCGGCGTCGCTGGCGGCCAGCCAGTAGATCTGGATGATGCGCTCGGCATCGCAGCGTCCCACCGCGGTGGCGGCCGGCAATTGCGCATTGTCGAAGGCGCCCAGGCCGCGCGCACGGCCCACGCAGAACTGCCGGTAGCGTTCGCGGTCGCCACTGCCCAGGGTGATGGCGTCCAGATAGTTCCAGATACGCAGCAGGCGCGGGGTCTGGCTGCGGGTGACGAAGGCGGTGATTTCCGCATAGGCCTTGGCGGCGGCGGCTTCGATATCGACATCCTGCTCGTCGATTTCGATCACGCCGAACTGCAGGCGGCCGTCGCTGGCCCAGGCGATGTTGCCATCGCGGCCGCTGTGCACCGCCGCATCGCTGCGCCACACCTCCAGCACGTCGGCCTGATACGGCTGCAGCGGCACGCGCAGGTAGCGTGGGTCGTCCAGGCGCGGCGCCGCCGTGCCGAAGCCGAACACGGCCAGCACCTGCGGATCGGCCAGCAGTGCAGACGGGTCGGTCTGATCGACATAGTCGACCTGCAGGCGGGGATGGCGCACGGTGTGCGTGGTCTGGGCCTGGGAAGCGGTCATCGCATATCTCGTTGTTGCGTGTCGCGTTGCAAGGTGTCGCCGTCGAAGCCGAGCGTGGCCTGACGTCGGCGTTGGCGCCAGGACTGCCAGGCGCGCGGCATCATCGACAAGGTGGTCAGGGCATAGATGGCGCGGAACGCGCGCAGACGCAGGCGCACCCTGGGGCTGTCGAACACATCGCCGGCCAGCATCGCCACCACCGCTTCCTCGATCTGCCAGGTGTTCTGCGGTTGCGCGAACAGGGCGCGCATGGTCGGCGAGGTGAAGCGGTAGATGAACCACTTGAACTCGTCCACGCCGCGCTTGAGTTCGCGCTGCAAGGCGCGCTGCAGTTTCGCCTCGTGCTGCGGCATGCGCAGGGCCTGGTCCACCATCGCCGCGCCGCGCTCGGCGCTGTGCATGGCCAGGAACACGCCCGACGAAAACATCGGGTCGACGAAGGTGTAGGCATCGCCCAGCATCAACCAGCGTGGGCCGGACATGCGCGTGCATTCGTAGGCGTAATTGCCGGTGGCATGCACCGGGGCCACGCGTTCGGCGCCGAGCATGCGCGCGTTGAGCTCGGCATTGAGCGCAAGCGTGCGCATGAAGAAGCCTTCGCTGTCGCCTTTGCGGGTCTTCATGTATTCCGGATAGCAGACCGCGCCCACGCTCATGATGTCGTCCGGCAACGGGATCAGCCACATCCAGCCATGCGCGTGGCGGTAGATGCTGATGTTGCCGGCATCTTCGCCCGGTCGGCGCGTCACGCCGCGGAAGTGGCTGAACAATGCGGCCGATTGATGCCTGGCATTGGCGCGCTTGAGCTTGAAGCGGTTGCCCAGGAAGGTGTCGCGGCCGCTGGCATCGAGCAGATAGCGCGGGCGGAACTGCTGCACACCCGCCACGCCTTGCGCCTGCAGTACCGGCTGCTGCCCGTCGAACTCCACCGCTTCGACCTTGACCTGATCGCGCGCATCCACGCCCACCGCCCGCGCGCGCTCGAACAGCACCTGGTCGAACTGCGCACGCGGCACCTGGAAGGCGAAATCGGCCTTGGCATCCAGCGCATGCGAGAAGCGGAAGGTGTTGTAGCCGCCGCTGTCGTTGGGAAAGTCCGCACCGCGCTTGAGCACGCCGATGCTGCGCACCTCTTCCAACACGCCCAGGCGTTCGAGAATCGGCATGTTCATCGGCAGCAGCGACTCGCCGATATGGAAGCGCGGATGCTGCGCCTTCTCCAGCAAGGTCACCTGCCAGCCCTGCTGGGCCAGGACGATGGCGGCCGCGCAGCCTGCCGGCCCGCCGCCGATGATCAGGACATCCGGGCACTCGGGTCCGGGAGCCGGCCCGGCTGCCGGCTTGGCGGTCGGGGTAGGGCCAACAGCGGTGGAAGTCATCCTGGAACGAACCTGCAGCGGGCGAGCGTCATGCAGTCATGATAGCCTGACCGGCGGCCCGGACAGGTATGCCGGCCGCCGAATCGCTGTTGCATAACCATCGACACCCTCGACAATGCGGCCGCAAGGCCGGCGTGGCGAGCGCTCGGAATCGGCCGGCACGGCAACGTACACTGTCTGTGTTCCGCAGCATCGCCGATGCCGACCTGACGGTTGTCCGCGCCGCTGTGGTGGTTGTTCTGCAATTTCGCTGTGAATCTGTCGCCCGCCCCTCACCTGGAAGCTCTCTGGATGTCCTCGCAAACCGCTGCCGAACGTGAACTGGCCGAACTCCTGGTCGAAAGCCTGAACCTGGAAGACGTCCAGCCCGCCGACATCGACCCAGAGGCGCCGTTGTTCAACACCGGGCTGGGACTGGATTCGATCGACGCGCTGGAACTGGCGCTGGCGATCAGCAAGCGCTATGGCTTCCAGCTGCGCTCGGACAATGACGAGAACCGTCGTATCTTCGCGTCGCTGCGCGCATTGTCGGCGCATGTCGAAGCCAACAAGACCGTCTGAGGTTGCGACCGCCGCGCCTGGCGATGCGCCCCCGTGGGTGCTGGGGCTGGGCGTGCTGCTGGCGGTGGCGTATTCGCCGCTGGCGCATTGGGCCAACGCCAGCCATCGCCCGGAGCTGGCCGTCATCGCCGGTGGCTTGCTGGTGCTGATGGTGCTGATCGAACCGATGGTCGCGCGCCGCGCCTGGGCTTGGGCGCTGGCCGTGCTGACCTTGCTGGGCCTGAGTGCGTTGTGGCACTCGCCGTACGCGATGCTGGTGCTGGCCGCGCCGCCGGTGGTGTTCACCGGCTGGATCGCCTGGTTCTTCGGCCGCAGCCTGCGCCGTGGCCGCACGCCGTTGATCACGCGCATCGTCGAGGGGCTGTATCGCCAGGCCGGTATGCCGATCACTCCGGAGCAGTACCGCTACACGCGCCGCCTCACCCTGGCCTGGGCGCTGCTGCTGTGCGCGCTGACCCTGGTCAACCTGGTGCTGGGCCTGTGCGCCGAACCCAGTGGCGTGCTGGCGCAACTGGGCTATGCCTCGCCGCTGCCGATCAGCGACGCGCGCGCATCGTTGTTCGCCAATCTGCTGGCGTACGGGTTGGTTGGCGGGTTCTTTGTAGGCGAATATCTATTGCGCGGCCGCTGGTTTCCACAGCGCCCCTATCGTAATCTGCCAGACTTCTTGCGCCAGATGGCGCGGCTCGGGCCGGAATTCTGGCGCGATCTGCTGCGCTGAGTGCGTGGCCAGGGGCAGCGACGTACGTGCATATTTTCGGGGACAAGACAAAAATGCCGCTGGCAAGGATGCCGTCGCGCCTGGCGTGGGCCGTGTTCAATCTGCTGCAACTGGCTTTCACGCTGACGTTTACCGCTGGCGGAATTGTCTATGCGCTGGCGTTGCTGGCGATCACGCGCGATGCCGACCGCCTGCTGCGCATGGGCGCGTGGATGTGGTCGCCGGTGCTGTTTCGCGGCGCCGGCGCCACGGTGATCGTGGAAGGCCGCGAGCGCGTGGACTGGTCCAGGAACTACCTGTTCGTCAGTAACCACCAGTCGATCATCGATATCTGCGCGTTGTTCTACGCCTTGCCGGTGCCGCTGCGCTTCCTGCTCAAGGACGAAATGCTCAAGGTGCCGTTCGTGAACTGGTATGCGCGGGCCACCGGCATGTTGTTCCTGGACCGCGACAGCCGCCGTGCCGGCGCGATGGTGCGCCGCCAGGCTGCCGCGCTTCTGCGCGAGGGCAAGCAGTTGTGTCTGTTTCCCGAAGGTACCCGCAGCCGCAGCGGCGCATTATTGCCATTCAAGGCCGGGCTGTTGCAGGCCGCTATCGATGCTGGTGTGCAGGTGGTGCCAGTGGCGGTGGATGGCTGCGGCAAGGTGCTGCCGGTGGAGGGTATGTTCAGGGTGCGCCCGGGCATCATCCGGGTGCGGATCGGCGATCCGATCCCGGTGACCGGGCCGGATGCGCCGGACCGCCAGCAATTGACCGAGCAGGCACATAACGCCGTGGCTGCGATGCTCCAACCCAGGATTTGAGTTACCCGCTTATGGATTTTGTCGTGCCGCATGATCATCCCTGCCTGCCCGGGCATTTTCCGGGGCGTCCCGTGGTGCCTGGTGTGGTCGTGCTCGACCATGTGCTGCAGGCGGTGGAGGCCGCGCATGGCCCACGCGCCGCGGCACGCCTGCCGCAGGTGAAGTTCGTGCAGCCGTTGCTGCCCGGGCAGACGGCATCGGTCATGCTGGACGGCGCCGGCCCGCGCTGGCGCTTTCGCGTGCAGCGCGCCGACGAGCTGCTGGTCAGCGGCGAACTGGTGGCGGAGGCGGCGCAATGAGCAGTCAGTGGAAGCAACGCCCGGAAGGCGGCGGACGTTTCGCGCTGTGGCTGATCCGCGGCATCGCCCAGCACGCCGGGCGCGCGGTGGGGCGCGCGTTGCTGTACCCGATCACGCTGTACTTCCTGCTGGTGCGTGCGCCCGAGCGCAGCGCCTCGCGTGCCTATCTGACGCGCGTGCTGGAGCGCCCGGCCACGCTGCGCGATGTGGCGCGGCATATCCACACCTTCGCCTCGACGATTCTGGACCGCGTGTACATGCTGTGCGGGCAGATGCAGCGCTTCCGGGTCGACATCACCGGGCTGGACCAGCTGCATGCGCAGATGGATCGCGGCCGCGGCGTGCTGATCTTCGGCTCGCACCTGGGCAGCTTCGATGCGCTGCGCGTGCTGGCCACCGAGCGGCCGGACGTGCAGGTCAAGGTGGTGCTGGACAAGGCGCACAACCGCGCCATGACCGAACTGCTGGGCGCGCTGAATCCGCAGCTGGCGGCCAACATCATCGATGCCGGCATGGACGCGACCTCGATCGTCATGGCGATCAAGGACGCCACCGACGCCGGTGCGCTGGTGGCGCTGCTGATCGATCGCCCGCGCGAGGGCGACCCGGCGTTGCCGGCGACGTTCCTTGGCCGCAACGCGATGTTCCCGACCTCGCCGTGGCTGATCGCCGCAGCGCTGAAGGTGCCGGTGGTGCTGGCGTTCGGCCTGTACCGCGGCGGCAATCATTACGAGCTGGCGTTCGAGACCTTCAGCGAGGGCCTGGACGTGCCGCGTCGCCAGCGTGCGCCGGTGCTGGCGGTGCTCATGCGCGATTACGCGGCCAGGCTGGAACATTACACACGCTACGCGCCGTACAACTGGTTCAACTTCTACGATTTCTGGAACACCCACCATGCCGATGTGCCGCACCCTGCCGTGGATGCTGATACTGCTGTTCAGCGCCGCACCGCTATGCGCCGCACCGCCTGAGACGCTGGACGTCGGCCAGGTGCTGCAGCGCCTGGCACGCCCCGCACCGGTCAGTACCGAGTTCGTCGAACTGCGTGGCTCGGCGCTGCTGAAGACGCCGTTGCGCGTGCAGGGCCATTACCGTCGCCCGGATGCGCAGACCCTGGTGCGCGAGGTCAGCGCGCCGTATCGCGAGACCACCACGTTGCAGGGCGACGAAGGCGTGCTGGAACGCGAAGGCAAATCGCCGCGGCGTTTTTCGCTGAGCCGGGTGCCCGAACTGGCCGGCTTGAAGTCCGGCTTCGGCGCGTTGCTGGCCGGCGACCGCGCGCTGCTGGAGCAGCACTACCGCATCAGCGGGCAGGGCCAGCCGCAGGCCTGGCAACTGACGCTCCAGCCCAAGGACGCTGCCGTGGCCAAGCAGGTGCGCGAGTTGCGGCTGTACGGGCGCAATGACGAGTTGCGCTGCATCGAGAGCCAGCCGGCCAAGGGCGACGTGCAACGCACGCTGCTGGCCGGTGCGGCGCGCGAGGCCGCAAGCGTGACCGATGCGGCGGCGCTGACCACGCTGTGCCACGGGTCGGGCGCGTGACGCAGCGCGCCCACGGCGCAAGCAAGCCGCCCGCACAATCCCATGCCGCGCGCGCGGCCGGTGGACGTTCCGCTGGCACAGCGAGGCTTGCGCATGGCGTTTAAGTTGAACGCAAACCGCCGCATCGGCCTGGCGCTGCTGTGGCTGGCGTTGCTGGCGGTGGCCGGGTTCTGGTTGAGCGAGACGCTCAAGGTCACCGGCGATCTGCGCAAATTCATGCCCGCCCCACGCACGCCGGCGCAGAAACTGCTGATCGAAGAACTGGGCGAAGGCCCCGGCTCGCGCCTGTTGCTGATGGCGCTGTCCAACAGCGACCCGGCCACGCTGGCCACGCAGTCGCAGGCCCTGCAGCAGGCCCTGGCTGCGCAGCCGCAGCTGTTCGAGCTGGTCGGCAATGGCGGTACTGCGGGGCTGGATGCGATCCCCGAGCGCCTGCTGCCGTATCGCTATCTGCTCAGCGACAGCTTCGACACTACGCCGCTGGATGCGCACACCCTGCAAGCGGCATTGCAGTCGCGCGTGCAGGATCTGGGGTCGCCGGCGGCGGCGCTGGTGGAGCCGTTGCTGCCGCGCGACCCCACGCTGGAAGTGCTGCATCTGGCCGAAACCCTGCAGCCGGCCGCGGCGCCGCAGACGCGCAACGAGGTGTGGTTCGACCGTGCCGGCACCTCGGCCTTGCTGGTCGTGCAGACGCGCGCAGCTGGCTTCGATCCCACCGGCCAGCAACTGGCCTACGACGCAGTGCAGGCGGCCTTCGCCAAGGTCAGCAAGGGCAGCACGACCCGGCTTACCTTGACCGGCCCCGGTGCATTTGCCGTGGAAATCACCGCGCGCACGCAGGGCGAGGCGCAATGGATCGGGACGCTGGATACGGTGGGACTGGTGTTGTTGCTGCTGGTCGCCTATCGCAGCTGGAAGATTCCGGTGCTCGGCGTGCTGCCGTTGGCCAGTGCCGGCCTAGCCGGTCTGGCTGCGGTGGCGCTGCTGTTCGATGGCGTGCACGGCATCACCGTGGCCTTCGGCTTCACCCTGATCGGCGTGGTGCAGGATTACCCGATCCACCTGTTCAGTCATCAACGTCCGGGTCTGGATCCGCGCGACAACGCGCGTCATCTATGGCCGACGCTGGCCACCGGCGTGGTGTCCACCTGCATTGCCTATGTGACCTTCCTGTTTTCCGGTGTGGACGGCTTGCGGCAGCTGGCGGTGTTCACCATCGCCGGGCTGGCGACCGCCGCGATCACCACGCGGTGGCTGTTGCCGTCGTTGATCGACCCGGCGCCGCGCGACTACGCCGATTCGCGCATGCTCGCCGCGCTGTGGCGCGGTATCGCGCGCCTGCCACGGCCGCGCATCAGCCTGGCAGTGATTGCGCTGATCGGCATCGCGGTGATCGCGTTCGCGCCGGGGCAGTTCTGGCAGAACGATCTGTCGAAATTGACCCCCGTGCCGCCCAAGGCCCTGGCGCAGGACACGCATCTGCGCCAGGAACTGGGTGCCCCCGACGTGCGTTACGTGCTCGCGCTGACTGCCGCCAACGACGAGGCTGCGCTGCAGGCCAGCGAGCAGTTGCGCCCGCGCCTGGATGCCCTGGTGCGCGCCGGCGCATTGACCGGTTACGACATGGCTGCACGCTATCTGCCCAGCATCAAGACCCAGCATGCGCGTCAGGCCGCGTTGCCGGATGCTGCGCAAGCGCGCGCATTGACCGACAGTGCGGTGGCCGCCACACCGTTTCGTAGCGACGCGTTCGCGCCGTTCCTGCAGGACCTGGACGCTGCCAAGCGCGCCGCGCCGCTGTTGCCGAAGGACCTGGCCGGCTCGCCGCTGGCAACGTCGGTCGGCGGGCTGCTGCTGGGTCGCGGCGATCGCAGCACTGCGTTGGTGTCGTTGACCGGCCTGCGCGATCCGTCGGTACTGGCTGCCGCCGTGCAAGGCAGCGGCGCGCAGTTGCTGGATCTGAAGGACGCGTCCGAGTCCCTTGTGGCCGCGTATCGCGGACGTGTGCTCGGCGCGCTGGTGCTGGCCGCGCTGCTGCTGGCGGTGACGGTGGCGATCGCGTTGCGCAGCCCGCGCCGGATCGTGCGCGTATTGCTGCCGATGGCGCTGACCACGGTGCTGATCCTGGCGATCCTGCGCGGCATGGGGGTGGAGCTCAACCTGTTCCATCTGATCGCGCTGATCCTGGCGGCAGGCCTGGGCCTGGATTACGCGTTGTTCTTCGACCATGCCGGCGACGATCACGCCGACCAACTGCGCACGCTGCATGCGCTGATCGTGTGCAGCCTGATGACGCTGCTGGTGTTCGCGCTACTGGCTGCCTCCAGCATCCCGGTGTTGCGTGCGATCGGCAGCACGGTGGCGCTGGGGGTATTGTTCAATTTCATCCTCGCCTTGCTGGTATCGCGCGAGCCGGCGCTGGAGCGCGCAAGACACGGAGATGCACATGCAGGGACGTGAGGCAATTGCCGCGCTGATTCCGCACCAGGGCAGCATGTGCCTGTGGGAAGCAGTGCTGGAATGGGATGCGCAGCGCATCGTGTTGCGCAGTGATGCCCATCGCAGCGACACGCATCCGCTGCGTTGCAATGGCCGCCTGCGCGCGCTGCATCTATGCGAATACGGCGCGCAAGCCATGGCCGTGCATGGCGGCTTGCTCGGCCGGGAATCGGGCAAGCCGGTGCGCCCAGGCATGCTGGTGGCGCTGCGTGCGGTGGACCTGCACGTCGCGTATCTGGACGACCTGCCCGATGCGATCGTCTGCGAAGCGCAGGTGTTGCTGCAGGGCGAGGATAGCCAGCAATACAGTTTTCGCCTGAGCCACGGCGCGCAATTGCTTGCCGAAGGGCGCGCCACGGTCATGCTGGGCGCCGCGCAGGCCACCCCGGCCCTGTAGGAGCGCGCTTGCGCGCGATGGCTTTAGCGCTGATGCCGCATCGCGCGCAAGCGCGCTCCTACATGAAGTGGGCGATCAATGCTGGATCTATTCCTGCGCCTGCTGCGAGTCGTTAGGATGAGGCTCTTTCCGCCGTCGTGTCTGCGGCTTTCATCGAGGCTTCCATGAGCACTTCCATTCCACAGCGCCGCGCACTTGTCACCGGCGGCAGCGGCGATCTTGGTGGTGCGATCTGCCGTCAGCTGGCGGCGCAGGGGCGCCATGTGATCGTGCATGCCAATCGCAATATCGCCCGCGCCGATGACGTGGTTGCAGCGATCGTGGCCGACGGCGGCAGCGCCGAGGCGGTGGCGTTCGATGTCGCCGATGCGCAGGCCAGTGCGGCGGCGCTGGCAAGCCTGCTGGAGGTCGGCCCGATCCAGATCGTGGTCAACAACGCCGGCATCCACGACGATGCACCGATGGCGGGCATGAACGCCGAACAGTGGCATCGGGTCATCGACGTGTCGCTGCACGGGTTCTTCAATGTCACCCAGCCGCTGCTGCTGCCGATGGCGCGTACGCGCTGGGGCCGCATCGTCAGCGTGTCGTCGGTGGCAGCAGTGCTGGGCAACCGCGGGCAGACCAACTACGCCGCGGCCAAGGCCGCCTTGCACGGCGCCAGCAAATCGCTGTCGCGCGAGATGGCCAGCCGCGGCATTGCGGTCAACGTGGTCGCGCCGGGCGTGATCGAAAGCGAGATGGTCGGCGAAAGCTTCGCGCCGGAAGTGATCAAGCAACTGGTGCCGGCGGGCCGGGTCGGCAAGCCCGACGAAGTGGCCGCATTGGTGGCGTTTCTGTGTTCGGAAGCTGCCGGTTACATCAACGGCCAGGTCATCGGCATCAATGGTGGGATGGGCTGAGAGCGGCTGATCTGCTGGTTTGCTGCGGGGTCCTTGCCGGCCCACCATCGCAGGACACGCTGCAAGTACGTCCTTGTAAGCTCTTACGCGGCATCCATGCCGCGTAAGGTCCCGCGACGGTGGGCGGCAAGGACCAGTCGAGAGGGTCGGTGTGCATGGTGCAAGCAATGCACGCTGCGCGGCTCTTCGATGAGGTGCGGTCTGGGATCAGCTCAGTTTCATCCGAACACTGCGCTGCACATCGACAGCAGTGCATACCGAATTAGCCACCGGTCTCGTCGATCCTCATGACCAGATCGCGCTCGTGCGCACCCCGCGCGGCGCTGCAATGCACCGACACGGTATTGCCATTGGCACGCAGGCGGCCGTCGACATACAGGCCATCGCCGCGATCGTGATACAACGCCGTCCAGTTGTAGATGCTGGCGCCTTGTGCAAGGTAATGGGTTTCAGCGGCGCGCCGACACACTGGCACCAGGTCGCTGCCATTCATGAGCAGCGGCTCGGGTGTGTACTGCACAACGTTCTGCGCGACAGCCTGGGCACTGATAACGCCAGTGATTGCCACGACAAGCGAATAGAGCAGTCTTCGATACACGGGTCACCTCCTGTGAATGCGGATGCCCGAAGTATAAATGCCACGACTGAATGCAGAAACGAACGCGCCGTTACCGGCGCGTTCGATCAAACTCACGCCGCGTCGGCGTACCAGGCGGCGGTGAGGATCGGCTCGCCGATGGCGTTGGCGGTCAAGGCGTCCAGCCCGTGGTCCGGCAGTGCGGCATGGCGCTGGCGTGCCTGCTGCAGGATCTCGCGTGCCAGCACCGCCATCTGCGCCACGTTGCTGTGGATGCGTGCGGCAAAGGCGTCGTCGTCGAGGGTGTCGTTCAAGGCGCCATTGAGTTCGTTGAACCAGCCGATCAGGTATTGATCGAGCAGGCGCCCATCGTCGGTGGCCAGGCCCTGTGCAGTGTTGTGCTGGCCCCAGTCGTGCAGCACACGCTGCATCGCCAGATTCATGTCGCGCGCATAGAAGAAATCGGACTTCATGCGTGAGAGCAGGCTGAGGTCGGCGATGCGTCCGGAGCAGAACAGTGGCGCCAGCAGCGACCAGTAGTAGGTGTAATCCCAGATCACCTTGACCGGCATCACCTGCGCGTCGCCGAACAGCGCGTACTGTTCCTGATACAGGGTCAGGGTGTTTTCGTAGAACGAGAAATACAGCTGCTGATACAGCTCCACATACGGGCTGAGCGATCTGCCGGCGCGGTCGCGGCCAATCAGTTCGCAGATGTAGGTATTGGAAATCGCAATGAAGTCGCTGCCGGGCGAATAGAACGGGTCCAGGAACAGGCCCGCTTCGCCGGTCAGCGCCCAGCGCTGTGGCGAGAACACCTGCTTGCAGCCATAGGAGAAGTTACGCAGGAACAGGAAGTCCTGCAGCCGGTAGTCGGCCTTGTCGAGCGTGGCGGCGACCTGCGGCTGATGCGTGCGCAGCCAGGTCATCGCCTTGTCGTGGGTGTTCATCGTGTCCAGCGGGTGCATCGACGCATCGCAGACGATGCCCAGCGAATGCGCACCGGACGACAGCGGAATCAGCCAGAACCAGTAGCCCGGCCCGCACATGTGGTTGGTCGAGCGCCAGCGGTCCGGTGGCGTGCAACGCTGCAGCCAGCTGCTGTCCTGCGACCAGCCATTGGGGTCGATCAAGCCTTCCACACGCCACCACACCGCATTGGCGTCGTGTGCATTGTCCTGCGTCAGGCCGAGCTTGCGCTTGAGCAGGCCGGCGCGGCCGCTGGCATCCACCACCCAGCGGGCGCTCAGCGTGCCGGCCTCGCCGGCGCGCTCGTAGCGCACGGCGTGGTCGGCCTCGTCATCGGACAGGTCCACGCCCTTGACGCTGCAGTTGTCGACAAACGTGATGCCCTGCGCGCGGGCGCGCTCGCCGAGGAAATTTTCGAAGCGGCCACGGTCGATCTGCCACGACGGCGTCGGCAGGATCTGGCTCACGCCCAGCTCGGTGCAGCGGTCGATGTCCTCGCGCTTGTCGGAGAAGAAGAAGCGGAACCCGAACTTGCGGATCTGCTCGGTCTCCAGATGCTCGCGCAGGCCCAAGACCTCGGCGAAGTAATGCGCGCCGATCTCCACCGTGGACTCGCCCACCTTGAACGCCGCCTCGCGCACCGGGTGCGCACGGCGCTCCAGCACGGTGATCGCCAGTTCGGGATCGCATTGGCGCAGCTGCAGGGCCAGACTCAGCCCGGCCAGGCCACCGCCGGTGATAACGACATCGGCACGCTGTGCATTCATGGGGTTGGCTTGCTCTTGGTAACCGCGGGCACAGTAGCAAATTCGCCGTCAGCGTCGTCGATCAGCACCGGGTTGGCGCGCACGCGGCGGTACTCGCGCCAGATATGCCCGTAGCTCCAGGCCTGGACCACGACATGCGAGGTGATTTCCCACAGATCGCGTACCAGGCGGAAATGGCTCTTGCGGAACGTGCCCGGCGAGGTGCCGGCGTAGCGGGTTTCGATCGGCACCGCGACCACGCGCGCGCCGGCCTGGCGTGCTGCGGAAATCAGCAGTTGCGCCTCGAACACGAAGCCTTCGCCGGGCACGTCGGGCAGGGTGAACACCGAGGCCGGATACAGGCGCTGGCCGCTCTGGCTGTCGATCAACTGGAAGCCGCAGGCCCAGGCGATGCCCCAGTCGCCGAAATCGTTGCCGATGCGGCGGATGGTGGGCTGGGTGGCGCGCTTGCGCATGCGTGCGCCGACGATGACGCAGCCGGGGTGGCGGTTGGCCGCCGCCAACAGGCGCGGGAAATCGGCGGCCTTGTGCTGGCCGTCGCCGTCCATGGTCATCACCGCGCGCATGCCCATCCGCTGCGCCTGCGCAAACCCGCTGCGCAACGCGGCGCCTTTGCCCCTGCGCTGCGGATGCCGGATCAAGGTGATCGGCAGGCCGGCGATGCAGTCGGCAGTGCCGTCATCGGAGCCGTCGTCGATCACGATCACGTTGGAGCAATAGGTCAGCGCATCGTTGACCACTTCGCGGATGCGCAGCGACTCGTTCAGCGCCGGCACCAGGATCGCGGTGTCCTCGCGGGTCAGTGGCTGCCGGCTCACTGCTGGAGCTCCACGCGCAACACCCGGCCCGGGCCGGCGTACAGCGCCACGCGTTCGCCGCCAGTGGCGATCAGGTCGAACAACGGCAGCATCGGCGCCATCGCATTGGCGGCGACATGCCGCGCCAGCGGGCCGGCGCCCGGCGTCGGCGTGCCGTCGTCCAGCCACGCCCGCACCTGCGGCTTGCCGGCCTGGCCTGGCGCACCCAGCACCAGCGCGCCACCGAGCAGCCCCTGGCTGGGGGCGACCCGACCCAGCGGCCCGACCGAGCGGGCGTCGTAGCCGGCCAGCAGCACTGCGTCCTCGCCTGCGGCACGTTGGACCAGCGCCTCCAGCAAGCCTTGCGCGAAGCTGCCCAGGCTGGCGCTGATCGCGGTGGCCGGGGTCATCGCCCCGGCGCCGATGGTCCAGTAGCCGGCCGCGGCGTTGTGCACCGAGTTGTGGAACTTGGTCGGCGAGATCGCCGTGGGGTCGCTGGCCAGGGTGGTGCACATGTAGTCGGAGATGGCCAGGTCGCCGTACGTGGAAGTGAAGATCGACGGCAGGCTGGCCGGCTCGCGGCCGGCGGCGGTGCAGGCGGCCAGCGCGGCCTCCAGCGAGACCGCCACCGTGTCCGGTGCGCGACGGCGCTCGTTGGCGGCCAGCAGCTGCGGCGCCGGGCGCGCGCCGGTGTCCTGCAGCGCGCCGCCGCGGACGAACGCCGCAGCGGCGTCCCAGCTCGGCAGGCCCTGGGTCCAGAAGCCGATCCCCTCGATGGTGGCAGCCAGCATCAGCGGGCCTGCCCGAACAGCAGCGAGCAGTTGTTGCCGCCAAAACCGAAGGAGTTGTTCATTGCGTAATCGATCTTGGAATGGGCATTGTCGAAACGGATCTGCGGGCCGCAGGCGGGGTCGGGCACTTCGCTGTTGAGCGTGCCCGGCAGCACGCCGTCGCGCAGCGCCAGCAGCGCGATCACCGACTCGACGATGCCGGCCGCGCCCAGGGTGTGGCCGGTCCAGGCTTTGGTCGAGCTGGCGTGCAGGGTGGCCGGGAAGATCGCCGCCACCGCGGCGGCTTCGACGCTGTCGTTGGCCGGGGTGGCGGTGCCGTGCAGGTTCAGATAGCCCACCGCGGCCGGCTCCAGGCCGGCGCGCTCGAGCGCGCCGCGCATCGCCAGCTGCGCGCCCAGGCCCTGCGGATGCGGGGCGGACATATGGTGCGCATCGCTGGATTCGCCATAGCCGTACAGCCACAGCGTTGCGTCCGGCGCAGCGGCGGTGCGTTCGAGCATGGCAAAGCCGCCGGCCTCGCCCAGGCTCAGGCCGACCCGGCGCGCATCGAACGGCTGGCACAGCTCCGGTGCCACCACCTGCAGCGAGTTGAAGCCGAACAGCACGCTGCCGCACAAGGTATCCACGCCGCCGACCAGGGCGGCATCCACCACCCCGGCATCAATCAGGCGCGCGGCCTGGGCAAACACCTTGGCGCTGGACGAACAGGCGGTGGCCACGGTCACGCTCGGGCCGCGCAGGCCGGTGGCGTGCTGCACGAAGTCGCCCAGCGAGTGCGGGGTGTGCACGATCGGGCGATCCAGGTCGTCGGGGAAGCGCGCGCCGTCGGCGTCTTCGACCAGCCGCGTGTAGGCCTCTTCGCTGGCGCCGATGCTGGAGGTGGAAGTGCCGATGATCACCGCCACGCGCTCGGCGCCGTAGCGCTGCGCGGCGGCCTGCACCGCCTCGGCCATGCCGTCCTGCTGCAGGGCCAGCCAGGCCAGGCGATTGTTGCGGCAGTCCCAGCCTTGCAGGGCCTCCGGCAACACGATGTCTTCCACGCCGTCGACGCGGCCGATCCAGCACGCCAGCGGCTGCGGGCCGAAATCGTTGCGACGCATGCCGCTGCGGCGAGCAGTCAGGGCGGCGGCCTGGGCATCGAGCCCGGCGCCGAGCGCGGTAGTGGACGTAAAAGCGGTGACGGCGACCGGGGCCATCTGGGACGAATGCTGCGCTTGGCTCACGGTGGTCTGGCTGGCAAGAAGTGGGCTCAGTATATCGATGGCGGGTGCGCCTCCCGTCGATGGCGCAACTGAACGTGCCGGTCATGTCGCTGACGGGGCTGGAGTTTTCGCGCGTTGCCGCGCTTTCGCCATCGGCGCAATTGGGACACAATCCTGCGACACACTTGCCGATCGAGCGCGACCACGCGCGCATGCACGCCTACGTCTATAAAAGCCAACGCAAGCAGGACACCTTCGTCTATCTCGCCACGCGCGACGACTTCTCCGGTCTTCCCGCCGCCGTGCACGCGCAGCTGGCGCCGTTCGCGTTCGTGCTGGAGGTGGCGTTGACGCCGGAGCGCCGTCTGGCGCAGGCCGACGTGGCCACGGTGCGCGAAGCGCTCGCCAGGCACGGCTTCTATCTGCAACTGCCCAAGACGGTAGTGCTGGCGGGCGAGTGCGACTATGACTGAGGCCGCACGGGCCGCACGCTTGCGGGCCGCAGCGCTGGCCGGCCTGGCCGGCGTGGCGTTGTCGTTGCTGGGCGGCATCGGCGGCGGTGTCGCCGCGGTGACGCTGTGGCTGGCGCAGCCGGCGTTCGCGCTGGCGGTGTCGTGGGCGCGCGGTAGCCGCGCACTGCCCAGCCGGCCGCGTGCGGTTGCGCAGGCCTTGCCGCCGCTGCTGACGATCTGGGGTGTGGGCCTGCTGGCGCTGGCCGCGCTGATCAGCTGGCCGCTGACCGCCCTGCGCGACAGCGGCAGCCTGGCCGCCGCATTGGCCTTGAGTGTGGCGGTCAGCGCCGCGCTGCTCGGGTTGTGGCGGACCTGGCCGCTGTGGGGCGAGGTCGAACGCGATGGCGGCGCCCTGGCCCCGCGCTGGCATGCGCTGGCAACGCAGGAGTTGCACGCCTGGCGCGGCCTGCTGGCCGCTGCCCTGGTGCTGGCGATGTGCACACTGGTGGTGGCGCTGGCCTGGCCGGGCTGGTTGTCGAGCAGCCTGCGCTGGAGTCTGGCGATCGCGGCTAGCGTGCTGCTGCCCGCCGCCCACCTGCTGTTGCAACGCACCGCCGCCCCGGCGCGTAGTGATGCCCCGGCGGCCTTGCAGGCGGCCGATTTCTTTTCCGAAGCGGCGGCCGAGCCGCGTCCGCTGGAGCCGGTGGCCCAGCACCAACTGGTGCCCGAACTGTTCGAGGCCGCGCGCAGCGGACGCGTGGACCGTGCGCTGCAGCTGCTCGACGCCGGCGCCGACCCGCAGGCGATGCCGTTGCCGGAGTGGCGCGACCAACGCAGCCTGCCCGCGCTGGCCGCGGTGCTGCCGGATCTGCGCCTGCTGCGCGAGCTGATCGTGCGCCGCGTCGACGTCAACCAGCCGCATCGCGGCATGACCCCGTTGCTGGCCGCCACCCGCGACAGCTGGCATGGCCGCCCGGATGCGGTGATGACGCTGCTGGCCAACGGGGCCGACCCGCGCGCCAGCGACAACGACGGCAACACGCCGCTGCACCACGCGGTGCGCAGTTCCGACCCGGGTGTGGCCGCGCTGCTGCGCGATGCCGCCGCCGAGCTCGATGCGCTCAACAACGAAGGCCACTCGCCGCTGGCGATGGCCTGCCAGGTCGGCAACTGGCGGCTGGCAAAGTTCCTGCTGGAACGCGGCGCGCACTCCGAACCTGAGGGTGGCGCGCCGGTGCTGCTGGCCGCGGCCGGCACCGAGGAAGACGACCCGGCCGGCGTGCAGCTGCTGCTCAAGCACAAGGCGCGTGTGGATGCGCGCGACCGCCAACGCCGCAGTGCCCTGCACGAAGCCGCGTTGGCCGGACATGGCGACATCGTCGAGGCGCTGCTGGCGGCCGGCGCCAATCTGGAAGCGCGTGACCTGCTCGGTCGCACGCCGTGGCTGGATGCGGCGCGGCAGGCGCGCAGCGGCGTGCTCGAACGCCTGGTCGCGCGCAAGGCCGATGTGCTGGCCATCGACGGCGAGGGCCGCAATGCGGTGATGCTGGCCTGCGCCGCCGACAGCGTGTCGCCGGCGCTGATCCGGCGCCTGCTCGAGCTGCAGGTGCCGGCCGACAGCGCCGACGCGCACGGCCGTCGCGCGGTGGATGTGGCCGCCGAAGCCGGGCGCTGGGCGATCGTGCAATTGCTCGATCCCGGCTACCCCTTGCCGGCGGCGGTCAGCGACGCGCACGGCGAGAGCCCCGGCGTGGCGGTGCCGCCCGATCGCCCGCCACTGGTGCTGCTGCGCGAAGGCCTGCAGTTCGGCCAGCGCGACGGTCTGGTCGCGCTGGCCCGCCTGTGCGGCCCGGAAGAACTCGGCGGCCTGCTGCACGACGCGCATCTGGCCTTGAACGCCGACGCGGTGGACTGGCTGCTGCGCCACGGAGCCGATGCCGAAGTGCGCGATGCCTGTGGCGATGTGCCGATGTTTGCGCTGCTGTCGCGGGGCGTGGAGGCGGTGCCGGCGCTGCAGGCGCTGCTGCGCCATGGCGTGTCGCCGGCCGGTGCCGGCGGGCTGACGCGGCTGCTCAGCGCCTGCGTGCAGCACGATGCGGCATCGCGCGGGCTGGAACAGTTCGCGCTGGAACTGCTCGAACGCGGCGCCGATCCGTTCGCCGCGTCGGCCGCCGGCGATCCGCCGTTGTCGCTGGCGGTGCGGCTGGGCTGGCTGCGCCTGCAGCAGTGGCTGCTGGAACACGGCGTGGACCGCGAGGCGCGCGACAGCCATGGCATGACCGCGCTGCACCTGGCCACCGCGCTGGGTCGCGAGGCGTCGCTGAAATTGCTGGTCAAGCAGGGCGCCTCGCCGGAAGCGCGCGCTGCCGACGGGCAGACCCCGCTGGGCGTGGCGCTGTCGATCGGCCGCCGCGACCTGGCCGACTGGCTGGACTGGCGCATCTGGTCGCTGCCGCAGCGCAGCCTGCGCGAGGCGGACGTGCCGGCCGCCGCGATGGTCGGCGACACCGATGCGGTGCGTCGGCTGATCGATCTTGGCCTGCCGGTCGATGCGATCGATGCCCAGGGCTGCACCGCGTTGCTGCGTGCTGCCGGTGGCGGCCATCTGGGCGTGGTGGCGCATCTGCTCGGTCGCGGCGCCGACCCGCAACGCGCGGCCAATAGCGGCGCCACGCCGTTGTCGGCGGCGGTGAGCATGCGTCAGACCGAGATCGTGGCCGCGTTGCTGCAGGCCGGCGCGCAGATCGAACACCGCCTGCCCGGCGGCGTCACCGTGCTGATGCTGGCCTGCGCGCTGGGCCTGCCGGATATTGTGGCGCGCCTGCTCACCGCGGCGGCCGATGTGCACGCCAACGACGACCAAGGCCTGGCGCCGCTGCATTGCGCCGCGCTGTACGGCTTCACCGCGCGCGACAAGAGCCGCCTGCTGGCCTTGTTGGATACCTTGCTGCTGGCCGGCGCCGACCCGGACTACCTGGCCGGCGGCCGGGTCAGCCCCTTGCTGCTGGTGCTGGGTGCGCGCGCCGAACCGGGCACCGCCTGCGACGAGCAGGTGGTGCTGGCCGGCGTGGAACGCCTGCTCGACGAAGACGTCTCGCTGGACGTGGCCGATCAACGCGGTTTCGGCCCGCTGCACCTGGCCGCACTGCACGGCCTGCCGTTGCTGGTGCAGCGCCTGCTGCGTGCCGGCGCCGATGCCGACCGCCGCGACGCGCTCAACCGCACCCCGCGCGAAATCGCGATCATGCGCGGCTTCATCGATGTGGCCGGCCAGTTCGAACCCGCCTTGCCGGGGGTGTCCTCGATGGCGCGCTTCCTGCGCGAAGGCCGCTGAGCCAGCGCGCCGGCGCACCGCTGCGGGTGCTGTTCGTGTGCAGCCGCAACCGCCTGCGCAGCCCCACTGCCGAGCGCGTGTTCGCCGACTGGCCGGGCGTACAGACGCAATCGGCCGGGCTGGCCGCCGATGCGGAGGTACAGCTCACCCCGGAGCTGTTGCACGAAGCGCAACTGGTGCTGGTGATGGAGCGTCGCCATCTGCAGTTGCTGCGCAAGCGCTTCGCCCCGCATCTGCGCCATTGCCGGGTGATCTGCCTGCAGATTCCCGACGACTACGCGTACATGGATCCGGCACTGATCCGTCGCCTGGAACACACGGTGCCACCGTTGCTGCGTCTGCCGGCGCAGTCGTAACCTGATCCCGACACCGCGCATGCAAGACTTTGTGCTCCCTCGCACGAAGGAAGCGCCTCTACGATGAGCGTGCGTATCGAGGACCACGCCATGCTGGGCAATTGCCACAGCGCGGCCCTGGTCGACCACCGCGGCACCATCGACTGGCTGTGTCTGCCACGTTTCGATTCCGATGCTTTTTTCGCATCCCTGCTGGGCGATGAGCAGCACGGGCAATGGGCGTTGTCGCCGGCCGGCGACTTTCGCAGCGAGCGTGCCTACGAAGACGACAGCCTGGTGTTGTGCACGCGCATGCACACCGACACCGGCACGGTGGAACTGGTCGACTTCATGGTCGCCAGCGATGAAGGCGACGGCCACCAGCACCTGGTGCGGATCGTGCGTTGCGTGCAGGGCCAGGTGCCGATGCACATGCGCCTGACCTTCCGCTTCAACTATGGCCGCACCGTGCCATGGGTGACGCGCATCGACGGCGGCATCCGCGCCATTGCCGGCCCCGACCAGCTGGCGCTGCGCTCGCCGCAGGCGCTGCACGGCGAGGACATGGGTACCGAAACCGACTTCACGCTGCGGCAGGGCGAGAGCACCTGGTTTCTGCTCAGCCACGGCCTGTCGCATCAGCCTACGCCGGCGGCGATCGATCCGGAACAGGCGCTGCAACGCACGACCGCGTTCTGGCATGGCTGGGCGCGGCGCTGCACCGATGTCGGCCCCTGGACCGAGCAGGTGCGTCGCTCGCTGGTGGTGTTGAAGGGGCTCAGCTATCTGCCCACCGGCGGCATCGTCGCCGCACCGACTGCCTCGCTGCCCGAGCATCTGGGCGGCAGCCGCAACTGGGATTACCGCTACTGCTGGCTGCGCGATTCGGTGTTCACCCTGATCGCCTTGCTGCAGGCCGGCTATCGCGACGAAGCAGAAGCTTTTCGCGACTGGGTGCAACGCGCCATCGCCGGTTCGCCGGATCAGTTGCAGGCGCTCTACGGCATCGCCGGCGAACGCCGCCTGCAGGAGTGGGAAGCGCATTGGCTGCCCGGCTATGAAAATTCCGGGCCGGTGCGGATCGGCAACGGTGCGGTGGACCAGTTCCAGCTCGACGTCTACGGCGAGTTGATCGGCGCGTTCCATTACGCACGCGAAAAGGGCGTGGCGCCGCCGTCCGATGACGATGGCTCGTCGGCATCGTTGCTGGAAAAGGTGCTGGAGACGCTGGAAACGCTGTGGCGCCTGCCCGACGAAGGCATCTGGGAAATCCGCGACGAGCGCCGTCATTTCGTGCATTCCAAGGTGATGGCCTGGCTGGCATTCGATTGCGGCGCGCGCGATGGCATCACCAACGCCGATGCGGCCAAGCGCGCGCATTGGGGCCGCATTGCTGATGACATCCGCGCCGAAGTGCTGGAAAAAGGCGTGCACCCGGACGGGCACTTCGTGCAGAGCTACGGCTCCGATCGCCTGGATGCGTCGTTGTTGCTGATCCCGATCGTGGGGTTCCTGCCGGCCGACGATCCGCGCATCGCCGCGACCGCCGATGCGATCGCACGCGATCTTACCATCGATGGATTGGTCGAACGCTATCGCGCCGACGACAGCGCCGACGGCTTGCCGGCCGGCGAGGGCACCTTTCTTGCCTGCAGCTTCTGGCTGGTGGAAAACTACGCCCTGCTCGGGCGCACCGAGCAGGCACGCGTGCTGCTCGAGCGCCTGCTCGGGCTGTGCAACGACGTGGGCCTGCTCGCCGAAGAGTACGACCCGCGCAGCAAACGTATGCTTGGCAACTTCCCGCAAGGGTATTCCCACGTGGCTCTGGTCAATGCGGCATTGCGCTTGCACGGACGCATGGGCAAAGAGGAAACACATCCATGAACGAACAAGCCACCACCCCGCCGTGCATCATCGTGGTGTTCGGTGCACGCGGCGATCTGACCAAGCGCCTGGTGATGCCGGCGCTGTACAACCTGCGCCGCTCCGGCGCACTGGGCGAGCAGTTCGCCATCGTCGGCATGGACCACGGCGATATCAGCGAGCGTTCGTGGCGCACCATGATGGGCCAGTCGATGACCGAGCTGCTCAGCAGCCGCGATGCCGAATTCCAGACCGACGAATTCGACACCGACACCTGGGAGTGGCTGCGCGAGCGCATGCATTATCTGCGCGGCGATTTCACCGACCTGGGCGCCTATCAAACCCTGGGTGGCGCGCTGGAGAAACTGCACAAGCGCTACGGCACCCAGGGCAACGTGCTGTTTTACCTGGCCACCGCCGCACGCTTCTTCGAGCCGGTATTGCTCAACCTGGGCGAAGCCGGGCTGGTCAGGCAACGCGAGGGCGAGGGCTGGCGTCGTGTGATCGTGGAAAAACCCTTCGGCCACGACCTGCCCAGCGCCGTCGCGCTCAACGCCACCGTTGCCAAGGTCTTGCACGAGGACCAGGTGTTCCGCATCGACCATTTCCTCGGCAAGGAAACCGTGCAGAACATCCTGGCGTTCCGTTTCGCCAATGGCCTGTTCGAGCCGGTGTGGAACCGCGACCGCATCGACCATGTGCAGATCACCGCCGCCGAAACCATCGGCGTGGAAGGGCGCGGGCGCTTCTATGATCCCACCGGTTGCCTGCGCGACATGGTACCCAACCACCTCTTCCAGCTGCTGGCGATGATTGCGATGGAGCCGCCGGCTGCATTCACCACCGAAGCGATGCATCGCCGCCGCGCCGAAGTGATCGAAGCGGTGCGCCCGATCAAGCCCGAAGACGTGGTGCGCGGCCAGTACGCCTCCGGTGCGGTCAACCGCAGCGCCGTGCCCGGCTATCGCGAAGAAGACACGGTGCCGGACGATTCGGAAACCGAAACCTACGTGGCGATGAAGCTGCAGGTCGACACCTGGCGCTGGGCCGGCGTGCCGTTCTACCTGCGCACCGGCAAGCGTCTGCGCGAGCGCACCACCGAGATCGCGATCCGCTTCAAGCCTGCGCCGCTGGCGCCGTTTCGCAGCACCGAAGTGGGCGGCTACGGCCCCGACTGGCTGGTGCTGCACATCCAGCCCGACGAAGGCATCTCGCTGCAGTTCGATGTAAAACGCCCCGGCGCGCAGGTCAGCCTGGCACCGGTGCGCATGGACTTCCGTTACCGCGACTGGTTCCCCAAGGAATACACGGTGGGCTACGAGCGCCTGCTGCAGGACTGCATGAACGGCGAGGCTGGCCTGTTCCAGGATGCGGCAATGGTGGAAGGCGCCTGGCGCATCGTGCAACCGATCCTGGATGCCTGGAAACAACCGCCCAGCGATTTTCCCAATTACGCCGCCGGCAGCGCCGGACCCTCGGCCGCCGACGCCTTGCTGGCGATGAACGGCGGACACGCCTGGCGCGCGCTGACCCCCGGCCGCAAGCCACCGCCGCGCCGCGCACCGGAAGCGCGCAGCAGCGCTGCAACGCCGATTAAGAAAGCCACCGGGAAGACGGTCAAGAAGGCTGCCAAGGCGCCGGCCAGGAAGATCACCAAGGCGGTAGCCGAAAAGGTCACCAAGGCGCCAGCCAAACGCGCATCCGCGGCTGCAGCAAGACCATCGCAGGATGCGGCTACGTCACCGGGCAGTGCGGCAAAGAAAGCTGCGGGCAAACGCGCAACCGGCAAGGTCGCAAAGACCGCCGGCAAAACCGCGGCTGGCAAGAGCACAGCGAAGAAGTCGGCCAGCAAGCCCGCGGCGCGCACGCCACGCCGCTGACGGAGGCAGCCGCCGCAGCTCCACGTAGGAGCGTGCCTGCGCGCGACGGGCTTTATCGGTAACGCCCGGGTCGCGCGCAGGCACGCTCCTACGAACGGCGCAGCGATGGTGGGTGGTTGGTGGGAGCTCGCCATCACATCGGCGTATGACTTGGACGCAATCGGCCGCTCGCATGCAGGTCGTTTCCAAGGCATCGACTGCGTCACTACCGCTGATGAACGATGCACCACATCCACGTAGGAGCGTGCCTGCGCGCGACGGGCTTTATCGGTAACGCCCGGTCGCGCGCAGGCACGCTCCTACCAAGGGCTCAGCGATCCTGTGTGGTAGGCGCGGGCTCGCCATCCACATCCGCCTTGACGTCGGCTTCGAACAGATTCATCAGGTCGGCGCGTGCGTCGCGCGAGGTCTGGATCACCTTGGCTTCGTCGTCGTAGACTAGGTGCTGGCGATGCAGCAATTCTTCGTCGTGCTGGCGGAAGCGTTTGACGTGATCCTTGGCAACCGCCTCGCCCAGGCCGAGCGAGGTCAGCACGCGCTCGCTCAGTTCCAGGCTGGAGGCAAACACCTCGCGGAACGGTTCGGCGCCCAGGTCCATCAGTTTCCAGGCGTGCTGGCGATTGCGTGCACGTGCCAGCACGGTGGCCTGTGGATACAGGCGGCGGATCAGCCGCACCGTCTTGATGTTGGTGTCCGGGTCGTCCACCGCGATCACGAACACCTTGATGCGGTCGGCGCCGGCGGCGCGCAGCAGTTCCGGTCGCGTGGGGTCGCCGTAGTACAGCTGGCTGCCGAAGCGGCGCAGATCTTCCACGGTGTCCGGATTGTGTTCCAGCGCCACGAACGGCACATGCCGCGCGGTGAGCAGGCGCGCGACCACCTGACCGAAGCGGCCCATGCCGGCGACCAGCACCTTGGGCGTCTGCGCATCGATGGTGTCGAACGGGCGGTCGGACTTGGGCGCATGCAGCCGCAGCGGCCCGTTGAGGATGCGTTGCATGCCCAGCAGCAATAGCGGCGTCAGCGCCATCGACACGCCGACGACGGCCACCAGCCGGTCGTGGTTGGCACGCTCCAGCAAGCCGACCCGATCGGCCTCGTTGAACACCACGAAGGCGAATTCGCCACCCAGCCACAACACGCTGCCCAGCATCAGGCTGCTGCGCAGCGGCAACTTCGCCACGCTGCCGATGCCGACCAGCAGCGAGAACTTCACCACCAGCAGGATCGCCACGCCGCCGGCGATCAGGCCTGGTTCGGCGACCACCCGGTTCAGATCGATGCCCATGCCGACCGAGATGAAGAACAGCCCCAGCAGCAATCCTTCGAACGGCTCGATCTGCGATTCGAGCTCATGGCGGAATTCCGAATCGGCCAGCAGCACGCCGGCGATGAAGGCGCCCAGGCTGGCGCTCAATCCGGCTTCCTGCATGATCCAGGCGGTGCCCAGCACCACCAGCAGGGCGCTGGCGGTGAACACTTCCGGCATGCGCGTGCGCGCCACCACGTTGAACAGATGGCGCAGCACGAAACGCCCGCACAGGATCACCAGCGCCAGTGCCGCGACCGCCTTGGCCACGTCCGGCCATGCCAGCGTGGCGTTCTTGCTGCCGCCGAGCAGCGGAATCGCCGCCAGCAACGGAATGGCGATCAGATCCTGGAACAGCAGGATGGCGAACGCCAGGCGCCCGTAGTCACTATTGAGCGCCTTGCGCTCGGCCAGCAGTTGCAGGCCCACTGCGGTGGACGACAACGCCAGCGCCACGCCGACGATCAACGCGCTCTTCCAGCCCAGCTTGCCGAGCATCAGCAGGCCACCCAGGATCAGCGTGGTCACCACCACCTGGGTGGCGCCGGCACCGAACACCGAATGACGCATCACCTTCAGGCGCGCCGGCGACAGTTCCAGGCCGATCACGAACAGCAGCATCACCACGCCGATCTCGGCCGCGCCACTGATGCGCTCGGCATCCTGCACCACGCCCACGCCATCGGGCCCGAGCACCACACCGGCGACCAGATAGGCCAACACCGCGCCCAGGCCGAAGCGCTTGAACACCGGCACCGCCACGATGGCGGCCAGCATCAGCACCAGAGCCAGTTCCAGACCACCGCTATGCATGCACGTTCTCCGTTGAGGTTCGCATTATGCCGCCCGCGGTCGGCTGCTGGCCTGGATCGGCGTGCGCTGCGTGCAACTGTGTGGATTGGCGGTGTGCGCTGGTCCGGTGATGCAAGCCGGCAGCGCCACATCGCGGGCAGTCATGCGCCAGGTCGTCCGCATGACTGAGCTGCATGTCGCCACGTCGTTCCGCATTGCACGCGTGCACGCAGCCGCCGTTGCAGGCAATGACCCACGGTCCTGGTCGGTCGCGCATGGCCGGTCGTCGGGTGCAGTGCAGTCGCTTGTCGACATGACAGGCCCGGCGTTGTGGCGTCCGCCTGGACGCCCGCTGAGCATGGCCTGCGCAGGGCATTGACCAAGCGGGCGCAGGCGCGCAGACTGCGCCGCGCTGCCGCCCGGATCACCGGCCGGTACGCACCTTTCGGAGCCCTTACTCATGTCCAGCGACAGTCACCCTAGACCCGGGTCGATGACCCAGCTGGCGCGCACCTGAGGCTCAGGTTCGCTGGCTGTCATCGACGACGGTCGTCACCAGGCGAACCACCATGTACAACGAAACCCTGCGCCTTGCCCAAGGCGTCGATGCCTTGATCGCACCCATCGCCGACTTCAACACGGCCGATGCGGTGGAATACCTCAACACCCTCGACCGCGACGAGGCCGCACAGTTGCTGGCCGCGCTGCCGCAGCCGCGTGCGGTGAAATTGCTCGAACAGCCCGAGCTGCACGCCGCCAGCGCGCTGGTCGCGCTGCTGCCGGCCGAGCAGGCCGCCTACCTGCTCGGGCAGATGGCTGACGACCGCGCCACCGACATCTTCCATGGCCTGGATGCCGAGCAGCGCCAGCCGCTGCTGTGGCTGCTCAGTGCCGAGGCGCGGCTGTCGATCCAGGCGTTGATGCGCTACCCGCCCAATACCGCCGGCGCGCTGATGACCACCGAGTTCGTGGCGGTGCCGGCCGACTGGACGGTGGGCCGCACCCTGCAGCACATCCGCGAGGTGGAGCGCAGCCGCGAGACGGTCTATGCGATCTATCTGCTCGACCCGCACAGCCGCGTGCTGACCCAGGTGGTCACCATGCGCCGGCTGATCACCGGCGCGCCGGAGGCGCCGATCCTGGAGGTGGCACAGGTCAATCCGCCGGTCACGGTGGACCCGGCGCTGGACCAGGAAGAAGTCGCCCGCCTGATCCGCCGCCACGACCTGCTGGCGATCCCGGTGGTGGATGCGCACGGCCATGTGCTCGGCATCGTTACCGTGGACGATGTGCTGGACGCATTGATCGCCGAATCCACCGAGGACGTGCACAAGTTCGGCGGCATGGAAGCGCTGGACAAGCCCTATATGCAGATCGGCTTCGGCCAGATGATCAAGAAGCGCGCCGGTTGGCTGAGCGTGCTGTTCCTGGGCGAAATGCTCACCGCCAGCGCGATGCAGCACTTCGAGGACGAGCTGTCCAAAGCGGTGGTGCTGACCCTGTTCATTCCGCTGATCATGAGCTCGGGCGGCAACTCCGGCTCGCAGGCCACCTCGCTGCTGATCCGCTCGCTGGCACTGCGCGAGCTGCGCCTGGGCGACTGGTGGAAGGTGGCGCTGCGCGAGCTGCCGACCGGGCTCACCCTGGGCACCATCCTGGGCCTCCTGGCGATCGTGCGCATCACCATCTGGCAGACCGCCGGCCTGTACGACTACGGCCCGCACTGGCAGATGGTGGCGCTGACCATCGGCGCAGCGCTGATCGGCATCGTCACCTTCGGCTCGCTGTCCGGCTCGATGCTGCCGTTCGTGCTGCAACGGCTCGGCTTCGACCCGGCCAGCGCCTCGGCACCGTTCGTGGCCACGCTGGTGGATGTCACCGGGCTGGTGATCTATTTCAGCATTGCCGCCGCAATCCTCAGCGGCACCTTGTTGTAGCGTAGCGGGCGGGGCGCGCGGAAGTTGCGCCCCGCCATGCCTGGATGAGGAATGCGATGGTCGAGGTGCCGCATGTGTTGCGGCACCTCTGACCGGATGGCTGACGCCGCGGACCGGCACCAGGCGTAGCGCGACGTGTGCAGGCTCAGGTCGTATCGCCGGTCTACTGCGCATCGCTGCACGGCAGGCCATGCAGCGATGCGCGGCAGCGATCGCGTCAGAAGGTCACATACAGCGTGGCACGCAGGTTGCGTCCCGGTTCGCTGTAGCGGCCGATGCCGTCGTCGGTGGCATAGCCGTACAGATAGAAATCGCCGCGGGTGACATTGCGGATGCGCGCCCACTGGTAGTAGCGCTCGTCGAACAGGTTGTAGACGCCGAGATTGACGCGCACGTGCGCGTTAAAGCGGTAGCTGCCGAACAGGTCGACCACGCTGTAGGCGTCGCTGAGGAACGGCTCGGCCGCAGCGCCGAAGATGTCGTTCTCGACATTGACGTCCTTGGCTTTCTTGGCCAGCGCGTGGGTGATGTTGGCGGTGACACGCAGGCGCTCGTCCAGGCCCTGCCAGCTCAGGCCGAGCACGCCGCGATCCGGATTGATGCTGTCCAGCGGGCGGCCATCTTCCAGCTCACCCTGGTTGTGGGTCCATGCCGCGCGCAGCAGCCAGGCATCGCCGAGCTTGAACTGCGCATCCAGTTCCACGCCCTTGACCTCGACCTGGCCGACGTTGAGCAGCGTGGTGTAGGCGTAGCCGTTGCGCGTGCTGCACACGCCGCGGGTGCAGGTCTGGTAGAGCGTGCCGGCATCGGTGGTGACGGTCTCGCTCTGGATGAAGTCGTCGTAGCGGTCGCGGAACACCGACAGGCCGACGCGCGCCCAGTCGCTCTCCCAGCGCCAGCCCAGTTCCAGGTTGAGGCTGCGCTCGGCGTCGAGCGCGGGATTGGCGGCCACCGTCGGCACGTTGACGGTTGCGCCGGTGTCCAGCCGGGTCAGTGCGGTGATGCTGGTCGGAGCGTACATCTCGGCGGTGGTCGGCGCACGGAAGCCGCGCCCGGCCTGGAACCACAGCGTCTGCTGCGGGGTGAAGGCGTAGCTGATGCCGGCCTGCCAGGTCGGTGCGGCGAAGGTCACCTCGCGCACCGTGCCGGTGACATCGACGAAGGTGGACGACAGCGTCGGCGCGTAGCGGTAGTGGTCGTAACGCGCACCCAGGGTGAGCTGCAGGCGGTCGTCGAGCAGGCCGATGCGGTCGCGCAGGTACACGCTCCAGGTGTCGGCATCGGTCTTGGGCACCTGCGCCGGGTCGACGGTGGCGGTGTCCAGCGTGCCGGCGTTGTTCCAGCGGTAGTCGATCGCGCTGAAGTCGATGCTGCGGCGCTGCCAGGCCGCCCCGTACAACAGTGCTTGCGACCAGCCGCTGCCATGCAGCTGCTTGTCGAAGTCGACCGCGAGGCGGTCCAGGGTCTGCTCGGTGTCGCGGTCTTCGGCACGGCGGCACGGCAGCGCCACCGTGCAGCGCGTGGTGGCGGCGGTGGCCGGCGTGCTCGAGCTGCCGCTCTGGGTGAGGATGCGGGTGGTGCCGCGGCTGTCGGTCTGCTGGCGGTCGAGCTGCGCCTCCAGGGTGTCGAACAAGGCGTTGTCGGCCTTCCAGAAGTAGCGTAGGCCGTAGCGGTCACGGTCGTTGCTGTCTTCGCCGATGCGCTCGGCGTAGCTGGGCGCGCTGACGCGGCTGAGGTTGTCGACCCGGTTCTGCGAGCGGTTGCGTTCGTACACCACGCCGACGCGGTGCTGTGCGTTCGGCACCACGTCGAGCTTGGCCAGCACGTTGTCGCTCTGGCTGTCGACCGGGTCGGGTGTGCGCCGCGCGCTGCCAGTGTCGATGTCGGTGCTGGAATACCAACCCTCGGATTCGTGGCCCTCGCGACGGGTGTAGCTCAGCATCGATTCGACGATGCCGCTGCGGTTGGCGACGGTGAGGTTGCCGAGCAATTGGTCGTTATGCCCGGTGTAGCCGGTCTTCAGTCCGATATAGCTGTCGTTGCCCTGGGCCTTGAGGTAGTCGTAGGGGTCCTTGGTGGTGAACACCACCGCGCCTCCGAGCGCGCCGCTGCCGGCGCTGATGGAGTCGGCGCCCTTGACGATGTCCACCTGCTTGAGCGAATCGACGTCCACGCCGCCGCGGCCGGCGCGGAAGAACTCGTAGTCGCGCGCGGTCTCCACGCCCTCTGCCATCGACAGGCCATCGATGGTCATCGCCACCCGGTCACCTTCCAGGCCACGGATGTTGAAGCCGTTCTCGCCGAAGCGGCCCATGTCGGCGATGCTCACGCCGGGGATGTAGCGCATCAGGTCTTCCATGCTCTCGGCCTGTTCCTGCTGCAGCTGCGCGGTGTCGAGGGTGGTGACGTTCTGGTTGCTGGAGGCGCGCTTGTCGCGCGCGGCCTTCACTTCGACCGGGTCGAAGGTGGTGGCGTCGGCGGGTGCCTGTTCGGCATGCAGCGGGAAGGCCAGGCCGGCGGCGATCGCCAGGGCCAGCAGGGTCGGTGTCGAGGTCATCGTGAAGTCCACAGTCAGGAAAGGGGAAGGGGCGCCGGAAGGCGCGGACCTGGCTGCGGGCGGCAAGAGCGGTCGCGTGGCTGGGTGGGCCCGCCGGTGGCGGGCCAGGGGCGCGGGCGGCAAGGCCCGCGTCGGGAGGTCAGTCGGCCCGGGCCGGCGTGGTGGCCGGCGCAGTCGCAGGTGCGGGCGGCGGCAACGCGGCATCGCCGGCATCGACCACACCGTCGTGGTTGCGGTCGACGCGGGCGAAGGTGCGCAGGCCCGAGGCCTGGTACTCGGCAAAGCTCATGCGCTGGTCCTTGTCGATGTCGAGCACGGTGAAACGCACATGCACCTGGCGGTCGTCGGCCTGTTCGAGCGCGGTGAGGCGGCGGTTGAGGCGGTCTTCGAATTCCACCCGGTACTCGTCCAGCGACAGCGCCGCGTTGCGGTCGGCATCGGCACTGGCGAACTGTGCCGCGCGCAGGTCCGCGTATTCCTTGCGGCCCACCTTGCCGTCGCCGTTTTCGTCGTACAGCGCGAGAAAGCCCTCGGCCGAGCCGCTGTCGGGCATGCCCGGGCGGCCGCCGTCGCGGTCGAAGGCCTGCGTCCGATCGGCAGGCGCATCCTTGGCCGCTGCCGCCAGCGCCGCCTGACCGCGTGCCCAGTCCTGCGTGCCGGCCGCGTCGAATTCGGCGCGCGACACCTGCCCGTCGCCATCGGCGTCCAGGGCGGCAAAGCGGGTCCGGCCCTGTGCCGCCTGTGCGCGGCGTTCCTGCTCCAGCGCATGCTGGCGGCGCTGGCGGAACTCGGCCACGTATTCGTCCTCGTCGACGCTGCCGTCGTGGTTGCGGTCGGTGGCGTCGAAGCGGGCGCGGCGGAAGGCCGCGAAGTCGGCGGTGGTGATGCGGCCGTCGCGGTCGTCGTCATGCTGGGTGATGAAGGCCTGCACGTTGTTGCCGTGCCCGCCGAGCAACGGGCGCGGGTCAGATTGGGCGAGAGCGGTGGCAGGAAGTAACAGCGCGCACAGATACGCGCCGGCCAGGGAGCCAGTGTTCATGGATTGCCTCTTGAGGGGAGAAACGGTGCCGGGCCGTGGCGCTGGCTGGGCCTGCAGGCGGAGTGCGGTGCCGGGCGGATGGCCGCGCCGGTAGTGTCATGCTGCCAGGGCGATGCAACCGCGGTTAGCGGTTGCGCAACGCTATTGTTCGAGCACCTGGAAGGTGAGCGTGGTGCTGTTGCTGTATTCGCGCACAGGGGCATCGGCCGGGGCCGGGGTGCGGTGACGGGTCAGCGCCAGCCAGGTGCCGGCGTGGTCCAGCTTCAAGGTCGCGCGGCCCGCGGCGTCGGTGGTCACGCTGACCTGCGTCGGCTTGCGGTCGGAGGTCCACACCGCCTCGCTGATGTCCACGCTCTGCCCAGCCAGCGGCACGCCGTCGTACTGCACCGTGAAGGCGAAGCTCTCGCCGACATACAGGTCGTTGGGGTGCGTCACCGGCACCAGTTCCAGCCCGCGGTTGCGCGGTGCCAGCGCGCGGCGATCGGGCTTGCCGACGCTCAGATAGGTTTCCGCCAAAGTGCGCGACTGGAAGCTGGAGATCAGCGTGGCGCCCTTGGGCATGGCCACGTTCGGGTCGCGCACGGTCTGCCGCTTGCCGTCCAGCTCCCAGGTGCGGAACTGCGCCCCCACGCGCAGGCCGCTGCTGACCCGGTAGGTGCCGGGCTGTTTGCCCAGGGTGTGTTCGAGCACGGTGCGGGTGTCGAGCGCCTGCACCCGGGCCGGTTCCACATCGCGGCCGTCGGGCCCGGTGATGTTGAAGTGGCTCTGGTCGAAGGCCGCTTCCGGGACGAAGAAGGTCTCGGCGAAGGCCGCGTCCAGGGTCACCGTCTGGCCGGGCTGGGGCGCGAAGGTATTGGGTGCCAGATAAGGGGTGTGCGCAGAGGCAGAGGCAGCGAGCAGCAGCGCCGACAAGGTCAGCAGTTTCATGGGGGGCCCTGTTCCGAGTAAGTCGCTGGCGGAGGGGCGCGGGGCGGCGCAGGAAGCTGGCTGACCACGGGATATTAACGAAAATGGGAATCGTTCACAACAATAGCAGGCGCTGTGTCGCGCTTCTTCGCTGCGGGATCGATGACGTGCGCTCGGGCCGACGTGTACCGTGTCCGTTTCCCGTCGTCTCTTTTAGCCATGAGTACCTACCACCTGCAGCAGGTCTTTCGTCCCACCACCGTGGCGGTGGTCGGCGGCAGTCCGCGCGATCGCTCGGCCGGGCGGGCGGTGGTGCGCAACCTGCGCGCGGCCGGGTTTCCCGGGCAGATCGGCTGGGTGAGCCCGCGCTACAGCGAGATCGATGGCGTGCGCACGGTGGCGCGGCTGACCGATCTGCCCTGGGTGCCGGACCTGGTGGTGATCACCGCGCCGGCGCGCATCGTGCCGCGCATCGTGTCGATCGCGGCGCGGCGCGGGGTGGCTGCGGCGATCATCCTCACCGCCGGGCTGGGCAGCGGCCCCGGCTCGCCGGCCGCGCGCATGGAGGCAGCCGCGCGCGCCAAGGGCATGCGCATCCTCGGCCCGCACTGCCTGGGCGTGATCGCTCCGCATGCGCGGCTCAATGCCAGCATCGCCGCGCATTGCCCGCAGGCCGGCGACCTGGCGCTGATCTCCGAGTCCAGCGCGATTGCCGCAGCCTTGGTGGAATGGGGCGTGGCGCGCTCGGTGGGGTTCTCGGCGGTGGTGTCGCTGGGCGATACGCTGGATGTGGATTTCGGCGATCTGCTCGACTACTTCGCCACCGACTACCGCACCCGCGCGATCCTGCTGTATGTCGAACGCATCGGCGATGCGCGCAAGTTCATGTCGGCCGCACGCGCCGCCGCGCGCGCCAAGCCGGTGGTGGTGGTCAAGTCCGGGCGCCAGTTCCGCATCAATCCCAATGCCGACACCCACGCGCAGGCGCTGGCCGGCTCGGACGCGGTGTATGGCGCGGCATTCGCGCGTGCCGGCCTGTTGCGGGTGGGCGCGCTGGACGAATTGTTCGCCGCCGCCGAAACCCTGGGCCGGCTCGGCAGTTTTCCCGGCCGGCGCCTGGCCATCCTCAGCAACGGCGGCGGGGTGGGGCAACTGGCGGTGGACCAACTGGTGCTGCGCGGCGGCACCCTGGCCGAGTTGTCGGCCAAGACCCTGGAGCGGCTGGATCAGTCGCTGCCGCAGGGCTGGTCGCGCAGCAATCCGGTCGACATCATCGTCGATGCCGACGGCCCGCGTTATGCCGCGGCGATCGAAGCCCTGCTGGACGACCCGGAGAACGACGCGCTGCTGGTGGTCAACGTGCCCACCGCGTTCACCTCCTCGGCCGATGCGGCCAAGGCGCTGACCCGCGCGCTGGACCAACGCAACCGCTACCAGCGCGAAAAGCCGGTGTTTGCGGTGTGGCTGGGCCAGGATGATGCGGCGATTGCCGCGCTCAATGCCGCGCGCGTGCCCACCTATGCCACCGAATCGGACGCGGTGCGCGGCTTCACCCACCTGGTGCGCTACCGCGAGGCGCAGGCGGCGTTGATGGAGACCCCGCCCAGCCTGCCGGAAGATTTCGTGGTGGATGCCGGCATCGCCCGCGCGGTGGTCGACGACGCCCTGGCCGCCGGTCGGCGCTGGCTGGACCCGGTCGCCACCAACCGCCTGCTGGCCGCCTACGGCATCCCGATCGTGCCGCTGCAGGTGGCCGCCACCGCCAACGAGGCCGCGTTGCTGGCCGACCCGTTACTGGCCGTCGGCCGCACGGTGACCTTGAAGGTGCTGTCCAGCGACATCGCGCACAAGTCCGATGTGGATGGCGTGCGCCTGAACCTGTCCAGCGTGGCGGCGGTGCGCGAAGCGGCGACCGGCATCCTGGCGCGTGCGCGCGCCGCGCATCCCAATGCGCTGATCGAAGGAGTGATCGTGCAGCCCACCGTGCTGCGGCCCAAGGCACGCGAACTGATCGCCGGGATCGCCGACGACCCGGTGTTCGGCCCGGCGATCGTGTTCGGGCGCGGCGGCACCGCGGTGGAAGTGATCAACGACCGTGAGCTGGCGTTGCCGCCGCTGGATCTGCGCCTGGCCCACGAGCTGATCGGGCGCACGCGGGTGTCGCGCATCCTCAAGGCCTACCGCGACGTGCCGGCCGCGGACGAGCGCGCGGTGGCGCTGGTGCTGGTCAAGCTGGCGCAGCTGGCCGCCGACATCCCCGAAATCACCGAGCTGGACATCAACCCGCTGCTGGCCGACCGCGATGGCGTGATCGCGCTGGACGCGCGCGTGGCGGTGGCACCGGCGCGCAAGCTGCACAAGGGCCGCGGCCATCCGCGTTTTGCGATCTTTCCGTATCCGAAGGAATGGGAGCGCCAGATCGGGCTGGGCGATGGCACGCATGCGCTGGTGCGCCCGGTGCGCCCGGAAGACGATGCGCTGTTCCGCGCGTTCTTCGCACGGGTAACCGACGAGGACCTGCGGCTGCGCTTCTTCCAGTCGGTCAAGCATTTCAGCCACGAATTCATCGCGCGGCTGACCCAGCTCGATTACGCGCGCTCGATCGCGCTGGTGGCCATCGACCCCAAGACCGGCGACATGCTCGGCGCGGTGCGGCTGCATGCCGACGCCGACTACGAGCGCGGCGAATACGGCATCCTGATCCGCTCCGACCTCAAGGGCCACGGCATCGGCTGGCAGCTGATGCGCATCATGATCGAGTACGCGCGCTGGCTGGGCCTGAAGCAGATCGAAGGCCAGGTGCTGCGCGAGAACCGCACCATGCTGGCAATGTGCCAGAGCCTGGGCTTCGGGGTCCGCCCGGATCCGGACGATGCGACCCTGATGGCGGTGACACTCCCTATAATGGGCGAGCCACGCCCGGCCTGACCTCGCGTCACGCCGCGGTCCCCCATCCTCCACCGCATGCCGGATCTGCCGGGCCTCACCCTGGCCGGTTGCTTCGGCTGTCGTCTCGGCCCGCCTGGGAGTGTCAATGTTCCGCGATTTCAGAATGTCGTTTTTGGTCACAGCGATCTGCCTGGGCCTGGCTGCCTGGTGGGGTCATACCTCCTCGATGGGTATCTGGCAGGCGCTGTGGCTGTGCCTGGTGCTGAGCGTGCTGGAGGTGTCGTTGTCGTTCGACAACGCGGTGGTCAACGCCGGTGTGCTCAAGCACATGAACGCGTTCTGGCAGAAGCTGTTCCTCACCGTCGGCATTCTGATCGCGGTGTTCGGCATGCGCCTGGTGTTTCCGATCGTGATCGTGTCGGTGGCCACCGGCATGGGCCTGGTGCCGGTGATGCAGATGGCGCTGAAGGAGCCGGACCGCTACAGCCAGGTGCTGACCGACAACTACCCGTCCATCGCCGCCTTCGGTGGCATGTTCCTGCTGCTGGTGTTCCTGAACTTCCTGTTCGACCAGGAGCGCAAGCTGCACTGGCTCGGCCCGGTGGAACGGCTGGTCGGCAAGCTGGGCAAGGCCGATGCGATGTCGGTGATCGTGGCGGTGACGGTGCTGCTGTGCACCAAGCTGTTCCTGCCCAATGCCATCTTCCAGAGCGTGCTGTTCGCCGGCCTGGGCGGCATCCTGCTGTACCTGCTGGTCGGCAGCGTGGATGCCTTGTTCGAGTCCGAGGAGAGCGAAGACGGCATGGGCCCGGCCAAGCGCTCGGGCATTGCCGCTTTCCTGTACCTGGAAGTGCTGGACGCCTCGTTCTCGTTCGACGGGGTGATCGGCGCGTTCGCGATCACCCGCGATGTGGTCATCATCATGCTGGGCCTGGCGATCGGTGCGATGTTCGTGCGTTCGATGACGGTCTATCTGGTGCACAAGGGCACGCTGGACGAATTCGTGTTCCTGGAGCACGGCGCCCATTACGCCATCGGCGTGCTGGCGATCATCATGCTGGTCGGCACCGTGTACCACGTGCCGGAAGTGCTGACCGGCCTGATCGGCGTGGCCTTCATCGCCGCCTCGGTGTGGTCGTCGATCCGCTACCGCAAGCGCCACCACATCGGCCCGACCGAGATCTGATCTCGCGCATGGCCGCGCTCAGGGCGTAATGCAGTTCACTTGATAGCGGCTGACAGCGTCTTCATGGCCATCGGGCGGGCGTCGCTAGTTCTGTGGCTTGGCTGCATTGCCTTTGCACGCCCAACCTCGACGCTGTGGGTTTGCTGCAGGGCCCTTGCCCGCCCACCATCGCGGGACACGCCGCAAGTACGTCCTTGTAGGCTCTTACGCGGCATCCATGCCGCGTAAGGTCCCGCGACGGTGGGCGGGCAAGGACCAGTCGGGATGGCCGGTGTGCATGGTTTTCGACAAAGCAACCGGCAATCGGTGCGGTGTCCTCGCCGCGCCCTCTACGCTGTGAGTTTGCTGCCGGGCCCTTGCCCGCCCACCCTCGCAGGACACGCCGCAAGTACGTCCTTGTAGGCTCTTACGCGGCATCCATGCCGCGTAAGGTCCCGCGACGGTGAGCGGACAAGGACCAGTCGAGATGGTCGGTGTGCACGGTAGGAGCCGTGCTTGAGGCGCGTTGTTCGATCATGACGCGCCGGCTCAGCGTCCGATGCGCAATGGGCTACAGCTTTCACGTGACCACTGACCAACTTTCTGGTGCGGTGTCCTCCCGATTGCGGGACCGTGTGGCGGCATGGATGCCGCCACCGAGCCCCCAGGGACGGGTTCACGGCGTGTCCCGCGAGCGGTGAGGGCACCGCGCACTCGACCTGGATTCGGTAGCGGCGAGATCCTCCCACTGCCGGGCCGGGCCGGGCCGGGGAGGCGCCCCAGGTGTGCGGTGCCGCCTGAGACAGTCACGGCCAACCGTGACCGGCTTCAGTGTCGATGGGTGTCGCAGCCAACCCAACCGGACCCAACTGATCGACAGAATTGCCGGTTTGGGCCTTGACTGCGCAGTCCAATTGGACGGGTTCGCAGCCTTGCGCCGACCGTTCGTCAGACAGTGCTTTGTGCCGTAAGGGTTTTCGGGATTTTCCTACATTTGGTGTTGACCCCTCCGGGGGACCCCACTATCTTGGGGGAGTCGGTGGTTGGTCGCCCCAAGGCGTCCGGACCAGTGAGAGCATGATTTGCAGCAGGTTGCCAATCAAACGCCTCTCCGCGGCGGCAGCAACGAACGATCACAGCCATCCGGGCGTCGCCTGGAGCGGGCGGCGTGGTCTCGTTGCGCCGCGGTTGTTTCGCCACCGACCACTGCGCGACAGCACACCGCGCGGTGGCGGCCGTGGAATCTCCGGTAAGGAGATGGCTGGTGAAGGCGATGCCGCCGCAGACCGTGGGTCTTGCGTGCTGGTCGTCGCGCACCGCCATCGCTGTCCAGGGAATCCGGATCCGGCCGCAACCCGTCCCCAGCCGGGTTCGTGTGCCTACGCATGGAGGACGCATGACCACCAACGACACCCTTGCCGCGATCGCCGCCGGTACCGCAACACCCACCAGCGTTCCCGCCAGTGTCAGCGCGCCCGGTTGCGGCGCGCCGGAATTGACCGACCCGTCGGACATCGTGCCGCCTCCCCGCCAAGCCATTGCAATGCACGCACAGACCATCGAAGAACAAGCCGTCGCCACCTGGATCACCAAGGAAGCCGGCAACCGCCGGATCCCGTTCGAGCCGGAGCGCCTGGAGCGCGCCATCGACCAGATCCATGCCGAATTCCCGCAGCTGGACGTGGCCGACTACAAGCGCTCGGTGTTCGGCTTCGTCGACCGCAAGGACAGCGTCAACGCTGACGACCTGGTCGACCACCTGATCCGCGAGGCCGAGGCCCGCGTCGATCTGACCACCCCGGAGTGGGAGCACTTTGCCGCGCGCCTGTACCTGCGCCGCCTGTACAAGCGCGCCAGCCGCAACCGTTTCTACGATGCCAGCCAGAAGTACGGCTCGTTCGTCGGCCTGCAGGAGAGCCTGGCCGACCGCAATGTCTATTCCAACGACATCCTGCGTCGCTACTCCAAGGACGAGCTGATCGAAGCCGGCAAGATGATCGAGCCCGAGCGCGACAAGCTGTTCGCCTACAACGGCCTGTACCTGCTGGCCACGCGCTACCTGGCCACTGACAACTCGCGCGGCGTGTTCGAGCTGCCGCAGGAGCGTTGGCTGACCATCGCGCTGTACCTGATGCAGGACGAGATCGGCAACGGCAAGGGCAGCCGCGAGCGCCGCATGCAGTTGGTCGGCGAGGCCTACTGGGCGCTGTCCAACCTGTACATGACCGTGGCCACCCCGACCCTGGCCAATGCCGGCAAGGTCGGCGGCCAGCTGTCGAGCTGCTTCATCGACACCGTCGACGACAGCCTGCAGGGCATCTACGACTCCAATACCGACGTGGCGCGCGTGTCCAAGCACGGCGGCGGCGTGGGTGCGTATCTGGGCTATGTGCGTTCGTCCGGTTCGGCGATCCGCGGCGTGTCCAATTCCTCCGGCGGCGTGGTGCCGTGGATCAAGCAGCTCAACAACACTGCGGTGTCGGTGGATCAGCTGGGCCAGCGCAAGGGCGCCATCGCGGTCTATCTGGACATCTTCCACCGCGACATCGAGTCGTTCCTGGATCTGCGCCTGAACAACGGCGACCAGCGTCTGCGTGCGCACGACGTGTTCACCTCGGTGTGCATCCCCGACCTGTTCATGGAAGCGGTCGAGCGTCGCGGCGACTGGTATCTGTTCGATCCGCACGAAGTGAAGCGGATCAAGGGCTGGTACCTGCAGGACTTCTACGACGAGAAGAAGGGCGACGCCAACAGCAGCTTCCGTCGCAAGTACGAGGAAGTGGTTGCCGACGAGCGCATCACCCGCAAGACGGTCAAGGCGATCGAGATCTTCAAGCGGATCATGGTCAGCCAGCTGGAAACCGGCAACCCGTTCATGTTCTATCGCGATGAAGTCAATCGCAAGAACCCGAACAAGCACGAGGGCATGGTCTATTCGTCCAACCTGTGCACCGAGATCCTGCAGAACATGAGCCCGACGCGGATGATGCAGGAGATCATCAGCGGCAATCAGATCGTCACCACCAAGAAGGCCGGCGACTTCGTCGTGTGCAACCTGTCCTCGATCAACCTGGGCCGCGCGATCACCGTGCAGGCAGACCAGGCCGATCTGCTGGGCGCCGACGTGCTGGAGCGCTTGATCCCGATCCAGGTGCGCATGCTCGACAACGTGATCGATCTGAATCAGTTGCCGGTGCCGCAGGCCACCATCACCAACCAGAAGTATCGCGCCATCGGCCTGGGCACCTTCGGCTGGCACCATCTGCTGGCGCAGAAGTCCATCCACTGGAATGCCAAGGAAGCCGAGGACTACAGCGACGAGCTGTACGAGCGCATCAACTATCTGACCGTCCAGGCGAGCATGGAGCTGGCCAAGGAAAAGGGCACCTACAGCGTGTTCCGCGGCAGCGACTGGCACACCGGCGAGTACTTCCGTGCGCGCGACTACAACAGCCCGCAGTGGCTGGAGCTGTCCGCACAGGTGGCCGTCAACGGCGTGCGCAATGCCTGGATGCTGGCAGTTGCGCCGAACATGAGCACCGCGCAGATCGCCGGTTCCACCGCCTCGATCGACCCGATCTACAGCGCGTTCTACTACGAAGAGAAGAAGGACTTCCGCCGTCCGGTCGCCGCACCTGGCCTGTCGCTGGAAACCTGGCCGTACTACGAAAAGGGCGCCTACAAGGTCGACCAGTTCGCCAGCGTGCGCCAGAACGCGCGTCGCCAGCGGCATATCGATCAGTCGATCAGCTTCAACTTCTACGTGCCCAGCACCATCCGTGCGAGCACCTTGCTGGACCTGCACATGACGGCCTGGCGCGAAGGCCTGAAGACCACGTACTACGTGCGCTCCAACGACATCGACATCAGCGAATGCGAGTGGTGTTCGAGCTAAAGCGCATTCGCGCTTCAGCTCCCCACGGTTCGCCTTGCGAACCGTGGGCCCCGGCTCATCAGCCTCCACACCCCGCGCCTTCGGCGCGCCCCCTGACTCAGGGGGCTTTCCTCCAGATTGATTTGTTGCGCCGCCGTACGCGCGACGCCTGAAACACGAGTAGAGACCCATGTCCGCAACACCGCTTGAGCGCATCAAGATCCTGGAGCCGCGTCACCCGAACCGCTCCACCGCCATCATCAATGGCGAAACCTCCGGCATCCTCAACTGGAACGACATCCCGTACCCGTCCTTCTATCGGGCCTACAAGGAGCTGTCGACCAACTTCTGGATCCCCGACGAAGTGGACATGAAGGGCGACGCACGCCAGTACAACGAGCTGTCGGCGCGCGAAAAGAACGCCTACGACTCGATCATCGGCCTGCTGGCCACGCTGGATTCGCCGCAGACGCGCTTCATCTACAACGTCGCCGAATACATCACTGACCCGGCCGCGCACGCCAATGCCGCGATCATCGGCCAGCAGGAAGTGATCCATAACGAGAGCTACAGCTACGTGCTGGCCTCGATCACCGGCCTGGCCGATCAGAACCGCGTGTTCGAGATCGCGCGCACGCATCCGACCATCATCAAGCGCAATGCGCCGATCATGGGCGCCTACGAAGACTTCATGCGCGACAAGACGGCCGAAACGCTGATCCGCGCGCTGATCCAGTCCTCGATCCTGGAAGGCATCAACTTCTATTCCGGCTTTGCGTATTTCTACAATCTGGTCCGCCAGAACCGCATGACCGGCACCGGCAAGATCATCAGCTTCATCAACCGCGACGAGCTGGCCCACTCCAAGTTCATCAGCGAGCTGATTCGCGCCATCATCGGCGAGAACCAGGCACTGCAGGGCGACCAGCTCACCGATTACGTGCACAAGGCGTTCGAGCACGCGATCGACCTGGAAACGGTGTGGACGGCCGAAGTGCTGGACGGCATCGACGGCATCGACGTCGACGAGATGATCCGCTACGTGAAGTACCGCGCCAACAAGATGGCCGGCATGCTCGGCATCGAGAAGCTGTACGAAGGCGCCAACGACAACGTGATGCCGTGGATCAAGGCCTACGCCGACAACTTCACCGAAACCAAGACCGACTTCTTCGAAATGCGCAATGCCTCGTACAAGAAGACCAACTCGGATAACGGCTTCGACGATCTGTGAGGAGCTGGGATTAGGTATTCGGGATTTGGGATTCGTCGCAGCCGCATCGATGCGCTTTACGAATCATCAAGATCCGGGATTGGAGAGTGGGTAGGCGGGATTTGCAACAGCAACTTGATGGGCTTTGACGAATCTCCACTTCGACTCTCCAATCCCTGCTTTAGACAAATCCCTAATCACGACTCCCGAATCCCCGCCTCATGAACATCCTGCTCGCACTGGCCTCGTTGAGCGGCAACACGCGCGATGTCGCGCGCAGTGTTGCGCTGCGCTGCGAAGCGGCCGGGCATGCGGTGACCTGGGTGGAAACCGATGTGCAGACGCTGGCGCAGGTGCCGCATGCGCCGGGGCAGTACGAACTGTTTCTGCTCGGTAGCTGGACCGACAACGGCGGCCGTACGCCGGCAGAGATGAAACGCTTCATCGTCGAGTTGGTCGAGACGCTGGGCAAGCCGCCGCGGGTGGCGGTGTTCGGCACCGGCGAAACGCAGTGGGGCGAGGACTATTTTTGCGGCGCGGTGCATCGCATCGCCCAGTTCTTCGCCAGCCCGTTTCCACGTTTGACCATCGAACAGATGCCCCACGGCCAGCGCGACGCGCAGGCCATCGCCGCCTGGACCGACGAGGTCCTGGCCCAATGCAAGAACGATCCCCATGATGCAGACCATTACCGTCACGTCGCCTGAGCACTACACCGCCACCCTGGCCGCACATCCGCGCGCGCTGGTGGATTTCTACAAGGACAACTGCCCCGGCTGCCGCATGCTCGACATGTCGCTGGACAAGTTCGCCAACAGCGATGCCGCCGAAGGTGTGGCCTTGTTGAAGGTCAAGCTGGAAGTGGTCGGCGAGGAGTTCTTCCGCGACCTGGGCCTGCGCCAGACCCCGACCCTGGCGCTGTACCGCGATGGCAGCGAGGTGGCGCGCCTACCCGGCTTCCAGTCGCCGGCGCAGGTGGAAACCGCGGTCAAGACCAGCCTCTGAGCCACCGTGGCGCGCAGCCGCCTGCGCGCTTGCGGTTGCACGCCATCGCATCGGAAAGGTGGCTGCATGCCGCCTAAGCGAGCGAGACGCAATCTGATGCTCCCGTAGGAGCGGCCCCGGCCGCGACCGCCGTCCCGACAAACCCCATCGTGCGCGCGGCGGTACACGACAGCCACGCCGAATGCCGGCCACCGGCCAACCCGCCCACGGCAACCGCGCGCAAGCGCAGTGCAGCGCCTGCGTCGGCAAGATGGCCGCCAATCACCACTGCGCTACGTTCCGGCGTACGCCGCTGCGGCTGACCGCCTATCCTGTCGTTGCCAGGCTGCTGCAATCGCCCTGGCGCGTAGCGCCCCCTTCCCTGGAAACACCTCATGTCAGACAGCCTGCAGACCCAGCCACCGATCGAAGTCCGCATGGCCGAGATCGTATTTCCCAACCACACCAACCACATGGGCACGCTGTTCGGTGGGCAGGCGCTGGCGTGGATGGACAAGGCCGCCTTCCTGGCCGCCTCGCGCTATGCGCGGCGTTCGGTAGTCACTGCGCGCTCGGACCAGGTGGATTTCAAGCTGCCGATCCGCCAGGGCCAGATGGTGGAAACCATCGCGCGGGTGGTCTCGGTGGGGCGCAGCTCGATCAAGGTGGAAGTGGAACTGATCGCCGAAGACCTGCTCAGCGGCGCACGCGAGCTGTGCACCCGCGGCCACTTCGTGATGATCGCGCTCGGCGACAACGGCAAGCCGACCACGGTGCCGCCGCTGCCTGCCGTCAGCAGCTGACGGCGCTTATTCCTCGACCTCGCGGTCCTCGCGCTTGGTTTCCGCCATCGCCTCGGGCTCCAGCTCTTCGGCGCTGCGATTGAGTTTGACGAATACGCCCCAGGCGATCAGCAACAGCGCCGCGCACAGGCCCACCGCCGCCGCATACGGCAGCTTGGCCGGGTCGTCGTGCATCAGTTCGAAGATCGACACCAGTGTCTCGATCGCCAGCGCAATCACGATCACCACGAAGAACCGCGACAGGTAGCGCCGCACGCGTGTGGGGCCACTGACCTTGACGTCGCGCAGGATCTCTTCCTCAAAGATGGTCTGGCCCAGCTCCAGCGTCACCAGCGCCACGGTGAGCAGACCGATCGCCTCCAGCACCACGTTGAAGCGGTCGCGCACCACCATGTCGCCGCCGGGGGTAAAGCCATGCCACAGCTCCAGCCCGGCCATCGCCACCAGACCCGCCGCGCACAGCACAAAAAACGCCAGAATCACGAAGTGACCGGCACGGAACAGGTGGCTGAGCAGTTTCATCGGCGGCGACACGGGCGAGAGGATGCAGAGCATCGTGCGCACCGCGTCGTGATGGCGCGAAGGCAATGGCAACGTCGACGTCGATGGCATTGCGTTGCGGAGGTATCGCGTGAGGTGTGTCGACGCCTCGCGCCAATGCAACGCATGCGCCTGATCGAAGCAGGCATCAGGAGTCAGCTTCTTTCCGAAGACCGCTTCAACGATCAGCGCCGAAAGGGCGCCAATCAGCTGCGACACGCGTGGAGGTACCAGAGAGGCGGACGGCGCTACACGAAAAGCCGTCCGTTCCAGGTCACAGCCCTTCACCCACCGGGGGAAAGGTGCCCGCAGGGCGGATGGGGGTACGGTTCACACGCAGCCCAACAACCGCCCGCACACCCCAACACCCTCAGCTATGCCGCAACACCTGATACGTCTGCAGATGCACATTCGCCGCCATCAGCAGCGGCGCGTTGCGCCCTGTCTCGCGCACCCGCTTCAACATGTCGCCGACGATCTGCGCCGCTTCCACGTCCTGGCCGGCTTCCAGGTCGCGCAGCATCGAGGCCTTCAGCGGCGAATCCACCTGCAACAAGGTCTGCAGCGCCTTGGCGCGCGCAGCTTCCGGAATCGGCTGCCCGGCCGCATCGGCGGCCCACAGGCACTCGTTGTACAAGCCGTTGATCAACGCGCGGCCGTCGTCGGTGGCGACGATCGCCCCGACCGGTGCACGCATCAGGCAGGTCGCAGCGGCCAGCGCGGTGAGGAAGCTGTACTTGATCCACTGCTCCTGCGCGATCTGCTCGCTGGCCACATGATCGATGCCGGCCTGCGCGCAGGCCGCCGCAAACGCCTGCACGCGTGCCGATGCGGCGCTGCCATCGCGTTCGCCGAAGGTCATCGCCGCCGGCTTGCCCAGGTGCAGGATCTCACCGTGCTCGCCCTTGGTCGCGCTGATGAAGCACAGCCCGCCCAGCACGCGTGCGGCACCGAAACGCTCGTCCAGCGCCGCGTAATGGCGCAGGCCGTTGAGGATCGGCAGCACCGTCGTGTGCTCGCCCACCGCCGGCGCAATCGCCTCGATCGCGCTATCCAGGTCGTAGGCCTTGCAGCTGAGGATCACCAGATCGAACGGCCGCTGCGCCACCAGGGCCGGCAGGTCCTGCGCGGTGACATGCGCCACCGGCAGATCCGCATCGCCCAACGGACTGCGGATGCGCAAGCCATCGGCCTGCAGCTGCGCCGCCCGCGCATCGCGCACCAGAAAGGTCACATCCACACCGGCCCGCGCCAGGCGTCCGCCGAAATAGCCGCCGGTGCCGCCGGCACCGAGGATGAGGATACGCATCGCCATCGTCATCAGCTCCGCAAACCCACGCCACGGCGCAGCAGCCACAGCGCCAGCGCGCTGAGGACCGCGACAAAGCCCAGCATCAGCGCGTAGGCGACCCAGATCGGCACGTCGGAGCTGCCGAGCAGGCCGTAGCGGAACGCGTTGACCATGTAGAAGATCGGGTTGGCGTGGGTGGCCGCTTCGGCCCATGGCGGCAGCAGCTTCACCGAGTAGAACACGCCGCCCAGATAGGTTAGCGGGGTCAGGATGAAGGTCGGCACGATCGCCACGTCGTCGAACTTCTTGGCGTACACCGCGTTGACGAAGCCGGCCAGCGAGAAGATCGTCGCACCCAGCAGCACCGTGGTCAGCGTGACCAGCGGATGCGGGATGCGCACCGGGGTGAAGAACATCGCGATGATCAGCACCAGCGCGCCGACCATCACTCCGCGCAGCACTGCGCCGGAGACGTAGCCCCACAGGATCACCCAGTTGGGCATCGGGCTGACCAGCAGCTCCTCCACATGCCGGCCGAACTTGGCGCCGAAGAAGCTGGAGGAGATGTTGCCGTAGCTGTTCTGGATCACGCTCATCATCACCAGGCCGGGCACGATGAACTGCATGTACGAGTAGCCGCCCATGTCGCCCACGCGCGAGCCGATCAGCCCGCCGAAGATCAGGAAGTACAGCGTCATGGTGATGGCCGGCGGCACCAGGGTCTGGCCCCAGATGCGCAGGATGCGCTGCACTTCGCGGCGCACGATGGTGCCCAGCGCAATCCAGTTGCGGCGCGCGTTGGTGGGTTCGGTCACGGTGCGGATCTCGTTCATGGCTGGCCTCCGCTGCGCGGCTGCGCGGGCGGTGTGCCGTTGGGGGCGACAGGCGTGGGGGCGGTGGCCGGTACCGGGGTGTCACCGGTCAGGCGCACGAACAGCTCTTCCAGCCGGTTGCTCTTGGTGCGCATCGAGCGCACCCGGATGCCGGCGCTGCCGAGCGTGGCGAACACGCGGTTGAGGTCCATCGCGCGCGGCATGTCCAGGTCCAGCGTGTGGCCGTCGATGGCGGTGAGCGTGGTGCCTTCGATCACCGGCAATTCGGCCGGCAGGTCGCCGTCGATATCGAACAGGAAGCCTTCCACGTCGAGCTTGGCCAGCAGTTCGCGCATCGGCCCCTGGGTGACGATCTGGCCGTGGTTGATGATGGCCAGGTTGCGGCACAGGTGCTCGGCTTCTTCCAGGTAATGCGTGGTCAGGATGATGGTGGTGCCGGCGGCGTTGATCTCCTTGAGCACGCGCCACATGTCGCGGCGGATCTCGATGTCCACGCCGGCGGTGGGCTCGTCCAGGATCAGCAGCCGCGGCTGGGTCATCATGGCGCGGGCGATCATCAGCCGGCGCTTCATGCCGCCGGACAGCGTGCGGCTCATCACCTGGGCCTTTTCCCACAGGTGCGAGCGGCGCAGCTCCGCTTCGGCCAGGCGCTCGGCCTCGGCGCGCGGCATGCCGTAGAAACCGGCGTAGTTGACCAGGATGTCGAAGGGTTTTTCGAACAGGTTGAAGTTGACCTCCTGCGGGACCAGCCCGATCAGGCGCATCGCATCGCTGCGTTGGCCGACCAGGTCGGTGCCGAACACTTCCACCTGGCCGGCGGACAGGTTCACCAGCGAGCTGATGATGCCGATCAGGGTGGATTTGCCGGCGCCGTTGGGGCCGAGCAGGGCGAAGAAATCGCCTGGCGCCACGTCCAGCGAGACGCCCTTGAGCGCCTGGGTGCCGTTGTCGTAGGTCTTGCGCAGATCGCACACACGCAGCGCGGGTGCGGTGATCGGAGATGGAGAATTCAAGATGTTCCTTCGCGTCAGCGTGACGGCGCAGCGAGTTGCAGGCCGTTATTATAGAAGCCCGCGGGGGCAAGCCCCGATCACAGACTGTCCCAAATACGTTCGTGCCCGTTCAATTCCCCCTCAAGCTTGTCGACCGGCGCATGATTGCGCCCACCGTGGCCCACTGCCAGTTCCTGCGTGACGACGGGCAGCCGCTGGATTTCCAGCCCGGGCAGTTCATCCAGATCCATTTCGATGCCGCCGACGGCACGCCGACCAAGCGCAGCTATTCGCTGGCGACCATCCACGACCATGCGCTCGGACCGGGCGAGGCGGTGGATATCGCGGTGAGCTTCGTGCCCGGCGGCTCGGCCACCGCGCTGTTCGAAGGCCTGCAGATCGGTGACCAGTTGCAGGCCAGCGGGCCCTACGGGCGCTTCTGCCTTCCGCCGGGCGACCACAACCGGCGTTATGTGCTGATCGCCACCGGTACCGGCGTCACCCCGTACCGGTCGATGCTGCCGTTGCTGGCCGAGGCGATCGCCACCCGTGGCGTGCAGGTGCTGCTGCTGCAGGGCGCACGCACGCCGGCCGAGCTGTTGTACGGCGACGACTTCCGCGCGTTTGCCGATGCGCATCCGCAGTTCCGCTATGTGCCGTGTTTTTCGCGCGCACTGCCCGAGCAGCCGCATGCCGATGTGCGCCAGGGTTATGTGCAGCAGCAGCTGGCCGAATGCGCGCCCGATGCGCAGGGCGATATCGCCTACCTGTGCGGCAACCCGGACATGGTGGACAGCTGCATCGAGGCCCTGAAGGCAGCCGGCCTGCCGAACGCGCAGATCCGCCGCGAGAAATACGTCAGCCCGGCTCCGGCCAAGATCTGAGCCAGTCGCACGGTGCCGGGCTGGCTTGCTCGGCACCCGCCGATCGCGCCCGGTGCGCGGGTCCCGATGTGTTCAAGGCCCCTCGACAGCATCGCGATGCTGTCCCGGCCATCCCTCCCGCCCACTGTGCGCTGCTGCAGTCGCATCCTGTGCTCCGGCGCGTGGTGCAACTGGAGCCACTGCTGCTCGGGCTGGCATTCTCGCTGACCGCTTCCGCGCTCACTACAGCAGGGCGCCGAATGCAGCGCGCCGCCGAATCGTCAGACCGCAGCCCGCGCCGCTGGCGGGCGCTGCAACTCGACGGTGATGTGCACCAGTTTTTCGTGGATTTGCAAGGCAGTGCGGACCATGTCAGCATCGATGTCGGCTGCCGTGACCAGACTGACGACGCAGGCATAACGATCGCTGCCCACGCGCCAGACATGCAGGTCGCCGATATCGATGGCGTGCGGCAGCTCGGCGATGACCTGCTTCACTTCTTCCACCACCGGTGCATCCATCTCCGCGTCCAGCAGCACGCGGCCGGTACTGCGCAGCAGTCCCCATGCCCATACGGTGACCAGCACCGCGCCGACGATGCCCATGATCGGATCCAGCCAGGTCACGCCCCAGTACATGCCGGCGAGCAGCGCGACGATCGCCAGGACCGAGGTCGCCGCATCGGCCACCACGTGCAGATACGCGGCACGCAGATTGAGATCGGCATGAGCATCATGATGACCATGACCATGACCATGACCATGACCATGACCATGACCATCATGCGCGTGGGCGTGACCGTGGTGATGGCCATGCGCATGGCCGTGCGAGTCGCGTAACCACCAGGCGCAGATCAGGTTGACCAGAAGGCCGATGACGGCGATGACGGTGGCTTCCTGGTACTGGATGGGCTTGGGCGAGAACAGCCGTTCCAGCGACTGGAACGCCATCAGGCCGGCCACGCCCAACAGCAGGATGGCGCTGGTATAGCCCCCGAGCACTTCGACTTTCCAGGTGCCGAAGCTGAAACGCAGGTCGTTGGCGTTGCGCCGCGCGAAGCGGTAGGCGAACAGTGCCAGCCCCAGCGCCAGTGCGTGCGAGCTCATATGCCAGCCATCGGCGAGCAGCGCCATGGAATTGAGCGTCCAGCCGCCGACGATCTCCACCACCATCATGACCACGGTCAGGATGACGGCCTTGCGGGTGCTGCGCTCGGCGAGCGGGTTGGCGCTGGCGAATGTGTGCAACTGCGCGCAATGCGGCGCGGCGTGCGTGATCGACATCGGAAGAGGCTCTGGCTACGATACCCCCCTAGGGTATCTCATGTACCCCCAGGGGGTATACGGCAATGGCACATCTGAATCAGGACAAATCCAAACTGCTCGCCCGCGTGCGCAGGATCCGTGGGCAAGTGGAGGGGCTGGAGAAAGCCCTGGCGCAGGACGTGGACTGCACCGCCTTGCTGACGCAGGTGGCGGCGTTTCGTGGCGCGGCGCAGGGTTTGATGGTCGAGCTGCTCAGCGAGCATTTGAAGCACCACGTCGCGGCACCGGAGGCGCTGGGCGAGCGCGAACTGGCGGTCGACGACATCACCGCCATTCTCAAGACCTATCTCAAGTAAGAGCGGTCATCAAAACGACTGCGCTCACCGTCAGGTGGGCGCGGCCGGTGCTTGGAATGGGCATGTACCACTCGTGCACTGCGGTTGCTCCGCGCTGTCTGCACCCGCTGGTCACTGCGCGCTACGTTTTGTTTGCAGCTTCAAGTCCTGCACATCGGGTCCAAGCGATCACGCCGATTCGCTTTTCACCTTGTGCGCTGCGCGGACTGAGCGATGGCCCAGCGCGCTGGACCTTGATGATGTCGTGCCTTTAGTGTCCTGCGGCGATGCGCGCGACATGCGGCAACGCACGCATGACGCACCCGATGTCGCGAACAATGCACGGTCGGGACGTCGCGCCGAACTGCGCGCATCGCTGCGCGCATGCAATCCACACCCAACGCCTCGCCTGATTGCAGGCGCAATGGCGTGCCGGGCGCTCAGCGCGCCGAAGGCTCCAGCGTCATCAGCACCACATCGTTGCTGCGCATCGGCACGCGGATCTCCACCACGCCATCGGCGCCGACGCGTACGCGCCGGTCCTGCTCGGGCGTGTCGCGCGTGGCCTGCTGCAACTGCGCCAGCTGCCGCGGCGCTAGGTCCTTGGGCATGCCCATGTCGATGTACAGCGACAGCGGATCGTTGCGCCGGTAGCCGGTCTTGCGCACCTGCAGCCGGTAGTTGCCGGCCGGCACGTGCGCCAGGCGGAATACCAAAGCTGCGCTGTCGGTGCTCGGCACCTGTTTGGTATAGAACGGGGTATTGCTCACTGCCTGCACCGGCTGCTGCCAATCCCAGGCCAGCGCGGCGATGCGCTGGCCATCCACCGCCGCAAATGCGTGCGCATCGCGCAGTGGAACATCGCGGCCCTTGAGCGCGTTCAAGTATTTGTAGGCAAACCACGCCGGCTTACGGATGCCCTCGCGATTCATCAGCCCGAAGCCGCCGTGGAAGGGCGTGGGCGGCGGGCCGGGTTCTTCGAACAGATCGGTGTAGGTCCAGTAACTAATGCCCTGCACCAGGCCTTGCACCTGCTTGAGCTTGGTCAGGATGTAGGACGCGTTGATGTAGCTGTCGTGGACGAAATCGCGCGGCGTATAGCTGCTGCTCCACTCGGTGAAGTACAGCGGCAGATCCGGAAATGGCGAGGCCTGGATCTGCGCACGCACGCGGCGCACGTCGCCGACGATGGCATCCGGCGATGCCGACAACTTGACGTCCTGCTTGCCATCTTCATCGAGAAAGCCGCCCTCCACGCCATAGGTATGCGTGGTAACGAAGTCGATCGGCAGTTTGTGCTTGGCAACGAAGGCCAGCAGTTCCGGCACCCAGTCCGCACCGGCGGTGGAGGGGCCACCGACGCGCAGCTGCGGATCGATCGCCTTGATCGTGCGCGCGGTGTTCGCATACAGGTCGAAGTAGGCCTGCTGGTCGGCGTTCTCCCAGAAGTCCTTGAGGTTGGGCTCGTTCCACACCTCGAAGTACCACTGCCGCACCTCGTCGGCACCGTAACGCGCACGGATGTGGCGCACGTACGCATCGATCAGCTGCGTCCACTTGGCCGGGTCCGGATGCGAGGTATTGCCCTTCCAGTAGAAGAGCGTCTGCTCGGAGGTCTTCATCGCGCCAGGCGTAAAGCCCAACTCGACGAATGGACGGATGCGTTTGGCCAACAGCGCATCGTAGAGCTGATCCAGTTTGGTCCAGTCGTAGACGAGCGTGCCGTCGACGTCTTTCACCGTGCCGAGCACGTCATGGAACACGTCGTGGAAACGGATATAGCGAAACCCCAGCTCCTGCACCGCCGGAACCAGTTGCGCCTGGCTGTCGCTGCGGATCAAGGTGCCGGGAAAGTCCGAGCCGATCGACAGATCGTAGAACCGGTCGACCGGCGCAGCGGCGCTGGCCAGATCCAGCTCGATCGTGCGAGGCGCAGGCGCCACCTGCTCCGCCACGGCAGAGGTCGTCATGCAGCAGGTCAGTGCCATTGCCAACGAGATGTTCAGACGCATTGCCGCTCCCACTGAAGTTCGATCGGGGAGCGTAACCCAGCTCCGGTACAGCGTTGCGGACGGGGTGTGCATTAGCTGCTGACGACGAGGCCTCACAATGATCTGGCAATCGCTACAGTGTCATTTGTGCTTCTTATTAACCCTCAGGTAGCCCTTCTCCTTAACATAGGTATTGACTGCACCATTAGTGATTAGGAAATCAAGTAATAGAACTACCGGTGGGGTATTCGGTACCTTGGGGCGATCCTTGCCCACCGCGGTGAGAGCTGCGTAATCACCGCCCAGCACCCTGAGAATGGAAGAGACCTGAGGCTCAGTGAGTTCGCTTAGCACAGCTCCAAGCAATACCAATGTGGTGCTTGAGTCTCCTCCTGCTTCGGCGAGGCGCTCGATCAGTCCATAGTCGAGTTTCATACCTTGCTCTGCGGCATAGTTGCCAAGTTGCTTAAGGCCTCCAGTGTCGCTAGCATCCGCATACGCCAACGCGTTCGCAACAATTGCATCCTTGATAGCGCCCGACACAGACTTACTGCTCAGAAGCGCTTCTAGGTCATGGCCTATGGCTGCCGGCGTCATGAACTCAGCGAACTTCTTGGAAGAAGTGATGAGGTCCTCCTTCGTGGTCCAGCTCATTTTGCTAACACGGAGATACGACTCAATAGTGTCGTTGATGACATTCCGCCGTAACAACTCTGCGAAAAGGGCACCCTCCTCAGGCTCAATCGCCGTGGGATCAATATAGTATTCCAAGCTTAAGGAAGCGCAAATCTTGGCACGCGCGGTTGCGGATAGAAGGTCTCTTGCTTGTAGTGCAGCAAATGCAACCGTCTTCTTGTTCTCCTGCGCATCTCCCCGCTCTCCCACATCTGTGACAACATCACTCTCGCGCAAAACTTCCACAAGGCTACCGTCCACCTCTCCGTATTCTTGCAAGTAAAGATGTACGTTGTGCAGGCTGGCTTTGAACCGGCACTCAGTAGCCAACAGTGCCCACATGCCGGATGGAACGTCAGATATGTCATCAAGAGCACAATCCTCAGCTGCCATCCGGATTAACTTCTCCAACAAGGTGCGATCGGCGGAAGCAGAGCCCACCAATACATGTGCGAAGTTTTGGCCTTCCGCTACCGAATGAGAAATCCCCTCCACGCTAGAGAGGTACGCTGACAAATGGTTGATTGCGTGTGAGTAGACCGCTCCGTTGACCTGCTCAATTAGGTCAAGAGCTAAGCTCCCTTGATCACCAACTGCAATCTGGAGGTTCTCTGTCGTGACCTGATAAAGATACCTGTTGATGAAGATCTTCCGTGCTTCGGCGCCAAGTGACCGAAGCGAACTCAATTCGATGCCCAGCTGTTCAAAAAGGCTCGCGGCCAATTCAAGCTGCTCGTCCGTGGTCTGATCTGACGAGAGAAGCTTGAGCTTACCGTAATTTTCAGATAAAAATGCCGAGAGCTCCTCGCCCGTCACGTACTTAACTTCGGAGGAGAGCTTGGACAAGGCAGAGTTGAATAATATGAGGCGATCCGATAACTCAAGCTCCGCCTCAGAGGCTAAGTAGGCGAGAATACTTGGCGCGATGGGTGTAATGCGCTCAACCAAATCACTACGTTTAGTTCCTCGCCTTAGATAGTTTCCGATAAAAGATTTTTGCTCCTTTCCCAGCTTGGCAAGAGAGCTGATCACCGTTCCCGCAACGCGGTCATGCGCCTTCGATGCTAAAAGGTGATTCAGGATGTCAATGTTGTATAGAGCAGGCTCACCAAACAAGGAGCGGCGCTCGCGAATGATTGCCTCCACGTCATCACCGGCGAGAGCGAAGTCTTCATCTCTCTTATCTCTATCGACATGATGAATGATATAGTTTGTTGCTGCTGAGCTGACTCGGTCGCCGTGAAAAGTTGCGGTATAGAGAGTGAAATTGCGGTTGATGTAACCGGATTTAAGCAGCTGATAGGCAAGACCCTCCCGAAAAATCCCCTTGGCCGCCTGATCAAGTCCCTCGCCCTCAACCTTTCCGTCGACTGTCAGTTCATCACGTGCCATTAGATGGTGGATGTCTGCACTCTTCATAAATCGCATCAGATCCCGTAGCTCTTCCTGAGACTTGAGATTCTTATTGCGATCCACTTCTCTCCAGGCAACTGTATCGAAAGTGCCTAGAACACCCTGGAGATCCGATCTAGAAAAAGTCAGCCTTGTCAGCTGCTCTTGGTAACTGCGAGGAAGATCAACTATGAGCGCGGGGGCTCCGTCAGCCTCTATAAATGTCTTCCAGAATTTTGTCGTCAGAAGATCATCGTGAGCGAGGTTCTCCCCGTTTAGTACGAGTGCAGCGCGATTATAGTCTTTACCGAGCGCCTTAACTGCGAGCATCAAATGAGCGCGCAGTTGCTCCCCAAGTTCAGCGCTGCGACTGGCAACGGCCAGATCGAGCCTTGCGCTACGGCGTAGCTGAAGTACCTCATTTTCGAGCCGCCGAATGTTGGCAGTAACAGCCCCACGGCTCTTCAGGTACAGTTGGTCTAGGCTGCTCTTCCCTATCCGAATCGCCTCGAAATCTGAGAGATGCGTATTCTTATAGAGCATCATGGCAAACAACTCAGTCTCGCTCAGTTTCAAACCTACAACGCCGGGCGTCAGGATCTTCTCCCGAAAAATTAGGAATTCGTTCCGAACATTCTTGAGAAGCCTCATGTCAGGCACATATCGACTTGCCAGATCGACGAGATCAAGATCTATAGAGTGGGTCAGGCCTTGGAGGAGCTGGGCCGTTAGGTTCCTTGCGCTCTGATGGGTAATGAATGGCACGACGGGAATGACAAGGTCAAAAAACTTTGTTCTGTTCGCCCTTACGATCTCGACCTGGGCTGGATCATCGCCAGCCTGCAGGTCGTGGTTGAATATACGTTTATCCTGTGCGATTGACATGCGATCGAAAATGCTGTCTTTGATCGCATAGATAAAGCATATCCTCCCTTTGATCTGCGGAGACCCATTAAGGAGCGTGTTGAGTGACCTAAGCGTCTCGAAGATATGAGAATCGTTGAATCTGTCAATGTCTTCGAACACAACAATCTTCTTCTTAGAAACCTCAAAGAAGTAGACAATCTCATCTAAGTACTGATCAAAATAGGAAACTGATTTCGAGTCAAGCGTTACCGTTGCAGCGCCTGCCTTAAACTCCTTAATGTTCAGTCTTCCATAGAACGTGTGTCTGAGCAGTAAGGAAACGAGCGTTCCTACGCACAGAACGGCTACATGGGACCACGGTGCGGATAGATGCAAGCCAGGTAACGCAACGACAATCTTGGTGGTCCACCCGGTCAAGATGAACGCAGTTGTTAGGACTGTTCCTACTAACAGCGCGAGAAGGGCTTCCCTCAACCAGTGAAATCTCTCGATGCGCTTAAACCGAGACCCAGGTGTCCTGCTTGGCGTCTCTCTATAGAGTAGTTGCTTAACAATCTCTTGCTGAATGGTGTTTGTTGGAGTCGTAGCCTGTTTCGGCAGGCCGTCCTCTCCCTCAGGCTGTTCAATAGGAGCCAAGGTGGATAGTGACAATTCTAATACTGCTTTCTTATGAATCTCTGTTACACGCTTCAGGATGCTGCTCTTTCCGACGCCATAGCTACCTGATAAGGCAATGTTATGAATATCGGGGTTCGCTAAGGCAGCATTGAGCTTCTCGACATACAGTCCATGCTCTGCCTCAATGAAGTGGGGCGTAAGCGGATTCAACAATGGACCATTTTCGGGCTTCTTCTTGCGCAGAAAGCTGAACATCCCTATTCCTTCCCCCTGTCCCACGTCGAGCTCACCGAAAGTTTCTTATTAGCAATTTGAAGTTTCCGCGGTATTTTGGCAAGTAGCTTCCTGCTGGACCTAACAGCAGGGCGATCGGTCTAGACTGTGTCGAGCGTGATGTCGCTTCCTGGTCAGCAGGCTTCTAGCGTTGGTGGGATACCGCCAGGCGGAGACACTACGCCTCGGAATGCGAGAGGCAGGCCACGTGCCCGCCGATAGGCGCCGTTACTTCTTCCGGAGTACATATATGGGCTACTAGCGCTATATGCAGCCCGCGCTAGCGCTTTATGCGTACCGAACTAGCGGCTTTTGGGTATTCCTACATCTTGCCATCGTTGAATCGGCGATCAAGATAAACTGCACGCAGCTGGACGTGTAAAGGGTGCTTGACAGTCGGCCATGTCAAGCGCATCGTGCCTGTCAAGTTGACTTGACAGGCGAAGGGAATGCGTCAGCAGCATCGGCAACGGGAATGCACACCGGCATGGTCGGCGCAGCGACCGCTGCGCAGTGATTCCGGGATGGGGGGCGCTGGCCTGCCAATGCGTCCATCGGCGGGCGCGAGGCAACGCGCATGAGCCGCTGCAGACGCAATGCGCTACTGGCGCTCGGTCTGGGAGCCGGCCTGCTCGCCGTCAGCGCGCTCGGTCGTTGGCAACTGCTGCCGCTGAGTGCCCACCTTGCCGGGCTCTGTGCCGGCGCGGGCGTGTCCTGCCTGGTGCTGTCGCTGCTGCTCTTGCTGTCGCGCGGCAGCCTGCGCGATAGCACACGGCCGGCATTGGCGCGGCGCTATTACCGCGAATTCGGCGTGCCGATGGGCTTGTATGTGGTGGTGATGCTGTTCTGGAGATATTTGCTTGCGCATGTGGATCCGAGCTGGGCGCGCGTGCTGATCGCCTTGTTGCCGGCCGTGCTGGTCGCTCTGGTGATCCGTGCGGTGGCGCGCTACGTGCGCGATTCGGACGAGATGCAGCGGCGCATCGAACTGGAGTCGATCGCCATTGCCGCCGGCCTGGTCAGCGGCGCGTATATGACCGGCGGATTCCTGCAGGCTGCCGAGCTGATCGACATCCCCGCGACGGTGGCGATGCTGTGGGTATTTCCGATGTTGTGCGCCATCTACGGCGTCACCAAAAGCATCAATGCCCGACGGTTCGAATGAATAGCCGGGTGCGCGAATTGCGCGAGGCCAGCGGCTGGTCGCAAGGCGAGTTGGGCGAACGACTGGGCGTATCGCGGCAGACCATCAATGCGCTGGAGACCGGCAAGTACGATCCCAGTCTGCCGTTGGCGTTTCGCATCGCGCGCCTGTTCGGGGAATCGATCGAGCACGTCTTTCTTTACGAAGACGGGCAGTAGCCGTGCCGGTCACGCCCGACCGGATGCGGCGTCAGGGAACAGGAACTCAGGAGAGATGGTGAATATGGTGAAGCAACCCACACTGGTGGCGGCGCTGCTGATCGCATTGCTGGCAACCGGATGCCAGCCTGCTGACAAATCGGCTGAAAACGCAGTTGCCGCGCCCAAGGCGCGCGCAGCCACGCCCGGCACCGCGCAGCCGCAGGCCGCCAAGCCGCAGACCGGCACTGCCGCAGGCACTCGCTACGGCACGCTGCAATTTGCACCGTGCACGCTGAGTTCCGGCAGCGCGGCCGGCAATATCGAGGCGCAATGCGCCAGCCTGCGCGTGCCGGAAAACCCGGCCGCGCCGACCGGGCGCAGCATCGATCTAAAGATCGCCTGGCTGGAAAGCGATGCCGGCGCCGGCAGCACGCCGGATCCGGTGTTCTTCATCGCCGGCGGGCCGGGGCAATCGGCGACCGAGGTTGCCGCCATCGCCGCGGCTGCATTGCGCGAAGTGCGTAAAAAGCGCGACATCTTTCTGGTCGATCAACGCGGCACCGGGGGATCGCACCCACTGCGGTGCGAGACCGCCGATGGCAAGCCGTTGCAGACCGGCATGGCGTCCAGTCCGGAAGAATTGATGGCCCATGCCCGGCAGTGTGCCGAAGGCTTGCGAGGCCGTGCCGACCCGCGGTACTACACCACCGCCGAAGCCATCGGCGATCTGGATGCAGTCAGAGCCGCCCTGGGCGTGCCACGTATCGACCTGGTCGGTGTGTCTTACGGCACGCGCGTGGCGCAGCACTATGCCAAACGCTATCCCGCACAGACGCGGGCCATCGTGCTTGATGGCGTTGCGCCCAGCGATCTGGTGATCAGTGGTGAGTTTGCACGCACCTTCGAGGATGCACTGATCCTGCAGTCCGAGCAGTGTCGTGCCACCGCCGCGTGTCGCGCGCGCTTTCCCACCGATGTGCGCACGCAACTGCGCACCGTCATGGAGCGGTTGAAGACCGAATCACCGGAGGTGGAGTATCGCGATCTGCGCACCAATGCCATCAAGCGCGACCGGGTGACCGCCGATGCGGTGATAGGCTTGGCGTTTACGTTCTCCTACGCACCGCAGAGTGCTGCCCTGCTGCCGCTGGTGTTGGATGAAGCCGCCGCGGGTCGCTACGCGTCGCTGATGGCGTTGTCGCACATGGACATGCAGATCAACCAGCCCATGCAATGGTCGGTGGTGTGCGCTGAAGATGCGGATCGCTATCGCCCGGCGCCCGAACACCAGGCGCTGCTGCTGGGCGAGGATGTCCCACGCAGCGTCTTTGCCGCATGCCCTGTGTGGCCCACCGGCAAACGTGCCGCCGACTTCACCGCGCCACTGCGCTCGCAGGTTCCGGCCTTGCTGTTGTCCGGTCAGCTGGACCCGGTCACGCCGCCACGCTATGCCGACACCGTGCTCAAGGGACTGCCCAATGGGCGGCATCTGGTTGCGCCCGGCCAGGGACACAGCGTCATGGCGCTGGGCTGCATCCCCAAACTGATGGCGCAGTTCATGGAAACCACCAACGCCGGTGGGCTGGACGCGCAGTGCGTTGCCGATCTGAATAACGTGCCTGCGTTTACCTCGTTCAACGGATGGGAACCATGAGCCGCACCGACCACGCCACGGAGGCGCACGCATGATCGTCGTCGACAACCTGCACAAATCGTTCAAGACCAAGACCGGGCTGGTGAAGGCGGTGGATGGGGTCAGTTTCAGTGCTGCCGACGGCCAGATCACCGGCCTGCTCGGCCCCAATGGTGCCGGCAAGACCACCACCTTGCGCATGCTCTACACGCTGATGTCGCCAGACCAGGGCAGCGTCATGGTGGACGGTGTGGATGCCGCCCGCGATCCGGTGACGGTGCGCCGCGCGCTGGGCGTGTTGCCGGATGCGCGCGGCGTCTACAAGCGGCTGACCGCGCGCGAGAACATTGCCTATTTCGGTGAGCTGCACGGCCTGTCGCGTGCGCGGATCGCCGAGCGCACGCGCCTGCTGTCGGCCGCGCTGGACATGGACGACATTCTCGACCGTCAGACCGAAGGCTTCAGCCAGGGCCAGCGCACCAAGACCGCCATTGCGCGCGCGCTGGTGCACGACCCGCGCAACGTCATCCTGGACGAGCCCACCAACGGGCTGGATGTGATGACCACGCGCGCCATGCGTGGCTTCCTGCAGCAACTGCGGGCCGAGGGGCGTTGCGTGATCTTTTCCAGCCACATCATGCAGGAGGTGGCGGCGCTGTGCGATCGCATCGTCATCGTCGCCAAGGGCACGGTGGTGGCCTGCGGCAGCGCCGACGAACTGCGCGCCAGCACCGGTGAAGACAACCTGGAAGACGCCTTCGTCAAGGCGATCGGCTCGGACGAGGGACTGCACGCATGAGCACCACATCGTTGTTGTCCACGCTATGGACGGTGCTGCGCAAGGAATTGCGCGACATCGGCCGCGATCGCCGCACGCTCGCACTGGCCTTGCTGCTGTCGCCATTGCTGTATCCGGTGCTGATCCTGGGCATGGGCGCATTGAGCGAAAGCCGCGTGCGTACGCAGATCGACAAGCCGTTGCAGATCCCCATGCTCGGCCGCGAGAACGCGCCCAATCTGGTGCGGTTCCTGGCCGCGCAGGGGCTCAATGCGGTCGATGCGCCGGCCGATCTGACTGCCGCAATCCGCAATCAAGATGTGGATGTGGCATTGCGCATCAGCGACAGCTACGCCGACGATTGGCGCGCCGGGCGCCCGGCCCTGGTGGAGGTCATCAAGGACAGCACGCGACGCGAGGCCGACGTGCCCAGCCTGCGCCTGCAGGCCGCACTCGGCAGCTATAGCCAGCAGGTGGGTGCACTGCGCCTGCTGGCGCGCGGCATCGATGCGCAGGTGGGCAGGCCGCTGGAAATCGCCGCGCAGGATCTGGCCACCGCCGACGCCAAGCGCGGGCAGATGATGGCGATGCTGCTGCCGGTGCTGCTGGTGATCACCTCGTTCCTGGGTGGCGCCTCGCTGATCCTGGATGCCACTGCCGGCGAGCGCGAACGCCAGTCGCTGGAACCCTTGCTGGCCACCCCGGCGCCGCGCAGCGCGATCGTCAGCGGCAAGATCGCCGCCGCCTGCGTGATCGGCATGGTGTCGCTGTTGCTGACCTTGCTGGCCTTCAAGTTGAGTGCGCAGCTGTCCACCTCGAACCTGGGCCGCCAGCTCAACGTCGGCTTCGTGCCGATGCTGCAGATGCTGTTCATCCTGGTGCCGATGCTGTTCATCGGCACCTCGCTGCTGACCTATCTGGCCGCCGCCGCCAAGAGCATGAAGGAAGCGCAGGCGCATATGACCTGGTTGTTGCTGCTGCCGATGCTGCCGGGCTATGCGCTGATGGCGTATCCGTTGAAGACGCAGCTATGGCATTTCGCGGTGCCGTTTCTGGCGCAGAACCAGATGCTGCTCAAGGTGATCCGCCACGAGCAGATCAACGCGCAGACCTGGGCGGTGTATCTGCTGGCGGGCTTCGGTGTGGCCGCGGTGCTGTGGTACGCGGCAGTGCGGCGCTATCACCAGGAGCGGCTGGCGATTTCCGGTTGATGTTCCTTCTCCCATTGGGAGAAGGTGTCTGAAGTGCGGATGAGGGTACGGATCACCAGCAAACAAGAGCCCGCATCGCTGCGGGCTTTTTGTTTGGCGCCCACATTCGCCGGGAGTGCAGTGCACCGATCGTCGGCAGCCATCAGCCATCAGCCATCAGCCATCAGCCAGCAATCAACAAACGATCGACCAATCAGGCGATCAACGACCAAGCAACCAAGCGATCAAGCGATCCACCAACCAACCAACCAACGGAATCACTCAACCGCATGCAGCGCTACTCGATCGCCCAACGCACCAATCAACCGCCCGGGTTGAACGATAACGTGCGCCGCGTGGTCACCGGGGCGGCCACCGGTTCGAAGCGCCAGCGCTTGACCGCATTGAGCGCTTCGCGGTCGAACACGCGCGGCGGGGTGGCGCGCAGCACGCGCGAGGCGGTGATCGAGCCGTCGGTGCCGACGGTGATCTCCACCAGCACTTCGCCGGAGGTGCCGGCGCGCAGCGCTTCGGGCGGGTAACGCGGTGCCGGGGTGCTGATCGGGCGCAGCGACTGCGCGGCCGGTGCAGCTGCGGCAGCCGCCGGGGCCGGGCGCGGGGCGGCCGGAGTTGGAGCCGGCGTCGGGGTCTCGGCCTGACGGCGCGCGGCGGCCTGGCGTTCGGCCTCTGCGCTCTGCTGGCGGGCGGCTTCCTGTTGCGCGGCGATCTGCTGCGCAGCGGCCGCCTCGCGGGTCTGCTGCTCGGCCAGACGCTTCTGCTCGGCGGCCTGCTTGGCCTTGTCTTCGACCAGCTTCTTGGCCTGCTCGGCATCCTGCTCGGAGCGGCTGGCGGCGGTCTTCATGCCGGCTTCCAGGCCACTCTTCAGCCGCGGCAGTGCCGGTGCCTTGGGGTCGACCTTTTCGATCAACGCGATCAGGCGCTGCGCTTCGGGGAATTCTTCGCGGCTGATGCCCTGTTCGGCGGCGATCAGCGTGTACGGCAGCAGGTCGGTCAGCGCGCTGTTGACGGTGGCGTCCTGCGGCTGCTTTTCACGCAAGGCCAGGTAGTACTCCACCGCGTTGTCGCCGGCCGGGGCGTACATGCGATTGTCCTGCAAGGCCTTGGTGGCCGATGCGCGCAACTGGTCGGCGGCCATCGATTGCACCTGTGGCGACACTGCCGTAGCCGGCGTCGGCGCGGCGGCCGGTGCCGCAGGCGTGGCGCCGGTGGCAGGCGCGGTGGTGGCGGCCTTGTCGTCCTGCTTGGAGCAGGCGGCCAAGCCGACCAACAAAATGACCGGCGCGATCCGGCGTGCCATACGGCCCTGTGTCAGATCCAACATGCGTCCCCCTTACCCGATTGCGAAAGATGCTGCGGCGAGGCCGGCCATTGTTCCCGCAATGGACGGCAAAGCGGCAATCTAGCATTGCTGGGGCGGTCTAAGCCAAGGGGGGCGCCTGCCGGGCGCGAAATTCATCGCGCTCCGGTAGCCAGTGCGGCGTCGGCCGGCAGCCGCGTGGCCGGCTCGGGTAGCGGCGGCGCAGGGCAGTAGCGGCGCAGGAAGTCCGCATGCGCAGGCAGCCGCGCTAATGCGGCATCGACCCGCGTGCGGATGGTTTCCAGGAAATGACGGAGCTCGGCATCGCCCATCAGGTCGGCCACCGGGTGGTGGTGCTTCGGCGTGATGCCCTGGCCCAGCATCACCTGCACCCAGGAATTTTCGGCAAACAGCTCGTTGGCCTGGTGGAACACCCGCCCGCTCTGGCGGAACAACTCCACCCGGTGACGCAGCGTGTCGGGGATGTCCATCGCCGCGCAATCGCGCCAGAACGGCGTGTCGCGGCGGTCGGTGGCGTGGTAATGCAGGATCACGAAATCGCGGATATGGGTAATTTCGGCGGCGGCCTGGCGGTTGTACTCGGCAATGTCGACATCGTTGATGACCTGCGGAAAGGTCTGCATCAGCCGGATGATGCCGCGCTGGATCAGATGGATGTTGGTCGATTCCAACGGCTCCAGAAAGCCGCTGGCCAGGCCCAGCGCCACGCAATTCTTTTCCCATACCCGATGCCGCTGATTGGGCGTGAAGCGCAGTGCGCGCGGCTGAGTCAGTGCGCGGCCGCTGAGATTGCGCTGCAGTACCTGCGCGGCGCTGTCCTGGTCCATGTAGCGGCTGGAATACACGATGCCGTTGCCGACCCGGTGCTGCAGCGGTATGCGCCACATCCAGCCCGCCTGATCGGCGCGCGAGCGGGTGTAGGGCACCGGCGCGCCGACCGATTCGGTCTGCACCGCCAGCGCGCTGTCGGCGAACAGCCACTGCGACCAGTCGTCCGTGCCCACGCCCAGCGTCTTGCCGATCAGCAGGCCGGCAAAGCCGGTGCAATCCAGGAACAGATCGCCTTCCACCCGCGTGCCGTTGTCCAGCGTCAGCGCGGTGAGATAGCCGCTGTGCGCGTCGGTCTCCACGTTGCCGATGCGGCCTTCGATGCGCTGCACGCCGAAGCCTTCGCTGAAGCGGCGCAGGAAGCGCGCGTACAGGCCGGCATCCAGGTGGTAGGCGTAATTCATGCCGCCATTGGGCAGATGTGCAAAGCGGCCTTCCTGCGCGGCGCGCAGTTCCAGGCAGTAGTCGCCGAAGTCACGTGCCAAGCCACGCTGCTGGCCCTTCAACCAGAAATGCTGAAAGCCCGCGCTCCAGTGATCGGTGCCGGTGTGGCCGAAGGAGTGGATGTAGTGCCGGTCCACATCGCGCCAGTGTTCGAAGCCGATGCCCAGCTTGATGGTGGCCTGCGTGGCGGCCATGAACGCGGCCTCGTCGATTTCCAGCAGGCGGTGGAAGGTGACCAGGCTGGGGATGGTGGCTTCGCCCACGCCCACGGTGCCGATCTCGTCCGATTCCACCAGGGTGATCTGCAGGTGCCGGCCCAGCACTTTGGATAACGCGGCGGCGGCCATCCAGCCGGCGGTGCCGCCACCGGCGATGACGACGCGGCGCACCGGGCGCTGTTGTGGGTCGGAAGGGGGGGTGTCGGTCATGGCGTCAGATCCTCAGCGATTCAGGCGTTGCAGCAATCGCGCGCGCAGGCTGCGGGCACGGGCCTCGTCCATCGGCGCCAGGACGCCGCGCGCAGACTCCGGCATGTGTGCGGCGGTGTCCGCATCGGCATCGAACACGTAATGGTCGAACACGTCCTGCCAGATCGCGCGTTGTTCGGCTGGCAGGTCGCGGAGGGTGAGCAGCGCCAGCATCAGCGCGTTCATCGGCGAATCCATGTAGGCCGGGCTCTGCCGCCACCAGAAATTCACCAGCACGTTGAACGGCGTCAGCGCTTCGACGTGATGCCACCACATGCTGGGAATGAACAACGCATCGCCCGGTGCCAGCTCGGCCACCAGCGCGTGTTCCAGCGCCTGCGCATAGCGTGGAAAGCGCTGCAGGTCCGGCGCGGCGATATCCACCAGGCTGACCGGCTGCCCGGCCGGGGTGAGATCAAGCGGGCCGATATACAGATTGGCCAGTTGCTGCGGCGGAAACAGGGTGAAGCGGCGGCGCCCGGCGACCACGCAGGCCAGGTTGTCGGGCAGGTCCTGGTGGGCGGCGATGCGGGTGCGGTTGCCGATCCAGATACTGGCCAGCGGCTCGCGCTGCGGCAGCGCGATCGGGTTATGCGCGCGCAGACCGGGCAGGTAGGTGTCCAGCGTGGTGGAGCCGACGTAGATCGCCGGTGGCTGCGGGTTGTGCAGATCGCGCAACAAGGTCTCCAGCACCACGCCCAGCGGCACGCGCTCGGGGCGGAAATTGAAGCCGCTCATGTCCGCGTTGTAGAAGAAGCGCCCGCCGATGTCCGGCGGGCCGACCTGCGCCACCACCGCCTCACCGCGATCGAAATCACGCAGGTAGGCGGCCGCCGCCTGCGCCGAGGTCGCGCCGGCCTGCGCCAGTGGCCAGTCGCGCACCAGCCCGCGCAACACCAACGGCGTGGTGGAGCGCAGCACGGCCGGGTCCAGCTGCTGCGGGTCCAGCCCGTGCCGTTCTTCGATGGCGCGCGGCTCAGCCAGCATGACGGCGCTGCATGCGGTCGAGCAGATGGCGGAACTGCGCGATCGAGGCCACCGCCATGTACAACGGTTCCAGATCGCCATGCCGATGCAGGTCGAGCAAGGCCGCATCGTCGAGTGCGCGCAGGCGTTCCTCGTGCACCGCGTAGAGCCCGGTCAGACGGCATTCCAGGCCGTTCTGCAGCGTGGCCTCGAACACGAACGGTTCGAGCAAATCGTAGCCAAGCAAGCGTTCGACGAAGGCCTCGCTCGCGGCCAGGCCATCGTGCAAGGTGCGCAACACCTGGCCGATGTGGTCGAGAAATTCGGTAGTACCGCCGTGTTCGCGAAACAGCACCTCGCCTTCGCTGCGGCTGATACGCGGGCTGTCCAGGTCCACGTGCACCATCGGCCCGTCCGCCTGCTCGCCGATCAAAAACGGTTGCCGCTGGATCGCCAGCGGCACGTACGGCGCATCCCAGCGCGCACCGTCCAGGAACAGGTTCTCGCCCAGGCGTAATCCCAGCAATGCCAGCGGCTGAAAACTGCGCTCGCCGCTGCGATGGAACACGATCGGGTATTGCGCCTGCAGTTGGCGGAACTCCTGCGGAAAGGTCGCAGCCGACATCACGTCGTCGCCGAAGGCGGCGCCGTGCGCGGTGATCACGCGCAGGTCGCGGTGATCGAGATTGTTCAACAACACGGCATTGGTCATGGGGGGAAAGACACATCACGCGGGGCGCGTGGCCCATGCTTGGACAGTTGCTTCGGCATGGCAAGCCCCGGATGCGACACATCCGGGAAACGCCACGAGAGCGCCGTGCGAAACGCCCCGGCAGACTCACTGCCGGGAGCGCTTAAAAGAACATCACTGCATGACCAACGCGCTGCATCACCAGAACTTGTAACGCACGCCCAGCATGTAGCGCGGGCCGGTCTGGGTGGCGTAGATGATCTGGTTCGGGTGACGGCCGTGCTGACGCTGCACCTCGTCGGTGAGGTTGATCGCCTCCAGGCTCAGCGACAGGTTCTCGGTCCACTGGTAGCCGATGCTCAGGTCCAGCTGGCCATAGGCTTCGGTGTAGACCGGGTTGGGCTGGCCGCTGCCGTCGAAGCGTGCGGCCAGGAACTCATCGCGCCAGTTGTAGGCCGCACGCACCTGCCACTTGTCCCGATCGTAGAAGCCGACCACGTTGGCCGAATCGCTCAGCCCTTCCAGCGCGAACTGCTCGCCGATCACGTAGTTGTTGTAGGTCAGGCCGGAGTCGACCATGGTGTAGTTGGCCGACACGCCGAAGCCGCTGTCGCCGAACATGTGCTGCAGGTTGAATTCCCAACCGTCCAGCGAGGCCGAGCGCTGGTTGGCTGGCGCGGTGATGGCGAAGTTGGCCACCGGATCGCCCGGCTGCCCGCTGATCACACCGGTGGCGTTGCCGTTGGAATCGTCCTGCCCGCGCACCACACCTGGCGCACCGCCGCGGTTGCGGAAGATGTAGTTGCGGATGCAGGTCAGGTCGGCCGAGGCACAGCCGTTGCCCAGCGCTTCGTTCCAGTACGCACCACCCACCGGCGTGTTCAATCCCAGCGAGGTGTCGTTGCGCGTGGTTACGCCGATGTAGTTGTCGATGTTCTTGCGGAAGAAGCCCACCGAGGCGTAGCTGGCATCGCTGTAGTACCACTCCAGCGAGAAATCGATGTTGTGCGAGAGCAGCGGCTTGAGGCCGGGATTGCCTTCTTGGCCGGTGCCGCCTTCCAGGCGCGCGATCTGGTTGAGCGTCTGCCCGCCCTGGATATCGCCCCAGCCGGGCCGGCCGATGGTTTCGCCGTAGCTGCCGCGCAGCACCAGATCCTCGGTGAGCTTGAAGCTCAGGTCCAGGCTGGGCAGCCAGTATTCGTATTTGCCGCTACCGCTGGCGAATGCCGAGTCGGCCAGGCGGATCGGCAACTCGTTGTTGGCGACCCAGTCGATGCCCACCGCCACCGGCACCAGTGCCTGCGCGTCCACCTTGGTTTCTTCGTAACGCACACCGGCGGCCAGGCTGATCGGCACGCGCAGATCGTCCCAGCTGTTGTTCCACTGCAGGTAGGCGTTCTTGGATTTTTCGGTGACGCGGCGGTCGGTGGTGAACACCGGCGAGGTGCGGTACAGCGCATCGTCGCCGGCCACCTGTGCAGCCGCCTGGCGGGCACGTTCGAAGTCGAACAGGAACAGCTGGTTGAACTGCGCCGGATTGCCGCTGCCGTCGATCGCATCGAAGTACTGCGCAAACGAACTGGGGATCCACAGATCGTCCGGATAATCGGCCGCGGTGCCGGCACCGCCCCAGGTGTCGCGCTGCACGTTGGAGAACGCCGAGCGGTTCTTGACCTCGGTGCTGCCGATACCGAACTTCAACTGCGAATAATTTTCGAAGGTGAAGTCGCCGTTGACCTGGGCCTGGTCGATCTCCGACTTCATGTAGCTGTTGCGGAACGCCGAGCCGGTGACCAAGGTACGCGACGGATCCAGCCCGGTCAGGCCGAAGCCCAGCTGCTGCTGCAGCACCGGGAAATCCTTGCTGAAATCCACCACCGAGGTGCCGCGGTAGAAGCCGGACACGCCCAGCGAATTGCTGGAACCGAACGGACTGTCCGCACCGGCTTCTGCGGTGGAGCGGTGGATGTCGAAGTTGAGCTTGAACTGGTCGTTCACCGCCCAATCCACATTGAAGCCCAGCGACTTGTTCTGGTTGCGGGTGGCCGCGTTGGAGCCGGCGGTGGCCAGATCGCTGGTGGCCGGATTGACGATTTCCGAATAGCTCACCGGCCCGGCGACCGGGCCATTGGTCCAGGCGCTGGCCGACGGCCCATAGTTGAACCACACCGACATCTCGTTGCGCTGCTGCTGGATCTTGTTTTCCGAGTACGTGTAATCCAGCGTGGTGGTGACGTTGTCCAGCGGCTTGTACTGCAGCGTCAACTGGCCGTTGGTGCGCTGGCGCTCCACGCCGACCACGCGGTAGTTGAGGTTCTGCGGCACCGAATAGATGTCATTCGGGCCGGGGCGGTTGACGATGTTCTCCGAGCCCGGCGCGCCCGGCTGCGGGATGGTGCCGTAGGCGGTGGAATCGCCGCGGAACGAACGCCAGCCGTTGGGCACGCCGACCTGGCTGTAGCCGAAGTCACGTTCCTGGTAGCTGCCGCTCAGCGATACACCGAAGCGTCCATCGGCCGAGGTGTTGCTGAAGATGCCGGAGATTTCCGGGGTCAGCGAATCGCCCTGCAGGCGTCCGGGCAGATTCTCGTTGGAGCTGTCGTGTACGCCCTTGAGGCCGACGTTGGCATGCAGGCCCGGGTTGTCCAGCGGCCGGCTGGTCTTGATGTTGATGGTCGCACCGATGCCGCCAGTGGGCGTGCTGGCGCGACTGGTCTTGAACACCTCGATGCCGGAGATCGACTCCGACGCCAGGTTGGCGAAGTCGAACGCGCGCGAATTGGAGGCGTTGGATTCCTCGATGCTGGCGCCCGGCATCTGCCGGCCGTTCAACAGCACCAGGTTGAAGTCCGGGCCGACGCCGCGCACGGTGACGCGCGAGCCTTCGCCCAGCGAGCGGTCGATCGACACACCGCTGATACGTTGCAGCGATTCGGCCAGATTGGTATCGGGGAACTTGCCGATGTCTTCGGCCACGATGCCGTCGACGATGCCTTGCGCATCGCGCTTGACGTTCATCGACGAGGTCAGGCTGCCGCGGATGCCGGTGACCTGCACCGCATCGAGCGTGGCGGGGGCGGCCTGGCTCGCGCCGGGGACGGTGGATGCGGACTGCGGTGCCGGCGCGGTCTGCGCGGCCAGCGGCGTCGACAGGGCAAACAGCAGGGCAGACGTCAGACGCCGCGTGCGCGGCAGGGTGCGTGGCTCTCTCACGATGATTTCTTCCCCAAGTGAAGATAAGCCGGCCCCAGGCGGGACAGGCGAAGGTCGATGAAGCAATCGTGCATTTGTGAGCGCAGGCTTAACCAAGTCAACTTGCACTGCAGCATCGGCCGCGAGCCAATCGCGTCACACATCGTTCCAGCCAGCACCACCATACGCGCACGCGCCGGTAGCGGGCTTGGTCGTACCATCGATTGCCAAGGCGCGCGCTGCGTGCCATCCCCGCCGAACTGGAGCGCACGATGATCGACCTGTACTACTGGCCCACCCCCAATGGCCACAAGGTCACCTTGTTCCTGGAAGAAGCCGGGCTGGACTACACGCTCAAGCCGGTCAACATCGGCAAGGGCGAGCAGTTCGAGCCGGCCTTCCTGCAGATTTCGCCCAATAACAAGATGCCAGCGATCGTCGACCACGCACCGGCCGACGGCGGCCCGGCGCAGAGCGTGTTCGAATCCGGCGCCATCCTGCTGTATCTGGCCGAGAAGACCAGCCGTTTCCTGCCGCGCGATGCGCGTGGCCGCATTGCCGCGCTGGAGTGGCTGTTCTGGCAGATGGGTGGGCTGGGGCCGATGAGCGGCCAGATGGGCCACTTCAACGTCTACGCGCCGGAAAAGATTCCCTATGCGATCGAACGCTACAACGCCGAAGTGCGTCGCCTGCATGGCGTGCTCGACAAGCGCCTGGCCGAGCAGGCATTCCTCGCCGGCCCCGAATACGGCATCGCCGACATGGCCAGCTATCCGTGGATCGAGGTCTACGCCGACATCCACCCCGATTACGCCGAGTTCCCGCACCTGAAGCGCTGGCACGACGCCATCGCCGCGCGCCCGGCCACGCAGCGTGCGTATGCGCTCAAGGAGCAAGTCAACCCCAACGCCGGCAAGCCGCTGAGCGAGGAAGAGCGCAAGCATCTGTTCGGAAAGCGCTGAGGGCGCAGTAGCAACAGCGCGGAACGCACAGCAGTTCCACACGGCGCCCGAGCCCCTCTCCCCCGGGAGAGGGATTGGGGTGAGGGTACGCAAGTGGAGCCAGACCCACCCCCCCGTAACCTGCGCACCACGAAACGCGCATGCACCATCCGCAGCCCGCCAACTGCGACCATCAGCCCAAACGCACCTCTGCTCGCTAAAAACTGAGCGACAACAACCCCAGCACCATGCTGCAGTACACGCTCACAACCGCGCGCAGCCCTTCATCGCGCACGCGCAGCATCGCCGCGCTTCTCAAACACCCCACGCGCCCGCATCCTGTGTGCTATCTCAAGACAGGATCTTCGATGCGCGCCCTGTTCGCCGCCCTTGCCCTCATGCTCAGCACGATCACCACCGCCCACGCTGAAAAACTCACCCTCGATGCCATCACCGGCCCGTTGCCGTTGTCCGGCCCGACGCTGATGAAACCCAAGGTCGCCCCCGACGGCTCGCGCGTGAGCTTCCTGCGCGGCAAGGACAGCGACCGCAATCAACTGGATTTGTGGGAGTACGACATCGCCAGCGGCCAGACCCGGCTGCTGGTCGATTCCAAAATCGTCCTGCCCGGCACCGAAACGCTCAGCGATGTCGAAAAGGCCCGCCGCGAGCGCCAACGCATCGCCGCCTTCGCCGGCATCGTCGATTACCAATGGGCGCCGGATGCACATGCACTGTTGTTCCCGCTCGGTGGCGAACTGTATCTGTACGACCTGCGCAAGACCGGCGCGGCGGCAGTACGCAAGCTCACCCACGGCGAAGGCTTCGCCACCGACGCCAAGCTCTCGCCCAAGGGCGGCTTCGTCAGCTTCGTGCGCGAGCGCAACCTATGGGTGATCGACCTGGCCAGCGGCAAGCAGCTGCAGCTCACCAGCGACGGCAGCGAGACCATCGGCAACGGTGTGGCCGAGTTCGTGGCCGACGAGGAAATGGATCGCCACACCGGCTACTGGTGGGCGCCGGACGATTCGGCGATCGCCTTCGCGCGTATCGACGAATCCGGCGTGCCGGTACAGAAGCGCCCGGAGGTCTATGCCGACCACACCGAGGTCATCAGCCAGCGCTATCCGCAGGCTGGCCAGCCCAATGTGGCCGTGCAACTGGGTGTGATCGCACCGCGCGCCAACGCTGCGCCGCGCTGGATCGAGCTGGGCAATAACCCCGATATCTATCTGGCACGGGTGGATTGGCGCGATGCGCAGCGGCTGACCTTCCAGCGCCAGTCGCGCGATCAGAAAACCCTCGAGTTGATCGAAACCACGCTGGCCAGTGGCAAGCAACGCGTGCTGATCACCGAGACCTCGCCGACCTGGGTGCCGCTCCACAACGATCTGCGTTTTCTCAAGGACGGTCGCTTCATCTGGACCTCCGAGCGCAGCGGCTACGAGCATCTGTACGTGGCATCGGAAGATGGCCGCACGCTCACGCCGCTGACCTCCGGCGCCTGGGTGGTCGATGCACTGCTCGCCGTCGATGAGCAAGCCGGCACGGTGTATTTTTCCGCCAGCAAGGAGTCGCCGACCCAGGCCCACATCTACGCCGTGCCGCTGGCCGGCGGTGCGATCGAACAACGTTCGACACCCCACGGCACGCACGCCGCCAGCTTCGCCAACAACGCCAGCGTGTATGTCGACAGCTGGTCCAACACCGCCACGCCGCCGCAGATCGAGCTGTTTCGCGCCAATGGCGAAAAAATCGCCACACTGTTGAAGAACGATCTGGCCGATCCGCAGCACCCGTATGCCAGATACCGTGACGCGCAGCGCCCGGTGGAATTCGGCACGCTCACTGCCGCCGACGGCACCACGCCGCTGCAGTATCGCCTGATCAAACCGGACAACTTCGACCCGGCCAAGCGCTATCCGGTGATGGTGTACGTGTATGGCGGCCCCGCCGCGCAGACCGTGCTCGACGCCTGGCCAAGCCGTGGCGATGCGCTGTTCGATCAATATCTTGCGCAGCGTGGTTACGTGGTGTTTTCGCTGGATAACCGCGGCACCCCGCGACGCGGCCGCGACTTCGGTGGCGCGCTGTACGGCAGGCAGGGCACGGTGGAAGTGGACGACCAGCTGCAAGGCGTGGCCTGGCTCAAGGCGCAGCGCTGGGTCGATCCCACCCGCATCGGCGTGCAGGGCTGGTCCAACGGCGGCTACATGACGCTGATGCTGCTGGCCAAACACAGCGAGGCCTATGCCTGCGGCGTAGCCGGCGCACCGGTCACCGATTGGGGCCTGTACGACACCCACTACACCGAGCGGTACATGGACCTGCCGGCCGGCAACGCCGCCGGCTACCGCGACGCACGCATCGCCACCCATCTGGACGGCCTGCGCGCCAAGTTGCTGCTGATCCACGGCATGGCCGACGACAATGTGCTGTTCACCAACTCCACCGCGCTGATGAGCGCGTTGCAGGCGCGTGGCACTGCCTTCGAACTGATGACCTATCCCGGCGCCAAGCACGGCTTGTCCGGCAGCATTGCCTTACATCGTTACAAGACCGCGGAGGCATTCATCCAGCGCTGCCTGATGCCCTGAGCGGCCGGCGATCGGTGCCGGGGAGACGGAACTGCAGTGGTAAACGACCGCCGATGCCTGGCATCGGCGACACTCACCAGAGCGGTCGGGCAGGAGATGCCCGTCGCAGCGTGGACCTGCACAGGGCGCGCGTTGAGGGAAACCGGCGGCAGGTGGACGCCAGCCGCAGGCACGGGCGATGGCGCTAGCAAATGCTGATATTCGCCAGTAGATCGGCCGATTCAATCAACCTGGTAGCCGACCCGCAAACGCCGCCGCACTCCTGCCGACCATGACCTAAGACGCATTGCCGCAACCGCTGCGGATGGGTAGGGTCGCGCTACTCAACTTGCGGATCCGCCCCATGAAACCACTTGTTCTCGCCATTGCGCTGGCGCTCGGTGCTTCGCTGCCATTGCAGGCACAGACCGGTAAGGCCGCGCAGGCCCAACCTGCCACGCCGGCCTGGGTGCAGACCAGCAATGGCTACGCACAGATCCTGCTGAACGCGCAGGCGCCATTCCAGCCCGAATACGCCAGCTTCTTCGGCGTGCCTGGCTACGACGACCAGGTCATCGACCTGGGGCCAAACAACGCCGCGCGCTACCGCGATGCGATGAACAAGGCGCGCGCCGCGTTGCAGGCCAAGCTCGCCACCGAGCGCAACGTCAATGTGCGCCAGGACCTGCAGATCATGATCGCTGCGGCCGAGCAGAACATCGAAGGCAGCGAACTCAACGAGCGCTACCTGCTGCCGTGGAATGATGCCCCGCAGCTGGTTTTCAGCGGCCTCAATGGATTGTTGTCCGACCAGACCGTGCCCGAGCGCCGCGCCAAGGCGCTGGATCGCCTCAAGCGTTACGTCGGTCTGGTGCCGGGCAGCACACCGACCACCACGCTGGCCCGCCAGCGCTACGAAGAACAGCTCGGCAACACCACGTTGCTGCAGCCCACCCAGCGCGAAGTGGAGCAGGCGCTGGCGAACGTGGACACCTACGTCGCCGGCATCGGCGAGTTGTTCGCCAAGTACAAGATCGCCGGCGGCGACGAAGCGCTCAAGGCGATGTCCACCCAGTTGAAGGATTACGCCAACTGGACCCGCACCAAGGTATTGCCGAAGGCGCGCAAGGACACCCGCCTGCCCGAACCGCTGTATGCCTTCCAGCTCAAGCAGGTCGGCATCGATATCGCCCCGCAGCTGCTGATCCAGCGCGCGCAGCTGGAATTCATGGAAACCCGCTCGGCGATGCGTCAGCTCGCGCCGCTGGTGGCCAAGGCCAAAGGCGTGCAGGGCAGCGATTACGTGCAGGTGATCCGTGCGCTCAAGGGCAACAAGATCGCCGACGACCAGCTGGAAACCCACTACCGCGGCGTGATCGACCAGATCGACCCGATCATCCGCCAGCAGCGCATCGTCGATGTGCCCAACCGCCCCATGCAGATGCGCCTGGGCAGTGCCGCCGAAAGCGCTGCGCAACCGGCACCGCACTTCCTGCCAGCACCGCTGATCGGCAATACCGGCCAGCAGGGCCAGTTCGTGCTGCCGCTGGGCAACCCGACCGCCGATGGAGCCAAGAAGGAGCAGTACGACGACTTCAACTTCGGATCGGCCGCCTGGACGCTCAGCGCGCATGAAGGCCGCCCCGGCCACGAGCTGCAGTTCACCGCCATGGTCGAACGCGGCGTGTCGCTGGCGCGCAGCCTGTTCGCGTTCAACTCGGTCAACGTCGAAGGCTGGGCGCTGTATGCCGAAGCCGAAATGGTCCCGTACGAACCGCTCGACGGCCAGCTGATCGCCCTGCAGTTCCGCCTGCTACGCGCCGCCCGCGCCATGCTCGACCCGATGCTCAACCTCGGCCTGATCGACCGTGAACGCGCACGCCAGGTACTCGAAGACGACGTCGGCCTCTCGCCAGCGATGACCCGCCAGGAACTGGACCGCTATACCGTCCGCGCCCCCGGCCAGGCCGGCAGCTACTTCTACGGCTACACCCGCATCCTCGAACTGCGCATGCGCACCGAGCTCGTCCTGGGCAAGAAGTTCGACCGCCTGGCCTTCAACAACTTCCTGCTCGACCAGGGCCTGCTACCGCCGGATCAGCTGGCCAAGGCGGTGGAAACGCAGTTCATTCCGGCGCAGCAAAAGTAATCGCTGTCTAATTCTAAAGCGATGCTTCTTAGTAAGTCTTTCGGTAAAGTAAATGCGACCCGCTTCGTCAAACGGGCGGGTCAATCTAAGCTGACTGTCAGCAGATGTATGCCAGCAAGCTGCATGTCACCCTATTTCAGACTAGCTGCCTGAACCTATATTAATGGGCAAATGGCACATTCTCTGGCCGCTGTTGGCCCGTCCATTTGCCTTGCTTCTTAGCTATTTTGCAGATTGTCTGGTACTGGCCAAGCGCAGTAATAGCCGTTGGCGTCCAAGCTTGAAGGCAAACCGGACCCGCGCAGCAGGGTGAAAGACTGGGAAAAAGACAGTAGCCGGGCGCGGCAACCCAGGTCGAACTGATAGGATCTATCGGTATCCAGTTCTTGTCTTGATCTTTGCAACCCTGCGTACAGAAGACAAATGGATCATCGGAGCGACAGACAAGCTTGACTCCCTTAGTTTGAGCCGCAGCTTGTCCAACGAAACACATTGCCAACATCAACATCCATATCCAGCTTTTCATGACTATTCCTTAGATGACTGAGGTCAATAGTTTCGCTCTGCCAAGATCGAGTGACTACGAGCGGGGCAACAGGAAAACTGGCAAGCGATTGCTTAGGCCGTTACCAACTTTGTTTCCCGCGAAGGATACTGCATTCGATTGTGGGTTTCACCACAAGCCGGTGCAGGAGATGCGTTGCACTAGTCGTCACACGCAACCAGCATCTTTTCGATGCCGGTCGTTTTGCTAGGTCAAAAGAACATCCGAATCCCAGGAAACCTTTATTGCCCAGGCGGAGAGCGAGTGGCATCGCTAGCCCCCGCCGGTACCCAGATCGCCATGCCTGCCGCGCGTTTCTGGGTGGTAGGGATGCCGATGCCCAGCCCGCCGCCGACTCGGCCGCCATAGCTGCCGCCGCCGACTGACAGGCCGCCGCCAGAGCGTTCGGAGCCCACGCCGACGATGACCACGCCGTTGGCGCCGAGCTTGGCGGCTTCGCGCTTGAGCCGTTGCACAGCCGCATCGGTCTGGCCCTGGGTGCCGAAACCGGCAGCGCTGGTGGATTCGAGCTGGGCGATCTCCACCGAGCCGACCGGTGCATTGGAGTACACCTGCACCAGTGACGGGTCGATCGGCGCACGCGCCTGACCCAGCATGACCTTGGAGCTGCTGGCGCAGCCGGCCAGGAGCATGGCGAGCGCAGCGGCGATGACGGCATGCTTGTTCATGATATGGGCCCTGTTGACGACGATGGTGGCGATGATCCTGCGCCCGGACTGAATCGTTCCGGACTTTGCCGCACCCTAGCCATGCCCACGTGAGGCTACCGCCAAGCCGCCATTGGTCAGGGTGACCATCTGCCCACAGCGTCTTGGCGGGTGCGGCGCTAAGCTCATGCCATTCTTTAGATGGCGAGGTGGCACGTGGGATTGATCAGCCTGCTGTGGGGTATTGTGGCGTTGCTGTGGATGGTGCTGGCCTTCATCCCGTTGCTGGGCTGGGGCAACTGGTTCCTGATCCCGTTTGCGGCGTTGGGCGCGCTGATCGCGGCGATCGCACTGCTGTTCACTTCGGCCGGCAATCGCGGGCGTGCCAAGACCGGTCTGCTGCTCAACGGCCTGGTGATCGTGGTCGGGGTGATCCGCCTGAGCCTGGGCGGCGGCGTGATCTAGCACGCGGCGTCGCCTTCCAGGCAGGTCGCGCGAGCTTGAGGGGCTGTGCACCAACTGGCGATGGAGAAGATCGACGCGTGGCACCGCCGCCAGCCGAGCGCGTTCCCTATGGGGTGAGCTGACCGCGTGCCCCAAGCAGATCACGCTTGCATTGATCACAGCGTGATCCGGCCCGTTGCACCGCTGCGACACAGCGTCGCAGCGCGTTCGGCGGCGGGTCGCGGGCGTAAACTTGCGGGCTGCTGACAGGAGCCCACAATGGCCCATCCCCATTACCGTCCCCGCCGCATGCGCCACGATGCGTTTTCGCGCCGTTTGATGCGCGAAAACACGCTGACCACCGATGACCTGATCTGGCCGGTGTTCGTGCATGAGTTGTCCGGCCGTGCACCGATCGCGTCCATGCCCGGCGTCGAGCGCCTGTCGCTGGACGAATTGCTGCGCGAAGCCGAAGCGGCCCTGGAGCTGGGCATTCCGGTGATCGACCTGTTCCCGGTGATCGACCCGGCGGGCAAGAGCCTGGACGCGGCCGAGGCCTGGAATCCGGACGGCCTGGCGCAGCGTGCGGTACGCGCGCTGAAAGCGCGGTTTCCCGAACTCGGCATCATGACCGACGTGGCGCTGGACCCGTACACCACGCACGGCCAGGACGGCATCATCGATGCCAAGGGCTATGTGCTCAACGAGATCACCGTCGAGGCGCTGGTCAGGCAGTCGCTGTCGCATGCCGAAGCCGGTGTGGACATCATCTCGCCGTCGGACATGATGGATGGCCGCATCGGTGCGATCCGCCGCGCGCTGGATGCGCAGGACCATCTCAATGTGCGCATCATGGCCTATTCGGCCAAGTACGCCTCGGCGTTCTACGGCCCGTTCCGCGATGCGGTCGGCAGCGCCGGCAATCTGGGCAAGGCCGACAAGACCACTTATCAGATGGACCCGGCCAACAGCGACGAGGCCATGCGCGAGATCGCGCTGGACCTGGAAGAGGGCGCGGACATGGTGATGGTCAAGCCGGGCATGCCGTATCTGGATGTGGTGCGGCGGGTGAAGCAGGAATTCCGCGTGCCTACCTTCGCCTATCAGGTCAGCGGCGAGTACGCGATGCTCAAGGCCGCCGCCGCCAATGGCTGGCTGGACGAACGCAAGTGCGTGCTGGAAGCGCTGATGGCGTTCAAGCGCGCCGGCGCCGACGGCGTGCTGACCTATTTCGCACCGCAGGTGGCGCGTTGGTTGCGCGAGGGCTGAGTGCAGCGCTGCGATTGCGCGTGGGAGACGTTGGTGTCTCCCTCGTCATAGTGCATCGCTGATGCATTGAAGTAAGCGTTTCGGTCCTGCTGTGATCTTTACCAGCGGTATGGACCGTGTGCCGCGAATCCGTCGCCTGGTGCGTGGCCCGCTTGGCAGGCGCAGCAATATGTGCGTTGGTCCGAGCTAGCGTGCCTGCAATCGCCCAGCCACTGCAGCAATACGCACACCGGGCGCACAGGCGGATAGGCCAGCAAGCATCTGCCGACGGTGCTTGTTCTGGCCCGGCGGATGACGCTATCGGCGCAGTTTCGCCCACCAAGCTGCGATAACGATTCTCATCTACAATGGCGAGCCCACTGTTCCAGGCTGCTCGCGCGTGCTCAAGACCGTTCTATTCCAACTGCACTGGCTGCTCGGCATTACCGCCGGGCTGGTGCTGTCGGTGATGGGGCTGACCGGCGCGCTGATGTCCTTCGAAAACGAGATCGTGCGGCTCGCCAATCCGGCCATCGCGCAGTTGGCCGAGCGGCATGCGGCAGGCGAACGACCAATGCCGCTCGACGCATTGCTGCGCAAGCTCGATCTGGACCGGCAGCAAGCAGTCACCCGCATGCTGATCGATCCGACCGGCAAGCGTCCGTCCACCGCACGCCTGGCCGGTAAGGGCGGCGGCCGGGTGTATTTCGATCCGTATACCGGCGACAAGGTCGCCGCTCCGCGGCTGAGCGGCGCGTTTGCCTTTATCGAGGACCTGCATCGCCATCTGACCGCCGGCAAGCGCGGCCAGGCGGTGACCGGGGCGAGCACCCTGATCCTGCTGTTTTTCTGCGCTTCCGGCCTGTATCTGCGTTGGCCGCGACGCTGGTGGAGTCTGCGTACCTGGTGGGCAGTGGAATGGCGGCGGCAGGGGCGCAGTTTTCTGTGGAGCCTGCACGCGGTGTTCGGCACCTGGTGCCTGCTGGTGTACCTGCTGGTGGCGCTGACCGGGCTGACCTGGTCCTACAACTGGTACCGCGACGGCATGGTGGCCTTGCTCGGCACCGAGCCGGCGATGCGTGGTGACGGGCGCGATCACCGCCCGGCCACGCTGGATTTTGCAGCCGTGCAACGCACCCTGGATGCCATCTCGGCCACGCACAGCGCGGCACTGGACCTGCGTATTCCGCCGCGTGCGGGGCAACCGCTGAGCGTGCGGTTCCTGCCCGACCATCCCGATCACGATCGCGCCTACGACAATCTGGAGATCGAGCCGGGCAGCGGCGCGTTGCTGCGTCGTCAGGACTATGCACTGCTGCCGCGCGGGCAGCAGTTGCTGGTGAGCATGTTTCCGCTGCACTCGGGCAGCTTCTTCGGGCTGCCGGGCCGCATCGTGGTGATGCTGGCCAGTGTCGGCATGTCGGTGTTCTTCGTGACCGGCTGGATGTTGTACCTGGATCGCCGCCGCAAGAAGCGCGCGCTGCGTGCCGCGCGCGATGTCCTGCACGGTGCACCGGCGGCCTCGCAGGCTGAGCCGTGGTTGATCGGGTTCGCCAGCCAGAGCGGGTTTGCCGAACGGCTGGCCTGGCAGGCGGCCGGGCATCTGCAGGCGGCCGGTCTGCCGGTGCAGGTGCGCTCGCTGGCACAGCTCACCGCGCAGCATCTGCAGGGCACCCGGCATGCCTTGTTCGTGGTCAGCACCTTTGGTGATGGCGAGCCGCCCGATACCGCCCGCAGCTTCGAGCGCGAACTGTTGCGTCAGCGCATGACGCTGCCACAGCTGACCTATGCCGTGCTGGCCCTGGGCGACCGCCAGTACGCGCAGTTCTGCGGGTTTTCGCGACGCATCGAGCAATGGCTGCAGGCGCAGGGCGCGCAGCCGTTGTTTCCGGCAGTGGAGATGGACAACACCGATCCGCAGGCCCTGGCGCAATGGCATGCGCAATTGGCCCAGATTGCCGGTGCGCCGGTGGCCGCCGTGCCGCTGGCACGCCCGACGCTGCTGCACTGGACGTTGTCGGCGCGCACGCATCTCAACCCGGGCAGCGAGGGAGCACCGATCTGGCAGATCGATCTGCTGCCACCGCCCGGCACGCAGTGGCAGGCGGGCGACATTCTCGAAGTGCAGCCGGCGCACGCCTACACGCACGTGCGTGCGTGCCTGGCCGCCTGGGGACTGCCGCCCGACGCGCTGGTGCATGTCGATGCGCAATTGCTGCCGCTGCAGCAGGCCGTCGCCGAGCGCGTGCTGCCGGAGCCGCCCACGCGCCCGCCCACGCCGCATCCGGATCCGCAGACCTGGCTGGACGCCTGCGCCTGGCTGCCGACCCGCGACTACTCGCTGGCCAGCGTGCCGGCCGATGGCGTTGCGACCGCGGTGGTGCGCCTGACCACAGGCGCCGACGGCAGCCCCGGCCTCGGTTCGGGCTGGCTGATCTGCCACGCACCCATCGGTGGGCAGATACGCGCGCGGTTGCGCACCAATCCCGCCTTCCATCGCATCGAACAGGCGCCGATGGTGTTGATCGGCAACGGCACCGGTATCGCCGGTTTGCGCAGTCTGCTGCGCGAGGCCGAGCTGGCCGGCGTGCACGGGCATTGGCTGCTGTTCGGCGAACGGCAGGCCGCGCACGATGGTCTGTTTGCCGACGAACTTCAGGCCTGGCATGCACGTGGCCATCTGCAGCAGCTGGACCGGGTGTTCTCGCGCGACCAGGCACACAAGCGCTACGTGCAGCATCACTTGCGCGAGACCGGCGACACCTTGCGCCACTGGATCGATCGCGGTGCGGTGATCCATGTCTGCGGCAGCCTGGACAGCATGGCGCGTGAGGTCGATGCCACGCTGCGCGAATTGCTGGGGGAGACGCGGCTGGAGTCGCTGACCGCAGCGGGACGTTATCGGCGCGATGTGTATTGAGCGCGGTCATCGCCACTGCATCGCTGGGTTGGAGCGGTTAGTAAAACGTGGCGTGCGGTCGTCAAGCGGGTGCGAACGGTTTGGAGAAATCGCGGTGAACGATGGGTACATGCTGCGTCCTAGCTAGCATCGACCGCGCCCTCCTTGCAGCGTGTGCGGTGGTTTTGTTAGCTGCCAACCATGGCGGCGTCTAAGCGCGGTCCGATGCTTGAATCAAAAGCCTGGTTGGTCGAGGGCGCGATGCCCTCACCACTTCCGGGACACGCCGTGAATCCGTCCATGGAGGCTCCTTGGCGGCATCCATGCCGCCAAGGGTCCCGGAACCGGTAAGGACATCACGCCTGCCAAGATGGTCGTGCGCTGATGGAACCGCAAAAAGCGAGATGACTTAAGCGAGACGACTTAACGCAGCGGCCTGGCTGCTTGTATGCATGTGTGGATGACTATTAGCGATAGGGGGCAAACCCAATCTACTTGCTGCCCGCCTTCGGCGGAAAGATCAGGAAATCAGACCACGTCGGCCAGATCAAAAGGAGCACGGAACCACCGCTGCGTCTGACCCACCGGTCGCCGCTCCTGCTGCTGACCATGCACACCGACCATCCCGACTGGTCCTTGTCCGCCTACCGTCGCGGGACCTTACGCGGCATGGATGCCGCGTAAGAGCCTACATGGACGTACTTGCGGCGTGTCCTGCGAGGGTAGGCGGGCAAGGGCCCTGCGACCAAGCCTCAGATCAGCAGCTCTGCAATCAAACCGCAGATCAGCAGTCCTGCAGCGAGGACCCAGATCATCCGCTCTGCAACAGCTCGGCGTGAAGTCGTATTCCCTGCAGCTCCTGGCCCGGGTCTGCGCACCCACCCATCCTCAACGGCAGCTTGTATCCCCCTCCACCGCCGGCGCCTTCATCCGATAGATGTCCAACTGCCCCGCACGCGGTGCGCGCGCGCTGCCGGTCACCAGCAACTCGCCTGGCTTGGCCGCATCCAGCACCGCACCGAAGGTGCGTTCCTGCGGCCCGTTGAACGACAGCGGCACTGCCTGGCCCACGGTGTAATGGCCGTTGTTGCAGGTCGCCAGCAATAACTGGCTGGGACCATTTTGCTGGCCGCGTGCCCATACCAGCCCCCGTCCATCGCCAAGCCAGGCCGCATCCAGCTCGTCGGCAGCGCTGTTGATATCGCTCAACGCCACCGGCGCGATGAAGGCCTGCCCATCCCAGCGCGCCACGAACATGTCCATGCCGCCGGCGCCGCCGTGGCCATTGCTGGCGAACAGCAGGCGGGTGCCGTCCAGCGACAGTGTCGGGGAGCGCTCGTCGCCGCGGCTGTTGATCGCCGCGCCCAGTGATTGCACCGCACCGATCCGGCCCTGCGCATCCACCGGCGCGCGATACAGGTCGGCGCCGCCGGCACCGCCAGGGCGGCTGGAGGCAAACAGCAGCCAGCGGCCATCGGCACTGAACAGCGGGGAGGTCTCGTCCTGCGCGGTGTTGATCGGCAGCACTTCTGCGTTCTGCCAGCGCCCGCCGCTCAACCGGGCCTGCCACAGATCCCAGCCCCCGCTGCCGCCGGCGCGGTCGCTGGCCCAGACAATGCGTTGCCCGTCCGGACTCAGCGTGGCGCGCGCTTCGTTGGCCGGCGTGGAGACCACGCCCATGCCTTCGATGCCGAATTCGGCAAGCCCCGACGCGGCCGGGACGCAGAGTAAACTTGCCGCCAGCGCGAGCAGTGTCCATCGAAGTTGCATGCGGTGTTCCTGCCTCAAGTCGCGCACAGTCTAGTCAACCAGAGAGCGTTTCATGCCCGTATCCCGTTATGCCGTGTTCGGTCACCCCGTCGCCCATTCGCTGTCGCCGGCCATCCATGCCGACTTCGGGAAGCAGACCGGCATCGCGCTGGACTACACCGCCATCGACGCACCGCCGGAGGCGTTCACTGCCGCGCTGGAGCGCTTCGCCGACGAAGGCGGCAAGGGCGCAAACGTCACCCTTCCGCTGAAGGAAGCCGCCTGTGCATTGTCGGCCAGCCTGAGCGATCGCGCGCGTCTGGCCGGTGCGGTCAACACGCTGGTGCGCAACGACGGCCAGTGGCAGGGCGATAACACCGATGGCGCCGGTCTGGTGCGCGACCTCACCGACCGCCACGGGCTGGATCTGCGCGGTCGCCGCGTGCTGCTGCTCGGCGCCGGTGGTGCCGCGCGCGGCGTGGCACCGGCGCTGCTGGAAGCGGGCATCACCGAAATGGTGGTGGTGAACCGCTCGCCCGAGCGCGCCGATGCCTTGTGCGATGCGCTCGGCGAGCCGGGGCGGGTGGTCTCGCGCTACATCGAAGACCTGCGCGATCTGGGCGACTTCGAACTGATCGTCAATGCCACCGCGGCTGGGCGCGATCGCGACGCCGGTGCGTTCGCCATGCCGCTGGGCCTGGTCAACAGCCTCACCGCGGCGGTCGATCTCAATTATGGCGCCACCGCCATCGCCTTCCTGGCTTGGGCACGCGCGGCGCAATGCCGCTACGCCGTCGATGGCCTGGGCATGCTGGTGGAACAGGCCGCCGAGAGTTTCGCGCTGTGGCACGGCGTGCGACCGGACACCGACCCGGTCTACGCCGCGCTGCGCGCGCGCGAGGCCCTCCTGGTCAGTGCCGACTGAGGTGGGCAGCGTCACCACCACCGAGATCCTGCTGACCCTGGTCACCAGCCTGCTGTCGCGCGTGCCGATGCTGATCGCGTTGCTGCTCGGGCTGGTTCTGCTGTGGCGTGCCTCGCAAAGCCCGTTGCGGCGTGCCGGGCTGGCCGCGCTCTGGCTGCTGCTGGGCTGCTTGTTTGCCGAGGTTGCCTTCCAGGCGATTCCGATGCTGTTGCTGCAGCAAGGCAATGTGCGTCAGATCAGCATGGTGACCAGCATCGCCCACTTCGTGCTGATGGCGATGCAAGGCGTGGGCATCGGCGTGCTGGTGTGGACGCTGGCAGGCAGCCTGCAACGCGTGCCGCCCGCCGCCGGCCCGCGCCCATGATCCCGCTCAAAGCCATCGCGCTGGTGGTGCTCGGGCTGGTCAGTGCCGGGCAGGGCGGGTGGACGCTGCTGCATCCGCAGGCGCTGGCTGCGGTCAATCGCGGCGGCCTGCTGTATGAACGCTTCGGGCCCACTGGCGTGGGCGCCGGCATGTTGCTGATGGGCGTCGCAATGGTGGTCATCGGACTGGTCTGGGCGCGCCATGCATGGCCGTCGCGGACACAAGGCCGCTGACAACGTGGAGCGACGCTGCCTGCTCGTTGCAGGCAGCGCAGGGTGATTGGGTCGGCATCCATTGCGCGACCCTCCGGGTCAGAACTTGCGGCCAGTGCCCGCCGGCGATGAGCGGATCCGACGCATGCAGTGGCCGTGCAGCGTGCGCACCCGGGACCAGGCTGGCGGCGCCGCCGCCCCGCGCCAGCAAACACGTTCAGCCGAGTGCCACGCCGGTCGCAGGCGCTGCGCCGGTCCGTGCGAAAATAGCGCGATGAATGAAGTCGCCCCACCGGCCGCGCCGTCTGCGCCGGTTCCCACCCAGCGTGTTCTGACCGACCCGATCAAGGCCGGCATCCGCGAGGCCTACGCCAAGCTGCAGGCCAACACGCCCGGCTTTGCCACACGGCGGGCGCAGAGCCAGATGATCGGCCTGGTCGCGCGCGCGCTGGCCACCTCCGGCGGCATCGGCATTGCCGAGGCGCCTACCGGCGTCGGCAAGAGCCTGGGCTATCTCACTGCCGGCGTGCCGATCGCCCTGGCCACCAAGAAGAAGCTGGTGATCAGCACCGGCACCGTGGCGCTGCAGTCGCAGTTGGTGGAGCGCGACATCCCGGCCTTCCTCAAGGCCACCGGGCTGGAAGCCACGGTCGCGCTGGCCAAGGGCCGCACCCGCTACCTGTGCACGCGCAATGCCGCCGAGCTGCAGGGCGAAACCAGCCAGGAAGGCATGTTCGACGACGAACAGGTGCTTTACGACCGCCCGCTCAGCCCGGCCGACGCGGATCTGGCCAAGCGCCTGGCCACGGCCTACGCCGAGCGCAGCTGGAACGGTGATCTGGACGATGCGCCCGAGCAGGTCTCGGTACCGCTGCGCCTGCGCATCACCACGCCGGCCTCCGGCTGTGCCGGCCGCCGCTGCAGCTACGCCGCGCAATGCCCGGTGCTGAAGGCGCGCACCGACGTGCGCGAAGCGCAGATCGTGGTCACCAACCATGCATTGCTGCTGTCGTCGCTGTCGCTGGGCGATGCCGAAAATGGCCAGCCCTTGATCGCCCCGCCCGCCGACATGTTGCTGGTGCTCGACGAAGGCCATCACATCGCCGGCGTGGCGATCGACCAGGGCGCGGCCAACCTGCCATTGGACGAGATGGCCAAGCGCACCGGCCGGTTGCAGATCCTCATCGCCGCCGCCTACCGCGCCGTGGACAAGGACAAGATTGGCAACCTGCTACCCAACGAGGCCATCGAGGTGGCCGCGCGCGTGTCCAAGCTGCTCAAGGCCTTCCACGCCGAGGTCGAACGCGTGTGGAAGCCCGAGCCCGGCGAGCGCGATCCCTTGTGGCGTGCGGCCAACGGCAAGCTGCCGCCGCAATGGGGCCCGGCGATCGAAGAGCTCGGCGAAGAAACCCGCGCGTTGTTCAACTGGGTGCATGCCGCGCACAGCGCGATCGCCAAGGGCAAGCAGGACGACTCGGCGCGCGAACGCCTGCAGCGCAGCCTCGGCCTGGCCCTGGAGATGGCCGAGCAGCAACACAATCTGTGGAGCGGCTGGCGGCGCGAAGACAAGGAAGGCCAGCCGCCGATGGCGCGCTGGATCACCCTCTCGCGCGACGGCGATCTGATCTGCCATTGCTCGCCGGTGTCGGCCGCGCAAGTGCTGCGCACGATGATCTGGAACGAGGTGGATTCGGTGGTGATGACCTCGGCCACCTTGACCGGTGGCGGCGATTTCCAATCGTTCGCGATCGACAACGGCCTGCCCGATCACGCCGAGATGGCCTCGCTGGCCTCACCGTTCGACCTGCCCAATCAGGCCGAATTGATCGTGCCCAATTTCCCGGTCACCCCAGACGATCGCGAAGGCCACCCCAAGGAAGTCGCACGTTACCTGGTGCGCGAACTCGACTGGACCGCCAAGGGCAGCATCGTGCTGTTCACCTCGCGCTGGAAGATGGAAAAGGTCGCCGACCTGATGCCGCTGGCGCAACGCAACCGCGTGCTGGTGCAGGGCGAGGGCAACAAGTCGCAGCTGATCACCGAACACCTGCGCCGTATCGCCGCCGGCGAGGGCTCGGTGCTGTTTGGCCTGAACTCCTTCGGCGAAGGCCTGGATCTGCCCGGCGACGCCTGCACCACGGTGGTCATCACCCAGGTGCCGTTCGCGGTGCCGACCGACCCGCAGACCTCGACCCTGAGCGAATGGCTGGAAAGTCGCGGCCATAACGCCTTCAACCTGATCGCCATCCCGCACGCGCTGCGCACGCTCACGCAGTTCGCGGGCCGCTTGATCCGCAGTTCCAGCGACCACGGCCGCGTGATCATCCTCGACTCGCGCCTGCTGACACGCCGCTACGGCAAACGCATCATCGATGCGTTGCCACCGTTCAGGCGGATGATCGGCTAGTCCAGGGCAGCCATTTCCTTTTGCTTTAGAGAGATTCCTGGGCGCGGCATATGGTTATGCGATGCAGTGCGCTTGACAGCGCTCATTTCTCTAGATTAACTGGGCCTGAAGGAAGTGGGCGCGTCTCTTAGCGAAGCAGGGAGTGCATATGCCGGGCAGTTTCTTCAGGGAAGAGGTGTTGCGCGCACGCCGAGAAGCCTGGCTCGCGCCGGTGCGCCTTGAGGCGCCAAGGTTCGGTTGGCCTTGCTTTGTCACCGCACTGTTTCTCGTGGTCACGGTGTTCGCATTGCTGTGCTTTGGAAGTTTTACCCGGCACGAAGCCGTCAATGGCGCATTGGTACCGGACCGTGGCCTGTTGACATTGACTCCGCTCAGCGCGGGCATGGTGTCCAAGGCGTTCGTGGTCGAGGGAGCCGCGGTACGGGCTGGTGATCCCGTGCTGGAAATTTCGGGAGAGCAAGACAGTACTTCGCTCGGGGACACGCAGGCATCGGTCATCTCGCAACTTGAGATAAAGCGTAGTCGTCTGAACGCAGATATGCAGGCGCAGGATCAGCTGTACGCGGCCCAGCAGCGCGATCTGCGCCGAAGGATCGCCTTGCTGCAGGCTCAGGTGGACAACACCGCCGAACAAATCCGGTTGCAGCGCCAGCGCGCAGACAGTGCGCTTCGACTCTACGAGCAATGGGTGAGCGCCGCAGAAAAGGGAATATTGACCAAGGTTCAATTACTGCAGCAGCAGGACATTGCAATCCAGAACCAAAGTCAACTCAAGGAGCTGCAAAAGCATGCGCTGGACCTGCGCGTGGAGCATTCCCAACTGCAATCTCAGCTGGAACAAAATCCTGCGACGTTGGAGGCAAAGCGTAACGAAATTGCAAGGCAGATCGCCGACGTCGCTCAATCCCTTTCGGAGAGCGAGGCGCGCCGTTCCATCGTCTTGCGCGCTCCCGCCGACGGAATCATTGGAAACCTGTTTGTCCACGCCGGACAACCTGTCAGCGCGCAACAGCCGCTGGTCACCTTATTGCCCAAGAATATTACCTTGCGCGCCGAGCTGTGGGTGCCTTCCAAGGCCGTTGGATTCGTGACGCGTGGCGATCGCGTCCTTCTTCGCTACCAGGCGTTTCCGTATCAGAAGTTCGGCCGCCACGCAGGCCGTGTGGTTGAGGTCTCGCGTAGCGCGGTCACTTCGAAAGAGTTGTCGTCGCTGCTGGGGCAACAGATTGAGGAGGCCCGCTATCGTGTCATCGTCGAACTGGAAGCACAGCATATTGTCGCCAACGGAAGAAACGAACTGCTGCGTCCGGGCATGGTGTTGGATGCCGACATACTTCTGGAGAAGCGCAAGCTGATCGAATGGATGTTTGAACCCGTTTACGAAATGACGGGGCGTTTGTTGGATGGTCCGGCCGGGAAACACGCATGATCGACACCGCATCGGTCCACCGGCTATTGTCGAACCGCGCGCAGATCGTCCCGGTGATGCAGACGGAAGCGGCCGAATGTGGTCTTGCCTGTCTGGTCATGGTCGCTGGATATCACGGTGACAGAATCGATCTCGCTCAGGTCAGGCGGCGATTCAATATCTCGCAGAGAGGCGTTCGCCTTGAGCGGCTGGTGCAGATTGGTCGTGCCATGGGTCTGGATGTTCGGGCAATGCGAGCCGAGCCTGACTATCTGCAGGACCTGGAACAACCATGCATCCTGCATTGGGACATGTCGCACTTCGTTGTTCTTGAACGCATCGTGCGAGGCGTTGCGCTGCTACACGACCCTGCACGAGGGACATTGCGGCTACCGATGTCCGAGGTCGGCAAACATTTCACGGGCGTCTTGCTGGAACTGCAGCCCGGCACAGACTTTCGGCCTTCCGTCGAGGCGCCGAAGGTGTCCTTGCGATCCCTGACAGGGCGAATTTTTGGCCTGAGGCGGGGATTGCTGCAGATATTCGGCTTGGCGTTGGCGATCGAAGTGCTCGCGCTGCTTTTGCCTTTCCAGATGCAGTGGGTTATCGACCACGTGCTGGTTTCAGCCGATATGCAACTGCTTAAGATCCTGACCATTGCTTTCTTGCTTACCGTCGTTTTCCAGACCATGCTGACAGTCGCGCGGAGCTGGATCGTCAGTTGGCTCGGCGCATCATTGAATACCCAATGGATCACCAACCTGTTTGGTCATCTGATGCGGCTTCCACTCGAGTACTTCGAGAAGCGGCACATGGGCGATGTGTTGTCGCGCTTTTCTTCCTTGAAATCCATTCAGACGACATTGACCGGCAGCTTTGTGGAAGCGATGCTCAATGGGCTCACGGGGTGCCTGGCTGTGGTCATCCTGATGGCCTACAGCCTGCCACTCACAGGCCTGGTCCTGGTAGCTTTCACCCTATATCTCGGCTTGCGTCTGGCCTTCTATCGACTGCAATTCGTGATCAGTCGTGATCAGTTGGCATATGCGGCACGTCAGCAAAGCGAGCTGATGGAGTCGGTACGGGGCATACAGGCGATCAAGCTTGCCAACAAGCAGGGGCTTCGCCAGGGCAGATTGTTCAGTGCCACAGTACAGAGTGTGCGTCTGGAAATGCAGACGCAACGTTTTGGCCTTGCATTCAATGCGCTCAATCAGGGGCTGTTCGGGGCGCAGAAAGTGTTTCTCATCGCCATCGGCGGTTACTTGGCATTGAATGGAACCTTGTCGGCAGGCATGCTTGTTGCCTTCCTAGCGTACGCAGATCTTTTCACCAGCAGGGCTGCGGGCTTGGTCGATAAGTTCATCGAACTCAAGATGCTGCGTCTGCATGCCGAGCGGATCGCGGATATCGCCACGACTGCCCCGGATCTGGATGAAGTTTCCAGTTATAGCGGCCCGGAGCCCGTTCCTGAAATTCTCGTCAAGGGGCTGAGTTTCCGTTATTCAGACGACGATCCATGGGTCATACGCAATCTCAATCTGCGCATCGAAGCGGGTGAGTCGGTTGCCATTGTGGGCCCCAGCGGCTGTGGCAAGTCCACATTCGCCAAGTTGCTGCTGGGTCTGATCGAGCCGACTGAGGGCGCCATCGAGGTCGGCGGTGTCGATATCCGCAAATTCGGGCTGGAAAACTACAGGGCGATGGTGTCGGCAGTCATGCAGGATGATCAGCTATTTGCCGGATCGTTGGCCGACAACATCGCATTCTTTGATCCCGATTCGAGTATCGAGCGGATCGCCAGTGCCGCGCAGCTGGCTGCGATCCATGACGATATTTCCAGGATGCCAATGGGCTACGAATCCCTTGTCGGTGATATGGGTTCGATCCTGTCCGGTGGTCAACGTCAGCGCGTCATCCTTGCGCGCGCTTTGTATCGGCAGCCGAAGATCCTCGTGCTGGACGAGGCGACCAGTCATCTGGATTCCACCAGAGATCAAGTGGTCAACGCGCATATCAAGGCAATGAAAATGACCCGGGTCATCATCGCGCATCGGCAGGAAACGATTGCCTCTGCCGACCGCAGGATATCGCTTGTCGCCGATTCGCGAGATAAGCAGGCTGCCATTCATGGCGCCGAGAAACTTGATGCCAGTGATGGTGTCGAGAAGCACGTCGGCAATCTCGCCGGCGAACTACCCTGAAGCAGCCAAGGAGTAAGTAATGGAAAACTTTGAACTCATGGAAAACTCGCGTCCCGTCGCTCAGCGCTTCGCACGTGAGATGACTCAGGAAGAAGTCAGTGCTGTGTCCTGCGGTGGTGCTGGCGATACGTTAGTCATCATCATTGTCGAGGCCATCGACACCGAAACGATCATTATCGTCAGCTAAGCGTCCCCCGGCATGGCGACATGCAGATGTCGCCATGCTCCTGTCGTGCTTTGGAATGTGTCGCGTCTATGGACGAAAATACCAGGAATGTGTTGATCGTCGCGCCGCGCAGCGATACACACGCGTCCACGATTGCTGCGATGATCGCTGCGTCGGGACACGCCGTAAGCCTGTTGGACACCGGGCAATGGCCGTGTGGCCTTGACGGGTCTTTGCTGTATGGGCCGCAAGGCGTGAGTGTTGTTCGAGATGGCGTTCCGATTGTCTACGATGCGGCTTGGAGCCGCCGTTTGTTGTTCAGTAAATCCGCACCTGTGCATGTCCACGATCAGGACATAAAATTCATCAGGACAGAAGGATTGCTGTTCGATCTGGGGGCGGTGGCCCTGCTCGCAGCTGGGCATGGCGTAAAGCGCTGGGTCAATGCGCCGCTAGTCGCACTTGCCGCCGATCAGAAGCCGCTGCAGCTCGCCGCCGCAGTTGTCAGTGGTTTGTTAGTGCCTGAGACCTTGATCAGCCAGCGTCCAGAAGATGTTCATGCATTTCGTCAGAAACATGCCGATGGTGTTGTCGTCAAGCCGTTCAATGTCGGGGCATGGGCGGATGGTGAAAACTACAGCGTCTCCTATGCGACACGCATTGCTCCGAAAGAGCAGCTGGCGGATGGGGATCTGCGCGCGTGTCCGACGACTTATCAGGAGGTTATTAGTCATCAAGCGGACCTGCGGGTGGTCTGCATGGGGGGGGAGTACTTCTGCATGCAGATGCGTCATTCCTTGTTGGGCGAGATCGACTATCGTGCCATCAGGCATAAGACGACCATGCACTACGAGTGGGTATCTTTGTATCCCGGCTTGCAGGCAAAGCTGGATGTGCTTCGATCAGCACTGGGGATTGACTTCTTCTGTGCAGATTTTGTCGTCCCCATCGCTGGGGGTGAGCCGGTATTCCTGGAGCTCAACCCGGGTGGACAATTCCTCTATCTGGATGACAAGTCGCCTGGGATGGACATCGCGGGTAAGTTTTGTTCGTTCCTGGTTTACGGGAAAACCAGTAGGTGCCAGGAATTTCCACGCTTGGAAGAAAAGCCCATAGCTGTTCAGAGTGGGACTGGGGTCGAGAGCTTTCCAGAATCGGGAGTTGAGTGCTCATGAAAGTGGTGATGCTAGGAGTGTTGCTGTGGCAGCTGGCGACGATAGGGCATGCTGTTTCCGAAACAGGGCAGAATCTGCAGCCGGACCGGCACTCTATGAATGCTACCTACCGCGAACAGCTGCTGGCACTGGCCGATGCAGATCAGAAGATCCGCGAGCAGATTCGTGGTGCCTTCACGGCGCAACAGCTACAGGCCAACCAAGGCGCAGCGAAAGACATGGCCATGCGTCTGGTTGCGTCGCAACGGGAAAACCAGGCTGCGCTGTCTGCATTGATCGAGAAATTCGGCTTCCCCGATGTCGCGTCGGTTGGCGAAGACGGGGCGCATGCTGGTTTCCTGGTTGCGCAGCACTCCACTGACCGCACGTTTCGCGATGGCTTCCTGAAGAGCATCGAGGTCGCAGTGGCGCGCGGGTCTTACAGCACCGCGGACATGGCGTTGTTCGTGGATCGTAATCTGATCATGTCGGGCAAGCCGCAGCGCTACGGTACCCAGCGCAAGGCGGACGGCAGCCTGTTCGAGCTGGAGGATCCGGCGCAGCTGGCACGCAGACGGGCAGACGTCGGTTTGCCTGACGAACAGGGCGGTTCTGGGGGCCTTTGAACCATAAGCGATATCCAGCTGCGATGCGATAGATGCTGGTCAACGCATGGGGCGCGCGTGCATACCTGGATCAAGAAAACGTTGCGAGTTGTTGGTGCTTCGGTTTCTACCAGGCGATGACACCCGGCCCTGTGCGTATTTTTCACCGCATGCTGTTGCTGGTTCCTGAGCCTGCCGATCTTCTGCACTGCAGTATTCTTACAGTCACCAACGCACTACGTGCGTCGCTGTGAATCAGCTTGGTCACCGCATCTGCGGCATAAGCGGCATGATCTTCAACGTGTCGCCGCTTTGTAACGCGATGCATATCACGCTCTGTAGTCATCATCATGTTCGCCTATCGCAGCGATCATAACTAACGACTTCTCACGCTTCGGTCCGCTGGACATGATTCAGCTCCCTCAAACGAGCTGACGCCATGCGCCCTGGATCCCTCATGGTGCTAGCCCTGCTAGCCCCGACGCTGATCGCCCCGCCGGTCTTCGCCCAATCCGTCCTGACCCGCGACAACGGCGCCAAGGTCGGTGACAACCAGAATTCGCAGACCGCCGGAGCCAATGGCCCGACCGTGCTGCAGGACGTGCAGCTGATCCAGAAGCTGCAGCGCTTCGATCGCGAGCGCATCCCCGAGCGCGTGGTGCATGCACGCGGCACCGGCGTCAAAGGCGAGTTCACCGCCACCGCCGATCTGTCCAGCCTGACCAAGGCCAAGGTCTTCAGCGCCGGCGAAAAGACCCCGGTCTTCGTGCGCTTTTCCTCGGTGGTGCACGGCAACCACTCGCCGGAAACCTTGCGCGACCCGCACGGCTTCGCCACCAAGTTCTACACCAGCGAAGGCAACTGGGATCTGGTCGGTAACAACTTCCCGACCTTCTTCATCCGCGATGCGATCAAGTTCCCCGACATGGTCCACGCGTTCAAGCCGGACCCGCGCACCAACCTGGACGACGATTCGCGCCGTTTCGATTTCTTCTCGCACGTGCCCGAAGGCACCCGCACGCTGACCCTGCTGTACTCCAACGAAGGTACGCCGGCCGGCTATCGCTTCATGGATGGCAACGGCGTGCATGCCTACAAGCTGGTCAATGCCCAGGGCGAAGTGCATTACGTCAAGTTCCACTGGAAGACATTGCAGGGCATCAAGAACCTCGATCCCAAGCAGGTTGCCGCCGTCCAGGCCAAGGACTACAGCCACCTGACCAACGATCTGGTCGGTGCGATCAAGAAGGGCGACTTCCCGAAGTGGGACCTGTACGTGCAGGTGCTCAAGCCGGAAGACCTGACCAAGTTCGATTTCGATCCGCTGGATGCCACCAAGATCTGGCCGGATGTCCCGGAGCAGAAGGTCGGCCAGATGGTGCTGAACAAGAACGTCGACAACTTCTTCCAGGAAACCGAGCAGGTCGCGATGGCGCCGGCCAACCTGGTGCCGGGCATCGAGCCGTCGGAAGACCGTCTGCTGCAGGGGCGCATCTTTTCCTACGCCGACACCCAGCTGTATCGCATCGGTGCCAATGGCCTGAACCTGCCGGTCAACCGTCCGCGTGTGGCCGTCAACAACGGCAATCAGGATGGCGAAGGCAATAACGGCCACACCACTAGCGGCGTGAACTACGAGCCGAGCCGGCTGGAGCCGCGTCCGCAGGACACCGCTGCGCGTTACAGCGCGTTGCCGCTGTCTGGCACCACCCAGCAGGCCAAGATCACCCGCGAGCAGAACTTCAAGCAGGCCGGTGAGCTGTATCGGTCCTACAGCAAGAAGGATCGCGCCGATCTGGTGCAGAGTTTCGGCGAGTCGCTGGCAACCACCGACACCGAGAGCAAGCACATCCTGCTGTCGTTCCTGTACAAGGCCGACCCCGAGTACGGCACTGGCGTGACGCGTGTCGCCAAGGGCGACCTGGCCCGGGTCAAGCAGCTGGCCTCCAGCCTGCAGGACTGATCCACCCACGGCATCGCGGCCTGTGCCGCGGTGCCGTTTCGCTATCGGGAGAGCCATATGCGCACCCTGTTGTTTCTGATGCTTGGCACCCTGTCTGCGGCTGCCAATGCAGCCTCGCCCGCGCCGATGTCCACCAGCGCCACCACTGCCGCCGCCGACCCGGCGCAGATCAAGCTGCAGTTGCGCGAGTACTTCTTCGACGCGGCACGCGAAGGGCGGCAGGACATGCTGGCCGAGTTCATCCGCTCGCACTACGACCTCAATACCCGTGACGAGAAGGGCTACACCGCCCTGATCCTGGCGGCCTACCACGGCCAGCGCCCGGCAGTGGAGCAGTTGCTCAGCGCCGGTGCCGACCCCTGCGCGCAGGACAAGCGCGGCAACACCGCGCTGATGGGCGCGATCTTCAAGGGCGAGCTGGGTATCGCCAAGCGGCTGATGCAGGCCGACTGCGCGCCGGATCAGCGCAACAACGCTGGCCAGACCGCAGCGATGTACGCAGCGCTGTTCCAGCGGACCGACGTGCTCAAGGATCTGGCCGCCAAGGGCGCGGACCTCAGCCTCAAGGACGGGCAGGGCAACGATGTGACCAAGCTGCAACGCGGCGAGTTTGCGACGTCCCCGGCGCGCTGAGCGCGCCACGCATGCGTGGCGAGCCTGGCATGCGTGACGCCATGCGTCAGCAGCTCGCATAGGCGCCATGCGGCCGACGCAGGTGCCAGTCCGGCCACCGATGCCGGCGAGAGCCATCGGTGATGCTTGCTGCAGCGTGCTGCACTGTTATCCACCGGCCAGCCGTCTGTAGGCCCCATCCGGGCGGGTTGCACGCCTCGCGCTCGGCCATCTTCGACGCGCTGTACGTGGTTGCGACGCCAGCTCCGTCCCAGTGACCGTTGGTTAGTCGCTGATCGCCATCGCCTGAGTCCTGCACCTCGATACCCGGGGTCTCGGCAGCCTCGCTCGCAGCATCCCATCGCGTGCGCTGACGCCACTGGTGCGGACTGGCGAAGCCCGCTCAGCTATGCCCACCGACGTGGTTCTGGGGTCAGCCGTTGCGCACCGAGCGCACCTCTTAGATGGGCTGGTCGCGCGTCGACTTACTCAATCTGCCTCCAGCACATCCCGAGAAGCGCAGCCATCGCCCACGCCAGGTTCGGAGGTCAGCCATCGTGCACCGAGCGCGATGAATCGTCGCTCCCGGATCGGCTAGTGGCTCGCCGACCTGCTCAATTTGCCTCCACGACCCGCAGAAAAGTGCAGCCATCGCCCCCGCCGGTTTTCTGCCGCAGGCGCGTTGGATCTCTGGCGGTGGTGGTGATTTTTCCACCACTGCGTCAGGAGTCTCCTGACGTTGAAACCTTTGTGCGCCAAGGGTTTGACATAAGTCTGAGCGCGCGCTGACTTGCTTAAAATTTGTTTGGAAAAACCGCAAAAAACAGTTCAAGAAAGCGCTGCGAACGCCGATGCTTCCGCTATCGCACACTGGAACCCCCGGACCATGAAGCTCGATCCCTCCATCCCTTTCCTGATGTCGCTGCTGGCGATGGTGCTGTGCACCGCCACTGCCGTGGTCGCCCTGGTGTTCGGTCAGGTACACGTGCTGGCCACGTCGTGGAGCTTCTACACCGTTCTGGGTACCGCCCTGATCACCCTGGTCGCCTCGTACCATGCCCTCGGCAAGCCGCTGAGCGCCGAAGAGCGTGTGGGCTTCCGCAACCCGTAACTGCAGATCCTGTCCAGGCGCAGTGCACGACGCCAGCACCGGACGACACAAGCTCCGCTCGTCATTGACGATGCACCGCGTTCGCTCGACATGGGCGAACGCCCAGGCACCGCGCATCCTGCAGCGATGCTGCCCGATAACGCGCGCACCTGGCGAGCGAGGGCAACGACAGCGGCGCCATCGCGATTTTTCGTTTCTTCCGATGGCAGAGTAGCCGCGAAGCTGGACGCCGAAGCGCGTTACCAGCGGGTTTCATCAACGCGCGTCATGCCGAACTTAGCTAGCCCGTACGGGTCGACCACCTGGCGCAGTGAATCGGCCATCGACCAGCGGGCTCCGGCAGGTCGGCCTCGCAGGACGTTATGCCGCGCTGCGGCAGATTCATCGACACCCGTGTAAGCTGTTGATCCTGCTCCGCATTCCGATGGCTGCCCGCTGCGGCCACATGTCGATGACCGCTTCCGCCGATCGCTACGCCGCCTCCCTGCGCCTGTCCGTCGCCCCGATGATGGACTGGACTGACCGCCATTGCCGGGTCTTCCATCGCCTGCTGGCACCCTCGGCACGTCTGTACACCGAGATGGTGCACGCCAATGCGGTGATCCATGGCGATCGCACGCGGCTGATCGGCTTCGATCCGGTCGAACACCCGTTGGCGCTGCAGCTGGGCGGCAGCGAGCCGGCACTGCTTGCGCAGGCCGCGGCGATCGCGCAGGAGTGGGGCTACGACGAGATCAACCTCAATTGCGGCTGCCCGTCCGATCGCGTGCAGGCCGGGCGCTTTGGTGCCTGCCTGATGCGCGAGCCGGCGCTGGTGGCCGACTGTGTTGCTGCCATGTGTGCGGCGACCACGCTGCCGGTCACGGTCAAATGCCGCCTAGGCGTGGACGACGATGACGACTACGCCGTGTTCGCTAGCTTCGTCGATCAGGTGGTCGCAGCCGGTGCCGCCATGGTGGTGGTGCATGCCCGCAACGCGTGGCTCAAGGGCCTGTCGCCCAAGGAAAACCGCGAAGTGCCGCCGCTGCGTTACGACTGGGCGTATCGCCTCAAGCAGGAGCGCCCCGCGCTGCGGGTGGTGCTCAATGGCGGCATCGCGGCGGTGGAGACCGCGATGGAGCATCTGCACCAGACCGACGGAGTCATGCTCGGCCGCGCCGCCTACCACGACCCCTACGTACTGCATCGCCTGGATGCAGCCCTGACGCATCGTGCGGAACAGCCGCGCGACCAATTACTGCGCGCCTTGCGGCCCTACGTCGAGTCCCAACTGGAGCAAGGCCTGGCGCTGAAGCACATGACCCGTCACGTATTGGGGCTGTTCCATGGCCAGCCGGGCGGACGCGCGTTCCGGCAGGTCCTGAGCGAGGGCGCACACCGGCCAGGTGCCGGCTGGGAGCTGGTCGAGCAGGCCTTGCAGCGGACCGACACCCAGGGATGGCGCGTGGTGGCCTGAACTGGCCTGCCGCTTGCATACCTGAACAGGCATTTCCGCTGTCTGCATCTGACCGGGATGCCAACTGCCGGGCATGGGTGTGAGATCCAGAAAAAAAATGCCGTTTCAGGCGTCCAGGGATTCATTTCACTGAACGGCGTTAACACAAAGCTAAAAAGTTCAGATGGGATTCACCCCGAAAAATCAAGAATTTGGCTCTATTCTCGGGCTCGACCATGCTGTCATCGGTGGCCGGTTTCACGAATTTTGAATGTTCCTGAACAACCCGCTAGGATTCATTGTGACCCAGCCGTCCTGCCGCGCTCGCTATATCGTCCTGGTTGCCCTCGGGCTAGCCATGGCAGCGCCGTCGGCGTGGGGGCAGGGATATCCGATGTCACATGCGGGACGCGATCCGTTACCGCCCTCCGCGCGCGGCAACGGGCGCACGCTTTCGGACACCATCCGGCAGGTGCAGCGGTCCACCGGTGGACAGATACTCAGCGCCGAACGCGTGCCGTTCGACGGCGGCAATCTCAACCGCGTCAAGTACATGAAGGACGGCCGCGTGCACACCGTGTACGAGTCGGAGCAGATGCAGGCCGCGCCACCGCGCGGCCAGGCGCCGCCGGATGCGCCACCACGCGACGATAACCACTAGACGTAGATAGTGCTGCGTTCAGTCTTATAAATTCCCCGGCCACTGGCCGACAACGTAACTAGGGAGAGTGCATGCGTATCCTTTTGGTCGAAGACGAAGCTCCGCTGCGCGAGACCCTTGCCGCGCGCCTGAAGCGTGAGGGCTTTGCTGTCGACGCTGCACAAGACGGCGAAGAAGGCCTGTACATGGGCCGCGAAGTCCCGTTCGATGTCGGCATCATCGACCTCGGCCTGCCCAAGATGTCGGGCATGGAGCTGATCAAGGCGCTGCGCGACGAAGGCAAGAAATTCCCGGTGCTGATCCTGACCGCGCGTTCGAGCTGGCAGGACAAGGTCGAAGGCCTCAAGCAGGGCGCCGACGACTACCTGGTCAAGCCGTTCCATGTCGAAGAGCTGCTGGCGCGCGTCAATGCGCTGCTGCGGCGCGCGGCGGGCTGGAGCAAGCCGACGCTGGAATGTGGCCCGGTCGCGCTGGATCTGGCCGCGCAGACGGTCAGCGTCAATGGCGCCAACGTGGACCTGACCAGTTACGAGTACAAGGTGCTGGAATACCTGATGATGCATGCCGGCGAACTGGTCTCCAAGGCCGATCTGACCGAGCACATCTACCAGCAGGATTTCGATCGCGATTCGAACGTGCTGGAAGTGTTCATCGGCCGCCTGCGCAAGAAGCTCGATCCCGATGGTGAGCTCAAGCCGATCGAGACCGTACGCGGTCGCGGCTACCGTTTCGCCATTCCGCGTACCGAAGGCTGAGTCCGCGCATCGGCAAACAGGAAGATCAGGTGCCGGGCCGCTCCAAGTGGTATAGACGCTGGCGGCCGCGCTCCCTGCAGGCCCGCCAGCTGCTGGCCGCCAGCCTGAGTCTGGTGGCCTTCCTGGCGCTGGCGGGTTACGCGCTGGATGTGGCGTTCGCCGATACCGCCGAAAAGAACCTGCGCGAGCGGCTGAAGAACTACGCCTCTGCGTACGCCGCCAATATCGATTTCGTCCGCGACGGCTCGTTGTACATCGGCGGCCAGCCGCCGGATCCGCGTTTCGATGTGCCCGGCGGCGGGCTCTATGTGGAAGTCGTGCGTCCGGACGAAAGCTGGACCTCGATGTCGGCCGAAGGCCCGAACATTCCGCACGGGCGCATGCTTGAGCCGCGCCAGGAAGAATTCATCGGCCCGCTGGAGATGACCCAGATCGACGGCAGCGTGGGCCAGTTGTACCGCTACGGCCTGGGCGTGAGTTACGTCGAGCGCGAACACGGCGGCGAGATTCCGTACACCATCTACGTGATGGAAGATGCGCGCTCGATGGGCGCGCAGCTGCGCGTGTTCCGTGGCGCAGTGTGGTTTTACCTCGGCAGTGCCGGTGTGGTGCTGCTGGTGCTGCAGGCCTTCATCCTGCAGTGGAGCCTGCGCCCGCTGCGGCGGGTCATCAACGAGTTGACCAAGGTGCAGCGCGGCGAGATCCAGCGCATGAGCGAGCAGCATCCGCGCGAACTGGAGCCGCTGACCGAAAGCATCAACGCCTTCATCGAGAGCGAGCGCGACAATCTGGACCGCCAGCGCAACACGCTGGCCGATCTCGCGCACAGCCTCAAGACGCCGATCGCGGTGTTGCGCACCCAGCTCGATAGCGGCCAGTCCGAGCGCGACCTGCACGAGGAAATGGATGTGCAGTTGCGCCGCATGAACGATCTGGTGTCCTACCAGCTCGCACGCGCGGCCTCCAGCGGGCACAAGCTGTTTGCCGCACCGCTGCCGATCGAGTCGACCGCCGAGGAGATCGTGCGCGGGCTGGAGAAGGTCTATTCGGTCAAGGGTGTGTTGTGCGAGTTCGATATTTCGCCCGATGCGCGCTTTCATGGCGAGCCGGGCGATCTGCAGGAACTGCTGGGCAACCTGCTGGAAAACGGCTTCAAGTGGGCGCGCAGCCGCGTGCTGCTGACCGCACAGCCCGGACCCACCACCGGCAGCCGTCGTGCCGGATTGATCCTGTCGGTGGAAGACGACGGCCCCGGCATCGCGCCGGAAGACGTGGCCAAGATCCTGCAACGTGGCGTGCGTGGCGACGAGCGCGTGCAAGGCCACGGTATCGGCATGTCGATCGTGCAGGATCTGATCAAGGCCTACCGCGGCGAGCTGCAGGTGGTGCGCTCGCAGGAACTGGGCGGCGCCCGCTTCGACGTGACCCTGCCGCCGGGACTGTGACCGGTGTGGGGTGCGGAATGAACCCGTGGTCAACGCTGCGGCGCACTCCGACAACCGTTTAACGCCCCGCGCGTTGGCTTGACCATACTGGGCCCGTTTCAGGCCGTTGCGATGGAGAGCTGCATGTTCGAGCGCAATGCACAGACGCGCTGGCTGAGCGCACGTCCAGCAGGCGCGCCCCGCCATCACCGATGGCAGCTGGCATGGCTGTTGGCGGGCTGCGCTTTGGCGATGTCGTGCAGTGCTGCCAATTCAGCACTGACGCCGGCGCAGACGCGCTGGCTGCAGCGTGCGACCTACGGCGTGGATGCCGACAGCGCAGCGCAACTGCAGCGGCTCGGCCCCAAGCGCTACGGCAGGTCGCTGTTGCAGGCCAGCGACGATGCAGCGTTGCCAGCGCCGATCCGTGCACAACTGCAGCACTTCGATGCGCTGCACACGCCGTTGCTGACCTTGCTGACGCAGTACGAGGCCGACAAGATCCGCCTGCAAGACATGCCCGATGGCGATGAAAAGACCGCCTTGCGCAAGGCATGGCAAGCGCGTGGCGGGCAGATGCTGACCCAGGCGCGTCAGGCGCAGCTGTTGCGCGCGGTGTATGCGCCGGAGCAGACACGCGAGCAGCTGGTGTGGTTCTGGCTCAATCATTTCAGCGTGTACGCCGACAAGGGGCGAGTGAAGTGGATGGCGGCCGACTACATGGAAAACGCGATCCGCCCGCATGCCACCGGCAAGTTCGCCGACCTGGTGATGGCGACGCTGGAAAGCCCGGCGATGCTGGAATATCTGGACAACGCCAAGAACGCCAAGGGCAAGGTCAACGAAAATTACGCGCGCGAACTGATGGAACTGCACACGCTGGGCGTGCATGGCGGTTACAGCCAGCAGGATGTGCAGCAACTGGCGCTGATACTCACCGGTGCCGGCCTGGTGCCGGTCAAGGCCGAGGGCGCTCCGCCCTTGCCGACTGCCGTGCCGGGGCAACCGCAGGTGGTGCGCAAGGGACTGTTCGAATTCAATCCCGCGCGCCATCAACCCGGTGACAAGACCTTGCTGGGCCAGCGCATCGCCGCGGGTGGTCTGGATGAGATCGAGCGGGCGGTGCAGTTGTTGGTGCGGCAGCCGGCATGCGCGCATTTCATTTCGCAGCGCTTGGCCGAGTACTTTGTCAGCGACAAGCCGCCGGCCGCGCTGGTCGAGCGCATGGCAAACACGTTTCAACGCAGCGATGGCGATATCGCCAAGGTGATGCAGGCCATGCTGGACGCGCCGGAATTTGCGCAAGCGCAACCACGCAAGTTCAAGGATCCGAATCGGTTCGTGGTTTCGGCCATGCGGCTGACGTACGAGGGTCAGCCGGTGGTCAATGCCGCGCCGATGGCGAGCTGGCTGCAGCAACTCGGCGAGCCGCTGTTCGGGCGCATCACCCCCGATGGCTGGTCGCTGCAATCGCAGGCATGGACCAGCTCCGGGCAACTGGCGCGACGCTTCGAGGTGGCACGTTCGCTGGGCAGCGGGCCCAAGCAATTGTTCCGCTTCGATGGCGATAACGACACGCCACTGCCGGTGCTGACGCAGATCGACACGCGTCCATCGTATCGCTGGGTGGCGCCGTCGCTTTCCAGCGGCACGCGCGATGCCTTGGGGCAGGCGCGTTCGCCTGCGGAATGGAATGGATTCCTGCTGTCATCGCCGGACTTCAACTATCGCTGATTCGAAGGCTCGCCGATTCGACGGTTGCCGATTCAAACCTGCTGTTTCAACGTTCGACCAGCGATCACCGCCACAGGAGCGCGCCATGCAACGACGTCAATTTCTGCTTGCCTCTGCAGCGGCGGCAAGTCTGCCCTGGAGCGGTCGCCTGTTTGCTGCGCCACGCGACAGCGCGCGCATGCTGGTGGTATTTCTGCGCGGCGGCTACGACAGCAATAATCTGCTGGTGCCGCATGCCAGCGATTTTTATTATCAGGCGCGTCCGACCCTAGCGATTGCGCGGCCTGATGCGGCCAACCCGAACAGTGCCGTTGCGCTGGATACGCAATGGGGTCTCAACCCGGTGATGCGCGATGCGCTGCTGCCGCTATGGCAACGCCAGCAGCTGGCGTTCGTGCCGTTTGCCGGTACCGACGATCTGTCGCGCAGTCACTTCGAAACCCAGGACGATATCGAATCCGGGCAGGCCGGCCGGCAGCGCCGTGATTATCGTTCCGGCTTCATGGCGCGCCTGTCGGGTGTGCTCAGCGGAGTGCCGGCGATTGCCTTCACCGATTCCTTACCGCTGACCTTCCAAGGCGGCGGCGACTTGCCCAATGTGTCGTTGCGGGGCATCGGCAAGGGCGGCCTGGATGCGCGTCAGGCGCAGATCCTGTCGCAAATGTACGACGCAACCCCGCTGGCGGCGGCTGCGCGCGAGGGACTGGCACTGCGTCAGCAGCTCACCGCGCAGCTGCGCGAAGAGATGGAGCAGGCCGGTCGCGGCGCCGCCAGTGCGCGCACCTTCGCCGACGAAACCCGGCGCATGGCAAGCCTGATGCGCGAGCGTTATCGGCTGGGCTTTGTCGATGTCGGTGGTTGGGACACGCACGCCAATCAAGGCAGTGTGGAAGGTGGCCTGGCGAACAATCTGCGCAATTTGGGCGAAGGGCTGGCGGCGTACGCCGACGCCCTCGGGCCGGCATGGAAGGACACCGTGGTGGTGGTGCTGTCCGAGTTTGGCCGCACCTTCCGCGAGAACGGCAGCAAGGGCACCGATCACGGGCACGGCACTACCTATTGGGTGCTGGGTGGCGGCGTGCGCGGCGGCCGGATCGCCGGCGAGCAGGTAGAAGTTGCGCAAGCGCAGCTGCTGCAGAACCGCGATTATCCGGTGCTCACCAATTACCGCAGCCTGTTCGGCGGTGTATTGAGCCGGTTGTGGGGATTGTCGCCTGCGCAGCTGGAACGGGTGTTTCCTGGTGCCAGGCCGCGCGATCTTGGGTTGGTGTGAGTGCCTGGCAATGCGCTGGCGATGTCGATCTGTCTCGCGTGCGGCCGCATGCGGCATCGCGCATTGGTGTGGTCAGTTGCCTGAAACGCCTGCGATTGATGCGCGCGACAGCGTTGCATCACGACAGCCTAATTCATGCAGACGTGTCACCCCACCATCAGCGCTGCGCTGACGCCGCAAACGGCGACGGCCCATAGAAATGCGTCAGCTGTGCAGCGACATCCGGCATGACGCGCGCCAGCAGCTGTGGCGCGGAGAAGTGGTATTCGCTTACGACCGCGAAGAACTCCTCCGGCGCTTCGGCGGCATACGGGTCGATCTCGGTGTCTTCGCCCGCATCGACGCGTTGGCAGAACGTATCGAAGGCGCGCTGGAAATCGCGTGCCCAGGCACGCTGCGCAGCGCGCGGCAGCGGCGGGGTGCCGTCGAGCGCGCCATCGAGTGCATCGAGCTTGTGCGCCATCTCATGCACGATCACGTTGAAGCCGGCCTGCGGGTCGTCCAGGTCGGCCTGTACGTCGGCCCAGCTGACGATCAGCGGACCCTGCTCCCAGGCCTCGCCAATCAGGGTGTCGTCCCAGGCATGCATCACTCCGGCCGCATCCACATGCGTGCGTTGCACGCGGAATGCGTCCGGGTAGACGATCAGCTGCGACCAGCCACGCCAGCCGGCCGCGCCGATGTTCAGCAGCGGCAGGCAGCAGGTGGCAGCCAGCAGAACGTGATCGTGCGGTTGCAGCTGCAGCCCGTCGAGCGGGGAAATGGTTTTTTGCCGCAGGAACTGCGCGGTCAGTGCACGCAGACGGTGCTGGCGGGGCGGATCGAGCGCAGCGACCCAGGCGCAGCGGCGGCTGACCGGCAGCCATAAGGCATCAGGAATATCGGCCGGCGGCCGGCGCAGCCGGCGCAACAACCACTGGATCAGCGGAACATGCCCGGCAGAAAGCTATGCCAGCGCGGCATCGTGCGCATGCGGGGGAACAGTCCGTCGCCGTCACTGCCACCCCCGCCGGTGGCCGGCGCGGGCTTGTGCGCGGGGGCACGTGCCGGGGTTGCCGGCTCGCCGTTGGGGGTTCTGCCACGTGCCGCCGAATTGCTGCTGACGCAGCTCTCATGATCGCCATCGGCCAGCTGGTCCGATGCCAGCGCGGCAAGCGGAGCCAACAACAGGAGCAGGCAAACCGTGATTCGGCGCATCGTCCACATCCAGGGCAAGCGGCGTGAGTCGCCGATCATAACGTGCTTTTCACTCCCTCACGCAAGCCAGGCTGGGCGGGTGCGGACGCTTGGCGCATACTTTCGCGGATCGATTTGGGGACTTGCCGTGGATGACCGCGCCTTGCTGGCCAAACTTGCGAGCGGCCGGCTATCCGGCGATGCGTTGGCGCGCGATGCCGGGCTGACCCGTGCGGCGGTGTGGAAGCGGATCCAGAATCTGCGCGCGGCCGGGGTCGAGATCGAAGGTCGGGCCGGGGACGGCTACCGCCTGGCGGCGCCGCTGGACCTGCTGGACGACGCGCGCATTCGTGCGGCGATGGCGGCCGATGCGCTGGCAGGCCTGGCTGCGCTGGAGATCGCCTGGACGCTGGAATCCACCAACACCAGCTTGCTGGCGCGCCCGGCGCCGGATCAGGGCGTGGCGGTGCTGCTGGCCGAGCGGCAGACCGGCGGGCGCGGCCGGCGTGGGCGTCAATGGACCTCGCCACTGGGTGCGCATATCTATCTGTCGGCCTCGCGCCGTTTCAGCGGCGGATTGGGCCAGCTGGCCGGGCTCAGCCTGGCCGTGGGCGTGGCGGTGGCCGAGGCCCTGCGTGCTTGCGGCTTTGCCGATGTCGGGTTGAAGTGGCCCAATGATCTGCTGGCGCGCGAGCGCAAGCTGGGCGGCCTGCTGATCGAAGGCGGCGGCGAAATGGCCGGCAACGCGCGCGCGGTGATCGGGCTGGGTTTGAACGTGCATATGCCGGCGGCAGCGGCCGCTGCGATCGATCAACCGTGGGTGGATCTGGATACGCTGGCCGGCCACGCGGTCTCGCGCGATACCGTGGTGGCTGCAGTGTTGTCGGCGCTGCTGCCGGCGCTGGAACTGTTCGAGGCGCAGGGGCTGGCCCCGTTCCTGGGCCGCTATGCGGCCCTGGACGTCCTGAGCGGCCGCGCGGTGCAGGTCGAGGAGGCCGGCACCCGGCATCACGGCATTGCGCTTGGCCTGGCGGCCGACGGCGCATTGCGGGTGCAATTGGGCGAGACGGTGCGGCTGTTCCACTCCGGAGAAGTGAGCGTGAGACCTGCATGAGCGAGTGGTTGTTCGACCTGGGAAATTCGCGGTTCAAGTACGCACCGCTGCAGGGCGACCGCGCCGGCGACGTGCAGGCCTGGCCGCACGGTGCCGAGGCGATGGATGCGGCTGCGTTGTCGGCCTTGCCCACCGGACGCATCGCGCATGTGGCCAGCGTGGCTGCGCCGGCGTTGACGCAGCGCATGCTCGGCTGCCTGCGCGAGCGTTTCGAACAGGTGCGCATCGTGCGGACCGCGGCCGAGTGCGCCGGCATCCGCATCGCCTACGCAGACCCGGGCCGCTTCGGGGTCGATCGCTTCCTGGCGCTGCTGGGCGCACGCGGCGACGCACCGGTGCTGGTGGCCGGCGTGGGCACCGCGTTGACCATCGATGTACTCGGCGCCGATGGGCGGCACCACGGCGGCCGCATCGCCGCCTCGCCGACCACCATGCGCGAGGCGCTGCATGCGCGCGCGGTGCAGTTGCCGGCCAGTGGCGGGACCTATGTCGAGCTGGCCGACGACACCGACGACGCGCTGACCTCCGGCTGCGATGGCGCGGCGGTGGCGCTGATCGAGCGTAGCCTGCAGCACGCGCAACGCAGTCTGGGCGTGCCGGTACGGCTGCTGGTGCACGGGGGCGGCGCGCCGCCGCTGCTGCCGTTGTTGCCCGATGCCAGCTTCCGCGCCGCGCTGGTGCTGGACGGGCTGGCGACCTGGGCAAGGTCTGCGTCGGCGCCTTGAACGGCGTGCCATGCGGTCGTGCGGCCACGCGGCGGGCGCGGCCGGCAGACGGAATCGATCGGCCGCGCTCGTACACTGCGCCCACTGCCTGGCGTGGGCAGCGAGCCGACCAGCGCTCGCCGGTTGTGACTGCCCGCGCTTAGAATCCATCGCATGTATGTCCGCGCACTCATCGTCGTCCTGATCGTCCTCAATGCCGGTGTGGCCTTGTGGTGGGCATTGCAGCCGGCGCCGGCTGCAGTGGCGGCACCGCCGCAGCCGGCCGGTGTGGCGCGCCTGGAAGTGCTGCCGAGCACTGCGGCAGCAGCGCCAGGCGAGGCGAGCGAGGCAGGCATGGTCCCGGCAGCTGCGGGCACCGCACCATCGGATGCACCTGCACCTGCACCTGCATCGACACCGACGGCAGCAGCGGCAGCGTCTTCTTCGATAGATGCGGCCGCCGCGAAGGTGGCCGCAACGTCGCAGACGTCGGCACAGGTTCCACCACCATCCACGGTCGCTCCAACACCGAACGAGGTTGCGGCAGCGGCGATCAAGCCATCGCCAGCGGTACCTACTCCCGCCGCTGCGCCGGAACGCTGCGCCAGCCTGGGGCCGTATGCGGCGCGCGCCGATGCCGATGCCGCGCTGGCACGCCTGCGTGGTCAGACCACGCGCACCCGTGTGCGCGAGGACAAGGACGCCGGGGTCAGTACGTTCCGGGTGATGCTGCCCAATGTCGGCGATCGTGCAGCGGCGCAAGCCTTGGTCAAGCGCATCGCCGCCGCCGGCATGGGCGACTATTACGTGATTGCCCAGGGCGAGGACAACAGCATCGCGCTGGGGCAGTACCAGAGTCGCGAGCGTGCCGAGCGCCGTCAGGCCAGCCTGGTCGGTGCGGGGTTTCCGGCACAGTTGCTGCCCAGCGGCACCGGGCAATCGCGCTGGTGGATCGATGTGCGCAGCACGGCGGCGATCGGTACATTGCAGGGCACCGCCGGTGCGGCGCGTCAGCGGTCGCTAGATTGCGCCGCGCTGCGCTAGAATGCGCACCGGCGCGCAATGCGCCTGCCTTTGCCGGCATAGCTCAGTTGGTAGAGCAACCGCCTTGTAAGCGGTAGGTCCCCAGTTCGAATCCGGGTGCCGGCACCATGAAGGTTCTTGGTTCAACCTGTAGACGCACGGGTCGCATGCAATTGACTGCGCCATGGGTCAGCGTCTCCAGACCGCGTCTTGCGCGGTTTGATCGGCCGAAAACAGCTATCTGCCCGCAGCCCGCCAATCGCAGCGCGCCAATCACAGCGCGCCAGTTGCTGTTGCCTGCGCGCAGGACGCGCAGCGACTCAGGCCGGGCGGCCGGCCGACAGCAGTTCCAGCGTGGCCTGGTCGGCATCGGTGGCGTCGACGCGCAGGCGTTCGGCCAGTGCGGCAACGACGATGGCGTGGGCCTGGCGGAGCACGCTGTCCGCATCGGCGCTGGCGTCCACGACGTGCTTCCCCGGTAACTGCAGCTGGGCAAAGATGCTGCGGCAGCGTTCCAGGTTGTCCTGGGTTTCAAAGTGATTGGGTGCATCGCCGCGGGCGCGGATACGCGCCAGGCCGGTGGGCGGGGGCAGGTCGAGCAGCAGCAACACGTCAGGGCGCGGCGCGAAGGCATTGCGTTCCAGCAGATCGTCCAGCGGCAGGCCGGCGGCGCCTTGGTAGGCGACCATCGAGGGGAAATAGCGGTCCAGGATCACGATGTCGCCGCGTGCCAGCGCCGGCGCGATCAGGGTGTCCACGTGCTCGTGGCGGTCGCGGATCAGCAGTTCGGCTTCTTCGTCGGCGCTGAGGCGGCCGGTGGCGGCGGATTGGCGCAGCTGGGTGCCCCAGGGTCCATTGGTCGGCTCCTTGCTCAGCACGACGCGCGCGCCGGCCGCTTCCAGCGTGGTGGCCAGGCTGCGGGCGAGGGTGGTCTTGCCGGCGCCGTCGATGCCTTCGATCGCGATCAGCAGACCGCCGGGCTTCAGTTCGATTGTCATCGCGCTACTTTATCCGATCGTGGTGCTGGATCAGCACCACGATCGGCGTGGAAGTCGCCCTGCAGCGGCCGATCCTGGCGCATCGCATCTCCGCTGCGCGTCACCGATGGCGCCGCCGCTGCCGCGCGTCGGTGCCTGTGCGAGATGGCTTGGCGACCGGTCTGTGCAACGCAGTGCCGAGTGCGCACAACAATCGCATCACGATCGCCGCTTGCAGGCGCGACTGGCTGCGCTATTGCTTATGCCGTATGACCGGTATGTCCTGTGCGATGTCGGGAACGTCCCGATGCCCTGGCTTTTGATCGCGCGCCATACTGAACAAGTCAGGCAAAACGCTCGAATGTATGACGTTCGCGTCGCGTGTCTGGCATCAAGGAAGATGGACGCGTCGCCGCCACCCTAGAGGCGGCATCCCCCGCGTGACGCCCGATCAGGCACCGTCGTGACCGGATTCCTTGTTTTGCTCGTTCGCCGACCACGTCGGCATGCGCCATGCGCGCGGCCGCTCAGCTGGTCGCCGAGGTGTAGCGATAGGACAGCAGCGACTTCACCAGGAACGTGATCTGGGTGGCCGAGCGCGCGTCCACGCGCATGACCGGGATGCGGAAGCCTTCGGCCACCAGCGCATCGCGGAACGGCGGCAGCAAAAAGTCCTGCATTTCGTCGGTCATGGTGATGCCCACCGCCAGGCTTGCCGCAGGTGCGATCTGCGAAAACTCGCGCAGCAAGGCCACGGTGGCATCGCGCATCTGCGGATCGCGCGCGCTGACCAGCACGATCACGCCCAACGCGCCGTCGCACACCAGCGGCCACATGAAATCCAGGTATTTCTGCCCGGGCACGCCGTAGACGTGCAGCAACTCGCCGTCTTCAAGTTCGATCGAGCTGTAGTCCAGCGCGACCGTGGTGTAGGTCTTGTCGCCGTAGGCATCCTGGCTGAGCGGCATCTCGGTGCTGACCGGCTCCACGTCGGAGATGGCGCGCACGGCGGTGGTCTTGCCGGCGCCCATGCCGCCAACGAACACCAGTTTGTTGGCCGGAAGACTCATGACTGCGCCTGAAAGAGAGAGAGGCCAAAGCGACGTGCGACCCAGGAGAAAAACCGGGAGTTGCTGCTGTCCGGACGGGGCTGCGTTGCAGGCACGGGAATCTCCGCAGTCTGGGCAAGGCCGCTGGCGAGTGCAGCGGCGAACAGGCATTCCACCGTTTGCAGCGGCAGCTTGCAAGCATTGGCCAGCGCCTGCGGGCGCCACGGGCGCGCATGCAGGTGGGCAATGGCAAGCAGCTGCGCCGGCGAACTGGTCTCGGCGCTCAGCTCCGGCCATTGGCGCAACCGCAGCGCATGGCTGGGTTCGACCGCCGGCAGCGCGGGGCGCAGGTGCTCGGGCAGGGCGAAGTACAGCGCTTCGAAGGAAATACGTTGGCTCAGTGCGCTATCGGCGGTGTCCGGTGCAACCTGCCAGCCGGGGCGATCCAGGGCCGCCAGCAGCTCGGTCAAGGCGATGCCGGCGGGCAGCTGCACGCAGCCGTTGGCCGGGTCCACGCGCACTTGCAGGTGCGCGTTGCGCAACAGCACCGCAGCGGTGCCGAATTCGCCGCGGCAATGGCGGACCAGCAAGGCCGGCTCGGCGACCTGCGCGTGCGCGGAGGACGACAGCAGCAGGCGCATCTGCTCGTTGAGTTCGCGCACGGTGGCGCCGTGCTTGAGCCATGCGCCGCCGACCGGTGTCCGCGACACCACCAGCACGCGCACGGGTTGCCCCTGCAAGGCCTGCCAAGCGGCCAGGCCGTCGGGGCTTTCCAGCCCCAGCACCACCACCTCGGCGGCGTGTTGCGGCCATTGCCCCAACCGCACGTCGATGCGCTCGGCCAGCAGCAACGAGCACGCCAGTTTCAGGCGCGTGGTGTGCAGCAGGTCCAGGCCGGCCGTGGCGACCCGCATGGTGTGAATGGGTGAGGTCATGACAGGGCGCCGCGTCGGCGCGTAGCAAGTGCGGTGCCTGCCGGTGCGCACCGGCAGGCAGGGCAGGCGACGCGTGCGCGCCGCCTGGTTGGCATCAACCGAAGTCCAGGGTCTTCTCGAACGCCTTGAGCTCGTGACGGGCCATGGCCAGATTGGCCTTGGCGCGATCCAGCACGACGTAAAGGAACAAGGTGCCGTTGCTCTCCAGCGGGCGTAGCAGGTGGTATTGACGCGCCAGGGTGATCAGGATGTCTTCGATGGTGTCGTTGAGGCCGAGCTGCTCGGCAATACGGCGCTTGGCACGCACCACTTCGGTATTGCCGGCCGCGGCAAGTTCCAGGTTGAGATCGGTGCCGCCGGTCATGCCCAGCGCCATGCCGCTGTCGCTATCGACCAGGGCAGCGCCGACGAAGCCGGCGATCGAATGCAGGTGTTCCAGGTTGAGTTTTGACACGGGTCGTCCTTACGAGCGGTGAGAAATCAGTGCACTGGCACAAGCACGAACAGTGCCAAACGCTCAGTTGGCCGGCTGCGCCAGTGCAGTTGCCAGGCGGCCGGCGCAGTCGCGTGCGTTGAACAGCAGCGCCGCGGCGTTGAGGTCGCTGCCGCCCACCGCGGTGAGCGTCAGCGGTTTGTCTGCGCGAATGCGGATCAGCACCAGCTGCCCGCCACGCGTACTGATGGTGGCGTAGTCGGCTTCGCTCAGACTGGATTCGCGTGCCAGGGTCTCGCCCAGGGTCAGGAACGAATTGGCCATCGCTGCCAGCCGGCGACCGTCCACATCCAGGCTGGATTGTTCGGCGATGGCGCGCCCGTCGGCAGTGGACAGCATCAGCAGACGGATGCCCGGCTCGCGCTCGATGGTCTGCGCGAACTCGCGCCCAATGCGCTGCAGATCGTATTGGTGCGACGCCCGCGCGACCTCGCCCACGGCAGCCTTGACGACCTGGTTGACGGCGTTATGCGGCATGAAATCCTCCCCTGTACGAAACGTACTGCGCGATGAAAGACCTTGCCGATGACACCGGGTCCCGCGCTGGCGGGCGAACAGTAGCATCGGCACCTTCCGTCATCGTCATAGCACCCTCAATGTCTTAACTGTGCGGTCAGACAAGCACATTCCGCAAAACGCAGATACGCCACAAACTGCCCAACCACGTCACTTCAAGCAGCCATCAGGACCGCGTTTGTCGCCAAGCGGGCGCGGCCGATGCACTGCCAGTGCTCCGGCCTAACTGCAGCGCGCCTGTACCGCGGCGTTGCGCCTGCCGTCCGTACCGGTCCGACGATTGCCCGCTACGCAGTATCGGCCGCACTTTCGATTGCTGCAGTGGCAGATGCGATTGCGTGATCGGTGACGCAGGCCGGGTGCCGTGCTGCGCTGCCGCGCGTCAGTGCGCGAGCCGGCGACTAGACTTCAGCGCTTTCTCGATGCTGGAGCAATGCATGGCGACGCAGTACCTGCCGGTTTCCCTGATTGGCGTTCCCACCGACATCGGTGCCGGCCACCGTGGTGCGCGGATGGGGCCGGAGGCGTTGCGCATCGCCGGGCTGCAGGAGGCCTTGATCGGCCGCGGCGTGGAGGTGCACGACCTGGGCAACCTGGATGGCCCGCGCAATCCCTGGCAAGCCCCGCAGGCCGGCTACCGGCATCTGGACGAGGTGGTGGCCTGGAACCAGGCGCTGATGGAAGCCAGCTATGCGCAGCTGCGCGCCGGCCGCATGCCGATCATGCTCGGTGGCGACCACTGCCTGGGCATCGGCTCGATCACCGCGGTGGCCAAGTACTGCCGCGAGCAGCAACGCCCGCTGCGGGTGCTGTGGCTGGATGCGCACTCGGACTTCAATACCAGCGAGGTGACGCCGTCGGGCAACGTGCACGGCATGCCGGTGGCCTGCCTGTGCGGGCTGGGCCCGCAGGCGTTGACGCATCTGGGCGGCAGCGCACCGGCGTTGCTGCCCGAGCAGGTGCGGCAGATCGGCATCCGCTCGGTGGACCCGGAGGAGAAGCGCCTGATCAAGCAGCACCGCATCGATGTCTACGACATGCGCTACATCGACGAGGCCGGCATGAAGCGCACCATGGAGACCGCCCTGCAGGGCATGAGCGAGGACACCCATCTGCATGTGAGCTTCGACGTGGATTTCCTGGACCCGAGCATCGCGCCGGGCGTGGGCACCACCGTGCCGGGTGGGCCCAACTACCGCGAGGCGCAGCTGGTGATGGAGATGATCGCCGACACCGGGCGCATGGGGTCGCTGGACATCGTCGAGCTCAATCCGGTCCTGGACAATCGCAACGCCACCGCCGAACTGGCAGTGGATCTGGTCGAGAGCCTGTTTGGCAAGTCGACACTGATGCGAGATTGATCGATCGCTGAACGCAGCACGCCGCGTTCACATCAAATCCACGGCCGCGCAGTCAGATTTGTCGCCAGACACGGTGCGTCTGCACCGAACGCAGAACTGAGGAAGACCGATGAAGCGACTGCTGACACTGATGGTACTGGGCCTGTTTTCGGCCGGCGTGATGACTGGCTGCAACACCATGGCCGGCGCTGGCAAGGACATGCAGGGTGCAGGTGAGAAGGTCGAAAAGAAGGCCGACAATTGCAGCGACGGTAAGTGCTGATCCTTGCGTTTTGTTTGAACCCTAGTTGTTTGATTTGATTGATCTGCGGCAAGCCGCCGCTTTACCCACGAAGGAGTCTGTTATGAAGCGTGCAATTGTGCTGCTGGTGCTGTCGGTGTTGTCGGTCGGTATGCTGTCGGGTTGCAACACCGTCGCAGGTGCCGGCAAGGACGTGCAGGGCGCTGGCGAGAAGGTGGAAGACGCTGCGCGCAAGTAATCTAGCGCTGCATGCAGAAAAAACGGGCCGCAAGGCCCGTTTTTTTTGCCTGATGCCTTGCGCAGGCAGGGCAGCGCGGCGACGCATCTGGGCATGCGACGGCGCAGCCATGCGAAAAAACTGCGCCGCAAGCGTAGGCAACCGTTCAGTGCGGTGAGTGCGGATTTGACGGCTTTTGATCTGCGGCGAACGGCGCCGTGGGCAACCTGCGCAGACGGTCAATCGCGGCCGCATCAGCGGAGTCGACGCAATGAACACTGACATCATTTCCGGCAAGTGGACCCAGCTCAAAGGCAAGGCGCAGGCCAAGTGGGGCGACCTCACTGACGACGATTTCAAGGTTGCCGAGGGCAATGCCGAATATCTGCAGGGCAAGCTCCAGGAGCGCTACGGCTGGGACCGCGACCGCGCCCAGACCGAGGTGCGCGCCTTTGAAAAGTCGTTGCGCGACGACACCTGACGGTGCCGCGCAACCGCGTCCACCCGCCGTGGTGAGCGCCAACTGCACAAGACGGGCCGCTCGATGCGGCCCTTTCTGCGTCTGCCGCCGAAGACGGTAGACGCAGGCACAAGGCACGGTTGCGGTCATGCTAGGGGCACGGAACCGCTAAACTTGCGTGCTGACTCCCTGGCCTTACGCAGATGACCACTCGCGTCCTTACCGGCATCACCACTTCCGGCACCCCGCATCTGGGCAATTACGTCGGTGCGATCCGCCCGGCTATCCAGGCCAGTGCGGCTGCCGATGCGGAAAGCTTCTACTTCCTGGCCGACCTGCATAGCCTGATCAAGGCGCAGGACCCGGCGCGGACGCAGCGCTCCACATTGGAGATCGCCGCCAGCTGGCTGGCCTGCGGACTGGACCCGGAAACGGTGTGGTTCTATCGCCAGTCCGATGTGCCGGAGACCACCGAGTTGCTGTGGCTGCTGACTTGCGTGGCCGGCAAGGGCATCCTCAACCGCGCGCATGCCTACAAGGCGGCGGTGGACAAGAATCGCGCCGACGGCGAAGACGATGATGCGGGCGTGACCGCCGGCTTGTTCATGTACCCGGTGCTGATGGCTGCAGACATCCTGATCTTCAACGCGCACAAGGTGCCGGTGGGGCGCGACCAGATCCAGCATATCGAGATGGCGCGCGATTTCGCCCAGCGCTTCAACCACGTGTATGGCCGTGACTTCTTCACCCTGCCCGAGGCGGTGATCGACGAGCAGGTCTCGACCTTGCCGGGTCTGGACGGCCGCAAGATGAGCAAGAGTTACGGCAACACGATTCCGCTGTTCGCCCCGCGCGAGGAACTGCGCAAGCTGGTGTTCTCCATCCTCACCGATTCGCGCGCGCCGGGCGAGGCCAAGGACACCCAGGGGTCGGCATTGTTCCAGCTGTACCAGGCCTTCGCCACGCCGCAGGAAACGGCGGCCTTTGCGCAGGCTTTTGCCGATGGCATCGGCTGGGGCGATGCCAAGCAGCAGCTGTTCGAGCGTATCGACCAGGAGATCGCACCGCTGCGCACGCGTTATGAGGCGCTGATGGCCGAGCCGGCCAAGATCGAGGCGATTCTGCGCGCCGGTGGCGCACGTCTGCGCGCGCGCTACGCCACGCCGTTTCTGGCCGAGCTGCGTGCTGCGGTGGGGCTGCGCGATCTGTCCAGCCAGGGCGATGCGGCTGCGACCCCGGTGGGCGAGAAGAGCGCGCCGCCGGTGTTCAAGCAATACCGCGAGAGCGACGGGCAGTTCTATTTCAAGTTGACAGATGGCGCCGGTGCGTTGCTGCTGCAGAGCGATGGCTTCGCCTCGCCACGCGATGCGGGCCAGCTGATTGCGCGGCTGAAGCAGGCCGAGCAGGGCAGCGACCTGCAATTGCCGGGCGTGCATGCGCAGGTGGAGGCGGAGTTGATCCTGGCGGCGCTGCGCGTGTTGCGCGAGGCGTAACGACACCCGTGGAGCCGGTGGCTAGACTGTGGCCTCTCGCATAGCCGTGGGGGAGCAATGACAGCGACCGCCGATTCCAGCATCCACACCATCGACACCGGTTTTGGCGGTGTGCAGTTCGATGCGGCGTACCTGATCGTCGAGGCGCAACGTGGCGCCTTCGTCGATTGCGGCACTTCCCTGTCGGTGCCGCAGATGCTGGCCGCATTGCAGTCGGCCGGGCTGACGCCGGCGCAGGTGGACTGGCTAATCCTGACCCACGTGCATCTGGATCACGCCGGCGGAGCGGGTGCGTTGCTGCAGCATTTGCCCAATGCGCGGGTGCTGGTGCACCCGCGTGGCGCGCCGCACATGATCGACCCCGCCCGACTGATCGCCGGTGCCACGGCGGTGTACGGCGCGGCGGAAATGACGCGCAGTTACGGCGCGATCGTGCCGGTGCCGGCCGAGCGCGTGGTGGAAGCGGTCGACGGACAGACCGTGATGCTGGGCGAGCGCGCGCTGCGCACCATCGAGACGCCGGGCCACGCACGCCATCATCTGTGCGTGTGGGATGCGCGCAGCCGCAGCTGGTTCACTGGCGACACCTTCGGCCTGTCGTATCGCCAGCTCGATAGCGCGCAAGGCGCCTTCATCCTGCCGACCTCCTCGCCGGTGCAATTCGAACCGGAGGCGATGCTGCACTCGATCGCGCGGCTGATGGAGACCGCGCCGCAGGCGATGTATCTCACCCACTACGGCCGGGTCGAATCGCCGGCACCGCTGGCGCAGGCACTGGTCGAGCAGATCCATGCGATGACCGCCATCGCGCTGGACTGCGCGCAGCATGCTGACCGCCATCGCTGCATGGTGGCGGCGCTGACCGACCTGTATCTGCAGCGCGCCCGCCTGCACGGCTGCCGGCTGGACGATGCACGCGTGGCGCAGCTACTGGGCACCGATATCGAACTCAACGCGCAGGGCCTGGCGTGCTGGCTGGATCGCGCGACGCGTACCAATTAGCACCACTGGAGTGGGTAACACCCCACTAGAGCGCTGCAGCGAGTCGTCGCGTCGTTCGGCAACAGTCAAAAGCCGCGTCGGTCGAGCGCGCGGTGCCCTCACCGCTTGCGCGACACTCCGTAAATCCGTCCGTGGAGGCGCGGTGGCGGCATCCATGCCTTCATACGGTCCCGCAACTGGCGAGGACATCGCACCAGACAGTTGGTCGGCTGCTTTTGAAAGCTTGTTGCTCGGCTAGCGGTCGTAGCTGAGACGTTTTAAGTTGCGTGTTGAAGCCTGTCTGCCGCTCGGCTTGTGATCGGAAGATGGTGAGGCGCTAATCGAACGCACAAGTGATCCGACCAGCGCAGGTCATGCACCGCTTTTAACCATGCACACCGACCATCCCGACGGGTCCTTGCCCGTTCACCGTCGCGGGACCTTACGCGGCATGGATGCCGCGTAAGAGCCTACATGGACGTACTTGCGGCGTGTCCCGCGATGGTGGGCGGGCAAGGGCCTTGCAGCCAAGCCGCAGATCCGCCGCCCTGCAACCGATCTATCCGCACTGCACAGGCTCCGGAAAACAATGCCAAAACAATCGAGACCTTGACCCGTAGCCGCGTTTAGACGCGAAAAAAGTCTCGGTTCAAAAAGCCCAGTGAGTCGAAAGCGCGATGCCATCACCACGCGCATGACATTCCGTACACCCCCATGCAGCTCCGTGACAGCATCCATGCAGCCCAAGGGGCCTGCTAGAAAGGAAGACATCGCGCCTGCCAGCGCGGGTCAAAGCGCTCCCGTGGCGGCCGCGCGCTTGTAAACTGTGTGTCATCTATCTGTTGCAAGGCCATGCCGTGAATCCGATGCGCATCCTGTTGTTGTCCGCCTGCCTGTTCGTGGGGGGCGTGGCGCAGGCCGCCAACGATCTGCCCGGTGGCGGCATCGATGCCGAAGCGTTGTCGCGGCATGTGCGCCTGCTGGCCTCGGACGAGTTCGAGGGCCGTGCGCCGGCCAGTGCCGGCGAGCAGCGCACGGTCGATTACCTGGTCGAGCAGTTCAAGGCTGGCGGCCTGCAGCCGGGTGGCGAGCAGGGCGGTTGGACCCAGGCGGTGCCGTTGGTGCGCGCCCAGGTCGATGGCCCGGTGCGCGCCAGCCTGCGTGTCGGCGGCAAGAGCCAGACGCTGGTCAATGGCACCGATGTGACCCTGCAGAGCCTGCGTCCGCAGGACGCGGTGCGCTTGAAGCATGCACCGCTGGTGTTCGTGGGCTACGGCATCAGTGCGCCGGAGCGGCAGTGGGACGACTACAAGGGCGTGGACCTGCGCGGCAAGATCGCGGTGGTGCTGATCAACGATGCCGACTTCGAATCCAGCCAGCCTGGCGCCTTCGATGGCAAGGCGGTGACCTACTACGGCCGCTGGACCTACAAGTACGAAGAGGCCGCGCGTCGTGGTGCCGCCGGCGTGTTGATCGTGCACGAGACCGCGCCGGCCGCGTACGGCTGGGCGACGGTGCAGAGTTCGGGCCTGTCGCCGTTGTTCGATATCGAACGCAGCGATGCCGATGCGAAGGCGCAGCATGTGCCGGTGCGTGGCTGGATGCAGCAGGCGTTGGCGGTGTCGCTGTTCCAGCGCGCCGGGCTGGATTTTGCGCAGGCCAAGCAGCGCGCGCAGCAGCGCGACTTCGCCCCGGTGGCGTTGGGCGATGCGACGCTGTCGGTGGACTTCAAGCTCAAGCGCGAGCGCGTGGTCACGCACAACGTGGTGGCCAAGCTCACCGGCAGCCAGCATCCGGACGAGACGGTGATCTTCTCCGCGCACTGGGATGCCTTCGGCGTGGGCAAGGCCGATGCCGGCGGCGACACGGTGCGGCGTGGCGCGGTGGACAACGCCACCGGCGTGGCCAGCGTGCTGGAACTGGCGCGCGTGTTCGCGGCCGGCCCCAAGCCGCAGCGCACGCTGTATTTCATCGCGTTGACGGCGGAAGAGAAGGGCTTGCTCGGCGCCAACTATTACGCCGCGCATCCGCTGGCGCCGCTGGACAAGACCGTGGCGGTGCTCAACATGGAGATGTTCAGCCCCGATGGCCCCACCCGCGATATCGCCTCGTGGGGACGCGGACGGGTATCGCTGGAAGGCGATCTGGAAACCGCCGCCAAGGCGCGCGGCCGCAGCTATTCGCCGGACCCGAATCTGGAAGCGGGCTTCTTCTACCGCGCCGACCATTTCGCCTTTGCGCGCATGGGCGTGCCGGCGATCACCGCCGGTCCCGGGCTGGACATGCTCGACGGCGGCGTGGCGGCCGGCAAGGCGCTGCGCGACAAGTATTTTGCCGAGTGCTATCACCAGCCCTGCGATCGCTGGACCCCGCAATGGGATGCCAGCGGCCACGCGGCCGACACCACCCTGGTCTACGATGTCGGCGTGGCGCTGGCCAACGGCCGGCAGTGGCCGAGCTGGCAGGACGGTTCGGAGTTCAAGGCGATCCGCGCCAGCAGTGACGCCGCGCGCAAGTAGGGCCGGCGGTGTGCAAACGCCTGCTGCTTTCGAGCCCGGGCGTCGGGCGATCGGCGAGGCGAACGTCAGTGCATCCGGCCATTGCGTGGCGGTTGGTCGAGCCGGCTTGCGGCGACCGCGCCGCCTATTTGCGGCACGGGTAGCGCTTGGCCAGCGCCTGCACGATCAACGCAGGTGCGGCTTCGTCCAGGCGCGCGTCGGGTAGCGCGCCGATATCGCTGATGATCGCCTGCATATCCGGCGGGCCGCTCTTGCCGGCCGGCATGCACCATTGCGTGCGGTAACTGCTGCTGGCGACGCCGAGCAGGTAAGCGCCGGCGCGGTTTGCCGAGAGCATGACCTTGAGCTCGGTTTGTTCGGGCGCGATCTCCGGCGCCAACGAACCGTCCAGCCCGGCCTCGAGGAGCTTGCGCCCGCTGGGCTCCCAGGGTTCGGGTACGCGTGCCAATGCGCTGGCCGATAGCACGGTCAGGGCGGCCAACATCAACCAGGGGACGCGACGCTGCATATGCACTCCGGGCCGGGGATCAATGCGCACCATACCGCGGCAGGCGCCCGAGAGGCGTACGACGTTGGCGTGGGCAGGTGATCTAGAATTGAAGCTTCCGCTGTATTTGGCAATCTTCGATGTCCTCTTCACACGATGCTGTGGCGCCTGCGCGCAGCGGCCTGGTCGTTGTCGCGTTGTTGCTGGTCTATGTGGTCTGGGGCTCGACCTATCTGGCGATCCGCTTTGCGTTGGAAGGCGGCGCGCTCCCGCTGACCATGGTGTCCGGGACGCGCTTCATCGTGGCCGGCACGGTGCTGTATGCGGTGCTGCGCTGGCGCGGGGTGGCTGCGCCGACGCGCGCGCAATGGAAGAACGTGGCAATGATGGGCGCGGCCCTGTTGCTGCTGGGCAACGGCATGGTGGTGCTGGCCGAGCGCAGCGTGTCGTCGGGCCTGGCCGCCACCTCGGTGGCATCGGTGCCGCTGTGGATGGCCTTGTTCGGCGCCTTGCGCGGGCAGCACGCCAGCCGTGGCGAATGGCTGGGTATCGTGATCGGCTTTCTGGGCGTGGTCTGGCTCAACGCCGGCAGCAGCCTGACCGCCACGCCGGGCGGGCTGGTGTTGTTGCTGATCGCGCCGATCGGCTGGGCCTTCGGCTCGGTGTGGTCGCGCGGACGCGACCTGCCGTCGCCGTTCATGACTGCCGCCGGGCAGATGTTGTGCGGCGGCGTGTTGCTGGTCAGCACCGGCCTGCTGATCGGCGAGCGCCCACAGAGCCTGCCGACCTCGCAGGGGCTGCTGGCCGTGGCCTATCTGTGCGTGTTCGGCTCGATCGTGGCGTTTACCGCCTACGTGTGGCTGCTGCATCACGTGCGCCCGGCGTTGGCCGGCAGCTACGCCTACGTCAACCCGGTGATTGCGGTGGCGTTGGGTGCCTGGCTGGGGCATGAGCGTTTCAGCGCGCACGACATCGGCGCGATGGCGGTGATCCTGTCCGGCGTGCTGGTGGTGACCCTGGCCAAGGCGCGGCGATGACGGCGGTCTCGCCGACCGAGGCGCGTCGCGGGCTGTTGATCACCGCATCGACCTTCGTGATCTGGGGCCTGGTGCCGCTGTACTGGCACCTGCTCAAGGCGGTGCCGTCGCTGCAGATCATCGCGCACCGCATCGTCTGGAGCGCGCTGCTGGTGGTGGCGTGGTTGCTGGCCACCTCGGGCCTGCGCTGGTGGCGCGCCATCGCCGCGCAGCCGCGCGCGCTATGGATGCTGGCCGGCAGCAGCGTGGCGATTGCGTTCAACTGGGGCCTGTATATCTGGGCGATCAACGCCGGGCATGTGATCGAGGCCAGCCTGGGCTATTTCATCAATCCGCTGCTGAGCGTGTTGCTGGGCGTGCTGGTGCTGAAGGAACGCCTGCAGCGCATCCAGTGGGTGGCGGTGGTGTGTGCGGCGGCGGGCGTGCTGTGGCTGACCCTGGATGCCGGTGCGCCACCGTGGATCGCGCTGGGGCTGGCGTTCTCGTTCGGTGCCTACGGCCTGCTGCGCAAGCTGGTGGCGGTGGATCCGGTAGCCGGGCTGGGCGTGGAAAGCGTGTACTGTTCGTGCCGGCGCTGCTGCTGGCGGGCTGGGGCGAGCAGGGCCATGGCGGCGCCTTCCTGAGCGGCTGGGACCTGCGTACCGATCTGCTGCTGATCGTCGGCGGCGTGCTGACCGCGGTGCCGCTGATCGGGTTTGCGTATGGCGTGCGGCGGATTCCGCTTTCGCTGGTGGGCATCCTGCAATACATCGCGCCGAGCCTGCAGTTGCTGCTGGGCGTGTGGTTCTTCCACGAGCCGTTCGATCAGGGGCGCGCGATCGGATTTGCCGCGATCTGGGTGGGGCTGCTGCTGTTCGTCGGCGATAGCCTGTGGCGGCAGCGGCGGCAGGTGGTGGTGACGCCTTAAGCATCGGCCGCTGCGCGATCCGTTCAATCGCGCAGTGGCTGCGTTGCGCGGTGGGCAGCAGCGCGGTGCGCGCTTCGACAGCCTGCCGTTGCCCAGCTCCTGCCTGGATTCAGGGCGAGCAACAGACGACTGCGTTCACCGCGGTGCGGGTGCAGTCATCGGCATGTCATTCAGACCCACCGTTTCGGAACGCGCGGTCCGCTCCCGCCTGACGACCGTTCGCGACCTTCGTCCACCGCTCTCAGCCGCGCGGCGCCAACGCCGGTGTCGCCACCGCCAGCGTGGAGGTCGGCAGTGCCTGCGGCGCGGGGCAGTGGCCTGGATCCTGTTGCGTCTGCGCCAGCCACTGGTCGATCGGCCCACCCAGCAGATCCAGCCGCAGCGGCAGGCTCAGATGGGTTTCGCCAGGTAGCTCGACGTAGTGCGCGCGCGGGCTGGCCAGCGCCAGCGCACGCCCATGCGCGACCGGAATGTGCTGATCGGCATCGCCATGCACCAGCAGCACGCAGCTGCGCGTGTCGGCCAAGGCCTGCGTGACATCGACGTGGTCCAGGTCCAGCTGCAGCTGGCGGTCGGCGGCGGCGATCACCGCATCGATATTCTGGTCGGCATAACGCCAGCGCGCATACGCGGCCACCGCCTGCCCACGCCAGCCATTCGGTTGGCTGGCGAGCAGGTGCGGGACCATGTCGCGAATGCCGCGCCCGGCGTTGGCGAAGGATTCCATCGCCACCACGCCGGTCACGCGCGGCCCGAGCTTGTCGGCGGTGAACAGTGCGGTGGCGGCGCCGTAGGAAATGCCGAACAGGTACAGCGGGCCACGGATCTCGCCACGCGGTTGCAGCGCATCGAGCACGTCGATCACGTCGTCGGATTCGCGCGTGCCGTAACCGGACGGGCCACCGCCGGAATGGCCATGGTTGCGCAGGTCGATGGTGATCACCCGGTAGCCGGCCTGCGCCAGCTCCAGCGACCATGGCAGCAGCGAATCGCCATCCATCATCCAGCCATGCAGCAGCACCACGGTGCCGCGCGGCGTCGGTGGGGTCGCGGTGGGCACCTTGAAACTGAAATCCACATCCAGCGCATGCGCCGGATCGTGGCGCTGGCCGAGATAGCGGTAGTGCATGGCGTACTGGCCGGGATCGATCGCGCGCCAGAAGATCGGCACCTGATCGCGCGTGACCACATGCCCGCTGCGGTTGGGCACCGTGGCGATAGTGGCGGCAATGCGCTCCTCATCCAGCAATGGCGAGGTGCCGCCGGGCGCGACCAGGCGCTCGCTGAGCGAGGTGGAGGACGAGGAACAGCCGGCCAGCCACAGGCAGGCGCAGGCCAGCAGAATCAGGCGCGTCATGGGCGAAGATCGATGGATGCAACGGCCGGGCAGCCTACGGCCTGCCCGACCCGCGCATCTACCGCAGTGCAGTGACAGAACGATGACAGCCCGCACTACGTTCAGCCGCAGCACCCGCACTCCCTCTGCCTTGGCTGTCACCATTCCCCAATCCCGATTCCCCATTCCCGGGCGGGCCAGCGGCCCGCCTAAACCTCACGCAACGCCGTCGTGATCGGCAACCGCGCCGCCCGCAAGGCCGGGAACAGCCCGCCGACCAGGCCAATGCCCAGCGCCCATTTGAGCCCGCTCCACAACAGCTCCGGCGAGACCTTGAACTGGAACACGATCTGGCTGAAGTTGCTGCCCAGCGTGGACACGCTGTAGCCATTGAAGATGGCCCAGGCGATCAGGCCACCGAGCAAGCCGCCCAGCAGCGCCAGCAGCATGGTCTCCAGCATCAGCGCCATGATCACCGGCGTGCCGCGGAAACCGATCGCCCGCATCGTGGCGATCTCGCGCGCGCGCGTGGCCACCGCCGCATACATGGTATTGAGCGCGCCGAACACCGCGCCCACCGCCATGATCGCGCCGATCACCGTGCCCAGGATGCTGATCAACCTGTTCAAGCCGCCGCCCTGTTTGCCGTAGTAGGCACGGGTGGTTTCCACATCCAGTTTGAGCCGCGGATCGGCGGCCATGGCGGTCTTGAACTGGCTGAAACCGGCCTTGCCGGTGGTGCGCACGCTGATCGACTGGTAGGCGCTGCGGTTGTAGGTGGTGGCCAGCGTCTGCGCATCGGTCCACAGCTCCGAATCGTGCGCATCGCCGGAGGCGAACACGCCGACCACGGTCCATTGCTGGCTGCCGAGGGTGAGCGTCTTGCCCAGCTGCAGTCCGCGGAACTGAGTCAACGCGCCCTTGCCGACCACGATCTCGCGCAGGCCGGGGGTGAAGCGCCGTCCCTGCACCAGCCTGACCTTGTCGTGCACCGCCCAGGCCTGTTCGCCCACGCCACGCAGTTGCGCGTTGACGTCGGTGCCATCGGATCTGGAGGCGATGTTGACCACCTGCGAGAGCTCCGGCGAGAGCAGCGGGCGGCCCCTGGCATCGGCGGCGATGCCGGGCAGGCTGCCGATCAGCGGCACCAGGTCGCGGGTGATCACCGAGTTGGTTTCGGCCTGCGAGCCGCCGCGCAGAACAATCGCGGTGGTGTCGTCGCCGGTGCTGTTGAGCGTGGCCTGAAACCCCTGGCCCATCGCCAGCATCGCCACCAGCACGCCGACCACACCGGCGATGCCGACCACGATCACCGAGCTGGCACCCCAGCGTTGCGGCAGCGTGGCGATGCCGATACGTGCAGCGGCCAGTGACAGCCGGCCGCTGCGGGTGACAACCAGCCACACCGCCAGCAAGGCGGCGGCGACCAGCACGCCGATCCACGGCAGCGCGATCCACACGGCCAACCCGACGGCCAGCGACACGACCGACAGCAGGTTGACCAGACGGTTCTTCCATTGGGTTTGCATCTGCATGCTCCTGTCAGCGGCCGGCGAGGGCATCGACGATCTTCAAGCGCTGCGCGCGTCGCGCCGGCAGCACACCCACCACGATGCCGATGCCGGCCATCAGGCCCAGCCCGACCAACCAGGTCTGCAGTGGCACGCCCTGCACCGGCATCACCCCGCCGCTGCGTGCGGCCACCAGCGGGATCACCAGCGATGCCAGACCCATGCCGATCAACCCGCCCAGGCCGATCAACAGCACCGACTCCACCATCACCAGACTCAACACGGTGCGGTCCTGAAAGCCCAACGTCTTGAGCGTGGCCAGCTCCGGTATGCGCTCGCGCACCGCCTGCGCCATGGTGTTGCCGGTCAGCAGCAGCAAGGTGAAGAACACCGCGGCCATGATCGAGGTGACAATCAGGCCGATATCGGCGAATTGCTTGATGAAGGCCTGCTGGAACGCCGATTCGGTCTGCGACTTGGTTTCATGATCGGAGTTGGCCGACAACGCGTCGATCGCCTGCGCCACGCGCGAGGCCTGGTCGGCGTTGCGCAACGTCACCGTGTACCAGCTGACCCTGCTCTTGATGTAGTCGTTGGACTCGTCGAAGTATTTCCAGTTCATCATCAACTGGCGTTCCTGGTTGGCCGCCACCGCGCGGTCCTTCATGCGGAAGATGCCGACCAGTTGCAGCGGCCAGTCGTTGCTGCCGCCACGCGGGAAGATGGTGGCCTGCAGCGGAATGGTGTCGCCGATCTTCCAGCCATTGGCCTTGGCCAGGGTCTCGCCGACGATGGCGCCGGTGCGCGTGGTCTGGAACGCCTTGAGCTGTTCCTTGGGCAGCTCGTACTCGCTGTAGACGTCGAAAAAATTGGGCGCTACCGAAAAGTTCGGGAAGAAATTCTTCGGGTCGCGGTAGATGCCGCCGAACCACATCGCCGAGGTCACATCGCGCACGCCCGGCACGCTGCGGATCTGCGGCTCCAGGCTGATCGGCAGCGATTGGGTGATCGACAGGCGCGAAGCCACCACCAGGCGGTTCACGCCGCTGACGCTGCCGCCGGAAGTGAAGGCCACGCGCACCGAATCGAGCATGCCGAACAGCAGGAACGCCGCCACCACCGACAGCAAGGTCAACAAGGTGCGGGTCTTGCTGCGGAACAACTGCGCCCACACCAGCCAGAGATACTTCATGGCAGCACTCCCTTAGAGCACGAGCGGCGCATCGGCCAGCTCGCCCTTGTCCAGATGGATGGTATGGGTGGCGTACTCGGCGGCCTTGGGGTCGTGGGTCACCATCACGATGGTCTTGCCGTGTTCGCGATTGAGTTCCTGCAGCAGGCGCAGGATCTCTTCGGCGTTATGGCGGTCCAGATCGCCGGTGGGTTCGTCGCAGATCAGGAACGTGGGGTCGGACACGATCGCGCGTGCAATCGCCACGCGCTGCTGCTGGCCGCCGGACAGTTCGCTGGGCTTGTGGTTGCGGCGTTCCTGCAGGCCGACCAGGGTCAGGGCGATTTCCGCATTGCGCTTGCGTTGCGCGGCGGTGAGCGCGGTGAGCAGCAACGGCAGCTCCACGTTCTTTTGCGCGGTGAGCATCGGCATCAGGTTGTAGAACTGGAACACGAAGCCGACGTGGTGACTGCGCCAGATCGCGAGCTGGCCGCCGCTCATGCGGTCGATGCGCTCGCCCTGGATCTCGATCTCGCCACCGCTGGGGTTGTCCAGCCCGCCGATCAGATTGAGCAAGGTGGTCTTGCCCGAGCCGGACGGACCCATCAGCGCGACGAAGTCGCCGCTGGCGATCTCCAGGTCGATGCCGTGCAGCACCTGCACCTGCTCGGGGCCGCGTTGGTAGGTCTTGGTGATGTTGCGCAAGCTGACGAGAGCGGTCATGGCGACTCCTGGCGGTGCAATGGAAAGAGGCAAGCGCGATGCGGCATGGCGACCGCGATTGCATGAGGCGGCAACACGGCGATGCGGTGACGGTGAGGCGGCAAGACGGTGCGAGGCTGGATGACGACAGACGCAACTGCTGGGTGACATGCGCGACGACGCACGGCGGCGACAAGCCAGGCGGCTAGGTCTGCACTGACCGATGACGCCGCTGGCTGTGGATCACCAACGCCGCTGTGATCGTTGCTATGTGATTGCATCGCCTTGCGCGATCGCAGCGCCATCCAAGAGCCACGACCGCATCAGCCATTGCCGCCACCGTGGGCGCCGCGCTCCCCGGAGCGGCGTCGCTGCCCAGCTGGTGACTGCAGTGACCGGCGCAGTTACTCGGCAGCGGCCGCGTCGGCTTCGGCCACCGTGTCGCCGTCTTTCAGGCCTTGCGGCGGATCCAGCACCACAGTGTCGCCCGCACTCAAACCCGACACCACCTGGCGGTCCTCGCCCATCACCATCCCGGGAGTGACCGTCTTCATGCTGACGGTGTTGCGCTCGCCGACCACGAACGCGACCGTGCGCGTGTCGCGTTCGACCAGTGCCGCAGCCGGCACGCGCACGCCTTGCGGCTTGCTGGCCTCCTGCGTATTGGCCCGTTCCAGAAAGCTCACCCGCACGCCCATCTCCGGCACGATGCGCGGGTCCTTGAGCTTGAGCGCCACGCGCACCTTCACCGTGGCCTTGCCGCGGTCGGCCGTGGGAATGATGGCGATCACCTCGCCGGGAATCTTCCATTCCGGATACGCGTTGAGCACCGCTTCCACCGGCATCTTCGGCTGCACGCGGCCGATGTAGGACTCGCCCACTTCCACTTCGATCTCCAGCGATTCCATGTCCACGATGGTGCCGATGCCGGTGCGGGTGAAGCCGCCGCCGGCCGACAGCGGCGAGACGATTTCGCCGGGCTGCGCGGCCTTGGCGGTGACCACGCCGGCAAACGGCGCACGCACCACGTTGAAGTCCGAGCGGATTGCCGAGATCGCCAGCTGGTCCGATGCCACGCGCACATTGCGTTGCGCATTCTGCAGCTGTGCGCGCAAGGCATCGCGCTGTGCGGTGGCCTGCTCGTACTGCGAGCGCGACACCAGTTGCGCACCGACCAACGATTGCAGCCGCGCCGCATCGGCATTGGCCACTGCCAGTTGCGCCTGCATGTTGTCGACCTGGCTGCGTGCGGCCGACAGCTGCGATGCCGACAGCGTGCGCTGCGCATCGGCATCCAGCGGGTCCAGCGTGGCCATCACCTGGCCTTGTTCGACGCGCATGCCTTCTTCGATCATCACCTCGCGCACCTTGCCGGTGACCTGTGCCGACACCGTGGCCATGCGCCGCGCCACCACGTAGCCCGATGCGTCCAGCACCGAGGCACTGCGGCTGCCGGCGCTGATCGCCACCACCGCTGCGGTCTGTACCTTCGCCACCGGGCGGCGGGTGAACCACCACGCCGCGGCCGCCAGCAGCACGATGACGATCACGGCGGCGATGACCCAGCCGCCGCGCCGTGCAGGTTCGGGGGCGGCAGGACGCTGGCGGTCGATGCGGAGTTGCTTGAGCAGATCGGCGGAAGTATTCATCGATGACCAGGACGGGATGCTGCGCGAAATGTGACCGGCCGCAGGCGGCGCCGCAAGCTGCCGGAAGTCACCAATGCGATCGCGGCGACGAACGGTAGCGCGACCAACGCTGCTGCCAGGTGCTGCGCAGCATGCGACCGCGATGGCGGCATCCACCAGTGACAGCTGTCACCTGCCGTGCATGACAGCGGCAACTGGCCGCGCCCTTCAGGATGGGCGAGGCTGCAGCATCGGGCGCCCGGTCGGGCCCGGCAGTGGCAGAATCCGATCACCCACATGGACCCACCCCGATGCGCGTGTCGTTACCCGCCTGGCTTCGCCCCGCTGCCAATTCGCAGGTTGCCGCGCGGCTGGCGCAGGGCCAGTCGCCGTGGATGGATGGCGTGCATCTGCTGTGGTCGAGCTGGGTGTTCGTGGTGCCGGTGTTTTCCTCGCGCGGATACGACAGCACCTGGCTGCTGTGCACCCTGCTGTCGTATCCGGTCTTCCTGCTGTTGTACGCGCGCATGTTGCTGGCGCCGCGCGGCACCCTGTATCGCTATGCCTGGGCGATGGGTGTGCTCAGTGCCGCGTTGCTGCCGGTGTATCCCTCGGGGATCAGCTATTTCGTCTTCGCCTGCCTGAGCCTGCCCCCGTCCACACGGCAGGCCTTGTGGCGGCACTTCGCGATGCTGGTGGTGATGAACGTGCTCTACCTGGGCTGGGCGCACTGGCTGGGAATGCGCCTGCAATCGCTTGTGTGGTTGCCGGTGTCGGTGCTGGGAATGGCCGGTGTCGGTGCGGTGTACAGCATCAACGAACGCAAGGACGCGTTGCTGCGCCTGTCGCAGGACGAAGTGCGCCGGCTGGCCGCCACCGCCGAGCGCGAACGCATCGGCCGCGACCTGCACGATCTGCTCGGCCACACCTTGTCGCTGGTGGCGCTCAAATCCGATCTGGCCGCGCGCCTGATCGCGCGCGATCCGCAGGCCGCGCGCGGCGAGATCGATGCGGTGGCGCAGATTTCGCGCGATGCCCTGGCGCAGGTGCGGCGCGCGGTCACCGGCATTCGCGCCGCCGGGTTGGTGGCCGAGCTGGCGTCGGCGCGGGTATTGCTGGAGATGGACGGCATCGTGCTGGAACACGCACTGGAAACGCTGGCATTGTCGCCCGAACACGAAACTGCATTGGCACTGGTGGTGCGCGAAGCGGCCACCAATGTGCAACGGCATGCGCAGGCCAGGCGTATGCGCGTGAGCCTGCGCGCGCAGGGCGAGCAGGCGGTGCTGGACATCAGCGACGATGGACGTGGCGGGGTGATCGTGCCCGGCAACGGCCTGGACGGCATGCGCACGCGCCTGCACGGCCTGGGCGGCGCGCTGGAGGTGGAAGCGCTGCCGCGCGGCATGCGCCTGCGCGCCAGCGTGCCGTTGCCCCAGCCCACGCTGGCGACCGCGCAGCCGCCAGTGCCGGTGCCGCTGCTGCCACCGTCGCGCTGATCGCGCACACGTCCGCTGCATTGCACGCAATGCACGGCGGGCCCAAGCGCTGCTATCGTGCGCCACCGTTGTCTGCATATGAGCGCGCGCGATGATCCGGGTGTTGTTGGCCGAAGACCAGGCGCTGCTGCGTGGCGCGTTGGTCGCCTTGCTTGGGCTGGAAGACGATATCGAGGTGGTCGGCAGCGCAGGCGATGGCGAAACTGCCTGGCGCGAGCTGCAACGCCTGCAGCCGGACGTGCTGATCACCGATATCGAAATGCCCGGCCTGACCGGCCTGGAGCTGGCCCAGCGCATCCAGCGCCAGGCGCTGCCGCTGCGGGTGATGATCGTCACCACCTTCGCCCGCCCGGGATTTCTACGCCGCGCGCTGGATGCCGGTGTGGCGGCGTATCTGCTCAAGGACGCGCCGGCCGAACAACTGGTCGGCGCCCTGCGTCAGGTGCAGCGTGGCGGGCGGGTGATCGACCCGCAACTGGCGCTGGACGCCTGGGTCGAAGCCGATCCCTTGAGCGAACGCGAGCGCACGGTGTTGCGGCTGGCCGGCGAAGGCCGCTCGGCCAGCGAGATCGCGCAGCAATTGCAGTTGTCGCATGGCACGGTGCGCAATTACCTGTCCGAATGCATCGGCAAGCTGGGCGTGGCCAATCGCATCGAAGCGTATCGGCTGGCGCGGCAGAAAGGCTGGCTGTGATGCGGTGACGCAGACGCGTTGCGCTGTCAGCGAGCGCGGCAATGGATGCCATGCTGCGCCGCGTATCCGTTGTGCATTGCCGCCTGCCGCTATTCCAAATAACGCGAAAAGCATGCCGCGCAGGCGCGGGTACACTGCCGGGCCAGAACGATCCCTGCGAGCGAACGGCATGAAATCCCTGTGGCTGTTGGGCCTGCTGATGGTGTGCGCATTCAACGCGTCTGCCGAGCAGTTCAAGATCCTGGTAGCGGCGATTCCCAACCAGTATCACCACGACTATATCCCGGTCGCCAAGCCGCAGTTCGAAGCGATGGCGCGCAAGCATTATGTCGAGTTGGTGTGGGCGTGGAATGCCAAGGCCTTCGATGGCGATCTATCGCAATACGCGGCGATCGTGCTGCTCAATACGCCGGCCACCGATCTGGATCCCACGCAGCGTGCGAACTTTCAGGCCTACGTGCGCAACGGCGGCGGCGTGGTGGCGGTGCACAAGGCGTTTGCGATCAAGCGCGGCGACTGGGAGTGGTACGACCACCTGATCGGCCGCTCGTTCCGCACCCATCCATACATGCAGACCGCGATGGTCGACGTGGTGGACGCCAACTTCCCGGCCACTGCCGGCCTGCCCGCGCGCTGGGTGTGGACCGACGAATGGTATGAGTACGATCCGCCGTACAGCGACGACCTGGTCACGCTGATGACGGTGGACGAAACCAGTTACGACCCCACGCTGATCTGGCCGGGCCAGGTCGCCAAGGGCATGGGCAAGCAGCACCCTGTGGCGTGGTACCACCACTTCGAAGGCGGCCGCGTGTTCGCCACCGCGCTCGGCCACCTGGCCGAGGCCTACAACGACCCACGCTACCTGGAGCATCTGTACGGCGGGATTTACTGGGCCGCCACCGGCAAGGGCATCCAAGCATCCGCGCCAGCGGCCAAGACAAAACGCCAGCGTTAAATCCTAGCCCCTCTCCCGCCGGGAGAGGGGTTGGGGTGAAGGTTAGAGGCAACGTCACTCCAGACGGTGGCGAACCCGATGCTTCGCCCGCACCCGCATCCGTCCTCGGGGGCACCTTCCCCAGGCGGGAGAAGGGAGCCGATACCCATCCATCAACGCGCAGATCGCTCGCCACGCGCCATGCTGGAAAACACGCCATCCCGGCGCACCCAGGCATGGAACAGCGCCGCGCTCAGATGCCCCAGCACGGTGGCGAACAACAGGTACGCCAACCAACCATGCGCGCTCCGCAACCAGGCGTACAGCGCAGGATCGTGCGGCGCGATCGCCGGCAGGTTCGCGCCCGGCCACAGCACGATCGGATAAGCGCCGGCCGACAGCATCGCCCAGCCGATCAACGGCATGCCCAGCATCAGCGCATACAACAACCAGTGCGAAGCGGTCGCGGCGGCCTTCTGCCAGGCCGGCAGGTCGGCCGGCAGCGGCGGCGGGCGGTTGCGCAGGCGATTGATCAGGCGCAGCACCGCAAGGATCAGGATCGCAATGCCCAAGGGGCGATGCAGATCGATCAACCACGGCCGCTGCGTCACCGAGGCCACCATGCCCACGCCGACGAACAGCATGGTCAGGATCATCGCGGCCATCAACCAGTGCAGCACGCGTGCGGGCAGATTGAAGTGGGTATGGCTGCTCATTGGCGTGCTCCCTGGCCGGTGGCGGCGCTGCCTGTGCCATTGGCGATCTCATGCTCGCGCCGGTTGAACGATTGCGAATACACCGACGAGCGCGCCGCCAGGATCGGGTCGTTGGATCCGGCAATGCCCTTGGGCAGGATCAGCGGGTCGTAATTCAGGTCGCGGCACGGGCCGGTGGCCTGCGGCTCGGCATGATCGATCGATACCGTGCCGGCGACGATCTGCTTGCGGCTTTCCGGCCATGGCTGCGAGGGATCGTCTACCGCATCGCCCGGCTCGGCCACGGTCAGCACCAGGTCCCAACGCAGCGGCCCCTGCGCCAGGCGCGTGTCCAGATCGGTGGCGAGAAAATCGCCATCGGCCTGCGCGCGCTGCTCGGCGCTGAGTTCCTGGAACGGGGTATGCGGACGCATCGACCAGCGGATGTAGCGCTCGCGTCCATCGGCGGCAATCGCGCGGAACGCATTGACCCCGTTGTATTGCGTGTTGGCCCAGCTGTTGGACCACGGTGCGGTCTTGGCCCACTGCTGGAACTTGGCTGATTCCGGATACTGCTTGCCGAACGCGGCCAGCTTGGCCGGGTCGGGCTTGCCGGTGGCCGGGTCCGGCCGGGATGCCACGTTCAATGCCTGGAAACCGGCCGGCGTGGCCACCACGAAGAACGGAAAACTGTTCATCGCGGTGCGCCATTCCTGCCCGTCGTCGCTGCGCAACAGCAATGCCATGCTGCGTACGCGTGCCGCACCATCGGCGCCATGCGGGTCGCCGCCGCCGATCGACAGGCGCCCGAGCACCGGCGTACTGGCCTGGCTGAAGATGCGTGCCGACGACAGCCAGGCGGCCTTGCCGCTGGCCTTGAAGTCCCCGCTCACACACACGCCCTTGGTATGTGCGCGGCGAAAGCCCGGATGCGGCGGCCCGCTGGCCTCGATGGTGTCGGTCATGCGCGCGGCGGTGAGCCGGTCGCCACCGATCCAGCCGGCGGTCCAGGCGAACGCAACCGCCAGGCCGCCGGCAATCGCGGCGATCCCTAGCAATGGCGCCACGCGGACGCGTCCATGCTGTGGCGGTGGGGAAGGAGGTGGCAAGGTCATGGCTGGCTCCAGTGGTCGGTGCGGTGAGTGGTCGATGCAGTGAGACGACGTGCAGGCCGACTTATTCCCGTGATCGCCCAGGCGTTGTGGCACGCGCATCAATCGTGGGAATAGTCCACGCTCCAGCGCGTCTACTGTGTGATGCCACCACCAAACCTGCCGATGGATGCTCTGGACGATGACCAACTGCGTGCCGTGCTGCCGGCGCTGCGTCGCTTCGCGCGCTCGCTGAGCGGCGAGCCCGCCAGCGCCGACGACCTGGTGCAGGCCACGCTGGAGCGTGCGCTGCGGCGTTGGCGCACCCGCCATACCGCCGAGGCCCTGCAGCCGTGGCTGTTCGCCATCCTGTACCGGCAGTTTCTGGACGGGCAGCGCCGCGCCGCGCGCTGGCAGCGCGTGGTGGGCCTGTTCGCACCGCAGCAGCCCAGCCAGTCCGCATCGGCCGAGCAGGTGCACGACGGCCGCGCCATGCTGGCCAGCCTGGCGTTGCTGCCGCCGGAACAGCGCGCCTTGCTGCTCCTGGTCAGCGTGGAGGGTTTCAGTTACCGCGAGGTGGCCGACACCCTCGGCATCCCGATCGGCACGGTGATGTCGCGGCTGTCGCGCGCGCGCGAACGCCTGCGTGCATTGAACGAAGGCCACGTGCGCCACGCACCTGCATTGAGGATCCTGAAATGACCAGCACGCCGCCGCCTGACGAACACGCACTGCACGCCTATGTCGATGGCCGGCTGGAGCCGGCGCAACGCGCAGCGGTGGCCGCCTGGTTGCAGGCGCACCCGGCGCAGGCCGCGCGCGTGGCCGGCTGGAAACGCGATGCCGAAGCGCTGCGCGCCGCGCACGCCGGCCTGGAGCCAAAGATGGCCACGCTGGCGCTGACGCCTGCAGCGATTCGCCGTGGCCTGCAGCAACGCCGCCGGACCCTGGCGGCCATGGCCGCCAGTTGCGTGCTGGCGCTGGGCCTGGGCACCGGGCTGGGCTGGCAGTTGCGCGAGAGCCGGCTCGCCGTTCAGCGCGTGCCGATGGCCGATGCAGTGGCCGCCTACCGCCTGTTTGCCGATGCCGACGCGCATCCGGGCGTTGCGTTGGAGGTGCAGCGCCGTACGGAATTGGAGCCGTGGTTGCGCACGCATTTCGGCAATGCCGGTGTGGTGCCGGATCTGCGTGCGCAGGGCTATGTGCTGCGCGGCGGGCAGTTGCTTTCCACACCCGAAGGCGCGGCAGCGATGCTGGTCTACAGCGATGCCGACGGTGCGCGTATCGGCCTGTACCTGCGTCCACGCAGCGGGCCGATGCCCACCGGCGAACGGCGCGATGGCCGTCTACTGGCGCAGTACTGGGCCGAAGGCGAGACCGCGTTTGCGCTGGTCGGCCCGGCGACGCAGACGCGCATGCGCGCGATCGCGCCGTTGCTGCGCAGCCAGGGATGACCGGCGCGACTCAAGCTGCGTGCTGATGGCCCGCGCGCGCTGCGTGCGCTGCGTGCGCGGCGAGCTCAGCCGCCGTAGCGTTGCTGGAGCATCGCAAAGGCCGAGCGCAGCGCCAGCGCCTCGCCGCCCGCCGGGCGGCCGGGGCGGTCGCTGTCGTTCCAGGCGTACACGTCCAGATGCGCCCACAGCTGGCCCGGCGCGACAAAGCGCTCCAGGTACAGCGCGGCGGTGACCGCACCGGCCATGCGCGAGCCGGCGTTGGCCATGTCGGCGACGTGGCTGTTGAGGTAACGCAGATACGGGCGCCACAGCGGCATGCGCCAGACCGGGTCGCGGGTCTGCTCGCCGGCACGCAGCCAGGCCTGCGCCAGCGCATCGTCGTTGGCAAACAGCGCGGGCAGGTCCGGCCCCAAGGCGATGCGTGCGGCACCGGTCAGCGTTGCGAAATCCAGGATCAGATCGGGGCGCTGCTCGGTGGCGTAGCTCAGCGCATCGCACAGTACCAGGCGGCCTTCGGCATCGGTGTTGTCCACTTCCACCGTGACGCCGGCGCGGGTGGTGATGACTTCGCCCGGGCGGAACGCATCCGGGCCGACGGCGTTTTCCACCGCGGCAATCAACAGGGTCAGTCGCACCGGCAGCTGCTGCGCCATCACCAGGCCGGCCAGCGCCAAGGCATGCGCCGCGCCGCCCATATCCTTCTTCATGTTGCGCATGCCATCGGCCGGCTTCAGATCCAGCCCGCCGGTGTCAAAGCACACGCCCTTGCCAACCAGCACCAGATGCGGATGCGCCGCATCGCCCCATTGCAGCTGGATCAGCCGCGGCGCCCGGTGCGAGGCACGCCCGACCGCGTGGATGGTGGGGAAGTTCTGCGCCAGCAATTGCTCACCGACGATGGCATCGACCTGGGCGCCATGCGTTTGCGCCAGTGCGCGCGTGGCCTCTTCCAGATGCTGCGGGCCCATGTCCTCGGTCGGCGTGTTGACCCAGTCGCGCACGCGGATGCAGGCCTCGATCAAGGCACGTGTCTGCGGTGTCGGCGTGGCGGCCAGTTCGGCCGGTGCGCGCGGCACCTTGCGGTAGCGCGAGAAGCGGTACGCACCCAGGCCCCAGCCCAGGTGCAGCAGTGCCTGTTCGCTCTCGCTCAGCATGTTGGCCAGCGTCCAGCGGCTGGCCGGCGGCAGCGCCATCGGTGCATGCGCGTAGGCGTAGGCATCGGCGCGGTCGCCGATGCCCAGCACCGCGCCGGCCAGCCCCTGTTCGCCCGGCAACAACAGCACGCTGCCTGGCGCGGCATCGAACCGTTGCGCCTGTGCCCACGACAGCACGTGCGTGGGCTGCTCGGCGCACCAACGTGCAAAGCCTTCGCGGTCGAGCACATGCAGCGGCAAGGCTGCGGCGTTGGGATCGATGAAACCGGTGAGCTGCGACATGGAAATCCTCGGAGGCGGCGCCATGCGCCGAGCAAGAAGTGGCTCAGGCGGGAAGGCGGATGCCGGCGTGTGCGGGGTCGGGGTGCGGTTGCTGCGCGTCCAGCCAGTCGGCCAGCCCGGTCATGGAGTCGAACTCCAGATCCGGTTGCTGGGTCGGGTGCGACCACTGCGCTCCATCACGGTTGATCCAGCAGGCGCGCAGCCCGGCATCCAGCGCGCCCAGCACGTCCATGCGCACGTGGTCGCCCACATGTAGCACCTGCGCCGGCGGCACTTCCAGCCGCGCGCATGCGGCCAGGAAGATGCTCGGATCCGGCTTGGCGCTGCCGTGCTCGCGCGAGCCCAGCTGAAACGCGAAGTGATGCATCAGCCCGATGCGTTGCAGATCGGCATTGCCATTGCTGAGCGCGGCCACCGGCACATGCGCGGCGATACGCGCCAGCGCGTCCAGTGCATCCGGGTAGTACTCCACCTGGTTGCGCGCGGCATAGAAGACTTCGTACGCAGGCTCCAGCAAGGCCAGATCGCCGCCGCTCTCGCGCAGCGCCATTTCCAGCGTCAATCGCCGCAGCGCGCTGAGGTCATGATGCAGGTGCGGGTTGTCGGCAAAGCTGCGCTCGCGCAGTTCGCGCATCGCCTCCACCGGAAACCGCTCGGCGGTGACTGGGCTGTGCTCGCGCATCCAGTCGTACAACACCTGGTCGATCCGCGCCCCGATCGGCGCAAAGGGCCACAACGTATCGTCGAGGTCGAGGGTGATGGCGCTGATTTGGAAGCTCATCGCGAGATTGTAATGCCGGGAATGGGGAGTCGGGAATCGAGAATGGGTAGAGCGCAGCCACTGCTCTTGCGATTCCCGATTCCCAACTCCCGATTCCCGGCTACTCCAACAACCGCGCCCAACGCTGCATTCCCTCCACCCGGCTCAGCACCATCTTGATGCAGACCAGCAGCGGTACCGCCAGCAGCAGGCCGACCATGCCCCATAGCCAGCCGAACAGCATCAGCGCCAGGATCAGCATCAGCGGCGAGATCGCCATGCGGCGGCCGAGCACGATCGGGGTGACCACCTGGCCTTCGATGGTGTGCAGTGCCAGGTACAGGATCGCCGGTAGCATCGCCGACAAGGTAGTGCGGAATTCCACAAAGCCCATCAGCAGCATCAGCATCACGCCGATCAACGGGCCCACATACGGCGCGAAGTTGAGCAGCGCCACCACCGTGCCCCATAGCAGCGCTTCGGGCAGCGGAATCTTGAGCACGTAGAGAATGCCGGCGAAGACCAGCCCGACCAGCGTATTGATCACGCTGATGGTGAGCACGTAGCGCGAGACCTCGCGCTCGATGTCCAGCATGATTTCGGTGGTGAAGCGTTGCTGCTGTCGGTTGGGCAGCAAGGCGATCGCATGCCGTTGCAGGCTTTCGCCGTAGACCATGAAGAAGAACGTCAGCAGCACCACCGCAAGCACCGAGGCGGCCAGCTTCGGCGTGCGCACCAGCGCCTTGTAGGGGTCGTCCATCTGCGTGCGCACGATCTGCACGCTGCGCTGGCCATCGCCGCCGGCCGCGCGTGCAAAGTTTTCCGCGGCCTGGTTGGCCTGCATCACTGGCTTGGTGAAATCGCGCACGTCGCGTGCGATCTGGCGCATCTGCCGGGGCGCCTGCTGCACCCATTCGGCGGCCGGCCCGGCCAGCTGCGCGGCCAGTGTCACGGTACCGGCCAGGCCCAGGCACAACACCATCAAGGCGCCGAGGAAGCGCGGGATGTACAGCTTGCGCAGACCGCGCAGGATGGGGTTGCCGATCAAGGCAAAGAAGGCAGCCAGCATCACCGGCAGGATGATCGTCTGTGCAGCCCAAAGCGTATAACCAACCGCAAGCGTGGCCAGCACCACCAGCGAGACCGGCGCACGTGGGCGCGGCGCCGGTGGCGGCGGGAGCGAATCTGCCGCAACGGCAGCATCCATAGAATCGACGGGAAGAGTCATGCGCGCCCTGGCAGCAGACTGGCGTGCTGCCAGCGGTGGGCCATTATCAGCCGAACGCGTCAACGCAGCGCACAGAGGGTGTGCGCGTAACGTCAGTCCTTAACAGCACCAGTAGCAGGCTCTGCCGCGCATGGGGAGGCAAACACCCGCAGCGCGATCCCGAGCGATGCTCGGGAACCCGCCATTACGCAGCGCGATCAATCGGCGCCTGCACCACCGTCACCGGTGGATCGGCAGCGACCTCTTCGGCACTGTCTGCGGCACGTTCGGCCTGCTCGGAGGCTTCCTGCGCACGGTGTGCGGTGAACAGCGCAGAGATCGTGCTGATCATCTGCAGAATCTTCGGGATACCGCCGAGCTTGCTGGCGATGCTGCCCAATGCCGCCTGCGGTTCGTTGCGGCCGGTGACAAACCCCAGGCCGAAACCAACCACCATGATTCGCAGCGGAGACCACCCGGCACGCCAGGTGTCACGCAATTCTCCCCAATGCAGGCGTGTTTCCTGGGCGCGCCCTTCCACCAGGAATTCGGCGCGTTCCACGCGCTGACGCAAGGTGCCAAACTTCATGTGCGTGCTCCATTGGCAGCCGATGCGTTGGCATCGTCGTCGTCGCTGCTGTCATCGAAGATGCCCAGCTTGACCAGCTGACGACGTGTTGCATTCAGGCCGGTGTGGTCGAAGTAGAAGAACACCCGCCACGCCGCAATGCCGGTGACCAACAAGCTGGCCAGTGCGGTGAAAAACATCGCCTGGAACCACGACAGCCCGGCGCGTTGCAGCAGCGCGATGATCGCACCTGCCAGCAGCAACCACGACGACGCGCCGAAGACCACGGCAACGCATGCCCAGGCCAGTCCACGCCCGAAGGCACTGCGTGCAAGTTGCAAGTCGGCCGACACCAGCCGGCGCAACGCGCGGCTGGTGTCCTTGGCCGAGCCCAGCGTTGCGCGGCCAGCTGCGCCGACCGCACGTACGCTTTCGTCCAGTCCTGGCGTTTCCGGCCGCGCGTTGGACGCGTCGGAGGCGGCAGCTGTAGAGGCCTGGTCGCTCACGACTTAGTTGTCGTTGCTGCGTGCCAGCTTGGCAATGATCCAGCCGGTCGCAAACGCAACGCCGAACGCAGCCAGCGGGCGCTCACGAATCAGATCGGTCGCGCTTTCCAGCAGGTCGTTGCCCTTGCTGACCAGCACGTCGAGCTGTTCCTTGGCAGCGGCGCCGCCGAACTCTGCAGCAGCCATGCCGGCCAGTGCGGTATCGGAGAGCTCAGCCTTGACGTTGGCGCGACCGAGCTTGAGCTCATCGCCTGCAGCACTGGTGGCGCCTTTGACAGCCTCGCCTGCAGCGCTGGCGGCAGACTTCAGGTGGGTGCTGGCTTCGCTCAGATTTTCTTTCAGCTGGTCGGTATTGGTGGGGCTCATGTGATATCTCCTTCGGTCATTGATGGCAGCCGCGACAGCATGCGGGCGTGTTGCAGCAATAGCATCGCTGCGGTGTAGGAGGTGTTAGTGCACGCCGATGGCAGTGCACGCCACGTCAACGCATCAACGCGTCGTACTGCGCGTTGCCACGCAGGATGCGCACGACCAGTTGCTGCGGCTTACGCTGGAAATTGGCGCGCCAGCTGGCCAGATCGGCAAACTCGCCCACGCTGCTGGCCACGATCACATCGCCGCTGACCAGCCCATTGGCTGCAGCGCGACCGCCGCGTTTGACCTCGCTGACCATGACGCCGGTAATGCCGGACTGGCGCAGCGATTCGGGCAGATCCACGAAGGTGGCGCCGCCCAGGCGCGGGTCGAGCATGTCGCCGGTGACTGCGCGGTCCTGCTCCTTCAGTTTGGCGGTGAGCGTGAGCGGTTTGCCATCGCGGCGAATCTCCAGCCTGACCGCGCTACCGACCGCCTGCAGGCCTTCGTAGTTGTGCAGCGCCTCTGCGCTGTCCACGCGCTGGTCGTTGGCGGCCACCACCACATCGCCTGGCTGCACGCCTGCGGCGGCCGCAGCCGACCCTGGCAACACGCGCGTCACCAGCGCACCGCGCAATGAATCCACACCCAAGCCCTGCAGCATCTGCTGGGTGAGGTTCTGGGTTTCCAGCCCGAGCGTGCCACGCACCACCACGCCCTTGGTCACCAGTTGCTCCACCACATTGCGCGCCAGGTTGGACGGTATCGCCAGGCCCAGGCCGATATTGCCGGCCATGCTGCCCTGGGGATTGAAGCTGGCGGTATTGATGCCCACCAACTGGCCCTGCAGGTTGACCAGCGCACCACCGGAGTTGCCCGGATTGATCGAGGCATCGGTCTGGATGAAGTTCTGGTAGCCCAGCCCGCGAATACCGCTGCGGCCCACTGCCGAGACGATGCCGGAGGTCACCGTCTGGGTGAAGCCGAACGGGTTGCCGATCGCCACCACGAAGTCGCCCACGCGCAGCGCATTGCTGTCGGCCAGCTTGATGTCGGTGAGGTTGTCGGCCTTGATGCGGATCAGCGCGATATCGGTATCGGCATCGGAGCCGATGAAATCGGCCTTGACCGTGCGCCCGTCGCCAAGCGTCACCTGCACATCGTCGGCATTTTCGATGACGTGGTGATTGGTCAGCACATAGCCCTTTTGCGCATCGATGATCACGCCCGAACCCAGCGACTCGTTGATGCGGTCCTGCGGCACCTGCGGAAACAGTCGGCGCAGGATCGGGTCGTTGAAGAACGGGTTGCGCACGCGCACCACCTGCTTGGTATTGACGCTCACCACCGCCGGCATCGCCTGTTGCAGCATCGGCGCCAGCGACGGCACCGGTTGCCCGGCGACGGCGGCCGGCAACGCGGCGGCCGCGGGCAGGCTAAAGGTGGTGGCCGCGCCGGCCGGTGCGGCCTCGGCGCGGTTGTCCATCCAGGCATTGATGCCGGTGGCGGCAAATCCGCCGAAGGCAGCGGCCAGGGAAAGGGTTAGCAAGGTGGGCAGCGGGCGCATGCAACGAGTCCGGGTTACGCGGTGGAAGAGGAATAGGGCGTCTGACTGTGTAAATCAAGCTGAACGAGAGTGCCAGCGGGCAATTTAACGCCTGGTGAAAGCGCCGCCGAGCCCTTGCCGGCACTGCGTTGACAGTCGCTTGAGCCCGGCGTAGCGTCCGCTTGATCCGATGCCTGTTCAGCATACGCATGCCGCTGCGCATCGCCCGCGTTTTCAGCACTGATGCCCTTAAGGAGGGTTCTATGAGCAACGGCAATGGTGTGACGGCAACCCTGTCCGAGGCTGTCGATAGCGTCAAGAGCACTGCTACCGAACTGGGCGAGACCATCGCCAGCACCACCAGCGACGCGGTGGCCAGCGTGCAGGACGCGGCCGGCACGGCGGTGGCAGAGGTCAAGACCCGCGTCGCCAAGGCCCGCAAGGCCGTGGTCAAGGTCGAACAGCGCGTCGTCGAAAAGGCCGGCGATGCAGCCACCGCGGTCAAGCGCAGCGTGGCCAAGACCAAGCGCTCGCTGGTGTCGGGCAAGGAGGCCGCCAAGGACAAGTTGACCGCCACCAAGGACGCCGCCAAGCAGAAGCTCGCATCCACCAAGGATGCCGCCAAGCAGAAGCTGAGCAGCACCACCGATGCTGCCAAGAAGAAACTGGCCAACACCAAGGCCAGCGCCAAGCAGAAGCTGGAAACCGCCAAGGCCAATGCCAAGGCCGAAGCCGCAGCACTGAGTGCCAAGACCGCGGCCAAGAGCGCAGCGCGCAAGAGCGCGGTGGCCACGGTAGGCGCGCGTGCGGCAGCGAAGAAGGCTGCGGCCAAGGCGGCGCCGGTCAAGAAGCCGGTCGCCAAGACCATCGTCAAGCCCGCCGCCAAGAAGGCACCGGTGGCCAAACAGACCGCCACCAAACAGGCCGCAGTGAAAAAGGCCCCGCTCAAGAAGGCGGTAACCAAGACCACCCTGAAGAAGTCCGCCAAGGTCACCAAGACCCCGGCCACGCGCGCAGTGGCCAAGACCACCGCCGCCCGCAAGGCGGTGGGCAAAAAAGTGGCTAAGCGCGTGACGCGTTGATGCTGCAACACCAAGATGGCATTGCACGCTGACGACGCGTTGGCCGTGCAGACTGACAAAGGCCGGCGCTGTCTGTACAGCGCCGGCCTTTTCTGTGGTGTGACCGTTAACGAGGCGGGCGGTTGCTTGCTGCACTCATGTGATCGGGCGAGTGACTGGATCTGACATTTGAACCGGATGGGCATCTGTCCGCACCGCTCGCCAGATGTCGGACATCAAGCCACTCTCCTCACGGAGCGAGAAGGTACGACTTGCACGCCATGGGCGCGCGTGTTTTGGAGCGCCCGCGCTGCAAGCGTGGGGTGGGTTGGGGTGTGGAGCGGGATGGGGTGGGATAGGGGCGCCGGTGAAGCCCGCGTCTCGTTCCGCATTCGCGAGGCTTCGCCCGTACCCTCATCCGCCTCTGCGGGGCACCTTCTCCCGGTGGGAGAAGGAAACTGGAAGCCATCGCTTCCGCTAATCCGATTCCCAAATCCCAAATCCCGAATCCCAAATCCCAGCTACTCCATTCCCTTGACCAACTGCTCGGCGCCCTTGCGAATACCGGCCCTGGCCGCGTCGTAGGCGCCCAGGCTGGCCTTGATGTTCATTGCGCTCGGATACTGTTTTTCGACATAGGCGGCGAGCAGGCGGTTGCTCTGCGCGTCGAAGATTTCCACCGCGTAGCTGACCGAGCCGGAAAACGCGCCTTCCTTGCCGCGCGCGGCCTGCACCGCGTTATAGGAACCGCCGCCCAGATCCACCTTCATGAAGGTGCCCAGCACCCGCTTGCTGGGCTTGGCACCGGTCAGGCTGATGCGCACGCGCAAGGTGTCGCGATCGGCCACCGTCGCGCGCTGCCAACGCTGCCCGATCGCATTGCCGAACTCCTGTTGCATGTAATCGGCGAGCATGCGTTTGTCCTGCTCGGGCACGTCTTCGAATTGCGCGTCAGGACCGCGATAGATGCTGACCGGCTCGACCAGTGCGGCGCGGTAGCGCGTCCAATCCACCTCGCCCTGGTAGGCGTATGGCATGCGGTCGCCACGGCTGCCATCGTGCGGGCGCAGATAGCTTGAAGACGGCAGCTGGCTGTACGGCATCGGGCGCGTACTGGCACAACCGATCAGCGTCACGCCGACAACCAGCAGCGTGCAGCAGCGGACAAGGGAATGCGACGACATGGGCAGATACCTGGAGAGGAAGCAGATAGGGGCAAGCACGCGCGAGCGGGGCCGCGCGCTCAATGCATCAGATAGCTGGCCACCGCCAGCGCAAACACCACTGCGGCAGCAGTGAACAACACCCCGCTCTTGGCCCAGTGCTGCAGCCGGCGCGCCTGACGCGCGCTGCGGATATCCGGCAGTTCGCTCCAGATGTCGCGATTGCGCGTGCCGGTGCGGCCACAGCGAAAGTCCAGCAGCAGGACATCGGCGACAGGGGCAGGGGCAACGCTGTCGTTGGCAGCCGTATGCGGCGCCAGCAGCGCGATGGCGGCGGGGGAAAGCGGGGTGGAACGGATCGAGTGAAACATCACCATGCATCCTGGATGCGTGCGGTGAGTGCACTGTAGGCAGCGGGTGTTGGAAACTTATTGGGTTGGACGCTGGACGATCGCCGCACGCCGCCTGCGGTCAGCCAGTGCGGCGCACGCCCTCGCTGGCGAACACCACGCGCACGCACAGGCCGCGGCCCTCGTGGCCTTCGCAGGTTTCGATGCTGGCCTCGTGCAGGCGCGCGATGCCGGCCACCAGCGACAGCCCGATCCCGCTGCCCTGCACCTGGCTGCCGGCAACCCGGTAGAAGCGTTCGAAGATGGACGCGTGGGCACTCTCCGGCACGCCCGGGCCGTCATCGCTGACCTGCACGAACGGATGCAGGGCATCGGCGCGCAGGCAGTAGCCGCAACTCACTTCCACCATGCCGTGAGGCCGGCCATAGCGGATGGCGTTGTCGACCAGATTGCGGATCAGGATGCCCACCGCATCCACATCGCAGCGCAGCAGGCACGGCGATGCTTCCACCTGCAGATTGATGTGGCGGGCCTCGGCCTGCACGCTGAATTCGTCCAGCACATGCGAGATCAGCTCGCCCATGTCCACCTGCTGGTACGCCGCCGAACTGATGCCTGCATCCAGCCGCGCCAGATCCAGCAATTGCTCGGCCAGGCGATTGCTGCGGCGCGCGGTTTCCAGCAGCTGCTGCAGCGCCGCGTCCTTGGCCTCCAGCGTGGGTGCGCGCAGCGCGACCTCGGCGTAGGCATGCAGCGCAGACAGCGGGGTGCGCAGTTCGTGCGCGGCGTCTGCCACGAAATCGCGCTCGGCCTGCACGGTCTTCTCCACGCGGGCCAGCAGCGAATTGAAGGAGCCGATCAGCGGGCGAATCTCGTCCGGCACCTGCGCCAGCGGCACCGGCTCGGTTTCCAGCCCGGTGCGTTGCGCGATGGCGCTGGAAATGGCGCGCAGCGGTGCGAGCGAGGTGCGGACCGCCCACCACACCAGCACGCCCAATACCCCCAATTGCAAGGTGTTGAGCACCATCGCAATCAAGGTCTGCTTGAAGCTCATGCGCGAGGACACATTGCCGATCGGGGTGTGCGCATCGACCGCAGCCGGCGGCTCCGGTTGCGTATCGAAGCGGTGCTCCAGCGCGTCGGGCAGGGCGCTGATCAACTGGTCGCCGAACATGTTGAGCTCCTGCTCGAACACGCTGTGATGGCCCTGGGTGACCAAGGCGACCAGGATCCACACCGAGGTGGACCAGCTCAACAACACGATTGCGGCCAGCGCCGCCAGCATGCGCGCCTGCAGCGATTTCATTCCGGTGCCTTGCCGACCATGTAGCCCTGGCCATACACCGTGGAGATCAGCTCATCGCCCAGCTTGCGGCGCAGCTGGTGCACGTACACCGCAATCATGTTGCTGCCGCCTTCGGACGGGCCGCCGTAGACGCCTTCTTCCAGTTGATCCTTGGTGACCACGCGCCCGGCGCGTTCCATCAGCGCCAGCAGCAGGCGGTATTCGTGCGCGCTCAGCGCCACCCACTTGCCGTCGCGGGTGACCTTGCGGCTGCTCGGGTCCACGCAGACATCGCCCTGCGTGAGCAGCGGCACTACGCGGCCCTGGCTGCGCCGGGTGATGGCACGCAGCCGCGCCATCAGCTCGTCGAACTGGAACGGCTTGACCAGGTAGTCGTCGGCACCGGCATCCAGGCCGCGGATGCGGTCGGTGAGCTGGCCGCGCGCGGTCAGTGCGATCACCGGCGTGGCGTCGTAGTGGCCGCGCATGAAGCGGATCACCGTCAGCCCGGACTCGCCCGGCAGTCCGATATCCAGCAGTACCGCGGTGTAGCGGTGGTCCACCAGCACGGTCTTGGCGGCATTGGCGCTGCCGACGTGGTCGATGGTCCAGGACTGCTGGCGGACGCCATCGCAGATCGCGTTGGCCAGCATGGTGTCGTCTTCGACAAGCAGCAGGTGCATAGGGTTCCGCCGGGCCCAGGGCCAGTCCGAGATCGGCAGCACTGTCGGAGATGGTCGTTAGGCAAATATTAGTGCATGGCCCGCCCGGCCGTTACAGGCGGCCGGCAGCCCTGCCATTGCGCAAGGCCCAGGGCCCCCGCGCAGGCGCTAGCGCTGCAGGATGGCGCGCAATGCCGCTTCCAGGTGGACATACTGGAAGCGGAAGCCGGCATCCAGCGCGCGTTGCGGCAGCACGCGCTGGCTGACCAGCAGCAGCTCGGCCATCTCGCCGAAGCCCAGTCGCAGCAGGCCGGCCGGCAGCGCCAGCAGCGCCGGGCGATGCAGCACATGGGCCAGGGTGCGCGCGAACTCGGCATTGGTGACCGGGGTCGGCGCGGTGGCGTTGTAGGCGCCGGGCTGGCCGTGTTCCAGCAACCACACCAGCAAGGCCACCATGTCGGCGCGGTGGATCCAGCTCATCCAGTGGCGGCCATCGCCGAATGGGCCGCCGCCGCCGAAGCGGAACGCCGGCAGCATGCGCGCCAGGGCGCCGCCGTCGCGGTCGAGCACAATGCCGGTGCGCACCCAGCTCACGCGCGGGCCGAGTGCGCCGATCTTTGCCGCTTCGGCTTCCCAGTCGCGGCAAAGCTGTGCAGAGAAATCGTCGCCGGCGTGGTCCGCCTCGGTCAGGACGCTGTCGCCCCGCTCGCCGTAATAGCCCACCGCCGAGCCGGAAATCAGCACCGCCGGGCGCCGTTCGGCCGGCTGCTGCGCGATCCAGGCATGCAGCTGGCCGGTGATGCCCAGGCGCGATGCGCGGAAGCGCTGCTTGCGCGCATCGGTCCAGCGGCCGGCCGCCAGCGGCTCGCCCGCTAGATTGATGACCGCATCGGCCTGCACGCCATCCAGCGTGTCCACCACGGTCATGCCGGGCAGGCGACGCGTTGCGCGCCGCAGGTCGCGGGTCAGCACGCTGACCTGGTGCCCGGCCTGCACGAGTGCCGGACACAAGGCCTGGCCGATGAACCCGGTGCCGCCGGTGATGAGCAACTGCATGGGACATTCCTGCGCCGAATCGATGCGGCACGATAGGCCAGCGCTGCCTGCTGCAAAGTGAAGTCGCTGCTGCACGTGGGGCGAGGACCGCGCGTGGCACCAGGACGGCGGCCGCGGGGAGGGCGCGTCCATCGGCAAGATCGGCAAGGCCCAAACGCAAACGCGCCGGACAGGCCGGCGCGTTGGGTGCTTGCAGACGCTGCAACGGGCTCAGCGCGAGGAGGACACCGCGTGGGCACGCTCGAAGTGCGCCGACACCACGCGCCGGCTTTCTTCCAGATGCTGCTTGACCGGTGCGCTTTCGGCGGCGGGCAGCAGTTCGGCGTCGATGATCTTGATGGTGTCGCCGTGGTCGCTGACCATCGTGCGCAGGAAGGCATTGCGGTAGGCGTCCTTGCCATCGGGCAGGGTCGCTGTCTTTGCCAGTGCATCCACCGCTGCCTTGCCCTTGGCGCGCATTGCATCGGCACGCGGGCTGTCGGTGGCACCCAGTGCCTTGCTCTTTTCCAGGTTGGCTTCGTGGTCGTGCAGCAGCTGCTTGGCGAAGGTGTCGGTGGCGCCGCCCAGATCCTGGGAGATGGCCTGCTTAGCCAGCGCGATTTCGTTTTCATCCAGCGCCGCCAGCACGCCGAGCACGGCGGGATCGCCCTTGGCCAGTTCGGCAGCGCCGGTGCCGCTGACCGGTGCGGCAGTCGGCTCGGGCGATACTGCCGGCGCAGTCCGCGAGGCGTCGCCGCCAGGGCGATCGCAGGCAGTCAGGGAGAGCATGGCAAGGAGCGATGTCGCGACGAGAAGGGATTTCATGGAGGTCCTAAAGAATGCGGCCAATACTGCCGACGGTGAAATGCAAAGGAGCCGCTACGCGGCTCCGGTGATGCGTGGATCGGCGCCTGCCGGTCAGGCCAGCTGCGCCTGAGCGGCTGCGCCAAGGCCCAAAGATCTGGCTGGCGTACGCACGGTGTCCTGTGCGGTGCGGCACACGCGCGCCATGCGTGCGGTGCGCTCGCGAATCAACGCGTGTTCGCTGGCCGGGGCACTGCCCAGCAAGCTGGCGACATGGAAGCCTAGGATGTCCTCCGCGCGGTCGCCCTGGTCACTGACGATGTGCGGAACCAGCCGCTCCAATCGCTCCAGCTCCTGCTGCACTTGATACGGGGTTTTCATGATGCTCTCCAATGAGTAACGGTCCTGCTCAATACGTGCTGCTCAACTATTGCGTGTGCCCAGCCGCTGCCAGCAATCGGTAGCCAACTGTTCGTAGTTGGACTGGGTGCTGGATGAGATGAAGTGATGCTCCAGGCGGTCGCGAAACAGGCGCAGACGTTCCTGATCGCTCGAACGCGGTGCCTGCAGGTAGATATCGCAGGCCATTTTCACCACCGGGGACAATTCGCTGAACTTGCCTGCACCCAGGTTGCCCTGCGCGTGCCGCGCCTGCCAATGCGCGATTTCGGCCTGTACATCGATGACGGATGGGTCTCTGCTCATGACTTCGCGTGGTCCGGGTTAAACAAACTTGACATGCAGGGTAACTGCGGCTGTGTCAACGAATGATCATCGAACCCGACTATTCAACGCACTGCGGCGGTGCGTGCTTAACTGGTCAGCTTGCATTTGCGCCTCTACACGCTGCGTATGCAGGCAATGTCGCGCGTGGATTGCAGTTGTGATCGAAGTCGTAACGTCGTGCTGAGCAATAGCCAGCAATCGATTGCATTGGCTGAAATGTCGGCCATCGAGGTGTGAGGCTTGCCATCGCGCATAGGCTGATAGGGGCGTTGATGAGTGATAAAACGCCCACGCAATGCCGCAATTTACGGAAGATTCTGAATCGTTCCACACTTGTGTAACGTCTGATGCTTAGGATGTGGGATGACTTTAGGGAGATGAGAGTACTCAGGATGCAGGACAGCGAAAGCAGCCGTAAGCCGCAAGCCGCCAGCGGTACCTCCGAAGCACGCGTGTGGTGGCATGCCTTGGTGGAGCTACGAGGGGGACGTGTCGCCATCAGCTTGATCGTCGTCCTTGCGATCGTATTTGCGTTCTATCTGACGCTGAAATAAGCCGGTTCTCCCGGGCATCGCGTAGCGCTGCATCAATGCCTGCGTGCGTCTCAACTGTTTGAACAAGCCAGCAACGGCACGCAGCTCGACGCTGCGAGGGGAGACGTGATGGCGCACAAGCAGTACTGCCAGGTCGTGGGGCATGTCACGCGGCCGGTGCCCGAGTACGGTCACGAGCGTGCCACGCATGCCTGGGTCTGCGGCGAAATTGCGCGATTGTTGGGCGTACGCGGCGCAGGGCATGCCAGTGACTCCAAGCATGCTGTCCCCAAGACCGTGTTTCATGTGCCCGATGAGACCTTGACCTCGCAACAGGCGCATGGACTCGGTATCGATGACGCGGCGGACCTGCTGGGCGGCATCGTGCCGCATGCCTTCCTGGCGACCAAGGTGATCGGCCACCCGCTCATTGGCGACCACGCAGCCAGCATCGCCGGATGGAACCAAGCACTGGCTACCGCGCTGATCCCGGCAACACTGGCGGGCTATACGGTGTTTTCGCGCATCGATGCCCTGCGTGCATTGGAGATCCTGCTTCCGGATGGCGGTGTGCGACTCAAACTGCCGACCGGCGTGGGTGGCAATGGCCAATGGCGTATCGCTGGTGCAGCGCACCTCGCGCAGGTGCTGGATAGCCTGCCGGAGCACTATCTGGGCACGCATGGCGCGGTGCTGGAGCGCAATATCCTGCAGCCCGTGACGCACAGCGTGGGCGAGCTCTGCGTCGCTGGTGTCCAGATCGCCTATTACGGCACGCAATGCAGCGTGCGCAACATGCAGGATGAAGAGGTCTACGGCGGCTCGTCGCTGCATGTGTATCGCGGATCGCTCGAGGCACTGGCCATGACCGCGCTACCGTCGCTGCAGCGGCGCGTGGTCGAGCAGGCCTGCAGATACGATCGATTCATCACCGCCGCCTATCCTGGGTTGCACATCTCGCGGCGCAACTACGACGTGGTCAGCGGCGACGATGGGCAGGCCGGTCCGGTCTGCGGTGTGCTGGAGCAATCCTGGCGCGTCGGCGGCGCGACACCGGCCGAGCTTGCCGCGATCTCCAGCTTTCAGGATGACGCCAACCTGCAGTGGGTGCACGCATCCACGCATGAGATCTATCAGGGCGAACCGCCCGCGGATGCGCAGATCTACTACCGCGCAGAGCGCGCCGGGCCGGGTCCGCGCTTCAAATACAGGAGGGTATCCACCCCATAATGGAAGCCAAACTTTCCAGCATCCAGATCCCGGTCGACCAGGACGAACTCAGCGGCACCTTGCTGACGCCCACCGGCATTCCCGCCGTGTTGTTCGTCCATGGTTGGGGCGGCAGCCAGCACCACAGCCTGGTGCGTGCGCGCGAAGCGGTTGGCCTGGGCTGCATCTGCATGACCTTCGACCTGCGCGGTCACGAAGGCTATGCGTCGATGCGCCAGAGCGTGACACGCGCGCAGAACCTGGACGACATCAAGGCCGCCTACGATCAGCTCGCTGGCCTGCCGTACGTCGATCCGCAGTCGATCGCGGTGGTCGGGCTCAGTTACGGCGGCTACCTGTCGGCATTGCTGACGCGCGAACGCCCGGTGGAATGGCTGGCGTTACGCTCGCCCGCGCTCTACAAGGACGAGCACTGGGATCACCCCAAGGTGAGCCTCAACGCCGATCCAGAGTTGATGGATTACCGGCAACGCGTGCTGACCCCTGACGACAATATCGCCCTGGCGGCCTGTGCCGATTACAAGGGCGATGTACTGTTGGTGGAGGCGCAACACGATGTGATCGTGCCGCATCCGGTGTTGCGCAACTACGCCAATGCCTTCGTCAACGCGCGCTCGCTGAGTGCACGCGTGATTGCCGGTGCCGACCATGCATTGAGCGTCAAGGAACACCAACAGGAATACACGCGCACGCTGATCGACTGGCTCACCGAAATGGTGGTCGGCCGGCGCATCGCCCTGGCCAAGGAAGTGGTGGCCGCGCGCAAGCAGAGGCTCAAGCAGCAGGGCGATGCGCCAGCCTCGCCTGGGCAAGGCGCGAACGAGTTCCGCGGCGATATCCGCGCGGTGGAGAACAGCTCCAGCTGATCACGCGTTCGCCAAGGCGTCTCGTGCCTAATGGCGCTTTCGACAAAAAAGAACGGGCCCCTCGGGCCCGTTCTTTTTCAACTTTAGCGTTGTTTAACGCCAGGTTGTCATGACTTAGACGCGCGGGTCGGTCGGATTGCGACGTGCCGCCTCATCGTGATTCTCGGAATCGAAGGCTTCGCGCACTGCGTGCTTGGCCTTTTCCCAGCTCAGGCGCGAGTTGGACTTGAAACGGTCCCAGCCATCGCCCAGGTCGCGTTCCAGATGGTCGTCCCACTGGCGGCCGGCATGTTGCTGGCGCGCCTGCATGCCATAACGATAGGCCGGACGATAATCGTCATAGGAATACTCGGCATCGCGATAGCTCGCGCTGTCGAAGCGGCCTTCGTAATGCGTGTCGCCCTCACGATAGACGCTGTGCGTGCGATCGGCGCGTTCCCAGGCATCGCGCGCGGCAAGGCGCGCTTCTTCCCATTCCAGCCGCGATTCACCGCGATTGCGCGGCCACTCGCCGGCCAGGGTCGCTTCGGTTTCTTCCCAGGTGCTGGTCGGCCGCGTTTCGCGCGCCTGCAGGCCAAAGCCGTAGACGGTGGCGTAATCGCGGTCGTAATCGGTGCCTTCCTTATAGTAAGGACGGTTCTGATGTTCCTGGCGCCAGTATTCGGTTTCCACCGTCGGGTCCAGGCGCTCGGCCACGCCCTTGCCGGCTGCAGCGCCGGCCACCACGCCGACAGCAGCGCCGATCAAGGTGCCCAGCGGGCCGAACACCGTGCCGGCCAGCGCGCCTGCTGCAGCGCCGCCTGCGATGCCGCCCACACCGACACCCACCGGATGCGAACCGGGTGCACCGGAGATCGGATCACGATTCAAATCCTGCGCTTCGGCCTTGCGTTCCTGCTTGTCGAGAGGGGTATCGTGGTTGCTCATGTCGTCTCCGGGGTGGCTGTAGGTGCGTCTGTCGAGCAGATCGCGAACGTGGCGCCACCTTGGACAGGGCGGAGTGAAACGCATGTGCTTGGACGTGAGTGCCGTCGCGACAAGACTGAACTGTGCATCCGCCGCTATGGATGAGGTTGCTGATGTCAGCTTGCAACATCGCGCTCAAGCAAGTTCATCGTGCGGGTCTTTTGATTAAGGCCTCGACTTGTTGGTGTGGACGGATAATCTCGACCACGTCGTCAGCCGATGACGCCAAGCTTTTCCCCGCAAAGCGGTGGTCTGCAGAACGTGCGACCGTAGCGCGCTGCAGGTCGTTGAAATACCTCCCGATGCAAGCAGGCACTGCAGCTGTTGCAGCGATCACTATTTCTGGTTGTCTGTGCGAAACGCAGTACCTGCGACCATGTCGATGCACGGGCGCTCGAATGACGCTCAAAGCGGCAACGCAGGTGGACTGCGCCACCATGACCACAAGGCCATTGACGCACTGACAGTGCAAACGTGCGATGCAATCCGTACGCAGCCAGCCAGGCTGCAACGCTCAACGATCAACGATCAAGCGTCATAGATGAAAGGGGGGCAGGCACGCCGCTTCCAACGTCAAACCACGCTCACCCGCCGTGCGTGCCCAAGGTGCGTGCGCCGGTCAAGATCATGCGCAGCATCTGCGAGATCTGTTCGATCAATTCGGGGTCTTTTTCCGGCGGCGAGTCCATCGCCACCGCGCCCATCGCAAACACCAGCCGGGTGATCGCCTTGGACACCAGCGCCGGTGCATGCAGCTTGGCGTTGTCGGCGGCGGCCAGGCGGATCAGGTCCACCCGCAGCTCGTCTTCGAAATAGCTGAGCTCGCGCTCCACCGCCTGCTTGAATGCATCCGAGCCCACCGCGCCTTCGCGCAGCAAAACATGCAGCAACTTGTCGTCGGCGCGCAGCTGCTCCATGAAGGCTTCGACCGACACGCGGATGACGCTGCGGTCGGTGGAGGTGGCGCGCTGGCGGGCCTGGCCGATGATGGTGCGCAACGAACGCCCGGCCAGATCGATCAAGGCCACCGCCAACTCGTCCATGTCGCGGAACTGGCGATAGAAGCTGTTCGGCGCGATGCCGGCTTCGCGTGCCACCTCGCGCAGGCTCAACGTGGACAGGCTGCGATGCGGTCCGATCAGCGACAGCGCCGCGGCGATCAGGTCCTCGCGTGAAATCGCCGGCTTGCGCGACGGCGGCGCGTCTTGGGAAGGCAGGGCGATGGAGGTCATGAGGCGGCAGCCGGGCGTGGGCCTGAATCATAGCTCCTCTGATCGATATACAACTGTATACACGGCTGTGCATGCATGCGTATAGTGCAATCCATGAACCTGGCATCTCCTCCCAAGTCCAAGTCCCCGTTGCCGACGCGTCTGGCGCGGCGGCTGGTGTCGCCGCAGCTGTTCGACTTCTGGGCAACCCGGCTCAACCCGCTGTGGACCCTGGAGCGGCCGATGGCCCGCCTGGTCGCGCGCACGGCCGCTAGCCGCGATGCGGTGACCCTGGTGCTGCGACCAAATGGCCACTGGCAGGGCCTGCAGGCCGGCCAGCACGTGAGCCTGGGCGTAGAGATCGATGGTCGCCGCCTGCTGCGCAGCTACAGCCCGACCGTGCTGGCCGATGGCCGCCTGGCGATCACCGTCAAGGCGATCGAGGGCGGGCTGGTCAGCCGCTACCTGGCCGGCGCTGCGCCGATCGGGACGGTGGTGTCGCTGGATCCGGCCTTCGGCGACATGCTGCTGCCGACCACCCCGACGCCGCTGTTGCTGCTGGCTGCCGGCTCGGGCATCACCCCGATGCGCGCGTTGCTGCAGGCCGCCGCGCAGGCCGGTATGCCGATGGACGTGGACCTGCTGTACTGGGTGCGCCAGCGCGACGAAGCCTGCTTCGTCGACGAATTCGAGGCGATGGCCGCCGCCCATCCGCGCTTGCGCGTACGGCTGCTGACCACCCGCGAAGGCGCCACGCCGGCGGCGCGCATCGATACCTATCCGTTGGAGCAGATCGCCGATCTCTCCAGCCGTCACGTCATGGTCTGCGGGCCGGGCGGTTTCGTGCAGGCGGCGCGTGCGCGCCTGCAGGGCCGCGTGGCCGCGTTCCAGGCCGAAGCCTTCAGCGTGCCGACGCTGGAAGACGGCGAAACCGGTGACGTGCAGGTCCAGCTGTCACGCAGCGGCCGTACGCTCAGCCTGCCGCGCGGCCAGTCGCTGCTGGAAGGACTGGAAGCACAAGGCCTGCGCCCGAAATACGGCTGCCGCATGGGCATCTGCAACAGCTGCGCCTGCGCGCGCCAGTCCGGCACCACGCGCCACCTGTTGACCGGTGAGCGCAGCAACGAACCCACCGCACAGGTCCGCCTGTGCATCAGTGCCCCGAGCACTGACCTGATCCTGGATCTGTAAGGAATCTTCATGAGCCGAGTCCATAACCGCGCCCTGTCCGCTGCCGAACTGCAGTCCTTCGGCGACGAGCTCGATGCCATCCGCGCCCGCGTGCAGAGCCAGGTCGGCGCCGCCGATGCCCGGTACATCCGCCGCATCGTGGCGGCGGTGCGCTGGACCGGCGTGGCTGGTCGCGCGCTGCTGTTCCTGGGCGCGTTCGTGCACAGCGTGCTGATCCCGGCCTGGATCGCCGGCGTGGTGCTGCTGACCCTGTCCAAGATCCTGGAGAACATGGAGCTGGGCCACAACGTCATGCACGGCCAGTACGACTGGATGGGCGACCCGCAGCTCAACGGCAACACCTACGAGTGGGACATCGTTGCCACCGGCGACAACTGGCGCAAGACGCACAACTTCAAGCACCACACCTATACCAACGTGCGCGGCATGGACGACGACATCGGCTACGGCCTGCTGCGCATTTTCCCCGAGCAGCGCTGGCGTCCGTTCTACCTGCTGCAGCCGTTCGTGGCGGTGTTCTTTGCGCTGCTGTTCGAATGGGGCGTGGCCATCCAGGACCTGCGCCTGGGCCGCTGGTTCGCCGGCAAGATGAAGGCGGCCGAATTGCGCGCCTCGTTCCTGCCGGTCGGCCGCAAGATGGGCCGCCAGATGCTCAAGGACTACATCGTGTTCCCGCTGCTGGCCGGCCCGTTCTTCCTGACCGTGCTGCTGGGCAACCTGGCGGCCAACGTGCTGCGCAGCATCTGGACCTTCGTGATCATCTTCTGCGGCCACTTCACCGCCGATGCGGAAGTGTTCCCGAAGGAATCGATCCGCAACGAGTCGCGCGGCCACTGGTATCTGCGTCAGCTGCGGGGTTCCTCGAACCTCACCGGTGGCAAGCTGATGAACGTGCTGTCGGGCAATCTGAGCCACCAGATCGAGCATCACTTCTACCCGGACCTGCCGGCCAATCGCTACGCGCAGATTGCGGTCGAGGTGAAGCAGGTCTGTGCGCGCTACGGCCAGCACTACAACACCGGCTCGCTGCCGCGTCAGTTCGGCCAGGTGATGTGGCGGATCGTGCGGCACGCGTTCCCGAGCCGGCCCAAGCCGGTACGCCGCCAACGCGAAGGCGCCTTGCAGAGCGCCTGATCGAAAGGGCCGCCATTGGCGGCCCTTTTTTTTGGGGTGCAGTCAGTCCCTGCCGGATCGCCACACGAGATTGCGCCTTGCCGGGTGCTCAGCATCGGTACTTGTGGCAGGAGGTGAACGCAAAGCGGTAGCGCAGCTCGGGCAACACGCGTTCGGGCAATTTGAGCTTGCGTGCGGGCGAGATCAGCGCCTGCGCTGCGATTCGAGCATGCCGTGCGCGCATACCGTTTATTGCGGTGCCCGGATCGCCGTGGCTGTTGGTCGACTGCGCATCCTGACGGTCCAGGTCAGTGCGGGGCGCCGTACTGGCGCCGGTCAGTGCGCGACGCCACGCATCAGTGCGTGGTAGGCGATGAAGCCGGTGGCCGGCAGCGCGCGCGAGAATAGCCAGCCCTGCGCCAGATCCACGCCGTGCGCGCGCAGATAGTCCAGCTGCTCCTGCCGCTCCACGCCTTCGGCAATGGTGCGCAACTGCAGCGTCTTGGCCATGTCGATGATGTGCGAGGTCACCGCGCTGGTGGCCGAGTGGGTGCCGATGGTATCCACGAACGACTTGTCGATCTTCAGCGCGTCCAGCGGCAAGCCTTGCAGGTACTGCAGGCTCGAGTACCCGGTGCCGAAGTCGTCGATCGACACCGTGTGGCCGGCACCGCGCAGGTGGGTGATGGTGGTACGTGCCGCTTCGATGTCCATCAGGCTGCGTTCGGTCGCCTCCACCCACAACTGCCCGCTGTCCACACTAGTGCCGTGCAGCGCCTGCGCAAGCACGGTCTGCACACGGCCGCTCTTGATGTCTTCGGCGGAGACATTGATGGCCACGTGCAGGGAGGGGTCGGTCGCCAGGGTGGGGCCGAGGTCGCGGATGACTTCGGCCACCACCAGATCGGTGATCGGCAGGATCAAACCGCTTTCTTCGGCCAGCGGGATGAAGGCATCGGGCGGGATCAGCACGCCATCGGGTTGCTGCCAGCGCACCAGCGCCTCGGCACCGACGCAGGCACCGGTGTCCAGCGCGATGATCGGCTGGTAATGCACGACGAACTCGTTGCGCTGGACCGCGATCTCCAGCCGTGCCAGCGGCGACAACCGCCGCCGCGATACCCAGATCACCAGGCTGACCAACAGCAGCGCCAGCGCAATGCCGACCGGTACCACCTGCAGCCGCGCCGCCGCCAGCGGCCCGCGCAGATAGGCCGCCGGCTCGGTGACGACCGCGGCCCAGTCGCCGCGGCGGTCGCGGCCGGACAACACCTGGCCATCTGCGTCGGTGCCAGATGCATCGGTCGGCGGTGCGATCAGCAGCCGCTCGGCGGCAGTGCCGGTGCTGCTCAGGATCTGCCCGTCCGGCGTGCCGATTGCCAACTGCAGGCCGGGCGGCAGATTGATGTCGGTCAGCGTGGTCGGATTGATCAGGACGTTGTAGTCGCGCAGCTGCAAGGCCATCAGCGGGTGTTGCGGATTGGCCAACGGACGCAGCCGCGTGGTGACCGCGATGCCGCGCTTGACCACGAAGTCGGCCGTGGTGTGGGCAACGGTCGCCGGCGATGGTCCCCACGAGGTGCAGCGCAACCGGCCCTGCTGCATGTATCCCAGTTCGACGATGTAGTGACTGGCCAGCACCAGCGCGCGCATCTGCCCCAGATGCGATTGGGAGCAGGGCTGCAGCTGCGATGCGGCCATGCTCAGGAGCGCACCATGCGCCTCGTCGAAGGCGGTGTCGGTGCGCCGGATCGACAGTGCCGCGAGCTGCGCGAGCTTACTTTCCTCGCGGTCCAGCGCAAGCCGCCATGCCAGGTAGTAGGACAGGCTGACCGGAAGCGTTGCGCACAGCACTACCAGCAACACGGTCAGACTGATGATGCGTTGACGCTTCACCTCACCACCCACATCTGCGTGGAGGCGTGCTCACGCACAACAGCCCGTGCAGAGCGGCGCTGACATGCATCGCCCCACGAATGGCGTGGCGTATTTGCGCCGCGCATGGACGTGCCGCGCGAGGACGCTGGAGACAGTGACGGTGGACTGATGAGGCTGCACGTCGCGAATGTACGACAGACGCGCGGGTTGCGCGCGTCCGCGGGGCGAAGCAGATGTGATTTTCTGCAAATGACGGTGCCGGAAGGCGTGGTAATCGGCCTCGTCAATGGATTCACGCGCCTGCCCCAGGCGGCGCGCTAGGGTCGGGTGGTCTGTGCTCCCAAGCGGGAGACGCGGCGCCATCCGGCCCCGTGCAAGGCACTTTCCTGGAGGAATCACCATGACAACGCAGAAAGAACGCGTCGGCGGCACCGATGCAGTGCCGATCTTCAAGATGCAGGAAACCACCCGCGATGGCGAGCTGACCAAGTACGTGGTCGGCGACACCGGCGTCGCCTTCGACAGCCTGGAAGGCGCGCAGGCTGCGGCCAAGGATCTGGGCACGCTCAACGGTTGAGCCGGGCTGCAGTCCGGTCGCCAGTCGTCGAATACCAGATAGGCGAGGGGTGGCAGGTCGAGGGTGCGGCGCCCTCAGCGCTTGCAGGACACGCCGTGCATCCGTCCGTGCAGGCTCCTTGGCGGCATTGAGGCCGCCAAGGGCCCCGCAACTGGTAAGGGCACCGCACCAGCGAGTTGGTCGGCTGCTTTCTTTAAAGCGTGTTCCTGAGCTTGCGGCGGGAAGACGACACGTTTGTCGGTTGCGCGTTGAAAACCTGTCTGCCGCGCGGCTTGGGATGGGAAGCCGGTGGCATAACACCCCATGTCTTGCCTTGCTTGCCTGCGCGCACCGACCATCTCCACTGGGCCTTGCCTGCCTACCGTCGCGGGACCTTACGCGGCATGGATGCCGCGTAAGAGCCTACAGGGATGTACTTGCGGCGTGTCCCGCGATGGTGGGCGGGCAAGGGCCCTGCAGCCAGGCCGCAGATCAGCCGCTGTGGAGTTGGCCTGACTCTACAGTCGAGCTACCCGCAACCCCGATCCCCAAAGACATAAGACATTCGCTGGCCCGTGGTGCGTGCCCTAGCGAGGAAGTTGAAGGCTGCTTTGTCAGCTTGGCGTAGCTGTCAGGGAAGTGGCTGCTCCGTCAGCCGCCCGGTGTGCGGGGTGTGGATCAGCGGGGCCAGATCAAAGCCCTGCTCGCGCGCATGCGCCAGATAAGCCTGGGTGATGTTTTCGTCCAGCTGCGGCAGCCTGGCCAGCAGCCACAGATACTTGCGGTCGGGGCCACCGACCAGCGCGGCGGTGTAGTCCGCATCGATGCGCATCACCCAGTAATCGCCTTTGGTGAAAGGAATCCAGCGCAGGCCTTCCGGCAGGAAGGTGACTTCCAGCCGCGCGTTGCTGTCGTCGATGGCGCGCGCCTGCCCGATTGCTTCTTCCAGCTCGCCTTCGGCGGTCAGGCAGCGGTTCTGCACCCGCACCATGCCATCGTCCTGCAGCGAATAGTGCGCCGACACGTCGGTGCAATCGGCATCCTCGAAGCGAATCGGCAGCCGTGCGATTTCGTACCAGGTGCCCAGATAGCGATTCAGATCCAGGGACGGGACGGTGACTAGGTCGGGAAGTCGGCTCATGGCGGCCTCTGCGCAGTGGTGTGGCGGACGTTGTACGTGCATTGCCATGAAATGGATGTTGCGACGCTGGAGAGAGCATGTGGACGTACCGGCGAATGCAGTGCTGCCCGATGCAAGCACGTGCACGCACCTTGCCGCCGAACCGGCAGCAGATAGCTCTGCGATGGATGCAGCGATCGATCGCATTACCGTTTCGAACTCCTTAGTGTCCCAACGAAACAGCGCGGCATCGTTGTGCGGTGGACGCATGCAGCCACATTGGCGTGTTTGGACCGGTGCTGCTACGCCGCGCTCGCCGTGCCGATGGCGCGATCCAGTTTGCGGTAACCGATGGCCTCGGTCAGATGCTGGGTGGCAATGGCCGCACTGTCGTCGAGATCGGCAATGGTGCGGGCCACGCGCAGGATGCGATGCATCGAGCGTGCGGAGAGCTGCAGGTGTTCGATGGCGCGTTCCAGCAGCACCTGATCGTCGCCTTCCAGGCGGCAGTGATGATCGGTCTGTGCCTGATCCAGTTGTGCGTTGGGTGCGCCGGCACGCGCAAGTTGCCGTTCGCGTGCGGCAACCACGCGGGTACGCATGCTGGCGCTGTCTTCGCCGAGATTGCCGCTGCGCAAGGCTTGCGGGGGCAGTCGCGGCACTTCGACATGCAGGTCGATCCGGTCCAGCAACGGGCCGGAAATGCGGCTGCGGTAGCGGCGGATGCTGTCGCTGCTGCAGCGGCAACGCCCGCTGCCGTCGCCGGCCCATCCGCACGGGCATGGGTTCATGGCAGCAACCAGCTGGAAGCGTGCGGGGAAATCCACGCTGCGCGCTGCGCGCGAGATCGTCACCAGGCCCGATTCCAGGGGCTCGCGCAATACTTCCAGCGTCTGCCGCTGCCACTCGGGCAATTCGTCCAGAAACAGCACGCCGTTGTGGGCCAGCGAGATCTCGCCGGGGCGCGGATGCGTGCCGCCACCGACCAGCGCAACCGCGCTGGCGGTGTGATGCGGGGCCCGATAGGGCCGCTGCCGCCAGCGCGCAAGATCCAGCCCGCGGCCGCTGACCGAGGTGATGGCAGCGGTTTCCAGTGCCTCGGCCTCGCTGGATTCCGGCAACAGGCCGGGCAGGCGCGAGGCGAGCAAAGTCTTGCCGCAGCCCGGGCTGCCGACCAGCAATAAATGGTGACCGCCCGCGGCGGCGATCTCCAGCGCGCGACGCGCGTGCGGCTGGCCGCGCACATCGGCCATGTCGGGCAACGCACGCGCGCCGAGCGCCGGGATCGCCACCTCGGCAGCAGGCGCCCGTTGGCTGCCGTTGAGCGCAGCGCAGACTTCCAGCAGCGTGCGTGCGGTGAAGGCTTCGACGTGCCCGGCGATGGCCGCTTCGGCACCGTTGGCCAGCGGCACGATCAGCCGTCGCCCGGCCTGCGCGGCAGCCAGCGCGGCCGGCAGCACGCCATCGACGCCACGCAACTCGCCGGTCAACGCCAGCTCGCCAAGAAACTCGTAGTCGGCAAGGGTTTGACGATCGATCTGTCCGCTGGCGGCCAGGATGCCGAGGGCGATCGGCAGGTCGAAGCGGCCGCCTTCCTTCGGCAAGTCGGCCGGGGCCAGGTTGATGGTGATGCGCCGGGCGGGAAATTCGAATTGTGCGCACAGCAGCGCCGCACGCACGCGTTCGCGCGATTCGCGCACCGCGGCCTCGGGCAGGCCCACGATCTGGGTGGAGGGAAGCCCGCCGGAGAGATGCACTTCCACCCGAACCTCAGGCGCATGCACCCCCACGCGGGCACGGCTGTGCACCAGCGCCAGACTCATGGTGGAAGGCCCTGGTCAGGGAGCGGCAGGCGGCGCTGTGGGCGTCGTCGCAGGCGCGCGGGCTTCCAGCGCGGCCACGGCCTGTTCCAGCGCGTCGAGTTTTTCGCGCGTGCGCAGCAGCACCGCGCGCTGCACGTCGAACTCTTCGCGGGTGACCAGGTCCAGCTTGCCCAGGCCGGCCTGCAGCGCGCCCTTGAAGGTGCTCTGCAGTTCTTCGCGCGATTGGCGCAGGCCCGGCGGCACCAGGTCGCTAAGGCGGCGGGCGAGGTCGTCGAGCTGGTTGAAATCGATCATGTGTGTTCTCCGCAGGTCCGTAGGAAGCCTAGTGCAGGCCGGACACGCGGGACATCGGCAAGGCAGTCGGCAGGCAGTAAGGATAGTCCCATTCGGCTGTCGGCCGCGGTGACGGCCGCACCCCGCTGGGTGAGTGTTACGGCCGTCCACGGTATGCTGCGCGCCCTGTCATGCCGCTGGATCTGCACCGATGAAAATGATCATGGCCATCGTCAAACCGTTCAAGCTCGACGATGTGCGCGAAGCGCTCGCCGGCTGCGGGGTGGCAGGTATCACGGTCACCGAGGTCAAGGGCTTCGGGCGCCAGAAAGGGCACACCGAGCTGTATCGCGGTGCCGAATACGTGGTCGATTTCCTGCCCAAGGTGAAGATCGAAGTGGCGGTGACCGACGACCAGGCCGAGCGCGTGGTCGAAGCCATCGTGACAGCGGCCGGGACCGGCAAGATCGGCGACGGCAAGGTGTTCGTCTACGACCTGGGCAGCGTGGTGCGCATCCGCACCGGCGAACTGGACAGCGACGCGCTGTAAGGCGTCAGCGGGCAGCGCCTTCGGCCGACATTGCGCCGTTGGTGCTCAGGCGATTGGCTGGTTGCTGAGATACCGCATCCGTCATCGGCGGATTGCCGTGCGCAGCGCCATGGCGTCCACAATTGCGTCGCGGGTCGCTGGTCACCGTGGGCGAGCGGCTTCTGGCTGTCGACGGGCGACGCGTCTGCGAAGCCTTGAGCCGGCTCGATTTCACCCAAGCAGCTGGCCTGGTATACGACCCGAGCGGTGCCATGCCACGCAGCCTGCTCATACCATTTCAATACCGAAGATTGGATCCAGCACCTGGGGCCAGCAGCGGCACAGGCGCCATGCCCGCGAACAAGCTTTTGGCTTCCGGCCTGATTTGAGTGTCCCAAGATCGGCCCGCTTGTCGCCACGCGATGACTTGCCTACTCTAGGCCCTAATACCATTTCAATACCGGAGTTCGGGGATGAAGCGACGCGATAGGAAGTCGGGCTTGCGCCCGCTCTCGCTCTGGCTGGCAGCGGGCCTGGCAGCGGCAACCGTCCCCGCGCTGGCACAGCCAGTCTCCCAGCCGGCGATCTTCCCCACGCCGGTTTCGATCACGCTGCAGGGCGGCACCGTCACGCTGGGGCAATCAGTGGTGCTGGTGGTGGCGCCGGGCGTAGATCCGGAATCGGTCGCGCTGGTACGCCGCATCCTCGGTACGGCCGGCGTCACCAAGATCGCCACCGCGGCGCGTCTGCCAGCCACGCTCGACCGCCCGCACATCGTGCTCGGCACCGGTGAGGCGGCAGTGGTGCGCGATGCGCTGACCCGCAGCAAGGCGGTGCAGGACACCCACAAGGAGGGCTATACGCTCGCCAGCGTGGCGCTCGGCACCGGCAGCCTGATCACGCTGGCCGGCCATGACAACGACGGGCTGTTCCATGCGGCGCAGACGCTGCGCCAGCTGGTCGAGCGCCCGGCCATTCCGACCCTAGCGATCCAGGATCATCCGGCGATGCCGATCCGCGGCACCATCGAAGGCTTCTACGGCGCGCCATGGTCGATGGCCGACCGCAGCAAGCACATCGAGTTTCTCGCCCGCAGCAAGGCCAATACCTTCATCTACAGCCCCAAGGACGACCCGTACGCGCGTGATCGCTGGCGCGACGCATATCCGGCCGCGACGCTGAAGGCACTGGGCAAGCTGGCGGCCACCGCCAGGCGCAACCATGTCGACTTCGTCTATGCGATCTCGCCGGGGCCGACGGTGTGCTTCTCCGATCCGGCCGATGCCAAGGCGCTGCTGCGCAAGTTCGATGCCTTCCGTGCGCTGGGCGTCCGCAGCTTCTACGTGGCTCTGGACGATATCGAATACACCAAGTGGAACTGCGAGCGCGACAAGACCACCTTCGGCGCGTCCGGCGCGCAGGCGGCCGGTATCGCGCAGTCGCATCTGCTCAACCTGGTGCAGGCTGATCTGGTCGCCCGCCACGATGCAGCCTCGGAATTGATCATGGTGCCGACCGAGTATTACGACGCCAAGGAAAGCCCGTACAAGGAAGCGCTGCGCAAACACCTGGACCCGAAGATCGTGGTGCAGTGGACCGGCACCGACGTAGTGCCGCCGGCCATTTCCATTCCCGATGCACGCGCAGCGACTAAGGCGTTCGGCCGCAAGACATTGCTGTGGGACAACTACCCGGTCAACGATTTCGAAACCTCGGCCGGGCGCCTGCTGATGGCGCCGTATGCGCGGCGCGAGGCCGGCCTGTCGGCGGAGTTGTCCGGCATCGTCTCCAACCCGATGAATCAGGAAGTGCCCAGCCGGGTGGCGGTGATGGGGCTGACCGCCTTCGCCTGGAACGACACCGGCTACGACGCCCAGCGCACCTGGCATGCGGCCGCACGCGACCTGGCCGGTGGTGACGCGCAGGTGACCGCCGCGCTGCTGACCTTCTTCGATACCCAGCATCTGGCGCCGACCTTCGGCAGCCAGCCGTGGCAGGAACAGGCGCCGCGGCTGAAGGCGGTGCTCGACCAGGTGCGCGAGACGATTGCGTCGGGCGATGCGGCAGCGCGCAGCCAGGCCATCGCCGAGCTGGCGCGCACGGCCGATGCGTTCGCGGCCGCGCCGCAGACCATTCGCGCAGGCGTGGCCGACAAGGGCTTTGCGGAGCAATCGCGCCCCTGGCTGGAGGCGATGGAAGGCTGGGGGCGCGCGCTGCAGCAGGCCGCGGCCGGCCTGGATGCCGCCAATCGCGGTGACGCGCAGGCGGCAGTTGCGTTTGCCGATGCCAAGCGCATCGCTGCCGAAGCCGCGGCGATCCCCTCGATCCCCGGCGCCACGCGCTTCGGTGGCCCGGTCAAGATCGCCGATGGCGTGCTGGACCGCTTCGTCGCCGACGCGCCGCAATTGATCGCCTACCGCGCGCCGTCGGCAGCCGAAGCGGCCGGCGCGCAGTGAGGAGCCGGGGCGGCGACCGGACGACCGGCTAGCCGCCTGGAGGGCGCCGACGGTGCACGGCATCGGCGCGTACCCCTGTCCACTGTGGTTTCCCCGCGCCGTTGCGCACCAGCTGGCGATTGCTCGCCAGGAAGATCGGTGCACCGTTGGCGTGGCATCGGGATGGCCAGGCTTGCAGCCCGGCGGGTGTGGCCCACGACGCCGGATCAGCATGCGGGACGCAGATCGAATGCGTTGTTGCGCAGGTGCCGGCGCCGGTGCTGGATGCAGGGCGCCGTTGCACGTCACCGGCCAGGCATCGCGCCCGGCGCCCGCTGCATTGGCGGCGGGTGGCCGCGGCCTGCCGGTCAGCAGGTTTCAGTCGGCACTGGTTGGCTGCGCATCGCGCTTCAGGTGCCGATACAGTCGCTTCCAGCTGCCGCGGATGGTGCGTACCCAGCGCGGCTCGGCGCTGCGTGCGGCCTCGTCGGCGGTCGGCGCGATCCCGGCCAGGCGCTGGCGCATCTTCTGGAAATTGGCCAAGTCGCTGCGCTGCAGTTGCCGCGCCAGCGTGCCGCGCCGCAACCAGCGCGGGAAGCGCCACGCCGAGGTGAAATCGATCAGCACCGGCACGCCGGCACTGATTACCACATTGGTGCCGTGCAGATCGTTGTGGGTGATGCCGACGGCGTGCAGGCGGCGCAGCGCCTGCTGCAGCTGCTGGAACACTTCCTGGCCGACCACCGCGCTGGCGCTGAGCGTGTCGCCCGGAATGAACTCCATGCCCAGCGCCAGCCCGCCCAGCGTGCCGAGCAGGGCCGGCGCATGCCGCCAGCCGTGCAGGCGGGCCAGCATCTTGGCCTCGTGCCGCACCATCAGCCGCGCGATCGGCGCCAGCAGCGTACGGCGGTAGCGGCTGTAGTCCTTGACCACCGCCAGTTGCCCATCCAGATGCGTGCGATAGACGTTGGGCTCGAGCAGCCGGGTGCCCTGCTTGAGCAGCACGGGCGTGACGATTTGCAGGCTGGAGGTGTCCAGCGGCTGGTAATGCATGGCAAGTCTCCGGACCTTGGCGGCGCGGAGGAATCACGCGTCTGGCAGGTTCACGATGATCGCGAGGGATCGGTCCGGTGAATTTTAGAACTTGCGAGTACTGAAATTACATTTGTTTAACAAATGAAATGTTCCGGACATGGAACAGCCTTGCTATTCAAGCGGTTGAAGCATTCGGGTTTTGCAAAATCACCGGATCGGACGGCACGCGGGAGCGCTCTGCCGATGCGCTGGGCGGCCACACGCGGCACCGCGGCCGCGGTGCGATCTCGCTCGATCGCAATGGGAGCTGGCGATCGGCTCGCGGCGGATCGGTAGTGGCGGAACATGTCGAAGCTCACCCCGGCAGAGTGCGGTTCGACATACGTCTCGCCGCTTCTTGACAGGCAATGAGACTCCAGACACTGTGCGCGCTGCGGTCAGGGGGCTGCATCACGCGCGCGTCGCGCACATCCACGCCGGTGTGCCACGGCCGGTGCCTTGGGCATTGCAGTGATGCGGGGACGCCCCCGGAGAGATGACAGCAACTGCGCCACTTCCAGACGCCGTCGGGTTCGCCCGCGCGCACACGGATGCGGGAACGATGGGGGACCACTCATGGGGAATACGATGAAAAGGACTGCAACACTGCTGTTGGCCTGCACGGCGCTTGGCGTCACGGCACAGGCTTCAGCGCAATCGCTGTCGCGCGGCTGGGACAGCTACCGGCAGCAGCAAAAGCAGCCGCAGGCCGGTACGCAGGAGGCCCCTGCGCCGGCAGCGCCGCAGTCGCGTCCGTCGCAAGCCGGCAGCGGCGGCGCGCCGACCGCCGTCGGTGGAAGCGGAAGTGCAGGTGTGGTGGACCAGACCCGCGGATTTGCCACCGTCACGGCGCAGACGCCTGCGGTAGATGCGCCGCCTGCGCCGGCGTACGCAGCAGCGCCAGTACCAGCAACGGGCACTGCGCGGACCGAGCAATCGCGTATCGACAGCGGCGCGTTTATCAGCGTGCAGCGTGGTAGGGGCGAGGTGTTCAGTGGCTACAAGCAGGACATGCTTGGCCTCAGTGCCGGCTATCGCTGGCGTGCCGGCTCGGTGACGTTGATCGGGCTCGAGGGATCGGTTGGGCGCCTGGACCGCGGAGACTCGACCGACGATGTCTTTATTCCAGCAGTGAAGTTTGGCGGCATCGGCGGTACGGCCCGCTTCAACTTTGGTGACACTCCACTGTTTGCTGTGGTGCGCATTGGCTCATGGTATGCGGAGGTCGCAGAAATGAGTGATGAAATCTACGGTGGCTACGCGAGCCTCGGCCTGGGCGTCGATATCGGCAAGCACGCGAGTGTGAGCGCGATGTACACCAACTACATTTACGCCAACGATTACTATGACTACGCCGAAGACACCACCATCAATCGTGCCGAAGTACTGAACGCGGCACTCGAAGTCCGCTTCTAATGTAAGCGAACGATCCAGGAACGGCGGGCGGCAGCGTCCGCCCTTCTGCGTCAGATGTAGTTCAACAGCGACTTGGCAGACGGCAATTCTGTTTGAGGCCGCACCTTGTAGCCGCGCCGCATACGGTCATTGGCGTTGCACGGGCATCCATGCGGGTTGGTGTAGTGTCACGGTCAACGCTTTGACTCAGCCGTTGGCGAGGGCAGATGGACGCATTGGCGCAGTTTTTGACGGACGAGCAGGACCCGACGGCAGTGGGCAGGATCCTGCCGAAGGTGAACGAGCTGCTGACGCGGGACGAGCAGGTCGAGTACATCGCGGTGCAGAAGAAAATGGTGGTGAACCTGTCGCCGGCTGCGGTGGTGCTGACCACTCGCAGATTCATCGTGGTGCACCCCACGCTGTTCGGAATGACGTTTCGCGATGTCCCCTGGCGCGAGGTGCTCGACGTGCACATGAGCGAGCAGATGCTGGGGGCGACGATCATGTGCCGCACCACGCAGGGCGGTTACCTGTCCATCGACAGCCTGCCCAAGAAGCAGGCGCGGCGGGTCTACGCCTATGCGCAGCAGGTGGAGGAATCGGCCTACGAAAAGCGCCAGCAGCTGGAGTTCGACAAGTTGCGCGCATCGGCAGGTGGCGTGGTGGTGCACGCACCCATCGCGCAGGGCAGCGCGTCCTCGTCACCGCCGAGCACGGCAGCGGCCGCGGACGATCCGATCCAGGTGCTGAGCAAGCTCAGGCAGCTGCTGGATGCGGGGCTGGTGACCCAGGAAGAGTTCGACGCCAAGAAGGCCGAGGTGCTGGCGCGGTTGTAGGGCGCTCGGCACGGTTGCCTGGTCACGGCCCGGCCTGGCCGTGATTACTGGCGCGCCGCCTGCATCCGCTGGCGGCGCGCTACGGTGCGTGAGCCGTGCTTACTCGCCCAGTGCCTTGGCCACGAACGGCGGTGCGACCAGCACGCCGGTATGCAGGTGCGCGGTGTAGTACAGCGTCTCAAAGTCCTTGGCCTGCGCGGCGTCCTGGCGGAAGGCGAAATCGGCGTTGGCCTGCTTGCTGGCCATGGTCACGCTCCACCAGCCGGTGGGGTAGCACGGCTGCGGGAAGGGCAGGGTCTTGAACGACTGGAAGCCGGCCTTGCCCATTTCGGTGCGCATTTCCTTGATCAGCTCCAGCAGCGCCAGCGGCGACTCGGACTGCTGCACCAGAATGCCGTCGTCCTTCAATGCCTTGAAGCAGCTCTCGTAGAAGGCCTTGTTGAACAGGCCCTCGGCCGGGCCGACCGGGTCGGTGGAATCGACGATCACGATGTCCACGCTGCCGGCCGGGCAGTTGGCCATGTAGGCCACGCCGTCGTCGAACAGCAGCTCGGCACGCGCATCGTGGTTGGAATCGCACAGCTCGGGGAAATACTTCTCCGACATGCGGGTGACCTGCTCGTCGATGTCGCACTGGGTGGCGCTTTCCACGCCCGGGTGCTTGAGCACCTCGCGCAGGGTGCCGCAGTCGCCGCCGCCGATGATCACCACGCGCTTGGGCGCGGCGTGGGTGAACAGCGCCGGGTGGCTGATCATCTCGTGATAGAAGAAATTGTCGCGGCTGGTCAGCATCACCGCGCCGTCGATCAGCATCAGCTTGCCCCAGTCGGTGGTCTGGTAGATCTCGATCTTCTGGAACGGGGACTGCACCTCGTCCAGCTTGCCGCTGATGCGGAAGCCGATCGCCGAGCCGGTCGGCTGGAAGTGTTCGATGTACCAGTTGTCGTTGGCGCTCATGCAAAGTCCTAAAAGATGGGGCTGTTCCTTCTCCCACGTAGGAGAAGGTGGCGCAAAGCGCCGGATGAGGGTCGGGCGCAGCCGCGCACAAGCAAGCTGCTGGCGGCCATCTCGAACCCCCGCCAACCCCGCTCCAATCAGGAGCAGGGCGTGAAGTCGGCGCGGATTGTAACGGACCCTGCGCGTGCCAGGCGTTACACTTCACGCCCTTTTTGCCCCAGCCGAGTCAGCGAAATGAGCGATTGGTCCCTCGACCAAGCCCGCAAGACCTATTCGATCCCGCATTGGGCCGACGGGTATTTCGATGTGAACGACGCCGGACATGTGGTGGTCACGCCGACCAGCGACGGTCCGTCGGTGTCGTTGCCCGAGGTGGTGGACGCCGCGCGCGCAGCCGGCGCCAAGCTGCCGCTGCTGGTGCGTTTCCCGGACATCCTGGGCCAGCGCCTGGGCAAGCTGCAGGCGGCGTTCGCGCAGGCGCAGTCCGAATGGGATTACGCCGGCGGCTACACGGCCGTGTACCCGATCAAGGTCAACCAGCATCGCGGCGTGGCCGGCACGCTGGCCAGCCACCACGGCGACGGCTTCGGCCTGGAAGCGGGCAGCAAGCCGGAGCTGATGGCGGTGCTGGCGCTGTCGCGTCCGGGCGGGCTGATCGTCTGCAACGGCTACAAGGACCGCGAATACATCCGCCTGGCGCTGATCGGCCGCAAACTCGGCCTGCAGACCTTCATCGTCATCGAAAAACCCTCCGAGCTGAAGCTGGTGCTGGAAGAGGCTCGCGCGCTGGACGTCAAGCCGGGCCTGGGCGTGCGCATGCGCCTGGCCTCGCTTGGCGCGGGCAAGTGGCAGAACAGCGGCGGCGACAAGGCCAAGTTCGGGCTGTCGCCGCGTCAGGTGTTGGACCTGTGGAAGACGCTGCGCGACACCGAGTACGCCGACAGCCTGCAACTGCTGCATTTCCACATGGGCTCGCAGATCTCCAATGTGCGCGACATCGCCAACGGCATGCGCGAGGCCACGCGCTATTTCGTGGAGCTGTCGCGGCTGGGCGCCAGGATCAGCCATGTGGACGTCGGCGGCGGCCTGGGCATCGATTACGAAGGCACGCGCTCGCGCAGCTATTGCTCGATCAACTACGGCCTGCATTCCTACGCCAGCAACATCGTGCAGCCGCTGGCCAGCGCCTGCGAAGAGCACGGCCTGACCCCGCCGCGCATCGTCACCGAATGCGGCCGCGCGATGACCGCCCACCATGCGGTGCTGATCGCGAACGTGTCCGAAGTGGAGCAGGCGCCGGAAGGCCGCGTGCCGGATGCGCACGACGACGAGCCGGCAGCGATCCGCCACCTGCGCGAGATCCATGACGAGCTCGATGTGCGCCCGGCGGTGGAACTGTTCCAGGAGGCGCAGCACTTCCATGCCGAAGGCTTGAGTGCGTACGCACTGGGCCAGATCGACCTGACCCACCGCGCGCGTATCGATGACCTGTTCTATGCGATTGCGCACGGCGTGCGTGCACGCCTGAGCTTCGACGAGAAGAGCCATCGCCCGGTGCTGGACGAGCTCAACGAGCGGCTGGTCGACAAGTACTTCGTCAACTTCAGCGTGTTCGAGTCGATTCCGGATGTGTGGGCGATCGACCAGGTGTTCCCGATCGTGCCGATCGAACGCTTGAACGAAGCGCCGCAGCGGCGCGGCATCATCGCCGACATGACCTGCGACTCCGACGGCATGGTCAAGACCTACGTCGAGAACGAAAGCCTGGACAGCTCGATGCCGCTGCACACGTTGAATCCGGGTGAGAGCTATCGCATCGGCTTCTTCCTGGTCGGTGCCTACCAGGAAATCCTGGGCGATATCCATAACCTGTTCGGCGATACCGATGCGGTGGAAGTGGCCGTGGACGGCGATGGCTATCGCATCGCGCAGCAGCGCCGCGGCGATACCACCGATGTGATGCTGGACTACGTGGGCTATCAGCTGGACACGCTGAGTGCGACCTATGCCGAGCGCATCGCCGCCGCGCAGCTACCGCCCGAGCGCGCACAGGAATTGAGCGATGCGCTGGAAGCAGGGTTGACCGGTTACACCTATCTGTCCGACGAACCATTGGGCTGAGGCACTGCGCGCTGCGGCCGAGGCCGTGGCGCGCCATTCTGTTTCACCTTCGCGCGCAATGCATTGACGCGACGGCCCGCAGCACCGCTGTGCGGCCGTAATGCTGCGTGGCTCAGGGTCCGAACCCGGCGCCATTGCCGGACGCCCTGGCTTCTGCGCGCCCTGGCCGAGCCCGGTAACGTCTTGCCCCGGCGACGACGTGCGACGACCAATAGCATCCGCTCAAGCCAAGGCCAGGCGATCAGCAGCAGCAACTGTACATGCGTGATCGCCGCGGCGTGGCAATGACAATCAAATAACCGTCGTGTGACCGTGCGATTGCAGACGGCATTCAAAAAAAGCGCTGTGTCTTGCGGAATGGTTGTCCCTGTAACGCAATAAAATCAATGCCGCTGCATGCAGTGGTCTTGGTGCATGCTGTCCCGGATACGCCATGAAACACTCAAAATTCCCGGCAAAAACGCCTTCGCCGGATTGCTGCGCGATGCATGGCAGTCTGTTCCGTAGCGTGCAGCGCGCGAAAAACGCGATCTGTAGACGTATGCATCCAGAACACTAGTTGAAATCACACTTCGGCAAAAAATTTTTGCGGGCGACGCGGATTTCGTGATTTTTGCACGGTTTATCGCGGCGGCTAATTGTTAGTGTTTGTTTAACTTGTCGGGAAACAAGTGTTTTAGGAAAGTCAGTGCACGTCGTTGTATCGACGCTGCACGCCGCTTCGTGATGCGTTCCCATTGTGCGTTTCCATCGTATATCGCCGGCATGCGCTGGCGGTCGTCGGTGTCTCTTACCCCACGTTTCAAGGCCAGGTGCTGATCCGGCGTCCCACTGCCCGCATTGCGGACATGGCGCACCGGGCGACTGCGCGCCACACAAGAAGGATGCACGCAATGCACACCGACGCCTCTCCCGTGTTTCCCCTGACCAAAGCACAACGCGGCCTGTGGGTCGCCAGCAAGTTGCATACCGACAACACCTTGATGTTGTCCGAAGCCCTGGAAATGTTCGGCCCGCTGGATCCGCAGCTGCTGATCCGCGCCAGCATGCAGCTGACGCGCGAATTCGACACGCTGCGGCTATGCATCGCCGAGCACGACGGCGTGCCGCATCAGGTGGTCCTGCCCGAATACACCGCCGCGATTCCGTATTTCAACGTCAGCGAAGATCCTTCCCCGCGCAACGCCGCCGAGCATTGGGTCGACGAAGAAATCCGCAAGCCGGAAGATCTGCAGAACGGGCCGTTATGGCATTGCGCAGTGTTCCGCCTTGGCGAAGACCACCATATGTGGGTGCAATGCGTCAGCCATCTGGTGATGGATGGCTATTGCGCCTCGATCATGATGCAGCGCATGGCGGTGCTGTATAACGCCTACGCAGAAAACATCGAGCCGGAGCCTGCGCAGTACGGCAGCGCGCTGTCGCTGATCGAGCTGGAACAGCAGTATCGCGACTCCGATCGTTTTCAGCGCGACCGCAGCTACTGGATGCAGCAGTTGGCCGATCTGCCGCCGCCGGCGACCCTGGCGCGTCCGGGCAATCACCTGTCGACCGGGTTGTTGCGTGGCACCGGACAATTCTCGCCACAGCAGGTGGTGCGGCTGCGCGCGCTCGGCAAGGACTATGGCGCCAGCCTGCCGCAGATGCTGATTTCGCTGATCGCCGCGTATTACTACCGCTGCACCGGTGCCGAGGATCTGGTGCTGGCCATGCCGGTAACGGGCCGCATCAATGCGCGTTACCGGCAGACCGCAGGCCTGGTGGCCAATGTGATTTCGCTGCGCCTGAAAATGGATCCGCAGCAGCCGGTGCATGCGCTGTTCGCGCAGGTGTCCTCAGTGGTCAGGCATGCGCTGCGTCATCAGCAATACCGCTTCGAGGACGTGCGCCGCGATCTGGGCATGTTCGGGATCGATCAGAAGTTCGCACGCCTGGCAGTGAACATCGAAGCCTTCGATTACGCACTGCGGTTTGGCCAGGCCTATGCGATGCCGCATAACCTCTCCAACGGCCCGGCCGATGATCTGACCATCTTCTGCTACGAGCGCGGCGACGGTGCCGCGTTGCGCTTCGATCTGGATGCCAATCCGGCGCTCTACGACAGCGACGAGCTGGCCGAGCACTGCCGCCGCCTGACCCATCTGGCCGATGCGGTGCTGGCCGATCCGGAATGCGCGCTGGGCCAGATCGATGTGCTGGGCGATGTGGAACGCCGCCGCCTGTTGCAGACCTGGAACGCCACCGCCGCAGCGCTGCCGGAACCGGCCACGCTGCTGCACGGCATGCTGCAGCGTGCCGAGCTGATGCCGGCCGCAGTGGTGGCGCAATACGACAACCGCACCCTGGACTACGCCACGCTGTGCGAACTGGCCTCGCGCATCGCCGCGCAATGGGTGGCCGATGGTGTCCGCCCCGGCGACGTGGTCGCCATCGCGTTGCCGCGCAGCGAGCAATTGCTGGTGGCCTTGCTGGCGGTGATGTGGAGCGGGGCGGCGTACCTGCCGCTGGACCCGGAAAGCCCGGCTGCACGCAACCGGCAGATGCTCAACGATTCCGGTGCCATCGCGCTGGTCTGCGAGCCGGCGTTGTGCGAGCGCTATCTGCTCGGCGGCATGGTCTGGCTGGATCCGCGCCCGGCGGTACTGCCGGCGGCAATCGCGCCGCTGGCCACGCCGGACGGTACGGCCTATGTGCTGTACACCTCCGGCTCGACCGGTGCGCCCAAGGGCGTGGAAATCAGCCATCGCAACCTGTTCAATTTCCTGCATGCGATGGAGCATGAGCTTGCGTTGCGTCCGCGCGACCGCGTGCTGGCGGTCACCACCATCACCTTCGATATCGCCGGGCTGGAGCTGTACCTGCCGTTGTTGGTGGGCGCGCGCGTGGTCATCGCACCGGCTGGCATCACCCACGATCCACGCAGCCTGTCGCGGCTGATCGCGCAGGAGCAGATCAGCATGGTGCAGGCCACTCCGTCGCTGTGGCGCATCCTGCTTGCCAATCAGGATCTGGCGCTGGACCGCATCCACGCCCTGGTCGGCGGCGAAGCCCTGGTGCCGGAACTGGCGACCCAGTTGCTGAGCCGGGTCGGGCGCCTGACCCAGTTGTACGGGCCGACCGAAACCACGATCTGGTCGACCATCATGCCGTTGCAGCTCACCGACGCTGCCGCTCCGCCGATCGGCAGGCCGCTGCTCAATACCCGCGTCTATGTGCTCGATGCGCAGCGGCAACCGCTGCCGACCGGCGCGATCGGCGAGTTGTACATCGGCGGCGCGGGCGTGGCCAAGGGTTATCGCGGCAAGCGCCAGCTGACCAGCGAGCGCTTTGTGCGCGACCCGTTCGCCGACGACGGCAGCAACATGTACCGCACCGGCGACCGCGTGCGTCAGCGCCGCGACGGCATGCTGGAATTCATCGGCCGCGCAGATGCGCAACTGAAGATCCGCGGCCATCGTGTGGAGCCGGCCGAAATCGAAAACGCCTTGCTGCTGCACTCGCAGGTGGCGCAGTCGGTGGTGGTCGGTCATCGCGATGGCGACCACGACGCGCTGCAGTTGCTGGCGTATGTGGTGGGCAAGCATGGCGCAACGCCATCGCCCGAACTATTGCGCGCACATCTGCAGCAGCGCCTGCCGGCGTCGATGATTCCCACCTTGTGGGTGCCGTTGCAGGCACTGCCGCTGACACCCAATGGCAAGCTGGATCGCCGCGCCTTGCCGTCGCCGGGTGCGCTGCCGCAGCGCGCGCATGTGGCGCCGCGCGACGCGCTCGAACACCAGCTGGCCGCGATGCTGCAGGACGTGCTGGGCATCGAAGTGGTGGGTGTGGAAGACAACTTCTTCGAGCTCGGCGGTGACTCGCTGCGCGCGGCAGAAATGGCCGCACGCTTCCCGCAGACGTTTGGTGTCGAACTGCCATTGGGCACCCTGTTCCATGCGCCGACGATCGCCGGCCTGGCCGAGGTGGTCAAGCGCAACGCGCAGATCCCGAACGACCCGCTCGGCGTGCTGTTGCCGTTGCGGGTAGGCACCCCGGGTACGCCGCCGCTGTTCTGCATCCACCCGGTGGTCGGCCTGGGCTGGTCGTATCTCACCTTGCTCGGTCAGTTGGATCCGCGGTGGCCGGTGTATGCCTTGCAGTCGCCGGGCTTGAGCGACCCGCAGCATCGCCCGGAAAGCATCGAGGCGATCGCGCGTGACTATCTTGCGCGGCTGCGCGCGGTACAGCCGCAGGGGCCGTACCGATTGATCGGCTGGTCGCTGGGCGGCTTGATTGCGCATGCCATCACTGCCGAACTGCATGCGCTGGGCGAAGAAGTCGAATTGCTGGCAATGCTCGACAGCTACCCGCACCTGGAGCAGGCCGCGTCGCTGCCGGAATCGGAAAACGTGCGTGCATCGGTGCATGCGCTGGGCCTGCATCTTGCACCCGGCCAGCCGATGCCGACCACGGTGGCCGAACTGGCCAGCCTGCTGTGCGATCACTACGGCTTGAACGACCTGCCTGCAGTGCGCCAGCTGCTCGAACAACGCCCCACGTTGCTGGACGACATGGGCGGCATGACCCAGCACCACCTGCATCTGGCGCGGCGTCATCGTCCCAAGCCGCTGGACCAGGACGTGGTGTTCGTCGAAGCGAGCGTGCGCATGACCTCCGGCGGCGACGATACGGTGTGGGTGGATTACCGGCCGCAGGCCTGGCGCCCGTATGTGCGCAACCTGCAGCTGCATGTGCTGGACAGCGACCACCACTCGATGCTGTCGTCCACGCATTCGGCCACGCTCAGCGCACTGCTGCACGCGGCCACCACGAAAGCCGCACAACGTGATGGCAGCATCGCCACCGCCAGCGACGGGGTGGCCGAATATGCCTGAGTCTTCCTTCAACGCGGGACGCCAGCGCCCGGTGCTGATCGCCACCCTGGGCACGCATGGCGATGTGCGCCCGATCATTGCGCTGGGCCGTGGCTTGCAGGAGCGCGGTTACCCGGTGCGGGTGCTGACCAGCGCCAACTTCGAAGCGCTGATCCGCGCCAATGGGCTGGACTTCTTCCCGCTCAGTGGCGACCACCAGAAACTGCTGCAGGGCCATCCGGATGTCGCCGAGATGCGCGGTGGCTGGCGCGGCATCTGGGGCACCTTGCGTGCGCAGCTGCTGGAGTGGGCGCGCGACTGGGCTGAGCAGGGCCGCGCGGCCTGTGCCGATGCCGGCCTGATTCTCGGCGTCGGCAGCGCCAGCCTGCTGGCGCATAGCCTGGGCCAGGCCTATGGCCTGCCGGTGGTATTCACGCAATTGCAGCCGCTGACCGCCTCGCGGCATGTGCCGTTGATGGTCATGCCCACCGTGCGCCTGCCTGGGCTGGTGAGCGTGGCGCTGCATCACGCGGTGCGCTTTGCCGGCTGGCAGCTGATGCGCCCGGCGCTCAACGGCATCGTGCGCCCGGCCTTGGGGCTGCCGGCGTATCCGTGGAGTGGCCCAGATCGCAGTGCGCAGCGCGTGGTGTATGGCTACAGCGAGCATCTGTGCCCACGTCCGCCGGACTGGCCGGACCGGGCCCAGGTCAGCGGGTTCTGGCAGTTGCCGCAGCCGCAGTGGCAGCCGCCGGCCGCGCTGCAGGCGTTTCTGCAGGCCGGCCCGCCGCCGCTGTATATCGGCTTCGGCAGCATGATCAGCAGCGATGCGGCCCAGCTCACCGCCATCGTCAAGGCAGCGGTGCGTCTGACCGGTCAACGTGCGCTGCTGGCCAGCGGCTGGGGCGGGCTGGCGGCCGCGGAAGACGCATCCGACGATGCCGAGCGCTTCTTCCAGCTGGAACAGGCACCGCACGATTGGCTGTTTCCGCGGGTGGCGGTGGCGGTGCATCACGGCGGTGCCGGTACCACCGGTGCGGCGCTGGCTGCGGGGATTCCGTCGGTGGTGCTGCCGTTCGGCTACGACCAGCCGTTCTGGGCGCACTGCCTGGCGCAACGCGGCGTCGCCCCGCCGGCGCTTGCACGGGTCGGACTGCAGCCTGAGACCCTGGCCGATGCCATCGGCCAGGCCAGCGCGCCGAGCATGCGCGCAGCGGCACGCGCGCTGGGCCAGCGCATCCGCGAGGAGGACGGAATCGGCCGTGCGGTGGAGCAGTTGGAAGCCTGGGGATTGCTGCAACCGGCGGTGTCGGTGGCGCCGGCCGTGCGGATCGAGCAGCAGGCCGTCGCGTGACACAGGCCGATGCGTGATGGTTGACGCTGTGGGGGAGCTACAGCGTCAATATTGGATTGGCTGCAGCAATGCGGCTGGCCTCACCGAAGACTTTCGGCTGTTGCACGGGTGGGGCGCTGGGGTGTTGCTGTCGCCGATAGGTGGTCGACCGGGCCATGCCTGCACGACTGAGTGATGTGGAAACAACGTCTGCGTTGCTGATCCGAGCTGGCGACTGCGGCCAGCGCCGGCGCCGGCATCGTCGCATCGGCGGGATGCGGCACAATCGGGCTCCCTCGGCTTTGCATCGCCCGCATGCGCTATCCCGCTCTCGATCTGCTGCGTGGCATCGCCATTGTCTGGGTGATGCTGTTCCATTCCTTCGTGGTCGGCGGTCTGGGGCCGGACTGGGCGTGGTTGTCGCGCTACGGCTGGATGGGCGTGGACCTGTTCTTCGTCCTAAGCGGCTTTCTGATCGGCACGCAGGTGCTGAGGCCGCTGGCGCGCGGGCAACGCCTGGACTTCAAGGAGTTCTATCTGCGCCGCGCGTTTCGCATCCTGCCGGCGTTCTTGCTGGTGCTGGTGATCTACATGGCGTGGCCGGACTTTCGCGAGTCGCCCGGGCTGGCGCCGTGGTGGATGTTCGTCACCTTCACCCTGAACCTGTTCGTCGACTACGGCCGTGATGCCGCGTTCTCGCACGCCTGGTCGTTGTGCGTGGAAGAACATTTCTATCTGGTGTTTCCGTTGCTGGCGACGCTGCTGCTGCGTCGGCCCTCGGCCGCACGCTTTGGGGTGCTCTGCGTGCTGGTCGTGGTTGCCGGCATCGCGCTGCGTGCCGGCATCTGGTGGCACAACACTGCCCTGGACAGCGCTGGCGTCGGTCTGCAGCGCAACTGGTTTATCGAAGACATCTACTACCCGACCTGGAATCGTCTGGACGGTCTGCTGGCCGGTGTCGTGCTGGCAGTACTGAAGGTGTTTCGCCCCATGATGTGGCAACGGCTGCAGCAGCACGGCAACGCCATTCTGTGTGCCGGCGTGGCGATTCTGGCGCTGGCACTGTGGCTGTTCCGCGAGCGCACCGGTCTGATCGGCAATGCGGTGGGCTGGCCGGTGCTGTCGCTGGGGCTGGCCTTGCTGGTGCTCGCCGGCACCGCCAGCAGCGGTGTACTTGGCGGTTTGCGTGTGCCGGGCGCGGCATGGCTGGCGGCCATCTCCTACAGCCTGTATCTGACCCACAAGGCCGTCTTCCATCTCACCCAGGGCTGGTTCGGCCCGGCGCTGGAGGGGCGGGGCGTGCTGGCATTTGCGGTGTATGGGCTGGTTGCAGTGCTGGGTGGCGCGCTGTTGCACTACGCGGTGGAGCGCCCGTTCCTGCAACTGCGCGACAGGATGCTGCGGCCAGGCGCGCGGCCGTTGGCTGCCGCCGATCGCGGCTGACCAGGCAGAGTAAAACGCCGCGCAATGCGCGGCGTTTTCGTCAGCCCTGGCGGTACGCCGGTTGCAGCGCCGCACTCAGCTTGGATGCGGCGCGATCTGCTCGCGCGCCGACCGCCCTACCATCGGATCGCGGCGCGACCGAGGCACTGGCGTTGCAGGCCATCGTCACTGCGCGTCGCGCGCCACCTGGAAACCGGCGAACGACTGCGTGACCGGCATGATTTCCAGCCGATTGATGTTCAGATGCGCCGGCAGGCTGGCGACATAGAAGATCTGCTCGGCGATGTCCTCGGCGGTCATCGGGGTGGCCCCGCGGTACAGCGTGTCCGAGGCGGCCTGGTTGCCGCCGGTGCGCACCAGGGTGAATTCGGTTTCGGCCATGCCCGGTTCGATCGAGGTCACGCGCACGCCGGTGCCGTGCAGGTCCGCGCGCAGGCCCAGCGAGAACTGCTGCACGAACGCCTTGGTGCCGCCGTACACGTTGCCGCCGGTGTAGGGGTAGGTTGCCGCGACCGAGGCGATGTTGATGATGGCGCCACGGCGTGCGATCAGCGCCGGCAGCAGGCGGTGGGTGAGGGTGACCAGCGCGGTCACATTGGTGTCGATCATTTGCTGCCACTGGGTCAGGTCGGCCTGTTGTGCAGGCGCGGTGCCCAGCGCCAGCCCGGCGTTGTTGACCAGCACATCGATGTCGGCAAACTCGGCCGGCAATGCGTCGATCGCTGCCGACAGGGCCTGCGCATCGCGCATGTCGAAAGCAGCGGTGTGCACCTGGCCGGCGGGCAGCTCGGCCGCCAACGCATCCAGGCGCTCGGCGCGGCGGCCGGTGGCGATGATCTTCCAGCCGGCGGCGGCAAAACGGCGCACGGCGGCGCTGCCGAATCCGGAGGTGGCACCGGTGATCAGAACAGTCTTGGACATGGGGAATAACTCCTGCGAGCGAGGGGGTCAGGCAAAGGGATCAGGGGGTGGTGGCAGCGCCGGGTGCGTGGGCCTGGGCACGGCGCGCGCGCAGCTCGGCCTCACTGAGCGGCTCGCGCGTCACTACGCGGCCGTGTTGCACCTGCAGGAGCAGATACGGTGCTTCCGCGGTGCCGGGTGCGCTGTCGCCGGTGCTCGTGGCGATTGGCAGGGCGACCACCAGCTCGCCATCGATCCAGTCCGCGGCGACCGGGGCGGTTCGTCCGGGGAACAACACCTCGAGCGGTAACGCCGGCGGCGCGGTGTCGCAGGCACCGATGACGATGCGATCCAGCAGCACCTGCGCCTGCTCCACGCGCCAATCGGCCTGGTAGCCGCGCCAGTTTGCACTGCAACTGCCCAGCGCCGGCCGCGCATACGCCACGAACCGTTGCCAGGTGGCCTGGTCGTCCAGCACCGGCGCCAATGGCTCGGCCAGCAGCACCGCGTCCTGCCCGTCGATCCGGATGCGGTCGGGAATCTGCTCGGTGGCGTGCGCCGCGCCGATCAGTCCCCACCACAACCACAGGCCGGCGGCGCGCTGCAGCACTGCGGCTACTGTGCCTTGATCGCGATGGCGGGCAAGCCGCTACCGGTCAGCTTCTGCTTGGCTTCGGCCAGTTCGCTGGCGCTGCCGTACGGCCCCATGCGCACGCGGTAGACGGTCTTGCCGCTGATGTCGGCCGACTCCACGCGTGCGGCCAGGCCCATCATCGCCAGCTTGGCCTTGGTCGATTCGGCATCGCCGGAGGCGCCGAACGAGCCGGCCTGCAGGATGTAGCGGGTGTTGTCGGTCACTGCAGAGGCAGCGGCCGGGGTGGCAGCTGCTGCCGTCGCTGCCGGCTTCGGCGCAGCGGTTGCAGCCGGCGTGCTCAGTGCCGCAGTGCTGGCCGGGGCCGGCGTGGCGGCCGGGCGTGCCGGGGCGGTCTCGGCCAATGGCTTCGGCGCGCTGGCGGCCGTTTCGGTCACCGGGACCGGCACGCTGGCGGCCGGCGTGGCTGCCGCCACACTCGCACCCGGTGCAGGCGCGACCGGCTTTCCTTCCAGCGCCGCGCGCGCACGTGCGGCTTCCTCGGCGCGCGCGCTGGCCGCCAGTTCGGCATCGGACATCTGCACTTCCTTGCCGGGCAGCAAGGTATAGAAGTCGTACTGGGTCTGCGCATCGCCCGGCTTGGCCTGCGGCTTGGGCGGTTGCGCGCTGGGCTTGGGCAGCTCGGCCGGCGTATCCACGTCGGCATCGGCCACCGGCTCGGGCTGCGCGTCGGGATTGGCGCGCGGGCCTACGCGCAGGAAGCCGTCGCCGTCCTTCTTGAACAGGTTGGGCGCGGCCAGAAAGATCACTGCCGCAATCGCAGCGCCCGCCACCAACCACACCCAACCGGGGGTGCCATTGCTGGTGTTGCGTCGCGCCTGACTCTTACCGCGTCGTGCTGCCATCTACCACTTCTCCGAATCACGTCGTTGCGGGCCATGCGGCCCGGCTTACATCTTTTCTGGGGCGCTGACGCCAAGCAGTTCCAGGCCGTTGGCGAGCACCTGTTGCGTGGCGACGGCGAGGGTGAGCTTGGCGTCGCGCTCTGCGGCATCGTCCACCAGCAGTTTGGTGTTGTGATACCACGTGTGGAAGGCGTGCGCCAATTCACGCAGGTATTGCGCGATCTGGTACGGCTCCAGCGTCTGCCCGGCGATTTCCACCACCTCCGCATAGCGCGACAGCTCGACCATGACGTTGAGCGAATGCTCGTCGTCCAGGCGCGCCAGCTCGGCCAGTCCATGCGCCTGCTCGTACTTGTAGCCCTTCTCCTGCGCCTGCCGCAGCACGCTGCAGACGCGCGCATGCGCGTACTGCACATAGAACACCGGGTTGTCGTTGCTCTGCTGACGCGCCAGGTCGATGTCGAAGGTGAGCTGCGAATCGGGCTTGCGCGCGATCAGGAACCAGCGCACCGCATCGGCGCTGGTTTCCTCGATCAGATCGCGCAGGGTGACGTAGCTGCCGGCACGCTTGGACAGTTTCACTTCCTCGCCGCCGCGCATCACCGTGACCATCTGGTGCAGCACGTACTCCGGCCAGCCTTGCGGGATGCCCAGTTCCAGCGCCTGCAGGCCGGCGCGCACGCGCGTCAGCGAGCCGTGGTGATCGGCCCCCAGCTCGGTGATCGCGCGCTCGTAGCCGCGCTGCCACTTGGTCAGGTGATAGGCCACGTCCGGCACGAAGTAGGTGTAGGTGCCGTCGGACTTGCGCATCACCCGGTCCTTGTCGTCGCCGAAGTCGGTGGACTTCAACCACAACGCGCCGCCTTCCTCGTAGGTATGGCCGGAGGCGATCAGCTTCTGCACCGCCTCTTCGACCTTGCCGTCCTTGTACAGCGAGCTTTCCAGGAAATAGATATCGAAATCGACGCGGAACGCGGCCAGGTCGTGGTTCTGCTCGTTACGCAGGTAGGCCACGGCGAAGCGGCGGATCGCGTCGAAGTCGGCAGGGTCCTTGCCGCCGGTGACCAGGTGGCCTTCCAGGTCGACGGTGTCGCCGGCCAGGTAGGCGGTGGCCACATCGGCGATGTAGTCGCCGCGGTAGCCGTTCTCCGGCCAGCCGTCGCTGTCGGGGGTGAGCCCCTGCGCGCGCGCCTGCACCGACAAGGCCAGGTTCTCGATCTGCACGCCGGCATCGTTGTAGTAGAACTCGCGCTTGACGTTCCAGCCGTTGGCATCGAGCACGCGTGCCAGGCTGTCGCCGATCGCCGCGGCGCGGCCGTGGCCGACGTGCAGCGGGCCGGTCGGGTTGGCCGACACGTATTCCACGCCCACCGAGCGGCCGTTGCCGGCCAGCCCGCGGCCGTAGTCGTGGCCCTGCTTGAGCACATGCGCCACTTCGCGCTGGTAGGCGGTGGGGGCGAGATGGAAATTGATGAAGCCCGGGCCGGCGATCTCCACCTTGGCCACGTCGTCGCTGGCCGGCAATGCGGCGACCAGCGCCTGGGCCAGCGCGCGCGGGTTGCTGCGCGCCGGCTTGGCCAGCAGCATCGCGGCATTGGTGGCGAAGTCGCCGTGCTCGCGCGTCTTGGGCCGCTCGACCACAAAATCCGGCGGCAGGGTGTCGGCAGGCAGGGTGCCGTTGGCGCGCAAGGCTTCAATGCCTTGGCCGATCAGTGCGCGGAGTTGGGCTTTCACGTGGGATCTGCTTGGAACGAAACCACCGATTTTACCCGACCGCGCGCCCCGGGGTCGGGCCGACGGTTCAGGTCACCGCCACGCGCTCATCCCAGCCAGCCGCGCTCGGCCAGCGAGACCGGACGCCCGTCGCCGATCACGAAGTGGTCCAGCAGGCGGATATCCACCAGCTCAAACGCATCCAGCAGGCGCCGGGTGACCGCGCGGTCGGCCTCGGACGGCTCCGGATTGCCTGAAGGGTGGTTGTGCCCGACGATCACCGCCGCGGCGTTGTGCAGTAGCGCCCGCCGCACCACTTCGCGCGGGTGGATGTCGGCCCCGTCGATGGTGCCGGTGAACACTTCCTCGAAGGCGATGGCGTGATGGCGGGTGTCCAGGTATAGCACCGCGAACACCTCGTAGGAGCGCGCACGCAGCCGCTGCGAAAAGTAGCGGCCGACGCTGGGCGGGTCGCTGAGCGCGTCGCCGCGTTCCAGTGCGCTCAGCAGGTGGCGGTGCGCCAGTTCCAACGCCGCACTGAGCTTGCAGGCCGAGGCCGGACCCAGGCCGGGCAGGCGCGCCAGGGCGGGCGCCGTGCGATCCAGCAGCACGCGCAGCGGGCCGTGGCGCAGCAGCAGGTCGCGCCCGGTCTGGACGGCGTCCTGGCCGCGCAGGCCGGAGCCGACAAAGATCGCCAGCAGCTCGGCATCGGACAGGGCAGGCGCCCCGCGCGCCAGAAGTTTCTCGCGCGGGCGTTCGTGGGTGGGCCAGTCGTGAATGTGCATATGGCGAGATTGCCGGTGCTCATCGCTCACGCCTATCAGGCCGGACGGGGGCATCGGCTAATCTAGTTGTCCTTGTAACCGTAGGACGACTCCGACGTGATCGGCTCCACTCAGGCCCGCCCCCTGGACGGACAGCGCTTGCTGCTGTGCGTCGGCGGAGGCATTGCCGCTTACAAATCGCTCGAACTGGTCCGTCGCCTGCGCGACGCCGGTGCGCAGGTGCAGGTCGCCATGACCAGCGGCGCGCAACAATTCGTCACCCCGCTCAGCTTCCAGGCCCTGTCCGGGCAGCCCACCCGCACCACGCTGTGGGACAGCGCCGCCGAGCAGGCAATGGGACATATCGAACTGGCGCGCTGGGCCGATCAGGTGATCGTCGCCCCGGCCACCGCCGACCTGCTGGCGCGGCTGGCGCACGGCCTGGCCGACGATCTGGTCAGCACACTGTGCCTGGCCACCACCGCGCCGCTGACCGTGGCCCCGGCAATGAACCACCGCATGTGGCTGCACCCGGCCACGCAGGCGAACGTGGCGACCCTGTCCGCGCGCGGCGTGCGCGTGGTCGGTCCCGAGGACGGCCCGCTGGCCGAAGGCGAGTCCGGCCCCGGCCGGCTGGCCGAGCCGGCGACGATCATCGCCGCCTTGGCCGGCGGTGCCGGCAGCGCCGCGCCGCTCGCCTCCAAGGCTGCTGCCGCCCCGGCGTTCGTGCCCAGCAGCGCGCAACTGGACGGCCTGCGCATCGTGATCAGCGCCGGCCCCACCTTCGAGGACCTGGACCCGGTGCGCTACGTGGGCAACCGTAGCAGCGGCAAGATGGGCTATGCCCTGGCCGCTGCCGCCGCCAGCCAGGGCGCCGAGGTGGTGCTGGTCAGCGGCCCGGTGCACCAGACCACCCCGGCCGGGGTGCGGCGGATCGACGTGCGCTCGGCTGCGCAGATGCGCGATGCGGTGCTGGGCGCGTTCCCGGCCGACATCTACATCGGCGCCGCCGCAGTGGCCGACTACACCCCCAAGCGGGTGGTCGCGCAGAAGATCAAGAAGACCGGCGAGACGCTGACCCTGGAACTGGTGCGCACCCCGGACATCCTGGCCGAGGTCGCCGCGCAGACCGGCGCGCTGAAGCTGGTGGTCGGCTTTGCCGCCGAAACGCACGACGTGGAGCATTACGCGCGTGGCAAGCTGGCCGCCAAGCGGCTGGACCTGATCATCGCCAACCAGGTGGGGATCGAGGGCGGCGGCTTCGAAAGCGACAACAACGCCGCCACCGCCTACTGGCAGGGCGGCGAGCGCGCCTTCCCCAGCAGCAGCAAGACCGAACTGGCCGACCAGCTGTTGGCCCTGATCGCGGAGAGATTGCAGGCATGAGTACCCCGACCCAGTCCTTGCAGGTGAAGCTGCTCGACCCGCGCTTTGGCGATCTGTGGCCGCTGCCGGCCTACGCCACCGACGCCAGCGCAGGCATGGACCTGCGCGCCGCGCTGGAAGCGCCGATGACGCTGGAACCCGGCGATGCGGCGCTGATTCCCAGCGGCATCGCCATCCATCTGGCCGACCCGCAGCTGTGCGCGGTGATCCTGCCGCGCTCGGGCCTGGGCCATCGCCACGGCATCGTGCTCGGCAACGGCACCGGGCTCATCGATGCCGATTACCAGGGGCCGCTGCTGATCAGCACCTGGAATCGTGGCCGTGAGGCCTTCACCATCGAGCCGGGCGACCGCATCGCCCAGCTGGTGATCCTGCCGATCGTGCGCGTGGGCTTGCAAGTGGTGGATACTTTCGTCGACAGCGCGCGGGGAGCGGGTGGATTCGGCCACACCGGCGTGCGCTGACGGGGGACGTCACATGAGCAAGGCGAACGAGCGCAGGCAGTCGATGTCCAGCGTGCGTACGAGTGGTCCGGTGTTGGGGGGGGTGTTGGTGCTGCTGGCTGCCTGGTTCGGCTGGAGCAGCTATACGCAATGGCGCCAGGATGCGGTTGCACAGGAACTGGAACAGGCGCGCGACCGCGCCGTGCAGGACATCAGCCGAGCAATGGCCCAGCAGGCCAGCCAGCTCGACGCCGTGCTCAAGCAGCCACAGGTCATCGCCGCGTTGGCCAATGGCGACGCGCTGGCCGCCGCTTCGAGCATCCGCGAGCGCTTCAAGGGCGCCGAGGATGTGCAGGTCCTGTCCGGCGACCTCGCTGCCGCCTACGACAATCCCAAGGATTTCGGCTATGCGCGGCTGAGCCTGCTCGAGTCGGCACTGGTGGCCGAGCGTGCGCAGGTGCACGTGGTGCGCGATGCCAAGCAGGTCCGTCTCGGCGTGGCGGCAGCGGTGCGCCTGGGCGCGCAGCCGGCGGTGGTGTACGCGCGGCTGCCGTTGTTGCGTCTGACCGGCCCGCTGGATGCGATCGCAGTGCCCGGCAGCGCGTACCTGGCCTTGCGCCAGGGCAGCTACAACGTCGCCCAGCAAGGCGATGCGGTGCTGGGCGATGCCGCCGAAACCCTGGCCAGGCCATTGGGTAACAGCGGCCTGCGCGTGGCCGCCGCGGTACCGCAACGCGATGACGGCCCGCTGGGTCTGGGCGCCGTGGGCTGTGCGATCGTGGCCGTGCTGCTGCTCGTCATCGCCGTGCTGTTGGTGCTGGCCAGCCGTGGCCGCGTCGCCTTGCCGCGTCGCCGCGTGACCGGTGAGCCGACCGCCGACGAACCCACCTTCAGCCAGAGCCTGCAGCACGACGCCAGCCTCGCCAGCCAAGCGCGCGCGCTGGAGGCAGATGCGCCGCCCGCGCCGCCGGCGCTGGTGCCGGCCGTGCAGGTCGCCACCGAGATGTTCCGCGCCTACGACATCCGTGGCGTGGTCGGCAAGGACCTCAACCCCGGCGTCGCCGCATTGATCGGCCAGGCCATCGGCAGCGTGATGCAGGCGCAGGGTCTGCGCGAGGTGGTGGTCGGCCGCGATGGACGGCTGTCGGGCCCGGAGCTCGCCAATGGCCTGATCGACGGCCTGCGTCGCGCCGGCTGCCAGGTGATCGACATCGGCCTGGCGCCCACCCCGGTGGTATACTTCGGCGCCTACGAACTACGCGCCGGCAGCTGCGTGGCAGTCACCGGCAGCCACAATCCGCCCGACTACAACGGCTTCAAGATCGTGATCGGTGGCGAGACCCTGTCCGGGGCGGCGATCGCCGAACTGCACCAGCGCATCAACGAAGGCCGCCTGCATACCGCGGCAACGCCTGGCGAGCTGGAACAGCGCGACATCAGCGACGCCTACATCCAGCGCATCGCCGACGACGTGCAGCTGGACCGCCCGATCAAGGTCGTGGTGGATGCCGGCAACGGCGTGGCCGGCGATATCGCACCGCGCCTGCTGGAAGCGATCGGCGCCGAGGTCATCCCGCTGTATTGCGAGATCGACGGCACCTTCCCCAATCATCATCCCGACCCGAGCGAGCCGCATAACCTCGACGACCTGGTCAAGATGGTGCAGCGCTTCGATGCCGATATCGGCGTGGCCTTCGATGGCGATGCCGATCGTCTGGGCGTGGTCACCAAGCAGGGTGCCATGGTGTTCCCGGACCGTCTGCTGATGCTGTTCGCCGCCGATGTGCTGCAGCGCAATCCCGGCGCGCTGGTGATCTACGACGTCAAGTGCACCGGCAAGTTGTCCGATCACGTGCTGCGCAACGGCGGCAGCCCGTTGATGTGGAAGACCGGGCACTCGCTGATCAAGGCCAAGATGCGCGAGACCGACGCCGAACTGGCTGGCGAGATGAGCGGGCACTTCTTCTTCAAGGAGCGCTGGTACGGTTTCGACGACGGCATCTATGCGGCCGCACGCCTGCTGGAAATCCTGGCCCAGCGCGAGGAAACCCCGTCGGAGGTGTTGGACGCCCTGCCCGAAAGCGTGTCCACCCCGGAAATCAAGGTGCCGGTGGATGGCGATGCGCACGCGCTGGTCGCGCGCATTGTCGAGCGTGCCCAGGCTGGTGAGGAATCGCCGTTCGAATCGGCGCGGCTGTCGACGATCGACGGGCTGCGTGCGGACTTCGCCGACGGCTGGGGCCTGGTGCGTGCCTCCAATACCACGCCGATCCTGGTGCTGCGCTTCGAGGCCGATACCGAAGACGCACTGCAGCGGATTCGCGGGTTGTTCCGCAGCCAGTTGCAGGCCCTGCTGCCGGACCATCCACTGGAATTTTGACCGGCCGGTGCGTCACGGGCGACGCCCTGCCGGCGTACCGGCAGGGCAGGTCGCGTCGCCACAGCTGCCGACCACATAGTGGTCGGCGCTGGCAGATGCAGGCCATCACCGCAGCGCGCAGCCCGCTCCGACAGGCGTAGGCGGTCGACGTCAGGCGTCGCCCGAACAGACGCCGCTCGACGCCAGACGTTGATCGAGCAGACGCCGCTGGACGTCAAACGTTGATCGTACCGGCGTCGCTCGCACAGATATCCCACAAGGCTGACAGGCGAAGACGCGCATCAGTCTTTCCGGCTCAAGCCAGACGAATGCACGCGATCACGGTCACCTGCCTCCCGGACCCGGCATACGTGCGCGATCATCCGGCACTGCAATCGCGGCGCCGTGTGCAGCGTGGTCGTGCAGCAGCCAGACCGCATCCCAGTACGGATACCCACCGATCTGCGCGGCCAGCCCTGCGCGTACTGGCAACGCCACCAGCGCGCGCGCGAACTGTCGGTGGTCCTCAGTCGGCGCAAGCGCCGATGCCTGCATCTGCGGCTGCCACACCGTCCCGCCACGGCCGCGCGCGCGATTGACCGCCTCGGCAGCCGCCTGTCGTGCGACCGCAGCCAGTTGCAGCAGCGCAGCCTTGCCCGGTGCCTGCAACAGCGCGCACCAACTGTCCGGCAGCAGCACCCAGCACAGCAACTGCGCACCCTGCCAATGACCGGCCGCCGCAAGGCTGGCCGCGGCCGCTCGCGCGCAACGCCAGTCGGAAAACAACGGCACCTGCTGATGCGTGTACAGCTGCAGGTACCAATGCGCCGCAATCGGTGCCGACCCTGACAACGGACGATGGAGGAGCGCGCTGGACATAGGCACAGCATGCCGATGAGCAAACAGCCGCGGCATCGGCCACGCGCCTCATCCCAGGTCGGTAACCATCGCATCGCGACGTACGAAAAAAAACGCGTTGACCCCAGCTAGCGAGCCCCTGACGTTATCAACCGAAAGCAGAGCCAATGCAGCGTGCCCATCGGCTCAGTGACGAAGCCAGCATAACTTCAAAGGCTGGAGACCTGGATCAGCCGTGCCGCACTGACGAATCCCCACTCCCCATTCCCCATTCCCGATTCCCGATTCCCGATTCCCCGCTCAATGCACCACCCGATCCCGCTTCCAGCCGCGATGCTTCACATCCAGATACAGGCTGTAGAACGCGGTAAACGCCGGGAACAGGTTCTGCAGCACCCCCACCGAATCCTGCTTGGCCGAGAACACGAAATAGCTCAGCGTCATCAGGCTGCCGACCACGCTCATGTACCAGAACATGCGCGGGATCACCGGCTTTCCGGCGCGCTTGGAAGCGACGAATTGCACCAGCCAGCGGCCGCCGAACATCAGTGCGCCCACGTAGCCGATCAGCTTCCAGCCGGTGACATGCAGCCCGGTCCAGTACAGCCAGGTCAGCGGTTGATCCAGCCAATGCAGTTCCATCAGCGCTCCTGCACCACGGTGCGCTTGCTGCGGGTGATCAACCAGGCCACGCCGCGCAGGTCGCGTATGCCGACCAGCGCGCGATTGAGGTTGTTGTACTTGGACACGCCGGCGGTGCGATGGCGGTGATGCACGGGTACGCTCACCGTGCGCCAGCCGGCACGCTGCATCAATGCCGGCAGATAGCGGTGCATATGATCGAAGTAGGGCAGGTCCAGGAACGCCTCGCGCTCAAACAGCTTGATGCCGCAACCGGTATCGGGGGTGTTGTCGTGCAGCATGCGCGAACGGATCGCGTTGGCCCACTTGCTGGCCCAGCGCTTGGACCCCGAATCCTGGCGGTTGACCCGCCAGCCGGCGAACAGCTTCACCTGCGGCTCGGCGCTGGCGCGCGCGGTCAGCAGTTTGGGAATGTCGGCCGGATCGTTCTGGCCGTCGCCGTCGAGCGTGGCGATCCAGCTCGCACGCGCGGCCTTGACGCCGTTGCGCACCGCCGTGCTCTGGCCGCTCTGGGTCACGTGATGCAGCACGCGCAGTTCCGGCGTGGTGGTCTTCAGGCCTTGCAGCACCGCCAGGGTGTCGTCGCGCGAGTGGTCGTCGACATAGACGATCTCGAACGCCACCAGCCCGCGCAAGGCGGCGACGATCTCGCCGACCAGGGCGGCGACGTTATCGCGCTCGTTGAACACCGGGACGACGACGGAAAGCTGGGGTTGGCTCATGGATTCGTGGTGGCCAGATGAAGGCTGAGCGAAAAAGATCGCGCATTGTGCCCTGACTGTCTGAGTCAGGGATGAAGCGAACCCGCGTTGTGTGCGCTGGAGCGAGCGTCAAGCAGCCTGTAGCATGTGCGAGCGCGTTAAATAACCTGACCCGCGCAGCCGGCAGGAGGTCGTGATCCGTGCCAGGATGGTGCTGGTAGGGCGCGGAAAGCTCAACGCTCCAGCGCGCCGCCCCTGCCGATACGCCCGTCGCTGCGGGCGCGACCTCGCGTCGATATGCGATCGCCTAGTCGCTGTGCCGCCGCGCAAGCGCGCCCTAGGCGCGCTCGCCGAAATAACTGCGGCACCAGTCCACCACCTGCGGCAGGCCGTGCTCGACCGGGGTGGCCGGCTCGAAGCCGAAGGCGGCGTGCGCGCGCTGCGTATCGGCCATGGTGCGGATCATGTCGCCCGGCTGCATCGGCCGGTAGACCTTCTCGGCCGGGCGCCCGGCAGCCTGGGCAATCACGTCGATGAAGTATTCCAGCTCCACCGGTGTGTGGTTGCCCAGGTTGAACACTCGGTGCGGCATCGGCTCGCCGCTGGGCGTGTCCAGCGCGCCCAGCACGCCGGCCACGATGTCGTCGACGAAGGTGAAGTCGCGCTGCATCCTGCCGTGGTTGAACACCTCGATCGGCCGCCCCGCCAGCACCGCGCGGCTGAAGATCAGCGGCGCCATGTCCGGCCGGCCCCACGGCCCGTACACGGTGAAGAACCGCAGCCCGGTCGCGCGCAGGCCGTACAGCTGCGCATAGGTATAGCCCATCAGCTCGTTGGCGGCCTTGGTCGCCGCATACAGCGAGCGCGGCTGGTCCACGCGCTGGTCTTCGGAAAACGGCGGGGTGGCCGAATCGCCGTACACCGAACTGCTCGAGGCATACACCAGGTGCTGCACGCCCCGATGCCGGCACAGTTCGAGCATGTTGACGAAGCCGACCAGGTTGCTGTCGACGTAGGCGGACGGGTTTTCCAGCGAGTAACGCACACCCGCCTGCGCGGCCAGATGCACCACGCGCGTGGGCCGGATCTGGTCGAACAACGCGGCCAGGCCGTCGCGGTCGGTGAGGTCCAGCGTGCGGATGTCGATGCCCGGGCACAGCGCCGCCACCCGGTCGCGCTTGAGCTGCGGGTCGTAGTAGCTGTTGTAGTTGTCCAGGCCCACCACCGATTCACCGCGCGCAGCCAGCGCGCGGCAGGTGTAGGCCCCGATGAAACCGGCGGCGCCGGTGACGAGAATGGTCATTGCAGTGGTCCTGGAGATATCGGAAGCGGGCAGGCAGGCAGGCGGCGCTCAGAACAGCCCGAAGCGCTTTTTGGCGACGTTGACGCGATCGAGCGCAATGATGTCCCCAATCCCCTTGGCATCGAAGCGATCCAGCAGCGCATCGCTGCCGTCCTTCAGTTTCAGCGCCATCTCCTCCGGATACAGCGGCACCACCGTCATGAACACGATGGTCTTGTCGGCATCGATGGCCAGGCGCGCAAATCCCTCGGGCGTGCTCACCGGTGGCAGCACGATGGCGCCGTCGAAACGCACGCCGGGTGCGTAGGGTTCGGCCGGATGGCCATTGGGAATGGTGTGGCCGAAGCCCAGCCAGGTGTCGAACTTGTGCGGCAGCCGGGCCAGGGTCTTGAGCAGGCGGATCGGCCAGTAGTGGCGCGGGTCTTCGAAGTCGCGCTGGTCCATCGGCCAATCGGCGGGCAGGCTCAGCATCAGCTCCATGTACTGCGGTGCTTCCACACCTTCGGGCAGGGTCATCGGCCGGTCGCTCATGCCCGAGGTCACCAGCCGCAGGTACGGGACCTCCGCGGTGGCGGGCACCACATGCACGTCCAGATGCACGGCGTCGGAGATGATTTCGTGCAGGACTCCCGAGATCGGCCCCAGGTGCTGCTCGATATGTGCGCTGATCTGCTCGATGCAGTCGCCGCCGTGTGCCGGCTCGAATGCCTTTTCCTGCGCGTGCAGCATCAGCGTGCTGCCGCCGGGGCTGATCTGGTCGTCTTCAATGCTCATGGGTTGCTCCGGTTGATGGCCGCACCTGATCGCATGCGCGCACTCACCCCAGACTGAGCGGTGCTTCGCTGGCCAGGGTTGCCTTGCGTTCGGCGCTGAACGCCCACCACGGCCGTGGCGCCTCGCCTTGCATGAAGCGCGTGATCGACAGGAACACGTCGATCACGCAGGGATCGTGCAGCACGCCGGTGCGCAGACACAGCTGCGCATACATGTCGTAGGCATCGCGACCGCGCAGTTGCGCGGCAACCCGGATGCCGATCCGCTGCAGATCCTTTTCGCAGGCCGGCCCCACGTTCGGCAGGTCGGTCAGATGCAGCAGGTGCTTGCGATCGACCTTGGCGGGATTCATTGCCGGGGATGTTCCTGGTGCGGGTGCACAGGCTCAGCTGCGCTGCAGGCGCAGGCGTTCGAGCACGCCGTCCAGCGTGTCCAGGTCGGTGTAGTGGATCACCAGCTTGCCCTTGCCGCCGCGGCCGTGGTTGAACACCACCTTGGTGCCCAGCGATTCGGACAGTTCGGTTTCCAGCGAGGCGATATCGGCCTGCGGTGCAGCGGCGGCCGGCTTGCCCTTGCGCAATGCGCCGGGCACCTTGCCGGCGGCGAACTGCTGCGCACGGTGTTCGACCTCGCGCACCGACCAGCCCTGGTCGGCCGCTTCCTGCGCCAGTTTGCTGGCCAGCTCCGGCGCCAGGGTGAGCAGCGCACGCGCATGGCCCATCTCCAGGCGGCGGGTTTCCAGCAGCACGCGGATCGCCACCGGCAATTCCAGCAGCCGCAGCAGGTTGGACACCGATGCACGCGAGCGGCCCACCGCACCAGCGGCCTCGGCGTGGGTCAGCGAAAATTCGTCGATCAAGCGCTGCAGCGCCTGCGCTTCTTCCAGCGGGTTGAGGTCTTCGCGCTGGATGTTCTCGATCAGCGCCATCGCGATGACGGTGCGGTCGTCCAGCTCGCGCACCACCACCGGCACTTCGCTCAGCCCGGCCAGCTGCGAGGCGCGCCAGCGACGCTCGCCGGCCACGATCTCGAACTGCCCCGGTGCCAGCTCGCGCGCCACGATCGGCTGGATCACCCCCTGCGCCTTGATCGACTCCGCCAGCTCGGCCAGCTTGACCTCGTCCATCTCCTTGCGCGGCTGGTACTTGCCCGGCTGCAACTGGGTGACCGGCAACCGGCGCAGACTGTCGCCCGGCTGCAAGGCCTCCTCGCTGGCCACGCTCGGCGCCGCGGCGGCGGCCGCGCCCTTCGGCCCCAGCAGCGCTTCCAGGCCACGGCCCAGGCCGCGCTTCTTTGCGGGGATCGGCTTGTTCATCAGACGGTCTCCACGGGCCGGTAGGCCTTGTTGCGGTCGTTCTGGCGGCGCACGATTTCGCCGGCCAGCCCCAGGTAGGCCACGCCACCGCGCGAGGTGCGGTCGTAACCGACGATGCTCTGGCCATGGCTGGGCGCCTCGGCCAGGCGCACGTTGCGCGGCACGATGGTGCGGAACACCTTGTCGCCGAAATGCTCGGTCAGCTCGGCCGACACCGCATTGGCCAGGTTGTTGCGGATGTCGAACATCGTGCGCAGCACGCCTTCGATCTCCAGCGCCGGATTGAGGTTGGCGCGCAACGCCTCGATGGTTTCCAGCAGCGCGGTCAGTCCTTCCAGTGCGTAGTACTCGCACTGCATCGGCACGATGATCGAATCGGCCGCGGTCAAGGCATTGAGCGTCAGCAGCGACAACGCCGGCGGGCAGTCGATCAGGATGAAGTCGTACTCGTCGCGGATCGGCGCCAGGGCGCGCTTGAGCCGCTGCTCGCGCTCGCCCTGATCCATCAGCTGGATCTCGGCCGCGGTCAGGTCGATGTTGCCCGGCAGCAGGTCGAAGCCTTCCGGCGCGGTGACGCGGATTTCGGCCGCGGTGTTTTCGCCCAGCAACAGGTCGCAGGTCGAGGCGGCCACATCGCGCTTGTCGATGCCGCTGCCCATGGTCGCGTTGCCCTGCGAGTCCAGATCCACCAGCAGCACACGCTTGGGCGCGCGCGCCAGGCCGGCCGCCAGATTGACCGCGGTCGTGGTCTTGCCGACGCCGCCTTTCTGGTTGGCAATGGCGATGATCCGGGCCATGCGGGAGAGCCTCGTGGGCAGGGAGTAAGACCGGCCATTATGCGGGCAGGGCGTCGGATCGGGAAATGCCGCCCGCCGCAGTGCGCTGCACGGGCGGGAATGACGGCTGCGCCGGTCAGCCGGTTGGCGCGGCGCCGGCCGGCGGCTCCTTCATCGCCCGGTAGCGCTGCAGGATGTCGGCGATCTCGCCGTCCAGCGCCACCCGTTGCTGCTCGAAGCTGGTCTGCAGACGCAGTTGCGCCATCAGCTCGCGATGGCGTTGCTGGATGTCGGCTGCCAGCTTGTCGGCCACCGCCTGGCCGGCCAGTTCGCGGTCGCCGGCGCTGCGCAGCATGCTGGCCAGCCCTTCGCGCAGGCTGGTCACGTTGAAACGCGCGGTGTGGATGTTGTTGTCGACGATGGCGATGCGCTCGTTGAACACCCGGCGCAGGTCGTCCTCGCTCTGGTAGGACATCAACATCGCTTGGTCGGTGCGCTGGCGCATCTGCTCGGCGGCCAGGTCGGCCTGGCGTTGCTGCTCGCTGGCGGCTGCTGCGGCGCGCTCGTCGCTGTTCATGGCGCGCTGCACCTCGGCGCTGCGCAGGCCGCTCTTGGCGTTGAATTCGTCGCGCGCCTGATTGACCGCCTCCGGCGGCAGCGTATCGCTGCACACCCGGGCGCCGTTCTGGTTCCAGCAATACAGCTTCTTCGCGGCCGGCTTGTCCTGCGCGATGGCAGGCGCGGCGGCCACGGCTGCCGCAACGGCGGCGAGTAACGCCAAACGGGTGTGTCTCGGCATCATCGCAGCCCCCTGTCGCCTGCCGTCAGCCTGTGGTGTCGGTACCGTAGCGGCCACGATAGGCCAGCAGCGGTTCCCGGAAGCCGACAAGGTCGGCGTTTCCTGCCGCAAAAGCAAGCAGGTCGCCCAAGTTGGCCACCGCGATCACCGGGATGCCGGCCTCGGCCGCCACCGCCTGCGCGGCCGAGCGGCGATCCTGCTCGGAGGCGATCTCCTGCCGGTCCAGCGCCACCACGATCCCGGACGGAATGCCGCCGGCGCCACGGATGATGCCCAGCGCCTCGCGGATAGCGGTGCCGGCAGTGATCACGTCGTCGACGATCAGCACCTTGCGGCCCTCAAGCGGCGCACCGATCAGGCTGCCGCCCTCGCCATGGTCCTTGGCTTCCTTGCGGTTGAACGCCAGCGGCAGGTCGCGCCCGCGCCCGGCATAGGCGCAGGCCAGCGCGGTCGCCAGCGGGATGCCCTTGTAGGCCGGCCCGAACAACAGGTCGAACTCCACCCCGGCCGCATCGATCGCATCGGCATAGCACTGCGCCAGCTGCGCAGTCTTGGCGCCCGAATCGAAGCGCCCGGCATTGAAGAAATACGGGCTGAGCCGCCCGGACTTGAGCGTGAACTCGCCAAAGCGCAGGGCATCGGCGCCCAGGGCCAGCTGCAGGAAACGGGTGCGGTGGTCGGTCATTGACGGGAATGGGGGAATGGAGAATCGGGAATGGTAAACGCATCGCGCCTCGGCAGCCTTCGCAGCTGCGCTGGGGTAGGCTTTACGATTCCCTATTCCCGACTCCCCATTCCCGGCCTATGCGCATCATCAGTTTCAACGCCAACGGCCTGCGCTCGGCCGTCACCAAGGGTTTCTTCGAGTGGTTCGCCGACCAGGACGCCGACGTGCTGTGCGTGCAGGAGACCAAGGCCCAGGAGCATCAGCTGGCTGGTCCCAAGTTCCTGCCCACCGGCTACAAGGCGTGGTTCCGCGACGCCAGCACCAAGAAGGGCTACAGCGGCGTGGCCATCTACAGCAGGCACGAGCCCGATGAAGTGCGCACTGCGCTGGGCTGGCCCGAGTTCGACGAAGAAGGCCGCTATGTCGAAGCGCGCTTCGGCAACCTCAGTGTGGTGTCCTTCTATATCCCGTCCGGCTCGTCGGGCGAGTTGCGCCAGGGCTACAAGTTCCAGGTGATGGAATGGCTGCGGCCGATCCTGGAGCAGTGGCTGGCCAGCGGCCGGCAGTACGTGCTGTGCGGCGACTGGAACATCGTGCGCTCGGCGCTGGACATCAAGAACTGGAAGTCCAACCAGAAGAATTCCGGCTGCCTGCCGCCCGAGCGCGACTGGCTCAACGGCCTGTGCGCCGATGCGCTGGAAGACGCCAACTCCGCCAGCGGCCGCGGCTGGGTCGACACCTACCGCGTGCTGCATCCCCAGGGCCAGGACTACACCTGGTGGAGCAACCGCGGCGCAGCGCGCACCAACAACGTCGGTTGGCGCATCGACTACCAACTGGTCACCCCCGGCCTGCGCGACAAGGTGAAGGCCTGCTCCATCTACCGCGAGCAGCGCTTCTCCGACCACGCGCCGTACATCGTGGATTACGCGGAGTGAGTGAGGGCGCGCGGCTGGCAGCGACGAGCATGGGGACGGTTGGCCAGGCCCCCCAGTGGGGTGCTTCCAGCCACTGCGTGGAGATCAACCTCGAGTGCGTGCAGGTTGTGCCTGGCCGCAGGCTGATAGTGATTGATCCTTCATGGAGCCAATCATGCGTTTCCGGCAGGGCAATCCGCGCAGCGGCTAGCGATACTGCCCGCCCCGCAACAATCAGCACTCGTTCCCAGCGGCCACACGCATGACCAAGCCTGTACCCGACTACAAAGGACTGCGCGGCATCCGGCAGGCCTTCGCCACGCCATCGGCGGCAACCATGGCACTGCTGGGTTTCGGCAGCGGTCTGCCGTTTCTGTTGATCGCCTCGCAGACCCTGTCCACCCGGCTGCGCGACGTGGGGCTGGATCTGGGCAGCATCGGTCTGATCAGCCTGGCCAGCTTCTTCTACCTGCTCAAGTTCCTGTGGGCTCCGCTGATCGACCGCTATGCGTTCCCGATCACTGCGTTTCTGGGCCGCCGGCGTTCCTGGCTGCTGGTCTCGCAACTCGGCGTCACTGCCGGCCTGTTCGCACTGGCGTTTTCGCGCCCGGACATGAGTGTCACCGGCCTGGTCGCCTGGGTGCTGTTCGCCTCGTTCTGGGGCGCCACGCAGGATTCGGTGGTGGATGCCTACCGCATCGAAATTGCCCCGGACACGGCGCAGGCGGCCTTGGCGGCGACCTACACCCTGGGCTATCGGATCGGCCTGATCCTCGGTGGCGCCGGGGCCCTGTACCTGGCCGAATACCTCAACTGGACCTCCGCGTACCTGGCCATGTCGGCGCTGATGCTGCTGCCGATCATCACCACCCTGGTATGCCGCGAGCCGGACCGGCCGCTGGTCACAGTGGTGCGTCGCATCGACGTGGCCGGCGCATTCTGGCAGCCCATTTCCAGTTTCTTCTCCAGTAATGGGCTGGCGCTGGGCATCGTCCTGCTGGCATTTGTCGGCCTGTTCAAATTCCCGGATCAGGTGATCGGCGTGATGGCCGGGCCGTTCTATCTGGATTCTGGCTACACCAAGGCCGACATCGCCACAGTGTCCAAGCTGTTCGGCGTGTGGATGGGCATCGTCGGCGCGTTCGCCGGCGGTGCGGCGGTGGCGGCGTTCGGCTTCCGTCGCATGCTGCTGGTGGCCGCCTTGGGTGTGGCGCTGTCCAACCTGGCGTTTTTGTTGATGGCGCAGAACCCCGGCAAATTGTGGGCGTTCTACGCCGCACTCAGTGCCGACAATCTGTTCCAGGGGTTCGCCGGCACCGTGCTGGTGGCCTTCATGTCATCGCTGACAAATCGCAATTTCACCGCCACCCAGTACGCCTTGCTGGTGTCGCTGGCCAATTTGCCGGGTAAATTCGCCGGCGGTGTGTCCGGGTTTCTGGTCGAGGCCACCTCCTACAGCACCTTCTTCATCCTCAGCGCCCTGACCGTGGTTCCCACGCTGGCCCTGCTCGCCTGGCTGTGGCCGCGGCTGGATGCCCGCGATGGGCGCCCGGATTGAAACGGCCGCCAAGGTTGCCGATGATGCAGGCGGGGCAGCGCAGTGCACGAGGCAGGGCATGACCGATCTGATGTTGCGGGACATCGATCCATTGCTGGTGGACAGGATTCGTCGCATCTCCGTCGCTCGCGGCTGGACCCAGCACCAGACCGTGATGCATCTGCTCGAACAGGGCCTGTTCGCCAGCGAATACGAAGTCACCGGCGGCCTGCAACACCCGGAAGTCGATGCCCTGGCCGAAGCGATTGCCGCGCTCAAGGCGCTGCCGGCGGGGAATAGTCCGTAGCGTTGTAAACGGTCAGCCAGCGCTGCCTCGCGTGCGAATCCATTCGGCGCGAGGATGCTGCGAATGCGGGCGCCCGCAACTGATCCAGGCCTGTCACGCCGGATGGATCGCTCCCAGCAACCGCGGTCCGGCCGCCCCGGTCACCGACGGCAGATTGGCGGCCCGGCCTGCGAGCAGCTCCGCGGCCAACCATGCGAACCCCATTGCCTCCAGGTAGTCCGGATCCAGCCCATGCCGCGCGCTGGATTCCACCATCACGCCCGGCAATCGCGCCGCCAGTCGTGCCATTAATACCGGATTGCGCACCCCGCCACCGCACACCAGCACCCGGCGGGTATCGGGCTGCAGCCGCAGCAACGCGTCGGCGACACTGGCCGCGGTCAGTTCGAGCAGGGTCGCCTGCACATCGGCCGCAGACAGCGCCACGTCTCCCAGCGACCGCATCGCCTGCATCGCCCAGTCCAGATGGAACTGCTCGCGTCCGGTGCTTTTGGGCGGTGCCAGCGCAAACCACGGGTCGGCCAGCAACGCCTGCAGCAGTGCGGTATCGACGCGCCCGCTGGCGGCGAACGCACCGTCGGCATCGAACGCCGTGCCGCGATGCTGCTGGCACCAGCTATCCAGCAAGGCATTGGCCGGCCCGGTATCGAAGCCCAGCACCGCGCCATCGCGCGGGATCAGCGTCAGGTTGCCGATGCCGCCCAGATTGAGCACCGCGCGGTCTTCATCGCCCGTGCCGAGCATGGCCAGATGAAAGGCCGGCATCAGCGGCGCGCCCTGGCCGCCGGCAGCCACATCGCGACGGCGGAAATCGGCCACCGTGGTGATGCCGGTGTGCTCGGCAATCCGGCTGGCATCGCCGATCTGCCAGGTGAAGGCCGGATCGGCCTTGGGTCGATGCCGAATGGTCTGCCCATGCGAGCCGATCGCGCGAACGCGCCCACGCGCGATGCCGCTGTCGCGGATCAGTTGATTGGCCGCGGCCGCAAACGCCAGCCCCACCTGCGCATCCAGGTGTCCAAGCGCATCGATGGCGATCACGTCGGCGCCCTGGCCCAGCATCACCAGCGTTTCGCGCAGTTGCGGCTCCCAGGCCACGGTGGTGCCGGCAACCAGTTCGCAGCGGCGATGGCTGTCATCGGCAAAGCGCACCAGTGCGGCATCGATGCCGTCGGCGCTGGTGCCCGACATCAGGCCCAGGTAGAGCGGGGATTCCAGGTGTTCCGGAGCAGACATGCCAGAGCCAGTTGCACAGTGGTCATGCAGCTTGTGCAGCCGGGGTGGGAGAGTCAACCGGCCCTGCACGTCTCGCGGCAGGGCCGATGGGCTGTGCGCTCGCCAGGCAGCGCTCCACGCGCAGTGCCGACTGTCGCGTCGGCGTCCGGGTTCCCACTTGTGGCCAGCCTTAGCCCGACGCTGGCCGGGATATCGCGTGAGCTAAACCCTTCGCGAACCGCTCCGCAGCCATCCGATCGGCGATGGCCGGGTCGGCGGCCGAGAAATCAGCCGTATCTACTCAACCGCGCGGCTTGCCCTTGGCAGGCTTGCCGGCGTCGGCGTAGATCAACTTCTCCATGCCTTCGATACGCGCCAGCGCCGGCGCCGTCTGCGCGCGGAATGCGGCCAGCTCGGCACCCTGCAAGGGCTCGGGCGGCGGCATGGTCACCGACATGGGGTTGCGCTGCTGCCCGGCGACGCGGAATTCGTAATGCAGATGCGGGCCGGTCGCCAGGCCGGTCATGCCGACATAGCCAATCACCGTGCCCTGGTTGATGCGCTGGCCGGCCTTGATCTTGCCGAAGCGCGACATATGCCCGTACAGCGTGCTGAAGTTCCTGCCGTGGTCCAGGATCACCACATTGCCGTAGCCGCGCTGGGTGCCGACGAACACCACCCGCGCATCGCCGGCAGCCATGATCGGCGTGCCCGAGGCTGCCGCGTAGTCCACGCCCTTGTGCATGCGCATGGTGCCCAGCACCGGATGCTTGCGTGCGCCAAAGGTCGAGCTGATGCGGCTGTAGGCCACCGGCATCCGGATGAAGCTCTTCTTCAACGGCCGGCCGGTGATGTCGAAATACTCGGCCGGCTTGCCGGCACGCTCGAAACGGAAGCCGGTGTAGGTCTTGCCGCCGGTGGTAAAGGTCGCCGCCAGGATGTCGCCGGTATTGATCCGCTCGCCCTCGCGCCAGGTTTCGTCCATCACCACGCTGAAGCGATCGCCCGGCTGCAGATCCTTGTCGAAGTCGATGTCGTACTTGAAGATCTCATCGGTCATGACCGCCACCGCCGCTGGCGACAGCCCCGACTTGCCGGCCGAGGCGTACAGCGAGCTGCTGATTTCCCCGCTTGCCACCACCGTGCGCGTGGTCGTCGCCCGCTCGGTGACATTCTCCCGCACGCTGTCGCCCAGCAGGCGCAGCTCCACGCGGTGGCTGTCGTCGCGGTCGAAGCGCAATGCGCGCAACTCGCCCGGCGTCGGCATATCGAAGGCAATCTCGGCGCCCGGACGCAGCTTGGTCAGCGCCTCCTTGGTGCCCGGATGCGCCAGTACCTGGTACATCACCGCGGTCGGGATTCCCAACTCGCCGAACAAGGTGCTCAGCGTCTGCCCGGATTTGACCTGCAGGATTTCCCAATCGGTGCTCGGCGCCAGCTGCTTGCGGCTCGGCACCAACGGCGGCAGCGGCAAGGCCAGCGTGGAATGGCTGGACAGCGGGGTGTCGATGGCGTTGGAGAAGCCCGGCACAATCGTGGTCACCAGCGCACCGATGGTCGCGAACAGGCTGGCATGGATCCAATGACGGCGTGTCCATTGGTCGTTGAATGCCGCCGGCAGATGCGCCTTGAGCTTGCGATGCAGTGCAGTGTCGTGGAGGACGTGGAGGCGTTCGTGAAAGCGCCGCTTGCGTGCACGGCCCTGCTCTGAGTTCTGCATCGTTCAAATTCCTCGCTGGCTCGAAGTGCGAGCCCAATCGCCGGTACCATAGACAGCCTGTAACAGCGCGTCAAACCATTGAGCCTGTTCGTTTATTTACATTTGGCGCGGAATTAACCCGCGTTTAACATCGTTCACGTTGTTGACGGCAAACGCCGCTGGAGTCTGTGGTTGGCCACTATCGAAGAATCCCTCGCACTCATCGGTCGCGGCGCCGAGGAGATCCTCAAGCTCGATCAACTCGAAGCGCGACTGAAATCAGGCGTGCCCTTGCGGGTCAAGGCCGGTTTCGATCCCACCGCACCGGATTTGCATCTGGGCCATACCGTGCTGCTCAACAAGATGCGGCAGTTCCAGCAGCTCGGGCACCAGGTGATCTTCCTGATCGGCGACTTCACCGGCATGATCGGCGACCCGAGCGGCAAGAACGTCACCCGCAAGCCGCTGAGCCGCGACGATGTGCTGGCCAATGCCCGCACCTATGAGGAGCAGGTCTTCAAGATCCTGGACCGCGAACGCACCGAGGTGCGCTTCAACTCCGAGTGGTTCGGCCAGATGAGCGCGGCGGACATGATCAAGCTGTCCGCGCAGCACACGGTGGCGCGCATGCTCGAGCGCGACGACTTCGCCAAGCGCTTCACTAACCAGCAGCCGATCGCCATCCACGAATTCCTGTATCCGCTGGTCCAGGGCTACGACTCGGTCGCCCTGAAAGCGGACGTCGAACTGGGCGGTACCGACCAGAAGTTCAACCTGTTGATGGGCCGTGGCCTGCAGGAGCACTACGGCCAGGCCCCGCAGGTCGTGCTGACCATGCCGCTGCTGGAAGGCCTGGACGGCGTGGCCAAGATGTCCAAGTCGCTGGGCAACTACATCGGCATCAACGAGCCGGCCATCGACATCGTCACCAAGACCATGAAGATCGGCGACGAGCTGACCTGGCGCTGGATCGATCTGCTGTCTTTCGACATCAGCGTGGCCGAAGCAGAGCGCCTGAAGGCGCAGGTCGCCTCGGGTGAACTGCACCCGCGTGAGGTCAAATTGCGGCTGGCGCGGGAACTCACCGCACGTTTCCACGACGCTGCTACCGCGGAGCAGGCCATTGCCGGCTGGCACGCGGTAGTGACAGGGCAGGGCGACACCAGTCTGTTGCCGTTGCAGGAGGTCGCTGTACCGGCCGAAGGTCTGCGGATCGCAAGCCTGCTTACTGCTGCTGGCCTGACGCCAAGTAATTCGGAAGCTACGCGCAAGCTCAAGGAGCGAGCGGTCAAGATCGATGGCGAAGTGGTCGAAGATCCGGCACGCCAGTTCGGGCCGGGCTTCGAAGGCGTCATCCAGGTGGGCAAGCGTAACTTCGCCCGCGTGGCGCTGGTCAGCGGCTGAGCTGCGAAGGGTTGCTGCATGGCGGCAACCTCCGCTCTGCGGTGACATCTATATAGGTGCACCGGGATGCATGAGCCGGATCAGCGGTTTGCCATAGCGGGTTATCAGGGCGTGTCACCGCAGGGGAAGGGGAAAAATCGTGAAATTTCTCTCACAAACCCCTTCCCAAACTCGCCGGTTGGGCCTATAGTTCGCCTCCCCCGACGCAACGGCCCCGCAAACGCGGAACCAGAGCGGAAAGGGTTCGAAAATTCCCTGATTTAGGGTGTTGACGAAACGAAAAAGCCGGCTATGATGGGCGGCTCGCTACACGGAAAGACGCTACGGCGAATTGAAGTGCAGCGGCGGCAACTTCCTCTTCACGAGGGGTTGACGAAGATGAAAAGCCTGCTAATATGGCCGGCTCGCTTCGCAGAAAACCTTCGGGTCGAAACGAAGCAGCGTCAACCACCTCGAAATGAGGTGTTGACGGCAAGAAAAAGTCCGCTATAATGGGCGGCTCGCTTCGACGGAAACGACGAAGCTGACGGGAACGGCGCTGAGGCCACTTCCCAATGTTCTTTGACAGTGTGCGCAGGTAATTTGTGCGGACGCCTGCAGGAAGGATGATTGTCCATCTTGCAGACGTTTAATCAAAATGCAACATATTAATTGCTTTGCAAGCGATAAGTTGCCAGTGGTTGAACTTCTGCAGCTAAAGTAATTTGCCTTCGGGCATGTAATTTTAAGTGAAGAGTTTGATCCTGGCTCAGAGTGAACGCTGGCGGCAGGCCTAACACATGCAAGTCGAACGGCAGCACAGTAAGAGCTTGCTCTTATGGGTGGCGAGTGGCGGACGGGTGAGGAATACATCGGAATCTACTCTTTCGTGGGGGATAACGTAGGGAAACTTACGCTAATACCGCATACGACCTACGGGTGAAAGCGGAGGACCTTCGGGCTTCGCGCGATTGAATGAGCCGATGTCGGATTAGCTAGTTGGCGGGGTAAAGGCCCACCAAGGCGACGATCCGTAGCTGGTCTGAGAGGATGATCAGCCACACTGGAACTGAGACACGGTCCAGACTCCTACGGGAGGCAGCAGTGGGGAATATTGGACAATGGGCGCAAGCCTGATCCAGCCATGCCGCGTGGGTGAAGAAGGCCTTCGGGTTGTAAAGCCCTTTTGTTGGGAAAGAAAAGCAGTCGGTTAATACCCGATTGTTCTGACGGTACCCAAAGAATAAGCACCGGCTAACTTCGTGCCAGCAGCCGCGGTAATACGAAGGGTGCAAGCGTTACTCGGAATTACTGGGCGTAAAGCGTGCGTAGGTGGTGGTTTAAGTCTGTTGTGAAAGCCCTGGGCTCAACCTGGGAATTGCAGTGGATACTGGGTCACTAGAGTGTGGTAGAGGGTAGCGGAATTCCCGGTGTAGCAGTGAAATGCGTAGAGATCGGGAGGAACATCCGTGGCGAAGGCGGCTACCTGGACCAACACTGACACTGAGGCACGAAAGCGTGGGGAGCAAACAGGATTAGATACCCTGGTAGTCCACGCCCTAAACGATGCGAACTGGATGTTGGGTGCAATTTGGCACGCAGTATCGAAGCTAACGCGTTAAGTTCGCCGCCTGGGGAGTACGGTCGCAAGACTGAAACTCAAAGGAATTGACGGGGGCCCGCACAAGCGGTGGAGTATGTGGTTTAATTCGATGCAACGCGAAGAACCTTACCTGGTCTTGACATCCACGGAACTTTCCAGAGATGGATTGGTGCCTTCGGGAACCGTGAGACAGGTGCTGCATGGCTGTCGTCAGCTCGTGTCGTGAGATGTTGGGTTAAGTCCCGCAACGAGCGCAACCCTTGTCCTTAGTTGCCAGCACGTAATGGTGGGAACTCTAAGGAGACCGCCGGTGACAAACCGGAGGAAGGTGGGGATGACGTCAAGTCATCATGGCCCTTACGACCAGGGCTACACACGTACTACAATGGTAGGGACAGAGGGCTGCAAACCCGCGAGGGTAAGCCAATCCCAGAAACCCTATCTCAGTCCGGATTGGAGTCTGCAACTCGACTCCATGAAGTCGGAATCGCTAGTAATCGCAGATCAGCATTGCTGCGGTGAATACGTTCCCGGGCCTTGTACACACCGCCCGTCACACCATGGGAGTTTGTTGCACCAGAAGCAGGTAGCTTAACCTTCGGGAGGGCGCTTGCCACGGTGTGGCCGATGACTGGGGTGAAGTCGTAACAAGGTAGCCGTATCGGAAGGTGCGGCTGGATCACCTCCTTTTGAGCATGACGTCATCGTCTTGCGGGCGTCCTCACAAATTACCTGCATTCAGAGATTCATACCGGCACAGGTCGGTATGCGAAGTCCCTTTTGGGGCCTTAGCTCAGCTGGGAGAGCACCTGCTTTGCAAGCAGGGGGTCGTCGGTTCGATCCCGACAGGCTCCACCATATTGAGTGAAAAGACTTCGGGTCTGTAGCTCAGGTGGTTAGAGCGCACCCCTGATAAGGGTGAGGTCGGTAGTTCGAGTCTACCCAGACCCACCACTCTGAATGTAGTGCACACTTAAGAATTTATATGGATCAGCGTTGAGGCTGATACATGTTCTTTTATAACTTGTGACGTAGCGAGCGTTTGAGATATCTATCTAAACGTGTCGTTGAGGCTAAGGCGGGGACTTCGAGTCCCTAAATAATTGAGTCGTATGTTCGCGTTGGTGGCTTTGTACCCCACACAACACGACATGTAACTCCGAGGCAACTTGGGGTTATATGGTCAAGCGAATAAGCGCACACGGTGGATGCCTAGGCGGTCAGAGGCGATGAAGGACGTGGTAGCCTGCGAAAAGTGTCGGGGAGCTGGCAACAAGCTTTGATCCGGCAATGTCCGAATGGGGAAACCCACTGCTTCGGCAGTATCCTGCAGTGAATTCATAGCTGCTGGAAGCGAACCCGGTGAACTGAAATATCTAAGTAACCGGAGGAAAAGAAATCAACCGAGATTCCCTAAGTAGTGACGAGCGAACGGGGAGCAGCCCTTAAGCTGGAATGGCTTTAGAAAAACAATCTGGAAAGATTGGCCATAGAAGGTGATAGCCCTGTATTTAAAAGGGCCACTCCAGTGAAGACGAGTAGGGCGGGGCACGTGAAACCCTGTCTGAATATGGGGGGACCATCCTCCAAGGCTAAATACTCCTGACCGACCGATAGTGAACCAGTACCGTGAGGGAAAGGCGAAAAGAACCCCGGAGAGGGGAGTGAAATAGATCCTGAAACCGTGTGCGTACAAGCAGTAGGAGCTCGCAAGAGTGACTGCGTACCTTTTGTATAATGGGTCAGCGACTTACTGTTCGTGGCAAGCTTAACCGTATAGGGGAGGCGAAGGGAAACCGAGTCTGATAAGGGCGCATAGTCGCGGGCAGTAGACCCGAAACCGGGTGATCTAGTCATGGCCAGGGTGAAGGTGCCGTAACAGGTACTGGAGGCCCGAACCCACGTCTGTTGCAAAAGACGGGGATGAGCTGTGATTAGGAGTGAAAAGCTAATCGAACCCGGAGATAGCTGGTTCTCCTCGAAAGCTATTTAGGTAGCGCCTCGGACGAATACTACTGGGGGTAGAGCACTGTTATGGCTAGGGGGTCATCGCGACTTACCAAACCATTGCAAACTCCGAATACCAGTACGTACTATCCGGGAGACACACGGCGGGTGCTAACGTCCGTCGTGAAAAGGGAAACAACCCAGACCCACAGCTAAGGTCCCAAATTCACTGCTAAGTGGAAAACGATGTGGAAAGGCATAGACAGCCAGGAGGTTGGCTTAGAAGCAGCCACCCTTTAAAGAAAGCGTAATAGCTCACTGGTCGAGTCGGTCTGCGCGGAAGATTTAACGGGGCTAAGCAGTGAACCGAAGCTTGGGGTGCATAAAACTTGTTTTATGCGCGGTAGAGGAGCGTTCCGTAAGCCTGCGAAGGTGGATTGAGAAGTCTGCTGGAGGTATCGGAAGTGCGAATGCTGACATGAGTAACGATAATGCGGGTGAAAAGCCCGCACGCCGAAAGCCCAAGGTTTCCTTGCGCAACGTTAATCGACGCAGGGTTAGTCGGTCCCTAAGGCGAGGGCGAAAGCCGTAGTCGATGGGAAGCAGGTTAATATTCCTGCACCTCGCGTGAGTGCGATGGAGGGACGGAGAAGGTTAGGTGTACCGGGCGTTGGTTGTCCCGGGGAAAGGCGGTAGGTTTGGATCTTTGGCAAATCCGGGATCCTTTAAGACCGAGCACCGAGACGAGCCTTTATGGCGAAGTCACTGATACCACGCTTCCAGGAAAAGCTCCTAAGCTTCAGCTCACGAAGACCGTACCGTAAACCGACACAGGTGGGTAGGATGAGAATTCTCAGGCGCTTGAGAGAACTCGGGTGAAGGAACTAGGCAACATGGCACCGTAACTTCGGGAGAAGGTGCACCCTTTTTGGTGGCTCATGCGAGCTATAGCTGAAGAGGGTCGCAGAAACCAGGCCGCTGCGACTGTTTATCAAAAACACAGCACTCTGCAAACACGAAAGTGGACGTATAGGGTGTGACGCCTGCCCGGTGCTGGAAGGTTAATTGATGGGGTCAGCCGCAAGGCGAAGCTCTTGATCGAAGCCCCAGTAAACGGCGGCCGTAACTATAACGGTCCTAAGGTAGCGAAATTCCTTGTCGGGTAAGTTCCGACCTGCACGAATGGCGTAACGACAGCGGCGCTGTCTCCACCCGAGACTCAGTGAAATTGAAATCGCTGTGAAGATGCAGCGTTCCCGTGGCAAGACGGAAAGACCCCGTGAACCTTTACTATAGCTTTACACTGAACGTTGAGTTCGTCTGTGTAGGATAGGTGGGAGGCTATGAAACTGTGGCGCTAGCTGCAGTGGAGCCATCCTTGAAATACCACCCTGTCGTGCTTGACGTTCTAACCTAGATCCGTTATCCGGATCAGGGACCGTGTATGGTGGGTAGTTTGACTGGGGCGGTCTCCTCCTAAAGAGTAACGGAGGAGCACGAAGGTACGCTCAGCGCGGTCGGACATCGCGCACTGTGTGCAAAGGCATAAGCGTGCTTGACTGCAAGATCGACGGATCAAGCAGGTACGAAAGTAGGTCTTAGTGATCCGGTGGTTCTGTATGGAAGGGCCATCGCTCAACGGATAAAAGGTACTCCGGGGATAACAGGCTGATACCGCCCAAGAGTTCATATCGACGGCGGTGTTTGGCACCTCGATGTCGGCTCATCACATCCTGGGGCTGTAGTCGGTCCCAAGGGTATGGCTGTTCGCCATTTAAAGTGGTACGCGAGCTGGGTTCAGAACGTCGTGAGACAGTTCGGTCCCTATCTGCCATGGGCGTTGGAAGTTTGAGAGGGGCTGCTCCTAGTACGAGAGGACCGGAGTGGACGAACCTCTGGTGTTCCGGTTGTCACGCCAGTGGCATTGCCGGGTAGCTATGTTCGGAAGCGATAACCGCTGAAAGCATCTAAGCGGGAAGCGCGCCTCAAGATGAGACTTCCCGGGGCACAAGCCCCCTAAAGGAACCATATAGACTATGTGGTTGATAGGTCAGGTGTGTAAGTACAGCAATGTATTGAGCTAACTGATACTAATGATCCGTGCGGCTTGACCATATAACCTCAAGTTGCCTTGGTCCCAACGAACGTTGGTAGATCACCAAACGCAAGCTACGTCACAAGTTACCTATGCGAGACGAGCGCTATCAAGCGCTGCTCCAACCGTCTCCCTGGTGAAATTAGCGCTGTGGAACCACCCGATCCCATCCCGAACTCGGAAGTGAAACGCAGCTGCGCCGATGGTAGTGTGGCTCAAGCCATGCGAGAGTAGGTCATCGCCAGGGGCTTTACCCGAAACCCTCAGTCCAACAGGACTGAGGGTTTCTTTTTGTGCGAAATTTAAGCCAACTGGCTAAAGCCAAAGCCAAAGCCAAAGCCAGAGCCAAAGCCAGAGCCAGAGCCAGAGCCAGAGCCAGAGCCAAAGCCAGAGCCAGAGCCAAAGGTAAGCCGAAGCCGAAGCCGATTAGCGCCACGGTACTCGGGCATTCAAGGCGCATCCCTTGGCACCTTGCCACGCTGTGATCGGGGCTCATCTACATGTAACGCAGCACCTGACGCGTCGGTTTATGCATGTCAATGACATGGTCCAAGGTTGAGCCTCTTTCTCACCTCTGTCCCCTGACTTTCACGTCGATGCCGAGTGGTGGGTGCTTGCAGCGATGCTGTTGTGTAGCAATGACCTACCGCTTGCTTCTACGCAATGCAGATGTACGGGCACGGAACCTTATGCGGACATCTGGGCACAACAAAAACCCCGCGATGCGGGGTTCTTGTTTTCCTCAACAAGCCAAGAGAGATGGCCTGATAGTTGTGGGCCTGGCCCTCAGTCGCCCAGTGTCAGAAGCGAGGCGTTGCCGCCTGCGGCCGTCGTATTGACGGTGACGACCTTCTCGGTGGCAAAACGAAGCAGGTAATGCGGGCCGCCGGCTTTCGGGCCGGTGCCTGACAGGCCCTGGCCGCCGAAGGGCTGTACGCCGACGACCGCACCGATCTGATTGCGGTTAACGTAGACATTGCCTACCGCAACACGCGTGGTGATGCGATCGATGGTCTCGTCGATGCGCGAGTGCACGCCCAGGGTCAGTCCGTAACCGGTGGCGTTGATCTGATCGATGACGGCGTCGAGTTGGTCGGCTTTCCAGCGGATGACATGCAGGACCGGTCCGAAAATTTCGCGCTGCAGCTGCGCGAGCGAGGCCAGCTCGTACGCACGCGGGGCGAAAAAGCTGCCGTTGGCAGCGGCTGGATCCAGCGTGGTGGTGCCGATCAGGCGGGCTTCGCGATCCATACGCGCCGCATGATCGTCGAGGATCTTGAGCGCATCTGCGTCGATGACGGGGCCAACATCGGTGGACAGCAGCGCAGGATCGCCGATCTTCAGCTCGCCCATTGCGCCGGCCAGCATGGTCATCACCTTGTCGGCGATGTCGTCCTGCACGAACAGCACGCGGGCCGCCGAGCAGCGTTGGCCCGCGGACATGAAGGCGCTGGAGATCGCATCCTTGACGACGGCTTCCGGCAACGAGGACGAGTCGGCGATGAAGGCGTTCTGGCCACCGGTTTCGGCAATCAATACGCCGATCGCGGCATCGCGGGAGGCCAGGGTCCGATTGATGACGCGTGCGGTCTCCGTGGAACCGGTGAAGGCGACGCCCGCCACGCGCGGATCATTGGTCAGCGCGGCGCCGACGGTGGCGCCGTCGCCCGGCAGGAACTGCACAACCGCTTCGGGGATACCCGCTTCGTGCAGCAGCTTCACTGCGGCGTAGCCGATCAAGTTGGTCTGCTCTGCAGGCTTGGCGATCACGCTGTTGCCGGCAGCCAATGCGGCGGCGACCTGGCCGAGGAAGATGGCGAGCGGGAAGTTCCAGGGGCTGATGCAGACGAAGACACCGCGGCCATGCAGCTGCAACTCGTTGGATTCGCCGGTCGGCCCGGGCAGACGTTCGGGCGCACCGAACTGCGCGCGTGCCTGGGCTGCGTAGTAACGCAGGAAGTCGACCGCCTCACGCACTTCGGCCACGGCGTCGGGCAGGGTCTTGCCTGCCTCCTTGACGCAGATCGCCATGAATTCGGGCATGTGTGCTTCAAGCAGGTCGGCGGCATGCTCCAGGATGGTGGCGCGGCTGGCCGCAGGCGTGCGGTTCCAGGCCGGCTGCGCGGCAGCGGCGGTTGCCAGAGACGTCTGCACGGTGGCCGGATCGGCCGGCTGCCAGTGCCCAACCGTTTCGCGTCGGTCCGCCGGGTTGCGCACCTCCTCGCTCTGCGTGCTGATCACCGCGCCGGGCACCAGTGGGGTGGCCTTCCACGGCTTGATGGCGGCATTGAGTTGCTCGGCCAGCTGCCGCAGATCGTTGTCGTTGGCGAGATTGGCGCCCATGGAGTTTTTCCTGTGTTGGTTCTGGCTGCGCAACAGATCGGTGGGCAGCGGAATCTTGGGATGCGGAATGGAGCCGAACGAGGACACCGCTTCGACCGGATCGCGGATCAGATCTTCGATGGCGACGTCCTCGTCGGTGATGCGATTGACGAAGCTGGAATTGGCGCCGTTCTCAAGTAGGCGACGCACCAGGTACGGCAGCAGATCCTCGTGCGAGCCGACCGGTGCGTACACGCGGCATGGCAGTCCCAGGCGATCGGCCGGAATCACTTCGGCATACAGGTCATCGCCCATGCCGTGCAGTTTCTGGTGTTCGTAATGCTTGGTCGTTGCGATTGCGCGTACCGCCGCGATGGTCTGCGCGTTGTGCGTGGCGAACATTGGATACAGCGCATCGCTGTGCGCGAACATGCGGCGCGCGCAGGCCAGATACGACACGTCGGTATTCTGCTTGCGGGTAAAAACCGGGTAGCCGGGGTGACCTTCGATCTGTGCGCGCTTGATCTCCGCGTCCCAGTACGCGCCCTTGACCAGACGCACCGGAATGCGACGGCCGACGCGGCGCGCCAGATCGGCGAGAAAATCGATCGTGTACGGCGTGCGCTTCTGATACGCCTGCACCGCCAGGCCATAGCCCTCCCATCCATCCAGCGATGGGTCGGAGAAGGTGGCCTCGATGATGTCCAGCGATAGCTCCAGACGGTCGGCTTCTTCGGCATCGACGGTGTAGCCGATGCCGTAGGACTTGGCCAGTTGCGCCAGCTCGAGCACGCCCGGCACCAGCTCGGCCATCACGCGTGCGCGCTTGGCATGCTCGTAGCGCGGATACAACGCGGACAATTTGATCGAGATGCTGGGCGCTGCAAAGACATCGGTGCCGACGAAACTGCCGCTGCGGCCGATCGCGTGGATGGCATCGCGGTACGCCTGCAGATAGCGCTGCGCATCCTTCATGGTCAATGCGCCTTCGCCGAGCATGTCGAAGGAATAGCGGTAATCGGCGTTGTCGCCCTTGCGCGAGCGCGACAGGGCTTCACCGATGGTGCGGCCCATGACGAACTGGTGGCCCATGATCTTCATCGCCTGGCGCACCGCCAGGCGAATCACCGGCTCGCCGACGCGGCCGACCAGGCGCTTGAACGCGCCGGGCACGTCGGCACGGGTGAGGTCATTGAGCTGCACCAGCTTGCCGGTGAGCATCAGGCCCCAGGTCGATGCGTTGACCAGCACCGAGTCGCTGCCGCCGACATGTTTTTTCCAGTCCGCATCGCCGAGCTTGTCGCGGATCAGCTTGTCTGCGGTGTCCTGGTCGGGAATGCGCAACAGCGCTTCGGCCACGCACATCAGCAGCACGCCTTCTTCGCTGCCTAGGTCGTACTGGCGCATGAAGGCTTCGATCGCGCCCTGGTCCTGCGCACGTGCGCGGACGCGGGTGACCAGATCGGCGGCCACTGCCTGCACCTTGGCCTGTTCGGCGGCGGGCAGACGCGCCTGGTCGAGCAATTCGCGGACGTGTTCGGTTTCGTCCTTGAGCCAGGCGGCGGTGATCGCCGCACGCAATGCGCCGGGTGCGGCAGGCAGCTCGGGCGCCAGCAGCGGGCGCGCAACTGAGGGAGAGGCAAGCGGGTCGAGCTGAGCGTTCATGCGAAGGGTGCCTGGGAATCCGTGCTCATTCTAGAGAGCCGCAGCCCCTGCGCACTTGTGTGGAAGCGGCAACTTTTCCGCCGTTTTGTGCACGTGGCCGGCGCAGGCCCAAAACGGACTCGATCCTTGCCGGCCGCAGCCGCGGGCATCGGCGCATGCACCGGGAAGTGGTTGATTTACGCGTGTTTTTAGCTGCACTGCAGCAATCGCATGATTGCCGGAAACGCTTGCCGCATGCATTCGTGCGGGTCTACCATCGGGCCATTCCCGCAGTGCGCTGCGTGTTGCCAATGATCGAAGTACTGCCGTTGATGTCCGAAGGGGTCGGGACGCAGTTGCGGTTGCGGCCTCCGCGGGCATTGTCGGCCAGGCAGTTCGTGCAGCTGTTCGCAGTCTTGGCGGGAACGATGTGGGTATTTGCGGGCCTGGGGTGGTGGACCGGCAATGCATTCGCGCCGGTGTTCGCCCTGTTGCACAGTGGTGTGGTGGCGCTGGCGCTACGGCAGTTGTGGCGAAGTGGCGAGCGCGAAGAAGCGATCCGGGTAGGGGAGACCGTTGTCGAGGTGTTTCCATCCGGACATGCGCCACCAGCGTTTCAGGCACATCCGCATTGGGTGAGGTTATGCATGGAACGCGACGACAGGGTGGTGCTGGTCAGCAGCGGCAAGCAGATCGAGATCGGAAGTTTTCTCGGGCCGGCCGAACGTGTGGAACTGGCAACTACGCTGAAACGCTTGCTCGCGGCCGCCAATGGCCGTCACCGATGACGTAAGGGTCTAGGCAATGACGCAACGCAGCAGCTGGAAGGCGACGTATACGAAACTGGCTTTGGCGACGGTGGCGCTGTCGAGCGCTTCAGTCGCCTGGGCGCAATCGGCCGACCCGAAGGAATGGCAGCTCAACATGGGCCGTGGGGTCACCCAGACTGCGCGCATGGCCTACGAGGCGCACATGGTGGCGCTGTGGGTCTGCGTGGTGATCGGCGCGCTGGTGTTCGGTGCGATGGGCTATGCGATCTTCAAGTTCCGCAAGTCCAAGGGGGCGGTGGCCGCGCAATTCAGCCACAACACCACGGCCGAGGTGCTGTGGACGGTGATCCCGGTGCTGGTGCTGATTGCGATGGCCTGGCCGGCGACGGCCAAACTGATTGCGATGTACGACACCCGCGAGTCGGAAATGACCGTCAAGGTCACCGGCTACCAGTGGATGTGGAAATACGAGTATCTGGGCCAGGGCGTGGAGTTCACCAGCCGGCTGGCGCGCGAATCCGACCGCATCCGCCAGAGTGGCGAGCGTCCGACCGCTGCATCGCAACCGCATTATCTGCTGGACGTGGACAACCGCCTGGTGCTGCCGGTCAACACCAAGATCCGTTTCGTGATCACCGCCGACGACGTGATCCATGCGTGGTGGGTGCCGGCCCTTGGCTGGAAGCAGGACGCGATCCCCGGCATCGTCAACGAGGCATGGACCAATATCGAGCAACCGGGCGTGTATCGCGGGCAGTGCGCCGAGTTGTGCGGCAAGGATCATGGCTTCATGCCGATCGTGGTGGAAGCGCTGCCCAAGGCCGAATTCCAGCGCTGGCTGGCGGCCCGTCGCAGTGCCAGCGCAGCGCCTGCTGCACCGGCCGGCACCCCGGCGCCGGCGCCCACACCTGCAGCACCGCCTGCCGGCGAGGCCGCTCCAGCCGCGGCGCCTGCTCCGGCCGCCGCACCGACCGCCGCTCTTTAATCGCCCGCAACCGCACCGCTTCGTAGAGGTCGTTCCGTCATGGCGCATACCGCAGTCGATCACCACGGACACCACCAGCCCGGTTTCGTCGAGCGCTGGTTTTTCTCGACCAATCACAAGGACATCGGCACGCTGTATCTGCTGTTTTCCTTCGTGATGTTCATCATCGGCGCGGCGATGAGCGTGGTGATCCGCGCTGAACTGATGCAGCCCGGGCTGCAGTTCGTCAAGCCGGAATTCTTCAACCAGATGACCACCGTGCATGCCCTGGTGATGATCTTCGGCGGGGTGATGCCGGCCTTCGTCGGCTTGGCCAACTGGATGATTCCGTTGCAGATCGGCGCGCCGGACATGGCGTTGCCGCGCATGAACAATTGGTCGTTCTGGTTGTTGCCGGTGGCGTTTACCTTGCTGCTGCTGACGCTGTTCCTGCCCGGCGGTGCACCGGCCGGTGGCTGGACGCTGTACCCGCCGCTGTCGCTGCAGGGCGGCTACAACGTGGCCTTCAGCGTATTTGCGATCCATGTTGCCGGCGTCAGTTCGATCATGGGTGCGATCAACATCATCGCCACCGTGCTCAACATGCGCGCGCCGGGTATCGACCTGCTGAAGATGCCGATCTTCTGCTGGGCCTGGCTGATCACCGCCTTCCTGCTGATCGCGGTGATGCCGGTGCTGGCCGGCGCGGTGACCATGCTGCTGACCGACAAGTTCTTCGGTACCAGCTTCTTCAATGCGGCCGGCGGCGGCGACCCGGTGATGTACCAGCACATCTTCTGGTTCTTCGGGCATCCGGAGGTCTACATCATGATCCTGCCGGCGTTCGGCGTGGTCAGTGAGATCATCCCGACCTTCAGCCGCAAGCCGCTGTTCGGCTATCAGGCGATGGTCTATGCGATCGCGGCGATCGCGTTCCTGAGCTTCATCGTGTGGGCGCACCACATGTTCACCGTGGGCATGCCGCTCGGCGGCGAAATCTACTTCATGTTTGCCACGATGCTGATCTCCATCCCGACCGGGGTGAAGGTGTTCAACTGGGTCAGCACGATGTGGAAGGGCTCGCTGACGTTCGAATCGCCGATGCTGTGGGCGGTGGCGTTCGTGATTCTCTTCAGCATCGGTGGATTTTCGGGCCTGATGCTGGCAATCGTGCCGGCGGATTTCCAGTATCACGACACCTATTTTGTGGTCGCGCATTTCCATTATGTGCTGGTCACCGGTGCGGTCTTCGCGCTGATTGCGGCGGTGTACTACTGGTGGCCGAAGTGGACCGGGCGGATGTACAACGAGACCTGGGCCAAGTTCCATTTCTGGTGGACGATGGTGTTCGTCAATCTGCTGTTCTTCCCGCAGCATTTCCTTGGCCTGGCCGGCATGCCGCGGCGGATCCCCGATTACAACGTGGTGTTTGCCGACTGGAACCTGATCAGCTCGATCGGCGCGTTCGGCATGTTCGCCACGCCGTTCCTGATGGCCGGCATCCTGCTCGCCTCGCTGCGCAGCGGCGCCAAGGCCGACGCACGTGCCTGGGAAGGCGCCAAGGGACTGGAGTGGACGGTGCCGTCGCCGGCACCGGCGCATACCTTCACCGTGCCGCCGGTGATCAAGCCTGGAGATCTTGCGCATGAAGACATCGGTCACTGAGTCCGCGCCGCCGGCTGTGGCACGTCTGCTCTCCGCTGCCGAACGGCAGGCGCAACAGCGTCGTGCGGTGCGCCGCACGGCGATCACCGTCGGCATCATCGCGCTGCTGATCTATGCGGGTTTCATTGCGTCGGGAGTCATCGGGCGGTGAACGCGCGGGCGCCCGCACCTGCACCGACGGCCGGCCTGTTCAAGCTGCTGGGCGTGGTGTTGGGCGTGTTCGTGCTGACCTTTTCGCTGGTGCCGCTGTATCGCATCGCGTGCGAAAAAGTCTTCGGCATCCGCATGGAGCGCGCGCCGGGCAGTACGCGTGGCAATGCAGCTGCGATTGCAGGGGCTGGCAAACGCACGGTTCGGGTGGAGTTCGATGCCGGGGTCAATTCCAAACTGCCGTGGACCTTTCATCCCGAGCATATGACGATGGATGTGGTGCCGGGCGAACTCAATGAGGCGCTGTACTTCGCACGCAACGACAGTGCGCGGGCAGTGGTCGGCAGTGCGGTGCCATCGGTCGCACCGGCGCGGGCATCCGGATACTTCAACAAGACCGAATGCTTCTGTTTTACCGCGCAGACCTTGCAGGCCGGCGAAACGCGCGATATGCCGCTGCGTTTCATTGTCGACCCTGCGCTGCCGCCAGAAGTCACCACGATCACCCTGTCCTACACGTTCTATCGCAACGACACCCTGACCTCGGAGTTGCAGGGCGGTGGCGCATCCAGCGCACCGCGCGCGGCGCCTTGATCCTTCATCCACACGCAGCACCGACACGGAAGCAACGCCATGGCCGACCATAGTCCCAACGCCGATGCGTATTTCGTCCCGAGCCAGAGCAAGTGGCCCTTTGTCGGGTCGATTGCGATGTTCGTGATGATGATCGGCGTGGCCAGCTGGCTCAACGATGCGGCATGGGGGCGCTGGACGTTCTTTGTCGGCATGGCGATGTTGCTGGCGACCTTGTTCATGTGGTTTGGCGATGTCATCCGCGAATCCAACGCCGGGCACTACAACCGCCAGGTGGACGGCTCCTTCCGCATGGGGATGGTGTGGTTCATCTTTTCCGAGGTGATGTTCTTCTGCGCCTTCTTCGGCGCGCTGTTCTACACGCGTGTGCTGACGCTGCCCTGGCTGGGCGGCGAAGGCGATGGCGTGATGACCAACGAACTGCTGTGGAACGGCTATTCCGCTGCATGGCCGACCAATGGCCCCGGCACGATCGGTGGGCAGTTCCAGACCATTCCCGCCTGGGGCCTGCCGCTGATCAATACGCTGATCCTGCTCAGTTCCGGCGTGACCTTGACCATTGCGCACCACGCGCTCAAGGGCGGCCGTCGTGGGGCGCTATTGCTGTGGCTGGGCCTGACCGTGCTGCTGGGTTGCGTGTTCCTGTTCCTGCAGGCCGAGGAATACATCCACGCCTACACCGAGCTCAATCTGACGCTCGGATCGGGCATCTACGGCTCGACCTTCTTCATGCTCACCGGCTTCCACGGTATGCACGTGCTGCTGGGCACGATCATGCTGGCGGTGATGTGGCTGCGGGTGGCGCGCGGGCACTTCACCCGCGACAACCACTTCGCCTTCGAAGCGGCGGCCTGGTACTGGCACTTCGTCGACGTGGTGTGGCTGGCGTTGTTCCTGTTCGTGTATGTACTTTGAGGGCGGGGATTGGGGAGTCGGGATTGGGGATTCGCTAGAGCGATCCGCATTTGCTGTTACCAATCCCCAATGCCGAATCCCCAATCCCATCGGCCGCGTCAGCGGCCGAGTCCATGCGGCTTGATCCAGCCGGTGTAGATGCCGAGGATCACAACGGCGATCAGTGCGACCGATAGACCGATGCGCCAGGTCAGTGCGTTGACGGTGCGCTTGGTTTCGCCACGGTCGGTGAGCAGGTAATACAGGCCCGCACCCAGGTTCCACAGGATCACGATCAGGAAGGCGACAATCAGCAACGTCTTGAGCGAATCGTTCACAACAGCCCCGGTGGTCGTCGGCGTGGTAACGGCATTGCACGCCTTTTTGCGTCGCTTGTCATGACGCGCAAGCACACGGCGGTGTTGGGATGGTGTCTGGCCGTGCTGGTCAGTGCGGGGTTTGTGGCGCTTGGTCAGTGGCAGCTGCAGCGCATGCACGACAAACAGGCGTTGCTGGAACGCGCGGCGCATGTGCGGCAGACGCCGTTGACCCTGGTGCAGGCCCTGGCCACGCCGCATGCGCTGGCCTGGGCGAGCGGACAGGTGCGGTTCCTGCCGCAGCAGGTGCTGCTGGACAACCAGCTGCATGCCGGGCGCGCCGGTGTGCGCGTCTATCAACTTGTCGCGCCGCAGGGCAGCCCGGTCACGCTGCTGGTCGATCTGGGCTGGCTGCCGTTGCCGGCCAATCGGCAGCTGCCGACAATCGCGCCACTGCAAGGCACCCGGACACTGCAGGGCTTGCTGAGTGCGCCGCCCTCGGCCGGACTCGCAATGGGGCCGGCGTTGGCCGCCGGCAATGCGCCGCAGACCTGGCTGGCCACGCGTCTGGATACCAGCGCCCTGCGCAGCGCGCTGGGCAGGCGCGACATTTCGTCGCAGGTCCTGCGCCTGGATCCAGCCCTACCGGTCGGGTATGCACGCGACCTGGAGATGCTGCCGAATACGCTGCCACCCGCGCGGCACTTGGGTTATGCGGTGCAATGGTTCGGTCTGGCCGCGGCGGTGCTGGTTACCGCGACGCTGCTGAGCTGGCGTGCGCGCCGCCGCCGTCGACGCGGGCACTGACGCCTGCGGCATGAGAAAATCGCCGGCATGACCTCCTCCACATCGGCCACGCCGCATTCGGTCAAACGCGGCCGCAGGATGCTGATTGCCCTGGCGGTGCTGTTCTTCGGCTCGATGTTGCTGGCCGGCGTGCTGCGCTTCTCCGGATGGCAGCCGGCATCGATGCGCAATCACGGCGAACTGCTCAAGCCGCCCGCCGACCTGCGCGGGTTGGTGCCGGTGCGCGCGGACGGGCAGCCGTATGCCTGGACACCTGCCGAACGTGTGTGGCGGATTGCGCTCGCACCGCCTGCCGGCTGCACGCAGCAATGCGTGATGTTGGCGGCCGAACTGGACAAGGTATGGCAGCTGCTCGGCCATCGCGCCGACAAGGTGGAGGTGTTGTGGATCGGCGCCCCGCCGGCCGGTCTGCCGCCGATGCCGGCCCTGCGTGTGCTGCGCGACGACGCGCGGCTGCGGCAGGGCCTGCCGCGTGCCAACGATGCCGCCGGCGTGCCGGTGTATGTAATCGACCCGAATGGCTTCGTGATCCTGCGGTACGCCCCGGGGTTCGACCCGGCTGGCCTGCGTGCCGATCTGGTCAAGCTGCTGAAACTGATGTGAGCCCGTTTCGATGAATCTGTTTGCGCCACCGGTATTGTTCCGCCACTTCCATCGCATGGCCTGGCTGGCTGCGTTGTTCACTGCGAGCACGATCCTGTTCGGGTCGTTCGTGCGCCTGTCCGATGCCGGCATGAGCTGCCCGGACTGGCCGACCTGCTACGGCCGCGTCACCTGGCCGCAGACCAGCGACGAAGCCAATACGCATGTGGCCAGCAAGATCCGGCCGCTGGAATCGCACAAGGCCTGGCGCGAGCAGGTGCACCGCTTCCTGGCCGGCGCGCTCGGAGTGGAGGTGCTGGTGCTGTCGTTGCTGGCGGTGCGCCGCCGCCGCATGGGCATCGCCCAGGTGGTTTCTGCTGCGGTGCTGGTGGCCTTGTCGATTCCGCTGTACATGTCCGGCTGGCACGCGCTGGCGTTCGGCGTGGCGATTGCGGGCGAGGCCATCCTGCTGCTGGCGGCGCTGCGCTGGAGCAACATCGACCTGGCGCGTGCGGCGGTGCTGACGCTGGCGGTGGTGATCTTCCAGGCGCTGCTGGGCATGTGGACGGTGACGCTGCTGCTCAAACCCATTGTGGTGATGGGCCATCTGCTCGGCGGCATGCTGATGTTCTCGCTGCTGGTGTGGATGGCCTGGCGCGCGACCCACCTGCCGATCACGCTGGCCGATGCCTCGCGGCTCAAGTGGCTGCTGCGTGCGGGTGTGGCGGTGCTGGGCCTGCAGATCGCCCTCGGCGGCTGGGTCAGTGCCAATTACGCGGCGCTGGCCTGTGGCGGCGGTAGCTGGTCGGCCGACAATTTCCCGCGCTGCGTCAGTCAGTGGTGGCCGCCGCATGACTTCCGCGAAGGCTTCACGCTGTGGCGCGGGATCGGGGTGGATTACGAAGGCGGTGTGCTCGATGGCGCAGCGCGTATCGCCATCCAGATGGCGCACCGGTTGTGGGCGATTGCGACGGCGCTGTATCTGTGGTGGCTGGCCTGGCGGCTGTCGCGTTCGCCGGGCATGCGGGTGTGGGCCGGTGTGCTGGCGGTGCTGGTGGCGGTGCAGGTGACGCTGGGCATGCTCAACGTCAAGTTGGCGTTGCCGCTGGAAGTGTCGGTGCTGCATAACGGCGGCGCGGTCGCATTGTTGTTCGTGCTGGTCTCGCTGCTGGCGCGGCTGCGCGCGCCGGAGTGAGCATGGCTGTCAGCGCACGCGATTACTGGGATTTGACCAAACCCAAGGTGGTGGCACTGATCGTGTTCACCGCCCTGGTGGGCATGTTCCTGGCCATCCCCGATGTGCCGACGTGGGTGCAGGTACGCACCGGTGCGTTGGGTTTTCTGGGTATCTGGCTGGCGGCGTCGGCGGCGGCGGCGATCAACCAGTTGCTGGACGCCAAGATCGACGCGCAGATGGCGCGGACCTCGTGGCGCCCGCTGGTGGTGGGCAAGGTGCGGCCGTGGCAGGTGCTGCTGTTTGCCGGCGTGTTGATCGTGATCTCCATGACCATCCTGGTGGTCTGGGTGAATGTGATCACCGCGGTGCTGACGTTTGCGTCGCTGATCGGTTACGCGGTGATCTACACCGTGTACCTGAAGCGTGCGACCTCGCAGAACATCGTGATCGGCGGTCTGGCCGGCGCCACGCCGCCGATGCTGGGCTGGGCCGCAGTGACCGGCTTGCCGACCAGCGCCGACTGGATCAATGCCTCGCTGCTGGTGCTGATCATCTTCATCTGGACGCCGCCGCATTTCTGGGCGCTGGCGATCTTCCGCCGTGCCGATTACGCCAAGGCGGCGATCCCGATGCTGCCAGTCACCCATGGCGTGCCGCATACGCGCAAGCAGATCCTGGTGTACACGGTGCTGCTGGCGATCGTGACCCTGCTGCCGGTGGCGGTGGGCATGAGCGGGCTGTTCTACCTGGGCGGCGCGGTGGTGCTCAACGTGGTGTTCCTCTGGTACGCCTGGCGCATGCTCGACCCGCCGGACGAGCTGTTCTCGATGAAGATGTTCGGTTACTCCATCGTCTACCTGATGGCGCTGTTCGCGTTTCTGATGGTGGACCACCTGCTGTTGCCGTGGGTGCGCTAGCGGCAGCGAATGCCCGCTGCTGCCATCAAGGCGATCGATAGAGCTGCGATCGAGGCAGCCGTCAGGCGGATGCGGCCGGTGGCTGGAACCGGCCCATCTCGCTCTTACACACCTGTCGTGCGCGCCGTTGAGCATCCGGCGCGCAATCGCTACTTAGCGCACTCAAATTCGCCGCGTAGCTGGTTGCTCGCTCACGCCGGCTCAGCTCAGCCAGCTGGCGCACTCGCTGGTGTTCTTGCTGTCGCAGCTGCTCTGCATCTTCTGCTGCAGGCGCGTCAGCACTGCATTGCCTTCCTGGCGATGCTGCTTGCTCCAGGTCTTCAGCGTGGCGCCCAGCGTGGCGAAGCGCTGCCGGGTGCGTTGGCGGTAGCCATCGGGCTGCCCGGCCAGCTCGCCGATCACCTGCGTGGCAGCGGTCTCGATGCCGGCGGTGTCGTCCGGGCTGAGCCGGATCAGGCCATCCACGTACATCACGCCCCACTGCACGCGGGTGGCCGGTCCCTGCGCGCTTTCGTAAGCCTTCCTGAGCCAGGACAGCGCGGTCTTCTTATCGCCACGTTGTTCGGCCAGATCGGCCAGTTCGGGCATGTAGTAGTAAGGCGTCTTGCTGCGCGTCAACTCGGCCAGCAGCAACTGTTCGGCGCCGCTGCGGTCGCCCACCTCGCCGAGCAGTGCCGCGGCGGTGCTGATGGTGGATTGGCGCTCCTCATCGGTCCTGGCGGTGTCGGTCGCCCATTGCACGCGTTGTTGCACGGTGTCGACCACGGGCTTGGGCAGTGGCGGCTGCGGGCCCTTGGCCTCGGTTTCGGTGGGCTGGCCTTGTGCCAGGCGTGCCAGCTGGATGCGGGCGTACGCGGTGCCGAGCCGGTCGGCGATCGGCAGTGCGGTGTCGGCGTAGACCTTGTCCAATGCCAGATTCAGCGCATTGGACAAGGCAGTGCGCTCACCGGCATCGCTACTGGCAGCTGCGACCAGCCGTGCAGGCATGTAGCTCAGCGTGCCGAGATTGGCGCGCACCTCTGCCGGATCGGCCAGCACCGCTTCCAGCAACGTGCGTGACGCCGCGCTGGGTGCAGGCGGTTCCTTGGCTGCGGTAATCGCCGCCAGGGCGAAGCTGCGTTGCAGCGCCGGCTGCGGCGCCGACCTGGACAGGCGCGTGAGTACATCCACGGCCTGCTCCGGCTTGACCAGCCGATCGTCGGTGCCCCAGGCATAGTTGCCGAGCACGGCCCAGTCGTCCGCGCTGAGCTGCTGCGGGGTCTGCAATGCGGTGTCGAGCAGTTGCCTGGCGGTGCTGGTGCTCTTGGCCGCCACCCGCAGCACATCGGCCAGACGCGCGTTGTCGGCATCGCCGGCCAGGCGGGTGATCTCGCTGCGATCCGGGCGCAGCACGATGATGGTCGGGTAGCCCTTGATGCCGAAGCGTTCGCCCCAGGCCTGCGCGCCCTCCGAATCGCCGTCCAGATGCACCGCCACGAATTGCTGCGTGCGGGCGATGAAGGTCGGGTCCTTGAACAAGGTGGCCTTCAGTCGATTGCAGGGCGGGCACCAGGCCGCACCCCAGTACAGCAGGATCGGCTTGCCGCTTTCACTGGCTTCGGCGAAGGCATCTTCGACATCGCCCTCGCGCCAGGCGATGCTGGACGCAGGCGCCGGCGTGGCGGCCGCCTTGGTCTGTGTCGGGGCTGGCGGCGTGGCGGGCTTGTTGCAGGCAGTGAGCGTGGCCAGCACCGCCAGCAGCGCGATCAGGGACGGGGCAGGGCGTCGGAACGATAGCGTCATGGCAATCACCGATGGGGGCGGCAAGGTGGATCGAACACTCTAGCGAGCGGCACTGTGCCAGCGTCGGAGTGCGTCATAACCGTTGTATATCTGCTTACAACCGGCACCGGCACGCAACGCGAACCGGTGTCGCGCCGGGCGCAGCGGGCCGGCGATGGCAAGCAGGCAACGCGCTGGCGGCAAGCAGGCCTCTGCAGGGCACGCAGCGCGGGCTGTGCTGGGTGTCATCGATCAGACCACCGCCGTGCAGTGGCCGTTACCTTTAATGACCACCGGGAGTGATCTGCGGCTCGCCCGGCGCGGTGCGCGCATAACGCGCGGCAACGAATGCACAGACGATCAGCTGCAGCTGGTGATACAGCATGATCGGCAACACGATCGCGCCCAGGCCACCGCCGGCGAACATCACCTTGGCCATCGGCACGCCGGTGGCCAGGCTCTTCTTCGAACCGCAGAACACGATCGCGATCTCGTCGGCGCGGTTGAAGCGCAGGCGCCGCGCGATGAAGGTGATCGAGAGCATCGCCACTGTCAGCAACAGCGCGGCGGCGCCGAGCACCGCAAGCAAGGCCGGCAACGGCGTCTTCTGCCACAGGCCTTCGTTCACCGATGCGCTGAAGGCGGTGTAGACCACCAGCAGGATGGTGCCCTGGTCGGTGTAACGCAGCACGGCGCGATGCCGTTCGACCCAGCCGCCGATCCACGGGCGCATGAAATGGCCAGCCAGGAACGGCACCAGCAACTGCAGCAGGATCTTGCCGATCGCTTCGGCCGGGTGCGCCATCGCGCCCTGGCTGCCGACCAGGGCGCCCATCAGCAACGGCGTGAAAAACACCCCCAGCAGGCTGGAAAGCGAGGCGGCACACACGGCTGCCGGCACGTTGCCGCGCGCCATCGAGGTAAAAGCGATCGATGATTGCACCGTGGACGGCAGCGCGCACAGAAACAGCACGCCGATATACAGCTCCGGTGTCAGCGCAAGATGCGCGAGCGGTTTGAACAACAGCCCCAGCAGCGGGAACAGTACGAAGGTGCAGGCCAGGATCACCAGATGCAGGCGCCAATGCAGCGCGCCGGCCTTGACCGCCTCGCGCGACAGGCGCGCGCCGTGCAGGAAGAACAGCGCGGCGATCGCCACGTCGGTGACATCGTCCATGACCGCCGCGGCGGTGCCGGAGACCGGCAGGAACGAGGCGAGCGTGACCGTGCACAGCAGCGCGAGGGTGAATGGATCAATGCGCAACCGCGCCAGCCAGTGTTTGATCATCGTGCGTATTCAGGGGGAGGGCTGTCTGCAGAGTGCCATTGTAGAGGCCAGCGTGCACCGTGCGAGTCGGCCGCGCAGCGCAAGCCGGGGACGCATGCGTGCTCGCACCGGCTCCGGCAGCAGCGTGCGCTTGCGCCTGCCTGCAGCATTGCGGATGGCGCCGCTCGGTGTGGTGGGCGATTCGTGCGATGCGTCGAGATTCCGCTGCGCGGCGCTTCTGGCACGCACATCCTTTGTTAGATTCCGGTTGCACACGCCGCGCGCATCCGTGCCCGAACGGTGCCCGCACGCCGCGTGCGTGTTCGCTCGTGTTTCCACGCAAGGCCTAAGGAAAGGAGCCGGTCCATGCGCTACGACCAATATCAACAGACCTTTGCGCTTTCCGCCCTGGCCAACTGGGTGGGCGATCGCAGGGGCAGCCAGCCGGCGTTGCAGGCGGACTACCAGGCCACGTTGCTGCAGACGCTGGCATCGGCCGACACCCAGGACAGGATCGGCGACTGGCAACTGGTGTGGGGGCCGCAGGTCTGGCAGGCGGCCGATTCGTCGCTGTCGGGCAATGCCATGTACGTGGCCCATACCGACGCCATGCCGGGCATCGGCGAGGCATATGTGGTCGCGCTGAGCGCCACCAACCCGGAGTCGCTCTACGACTGGTTCACCGAAGACTTCGATGTGTCCTCGGTGGTGGATTTTGCGACCTACACGCCGTTGCTCGGCACCGCGCCGGTTGCGGCGAAGAAACCCGTCAAGCCGGGTTCGGCGGTCATCTCGATGGGCGCCGCCACCGGTGTGTGGCATCTGCTCAACATGGTCAGTCCCTCCACCGCACTGGCGCCGAACACGACGCTGCTGGATTTCCTGCAAGCGCTGGATGGCAGCAAGGCGACGGTGATCTTTGCCGGGCACAGCCTGGGCGGTGCGCTGTCGCCGACCTTGGCGACCTGGTTGAAGACCAACGGCAAGCTGGACAATTTCAGCGCCGTGCACTGCTATCCCACCGCCGGCGCCACGCCGGGCAACGGCAGGTTCGCCGCGCTGTATGCACAGGCATTGCCCTCTCCAGCGCCGGGCGCGGCGCCGTATCAGATCTGGAATGCCGACTTGTGGAACACGCTCGATTGCGTGCCGCATGCCTGGACCGTGCCGATGCTGAGTCAGATCAAGACGCTGTACGGGAATGCGCCGATCAAGGAGATCGATGTGCTGGTCGATGTGGCCATCGCCAATGCGGTAGCGTCCACTGTGAATTACCGGCAGATCGCCAACCAGCCGCTGACCGGTACGCTCACCGGCACCCCCACCACGGTCCTGCAATTTCTCGAGCAGATGGCTTCCCAGCACACCACCGCCTATCAGGCCTTGATTGCCCCATGGCTCACGCCGGTGTCCGGTACGCCGCAGACCCAGAGTGCCGACGGCGCGTCCGCGCGCGATGCCCTGATCGAGCGGCTGACCGCGCATGCCGGCCAGGCCGCACTGGCCGATGCCGACAAGATCGAAGCGGTCAGCGCGGCGCTCGGCTCGATGGCCAAGACCTTGTTCAAGCAGCTATGAGCGCGCACCTGCATGCGGCGGCCACGGCTGGCCGGCTGCGTCGGCAACAGGTGGTCTGACAGCGTTCGCCGGGTGCTCAGTGCGCGCCCGAACGCAGGCGCGGCAGTGCGCAGTGCCTGCTGGTCGATCTCGTCGAGTCCGTGTGCGCGTTGCCTTGTCTGCAGCTCTTCAATGCGCTGCTGCAGCAGTTGCCGGTGCAACTGGGCCATGGCGTCGTGCAGCGTGCGCGCTTGGCCCGCAGACGACAGCGTAAGCCGATCCCCTCGCGTTACCCGCACTACAACGCAGCAAGCGCCTTGAACAGCTCGCGCAATTCGTACTTGTCGGTGTCGTCCAGGCCCTGCGCGCGCTGCTTGTCCTGCAGTTCGTCCAGGCGCTGGCGCAGCAATTGCTTGTCCAGTTGCGCGACGACGTCATGCAGTTCCATCGCCCAGCTGTGTTCGTCGCCGGGCAATGCCTGTGCGGCCAGCTTCTGCAGCGCGGCCTGTTCGTCGCGCTCGGCGAAGTGTTCCAGCAGTGCGCCTGTGCTGATTTCCGGGCGTTGCCGCACCAGTGCCAGCAGTTCCATCAACAGGTCGATGCCGGGCAGGCGCAGGCCGGAAAAATCGTGGTCGCCTTCCAGGCTCATCGCCAGCGACGGCCGCTGCAGCAGGATCGCGATCGACGCGCGCACCAGGCTGCGTTTCTGCGCGGGTGCACCCATGCGGGCAGGTGGCCGTGCCTGCGATGTGGACGCCTGCGCCGCCTGACTGACGCCCACGCCGGTCAGGCGCGACAGCTCCTGCTTCATCAGGTCGCCGAATGCGCCTTCGGGGATCTGTGCCAGCATCGGCTTGGCGCGTTCGGCCAGCCGCGCCTTGCCATCGAGCGTGTGCAGGTTGATCTCGCGTGACATCTCGTCGAAGAAGAACTGCGACAGCGGCGTGGCCTGCTTCAGGCGCTGATCGAAGGCCTGCGCGCCTTCCTTGCGCACGATGGTGTCCGGGTCCTCGCCATCGGGCAGGAACAGGAAGAACGCCTGGCGGCCGTCCTTCATGCGTGGCAGCACCGATTCCAGTGCACGCCAGCCCGCCTTGCGGCCGGCGTTGTCGCCGTCGAAGCAGAAGTACACATCCGGCGCGTTGCGGAACAACAACTCGGCATGTTCGGGCGTGGTCGCCGTGCCCAGCGTGGCCACCGCCTGGGTGACGCCAAACTGGAACAGCGAGACCACGTCCATATAGCCTTCCACCACGATCAGCCGCTCGATCTTCTGATTGGCCTGGCGCACCTGCCACAGGCCGTACAACTCGCGGCCCTTGTGGAACAGCGCGGTTTCCGGCGAATTGAGGTATTTCGGCCCCGGGTCACGGCCGTCGGCCGGCGCGCCCATGATGCGTCCGCCGAAGGCGATCACGCGGCCGCGGCGGTCGAAGATCGGGAACATCACCCGGTCGCGGAACTTGTCGTAGACATGGCCGCGATCGTTCTTGGAAAACAGCCCGGCGCGTTCGAGCACGCTCATGCGGCGCGCATCGGTGCCCAGCGTGTCCTTCAGTGCGCTGTAGCCATCGGGCGCGTAGCCGATCTGGAAACGCGCGCGGTTATCGGCATCCACGCCGCGGCCGTCCAGATAGTCGCGGGCGCGTTCGCTGCCCTCGAGCTGACGCTGGAAGAACTTGGTCGCCGCCTCCAGTGCCGAATACAGCTCGCGGCTGTCGTCCTGCTGCTGCGGAGTACGTTGCTGGGTCTCGCGCGGGATTTCCATGCCGGCACGCTTGGCCAGCTCGTCGACCGCATCGAGAAATTCGAGGCGGTCGTAATTCATCAGGAAGCTGATCGCGGTGCCGTGCGCGCCGCAGCCGAAGCAGTGATAGAACTGCTTGGTCGGCGAGACCGTGAACGAGGCCGAGCGCTCGTCATGGAACGGGCAGCGCGCCGAGTATTCCTTGCCCTGACGCTTGAGCGGCACACGACCGCCCACCACCTCGACGATGTCGGTGCGTGCAAGCAGTTCGTCGATGAATGCGTCGGGGATGCGGGCCATCCCGCTAGGATATCCCAGCCGCCGGCGCGCGCCGATTTCAGTGAGCGAGGGCCCTCAGCAAAGCGGCGTATGCCGCTCGGGCACGCGCCGCGCCAGGCGCAGCATGCGCAATCAACTGCGCGTTGGTGCTTGCGGCGGCTGCAGCGTAGCGTCTGGTTCGGCGGCGACCGGCGGCAGGTTGTCCGTATCCACGCCGGCCTCGCGCAGCTTGCGATGCGAGCGCACGCGCTCGTCGATCACCGCGGTCAGCAGGGCGCCGACGAAGAACACCACCGAGGCGTAGTACATCCATACCAGCAGGATGACCAAGGTGCCCATCGAACCGTACGCGCTGCCAGGCGCGGCCTTGGCGATGTACAGACCGATGCCGTAGCGACCCAGCGCGAACAACAGCGCGGTGATCACACCGCCGACGAAGGCCTGCCGCCAGTTGACGGTGCGATCGGGCAGATAGCGATACAGAAAAGCGAAGGCGAGCGAATACAGCGCCAGGGTGGTGATGTAGCCGATTGCCGGCAGCACCGATGGCAGCCGTGCGAACACCACCTGCAACGCGGTGGTGGCAATCATCGACACGATCAACAAGAAGCCCAGGGCCAGGATCACGCCGAACGAGAACACGCGCTTCTTCAGCCACGCCATCAGGCCTTCCAGGCGCTGCTTGTCGGTGCGGAAGATCAGGTTCAGGGCGTTCTGCAACTGCGCAAACACCGCCGTGGCGCCGATGAACAGCAGCAACGTGCTCCACAGTCCGGCCAACGACCCTACGCCGGGTTGATCGGTGGCATTGCGGATCACCGTGTCGGCCACTTCCGCCGCGCTACCGCCAGCCAGTTGCGCGATCTGCTGCACCAGCGCTTCCTGTGCAGGTGGATACAGCGATGCGGTCAGCCACAGCAGCAGCACCAGCAGCGGTGCCAACGACAGCAAGGCGTAGAACGACAGCGACGCGGCCTGCGTCATCACGTCGATCTCGAGAAAGCGATTGAGCAGTGCCATCGGCAGGCTGCGCTGCAGGCGGCTCAGATGTTTCTGCAGGTGTTCGGTTGAGAGCTTCGTCACCGGCGGGGGAATCCTTGGGCATATCGTTGTGTGCGCAGGCGTCGTGAGGTGAAGCCGGCATGCGGAATGCTTCACCCGGACCTGTGCTGGCGAAGGTGTTCTAACAGGGCATGTTCAAAGATCGGGTGAAAGCGGGCGCTGGATGTTGCGCGTGTGCTGCTATTGAAACGGCGCTGCAAGCCAGCCGCACTCGGGCGGCTCGCTGCAGTGCCCTGGCCATCGGGCACAGGGCACTGTGCAGGCGAAAAATTCAGCCCGCTAGATGCTGCTTGACTAGCGTCGAGACCAGGCCCATATCGGCCTGACCAGCCAGCTTGGGCTTGAGTGCGCCCATCAGCTTGCCGATGTCGGCCGGGCTGCTGGCACCGGTCTGCGCGATGGCTGCCTGGATGGCGGCGACGATCTCGGCTTCGCCCATCTTGGCCGGCAGGTAACGCTCGATCACCACGATCTCCTCGCGCTCGATCTGCGCCAGGTCGTCGCGTGCGGCGGCTTCGAACTGGGTGACCGAGTCCTTGCGCTGCTTGACCATCTTGTCGAGCACGGCGATCACGGCGGCATCGTCCATCTCGACGCGCTCGTCCACTTCCTTCTGCTTGATCGCGGCATTGATCAGCCGGATCACGCCCAGGCTGTGCTTGTCGCCGGACTTCATGGCGGCTTTCATGTCATCGGTGAGCTGTTGCTTGAGGGGCATGGTGTAACTCCTGGGAGTGCGTGTTGCTGATGTGCCGATGCGCCATGACGGGCACGGTGCATCGGCAGGAAGTCGGGCCGGGCAGGCGCGGATGGCGGCAGCGATGCCGGTCGGCTCTGCAGCTGCGCAGAACGCAGCGGTCGCCTGGCAGCGGACCAATACAAAAAGCCGGCGACGCTTGCGCGTGCCGGCTCTTGGGTCCCACTCCGATGGGCCGCGCCTTCAGCGCATGCCCGTCGGCAAGGAACCGCGTTCGATCAGTACAAGCGCTGGCGCTTGGTGACGTCGCGCGAGGAACGACGCAACTGACGCTTCACAGCAGCGGCAGCCTTACGCTTACGCTCCTGGGTCGGCTTTTCATAGAACTCGCGCTTGCGGGTTTCGGCCAGCACGCCGGCCTTTTCGCAGGTGCGCTTGAAACGGCGGAGCGCAAATTCGAAGGGCTCGTTCTCGCGGACTTTAACGCTGGGCATGGGTTCTCCAGATAATGGGATTTCCGTCCGGGAGCCCCGGGCGGGTGCGAGCGGACTCGCGTGACGGAATTTCCGGGTTGCCCCGGCGAGCCGCGCATTATAACGACTTGCCAACGACCTGCAAGCCCCCTGCGGCATCTGCGCGAGCAAGCCTGATAAAGCCTGCGCTTGCGGGTGATCCGGCGGCGATCACACGGCTGCGCAGCAGATCGCCCCTGGCCGATCTGCGCAGGGCAAAAGCTGCGAAAATAGGCCGCATGTCCCTGCCTGCCGAGTTGCCGTGAAAGTTCTTGGGATCGAATCATCGTGCGATGAGACCGGCGTGGCGGTCTACGACACCGCGCTGTCGGGCGTGCCGGCGCTGCGTGCCCATGCGGTCTACAGCCAGATCGCGCTGCATGCCGAATACGGCGGCGTGGTGCCGGAGCTGGCCAGTCGCGACCATGTGCGCAAGCTGTTGCCGCTGATCCGCCAGACCCTGGACGAGGCCGGGTTGCGGATCGACGAACTCGATGGGGTGGCCTATACCGCCGGCCCGGGCCTGGTCGGCGCACTCCTTGTTGGTGCCGGTGTGGCGCGGTCGCTGGCCTGGGCGCTGGACGTGCCGGCGATCGGCGTGCATCACATGGAAGGCCATCTGCTGGCGCCGCTGATGGAAGACGACCCGCCGCAGCCGCCGTTCGTGGCGCTGCTGGTCTCCGGCGGCCACACCCAGCTGGTGTCGGTGAAGGCGCTGGGCGAGTACGAGGTGCTTGGCGAGACGCTGGACGATGCAGCCGGCGAGGCCTTCGACAAGACCGCCAAGATGATGGGCCTGCCGTATCCGGGCGGGCCGCAACTGGCGGCGCTGGCCGAAACCGGCACCCCGGGGCGCTACAAGTTCGCGCGGCCGATGACCGACCGGCCCGGGCTGGATTTCAGTTTCAGCGGGCTCAAGACCCAGGTGCTGCTGGCCTGGCGCGGCAGCGACCAGTCCGATACCACGCGGGCAGATATCGCGCGCGGGTTCGAGGATGCGGTGGTGGAGACACTGGTGATCAAATGCCTGCGCGCGCTGGATGCGGCTGACTGCAACACCCTGGTGGTGGCCGGCGGCGTGGGTGCCAACAAGCGTCTGCGCGCACGCCTGCAGGATGCGGCGCAGCGGCGCGGCGGCCGGGTGTGCTTCCCGCGGCCTGCCCTGTGCACCGATAACGGCGCGATGATCGCCTTCGCCGGCGCGCTGCGGCTGGAGGCCGGCGAGCGCGCCGACGCGGCAGTGCATGTGACGCCGCGTTGGGATATGGCGGGCTTGCCGCCGCTGGCGGCGGAATCGGGAATCGGGAATCGGGAATCGTAAAAGCGCTACTTTGATTCCGTTCGCGCTGCCCTGTCGTTGCTTGTGCTTCTCACCATTCCCTAATCCCTATTCCCGATTCCCCACCTATGGACAAAGTTTTTATCGAAGGCCTGGAAATCGATGCGCTGATCGGCATCTACGACTGGGAGCGGCGCATCCGCCAGACGCTGCGGTTCGATCTGGAAATGGGCTTTGACAACCGCATGCCGGCCGCCAGCGACGACATCGCCGATACCCTGAACTACAAGGCGGTGAGCAAACGGCTGATCGAATTTGTGCAAGCCTCCGACTTCGGGCTGGTGGAGACCCTGGCCGAGCGCTGCGCGGCGATCGTGCTGGACGAGTTCGGCGTGCACTGGCTGCGGTTGAAGCTGAGCAAGCCCGGTGCGGTGCGCGGCGCGCAGGCGGTGGGAGTGATCATCGAGCGCGAGCGGGCCCGCTGACGGCCACCGGCCGCGGCAGCGCTCGGCGAGTTCCGATCCTTGGCCTAACCCCGCAAGATCCAGGCGGCGTCGGACCAGGGGTCCACGACTACGCCACCGATCCCAAGCCCAAGGCGCGGTTCAACCGGACCCGACAAATCCCCAATCCCCAATTCCAAATCCCGACACTTGCCCCCTCGCGGTCGCGTCAGGCTAGAATTGACGGCCATGTAAACGTTTTCTCAAGGATCTCATGGCTGCTGATCGTATCGAAACCCTGATTGCCCAGATGACCGTCGAAGAGAAGGTCGGACAGTTGGGTGTGTTCGCCGACATGGTGCGGCCGTTTGCGCCGGACGTGAATCCCGAAGCCAATGTGCTCAACGCCGACGAGGTGCTGCAGCAGGTGCGTGCAGGCCGGGTCGGCTCGTTGTTCAATGGCGTCGGCGCCGCGCTGGGCGTGCAGATCCAGAAGGTGGCGGTGGAAGAAAGCCGCCTGGGCATCCCGGTGATCCTGGCGGCGGACGTGATCCACGGCATGCGCACGGTGTTCCCGATCCCGCTGGGCGAGGCGGCCAGCTTCGAGCCCGAGTTGGCCGAGCGCACTGCGCGCGCCACCGCGATCGAGGCGACTGCCGCCGGCCTGCACTGGACCTACGCACCGGCCGTGGACATTGCCCGCGACCAGCGCTGGGGCCGTGGCGCGGAAGGCGCTGGCGAAGACGCGGTACTGGGCGCGGCGTTTGCCGCCGCCCGCGTGCGCGGCTTCCAGGGCAGCGATCTGAAGGCCGACGATTGCCTGCTGGCCACCCCCAAGCACTTCGCCGCCTACGGTGCCGTGGCTGCGGGTATGGAATACAACACCGTGGACATCGCGCCGCAGACCCTGCGCGATGTGCACCTGCCGCCGTTCAAGGCCGCCTTCGATGCCGGCGCACTGACCGTGATGTCCTCGTTCAACGACATCAACGGCGTGCCGGCCAGTGCCAACCACGAGTTGCTGACCGAGATCCTGCGCGGCGAATGGCAGTTCCCCGGCGTGGTGATTTCCGACTACACCGCCGACATGGAACTGATTGCGCACGGCTATGCCGCCGATGAGCGCGATGCGACCAAGAAGGCATTCCTGGCTGGCCTGGATCTGAGCATGCAGAGCGGCTTCTATGCCGCGCATCTGCCATCGCTGGTGGAAAGCGGCGAGGTGCCGATGGCCACGCTGGATGCCAGCGTGCGCCGCATGCTGCAGCTCAAGGAGGCGATCGGGCTGTTCGACAACCCGTACCGTTCGCTGGATCCGGCACGCGAAGCCGACACCGCGCATCTGCCCGCGCACGATGCGTTGTCGCGCGATGCGGCGCGGCGTTCGATCGTGTTGCTGAAGAACCAGGGCGAGGTGTTGCCACTGAAGAAAAGCGGGCAGCACATCGCGCTGATCGGGCCGTTCGTGCAGGACCGCGAGAACATCGAGGGGTGCTGGACACTGTTCGGCGACAAGCAGCGCTACGTGACCCTGGAGCAGGGTGTGCGCGCGGTGGTCGACAGCGAGCATCTGACGGTGGTGCCGGGCTGTGGCCTGGAAGACGCGCTGCCGGGCGGTATTTCCGCCGCCATCGATGCGGCGCAGGCCGCCGATGTGGTGGTGCTGGCGCTGGGCGAGCCGCAGCGCTTCAGTGGTGAGGCGCAGTCGCGCACCGAGATCGTGTTGCCGCCGGCGCAGCAGGCATTGGCCGAAGCCATCGCCGCCACCGGCACGCCGATGGTGGTGCTGCTGCGTAATGGCCGCGCGCTGGCCCTGAGCGGTGCGGTGCGCGATGCCGATGCGATTGCAGTGACCTGGTACCTGGGCACGCAGACCGGTACCGGCGTGGCCGACGTGTTGTTCGGCGACTACAACCCCTCCGCGCGTCTGCCGATCAGCTTTCCGCAGGTGACCGGGCAACAGCCGTATTTCTACAACCATCTGCGCACCGGCCGCCCGGAACTGCCAACACTGTCCGAATACAAGGCACGCTGGCGCGAGATGCCCAACGAGCCGTTGTATCCGTTCGGCCATGGCTTGAGCTACACCACCTTTGCGTATGCGCAGCCGCAGCTGAGCAGTGCGCAGCTGGGCTGGGACCAGACCCTGACCATCACCACGCGCGTCACCAATACCGGCCGCGTGGCCGGCGAAGAAGTGGTGCAGCTGTATGTGCACGATCGCGTGGCCAGCCGGGTGCGCCCGGTGCGCGAACTCAAGGGGTTCCGCAAGGTGTTGTTGCAGCCTGGCGAAAGCGCGGACGTGGTGTTCACCCTGACACGTGACGCACTGGCCTTTACCAACCACAGGAATGTGTTTGGCGCCGAGCCGGGCGTGTTCGATGTGTGGGTGTGCGCCTCGGCCAAGAGTGGCGAGGCGGTGACGTTCGAGTTGCTGGAGGCCTGAACACCCACGGGCTTGGTATGACGCACTCACGCGACACGCAGCGGAGTGCGGATACTGCACCGGGTTTGACGATGGCGGACGTGGCCCAAGGGCGTGCCGTCATCGGGTCAGAGAAGATGTAGACGCGTGCCTGGTCGATGTGGGACCACGGGGTTGCTCGCATCTGCGCGTATCGCGCCATATACCGCACCGGGTCGAAGACGGCTTCGCCGCGAAAATCGTGGCCACCGCCAGCACACATTCGACGCGTGGCGGTGGCACGACTCCCCTGGGCGCGATCTTGCGGAGTTACGCGTCGTTCTCGACTGCCGCCTTGCTCTTGGGCGTCAGCTTGAGCAGGCGCCCGGTGCTACCGCTGGCTTCGTCTTCCAGCAACCACAGCGCGCCGTCCGGACCCTGTTCCACTTCGCGAATGCGCGCGCCCATGTCGTAGCGGGCCACCTCGCGCGGCTGATCGCCGAGCGAGACCTGCACCAGCGACATCGACGACAAGCCGCCGATAAAGCCGTTGCCGCGCCACGCCGGGAACTGCTTGCCGCTGTAGATCACAAAGCCGGCTGGCGAGATCACCGGTGTCCAGCTGATCTTGGGCGCGGCAAATTCCGGGCGGGTGTTGTGATCCGGGATCGGGGTGCCGTCGTAGTTGTCGCCGTTGGAGACGATCGGGTAACCGTAGTTGGCGCCGCGCTGGATCAGGTTCAACTCATCGCCGCCGAGCGGGCCCATCTCGTGTTCCCACAGGCGCCCCTTGCCGTCGAAGGCCAGGCCGAGAATATTGCGGTGACCCAACGACCACACTTGCGCGGCAACGCCACCCTGCGCAGCGAATGGGTTGTCGGCCGGCACGCTGCCGTCATCGTTGAGACGGATCAGCTTGCCGAGATTGGCTTGCATGTCCTGAGCGGGGGTGAACTTCTGGCGTTCGCTGGAGCTAATCCACAGCTTGCCGTCCGGGCCGAAGGCGAGCCGGTGCCCGAAGTGACCGTTGCCTGTGACCTTGGGATCCTGGCGCCAGATCACCTTCAGGTCCGACAGCGTGCCGCCGCCGCTGGCATCCAGCGTGAGCTTGGCGCGTGCCACTGCTGCGCCGCGGGTGTCGCCCTGTCCCGGTTCGGCGTAGCTGACATAAACCAGGCCATTCTTGGCAAAGCGCGGATGCGCCAGGACATCGCCGAAGCCGCCCTGGCCGCCATAGGCGACTGCCGGAATGCCGGTGATGGCGCTCTTGCGGTTGGTCTTGAGATCCAGCCGCATCAATGCACCGCGTTTTTCGCTGACCAACAGACTGCCGTCGGGCAGGAAGGTCATTGCCCAGGGCTCGTCGAAATCGGCAACGGTGGTGGCCTGGAACGGCCATTGCGCCTTGGGAATGGCGGCAGCCGGCGCGACGGCAGGCGCGGCACATGCGGCGGCGGTGGTGAACAAGCTGGCCGAGCAGGCCAGGGCAAGCAGACGTCGGACAGACATGAGGTCCTCCAGGGAATGGGCGCAGTTGCGTTGCAGCCCTCCCGCAACGTGTCCTGCGTCGGGTTTTAAAGTACCTTACACGACGCCTTCGAGGCCGCCTTGTAGTAGATCACTTTCTTTGTGAGACGTGTGCGTCCCACATTACCGCTTCACCATGAAAAGGAGTTTCCATGGCTGCCACGCAAAAAACGTCACCTGCTTTTATCGCCGCATCCTGGGCTGCATTGCTGCTGGGCGGCATTGCCTACCTGGTCGGGCTATGGAATGCGCAGATGATGCTCAACGAAAAAGGCTATTACTTCACGCTGCTGTTGTTCGGCCTGTTCGCATCGGTGTCGTTGCAGAAGAGTGTGCGTGACCGCGCAGATGGAATTCCGGTGACGGGCCTGTACTACGCGATCTGTTGGTTCTCGCTGGTCATCGCGCTGCTGCTACTGGCAATCGGCCTGATCAACGCGACTTTGTTGCTGAGCGAGAAAGGTTTCTACGCAATGGCCTACGCATTGAGCCTGTTTGGCGCGGTTGCGGTGCAGAAGAACACCCGTGATGCGATGGATGTCGCCAACGCATCGCATTACTCGCGCGCGGTACCGCCGCCACTGGATTGACGCAGCACCCCACACTGATACAACAACGCCACCTCGACGGTGGCGTTGTTGTGTTCAGGGCTTGGACTTGTTGTCGCCACTCACGAAGTCTGTTGCATTTTCCCAGGCACGCTTGACGGCGTGACGGGCCTTGCTCCAGCTCAGGCCATCGGTGCCACGGTTGGCTTCCCATTCGCGGTGCAATTCTGCTTCCACCTGATCGTAGGCGCGTGCGTTTTCGCGGATACGCGCCTCATGCCCTGCGAGGTAGGCACCCTCGTAATCTTCGTAGCGGTCACCTTCGGTGTAATACGATTCTTCGGTGAAGCGCTCGCGCCAATAATTGGATACGTTCTGGCTGCGGTCTTCGTCCGGTGCGCGGCCCGGAATCTGATACGGCACGTTCATGCTCGTCTCCGTGTTGAATGTGCGCCCTAACCTAGGCGGGCAGGTGTTAAATCCGTTGCCAGGGCAGGTGAGGAGGACATCAAGGCATGCTGCACTTGTGTATTTGTCTCTAGTGCGCCCTTGGGCGATGCGGTGCACTGCTAACAGCAATTCAGCCGGCGTCGGCGCTTGTCACGTCGCTGCCGATGCAGCCTCGTAAGGCAGCGGCGTGGCGCCGGCGGCACGCAGGCTGGCTTCGGCATGCTGCAGCGAGGGCTGGTCGGCATCGATGATGACCAGGACGCGCCCTGCCTGGATTTCGTCCTCGAATTGGCGGCGGACCGGGTCGGGAACGGTGGCGCCGATCAGTGCAGACGACCAGGTACCGACCAGGGCGCCTGCCAGCGCCATGACGCCGGCGCCGGCGATGGTGAGGCCGATCGGAGGCACGGCGATGGCAACCAGTCCGGCGACCAAGCCCGCAGCGCCCCCGGTGGCGGCGCCGCGCGCGGCAGCAGGGAGAAAATCCGTCTTGGCATCCTTGCGTTCATCGGCAATACCTTCCAGCTCGATATCCGAACGGGCAATCAAGGACAGCGCATCGTTGTCGATGCCGGCGCTGCGTGCGGCCTGCATGACGCGTTGCGCACTTTCGATATCGGGCGTGCTGTAGACACGGCGCAGTTTCATCGCAAGCTCCCATGCAGGTGAGAGCTGCAGCCTTGGGCGGGCACGGTTAGTCGGGCGTGATCGCTGTGCGAGCGCCCTGCGAAAACCGCTACGCAGACTTGCGCGGAAACAGGTAAATCAGCCAGCCCACCAGCAATGCCACCCCGGCGGCTGCCAGGTTCTGCCAGCTGGCGCTGGCCAGCAGGCCCAGCGACAGCAGCAGCGCTGCGATGGGAATGGCCGGCCCGCCAGGCAGGCGCAAGGTGTCGGTGCGTTGCCGGTAGCGACGCGCCAGCACGATCACTGCCGCAGCGGTGCCGATGTAGGCAAACAGCCGCGTGACCATCGACAGCAATGCCAGCTGCGTAAACGAGCCAGACACCGCCAGCGCCAGCGACAGCACGCCCTGGGTCAGCACTGCCGCAGCCGGGGTGTGGAAGCGCGGATGCACACGTGCCAGGAATGCAGGGCCGTAGCCATCCTGTGCCAGCGCGAACAGAAAACGCGGCCCGAGCATGACCGTATTGCTGGTGGTGCCTAGGATGGAAATGGTGGCACCCACGGTGAGGATCAGCGCCAGCGCCTCGCCGCCGAAACGGCTTGCGGCATCGGCCAATGGCGTGGGCGAGGCGGCAAGATTGGGCAGCGTGCCCTGTGCGACGACCTGGACCGCGGCGTAGATCAAGGTGACCGTGACGATCATGGTGATCAGCGCAAACGGCACGTCGCGGCGTGGGTTGCGGTATTCGCCAGCGGCCGCAGGAATGTTTTCAAAGCCTGCATAGGCAAACAGCAGCAGCAAGGCCGCTTCGCCCAGATTGCCCAGGTCGCGCAGATCCGGCGTGGTGCCGGCAAAGGCCCACGACCAGTCCACGTAGAACAGGCCGATTGCCACGAACAGCAGCAACGGCACCAGCTTGCCGATCACCAGTGCGATGCCGGTACGCGCCGCCGATTTCACGCCGATCACGTTGATGGCGGTGAGCAGGCCCAGGGAACCGACGACCACCAGCAAGCGTGCCCAGTGATCGGTTGCTACGGTTGGCCAAAACCGCGCCACCGCATCGGCCAGGCCGTTGCTCAATGCCGCTGCCGAACTGATGCGCGTGAGCCAGATCATCCAGCCGATCTGAAAGCCGACAAACGGGCCGAACGCCTCACGCGTGTACAGGTAACTGCCGCCCGGCGTGTCGAAATAGCTGGCCGCCTGCGCGTAGCACAACACCAGCAACGCCACCGCCAGGCCGGCCAGCATCACCGCCCACAGGCTCATCGGCCCCAGCAGTGCCGCGGTGGCCGCGGGCAGCAGATAGATGCCGCTGCCGATGACATCGTTAATCGACAAGCCGACAATCTGCCAGCGGCTGACCACGCGGACCAGGCCAGTGGAATCGGGTGCAGGAGCTGGGGTGGTCATCGTGCTGCCTCCCTCAACTCGGGCAACTGCCAGCGGGCTTGCAGGCGTGCGTATTCGGCACGTGGCAACAGCACGAACAGCGGTTTGTCGTCGGGCTTCAACCAGGCCAGCAGGCGTTGCATATCGGCCGGCGCCATCGCGGTGCAGCCGGCGGTGAACTGGCCCGGCGTGCGCCACAGGTGCGCGAAGATGCAGCTGCCGCGCCCGGGAACCGCATCGGGATTGTGGGCGATCACGAAGCCCTCGCTGTAACGTGCATCGCCGGGATGTTGCAGGTCCAGGCGCATCGGTTCGGTCGACCCGGCCACCGCGGCCTCACCGACCTGCGCGGCATCGACGATGCGGTTGTACAGCGGCGAACTCGGTACATCCATGCAGTAGTGGGTGGCGCTCATCGCCTGGTACGGCATGGCGCTGTCGATCTGCTGGGCGTAACCGAAGGCCGGGCCGATCGCGAATACACCGGCCGGGCTGCGGCCGTCGCCTTCGCGCTTCTGCGGGCCTTGTGCCTGCGCCGGATGCAAGCCATCGCCCCAGGCACTGCCATGCCGCCCGAGCGCGACTGCGAAGCCCGGTGCGGCCGGTTGCCAGTGGCCGTCCACACGGGTGAATGTCTGCAGGCGCGCCTGGGTGCTGTCCCAGTCCGGCGTGGTCACCACGATCAACGCGCGCGCTTGATTCAAGGCATCGATCGGCCCGGCAGCGACGGCAACGCTGCTGCAACTTGCCAGCGCCAACAGCACAACGGATCGAAACAAGGTGGCAAGGCGCATGCAGGCTCCGGGGGAATGGTCGAGCGGGGACGAGTCTGGGATCGATACACGGTTGACGGAGATAGTGCGCTGCTTTGGTGCCGCGTTGGGCGCACCATACTGTCGCTACTGTACTCAGCAATGCGGCCGCGTGCCGCATGCGCGCGCCTGGTTTGTACGACTGCTTGGCGGGGCTTCGAGTGTGTTTTGTTGTTCTGGGAGAGTTGGCCTCTGTGGCTGGCTGGCTGCAGAGCGGCTGATCTGGGGCATGGTTGCAGGGCCCTTGCCCGCCCGCCCTCGCAGGACACGCCGCAAGTACATCCTTTTAGGCGCTTACGCGGCATCCATGCCGCGTAAGGTCCCGCGACGGTGAGCGGGCAAGGACCAGTCGCGATGGTCGGTGGGCATGGTGCAAGCAATGCACGAGGTTCGCTGTCCGGGTGACTGCATGCGCAGAAGTGGTGAGGCATCGCGCCTGGACCAATGCGGCCTGGAGACCCTACTGACGTTTTAAGCCGGCAGGAGCTCCAGCCCGTGGATACGGCGGATGCCCAGGCCGGGCGAGTCGTCGATATGGATCTGGGCATCGTCGAAGTGCACGCCGCCCTCGGTGGGATCGAACTGCCCGAGCGCGGGCGCATCCAGATCCGCCAGGGTAATGCTGTCGGCCTTGGCCACCGCCAGATGCACTGCCGCAGCCACGCTGATGCTGGATTCGATCATGCAGCCGATCATGCAGGGCACGCCGTACAAGCCAGCGATATCGGCGATGCGGATTGCGTTGGATAGCCCGCCGGTCTTCATCAGTTTGATGTTGACGATATCGGCGGCGCGGCGCTGGATGAGGTCGATCACCTGGACCGGCGAGAACACGCTTTCGTCGGCCATCACCGGCGTGTCGATCCGCGCGGTGACAAACGCCAGCCCGTCGATGTCCGCGGCCTTGACCGGCTGCTCCACCAGTTCCATTACGATGCCGGCGTGTTCCAGTGTGCGCATGGTGCGCACCGCCTGTTTGGGCGTCCAGCCCTGGTTGGCATCCAGGCGCAGCGATGCGCGACCAGCGACAGCGGCATGTATCGCCGTGATTCGCTCGAGGTCCGAGCCGCTGTCCTTGCCGACCTTGATCTTCAGCGACCGATAGCCGCGCGTGAGCGCGGATTGCGCCTGCGCCACCATCACGTCGATGCTATCGACGCTGATGGTGATGTCGGTGGTGATGCGCGGCGTGCCGCCGCCGAGCGCACGGTAGAGCGGGGTGCCCAAGGCCTGCGCCCACAGGTCGTAGAGCGCGATCTCCACTGCCGCCTTGGCGCTGGTGTTGCGCTCCAGCGCGTGCTGCACCAGCGCGCATAGCCGGTTGAGATCGGCCACGTTCTGGCCGATCAACGTCGGCCCGATGCAATGATCGATTGCGGCGATGATGGAGCCATGCGTATCGCCCGTGATCGGGGCGGTGGCCGGCGCTGCGCCATAGCCGATGTGGCCGCTGTCGGTCTGCAGCAGCACCACCACATCCTCGATCGCCTGCACGGTACGCACTGCTGTCTTGAACGGGGTCTTCAATGGCACGCGCAGCATGCCGAGGCGGAAGCCGGTGATCTTCATGGCGAGTCAGTCGGTGCGATGCGTTGGATGCGGGTGATGTGGTCGACGAATGGTGTGCCGTCGCTGGCGAGCAAGGGCAGCAGCGGCGTCACCGACACACCGTTCAAGCGCGCGCGCTGCACGTTGCCGGCTGCGTCGCGGTAATTGGCGCCGGCCACATCATGGATCACCCATGGCGCACCGTGCTCGTGTCCAATCACCAGCATCACATGACCGGGGATATAGATCAGGTCGCCGACCTGCAGCTGGGCGAGTTGTTGCAGGCGCTGCGGCAGTGCGGCCTGCGCCTGGAACGGAACGCTCAGAAGCGCCGGGCTGCGTGCCTGATCGCCGGTATTGCGCGGCAATGCGATGCCCAGGCTGCGATACACATCCAGCACGAAACCGCTGCAGTCGCGCGCATCGTAATCATTGCCCCAGCCATAGCGTTCGCCGAGAAATTTGATCGCCTGCTGCAACAACGCTGCGTGCGTGGCCGGCAGCGGGCCTGCGCGCACGTCGGCGCCGCGTGGGATCAGTGCCGGCACCAGCTGCAAGCGACCATCGCTGTTGCGCAGCGGCAACTGCACGACATGGGCAGCCTGCGGCAACTGCCCGTTGACCGGCTGCTGCGGCGGCCAGTCGCCAAGCAGCGGCACGCTGGTGCCCATGTCCAGCGCCAGTGCGGAGATGGCGGGTACCTCCGGGGTATAGGCGCTTTGCACGCGTGCGCCGGTGACCATCAGCCGTGGGCGGCGTTGTGCATAGTCCAGCACTTCGTCACGCGTGCCCATGGCAATCCGGTCGGCGGCGATCCAGGCCGCATAGTTGGCCGCCAGCACAAAGTGCCATGCACCATCGGCGCTGGTGTGCAGCACCGCCACCGGTGTGCCGGGGTAGAGCGCCGATTCCTGGAAGCGGTCGATATCGTGGTCGTCGGTGGTGCTGAACACGCGTTGCGCGGTGGGGAAGGTGCGCAGTGCCGCGCGCTGCACCACCAGTGCGAACCGTGGCGTGACCTGTGCGGGCAGTGCATCCAGTGCCAGGGCGTGGCGCAGCGTCGCAAGGCGAGAGGTATCGATGCTGCGACCTTCGCTGTCGTACAGCACACGCGTCGGTGTGGCCGACAGCGTTTCAATGCGTGCGCGCACCTCGGCCGCCGGCAGCACCTCGGCCAGCTGCGATAGGTCGTGCATGGAGCCATCGTCACGCAGCAAACGCGCATTGAAGCCGGCGATCTGTGCGGCAGTCATGTGCAGCGTCTGCGTATTGCCAGCGCGCTGGATCCAGTAGTCGGCGGTCAGCTGCGCATCGCTGGCCGCCAACGGTGCCGTGTGCGGTATCGGGCTGGCAGGCGTTGCCGCAGCGGCAACGCAGGACAGTCCAGTGACCAGCAGCAACAACGTCAGCAGGCGGCGCGACAGTGGCATGAAGAGGGCTCTTGATGGATGCAGCGACTGGCGAGGCTTTTTACAGGGAATCACGACCGCAGGCGCGCGGACCTGCGCCGACCGCGCCGGCTTGTAGTGTACGCATGCGCAAGTATTCCCGGTGCGTGTCGCATGGCGCAGCGGCGCCGTAAGGTCTGTCGGTCTCTGCACACGTGCAGTCTGTCTGCCACCGGCCGCAGCCGCATGCTGCACGCCATCGTTCGCACGGCAGATAATGGGCGCATCGCCTGCGCGGCCCATCAGGGTGCTGGTACAGCGCAAGCCCTAGCCGTTTTGCCAGGAGAATCCGATGTCATCTGCTCCCACGCTGTCGCCATCGTCCTGGCTCCGCGCCGCGCTGTGCCTGGTGGTGCTGTCACTGGGGGCGTGCGCGCATGCGCCGCAGCGCAACCCGCTGGCCCAGTGGGTGCCCTCGCCCAACTACGACGCGCGGCGGCCGATCCTGATCGTGCTGCACTTCACCGACCAGCAATCGGTGACGCAGAGCCTGGGCACGCTGCGCGGGCGCAATAGCGGCGGCCGGGTCAGTGCGCACTATCTGATCGGCGAGGATGGCGCGCGCTATCAACTGGTCAGCGACGACCAGCGCGCCTGGCATGGCGGCGCCGGGCGCTGGGGCACCATCACCGACATCAACTCCGCCTCGATCGGCATCGAACTGGACAACGACGGCAGCGAGCCGTTCGCGCCCGCCCAGATCGACAGCCTGCTGGTGCTGCTGGACGACCTGTGCACCCGTCTGCGCATTCCGCGCACGCAGATCGTCGGGCATGAAGATGTGGCCCCGACCCGCAAGAACGATCCCGGCCCGCTGTTTCCGTGGAAGCGCCTGGCCGACGCCGGCTTCGGCCGCTGGCCTGCCGCCGATGCCCCCGCCGCGCCGGCAGGCTTCGATCCCTGGCAGGCGCTGGCCCTGCTCGGCTACAGCCTCGACGATCCCGCCGCCACGCTACAGGCATTTCATCATCACTATCGCGGCAGCGACGCCCGCACGCTGGATGCCGAGGATTTGCGCATCCTGCATGCGTTGACCCGACCAGCACTGCGGCAATTGCAGCTTCCGTCGGTGCCCATCGAACCGGATGCGCCGTAGCGATCCAGCCTGCTCGTTTTCCGTCGCCCTGACGAACGCTGCGTGGACTGGATCCCGACCACATTCTTGGTAGCATCCGCTCGCCCAAACTCTTGAAGGATGTCGTGTGATGAGGCTAGGAAAGACTGCCCTGTGGGCCGCCACGATCCTGATGGTCGGCGGCTGCACCAAGACACCCGACGCAACGCCCGGAGACGTGCAGGCACCGCCCTCGCAGAGCGCTCCTGCTGCTGCGCCAGCGGCGGCGAGTCCTGCAACGGTCGACGCCGAGGTGCCGGCGCCCGGGCACGTGCTTGCCGATATCTATGGGATGAAGGGTGACGGATCGGAGTCGTACACCATCGACAACGGCGCCTTGGCCAGCTTCTGGTACGGCTACCGCTTCGACCTTGGCGGCAAGCAGTACTACACCGGCTTCGCCAACGCGGGCCCCGGCAAGTACGGCAAATCCGAGGAAGAGGACTCTCCGGACCCTGCCGTCGGCGTCAGCATCAGCCAGGCGACCTATGTGCTCGACGATGCCGGTGGCAAACCGGCATGGGTGCTGTTCCATGCGCAGCAGTGGGCCGGCGATTTCGGCGGCAACGAGAAGGCCGACACGCTGGACCAGACGCGCAAGCCGCAGCGAACCGAGACCAAGGATGGCCACCTGCTGCTTGCGCTGCCGACCACGCGCTTCGCCAACGGCATCAGTAGCTTGGGTTTTGCGCTGTTTTCCTTCGATCCGAACAAGAACGACATGGGCGACTACAAGGGCTGGGTTTACCTGGGCACCGTGGCCACCGGCGAAGACAACAGCGCGGCCTGCGACGATGAGGGCACCATGAAGTGCGCGTCCAGTACCGGCACGCTGAGCTTCGAACCCGGCAGTGGATCGATGCCGACCCTGCGTGTGGCCATGAGTGGCACCGCCATTGCGGGCCCTGGCAAGGTCCGCAGCCTCGGCGGCGCCGACGTGGTCACCTATACCTACGACGCCGCCAAGCACCAGTACACGCCGCCGCTGGATCGCTGAGCCTGCCTGCTGCCGGTCTGTTGTGGGCCGGCACGCGACGCGGACTGGCCGGCAGAGCCGGCTGGTTTCGGGCGCGGGAACTGGATAAGATTCGCCCACGGGGCCTGATGATCAGGCGAGTCATTCGCGAGCGGCAATGGATGCTGCACTCGCCCGAAATGCCGGAGTGGATCGCCGGTTTGCGGTTTGCCATGCGCGAATCGCCATCACCGCCCCTGCCTTGGGGCCGGATCGCACTCACCGTTTTCTGTCCGAAGCCGCGTCTGCGACAGCTGCGTCTCTGCGGGTCGGGCCATGTCCGTGATGCGTAGCAGGGCGGCTTTCCGGATAACGCGGCATGGCGTGTCGGGATTGCGGTTGTGTTTCCGGCTTCTTCAATACATACAGGATGTTCTGCACATGTCCAACGACACTCAAGTTGCCGTCCCTGTGGCACCGCCCTACCCGGGCAGCGTGCTGTACCTGATTTACGGGATGGATGGGGACGGCGCGCTCTCGTACGAGATCGACAACGGTGCTGTTGCCAGTTTCTGGCACGGCCAGCACTTCGATCTGGACGGCAAGCACTACTACACCGGTTTCGCCTACGCCACGCCCAACAAGTACGGCAATGACGAAGCCGAGACCTTTCCGGATCCGGGCGAAGGCGTGTCGATCAGCCAGGCCACGTTTCTGCTGACCGCGCCGGACAGCGAGCGGCCGTGGAGGCTATTCCACGCGCAACAGTACGTCGGCCGTTTCGGCGGCGACGAGCGCGCCGACGCGGTCGACGAAACGCGCAAGCCGCAGCGGCACCTCCTGGACAACGGTCACCTGCTGTTGGCAGTGCCCATCTCCAGTTTCGGCAATGGCGTCACCAGCTTCGGCTTTGCGCTATTTACCTTCGATCCGGACAAGAACGACCTGGGCGACTACCAGGGCTGGGTCTACCGGGGAACGCTTGCAGCCGGCGAAGACAACGAGCTCAGCAGCGACGAAGAGGGTAGCGTTCCGCACGTCTCCAGCCGCGGCACGCTGAGCTTCCAGCCGGTGCCCGGCGAGCGGATGCCGGCCATGCACGTGGCGTTGCAGGGCACGGTTATTTCCGGCCCTGGCCAGGTGCGCATGCTCGATGCATCCGATGCGGTGGTCTATGTATACGACCAGGCGAGCGGCCAGTACCTGCCGAAAGAAGTCCAGTGAATCGGTCGGTGCGCCGCTCCACGGAGCGACGCGTCGGCAGCAGCAAGAACCCGCGACTTGCAACACCGAACAGTCTTGTTGACCGCACACCAATTAGCTCATGGATGAGCTCGGTTGACCTTGTCGGCGCCCAGCGCCGTATATCAACCTCAAGGAGTAACACGAGATGGCACGCGACTACACGAAGGCCGAGAACCTCGACATCATCGAGCGTGAGGCCAGGGAACGCCACATTCCAGTCGACGATTTCATGCGTTTCGCCTATGTCGAAACCGGCGGCAGGTTCGATGAGCAGGCCAGCCGTGGCCCGAACAGCGCCAAGGGCTTGTTCCAGTTCACTCCTGGTACCGCCGCGGCCTACGGCATCAACGGCCGTGAACTGGATGCGGTGGCCAATACCGATGCCGCGGCGCGGTTATATCAGGACAATGCGAGGTCACTGACCCGCCAGCACGATAAAGACAATCGTCCGTACCTGTCCGGCAAGCCGCAGCCCGATGGGCTGGATATATACATGGCGCACCAGCAGGGCGCTGCCGGCTATCGGTCGATCCAGAAGGCGGTTGCCGACGGCAGCTTCGCGCGCGGAGACACGCGCGCGAACATCATCAACAATGTGCCGCGCGAAAAGGATGCGGCCGGTGCCAAACAGTTCGAGGCTTACACCGGCAGCTCGCTGGCCGAGTTCAAGAAGATGTCCGATCAGGACATGGCCAAGACCTTTCTGAAGTACTGGGACACCAAGTTCGACCATATCGCCATCCCGGAAAAGGGCATCAAGCCAGTTGCCGAGGGCCAGTCCCAACAGCCGGCTGCGCCGGCCCGCGTGCAGTCGCATCCGGCTGCTGCGGCCGGGCAGGGCGGTCAAGACGCAATCAAGCTCACCGCCGCGTATGAGATGGGCGTCAAGTACGACGATGTGAAGTACGCGATCAATATCGAGGGCCACAGGCTCTACCATCCCGGCGTGGACGGCAAGCACCTGGAACAGGGCTACATCGACTGCTCCGGCTGGGTCTCTGAGTTGCAGAACGCCACCATGCGGGAGATCAATCAGAAGGCCGGCCGCGACGTGTTCGGCCGCCAGGACATGCTGGTGCAAGGAATGACTGGCTCCGGTGGCATCGTCAAGAAGGCATTCGACAATTCCGGCGTGTTGCTACAAGGCCAGGACGTATTCAAGCCCGGTGCGCTGAAGGAAGGCATGGTCATTGGCGTGGATGCCAGCCGGAATTCGGGGCATGACCACTGGAAGGGCATCGATCACATCCTGATGGTGGTGCGCGACCCCAAGAGCGGCGAGCTGCAGGTCAGCCAGTCCAGCGGCACAAAGGGCGTCAATACGATGCCTTTGGACAAGTATCTGGCCGACAACCAGAACGCCAGGTTGTTTGCGTCCGATCCATTCGCCAAGGCGCGCGACCTGCTGCAGGACAGGCAACAGACACAGTCGCAGCATCAGGACCATCCAACGCGCACATCGTTGCGACCGGGCGAGCAAGGTGCGGATGTAAAGGCAATGCAGCAGGCCCTGATCGAACTCGGGATAAAGGACAACAGCGGCAAGTTGCTGTCCGGTACCGGCTATTACGGCGACAAGACCAAGGAAGTGGTGGCAAACCTGCAGCGCGAGAAGGGCATGGATCCGACGGGTATTGCCGATAAGGCCACGCTCGAAGCACTCGGCAAGCAACAGGGCCAGGCCAAGAATAGTGGCGAGGCCAAGTTCCCCGCTTCCGCCGCTGTCGAAGCGCAACGTCCAGTGGATCCGTTGCTCAAGCAGGCAATGGACCATCTTCAGAAGCATGGGCCGAACGGCGGCTTCAATAGCCGCGACGAAATGCAGCGCGCCGCTGGCCAAATCGCATTCGAAGCCAAGGTCAGTGGGATGTCGCGTATCGACGAGTTGGTGCCGAGCACCAATGGCAAGGGGTTGATTGCGGTGGAGCGCAATCCCAACAACCCACTCGATGTGAATCGTGCCTACGTGGACAAGCAGCAGGCCGCATCGGTGCCGCTGGAGCAGAGTCAGCAACAGCTCACAGCCGAGACGCAGCGGCAGAACCAGGAGGATCAGCAGCGCACGCAGGCCGCGCAGACGCAGTCGGGTCCTGCACGCTAGGCACCTCTCATCAGGTTACGAATCTGTGCGACAGCAATCGCCAGTCCGGCATTCGACCGGACTGGCGATTGCACAGGGGGGGATAGTGCGTCGATGTGTAGACGGCGAGCGCAGCGATCCGGTCTGTCCGTCCCGAGCCGTTGTTCGTCAAGCGATCCAAGTGCTTTGCCTGTTCGAGCGCTTCTGTGCAGGCAGCTTGCTTGTGGTGGCTTATGCTTGGCGCATGACGCAAGCACGATCCCCGGTAAATCTCGTATGGCACCACGTCGCATGCACCCTGCAGCGCATCGGGTGGCAGGTGTCTGCGCTGGTTCTTCTGTGCGCAGGCCTCAACGTGCAAGCGGCTCCCATCCTCTCGCCGGCAACAACCGCCGCACAAGCCGGTCTGGTCAATGTGCAGGGCCTTGCGCCGGAGATTGCGGTGGACATGCGTTATGCGGGCAGCAACAACTTCACCGGGCACGTGGTGCCGGGGTATGAGGCGCCCACGTGCTATCTGTTGCGTCCGGCGGCGGAGGCCCTGGCACGGGTGGCGCGGTCGCTCAAGGCCCAGGGATATCGACTGCAGGTGTTCGACTGCTACCGGCCGGCGCGGGCGGTGCAGGCCTTCGTGGCCTGGGCTGCGGATCTGCAGGATCAGTCGACCAAGGCGCAGTACTACCCGCGTGTGGACAAGCGCGCACTGCTGGGCGACTACATTGCCGAGACTTCGGGGCATAGCCGTGGCGCGACGCTGGACCTGGGCCTGCTCGATTGCCGGCAGGGCCCGTGCCAGCCGGTGGCGATGGGCACCGACTTCGATTTCTTCGATGCGCGTGCGCATACCGATGCGCGCGACATCAGCCCCGCCCAGCGGGCCCACCGTCAGCATCTGTTGCGTGCCATGGCGGCGGAGGGATTTGCCAACTACCCGATGGAGTGGTGGCATTTCACCTTCCGTCCCGAGCCGATGCCGGATACCGCGTTCGATGTGCCGGTCAACTGAGCGACTGCGCCGCAGGCGGTGACTCCGGCCACCGTGCTGTCCATGTTGTGCATCACCCCACGCTGCTGCAAGGAATTGCCATGTCCGACCCGGAACGCTTTATCGATATCGCCTGCCCGTATTGCGGGGAGTGGATCACCCTGACGCTGGATCTGACCGGCGGCGACCAGCATTACATCGAAGATTGTCAGGTGTGCTGCAAGCCGATCTCGGTCAGCGTGCAATGGGATGAAGAAGGCGAGGCGCAGGTGAGTGCGCGCGGCCAGGATGATGCGTGAGCGCGGCGTGCCGCAGCATCGGGCGCTCGTAGCGCCCGGCCGATCCTCATTCGTGTAAGCGCTCGCGCTTGCTGCTTGGGCCGGGATCCGTCACCCGCAACCGCTAGACTGGTGCGCCTGCTGCCTGGATCGTCATGATGAATCTGCCCCTGCACTTCGGTCTGCTCGGTTCGCTGGAGGCTGGCCTGATCGCGTTGGTGCTGGGTGTGCTGGTCTTCGCTGGGGTCGAGCATATCGGCCGGCGTCTGCACTTCACCCACGGGCACACGCTGGGTATTGCCTGTCTGCTCGCGGTCGCCATCGGCGGCGGCTACGACATCTGGAATCTCGTCTACACCAGCATCGTGCGGCTGGAGTCACCGCTGTATGCGCGCCTGGCATTGGCCAAGATCCACGATCCCAACGAATTAGGATCGCGGGTGATCCTGGAAGTAGCCGGGGCGATCGCCGGTGTGGTGCTGGGTTGGAAACTGTTCAGCTCCGGAAGCTGGGATGACGAGGCGCCGAATGCGTAAATTTACGTTGTGAAATGCGGCACGGTTCGCATATTTCGATGCATTGAATGAGCTGCTTCTGTTTGGCTCACCGATGTCTAACAGATGGCTAGGCGCAAACGTCCGGCGCGTGGTTAAGAGGATGTTTTGCGCGAAATTGCGGCGGGTTTTGCGTTCATTTGCGCTGGGTAAGGTGGGGCCATGTGCGGCGACACCGCGCATTCCCAAGCCAAGGAGACCACCCAATGAAGAATCGCAACCGCACCTCGCTGCTCGCCGCCACCGCCGCTCTTGCCGCCGCCCTGGCGCTGCCGGCCATGGCGCAGAGTACGCAGCAGGATGCCGCCGCGACGTCGGCCCAGTCGGGAAGCTCTGCCACCACTGCGGCACAGCCTGCGCAGTCCGGCGGCGGCCAGACCTGGGCGAGCGTCGACACCGACAGCGACGGCGCCATCAGCACACAGGAGGCCCAGGTCAATGCCGGGCTCGCGCAGATCTTCAACGACGCCGATTCCGACAAGAACGGCAAGCTGACCCCGGACGAGTACAAGGCGTTTGTCGCCAAGCAGCAGGGCGGCGCAGCGGGAAGTGGGTCGCAAGGCAACTGAGGTAGGAGGTCGCAAGGTAGTGAGTTCGTTCGCTGACGTGTTTTTTCGACATCAGGAGGCAGCTTTCGCAATCGCAGTCGTTTGAGCAGTGTTGTCGTTTGATCCGTGGCATCGCTTCGTGGATGCCCGTGATCGGCAAGTAGCAGCATGACCACGTAACAGGATGGACACGCGGGAGCGATCTGCCAGGGTCGCTCCCGTTTTCTTTACGTGCACCGCGCTAGATTGCCCGCTCGTCCCTTCGACACACTCTCATGCTGCTGCGTATCGCCATGCTGGTCGGCCTGTCGAGTCCACTGTGGGCGCTCGCGGCGCCGCCGGAGTTGCCGCCAGCCAACCCGTCGCGTGCGACCTCCACCGCAGGGCCGGCAACACCGACAATGGCGCCGTTGCCGATCGACCCACCACCGCCTGCCACAACGCCCTTGCTGCCGGCCGATGCTGCAGCGCCATCGGCTGCCAAAGGCGGTGCGGAGGCCGCACTGGCGCCGCAGGCCGGCACGTTGGCGCCACGGACCTTCCGCGGCCTGGACGTCGACGCCGACGGCTCACTGACGGTGGCCGAAGCCGGCGCCGACCCCGTCCTGCGCGAGAATTTTGCCGGCTTCGACAGCAATGGCGATGGGCGCCTGTCGCGCGACGAATTCGCCAGCTACCAGCCCGGTCCGGGCGACGCCGCGGGGGATTGACTGCAGCAGCGCTCCAGTGCGCTGCTAAACTGGCGCGATGACCTCTTTTGCACAGCGCGACGGCCAGGCGATCCAACTGGTCGGCTTCGACGGCGACGATACCCTCTGGAAAAGCGAGGACTATTACCGCACTGCCGAAGCGGATTTCGAAGCGATCCTGGCCGATTACCTGGATCTGGGCGACAGCCGCATGCAGCAGCACCTGCTGGCGGTGGAGCGGCGCAATCTCAAGGTATTCGGCTACGGCGCCAAGGGCATGACGCTGTCGATGATCGAGACGGCGATCGAACTGACGCAGGCGCGCATCGCCGCACGCGACATCCAGCGCATCGTCGAGATCGGCCGTGCCACGCTGCAGCATCCGGTGGAGGTGATTGCCGGCGTGCGTGAGGCGGTCAGCGCAATTGCCGCCGACTATGCGGTGGTGCTGATCACCAAGGGCGACCTGTTCCATCAGGAGCAGAAGATCGAGCAATCCGGTCTGGCCGATCTGTTTCCGCGCGTGGAGGTGGTGTCCGAGAAGGATCCCCAGACCTATGCGCGCGTGCTGGGCGAGTTCGACCTGCCGGCGCAGCGCTTTGTGATGATCGGCAATTCCTTGCGCTCGGACGTGGAGCCGGTGCTGGCCATCGGTGGCTGGGGGATCTACACCCCGTACGCGGTGACCTGGGCGCACGAGCAGGAGCATGGCGTGGCCGCCGACGAGCCACGCATGCGCGAAGTGCCCGACGCTGCCGGCTGGCCGGCGGCAGTGCATGCGCTGGATGCAGTGGCCCGGCAGCACGCGCTAAGCTGACTTCCGTCGCGGCCAGCGCCGCGACCTGGATCTGCCGGCGCAACCGGCGGCGCCCAGCAACAGGACGTTTCCGGTCAGGCGTGGGTGCCTGGCCGACTAGGAGGGATCACCGATGCGCATGCTGTCGTTTACCTGCCGTGTCAGCCTGGCCGTATTGCTGGCTCTGTCAGGCGGCGCGCCGTCGCTAGCGGCTGCCGAGCTCGAGGAAGAAGTCATCAACCCGAGCGAAGTGATCTTTCGCGACGGTCAGCCTTACTACGACGATGGCGGCAACTATGTCCACCTGCGTACGCGTCGGGACGCGGGAGAGCTGGTGTATTTCCGCATGGTGCGCTTCGACCGCGAGCAGGGCTATGTGGATGCCCAGGGCCAGAGCATTGCGACCTTGCAGACCCGGCCGGACCGGCGTGAGCGCAGCAGCGTATTTGCTGCCGACAGATATTCGGGCGAGCGCTACGGCCCATACGGCGGCGACGCCCGCGGATACCTCGGGTTTGGCGCCGGGCTGCGGCTGGGCGCGTCGCGCAACCGCCCCTACGGCCAGATCTATTACGGCAATGGTCTGTACGGTCCGGACCCTTACAGCAGCCCGCACAATCGCGATGCGCGCCAGCGTTACATCGGCCCGGGCTATGTGGGTGCCTGCGATCTCAGCGGCTGCCGCGAAGTGCACTACGGCGGCTTTTACGATCTACGCTGAGCGCGGCCGGCGCGGCGGTGCGCGCGCCAGACATGCGAATGCTCGTGGCGGGCCGGCACTACGCATCCGTTTCGACTCGGGGCACGCCACGCGGCTGGCGCGCTGACGGCGCGCCACTTGTGTCGGTGGCGCAAGCGCTCGGCCTGACAGCGACGCGGGCATGCGGCATCATCGGCGCATGCCTTCACTGCTTACCTCGCTGTTGCGATCCCTGCCGCTGCTGAGTGCGCTGCTGCTGCCGATGCTGGCAGCTGCGCAGACTTCGCCTGCACCCGCATCCGCGCCTACCGCTGCGGCACCGGCTGCTGCGCCGGCAGTGACGCCGGGCACCGGGGATGCCTGGGTGGACCAGCATCTGGCCGACATGGGCAGCTACGCGCAGCGCTACCCGGACAGTTTCATCGGCGAAGTTGCGCGTTACACCGGCACCCCGCGCGGCTATGTGCAGGCGCTGTTGCAGGTGCATGGCTGGCACGCCGGCGATATCTATTTCGCCTGTTTCTGGGCGCAAACGCTGCAGTTGTCCTGCCGCGACACGGTGCGCGCCTACAGCCGCGACCATCATGACGGCTGGGAGGGCGTGATCACGCGGCTGTCGGTCACGCCGGAGACCGTGCATATGCGCGCGCTGCGGCACGCCATCGTCGCCAGTTACGACCGCTGGGAACGTCCGATCACCCTGGACGCGCTGCTGCGCCGCCAGCTCGGCGATCACGCGCAACGGCTGGAAGCCGCGCGCCAGGCCAGCGAGGCGGCCGAGGCAGCGGCGCAGGCCGGGCTTTAAAGCGGCTGGCAAACCGACGGCGTAGCCGCCAGGCGGGTGAGGCCGTGCTCGGAACCGGGGTGTACCACTCGTACGCCGCGCTTCCTGCGCGCCGCCCACGGACATCCGGCGGCTGCCGGCTCAAGGTGGTGTCGGCTACCGGTGCGGCAGCGTGCTATTCGGCTTCAACTCGCTGCAGGTAGTGGCACCGGAGCTGTGCCAGCCGTTCGAGGCGCGCCGGGTCGGCCTGAGCCTGGGCGAGGCTGGCGGCTTCTCTCACTTGTTGTCCATCCTCGGAACGACCCACAAGATGATTGCGCTCCCGGCCACACAGGTGCAGCCGGCATTAAAACCGACATGGACCACGCCGCGCGCTGCGGTTCCGAGCGTGCCCGCCATCCGCATCCAGCGGACGACTGCTCGCCACGGATCGCCAGCTGCCACTCGATGCGTTTTACGCCTGGTGGGAACCCGCACAGTGGCAAGCCGTGAGGTGACCGATCGGCTGCGCGCCTGTCTGCGCGGCAACACAGGCGCCGGCATGCTGCCGTGCAGCTGGCCGCCGCAGGGCGCGGTCGGCGAGAATGCTGCAACGCCGGCGTTGGCCGGCCCTGCCAAGACCAGCCCATGCGCGATACCGTGTTTGTCTCCCCTGATCACATCCGCAGCCTGTTCGCGCAGGCGATGTCGAACATGTATCGCGCCGAGGTGCCGTTGTACGGCGACCTGATGACGCTGGTGGCGCAGGTCAACGCCGACACCCTGAGTGCCGATCCCGCCCTGGCCGCGCGCCTGCAACGCAACGACGAACGCGCGCGGCTGGATCTGGAACGGCATGGTGCCATCCGGGTCGGCACGGCGCAGGAACTGGCCACGTTGCGGCGGCTGTTTGCGGTGATGGGCATGCATCCGGTGGGCTATTACGATTTGTCGGTGGCCGGTGTGCCGGTGCATTCCACTGCGTTCCGCCCGATCGACGAGGCGGCGCTGTCGGTCAATCCGTTCCGCGTGTTCACCTCGTTGCTGCGGCTGGAGCTGATCGAAGATGCCGCGTTGCGGGCGCAGGCGTCGCAGATCCTGGAGCAGCGGCAGATCTTCACCGCCGCCGCGCTGGAGCTGATCGAACAGCACGAGCGCCATGGCGGGCTGGAGGCGTCGCAGGCGCAGCAGTTCGTGGACGAAGCGCTGGAAACCTTCCGCTGGCATGGCGATGCCACCGTGTCGCTGCCGACCTACCGCGCGTTGAGCGAGGCGCACAAGCTGATCGCCGACGTGGTGAGCTTCCACGGGCCGCATATCAATCACCTCACCCCACGCACGCTGGACATCGATGCGGCGCAGGCGCAGATGCAGCGCGCCGGCATCGATGCCAAGGCGGTGATCGAAGGGCCGCCGCGTCGGCGGGTGCCGATCCTGCTGCGCCAGACCAGCTTCAAGGCACTGGAGGAGCCGGTGCGCTTTGTCGGCGACAGCGGGCAGGCCGAGCACGGCACGCATACCGCGCGCTTCGGCGAGATCGAACAACGCGGGCTCGCGCTGACGCCCAAGGGCCGCGCGCTGTACGACGCGCTGCTGGCGCAGGCACGCGACAGCGATGGCGCGGGTAGCACCGGTACCGATTACGCCACGCGGCTGCAGACCGCGTTCGTGGCATTTCCCGACGACGAAGCCGTGCTGCGTCAGGAAGGTCTGGGCTATTTCCGCTATGCGCTGACCGAGGCCGGACGTGCCGACCCCGCGCAGGTAGCGGCAATGCCGGCAGAAACCGCGATTGCGCTCGGTCTGCTCAGTGCCGATCCGATCATCTATGAAGATTTCCTGCCGGTGAGCGCGGCCGGCATCTTCCAGTCCAATCTCGGTGGCGCCGAACAACGCGCCTATGCCGCCCATTCGAGCAAGCGCAGTTTCGAACAGGCGCTGGGCGCGCAGGTGCAGGATGAGTGCGCGTTGTACGCGCAGCTGGAGCGGGCGTCGCTGCAGGCGTTGCTGGTGTAGCGGTCACGGCGCGGCGTGCGCGTTTGCACGTCTGCTGTCTGCCGGCTTTGTCGCGCATGGCGTGTCGTGATCGCGCAGTGCATATTGCTTTGGGCGCGCCGTCGCCCGAACAACGCCTATAACGCACTGTTTGCATCTTGCACACCGACCATCTCGACAGGTCCTTGCCCGCCTACCGTCGCGGGACCTTACGCGGCATGGATGCCGCATAAGCGCCTACAGGGACGTACTTGCGGCGTGTCCTGCGATGGTAGGCGGGCAAGGGCCCTGCAACCAGGCCGCAGACCTGCCGCGCAACAACTGACCTATCCCTTATCCATCCATGCCGTCCAACACGTCAAGGCAACCGAGCTCCCAGATCGCAGCGGCGTCTGGATGCGGTCAAGCACTTGGGCTCTGGCCAAAAGCAAGTAAGTCGAGCGTGCATTTGCAGCTCGCATCACTGTGCCGCATTTGAATCCGCTGCCAGCAGCGGTGCCCCGGCGTCATGCCAGCAAGCGGCAAGCGATGGTGAGAGATGCCGGCCAACCGCCATGCCAGCCGGCACGCGTCGGTCCGTGCAGACCGGCGCGTGTGCGGCGTCGCCTCAGTGCGCCGACGCCGCCGGGCGCCGTGCTGCCGCGCGCTCGGCCCGGCGTGCACGCGCACGTGCGCGACGCGCCTTCCAGCGCTCGCTCAGGCAGGAGAAGATCACGTACAGCGCCGGGGTGCTGAGCAGGGTCAGGCTCTGCGAGAAGATCAGCCCGCCGATCATCGCGATGCCCAGCGGGCGGCGCAGTTCGGAGCCTTCGCCCAGGCCGACCGCCAGCGGCACCGCGGCCAGGATCGCCACCATCGTGGTCATCATGATCGGGCGGAAGCGCACGATCGAGGCCTCGCGTGCGGCAGCGCGCGCATCCATGCCGTGCACGCGCTGCGCCACCAGCGCGAAGTCGATCATCATGATCGCGTTCTTCTTGACGATGCCGATCAGCAGCACCAGCGCGATCATCGAGATCACCGACAACTCGGTGTTGGTGAGGAACAACGCCAGCAGCGCGCCGACGCCGGCGGCCGGCAGCGTCGACAGGATGGTCACCGGATGGATCAGGCTCTCGTAGAGCATGCCCAGCACGATGTAGACGGTGAGCACCGCGGCCAGCAGCAACACGCCCATCGAGTTGGGGCTGAGTTGCACGTTGAAGCTGTCGTCGCCGCTGAGGCGGATGCCGTCGGGCATGCGCAAGCCTTCCACGGTGGACTTGATGATCAGGTCCGCCTCGCCGGTGCTCACGCCCGGTGCGAGGTTGTAGCTCAGATCCATCGTGGTGTACTGGTTTTCGTGGACGATCTGCGGCGGCGCCAGCCCGGGTACCTGGGTGGCGACGGAGGTGATCGGCACCATCAGGCCGGCGCGGTTGGGCACGAAGACCTGGTCCAGCGCCTTGGGCGTTGCCGTCTGCGAGGGCAGTGCATTGACCACCACGCTGTACTGGTTGAGATCCGAATAGATGGTGGAAATGGAACGCTGGCCGAAGGCGCCATACAACGCGCCATCGATGGCACCGACCGAAATGCCCAGGCGCGCGGCCTTGGCGCGGTCGATCACGATGTTCTGGCGCAGACCCGATGTATCCACGTCGGTGCCGACATCGCGCAGGCGCGGATTCTTCTTCAACGCGGCCTGCAGCTTGGGCAGCCATTCCTGCAGCTGCGCCAGGTCGTTGCCCTGCAGCGAGACGCGGTACTGCGCACCCTGGCTGGTGCCGCCACCTCCGTCGCTGGGCAGGTCCTGGATCGCGCGCAGGCGCAGATCCAGATCCGGGTAACGGTCGGCCTTGGCGCTCAGGCGTGCGACCACCTGCGCGGTGGTGTCGCGGCGGCCTTCGTCGCGCTTCTTCAATTCGATATTGAACGAGGCGCTGGAACCCTGCCGGCCGGAGCCCAGCCGCGCGCCGACGGTCTTCACCGCCGGGTCGGCCATCAGCATGTCGGTGATGCGGCGCTGGCGGCTGACCATGTCGGCAAACGACACCGTGGCGCTGGAATTGGCGCGGCCCCAGATCAGGCCGGTGTCCTGTGCGGGGAACGAGCCCTTCTTGACTGCGCCGCCGAGAAAGACGGTGGCGGCGATCAACAGCAGCGGCGTCAGCGACAGCAGCAGGGCGTGCCGCAGCGAGAAATCCAGCGCCACCGTGTACACCGCGAGCATGCGCTCGTGCATGCGGTCCAGCCAGGCGCCGAAACGGCTAGGTTTTTCCGGTTCGGTATGTGCGGACAGAAAGCGGCTGCACAGCGCCGGCGTCAGGGTCAGCGACACCAGCATCGACACCACGATCGCCGCTACCAGGGTCACGGTGAATTCGCGGAAGAACGCGCCGATCATGCCGCTGGCAAACAGCATCGGAATGAACACCGCCACCAGCGAGGCAGTGATCGACACGATGGTGAAGCCGATCTCGCGCGCACCGGCCAGTGCGGCATCCAGACGCGGCATGCCTTCGTCCAGATGACGCATGATGTTTTCGATCACCACGATCGCATCGTCGACCACAAAGCCAATGGCGATCACCAGCGCCAGCAGGCTGAGGTTGTTCAAGGTGAAGCCCAGCATGTACATCACCAGCGCCGAACCGGCCAGCGACAGCGGCACGGTGACCGCCGCGATCAACGTCGGCGCCAGGCGGCGCAGGAATAGCGCCATGGTCAGGATCACCATCACCAGGCTGATCATCAGCGTGGCCTGCACCTCGTGCAGCGAGGCGCGGATGGTCGGGGTGCGGTCGAAGTAGGGCGTCAGCTTGGTGCCGGGCTGCAGGTAGGCGCGTAGCTCGGGGATCTGCGCCTTCACCTGGTCCACGGTTTCGACGATGTTGGCGCCGGCGCGGGTGAAGGCATACATCACTACCGCCGGTTTGCCGTCGAACCAGGCCGCTTGATAGGCATCCTGCTGGCCGTCGTAGACGGTGGCCACATCGCCCAGCCGCACGATGCGGCCATTGGACTGGGTGGAGATCGCCAGCTGGGCGAAATCGGCGGCCTTGGACACCGAATCGTTGGCCACGATCGCCATGGTGGTGTTGCCGTCGGACAGGAATCCGGTCGGCGAGGTGACGTTGGCCGCGCGCACCGCGTTGCGCAGATCGTCCGGGGTCAGGCCCAGTGCGTTGAGCGCGCGCAGATCCACATCCACGCGGACCGCCGGCGTGGAGGCGCCGGCGATATCGACCGAGCTGATGCCGGTGATCTGGCGCAGCCGTTGCGCCAGCAGCGAGTCGGCAACGTTGTAGAGCTCATCGGCCGATTGCGTGTCCGAGGTCAACGCGATGGCAATGACCGGGTCGTCGTTCGGATTGGCTTTCGAATAGATCGGCGTGCCGAGCCCGGACGGCAGGTCCGATTGCGAAGAGTTGATCGCCGTCTGCACATCCTGCGCGGCCGAATCGATGTTGCGATTGCTCTGGAACACCAGCACCACCAGGCTGCTGCTCTCCGAACTGGAGGAGCGCATGCGGTCGATGCCGGGCAGCTGGCCCAGGTGGCGTTCCAGCGGTGCGGTGACGGTGGAGGCCATGGTGCTGGCATCGGCGCCGGACTGCGTGGCGTGCACGAAGATCACCGGAATCTGGATGTTCGGCAACGCCGCCACGCCCAGCCGCAGGTAGCACATCAATCCGATCACGAACAAACCGATCGCCAGCAGCGCGGTGCCGATCGGGCGCTTGATGAAGGGCGCGGAGATGTTCATGGGATGACTGCCGGGAATCGGGATTCGGGAATCGGGAATCGGGAAAGGCAACGGCCAGCGCAGCTGCCATGCGTGCGTGCGGGAAGGCGATGCCGTGGGCAGGCAGACCGATCAGCGATGACGCCATCGGTCATCATGCCGGGCGCTCCGAAGTGGAAGCCGGGGGCACGCCGTCGCGGCGGGCGGCACGCCGTGCGCGCCAATCGCGTAGCCGCTCGCCGGCACGTTCCATGTACAGGTAGATCACCGGCGTGGTGTACAGCGTCACCAGCTGCGACAGCAGCAAGCCGCCGACGATGGCGATGCCGAGCGGACGCCGCAGTTCCGAGCCGATGCCTGTGCCCAGCGCCAGCGGCAGCGCGCCCAGCATCGCGGCGGCGGTGGTCATCATGATCGGGCGGAAACGCAGCAGGCAGGCGCGCCGGATCGCTTCGTGCGCGTTGGCGCCGTCGCGGCGGGCGTCGATGGCGAAGTCGATCATCATGATCGCGTTCTTCTTGACGATGCCGATCAGCAGCACGATGCCGACGATGCCGTCCACCGACAGGCTCAGCCCGCACATCATCAGCGCCAGCAGCGCGCCGACGCCGGCCGGCGGCAGCGTGGAGATGATCGTCAGCGGGTGGATGTAGCTCTCGTAGAGCACGCCCAGCACGATGTAGATCACCACGATCGAGGCCAGCAGCAGCCACACGATATCGGTCTGGCTGCCGGTGAATTCGGCCGCCTTGCCGACGAACGCCGCATGCACCTGGGTCGGGATCTTCAGATCCTGGCGCGCCTGCTCGATTGCCTCCACCGCCTGCGACAGCGAATGGCCAGGCGCCAGGTTGAACGAGATCGTGACCGCCGGCAGCTGTTGCTGGTGGCTGACCACCAACGGCGTGTTGGTGACCTTGGCCTCGGCCAGTGCGGCCAGCGGAATGATGCTGCCGGCGCCGACCACGATGCCGGTGTTCTGCGCGCCCACGCCGGTGGCGGTGGAGGAGTTGGACGAGGTCAGCTGGCCGAAGCTGGTGGCGTTGGTGCCGGTCAGCGCGCCGCTGCCGTTGCTGGCCACCGCCAGCTGGTTCATCAATGCGGTGCTGCTGCGGAATTCCGGCGCCACTTCCAGCACCACCCGGTACTGATTGAGCTCGGTGAAGATGGTGGAGATCTGGCGTTGGCCAAAGGCGTCGTACAGCGTGTCGTCGATGGTCTGCATCGGCACGCCGAGCATGCTGGCCTTGTCGCGATCGATGCTCAGCTCCAGCGCCCGGCCCTGGTTGGCCAGGTTGTTGTCCACGTCGGCCAGCTCGGGCAGCTTGCGCATCGCCTCGGTCATGCGCCCGGCCCAGGTGGCCAGCTCGCTGCTGTCCACATCCGACATCGAATACTGGTACTCGGTGGCGGCCACGCGGGTGTCCAGGGTGACGTCCTGCACCGGCTTGAGGAACAGCGCCACGCCGGGAATTCCGGCCACCGCCTTTTGCAGGCGCGGCAGCACCTCGTCCAGGCCCTCGCGGTCGCCGCGCGTCTTCAGCACGATCGACAGCTGGCCCTGGTTGATGGTCGGGTTCATGGTGCCGGCGCCGATGAAGGCGGCCACGCCGGTCACGGCGGGGTCTTTCTGCAGCGCCGCGGCCACCGCCTGGGTGCGCTGCTCCATCTGCGGGAACGCCACGTTCTGGTCGGCCTGCACCACGCCGGTGATCAGGCCGGTGTCCTGCTCGGGCAGCAGGCCCTTGGGGATCGCCATGTACAGCACCACGGTCAGCGCCACCGCGCCGATCGCCACCGCCAGGGTCAGCGGCTGGTGCGCCAGCACCCAGTCCAGGCTGCGCTCGTAGGCGCCCACGGTGCGCGTCCACAGGTTGGTCTTGCCGGCGGCCGCGGCGCGTTCGTGCGCGTCCTCGCCTTCGGGCAGGGCGTCGGGCTTGAGCAGGTAGGCGCACATCATCGGCGTCAGCGTCAGCGACACCAGCATCGAGATCACCACCGCGATCGACAGCACCCACGCAAACTCATGGAACAGGCGCCCGGTCACGCCCGGCATCAACAGCAGCGGCAGGAACACCGCCACCAGCGACACGGTCAGCGACAGCACGGTGAAGCCGATCTGCTTGGCGCCGATCTCGGCCGCTTCCGGCCCGCTCTTGCCCTGTTCGATGTAGCGCACGATGTTCTCGATCATCACGATCGCATCGTCGACCACGAACCCGGTCGCCACCACCAGCGCCATCAGCGACAGGTTGTCCAGCGACATGCCGGCAAACGCCATCACCCCGAAGGTGCCGGCCAGCGACAGCGGCACCGCCACCGAGGGAATGATGGTGGCCCACAACCGGCGCAGGAACACGAAGATCACTGCCACCACCAGCGCGATGGTCAGCACCAGGGTGAACTTCACCTCGTGCACCGAGGCGCGGATGGTTTCGGTGCGGTCGGAGAACACCTCCAGGTGCACGTCGGCCGGCAGCACCGCCTGCAACTGCGGCAGGATGCTGCGGATCTGCTCCACCGTCTGCACGATGTTGGCACCGGGCTGGCGGCGGATTTCCAGCAGCACCGCCGGCTTGCCGTCGGCCCAGGCGGCGAGCTGGTCGTTCTCCACCCCGTCGACCACGTTGGCCACATCGGCCAGCCGCACCGGGCGGCCGTTGCTGTAGCTGATGATGGTCTCGCGGTACTGCGCCGCGTCGGTGAGCTGGTCGTTGGTGCCGATGCTGTAGGACTGGGTCTTGCCGTTGAGCGAGCCCTTGGGCGCGCTGACATTGGTCTGGGTCAACGCGCTGCGCAGCGACTCCATGGTCAGGCCCATGTTCGACAGCTGCGCCGGGTTGACCTGGATGCGCACCGCAGGCCGCACATTGCCGGCGATCGACACCAGGCCCACGCCCGGCACCTGCGACAGGCGCTGGGCCAGGATCGCATCGGCATAGCGGTTGACCTCGCGCAGCGGCAGCGAGTCGGAGGTGAGCTTGAGGGTCAGGATCGCCGCGTCGGCCGGATTGACCCGGTTGTAGACCGGTTGATACGGCAGCGACGAGGGCAGGGTGGCCTGACGGATCGCCGCCTGCACATCCTGCGCGGCGATGTCGATGTCGCGGTCCATCGAGAACTGCAGGATGATCGTGGACAGGCCTGCCGACGAATCGGAGGTCATCATCTGCAGCCCGGAGATCTGCCCGAACTGGCGCTCCAGCGGCGTGGTCACCAGCGAGGCCATGGTGGTCGCGTTGGCGCCGGGATACTGGGTGGTGACCACCAGGCTGGGCGCGTCGATTTCCGGCAGCGCCGAGACCGGCAATTGCCGGTAGCCCAGGATGCCCAGCAGCAGGATGCCCGCCATCAACAACGAGGTGGCGATGGGACGGCGGATAAAGATGGTCGAAAAGCCCACGGGGGGTGTCCTTGCTGAAGACGTCAATCGATGCCGGCGCGCGCAGCGCCGATGCACACCGGCGACGGAAGGCCCGTCGCCGGTGCTCGCGAGTTAGCGCGGGCCGCCGCCGCTGCGTCGGCCACCGGCGCCGCCACGGCTCTTGTCCTGCGCGGCCTTGAGTTCTGCCTCGGTCGGCTCCGGCGGGGTTTCGCCCGGCTTGAGCGCGCTGACCTTGCTGCCCGGCTTGAGCCGGAACTGGCCTTCGGTCACCACACGCTCGCCCGGCTTGAGGCCCTTGGTGACCTGCACATGGCTGTCGTCCACTTCCACGCCCTGCACCACGGTGCGCATCTGCGCGGTGTTGTCGCTGCCGACCACGTAGACGTAATCGCCGTCCGGGCCGCGCTGCACGGCCTGGGTCGGCACCACGGTGCCGCCGGAGATGGTGCGCAGTTGCAGGCGCACATTGACGAACTGGCCCGGCCACAAGGCGTTGTCGGTGTTGGCGAAGATCGCACGCGCACCGAAGGTGCCGCTGTCGGCGGCGATGCGGTTGTCGATCACCTCCAGCTTGCCGTCGCCGCTGATTACGTGCGCATCGCCGCGATCCAGCGCCGCCACGTCCAGCGGGGCGGCCGCCTGGCCGCTGCGCACCGCCTGCAACTCGCGCTCGGGCAGGTTGAAGGACACGTAGATCGGGCGGATCTGGGTCAGGGTGACGATGGTGGAACTGGCGCTGACGATATTGCCCACGTCCACGCCGCGGATGCCGGCGATGCCGTCGATCGGCGCGGTCACGCGGGTGAACTGCAACTGCACCTGCGCCGAGCGCATCTGTGCATCGTTGGCCGACACCGCCGCCTCGTACTGCGCCACCTGGTTACGCTGGGTATCCAGGTCTGTGCGCGAGACGTACTGCTTGTAGGCCGGGTCGTTGGAGCGCTGGTAGTTCACCCGCGAGGTCGCCAGCAGCGCCTGGTTCTGGCGCTTGGCCGCCAGCGCCTGGTCGTAGCTGGCCTGCAGGGTGCGCGGGTCGATCTGCGCCAGCAGCTCGCCCTTCTTCACTTCCTGGCCTTCCTTGAAATTCAGGCTCATCAGCTGGCCGCCGACCTGCGGGCTGACCGTGACGGTATTGAGCGCGGTCACCGTGCCCAGCGCGCTGGCGTAGACCGGCACATCCTGGGTGGTGGCGGCCACGACCGTGACCGGTACCGGGCCGCTGTTCTCGGTGCCATTGCCGTCCGGTGCATCCGCCCGCTTGCCGTGGTTGCCCCCACCGAACATCCGCATTGCGACGAACACCACGACGAGCACCGCTACGACCAGCAGTGTGATCTTCCAAAAACGCGACATGCGACAACTCCTGAGGGCGGGCCGGGCGCTGATGCGACCGTGGGGCGGCTGTGCGAAGCATATCGTTGCGATCAGGCAATTGAGCGTTACTGAAGTAACGGCCCGCCGGACGAAACGACCGCAGCGTTCACAGATGCAGTGCAGCGGCAACGCGTCAGGGCCGATGTGGTTGACCGCAGGACTGAATCGAGCCCCACTGCAGCCCACCGAGCGTGCACCTGCACTACATTAAGCGACCATCTTTAGAGGATTGCTGATGCGCCACTCCCGCCTGCTGACCAGCGCGTTGCTGCTTGCCCTGCCCACCCTGGCCGCCGCCCAGGCCGCGCCCCGGCCCGAAGTCCAGGCCGCCGCCGCGCCGTTGCAGAGCAAGCTGGTGCAGTGGCGCCGCGACTTCCACCAGCACCCGGAGCTGTCCAACCGCGAGGAGCGCACTGCCGCCACCGTGGCCGCGCAGCTGCGCAAGCTCGGCCTCAAGCCGCGTACCGGCATCGCCCATCACGGCGTGGTGGCCATCATCAAGGGCGGCAAGCCGGGTCCGAAGATCGCCTTGCGCGCGGACATGGATGCCTTGCCGGTCAAGGAGCAGACCGGACTGCCGTATGCCTCCAAGGTCACCGCCGAGTACCGCGGCGAGCAGGTCGGGGTGATGCATGCCTGCGGCCACGACGCCCACACCGCGATCCTGCTCGGGGTGGCCGAAGCATTGGTCGGCATGCGCGAGCAGCTGCCCGGCGAAGTGATGCTGATCTTCCAGCCTTCCGAAGAAGGCGCCCCCGGCAACGAGGAGGGCGGCGCATCGCTGATGCTCAAGGAAGGCCTGTTCGCCGACTTCAAGCCACAGGCGGTGTTCGGCCTGCATGTGTTCTCCAGCGTGCAGGCCGGCAAGATCGCGGTGCGCAGCGGCCCGCTGATGGCGGCCTCGGACCGGTTTGCGATCAAGATGATCGGCCGCCAGACGCATGGCTCGGCGCCGTGGAACGGCATCGACCCGATCGTGGCCAGCGCCGACATGATCGGCGCCGCGCAGACCGTGATCAGCCGCCGCGCCAACCTGTCCAAACAACCGGCGGTGTTGAGCTTTGGCGCGATCAAGGGCGGCATCCGCTACAACATCATCCCCGACGATGTGGAAATGGTCGGCACCATCCGCACCTTCGACGAAGCCATGCGCCAGCAGATCTTCGCCGACCTCAAGACGGTGGCCGAGCACACCGCCGCCGCCCACGGGGCCAAGGTCGAGGCGCAGGTGCCGGACCAGCCCGGCAACCCGGCCACGGTCAACGACCCGGCGCTGACCGCCAGGATGCTGCCCAGCCTGCAGGCCGTGGTCGGCGCCGACAATGTCTACGAACCGCCGTTGCAGATGGGCGCGGAAGATTTCTCCTTCTACGCCCAGCAGGTACCGTCGATGTTCTTCTTCGTCGGCTCCACCGCCAAGGGCATCGACCCGGCCACCGCGCCCAGCAACCATTCGCCGCAGTTCCTGCTCGACGAATCGTCGCTGGATGTGGGCCTGCGCGCGCTGTTGCAGGTGTCGCTGGATTACCTGCATCAGGGGGAGGCTGGCTGATTCGGGAACCGGGAGTCGTGTGCAGTTGCGCGGTTTCCGCTGAGCGTTGGTGATCGTGTGGGGTGGCGGGCCGCTTGACGGCCCGCTGCCTTTGTCGCCCGCTCGCTCCAGCGTCCGCTATACACCTCACGGCCAGCCCGCTCGGCCTAAAATGGCGCGATGAATACCCCAGAAGATTCCACCCTCGGTCGTGAGGTCGCCTATCCCAATGGCTACGATCCGTCGCTGTTGTTCCCGATTCCGCGCGCGGCCGGGCGCGAGGCGATCGGCCTGACGGGCGCCTTGCCCTTCATCGGCCGCGACCGCTGGCATGCCTACGAACTCAGCTGGCTCGATGCGCAGGGCAAGCCGTGCGTGGCCACCGCCACCTTGCACGTGCCCAGCGAGTCGCCGTCGTTGATCGAATCCAAGTCGCTCAAGCTGTATCTCAATTCGCTCAATGCCACCCGCTTCAATAGCGCCGAAGCGGTGCGTACGCGCATCGCCTCCGACCTGTCCACGCGCGCCGGTGCCGATGTGGCGGTGGAATTCGGTCTGCCGCCGATCGATGCAGTGGGCGAGGGCGAGTCGATCGACGCACTGGATGTCAGCATCGACGACTACGGCCCGCCCAATGCGGCGTATCTGGCGGCGCACGCGCAACCAGTGGTGGAAGAAGTGCTGACCTCGGCCTTGCTCAAATCCAATTGCCCGGTCACCGGTCAACCGGATTGGGCCAGCGTCACGTTGCGCTACCGCGGCGCCCCGATCGACCGCGAAGGCCTGCTGCGTTATCTGGTGAGTTTCCGCGACCACGCCGAGTTTCACGAGCAATGCGTGGAGCGTATCTTCCATGACGTGCTGCTCCGCTGCGCGCCCGAATGGTTGGTGGTGGAAGCGCGCTATACCCGCCGTGGCGGGCTGGACATCAACCCCTTGCGCAGCTCGCCCAGCGTGCCGACGCCGCTGTCGATCTTCCGCGACTTGCGCCAGTAATCGCGCCATTCAAGGCTCGCGCCAGCTTCACGGTGGCGCGATCCACGCTTAACAGCGCGCCGCGCACCCTGCACTCATCGTGATGCAAAGGGATTGCGGCAATGAATGTCGACAAGAAAGCAGATTTTTCCAACGTGACGTCCTCGGTCGACAGCACCGCAGACGTCGCGCCAGCGGCGGATTTCTCCAACGTGCGTACCAGCGTGCAGAGCACTGCGCAGCTGGTCAGCGAATCGGTCACCGTGCAGGCGGGCGACAGTCTTTCCAGCATCGCCAAGCGCCATTACGGCGACGGCAACCTGTGGCCGCGGATCTTCGAGGCCAACCGCGAAACGCTCAAGGATCCGGACAAGATCTTTCCCGGCCAGGTGCTGCAGTTGCCGCCGAAGTCATAGGCGCACCGCACACCTGGCACCTTTTAGAAACCCACTTTTATTTTGATATCCGGAGATTGATCCATGCGTACTACTTCCGTTTCTAGCACCCTCGCCATTGCCCTTGCCGGCGTTCTCGCCCTGTCGGGCTGCAGCAAGAAGGCCGACGACGACAGCGTGTCCAAGGATCCGACCTCCGGCGCTGCCACCGAGGCAATGCCGGGTCCGGCCGCAACACCGCCGGCGAGCGATCAGGCTGGCCAGAGCACCGCGACCGGCGCTGCAAGCACCGATACCGCAGCCGCGACGGGTTCGGCGGTAATGGTGTCTAGCGTGGTGGTCGGCACCACGGCGACTGCCGACAAGTCGGTGACTCCGTCGGCCAACATCGGCAGCAAAGACACCATCATCGTTTCGGTGAAAACCGATGGCAGCGCGAGCAATGTGGCGGTCGCAGCCAAACTCACCTATCAGGATGGCCAGGTGGCCGGCGAGCAGAACGCTACCTTGACCACGACGGGCCCGGAAACCACCAACCTCAGCTTCAGCAAGCCCGATGGCTGGCCGGCTGGCAGCTACACGGCGCAGGTGATGGTGGATGGCAAACCAGCGGGTACTCCGCAGACCATCACGGTCAAGTAAGCAGCCACGCGAGCAGGCAGTTTGCAGATAGGTGTGCGTATTCGCAGAGCGGTAGCGCGCTGTTCCCAAGCATGTCGGACAAGCGCGTCCATCGCGTTGCCCTATCGTTCTTCCAGCAGGCCATCAGGGCGCGATCGCACGATCGCGCCCTTTTTCTATGAAATTCTCTCAGCCGGCGCATTCGTTACAGCTGCATCCATCGCATTGGACGGGTGGCGGGATGGAGCATCCGCCTGTGGTCGCTTTACCCGGGCGCGGCTCAGACGCGACAATGCCGTGCTGATCCATCGCCGCGTTCCACGCGCCGGCCGATTGGCGTGCCAGCAGCGACCCCCGTCGCGCACGCCAACGCCAGTGCCAACAACGCCGGCGCTCCTTCCGACCACACGAGCCATCGCACCTTATGTCGAAGACACCGAAGATCATCTACACGCTCACCGACGAAGCACCGTATCTGGCCACGCAGTCGCTGCTGCCGATCATCGATGCCTACACCAATACTGCCGGCATCGTGGTCGAAACCCGCGACATCTCGCTGGCCGGTCGCATCCTGTCGCTGTTTCCCGAGCACTTGAGCGACGCGCAGAAGATCGCCGACGACCTCGGTGAGCTTGGCGAGCTGGCCACCACGCCGGAAGCCAACATCATCAAGCTGCCCAACATCAGCGCCTCGGTGCCGCAGCTCAAGGCCGCCATCGCCGAACTGCAGGGCCAGGGCTATGCGCTGCCGGCGTATCCGGACACGCCCAAGGACGACGCCGAAAAGGACATCAAGGCGCGCTACGACAAGGTCAAGGGCAGCGCGGTCAATCCGGTGTTGCGCGAGGGCAACTCCGATCGCCGCGCGCCGTTGTCGGTGAAGAATTACGCACGCAAGCATCCGCACCGCATGGGCAAGTGGAGCAGCGATTCGAAGTCGCACGTGGCCCATATGGACGACGGCGACTTCTTCGGCAGCGAGCAATCCACCACCGTGGCGGCCGCCGGCGCGTTGAAGATCGAATTCGTCGGTAACGACGGCAGCAGCAGCGTGTTGAAGGACAAGGTCGCGGTCAAGGCCGGCGAAATCGTCGATGCCGCGGTGCTGAGCAAGCGCGCACTGGCCAGCTTCATCGACGCGCAGATCGCCGATGCCAAGGCCAAGGATGTGCTGTTCTCGGTGCATCTGAAAGCCACCATGATGAAGGTCTCCGACCCGGTGCTGTTCGGCGTGGTGGTCAGCGAGTTCTACAAGGACACGCTGAGCATGCATGCCGAAGCGCTCGCGTCGGTCGGCTTCGATCCAAACAACGGTATCGGCGACCTGTACGCCCGCATCGCCACCCTGCCGGAAGATCAGCAGGCGCAGATCAAGGCGGATATCCAGGCCGAATACGCGCAGCGTCCGGCCCTGGCCATGGTCAATTCGGACAAGGGCATCACCAACCTGCATGTGCCCAGCGACGTGATCGTCGATGCGTCGATGCCGGCGATGATTCGCGACTCCGGTCAGATGTGGAATGCCGAAGGCAAGCTGCAGGACACCAAGGCGGTGATCCCGGATCGCTGCTACGCCGATGTCTATCAGGCGGTGATCGACGACTGCAAGGCGCATGGTGCGTTCGATCCGTCCACCATGGGCTCGGTGCCCAACGTCGGCCTGATGGCGCAGAAGGCCGAGGAATACGGCTCGCACGACAAGACCTTCCAGATTGCCGCCGCCGGGACCGTCAAGGTCACCGACGACACCGGCAACACGGTGTTCGAACATGCGGTGGAAGCCGGCGACCTGTGGCGCATGTGCCAGGTCAAGGACGCGCCGATCCAGGACTGGGTCAAGCTGGCTGTGGAGCGCGCGCGCCTGAGCGAGACGCCTGCGGTGTTCTGGCTGGACAAGGCCCGCGCGCACGATGCGCAGGTCATCGCCAAGGTTGAAACCTATCTGAAGGATCACGACACCAACGGCCTGGATATCCGCATCCTGCCGCCGGTGGAAGCGACCACCTTCTCGCTGGAACGCATCCGCAAAGGCCAGGACACCATCTCGGTCACCGGCAACGTGCTGCGCGATTACCTCACCGACCTGTTCCCGATCCTGGAGCTGGGCACCAGCGCCAAGATGCTGTCGATCGTGCCGCTGATGGCCGGTGGCGGCCTGTTCGAGACCGGTGCCGGTGGCTCGGCGCCCAAGCACGTGCAGCAGTTCGTCGAACAGAACAGCCTGCGCTGGGATTCGCTGGGCGAGTTCCTGGCCCTGGCCGCCTCGCTGGAGCATCTGGGCAACCGCTACGACAACCCGTCGGCCACGGTGCTGGCCAAGGCGCTGGATGTGGCTAATGGCCAGTTCCTGGACAACAACAAGTCGCCGGCGCGCAAGGTCGGTGAACTGGACAACCGCGGCAGCCACTTCTATCTGGCGATGTACTGGGCGCAGGCCCTGGCTGCGCAGACCGAGGACACCGCCCTGCAGGCCAAGTTCGCACCGCTGGCCAAGGCCCTGACCGAGAACGAAGCCACCATCGTGGCCGAGCTCAACGGCGCCCAGGGCAAGCCGGTCGAGATCGGCGGCTACTATCACCCCGATCTGGCCAAGGTCAGCGAGGCGATGCGCCCGAGCAAGACCTTCAACGACGTGTTGGCCACGCTGAAGGCCTGATCCAGCGCACCGCCTGGCGGTGCGTCCAGCAGGTGCAACAGGCAGGGCCCGCCTCGATGAGGGGCGGGCCTTGTCGTTTCCGGCGTTTGCGTGCAACCGCGAGAACGCGGTCGTTGCGTACCAGGCCACACAACCTGGCAATGCCTTGCCTGCGAGAGATCCTACGCCTCGTTGCGAGCGGCCTCGGCATTTGGCCGACTGTGCGCCTGTTCGATTGGGCGATGCTCTTGGCTGCACGTCGCACCATGCGCTGGGTACACTGCCGGCATGAGCCAGCTCCCGTTACCGCCACAGTCCGAGCGCCGTGCGCTGGCGATCGCCCATGCCGTGTACGACGCCTTCGAGGATTACAACGCCCGGTTTGCCGAGATCACCGCACGCGCCAAACAGCGCTTCGAAACGCGCGACTGGAGCGGCGCGCGCGATGATGCGGTGGCGCGGATCGCGCTGTACGACCAGTACATCAGCGAATGCATGCTGCGCTTGCGTGCGGTGCTGCTGGGGCAGGCGCACGATCGCGCGCTGTGGATGCGTGCACGCGTGCATTACGCCGCGCTGCTGAGCGGGCTGATCGACCAGGAGTTGTACAAGACCTTCTACAACACCCTGACCCGGCGTTACTTCGGCACCCACGGCGTGGATGCGGAGATCGAATTCATCGCGCTGGATATCGAGCCGACCGACGCGATCACGGTGCCGGTTGCGCGGCACACCTATGCGGTCTCGCCCGGCCGGCTGACCGACATGCTGGTGCGCGTGCTCGGCGATTATTCCTTCGACGTTCCGTATGCGCATCGCACCCGCTGTGCAGCGGCGATCGCGGTGCGCCTGCTCGACGATCTCGCACATTGGGGCGAGCACCCGGTGCGCAGCGTGGAGCTGCTAGAGACGGTGTTCTATCGCGAGCGGCGCGCCTACCTGGTCGGCCGCGTGTTCGGCGAACATCGCTTCTCGCCATGCGTCATCGCCCTGGTCAACGACGACGCCGGCCTGCGTGCCGAAGCGGTGCTGACCAAACGCAGCGACGTCGCGCAATTGTTCAGCAACTCGCGCAGTTACTTCCAGGCCGATCTGTCCACTGTCGGCGACGCGGTGGTGTTCTTACGCAGCCTGCTCACCCACAAGCCGGTCGACGAGCTGTACACGATGCTCGGGCGCGCCAAGCAGGGCAAGACCGAACGCTATCGCACGTTTTTCAGCCATTTCCAGGCGCATCCCTCCGAGCAGCTGGTGCATGCCGACGGCACGCCCGGCATGGTCATGGTGGTATTTACCCTGCCCAGTTATCCGCTGGTGTTCAAACTGATTCGCGACCGCTTTGCCTATCCCAAGACCATGAGTCGCGCGCAGGTCGAAGGCAAATACGAGCTGGTGTTCCAGCTCGATCGCATCGGTCGCTTGCTGGACGCGCAGCCGTATCGTTTCTTGCGGTTTCCCAAATCGCGTTTCTCGCCAGCGTTGCTGGAAGAGCTGCAGACCAGCTGTGCGACGAGTCTGAGCGAAGATGGCCAGGACGTGCTGATCGCGCTGTGCTACGTGCAGCGCCGCCTGCGCCCGCTCAATCTCTACCTGCGCGAACAGCTGCCCGAAGCCGCGCATGCGGCCGCGCTGGACTACGGCCAGGCGATCAAGGACATGGCGCGCAACAACATCTTTCCCGGCGACATGCTGCTGAAGAACTTCGGCATCACCCGCCATCAGCGCGCGGTGTTCTACGACTACGACGAGCTGTGCCTGATCACCGAATGCACCTTCCGCGACTGGCCAACCGCCACCACCTATGAAGAACAGATGGCTGCCGAGCCCTGGTTCCACGTCGGCCCGCGCGATGTGTTCCCCGAGCGCTTCGCGCTATTCATGGGCTTGCCACCCTCGCAGCTGGAAGCGGTCAAGCACCTGCACCCGGAGCTATTCGACCCGCAGTGGTGGCGCGACCTGCAAACCCGCCTGCGCGAGGACGACTACCCCGACACCCCGCCGTATGCAGACTCGCGAAAACTGGCCTGACGATTTACGCGTATGCGCCAAGCTGGTACAACGAAACTCAATAACCACGGAGTGCGGTCATGCAATGGAAGCAACGCTTGGGCTTGGGCATTTTGTTGGCAATGGCGAGTGTCAGCGGCGTGCAGGCAGTTCCCAGTGCCGCGCAGGTACAGGCACAGATGGAGGCCAGCATGAATATCGCAGGCGAATTGACGCTGACGCCGGACGGTACCGTTACGGAGGTCAAGCTCACCGACGAAGCAAGCCTGCCGCCAGTGGTCCGCGACCGCGTCAAACAATCGATCGCTTCCTGGCGCTTTGACCCTGTCAAAGACGATGGGAGCGCCTTGCCCGCGCAATTGCTGATGAATCTGCTGCTGGTCGCCAAGCCGGCCGATAACGGCACCTATTCCGTATCGATTCGCAGCGCGCATTTCGGCAGCCAGGAGCAAGCTGCAGCCAGCGTCGCTGCCAAGGACATGCCGGCACCCGCGTACCCAGAGCATGCGTTTCGAGAAGGTGTGACCGGGGTGGTCTATCTGCTGCTCAAGGTCGGGCGCGATGGCAAGGTCGAAGATCTGGTCGCCGAGCAGGTCAACTTGACCACGCTGGCGCCGGAATCCAAGCGCCCGCGCTGGCGCAAGGCGTTTGCCGACGTTGCAATCGCCAAGGCGCGAGGCTGGACATTTGTGCCGCCAACGCAAGGCGCCGAGGCCGACGCGCCGTACTGGGTCATGCGGGTTCCGGTCACCTTCGCCATCGAATCCTGGCCAGGCAATTCGATCGCTGCAAAGCAAGCCAAAAAGTGGCAATCCTATCTGCCGGGCCCGCGTCAGCCGGCGCCCTGGCACGAGCAGCGCGATGCGTCGGCATCGACCGACAGTCCGGATGCGCTGCCGGGCAGTGGCTTGTTCTCCGCACGCGGAGAAGGTGTGCGGCTGGTGACGCCGCTGCAAGGAACTTAAGCGCGAAGCCAACATCAGCGCGGCTGGCGAAGCTACCTCACGCCTGTTGCTTGCAGAGCGGATGGTCTTGATCGTTCGCTGCCGGACGGTTTATCGGAGCTTGGCTACAAGGCCGCTGATCTGCCACTGGCTGCAGGGCCCTTGCCCGCCCACCATCGCGGGACACGCTGCAAGTACGTCCATGTAAGCTCTTACGCGGCATCCATGCCGCGTAAGGTCCCGCGACGGTGGGCGAGCAAGGACCCGTCGAGATGGTCGGTGTGCATGTTTGCGAGCAGAGCATGACGTTTGTTGTTTGAGTCACAGCGCGTCCCACCAGCGTTTCATTTCAAGCCGAGAGAAGGCAGCTTCAACAAGCACCCTGCAAAACCTTCTGGCATCCCAACGCAGACGCGGCGATAGGCGGGTGTTGACCCCGCCGATCAACTTCCTGGTGCGTTGTCCTCGCGGCTTGCGGGACCGCGGGCGGCATGGATGCTGCTACCGAGCCTACACGTACGTACCTGCGGTGTGTCCCGCGAGCGGCGAGGGCACCGCGCACTCGACCAACCAGGCTTGTGACTGCAAGCAACCACGCACCCACAAAAAAGCCCCGCAATGCGGGGCTTTTTTGTATCGAGAACACCGAGCGACTCAGCGCTTCATCGAACTGAAGAACTCGTCGTTGGACTTGGTGGTCTTCATCTTGTCCAGCAGGAATTCCATCGCCGCGATTTCGTCCATCGGGTGCAGCAGCTTGCGCAGGATCCAGATCTTCTGCAGCAGCTCCGGCTCGATCAGCAGATCTTCGCGACGCGTGCCCGAGCGGTTGATGTCGATCGCCGGATAGACGCGCTTTTCGGTGATGCGACGGTTCAGATGCACTTCGCTGTTGCCGGTGCCCTTGAACTCTTCGTAGATCACCTCGTCCATCTTGCTGCCGGTTTCCACCAGCGCCGTGGCGATGATGGTCAGCGAGCCGCCTTCTTCCACGTTGCGGGCCGCACCGAAGAAGCGCTTCGGACGGTGCAGCGCGTTGGCGTCCACACCACCGGTGAGCACCTTGCCGGAGCTGGGCACCACGTTGTTGTAGGCGCGTGCCAGACGGGTGATCGAGTCGAGCAGGATCACCACGTCCTTCTTGTGCTCGACCAGGCGCTTGGCCCGCTCGATCACCATCTCGGCGACCTGCACGTGGCGCGCGGCCGGTTCGTCGAAGGTGGAGGAGATGACCTCGCCGCGCACGGTGCGCTGCATTTCGGTCACTTCTTCCGGGCGCTCGTCGATCAGCAGCACGATCATGTGCACTTCGGGATGATTGCTGGTGATGGCCGTGGCCACCTGCTGCATCATCATGGTCTTACCGGCTTTGGGCGGGGAGACGATCAGCGCGCGCTGGCCTTTACCCTGTGGCGCCATCAGATCCAGGATGCGGCCGGTGATGTCCTCGGTCGATCCATCGCCACGCTCCAGACGGAAGCGGCGGCGCGGGAACAGCGGGGTCAGGTTCTCGAACAGCACCTTGTTCTTGCTGGCTTCCAGCGGCTCGCCATTGATGGTGTCGACGATCGACAGTGCGAAATAGCGTTCGCCATCCTTCGGGAAGCGGATACGGCCGGACAGGTGATCGCCGGTCCGCAGGTTGAAGCGGCGGATCTGGCTGGGCGAGATATAGGTGTCGTCCGGGCCGGCCAGGTAGCTGGCTTCTGCGGCACGCAGGAAGCCGAAGCCGTCGGGCAGGATTTCCAGCACGCCGTCGGCGGCAACGCCTTCGCCGTGGCGGGTCAGCACCTTGAGCAGGGCGAAGATCACGTCCTGCTTGCGGGCGCGCGCCACGCCTTCCTGGATGTTGAGCTGGTCGGCGATATCCAGCAGCTTCTGCGCCGGCATCCGCTTGAGATCGCTCAGCGAATAGACCGGGAAGCCTTCCGGCACGGCCGGGTGCGGGCGCGCGACGAACGGCTCGTTGCTGCCATCGGACGACGGCATGCCACCACCACCTTCGTTGCCGAAGCGGTCGCGTCCACGGTCGCGGCGGTTGCGGAAGCGGTCACGACGGTTGCCCTGCTGGTTCTGTCCCTGGCCCTGGCCTTGCTGATTCTGGCCGCCATTCTGGGCTTGGTCCTGACCCTGACCCTGACCTTGCGCCTGGGGCTGAGCCTGGTTCTGGCCCTGGCCACGGTGCTGCGCCTGATTCTGGTTCTGTTGCTGCTGCGCCTGATTGAAGCGCTGCTGCTGTGTCTGGCCACCCTCGCGGGAGTCGCCATGGGTGTCGTTGCCCGGGTTGCCCTGGTTGGCGCTGGGGGCGTTACCGGCATAGGACGCGCCATCGCCGGACGTCTGCGCCGGTGCCGAATCGGCAGCGTGCGACGGGGCCTGCGGGGCACGTGGAGCGTCGGGTGCGGGGCTGGCGGGCAAGGGCAGGTTGGGCTGCTGCGCGCCACCGTCGTCGGTGGCAGCGGCGGTCTTGCTCGCGCGCGGCTTGCGCACGCGCTTCTCGACAGGAGCGTCGACGCTGCTCCCGGTATCGGAGGAAGGATGATCGGACAAGTGCGTGATTCCTCGCTAAGAGTGCGAGCGCCCGGCTGGGGGGCGAACTTTAGGTGATGGGAGTCTAGAAGAGGTTTCTAGAGGGGTACGTCGGCGCACGAACGTGCTCCGGATCAACTGACACTATCACCGCTGCGCGCAACCGCGCAAGCGCCTGCCGCAGCAGGATTTAACTGCTGGCGCATCACGGGGCGCCCATCACTGGACGCCCGCTCGCTCAGGCGGCCGCGCCGCCCAGGGTCTTGTCGATCATCTGGGTCAGCTGGCCCTTGCCAACCGCACCGATCTGGGTGGCCTGCACCTGGCCGTCCTTGAACAGCAACAGCATCGGGATCGAACGCACGTGGTACTTGATGGCCAGGGCGCGGTTCTGGTCCACATTGACCTTGGCAACCTTCAGCCTGCCCTGGTATGTATCGGCCAGATCGTCCAGCACCGGGGCGATCATCTTGCAGGGTCCGCACCACTCGGCCCAGAAATCCACCAGCACCGGTTCGCCGGATTGCAGTACAGCTGTATCGAAGTCGGCATCGCCGACATGTTGAACCTTATCGCTCACGTTGGGTCTCCTGGAAACCAAAACGGCCCGCCCGAACGGGCAGGCCGCTACATTGCGTTAAACTGGGGCATTGCGCGACTGAATCAAGTGTCAGTCCTGAAGCCGCGCTGTCCGCCACAACAGCCGCAGTTTGCGACGCTGTCGGCATCGATGCAAGCCGCGCCCGGGCTGCCCAGGGCGCCTCACGAAGACGGAATAATGAGCGACAAACCGCTGACCGATTTGACTTTTTCCACGTTCGACCTGCATCCGGCGCTGATCGCCGGGCTGGAGAGCGCCGGGTTTACCCGCTGTACCCCGATCCAGGCGCTGACCCTGCCGGTCGCGCTGCCGGGCGGCGACGTCGCCGGCCAGGCCCAGACCGGCACCGGCAAGACCCTGGCGTTCCTGGTGGCGGTGATGAATCGCCTGCTGATCCGCCCGGCGCTGGCCGACCGCAAGCCGGAAGACCCGCGCGCGCTGATCCTGGCGCCGACCCGCGAGCTGGCGATCCAGATCCACAAGGACGCGGTCAAGTTCGGCGCCGACCTGGGCCTGCGCTTTGCGCTGGTCTACGGCGGGGTGGACTACGACAAGCAGCGCGAACTGCTGCAGCAGGGCGTGGACGTGATCATCGCCACCCCGGGCCGGCTGATCGACTACGTCAAGCAGCACAAGGTGGTCTCGCTGCACGCATGCGAGATCTGCGTGCTGGACGAAGCCGACCGCATGTTCGACCTGGGCTTCATCAAGGACATCCGCTTCCTGCTGCGGCGCATGCCCGAGCGCGGCACCCGCCAGACCCTGCTGTTCTCGGCCACGCTTAGCCACCGCGTGCTCGAGCTCGCCTACGAGCATATGAACGAGCCGGAAAAGCTGGTCGTCGAAACCGAGAGCATCACCGCCGCACGAGTGCGCCAGCGCATCTATTTCCCCTCGGACGAAGAGAAGCAGACGCTGCTGCTGGGCCTGCTGTCGCGCAGCGAAGGCGCGCGCACCATGGTGTTCGTCAATACCAAGGCGTTCGTCGAGCGCGTGGCGCGCACCCTGGAGCGGCATGGCTACCGGGTCGGCGTGCTGTCGGGCGACGTGCCGCAGAAGAAGCGCGAGTCGTTGCTCAACCGTTTCCAGAAGGGCCAGCTCGAAATCCTGGTCGCCACCGACGTGGCCGCGCGCGGCCTGCACATCGACGGCGTCAAGTACGTCTACAACTACGACCTGCCGTTCGATGCGGAAGACTACGTGCACCGTATCGGCCGTACCGCGCGGCTGGGCGAAGAGGGCGATGCGATCAGCTTCGCCTGCGAGCGCTATGCGATGAGCCTGCCGGACATCGAGGCCTATATCGAGCAGAAGATTCCGGTCGAGCCGGTGACCTCCGAGTTGCTGACGCCGCTGCCGCGTACCGCGCGTGTACCGGTGGAAGGCGAAGAGGCCGACGAGGATGCTGGCGACAGCGTGGGCACCATCTTCCGCGAGGCGCGCGAACAGCGTGCTGCCGAAGAGCAGCGTCGCGGCGGTGGTCGCAGCGGGCCGGGTGGCGCATCGCGCAGCGGCAGTGGCGGCGGTCGTCGCGATGGCGGCAGTGCCGATGGCAAGCCGCGTCCGCGTCGCAAGCCGCGTGTGGAGGGCGAAGCCCCGGCAGCGGCCGCGCCGACCGAAACGCCGGTGGTTGCTGCGGCGTCGGTCGAGGCGCCTTCCACCATCGTGGCCGATGCCGAGCGCGCACCACGCAAGCGGCGCCGTCGTCGCAACGGCCGTCCGGTCGAAGGTGCCGAGCCGGCAGTGGCCTCCACACCGGTCGCCGCACCTGCCGCACCGCGCAAGCCCACCCAGGTGGTCGCCAAGCCGGTGCGCAGCGCTGCCAAGCCGTCCGGCAGCCCGTCGCTGCTGAGCCGCATCGGTCGTCGCCTGCGCTCGCTGGTGTCCGGCAACTGATCGCCTGCGGCCTGCGTCGCATTGCCGGGCTCCGGCGATGCGACGCAAGCGCTGGCGCTCCGGCATAATCGCTGAATGACCGTTCTGCGTTTCGACAACGTCAGCAAGCACTACGCCGGTGGCCACCAGGCGCTGACCGATGTCAGCTTCGAAGTGGCCGATGGCGAGATGCTGTTCGTGACCGGCCACTCCGGCGCCGGCAAAAGCACCCTGCTCAAACTGATCCACCTCAGCGAGCGGCCCAGCCAGGGCGCGGTGCTGCTGGGCGAACGCAATCTGCTCAAGGTGCGCGGCCGGCAGATTCCGCTGCACCGTCGCCAGGTGGGCGCGGTCTATCAGGACCATCGCCTGCTCAACGACCGCAGCATCGCCGAGAACGTGGCGTTGCCGCTGATCCTGCGCGGCACCCGGCGTGCGGAGATCGGCAAGCGCGTGCGCTCGGCATTGGAGCGGATCGGGCTGGCCCATCGCGAGCGGGCCTTGCCGTCGCAGTTGTCGGCCGGCGAGCAGCAGCGCGTGGGCATCGCCCGCGCCATCGTCGGCGAACCGCGCCTGCTGGTGGCCGATGAGCCCACCGGCAATCTGGATCCGGCGCTGGCCGCGGAAATCATGCAGTTGTTCGCCGAGCTGCCCGCGCGCGGCACCAGCGTGCTGGTGGTCAGCCATGACCTGGCCCTGCTCAAGCAGATGCGCAAGCGCGTGCTGATCCTGGATCACGGCCGCCTGGTCGACGACATCTCGCCGCAGGATCTGGCCGAATGAGCAAGCCCGCCAATACCGAAGCCGTCGCCCCCTCGCGGGTCGGCGTGTGGATCGACCACCATCTGCACAGCATCGCCTTCAGCCTGGGCCGTGCCATGCGCAAGCCGTGGGCCACCTTGCTGACCATCGTGGTGATGGCACTGGCGCTGGCCTTGCCGCTGGGGCTGTCGATCGCGCTGGACAACGTCAAGTTGCTGGCCGGCAGCGTGCAGCAGTCGCGCGAGATCAACCTGTTCCTGAAGGTCGAGATCGGCGCCGAGGCCGCGCAGGCCCTGGCCGGCGAACTGCGCGCCCGCCCGGACGTTGCCCAGGTCGCGCTGCGCACGCCGGCGCAGGGGCTGACCGAGCTGCGCGAGAGCGCCAAGCTCGACGAGGCGATCGATGCGCTGGGCGACAACCCGCTGCCGACGCTATTGGTCGTCACGCCTACCGAAACGGCCGACGATGCGCAGCTGGCCGGCGCGCTGCAGGCCTTGCCGCAGGCCGACCAGGTGCAGCACGACGCGCTGTGGCGCAAGCGCCTGGATGGCTGGCTGCACTTCGGCGAGCGGCTGGTGCAGGTGTTGTCGGCACTGCTGGGTGTCGGCGCGGTGCTGGTGGTCGGCAATACGGTGCGGCTGGACATCCAGTCGCGGCGCGAGGAAATCGGCGTGCTGCAGTTGCTGGGCGCCAGCGATGGCTTCATCCGGCGCCCGTTCCTGTACCTGGGGGCCTGGTACGGGCTCGGTGCCGGCGCTGTGGCGCTCGCGCTGATCGCCGCCTCCGGGCTGGCACTGCGCGCGCCGTTGGCGACCCTGGCCGACAGTTACGGCAGCTCCTTTACCCTGCACGGGCTGGATCTGCTGCATTCTGCGCTGGTGCTGGTCGGCACACTGGTCCTGGGCTGGCTGGGCGCCTGGCTGGTCACCGGCCATTTCCTTCGCCAGACCCGTCCCACCGAGACCTGAGGCCTGCCATGCATCCACCGGATCTCAAGCACCTGATCAGCGACGCGCCGCGCGTGATGGTGGTCGATGGCTCCAAGCTGGTGCGCAAGCTGATCGCCGATGTGTTGCAGCGCGATCTGCCCAACGTGCAGGTGATCGGCTGCTCCAGCATCGCCGAGGCGCGGCAGGCGCTGGAAGCCGGGGCGGTGGATCTGGTCACCACCTCGCTGTCGCTGCCCGATGGCGATGGCCTGACCCTGGCGCGCAGCGTGCGCGAAGCGGCCGGCCAGGCCTATGTGCCGGTGATCGTGGTCTCCGGCGATGCGCAGCAGCATCTGGTGGAGCGCCGCTTCACCGAATACGTCACCGATTATTTCGACAAGGCGCTGGGCCACGAAGCCCTGGCGACCTTCATCCGCGGCTATGTGCAGCCCGAGCCGGTGGTCGGCGCGACCGTGCTGTATATCGAGGACAGCCGCGTGGTGGCCGAGGCGACCAAGCGCATGCTCGAGCGGCAGAGCCTGAAGGTGGTGCATGTGCTCACCGCCGAGGATGCCTTCGCGCTGCTCACCGCCGAGTCGCTGGGCCGCACCGAGCGCCGCATCGACGTGGTGCTGACCGATGTAACCCTGAAGGGCGAGCTCAACGGCCGCGACGTGGTCGAGCGCATCCGCATCGACTTCGCCTACGGCAAGCGTCGCCTGCCGGTGCTGGTGATGACCGGCGACACCAATCCGCGCAACCAGTCCGAGCTGCTGCGCGCCGGCGCCAACGACCTGGTGCAAAAACCCATCGAAGAACGTCTGCTGGTGACCAAGGTGCTGTTCCAGCTGCGCCTGGCACGGCTCGAGGACCAGGCTGTCACGCTATGACCGAAGTGGCTGAAGTGGAAGCGCGTATCCAGCTGGAACCGTCGTGGAAGGCGCGGGTGGGCGATTGGTTGCTGCGCCCGGAAATGCAGGAGCTGTCCGCATTCCTGCGCCAGCGCAAGGCGGCCGGGGCGCGGGTGTTCCCGCCGGGCCCGCAGATCTTTGCGGCCTTCGACGCCACCCCGTTCGAGCAGGTCAAGGTGGTGATCCTGGGCCAGGATCCGTATCACGGTGAAGGCCAGGCGCATGGGCTGTGCTTTTCGGTGTTGCCCGGCGTACCGGTGCCGCCGTCGCTGCTCAACATCTACAAGGAGATCCAGGACGACCTGGGGATCGCGCGGCCGGACCATGGCTATCTGATGCCGTGGGCGCGCCAGGGCGTGCTGCTGCTCAATGCGGTGCTGACGGTGGAGCAGGGCCGTGCCGGCGCGCACCAGAACAAGGGCTGGGAAGGCTTCACCGACCATGTGGTGGAGACCCTCAACCGCGAGCGCGAAGGCCTGGTATTCCTGCTCTGGGGCAGCTACGCGCAGTCCAAGGGCAAGGTCATCGACCAGGCGCGCCATCGCGTGTTCAAGGCGCCGCATCCCTCGCCGTTGTCGGCGCATCGCGGCTTTCTGGGCTGCCAGCACTTCTCCAAGACCAACGAGCATCTGCAGCGCCGCGGGCTGGGCCCGATCGACTGGTCGCTGCCGCCGCGCAACGCGCTGGACACCACTTCGGCCAGCGGCTGAACGATACCGGCGCCGGCCCGTTTCGCGGCGTCTTTGTCACGGTCTGCGCAGGGCGGCGGTGGTAGCGTAGGTGCTCGAAGTCGGGGAGCTGCGCCGTAGAACGACGGCAACGCTAGAAGCCCGAACGTCCTATAAATGGAACGCTGGGAACTCTTTCTGTACCCGGCAGTCCAATAGTTCGACTGCTAAGATGGTGCCCTATGAACCAGATCACCTCGACTGCCCTAGTGGCAAACAATCTCCCGATTCCCAGTGCGCTCGGTTCGCTGGACGCCTACATCGGTGCCGTGCACCAGATCCCGGTGCTGTCGGTCGATGAGGAACAGAATCTTGCCCGTCGCTTCCGTGACGAGCTGGATCTGGACGCCGCGCGTGAGCTGGTCCATTCCCACCTGCGTTTCGTGGTGCACGTCGCTCGCGGCTACAACGGCTACGGCCTGCCGCTGGGCGACCTGATCCAGGAAGGCAATATCGGCCTGATGAAGGCGGTCAAGCGCTTCGACCCGGAAATGGGCGTGCGCCTGGTCAGCTTCGCGGTGCATTGGATCCGTGCGGAAATGCACGAGTTCATCTTGAAGAACTGGCGCATCGTCAAGGTCGCCACGACCAAGGCGCAACGCAAGCTGTTCTTCAACCTGCGCAAGTCCAAGACCCGCCTGGGCTGGCTCAATGCGTCCGAGGTGACTGCGGTCGCCAAGGACCTGAACGTCTCCGAGCGCGAAGTGATGGAGATGGAGTCGCGTCTGTCCGGTCGCGATATCGGCTTCGACGCCTCGTCCGACGAAGACGACGATCACGGCCCGCCGTCGCCGGTGAGCTACCTGGTCGCAAACGACGAAGATCCGTCGCAGGCCTACGAGCGTCACGACAGCGAAGACAATCAGCTGCAGCTGCTGCGCGAAGGCATGGCCGGCCTGGACACGCGCTCGCGCGATATCGTCAAGCGCCGCTGGCTGGACTCCGACTCCAAGGTGACGCTGCAGGAGCTGGCCGACGAGTACGGCGTGTCGGCCGAGCGTATCCGCCAGATCGAGGCGAATGCGCTGAAGAAGATGAAGGCACTGTTCGTGGCCTGATCCTTCGATCGTGCCCCAGGTGTTGCACAAACGGCCCGGTTTTCCGGGCCGTTTGCATGTGGGCTGCCGGTGCTGCGTCGAGTCCGACGACGCGTGGTGGTTCGTCATGGTCGCTCGCCGATGATCGACCGCGCTGCGCTCGCCCGCGCTATTCCGGCAGGCGCGCCACCGGCAGATGCCAGCCGTAGCGGATGGCCATGAAGCGCAGCCCGAAACAGACCAGCGCACCGGTCGCCAGCGACCAGGCCTGCGGTACCGCGAGCATGTGCCCGATCGCGACCAGGCCGCCACCGGCCAGCGCAGCGACCGCATACAGCTCGGCCTGCAGCACCACCGGCGTCCGCGCCACCAACAGATCGCGCGCGATGCCGCCGCCGATGCCGCTGAGCATGCCGAGCAAGGTCGCGCTGAGCGGGCTGAGCTGGTAGTCCAGCGCCTTGCTGGTGCCGTAGACCGCAAACAGCGCCAACCCGGCCGCGTCGAACAGCTGCACCGGGTTGCGCAGCCGTTCCACCGCCGCATGCCAGTAGAAACCGGCCACGCCGGCAAGGCAGGCGACCAGCAGGTACTGCGGATGCACCAGCGCGGCCGGCGGGGTGGCGCCGATCAGCACATCGCGCACGATGCCGCCGGACACCGCCGCCGCGCACGACAGCACCAGTACGCCGAACAGATCCAGGCGATTGCGCACCGCCACGGTCGCGCCGCTGAGGGCGAACACGAAGGTGCCGAGCAGATCCAGCAGAAACAGGAGAGTGGTCACGATCAGACCGTCGCATCAGGCCGCACAGCATCGCGCACGGCCTGCGCCGCTGTCATCCGTCCTTGCTGCTGGGCGGCGGGTCGTCGGTGGCACCGCCGAAGATGATGCGCGCGGCGCGCTGGTAGCTCCAGTACGCCATCGCCCAGTTCACCAGCACCACGAACCGGTTGCGGAAACCGATCAGGAAGTACACGTGTGCGGCCAGCCAGAACCACCAGGCCACGATGCCGGAGAGCTTGAGCTTGCCGACATGCACGATGGCGGCCATGCGGCCGATCGTGGCCAGGTTGCCGTAGTCCTGGTAACGGAAGGCTGGTGCAGGCTGGCTGCGGTGGCGGGCGCGGATCGCCTTGGCGATGTGCTTGCCCATCTGCTTTGCTGCCGGTGCCACGCCCGGTACCGGGCGGCCGTCCTGCTGGACCGAGGCCAGGTCGCCGCCGACGAAGATTTCCCGGTGGCCAGGCACGCTCAGGTCCGGCTCCACCAGCACGCGGCCGGCACGGTCCAGTGGCACGCCAAGCGTGCGTGCCAGCGGCGATGCGGCCACGCCGGCGGCCCACACCACGGTGCGTGCAGGCACGAAGGTGTCGCCGAGCTGATAGCCCAGCGCATCGATGTGGGTGACCGGCGTGCCGGTGTGCACCTCCACTCCCAGGCGTTCGAGCTGCTTGCGCGCCTTGGCGGTGAGATCGTCCGGGAACGAGGGCAGCACGCGCGGGCCGGCTTCGACCAGGCGCACGCGCGCCTGCTGCGGGTCGATATGGCGGAATTCGTTCTTGAGCGTGTGGCGGGCGATCTCGGCCAGCGTGCCGGCCAGCTCGACGCCGGTCGGGCCGCCGCCGACCACGGCAAAACTCAGCCAGGCTGCGCGTGCGGCCGGGTCGGATTCGGCTTCGGCGCGCTCGAAGGCGAGCAGCAACTTGCGCCGCAGCACCAGCGCGTCGTACAGCGTCTTCAGGCCGGGCGCATGCTCGGCCCATTGATCGTTGCCGAAGTAGGCATGGGTGGCGCCGGTAGCCAGCAGCAGCATGTCGTAGCCGAGCGTGCTGCCGTCGGCGAGCACCACCTCACGGCGGGCCGGTGCGATTTCGGCGACGTCGCCGAGCAGCACTTCGACATTGCGCTGTTCGCGCAGGATGTGACGCAGCGGCGCGGCGATATCCGGTGCCGACAGGCCGGCGGTGGCGACCTGGTACAGCAGCGGCTGGAACAGGTGATGGTTCTGGCGGTCGATCAGGGTGATGCGGATGCCGGGATCGTCGAGCGCGCGGGTGGCCCATAAGCCGGCGAAACCGCCGCCAACCACAACCAGGTGCAGCGGAGCTTGGGAGGGGGATGAAGTCATCGTAAGGTCCGATGGAATGCGACGCGGGCTCATCAGCATGCCGCATCGGTAATGAACATGCCGCCTGGATCCGGCCTGCCTGCGGCATCATGTCGCATCTCATCCACATGATGACCGCATGCCGTCACTACCGCCGCCGTTGCCGCCGCTGTCGCCACCGCCATCCGCTTCTCCGGCGATGGCACCGGCTGCCGCGCGTGCGCCCGGACAAAAACTCAGCGGCGTCACGCTCGGCCTGATCGGGCTGGCGGCATGTGTGATGCTGTTTGGCATGCTGGTGCTGGGCGCGCTCGGCTGGCTGATCGTGTTCGGCTGGTCGTTGTTTGCCGACCAGGCACGCGCCGCGCTGCAGGACGATGCGGTGGTGCAGGAACAGATCGGCCAGATCCACACGATGCGGGTGGATCTGGTACGCACCGGTCTGGCGCCGGGTGACGACGATTTCGTGTTCACGGTGGAAGGCGATCGCGGCCGCGGCCGCGTGCATGCCACCTGGGTCAGCGGCGGCTCCGAGCGCGAGATCCTGAGCGATGGCGTGTTGACCATGCACGACGGTAGCCAGTACACGCTGCCGTCGGCCGATGCCGCCGACACCGAAATCGACACCGCAAGCGACACCGACTCTGCCGACCCCTTCGAGGAATGACCATGATCGACAATCCCGACAAACGCATCGCCTTGCTGATCGATGCCGACAATGCGCCGGCCGGCAAGATCGACGTGGTGCTGGCGGAAGTGGCGCGCTATGGCGTTGCCAACGTGCGCCGCGCCTACGGCAACTGGAAGAGCCCGCACCTGAAGAGCTGGGAAGCGGCGCTGCACGAATACGCGATCCGGCCGATCCAGCAATTTGCCTACAGCTCGGGCAAGAACGCATCGGACATGGCGATGGTGATCGATGCGATGGACCTGCTCTATGCGCGCAATCTGGATGGCTTTGCGATCGTCTCCAGCGATGCGGATTTCACTCCGCTGGTGATGCGTCTGCTCACCGATGGCATGAAGGTGTATGGCTTCGGCGAGAAGAAAACCCCGGCGCCGTTCGTCAATGCCTGTTCTAAGTTCACCTATGTCGAAGCACTGGGCGAGCAGGCGGCAGCGGCCAGCGACACCGCCGCCGGCCGCAAGGATGCCACCGCGCTGCGCGGCGACACCCGGTTGGTGCAGATGCTGCGCAATGCGATCGACAGTGCCTGCGAAGACGATGGCTGGGCGCATCTGGGAGCGGTGGGCAAGCAGGTGGCCAACCAGGCCTCGTTCGACCCACGCAATTACGGCTATCGCAAACTCAGCGATCTGGTGCGTGCGATCGGCCTGTTCGAGATCAAGCAGGACGAGCAGGCCCTGTGGGTACGCGATGCGCCCAAGGGCGGGCGGGCGAAAGCGGCGCAGCCAGCGGCCGCCGTCGCCACGCAGGCGGCCACCGCAAAGCGTCCGGCGCGCGCGACGCCCAAACCGGCAGCGGGGAAATGACGATGGCTGACGCTGCGATGCAACCGGCGGCAGGAAACGCCTCGATCACGCTATGGGGGCGGCGCAATTCCAGCAATGTGCGCAAGGTGCTGTGGTGCGCCGAAGAAGCCGGGGTGCCGTATACCTCGATCGAAGTCGGTGGTGCGTTTGGTCATAACGACACGCCCGAGTATCGCGCGTTGAATCCCAACGGTCTGGTGCCGACGATGCAGGATGGTGAATTGGTGCTGTGGGAGTCCAATGCGATCGTGCGCTACCTTGCCGCGCAATATGCGCCGGCCCTGTATCCGCAGGCACCGGCCGAACGCGCGCTGGGCGATCGCTGGATGGACTGGACCACCTCGACGTTTGCCGGCGTGTTTCGCGACCTGTTCTGGGGCGTGCTGCGCACACCGCAGGCCGAGCGCGATCCTGCGCGCATCGCCGCGGCGCTGACGCGCTCGGGCGATCTGCTCGCACGCGCGGATGCGGCCCTGGCTCAGCAGCCGTATCTGTCCGGCGCGCAATTTGCGATGGGCGATATTCCGCTGGGCAGCTTCATCTACGCCTGGTTCGAAATGCCGATCGAGCGGCCCGAGCTGCCGCATCTGCAGGCGTGGTACCAGCGCCTGCGCGCGCGGCCTGCGTACCAGCGTGGGGTGATGACCGCGCTGACCTGAGTTTTGCGTTGCCGCTCAGGCCGGCGTGATTCATGGCAAGCGCCGCACGTGCTGCCGACCCGACACGTTGCTGCAAGGACATGCGCCTCGTACATCACACGGCCAAATAGCCGCGTTCTCTGTAGGAGCGCACTTGTGCGCGAGGGCATTCCCGCTAACGCCCCATCGCGCGCAAGCGCGCTCCTACAAAAACGTGGGGACACGTGCGGCCTGTCGGCTCGCGTCTGTTCGTAGGAGCGCACCCGGGCGCGATGGCTGTGCCGGTAATGCCACATCGCGCCCAGGTGCGCTCCTACAAAGGATCACGCCACGCGCGATCAAGGACCTGGGCACAGCGCGCAAAACATGGGCCTGGCTGCTGCCCCGCGTGCGATACGCCCGCCTTAATACAAATCAATCGGATCCACATCCAGCGACCAGCGCACGCGGCGCGCCTGCGGTAGCGCATAGATCGCAGGCAGTTGCGCGTCCAGCAGACGATGCAGTGCCGAGCGCTGTTGCGCGGACAACAGCAACTGGGTGCGCTGGAAACCGGCGCGGCGTGGCATCGGTGCCGGCATCGGGCCATAGCACTCCACTGCGGCAAACGCAGGCGATTGTGCGGTGCTGTCTGCCGTGGTCAGGCCGCGCACCGCCATCAGGAACTGGTTGGCCGCGGCCACGTCCTTGGCCTCGGCGCGGAACAGCGCCAGATGCGCAAACGGCGGAAATCCCGCGGCCTCGCGCTGCTGCAGTTCGGCATCGGCGAAGGCGTGGTAGCCGCCGTTGACCAGGGTCTGCAGCAGGGGATGTTCGGGGTGATGGGTTTGCAGCCAGACCTCGCCGGGGCGGTCGGCGCGCCCGGCGCGTCCGGCCACCTGGATCAGCTGCTGGGAGAGCTTTTCGGCGGCACGGAAGTCGGCCGAGAACAGGCCTTCGTCGATGCCGACCACCACCACCATGGTCAGCCGTGGCAGATCGTGGCCTTTGGCCAGGATCTGGGTGCCGACCAGGATGCCGGCCTCGCTGCCCAGGCGCGCCAGCTGGGTTTCCAGCGCGTCGCGGCGCTGGGTGGTGCTGCGGTCGATGCGCACGACAGGAAACTCTGGGAACGCTTCGGTCAGGCGTTCTTCCAGCCGCTCGGTGCCGATGCCTTGCGGCTGCAGCGCCAGGCTGGCGCAGGCCGGACAGGCCAGCGGTGCCTGCTGGCGCGCGCCGCAGTGATGGCATTGCAGGCGCCGCCCGCCGGCGTGCACGGTCATCGGGGTCTGGTGCAGCGGCGTGCTGCAGCGCTGGCAGGCGGCGGTCCAGCCGCAGTCGTGGCACAGCAGCACCGGCGCATAGCCGCGGCGGTTCTTGAACACCAGCACCTGCTCGCCGCGCGCCAGGGTGGCGCCGATGCCGGCCAGCACTTCCGGCGACAGGCCGTCCTTGAGCGGGCGCTTGCGCACGTCGAGCACGCGCACGCGTGGCGGACGCGCCTCGCCGGCGCGGCGCGACAGGCGCAGATGCCGGTAGCGGCCGGAATAGGCGTTGTGCAGGCTTTCCAGCGATGGCGTGGCGCTGCCCAGGATCACCGGCACATCCAGCGCCTTGCCGCGCACCAGCGCGAAATCGCGGGCGTGATAGCGGATGCCGTCCTGCTGTTTGTAGCTGCCGTCGTGTTCCTCGTCGATCACGATCAGCCCGGCATTCGGCAACGGGGTGAATACCGCCGAACGCGTGCCGACGACCAGCTTGGCCTCGCCGCGCCAGGCCGCCGCCCACACCCGCGCCCTTTCGCCGTCGGACAGCCCCGAATGCAGCGCGTGCACCGGCACGCCCAGACGGGCGCGGAAGCGGCCCAGGGTCTGCGGGGTCAGGCCGATCTCCGGCACCAGCACCAGCGCCTGGCGGCCGGCCGCCAGGCAGTCGGCGATTGCCTGCAGGTAGACCTCGGTCTTGCCGCTGCCGGTGACGCCATCGAGCAGATAGGTGGCAAAACCGCTCTGCGCACGGATGGCGTCGGCGGCGGCCTGCTGTTCGTCGTTGAGCTGCGGGCCGCTGCCGGGGCGGGGCGGGATGCTGTCGGCCGGCACCGCCACGCGCTCGGCATGGCCGCGCTTTGCCAGGCTGCGTGCGGCCTCGCGCCACTGCGGCAGCAAGGGGTCCAGCTGTTCTTCGCCCAGCGCACCGGTCAGCAGCAGGGCGGCCAGCAAGGCGGGGCGGCTGCCGGCGCGCAGGCTGGCGGCGCCGGTGCGCCCGGCCTCGGTGAGCTGCCAGGCCCAGGCATGGGTGTCGGCCAGCGGCTCGCCGCGGCGCAACGGGCCGGGCAGGGCGCTGGACTGGGCCTCGCCCAGCGGTGCGTGGGTGTAGCGCGCCAGCCACTGCAGCGAACGCGCCAGCTCCTCGACCAGCAGCGGGGCGTCGTCGCACCAGGCCAGCGCCGGGCGCAGTCCTTCGGCGGAGGCCAACTGGCCGATCTCCACCACCACCCCGACCAGCTCTCGCGGCCCGAACGGCACCCGCACCCGGCAGCCGACCCGCGCGGGGTCGGTCAGCGGCGCGTCGGCCGGAGGCAGATAGTCGAACAGTTGGGGCAGCGGCACCGGCAGGGCGACGCGCAGGGTGGCGACGGTCGAAGACATCCGGTCAGTCTACCGACCCTGTCCAGTACCCGGCAGACGCCGCTCGGTCGCCTCCGAATCGGTGCTTCGGCTTACGACGCGTTTGTGTGACGGAAGTGATAAATCCGACGTAAACCTATGTGAGGGCTAAGGAAACGGGTTTATCCACACTGCCTGTGGATAAGCCTGTGAATTAGTCTCGTGCTCCACGCTGTGAAGGCGGATTCACTAGCCTCTGCAACCTGTTGGACATTTTTTCGCCAATCGGCTTAAAGCTATAATGATCAATCACTTAGGCGTGAAACACGAATGCAACAAAGAAAAATCAACAGTTGACAGACGCCTGCGTATCGGCATGTCTGCCGCTGTGCACAACCCGCGTGGGTGACGGCGGTCGATGGCACCGGGACGCAGCGCAGCCGGGTCGATCTGTCAAGCCATCGGCGGGGGCCGATTGCGTCGGTATCATGCCGGCCGATGCTGGAGTTCCCATGACCGTAGTCCCCGACGCCCCCGTCACCCCTGCCGCGCTGTCTGCTTTCCTGCGCGGTGTCGAACGCCGGGGTCTGGTGCTCGCACAACTGCAATGCGGCGATGGCGCGGCGGCCGAGCGGGCCCTGGCGGCGGCGTTGCGTGCATTCAGAAGCCAGGCGGCGGGTCGCCCGATGGCCGGCTGGCCGATGCGCTTCTGGAGCCTGCTGGCAACGGCACCGCCGCTGCGGCGCGAGCCCATGCCGGGGACCTGGCTGCCGCCGTTCACCGCACTGGGGCGGATGCAGACCAGCGACCGGCTGGCGCTGCTGCTGCGTATCGTGGCCGGGCTGGAAGAAGAGCCTGCCAGCGAGGTGCAGGGCATCGAGGTGGTGGCCTATCGGCAGTCGCTGGCCCGTGCCTGCCCGCGCGATGCGGCCGGCAACCCGGATGCGCAGGCCTGGCGGGCCCTGGCCGAGGCGGCGCAGCAGGAGTTGCGCGAGCTCAGCCCGGCGCAGGTCAGCCGGCTGGCACAGCTCCGCGAGTCGGCCCTGGCCGGCATGCCGCTGCAGCCTGTCGCGGCCGCGCCCGTGGCCGCTGCCGAAGCGCGCCGCCCGGCCGCAGCGCGCAACCGTCCTGCACGCCAGTGGCAGTGGCCGCGGATCGACCGTCGCCACGCCGGCCTCGTGCTGGCCGTGCTGGGGTTGGCGCTGCTGCTCGCGGCGCTGGGCTGGTGGTGGACGCATCGCCGGCCGGCCCTGCCGCCCGAGCCGGTCTCGCAGGCCCCGGCCGGCGTGCTGCACGTCACCGATGCCGCGCCGGTGCTGGTGGAAGACCTTCCCGCCGCCGACTTGCCGGAGGCGGTGGCAAACCCCGGCCTGGATCCGCGCGACCAGGCGATGCTGGCCGACCCGGACCTGGAACTGGCACGTTCTGCCGATTTCTACGCCTGGTATGCGGCCGGCCATCCGGTGCCGGCCGACGAATCCGGCGCGCATGCCACCACCGCCGACCAGCCTGCCGCCACCCTGGAGACCGTCGATGACGACAATTAAGTGGTGCGGCCTGCTGGCGCTGGCTGTTGTCGGCATGGCTGCTGCGCAGACCCTGCCGGCGCCGCTGGAGGAAGGCAACGCGACTGCGCCTGCCGGCATGCCGACGCCCGCAGCCTCCACCGCCGCAACTCCGAGCGCCGCGCAGCAGCGCGCGCGCTGGGACGCATTGACGCCGGCCCAGCGGGCCGAGCTGCGCGCCCGTTATGCGGCCTGGAAAGGGCTCACCGCCACCGACCGGGTGGTATTGCGGCAGGCACGCGAGCGTCTGCATGGCTTGCCCGACGACCAGCAGCGCGCGCTGCGCACGCAGTTCACCGCGATGGATCGCCTGCATCGCGATGGCTGGCGCCTGGGCTCGCAGCTGGGTGCGTTCTATCCGCAGTTGCAGCCCTTGATCGGCTACGTGCCGCCAGTGCAGCGCGACACGCTGCTGGCGGTGCTACGCAGCCTGGACGCCGGGCAGCTGGAACAGCTGGCGATGCTGGCACAACGCACCCCGCCGCAGGAGCGCGATGGCTTGCGCGATGCCCTGCTTGCGCAGGCGCCGGCAACGCGCAGCGCCTGGTTGAAGCGCCAGCTGGCGCGCTGATTGGCAGCGGCGGGACTGCGCCGCTGCAGCCCCCTGCGCCGGCGTCGTCTCCACGCGTGCTCGCTGCTCGTCCTCGATGCCGGGCAGCGGGGCCGAACACCGAGCCGAGAGCCTGCAGGTCTGCCGCCTTCGACAATGCGTGCACGAAGCGGCGGTCGTCACGAAGGACACGGACCGCGCTGAAGCCCGGGCATGCCGTTCCGGTAACCAGCCACGCCGGCTGCTCGCCGCCGCGCACCTCCCACCTTGCGCGTTGCCGCCGACGGCGGCTACCCGTGTCGCAAGTGCGGGTAAGATAGCGGCCCCACGCGACCCGGTGCCAGCGCCTCCCGGCACGGCCGTAGTCCGCGCAGCGATCGGTTGTCATGTCTGTCTCTCCTGTACCCACCTCCGCGACGCCGCGCTTCGCCGCGGAAGTGCGCACCACCGGCCTGCTCGCATTGCCGCTGGTACTCGGTCACGTCTCCACCGGCCTGATCGGATTTGTCGATAACGTCATCGCCGGTCACCACGGCACCGCCACGCTGGCGGCGGTCACCATCGGCACCTCGCTGCTGTGGCTGCCGATGCTGGTGCCGATCGGCACGCTGATCTCGTTGACCGCCTCGGTCTCGCAGCTGCGCGGCGCCGGCCGCGAGCGCGAGATCGGCCCGCTGTTCCGCCAGGCCCTGTGGCTGTCGCTGGGACTGGGCGCGGTGATGTTCGCGTTCCTCAGCGCGGTGCCGCCGCTGTTGCCCACCTTCGGGATTGCGCCGGACATCGTGCCGGGCGCGACCGACTTCCTGCACGCGGTGCGCTGGGGCGGGCCGGCGCTGACGTTCTACTTCTGCATGCGCTATCTCAGCGAGGGCATGCACTGGACCCTGCCGACCATGCTGCTGGGCTTTGGCGGCCTGCTGGTGCTGGCGCCGCTGGGTTATGCGCTGACCTATGGCAAGTTCGGCTTTGCCGAGCACGGTGCGCAGGGCCTGGGCATGGCCTCGGCGGTCACCATGTGGGTGCAGGCCAGCGTGTTTGCGCTGTATCTGTGGCGCTCGCGCCGCTTCGCGCACCTGCAGTTGTTCGCCCATTTCGAAGGCCCGCGCTGGCGTGCGATCGGCGATCTGTTGCGCACCGGTCTGCCGATCGGCATCACCGTGCTGATGGAGGGCGGCCTGTTCATCGTCACCGCCTTGCTGATCGGCCGGCTCGGCTCCACCGAAGCGGCCGCGCACCAGATTGCGATCAACGTCGCGCAGCTGTGTTTCATGATTCCGATGGGTGTGGCCGAGGCGACCACCGTGCGGGTCGGGCATGCGGTCGGGCGCGGCGATCCGCTCGGCATGCGGCGCGCGGCCTGGGCCGGTTACGCCATCGTGCTGGGCACCCAGGCGCTGTCGGCCAGCGTGCTGTTGCTGGGCCACGATGCCATCGTGAGCGTCTATACCGACGATGTGGCGGTGGCCGCGCTGGCCTCGGTGCTGCTGCTGTTTGCCGCCACGTTCCAGTTCCCCGACGGCATCCAGGTGCTTTCCAGCGGCGCGCTGCGTGGGCTCAAGGACACCCGTGTGCCGATGTTCCTGGCGATGTTCTCGTACTGGGGTGTCGGCATGCCGATCGGCGCCGGGCTCGGCTTGGGGCTGGGCTGGGGACCGCAAGGCATGTGGATCGGCCTGATTCTGGGCCTGACCGTGGCGTCGGTCCTGATGGGCTTGCGCTTCCGGCAGACCAGCCGGCGGCTGACTTCCGGCACGGCCCCCTGACTTCCAGCGCATGCCGCGCGCACCGCGCAGCCGGTATGCTGGACACCATTGAATTGTATGCAGCGTCTTTTGACGGAGTTTTCCATGAACCACCCCGTGCGTCGCAGTCCCATCGCCAGTTTCTTCGTCGGCCTGTGGGATGTGATGAATTTCACCCGGCGCCTGATCTTCAACCTGGTGTTCTTCGGCTTCCTGTTCCTGGTGCTGCTGCTGTTTGTGGTAGCGATCGCGCGTGGCGACGGCAGCAAGCCGCTGGCCGAGCGCACCACCCTAGTGATCAACCCCGAAGGCACGCTGGTCGAGCAGTTCAGCGCCGACCCGGTGAGCCGGTCGCTGGCCAAGGCGGTCGGCGACAAGAGCGCCGAGGAAGTGCAGCTGCGCGACCTGGTGCGGGTGATCGAGGCGGCCGGCAAGGACCGTAAGATCGAGCGGGTGGTGTTGAACCTGGACAAGTTTCAGCCCGCCGGTTTCGCCTCGCAGCGGGAAGTGGCCGCGGCGTTGCAGAAGCTGCGCGCCTCCGGCAAGCAGATCGTCGCCTTCAGCGAGAGCATGAGCCAGGGCCAGTACCTGCTGGCCGCACAGGCCAACGAGGTCTATCTCGACCCGATGGGCAGCGTGCTGCTGGAAGGGCTTGGCCGTTATCGCCAGTATTTCCGCGAGGGCCTGCAGGACAAGCTCGGCGTGGACGTGCATCTGTTCCGCGTGGGCGAGTACAAGTCCGCCGCCGAGCCGTACATCCTCGATGCCGCTTCGGCCGACGCCAAGGAAGCGGACCTGTTCTGGATGAACGACGTGTGGCAGCGCTACCTGGCCGATGTCGGCAAGGCGCGCAAACTGAGCCCGGCGCAGCTGACCGCCGGCATCGACACGCTGCCCGAGGGCGTGGCCGCCGCCGGTGGCGATCTGGCCAAGTTTGCGCTGCAGCAGAAGCTGGTCGACGGGCTCAAGACCCGCGAGGACGTCGATGCGCTGCTGACCAAGCGCGGCGTGGCCGACAGCGACGCCGACAGCGGCTTTCGCAACATCGGCTTCAACGATTATCTGAGCCAGCTGCAGGCGCAGCGCTCGCCGATGGACAGCCGTCCGCAGGTGGCCGTGGTGGTGGCCGCTGGCGAGATCAGCGGTGGCGAGCAGCCGGCCGGCCGCATCGGTGGCGAGTCCACCGCCGCGTTGCTGCGCCAGGCGCGCGACGACGAAGAGGTCAAGGCGGTGGTGCTGCGTGTGGATTCGCCCGGCGGCGAAGTGTTCGCCTCCGAGCAGATCCGTCGCGAGGTGGTCGCGCTCAAGCAGGCCGGCAAGCCGGTGGTGGTGTCGATGGGCGATCTGGCCGCCTCGGGCGGTTACTGGATCAGCATGAATGCCGATCGCATCTATGCCGACCCGTCGACCATCAGTGGCTCGATCGGCATCTTCGGCATGGTGCCCAACCTGACCCGCGCGCTGGACAAGATCGGCGTGCACACCGATGGCGTGGGTACCACGCGCTTTGCCGGCGCCTTCGACATCACCCGTCCGCTGGACCCGGCCGCCGGCCAGGTGATCCAGGCGGTGATCAACAAGGGCTACGCCGACTTCACCGGCAAGGTGGCGCAGGCGCGGCATCAGTCGGTGGACGCCATCGACAAGGTCGCACGCGGCCGCGTGTGGAGCGGTGCGCAGGCCAGGCAGCATGGCCTGGTGGACGCGTTCGGCGGCATGTCCGAAGCGGTGGCCGATGCGGCCGACCGCGCCAAGTTGAGCCGCGGCAAGTTCCGCGTGCGCTACGTGGAAAAGCCGGCGACGCCGTTCTCGCAGTTCATGAGCGGATTTGCCGGCAGCCGCATGGGCGCCTGGATGCTGGGCGATTCGGGCATGGCGCGCGCACTGCTGGCGCGCTCGCTGCCGGAAGTGGACACGCAGTTGCGCTTTGTCGAAGACGCCGTGCACGACAGCAAGGCGGGCGGTACCCCGGTCAAGTCGCTGGCGTACTGCTTCTGCGGCTTCTGACGCGGCAGGTTCGCACAGTGATGGATCGACAACGCCGGCCTTGTGCCGGCGTTGTTGTATCTGCACTCAGGCGATGCAGCAATGCGGGCGCGCCAACAGCGCAAAAATGGCAGAACGCAGGGCGCCACGATCACAGGCAACCAGCCATCGGTCGAGCGACCTCACGCGTGTTTGCCGTGCGCGCAGATGCAGTGATCGCCTTGCGCTCAATCGCAGGCGCGCACGCGCAGTTGCTGCTTCGACAAAAAACGCGCGTGCTTCAGACAGCAGGCTTCGGTTACTGCGTGGCCGCATCGATCGCCTTGCGTTGATCGTCTGCGGCCTGATCGCTTGCCGCCTGCACTGCGTGCGCCTTGTTCAACGGTTCCTGGATGTGGTCGCGCAGGGCGGTGGCCTGCGGCTCGGGCTTCTGCTCGGTGGGCGCAGGTTGCGGCCGCTGACAGGCGCCCAGCAGCAACGTCAGGCTGATCGCAAGAATCCAATGCCGTTTCATCGTCGTGACCTCGCTCGGGGTGGCGGTATCCTAACGCCCGGGCCGCAGGCATGCGTCAAGCGCGCTGCTGCGGCCGTTTCCTGCGTCTTGAAAGAGGATGACCCACGTGACAACCCACCGTTGGCGGCTGGATGGACAGACCGCGCTCATCACCGGCGCCAGCGCCGGCATTGGCTTTGCCATCGCGCGCGAACTGCTGGCCTTTGGCGCGGATCTGCTGATGGTGGCGCGCGATGCCGATGCGCTGGCGCAGGCGCGTGACGAGTTGGCCGAGGAATTTCCCGAGCGCGAGCTGCATGGGCTGGCCGCCGATGTGGCCGACGACGAAGAGCGGCGCGCGATTCTGGATTGGGTGGAAGACCATGCCGATGGCCTGCACCTGCTGATCAACAATGCCGGAGGCAACATCACCCGCGCGGCGATCGATTACACCGAAGACCAGTGGCGCGGCATCTTCGAAACCAATGTGTTCGCCGCTTTCGAGCTGTCGCGTTATGCGCACCCGTTGCTTACCCGCCACGCGGCGTCGGCGATCGTCAACGTCGGCAGCGTCTCCGGCATTACTCATGTGCGCAGCGGCGCGCCATACGGCATGACCAAGGCCGCGTTGCAGCAGATGACCCGCAACCTGGCGGTGGAATGGGCCGAGGACGGCATCCGCGTCAACGCGGTGGCGCCGTGGTACATCCGCACCCGTCGCACCTCCGGGCCATTGTCGGATCCGGATTACTACGAGCAGGTCATCGAGCGCACCCCGATGCGCCGCATCGGCGAACCGGAAGAAGTGGCCGCCGCCGTCGGTTTCCTCTGCCTGCCGGCCGCCAGTTACATCACCGGCGAATGCATCGCGGTGGATGGCGGCTTCCTGCGCTACGGGTTCTGACAGGCCTGCGTGCGTGGTTGCGCGGACAGTGCCTGCGCATGGCATCGGAAGACGCGCAGGCATGCGCCGACCCGTCGCTGCGCCTGCGCCTCCAGTGTTCGTCCGCTGCGTCTGCACGCAACGCAGGCGACAGTGCGGCGGGCTTGCTCGCATGCGGCTCGCTGCACCGCGCAGGTCATCCGGTGATCGCTAACGGTTGCAGTGGCTCGAAAGAATCAGCCTGGCAAGCACTGCACCGGCACACTGGCTGGCATGCGCTGCCACGCCGGTTGCAGCATCACGGCGTGGCGGACGGATTCGCGCAGCGGCTTTCGTCCAGCACCCGACGCATCTGCACGTAGCGCTGCTTGCGCTCGGCCGCTTGCGCCTCGTCGGAGAAGCGCCAGGTCGATTCGGCCTGCTCGGCACGCTGGCGCCAGGCCTCGCACAGGCTCTGGTCCGGCACCGGTGCGCAGCGGTCGGTGACCACTTCGCAGGCGCTGCCGCCGCCGGTTGCCGGCCCGCCCGCCAGGTTGGTGGTCTGCATCGGCAGGCAGCGCGTGGCCGGCTCGCGGTCTTCGGTGAAATAGCGCCCGTTGTCGTGCGCGGTGCATTCGAACAAGGGCGGCGGTGGCAGCGTGGAGGTCGTGGCAGGTGGCGTCGGTGCCACCGGTGCCGGTGCCGCAGCCGGTGCTGCGGCGGGAGCATCGGTCTTGGGCCTGGTGGGTGGCTGCGCAGCGGGCGTGCTACGCGCAGGCGACGCCGCGCCTAACCCGCCGGCCGTCAACGGCACCGCGGCCGGTGCCGTCATCAGTTTCTTCTGCTGCTGCATGCCTTTCGGGCAGGGCATGTTCTGCACGGTGAGCGCGCCACTGGGATCGGTGCACCGGTAGATCGCCACTTCCTGTGCGCCGGCCACCGAGGCACACGCCAGCAATACCGCCCACGGCCAGCGCCTCATGCGCCGCCGCAATCGCGCTGCAGGCGCGCGTCGATACCGCGCTGTTCGCGGCTGAGATCCTGGCGCTCGCTCTGCAGGGCATTGTTGTAGCGGCGGATCAGTTCCCAGCGACGGTCGGCCAGGCGCGCGCAGACTTCCTGTTCGGGCAAGGCATGGCATTCGTCGCGGATATGCACGTTGCCGTACGGCACGATCACCGTGCCGCCGTAGCCGCCGCCGTTGTAGCCGCCTTGATAGCCGCCCTGATAACCGTCGCCGCCGAAGCTTGCGTTGCCGCGCAGGCTTCCTCCGCGACCGGCGCTTCCCTGCACCGACATCGCCGGGCGTGGGCGGACCGAGATCGGCGGACGCTGGATGCCGCCGCCACTGACCGGCGGGGCAATGCCGTTGCCCACATAGGCCGGGCCCCAGGTCGGCACCCAGCGCGGATTGCCTTCCGGGCTGTCGCTGGTATAGCGATTGCCGTCTTCGGTGGTGCACTCGTACATCGGCTGCGGCGGCTGCACGGTGATGATGCGCACCTCGCGCGGTGGCTGCGTCGCGACGGCGGCCGGGGTGGCAACGGCGCGCTGCGGCCGCGGCGGCGGATCCTGCGGGCGCTGCAAGTCCAGCACCTGCTGGCGGCCGCTGCTGCAAGGCGCATCCTGCAAGGCGACGGTGCCGGTGCTGCTGACGCAGCGGTAGATCCGCACATTCGGATCCGGTTTGCTGGCGGTACTGGCCGCCGACGCAGGCAGCGCGGTGGCCAGCAACAGAAGGGTCAGGACGGTACGCATGGCCGCAGTGTGCGCGTCTGCCCGGCTGTGGGCAAAGGGGTAGGCGGTGTTCATGGCCAAGCGCGCCGACAGGCGGCGCGTGGCGGTTGCTCAGTCGCGCAGGATCTGTCCGCTGCGGGCGTCGCGGATCTGGGTCGGTTGCGCCAATGCGCCCACCTCGCCATCCGTCACCCCATCGATGCTGGCCAGCAGGGCCGGGTCCAGCGCCTGGCGGCTGCGCGCGGGCGGTTCACCGGCCAGGTTGGCGCTGGTGGACACCAACGGGCCGCCCCAGGCCGCACAGAGCGCGGCGACCAGCGGGTGTGCGCTGATGCGCACCGCCAGCCCGTCATGCGCGCCTGTGACCCAGCGCGGCACCTGGGCGGTGATCGGCAGGATCCAGGTATGCGGGCCCGGCCAGCTGGCCAGCACCTCCTGCCTGCGGGCCGGCGCCAGCGCGTCCAGATCCACCCAGTCGTGCAGCACATCCACGCTGGCGGCCACCACGATCACGCCCTTGTCGACCGGGCGGCGTTTGATCTCCAGCAGTCGCAGCACGGCGGCCTGCTGGCGCGGGTCGCAGCCCAGCCCCCACACCGCTTCGGTGGGATAGGCGATCACGCCGCCCCGGCTCAGGGTGGCGACGGCGCTGTCCAGGCTGAGCGTGTGCTGCATGTGGTGGCCTTAGCCTGCGGCCTTGCTCACGGTCTTCTTGACCACGCGCTTGGTGGCCTTCTTGGCAGCGGCCTTCTTGGCCGGCGCCTTCTTCGCCGCGGTCTTGGTGGCGGTTTTCTTTACCGCAGTCTTCTTGGCAGCGGCGTCCTTGGCCTCCTTGGCCGAATCCTTCACCGCGTTCTTCTTGAGCGTGGCCTTCTTGGCGCCGAAGCCCTTGCGCACCGGCTTGCCGGTATCGGCCAGCAGCTGCTGCACTTCCTCGAACGTCAGCGACGCCGGCTCGCGATCCTTGGGGATCTTGCCATTGAGCTTGCCATCGCTGATGTACGGGCCGAAGCGGCCGTTGAGCACCTGGATGTCGCTGCCTTCGAAGTCCTTGATCACGCGGTTGCGCGCGATCTCTTCCTTCTCCTCGATCAGGAACACCGCGCGCTCCAGATCGATCGTGTACGGGTCGTCTTCCTTCTTCAGCGAGGCATAGACGCTGCCGCGGCGCGCAAACGGGCCGAACCGGCCGATACCGACGCTGACGTCCTGGTCCTTGTCCTGGCCCAGCGCGCGCGGCATCTTGAACAGCTCCAATGCGTCTTCGATGGAGATCGAGTAAATGCTCTGGCCCGGCCGCAGCGAGGCGAAGGTCGGCTTTTCCTCGTCTTCGACGGTGCCGATCTGCACCATCGGGCCGAACCGGCCGATGCGCGCGCTGACTTCTTTGCCGCTGACCGGGTCGGTGCCCAGCACGCGCACGCTGCCGGCGTCGGTCTTGTCCAGCGAATCCTTCTTGTCCTCGACCAGTTCCTTGAACGGGCCCCAGAACTTCTCCATCAGCGGGATCCACTCTTCCTCGCCACGCGAGACCGCATCCAGGTCGTCTTCGAGCTTGGCGGTGAAGTCGTAATCCACATAACGGGTGAAATGCCCGGACAGGAACTTGGACACGGCGCGGCCCACGTCGGTGGGGCGGAAGCTGCGGCCTTCCATTTCCACGTACTTGCGGAACTGCAGGGTCTGGATGATCGAGGCGTAGGTGGACGGCCGGCCGATGCCGTATTCCTCCAATGCCTTGACCAACGCCGCTTCGGTGAAGCGCGGCGGCGGCTGGGTGAAATGCTGGTCGGTGACGATGCGGTCCAGCGGGATGTTGTCGCCGGCCTTCATCAGCGGCAGCTTGCGGCCTTCGTCCTCGTCCTCGCTGCTCTTGGTGTCCTTGCCTTCCTCATAGACCGCCAGGAAGCCGGGCACCACCACGGTGGTGCCACTGGCGCGGAACACGTGCTCGCTGCCGGCCGACAGATCGACGCTGACGGTGTTGAGCGTGGCCGGGATCATCTGGCAGGCCACGGCGCGGCGCCAGATCAACTCGTACAGGCGACGCTCGTCGTCGGACAGGAAGCGCGCCACCTGCGCCGGGGTGCGCAGCGCCGAGGTCGGACGTACTGCCTCATGCGCTTCCTGCGCGTTCTTGGATTTGGTGGTGTAGGCGTTAGGCTGGTCCGGCAACGAGGCGGTGCCGAAATCGCGCGCGATCACATCGCGGATTTCCGACAGCGCGTCCTGCGACAGGTTCACCGAGTCGGTACGCATATAGCTGATCAGACCGACCGAGCCTTCGTCGCCCAGCGCCACGCCTTCGTACAACTTCTGCGCCACCTGCATGGTCTTGCGGGTGGTAAAGCCGAGCTTGCGCGAGGCTTCCTGCTGCAGCGTGGAGGTGGTGAACGGCGGGGCAGGGCGACGCTTGCGCTCCTTGCTGGCCACATCGGTGACATGCAGCACGCCTTGCGCGGCCTGCTGGATGCGCAGCCGCGCCGCTTCGGCGGTGTCGCCGTCGGTGACGGTGAACTGCTCGAACTTCTGCCCGTCCAGCTTGATCAGGCGCGCGTTGAACGGCTGCGACGGATGCCGGCAATGCGCATCGATGGACCAGTACTCGCGCGCGATGAAGGCTTCGATCTCTTCCTCGCGCTCGACGATCATGCGCAGCGCCGGCGACTGCACGCGGCCGGCCGACAGGCCGCGCTGCACCTTGCGCCACAGCACCGGCGACAGGTTGAAGCCGACCAGATAGTCGAGCGCGCGACGGGCCTGCTGCGCATCGACCAGATCGGCCGCGATCGCGCGCGGCTTGAGCATGGCTTCCTTGATCGCGCGCGGGGTGATCTCGGTGAACACCACCCGCTGCATCGTCTTGTCCTTGAGCAGCCCGCGCTCTTTCAGGATCTCGGCGATGTGCCAGCTGATCGCCTCGCCCTCGCGGTCCGGGTCGGTCGCCAGATAGATGTCGTCAGCGCCCTTGGCCGCGCGCGCAATGGCTTCGACATGCTTCTCGTTCTTCTCGATCAGGTCATAGCGCATCGCGAAGCCGTTGTCCGGATCGACCGCGCCTTCCTTGGGGACGAGATCGCGCACGTGCCCATACGAGGCCAGGACGGTGAAGTCCTTGCCGAGGTATTTATTGATCGTCTTGGCCTTGGCAGGCGATTCGACGATGAGCAGGTGCTTGGGCATGGTGGCGAATTCTTTGGGCAGAGCCCGGGGGGCGGGTAGCGTGGCCTAATTGGCCGGTGGAGGGAAGCAGATCGACTGTTTCCCACAGGTCAACGCCCGGGAAACGAGCCCGGGCGTTCAGTTCTCTTATTAGAAAGATCACGGCGGACGCCGCCGTGTCAAGCGGCCAGGGCCGCGAACTGCTAGTTCTGGCTCATTCCAATGGCGGCCAGCATGAAGCCCACCACCACCACCGAGATCACCAGCAGCACCGCATAAATGGCCAGGACCACGATGGTGACCGTGTCCAGGCCGCTGGATTGGCGCTCCGGGTGATCCGTAAACGCCCAGCGGTCCACCACCAGGGTGTCGCAGACCTTGTCGTGCGGAGCCTGCTTGCGCGCGGTCATGCCGGCCATGAACGCGGCCACGACCACGCCGATGCCCAGGGTGAGCACGCTGATCAGCATGTAGGCGAGGTAGCGCAGCACATTGCGCCAGAAACCGACCCGGCCGCCGTTGCTGTCGGCGCGCACCAGCTTGATGCCGCAGGCGAGCTTGCCCAGGCTGGCCTGGTGCCGGCTGGACTGCATCCAGGCGAAATACAGCGTCGGGATCGCCAGTCCGATGCCGTAGGACATCACCAGGATGGCGATGCTGAGCGCGCTGCCGTCGTCCAGCGCCGAGCCGGAGTCGCCCCGGCTGGTTGCCAGCGCCACGACGAACACCAGCGGGATCACGATCAGGTACACCGCAAAGCTGGTGATCAGGCTGTCCAGGATGCTGGCGGCCACGCGCCGCCACAGGCCGGCGTAGACGACCGGGGCATCGTGCAATGCAACGCTTGCCGCGGGCGCGGCGACGGAATCCCAGGCGCTTGGAAGCGGCGCGCGGGCGGGTGGTTGCGACGCGGCATGCGCGGGTGTTGCAGGCGCGTGCGAGGTGTTGGCTAGGAGCGAGCTCGATGCGGCCGGAATTGCCGCAGGGTCTGCCGGCGTGGTGGGCCACGCCGCTGGATCTGCCGATGCAGCCTGCCCGCTCGGCGGACGCTGCTGGTGGTCGGCTACGGCAGGGTGATCGGCAAGGCCGGAGTCGGACCGCCCGAGCGCAGCGTCTGCCGACGGGCCGGCAAACGGCGTATCTGCGGCAGGCGTGTGATCCACCGCGACGCTGGTCGGGTAAACCGTCGCCTGCGGCTCACCGTGCGCAACGTCCACCGGCACATCTCCGACGCTCGGCGCGGCGGGCGCTGGCACGGCGGTGTCGATCCCCAGCTCGGCCGCGACCTCGCCAAGTGCCACCCACTGCGGAAAGCCTTCGCGCCAGACCAGGCTGGATGCATCGATCAAGCCTTCCGACAGGCGCGCGCGAAGCGTGTCCGTGTCCACCGGCCCCTGGCGCTCGCGTTGTGCGTCGGCGTAATACCACTGCGTCATTGAAGTCCCCTTGCGTAAAGCGATTGACTAGCCGCGGCAGTCCGGCGGAAGTTGGTTGTCGTCGATCTCGGAGCTGCACTGCCAGCTGCCGGCGTCCGCGTCGAAATCCAGCCACAGCGCCTTGCCGTCGATCCTGGTCATTTTCGGCGCACGCAGCAACGCCTCGACGCCGCAGTTGGTGGTGTCGAAACGGCCGATCCGCACGCTGCTCAGGACATCGTTTGCATACTGCTCGGGCGCGAGAAAGCCGGCGTCGCCGTTGACCGGGCAACGGCCTTGCTGCGCGAGAAATTCGGCGATCTGCGGCTTCAGGGGCGTCAGCGCCGCGATCGCCTGGGCGACCTTGGTACGCGTGGTGTAGTCCTGATAAGCCGGCAGCGCGATCGCCGCCAGGATGCCGATCATCGCCACCAGCACGAACATGCCCACCACCGCGCCCAGCACCAACGCCAGCGGCCACCCCGGCCCGTTGCTGGATAGATGACGCGCTGACGGCGCGGGCGCAATGGCGGCTGCGTTACGGACAGCCGCTGGCGGAACCGGCGGCAGGGGCGGCGGCAGCGCTGCGGCGCACAAATCGGTGGAAATCGGCGGCCCGAGCTCGTCGGCGCACGCAGACAGCGGCACCCATCGGGCAAATCCTTCGCGCCAGACCAGGGTGTCCAGTGCAATCGCGTGATCGCGATACAGCGCCAGTAAGGCCTCGCCGGCCACCGGGCCACGCCGGTGGCGGTTGCCCTCGGCGTAATACCAACTGCTCATTGCCGTCCCCTCGCACGCTTCCGTTGCGGCTTCCGCCTCAGTGTACGGGTTCAGGCTCGTCCAGGAACATCTGCGTTTCCATCCAGGCGTAGGCCGCTTCGGCACCCGGCTGGTTGAACAACACCATCAAAACCACCCATTTGAGGTCGTCCAGGTCCAGTTCGTCCTGATCCAGCGCCATGGCGCGATCCAGCACCAGCTCGCGCTGGTCGGCGTCAAGGATGCGGTGTTGCTCCAGGAACAGCAGGAATCCACGGCAGTCCACATCGAGCTTGTCCAGCTCCGGACCGTGGTAGATGCGTACCGGTCCATCGACATGCGGGCGCGCGACGCTGGGCCGCTGCTCGGAGAGCGCGTCCAGCCAATCGAAGGCTTTGCTGATTTCTGCGGGGCTGAAACCGGCCTGGATCAGGCCATTCTGAAGCGAGTCACGGTCGCGGACCAGGTCCGCATCTTCGCTGAAATAATGTTCGAACAGGTACAGCAGTACATCAAGAATGCTCTCTTTCATTGCCCCTCGGCCTGCGTCGCGCGACGCTGTGGAGGTGAAGAAACTAGGGATTGCGGGTATAGCGACCGTGCTCGGTGACCACGTCTCCCTCCAGTTCCATGATGAGCAGCATGGAGGACAGCGCGGCGGCCGTCAATCCGGTGCGTTCGACCAGGGAATCCATAGGGGTTGGGTCATGGCCCAGCGCCTGCCACAAGCGCTGGTAGTCCGGATCCGGCCGCGCCGAGCCGGCCTGCGGCGGTGTCCTGGCCTGATCAGTGGGGGCGGCCAGGCGCTGGCGCAAGGCGCTTGCCAGTTCGCCCGACAGCAGGCGCAGGCCGTCGATGACCTGGGCCGGCTCCTGTGCCAGGGTGGCGCCTTGCCGGATCAGGTGATGGCAGCCCCGCGCGAGCGGATTGTGCAGCGAGCCGGGCAGGGCGAACACCTCGCGCCCGGCCTCCGCCGCCAGCCGCGCGGTGATCAGCGCGCCCGAGCGCATGGCCGCTTCCACCACCAGGGTGCCCAGGGCCAGCCCGGCGATGATCCGGTTGCGGGCCGGGAAGTGCCCCGCGACCGGCCCGGTGCCGGGCAGGTACTCGCTGACCACCGCGCCACGCGCGGCGATGCGATCGCGCAGGGAGTGGTGATTTGCCGGGTAGGCCACATCCGCGCCGGTGCCCACCACCGCCACGGTGATGGCCCCAGCACGGGCAAGCGCGGCCTCGTGCGCGATCGCGTCCACGCCGGCGGCCATGCCGCTGACGATGGCCAACCCGGCGCCGGCCAGGCCGGAGGCGAATGCGCGGGTGTGGTCGCGGCCGCCAGCGGTGGCGGAGCGGCTGCCGACCACGGCCACGCCCGGGTGCCAGAGCGCGTTCGGGTCGCCGTCCACGAACAGGGCCAGCGGCGGATTGACGATGTGGCGCAGCAGGGCGGGGTAGTCGGGATCGTTCAGGCCGATCAGGTGATGGCCGGACTGCTCGCACCACTGCAGAGCGGCGTCCAGGGCGCGCGCATCGGGGGTCTGCAGCCGTGCCGCCTGCAATTCGTCGCAGCCGGCGGCAAGCCAGGCCTCGGGCCCGGCCGCTAGTAGCTCGGCCGGGCTGGCGAAGCAGTCCAGCAGCGCGTGACGCGGCGGGCTACGGCCGCCCGCCAGGAGCAGGGTCAGGAGTGCGCGCAGGTCGGAAGTGGGGAGGGCCATGCGTCCAGCCTGGACCGTAAACGCCGACGGCGCCCTCAGGCGCCGTCGTATTACCGCATCGGAATTTTCGCTTACTGCGCGTCGGGATGCTTGACGAAGTAGCCCAGGCCGGTCGGCTTGACGCTTTCCATCACCAGCGCATAGCTGACCTTGTCGAAGGTGCGGAACACCATCGCGTGCGAGGCGTATTCGTCGGGCAGGCCGACGGTGGAGCCGGCCGGGCCGCTGAAGTCGTCGTCGGTCCGCGAGAAGCGCGAATGCTTGACGCGGTCGCTGACCGTGCGGCCCTTGCGCCAGATCGAGAACACCGTGCCGTTGTTGATGCCTTCGCGGGCACCGCCTGAGATGGCGATCACGTCGCGGGTGCCGCCGACGGTGAAGGCATCGGAGATGGCCAGTACCCGCAATTCGGTCTGCAGGGCCTGTTCCGACGGCGGATGCGGGATGAACTGCAGGTCGTAGGGCTGCGCCTCGACGGCGACGATGCGATCGCCGGCGCGTACCTCGCGGCCGCTGTCCTGCAGCAGCAGGGTGGCCGCCTTGGAGTTGCCGCCCGCCGCGCTGCGTGTGATGGTGCCGACGTTGACCTGTGCCAGTTCGTAGCCGAGGAACTCGCGGCGCGTGCTCGGCGCGATGTAGTTCTTCCAGATGTTGCCGGCGCCTGCGGTGATGTTGCCGGCCGCATCGAGGTCTTCGTTGTGCTTGGGCAGGCTGAACTTCACCGTCGGGCGTACCACCGCAAAACGCTGGCCCGGCTGTGCATCGTCCAGGCCGACCACATAGGCCACCTGGCCGGTGGTGGCGCGCGTGCGGCCGCCTTCCAGGCCCACCACATACGGCAGCTGGTCGAAGTCGTCGGTGACCCGCAGGTTCTTCAGGAACGGCTCGACATCGGCCAGCGGAATCGCATTGATCGGCGCTTCCTGGCGCGGACCGGGCTGGACGGTGCCCTTGGCGACGCGATCCAGGTAGGCCAGGCTGATCACGTCACCGGGATAGATCAGGTGCGGATTCTGGATCTGCGGGTTGGCCTGCCAGATTTCCGGCCACAACCAGGGTTTTTGCAGGAAACGTCCAGCGATGTCCCACAGGGTATCGCCCTTGCGGACCACGTAAGTCTCTGGATGCTCGCCCACCGCTTGCGCGGCAGCGTAGGTCGCGACGGTCAGCATCGCCGCAGCGACGACCGTACGAAGTCGGTTCAACATGAGTGCCTTCTTGCCTGATTCCCCAACAGGTCTGCGCACTATAGTCCAGAAACCGGGGCGTCACGCAAGCATTGCGCTAGAATGACAGCGTCTTGCCGGCGCAGCGCCGGTGTTCCCAGACGGGTAATCCCATGGCTTTGCTCCCTATTCTCGAATTCCCTGATCCGCGGCTGCGCACCAAGGCCGTGCCGGTCGACGCTGCCGAGCTCACCAGCCCGGCATTCCAGACACTGCTCGACGACATGTTCCAGACCATGTACGAGGCGCCCGGCATCGGCCTGGCCGCCAGTCAGGTGGACGTGCACAAGCGTTTCATGGTGATCGACGTCAGCGAGGAGAAGACGCTCCCGCAGGTGTTCATCAACCCGGAGATCGTGAGCAGGCAGGGCGAGCAGGTCTACCAGGAAGGCTGCCTTTCGGTACCGGGCATCTATGCCGACGTCGCCCGCGCCGATGCGATCACCGTGCGCTATCTCGACCGCCAGGGCAAGGCGCAGGAACTGAGCACCGACGGCCTGCTGGCGGTGTGCATCCAGCACGAGATGGACCATCTGGACGGCAAGTTGTTCGTCGATTACCTGTCGCCGCTCAAGCGCGAAATGGTGCGCAAGAAACTGGCCAAGCAGCGTAAGCACGTGGCCTGAGGGCAGGGATTGGGGAGTTGGGATTGGGGATTGGTGAAGCGGGTTTTCTGGCTGCTTGCCGGATCCGTTGGTCCCCATCCCAATCGCCGGGCGCGGCGCTATCGCGCGTGATTGAAGCGATGGCGCAGGCTGTCGCTGCGCGCGCTCCGCGTACTCGGATGGGGCGAACTTCGGGATTGGGAATGTGGAATGGGCTAACCATTAGTTCTGTTGCCCAAGCCCCCTGCTGCGAATCCCGATGCCCGAATCCCCCTTCCCCGCCGCCGCTGCCACTCCCCAATCCCCACTCCCGAATCCCCACCCTATGAGAATCGTATTCGCCGGTACGCCGGATTTTGCCGTCGCCTCGTTGCGCGCAGCCGCGCAGCGGCATGAAGTGGTGGCGGTCTACACCCAGCCGGATCGGCCGGCCGGCCGTGGCCGCGGGTTGACGCCGTCGCCGGTCAAGCTGGAGGCGATTGCGCGCGGGATCCCGGTCTTCCAGCCGCAGACGCTGCGCTCGCCGGAGGCCCTGGCCACGCTGCGCGCGCTCAATGCCGATCTGATGGTGGTGGTGGCCTACGGCCTGATCCTGCCCAAGGCGGTGCTGGCCGCGCCGACCCATGGCTGCTGGAACGTGCATGCCTCGTTGTTGCCGCGCTGGCGTGGCGCCGCGCCGATCCAGCGCGCGATCGAAGCCGGCGATACCGAAACCGGCGTCTGCCTGATGCAGATGGAAGCCGGGCTGGATACCGGGCCGGTGCTGTTGTCGCAGCGGCTGGCCATCGGCGAGCAGGAAACCGGCGGGCAGCTGCACGATCGCCTGGCCGTGCTAGGCGCGCAGGTGCTGGCCGATGGCCTGGGCCTGCTGCGTGCCGGCATCCGCCCGGTGGCGCAGCCGCAGCCGGCCGAAGGCGTGACCTATGCGCACAAGCTGGACAAGACGCAGGCGCGGCTGGACTGGACCCAGCCGGCGCAGGAGCTGGCGCGGCGGGTACGCGCGTTCAATCCATGGCCGGTGGCCGAGGCGGTCCTGGCCGGCGAGCGCGTGCGCCTGCATGGCGCGGTGGCGCTGGAGCTGGCCCATCAGCAGGCGCCGGGCACCCTGCTCGCCGCCAGCAAGCAGGGCATCGACATCGCCTGCGGGCAGGGCGCGCTGCGGGTGCGCGTGCTGCAGCGCGAGGGCGGCAAGGCGATCACCGCTGCCGACTACCTCAACGCGCGCCGCGACCTGCCGGCGCTGCGCTGATGTCGGCAGAGACTGCAACTGCGGGCGTCGGCTCGCGTCTGGCCGCGGCACGGGTGCTGACGGCGGTGTTCGACCAGGGCCGCTCGCTCAAGGCCGAACTGGCCGCGACCTTGCCCGGTCTTGCTGATCCACGCGACCGCGCGCTGGTGGAGGCGATCTGCTTTGCGGTGCTGCGCCGCCGCCCGGCCTATGACGTGGCATTGCGGCAGTGGCTGGAACGCCCGTTGCCGCCGCGCGATGCGGAACTGAAAGCGCTGCTGATGGCCGGCTTCGCCCAGCTCGACGTGCTGCAGCTGCCCGCGCATGCGGCCTTGTCGGCCACCGTGGACGCGTGCCGCGCGCTGGGCCGGCCGCGGCAGGCCGGCATGGTCAACGCGATCCTGCGGCGCGCCCAGCGCGAGGGGTTTCCGGCGGTGTCCGCCGATGCGGGCTGGCCGTCCTGGCTGCGCAAGCAACTGCGCGCCGATTGGGGCGAGCAGGCCGAAAGCATCTTCGTGGCCAGCGCGCAGATGGCGCCGATGTGGCTACGCGTGCAGCGCTCGCGGATCGACCCGGCCGGCTATGTCGCACGGCTGGCCGCGCTGGGCATCGGCGCGGACACGGATGCGCTGTTGCCGGATGCGGTGCGTCTGCACGGGGCGGTGCCAGTGAGCCAGTTGCCGGGCTTTGCCGACGGCGATGTCTCAGTGCAGGACGGCTCTGCCCAGCAGGTTGCCGATGCGCTGGCGCTGGCGCCGTCGGCACGCGTGCTCGATGCCTGCGCGGCGCCCGGCGGCAAGGCCGCGCATCTGCTGGAACGTCATCCGGGCCTGCAGCTCACCGCGCTGGATGTGGATGCGCGCCGGCTGGAGCGGGTGCAGCAGACCTTGCAGCGCACCGTGCCGGGCGCGCAGGTGACCTTGCACATCGCTGACGCCGCCGATACCGCCGCATGGTGGGACGGCCAGCCGTTCGATGCGGTGCTGCTGGATGCGCCGTGTTCGGCCACCGGCGTGGTGCGCCGTCAGCCCGACGTGCTGCTGCATCGCCGTGCCGACGATATCGACGCCTTGTGCGCGTTGCAGGCGCGTCTGCTCGATGCCACCTGGCGCACGCTGCGACCGGGCGGGCAGCTGCTCTACACCACCTGTTCCCTGCTTGCGCGCGAGAACCAGGCGCAGGTGCAGGCATTCCTGCAACGCACTGCTGAGGCGCAGGCGCAGCCGCTGGGCGCGCAATTCGGTCATGCGGCCGGTGCCGGACGGCAGCGTTTCCCCGGCGAGCAGCACTGCGACGGTTTTTTTTACGCGCTTTTGCTAAAAGCGTCCTGACCGCGCGCCGATCCCGGCGCTCCACCTTCGCATCCACTGCCGCCCGTCATGCTCAAGACTCGTGCTTCCAAGGATTTCTGGCTGCTGGCCATCACCGCCGTTCTGGTGATCGGTGCCGGCCTGGGACTGCGCGACCCCTGGCCGTCGGACGAGCCGCGATTTGCATTGGTCGCCAAGCAGATGGTGATGAGCGGCGACTGGCTGTTCCCGCATCGCGGCAACGAGCTGTACTCGGACAAGCCGCCGATGCTGATGTGGCTGCAGGCGCTGTTCTACACGCTGCTGGGCAACTGGCGGGTGGCGTTCCTGCTGCCGTCGCTGCTGGCGGCGCTGTGCACGCTGGCCTGCGTGTACGACCTGGGGCGGCGGCTGTGGACCCGGCGCGTGGGCGCGTATGCGGCGTGGATGCTGCTGTTCACGCTGCACTTCACCTTCCAGGCCAAGAAGGCGCAGATCGACCCGCTGGTGGTGTTCTGGATCACCCTGGCCAATTACGGATTGCTGCGCCACCTGCTGCTGGGGCCGGCCTGGCGCTGGTGGACGCTGGGCTGGTTTGCCGCCGGGCTGGGCGTGATCACCAAGGGGGTCGGCATCATCGCCTTGCTGATGCTGATCCCGGCCGGCATTGCGGCGGCGCGCGGCTGGCCGGGCGTGCGCGTGCATGTGCGCGATCGGCGTTTCTGGCTGGGGCCGCTGTTCTTCTTCGTCGCGATCCTGCTGTGGTTCGCGCCGATGATGGTGACCGCGCTGACCGCCGGCCAGCCCGAGTACCGCGTCTATCTCAACGACATCCTGCTGCGCCAGACCGCCAAGCGCTATGCCAATTCCTGGGATCACGCGCAGCCGGTCTGGTACCACTTCAAGGGCATGGCCACGATGTGGCTGCCGACCATCCTGGTGCTGCCCTGGGCGATCCCGGCCTGGTGGTGCCGGCTCAAGCGACGCGATGCACGCTATCTGTTGCCGCTGGCCTGGTGGCTGCTGGTGCTGGTGTTCTTCACCATTCCCAGCGGCAAGCGCGATGTGTACATCCTGCCGGCGCTGCCGATGTTCTGCCTGGCGCTGGCGCCGCTGGCGGCAGGCCTGCTGCGCCGCGCCGGGGTGCAGCGGCTGCTGTTCGGATTCGTGCTGCTGCTGACGGTGGCCTTCGCTGCCGGCGGCGCGGCGATGCTGATCGGGCACCCGGGCTTCGAGCAGAAGATCATGGACAGCCGCGGGGTCGGCAGCGAGGCCACCGACCCGCTCGGCTGGTTGCTGCTGGCGGTCGGTCTGTGGGGCGTGGCCAGCCTGTTGCTGCTGCGGGTGCGCCGCTCCGCGCTTGCCGCTGCATCGCTGCTAGGCGCGTGGTGGGTGGCGTTCGGCCTGGTCTGCTATCCGATCTTCAACGACTCCAGTTCGGCGGGCGCGGTGATGCGCGAGGCAGGGCGCCGGATCGGCCCGGACGCGCAGCTCGGGCTGGTGGCCTGGAAAGAGCAGAACCTGCTGATGGCCGACCGCCCCGCGCAGACCTTCGGCTTCAAGGTGCCGTGGGAACAACAGCTACAGCGCGCGGTGGCCTGGCAGGCAGAGCGTCCCGATCGACGTTGGCTGATGGCGCAGGAGACCGCGCTGCTGGGCTGCGTGGACCGCAGCCGCAGCCAGATGGTGGGGGTGGCCAATCGCCGTCGATGGTGGCTGGTGCCGGCCGATGCCGTGCACGGCAGCTGCGTGGCGAGCTCCGAGCAGCGGGCAGTGGAAGCGCAGGAGCAGGGCAACCTGGACACCGAATGAGCCGGCACAGCGCAGGTGTTTGCCGCGATCGGCGGCCCGTCAATGCCGTCGCCGGCCGCTGTCTAGCATGGATTCATGCGGGGCATCGTTAGCTTGGCCGGCGTCGCTGACGCGTGTCGCCCGATGTCACCCCCATTTGCCGCCGATGTCTGAATGAATTCCTTGCCCACCCAGCCCGCTGCGCTTTCTTCGTCGGCCCCCATCGCGTCACCGGCAGGTGTGGGCATTGCCGAACTGGGCGTGTTCGCGTTGACCGCGTTGGTGGTCAGCATGCCGAGCGGGTTGCTGCCCTTCGGGCTGTGCCTGTTGCTTGGCTCGCTGGTGGGGTGGCGCAGCCTGCGCGCAGGCGTTGCCATGTGCCCTTGGTCGCTGCGCGCGCTGGGGTGGTTGGCCGCGGCGGTGATCGCGATGTCGCTGTTGTCGATCGTGCTGTTCGAACATGGGCTGCGCGATGTCGACAACCGCTCGCGCTTCCTGGTGCTGCCGTGGGCGGCCCTGTGGGCGTATGCACTGCAGCCGCGCCAGGTCTGGCTATGGCGTGGCGCGCTGGCCGGTGTGTTCGCGGCAATGTTGATCGCCATGCTGCAGGTGATGAACGGTGCCGACCGCGCGGAAGGCTGGACCAATGCGATTGTATTTGCCGACATCGCGCTGATGCTGCTGGTGGTGGCGGTGTTCTGCCGTCCGCTCGGCAAGGTGCGCTGGCTGGTGGGCGCGGCCATCGCCACGGTGGTGGTGATCGTGCTCAGCGGCAGCCGCGGGGTGTGGTTGTCGTTGCTGGTGACCTTGGGCGTGCTGATCTGGGGCGCGCCCTGGCAGAGCGCACGCATGCGCTTGCTGACCTTCGTCGGCAGTGCGGTGCTGGCGGTGGGTGTGGTGCTCAGCGTGCCGGCGTTGACCCAGCAGATGCGCCTTGGCGAATTGCAGAGCGACCTGCAGCGCTATGAGGTTGGCGACAGCGACTCGTCCGCCGGTGCCCGGATCGAGCGCCTGCATGTGGCCTGGGACACCTTGCGCGCGCATCCGCTCACCGGTATCGGCGTCGGGCGCTTCGACGATGCGATGCGCGAGCTGCCGGTATGCGCCGGCGACACCTGGCTGCTGCGCTGTCATCTGGGCCACGCGCACAACGATCTGGCCGAGTGGGGCGCCACCCAGGGCGTGCCGGGCCTGTTGCTGCTGTTTGCGGTCTACGGGGTGCCGTTGTGGATCTTCGTGCGGCTGCATCGCCGCAGCGGCCAGCGCCAGTTCCGCGGACCGGCCGCGGCCGGGGTGATGATCGTGGTGAGCTATGCGCTGTGCGGACTGACCCAGTCGATGTTTGCGCACCAGGTGTCGGCCAGCTTCTACACGGCGATGGTCGGTGTGCTGGTCGGGCTGGCAGCGCGTCAGGCGCAGGAGTCCACGGCTCGAGCGGCCGACAAGGCCTAGCGCGGCTTGAGTTGGCTTCTGGCCGTCACGTCGATTCGATCATTGGTATGGACGTTGTTGAGTGCCGTTTCCGAATGCCGCTCGTGATGCCGGGCGGTGAACCTAGTCGTGTTGCTGACGACTCTTAGTCGCCGCGCTGCTCGTCCGCACGCGGCGGGTCCTGCACCGGCTGGTTGTGCTGCAGCAGCCACAGCATGATGGTCTTCTGGCGCACGTAGTTGGCGCGCACGTAGGCATAGATCAACCCGTGCCAGCCATCGCGAAACCCGCCGCGCAGCAGGTAGCCGCGCCAGAAGCGCCAGGCCGGCGCCAGCACCAGCTTGCTCCAGGTCGCACGCTTGCCGCGCGCATGCTCGTGCTCGGCCATCATCTGCGCGTAGCGCTGGGTCTTGGCCAGTTGCTGCGCCAGCGAACGGTACGGATAGTGGATCAGATCGCCGGCCAGGGTCACCACTGCACCGTCGACACTGGCCGCCTCGTGGATCTCGCGCTTGCCGCGCCAGCCGCCGCGGCGTCGATCGAACATGCGCAGCACCCGATCCGGATAGGCATTGCCATGGCGCAGGAACCGGCCGAAATAATCCGACAGCCGTGCGAAGCGATAGCCGGCGGCATTGGCAAAGCTGCCATCGCGCGCGGCAATGATCGACGCCCGCAATGCGTCGCTGACGCGTTCGTCGGCATCCAGGCACAGCACCCAATCGTGGCTGGCCTGCGCAACGCAGAATGCCTTCTGGCTGCGGTAGCCATCGAAGGCGCGCTGCAGGACGCGTGCGCCGTGTGCGGTGGCCAGCGTTACGGTGGCGTCGGTGGAGCCGGAGTCCACCACCACGATCTCGTCGCAGAACGCCAGCGAGCGCAGGCAGTCGCGTAGGCGATCGGCCTCATTGAACGCGATAATGCAGGCGCTGATGCGCGGCCGTTCGTCGGGTGCGGTCGAAGAGGACATGTGATGGCTCAATACCTGCTGTTCGCAACGGAGCGTTACGCGTTGCCTATTCTGGCGCCATTGGCGCAGGCATTACAGGCCCGCGGGCATGCCGTGGCGGCGTGGTTCGAGGGCGGTGCACGCGGGCTGGTGTTGCCGGACGTGCGCGAGGTTGGCCTGCGTGAGGCGCTGGCGTTGCGTCCGCGTGCGGTGTTCAGCGCGGCCAACTGGGTGCCGCCGTTCATTGCGGGCGCCAAGGTGCAGCTGTTCCATGGGTTCAACGTGCAGAAACGCGAAGACAACCGCGGGCACTTCCGCGTGCGCGGGCTGTTCGATCTGTATTGCACGCAAGGCCCGGCCACCACGGCGCCGTTTCGCGCACTCGCCGAGCGCGAAGGGCATTTTGCCGTGGTCGAAACCGGCTGGCCCAAGCTCGACCCGGTGTTCCGCGACGATGGCGGCCGCAGCGCTGCACTGCGTGCGCCCGCCAACGGGCGGCCGGTGATCTTGTTCGGTTCCACGTTTACCGAGCGCTTGAGCGCTGCGCCCGCGCTCTACGATGAGATCGCCGCCGATATCGCACGCGGAGCGCATTACTGGCTGCTGACGCTGCATCCAAAGTGCGCGCCGGAGCTGTTCGATCGCTATCGCGCGCTGGCCGGGCCGCATGCCCGCTTTGTCGAACCCGAAGAAGTGATGGCCGCGCAGCGTGCGGCCGATGTGCTGGTGTCGGATACCTCGTCGATCGTGTCCGAGTTCGTGGTGCAGCACAAACCGGTGGTGACCTTCCGCAACCGCGTGCCGCAGCCGCATATGCTGGACTTCCAGCAGCCCGGGCAATTGCCGCAGCAGCTGGCGCGCGCGCTGGCACCGGATGCGTCGCTGCGCGATGCGCTCGCCCGTTATGCCGACGCGATCCACCCGTACCGCGACGGGCAGTCGTCGGAGCGGGTGATCGTAGCGACCGAGGACTTCATCGCCGGCAAGCTCGGTCCACTGCGGCGCAAGCCGCTGGGCGCAGTGTGGCGAGGCCTGCAGATCCGCCGCGAACTTGGATACTGGGGCCCGGCACAACGCTGATCACTGCGAGTTGCGCATCGACGAGATGCCGCTGCCAATCAGCACTTCACCCAATCCCGAATCCCGACTCCCCAATCCCGATTCCTAATCACCAACGCAGCTTGCGCCGCGCCAACGCGGCACCCAGCTGCGCCTGCAGCGCCTGCGCCTGCGCCAACGGCACGAAGCGCAGCCGCAACCCCGGGCCGGCCGCGTTGGCACCGGCAGTGTCCAGCCACAGCGTTGCGGTGCCGGACAGACGGTCCAGCGGCGAGCGTTGCAGTTGTAGCGCCTGCAGCTTGTCCAGCTCGGCCAGCCGCCACCAGCGTTTCCACCAGCCGCCGCGCACGGCGACAAACCGCGCATCCACCGCGTAGCCCATGCGGTGCACCTGGCGATGCGCCTTGAATGCGCTCCACGGCAACCACAGCAGCAACCACGCCGCCTGGTTGCCGAACTGCCAGGCCAGGCCCATCACCAGCGGCAGCAGCAACAGCAGCGTGGGCAGACTCAAACGCCACCAGCAATGCGTGGCGATCGCCTGCCACTGTGCCGGCGGCCAGGCGATCCCCGGCAGCAGGCGCTGCAACAAGGCATCACAGCGCTGCGGGTCGGCAATCGGCGCCAGCTCCTTCAATGCGCTGCCTTCGCTGTCGGCGCTGCCGGCCACGGCGGTCTCCACCCGCAACTGGCGACGGCCGAACAGGCGATGCAGGCGGCCTTCGTACAGCGTCCACGACTGGATGCGCCGCAGCGCCACGCTGCTGCGGATGCGCGTCAGCAGGCCGCGCTCCACGGTGAGGCGGCGCTCGGATTGGCTGAGGTGAAAGCCGTGGTACTGCGCCACCGCCAGCGCCACCGACAGCGCGCGCATCGCGACCAATACGGCCAGGGCGCCCAGCACCACCAACGCGGCGGTCACCGCCGCCCCTGGATGGATCTGGCTGACGTAGCGGTAGGCCAGCTCGCCGTTGTGTTCGACGAAGTTGGACACCGTGCGGCGCGGAATCATCTGGTAGATCACCCCGAAGCTGGCAGCCACCACCACCATGCCGCGGTTGGAGATCAGCCCCAGCCGGATCACTTCGCCCAGCGGCAGACGCAGTAGCGTGTTGCTGTCGGCCTCGATCTGCGGCGTGCTGGCATCGGCGTCATGCGTGCGGCGACGGATCAGGTCTTCCAGCGCCAGTGCCTGGTCCAGCCGCAGCACGCGCATTTCCGCTTCGGGCTTGTGGCCGCCGGCCGATTCCAGGCGCACCTCGGCCACGCCGGCCAGCCGGTGCAGCAGCGATTGATGCACCACCACGTTGTGGATGCGCGCGAACGGGATATCGCGCCGGCTGCGCTCCAGCAGCCCGCTGCGGATCGCCACGCCATCGGTGCCGATGCGGTAGCGATAGGTGAAATAGCGCAGCACCGAGATTGCCACCAGCACTGCCATCACCACGCCGGTGGCGATGTGGTCGGCCGAGTCGCGGCTGCCATCGCGGCTGCCGAACAGCACCAAGGCCGCCAGCGGAATCAGGAACTGGCGGATCTGCTGCAACAACACGAACACCCACGACAGCGGATGCAGGCGCTGCTCGTCCTGGCCGGGGTGTTCGATGGCGCTCACAGCGCGTCGTCGTCGTGATCGAGCTGGCGGGCGAGGCGGTCGCGCAGGCGTTCGGCATCGCCCTGATCCAAGCCGGACAAGGCCACCGCGTTGAGCCGGCTGCCGGCGGTATGCACCACCAGCGTGGTCAGCCGGGTGGCGCGCTCGATCGGGCCGCGGCGCAGGTCCACGTGCTGCACGCGCGAAATCGGGATGCGCGTGTCGCTCTGCCAGAGATGGCCGCGTTGCAGCGCCAGGCCGTGCTGGTCGAGTTTCCAGTGGGTGAGGCGATGCCGTTTGACCGCGAACCACGCACCCAGCAGCGCGGCCACCACGGTCACGCCCAGCACTACCGGCCAGTCATGCCAGGCGTGCAGCACGGTGACGGTCACGCCGGCCGCGATCAGCCCGGCACATCCGCCGCCCAGCGCGCCGTTGACGCCGGCCACATACGCCCCGCGCTGCGGTAGCGGTTGCCACTGGGTGTGGTCCACCGCCGGAGCCTGTGCCGGCGCGGCAGCGACGATGACCTCGGGGTGCGGCGGTGGAGCGTCGTGCACAAGGCTGGCCTGCAGGAGCGGTGCGCAAGCATAGCCGGGCGCCGCGGGCAGGCGCATCCGGCGCAGCGGCGCTTACTGCGCGGCCAGGATCAGCGCATCCACATCCAGCGCATGCCCGGCACGCGCGGCCTTGGTGCGCAGGTACTGTTCGTTCTCCGGAGTGATGTCGCCGGTCACCGGGATGCGGTCTTCCACCGCGATGCCGGCCGCACGCAGGCGCTCGGCCTTGGCGGGATTGTTGGTCAGCAGCCGGATCCGGCTGATGCCCAGACCGCGCAGCATCGCCACCGCACTGCCGTAGCGGCGCTCGTCCGGGCCGAAGCCCAGCTGCGCATCGGCATCGATGGTGTCCAGGCCGGCATGCTGGTAACCGTACGCGCGCATCTTGGCGGCGATGCCGGTGCCGCGGCCTTCCTGGTCCAGATACAGCAGCACGCCGCCGCCGAGTTCCTTCAGCTTGGCCAGGCCATGCCGCAGCTGGTCGCCGCAATCGCATTTGAGCGAGCCGAACAGATCGCCGGTCAGGCAGGAGGAATGCACGCGCACCGGTACTGCAGCCGACAGATCAGGCTGGCCGACCACGATCGCCACCTGGTCGCGCTGCGCCACCCCGCCGCGAAACACCACGAACTCGCTCATCCCCAGCCCGCGCAACGGCACCGGCGTGCGAGTGACCAACTCGTAGCCGGCCGCGGCGGATTTGGCGCAGCCGCTGCCCAGATCGTCCAGTGCCAGCGACTGGCAACCGGCAAAGGCGGCGTGGTCATCCGCATCGTGCAGCTCCACGGCCAGCATCGCCGGCAGCAGCAGTCCCAGCCGCGCGATTTCCACCGCGCCGGCATCCAGCGCATCGCCCGGGGTCCATTGCGTCGGTACCGGGGTATCGCGCAGGTAGGCCAGGGCAGCGAGCTGGTCGTAGTCGTGTTCGACCAGCGCCACGCGTGCGCCCTGCGGCGCGCTCAGGCCCAGCACCTGGGCACGGGTCGGGGTGACGAACAGATAGTGCCGCCCCTGCGCCGCACGCGCGAAGGCCGCGTACGACTGCGCGGTGCTGCTGTCCAGCGCCAGCACCGCGCGCGCCTGCCCGTTGGCCGCCGTCAGCAGCACCGGGCGGCCGGCGCGCAGTTCGGAGGCGGCGCGCTCGCAACGGATCGCGGCCGGATCACCGAAGGCCTGTGCGCTGGGGGAGGGGACGGGGCTGCTCATGCACGACTCCAGATGGGGATTGCCACGGCCGCTTCAAGGCGGACGCCGCCGCGGCCGTTGCCTGCCGCGTGCGGCCATTGTCGCGTGGTTCGCAAGCGCCAGTCGCCACGGCCGGGTGGAACGCTGCATCCAGCGCCCGCCGTTTGAGTTGCGTGGCAGGCATGGATTGGTTGCATGCCGGCTGCGTTGTTCATCGCCCGGCAATGCCTTTTAATCCCAAGACCCTCTGCCCGCACCGGACCCCATGTCTCTCATCGACTGCAGCGAAGACCGCCACGCCAGCGCCATCCTGGAGATCTTCAACGACGCCATCGCCAACTCGACCGCGTTGTACGACTACAAGCCGCGGCCACCGGAGAGCATGGTCGGCTGGTTTGCGACCAAGCGCGCGGGCGGCTTTCCGGTGGTCGGGGTGGAAGCTGCCGACGGCAGCCTGATGGGGTTCGCCAGCTACGGCACCTTCCGCGCCTGGCCGGCGTTCAAGTACAGCGTGGAGCATTCGATCTACGTGCACCGCGACCACCGCGGCAAGGGGCTCGGACGCCTGCTGTTGCAGGGCGTGATCGCGGCGGCGGAACAGCGCGGCGTGCATGTGCTGGTCGGCGGCATCGATGCCAGCAATCAGGCCAGCATCGCCCTGCACGAACAGTTCGGCTTCACCCATGCCGGTACCGTGCGCGAGGCCGGTTTCAAGTTCGGCCGTTGGCTGGACCTGGCGTTCTATCAGCGCATCCTCGCCACGCCGGCCGATCCGCATGACGATTGAGCCGCTGCCGACGCCGCGCCATGCGCAGGCGGATCCGTCTTCAGGCAGCCGGCGTCAGTGCGGATGCCGCTCGGTCGCATACGGATTGGGCTCGCCGCTGCCCGGCGGGCGCAGCGTGTAGCGCTTGTAGGTCCACTGGTATTGCGCCGGGTCGCGCCGGGCGATCTGTTCGATGCCCGCGTTGAGCGCGCTGGCGGCGCGCACCGGGTCGGCGTCGGCCACTGCCGGGTCGGCCGGCTGCACATGCAACGCGAATTGCAGGTCGCCACCGGTACGTTCGCACCAGCCATACAGCACGATCGCGCCGGTGCGCTCGGCCAGTCGGTTGACCAGGGTCATGGTCAGGGCGGGGATGCCGAAGAACGGCGCAAACACGCCATCGCCCATTTTCGGCTGCTGGTCGGGCAGGATGCCGACCGCGCCGCCGTCCTTGAGCACCTTGAACAACTGCCGCACCGCCGGGCCTTCGGCACGCACCTGGCGCACGTTGTCGCCGCCGCGGGCCAGTTGCAGGAAGCCGTCCACCGCGTCCGATTCGGGCGGGCGATACACGATGGCGATCGGCCCGCGTTCGGACAGCCACTGGTTGAGCAGCTCCCAGTTGCCGAAGTGCGGTGCGGCCACGATGACGCCACGCCCGGAAGCCAGCGCCGCGTCGTAGAGCGCCTGGCCATTGCGTTGCAGCCGCGCCAGGTTCTCGGCCGGCGGGCGGGTCCAGGTGCGCAAGACCTCCAGCGTCTGCCGCGCGGTCGACCGCAGCACCTGCGCATGCAGCTGCGCGCGCTGGCCGGCTTCCAGTTCCGGGTACGCCAGTTCCAGGTTGCGGCGTGCCACGCGCGCCTCGCGCGCATTGAGCTTGCGCCAGCTCCAGGCCAGCGCGTCGGCCACACGTTTGAGCAGCGGCCACGGCAGGCGGCCCACGGTGGCGGCGGTGGCGTAGAGCAGGCGAGCGCGAACATCGGGTTTCATCCGCGCAATTCTAAACAGCGCGGCCGGCGATGACCCGCGCGTGACAGTGCCAACCGTGCTGGGCATGCTGCGCGGCACAGTTTGCTGCCGGAGAGTGCCCATGCTTGCGCTGATCCAACGTGTCACCCGCGCCGCCGTCACGGTCGATGCGCAGACCGTCGGGCAGATCGGTCCCGGGCTGCTGGCCCTGGTCGGGGTCGAACCCGGCGACAGCGACGCGCAGATCCGGCGCCTGGCCGAGCGCCTGCTTGGCTACCGCGTGTTTGCCGACGACGCCGGCAAGATGAACCGCTCACTCACCAACATCGGCGGCGGCCTGCTGCTGGTCAGCCAGTTCACCCTGGCCGCAGACACCAGTTCCGGCAATCGCCCCGGCTTCAGCACGGCGGCGCCGCCGTTGGAGGCTGAACGGGCGTTCAATCATTTGGTGGCGATCTGCCGGCAAAAACATCGCGGCGGGGTGGAAACCGGGCGCTTTGGTGCCCATATGGTTGTCGACCTGGTCAACGATGGCCCGGTGACCTTCCTTCTCAGACCCTAGAAACCCACGTCCACCAGCGGTCCTGTCTTGAATCCGGCAGACCGGGCTTCACGCTGGTATAATGCTAGGTTCTCTTTCCAATCTCAAAGCCGGTGGCGCGAGCACTCATGGCCAACGAACGTCCTGCCCAGCAATCCGACATCAAGCTACTGATCAGCAAGGGCCTGGAACAGGGCTATCTGACCTACGCCGAAGTCAATGACCACCTGCCCGACGACCTGGTCGACCCGGAGCAGATCGAAGACATCATCAGCATGATCAACGGCATGGGCATTGATGTCCATGAAGTTGCACCCGATGCTGAAACCCTGTTGCTCAACGATGGCAACACCGGCAACCGCGAGGTTGACGACACCGCAGCCGAAGAAGCTGCCGCCGCGCTGACCGCGCTCGACACCGAAGGTGGCCGCACCACCGACCCGGTGCGCATGTACATGCGCGAAATGGGCACGGTCGAGCTGCTGACCCGCGAAGGCGAAATCGCCATCGCCAAGCGTATCGAAGAAGGCCTGAGCCAGGTCCAGGCAGCGCTGGGTGTGTTCCCGCTGTCGACCGAAATGCTGCTGGCCGATTACGAAGCGCACAAGGAAGGCAAGAAGCGTCTGGCCGAGATCGTGGTCGGCTTCAACGACCTGATCGAAGAAGCCGACGCCGCCGCTGCTGCGCTGGCCGCCGCCGGCCCGGTCGCCGTCGACGAAGACGCGGTCGATGAAGACGACGACGAAGACGGCGATGACGACGCTGCCGAGGAAGAGGCCGGCCCGACCGGTCCGGACCCGGTGGAAGTTGCCACGCGCATGGAGAACCTGGCCAACGAATACGCCAAGTTCAAGAAGATCTATGCCAAGAACGGCGCCGAGCACAAGCTGGTGGTCAAGGCGCGCGAGGACATGGCCGCCATCTTCACCACGCTCAAGCTGCCGCTGCCGCTGACCGATGCGCTGGTCACCCAGCTGCGTGGCGTGGTCAACGGCATCAAGGATCACGAGCGCAAGGTGCTGCACCTGGCCACCACCGTGGCACGCATGCCGCGCAAGGATTTCATCCGCTCCTGGGAAGGCAACCAGACCAACCTGGAATGGGTGGAAGACGCACTCAAGCGCAAGCAGAAGTGGTCATCGGCGCTGCGCGACGTCAAGGACCAGATCGTCTCCGAGCAGCAGGGCTCGATCGAGATGGAGAAGGCCAACTACCTGACCCTGGGCGAGATCAAGGAGATCAGCCGCGCGATGGCCTATGGCGAAGCCAAGGCACGCAAGGCCAAGAAGGAAATGGTCGAGGCCAACCTGCGCCTGGTCATCTCCATCGCCAAGAAGTACACCAACCGCGGCCTGCAGTTCCTCGACCTGATCCAGGAAGGCAACATCGGCCTGATGAAGGCCGTGGACAAGTTCGAATACCGCCGCGGTTACAAGTTCTCGACGTATGCAACGTGGTGGATCCGCCAGGCCATCACCCGTTCGATCGCCGATCAGGCGCGCACTATCCGTATTCCGGTGCACATGATCGAAACGATCAACAAGTTGAACCGCATTTCCCGCCAGATGCTCCAGCAGTTCGGCCGCGAGGCTACGCCGGAGGAGCTGGCCAAGGAAATGGACATGCCCGAGGACAAGATCCGCAAGGTGATGAAGATCGCCAAGGAGCCGATCTCGATGGAAACCCCGATCGGCGACGACGAGGATTCGCATCTGGGCGACTTCATCGAGGACACCAACGTGGAGTCCCCGATCGACAACACCACCAACATCAATCTCTCCGAGACGGTGCGGGACGTGTTGGCAGGGCTGACCCCGCGCGAGGCCAAGGTGCTGCGGATGCGCTTCGGTATCGACATGAATACCGATCACACGCTGGAAGAAGTGGGCAAGCAGTTCGACGTCACCCGCGAGCGGATCCGTCAGATAGAGGCCAAGGCGTTGCGCAAACTGCGTCACCCGAGCCGTTCGGAACAGCTGCGCTCGTTCCTGGACATCGACTGATCCGGTAGCCGTATCGGTGCAGTGATCACACAACAGCCCCGCACATGCGGGGCTGTTGCGTTGTGGGGCATGTCGCGCGCTATGCTTGCCCGGGTGGACGTCGCCGAAGCACGGACGCGCCGGGGATGGCGCGGGCGACATTCACGCCCCGGCGACGAAGCCAGACAGCGGCGCAACATGAAGCCGGTGTTTCTGCCTGACTCACGTGACGTTCTAGGCGTGGCTTCTAAGTTGATGGACGAATGGAACGAGGCTGTCGTATGAGCAGGCAAAGCCGCTTTGAAACCACCACATACCGCGAGCACGAGATTCGCGTACGCACCGAGCAGGCGTCCCCGGGCGCCAGGTGGACGCTGTGGGTCGACGTGTATGCATTGGGTGGCAAACGCCAGCCACGCATCGGTGGCCGGGAACCGGGCTGGGAGACGTACCAGGAAGCCATCGCGCAGGGATTCCGCGCAGGCCGGCAATTGGTCGATGCGCAGCTTGAGGTGGCTTAGTAGCCGGGATTGGGGAGTGGGGATTCGGGATTGCTGAGGTGCTGATTGCTGAGGTGCTTGTAGCACCGGATCACCTACCGCGAATGGTGCGCAAGGCGCGGTCATCGCATACAAATTTAGAAGCCCGGCTCGCGCCGGGCTTTTTTGTGTGGGCATGTGCGGCCACGTGTGGGTGCGGGCGCTTCTCCTCATCAGTGCCTGATGTCAGCAGACAGCGACGTGCGCGGGCAGGTAAACTTTCGCCTCAGCTGGACGGTCCGACATGCCCCGCATCTCGCCACCCACCCTGCCGGGCCTATAGCTCAACGGTTAGAGCAGAGGACTCATAATCCTTTGGTTGAAGGTTCGAATCCTTCTGGGCCCACCATAAAATCAAGGGCTTAGCTTGTGCCAAGCGCCCTGATTTGAGGCCGCCGGGAAAATTGCCGGGAAAATTAGCTGCGCTTTGGCGGCTTTACCACTGGCAGTGCATGGTCATAGCGACCTGTCGTTGCTGGTGTTACGTGCCCTGCAGCATCTTGCTTGTCGCCCCGGTTGCCAACTGTGTCCGTAATGCCGCGATGCTTGAGGCCATGCAGAGAAAAGCGCTCCTGCTTCGTGATGATCCCTTCGGTCATTGCGAGCGTGATGAATCGTTGCCAGGCACTGTCCAGAGATGACTTAGCCATGGGGCTACCAGTCTGTTCAACGAGTAGCCGCCGATCCTCAGCCTTGATAGGGACTGGAAAGCTTCGGCCTTTCTTAGTCCAGATCGCGGTACGCCGCGCTGCGAGGAAATCCCACGCTTCGATCATCTCAGGATCCCACTCGGTCAGCGTGTCGCGTGATCCTTTGCGCCGCTGAGCATGTATGCCTGTTGGCTGCTTATGTGTGTCGTTAAGGGTGCACACCTCGATGCCGCGTAGGCGCGCGCTATACGCGAGCACCATGACTGGCGCCAGGTAGCTCGGGCAACTGCCCTTTGTGTGTGGTGGACGGGAGCCGCGTTCACGAGCGAAGGTCAACACCTTGTCGAATGCAGCCGGCGTTGGCATACGGTGCTTCTTTGCTTCGCGTGCTTGCCTCACACCGATGGCTGGATTTGATCTACATAGGCCAACACGCATGCCCCATGCGAGTGTGCGACGTAAGTAGCGGTGAAGGTGATTTGCTTTACTGGGCGTTGCAGGAAGCGCGGGTTGGTGACCGTTGGCAAGCCGTCCCATTGCGAAAACTTCCACGAGCCGCTGGATCACAGGCGTCGTGATGCGATCAACCTGGACCGAGCCCAGTTTCGATCCGTCCTTGCGCAGGTAGTCGGCAATGGAGTTGGCATAGCGCTTGTAGTCATCTTGCGTGTCGGTCGCTAGCTCCTTGAACTCCAACGACTCATGGAAGCGATCAAAGAGATAACGCAACGTGCCTCGCATGCCCTTGCCTGCCCGTTCCTCAATGATTCCGTGCAATTCCGATAGACGAGCTCCAGCGTAGGCCACGGTTTGCTTTCGTCTGTTTCCACCTTCGGGATGCGGCTCGACGACGTACCACCGGCCATCCCCCCAATAAAGGCCGCGCGGGAGCGCGGCCTGATCAATGTGAGATGGTATGAGGGGATTGAATTTGCGCTTGCGGCCTCTTGCCATCACATCAGCTCCTGTTCTGTATCCATCTCGATGTCGTTGTGTTGCTGCAATCCCAGCGCGGCGTTGAGCGCGTCTAGCGTTGTCCAGATACCCCCTCGACCGTCGTATTTGTATCGGATGCCCTGATCATTGGCCCAACGCACGACGGTCGCTGTACGGGGGGAGGGTCCAATCGGTGCGCATAGCCGCCGCAGATCCTCAAACGTCAGTACCTCACCGCTCATGCATTTGCTCCTTGGTCCACTCCCGCCTGTGCCGCCACTGCTCGCGCATTTCCTCCACGAGCAAGTCAGCAGCGGCATAGCCGCGCTGAGCAGCGATGCGGAGCCGTAGCTCTCGCACCTTGGCTGCATCCGTGTTGCCCTGCCGTAGCCAGTGACGCGCCTCGCAAGCCCTGCGAAACCCTTCCATATTTGCGCCATCGATCATCGCTGGTGTGTGCCGGTGAATCGCAGGCCGAGCTGCACGACGTTCTGAGCGCAGGGACGTGGCTGACGAGGGGTGCGGATGCGATGAGCACGCCGCCATTCGGTCATGGCCAACTCAAAACTGGGGTGCTTTTGTGTGCGCCCACACACGCACTCGATGAAGTGCCCGCCGCCCGCCTCGGGGCGGCGGGCGTCGAGCATGTGGCGAGCCAGGTGGCCGCTCGTGCAGGGCGGCAGAGGACTGTCGTGGTCGACCTGACGTTGCGTCACGCGACCTCCAGGCGCAGCACGCGCTCGGCGTCCCGGAGGTGTTGCGCGGTGTCGGAGTCGATCCGGTCCAACGCCTGGGCGATGGTGTAGCCCATTTCGGCCAGCCAGTCGTGGCGATTGAGCACCAGAGCGGCGGTGAGCGCCTCCCCGGTGGACAAGGGGCCAGGCTCCCCCAAGCGCGCTGCGGCGCGCGCAATCTCGATCGTGCGCTGCAGGTTCATGGTTGCGTCCTCCATGCGACGCCGAGCTGGGCGCGTGCTTCCTCGACACGCATGAGGCGCAAGCCCCAGCGCACCGACCAGGTATGGGCCTGCTGCTCGTTGCATGTCAGGATCAGCTGCCCGACCGGCTCCAGGCGATCAGCGCGGAACGTAAACAAGACATCCTCAAGCTCGATGACCTCCTGCAGGCCGAGCTCCTGACGCAGAGCCTCAGCGTTAAGTGATTTTGCGCTGCCCTGCGGGCCGAAAAGGATGACGGACTCAACCATGAGCAGCCTCCCGCCGCACAGCCATGCGAGTGCGGCGACGCAGGCGCTGTGGCACCTGTCCAACGGCCAGGCCGGTCTGGGTGAGTCGCGGACGGCGCGTCGACCACAGCTTGTAGACCAGCGCGCCACCGGCCGCCGGCGCCAGGACCACCACAAGAGCGAGCAACTCAACCATGCGCCACCTCCCGTGCGGCCTGCGCTACCGCAGCTGCAGCAGCTGCGGTTGGCCTGCGCGGCAGCATGTTGGCCAGGTCAAAGGGGAAGTCCAGGCCATCCATGAACTCGGCCAACTCCGTGCTGATGCGATCTTCCGCCGTGGTCCACAGGCGGGGGCCGTCGACGAGCTTCCAGCCGGTGCCAGTGCCACGCCGCCGCTCCCAGGACTGGCGAGCCTCGCGTAGCGGTCCCATGTTCAGGGAGGCGGTAACCACGACGGCACCATGCGTGATGTGCATGGTGATGGTCGCTGAGCAGTCGCCCATGCTGCGGTCGTAGGCGGCGACGGCCGGCGTGCTAGCCTCCGGGCCGGGTCCGGTGCTCAAAGCCAACGGACGTGCTGCCGTGGCTGGACGTGTTCCAGTGTGCTGTTGCATATCGACTCTCCTGAGTTGCGTTGGTGGAGGGCCTTGGGGCGGTGTTACAGCACCGCCCGCCGGCCCGCTGGTGCGGGGTTAAATCAGGTCGGCGCCGGATGGCGGAATGCTGGGGTCAGGCTCACGCAGACGCTGCGCGCTGCTGAGGACATCAAGCAGTTCGTGGCGGATGTACTCGGCCACTGCCGCCGGTCCGTCGTGATTGATGCCTGCCTCGATCGCGATATCGTTGGTCAGCGCTGCGAGCAATGTGGTCGCGTGGTAGGCGAGCCAAAGGCGGGACTGATCCTCTTCACTGATCGAGAAATCAGCGTCCTCTGGCAGCTGCGTGTTTGGGTGAGCGGCGTCCATCACGCCACCTCCGCTGCAGGCATGCGCTCGATGACCCATTCCTGCAGCGCGGCGGCCTCGGCTTCCGGCATGACCACGTGCAACGAGCCGATGACCAGGCCAGTCCCGTCATCGACAAGAAACAACGCGCTCGGCTCGTCGATCGCGCTGCAGGCGAACATCACCGGTGGGCGATCATGCAGGCCGTCGGCGTAGAGCTCGGCCAACACGTCGGTCGCCCGGATCTGCAGGAGCAGGTAGACGCCGGGAGCCACGCGATGCGCCTTGTGCAGGTCGCGGCGGCTCACTGGCGCACCTCGGCCAGGTCGGCATTGGTGCTGGAAATGGCGGCCTCGACATCGGCCAGCGTCAGCGCCTCGGGCGCTTTGTCCATGGCCTGCAGCTTCGCCTGCAGGGCGAGCCAGGCGGTGTGTTTCCAGTCGAGGGTGTCGGCGATCAGGCCGAAGTAATGGGCGATCTGACGCGCGGCATTGGCCGGCGCTTCTTGAGCGTCGTAGGTCATAGTGCAGGCTCCGTTGTAGTTGGAGTCCGCCACGACGCTGTCAAACGAGGTGGCGGACGGTGCGCGGTTGACAGACCGGTCAACGGAACCGGCAGGCCCGAAGGCCTCCGCACACCGCCCGCCATAGAACTGGCCGGCAAACGCCCGCGACTGCACAGCGAGCGAAAAAAAAGCGCCGTGCATCGGTCGATGGGCGCTGGTGCGCCGTTGATTCAGGCTGTCAAACCCGGTCGCCGATTGTGCGGCGACGGAGTAATGGTTGCTCCGCTCCTGGGCAGATGTCAACGAAAATTTCCTGAAATTTCCAACATGAGGAAACGCGGTCATTTGGCGAACACCCAGCACTTCACGGTGGTACCGACGCCGGTCAGGTCGTCCTTGAGGACAGCGCTGTTGACGGCCACGTTCGCGCCGATGAACTTGTGCCGGCGCGAGTCGCCGAGCAGCGCACGCAGCACCTTGAGATCGGGCACGGACTGACTGAACTGCGCGGCCCGCGCAGCGAAGTGATTGAGGTTGATCGCAATGCGCTGCGCGTCGCGGCTGTGGTTGACGACGGCTTTACCGTGGCCGGTGGCTTCGAGGTATTCGTAGACCTCCCAGAACTCATTGACCATCGCGTGGTCGGCGCTGATCGCCTTCTGCCGTTCCAGTGCCATGTCCAACAGCGCCAGCCGCGTCTGCTCGACCATATCGTCAGGGATGGTGATGACCAGGCGCAGGCAATCGAACAGCGCCAGCATTTGCGCGTGGTTCTTGATGACGCGTTCCAGGCGCAGATCCTGTTGCCCGCGTAGCTTGGCCTCGAACACCTTCACCCGCTCAGCGAACAGATCGAGGATGCCGCGCTCCTGGCGGATGGCACGCACGAGGAAGTGGCTGACTTCTTCGACCTGCAGCGCGTTGAGGTTGTCGGCCGCGATGCGGCTCTCGGTGGTGACCTGCGGACGTTTGAAGTGCAGCTTCACGATGCGCGTGAGGATCGCTTCACTGGCGTCCACTGCAGCGTTCTGGGTGATGACGATCGTGCCGCGAAACGGCGGCTCGTAGGTCTCGTTGCCGCCATTGCGCACGCCGCGTGTTGCCAGGGTGCCGCCGCCGAAGAAGTCCTTCAGCTCATCCCACTCGAACGTCTTGGAGTGCGCCTTGTCTGGCTCGCTGCGATCGGCTTCCAGCAGGACGACGGGCATGCCGGACACCTGGCCCATGGCGCGTGCACGCCCAGCCTTGGACGACTTGGCCGGGTCGAAGCCCTCGTAGTCCGAGCGGCCCAGCAGCTTCCACAGGAACGTGAGCAGCGTGGTCTTGCCGGCGCCGGCTTCACCGGTGGCTTCAAGAAACGGAAAGCTCTTGTGCCCGGCGCGGATCTGCTCGGCGAACAACGAGCCAAACCAGAACGTCATGGCGACCATGCCGTGCGTGCCGAAGCACTGCCACAGCCACGGCAGCCAATCCACACGGAACGCCTCGGCGTCGCGTTGGATCTCCAGACGGATGGACTTCTGCGTGGTCTTCAAGCGCAGCTTGTCGAACTCGAAGTAGTCCTCTTCATTGGCCGTCACCAGCTCTCCGTCGCGCACGGCCATATCGCCGAGCAGGTAGGCACGGTGTTCCTTGCTGTAGCCCACGAAGTCGATGGCGTCGACCGTCTTGATGGCCTCGGTCTGCTCTTCGATCAGGCGGTCCAGCTGGTGGCCGGTACCGGTGAACATGGCGCCGGCGGCCAGGGAGATCAGGCGCTTCTTGAACTCGGAGGCGCTAGCGACGTGACCACCTGTAAAGGTGCCCTTTACGCTGGGGCCGTCGTGCGGAAAATCGACGCGGAAGTAGTACCAGCTTTCGTCGGTGACCTCTTGGCGCTGGAAATACAGGGCTTCCGGGTAGCAGTTGGCGATCTTCTGGACGGAGCACGCGGCGCGCTTGATCTTCTTTAGATCCTCGGCCGCAACCTCGTCGCCCTCGTCGGCATCGATATCGCCCAGCTTCTCCTTGCGCAACTTTTCGAAGCGCTGTGTATCGAAATCGAACCAGTACAGGCGGGAGCGGTAGTCCAGCCAGAAGTCGTTGCGGCCGTCGTGCTCAAACATGAGCAGGCCTTTGTCCACCGCCGAGCGGGCCACGAGCAAGTCGCCCTGGTAGCGGGCTTCGTTGACGTCGTTGTCCCACTGCTTGGGATCATCGGACGCGATAGCGCGCAGATGCAGGTCGTTCCAGTCGGCCTTCTTGCCATCGCGCTGGACGATCTGCGCTGCCCGCGAGTCAAAGCCCAGCGCCGCCGCGCGCTTGATGTGCTTGTGCGTGTAAGCACGGGCGCCCGGCTCGTTGTCCAGGGCCCACACGAGCGTCGGAAGGTCGGCCATGCGTGCCTTGGCGAGCTCGCGCAGTGATTCTTCCGGAAATGCGTTGGAGGACATGGCCGATACCGCACACATGCCGTGCTGCAGGAGCGCAATCGCATCAAAAATGCCCTCAACGATCCACACGTCGCGTGCCGTCTGCATAGCTGTCAGCGCGGCAGGAGCAGCCCACCAAACACCCGCATAGCTCTGGCCTGGCGCAAAGCGCGCCTTCTGCTTGCCAAAGCGATGCGGGCGATCGATCAGGCGCTCCCACCAGCCGCCCTTGACCAGCGCAAAGCGCACCGTTGCGGTGCCGGCGGTGATCTTGCGATCGTAGTGGCTGTCCTGGGTGTAGAGGCCTTTCAGCGGCGCTAGGTCAAAGCCACGCGAGAACTGCAGGTAGGCATCGGCCGCAGCGTTGGGAGCCGCAGGCGTTGGCTGGAAGCGCTTGGACCAGTCGTCGAACAGGTCGTCGTACAGATCCTTGACGTGCAGCTCGCGCCCACACTTGGATTGGCGGCCGCACTTCACCACCCAAGGCTTGAGATGGTTGGTGTAAAGCTCTTTCTTGCCGCACGACGGGCACTTGCCGCCGCGCATGTACTCGGTACCACTACGGTGCTTGAGTCCGTAATCCCGTTCCAGTCGGGACAGCACCTGTTGCCGCAGATCCTCTTGCATCGAACTTCCTTAGACGCCGAGCTGGCGCCGAGGCGCGTGCGGAGATGGAGCGTTGTCGATCACGACATAAGCGCCGCCCGAACGGCGGTGTGCGTCAACGGCGGCAGCGAGCAGGCGTGCCTCTTCGTGTTTGGCGTGCGGCGCGATGCGCTGCGGCAGATTGCTGGCCGCATCAACGAATCGCGGCTCCTGTGCGGTGAACCAGCTATTGGCATGCCTCACGAGCCGACCTCGGTGTTTGTGTGTTGGAAATCGAGTAAGGAGATGGCGGCATCGGTCAGCACGACCAGGCGCTCATCGAAGGCGTCAGAGGTGGCAAGTCCATCGCGCATGAGCGCGGCGACTGCAACCGCGCCGAAGCGTTGATCTGTCTCAGGCGCGGCAGTGCGGCCGATGTAGCCGTGTTCGGTCTTCACCAATCCGCCGTGGATGAGCGCAACTTCCAGGCAAAGCTTCGCCGTGGGCGGCAGTGCCGCCCAATCAATGGTCTTTCGCATTTGGGTTACCTCAGAGGTGAGGGAAGAACGGCTCGCCGCCCATCGGGATCAAGTCCAACTGGCGGTCGCCCAGCGACTCGCGGTACGCCTGCAGCGCTTGGGCACGCTGATAGCCAGGTGTTGGTGGAAGCTCGCTGTGTGCGGTGGGTACGCCGCTGGGGCTGGCAATACCCGTCAACTCCGAATGGCCCGTGTAGGTCGCGCCACACATCGGGTTTTCACAGACATACGAGTCGTGCCGCAGGAACTTATGTGCGAGGACGCTGGTGCGTTTGATGAGCCTCGCGCTACACGCCTCGCAGCGGAAGACGATTTTTTTCCGGCCGAACATGCTCACCCCCTAGAGCGCTTGGAAGTTTGGACTTTTGCGGCATAATTCGGCGGTGCTTTGAGACCGAGTGCAATTGCAGCTGTGTGCGCATCGCCGTACTTGCCTTGCGAGCGGCCTCGGAGCAGATCGTCGACAACAGTGCGATTCACCCCAAGTTGCCGGGCGAATCCAGAGACCGTGATGCCGTTGGACACTAACCATTCCCGCGCCTGTGCTGTGGTTCGAGGGTGGAACTGCTGCTGAGCTTGCACTTTGCGGGGCATCGGTGGCGGTCGCCTGTGGTTTTGGAAATTGTTGGTGTTAACACCAACTTTGTCAATATGAGGAAAAACCTTAGTGACTGTAGGGAAACGCCTGAAGGAAGAACGGAAGCGCCTGCGCCTTACGCAGCAGGAGATGGCCGACGCTTGTGGCATCTCGAAGTGGGCACAGCTTTACTTCGAAAAGGACCAGAACATGCCAGGTGGAGCCTACCTATTGGCCGCGCATGCTCGCGGCGTAGATATCATGTATGTGCTTCTGGAACAGCGGGTGGAATTGGATCCGTCCGAGGCTGCGTTGGTGGCTGCGTTCCGCGCTGCTTCGCATGAGGTGCGCACTGCGATGCTGTCCGATCTTGGATCAGCAGGCGAGGGGGCCGAGAAGGTTGCGCCTGTCGTGACGTTCAACGACAACAGCCACGTGTCTCAAATGCTGACGACGACAGGCGCGATCGACCAGAGATACATGCAAATCAACATGGGCGGCCGGAAAAAAAAGAAGTCCTGATCAAGCTTCAGATAGGACAGCTGGTCTTCGCAAAAGAGTGCGTTATCGGCGGATACCCGGTGACTTTGAGGCTTTAGATTGCAGAGGTGTCAATAATGGAAGCCAATTTGCAGAACGAGCCTCTGCGCATACGAGTGAGCGACTCAGAGGTCGGGCAGCTCAACGTTGCTGGGCGCATCGTGCAGCACTATCACGTTGAGTCTGTGCCATCCGCAGAGCTGTCTCTCTCAGCGTTGCAGCTTGCTTACAGCGGTTCGGAAAAATTGCTTAGGAAGGCACGCTTTAGGTCAGCAGTGTGTTCGCTACCTTGGATGGCATTGACGGGTTTTATCTGGACTACGATGCCCCATCAGCTGCCGTCTAGCTTCACTCCGATGGATCATCTCGTGTACCTGCTGGTGTTCGCATTTATTCCCTTAGTCAGTCGCTCCTGTATGCCTGATGATCTAAAGGAAAAGCAAAGGCAGTGGCGGCATGTGATCAAGGCAGAGGTACAGGTCATGACGGATTTGCATTACCGGATAGTGCGAGCACAAGCACGGCTCTGAGTGCTCTATGGCAAAAAAAAGCCGCCGGTCTAAAACCGGCGACTTTCGTTGAGGTGTCGGTGCCTTACTCCATGTGATCGAGCCGTCGCCGTCCTGGCAACGCGAGATGACCTGACATCCTTCGATCGGAACGCTACAACGAATAAACAGCGTGATCTGTCAGATAAACCCTACACGCGACGTAGGGTTTGCACTTGATTTGCATCAAGTGTGCGATCGGTCATTTTTGAGATAATGGCGCAGGCCAGTAGCCTGAGCGCCACGTTGCTTAAGCGGTCCAACTTGATGAAAGCTCTTTCGGAGATGCACATGGACGATGCAATGGTTCGCCTGTCCGGCGAATTCGTTTTAACCGCACACGTTGTTTGGCTCGGTAACGAATGCTGTGCGGAAATTCTTGTCTCAAAAAGCGGTGGTATCACGCTACGGCAGCACAGATTGCCGCTGACAGGATTCGCTTCATACGCGGAGGCGACTTCCTACGCGCAAAGCCAAATGCGTCAGTGCAGAGTTGCGGGCGACGGCACGCTGTTGATGCCAGTCGCCGCCGAAATGCAGTTGTTACAGAGGCGACAATAGCGGCTCACAGCGCGCTTTCCAATTCAAGCGATGTAGTCAAGCCGCTTGACCCATTGACGGTGTGGGTGGTTTTTACAATCAACCAGCGTTGTCCATCGATTTGCGGCTTGAAGCCGCTGACCGTGACAGTCTGCTCTGGGAACAGGTCTGCCCGCCCGATTGCCAGCGTGAAGCCGAACTTCGCCAGGCCGCGCCTCACCCGCTCCAGTTCCGCGTGCGCATGTTGGCGTGCCGTTGCTTCATCGGCATAAGACTCGCGTAAGCGCTTGGCGTTGTCGTCCGTGCCAACCAGTACCGACTGCCGCCGCGCCTTGCCCTTGTCCACCCAATAAGCGCGCACGCCGGTGTAGGCATCGCGGTCGGCCACTGAGTAGCGGTGCTGGTCGCCGTCGCGCCGCGTCAGGGTGACGGTCGGCAGCGGCTTGCCGGTTGCAGTGGTGCCGGCGCCGATCGGCGCAAAGACCAACGCACCTGCCTTTACTGTTGCCACCGCATCAAAGCGCTGTCCCAGGCGGGTGAGCAGATTCATGTCGCTCTCGTTGGCCTGGTCGAGATGCGGCAGCTTGGTGCGCGCCAGCGCCTCTGCCACACGCGGCGTCAGTCCGTGCTCGCCGGCGAGCGTATTGAGCACGGCGCCCAGTGTGGTGTTGTGCCAGCTGCGCTCGCGGCGTGTACGCATGTCTGCAGTCAGATCCGCACTACGCGCGCGCACGGTGATGATGTCCGGCGCACCGCTGTATTCCACCTCGTCCGCGATGAAGGTGCCTTTGTCGACCAGGCCGGTGGCTTTCCAGCCCAGGGCTACGGCCAAGCGCACGCCGCGTTTGGGCAGCGCCATCTTGCCGTCATGGTCGTGGATGCGTAGATCCAGTTGATCGGCTTCGCCGCCTCGGCATTCGGTGAGGGTGAGATCGAGCAGGCGCGGTGCGATGCGCTCGGTGAGGTCGGTCCCGTCGAGCACTACGCGCCACTGCGGAATCGGGTAGCTCATGCGGCGGTCGCCTCGGGCGCAACGTCGTCGGTGCGGCGCAGGCTCAGCTGGAACTCGACGCGGCGCGGCGTGCCATCCGGGAAGAACAGCGTGGCCGTCTCGTTGACCGCCAGCACCACATACGGCCCATACACCCAGCCGGTGCCGTCTACCAGCGGTAGCGGCTCGCCGTCGGCAGCAAGTCTGCGGAGCGTGGTCAGCGATTCACGCGAGCCGGTCAGGTCCGGTGCGATCAGGCCCGACAGCTCGATCGCTTCATCGCCTGGACCCAGGAACTGGCTGGCCGCTCGCGCGCCGACACGCTCGCTGGTGGGGTGGCGCCAACTCATCTGCCGCTGCAGCTGCAGATAGGCGGCGCTATCGAGGGCAAACACAAACGTGCCGTAAGACATCATCATCGGGTGGATCCTCAGTCGTCGCGCAGGCTGGAACGGCGGGTGGCCACCGCGCGCCGTTCGCGCTCTTCGATCTGGCGCGCGACTTCGCGCGCCAGTGCGGTTGCATCCATGCCGGGCGCGGCATGGACGTGGATGACGTAGCTGTTGCCGCCTGCAGGCGCGCTGGCGGCGCGTACAGGGGCCGACAGCGGCGCACGGCTGTCGATCGCCGCCACGGGCGCTGTGGCCGTCGCCAGGGCCAGTTCTGCGCCCACGGCACGCATCCGGTTGCCAAGCGCCATGACGGCCTGCACAGGCGCGCCCTGGCCGCGCTGCAGGCCCACGGTGAGGCCTTGCATGGTGAAGTCGCCCAGCTGGGCGAACACGCGCGAGGGGCTGTGGATACCCAGCAAGCCCTTGAAGCGATCGACCACGCCGGTGCCGACGCTGGCGATCGCATCGCCGGCCGCGCCGAGCTTGGAGCGGATGCCCTGGACAAGGCCGCTGATCATGTCGGCGCCAGCCTGCAGCATCCGGGCCGGCCAGTTGGCCAACTGCAGGTTGATGCCGGCCCACAGCTGCAGCAGCCCTTGGCGGATGCGATCGCCGTTGCCGGTGAACACGCCCACGATCAGCGACCACGTGCCCTGGACGGTTTGCCACACGCCGCCGAGGATCTGCTTGACTACCGGCAGTACGAACACAAACGCCTGCACCAGCCAGCCGATCGCCTTGATCGCCAGCTGCAGCTGGGTGACCAGCACTGCCCCCAGGATCTGCCCGAAGCCGCGACCGGCCTGCGTTGCACCGTGCAACTGCGCAGTGGTGGCCTCGAAGGGCGTCAGCAGCTGCTTGACCCATGCCCAGGCCTGACCCATCGCTGCGGCCACGGTGTCCCACACCGGCGCCAGTGGCGCGAGCGCGGCCTTCAGCTCGGCGAGGACCGGCGCGGCGACATCGACGATGCCTTGCCAGACGCCAATGGCGAAGGCCTTGATCGGCCCCCAGTACTTCCACACCAGCAGCGCCACGGCAGCGACGGCCGCGCCGATGGCCAGCACCGGCAGGCTGACGCCGCCGAGCAGCGGCAGCAGCAGGCGGGCGCCATTGGCGAGCATCGGCAGTACGCGGCCGCCGAACGCCAGCCCCTGCCGCAGCAGCGCACCGAAGCCGCCACCGCCCGACAGCAGCGCGACGGCGCCGTGGATCTGCGAGAACGCCATCGCGGCCACGCCGCCGGCCACCAGCAGGCCGCCGAGGATCGTGACCAGCGCGGCGCCGGCGATCGCCGTCTTGGCGATCGCACCCACCAGCACCGGATTGGCGCGGACCCACGTCGTGACCTGGCCGACCACCGCAGCCGTGCGCTCGGTCAGTTGCTTGAACTGCGGCAGCAGCACCTGGCCGATCGACTGGTACACCACCACCGCGGTGTTCTTCAGCAGCTGCAGCGAGTTGGCCGAGGTGGCCACCCGCGATGCGTACTCGGCAGACATTGAGCCGCCGTAGCGCTGCGCATCGGCGACCTTGGCGAAGTTGCCCTGCAGCAGCTCCAGATTGGTCAGCAGCGGTGCGATCGCACCGATCGACTCGCGGCCGAACAGCTGCGTCATGGTCGCGGCCTGCTCGGCTTTGGGCAGTGCGCGCAGCTTCTGCAGCACCGACATGATGGCCCCGCCGGCATCCTTCTGCATGACCTGCGCCATAGCAGTGGCCTTGATGCCCAGCTTGTCGAAGGCCTCGCGCTGGCTCTTGGTGACCGACTCGCCCGATGCCAGGGTGAGCAACATGTTCTTGATGCCGGTGGCCGAGACTTCCGACTCGATGCCCATGCCGGCGACGGTGGCGCCCAGCGCTGCCAGTGGTCCGCTCTGCAGACCTGCGACCTCGCCCAGGGCACCAATGCGGTTCACCACCGCACTGATCTTGTTGACGCTGGCAGGTCCCGTATTGCCGAGATAGTTGATCTTGTCGGCCAGTACGACCACCTCGTCCTGGCCCATCCGGAAAGCGGTGCGCCAGGTGGCCATGGTCTGGCCGGCGTCCTCGGCGCTGCTGTCGAAGGCCACGCCCATCTTGGCCGCGTCCTCGGCGAAGCGGACCAGCTCCTGGCGCGGGATCGCGGCCTGGCCGGCGGCCGCCACGATCTTGGCAATCTCGGCCGGCAGCATGGGCAGGCGCATCGAGAGGTTCTCGACATCGCGGCCCATCTGCAGGAACTGCTGCGGCGTCTTGAAGTCCACGACCTTACGCACGTCGGCCATGGCCGACTCAAACTCCATCGCATCGCTGATCGGCAGCACGGAGGCTCGCAATGCGCGCTGGCCGGCGAAGGCCATGCCGGCGCCGTAGGCGCTCGCATGCAGGCCGGCGTTCTGGATGCGGGCGCTGCGGCGCTGGGCAGCATCAATCGCCACCAGGCGCTGCTGCTGGGCGCGCATGGCGGTGTTGGTGCTTTCGATCTCGCCGCGCAGGCGCCGCTCATGCGTGACCAGCTCGCGGGTGCTGATCCCCGCCGTCTCCAGGCGACCACGCAGGCGCTGTAGGCCGGCCTCCTGCGCACCGTGTGCGGTCTTGAGTTCCCGTGCGGTGCGCACGGCACGCTCGAATTCGGCATTCATGGCAGCGGTCGGCGTGCCAGTGGCCTTGATCTGTTGGGCAAGCGTGCGCACCGACTGCCGCTGCGCATCGAGCGCGGCCTTGGCACGCTGTGCCATCGCCACCTGTTCGCGGTAGGCGCCGATATCGCGGTGCTGGCTGTTGAGCTGGCGCAGCGCGTCGCGTTGGTTGCGCAGTGCGGTGGCGACGCCGCGGCTACCGCTCAGCACGCGCCGGAACGGACCGGTGGCGCGGTCGACGGCGGCCAGGATGACCTGCAGGCGCAGGTTGTCGGAGGCCGCCATTTAGGCGGCCTCGTGGTTCGGGTAGGGCATCATTCGGCTCCGCTTCGCAGGCGGGCACGCTCGCGCCACGCCGTGAGTTCGTGCAGCGACCAGCCGTCCATCTCAGACGGCGGCCAGTGGAAGATGGCCGCGATGTCGGCCATCGCATCCTCTACGCAGTCGGGGAAACCACTTCTCTCTGTGCCTTCGGCAAGAAAAAAAGCGCCACCTCCTGGCCGACCGCCAACAGGTCGGCTGGATCCATCGCGTTGACGTCGGCGGTGGTCAGCGTGGGCGAAGAGATGCGCGGCAGCAGCGTTGCCAGCGCAGTGACATCCATCTGCAGCAGCTCGGCGAGCTTGAGGCCGCGCAACTCACCGGCGCCGGGCTTGCGCACCTTGAGCTCGGTGATGGTCTGCTCGCCGCGCACGATGGGCTGGTCGAGGGGAATGGCAGGGGAAAAGGTCGGGGTCATCGGAAGGTCTCAGGGCTGAGGCCTGGCGGCGCCAGGCCGGAAGGGTCAGGCGCCGATAGCGCGGCGGTGCGGGGCGAGCAGGTCCACGCCGTTGACGATCTCGATCATGTTCATCAGATCGATTTCGACCACCGTGGAGCCGTTGATCATCAGCTTGTAATAGCTGGCAGAGGTCTTGACGGAAAACTCGGTGTCGTCGCCGGACTTACCGGTACCGGGATCAATCTCTTTGTGACGGCCGCGCACCACAAATTCGACGGCATCCACCGCGCCGCTGTCGTCGCGCTGATAGGCACCGGCAAAACGCAGCTGCACGGCGTTGTGCGTTGTGGCGCCGTACTGATTGAGCACGCTGCGCATCATGCCGCCGCACTTCCATTCGAGCTCGATCTTCTCCTGGCCGAAGTCGATGTCGACCGGGCCATTCATGCCGCCGCCGCGATATTCCTCCATCTTGCGGGACAGCGTGGGCAGCTTCACTTCGACCACCTGGCCGAGATAGCTCTCACCGTTGTTGAACAGGTTGAGCGCTTTGAGTTTCTTGGGCAAAGCCATGGGTTTCTCCGGGAATCAAAGGCGAGTGCGTTACGCGTTGACGCGTTCGGCGAAGTCGGCCAGGTAGCTGGTGGTGATCTTCTGGTACAGCTGCAGGTTCTCCAGCGGCGGTACTGGCGTGTAGTCGTAGTCGATGCGCAGCGCGCCATCGGCGAGCGTGGTGGCGCTGTTGACGGTGCCGTCGTACCAGGCGGTGGCATCGATCAGGTAGCCGGACGCTTTCAGGTCGCGGAACTTGGCGTTGATGTCTTCGACGATGTCTTTGACCAGCGAGGGATGCATCGGCTTGTCGACGTAGAACGCCACGCCCTCGGCGATGGTGTCGGCCAGGACCTGTGCGGTGCGCGTGGCTGTCTCGAAGGCGAACATGTTGTCCTCGGCGCACGTGCGCGATCCCCAGAAGCGTTGCCCGTTGAAGTTGACCAACGTGGTGATGTCGCCCTCGTTGAGCACACCCGCATCGGTAGCCGGATCCTGCAGATCCCAGTGCACGTCCTTGGAAATGCCGGTGACGCCCGCCACAGGCACATTGGACAGGCTCTTGTGCCAGCCCTGCTCGGTGTCAATCTTGGCGCGCAGGCCGAGCGCACGTGCAGTGGCATACGCCGCTGTCGTGGTGCTGGTGGCGGTGTCGAAAGCCAGGAAGTCCGGCCAGATCAGCATCAACTCGCGATCGCCGAACTGCCCACGGTAGGTGATCGCCTCGGCCACGGTATCGGCGACCGGCCGCACATAGGCCATGGCGCGCAGCTTCTTGGCGATGGTCGCCAGTGCCTTGGCCACCGGCAGTGTGTCCAGACCCGGCGCGCCCAGGATGCGCGGGCGCACGCCCAGCTGTGCTTGCGCCGCGAGCAGCGCATACAGGCCGGTGTACCCGCTGGACTTGGCCTCGCCAATGACGTTGGACGAGGTCTTGTCCGCGTCTTCGCCATCGGCCACACGCACCACGACGGTCACCGGGTTGGTCTGGTCGGCGATGCCCTGCAGGGTGTCACGCAAGGTGCCTTTGGTGCCGGCACTGGCGATGGCACCGAGCACATTAGTGACCAGCACGGCCTTGTTGAGCGGAAAGATTTTCTCATCCGCATCGGAGGCCGTGGCGACCAGGCCGACAATGGCGGTGGAGACGGTGCGGATGACGCGCGCACCTGCGCTGACTTCGATGACGCGAACGCCGTGGTGGTAGGCAGTAGACATAGGTTCCTCAATCAGGACGAGCGGAAGCGGAGCGGGATGGTCATGCGCGAGCGCGCATTGGCGGGAGCGACGTCGGTGCGTTCGCCATCGACTGTCAGCACGAAGCTGCCAGGCACATCTCCGATGACCAGGTCGACGCGGGTCAGGCGCAGGCGCGGCTCCCAGCGCATCAACGCGGTGGCCGTGGCGCCGTAGAGCAGCGTGCGGGTGGCGCCGTTGAACGGGTGGTCGATCAGCTCGGGCAGCAGCGAGCCGAAGTCGCGGCGCTGCTCACGCGTGCCGATAGGTGTGGTGAGGATGCAGGCGATCGATTGGGCCAGGTGCTGCTCGCCCTCGATCACACGGCCGGTGGTGGCATCAACGCCGATCACTGCGGGCCACCGCTGAGTGCGCTGCCGGCCGTCACGCCGGTGGTCTTGTGGTTCTTGAGGCTGATCCCGCCGCCGATGACATCGGTGGTCGCCTTCGCGGTACCGGTGATGGTCGCATCACCATTGAGCATCGTCTTGCCGTTGACGGTCAGCGGTCCGTTGAGCGTGATGCCGCCATCCGCGGTGATGGACGCGGTGCCACCGCTGGGCAGCGTGGCCTGCAGCGCATGCGCCTCGGTGTCGTAGTGGATCTGCGCGCCATCGGCAAAGCGAAGCACGTGCAACGTATCGGACGAAGCGGGCGCTGCGAATTGGTCCGAGTACAGGCCGCGTAGTGCCAGGCCATCGGCCAGGTCGCCAGCAGGCGACAGCACCACAACTTGCTCGCCGACCGACGGCGCCGACCAGATGATGGTGGTGCCGGCCAGTGTGACCACCCAAGGCAGATAGTCGGTCAGCATCTCGCCGACCTGCACGCGGCAGCGTGCGTTGGCGAGATTCACCTCGGCAACGGTGCCGAGGCGAATGGCGTTACTCAGTGCGGAGGATGCGTTGCCCATGCAGTCATGGTCGTCGCGCGCGTGCAGGATGACACTGCAGTTGTGCTGTAGCTGCGTGATCTACGCAGCGCAGCGGTGCTACAAATTCGCAGGCGGTTCCGGTGCGATCAACTCGCGCTGGGTGAACTGCGCGTCGAAGTAGTACAGCCCGTCGCGGCGATTGAAGTACATGCCAGGCTCGCACACGGTCTTGTCTTGGAGTGGGCCGAACTCGAAACCTTCAACGGTGAAAGCGCTATCGGAAACGATGATGTTGACCACCACGTCGGTCCCGGTTTGGATCATCGCGTAACGTCCAATCGTCATCTCAGCACCACTCAATGAAAACGAAGCCGGGGCACCCGGTGGCCCCATCCTTGCCGAACGTGCTGGCAGAAGCACCGGCGGACACACCACCGCCGCCCCCGCCACCGGCACCGAACCCAAAGCCCCTGCGGCTAGCCGACGTGGTATCGCCCGCACTGCGGCCGCCAGGACCACCGCCACCAAACGCACACGACCCTCCGGTGCCAGCAGAGCCGTAGGGAGCAGTTGTTGCGATCGTTGCGGAGTCACCGCCAGCTGGGTAGCCATCTCCGCCGGTTGCACCGCCAACCTGGTTGGCACCGACGAGTCCGCCACCACCTCCCTGGCCACCGGCCAAGGTGACGAGATTCCCGATGACTGTTGCTCCCCCAGCACCACCGGCGGCCCCAGGTGTACCGTCCGTGCGTGAGCCTGCTCCAGCTGATCCACCGGCACCGATGACGATGGGATGGCTCACCCCAGGTGTGACCGCAAAGCGCACGCGCTGAATCGACTGCCCAGCGCCTCCGCCGCCACCGCCAGTCGCGGTGTAGACCCCAGACCCACTGGACTTTTCGGCGCGGGTTCCGCCGCCACCGCCACCACCGCCGCCAGCACAGGCGCTGACATAGATCGCCGTCACGCCTGCAGGGACAGTGAAGGTGCCCGATGCCTCAAAGCGCGCACAACCACTGCGGCTGTCGATCGCTGCCTTTAATGCGTCCGGTGTGACGGCACGTTGCGGGTCTGTGCCTGCAATGGCCTCTGCGCGCGTGGCGAGTTCGACAATGCCTTCCTTCTCAGTGGTCGCGGCCGGGTTGGTGAAGTTGGCATTGCCGAACGTCACCGAAGACACGGTGACGCCCAAAAACAGGATGTGAGCCGACATCAGCAGGTCTGAGGCCGCGGCCTTCTCCATGATCAGCTCGGGCTGGGAATAGCTGCCCAGCAACGTGCCATTCTCCAGATACAGCCCGAAGCCGCGCACCTCATAGGTGCCCCGGCTCGTGTCGCTGACAGTGACATGGATGGTGGTGGATGATGTGGTGCCGCCCGAGATGCTGGAAAGCGTCAGGTGCTGACCTGGGACTGTCTTCAGGTCCTCCGTTGCAGCGAATGCCGCCGCAGTGAAACCGATGCTGGTCACCTTGACGGCATTGGTGCCGTTCTTCTCGGCGTTGATCAGCGCCGATCGACCAGCGGTGGTGAGGATCAGTTGTAACGCCATGGCTTATCCCTGCGCCGTCATCGACAGACGGCGGTAGTTGATGATGCGAATACCGGTGACCAGCGAGACATTGCCGGTGGCTTGCAGCCCCTGCACGAAGCCGAAGTGCGAGCGGACCGGTTTGGTGCGCTCAACCTCGGCAATAACCTCATCGACAAACCGAGCGCTCGCAGCTCGCCCATCGGAGCCGTTGAGCGTGAGCGTCAGCTCGAAGGTGTGCGGCTGCCCGCGCGGCTGCTGCTGCCACCATTCGCGGATGGTCACTGCACCCCCGAACGAGGCCACCACCATGCGGACGCTGTTGGCGGTGCCCTTGCGGCGCTGGATCGCCATGGCGCTACGCAGGCGTGAGCGCTTGACCGCATCGCTCCAGTCGGCCTTCCAGTCATCCACCGATAGCGTCCAGGCTAACCACGGCAGATGGCTAGCCGGGCAGGTGTCTGGGTTCCAGAGGTCCGGGTACGGCAGTGGAATCGCTTCCAAGCGCGCTGTGACAGCGGCCAGTGCGTGCTCCATGGGCGTAGCGTTCGGCGGCAGCGGTGAACTACTCATCGATGCCGGCGTGCACGATGTCGATCGATGTGCAGTGCGCGGCCTGCGTGCGGCTGATCCGGATGTCGGCGGCAGGCGCGTCCAGCTCTATGCGTTGCACACCATCGGCGAACAGCTTGGCCTTGATCGCTGACTCCGGAACATCACGGCCGATGCGGTGTGCCTCATCCAGATACGCCCGCAGGCTGCGCAGCGCCTCACGCATGACCACTGCCGAGTCAGGGCCGGCATAAGTGTAGACGCGCCCACGAATGGCATACGGGACGATCTGGGCGCTCTGGACCGTGACACTGTCGGTCAGCGGACGCACGTCATCGTTGGTGAGAATCGAAGCGACCTGGTCCAACAACGCTTGTGGAGCCGTGCCATCGCCGGTGCGCGACTGGACGGTGACCAGCACTTGCCCGGGTGCGGGGCTGGTGGCACTGGCGTCCATGACATCGGCCGCTGCGCTCAGCGCGTGATAGATGTACGCGCCCTCGGGGCCTGCAACGCTGAAACCCTCCGGTGCCAGCTGGATGCGGCGGCGGAAGTCCACGTCCGACTCATGGGTCGGTGCAATGCCGTTCTCCGGCTGCCCCGGATCGAGTACTAGGCGCGCCACACCGAACAGCGCGCCGAGGTGATCGAGGTTGGTGCCGGTCGCAAAAGCCAGCATGGTCTGCTGGGCTTTTTCGTTGGCACGTTGGCGAATTAGCAACTCGCGGGAGGCGAACAGCTGCAGGAGCTTGTAGACCGGATCCGATTCAGTGAGTGCAGAGAATTCCGGCATGAGCCGGCGAAACTGAGCTAGCGCCTCGGCGAAAATCGCTTCGAAGTTCAAGCTCTCGATCAACTCGGGAGCTCGAAGTTTTGAAAGATCGACAGCGGTAAAAGAAGCCATGTTCGGGAGACAAGAAAGCCTACGCCAAGGCTCCCTTATCCTTGCATCTAAGCCCATCTGTCCCTGACGTATCCATGGCCGCTACATGCTCAATCTTGCGTACCAGTGCATGGATAACACAAAGAGACTCAGTCTTGAGCTGATGCCTGCGTCGAAATATTCGTGCCGCTGCTATGTGCGCTGGCATGTTTGAGCACTTTGTCTATGTTGTCGAGTTGATCCATGTTCTTGAACCAGCTCGCTCCCCACTTTGATTTGAGGCCACGCGCGGCAAGAGATGAACGAATACGTCGAGCAACCGATAGCATGCCGGCCTCACTGATACCTGGCAGATAAATAGCGAACTCACCTTGCGAGAGATGTGCGAGACCATCCTGCGGACGCGTCGCTGCTTTCAACAGGCCTGCTGCGATTTCTATTTCTTTCTGCTTTCCAGAATCCTTTCCTGCACTGCTGACGTCTAGATCGAAAAGTAAGACGCCTCCCTGCTCACCACGCTGCACCTCTGTCGCGTTCTGAAGGAGGCTTTGGAAGGCGGTGAGGTCATAGAGTCCTGTCAGGAAATCAACCGTTTGCACATCCTGCGGATCTGCCACTGCTGGTTGAGTTTCGGAAAGATGCTGTGCCCAACTACTTGCAAGGACACGCCCAAACGTCTCGGCTACGGGAAGCAAGTGGAACAATTCACCGCCGACCACTTGGGTGTCTATGCCGCACAACATGCCCTCCATCTTGCCGGGAATCTTGATCGGCACGCCGAGGTAGCTAGAAATGCCAAGCTCGATGGCGATCGGCGCACCTGCCAAATGCTCTATCTTGCGCAAGTCCGGCGCGCATTGGGGACCACCCCTGGAGATGACTCGTCGGCATACCGATTCGGACCAGCTCAAGAATTGATCGACCTTGAGGCCAAAGCTTGAATCGGTGCATGCCCGGATGATCCAGTAGTCATTCTTGACCTCTGCAAAGATCCAGGTCCTTAGTGGCGTCAGTTGGGCCAGACAGCCCAGAACCTCGTCGACTGTCTCGCTAGTTGACGAGAATGGAAGTTGGTTTTTAAGTGCGCCTGGCATATGGAACCCCCTCTGTTTCCCCACTATCGGCAATCTCACGGCACTCTGTAGATCCCCACATCATCATCGCTTTGCGGTAGAACTTGGAACAATTGACAGCGGGACCGGCCTGCAAGCGTGACTGTTGGGTCAAATGCGACGCCGTGTGAAGGTAGCCAACGCGACGGCCAACCCTATTCAGGATCGGACTCATGTTTGGTCAGGCATTCCTTGATCAGATCGAGCAACGTTCTGACCGTGTAGGGTTTCGCCAAGAAGCAGGTAGCCTCAGGCAATTGTGAGTCGTCGAACGAGTAGCCCGACGTGAGTATTGCGGGAGTCCTCACGCCCATCCGGCGCAACTCGCGAATGAAGGTTTGGCCATCAATCTGACCAGGCATCTTGAGGTCTGAAAGGATCAGATCAAATAGTTGACCGGTTCGTAGGATCTCAAACGCCTGCACCGGGCCGTCGACGCTGCGGAACTCATAGCCGCCTGTAGCGAGTGTCATCTCACAAACAATGCGAAGATTTATATCGTCCTCGACGATTAGGACCTTGGGTGGCGTTGTGGCGGACACGTCAAAAATTCTCATAGGAGGGAGCCAGCTGTGCTTGGTGGCTCTTCCATGAAGACATCTGCCATTCGCAACCGAATGTTAATGCTGCGTATGCGAACGTTAAATTTTGGTGAATTCTGGGCCGTCGAGGTGCTTAGCGATCAGCTGCTGCACTCTTAGCCGATCTTCGGCATTCCATCCGAGGAGTGGTCTCGCTGCGAACCGCACTTTCGGACCGTGGCGACGGACTTGATCGACACGCCCTTCCTGATGCACACGGGCGATGCGCGATACGCGCCCCACGAATCCAATGCTCACAGAGTTGGGGTTGGCGCTGACCTTGAAGTGTTTAGCCTGGCGCAGCTTGGCAAACATCTTCGCGCGTTTGACGCGTCCGGCCTTCTGCCGCAGCTGCTGCTTGCGTGGTGCGTACGGCGTGCCATCTGGCGCTTGCTGCTTGCCGATGCGTTGGCTCTGCGAGCGCCTCAGCTCCGTGCCGATCTTCCGGGCCAGCGTGCGGCGTTCACCGGGCTGCAGGCGAGCCAGCAACGGCCCGGCCCAGTTCTCCAGCGCGGTCAGCTCATCCATTTCAGATCGATCTGCGGCTCGGGTGCATGGGTGATGTCGTAGCCGCCGCTATCCTTCGCGGTCACGACCACGCGTTCGGTCAGCGGCAACTTGATCGACAGATCCACGGCATCGTTGGCGAGGATGTCGGCCTCGAAGGTGATCTCGCCGCGTCGCGACGTATTGGAAAGTAGCTCGGACTGATTGACCTGCACCCATTCCAGCAGCGGCAGCATCACGCTGTCCGGGTGGCCGGCGTAGTCGGTCACGATCAGGTTGAGCGTGTACTGGTACTCGAACGACAGCCCCGGCTGGAACGTGCTGACCAGGCTGCCGGCGTCGATAAACACCAGCAGCCGGTCGGCATCGCGTGCCAGGTCCGGCAAGGCCGCGACCAGATGCGCGCGCAGGCTGGCGGGCTTGATCATGGCGCAGGCTCCAGCGTGTGCAGGTCGATCCAGTCCTGCAGCGCGCTTAGCTGCGCGGCGGTGGCGTGGCAGCTGGTGTAGTTGTCGGCGACGGTGCCGGCAATGCCAGAGAGCGTAATGCCGGCGGCCGGCGCATCAGGATCTCCGGTGGACGGCCCGGCAGGCTGGCCCGAGGCGGCGGCGTCGTGCAGCCGCACAAAGCCAGCAGGGATAGCGCAAGCAGCGTCTGCTTTTTGGGTGACATAGATCGGGATCTCGCGGGTGATGGTGGCGCCGGCTTCGCGCACGATTTGCACGCGGTCGACGTACTCGACAACGACCTTTGTGGAACTCTTTGCGCTGTCGCGCTCGGCGATAGCGGAAACTTTTGCGTCTAGAGCTTGCTTGCGTTCGCGTTGTGCGGTGCTGACGCGCTGCTCCTGCCACACGCAGCCACCGACGAGCACTACAATCAGCGCCAGCAGGAGGATCAGGCGCGTGACCATCAGCTCACGCCCAGTATCTGCAGGGCGCGCTGCGTGCGCGTAACGCGATCGCCGTGGCCTTCGGGCAGGCGCTTGGCGCGCACGTTGCCCAGGTTGATCTTGCGGCCCAGGCCGAGCACATCGCCGGCATCGGCCAGCACGTTGAGGCCGTTGTCGTGCCAGTACGCCGCCGCACCCAGTGCGCTCGGCTCAATCTGCAGCAGCAGATCCGGCTGCTCTTCCACCGGCAGCTCGATCAGCACGCCGATACGGCGGTAGTTGCCCCGGAAGGTGTGTTGCATCGGACCACGGCCCCGGTGGCGATAGCCATCTCCGCTGGCTTCGTTGCCGTTGCCCAGGCGGTTGGCGTAGACGAAGTTGGCCAGGCCGACCGGATTGCGCAGAAACTTGGGTGCTTGTGCTGGCGTGATGCGTGCGCCGAATACTTCCAACAGCCGTGCGCTGGTGGTGTAGGTCAGCCCTTCTTCCATGCGCGACAGGCTCAGGCTTTCGTGGCCGACCTGGCCGAGCCAGTGCGCGGCACGGCGCTTGGTGGTGATGCCGAAGCGATTGGCAGCGGCGAGCAGCGGGCCATGCCAGCGCTGAGCGCGTTGCGCCGAGCACTGCATGATCGAGGCGAGCTGGGTATCGGTGAACATCAATCGACCTTCAGGATGCGCGCCACATTGCCCTGGGCGCGGTAGGTGAGCACCGCCAGCACGATCAACGTGCCCAGGTGCCAAAGACTGACTTGCGAGCCGGCGCCGGCCAGCAGGATGTGCAGTGCCTGGCCGCCGGTGCTGGCGATCAGCAACCACGCGCACCAGCCCGCGCCGCGTCGATGGCGCGCATCGACCGGGCGGTGGTAGGTAAGCAGGCGGACGCAGATGGCGAGCGAGGCCATCAACGTCAGGACGGTGACCAGGCTATGCACTGGGCGGACCTCCACGACGTAGGAAGGAAAAGTCGAAGGACTTGCTCTTTTCGATCAGGCCCAGCGTGACGGTGATCGCGCAGGCCGCGCTGGCGAAGGCGGCCACGCCACTGGACTTGATCGGCAACCAGCGCAGGATTTCCGGCGCCAGCTGGTAGCCGGCGATCACGCTCACCGGGAAATAGATCAGCCGCGCCAGCAGTGGTTGCTTGGCGGCGGACACCACGAACAGCGCGCCGCCGGCGAAGGCGCCGATCAGTGCATCGCCGTCGATGCCAGGCAGCACGGAGGCAAGGCCCACACCGGTGGCGATCAAAAAGCCGCTCGATACGGAGGTGGGTTCGGTCATCAGATCAGTCCCATAGCTGCACAAGCGGCGTCATCGCCGCTGTGGTGGTGGTTACCTCGGGCAACTCCACTGGCGTGCCATGCGGCAGCACGGCGCCCAGTTCGGCCAGGCCGGGATTGAGGAGGTAGGCGCGCTCGACCAGGCCGGCCGTGCTGCCCAGGTGGCGCCAGCACAGCAGGTCGACGGTGTCGCCTTGCATGGCGTGCACGCGCATCAGATGAGCTCCACCGTGCTGCGCGGCAGGTTCTGCAGGTCGCGCACGGCCCAGCGCTGGTCGCGGCGTAGCTCGGTGATGCTCGGTGACAGGTCATCGGCGCGCTGGTTGGCGCTGTCGGTCGCGTCGAAGCTGCGATAACGCTCTGCCACCTCGACCGCCGTGGCACACGCGACGGCGCGCAGGTACAGCTGCACGCGGCGCGAGACGCCGTCGACGGTGGTGCTGGGTACATCGGCCAACGCGGCCCAGCCGGCGGACTGCTGCGTCTGCGCCCAGGTCTGCAGCTCATCGTTGACCGCCAACATGGCGGCGATGATCGCGTGGCGCAGGCGTGCATCAGTGACGGTGCCATCCAGGCGCATGCTTGCCCGCACACTCGCCGGTGCGATCGCTGGCCAGAACGGCGCATTGGCGATCGCATCGGGCGTGGCGCTGGTGGTGCCGGTGGCAGTGAATCCGCTCATGGATGGCTCGGAAGAGATCGCCGGTGGTCGGGGCGTCACCGCAGCGGTGCAGTGCTGTGGATCAGCCCCGAGCCGGCGAGGGTTGCGGGGACGCTCGGTTATGCGCTGGTGCCCGCAGGCTCAGCGCTGAACTTCTTCAGGAGCCGCTCGGCGCGCTCCAGATCCTTCTTGCCGCCGCAGCTGCCGTGCAGTGCGATGGCGCGCTGCAGGTCGGCCACAGCGGCAGCGGCGATCGGCTGCGCCTGGTCGGCGGGCGTCTCGTCGGTGATGCCAGCCAGCGATGCGCGGGCCAGCGCCAGGTGCAGCTTGGCGCGCACCTCGTCGGGCATGTCCTGCTCGGCGGTCAGCGTGGCGGTGTCGGCCAGGACGGCCGCATCGAACGGCTGGCCGGTCTTCTGTGCCGACAACGCCGCCTCGGCCACTTCCTCGGCCAGTACGCAGCCCACGGTGCGGGAGAAGCGGTCGGGCATCTGCAGGCCGTGCTTGAGCACATAGGCGCCCAGCTCCAGCGCGCCGGCATAGTCGCCGGCGTCAATGCGCCACACCATGCACGTCATGACGACCTCGTCCTGCGCGCCCTGGCCGCCGGCCAGCACGCCGGCCAGATATGGCACGTAGGTCGGCAGCAGCTGCACCTTGAGTGCCGCCTTGCCCTGGGTGGACTGGATCTGCTTCAGCCGCAGGCGGTCGCTCTGCAGCTGCGCCATGTGCTGCTCGTAGGCGGTGGCGCCGGCCATCAGGTGGTGCGGTGCACGCTGGGCTGCCTCCAGCTCGGCGAGCACGCGGCTGTGGTGACGCTTGGCGGGACTGTCGGCCATGGCTTAGGCCTCGATCTCGATGTGCTCGACCACGCAGCCCAGACCGTAGTCCTCGACCACGTAGGCGTCGTTGGAGGACTCGTAGTTCTCGATGCGATCGCGCTCCGGCGCTTCCTTGATGTGACGGCGACGGCCGCCGGTCTGGTAGTAGATCGACAGGTTGGCCAGCGAGGTGACCATCAACGCGCCGTCCGGCAGGTACGGCACCTCGGCCACCTGCAGGCCGCCGACGCGGCGCTGGCTCAAGATCAGGTCGGTGGCAATCTTCTCGCTGGCCGGCTGGTCCTTATTGACCATCGGGAAATACTTGTCGTGCATCAGGTCGCGGCCCAGCACCACCACCAGGCTCGGATCCTTGCGGTGCCACGGGTCGAGCAGGTTGCTCACCACGTCATACACCAGCGCGTCGAGGTTGCCGTAGTCGGCGCCGGCACCGCCGATCACGACCTTGCCTGCCGTCTTGCCGCTTGCCAGCACGCGCTGGGCGGCGTTGGTGCGGTACTGCTGCAGCCAGCCGATGTTGACGTCTTCCAGCAGCGGGAACGCGGCGCGGTCGGTGTCGGCAGCAGCGTGCGTGCCGTTGAAGCCGATCTGCAGACGGTCCAGCGCCTGACGCTTGACGATGGCGTCGCGCAGACGCGCCTGGAAGTCGGGGAACTTGGCCCAGGTATCGAGCAACGCATACGGAATCGCGGTATCGAAGTCGGTCTTCTTGGCGACGTACTCGTTCTTGTCGAGCGCGGCCATGTTGCGCGGGGTGCGGGTCTTGCCGGCACCGGTATCGGTGCGGCTGGCGATGCTGCCGGTGACACCGATGCCCACCTTCTGGCCGGACAGTTCGTCCACCGGGATGATGTTGATCTTGGACAGGAATTCGCTCGACTCCTGCATGCGCGTTTCCAGCTTCTGCTGCACGGTCGGATCGACTGCGAAGGAATGGAAAGCGGAGGTGATGCCGTTGAGCTTGGCGATCTGCTCGGCGAACTGGTTGAACTGAAGGCGGGTGGCGTTTTGCATGGTGGCTCCGAAGGTGTGGCGCTGCGGCGTGTGTGTGGTGTGGGATCAGCAGTCGGTCAGCACGGCCGCGCCGCTGCCGGTGACCACCGGCCGTGCGGGCTGCGCGGGGTCGGGCTGCTGCGACAGCGACTCGCGCAGCTGCGCCAGGTCGTTCGCCAGCTGCTCGTGCTTGGTCTTCTGCTCGGCGTGTTCGGCCTGCAGGCGGTTAAAGCGTTCGTCCTGGCCGCGCACGTGCTCGGCGATCTCTTCGACGCCCTGGCCGAGGTCGGCGAACTGTTCGGCGGTGATGCTGGTGGCGTCTTCGCTCTTGAGCGCGGTGCGGATCCGGCTGAGCAGATTGGCGACCGGGCCTTCGCTGACTTCGCTGAATTCCAGCGCGGTTTCCTCGGCGACGGTGAACAGATTGCCCGGTGACTGCTTGCGATCGGCCAGTGGGTTGGCGTCCGGGTTCTGGCTGGCGAAGCTGAGCATGGAGGTGCCCAGGCTGGCCGGCGAATCAGTCACGGCCAAGCCGACCAGATACGCCTTGCCGGTGTTGGCGAACTTCTCCTGCACCTCGATGCTGGTGTAGAGCTTCTGCTTGGACTTGTTGATGGTGATCAGGTCGGCGGTCGGCTCGATCTGTGCAAACAGCGCCAGACGCTTGGTGCCGTCGATCTCCACCTCTTCGGCCTTGACGGCGGTGACATCGCCATACGCACGGAACGGCGAGTCCGGCAGCAGGCTGCGCATGTGCTCGATCCAGATGCGGGCGTTGTAGGTCTCGCGGTTGTAGGTGACGGCCATGTCGTCGATCCAGCTGCGCTGAATCGTGCGGCCATCGGTGGTGGCGCCTTCGACGGCCACGCGGAACCAGTTGGAACGAAACTTCTTGGCCTTGGCCGACATGGGTGTCCTCTGCGCTGGATGCGTTTGCGATGACCCATGGTCAAACGCGAGGCACAACGCAGCAACGCAATCACCGTGTAAACCCGGCGATTACGCGTCGTTGAACTGTCGGGATTAAGAGGTGGGCCGCACCCTGGTCGGCATGCAAAGCGTTGCCACCCAGCTCCCGATGGACACCCGCAGACAGGCCAAGTTCCTGTACTGGATGGGATGGCGCGTGACCGAAATTGCGCAGGCCATCGGCGAGAACGAGAAGACTGTACACAGCTGGAAGTCGCGTGACGAGTGGGATCGCGCAGACAACGTTGAGCGCATCGGTGGCGCGCTCGAGGCGCGGCTTGTCGTGCTGATCATGAAGCCGGAAAAGTCCGGCGGCGACTTCAAGGAAATTGATCTGCTGCACCGGCAGCTTGAGCGTCAGGCGCGCATCCAGCGCTACCAGGGCGGCGGCAACGAAGCCGATCTGAATCCGGCTGTCGCCAATCGCAATGCTGCGCCAAAGAAGAAGCCCAAGCGCAACGACTTCACTGAAGAGCAGATCGAACAGCTGACGACGGCGTTCGTCGACGGCTGCTTCGACTATCAGCGCGACTGGTACCGCGCCGGCAACCAACGTACCCGCATCATCCTCAAGTCGCGTCAGATCGGTGCCACGTACTACTTCGCCCGCGAGGCGCTGATCGATGCGCTCACCACCGGGCGCAATCAGATCTTCCTCAGCGCCTCCAAGGCGCAGGCGCATCTGTTCCGTGGCTACATGCAGCAGTTCGTGCGCGAGACGATCGACGAGACGCTCTCCGGCGGCGATAGCATCGTGTTTCCGAACGGCGCCGAGCTGTTCTTCCTGGGCACCAATGCACGCACCGCGCAGGGCTACCACGGCAATTTCTACTTCGACGAATTCTTCTGGACCTACGGGTTCAACGAGTTGGAGAAGGTTGCCAGCGGCATGGCCATGCACCAGAAGTGGCGCAAGACCTACTTCAGCACGCCGTCCAGCATGGCGCACGAGGCCTACACCTTCTGGACCGGCGAGCGCCGTAACAAAGGCAAGCCGGCCGCACAGCGGATCCAGATCGATGTCTCGCACGATGCGCTGGCCGGTGGGCGCCGCTGCCAGGACCGCGCCTGGCGGCAGATCGTCAACATCCTCGACGCCCAGCGCCGTGGCTGTGACCTGTTCGACATCGATGAGCTGCGCGAGGAATACAGCCCGGACGCCTTTGCCAACCTGTTGATGTGCGAGTTCGTTGACGACGGCGCCAGCATCTTCCCGCTGGCAATGCTGCAGCCGTGCATGGTCGACAGCTGGGTCGAGTGGGGCCAGGATTACAAACCGTTCGCCGCGCGCCCTTACGGCGATCGCGCGGTATGGATCGGCTACGACCCGGCCGAGACCGGCGACACTGCCGGCCTGGTCGTGGTGGCGCCACCGCAGCTGCCCGGCGGCAAGTTCCGCTTGCTGGAGCGGATCCAGTTCAGGGGCATGGACTTTGCCAAGCAGGCCGCCGAGATCGAGCGCATCACGCGCCGGTACTGGGTGACCTATATCGGCATCGACACCACCGGCATGGGCAGCGGCGTGGCGCAGCTGGTGAAGCAGTTCTTCCCGAATCTGGTCACCTTCAGCTACTCACCCGAGGTCAAGACGCGCCTGGTACTCAAGGCGTTCGACGTGATCCACAACGGGCGGTTGGAGTTCGACGCCGGCTGGACCGACGTGGCGCAGTCGTTGATGGCCATCCGCAAGACGATGACGGCCAGCGGCCGGCAATCCACCTTCACCGCCGGCCGCTCGGAAGAGACCGGCCACGCGGACCTGGCGTGGGCACTGTTCCACGCGCTGCAGAACGAACCGCTGGAGGGGCGCACCGCGCGCAACTCCGGCTTCATGGAGATCTCTTGATGTTGACCGACCAGCTGCCCGCCACCGCGCCTGCAGCGCCTGCCGTGCCCACACGTGCCGAGGCCTTTACCTTCGGCGACCCGACGCCGGTGCTCGATGGGCGCGGGGTGCTGGACTATCTGGAGTGCTGGCAGAACGGGCGCTGGTATGAGCCACCGGTGGCGCTGGATGGCCTGTCCAAGACCACGCGCAGCAATCCGTTCCTGCAGTCCGGGCTGATCTTCAAGCGCAACATGCTGGCGCGCACCTTCAAGCCGCATCGGCTGCTGACGCGCGAGGCGTTCGAGCAGCTGTCGCTGGACTGGATCACGCTGGGCAATGGCTACCTTGAGCGCCGCCGCAACCGCATGGGCGGTGCCCTGTCGCTGGCTGCGCCGTTATCAAAGTACATGCGGCGCGGCGTCACCGAGGGCGAGTACTTCCAAGTGCGCACCTGGCACGACGAACACATGTTCGAGCCGGGCAGCGTGTTCCAGCTGCGCGAAGCCGATGTCGATCAGGAGCTCTACGGCCTGCCCGAGTGGATGCCGGCGATGCAGTCCGCGCTGCTCAACGAATCGGCCACGCTGTTTCGCCGAAAGTACTACAACAACGGCTCGCATGCCGGTTTCATCCTGTACCTGACCGACCCGCAGCAGAGCCAGGAGGACGTCGATGCGCTACGCAACGCCATGAAGGGTGCCAAAGGGCCGGGCAACTTCCGCAACCTGTTCCTGTATTCGCCGGGCGGCAACAAGGATGGCCTGAAGCTGATTCCGGTGAGCGAGGTGGCGGCCAAGGATGAGTTCAGCGGCATCAAGGGCATCACCCGCGACGACATGCTGGCCGCGCTGCGCATCCCGCCGCAGCTCATGGGCATCGTGCCGCAGAACGCAGGGGGCTTCGGTTCCATCCGTGAAGCCGCTGCTGTGTGGGCCGCCAACGAGCTCGAACCGCTGCAGGCGCGCATGTTGAAGATCAACGACTGGGTGGGCGATGAGGTGATCTCTTTCGCCCCCTACGCGCCGCCAGCGGCCGCGTAATCCTTTTCCACCGCAAGACCACGCAATGCTCAAGAACCTCCGTTGTGGCGAATGCGCCCGCCTGCTGTGCAAGGCCGGCGCATTCGATGAAATCCAGATCAAGTGCCCACGCTGCGGCACGCTCAATCACCTGAAGGCCGAGAGCCTCACCTCCGATCGCCGCGAGCGAATCCAAGAAGGCTCTCACCATGAAAAATCAGCTCCTGCAGGGCGACGCCCTGACCATCCTGCCCACGCTCGAAGCGAATTCGTTCGACGCACTGATCACTGACCCGCCGTACGCCAGCGGTGGCCTGACGGCCGCCGCTCGTGCCAAGCCGCCGTCGCAGAAATATGTGCAAGGCGGTGGCGCCCAGCTGCATGCCGACTTCGTTGGCGACGAGCGCGACCAACGCTCGCATCTGAAGTGGATGCACCTGTGGCTGTCCGAGTGCGCGCGTGTGCTCAAAGACGGCGCGCCGGTCTTGCTGTTCACCGACTGGCGGCAGCTGCCGCTGACCACTGACGCGCTGCAGATCGCCGGCTTCACCTGGCGCGGCATCACCGTCTGGGACAAGACCGAAGGCGTGCGACCGCAGTTGGGGCGCTTCCGCAACCAGGCCGAATACATCGTGTGGGGCAGCAAGGGCAACATGCCGTTGGATCGCCGCGCGCCTGTGCTGCCAGGTGTCATCCGTGAGTCGGTACGCAAAGCTGACAAGCATCACCTGACCGGCAAGCCCACTGAATTGATGCGGCAGCTGGTGCGGATCTGCGAGGCGGGTGGGCGTGTGCTTGATCCCTTCGCCGGGTCTGGCACTACCTTGGTTGCTGCCCAGTTGGAAGGCTTCGAGGCGGTTGGAATTGAGATGACCGACCAATACGCTGCTGTGGCGCGCGACCGTCTTGGCGGTGTCTAAGAAATGAGGGGGCGCATAGCCGCCCTCTTACTTATTTCCGATCATGATGTTCTATGCCCTCCAACCCACCAGTCAGCCTTACATAAGCTCGTCCAACACAGAAAGTTGCTAGAGATTTATCGCTCTTACCCTCTGGAGATCCATTTGCCATCAGCTGAATAAAATGGACATTCTTCAAGTCCAAATGTTTGGAATAACATGTTAGCTAGTTGGCGGCACCAGATGTCGGGATCGGTTGCAAGTTGAGCAAGACTATCCACCTCAAGCATGGGTAGTTCGATCGCCGGCTCCCATGGCGCCGCTGCCTCTTGTGGGAAGTCCGGTCCAGGATAAAGCAGGCCGTACCCTTCTGCATTAATGCCCGAGAGAGCGATGTACGCTGGCCCGGTAATACCCACTTGGCCAAGCGCTATTGCGCAGTTTTTGGATGCATTTCTCATCAGAGCCGTGGCAGTGTAGCCGTGGATGACAAGTTTCCCTAGCTCCTGTCTAGCTCTGCCTTTCCAAACCACTTCAACCAGACCCGACCGAAAAATACGGATGAATTTGCTCTTCGGCTCGCCGCGTCCTGCGTCTGTGTAAAGTAGGCCATCGGCAGTGAAGGTAGATGAAAGCGTATGGTCGCCCTCAATTAGAGATCGATGTCTATTTCTAACGGCATGGATATCTATTTGTGAATCACCAAATAAGCTTTGGTGTGGAACGATGTGCAAGGTAAGCCAAGCTACGTCTTCAAGCTGCCGTTTCTGGATTGAACGATCCAGGTGAGCGAGACGCCCAATTCGCCACTCAGTTGCGGCTTGTGATACTCTTCCGCGAAGCTGAAATGCTGCGCGAAGTTGGCCGTAGTTCATTTCCAAGTTCATCGTTCCCTGCCGATAGATAAATTTTCTCTGATTGTTGAAATTGGTCTGGAACGGACCGCCGTACTGCTGCGGAACTTCGACCACAAGCACGTATCCGCCGTCTACTGAGATCGCCAGTACGGTATATCCAACTACCCGTGGCTCGATACCGTCTGCAATGCATTGATCCAGGCGCCTCTGTGCATCATCTCGGTCCTCGCTAGCGATAGGAACGATTGCCTCAGCGAGGCCATCGTTACCTTCCCGGACGCCATAAACAATTCGGCCGCCCTCGGTATTTGCCAGGGCGCACACGTCCTTCAGCAATTCTTTTCGGCTGTCTTCTCGCTTGGTCGGAAGCTCGCGCTTGAAGTCCAAATGAAGCGACTCCTGCACCTGGTCCTGCACAAGCCGCTCTATCCATTCGCTGTTGATAGCCATCGTTCTGCCGCCGGTTGATAGGCGGCTCTTATCAGCTGCCACATGCTTGCCCGTCAATAGCCGCTCCGCCCATCTACAGTCGACGGTCCATCTTCAACAGCTTGTCCCGGTCGCGTCGGCGCGCGCAATCGTCGCCCCGCCACGCCTGCGGTCTTCATGCACGGTTTTCGCTGCTCCCCCGCAGGGTGGGCCTAGGGCGCGCTGCTGTTACCGATCCGTACGATTCAAGGGGGCCTCTCTTCCCTGCAGATCCCTGCGCGCCTAGGGCGCTTTGCGGGTGGGTACGGCTGCTTTCCTCGGCTTGACCGCCAGGCGCATTTCGGCAAATGACCATCGGAACAAGGTAATCGGTAATCCGAGAACTGAAACAGGGCCTAAGCGACTGATTTAAATGGGAAATTATGGATTACCTTTTGGGGTGATTTAAGGTAATTATCCTCCCATAAAAAAGTTATGTAATTGAATTTTAAGGGTATTTTTTGAGAGTTTAATTACCTCCCTAAAAGGTAATCCCATTACCTCTAAGTTACCCTTTAATTACCTTTGATGTTGTTGTGTAAGTATTTGATAAATATATAGATATTTGCATTTATGAGGCCGGATTACCTAAATTACCTCCTCCCGATGGTCATCCCAAAAATTGCCTATTAGGGGTCTGGAACGGGGCTCCGGCCACCGCACTTGCGTATACGCTTGAGCACACCGCATCGACCGCCCATCTCTCGTGGATGGCCAGGCCTGCACGCTGCCGTAGAAATTGGAGCCAGTCCGAGCCGCCTGAGTCAGGCCTGCCGGCGCGCGATCAGCACGTGGCGCGCGGAAGATCTGCCAGTGAGGTAGTGAAGCGTCCCGACAAGAGCTCTTGCCGCGAAGTCCATGATGGAGAGTTCTGCCACCCGCTTGCACCGAGGCCGGCCGTAGCCCGCCCGAAGCGTCGGTTGATAGCGTCCAAAGCGCTCATCAGCTTCTCGTCGCCGATGCGAGCCGGAGTGAATAGATCGCCCTGCAGGTCTTCAGGCTTGGCTAGATCCATCAGGCACACGCCGGCCTTCTTGTAGGCGAAGCCTTCTCGCATGAAGCCCTGGAACAGCTGGCGTACAGTCATGAGCACGATGCGGCTGTCAGAAGTGGCGGAGGCGAGTGGGGCGGTGCGTGATGGGTTGTGCTGCGGTACGCCCGGCTTGAACGAATCCGTTTCGGCAAAGATGCCAATCGCGCTCGACGTCAATCCGCGAGCGCGCAGCTTCTCGGTGGCACGCATGGCGAAGGTGGCCAGCGCCTCTGACATATCTTGCGGGTCGCTTACCCAGGTCCCGAACGATCGGCGACCATGATTTGCTGCCGGTCTGGCTCGACCTCCTCAAGCTCGAGGCAGGTGTGACCCTGCAGCTCGCGCTGCGTGCGCGCCATCACCACTCCGAACTCCGCGAGCAGGTCGTCTGCAGCCGCATCCCGCAGATCCGCTGCCGTATACACACCGCGTGCCTGCAGCCTGGCGCTCCAGCGCCTACCAACGCCCCAGAGGTCGCCAACTAACGTGGCCCGCAGCACGGCATCGAGCTCGCTTGCACTGAGCGCTGCCAAGTCACAGACGCCGGCCAGATCGGCCGGGTAGCTGCCCGGTTTGCGCGCCGCATCCTTGGCGACCCGGTTGGCCAACTTAGCCAGGGTCTTCGTCGGCGCGATGCCGATGCAGTTCGGGATGCCAGTCCATTGGTGAACGCGCTCGCGTAGGTCGACCGCGAGCTGCCGGCGATCGCGGATCCCGGCCAGGTCAAGGAACGACTCGTCAATGGAGTACACCTCCACACGCGGCGCGGCTTGGCGAAGGATCACGCCGATGCGCGAGGCGATGTCGCCGTACAGACCGAAGTTTGCGGAGCGCAACGCCAGCCGCCGGCGGATCTGCGTGGGCACCTTGTGGATGGGCTGTCCCATCGTCACGCCTAGCGCCTTGGCCTCGTCCGATCGAGCAATGGCGCAGCCATCGTTGTTGCTCAGCACGACCAACGGCATGCCGCGCAGCTCGGGCTGGAACACCCGCTCGCAGCTGGCGTAGAAGTTGTTGCCGTCGATCAACGCGAACATCAGCGGCCAGCGCGGGAATGAGCGCGCGTGACCTGGCGGACCACGCCCACGGCCGCGAACACCTCGACCTCTGTGCCTGGCGCCAGGACGATCGGCGCGCAGTGTGGGCTGCAGCTGTGGAGCTCGATGTGGTCGACCGCGACCTGAAGGATCTTGCAGACCGGCTGATTGCCGTCCCAAATGGCCAGCACCATGTCGCCATTGATCGGACTCACTGAACGATCCACCACAAGGATGTCCCCGTCGCAGACGCCTGCCAGGATCATGCTCCAGCCCTCGGCCCGATACAGAAACGTAGCCGGCGGATTGCGGATCAGCACCCGGTTCAGATCGAGCTCGTCGTCTTGGAAGTCCTCGGCGGGCGAGGGGAAGCCGAGCTGTATCCGGATTGCGCTTAGTGGCAGATCGAGTGGTACTGGATCGTGATTGACTCGCCCGAGTAATTGGGCATATGTATGGGGCGGGGGAAGGGCAAGCATGGCGTGGATTTTGGATCCAACCAGTCTCAGTGTTCGAGATTTAGGTGGCTTCCACTTGAGCTGACCGCATTAACCCGCATCACAAGAGATTACTAGTCTCCAAGCCAGATTTTCTTGCGCTGAAATTTATCGAATACTCCCGCGTCAAAGAAGTTGGCGCTAACAATGTCCGCTACCGGAAAAACTTTATAAGAAGGTAGCATTGTCACGGGATTCTCAGAAGAGAAAATTTCGGTGTAGTCATCCGTGAATTGAACGCGCAAATCATCTTTGTCTCGGTAACCGCTTGATACCACTTCAAAGTTGAGATGAGACATGCTTGACTGCTGAAGGCTAGGGGAGTGCTGCAAAAAGCCTACGTATACTTTCCTATCCTTCATAGTCACCATCAATGGTGCAGGCACTGCAAGATTGTTAGTTTCGTCATAGGTAGTGAAGATTTTCCAGGACTTGCGCGCCTGAATTTTACGTTTAACGGGTCGCCCAATTAAAGGCAAGCTGGCAAAGAGCCGGAGAGGAAGTTCTACCGGTAGTGAGCGGAATATCGCATCTTCAGAAGGCACGCTGCCCGTGAAGCTTGCATAGAGTAGCGCTTCTAAATGCGTGAGAGATCCGCGGCCATACAACCAAAGGCCTGCCTCAGCTTTTGGCCAGGCGCGATTTATCCAAACAACTAATACGACACCAAAAGCTAGCGAAAGTACTGCTGTGCCGATGCCCTCGTAGTTTACAAAGCGATGGAGGAATTCATAAAGCCAATGTCCCCAATCCGTACTTGCTACCGCCAAGGTAAAAACGCGTGCGGATATAGCCAGTAAAGCGCCAGCAAAAGCCGACGCAAAAAGCAACTGCTCCTTTGACTGGCGTGAACTCCAGTAAACAAAGCAATGAGCATAAGTAATTAAAAGATACCCTCCGAGCAAGGGCAGGATGAGCTGGTTAAACGGCATGGCATCCTGCCCTGTAGAGCTCAGTGGTTATTTTTTAGGCTTGGCCGGTATCTGGAGGTTGGCGGCGCCATGAATTTTTTGTAAGACCTTCTGACCTTCGGAACTCATTAAGAAGCTCCGTACGTCCACAGTCACGCCGGCGCGGCTGAATTTGCCATAGGTTGCTGAGCTCAGCTCCCTTGTTGTCAGTGTCTTAGCCATTGCGAACCCTCAGCGTAGAAACGGTAGTGTGCACGTTCTGGACCAAAAAGTCCCCAGCTTATTGGCTCCAGGGCGTGGCCCGATTTGCTTCACAAATCGGGCCACGCCCTGGAGCCGTAAGCTCAGGCAACATCATCATAACGCTAGACTAGCTAATAAAAAGCGTGAGTACAAGCCCACACAAAGACGTGGGCGCAAAGGCGTGACCCGGGGCCACCCTCCTATTCAGCTTTCTCTGGTTGGACTTCTTCCAGCGCTCTGCTGAGTGGGCTAGCGAACTTGACTAGAGCCGGACAAGCATTTGGAAGTGCAGTGGTTGCATAGCAGCGCAGTCCAGAAATATGAGGGAGGCGCCCGGTCCTCCTTGAAAATGTACAGGTCTCTATGGGCGCTCTCGTTCCACCACGAGGAACGGCCTTAGTCCATGGGCTGTCTGCAGGAAAAATGCCGAGCCCATCCCTGGGCTGCAAGCGTTTGCTCCGGCGCCATCGGGAAAAATCATGGCGATAACTCTTTGATAATTAAGGTCAATGGGCCTGACTCATAATCCTTTGGTTCCAGGTTCGAATCCTGGTGGGCCCACCAAATTCCGGTTCAAGAACGTCCGATATAGTCCGGAAGGTTCAAGAAATCCCCTGAAAAACGTTGGTATTTGGTCTTGCAAGGTCCAGCTGGATCCAGCTGCATCCATGTGTGAAGTGAGTCGGGCTGTGAGTCGTTCCATCGCATCTTGCCTGCCCGACTCACAGGTGCCTGACTCCACATGCTTACAGATACAAAGCTTCGCGCGCTTAACCCTCGGGATGCTGCTTTTCGGGTGGCTGACTCAAATGGCTTGTGCATTGAGGTGCGTACCACTGGTGCAAAGCTTTGGCGGTATCGCTATCGGTATGCAGGCAAGCCAAGCATGCTGACCATCGACGAGTACCCGGCGCTTTCACTGATGCAGGCTCGTGCAGAGCGCGACAAGCTACGTATGCTGCTGAAGGGTGGAGCTGACCCGGCCCATGTCGCTCGGATTGAGCGAGCGGTCCAAGCCGAGCGCGTGAACACTACATTCGGAACCATTGCGCTTGAGCTGCTGGCTAAGCGAGCGAAGGAGGGGCTAGGTCCAGGGTCGGTAAAGCGAGAGCGCCGTCTTATCGAAAAGGATTTGGCTTTTATTGCTGACATGCCGATCACTGATGTCAGTGCTCCCATTCTTCTGGCTGCTCTGAGGAAGCTGGAGCAACGGGGCGTAGTGGAGACTGCCCACCGGGCGAGGTCTCATGCAGGACGAGTTTTCCAGTACGCGATGGTGACGGGCAGGGCTCAGCGAAATCCTGCTGAAGACCTTGTGGGTGCATTGGAGCAGCTGCAAACCAAGCACTTCGCAAGCCTGACCGAGCCTGGGCGAATTGGCGAGCTTCTACGCGCGCTGTGGGCTTACCGGGGCTCGCCTGTGACCTGCGCGGCCCTCAAGCTGGCTCGCATGCTTTTCGTGCGCCCTGGCGAACTGCGGCAGGCCAAGTGGACGGATATTGACTTGGAAGCCGGCGAGTGGCGCTACGTCACCAGCAAGAGCAAGACCGCGCATATCGTTCCTTTATCCGCACAAGCAGTGGCAGTGCTTGAAGAACTATGGCCACTCACCAAGCGCAGCGACTACGTGTTTCCCGGCGTGCGCAGCGCCGATCGCCCCATGAGCGAGAACACGGTCAATGCCGCGCTCCGCAATTTGGGCTTCGATGGCGAAACCATTGTAGGTCACGGCTTTCGTGCGATGGCGCGGACCGTGCTGGATGAAGTTCTGGGGTTTCGCCCAGACTATATCGAGCACCAGCTCGCGCATGCCGTGCGTGATCCATTGGGGCGAGCCTACAACCGCACGGCGCACCTGCCAGAGCGCAAGAAGATGATGCAGGGGTGGGCCGACTATCTAGACAGTCTACGGACACAGGGGCAGACAAGCTGAGATAAGGCTGTGTCAGCCGTTTCTGTCAGGAAGTGCGTATCAGATCTGCTTGCTCGTACCGAGCCGCCTCGCCAATGCCCTGCCGGCTTATCACCATATCCCGGCGCAGCTGGAACCACTGTGCGTCGCCGTAGCGCACCAGATGGTGCCGCCTTACCTGAGTGCCCAGCACGAGATGCGCGGTAAGCTGCTTTTTGAAGTGCTTGGCGACATATGTCTCGAACAGCTTTTCCATCGGGCATGTCGACTCCCCGTAAAGTTAATCCAACCATAGCCAGAGCTCCTGGTCGACCGGGCGGTACGCACTATCAGAAAGGGTTTGGGATGGCGCGCCTGCTCGGCAAAGTTCCGCTGCATGCGCGAAGCGCACGATTGCCGTTTAGTACGGCTGTGTGGACATGCCGGCTTTGACTGCCTGCCAGTAGTAGCCATCGACAGCCCGGCCGACTCATAACCTGCGGTTACGAGCCCCCCGGCTCGGGAGTCCGACGATGTGTTGCAACACCGCGCGCAATGAAGCATGGAACACTGCCGCATGATGCAGGGCGGGGAACTCGCGGTAGCGCACTGCAAGACCTGGCAGCGTCGCCAGGCGCTTTGCCAGGTGCAATGCCGCGTCAGCTGGCGCGCCTTGAATTGCATTCAATAAGTCTGTGTGATCAGGACGTTCACGGCTACGCGGATCGATCTGGCCGGCTCGCTCTGCTCCACCGAGAAATATCCATATACGCGCGGGATAGTGCGACCCGCATGCAATGAAGTGCTCCTCGGGCGTGCCTAACAGTGCGCCTTGCCCCCACCATAGTGACGGGCTGGCAGTGGCGAAATCGGTGAACAGGCCGTCGCCAGCATACAACGCGTGCAACACAAACAGTCCGGCCAATGAATGTCCCCACAGCGCCTGCCTACTGCGATCCAACCGCACGTGGTGTGTGATCGCAGGCATTGCTTTCAGCAGCAGAGCATTGAGCAATGCTTGCGCACCGCCACCTACCAGCCCGTCTGGTGCATCGGGAGCTTTAAGAAACGGATGGTCGGCAGGCTGGAACGTATAATCGCGAGCGCGGGTAGGCAAATCGATCAGCAGGTCGTGGTCGGCATCGATAAACACCAGCACGGGCGGCGCCGGCAGCTGCGACAACCGGCACAGCAAGACGGTATCGAAGTGGGTAAGAGCCCGGTTACCGTCCAGCATCCACAGCGACGGAAAACCGCGTCTGGGTGGCTGCACACATGGACGTGCAATACGAATGCGCCAGCGACGCCCATTATCTTCATCAATCACTACGCTGTCGAAAAAACGGTAGCAACGAGTCGGCGGCAAGCGCTTGCTAGTTGCCCGGACGCCAAGCCTCAGCCGGCCCGAGCTAAGCCTGTGTTGCTGCGGATTGATGCCGCGCCATGTTGTTGAGATCATTGGAGCATTGGGCAGGCGCGACCTAATAAAAAAACTGCGCTCGACAAATCTCGCCTGAATATTTCAAGTATTTTCTATATGAATTCATGATTTTTTACCCGGCCTGTTGATTTTTAATAAAAGATTGCGCTAGCGATAAAGAGCTGCACTAAAAACAGCAATACACGCTATCGATATCCAGTTTTCTGACTGATTGTGCGTTGTCGTTAAGGTGGATTGCTCGTCATTTGCATTGAATAGATATTTTTTCTTCAGATGATTTGAGCTGAATGTTAAGGGGGAAGTGTACGTGGCGGGTAAGTATGGAATGTCTCGCCGGAAGATAGCAACAGGTTATGACAGTAGCGCATTGTTGCTGCTTGCAAGTGCTGAGACAGAAGAGCTGGGTATCTAGATCAGGAGAAATGTTTAAGATCTTCCATTTTTGTGTTTAAAACGTGTTTAACCCGTGAGTCAGCACGGATCTAGACGCTTGTTTTTCCTCACCACATAGCCGATCGCTCTAGTAGCTCTTCAACACACCCGTAGCACACTGATTGCCTGGCTATCCTTAAGTAAACAAATAGGGTAAAGCGCTGGATCGCTCTTTCGTCCATCAACCAGCCTCAGCCCCACTCGACGTGGACTGAGGACATGGGGACGCGCAGCAACAGAAAGATGCGTCTGTAAATGCACTCACTCCTTACGCCCTCTCAACCAAGCTTCAATTTCCGGGACCCGTCGCTCTCGCAGCGTGGCGCGCGTTTGAATGGCGGCGATGGCTTTTTCTGCATTGCTGCGTGCGTCTGGCTCAAGATAGTGGTCTGCGTACACCTTGACCTTGTCGGCGGTCTGCCGGTTGGCCGAGGTGGCAACCAGGCGCGGGTAGAAGCCGCTGCGGGAGGTGGCACCGATCAGTGTGTCTACTTGTTCGCGATGCGCGACCGCGAAGTCAAACGCCAGGTCCGGGTGCTGGCGTGCCACCTGCGAAATCATGCGCATGCCGATGTTGCCGCCAGGCTCGCTGGTCATGCCTAGGTCAAGTGCACGTTGTGCCAGCGCAGCATCTTGCGTATTCGCAAGCAGTACGTAGTACTGCGTACGCAGCGTGTTGCTGGTCTGCGCCTTGGCCAGAACGTGTAGACGATCCCATGTGGCGGCGTCGGCATGGCGGGACACGATGTCCAGCACACTCTTACGCAGATCAGGCGGCAATGCATCGGGATCGGATTCAAACGCGACAAAGCGGCGCCGCGCTTCTGCGACGATGGCAGGCTCGCCCATGGCGCCCAGCGCGCTGAGCAATTGCGCGCGCGCCACCTTCACCTGGCTGCGCTCGTTGACGCGGCTGTCCCAGCCCAGGTTGCCAAAAGCTGGCGTCAACCGCGACGCCGCATAGCTACGCCATGCGGCCTGCTCTTTGGGCGCGCCATCGAATACCGTGTCGATTCCGTCGAACAGCTCGGCCACCACCTGCCACACGTCTGGCGGTGCCGTGGCTGCCACGCTGGTGGTGAGATCGAGCAGGTCGGCCTCCGGTTGCAGGGCGTTGGTGGCCAGCGCACTGGTGTCCATCAGTGCGCCCATCTGGTCCACGACCGGCAATGTGGAGAAACCTGTGCGCAGCACCTTGAAATCAGCGGGCGCATAAAGCGTGCGGAAGTAGCCGTTTTGCCCGGCATTAACCACAACAGGCCCACCGCAACCAGGCAATTGTAGTTGCGCGGTGCCGTCCACCAGTACCCGCGTGAGCGTGCCACTGGCACCGCGTACAGCCACCGGTACGCGCCAGCGCAGCGGCGTCTTGTTCGGGCGATCCAGCGTGTACTCGCCCTGCTCCAGATCAACCGTGGTGCTGCCCACAGTGCAGGTGGTGCGCACCTTGATCAAGGGCACGCCCGGTTGCAGGGTGAAGTCGTGCGCCACCTGAGTGAATTGCTTGCCTGGCGCTACGGCATCGAATTGCTGCCAGAGGTCATCGGTGGTGGTGTTGCCGTAGCGATGCTGGCGGATGTAGCGCCGGACACCATCGCGCCATTGCTCGGCACCAAGGTAATCTTCCAGCATCGCAATGATCGCTTCACCCTTGTTGTAGGTGATCTGGTCGAACGCCTGATCGGCTTGCTCCACCGTGGTCACGTGCTGCACCACCGGGTGAGTGGTGGCAGATGCGTCGCCCTGCATAGCACTGCGGCTGCGCAGAGCTGGAAGCATGTTGTTGCTGTCCCACTCCGGGTGCAGCTTCTGCGTCGTACGCGCTCCCATCCAGTTGGCAAAGCCCTCGTTGAGCCACAGGTCATCCCACCATGCCATGGTGACTAGGTTGCCAAACCACTGATGCGCGATTTCATGCGCGGCCACGCCGAAGGCACGTTGCTTGTCGTCAATGCCAGCCACTGCCGGATCCAGCAACAGATAAGCTTCGGCACTGAGAATGGCGCCCCAGTTCTCCATAGCTGCGTTGTAGCGTGCCGGTGCGGCAATGTTGTCTAGCTTTGGCAACGGGTAAGGCTCGCCGAAATGCGCGTTGTATTCATGCAGAATGTTGCGCGACGACTCCAGCGCAAACTGTGCTTGGTCTAGCTTGCCGGTCTGGGCCACTACGCCGATCTCGGTGCCATTCTCGGCCTTGACCGTGGCGCGCTCGAAATCGCCCACACCCAGGAACAGTAGATACGTGGACATAGGGGGCGTGGGCTGGAACACCACGCGCTTCAATCCGCCGGCGATCGCGGTGGACTTGGCCACCGGTAGGTTGCTGATCGCCATTTGCGCGGCCGGTACATTCACCGCCAGATCAAAGGTGGCTTTGAAGTTGGGCTCGTCCCAGGAGGGAATGAAGTTGCGTGCATTGGCCGCCTCAAACTGAGTAAGCAATGCACGCCGTGGGCCTTGCGGCGTCGTGTAATCAGCAGCAAACAGTCCGTTGGATTGGGTGTTTATCACCCCGCTATAGGCGATGGATAGCACGTAGTTGCCGGGCGCCAGCGGCTTTTCAAAAGTGAAGCTGGCAGTCTGTTCCTCATCATTGGCGCTGACCATGGCTGGCTGCGGTGTGTCACGCTTGCGCTGGGTGAGCGTGGCGTTGACAAAGGTGAGCTTGGCCGCATGTAGCGTGATGCTGTCAGTGGGTTGCAGCACGACGACGTCAATGGTCACCTTGCCATCAAAGGTGAGTGCATCGGCATGCGGCGTTATCTCTACCGCGTAATGCGTGGGCTTAGCGGTGCGGGGTAACTGGGTCGTAACTGTGCTCACCGGCGAGCTTGATCTGCGTTGGGCAGCAGCATCCCCTTGAGCCGAGGAAGGCAGGGAAGTACTGATCAAAGTCAACGTGATGGCAGCTTGCAGGATGTGTCGCACAGTGATTGCCTCGGAGAGGTAGACGCGATGTTAGGCTTATATCTAAAGTTATAAAAAAACATTAGTAAATTATTGCAGGGTGCGAAATACTCTACACGGAAGCGTAGTTCAGGCCCGCAAGACGCCCGAACTGCTGAATGGCTGGACGCCATCGATCCGCAGGACTTAATGATTCATCCTCAATAAGTCTGATTAGTCCTATTTGACATGGCAGTGCTTGCAATAAATCGAAAGCCATTGTTCCTTTGTGTGGGAAAAGTGCCGGAAAATTAATTTTCCTTATGACGCTGAGGGAGTCACTAGGTCGCCGAATGCCATAGCATTCAAGACATACATTGGGAATTTAACGAGAAAATAAAAGCTCCGCGCTTGTTAAGCGCGGAGCCACTAAAGGCATTTTATGCAAATGCGGCTTCTGCAAACCCAACGAGTGCAATTTCTGGTAATCGGCAGGCGTGCTCTCTCCTTGGCATGAATACTTGCGTTTGTTGATGGATCGATAATTTCTTTTCGCTTGCGCTGCGCGACTTGGCTAGATAACTGACGGCCAGTATCAGGAACCACATCGGGCTGGCCAACAGCGCCTGGCGTGTGTCGGTCTGTAAGGTCAGCAAGACAATGACAAATGCGAAGAACGCGAGGCATACGTAGCACATCAGCACACCGCCGGGCATCTTGAAAGCTGACCCTGCGTGCAGCTCCGGGCGCTTGCGCCTATAGGCGATGTAAGCGCACAGAATCAACGACCACACGAACATGAAGAGCACTGCCGACAATGTCGTGACCAGAGTAAAGGCGGTGACTAGGTTGGGGATTAGGTACACCAGCATCGCGCCCAACAACAAGCAAGCGCAGGAGAACAGCAAGCCGCGTGCTGGCACTGCTGCACTAGAGAGCTTCGCAAATCCCTTTGGTGCATTTTGCTCTTCGGCAAGGCCGTAAAGCATGCGACTGGTCGAAAAGAGACCGCTGTTAGCCGACGAGGTGGCTGAGGTGAGCACTACGAAATTAATCAGACTTGCCGCCGCTGGTATTCCGGCAAGTACGAACAGCTCCACGAACGGACTTTTGCCGGCCACTACCTGCCGCCAGGGCGTCACGGCCATGATAGCGATCAGGGCAAGCACATAGAAAATCAGAATGCGCACAGGAATTGAATTGATCGCTTTAGGCAGGTTGCGATGCGGGTCGGCGGTTTCTGCAGCAGTGGTGCCGACCAGCTCGATGCCGACAAAGGCGAACACTGCGATCTGGAATCCAGCGAAGAACCCGCCAATTCCCATTGGGAACATGCCGCCGTCATTCCACAGATTGGACAGCGATGCCAGGTTGCCGGAAGGCGAACGGAACCCCCACATCACCAGCCCCGCGCCAGTAATGATCAATACGCAGATGGCGATAATCTTGATTAGTGCGAACCAGAACTCTAGCTCGCCGAAGAGCTTCACTGTCACCAGGTTCAACGCAAGCAAGAGTAATAGACACATCACCGCTGGAATCCACGGCGCTAGGCCCGGAAACCAGAACTGTGCGTAGGCAGCGATCGCGATGACATCCGCAATGGCGGTGATGATCCAGCAGAACCAATAGGTCCATCCACAGAAGAAGCCCGCCCATGGGCCAAGCAAATCTGTGGAAAAGTCGATGAACGACTTATATTCAAGGTTGGACAACAGCAGCTCGCCCATGGCACGCATAACGAAGAACAGCATCGCGCCGATGATCAGGTAGACGAACAGGATTGAAGGGCCAGCCAAGCTGATCGTCTTGCCCGAACCCATAAACAAGCCGGTGCCGATTGCCCCGCCAATGGCGATTAGCTGCAAGTGGCGGTTGGAAAGACTGCGCTGTAGATGATCGGGCGCGGATGGGTCAGACATGGGGAGCGGACCGGCGACTAATGAGCTGGCTAACGTACATCTTCGTTGATCATATTGTTGCCTAGTAACGCAAATTGAGACCGCGAAGCGAATGTTTGAAGATTTTTGGGAGCGCAATAAAATTTAGAATCGTCACTGCTACACGAGAGCTTCGTAAAAAAATACGTGAATGCATATGGGCTAATGATTGACTAATGATTTGGCATGCGACTTTTACTAGCGAGCTCGATTCGTCTTAAGCAGTTATCGCCTGGCGTTGAAATAATGGCCTCGGCTGGAACGTGCCGACCAGGAAGCCCACGTTTGAGATGAATTTCGTTCGGCACACTGAATAACCTTCTTATGCCGGTGCTGTCCTGCGTGGCAGAGTGGGCCGAGCCGCAGTCACAGACCTGCGTCCGGAGCGATGGCGCGATGCATGCCAATCTTGTCCGCAACGAGCGCGACGAACGCTCGCACTTGAAGTGGACACATCTATGTTTATCGGGGTTAGGGAGCGTTTAAAAGACTGCGCCCGCCGTGTTGCTGTTCAATGCTTGATATCAGTTGCAGCTGCTCACTGAAGCGCTGCAGATCGCTAGCTTCTCCGAGGCTGGTGAGGCCGCGTGTAGGAGTGAGACTGATAGTGAATGCATGAACTGACTAGGCTGATATCGCTCCGCTCCAGGATGCGTACAAGCCGCCGCTTGCGGTCGCTGACCGGCGGCTGGTTCACCCATCGCAGGATCTTGACCTACGATTTCAAGTTAGGCGCGCCATCTGCGTTGTCCGATGCATAGGCGTTGATGATCGCTGCTACCAGCCCTGGGAAGCGGGCGTTGATTTCTGGAAATCTCGAATGGTTCCGCATCTCAACACCGTGACGCTCGCTGCGGATCAGTCCAGCCTCGCGCAAGATCTTGAAATGATTCGACAGCGATGATTTCGGAATCACGCGATCGCCCAGCTCGGCGACAGAAGCACACGCCTCCACGTGGCCGGCAGTGAGGATCTTGGCAAGGATCGCCGCACGGTTGGGGTCCGACAGCGCATGGAGAATCGCGGCGGGTCGAACGTCTTCGATAGCAGGATGAAGTAAGGGTCTCATGGTGATTTTCTGCAACGCTTGACCTCGGTGACCATAGTTCATAATATCCGAACTACGGGACTAGGGTGTGCGTTCTGCAGCTCTGGTCAATGTCGATGTCAAAAGTAGCAATCGAGGATAGCAACATGAAGAAGCTGGCAGGTAGGGTGGCAGTGGTGACGGGGTCCTCAAAGGGGATCGGCGCAGGCATCGCAAAGGCGTTGGCGGCAGAAGGCGCATCAGTAGTGGTCAACTACGCGTCGAGCAAGGCGGGAGCAGATGCTGTGGTTGACGCTATCTCCGCAGCAGGCGGCAAGGCGCTTGCAGTCCGGGCAGACATCTCCATCGCCGTCGAAGCACAGGCACTTATTGAATCTGCGGTGACGCAGTTCGGGCGTCTCGACATCCTGGTAAACAACACCGGGGTCTGGGATGTGGGAGCGGTAGAGCACGTCACAGAGGATCAGTACCGTCGCCTGTTCGATGTCAATGTTCTGGGCATGATCATGACCACACAGGCGGCCATCAAGCATCTTCGAAACGAAGGTAGCATCGTCAACATCTCCTCTTCGATCACCACCTTGCGATCGCCAGGTACATCGCTGTACACCGCTAGCAAGGCAGCCGTTAACGCAATTTCTGGCGTATTAGCCAAGGAACTTGCCCCCCGCAAGATCCGCGTCAACGTCGTCAGCCCAGGATTTGTAATCACCGAAGGAACGACAACTGCCGGCATCGTCGGTTCGGAAATGGCAAGTGGCATCGTGGCGCAGACGCCCCTTGGACGTGCAGGCCAGCCGGAAGACATCGCAAGCGTGGTGACGTTCCTTGCATCTGACGATGCCCGATTCGTGACCGGTGAAGAGATCCTGGTCACCGGAGGATTACGCTGACTAATGCCTTCATGCAGCTGGCCTGACCCGGCCGGCTGAAAAAGGCGCGAGACTTTCCTCAATAAGCATGCGGAAATGTTGTGGCGTGTCTACTTGCGGACAGGCGGACACCCCTCGGACGTCCGCGGACACCGTGCAGTCAGTAGGGGTAACATCTGTCGCGGAAGAGCTTGGCATGGATCCTGCTTGACCTACCTGATCTATCAAGGCTCTCATCTAATGGCATCCGTTCCAAAGCACCGCCCGTCTTCGAGCCGCGTACTCCCTGTCTTCTGCGCCGCCTTGGTGCTCTGGTCCGAGATGCTTTCCCCTGCTAGCGCGCAACAGGCCCCACAGTCGAGCACCGCTTATCAGGGATGGGCTGCCATGGCGGACAAAGATGTCGACTTCTCGCTGCAGTGGTTTCGGGACCAATCCATCATGGCCGTGTACCCAGATCCTTCAGGGTTTGAGGCCACTCTGTCGAAAGCACGCAAACAAGCCGATGCGGACCTACAGCAGGTCAAGAATTTTGAGGGCTATCGACAAACGATGGCTCACCTTTTTTCAACGTTCAACGATGCGCATGCTTACGTCTCTATTGAGCTGACACCTGTGTTCTATCAATGGCCGGGCTTTCTCGCGGTCTACCAGGGACGCCGTTTCCTCGTTGCTGGATCGGAAGGTGTGATAGCCAACGGAGCTGAGATCACGGAATGCGACGGACTGCCTATGGCCGAATGGTCAAAGCGCGTGGCGCCCTACCAAAACATGATTCCAGGCCTGGAGTCCACGCATGCACGTGTGGCACTGAACCTCTTTCGGGATTCAGCGAGTCCCTTCATAGCCAGGCCCCGCAGCTGCATCGTCGACGGCCGCAGCGTTGATTTGCAGTGGCACATCATCCCCACCACCGAGCTCGCAAAAATCCGGTCACAGTTGGTCCCTCAGCTGGGAAGAAGCGTCACTGTCGAACCGTTCGGTAACGACGGCGCATGGGTGCGGCTCGGAAATTTCTCTCCACGAGACCGGAAGGAGTCAGATCAGTTTGAGGCGCTCTACAAGGTGGCCCCGTCACTGCGTGATAAGTCAATCATTGTGCTTGATGTGCGCGGAAACACTGGCGGGCCTTACGAATGGTTTATGGGTGTATTGCGTGCGCTCTATGGCAGAGAGTATGCAAATTACTATGCCCGTGAACGATTGAAGATTTCTGCTGTCCTCCGAGTCAGCAAGGAGCATCAGCGCGACGCAGCAGCACCACAGGGACAAGCCGACCCCAGCGCCCCGGCAGAGGGGCCGAAAGACGGCACACCCTATGACGCCGACAACAGCCTATACGCCGCCGCAGTGGCACGGGGAGAGACAGTAATCAAAGAGCCGGTGAACGCTAACAAGGTTCCGAAGCCCAGACGCATACCCGCCAACCCTGTCAGGGCAAAGGTCTTCGTCCTGACTGACTACGACTGCGGAAGTGCGTGTATTGCGTTTGTAGATGAGCTGAAGAACTTCCCTGGGGTCAAACAGGTTGGCCTTGAAACGTTTGTTGATACGCGGACAGGTTCTCCAGTCGAAGCTGACCTACCCAGCAGTAACGGCGTTATTGCGGTCCCCTATGTGACACGTGACGGCCGACAGCGCAACGACAACGTGCCTCAGCAGCCTGAGATCGAGTACAAAGGAAACATCGCTGACACCGCGTCTGTAAAGGCTTGGATCGAAAAGATAGCTCGCGAGTAATGAAGTCCGTACTGGGGAGAATGCAGCGGCTAGCAAGCAACGCTGCTGGCATCGATGTAAGCTAATACATCCACCCAAATACGCTGTTCTATCGGGGAGCGCACGCTTGGAAAAATTTCCCCATAGACCCAGCCGCTACAACGGGTCGAAGCCAAGCGGTTGAGGAAATTAGTCGGCCTAACTATTGATCGCTAATCTAAATTTTCCTGCCTCATAATCCTTTGATTTCAGGTTCGAATCCTTATGGCCTTGGCCGTATCCCGAAATGGCATCGTTAGCGATCAAGAATTCCTTCAACTATTCATGACGCGCGCAAACAGGGATTGGTGCAGCGAGCGCGGAGTAGCCCAAATCATGAACGCGCCAATCTTGTTGCCCAATCCGGGGACAACGCTAATGCGACCCTTATGGAGTGCGCGGATGCCCGCACGTACCACCGGTGCCGGTTGCATCATCGCAAGCTTCAATCCGAGGGTGATCTTTTGCTGCGCAGCCTGAGCGAATCCAGTGTTGGACATACCTGGGCACAGTGAGGTGACGGTGACGCCATCGCGCTTGAATTCACGATGCAGCGCATCGCCCAAGCGCAGGACGTACGCCTTGGATGCACCATAAACAGCCATGTCCTCCACACCCCAGAGCGCCAGCAGACTGGCAACCAGAAGGATCCTGCCGTGACCGCGCTGGCGCATGTCGGCGCCGAACAGTCGGGTCATGACGGTGAGGCTGGCGATATCCAGCTGCACCATATCCAGGGTGCTTTGCACCGAAGTGTCCAGGAAGGTGCCTTGTAGCCCGTGGCCGGCGTTGTTGATGAGGATTTCCACCTCAATGCCCCGCTCACGGAGGCTGGAATGCAGGGTCGCTATGGCGGTTACTTCTGACAGGTCAACTTGTTCGGTGATGATTTCCACTCCGTGCTCGTGGCGCAGCGTAGTTGCCAGAGCCTGCAGGCGGTCCAGCCGACGCGCGACGAGAATCAGCGGGTGGCCTTTAGCTGCATATTGCTTGGCAAATTCTTCACCGAAACCGCTGGAAGCGCCAGTGATCAGGACCCAGTCTGTGTTGTTGCTTGGCATGGTGGTGGCTCTGTGCATGGTGGACGACGTGGCCTGGATCCTGGCTTTCAGGCAAGATTGGAGACCGATGGTCTTCAATTTAGAAGACCATCGGTCTTTTATCAAGTGAGGTACAGGTTTTCGTATGAATTCGTTCACGCCATATGTCCGCGCACGCTCGGTTGAGCAAAAAGAGGAGCGCCGCCGCCACCTTTTAGCCACTGCTCGCGCGATGCTGGATGACAGCCCGGGCGCGCTTGATCTGGGAATCAATGAACTGGCGCGCCAGGCGCAGATGACAAAGTCCAACGTCTATCGCTACTTCGAAAGCAGCGAAGCTGTACTGATAGACGTGCTCGTAGAGGAATACGCCGGCTGGCAGGCCGAACTTGGAGTAGCGCTGGCACTGGACGGCAAGGCCGAGGCAACTGTCGAGGACATTGCAGCGGTCTTTGCGCAAACGTTGTGCGCGCGTCCGTTGCTGTGCCGGCTGACAAGCATCATGCCGTCCATTTTGGAGCGCAAGTTGTCGTTCGAGCGCATGGTCGAATTCAAGCTCAACTTGTTGGCGTTGCGCCATCAGGCTGCGCAGGCCTTCCATGCGCGCTTGCCAGAGATGTCGGTAGATGCATTCGAGCAGGTGATCAAATACGCGCTGCCACTGATCATCGGGTTATGGCCGCTCAGCAATCCGGTCGATGTCGCGGCACAAGTGATTGCGCTTCCGGAGTTGGAGGGGCTGCGCTATGACTTTCAGCATGATGTCGAGCGCGCAGTGCTGGTCTTGATGCGTGGTGCCCGCGACTGATTGCAATGTGAAGCCAAGGCGCGTGAGAAAGAAACACAAACCTGCTGTGGCGTGGGGCTTTGCCGCACCAGTGCACGGAAAAATAATGGGCATGGGCCGCTGATCTGCAGGACGGCGCCCCAGTGCTGCTGTTCACCGACTGGAGGCAGCTGCCGCTGACCAACGACGCGCTGCAGATCGCCGGCTTCACCTGGCGCGGCATCACTGTCTGGGACAAGACCGAAGACGTGCGGCCGCAGTTGGGACGCTGCCGGAACCAAGCCGAATACATCGTGTGGGGCAGCAAGGGCAACATGCCGTTGGATCGCCACGCGCCGGCGTTGCCGGGTGTCATCCGTGAGTCGATGCGTAAGGCCGATAAGCATCATCTGACTGGCAAGCCGACAGCGTTGATGCGGCAGCTGCTGCGGATCTGCGAGTCAGGTGGCCGCGTGCTTGATCCGTTCGCCGGATCCGGCACCACGTTGATTGCTGCCCAACCGGGAGGTTTCGAAGCAGTTGGAATCGAGATGACCGACCAACATGCCGCTGTCACTCGGGAGCGGCTTGGCAAAGTATGAGGAATGAGAGGGCAGATAGCTGCCCTCTCTTTGTGGCTAATCGTTCGTCTCAAGCAGTACGTCAATCGGTGCTTCTGGATTGAGTGGATCGTCAGCGATCTTTCTGTCGGGCGTCAGCCACTTCGGTCGCCGAGCTCCCGACGGGCGGTCGAGGACGAAGCGTGGATAGGAAAGTAGAAGGCCGGTATTCGGAAGTATCAGTGTCTTTACGCCGCCGGTCTGTCGCGTCCTGACCGATTTGCCGATACCCACCACGTGTCCGAAGCGGTAGTCTTGGACGACGTTAGAGAACAGCACCGCTGAGGAGTAGGTCAGCGGGCCGACCAGCACATTGACGTCTCCCGTGAAGTGCGCCGGTTCTGCGGTTGCCGGTTCCGTGACGGATTCGATCGTTCCTTCCACAAGCTGACCGGCGAGTTCTCCCGGCCCTGGTGTTAGTACGCGTTTGATGTAATGCGAACCGTGCCGGAAAGGCTGATCGGCGATATAGCGGAGAATGCCGTCGCGCCACATGTCGTCATCCCCACCGCCGTTTTCGCGAATATCGATGACGAGGCGTCGGACCCGTTCTCTGGCCATTTTCGTGAAGCATGCTTCCGTGAACGCGAAAAAGCGGGCTTTGTCTGGCCAGGAGAACGTGCTCACTGTGAGCACGGCGCCGTTACTCCTAATTTCGCAGCGAAATAGCCGCTCAAAGCTCGCGTCGCGTTGCAGGACAGCGGGGAGTACCTTGCGTGAAGCAGCTAGCTGCTCCCGACCTCGCTGGTCAGCAAATTCCAAATCAAAGGTCGCTGGTGTGCCGTAGACCTTGGCATAGAAGAGCCACCAACGTTGAGACAGAAGCGCCGCACGGGCACTTGGCGTATCGCCGTGAGTGCGCTTTAGCAGCGTCCGAACAACTTCTTTGGCCGGGACCCCGTTGATACGGCTGACAGAACGCCCGGCATCGGCGGACGGAGCGCCACCAAGTAGCGCAATGAGGCGTAGATGTCCGGATGCCGCCACGGAGACCTCGAAAGGAAACCACGGGGCCCCCTGTGCGGTGGCAGAAGCGGCCGAGGCTCTCCAGTCAGGCAAGCCGATGAGGAGGTGGCCGTCGGCCAGCACAGGATTGAGCTGGGCCAGCACAGACCAAGCCTGGGTCTGATCCATCGGCCGGTCCAGATCACGGTCGATCCATCTAGCGGTGCGGCGTAGCGTCGCTTTGTCCACCATGTGTTCAAGGTCAGGATGATTTTTCTCGATAGTCTCGATCGCGGTCTGCAGGTCGGCACGCAAGTCCGCTGCAGAAATGACGGAAGCAGGGGGTGCGGCAACAGCGGGTATCGCGGGCGCTGTCAACAGCGCCAGGGCTGTTAGGCCCAGGATCTTCCATAGATCGATCGACACATCTGCTCCAGGCGGTTGATGAAGCGCGCTTGCCCGCGCGTTACTTGTGTTTAAATAATGCACACATATTTCAACGAGTGTCCATGCCCATGCATACATCTCCGCGGCGTCTCATCTCCCGGCCCGAGCAAGTGAGGCTACTGAGCTCGCCAGCGCGGCAAGAGATCGTCGACACGCTCGCCTCTCTAGGAGGAGCGGCAAGCACGGCCGAACTCGCTGAGCAGTTGGGTCGGCCTGCGGACGGCTTGTATTACCACCTGCGTGAACTGGTCGCCGGTGACTTACTCACGGAAGTAATGGAGGTTGGGGGCGAGCGTGTCTTCCGCTTGGCGGGAGAAGGCGCTGGCCCCGTTCGCCTGGTCTACAACCTAGGTCCCCACGGCAATGCAAATGAGTTGGCACGTTTCGCCCGTTCCCTGTTGCAAGTGGCTCAGCAGGACTTCGAGGCCGCTATTGAGGTTGAGGAGGTGGTCACCGCAGGGAAGAAGCGCGAACTGTGGGTCTCGCGCAACAAGGGCTGGCTCAGTGATCGGGACCTCCAGGAGGTCAACGTACTGCTGGAGCGGCTCAGCGAACTCACTAGCCAGCCCAAAGCCGAAGGCCGGAATCGACTCGCGAGCCTTGCGTTCGCACTCGCGCCAACCAAGGCGCAGCCAAAGCGACGCGGTACACAGGGCGCCAGCCCCAGCAAATGAGAAAAAGCTCATCTCTCGGTGCGAGGTCGGATCTCAGTGCGAGATCGAGAGGGGCACAATCGTCGCCCCGCCACGCCTGCGCTCTTCATAGAGCCATTCGACTCGCTGCTGGAGGGGGCAGGGGTGCCCGCCGACTTTGGCGACGCGGTAGGTTGTGCTGCTCAGCCGCATAGCAAAGCGCCGCCCGGAGGCGGCGCCTTGCTGACTGATAGCTACTTCAAATTCAACCGGCTGCGAATGACACAGCCTGATGTTCTAGACGCCGACCTGTTGTGCTCACCCGGATGTGAGTCGCGACCGTGCCGTCCTCACCCGTCGGTAGGCGCCAGTTCCCAACCAACGTTTTCACCGCCAGCAGAAATCGGATTGTCGTCGCCGGCAGCGGTGGGGAGGTCGGCCGGGGCGAGGGAGTAGCTATACAGCTCGTGCAGCACCTGTTGCATTGGTGTGTAGTAGACGATGGAACGGCCATCGTGCTCGCCGGATGAGATGATCCCGATCAGATGCCGGTCGTAGGTGACAACTGGTCCACCGGAGTCGCCGTTGTCGATGCTATTGAGCTCAGATGCGTGGGCGGCATCAATGTGTTGATAACTCGGTCTCGGAATTCCAGGTACCAAAGACATGCCATGCCACACGCAGCGGACGCCGGTGCGCCAGCCGCTTGTGCAGAACTGCCCGTCGGGCGCGTTCGACCAACCCGTTACAGCAAGACGCGCCTCCCGCCCTGCGCGTGGCATGAAGACCTGATTGTTCGCCCGGGGGGTATAGGACTGGATCGGATTGCAAAAGGCTGCGCTGCTGTGGGAAGAGCAGTACAACACTGCGGCCTGATCCTGCTGGGGCGATACCCGCACAAGCTCAATGTCCGAGGTGGCTGATTGCCACACGACGTTGCCGATGGAAGCCGTACCCACGTGGATGCTCGCGTACATGGGCGCGCAGTGCTTAGCCAGCACGATCCATCGCGTTGCACGTTGGTAAGGCGTCAACCTGTGGAAGATGCTTGTGGGCACCAACACGGCCCCCACGGTGCATGATCCAAAGGGAGTGCTGACCTTCGAACCGGAGATGACCGGAAGCACCGCGCGGTCGGGATTTCGAGGTGCTACGACGCCCGGGGTCTGCGCCGCGGCGATCGAGGATGCGAGGGTGGTAACGATGGCAAACGAGAGAGCTGCCAAATGCCTTGGCAGTGGTGAAGTTTTCATCAGGGATAGGGTTCTTTAAGGGATGTCATGGGTGGGGGGGCGCCCATTCGCGCGTTAATTGAGTGGCGGCGTCCCGTGGTGGATAGGCCCGAAACAGTGAGCGATATCGCCATCCTCGGTTCCGCCGACTCGCAAGACGATGGTCATCCCCTACTGCCACTTTCGTAGTTGTCTTGCGAGGTTGCGATCATCTACGGCACCGCCCACGCCGCATGGCTTGGTCACGAACTGCGGCCTCTCGGAACGAAGGGTCGAGCCGTGCGACGTTTGTCGATAGCGCTGCCGCAACAAACGAGGGAGCGGACTCAGTAGGTGGCGCGTTGCGTCATAATGCTGCGCAGACCTTTGGTGCGCGCTTGCCACAGATGTCGGTAGATGCGTTCGAGCAGGTGATCAAATACGCGCTGCCACTGTTCATCGGGTTGTAGCGGCTCAGCAATAGGGTCGATGTCGCGGCACAAGTGATCGCGCTTTCGGAATTGAAGGGGCTGCGTTGCGGGCACCGGTAGCGGGCACCGTCCAACAGCTGGCTGTGCATACTGTCGGTGGCGTTGTCACACCAGCCCAGGCACTTCTGGTCGTCGTACCCAGCGAAGACGCTCTGGAGATCGAGGCCACTGTGCTCAACAAGGACATCGGCTTCGTGCAGCCGGGTAAGGATGTGATCGTGAAAGTCGATAGCTTTCCATATAGCCGCTACGGCTACCTGACCGGCAAGGTAGTTAGCGTCTCCCATGACGCCGCGAGGACGAACAGCTGGGCCTAGTGTTCCCTGCCCGGGTGAAGCTGGAATGGGCCACGCTGAAGATCGATGGTATAAGTGCGCGGTTAAATGCCGGGATGAGCCTTAGTGCAGAGATCAAGACGGGCAAGCGCCGGGTCATCGACTACCTGCTTAGTCCTTTTCAACAGCACACCACTGAAGCCCTGCGCGAGCGCTGACACATGCTGACCCTTTCGCTGATCTATGTGGGCATCGTGCTCGTGTCCGGAATGCTCGGCTGCGGATGCCGGCTGCGGGTGGCCGCACATCGCCTGGCAACCGAGTCGATCGACAGCCCGGCGAAGGGCACGCGCTGGACGAATCGATACCTATTCTTCAGCTTCTGGCACCTGTTTGTCTCGCTCTTCTCGCTCGCTTTCATGCTGCCTGTGATGGATCTCCTCATCAACCACGGCGTACCCGGCAGGGCCCTACCAGGCCTGTATCTGTTGTTGTGCCTGCCGTTGGCCAGCGTCTGCTACTGCATTGACCTGCGGCTTACACGCCGCTGCGATGCCCGGAAGCGGGCAGGGCGGCTGGCGCTTCGCAGGCGCCTGAGAGGGTCTTGATCCTTTCTGGACGTCCAAGTGCTTCACGGCATTCCACCTGAACTCCAACCGCGAGGAACGCGCCGCCATGACCACGTCCAACAAGACCATCTACTTCATTCAGGGCGACCTGGACGCGCCGCCTCCAGGATGAGCGATCCGTCCGCAGCACGAGCATCTGTCCAGATCACTCCCGCAGCGATCAGCCCATAGATGCCACCCTCATGTCGAGCAGTGGCTCCGTGTGCCCACAAGCGTGCCTCAAGGGTGTCGGTTAGAATATCTGACATGCGGCATAGCCTCTAAATGACTGACGGACATTGCCTTAGCATAGCGCTGGCGCCAGAGCTGCACATCCCGGGGTCTTGACTGTGCTCCAAAGGCGTGGCGCTGTACGACAACATGAAAGTCCTGACAGTAACTGTGGTGGTAACTGTCATTACTTAGATGGTCTAATCCTTGCAAATATAGGGATTCGGGCCGAAGTGTGGTTGAGGGTGGGCCAATAGAAAGCAGGCACTTGGACGCGCGTCCAAGTGCCTTTTTTGTGGCTCGGAAACTACCGGGACACGTCGTGTTCTTCTTTGCTGATCGCGCAGTCGGCGTCTTCTGGATAAGCGTTTGCGTGTGCGGTAGTCATCGTGTCGCTCCGTTGCGGTGCGCTTGCTTGCGCAGCCAGGTGAGGACATCAAGTGCCGGGTCTTCATGCATGCAGACGTGCAGCCGGCCCAGCACGATGCTCTGCGCATCGCCGCCCGGCAAGACGTCATCAAGGCCCGTGGCTTCGCAGGCGATCAGGATCGGCGGCAGACCAGGCTGCGCGTGGGAATGCAGCATGGCCAGCACATAGCCCTGCATCATTTCGAAGCTGAGGGTGACGCCGGTGCAGACGCGGAACTGTCTGCTAGTGCTCATGGCCGCACCTGCGCGCACAAGGGATCAACTGCAGCGATCGCTGCTTTATTGTCGGCAAACGGGAGGGCGTGGATGGCCTTGCCTGTGCTTACGAGGCGTGCCATCTGGTTCAGCCACGCATGACTGCATTCGAAAGCGTTGGCGATCAGATCGATATGGTGGCCGATCTGGCGCGCCGCAGACGCGGGTGCTTGTTGGGTGTTGTAGAACATGGTGCTGACTCCAGTTCGATGAGCGAACCATCCACCACGCCGCCAAGCAGGGTGGACGACCGAACGGGGTTGGCGGACCGGGTCAGCGCCGGCAGGCTTTGCAGCCTCCCCGTCCGACCGTCCATAAAAACAGACAACGCCGGGCACGAAAAAGCCGCAGAGCATGCTCAATGCGGCTTTCGCCGCTGACAGTCAGGCCGCCAAGCCCGGTCGCCGATGATGCGGCGACGCACGCATACTCGCTCCGGCTCCTGGCGCGTGTCAACGGGAAAGCATTGGAGTTAAGGGAGCTCCTTTCGAGAACCTCCGGCAGCGCTTGGTCGTGCCTGCCGCATCTTCAGACTGGGCTCTAATAGTCTGTGAGCGAGCAGACGCGTCGAAGGTCAAGGCAGGTAGCCATGTCGCCCAACCTCTAATGTCGAGCATTGGCCAACGCGCCCGTCTGACGGCGTGCGGCTCTCACGCCGCCGCTTGTCGTGCTGTCATGTCCACGCTACCGAGGGTCGTTGGAAGGTTCATCAAGGCTGGCTGGGGCAGGTTGGCCGATGACGTGCCGCCGGCGATCACGCGTACCGCCAGCTCAATGGAAGACGCGTCACTCAAGCACACCTCCACACGCGGTGCAGCTTGGCGCAGGAGCACGCCGATGCGCGCTGCGATATCCCTCTGGAGGCGAATTCGCAGCGCGCAGCGCCAGCCGCCGGCGGATGCATCGGAGGTGGATGCTTGTGCTTCAGATTGCGGCTAGATAGTCGGTGTAACCCTCTGCGCCGCCGCCGTAGTAGGTGTCGCGATCCGGAGAGGCGAGCGGTGCGCCTGTCTGCAGGCGTGCCACAAGGTCCGGGTTTGCAATGAAGGGTTGGCCGAACGCGGCCAGATCGATCACTGCCTGATCGATCAGCCGGGCCGCACGCTCCAGGTTCAATTTGCCCGCAAGGATCACGGTGCCGCCGTAGGTGCGCTTGAACGCTGCGAGGAATGTTTCGCTCATGTCCGGCGAGCCGTTCGCGTGGTTGTCGTTTAGATGCACATACGCAAGCTCGCGCTTGGCCAGTTCTTCGGCCAGGTACAGGTAGCTCGCCTCGCTCTCGGCGTACGCGGGCATGTCGAATTGGCGATTGTTCGGTGCAAGGCGGATCCCCACCTTGCGTGAGCCGATGCGCGCGGCCACCGCATCCACGGTCTCGAGAATGAGCCGCGCCCTGTTCTGCAGCGAACCACCGTAGGCGTCGACACGGTCATTGGTGATCGGGTTGAGGAACTGCTCGAAGAGGTAGCCATTGGCCGCATGGATCTCGATGCCGTCGAAGCCTGCGTCGATCGCGCGTTGTGCTGCCTGCTCGAAATCGCGCACGATGCCTGGCACTTCTTCGGTCTTCAGCGCACGTGCCGGGCTGGGCTCAGCCGTCCCGCGCGTTCCGTCTTCGCGGTAGATAAACGCAAAGCTCTTGGAGCTGGATGCCACCGGGCGCGTGCTCGCGCTCACCGGATCGGCGCCATCGGGCTGCAGCGAGGTATGCGACATGCGGCCCACATGCCACAACTGGGCGAAGATGTTGCCCTGTTGGGCATGCACTGCATCGGTCACCATCTTCCAGCCGGCGACTTGCTCCTGCGACCAGATGCCGGGCACATCGATGTAGCCCTGGCCTTGCTGCGAGACGGGAGTGCCTTCGCTGACGATCAGGCCTGCGCTCGCGCGTTGAGCGTAGTACGTCGCCGTCAATGCGTTCGCCACGCATCCCGGATTGCGCGCGCGGGTCATCGGTGCCATGACGATGCGGTTGCGCAGCCGGATGTCGCCGAGATCGAAGGGGTGAAAAATCGTTGATGTCATGGGGAGGGCGCTAGTTGGTGGGACAGGCTAAAGAAGGTAAGGTTGACTCCGGCGCACATAAAGGCGCCGGGAGTCCCGCCATTGGGGACATTGATTCCCCAAAGGGCCGCTGATGATCCCTGTCGAGACACTCAATGGGCTGGTCACCTTCGTCACTGCGGCACGTTCCAGGACGTTCACCGAGGCGGCCGAGTCGCTGGGGATCTCGCGCTCGGCGGTAGGCAAGGCGATCGCCCGCCTGGAGACGCGGCTGGGCGTGCGCCTGTTCCATCGCACCACGCGCCGCATCGCGCTCACTGCTGATGGTGAATCCTATTTCGCGACATGCGCTGCTGCGTTGGAAGAGATCGCCAGCGCAGAAGCTGGCCTGGCCTCTCAGTCGTCACTGCCCAGCGGCCGGTTGCGCGTGGACATGCCGTCGTCTTTCGGTCGCCACGTCATGCTGCCGATCCTGCTCCGCATCGGCGCAGCGCACCCCGATCTTCACTACACGCTTTCCTTCAACGACCATCTGATCGACCCGGCCCAGGAAGGCATCGACTTGACGATCCGGTTTGGTGGCGTTGAAAGCTCCGGTGGTCTGGTTGCGCGCAAACTGGGGCGGCAGCGACTGGTGCTATGTGCATCACCTGGGTATCTCGCTGCACACGGGACTCCCCGCACCATCAAGGACCTGCAGGCGCATCGCAGCATCGTCGGCTTCCGCAATGGCCAGCCTGTCGGCTGGCGGTTTGGCGAAACGGTGAGCGCCGGCGATTTTGTGCCGCAAGGAACGCATCAGTTGAATGACGGCGACGCGGTCATCGACGCTGCGATTGCAGGTCTGGGCATTTGCCAGATGCCGATCTCGCTGGTGCGCCCGCACATCCCGTCGGGCAGGCTGCAGCTCGTCCTGGAAGAGTGCACGGCCTATTGCATCGAAATCTACGCGCTGTGGCCGCGCACGCGCCACCTGCGCCCGAAGGTGCGCTACGTGGTGGACGAGTTGGTGCGGCTTTCCGCTGTCGGCACCTTCGACTAGACCAGCACAGCGATGCGCGCTGCCGATGCCATCGATACCTCCGGCGGCGCACAGGTTGAAGCGCTGCCTACCTAGCGCGCCTGGGTGTCCCAGAACCCCATGAGCTGCGTGATCGCGGCATCCATCGCCTTGAAGCTCATGCCATCCCGGGCCAGCGTGGATAGCCCGAGCAGGAAACTGTCGAACACGCAGGTCAGTGCGGCGGCGTCCGCGGCAGGCCCGAGTTCGCCGCTGGCGATGGCGCGGTCCACGCAGGCGCGGATGCCGGCGCGCGTACGTGCGCGCGAGCGCGTCAGCGGTGTGCACAGTGCCGAAAGCTCCGGCGACGGCGCGCTCATCACTCCCAGCGTGACCATGCAGCCTTTCGGGTGGCCGCGCTCGCACTGCATCTTGGCGGAACGGCGCAGCGCAAGCTCCACTGCCTGCCTGGGGCCAAGCGCGGCGTCCCACAAGCAGTGGGTCACCCTGGCGTAGGTCGCCAGGTAGCGGTCCATGCATTCCTTGAAGAGCGCTTCCTTCGAGCCGAAGGCGGCATAGAAGCTGGGCGCGGTGATGCCGCCACCAATCGCGGCCTTGAGCTGGCTCAACGAGGTGGATTCGTAGCCCTGTTCCCAGAACAGGTGAAGCGCCTCTTCCACCGCGGCGTCACGGTCGAAGCTGCGTGGCCGTCCCATTTGCGCCATGGCGCCCTCCGATGTCTACATCAAGACTAGTCGATACAGATGTCGTTGACAACGCGGCTGCCCTGCAGGTATATATATCGAACGGTACATATGTAAATACTCAGTGGTGCCGGCCGGCAGGTCTCAGGACGAAGGCCTGTTTTTTTTGGTCTTGATATGTACCGATCGATATATATGTAGCGGCCTGACCGGCATCCCCTCCCCAACAAAGGACAGCGTGTGACCTCTCCAACTGCATCCACCGCCGGTGCGATCCCGCCGCCATTGCCCGTCGCCGCGCTGTTGGCGCTGGCCATGACCGGTTTCATCTGCATCGTGACCGAAACCCTGCCGGCAGGACTGCTGCCGCAGATGTCCGCAGGCCTCGGTATCAGCCCGGCACTGGCCGGGCAGACGGTGACCGCCTACGCGCTTGGGTCGGTGATTGCCGCAATTCCGCTGACCATTGCGACCCAGCAGTGGAGGCGGCGTAACGTCCTGTTGCTCACCATCGTCGGCTTCCTGCTGTTCAACTCGGTCACCGCACTGTCGACCAGTTACGCGCTGACCCTGGTGGCGCGCTTGTTTGCCGGCGCAGCGGCAGGCCTGGCGTGGAGCCTGCTTGCCGGTTACGCGCGGCGCATGGTGCAGCCGGACCAGCAGGGCAGGGCCATGGCGATTGCGATGGTGGGCACACCGGTTGCGCTTTCCCTCGGCGTGCCGCTGGGCACCTGGATGGGCGGCATACTGGGCTGGCGCAGCGCGTTCGCCGCGATGTCCGGACTGACGCTCGTTCTTATCGTGTGGGTGCTGCTGAAGGTGCCCGACTACCCCGGCCAGTCCGCAGCGCAGCGGGTGCCGCTGCGCAAGGTGCTCGGCACGCCCGGCGTGCGCCCGGTGCTCGCCACCGTGATGGCGTGGATGCTGGCCCACAACATCCTGTACACCTATGTGGCGCCGTTCGCCGCACACGCGGGGCTGGCACATCGCGTGGACGTGTTGCTGTTGATCTTCGGCGTTGCGGCACTGGTCGGCATCGGCGTGGCGGCAAAGTTGGTGGAGCAGCACCTACGTGGCACGGTGTTGGTGTCGTTGGCGACGTTCCTTGCGATCTCAGTGGTGCTGGCGTTGCTGCAAGACGTGCAGCCTGTGGTCTACGTCTGTGTGGCGGTGTGGGGCCTGACCTTTGGCGGCGCGGCGACGCTGCTGCAGACCGCGCTTGCCGACAGCGCAGGCGAAGGCGCCGATGTTGCGCTGTCGCTCAATGTGGTTGCCTGGAACAGCGTCATCGCTGGCGGTGGCGTGGTGGGCGGCGTGCTGCTGGACCAATGGGGGGCGCAGACCTTTCCGGTTGCCATGGCCCTGCTGCTGGCAATCGGGCTGCTGATTGCATGGCGTGCCCGACAGCACGGCTTTGCGGCGGGCGCACGCTCGCCGGTTGCCGGTCACTAGCGTTGCGCTGCCTGATGTCTTCCCGGCTGCGTTCGCCTAGTACCCAGCGAGCGCAGCCGCAGGCAACTGCCGGCATTGCAGGTGTTTATACGTTTCATATACGATCCGTATATTCACGGCATTGGAGCTTGCATGGGCATCGTCAATATCGATGACGAACTGCACGATCAACTGCGCCGCGCGTGCACAGTGACCAGCCGGTCGATCAACGCGCAGGCCACTTTCTGGATCAAGGTCGGGATGCTGTGCGAGATGCATCCGGAATCCTCGTTCCAAGACATCGTGGCGCAGGAACTGCGCGCGGCAGGCGTGCGTCCGCAAACCCTGAAGCCGGCGCGGACATGATCAAGCAGCCGGCGGAGATTGCGTTGATGGCCAACGCCGGTGCGCTGCTGGCGCAGGTGTTTCATGCGCTGGATCAGCTGCCGCTGGCAGGCCGCAGCACGCTGGAACTCAACGACTTCGTCGAGCGGATGATTGTCGACGAGCTGAGCGCGCGGCCGGCCAGCAAGGGGCAGTACGACTTTCCCTTCGTGCTCAATGCCTCGATCGATGATGTGGTGTGCCATGGCGTGCCCGCGGCCGCGGACGTGCTGCGCAACGGGCAGATCGTCAATCTGGATATCACGCTGGAAAAGGATGGCTATATCGCCGACTCCAGCACGACGTATCTTGTAGGCGAGGTGGCGTATCCGGCGCGGCGGCTGGTGCAGGCCACCTATCAGGCGATGTGGAAGGGGATTGCGGCGGTGCGTCCAGGCGCGCGGCTGGGCGACATCGGTCATGCGATCGCGCGGCATGCGCGCGAGCAGGGCTATAGCGTGGTGAAGGAATATTGCGGGCATGGCATCGGCCGGCAGATGCATGAAGAGCCGCAGATCCTGCACTACGGGCATGCCGGCACCGGGATGCAGCTGCAGGAAGGCATGGTGTTCACCATTGAGCCGATGATCAATCAGGGCAGGGCGGCGATCCGTGTCGAGCCGGATCAGTGGCCGGTGCATACGCGCGACGGCAAGTTGTCGGCGCAGTTCGAGCACACCGTGGCGGTGACGCGTACCGGTGTGCGTGTGCTGACCTTGCGCCCCGGGGAAAAGCCGCTGTGTGCACTGGGGTGAGAGTGTCGTCCCCGGCGCGTGGCCTGCACTAGCTGCCGCCTCTGTGTTCGTTGCGTGCACTGCCGCGGCCAGACTGCGGCAGGTCAGCCAGGTTGCTGCACACTAGCCGCATCGCTGACGTCTCCCGTGCGCCGGCACCCTGATCCGGCGGAGCGCTGGTCTTCCATGCAGCCACTTCCTCACAACCCCACGCACGCCGTGCACCCGGCGGCAGCATCCTGGCGACGGCCGCTGGAGTGGTTGCGCCGACAGTTGCGCGCCAACGATCTGTGGTTCATCGGGCTGGCAGCCATAGTGGGGCTGATCGCGGCGGCACTGATGGTGGTGCAGGCCGGCATAGCGCATGCGCTGCAGGCCTGGCTGTACGCGCTTGCACCGGGCGAGCGGCTCAGTACTGCCGAATCGATCACTGTCACCCAGTTGCTGGTGTTGCCGTTGGGCGGCCTGTTGGTGGGCCTGGTAGCCTTGCTGGCACGGCGGCGCAAGCGGCCGCTGGTGGATGCGGTAGAGGCCAACGCCCTGCACGGCGGGCGCATGTCGATGCGCGACAACCTGATCGTTGCGGTGCAGACGCTGCTGTCCAACGGCTTTGGCGCATCGGTGGGGCTAGAGGCGACCTATACGCAGATGGGCGCAGGTGCCGGTTCGCAGCTGGGCCGTGTCCTGCGGGTACGCCGGGCCGACATGCGCACGCTGGTCGGTGCCGGCGCGGCAGGCGCGATCGCCGGTGCGTTCGGGGCGCCGCTGGCCGGTGCGTTCTACGCGTTCGAGATCGTGATCGGCGCCTATACGCCCTCGGCGCTTGCGCCAGTGGCCGCAGCGGCGCTGGCCGGCGCATTCATGGCCAACGCGCTTAGTGCCGCGCCGTATTCGTTGCCGGCGGCGGTCGCCTATCAATTGCAGCCGCGTGACTATGCGATTTACATCGCGCTGGGGCTGACCTGTGCGTTGATCGGCATTGCGGTGATGCGGCTGGTGGCCGGTATCGAACGCGCCGTGGGGCGGATCGAGCTGCCGCTCTGGGGGCGCCCGGTGGTGGGCGGGTTGCTGCTGATTCCGTTGGCGATGTATTCGCCGCAAGTGCTGTCATCGGGACATGGCGCCCTGCATCTGGACCTGACCAGCAGCAGCACGCTGCAGGTATTGGCCGGTTTGCTGGTGCTCAAATGCATCGCGTCGGGCATCTCGCTGGGTTTCGGCTTCCGTGGCGGGCTGTTCTTCGCTTCGCTGTTCATGGGCTCGCTGGTAGGCAGCTTGTTTGCGGTGTTCCTGAACCTGCTGGTCGGCGCCGCGGCGGTGGACATCACCAGTGCCTCGTTGGTGGGCATGGCCGCGTTGGCGGCAGCCATTGTCGGTGCGCCGATGACGATGGCCATGCTGATCCTGGAAGGCACGCACGACTTTGTGCTGGCGAGCGCGGTGATGGTGGCGGTGCTGGTGGCCAATACCGTGGTGCGCCAGGTGTTCGGCTATTCGTTCTCCACCTGGCGCCTGCATCTGCGTGGCGAGAACATCCGCAGCGCACGCGACGTGGGGTGGGTGCGCAATCTGTCGGCCGGCAAGATGATGCGTAAGGACGCCAACCACACTGCGCACGACACCACGGTGAGCGAGTTTCGCCGGCGGTTTCCATTGGGGTCCACGCAGCGCGTGGTGCTGGAAGACGCCGCCGGCCATTACGCCGGTGTGGTGCCGCTGGCGGTGCTATACGCGGACAACGTGCAGGCCGATGCGCCGGTGAGCGACTACGCCAAGCACCGCGATGCGGCATTGCTGGCAGACACCGACATCGTGGCAGTCATGAAGGTCTTCGATGCCACGCAGGCCGACGAGCTGGCGGTGATCGACGCCCAACGCAAGGTACTGGGCGTGTTGTCGGAAGGCTTTGTGCGCAAGCGCTATGCCGAAGAACTGGAAAAGCGCGAGCGCGAACTGATGGGCGAGCGTGTACTCGGCGATGACTGAGCCACGCGCTGCCGGCAGCGGCTGAAGCGACGGGGCGCGTGCTGCCCGGCACATCTACCGCACGCAGACGGTGTCTCACGCAACGCCCTGTGCCCGCGACGCATGCAGCTTGCCCATCGACAGTGGCAGCATGCGATGCCAACACGCAGCTTCCAGCCGCCTGCGCGTTGGTGGTGCTCACGCATTGGCAGCGTTGCTCGGCCTCGACTGCTCGACGCGCGTGCGCAGCAGCGCGCCATCGGGTTGTGCAGACCGATATCAGCGCGTTAGCATGAAGCCTCGTCCAAAACGATCTCCTCCGACACATGACACCACCCTGACCTAAGGCATCACGCGCTCGCAGTTGCTGCGAAGGTCCAGGTGTTTGACGTTCATGTATTCGCGCCGTGTGTGTTTGCCGGTGCGCGGAGTCGTTCAATGTCCAGAGTTTTCTTGTTGCGCCAGCAATGGCTCGGCAACGTGCGTGGCGATGTGCTCGCCGGCATCGTGGTCGCGCTTGCGCTGATTCCCGAAGCCATTGCCTTTTCAATCATTGCCGGCGTCGACCCCAAGGTCGGGCTGTACGCGGCGTTCTGCATTGCGGTGGTGACCTCGATCGCCGGTGGCCGGCCCGGCATGATTTCGGCCGCGACCGGCGCAATGGCGTTGTTGATGGTGGACCTGGTCAAGGAGCACGGCCTGCAGTACCTGCTGGCGGCCACCGTGCTGGCCGGCGTGCTGCAGCTGATCGCGGCGGCATTGCGCCTGGGCGCATTGATGCGCTTTGTCTCGCGCTCGGTGATCACCGGTTTCGTCAATGCGTTGGCGATCCTGATCTTCCTGGCGCAGTTGCCGGAGCTGGTCGGCATGCCATGGCCGGTGCATGCAGTGTGTGCAGCGGGCCTGGCCATCATCTATCTGCTGCCGCGCTTCACCACGGCGATTCCCTCGCCGCTGGTCGCCATCGTAGTGCTGACGGCGGTGTGCGCGTACTGGCACATCGACATCCGCAGCGTGGGCGACATGGGCCGTCTGCCCGACAGCCTGCCGGTGTTCCTGCTGCCGGACGTGCCGCTGACCTGGGACAGCGTGCGCATCCTGCTGCCGGTGTCGACGACGCTGGCCGTGGTGGGCTTGCTGGAGTCGTTGATGACCGCGCAGATTGTCGAAGACCTCACCGATACCCCGTCGCAGCGCAACCGCGAATGCGCAGGCCAGGGACTGGCGAACCTGCTGGCCGGGTGCTTCGGTGGCATGGCCGGCTGCGCGATGATCGGGCAATCGGTGATCAATGTGCGCTCGGGCGGGCGCGGGCGCCTGTCGTGCCTGGTGGCCGGCGTCGTCCTGCTGCTGATGGTGGTGTATGGCGCGCCCTGGGTGCGCCAGATCCCGATGGCGGCACTGGTGGCGGTGATGATCATGGTCAGCATCGGCACCTTCAGCTGGGGCTCGCTACGCGATCTGCGCACGCACCCCGGGAGTTCGTCGGTGGTGATGCTGGGCACCGTCGTGGTCACGGTATGGACGCACGATCTTGCCCGCGGCGTGCTGGCCGGGGTGCTGCTGTCGGCGCTGTTCTTTGCGCGCAAGGTCGGGCGCATGTTGCAGGTGCAGGCCAGCGAGCGTGACGACGGAGTGCGCGTGTATGCGGTGCGCGGCCAGGTGTTCTTTGCATCGGCCGGGCAGTTCGTGGCCAGCTTCGATTTCCCGGGCACGCCGCCGAAGGTGCTGATCGATCTGAGCCACGCGCACTTCTGGGACATCAGCGCGGTGGCTGCGCTGGATCGGGTGGTGCTCAAGCTGCGCGCGCACGGCGCCGAGGTCGAGGTGATCGGCGTGAATCAGGCCAGCGATACGCTGATCGAAACCTTAGGAACCCACAGGCGCGATGGCGCGCGCCTGCAACTGGGGCACTGAGCCCGGCTGCTCGTGCGCAGCCAGTTCGGCCGTCGGCGCCACCGCGTGGCGTGCATGGTCGTCTAGCAACGCGGACAGGCGACGATGGCAGTCACGGAAGGCCAGCGCGGAGGCCGGCATGTCGCAGGCATCGAAGGTTCTTGCCTCGGCCTTCCAGGCGGCGAGCAGGTCTTTCAGGTCGCTGATCAGGCTCGGCATGCGGGTGACTCCGTGGGCGTTCTCATCACTACGGCCACCGGCGCCGGCCGGATGCAGTCGCGCTCGTTCGCCTCACGCATGGCCGCGCGGGGGCGCTGCCATCGTGCAGGACACACGTGCGCGTCACATCGGCGGGAGGAGGGTGGTTGTGCGGTCTTTTACCGCTGGAGCTGACCATGAGCAATGACGAAAACGGCAACCGCGGCGCAGACGATCCGACCCCGCCCAATGGCATCAAGGCACCGGGCAGGGACAACACACCGATCCAGGAAGGGCCTGCGCAGGACAGCGAGATCGATGACGACGATGGCATCGAAGACCCGGTCGAGGACGATGACGACCTGGGCGCGGAAGACGACGAAGACGAAGACGACGACCAGTAGGCGCGTGGCAGCGTTGCACGCGGCCGTGCATCGCTGAACCCGGCAGGCTGCCGGTTGCGCGGCATGTGCTGGCTGTGGCCGGCCATGCTGCCTAGACTTGCGGATTGCCCATCCTGTGACATCCATGGACACCTCCCTGTCGCCATTGCCCAACATCGCGTTGGGCCAGTACCGCCACTTCAAGGGCGGCCGTTATGACGTGCTCGGCGTCGTGCGCTGCAGCGAAACGCTGGCCCCGCTGGTGCTCTATCGCCCGTTGGATAGCGACGTCGGTCTGTGGGTGCGGCCGTATGCGATGTTCATCGAGCAGGTCGAGGTGGACGGCGTTGCGCGTCCCCGTTTTGCGCGGGTCGAGTAAGCGCGGCTTGGTCTGCCCGACGTCACAGGGCCGTTTGCGAGTACGTTGGCAATGACCGCCGCCGCCGATGCTGCGCCTGTCACCACGCCCGATGGCCGGTATCTGATCGTGCGTGGCCGGCTCTGGCGTACCGCCAACCCGCATCTGCGCGAAGACGTGCGTGCCGGGCTGGTCGGCGCTTTGATGGACGCGCGACGCGCGGTCAAGGCGGCCAAGCGCGACGAGGATGCCGGGCGGCTGGCTGCAGCGCGTGCGGCGGTCGATCGTGCCAAGACGGCGCTGGGAGAGCGTGGCCCGGTGTGGTGGAGCGATGGCGCCAAAGACTTCAATCGGCATCTGGTCAAGAACACGCCATACGCGGACTGGTTTGCGGCGCTTGCCGCGCCCGATGCCTGAGTGCGCGTTGCAGCGGGCCAGGCGTGCCGCCGCCTGCAACGACAAGGCCCGGGAATCCCGGGCCTTGTCTGCTGGATCACACGCCCAGCGGTGTAGAGCGGCTGAGCAGGCTGCTGCGCTCAGCGCCAGATGGGCGCGGCCGGTGCCCGACATCGGCAAGGGCCATTCGGACACTCCCATGCTGGACGCGCCATCCGCACCCACCTGACGACTGCTCGCAACATGGTGTCAGCCGCTCTTGATCGACGTGGCTGGAGAAGTGGGCAGCCGCCCTCAGCCCAGGTCGCAATTGCTCGGCTGCGGCCAGGTGGTGGCGGGCAGCATGGCCTTGACGGCGGCCGGTGCGGTGATGCCGATGGTACTGGCGCCGTAGAGGTCTTCCAGTTCGTCGATGCTGACGATGTAGCTGTCCAGCGAACCGAGGTTGGCGCTGTTGGGAATCAGCCAGCTGATCGCGCGGGTGCCGCCGCCCGGGTTGGCGGTGATGATGGTCTTCCAGAAGAAGTCCGGGGTGCGGATGCCGTGGCTGCTCAGGAAGTAATCGTTGGTCGTGTCGCTGTAGATCACACCGCCGTAGACCTGCACGCTGGCGATGTCGCGGTAACACTCGGCCACGTTCTCGGCGCGCACCCAGATGCCCTGGTTGAAGCTGGACACCTGCGGCACGATGTTGGACATCAGGTTGGCGCGACGGATGTAGGTCGCGTTGTAGTCCATGTGGTTGGAGGTCACCAGGTGCCCGCGATCGTAGCCGGTGCGCACGCTGGCGTAGGAGGCGGTGGAGGTCTGGCCGGCGCAGCCGCTGGGCAGCTCGGTGTCCAGATTGAAACTGGACGGACGCGCCGCCGAGCCGGTATCGGCCTGCAGCACGTACTCGTAGCGCAACGCGGTGTGGTTGGTGCAGTCGTAGCGCAAGGTGTAGCCGCCCTTGTTGAGGGTGACGACCTGGGCGTTTGCGCTGGCACTGGCAGCGGTGAACAGCAGAACGGCGAAGAAAGTCCGGAAGCGCATGGGCAGTGAATCTCCTGGAAAATCAATCGGACGCACGACGCCATCGCCGGCTGCCGGGGGGCAGATCGACGCTCAGCGGAACGCGCGCTGGAAGGGGGACAGTTGGCTCGCTGTTTTTAGCGAGCGCGACAGCTATCGCATGCAAATGTTGCTTGGTGGTGACGTAGGCGTGAGGAATGTGCGGTCACGTCAGTTTTTCCGGCAAAAATGTGACAGGTCTCGCGCATCGAGCGGCATACGGGCTGGCAGGCGATAAGCGCGTGGTTATGCCTGGAGCGCACGAACGCGCCTGCCTTACTGGTCTTTTTGTGATGGCGCACAGCTGCGCCATCGGCAAGACGCGGTCGCTGCTGTCGGACAACCACCCGCGTGGAGGTCAGGGTATGCCGGCACGCGCGGTCAGATAGACGGCTGCGTGGATGCAGTCGCGAACACCGCAGGGCCGGTCATCGGCGCAGGATGCGCATGGCTCGCTTTTGAACGGTGCCGGACCTGCGCTGCGTTCGCCACCGGCGGACACAAAAAACCCCCTCCTGCAGTCCATGCAGAAGAGGGGCGTCAGATACGTCGCGAGACGATCCGCTCGGTCGACTATGCGACCTCTCTTTCCAGTTGCGGTGCGCTGGCAGGCTGCAGCTGGAACAGCGAGACCAACTGGGTCAGGGTGCTGGACTGCTTTTCCATCGCCCGTGCCGCGGCCATGGCTTCCTCCACCAGCGCTGCATTCTGCTGGGTGGTTTCGTCCATCTGGATCACCGTCTGGTTGACCTGTTCGATGCCGGCCGATTGCTCGCTGGATGCGGCGGTGATCTGGCCCATGATGTCGGTGACCCGATTCACGCTGGCGACGATCTCGGTCATGGTGGTACCGGCCTTGTGCACCAGCACCGAGCCTTCGGCCACCTTGCCCACCGAGGCGTCGATCAGCTCCTTGATCTCCTTGGCCGCAGCCGACGAACGCTGCGCGAGCGTGCGCACCTCCGAGGCCACCACCGCAAAGCCGCGGCCCTGTTCGCCGGCACGTGCGGCTTCCACCGCCGCGTTCAAGGCCAGGATATTGGTCTGGAACGCGATGCCATCGATGACGCTGATGATCTCGGCGATCTTCTTCGAGGAGGTTTCGATGCCCGACATGGTGCCGACGACCTGGCTGACCACCTCGCCGCCCTTGGAGGCCACACCGGCTGCATTGCGTGCCAGTTCGTTGGCCTGTCGCGCATGCTCGGCGTTCTGCTTGACGGTGGAGGTGAGTTCCTCCATCGAGGCGGCGGTTTCTTCCAGGCTGGCTGCCTGCTGTTCGGTACGCCGCGACAGGTCCTGATTGCCGGCGGCAATTTCGCCGGCCGCGGTATCGATCTCCGACGAGGAATGCTGGATGCGCCCGACGATATCGGTCAGGCGGTCCACCGTGGTGTTGGCATCGTCGCGCATGCGCGCGAACACGCCGGCAAAGTCGCCGTGCATGCGCGTGGTCAGGTCGCCGCTCGCAATCGCCTGCAACACCTGCGACACCGCGCCCAGGCTCTTGTCCGAGCTGCTCATCAGGTGATTGAGGTCGACCACGATCTGGCGGAAATCATGCTCGAACGCAGTCTCGTCGCCACGCGCGCTGAAGTCGCCTGCCGCAGCGGCCGATGCCAGCCGCTTGATCTCGCCATTGATCGACAACAGGCTGGCCCGCACATCGTTGATCGATTGGCTGATCACCGCCTTCTCGCCCGGCAACGGCTCCAGCTGCTGCGACAGGTCGCCGGCGGCATAGCGCTCGGTCAATGCGACGATCTGCATCGTCACCGCGATATGGCTGGACACCAGCGCGTTGCTGGCCCGCACCATGCTGCCGAATTCGCCGGGAAATTCCTGCTCGGCGATACGATGACTGACCATGCCGGCTTCATGCTTGTCGCCCATGTCGGTCTGCGCCTGGATCACCCGACGCAGCTGGCGCTGCATGCTGTCCATCGCCTGCAGCAGCTGGCCGACCTCGTCGTTGCGGTCGATCGAGATGCTGTTGTCCAGCTTGCCCGACGACACCGCATGCGCAATGCCCACCGCACGGTTCAGCGGCTGGGTGATGGCGCGTGCGACGATCCAGCCGAAGGCGATGCACAGCACCGCACCGACCAGGCCCAGCACCAGCCCGCCGATGCTTGCCGCCACCGAACTGTCCACCGCTTCCTGCACGGTGCCGCGGAAGCGTGCATCGGCGCGCTTCTGCATGGCGGTCAGGGTGGTGCGATAGGTTTCCAGTGCCGGTGCCATGGCGCTCATCTGCGCCGCATCGGGTTCGCGCTGTTCCACGAACGCGGCGGCCACGCCGTGCGCCAGGCTGTAGTACTGATCGAACTGCTTGCCCAGGCCTGCCAGTTCCTTTGCATTGGCGGGATCGGATTTCTGCAGTTTCACGTAGGAGGCGTGGATCTCGTCGGCCACCGGCTTGGTGGCCGCCAACATGTCGGCATCGCCGGCGGCAGCGGCGCCGTTGAGCCCGTTGATGAGCTTGTCCAGCGCAGCCACATTGCGTGTCATGGCGTCGAGCATCGGGAAATGCACGTCGCGTACCGCTTCCAGGCGGTCGTTGTTGCGGTGAAAGACCAGCGTACTGAAGGCCACATAGCTCGATAGGCAAAGGATCGCCACCGCGGCCGGCATCAGGATTTTCCAGAACAACGGTAGCGACAGGATGCGTCTCATGACTTGAGTCTCGAGCAGGTGGCGGGTCACGGCTTCAGGACGACCTTGACGCTGGCGTCGACTGCGCTGGCGCTGATGTAACCGATGGCGCCGGGCGTGGCGGCAACGGCCTTCTTGACCGCATCGTCGCCACTGACACGCTTGGGACGCTGCGCCTTGCCGGTGAACATCAGCTGCGACCAGTACGACTTCAGCTGTGCCGCGTCGCGTGAGGCCACTTTCTTGTAGAACTCATCGCGGGTGGCGACGCCTTCTTCCTGATCGATCGGCACCGCCGCGCCGCCACCGGGCAGGCTGTTGGATTTGGCCAGGAAGATCTGCGACACCTGCGCGGCGCTGAGGCTGTCCGGGCCGCCCTTGGCCGACATCACCACCACGACATCAGCATTGGCGCAGAACGCGCTCAGCGACACCGCGGCAAGCAGGGAGACTGCAAAACACTTGGAAATGGTCATGGGGGCTCTCTTAGAACACGAAGTCGACGGAGGCCGACAGCAGGTTGTAGCTGCCGCCCTGACGGAAGCCCGGCTGGATGTTGTTCAACGACCCGAACGAGCCCGCGTTGTTGTTGATGTGGCTGGCCTGCAGCTTGAATGCGACGCTTTCACGCGCGTCCCAACGCAGCGATGCGGTGAAGCTGTGGCGGCCGCTCTCGGCCTGCGCCAGTGCGCGCGTCATCACGCCGAGCGGATCCTGGCCGGCCGCGATGGTCGGGCCCTTGCGATCGACGTTGGCATAGGTGATCGACGGCGTCAGCGTGCCGAAGCGACCGCCGACACTGAGATAACCGGAGGTGGTCTTGCCGTTGAGCGAGGGCGAGTAATCGGCGCGGATCACTTCGCTGCGCAGGAACCAGCTGCCCGGATCGTAGGCGTAACCCAGGCTGGCAAAGCTGCCGTCCACGCCATAGGTGGTCAGGCGATCGGCCAGTGCGGGATTGATGCGCTGATAGACCGAGAACAGGCGATCCAGCGCCGGTGTATCGAAATCGGTGGTGCCCACGATGTAGGCGGCGCGGAACGTGGACGCACCCGATTCCAGGCCCAGCGCCAGGCCGCGCATGGCGTACACATCGGCCTTCTTCGAATTGATGCGGCCGTAGAAGCCCTGCACGCTGACCACACTCTCGCCGGCGTTGATGGTGTAAACGCCTTCGACGCCGTCCATCGGCAGCAGGTAGTTGTAGACCTCGTACGGCGGACGCACCCACGGGGTGGCGTAACCGACGCGCTGGTACTCGGACAGCATGTACAGCGGCGCAGTGATGCGGCCCAGGCGCGCGGCGAACTGCGGGCCGAACTGATACTTCACATGCGCCAGCGTGACCTTGGGATCGTAATCGCCGCGTTCGGCGTACTCACTGGTCACCTGCAACACGCCGGTGAACTTGTCGGTGAAGTTGGCATTGACCTGGCCGGCGATGCGCGAGTCCGGACGTGCCGAGGTGGAGTGGCTGGCACCGGCACCTTCCACGGTCTGGATGTCGGGCGTGAAGTCGGCCTGGTCCTCGGTCGAATGCACCACGCCCAGCGTGCCGAAGCCGCTGAAGGAAAACATCGAGTCCTGCTGCGCGTAGGCGCAGGTCGACGACGCCAGGGCGATGGCGCCACTGAGAAGCTTGACGGTCAATTTCATTGAGAATCTCGGCTGAGTTGGTGGTGGACGCAGCGCCATGGGAGGCGCGCGGGCAGAACGGTAATGAGCGTCGCAACGCCCTGGATTGCGGTAGCGGCCGTCTGCATCATTGCTTTAGCGAGATTTTTACAACTTGGGAAAACAGGTTAAGAAACCAAAGCACCACAAGAAGTGGACGATAGTTCCGCCCTATCGAGACGCGTGATTTAGGTGTTTGAAACAGCTGGGGTGAATATCGGCGGACATAATCGTCCGCATCTCGGGCCTGCCGGTGCGTAGCGCAGCGGTGAAGGACGAGGTAAGCAAAAAACCGCATTTTTACAGGGGAAAATTGACAAAGATGCGTTTGCTCCGAAGTGCGCGCGCAAAAAAAAACGCCACGCACTGGCGAGCCAGGAGTGGCGGTCTTTGAATTATTTCGCGTGGGCGCGCCAGTTACTTATCGCCAGTGCGATGCGGCCGGCGGAGATTTTGCTTCGGCTGCATGCAGAGGCGACGCGATACAACCGGCAAGTTACTGGAAACGTTTACTGCTGCCGTATCGGGAGTTTCACCACCACCTTGATCTCGAAGCGGAACCCGGCTAGCCAGGTCACGCCCACTGCGGTGACGGTGGGGTAGGGTGCCGGACCCCAGTAGCTCACCCATTTGTCCCACATGGCCTCGAACACCACGTCGGGGTCGAGCATGAACAGCGTGACGTCGACGACGTCCTGCGTGCTGCAGCCGGCCGCGGCGAGGATGGCATCGAGATTGGCGAAGGCGCGGGCGATCTCTGCCTCCAGCTCCGGCTCCGGCGAGCCGTCTTCGCGGCTGCCGACCTGGCCGGCGACGAACAGCAAGCCATCGGCGCGGACTGCCGGCGAATAGCGGTGGCGCTCGTACAGCGCGTGCCGCCCCTGCGGGAAAACTGCCTCACGTGTTGCCATGGTGACCTCCATCGGGTGTCGAATCGGAACAGGCAGGCAGCGTAGGTGCTTGCCTGCGCGCGATAAATCGGCGATGCCGACCAGCACTGTTTGTAGAATCGAAACAATCTTGGAGTCGGGAGTGGCGATGGACCGGTTCGACGCGATGCAGGCGTTTGCGCGGGTGGTGGAGACCGGCAGCTTCACCAAGGCGGCCGAGACCTTGCACATGAGCCGGGCCAGCGTGACCCAGCTGGTGCAGCAGCTGGAGGCACGCCTGCGCGTGAGGCTGCTCAACCGCACCACGCGGCAGGTGCATGTCACCGCCGATGGCGCAGCGTACTACGAGCGCGTGCAGCGGCTGCTGGCAGACATGGACGATGCGGAGACCAGCCTGTCCGATGCATCGGCGCTGCCGCGCGGGCGCCTGCGCGTGGATGTGCCCAGCCCGCTGGCGCGCCTGATCCTGATGCCGGCACTGCCGGCCTTTCATGCGCGCTATCCGGATATCCAGCTGGACATGGGCGTGAGCGACCGCCGCGTGGACCTGATCGGCGAGCACGTGGATTGCGTGGTGCGCGGCGGCACCATCACCGATCAGTCGCTGATCGCGCGCCGCGTGGGCGACCTGCAGGCGGGCGTGTACGCGGCGCCGGCGTATCTGCAGCGGCTGGGCATGCCGGCACACCCGCGCGAGCTGGAAAACACCCGGCACCGCTGTGTCGGCTTCATGCGCTGGCGCAGCAGCAAGACCGTGCCCTATGTCATGCAGCGCGGCAGCGAGGCGGTGCAACTGCAAGGGCGTTACGTGGTGGCGTCCGACGACGGCAATGCCTATCTCGCCGCCGGGCTGGCCGGCATGGGCGTGCTGTGGTTGCCGGTGTACATGGCCAGGGCGCATGTGGCCAGTGGCGAACTGGTGCCGCTGTTCGAGGACTGGCGGATGGAGCCGATGCCGCTGTCGATCGCGTTCCCGCCCAACCGGCATGTCAGCGCCAAGCTGCGTGTGTTCATCGAGTGGGTGAGTGCGTTGATGGCCGAGCATGCGCCAGTGGAGGCGCCGGCGCTGCGCTGAGCGCGCTGCGTGGCGTGGCTGATGTGGTCGTGATCGTGCGCGACAGACACGAGGGCACGCACGCATGATGGAGCGCGCAGTGCGTGGTGAAGCGTCCTGTCTGCCGGCATGCAAGCGACGTTGCTGCCGGTATCGATGCCGATGCGGTCGCCGTTGCCGTCGCCACGGGCCTTGCGCGATGCGCGATGCGAAAGAAGCTCGAGCCGCATTGCCGATCCCACAGCGTGCAATCGGCAATGCGCTGGGTCACTCCGCCAGCTGACGCCGCACCGGATAGCGCCAGCCGGTGATCGCCGCATACGGCGAGCGTGCATAGATCCATTGCAGCCGCGCATCGCCATCGGCGCGGAATGCGGCATCGTCTGCGAGCTTGCGTTCGAAGGCGGCGCGCAGGGCGGCGTCGCTGCGCAGCACGCGCTCGCTGAAGTCCACCAGCTCGGCGCCGTACAAGCCGCTGTCGGGGCTGCCGGCATTGCGGAAACGTCCGCTGGCCAGCAACGAGTCGCTGCTCTGCGGCTCGAGCAACGCGGCTGCCAGCATACGCATCGGTTGATCGGCAGGCACGCGGACGCTGCCGGCGGCGAAGGTTTCTTCCACGTGCTCGGCATGCGGCGTTTGTGTGCCGGCATCCTTCACTACGCGGATCTGTTGCACCTGGAGCTGGCGCGGCTGCTGCAGGCGTTCGTAAGTGATGCCGTGCGCCTTGAGCAGTTCCACCACATCGTCGTTGCCGGGCGGGATCCACCAGGCGAGCGGGTAGCGCACCGCCTGGGTCTGGCGATAGCCGATCACCGGCATAGTCCAGGTTTCATCGCGACCTTCCCAGCGCAGTTCCTGCCGCCCGGACACCGGCGACAACGCGCGGGTGTAGCTCACGCCCTTGAACGGCACCTGGGCGATCGGCTGTTGCAGGCGTTCCCAGGCCACCATCAGTTCCTGCGGGCGGGCAGCGCGATCGGCGCGCTTGGCCGCATCGATGTTGCCTGCATCGCGGGCAACCACGCGCAGTGCTGCTTCCAGCAGCACATAGTCGCCCAGCACGCGCTGCCGGTACGACTTCAGGCGATGGTTCTCCACCAGCACGGTGGGGATGCCGGCAAAGTCGCCGTAGCCGGTGGAATAGCGCGGGCCTTCCGGCGCGTAGCGCAGGCCCGAGCGCGGCTCGTCTTCGTCGATCAGGCTCGGGTAGATGGCCGGTTCGTGGCCCTGTTTGCGCAATGCGGTGTTCACCGCCGGCGTGAAGCGTTGCTGCAGCCAGTCGGCAGTGGCGCGCGAGCGCGCATAAGTGCCCCAGCCGGCGAAGGTAAAGGTGATGTCGTACTGGTGATCCAGCCCGCCGCTGACATGCAGGTCGATGTAGAGCGCCGGATCCAGGCGATGCAGCAACGCGACCATCGCGCGCGTTTCCGGCGCTTCCAGGGCGAGGTAGTCGCGGTTGAGATTGATGCCGCGCGTGGTGGTGTTCCAGCCCATCTGCTGTGGGCCGCGCAATGCGGCGCCGATCAGTGGGCCGCGCTGCTCGTGACCGTCGGCATTGAAGATCGGCACGAACACCAGATCCACCTGATCGAGCAGGTGGTCCTTGCCGCGTTGCGCGATATCGCGCAGCAGCATCAGGCCGGCATCCTTGCCATCGATCTCGCCGGCGTGGATGCCGGCCTGCGCCAGCACCACCGGCTTGCCGGGCGCGCCCTTGTGCGCGCGGACCAGCAGCAGGTCGCGGCCCTCGCTGCTCTTGCCGAACACGTCCAACGACAGCAGCGGCGAGGCGGCGACCAGGCGTTCCAGCCACGCGCGCGTCTCGTCGTAGCTGGGCGTGCTGGCGAAGTCGTTGCGCTCTGCCGGCGTGCTCCACGGATCGTCCGGTGTGACGATCAACGCCTCGCTGGCCCCATGCCAGGCACGTACCGGTGGCAGCGGCGCGCTGGTGTCGATGGGCTGCGCGCTGGCCTGGGTGGCAGTCAACAGGGTTGCGGCGAGCAGGCCGGCAGCGGCACGCGTGGTGCTGCGGCTGGCGGGTCTGGCGGCATTGTCGGAAGCAGGTGCGGAAGCGTGCGAGGCAGAGGGGCGCGTATCGGAAGTCATGTGGGACGTACGGGATCTCGATTGAGGGGAGAACGTGGCAAGGCTTGCTGCTCCTGGGTGGTTGCGACGACAGCGACAGCGGCGTTCGACAGACGCCATGCCGCATCGACGTACTGCAGCGGGCTGCGTGGGTCGAAGGGCTGGCCATTCCCTGGGCGCGGGTCACGGTGCAGGGAGTTCCTGCCTCGGGCGCTGCAGCAAGCAGCAGGACATTTGCGTAATACAGTAACATTTGACGGGCCGCGCTCGCGCCGACGGTCGCGCAGCTGCACTCGGCAGCCTGCTTCCTGTGGTGCTGTCGCCCGAGAGGGATCGCACCGCGCATTCGCCGCTCCGGCTGACGTTTGCGCGGCGTCGCCCGGTCCACTGCAAGCGTCGAACGCAATGTGATAACGTATCATTTCGTTAAGCCATTGCCTTGTCATGCTTTCCAGTCCCCCAGTCGCCCCCGCCATCTCGATCAGCAACCTGCACGTGGCCTACCGCAGCCGCGCCGTGCTGCAGGGGCTGGATCTGCAGGTCGCCCCCGGCAGTGTCTACGCCTTGCTGGGCGGCAATGGAGCCGGCAAGTCCTCCACGCTTTCCAGCTTGCTCGGCTTCGTCAAACCCACCTCCGGCAGCCTGCGGATCGATGGCATCGACCCGGTCGCCGACCCTGGCGGCGCGCGTGCGCGGCTGGCCTATCTGCCGGAAAACGTCGCGCTCTACGAGCACCTGAGCGCGCTGGAAAATGCCGACTACCTGCTCGCGCTGGCCGGCCAGCGCCGCAGCCAGGCCGAGATCGGCCAGGCGCTGGCCGCTGCCGGCCTGCAACGTGAGGCCTGGCGCCAGCGGCTGGCGGGGTTTTCCAAGGGCATGCGCCAGAAGGTGGCGATCGCGGTGGCCACGCTGCGCCAGGTGCCGGTACTGCTATTGGACGAGCCCACCTCCGGCCTGGACCCGCGCGCCATTGGTGACTTCAACCGCTTGGTGAGCAGCGTGCGCGAGCGCGGGGGCGCGGTGCTGATGGTGACGCACGACCTGCTCGGCGCAGTGGATGTCGCCGACCGGATCGGGTTCCTGGAACACGGGCGCATTGCCGAAGACATCGGTGCCGGCGACAGCGGCTTCGACGTGCGCAGCTTGCATGCGCGTTTTTCGCGTGAGCAGGATCGGGCTGCATGAGTCCTGTGCTGCTGGTCGCGCGCGAAGAACTGCGTTTCATGGCGCGCAACCGTTCCGCTGCCATCGGTGTGGTGCTGCTGATGCTGCTCACGCTGGTGGCGGCATTGACCGCCGCGCATCATCAGCGCGAGGTGGCCGAGTTCCGTGCGCGCCAGCAACTGGCCGCGCAGCAGGCCTTCGAAGCGCAGCCGGACCGCCACCCGCATCGGGTGGTGCATTACGGTCATTTCATCTATCGCCCGTTGCCGGCGCTGGCCGCCTTCGATGCCGGCGTGGACGCGTTCACCGGCAACAGCATGTTCCTGGAAGGCCATCGCCAGAACACCGCCAACTTCGGCGATGTGCGTCAGAGCTCGCTGCTGGTGCGCTTCGGCCAGCTCACCCCCGCGTTCGTGTTGCAGGTGCTGGCGCCGATGCTGCTGGTGTTTCTTGGCTACGGCGCGGTGGCGCGCGAGCAGGAGACCGGTACCTTGCGCGCGCTGTTGCTGCAGGGGGCCACGCGCGGGCAATTGTTCGGCGGCAAATATCTCGCACTCGCGGTGGTGGCCGCTGCCTGCCTGTTGCCGGCCCTGGTCGGGTTGCTGCCGATCGCGTCGTTGCCGGGTCAGGCGCTGCGGGTTGCGCTGCTGGTGCTGGCGTATGCGGTGTATCTGCTGGTGTGGTGCGCGCTGGTGCTGTCGGTGTCGATGCTGTGCCGGCGCGGCCGCGATGCGTTGCTGGTGTCGCTGGCGGTGTGGGTGTGGCTGGCCCTGCTGGTGCCGCGCGTGGCGCCGGATGTGGCCAGTGCGGCGTACCGCCTGCCGACGCGGCTGGAGACCGACGTGGCGATCCAGCGCGACCTGCGCACGCTCGGCGACAGCCACAACCCGGATGACCCGCACTTTGCGCAGTTCAAGCAGCAGACGCTGGCGCGTTATGGCGTGCAGCGGGTGGAAGAGCTGCCGGTCAACTACAAGGGCCTGCTGGCGCTGGAAGGCGAGCGGCTCACCGCGAGCCTGTTCGAGCGCTATGCGGCGCGTGATTCGGCCATCCAGCAGCAACAGAACTTGTTGGTGCGCACGTTCGCCTTGTTAAGCCCCACGGTTGCGCTGCGCGAGCTGTCGATGACGCTGGCAGAAACCGACCTGCGTGCGCACGAGCGGTTTCTCGCCCAGGCCGAGCATTACCGCTACACGCTGGTGCAGCAGCTCAACCAGCTGCAGGCCGATGCGGTGAGCATGGCCGACGACACCGCGCAGGATGCCGGTGCCGACCAACGCAAGCGCATCTCTTCCGCGCATTGGCATGCGATCCCGGTGTTCGCATTCCAGCCGCCGGCCACCACCGAGGTGCTGCGCGCCGCAGGTGCGGCGCTCGGCCTGGTCGGTGCCTGGCTGCTGGCGGCGCTGTGCATGCTGGTGGTGGCCGGTCGGCGTGTGGGAGTGGCGCGCTGATGCTGCTGTGGAAATACGAACTGCTGCTGTTGCTGCGCGCACGTGCCGCGCTGGCCGGCCTGCTGTTGCTGGCGGTGTTGACGGTGTGCAGCCTGCTCTCCGGCCAGCACCTCATCGCTGCGCAACGCGCCAACATCGCGCGCATTGCAGCGCTGCAGCAGGAGGACATCGCAGCGGTGCAAGACTATGTGGCGCGCTCCAACGACGCCGGCAGCGCGGCTTACTACAGCTTCCATCCGACCTGGGATGTGCCCACGCCACTGGCGTTTGCCGCGGTGGGCATGCGCGATGTCTCGCCGTACATCCTGCGTGTCCGCGCGCTGGGCCTGGAAGCGCAGATCCACGATGGCGACAGCTACAACCCGGAGCTGGCACTGGCCGGACGCTTCGACTACGCCTTCGTGCTGGTGTTCCTGCTGCCGTTGTTCGTGATCGCGTTGCTGTTCGATCTGCGCTCGGGCGAACGCGAGGCCGGGCGTGCGCGCATGCTGGCCGCGTTGCCGGGTGCGGGCGCCGCGTTACTGGCACGGCGCGTGGTAGTGCGCGCCGCTGCGGTGCTGGTGTGCCTGGGTGTGCCGTTTGTGATTGCCGCAACCTTCAATGCGGTGCCGCTGCTGCAACAGCTCGCGGTGCTGGCATTGACCTGCGCCTATCTGCTGTTCTGGGTGTTGCTGTCGGTGCTGGTCGGGCGCCTCCACTGGCGCCCCGCCGCGCATGCCACCGCCCTGGCGACCTGCTGGGTGGTGCTGGCGCTGGTCGCACCGGCGCTGGCGCATGTGACGATCAATCAGGCAGTGCCGGTCAACCAAGGCAGCGAGATCGCGCGGTTGCAGCGCGAGGCGGTCAACCACGCCTGGGACATTCCGCGCCAGCACACCATGCGGGCCTTCTACGCGCAGAACCCGCAGTGGGCGGAATCGGCGCCGCTGACCGGCGCGTTCCACTACAAGTGGTATTTCGCCTTCCACGAAAACGGCGACCAACAGGTGGCCCCACAGGTCGCGGCGTATCGCCAAGGTTTGCAGCGACGCGAAGCACTGGCGCAGCGTGTGGCCAGCGTGTTGCCGCCGGTGGCGTTGCAGGCCGCGTTGACGCGCCTGGCAGGCACCGATCTGCGCGCGCAACTGGCGTACCAGGACCGCATCCGCGCCTACCACCAGACACTGCGGACGTTCTATTACGGCTATCTGTTCCGCGACCGCCCGTTTACGCGCGAGGACTTCGGGCGCGCGCCACGTTTCGATGCAAGCGCCGATCCTGCGTCATAGCGGCAGCTGCGTGTCACCCCTCACCTTCGTTGTCTCACTTGCGACCCGGGCCCAGCGCGCCCGGGTGCTTCAGGAGTCCTGCCCGATGTCCGTGTCCACGCCGCGCCGCCGTCTGTCCAACACGCTGCCTTTGCTCGGTGCACTGAGCTGCGCAGGCGTCAGTCCGCTTGCCGAGGCGGCCGAGCCGCAGGCGCGCGATCTGGATGCGGTGCAGGTGCGCAGCCAGTACACGCCGTACCGCGCATTGAGCGTGACCGGTGCCACCAAGACCGATGCGCCGCTGCGCGACCTGCCGATCAGTGCGCGCGTGCTGGACCAGACCTTGCTCGAGGATGCCGGCGTCAACGATCTGGCCGGCGCGCTGGAGATGGCCAGCGGCATCACCAAGGCCAACAACCTGGGCGGGTTGTGGGACAGCTATTCGATGCGCGGCTTCACCGGCGACCCGAATTTCAGCTCGGACTACATGGTCAACGGCTTCAACGCCAGCCGCGGTTACAACGGCCTGCGCGATGCTGCCAACACGCAGAGCATCGAGGTGATCAAGGGCCCGGCTTCGGCGTTGTACGGGCGCGGCGAGCCCGGCGGTGCGGTCAATATCGTCACCAAGAAGCCCTTGTTCCAGCCGCAGCACAGCGTGGATCTTTCGGCGGGGCGCTTCGACAGTTATCGCGCTGCGGTCGACAGCACCGGCCCGCTGGGCGAGAACCTGGCCTATCGGCTGAACGTCATGCACAAGGATCAGCACAGCTTCCGCGACACCGTCGATAGCGACAACACGCTGCTGGCTCCCTCGCTGCTGTGGATGCCCACGCCCGATACCACGGTGTCCTACGAGCTGGAATTCGTGCGCATCCATGCGCCGTTCGATCGCGGCGTCACCGCCATCGATGGCGATGCCAATCGGCTGCCGGCCGGGCGTTTTCTGGGCGAGCCGCGCGATGGCGATATCGATCTGCATTCCACCGGGCACCAGGTGTTCGTGGTGCATGGCTTGAACCAGACCTGGTCGCTGCAGGGCGGGGCGACCTATCGCGACAGTGGCATGCGCGGGTTTTCCACCGAACCGTGGACGCTGCAGGCCGATGAGCGCACGCTGCGCCGCGAGCGCCGCTACCGCGATTACCAGGGCCGCGATATCGCCGCGCGTGCGGAACTGCTCGGCAGCTTGCAGGCCGGCAGCGTCACCCACAACGTGTTGTTCGGCGTGGATGGCAATCGCTTCGACGACAGCCGTTTCCAGCAGCGCGCCCGCTCTGCGGCCACGCCGTACAGCATCGACGTGCTTACGCCGCAGTACGGCGTTGCGCAGCCGGGGCGGCTGGTCACCATCACCGACACCGAAGAACGCCAACAGGTGTGGGGCGTCTATGCGCAGGATCAGCTCGATCTTGGCGCGCGCTGGAAGGCCTTGCTCGGCCTGCGCTACGACCATTACCAGCAGGATCTCGACAACCAGCTGCGCGGCGCGACGCAGCGCGCCTCCGATGGTGTGGTCAGTCCGCGTGCGGGCATGATCTTCCATGTCGACGCTGCGCTGTCGCTGTATGCCAGCGCTGCGGCGGGCTTTCGTCCCAACAGCGGCGTGGGCGCGGACGGGCAGAGTTTCGCGCCGGAGAAAAGCCGCTCGCTGGAAACCGGCTTGAAGTACGTGCAGCCCGGCGATGGCCTGGAAGCGACGCTGGCCGCGTTCCGCATCGACAAGAAGAACGTGCTGAGCCTGGATCCGGCCGACACCAGCTTTTCGCTGCCGGTGGGCGAGATGCGCAGCCAGGGCGTGGAGCTGGATCTGCTCGGGCGGCTGACCCCGCACCTGGCCGCCTCGGTGGGCCTGGCCTATACCGACTCGCAGGTGACGCGCAGCAGTGAGGCCGCCGCCGGTACCGGCCTGGCCGAGGGACGCCGCTTTCCGAACGTGCCGCGCTTCAGCGGCAATGCCTTCGTCAACTATGAGCAGCCGTTGACCGGCAAGCGCAGTGCGGCAGTGGGCGTGGGCGTGTCGCATACCGGTGAGCGGCTGGGCTCGGTGGATAGCAATACCGACTTCGTGCTGCCTGCGTACACGGTGTGGCGCCTGGTCGGGCATTACGACCTGAGCGAGCGCCTGCGCCTGTATGCCAAGGTCGAGAACCTCACCGACCGCCGTTACGCCGCGTTCTCCTACAGCGAGCAGTGGGTGTATCCGGGCGCGCCACGTAGCTGGACGGTGGGTGTGCGGCTGCGGTTTTGATCAGCGCCGGCATGTGATCGACACCGACTGGCGACGTCCGACCATGCCTGCTTGATGGACCACGCCAGCGCTGGTCGGCGGATGCGAGCAACGCCGACCAGCGCACTGGCCACAATCGTGCTGCACACGTGCGCCATGCTGGTTTCAGCCAGCCGCCGTGTGCGTGCAGTGCCGGCGCGACTGGCTGGTTGCGCTAGCTGCGCCGCGTGGACGGGCGCTTGCTGCGCTTCTTGCCCGGCGCCACCGGCGCGGCGTCCTCGCTGGCCAATGCGCCACCGCTGTGCAGCTGTTCTAGCCACGACAGCGCATCGACATAGCCAAGAAAGTGCTGCAGATAACCCGGCGAGCACTCGCGCATCAGGCTGATGCAGCGATGCACCAGCACGCTGGAATTGAGCGGGCCGGCATCCTTGGGGGCATCCTGCAGCGACTGCCGCACCTGGCTGGCGGTACGCACCGTGGTCCAGGTGCGACGAAAATCCTCCAGCGCCGGCAGCTCGGGGAACTGCGTGGCATCGGCGCTGGCGGTCTTTCTGCTGTCCACTTCCATCAACGCCGCATGGCCTGCCATCTGCTCGGCCAGTGCGCCCAGCGCGCTGCGTTGCGACGGCTGTGCGGCAGCGCTGGCGACACGGCGGCGTGCGGCTTGCTTCACCGTCGCCGCATACGCATCGACCAGTTTGCCCAGCTTTTCTTCCAGTACCTCGCGCACTGGCTCGGCCTGTGTGCCGGCACGCGCGGCCAGCGTTTCCATCAGATGGAAACGCACCGGATCCAACTGGTCGGCGCCCTGGCTGCGCCAGCGCTGCAGGCGCGCGTGCGCGGATGTCGCCTGCGTGCTCATCGCGTGGTTGTGGCCGGCGTTGGCTGTGACGTGGCGGAAGCACGCGACGTGGACGGGCGCGCAATCGGTGCGATCTCCACACGGCGGTTCCTGGCGCGGCGCGTTTCATCGGCATTGGAATCCACCGGTTGTTGCGAGCCGAAGGCTGCGGCAAACACCGATGCGGCCGGCACGCCTTCGGCGATCAATGCACGCGTCACCGTGAGTGCGCGTTGGGCCGACAGTTCCCAGTTGTCGGCGTAGCGACGATTGCCGCCCAGCACCGGGCGGTCGTCGGTGAATCCGCTGACCATCAGGATCTCCTCGCGCGCCGCCAGGTATTCGGTCAGCGGCGCGGCCAGCGTCTTCAGCACCTCGCGGCCTTCCGGCTGCAACTGATCGGAATTGAAGGCAAACAGTACATTGCCGCGGATGCCGATGCGCCCGTCGACCAGGGTCACCCGGCCGGCGGCCAGCGGCGCCGCCAGTGCCTGCTCCAGCGTCTTGCGGCGCTGCGCTTCGGCCTGATGCTGTTTGACCTCTTCGTCCAGGCGGCTGGACAGCTGCAGCTGCACACCGATCACCCCGACCAGGATCAGCACGAACGCGCCCAGCAGCACCGACATCAGGTCGCCGAAGGCGGCCCAGATCGGTGTGCCCGATTCGCCGTCGATGTCGATCTCGTCGCTCATGCCGCGCTGGCCTCGCCGGCAGCGGCCTCACCGGCATCGCCGCGGCCGCGATCGAGCTGGCGCAGTTCTTCGATGATCTGCTTCTGCGACAGCATGCTGAGGTCGACCACCTCGCGCGCCTGCGCCACGTAATACGCCAGTTGGTCGTCGCTGCGGGCCAGCGAGGTATCCAGGGCGCTGGCGACATGCTGCAGGCGCTCGTTGAGCTCGCTGGTGGAGCCGCTGAACAGCTGCACCGCCACGCCAAAGGCTTCGCCCAGGCTGGCCACTTCCACCGCGCTGCCGCTGACATGTGCGGCCACCGCGCCGAGCTTGCCGGTCTCGCTGCCGATCTGCTCGGTGAGCTGGGTGCCCACGCGTTGCAGCAGGTCGGCCGAGGTGGTGACCAGCGCATCGACCGCTGCGCGTTGTTCGGTGGAGGCGTGGTTGACCGCGTTGAGCAAGGTGTCCAGGGTGGCGAGCAGCTTGCTGCGTTCTTCCAGCATGGCGGTATCGCGCACCATGCTCTCGGACAGGTTCTGGCGCAGCTCGGCCACCACATCGGCGGCCGCCTTGGGCGCTTCGGAGGCGATCTGCATCAGGCGCGCCACTTCGCTGATGGTGGCACTGGCCTGTGCCTGCGCCTGCGTGGACAGCTCGCTGGCGGTGCTGGCCAGGGTGTCGCAGATCGCCTGCTGTTGCTGGGTGACGCGCTCGCCGGTGCGTTCCCACTGCGTGCTCAGGTCTGCGCTCATCGCGCTGAAGCGCTCGCTCCACAGCGCCAGGCGCTGGGTGTCGCGGGCTTCCAGTGCGGACTGCAGCTCGGTGTGCGATTGCTGCAGGGTGCCGACCAGGGCGGCGGCATGCGCGTCGAAGCTGGCGGTGGCGGCAGCCAGTGCGCCCTGGTGCTGGGCGGCCAATGCGGCGCTGGCGTCCTGTTGCTGCGCCAGCGCGGCGCTCCAGGCGCTGGCGGTCTCGCTGCTGGACTGGTCCATGCGCCTGGACACCGCATCGACCAGGGCGCTGGAGCGTGCGTCGAAGGTGCTGGCGAACTGGGTCAGGGTGCCTTGCAGCTCCTGCGTCAGTGCGTGATTTGCGCGTTGCTGTTCGGCCACTGCCGCGGTCCAGGTGGCGGCGGCAGCGGCGGTGCTGCTTTCGAAGCCGCTGCTCAGGCCGTCGAGTTGCTGCTGCACGGCCTGGTGCACGCCGTCCTGCAGCGCGCTGCTCTGCTGCGCGAGCTGTGCAAGCGTGGCCTGCATTTGCGCGTTCAACGCGGCGCCTGCGCGCTGTTGCTCGGCGAGCACCGCGGCCCAGTGCTCGGCCGTGGCGGCGTTGCTGCGTTCGAACCCGTCATTGAGCGCGGCCAACTGCTGCTGCACTGCGTAGGTCACGCCGTCCTGCACCGCGATGCTGCGCTGATCGATCTGCGCCAACGTGGTCTGCAGCTGCTCGGTCAACGCGTGCTGCGCACGTTCCTGCGCGGCCAGCACGGCCTGCCAGTGCTCGGCGGCCGTCTGCGCACTGTGCTGGAAGCCGTCGTTGAGCGCGTGCAACTGCTGCTGCACGGCGGTGCCGACGCCGTCCTGTACGGCAGTGGTCTGCTGTGTGATCTGCTCCAGCGTGGTCTGCAGCCGCGTGTCGAGCGCTTGCTGCGCGCGTTCCTGTGCGGCGAGCGCGCTGGTCCAGTGCGCGGCTGCGGCACTGGCGCTGTGCTGGAAGCCGCTGGTGATGCCGTCCAGTTGCTGCTGCACGGCGTGGGTGAGGCGCTCGTGCAAGGCGGCAGTGTCGCGCGCGATGCTGGTCATGGTCGCTTCCATTGCCGGCTGCAAGGCCGCGCCCACCGCGCGTGCGCTTTCTGCCACGCCGCTCTGCAGCGATTGCTCCATCGCCGTGGCCAGGCGCGCATAGGCCGCTTCGCTCCGGGCGTGGAATTCGGCCTGCTGCGCGGCCAGGCGTTCGTCGGCGGCAATGCTCTGCTGCTCGATGCTGTGCATCAGCGTCTGCAGGCGATCGATCAGCGTCGGCATCAGTGCGCTTTGCTGCTGCTGCAACTTGAACACTTCGCCACGCTGATGCGCGTCCGAATGCGGATGCAGCTCGGAGGCGATCTTCAGGTCCAGCCGCTGCACTGCCTGCAGCCGCTCGCGCCGGCACAGTGCCGACAACAGCCCCAGCATCGCGGAGGTCGCAACGCCGGCGATCGAGGTGCCGAACGCAAACGCCAGGCCTTCCACCGGCGCGGCCAGCGAGCCGCGGATGGCCTGCAGGTCGGTGGCGCTCTGCAATGCGAAGCCGGTGCCCTTGAGCGTGGCCATCATGCCGAGCAGGGTGCCGAGCATGCCCAGCAACACCAGCAGGCCGACCAGATACGGCGTCAGCACCGGTGCCGGCAACGCCACGCGCTCGCCCTTGATGCGCAGGCGCACCGCATTGCGCAGGCTCGGATGCAGGCGCTCCAGCCATTCGCCCAGTGCCGATGGCGCGGTGGTCAATGCGGTGACGGCAGCATCCAGCGTCGCGCTGGCCTGGCGGTAGCGGTACAGCTCCAGCGCGCCGGCCACATAACAGGCGCCGATCACCGCCGCGACGCAGGCGCCGAGCGGGTTGGAGCCCAGATAACCGATGCCGACCCAGCAAACCGCCAACAGGCCGACGACAAACACACACAGGTGGACGAGAGTTCTGAACATGAGGTCCCAGTTAGCGGGTACGAAGCGCTGCGAGCAGGCCTTCGATCGGGTGAAAACGGACATCCAGTTCGGCGAGCAACACGCTCTGCATGTCTTTGCGAAACACATCCAGCCAGCCGTCGGAGCGCGCGCGTGGCGCGGCCTCGCCGTCGGGTGCCGGGTTCTGCGCCTGCGCGGCATCGCGCAGACGCTCGAAATGCGCGCCGAGCAGGTTCGGCACATGATTCAGCAGGGTCTGCTCGCGCGGGCTCAAGGTCAGCTCCATCACCGCATCCACCTCGGCCAGCCGCGCCATCGTCGCCGATTCCAGCGCCAGCATGTCGCGCAGGCGGCCACGCAGGTCGCCGGTGGCGGTGCGCATCGCGCGTTGCATTGCCAGGTAGTGCTGGCGGAACGGGGCATAGTCGAGCGCGGGCGGCGCTGCCGCTGCGTCGATGTCGGCAGCGGCGGCGCTGCGCGCGTCGCGACGCGCGCGCGCGAGCACGGCATCCAGCTCGACCACGCTGCTGGTCGCCAGCCCGGTGCGCACGCGGGCGCAGGCCTCGGTGTCGAGTCTGCGCGTCTCGGGCAGCGCGTCGATCTCCGGCAGCTTGCCATCCAGCGCCTTGGACACGGCGACCGCGCGCGTCCAGTCGATCCATTGGCTGAGCCGGTCGGCGAGCGCGTGGTTGGACTGGGCCACGTGGGCATCTGTGAGGCGAGCAAGCAGGCGAATGAACGCCGGGCCCGACAGGGGCGCCCGTGGAGAAGCTTTCGCCATTGTTCCGGTCAAAGACCGCGCATTTTACACGGGAAGCAGCGCGGTTCGGCGCTTTGCCCGGCAGCTGCGGGCTTGGCCGCGCAGGCCGGCCCTGGCGGCATTCAGCCGGCCTGGTGTGGGGGTGTGCGTGCGATTGCAGCGTGCAGCGCAGCGATCCAGCGGGCGCAGCGCCCAAGGATCAAGTCCATCTTCAGCGGTATCTGGCCTGCGCGTTCCGTGATCATGCACAGCGAGCGCGACCAACGCTGCGGGCCGGAGGTGCCTGGCCCGCAACGCGATAACTCAGCCTCGGGCGCGATGTACCAACGGAATCAGCATCACGCCCAGCAGCGCCACCGCCGCGGCCACATAGCCGATGCTGCCCAGCCCCCAGGCCGGAATCACCAGCCCGCCGATGATGGCGCCGATGCCGATGCCGGCATTGGCCGCCGACACATTGGTGGTGCCGGCCAGCGCCTGCGAGTGGGTCACCGAGTTCATCACCCGCACCTGGCTGATCGGAAACAGCGCGGTGTAGGCAATGCCCCAGACCGCTAGGGTCAGATAGAGCAGCACGCCGGTCTTGGCCACCGGCACGCACAAGGCCATGCCCAGCGCGAGCAGCAGCAGGAACACCGCCGTGGCACGCAACGGCGAGCGATCCACCACCCGCCCGCCCAGCCAGTTGCCGATCAGGCCACTCGCGCCGAAGCCCATCAGCCACCAGCCCACATTCGCCGCCGGCACGCCCACGCTGCGTTCCAGCAGGTCGGCCAGATAGGTGTAGGCGGTAAACATGGCAGTGAAGACCACCACCGACAGGGTCACATTGGCCAGGAAAAAGCGCTCGCCGAAGATGCCGGCCTGCTGGCGCAGATTCACCCGCTCGCTGCGGGCCACCGTCGGCATCCAGAGCGCCAGCGCCGCGGCCATCGCCAGCGACAGGGCGGCCAGGATCCAGAACGCGCCACGCCAGCCGATGCTGTTGGCGGCCACCGTGCCCAGCGGAATGCCGAACAACAGCGCCGCCGAAATGCCCAGATACACCCGCGACACCGCACGCCCGGCGTGCTGCGGCCCGGCCAGTTGCCCGGCGGTCTCGCTGGCGGTTCCCCAGAACACCGGCAGCGCCAGCGCCGGCACGAAGCGGGCAAAGGCCAGCACCCAGATATTGGGCGCCAGCGCGGCCACTGCGTTGGAGACCGCAAACACCAGCAGGATCATGACAAACAGGCGCTTGCGATCCAGATGCGACAGCCACGCGGTCAGCGGCGGGCCGAACAGCATCACGGTGAAGGCGAACAAGGTCACCAGCTGGCCGGCTGCGGAGATGGAAATTTCCATGTCGCGTGCAAGGCCGGGCAGCAGCCCGACGATCAGGTACTCGGTGGTGACGATCACGAAGGCGGCAAACGCCAGGATGAAGATCGCCAGGCCGCTGCGTGCAGCGGCCGGCGCCGCAGTGGCGGAAACGGGGGAGGGGGTGGAGCCGACAGCAGACATGGCATGCGCCGCAGTGTGGGCTGGTCATCATAGAAAAGAATTAAGGTCGTATATCGGGAGTATTTTCCGTACATTGCGGACTTAAGTTCTTGAATAAGCGCCCGTGCATCCGTCCGAACGCGTCAAAGGCATCGATATCTTCGTCAGCGCCGCCGATGCCGGCAGCTTCACCGCCGCCGCCGAGCGGCTCAGCCTGACCAGCTCGGCAGTGGGCAAGGCCATCGCACGCCTGGAAACGCGGCTGGGCGTGCGCCTGTTCGCGCGCACCACCCGGCGGCTGGCGCTGACCGACGCCGGCGCGGCGTTCTACCGGGTCTGCGTCAAGGTGCTCGACGAGCTGGAGGAGGCCGAGCACGTGCTGCGTGCCGAAGGCCAGGCGCCCACTGGCCGGCTGCGGTTGGACCTGCCGGTGAGCTTCGGCCGGCACAAGGTGTTGCCGGTGCTGCTGCCGTTCTTCCAGCGTTATCCCGGCCTGCAACCGGTCATTTCGTTTACCGATCGCTTCGTCGACATGGCCGAAGAAGGCATCGACATCGCGGTGCGCATCGGCGGTCCGGATCAGTGGCACAGCAGCCTGGGGCACCGCTATCTGGGCCATGAAAAACGCGTGTTCTGCGCCGCGCCGCAGTACCTGGCGCAGCGCGGCACGCCCGACAGCATCGCCGCCTTGCTGGCGCACGATGCGGTGCTCTACGGCAAGGCCGATGGCAGCAGTAGCCCGTGGTTGCTGCGGCATGGCGCAGGGCCGGTGGAACAGCGTGCGATGGACGCGCGGGTGGTGTTCGGCAATGCCGAGGCACAGGTGGATGCGGTGGTGGCCGGGTTGGGTATCGCACAGCTGCCGACCTGGCTGATCGATCAGCACCTGCAGCGCGGCAGCCTGGTCGCGGTACTGCCGCAGTGCGATACCGAAGGCCTGCCGCTGCATCTGGTGTGGATGCGCGCGCGCCAGCTGCTGCCCAAGCTGAGCCGGTTGCTGGAATGCCTGCAGCAGGGCTTGCAGGATGCGGCGTGAGTGCGGCGCCTGGCGTGGGGTCGTGCATGATCGCGGCAGCGGTTGCGCATGGTGCACATCGGCGCGCCGCAATGCAGCGCCAGGTTCGGGTCAGCGCACATGCCAGCACACGCGACAGCGGGCGCGATCGAGCGCAATCACGCCGGTCTGCGCCTGCTCTCTGACCAATTCAGCTACAACTGCGCTGTCTCACGGCCGACCCTGTTTTGTAAGGTGAACGCGTGTAGGCTGCCGGTCCGGGGACGACTCCCCAACGAGGTGACCGCAATGGACCGCTGCGACATGCAGGTGTCCGATCTCATGGTCCTGGAGTTACAAGGGTTCCACGCTGCCTATGGCAGTGGACCGGACTTCTGGGACGCGTATCAACGCATCATGACCCTTGCCGCGCAAGCCGGCGGCGATCTGATCACACTGGCCAACGAAATGGCTTCCCTGGCGCAGGGACTTGGCGCGACCAAGCACGCGCAACTGCTGTAATCCGCGACTGCCTGCCGGCGGCGCGCATCTGCCTGCCGGGCGCAGGCCGTTGTCAAAGAAGACGCTGCACTTCAGCCGGCCGCGGTGTCTGCACGCGGCGCGGCATCGATCACCCAACTCCAACTCCAGCCGCGACAGCCACACCGCAGGTGTGCTGCCACTGCGACGCAGTTACTCGGCGTCGGTTGTTGCGGTTGTCGCGGTCTCTGCTTCAGACGCGTCAGTTGCCTTGGCAGCAGGTTTCTTGACTGCCTTGGCAGGGGCGGCCTCGGGCTCGCCACGCTTCTTGTCGCGACGCAGCGGGGTATCGCCCAGACGCTCGATCGCGCCACCGGATTGCTGGAACGCCTCCAGATCGGCGGCCAGCCGTTGCTCGGACAAACGCGGCTTGCCTGGCTGATTGCTCACGGTCATCGACTGACGGCGGGAGTTGTTCATGGCGAAATCCTCATGCGTTGTACAGCGTCAAGGGAATGCCCCGCCGGCGTTGGTCGTCGTAGGTGGCACGCACGTCGCGGCAATACGGCCCGGACATGACGAAACGCCGGCAGATCGCCGGCCGCGTCTCGTAGATCGAACAACACATGCGTGCCGCATCGATGGCCACGCACCAGCCTTCCTCGTCACGCGCCATCACGTGCCAACCTTGCGGTGTCACGCTGGTCAAGTGGTTGGGGATGCGGTCGGATGGATCGACCATGACGGTGAGCCGGCAACAGACGGCGTCGCAACGTTCGCAGAGATTCTTGATGGAAAAGGCCAGATAGAGTGAAGGCGACACCGGAGTCCGGCCGCCCTTGCACCATACACCCTGGGCGCGCCGGGGTGTGAACCGGTCCCCGCCGTGGCGGCAGCAGGCTGTTATCTCGCGGCGCAAAAACGCGACGATCGCGTTGCCGGCAGTGCCGTGCGTTGCGCGTCTGCCTGTTGACGCAAGCACGGCATGCTGCGCGCTCAATCGTGCTGTGGTCCGCATGCGTACGATCGCTATGTTGCGACAACGTGCCGATGCACCCAACGTTGCCTAAACGGTTGCCTTTGTCGCGCCGATGCGAAGACCTCTTTCACCTGTGCCGTTAGCAGACCACCGTAGCGTTGGGTGGTCTGCATCAACGCGACAGGAGATCCCATGAATACTGCCCATCAACACGCAACTGCGCCCGATCTGGCCGGCGATCACGACGACCAACGCAGCGAGAAGGAAAAGCAGGACGCCTTGCAGGACGATGCGCTGGAAGAAACCTTTCCGGCCAGCGATCCGGTGTCGCCGTTCGTCCCGGCCAAGCCGCTGGACTGACCCGGCTACACGAGCCAGCAACGCAAACGGCGCGGTCATCGACCGCGCCGTTTGCATTTTCAGCGTTGCTGGCTGTTACGGCGTCAACACCACCTTGCGGCAATCGTCCTGCTTCTTGTCGAACAGCTCATAGCCACGCGCCGCATCGGCCAGCGGCATGCGATGGGAGATGATCGCGCTGGGCTTGAGATCGCCATTGCCGATGCATTCCAGCAAGTGCGGCATGTGCTTCTGCACATGGGTCTGGCCCATCTTGAAGCTCAGCCCCTTGTCGAAGGCATCGCCGAACATGAAGGCATGGATGAAGCCGGCATACACGCCCGGCACGCTGACCACACCGCAACGGCGCGTTGCCGCAATGCATTGGCGGATGGCAACACCGCTGCTGCCTTCCAGCTTCAAGTTGGTCAACGCGGTCTCGATCGCGCTGCCTTCGGCCTCGAAGCCCACCGCTTCGATGCTGGCATCCACGCCGCGGCCATCGGTTTGCGACACGATGACATCGGCCGGGTCGTCGACCTCGTCGAAGTTGATCGGAATGATGCCGTAGGCCTTGGACGCGAAGTCCAGCCGGTAGGCATGCCGGTCGACCATGAAGATGCGCTCGGCGCCCAGCATGCGGCAGCACGCCGCTGCCATCAGACCCACCGGGCCGGCACCGAAGATTGCCACCGTCGAGCCTTGCTTGACTCCGGCATCGATGACGGCCTGATAGCCGGTCGGCAGGATGTCGGACAGGAACAGCACCTGCTCGTCATGCAATGCATCGGGCACCACCAACGGCCCGACATTGGCCTTGGGCACGCGTACGTATTCGGCCTGCCCGCCGGACAAACCGCCATACAGATGACTGAAGCCGAACAGCGCCGCTGGCGGCCGCATGTCCTTGTGGTTGAGTGCCGCGCCCTTGCCGGTATTGGTGGTCTCGCAGGCGGAGAATTCCTGCAGCATGCAGTGGAAGCAACGCCCGCAGGCCACCACGAACGGGATCACCACGCGGTCGCCGCGTTTGACGGCGGTGACGTCGGGGCCCACGTCTTCGACAATGCCCATGAACTCATGGCCGAGGATATCGCCATGCCGCAGATCCGGGATCTTGCCGCGATACAGATGCAGATCCGAACCGCAGATGGCGGTGGCGGTCACGCGCAGGATGAGATCGTCGCGTTCGATCAGGACCGGGTCCGGCACGGTTTCGACCCGGACATCGCGTGAGCCGTGGTAGTTGAGGGCGAGCATGGGGGTTCTCCGGAAAGGCCGTCGATGTGCGGCAACACAGTGAGTGTCGGTAGCGCGCCGTTAAGTCCGTCAGCACGGCACGTGCGCACGGTGTGGACGCGTTCGATTGGCGACGCGGCGTTGATGCGTGTGTCACGCCTGGATAACCCGCGCGCTCGCACTCTCGAATGCCACGCTGATCGTTCGCAGCTCATGCATGCAGCGACCATGCGACCCCGACAATCAACGATCGTGCCTTGCGCGATCAACCAGGAGACAACGATGGGAATTTTCAAGATGGTGACCGCCGGTGCAGTGGGCTACGTGGCTTACAAGGCATGGCAGCGTCGTCAGAACGAGTCTGGTGAAGCGGCCAGCCCGAAGAACAACGATCGCGACATTCAACAGCAGACGCTGAGCGCGCCGGCCAATGCGGGCAGCACGCCGCCACATGGCGACCCGTTGCGTGATGCCGCTGCAATCTCCGGCGACCGCAAGCAGGCGCTTGGTGCGCTGGTGGTCTTCAACGAGCAGGAGCGCACGCTGGCGCAATTGGCAGTCGTCAAGGGACTCGGTGGCGAGACCTTGCAGTTTGCACGCAAGATGGACGAGGCCCACAGTGCGGCACTGACCGATCTCAGCCGTTTTGCACCGGATCGCAGCGGCACGCTGGCGCAGGCTGCAACCACCCGCGCTGACGGCACCCGCAAGCGTCTGGAAGGCTTGAACGGCAAGGAGTTCGAAACGCAGTACCTGCAGGCCAGTGTGACCAGCCACGAGCAGGCGTTGACGTTGCTGGATGCGCAGCTGGCCAGCGAGCCGGGATCGAGCGATCTGGGCAAGGAACTGCAGCGTGCACGCGAGAACATCGCCCAGCATCTGGAGCATGCCAAGTCGCTGCGCGCCAAGTCGAACCAGCCGCACTGATCAGGCAGAGATGTTGAGTGAGCACCGCATAATGCGCGGTGCGATGCAGGCAACAGGCAGCTTCGGCTGCCTGTTGTCGTTATGGGCATGGGTAGCGTGCGTTGACCATATTCGCGGCATGCGGCATGCGGCATGCGGTACGCAACACGCAACATGCTTAGCGAGTGCTAGGCGATCTCATCTCCAAGCAGTCGTCATTGCTGATCAGGCAAAGCCTGCTCGAATCCCGCCGCCTGGCGCTGCCACAGGCCATCGAACACACCACCGTGACCACGCAGCTGCGCCGGATTGCCGTCTTCGACCACGCGGCCTTCCTGCAGTACCACGATACGATCGAAGCCGATCACCGTGGACAGGCGATGCGCCACCGCCAGTACGGTGCGGTCGCGCATCAGGTGATCCAGCGCGGCCTGGATTTCCGCTTCCGACTCGGTGTCCAGTGCGGAGGTGGCCTCATCCAGGATCAGGATCGGCGCGTCCTTCAGGAACGCGCGGGCGATGCCCAGACGCTGGCGCTGACCACCGGAGAGCATGACCCCGCGTTCGCCGACCTGGGTGGCGTAGCCCTGCGGCAGCTGCCGGATGAAGTCATCGCAGAATGCGTGCCGCGCGGCGTCCTGCACCTCCGCATCGCTGGCCTCCGGGCGGCCGTAGCGGATGTTGTCGGCAATGCTGCGATTGAACAGCGCGGTTTCCTGCGGGACCACCGCAATCTTTTCGCGCAGGCTGTCCTGGCTGACGCTGCGGATGTCCTGGCCATCGATCAGCACGCGTCCGGATTGCACATCGTCCAGGCGCTGGATCAGCGCAATCAAGGTGGACTTGCCGGCACCCGAGGGCCCGACGATGCCGACCTTCTGGCCGGCAGGGATATGCAGGCTCAATCCATCCAGCACCGCCGCCCGATCCGGATAGGCAAAGCGCACTTCTTCGAACCGCACATCGCCCTGGGCTAGGGCCAGCGGTGCGTCCGCATCGACGATGGCATGCGGTTGCAGGATGATCTGCAGCGTGTCGGCGATGGCGCCCAGCTGCTGGGTGGTGTCCACCAGCGTCAGCGCCAGGTCGCGCGAGCCGTGCAGGATGCGGAAGGTCAGCGCGCTGACCAGCACCACATCGCCCGCGCTCACCGTGCCGGCGCGCCACATGCTGATCGCCCAGATCAGCATGCCGCCGGCCATCACCGACAGGCAGATGTCGTGGATCACGCGGGCCTTTTCCACGTACATCCAGCTGCGGCGATGGGCGACCGCCTCGTAGCCGATCTGCTCGGCCAGCCGCGCGCTTTCGCGGTCGCGCGCCGCAAACGCCTTGATCGTCCACACATTGGACACTGCATCCACCAGCTCGCCGCCCACGCGCGCGGCCTGCGCGGCAAAGCGCTGGTGCTTGGCGCGGCCGCGGATGCCGAAGCTGGTGATGATGGCGGCCACCACCGCGATAAAGCCGATCAAGGTGGCGGCCATGCGCCAGTCCACGGTGAGCAGCAGCACGATGGCGCCGATGAAGTCGACGATCGGTGGCACGATCTTCCAGGCCAGCCCGCCATAGATCTGCCCGGCCGCGCTGCCCAATGCGGTGATGCGGTTACCCAGCGCGCCGGCAAAATGTTCGCTGAAATAGCGCATCGGGTGGCCGGTGAGGTGGCGGAACAGATCCACGCGGATATCCACCACGCTGGCCACCACGGTGCGACAGCCCAGCCAGCCGCCCAGCCGCCACAGCAGGTTTTCGATGGCGATCAGGCCGATGAACAAGCCCAGCGGCAACCAGACATTGGCTTCGCTCCGTTGGTCGGTGGCCATCGCATCGACCAGTACTTTCATGCCGTATTGCACCGAGACCGCGCAGCCGGCAGCACCGATGATCAGCAGCAGCAACCCGGCAAAGTGCCAGGGCCGCTGGCGAATGTAATGCCATAGAAAGCGCGCGGGAGTGTCCGGCAACAGGGCGGGCTGCGCGACGGTGTTCACGTATCGATGTCGGCCAGCGCACGCTGCGGTGCGGGTAGGCCAAAGCGTTCGTGTTCGCGGCGCAACTGCTCGGCCAGCCCGTCATGCAATGGGCGCTGGCCGTGTTCGTCGGCATAGCCGAACACGCCGGTGGGGCAATGGCGGTAGTTGTCCCAGCCCGGATAGTCCAGCACCGGATACAGGCAGATCCCTTCCAGCGGCACGCCTTGCTGCATCGCCAGTGCCACTTCACTGCCGACGTGCGCAAGCCAGCCGGCGCGTTTGTCACCTTCCGCACCGGTTTCGGAGATGATCAGCGGGCGCTGATAGCGCCGCCAGAACTCATCCATGATTGCCGACAGCGGGCGGTGGTCGGCGGACGTGCGCGGGATCGGCGTACCGCCCAGATACCACTGGTTGTCCGCGTAGTAGTTGAGGCCGACGATGTCCAGATACTGCGGCGCGCCGCCCAGGCCGGGCCACTGCTTGCCGCAGATCATGTCCCAGGCTTCGAACTGCGCCACCCGCAGGCGCTCGGCTTCGCGACGCGGGCCGGGGCGGTCGTTGGAGGCGATCACATGGATGGCCGGGTCCACCTGCACGAAGCGCGCGCGCGGCTCCACCTGGCGCACCGCATCGATCGCGGCAATGGTGGCGCGTACCAGCTGGTGCTTGAGCTCGAAACCGCGCCCGCGTGCCAGCGGATGCATGCGCGCGTGATCGCCGCCGTTCCAGGCCCAGAACGAGATCTCGTTGAGCGGCGCGTAGAACGGCACCGCATCGGTTTCGTTCTTGACGCATTGCGCCGCCGCGGCGGCAAACCGTGCGAAGCGATCGACGAATTGCGGGCTCCAGATATCCACATCGTCCGGCCAGCCGTAATGGCACAGGTCCCAGATCACCTGGGTGCCGGCGGCATTGGCGGCATGCAGCATCGGCAGGAAGCTGGACCAGTCGTAATGTCCGGGCCGCTGCTCGATCAGGTGCCAGCGCAAGCCATCGCGCGCCGTGCGCATGCCGTGAGCGGCGACGGCGCGGTAGTCGTTTGCCGCCCAGCGGTCGTGCCTGGTGCCGGCGATCAGATCCAGCCGGCGGCCATCGCGACGGCGATGGGTCGAACACTCGAACCCCGCCATGAAGAAACTGTCGAACACTGTGGGGCTATGCATCTGGGGTCCTGCTGCATCTCCGCCGTAGTCTGGCAGCGGAGCAATGGAAAGTGGCTGACACGACACGCCGGCTCGGTGAGCCGCTTCATGCATCACCCGCAACCAGACGTCTGCAGGGTGATATCCGGTGCTCAGGCGATCAGTTCGGCACGGCGTTGGTGTTCGGCCTCTTCGATACGCTTGAACAAGGCCAGCGCCTGGCCGACGACCTGATCCATGTTGTAGTACTTGTAGGTGCCCAGCCGCCCCAGGAAGGTGACATTGGGCGTCTCGGCCGCCAGCCACTCGTAGCGCCGGTACAGCTCGGCGTTTTCCGCACGCGGGATCGGATAATACGGGTCGCCCTCGGCCGAAGGATACTCGTGGGTGAGGCTAGTTTTGGGATGCTGCTGGCCGGTCAGGTGCTTGTACTCGGTGATGCGCGTGTAGGCGACATCTTCGGCCGGGTAGTTGACCGTGGCCACCGATTGAAAGTGTTCCTGATCCACGGTGCTGTGTTCGAACCTGAGCGAGCGATACGGCAGCTTGCCGTAGCAATAGTCGAAGTATTCGTCCACCGGGCCGCTGTAGACCAGTTGGTCGTAGTCCAGCTCGTCGCGTATCTCACGGTAGTCGGTGTTGAGCATCACCTTGATGTTGGGGTGATCGAGCATGCGTTCGAACATGCGCGTATAGCCATGCAGCGGCATCTGCTGGAAGGTGTCGGTGAAATAGCGGTCGTCGTCGTTGGTGCGGGTGGGCACGCGCGAGGTCACCGACTTGTCCAGCTGCGACGGATCCAGGCCCCATTGCTTGCGCGTGTAGCCCTGGAAAAAGGTTTCGTACAGTTCGCGGCCCACCTGGTTGATCACCACATCCTCGCTGGTCTGGATGTTGGCCACCGGCTCGGCGCGGCTGGCCAGGAACGCGGCGGCGTCCTCTTCGGTGGTGAGCTGCAGGCCATACAGCCGGTTCAAGGTGGTCATGTTGATCGGGATCGGCACCTGCTGCTCGCCCACCTGCGCCAGCACGCGGTGCTCATAGGGCCGCCACTGGGTGAAGTTGGACAGGTAATCCACGATGCGCTGCGCATTGGTGTGGAAGATGTGCGGGCCATAGCGATGGATCAGCACCCCGGCGTCGTCATGAAAGTCGTAGGCATTGCCGCCGATATGCGGGCGGCGGTCGACCACCAGCACGCGCTTGCCCAGGCCTGCCGCCAGGCGCTCGGCCAGCACGCTGCCGGCAAAGCCCGCGCCGATGATCAGGTAGTCGAATCCGCGCCGGGTGCCGCCAAGGGTGCGCGTGCTCGCCAGTGGGACGGTGCCCGACGGTGTCATTGCTTCCACGTGAGTTTCTCCTTCATCAAGTCGTAGGTGTGGTCCCAGGACATATCGCCCAGCACCTGGTCGGCGGTTTCCAGCAGCTGCTCGCGATCGGCGCCATCGCGCAGCGCGGCCTCGCAGGCGGCAACAAAGGCCGCGGCGGTGTCGGCAATGCGCACCACGCCGGTGTCGCCATAGGTGCGCACCACATCGTGGATGGGTGTGGACACCACCGGGCAGCCGCCGGCCAGGTATTCGGGGGTCTTGGTCGGGCTGATGAAACGGGTGGAGGCGTTCATCGCGAACGGCATCAGCGCCACCTCCCAGCCGGACAGGTAGCCGGGCAGCTCGTCGTAGGTCTTGCCGCCGAGGTAATGGATGTTGGCGGCCTGCGGCAGCTCGGACGCGGCGATCTTGACCACCGGCCCGATCATCACGAACTGCCACTGTGGCCGCTGCTCGGCGATATCGCGCAGCAAGGCCACGTCGAAGCGCTCGTCGATGACGCCATAGAAGCCGAGACGCGGGTGTGGGATATCGGCTTGATCGGCCGGCTCCTGCTGCGGCTGGCGTGCGGCGGCGAAATGCGCCACATCCACGCTGCTGGGAAAGGCATGCGTGTTGGAGTGCAGCGCACGCTTGGCTTCCCAGATGCTATAGCCACCGGTGAACACCACGTCGGCGCGCTGCAACAGCTCGCGTTCGCGCTGCACCAGCTCGGGCGGCGCACCGCGAAATGCCGACAGCTCGTCCATGCAGTCGTAGACGATCGCACGCGGACGCAGATGCGCGCTGAAGCTCTGACTCATCGGCGTGTAGTACCACAGCAGCAGGTCGCGCGCGCCGAGCTCGGCCAGGTAGCCATCCAGTAATTGGCGCTGCACCTGCACCGCGGCGTCGCCGGTACAGCCGGCCGGCAGGCGCGGCACCAGCACATGCAGGCCGCCTTCTTCACCACGCACCTGCAGCCAGGGCTCGGATTCATCGCAAGCGATCGGCTCCTCCCAGAACAGCACATTGAAGTCGCCGGCAAAGCGCGACATCAGATGTTGCGGGCGTTGGTAGACGAAACTCCAGCGCAGATGCGACAGGCACAGCAGGGTAGTCCGGGACGGATCGAACTGCGGTGTGCTGTCGGACGAAACGGCTCGGCGGGTCTTGCCGATGTCGTAATGGAATTGACCAGCCCAACTCATGGAATGACCTCATTAGAAGAAAAAGGAATGCGCGCCGATCAGGCGCGCGACAGACGGTCCGTCAGCAGCAGCGGGCGCGCCGGCTCGCTGCGACGACGGCCATCGGCAGCCGGCAACAGGCGGCGTACCGGTGCCACGGCGTCGCGGGCAAGCTCGGTTTCCGGCACCGGAGCCGGCATGCGCGGCCGGCTCAGGCGCGAGGTGGCGTAGCCATCCGGATGAATGGACTGCCAGCGCCAGGTATCGCGGCACATGCGGTCCAGGTCGTGTTCGGCCTTCCAGCCGAGCAGGCGATGGGCGAGCGTGGCGTTGGCGTAATACACCGCCACATCGCCACCGCGACGCGGCGCAATGCTGAGCGGAATGCGCCGGCCACTGGCGCGCTCGAACGCGGCGGCCACTTCGCGCACGCTGTAGCCGCGGCCGGTGCCGAGATTGACCACCAGGCCGGTGCGCTCGCGCTGCAGGTAGTCGATGGCATCCACATGCGCGCGTGCCAGATCCATCACATGCAGGTAGTCGCGCACGCCGGTGCCATCGGCAGTGGGGTAGTCGTCGCCAAAGACCTGCAGCGCATCGCGGCGGCCGACCGCCACCTGCGCGATGTAGGGCATCAGGTTGTTCGGCACGCCGCGCGGGTCTTCGCCCAGATACCCGCTGGGGTGCGCACCGACCGGGTTGAAGTAACGCAGCAGCGCCGCATTGAACTCCGGCCAGGCCGCGCTGAGATCGGCGATCATCTCTTCCATCATCAGCTTGGTGCGCCCGTACGGATTGATCGCCTTCAGCGGAGCGTCTTCGCGGATCGGGCTGGTGTTGGCATCGCCATAGACGGTGGCCGAGGAGCTGAACACCAGCCTGGTCACCTTGGCGGTGCGCATCGCGCGCAGCAGCGCCAGCGTGCCGGTTACGTTGTTGTTGAAGTACAGCAACGGCTCGCGCACCGATTCGCCCACCGCCTTGAGCGCGGCAAAATGCAGCACCGCATCGATCTTCTTCGCAGTCAGCAGCTCGGCCAGCTCGGGCGCGCGCACATCCATGCGATGGAAGTCCGGGCGGAAACCCATCAGGTGCTGCAGATGGTCGAGTACGCGCTCGGAGGAGTTGCTCAAATTATCGACAATGCACACTTCATGGCCACGTCGCGCCAACTCGACGCAGGTATGTGAGCCGATATAGCCGGTGCCGCCAGTGACCAAAATTCTCATGGATGTCTGCCTTGTGGAGGGCGCTGACGCGCCGGCCTATCAATGGCGCGGATGCACCACCTCGCATGTTTCATGCGTGTTGCGTGATGTCATCGCGCCGGCAGGACAGTGCGCTTGCGCCACGCATTGGGTGGCAGGCAGCTCTGGGCGAGAAGAAAGGGGTTGTGCATCACGATCCAACGCCACCTACGGTAGGAGGCGGGCCGTGAGAGCAGGCACAGTGGTGGGTGCGTGCCACGCGAGTATGGCCTTGACCGGAACCTCACCGTGACTGTGGGTGCGCGCGCGCGCGCGACATGTTGCGTGGGCAGTACAGTGCAAGGGACGAGCTCGCATCAGGCAGTTGCAAGCGCACGCTGCGGCAATAAAAAAGCCCGCCTCGCTAAGCAAGCGAGGCGGGCTTTACGCGCAACTACAGCGCTGGATAGCGTTACAGCGTGACCGCGCCACCGGCAATGGTCAGCAACGTACCAGAGGTGTAGCTGGCGGTATCGGCTGCCAGCATCACGTACGCCGATGCCAGCTCCACCGGTTGACCGGGGCGGCCCATCGGCGTCTGGCCGCCGAAGTTTTCCACCGACTCCTCATCCATGCCGGCGGGAATAAACGGCGTCCAGATCGGGCCCGGCAGCACCGCGTTGACGCGGATGTGCTTGTCGGCCAGCACGCCTGCCAGGCCAATCGTTAGGTTGGCCAGCGCACCCTTGGTTGCGGCATACGGCAGGATGTTCGGCGTCGGCTTCTTGGACTGCACCGAGGCGGTATTGATGATGGAGCCGCCGTCCTTCATCAGCGGTACCGACAACTGCACCAGGTGGAACACGGCATGCACATTGGTGTCGAAGGTCTTGCGCCATTCCTCCAACGTGATGTCTTCGAAGTTCTCAAAATACTTCTGATAGCCGGCGTTGTTGACCAGGATATCCAGGCCGCCGAATGTGCTGTTGACCTGTTCGATCAACGCAGCCGCCTGGGCGGGGTCGCTGATGTCGCAGCCCACCAGTAAGGCCTTGACGCCGGCCTTTTCGATCAATGCGCCGATTCTGGCGGCGTCTTCCTGCTCATCGGGAAGATAGGCGATCGCCACATCGGCACCTTCGCGTGCATATGCAATCGCCACGGCCGCGCCGATGCCGCTGTCGCCGCCGGTGATCAATGCGCGCTTGCCGGTGAGCTGCCCATGACCGACATAACTGTCTTCGCCATGATCCGGGCGCGGGTCCATCTTCTCGGTACGCCCGGGAAAGTTTTGCTGCTGCGGCTTGAACGGCGGGCGCGGATAGTTGGGTACGGGCATTTCGGTCTCCTGGCGGTGTGACGCATCACAATGAATAGCAGTGTGCGTGCGCAAACGTAAACGCGCGGGCTAGGCAATGTCGGCGGCGTGTGTGCTGACGATGCCGCCGCTTGCGCGCGGCGATGGCTTCACGCCATCGCGCAGCTTTGTTCACTGCTGTGCAATGTGCACCGGCCTAGCGTGGGATCACGACCACAACGCAGGAGAACGACGATGGGCAGTGAACCGAAAAAGCCATGGGGCCCGGACGATGACCAGCAAAAGCCGTTTACGCCGCAGGAGCAGCGCAATGAGGATGTCGAGTGGAAGGTGCACGACATGCCCGACGAAGACCGCGATGTGAATAAGGCCGACCCCGAACACGATTACGAACGACCAGACGGCTCCGAGAAGCGCTGAGTCGCGCTCAACGCTGCAGTTCCGGTGTTCGCGATGCAAGCGCACGCAACTCCGCCGTCGTATCGCAGCGCCGGCCTTGGCAACCCCATGCACATTTTCTCTACGGCCAGTGCGTAGGCTAGTGGCAACACAGCGCACCCGGTGCCTTGCGGCCGCGCTTGCGCAAGGCCCCAAGCGGCAACGATCCACGTCGGCACGAGCCGACAGTCCAGCAGGCGCGTCATAGCGCAGGCCAAGCGAGCTGATCCGTCAGCTCAGCCAACGGCACCCGTGTTCGGGCTGCCCTCCATCTCCCGCAAACCTTGCGCTCCTTGGCGTTTCGGTCAATTCGACGCGCCTACCGACCCCGACCATGACGCTTGGCACTGGCGTAATCCGGCATTGCCGTGCGTACTTCGGTCAAACTTTTACGGCGAGCTCGACTTGGGGGAGCGAGCACCCACGCGGCCGGACGGCCGTGACAGCGATGTGCCATCTCGTGGTGACGTGCAGGCGCGTTTTTCGCGCCGCCGTCACAATTCTCAACTGAACATGTACTAGTCATTGCGGACAGAAGCGCCCATGGACCGTCTTTCCTGCGCCATCATCGACGACGACGTGGAGTTCTGCGATCAGGTGGTTGAGTTAGCCACCGATAGCGGCTTCCGTGCCAAGGGCATCCACACCCTTGGCGAAGCCAGCCGTTGGCTGGACAGCAACTTCCCCGACCTGTTGGTGGTGGACGTTGGCCTGCCCGACGGCAGCGGTTTCGATCTCATCGAACGGCTCGACCCGGATCACACGCCGCAGATCGTGGTGGTCTCGGGCGATTACGCCTACGAAACCCAGGGCCGCGCGCAGCAGTTCGGCGTCAGCGAGTTCCTCACCAAGCCGTTTGCGCCCGAACGGCTGGAACGCGTGCTCGGCGGCCTGCGCGAAGCGCAGCAGGGCAACCTGGGCATCATCGGCAACAGCGACAGCATCGTGCTGTTGCGCAAGGACATCGTGCGCGTGGCGCCGACCGATCTGAATGTGCTGGTGACCGGCGAGACCGGCACCGGCAAGGATCTGGTCGCGCGCGCGATCCATCGGGTTTCCGGCCGGCGTGGTCGCTTCGTGCCGGTCAACTGCGGTGCGATTCCCGAGGAACTGCTGGCCAGCCAGCTGTTCGGTCACGAGCGCGGCAGCTTCACCGGCGCCGATCGTCGGCATGCCGGATTCCTGGAACAGGCCGCCGATGGCACGCTGTTCCTGGACGAGATCGGCGAGATGCCGACCCGGCTGCAGGTCTACCTGCTGCGCGCGATCGAGTCGCGCAGCTTCATGCGCGTGGGCGGCAGCGAGGAGATCCCGCTGGACGCGCGCGTGGTCGCGGCAACCCACCAGCATGTGCAACGCGAGCACGGCGTGCTGCGCGAGGATCTGTTCTACCGGCTCAACGAGTACCCGATCCAGGTGCCGCCGCTGCGCGAGCGTCGCGGCGATGCGCGTCTGCTGGGCCTGCGCGTGATCGATGAGCTCAACGTCAAGTACGGCACCCGCAAGCTGCCGACCAAGTCGTTGCTGCGCTATCTGGCGTACCACACCTGGCCGGGCAACGTGCGCGAGCTGCGCTCGTTCATCCGCTATCTGTACCTGCGCGCGGACGGCGATCTGCTGAGCGCGCCGGACGTAGTGCAGACCGTGCCGCAGGCCGATGAAGACGGCTTGCTGATTCCGGCAGGGTGGACCATGCGCCAGGCCGAAGACGCCATGATCGAGGCGGCCTTGGCACGCACTCGGTTCAACAAGAAAGCGGCGGCGCGCGAGTTGGGGATCAGCGTGCGCACCTTGCACAACCGGCTCAGCGACAAGGACGCGTAGTGGGCGATGCATCCCAGGGGCGGCGGCGCGAGCTGCTGCATCAGCTGCGCAATCGCCTCAATGTGATGGGCTTTGCGTTGTATGCGTTACGCAACGAGACTTCTAAGCCCATGGAGACCTTGCGCACCACCCATCAATCGGCGGTGGAGTTGCTCAATCAGCTGGGCGAAGAAGAGCGCGCCCTGCGCCAGGACGATGGGGTGTCCAGCGACAGCGCTGATCAGTAATGCTCGGCAGGCTGGGTCTGGTTGCTGAGCAGGGCGGTGATGGTGCGCGGGTTGTACGGCTTCATGCAGTACGACAGGTGCGCAAACCGCGGCGGTAGCGTATAGCGGTCGTAGCCGGAGCAGAACGAGAACGGCACGCCGCGCTCCAGCAGTGCGTCGGCAACCGGAAACACCGGTTGACCACGCACATTGACGTCGAGCAATGCGCCGTCGATGGTCTGCCCAGAGGTCACCAGCGACAGCGCCTCCGGCACATTGCCCACCGGCCCGAGCACATAGACGCCGGCCTCCACCAACAGATCGTTGAGCGATTCGGCCAGCAGGTAGTCGTCCTCGACCACGAGGATGCGACGGCCGTTGAGTGGATTGTCCAGCATGGCGAACTCCTAGAGCGGTGGCGCTGTCTGGCGACGCGCAAACCATAGTGCGCGTCGCGTCGGTTAACGCCGCGCGTAAGCAGGCGCTTCCAGTACCGGTCTGTGCAACGCAGCTGTATCGCTCAGACGCCGCGTAGCAGTAGAGGCAGGTTTGCGCCATCATTGACGATTGCGCCCACACCCGGCGCGATTGATGCGATGGCTGCAATGACCGACGACGACACTTCCTGCGACGACACCGCAGCGCCTCCTGCGCACGAGGCCGTGGCGCCACCGCCGTTATTCGTTCTCGGTGTCGGCGCCGATGGCCTGGATGCCACCCGCCTGGCCGAGCTGCTCGACGCGGTCGCCGGCGCGCCCAATCTGGTCATCATGCTGCTGCTGCGCGATCGCCACCTGCTGGACGAGCCGCGCCTGCGCGAGTTGCTCGGCCCGCAATCCAGCCTGCTGCTGGCGCCGGAGGATGGCGATGCGCTGCATCCCGGGCGCATTTACCTGCCGCCCAGCCAGACCCTGGTGACCCTGGAAGAAGGCCGGCTGCGGCTGCGCCCGTTGGAGGAGGCCAGCGATCACGGCTTGATCGACAGTTTCTTCGTTTCGATGGCGCACGACCAGGACGGCAACGTGATCGGCCTGATCATGGGCCGCTTCGACGGCGACGGCACCCTGGGAACCGCCGCGATCAAGGAATGCGGCGGTCTGGCGCTGGCGGTGGACGACCCGTCCTTGCACGGCATGGATCTGCGCAGTGCCGGCAACCCGGCCGCCATCAGCGACGACATCCTGCCGCTGCCGCGCGTGGCCGCACGCATCGCCGCGCATATGCAACGCCACCATCGCTTCGGTCATCCGGCACCGGTGGGCGTGCGTAACGGCAGCGAGAACGATCAGCTCAGCCAGGTCGCCAGCATCCTGCGCAATGCCACCGGCCATGATTTCCACGGGTACAAGCGCGCCACCTTCCTGCGCCGCGTGCAGCGACGCATGCAGGTGGTGCAGGTGGACACGCTGGAGCAGTATCTGGAGCAGCTGCGCAGCCGCTTCGACGAACCGCTGCTGCTGTTCAACGATCTGCTGATCGGCGTGACCCAATTCTTCCGCGACCGCCGCGAGTTCGAGTTTCTGGAGCAGCAGGTGATTCCGCGCCTGTTCCAGGGCAAGCAGCCGGGCGATCACCTGCGGGTGTGGGTGCTGGGTTGCTCCACCGGCGAAGAGGCCTATTCGTTGGCGATGCTGTTGCGCGAGCACGCACAGACGCTGGACGTGGCGCCACGCATCCAGATCTTCGCCAGCGATATCGACGGGCGGGCGTTGGCCATCGCACGGGTGGGCCGTTATTCGTCCAGCATCGTCGCCGACGTGGGGCCGGAGCGCCTGCAGCGCTGGTTCGTCAAGGAGGGCGATACCTATGTGGTGAGCAAGCAGCTGCGCGAGCTGTGCGTGTTCTCGCAGCACAGCATCGTCAAGGATCCGCCGTTCTCGCGGCTGGATCTGGTGTCGTGCCGCAATCTGCTGATCTACCTGGACGCCGAGCTGCAGAACCGGGTGATCCCGGTGTTTCACTTCGCCCTCAAGCCGGGCGGCTATCTGTTCCTGGGCAATGCCGAAAACGTCTCGCGGCATGCCAAGTTGTTCGCACCCGTGGAGCGCAGCTTCCGCGTGTTCCAGAAGATCGATGCCGACAGCCGCATGCATGCGACCTTCCCGTCGTCTTCGCTCGGACTGGACGGCCATGCACCGGCGGCCAACCGCCAGCAACGCAGTGTCAGTAATGCACTGGTGCGCGCCGGCGAGCGCATCGCCGATCGCTATGCCCCGGCCTATGCGGTGCTGGACGAGCATTTCGACGTGCTGCATTTCTCCTCGCAGGCCGGGCGTTTCATCCGTCCCGGCGGCGGCGCGCCCAGCCTCAACCTGCTCAACCTGGTTCACCGCGACCTGCGGCTGGAGTTGCGCAGCGCGCTCAGCCGTGCCGAAGCGGACATGACGCCGGTGCAGGCCAGGGGCATCCAGATGCACGAGGACGCGGCGACCCTGGCGGTGGACCTGTTCGTGGAGCCGACCTCCGATTCGGACGTGCCGCGCGGCTATGTGGTGTTGTTCCAGGAAGTGGAAGCGCGTGAACTGGCCGAGCTGGCGCCGCCGAAAGATACCGTGTCCGACAACGCACACGTGCAGGCGCTGGAGAACGAGCTGCGCATGACCCGCGAGCGGCTGCAGTCGATGATCGAGGAGCTGGAGAGCACCAACGAGGAGCTCAAGTCCTCCAACGAGGAATACCAGTCGCTCAACGAAGAATTGCAGAGCGCCAACGAGGAGCTGGAAACCTCCAAGGAAGAGCTGCAGTCGGTCAACGAGGAGGTCACCACGGTCAACGGCGAGCTGGCTCACCGCGTGCAGGAACTTGCGCATGCCAACAGCGATCTGAAGAACCTGCTGGAAAGCACCCAGATCGCCACCGTGTTCCTGGACAACGAGCTGCGCGTCACCAACTTCACTCCCGCGGTCACCGACATCCTGCCGCTGGTGGAAAGCGACATCCACCGGCCGATCAGCAACATCAAGCTGCACGTGGCCTACGACGAGCTGCAGGACGACGTGCGCCGGGTGATCCGCACGCTGGCGGTGCTGGACCGCGAGGTGGAGAATCCCGCCACCCGTGCGCGCTACATGGTGCGCGTGCTGCCGTACCGCACGGTCAACAACTTCATCGGCGGTGCAGTGTTGACCTTCATGGACGTCACCCCGCTGACGCGCGCCGAGCGCGCGTTGCGCAGCAGCGAGCAGCGCCTGCGCACCTTGATGGAAGGCATTCCGCAACTGGTGTGGCGCTCGCTCGATGGCGGCCGCTGGACCTGGTCCAGCCCGCAGTGGTCCAGCTACACCGGCCAGCGCGATGGCGAGAGCCTGGAGCTGGGCTGGCTGCAGGCGGTGCACCCGGACGAGCGCGAGCTGACCTTGAATGCCTGGCACGACAGTGCGCGTACCGGCGGGCTGGATGTGGAACACCGCCTGTTCAACGCAGCTGAAGACGGCTACCGCTGGTTCCATACGCGCAGCGCGCCGGTGCTGGACGAACGCGGCCAGGTACTGGAATGGCTGGGAACCTCGACCGAATCGGACAATCTGCGCCGCCTGCAGGACGAGCAGCGCGTGCTGGTCAGCGAATTGCAGCACCGCACCCGCAACCTGATCACCGTGGTGCAGTCGGTCGCCAAGCAGACCGTCCAGACCAGCCACAGCATGCCGGAATTCGCCGGCAGGTTCGACGACCGGCTCTCTGCGTTGTCGCGTGTGCAAGGGCTGTTGTCGCAGTCGGACAACGAGCCCACCACCATCGGCGCACTGCTGCGGATGGAGCTGGATGCACTTGGTGCCGAGCCCGACCAACAGCGCATCGTGGTGGAAGGCCCGGATGTGGCGCTGCGCAAGTCCACGGTGCAGACGCTGGCGCTGGCGCTGCACGAACTGGCAACCAATGCGCTCAAGTACGGGGCGCTGGCGGTGGAGACCGGCACGCTGTCGGTGCGCTGGGACGTGGTGTCCACCAACGACGCTTCCGCACGCCTGGTGCTGTCGTGGATCGAAGAAGGCGCCAGCCAGCAGCGACGCAGCGATCGCGACCAGGCCGGCGGATTCGGCCGCCGCCTGATCGAAAAGGCGCTGCCGTACAGCCATGGCGCACAGACGCGTTACGAGCTCAGCGATACACGCCTGGAATGCGAGATCCAGTTGCCGTTGACCTCGCTGCACGACCGCTAGACACCTGCACGCGCGCGCGCAGTCCGTGCGCACTTTGGCGGGCGCTGCCATGCCGATGTGCGAAATGCTGCGCATCCCGACGCGCCCCTCACGGAAAATCCTGCGCGTGCGTGCAGATGTTGCGACGGATTCGCGCCTCGCGACGGTGCGGATGCCACGGCCGTCATGCAAGACTATTGCAGTGCATCGTTGCGCGGCATCCCAAAAACTTGGCGCGTATTGTGCGTAGCTCCTGCTGTCATCAGATGCACAGTGGAGCAAACATGATTACGCGCATTCTTCAGTTGTCGGGCCGCGTTGCGAGCAATGCCTGGGTCGAGATCGGTGTCGGTGCCGATGCCGACATTCTGGTTGCCGACCGTGGCGGCAAGCGCGAGGAGCGTGCAACCTTCGGTCGACGTGCTCCGGGACAGCAGCGTTCGATCAATACCCAGGAGCCGGAGTGGCTGGGGCGCGTGGACCTCGCCATCTGGGAAACCCAGCGCTGCCTGATCCCGCTGTGTGGCTTTGTCTGCGCCGCATCGGCTGATGGCGCCACGTCGGCGACCTGGTTGAGTCAGGACGGTGGCGCGCTGTACGCCGCGGGCCTGCGCAATGTCATGGATATCGGTGGCCGCCTGCAGATGGGGTTCTCGTTGCTGGTCGCTTCCTCGACCAGCCTGCCGACACAACGCCCGTTATGCGTCGAAGGCGATGCCACGCAATGGCTGCAGGTCAGTGGCGAGGAGGCCATGCGTCATCTGCTGCCATGGCGGTTGGAGCGTTGCACCACCGCAGCAGGCGTGCGTCCGGAGTGGGCCAGCGAAGCGCATGCCCAGCAGGCCGCGCCGGTGTGAAACGCGTGGGCACGCAGTGACACCAGGAGGCCCGTCGGGCCTCTTTTCTTTTCAGTCCTCCGGTAACACCTTGCGCACGCGTCGGCGTCTTGTATCGAGCCACCCGTGGTGCACAGGCGTCGCAGACCACACGCCGACGTTGCCGCGATAGCTAACGCAAGACGACCAACGGCATGCAGCCTGCTGTCCACAGTAGGGTGCGCATTAAAAAGCCCGGGTCGCGAACGACCCGGGCCAGTCTCGGCAACTGCTAGCGCTGAAGATCAGCGTTGGATGTCGCCGGTGGTGGAGCCGGCGCCCGGGCCTGCGCCCAGGTCTGCACCGGTCACCCGATCCAGTTCCGGATTGGACAGCAGACGCAGCGACATTGCATCCAGTGCCTCGGTCTGGGTCGCATCCAGCGCAACCGTGGCCGAACCATCGCCACCGTCGACTGCGGATTGCAGCTCACGGTCTGCCACCACGTCCCACTGCTCGCCGGCATTCCACGGGCCAACCGTATCGCCTTCACCCTGCGACATGTTGTAGTAGATGTCGGTAAAGCGCGGATCGCCCGGCAGCTTGCCCGGCGGGAAGTTCGGCTCGATCGAATACAACGCCTTCTCGAACGACTTCTGGTGCGCCACTTCGCGCGTCATCAAAAAGCGCAGCGCATCCACGATGCCCGGATCATCAGTGACGGTGATCAGGCGCTCATAGACCAGCTTGGCGCGTGCTTCGGCAGCGATGTTGGAGCGCATGTCCGAGGTCGGGCAACCGATCGAATCGACATAGGCCGAGGTCCACGGCACGCCACTGGAGTTGACCAGCGCCGGGCCACCACCGTACAGGATCTGCTGGGTGTGGCTGGTGCTGTTCTGGGTCATGGAGCGCATCTCCATCGCCTCGTCCATGCCTTCGGACAACACGGCCTTCGGGCCCTTGTTGAGCATGGCAATGATCGAGCCGATGATCTCCAGGTGGCTCAGTTCTTCGGTGGCGATATCGAACAACAGATCCTTGCGGCCCGGATCGTCTTCGCCCAGTGCCTGGGTGAAATACTGCATTGCTGCAGCAAGTTCGCCCTGCGGTCCGCCGAACTGCTCGAGCATCAACGTGGCCAGATCCGGATTGGGTTCGGCAACGCGAACGGTGTACATCAGACGCTTGTTATGCATAAACATGGATCGTGTTTCCTGGCTGGCGCCCGGCGACAACTGCAACGCGGCATGCGCGCAGAAACCTGAGGCTGGCTACGGGTGGGGGGTTGCCCGCGGGATGCGGACGAACGCAGGCGGCAGCGCCGCCCGCGCGATGCATCAGGCCGCTTTGCTGGCCTTGGATGCCTTTTGATTGCCGCCTTGCTCGGCGAGCAGGGTCAGCTTTTCATCGGTGGCCTTTTCTTCTTCCAGCGTCGACAGCAGCAAGCTGACCGCATCGGTATAGCCCAGCTGCTTTGCAATCGCAGCGATGGTGCCGTACGAGGCGATCTCGTAATGCTCCACCTTCTGTGCGCCGCCGATCAGTGCCGCATCGCGTACCGGACCTTCTTCGATCTCGTCGATCACCTCGCGGCTTTCCTCGACCAGGCCTTCCATCGCGGCACACTTGATGCGCTTGAGCTTGATGCCGAGCAGTTCGACGATCTGGTCGATGCGTTCGATCTGGCCCTGGGTTTCCTCCAGGTGCAGCTTGAACGCTTCCACCAGCTTGGGTTCGGTGGCCGCACGTGCCAGACGCGGCAGCGATTTGGTCAACTGCTTTTCTGCGCTGTAGATGTCCGACAGCTCGTGGACGAAAAGCTCTTCAATTGTCTTGATCGCCATGGGCGGCTCCTTTGGATGGATAGGTGGATAAACAGTGCGGTGCACCGTGTGTGCGTCTTGCCTGCAATTGCGTGCGGGCCAGTTGCGTCATCACTTCGGCATCGCAGTGCCTGGCGTCACGCCAAGCCTGCAATGCACCGTTGTTGTCGTGCTTGCTCACGCTGTCTCGCATGGTCGCTACGCTAATCGTCGGCGTGTTAGCGCGATCGGTGGATGCGGTGATGCCGAGGCGATAACGACCTGTGCCGTGAGTCGTGCGGTGATGATGCGCATGCAATCGATTCGCCAGCGCCGAGCCGTGGCAACCGCGCTGCAATCGACCGAGATTGATGCCGGCTTCTTGCATGCGCACAACGCGCATGACCGCGGCCGTGCATGCGGCATAGCCGGTGCGCCTGTGCCGATGTCGATGCCATTGCGCGGATGTCGATGCGCACGCGCAGCGATTGCACCGGCACCGCGCGGCATGCACGACGGGGAATGCACGCCGTTGCAGACCGATGCGCTACAACCGATGGCTCGTTCTTGCCCCTGGAGCTGCCATGACGCCGTTGGACAAACCGTTACGCCGCGAGCTGCAGATCGGCGAGCAGGCTTATACCTTGATCATCGACCCGCAGGGCCTGAAGCTGGTCGAAAAAGGCCGACGCAAGGGCGTGGCCTTGCGTTGGGACGAGCTGGTCAGCGGCGATGCCGCACTGGCCCGCGCGCTGCAGGCCTCGCTAGGCGAGTCCTGATCGCAGCGCGCGGGGAAACTGCCTCAGCGCGCAGGAAACAAGCGTGCCAGCTCGCGGACCGCTGCTGCGGAGGCGGCGTGATCCGGCGTGGCATCGGGGTTGTTGAAATCGTGGGCACCTTGCGACTGCACCAGCAAACCATCGCGGCGCGGCACCACATTGAGATTGTGGCCGCGCCAGACCAACCCGTAGGTCACTTCCGGTTGCGGAATCAGGCGCGCGGTCTGCCCACGCACCGGGATGACGCTGTCGTCGCCAAGCAACAAGCGCGCGCCATAGCCGGTGGCATTGACCAGGATCTTTTCGCGCAACTGGCCGAACTGGCGCGGATGCTCGAAGTTGCGCGTGTACAGCTCGCCGCCGGCCTGCAAAAAGTCGTCCATCAGCAGGCGCGCGTAGGCGCTGAGGTTGAAGGTCAGCTGGCTATAGCGGCGCACGAACGGCACCGGAAATGGATGACTGCCGGGCGCAACCGGTTGCGAGCGTGGGCCCAGATCGTCAAGCAGGTCGCGCTCCAATGACGGGTAGTCCGGCTCATGCGCTTCGATCGATGCGCTTGGTTGGTCGAACGGCACATCTGACAACGCATAGCCATCTCGCCATTCGATCGGCTCGCCCGGCAGACCCAGCAGGGTCTGGTAGCGGCGAAACGAGATGCGCGCCATCTCTTCCCAGCGGGTCCTGAAATCCGCGCTGGCGTGCTCGCTGGTGCACACGCGCGAGTCCGGCGACCACACGCCGGTGGCGTAGAACGAACGCACGTCCGGCAGGCGCTCGCGCGCATAGATGCGCACGCGCAGGCCCGCGCGTTGCGCCACCAGCGCGGTGGTCAGCCCGATCGCGCCGCAGCCGATCACCGCCAGCTCGCGCGCATCCGCATCGGCGGCCTGCACCAGCCGCAGCGCATGCTCGGCCGCGCCCCACGACAGCGACCACCCGCTGCCGCCATGTCCATAGTTGTGCACCACCGTCTTGCGGCCGATGCGTTCGGCCTCGATCCGCGGCCCCTGCGCACGGAACGGGCGGGTGCAGCCGTTGATCGCGATGATGCGATCCACCGCCGCACGGATCGGCGCCAGCGGCGGCGCTGCGGCGAACTGGTCGGGCGAGGCGCCCGGCGGCATGGCGGGTAGCGGCGAAGACGGCGCAGCGGCCGCCTTGCCGGTCGCGGCCCAGCTCCCGGTGGAAGCGGCCGCGAGCGCGAGACCGGCGCTGTGCAGGAAATGACGACGGTGCATGCGGCTCCTGAGCGATGTAGAGAAGGTGATTGGGATAACGGCGCCCGCGCGGCCGGCCACGCGTAGCGCGCGCGGTGCAGTACCGGTAAACGCCAGGCCCTGCGCTGCGCGCCAGCGACCGGCACCCGCAGCATCGTCGGTCGCGCAGGCCGAGCATACCGCGCGCATCTGTGCCTGCCACCGCCGACCAGGCAGGTTTCGCACCGCGATCCGGGCAATTGAGGCCGCGCCGGCGGCCATTCGTCGCCCGGGGCTTTCGCCCGATCGCTTGCCGGCTATGCTCGCCGCGTCCCAACTCAACGAGTCGTCACCGTGTCTGCCAGCGTCTTCCTGATCGTGCGTATCGTGTTCGCCTGGGCCGCCGCATTGGTGGTGGCCGGGATCATGTGGGCGCAGTTGTTCGGCTCCACCGGCGCGTTCTTCGGGTTGATCTGCGTGGTGCTGCTGACATTGGCCCTGATGAGTGCGATCACGCATGTGCGCCGGGTGCGCCTGATCGCCGGGCGGCTGGATCACGACACGTTGTCGACCCGCCAGCGCCGCCAGATCGAAGTGCCGCTGGACGTGCAGGCCAGCTTTGCCGTGGTCGAAGAGGCCGTGCGTGTGCTGCCGCGCGTGCAGGACATCGAATGCGCGCCCGGCAGCCTGCTGATCCGCGCCAAGGTGCGCCGCATCGACCCTTACGAAGGACGTCAGCCCTCGCGCTGGAACCTGTTCGCGCGTTTTGCGATCAAGCGCAATCAGGTGCTGGTGACGATCACGCCGGGGCAGGGCACCAGCAGCGTCACCGTGCTGTGCGAGCCCGACGCCGGCGCCTGGGTGGACCTGTTTGCGGTGGACGAAGGCAGCAATTACGAGAATGCCGAGGCGATCAACCGCGCGGTGGTGCGCCGGGTCGGCGAGCAGCGTCGCGACGAACAGGCCGCGGCCGAACAATCGGTGATGGAAAAGGAACTGGCGGTGGCACGCCTGAACCTGCTGCATGCCCAGGTCGAGCCACACTTTCTCTACAACACGCTGGCGAGCGCGCAGGTACTGGCACGCACCGACCCGCCGCGCGCGGAAATCATGATCGGGCACCTGATCCAGTACCTGCGCAGCTCGCTGCCCAGCGCCGATGGGGCCATCTCCACCCTGGGCGAAGAACTCGAACGTACCCAGGCGTACCTGGAGATCCTGCGCATCCGCATGGGCACGCGGCTGGCCTTGCAGGTGGAAGTGCCGTACGAGCTGCGCGCGCTGCAACTGCCCTCGATGATGCTGCAGACCCTGGTGGAGAACGCGATCAAGCACGGGCTGGAACCCAAGCCCGGCGGCGGCACGATATGGATCCTGGCGCGTCGCGTCGACGACCACGCCACGCTGACCGTGGCCGACGATGGCCAGGGCTTCGGCACCCACACCCAAGGCACCGGCATCGGCCTGAAGAACCTGCGCGAGCGGCTACAGTTGATCTACGCCGGCAAGGCGAGCTTTGCCATCGTGTCCAATTTTCCCAGCGGAGTGGCCGCCACCATCAGCCTGCCGCTGCCGGCGCAGATGACCGCCACACGCATGCCGCCGCCCTTGCCCGGCGCGCACAGCTCCACCGCGCAGGTGCAGGCATGAGCGCGCTGCGTGCGGTGATCGCCGAAGACGAAGCGTTGCTGCGGCAGTCCCTGCTCGCGCTGCTGGCCGAGGTGTGCCCGCAGCTGCAGGTGGTGGGCGAATGCGAAGACGGCGCCAGCGCGCTGGAGACCATCGCCACCCAGCAGCCGGATGTGGTGTTTCTGGATATCCGCATGCCCGGGCTCACCGGCATCGAGGTGGCGGGTGCGCTGCGCGAGGTCAGCCCGCGTACCCAGGTGGTGTTCGTCACTGCCTACGACCAGTACGCCATCGATGCGTTCGAACACGGCGCGGTGGACTACCTGCTCAAGCCGATCAGCCGCGAGCGCCTGCAGGCCACCTGGCAGCGCGTGCAGCAGCGCGCCGCCGCCGGTCAGCCGGATGGCCAATTGCTGGAGACCTTGCTGAAGCGCCTGTCCGCACGCCCTGCTGCCCCCAGCGTCGCGCCGCCACTGGCCTGGCTCACCGCCAGCAGCGGCCGCGAGACGCGCCTGATCGCGCTGGACGAGGTGGCGTATTTCCAGGCCGACCAGAAATACACCACGGTGATGACCGCCGCCGGCGAGGCGATCCTGCGCACGCCGCTGCGCGAGTTGCTCGACGTGCTGGACCCGCAGGTGTTCAAGCAGATCCACCGCTCCACCATCGTCAACATGAAGGCGGTCGCCTCGGTGGTGCGCGAGGACACCGGCAAGGGCCGCCTGGCGCTGCGCGGGCGCAGCGAAACGCTCACCGTCAGCCAGCCCTTCATGAGCCTGTTCCGCGGCATGTAGTTCCCCCGATCGCATCGACTGAAAGGATTGCTGATATGCGCCTGATCGCCTCCCTCGTGTATTGCCTGCTTGCGTTGGCCGGTTGCCACGACCGTAACGGCACCACCTCCATCACCCGCGCCACCAGCAATGGCCAGGACGTGATCTTCAGCAAGACCCTGGCCACCGCCACCGATCTCAATGTGCACTGCCTGGCCAGCAGCAGCGGTCGCTGCCATTACCTGGTGTACGAGGAACACTGCGCCGCGCCTGCCGCGAGCAACACGACGGGTACACCAGCCTGCGCACGCAGGACGCTGGACAGCTTTGCGCTGACGCCCGGGCAGGTGCGCGAACTGCGCGGCATTCCGCGTCAGGCGCACACCTGTGTGGATACCAGCGCGCCCAGCGCCGACTGCCATGGCTGAGCTGGCATTGCCGGCCTGGCTCGGCGGAAACATGTTTTAGCTATGTAGCAAGCCATGTTGCAACCGGACGCAAGCCTGAATACGCACTGACGATCAGCGGCCGCTTCTGCGATCATTGCGGGCTTGTTGCCGGTTCACGGCGTCCTCACTGCCAGGCTTCTCATGTCCGAACAATCGCTACGCCGCGACGTTGGCCCCTTCGCCCTCATGCTCACCGGCCTGGGCTCGATCATCGGTTCCGGCTGGCTGTTCGGTGCCTGGCGCGCTGCCGGCCTGGCCGGCCCCGGCGCGATCTGGGCCTGGATTCTGGGTGCGGCGATCATCACCACCATCGCGCTGTCCTACGCGGAACTGGGCGCGATGTTCCCCGAGTCCGGCGGCATGGTGCGCTATAGCCATTACTCGCACGGCTCGCTGGTGGGCTTCATCGCCGGCTGGGCCAACTGGATCGCGATCGTGTCGGTGATCCCGGTCGAGGCCGAGGCCTCGGTGCAGTACATGGCCTCCTGGCCATGGGCCTGGGCGCAGGGCCTGTATGTGCAGGCACCCGGCGGGGCCGGGGAGTTGTCGGTGCCCGGCCTGCTGATTTCGGCGGTGCTGGTGCTGGTGTATTTCTTCCTCAATTTCTGGAGCGTCAAGCTGTTCGCGCGCTCCAATACGCTGATCACCGTGTTCAAGCTGGTGGTGCCGGCGGCGACCGGCGTGGCCTTGATCGCCAGCGGCTTCCACAGCGAAAACTTCAGCGTCGGCATCCACGGCGACGCGCACGTGATCGACCTGGCCGCGGTGCTCACCGCGGTGGCTACCGCCGGCATCGTCTTCAGCTTCAACGGCTTCCAGAGCCCGGTGAACCTGGCCGGTGAAGCACGCAACCCGGGCCGCAGCATTCCGTTCGCGGTGCTGGGCTCGATCGCGCTGGCCACGGTGGTCTACGTGATCCTGCAGGTGGCCTACATCGGCGCGGTACCGCCGGACCTGCTGGCCAAGGCCGGTTGGCACGGCATCGATTTCCGCTCGCCGTTCGCCGAGCTGGCCATCATCGTCAACCTGCATTGGCTGGCGATGCTGCTGTACATCGATGCATTCGTCAGCCCCAGCGGTACCGGCATCACCTATACCGCCACCACCGCGCGCATGGTCTACGGCATGGAAAAGAACGGCACCATGCCGTCGGTGCTGGGCAAGCTACACCCGGTCTGGGGCGTGCCGCGCATGGCGATGTTCTTCAACCTGGCGGTGTCGTTCGTGTTCCTGTTCTTCTTCCGCGGCTGGGGCACGCTGGCGGCGGTGATCTCGGTGGCGACCATCATTTCCTACCTCACCGGCCCGATCAGTGCGATGGCGCTGCGCCGTCATGCCCCGGAGCTGCATCGCCCGCTGCGCATCGCCGCGCTGCCGGTGCTGGCCGGCGTGGCCTTCGTGATGGCGACCGAGCTGCTGTACTGGGCGCGCTGGCCGCTGACCGGCGAGATCATCCTGCTGATGGTCGTGGCGCTGCCGGTGTACTGCTACTACCAGGCCAAGCAGGGCTGGCCGGACCTTGGGCGCAACCTCAAGGGCGCGGCCTGGATGATCTGCTACCTGCCGACGATCGCGCTGCTGTCCTGGGCCGGCAGCAGCGACTTCGGCGGGCACGGCTACCTCAGCTATGGCACCGATCTGGCCGTGGTCGCGGCGGTCGGCGCGGTGTTCTACATCTGGGGTGTGCGCAGCGGCTGGCGTACGCCGTCGGTGGAGAAGGCCGTCGCGCAGGCGTGAGGGCCTGATCGCTGATTGCTGCTGAAACAAGGCGCCTGTCTCCGGGCGCCGCAAACAGGAACGGCCGGTGCACTGCACCGGCCGTTTTTTATTGGTCGCCACGCACGCGATGGAGTGCAGCAATTGGCGCCGCCTGGCAGCGCACGCCGTGTTGCGATCGGACAGCGGGCAGATCAATCAGAACGTTTCGTCAGGCGCGCGGCATTGCCGATGCCTTGCGGCAACCACCGCATCCATCGCCAAACCGCTACGCCAGCGTCCCCGCCGCCGCGCTATGGGGAGCGGTATTGGCCACCAGCCGCGGGGCACCATCGAAGCGGTCCAGATCGCGCAACAGTTCGGTGTAGCGACGCAGCCGCCCCATCTCGCGCATGTTGACGATGTCCTCGTGGCGCAGTTCGCGCCTGGAACTGACCTCCTGCTTGTAGCGCAGCACTTCCGGATAACGGCGGGTCATGTCCAGCGCATCGGCCACGCATTCGACCGAATCGGCATCCGGGGTGACCCGTGCGCGGCTGTTGAAGGCGCGCAGCCAGCGTTCGAAACCGGCGCTGTGGTCGAACAGATCGGCGATGTACCACATGACGAACAGGATCGAGGCCCACGAGGTAAAGATAATCACCACGCGGCTGAAGGTGAGGTGGTAGTCGTTCTGCCACAGCTGGTGGGTGATCACGCCCAGCAACACCAGCGAGATCGCCTGCCAGCCGATGATCGAGGCGATCACCCACTGTTTCTTGGCCACCTTGAGCAGATTGAGCTCCTGGTCGAGCTGTTCGTCGGTCTTTTCGCGCCAGTGCGCGACCTGCTCGTCGAAGGAGAGCCGATGGAGTGCGTTGTCCTGCAATAGCAGGCCCAAACCCTGGAACAAAGCGATCATGACAAGCTCCTGACGGATGGCTGGTACGAACGACTTGCTGCACCCGGCAACGCGCCGGTGCCCTGGAGCGACCGGGCAACGGCTGGCAGTGATGCTGGCCGGTGCGCGGACGGCTTAGTTCTAGCACTTTCGCCGTGCTTGGCAATGCCTGCTGCGCGCCGAAGGCCAGCCAATCCTGCGCACCGGCGCACAAATCGCGGTATTCAGGCGCTTTGCAGCGTTTGCCGGGCGATTGCAGCTGCGGTGCGCCGCCATTCTTGTTGCACTGCACACTCACGGCTGCGTGATTGCATCCGTGGCGGTTGCGACCGGCGCGACCCAGTCCGGCGTGCAGATCGCGTGAGCGCCGCGCAAGCATGCATGCCGTGCAAGGTCCCGCGACAGGCGGGCAAGCACCCGTCGAGACGGTCGGTGCGCATGGAGACGAACAGCGCACACGCCGCCGCCTTTCACCAATCCCAAATCCCAGATCCCCAATCCCAGCCCCTCAGCACCACGACGCGGTCTTGCAGCCGCCTAGGTATCCTTGCGCGCATGTCAGCCGTCCTGCGTACCCTCACTGCTCCCGCCGCCAGGCAGATCCATCGCTGGGTGCTGGGCGCGTTTCCGCGTGGCCAGAGCACCATCGACTACGACCAGCCACTCGGAGATCCCGGCATCTTCGGGCCCGACAGCGTGACCTGGCGCGTGCATTCCGAATTCCCTGGCATGTTGTCCGGCGGACTGTGCGCATTGATGCTGCAACTGCTGCATCCACGCGCGCTGGCCGGGGTCTACGACCATTCCAACTTCCGCGCCGACCTGATCGGGCGGCTGCGGCGCACCACCAATTTCGTCGCCGGCACCACCTATGCCCCGCGCGCCGAGGCCGAGCAATTGATCGCCCGCGTGCGCAGCATCCATTCGCATATCCACGGCCACACCGCCGACGGCGTGCCTTACGACGCCAACGACCCGCAGTTGCTGACCTGGGTGCACGTCACCGAAGCCTACGGTTTTCTGCAGGGCTGCCGACGTTATTGCCGCGACGTGCCGGCGCACATCGCCGATCGTTACTACGACGAAGCGCGCCGCGTCGCCGAAGCGCTGGGCGCCGCCGATGTGCCTGCCAGTGAAGCACAGGTCGATGCGTATTTCGCCACCGTGCGCGGGCAATTGCGCATGGACACGCGCTCGCGCGAGGTGCTCGACATCCTCACCAGCATCCAGTTGCCGGTGCCGGCAGCCGGCCTGTCGCGCGGGGTGTTTCTCGGTGCCGGTACCGCCCTGTTGCCGGGCTGGGCCAGCGACATGCTCGGCCGCACCACCACGCAGCGCGCGCAAGCACATGCGTCGGCGCGGCTGTTGCGCAGCCTGTCGCCCCTGTTCCGCACCGCGCTACGCGACGGGCTGTCCGCACGCGCCTGCCGCCGCATGCAGCTGCCGCAGACGATGTTGCTGGAGTGGCCCGGGGCGCGGTGAACGCGGATGCTTGCCTGGTGTGCAGGGCGATGGTGTGACGCGGGGGCTGGTTACCAGATCCGCACCCGTTGCTCGGGCGGCAGATACAACTGCTCGCCCTGCTGCACATTGAACGCCGGATACCAGGCATCGAGATTGCGTACGGTCTGCGCGCGGAAGCGTCCAGGTGCGTGTACGTCGGTGAGCACGGCATTGCGTAGCGCCGCGTCGCGGTACTTGCCGCGCCAGGCCTGGGCAAAACCCAGGAAAAAGCGCTGGTCCGGGCTGAAACCGTCGATGGTCTGCGGCTGTTTGCCCTGCAGCGACAGCTGATAGGCGTCGTAGGCAGTGGCCAGGCCGGCGACGTCGGCGATGTTCTCGCCCAGCGTCAGCTTGCCGTTGACGCTCAGGTCGTCGAACGGCTTGTACGCAGTGAACTGCGCGGCGAGCGCATTGCCGGCGGCCTCAAATTTTTTCAGGTCCTGCGGCGTCCACCAGTTGTGCAGCTCGCCATGTTCGTCGAACTGCGCGCCCATGTTGTCGAAGCTGTGGCTGATCTCGTGGCCGATCACCGCGCCGATGGCGCCGTAGTTCACCGCGTCGTCGGCGGCCGGATCGAAGAACGGCGGCTGCAGGATCGCGGCCGGAAACAGCAGGCGGTTTTCCAGCGGTACGTTCAGCGCGTTGACCTCCTGCGGCAGCATGTACCACTCGCGGTGATCCACGGCCTTGCCCAGCTTGGCCAGATTGCGCCGGTACTCGAACAGCTCGGCGCGCTGCACATTGCCCAGCGCGTCGTCGCGGCGCACATCCAGCGCGCTGTAGTCGCGCCAGGTGTCCGGATAGCCCACCGCCACCGTCAGCCCGGAAATCTTGGCCTTGGCATGCTGCTTGGTCTGCGGGCTCATCCACTCCAGCGCGTCGATGCGTTTGCCGAAGGCGGTGACGATGTTCCTGACCATCTCCTCGGCACGCGTCTTGGTCTGGGCGCTGACGTACTTCTGCACGTAGCGCTCGCCCACCGCTTCGCCCAGTGCCGCGTTGGTGGCGTCGATGCCGCGCTTCCAGCGCTGCCGTTGTTGCGGCGTGCCTTCCAGCGTGGTGCCGTAGAACGCAAAGCGCTCATCGGCAAAGGCCTTGGACAGATACGGCGAGGCGCGGTCCAGGGCGCGAAAGCTCAGGTAATCCTTCCAGGCCTGCAGCGACTCGGAGCGCACCAGCGCCGACAACCCGGTCACCGCGCCGGGCTGCCAGACGATGAAGTCCTGCTGCGCCTTCAGGCCGGCCGCTTCGAAGAACGGCGCCCAGTCCAGGCCGGGCGCGTTACGCGCAAAATCGGCCTGTTTCCAGGGGTTGGCGCCGGCCTGCACGTTGTTGGTCTGTTCGGCGGTGGCGTGCACGCGCGCCATCGCGGTTTCCAGGGCCAGGATGCGCTCGGCCCTGGCCGCCGCGTCATCGATGCCGGCCAGTTCCAGCAGCTTGACGATATGCGCGCGGTAGGCGTCGCGCATCTGCGTCATGCGCCCGTCGTCCAGATAGAAGCTGCGATCCGGCATGCCCAGGCCGCCCTGCACCAGATACGGCACGTAGCGGCCCGGATGATGCAGATCCTGCGAGATCCACAGACCGAACAGCCGGTCGGTGTGGAAGTTGGTGGAGTTGAGCAGATCCACATCGGCGCGCAGCTGGCCGCCCAGGGTGCGCGCCAGCGCCTGCTTGTCATCCAGCTGCGCAATCGCGTCCAGTTCCGGTTGCACCGGGCGCACGCCCTTGGCCTCGATGCCGGCTTCGTCCATATAGGCCGCGTAGTAATCGCCAATCTGCTTGTCTTCGCCGGTGACACGGTCGTTGGCGGCGGCGCCTTCGATGATGTCGCGGCTGTGCTGCTCGGTTTCGATCGCGATGCTGACGAAGCTGTTGAAGCTGGAGCGGTCGTCCGGGATCTGGGTCGTCCTGACCCAGTTGCCGCTGGCGTAGCTGAAGAAGTCGTCGCCTGGTGCCACGCTGCGGTCCATGCCTGCCGCATCGAAACCGAAATCGCCCAGCTTGGGCGTGGTGGGCGCGGGCTTGGCGTGCCCCGTCGTTGCCGGTGAGGTGCCATCGCGGTGGCACGCGGCGGTGCTCAGCAGGGCAGCCGACAGCGCAGCGATCAGGACAGGACGGTGCAGAAGAGCCATGCGAGTGCAACTCGGAAACGAAAAACAGACATACCAGTGTAAATTGCCGCCGTCGCCACGTCCCGACGCGATGGCAGCGCGCAGCCGGCATGGCAGCCTGCGGACACGCGCGGTTCAGCGCCGGCGCTGGTACCAGAAACCCAGCGCATCGCGGGTCTGCAGCATGCCGCGCCCGCGCCATAGAAAGCGCAGCAGCAGGCTCAGGTGCTCGCGCTTGGAAAAGCTGCGCAGCTTGCGGTCAGAGGTGTGCACGGTCTGGCGCAGGATCACGAACCGCCCGCAGCGCGCTAGCGCGCGACTCAATGCCACGTCTTCGCCGGCGTAGTAACGCGTATCGAAGCCGCCGGCGCTGACGAATGCCGCGCGCGTGCAGAACAGGAAGCAGCCCGGGGCAATGCCGCTGAGACGGAACAGCCAGCCGAACGTCGCCTGCGCCATGCATTCGAACCACGCGCGCCTGCCCTGCAGATGCACCTGCGCGCCACCGCCGACCGCGCCGGCATCCAGCGCCGCCAGCGCCGCGCCGACCACCTGCGGGTTGATCAGCGTATCGGCGTCGAGAAACAGCAGGCGATCGCCCTGCGCCTGCTGCGCGCCGGCATTGCGGGTGGCGGCGATATGGCGCAGTTGCACCTCCAGCACCTGCGCACCGGCCGCGCGCGCGATGGCGGCGGTGTCGTCCTCGCAGGCATCGGCCACCACGATGACCTCGTAGTCCAGCTGCATGGCCTGCGCACAGGCGTGCAGGCAGTGCAGCGTCTGGCCGATCAGTGCGGCCTCGTCATGGGCGGGGATTACGAAAGACAGCATGGCAGGGCGTGGCACTCGGACGGTGGTGATGCCAAGTGTGCGAGCCATACCGGTGCGATGGCGTGAGCGCATGCAATCGCCGCACAGCTGCGACTGCGTGCACTCACGTGAGCACGCTCAGCGGCTGAGCGCGCCCATCATCGCTTCCGGATACCGCGTACCGGACGCGGCCTGCAACGGGAAGATCGCATCGATGCGTGCGAGCTCGTCCGGCATCAGCGCCACATCGAGCGCGCCGAGGTTTTCTTCCAGGTAGGCCAGCCGCTTGGTGCCCGGGATCGGCACCAGGTCCTGGCCCTGCGCCAGCACCCAGGCCAGCGCCAGCTGCCCCGGCGTGATGCCCTTGTCGGCGGCGATCGCCTTGACCTGTTCCACCAGTTGCAGGTTGCGGGTGAAGTTCTCGCCCTGGAAACGCGGCGAATGGCGACGGTAATCGTCGGCCTCGAAGTCGTCCGGCGAGGCAAATGCACCGGTCAGGAACCCGCGCCCCAGCGGCGAATACGGAACGAAGCCGATCCCGAGCTCGCGCACGGTGGCAAAGACGCCGTTGTCCTCCGGCTCGCGCGACCACAGCGAGTATTCGGTCTGCACCGCGGTGATGGGATGCACCGCATGCGCACGGCGGATGGTGGCTGCAGCGGCTTCCGACAGCCCCAGGAAACGCACCTTGCCCTGTTCGACCAGCCGCGACATCGCACCGACGGTGTCTTCGATCGGCACGTTGGGGTCCACGCGGTGCTGGTAGTACAGATCGATGTGCTCCACGCCCAGGCGGCGCAGGCTGGCTTCGCAGGCCGCTTGCACATAGTCCGGGCTGCCGTCGATGCCGCGCACCGACGGGTCGTTGGGGTCGAGCTTGATGCCGAACTTGGTGGCCAGGAACACCTCGTGCCGGCGCGCGGCAATGGCCTTGCCGACCAGGATTTCGTTGGTGTGCGGGCCGTACATGTCGGCGGTGTCGAGCAGGCTGACGCCGTGATCGAGGGCGCGATGGATCACTGCGATCGAGCCGGCCTCGTCGCTGCGATCGCCGTAGAACGCGCTCATGCCCATACAGCCGAGGCCGAGCGCAGAGACGGTGGGGCCGGAACGGCCAAGCGTGCGGGTTTGCATGGTGGAGGAAACTCCGTGCGGCGAACAAGTCAGGGGAGGATGCGGCGGCGCGCGTTAGCACGATGTGGCCCGTGCGATGACGGCGCTGTGGGCGGCTGGCGGGCTGCCGTGGCGTCCGCTGGGCGCACAGGCAAACGGCGCACAGCCAAGCAGTCGGCAGCACAGCGCGCAGAACCCAGGCGCGCAACGCGACTCCACTCAAAACCCGCGCATGGCGGCAGGCCAGGGCCCACCGCCATGCGCGGGTGTTCTTACGTGGGCGCTACCACTGGCCGCTTCAGCCCTTGAGCTTGCCGGCGAATTCGGCCACGCGCTTGCCGAGCAGCTTGGCGGTTTCCAGATCGCCGCTGCGCGGCGCTTCTTCCGGCGAGGCATCGGAGGGCGAGATCGCCAGCGCGCCTGCCGAGCCGGCGGTCCAGTTGATGTCCTGCGGACCGTGCGCCTTGGTGTTGGACGGCAGCAGGCCGGTACCCACCCAAACTTGGCCGTGCTGCTGCGACAGCGTCCAGAAATACTGGATGGTGGCGTACTTGTCGCCGTTCACCGAGGCCGAGTTGGTGAAGCCGGCGGCGATCTTGTCCTTCCAGGCCTGCGCAAACCACGGCTTGGAGCTGGCGTCGGCAAACTTCTTGAACTGCCACGCCGGCCCGCCCATGTAGGTGGGGCTGCCGTAGATGATGGCGTCGGCTGCGCCGATCGCCTCCCAGGCGTCGTCGGGCAGGTTGCCGTCCTGATCGATGCGGTACAGCGTGGCTTCGCCGACACTGGCGGCGCCGGCATGCACGGCTTCGGCCAGTTTGACGGTGTGGCCGTAGCCGCTGAAGTAGATGATGGCGATCTTGCTCATGCGCAGTCCTGTGGGTCGAGGGGATCCCGATTGTGACCACACATGCCGTGTCAGGTTAATGACCATCGACGGGACGTACTGTTGCCGGGCTCATCAGCGCCGGGGATCGCCCATGCTGTCGACCAGGTAGTCGATGAAGCTGCGCACCTTCGGGGCCAGATGGCTGCGGCTGGTATAGACGGCAAAGATGCCGATCTCCCCCAGTGCGTACTGCGGAAGGATGCGCACCAGCCGGCCGGCGGCCAGGTGCTCGTCGGCCAGGAAGTCCGGCTGCATCGCGATACCCAGGCCGGCCACCGCCGCCGCGCTCAGCACATGCCCGTTGTTGGCGCGCAGGCTGCCGCGGATGCGCACATCGCTATCGCCATCGGGCCCATGGAAGCGCACCTCGTCGCCGTTGGGCGAGTAGTGGTACAGCAGGCAGTCGTGGCCGGCCAGGTCGGACGGATGCATCGGGGTGCCGGCACGGGCCAGGTAGGCCGGCGCCGCGCAGGGCACCAGGCGGACCGTGCCCAGGCGCCGGGCGATCAGCGTCGGCGCCGGCTGCCGAGTGATGCGGATGGCGACGTCGAAGCCTTCTTCGACCATGTCCACCAGCCGGTCCGACAGCGACAGGTCCAGTTCCACCTGCGGGTAGCGCGCGCAAAAGCCCGGCAGCAGCGCGGCCAGACGCTCGATGCCATAGCTCACCGGCGCATTGACGCGCAGCACCCCGGCCGGCTCCAGCGCCTGCGCGCCGACCGTGGCCTCCAGATCGTCCAGGTCGGCCAGCAGTTGCAGACAGCGCTGGTAATACGCGGTGCCGGCGCTGGTCAGGCTGACCCGCCGGGTGGTGCGGTTGAGCAGGCGGGTGCCCAGCCGTTGCTCGAGCGCGGCGACCTGCCGGGTCACGCTGGCGGTGGAGCGGTCTAGCGCATCGGCGGCCGCACTGAAACCGCTGCGTTCGGCCACTGCTGCGAACACGCGCATCGCATCGAGGGTATCCATGGATGTCCGATTGTTGCTTTGATCGCAATAAATTATCCGAAATAAAACTATTTATCAGAAATTTGTAAGCAATAGGCTGTGCAGGTCCTCACTGGAGTCCGCCCAATGTCCACCTCGCTTGCTTCCCCGCGTACCGCTGCCTATGGCGCCGCCTTGTTGCGCATCAGCCTGGGCGCGCTGTTCCTGGTCCACGGCCTGATCAAGTTGCTGGTGTTCACCCCGGCCGGCACCGTGGCCTATTTCCACTCGCTGGGCCTGCCGGGCGCGCTGGCCTATCTCACCATCGCGCTGGAACTGGGCCTGGGCCTGTCCTTGCTGCTGGGCATCTATGCGCGCTGGATCGGGCTGCTGGGTGTGCCGCTGCTGCTGGGCACCATCGTCAGCGTGCACGGCGGCAACGGCTTCGGTTTCTCCAATCCGGGCGGCGGCTGGGAATACCCGGCGCTGTGGGCGGTGTTGCTGATCGTGCAAGCCCTGCTCGGCGAAGGCGTGTGGGCGCTGAAGCCGGCGCGTTGAGGCTGCCTGTCGTTCTTTCGAGGAGTGCGCCATGACCCGTTTGCCTTCCCTGTACATCTCGCACGGATCGCCGATGACTGCGCTGCAGCCGGGGCAGGTCGGCGAGCGCCTGGCCGAGCTTGCGCAGACCTTGCCGCGGCCGCGCGCGATCGTTGTTGCGTCCGCGCACTGGCTGGGCCGTCGCCCGCTGGTCAGCGGCGCGGCGCGGCCGCCCACCATCCATGACTTCGGCGGCTTTCCGGCGCCGCTGTACGAGCTGGAATATCCCGCGCCCGGCGAGCCGGCGCTGGCGCAGCAGATCCTGCGCCGGCTGGAACAGGCCGGCCTGCATCCGCATCTGGATCCGCAGCGCGGCTTCGATCATGGCGTGTGGGTGCCGCTGCGCCTGCTGTATCCGGCCGCCGACATCCCGGTGGTGTCGGTGTCGATCCAGCCCGAGCTGGGCCCGGCGCACCAGTTTGCGGTCGGCCGTGCGCTGGCGCCGCTGCGCGAAGACGGCGTGCTGGTGATCGGCTCGGGCAGCATCACCCATAACCTGCACGACTTCCGCCACGGCTACAGCGCCGAGCGCGAGGCGCCGTATGTGCGGCCCTTCATCGAGTGGACCGAACGCAAGCTGGTGGAGGACGACATCGCCGCGTTGCTGGACTATCGCCGGCAGGCACCGCATGCGGCACGGGCGCATCCCACCGACGAGCACCTGTTGCCGCTGTACGTGGCGATGGGCGCCGCCGGCGCCGACCGGCTCGGCGCACAGCGCATCGATGCCGGCATCGACGCGGGGTTTCTGGCGATGGATATCTACCGGTTCGATGGCGATCCCGGTGATGATCGCGCGCTTACGGGCCCGGTCGCCGCCTGAGCCCTGGCGGCCGCAGCACGCCTGCACCGTCGCTGTCATCGACGGTGCAGGCGGCATGCCGGCCCCGCAATCCCGAGGCACCACCCAGTCGCCTGCAAGCCATGGCATGTGGTCAGTCACTGCCGCTGCAAGCCGGTGTGGTGCGGTGGCTATAGCCCGCAAGACCCATGGCGATACGGCTTGGTACCTACGGCACACCGGCCCGCAGCAGCGACAAGGCATGCTGCCGACAAGAGCCGGCAGCGCAGCCACAAGGCATGCTGCCGACAAGTGCCGGCCGCGCAGCGCTCTGAAGCATTCACGATGAAGTGCGGTGCAGTCTCATAGGCTGAGACGCCTTCACGACATGCTGCTTGCGTGAAAATCCTCGACAAACTCGCAGTGCTGGCCGATGCGGCCAAATACGACGCGTCCTGCGCCTCCAGTGGCGCGAACAAGCGCAATTCGCTCGGCACCGGCGGGATCGGCAGCACCGAGGGCATGGGCATCTGCCACTCGTACACGCCCGACGGCCGCTGCGTGTCGCTGTTGAAGATCCTGCTCACCAATTTCTGCGTGTTCGATTGCGCGTATTGCGTCAACCGCGTGTCCAGCAACGTGCGCCGTGCGCGCTTCACGCCGGAAGAAGTGGTCACGCTGACGCTGGACTTCTACAAGCGCAATTACATCGAAGGCCTGTTCCTGTCCAGCGGCATCATCCGCAACTCCGATTACACGATGGAGCAGCTGGTGGAAGTGGCGCGGCAGCTGCGCGAGGTGCATCACTTCGCCGGCTACATCCACCTCAAGACCATCCCCGATGCAACGCCGGAACTGCTGGCCGCCGCCGGCCGCTACGCCGACCGCCTGAGCATCAACGTGGAGCTGCCGACCGAGCAGGGATTGACGCTGCTGGCGCCGGAAAAAAGCGTCGGCGGCATCCGCTCGGCAATGGGCGAACTGCGTTGGCGCATCGAAGAAAACCAGCTGGAGCGCAAGGCCGAAAAGCTGCGCCGCGCCAAGCCGCCGCGCTTTGCACCGGCCGGGCAGAGCACGCAGATGATCGTTGGCGCCGACGATGCCAACGACCGCAGCATCCTGGACACCAGCCACAATCTCTACGGCAATTACCGGATGCGCCGGGTGTACTACTCGGCCTTTAGTCCGATCCCGGATGCCTCGTCCAAATTGCCGCTGCAGGCACCGCCGTTGCAGCGCGAGCACCGGCTGTATCAGGCCGACTGGTTGCTGCGCTTCTACGAGTTCAGCGTGGAGGAGATCGCACCGGCGCAGTCCAGCGGCATGCTCGATCTGGACGTGGATCCGAAGCTGGCCTGGGCGCTACGCAATCCGGAGCGGTTTCCGGTGGATCTGAACGCGGCGCCGCGCGAAATGCTGCTGCGGGTGCCGGGCCTGGGCACGCGCAATGTGGAGCGCCTGCTGTTGTCGCGCCGGCATGCGCGCTTGCGGGTGGGCGATCTGGCGCGGTTGCGGGTGCCGATGAAGAAGCTGCTGCCGTTTGTGAGCGTGTTGGACCATCATCCGCGCCAGCGCCTGGACGACCCGGTGCGCTTGCGCGCGCAACTGGCGCCGGCACCCCGGCAGGCGAGTCTGTTCGATTGAAACCGCAGCTGGCCGCCGGCATCCGGCGCACCGCCGTTTCCGCTGGCGTCTGCCGTGTTGCCGGGCAAGTTGCCCGAAGCGCGGAGAAGGGTCGCATCAGGCGCAAAGCTGCCACTGAAGGCCAGTGCTGACACAGGAACGCGACGCTTTGCGAATCCCCAATCTTAAATCCCTAATCCCACCTCTCCATCCTGACCACCGCGATGTTCAACGCTGACGTCGAGCCGGGCTGGAGCCTTGAAGCATGGCGTGCGCTGGCGCGGGCAGGGTGGTGCGCGCAGGTGGAGCCCGACTCCATCGCGTGGACTGGCGGGGCGCAGGGCGGCTTGTTGATGGGGCAGGGGCTGCTGGATTTGCCGGCTGTGGCTGCAGCGCCGCGGGTGTCGGCGGAGTTCCTGCAGATGGCCGGAGCGGTGTTGTGTCACCGCGATCCGCAGCGCTATGCGGTGCTGTACCGGTTGTTGTGGCGGGTGGCGTGCGGGGAGCGCGCGCTGCTCGAGCGGGCCACCGATGTCGACGTGCATCGGGTGACGCAGTGGCAAAAGGCGGTGCAGCGCGATACGCACAAGATGAAGGCGTTCGTGCGCTTTCGGCGTTTGCCGGTGGAAGAGGAAGACTTCGTGGCGTGGTTCGAGCCCGAACATTGGATCGTGGATCGGGTGGCACCGTTTTTTGCGCGCCGCTTCGCCGGCATGCGCTGGGCGATCCTCACCCCGTACCGCAGCGTGCGCTGGGACGGCGAGGCGTTGACGTTCGGCGAAGGCGCCGTGCGCACCCAGGTGCCGGCCGACGATGCGCAGGAGACGCTCTGGCGCACCTATTACGCGCATATCTTCAATCCGGCGCGGCTCAATCCAACCATGATGCGGCAGGAAATGCCGCAGAAATACTGGAAGAACCTGCCTGAAGCGAGCCTGTTGCCGGAGCTGATCCGCGAGGCGGGTGTGCGCGTGCGCGAGATGGCCGAGCGTGCGCCCGAGCCGGTGCGGCGGCGAGTGCCGGTGGCGCCGGCGCCGGTCCCGGAAGTGGCAACGCAAAGCTTGGCGCAGTTGCGCGTGGCCGCGCGCGATTGCCGGCGCTGTGCGTTATGGCAGCCGGCAACGCAGACGGTGTTCGGCGAAGGGCCGAGCGATGCGTCGGTGATGGTGATCGGCGAGCAGCCCGGCGACGAAGAGGATCTGAGCGGGCGTCCGTTCGTCGGGCCGGCCGGGCGTTTGTTCAACATGGCGCTGGGCGAGATCGGCATCGACCGCGCCACGGTCTACGTGACCAATGCGGTCAAGCATTTCCGCTTCGAGCAACGCGGCAAGCGGCGTCTGCATCGCAACCCGGAACGGTCGCATGTGCAGGCCTGCAGTGGCTGGTTGCATGCCGAACGCGCGCAGCTGCGTCCGGCGCAGATTGTCTGCCTGGGCGCAACCGCCGCACAGGCAGTGTTGGGAAGCAGCTTTCGCTTGATGCAGCAGCGCGGTCAGTGGCAGCGGCTGGACGACGGCACGCCGGTGCTGACCACCGTGCATCCCTCCTGGGTATTGCGGCAGGGCTCGGAGGCCGCGCGCGAGGAAGGCTACCGCGGGTTTGTCGAGGACTTGCGCCAGTTGCTGGATGCACCGGTCGCCGCGGAGCGCATGGCGAAGACATAAAAGATGCGCGTGCAATTGCACGCGCACGGTGTCGGAGAACGAGACACCAAGTGGAACCACTGGCGAGCCAGTGGTTCCCTCACCGCCGCTTTGCGGTCTGGTGGCGCTGCCTGGAGCCTGTTTCCAGGCACGCGCGGATACAACGATTCAGCAGGGTCTGCACTTAAGTCTTGTGCAGCTGATGCACTGGCGTTGCCGTGCAACGCCAGTGCAACCAATCACTTGAGGCAGCGGCCGACACGACTGCTGCATGTTGGTAAGGCAGGCGCGATGTTCGACATCGGCATGTACCACCCGTACCTGCCGGTGTCGAGCGCGACGTCCGCGCCTACCCGAGTGCTTGCGATAATGCAGCTGCTCTGAACGTTGCTGGCGTGTCCAATTTGTTGTCGACCCATCGACGGAACCTGGCTGCGTTCCGCCGATGCAGGTCACACGCCTGCGACTGCCCGCGTCAGGCAGCGAGCTGCCGTTACGGCATCAACACCTTGTCGACCACGTGGATCACGCCATTGCTCTGCATGACATCGGCAATGGTGACGTTGGCGGTGTTGCCCTTGGCATCGGTGATGGTGACCTTCTTGCCGTTGAGCTTTGCGGTCAACGCCTCGCCCTGCACGGTGGTCAGCGAGGCGCTGCCACCGCCGGCCTTGATCTTGGCGATCAGCGATGCGGCGTCGACCTTGCCCGGTACCACGTGATAGGTCAGCACCTTGGTCAGCGTGGGCTTGGATTCGGGCTTGAGCAACGTTTCCACCGTGCCGGCCGGCAGTGCGGCGAATGCGGCGTTGGTCGGGGCAAACACGGTGAACGGGCCCGGCCCCTTCAGCGTGTCGACCAGGCCGGCGGCCTTGACCGCGGCGACCAGGGTGGTGTGGTCCTTGGAGTTGACGGCGTTGTCGACGATGTCCTTGGTCACCAGCATCGGCGCACCGCCCACGCTCGGGTTCGATGCGGCGTAAGCGGGGGCCATGGCGCTGGTCAGGGCAATGGCAGTGGCAATGGCAAGCGACTGGAATGAGGTCTTCATGAGGCATCGATCCTTTGGGTAAGCGACTGCCTGGATGGCAATCGTAGTGCTGGATACGCGGGTAGATGCAGCGCGGATGCATCACGCGGTTTTTACACAGGCGTACCCGGCACCGCGTCGCTTGAGAGCGTCATAACGCAGGCATCGACACGGCCTGTTGCGCTCGCTGGGCTCGGGCTGCAGCTGCAACCCAGGCATGTGCCGGTCGTCCAAACCGAAGCGATGCAGGTCGAGGTGCCATTGCAGACAGGACGCGATTCGCCTGCCGCCGTCCATGCGATACGCAGCCAGTGCAGGCAAGGTTCAATGCATTGCTGACGACAGTTACCAGCAAGCGCGAAGAAGGTAGGTAGGATTATCTTTGGTGTTGCAACCTGATTATCGAATGCGTGAATCTCGAGTGGCTTTTTTGCTACATGAGTTCGTGGGTGAAGCCGGACTAAATAAGCAACGCTGTAGCATGATGTCGTCAGTGATCTGCTGCTTGTGTCATGTAACCTCGCGCCACCGGCTGCACTCATTTCAGCTAGCGTGGAGTGCAGATAATGACGTTGAACCTTGCAGGCTGGCTCCGCATTTGCGGGTAACGCAATTCACCGAATTACGCAGAAAGGTTGTAGCAGATGACGCAGAAAAAAATCCAATGCACGCGGCTGGCACTGCGAGTATTCATGGCTACAAGCGTAATGGTGTGCGGCATCACGCAGGCCTCGGCCGCAGTGCGGGCTCCGACGTCAACGCCGGCAAAGGCCGTTGCTCCGTCCAGTGAAGCCTATCGGCCAGGGCAGCAATGGATTGTTCCGGGCGAGTGGCAGGTCACCGTCGATGCCGTGCGCCCGGCCAGGGTGAACATCCATGACGATGGCGGTGGGTCCTGGCGGCCCACGCAGGTGCTGCTGGTGAGTTACAGCTACAAGAACATCGGGTTCGATGACAGCGCCAACTACAAGGATGGCGGGCCCTCGACGCTGGCGTTTTCGAAAGCCCATATCGATGTGGTCGATGCCAACGATGCGGACAATGGCGGCGCAGGCAATTACCCGGTGCACCTCAAACTCGTGGAAGACGCCGACGGCCAGAAGATAGGCCAGCAGATGGTTGGCGCGCAGTGGCCGTATGCCTTCCGGAAAAAGCCCAAGGCAGTCAAGGTGGTGGTGAGTCACTACGACTCCAGGCTGCAACTGCAGCAAGCGACCTTCATCGTCCCGGTCAAGACCACGCGGCAATCGTCCCCGCATGCGAACAGGCACGTTCGCCATAGCTGATTGCAGTCTGTCGGTGAACTGCCTGGCAGGGCACTCCCGCAACAGGGCGCGCGCGCCCATTCGCTGGCGTATCCAACGGCGCCGCGCCGACCCGAGTCGGCAACGGTGTGACATCGACGGGCCCCGATGGCAGATCTGCCGCAACGAACGGCAAGCCGGGAGAGGTGGCGCAAAGGTTTCATCGCCGGATGCAAACCGGTATGTTTCCGTAGGCGCGTGATGGTGCGTTGCACTATGCGATGCCGCACGCGCGCACCGTTTCTTCTTCCGGGTTTTCCATGCATTCGATCGATGTCGTCCTCGCCATGTTGCTGGCGGTCGCGGCCAGCGGTTATCTGATCCGCATCCTGCCGTTCTCATTGCCCCTGCCGTTGGTCCAGATTGCGCTTGGCGCGGTGGTTTCGGGTGTGTTCGATGCCGGGCACGAGCTGGAACCGGAGCTGTTCTTCCTGTTGTTCCTGCCGCCGCTGCTGTTCCTGGATGGCTGGCGCATTCCCAAACAAGGCCTGTTCCGCGACAAGGCGGCCATCCTCGAGCTGGCGCTGGGTCTGGTGGTGTTCACCGTGATCGGTGCGGGTTTGCTGATCCATTGGCTGATCCCGGCGATGCCGCTGGCGGTGGCCTTCGCACTGGCGGCGATCATCTCGCCGACCGATCCGGTGGCGGTGTCCTCGATCGCCTCCAAGGTGTCGATTCCCAAGCGGCTGATGCACATCCTGGAAGGCGAGTCCCTGCTCAACGATGCCTCCGGGCTGGTGTGCTTCCAGTTCGCGGTGGCCGCGGTGCTGACCGGCAGCTTCTCGCTTGCCACCGCCTCGCTGACCTTCCTGTGGGTGGCATTGGCCGGCTTGGCGCTGGGCGTGGCGACCACGTTCGGCCTGAGCCGCATCCAGGCCTGGATCTGGCGCCACTTCGGCGAGGAGCCGGGTTCGGCGATCCTGGTCAACCTGCTGACCCCGTTCGCGGCCTATCTGCTGGCCGAAGCCTTCCATGCCTCCGGCATCCTGGCCGCGGTGGCCGCCGGCGTCACCATGAGCTACGTGGAAATGGCCGGCAACGCGCCGGGCAATATGCGGCTGCAGCGCTCGGCGGTGTGGGACACGGTGCAGTTCACCTTCAACGGCATCATCTTCGTGCTGCTGGGCGAACAGTTGCCGGGCATCCTGGACGGGGCGGTGCGCAGCGTGCAGGAGGCTGGGCACCTCAATCCGTGGTGGCTGGCGGTGTACGTGGCCACCATCAGTGCCAGCCTGATGGCGTTGCGCTTCGTGTGGGTGTTCCTGTCGCTGCGCTGGAACATCTTCAAGGCGCAGTGGCGCGGCGAACAGCATGTCAGCCCGCCATGGCGCATCGTGGTGGCGGTCTCGCTGGCCGGCGTGCGCGGTGCGATCACCCTGGCCGGCGTGCTCACGCTGCCGTTGATGCTGGAAGACGGCTCGCCGTTTCCGGCCCGCCAGCTGGCGATCTTCCTGGCCGCCTCGGTGATCCTGGTGTCGCTGCTGGTAGCCAGTGTGGCCTTGCCGCGGTTGCTGCGCGGGCTGGAATTGCCCGAAGAGGAAGACGAGCAGCTCAAGGAAGACCTGGCGGTGAAGGCGGCCTCGCAGGCGGCGCTGGAAGCGGTGGAAAAATTGCGTCAGCGGCTGGTGGACGGCAGCAAGCATGCCGAGCGCTACAACGCCGCCGCCAACCAGGTCAGCCAGCGTTATCAGCGCAAGCTCGGCGCGGTGGACATGGCCGAGACCGATCCGGAAGAGGCCGGTGCCTACGAACAGGCGCTGCGCCAGTTCCGCCATGCCGCGCTGGTGGCCGAGCGCAACGAACTGTTCAAGCTGGCCAGACGCCGCGAGATTTCCGACGACCTGTCGCGCCGGCTGGTGCGCAATCTGGACCTGATCGAGTCGCGCAAGCGCGCTTGAGCGCGCTGTCGCGCGTGGGAATCGGGAATCGGGAGTGGGGAATCGCAGGAGCCACAGCGGTTGCCGTGTTCGGGTAGGAGCGCACCTGGGCGCGATGGGGCGTTGGCGGGAAAGCCCCATCGCGCTCAGGCGCGCTCCTACAGGGAGATGCGCCGACTAACGGACGCAGCAGGCGTGCGCGGTCCAGTTCGCTGAGGCTTCCCGGCGCGCGCCGGAAGACACCATTCCATTCGCACTTCTCCCATCTTCATGGCGCACGGCCTACCCTGTGCGGCTGATCGCTCCAGTGCAGAAGACATGACTCCAATCGTTTCCATCCAGGGATTGAGCAAGACCTACGCTGGCGGTTTTCAGGCGCTCAAGCAGGTGGACCTTCAGATCCGGCGCGGCGAGATCTTCGCGCTGCTCGGTCCCAACGGTGCCGGCAAGACCACGCTGATCAGCATCATTTGCGGGCTGATCAACCCCAGCACCGGCACCGTGCTGGCCGATGGTCACGACATCGTGCGCGACTACCGCGCCGCGCGTGCCAGCATCGGCCTGGTGCCGCAGGAGCTGGCCACCGACGCGTTCGAAACCGTGTGGGCCACCGTGCGCTTCAGTCGCGGGCTGTTCGGCAAGCCGGCCAATGCGGCGTATCTGGAAACGGTGCTGCGCGAACTCTCGCTGTGGGACAAGCGCCACAACAAGATTTCCACGCTGTCCGGCGGCATGAAGCGGCGCGTGCTGATCGCCAAGGCGCTGGCGCACGAGCCGCGCATCCTGTTTCTGGACGAACCCACCGCAGGCGTGGACGTGGAGCTGCGTCACGACATGTGGCAGATGGTGCGCAGGCTGCGCGAGCAGGGCACCACGGTGATCCTGACCACCCATTACATCGAGGAAGCCGAAGACATGGCCGACCGGGTCGGGGTGATCAATCGCGGCGAGCTGGTGCTGGTGGAAGACAAGCACACGCTGATGCGCAAGCTCGGCAAGAAGCAGCTCACGCTGAGCCTGCAGGCGCCGCTGCAGGCCATCCCGGCCGCGCTGGGCGATCTGCCGCTGGAACTGTCGGCCGACGGCAACAGCCTGATCTACACCTTCGACACCCAGGCCGAGCAGACCGGCATCGGCGCGTTGCTGCGCCGGCTCAACGAGCAGGGCATCGACTTCAAGGACCTGCATTCCAGCGAGAGTTCGCTGGAGGAGATCTTCGTCAACCTGGTGCATGGCGCCCGCAACGTGGAGGCGCGCGCATGAACCGGCATGCGATTGCGGCGATCTACCGCTTTGAAATGGCGCGCGCCTTCCGCACGCTGACCCAGTCGATCGCCTCGCCGGTGTTGTCGACCTCACTGTATTTCGTGGTGTTCGGCGCGGCGATCGGCTCGCGCATGGGCGACATCGACGGCATCAGCTATGGCGCCTTCATCATTCCCGGGCTGGTGATGCTGTCCCTGCTCAACGAGAGCATTTCCAACGCCTCGTTCGGCATCTACATGCCGCGCTGGGCCGGCACCATCTACGAGGTGCTGTCGGCGCCGGTGGCCTGGTGGGAGATCGTGATCGGCTATGTGGGCGCGGCGGCCACCAAGTCAGTGTTGCTGGGCTTGCTGATCCTGCTCACCGCGCGGCTGTTCGTGCCTTACGAGATCGCACATCCGCTGTGGATGCTGGGCTTTCTGGTGCTCACCGCGCTGACCTTCAGCCTGTTCGGTTTCATCATCGGCATCTGGGCCGACGGCTTCGAAAAACTGCAGGTGATCCCGCTGATGGTGGTGACGCCGCTGACCTTCCTGGGCGGCAGTTTCTACTCGATCAACATGCTGCCGCCGCTATGGCAGAAGGTCACCCTGTTCAACCCGGTGGTGTACCTGATCAGCGGGTTCCGCTGGAGTTTCTACGGCAAGGCCGACGTGCACATCGCGGTGAGCACCGGCATGACCTTCCTGTTCCTGCTGGTGTGCCTGGGCGTGGTGGCGGCAATCTTCCGCAGCGGTTACCGGCTCAAGGCGTGAGTGGTGAATGCAGTGGTTTGGTCGGCCGCATCCTGGTGGATGCCGTCGGCAGTCCGGGTCAACGTTGACTGGGGCGGGTGCGCGGCGCCCTCGCCGCTCGCGGGACGCGCCGTGAATCCGGCCCTGGGGTTCGATAGCGGCATCCATGCCGCTACACGGTCTCGCAATCGGCGAGGGCACCACGCCTGAGAGTTGGTCGGTGTTGAAAACCATGCACACCGATATTCCTGGCTGGTCTTTGCCCACGCACCGTCGCCGGACCTGACGCGGCATGGATGCGGCGTCAGCGCTTATGCAAGGACGTACTTGCGGCGTGTCCCGCGAGCGTGGGCGGGCCAGGTCCCTGCAGCCAGGGCGCAGGGCAGCCGGCCTGCAGTAGCCCGGCGTGACGTGGTGGTGTCAGCCGCTCTTATTCGGCAGCAGGCTTGGCGTCGCCCTTGGTGTCCAGGAAGTAGGCCACCACCTCACCCTTGATCTTCATCGTCATCGGGTTGCCGCGACGGTCGCGGGCCTTGCCGACCTGCACCTTGATCCAGCCTTCGCTGACCGAATACTCCTCCACGTTGTCGCGTTCGACACCGTTGAAGCGCACGCCGACGCCGCGGCTGAGCGCATCGGCATTGTGGAACGGGCTGCGTGCATCGATGGCCAGATGATCGGGAGGGGTATCGCTCATGGGAAAGGCGTCATGGCGGCCGGGATGGCCGTCTTCGGCCGCACAGGATACGGGCCCGCGCCGCGAAGATCAGCCCCGGCGCTGCCTGCGCACGCGCCGGGCGGTTTGCTTGCGCCCCGCCAGGCCTCACACTTCACGTCTGCACTCCTGGAACTAGACCGCCATGCCCGATAACAGCGCCGATTACGAAGACGACGAAGGCCTGCAGCCCGAAGGCGACGAAGACGATGTCGACGACCACCCGGCGCGGGTGTGGAATCTGCTGGTGTTGATCAATCCCGGCGACGAAGACACCGCATTGGGCCAGTTCGATACCTGGCGCGAGGCGCAGGCCGACCTGGACGACGACGAGGGCGACGATGCCTGGTTGTGGGCCTTGAAGGATGCGATCGACTGGCGCTCGGGCTTTTTCGTGGACTGGAAGGACACCGACGCGTTCATTGCCGCCATCGACGAACTCAGCGCGCGCTGGAACCTGCGCATCGACTGGGGCGGCGACCTGGATGACGAGGAGTTTTCCAGCGATCTGAGTGTGCCCGACCTGATGGCGGTGGCCTTCGATCGTCTGCGCGAGCACGGCTACTCGCTGTGGAACTGGAACACCGGCGGCGACGCCTATGCCGGCTGGATCGCGCTCAGCCGCGACGACGACGCCGTGCTGGCGCTGACCTCGCTGCTGGGGGTGGAAGTGCGGCTGGGGAATGAGGCGTTCTGAGGGGCCGGGAATCGGGAATCGGGATTCGCAGGAGCGGCTTCTGAGTGTGTGGGCGTGTCGAGCGTGGTGGTGCGTGCTGCCGCAGCAGCGTGCCAAACGCGTGGTAGCCACTAGGGTCTGCCGCGCAGGCATGGTCCACGGCCCGGCGATTCCCACGTAGGAGCGTGCCTGCGCGCGACGGGCGTTACCGGGACAGCCGCTCGCGCGCTAGCGCGCTCCTACAAGGGCGTGCTGCCCTCATGCAGATGCGTGCCGTCATCGCGGGTACTGAAGTTGCAGGCCTCCCTCCAGGCCAGGACACATGCACGTGCCACCAGCTGCCCGTAGGAGCGCGCTGGCGCGCGATCGGGCGTTACCGGGACAGCTCCTCGCGCTCAGGCGCGCTCCTACAACGGCGCGCCGCCGATCAGCCCGCGGCTACCGCCGTTGCGAATCCCCAATCCCAACTCCCCAATCCCCGCCTCAAGGCGCCTCGCCGCGCGCCTGTGCACGCGCGTTGGCGATCAAGGCCTTGAGCAAGGCACGGTCGGTGTGACGGGAGATCGCAATGGCACCGAGCGCGATCGCTTCGGCGCGTAGCGTTGCGGACACATCGTAGTGCGCGCCGCTGAGTTTGTTCTGGAAGGCGCGGCGGGGAATGCCCAGCCGCGCCGCCATTGCATGCAGCTCGTCCAGCGTATCGCCGAGCAGGTGCGCCCAGCGCTGCTCGCGCCACGGATGCACCGCATCGTCGACGTAGACGGCCACCGGCAGGCCCTTAGGCCTTCTTACCCTTCTTCTTCTTGCCGCCGTCAGTTGCGTCGTCGGCGTCGTCCTGCGACGCGTCGCCTGCGGTGTCGGCAGCGGCATCTTCGGCGCTGGCATCAGCATCGGCATCGGTGTCCGCATCGGCATCTGCCGGGGCATCGCCTGCCTCGGCGTCGGCGTCGGCGTCTTCGGCTTCGCCGTCGTCGCCTTCAGCGTCGCTGTTCTCGAACTCGGACACCAGCGTGGTCAGGTATTCCTCGGCGGTCTTGCCGTCTTCGGCGGCCAGGTCGTCGATCATCTGCTGCAGCTGGGTGGAGTATTCCAGCGAGATGGTCTTGCCTTCCTTCTCCTGCAGATTGGCCAGGTGCTTGAGCATGGCCAGCATCGGCACCGGGTTGTCGGCGCTGCCCATGGTCTGGCCGCCGATCGACAGCAGCCATTCGCTGCCGTTCTGCAAGCCGATCGCAGCGACCACGCGGCCGTCGGCATCCTGCAGCACGGCATGGTTGGCGATCTGCGGCGCCTGGCCCAGACGGACGATCGGACGCTTGGGTTGGGACTTCTTGCGCTTGTCGCGCTTGGCCTTGGAATTGCGGGACACGGTGTTCTCGACGCTGGGAATGGCCGACCATTCTAGGCGCTTGCGCGTGACCCGGCTCGGGTGCCGCTGCCAGGCCGATGAACGCCGGCCGCGCCGGGCGATGCTCCTGTTGGCGCTTCCGGCGTTGCGAAGGCCGCTGACGCCGATATGTCGGACAGGCTCCAGCGGCTGGCACCGCGGGTCTGTCGGAGCGCCAACGCGCCATTGCTGGTCAGGATCGGCATGCAGGACGACAAGCAGCCCGACAAGTAGGACGACAAGTAGGACGACAAGTAGGACGACAAGTAGCCCGCAGGGCGACCAGACCCGGGATGCACATCAAGTTCGGAATGCACGTCAGATTCGACATGCACGATAACGTCTGCCGTCTGCCGTCTGCCGTCTGCCGTCTGCCCGCAGCCCGCAGCCCGCAGCCCGCAGCCCGCAGCCCGCAGCCCGCAGCCCGCAGCAGCCCGCAACCGCCCGCAACCGCCCGCAACCGCCAAGAACCCCAAGAACGCCAAGCACCGCCAGACAACGTCTTATCAGGTGCCCTCCGCCGCCGTCAGCGCCGCGCGGGTACTTCGCTGACGGCAGTGCGCGGTGCGGCCACGGCGGCTTCGGCAGCCTTGGCCAGTGCGGTGGCCGAGGCCACCTGGCTGCGCGTGGAGACGCGCGGTGCCGCCGGCGCAGCGCTGGTGGCCGGGGGCGCTGCAGCAGGCGATGTGGCGCTGGCCGCTGCCGCAGGTCCGCCCGCCGGCGCAGCTGCGGTGGGTCCTGCCGCAGGCAGCGCAGCCGGTGTCCCCACCGCCGTGGTGGCGGTCGCCGCGGCACTCAGATCCGGCACATGGGTGTCGGCATCGTGGGTGGGCTTGCCCAGCGCAATGCCCTGGCCGGCGCCGGCCAGCGCGGCCTGTTCGGCATCCTGGGTCATCACCACGATGCTGATGCGGCGGTTGATCGGGTTCTGCGGGTCGGTCTTGTCGAACAGCACCGACGAGGACAGCCCCACCACGCGGGTGACCTTGGCATCGTCCATGCCGCCGCCCACCAGCGCACGGCGCGCGGCATTGGCGCGGTCGGCGCTGAGTTCCCAGTTGGTGTAACCGGTATCGCTGCTGTAGGCGGTGGTGTCGGTGTGGCCGGTGATGCTGATGTGGTTGGGCACCTGGTTGATGAAGCTGGACAACTCGCGCAGGATCGCCACGGTGTACGGCTTGAGCTGGTCGCGGCCCATGTCGAACATCGGCCGGTTCTGCTTGTCCACGATCTGGATGCGCAGGCCGTCCGGGGTGAGGTCGAGCAGCAACTGGTCCTTGAACGGCTCCAGCGCCTGGCTCTTGTCGATGGCCTCTTTCAGGTCCTGCATCAGCGCTTCCAGGCGCTTCTTGTCCCTGGCGCGGCTGTCTTCGTTGGTGTCGGCAGCGTTGTCGCGCTTGCGGCCCATCTCGTCCTTCTGCCCCTTGGCCATGTCGGCGGTGCCGCCGAGCTTGATCATCGAGGTGCTGGCGCCGCCAGGGCCGTTCATGCCCGGCGAGGGGGCCGGCGACTTGCCCGACAACGGGCTGGGATTGCGGAAGTATTCCGAGATCGCCGCGCGCTGCTCCTTGGTGGTGGCGGCCATCAGCCACAGCACCAGGAAGAACGCCATCATCGCGGTCACGAAGTCGGCAAACGCCACCTTCCAGGCGCCGCCATGATGGCCGCCGCCCTGCACCTTCTTGACACGTCGGATGACGACGGTGGATTTGCCCTCGGCCATGACCGCGGTCCTACTTGATCGTCTTCAGGTGCGTTTCGAAATCCGCAAAGCTCGGACGCACGTTGGAGGGCAGCGTCTTGCGCGCGAATTCCAGCGCAATCTTCGGGTTGTAGCCACGCAGGCAGGCCAGCAGCGCGGTCTTGACCGCCTCGTACATGCGTCCGTCCTGCTCGGCGCGCGCTTCCATCGCCGCAGCCAGCGGTGCGACGAAGCCATAGGCAAGCAAAATGCCCAGGAAGGTGCCGACCAGGGCGGCACCGACGTGGTGGCCGATCTCCTCGATCGGCCCGCCGATCGAACCCATGGTGATCACGATGCCGAGCACGGCCGCCACGATGCCGAAGCCGGGCAGGCCGTCGGACACCTTGCTCAGCGCATGCGAGGGCGCCAGCGCTTCGTGGTGATGTTTTTCCAGCTCCAGCTCGAGCAACGGCTCCAGCTCGTGCGGCTCGATGTTGCTGCCGATCATCAGGCGCAGGCAGTCGGTGATGAAGTCCAGCAGGTGATGGTCGGCCACCACCTTGGGGTAGTTACCGAAGATGGTGCTGTCCTGCGGTTTTTCGACGTGATCTTCCAGCGCCATGAAGCCATCGCGGCGCGCCTTGTTGAGCAACTCGTAGATCAGGCTCAGCGTGTCCTTGTAGTCGTCGGACTTGTACTGCGGGCCCTTGAACACGCCCAGGATGCTGCTGAAGGTCTCCTTGACGATCTTGCCGGGCGTGCTGACCAGAAACGCACCGAACGCCGCGCCACCGATGATCATCAGCTCGTACGGCTGCCAGAGCGCGCCCAGCTTGCCGTGCGACAGCACATAGCCGCCGAGGACACTGACGATGACGACGATGAAGCCGATGATGATGAGCATGGCGCAGCCAAAAGCAAACAGGGTTGCTGTTGTTTCGGCTTGCGCGGCGGATTCTTGAAGCGCACGGCGTGAAGGTGTGCGGTGTAACTGAACGATCGCTTGGTCGATCACATCTTCACGCGGCAGGTTGCGGCGCTGTCGTTACTTGCGCCCGGTGCGCTCAGGCCGTTCCAGCCTTTGATTGAAGGGCTGTGCGGCGCGGATGCCCACTGCAAGCAATCCCTGCAACGCTCGTCATGACGTAGCCCTGCTTAGGTGAATCGCGCTTGGTCGCAATGATGGTTCGACGCACTGCCGGGGTCGCTGCGTTGCGTCGGCGATGCGGCAGCGCCTGCCAGTGGGCGCAGGTGTTGCAGGCATACATCCGGCACGGAATCCCTCCCGGCCGGATGCATGCGTCGGCTCAGGCCGGTTGCGCTTCGGCGCCTTCGCGCTGCAAGGGGTTGGGCAGGGCCTGGCCGTTTTCGGTAAAGCCCAGCGAGACCGAGTTCAGGCAGTGGCGTTCGCCGGTCGGCGGCGGGCCGTCGGGGAACACGTGGCCCAGGTGACTGTCGCAGCGCGCACAGACGATCTCGGTGCGGATCATGCCGTAGCTGGTGTCACGGATTTCGCGCACATGGGCGGTGTCGTACGGGGCGAAGAAGCTCGGCCAGCCGGTGCCGGATTCGAACTTGGCGCTGGAGCGGAACAGCGGCAACCCGCACAGGCGGCAGGTGTAGACGCCGTCGAGCTTGTTGTCCAGGAACACCCCGCAGAACGGCGCTTCGGTGCCATGGTGCAGCAGCACGCGCTGTTCCTCGTCGCTAAGCCCGGCGATCAGGGCGTCGCGTTGGGCGGGGGAGGGAGGGGTCAGATCGAACTGGCTCATGGGGTTCTCGCATGCGCGCGCTGGCAGGGTGCCGCGCCTGCACCCGTGATGTGGGCGCTGTCGGCGTGGTTCAAGCGTGCGGCGACCAAGCCCCTCTCCCACCGGGGCGCCACGGCACAGCTTGCGCGCCACTGGCGCGTGCCCTGGTGCGCCTGCGCCGCTGGCGCAGGCCGGGGCGCGGAGCGGAGGGGTGAAGGTACGGCGGCGAAGCCATGATGCAGTACTGATTGCCAGGCTTCACGCACCCTCATCCGGCGCTGCGCGCCAGCTTGTCCCGATGGGAGCAGGAAGTGCCTTTCGCGCCGCACTCACCTCGCGAACGCGTTCATCCCGTAGCCGATCCCGCGTATTGCCGCAGCACGCCGGCGCCCCCATCCAGTGAGTACTTCTCGATCAAGCACGGTGTCCGTCATGGCGATCCCTTCTTCAACGCGCGGCCTGCTGCTGTGCGGCCTGTTGGTTGCCGCCGGCGCTGCGGCGGCGCAATCGGCCACCAGCACACGCTCGTCCAATACGCTGCAGCCGATCACCAGCCCGACGCCCGCCCAGCCCACGCTGACCGCGCCGCGCGCAGTACAACCTGCGCCGACCACGGCTCCAGTGCCATCGCAGCTCGGCCAACGCCCGTCCGCGCCCACCATCCCGACCCGTGGCCCGGCACAGACGCCGGTGGCGCCGGCCGGCAGCCAGGTTGCGCCGGCCAGCGCGCCGATGGTCTACGACCGCAATGGTCGCTTGCTGCACGGCATGCAGCCGGCAGGCGCCAACCGGGTGCTGGATACCAAGACCGGGCGCTATTACGACGCGGTCCCGGCCGGCGACGGCATGCGCGTGGTGCGCTGACCCGCGCCATTACCAATCCCCACTCCCGAATCCCGAATCTCAGCCTTCGATCGGCAACGCCAGGGTCTCCTTGACCTCTTCCATCACGATGTAGCTCTTGGACTCGCGCACATGCGGCATGGTCAGCAAGGTGCTGCCGAGCAGCTTGCGATAGGAGGCCATCTCGCTGATGCGCGCCTTCAGCAGGTAGTCGAAATCACCCGAGACCAGATGGCATTCCAGCACGTTGGGCAGCTTGAGCGCGGCGCGCCGGAACTCCTCGAAGATGTCGCCGGACTTGTAGGCCAGGCTGATCTCCACGAACACCAGCAGGCTGGCCTTGAGATAGTGCGGGTCCAGCCGCGCGTAGTAGCCGGTGATGGCGCCATCGCGCTCCAGCCGGCGCACGCGCTCGGTGCAGGGCGTGGTCGACAGGCCCACCCGCTCGCCCAGTTCGGTAAAGGAAATCCGCCCCTCCTGCTGCAGGATGCGCAGAATCTTGCGGTCGATCTTGTCCAGCTCGCGGGTGCGGGTCGTCATCAAGTCTGTCTCTGCAGGGTTTGACAGGAGGATTCACTGCCAGGGCGGGCTGATTCCAGAAATGGCACTGCCTGGCTCGCAATATACTGCGTCTAACTGTCCCCCTCGGCGCCTGGTTGTGGGGGAATACCCTTTCCAGGAGAACGACATGCGGGTGCTCATTCTCGGTAGTGGCGTCATCGGCACCACCACGGCCTGGTATCTGGCACAGGCCGGTTGCGAGGTCACCGTGGTCGACCGCCAGCCGGCGGCGGCGCTGGAAACCAGCTACGCCAATGCCGGCCAGCTGTCGTTCGGCTACACCTCGCCGTGGGCCGCGCCCGGTGTGCCCGGCAAGGCGGTGAAGTGGCTGTTCGAGCAGCATGCACCGCTGTCGATCCGGCCCACCCGCGACCTGCGTCAGCTGGCCTGGCTCAGCCAGATGCTGCGCAACTGCACCGCCGAGCGCTATGCAGTGAACAAGGCGCGCATGGTGCGCATGTCCGACTACAGCCGCGATTGCCTGAACGCATTGCGTGCCAGCACCGGCATCGAGTTCGAGGGCCGTCAGCTCGGTACCACCCAGTTGTTCCGCACCCAGCAGCAACTGGATGCCGCCGCGCAGGACATCGAGGTGCTGGCCCAATACGGCGTGCCCTACGAACTGCTGACCCCGGCGCAGATCGCCCAGTTCGAACCGGGCCTGGCCGGCGGTGGCGCGCAAATGGCCGGCGCCTTGCGCCTGCCCGAGGACCAGACCGGCGACTGCCGGCTGTTCACCCAGCGCCTGGCCGAACTGGCCGCGCAGGCGGGGGTGGAGTTCCGCTACGGGCAGCAGATCGAGCATCTGCAGCACCAAGGCGGGCGCGTCACCGGCGTGCAGATCGATGGCCGCATCGAGACCGCCGACCGCTACGTGCTGGCGCTGGGCAGCTATTCGGCCGACCTGCTGCTCTCGCTCGGCCTGCACCTGCCGGTGTATCCGCTCAAGGGCTATTCGCTGACCATCCCGATCGTGGATGCTGCGCGCGCGCCGACCTCCACGGTGCTGGACGAGAGCTACAAGATCGCGCTGACCCGCTTCGACGACCGTATCCGCGTCGGCGGCATGGCCGAGGTGGCCGGCTTCGACCTGTCGTTGAATCCGCGCCGCCGCGCCACGCTGGAGATGGTGGTCAACGACCTGTTCCCCGGCGCCGGCGATCTGGCCCAGGCCGAGTTCTGGACCGGCCTGCGCCCGGCCACGCCGGACGGCACGCCGGTGGTCGGTGCCACGCCGTATGCCAACCTGTTCCTCAATACCGGCCACGGCACCCTGGGCTGGACCATGGCCTGCGGCTCGGGCCGCTATCTGGCCGACCTGATGCAGGGCCGCACGCCCGACATCGATAGCGAAGGCCTGGATATCTTCCGTTACCTGTCGCCACGCAGCGCCCGCGCGCAGCAGGAGGCCGCGTAGTGCGTCCTGCGCAAGCGTTGATTGATCTGGACGCATTGCGTCACAACTACCGCCTGGCCAAGCGCCTGGGCGGCAGCAAGGCGCTGGCGGTGGTCAAGGCCGATGCCTACGGCCACGGCGCGGTGCGCTGCGCGCAGGCGCTGGACGGCGAGGCCGACGGCTTTGCGGTGGCCTGCATCGAAGAAGCGCTGGAGCTGCGTCAGGCCGGCATCCGTGCGCCGATCCTGCTGCTGGAAGGGTTCTTTGAACACGACGAACTGCGCCTGATTGCCGAGCATGATCTGTGGACGGTGGTGGCCACGCCGCAGCAGGTGCGCGCACTGGTCGAGTTCCAGAGCCCGCGTCCGTTGCGGGTATGGTTGAAGCTGGACAGCGGCATGCATCGGCTGGGCCTGTCACCGGAAGACTTTCGTGCGGCGTGGTTGCGGCTGCGCGGGCTGCCGCAGATCGCCTCGCTGGTGCTGATGACCCACTTGGCGCGCGCCGACGAGCTGGAGTGCAGCCGCACCGACGAGCAGGCGGTGGCGTTCGCACTCACCGCAGGCGGCATGCAGGCCGAAACCAGCCTGCGCAATTCGCCCGGCTTGCTCGGCTGGCCGGCGCTGCGCAACGATTGGTCGCGTCCGGGGCTGATGCTGTATGGCGCAAACCCGTTCCCGCAGGACACCGACACCACCGCGCAGCTACGCCCGGTGATGACGCTGCGCTCGCGCATCATCTCCGTGCGCGAGCTGCCGGCCGGCGAGCCGGTGGGGTACGGCGCCCGCTTCGTCGCCGAGCGGCCCACCCGCGTCGGCGTGGTGGCGGCCGGCTATGCCGACGGTTATCCGCAGTTCGCCCCCAACGGCACTCCGGTGCTGGTGGATGGACAGGTTTGCCCGCTGATCGGGCGCGTATCGATGGACATGCTGACCGTGGATCTCACCGAGCACCCGCAGGCCGACATCGGTTCCAGCGTGCAGCTTTGGGGCGATGCGCCGCGCGTCAGTCCGCTGGCAACGCAGTGCAATGTCAGCGCGTATCAACTGCTGTGTGGACTCAAGCGCGTGCCGCGGACGTATCTGGGTGAGGCGGCAGTGGGCGAGGGAATCACGCGGTGAGGTGTCCCTTCTCCCATTGGGAGAAGGTGCCCCGAAGGGGCGGATGAGGGGACGTGCGAAGCCACCCTTGGAACAACAGGTGGGCTTCGCTCGTACCCTCACCCCAACCCCTCTGCCGACGGGAGGGGGCTTGAAGCAGCAGCTCACAACCCGGCAGTACTCCGATCGCCGCGGAACTGCTTGCGCACCCAGTCGTCGATCATCGCCTTTTCGAAGCGCAGTGGATCGCTGTCGGTCAGGCGCGGGCCGCTCATCAGAAACGCCGAATCCACCAGCTTGCGTTCGCCCTGGTCGATCACCTGGCCATCGGCGCCGGTCAGCGTGTAGTTGAAGCTCAGGCGCGGCGGGTAGATGTCCTTGACGATGCGCACGTCCTGCATGCGCGGCCCGTGCCAGGGCTCGTACTGGCCGGCGCGGCGGATGTCGGTGATGGTCACGCTCAGGCGCTGGCCGTCGGGCAGCTTGCGCGCGGCGCTCTGCTGGAAATAGGTCGCCAGCTGGGTCACCCAGTCGCCACGCTGCGCTTCCCAGCGGTTGCCGCTGAAGCGCACTTCGGAAAACTGCGCCGGGTCGGTCCAGCGCACATCGACCTTGCCATCGCCGGTCAGCGCGTGTGGCGCCTGCGGGTCGGTGACGTTGCGTACACGTGCCTGCGCGCCGGTTGCCGCGAGCAGTCCTGCCAGCAACAGGCTGGCGCCGCAAAGGCTGGAACGTTTCATGGAAAGTCTCCAAGCGGAAGGTACGTGGACGTACCGGGCGTCGTTGCAGTGTGGGGGCGCATCTGCCTGCCGGCAACGCTTGCCGCGCAAGGGCTGGCAGGCCATTGCCACGCGGTTAATCCGCAACGCTGGCGCCATGACGGCGGGTTCACCGCGCCTGCGCCTGCGCTTCACGGCGCAGCCCGGAAGATCGCCAGCATGGACACCCACTCTTTCCGCACAAAGTCAGCCTCTTCGGCGCCGGCACACATGCCGTCGGACGTGCGCCTGCAGTTCATCGACTGGGCGAAACAGCACGGCCATAACCCCGCCACCGGGGCCGCCGCCTTCGTCGCCCTGCAAAGCGATGTGGACCTGGATCTGGCCACGCGCACGCTGCGCCTGGAGCCGGGAGCCTCGCCGCGTGATGCCTTGCGCGAGCACCTGGCCGCGTTGGCGCGCCAGGGCGATGTGGCGGTGCAGTTCCCGCCGGTCTACGCCTACACCGCCGCCAACGGGCTTGAGTACCGCTACTCGCTGATGCTGGTGATTGCCGAGGATTGCGTCGAGTGGACCGGGCGGGTCTGGCAGGACCTGGATTACCAGGGAATGCTCACCGGCCGCGGCCAGGGTCCACGCGCCAACTACACCCAACTGGCGCGGATGGCGCTGGAACACGAGCTTGATCAGGAGCGCCCCCGTTATGTCCAGGCATGAACTCGAATTGCAGCTGCCGCTGGGCGCACAGGTCGCCACCGGCGAGGATGGTTTCAGCGAGCGCTGTCGCAGCGAATGCGCCAAGCTTGGCTTGTCGCGGGTGCGACTGCTGTTGCTGGACGCCGAGTACGCGCGTTCCACCGCCTGGCGCGAAGAAGCGCAGCGCTGGATGGACGAGCAGTTGCGTCGCGAAGGCGAGTGGGTGTTTCGCGGGGTGATCGCCGGAATCGTGGTGCTGGCGGCCTGCATCGCGCTGTGCGCGGCGCTGCTGTGGTGATCCCTGGGGAGCCGGCGGCACGCGCGTGAACCGGGTCGGCCGGCTGTGCACCCGCTGACGACACCGGGCGTGGTTTCATCTGCTCGTCATCCGCCCTGGCACCACCCCTGGATCCCGATTTGAGCACCTCGACCACCAGCCCCGATCTGGCCACCAGCCACCCGGCAGCCCTCGCCGAGCCCTTCCTCGACCCGGGGATGTACCACGAGATCTTCCATAATCTGGACGCGGGGTTCTGCGTCATTGATATGGTGTTCGATGGCGACAAGGCCGTCGATTACGTGATCCGGATGACCAATGGCGCATTCGAGCGCTACACCGGTCTTTCCAATGTATTGAACGTGTCCATTCGCGGCATGCTGGTCGATCACGAACAGGAATGGTTCGACCGCTACGGCCATGTCGCGCGCACCGGCAACCGCATCCATTTCGAAATGCAGGCCAAGGCCTTGCGCCGCTGGTACTCGGTGGATGCATTCCGGGTCGGGCAGCCGGAACAGGCGCGGGTGGCGGTGTTGTTCATGGACATCACCGAGCGCAAGCGGGTGGAACGCGAGCTGGCCGAGAGCGAGGCCCGTTTCAGCGCCCTGGCCGATGGCCTGCCGATGCCGGTCTGGGTACTGGACGCGCAAGGCGTGGTGCGCTTCGTCAACAGTGCCTATGGCGAGTTTTTCGGCATCGACATTTCCAGCGGCACGGTGTCGGCCTGGAGCGAGTTGCTGCATCCGGACGACCTGTCGATCTTCCAGTTCGAACTGGCCACCGCATTGGAGGAACAGCGCGGCCTGCATGCACTGGTGCGTGCGCGCCGCCACGACGCACAGTGGCGCTGGATCGAAATGACCGCCACGCCGCGCTATTCGGCCGACGGGCGTTTCATCGGCCTGGCCGGCAGCAGCCCGGACGTGACCGAACAACGCGAGATCGAACTGGCGCGCGAGCAACTGCTCGAATCCGAGCGTAGCGCACGCAACGAAGCCGAGAGCATGGCGCGGCTGAAGGACGAGTTCCTGGCCACCTTGTCGCACGAATTGCGCACGCCGCTGACCACCATTCTGGGCTGGAGCGAGCTGCTGCTGCAGCGGGTCGAAGAAGGCCATCCCAACTACAAGGGTCTGTCGGTGATCGCCAGCAGCGCCCGTGCGCAGAAACGCCTGATTTCGGACATGCTCGACCTCAGCAGCATGTTGCTGGGCAAGGTGCAGTTGGAGGTCGAGTCGCTGGATCTGGTCGAACAGGTGCGCGAGGCCCTGAACACCCAGGAGCTGGCTGCCGAGGGCAAGGACCAGGTGCTGGAAGTGCATGCCCCGTCCGCGCCGTGTCTGGTGCTGGGCGATGCCACGCGGCTGCAGCAGGTGCTATGGAATCTGCTGTCCAACGCGATCAAGTTCACCCCGGCACATGGCCGCATCGACGTCACCATCGAACGCGACGACGGCCACCTGCTGGTCGCGGTACGCGATTCGGGCGACGGCATCGCAGCGGAGTTCCTTCCGCATCTGTTCGGCCGCTTCCGCCAGGCCGACGGCACCACCACGCGCCAGCATGGCGGCCTGGGCCTGGGCCTGGCGATCGTGCAGCAGCTGGTGGAAATGCATGGCGGCCAGGTCAGCGCCACCAGCGGCGGTCGCGGCAAGGGCGCCACCTTCACCGTGCGCCTGCCGGAGCATATTCCCGATCAGGCCAGGCGTCCGCGGCGCGAGCTGCGCCGGCGCTTGATGTCCGAGCAGATCATCGAAGCGCGCGCGCTCAACGGCTTGCGCCTGCTGGCGGTGGAAGACCAGCCGGACATGCTCGATTACCTGCGCCGTCTGCTGGAAGAGCAGGGCGCCGAAGTTGTCACCGCCGGCAGCGCCACCGATGCGCTGGCACTGATCGATCATCGCGGCCACGCACGCTTCGATCTGATGCTGACCGACATCGGCATGCCGGGCATGGACGGCTACGGGCTGATCCGCACCGTGCGCGAGAACATGGGGCTGGACGCGGCGGCACTGCCGGCCGTGGCAGTGACCGCCCTGGCACGCGACGACGATCGCAAGCGCGCGCTGGACTCCGGTTTCCAGGAGCATCTGGCCAAGCCCTACAGCGTCGCCCAACTGGTCACCGCAGTGCGCGCCGCGCGCGAATCGGTGGAGTGAGACGGCAGGCGGCGCCGATGTCGCGCCGCTGCCCCGGCTGACGGGCAGCAGGTGAAAGAGGCTGTTTACTGCCTCTTTCACGGCCGATGGCCTAGCGTGGTGCATTCCCTCGATGGAGATGACGCCATGTCCAGATACGCCCCGCATGTCTATTCGGAACAAGTGCAGATCGCCACGCTCGAACACTGGGTGTCGTTGCTTGGTGGGCAGGAGCGCGTGCGCGTCGAGCTCGACGACGGCAGCATGATCAGCGGCACCGTCGCCGTGCGCCCGAGCATCCAGACCTATCTCGACGACCAGCAACGCGAAGGCCTCAACGGCCAGTTGCGCATCGACCAGCTGGATGCCGCGCAGGAGCCGCACTGGATCTGGATGGACCGCATCGTGGCAGTGCACCCCTTGCCGCTGGGCAGCGATCCGCAAGCCGCTCCCTGAGTCACGCATTGACGATGTGTTTACTTCTCGTCGTGGCGTTGACGGCATGATGGCCGATTGTCGTAACTGTTCAGGATCAATCGCGCAATGAATGCTCCCGCGTTGAAGCTCGCCCGCTGGCCGCTGTCGTTAATGACCGTCGCCATCCTCGCCGCCTGCGGCGATACCGCCACGCTTGCCATCGAACAAGGGACCGGGCCGAACCCGCAATTGCCCGAGCCGGTCAAACGCCTGATCCCCACCGTCAAGGTGGCGCCCGTCAAGCGCTGGACCGAGAACGCCAAGCCGATCGCTGCCGACGACCTGCAGGTTGCCGCGTTTGCACGCGACCTGGATCACCCGCGCTGGGTCTATGTGCTGCCGAACGGCGACGTGCTGGTGGCCGAGACCGCCGAGCCGCCCAAGCCGGAAGACGCCGAAGGCGGCGGCATCCGCAAGAAGGTGCAGGGCGCGATGATGAGCAAGGCCGGCGCCGTGGTGCCCAGTGCCAACCGCATCACCTTGCTGCGCGATGCCGATGGCGACGGCGTGGCCGAAGTGCGCACCCAGTTCATCAGCGGGCTGTTTTCCCCGTTCGGCATGGCCCTGATCGGCGATCGTTTCTACGTGGCCAATGCCGATGCGCTGGTGAGCTTTCCGTACAAGCCCGGCGAGACGCATATCACCGCCAAGCCGACCTTCGTGGCCAATCTGCCCGGCGGCCTGAATCACCATTGGACCAAGTCGCTGCTGGCCAGCGCCGACGGCAGCAAGCTGTATGTCGGCGTCGGTTCCAACAGCAACGTGGCCGAAAACGGCATGGAGGCCGAACTCAACCGCGCCGCGATCCTGGAGATCGACCCGGCCACCGGCAGCAGCCGCGTGTTCGCCAGCGGCCTACGCAATCCGGTCGGCACCGCCTGGGAGCCGCAGAGCAAGTCGCTGTGGGTGGTGGTCAACGAGCGCGACGAGATCGGTAGCGATCTGGTGCCGGATTACCTGACCTCGGTGCGCGACGGCGGCTTCTATGGCTGGCCCTACAGCTATTACGGCCAGCATGTGGACGAGCGGGTCAAACCGCAGAACCCCGAGCTGGTGGCCAAGGCGATCAAGCCCGACTACGCGCTGGGCCCGCATACCGCCTCGCTGGGCCTGAGCTTTGCCAGCGGAAGCCTGTTGCCGGAGCGCTTCCGCCAGGGCGCCTTCATCGGCCAGCACGGTTCGTGGAATCGCGACCCGCCCAGCGGCTACAAGGTGCTGTTCGTGCCGTTTGTCGATGGCAAGCCCAGCGGCACGCCGATCACGGTGCTGGATGGTTTTCTGGATGCCGAAGGCAATGCGCAGGGGCGCCCGGTGGGCGTGAGCCCGGACAATACCGGGGCGCTGCTGGTGGCCGACGATGTCGGCAATGTGATCTGGCGGGTGACACCCAAGGCGCGCTGATCCAGACAACGCGCTGGCTCAGGCGTCCAAACGAAAAAACCGGGCCCAGGCCCGGTTTTTTCATCCGTGTGCCGCGGTCGTGCGCGGCGCCACGCCAATGCGCCCACGCTCAGCGCGGCGGTTCGGGCGAGGCACTGAAGCGCCGCGCATAGCCACGTTCTTCGGTGATCCGGCTGATGTCGTCATCGGCCATTTCCGGGGCGCCATACACCGCATATGCCACGCTGCCGTCGTCGCGCTCGCCGACCTGGTGCAGGCGGTAGCGCGGCCGGCCCGCACCGGTGTTTTCGGGGTAGTGCATCGGTGGCGGGGTGTCATCCAGATCCATTTCGCTGTTGTCGACCACTCCACCTACGAACAGGGCTCGCATCGCGTCTCTCCGGTATTGGTGTGATTCCAGCCTAGGCGGGCGGATGTTGCGTGCGCATCAATAGACCGTATAGACATTGGAAGGGTCGCCGTCTGCAGATCACGCAATCGAATGCCCGCCCAAGCGGGCGCCAGGGCGGGTGGCAGGCGGCGCTCCCTTACAATGACGGCCTGTTCCCGACCCGATGATCCGATGGCTGGCCCGCACGATGCCCCGCTTCAAGCTCTGTTTCTGCCCTTCGCCCAGGGCGTGCTGCCCTGGCCCAGCGGTCCGGTGCTGTTCCTGCGCGCGCGCGACGGGTTTCCGCTGCGCGAGCATGCGGCTGCCGATGCGCTGACCTGCGAGCAGAGCTTTCGTCCCTTCGCCGAAGCGCTGGAGCGCAACGGCTGGAACGTGCGCGAAGAGAGCGAGATCGAGGCCGACAGCACCCGTTATGCCCTGGTGCTGGTGTTGCCGCCGCGGCAGCGCGAGGAAGCGCGTGCCCTGTTCGCGCGCGCGGTCGCGCTGGCCGCACCGGGCGGCCGCGTGGTGGCCTGCCAGTCCAACAACGAGGGCGCACGCTCGGGCGAGGCGGATCTGCGTCAGCTCACCGGCCTGGCCGGCAGCCTGACCAAGCACCATTGCCGTACCTACTGGAGCGCGCCGCTGCCTGCCGACACCGATGCAGCGCTGCAGGCGCGCTGGGCCGCGCTGGATGCGCCGCGCCCCATTCTGGACGGGCGCTTCGTCAGTCGCCCCGGTGTGTTTGCCTGGGACCGCATCGATCCTGCCTCGGCGCTGCTGGTCGAGCATCTGCCGAGTACGCTGGCTGGGCATGGCGCCGATCTGGGCGCGGGCTTCGGTTATCTATCGGCCGAGGTGCTGGCGCGTTGCCCCAAGGTCACCGGGCTGGATCTGTACGAGGCCGAGGCGCGCGCGCTGACCCTGGCGCGGCGCAACCTGCAGGCCATCGCGCATCCGGCGCAGCTGCAGTACCACTGGCGCGACGTCACCGCCGGCCTGGGGGCGCAGTACGATTTCATCGTCAGCAACCCGCCGTTCCACACGCCTTCGCGTGCCGATCGCCCGGATATCGGCCAGCGCTTCATCGCCGTGGCCGCGCAGGCGTTGCGCCCGGGTGGGCAGCTGCTGCTGGTCGCCAACCGGCATCTGCCCTACGAGTACGTGCTCAACGAAAGCTTCGGGCAGGTGCGCGTGGCCGCCGAACGCGACGGTTTCAAGCTGATTTCCGCCATCCGTGGTCGCGGAGCGCGCGCATGAAGCTGGTCAAGCACATCGCCAACCTCGGCTACGGCAGCCGCAAGCAGGTGACCCAGCTGTTTCGCCAGGGCGCGGTCACCGACGCCGCCGGCGAGGTGCTGTATGCCGACGACCAGGTGGAGCACGATGCGATCCGCATCGATGGCGAACCGCTGGATCCGCCGGCGGGTTTCAGCCTGTTGCTGCACAAGCCCAGCGGCTACACCTGCTCGACCAAGGACACCGGCCGGCTGATCTACGAACTGCTGCCGCCGCGCTTCCGTTCGCGCGCACCGGTGCTGGCGCCGGTGGGGCGGCTGGATCGCGAGACCAGCGGCATGTTGCTGATGACCGACGACGGCGCGCTGCTGCACCGGATCATTTCGCCCAAGTCGGCGCTGGACAAGGTCTACGACGTCACCCTGGCCGAGGACCTGCGCGGTGACGAGGCGGCGCTGTTTGCCAGCGGCACGCTGTTGCTGGAAGGCGAAACCAAGCCGCTGCTGCCGGCCGAACTGGAAGTGCTAGGCCCACGCGAAGCACGCCTGACCCTGCACGAAGGCCGCTACCACCAGGTGCGGCGCATGTTCGCCGCCGCCGGCAATCACGTGGTGGCCTTGCACCGCAGCCGCATCGGTGGCTTGGCGCTGGACGGTCTGCCGTCCGGGCAATGGCGCGCGCTGGGGGCAGGGGATCTTGCGGTGTTGTTCGGCCGCAGCGAGCAGGCCTGAGCCGCGCCACTAGTGATGGCGCCTGGGCGCTCCCGGCCTGCGCGGTGTGCTGCAGGCCGCCTGCGCCGCAATGCCTCAGACGTACTGCATCTTGCGCGACATGCCGCCATCGACGATGAAATCCTGTCCGGTCACAAAGCCGGACAGCTGCGGCGACAGCAGATAGACCGCCAGTTGCGCGATGTCTTCCGGCGTGCCGACCCGTCCGGCTGGATGCTGGGCATGGTCGCGCCGTGACAACTTGGGTGTGCGCCGGCGCGCCGGTGCGCGCCAGGCGTCGGTGCTGATCCAGCCCGGACTGATGCTGTTGACGCGCACCTGCGGGCCTTCGCTCAGCGCCAAGGCGTGGGTGAAGGCCACCAGCCCGCCCTTGGCGGCGGCATAGGCTTCGCTATGCGGCTCCGATTGCCAGGCGCGGGTGGAGGCGATGTTGACGATCGCACCGCCGCCCTGGGCCTGCGCCAATGCGGGCAAGGCCTGCTTGCTGCACAGGAAGGCGCCATGCAGGCTGGCCAGCCTGCGATTCCACTCGTCCCAGTCCAGTTGCGGCAATGGCGGCACATGCGGATCGGCCACGCCGGCGTTGTTGACCAGGCCATCGAGTCGCCCGAAGCGGGTGAGCGCGGTGGCGATCAGGCGCGCTGCCTGGGCCGGGCGCGCGGCATCGCAACGCACGAAGGCACTGCGTCGCGGCAATGCCCACTCCTGCAGGCAGGCCTTGCCGGCATCGGCATCCAGGTCGCCGATCATCACGCTGCCACCGGCGCCCAGCACCGCCTGCGCGATGCCACGGCCGATGCCTTGGGCGCCGCCGGTGATCACCACCACGCGGTCCTGCAACGGCGAGGGATTCCATGCGGAGACGGCGGGGGTCAGGGGCATCGGGCGCACCAGGGTAGCGAGGTCGCGCGCACTGTAACGCGGGCGCCGTGGTGGCCGTAGCAACGCGATCGCCAAGCGCGAGGCATGCAGATTGGTGGCTTGCCCGCCGTTAGCGCGTCATGCCGCGCCGCTGCGCGCCGGCATCGCTGCGCGTTTCACGCACGCGCCGCCGCACGCGATGCGGCGGTCAGTGCTGCGATGCGCTCAACAACCGTTCCCAGCCGTCCTGGCCCAGGCGTTCCAGCGTCTGGATATTGCGTTCGACGATCACGTCCGGGTCCGGAAACGCGGCCACCGCACGCTCCACGCTGTCTTCGCGCAGCAGGTGCAGGGTGGGGTAGGGCGAGCGGTTGGTGAAGTTGGCCACGTCATCCACCGCCGCGCCTGCGAACTGATAGTCCGGATGGAAGCTGGCCACCTGCAACACGCCACCCAGATCCAGCGCTTCCACCGCCGCATCGGCGTTGTCGAGGAAGTCGTTGTAGTCCAGGAAATCGGTGAGCACGTCCGGATGCACGATCAAGGTGGTGTCGATCTGCTCGGCCGGCGTGTCGCGCAGCAACACCAGTTCTTCGGCCAGTTGTTCGAGCAGCGCTTCGGGCGTGCTGGCATCGCTGAGCACCAGCCGCACCTGCTCCTTGACGTAGACCGCCTTGGCAAACGGGCACAGATTCAGGCCGATCACCGCGCGCTCGATCCACTGGCGGGTGGCGGTCAACGGATCGAGCGTGGCAGGCATGGTCGTCATCGTGGCGGCGGCGTGATGGTGGGCCAGTGTATGCGATCGCTGCCGGCGCGGCCGCCTGTGCCGGTGTGGTGCAGTGCGGAGCCGGCGCTTGGCGGAATGCGGGGAGAACTGCAGCAGTTGCAGCACTGACGCGGCCTAGGTGGCATCCGCATGCGTGTTTGCGCCGACATGCGCGCGCAGAAACGCACTCGATGCCTGCGCAACTTTATCGGCGTGCGGGGTCTTGTGCGGCGAGCCGATCGCATGCGCGCCGGTGTCGAAGGCCATCGCGCAGGTGTGCTCCGGCGCGCTGCCGAGCGCAGCGAACATCGCCAGCATCGCCGGCACCGAGGCGGTGGGATCCTCCTCGCCATTGGCAGCGCGGTAATAGCCCAGAAACACCGGGCACTGCACGCGTGGCCACGGTGGATCGGCGGCAACCGCGTCGAACAGGCTGCGCAGCGCGCGGAATCCATCCGGGTGGATGGTGCTGGACCAGAACGCCAGGGACGCGGCGGTGCGCGGGCGCGGGTCGGTCAAGGGCGTTTGCGCGGCGCAGACCTGATCCAGCAGCGCCGGGTCGGCCGGCCGGATGCCCGGTGACCAGGCGACCACCGCAGCCACCGCGTCGGGGCGCTGCGCCGCAAGCCATAAGCCCAGCGTGGCACCCATGGACGAGCCAACGATCGCCACGCGTGCACCCATGTGCTGTGCCTGCGCCAGTGCATCCAGGGCCGAGGCCTGCAACGCTGCCGGCGTCAGCCCCTGCATCGCATCGGCGGCGCTGCGGCCATGCCCGGGCCAACGGTGCACGTACAGGTTGGCAGCCAGCGCATCGGCGATCTGCTCGGGCAGTTCGCCGGCTTCTCCCGGGCTGGCGGTGAACCCGTGCAGGTACAGCAGCGCCAGCGGCGTGCGCGTCTGCGCGGCGGTGTGCCAGTGCCGGCGTGCCGCGTTGCCCGGTTTCAGGTCAGCCTGTTGCATGGGGGGCATGCGCGGCGAGGATGGCCAGCAATTGGTGTGCGTTGATCGGTTTGGACAGATAGCCGGCCACGCCGGCCGCGGTGGCCTCGCGCATCGAATCGGTGCGGGTGTCGGCGGTCAGCACGATGATCGGCGGCAGCGCGGCGATCGCCGCGCGCGCCTCACCCAGCGCGTCCCAGCCCGAGGTGCCGGGCATGTGCAGGTCGAGGAACACCAGGTCCGGCGCCGCCTCGCGGATGCGCTGCACCGCGTTGCTGCCATCGCTGTGAAAGCTCACCCGGTGCCCGGCGCGGGTGAGCAGATTGCCGATCACCAGCCGATTGGTGTCCATGTCCTCGAACACCAGGCAATGCAACGGCGGCACCGTCGCGGCATGCTGTTGCAGGGCCTCGCGCAGCGCCGGCGGGCGGCAGCCTTGCGCCGCGGCGGCGGCCAGTGCGAAGGTCCAGCGAAATACGCTGCCGCCGCCGGGGTTGTCGCGCACGCTCAGGCTGCCGCCCATCGCCTCGGACACCGACAGCGCAATGAACAGGCCCAGCCCGACCCCGCCCTCGGCACGGCTGAAACCGGTGCTGAGCTGGGTGAAGGGCGTGAAGATATAGGCCTTCTGGGCGTCGGGGATGCCGATGCCGGTATCGGTCACGGTCACCGCGATCGTCCAGCGCTGCTGCACCTGCGTGGCGGCGATCAGCACGTCGACCGCGCCACCGGCCGGGGTGAACTTGATCGCATTGATGACCAGGTTGGTGATGACCTGTTCGATACGCCCCTCGTCGCCGATGAGGTCAGGCGTCTGCGCGGCATCGCTGCGCAGCGCCAGCGCCACGCCCTTGGTCGACGCTGCACTCGCGCACACCGCTTTGACCGTGGCCAGCACGTCGAGCAGGCTCAGCGGCTTGCTGTGCAGCTGCAGCCGGCCACCGTCGATGCTGGCCACGTCGATCACTTCGTTCACCCGATGCCGCAGCGCGATTGCATTGACCGTCACCGCCTGCATCAGTTCGCGCTGTTGCGCCGACAAGGTGTCGCTGTCGATCAGTTGCGCGCAGTTGATGACCGCATTCAACGGCGTGCGCAGTTCGTGGTTCATGGTGCTGATGAAGCGGCTCTGCGCATCGCGCGCGGCCAGCGCCTGCAGGGCGATCTCCTGCATTGCACTGACGATGCGCGCCACCAGCAGCGGCAGCACCACGCTCAGCGCCACCGCATACACGAAGTAGGCCGGCCGCGACAGCCAGTAGCCGGCCGGCGCGGTCAGCAGCATCAGCACGAAGGTGCTGAGCAGCACCGGCAGCGTCGCCTTCTGCCCATAGCGCGCCACCGCGGCGATGGTGATAAAGGGCAGGAAGGCGTTCAGCGACATCAGCAGGATGAAGGCCAGATAGGTCTGGATGCCGATGAACAGCAGGTTCATCGCAAACCCGATCGCATCCAGCCACTCGCCCGGCGGGATGATCCTGCGTCGCACCAGCACCATCCAGACCACCGCCACCATCCACAGCGTCGCCGCGGTGGGGAAGACCGCCTGTGCATCCCTGACCAGCACTGGTTGCGGCCCGTACAGCCAGCCGAAGCACCACAGCGCCACGATGGTCTGAACGATCACCCGGCCGACGCAGGCGCGATATTCCAGGAACGATTCGAACAGCCGCACCAGCCTGTCGTTGCGCAGCTGCCGGGCGGCCAGAATCAGGCCGGGCGCCGCGCGGTTGGATCCACTACGCATCGGGGGCGGTGTCGTCGTTGGGGAGGGTGCGCCGGTAATTCTCGACCAGCAGGCCGGCCGCGGTCGCAATTGCGGCGTAGCGCTGCGCAAGCGCGGACCCGGGTTCGCCGCCGTCGACATCGCCGCGCAACTGGTCGCAGGCGTTCAGCAGTTCGGCAGAGCCGGTCAGCGAGAGCGTGTTCTTGAGCGAATGGATCTGCTCCAGTGCCTGCGCCTGGGTGGTGCTGGCCTGGCCGAGCGTGCAGCTGGCGATGGCGCGCTGCACTTCCACCGCAAACGCATCGGCAAACGCCGCGGCCGCCAGCGGGTCCAGCCCGGCCAACGTATGCAGCGTCGAGCCGGCTTCGATGCGTGGCTGTGCGTGCGTCATGGCGCACGCCGTCCCGGCAGCGGGCGGCGCCTGCGGCACCGTGGCCAGGTGCGCGCGTTGCAACAGGCTGGAGAGCAGGCCGCGCATGCTTGCATCAGATCCGTAACGCGCCGGCGCGCGCGTGGCCGATGCCCGGGTAGCGGACAGCCGACACATCGCGCTGCGCGGCCCGCCTGCACAGTGCGGCACGACAAGGCGCCGTGTCAGCCACCACGCGTGCTCAGTCGCGGAAGTTGTCGAACTGCAGCGGCAGCTCGAAGTCGGCCTTCTTCAGCAGCGCCATCGCATCCTGCAGATCGTCGCGCTTCTTTCCACTCACGCGCAGCTTGTCGCCATTGATCTGCGCCTCGACCTTGAGCTTGGCTTCCTTCAGCTTGGCCACCAGCTGCTTGGCCTGCTTCTGCTCGATGCCCTGCTTGACGGTGACCTTCTGGCGCGCACCGGCCAGGTTGGTTTCCATGTCGCCGAACTCCAGGCAACGCACGTCGATGCCGCGCGCCAGCAGGCGCGCGCGCAGGATGTCGGTCATCTGCTTGACCTGGAAATCGCTGGGTGCGGACTGGTTGATCGCCTTGCCGTCTTCCAGCTCGAACCTGGCCTCGACCCCCTTGAAATCGAAGCGCGTATCCAGCTCGCGGTTGGCCTGGTCCACCGCATTGGTCAGTTCGTGCTTGTCGACTTCGGACACCACGTCGAAGGAAGGCATGCAAAGCTCCTGCTGTCTGTAAACAGCCGCCATTCTAGGGCATCGCGTCGTCGCCCCTGTCGACACAGGGTTGCCAGTCTGCGCACACGCGCAGCGATAATGGTCCATGCCCACCACCCGCTCTCCGCTTCCCGCCATCACCTGGATGGTGGCCGCCGTGGCCTGTTTCTCGCTGATGGACGCGGGAATGAAGCTGCTGTCGGCGCATTACCCGCCGCTGCAGGTCACCCTGCTGCGCGGCGCCGCCTCGCTGCCGTTCGTGCTGGTGTGGGTATTTGCCACGGCCGGCCCGCGTTCGATCGTGCCGGTGCGCTGGGGCCTGCACCTGCTGCGCGGGGTATTGGGCATGGTGATGATCGGCTGCTTCGTCTACGGCCTGAAGCGCATGCCGCTGTCGACCGCCTACACGCTGTATTTCGTCGCCCCGCTGCTGGTGGCGGCACTGTCGGTGCCGTTGCTGGGCGAGCGGGTCGGGCCACGCCGCTGGACGGCGATCGGCATCGGCCTGGTCGGGGTGATCGTGGTGTTGCGCCCGGGCGTGGACGGGCTGATCTCGCTGCCCGGGCTGATGGTGCTGCTGGCGGCCACCGCCTATGCCATCGCCGCCATCAGCGTGAGTCTGCTGACCCGCACCGACACCCCGCAGGCGATGGTGGTGTCGTTCCTGCTGTTCATGGCGGTCGGCGCCGGCCTGCTGGCCATTCCCGACTGGGTGCCGTTGCGGGGCGAGCACGCCTGGCTGATCGCCGGCATGGGCCTGGCTGGCGCGCTGGGGCAGATCGCGCTGACCCAGGCCTTTCTGCGCGGCGAGGCCTCGATGATCGCGCCGCTGGAATACACCGGCCTGGTCTGGGTGATCGGCTTGGACTGGCTGCTGTGGCAGACCCTGCCCGACAGCTGGACCTGGACCGGCGCCGGCATCATCGTCGCCAGCGGGCTGTATCTGCTGCGCCGGGAGCGGATCCGCAAGGCGGATCGGCCGATGTCGTTGGATAAGCCGTGATTAGGGAGTCGGGATTGGGGATTTGGGATTCGCAAAAGTCCAGAGCACCTTGCCGTTGCTCTAACCAATCCCCAATCCCGACTCCCCAATCCCTAACTTAGAACTCATTGGAATATCGTCCGCAAACATTGACTGGTAGGCTTCACGGCCCCCCAATCGGCCACGCGCGGTGATCCAGTTTCAGCGGCTGCACAAGTCTTATTCCGTTGACGGTCGCCAGATCGTGGCGCTGCATCCACTCGATCTGCGGATCGGCCCCGGCGAGGTGTTCGGCATCATCGGCCATTCCGGTGCCGGCAAGTCGACCCTGATCCGGCTGATCAACCGGCTGGAAGAACCCAGCGGCGGGCGGCTGCTGATCGGCGACGAGGACGTCACCGCGCTGGACAGCCAGGGCCTGCGCGCGCTGCGCCGGCGTGTCGGGATGATCTTCCAGCACTTCAACCTGCTGTCCTCGCGCAGCGTGGCCGGCAATGTGGCGTTTCCGCTGGAACTGGCCGGCACCCCGCGCGCCGAGGTCGATGCGCGCGTGGCCGAGCTGCTGGCACGGGTCGGGCTGGAGCAGCATGCCAGCAAGTATCCGGCGCAGCTGTCAGGCGGGCAGAAGCAACGCGTGGGCATTGCGCGCGCGCTGGCCACCCGGCCGCAGATCCTGCTGTGCGACGAGGCCACCAGCGCGCTGGACCCGCAGACCACCGCCTCGGTGCTGCAGCTGCTGGCGCAGATCAACCGCGAGCTGGGCCTGACCATCGTGCTGATCACCCACGAGATGGACGTGATCCGCCGCGTCTGCGACCGCGTCGCGGTGCTGGATGCCGGCAAGCTGGTGGAAACCGGCCCGGTGACCGAGGTGTTCCTGCACCCGCAGCACGCCACCACCCGGCGCTTCGTGTCCGAAGCCGAGCACGTGGACGAGGCCGAGCTGCATCGCGACTTCGCCGCGGTGGGCGGGCGCATCGTGCGGCTGACCTTCCTGGGCAACGGCACCTACGAACCGGTGCTGGGCCGTATCGCCCGCGAGACCGGGGTGGACTACAACATCCTGTCCGGGCGCGTGGACCGCATCAAGGACACCCCGTATGGCCAGCTCATCGTCGCGCTGACCGGCGGCGACCATAACGCGGCACGCGCCGGCTTCGTCGCCGCCGGCGTGCACGTGGAGGATCTGCGCGTATGACTCTGATCGCCACGACAAGCGGGTTTTTCCGCAATCTCGATGCCGCCAAGTGGGGCGACATCGGCCAGGCCACGCTCGATACCTTGCTGATGCTGGCCGGTGCGCTGCCGCTGACGCTGCTGATCGGCCTGCCGCTGGGCGTTGCGCTGTTCCTGTGCGGTGCCCCGCAGCTGCGCCGCCGCCCGGTGCTGTACGGCGTGCTCGCGGCACTGATCAACCTGCTGCGCTCGGTGCCCTTCATCATCCTGATGATCGCGATGATTCCGCTCACGCTGATGCTGATGGGCACCTCGCTGGGCGTGCGCGGCGCGATCCTGCCGCTGGTGGTCGGCGCCGCACCGTTCTACGCGCGGCTGGTGGAAACCGCCTTGCGCGAAGTGGACCGCGGGATCATCGAAGCCAGCCAGGCGATGGGCGCCACCACCCGCCAGCTGGTGCTGCGCGTGCTGCTGCCCGAAGCGCGCCCGGGCCTGATCGCCGGCGCCACCGTGACCACCATTGCGCTGATCGGTTTCACCGCGATGGGCGGTGCGATCGGCTCCGGCGGGCTGGGCGATGTCGCGTACCGCGAGGGCTACCTGCGCTCGCATTCGGATGTCGCGCTGATCACCGTGATCGCCCTGCTGGTGCTGGTGCAGCTGCTGCAGATGCTGGGCGACTGGCTGGTGGCGCGCTACAGCCGGCGCTGAGCTCGACCGCGATCGCGTGTTGCCGGCGCGCGCAGGGCCAAGCAAGCACACGGGCCGATCGCCGCTACACCCGCGGTCTGCTAGGTTTAGCGCTTGCGGCAGTGCCGCATTCCTCCTCCCACGGACCCCCACATGAGCACATTCGCGTTTCGTTCCCTCCTGGCTGCGGCCACGCTGGCCCTGGCCTCCTGTGGCGGTAGCGGTAGTAGCAGCGGCGGCGACACACTGACGGTGGCCGCCACCGCGGTGCCGCATGCCGAGATCCTGGAGGTGGTCGAACCGCTGCTGGCCAAGCAGGGCGTCAAGCTGGACGTGCGCGTGTTCAACGACTACGTGCAGCCCAACGACCAGGTCGTGCAGAAGCAGATCGACGTCAACTACTTCCAGACCGAGCCGTACCTGGATGCCTACAACCGCGACCGCAAGAGCCAGCTGGTGACTGTGGTCGGCGTGCATATCGAGCCGTTCGGCGCGTATTCGCGCCGGTTCAAGGCATTGGCCGAACTGCCCAACGGCGCCGACGTGGTGATTCCCAACGACCCGAGCAACAACAGCCGCGCGCTGATCCTGCTCGACAAGGCGGGCGTGATCAAACTCAAGGACCCGAGCAATGCCCTGTCCAGCCAGCGCGACATCGTCGAAAACCCCAAGCAGCTGAAGTTCCGCGAGCTCGATTCGGCGATGCTGCCGCGCGTGCTCGACCAGGTCGACCTGGCACTGATCAACACCAACTACGCGCTCGACGCCGGCCTCAATCCAACCCGCGACGCATTGGCGATCGAGAGCAAGGATTCGCCGTACGTGAACTTCCTGGTCTCGCGCCCGGACAACAAGGACGACCCGCGCGTGCAGAAGCTGGCCAAGGCCTTGACCAGCCCGGAAGTGAAGGCGTTTATCGAGCAGAAGTACAAAGGCGCAGTGTTGCCGGCGTTCTAAGAGCGGCGATCAGACCGACCGCGCTCACCGCCGGGCGAGTGCTGCCGGCTCTTGGCATCGGCGTGCACCCCGCGGACATGCCGGTTGCTGCGCGCCGTCCACGTTCACCTGACGTCCGCGCGTTACGGGTTGCCAACCACTCTTCACCGCCACCGAGCATGTGATGCCACTTCTCCTCGCCATACCGCTGGCCGTGATCATCGCCCTGGCGGTGTTCGCGGTGCTGTTGCCGTTGTCGCTGGTGCAGCGCTTTCGTGTCGGCACCGCGCGGCGGCAGGCACGCGGCTGGCTGTTGATGATCAATCTGGTCTCGGCCGGCCTTTCCACCGTGCTGTTCGTGATCTTCGTGTTGATCGCCGCCGCGTTCTGGCCCGGCGCGATCAGCCATGCCGCCTTCGGCTGGGCCTGCGGGCTGGCACTGGGGCTGCTGGCACTGCGTCTGACCCGCTTCGAGCGCACCCAGCAGGGGCTGTTCTACCGGCCCAACCTGTGGCTGGTGCTGGCCTTGACCGCGCTGGTGGTGGTACGTGTGATCGCCGGCATGGTGCAGGGGTGGCGCAGCACCTGGCAGGGTGCTGCCTGGCCCACGGAAGGGTGGCTCAGTCACGCCAGCCTGTTGGGCGCGGCCGGCGTACTGCTCGGCTATGCGCTCGCCTATGCCACCTTGCTGTGGTGGCGCTGGCGCAGCGCGCGCCTTCGCGGCAGCGTCTACTGGCGCTGAGCGGGCGGCGCCACGATTTCAAAGCATAAAAAACGGGCCTTGCGGCCCGTTTTTTGTTCGACTGAAACGTCGCTTGCCGGCGTGCTTAGAAGCGCGCGCCGACGCCGAAGCCGACGGTCCACGGATCCAGTTCCAGCTCGCTGCCGGTGCCCTGGCCGCCCACGCGCAGTTCCGGACGCGAACGCATGTAGCGGGCGTCGGCACGTGCGAACCAGGTGGAGTTGATGTTCATGTCCACGCCGACGGTGCCGATGACACCCTTGGCGGTGTCCAGGCCCACGTGCTGGCCGGTGGCCGACGCCGCGTCGATCTTCTCGTTGCTGAAGTTCGACTCGTAGTAGCCCACGCCCACGAACGGACGGAACACGTTATCCGCCTGGCCGAAGTGGTACTGGCCGCTGATGGCGATCGGCTGCTGCTCGACGGTACCGATCTTGCCCACGCCATCGGCGTTGACACGGTGGTTGAACTTGTCGGCGGCGCCCCACAGCTCAACGGCCCAGTTGTCGTTGATGTAGTAGCTGGCGCTCAGCGTCGGTGCCGGGCCGCCATCGACGTCCAGGCCGGGAGCCGGATCGTTCTTCGGCTTGATCAGAGCAACACCGCCGACCACCGCCCAATGCTTTCCGGAAGCGCTATCGGCGCTGGTGGAAGCCGAGGAGGTGTCGCCGGTGTAGGTGGTGTCTTGTGCAAATGCCGACGGCGCAAACGCAAGTGCGGATACGGCAGCCAGGCTCAGGATGGAAATGGCACGCATTGGGGGTCTCCTCAGTGTTCTTGTTAGGCCCGTGGAGTGGGCCGCGCCAAAGCTATTCCTGAAAATCTGAATCCACGCCCACCCGTGGCTCGCTAAAATTTCGTTTGTTCAGCAAGTTTCCGGAGAAGGCCGTGGCTGCAACAGGCAAGCTGAAAAAGACATTCACGCAGATGCGATCGCCGTGACGAAAACCGACCTGTTGCAGGGCCTTCCAGCGCACATTCCTAACGATTGCCGTGTCCTGGTGCTCGGCTCGATGCCGGGCAACGCCTCGTTGCACGCGGCGATGTACTACGCCCATCCGCGCAACCGTTTCTGGCCGCTGATGCAGGAACTGCTGGGCATCGATGCCGGGTTGGCGTATCCGGCGCGCCTGCAGGCACTGGCCGGCTGCAAGGTCGGCCTGTGGGATGTGATCGGCCAATGCGAGCGGCGCGGCAGCCTGGATACCGCCATCGTCGCCAGCAGCATCGTGGTCAATCCGCTGGCGGCGCGGCTGGCGACGCTGCCGCAGCTGCGCGCGGTCGCCTGCAACGGGGCGGCCGCCGCGCAGGCATGGCGCCGCCATGTGCAGCCGCTGCTGCCGATCGCCCTGCATACGGTGCCGGTATGGGCCTTGCCGTCCACCAGCCCGGCCAATGCAGCATGGTCGCTGCCACGGCTGTGCGCGGCCTGGCAGCCGCTGCGCGACGCGCTGGATTAATGACGTCGGATCGCCGCGCAACCAATCCATGAGTGAAGACATCAGTGAGCCAATAGCGCCGTGCGAGCCATGTGCCTGCGTCGGGGCGGAGTTGGCCGACCTGTCACCACCGCAACGCCGGCCGTGTTGGTCAGGGTCCAGCCACCGGCCGGAAGTCATGCCAGCGTCCGGCACGGGCAAGTGCCGCTCCCGTGCAGGCATGCTGCAGCCAACGCATCAACGGAAGCGACCAGATGGCGATCAAGCACGCACTACCGATGGCAGCGGGCCTGCTGCTGGGCCTGCTGGTCGCCGTACCGGCTGCCAGCGCCGACGATCTGCACTGCAACGTCAGCAGCGACTACGACCTCACGCTCAACCCGCGCAGCCTGATCCTGATCCGCGCGTCGGGCACGCCGCAGCGACTGGTGATGCGTCAGGGCGCGTTGTTCGTCGACGACCGCTGGGTCGCGGTGAGCGCGGACGATCGCGCGCGGTTGATCCAGTTCGAGCGGCAGACCCGCGACGTGGTGCCGCTGGCGCAGGAGGTCGGGCGCGAAGCGGCCGACATCGCCGTCACCGCGCTGGGCGAGGTGGCGGCCGGCTTTAGCCGCAGCCCCGAGGCCACGCGCGTGCAGCTGGCGGCCGCGCGCGAAAAGATCGACACCCGCCTGAAGCAGAGTTTCGGCAAGAGCCAGCTCACCTCGATCGATATCGATGACGACATCGGCGCGATGGTGGCCGAGCTGCTGCCGCAGCTGATCGGCGATGTCGTCGCAGGTGCGGTGCAGTCGGCACTGACCGGAAACGATCTGCAGCTGCGGTCGCTGGAAGGGGTGGAAACGCGCATCGAGCGCCTGATCGAGCCGCAGGCGCGGGCGTTGCGGCCACGCGCGCAGCAACTGTGCACGCGGGTCGAGGCGCTCGACGGCTTGGACAATGCGCTGGCGTATCGTTTGCCCTCGGGCGAGCCACTGCAACTGTTGCGGGTCGATCGACGCGCGTCGAAATGATCCGGCGCATGCGCCGGCGAACGCTGCATCCCGTCCGGTGCGCGACTTTTTCCACGGCAATGGTTGGCGCTGCGGCCCGCAGCCGGCCACAATAGGGGTTTCCCCATTCTGTTGCCGGAGTTCCCCGTATGGCCGAAATCAAGGAAGCACTTGTCCCCGATATCGGTGACTACAGCGATGTCCCGGTAATCGAGGTGCTGGTGTCGGTCGGCGATACGGTCAGCAAGGACCAGAGCCTGGTCACGCTGGAATCGGACAAGGCCACGATGGAAGTGCCCTCGTCGGTGGCCGGCGTGGTCAAGGAGATCAAGGTCAAGGTCGGCGATTCGCTGTCGCAGGGCGCGCTGGTCGCGCTGATCGAAGTGGCCGACGCCGGCGCCGAAACCGCCGCCGCACCCGCCCCGGCCGCCGCCCCGGCCGCCCCGGCCAAGGCTGCGCCCGCTGCCGCGCCGGCACCTGCCGCCAAGGCCGAGCCGGCTGCGCCTGCCGCGTCCTCGGACGGCGGCCTGGTCGAGGCCCGCGTGCCCGATATCGGCGATTACACCGACATCCCGGTGATCGAGGTGCTGGTCGCCGTCGGCGATACCGTCGCCAAGGACCAGAGCCTGGTCACGCTGGAATCGGACAAGGCCACGATGGAAGTGCCGTCCTCGGCCGCTGGTGTGGTCAAGGAACTCAAGGTCAAGGTTGGCGATACGCTCTCGCAGGGCAATGTGGTGGCGATCATCGCTGCCAGCGATGGCGGCGCCGGTGCGGCGAAGTCTCCGGCCAAGCCCACCACCGACACCACCGACACCGCCGAAACCGCCGGCAAGGTCGAGCCGGTCGCCGTGTCTGCGGTGCCGGACAAGCTGGCCCAGCGCGAGATCGCGCAGGTGCAGGGCGCCCGGTCCAGCGAGGCCGCGCAGCCTGCGCAGGGCGGTCAGCCGTCGGCCGGGCAGCCGTCCAGCCCGCCGGTGACCTTCGACGCCGACAGCGTGCTGCCGTCCAAGGTGGCCTACGCCAGCCCGGTGGTGCGCGTGTTCGCACGCGAGCTCGGCGTGGATCTGAACCAGCTCAAGGGCAGCGAAAAGGGCGGCCGCATCACCCGTGAGGACGTGCAGCGCTTCGTCAAGGCCGCACTCAGCGGCGGCGCGCCTGCCGCAGCCGGTGCCGCACCGGCCGGTGGTGGCAACGGCCTGAACCTGCTGGCCTGGCCGAAGGTGGACTTCAGTAAGTTCGGTGAGACCGAGACCCAGCCGCTGTCGCGCATCAAGAAGATTTCCGGTGCCAACCTGGCACGCAACTGGGCGATGATTCCGCACGTCACCCAGTTCGAATCGGCCGACATCACCGACCTGGAAGCCCTGCGCGTGGCGCTGAACAAGGAAAACGAGAAGGCCGGCATCAAGCTGACCATGCTCGCCTTCCTGGTCAAGGCCAGCGCCGCCGCGTTGAAGAAGTTCCCCGAGTTCAACGCCTCGCTGGATGCGGCCGGCGAGAACCTGACGCTGAAGAAGTACATCAACATCGGCTTCGCCGCCGACACCCCGAACGGCCTGGTCGTGCCGGTGATCCGCGACGTCGACAAGAAGGGCGTGCTGCAGATCGCGCAGGAAAGCGGCGAGCTGGCCAAGAAGGCGCGCGACGGCAAGCTCGGCCCGGCCGACATGAGCGGCGGCTGCTTCTCGATCAGCTCGCTGGGCGGCATCGGTGGTACGGCATTCACGCCGATCATCAATGCGCCGGAGGTGGCGATCCTGGGCGTGTCCAAGTCGGCGATGCAGCCGGTGTGGAACGGCAAGGAGTTCGCACCCAAGCTGATGCTGCCGCTGTCGTTGAGCTACGACCACCGCGTCATCGACGGCGCGCTGGCCGCACGCTTCACCACCTACCTCAGCCAGGTGCTGGCAGACATGCGCCGCGTCCTGCTGTGAGAGCAGCGCTGCTGACCTTCGCCCTGCTGGGCGTGCTGCCGTGGGTATCCGCGGCGGCACGCGAGTGCGAGAGCACGCTCGGGCGCGGCTGGCCGCCGGCGGTGGGCAACTACGGCACCGCGGTGACCACGCTGCTCGACGCCGGCACCAGGCCGAGCCTGTCGCTGCTGACGCTGCCTACCCGCGGCGTGGAAAGCGGCGTGTCGCTCGTGCCGGGCAAGGACGGTGCCGACTGGACTTTGCGGCATAGCCGCGCCGACGAGCGCGTCTACAGCTGGGTCAGCCAGAGCGATCGTGGCAGCGTGCAGTTCCGCACCGAGCAAACCCCGGAAACGGTCGAGATCCCGATTCCGGCGGCGTTGGCAAGGCGCCTGGTCAGCAACTGGACCGGCGCACTGACGCAACTGGCGCCGAGCGGTCGCAGCGCGCCGGTGAGCGAGGGCGAGGTGCTGTCGTTCCAGGTCGATGGCGTGCGTTACAGCGGCACCCGCCCGAGCTGCGGCGCCGGCGAGTTGCTGCTGCAGCAGGCCGCGTTGCTGATCGAAGCCAGCGAAGGCAAGGAAAAGAAGCGCGACAAGCGCTGGACCCAAATCGAATCGTCGCTGGATGAACTCCAGCAGACGCTTGCCGGCACGGCCGGTTGAGCCACAGGAGAAGCAAATGGCGGTCATTGAAATCAAGGTTCCCGACATCGGCGATTACAGCGATGTCCCCGTCATCGAAGTGCTGGTCGCCGTCGGCGACAGCGTGGTCAAGGATCAGGGCCTGGTAACGCTGGAGTCGGACAAGGCCACGCTGGAAGTGCCGTCCTCGGCCGCCGGCGTGGTCAAGGAGCTCAAGGTCAAGGTGGGTGACAGCCTGTCCGAAGGTGCGCTGGTGCTGCTGCTGGAAGCCGAAGGTGAGGCCGCCGCACCGGCTGCGCCCGCCAAGGCCGACAGCAAGCCCGCACCGGCGGCTGCGGCGCCTGCCGCCGCGCCCGGCAGCAAGCCGCCGGTAACGCCGTCGCATCGCGCGCCGGCCGAACCGGCGCCGTCCAAGCCGGCGCTGGCCAGCGGCAAGCCGGCCGATATCGAATGCAAGATGGTGGTGCTCGGCGCCGGCCCTGGCGGCTACACCGCCGCATTCCGCGCCGCCGACCTGGGCCTGGATACGGTGCTGATCGAGCGCTACGCCAGCCTGGGCGGGGTCTGCCTCAATGTCGGCTGCATCCCGTCCAAAGCGCTGCTGCATGCCGCCGCGGTGATCGACGAAGTGGCGCACGCCGGCGATTTCGGCGTGGACTTCGGCCAGCCCAGGATCACCCTGGACAAGCTGCGCGAGTACAAGGAAAAGGTGGTCGGCAAGCTCACCGGCGGCCTGGCCAGCATGGCCAAGCAGCGCAAGGTGCGCACCGTCACCGGCGTGGCATCGTTCGTGTCGCCCAACGAGCTGGAGATCGTCGGCGACGACGGCAAGACTCAGTTGCTGCGCTTCGAGCACTGCATCATCGCCGCCGGTTCGCAGGCGGTGAAGCTGCCGAACTTCCCGTGGGACGACAAGCGCGTGATGGACTCCACCGACGCGCTGGAACTGCACGACATTCCCAAGACCCTGCTGGTGGTCGGCGGCGGCATCATCGGCCTGGAAATGGCCACGGTGTACAGCGCGCTCGGCAGCAAGGTCACCGTGGTCGAGTTCATGGACCAGCTGATGCCGGGCGCCGACAAGGACCTGGTCAAGCCGCTGGCAGATCGCCTGAAGAAGCAGGGCGTGGAGGTCCATCTCAAGACCAAGGCCACCGACGTCAAGGCCGACGCCAGCGGCATCACGGTGTCGTTCGAAGCGGCCACCGAGGGCGAGAAGCCGGGTCTGCAGGCCACCGCCTACGACCGCGTGCTGGTGGCGGTTGGCCGCACGCCCAACGGCAAGAAGATCGGCGCCGACAAGGCCGGCGTCACCATCACCGAGCGCGGCTTCATCCCGGTCGATCGGCAGATGCGCACCAACGTGCCGCACATCTTCGCCATCGGCGACATCGTCGGTAACCCGATGCTGGCGCACAAGGCCACCCACGAGGGCAAGCTGGCCGCCGAAGTGGCTGCCGGCGAGAAGAAGGAATGGGTGGCGCGGGTGATTCCGTCGGTTGCCTACACCAACCCGGAAATCGCCTGGGTCGGCGTGACTGAGACCGAGGCCAAGGCCAAGGGCCTGAAGGTCGGCGTGGCCAAGTTCCCGTGGGCCGCCAGTGGCCGCGCGATCGGCATCGGCCGCACCGAAGGCTTCACCAAGCTGATCTTCGACGAAGAAACCCACCGCGTGATCGGTGGCGCCATAGTCGGCGTGCATGCCGGTGATCTGCTGGCTGAGATCGGCCTGGCAATCGAGATGGGCGCCGAAGCCGAAGACATCGGCCACACCATCCACGCGCATCCGACCCTGAGCGAATCGGTCGGCATGGCCGCCGAGGTCTACGACGGCACCATCACCGACCTGTACATCCCGAAGAAGAAGTAAGCGCACGTCAGCACTTGCTAGCGACAACGCCCCGCCCCGCGCGGGGCGTTGTCGTTTCGGGCACGACTGCGCGTGAGCGCTGCTGTGAGCGGGCTATGGCAGGCATACGAACGACTGCCGCGCGTCGTTCGCCTCTGTCTGGTGATGACTTGCTTCGGTCGCACAGCCGCTTCAAGACGCTGCACGTAACCGGCAACGCCCTGGGCGAAACGCGCTACTGCATGCAGCGTGTGGTCGGCAGGGTTGCCGACGCCATGCGTGGCAGCACGCTGGTTTGAACGGCAGCGCTGCGCCGCCGCTTGCGCAGCCCCCATCACGCTTGCACCATCGGTGCGCGGACACGCCGTTCGCGACTCAGGGATGACCATGATGTTGAAGATGCGTTTGCCGGTGTTGCTTGCCGCTGCTGGCTGCCTGTGCGCCTCGCTGAGCGCGCACGCTCAGACCACCGTCATCACTGCTGCGCGCTTGCTGGATGTGCAGGCCGGCCGCTATCTGGAACGGCCGCAGATCGAGGTGGTCGCTGGCCGTGTCACCCGCGTCGGCCGGCAAGGCGACCCGCTGCCGGCACAGGCGCAGCGCATCGAGTTGGGCGAGCGCACGTTGCTGCCGGGCCTGATCGACATGCACGTGCATCTCACCGTGGATCCCACGCTGGGCGGCTACAAGGGCCTGGAGTACACCGACAACTTCTGGACCGTGGTCGGGGTGGCCAATGCGGCCAGAACGCTGCGCGCAGGCTTTACCACGGTGCGCAATGTCGGCTCGCTCAATTACGACGACGTTGCGCTCAAGCAGGCGATCGAGCACGGCACCGTGCCCGGCCCGCGTATCGTACCGGCCACCTACGGCATCGGCGCGACCGGTGGTCATTGCGATGCCACCGAATTTCCGCCATCGGTGCGCGTCAGCGGCCCCGGCGTTGCCGATGGCCCGGACGCGATCCGCGCCGCGGTACGCACGCTGCGCAAGTACGGCGCAGAAGTGATCAAGTTCTGTGGCACCGGCGGCGTGCTGTCCAAGACCGACAGCGTCGGCGGGCAGCAGTACAGCCTGGAAGAAATGCGCGCGCTGGTCGACGAAGCGCATCGGCTGGGATTGAAGGTCGCCGTGCATGCGCATGGCACCTCCGGCATCAACGATGCGATCCGTGCCGGTGCCGACACCATCGAGCACGCCAGCCTGGCCGACGTCGAATCCTTCAAGCTGGCCAAGGCGCACGGCACCTGGTTTTCGATGGACATCTACAACGACGACTACATCCTGGCCGAAGGCGAAAAGAACGGCCTGTTCGCCGAGTCGCTGGAAAAGGAACGCCAGATCGGGCGCAAGCAGCGCGAAACCTTTCGCGCCGCGCACGCGGCCGGGGTCAAGCTGGTATTCGGCAGCGATGGCGGCGTCTATCCCAACGGCGACAACGCACGCCAGTTCGCCAAGATGGTGGAGTGGGGCATGACTCCGCTGGAGGCGATCCGTGCCGCAACGACCGAAGCGGCCGAGGCCCTTGGGCGCACTGCCGATGTCGGTGCGATCGCCCCGGGCCGCTACGCGGATCTGATCGCGGTGAACGGCGATCCGCTGCAGGACGTCAACGTGTTGATGCAGGTGGACAGCGTGATCAAGGGCGGCGAGCGCGTGCTCGATTGAGGCGGCGCGCAGCTGCGTTGAACGACGCATCGCGACCTTGCGTAACCGGCCTGTGCAGCAGCTTATGCAGCAGATCCACCGTGCGCGCCTGCAATCACATGCGCGTGCTGCCATGGATAGCGCGCGCAGGCTCAAGCCGTATTTTTACGGCCAAAACGACAACGCCCCGCACAAGGCGGGGCGTCATCAATCACAAGGCTGCGAAGCAGATCAGAACGCGAACGTCACGCCTGCAACCGGGCCCTTGAACTCCTGCTTCAGGCCGATCAGGCCGTCGCTGCCGCGCTGGTCGACGTCGAGCTTGAACCAGTCGTAGCCGGCGAAGATGCCGAAGTTCTTGGTGAAGCGGTATTCGGCAATCGCGTTGGCGCGGCTCAGGTCGCCGTCGTAATCGCCAAAGTCGCCCCAGCTGGTGTTGAGGTACTGGCCCTGCACGTTGAACAGCCAATGCTCGCTCGGACGTGCGGTGAAGCGGATGCCGACCACCGGCGCAACGCCGTCTTCACTTTCGTCCAGCACGTCGCCACTGAAGACGCTACCCAGGTCGGCGTATGCGTTGGCTTCGACCTTGGCGTACTCGGCGCCGATCTGCAGGCCCAGGCTGAATTCCGGCGAGTCGATGACCGAGTAGTCATACACCAGGGTGGCAACCTGATACTTCAGCTCGCCCTTGATGAAGCTGCCAGTCGGCACGGTGACGCCACCGCCGCTGATGTCCTGGGTCAGGGTCTCGCGGCGATCCTTGTCGTACTTAAAGTAATCGAAGATCAGGCGCTGGCGGGTGCTGATGCGGAACACGCCATCGACGCGCGGCTCCCATTCCTTGCCGCCGAGCTTGAAGTCTTCGTTGACCGACACGTTGTTGCCCGCCACCAGCGTGTTGCCACGGATGGTGTTGTCGTTGTCGACGTTCATCGCACCCAGACGGAGCTGGAAGCGGTCATCGGTATCTTCGGCGTGCGCCGGCGCGGCGTAGGCGGCAGCCAATACGCACGGGATGGCCAGTGCGAGAAGGTGTTTCATGGGGAGCTCCGAATTCTTGGAATGGTCAGGCGGTTCGGCCTGTGCGGCGCATCTTCGATAACACCGCGTCTTCCATAAGTGAAGGAGCTGTCGCATTGCTGTGAAGGCCGAGATAGCAATCGGACAAAACGGTCCGCTGCTGTGGGCTGTCAGACTTTAGTCGTAGACCGCGCAATCCGGGCGCCAATGGCGAAGCGGTACGGCCGGTGTCGCAGCACGATGGAGCCGATTGGACCGCCGATGGGAAGGTCGCAGGGTGCGACAAAATGCGTAAAAAGCAGGAGCCCCGGTGCTCCGGGGCTCCCATACGCGACCTGCGGCAGGACCTTTCGACGAGGATGTGCAGGCCTCGCCGGTTATGACCGCCGGTTTGTGGCAAAGTTCCCACCCGCTGCTGCAACCCCTGTATGGTGCGACGCAGCAACGGATGACCTCTGCCGGTTGTCTCGCAATTTGTCCCATTGCTATACTTTCGCGGCTCGACGAAGCGCATCTGCGCTTCCCACTCATTCACACGTAAGGTAACCGTAGTGCTGAACTCCGTTGACGCGGGTCGGCGGTTGATGCTGCGCGCTGCGGTATATCCGCTTGCCGCTGTAGCTATAACCAGTCTGGGGTTGCTGTTGGTCGGTCCCCGTTACTCTGCCGGTCTGGCATTGACCGGGTTTGCGACGGTGCTGGGCGGTTGGGTGGCAGCACGTACCGCGCTAGGTGGCGGTATTCAGGCAGCCGGCATTGCCATGGTCCGGCTGATCCTGGCGATGGTGTTGAAGTGGGTGTTGGTTTTCGTGGCGCTGGCGCTTGGCTTCGGCCTGTGGCGGCTGCCTCCTCTGGCCTTGCTGGCGGGTATCGCCATCGGGCTGATTTTTCAGGTTCTGGCTTTGGCCAGGCGTTGATTCGAACTTAAAGGGCTCCGGACACATGGCGGGCGAGGCAGCAACACCTACCTCCTATATCCAGCATCACTTGCAGAACCTGATCTATCCGGTTCGCGAGGGTGGCGGCACGTTTTGGACCATCCACGTCGACACCCTGGTCATGGCGGTGTTGATGGGCCTGGTGATGGTCTTCGCGTTCTGGACGGCGACTCGCAATGCCACCGCTGGCGTGCCGGGCAAGTGGCAGGCGTTTGTCGAGATCTGCCTGGAGTTCGTCGACCGCCAGGCCAAGGACACCTATCACGGCAGCAGCAAGCTGGTGACGCCGATCGCGATCACCATCTTCTTCTGGATCCTGTTGATGAACCTCATCAAGATGATCCCCGCCGATTTCATCGCCATCCCGCTGGGCTGGGCCGGCATCCACGCCTGGAAGCCGGTGCCCACCGCCGACGTCAATGCCACCCTGGGCATGTCGATCAGCGTGTTCTTCCTGATGATCGTCTTCTCGCTGCGCTCCAAGGGCGTGGGCGGCATGACCAAGGAATTCCTGACGGCGCCGTTCGGCAAGTGGATGATGCCGTTCAATCTGCTTTTGAACATCGTCGAGTGGCTGAGCAAGCCGATTTCGCTGGCGATGCGACTGTTCGGCAACATGTTCGGCGGCGAGATCGTCTTCCTGCTGATCTGGGTGCTGGGCGGTGCGGGCATCGCCGGCATGGTCGCTGGCGGCGTATTCGGCCTCGGCTGGATGCTGTTCCACCTGTTGGTGATTCCGCTGCAGGCCTTCATTTTCATGATGCTGTCGATCGTGTATCTGAGCCTTGCCGAAGACAGTCACTGAGTTTCGCTGCACCCTTCATACGCTTCACCCCGATTCATCCATCACCCTTAGAAACTTTCGTTCGGAGATCACCATGTACCTCGCCGTCCTGACCAACCTCGCTCAAGTCCAGAGCTCCACCGTCCTCGCCGTCGGCATCATGATCGGCCTGGCCGCGCTGGGTGCCGGCCTCGGTCTGGCCATCATGGCTGGCAAGTTCCTGGAATCGGCTGCGCGCCAGCCGGAACTGATCCCGGTGCTGCAGGTCCGCATGTTCATCACCGCCGGCCTGATCGACGCCGCGTTCATCATCAGCGTCGCCGTCGGCCTGCTGTTCGCCTTCGCCAACCCGCTGGCCCAGGTGTTCATCGAGCGTCTGTCGCAGGCTGCCGGCTGATCCAGCGGTAGCAGGATGTGGAGGCAACCGTGCGCGGTTGCGTCCGCGGATGAAGGTCGGAAAGCGTCGCCATGCGGTGGCGCTTTCACCCCTAAACAGCGATTGAGCGACCCATGGATATCACCCTTACCATCTTTGCCCAGGCGCTGGCCTTCGCCGGTCTGATCTGGATCGTCGCGACCAAGATCTGGCCGCCGCTGCTGCAGGCGATCGAAGAGCGTCAGCAAAAGATCGCTGAAGGTCTGGCTGCGGCCGATCGCAGTCAGAAGGATCTGGCGCAGGCGCAGGAAAAGGTCAACGAAGCACTGAAGGACGCACGCACCAAGGCCAACGAGATCATCGATCAGGCCCATGCGCGCGCCAACCAGATCATCGAAGCGGCCAAGCACGAGGCAATTGCCGAAGCCAACCGTCAGAAGGATCTGGCGCAGACCGAGATCGACGCGTCCGCCACGCGTGCCCGCGAGGAACTGCGCAAGCAGGTGTCCGTGCTGGCCGTCAGCGGTGCCGAGAAGCTGCTCAAGCGCGAAATCGATGCCAACGCCCACAAGGCGCTGCTCGACGAGCTGGCGGCGGAGATTTAATCGATGAGTCAGGCCCTCACACTTGCCCGTCCGTACGGCCGCGCCGCGTTTGCGATCGCGCGTGAGGGCGGCAACTTCGCGCCCTGGTCTGATGCGCTGGCGTTTTCGGCGCAGGTGGCCGGCGACCCGCGCGTGGCCGCGCTGCTGCTCAACCCGGCCCTGGGCCAGGATCAGGCAGTGACGTTGCTGGCGCCGCCGCAGGCGAGCGAAGACTATCTGCGTTTCCTCGGCCTGCTGGCCGACGCGCAGCGGCTGTCGCTGCTGCCGGAAGTGGCAGGACTGTACGAACAACTGCGGGCCGAAGCCGAACACGTCGTCAAGGCGACGGTGACCTCGGCGGCTGCAATGAGCCAGGCGGAACTGGACACGATCGCTGCTGCGCTGAAGAAGCGTTTCGGCCGCGAGGTGGACATCACCACCGCGGTGGATGCTTCGTTGATCGGCGGCGCGGTGATCGACACCGGCGACGTGGTCATCGACGGCTCGCTGAAGGGCAAGCTTGCGCGTCTGCAAAGCTCGCTCGCCCACTGAATTCACATAAACGCATGGCCCTCGCGGCCGGCACCTAGGACTGAACGATGGCAACCACGCTCAACCCCTCCGAAATCAGCGACCTGATCAAGACCCGCATCGAGGCGGTCAAGCTGTCCGCAGAGTCGCGCAACGAAGGCTCCGTGACCAGCGTGTCCGACGGCATCGTGCGCATCTTCGGCCTGGCCGACGTGATGCAGGGCGAAATGATCGAACTGCCGAACAACACCTTCGCGCTCGCACTGAACCTGGAGCGCGATTCGGTCGGCGCCGTGGTGCTGGGCGATTACGAGAACCTGCGCGAAGGCGACGTGGCCAAGACCACCGGCCGCATCCTGGAAGTGCCGGTCGGTCCGGAACTGCTCGGTCGCGTGGTCAACGCGCTGGGCGAGCCGATCGACGGCAAGGGCCCGCTGGGCGCCACCCAGACCGCACCGGTTGAGCGCGTTGCGCCCGGCGTGATCTGGCGCAAGTCGGTCGACCAGCCGGTGCAGACCGGTTACAAGTCGGTCGATGCGATGATCCCGATCGGCCGCGGCCAGCGCGAGCTGGTCATCGGTGACCGCCAGACCGGCAAGACCGCGCTGGCGATCGATGCGGTGATCAACCAGAAGGGCACCGGCATCAAGTGCGTGTACGTGGCGATCGGCCAGAAGGCCTCGACCGTTGCCAACATCGTGCGCAAGCTCGAAGAGAACGGCGCGCTGGCGCACACCGTGGTGGTGGCTGCGACCGCGTCCGAATCGGCCGCGATGCAGTACATCAGCCCGTACGCCGGCTGCACCATGGGCGAGTACTTCATGGACCGCGGCGAAGATGCGCTGATCGTGTACGACGATCTGTCCAAGCAGGCCGTGGCCTACCGCCAGATCTCACTGCTGCTCAAGCGTCCGCCGGGCCGCGAAGCCTATCCGGGCGACGTGTTCTATCTGCACTCCCGCCTGCTCGAGCGCGCTGCGCGCGTGTCCGAGGAGTACGTGGAGAAGTTCACCAACGGTGCGGTGACCGGCAAGACCGGTTCGCTGACCGCGCTGCCGATCATCGAAACGCAGGCCGGCGACGTGTCCGCGTTCGTGCCGACCAACGTGATCTCGATCACCGACGGCCAAATCTTCCTGGAAACCGACCTGTTCAACGCCGGCATCCGCCCGGCCGTGAACGCCGGTATCTCGGTGTCGCGCGTCGGTGGTGCGGCCCAGACCAAGATCATCAAGAAGCTGTCCGGCGGCATCCGTATCTCGCTGGCGCAGTACCGTGAGCTGGCGGCGTTCGCGCAGTTCGCCTCGGACCTGGACGAAGCCACCCGCAAGCAGCTCGAGCGCGGTCAGCGCGTCACCGAGCTGATGAAGCAGAAGCAGTACGCGCCGATGTCGATCGCCAACCAGGCGCTGTCGATCTATGCCGTCAACGAGGGCTACCTCGACGAAGTGCCGGTCAACAAGCTGCTGGCGTTCGAAGAAGGCCTGCACGCGCACTTCGCCAACACCCAGGGTGAGCTGGTCTCCAAGATCAACAGCACCGGCGGCTGGGACAACGACATCGAAGCTGCCTTCAAGAAGGGCATCGAAGAGTTCAAGACCACGGGCAGCTGGTAAATCCAGCTGCGGGAATCGGGAATAGAGAATAGGGAATCGTTAAAGCGGGTTGGCTGTGCCAATTCCCGACTCACGATTCCCCATTCCCACTAAGCGAGCGAAGCGAGCGAGTATGGCAGGCGGACGCGAAATCAAAACCAAGATCAAGAGCGTGCAGAACACCCGCAAGGTGACGCGCGCGCTCGAAATGGTCTCGGCCTCCAAGATCCGCAAGGCGCAGGACCGTATGAAGACCTCGCGTCCGTACGCGCTGGCGATGAAGCAGGTGATCGGGCATCTGGCGCAGGCCAGCACCGATTACCAGCATCCGTTCCTGGTCGAGCGCGAGCAGGTCAAGCGGGTCGGTTACATCGTGATCTCTTCCGACCGCGGCCTGGCCGGCGGTCTGAACAACAACTTGTTCCGCAAGATGCTGGGCGAAGTGCGCCCGTGGCAGGACAAGGGCGCCGAGATCGACGTGGTGACCATCGGCCAGAAGGCTTCGGCGTTCTTCCGTCGCATCAAGGTCAACATGGTCGGCAGCGTCACCCATCTGGGTGACAGCCCGCAGATCGAGCAGTTGATCGGTGTGATCAAGGTGATGCTGGATGCCTTCGTCGAGGGCAAGGTGGACCGCGTGTACCTGGTCTACAACCGCTTCGTGAACACGATGACGCAGAAGGCCAGCTTCGATCAGCTGCTGCCGCTGCCGGCCGCCGAGCACAAGGTGGCCCATCACGATTGGGATTACCTGTACGAACCCGATGCCGCGACCGTGCTGGAGCACGTGATGACGCGTTACATCGAGTCGCTGGTATACCAGGCCGTGCTGGAAAACGTGGCCTCCGAGCACGCTGCGCGCATGGTGGCGATGAAGGCCGCCAGCGACAACGCCAACAAGATGATCGGCACCTTGCAACTGGTCTACAACAAGGCGCGTCAGGCGGCGATCACCCAGGAAATTTCGGAAATCGTCAGCGGCGCGGCCGCCGTATAGCCGGGAATAGGGAATGGAGAATCGGGAATGGTCGAAGCAGCAGCACTTGATCTTCCCATTCCCGACTCCCGTTTCCCTATTCCCGACACAAGAATCGAACAGACATTAGTGGAGTTATCCAAATGAGTCAGGGCAAGATCGTTCAGATCATCGGCGCGGTCGTCGACGTCGAATTCCAGCGCAATGAAGTGCCGAAGGTCTATCACGCGTTGAAGGTCGAAGGCACCGAAATCACCCTGGAAGTGCAGCAGCAGCTCGGCGATGGCGTGGTGCGCACGATTGCGCTCGGCTCCACCGACGGCCTGAAGCGCAACCTGCTGGCCACCAACACCGAGCGTGCGATTTCGGTGCCGGTCGGTGCCGGGACGCTGGGCCGCATCATGGACGTGCTGGGTCGTCCGATCGACGAGGCCGGCGACGTGCAGGCGTCGGACCATTGGGAAATCCATCGCGCTGCGCCGTCGTATGAAGACCAGTCCTCCAGCACCGAGCTGCTGGAAACCGGCATCAAGGTCATCGACCTGATGTGCCCGTTCGCCAAGGGCGGCAAGGTCGGCCTGTTCGGCGGCGCCGGCGTCGGCAAGACCGTCAACATGATGGAGCTGATCAACAACATCGCCAAGGCGCACTCGGGTCTGTCCGTGTTTGCCGGCGTGGGCGAGCGTACCCGCGAGGGCAACGACTTCTACCACGAGATGAAAGACTCCAACGTGCTGGACAAGGTCGCGATGGTGTACGGCCAGATGAACGAGCCGCCGGGCAACCGCCTGCGCGTCGCGCTGACCGGCCTGACCATGGCCGAGTACTTCCGCGACGAGAAGGACGAAAACGGCAAGGGCAAGGACGTGCTGCTGTTCGTCGACAATATCTACCGCTACACCCTGGCCGGTACCGAAGTGTCGGCACTGCTGGGCCGCATGCCGTCGGCAGTGGGCTACCAGCCGACCCTGGCCGAGGAAATGGGCGTGTTGCAGGAACGCATCACCTCGACCAAGAGCGGTTCGATCACCTCGATCCAGGCCGTGTACGTGCCTGCGGACGACCTGACCGACCCGTCGCCGGCGACCACCTTCGCCCACCTGGACTCCACCGTCACGCTGAGCCGTAACATCGCTTCGCTGGGTATCTACCCGGCGGTGGATCCGCTGGATTCCACCAGCCGCCAGATGGACCCGCTGGTGATCGGCACCGAGCATTACGACACCGCCCAGCGCGTCCAGCAGACCTTGCAGAAGTACAAGGAACTGAAGGACATCATCGCGATCCTGGGCATGGACGAGCTGAGCGAAGAAGACAAGCAGTCGGTGTCGCGCGCGCGCAAGATCGAGCGCTTCTTCAGCCAGCCCTTCCACGTGGCCGAAGTGTTCACCGGCTCGCCGGGCAAGTACGTCTCGCTGAAGGACACCATCCGCGGCTTCAAGGCGATCTGCGACGGCGAGTACGACCACCTGCCGGAGCAGGCGTTCTACATGGTCGGCAGCATCGAAGAAGCCGTCGAGAAAGCCAACAAGATGAGCGCCAAGGCCTGATGGATCCCAGCCGCTGTGCGGCTGGAATCGGGAATCGGGAATCGGGAATCGTAAAGGCGGGTTGTAGGCGAGTCGGAGTGCGGGAACCAGGAAGCGTGCGTAGCCAGGCGCTCTTCCCATTCCCGAATCCCGATTCCCGATTCCCCGCCTCACAGAGTGAGGCACCATGAGCACTATCCGTTGCGACATCGTCAGCGCCGAGAAGGAAATCTTCCACGGTGAGGCGACGCTGGTCGTGGCCACCGGCGAGTTGGGTGAGCTGGGCATCGCGCCCAAGCACGCACCGCTGATCACGCGCCTGAAGCCGGGCAAGGTGGTGGTCACCACTGCCAGCGGCGAACAGCTGGACTTCGCCATTTCTGGCGGCATCCTGGAAGTGCAGCCACAGGTGGTGACCGTGCTGGTCGACACCGCGGTGCGCGCGCAGGACATCGACGAAGCCGCCGTGCGCAAGGTCAAGGAAGAGGCCGAGCGTCTGCTGGCCAACCGTGGCGACACGGTGGATGTGGCCGATGCGCAGCGTCGGCTCGCCGAGGCGACCGTGCAGCTGCAGGCACTGGAACGCCTGCGTCGCAACCTCAAGCACTAAGCACGCGGGCGTGCGCGCATTTGCTAGCGCACGCAGACGTGATACCCGATGCAGCGCCGCACGCCGGTGTGGACTGGAAACGCCGACCTCAGGGTCGGCGTTTTCGTTTCTGGAGCTGCGCGTGCGTGGCGCCGCCTCCATGCCTGGGCACAGCAGGCACACTGCCTGCCTTGTGCCATGCCGCCGGTTGCAGGCGGCGCGGCCTCTCACTCACGCACGTCGAGGAACACCCGATGACCCGCACGATCGATGGCTTTCGTAGTTATGCGCTGAGCGGCCTGTTGGCCGTGGCGATGCTGGGGTGCGCGCTGCCGGCCCGCAGCCAGCCGCCGCTGGATCCGCTGCTGGATCGCATCGTGCAACGCAATGCCATCGGCGATGCGGTGGCGCTGAGCAAGTGGGACAGCGGCAAGCCGGTGCTGGACCAGACCCGCGAGGCGGTAGTGCTGCAGAGCGTACGCGAGCAGGCGCCTGCGCATGGGCTGGATGCCGACGATGCGGCGCGCTTCTTTGCTGCGCAGATCGAGGCCAACAAGGCGGTGCAATACGCGTTGTTGAACCACTGGCGCGAACGCGGGCGCGCGCCGGACACGGCGCGTCCGGATCTGGCGAGCCTGCGCACGCGTCTGGATCAACTGCAAGGTGAATTGCTCGACGCACTGGCCCAGGTCGCGCCGGCACGTGCAGCGCCGCAATGCGCGACCAGCACCGCGCGTGCCGCCGCCCATTACGCCGCGCAATGGCAGCTGGACGCGCTGCATCGCGCGGCACTAGTGCGCAGCCTGGGCGATTTCTGCCACTGATACGCGCCGGGTCCAACATTGCCTGGGCTCAGGGACGCTCGCTCAGCGATACACCACGTGCCGGCCCAGGAAGAACGACACGATCGCCAGGCCGCCTTCCACCAGCGGTTTGGCCAGCCAGGCCTGGCGCAGGCCGACCAGATCCACCGTTATCGACAATAGCCAGGTGCTGATGAGTGTCAGCGCCAGCCACATCAGCGCAAAGCGGCGAAAACGCGGCCAACCCAGACGTGCGCCGCCTTCCTGGGCAAAGGTGTAGCGGCCGTTGAGCCAGAAGCCCAGCACCGCGCCACTGATCCGCCCGAGCAGATTGGCAGGCACGGCGGGCATGCCGGCCGCGGTGGCGGCGATGAAGATGCCGCAATCCACCGCCAGCTGCAGGGCACCAATGATCATGAATTGGCTGCCTTGGCGGAACAGACTCATGCAGGCCGTGTCATCGTGAAAGGGCGCTCATGCTAACGGCAGCGGCGCTTGAAAAGTGTCATCGTCGCGCGTGCTGCAGGCAGGACACGACGCACTGCCGGGACAGCGACTAGAATTTGGCTCTCCCATGTTCTGGAACGCTTCGATGACTCTGCCCCTGCACGTCGTGATCCTGGCCGCGGGCGAGGGCAAGCGCATGCGCTCGTCCCTGCCCAAGGTGCTGCAGCCGCTGGCGGGCCAGCCGATGCTGGCACATGTGATCGCCACGGCGCGGCAGCTGCAGCCGGCAGCGATCCATGTGGTGCACGGGCACGGCGGCGAGCAGGTGCAGGCGGCGTTTGCCGCGCAGGGCGATCTGCACTGGGCCGAGCAACGTCAGCAACTGGGCACCGGGCATGCAGTGCAGCAGGCGATGGATGCGATTCCGGATGCGGCCACGGTGCTGGTGCTGTACGGCGATGTGCCGCTGATCCAGCCGCAGGACCTGCTGCAGCTGTTGCACGCACCCGGGCGCATGGCGGTGCTGGTGGCCGATGTACCCAATCCCACCGGCTACGGCCGCATCCTGCGCGATGCCGAGGGCAAGGTGGCCGCGATCGTCGAGCAGAAGGATGCCAACGACGAGCAGCGCCGCATCCGCACCATCAACACCGGCATCCTCACTGCCGAGTCCACGGCGCTGCGCCGCTGGCTGGCCGGCCTGTCCAACGAGAATGCGCAGGGAGAGTTCTATCTCACCGACGTGTTTGCCAGCGCCGCCGCCGATTTCACCCCGGCCGATATGGTGCATGTGGCCGATGCGCAGGATGTGGAAGGCGCCAACGACCCCTGGCAACTGGCGCAGCTGGAACGCGCCTGGCAGCTGCGTGCCGCCCGTGCGCTCTGCCTGCAGGGCGTGCGCATGGCCGACCCGGCGCGCGTGGAGCAGCGCGGCACGGTAACCGTGGGCAGCGATGTGCAGCTGGATATCGACGTGATCCTGGAAGGCGATGTGACGCTGGGCGATGGCGTGGTGGTCGGTCCGTTCGTGCGCCTGCGCGATGTGACGCTCGGCGCCGGCACGCAGGTGCGCGCACATTGCGATCTGGAAGGCGTGGTGACCGAGGGGGCGGTGCAGATCGGTCCATTCGCGCGGCTGCGTCCCGGCACCGTGCTGGCCGATGGCGTGCATATCGGCAACTTCGTCGAGACCAAGAAGGTCACGATGGGTGTGGGCAGCAAGGCCAATCATCTGACCTATCTGGGCGATGCGGTGATCGGCAGCAAGGTCAACATCGGCGCCGGCACCATCACCTGCAACTACGATGGGGTGAACAAGTCGCAGACCAGCATCGGCGATGGCGCCTTTGTCGGTTCCAACAGCGCACTGGTGGCACCGATCGAGATCGGTGCCATGGCCACCATCGGCGCGGGCTCGGTGATCACCCGCGATGCGCCTGCCGGCCAGCTCAGCGTCACGCGTGCGCGTCAGACCGTGGTCGAGGGCTGGGAACGCCCGACCAAGAAGTAGCGTGCCTGCAGGCGTGCGGCCTGGCTGCACGTCGCTGCAGCGCGCACAGCTGCTGTAAAGCGATGCCATGCATAGGCTATGCCCGTCACGATGGCTCAGGAGGTAGACGATGCGAACGCCACGTTGCGCGTTGCTGGTGACATGGCTGCTGCTATTGGCGGCAGTGCTGCCAGCTGCGGCCTATGCGCAGACGTACCGGCTGTATCTGGCACCGGACGGCAACGATGCGGCGGCAGGCACCAGCGCAACGACCGCGTTGCGGAGTCTGGCGGCCGCCCAGCAGCGGCTGCTGGAGCAGCGGCCCAGCGGCGCGGTGGACGTGGTGATCGCCGCCGGCACGTATCTGCGGCAGTCGGTGCAATGGACATTCACCAACGGGGCGCCCATTCGCTTTATCGCCGCGTCCGACGCAGCCGCGCCACCGTGGTTCGACGGGCGCGGTGGCGCGACCTGGTTCACGCTGAAGGGCGGCGGCGATGCTGCCACCCGGCTGACCTTCACCGGGTTGAAGGTCAGCAATTACTGGATGGCGATGGACCTGGGCAGCAGCAAGCGCAGCGCGGACGGCAACAGCGGCAACATCATCCGCAACATGACCTTCGAGCGGATCGGCGGGGTCCACGGCAGCAGCAGTGAGGCCGCCTATTCGTTCGCGGCGATCCGCCTGCAGAACTCGCGCGACAACCGCATCGAACACAATCGCTTCGTGTCGATCGAAAACGACACCCGGACTTCGGGTTTCGTGCACGCGATCTACCTGGCGCGCCACTCGTCCGGCAACCGTATCGAAGGCAATACCTTCACCGACGTCAACGGCGATGCCGTGCGTACCCGCGATGCCTCCGACAACACCTACGTGGCGGCCAACCGTTTCGTCCGGGCCGGCAAGTACGCGGCGTTTTCGGACTGGATCAAGCCCGATGGCGAGTGTCCGTCGCAAGGCGGGCAGTTCGTCAACAACACCGTTGGGGCTGGCTATTACGGCGATATCGCCGCCACCCGCACCAGTGGTGCCGACGATGCCTGCGGTGCGTTGAAACAAGCGCGGATTGAAGAACGCGGAACGGTGCGCAGCAACTAGCCGGCCGCCGCCGCCGGCAGCAGCAAGGTGACGCACAACCCGCCGTGTTCGCGGTTATGCAGCGAGATGCGCCCGCCGTGCGCTTCGGCGATCTCGCGGGTGAGCGCAAGCCCGAGCCCGGTGCCATTGCGCTTGGTCGAGTAGAACGGCATCAGTGCGTTATGCAGCACGGCCTCGTTCATGCCGTTGCCGCGGTCCAGCACTTCGATCCGCAGCCATTGCGGCACGCGCGTGACGCGCACGGCGACATCGCTGTTGGGCGGCTGCGCTTCGCTGCAGGCTTCGTGCGCGTTCTTGAGCAGGTTGAGCAGCGCCTGCTCGATCTGCGCGGCATCGATGCGGCTGGAGACGTCGCTCAGTGCGCCCTGCAGCTGGAACGGAATCTGCTGCCGCAAACGCTCCAGGAACGGGGCCCATTCGATGGTCTGCAACTGTGGCTGCGGCAACTTGGCAAAGCGGGCGTAGCCGCGGATGAAGCCTTCCAGATGACGTGCGCGTTCTTCGATGGTCTCGAACACCGTGCCGAGCCGGTCGGTGCGTTCGCGGCGCAGCAACTCGGCGCCCGAATGCGCCAGCGAGGCGATCGGCGCGAGCGAGTTGTTCAATTCATGGCTGATCACACGGATGACCTTCTTCCAGGTCTGCACTTCCTGGCGCCGCAGTTCGGTAGTCAGGGTGCGGATCAGCAGCAGCTCGTGACCGCGTCCGTTGAGATGGAAACTGCGGCGTGACAGGTGATAGATCTGCTCGTCGTCTTCGTCATCGCCGTCCTCGCGGACCGCAAACAGGCAATCGCCGCCGCGGGCCAGCGCATCGCGCAGTTCGCCGGGCATGCGCGCCAGCACGTCGTCCAGGTGCTGGCCTTCGAGCTTGCGGCCATCGTGTAGCAGCTTGCGTGCGGCGTTGTTGGAAAAGCCGATGCGGCGCACGCCATCGCCACCGGCCACCACCAGCAGCATCGCCACCGGCGTGTTCTGCAGCATGGTGTCGAGCATCAGTTCGCGCTGCACCAGGTTGCGCCGTTGCGCGCGCAGCACCTCACCCAGTTCCGCATGCGCCTGCACCAGCTGCGCCAGTTCGTCGTTGCCGCGCCAGTACACGCCGAAGTTGTATTCGCCATCGCGGTAGCTGCTGGTGGTGCCGGCCAGGGCACGAAACAGCGAGCGCATCGGCGCAGTGGCGCGGCTGAGGCTGAACCACATGACCGACAGCAGCACCACCACCGACACCGCAGCCACTTGCCAGCCACGGTCCATCCAGTACGCCATGAACCAGGGCAGCGCGGCGGCCAGCGCCAGCACCGGCAACAGCCGCAAGAACAGCGAGAACGTGAAGGAACGTTGCCACATGTCGGGAATCATTCCGAAGTGATGCCGTAGCGGTCCATGCGCCGGTACAGCGCCTGCCGGCTCAGCCCCAGCTCGGCGGCGGCCTGGGCGATGACGCCCTGCGCGCGCGCCAGTGCCTGTTCGATACGGGCGCGATCAGGCTCGCCGGTTGCCGGCGGGGCCGGGCGCGATGCGGCTGCGCGCGGCAGGTTCAGATCGCCGGCTTCGATGCGCACGCCCTGCGCAAGCAGCGACGCGCGTTGCAGCACATTGCGCAGCTCGCGCACGTTGCCGGGCCAGGCGTGCCGCTGCAGGGCATCGCGGGCCTGCGTGGACAAGGGTTTTTCGCCGGCCAGGAAGTGCTCGGCCAACGGCCCGATATCGCCGGGGCGTTCGGCCAGGGCGGGCAGCGCGATTTCCACCGTGTTGAGGCGGTAGTACAGGTCTTCGCGGAAGCTGCCATCGCGGATCATGGACTGCAGGTCGGCATTGGTGGCGCTGATCACCCGCACCTTGGCGTGGCGTTCGCGGTTGGAGCCCAGGCGCTCGTAGCGGCCGGTTTCCAGCACGCGCAGCAACTTCATCTGCCCGGCCAGCGGCAGGTTGCCGATTTCGTCCAGAAACAGCGTGCCGCCATCGGCGGCTTCGAACTTGCCTTCGCGCGCTTTGTTGGCGCCGGTATACGCGCCGGCTTCGGCGCCGAACAGCTCGGCTTCGATCAATTCGCCCGGCAATGCGCCGCAATTGAGCGCAATGAACGGGCCGTGTTTGGCCGGTGAGTTGGCCTGGATGATCTCGGCGATCTTCTCCTTGCCGCTGCCGTTGGGGCCGGTGATCAGCACCGGCAGATCCGAGCGTGCGACCTGGCAGGCGAGCGCGATCGCGCGTTCGCTGGCGGGGTCGGCGAACACCGCGCCGCGCAGGTCGTAACGTTGGGTCAGCTGCTCGCGACCGCGCCGCTCGCGCTCGCGCCGACGTTCCAGCTCGCGGCGCGCTTCGGACAGCTCCAGCAGATTGTTGACCGTGGTCAGCAGCTTGGTGTCGTCCCAGGGCTTGGCGATGTAGTCGGCCGCACCGGCCTTGACCAGGCCCACCGCGCTGCCCAGGTGGGTCCAGGCGGTGAGCAGGATCACCGGCAGGTCCGGGTGGCGCCGACGGATCTGGGTGAACAAGGCTTCGCCTTCCTCGCCGGAGGTGGTGTCGGCGGTGAAGTTCATGTCCTGGATCACCAGATCGAATCCCTGCTCGTCCAGCAGCGCCAACCCTGCCTGCGGCGAGTGCGCATGCCGCGCCTCGATATCGTGCAGCGAGAACAGCACCTCCAACGCAGTGGCCACAGCGGTGTTGTCGTCGATGATCAGGATCTGCGGCATCGCGGTGCTCGGTGAAAGGCGCGGGAGGGAAGGGCTATCAGAACAGGATTCGGCGCGTGGCGGAACCGTGCGAGCAATAGGGAGGGCAGGTGCCTGACTGGCCTTTGCCGGACGGAGCTGATCCCGGCAATCCAGTGATGGTCTGATCGGTGCGACGAGGTTGGCAGCGGGCATGCGTCGATGCCGAGCTCAAGTGCAGGTTCCGGCGCAATACCGGATATCAAGACGGGCAGGCGCCTGCGACACAGGCGCCTTGGTAGACAGGGCGGTGGTGACAAAATCGGCATTGCCCAGGCGGCCGACGGCCAAGTCGCTTGTGGCGATGCTGCCATCGCGCAGGATCTAAGCAACATCACTGTGTGCTGTGTGCTGCGCGTCAGTGGGTCGACAGCGACCGCTGACGCGCAGCGTGCGCATCACGCGCTGCGTGTGGCCACCGCCGGCGGCACCATCGCGGCACGCCGTGCGGGCCAGTACACGGCGATCTGGCCCAGCGCCCAGAGCAACAGTGCGCCGATCGGCAGATACAGCACCGGCAGGCGCGGCAACTCGTAGCGGGCCATCAGCCAGACATTGATCGAGTACGCCAGCAACATGCCGAGCACGATGCCGACCGAGGCCAGCAGAAAATTCTCGATCTGGAAGTAGCGCAGGATCTGGCCGCGTGTGGCACCCAGTGCACGGCGGATGCCAATCTGCTTGGTGCGTTGCTGCACCCAGAAGCTGGCCAGGCCGACGATGCCCAGCGCGGTGACGATCAGTAGCGCGATGCTCATGGTGATCAGCAGCCAGGCCATGGAGCGATCCTGTCGATAGAAATTGCGCCGCATCTGCTCGAACACCTTCGGTTTCTCGATGATGCGGCTTGCGCTGTTCTTTTCCAGCGCTGCCACTGCCTGACGCAGCACCTCGTCACGACGCGCCGGATCGGTGCGTAGCAGATAGCGGCCGCCGTCCTTGTAGGTCATCTTGATCGGGGTCAGCATCGAATCGTCGTAAACAGCTGCGCCGCCATAGTCGTTGACGCGCGCCAGATGCTCCACGATGCCGACGATCTTCATGGGCGTGTCGCCGCGATAGATCGATTTCCCCAGGGCTGACTGGCCGGGAAAGAGCTTGTCTGCCGCGCTTCTGGTCAGGATGGCACTTGGGACGTTGGCCGTTTTGTCATCGGACCAGGTGAATTCGCCTTCCGTGAAACGGCGCCCCTGTACCAGCGTCAGGCCCATCGTATCCAGGGTCTGGCTGTCCCCGGTGTAGTCGTTGACGTTGATCGTGGAGTTTTTCTGGTCGGCCGTCAGTTTCAGGCCACTGACCCACATGTTGTCGCCATAAGGAATCTGGCTGACGCTGGAGGCATATTTGACGCCGGGAATGCTGCGCAGTGCAGCCAGGTCTGTCTCAGTGAGTGCGCGTGCGTCTTCATCGCGCCCGATACCGCTGATGCTGAGCGTCACCAGTTCGTTCTCTGCCAGACCGCTGGGGCGTTGTGTGCGCTCCAGGCGATCGCCGATCAGGAACAAGGCATTGGAGATGATGGCGCAACTGAGTGCTACCTCGAGCACGATCAGGGCAGCCGCCGTTTTGTGGCGTCGCAGGGTGGACAGAATGGGGCGGATTTCCATGGGCAATTCCTTGAGAAGGGCTGGCGAAACGCTGCGAAAGGGCGCGCGGTTCGGAGGTCAGCTCACTGCGCTTTGAGTTGAATGGCCGGTGGCACGGTGCATGCGCGCCATGCGGGGAGCAGCCCGGCCACGATGCTGGCCACCAGCGCGAGGGCAAACGTGGCCAGCAACATTGCCGGATCCAGCCTTGCCAGGTCGGCATATTGAGCGGGTTGTTGACGCACCCCCCACAGCCCCAACGCGGCAAGACCGAGCCCCAGGATGCCGCCGACCAGACCGATGGTTCCTGCCTCGACCAGGGACTGCGCGAAGATGCTGCGCTTGGTTGCCCCCAGTGCCCGGCGCACGCCGATCTCTCCACTGCGGCGCATGAATTTGGCCAGCAACAGGCCGACGGTATTGACCAGACACACCAGCAGGAACCCGAATGCCAGCCAGGTCTGCAGGCGCACATCGCTGGGAACGACCTTCTTGAAGTCCAGCCACTCCATCACGCTGCGCAGCTGGACGTTCGTGGGCTGCTCGAAGCGCCCGGCCCGTCGCTGTTGATCCGAATAGTTCTCCAGGTACTGACGGTATGCAGTGACCTTCTGTGGCGTATCCAGTTGCACCCAGTACTGGACCCAGGAACAGGCAGCGTTGATATCTTCCGGCGAACTGCTTTCGCCCCAGCACGAACGCTGTCCACTGTTTGAGAGTTTCAGTTCCATTGCGGTACTGAACGGCAGGAAGACCTGCTCGGACTTGTCGTAGGCCTGGCCACCCAGGTTGTAGAACGCTGGGGTCAACCGCCATTCGCGAACAACACCCACAACCCGCATGATGTTGCGATTGACGTTCACCGTACGGCCGACGCTGTCCTCACCATGGAAGAGCTTCTTGTTCAGTGCTTCGGAGATCACCACCACCCGTGCACGGCTGCCGTCATCGCTGGCCGTCCAGGGGCCGCCATAAAGGAAGGGCACATTGAACATGGGGAAGAAATCAACGGACGTGTAACGCGCGTCCAGCATCATTGGCCGCAACGTGGTGTTGTCCGGTTCCAGCGGAACGGTGCCTGCGGTCATCATGACCTGACGGTCCCCACGCTTTTCCCGTAGCAGCGCCTCGGCATCGAAGCGGGTCAACTGATCCAGTGCATCGTCGTCTTGATAGCCCAACGAACGCGCATCGAGCTGCGGATGAAACAGCGTGCCGCTTTTCCCCGGCAACGGATCGCCAGACAGGATGTAGAACACCGTCAGTGTGGTCATGCTGGCGCCGATGCCGAGTGCGATGGCCAGCACCATCAGCGCGGTGAGCACCTTGTTGCGGCGGAAGCTGCGTAAGGCAAGATTGAAGTAGTAGCCGAACATGGGATGTGCCTCTTACTCGGCCAGGGTGGCGGCGCTGTCGCGCGCGCGCATCAGGGCGGGGTTACGTTCCAGATCGGTGGCCTGGCCGTCGACGATATGCACGTTGCGCTGCGCGCGTGCGGCCAGTTCCGGGTCGTGGGTGACCATGACGATGGTGGTGCCCTGGCTGTTGATCTCTTCCAGCAGTTCCATCACCCCGCGTGCCATCTGCGAGTCGAGGTTGCCGGTGGGTTCGTCGGCCAGCAACAGGCGCGGGCTGCCGGCCAGCGCACGCGCGATGGCGGCGCGCTGCTGCTGGCCACCGGACAGCTCGGTGGGGTAGTGCTTCAAGCGCGAGCCCAGGCCGACCTTGGTCAAAGCTTCTTCGATGCGCTGCTTGCGCTCGGCCGCGGCCATGCCGCGATAGCGCAGCGGCACATCGACGTTGTCGAACAGGTTGAGATCGGGAATCAGGTTGAAGCCCTGGAAGATGAATCCGATCTTGCGGTTGCGCAGGCGCGAACGCGCGTCATCGGACAGATGGCTGACGTCTTCGCCATCGAGCAGATACTGCCCGCTGGTGAAGGTCTCCAGCAGCCCGGCCAGGTTGAGGAAGGTGGTCTTGCCCGAGCCGGAGGGGCCGGTGACCGCGACGAATTCGCCTTCGCGCACATGCAGGTCCAGCGAGCGCAGCGCGTGCGTTTCCACCTGTTCGGTGCGGAAGACCTTGGAGACCGATTGCATCTTGAGCATTGCCGATTCCTTTACGAATAAGGTGTGTGCGAAAGAGATTGAGAGTGGCTGACATACCGTGGCGAGCAGCCTGATGGCTGCGCAGCAGGTGTGCTGGCCGCCTTTAGTGAACGGTGACGCGCGGTGCATCCCCGAAGTTGTCTGCGCCGGAGACCACCACGCGGTCGCCGACCTGCAGCCCGGACAGCACCTGCACCTCGCCCAGGCTGCTGACACCCATGCGCACCGGCCGGCGCACCGCGGTGTTGCCATCCATCACATAGGCGTAGCTGCCGCCGGACTGTTCGACGAACGGGCCGCGCTCGACCTTGAGCACGTTGCGGCGCGTGTCCATCACCACGCGTGCGCTCATGCGCTGGCTCTGGCGCAGGCCCGGCGGCTGCTTGTCGGCGAATCGGATGCGCGCAGTGACTTCGCCATTGACCACTTCCGGCGACACCGCCGAGATCGCGCCGGGGAACGGCTCGCCGCTGCCGCTGGTGAGCTGCGCCGGCATGCCGATTGCCAGATCGCGCGCAAAGCTCTCAGGCACCTTGATCTCCACTTCGAACTTGGACAGGTCCACCACGCCCAGGATCGGCGCGTTTGCCGCGACCTGGGTGTGCTGTACCGCCTGCACCTGGCCGACCTGGCCATCGAACGGCGACAGCAGCGTGAGCGCATCCACCTGGCGCTGCACTTCGGCCACCACCGCGCGCTGGCGGTCGGCGAGCAGGCGCTTGTTGCGCGAATCCAGGTCTGCACCCTGGCTCTTCAGCGACGCATCCCGCTCGGCGTGCTGCAGGTCGATGTCGGTCTTCTTCAAGGTGTCCTGCGCCTTGGCCAGTTCCACCTGCGGCACCGCGCCGCCATCGTAGCCGCGCTGGTAGCGCTCCAGGTCGCGCGCGGCGGCCTGCTTGTCGATCTTGGCCTGGTCGGTGAGCTTGCTGGCCGTGGCGCGGGCCAGGGTGGCGTCCAGGGCGGCGCGGCTGGACTCGGCTTCCAGCCCGGCCAGGGTGGCCTGCTCCTGCGCCAGCTTGCTGCGCAGCTCCGGGCTGTCGATGCGGGCCAGCTCCTGGCCCTGCTTGACCACGTCGCCGGCCACCACGCTCAGCGTCACCGTGCCGGCCGAGATGGCATACAGCACGGGGCTGTTGGCGGCGATGACGCGCCCGTCGGCGGCGATGTCGCGCACCAGGTCGCCCTGGCTGACCGTGGCGATCCGCACCCGGCTGGCATCGAACGAGCGGCTGCCGGCGCTCCACGCGGTGACTGCCCAGCCGATGCCGGCCAACACGGCGACCACCGCGATGCCGGGCCATAGCCAGCGGCGCCAGGGCGCGCTCTGGGCGGGTGTACGGAGAACCTGGTCCTGGGCGGAGGTATCGCGAATCATGGTCGGCTGGCTCAGTGGCGTCACTGCGATAAAGCAGGACGTGTGCCAACCTACAAGTCATTGAATGCATTCGTTTTTAGATGTTTGCGGCCAGTGTCCGCAGTGTCCGCGGACACTGGTGCGGACACGCTGTCCGGGCATGGTCATGCAGCGGACAATAGCGGACACGCTAAAATGCCCGGCTTCGTCCTCAAGGGTTGTCCTATGTGCGGCATTGTCGGAGCGATCGCCGGGCGCGACGTGGTCCCGGTCCTGATCGAAGGACTGAAGCGTCTGGAGTACCGCGGCTACGATTCCTCGGGCATCGCCGTGCTCGACGGTGCGCAGGTACGCCGCGTGCGCCGCACCGGGCGCGTGGCGGAGATGGCGCAGGCGGCGCAGGCCGAGCAGTTCGGGGCGACGCTGGGCATCGGCCACACCCGCTGGGCCACCCATGGCGGGGTCACCGAGGCCAATGCGCACCCGCACATCAGTGACGGTGTGGCACTGGTGCACAACGGCATCATCGAAAACCACGAACAGCAGCGCGAGAAGCTGCGCGCGCTCGGCTACACCTTCGAGTCGCAGACCGATACCGAAGTGATCGCGCACCTGATCCATCACCATCTGGGCAGCGCAGGCGACCTGTTGACCGCGCTGCAGCGCACCGTCAAGGAGCTCACCGGTGCCTACGCGCTGGCGGTGATGAGCCAGGCCGAACCGGAGCGCTTCGTCTGCGCGCGCATGGGCTGCCCGCTGCTGATCGGCGTGGGCGAGGGCGAGAACTTCGTCGCCTCCGATGTCTCGGCCATCGTGCAGGCCACCCGCCAAGTGATCTTCCTGGAAGAGGGCGACACCGCCGACCTGCGCCGCGATGGCGTGCGCATCTTCGATGGCAACGACGCGCCGGTCGAGCGCCCGCTGCACCTGTCGGATGTGTCGCTGGCATCGCTGGAACTGGGCCCATTCCGCCATTTCATGCAGAAGGAAATCCACGAGCAGCCGCGCGCGTTGGCCGATACCATCGAGGCGGCGATCGATGCCAAGGGCTTCCCTGCGTCATTGTTCGGGCCCAATGCCGAAGCGGTGTTGCGCGACATCGAAGGCGTGCAGATCCTGGCCTGCGGCACCAGCTACTACGCGGGTCTGACCGCGCGCTACTGGATCGAAGCCATCGCCGGGCTGCCGTGCAGCGTGGAGATCGCCAGCGAATACCGCTACCGCGCCGCCTACGCCAATCCCAGGCACCTGATCGTCACCATCTCCCAATCCGGCGAAACGCTGGACACGATGGAGGCGCTGAAATACGCCAAATCGCTGGGGCATCTGCACACCTTGTCGATCTGCAACGTGCCCGAAAGCGCGATCCCGCGCGCCAGCGAACTGGTCTGCTACACACGTGCCGGTGCCGAGATCGGCGTGGCCTCGACCAAGGCGTTCACCACCCAGCTGGCGGTGTTGTTCCAGCTGACCATGGTGTTGGGCAAATTGCAGGGGCGCATCAGCGAGGCGGAAGAAGCGGAGTATCTGGAGCAGCTGCGCTTCCTGCCGGGCAGCGTGCAGCACGCGCTGAATCTGGAGCCGCAGATCATGGCCTGGGCCGAGCGTTTTTCGGCCAAGGAAAACGCATTGTTTCTCGGCCGCGGCCTGCATTACCCGATCGCGCTGGAAGGCGCGCTCAAGCTCAAGGAAATTTCCTATATCCACGCCGAAGCGTATCCGGCCGGCGAGTTGAAGCACGGCCCGCTGGCCCTGGTGGATGCAGCGATGCCGGTGGTGGTGATTGCGCCGAACGATCGCCTGCTGGAAAAGGTCAAATCCAACATGCAGGAAGTGCGCGCACGTGGCGGCGAGCTGTTCGTGTTCGCTGACCAGGACAGCCACTTCAGCGAGTCCGAAGGCGTGCACGTGATCCGCACCCCGCGCCACGCCGGCGTGCTGTCGCCGGTGATCCACACCATCCCGGTGCAGTTGCTGGCCTACCACACCGCACTGGCACGCGGCACGGACGTGGACAAGCCGCGTAACCTGGCCAAGTCGGTGACGGTGGAGTAGCGGCACAAGCCCGGCATCGTGCTTGGTCGGAGATGACGATCGGTAACTGGAGAGTCATTCGTCCAACTGGCGCTGACGGGTGATGGGCGTGCAGGTACCGATTCGTCCAACATGAAAAATGCAGAAGGGCGGGGTGCGTCATTGCTCCCGCCCTTTCGCATTTCCACAGCGCGACTCGTGGCGTGTCACCCACAGACTGGATGGCGCATGCTGGTTATGCGAGGGGGCTTGGCCTGACCATTGAGGCGCGACTTGGCATCCAGGGGCGCTAGTCGTGCTCTCGCTCCCCTGCGAGGATCGCTGCCAGGGCGTCCATGTTCAGCACATTGACTTTGCCGTAGCCAACGTCGATCAAGCCTTGGGCTTTCCAGGCCTTCAAGAGCCGGTTCACGGTAGGACGGGAGACGCCCAGCCTGTCGGCAAGAGCACTCTGTGGCATGCGGATGCTGGGTTGGGCAGTGAGAAGCTGGGCCGCCAACCGGCGTTCGAGCGAACGTGCCTGATTGGCTTCAATCCAGTCCAGGGTCTGCCGATAGCGTGAGCACACCAGGCGGGTGATGGCCAGCAGCGCCGCCGGGTTGGATGCGATCACCCGGTTGAAGGCGGCAGTCGAGACGACGGCGATCTTGCTACGTCCGTGGGCCACCGCGCTGAACGCCCGTGCCCGCGCATCCAGTAGTGGAACTTCCCCAAACCACTGGCCTGGTCCAAGCACCAGCGACAGCCTCTCGCTGAGCTGCATCGGCTCCAGTGAGACCCGGACCGCGCCGCTGAGAATGCCGAACATGCAGGCAGGGGAAGAGCCCAGATCAAAGATCCGCTGGCCCGCAACAAACGTTCGAACCGACGCCTGGGAGAGAAAAATCTCTGCAATCTCTGGACTCAGGGTGCCATCGTCGGGCATGGCCGGGACCGTGGTCGAACTGTTCTGATTTTACAGTCTGGCGGGTTCAACGGGGGCACCATGCAGGCCTAATCCTTGGAGCACCAGCCATGTATGTGGGTCACTTTGCGATCGGACTGGCCTTGAAAGCGCGCTTTCCGAGTACCCCGACGCTTCCGCTCCTGCTGGGCGTCGGCTTCCTCGACATCCTGGACGGCATCTTCATCATGCTTGGCTGGGACCTAGTAACGCCCAACCTCGCTGCAGGCCCCTATCTGTTCTTCGACCTGACATTCATCGACTGGGATCATTCGCTGTTGGCGGCGGTCGTGTGGTCGGTTGTCTGGGCCGGTTTCTTCTGGAAAGACAGGCGCGTTGCAGTCCTGGCGTTTATCGCGTCCTTCTCTCACTTCCTCGCCGACTGGCCGATGCACAACAATGACCTGGCGCTTTTGCCGCATTCCCAGACCCACCTTGGCCTGGGACTGTGGGGACGGCTGGGAACTGCCTCGTGGGTGATCGAAGGAATCTTTGTTGCGGTGCTGGCCGCCTACGCCTGGCAGTCGGCGCGCAAGCGGGGGGTGAATTGGACCTGGCCGCTTGTCGTCTTGACGGTCGTGTTCTTCAATCTCTCCCCGTGGCTGTCTCCGATGAAGCACATTGCCGTGCTGGACGAGCCGGCGACACATATGCTGCACGGCTTGCTCGTAACGCTGGGGTTTCTTCTGCCGGGTGCATTGCTCACGTGGCTCGTGGATCGTGAAGCGCGAAAGACACTGGTGCTGCGTCCCTGATGACGCGCCCGGCAGCGGCAGTGGGTTCGGTCGCGGGTAGCGGTTGACTGGCGCCGTGCAAGGCGCTGCTCGGGGGGACAACCCATTGCGCGATCCGGCTGCGGTGCACGACTGGCAGACGACAGGCCCGGCTGCCAACGCGATGGCCCAGGTTATGCATACGCTTCCTGCGAGGGTCCCATCACGCAGGAGGACGTATGCACGAGTCTTTCAAACAGGGCGCGCCGGCGGAATTGTGGCAGGCGTTGGTACGTGAGGCGGGGCAGCGGATTGCACAGCCGCTGGACGAATCGCGCGAGCATTATCTGGTCTTCGTGTTGCTGCGCCTGCAGCGCGATGCGCAGCTGTTTTCGCGCACGCAGGCCCTGGCCTGGTTGCACGCGCAGGACCAGATCGGCAGTCTGCGGGCCGATGCATTACGCGACATCGGAGATCAATGCCTGCTGATTGCAGGCCTGTTTCCCGGCATTGCACAGCGTCGGCGGCTCAGCGTCGACTACTTCATCGAGCTGGGCCGCGGCGCGTATTTCGAAGTGGCCGACACGCGTTACAGCGATGCAGGTCTGTTCGCGCAGTTGGCCGCCACCTATCGCGAGTTGGTCCGCACGCTTGCGGCGCTGCGCCCGCCGCGCGAGTGGCAGCGCAGTCACGGCGGGCTGCTGCATGCCTAGATAAGCGCCACTTCCGGGGCGGTCCCTACAGCTGTGGGGACCGCCCCGACTGCCAATCGCGCATGATGCGCTCACACTGAGTCCGCAACTGAGCGTTCTAGCCGACTGCGGACCGTTGTCTGAGGGACCAAAGCACTGTGTCGTTGATCGCTGTCCGCGCGATCTGACAGTGCCATGTCGCATTGCGTGGGGGACACGCAATGCGACGCTCTCCAGGGGAAGGAATTCATGAAAGCACTAATTGCAGTGGCGATCTCGGCGCTGAGCGGCGCCGCAATGGCCAGCGACGTCCCGCCCGGTTATGCGGGCGTGGGCGGCATGACCTTGCAGGACATCGACCCGGCCATCTATGCCTATCACTACGACCACGGGTTTGTCGGTGAGGACGCGATGGGGTGGGATCCGGCGCTGCAGTTCGCCTGGTCGCGCATCGCTGCGGCCAAGGTCTGCGGCCAGCAGCCTGTCGAGCAGGACGCCCTCGTTGCCAGGCTGGTCGCGCAGTACGGCCAGGATGCGGCCGTGCATCAAGTCAACGGCATCGCATTTCATGAAGTGCAGATGCGTGCCTCCAGCGCGTTCTGTACCGCCACCCGTGGTGCCGAGGCGGTGGCAGTATTGCCCGCATTTGCCAACGGCGATTTTTCGACGGCAACGACCTATGCCGCGGCTGCAGTTGCCGGCACGCTGTCGGTCGCCGAGACACAGCAACAGCCCTCCGCACAAACGCAGGGCGATGCCGACGCAGTCATTGCACCATCGGCGGATTGGGCGTTGCAGCTGCCGTTGCATGCCAGCATGCGTGTGGGGTCCAACGGCCAGCCCAACGGCGACGAAATGTTGCGCGTGGTGCGGCGCGGGCACACCGGGGCAGTGGTGGGCCTGCAGATCGCCACCAGCCTGTTCACGCGCGGCGTCGCAGTGTCGGCCTTCGGCAAGGGGCAGCTGAAAGGCGAAAAGATGGAGGCCGTGGGCAATCCCGGTTATCAACTGCAGCGTGATGCGGTCAATGCGCGTCTGAAGAGCTACTTCACCGGGCATCCGGCAGCACTGCCGGCGGAACCGTTCCCGCTGCAGGTCCTGATGTCCGATTGGCTGCTCGTCTACCAGAGCCTGGCCGATACCAAGTCGCCCTACGAGTTGCGCTACGCGGTGACGATTGGCGGTGAACGCTCCGGACTGTTGAAGCGCAAGGCGAGTCCGGTCAATCTGGACTGCGCGCCCACACCGCGCACCGCATCGCTCGAGGAGTGGGAGGCAAACGACTACGCGCTGGTCAAGCAGGCCGCACAGGCCTACAGCGAGGAATGCGCCGCAAAATTTGCCGAGCAGTTACCGCAGTGGTTCCCGGATAGAGAGGCAGTTGCCACCTCCAACTGAGGCAACGTGTGATGCTGCAGGATGGCGCCTGCATCTAAGAGTGGCTACCAAAACTACTGCGCCGTCGTCAGGCGGGCGCAGCCGGTGCTCGGAATCGGCATGTGCCACTCGTACGTTCCGGTTCTGGGCGCGCCGTCCGCACTCACCTGATGATCGCACGCTACGTTGCGTTAGCCACTGGAAGTGCGCTGCGCGCATCCAACTGGGTGGGCGTTCTCTGCCGATATACCCTGCTTGAAAGCGAAGTACCGACAGCGCATGTGCCTGAAACAAAAATGCCCGGGAACCCCGGGCATTTTGTTACGGATTACGCCAGCGGCGTATTGGAAATGATCTCCACCCAGTAGCCGTCCGGGTCCTTGATGAAGGCCAGGTGCTTCATGCGGCCGTCTTCCAGGCGTTTCTGGTACGGCACGTTGAGGCTATCGAAACGTGCGCAGGCGGCGTGGATGTCGGGTACCGAGATGCAGATGTGGCCGAAGCCGCGCGGCTCGCTGTTGCCGTCGTGGTAGACCGGGCCGTCCTGGGTTTCGGTGCCGTGGTTGTGGGTGAGTTCGAGCACGCCGGGGATGCCGGCCATCCACAGCCGACGCGCGGCATCGTCGTCGGGGATCGCGGTGTCGTCGGGCAGTAGGGCCAGGAAGTACAGGCTGAACTGCGCATCGGGAAAATCACGTGCGTCCAGCAAGCGGAAGCCCAGCACGCGCGTGTAGAAATCCAGCGAACGCTGCGCATCCTTGACGCGCAGCATGGTGTGGTTGAACACGAAACCGGCAGTGTCGGCAGGTGCGGCGCTGGCGCCGGGGACGTGTTGCAGGTTGGTCAAAGGCATTGCGGTCTCCTCGATGGAATGCGGGGGCAGGTCAGGCTGCACTGGAGGTGGATGTTAGCGGGGCAATGGTTGTCGGCATGTCTGCACCGTGCGCGTCGGCGGTCTAGCCGCGCCGCTATCTGATTGATCGCGCGCGGCAGCACGAACTGCGCTGTTCAAGGTCGTGGCATGGGCCTGCACCGAGTCCGAACGGTCAGGCCCATGCGCACAGCGTTGTCTCAGAACCAGATGCGCAGGCCGGCAACAAACCGGCTGTCGCGTGCAGGCTCATCGTCGATCGCGGCGCGGCGGGCGGTGTCGCCGAAACTGCGGCTGTGCACCCAGCCGATATAGGGCGCGAAGCGACGGGTGATTTCGTAACGCAGCCGCAGGCCGACCTCGACCTGATCCAGCCCGCTGCCGACGCCGCGCCGGTCATCGTCGGTGAGGGCGATATCGGCTTCCACGCGTGGTTGCAGGATCAGCCGGTTGGTGAGCAGCACCTCGTACTCGCCTTCCAGGCGTAATGCCGCGCGGCTGCCGCTGCCGACATAGAGCGTGGCTTCGGTCTCGAACTTGTAGGGCGCCAGGCCCTGCACGCCGAAGGCGGCCCAGCTGCGATGTTCGCCCGCTCCGATGTCCTGACGTGCGCCAACCAGCAGGTCCCACCATGGCGAGATGGCGTGACCATAGAACGCCTCCACCGATGCGTCCTGCGTGCGGCCATCCTGCCGCTCGCCTTCGCTGCGCAACCAGAGCCGGTCGATATCGCCGCCGATCCAGGCGCGCGCTTCCCAGTCCTGGCCACTGCCGCGCGTGGTGTCGAAGGCTTCCAGTCGATCGAGCAACACGTAGTGATTGATGCCTGGCGCGTGCATCGCATGGTGCTGCAAGGGGGCGAATGCCGCCGCGATCTCCTCGGCAGTGGGCTCGGGGATCGGCGTACGTGGCAGTGCGCCGGTGCCGGGCGATGCCGGCGTTTGCGTCACCGCTTCGGCATGCGGCGCGTGCTCCATGTCGGAGTGATCCATCGCCCCATGCTGTTGCTCGTGCTGCATCGACGCATGATCCATCGATGCGTGCTCCATTGCATCGTGGTCGCTGTCTGCCTGTGATTGCCGGGCGTGGTCCAGTTGTGGATTTGCAGAGGTCTGGTGTGCGGAGTGCTGGACATCGGCATGCTGCATGCCTGCGTGGTGCATCGATGCCGGCGCTGCCGAAGCGTCGGGCTGTACTGGGTGTTGCGCAGGCATGCTGTCAGCAGCCTTTGTCGATGCTGATGCTGATGCTGATGCAGTGCTGGAGTGCTGCGCGTGCTGCATCTGTGCATGATCCATTTGCATCGCCTCTGCGCTCTGCTGCGCGGATGGCGGCGATGCCTCCGTTGCGATGGATGTCTGCGGCTGGGCCGCCTGCATTACATGTGCGCCATCGACGTGCGCGGATGACTCCATCGCCGCATGCTGATGCTCCTGTGCAGTGGCCGATGCGCTCAGCAGCAGTGCGAGCAGCGTCCTGTATTGCGTCCGTAGCGTACTCATGCCTCCACCCGCACTTCGCGCATCATGCCCGCTTCCATGTGGTACAGCAGATGGCAATGGTAGGCCCAGCGGCCCAATGCATCGGCGCGGACGCGATAGCTGCGGCGTGTGCCGGGCGGCATGTCGATGGTGTGCTTGCGCACCTGGAAATTGCCATCGGCGTCTTCCAGATCGCTCCACATGCCGTGCAGATGGATGGGGTGCTGCATCATGGTGTCGTTGACCAGTACGATGCGCAGCCGCTCGCCGTACTGCAGCCGCAAGGGCTCTGCCGAGGCGAAGGCGATGCCGTCGAACGACCAGGCGAATTTTTCCATATGCCCGGTCAGATGCAGCTCGATCTCGCGGCCGGGTTCGCGCCCATCCGGATCCTCGAACAGGCTGTGCAGGTCGGCGTAGCGCAGCACTTGGCGGCCGTTGTCGCGCAGGCCAACTCCGGGATCGTCCAGGCGCGGTGAAGTGGCATTGCTGCGCATGTCGATCAGCGGGTTGCCGTCTTCGCTGGCGGGGTGATGCGGCGTCTTGTCATCTGTATGCGCTTGGGTATCGCCATGCGTATGCATGTCGTGCATCGCATGCGCTGCCTGCATCCCGGCTGCGCCGTGCATGGCGTGACCTGCATGCGCCATGCCATCGCCGTGCCCCATGTCCTGCATGGTGAGGATCGCGCGCGGATCCAGCGCGGGAATCGGTGCCTGCAGCCCATGCCGCACCGCCAGCGTGCCGCAGGCGAATCCGGTGCGGCCCATGTCCTGCGCGAACACGGTAAACGCGTCCTGGCCGATGGGCTCGACAAGCACGTCGAAGGTCTCGGCCGCCGCAATGCGCAGCTCGTCCACGCTGACCGGATGCACGTACTGGCCGTCGGCGGCCACCACGGTCATGCGCAGGCCGGGGATGCGGATGTCGAAGTAGGTCATCGACGAGCCGTTGATGAAACGCAGCAGTACTTTCTCGCCAGGCTTGAACAGGCCGGTCCAGTTGCCGGCCGGGGCGACGCCGTTGAGCAGGTAGGTGTAGGTGTTGGCGTTGACGTCGGACAGGTCGGTCGGGGTCATGCGCATGCGCCCCCACATGCCGCGGTCGGCCAGCGTTGCGCGCAGGCCGTCGTCGCGCGCGTCGCGCAGGAAATCGCCCACCGTGCGCTGCGCGTAATTGTCGTGGCTGGGCATCTGCTTGAGCCGCCGGAACAGCGCGGCCGGGTCCAGGTCGGTCCAGTCCGAGAGCAGCAGCACATGTTCGCGATCGTGCCGGTACGGCGGTGGTGTCAGCGGATCAATGACGATCGCACCGTACAGGCCGGCCTGTTCCTGAAACATCGAATGGCTGTGATACCAGTAGGTGCCGGACTGGCGCAGCGCGAAGCGGTAGTGGTATTCCTGGCCCGGCGCGATGCCGTCGAAACTCATCCCCGGCACGCCGTCCATGTTGGCCGGCAGCAACAGGCCGTGCCAGTGCACCGAGGTGGGTTGGTCAGCCAGCGCGTTGCGCACGCGCACGCTGATCGTGTCGCCTTCGCGCCAGCGCAGCGTGGGGGCCGGCAGGCTCTGGTTGACGGTGATGGCGGGGCGGCTGCGCCCGGTGAGGTTGACCGGCATACGGCCGATCTGCAGCGTCTGGCTGCTGCCGCGCAGGACCGGCGTACTCACCGGGTTGGACGCACGCGCATCGCTGCGCCACAGGCCGCCGGCGGCGGCAACGCCGCCCAGGGCAAGGCCTTGCACGAAGCGGCGTCGACTCAGGCCGCCACAGGAAGGGGGATCGAAAGAATTCGGATCGAAAGACATGACATCTCCACTGCGCCCCACCACCGAAGGCGGACGCATCACATCGCTTAGAAACCCCGCGCAGCAAGCGCACGGGCCCGATGACGGCGCAGCCGTCAGCGCTCAGGCGATGGGAGGTCGAACCGGTTGTTCGGGCACCGGGCTGCTGCGCCCTTCGGCCAGGGTGGCAGGCAGGGTGGGGCGGCCAGGCAGGCCGGCGGGCACCGCAGGCAGGGTCAGCAAGGCGAGGCTGCAGTGCTGCAGGCAGTCGCAGCTGCCCAGCTTGCAGCAGTCGGCCGCGTGCGCGTGCTGGGTTTTATCAGGGGGATGCGTCGCAGCGGGCGGCGGCATGTCGGCATGGCACGGCATCGCGGCCGACATGGGCGCGTGCGCCATCGACGCGGTCGCAACCATCCCGGCCGACGCCATCTCCGGCAGCGCCATGCCCACCGACGCCCACGCGCCGGTAGCCGTATTGGCAACCAGGCACAGGCACAGCAGCAGGCGGAGCAGGCAACGCAGCACGGGCAGTCAGGGCGGGGCGGTCAGGTGCGACGAGCATAGCATCGGCTCCCAGCTGTCCGCCCGATGACCCGCCGGCCGTGGCCGCGCGCCCGGCAGCGGTAGAATTGACGCTTCCTTCGCCGCACAGTCCTGCCATGTCGCAGCGCCAGTGGGTGGCCGCCGCCATCCAGAAGATCGAGGCCGATTTCAACCGTTCGGCCGACACCCATCTGATTCCGATGGACCTGCCGGGCTTTCCGGGCATCGACCTGTATTTCAAGGACGAGTCCAGCCACCCTACCGGCAGCCTCAAGCACCGGCTGGCGCGCTCGCTGTTCCTGTACGCGCTGACCAACGGCTGGCTGCGGGCCGGGCGGCCTGTGATCGAGGCCTCCAGTGGCTCGACCGCCATCTCCGAGGCCTATTTCGCGCGGCTGCTGGGGGTGCCCTTCATCGCGGTGATGCCGGCTTCGACCTCACCGGAAAAGATCGCCGCGATTCAATTCCAGGGCGGCCGCTGCCATCTGGTCGAACGTGCCTGCGATCTTGACAGCGCCTCGCACCAGCTCGCGCGCGAGACCGGCGGCCACTTCATGGACCAGTTCACCTACGCCGAGCGCGCCACCGACTGGCGCGCCAACAACAACATCGCCGAATCGATCTTCAAGCAGCTGGCCGAGGAGCCGCATCCGATTCCCGACTGGATCGTCTGCAGCCCCGGCACCGGCGGCACCAGCGCCACGCTCGGCCGCTATGTGCGCTATCGGCGCCATGCCACCCGCATCCTCTGCGCCGACCCGGAAGTGTCGGTGTTCTTCGACGGCTATTGCCGCGCGGTGGACGGGCAGTGCCCCAAGGAGCTGGCCATCACCGGCGGCTCGCGCATCGAAGGCATCGGCCGCCCGCGGGTGGAGTCCAGCTTCATCGCCAGCTGCGTGGACGTGATGATCAAGGTGCCCGACGCCCTGAGCCTGGCCGCCATGCGCCATGTCAGCGCCACGCTCGGCCGCCGCGTCGGTGGCTCCACCGGCACCAACTTCGTCGGCGTGCTGCAGGCCGCCCAGCGCATGCGCCAGGCCGGCCGCAGCGGCTCCATCGTCACTATCCTGTGCGATGCCGGCGAGCGCTATGCGCACAGCTATTACGACCCGGCCTGGTACGTGGCGCGCGACATCGACGTCACCGACAGCGATGCGGCCATTGCCATCGCCGTCAACGGCGGCGACCTACCTGCGCTGCCTTGTGCGGCGCTGGAATGATCGCCATATCCGATCAGCTGCTGGCAAAACCGTTGCGTTTGGCAACGTCTGTCAGCCCCTCGCCCTGATTCCTGATCCAGTCCACCGCCGGAGCGCCCCATGACCAACCCGCTGCTCGACCTGTCCGGACTGCCGTCCTTCGATGCGATCCGCCCCGAACACGTGGGCCCGGCAATCGACCAATTGCTGGCCGACGCCGAGGCCGCGGTGAAAGCGGCCGAGCAGGTCAGCCCGGTCAGCTGGGACAGCTTCGTGGTGCCGCTGGACGATGCTACCGAACGGCTGTGGCGTGCCTGGGGCCAGGTCGGCCATCTGCAGGCGGTGGTCAACACGCCGGAACTGCGCGAGGCCTACAACAGCAATCTCCCCAAGCTCAGCCGCTTCGGCAGTGCGCTGGCGCAGAACCTGGCGCTGTATGCGCAATACAAGGCGCTGGCCGAAGCGCCGGAAGCGGCGCACTACGACGCCGCGCGGCGCAAGGTGCTGGAAAACGCGCTGCGCGATTTCCGCCTCGGCGGTGCCGAGCTGGATGATGCGTCCAAGGCGCGGTTTGCGCAGGTCCAGGAAGAACTGTCCGCACTGGCCGCCAAGTTTTCGCAGAACGTGCTCGATGCCACCGATGCTTGGTCGTACGTGAGCGAGGACGTAACCGAACTGTCTGGTTTGCCGGCCGAGGTAGTCGCCGCTGCACGCGCGGCCGCGGAAAAGGACGGCGTGCCGGGCTGGAAGCTGACCTTGCAGATGCCGTGCTATCTGCCGGTGCAGACCGATGCGGACAATCGTGAGTTGCGCGCGCGGCTGTATCGCGCCAACGCCGAGCGCGCCTCCGAGTTCGGCGATGCCGCGCTGGACAACAGCGCCAATATCGATCGTATCCTGGCCTTGCGCGCCGAACTGGCGCAGCTGCTCGGCTTTGCCAGTTACGCGGAGTATTCGGTCGCCACCAAGATGGCGCAAAGCCCGGATGAAGTGATGGGCTTCCTGCGCGATCTGGCAGTGCGCGCCAAGCCGTATGCGCAACGCGACCGTGCCGAGCTCGAAGCCTTCGCCCGCGACGAACTTGGCCTGGACGAACTGCAGGCCTGGGATCTGGCCTACGCTTCCGAGAAACTCAAGCAGGCGCGCTACAGCTTCTCCGAGCAGGAGGTGAAGCAGTACTTCACCGAGCCCAAGGTGCTGGCCGGTCTGTTCGATGTGATCCACAGCCTGTATGGCCTGACCGTCAAGCCCGACCGCGCGCCGGTCTGGCATGCGGATGTGCGCTTCTATCGCCTGGAAGATGCGCAGGGCGAGCTGGTCGGCCAGTTCTATCTGGACCTGTACGCGCGCGAAGGCAAGCGTGGCGGCGCGTGGATGGACGATTGCCGCAACCGCCGCGACACCGCTAACGGCGTGCAGACGCCGCTGGTGTATCTGGTGTGCAACTTCGGCCGCGGCAGTGGCGCTACGCCGGCCACGTTCCGGCATGGCGAAGTCACCACGCTGTTCCATGAAATGGGGCACGGCCTGCATCAGTTGCTGACCCGCATCGGCGAATTGGGCGTGGCCGGCATCAACGGCGTGGAATGGGACGCGGTGGAACTGCCGAGCCAGTTCATGGAGAACTTCTGCTGGGAATGGGAGCGCGTGCAGGCGATGACCGCGCACGTGCAGACCGGCGAACCGCTGCCGCGCAACCTGTTCGACCGGTTGCTGGCTGCACGCAATTTCCAGAGCGGCATGTTCACCGTGCGCCAGCTGGAGTTCGCGTTGTTCGACATGCAGCTGCACAGCAGCTTCGACCCGACCCAGGAAAACGTGCTGCAGCTGATCGAACGGGTGCGCGACGAAGTGGCGGTCAACCGCCCGCCGGCATGGAATCGCTTCCCGCACCAGTTCAGTCACATCTTTGCTGGCGGTTACGCGGCCGGTTACTACAGCTACAAGTGGGCCGAAGTGCTCAGCGCCGATGCCTACGCCGCCTTCGAAGAAGCGCCCGAGCAGGTGGCCGACACCGGCGCGCGCTTCCGCCATGAAGTGCTGTCACGTGGCGGCAGCCGCAGCGCGGCCGACAACTTCCGCGCCTTCCGTGGGCGCGCGCCGAGCATCGATGCGCTGTTGCGGCACAACGGCATGGCCGGCTGAGCCGGGAGTGGGGAATCGGGATTGGGGAGTGGCAAGAGCGATCTCTCGACACAAATCCCCAATTCCCAATTCCGCGCGGCGCCCGGCGCCGCGCCGTCACACCCGGCCGAACACCAGCGCCGCGTTGGTGCCGCCGAAGCCGAAGCTGTTGGACATCACCGTGTTCAACGTGGCGTCCTGGGTCTGTCGCAGGATCGGAAAGCCTTCGGCGCGCGGGTCGAGTTCATCGATATGCGCCGAGCCGGCCATGAAGCCGTCGCGTAGCATCAGCAGGCTGTAGATCGCCTCGTGCACGCTGGCCGCGCCCAAGGAATGGCCGGACAGCGCCTTGGTCGAGGACAGCGGCGGGACGTTGTCGCCGAACACCTCGCGTACCGCGCCCAGCTCGGTCACATCGCCCAGCGGCGTGGAGGTGCCGTGCGTGTTGAGGTAGTCGATCGGCTGCGTCAGGCCCTGCATGGCCATGTGCATGCAGCGCACCGCACCTTCGCCGCTGGGCGCCACCATGTCGGCGCCATCGGAGGTCACGCCATAGCCGAGCAGTTCGGCATGGATGCGTGCGCCGCGCGCGATGGCGTGGTCATAGTCTTCCAGCACCAGCATGCCGCCGCCGCTGCCGATGACAAAGCCGTCGCGCTGCGCATCGTAGGGCCGCGAGGCCACGGCGGGGCGATCGTTGAAGCCGGTGGACAGCGCGCCCATCGCATCGAACATCACGCTCATGGTCCAGTGCAGTTCTTCGCCGCCGCCAGCGAACATCACATCCTGCGCGCCGTGCCGGATCAGGTCTGCGGCCGCGCCGATGCAATGCGCCGAGGTCGCACACGCGGCCGACAGCGAATAGCTCAGGCCACGGATCTTGAACGCGGTCGCCAACGAAGCGGAGACCGACGAACACATCGTGCGCGGCACCATGTACGGGCCGACCTTGCGCACGCCACGGTTGCGCAGCAGATCGGCGGTTTCCACCTGCCACTGGCTGGACCCGCCACCGGAGCCGGCAATCAGGCCGGTGCGCAGGTCGCTGACCTGCTCGGCATCCAGTCCGGCATCGGCGATCGCATCGCGCATGGCCAGGTAGGCGTAGGCCGAGGCATCGCCCATGAAGCGTTTGAGCTTGCGGTCGATCAGGCTGTCCAGATCCAGCGCCACCGCACCGCCAACCTGGCTGCGCAGGCCGGCGTCGGCATGATCGGGCAATGCGGTGATGCCCGAGCGGCTCTCGCGCAAGGCGCTGGAGACGGTGTCCAAATCATTGCCCAGGCAGGAAGTGATGCCCATTCCGGTGACGACGACGCGACGCATCAGAAATTCTCCGTTGAAGTGAACATGCCCACGCGCAGATCGTTGGCCGTATAGATTTCGCGCCCGTCCACCAACATGCGTGCATCGGACTGCGCCATCACCAGCTTGCGGTTGATCACGCGGCTGATATCGATTTCGTAACTGACCAATTTCGCGCTCGGCAACACCTGGCCGGTGAACTTGACCTCGCCGCAGCCCAGCGCGCGGCCGCGGCCCGCTGCGCCGATCCAGGTGAGGAAGAAGCCGGTCAGCTGCCACATCGCGTCCAGGCCCAGGCAGCCGGGCATCACCGGGTCGTCGATGAAGTGGCAGCCGAAGAACCACAGGTCCGGGCGCACGTCGAGTTCTGCGCGGATCAGGCCCTTGCCATGCGCGCCGCCGCTGTCGTTGATCTCGGTGATGCGGTCGAACATCAGCATCGGGTCGTTGGGCAGGCGGGCACTGTCGGCTCCGAACAATTCCCCGCGCGCGCTGGCCAGCAGTTGGTCGCGCGAGTACGCACTTAGACGAGTCATGACGAACGTTTCCTACAAGAAGCGAAAGGCGATGCCGGCAAGGGTGCATGAGGGCGCGCGGTTCAATCAAACGTTTTATCCGTACGCATGCGTGCTGTTTTCAGCCGGTTGCGCAGTGTGGCAAGCATGTGTTGCAGACAGGATCCAACGCGGATCACGGCATTCAGCGGAACGCGGTCAGGCATGCCTGCTCGGCGTGGATCGGCGCCCGGACAGACGCAGCAGAGCGTCCCGCCAGCGCTCGCGTCCGTTCGCGCCCGGGCTTGCGCGATGGCGCGGCGCAAGACGTGAGACGCGGCTGATTTATCATAGTCCGACGCTTTCGGAGAGATGCCAGCTTGATGCGCAAGATCGTGCACGTGGACATGGATGCGTTCTACGCGTCCGTGGAGCAACGTGACGATCCATCGCTGCGCGGCAAGCCGGTGGTGGTGGCCTGGCGCGGTGCGCGCTCGGTGGTATGCGCGGCCTCGTACGAAGCGCGCACCTATGGCATCCGTTCGGCCATGCCGGCGCTGCGTGCCGAGCGCCTGTGTCCGGATGCGGTATTCGTGCCGCCGGATTTTGCGCGCTACAAGGCGGTGTCGCGGCAGGTGCGCGAGATCTTCCATCGCCACACCGATCTGGTCGAGCCGCTGTCCCTGGACGAGGCCTATCTGGATGTCACGCAGGCCAAGACCGGCATGCAGCTGGCCACCGAAATCGCGCAGTTGATCCGCAGCCAGATCCGCGAGGAAACCCAGCTCACCGCATCGGCCGGCATCGCACCGAACAAGTTCCTGGCCAAGATCGCCTCGGACTGGCGCAAGCCCGACGGGCAGTTCGTCATCGCGCCCAGTCGTGTCGATGCATTCCTGCTGCCGCTGCCGGTGAACCGCATTCCCGGCGTGGGCAAGGTGATGGATGGCAAGTTGGCGGCGTTGGGGATTGTTACGGTCAGCGATCTGCGGCTGCGTCCCCTGGAAGAGTTGCAAGCGCATTTCGGCAGCTTCGGGCAGAGCCTGTACCGCCGCGCACGCGGCATCGACGAGCGCCCGGTCGAGCCGGATCAGGAGGTGCAGTCGGTGTCCTCGGAAGATACCTTCAGCGAGGACATCGCGCTGGAGGCACTGGATCCGCACATCCTGCGCCTGGCCGAAAAGACCTGGCTGGCCACGCGCCGTACCGAGCGGATCGGGCGCACCGTGGTTCTCAAGTTGAAGACCTCCAACTTCCGCATCCTGACCCGCTCGTACACGCCAGATCAGCCACCGGCCTCGCTGGAGGCATTGGCGGAGATCGCGTTGGCGCTGACCCGGCGCGTGGAGTTGCCCGACGACACGCGCTATCGCCTGGTCGGGGTGGGATTGAGCGGTTTCAGCGACGTGGAAGAGGGCGCAGTGCAGGGCGAGTTGTTCGGCGATATGCCGCCGGCGCAGTGAGTGCGGGGCGGCATGGCTGCTGCACCGCGGCCGCGGCGTGCGGTGCATGCAGCGATGACTGCAGCCACGCATGCATCGACGCTGGCATCGGCCGTTTGTATCGCGCCACGGTGACGCGCCCTGAATCCCGCAGCTCGTACACTGCAGGCCGCTCCCCCAACGAGACTGTGCGCATGTTTCCGTATCCGCTGGTGATCTTCGACCTGGATGGCACGCTGGTGGACAGCGCACCCAATATCGCCGAAGCGCTCAATGCCACCTTGCAGGAACTCGGGCTGCAGCAGTTCAGCGAGGCGACGATCCGCAGCTGGATCGGCGAAGGCGTGCAGGTGCTGCTCGCCACCGCCTTGCGCGAAGCCGGCGGCACCCACGATGCCGGTACCGAGATGCCGCTGATGATGCGCCACTACCAGGCCAGCCTGCTGCACGACCCGCAGCTGTATCCCGGTGTTGCCGAGGCATTGGCCGGCCTGCGCGAGGCCGGCGCCACGCTGGCACTGTGCACCAACAAGCCCGCGCGCTTCATCGCACCGCTGCTGGAGCACCTGGGCATCGCTGCGCATTTCAGCAGCGTGCTCGGCGGCGATTCGTTGCCGCAGCGCAAACCCGATGCCGCGCCGCTGCTGCACCTGGCCAAACAGTTCGGGCACACACCGCAGCAATGCCTGATGGTCGGCGATTCGGCCACCGACGCGGCTGCTGCAAACGCCGCGGCAATGCCGCTGGCGATGGTGCGTTACGGCTATCTGCGCGGCTTCGATGTGCAGAGCGCCGGTGCCGTGGCCATCATCGATGACATGCGGCAATTGCTGGCGCTGAAGTAAGGCGCGCAGTGTTGCCAGTGCGGGTGCGGGCGTCGTCCACACGGCGGTGAAGCAACCAACACCACCGTCGGCTGGCGGCGTTTGTCGCCTTAAATGAAGGTCTTTCGCACGCTGGTCGCCTCGTCGGCCAGCTAACGCGCACAGTTCCCCACCGGTGCGCGTCCTTGGTGACGTCAGCGCTGCCGGAAGCGGCAATGCCTGCGTGCGGCCATGCCAGCGCAGCGTTCCGATTTGAGAATGAATCGCATTTGTGTAGAATACGCGGACAAGTTTGACTGCGTCAGCGCCGCGCACGCGCGTCGGGCGCGGCGCTGCATGCATCACCCCACCGTGTCACCTCAAGCCGTCGCCAGAGGTCCATCTCCTGTCGAGAGGTTTGAGAATGTCCGCATCACGCCGGTCATGGATGTCTGCGCCTGCACGTCGTCCCGTGTTGTCCCACCGTCAGATGGTGCTGGCCATTGCTCTCGGTTGCGGCAGCTGCATCTGCAGCGCATCCGCCGAAGAGGTTGCAGCCGAGCCGCAGTCGCTGGACACCGTGCACGTCACCGCCGCGCAGATCGCACGGCAAGCGTTGGGCTCATCGGTGATCACCGCCGAAGACATCGAGAGGCGTCCGCCGGTAAACGATCTGTCGCAGTTGCTGCGCACCATGCCGGGCGTCAACCTCACCGGCAACAGCGCCTCCGGCCAGTACGGCAATAACCGCCAGATCGATCTGCGCGGCATGGGCCCGGAAAACACGCTGATCCTGGTCGACGGTAAGCCGGTGGGATCGCGCGATGCGGTGCGCATGGGCCGCAGCGGCGAGCGCAATACGCGCGGCGACACCAACTGGGTACCGGCCGAAGCGGTGGAGCGTATCGAAGTGCTGCGCGGCCCGGCCGCGGCACGTTACGGCTCCGGTGCCTCCGGCGGTGTGGTCAACATCATCACCAAGAAGCCCACCGGCGATCTGACCGGCTCGATGACGGTGTTCGGCCTGGTGCCGCAGCACAGTGCCGAAGGCGGTGGCCAGCGTGCCGGCTTCCAGCTCAGCGGGCCGCTGAGCGACACGTTCTCGTTCCGCCTCTACGGCAATCTCAATAAAACCGATCCGGATTCGCTGGAACTCAATCGCCGCTTTGCCAGCAGTGCCGCCGCGGTGCCGCCGGCCGGGCGCGAGGGCGTGCGCAACAAGGACATCAATGGCCTGCTGCGCTGGGATCCGATGGAAGGCCAGGTGATCGAACTCGATGCCGGCTTCAGCCGCCAGGGCAATCTGTACGCCGGTGATCGTGCGGTCAGCGCCGATGGCCTGGCCGGTGCCGATCTGGGCGCTCTGTTCGGCAGCGAAACCAACACCATGATCCGCCGCACCGCCTCGCTGACCCATCGCGGCACCTGGGCGCTCGGCACCTCGCGCCTCACCGCCGCCTATGAAGGCACCGACAATACCCGCCTTAACGAAGGCCTGGCCGGCGGCCCGGAAGGCTCCATTGCCGCCAGCCTGCTCAATTCCACCGCCACGCTCGACAATCTCAACATCGACGGCGAGTTCAACATGCCGTTGCAGGCCTGGGCCGAGCAGGTACTGACGCTGGGCTTCGAGCGCCGCCAGAGTCGCCTCAGCGATGCGTATTCGATGTCGCAGACGGTGAGCGCCGGCGGCGGCTTTCCCGGCCTTGCCAACGGCACGCGCAGCCCGCGCAGCGAGGCCACGCTCAGTGCGGTGTATCTGGAAGACAACATCTACGCCAGCGAGCGGCTGACGCTGACGCCAGGTGTGCGGCTGGATCACCACAGCCAGTTTGGCAACAACCTCAGCCCCAGCCTCAACGTGCAGTACAAACTCAGCGACGACTGGTTGCTCAAGGGCGGCATCGCGCGCGCCTTCAAGGCGCCCAACCTGTACCAGTCCAACGCCAATTATCTGTATTACACACGTGGCAATGGCTGCCCGGTGCTGTTCCCCAATCTTGGCTCGGGCTGCTATATCCAGGGCAACGACAACCTCGATCCGGAGACCAGCATCAACAAGGAGATCGGCATCGAGTGGGCACCGCAAACCGGTCACCATGCCTCGTTGACGTACTTCCACAACGCCTACGACAACAAGATCGTCGCCGGTATGACGCCGGTCGGTGTCACCGTCGACCGGCGCGGGCAGGTGTTCCAGTGAACCAACGCATCGGAAGCGATCGTGCAGGGCGTGGAAGGCAATCTCACGTTGCCGCTGCTGGGCGAGCAGGGCCGCGAGCTGAAGTGGAACACCAATGTCACCTACATGATCGAGAACAAGAACACCGCGACCGATCAGCCGCTGTCGGTGATCCCCGAATACACCGTCAACACCACGCTGGATTGGCAGCCGACCCAGGCCTTGTCGCTGCTGCTCACCGGGACCTTCTACGGCAAGCAGGAGTCGGCCACGCAATCGAGCACCAGTGGCGGCGCCATCGCGCCCGACTCGCGCGACCCCTATGACCTGTGGGGCGTCAGTGCGCGTTACCGGATCACCCGCAAGGTCAGCGTGGGCGTCGGTGTGGACAATCTGTTCGACACCCGTCTGTTCCGCGAAGGCACCAATAACACCGGCGGCGCGGCGGGTGCAGCCACCTACAACGAACCCGGTCGCGCGTTTTGGGCGAGCCTGAGTTTCGGTTTCTGACAGCGATGCGGCGCCGCGCGCGAACGTGCGCGCCGCAACAGGAGAGTGCAATGACCCGACAGCATCGTTGGCGGCTTGCGTGTGCCGCTGCGCTGATGTGGATCGCCGGCGCTGTGCCGGCGTTCGCACAGCCGGACCTGAGCCGCACGATCGGCAGCACCGTCGCCGATCGTCCCAGTGCCTCGTATGTGTTCAGCGCGTTGCGCCTGGATTCGGCCGATGGCCAGCGCCATTACCGCGTGCGCATCGCCACCCCCAAAGCTGCGCCGCCGGCTGCGGGACATCCGGTGGTGTATCTGCTGGATGGCAATGCCGCGCTGATGGAGCTGGATGAGCGCCTGCTCGACAGCCTGACCACCCACGGCGATGCGCCGGTGCTGGTGTTCATCGCCGACGACAGCGCATTGCGCATCGATGCGGTGGGGCGCAGCCTGGACTACACGCCTGCGCGCTACAGCGACGGGCGGGTGGAAACCGATCCGCTCGACCCGCAGCGCAGAACCGGCGGTGCGGCGGCGTTCGCGCAGCTGATCGCAACACGCATTCGCCCGCAGGTGGAAGCGCGCGTGGCGGTGGACCGTCAGCGGCAGACGCTGTGGGGCCATTCGTATGGTGGATTGTTCGTGCTGCAGGTGTTGCTGACGCAGCCGCAGCTGTTCCAGCACTACGTCGCGGTCGACCCGTCGCTGTGGTGGGGCGATGGGTTTATCGTCCAGCAGGCGCAGCGTGTGGTCGACCACGCACGGGAGGCAGGCACGCAGCCATCCAGGCGTCGGCTGACGCTGATGGCAGGCGAGGGCGGACCACCAGCGAACAATGCAAAACCGGATCGTCCGGGGCGGCCGCGCGCAGATCCACAGGCCGCACAACGTCTCGTTGCGCTGCTGTCGTCGTTACCCGGCCTCACCGCCGACTATCAACCGCTGCCAGGCCTCAGCCATGGCCAGACGTTGGGCGCATCGCTTGCGCCAACGTTGCGGGATGCAGCGACGCGTCGATGACATCCCATCAAGCAGGCGTTCGAGGAGAACCCGCTCGACAAGCACGCTGCTGCGGATCGCAGTGTTGATGCCGCACGCATGCAGCGGTGACACCTCGGTGTAGACCCTCAGTCGTCGCGCGTGTCACTCAAGTCCGCAGTGTCGTCGTCTGCTTCGCCCATCTCACCGTGCGTATCGTCGTTGTCGGCGCGTGCGTAGTGCACGGTTTCCACCGGCCCACCGACCGCGCGGCCGCGCACCGGCAACAGCGCACTGGCCGCCTCGTATTCGGCCAGCAAGGCATGTCGGCGCGCTTCCGGCACGTCCTGCCAATGGCAGTCGGTCAACGCGCCTTCCAGCGAATACAGCAGGTTGAGGCTGGGCTTGAAGCCGGCGCGGCGCACTTTGACGAATGCGCCCACCGCGCCCACCGCCTGCAGATCCTGCTGCGTGCGCAGGCCGACCTGGCGCAGCCACGCCGCACTTTTCGGGCCGATGTTGCGCAGCCGTTCGGTGGTCACGTCAGCGCGCCGACAAAGACCTGGGCAATGGCTTCCAGGCCGCGCTGATCGTCGGCGTCGAAGCGATCCAGCTCCGGGCTGTCCAGATCCAGCACGCCGATCAGCGCATCGCCCCTGACCAGCGGAATCACCAGCTCCGAGCGCGAGGCCGAATCGCAGGCGATATGCCCGGGGAAGGCATCCACGTCGGCAATGCGCTGACTCTGCCGGGTACTGGCAGCCGCGCCGCACACGCCCTTGTCCAGCGGAATGCGCACGCAGGCCGGCAAGCCCTGGAACGGCCCCACCACCAGCTCGCGGCCGTCGTAGAAATAGAAGCCGGCCCAGTTGAGCGACGGCAACGCATTGAAGATCAGTGCGGCCAGGTTGGCGGCATTGGCGATCCGGTCCGGCTCGCCATGCACCAGGGCCTGGGCCTGGGCGGTGAGCTGGGCGTATTGTTCCGGCTTGCTGCCGGTCAGCGAAGAGGTTGCGAACATGGCCGAAGTTTAGCAGCGGCCATCCGCAGCGGCATTGCGACTCAGCCGCGCGTTCGGATCCGCACGCTATGCTGCGCGCCCCACGGCAACCGCGGCGCGGCCGCAGGAACACACGCATGCAGTTTCCGGCGTTGTATGTCACCGGCACCGACACCGGCATCGGCAAGACCATGGCCAGCACCGCGCTGCTGCACGCACTGCGCAGACAGGGCCACACGGCGGTCGGCATGAAGCCGGTGGCCAGCGGTTGCGAGCACACGCCGCAGGGCTGGCGCAACGAGGACGCGCTGGCGCTGCAGGCCGCCAGCGCCCCGCAACCCGACTACGCCACCCTCAATCCCTATGCCTTGCCGGCACCGCTGGCGCCGGAACTGGCCGCCGCCGATGTCGGCGTGACCCTGTCGCTGGAACCGATCGCCCAGGCTTTCGCGCAATTGCGCGCGCAGGCCGAGGTGGTGGTGGTGGAAGGCGTCGGCGGCTGGGCCGCGCCCTTGAGCGCCGATCTGGACCAGGCCGATCTGGTACGTGCGCTCAAGCTGCCCGTGGTGCTGGTGGTCGGCATCCGGCTGGGCTGCATCAACCACGCGCGCCTGAGCGCTGCGGCGATCGCTGCCGACGGGCTGGACTGCATCGGCTGGATCGCCAACGAGGTCGACCCGCAGATGGAGCGCATCGAGGAGAACATCGGCATGCTGCGCCAGCGCCTGGCGATGCCGTGCTGGGGCCGCATCGCCTGGCGGCCGGGCGCCGATGCCGCGGCGCAGTCGCTGGGGCTGCACGTGCCGGTCTGAGTGACGTTGGCGGTCTGGCGGCCGCGTCACTGCGACGCGGATCGCCAGATGCCGTCCCAGCCTTGCGCGCCGCCGGGGACTCGCCCTGCGTCCCGGCGTTTCCAGTGCACCTGCGCCGCGCCGTGATACCACCTGGTCAAATCGGTAGCACGCGCAATGCGCAGACAATAAAAAAGCCCGACAGAGGGAGGGATCTGTCGGGCCGGATTGCATGGGGGGAGGGACCCATGCAAAGACGCTGAATTTTTTGTTGGCGCTTACGTGCGCCGGGTCTTGCCTTTGGCGGCCTGCTCGCTGTTGGCCTCGAACTGCTGCTTGGCCAGTTGGCCGAGCGCATCGGATGCCTTCAATCCCAGTCCAACCACTTCCTGATTCACCGAAGCCAGCCGTTCCAGGTTGTCGCGGGCCAGTTGCAGCCCCTTCGGCCAGAGCGTCTGGTAGGCGCCAAGGTCGCGGGCCTGGGCAAACTCACCGAAGAAGCTGGTGGTCGCACTGACGTTGCGTTCGAGCGTCTTCAGCTGCAGGCCAAACGCGTTTTCCGCGTGTTCCATCGCCAACTGGTTGGCGCGTGCCGCTGCAGAAGCAAAGCTGTTGAAGCCGTTTTCGAACTGCGCCGACATTGCGAACCCCTTGGGGAAGGCTGTGACCGTTGTTGCGTTGCAGCATACGCGGATATTGCTGCGATGCAACACGTTTGCTGAAAATTTCCGAAATCGCCTGCTAAGCGTTTTGAAATCAATCCATTATCCGTGCCGTAGAAACGGCAAGACCGCCCTGGAGGCGGCCTTGCGTCACACCACTGCGCTGCGCGATCAGCCGCGATAGCGGCAGCCGGAGGTGCAGGTTTCATGCACCACGATCTCGCTCAGCTGCGGCAGCGCCGGCTTGAGCTGGTCCCAGATCCAGATCGCCAGCCGCTCGCTGGTCGGGTTTTCCAGCCCCTCGATGTCGTTGAGGTAGTGGTGGTCCAGGCGGTCGTAGATCGGCTGGAAGGCGGCCTTGATGTCGCCGAAATCCATGATCCAGCCGGTCTCGGCACCGGGTTCGCCGCTGACATGCAGCTCGACCCGGAACGAATGCCCGTGCAGGCGGGCGCACTTGTGGCCGGGCGGCACATTGGGAAGCCGGTGCGCGGCTTCGAGCGTAAAGACTTTGAAGATATCCATGCGCGCCATTGTAAGTGCGCCGGTGCCTGCCGGGCTGACCCGATCGCGGCGACACAGCCGTATCTGCGCCCTGGCGTGGCATCCGCAACGCGGGGTGGTCGCGTTGCGCCGGAGCGCCGCGCCCGGTCGCCCGCACAAAGTGCGATGCGCGCTCTACCGCGTCCGGCCAGCGGCGTGTGTCACGGCGCGTCATATCTCTATGCAGATCTGTAATTTTTGTTAATCGATTGCGCATGGCCCACTGCAAAACCCCCATTCATGGATGCCGTGCGTGAAGCGCCCGATGCCTTATCTGCTGTCTGCTGCCGTTCTGTCGGCGCTGATTCCCCTTGCTCATGCCGACGACGCGACACCCGACACGGGCAAGACCCTGGCCACCGTCAGCGTCACCGGCTCCAATATCAAGCGCACCGACAGCGAAGGCCCGAACCCGGTGCAGGTGATCGACCGCCAGCAGCTGGAGCAGTCCGGCAAGGTCACCGTGGCCGACGCGCTGCGCTCGATCTCGGCCAACACCGGCAACGCCACCAACGAAACCACCAACAACGGCTGGGCGTCCGGCTCGGCGGGCATCGGCCTGCGCGGGCTGTCGCAGAAGAACACCCTGGTGCTGCTCAACGGACGCCGCCTGGCCAACTACGGCTTTCCCGCCAATGGGCTGGGCGACACCTTCGTCAACCTCAATGCACTGCCGCTGGTGGCGGTGGAACGCATCGAAGTGCTCAAGGACGGTGCCTCTGCCGTGTACGGCTCCGACGCGGTGGCCGGGGTTGTCAACATCATCACCCGCCAGGATTTCCAGGGCGCCGAGCTGGGTCTGAGTGGCGGCACCTCCGATCAGGGCGGCATGGATACCCAGCGCGCCAAGTTCATCGGCGGCATCGGCGATCTTGACCGCGACGGTTACAACATCCTTTTCAGTTTCGACGCCTATAACCGCGACCGGCTGGATCAGGACCAGCGCGCGCTGACTCGCTCGGGCATCTACACCGACCTGCCCGGCGGGCGCTGGAACGGCTGGTCGGCCAAGGGCGCGCGCTATCTGGTCGGCGGCCGCTCGGTGCCGATGCTGGATGCGCAAGGCAACTGCCCCGCCGGCACCGTGCTGACCGCCAGCGCGCCGATCGACGGCCTGGCCGGCGACACCTGCGGCTTCAACCAGGCCCCGTTCACCACGCTGATTCCCTCGACCAAGCGCTATCAGGCCTACACCAACGCCACCTTCCGGCTCAGCGACAATGTCGAAGCGTTCGGCGAGGCGCTCTACAGCGAGGTCAAGGGCGTGTCGATCTTCGGCTCCAGCCCGTACTTCACCCTGGAAGGCGGCCGCTTCGCCTTGAACGCCAGCAGCGGGCTGGCCGAGCCGGTGTCCAACCTGTTGCCGGCCTCCAGCCCGTACAACCCGTACGGCACCTCGGTGCCGATCGAATACACCTTCTTCGACCTGGGCCAGACAGTCAAAACCAATCGCTCGCAGTCCTACCGCTTTCTCGGCGGCGTGCGCGGCAAGACCGAACGCTGGGATTGGGAGGCGGCTGCGTTCGCCGCACGCAGCACCGAGCACGAAACCGTGTCCGGTGGTTTCGCCAACCGCTTCACGCTGGCGCAGGCGCTGGCTGACGGCAGCTACAACCTGCTCGACCCGTCCGCCACGCCGCAGTCGGTGATCGACGGCATCAACCTCAGCACGCTGCGCCCGGCGCAATCGACGCTGCGCGGCGTCGACGCCAAGGTGTCCGGCAACCTGTTCGAGCTGCCGGCCGGCAGCGTCGGGTTCGCCGCCGGCGCCGAGTGGCGGCAGGAGGAGCTGGTCTCGCGCAATCCCTGGCAGATCGACCAGGGCCTGCAGATCCGCCCCGCGATTGCCGCGGTGGATGGCGAGCGCAGGGTGTCGGCGCTGTATGCCGAGGTCAACCTGCCGCTGCTGCAATCGCTGGAACTGCAGCTGGCCGGGCGCGGCGATCACTACAGCGATTTCGGCGAGGCGTTTTCGCCCAAGGCCAGCCTGCGCTGGCAGCCGCTGGACGCCGTGCTGGTACGCGCGGCCGCCTCGCGCGGATTTCGCGCACCGTCGTTGTCGGAGAATGCGGCCAGCACCAATATCTCCTACGGCTCGGTGGTCGACCCGTTCGATCCGGACGTGCCGGGCTCGCGCCAGAACCCGACTTTCTTCACCGTCGGCAACACCGCGCTCGAACCCGAGCGCACGCGCAGCTACAACCTGGGCGTGGTGCTGTCGCCGTGGGCCGACACCAGCCTGAGCGTGGACTGGTACAAGATCGAACTGGAGAATCTGGTCGGCACCGGCAACAACGCCACCATCGTGCAGAACAACGACCCGGCCGACGTGATCCGCAACGAGCGCGGCACGTTGGTGGCGGTGTACAACCGCTACCAGAATCTCAGCGAGCTGACGACCTCGGGGATCGATGTCGAACTGCGTCAGCGCTGGCGCACCGAGGCGGCCGGCAACTTCGGGCTCAATACCGCCTACACCCATGTGCGCGATTACCGCCGTCCCACCGTGGTCGGTGGCCCGTTGCAGGATTACGCCGGCAGCAATCTCGGCCCGTCGCTGCCACGCAACAAGGCCACCACCACGCTGGACTGGAACCTGGGCACCGTCAGCGCCGCACTGACCTGGTACTACACCGGCGGCTACGACCAGAAGGCCAGCGCCGCGGCCAGTGCCGTGCAGTCGCGCGTGGGCGACTACAACCAGTTCGACCTGTATCTGGGTTACACCGGCATCGACAAGCTCACCCTGTACGCCAAGATCGAGAACCTGGCCGACAAGCAACCGCCGGTCGATGCCTCGTTCCCGGGCATTCGTGCGCCTTACGACTTCACCCAGTACGACCTGCGCGGGCGTTATTTCACCGTGGGCCTGGACTATCGATTCTGACCGGCATACGCACGGCCCATGCACGCCCGTGCGATGGTGCGTGCGTGCTCCAGCGTGCTGTCTCAACCCGATCGCCGTTCGCCCCCGGACACTCTCAAGGAACCCCTATGACATCTTCGCAGCATGCCTGGCTGCTCGCCCTGGCCTTTGTCGCACCTTGCCTCGCTGCCCAGCCTGCGGCCCAACCCGCCGCGCTTCCGGGTTATGACGCCGCTGCCGCACAGGCGCAGCGCGCGCTGGAAGCGCGTTTCGATAGCGGCCTGAAAGACGCCGATTATCGCGGCTGGTTGAAGCAATGGGCGTCGGCGCCCAATCACGTTGGCTCGCCGCACAACCTGGAAAACGCCCGCGATCTGCAATACCGCCTGCGCGGCTACGGGTGGGATGCGCGCATCGAAACCTTCCAGGTGCTGTGGCCCTCGCCCAGGAGCTCGCAGCTGGAATTGCTCGGGGCCAAGCCGTATGTCGCGCGTCTGAAGGAGCCGCCGCTGCCGGGCGACAGCACCTCCACCCAGACCGAGAACGTGCTGCCGCCGTATGTGATCTACGGCGGCAACGGCGATGTCACCGGCGATCTTGTCTACGTCAATTACGGCATCGCCGAAGACTACGAAGCGCTGGCGCGTAACGGCGTGGATGTGCGCGGCAAGATCGTCATCGCCCGCTACGGCAAGGGCTGGCGTGGGCTCAAGCCGCGGCTGGCGCAGGAGCATGGCGCCATCGGCGCGATCATCTATTCCGATCCGCGCGACGACGGTTATTTTCAGGATCGGGCGTATCCGGATGGCCCGGCGCGCAACCAATGGAGCGTACAACGCGGCTCGGTTGCCAATTTCGCGATCTATCCCGGCGATCCGCTGACCCCGGGCGTCGGCGCCAGCAAGGGCGCCAAACGCCTGAAGATCGACCAGGCCGGCAGCGTGTTGAAGATCCCGACCCTGCCGATCAGTTGGGGCGATGCGCAGCCCTTGCTGGCCGCGCTGGGCGGGCCGGTGGCACCGGAGGACTGGCGTGGCGCGCTGCCGATCACCTACCGCATCGGCGGCGACGACACCGCGCGCGTGCATCTCAAGGTGGATGCGGAGTGGGGCAGCAAGACCATCTACAACGTCATCGCCACCCTGCGTGGCAGCGAGTATCCGGACCAGTGGGTGGTGCGCGGCAATCACCGCGACGGCTGGGTGTTCGGTGCGGCCGATCCGCTCTCGGGTACCACCGCCTTGCTGGCCGAAGCCAAGGCGATCGGCGAGCTGGCCAGGCAGGGGCAGCGCCCCAAGCGCACGCTCGTCTACGCCAGTTGGGACGGCGAGGAGGCCGGCCTGCTCGGCTCCACCGAGTGGGCCGAACAGCACGCCGACGAACTGCGCCGCAAGGCGGTGCTGTACGTCAATACCGACGGCAACGGGCGCGGCTTTCTCAATGCCGGCGGCAGCCATGCGCTGCAACGCCTGGTCAACGGCGTGGCGGCGGATCTGCGCGACCCCGACAGCGGCGTGAGCGTGCTCGAACGGCAACGCGCCCGTGCCCGCATCGACGCGCTGGCGCCCACCGCCAAGCCGGCGCAAAAAGACATTGCCAAGCAGCTCGCGGCCGGCGGCGACGTGCCGCTGAAGGCGCTGGGCTCGGGCAGCGACTACAGCCCGTTCCTGCAGCATCTGGGGCTGACCACGCTGGATCTGGGCTATGGCGGGCAGGGCGGCGGCAGCGGTGTCTATCACTCGCTGTACGACTCCTACGATTACTTCGCGCGCTATATCGACCCGGACTTTAGCTATCTGCCGTTGTTGTCGCAGACGGTCGGCCGCACGGTGCTGCGCGTCGCCAACGCGCCGGTGTTGCCGCAACGCTTCGGCGACTTCGCCGACGCGGTGGCCGGCTACGCGCAGGAGCTCAAGCAGCAGGCCGACAGCGACCGCACTGCCGCCCGCACCCAGGCCGAGTTGTTGCAGGCCGGTGCCTATGCCGCCATCGATAACCCGAATCGGCCGCAACTAGCCCCCGAGCCGAAAGCCGCGGTGCCGCAGATCGACTTTGCCGCACTGGATCAGGCCATTACTCGCCTGCAAACCAGTGCCAGACGCTATGACGATGCGCTGGCATCGCGCGGCGTCGGGTTGGATGCACGTGTGCGCGGCACGCTCAATGCCTCGCTGCAGCGCATCGACCAGACCCTGCTGGCCGAAGGCGGTCTGCCGGGGCGGCCGTGGTACCGGAACCTGATCTACGCGCCCGGCCTGGCCACCGGATACGAGGTCAAGACCTTGCCCGGCATCCGCGAAGCGCTGGAAGACCGGCGCTGGGAGGATCTGAGCGCCTACATCGTGCAGACCGCCGCGGTGCTGGATCGGTATCGCGAGGCGATCGATCGCAATACGGCGTTGATCGAAGGCTAGGCGAGCAACGAACGGTGGTTGCTTGCGCAGCCACCCGTCATTCCTAGGGATCGCTGTATAACTGCGGCCATCTTGGGATGGCACGCACGAGGCTCGGGCGCCATCTCCTTCGCGCTGCATCACGCGTATCGCCTGAACTGCGCCCACAAAAAAGCCGCCCCGAAGGGCGGCTTTTTCTTTCAGTTCAACGCAGACCTGCGCCGGTCGCACCGGCGCACAGGAGTCAGCGCGTACTGCTCGGACGCTGACCGCCACGGCCACCATCGCGACGGCCTGCGCCGGCACCGGCGGCAACACCGGCCTGACGCGGACCGCTGCTGCGCTGGCCGCCCGGCTTCTTCGGGCCGGCATGCGCATGCGCCTGACGCGGTGCATCGCCATGCGGACGACGGGCGTGGCTCTTGCGCGGGGCGCGATCGCCACCCGGCTGCTCGGCACGGCCCGGCGCGCTATTGCCCCAACGGATCGGGGTCTGCGGCTCGTAGCCCGGCACGTCGCGGATTTCCACGTCGCGGCCCAGCATGCGCACGATCTGGCGCAGCAGCTTGGCTTCGTCCTGCGCCACCAGCGAGATCGCCTCGCCGGTGGAACCGTTACGGCCGGTGCGGCCGATGCGGTGCACGTAATCCTCGGCCACCATCGGCAGGTCGTAGTTGATGACCTTGGGCAGCTGGTCGATGTCGATGCCGCGCGCGGCGATATCGGTGGCCACCAGCACGGTCACGCGGCCGGCCTTGAAGTCGCTCAGCGCGCGCATGCGCTGGCCCTGGCTCTTGTTGCCGTGGATCGCCGCGGTCTTGATGCCGGACTTCTCCAGGAACAACGCCAGCTTGTCGCTGCCGTGCTTGGTGCGGGCAAACACCAGGGTCTGCTCGCGGCTGTCCTGCGCCAGCAGGTGCAGCAGCAGGTCGCGCTTGCGCGCGCCATCGACCGGGTGCACGCGGTGGGTGATGCTCTCGGCCACGGTGTTGCTCGGGGTGACCTGGATCTGCATCGGGTTGCGCATGAACTCCAGCGCCAGCTGCTTGATGTTCTCTTCGAACGTTGCCGAGAACAGCAGGGTCTGACGGTCCTGGCGCGGCAGCTTGGTCAGGATGCGCTTGATCGACGGCAGGAAGCCCATGTCGAGCATGCGATCGGCTTCGTCCAGGATCAGCACTTCGATGCCGGACAGGTCCACGCTGCGACGCTCGATATGGTCGATCAGCCGGCCCGGGCAGGCGATCAGCAGGTCCACGCCGCGACGCAGGGTGTCCAACTGGTTGCCCATGCCCACGCCGCCGTAGATCACCGCGCTCGGGATGCGCAGGTACTTGCTGTAGCCGCGCAGGCTGTCGTGCACCTGGGTGGCCAGCTCGCGGGTGGGGGTCAGGATCAGCGCGCGCGGCTTGCGCGGGCCGTTGACCGGCTGCGGTGAGGTGCCCAGGTGCTGCAGCAGCGGCAGGCCGAACGCGGCGGTCTTGCCGGTACCGGTCTGTGCGCCGGCCAGCAGGTCATGCCCTGCCAACACCAGCGGGATGGCCTGCTGCTGGATCGCAGTGGGGGTTTCGTAACCCTGCTCGGCCAATGCGCGCAGCAGGAAGGGCGCCAGGCCCAGGGATTCAAAAGACATCAGGAAGCTCCAAGTAAAGCGTCGCCGCCAGGCCAGGCCCGGAGCGCAAACGCATTGCAGATGCAAAAAAGTGAGGCTCGGAGCGTTCCCGTGAACCGCGCTGCGAGATGGTGGAACAACCCAATCAAGAAGCGATGGGTTTGTCGGCACCACGAAAGGCGTCGGGTGGGGCGGGCGAGCGGATCGATCGATCCTGGCCTCGCCGGCTGTCCCTAAGGGAAACGGACGGCCGCATGCAGACCGGGCCAGTGTACGCGCGTTTGGCGCGCTGCACAAAAGGCGAGTTCATCGGTTGGGCTACGGGTCAGTTGTTTCAGTTGCAACCACTGTTGCGGCAGGCCGTACAATCGACCGATCAGCCACAGCACAGGACGGTCATGAAGCTAGGTTCCCTGAAGGAAGGCGGCCGCGATGGCTGCCTGATCGTGGTCGCGCGCGACCTGCGCACCGCGGTCCGCGCCACCGGCATCGCGCCCACGCTGCAGCGCGCGCTGGAAGACTGGAGCAATGTCGCGCCGCGTCTGAATGCCTTGTCGGCCTCGCTCAACGAGGGCAGCGCCGATGGCGTGTTCGATCTGGATCTGCAGGCGCTGGCCGCACCGTTGCCGCGCGCCTACGAGTTCGTCGACGGCAGCGCCTACCTGCCGCACGTGGAGCGCGTGCGCCGTGCGCGCAATGCCGAGGTGCCGGAAAGCTTCTACACCGACCCGCTGATGTACCAGGCCACCAGCGCCGGGTTCTACGGCCCGCGCGATGCGATCAAGGTGATCAGCGAAGACCACGGCATCGATCTGGAAGCCGAGCTGGTGGTGATCACCGACGATGTGCCGATGGGCGCCTCGCCCGAGCAGGCCGCCGCGCATATCCAGCTGGTCGGCCTGGTCAACGACGTGTCGCTGCGCAACCTGATCCCGGCCGAGCTCGCCAAGGGCTTCGGCTTCGTGCAATCCAAACCGCGCTCGGCGCTGTCGCCGGTGTTCGTCACCGTGGATGAACTGGACGAGGCATGGCGCGACAACAAGGTGCACCTGCCGCTGGTCACCCACGTCAATGGCGCCTGGTTCGGCGCGCCGGAAGCCGGCAACGACATGCAGTTCGACTTCGCCCAGCTGATCGCCCACGCCGCCAGGACGCGGCCGCTTTCGGCCGGCACCATCGTCGGCTCCGGCACCATCGCCAACCAGGACACCACGCTGGGCGCCTCGTGCTTTGCCGAGCAGCGCGTGGTGGAAACCCTGCGCGACGGCACCCCGAGCACGCCGTTCCTGTCCTTCGGCGACGTGGTGCGGATCGAGATGTTCGCTGCCGATGGCGCCAGCATTTTCGGTGCGATCGAACAGCGCGTCGAACGTCAGCCGCTGCCATGACGCCGTCGCAGGCATCTGCACAACACCGTACAAGGGGCACGGCATGAGCGCGCCACTGGAATTGTTCTCGTACTGGCGTTCCAGTGCCGCGTATCGCGTGCGCATCGGCCTGTACCTGAAGGCGCTGGCCTACCTCGCGCATCCGGTGCATCTGGTGCGCGACGGCGGCGAGCAGCATGCACCCGCCTACGCGCAGCTCAACCCGCAGGAACTGGTGCCCACGTTGCGGCATGGCGCGGTGGTGATTCCGCAGTCGCTGGCGATCCTGGAATATCTGGAAGACGCGTTCCCGGACAGCGCGCGGCTGCTGCCCGCCGCGCCGGCCGAGCGCGCCCGCGTGCGCGCCCTGGCGCAGGTGATCGCCTGCGACGTGCATCCGCTCAACAACCTGCGCGTCACCCAGTTTTTCGAGCGCGAATGGCGACGGGATGCCGCGCAGCGCCAGCAATGGACACGGCACTGGATGCAGCGTGGCTTTGCGGCGCTGGAAGCGCAGTTGGCCGGTGACCCGCATGCCGGCACGTTCTGCCACGGCGACACGCCGGGCCTGGCCGATTGCGTGCTGATTCCGCAGCTCTACAACGCGCGCCGTTTCGACGTCGATCTGACGGCGTATCCGATCCTGCAACGTATCGAACAGGCCTGCCTGGCATTGCCGGCATTCGCGGCGGCGCGGCCGGAAATGCAGGCCGACGCGGTGCCGGCCTGATCGGCGGCAGGCCTTTGCCTGGTGCGTGACGCATCCGCGTTGAACTCGCAGCCCGGGCAGGGCAGGTGCCGGTAGCGAGCGGTTGTCGGTTGGCCGGGTGGCGCGCAGCCGGCGCGCGGTCTCCGCGCACTGGGCATCGGCCGCGCTCGGCGGCACTCATGGGTTGATCGGAGCTAGCCGCTGCGCTGTCCCCAACATGCGCACCGCTCGTACACCGGCAACGGACATGCGCACCCGTCGCTCCGGGCAAGTGCGCGGCAACCGCGCGCACCTGCCGACGATCAGATAAAGCCGTGGCTGATCTTCGGTGCCGCTGCCGTTTCGTAATCCGCGTACGGGTCGTGCTCGCCGGAACCGCCCTCGGACAGGCGGAACTTCAGCGCCAGGCCATCGCGCGAGTCGGCCGCGCGCAGCGCTTCCTCCTGCTCGATTTCGCCGGACTTGACCATGCGGAACAGGCATTGGTCGAAGGTCTGCATGCCTTCTTCCAGCGATTCCTCCATCGCCTGCTTGACCTCGTGCACCTGGCCGCGGCGCAGCAGGTCGCGGATCATCGGCGTGTTGAGCAGCACTTCGGTCGCAGGCCGGCGGCGTCCGTCCACACCCTTGACCAGGCGCAACGACACCACGGCGCGCAGGTTCAGCGCCAGGTTCATCAGCACGTTCTTGTGCGCGCTCTCGGGGAAGAAGTTGAGGATGCGCTCGATGGTCTGGTCGGCATTGTTGGAGTGCAGCGTCGCCAGGCACAGGTGGCCGGTCTCGGCGAAGGCGATCGCCGCCTCCATGGTCTCGGCATCCAGGATCTCGCCGATCAGGATCACGTCCGGCGCCTCGCGCATCGCGTTTTTCAGCGCGCTCTGGAAGGCGTGCGTGTCCAGGCCCACCTCGCGCTGGTTCACGATCGACATCTTGTGCTTGTGCAGATATTCGATCGGGTCCTCGATGGTGAGGATGTGCCCGGTAGTGGTGCTGTTGCGGTGGTCGATCATTGAGGCCAGCGAGGTCGACTTGCCTGAGCCGGTCGAGCCGACCACCAGCACCAGCCCGCGCGGGGTCATGATGACGTCCTTGAGCACCTGCGGCAGGTTGAGCTCTTCGATGCTGGGGATCCGGCTGCGGATGGCGCGGATCACCATGCCCACCTCGCCGCGCTGCTTGAACACGTTCACGCGGAAGCGCCCGGCGTCGGACAGGGCAATGGCCATGTTGAGCTCCAGCTCGCGCTCGAACTGCGGTACCTGGCCTTCGTCCATCAATGAATAAGCGATTTTCTTGACCATTCCCGGCGGCAACCCCGTATTGCCGAGCGGGTAGAGCTTGCCTTCGATCTTGATGTACACCGGTGCGCCGGTGGTCAAGAACATGTCCGAGGCATTCTTTTCGGTCATCAGCTTCAGGAAGTAGCCGATATCCATGCGCAATGGTTCCCCAACAAACGGCAGCGTCTCGTTGCAAGTCCGCCGCAGGCTTCCGACAATGGCCGTGCTCGAGACTTCTCGCTACGGCTCCCCTAATGACGGCTAGCTTCGCATACTTGCGGCGATCCCTGTATGGCATCGCCTGTTTCATGGTTCTTTCCTCTCCGGCTGCCGCCCAGGTGGCACCGGAGCTCACCGCCGCCGAACAGGCCGTGCAACGCGCCACCCAGGCCGATGCCGACCAGTACGCCCCTGATCTGGTCAATCTGGCCCGCCAGGAACTGATGCAGGCCCAGCAGGCTCAACTGGACAAGCGCCAGCGCAAGCAGGTGCCACAGATCGCCTTGCGCGCAGCGGCTGACGCCGATCTGGCCAAGGCGCGCAGCGAAGAGGCGGTGGTCACCGCCCAGCTGGAACAGCGGCGCAAGGAAGTGGCGCAACTGCAGAACAGCCTCAACACTGGGGAGGCCGGCCGATGAAACTGCGCCCGCTTCTTTATCTCGGTGTGCTGAGCCTGGGCACCCTGCCGTTGCTGGCAATGGCGGCCAAGGACGACCCCCAGGCCGACGCGCTCAACCGGCGCCTGGCCGCGCTGCAGAATGACCCGCAGACCAATGAACTGGCCCGCTTCGAGCGGCTGCAGGCGCAGCAGAGCGTGGCGGCGCTGGCCGAGGCCAAGCGGCGCGACCGCGACGAGCTGGTGTTTTTGGCCGACCGCCGGGTCGAAATCGCCGAACTCACTGCCCGCACCGCACTGGCGCGGCGCGAGCTGGATCGATTGGAAGGCACTCGCAACGACCTGCTGATCGAAGCCAGCCGCCGTGACGCCTCGCGCGCGCGCCAGGAAGCCGAGCGTCTGCGCGTGCAGGCGCAGATCCAGGCCGAGGAGGCCGAGCGCATGCGTCAGGCGGCCGAACAGGAGACCCTGGCCCGTCAGGACGCCGAGCTGGCGCTGACCAGCGTGGCCGGCAAGCAGACCGCCAAGCTCAATGCGGCCCAGCAAAAAGCGGTGCAACTGGCGCATGAAGAAGCCGAGCTGGTGGCCGGAGCCAAGTTGCCGTCCGCCAAGTTCGACAGCCGCGGCGAAGTGTTTTCGCTGGGTAGTGGCGCCTTCGGTGGCAAGGCCGCGCTGTCCGGCGATGCCGCGGGGCAGGCCAAGGCACTGGCCGAGTATCTGAACATCGGCAAGAAAGGCCGGGTCAGCATCGTCGGCTACGACAGCGATGCGGCCACCGCCAAGAAGCGGGCCGAAGCGTTACGCGATGCCCTGGTGGCTGCCGGTGTTGCCAGCGCACGGCTGCAGGTCAATGGCACCAAGGCCGCCGCCAGCAAGACGCGCGCTGCGGAGGTGGTTGTCTCGCCGTAATGCAAGTGGTTGGAAGTTAAGGTCTTTTAACCCGGGCATGACGCCTGGTTGAACCGCGGTCACTGATTGAGGCAGGGAACGGCAAAAGCAGCCGCTCTGGCCTTGAACCCCCTCCGCGACCGGCGTAGGGTCGTACTCCCGGGCAGCACTCCGCTGCCTGGAAGTACGGAGGGCCGGGCCAGTGACGCAAGGGCACGTATCAACGCAGTTCGGTGGACAGCTTTTTGGTTCCGCCAGTGCGCTTGCCATTGTGATCCGCGAGTCTTCCATCCCCAAGCAGCGCCCCGTGCCGCCCGCGGCCGGGGCGTTCTTGTTTTAAGTGTTTCAAGTGAAGGAGGTAACGCCATGTTCGAAGGGCAACCGCAGACCGAAATCGACGCATTGGTCAAGTCCGATCCCGAGTTCAAGCAGCTGTACCAACGCCACAAGCTCTTGAACAAGAAATGCATGGATGCCGAACTCGGGGTGCTCCCCATCGACGACGTAACCTTGGGCCAGATGAAGCGCGAGAAGTTGCAGGCGAAAGAAAAGCTCACCCGGATGTACGACCAGCTCACCCACTGATCCTTCCCCACCGCTAGAACAAGTTCACCGCCGCGGGCGGTGGCGGCCTCCTCGTCGGCTTGCCACCGTCCGCGTCTTTAATTTGCGCATCTGCGTGTCACGCGCCTGGCAGCAGGGCGCGATGCCCGTCTGGCGACCGCGCAGTCAGGCCGGTGGTAGTGACGCAGCGCTGGCTGAGCCCGCCCGTTCACGGGCCGGCGCGATCGGTTCCAGTCTGAATGAGCATTCCCCAGCCGTTCGTCGGATAATGGGCGGCCAAGCCCCGCGCGACGCAGTGACGATATTCCGATGGCGATCCATTCCTCCGTACTCGAACTGATCGGCAACACGCCGATCGTCAAGGCACAGCACCTGGACACCGGCGTCTGCGAGCTGTTCCTCAAGCTGGAGGCGGCCAACCCCGGCGGATCGATCAAGGACCGCATCGGCCTGTCGATGATCGAGGCGGCCGAACAGCGTGGCGACCTCACCCCGGGTGCGACCCTGGTCGAAGGCACTGCCGGCAATACCGGCCTGGGTCTGGCACTGGTCGCCCAGCAGAAGGGCTACCGGTTGATCCTGGTGGTGCCGGACAAGATGAGCCGCGAGAAGATCTTCAACCTCAAGGCCATGGGCGCCCAGGTGGTACTGACCCGTTCGGACGTGGCCAAGGGCCACCCGGAGTACTACCAGGACCTGGCCGCCAAGATCGCCGCCGAGACCCCGGGCGCCTACTTCATCAACCAGTTTGGCAACCCGGATAACCCGGCCGCGCACGAATTCGGCACCGGCCCGGAGATCCTGGCGCAGATGGACAACGATCTGGACGCGATCGTGTTCGGCTGCGGCAGCTCCGGCACCATGACCGGCCTGTCGCGCGCCTTCGCCACCGCCTCGCCGCACACCGAGCTGGTGCTGGCCGACCCGGTCGGCTCGATCCTGACCCAGTACATCGAAGAGGGCACGGTCAGCGAGAAGTCCGGCAGCTGGCTGGTCGAAGGCATCGGCGAGGACTTCCTGCCGGACATCTCCGATTTTTCGCGGGTCAAGAAGGCCTATTCGATCACCGACGCGGAAAGCTTCCACACCGCGCGCGAGCTGCTGGCCAAGGAGGGCATCCTCGGCGGCTCGTCCACCGGCACCCTGCTGGCCGCCGCGTTGAAGTATTGCCGCGAGCAGACCACGCCCAAGCGCGTGCTGGTATTCGTCTGCGATACCGGTAACAAGTACCTGTCCAAGATGTACAACGACTACTGGATGCTGGACAACGGCTTCCTGGAGCGCCCGCAGCACGGCGACCTGCGCGACCTGATCCTGCGCCCGTACAACAAGCGCGACACCGTGGTGGTCGGACCGAAGGACCTGCTGACCACCGCCTACCAGCGCATGAAGCTGTACGACGTCTCGCAGCTGCCGGTCATCGATGACGGCGAGCTGGTCGGCATCGTCGACGAGAGCGACGTGTTGCTGCATGTGTACGGCGACGAGGCACGCTTCCGCGACCCGATCTCCACCGCGATGGTCAGCAAGCTCGATCGCCTGGATGTCGCCTCACCGATCGAGGCGCTGCTGCCGGTGTTCGACCGCGGCCAGGTCGCCATCGTCATGGACGGCAACCAGTTCCTGGGCCTGATCACCCGCATCGACCTGCTCAACTACCTGCGCCGCCGCGTGCAGTGATCGCAGATGGCCGCGCGCCCGGATGGGACGCGCGGCACCGGCCATTCAGACCTGCTTGCTACAATCCGCCACTTTTTCCGGGAACCTCCATGTCCAATCGCACCACACCCAGCCACGATGGCGAGCGCGAACTCTCGCTCGCCACGCTGGCGATCCATGGAGGGCAGTCGCCGGACCCCAGCACCGGGGCGGTGATGCCGCCGATCTACGCGACGTCCACCTATGCGCAGTCCAGCCCGGGCGAGCACCAAGGCTTCGAGTATTCGCGTACCCACAACCCCACGCGCTTTGCCTATGAGCGCTGCGTCGCGTCGCTGGAAGGCGGCACGCGTGCGTTCGCGTTCGCCTCCGGCATGGCCGCCACCTCCACGGTGATGGAACTGCTGGACGCCGGCAGCCACGTGGTGGCGATGGACGACCTGTATGGCGGCACCTTCCGCCTGTTCGAGCGGGTGCGTCGCCGCACCGCCGGCCTGGATTTCAGCTTCGTCGACCTGACCGATGCGGCCGCCTTCGAAGCCGCGATCCGCCCCGACACCAAGATGGTGTGGATCGAGACTCCGACCAACCCGATGCTCAAGCTGGTCAATATCGCCGCCATCGCTGCGATCGCGCGCAAGCACGGCTTGCTGATCGTGGTCGACAACACCTTTGCCTCGCCGATGCTGCAACGCCCGCTCGGCCTGGGCGCCGACATCGTGGTGCACTCGGCCACCAAGTACCTCAACGGCCACTCGGACATGGTCGGCGGCATCGCGGTGGTCGGCGACAACGCCGAACTGGCCGAGCAACTGGCCTTCCTGCAAAACTCCATCGGCGGCGTGCAAGGCCCGTTCGACAGTTTCCTCGCGCTGCGCGGCCTCAAGACTCTGCCGCTGCGCATGCGCGCGCATTGCGAGAACGCGCTGGCGCTGGCGCAATGGCTGGAAACCCACCCCGCGATCGAAAAGGTGATCTACCCCGGGCTGGCCTCGCACCCGCAGCACGCACTGGCCCAGCGCCAGATGTCCGGCTTCGGCGGCATCGTCTCGATCGTGCTTAAGGGCGGCTTCGAGGCGGCCAAGCGTTTTTGCGAGAAGACTGAACTGTTCACCCTGGCCGAATCGCTCGGCGGCGTCGAAAGCCTGGTCAACCATCCCGCCGTCATGACGCATGCCTCCATCCCCGTGGCCCGCCGCGACCAGCTTGGTATCAGCGATGCGCTGGTGCGGCTGAGCGTGGGGGTTGAGGATGTGGGGGATTTGCGGGGGGATTTGGCGCAGGCGCTCGAGGCATCCAGTTCTCCATGACCGCGTCGCCGCAACGTCAGGGCATCTCTGCTTCCTGGCGGACCGGGCTTGCAGGACTGCGCATGCAGTCATGGATACGCCAGCAGCCGTGGCTGCAGCGCATCTATCGATTGTTTCCGCTTGGCCTGCGCGCGCGCGTATCCGCACTGCTCTCCGCCCGTGCCAGGGTGCAAACGCGCTTTCAGAGAACGGAGGCCTGGGACCTGGCACTGCAGGGCTGCGACGAGTCTTTGCAGCTGGAAAACAGCGGCGCCTTGCCTGCAGTCGAATCGGTAGCAGGTGTCAATATTCTCGGCTATATCCGTGGCGAATTCGGGTTGGCAGAGAGTGCCAGGATGTACGCGCGGGCACTCATCAACGCAGGGGTGCCGGTGTCGTTGTATGACCTGGAAATGGGGCTGCCACACTCCTGGCAGGAACGGAGCATGGACGGCTTTATCGACCAGTGCATGCCGCATCGGGTCACGATCGTCTTTGTGAACCCCGACTACCTGGAGGCCGCGTTCGAGCATGTCGGTCGCGCGCGCATGCAGGGGCAATACGTGATCGCCTGCTGGTTTTGGGAGCTGGAAATAGTCCCGCCGAGCTGGTTGAGCGCGATCGGACTCGTGGACGAGATCATGGTGGCCTCGCGGTTCATCGAAAACGCCTTCCTGCAGATTACAGACAAGCCGATCATTCGGCTGCCTTTGCCATTGTCCGACAGGCGCGATAGCGGGCTGCAGCGGCATGATTTTGGGCTCGATGCAGACAAGTTCGTCTTTCTTTTCACCTTCGATTTCCATTCCTTCGTCGCCAGAAAGAACCCGCAGGCAGTTGTGCATGCCTTCCAGCAGGCGTTCCCACGCAGTCGTGACGACGTCTGCCTCGTGCTGAAGTCAAGCAATGGGCATATGTATCCCGAACACATGCGTGAACTCCTCGCACTCGTGGTCCAGGATTCGCGAATCCTGTTACGTGATGAAGTGATCGACAACGCGCATGTGCGTGCGCTTCAGCGTTGCTGCGATGTGTATGTCTCGCTGCATCGTGCAGAAGGTTTCGGACTGGGGCTGGCCGAGTGCATGTCGCAGGGCAAGCCCGTCATCGCGACCGGATGGTCCGGCAATATGGAATTCATGACCAGTCGTAACTCCTGTCTTGTAGAGTACGATTTGGTCGCCGTTGCAGGCCGGTACCCCGATTCAGACGGCGCCAGCTGGGCCGAGCCGCGGGTTGAAAGCGCAGCTGCTGCCATGCGGCGCCTCGCCGACGATCCAGCACGCGCGCGCGCGCTCGGTGAGGTGGCGAGGGACGACATTCGCCTGCAACTTTCCCCGGACACTGCGGCGCGGCAACTGATGGCGCGGGTTGCGGAAGTAACCGAAGTCATGGACTGACCGCGCCGGTGACGGCGTAACCTCATTCATGGGCATGCAGCGATCTGTGTGCAGCGGCTTCAACAAGGTGCTGAACGATTTCAGAGGTAGCAACGTTGGACATGATCCGGTCCGTATGGGCCTTCCGTTATTTCATCCTCTCGTCAATCAGGAACGATCTGCGACTGCGTTTTGTGCAGAGCAAGCTGGGCGCGTTGTGGATGATCATCCATCCGCTCATGCAGGTACTGATCTTTGCGACGATCCTCTCTGAGGTCCTGGCGGCCAAGTTGCCGGGCGTCAACAACAAGTTTGCCTACGCACTGTACCTGATGGCCGGAACGCTGTGCTGGACCCTGTTCGCCGAATGCATTGGCAAGTGTGTTTCATTGTTCGTAGATAACGGCAATCTGATGAAGAAGCAGGCCTTCCCGCGGATCTGCCTGCCACTCATTGCCGGTGGCACTGTCATGGTGAACAACCTTCTGCTGTTCCTGGCAATCATCATCGTGTTCGCGATCCTGGGGCATACCCTGGGGCCGCAGGCGGCCTGGCTGCCGCTGCTGATGCTGCTGACGCTGGCTTTCGCGATGTCGATCGGATTGCTGCTTGGCGTCTTCAATGTCTTCGTGCGTGACATCGGGCAGGTTGTGCCGGTCGTTCTGCAGGCGATGTTCTGGGTGACGCCTATCGTTTACACCATCGATATCCTTCCAGAGCAGACGCAGCAGCTGTTCAAGCTCAATCCGCTGTTCCCGCTCGTCAGCGCTTATCAGGGCGTGCTTCTCTACGGGCGCTCTCCGGAATGGATGGGCTTGGTGCCGTTGATGGTGGCGACGGCCGTCCTCTGCACCGTGTCCATGATTGTTTTCCGCCGCGCGAGCGCCGAAATGGTGGATGCCCTATGAGCGCTATGCTGACTGTAGAAGGACTTGGAAAGTCCTATCGCGTATGGGGGAGCGAGTGGTTGCGCGCAGCCAGTTGGTTCGGTCTGCAGGTCAAGCCCCGTGAAGAGCACTGGGTCCTGAGAAATGTCGGATTCTCGGTCGCTCCCGGCGAGTCTATCGGAATCATGGGCCGCAATGGTGCTGGTAAAAGCACGCTGCTTAAATTGATTACCGGCACCTCGCAGCCTACCGAAGGGCGAATCATTCGGCGTGGGCGCATTGCCGCCATCCTTGAATTGGGCATGGGCTTCAATCCTGATCTGAGTGGACGCGAGAATGCCCGGCATTCTGCGGGGCTCATGGGTTATACCCTGGAGCAGATCGAGGCGGTCCTGCCTGAAATACAGGAATTTGCTGAGATCGGTGAGTATTTTGACGAGCCGGTGCGTACATACTCGAGCGGAATGCAGGTGCGCGTTGCCTTTGCGGTGGCCACGGCGTTCCGACCGGACCTGCTGATCGTCGATGAAGCGCTGTCGGTAGGAGATGCATACTTCCAGGCCAAGTGCTTTAAGCGAATCCAGTCCTTCAAGGAAAAAGGGATGACTCTGATTCTTGTGAGTCATTCTGTCGGGGACATCGTCAAGCATTGCGACCGCGCCATCCTGATCAAGGGGGGGGCTGTCCATGCCGACGGTCCGTCGCGTGAAGTGTCAAATCTCTACCTGGACGAACTTTTCGGCAAGAAGCCTGCCTTGCTCCAGGCCGAGGCAACCGACCTGCCGCGCGAGATGGGCACTGGCGACGAAGACGTCTTCCATACCCGTCCGTATTACAATGCCGACGAGCATCGCTGGGGGCAGGGCGGGGCGCGGATACTGGATTATGTGGTGACCAGTGGCGGGCAGGAGTTTCCCGCACGTGTCGAAAGCGGCGCCAGGACCGCGTTTTACGTCAAGATTGCATTTGACCGGGATTTCGACAGCGTTGTCCCCGGGTTTCTAGTGAAAACGATCGAGGGGCTGTTCCTTTACGGTACCAATTCCTTTCTTTCGAGCGGTGGGCAGGCCGGGATTTCCGTAAAGGCAGGACAGGTCATTGTCTGCAAGTTCACCATGCCTCTGGATCTCAACGAAGCCAACTACCTGGTTTCCCTGGGTATCTCCAGTGGCGACCCACTCCTGGAACTGACGCCTCTGGATCGCCGCTACGATGCCATCGTGCTGGATGTCGCCAGAGGCATGCAGTTCTGGGGAATGATGGATCTCAAGGCGGATTTCGAACTCGTAGAGGCGTCGTCGTGACGGCTGTGGGATTCCGCATCACTTTAGCGAACAAAGAGTCATGACCGAACCGATGAATATTGACGCGCTGGTGGCAGCCTTGCCGGAGAAGTATCAGCCCATTTTTGGCCACCCGGAACTCTCGGACGGCAGCTCTCGCGGTTGCGAGGACAGGCTGGTGCTGATCCGCGACTGTGCACGGCAGCTGCAGGCAGCGCTGGGGCGGCGGTTGCGAGTGCTGGATCTCGGCTGTGCGCAGGGGTTCTTTTCTCTGAGTCTTGCGGCCGACGGGCACCAGGTGCACGGTGTGGATTTTCTCGATCTCAACGTCAACGTGTGTCAGGCGCTGTCTCGGGAGCATCCGGTGTTTGCCGTATCGTTCGAGCACGGCACGGTGGAGGATGTCATCTCGCGGCTTGATCCGGATCAGTACGATCTCGTGCTGGGTCTGAGCGTTTTCCACCACCTTGTGCATTCTCAGGGAATTGCGCGTGTTGCGGCGCTGTGCCGAAAGCTTTCCGAAGTGACTGAGGCAGCAATCTTTGAATTGGCATTGCGGGAAGAGCCACTTTACTGGGCGCAGTCGCTCCCGCATGACCCTGCAGAGTTGTTGAGCGATTATGCGTTCACCAGGCTGTTGGCGCGGCAGGCGACCCATCTGTCCGCCGTTTCCAGGCCTCTGTACTTCGCCAGTAGCCGACTGTGGTACGTGGGAGAGAGTGTCGGCCGATTCAGTTCCTGGTCGGGCGAGGCGCACGCCTACGGGCGCGGCACCCATCAATACAGCAGGCGCTATTATTTCGGCGAACAGGTTTTCGTCAAGAAAATGACGATGGGGATCGGCGGGCGATCCGAGATCAATCGGCAGGAATTCGATAATGAGGTGGAATTCCTCAGCAATCCACCGGCGTCCTACCCGGCACCCCGGTTGATCGCAGCGCTGGACGATGCGTCTGATCTGTTTCTGGTCAGGGAGATGGCGGAAGGACGTCTGCTTTCTGAGCTGATCGATGACGGCTCTCCGTATGACGCCGACCGAGTGATCGCTGATCTGCTTGAGCAATTGGTGATACTCGAGCGCGCCGGTCTTTACCATAATGATGTCCGTTGCTGGAACGTCTTGATGGCCCGGGATGGGCGCACGCTCCTCATCGATTATGGTGCGATTTCCAGCGATGCCACCGATTGCTCCTGGCTCGGTGATTTGCTGCTGTCGTTCCTGATTACCGTAAAGGAAATATTGCAGCGGCAGATCGTTCCGTCCAATCCAGGTCGGGAGCCCGCGCTTGACTTCATGGTTCTGCCGCCCCGCTATCGGAATGCCTTTATCCAGGCCTTCGGCCAGGAGCAGACTCGCTGGACCTTCGCCGAACTGCAGCAGTGCATTGCGCGTGGTGAGGCAGGTCCGGACCGTGCGCCTGAGTGGACCTCTCTGTATCTGCACATGCAGCAGGCATTGCTCAGCTACAACACGCGCCTGGGCGCGCTTTATACCCAGAACGAGCATGACAGGGTCGAACTTGCCGGGCGTGCGTCGTTGCTGGAGCGGATGCAGGAAGGTGTCCAGCAGAGCCAGGAAAAGATTGCATCCCTCCAGCTTGACGTGGAGACGGCCGATGCCCGTTATCGCGATCTTGAAAGGGCTAGCGTTCAACTGAACAACTGGGCAAGAGAGCTGGAAAAACGCGCTTCTGCAGTTGAGGAAAATGATGGCGTTCTAGCCGATCGCCTGGCCGAGCAGACGGCAAACAACGCGACGCTGGCTGCACGCGTCGCGGAACTGGAGTTGGAGCTGGTCGAGCGCCAGCGGGTTCGCGAACTGTCGGAACTGCTGGCCGCCGATGTCAGCCGACTCGTTGAAGAACGCGATGCAATGCAGGTGAGGATGGTGGAACTGGAACAGCTCAACGAGCAGCACGAAACCACCAATGCCCAATTGCAGGCCAGGATTGCCTCGCTGCTGGAAAGCGTCAAGACGTCCGAGGCGTCCAAAGTCGACGATGGGCGCAGACTGAGAGATTTGCAGGCGGACTTGTCGCAACGTCTCGAAACCATAGAAGCGGCACGTCATCGCGTGCGTGAACTGGAAATTGCCGTCCAGATGCTGGAGAGGCAGCTTGCAGAGTTTCATGCCAGCCGCTCATGGCGCGTCACCGCGCCGTTGAGGTGGTTCAGTGTGAAAGTGAACAAGCGCGGCGCTCCTCCCGCTGTCCCGTTGATTCAGCGGACAGAGGGAGCGGGTACGGCTGTTTCGGAGCACACCCTGGATACCCCGGCTGGCGTAGCCATCGACAAGCGGCTGGTCGCGCTGGATCAGTTAGGTGCTCGCATCAGAAGGATGCGCAAGTAAGATCGGGCAACGCAGTTGTGTGGGCAGGGACATCATTGAAGGGGAATTTACTTGAAGAGAGTTATTGTGCTTGGCGCGCAAGTGCCGTTTGTTAGGGGCGGCGCCGAGCTTCTCAACGAGGAGCTGGTCAGGCAGATTAATCTGTGGGGCAAGTCGCGCAATGTCGTTGCAGAACTGGTGCAGCTGCCTTACAGGTGGTACCCGGAAACAGAGATCATGTCCTCCCTGTTGGCATGGAGGTTGCTCAATCTGAATGACAGTAATGGTCAAAAGATCGACCTGTGCATCTGTACCAAGTATCCGACCTATGCGGCGTCGCATGACAACAAGGCGCTTTGGCTCGTCCATCAGCACAGAGTGCTTTACGACCTGGGGCGCACGCGCTTCGACCAACCGCACCTGACCGCCAGGGAATCTGCGATTCGTGATGCCTTGCGTGCGTCTGACAAGGAGTTGCTGTCAGAAATCGAACCTCGCTACACGATCTCCCAGACGGTCACGGACAGGCTGCAGCAGTACAGCGGCCTGGGATCCGAAGTCCTTTATCCACCGTCTAAGCTGGCGCCCTTCATCAAATCCGGCGACTACGGGGATTACGTGCTGTGCATTGGCCGACTGGAGTCGATGAAGCGTCCGGATCTGCTGATCCGCGCCGCCCAGCACGTTCCCCATGCCAAGGTGGTGATTGCGGGCACGGGGGCCGGCGAGTACGCACATTCGCTGGCGCCTCTGGTACGTGAGTTGGGGCTGGAGGATCGTGTCGAGCTGGCGGGCTTTGTCGACGACGCGAAGCTATTGGAGTTGATTGCCAACTGCCGCGCAGTCTTTTACTCACCAGTGGACGAGGATTACGGTTTTGCAACGCTGGAAAGTTTCGCCGCATACAAGCCGGTCATTACGGTGGATGATAGTGGTGAAGTTGGCCGAATCGTTCAGTCCACCGGTAGTGGTTGGGTGACGCGTCCCACGCCGGAGGCCATTGCGGAGAGCCTGGTCGATTGCTACTCGAAGCAGCCGGCGCAGCTCCGTGCCCTCGCCGAGGAAGGTCAACGCATGAGCACCTCCATTACGTGGGACCGCGTGATAAGCAATTTGGTGGAGAGCCGGCTTTGAGTGCCCCGTATCGCATCGCGATGGTTGGGCCACAGCCCCCGGAGCGCTCGGGCATTGCGGAGTATTCGGCGGGCCTGGTGGAGATGCTGCGGAAGCAAGGCCTGGACGTTGATGTGATTACCCGGGGCCGCCTCGAACGCGAGGGGGCAACAACCGTGATCGACACCCTCCGGGATGTGGATGCGGTCGTCTACCAGATGGGAAACCATCCCGCGTTCCATGGCTGGATGCTGCCGCTGATGGCGGCCAGGCCGGGCGTCGTCCATCTGCACGATCTTGTGCTGCATCATATGGCTGCGGGTGTCTTGAACGACGAAGCTCGCCTGCTGAACGGCGATTACCTCAGCCTGCTGGAGAAGTGGCATTCGGCGAACGAGATCAGCGCCGCTAGTTTGGCGCTTCGCTGCGGCGCTCCCGTGTGGAATCGCGAGGATGTGGTGCAGTTTCCTCTTCATCAGGTGGCCACCAAGCTCGCCATCGAGGTCGTGGTGCATTCCCGCTATGCGGCTGATCGCGTCGCTGCGGACTTTCCATGGCTTCCCGTCACCGTGGTGCCGCAGCTGTATCCTGTGGTCGCACCGCACCGCGTACGTGACCAGTTGCGTACCATCGCGCTCCTGGGCGGCGGGCATGCCAACCGACGTTTCGACTGGGTGGTGCAGGCCCTGGTCGCCATCGACGCAGATCTGACGGAACCGGTCACGCTGGAAATCGCGGGGGAGCTGGAGGTTGCTGTCAGCGTGGAGCTGGAAGCCTTGTCAGGCCTCCGCAATGTGCGGCTGATCAATCATGGACACGTTGACAATGACCAATTCCGCAGCGTCTTCGAGCGAGCGGATTTGATGATCGCCCTGCGACAACCGACGATGGGCGAGACCTCCGCAGTCGTGTCCAAAGCGCTACAGGCGGGCCTTCCGACCATCGTATCGGATCACGGTTGGTACGCCGAGCTACCTGTATCGGTAAAGAAGCTTGCGCCGGATGCCGGGTGTTCGGGAGCGCTGGCAGACCTGCTGCGGCAGCTGATCCTGGACCAGAGGTCCTATGCAGCCTGGGCGGACGGATGCGCCGATGCCGCCCGCCGAGCGGCATTCGACCCATTCGTGGCGGCTGAGCAATATGCGCGTGTCTTGCGGAAACACCGCGTATTTTCCGATTTCAGGGATACCGTTGCCGAAGCAGTGGCAAGTTTGAAATTCGATCTACACTCCCCGCTTGCTGACGAACTGCATCGGATCGACGTGCTGAGCACATTGCGGGGAGATCACTGGGTTGGGAAAGCCATCAGCGCACTGGAAGAGCAAGAGCTGGATCCTGATGCCCGTATCGTAGGAGCATCGGTTGGCTACCCGTATGACGAGCCCTTGCCCGAGGCGGCTTTTCAGGGCCAGGCCGTCGTGCTGGAATCACCGTCGGTCGTGGAGCCCACGAGCCTGATCTCCCTGAAAGTGGAGCTGATCAATCACAGCGACTATCCATGGCTCAGTCCTTTTGGCTATTCGCTGAAGCCCTTCGGTATCTACCTCGGACATTTCTGGTTCTCTGCGGATACGACAGAGGAACTGGCCGAACAGCCTCGCCATTTCCTGCATGACGTGGTGACCCCGCTGTCGTCCGGAATTCATGAAATCACGGTCCGTGCTCCGGAAGTTCCAGGTGAGTATTACCTGGAGCTGGATCTGGTCCAGGAATCAGTTTGCTGGTTCAAAAGTCGTGGATTTTTGCCGGCCCGGCTTCGCGTGCTCGTGGAAGCCACTCAATAATCAGCGGCGTATGTCCATCCATCACAGGTCTTCACCCATGAACGTAATATCCAAATTGCGCGCCCAGTCGGGCATCGTAGTCGCATTGATGGCGGTCATCGCCTTGGTCGGCTGCTCCAGGTCGCCGGACGCTAAGCAGCCAGCGCAGGGTGCGGTACAACAGCAGAAGACAGTGGCCGAAGCGCCCGAGATGAGCGGCGCATTGACGCAGGACCAAGCAGGGGCCCGCTATGCCATCGCGTCGGATCCGGTTATCGTTCAGAATGGGGCCTTGCTCAGGACCGTCGTGTCGGTCACCAATCTTGGCAAGGTCATGATCAGTTCGACGGGGAAGCTGCCGGTAAACCTTGCCATTTCCCTGGCGGACCGTGACGGTGCCGTGCTTCAGCAGGATTTTGTGCGCGCATCGCTTCCAACCGGTGGGATCGCCGCGGGCAGTACCGCCGAGGTGACCGTTGAGGTGCCCACACAGGCCGTGCTTGGCAAGGTCATGCGGTTCGGCCTGGTGCAGGAATCGGTAGCGTGGTATAGCGACTTCATGATCGAGCCCATTGACTACGGCCCGATTACAGCGTGCCAGGATCAAGGCAAGCAGGCCGTTTGTGGCGCAGGCGGAAAGCCCTTGGCCACGCGCTGAATCCAAACGATCACTGGAACAGGGCCGGCTTCGCTCAGGCTTGATTCAAATCCAATACGTAAATCAAGAGACTATTAATGAAAACTGCGTTGATTACCGGAATCTCCGGCCAAGATGGTGCTTATTTGGCCCAGCTGTTGTTGGACAAAGGCTACCGCGTGTTCGGTACGTACCGGCGCACGAGCTCGGTCAACTTCTGGCGCATCGAGGAGCTGGGAATTGCAGCGCATCCGAACCTCAATCTGATCGAATACGATCTGACGGATCTGGGCTCAAGCATCCGCATGCTTGAGAGCGCCGGAGCCACCGAGGTCTACAACCTGGCTGCTCAGAGTTTCGTCGGTGTGTCCTTCGACCAGCCAACCACCACGGCCCAGATCACCGGCATCGGTCCTGTCCACTTGCTGGAAGCGATCCGCCAGGTGAACAAGGACATCCGCTTCTACCAGGCGTCCACCTCCGAGATGTTCGGCAAGGTGCAGGCAGTCCCGCAGATCGAGAGCACGCCGTTTTATCCGCGCAGCCCTTATGGCGTTGCCAAGCTCTACGCACACTGGATGACCGTCAACTATCGTGAGAGCTACGGCATTTTCGGTTCGAGTGGCATCTTGTTCAATCACGAAAGTCCATTGCGTGGACGCGAGTTTGTAACGCGGAAAATCACCGACTCTGTCGCAAAGATCAAGCTTGGAATGTTGGACTGCCTTGAACTTGGAAACCTGGACGCCAAGCGCGACTGGGGTTTCGCACGCGAGTATGTGGAAGGCATGTGGCGGATGTTGCAGGCTGATGAGCCCGATACGTTCGTGCTTGCGACCAACCGGACCGAGACGGTACGCGACTTCGTCGCAATGGCCTTCAAGGGCGCCGGGATCCATGTCGAATTCCGCGGCAGCGACCTGGATGAAACGGCGGTGGATACCGCAACCGGGAAAGTGGTTGTGCGGATCAACCCGAAATTTCACCGTCCGGCCGAGGTTGATCTGCTGATCGGCAATCCTGAGAAGGCCGAGCGTCTGCTCGGATGGCGTCCAGAAACTACGCTGGAATCGTTGTGCCAGATGATGGTGGACGCTGATCTGCGGAGGAACGAGCGTGGTGCTTCATTCTGATCTCGGCAGCAAGCGGATCCTGATTACAGGAGCGTCCGGTTTTACCGGGCGCTATGTGACGGACGAACTCAAAGCACAGGGCTGCGAGGTCATCGGTCTTGGAGGGGCGGAGCATTCGGTACCCTCCTGGGCTGCTGGGCTGAGGCCGGCTGACCGATATCTCCAGGCCGATCTGCGTGATGCAGATGGCTTGCGCAACGTACTCAAGGAAAGTCGCCCGGATATCGTCATTCACCTGGCGGCACTCGCATTTGTGGCGCACGGCAATGCAGATGATTTCTACCAGGTGAATTTGGTCGGTACCAGGCACCTTTTGCAGGCGATCGACAACGCTGCGATTGCCCCTGAGCGTGTCCTGATCGCAAGCAGCGCCAATGTCTACGGTAATTCCTCGGCAGGTCGACTAGACGAATCGGTCACTCCTGCGCCGGCCAACGACTATGCGGTCAGCAAACTCGGTATGGAGCATGTCGTCCGATTGTGGCAAGGGCGCCTTCCCTGCACGGTGGTTCGCCCATTCAATTACACAGGGCGTGGCCAGTCAGAAAATTTCTTGATCCCCAAGATCGTGTCCCATTTCGCAAGGCGGGCCGCACGGATGGAGCTCGGGAATCTGGACGTGGCCCGTGACTTCGGCGATGTCAGGGCTGTTGCCTGCGCGTACCGTGGGCTGCTTCAGTCCGAGGCGGCGGTGGACCGCACCGTCAACGTATGTTCCGGCATCGCGTTCTCGTTGAGGGAAGTCATAGACCTCTGTGCCCAGATCACCGGTCACACACTCGATGTCTCGGTGAATCCTGCATTCGTTCGATCCAACGAAGTGAAGATGCTTTGCGGGGACAATACGTTGCTGCGGCAGATGACCAGTGATTGGTCATGTCCCCCATTGCGGGAAACGCTGGAATGGATGTTGACCGCGCCATCCCAGGACGAGCCACTCGCCGCCTGATTGGTGTCATGGGAGGGGCGCTGCAACGGCGCCCCATGGATCCGCATGATCGCCATCTCCAGCCCGATTCAATCGGCCCGGCGTCCACCCGGCCGGTGGATCGTGGCATTCCCATCGCATGATTGCTCGCGCCCAACGACGGCTGCGGCAGAGAGCTCTTTATCCGGCGATGCAGACCGCTTGACGGCCGAATCACTCTGGCAGGACGCAAGCGTGTCTGCCAGGCCGCATGTCTTGCACTTTACGTGTCAAGACATGCGGCTGCTCTTCTCAGGGACGGGTTCCCAGTTCCAGTGACATCAGATAAATGCCCAGTACCCGGTCATCCAGGGACATGCCCAGTTGCGACGGCGATGCAGGTTCGTCATAACGCATCTGAATACGGACTTCTTGCCCCGTCTGCAGTTGGGGCAGGCTGATCCTCAGCGGTTGCGGTTGAGGCGTCGATGCGGTCAATTTCTGCACCTGCCACTGCCCGTCGTTGACACGTGCGCTTACCTTCATTGAGGTCCTCTTCGGCGCCCATAGTCCAGACACGTGCAACACCAACGGTGCTCCCTCGGGAATGGATTGCTGCACACTGAATTTGAGTTCGGACTCATCGCCGATCGACCATGTACCGGATGGCTCGTCTGCCGACCAACCCGCGCCCAGATATGGGCGAATGTGTCCGGGGGTGAGGGACTGCGCCGCGGGCAGGATCGGTGCCTTGGGCAGATCCTGTCGGTCTACCACGAAGTAGCGGGCAGTATCCGGCCTGCGATCGAACTTCTTGGCGACGAGTTCCGCAGCGCTGTCCGGGGCCAGCGCGCACGCTCCCGCGGGATACACGGTAATGGGCGCGCCTTCCTGTCCTGGAATGTAGAGCGCCTTGCGACATCTCGGACCTACCACCAGGGCAGGAAGGCTCGACGGGGGACCCTCGGTGGCAGCATTGCGCTCAAAGAAGACCTCTTCCGTCGGACTCCAGAGCCACGGCACGTAGCCATAGATGAGCTGGGCGGCGCGGCTGGGGGTCAGGTAGGACTCGACCTTCGCCGGCCAGGCCGTACGCGCGCTCAAGACGGCGGTAAGCGCAACGATGACCCACGTTCCAGTGCCAAGCCAGCGACTCCAGCGAGTCGGCCCCATCGGTTGCAGCGCGGCGATCAGCGGATAGAAAAGGCAGATGTACCACAGGCCGTATCGTGCCGGTCCGAATGTGCCGCCGGAGTTGATGTTGGTGGTCGCCGCCTGCGCAAGCATGGCCGCCAGCGCATAGACGACCACGTAGACGAGCAGGGTCGGTGCCGGGCGCGCGTAGCGTCGCTTGATCAGGCCGTACAAGGCAACTGCAAGGATCACCGGCCCCAGCGGCCAGCTGGGCAGTAGCCCGATATCGGGGTCGAACAGGTAGCGCAACGACGACAGGACGTGCAGATCAGAGACCTGCGCGCCTCCGTTGATCAACTGCGGGGTGATGCTGCCGAAGCGCGAAAAGTAATAAAACGGGTGCAACAGGGCAAACACCGGGGCCAATGCAAGTGCCAGGACTTCCAGCGACGACATGCCGGAAGCTCGCGACCTTGCGTGGATGACCAGCGCGAGGACGCAGGCCAGGCAAGCAGGCACCGCAAAACTGATGTTCTGACTCGTCACAATCGCAAGCAGCAGGCCTGTATACGCCCAGCGCCGCTGCAAGGCGCAGGCCAGCGCCGCTGTACTGAGCACCACTGTGAACAGCTCGGTGTGCACCTTGTTCACGTACCACAGCACTGGTGACGCAAGCAGGATCGCTGCAGCCGCAAGGATTCCCCGCCGGCCGTGCAGGTGGTGGCACAACAGGAACAGGCCCGCAATCAAGATGGCGTGCAGCAGCATGTAGTGCGCATGCGACTCGGTGCTGAGGCCAATGACTTCGCCTGCTTCCCCGACCGCGGCTGCTGCTGCAGGGTAAAACCAGAAGTGATTGAAATCAGTACCGCCGTTGACGGTCAACGGCCGGTACATGTTCTTGAGATCGGCAACCGGCTGCATTCCCCGGATCTGGCCCGACAGTCTCAGCCGCTCGTAAGCGGCCCATGTCTCTTCCTGGACGTAGGGCCGATGTTCGATGCCCATGGCCATTTCCATCGCGTAGTATTCCGAGCCGTCGCCGGTACGGTCCCTCGGAAAGCTACAGAGGACTGGATACAGTACCGCGACGATCAGCAGCCCAGCGACCAGATACAGCAAGGCGATGCGAATACGTCGCTGGTTGTCCGACATGTTCCGGCGCAAGTCATCCGTGCCCTGTGCAACGTATTCGGTAGTCATTAACGCCCGTCCGAAGCCAGAATGTCGTTGGCCAGGTTCCTGCCTTCGCGCACGGCATAGTTGGTGCCGCGGTCTTCCGGATAGACCTGCGCCATGCTGGTCAGGTAGACATTGGGCAGCGGGGTCTTACGTCCCGGGACCAGGCTCGAATAGTGCTTCTCGGCGATCGGCTGGGCGTATTCGGCGCGCCATACATGGACGTCCTGAATCCAGCTACGGTCGAACGCGGGAAACATCTTCTGCAGATGCGGCAGCGAGAAGTCGACCAGCTCCTGGTCGGTCATCGTGTACATCGGGTGGCTGGTCGGAAGGTACTTGGACAGGTAGACGATATGGCGACCACCGTACGAGCTGGCCGGCTCGAAGTTCGTATGCTCGATCACCCCGACGTACGGGAATCCGGGATCGTTGACATTCAGCCAGTAAGTTTCAGACAGGCTTCGGTCCAGCGAAAGCACCATGCACACATTCGCCAGATAACGGATGCGCCGCAGCGACTGCAGGAATGCGTCGTCGGTCTTGCCCTGGAGCAGGTTGGCAGAGATGGGGAAGGCGGTCGACAATACGACGTTGTCAGCCTGCACTTCGCCGTCTTCCAGCAGCACGCCGGTGGCAACGCCATTCGCGGTCAGTACTGAGGTCGCGCTGGTGCCAAGCCGAATTTCACCACCCAGTCGAACGATGGCTTCACCGAGTTTTTCAGCCAGCGCGGCGAAGCCGCCGCGATAATAGGCGAGCACTTCGTCGCCCGAGTTGCTGCGGCTGCCGCCGCGCAACACAAGCTTTTTCCAGAACCAGACCGCGGAAACATCGTCGGCCACATCGCCGAACTTGCCGACAAGCAGCGGATCCCATACGACCTTGTAGGCTTTCTCGCCACACAGGTCGAGCAGCCATTCCTTGGCACTGAGATTCTCCAGTTTCTTCCAGTCCTTGACCGAGCGGGCACGCAGGACTGCGATGCCAAGACGGATGCGATCGATGAACGGCAGGGCATCGAACCGGAGCAGGTCCATTGGAGTGCTGAGGCGATAGAACTGGTCCGCAAAATACATGCCGGTCCGGGTGGGGCGCAGCACGATGTTGTCGTTTGCTCCCAATTCTTCGATCAGCTTGAATATCTCGACATCGTTGTTGAACCAATGGTGATAGAACTTCTCGAGGACCTGGTCGCCAACCTTGAAACCGCCTGCCAGGCCGCCAAGTTCATGGTCACGCTCGACGACCAGGACGCGCTTACCCTGCTTGGCGAGCTCGTAGGCGACAGATAGGCCGGCGAAGCCGCCGCCGATGATCACAGTATGGAATTGGTTCATTTGCTTGAGATGCTCGCAGGGGATCGGAATGTAATGGCGCGATTTAGAGAGAATTGCAGAATCAGCACGACCACTAACGTGGCCAGCTTGGCCCAAAGCGGATTCCAGCCGAGGACCGAAACCAGGCCCCATAGCAATGCGCTGGAGACGAGGTAGCCCACCAACGCCGTTGCAACGAAGAGGCCGAGACGCCGCATCGTTTTATCGTAGGTCTGAAACGTGAAGTGGCGATTCAGTGCGAAACTGAGCAAGGTGCCGGCAAGATAACCAGCCGCGTTGGCGAGTTGGTAGTTGACGTGCAGCCAGATCAGCCCGGTGTACACACACAGGTCCAGGCAGACGCCGGAGCCCCCGCAGACCGCGTAAAGGACAAACTGGCGGATGCGCGGATCCGCCAGCGCCACGCGCAGTAATTTCATCATGTGGCCCGTTCGTTATGTGATGGGATATTCGCGGTCGACTCAATCACTGCTTGCGGCGTGGCGTTGACGTGCCGCAGGGCGCGGCCGAGGTATTCGCCAATGACGCCGATCGCAAGTAACTGGACGCCGCCAGTGATGAGCACGCAAACCATCATGGAGGCCCAGCCGACCGGCATGGCGTTGACGGTGAACCGTTGAACGACAAAGACCAGTGCAAGCAGGAAGCCGAGCATGGAGACGGCAATCCCCATCAGCGAGGCAAGTCTCAGGGGAAATACCGAAAAGCTGGTGGCCATCTTCAGCCACAGCGAGATGGACTTGCGGAGGCTGTAACCGGACTGTCCGTCTGCACGCGCGTGATGGTCGATCTTGATGCTGGTGATTCTCGTCGTGGTGGCAAGAATCAAACCATCGAGATACACGTTGGGGCCGGTGAACTTGACCAGTTCTTCCCGGACTCCAGCGACCATCGCACGAAACGGCGACAGATAGAGTCCTTGGGGCTTGCCAAGCAGATACACCGCCATCCGGTCATTCAGTGCGCTTCCGGCTTTCTTCCACAGTGCGTGCTGCTTGGAATGGAAGCCTGCGTAGCAGACATCGTAACCATCGCCGAGAGCGGCAAGCAGCGCGGGAATGTCGTCGGGATTGTGCTGCAGGTCGTCATCCATGGTGATGATCTGCTGGCCGCGCGCCACACGCAGGCCGGCCATGATGGCGTTGTGCTGGCCTGCGTTCTTGCGCAGGTTGATCACCTTCCACCAAGGCCGCTCGCGCGCCAAGTCAAACAGCACCTTGCGCGAGTCATCCGGGCTGCAGTCGTTGACCAGGATGACTTCAAAGGAATCGCCGAACATGGTGGGCAGTGTCCGGCCCAGCTTGTCTGCGAGTTTCGGCAGGATCGACGCACTCTTGTAGACCGGGATAACGACCGAAAGTTTGCAGGTCTCAGTTGGCATTGTCATGGCGATGATATTTTTCCAGGAGGCGCCGCGTGTACCCGGGGCTTACGTCGATGCCAAGTGTCGGTGCGACCTGCATCATGAGTGTGGCATCCGGCTGCGTCCCCCCGGTGCGGTCGACAATCTCGCGGCGCGCATGCAGGCCCAAGATCGATTCCATGACGTCCACCAGTGCCGGCATGCTGATGACCTCCGGCGGTGCCAGGCTGGCGCGCAGTTGCTCGGGCGCTCCATCCTGCAACAGGCGCATGGTGATTGCGGCGACGTGCTCAACGTCTATCAGGCACCTCACGGCACCGGACCACATCGGGATCGGCTCGCCGCTGCGTAGACGGTCGGTCAAGAAATTGATCAGGTTGTGCGGATTTCCCGTGCGCCCCACCACTTGCGGCAGGCGCAGGATCAGATAGCGGCCGCCGCGATCGGCAACCAACTGTTCCATCCGCACTTTGTGACGGGCGTATTGACCGCTCCCGCGATCCGGGTCTTCGATGCTGCAGGTACTGAAATAGACGAAGGCGCCCCTGGCGGCCGCAAGCCGCTCCTCCAGCAGTTGCTGTTCGCGCGCATAGGCGGAGGGGTCGATCTCACTGGAATTTGAGACTCCGGATGCGAATAATGTAGCCTCCAGTGTTTCGATAGCTTGAGCATCAAAAGCGGATGCAAGCAGTCCTCTACCGACAATCATGGGCGCGATGGATCCTCTGCATGGTGGGTGCAGGCCGATGCGACATGTCGATCCATGACCATCTCGCCTGAGCGGGGGTTGAACAGTTTACAACCAGAGCGACCGTTCTAGGGGACGATGCCGAGGAAAGAGGTGGACAGCGCTCTATGCGAGCGCTGTCTCAAGTTCCGGCAGGAGAGTGAAAAGATCTCCCACCAACCCGATATCGGCAATCTCGAAGATCGGCGATTCAGGGTCCTTGTTGATCGCCACGATCGTGCCGGCGTCCTTGATGCCGGTCAGATGCTGGATCGCCCCGCTGATGCCGATCGCCACGTACAGCTCGGGGGCGATGATCTTGCCGGTCTGGCCGACCTGCAGCTCGTTCGGTACGTAGCCGGCGTCCACGGCGGCGCGCGAGGCGCCCACAGCGGCGCCGAGTTTGTCGGCCAGGCTGTAGATGTGCTGGAAGTTCTCTGCCGAGCCGACGCCGCGGCCGCCGGAGACCACGCGCTTGGCGCTCTGCAGATCCGGACGATCGGAGCTGCCTGCGGCCAGGCCGACGAAGCGGGTATGGGTCGGCAGCGCGGCATTGACCGTGACTGCTTCGACCGTCGCGCTGCCGCCGGCTGCCGCTTCCGGCCAGGAGGCGCTGCGCACGGTGGCGACCACGACCTGGTCGGCCGGTGCTTTCACCGTGATGATCGCGTTGCCGGCGTAGATCGGGCGCTTGAAGGTGTAGGCATCTTCAACCGCCATCAGGTCGGAGACCTGGTTGACGCCTAGCAGCGCGGCCACGACCGGCATCAGGTCCTTGCCGAACGTGGTCGAGGGGCCGAACACGTGGGTGTAGCCCTGGCCGGCGAGCTGGGCGATCTGCGGCCCCAGCACCTGCGCAATGGCATGTTCGTTGGCGGCGTTTGCCACTGTCAGCACGCGAGCAACACCCGCCAGCTGCGCGGCCTGGGTCGCAACCGCGGCCGGATCGGCCGCCAGCACGACGATGTCGATGGACTCGGCCGACACCGCGAGCGCGGCGCTGAGGGTCTTGGCGGTGGCCGCGTTGAGCTGGCCGTTGAGATGTTCGGCAACGATGAGAACCTTGGCCATTACAGCAACCCCTTCTGCTTGAGTGCGGCCACCAACTCGGCGGCGTCCTTGACCATCACGCCGCGGCTGCGCTTGGACGGCGGCGCGTAGTAGGTGGTGGCCAGGCTGTCGTGCGCATCGACGCCGAGATCGGCAAAGGCCAGCGTTTCCAGCGGCTTGCTCTTAGCCTTCATGATGTCCGGCAGCTTGATGAAGCGTGGCTCGTTCAAGCGCAGATCGGTGGTGACCACTGCCGGCAGGTCCACTTCCAGCGTCTCCAGGCCCGCATCGACTTCGCGGGTCACCGTGGCCTTGCCATCGGCGACCACCAGCTTGCCGGCGAAGGTCGCCTGCGGGCGACCCCACAAGGTGGCCAGCATCTGGCCGGTCTGGTTGGCGTCGTCGTCGATCGCCTGCTTGCCCAGGATGACCAGGTCCGGCTGTTCCTTCTCGACCAGCTTGAGCAGGGTGCGCGCGGCGGTCAACGGCTGGATCGCCGCGTCGGTGACCACGTGGATGGCGCGGTTGGCGCCCATCGCAAGCCCGTTGCGCAGGTGCGCGGCCGCATCGGCCGGGGCCAGGGTGGCGACCACCACCTCGGTGGCGATGCCGGCGTCGCGCAGGCGCAACGCCTCTTCCAGGGCGATTTCGTCGAACGGGTTGGGCGAGAGCTTGACGCCGTCGGTGACCACACCGGAACCATCGGGCTTGACCTGAATGCGGACGTTGTAGTCCACCACGCGCTTGTAGGCGACGAGGATTTTCATCGTGTACGAGATCCTTCAGCTGTTGCGGGAAGGCCCGGCCGCGGCGGCAGGCTCGGGAGTGGGGCCATTCTAACCGGGCGGCATGCACCATGCGATGGCGTATGGATGCTGCGGCGCAACACTTGCGCATGCCGTTTGGGCCTGGGATTGCTCCGACCGTATATCCTGTGTGGTTTGAGAACGCAGCGCTGCGCGCGCGACCAGGAGGGGTAGACAGTGGCGACTTGGCTAGTGACCGGCGGGGCCGGTTTTATCGGCGGAAATTTTGTTCTTGAGGCAGTGGCGCGCGGTATTCGCGTGATCAATCTCGACGCGCTCACCTATGCGGGGAACCTGAACACGCTGGCGTCGCTGGAAGGCAATGCCGACCATGTCTTCGTCAAGGGCGACATCGGCGACGGCGCGCTCGTGACCCGTCTGCTGCAGGAACATCAGCCGGACGCAGTGCTGAACTTCGCTGCCGAAAGCCATGTGGATCGCTCGATCGAAGGCCCCGGCGCGTTCGTCCAGACCAACGTCGTCGGTACCCTGGCCTTGCTCGAGGCCGTACGCGACTACTGGAAGGCGCTGCCGGATGCGCGTCGCGAGGCCTTCCGGTTCCTGCATGTGTCCACCGACGAGGTCTATGGCACGCTGGGCGAGACCGGCAAGTTCACCGAGACCACGCCGTATGCGCCCAATTCCCCGTACTCGGCGTCCAAGGCGGCCTCGGATCACCTGGTGCGCGCGTTCCACCACACCTACGGGCTGCCGGTGCTGACCACCAATTGCTCGAACAACTACGGCCCGTACCATTTCCCGGAAAAGCTCATTCCGCTGGTGATCGCCAAGGCGCTGGCCGGCGAGGCGTTGCCGGTGTACGGCGATGGCAAGCAGGTACGCGACTGGTTGTTCGTCAGCGACCACTGCGAGGCGATCCGCACCGTGCTGGCCAAGGGCCAGGTCGGTGAGACCTACAACGTGGGCGGCAACTCCGAGCGCCAGAACATCGAGGTCGTGCAGGCGATCTGCGCGCTGCTGGATCAGCATCGCCCGCGTGAGGACGGCAAACCGCGCGCGAGCCAGATCACCCATGTCACCGACCGCCCCGGACACGACCGTCGCTACGCGATCGATGCCTCCAAGTTGAAGAACGAGCTGGGCTGGGAGCCGGCGTATACCTTCGAGCAGGGCATCGCGCAGACGGTGGAGTGGTACCTGACCAACCAGGCCTGGGTGCAGGGCGTGCTGGATGGCAGCTATCGGCTGGAACGGATCGGCGCCGCGGCCTAACGCGAGCCCTTAGGCAAGAGCCCGCGCATACAAGCATGTGCGGGCCTCAACAGGACATCCCTGATGACACAACGTAAAGGCATTATTCTGGCGGGCGGCTCCGGCACGCGCCTGTATCCGATCACCAAGGGCGTCAGCAAGCAGCTGTTGCCGGTGTACGACAAGCCGATGATCTACTACCCGCTGAGCGTGCTGATGCTCGCGGGTATCCGCGACATCCTGATCATCAATACGCCGCACGAGCAGGCGCTGTTCCAGTCGCTGCTGGGCGACGGCTCCCAGTGGGGCGTCAATATCCAGTATGCCGTGCAGCCCAGCCCCGATGGTCTGGCGCAGGCCTATCTGATCGGCCGCGAGTTCGTCGACGGCAAGCCGAGTTGCCTGGTGTTGGGCGACAATATCTTCCATGGGCATGGTCTGACCGATACCTTGCGCCGCGCCGATGCGCGTGAGCAGGGTGCAACCGTCTTCGGGTACTGGGTCAACGATCCCGAACGCTACGGCGTTGCCGAATTCGATCAGCAAGGCAAGGTCATCGACATTGCCGAAAAGCCGGAAAAGCCCCGTTCCAACTACGCGGTCACCGGCTTGTATTTCTATGACGGCAAGGCCAGCGACTACGCCGCTGCATTGAAGCCCTCGCCGCGCGGCGAGCTGGAGATCACCGATCTCAATCGCTGCTATCTCGATGCCGGCAATCTGCACCTGGAGCCGCTGGGGCGCGGATATGCATGGCTGGATACCGGGACGCATCAGTCATTGCACGAAGCGGCCAATTTCATCGAGACCATCCAGATGCGCCAGGGCCTGCAGGTGTGCTGCCCTGAAGAAATCGCATTTGGTCAGGGCTGGATCGATGCGGAGCAGCTGGAGCGCCTGGCGGCGCCGTTGTTGAAGAATGACTACGGCAAATATCTGACTGCATTGGCCAAGCGCGGGGTCGTCCATTGAAAGTGATCGAAACGACGTTGCCCGGCTGCGTCGTCATCGAGCCTGCGGTCTTCGGCGATGCGCGCGGTTATTTCTTCGAAACATGGAATGCAGAGCGCTTCGGGCAGCATGGCCTGCCGACAAGCTTTGTACAAAGCAACGTCTCCACGTCCGCCAGGGGCGTGCTGCGCGGTCTGCATTACCAGTGGCCCCGGCCACAGGGCAAGCTGGTGAGCGTGCTCGAAGGCGAGGTGTATGACGTCGCGGTGGATATCCGCGCCGGATCTCCCCACTTCGGGCGTTGGACCGCCGTTTTACTGAGCGCAGAAAACCGCCGCCAGGTCTGGATACCTGAAGGCTTTGCACATGGTTTTGCCGTGCTTTCAGAAAAAGCATTATTCAGCTATCTGTGCACCGACGTTTACGTCAAGGAAGCAGATGCAGGCGTGCGTTGGAACGATGCGGCGATCGGGATCGATTGGCCGATCAGCGATCCAGTGTTGTCCGCCAAGGATGCCAAAGCGCCGTTCCTTGATGAGGTGCCAGTCGATCGACTGCCGGTGTACATGCCGTGACCACGGTGTTGTTTGGTGCCAATGGGCAGGTCGGGACGGAACTGCTGCGCGCACTGGCAGCCGATGACGCAATATGTGCAACGACGCGCAGCGGCCGGTTGGCCGATGGAAGCGCGTGCGAGACGGCGGATTTCGACGCGCCGGAAATGTTGGCCGTCTTGTTGGACCGGGTCGGCCCGTCGCGCGTGGTCAATGCGGCCGCCTACACGGCGGTGGATCGCGCCGAACATGAGCGAGATAGCGCCATGCGCGCAAATGCCATCTCGCCCGGCGTCATTGCCGCATGGTGTGCATCCCGCAATGTTCCGCTCGTGCACTACTCGACCGACTATGTCTTCGACGGTCGAGGTAACGCACCGTACCCGGAAGACGCGCCGACCTCGCCACTGGGCGTCTACGGTGAGACCAAGCTTGCTGGCGAGGAGGCCATCCGTGCTTCGGGCGCGCAGCATCTGATTCTGCGCACGGCATGGGTGTACGCGTCGCACGGCGCGAATTTCCTGCGCACCATGTTGCGTGTGGGTGTCGAGCGCGATGAGCTGCGGGTGGTGGCCGACCAAATCGGTACACCAACGCCTGCTGCCTTGATTGCCGATGTCACTGCGCAGTTGCTGCGCCAACGCACCCCCGACACGTCGGGTACCTGGCACCTCACGGCGGCAGGGCAGACCAGCTGGCATGGCTTTGCCGAGGCGATCTTCCAGCAAGCTGTCAGCGCAGGCCTGTTGTCGCGCGCACCGCGCGTGGTGCCGATCACGACCGCCGACTATCCGACGCCCGCAACGCGGCCGGCGTACTCGCGGCTGTCGATCGACAAACTGCAGCGCGAGTTCGACATCGTGTTGCCGTACTGGCAGCTCGGCCTGCAGCGCGTGATTGCCGAAATCGCCGCTGCCAGAGAGTAAATCCGCAACTCTGGTCGGTGGCGATAGGTCCGCTGATCAATACGAGCCGCAAAAACAAACAGCCGGGAATCCCCGGCTGTTTGCTGATACGTCGGAAGGGCCTGCAAGCGACCGATCAGGCGCGCCCGTAGGTATCTTCGAAACGCACGATGTCGTCTTCGCCCAGGTAGCTGCCGGACTGCACTTCGATCAGCTCCAATGGCAACTTGCCCGGATTGCGCAGGCGATGGGTCACGCCCAGTGGGATGTAGGTACTCTGGTTTTCGGTCAGCAGCAGCACCTCGTCGCCACGGGTGACTTCGGCGGTTCCGCTCACCACGATCCAGTGTTCGGCGCGATGGTGATGCATCTGCAGGCTCAGCACCGCACCGGGTTTGACGGTGATGCGCTTGACCTGGTGGCGCTGGCCCATGTCGATCGAATCGTAGGCGCCCCACGGGCGATAGACCTTGCGATGCCAGGTGGCCTCTGAACGGCCAGCCGTCTTGATCTGGCCGACCACATCCTTGACCTCCTGGATGCGATCACGATGACCGACCAGCACGGCGTCCGGCGTCTCGACGACGACGACGTCTTCCAGGCCGACCATGGCGATCAGGCGCGAGCCGTACGCATAGGTGTTCTTGCAGTCCAGCTGGATGACATCGCCGTGGTGCGCATTACCCTGGCCGTCCTGTTCGGAGACGTCCAGCAGCGACGACCACGACCCGACATCGTTCCAGCCGGCATCCAGCGGCACCACCACTGCATCGGCGGTCTTTTCCATCACCGCATAGTCGATCGAATCCGACGGGCTGGAGGCGAACGCGTCCTTGTCCAGACGGGTGAAGTCGGCGTCGCGCTTGCCGCCTTCCCACGCCTTCTGGCACGCATCGGCGATGGCGGGCTGGAACTTGCGCAGTTCTTCCAGATAGCGCGAGGCGCGGAACAGGAACATGCCGCTGTTCCAGTAATACTCGCCGCTGGCCAGATAGCCTTGCGCGGTGGCCAGGTCGGGCTTTTCGACGAAGCGTTCGACCGCGGTGGCGCCGGTGCCGGCCCCGGCCTTGATGTAGCCGTAGCCGGTTTCGGGCGCGGTGGGCTTGATGCCGAAGGTGACCAGCTTGCCCTGCGCTGCGGCAGCTGCCGCGACGGTCACGGCAGCCTGGAAGGCGGCCTCGTCACGAATCACGTGATCGGACGGCAATACCAGCAACAGCGGATCGTCGCCATTGCGGGTGGCTTCCAGGGCGGCTACAGCAATCGCCGGAGCGGTGTTACGGCCCTTGGGCTCGAGCAGGATGGCAGACGGCTTGACGCCCAACTGCTGCAACTGCTCGGCGGCCATGAAGCGGTGTTCTTCGTTGGCCACCACGATGGGGGCATGCGCCGCCACCGGGGCGGAACGCAGCCAGGTGGCCTGCAGCATGCTGTGCTCGCCGACCAGCGGCAGGAACTGCTTGGGATAGGATTCGCGCGACAACGGCCACAGGCGCGTGCCGGAACCGCCGGACAGGATGATCGGAAGGACGTCGCTCATGAGCGGGGGAAACTCCAGTGCGTCAAAGTGGGGGAAGATGTTAAATCAGCCGCGCAGCAGGTTGGAAATTTCCTGCGTACGCGTTTCCAGCAGTGCGGCATCGCCGCGCGTTTCCACGTTTAGACGCAGCAGCGGCTCGGTGTTGGAGCTGCGCAGGTTGAAACGCCATTGGCCGAAGTCGGCACTGATGCCATCGGTGTAGTCCAGTTCCGGCGACTGATCGCCGTAGTGATCCATCACGCGGGCAACGGCCGCCTTGGCATCGTCCACCTTGAAGTTGATCTCGCCGCTGCAGGGGAATTTCTGCATGCGCGCCTCGACCAGATCCGCCAGCGAACGACCGGACTGCGACACCAGCTCGGCGATCAACAACCACGGGATCATGCCGGAGTCGGCGTAGGCGAACTCGCGGAAATAGTGGTGCGCGCTCATCTCGCCGCCATACACGGCGTTTTCGCTGCGCATCTTTTCCTTGATGAAGGCATGGCCGCTCTTGCACAGCACCGGGATGCCGCCGGCGTCCTCGACCATCTCGACGGTGTTCCAGGTCAGGCGCGGGTCGTGCACGACCTTGCCACCCGGCTGCTTGGCCAGGATCGCCTGGGCCAGCAGGCCGACCAGGTAATAGCCTTCGATGAAGCGGCCGGTGTGGTCGAAGAAGAAGCAGCGATCGAAGTCGCCGTCCCAGGCGATACCGAAGTCGGCGCCGTGTTCCTTGACCGCCCTGGCGGTGGCGTCGCGGTTTTCGGGCAGCAGCGGGTTGGGGATGCCGTTGGGAAAGTTGCCATCGGGTTCGTGGAAGACGCGGATGAACTCGAACGGCAGCTGCGGTGCAAGCAGGTCGACGATCAGGCCTGCGCCACCGTTGCCGGCGTTGACCACCAGCTTGAGCGGCTTGAGCGTGCTGCGGTCCACGTAGCTGAGCAGATGCTCAAGGTAGGCGGTCTTGTCGGTGCGGCTCTGCTCGCTTGCGGTTGGCTCGCCCGGCGCGGCGGTATCGGCAGCGACGGTGTCGCGGATCGCGAACAGGCCGGTGTCGGAGCTGATCGGTCGCGCCTGCTCGCGGACCAGCTTCATGCCGTTGTAGTCCATCGGGTTATGGCTGGCGGTAACCATCACGCCGCCGGCCGCCTTGAGGTAATCGGTCTGGAAATAGACCTCCTCGGTGCCGCACAGGCCGATGTCGATCACTTCGCGGCCGCTGGCGCGCAGGCCGGCGGAGAGCGCTTCCTGCAGGCCGGGACTGGCCAGGCGCACATCGTGGCCCAAGACCACGGGCCCTTGCTCCAGCTGCGCCGCCAATGCCACGCCGATGCGGCGCGCCAAGTCCTCGTTGAGTTCATCCGGCACGCGGCCGCGAATATCGTAGGCCTTGAAGGCGGGTAGCGTCATGGGCAATTCCTGGGGTGGGGGAATTCCGAGTTTAGCGGCTGTGCCGTGTCTTGGGTGTGGCGGAATTGCGATCGGGGACAGGGAACAGTCAGCGGCTAGAATGGCCGCTTCACATCAGCGAGGCGAGGGCGGTGATGAGCAATGGTGGACGTGGTGCGGCAAGCGGCAAACGCTATGCCGACGCCGGGGCGGCGCTGGATGGGGTGCTGGCCGATGGCCAGACCCTGGCGGTCGGCGGCTTCGGATTGTGCGGAATCCCGGAAGCGTTGATCGCGGCAGTGCGCGCGAGCGGGGTCAGCGGATTGACCGTGATCTCCAACAATGCGGGTGTCGACGGATTCGGGCTGGGTCAATTATTGGCCACCCGGCAGATCCGCAAGATGATTTCGTCCTACGTGGGCGAGAACAAGGAATTCGAGCGGCAGTACCTGGCCGGCGAACTCGAGCTGGAGTTCAACCCGCAGGGCACGCTGGCCGAGCGCCTGCGCGCGGGCGGTGCGGGAATTCCCGCGTTCTATACCGCAACCGGTTACGGCACCATCGTCGCCCAGGGCAAGGAAACCCGGCAATTCGACGGCAAGCAGTACGTGATGGAAACCGCGCTGCAGGCCGACGTCGCGCTGGTCAAGGCCTGGCGTGCGGACACGGCTGGCAATCTGGTGTTCCGCAAGACCGCGCGCAACTTCAACCCGGCCTGCGCCATGGCCGGTCGCGTCTGCGTCGCCGAGGTCGAGGAGATCGTGGAGGTGGGTGCGATCGATCCGGACCAGGTGCATCTGCCCGGTATCTATGTCGACCGGCTGGTGCTCAACGCCACCCCGGAAAAACGCATCGAACAGCGCACCGTGCGCGAAGGACAGCACTGATGGCCTGGACCAGAGACCAGATGGCCGCACGTGCGGCGCGCGAATTGACCGATGGTGCCTACGTCAACCTGGGCATCGGCCTGCCGACGCTGGTGGCCAACCACATTCCCGATGGCGTGGACGTATGGCTGCAATCGGAAAACGGCCTGCTCGGCATTGGCCCGTTTCCCAGCGAGGACGAGGTGGATGCGGACCTGATCAATGCCGGCAAGCAGACAGTCACCGCACGTGCCGGCGCCAGTTATTTCGGCAGCCACGACTCGTTTGCGATGATCCGCGGCGGGCACATCGATCTGGCGATTCTCGGTGCGATGCAGGTCACCGAGCGCGGCGACCTAGCCAACTGGATGGTGCCCGGCAAGATGGTCAAGGGCATGGGCGGCGCGATGGACCTGGTGGCTGGCGTCAAGCGCGTTGTCGTGCTGATGGAACACGTCGCCAAGGACGGCAGCCACAAGATCCTGCCCGAATGCGACCTGCCATTGACCGGTGTCGGCGTGGTCGATCGCATCATCACCGACCTGGCGGTATTCGACGTCACCGATGGCGGGTTGGTGCTGGTGGAGGCGGCCGAGGGAGTGGCGCTGGAGGAATTGCGCCAGAAGACCGGTGTGACAATTCTGATGCCTCAATCGTGAGGCAAGGCCGGACGGCCGTCAGGTCATCCGGCCCGGACCACGCCGCGTCCGGTGAAACGGTCGTCCAGTTGCAGATCCGCCAGCCACGGCGCCTGCCAGCGTCCGAAACCGAAGCATTGCAGTGGGATCTGGACCGAGGTTCGGTCGAAGTCCAGCAGGTAGCTTTGGTCCTGCGCAACCTGGCAGACGTCTGCAATGAATGCCAACGCACCTTCGTGCACCTGCGCGATCGTCGCCCATTGCGCTGTCGACAGTTCCGGATGGGCGTAGACCGCAGTCGGAACGTCGTTGCTGGCTGTGAAGCAGGAAAATTGCGGCGAAGGAGCGGTGAGCAGTGTTTCCAAGAGCAGATCGTGGCGCAGGATCGCTGACTGCTCCGGGTCGCTCTCGGTACGGCCATCGAAATAGCGAGCGGCTGCCCAGCTCTGCGCAGTAATCTTTGTGGCGCGCCCGTTCAATGCAAAATAAGCGCCACCCAGCGGCTGTCCGGTCAATCTTGTGAGGTTGGCCTGGATGGTGCCGGAATAACCTATATCGGCCACCATGGCGGTGCCGTCGCCTGCAATCGCTCTCCAGTAATGCAGGTAAGCCGTCCTTTCAGTTTCGGCAAGCGTCAGCAGTTCGTTGATCGCCGGGGCAATCAGTTCCAGCAGCTCGGCATGCATCTCCGGCAGGTAGACATCGCGTTGCATGACCGGGCGGCCCAGGCGACGTTCCAGAATATGTGCTGCGGCCTCTCCCAAGCGCGCCTGTACCAGGTTGCCCAGTGTTCCGGTGTAGGTGCTGTCCAGCAGCAGTGCAAGATCATCCGGCGCATGCAGTGAGGGTGTTCCGGTCCCCCGTCGCGATGCCAGCAGATACTTGCCATGCAGCTGCTGCAGTGCAGGGGATGTTTTCCTCACCAGCTGGAACCCCTGCTCCAGCAGGTGACCTTCCCGGCTCAGGAACAATATCGTTTCGATATTGCGTTGCGTCGCCGTGCGGATCAGCCAGGCGAGATAATCGAAGATCAGCGGGCCGATCACCACATAGCCAAGACAGGCCGGTGAAAGAACCGGCGAGGGCATCAACGTGTCCGGGTGCCGGTCGGCAAGATCGGCGAACCGATTGGCCAGCAGGCCAAGCCACAACTGGTCCTGCCACCGGGTTGCCGCCCCCGAAGCGGCTCTCAGCGGGCGCAATGCAGGAATCACCTCCAGCAGTGCGGATGGCCGAAGCACATGCACTGGTGTCAACAGCTTGTGCATCTGTGGACGCTGGACATCTGCATGTTCGTTGTCGCCGACATGCAGCCACTGGGAGGCATCGATTTTCTCGAGGGCCGGCAGCTCCTTCCAGACATTGTCGGCATCCTTGCGCCAGCCCGTCTCGCAGGACACATACCAGGCAGCCGGCAGTGCGCTGACTTCTGGTGGCAGCACCTGCTGCAGCAAAGCGCTATCCAGATACATGTCCGAAAGCGCAACCAGGCGGATGCCACGTTGTTTTAGTTGCGTCGCTGCTGCGATCACGCCCCGGCGTGGTCGCAGCAGCTGGGCTTCCAGGGTCACTTCCAGTGCCTGGAGGGCATCGATCGGAAGTCCCTTCGCATTGGGCAGGCCAGCCAGTGTGGCGTAGATGCTCGATAGATCGACATCGGCGCCACGTTGATGGCGCGCTTTTGACTCGGCAAGTTCGCGCAGTTCGAGAAAATTTCCGATCCCGAATTGGCGTGCTATCAGGTGGGCAAGAAAGGCGCGGGCACCGGCCGGAAACAGGAACGGCCTCACCACCAAGGTGTCGAAGATATCCAGCGACACCAGTCGGGCCTGCAGGGACGACAGTGTCAATCGTGTGGCGATCGGCGTCTCGAGCGACGCCTGCCAGTTGCGTCCACCCTCGTCGCTGAGCGACAGCGTCCCGTCTTGCGGCAGGATGCCGATGCGATACCGCTGATGGCGCACCACAGCGACGAACAAGCGTTCCACCGCGTGGTGCAGGGTGCCGTCGATCTGCCCGTGCTCTTCGGGGAAGTCCTTGAGTTCCAGATTCAGTGCGTACAACGGCCGCAGTGCATCCACCTTCGCCCAGAACATCGATCCGGCAGGAAAATCGATGTACTCCGAGGGGCTGATGTCGAATCCAAGTCGCTGGGCAAGTGTGCGACAGACGCTGAAATTGCTGAGCCAGGTATGCGCCCACAGCAGCACCCGCTCGTAACTTTCGGGATAAAGCATGCCAAGCCGCGGCTCGGCCTGAAACATCCCCAGTTGCCAGGCGATACGCTCCGGGCTCCCCATCAGGGATGACACCAGGTAGCGACGCCACTCGCCTTGTTCGCTGCCGGTATACAGCGATTTTTTCGTATGCAGATGGCCGACAACATCCAATGCCAGGATCTGCTCGCGAAACGTCACCAAGAGCGGTGCGATGTCACGGCCGCGATTGGGCACGACGCGTATCTCGAGCTTCTCGACCTGCGGCAGCTTTGAAAAGCGCTCGCGCGCCTGAGCTGCGGCTGTGTCATCCATCACCGATACCAGCAGGTCATAACCCACCGGCATATGCTGGAGCGACTGCGCGAATTCGTCGATCAGGTCGGGATAGAAGACGTGCAGCATCACGCCAATCTTGAGCTGCAGCTGCGACAGTGGAGCAGGCGCGAGGAATGGGTGTTGGTCAGGCAGGCGATGAACCGCCGGGCGCGCGCGCCCGGCTAGCTGTAACCGCCCCACCAGGCCACGAATTCCCAAGGCGCGTATTACCTTGAGTGCCCGTATTGCGACTGCGGTTGCGCCGGAGAAACCGCCGCCATGGAGTTCTACCGAGCGACGTACCGCAGCCACGAGTTTGGAAAGACTGCCGGTCACGCGGTACGCCACTGATTAATCACAGATTCTGGTAGTTCGGGCCCGAACCACCCTCCGGCGTGACCCAGGTGATGATCTCGTATGGGTCCTTGATGTCGCAGGTCTTGCAGTGCACGCAGTTGGCGGCGTTGATCTGCAGGCGCTTGCCGGAGGGGCTGCCAGTATCTGCGACCATTTCGTAGACGTTGGCCGGGCAGAAGCGGGTGCAGGGGTTGTCGTACTCCTGCACGCAGCGGGTGGCGCAGACGTCGGTGTCGAGCACCTTCAGATGCACGGGCTGGTCTTCGTCGTGCTCGGTGGCGGCGAAGTAGACCGCCTGCAGACGGTCGCGCGGAGCGAGTTCGCGCGTGCCGTAGTCGCGGTTGGGTTGCTCGTAGTCGCCAATCTTGTGTAGTGCCGACCAGTCGGGTTTGTTCTTCAGCGTCCATGGCGAGGCGCCCTTGAGCGCGGTTTCCCAGGCGGCATTGAGCAGGCCGAACCACAGGCCCTTTTTGAAACCGGGCTTGATGTTGCGCACCTGCTTCAGCTCGGCCATCGCATCGGACGCGCGCAACTTGGCGTCGAAGCCTTGCGGCGCCAGCTGCGATTGCACCAGATGTTCGGCGGCCAGCATGCCGCTACGGATCGCCTGATGGGTGCCCTTGATCTTGGGCACGTTGAGCAGGCCGGCGGTGTCGCCGATCAGCAGGGCACCGGGCATTTCCACCTTGGGCAGCGATTGCCAGCCGCCGGTGACGATGGCGCGCGCGCCGGCCGAGAGGATGCTGCCGCCTTCCAGCAATGGCTTGATCAGTGCGTGGTTTTTCCATTGCTGGAAGGCTTCCCACGGCTGGTACTTCGGGTCGCTGTAGTCCAGCCCGCTCACATAACCGAGCGCGATCTGGTTGTTGTCCAGGTGATACAGGAAGCTGCCGCCGTAGGTGCGGTTGTCGGCCGGCCAGCCCAATGTGTGCACGATCTTGCCGGGACTGACGCGCCCCTCCGGTACCTGCCACAGCTCCTTGATACCGATCGAATAGCCCTGCGGGTCGGCATCGGCGGTGAGGTCGAAGCGTTTGAGCAGGCGCTTGGTCAGATGCCCGCGCGCGCCTTCGGCCAGCACGGTGACCTTGGCACGGATGTCGATTCCGGCGGTGTAACCGGGTTTGTGCGAACCGTCCTTGGCCACGCCCATGTCGCCGATGCACACGCCGATGACCTGGTCGTTGTCGTCGTGCAGGGTTTCGGCGGCGGCAAAGCCGGGGTAGATCTCCACGCCCAGGGCTTCGGCCTGCGGCGCCAGCCAGGCGCACATTGCGCCCAGGCTGACGATGAAGTTGCCGTGGTTGCGCATGCCTGGCGGCACCACCGGGAACTTGCGCGCGCTGTCCTTGCCGAGAAACCAGAATTCGTCGTCGGTGGCGGCTACGCAGATCGGCGGCGGGTTGTCGCGCCATCCCGGCAGCAAGGCATCCAGCGGGCCCGGCTCGATCACCGCGCCGGACAGGATATGCGCACCGATGGTGCTGGATTTTTCGATCACGCAGACGCTGATGGCCGGATCGAGCTGCTTGAGCCGGATCGCAAAGGCCAGCCCGGCCGGACCGGCGCCGACGGTGACGACGTCGTACTCCATCACGTCGCGCTCGACCGTCTCTGGCGCATTTGCGCCGACTCCTGCTTCCGACATTGCTCCGCTCCAGTTGGCTCGATGGCTGCTGCGCATTTTCCGGGATTCGATGTGACGGCGGCAAATCGGATCGATTCATCCGTGCCGCGCAGCCTCCACTCAGCGGGCGCGTGCTAGCGTTTGATGCATGAAGATTCGGGTGGCATTGCCGCAAGCGGAGATCGCCTGGTGTCGCGGCTGGTTGCCGCGCGCGCAGGCCGATGCGCTGCTGCAGGCGCTGCTGACGCAGGTGCAATGGGAAGTACACCGCATCCGCATGTTCGGGCGGACGGTGGATTCGCCGCGTCTGAGCAGCTGGATGGGCGATGCGGACGCCAGCTATCGCTACTCGGGCACGCAGTTCGCGCCGCAGCCGTGGCTGGAGGTATTGCAACCTCTACGCGCACGCCTGCAGGCCGAGACCGGGGCGCCGTTCAACAGCGTGCTGGCCAACCGCTACCGCAGCGGCAACGATGCGATGGGCTGGCATAGCGACGACGAGCCGGAGTTGGGCGCGCGACCATTGATCGCCTCGGTAAGCCTGGGTGCGACGCGGCGCTTTGCATTCAAGCATCGCGACGATGCTGCGTTGAAGCAGACGCTGGAATTGGGGCACGGCGATCTGCTGTTGATGGCAGGCGATACCCAGTGCCACTACAAGCATGCAATGCCGCGCACCGCAAAGCCCATCGGCGAGCGCATCAATCTGACCTTTCGTCAGATTGCGCCGCGCGTGTCCTACCCATAAGAGCGGCTAACGAAGCGTAGCGAGCGCTAGGCTGGCGGTGAGTGCAGTGGTTTTGTTGTCCACATCTTGGTGGATGCAGTCAGCAGTCCGAGTCAAACGCTGAGTGGGTCGAGGGCGCGGTGCCCTCACCCCTCGCGGGACACGCCGTGAACCCGTCCCTGGGGGCTCGGTGGCGGCATCCATGCCGCCACATGGTCCCGCAATCGGTGAGGACACCGCACCCGACAGTTTGTTGGCTGCTTTGTTGAAAGCCATGCACACCGACCATCTCGACTGGTCCTTGCCCGCCCACCGTCGCGGGACCTTATGCGGCATGGATGCCGCAGAAGAGCCTACAGGGACGTACTTGCGGCGTGTCCCGCGATGGTGGGCGGGCCAAGAACCTGCAGCCAGGCCGCAGATCAGCCGCCCCGCGGTAGACCGGCGTGAAGTGCTTTGTTAACCGCTCTAAGATCTGTCGCCTGCGCTTACAACGAACGCGGCAGGCTCTGGCTATCCTGCTGGCCAGTGACCAAGGTCCAGCCGACCAGTTCGGTGGTGACCTGCGTCATCGCTTGTTCGAATGCCGCTGCCACCGCAGCCGTGTCGGTGCCGCTGGACGGGCGTGCGACCAGGAAGGTGCGCGAGGCCACCACGCGTTGATCGGCAGCGTGCAGCAGTTTGGCATTGAGTTCGATGGTGGCCGAGGGCAGCGACTGGCCGGCGTAATCGGACTCGAAGCGGCGCAGGTCGATCGCCAGCTTGTAGTCGGAGCGGATGCCGGTGCCGATACGGGCGACGGCGGCGATCTTGCCGGAGTCCTCGAACGCGCGTACCACGCTGTCTTCCAGCATGTCGGTGGCCGGCTGCGCCCAGCCTGCGCCGTGATAGACCTGCAACTCGCCCGGGGTCGTGCGCACGTTGATGCGCGGGCTGTCGATCACCCGCGCGGCGCTGGGCTTGGACACCGACAGCTGCCAGGTTACTTGCGGCCAGGACGGGTTCGGCGTGATCCGCACGTTAGGTGCGTAGATGGTGGCCGGCTTCTTGTCGCCGCCGGTCAACACCGAGCAGCCGCCCAGCGCCAGCAACGAGACGCACAACATGGGACGCAACATGCGCATGGCAGTCATTTCGGTTCGAACTCCTTGGGTGCGTCGCGGCCGAGCAGGTAGCGCGCAGGGTTGTTGTCCAGTTTGTCGCTGACCCGGCGCAGGTCACGGATCAGACCGCGCAATTCGGTCAGCGTGGGCCCGAGCTGGCCCAGGCCATCGTTGGCAAAACTATTGATGGCCGCGCGGTTCTCGCCAAGGATGTTGTCGGCGTTGCCGGCGGCCGAATCCAGCTTGACCAGGGTGGCATCGAGCTTTTCCAGGATGCCCGGCAACTGCTGCACCAGGTTCTGGTCCAGCCGCTTGATGGTGCCGTTGGTGGTGGTCAGGGTGGTGTCCAGATTGCGTGCGGCATCGCGCGCGCTGACGATCAGCGCCTGCATGCCTTCGTCGCGATCGGCGATGCCACCACTGATCTTTTCCAAGTTCTGCAGGGTTGCGGTGATGCTGGCCACGTTCTTGTCCGAGAGCATCTGGTCCATGCGCTCGACGATGCGGTTGGCGGTGTCGGTGATGTTCTGCAGCGCGGACGGCGTGGTCTGGATGATCGGCGCGTCGCTCTTGTCGATGGTGGTCAGCGACGGTGCCTCGGGCGTGCCACCGGAGAGCTGGATGATCGACGGGCCGGTCAGGCTGGTGATGGCCAGTTTGGCACGCGTATCGCTCTTGATCGGCGTGGTGGAGTTCACCCGCACGTGCGCGACCACCTGGCGCGGGTCGTTCGGCGCCAGCGTCAGCTCGGTGATCGAGCCCACCGCGATGCCGTTGTATTGCACCGGGCTGCCGACCGTCAGGCCGGTCACCGCCTCGCGGAACACCACCCGGTATTGCTGCCAGGTACGGTCGGAGGAGTATTTTGCGGCCCATAGCCCGAACAGCAGCAGGGCCAGGCCCGCCACGATGGTGAAGGCGCCGATCAGGACGTAATTGGCTTTGGTTTCCATGCTCAGGCGGTCTCGGTGGAGTCGGTCTTGGCCGCGCGCGCGGCGCGGGCGCGCGGACCGTGGAAATATTCCTGGATCCAGGGGTGGTCGATCTGCTCGACTTCGGCCAGCGGCGCGTTGGCGATCACCTTGCGATCGGCCAGCACCGCGATGCGGTCGCAGATGGCGTACAGCGTATCCAGGTCGTGCGTGATCAGGAACACGGTCAGGCCCAGCGCCTGCTGCAGGGTGCGGATCAACCGGTCGAAGGCGGCCGCGCCGATCGGGTCCAGCCCGGCGGTGGGCTCGTCCAGAAACAGCAGCGGCGGATCCAGCGCCAGCGCCCGCGCCAGGCCGGCGCGCTTGCGCATGCCGCCGGACAGCTGCGAGGGCAGCTTGTCCAGTGCATCGGCCGGCAGGCCGGCCAGCTTGATCTTCAGCAGCGCCAGCTCGAAATACCAGCGCTCGGGAAACTCGCCGTGATGCTCCTTCAGCGGGACCTGCACGTTTTCGCCGACAGTCATCGACGAGAACAGCGCGCCGTCCTGAAACAGCACCCCGGTATTGCGGGTGATGTGCTGGCGGTCGGCGAAACGGCCCGAACGCGCGTCCGCCCCCAGCACCTGGATGCTGCCGGCGTCCGGCTCGCGCAGGCCCAGGATGCTGCGCATCAGCACCGACTTGCCGGTGCCCGAGCCGCCGACCACGCCCAGGATCTCGCCGCGACGCACGTCCAGGTCCAGCTCCTCGTGCACGACCTGGCTGCCGAAGCGATTGGTCAGCCCGCGCACCGAGATTGCCAGCTGGTCGTCGTCGGCGTCGGTCTCTGTGCCGGGAGAGGGAATTTGGGATTCGGGATTGGTCACAGCACAGCTCTCACAAATGTCAGGGCGCCAGCTGCGCTTGTGCCTTGCACGAATCCCGAATCCCGAATGTCGAATCCCGGTCTCATCACCACCCCATCTTCATGAACCACAGCGCGGCGATCGCGTCGAGGATGATGACCAAGGAAATCGTCTGCACCACCGAGGAGGTGGTGCGCTCGCCAACCGATTGCGCGGTGCCGCTGACCTTCAGGCCTTCCAGGCAGCCGATCAGGCCGATCACCAGCGCAAACAGCGGCGCCTTCGACAGCCCGACCAGGAAATGCCGCAGCTGGATGGTGTCGTGCATGCGCGCCAGGTACATCTGCGGCGGGATATCCAGATCGAATGCGCCCACGGTGACGCCACCGGCCAGGCCAGCGATCATCGCGATGAAGGTCAGCAGCGGCAGGGTGAAGATCAGCGCGAGCAGGCGCGGGATCACCAGCAGGTCGATCGGGTCCAGGCCCAGGGTGCGGATCGCGTCCACTTCCTCGCGCGATTTCATCGCACCGATCTGCGCGGTGAAGGCGCTGGCGGTGCGCCCGGCCAGCACGATGGCGGTCAGCAGCACCGCGAACTCGCGCAGGAAGGCGATCGACACCAGCTCCACCACGTAAATCTCCGCGCCGAAGTCGCGCAGGATGGTCGAGCCCAGGAAGGCGATCACCGCGCCGACCAGATACGACAGCAGCACCACCAGCGGCACCGCATCCAGGCCGACCTGCTCCATGTGGTGCACAGTGGAGGTCAGGCGGAAGCGGCGCGGCTCGTGGATCAGCCGCGCGATCTTGACCAGGTTCTCGCCCAGAAAGCTGTTCAGCTCCAGAATGCCCTGGCCGACGCCGTGGGTGGTGCGGCCCAGACGGTCCAGCGCGGCGACGAAGCCGTAATCGCGTTTGGGCTTGGGGCGTTCGTCGTTGAGTTCCTCGATGGTGCACACCAGCGCCTGGTGCTCATCGCGGAAATCGATGGCGTCTTCCTTCAGGCCCATGCGGCTGGCGAAGCGCAGCAGCTGCAGCACGCCGGCCGAATCCAGTTGCCCGATGCCGCGCGCGTCGATGCGCCGGACCCCTTCGGGCACGGCCTGCAGCAGCTCGGCCTGGGGCAATGCGGTCGCCAGGACCCAACTGCCAGCAAGGCGGACCTGTGCGTGATCCTGCGAGTCTTGTTCGATGCGTGGAGGTTGCGCTTTGATCATGGGTGGCCTGTCCGTGGCGCCAGCATACCGCGCCCGGCGTGAGCGAATGATGGGGACGCTTCGCACCTGCGGTCCCGGCACAGACAATCGGCACGCCGGCCAGGTGCGCTGCGGCATACACTGGCGGCCTCGCCAGACGGCGTTTCTCCGATCCGACCCGCCACGCATGTCCGCTGCCACCGTCGTCCAACCGTCCGCCAGCGCCACCTATGCCCAGCGCGTCGCCTTTGTTTCGGAAATCGCCGGACGCCTGCATTCCTATGGCACCACGGCGCAGCGTCTGGAGGCCGCCGTGGTCGGACTGTCGCAGAAGCTGGGCCTGGACTGCGAGCCCTGGTCCAATCCCACCGGGATCATTTTGAGCTTCAGCGACCCGACCAAGGCCATCGGCTCCAGCGACATCACCCGGGTGATCCGGTTGGCCCCGGGCGAGAACGACCTTTACAAGCTCAGCGTGGCCGATTACGTGGCCGACGGCGTGGCCAACGGGCGCATGAGCATTGCGCAGGGCCACACCGCGCTGCGGCGGCTGGACCGCGAGGTCGATCGGCGCGGCAAGACCATGCAGGTGCTGGCATTCGGGCTGGCCGCCGCCGGCGTGGCAGGGTTGTGGAAACTGCCCTGGCTGGATATCGCCACCGCCGGCGCGATCGGGATGTCAATCGGCCTGCTGACCCAATACACCGACAGGCGGCCGGCGACCAAGGAAGCCGGCGAGGCGCTGGCCGGCCTGCTGGCCGGGGTGGTGGCCGCGGTGGTGGCTTCGCTGGTCGGGCCACTGAACCTCAATACGGTGATCATCGCCTCGCTGGTGGTGCTGCTGCCCGGCATGTCGTTGACCAATGCCTTCAACGAGCTGGCCAGCCAGCACTGGGTCTCGGGCACGGCGCGGCTGGCCGGTGCGGTGACCACGGTGCTCAAGCTCACCGTCGGTGCGGTCATCGCGGTGACGCTGACCCAGGTGCTCGGCCTGCACCCGCAGGTGGCCGCATTGCGCCCACAGTCCGGCTGGGTGGAGTGGGCCTCGCTGCTGGTGGCCGCTTATGCGTTTGCGGTGTTGTTCAAGGCCAATCGACGCGATTATTTATGGATCATGGCGGCGGCCATGTCCGGGTATGTCATCGCGCGCTATGCCGGGCATGCCTGGGGTGGCCCGGCCGGCGTCTTTGCATCGGCCATGGCATTGACCGCCGCCGGTAATCTGTTTGGGCGTGTGGTGCAAAAACCCGGGGCATTGATCCGTTTGCCCGGCATCATCATGCTGGTTCCGGGCAGTGTCAGCCTGCGTGGCTTTCTGACCTTGGTACAGCAACAGGATGTCAGTGTCGGGCAGGCCGCGCTATTGGCGGTGACCAATATCGTGATGGCCTTGATGGCCGGATTGCTGTTCGGCAATCTGTTGATTCCGGCCCGCAAGAATTTATGACCGGTAGAAAAACGCGCAATAAAAAACGCCGGCACTGCCGGCGTTTTTTATTGGTAACAATCAAGCAGCCTTGGGCTTCTTGGGCGCGCGCTTGGTGGCGGCTTTGCGCGGCGCGGCCTTCTTGGCCGGGGTCTTCCTGGCGCTGACCTTGCTGATCAGAAAGTCTTCGACCTTCTTGCCGGCGGCGGTCAGTTCGGCCAGCCAGCGCGGCTGCTTGCCGCGACCAGTCCAGGCTTCCTGGGGATTGGCGGGGTTGCGATACTTCGGCGGAACCTTGCCCAGCTTGCGGCCGGCGCGCGGGCCCGGCTTGGCAGCGGCAGCCGGACGACCCGGGCCGGCGCTGGCGCCAAACAATTCTTCGATGGAATAACCCTGGGCTTTTGCCGCGCGGGTCAGCTGCGTGCGAACCTTGGCAATCGGGGCGCGCTTGGCAACCACGGTCTGCTGCTTTTTCGCATTTTTGATCAGTGCACCCAATTGCTTGGCCGACAGGCCGCTAAGATCGATCGACATCACTACTCCGGAAGATGAGAGAGAAAAGAATGCCGGTCCGTGGCAGCGCTGGCCATCATAATGTCAGAAAACCCAAGTGACAAATGCGCCGAAATAATTCGGCGCCTTGTGTTCATCCAATTGAAGTAGTTTCGGGTGATTTGATCAACGACCCAGGCGGGAGAATAACCCGGCCTTATCCAGGTTTTCTGCTGCCTCCGCAGTGCGGGCGCGATATTCAAATGTACCGGCGGCCAATCCGCGTTCGGAGACCACCACCCGATGCGGAATACCCAATAGTTCCATATCTGCAAACATCGCGCCCGGGCGCAGGCCGCGGTCGTCCAGCGCCGCTTCGATCCCTGCGGCGATCAATTCGTCCAGCAATGCCTGAGCGGCGGCAACCACCTGCGCATCCTGCTTGGGGTTGATGATGCAGACCACCACCTGCCACGGTGCCATCGGCGCGGGCCAGACGATGCCGGCATCGTCATGGTTCTGCTCGATCGCCGCCGCCACGATGCGCGAAATGCCGATGCCGTAGCAGCCCATCTTCATCACTGCGGGCTTGCCGTTCTCGTCGATCACGGTGGCCTGCAATGCCTGCGCATACTGGCTGCCGAGCTGGAACACATGGCCTACCTCGATGCCGCGGGCCAGCCGCAGCTCGCCGCCATCGGCCGCGCGTTCGCCGTCGATGACGTTGCGCACATCGGCAACGGTTTCCGGTTCGGGCAGGTCGCGGCCCCAGTTGACGCCCACCAGATGCGCGCCGGGCACATTGGCGCCGACCACGAAATCGGCCAGTGCCGCGACATCGCGATCGGCCACCACGCGCACCGGGCGCGCGGTATTCACCGGACCCAGGAAGCCCGGCTCGCAGCCGAGGTGGTCGCGGATTTCGGTTTCGTTGGCCAGGCGGTAGCCGGCCAGGCCGGCAACCTTGCCAAGCTTGATCTCGTTGACGGCGTGATCGCCGCGCACCAGCACCAGCACGAAGCCGGCTTCGGTCATTACCGCCACCGACTTGACCGTGCGCTGCAGCGCGATGCCCAGCAACTGGGCGACGTCTTCGCAGGTCTTCTGGGTGGGCGTTGCGACCTGGCGCATCGTCTCGCCAGCCGCGGCGCGCGGGGCGGGCAGGGCGGCGCTGGCGGTTTCCACGTTGGCGGCGTAATCGGAGCCGGTGGAGAACGCCAGCGAGTCCTCGCCGGAGGCGGCGATGACGTGGAATTCCTGCGAGGCGTCGCCGCCGATGGCGCCGGAGTCGGCCTGCACGGCGCGGAATTCCAGCCCCAACCGGGTGAAGATGCGGGTATAGGCCGCGCGCATGTTGTCGTACTCGCGCGCCATGTCGGCATCGGTGAGATGGAAGGAATAGGCGTCCTTCATCAGGAATTCGCGTGCACGCATCACGCCGAAGCGCGGGCGGATCTCATCGCGGAACTTGGTCTGGATCTGGTAGAAGTTCAGCGGCAGCTGCTTGTAGCTGTTGATCTCCTGGCGCGCGAATTCGGCCGCGGCCTCTTCGGCGGTCGGGCTGTAGCAGAACTCCTGTTCCTTGCGATCCTTGATCTTGAGCAACTGCCCGCCGAACTTCTCCCAACGGCCGGTGGCGTCCCACAGCTCGCGCGGCTGGATGGTGGGGAACAGCACTTCCACCGCCCCGGCGCGGTTCATCTCCTCGCGCACGATGGCCTCGACCTTGCGCAGCACGCGCAGACCCAGTGGCGACCAGGTGTACAGCCCGGAGGCCAGCTTGCGGATCATGCCCGCGCGCAGCATCAGACGGTGGCTGACCAGCTCGGCGTCGGCCGGGGTTTCCTTGGTGGTGTGCAGGTGGAACTGGGAAAGACGCATCGGGCTTCGCTTGGGCGGAAAGCCCATAGTTTGCCAGTCTCGCGCCCTGCCGGTCAGTGGCGCCGGCCGATCGGCCGTGCATATGGACCGGCAGGTGGCCGGTCCCGGGCCAGCTCAGGTGGCCGGATTGCCGCTCGCTGCCGGCTTGCAATAGGCCTTGGCGGCCGCCTCGGCGAGATTGCGCTGCGCCGCGCGGGCGTCCGGGTCCAGCGGGGTGCCGGGCTTGCCGTCGGCGCCGGCGCCCATGGTGACCTCGCCCTTGCCGCTGAGCAGTTCCAGGTTGCGGCGTGCGGTCAGGCAGTCGGCCGATTCGGGTGTGGCGGCTTCCGGCGCGGCGATGGCGGCGGTGCCGCTGCGCGCATCGATCCGGCGCGCTTCGTAGCGCTGGCCGGTCGGTGGCGGGGTTTCGGTGTAGTGGGTGACGCCCTTGGCGTCCTTCCATTTATATAGATCGGTGGCGCCGGCGGCGGCGCTGACCAGCATCAACAGGGCGCAAAGCCCGGACGACAGGTGCATATGGCTTCCCCTGGATGATTCCCGCGGCGATTGCAGCATCCGCGGCCCGCGCTGGCAAGTGACGCCGCAGGCGCACAGGCGCGACGCAGGCGCGCTACCGCCGGACGGACCTCAGGCCCTACACTTGCCGGATGGATGAGATGAGACCGCCCCCGCGCTCGCGCACGATTTACCTGCTGCCGAACCTGTTCACCACCGCCGGGCTGTTTTCCGGTTTCTACGCCATCATCGCCGCCGCCAATGGGCAATTCGTCCAGGCCGCCATGGCGGTGTTCGTGGCCGCGGTGATGGACGGGCTGGACGGCCGGGTCGCGCGCCTGACCAATACCAGCAGCGAATTCGGCGTGCAGTACGACTCGCTGGCCGACCTGGTCAGCTTCGGCATGGCCCCGGCGCTGGTGATGTACCACTGGTCGCTGTCGGCATTGAAGTACGACAGCAACGTAATGGGCCGGGTCGGCTGGTCGGCCGCGTTTCTGTATGCGGCCTGCGCGGCGCTGCGGCTGGCGCGCTTCAATACGCAGGTGGGCGTGGTCGACAAGCGCTGGTTCATCGGTTTGGCCAGCCCGGCGGCTGCCGGCCTGATGATGTCCTTCGTGTGGGCGTTTGCCGACGACAGCCTGGGCTTTGATGGCGAGCAGCTGCGTTACCTGGCGCTTGCGGTCACCGTGGTAGCGGCCTTGCTGATGGTCAGCCGGATCCGGTTCTGGAGTTTCAAGGGCGGCGCGCGTGGTCCGCGCGCCGACCGGGTGCCGTTCCTGGCGCTGGCGATCGCCACGGTGGTGATCGCGTTGCTGGTGATCGACCTGGCGCGTTCGCTGCTGGTGATCGGCGTGCTGTATGCGCTGTCCGGCCCGGTGATGTGGCTGTGGCGGCGCTGGCGGCGCACGCCCGAGCTGCCATGAGTCAATTGGCCTCCGAGCCGATGTGGTCCGATTTGCAGGTGTCGTACCTGCAGGCGTTGGGGCACACGGTGTATCTGGACCGCGACAGCGTGGACGCGACGGCGGCGCCTGACGAGACGACCGAGCGTGCGCCGACAGCGGCACCGCCACGCGTGGAGCGCGCGCAGCCAACGACGGCGCCTGCGGCACCGCCTGTGGTGCGTCGCAGCGCACCGGCCGCATCGGCCGACGTGCCGCAGGCGGTCACGACTGCGTCTTCGACGGCGCCGCAACGGCGCAGCCGGGTCGGCATGCCCGATCGCCTGCAGATGGCATTGCTGCGCGCCTCCGGCTGCAATCCGGGCGATCCGAATACCCAAGCCTTGATGGCATCTTGGCCGCTGGCCGAGTTGCGCGGCAACCCGGCGGCCAAGCGCGCGCTGTGGCCACAACTGCGTGCGCTGCGGCGGCGTCGGGATCCGGCATGAGCGCCTTGAACGTGCCGCTGCCCACCTCGCTACGCGCCATGCGCGAGAGCGATCTGGATGTGGTGATGGAGATCGAACATCGCGCCTATCCGTTCCCGTGGACACGCAGCATCTTTCGCGACTGCCTGCAGGCCGGCTATCCGGGCTGGGTGATGGAGCAGGGCGGGCAGGTCATTGGCTACGGGGTGATCAGCATCGCCGCTGACGAAGCGCACGTGCTCAATGTCTGCATCGCACCGGAGGCGCAATCGCAGGGGCATGGCCGGGTGCTGTTGCGCGCGCTGATCAAGGGTGCCTGCGATCGCGGCGCGCGTCGCGCGTTTCTGGAAGTGCGCCCGTCCAACCCCTCGGCGATTGCGCTGTATCACTCCGAAGGCTTCAATGAAATCGGGCGGCGCCCACGCTACTACCCCTCCAACACCGGCCGCGAAGATGCGTTGGTGATGGCGATCGAGTTGTCCTTCGAAGGGTTTTCCTGAGCGCCATCGGCGGTAGCTGATGGGAGTGGTTTCGCGCGTGCTGCTGGAACCGCGCGCATACACCTGATACCTGCCGCGCGGTTGCCCTGTTGAAGGGGCTCACGACCTGGAGACGCCAGTCTGCTCTTGGGTCACGGTCAGACGACCGCTCCGGAGCTTTCGGTTCGCAGCATGCGGCTTTGTCGTTACGAAATACGCTCAGGTAATCAGGCATTGCGCGCCGTGACCCGAGTCCTTGCGTATCGCTGCAATCGATCGCAACAGGCCGCACCTTTCCTCCATCGCAGCGCTTGAGTCGGTCGCCCGCGCGCCGCCATCTGCCATGACGCGCTTGCATGCGTCATGGTGATTATTTCGCCATCTCGTATTTGACGTTTTCAGCGGCGTGATCAATTACGTCCAGACGTGCGCGACGCCGCACGATGGCGATACCTCGCATTGCAGCCGCTGTACGCGTCAAAAAAACATGCAGGCATGTGATCGTGGCGGCACACCGTGCTGGACCTGTGTCCGTCTGCATTGCGATGCGGATCATGCTGCGCTGCAGTGTCCTTACGCCTGTCTCTGCGTGTCTTGATTGCAGCGTTTTGTCTTCTCTTGCGTGTCCCGCAACCGTTTGCGTGACTGCGCGTGCACATCGATGCATCGGCTAGATACAAGCCATTGCGATGCTCCTAGTATCGGTGCCGCGGAACTGAACATTACAGAGATGAAAAGTATGTTCCGCGCCTGCTAGACGAGGGGTGTGCCGCCGCGCGGCGCATCGAACCCATCCGAGGGAGACATCAAGATGAAGCCGAAATTTTCAACGGCGGCCGCCGCGTCGCTGTTTGTCGGGTCGTTGCTGGTCGTTGGCGTTGCCTGCGCCGATCCTGCACTGGAAGTTGCAACCACTGGTTGGGCAACACAGAACGGGGGGACCAAGGGCGGCTCCAAGGCGGCCGCTGCCAACATCTACACGGTCAAGACTGCCGCCGAGCTGAAGAACGCGCTGAAGGCCAGCGTGGGCAGCAACGGGCGCATCATCAAGATCAGCGGCATCATCGATATCAGCGAGGGCACGCCGTATACCAAGACCTCGGACATGAAAACCCGCGCGCGGTTGGATATCCCGACCAAGACCACGCTGATCGGCATCACCAGCAATGCGGAGATTCGCGAAGGCTACTTCTACGTCAAGGCCAACGACGTCATCATCCGCAACCTCACCATCGAAAATCCCTGGGATCCGGAGCCGGTCTGGGATCCGGATGACGGCAGCGCCGGCAACTGGAATTCCGAGTACGACGGCCTTACGGTCGAGGGCGCAACCAATGTGTGGGTGGACCATGTCACCTTCACCGACGGCCGCCGCACCGACGATCAGAACGGCACCGCCAACGGTCGCCCCAAGCAGCATCACGACGGCGCGATGGACGTCAAGAAGGGCGCAAACTTCGTCACGATTTCCTACTCTGCGTTCAAGTCGCACGAGAAGAACGACCTGATCGGCTCCAGCGACAGCGCCTCCAGCACCGACAGCGGCAAGCTCAAGGTGACCATCCACAACACCTTGTTCGAGAACATTTCCGCGCGCGCACCGCGTGTGCGTTTCGGTCAGGTGCATCTGTACAACAACTACCACGTCGGTAGCACCAGCAATAAGGTCTACCCGTTCTCGCACGCGCATGGCGTGGGCAAGGAGTCCAAGATCTTCTCCGAGCGCAACGTGTTCGACATCAGTGGGGTGAGCAGCTGCGACAAGATTGCGGCCGATTACGGCGGCAGCGTGTACCGCGACCAGGGCTCGCTGCTCAACGGCAAGGCGCTGACTTGCTCGTGGAATAGCAACATCGGCTGGACCCCGCCGTACACCTACAGCCTGCTGTCGGCCGACAAGGTCGCTGCGGACGTCAAGGCCAAGGCCGGCGCCGGCAAGCTGTGAGCGTTACCACCGCAACACCGCATGCAGCGCCCGCAAGACGGGTGCTGCATTTGCGTGTGTGCGCTGCATGCGGAATAGACGCAAGCAGGAAAATAATTTTCAGAAACAGACTATTCAATACTTTTCATAAGCATTAGGATCGAGTCGCGTTCGCTAGGGGACTGGCCTTGATGGCCTGGGCGATTGCATCGGGGAGCGCGTCGTCTCATGCGGCGCGCCATCGCGTCACTCATCCAAGAGAATTCATCACCATGTCGAAAGCATCGACAGTCGTTGGTCGTACCGTTGTGGGCGTCGTTCTGGGTGCTGCGTTGTTGTCTCCTGCAGCCTACGCTGCAGATCCGTCGCTGGACGTGGCCACCACCGGTTGGGCCACCCAGAACGGCGGAACCAAGGGCGGTTCCAAAGCCGCGGCGGCGGACATCTACACCGTCAGCACGGCAGCGCAGTTGAAGGCCGCGTTGAAAGCCAAGGCGGGCAGCAACGGCCGCATCATCAAGGTCAAGGGCGTCATCGACATCAGCGAAGGCAAGGCCTACACCAAGACTTCGGACATGAAGACCCGTGCGCGGTTGGACATCCCGACCAAAACCACGTTGATCGGCCTCGGTACCAATGCGGAAATCCGCGAGGGCTATTTCTACATCAAGGCCAACGACGTCATCGTGCGCAATCTCACCATCGAAAATCCGTGGGATCCGGAGCCGAAGTGGGATGCCGACGACGGCGATAACGGTAACTGGAATTCCGAATACGACGGCCTGACCGTGGAAGCGGCCACCAACGTCTGGGTGGACCATGTCACCTTCACCGACGGTCGCCGCACCGACGACCAGAACGGCACCGCCAACGGCCGCCCCAAGCAGCATCACGACGGTGCGATGGACGTCAAGAAGGGCGCCAACTTCGTCACCATCTCCTACTCGGCGTTCAAGTCGCACGAGAAGAACAGCCTGATCGGCTCCAGCGACAGCGCCTCCAGCACCGACAGCGGCAAGCTCAAGGTGACCATCCACAACACCTTGTTCGAGAACATCTCGGCACGCGCGCCGCGTGTGCGTTTCGGCCAGGTGCACCTGTACAACAACTACCACGTCGGCAGCACCAGCAATAAGGTCTATCCGTTCTCGCACGCGCACGGTGTGGGCAAGGAGTCGAAGATCTTCTCGGAGAACAATGCGTTCGACATCAGCGGCGTGAGCAGCTGCGACAAGATCGCCGGCGACTACAAGGGCAGCGTGTATCGCGACCAGGGTTCGCTGCTCAACGGCAAGGCGCTGAACTGCTCGTGGAACAGCAACATCGGCTGGAAGCCGCCGTATACCTATAGCTTGCTGGCCGCCAACAAGGTGGCTGCAGACGTCAAGGCCAAGGCCGGCGCAGGCAAGCTGTAACGCGTCTGCTACAGGCAACGCTGCGATGCGTGCAGCGTTGCACTTTTCCCGCAACGCCCGCATCAGTGCGGGCGTTGTGTGTGTTGGCGGCGCTAGATCTTGGCGCGTTGTTCGCGCAGGCCGGTCAGCTGCGTGGTCCAGTCGTTCAGGCGCGCGCGTTCCTGCTCGACCACCACGGCCGGCGCGTTCTGCACGAACGTGGCGTTGCCCAGCTTGCCATTGCACTTGCCGATCTCGCCTTCCACGCGCTTGATTTCCTTGTCCAGGCGCGTGCGTTCGGCATCCATGTCGACCAGGCCTTCCAGCGGCACCAGCAGGGTCAGCTCACCGACGATGGCCGTGGCCGACGGCGGGGTGTCCTGGCCGGCATCAAGCCAGTCGATCGCTTCGAGCTTGAGCAGAAACGACAGCTGCGAGGCAAAGCGGCCAATACGGGCGCGATCGTCGGCAGTGCCGGCCTGCAGCAGCAGGCGTACCTGCTTGGACGGCGGTACGTTCAACTCGCTGCGCACACGACGCAGTGCCGACACCATCGACTTCAGCCATTCGACATCGGCCTCTGCGCCGGCGTAGCTGGCGGTATCGATATCGCCGGCCTGCGGGAATGCCTGCAGCGAGATCGTGGCGGCGGTGATGCCCAGGCGCGGTGCGACCTGCTGCCACAGTTCTTCGGTGACGAATGGGGTGAGCGGGTGCAGCAGGCGCAGCAGCGCTTCGAGCACGTAGAGCAGGGTGTGCCGCGTGCTGGCGGCAGCTTCGCTGTCCTGGCCATTGAGAGCGGGCTTGGCCAGTTCGACGAACCAGTCGCAGAACGCATTCCAGGCGAACTCGTACAGCGATTGCGCGAGCAGATCGAAGCGGTAGTTGGCGTAGTGCGCGTGGGTTTCTGCGGTGACCTTGTCCAGGCGCGCCAGAATCCATTGCTCGGCTTCGGTGCGCGGCTGCGGTACGCCGGCAAAGCGCGCGCCTTCGGTGTTCATCAGCACAAAGCGCGTGGCGTTCCACAGCTTGTTGCAGAAGTTCTTGTAGCCTTCGGCGCGGCCGAGATCGAACTTGATGTCGCGGCCATGCGTGGCGAGTGCGGCGATGGTGAAGCGCAGCGCGTCGGCACCGTGGGCGATGATGCCGTCCGGGAATTCCTTGCGCGTGGCTTTTTCGATCTTCTCGGCCATGCGCGGCTGCATCAGCCCGTTGGTGCGCTTGGCCACCAGGTCTTCGATGCTGATGCCGTCGATGATGTCCAGCGGATCGAGCACGTTGCCCTTGGACTTGGACATCTTCTGGCCCTGGGCATCGCGGATCAGGCCGGTGATGTAGACATCGCGGAATGGCACCTGGCCGGTGAAGCTGTCGGTGGCCATGATCATGCGCGCCACCCAGAAGAAGATGATGTCGAAGCCGGTGACCAGCACCGACGACGGCAGATAGCGCTCGAAGCCGCGCTCGGCCATCGCGTTCGCATCCGGCCAGCCCAGCGTGGAGAACGGCCACAGTTGCGAGGAGAACCAGGTTTCCAGCACGTCGCTGTCCTGGTGCAGCGCGACGTCGGCACCCAGGCCATGTTTGGCGCGCACCTCGGCTTCGTCATGGCCGACATAGCACTTGCCTGCCTCGTCGAACCACGCCGGGATGCGATGGCCCCACCACAGCTGACGGCTGATGCACCAGTCCTGGATGTTCTCCATCCAGTGGCGATAGGTGTTGATCCAGTTCGGCGGCACGAACTTGACCTGGCCGCTTTCGACCAGTTCCAGTCCGCGCCTGGCCAGCGCGTCCATCTTCACGAACCACTGGTCGGTGAGATAGGGCTCGATCACCTGGCCGGTGCGATCGCCGCGCGGCACCTGCAGCTTGTGCGGCTTGGTTTCGACCAATACGCCCAGGTCTTCCAGTTCCGACAGCACCAGCTTGCGTGCGTCATAACGATCCAGGCCGCGATAACGCTCCGGCGCATTCTCGTTGATGGTGGCGGTGACGGTGAACAGGTTGATCAGCGGCAGGTCATGCCGCACGCCCACCTGGTAATCGTTGAAATCATGCGCAGGCGTGACCTTGACCACGCCGGTGCCGAAGGCGCGGTCGACATAATCGTCGGTGATCACCGGCACCTGCCGGCCAGTCAGCGGCAGCACGATGCGGGCGCTGTGCAGCGTGGCGTAGCGCGGGTCGTCCGGATGCACCATCACCGCAGTGTCGCCCAGCATGGTTTCCGGGCGCGTGGTGGCGACCACCAGGTAATCGCGGGTTTCGCGCAGCGTCTCGACGCCGTCGGCATCGTGTTCGACGTGCTCGTAGGTCACGCCGTCGGCCAGCGGGTAACGGATCGACCACAGGAAGCCGTCTTCTTCGACGTTTTCCACTTCCAGGTCGGAGATCGCGGTCTTCAGCACCGGGTCCCAGTTGACCAGGCGCTGGCCGCGATAGATCAGGCCCTGCTCGTACCAGCGCACGAAGGCTTCGTTGACCGCGGCCGACGGCTGCGGGTCCATGGTGAAGGTGCTGCGCGACCAGTCGCTGGAGGTGCCTAGTCGGCGCATCTGGCGCTCGATGGTGTCGCCGGACTCGGCCTTCCATTCCCACACCTTGGCGATGAAGCCCTCGCGCCCGAGCGAGTCGCGCGTTTCGCCGTTGCCTTCCAGGGCCAGGTTGCGCGACACCACCATCTCGGTGGCGATGCCGGCGTGGTCGGTGCCCACCTGCCACAGCGTATCGAAGCCGCGCATGCGGTGATAACGCACCAACGCGTCCATCAGCGTCTGCTGGAATGCATGGCCCATGTGCAGCGTCCCGGTCACATTCGGCGGCGGCAGCAGTACGGTATACGGCTCACCCTTGCCGGACGGCACGAAATAACCGGCCGCCTCCCACTGCGCGTACAGGCGCGATTCGAAGGAAGAGGGTTCGTAGCTGGAGGCGAGGGTGGTCATAGAGAGGCGGCGATTCGTTGTTCGGGATTCGGGATTAGTTGCGTCATGGGGCCGGCGAGAAGCACTGGCAATCCACTCATCAACATCAGCGGTGTGCGGCGGAGCGAGGATCAGCTATTCGGAAGTCGTCGTTGGATGCAGCCTTGGGGTGCGCAAAAAACCTGCTTTTACCAATCCCCAATCCCCAATCCCGACTCCCCACCCACTCACATGTCGTACTTGGTCAGTTCCAGGCCCAGGGCCTTGTACTGCTTCCAGCGCTCGCGCAGCGGTTCGCGGGCGGCGGGGTCGGCCGGGACGACTTCCAGTACGCGGTCGCAGGCGCCCAGGTAGGGGTCGTCGCGCAGGTTGATCACCAGCGGGCGCGAGGGAGCATCGAACTCCGGCGCGACGATCAGCACCGGCGCCAGTTCGTCTTCCTCATCGGTGCCGGCAATCTGGTGCGGGATGTAGGCCTCGTCGTCGAATGCCCACAGCAGGTCGTCCAGTGCCTCGGCCTGCGCGGCGTCGCGCGCCAGGATCAGCGTGGACAGGTTGGCGTCGTTGGCCTTGCGCGCCAGCTCGCAGACCAGCCGCAGCGGTTCGTTGAGGAAGCGCGGTTTGGCGATCAGGTAAAAGTCGGCACGGGGCATCAGGGCAGGGATTCGTTGAGGGGGATTCGGGATTGGCAACGGCAGGTCATGGCCGTCCGCACACTGCTAAGGACGGCGGGATGCATGCGCTTTGCACGCATCCCGAATCTCCATTCCCCAATCACGCCGCGCCGCTTGCGGCGCGATCCAGCAGCCACTGGGTCAGCAGCCCCACCGGGCGGCCGGTGGCCATGCCGCGCTTGCCTTCGTCGCTGGCGACGCCGGCGATGTCCAGATGCGCCCAGCGCTGGTTCTCGGTGAAGCGCGACAGGAAGCAGCCGGCGGTGATCGCGCCGCCCCAGCGGCCGCCGATGTTGTAGACGTCGGCGAAGGTGGAATCCAGCAGGCCCTGGTACTCGTCCCACAGCGGCAGGCGCCAGGCGCGGTCGAACACGTGCTCGCCGGCGGCCAGCAGTTCGTTGGCCAGGTCGTCGTGCTTGCTCATCAGGCCGGCAGTCTGGTGGCCCAGCGCCACCATGCAGGCGCCGGTCAGCGTGGCCACGTCCACCAATGCTTCGGGGTTGAAGCGCTCGGCATAGGTCAGCGCATCGCACAGGATCAGGCGGCCTTCGGCGTCGGTGTTGCCGACCTCGATGGTCTTGCCGGACATGCTGGTGATCACATCGGAGGGGCGATAGGCATTGCCGTCGATGGCGTTCTCCACCGCCGGCACCACCACCACCAGGTTGATCGGCAGCTCGGCCTTGACGGTGGCCACGAAGGTGCCGATGACGTTGGCGCCGCCGCACATGTCGTACTTCATTTCCTCGATGCCGCCCTGCGTCTTGAGGTTGACGCCGCCGGTGTCGAAGGTGATGCCCTTGCCGACCAGCACGTAGGGACGCGCGTCGCCGCCGCCGTTCCACTTCAGCACGATCAGCCGCGGGCGGTTGGCCGAGCCACGCGCCACCGACAGCAGCGAGCCCATGCCGAGCGACTCCATCTGCGTCTCGTCCAGAATCTCGGCCTCGGCGCCGGGGAACTTGCCGGCGAACGCGGCGGCGGTTTCGGCCAGATAGGCCGGGGTGCAGTAGTTCGGCGGCAGGTTGCCCAGCTCGCGGGCGAACTCCATGCCCTCGGCGGTGGCCACGCCCACGGCCAGTGCACGGGCGTCGTCGCCGGCGATCGCCAGCGTGGTCAGGCCGGTCTCGTCGACCTTCTTCTTGCCCAGCGTGGCGGTGTAACGGTAAGCGGCGTGGTCGCTGACGATGATGGCCTGGCGGATGTTCCAGGCGCTGTCGCGTGCCTTCACCGGCAATTCGGTCAGGGTGAGCAGGGCGGTGCCGACCGGGCCGGTCTTCAGCGCGCGGGTCGCGTCGCCCACCGCCTTGAGGTACGGCGCCACGCCGAACTTGCCGGCTTCGCCCAGGCCGACCACCAGCACGCGCGGGGCGGCGACGCCGGGCAGGTCGTGCAGCAGGCTGGTGCTGCCGGTCTTGGCAGCCACATCGCCACGTGCCACCAGGGCCGTCAGACGGCCCTGGCTGGCGCTATCGAGTGCCTGGGCAGCGGGCGACAGGGTCTTGTCGGCGAACACGCCAACCACGATGCAGTCGACGGCGGCGCTTGCCGGCGCGTCTTGGTTCAGGGTGAATTGCAGGGCCATTGATCAGATTCCGTAGGCAAATCCGTACAATCGCGGGCTGTTTACGCCAACCGGACTAGGCTGGCGCCGCCGCGAACGAATCCGAGAGTTTAAAACAAGCCCACCCCATGCCGAAGCTCGATCGATACCTGCTTAGCGATTTCACCCAGAGCTTCCTGGCCACCTTGATCGTGCTGCTGGTCGTCAGCGTCGGCGGTGTGCTGGTGGATATCCTCGGCAATATCGCCGACGGCCGCATCCCTGCTCGCTTGCTGCTGTCTCAGGTAGGCCTGCAATTCGTGGCGTATCTACCGATCATCCTGCCGCTGGCGCTGATGCTGGGGCTGTTATTGGCACTGGCGCGGCTGTACCGCGATTCAGAAATGGCCGTCATCACGGCTATCGGTGTGGGCCCGCGGCGCCTGTTGCGGCCGATGCTGATGCTGGTGGTGCCGGTGGTGGTGGTGATCGGGCTGTGCTCGCTGTGGCTGGGCCCCTGGGCCAGCCGCACCGCCGAGACCATGCTGGAAGACGCCAACCGCAGCATCGTGATGGCCGGCCTGGAGTCGGGCAAGTTCACCCCGCTGTCCGGTGGCGGGGTGGTCTACCTGACCACGATCTCGGCCGACGGCAAGGGCCTGGGCAAGGTCTTCATGCAGCGCCAGAAGGACGACCGCATCGATGTGGTCACCGCCGACCGCGGTGCGATGTTCTTCGAAGGCAAGGCCGACCGTTATCTGCGCCTGGAGGACGGCTACCGCATCGAAGGCCCGGCCGCCGGCAACACCCTGGACTACCGCCTGATGAAGTTCGCCAGCAACGATGTGGCCTTGCCCGACCGGACCCAGGTGCACGATGCCAACGATCCGGAAGTGATGTGGACCACGCAGTTGCTGTCGGACCAGCGCCCGGCCGCGCGCGCGCAGCTGCATGAGCGCCTGGCGCCGCCGCTGCTGGCGCTGGCCTTCGCGCTGCTGACCCTGCCGCTGTCGCGCAGCGCGCCACGGCAGCAGCGGTATGGCCGGATCATGCTGGCCTTCCTGGCGTACATGGTGGGCACCAATCTGATGATCGTCGGCACCCAGTGGATCGCCAATGGCAAGACGCCGGCCGCGCTCGGTCTGTGGTGGCTGACCCTGCCATTGCTGGCGGTGGCGATCTGGGCGTATGCGCGCGATGGCCGCGTGCGTCGGCCGAGGGTGCGCGCATGAGGCTGATGCCGCGGGTGCATGACTGGTACATCGGGCGCGCGGTGTTGTTCACCGTGCTGCTGACGTGGGCGGTGCTGCTGGGCCTGGATCTGGTCAACGCCTTTGCCAGCGAGGCCAAAAGCATCGGCCAGGGCAGCTACAGCTTTGGCCATGCGGTGGCCTATGTGGCCTATACCGTGCCGCGCCGGGCCTACACCTTGTTTCCCACCGCGGCGGTGATCGGCGCCTTGATGGGCCTGGGCCAGCTGGCGGCAACGTCCGAGCTCACCGCGCTGCGCGCGCTGGGCGTGTCGCGCAAGCGCATGTCGGCCTCGGTGGTGGCGGCCATGGCGCTGCTGACCGCCACCATGGTGATCAGTGGCGAGACAGTGGGGCCGTGGGCCCAGAACCAGGCCGATACCCTCAAGACCAGCGCCCGCTACAACAGCAATATGGCCGGCTCGCGCTATTCCGGCCTGTGGGCGCGCGAGGGCGACACCTTCCTCAACGCGCTCAGCGGTGAAGAAAAGCTGCTCGATGGCGGCGGCACCGCGCTGGACCTGCACGATGTGCGGCTGTACCACCTCGATGCCAGCGGCCGCATGCAGCAGCTGACCTACGCGGCGCTGGCCGAGAACCGCAACGGGACCTGGACGCTGCGCCAGGTGCGCCGCGACACCTTCCAGGAGCGCTCGGTGCAGCGCGAAACCTTCCCCGAGCTGCCGTGGCAATCCCAGCTCAGCCCGGCGGCGCTGGCGGCCGGGCTGGCCAAGCCGCGCAACCTGTCCGCGCGCGATCTGGAACAGAGCATCGAGTACCGCCGCCGCAACGGCCTGGACGCACGCGACTACGAAGACCAGTACTGGAGCCGCTGGTTCTATCCGCTCAACGTATTGGCGCTGTGCCTGGCGGCGATTCCGTTCTCGTTCGGTTCGCTGCGTAGCGGCGGCCTGGGCAAGCGGCTGTTCCTGGGCATCCTGTTCGCGCTGGGGTTCTGGCTGCTGCAGCTGTTCTTCGGCCGCATGGCCGGCGCACTCAAGCTGGATTACCGCATCGCCTACGCGCTGCCGCCGATGGTGATGCTGGGCGTGTCGGCATGGCTGTTCCGACGGCGCAGTAGCTGACGCCGATGCGTCGGTTTAGCGTCGGCGGAACCGTGTTCTGCCTGTTCTAGGCAGCGGTTGTCGCTTCACGCGTCTGGGCGGTCAGTACGTCGCATGACCGCCGCACTCCTGCGGTGCCTGCCGTAAAGATCGGCAAGAGGCCGGCCTGGTCGTTTCAGCGTTTGGGTGTGCGCTGCAGCCGGGTGCCGCTGGCGCGGTCGTGCCAGGCCAGGCGGTCGCGGTCCAGCCAGGCCCACCAGAATCCTGCGCCAGCCAGGGCCAGCGACAGCGTGCCGACGGCATAGCGGATCCAGAGTGCGCGCCAGGTGGCTTGCGGGCCGACCAGCGACAACCGCCATGGGCGCATGCCCAGGGTCTGGCCACCCCGTCGCCAGCTGACGGTGGCGTACACCCCGGCGGCGATCCAGCAGCACAGCCACAGCAGCCATTGCCAGCCGCTGAAGGGGGCAATGTTTTCGCGGGCCGGGTGCCCGGCAAGCGTAAAGCCCAGCGTGAACGCGGCGGAGATCAGCATCCATAGCGCCAGGACCGGCCAGGCGTCATAGCACAGGGCCAGCAGGCGCCAGACCACCAGGGCGGGCGGGCGCGCGCTGCGCGGTAAAGGGGACAAGGTCATGCCGCGAGCATAGCCGGCGCAGCCGATCGGGCAACGTCGCGCTGCGGCAATCCCGCGCCGGGCCGGGCCTGTGCGTCGAGGCAGGAGCGATAGGGTGGGTGGCCCGTCGAGGCAAGCCGCACCGCCAATCTCGCGCCTGGCCAACACGGCGCGCCGCAAATCGCATGTCACGCTCTATGCTGTTGCGATGTCAGCCAGCAGTCCCGCCGAACGTCGCCAACTGGCGCAACACCTGCCCCCGGTGCAGGCCGCCGATGCCGCCGCCATCGAACGCTTCCTGGACCGGTTATGGGCCGAGCAGGGCGTGGCACGGCAGACTCTGGACAGTTACCGGCGCGACCTGGAAGCGCTGGCGCGCTGGCGCGACGGTGCCGGCGGCGGCCTGCTGGGTGTCGATCGGGCGGCGTTGTTCGACTATCTGCGCTGGCGCACCGAGGCGCGCTATTCGCCGCGCAGCAATGCCCGGCTGTTGTCGACCCTGCGTGCGTTCTATGGCTTGTGTCTGCGCAATGGCCTGCGCAGCGACGACCCCACCGCATTGCTGGATCCGCCACGTTTGCCGCGCTCGCTGCCCAAGGCGCTGACCGAAACGCAGATCGAGGCGCTGTTGGCCGCGCCCGCGATCGACACGCCGCTGGGCCTGCGCGACCGCGCAATGCTGGAGCTGATGTATGCGGCCGGCCTGCGCGTCAGCGAACTGGTCAACCTGCCGGCGGTGGGGGTCAACCTGCGCCAGGGTGTGCTGCGGGTCACCGGCAAGGGCAGCAAGGAGCGGCTGGTACCGCTGGGCGAGGAATCCCAGCACTGGCTGGAGCGGTATCTGAGCCAGGCGCGCCCGCTGCTGGCCAGCCAAAAGGCGGTGGCGGCAGTGGATGGGCAGGTGCCGTTGTTCATCAATGCAGCGCGGCAGCCGCCCAGCCGCCAGCAGTTCTGGGCGCTGGTCAAACGCTATGCGGCGGTGGCCGGGATCGACCCCGCCACGGTGAGCCCGCACGGGCTGCGGCACAGCTTTGCCACCCATCTGCTCAACCACGGTGCGGACCTGCGCGCGCTGCAGATGCTGCTCGGTCACAGCTCGCTGTCCACCACGCAGATCTACACGTTGGTGGCCCGTCAGCACCTGCAGAAGCTGCACGCCGCCCATCATCCGCGCGGCTGACTGCGGCTGCAGGCGCCGCGGCGGCCCGCCGTGGCCCATTCAGCGGCTCGGCCGGTAAACAAAGCATCCCGCTCGCTGCCTGGCTTCATCTGTGCTGTGCGAGAATCCAGGCACCCCATTCCACTGGATGCGTGAATGTATCGTCTTGCCATCGCCGCGCTGCTGGGCGCAATCAGCCTTACCGCCTGCGCGCAATCCTCGCAGCCTGCGGCAAGCAATGCCGGCGCCAAGCCAGCTGCCGCCGCTGCCCCCGCCGCTGCGGGCAATGTGGACCAGCGTGTGAGCGTCGCGCTCAAGGCGCTGGATCCGGATTTCAAGCCGGACTACATCGGCGCCGCGCCGTTTCCCGGTTTCCGCGAAGTGGTGGTCGGCGGGCAGGTGCTGTACGTCAGCGACGACGGCCGCTACCTGATCCAGGCGCAGCCGTTCGACATCCAGAACAAGCAGTTCGCTGCCAGCCCGGGCCTGCTAGCCTACCGCCGCAAGCAGCTGGAAACCGTGCCCAAGGCCGACCGCATCGTGTTCGCGCCGGCAAACCCCAAGTACACCGTGACGGTGTTCACCGACGTGGAATGCGGCTACTGCCGCAAGCTGCACAGCGAGATCGGCGAGCTCAACAAGCAGGGGATCGCGGTGGAATATCTGGCGTTTCCGCGCATGGGCCTGGGCAGCCAGGACCACAAGGAAATGATCGCGGTGTGGTGCGCGGCCGACCGCAAGCAGGCACTGACCGCGGCCAAGTCCGGGCAGCCGGTGAATGCCAAGGACTGCAAGAACCCGGTGTCGATGGAATACACGCTGGGCCAGCGTCTGGGCGTCAATGGCACCCCGGCGATCTTTGCGCCGGACGGCACCCAGCTCGGTGGCTACCTGCCGCCGGCGCAGCTACGTGAGGCGCTGGAAAAGCGCGCGGTCAGCACTGCCGGCGGCAGCCGCTGAGGTATCCGACAGCGGCGCCGGGATGCCGGCCGCTGCGGCGGTCGGTGTGATCGATCAGGAGGCCGGAATGCATGCATTCCGGCCTCTTGCGTTTCAGGGTCGGGCTGGCTGCACGGTTGATGCGGTGAGAGCGGCGGTGGGCCGGTGGTGGCTAGCGCTGCGGACGTTGCCACCGTGCGGAGACCGGCCCCAAGGCAGGTGGGCGCGACAATCCCTGCCGGCATCGCCATCCGCCTTCGCCGTTGCCGCACCGGCAGGAACGCGCCGAATCCGGCCCGGGTTGTGCGAATGATCACTGCATGGATCGGCGGCCCACCCACGCCGGGTCCGGCGCCGACGCATCAGCTCCGTTACAATCTGCAGCCCCGTTTCTGACACGGTTCCCCGGACATGATGGTCCTCGAGGGCGCTTCCGCCCTTTCGCCGTTCCGCCGCGCTCGGCTCGAAACCCGCCTGCAAACCCTCGTTCCCGCGCTGCGCATCACCGGCGCCTGGCACGTGTACTTCATCCGCGCCGAGGCCGGGCAAGCGCCCGACCAGGCCATCTTGCAGCGGATCCTGCAGGCCGAAGCCGCCCCCGCGCCGCGGGCCGAGGATGCTTCCTCGCGCTATGTGGTGCCGCGTCTGGGCACCTTGTCGCCGTGGTCGAGCAAGGCCACCGAACTGGTGCGCGGGGCCGGGCAGCCGATCCAGCGCGTGGAGCGCGGCACCCGCATCGATCTGGCCGGCTGGCCGGCCGACCAAGCGATGCAGGCCGCCGTGGCCAAGCTGCTGCACGACCCGATGACGCAGTCGCTGCTCGGCTCGGCCGCGGCCGCCGAGGCGCTGTTCAACGTGCCCGATCGCGGACAGTTGCAGCGCGTGCCGCTGGCGGCGCTGGAACAGGCCAACCGCGACCTCGGCCTCGCCCTGGCGCAGGACGAGATCGACTACCTGCGCGAACGCTTCGCCGAGCTGGGCCGCGACCCGGCCGATGTCGAGCTGATGATGTTCGCCCAGGCCAATTCCGAGCACTGCCGGCACAAGATCTTCAATGCCAGCTGGACCATCGACGGCAAGCCGCAGGAACGCTCGTTGTTCCGCATGATCAAGCACACCCACCAGCAGACCCCGCAGCACACCTTGTCGGCCTACAGCGACAACGCGGCGGTGGTGGAGGGCGTGCCGGCTGCGCGCTATCGCCCGGATCCGGCCAGTGGCGAGTACCGTGCCGAGGCGGTGCTGCCGTCGGCGTTTGCGATCAAGGTCGAGACGCATAACCACCCCACCGCGATCGCGCCGTTTCCCGGCGCCGCCACCGGTGCCGGTGGCGAGATCCGCGACGAAGGCGCCACCGGCCGCGGCGGCAAGCCCAAGGCCGGGCTGACCGGGTTCACGGTGTCGCACCTGCGCATCCCGACCCTTCCGCAGCCGTGGGAGGCGCCGCGCGCGCTGAACCCGCGCATGGCTCCGGCGCTGGACATCATGCTCGACGGCCCACTCGGCGGCGCCGCGTTCAACAACGAATTCGGCCGGCCGAACCTGCTCGGCTATTTCCGCAGTTTCGAGCTTGCCGAAGGTGAGGGCCTGACCCGCGCCTACGACAAGCCGATCATGCTGGCCGGCGGCCTGGGCGCGATCGATCGCAATCAGGTCGAGAAGCTGCGCCTGCAGCCCGGCGATGCGGTGATCGTGCTGGGCGGCCCGGCGATGCTGATCGGCCTGGGCGGCGGTGCGGCCAGCTCGGTGGCGGCCGGCGACAGCGCCGAGGCGCTGGATTTCGCCAGCGTACAGCGCGAAAACCCGGAGATGGAGCGCCGCTGCCAGGAGGTCATCGACCGCTGCGTGGCGCTGGGCAGCGACAACCCGATCCGCTGGTTTCACGACGTGGGCGCGGGCGGCCTGTCCAATGCCATCCCCGAGTTGCTGCACGACTCCGGCGTGGGCGGCATCATCGACCTGGGCCGCGTGCTCACCGACGATCCCTCGCTGTCGCCGCTGGAACTGTGGTGCAACGAATCGCAGGAGCGCTACGTGCTGGGCGTACCGCAGGCACGCCTGGACGAATTCGCCGCCATCTGCGCGCGCGAACGCTGCCCGTTTGCCGCCGTCGGCGTGGCCACGGCCGAGGAGCGGCTCGTGGTTGGCTATGGCGTGTTTGGGGACGGGATTGGGGAGTCGGGATTCGAGATTCGCAACGGCAGTCGGCCTGCCTCTGATCTCGCCCTGGCTTCCAACCAATCCCCAATCCCCAATCCCCAATCCCCGCTCCCGATCAACCTGCCGATGGATGTGCTCTTCGGCAAGGCACCAAAGATGCATCGCGATGCGGTGCATCCGCCGGCGCCGCAGTGGCCGGTGCTGCAGACCGCCGCGCTGGACCTGCAGCAGGCCGGCCTGCGCGTGCTGGCGCATCCCACGGTGGCGTCCAAGAGCTTTCTGGTGACCATCGGCGACCGCAGCGTGGGCGGCCTGACCGCGCGCGAGCAGATGATCGGGCCGTGGCAGCTGCCGCTGGCCGATTGCGCGATCACCCTGGCCGGCTTCGACACCTTCGCCGGCGAGGCGATGTCGATCGGCGAGCGCACCCCGCTGGCGTTGTTGAACGCCGCCGCGTCGGCGCGCATGGCGGTGGGCGAGGCGATCACCAACCTGTGCGCCGCGCCGGTGCAGACGCTGGACAGCATCAAGCTGTCGGCCAACTGGATGGCCGCCGCCGGTCACGCCGGCGAGGACGCCCTGCTGTACGACGCGGTGCGCGCGATCGGCATGGAGCTGTGCCCGGCGCTCGAGCTGAGCGTGCCGGTGGGCAAGGATTCGCTATCGATGCAGGCGCAGTGGGTTGACACTGGGATTGGTGATTCGGCATTCGGGATTGGCGAAACGCCGCAGCCTTCCGCCGTTGCGAATCCCCAATCCCCAATCTCCAATCCCATCGCCCACAAGAGCGTTTCACCGGTCTCATTGATCATCAGTGCATTCGCGCCGGTCGGCGATGTGCGCACGCAGTTGACGCCGTTGTTGCGTAGCGACGAAGAGAGCGAGCTGTGGTTGATCGGGCTGGGTGGCGGCAAGCAGCGCCTGGGCGGCTCGGTGCTGGCGCAGGTGTATGCCGACGCTGCGGCATTGCCGGCGTTCGGCGGCGAGGTGCCGGATCTGGACGATGCGCAGCGGCTGCGCAGCTTCTTTGAACTGATCCGCGCGGCGCGCGAGAGTGGCCTGTTGCTGGCGTATCACGACCGCAGCGATGGCGGTGCGTTTGCGGCGCTGTGCGAGATGGCGTTCGCCTCGCGGCAGGGCCTGGACATCACTCTCGATGCCTGGGGCGACGATGCGTTCCGCAGCCTGTTCAACGAAGAACTGGGTGCGGTGGTGCAGATCGCCAGCGAGGACCGCGCCGCGTTCGCCGATCTGGTCGAGCGGCATGCGCTGACCGAGTGCGCGCAGCGCATCGCACGCCCCACCGGCGCGCCGCGCATCCGCGTGAGCGGGCAGGGCCGGGTGCTGGCCGAGTGGCGTTGGGAAGCCTTGTTCGACGCCTGGTGGTCGGTGACGCACGCCATGCAGAAATTGCGTGACAACCCGGAAACCGCCGACGAGGAGCGCGCGCAGGCACGCGACTTCCAGGCGCCGGGATTACGTCCGAAGCTGGTGTTCGACCCCTCCGAAGACGTGGCCGCGCCGTTCGTGGCGACCGGTGCGCGGCCCAAGGTGGCGATCCTGCGCGAGCAGGGCGTCAACGGGCAGATCGAGATGGCCTACAACTTCGAGCGCGCCGGCTTCCGTGCGTTCGACGTGCACATGAGCGACCTGATCGAAGGCCGCGTGGATCTGGCGCAGTTCTCCGGGTTTGCCGCCTGTGGCGGCTTCAGCTACGGCGACGTGCTGGGTGCCGGCCGTGGCTGGGCCACCTCGATCCTGGAGCGCTCGGCCTTGCGCGATGCGTTTGCCGCGTTCTTTGCGCGCAGCGATACCTTCGCGCTGGGTGTGTGCAACGGCTGCCAGATGCTCAGCCAGCTCAAGGACATCATTCCCGGTGCCGAGCATTGGCCGCGCTTTTTGCGCAATCGCAGCGAGCAGTTCGAAGCGCGCACCGCCTTGCTGGAGGTGGTGGAGTCGCCATCGATCTTCCTGCGCGGCATGGCCGGTTCGCGGATCCCGGTGGCGGTGGCGCATGGCGAAGGCCGCGCCGAGTTCGACACCGTGGTGGATCAGGCGGCTGCCCGTGTGGCCCTGCGCTTCATCGATGGCGATGGCGCGGTGGCATCGCAGTACCCGCTCAATCCGAACGGCTCGCCGGACGGCATCACCGGGCTGACCAGCAGCGACGGTCGCGCCACCATCCTGATGCCGCATCCGGAGCGCACCCCGCGCACGGCAAACCTGAGCTGGCACCCGGCCGACTGGGGCGAAGACTCGCCGTGGCTGCGCATGTTCCGCAACGCGCGGGTCTGGTGCGGTTGACGGTGGAGAGGTGTGCGGCGTGAGCTGAAACGCCGTACCAACCGTGTCATTGGACGGCCGTGTGCAGCGATGCACACGGCCGTTGTCGTTTCCGGTGTCGGAGTTGCGCGACTGCATGGGGTGGTATCGAGTCCTTCGATCGTTGCCGCGAGCGGCGTGGCGATGCGTGGTGCTTTATGAGCAAGAAAATGCATGGCCGCGTTTGGGTCGACTGCAGGCTCCGAAGGAGCCGGGCTCGCCTGCGACGTCTGCCAATGGCAGCCACGTCCTTGCACGCAGCGCGCGCAGCGGCAGGACACTCGAGAAAAACGCGGTTTTCCAGCCTGGCCTGCGGCCAGCACAAGGCTTGTCGCCATCACGTTGCATGCGTTGCTGGTGGGGGCGGACGCCTGCGGTCGCATTGGCGCAGTTGCGATGAACTGCATTTAGTGAAGGTCGAAACATGGTTTACTTTAAGTAACTATAAAAACTACTAGGTATTTAGTCGAAGTATCTGGTGATGCTGCTTGTGTGACGTCAATCTCAATTGAATTTTTGGTTTTTCAATAGATTCAGACCACGTTATGAATCTTCGATTCATGGCGTTTCTGCAGCACTTTATGGATTGATCGTGGATGCTTTTGCGCGGGTAGTTCCCGCTGCAGAAGCAGGGCGAGTGCGTTTTCGATAAACCTCAGGGGGACCGTGCGATGCAATCGCACGGTGGTCGGTTTTTACATGCCAGACCAATGGGGAGTAAGTCGTTAATGAAGCGAATTCAATTGGATGCCGGTGGTGAGCAGCGTGCTCATTGCCGAACGGTAAGGCTTGCCCGCGATACGGGAAATCAAGCGTTATATCGATCTGCGGGGCATGCGCGCGGCAGGCTGGCGGCGGCAATGCTGCTGGCGCTTGCCGGCATGGCTGGAGTTGCCCAGTCCACGACCACGCAAGCCGACGCGTTTGCACATTGCACGATGGTCCAAGGCCAACAGCGTTGCGACACCGATGCGGCGACAAGCGACAGCGACAGCGCCGCGCCTGCAACAGCGCGCGCGCAAGCAGCGGCAACGCCTGCCGCAGATGCCGATGCACCGGCGTTCGTGGATGGGCAGGATGCGCTGGCCCTGGGCAATGCGAGCAATGCACTGGGCGATGGAACCAGCGCGTTCGGCGGCGGAAGCCTGGCATTGGAGCGCGACGCCACCGCGATCGGACACAACGTGTCAGCCGCAGGGGAATCGGCAACCGCCGTCGGCAGCGTGGCAACGGTCTACGACTACGACGCGTCCGGATTTGTCATCGGCCAACGCGAACAGGCCACGCAGGCGACCGGTGTGGGGGCCACCGCCGTCGGCGGCGGTGCAGTGGCTGGGGATCCGTTTTCCAGCGCCGTTGGCAGCGGCGCCAGCGCTACTGGCGTGCAGAGCGCGGCGCTGGGTTATCGCGCACAGACCTTCAACGACGGCGCCACCGCGATCGGCGGTTTGTCCACGGCAAGCGGTTTTCTTTCCACCGCCGGCGGCTATAGTTCGCGTGCCAGCGGAGACACGTCCACCGCCTTCGGTTACCGGGCGCGCAGCCAAGGCAGCAGCAGTATCGCGGTAGGCGATACCGCATTGGCCAGTGGCGTGCAGAGCGTGGTGGTCGGTGGCATCAGCAACTTCGGCTCGATCACCGCCGCCACGGGAACAGGCGGCATCGCGCTCGGTGCAGGTGCGCAGAGCCAGTCCGATTATGCGATTGCCATTGGCTACGATTCCAATATCTTTCCCAATGCGCCAGGCAATACCGATGCAGTGGCGATCGGCCATAGCGCCGGTTCGTTCGCGCCACGCACGGTGTCGCTGGGTGGCTTCTCATTAGCGATGGGCGACGGTGGCATCTCGATCGGTCACGACAGCACCGCCTACACTGAAAACAGCATCGCATTGGGCGCACGTGCCAGCACCTCGTGGTTCAACGGCAACAACACCGCGATCGGTGCAGATTCCGAAACCAATGGCATCGATGCGGTGGCGATCGGCTATGGCGCGCGTGTGGGCGATTTTGTCGACGATGCCTGGAACCGCTCTGCCTCCAGTGCCGTTGCACTGGGCGCGCATTCCTACGCGAACCGCAGCAACACGGTGTCGGTTGGCGATGTGCAGGCGGGGCTGACGCGGCAGATCACCAGCGTGGCGGCAGGCACCGAGGCCAACGATGCGGTCAATGTCGCCCAGCTCGACAGCGTGCGTGCGGTGGCCGACCGTCTCGACAGCACGCTGGCCATTGGCAAGACCGATACGGACGAAGTCGCTGCCCATGTCGACGGACTCAATGCGCTGGCGCTGGGGAGCGCCAGCAACGCGATCGGCGATGGTGCCAATGCGCTGGGCTCGGGCAGTCTGGCGCTCGGGCGCGATGCCGTGGCCGTCGGCCGCAACGCCAGCGCAGCCGATGCCTCGGCCGTTGCAGTGGGTGGCGTCGCGTCCGTGCCGGTGTTCGATGCGGCGGGTTCCATCATCGGCGCGCAGGAACAGGCCACCCTGGCCCAGGCGAGCGGTGCAGCGGCGCTGGGCAGCGGGGCGATTGCCACGCGCAGCTTCGCCACCGCGGTCGGCACGGGGGCTGCGGCCAGCGGTGAGCAATCGATGGCGGCGGGATTCAGCGCACGTGCGCAGGATGATGTTGCCACCGCGGTGGGCGCGTTCTCGACCGCGCGCAGTGCGGCGGCGTCGGCCTTCGGATTTGGTGCGCGGGCCGATGCGAGCATGACCACGGCGGTGGGCTTCAATGCCTCCAGTCTTGGCGAGAGCAGTGTTGCCGTGGGCAGTCTGGCGGTTGCCGCCGGCGAGCGCAGCGTGACGCTTGGCGGCATGTCGCTGATCAGCTCCACTCTCAGGCCGGCGGGTGCGTTCCGGGTCGGTGGCGTTGCCATTGGCGCCGGTGCGCGCAGCGACGGCGATTACGCCGTTGCGCTCGGCTACAACGCCAACGTGTTTTCCAACGACAACAATACCGACGCGGTGGCGATCGGCCATAGCGCCGCGTCGTTCGCTCCGCGCACGGTGTCGCTGGGGGCATTGGCATCGGCCGAGGGCGCGGAGGGCATCGGCATCGGCTATGACGCGCGTGCCACCTCCAGCAGGAGCATCGCGATCGGGAGCGGTGCCAATACGTCGATCCTCTATGGCGACAATATCGCGCTGGGAACCAACGCCAAGGCGGATGCACCCGATGCGATTGCGATCGGGCGCAATGCCAACGTGGGCGTGTTCGTCGGTGAAACGGGCAGCGCGGCGGTGGCATTGGGCGTGCAATCCAATGCGCTGGGCGACAACAGTCTGGCAGTGGGCTACAACGCGTTTACCCGCGAGGGTGGCCGTGATGCCGTCGCACTCGGTGCCAATGCCGGTGCCAGCGGTGCCGATTCGGTGGCGCTGGGCGCAGGTTCGCGCAGCTACGAGGCCAACGTGGTGTCGGTGGGCAACGGCAATGGCCGCGGTGGTCCGGCCACGCGCCGCATCGTCAATGTCGGCAATGGTGTGATTGCCGGTGCCAGTACCGATGCGATCAACGGCGGCCAGCTGTTCCAGTCGTTGAGCAATGCCGCCAGCTTCCTCGGCGGTGGTGCGGCGATCGGTGCGCAGGGCGTGTTCGTTGCGCCGACCTACGTAATCCAGGGCAGCAGTTACCGTAATGTGGGCGAGGCGCTGACTGCGCTGGACAGCAAGGTCAGCGAGCTGGATGCGCGTGGTGGTACGGCGACGCCTGGCACTGCGGTGCGTTCGGTTGCGGCGCGTTCGGCGACGGCGCTAGCCCCGGCTGCGGAAGCCTCGACTGTCGCCACTACCGCAGATGCGATAGACGATGGCCTGCTGTCGACATCGCTGGCGGCTGACGGCATGGCCGACAGCGCGGTGTCTTCCGTCACTGCAACGGCGAGCGGGCTTGCCGCAAGCAACGCGGTCCTAGGCACGCCGACCGCCGCAGTGGTCGGCAGCATCACCCCGGCGGCAACGTCCACCGCCGTCGGCACGGCCGCAGTGGCCAACCACGTGACCAGTACCGCAATCGGCGGCAGCGCGTATGCGCATGGCCCCAACGACACCGCGATCGGCAGCAATGCGCGCGTCAATGCCGATGGCAGCACCGCGGTCGGCGCCAACACGCAGATTGCCGCGGTAGCGACCAATGCGGTGGCGATGGGCGAAGGCGCGCAGGTCAGTGCGGCCTCCGGCACGGCGATCGGCCAGGGCGCACGTGCCAGTGCACAAGGTGCGGTCGCGCTGGGTCAGGGTTCGGTTGCCGATCGTGCCAACACGGTGTCGGTGGGCAGCGTCGGCGGCGAGCGTCAGGTGGCCAATGTGGCCGCCGGCACGCGAGCCACCGATGCGGTCAACAAGGGCCAGCTGGACAACGGCGTTGCCGCGGCCAACAGCTATACCGACAGCCGCTACAACGCGATGGCCGACAGCTTCGAGACCTACCAGGGCGATATCGAAGACCGTCTGCGCCGGCAGAACCGTCGCTTGGATCGTCAGGGCGCGATGAGCTCGGCGATGTTGAACATGGCTGCCAGCGTCGGTGGCATCGCCACGCAGAACCGCGTCGGTGCCGGTGTCGGTTTCCAGAACGGCGAGTCGGCGTTGTCGGTGGGCTATCAGCGTGCGATCAGCCCGCGCGCCACCTTGACGGTGGGCGGCGCACTCAGCGGTGACGACCGGTCGATCGGCCTGGGTGCCGGCTTCGGCTGGTAGCGCAGGTCTTGCCATCGCAGCGGCTGCGCTCGCGGCGGCTGCGTGCTCACTCATTTGTATTTCATCTTGAAGAGGACGTCATCGTGATTCAGCCCCATCGTTCCCGAACCCTCGCCATTGCCTGCAGCGCGGTGCTGTCGCTCGCCAGCGGCATCGCCAGCGCGGCCACACCAGACGGCACGCGCAGCGCGCAACAGTTGCAGGCCATGCGCGATGCACCGGTCGACGCCATCATCGTCACCTATCGCAGCGGCACAGTGAGCGCGCGCAACGTCGGCGCAGCGTCCACGGCCACCATCACTGCGGCGGCATCACGCGCGGCAGTACGCCTGGCGCCGGCCACGCGCAGCGGCGCGCAGGCGGCGCCGACCCATGTGCGTACCCTGGCGGTGGGCGGTGAGTTGATCCGGCTACCCACGCAACTCAGCCGCAGCGACGCCGACCGCCTGGTACGCGAGCTGCAAGCCGATCCTGCGGTGGAACATGCGCAGATCGATGCACGCGCCTATCCGTTGCAGAGCAGCGGCGGCAGCTTGCCCAACGATCCACTGCTGGGAAGCAATCAATGGCATCTCACCGATCCGGTCGGCGGCATCGATGCGCCGGCGGCGTGGAAGACCGCGCAGGGCGAGGGCGTGGTGGTGGCGGTGATCGACACCGGCATCCTGCCGGCGCATCCGGATCTGGCCGGCAATCTGCTGCAGGGTTACGACTTCATCACCGATGCCGGCCGGTCGCGACGTCCGACCGATGCGCGCGTGGCGGGTGCGCTGGACCGTGGCGACTGGGAAGCCGAAGACGGCGAGTGCGGCATTTTTTCCGCGGCGCATGACAGCTCCTGGCATGGCACGCACGTGGCCGGCACGATCGCCGAAACCACCGGCAACGGCATTGGCGGTGCCGGTGTGGCCTACAAGGCCAAGGTGCTGCCGGTCCGCGTGCTCGGTCACTGCGGCGGGTCGTTCTCGGACATCACCGATGCCATCGTGTGGGCGTCCGGCGGGCATGTGGAGGGCGTGCCGGACAATCGCGACCCGGCGGAAATCATCAACATGAGCCTGGGCGGCTTTGGCCCCTGCGATTCGGTCACGCAGGCGGCGATCGACGGTGCGGTGTCGCGCGGCACCACCGTGGTGGTGGCGGCCGGCAACGATGGCTCGGATGTGTCCAGTGCGGTGCCGGCCAACTGCGCCAATGTGGTGTCGGTGGCGGCCACCCGCCTGACCGGCGGCCTGGCGTACTACAGCAATTTCGGCAGCTTGATCGATCTGGCCGCGCCTGGCGGCGGCGCGCGCGATCTGGCAACCGACACCTTGTACGACGGCCCGATCGGCAGCTGGATCTGGCAAACCGGTTACACCGGCAAGACCACGCCCACGTCCGGCCAGTTCGACTACATCGGGCCTGGCTTTGCCGGAACCTCGATGGCCTCGCCGCACGTGGCGGGGACTGCCGCACTGGTGCAGAGCGCGCTGATCGCCGATGGCAAGCCGCCGCTGACACCCGCCGCGCTGGAACGCCTGCTCAAGCGCAGTGCGCGCGCGTTTCCGGTGCAGTTGCCTTTGAGCACGCCGGCCGGCAGCGGCATCGTGGATGCCGGCGCGGCGATCGATCGCGCGCTGCGCCGCTGCGACAGCGGCGATCTGGGCTGCCAGCTGGATGCGCAGACGCTGCGCAACAGCGTGCCCGAGCGCGGCTTGTCCAACGTGGCCGGCGACGCCGGTGTGTTCGCCTTCGAAGCGAACGCGGGTGCGGTGCTGAGCTTCATCAGCTTCGGCGGCAGCGGGCAGGCGGCGCTGTATGTCGCCTTGGGCCGCGCGCCGAGCGCGACCGACAACGACGGCATGTCCAGCCGCAGCGGAACCAGCCAGACGGTGCGCTTCACCGCACCGCGTGCGGGAACCTATTTCATCCGGCTCGACGGCAGCAGCTTCGATGGAGTGAGCCTGTTGGCGCGCCAGTGATCCGACACATGGCGGCGCGAGGGGGCGCTGACGTCGGTTTCCTGGCGCAGTGGTGCGGGTAAAACCGCTCTCGTCGTGGACCGTGATGGGCTGAGTGGTCGGCGCGGGGAGCGCTGACCCGATTCCTGACCTGTTCGGCGCGTGATTTTGCGCAACCAAGCCTGCTGGCGTCCTGCCAGCGGGCTTTTTTGTCTGCTGTGGACATGCGTATTCAGCTTGGAAATGTCTTCCAAGACATGATCTAGATCGCTGTTTTCCAAAGAATTATCAAAAAACGAATAAAAGCAAGCCGAAGTGTGATGGAAAACACACTCAGCTTCGCTTTCTGTCAAAAACTTGACGCCTGATTTGACCGCTGTTAACACTTCGCTCAGTTCTATGGTTGGGTAGCGTTCACTTTTTGACTATCCAGGGTGCAGCTTCCCGCGCACCGCCATTTGGCCCATGGCGCCAATCACCACGGGGATCGCAGCGGCTGGAAGGCCCTCGCGATGGTGGGTGTTCGTCAAAAAACCAGTCCCAACATTCAGGAGCAGTGCGTCGATGAATCGGATTTATCGCAAGGTCTGGAACAAATCGTTAGGCGTGTGGGCCGTGGCATCGGAATTGGCTAGCGGCGACAGCCCGGGCGCAGTGAGCACCGCCGCATTCATCGACCGCCGCCAGAGCCGTTGCCTGGTTGCCGCGATCGCCCTGGCGCTGGGTAGCGCCGGCATCGCACTCCCCCTTTCTGCAATGGCGCAATCGGTCGAGGTCGGCCGCGGCGCATCGGCACCTGCCGCCAACGCCACTGCCATCGGCGCCGGCAGTCGCGCCAGCGCGACCGGCGCGCTCGCCAGCGGTGCCGATAGCAGCGCCAGCGGCGTGAACAGCAGCGCGATCGGCCGCCAGACCAATGCGATCGGCGAGAACGCGGTGGCCATCGGCTACAACAGCTTCGTACGCCAGAGCGGCGAAAACGGCGTGGCGCTCGGCGCCAACGCCGGCGTGACCGGCGCCAACTCGGTGGCGCTGGGCGCAGGCTCGCGCACCCACGAAGACGATGTGGTGTCGGTCGGCAGCGGCAATGGCCGCGGCGGTCCGGCCACGCGCCGCATCACCAACGTCAGCGCCGGCGTCAACGCCACCGACGCGGTCAACGTGGCGCAGTTGCGCGACGTGGCCGATGTGGCCGAAGACACGGCCACGTTCTTCAAGGCGACTCCGGGCGAAGACAGCGTCGGCGCCTATGTCGAAGGCGATAGCGCGCTGGCTGCCGGCGATGCCGCCAATGCGGTGGGCACGGCGACCACCGCACTGGGGACCGGTGCCAATGCGGTGGCCGACAATGCCACCGCGGTCGGCGCCAATGCACTCGCGTCCGGGCAGAACAGCGCGGCATTCGGCCATAACGCGCAGGCCAACGGCCCCGGCAGCGTGGCCGTTGGCGGCGCTGCGGTGGACGAAGACGGCGAGCCGTTGATCACCAGGGGCGGCGTGCCGGTCACCACCGGCGCCACCAGTGCCGGCGTCGGCGGAACCGCGGTCGGCGCCAGCGCCAATGCCGATGGCTTCGCCGCCTCGTCGTTCGGCGTCGGTGCGTATGCGGCCGGTGCGCAGTCTTCCGCGTTCGGTGCGGTGGCCAATGCGGCAGGCGATTACGCCACCGCCGTGGGCACGCAGACCAGCGCCAGCGGCACCAGCAGCACCGCTGTCGGTGGTCCGGTCGATTACATCCCGGGTCTGGGCTTCTTCGTACAGACCCAGGCCAGCGGCGAAGCCTCCACCGCGCTCGGCGCCGGTGCGATCGCATCGGGCAGCTACACCACGGCAGTGGGCACGCTCAGCGAAGCCTCCGGCACCGAAGCCACCGCGGTGGGTTACTTCGCCTATGCACCTGGCGAAGGTGCCACGGCAGTTGGCCCGGAATCCTGGGCCAGCGGCGAGCTGAGCACCGCGCTGGGTTACTACAGCACCGCACGCGGCGCCAACTCGGTGGCCTTGGGTGCCAATTCGGTGGCCACGCGCGCCAACACCGTGTCGGTGGGTGCGGCTGGCGACGAGCGTCAGATCACCAACGTCGCCGCCGGTACCGAAGGCAGCGATGCGGTCAATCTCGATCAGCTCACCGCAGTGTCCGACGTTGCTTCGACCACCGCGCGCACGTTCGTGGCCACCGGCGATGGCACCGCGATTGCCGAAGGCGTGGACAGCGTTGCGGCCGGTTCCAATGCATCGGCTTACGAGGATTACAGCACTGCGCTGGGTTCGAGCAGCCTGGCGTCAGCGGTCAACACCACGGCGGTCGGCAGTGGTGCGGTGGCCAATGTCAACAATGCCACCGCGCTCGGCTTCAACAGTATCGCCAGCGACCGCTATGCCACCGCCGTGGGTGCCGACAGCACGGCATCGGGCTTCTATGGCACTGCGGTCGGCGGCACCAGCGTGGCCAATGGTCGTGGCGGTACCGCAATCGGTTTCGAAAGCATCGCCAATGGCCTCGAATCCACCGCGCTCGGCTTTGCCAGCGTGGCCTGGGGCGACACCAGCACCGCAGTGGGTGCGGAAAGCACCGCCTACGGCGCGGGCAGCGTCGCGGTGGGCATCACCTCGGCCGCCAGCGGCAGCGTTTCGGTCGCCATCGGCGACAACGCCTATGCCGGCGGTGGGCGTGCAATCGCCATCGGTTCGCAGTCAGTCGGGTATGGCGATCGCAGCATTGCGCTGGGCACCGAGGCAGTCGTCGAAGGCGCAGACAGCATTGCGATCGGCGACGGCGCGCGGATTGCGGTCGACAACAGCGTTGCGCTCGGCGTCGGCGCAGTGGCCGATCGCGCCAGCACGGTGTCGGTGGGCACGGTTGGCGGCGAGCGTCAGATCACCAATGTCGCTGCCGGTACCGAAGGCACCGATGCGGTCAATCTGGATCAGCTCACGGCAGTGTCCGAGGGCGCCGCCAACACCGCGCGCACGTTCGTCGCCACCGGTGACGGCACCGCAATTGCCGAAGGCGCCGACAGCGTTGCGGCAGGTTCCGATGCGTCGGCGCTCGCCGATAACAGCACGGCGCTGGGTGCCAGCAGTATCGCCAGCGGGCGCGGCGCAACCGCACTCGGTTATGAAAGCCTTGCCAACGGTGCTGCATCCACTACGGTGGGTATGGCCAGCGTGGCGTGGGGCCAGGGCAGCACGGCACTGGGTACCGACAGCGTGGCCTACGCCGACAACAGCGTGGCGCTAGGCGCCGGCGCGGTTGCCGATCGCGACAACACGGTGTCGGTCGGCAGCGTCGGTGGCGAGCGCCAGATCACCAATGTCGCCGCCGGTACTGAGGGCACCGATGCGGTGAACCTGGACCAGCTCGATGCAGTCGGCGAAACCGCCGAAACCACTGCGCGTCTGTTTGCCGGCACCGGCACCGGCACCGCCGATGCGCAGGGCGAGGACGCCACCGCAGCCGGCTCCAACGCCACTGCGAACGGCGATTACAGCAGCGCGTTCGGTTCCAGCAGCCAGGCCACTGCGATCGGCGCTGTCGCCATCGGCAGCGGTGCCAGCGCCACCGCGCAGTACGCCAATGCGGCCGGTTACAACGCCGCTGCCAGTGGCTACGGAAGCATTGCCAACGGCGCCTTCAGTCAGGCCAGCGGGGATTACGCCGTGGCCGTGGGTGGCGAGAGCGAAGCCACCGGCGCGCAGAGCACCGCGCTGGGTGCGGCGGCAGGTGCGTATGGCGATGGTTCCCTGGCCGCCGGCACGCTGAGCGTGGCCGATGGCAGCGAAACCACTGCGGTGGGCTATTTCGCCAGCGCCAGTGGCGAGTCGGCCACTGCGGTCGGCGCAGAAAGCGTGGCCGATGGCACCAGCGCGGCCGCGTTCGGCTTCGGTGCCGAGGCCACCTCCAACTACTCCACCGCCTTGGGCGGCTATTCCAGTGCGACCGGTTTCAACAGCACCGCGCTGGGCAATTTCAGCACCGCCAGCGGCTCCAATACCGTGGCCGTGGGTGGCGATGCCACCGCAACCGGCGACTACAGCGTTGCGGCCGGCCAGGGCAGCGTGGCCAGCGGCTACAACAGCGTGTCGGTCGGTGGCGCCCTGCTCGGCCTGTTGCCGACCGAAGCCTCCGGCGACTTCTCCACCGCGCTCGGCGGCGCGGCATGGGCACCGGGCCTCAACAGCACCGCGCTTGGCAATTTTGCCGAATCCACCGGCGAAAGCAGCGTGGCGCTGGGCGCCGATTCGGTGGCCGATCGCGACTTTGCGGTCTCGGTGGGCAGCGCCGGCAACGAGCGTCAGATCACCAATGTGGCTGCCGGTACGCAGGGCACCGATGCGGTGAATCTGGATCAGCTCAACGCCGTTGCCGAAACCGCGCAATCCACCAGCAAGTACTTCCAGGCCAGCGGCAGCGATGACAGCGATGCCGGTGCCTACGTCGAGGGCGACAACGCCCTGGCCGCAGGCGAGGGCGCCAATGCCACCGGTACCGGCGCCACGGCGTTGGGTGCCGGTGCGCAGGCGGTGGTCGATAACGCAACAGCGGTTGGCGTGAGTGCGCTGGCCAGCGGAACCGGCGCAGCGGCGGTGGGCAACAACGCCCAGGCCACCGGCGAAAATAGCAGTGCCGTCGGCAGCAATGCCCTGGCCAGCGATGTCGGCGCCAGCGCAAACGGTGCCGGCGCGCAGGCGATTTCGACCTATGCGACCGCGCTCGGCAGCGAAGCGGTGGCATCGGACAACCAGGCCACCGCGGCCGGTTTCCGCAGCACCGCCTCCAATGTCGGCAGCGCCGCCTTCGGTGGCTACAGCGAATCCAGCGGCAGGCTGTCGTCGGCGCTGGGCTATGGTGCGGTTGCATCCAGCGACTACAGCACCGCCGTGGGTGCCGCCGCACTGGCCTCCGGCGCAAGTGCAGTGGCCGTGGGCGAATTCAGCGAAGCCACCGGCGAAGAAAGCGTGGCCGTCGGCGGCAGCACGTTCTTCGGCTTCATCCCGGCGCGTGCTTCCGGCACCGGTGCTGCTGCATTCGGTGCGGGTGCGTGGGCCACGGCCGACTACACCACCGCCATCGGCTGGAATTCGTATGCCGACGGCGTCAATGCCACCGCGCTCGGCCAGAGCGCGGCGGCACTTGCCGACAACTCGCTGGCCCTGGGTGGCAACAGCCGCGCCGATGCGGTCGGCGCCAGCGTGGTCGGTGTGGATGCATCGGCAACCGGCATCAACAGCACCGGTGTCGGTCGTCAGGTCAATGCGATCGGCGAGAACGCGGTGTCGGTGGGCTACAACTCGTTCGTGCGCCAGAGCGCGGTCAATGGTGTGGCCCTGGGTGCCAACGCCGGTGCGACCGGTGCCGATTCGGTGGCGCTGGGTTCGGGCTCGCGCACCTACGAAGCCGACACGGTGTCGATCGGCAGCGGCAATGGCCGCGGCGGTCCGGCCACGCGTCGCATCGTCAATGTCAGCGACGGCCAGGCGGCGACCGATGCGGTCAACAAGGGCCAGCTGGATGCCCTGGCGGCCGATGTGCAGACCACCACCGGCATGGTGCAAACCACCGGTGAAGGGGTGGCCAGCGCAACCGGTGATCGCGCCACTGCGGCGGGCGCCGGCGCAACCGCCAGCGGCGCACGCAGCGTGGCGATCGCCTCCGGCAGCCGCGCCTCGGCCACCGGCGCCAGCGCCATGGGCGTGGACAGCAGCGCCAGCGGCGTGAACAGCACCGCGATGGGCCGGCAGACCAATTCCATCGGCGAAAACGGTGTGGCATTGGGCTACAACTCCTTCGTGCGCCAGAGCGGTGCCAATGCGGTGGCGCTGGGTGCCAATGCCGGTGCCAGTGGTGCCGACTCGGTGGCGTTGGGCTCGGGCTCGCGTACCTACGACGCCAATGTGGTCTCGGTCGGTAGCGGCGATGGCCGCGGCGGCCCGGCCACGCGCCGCATCGTCAATGTCGGCAACGGTGCGATTGCCGGTGCCAGTACCGATGCGATCAACGGCGGCCAGCTGTTCCAGTCGCTCAGCAACGCCGCCAGCTTCCTAGGCGGTGGCGCGGCGATCGGTGCGCAGGGCGTGTTCGTCGCGCCGACCTACGTGATCCAGGGTGCCAGCTACAACAACGTCGGTGCGGCATTGACCGCGTTGGACAGCAAGGTCACCGAGCTGGATGCACGCGGTGGTACCGCAACGGCCAGCACCGCGGCGCGCACGCTGTCGCTGCGCACTGCAGGGGTGCCTGCAGTGGCTGCGAGCGCAGTGAGCGCATCGAGCAATGCCGTTGCCGATACCGGCGCAAGCGTGCAGGGCACGCCGACCGCCGCAGTGGTCGGCAGCATCACCCCGGCTGCAACATCCACCGCCGTCGGCACGGCCGCAGTGGCCAACCACGTGACCGGCACTGCGATCGGCGGCAGCGCGTATGCGCATGGCCCCAACGACACTGCGATCGGCAGCAACGCACGCGTCAATGCCGATGGCAGCACCGCGGTCGGCGCCAATACGCAGATTGCCGCGGTGGCGACCAATGCGGTGGCGATGGGCGAAGGCGCGCAGGTCAGTGCAGCCTCCGGCACGGCGATCGGCCAGGGCGCACGTGCCAGTGCGCAGGGTGCGGTCGCGCTGGGTCAGGGCTCGGTTGCCGATCGTGCCAACACGGTGTCGGTGGGCAGCGTCGGCGGCGAGCGTCAGGTGGCCAATGTGGCCGCCGGCACGCGTGCCACCGATGCGGTCAACAAGGGCCAGCTGGACAACGGCGTTGCCGCGGCCAACAGCTATACCGACAGCCGCTACAACGCGATGGCCGACAGCTTCGAGACCTACCAGGGCGATATCGAAGACCGCCTGCGCCGGCAGAACCGTCGCCTGGACCGTCAGGGCGCGATGAGCTCGGCGATGTTGAACATGGCCGCAAGCGTCGGTGGTATCGCCACGCAGAACCGCGTCGGTGCCGGTGTCGGTTTCCAGAACGGCGAGTCGGCGTTGTCGGTGGGCTATCAGCGTGCGATCAGCCCGCGCGCCACCCTGACGGTGGGCGGCGCACTCAGCGGTGACGACAGTTCGATCGGTGTGGGTGCCGGCTTCGGCTGGTAACGCGCCGCTGCATGACACGCGGCGGCGCCGATGTGCGCCGCCGCGCCAGAGCAAGGCCTGAGGGGGCGGGCAAGGACCGTGGCTGGGCCGGCCAACGGATTCGATGGAGTGATGGCCTTACCAGGAGTGGCTGATCGAACGCAGCGCACTGCACCGCAGTTGCGCCGCAGTTCGGAAGCCGCTCCCAGCTGATCGACGAAAAACACGAAGAGGACTTCACCGTGATCGACAAGAATTTCCGTCTCTCCCCGCTGACCGGCGCCATCCTGATGATGGCGCTCGGTGCATCGGGCACGCTCGCTGCTGCCCCGAAACTGCTGGTCAAGGAACCGACCCAGGCAGCATCGGCCGGCGCTGCGTTCAGTAGCCGCCTGATCGTGCGCTACAAGGACAACACTGCTGCCGCGACCGATCGCGCCAGCAAGCTGAGCGCGGTGCAGGCTGCGGTCGGCCGTGTCGGTGCGAGCACCGGCGCACGCAGCAGCGCAGCCGCCGCCAAGGCGACGTATGTGCGCAAGCTTGGCATCGGCTCGGACCTGATCAAGCTGTCCAGCACGTTGACCACCGCCCAGGTGGACAAGGTGGTGGTCGAGCTCAAGAACGACCCGTCCGTGGCCGATGTGCAGATCGATCGCATGCTGCGCCCGGTCGACATCAAGAAGAGCGTCGCCGCCACCGACGTGACCCCGCAACTGGTCCCCAATGACCCGCTGTACGCGCAGTACCAGTGGCATCTGAGCAACCCCAACGGCGGCATCAATGCGCCGGCCGCATGGGATCTGTCGCAGGGTGCAGGCGTGGTGGTGGCAGTGCTGGATACCGGCATCCTGCCGGGCCATCCGGACTTTGCCGGCAACCTGCTGCAGGGTTACGACTTCATCACCGATGCCGAAGTCTCGCGTCGTCCCACCGATGCCCGCGTGCCGGGCGCGCTGGATTACGGCGACTGGGAAGAGGCCGACAACGTCTGCTATGACGGCTCGGTGGCACAGGAAAGCTCCTGGCACGGCACCCACGTCTCGGGCACCGTGGCCGAGGCGACCAATAACGGCGTGGGCATGGCTGGCGTGGCGCCGAAGGCGACCATCCTGCCGGTGCGCGTGCTCGGCCGTTGCGGCGGCTACACCTCCGACATCGCCGATGCGATCGTCTGGGCGTCCGGCGGCACGGTCGCTGGCGTGCCGGCCAACACCAACCCGGCCGAGGTGATCAACATGAGCCTGGGTGGCGGCGAGCCCTGCGATTCGGCCACCCAGCTGGCGATCAACGGCGCGGTCGCGCGCGGCACCACCGTGGTTGTAGCGGCCGGCAACAGCGGCGAAGATGCGGCCAACCATTCTCCCGCCAGCTGCAACAACACCATCACCGTGGGTGCCACGCGCATCACCGGCGGCATCACCTACTACTCCAACTACGGCAGCAAGGTCGACCTCTCCGGCCCGGGCGGCGGTGGCAGCGTGGACGGCAATCCGGGCGGTTACATCTGGCAGGCCGGCTACACCGGCGCGACCACGCCGACCTCGGGAACCTATACCTATATGGGCTTGGGTGGCACCTCGATGGCATCGCCGCACGTGGCCGGTGTCGTCGCCCTGGTGCAGAGCGCGGCGATCGGTCTGGGCGATGGCCCGCTGACCCCGGCCGCGGTGGAAGCCCTGCTCAAGCAGACCAGCCGTCGCTTCCCGGTGACCCCGCCGGCCAGCACCCCGATCGGCAGCGGCATCGTCGATGCCAAGGCCGCGCTGGAAGCGGTGCTGGTGGAACCTTGCGATCCGGCCACCGAGAGCTGCGCGCCGACCGCCATCGCCCTGACCAACAAGGCCCCGCTGACCGGCCTGAGCGGTGCTTACGCCAGTTCCACGCTGTACAGCTTCGAAGCCAAGGCCGGTGCCGTGCTCAGCTTCATGACCTATGGCGGCACCGGCGATGTGTCGGTGTACGTCAGCCATGAAGCCGAGCCCAGCGCCACCAGTTACGACGCCAAGTCGACCCGCCCGGGCAACAGCGAAACCGTGCGTTTCACCGCCCCCAAGGCCGGCACCTACTACATCAAGTTGGTGGGCGCTGCCGACTACGCGAAGCTGACGCTCGTCGCACGACAGTAAGCCGTCCCATAGTGTGACCGATGCCCCCGGCCAACCACCGGGGGCATCGTTTTTCAGGACGATTCAGATGCGTACGGTTGATCGTCGCGGCAAACTGCTACAGTCGGCGCCGGACCAGTGGAGACGAGTGTGAACGCGGTTGCCGTCGATCCAATTGAGCATCGCAGTGCGGAGACACGCATCGTCGAAGCGCTGCTTGAACGCCGTCGTCTGAAAGACACCGATCTGCTGCGCGCGCGCCAGTTGCAGGCCGAATCCGGCATGGGCCTGCTGGCCTTGCTGGGCCGTCTGGGCCTGGTGTCCGAACGCGATCATGCGGAGACCTGCGCCGATGTGCTGGGTCTGCCGCTGGTGGATGCACGCCAGCTCGGCGATACCCCACCGGAAATGCTGCCGGAAGTGCAGGGGCTGTCGCTACGCTTCCTCAAACAATTTCATCTATGCCCGGTCGGCGAACGCGATGGCCGGCTGGAGTTGTGGATCGCCGATCCCTACGACGATTACGCGATCGACGCGGTGCGGCTTGCGACCGGTTGCCCGTTGTTGCTGCAGGTCGGCCTGCGCTCGGAAATCGATGACCTGATCGAGCGCTGGTACGGCCAGGGCCGCAGCGCGATGGGCACCATCGTGGAAACCGCCGATGGCGATGCCAACAGCAGCGACGATATCGAAGCGCTGCGCGATCTGGCGTCCGAAGCGCCGGTGATCCGCCTGGTCAATCTGGTGATCCAGCACGCGGTGGAACTGCGCGCTTCGGACATCCATATCGAACCGTTCGAAAGCCGGCTCAAGGTGCGTTACCGCGTGGACGGCGTGCTGGTGGAAGGCGAAAGCCCGCCGGCCAAGCTCACCGCCGCGGTGATCAGCCGCATCAAGATCATGGCCAAGCTCAACATCGCCGAACGCCGGCTGCCGCAGGACGGCCGCATCATGCTGCGCGTGCAGGGCAAGGAGCTGGATCTGCGTGTCAGCACCGTGCCCACCGCGCACGGCGAGAGCGTGGTGATGCGCCTGCTCGATCGCGAAACGGTGGTGTTCGACTTCTACAAGCTCGGCTTCACCGAAGAGTTTCTGCCGCAGTTCCGCAAGGTGCTGGAGCAACCGCACGGCATCATGCTGGTGACCGGCCCGACCGGTTCGGGCAAGACCACCACGCTGTACACCGCGTTGAGCCAGCTCAATACCTCGGACGTGAAAATCATCACCGTCGAAGACCCGGTGGAATACCAGATCGAAGGCATCAACCAGATCCAGGCCAAACCGCAGATCGGGCTGGATTTTGCCAACGCGCTGCGCAGCATCGTGCGTCAGGATCCGGACATCATCATGATCGGCGAAATGCGCGATCTGGAAACCGCGCGCATCGCGATCCAGTCCGCGCTCACCGGCCATCTGGTGCTGTCCACGCTGCACACCAACAACGCCGCCGGCGGCATCACCCGTCTGCTCGACATGGGTGTGGAAGACTATCTGCTCACTTCCACCATCAACGGCATCCTGGCGCAGCGCCTGGTGCGCAAACTCGACCTGGCCAACGCCGAGCGCTACCTGGCATCGCCGGAAGAGATCGAACGCTTCAACCTGCGCCGGCTGCAACCGGACGGCGAGATTTACCTGTATCGTCCGCGTGCCTCGGCTGCCGCGCCGACCGGTTACCTGGGCCGCACCACCATCGTCGAGTTCCTGGTGATGAACGACGAATTGCGGCGCGCGGTGATGCGCCGCGCCGGCATGGGCGAGATCGAACAACTGGCGCGCAAGGCCGGCATGCGCACCATGTACGAGGACGGCCTGTCCAAGGCCTTGCGCGGCGAAACCACCATCGAAGAAGTGCTGCGCGTGACGGAGGATGCGTGAGAGTCAACGGAGCCACAACGAGCATCGGATGCTCAGGATCGGAAGATAAGCAGGGCAAGGTCCCGGTAACGCGTCGCGCACGCGCACAGCTGCGCCCACTCGCGCCAACGCAGCGCAGGCTCCTGCTTTTCCCGATTCCCGATTCCCGATTCCCCACTCCCGGCCGTCCAGCCTGATGCCCCTGTACCGCTACAAAGCGCTCGACGCCCATGGCGAAATGCTCGATGGCCAGATGGAAGCGGCCAGCGACGCAGACGTTGCGCTGCGCCTGCAGGAGCAGGGCCACCTGCCGGTGGAAACGCGTCTGGCCACCGGCGAAAACGACTCGCCGTCGTTGCGCATGCTGTTGCGCAAGAAGCCGTTCGACAACGCCGCGTTGGTGCAGTTCACCCAGCAGTTGTCCACGCTGATCGGTGCCGGCCAGCCGCTGGATCGCGCCTTGTCGATCCTGATGGATCTGCCCGAAGACGACAAAAGTCGGCGCGTGATCGGCGATGTGCGTGACACCGTGCGTGGCGGCGCGCCGCTGTCCTCGGCACTGGAACGCCAGCACGGGCTGTTTTCCAAGCTCTACATCAACATGGTGCGTGCGGGCGAAGCCGGCGGCAGCATGCAGGACACGCTGCAGCGCCTGGCCGATTACCTGGAGCGCAGCCGTGCGCTGCGCGGCAAGGTGATCAACGCACTGATCTATCCGGCGATCCTGCTGGCGGTGGTGGGCTGCGCGCTGCTGTTCCTGCTCGGCTATGTGGTGCCGCAGTTCGCGCAGATGTACGAAAGCCTGGACGTGGCCTTGCCGTGGTTCACCCAGGCGGTGTTGAGCGTGGGCCTGCTGGTGCGCGACTGGTGGCTGGTGCTGATCGTGGTGCCGGGCTTGCTGGGGCTGTGGCTGGATCGCAAACGCCGCAATGCCGCGTTCCGTGCCGCGCTGGATGAGTGGTTGCTGCGGCAGAAAGTGGTCGGCAGCCTGATCGCGCGCCTGGAAACCGCACGGCTGACGCGCACGCTGGGCACCTTGCTGCGCAACGGCGTGCCGCTGCTGGCGGCAATCGGCATTGCGCGCAACGTGATGTCCAATCTGGCGCTGGTCGAGGATGTCGACGCCGCGGCCGATGACGTCAAGAACGGCCATGGCCTGGCGATGTCGCTGGCACGCGGCAAGCGCTTCCCGCGGCTGGCCCTGCAGATGATCCAGGTCGGCGAGGAATCGGGCGCCCTGGACACGATGCTGCTCAAGACCGCCGACACCTTCGAGCTGGAAACCGCGCAAGCCATCGACCGCGCGCTGGCCGCGCTGGTGCCGTTGATCACGCTGGTGCTGGCCTCGGTGGTGGGGCTTGTCATCATTTCGGTGCTGGTGCCGCTGTATGACCTGACCAATGCCATCGGATAACGTGGCGGCGGATTCACAACAACTTTCCGGTGACCGCGCGACACCCATGCGGGAACCATTGCAATGCCCGCCGTGTCATCTTCTGGCGGCAGCATCTTTCATCGACGTGCAAGGAAATCGTTCATGATCAAGCGCTCCATCACCCGTAGTCCGTCGCGTGCAGGCCAGGCCGGCATGAGCCTGCTGGAAATCATCATCGTCATCGTCCTGATCGGCGCGGTGCTGACCCTGGTCGGCAGCCGTGTGCTCGGTGGTGCCGATCGCGGCAAGGCCAACCTGGCCAAATCGCAGATCCAGACCCTGGCCGGCAAGATCGAGAATTTCCAGCTCGACACCGGCAAGTTGCCGAGCAAGCTCGATGACCTGGTGACCCAGCCGGGCGGCAGCAGCGGCTGGCTGGGACCGTACGCCAAGCCGGCCGAACTCAACGACCCGTGGGGCCACACCATCGAATACCGCGCGCCCGGCGATGGCCAGCCGTTCGATCTGATCAGCCTGGGCAAGGACGGCCGCCCCGGTGGCAGCAGTTACGACGCGGACATCAAGTACCAATAAGCCGTTCGCCATGCGCGTTGCGTGTCAGCCGTTGCGTCATCCGCATGGAGTGGTCGGCCCTGGTCGTCCCCGCACGCGTGGCAGTTCGTTGCTGGAGATGTTGCTGGTCATCGCCCTGATCGCGATGGCCGGCGTACTGGCCGCCGCCGCGCTCAATGGCGGGATCGACGGCATGCGCCTGCGCACCGCCGGCAAGGCGATCGCCTCGCAGCTGCGCTATACGCGCACGCAGGCGATTGCCACCGGCACGCCGCAGCGGTTTCTGATCGATCCGCAGCAGCGCCGCTGGGAAGCACCCGGCGGCCATCACGGCGATCTGCCGTCGTCGCTGGAGGTGCGCTTCACCGGCGCGCGGCAGGTGCAGTCGCGGCAGGACCAGGGCGCCATCCAGTTCTTCCCCGATGGCGCCTCCACCGGCGGGCGCATCGATCTGCGCGTCAAGGACGCGACCTGGCGCGTGGACGTGGGCTGGATCACCGGCGAAGTGCGTTCCGGGCAGTTGCGGACGCCGGCGCCATGAAGCGCCAGCGCGGTTACACGCTGATCGAGGTGATCGTCGCCTTTGCGTTGCTGGCGCTGGCGTTGAGCCTGTTGCTGGGATCGCTGTCCGGTGCCGCGCGTCAGGTGCGTGCGGCCGACGAGAGCACGCGCGCCACCTTGCATGCGCAATCGTTGCTGGCGGCGCAGGGCATGGACAAACCGCTGGTGCCGGAGCAGCAGCAAGGCACCTTCGAAGACGGGCATTTCCGTTGGTCGATGGATGTGCGCCCGTACGACGAGCCGCGACGCAATCCGCAGGCGCCGGTCTCCCCCGGTGCGCACACGTTGCTGCAGCTGACCCTGGTGGTGCGCTGGGGCGAGCAGCCCAACCAGGTCCTGCAGTGGCGCACCTTGCGGCTGGTGGCTGCGGCGCAGCCGGGCAGCGCGCCATGAGTCGCTCGCGCAGTGCCGGCTTCACCTTGATCGAAGTGTTGCTGGCGACCATGTTGCTGGTCGGCGGGCTGGCATTGGCGTTTGCTACCTTGCGCTCGGCCAGTGCGGTCAGCCAGCGCGGCGAGGCGATCGCCCAGCGCAGCGAACGCGTGCGTGCGGTGGAAGAATTCCTGCGCCGGCGGCTGGCGGCGGCACTGCCGATCGCAATGGGCATCGACCCGCAGAGTCAGCAGCCGATGCTGTTCATCGGCGAGCCGCAGCGCATGCGTTTTGCCGCCGATGTACCGGATTACCTGGGCCGCGGCGGGCCGTACCTGCACGATCTGTCGGTGGCCGGCGATGGTGAGCAGCGCACGCTGCGGATCGCGTTGACCATGCTGCAATCGGGCAAGTCGATCGAAGAGGGCACCACGCTGCCGCCGGAAACACTCGCCGAAGACGTGCAGCAGGTGAGCTTTCGGTATCGCGGCATGGATCCGCAGAGCGGCCGCCTGAGCGCGTGGTTGCCGCAGTGGGAATGGCACGACCGTCTGCCGTTGCTGGTGCGCATCGAGATCCGTAGCGGCGGTGCCGCCTGGCCGCCGCTGGTGGTGGCCTTGCCGCAATCCAGCAACCCGGGAGCAGGGCAATGAGCGCAATGCGCGGTGCCGCGCTGGTGTTGGTGCTGTGGCTGATTGCGCTGCTCACCGCGATGATCGGCGCATTCGCGCTGACCGCGCGGGTGGAAGCATTGCAGGGCAGCATGCTGCGCAATGGCGCGCAGGCGCAGGAATACGCGCGTTCCGGGCTGGAATACGCGCTGTCCCGCCTGCAGAGCACCGACACCCAGGCGCGCTGGCTTGCAGACGGCCGGCGCTATCGTTGGCAGATGGACGATGCCACGGTGGAGATCCGCATTACCGACGAAAGCGGCAAGGTGGACTTGAACATGGCCGAGCCCGCGCTGCTGGCCGGCCTGGTACGCGCGGTCGGTGGCGAGCAGGGCCGCGATACGCGCATTGCTGGCGCGATCGTCGACTGGCGCGATGGCGATTCGCTGAGCCAGCCCGGCGGTGGCGCGGAAGATCGCGATTATGCCGATGCCGGATTGCCGTACGGTGCCAAGGATGGCCCGTTCGAAACGCTGGGCGAGTTGCGCCTGGTGCTGGGAATGGATGGCGAGCTGTATCGCAAGCTGTTGCCCAACCTCACCCTGTACAGCGGACGCTCGCGCCCCGAAGCGCGCTTTGCGCCGGGCCCGGTGCTGACCGCGATGGGCCTGGATGCGCGGCAACTGCTGGCCCAGCGTGACGCGCCGCCGGGTTTGCCGGGCAGCGAGGCGACGGTCGGTGGGTCGGACACTTATAGTATCGAGAGCCGGGCGCGACTGAGTCAGGGACGCGAGGCTGTGTTGCGGGCGGTGGTCTCCACCAGTGCGTCCGCATTACCTGGGTCGGCATATACCGTGTTGCGTTGGGAAGAGGGAGCAGCAGTGCAATGACCGCATGGCGGGACACCTTGGGTCGTATCGGCGTACGCGCCATGCCGGGAGCCGGAGGCTTCTGGCGTTGGTGGCAACAATCGCTGCTGGCCTGGCTGCCGCAGCGCTGGCAATGGCAGTTGGGCCTGTCGCCGTCGCGGCTGTTGTTGCAGCCCGATGGGCAGGCATTGCAGTTGCTGCGTCAGCGCGATCACAGCAGCGAGACCATCGCCAGCCTGCCGTGGCCGGTGCAGCCGCAGGAAGTGCATGCCTTGCTGCCGACCGCGCTGGAAGGCCTGCCGCGGCATTGGCTGCTGCCGGCCGCGCATGCCTTGCGTCGTCCGTTGCGCCTGCCTGCTGCGGCAGCGGCGCGCCTGCAGGATGTGGCGCGCTTCGAGATCGATCGGCAAACCCCGTTCACTGCCGACCAGGTCTACTTCGATGCGCGCGTGCTGGACGTGCGCGAAGACGGCCAGCTCGATGCCGAACTGGTGGTGGTGCCGCGGCGCCTGATCGATGGCCCGGACGGCGTGCCCGACGCATGGGCCAGCGCCTTGTCCGGCATCGATGTCGCCGATGCGCAGGGCCTGCCACTGGGCGTGAACCTGCTGCCGCCGGCACGGCGGTTGCGGCGCAGCGACCCGATGCAGCGCTGGAATCTGTTGCTGGCCGCCGCCGCACTGGTGCTGCTGGCCGTGGCCGGCTGGCTGCTGCTGGACAACCGCCGCCAGGCCGCCGACGACTTGCGTGCCAAGGTGCAGGCCAACGCCGCACGTGCGCGCCAGGTCGCCGCCGAACGCCAGCAATTGCTGGATCTGGTCGAAGGGGCCAACTTCTTCCAGCAGCAACGCGCCACCCGCCCCACCTCGGTGGAAATCTGGGACGAGCTGAGCCGGCGTCTGCCGGGCGGCACCTATCTGGAAAAATTCTCGGTCGAAGGCGGGCAATTGCAGTTGATCGGCTTGAGCAACGAAGCCTCCTCGCTGGTGCGGCGCCTGGAAGGCTCGCCGCTGTGGCGCACGCCCTCGCTGACCGGCGTGCTGCAGAGCGATGCCGGTCGCAACGTCGATCGCTTCACCATCACCGCCGAACTGGCCGGCCCCGATGCCAAGGAGGCGGCCGATGCCACGCAGCGTTAAGCGCGATCGCTGGATCGCTTTGGGCCTGCTGTTGCTGGTGATCGGCGTGGCCTATCTGGTGCTGGTGCACCCCTGGTTCACCCAGCCGATGATCGCCGTGCAGGACGACCTGCAAGCGCTGCGCGAGCGCGAGCTACGCGTGCGCGTGCAACTGCAGCAGGCGCCGGAAGTCAGCAAACGGCTACAGCAGGCGCGCCAGACCCTGGAAAGCCGCCCGGGCTTCCTGCCGGAAACCTCGGCCGAACTGGCATCGGCCGGCCTGGTGCAGCGGCTGGAGCGCGCCGTGGTGGAAGCCAGCCCCGGCAACCGCAGCTGCGCGATCAGCAACCGCTCGCCGCTGCAGCCGGAAAGCAAGGACCGCTTCACCCGCGTTGCGGTGCAGGTGCGCCTGCGCTGCGGCACCCCGGAGCTGGCCTCGGTGCTGTACAGCCTGGAAAACGGCACCCCGCGTCTGTTCGTGGACAACCTCAACGTGATGGCGCAGCGCTACCAACTCTCGCCCAACGAAAGCGGCAACGGCCTGGATATCGCCTTCGAACTGGCCGGCTACCTGCGCCCTGGCGCCAGCGCCGCGCCGTTGAACACCGACGCCGCGCCCGCCGCCCCCGACGCCGCGGGGGCCAGCAATGCGCCTTGACATGATCGGCCTGCGCACCTGGCTGCTGGCCACCGTGGTCGGCTGGGCGCTGCTGGTGTGCGTGCTGGCGGTGGCCGGGCTGGGCAAGCGCGTGGAGCTGCTGCCGGACGACCCGGCGCTGGTGCAGCGCCTGCCCACCTTGCCGGCACCGGCGCCGGAACGGCTGGGCGCGTTCGAAAAATATTCGGAGATCGCCGCGCATCCGGCCTTCGCCGAAGACCGCCTGCCGCATCCGTTCTTCCTGTCCGGCAACGACGGCAGCAGCGCCGCCTCGACGGTGCGCCTGACCGGCGTGCTGCTGACGGACAACTTCAAGATGGCCACGCTGACGCTGGACCCGCAGGATTCGGTGCGGGTGCAGCTGGGCGGCGAAGCGGTCAAGGGCTGGCGCCTGCTCGCCTTGCAGCCGCGCAGCGCAACCATCGAAGGTCCCGGCGGCACCCAGACACTGGAGCTGCACGTGTTCAACGGCCTGGGCGGGCAACCGCCCACCGCCAATGCGGGCGCGCGCGGCGCTGCCGGCGCCATGCCGCCGTTACCGTCGCCCGATGCCGCCGCGGCCGCACCGGCGCAGCCGCCGCAGACCCAGCCCGCCACGCCGCCACAGCAGCCCGGTGGGCAGACACCGCCGACGGTGCCGCCGCAGCGCAGCGATGGCGCCCAGGAAGCCCCACGCCCCTCCGATGATCAGATGCGCGCCATCCGCGAACGTATCGAAGCCCGACGCCGCCAGCTGCAACAGCAGCGCCAGAGCGGCTCTACCCCCGGTCAGACCCAATGAGTGAACGCATGACGCAGCGCCTGTTTCCCGTGTCCCTGCTGATCGGCCTGCTGGCCGGTTGCGCCTCCACTCCGCCGCCGGACGTGCGCCGCGACGCGCGCCTGGATCCGCAAGTCGGCGCTGCCGGCGCCACCCAGACCAGCGCCGAGCAACGCGCCGAGGGCAATGCCAGCGCCAAGCCCACCCCGGTGATCCGGCGTGGCAGCGGCACCATGATCAACCAGAGCGCGGCGAGCGCGCCGGCACCGACGCTGGGCATGGCCAGCAGCGGCAGCGCCACCTTCAATTTCGAAGGCGAGTCGGTGCAGGCGGTGGTCAAGGCGATCCTGGGCGACATGCTCGGGCAGAACTACGTCATCGCCCCCGGCGTGCAGGGCACCGTGACCCTGGCCACGCCCAATCCGGTCTCGCCGGCGCAGGCCTTGAACCTGCTGGAAATGGTGCTGGGCTGGAACAACGCGCGCATGGTGTTCAGCGGCGGCCGCTACAACATCGTGCCGGCCGACCAGGCGCTGGCCGGCACCGTCGCGCCCAGCACCGCATCGCCGTCGGCCGCGCGCGGTTTCGAAGTGCGCGTGGTGCCGTTGAAGTTCATCTCCGCCAGCGAAATGAAGAAGGTGCTCGAGCCCTATGCGCGCCCGAACGCCATCGTCGGCACCGATCCCTCGCGCAACGTGATCACCCTGGGCGGCACCCGCGCCGAGCTGGAAAACTACCTGCGCACCGTGCAGATCTTCGACGTGGACTGGCTGTCGGGCATGTCGGTGGGTGTGTTCCCGATCCAGTCCGGCAAGGCCGAAAAGGTCTCGGCCGATCTGGAGAAGGTATTCGGCGAACAGAGCAAGACACCCAGCGCCGGCATGTTCCGTTTCATGCCGCTGGAAAACGCCAACGCGGTGCTGGTGATCACCCCGCAGCCGCGCTACCTGGACCAGATCCAGCAGTGGCTGGACCGCATCGACAGCGCCGGCGGCGGCGTGCGGCTGTTCTCGTACGAGTTGAAGTACATCAAGGCCAAGGACCTGGCCGACCGCCTGTCGGAAGTGTTCGGTGGGCGCGGCAACAACAGCGACTCCAACGCCTCGCTGGCCCCTGGCTCGGAAACCAGCGTGCTCGGCGGGGCCTTGGGCAACCGCGACAGCAGCATGGGCGGCAGCTCGGGCACCACCGGCGGCAGCATCGGCGAGAGCAGCGATGGCAGCTCCTCCGGCAGCAGCTTCGGCGGCAGTAGTGGCAGTGGCAGCAGCAGCGGTGGACTGGGTAACGGCAGCCTGCAACTGTCGCCGCGCAGCAACGGCAATGGCGCGGTGACGCTGGAAGTGGCCGGCGACAAGGTCGGCGTGTCGGCGGTGGCCGAAACCAACACCTTGCTGGTGCGCTCCACGCCGCAGTCGTGGAATTCGATCCGCGACGTCATCGAAAAGCTCGACGTGATGCCGATGCAGGTGCATATCGAAGCGCAGGTGGCCGAGGTGAATTTGACCGGCCAGCTTCAGTACGGTGTGAACTGGTATTTCGAGAATGCGGTAAATGCCGCGACGACTGCCGGCGGCGCTGGGTTACCGCCGGCCGCCGGCCGCAACATTTGGGGCGATATCGCGGGGACTGTCACTAATGGTGGCGTTGGCTGGACATTCCTGGGTAAAAACGCCGCAGCGGTTATCAGTGCGCTTGATCAAGTGACCAATGTGCGGCTGTTACAGACACCCTCTGTTTTCGTGCGCAACAACGCCGAAGCCACGCTCAACGTGGGTTCGCGTATCCCGATCAACTCCACTTCAATCAATACCGGTCTTGGCAGCGACAGCAGCTTTTCATCAGTGCAGTACATCGACACCGGCGTGATCCTGAAAGTGCGTCCACGTGTGACAAAGGACGGCATGGTGTTCCTGGATATCGTGCAGGAAGTCAGTACCCCAGGTGCGCGGCCGGCAGCATGTACCTCGGACACCACCACGACTGTCAATAGCGCGGCATGTAACGTCGATATCAATACGCGTCGTGTCAAAACCGAAGCTGCGGTCCAAAGCGGCGACACCATGATGCTGGCTGGCCTGATCGATGACAGCACCAGCGACGGTAGTTCAGGGGTCCCGTTCCTCAGCAAGTTGCCGGTGGTCGGTGCCTTGTTTGGTCAGAAGACGAGGGATACGACCCGCCGCGAAGTCATCGTGTTGATCACCCCGTCGATCGTGCGCAACCCGCAGGAAGCGCGCAATCTCACCGACGAATACGGCCAGAAGTTCAAGGCCATGGAGCCGCTGAAACCCAGCCAGAAGCCGCAATGAGTGCGGCACTGCCCGTCGTGCTGGTGCCGGTCGGCACCGACGACGAGGCGCTAGATGCCTGTCTGGGCGCACTGGATGCCGCCACGCCCGCCGGCACGCGGGTGTGGCTGGCCGACGACGCGCAGGCCGGCCCGCGCGGCCGCGCGGTGATCGCGCACTGGTTGGCGCGCACGCGGTTGCAGGCGCATCACACCCGTCGTCAGCGCATGCTCGGCGAGGTGGCCCATCTGGACGAAATGCTCAGCGGCTGCGGCGATGCCGATGTGGTGGTGCTGGGTGTGGATGCCTGCCCGCTGCCGGGTTGGTTGAATCAGCTCGACGCCTGCTTTGCGCGCGATGCGGCGATCGCCACCGCCACCCCATGGAGCAATGTGGGCGAAGCCTGCAGCTGGCCACGCCTGGGCGAACTCAATCCGATGCCTGCCGCGCCGGAGCGGCTCGCCGCTGCGTGCGCGGCGATGCCGCCACTGCATCCGGAACTGCCGTCGGCAATCGGCCACGCGGTGCTGCTACGCGGCAGCGCGCGGCGCAAGGCCGGCGGTCTGGATGCCAGCAGCTATGGCTCCTGGTATGCCGCATTGGTGGACCTGAGCCTGCGCATGGGTGGGCTGGGCTGGCGCAACGTGCTGTGCGACACCGCCTTTGTCGCCTCGCCGCACGAAGGCCGCCCTACCGATGGCGACATGGATGCACTGGCCACACGCTGGCCGGCCTGGCACGCACGCCTGGCCAACTTCCTGATGCACGACCCGCTGCGTGCGCAACGCGATCAACTCTCGCAACTGCTAGCCGACCTGCCGCCACCTGACCCGCAACGCACGCTGTTCGACGCGTAGTGATAGCGCGGCCGAGCCTGCCCGCTGCGTTGGGCGGGAGCGGCGATGTAATGACCAAGAGCGACTGACACGAACAACCACGCAGTTGTTAGGCAGGCACAGATGCTGCGGCCTGCGTCATCCATCGCTTTCTTGAGCGTGCACCGGCATCCAGCTCGGTCGTTTACGACGCGTTGTCAGCCGCAAGGAGATCGCAACGATGCACTACAGATGCAACGAAGAAAGCAGCGCGTGATGCTCACCATCGATTCCCGATTCCCGATTCCCGATTCCCGAATCCCGAATCCCGAATCCCGAATCCCGGCGCTAAAGCTCCGACCGCATCGGTGCCTCGGTCCGTACCACCACATCCAGTGCATCGTGGCGCCAGGATTCGATATCCAGCTCCACCGCGCGGCCGTCTTCGGCGAAGCTGATCCGCTGCAGCCGGAAGCAGGGTGTGCCGGTGGTGGACTGCAGCAACAGGGCTTGCGCGGCATCCAGCCCGGCCGGATGCATCGATAATTGCGCGCGGCTCAGGAACAGCCCGAGTTTCTGGTTGAACACGCTCGACAGCGAGCCGGCCAGGTCGTGCTCCAGCAGGCCCGGTGCCCAGGCGGCCAGCACCACGTTGGTTTCCAGCAGCACCGCGCGGCGGTCGATCCAGCGCCGGCGTTGCAGCACGAAGACCTCTTCGTACGGCGTCTCCAGCCGTAGTGCGGCCGCGTAGGCGGCCCCCGCTGCCTGCCGGGTGGCACTCAACAGCTCGGTGCGCGGTTTGCGCCCTTGCGCCGCCACGTACTGCATGAAGCCGGCGATGCTGGTGGGGTCGTAGCGCACGCGCGGTGCGCTGACGAACCAGCCGCGCCGGTTCTCGCGGTAGATGCGGCCCTGCGCTTCCAGTTGCTGCAAGGCCTCACGCAAGGTGATGCGGGTGCAGCCGAAGCGTTCGGCAAGCTCGCGCTCTACCGGCAGGCGCTGATCCGGGCCCCATTCGCCGGCGGCGATCTGCGCGGAAACGATTTCGGTGATGGCGTGTTGGCGCGACGCGCTCATGCGGCGACCTGCCAATGGTGGCTGCGGCGCAGGTACAAGGCAGTTGGGTGAGAGAGGTGCATGCGGCGATGGTAAAGAAGAACGCGCCCGCAAACCGCAGGTGGCTCAGGCAAGGCCTGCCAGGTTCTGCTGCTGTTGGGTTTTCCAGCTGCGCCATCCATACAGCGCCAGCAGCACGAAGCCTGCATACAGCAGTGCGGTGGGGTACAGCCCCTTGCTGACGAACACGCCCACGTAGACGCAATCGAGCACGACCCACAGTATCCAGTTGGCGATGCGCTTGCGTGCGGCCCACACGCTGGCGACCAGGCTGAAGCTGGCCAGCGCCGCGTCCAGCCACGGCAAAGCGGCATCGGTGCGGTGATGCATGTAGGCACCGAGCGCGGCGGCGAACACGGCACCGATGCACAGCGAGATCCACAGCTCCGCCTGCGGCATCGGCAACGGGCGAATGCGTGTCTGTGCGGCCATCCCGCGCTGCCACTGCCACCAGCCGTACAGCTGGGTCAGCACGTAGACGCCTTGCAGCAGCATGTCCGAGTACAGCTTCCACTGATAGAACAGCCAGGCATACAGCGCCACCGCCACGATGCCGACCGGCCAGCACCAGCGAATGCGCCGCGCGGTCAGCCAGACGCCAAGCAGGTTGATCACGACGGCGGCAGATTCGAGCAATGACATGGAAGGTTTGGGGAGGATGTCTGATGGAAGAGGGATCGAGGGCAGGGACGCAGAACAGTTCAACGCGATCGTGCAGGCAGGCCGAGCGCGTTCACCGCCTGCAGCCGCTACCTGCAGCGCACGCGGCCCGCGCAGCACCGCTGTCGTAACCCATGCAGCTCATGCGTCAGCGGATCGCATGGCCGCATCGGCTGTGTTTAGAAGTCCACCTGCACGGTCAGACGCGCCGTGCGCGGCGCGCCCGGGAACAGGTACGCATCGCCCTGGTATTCGCCGCTATCGCGCCAGTAGCGCTTGTCGAACACGTTGTCCACGTTCAGGCGCCAGGTGGTGGCCAGCCCGCCCAGTGCGGTGGCGTAACGCGCGCCCAGGTTGGCCACGGTGTAGGCCGGCACGCTGGCGTTGCCGAGCCGGTCGGCGAACTTGCGCCCGCTGTATTGCACGCCTGCCAGCAGCGCCAGGCCATCGATGCTGGGCACGCTGTAATCGGCCTGCAGGCTGGCGCGCAGCTTGGGCACGTTGATGGCCTGGTGGCCTTCGTACTCGGCAATGTCGGTGTCTTCGGCGCGGGCGCGGATCGCCGCGACGCTGGCGAAGATGCGCAACTGCTCGGTGGCCGCGCCATCGGCCGACAATTCCAGGCCGCGGTTGTGCAGGCGGCCCTGTTGCACATAGCGCAGGCCACCATCGGCCTGCGGCTGGGTGAACTGGTAGGCCTGGCGGATGTCGAACAGCGCCGCGCCCAGGCGTAGGCCGTCGAGCTCGAATTTTGCGCCGGTCTCCAGCTGGTAGGCATTGGTCGGCGGCAGGATCTCATCGGCGTTGTCGGCAAACCACGGGGCGGTGCCGCCGGCGGCCAGGCTCTTGGCGTAGCTGGCGTACAGCGATACCTGCTGCTGCGGTTTGAACAGCAGCGCGGCCTGCGGCAGCAGCGTGTCCTTGCGCGTGCGTCGCTCCAGCACGCCATCGCGGTCGAAGCTGCGCTCGTCCAGGCGCACGTAACGCGCGCCCAGCGACAGCTCCCATTGCGGTCCCAGCCCGATCCGGTCGGCGACCACCAGGGCACGTTGGCGGCTGTCCAGGCGGCGTTGCTTCGGGTCCAGGGCGACGTCGGTCTGTGCAAACACCTCCGGGTCGCGGTCGATGCTGCCGCTGCCGACGAATTCGTTGACCGAACCGAAGCGATCGATGGTGCGGCGTAGCCAGTCGCCGCCGATGCTCAGGCGGTGATCCAGCGCGCCGGTGAGTACACGGCCTTCCAGCGTGGCGCGCAGTTGATCGTGCACGCGGGTGTCGTCGGGGCTGCGGTAGTCGTAGACGTCGTACTCGCCTTGCGCGCTGAAGAAGTTCGGGGTGACGATATCGGTGCAACTGGCCGCGCCATAACAGCCCCAGGCGAACGCGGAGAAATCGTTGATCACCGAGCGGCTGCGTGACGCTTCAGCGGTGGCGCGCCAGTTGTCGTTGAATTGGTAGGCGTAGCGCAGCTGCGCATTGAGCGAATCCATCTCCACCGGCCGCGACCACGGCTGGTAGCCGAGCAGGCGATGCACATCGATGTCGCGCGGTACCTGGGTGCCGCCCAAGAGTTGATAACCCGGCACCGAGCGTTGCTGCCGATGCTGATACTCCACATCCAGCTGCAGCAGCGATTGCGGGCTGATCTTCCAGTCGCCGGCCAGCGACAGGAAATTGCGATAACCGTCGGCGTGGTCGACATAGCTGTTGATGTCTTCGCGCGCGGCGTTGACGCGCAAGCCCAGGCTGCGCTCGGCGCCGAACCAGTCGCCCAGGTCGGCGGCCACATAGCGCGAGCCTTGTTCGTCGGTGCCCAGGGTCACGCTGCGCACGTGCTCGGGCCGCTTGGTGCGGTAGTCGATCAGCCCAGCCGGTTCGTTGACACCCGATTGCAGCCCGGCCAGGCCCTTGAGGATCTGCACCTGCTGCTTGTTTTCCAGTGCAATGGATTGCTCGCCCACCGCGCTCAGGCCGTTGATGCGGTAACTGTTGGCGGCATTGAGCGAATAGCCGCGCACGACGAAATTCTCGTAGTAGCCGATCGGGGCGTAGGCATCGCCGGCGGAGGCATCGGCGCGCAATACCTCGCTGAGCACGCGTGCCTGACGGTCGAGCAATTGCTGGCGCTCGATTACCGCGATCGAGGCCGGCGCATTCAGCAGCCGCGTGGCACCGAAGCCGGTCAAGGCCGTGCTGGCGTCGGCGCGTTCGCCACGCACGTTGACCGCATCCAGCTCGACTGCCTCGGCACCGGGTTGTTGCTGCGCGAGTGCAGGCGTGGCGATGCACAGCGCAAGTGCAAGCGCGAGCGGGCGGTGGTGGGGCAGGGGGGCGGACAGGTGCATGCGCAGGGCTCGAAAAGGAGAAGGAAAAACGCTCATGGCAACCGGCGCGCGCGCGCGTGCAGGTGATCGAGCAGACGCTGGCCATCGGCGCTGGCAAACCAGTCCGCATGGCCGAGCAGGTAACGGTGATAGGCGATGTCGGCGTTGTCGGCCGAGCGGGTGATGCCGGCGAAGTATTCGATCTCGCTCAGGGCGAAGTCGGCATGCACGATCGGCAGCAAGGCGGCCAACTGCCGCAGCTGCGCGGCGCCCAGTGCGCAGTGCCGGGCGTAGCCGTCCAGCAAGGCGTCGAGTTGCTCCAGCTGCGGCTGCGCGCGCTGCCCCGCATCCAGGTTCAACCATGGGATCAGATTGCGTTCGATCGCCGTGGCCAGGTCGAACATCGCAAAGCTGCGGTCGCACAGGCCGAAGTCGAACACCGCGCTGACCTCGACGTCGCCATCGTCGTGCGTGCGCCATAGCAGGTTGGAGGCATGCCAGTCGCCATGCGTCCACAGCGGCGGCAGGGCGCCGGGCGCCGACAGCACCGGCCAGGCCCGGGCGTGCCAGGGCAACAGGTGGTCGGTCAGGTCGCGGCGCCAGGGCCGTTCCTGAAAATCGGCGGCCAGGCCGGGGCGCGACAGCAAGGCCTGCTCCACTGCCCGGAGCGGGTCGGCCTGCGCGAACAGGACCAGGTTGGCCACCAGTACGCTGCTGCGGCGTGGTGGCGCATCGAACCCCTGTGCTGCCAGATGCAGGCGTGCCAGCGCGGCACCTGCCGCCGCCGCATGCGGGGCGCTGGTAAAGGGCGTCCACGACAGGGCATCCCGATACAGGTCCTGGCCGAGCCCTGCGCGCTGCACTTCGTAGACCCAGTCCGCATCGGCCAGGGCGGTGCGGCCCAGGGCATCGTGCAGCACCTCGACCACCGGTGCGCCGGCCCAGCGCAGATGCGCCATGAAGACGTGCTCTTCGCGCAACGCAGCGACATTGCGCACGCTGCGGTGATGCCGCTTGACGATGAGCGTGCCGCTGGCGGTGTCCACGCAGGCGGCGGCAGAAAACGGGCGGGCGCTGTGCCAGCGAATCAGTTCGCCACCGACGGGAACGGAAAAGTGCTGCAGCACGCGACGGATTTCGTCGGCGGTTAACACCGGCCAGTCGGGCAGCGCCAGCTCCAGGCTCATGCCGTGCACCTGATGCGAGGTGCTCATGCGCCCGGCTCCGGCAATGCGGTGCGGGTCAGTGGTATAGACCAGTCGATCGGTGCCGAAGCGGCGGACCCGGCGCGCGCGCCGGCGACAACACGGACGGCGCTGCCAGGCCGTCGTTGCGGCGCGCGCGCCATCAGGCGGTTGCGCTGCAGGGAATGAAAAGGCAGCGCAACACCGAAAGGTCGCTGGCCGTCATCTCGACACTAAAAAATGTGGGGCGCGCCGTGGGCGGCGCCTGCGCAAAACCGCTGGGCGGTTCCGGGCGCGCAGTATGCCTGCTGCTGCTGCCAGCCGCCATGTCGGCGCCGGCAGACGCACGATGGCGTTGCGCTGCCCCGGCACCGGATAATGGCCGGATGACTCCCGTCCAGATTGCCGCCGTCGTCGTCACCTATCAGAGCAGCAGCACCATCGATGCGTGCCTGTCGCGGCTGCGCGCGGCCGAGGGCATCAGCGAGATCCGGGTGGTCGACAACGCCTCCAGCGACGACACCCTGGAGGTCGTGCAGCGGCATGCGCTGGCCGATGCGCGGCTGCACTTCATCGCCAATCCCGACAACCCGGGTTTTGCGAGCGCCTGCAACCAGGGCGCGCGCGACTCGCAGGCGCCCTGGCTGGTGTTCATCAACCCGGACCTGATGGTCGAGCGCGACACCTTGGCGCAGCTGTGCGCACGCGCGGCCGGCCATGCGGCGGTGCTGTTGGGCGTGGAGCAGGTGGACGAGCACGGGCAGCCGGATGCCGCGGTGCGCCGTCGCGATCCGGATTTTGCCGCGATGCTGCGCGCGCCGCGCGCTGCCGCCCAGTTGGCAGTGCCGGCCGACCCGTCTGCGCCCCTGCAGGTGGTGGACGCCATCTCCGGTGCCTTGATGCTGATGCAACGCAGCCTGTTCGACCGGCTCGACGGCTGGGACGGCGCCTACCGCCTGCACGCCGAAGACCTGGACCTGTGCCGGCGTGCGCGTCAGGCCGGCGCGCTGGTGGCGGTGGCCAACGATCTACGGGTCGTGCACGTGCGCGGCGTGTCCAGTCGTGCGCGGCCATTCTTTGTCGAGTGGCACAAACACCGCGGCCTGTGGCGCTATTTCCGCAAGTTCGAGGCGGGCCAGCGGGGGCTGCTTACCCGGCTTGGCGTATGGCTGGCAATCTGGACCCACGCCGCCGCCCAGGTGCCGCGATTGTTGCAAAAGAGATGAGCTCGCTCGCGTTAAATTTGTGATAAATCAGTGATGGGTGGCGGCACTTAACTGTGATACGTTTCGCCTCGAAGTGTGATCAATCACTAGCTTCCTGTCCCTTCCGGGTCCCCCATCAGGAATCGTGCAAATGTCCTTACAGAACGACCCGCAATTGCGGGTACGTCAGCCGTGCGCCGCCGCGTTGCAGTCCAGTCCGGTTGTCTCGCCCTCTTCTCTTGATTCCACCGCTCGCCGCGTGCCGGTGGCTGCGCTGTCGGCGCTCGCGCTGAGCTGCCTGATGGCGGCCTTGCCGGACACGGCCGTGGCAGGCGCCTGGACCCAGCCGCAGGGCGACACCCTGGTGATCGTCAAGGCGCTGCATAGCGATGGCACCGGCTGGTTCGACGATGCCCATCACCGTGGCGATTTCGGCAACAACGGACGCAGCCGCCAGGACCAGCTCAATGTCTACGTCGAGCATGGCCTGAGCGACAAGCTGAGCTTTATCGGCAATTTCTATTTCACCGAAGTCGGTTTCAACAACGACGAACCGGTGAACGGTGCGCCCGGACGGGCACGCCGCAGCACCACCGGCTTTGCCGATCAGGAGATCGGCCTGCGCTACGCACTGCCAGGCGCGGCCGACGACGTCTGGCGTAGCTCGGTGCAGGCCCTGGTCAGTATCCCGGCCTATGGCCGTAGCAAGACCTATCACCCGAACAATCCTGGGCGCGACCCCGCGCTCGGCCTCGGCGACTACGGCCTGGAGCTGCGTTACAGCCGCGGCCGTGGTTACACGCTGGGCGGGCGCAACGGCTACGTCGATCTGGGTGGCGCGGTGCGCCTGCGCGGCAGTGCCGCTTCCGACGAAGTGCGGGTGGACGCGTCCACCGGCCTGAGCCTGACCCCGAGCTGGTTGCTGCTTGGCGAAGTCAACGTGATCCAGGGCCTGGGTAACGGGCGTAACGACGCGTTTGTCGTTGGTTCGACACCTGGCGATTCCGGCTTTGTCGCCACCGGCACCAACTACGACCTCACCAAGCTGCAGCTGTCCACGCTGTACACCGCGCCGGGCGGCAGCCAGTGGCAGGTGGGATATCAGCAGCCAGTGATGGGCCGCAACACTGGCGCCGCAGGTGGGCCATTCGTGGCCGCCTGGTGGCGGTTCTAAGGACGCCACGACAATGACGGTCACCTGCGAAATGGACGCGCTGGGACGGGCACCGGACATCGGCCGCGAACGCGGCTTGTTGGGTCGCGCGCTGGTCACGGCAGGCGTCATCACCGACGAACAGCTGCGTTCTGCGTTGGCGTTGCAGCAACGCTGGAACTCGCGCCTGGGCGATGTGATCCTGGCCCAGCGCGGTGTGCCGGCGCAGCGGTTCTACGCCATCGTTGCCGCGCACTTCGGCCTTGAGTTCATCGATCTGGTACAGCAGCCGCCGGATCCGGAGCTGCTCACCCCCGGCGATCTGGAAAGTTACGCGCAGCGCCTGCTGCTGCCGTGGCGTCGCGAAGACGGCGTGCTGGTGCTGGCCGTGGCCGATCCCGACCCGGCGGTGTTTGCCTGGGCGCGCGCGCACTACGGCGAGGACGTGCGTTTTGTCGGCACCGCCAAGTTCGACATCATCTGGAGCCTGCAGCGTTACGCCGACGAGCAGCTCACCGACAACGCGCTGAACCTGCTCGCCGCGCATGCGCCGACTTACTCGGCGCGCCAGGTGGTGACGCGCGGACAGAAGTTCACGCTGTGGGCAATCGCCGCTGTGCTGGTGATCGCAATGGTGCTGTTCCCGGTGCCGGCCCTGATCACCGTCAACGTGCTGGTGGCGCTGGGCTTTCTGGCGACCTTCGGACTGAAGCTGTTGCTGGTGTGGTTCGGCTCGCGCCACCGCATCGACATCAAGGTCACCGAGGACGAAGTGGCCGCGCTGCGCGATGACGACCTGCCGGTCTATACCGTGCTGGTGCCGATGTACAAGGAGCCGGAAGTCCTGCCGATCCTGGCCAACGCGCTGCGCAAGCTGGATTACCCGATCAGCAAGCTCGACGTGAAGCTGGTGCTGGAAGCGGACGATTTCGACACCATCGAGGCCGCCAAGAAACTCGGCCTGGAAGCGTTCTTCGAAATCATCCGGGTGCCGCCGTCGCAGCCCAAGACTAAGCCCAAGGCCTGCAACTACGCGCTGCATTTTGCCCGCGGCGAACTGCTCACCATCTACGACGCCGAAGACAAGCCCGAGCCGGATCAGCTCAAGCGCGTGGTGGCGGCATTCCGCAAGGCCGAGAAGGATGTGGTGTGCATCCAGGCGCGGCTGAACTACTACAACTCGGACGAAAACTGGCTGACGCGGATGTTCACGCTGGAGTACACGCTCTGGTTCGACTTCTACCTGCCGGCGCTGGAATACCTGCGCATCCCGATTCCGTTGGGCGGTACCTCCAACCACTTCCGTCTGGATGTGTTGCGCCAGGTGCGCGCCTGGGACCCGTACAACGTCACCGAAGACGCCGACCTGGGCGTGCGGCTGATCCAGAACGGCTACCGCGTCAACGTGGTCAACTCCACCACGTTCGAAGAAGCCAACGTCAGCATTCCCAACTGGATCCGGCAGCGTTCGCGCTGGCTCAAGGGCTACATGCAGACCTGGCTGGTGCATATGCGCGACCCGGTGCATCTGTATCGCAGCACCGGGTTCAAGGGCTTCTGGGGTTTTCAGTTCTTCATTGGCGGCGGTTTCTTCACCGCGTTGGGCGTGCCGGTGTTGTGGGCGCTGTATGTGGTCTGGGCAGTCACCGGGACAACCGCGTTCGAGCGCTTTTTCCCGCCGTGGCTGGCGACCGTGTCGTTGGTCAATCTGTTGTTGGCCAATGCGTTCTTCATCTACATCACGCTGGTGGCTGCGTTCAAACGCGACTACTTCAAGCTGGCGCCCTACGCGCTGACCGTGCCGTTCTATTGGGCGCTGCAGTCGATCGCCGCTTACAAGGGTCTCTGGCAGCTGATCCACAATCCGTTCTATTGGGAGAAGACCACTCATGGCATCAGCAAGCATTCGGAAAACGAGCGCCGCGCCGCACTCGAAGAGTGAGTCGGCAGTTTCGCGTCGTCACAGCGGGCTGCCGGCGTTTCTGGTCGCCGTGGTGGCCCTGTCGCTGCTGAGCCAGCCGTTGCTGCTGCAGTCGGTCGGCTCTTCCGCACCGGCAATCGCACCAGCAGCCGGCTTGCCGGCAACCGGTCTGTTGTCGTGGGCGATCAATCTGGGGCTGGACAGCTGGAACCTGCCGTTCCAGGTCTGGCCGTTCCTGGCGGTTGCCGCCAACGCGTTGTTCCTGTCGCTGCTGTGGCGCGATCTGGCCGGCGTGTTCGGGCGCGGCTGGGCCAGTGGTTTGACCGTGCTGGTGGGCTGCAATCCGCTGTTCCTGCTGCCGATCGCTGCAGGCGGAAGCCAGGCGGTGGGTCTGCTGGCGTTCTACGGCTTGTGCCGCACCTTGCGCCGCCTGCAGACGCCGGTAGAGGCCTTCACCTATCTGCGCATCGCCGGCTGGTTGTGCATCCTGCTGTGCCTGGACCTGCAGACACTGGCGCTGTCGACGATGGTGGCACCGTGGTTGCTGCTGGTGATGCCGCCGCAGATGCTGCGCAAGGCGCCGGGTTCGTTCTATCTGGTGTGCTATCTGCCGTTCGCGTTTCTGGTCGGCATGTGGGCCTACGTCAATCTGACCGTGTTCAACGCTCCGTGGCCGACGCTGTCCAGCATCGGGCAGGGCGCGCATCCGCTGCCGTTGCCGCTGGCCGAGCATGCGCAAGGCTGGTTGCCGGCGGTGCGCTGGGGCGTAGCGGCGGTGGTCTGCTTCCCGGTGCTGGCGTTGCTGGCCCGCAGCCGCAGCGGCGCGCTCACGCGCGGCGTGCTGGCCAGTGCCGGCACCGTGGTCTGTGCGGCGGCACTGTCGTTCGCCTTCGGCTGGGCCGGGTTCGACGCCTTGCTGCTGCTGTGGGTGCCGGCAGCGTTGCTGCTGCGCGCACTGCATGCCGATCAGCGCAGCCAGGCCGCTGGCTTGCTGTTGCTGGGCCTGATCGGTGCGGCCTGGGTGCAGCCGCAGGGCTGGGGCAGCTGGATGCGTGCGGCGCCTGCCGATGCGCAATCCTTGCTGCAGGGCGAGGCGGTGGTCATGCGCGCGCCGGTATCGTTGCCGATTGGCTCGGCGACGCCGGCAGCTGACGCTGTGCAGGCGCAGCCCACAGCTGCGACTGCCGCGAATGTGGCCGCACCCATGCAGCTCGCTGCCGGTGTCACCACGCCTGCTGCCACTGCTGCAATGGTGCAGCCGGACAAGAACACTGCGGTCATCGGTGCAATGGACTGCGCGCCTACCACGACCGCGTCCACCACCGAGGCATCCGCCACATGTTCAAACGCGTTCTGAGCACCGCGTTTCTGGTCGGGGCGTGCATGCTGGTCAATGGCTGCAACGCGGATGCATCGACGTGGATGGGCGCCAACGTCAAGGTCTCGGCCAATGCGCCGTGGGAAAGCGAGGCGGCGGGGCAGTCGCTGGACGCGCTGGCCAAGACCGGCGCCAGCAAGGCGTTGCTGGTCGCATTTGTGTGGCAGGCCAATCCGCAGGCGAACGACCCGGTGCTGGGCAGCGACAGCAGCGTGGAGGCCATGCGCGCGGCGTTGCGGCAGAGCCACCATGCCGGCCTGCAGGCCACGCTCAAGGTGCATGTGTGGATCCCCGGGCACTGGGCCGGCGACACCGCGCCCACCGACCAGGCAGCCTGGTTTGCCGCGTATCAGAATGCGTTGATGCCGTTGGCTAGACTGGCCGAAGACGAGCACGCCGAAGCGCTGGTGATCGGCACCGAACTGCGCAAGCTGCAGGACGCGCCGCAGTGGCCCGGCCTGGTGGCGGAAGTGCGCAAGGTCTACCACGGCAAGCTGCTGTACGTGGCCGACGGCATGGAGCACGCCGAAAGCTTCCGCTACTGGTCCTTGTTCGATGCGGTGGGCACCAGCCTGTATCCGCGGCTGTCCGAAGCGGCTGCAACGCGCACGGCCGAGATGAACGCCGCCGCGCAGCGCCTGCAGCAACTGGGCCAGCGCGTGGGCAAGCCGGTGTGGGTGGCGGAGTTGGGGCTGCGTTCTGCACGTGGCAGCCTGGCCGCGCCCTGGGAGAGCCCGGAGCAGCGCGCTGCTGCAGTGGACACCCGCCTGCAGCTGCAGGTGTTGCAGCAGTGGCGCAAGGTGCTGCAGGCGCACGGCGTGGAAGGTATCGCGCTGTGGTGCTGGTACACCGACCCCAAGGCCGGTGGCCCGGGCGACAGCGACTTCACCGTACAGGGCAAGCCGGCGCAGCAGGTGCTGGCGCGCTGAGCGATGGCGCCTGGCACTCTCCAAGGGAGTGCCAGGCGCAATTGCCGGGTGACTCACCAAGGGAAATCGCCAGGCGCACCGCCGCTGCGCAGCACAGCGCTTCCCGAGGCATCGGCGGCTTGCACGCAGTGCGATCGCCGCTGCGGGCATAATCCGGCAGCATGATCATCCATTCGCTGCTCGACACCGACCTGTATAAATTCACCATGATGCAGGCGGTGCTGCATCAGCATCCGGCCGCGCAGGTCGACTACCGCTTCAAGTGCCGCACGCCCGGCGTGGATCTGGCCCAGTTCATCGACGAAATCTCGCGCGAGATCGATGCGCTGTGCCGGCTGCGGCTGCGCGAGGACGAAGTGGCCTATCTGCGCGGCCTGCGCTTTATCAAGCCGGACTTTGCCGACTTCCTGGCGCTATTCCATCTGGACCGCAAATACCTGCAGCTGTCGGCATCGACCACCCACCCGGGCGAGATCGAGCTGACCATCCGCGGCCCGTGGCTGCACACCATCCTGTTCGAAGTGCCGTTGCTGGCGATCATCAACGAGGTGTGGTTCCGCAACACCTCCGAGCCGGATTACGAAGAAGGCCGTCGCCGCCTGCGCGAGAAGGTGAGCAGCCTGCGTAGCATGCCGGCCGGCTGCAAGATCGCCGACTACGGCACCCGGCGGCGCTATTCGCGGCACTGGCACGGTGAGCTGCTGCCGTTGCTGCGCGATGGCCTGGGCGAGCAGTTCGTCGGCACCAGCAATGTGTATTTCGCCAAGCATTACGGCCTGACCCCGCTGGGCACGATGGCGCACGAGTACCTGCAGGCGTTTCAGGCGCTGGGGCCGCGGTTGCGCGACTCGCAGGTGGCGGCGCTGGAATCGTGGGCGCGCGAGTACCGCGGCGATCTGGGCATCGCCCTGTCCGATGTGGTCGGGCTGGACGCGTTCCTGCGCGACTTCGATCTGTATTTCTGCAAGTTGTTCGACGGCATGCGGCATGATTCGGGCGACCCGTTCGAATGGGGCGAGCGCGTCATCGCCCACCTGCAGGCACACCGCATCGACCCCGCGACCAAGGTGCTGGTGTTCAGCGATGGCCTCAACATCGACAAGGTGATGCGGCTGTACGCGCACTTCCATACGCGTTGCCGGCTGGCGTTCGGGGTCGGTACCAGCCTCACCAACGACCTGGGGCCGACACCGCTGCAGATCGTGATCAAGATGGTCCGCTGCAATGGCCAGCCGGTGGCAAAGCTCAGCGACTCGCCGGGCAAGAGCATGTGCGAGGACGCCGGTTACCTGCGCTATCTGCGCGATGTGTTCGGCCTGCCGCCGATGCCGGAAGCGGGTGACCACGCGCGGCAGTGACTGACGTATAGCGGCAGCTTGTGCCGAGGCCTGACAGCGCTGTCAGGGAATGGCCGAAAAAAATGCGATGCAGCGCTCAATTGGCCGCATGGGTTCGTTAACATTGGCATCACGCTTGCTTCACTTCTGATGCACGCGATGTTGATGTACGGCCTCCTTCCCGCGCGACGTCTCAATGACTGCACCCGACCCATTGTCGCTGTACCGCGCGCGCAGCTGCTCCCGGCAGTGGCTGGGCTTTGTGCGTGCGATGGCCGCCGAGTTCGGCGCCGAGTTGCCCGAGGATGATCTGGCGCCGTTGATGGCGCGCATCGGCCGGCGCTTCGCGCGCGAGCATCGGCTGGCGCACTGCACGACCCTGGACGAGATGCAGCAGGCCGCCAACGCAGTGTGGGAGCGCTGCGATTGGGGCCAGTGCGCGATGCATGAACACGCCGACCACGTGCGGATCCAGCACGCCAGTGCGCCGTTGAGCGTGGCACTGGATGGTGCGGCGTGGAGCGATGGGTTCCTGCAGGGCGTGTACGAAGGATGGTTCCAGCAACTGGGGATGCTGGCAGGCCTGGCGGTGCAGACCGCGCCAGGCGACAGCGTCGATCTGCGCAACTTCGTGTTGATGCGGACGGCATGAACGGCTGAAGTCGGGCAAGGGGAGTGTGATGGCACCGAAGAACAACAAGGCAGCATCCGGGCATGACGATGTGTCCGGCCTGTTCGCGCGTTTGGGGACGCAGGCGAGCGAGGGCTATCAGGATTTCGCCCACACCCAGCTGCCGCCGCGCAGGCCGGGAGTGACGCAAACGCCGGTCCCGGCAACGGTCGAACAGACCCCCGCTGCGGCGGATGCCGTGCAGGTGCCAGCGCCGCTGCCGGCGCCCGCGACATCAGTGCCTGACGTTTTGCCTGCCATGCAGGCAGTGCCGGCGGCGCATCGGTCAGTGCCTGTCGAAGAGACGGCAGGCTCGCCGCTTGATGCGCTCGCGCCGCTGCGCAAATTGCGCCAACTCGACGAGCCCGCAGCGCCTGCAGCGCAGCCGGGCGAGCGCCAGGCGCAGACACCGTTGGAACGCTTGTTTCAGCGCCTGCTGCAGGCCGATGCGCCCAGCGCGACGCAAAGCCCACTGCAGCGACTGCGCTCGCGTTGATCAGCACCACCGTGTGACTTTCGGCAAGCGCCGCTGCGCTCGCCTGTTTCGCCTTGCTTTGCCGCACGCCGCCACGCTTGAAGGATTATCTGATGACTGCTGCCAGCCGCCGTTCCGGATCACCGCTGCCCACGCTGGCGACCTGGGCGCTGTGGTTGCTGGGCGGCTTGTTGCTGGTGTTCGTGGTCGCCGTGCCGATGGATGTCACCCAGCAACTGGTGTTTTCCGGCGTGCTGTTCGCCGTTGCGCTGGCGGTGCGCAAGCGTGGCGGGCGGGTGGTGATCCTGACGATGATGGGCATGTCGCTGGCGGTGTCATGCCGCTACATCTGGTGGCGCATGACCCAGACCATGGGCGTGGGCAGCGCGGTGGATTTCATCCTGGGCCTAGGCCTGCTGGGCGCGGAGCTGTATGCGTTCGTGATCCTGGTGCTGGGCTATTTCCAGGTGCTGTGGCCGCTCGATCGCAAGCCGGTGCCGTTGCCGGCCGACCAGGCGCTGTGGCCGAGCGTGGACGTGTTCATTCCCACCTACAACGAGCCGTTGTCGGTGGTGCGCACCACCGTGCTGGCGGCCAGCGTGATCGATTGGCCGGCCGGCAAGATCACCATCCATCTGCTCGATGACGGCCGCCGCGACGCGTTCCGCGACTTCTGTGCCGAGGTCGGCATCAACTACGTCACCCGCACCAACAACGCGCACGCCAAGGCCGGCAACATCAATGCCGCGCTGAAGAAATGCAGCGGCGAGTACGTGGCGATCTTCGATTGCGACCATATTCCCACCCGCAGTTTCCTGCAGGTGGCGATGGGCTGGTTCCTGCGCGACACCAAGCTGGCCCTGGTGCAGATGCCGCACTATTTCTTCTCGCCCGACCCGTTCGAACGCAACCTGGGCACGCATGGCAAGGTGCCCAACGAAGGCGAGCTGTTTTACGGCCTGTTGCAGGATGGCAACGACCAGTGGAATGCGACCTTCTTCTGCGGTTCCTGCGCGGTGATCAAGCGCAGCGCGCTGGAAGAGGTCGGCGGGGTGGCGGTGGAAACCGTGACCGAAGATGCGCACACCGCGCTCAAGCTGCAGCGTCGCGGTTATCGCACCGCCTACCTGGCGGTGCCGCAGGCTGCAGGTCTGGCCACCGAAAGCCTGTCCGGGCATGTGGCGCAACGCATCCGCTGGGCGCGCGGCATGGCGCAGATCGCGCGCATCGACAATCCGCTGCTGGGGCGCGGACTCAGGCTCTCGCAGCGGCTGTGCTACCTCAACGCGATGCTGCACTTCTTCTACGGCTTGCCGCGCATCATCTACCTCACTGCGCCGCTGGCCTATCTGTTCTTCGGCGCGCACGTGATCCAGGCTTCGGCGTTGATGATCCTGGCCTATGCGTTGCCGCACCTCCTGCAGGCCAATCTGACCAACCTGCGGGTGCAGAGCCGCTTCCGCCATCTGCTGTGGAATGAGGTCTACGAGACCACGCTGGCCTGGTACATCTTCCGTCCCACCCTGGTCGCGCTGCTCAACCCCAAGCTGGGCAAGTTCAATGTCACGCCCAAGGGCGGGCTGGTGGCGCGCAGTTATTTCGACGCGCAGATCGCCAAGCCGTACCTGTTCCTGCTGTTGCTCAACCTGGCCGGTGTGGCTGCCGGCGTGCTGCGCCTGATCTATGTCGGCGGCAGCGGCGAGCAGCAGACGATCTGGTTCAACCTGGCCTGGACGCTCTACAACATGGTGCTGCTGGGCGCCACCATCGCCACTGCCAGCGAAACCCGCCAGGTGCGCAGCGCCCATCGCGTGCCGCTGGATGTCCCGGTCAATCTGTATCTGCCCGATGGCAGCGTGCTGCCCAGTCGCTCATTGAATTTCTCCACCGGCGGCATGGCGATCAGGCTCGCCCAGCCGCAGCCGATCGAGCCGGGGTTGCCGGTGCAGATCGGCCTGAGTCATCGCGGCGTGGAGCAGACCTTGCCGGCGGTGGTGCGCCAGGACCGCGATGGCCAGGTCAGCGTGCAGTTCACCGCGATGTCGATGGAACAGGAGCGCTGGCTGGTGGCCTCGACCTTTGCGCGCGCCGACATCTGGCTATCGCAATGGGGCCAGCACGACCGCGATTCGTTCTGGCGTTCGATGGGCCAGGTGCTTGCCGCCAGCGCGCGCGGTTTCGGACGCCTGGGCGGGCATATCGCGCTCAGTGCGCGTCAGGGCTTCCGCCCGGCGCGCGCGCTCGATCTGGAGTCGTGAGCGTGACGCCTGCCGTTTCCCTTTTCCCTGCCAAGAAGCAACCGATGCGAATGTCCCCGGCCGTGTTGACCTGTGTGCTCACCCTGCTGACCGGCCTGGCGCAGGCGCAGCAGGCCGTGCCGGCAACGGCGACGACCACCCTGACCGGGCAGGCCGGAACCGCCGCGAGCGCGCCGCCCGCACCGGCTCCGATGCCGGCCGGCAGCACCCGCACCTCCAGCCTGCGCGAGCTCGGCATCGACTACGAGATCACCCTGCGCGGCGTGCAGGGCAGTGCCGGCGTGCCCTTCAGCGTGCGCAGCGACGAGATCGTCACCGCCGCCACGCTCAACCTCAAATACAGCTATTCGCCCGCGCTGTTGCCGGACCTGTCGCACCTGAAGGTCACCATCAATGGCGTCACCGTGGGCACCTTGCCGGCCGACAAGGCCAATGCCGGCAAGCTGCTCTCGGCCGATCTGCCGATCGACCCGCGCCTGGTCACCGATTACAACCAGCTCAACCTGCAGTTGATCGGCCATTACACGCGCGAGTGCGAAGACCCGGACCACAGCAGCCTGTGGGCGAATGTGGACGCGGCCACCAGCCTGTCGCTGACCACCACGCCGCTGGCGCTGGCCAATAACCTGGCATTGTTGCCGGTGCCGTTCTTCGATGTGCGCGACACGCGCCGGCTGGAGTTGCCGTTCTACTTTCCGCAGCGCCCGGACAACGCCACGCTGCAGGCGGCTGGCGTGGTGGCCTCGTGGTTCGGCACACTGGCCGGTTACCGCGGCGCGGTGTTCCCGGCCTCGACCGAAGCGCTGCCGGCCACCGGCAACGCAGTGGTGTTCGCCACGCCCAGCACGCTGCCGGAGCAGTTCGCCACCGCCGACAGTGGCGTGGCCGATATCCGTGGCCCGACCGTGGCAGTGGTGGTCAACCCGACCGATCCCAATGGCAAGCTGCTGCTGGTGCTCGGCCGCAACAGCGAAGACCTGCAACGCGCCGCCACCGCGCTGGCCTTGCGCGCGCCGTTGACCGGGGCGGTCGCCCGCATCGGCGAGATCAGCGCGCCGGCGCCGCGTCAGCCGTACGACGCGCCCAAGTGGGTGTCCAGCCAGCATCCGGTGCGCTTCGGCGATCTGGTGACCCAGCCCGGCCAGCTCAATGTAAGCGGCTATCACCCGGACCTGATCCGGGTCGGCCTGCAGCTGCCGCCGGACCTGTTCGTGTGGGAGCGCGACGGCATTCCGGTCGCGCTGAAATACCGCTACACGGTGCCGGACGTGGATAACAAGTCCGCGCTCAACGTCAGCATCAACGAGTCGTTCGTGACCACGCTGCCGCTGACCGGCCGCCCGTTCGCCGAGTCCACCCCGAGGCGCTGGTGGAACAGCCTGGGCGCACGCGGCAGCATGCCGGTGCATCAGGATCTGACATTGCCGGTGGGCGCGTTCTCGGCCAACAGCCAGTTGCGCTTCCACTTCTTCTTCGATCGCCCGCAGGGCGAGGAGTGCAAGAACACCTTCCCGGATGTGTCCGGCGCCATCGATGCCGATTCCAGCATCGACCTGAGCGGCTTCCACCACTACATGGCGATGCCGAACCTGGCCGCGTTCGCCAATGCCGGCTACCCGTTCACGCGCCTGGCCGATCTGTCCGAATCCACCATCGTGCTGCCGGACAATCCGGGCGACCAGGACCTGGGCAATGTGCTGACCCTGCTTGGCCGCTTCGGCGCCTCCACCGGATATCCGGCGCTGCATGCGCAGATCATCGGTGCCGGCGCCGTGCAGCAACACGCCGACCGCGACCTGTTGTTGCTCGGCAGCGCTCAGTCGCAGCCGCTGTTCAAGCAGTGGCGCGCACAGCTGCCGGTGGGCCAGGACGGGCAGGCGACCCGCTTTGCGCTGACCGATTGGGTGCTGGAAAAACTGCCCGGCTTCCTGTCCTTCGATGCGCGCCGCACCGACCTGCCGACCACCACCGAAATCGCGCTGCAACCGCAGCCTGACGATGTGCTGTTGATGGGATTCGAATCGCCGTTGAAGTCCGGCCGCAGCGTGGTCGCGTTCCAGAGCGAAGACCCGGCCAACATGAGCAGGCTGTTCGACGCCTGGTTCGACCCGACCCTGCTCAAGGACTTCCAGGGCAGCGTGGTGTTGCTGCAGCAAAAAAAGGTCATCAGCCTGGTCGGCAACCAGACCTACTACGTCGGCCATCTGCCGCTCCCGACCTGGCTGCGCTGGTACTTCTCGCACCACCCGGTGTGGCTGGCGTTGACCGTGGTGCTGCTGGCGCTGTTGCTGGCGCTTGCCGCGCGCGTGCTGCTGCGCCGGCATGCCGCCGAGCGGCTCAACGAAGGTGGTAGCGCATGAGCGCGCACGACAGCGCCGCGACGATGACGCGCCGCAGCCTGCTACGCGCCGGTGCGCTGGCCGGCCTGGCCGCGTTGCTGCCCACGCGCGCAGCGGCGGCGGCTGGCCAATGCGGGCCGTGGCCGCTGTGGAATGCCTTCGTCGACAAGCACATCCAGCCCGACGGGCGGGTGGTGGATTTCCTCAATCCGGACCAGCGCTCGACCTCCGAAGGTCAGTCGTATGCGCTGTTCTTCGCCCTGGTCAACAACGACCAGGTGTTGTTCGAGAAGGTGCTGGGCTGGACCCGCCACAATCTGTGCGGCGGCCGTCCGGATCTGAATCTGCCGGCTTGGTTGTGGGGCCGCGATGGCAGCGGCAGCTGGCGCGTGCTCGATGCCAATACCGCCAGCGATGGCGAGCTGTGGATTGCCTACGCGCTGCTGGAAGCCGGCCGGCTGTGGAGCCGGCCCGGGTACGTCAAGGCCGGCCAGCAGATCCTGCAACTGATGCGTCAACAGGAAGTAGTCACGTTGCCGGGCCTGGGCGCGATGTTGCTGCCCGGCCGCACCGGCTTTGCCGAGAAGCAACGCTGGACGCTCAATCCCAGCTACCTGCCGATCCAGGTGCTGCGGCGCTGCGCCAACGCCGACCCCAAGGGGCCGTGGGCGGCGATCGCCAGCAATGCCGCGCGCGTGTTGCGCGAGAGCGCGCCGGTGGGCTTTGCGCCGGACTGGACGGTGTGGGATGGCGAGCGCTTCAGCCCGGATCCGAAGCGCGGCAACGTCGGCAGCTACGACGCGATCCGCGTGTATCTGTGGGCCGGCATGCTCGATGCCGGCGAGCCGCTGCGCAGCGGCTTGCTGCGCGACCTGTCCGGCCCGGCCGACCTGCTCGCCGCACAGACCCCGTTTGCGGAAAAGATCGACACCGCGCGCGGCGTGGGCAGCGGTGCATTGCCGGTCGGGTTTTCTGCCGCACTGCTGCCTTACCTGAGTGCGATGGGCCAGCCCGCGTTGCTCAAGGCGCAGGCGCAGCGCATTCCCGCCGCCGCACAAGCGGCAGCCGCTGCGCTGCCGTACTTCGAACGCACGCTGGCCCTGTTCGGACAGGGTTGGCTTGAGAACCGCTACCGCTTTGCCGCAGACGGGCGCCTGCTGCCCGCCTGGAGAACGCCTGCATGCTCCGCAAAAAACTGATCCCGCTGTACCTCGTCGGCATGATCGACCTGTGCCTGCTCGCCTCGCCGGTGCAGGCGCAGACCAGCGCCACCCAGCAACTGGTCGGGCAGGGCAATTACTGGCACGACCAGGGCCGCGACGATCTGGCCGCCGACACCTGGCGCAAGCTGCTCGGCGTCGATCCGGATCAGCCCGACGCCTTGCTCGGCCTGGCGCAGATCGATCTGGCGCAAGGCCGTCAATCCGAAGCACGCAAGCGCCTGCAGCAACTCGACGCCGCACACCCGCAATCGCCGCAGGCACAGCGCCTGCGCGTGGCGATCGGCGCCCATGGCAGCAGCGCTGCCGGCGAAGATCCGAACCTGCGCAACGCACGTCGCGCCGCCGCGGCCGGGCGCTATGTGGAAGCCGCGCGCGATTACGAAGCGCTGTTCGCCGGCAAGCCGCCGCCGCCGGCGTTGGCACTGGAGTACTACCAGTCGCTGGCCGGCACCCCCACCGGCTGGGAGCGTGCGCGCGACGGCCTGCAACGCCTGCAATCCAGCGAACCGGGCAACCCGTCCGTGCAACTGGCGCTGGCGCAGGTGCTGAGTTACCGCGAACCCACCCGCCGCGACGGCATCGCGCAGCTGCGCACGCTGGCGCAACGCGCCGATGTCGGCGGGCCGGCGCGCACCAGCTGGCGCCAGGCGCTGCTGTGGCTCAACGCCGGCGTGGCCGATGCGCCGCTGTACCAGGCATTCCTGGCCGGCACCCCGGCCGATGCGGAAGTCACCGCCAAACTCGGCCAGCTGCGCGAACAACGCAGCGCGGCCACCGCCGCGCCGGCCGACCCCAATGGCGTGCTGCTGGGCGAAGGCTTCCGTGCGCTGGGCGCCAACAATCTGGGCGCTGCCGAACAACGCTTCACGCAGGTGTTGCGCGCACGTGCGCGTGATCCGGAAGCGCTCGGCGGCCTGGGCTCGGTGCGCCTGCGTCAGCAGCGCTTTGCCGAAGCGCAGGAGCTGCTGCGCCCGGCGGCGGCGAGTCACGGCAAATGGAAGGGCGCGCTGGATAGCGCGCGCTACTGGCTGCAACTGCAGCAGGCCGAGGCCGCACGCACACGTGGCGATCTGGCCCAGGCGCGCCAGCTGGTGGAGCAGGCGGTGCAGCTGCTGCCCAACGAACCGGCCGCGCAGGTGGCGCTGGGCGGCCTGCAGGCCGCCAGCGACCCGGCCGCCGCCGAGGCCAGCTATCGCAAGGCGCTGTCGCACGATGCCGACAATGCCGGCGCGCTGCAGGGCCTGGTCGGTTTGTACAGCCGCCAGGGCCGCATGCAGGAAGCCAGCGACGTGTTCAATCGCCTGCCTGCTGCAGAACGTGCCAAGGCCGGTGGGCAAGCCCTGCTGCGTTCCAACGTGCAGCGCGCCCGTGCCCGCCAGGCGCTGGAAGCCGGCGATGCGGTCAGCGCGCAGACCGAGCTGGAAGCAGCGATGGTCGAACGCCCGGGCGATGCCTGGATCCGTCTGGATCTGGCCCGCCTGTATCAACAGGCCGGCCGCCCCGACCAGGCCCGCAGCGTGATGGATGGCCTGCTCGCCGTGCATGGCGACCAACCCGAAGCGCTGCAGGCCAACGCCTTGCTGGCGCAGGAAAGCGGCGATTGGCAGGGCGCCTACGACAGCCTGGAGCGCATTCCGGTCGCATCGCGCACGCCGGAAATGAACCAGCTGCGCACCACCGCCTGGATCGAACTGCAGGCGCGTCAGGCACGCTTGCTGGTAGAGCAGGGCCGGCCCGGCGACGCGCAGCAGTTGCTGGCGCGCACCGAAACCGCGCTGGGCAATCAGCTCGACGACCCGCAGTTGCTGGCCGCACTGGCCGGCGCGCATGCCGATGCCGGCAACGCCCCGCGCGCGCTGACCCTGGCCCAGCGCCTGGTCACCGGCGCCACGGTGCGCAGCGAAGATCGCCTGCGATATGCCGGCGTGCTGCTGCGCGCGCACCAGGACGCCGAACTGTCGGCGGTGCTGCGCCAGTTGCAGGCCACCACCCTGACGCCGGAACAGCTGCGTCGTTATCAACGCCTGCGCAGCGCCTACACGCTGCGCCAGGTGGATGCGCTGCGCGAACTCGGCAACCTGGAAGGCGCCTACGACGCGCTGTCGCCGATCCTGGCCCAACAGCCGGACAGCCGCGATGCGCAGGCCGCGCTCGCACGGCTGTATGCCGCCTCCGGCGACCAGCGTCAGGCGCTGGCGATCTACCAGCAGATCCTGCAACGTCATCCCGACGACCTGGACACGCTCACTGCCGCCGCCAACAGTGCGGCCGCGCAGTCGGACCTGCGCAATGCCGAGCATTACCTGCAACGCGCGCTGGCGCAGGCACCGGAGTCGCCGGAGGTGCTGGCCGCGGCCGGTCGCGTGTATCGCAGCGCCGGCAAGAACCGCAAGGCCGAGCAGTATTTCCGTGCCTCGCTGGCCGCGCAGCAGCGTCAGGCCGGGCAACTGGACAATGGCCTGCCGTCTGCGCGCGGTCCGTCCGCGGTCGCGTCCTCCAGTCGCCCGCTCAATCCGTTTTCCGGTATGACCGGCGGCATGCCGCGCTCGCCGGCGGTGTTGTCCGAGCGCATGGATGCCGGTAGCGCCTATGGCGACGTGGCGGTGGCACCGGTGGCAGCGTCGCCGGGCTCTGCACGGTTCGCCGCTGCCGCACCGATTGGTGCGTCTGCCGACAATGGTGGCGATACGTTGCCGCCGCCGGTCAGCGCCGGCGCTGCGCCCGCCATGCTGCCGGTCTCCAGCGGCCGCATGCGCGGTTCGTCGCGCGGCGACGGGCTGCTTGCCGCGCGCGCGGTTGCGCCGATCGCCGCAGACGCCGGTCCACGTCTGACCAAGCCCGCCGCACAGGCGTTGCCGCCGCTCGGCAGCGGCAACGGCGTGCTCGACGAGTTGCGTGCGGTGCAGTCGGAAAACAGCGACAACCTCGCCGGCGGCGCGTTGTACCGCTCGCGCGATGGCGAAGATGGTCTGGGCCGCCTGGACGATATCGAAATGCCGGTCCAGGCCGAGTTCGCTGTCGGCGACGGCAAGCTCGGCGTCACCCTGACCCCGACCATCGTCGATGCCGGCACGCTGACCACCGATTACGTCGCCGCCAGCCGCTTCGGCAGCGGCCCGCAGACCGCCATCAACGATGCGCTGGCGGCCGATCGCGATCCGATCGATACGCTGGTCAGCTCGTCGATGTACCAGTTGCTCGCCACCGAAGGCGACACCGCCGCCACGCGCGAACGTCTGCGTCGCTACGCCTTGAACACCGGCCTGTTCAACGAACTGCTGGTCGAGAACAACAACAGCAATGCCGCCGCCGTGGCGGCGCTGGCCAACGAACCGTTGCCGGCCTACCTGCTCGGCATCAACGCCTCCAACACGCCGATCGCCCAACTGGCGCGCGACATCCTCGGCAACGCTGCGCTTAGCGAACAGCTGGCTGCCGGCGATGCGGCCGCGTTGCGCGCGCTGGCCGGCAGCACGGCCGCCGCACAACAGACTCCGACCGGGCTGGCCGCCACGCTCAATACCATGGCCGCCACCGGCAACGGCGCGCGCCGGCTCAGCCAGGACGACACCGGGGTGGGCGTCGGTGTGCGCTATCGCAATGGCGGGTTCAGTGCCGACATCGGCAGCACCCCGATCGGCTTCCAGGAACAGAACCTCATCGGCGGCGTCGGCTATCGCGGCGAGCTTGGCGATGCGGTGAGCTGGTCGGCCGAAGCCTCGCGGCGCGCGGTGACCGACAGCGTGCTGTCGTTCGCCGGCGCGCAGGATGCACGCAGCGGCCGCGAATGGGGCGGGGTGACCAGCAATGGCGTGTCGTTGTCGGCCACTGCCGACAATGGGCTGCTGGGCGGTTATGCCAATCTTGCCGCGCACCGTTTGCTCGGCAACAACGTCGCCGACAACGACCAGCGCCAGCTCGACCTGGGCTTCTACGTGCATGCACTGGAAACCCGGCACCAGTCGCTGATGGCCGGCATCAATCTGACCGCCATGCAGTACGACAGGAACCTCAGCGGCTTCACCTACGGCCATGGCGGTTACTTCAGCCCGCAGGAGTATGTGGACCTGGGTTTCCCGGTGCACTGGAGCGGCCTCAGCGCCGGCCAGACGGTGAACTGGAAGGTCGATGCCAGCATCGGCGTGCAGCACTTCAGTACCGACGCCTCGCCGTATTTTCCTACCGATCCCACCCTGCAGCAGGCCGCCTACGATGCCGCCTCGCTGGCGGCCTTGCTCGGGCTGGTCAACCGCTACACCGACCCGGTGTATGCGGGCGAAAGCCGCACCGGCGTGTCCTACAACCTCAGTGGCGCGGCCGAATGGCAGGTGGCGCCGCAGCTGTTCCTGGGCGGGCGCATGACCTTCAACAATGCGCGCGACTACAACCAGTTCAGCAGCAATCTCTATCTGCGGTTCGTGATGGATCGCCTGGGTGCGGCACTGGGTCGTGCGCCGCAGGTGCTGACCTCGCCATACGCTGCCGATCGTTGAGGACAAGGCAGACCGACCGCGCGGCCATCGGGCCGTGGCGGTTGGTCTGCGCTGTGGTGGGTGTCTCTGGCCGGCGTTTTGCTGCGCGCTGTACACGCTTGCTGACGCGCGCGCGCCCTCGGTGGGGCATGGGCATCGCCGCGTGTGGCGCAGCGCGAACAGTGTGAGCACGGACAAACGAACGGCGCCTCCCGGCGCCGTTCGCATTGCATCGATTAACGCAGACTGCGCCTGTTGTTACGGGCGCACCTTGGTGGCACAGACAAATACCGCTGCCTGTTGAATGCGGCTGATCGCACCCTGGTTCTGCAACTCGCGTGCGTGCTCGTCCATGCAGGTCAGGTACCCCAGACGGTTGCCGGCATTTTGCGACTTGCACAGGCTGTTTTCGGCCGAGATGTTGGCGCCGGGAATCAGCCCGCCGGTCTCCAGCGTCGGCACCAGCGTATTGCAGTTGCCCAGCTTGGCCAGCCCGCGATTGAGTGTCCAGCCGATATCGGCAAACAGCGCCGGGGTCAGGTCGATGTTCAGATGCGCCTGCACCTCCGGCGTATCGAATGGTTCCATCAACGCGTTCGGCTGCAGGTCGGTATCGAAGTGCGAGAACGTCGACCCGCCGGCAACCACGCTGGGTGAATACAACCGCGTGCGGCCCGCAGTATCGGTGCCCTGCAACAGCTCGGGGTCTTCGTACAACGCCGCCACCACTCCGGCGCTGCCCTTCAGCCGCGCGCCATCGGTCTGCGACACCATGATTGCCGGGATGGTGATGTCGGTGATCGGCGGGGCGGCATTGCCCATCGTCTGCACGCCGGCCGCGTTATTGGCCACGATCACGCCCACCGCACCGTTGAGCTGTGCGTTCTTGACCTTGATCGCGAACGCGCAAGTGCCGCGGTCGATCAGCGCCACCTTGCCGGCCACCTCGGCCGCATTGACGAACGGCGTTTCGCAACCATCGCTGGCCGATGCGGCAGCCACCCCGTCGTTGACCGTCACCACTGCGCGGGCCGGGAAATTGGCCGCCGTGGCCAGCGGCCCGAAGCTGGCAAAGCCCACTTCGAACTTGCCCGCCGCGCTGGCCGGTGCGCTCACCTGCAACAGGGTGCGCGGATCCAGGATCAGTGCCGCCTCGCGGTTGACGCGCGTGCCGGCCCACACCGTACGCCCCGGCGTGCGCATCGCTTCGGCACGCAGCGCGTTGGTCATGGCCGGATCGTCGAAGCGCTTGTTCTGCACGTTGTCGAAGGCCTGCGCGGTGTAGACGTCGGTCAGGCCGCTGCCCGAGCCGAGCACGCCGGTGGTCTTGTTGAGGAAGCCCGCCGCACCCAGGCCGTGGCCGATCTCATGCATCACCACGTTGAGGAAGTTGATCTGGCCTTCGGGCGTCTTGCCGTCCAGGCCCAGGTACCAGCCCGAGCCGGCCAGGCAGTCGGGCTTGCCCAGATCGCCGTTGAATTGCGAGAACACGTCGGCCGGATCGCTGGGATCGGGGACCAGATCCTGCCCGGCGATCGCATCGCCCAGCGCGGACGGATACAGCGTATTGGGTTTGGAACCGGGGAAGTCGTTGACGATCCAGTTCGGGCCGGCCTGGCCCAGCGTGCCGCCGGTGGCGGTACAGGTCAGCCGCGCGAACGAGGCATACACCTTGATCTCGACGTTGCTCTGCAGCACCGCGCCCCACAGGTCCATCGCGTACTGGTAGGCGATGCGACGCTGCTCGCCGACCGAGCGCCCCGGGTTGCCGCCCAACGGCGCTGCGCTGGTGGGATCGTTCAAGCCGACGCTGGTGCCGGCATCGCCATTGATCAGCGTGACATTGGCGGCGCTTGCATGCAGCGGCGCGATGGCCGCAGCCACCGCCAGGGACAACAGCAACAAGGGCTTATTCATGCGGCAGCGCTCCGTGCTCGGCGTGGGCGGGTTGGGTGTCGGCGTCTTCGCTGTGCTCGATGACGATGCGGCCATCGGCCTGACGGGTCGCCATCAGCGAGCTCATCTGCGTGGCCGGCAACTTGCGCGCCACGGTGCCATTGGGCAGGCGTCGCTCGGTCGCGCGTGCGGCAGATTCGGTCTGCGGAACCGCGGTGCGGGCAGCGCTGCTGCGGGCAGCCGACGCAGCCTGCTGATCCAGCGCCGCGCTCTCGGCGTCGGTCAGCGGGCGCAGCTTGCCGGTGACGGGATCGATACCCACCTTGGAACTGCTGGTTGCAGCCTCTTGCGCCACGGCCAAGGCCGGCAGGCAGACGACACACAACACACCGGACAGCATCCATCCGGGCTTACGAAAGCTCATCATCGTTGGGGTTTCCTTGAGTCCAACAGGGAAAAGGGACGCCGTGCAGACACCGGCATCGGGGGAATCCTTCCGTTTCAGTCTGTTCATGACTGAATCATGAATCCGTGATGTGTGTCAATCTTTTGACATATAGGCCGCTGAATGCGAAGCGAGAGCCTGAAACGGTTATCGCCGCAGTTGCGTCGGAGAAATTTCTGGGGATTGCAGCGGCAGCTGGCCCCAGATCGGCCAGATTTTTGACAAGAACCAACCGGGCCGGAAGCCTCCCTTCTCCTGCGGGAGAAGGTGCCCAGCCAAGATCCGGACGACTTATTCCCTTATCCCCCTCGGGAGAAGGTGCCCCGAAGGGGCGGATGAGGTTACGTGCGAAGCCTGGTGGAGGTTGAGAGCAGGGATTCGAGTGCACCTGAGCTCGCCCCGTACCCTCACCCCAACCCCTCTCCCGAGGGGAGAGGGGCTGTATTCCGACCCGGCCAGTGGCCTGGTCTACGCAAGTAGCGCGGTCGCAGCAACGTGCGCAAGCCGTGCGTTGGTGCTCATCGGCATCGGCATCGGCGCGGGCTGCGCGTACGCTGCGCTGGCTCTGCACGCCGCACGCCGCACGCCATTCGACCGCAGCGCGTTACAGTCTTGGTCACTCCGCGCACCAGGTCCCCATGCACGCCGTCATCTATCACAACCCCAATTGCGGGACCTCCCGCAATACGCTCGCCCTGATCCGTCATACCGGCATCGAACCGCAGATCGTCGATTACCTGCAGCACCCGCCCACCCGCGAAATGCTGCAGTCCCTGATCGCCGCCGCCGGCATCCCGGTTCGCGCAGCCATGCGTCAGAAAGGCACCCCGTATCTGGAACTGGGACTCGACGATCCCACGCTGGACGACGCAGCGTTGCTGAGCGCAATGCTCACGCATCCAATCCTGATCAACCGTCCCTTCGTGCAAACCGCGTTGGGGACGCGCTTGTGCCGCCCCTCCGAACGCGTGCTCGACCTGCTGCCGCCCGCGACGAGCGGCTTCGTCAAGGAAGACGGCGAACGCGTACTGGACGATGCCGGGCAACGCGTAACGGGCTGATAGACAGATACCCGAAACACACAGTCGCTCCACATCAAGCGCAGCCAACTCCGATCAAGATGCGAAACGCCAAGCAGCGCCACTGACGCCTCAGCTACCAATCCCTAATCCCGATTCCCGATTCCCCAACCTCACCCCCACCTACCGCACAGGTCTTAAAATCGCCGCAACGTTTCCCGGGAGCAGCTAGATGATTCGCGAAATTATTCGCATGGGCGACAAGCGCCTGCTGCGCGTGGCGCCGCCGGTGACCAACCTGGGCAGTGCCGAGCTGCGCGCGCTGGTGGCCGACATGTTCGAGACCATGGACGATGCGCGTGGCGTGGGCCTGGCCGCACCGCAGATCGCGGTGGACCTGCAGCTGATGGTGTTCGGCTTCGAAGCCAGCGAACGCTATCCCGACGCACCGGCGGTGCCGCGCACCGCGTTGGCGAATGCGCAGATCGAACCGCTGTCGGAGGAGATGGAAAACGGCTGGGAAGGGTGTCTGTCGATTCCCGGCTTGCGTGCCGTTATCCCGCGCTATCGCCACATTCGCTACCGCGGCTTTGCGCCGGACGGCAGCCCGATCGAGCGCGAGGCCGAAGGTTTCCACGCACGCGTGGTGCAGCACGAGTACGACCATCTGGTCGGCCGGCTGTATCCCTCGCGGATCGAGAACTTCGACACCTTCGGCTTCGAAGACGTGCTGTCCTACGACCTGTAGGCCATCGGTCGCAGCTGCACCCGCATGTGACAAGGGCGCCTTGCGGCGCCCTTGTCGTGCTTACTTGAGCGCCTTGAAGCGCAGACGCTTGGGACCTGCGTCATCGCCCATGCGGCGGCGCTTGTCTTCTTCGTACTCGCGGTAGTTGCCCTGGAAGAACTCCACGTGCGAGTCGCCTTCGAACGCCAGGATATGCGTGGCGATGCGGTCCAGGAACCAGCGATCATGCGAGATCACGAAGGTGTTGCCCGGGAATTCCAGCAACGCATCTTCCAGCGCACGCAGGGTCTCGATGTCCAGGTCGTTGGACGGTTCGTCGAGCAGCAGCACGTTGCCGCCCTGCAGCAGGGTCTTGGCCATGTGCAGACGACCGCGCTCACCACCGGACAGCGAGCCGACCATCTTCTGCTGGTCCTGGCCCTTGAAGTTGAAGCGGCCGATGTAGGCGCGCGACTGGATCTCCACGCCGTTGATGTTGAGGATGTCCAGGCCGCCTGCGATTTCCTGGAACACGTTGTGGTTGCCTTCCAGCTTGTCGCGGCTCTGGTCCACGTACGACAGCTGCACGGTCGGACCGACCACGATCTCGCCGGAATCGGGCTTCTCCGCGCCGGTGATCATCTTGAACAGGGTCGACTTACCGGCACCGTTGGGGCCGATAATGCCGACGATGGCGCCGGGCGGCACGATCATCGACAGATTGTCGATCAGCAGGCGGTCGCCGAACTTCTTGGAGACGTTCTTGAATTCCATCACCGCATTGCCCAGGCGCTCGCCCGGCGGGATGAAGATTTCATTGGTCTCGTTGCGGCGCTGGTAGTCCACCGACTGCAGTTCTTCCAGGCGGGCCAGACGCGCCTTGCCCTTGGTACGGCCGCCCTTGGCATTCTGGCGCGACCATTCCAGTTCCTTCTGGATCGCCTTCTGGCGTGACTTTTCCTGGTTGTCTTCCTGCTTGAGGCGCTCGTCCTTCTGGGTCAGCCAGTCGGTGTAGTTACCCTTCCACGGAATGCCGCGGCCGCGATCCAGTTCCAGGATCCACTCGGCGGCGTTGTCGAGGAAGTAGCGATCATGCGTCACCGCCACCACGGTGCCGGTGTAGCGCGCCAGGAACTGCTCCAGCCATTCCACCGATTCGGCGTCCAGGTGGTTGGTCGGTTCGTCGAGCAGCAGCATGTCCGGCTTCTGCAGCAGCAGCCGGCACAGCGCCACGCGGCGCTTTTCGCCACCGGACAGCTTGCCGACCACGGCCTCCCACGGCGGCAGGCGCAGCGCATCGGCGGCCACGTCCAGCTGGTTTTCCAGGGTGTGCGCATCGCCGGCGGCCAGGATCGCTTCCAGGCGTTCCTGTTCCTTGGCCAGGGCGTCGAAATCAGCGCCTTCCTCGGCATAGGCCAGGTACACCGCATCCAGCGCAGCCTGGGCCTGCAGCACGTCGCCCACGCCTTCCTCGACCGCTTCGCGCACGGTGTGCTCGGGGTTGAGCTGCGGTTCCTGCGCCAGGTAGCCGACCTTGATGCCGGCCTGCGGACGGGCTTCGCCCTCAAAATCGGTATCCACGCCGGCCATGATCTTCAGCACCGTGGACTTGCCGGCGCCGTTCAGGCCCAGCAGGCCGATCTTGGCGCCCGGGAAAAAGCTCAGCGAGATGTCCTTGATGATCTGCCGCTTGGGCGGGACCACCTTGCTGACGCGGTTCATGGTGTAGATGTATTGCGACATGGGTGCTCCGTGGACGCAGGCAGCCCACCGGCCGGGGCCGGAGGCAGCGGAAAAGGGATTGCGCCGATTATACGGGCAAGCGGCCTGGCTCGCGGCGGCGCGGCGGTAGCTAAACGGCAGCCTACCATTCACCTGAATGGGCGTTTTCGTAATCGATTCCAGCAAGAATGCGTTAAGGCGGCCAGCGCCTTAATGAAATTGCGACATCGCAGACAGGAGCAATCCCATGAACCGCAAACGCATCGTGACTGTTGTGCTTTCCTCCATCCTGGCGCTGGGCTCCGTGGCCCCGGCAGCGTTTGCCGACGACTGGGGCCGCGGCCACGACCGTCGTGGCCATGACCGTGACGATCACCGCGACCGCGACCGCGATTACCGTGGCAATTGGCGCAACGACCGCCGCGACTGGCATGACGAGCGCCGGGCCGACCGCCGCGATGACCGCCGTTACTACAGCAACGGCTACCGCGAGGGCTATCGCGATGCCCGCTATCAGGACCGTCGCTACGACCGCAACCGGGTCTATGTCTACGATCGCCCCAGCTACTACCGCGCCGGCCCGCCGCCGTGGGCCCGCGGCCAGCGTTTCCACGGCCCGGTCTACGTGATCAACGACTACGACCGCTACAACCTGCGCCGCCCGCCGTATGGCTACCGGTGGCAGCGCGACAACACCGGCAATCTGCTGCTGGTGGCCATCGCCACCGGGGTGATCGCTGACCTGGTGCTCAACAATTAGGCCTCGGCACTGGCTCGGCCAGCGGGCAGGGCATCCGCAAAGGCGCACTCCGGTGCGCCTTTGTCGTTCCAGGGCGGAACCCGCCATGGCGCACCTGGCCTGCGCCAGCGTCGCAATTGGTCACCTGTCCATGCGGGGGCTTACAATCTGCGCCCCTACTGGCAACAGCTGCCCCGGAGCTCTGCATGTTCTCGCGCGACGTCCGACTGGAAACCTACGACCCCGAACTGGCCAAGGCCATCGCTGCTGAAGCCGGCCGCCAGGAGGATCATGTCGAGCTGATCGCCAGCGAAAACTACTGCAGCCCGCTGGTGATGGAAGCCCAGGGCAGCCAGCTGACCAACAAGTACGCCGAAGGCTACCCGGGCAAGCGCTACTACGGTGGTTGCGAGTTCGTCGACATTGCCGAGCAGCTGGCGATCGAGCGCATCAAACAGGTGTTCGGCGCCGATTATGCGAACGTGCAGCCGCATAGCGGCTCGCAGGCCAACCAGGCGGTGTATCTGGCGCTGCTGCAGACCGGCGACACCATCCTGGGCATGAGCCTGGCCCATGGCGGCCACCTCACCCACGGCGCCAAGGTCAACGTCTCCGGCAAGCTGTTCAACGCCGTGCAGTACGGTGTCAACGAGCAGGGCTTGATCGACTATGACGAAGTCCAGCGACTGGCCACCGAGCACAAGCCGAAGATGGTCGTGGCGGGGTTCTCGGCGTATTCGCAGAAGATCGACTGGGCGCGTTTCCGCGCCATCGCCGACAGCGTCGGTGCGTATCTGTTCGTGGACATGGCGCATGTGGCCGGCCTGGTCGCCGCCGGTGTGTATCCGAGCCCGCTGGAGCATGCGCACGTGGTCACCTCGACCACGCACAAGACCCTGCGCGGCCCGCGCGGCGGCATCATCGTGGCCAAGGGCGCGAGCGAAGAGCTGCAGAAGAAGCTGCAGTCGATCGTGTTCCCCGGCATCCAGGGCGGCCCGCTGATGCACGTGATCGCGGCCAAGGCGGTGGCGTTCAAGGAAGCGCTGGAGCCGGAATTCAAGACCTACCAGCAGCAGGTGGTCAAGAATGCGCAGGCGATGGCCAACACGCTGATCGCGCGCGGCTACAAGATCGTGTCCGGCGGCACCGAGAATCACCTGATGCTGGTGGACATGATCGGCCGCGACGTCTCCGGCAAGGATGCAGAGGCCGCGCTCGGCAAGGCGCACATCACCGTCAACAAGAACTCGGTGCCCAACGACCCGCGCTCGCCGTTCGTCACCTCCGGCCTGCGCCTGGGCACCCCGGCAATCACCACCCGTGGTTACCTGGAGCAGGACAGCATCGACCTGGCCAACTGGATCGCCGACGTGCTCGACGCCCCCAGCGACGAAGCAGTGCTGGCCAAGGTCCGCGACGCGGTGACCGCGCAGTGCAAGAAGTATCCGGTGTATGGCTGAGGTGCCGGGATTGGTGATTCGGGATTGGGGATGCGCGACAAGCGCGTCCTTGCTCCTGCTGTTGCCAATCCCCAATCCCCACTTCCCAATCTCGGCGACCTGATGCACTGCCCCTTCTGCCAGCACAACGACACCCGCGTGATCGATTCGCGGGTGTCCGAAGACGGGACGACGATTCGTCGGCGTCGCGAGTGCGAGGCGTGTGGCGAGCGTTTCAGCACCCTGGAAACGATCGAGCTCAAGCTGCCGACCGTGGTCAAGAGCGATGGCGGGCGCGAGGCGTTCGATGCGCGCAAGCTGCGCACCAGTTTCGACCGCGCGCTGCAAAAGCGCCCGGTGTCCGAAGAACAGATCGAAGCGGCAGTGCGCGCGGTGGTGCATCAGTTGCGCATGTCCGGCGAGCGCGAGGTGGGCTCGCTGCGGGTGGGCGAATACGTCATGGTCGAGCTGCGCAAGCTCGATCATGTGGGCTATGTGCGCTTCGCCTCGGTGTACCGCAGCTTTCAGGACGTGGCCGATTTCCGCGAGGAAATCGAAAAGCTCGAGCGCGAGCTCCCGGTCGGCATCGAGCAGTTGCCGTTGCTGGAAGCGGCCCTGGAGCGCGCCGGCAAGCCCGGCAAGCGGTGAGCGCGATGCGCATCGCGTGCGTGGCAGACACGCCGCAGCTGCTGCCCGCCATCGCGCAGGCGCATCTGCAGGCCTTCGGCAGTCTGTTGCCTGACTGGAATTTCGATGAGGCCTTGAGCGAGTTGCGCAGCCACACCCGCGATGGGGTGATCCCGACCACGTGGGTGGCGCTCGATCAGGCGCAGTGGCTCGGGTCGGTCAGCCTGCTGGAAAACGACGATTCGCGCATTCGGCAATGGTCGCCATGGCTGGCGTCGCTGTACGTGCAGCCGCAGGCGCGCGGGCAGGGCATTGGCGAGGCGCTGGTGACGCATTGCGTGCAGGCCGCCGCGCGCATGGGCGTGCCGGCGTTGTACCTGTATTGCCAGCCTGCACTGGTCCCGTTTTATCAGCGGCTGGGCTGGCAGACGCATGCAGAATTACTGCTGGGGCCGATGCAGATCGTGGTGATGTGCATCCAACCGCAAGCGGCACCGCAATGAGCGCAACGGCCGACGACCACCGCTGGATGGCGCAGGCGTTGCGCCTGGCCGAGCGTGGCGCCTACACCACGCGCCCCAATCCGATGGTTGGCTGCGTGATCGTGCGCGATGGCGTGTGCGTGGGCGAGGGCTTTCATCAACGTGCCGGCGGCCCGCATGCGGAAGTGTTCGCACTGCGCGCGGCCGGCGCGCTGGCGCGTGGCGCCACCGCTTACGTCACGCTGGAGCCGTGTGCGCACTACGGACGCACGCCGCCCTGTGCGCTGGCCTTGATCGATGCCGGCGTTGCGCGTGTGGTTGCGGCGATGGCCGACCCGTTTCCGCAGGTCAACGGCGGCGGGCTTGCGCTGCTGCGCGAGGCCGGGATCGAGGTGCTGAGCGGCGTCCTGCAGGCACAGGCGCGCGCGCTGAATCGTGGGTTTCTGTCGCGGGTGGAACGTGGGCGGCCGTGGCTGCGGGTCAAGCTCGGCGCCAGCCTGGATGGACGTACGGCGTTGGCCAGCGGTGAATCCAAATGGATCACCGGAAGTGACGCGCGCGCAGATGTGCAGCGCTGGCGCGCACGTGCGGGCGCGATCCTCACTGGTGCAGGCACGGTGCTGGCCGACGACCCCTCCATGACGGTGCGGCTGGGCGATGACACGCCGGTCGTGCCGCCGCTGCGCGTGGTGCTCGATGCCGGGCTACGGACGTTGGCGTGCAGGAACCTGCGTCAGGGCGATGCGCCCACGCTGTATCTGCATGGCGAGAATGTGGCCGCGCCGTCGCTGGACGATGCGCAGTTCCTTGCGATGCCGTTGCAAGCCGGCCGCTTCGATCTGGCGGCGGTGGTGGCCCTGCTTGGCGAGCGCGGCATCAACGAGGTGCATGTGGAAGCCGGCGCAACGCTGGGTGGTGCGCTGCTGCAGGCCGGGCTGGTCGACGAACTGCTGGTCTACATGGCGCCGGTACTGCTGGGCGATACCGCCAGGCCGCTGCTTGCCGGGCTGGGCATCGAGACGATGGCGCAGCGCGCTGCGTTGCAGCTGCTGGATGTGCGCCAGCTGGGTCAGGATCTGCGTCTGCGCTATGCGCCGGTTGTTGCCGGGTGAGCGCTGCATGGCCTGCGCGATGCCGCGCGGCCGTGCTGTTGCGCGCATGAAAAAGGCCCCGCATGCGGGGCCTTGGTGTATCTGAGTCGCGTCGATCAGAAGCTCGCGCGCACGCCGACCTTGTACTGGTTGGCGTCGTCGATGAACTGCGCTTCGGCGACCAGGCCCCAGGTGCGGGTGAAGTTGACCTGACCACCCAGGGTGCCGACGAACTCGCCTTCGTCCACGTCGCTACCGTCGATATAGCCGGCCTTGATCCAGGCTTCGGTCCGCGGCGAGGGCTTGCCGCGCAGGCCCAGGTTGGCGAAGCCCAGGTTGGTCGAATCCGATGCGCTACCCAGTCTGCGGCCGTTGACGCGCGATTCGACTTCGCCTTTGTTGCGGAGGGCAGCGACGTCGGCGGTGAACTCCACACGCTCGGTCATTTCCTGGCGATAACCAATACCAACGTGTGCCTGCTGCACAGTGATGTCTGCGGTGATACCAGGAAACGGGCTGTAATTCTCGGTCGCGCGCTGGTAGCCAGCAAAGACGTACACCGGCTCGGCAATCTGCCAGGAGCCTCGGAGGTAGCCACCGTCGAGATCGTCGGCGTCGCCGTCTACACCGATCTCGGTCCGGTTCCAGCCGCCTTCGACGTAGGAATAGCTCAGGCCTTCGGCCGAAGCAGCAAACGGTGCGGCGGCCAGCAGGGCAGCCAGAATCAGGGTGTTACGCATTGGATGTCTCTCTCCGAATTGATGTCCGTGTCTCCGTCCCGTTGCGTGAGGGAAAAAGCGACGTCTCCCGTCGCGGCGCGTAAATTAACATATCCTTCACAATCCTGGCTACGGGGGATTTCCCGACATGACGCAGTGTCCTGCCAGCCTTAGCCCACGCTCAGCCATCGCGCCGATGTGCCCTGTTAGACTTTGCGCACCGGTTCGCCGGTACTCACGAACGTCTTCAGGGCGGGGTGCGATTCCCCACCGGCGGTAGGCATGCGCAAGCATGCGAGCCCGCGAGCGCTTGCACTCCAGGGTTGAGCGGATCCACGCGAAACCCCTGCTGCGCAAGGTCAGCAGATCCGGTGCGATGCCGGGGCCGACGGTATAGTCCGGATGAAAGAAGACGGCCAACGCGCAGCCTTGCGGCTGTGCGCGCGCCTGTTTGCCTTGTGGCGTTTTTCGCTCAACTCCTGCGAGAAACGACTATGTCCATGCGTCACCCGTCGCGCTGCGTCGCGATCTTCCACCGCACCCCGTCTGCACTGTCGTCATCAACGACGGGGGTGCGCTGATGTTTACCGGAATCATCGAAGGCGTCGGCCATCTGGCGGCGCGCCAGCCGCAGGGCGGCGATGTGCGTTTCACCTTCGCCACCGGCAACCTGCCGTTCGAGGCGGTGCAGCTCGGCGAGAGCATTGCCGTCAACGGCGTGTGCCTGACCGTGATCGCTTTCGACGCCGGCAGCTTCCAGGCCGACGCCTCCACCGAAACCCTGTCGCTGACCACGTTGGGCGCCTTGCCGGAAGGTGCGTTGCTCAACCTGGAGCGCGCGATGCGCCCGACCGACCGCCTCGGCGGGCATCTGGTCAGCGGGCATGTCGACGGTCTGGGCCAGGTGCAGTCGGTACATGGCGATGCACGGGCGCAGCGTTGGCGGTTTGCCGCCCCGCCGGCGGTGTTGCGCTATGTCGCCAAGAAGGGCTCGATCTGCGTGGACGGGGTCAGCCTCACCGTCAACGAAGTGGATGAGGATGGCTTCGAGGTCGCGTTGATTCCGCACACGGTGGCCAACACCGCGTTTGCGCAAACCGCGGTTGGTGCGGCGGTGAATCTGGAAATCGACCTGGTGGCGCGCTATGTCGAACGCCTGCTCGGCACGCGGGGTGCGGCATGAATTTCGCACCCGTTCCGGAATTGATCGAGGAACTGCGCGCCGGCCGCATGGTGGTGATCGTCGATGACGAGGACCGCGAGAACGAAGGCGATCTGATCATGGCGGCCGAGCTGGTCAAGCCGTCGGACATCAACTTCATGGTGACCCACGCGCGCGGGCTGGTGTGTCTGTCGCTGACCCGCGAGCGCTGTGCGCAGCTCGGCCTGGCGCCGATGGTGCGCAACAACACCGCGCAGTTCCAGACCAACTTCACCGTCAGCATCGAGGCGGCCGAAGGCGTGACCACCGGCATTTCCGCCTACGACCGTGCACACACCGTGCGCACCGCGGTGCGGCCGGATGCCAAGCCGCAGGATCTGAGCCAGCCGGGGCATATCTTCCCGCTGATCTCCCAGCCCGGCGGCGTGCTGACCCGCGCAGGCCATACCGAAGCGGCCAGCGACCTGCCGATGCTGGCCGGGCTGGAACCGGCCGGCGTGCTGGTGGAAGTGCTCAACCCGGACGGCAGCATGGCGCGGCGCCCGCAGCTGGAAGTGTTCGCGCGCGAGCATGGGCTGAAGATGGGCTCGATCGCCGATTTGATCGCCTACCGCCTGGCCAACGAGCACACCGTCGAGCGCGTGGACGAGCGCGAGATCAGCACCGAGTTCGGCCCGTTCACGCTGGTGACCTACCGCGATCGCATCGCCCACGACCTGCACTTTGCGCTGGTGCGCGGCACTGCCGATCCGGCTACGCCGACGCTGGTGCGCGTGCAGGTGGAAAACCCGCTGGCCGATCTGCTGCACTGGCAGCGCGACGACTTTGGCGTGGCCGCCACCGATGCCTTGCGTGCGATCGCCGCCGAAGGGCAGGGCGTGATGGTGGTGCTGTCGGCACCGCGCGACAGCGAATCCTTGCTGGCACGGCTGCGCCAGCAGCCGGAAGCGGCCACCAACGCCAAGGATGTCAGCCAGTGGCGGCGCAACGGGGCCGGGGCGCAGATCCTGGCCGAACTGGGCCTGGGCAAGTTGCGCGTGCTGGGCACGCCGCGGCGTCAGGTGGGCCTGGCCGGGTTCGGGCTGGAGGTGGTGGAGTACCTGGAATGCCACGCGGGCGAAGGTGTGCGCTCGGTGCCGGCGGCCGCGCTGCCCTGATGTAGCGCGGGCGGCCTGGAGCCGCCGCTGTCCGGTGGTTGCCGGAGGCGCAGCAGGAACCGCGCTGTCCGAACGGCTCGCGCGGTTGTTGCGCATCGACCATGCCAGCTGCCAGCTGCCAGCTGCCAGCTGCCCCAGCCCGTGCTGCGCGCTCCACAATCGTTTCCTGGCGACATGGCCGGGGCTGCTTCGGCACCCCGGCCGCCACGTACCGGCCGGGCCAGGCCCCGGCCCCGGCAGCTGTTAAACTTGCCGCCCCCTCGAGTTGCCGACCCGCATGACCCACTACGAAGGCGATCTCCGCCCCACCACCGCGCGCTTTGCGATCATCGCCAGCCGCTGGAATGCCCGCATCACCGACGCGCTGGTCACCGGTGCGCGTCAGAGCCTGGCCGGCAACGGCATCGGCGAGGACGCCATCGACGTGATCCGCGTGCCGGGCGCCTGGGAAATTCCGATTGCCGCCAACCGCCTGGGGCAATCCAGACAGCATGCGGCGATCATCGCGCTGGGCTGCGTGATCCGCGGCGACACCCGCCACTACGAACACGTCGCCGACCTGTGCGCCGAAGGCCTGATGAGCGTGCAGTTGCAGACCGGCGTGCCGGTGCTCAACGGCGTGCTCGCGGTCGAGCGCGTGGAAGATGCCGAGGCGCGTGCCGGTGGCAGCCATGGCAACAAGGGCGAAGAATGCGCGCTTGCGGCATTGGAACTGGTCAATTTGATGGAGTTGTTGCCATGAGCAAGTCCGGTGGACACGCCCGCCACGTCCGTCGCGACGGCATCGACCCGGTGCTGCGTTCGCGCGCGCGTCGGCGTGCCTTGCAGGCGGTGTATGCCTGGCAGATTTCCGGCGGGTTCGCCAAGCAGGTGATCTCGCAGTTTGCGCATGAGCAGGCGCACGAAGTGGCCGATCTGGCCTATTTCGAAAACCTGGTCGAAGGCGTGCTGAGCAACCGTGCCGAGCTCGACACCGCGCTGACGCCGTATCTGGATCGCGGCGTGGAAGAAGTCGACGCGATCGAGCGCGCAGTGCTGCGCCTGGCTGCCTACGAGCTGCTGTATCGCCAGGACGTGCCGTACCGCGTGGTGATCAACGAAGCGATCGAAACCGCCAAGCGCTTCGGCTCCGAGCACGGCCACACCTACGTCAACGGCGTGCTGGATCGCGCCTCGGTGGAGTGGCGCAAGGTGGAATCGGGCGCTAGCGGCGCCTGAGGCGCCGCGGGAATGGAGAGTCGGGAATGGGGAATCGTAAGAGCACCATCTCCGATATCTCCTGACGAGCTTTTGCGATTCCCGATTCCCTTCTCCCGATTCCCGCCCACATGCCCGAATTCGATCTAATTGCCCGCTTGCGCGCGCGCATTGCGGCGCGTGCGGATGTGCCGTTGGGGATTGGCGACGATGCGGCGCTGCTGCAGCCGCCGCCGGGCGAGCAGCTGGCGATCACCGCCGATACGCTCAATGCGGGCGTGCATTTCCCGCACGAGACGCGCGCCGAGGATCTGGGCTGGAAGACGCTGGCGGTCAATCTGTCCGACCTGGCGGCGATGGGCGCGCAGCCGCGCTGGTGCACCTTGTCGCTGTCGTTGCCGCACGATGATGCCGCATGGGTCGACGCATTCGCCGATGGATTCTTTGCACTGGCCGATGCGCATGACATTGCGCTGGTCGGTGGCGACACCACGCGCGGGCCGTTGTCGTGCGCGGTGACCGCGATCGGCAGCCTGCCGCCGGGTGCGGCGCTGCGTCGCGATGGCGCACGTGTGGGCGATGACGTCTGGGTCACCGGCGCGCCGGGCGAGGCGGCGGCGGCATTGTCGCTATGGCAAGCCGGCCAGCTGGACGTGACCTGCGCGGCGGCCGATCCGTTGCACGAACTGTGGCGCGGCCGCCTGCTGCGCCCGCAGCCGCGCGTGCAGGCCGGGCTGCGCTTGCGTGGGCTTGCGCACGCCTGTGTGGACATCTCCGACGGCTTGCTGGCCGATCTGGGCCATCTGTGCGAACGCAGCGGCGTGGGCGCGCAGCTGGCGCTGGCGGCACTGCCGGCGATGCCGCGCAGCACCGGGATCAGCGCGCTGCAATGCATCGGCTGGCAACTCGGCGGCGGCGACGACTACGAGCTGTGCTTCACCGCCGCCGTGCAACACCGTGACGCGGTGGCGCAGGCGATGGACTTCGCCGGAGTCGCGGTGACGCGCATCGGCCAGATCGTCGCCACGCCGGGCGTGGTGGTCCACGACGCCGACGGCAACCCGTGGCAGCCGCCGCAACGCGGATATCAGCACTTCGTCGGCTGAGCTGAGCGCGCAGGAGGGTGGCGCGGGCGTGCTGCATTGCAGCCAACGTCTGCGGGTCGGGAGCGGCCAGACGATAAGCGCACGTTGTTTCCACGCCGGCCGGGCCCGCGACTGCGGCGCGCCCGCCTCCCGAATCCCGCCTCCCGCCTCCCGCCTCCCGCCTCCCGCCTCCCGAATCCCGAATCCCGAATCCCGAATCCCGAATCCCGAATCCCGAATCCCGAATCCCGGCCCTTGAGCCATACCGTACCGTCTGGTACGTTCGCGACGTTCTCCCCCGAACCACGGATGCATGGCAGTTGCCGCTGGGCCATCCCGGCCCGGCCTTGCGTGGGAGAGATCCGCATGAACAAGCGTTGGATCGGAGGCATCGCCGCACTGGCGTTGCTGGTGGCATCGGCGTCGGCGGTGGCGGGCGCTTTCAGCAAGACTTACGAACGGATTCCCGGCTGGGACGGCGCGCCGATGGGCGCACTGGTCTTGGTGCCGCAAGGGCAGGGCAGCGGGCCGTTTCCGCTGATCGTGATGCCGGCCAGCTGGTCGTTGCCGAATCTGGAATACCTCGGCCGCGCGACCCAATTGGCCAGCGATGGCTACGTGGTCGTCAGCTACACCTCGCGCGGGTTCTGGGATTCGGCCGGGCAGATTGATATCGCCGGCGCCGACACGGTGGAAGACGTCAGCGCGGTGATCGACTGGGCGCTGGCGCATACGCCTGCGAACCCGAATGCGATCGGTGCGTCGGGCATCTCGTATGGCGCGGGCATCAGCCTGCTGGCGGCCGAGCGCGATCCGCGCATCAAGGCCGTGGCTGCGCTCAGCGGCTGGGCGGACCTGGAAGCGTCGCTGTATTCCAACCGCACCGTCAGCCAGCAAGGCGTTGGGCTGTTGGTTGGTGCCGGCGCGTTGACCGGACGTCCCGGCCCGGATCTGGCGCAGATCAGCACACGGGTTGCCGTTGGCGATTACGACGGCGCCGTGCAGGGCTTCCTGCCGCAGGCCGCGTCGCGCAGCCCGGCAAGCGATGTGGCCGCGCTCAATGCGCGTGGCACGGCGGTGCTGCTGGGCAATGCCTTCAACGACGGCCTGTTTCCGCCGAACCAGACCATCGCATTCTTCAACCAGTTGCGTGGGCCCAAGCAGTTGCTGCTCAGTCAGGGCGATCATGCCACCGCAGAACTGCCGGGCGCGCTCGGCCTGCCCAACGAGGTCTACACGGCGACCACGCGCTGGTTCGATCGTCATCTCAAGCAGCTGCGTAACGGCGTGGACAGCGAAGCGCCGGTGCGGCTGTCGCCGCGCACGGGGCAATGGCTGGAGTACGCGGACTGGGCGTCGGTGCAGCAAGGCAACACGCGTCTGGGCCTATCCGCACCGTCCGGATTGCTCAGCCCCACCGGCGGTTTGATCGGCGGCACCGCCAGCGGATGGCAATCGCGCATTGCCACCGATGTGCCGACGTTGGCCGACTCGGGCGTGGTCCTGGTCAGTGGCCTGTTGCAAGGCATCGGTGTGCCGGTCACCACCTCGATTCCGTTGGTCAATCGCATCGGCGCGGCAGTGTGGGTGGGTGCGCCATCGAACACGCTACGGCGGCTGGCCGGCAGTCCATCGCTGCGCGTGACCGTGGTACCCAGCCAATCGAAAGTGAGCCTGTTCGCCTATCTGTATCGCATGGACGCGCTAGGCGTGGCGCAACTGATCACGCATGCGCCGTACTCGCTACGTGGGGCCACGCCAGGCCGCGCAGTGACGCTGGATTGGCCGCTGCAAGCAGCTGCTGCGGAGATTCCGGCAGGTCAGCGCCTGGTGCTGGTGATCGACACGCAGGACGTGCGCTACACCGATGCCAGCGATGGCGGTGGCACGGTGACGTTTACCTCGCCGGCGGCAACGCCATCGGTATTGAACGTGCCGCTGCCATAACGCTGCGCTGGGCTAACTCGGATAGCGCAGGGTCCGGTCATCGTTCAATGCAAGCCGAGCAACGCGCAAGCTTTGGAAAGTATCGATTAACTTTTTGGTGCGGTGTCCTCGCCGCTTGCGGACCCTTGGCGGCATGGATGCCGCCCACTGAGCTTTCAGGGATGGAGTCACGGCGTGTCCCGCAAGTGGTGAGGGTGCTGCGCGCTCGACTCACCGGAATTTTGGCCGCATCTAACAAACGACGCTGTGACTCGACTGTTGACTGCCTTGTGTCTGGAAGTAAATTGCCCGCGCGGATAGATCAGTTGTAGAGCGGTTGGTCTGCGGCTTGGCTTCAGGGCCCTCGCCCGCCCACCATCGCGGGACACGCCGCAAGTACGTCCATGTAGGCTCTTACGCGGCATCCATGCCGCGTAAGGTCCCGCGACGGTGAGCGGGCAAGGACCAGTCGAGATGGTCGGTGTGCGTAGGCAAGCGAGGCATGACATGCGTTGTTGAATCACCGCACGTTCGACTAGCTTCCCGGACTAAGCAGAGCAAGCACAGCAACAGCCAGCCTTTGAAGAAAACTAGCTGCGAAAACTTCTAGATCAGCTGCAGAGTGGCAGACCTGCGGCTCTGCAGGGTCCTTGCCCGCCCACCCTCGCGAGACACGCCGCAAGTACGTCCCTGTAGGCTCTTACGCGGCATCCATGCCGCGTAAGGTCCCGCGACGGTGGGCGGGCAAGGACCAGTCGAGATGGTCGATGTGCGCGGGCAAGCAAGGCATGGCATGCGTTTTTGTATAGCAGCATGCCCAATCAGTTGTCCAAGACGAGCCGAGCAAAGCAATAAGCCGGTTTTCAATTAAGCAACTTAAAAACTTCCTGGTGCGGTGTCCTTGCCGGTTGCGGGACCCTTGGCGGCATGGGTGCCGCCAAGGAGCCTCCATGGACGGATTCACGGCGTGTCTCGGAATTGGTGAGGGCGCTGCGCGCTCGACTCACCGAGCTTTTGAATTGAGCATCTGTTCGCGTCCAGACAATGACGACGTTCTAAGTCTCGATTGCTTTAGGCGTTGTGTTCCGAGAGCTCGAACAGTACGGATAGATCAGTTGTAGAGCGGTTGATCCGCGGCTTGGCTGCAGGGCCCTTGCCCGCCCACCTTCGCGGGACACGCCGCAAGTACGTCCGTGTAGGCTCTTACGCGGCATCCATGCCGCGTAAGGTCCCGCGACGGTGGGCGGGCAAGGACCAGCCAAGAGGGTCGCTGTGCACGGGCAAGCAGGGCATGACATGTCGAGATGGTCGGCGTGCGTGGTTGTCTTTGGAGATCCGGGATGCGCGGATAGGTCAGCTGTAGATCGGCGTGTCCTGAAACCGGCGAGTGCGCCGCGCCCCCGGCCTTAGTCTTCAGGCCGAAAAGGTATGCGGTTCGGCCGCAAATGCCACGGCCAGTGCGCCCTTGCCGACGTTGACCATGCCGGTCAGGCTCATCACGCTTTCGAACAATTCCACGTTGTGGGTCTGACAGGCGCTTTGCAGGGCGGCGTAGCCGGGCAGGGCGTGCAGCTCGGCCAGTTCGCCGCCGTAGCCCACGCACACGGTCGGCGTCATCAAGCCCTCGCGGACCTTGCGCACGGTGAAGCCGAACAGCTTTTCGGCCGACGGCTCGAAGCCTTTCAACTTGGCCACCGGTTCGGTGACGCCGCGGTAGGCGCGCAGCACCGGCTTGATGTCCAGCGCGCTGCCGAGCGCGGCGCCGATCAGGCCCACGCTGCGATCGCCCTTGGTGCGTGCACGCGCACGCAGGTAGTAGAGATCGCGCGGAATCATGTAGCCGTAGGTGTGTTCGGCCAGCTGTTCGAGCCGGCTGCGGATTGCCGCCACGCCCTGACCCTGCGCGCGCAGGCGTACTGCTTCCACTGCAGTGATGCCCTGGCCGGCAAACAGGTTGAGCGTATCGATCACGCGCAGCGCGAACGGCGAGGTGTGGCCGGCGGCCTGCCGGATCGGCTTGTAATCGTTGAGGATCGCGAAGCTGGCCTGCATCGCGTTGTCAAAGATCTGGCTGCGCAGCTTGGAGATGGTCAGGCAGAACACGTGGTCGTAGTCGATGACCAGCCGTTGCAGGAACAGGTCGCGAATCTGGTTGACAGAGAACGGCGTGGTTTCCGCTTCGTGCCCACGCTCGGCCACATGCGCCTGCAGAAAGCTCAGCGTCGCTTCCTCGTCGCGGTGATCGGCCAACACCGCTTCGCCGATGCGTACGCTGATCGGCAATACGATGACGTTGTTTTGTTGAATGAAGTCCTGCGGCAAATCGCAGGCACTGTCCACCACAATTCCGATGCGCATCGTCGCCCCCTCCGGCTGTTGCGTTATCTATAACTGCGAACGCTATCGCAAAACAGCGGAGGCGAGTAGGGCTGCCGGCCGAAAGCTGGGTCCCCCTACGCAAGGGCGCGCGAGGGGAGCCCGGCGCACTGCCACCAGGCAAGCGCGATGCATCCGAATAGGGCCTGGAGCAAGCAGCCGCAGGTGTGGCCGAAACGCAGACCACTGCCATGTGGCTCTGCACCATTCGCGCGCACCGCGCCGTCATGCAGATGACCGGTACATCCTGTCGCACTGCGATTTACCTTGCGAACTGAGCATCGGCGCACGCTTCGGCTGCAAGGTAGCGCCCGCTATCGCAGATGACGAGCGAGGCCTGCCGCAATTGCTATAGCTCCCGTCACAAGGCCGCTGCTAGGGTCCAACGCGACCGCTGCAAAGCGGCTTCTCGACGCTGCCGCACCGGCATCGCCGCGCTGAACCCACACGGAGAGAGTCAACATGCAGAACAGCCAATCCAGCACCCTTACTCAGACCGGCGCACAGGCGCCGACTACACGGCGGCGCGCATCGCGCTGGTGGAAGGCTGCACTGGCCGTGGGTCTGGTCGCCCTGGCGCCGGCGGCGCTGGCCGGTCCCTATAAGGTCTTCGGCAACCACTATGCGTGGGTCAATAATTTCAACGATCCCAACAACATCATCCAGGGCACGTTCGGCACCGGCAGCACGCCCGAGCTGACCGTCACCTTCAACTTCGCCGACTACAATCTCTATGGCTATCCGGCGATCGTGCGCGGCTGGCATTACGACTGGAACCCGACCAGCGACACGCTGTTTCCGCGGCAGATTTCCTCGCTGAGCAAGATCCCGCTCAAGTTCACCTACAGCGCCGGCGGGACCAATCTCGCAGGCGATTTTGCCTACGACATCTTCTTCCGCTGGGATACCGCCAAGGGCAACCCGCAGCTGGAAGTGATGATCTGGGGCGACCACAACTCCTGGCCGATCGGCACACTGACTGCCAGCAAGGTGATCACCGCGGGCGGGCGCACCTTCGACCTGTGGGAGGGCTTCAACTCCGGTGCCGGCTATTACGTCTACACCTTCATTCCGACCGGCACCGCCGGGCAGGCCACGCTTAAGACCAGCGGCAGCCTCAACGTGGACGCCAAGCCCTTCCTCAACTGGTTGCAGACCAACCGGTCCAAGGATGGGCGCTACAACAACAGCATGTATCTGCATGCAGCCGAAGCCGGTTTTGAAGTGGTGCGCGGCAATGGCTGGGCCAAGGTAAGCGCGACGCTGGATGCGCAGTAAGTACAGCGCCCATCGGCCGCATGGCTGAGGTGAGCAGTTGGCGTTGGAGACCGGCGTGCAGCACACCGCACGCCGGTGACCGCATCTGCTGCGCTGGCTTGAAGATAATCGTCGACGATTGCCGACCGCTTGAGAGTCAATGAGGTGGCGTGTGCGCGGCGCATGCATTGCATGCCTCGCGTACTGGATGAGGCCACCGTGACCGGTTCGCATGGATGACCACATCTGCGCCCCGTCAGTGCGTGGACATTCGGAAGACCGCGCGCCTGCGTTGTGGTGCCGGATGTGCAAGGGTCGGTCATCCACTGCGCGGTGTTGCGCCGTTGTGGTGGGGACCTGTGTCCAATCATCCCTCATCGGAGTACACCCCATGCAAGTGCACGACGGTTTTCGTTCGCTGCTGTCCCTGCGTTGCGGCTTGTCATTGCCGCGCGCCGCTGCGCTGGCCTTGGCACTGGCCGCTGCCAGCGCCAGTGCCTATACCGGCCAGACCAAGGTCTACGGCACGCAGTACGCGTACAACAATAATTTCAACGACAAAAACAATAATATCCAGGCGACGTTCGGGTCGGGCAGCACGCCGAGCATGACAATCAGCTACAACCTGCCCAGCGGCACCTTGTATGGCTACCCGGCGATCTGCCGCGGTTGGCATTACACGATGAACCCGGCCACCGACAGCTACTTTCCGCATCAGGTATCCAAGATCGCCAGCTTGAGCGGCGCATTGGCATTCACCACCAAGGGCAGCGGGCAGACCGGCGATTTCGCCTACGACCTGTTCTTCCGTAAGGACACCAGCAAGGGCAATCCGCAGCTGGAAGTGATGATCTGGGGCGCCAACAATTCGTATCCGCTTGGCACCCTGACGACCTCCAATGCCATCACCTCAGGCGGCGTCACCTACGACCTGTGGGAAGGCAACAACGATGCCGCCGGCTATTACGTCTATACCTTCATTCCACATGGCACGGCCGGCAACAGCAATGCCTTGCCTGCCAAGGGCAATGTCAATGTCGACGTCAAGGCCTTCCTGACCAGGTTGCAGGACCTGCGTGCCAGCGATGGCCGCTACAGCAATGCGCTGTATCTGCAGGTGGTGGAAGGCGGCTTCGAGGTCACCGGCGGCATGGGTACGGTGTCGCTCAGCGGGTCGATTGCCGCCAAGTAAGCATGCTTGCCGACAGCGATCGACTGACGGCAGTCAGGCAGGCCGAGTCAGCGCGTACGGCTTATGCATGACGGCGTGCATTGACCATGCATTGTTAGGGCGTTCCGCTTCCGGAATCTTATGCACCACCGCACTCACCGTACGCAGCCGCGTGCGGTGAATGCGACATCGGTGTGTCTTGCACTGCCATCGCCAGCCCTGCGAACGTGCCAATCAAATGCGGCACGTGCCACGGACTCTGTGATGCGTGTGAGACCTTGTCTGTCCGGCCATCCCGCTCGCCAAAGTGCTTACAGCGCCACCAACTGGATACTGTCGAACACCACGGCCGGGCTGAGAAAGCCGTTATCCGGCGATCCCGAGGCGATGCCGATCTCGATCCGGTTGCTGCCCGATTGCAGCGCAGATGCCGGGATGTCCACCTCATACAGCGTGTTGTTGCCGCGCCATGTGCCGCGGGTGATGCCGCGTGTCTTGGGTTGCGTGGGCGCGGCCGGCACCGGGCCATTCCAACGCGCATTGACGCTGATCTGCGGGCGCGCGCCGACCTGCGTCAGTGGCACGAAGATGCGCAGGCGATAGCCACGCACTTCACTCGAGCCCAGGGTGAAGTCGATACGGGTCGGGGTATTGATACCGCGCCATTGCACTGCCGGAAAGCTGGCCGCGCTGCTCGATCCAACCGTGTAGGCCACCGGGACCCAGCTCATGCGCTTGTCGGATGGATGCGCGCGTGGCAGCAGATCCGCATGGCGGAAACCGGCCGGCGTGCCATCGGCCGTGCCGATCTGCCACTTGAGCGTTCCCGGCAGCACAACAGCTTGCAGTGCCGCCTGCGCGGTCGCGTTGGCGTGGATCTCCACATCGCGTTGCGCGACCTCCAGTTCGTTCTGGTAGAGCGTCATGCGGTAGCGTCCCGAGCGCACGCCGGCAATCTGGTAATCGCCGCTGCCGTTGGCGGTGGCCCAGTATTGGGCCTGGTCGTTGCGCAGGCCGATCACGGCAGGCTGGCCGGACAGCACGCCGCTCTCCCGGCCGCTCAGCGCTCCGCGCCCGTCACTGGCGAGATAACCGGTCAAACCCAGCGTTGCATCGACAAAAGCGGTGTCCAGTTGCGCGCTGGAAGGCGTCCCGCCATCGGTGAACAGCAGCCCGTACACCCCATGCAGGCCACCGCGGAATGCCTCGGTCTGGGTGTGATCGGAATACATGTAGTTGTAGAGCTCATGCGTCACGCGGGTTTTCTGGGTGGCGATATCCTTGAAGAACGGCCCGCCGGAACTGCGCTCGCGGTTGCCCATCAGCATGAACACCGCCACGCCCGAACCGCTGACCCCGTGCACCTGGTCGTCCATCATGCGGCGCGCCGAATAGAACTTGGAACTGGTGCGTCCGTCCGGCAGCAGGAACACGTCTTCGCCTTCCACCGGGCTGCCGACATTGGAGTCGGGCTCCTGCTGCGCATTGGGCAGCTTGGCAACGTTCAAGCGGGTGACAAAGCGCAGCTCGCCGATCGGCAGCAACGTCGGTGCATAAGTCGCCATGTAGATAGCGTTGCGGCCCTTGCGCGCGATGTAGTACTGGGTCAGGTCGCCGGCCTTGGCCGAAACCACGATCGTGGCGCCCACCACGCGTGCTTCCACACTGGCGCTGCCCAGGCCGGAGGCGATCTGCGAGCCCTTGGACTCGGTGGTCTGCAGCTCGTTGTCGCGATAACGCATCGAGACGATGTCGCCGTTGCCGGCGTTGACCGCAAACACCAGCTCGGCGCCGGTATCGACAACCACACGGTCGCCGCTGCGGGTGACGCCAAATGCGGCGATGGCCGGCGCGCTGACGCTGCCGTACAGGAACAATGTGCACGCCAGGATGCGCAGGATAGGGCGGGGCATATCGATCTCCATGCCGAAGTAGGGGCGTCGCTATGGTGCCGACGCGCGATGCTAGGCGGGCTGGACAACGGCGGCGATGGCCGGACCTGCAGAGCGTGCACCGCGTACAAAATGCAGTGCTGAAACGCAGCGCAGTTCACGCTCTCTCTGCGATGCGCAGGCAGGTGGGACGACGCCAGGGCATTGCGGTGCGCCAGTCGGGCAGGCGCCCTTGCGCATCAGTGCGGCCGCGCTTGTCGGGCAGCGTTAGCCCAGGGCGTCGCGCGCCGAGGCGATGGCAGCCATCCACTGTTCGCGTTTGCCGATCACGAAACGGTGCTCGCCGCCGTCGTGCAGCTGCACCGCCAGCGAGGTTGGCGCCACCGGCAGCAGGCCGAACAGGCGCGTCCAGCGTGGTTGCATTGCTGCAATCTGGCTCAGGTGCACGGTCAACGACCGGGTCTGTATGTTGTAGGGATGCGGCTGGAAGTGCAGCGCATCGGCGGTCAGGATCAGCCGCCCGCCGACCGCTTCCAGCCCGCGTAGCAGGTTGGCCGGCGCCTGGCGCAGTACGACGCGATCGATCGAGCGCAAGCCGCCTCCCTGGAACAGCGAGGTCACGGTGACGCAGCGGTGGCGCAGGCACGCCGCTGCTGCTGCCGAAACAGGACGCCAACGCTGTCGATCTGTGCCAATGAGGAGACGGAGAACATGCGGTAGGCCCGAAGGAATGCATCAATGCGGCGTTTGCCGCCGGGAAGACGCAGCGATGCGGCACGACGCCACATCGCCGATGTACGCCACGCCACCGCCGACCAGATACATCAGCAGATCGTGCACGGTGGCGGTATTGCCAAGCGCGATGTAGGCCGCGCTGCCAGGGCGCAGCCCGAGCCGGTCGGCCAGATGCAGCGCCTGCAGCCCTTCGATCAGGCACCCGATCGCCACCGCCAGCACGCACGTCCAGCGTGGCGGCAGCGCAAGCACACCGCGCAATCCGCAATACACCAGGATCACCGCCAGCACATCGCCCAGGCTGCCGCGGACCCACGGCCCGCCAAGTCTGCCAGCGCCGATCGCCACTTCGATGACAAACACGGCGAGCGCGATCAGCAGGTAGACGCAGCGCACGCCCAACGCCATGCGGCTCATTGCGCCGGCACGCGGGTGCGTTGGCGCCCGAGCGTGAACGCGCCGGTCAGCGGAATGCTGACACCACGCCGGCGGTCCTTGACCGTGACCTGCACCTGCCAGCGGCCGGGCGGATCGCTCGCTTCGGCAATCACCTGCAAGGTCGCCTGCGCCAGGAGCGGGAGCAAGACCAGCGATGCGATCAGGATGCATAACAAGCGCATGGCCAGTCCTTTGCAGACGATGCCGCCGGCACGGTGCCGGCGAGCAAGGCATGCAGTGTGCCAGCGCACGCGGCGCCGGCAGCTGTCGCAATGTGGCGGTATCGCAACGGCGGCGCGCGCAACCGCACGCCGCTCCCGATCACTTCAGATAGGCCCGCGGCAACGCGCCGGCCGGTTGCATGTAACGCTCGCGCAGCTCGGTCTGGCGTGAGCGCATCGGCATGTCGCGACCGCCCAGCCACACCTGCTCGGCGTAGTGGGCGACATCCAGCGGGTCGCCTTCCCACAGCACCAGGTCGGCCTGCTTGCCGACCGCAATGCTGCCGATGCGATCGGCCACGCCGAAGATCTCTGCCGGCACCCGGGTCAGGCCGGCCAGGCCGGCTTCCCACGGCAAGCCGTTGGCCACCGCATTGCCGGCCAGCTGGCGCTGTTTGCGCGCGTTATGCGAGGCATCGCCGCTCTGGGCAAAGCTCACCTCCACGCCGGCCGCGCGTAGCCGTGCGGCATTTTCCAGCGTGGCACCGATCTGGTCGAAGGTGGACGGCAGGTCCGCCAGCGCGTCCACCAGCACCGGCACCCTGGCCTGCGCCAGTTGCGGCGCGAGCTTCCAAGCCTCGGCGCCGCCCGCAATGGCGATGCGCACCTTTTCGCGCTGCGCCCAACGCAGCAACTGGCGGATGTCTGCGGCACGCTCCACCTGCACCACGATGCGGCCTTGCCCGGCCAGGTACGTGGCCAGCACGCTGCGGCCCACCGGGGTCAGCAGCGCATGCGGTGAGTCGGCCGGCACGCGTCCGCGCGCTTCGGCCACCAGCTGGTCGAGCAGCATCCATTGCGCGGCACGCGAGCTGCCGGTGAGATCGGAGGCCGCCGCACCGATGCGGATGAACAGGGCATGCGGGCCGAGTGGGTCCGGGCTGCCATCCAGCCGCACCACGCCGCCTTGCCCGGCGATGAAGGCGCCGCTGGTGGTCGCGCCCAGCGCGGTGAAGCCGATGCCTTCCACGCGCGCCACCGGCACCAGCACCGAATCGGGGTTGTAGGCCAGGGTGACGTCGAATTCCGGACGCATCGGCTGGTCGCTGAGTTTGACGCCGCTGTCCACGGTGCTGTCTTCGCCGGAGACTTCTTCGATGCCGATCTCGGTGATGCCGCCGAACAGGGCCGGCGTCAGCGGGCGGCCCCTGGCCTCGACCACGCGGCCATCGGCCGGCACGGCCAGGTTGCTGCCGATCGCGCGGATCACGCCGCCCTGCACCAGCACATCGGTATTGCGCAGCGTGCCTTGTGCGGTGGCGGTATGCACGGTTGCGCCACGGATCAGCACCTGCTGGCCGAATGCGGGCAATGCAAGCACTGCCAGGACCACCGCGGAGATCACGCGCAGACGCGGGCGCATTCCAGTTGTGCGGCTCATCGCGCCACCTCCTGGCCGAGCATGAAGTCCGACACCGGCTGCAGGCGGCGATCGTGGCGGTCGTAGACCTGTGCGCCGTCGATATAGACCTGTTCGGCCAGCGCGTAGGAGCTGAAGGGATTGCCGTTCCACACCACCATATCGCCCATCTTGCCCGGCTCCAGTGCGCCGGTCTGCTGCTCGATGCCAAGCGCCTTGGCGGCATTGCTGGTGAGCCAGCGGATCGCACGCTCGGGCGGAATCTCCATTCCGCTGCGGCGCGCATTGGCGAGCACCTTGGCCGCTTCCTGATTCAGGCGCTGGATGCCTTCTTCCGAATCCGAATGCACGATGGCGCAGCTGTTGGCCGGCCTGTCGACCAGCGCGATGTTTTCCTGGATGCCATCGAAGGCTTCCATCTTGAAGCCCCACCAGTCGGCCCACAGCGCGCCGCAGACGTTCTCCTGCGCCAGCCGGTCAGCCAGCTTGTAGGCCTCCACGCCGTGATGGAAGGCGGCGATGTGGAAGCCGAACTCCTTGGACAGGTCAAGCATGGTCGCCATCTCGTCGGCGCGGTAGCAGTGGATATGCACGCGGATGTCGCCGTTGATCGCGCCGGCCAGCGTGTCGAGCTTGAGATCGCGCTTGCCGCCGGCATCGCCGCTGCTGTCGTTGTCGCCGCCGCTGCTCCACCAATGGCGCTTTTTCGCGGTCTTTTTCTTCGGCGCATTCTTCTGCAGGTACTCGGCCGCATCGATGAAGGCGGCACGGTAGCCGGCCACGTTGCCCATGCGCGTGCCGGGGCCACCCTTCTGGCCATACACGCGCTTGGGGTTCTCGCCGCAGGCCATCTTCAGGCCCCAGGGGGCACCGGGAAACTTCATGCCCTGGTAGGTGGTGGAGGCGACATTCTTGAGGGTGACGCCGCGCCCGCCAATCAGATTGGCCGAGCCGGGCAGTACCTGCAGCGAGGTGACGCCGCCGGCCAGGGCGGTGCCGAAGCCGGGATCCTGCGGCCAGATCGAATGCTCGGCCCACACGTTCGGCGTCACCGGGGCGGTCATCTCGTTGCCATCGCTGTGCGCGCTGACGCCGGGGCTGGGATACACGCCCAGATGCGAGTGCACGTCGATGATGCCGGGCGTGACCCACTTGCCGGTGCCGTCGATGCGGCGCACATCGGCCGGCGCCTCCAGCCCGCGCCCGACCGCGGCCACCTTGCCGTCGCGCAGCAGCACGTCGGCATCGTCCAGCCGCTGGCCGGTGCCTGTGAGCACGGTGGCGTGCTGGATCAATACCGGAGCGGACGCGAGCGCACGGTAGGTGCTGGGATAGGGGTCTTGCACGAAACGCGATGCCGCAGACACAGGACCGCACAGCACGGCCGCGCCGAGCGCGGCGAACAGGATGGAACGCATGGATTTCCCCGGTGCAACGAAAACGTCAGCCGCAAACCTAGCGGCCGGCGGCGTGCTTGCCAAGTGCTGCACCGTCGACGGCGGCGGGCTCATCACATGCGCCAGTGCATGCTGTGCCGTATTCGTCAGGGAATACGTCGATGATCGTCAAGTCAGAGCGCAATAAACAGGCCGATGTGGTACTGGCTTTCTGGGAACTGGCCGGCTCGGCCCGCTGGTTCACGCACAACGATGCGTTTGATGCCAACTTCCGCCAGCATTTCAGCGAGCAGCACTTTGCAGCGGCGCGTGGCGAATATGCGCACTGGATGGAGCCTGCCGAAGATGCGCTGGCCTTGTTGATCCTGCTCGACCAGTTTCCGCGCAACGCGTTCCGCGGCAGCGCGCATGCCTACGCCACCGACGGCCTGGCGCTGTCCTGCGCCAGGCAGGCAATCGCCAGCGGCTTCGATCAACAGGTCTCCGCGCAGTTGCGGCTGTTTTTCTATCTGCCGTTCGAGCATGCCGAAGATCTGCAGGAGCAGGCGCGCTCGGTGCAGCTGATCACCGCGTTGGACGATGCAGAAACCACGCGCTGGGCAGTGGAGCATCAGCAGATCATCCAGCGCTTCGGACGTTTCCCGCATCGCAATGCGGTACTGGGGCGCGAGACCACCGCCGAAGAGCAGCAGTTTCTCGATGACGGCGGATTTGCCGGCTGAGGGAGGCGACGATTGTGGCCTGCCGCGGTTGCACGCCGCTGTGGCTTTCCCTCGCTGCACATTGCGTATGGCCATGCGGAGCGAGTGGGCGATCGACGCGATTGGTTGATGGCGCACATACGCGCGCTGTCGCGCGTTGATCGACATCGTGCAGCGGTGCAGTCACACCAATAGCCTCGCACCGGCGATGCGAATGACTTGCGCGGCGGCAAGCCGCACGCTTGCGGATCCTGTGCGTGCCGCAACGCAACGCCCGATACCGATGCGGGCATCGGCCGTCGCGCGGCAATCGATCAACAGCCGCCCATCAAGCCTTGCGAACGCCAGTGCGTGCCTTCGCCGAGCAGCAGGTAGAAGCCGTAGCTCTCGTAGCCGCTTTCCGACAGCACGAAGTCGAGCGTGCCATCGCCGTCAATATCGCCGAACTGCAGCAGATGCGTGCGCAGTGGCAGTTCTTCGCAATCGTCGCAGCCGCTGGCCGCGCTGCCCTTGCGGAACTGCCAGCGGCTGCCGTCATGCTCGAAGATCGCAAGCACGGCCAGGACACCGGTCGGGTTGTCCGGGTTGCCGGTCCTGGTCGGGTGATGGGAGGTCAGCACGGCCACGCGTCGCTGCGGCTGCCGGGTGTCGGTCACGATCTGCAGCGCCGCCAGATCCTGCGCACGATCGGCAGGGAATGCCGTCAACGCCTGGGCCAGCGCCGCCGGCTTGACGCTGTTGCGCAGCTGCGCCGGCCTGGCGCAACAGCTCGGCCTGTTCGGCAGCGGTGGCGTCACGGCTGGCAAAGCGCTTGCCGGGATTGAGATTCACCGTCGATAACAGCGGCGAATCGGACAGCGTGCCAGTGCCCTTCAAGCGCAGTTTTGCCGTGCCGCCGCACATGCTGTTGTCGTCGATGCTCAGCGACGCAAGCCGCACGGTGCCGGTGGACACGCCCGCATTGAAGACCTGCAGCGGCTGGCTCAGCAGCGACCTGGGCATGCTGGACTCCTTCGCTACGCCGCTGCCCAGCCACACCGGAATGTATTCCAGCGGGTCTTCGCTTGGCTGGTTGTCGTAGGTCTGTACCAGCATGACCGCGCGTGCCGGTTCGGCGGCCTGTGCGGCCAGCGGCAACAGCGCGGCCAGTGCGAGAGAGAGCAGGCGGGTGTGCATTGCGGCGACGTCCTTGTGCATATCGATCCATGAAAAAACGGACGCTCGGTGGAGCGCCCGTTCGGGGTGTGCACTGTAGCAAACGCGGCTAAAAAAACCTGGCCGGCGATTGCGGCGGGCCATCGCCGGATGCGGATCCCCGCCACCGGCTGTGCCGTCTGGCTTGCTCAGTACTTGGTCACGCCGTTGTCCACCTCGTCCGACCAGGCGTCGATGCCGCCGGTGACGTTGTAGACGTTGCTGAAACCCAGGCCGCGGAAGTGCTCGGCCGCCTGCAGGCTGCGCCCGCCGCGGTGGCACAGGAACGCCAGCGGGGTGTCCTTGGGCAACTGCTCGATGGCGGCGCGCTCGTGCGCGTCCAGCGTGCGGAACGGCGCGGCAACGCTGGCCAGGGCACGTTCGTCGGCCGGGCGCACGTCCACCAGGGTCAGCGTACCGGCCTTGATGCGGTCGTCGGCATCGCGCACCGACAGTTCCTGCACCGGCTTGGGCGCGTTGGGGTTGTCGATGGCCAGGCCACGGCCGCGGATGTCGTCCACCCAGTCGATGGTGATGCCGTCGGCGCGGCGGGCGCTGGCCAGATCGAACTGCACGCGCAGGCCGTTGGATTCGGCCGCGATGGCGTTCGGGTTGGTCGGCGCCAGCTGGAAGTTCGGCTGGAAGTTGGCATCGATGGCCAGCGTCAGCGAGGCATCCGGCGCATCGGCCAGCGCGCCCTTGAGCATCTCGACCGCGGCCGGGGTGATGGTGATCTTGGGCGGAGTCCGGTCTGGCGCCTGCAGGCCGAGCATGCTGCTCAACTCGCCGCTATCGGCCATTTGCAGGATGATGTCGCTGCCGCCGATCAGCTCGCCGTCCACATACAGCTGCGGAATGGTCGGCCAGTCGCCGTAGGCCTTGATGCCTTCGCGGATATCCTGGTCGGCCAGCACGTTGACGTGGGCATAGTCGATGCCCAGACCGTCCAGCACGCCGACCGCCTTGGCCGAAAAACCGCACTGCGGCATGCCGGGCTGGCCTTTCATGAAGAGCACCACACGGCTGGATTGCAGCAGCGTATCGATGCGGGAACGCAGGGCGGGATCGAGGGACATGGCAGCACTTCGGTCAGATCGTGGAGTCCGGGCATTCTACGCCGCATGGCATCATGCGGCATGACCACGCTTCAAACGCTGTATCGCATCCCCTCGCACCCTTACCGCTGGGTGGGCCTGCTGGCCCTGTCGCAGGCGGCGGTGGCGCTACTGTGGTGGCATCTGGGCTGGGCCTGGGGCGTGCCGGCGTTGCTGGTGTCGCACGCCTTGTTCGTGGTGCCGGTGTTCCTGCCGCGCGCGCGCCTGTACGCGCCGGTGCTGGCGCGCCTGCCGGGCCGCGCCCCGCAGGTATGGCTGACCATCGACGACGGCCCCTCCGACGACACCCCGGCGATGCTGGACCTGCTGGACGCCTTCGATGCCAAGGCCACGTTCTTCGTGGTCGGGGCGCGCGCCGAGCAACGGCCTGAACTGGTGCGCGAGATGGTGCGCCGCGGGCATGGCATCGGCAACCACAGCCATACCCATCCGCAGGCCTGGTTCTGGGCGCTGGGCCCGCACCGCATGGCGCAGGAAATCGGCCAGGCACAGCGCGTGCTGGCCACCATCACCGGGCAGGCGCCGCGGCTGTACCGCTCGGTGGTGGGCATGACCAATCCCTTCGTCGCCTCGCCGCTGCGTGCGCACGGGCTGACCCGCGTGGCCTGGAGCGCGCGCGGTTTCGACGGCGTGCGTTGCGAGCCGGAGGCCACCGTGGCCCGCATCGTGCGCGACCTTCGCCCCGGCGCCATCGTGCTGCTGCACGAAGGCGCCGCGCACGGCCACAACCTCACCATCCTGCGCGGCGTGCTGGAGGCGATGCACGCACGCGGCCTGGCCGGGCGGCGTCCGCTCTGAGGTCTTTGCGCACCGCCTAGCCGATGGCGTGGAAGCAGAGCGTGTGTTGCCGGATCCATCGTCCTTGTCTGCGGGAACGCTCTGGTGCGACGCGTCTTTTTTGTTCGCCGGATTGCCCGGAGCTGGCGCTCCTGAGTTCCGGCGTCGACCCACGCATGTATTGACAGCGATTTAACGCGGATCGAACATGCGCCCCCAGCCAGCAAACGGTGCGCGCCTTCCGATGGCGCTGCCGACGCCAGCCTCAATAGCCGTCATCGACGGCCATATTCGCTCTTGAGGCTGACCCCATGTCCCATCGCATCGTCCCTGCGCGCGCGCTCCCGCGTGCGGATCTCCGTTCGCCGCAGCTCCCGCTGGCGTACTCCCTGCTGGCGCTGGCCTGCGCATGGCCGTTGGCGGCTGCGGCGCAATCGATCACGCGCGACCCGGTTGATCTGGACCGCCTGCAGATCGAGGCACACCGCGGCGCCGCGACCGAAGGCAGCGACTCCTACACCGCCGATGTGGCGCGCAGTTCGACCAAGCTGGAGCTGTCACTGCGCGAGACGCCGCAGTCGGTGGTGGTGGTGACGCGCCAGCAGATCGTCGACCGCAACCTGCAATCGCTGCAGGACGTCACCGACACCGTGGCCGGCTTCAACTCGCCGACCTGGGACACCGAGCGCACCTACATCAACGCGCGCGGCTTCGAAGTGGACTACTACCGCATCGACGGCATTCCCACCGACTACACCGGCGATGTGCAGCAGAACATGGCGATCTACGACCGGGTGGAAATCATCCGCGGCGCCAACGGCCTGACCACCGGCGCGGGCAGCCCGGCCGCGTCGATCGACCTGGTGCGCAAGCATGCCGACAGCGATGTGTTCACCGGTCGGGTCGATCTGTCGGCAGGGCGTTGGGACCGCTATCGCGGCACCGTCGACCTGCAATCGCCGTTGAACGCCGCCGGCAACGTGCGTGGACGGGTGGTTGCCAGCTACGAGGACAAGCAGTCGTTCCGCGATTACTACAGCAAGCAATCGTCGCTGTTCTACGGCATCGTCGATGCGGATTTCAGCGATGCCACCAGCGGCTACATCGGCGTCAACAAGCAGCGCAACGACGGCCGCGGCACCACCTGGGGCGGGGTGCCGGCGTACTTCAGCGACGGCAGCCGCACCGATTTTGCACGCTCGGATTCGTTCACGCCGCGCTGGGCGCGCGGCGTGGCCGACACCACCAACGCGTTTGCCGGCCTGACCCATCGCTTCGACAACGGTGCGCAGCTGCACGTGGAATATTCGCATCAGCGGTTCGAAGCCGATTGGAAGTCGGTGCTGTTCGGCTACTTCGATTACCCGGACCGCGAGACCGGCCTGGGCCTTGCCACCAATTTTGGCGGGCGCTATCCCGCACTCACGGCGCAAAACAGCCTGGATGCCTACCTCAGCGTGCCGCTGACCTGGTGGGGCCGCAACCACGAACTGGTCGCCGGCGCCACCTGGATGAACCGCAACGTGCGCAGTTGGTCCAACGGGCCGCAGCCACCGCAGGTACTGACGGCCGAAAGCGTCTACGCCTGGACCGGCACCATGGCGCAGCCGCAATGGACACCGCTGGTGAAGGGCGAAGAACGCGACGTGCGCCAGGTGGCCGCCTACGCTGCCGGCCGCTTCAGCCTGACCGACGCGCTCACGGCCATCGTCGGCGCACGCGTCACCGACTGGAAGAACACCGATCAACTGGTGCCGGCCAATACCTACGAGCGTCGCGGCCGCACCACGCCGTACGCCGGCCTGATCCTGGACGTGGACGACCACCATTCGCTCTACGCCAGCTACACCGGCATCTTCAAACCGCAAAACAATCGCGACCGCAGCGGGCGCTATCTCGCCCCGCTGGAAGGCAACAGCTACGAGGTGGGCGCCAAGGGCGAATACCTCGGCGGCCAGCTCAACGCGGCGCTGGCGTTGTTCCGTATCGAGCAGGACAACCTGGCGGTCAACGACCCCGGACAATTCGTGCCCGGCACCACCAATCAGGCTTTCCTGGCGGCGAAGGGCACGGTCAGCCAGGGGGTGGAATTCCAGCTCGACGGGCAGCTGTCCGAGCAGTGGCGGATCGCGTTCGGCTTTGCCCAGTTCGATGCCAACGATGCCAGCGGTGTCGACGTCAACCCGACCAGCCCGCGTCGCGAGGCCACCCTGTTCACCAGTTGGCAGACCGGCCCATGGCGCGTGGGCGGTGGCCTGAGCTGGCAGTCGGCCATCCACGAATTGATGTCCGGGCCACAGGGCACAACGCAGCGGCTGACCCAGGGCAGCGTGGTGTTGGCCAACGCGATGGCACGCTACGACATCAACCAGGCATGGTCGGCGCAGCTCAACGTGCGCAACCTGTTCGACCGCAAGTACTACGCCAACATCGTCTATCAAAGCCAGTTGATCTACGGCGACCCGCGCGATGTGGAGCTCACGCTGTCCTGGAAGTTCTGAGCTTGCTCAAGACGACAGGCTTTGGCGGCATTCATGCCGCCAAGAGTCTCGCAACGGTGGGCTAATCAAGCCTTTGCGTGCATCCAAACGGCGCGGCGACTCAGTGACTTGGTTGTCCCGAAGTGATTGGTCGGCGCGGCTAGACCAGTTGTAGAGCGGATGATCTGCGGCTTGGCTGAAGGGCCCTTGCCCGCCCACCGTCGCAGGACACGCCGCAAGTACGTCCATGTAGGCTCTTACGCGGCATCCATGCCGCGTAAGGTCCCGCGACGGTAGGCAGGCAAGGACCAGTCGAGAGGGTCGGTGTGCATGGCAAGAGCAGGAACGGCGGCCGGCGGGTCAGATGCAGCGGTGGTTGCATGGACCTTGTGCGATCTGGCCGACGTGGTCTGATTTCCGAACAACACGTTCCGTCGAAGGCGGGCAGCAAGTTGGTTGGGTTTGCTCCTATCGCTAAATAGCCATGCCCCCATGCATGCAAGCGACCAAGCCGCTGCGTTAAGTCACCTCGCATAGGTCATCTCGGTTTTGCGGTTGCATCAGCGCACGACCAACTTAGGAGGCGTGATGTCCTTACCGGTTCCGGGACCCTTGGCGGCATGGATGCCGCCAAGGAGCCTCCATGGATGGATTCACGGCGTGTCCCGGAAGTGGTGAGGGCGCGTCCTCGACCCACCGAGCTTTTGATTCAAGCCGCTGATCACGCCTAAACGACGACACCGCTGTAAGTCTCGATTGCTTGCTGGGTTGTGTATTAGGGCTTGTAAAGTTCGATAGATCAGCGGTAGAGCGGTATATCTGCTGCTTGGCTGCTTGGCTGCTTGGCTGCCCCTTGCCCGCCCACCGTCGCGGGATACGCTGCAAGTACGTCCCTGTAGGCTCTTACGCGGCATCCATGCCGCGTAAGGTCCCGCGACGGTAGGCGGGCAAGGACCAGTCGAGAGGGTCGGTGTGCATGGCTTTCAACAAGGCAACCAGCGGACTCTCTGGGGCGTGGGGCACCACCCCTTGAAAACGTGGCCCGGGATCATCTGCATGACGTCAACAGCGGCTGTGAAAACGACTGCGCGGCTGGTGCCCGGTGCGGCATGTGCTATGCGTTCACCCCGGTTTCTGCGTGCCGTCCACATCCGTCCGGCGACCGTGCGTTACGTTTTGTCACTCGTTCTGAATCGAGCCAGGCACGTTGTGCACGGCCTCAGCGCGGCTCGGCCACGATCAACCAGTTGTTGAACGGCGTGTTGCCATACAACGGCGCAAACGTCGCACGCAGACCGGCGACATCCAGCTGCGCCTGCAGGCTGTCGCGGGTGGGATAGCTGCGCGGCATGCGCTGCATCCAGCCGCTCAGATGCGCCAGCACGTCGGTCACGCGGCTGGTGCGGCCACGGCTGCTGGCATCGCCCAATGCGCTGCGGATCACCAGCTTCGCGCCTGGCGTCAGCATCTGCGCCACGCTGCGCAGAAGGCTGGCCTGCATGTCGGCCTGCAGATACTGCAGCACGTCCAGAATGGTCACGCTGCCGCGGTGTTGCGGCCAGGCCACGCTCAGATCGACCACGGCGAACTGCGTATTGCCCAATGCCGAGCGCTGCGCGATGTGTTGCGCGCGGCGGATCTTGGACGCGTCCACATCCACCCCGTGATACGCCAGTGCCTGGCCATCGGCACGCAATGCGTGCGCGAGCAGGCCCAGCCCGCAGCCCAGATCCAGCACGGGCGCGGTGGTGCTGCGCAACTCGGCCAGCACGCCCGGATACAGCGGGTCGGTGCGCAGCTTGGCCTGGGTGTAGTAATAGTCGTAGCGATTGCCCAGCGGATGCGGCGGCAGGAAGGCGCGCGCGATCGCCAGCGCCTGCGCGCGGCTCATGGGTTGGGTGGCGGTGCTGTGCAATGTCGTTCCTTGGCAATGAGGCTTGGTGCGCGGCTGGCTTGGGGCCTGCTAACGCGATTGGGGCTGCCCACGCGTGGCGTGGCCCATCCCGATCGCGTTGGCAGCCGCTATCGCATCGCGCGCCGCTGGCAGTGCCAGTGCGGTCCAGCGCGCATACATGGCGCCGGAGGGATGCAGGCCATCGTCGACCAGCATGTCGGCAGCGTCGCCGCCATCGCGGCTGGTGGCGGTGATGTCGACAAAGCGTACCGAGCGCGCGGCGCAGCGTTCGGCGGCCACGTTGTTGAAGGCATCGATCTGTGCGCCGATCAACGCCGCATCGCCGCCTTGCGCATGCGCAAACGGGGTCAGCCCCCAATCCGGAATCGACAGCACGAACACGCGTGCCGCAAGCCCGCCGGCGAACCCGATTGCACGCTGCAACAACGCATCGAACTGGCTGCGGTATTCGTCCAGCGAGCGTCCGCGGTATTGATTGTTGACGCCGATCAGCAGGCTCACCAGCTCGAACGGCCCCTGCGGCACAGCGGCATCGAGACCGGCCTGCAGCTCGTCGGTGGTCCAGCCGGTGGTGGCGATGATCTGCGGCGGCGCCACATTCCAGCCGTAGGCACGCAAACCTTCGACCAGTTGCGCCGGCCAGCGCTGCTCGGGGGCAACGCCTTCGCCGATGGTGTAGGAATCGCCGAGCGCCAGATAGCGCAGCGGCGTGCCGGCCGCCGCCATCAGGCCACGCTGCGCGACTTGAGCGGCACGACCTTGGTGACCGCCTCGGCGCGGCGTGCCAGGGCACGGTCGATGCGTGCGAACACATCGCGCATCACCGGCGCTTCCGGCATCAGCGTCACGCGGAAGTGGTGACGGTAGGGCACGTTGAAGCTGGAACCCGGCACCACCAGCACGCCTTCCTCGTTCATCAGGTCGAGCGCGAATTCATGGTCGTCGAAGTTGCGCGCGGCCGGGCCGACCACCGCCGGGAACGCATATAGCGCACCGGCCGGCGCCACCAGCGACAGGTGCTCGCTGGCCGCGCAGGCCTCGATCACCGCACGGCGGGTTTCGTACAGACGGCCGCCCGGCGCGCACAGCGCCGAGATGGTGTCCGGCCCGTTGACTGCCGCGTCGATGGCGTACTGGCCCGGCACGTTGGCGCATAGGCGCAGTGCGCCCAGCAGGTCCATCGCGTTGCGCAGGTCGTTGATGCGCGACTGCTCGCCCGACAGCAGCGCCCAGCCCACACGCCAGCCGCAGGCGCGGTGCACCTTGCTCAGGCCGCCGAAGGTGATGCACGGATGCGCACCGGCCAGCGGCGCCACCGGCACGAAGGCGGCGTCGTCGTAGAGCACCTGGTCGTAGATCTCATCGACCATCAGCAGCAGGTTGTGCTTGCTGGCGATGGCTACGATGCGCTCCAGCAGTTCGCGCGAATAACTGGCGCCGCTGGGATTGTTCGGATTGATCAGCACGATGGCGCGGGTACGCGAAGACACCAATGTCTCGATTTCCACCGGATCCGGCTGGAAGCCGTTTTCCGGTGCGCAGCGGTAATACACCGGCCGGCCATCGTTGAGGATGGTGGCGGCCGACCACAGCGGATAGTCGGGCGAGGGCACCAGCACTTCGTCACCGGGATTGAGCAGCGCACGCAGCGACAGGTCGATCAGCTCGCTGACGCCGTTGCCGACGAAGATGCGGTCCGGATGCGCATCCGGGTGCTGGCGCCGCGCATACGCGGTGGCGATCGCCTCGCGCGCTTCCGGCAGGCCTTGCTGATGGGTGTAGGGATCGGTGCGGCCCATGTCGTCGGCGATTGCGCGCTGCAGATGCTCCGGCGCACGGAACCCGAACGCGCCTGGATTACCGATATTGAGCTTGATCAGCTTGCGGCCCTGCGCCTCCAGCTCCCGCGCTCGTCGCGCCAGCTCGCCCCGGATTTCGTAGCGGACTTCGGACAGACGCTCGCGGATGGCGAGCGGCTTTTGCGGGGCAGTGGACATGCGACGGGCCGGTTGTAGGCGTGAGGCTTGGCATGGTAGCGGAAATATGACAGGCGGACATGCTTGCATCGGCAACGATGTCAAGGGGCGCTTCAGCCCGGGCGCAACGCCCGATTGCACAAGCCGCTGCGGTCAGCCGGCTAGAATCGCCCCATGAGCAACGCACGCCCCGATTACCCCACCCTCCAATCCATTGGCTGGCCCTGGCCTGGTCCTGCCGAGGATCCGGCCTGGCAGGCGCTCTTTGCCGCGCATCCGCAGGCGTTGCCGGCGCGGGTGGTGGAGCAGCACCGCACCGGCTATGTGGTGGCCGATACGCCGGAGGCCGGTCTCAAGGCCGAATCGTTGCCGGAGTGGCAGCGCCCGCGGTTTCCCAGCCATGAGCGGGCGTCGGTGGGCGATTGGGTGCTGATGGAGGGCAAACGCATCGTGGCCTTGCTGCCGCGGCGCACCTCGATCAAGCGCGGAGCGGCCGGCGAGCATTACCACCAGCAGGTGATCGCGGCCAACATCGATACGGTGTTCATCGTGTGCGGGCTGGATGCGGATTTCAATCCGCGCCGCATCGAACGCTATCTGCTGCTAGTCGGCGGCGGCGGTGCCGAGCCGGTAGTGGTGCTGACCAAGGCCGACCAGACCGAATACGCCGAGGATGCATTGGCGGTGCTGGAGGAACTGGAAGCGCAGAACATCCCGTTACGCGCGGTCAACGCCAAGGATCCTGACAGCGTGGCGGCGCTGCGGCCGTGGCTGGGCGATGGCCGCACCGCAGTGCTGGTGGGTTCGTCGGGAGCGGGCAAGTCGACGCTGACCAATACCCTGCTCGGGTCGCAGAAGATGAAGACCAATGCAGTGCGCGAGAACGATTCGCGCGGCCGGCATACCACCACCCACCGCGCGTTGATTCCGTTGCCGTCCGGTGCCTGCCTGATCGATACGCCCGGCATGCGCGAGCTCAAGCCCACCGGCGAAGAGGATCTGGCCGAGGGCGGCTTCTCCGATGTGGAAGCGTTGGCGGCGCAGTGCCGCTTCAACGATTGCGCGCATATCGCCGAGCCCGGTTGTGCGGTGCGTGCGGCGATCGAGGCCGATACGCTGGATCCGGAGCGGGTGGCCAATTACATGAAGCTGCGCGTGGAAGTGGCCGCTGCGGCCGAAAAGCTCGCCACACGCCTGGCGCAGAACAACCGGGGCAAGGGATCGGGCCGGCGGCCTGCCAGCGTCGACCGCAACGGACGCCGCTGATGCCATCGCGCAAGGGGCCGCCGGACATCGTCCACCATGCGGCGCTGGATGCGCGCCTGGTCAAGGCCGTGCGCGGCGTGCGCCTGCTCGCGCTGGCCAGCTGGCCGCGCTCGCTGCAGGAGCCGTTCCTGCAAAGCGTGGCGCGTGGGCAGCCGGAGCTGCCGCAGGTGGAGTATCCGCGACTGGATTTCGGCGATACCCGGCGCGAGCTGGCGGCCATTGCCAAGCAGGCCGATCCGCATCACCCGCTGGGCGCCTACCTGATCGACTCGACACATAGCTGGGGCCTGGCCGCCGGCCTGCTGGAATCGCTGGGTACTCCCGCAGTCAGCGATTACTCGGCGCAGCTGTTCGGCGTACCCGACGACCCGATGCCGGGCAACGGCCCGAGCACGCGCGAGGCGGCGCGGCATTTCATCCAGATCGCGCAGGAGCTGGACCGCGAACTGCTGGCGCCGGAAGAACAGGTGCCGGTGTCGGCAACCGCCCTGCGCATGCAGCTGCAGAACGATCTGGACGCCTTCTTCGAAGGGCGCGTCATCACCGTCACGCTGGATCCGGATCTGCTGGCCAAGGCGGCGGCCGGCGCGCATCGCATCCGCCTGCGCAGCGGTGCCACCTTCAGCGATTACGATCGTGCGCAGCTGTTCCATCACGAGGCGCTGGTGCATTCGCTGACCGCGCTCAACGGGCGCGCGCAGGTACACCTGCCTAGCCTGGGCATTTCCTCGCCGCGGACCACCGCGACCCAGGAAGGCCTGGCGACATTTGCCGAGCAGATCACCGGCAGCATCGATATCGAACGCATGAAGCGCATCAGTCTGCGCATCGAGGCGATCGCGATGGCGCGCTCGGGTGCGGACTTCATCGACGTGTTCCGCTATTTCACCGCAGGAGGGCAGAGCGCGGCGGAAAGCTTTTCTTCGGCGCAGCGCGTATTCCGCGGCGTGCCGACCTCCGGCGGCGGTGCCTTCACCAAGGACACGGTGTACCTGCGCGGGCTGGTGGCGGTGCACACCTTCTTCCGGCATGCGCTGCAACGCGATCAGCTGCAGCTGTGCCGTTACCTGTTCGCCGGCAAGATGGCCCTGGGTGATGTGGCGCGTTTTGCGCCCTTGTTCGACAGCGGCGTGCTGGTCGCCCCGCGCTGGTTGCCGCCGTGGGTGAGCCGGGTCAGCGGCCTGGCCGGCATGCTGGCGTTTTCGTTGTTCGCCAATCGCATCCGCATGGATCAGCTGCAGCCACCGGCGATGAACGTCTGACGCTTGCCGAGCAACTTGCGCGCAGTTGCCGCGTCAACGCGATGGCGCGGCGAAGCTGCCGCAGGCGCGGGTCGGGCAACACCGCGCAGCGCCTGACACGTGCCTGGCAGTGCATTGCTTCCACTGCAAGGCGCTGAACGGTAAGCATCGTGCCGACGCGTTCTACACGATGCTGCAACGGGCTGCACCGGACACTGTGCGCCTTGCCCGAGATGGGCCATGACACGAGGCGATACGATGAAAATCCTGATGGTGCTCACTTCCCACGACCAACTCGGCGATACCGGCAAGAAGACCGGCTTCTGGCTGGAGGAATTTGCCGCGCCGTATTACGTGTTCAAGGACGCCGGCGCAGACATCACCCTGGTTTCGCCCAAGGGTGGTCAGCCGCCGCTGGACCCCAAGAGCGACGAGCCCGATGCACAGACCGAGGCCACCAAGCGCTTCAAGCAGGACACCGACGCGCAGAAAGCATTGGCCAGCACGCAGCGCCTGGCGGACGTCAAGGCCGATGACTTCGATGCGGTGTTCTACCCGGGTGGCCATGGCCCGTTGTGGGATCTGGCCGAAGACGCGGATTCGATTGCGCTGATTGAAGCATTCGCCGCGGCCAACAAGCCGCACGGCCTGGTGTGCCACGCACCGGGCGCGCTGCGCCGGGTCAAGGGCAGCGATGGCAAGCCGTTGGTCAACGGCCGCCGCGTCACCGGCTTCACTAATAGTGAAGAAGAGGGCGTGGGCCTGACCAAGATCGTGCCATTCCTGGTCGAAGACGTGCTGACCGAACTTGGCGGCCGCTACGAGAAGGGCGCCGACTGGGGCGTGCATGTGGTCACCGACGGCTTGCTGGTCACCGGCCAGAACCCGGCTTCGTCGGAGAAGGCTGCCGAGGCGTTGCTTGAGTTGTCGAAGCGCTGATTCTGCGGTTGTCGTGCGGCGATGCATGGACGGCCAACGGAAGACATCGCGGGTTTGATTCAGAGCTGCTAGAAAAATGGAGCGAGTAGTCGTCAGGTGATGTGCGGACGTTGCGGAGGCACCGGAGTGTACGCGTGGTGCATACCGGTGCCGAGCGGCAGCCGCACCTGTCTGACGGTAAGTGCAGTAGCTTTTTAGCGTCCTTCGTCGTGTGCTTTAAACGCGCCGCATCGTCCAACAACCGGACGCAATCCGGTGCTCGCAACCAAACGAACCGGCCATGCTGACTAGCCCTTGCCCGCCCACCGCCGCGGGACCTTACGCGGCATGGATGCCGCGTAAGAGCCTACATGGACGTACTTGCGGCGTGTCCCGCGACGGTGGGCGGGCAAGGGCCCTTCTGCCAAGCCACAGATCGTCTGTTCAAGCCACAGATCGTCTGTTCAAGCCACAGATCGTCCGTTCAAGCCACAGATCGTCCGTTCAAGCGGCAGATGGTCCGCCCTGCAGGCGCGCGACAGACCTGCACCATCGCGTTCAAGCAATACGCTCCAGCCAACGCACCGTATACGCCGGCAGCACCAGTCGCATGTCATCGCTCAGCGATTCGACAGCCGTCTCGCCGCCATCCGCCACCACCTTCCATCGGCCATCTCCGAACGCGGCAAGCTCCACCGTCAGCGGTTGGTCGCCAAAGTTGTGCACGGCCAGGAAGCGATCGCCACGCGTCAATGCAAACAGGCGTGCATCGCCCAGCGCAACGCTACCCAGCGCCTGATCGGCGGCCAGTGCGGGCAGCGCGGCACGTTGCCGGATCAATCCACGTAGCCGGCGATACACCGTGCCGCTCAGGCTGCCCGCATCTTCGCGCTGTGCTGCAAGCTGCCAATCCATCGCCGGGCGATGCAACCAGCGGCCTTCGTGCCGACGCTGCGGATCGTCGCGGTAGCTGCCGTCGTTGGGCAGGGCGAGCTCGTCGCCCATGTAGATCAATGGCACACCTGGCATCGCCAGCGCGATGGCATAGAGCAACACCAGCCGATCCACCGCCATGCGCAATGCCGCCATATCGCCCGATGCCTGTGCGGCCTGGATCCCGGCCAGTGCCGCGGCCATGCCATTGGTGCCGTGCACGCCGTCGCCAATGCTCTGGAAGCTCTCGCCACGCGCGTAGCTGCCCGGCACCTCGTTGGCATAGAAGCGCGCGACATCGCGCAGTGCGAATGGCGGCTGCGCGGCGTTGCCGGCGGCTTCGTGTTGCAGCACGTTCCAGCCGATGTCGTCGTGGCAGCGCACATAGCTCAGCCATGCGCAGTTGGCCGGCAAGGGCGGGCTATGCGCGATGACGTTGTGCAGGATGTCGCCGCGTTGCAGCGCCAGCGCCGACCAACCGGCCGCCATCAGCGTGCTGTGATAGGCCAGGTGGCATTCGTGGCCCTGGTCCGCACCGCTACCGAAGTAGGGCGGCAATTGCGTCATCGGCACGATGGCTTCGGCCTTCATCACCACCGACGGCGCAACGATGTCGGTGACCGCGCGCAGCGCCACCAGCAGGGTATGCGCCTCGGGTTGATTCATGCAGTCGGTGCCGGAGCGCTTCCACAGATACGCGGTGGAATCCAGGCGGAAGGCTTCCACACCCAGATTGGCCAGCTGCAGCATCGCCAGCGCCATCTCGCCGAACACCGCTGGGTTGCTCCAGTTCAGATCCCACTGATAGGGATAGAACGTGGTCCACATCCACTGGCCGGTGGCGTCCACCCAGGTGAAGTTGCCGGGTGCGGTATGCGGGAAGACCTGCCCCAGCGTGGCTTCGTACTGGTCGGGCTGCGTGCGATCGGCGAAGTGATGGTAGTAGTCGAGATAGCGCGCATCACCGGCCCGCGCCGCCTGCGCCCAGGCGTGATCGTCGGCGGTATGGTTGAGCACGAAATCCGCGCACAGGCTGATGCCGGCCTCGCGCAGGCGTATGGTCAGCGCGACGAGATCGTCGTTGCTGCCCAGGCCCGGCTCCACCTGACCGTAATCGCTGACCGCAAAGCCGCCATCGTTATCGCCGGCGCGTGCACGTAGGAACGGCAGCAGGTGCAGATAGCGCACGCCCAGCTCCTGCAGATACGGCACGCGTTCGGCCACGCCTTGCAGCGTGCCGGCAAAGCGGTCCACGTAGGCGCTGTAGCCCAGCATGTGCTGCTCGCCGAACCAGCCGGGCTGACGCGTTGTGTCGAGCTGTTGCAGTGGCTGTGGCCGCTGTTGCGCGCTGCTGCCGAGCGCGCTCAACCACTGCGTCAGCCACGACGCATAGTCCGGGCGTTGCCCATACAGCGCTTGTAGCGCGTCGAGCAGGCGCGACCCATGCCGGTCGAAGCGCGGCAACAGCGCGCTGGCACGCTGCGCATCCAGGGGCGCGGCAAAGGCCGCGCGCAATGCAGTGAAATCGGTGGGGGAGGTGCTCATTGGTAAGCGCCGGGACGAACCCGGCGAGGGGTCCTTAGAAGTCGTAACGCAGGCTGATGCTGGTGGTGCGGCCGGCAATCGAGCGCGCGCGGATGATGCCGTTGGCCGGGACGCTGGCTTCCTCGGCCTCGGTCAGGCCGAAGGTGTTGAACAGGTTGTTGACGTTGAGCGCGACGGTCAGTGCGTCGGTCACGCGGTAGTCGCCGAACAGGTTCACCTGCGTATAGCCCGGCATCTTCAACTGGTTGGAGTCCTGGGTGTAGGCATCGGTGGTGCCGATCAGGTTGATGCCGAACTGGTAGCCGTCGCCGCGATAGCTGGGCGTCAACTGCCACACCACATCGGCCTGGCGACGCGGCACATTGCCGGTGTTTTCCGGGGTGATCTGGTCCTTGGAAATCTCCGCATCGGTCCAGGTCAGGCCGCCGTTGACGGTGAAGCCTTCGTAGCGATAGCTGGCTTCCAGCTCCACGCCGTGCGCCTCGTAGCTGCGGTTGAAGAAACGCTGGCTGGTGACTTCGAAGTTCTGTTCCTCGGTGCGCGCCGAGAACGCAGTGGCGAACAGGCTCAGGCCGTCGCGGCGCCACTTCAGGCCGGCTTCGGCCTGGCGGACCACGTTGACGCCTTCATCGGAGGAGACCGAGCCGTCGTCGCGGACCACGCCGAACAGCAGGCGGTCGGCATTGGCGCGTGCGCCGCGGCTGATGCGCGCGAACGCGCCCAGGTCGTCGTTGATCAGGTAGTTGCTGCCCAGCGAATACGACAGGTAGTTCCAGTCGTAATCCACCGGCCGTGCGTTGGCGGTATCGACCGTGGCCACGCGCTGTTCCACCGGCTGGATCACGCCATCGCCGTTGACGTCCAGGTTCTGCGCGATCGCGGTGCCGGCATAGCTGCCGCGTGCATCGCCCATGTCGTAACGCAGGCTGCCGTCGATGCTGAACTTGCCGCTGTCGAAGGTCAGTGCGACGTACGGCGCGTTGACGTCGTAGCGCACGTCGTAGCTGCGGGTGATGCAGCAATCGCCCCAGAACGGGGTGCCGTACGCATACAAACCGTTTTGCGAGCGCGACACGCCGCCGGCATCGACCACGTTGAGCAGGCGCGAATCGCGGCCCAGGCTCTGCACGTAGGAGTTCCAGGTCCAGTCCATGTCGATGGTCTGGCGCGAGCTGTAATAGCCCATGCGCAGGTTGAGCGTTCGGCCGTCGCCGCCGAACTCGCGTGAGACGCTGAGGTCGTTGGTGACGTTGCCCAGGTCGTTGATCGCCACGTTGAACAGATGCGTGCGGATCGCGTTGCCGGTGTAGGCCTGGCCGGCGTCCGGGCCGCTGGCCTGCACCAGTTGCGCGCCGGCGCCGCCGATGGACGCGGCCAGCGTGGCGGCATCGGTGACCTCGGCCGGGAACGGGCTGACGAAGCGGCCGCTGTTGTCGGCGATGCGGAACTTCTCGCTCAGGTTCCAGCCGCTGCCCAGGTCGAACCAGGCCTCGGCGCCGATGGTGCGCGAGATCGGGTGCATGCCGTCGCCTAGGTCGGTGCGGCGCGGCTGGTTGTTGGCGTCCAGGCCGACATCGGTACGGAAATTGCGGCTGTACAAGGTGTCGCTGCCTGGGTCGAAGCCGGCAAAGCCGCCCAGGTCCGGCGAGCCGTCGCGGCCACGCACGGAGGTCGGCACCGGCAGATAACCGGCAGCGCGATCGTTGAGGTATTTGCCGTAGACACGCACGTAGCCGTTCTCGAACAGCCGGGTCAGGTTGGCCTTGAGCTGGCCGCCCTTGTCGGTGGTGTAACCGGCATCGCGCACGCCATCACCCTGGCGGAAGAAGCCGCCGATGTTGAACTGCCAGTTTTCCGCGAACGGCGCGCCGTAGTCGAAGTCCACGCGGGTGTTGTCGTAATCCAGGCCGCGGCTCACGCCGACGCTGCCGCCTGCGGTGTCGCCGGTCTTGCTGATGAAGTTGATGATGCCGCCGGGCGCGTTGCTGGTGAACGTCGATGCCGAGCCGCCGCGGATGGCTTCGATGCGGTCCAGGGTGAAATCCGAGCGCAGGAAGATGTCCGAGTTGCCGAAGGCGATATCGCCGAATTCCATCACCGGCAGGCCGTCCTCCTGCAGCTGCAGGAACTTGGCGCCGCCGGAGGCGACCGGCAGTCCGCGCACGGCGATGTTGGCGTTGCCTTCGCCACCGCTGGATTCGGAGCGGATGCCGGGGATGTTGCGGAAGATCTCGGCAGTGCTGCGTGGCGCCGACTGTTCGATCGCCTCGGCGCCCACGGTGCTGACCGACACGCTGGACTTCAGCTTGGTGGTGGCGGTGGAAGTACCGGTGACGAACACCGAATCCAGATTGACCGCGGCGCTGTCGGCGGCCGGCGGGGTGACGGGTGCGGCCGTGGTCGCGTCCTGCGCCAGCGCGGCAGGCGCGCACAGGCAGGAGGCGACCGCGCAGGCCAGGGCATGCAGGCGCAGGGTGTGCAAGGTGGACATTGCGGTTCTCTCTCTCACGGATGGTGGTATGCCGACGCCTGCATCGCCCCTCCCAGGGAGTGGCCGTGTGGCCTGCAGTGCGAGCGCAGTAATACGCCCCAATACAATCGATTGCAATCTTGCGCTGCAGCATCTTTCCTAGGCTTGCGAGCTTATGTTTCGGCAAGCGAAAACGTGTTGCGGCGCAGCGTTACAATCGATTGCAAAGACGGCAGGGTACAGTGCGCTGCGGCCACTGGGAGCCGCACCGATGCCCAGGGTTCTGCATGTCGTCGACCGCCACTCCGTTCTCCTTCGCGCGCATCCTGGCGCTCAATGCCGGCTTCTTCGGCGTGCAATACAGCTTCGGCCTGCAGCAGAGCAACATGAGCCCGATCTACAACTATCTGGGCGCCGACCACGCGAGCCTGCCGTACCTGTGGCTGGCCGGGCCGATCACCGGGTTGGTACTGCAGCCGTTTGTCGGCGCGTGGAGCGACCGCTCGGTGACCCGCTGGGGCCGGCGCATGCCCTACATGGTGCTGGGCGCGCTGGTGTGCAGCCTGTGCCTGCTGGCGATGCCGTTCAGCACTGCGCTGTGGATGGCGGTGTGCCTGCTGTGGATCCTGGATGCCGCCAACAACGTGGCGATGGAGCCATACCGTGCGCTGGTCAGCGATGTGCTGGCGCCACCGCAGCGGCCGCTGGGCTATCTCACCCAAAGCGCGTTCACCGGGCTTGCGCAGACGCTGGCATATCTCACCCCGCCGTTGCTGGTGTGGATGGGCATGAACCAGGACGCCGCCAATGCGCACCACATTCCCTATGTCACCATCGCCGCCTTCGTGATCGGCGCGGGGTTTTCTGCGGCCTCGATCCTGCTCACCGCGCGCAGCGTGCGCGAGCCGGTGCTTGCGCCGGCAGAGATCGCGCGGATGCGCCAGACCGGTGCCGGCCTGGGCGCCACAGTGCGCGAAATCTACGGCGCCCTGCGCGCGATGCCGCCGACCATGCGCCAGCTCGCGCCGGTGATGCTGTTCCAGTGGTACGCGATCTTCTGCTACTGGCAGTACATCGTGCTGTCGCTATCGACCAGCTTGTTCGGCACCACCGAAGCCGACTCGCATGGCTTCCGCCAGGCCGGCCTGGTCAATGGGCAGATCGGCGGGTTTTATAACTTCGTCGCGTTTCTGGCTGCGTTTGCGATGGTGCCGGTGGTGCGCCGCATCGGCCCCAAGTACACGCATGCGGCCTGCCTGGTCGCGGCCGGTGTGGGCATGTGGGTGTTGCCGGGCATCCAGGACCGCTGGCTGATGCTGCTGCCGATGATCGGCATCGGGCTCGCCTGGGCCAGCATGATGGGCAACCCGTACCTGATGCTGGCCGACAGCATTCCGCCCGAGCGCACCGGTGTGTACATGGGCCTGTTCAACCTGTTCATCGTGCTGCCGATGCTGATCCAGATCGTCACCTTGCCGCTGTACTACGAGTGGCTGTTGCACGGCGACCCACGCAACGTGATCCGCCTGGCCGGCGCACTGATGCTGGCCGCCGCTGTGGCGATGCTATGCGTACGCGTCCGCAAGCCCAAGACAGCAGTGGTGTAACCGCGACGCGTTACGTCTGTGTCGCTGCGTACTGAAACAGCCGACCGTGATCACGCGGGCAGCAACGCGCAGTTGCGCACCGCACACCAGCACGCCCGCTCTTACGATTCCCGATTCCCGATTCCCCAATCCCGGCCTCACGCCGACTCACGCACCACCAACTTCACCGGCATCTCCACCGACTCCACCGCTTCGCCGCCGATCAACGCCAGCAGCCGGTCCACCAGCAGGCGCGCGGCCAGGCCCAGGTCCTGCCGCACCGTGGTCAACGGCGGTTGGCTGTAGGCGGCCAGCGGAATATCGTCGAAGCCCACCAGCGAGATGTCCTGCGGCACGCGATGCCCGGCTTCGACCAGGGCGCGGATCGCGCCGACCGCAATCACGTCGGAGGCGGCGAACAGCCCATCCGGCGGATCGGTCTTCTTGAGCATGGCGCGGGTGAGGCGGTAGGCGTCTTCGCTGAGGAAGTGGCTGCGCGCATGCAGGCGCGTATCGAACTCCAGCCCGTGCCGCTGCAGTGCATGGCGATAGCCGGCGAAGCGCGGTGCAACCTCGGGCAACTGGTCGTCGCCGAGAAAGGCGATGCGGCGACGGCCGCTGGCGATCAGATGTTCGGTGGCCAGCGCGCCGCCCTGGAAATTGTCGCTGCCCACGCTGATGTACGACTGCCCGTCGATGCGGCTGCCCCAGACCGCCATCGGCAGGCCATCGCGCGCGGCTTCGTCCAGCGCGGCATGTTCGGAACTTTGCCCCAGCACGATCACGCCATCGGAGCGGCTGCCGCGTGCGAGTTGTTCCACCCATCCATCCTGATGCCGGTCGAGCTTGGACAGCAGCATGCTGTAGCCGCGCCCGGTCAGCTCCTCGGCCAGTAGCGCCAGCATCGTCATCATGAAGGGGTCCGACAGCGGCTGGTCCAGCGCATGCATCATCGGCACTGCCACGCTCACCGTGTTGGAGCGTTTGGCGCGCAGGCTGCGCGCAATCGGATCGACCTGGTAGCCGGCATCGGCGGCAATCTGCTTGATGTACGCACGCGTCCGCTCGGCCACCACCGGGCTGCCGGCCAGGGCACGCGACACGGTGGATTCGGACACGCCCGCCATGCGGGCGATGTCGGCCATCTGCGGGCGGGTACCCGGCGTGGCGCGTTCTGAAGGTTTGGCCATGTCAGCGCAGTGCGGAAAACGCCGAGTGTAATCAGTTCGCGCTGGAGGCGGGTTGATCGACGCAGTGGCGGCCGCTTGTGCGCGCCGGTCAAACGCAATCACGCACCTGCATGCAAGCTGCAGGCGCGCGGGGCGTGCATGACAGCGGCCACGACTAGCGCGGGGCTTTGGAGCGGTGGGGCTTCAGGGGAGTGAGGCTTCAGAGCAGTAAGGCTTGAGAGCAGTGAGGCATCAGAGCGGTGATGCTTCACCGCCACTAGCAAGGACCGCGCTCACCGCCAGGCTGGCGTGCTCGGTGTTCGGAGCCGGCATGTATTCTCCGCACGGACCGACTCGAGCGTGTCGTCCGCATCGACCTGACGACCGCTCGCTACGGTCTGGCAGCGGCTCTCAGCCCATGTACAGGCCGCCGTTGACTGCATAGTCGGCGCCGGTCACGTAGGCGGCCTCATCGGAGGCGAGCCAGGCGCACAGCCCGGCGACTTCGGCCGGTTTGCCGAGGCGGCGGATCGGCACCGAGGTGGCCAGGCGGTCGAGCACGTCGGGCGGAAAACTGCTGATCGAGGCGCTGGCGATATAGCCCGGCGAGATGGTGTTGACGGTGACCCCGCGCGAGGCGACTTCCTGCGCCAGGGCGCGGCTGAAACCATGCATCGCTGCCTTGGCGGTGGCGAAATTGATCTGCCCGATCTGGCCCTTGTGCGCACTGACCGAGCCGATGTTGACGATGCGTCCCCAGCCGCGCGCGGTCATGCCGTCGACCACCTGCTTGGTGATGTTGAACAGGGAATGCAGGTTGCTGGCGATCACCACGTTCCAGTCGTCGCGGCTCATCTGCCGGAACAGGGTGTCGCGGCTACCACCGGCGTTGTTGACCAGCACATCGATCTCGCCGACCTCGGCCTTGACCTTGGCAAACGCGGCCACGGTGGAATCCCAATCGGCGGCATTGCCTTCGGAGGCGACGAACTCGAAGCCCTGCTCGCGCTGCTCGCGCAGCCAGGAGGTCTTGCGCGGCGAATTGGGTCCGCAGCCGGCGACCACGGTATGCCCGCTGCGCGCCAGCTTCTGGCAGATCGCGGTACCCACACTGCCCATGCCACTGGTGACGTATGCGATGCGAAGTGTCATTGCTTGAACTCCTTCGGAGTTGGGATTCGGGATTGGGATGAGGGGATTCGTAACAGCGGGCATTGGTTCGCTCTGGCTTTGGCGAATCCCCAATCCCGAATGCCGAATCCCGGCGCGCGGCTAGCGCGCCAACGGAAACAGGCCAAACAACAACCCGCCCGCCAACATCAGCAGGGAAATCAGCACCGCCCACTTCAGCGTGAAGCGTTGATGGTCGGCGAAGTCGACCTTGGCCAGGCCGACCAGCAGATAGGTCGATGGAACCAACGGGCTGAGCAGATGCACCGGTTGCCCGGCCAGCGAGGCGCGCGCCATTTCCACCGGGGTGATGCCGTAGTGGCCGGCGGCTTCGGACAGGATCGGCAGCACGCCGAAGTAGAACGCGTCGTTGGACATGAAGAACGTAAACGGCATGCTGACGATCGCAGTGATCACCGCCAGATACGGGCCCCAGCTGTCCGGGATCACCGCCAGGAAGCTGCGCGACATCGCTTCGACCATGCCGGTGTTGGACAGGATGCCGGTGAAGATGCCGGCGGCGAAGATCAGCGACACCACCGACAGCACATTGCCGGCGTGATTGACCAGGCGGCGGCGCTGCTCGGCCAGGTTGGGGTAGTTGATCATCAGCGCCAGCGCAAAGCCGATCATGAACAGCACCGGCATCGGCAGCACGCCGACCACCAGCGCGGCCATCAGCGCCAGGGTCAGGAGCAGGTTCACCCACAGCAGCTTGGGCCGCTTCATGTCCTCGGTGTCTTCCACGCGCGGCAGTGCATCGCTTTCCTCGGGGATGCTGGTGTCCAGCCAGTTGCCGTCGGCGGGCAGGCGTACCACCCCCAGGCGGCGACGTTCGCGCATACCCAGATACCAGGCCAGCGTGAGGATGCCGGCGATCGCCATCGCCATCGCCGGCACCAGCGGCACGAACACATCGGCCGGATCAACATGCAGGGCGGTGGCGGCGCGCGCGGTAGGGCCGCCCCACGGGGTCAGGTTCATCACGCCGCTGGCCAGGATGGTCACGCAGGTGAGGTTGAGCGCGTTCATGCCCAGGCGCTGGTACAGCGGCAGCATCGCCGACACGGTGATCATGTAGGTGGTGGAGCCATCGCCGTCGAGCGAGATCAACATTGCCAGGATCGCCGTGCCCATCACGATCTTCAGCGGATCGCCCTTGACCAGGCGCAGGATGCGGCCGACCAGCGGATCGAACAGGCCGGCATCGATCATCACCCCGAAGTAGAGGATGGCGAACATCAGCATCACCCCGGTGGGCGCGATCTTCTTGATGCCGTCGAGCATCATCTCGTTGATGCCGGTGCCGAAGCCGCCCAGCAGCGCGAACACGATCGGCACCGTGATCAGAGCCACCAGCGGCGACAGCCGCTTGCTCATGATCAGGTACATGAAGGTGATCACCATTCCGAAACCGAGCGCGGTCAGCATGCGGGCAAATCCTTTGAGGCGTACAGCAGGGGGAGAGTGGAGCGCGCGGCGGCGGGTGCATTGCAGCAGCGGTAACGCATCATGCGAAGGTCAGGCAAACGGTCAGAAGTCGTACTGGAAGCGGCCGGTCACTGCCAGCGTGTGATCGACCACCGCATCGACCATGCGGTCGCGGTTGCGGCTGTCGATCACATTGAGCATCACGCGCAGGTTCGGCTTGAAATACCAGTTGCCGCCCAGCGTCCACGACTGCGTGCTGGCGTTGATGAAATCGGGTTGGCCGTCCAGATGCTGATCGCCGCGCATGTAGTCGTAGCGCAAGGCCAGCTCGAACGCGCCGGAGGGGCGATTGGGCGTCTTGATCCGGCTGAAACGCCCGGTCTTGCGGTCGTAGCCGCGCGACTCGCCGGTGACGAACCAGCTGACCAGGCCGTAGCTGGCCAATACCTTGGCATGCTGGGAGCCGTCGTCGAGCAGGCCGCCGCTGAATTCGCTCTGCCACGACCATGGGCCCCGCACTTCGGCGTATTCCAGCGACCATTTGTCGAAATCGGTATCGCGGCCATCAGCAAAGCGCGCCAGGGTGATGCGGCTGTTGTTGGCCAGATCGTTTTCCGGGCGTGGCCGGATCAACAGGGACGCCGCGCCGCCGCTGCCCGGATGCGAATAGCGCTCGTGCGCCAGCGACACGCCCAGGTGGCGCAGCCGCGCCTCGCCCATCTCCGGTGCGAAGGTCAGCCGCGTGCCGAGCGCGCCGCCCTTGGTCGAGGAATTGTCGATGCTTTCCAGGCTGTAGGCCGCAGTGGACCAGGTCGCATCGGGGCGATTGGCCTGCCAGGAGATCGCCTTGCGATAGATTGGCGCCAGCGTGGTGGAGGCATAGCCGCGTTCCAGGAACGGGCCGTAGTTGGAGCCGGTGCGATCGTCCAGCGAGAAGTACTGCTTGAACTGGCCCACGGTCAGCGTACCGGCGGAAAACTTCTTGGCGATGTACACATCGCGCGCCAGGATGCCGCGGCTGCCGGATTCGTATTGCAGGCCGGCAAATTCCGCCTCGGCCTTGTAGGTGAAGCCGTAGAACTTGCCCGCCACATCCAGCCACACGCGACGGAACTGGGTGTCGTTGCGCTCGGGCGTGCCGCGTTCGTCGTTGTCGAACACGGTGAAGTCCCAGTGCACGCGCCCACCCACCTCGGCGGTGACCGGGCCATCGCCCTCGGCCGCATGCGCTGCCGGTGCCAGGCACAGCGCGGCGCAGGTGGTGAAGATGCGCAGACGCAAGGTGTCGTTGCTCACAGACCCTCCCAGGTACATGTGTGAATCACGTTCAGCGATGCACCGCTCAAGCACGCTGCGGCGCGTTGGCAGCAGCCTAGTCCGGTGAAGCTGTCATGGACCTGTCAGGGCGGGGGAATCGGGAATGGGGAATGGGGAATCGCAAGAGCGTTAAGAGCTTTTGTCCGCGAGGGCTGTTACCTTCCGGCCGCGGCCAACCGCTGTTCCGATTCCCAATTCCCGATTCTCGATTCCCCGCCCATGCGCCTGCTGCTAGTCGAAGACAACGCCGATCTCGCCGATGCCATCGTGCGGCGCATGCGCCGTAGCGGGCATGCGGTGGATTGGCAGTCCGATGGCCTGGCGGCGGCGAGTGTGCTGCGCTATCAGAGCTTTGATCTGGTGGTGCTGGATATCGGTCTGCCCAAGCTGGATGGCTTGCGCGTGCTGGCCGGGATGCGCGAGCGTGGCGATACCACGCCGGTGCTGATGCTGACCGCGCGCGACGGCATCGAAGACCGCGTGCAGGCGCTGGATGTCGGGGCCGACGACTACCTGGGCAAGCCGTTCGATTTCCGCGAGTTCGAGGCGCGTTGCCGGGTGCTGCTGCGGCGCAACCGCGGGCAGGCCAGCGAGGTGGTGCAGATCGGCGGATTCGTGTTCGACAACGCCGCGCACACGCTGGTGCTGGACGGGGTGCCGATCGAGTTGCCCAATCGCGAATACCGCCTGTTCGAGATCCTGATCGGGCGCCTGGGCCATGTGGTGGGAAAGGACGAGATCGGCAACGGCTTGTTCGGTTTCGACGACGATGCCGGGCCGAATGCGATCGAGCTGTATGTCGGCCGCCTGCGTCGCAAGCTGGCGGGCGCGCCGTTGCGCATCGTCACCGTGCGCGGCGCCGGCTACAAGCTCGAAGAAGCCGATCCGCATGCGCCGGTGGAGCCGGGCGTCGATGGCTGAGCCGCGCATGGTAGCACCGTCGATCCGGCGCACCTTGCTGCTGTATCTGGGCAGCCTGTCGGTGCTGGGCGCGGTGGTGCTGTTCTTTGCCGCACGCGACTACGGCGAGCGGGCCGCCAACCGCTCCTACGACCACCTGCTGGTGTCCTCGGCCCTGTCCATCGTCGACAGCGTGGCGCTGGTCGGCGGCGACTGGCAGGTGGACCTGCCGTATGCCTCGCTGGACCTGCTCGGCATGGCACCGGAAGACCGCGTGTTCTACCGCGTGTTCGATGCGCAAGGCCGCACCATCACCGGTGAAGAGAGCTTGCCGTTGCCGGCGCGCGCGCCCGGCGACGAGCGCCCGGTGCTGTTCGATGCTGACTACAGCGGCGAGCCGGTGCGCTTTGCGGTGGTGATGCATCGGGTGGCATCGGCCTCCGGGCAGGGCGAGGTGCGTGTGCAGGTCGGTCAGACCCGGCGCGCGCGCGATGCGGTGGCACGCGATGTAGTGCTCAACGCGCTGGTGGCGATCGGCGTGCTGTCGCTGCTCGCCCTGGGCCTGGTGTGGCTGGGCGTGTATCGCGCCCTGCGCCCGTTGCAGCGTATCGAGCGCGACCTGTCGCGGCGCGAGCCCTCCGACCTGAAACCGCTCAGCGTGCCGGCACCGCAGGAAATGCAGTTGATGGTGACCGCGCTCAACCGCTTCATGGCGCGGCTGTCGTCCAGCAACGAAACCCTGCGCGCCTTCATGGCCGAAGCCGCGCACCAGATGCGCACGCCGCTGGCCGCCTTGCGCGCGCAGGCGCAGCTGGCGATGGACGACGACGACCCGCGCGAGATGCAACGCAGCCTGGTGGCGATCGAGCGCAATGCCAGCCATATGAGCCGGTTGCTCAATCAATTGCTCAGCGATGCCAGCGTGATCCACCGCGCCAACCTGCAGCGCTTTGCCACCGTGGACCTGGCCGAGGTGCTGCACCAGGCCTTGCACGAGTCCTTGCCGCGCAGCGACGGCGCACCGCGCGTGCACCTGGCGATCGACCCGCAACCGGCGCTGTTGCGCGGCGATGCACTGCTGCTGCGCGAGGCGCTGAAGAACCTGATCGACAACGCCTGCAAATACGGTGCCGGGGCGCCGTTGCAGGTGGCGCTCACCAGCGACGGCAGCCATCACGTGCTGACCATCGCCGATCACGGCCCCGGCATTCCCGCCGCCGAAGCCGAGCGCGTGTTCGAACGTTTCGTCCGCGGGCCGGATGCACCGGCCGGCGGCGCGGGGCTGGGGCTGGCCATCGTCAAGCGCGTGGTCGAAGCGCACGGCGGGCGCATCGATCTGAGCAACCGCGTCGGCGGTGGGCTGATCGCCTCGTTGCATTTTCCTGGAGGAACGCGGTGATGCGCGTGCTGTTGCTGATGGTGGTCTTGCTGGCACCGGTTGTTGCGCGTGCCGCGCCCGGCGATGTGCGGGTGTTTCCCGCGCACGGCCCGAAACAGGCGCAGTTGCGCGTGCAAGGCTCCACCGATCTGGAAGTGTTTGGTGCGGTCATCCAGGACTACCAGCGCCTGCATCCGGGCACCGAGGTGATCTACGAGGACGTGATCGCCTGGGACATCTACGAGCGCTATCTGCACCCGGGCAAGGCCACGGCTGCCGCCGACATGCTGATCAGCGCCAGCATGGACCTGCAGACCAAGCTGGTGAACGACGGCCACGCGCTCGCGCATCGCTCCGCGCAGACCGAAGCGCTGCCTGCCTGGGCGCAGTGGCGGCACGAAGTGTTCGGCATCAGCTACGAGCCGGTGGCGATCGTCTACAACACACGCAAGCTGGCGGCCGCGCGGGTACCGCGCACACGCCGGCAGTTGCTGGCCTTACTGCGCGCGCCCGACGCGCCGCTGCGCGGCCGGGTTGGCACCTACGATGTCGAGCGCAGCGGCGTGGGCTATCTGTTCGCCACCCAGGACGGGCAGGTTGGCAGCATTGCCGGCGCGTTGCTGGCCGCGTTGGGGGCCAACCAGGTCAGGCTGGAAGAACGCACTGGCACCTTGCTCGACCGCGTCAGCCGTGGCGAGCTGCTGCTGGCCTACAACGTGCTCGGCTCCTACGCGCAGACGCGCATCGACGCCGGCGCCCCGCTGGGCATCGTGCAGCCGCAGGACTACACGCTGGTGGCCTTGCGCACTGCGGTGATCCCCAGGACTGCACCGCATGCGCCGGAGGCACGCAGGTTCCTGGATTACCTGCTCTCGCCACGCGGCCAGCAGGTGCTCTCGCGCGAGGCGCGGCTGATGCCGATCCTGCCGGCCGCCGGCGGCCGTGGCGGCTCGGCGCAGCCGCCGTTCCGGCCGATCCCGCTCGGCCCCGGCCTGCTGGTGTATCTGGACAAGCTCAAACGCCGGCAGTTTCTGGATGCCTGGCGGGCTAGCACGCAGCCGCCGCGCTAGGCGAGCGCTGACGATCTGCGCGAACGGCTGCATGCCGGCGCGGTGCGCGCTGCCGGCCTTGGCGCGCGGGGCGTGGGGGCGGCGATTTCCACGCACATGCTGGCTGCCCGGCAGGCCAGATGCCCGCGCAGCGGGGCGGGAATGGATGCCCGGACGCGGGAAACCGACACAGCCATGTGCCAGACTTGGCGCATGGCCGATCTCACCATCCTCGTCGCCGACGACCACCCGTTGTTCCGTGCCGCCGTGATCCATGTGCTGCAGCAGACCCTGCCGCAGGCCGATGTGGTGGAGGCCTCCAGCGCCGCCACGCTGAGCGCGATGCTGCGTTCGCACCCACAGGCCGAGCTGGTGCTGCTGGACCTGGCGATGCCGGGCGCACGTGGCTTCTCGGCGCTGTTGCACGTGCGTGGCGAGCATCCGGACATCCCGGTGGTGGTGATCTCCTCCAACGATCACCCACGCGTGATCCGGCGCGCGCAGCAGTTCGGCGCGGCCGGCTTCATTCCCAAATCCACCCCGGCCGAATCGATCGGCACTGCGGTGGCCAGCGTGCTGGAGGGCGGCACCTGGTTCCCGCCGATGACTGCCGAGCGCTCGGAGGCCGACGCGCAACTGGCCTCCAAGCTCGCCCAGCTCACCCCGCAACAGTTCCGCGTGCTGCTGAGCCTGGCCGACGGCCTGCTCAACAAGCAGATCGCGCACGAACTCGGGCTAGCCGAGAACACCGTCAAGGTGCATGTCACCGCGATCCTGAAGAAGCTAGACTGCTACAGCCGCACGCAGGCGGCAGTGCTGGTCAAGGCGCTGGAGCCGGAAGGCGAGGGCTGATCGCGCATGGTGATCGTGTGCTGCATCGTGTTTGCGATGACGATGACGTGCTGGGACGCAGCGCCGTGCAGAACGGCGATGCAAACGCGCGATGACGCGACGGATTGATCGGTCGTGCCGTTGTCGGTGAAAGATCATTGCACGTGAGGCAGTGCATCGCTGCCGACGGACCGTCCGTCGGCGATGCATCCATCAACTGCGTAACTGCACCTTGTAGGTGCCGTAGATGAGTTGCTGCGCCATCGGCCGGCCGATAAAGCGTTCCGGAAAGATCGGCGCCAGCGCGCTGATCCGATCCAGCCGAGCCAGGTGTTCATCGCTCAAGACGATTTCCAGCGCACCGAAGTTGTCCTCGGCCTGCTGCAGCGTGCGCGCGCCCATCACCGGCGAGACCACGGCCGGATTGCGCAAGGTCCAGGCCAGTGCCACCTGCGAGCGCGAGGCACCCAGTTCTTCGGCGACCGCACCGACCGCATCGGCGATCTCCAGCGAGCGTGCATTGAGATGCCCGGTCGAGGCGATTACGCCCTTGCGGCTGGTCGAAACCTCGGCTGCGTTGTCGTCGGAGAGATCGGCGCGGCTGTACTTGCCGGTCAGGATGCCACCGCCCAGCGGCGACCATGGCAACACGCCCAGGCCCAGCTCGCGCGCCATCGGCAGCAGCTCGTGTTCGACGCTGCGCTCGACCAGGCTGTATTCGATCTGCAGCGCCACCAGCGGCGACCAGCCACGCAGCTCGGCCAGTGTCTGCAATTGCGCCACCCGCCAGGCCGGGGTGTTGCAGATGCCGAGGTAAAGCACCTTGCCCGATTGCACCAGATGCTCCAGCCCGCGCATCACTTCCTCCGGCGAGGTGGTGAAATCCCAGGCGTGCAGGTACAGCAGGTCGATGCGGTCGGTGTCGAGCTGGCGCAGGCTGGTCTCGACCGAGCGGATCAGGTTGAGGCGATGGTTGCCACCGGCGTTGATGTTGTCCGGATCGCGCGCCATGGTGAACTTGGTGGCCAGCACGAAGCGCTCGCGGCGGTGCTTGAGCAGCGCGCCGAGGATGCGCTCGGAGCCGCCGTTGGTGTAGTTGACTGCGGTGTCGATGAAATTGCCGCCGCGGTCGGCATACGCATCGAAGATGCGCCTGGCTTCGTCCGCGTCCGCGCCCCAGCCCCAGGCTTCGCCGAAGGTCATGGTGCCCAGCGACAGCGGCGAGACGCGCAGGCCGGAGCGGCCGAGCAGGCGATAGTGGTCCAGCGACAGTGTCTGACTCATGCGATATGTCTCCCGGTAGTGGCGTTGTGCGTGTTGCGATGCACTGTGCCGCGGGCCGCCGCGTCGGCGTGAGCCTGGTGATCCGGCATCCTTGCCCGATCGTCCGGATCGTCAACTCGGCATCGTCACGTAGGGATGCGTGCTCCTGAGGCGCGATTGAGCGACCAAGACGCTGATGTCTGCGACTTCGCTGCAGGGCCCTTGCCCGCCCACCATCGCGGGACACGCCGCAAGTACGTCCGTGTAGGCTCTTACGCGGCATCCATGCCGCGTAAGGTCCCGCGACGGTGGGCGGGCAAGGACCTGTCGAGATGGTTGGGTGTGCATGGTGCAAGCAATGCACGATGCAGGTTGTTCGGATGATCTGCGGGGTGGCTGCAGGGTCCTTGCCCGCCCACCATCGCAGGACACGCCGCAAGTACGTCCTTGTAGGCTCTTACGCGGCATCCATGCCGCGTAAGGTCCCGCGAGGGTGGACGGGCAGGGACCAGTCGAGTTGATTGGTGCGCATGGCTTTCAATAAAACAGCCAGCAAACTGTCTTGTGCGGTGTCCTTGCCGCTTGCGGGACCGTGTGGCGGCATGGATGCCGCCACCGAGCCTCCACGGACGGATTCACGGCGTGTCCCGCGGGCGGCGAGGGCACAGACTAGGCTGTTGACTGCATCTAAACGATGCGACGAATCGGCATCCATGCACAGCAGCACGCTTGCGCAGGCGTATCGCGCGCTGCTGACAATCACGTCACGCCATCAGAAATCCAGCGAATAGCCCAGCGTGATGGTGCGGCCGCGCCCGGCGAAGTAGCGCAGCGGTTCGACCAGGGCCGATTGCGAGTAGTAGGTGATGTACTGCTTGTCGAACAGGTTGGACACACCCATGCGCACTGCGCCACGCGGCAACGCGTAGTTGAAGGTCGCATCCACCAGCGTGTAGCCGCTGAAGCGCTTGTCGGCCTCGTCGAAGGATTGGCTGAAGGCATGCTGGGCCTGCACGAACGAGGAGAACTTCGGCGTCCACTGTGCCGACCACGAGGCGATCACCCGATTGGGCGCCACGTTGAGCCCATCCAGGCGCGCATCCAGTTGCCCATCGTTATCGCTGTCATAGCGGCCACGGGTGTAGGCGTAGGATAGGCGCAGGCGATGCGCTGCATCCAGGCGATAGCCCAGGCTGGCGTCCACGCCCTGCACGCGGGTCTTTTCGCGGCTCATCATGAAGGCGCCGTTGATCGGCACCACGCGCGTGCCCAGATCCGAGTTGGACTGGAAGTAGCTCAGGTCCGCATCGAAGGCGCCGCGCGTGAGGCGGGTGCCGGCTTCCACACTCTTGGTCAGTATCGGCTCCAGCGTGCTCAGGCTGGCCACGCGCGTGCCCGGCGTGTTGATCGCGCGCAGCACGCGGCCCACGTCCGGCATGCCGAAGCCTTCGGAATAGCTGGTGAAAAAGCTCACACCCTCGAGCGGCGTATAGACCAGGCCGGTGTTGTAGAGGGTCTGGTTGAAGTCGAGCGTGCCGCCTTCGACAGCGACCCGGTTGTAGCGCCACAGCGTCTGGTAGCTGTCGATCTTCAACTCGGCTTCTTCGCGGCGCACGCCGGCGTGCAGGGTCAGCGTGGGCAGCAGCTTGTATTCGCCCTGCACGAACAGCGACAGATTGCGGTAGTCCGACTCGGGCACATAGGTCCGCCCGGTGCCGTACAGATCCTGCTTGCCGGTGTCGGCCAGCAGGTCGACGCCGCCGGTGAGCTTGAGCCGGCTGTCGAGCAGGTCGTCCCTGGTCAGGGTGATCTTGCTGCCCCACTTGGAGGCGACCGAACGCGATTGGTCGTACAAGGTGCCGACCGGGGCGATGCGCGGGTCCTGAAACGTGGACGAGTTGTCGGCACCGAACAGCCCTTCGAATTCCTGTTTGAACACCATCGCGCTCAGCTGCATGCCGGCCAGATCGTCATGGGTGTACGACAGGCTGGAGGTCAGCACATCGTTCCAGGGCGCGGTGCCCTGCGGGGTGCCGCGCACCGAGCTGGTGGGCAGGCCTTGCGCGCGGTTGCCGGCGACGCCGATGTAGTCGTTGTCGTTCTTGATGCGGTAGCGGTTGACGCTGACGCTCAAGCGCTGGGTGTCGGTGAGCGCGTAGCCGAGCTTGGCCAGCACGTCGTAGCTCTTGGACGTCATCAGGTCGCCCTGGGTGTTGTCGGCGCCGATCGGCCGGCCTTCTCCATCCACATACAGGCCCTGGTCGCTGTAGCTGGCCGAGAACAGGTAATCGAGCCTGCCCGAGCGGCCGTCCACGCGGTAGCGGGTCTCGACGCTGGTGGTTTCCGCACGCGTTTCGGAGGTAGGTGCGGTGGCCTGCACGTCGATGTGCTGGTTCAACGAGCCGTCCTGCGGGCGCCGGGTGATGATGTTGATGGTGCCGCCGGTGGCGCCCAGGCCGTTGATGGCGTTGGCGCCCTGGATGACTTCGATGCGCTCGACCATCGCATAGTCGATGGTGTGCGCTTCGCGCCCGGTGGGGCGGATCGGATTGGACTGCGGCACGCCGTCGATCAGGATCAGCGGCGTGCGCCCGCGCAGGGTTTCGCCGCTGCCATTCATCTTGCCGCGGCTGGGCGTGTACGAGGGAATCAGGTTGGCGAGCACGTCGGAGGAGTTGCTGGAGATCGTCAGCTGCTGCTGGATCTGCGCCTTGTCGATGATCAACACCGTCTGCGGCGATTCGGCCACGGTCATGTTGGAGCGCGAGGCGGCAACCACCACGGTGTCCAGCGTGTCGGTGACGTCCGATTGCGCGGACGCGGTGGCAGAGGCGAGCAGGCAGAGCGTGGCAACGAACGGCATGCCGGCCGATCCGGAGACGGGAGATTTCATCGGGCAAGGAACTCCAAGGCGCGGTCGGCACAGACGCAGCACGTGCACGGCAACGCGAAAGGTGAAGATTAAATGGGAATCATTATCGCCATTCTAGCAGGCACGAGCGCTGCGACGCTGGGCATGCCGCAGCGTCGCGCGTTACAAATGCGCGCGTTGGCAGCATCGGCGATGCCCGAGCCATGCGCCGCGCGTGCAGGTATCACCTGCGTCGGAAACAGGCGTGTGCATTCCTGCGGCGATGACCGCCTGCACGAATGTTGCAGGCCCGCGCGCGCCGCATCTGCACGCGCACGCAGCGCAGCAGGCAACTGTCTATGCTATGGCGACCGCCATCGAACATCGCAGCCGCGGCATCGTGACCATCAAATTCGACCTCAACGATCTACAGGCATTCCGCGCCGTTGCCGAAAACGGCAGCTTCCGCCGCGCTGCCGAACGCATCCGGATCACCCAGCCGGCGCTCAGCCGCAGGATCGACAAGCTCGAGTCGGCGTTGAACGTCAAGTTGTTCGAGCGCACCACGCGCAAGGTCGCGCTCACCACGGTCGGGCAGGCGTTCATGCCGCAGGTCGAGCGCATGCTCGACGACCTGGACATGGCGCTGATGAGCATCGGCGATGCCGGATCCAGCCGGATGGGCACGGTGACCGTGGCGTGCGTGCCGTCTGCGGCGTACTACTTCATGCCCCAGGCGATTCACGGGCTGCATCAGCTGTTTCCGAAGATACGCATCAGGCTGTTCGATGGCAGCGCCAGTCACGTCAGTGCGGCAGTGGCCTCCGGCGAGGCGGATTTCGGCGTCAGCTTCAGCGGTAACCTGGCACCGGAGGTCGAGTTCGAGCCGTTGCTGCAGGAGCGCTATGTGATTGCCTGCCGCCGGGACCATCCCCTGTCCGGGCGCGAGCAGGTCAGCTGGCAGGAAGCCTATGGCCATGACTACATCACGCTCGACAAGACCTCGGGCAACCGGCTGGTGCTGGATCGGGCGCTGTCTGCATTCACGCCGGAGCAGCCGAGCATCTGCGAAACCCGCCACGTCACTACATTGCTGGGCTTGGTGGAGGCCGGCGTCGGCATTGCCGCCGTTCCTTCGATCGCCATGCCTTCCGGCCCGCATCCGGTGCTGGCGGCGGTGCCGCTGGTCGAACCGGAGGTGTTGCGCAACGTGGGGATCCTCAAACGCCGTGGGCGGACGCTGACACCGACTGCGCTCGAGCTGGCGGAACTGGTGCGACGGATGCCCGCGCGCTCACGGTGAGACCGGATCCAGGCCGGTCGCGCGCGCGACCGCCTGCGCGTCACCCGACTGCAGGTAGGCAAGCAGGCGCCTGGCCGCTGCGGGATGATCCGCGTTGACCGGCACGCCCGCCGCATAGCGCGTGATCGACTGCAGCGGCTCGGGGATCTTGCCGACAACATCCACGCCTGCCACCGGGAGCAGTTCGGCCACCTGCTGAAAGCCCAGCTGATAACTGCCGTCGGCCACCACCGAGCCCACCGGGATGCGTTCGATCTTGCGGCTCTTGGCCATCATCGGGCCCTGGATCTGCAACTGCTTGAACAGCGTGGTCTCGATGTAGACGCCACTGGCGCTGTCGGAATAGGCAACGGAATCGGCCTGCAGCAGCGCGTGCTTAAACTGTTCGACGGTATCGATCTTCGGCTTGGGTGCGCCGCTGCGCACCACCATGCCGATCCGGGAATCGGCCAGCTCCACCCGCGATGCCGGATCCACCAGTCCTGCATCGATCAGTTTTTGCAATGCGCTGCCCACCATGATCACCACATCGGCATGCTCGCCACGCGCAAGCCGGTTGGGAATGGCTTGCGGCGTCTGCCCCATCGAAGGGCCGTGCAGTGTCGCAACTGTCACTCCGGTCTGCCTGCTGTACTGCGGCGCCAGACGTTCGAAGGCGGCGGTGAAACCGCCGGAGGTCATCACGGTCAGATCCTGCGCGGCTGCGGCCGGCGACAGCAGGGCCGTGGCGACAACCGCAGCGAGCAATTTTTTCCAGAGAGCCCGCATCATTTCGCCGCTCCCGCAGCCGTATCGAGGCCGGTCGCTGCCGCTGCGTTGCCATGCCGGCGATACAGGAACAGCGTCGCCAACAGCGCGCACACCGACGCGAACACCAACCAGTACCCAGGGGCCGCCTTGTCGCCGCTGACATGGATCAGCCAGGTCGACATCACCGGCGTAAACCCGCCAAAGACTGCCGTGGCCAGGCTGTAGGCGAGCGAGAAGCCCGCCACCCGCACATGCGCCGGCATCAGTTCGGTAAGCGCGGGAATCATGGCACCGTTGTAGATGCCGTAGAGGAAGGACAGCCACAGCAGCGCCTGCAACATGTGCGCAAAGCTCGGTGCGGATGCAAGGAACGCGAGCACCGGATAGGCGCTCAGTGCGCACACCACCGCCATGGTCACCAGCAGCGGCTTGCGGCCGAAGCGGTCGCTGAGCGCGCCGCCGATCGGCAGCCAGAGGAAGTTGGAGATGCCCACCAGCAGCGTCACGATCAATGCGTCGCCGGTGCTGAGCTTGAGCACGCTCTTGCCGAAGGTCGGTGCGTACACGGTGATCAGATAGAACGCGGTCGTCGTCAGCGCCACCATCAAGCCGCCGGCGATCACGGTGCCGGCATTGTTCGCCAGCCCGCGCATCACCTGCTTCATCGTCACCCGCTGGGTGCGCTGTGCGAACTCCGCAGTTTCTTCCAGGCGGCGCCGCAGCAAAAAGATGAAGGGGATGATGACGCAACCGATGGCGAAGGGAATCCGCCAGCCCCACTGCGCCAGATCCTGCGGCGGCATCAGTTGGTTGAGCGCATAGCCGATGGCGGCCGCAGCGACGATGGCCACCTGCTGGCTGGCCGATTGCCAACTGGCATAGAAGCCGCGCCGCCCCGGTGTGGCCATCTCGGCCAGATACACCGACACACCGCCCATTTCGGCACCCGCCGAGAAGCCCTGCAGCAGCCGTCCGAGCAGCACCAGTGCCGGTGCCCACAAACCGATGCTGGCATAGCCCGGCACCAGTACGATCAGCACCGTGCCGCTGGCCATGATCGCCAGGGTGACGATCAAGCCCTTGCGACGCCCGACATCGTCGATGTAGGCGCCCAGGATCACCGCGCCCAGCGGGCGCATCAGAAAGCCTGCGCCAAACACTGCAAACGTCATCATCAGCGAGGCGAATTCATTGCTCGCCGGGAAGAACACCGCGGCGATCTGGGTTGCGTAGAAACCAAACAGGAAGAAGTCGAACTGCTCGAGGAAGTTGCCCGAGGTCACCCTCAGCACCATCCCCAGTTTCGACTGCCGCGTTGCCTCAAGGTTCGAAGTCTGCATAGATCGCCCTCCACGATAGGTATGCACGTGCGTCTGATAGGTGAGGCGATCGATTCTGGTGGAGCGGGCCGGCATTGATAATTGCTGCTTTCTCATCGACTGATGCGCGTTGAACATCAGCCTGCACTGGAGCAGCGCTCGACTCTCATGGCCGCGATGCGACGAACGCGGCACGCAGCAGGTGCATGCAGGGATTCCGCAAGGCGTGGGTGCTTATCGATCCAAGATGTAGAAGCGAACGCTGTCTCGATCTGCCGATGCGCAGATCAGTCTTGAGCGACGCGCGTGCTACCGCTCTGCATCAAGTACGAGGCCGCATGCCGTGCCGGCAGCCGGGCAACCTATCCGCGCCGCAACAACATCTGGGTGACCAATGCGCGCAGCGCGGGCGGACGCACCGGCTTGGTCAGGAATCCCCAGCCCAGGTCGAGCGCGTGTTCGCGCAGCGCCGGGTCGGGTTCGGCGGTGACCAGGATCACGCGCGGTTCGCGTTGCCAGCGTTGCACCAACTGCGGCAGCAGCATGGGGCCGTAGTGCTCGCCCATGCGCACATCCAGCAACAGCAGCTCCGGGACCTCGTCGGGGCTGGCGGTGGCCAATGCCTCATCGGGTCCGCCGGCAAAGTCCACGCGGCATTCCCAGCGTTCCAGCAGGGCACGGCTGGCTTCGCACACGCGCGGGTCGTCGTCCACGCACCACACGCGGCAGCCGTGCAGGATCGGGTCGTTGGCGTTTTCTGCGGTGGTGGTGATTGGCGGCGGCAATTGCCTGACGATCGCAGCGCGTTCGCCCAGCGGCACGGTTACCGAAAACACGCTGCCGCTGCCTAGCGTGGAGCGCAGGCCGATGCGGTGGCCGAGCAGCCGGCCGATGCGCTCGACGATGGCCAGGCCCAGGCCGGCGCCACGGTCGTTGGCCACGCCGTCATCCAGGCGCCGGAATTCTTCGAAGATCTCTTCCTGCAAGGCCTCGGGAATGCCGGGCCCCTGGTCGTGCACCTCGATGCGCAGCCAGCCGCCGCGACGACGGCAGCCGATCAGCACCCGCCCACGCGGGGTGTAGCGGATGGCGTTGGACAGGAAGTTCTGCAGGATGCGCCGCAGCAGGTTTTCATCGCTCAACACCACCGCGGACGTGGGTACCCAATCCAGCACCAGGCCGCGGTCTTCGGCCAGGATGCCGAACTCGCGGGCCAGCGTTTCCAGCAGCGGGGTGATGGCGAAATCGCGCACCTGGGTCTTCAGGCTGCCGGCCTCCAGCCGCGAGATGTCCAGCAGGCTGTTGAGGATGGCGTCCTGCGCGGCGAGCGCGCCTTCGATGTTGTCGACCACGCGCGCGCTGCCGGGCTCGCGCACCTGCCCGCGCAGGACTGAGACGAACATGCGTGCGGCGTTGAGCGGTTGCAGCAGGTCGTGCACGGCCGAGGCGACGAAGCGGGTCTTGTAGCGGTTGGCGCTCTCGGCCTCGCGCTTGGCCGCGGCCAGGTCGCGGGTCCGTTCGGCCACGCGGTGTTCCAGTGCATCGGCCAGCGAGCGCAGCTCGCGCGCGGCGTTCTTGTAGCTGGTGATGTCGGCATAGCTGGTGACGAATCCGCCATCGGGCAGCGGATTGCCGCGGATTTCCAGCACGGTGCCGTCTTCTTTCTCGCTCTCGCGCATATGCGGTTTGCCGCTGCGCAGATGATTGAGGCGGCGTTCGATCGCCGCTTCGATCGGCCCCGGTCCGAGTAGGCCGCGGCGTGCGTTGAAGCGGAACAGGTCTTCGATCGGCCGGCCGATCTTCAGCAGTTCGGGCGGAAAGCGGAACAGCTCCACATAGCGCGAATTCCACGCCACCAGATTGAGCGCCTCGTCGATCACCACCACGCCCTGCGGCAGGTGTTCCAGGCTGCGGCTCAAGCCGGCGTTGGCCTGTTGCGCGGCGGTGACCACGCCATCCTGCGCGGTACGCAGTTCTTCGGCATGTTGTTGCAGCAGCGTTTCCAGCTCGTGCCGGCTGCGCTGACGTAACGCGGACAGGCGCCGCCGCTGCTGCACGAACAACCACAGCAAGGCCAATGCCAACCACGCACCGGCCGCGGCAATCGCCGCGGCGCGGCCGGCCGCCGCGCTGGCGCGGGTGTCGTGCAGCAGATGCAGGCGCCAGCCGCTTTCGGGCACCTCCAGGGTCTGCCACAGCACCGGGCCGGCGAGCGGTGGGTCGCTGACCTCGGCCAGCACGCCACCGTTGCCGGTCTGCTCGATCAGCCGGCGCCGCAACGGCAGCAAGCCCTGGTCGGCGTACTGGCGGGTGCTGCGCAATTCGCTGCGATCGCGCAGGCTTAGCGGGGCCAGCATGCGGTAGCGCCACTGCGGGCGGCTGGCCAGAAACACCACCGCATGCGCGTCGGAGGCCAGCACGATGTCGGGGGTCTGCAGCCACTCGCGTTCCAGCGCGGCCAGCGCGATCTTGATCACCACCACGCCCTGTACCTGGCCATCGGCATCGACGATGGCCTGCGACAGGAAGTAGCCCGGTTCGCTGGTGGTCATGCCGATGCCGTAGAAACTGCCGCTGCCGTTGCTCAGTGCCTGCTGGTAATACGGGCGGAAGGCGTAGTCCACGCCCACGTTGCTGCGCGCTGCACGCCAGTTGCTGGCAGCCAGCGCAATGCCGTTGTGGTTGATGAGCGTCAGCGTGGAGGATTGGGTGACGTTGTTGGCGCGCTCCAGTTTGCGATTGAGCCGCTCCACCTGCGCGGCCGACAACGGGCCGGAAACGGCCGCGCGCAGTTCCGGGTCCAGCGCCAGGATCTGTGGCAGCGTGCGATAGCGATCGATGCGTTGCTGCAGGGCCTGCGCGTACAGGCGTAGCTGGCGCCGCACGGTGGCGCTCTCCTCGTGCAGGGCGTTCTGTTCGACAAAGTGCCCGGCTGCCAGCATGGCCACCAGCATCCCGCCCAACACGATGGTCAGGGTGAGCAGCAGGCGGCGGCGTTGCGAGGCGTACATGCCGACAAGTATGGCGGTGCGCCGATGCATCGTGCAGCCATCGGCACAGTGGTCTGCGCCACGGCGCCGCCACGGCGCCCCAAAAAAACGACTGCGGCCGCATCCCGGAAGGAGGCGGCCGCAGGGGCCTGCATGCTGGCTTGAATGGCCAGGTTACTGCGTTGAAGCGGTCAACCGAAGCCAACCCGCGGCCGGTAAAGCCCGCGTCAGCTTTGCGCGATAAGGCTTAGAACTGCACCTGCGCGCGCAGCTCCATCACATGCGGGGTTTCATGCACGCCGTTGCGCGTGGCATCCACCCAGCTGTAGTTGGCCTGCATCTTGAAGTGGCTGGTGAGGTACCAGTTGGCGCCGATGGTGGTGTCGTGCTGGCGGCCGCCGCTGACGCGGTTGTCTTCCAGATCCAGGCGGCTGTAGCGGGCGGTGAGCTCGACCGCGCCGTAATCGTGCGCCGGCTTGATGTTGCCCGGTACGCCGCCGGCATAACTGCGCGACTCGCCGGTCAGCGTCCAGGTGCCATAGAGGTATTGGCCCTGCGCGATGTAATGCGGCAGGTTGTCGTTACGCGCCACTTCGGCGCGCAGCGCTTCGCTCTGCAGCGAGAACGGGCCGTGGATCCACACCGCTTCCACGCCAGCGCGGATCACGTGGTCCACATCGAGAATGGTGCCGGTGTCGATCAGGCGCACGTCGGTCAGGCCGGCTTCCGGGCGGGCACGCAGGCGCACGCGCGGGCTGAACGACACGCCGCGGCCGTCGCTGAAGCCGCGCGGGTTTTCCACCGAACCGGCCAGGCCCAGGTGCAGCACGTTGCCTTCGGCCTTGAACGGGGTCCAGGCGGCATGCACGGCCTGGGTGGTGCCCGGGTTGTCGCCCTGCAGGTCCTTGCCGCCGTAGGCGCCGGCCTGCAGCAGGTACTGCTGGCGCTCCAGCGTCCATTCCACGCCGGTGCGACGGCCCTGGAACACCGCCTGGATCGGCAGGCCCAGTTCCATGAAGCTGCCCGCACGCGAGCTCTGCACCGCTTCCAGACCCACCGGCACCTTCATGTAGCCCATCCGCACGCGACCGTAATCCTGGCCGAACAGCGCCTTGGTCTCGACGCGGAAGAACACGTCCAGCCACAGCTTGGACTCGAAGTCGAAATACACCATGGCGTCGTAGACGCCCTTCTTCTTGAGGGTGGCGCCGAATTCCTTGCGGCGGAAGTCGGTGCGGTCTTCCAGGCGGTCGTCGCCGGAGAAGTTGTTGTCGTCGTAGGCATAGTTGCCGGTCAGGCCGAGCTCGGTGCCATCCCCGAAGGTGTATTTGGTGGGCCAGTTTTCCAGCGAGGTGGCCGCATTGGCGGCAGCGGGCGCGGCGGCGATGGCCAACGCGAGAACGAGCGGATTGAGGCGCATAGGTGTGGTCTTCGGCAAGGAGAAGGGGCCGGGCGTCCTGCCATGGCGGTCGCACTGAACAGCTTCAGCAAGCGCGCAGGTTCCGGACGGCCAACAACACAGGAATCGGTGTCTGCGTTAAACGGAATTAACGGCCGGTGGTGGCGCGGCTGAAGTGTAAGGCGACGTTCAGCCCGGGGACAGTGCGTAGTACCAATGGGCTATCGGCTCGGGCTGTGACGTACGGCCAGAATGCCCGCACCGGGTACCTGCTCAGGCACCCTCTATGTTCCCTCGGAGTGGCGTCATGCACATCAGCAAGCCTGCCGGCCCCTTGCCGGCGCCCGTCCCGTTTTACCGTCAGCTGTATTTCCAGGTGGTGGTGGCGATCGTCCTGGGTGCCCTGCTGGGCCACTTCGAGCCGGCCTTCGCCGAAAGCCTGAAGCCGCTGGGCGATGCCTTCATCAAGCTGGTGAAGATGATCATCGCCCCGGTGATCTTCCTGACCATCGTCACCGGCATCGCCGGCATGACCCACCTCAAGACGGTGGGCCGGGTCTTCGCCAAGTCGATGACCTACTTCCTGTTCTTCTCCACGCTGGCGTTGATCGTGGGCATGATCGTGGCGCACGTGGTGCAGCCCGGCGCCGGCATGAACATCAACCCGGCCGAGCTGGATCAGAGCGCGGTCAACACCTACGTGCAGAAGTCGCACGAGCTGAGCCTGGTCGGCTTCCTGATGGACATCATCCCGGCCACGCTGGTCAGCGCGTTCGTCGATGGCAACATCCTGCAGGTGCTGTTCGTGGCTGTGCTGTTCGGGATCGCGCTGGCCCTGGTCGGCGAGCGTGGCCGCCCGGTGCTGAGCTTCCTGGAAGCGCTGACCGCGCCGGTGTTCCGCCTGGTGCACATGCTGATGAAGGCCGCGCCGATCGGCGCGTTCGGTGCAATCGCCTTCACCATCGGCAAGTACGGGGTGGAATCGCTGGTCAATCTGGCCTGGCTCGTGGGGTCGTTTTACCTGACCTCGCTGTTCTTCGTGCTGGTGATCCTGGGCATCGTGTGCCGGTTGTGCGGCTTTTCGGTGCTCAAGCTGATCCGCTACCTCAAGGCCGAACTGCTGCTGGTGCTGGGGACCTCCTCGTCGGAGTCGGCACTGCCGTCGCTGATGGAAAAGATGGAAAAGGCCGGCTGCGAGAAGTCGGTGGTGGGCCTGGTGGTGCCGACCGGTTACTCGTTCAATCTGGATGGCACCAACATCTACATGACCCTGGCCGCGTTGTTCATTGCCCAGGCCACCAATGTGGACCTGAGCCTGGGCCAGCAGATCACCCTGCTGGCGGTGGCGATGCTCAGCTCCAAGGGTGCAGCCGGCGTGACCGGCGCCGGCTTCATCACCCTGGCCGCCACGCTGTCGGTGGTGCCGGACGTGCCGGTGGCCGGCATGGCGCTGATCCTGGGCGTGGACCGCTTCATGAGCGAGTGCCGCTCGCTGACCAACTTCATCGGCAACGCGGTTGCCACCGTGGTGGTGTCGCGCTGGGAAAATGCGCTGGACCGCGACCAGCTCAAGATGGTGCTGGATGGCGGCTCGCCGCCGTTGCAGGCACCGGTGGCCTCGACCGACGCCGTCGCCCCGATCAGCGCACGCTGATGCTTCCTACGGCCCTGTATTCCGTCGGCGTTGCCGGCGGGGTGCAGGGCCGTTTCCGCTTCCAGCGCACCCTGGCCGCAACGCACGACGCGCTGCAGCCTGCGATCTTCCTGCCGCGCCGACAGCTGCGCGACAGGCCCTTGTTCAGGCAGGAGGGTAGAATTCAGCCCTCCTGCGCCTTCGAGACCCACACAGCCGATGTCCAACGACGACTTCAAACAGGCCGCCCTCGACTATCACCGCCAGCAGCCGGCCGGCAAGATCAAGGTCACCGCGACCAAGCCGATGCTGACCCAGCGCGATCTGTCGCTGGCGTATTCGCCGGGCGTGGCCTTCGCCTGCGAGGCGATCGTCGAGGAACCCACCCAGGCCAGCGAGCTCACCGCGCGCGGCAATCTGGTGGCGGTGATCACCAACGGCACCGCCGTGCTGGGCCTGGGCAACATCGGCCCGCTGGCCTCCAAGCCGGTGATGGAAGGCAAGGGCGTGCTGTTCCAGAAGTTCGCCGGCATCGACGTGTTCGACATCGAGATCAACGAGAACGACCCGGACAAGCTGGTCGACATCATCGCCAGCCTGGAGCCGACCTTCGGCGGCATCAATCTGGAAGACATCAAGGCGCCGGAGTGCTTCATCGTCGAGCGCAAGCTGCGCGAGCGCATGAACATCCCGGTGTTCCATGACGACCAGCATGGCACCGCGATCATCGTCGGCGCCGCCGTGCTCAACGCGCTGGTGGTCACCGGCAAGAAGATCGAAGAGGTCAAGCTGGCCACCACCGGCATGGGCGCGGCCGGCATCTCCTGCGTCAACATGCTGGTCTCGCTGGGCCTGAAGCCGGAGAACATCCTGGCGCTGGACCGCGACGGCGTGATCCACACCGGCCGCACCGACCTGGACCCGGACAAGCAGCGCTACGCGCGCGACACCGACAAGCGCACCCTGGCCGAGATCGTCGAGGGAGCGGACATCTTCCTGGGCCTGTCGGCGGCCGGCATCCTCAAACCGGAGATGGTCGCCAGCATGGCGCGCCAGCCGGTGATCTTCGCGCTGGCCAATCCCAACCCGGAAATCACCCCGGAAGCGGCCAAGGCGGTGCGTCCGGACTGCATCATCGGCACCGGCCGTTCGGACTACCCGAACCAGATCAACAACGTGCTGTGCTTCCCGTATCTGTTCCGCGGCGCGCTGGACGTGGGTGCCACCGGCATCAACGAGGAAATGAAGATCGCCTGCGTCAAGGCGATTGCGGCGATGGCGCGGCGCGAAGCCTCCGACCTGGGCGCGGCCTATGGCGGCGAGACCCCGAGTTTCGGCCCGGAATACCTGATTCCGCGTCCGCTGGACCCGCGCCTGCTGGTGGAGCTGTCGTCCGCCGTTGCGCAGGCGGCGATGGATTCGGGCGTGGCCACGCGCCCGATCACCGACATGGAGGCCTATCGCGACAAGCTCGGCCAGTTCGTATACCGCACCAGCCTGATGATGAAGCCGGTCTACGACCGCGCGCGCGCCGACAAGCAGCGCGTGGTGTATGCCGAGGGCGAAGAGGAAGTGGTGCTGCGCGCGGTGCAGAACGTGGTCGACGAAGGCCTGGCGTTCCCGATCCTGATCGGCCGCCCGGACGTCATCGAGGCGCGCATCGAGCGCATGGGCCTGCGCCTGACCGCCGGGGTGGATTTCGAGATCACCAACATCCTCGACGATCCCCGCTTCAACGAATACTGGCAGTACTACCACGCGCTCACCGAGCGTCGCGGCGTGACCGTCACCGCCGCCAAGGAACTGATGCGCTCGCGTCCGACCCTGATCGCCGCGGTAATGGTGGCGCGTGGCGAAGCCGATGCGATGCTGTCCGGCGTGGTCGGCCGCTTCCACAAGAAGCTGGGCTACGCACGCAGCGTGATTCCGCTGGAGCCACGGGTAAGCTCCACCTCGGCGATGACCGGCGTGATCAACCAGCTGGGCGTGTTCTTCTTCCTGGACACGCATGTGCAGGAAGACCCGACCGTGGAGCAGGTGGTCGAGGCGACGCTGCAGGCTGCGTACCGCCTGAAGCTGTTCGGCATCGAGCCCAACATCGCGCTGCTGTCGCACTCCAACTTCGGCAGCCACGACTCGCGCGATGCGCTGAAGATGCGCCAGGTGCGCGAAGCCCTGCTCAAGCGCAAGCCCGAGCTCAACATCGACGGCGAAATGCAGGGCGACACCGCCTGGGACGAGGCGCTGCGCAAGCAGATCATGCCCAACAGCACGCTCAAGGGCCGCGCCAACCTGTTCGTGCTGCCGAACCTGGAGGCGGCCAACATCGCCTACAACCTGGTGCGCGTGTTCACCGACGGCGTGGCGATCGGCCCGATCCTGATGGGTATCTCCAAGCCGGTGCACATCCTCACCACCAGCGCCACCTCGCGCCGGGTGATGAACATGACCGCGATCGCGGCGGTGGATGCGCAGATCCGCCGGCAGCGCGATGCCGAGAAGAACGCCAGCGAAAAAAATAGCGGTTGAGATCCCCCACCGGGAAAACACCGCAAACCGATTCGCTAGCGGCACCAGACGCGCCGCACCAAGGCCCCTCTCCCATCGGGGCGACAAGGCACTGCTTGCGCGCCACTGGCACGCGTGCCTTGAAGCGCCCGCGCCGCAAGCGCGGGCCGGGGCGCGGAGCGGGGGTTGCGGTGAGGGGACGGTTCACCAGCGCTGCTGACGTTGCAGTGAAACCCCGCTCCGGCAGCCCTCGTGCAACTCCGTCGATTGCGTGAGCAGGTGCCTGCATCCTGCAGTCACCTGCCTGCAGAAAGCAGCGCGATCAGCGATGCGAGACCGGCGCCTCAACGCGCCGCAGGTTCAGCCCCCAACAACTCGATCTCCGCCAGCTGCAGTTTCGCAGGTGCGCTAAATCGCAGCCGATACTCGGCATACGCACCAGGTGCAGCAATGCGAAACGGCCGCGTCTGCAACGGCCAATCAAACGTTTCCTCGCGGCGCTGATCGACCACCTTCCACACACCATCGGCCATACGCGCTTCCAGCGTCCATCCGCTCGCCGTAATCGCCGCGTTGCCGCTGGTCAGCGTGTAGAGCGTCGGCGTGCCGCGCGCCATGCCGCTGAACCTCAGTGTCGATGCCGATGCAACTGCAGCGACCGTCCCCGCATCGTCGTCATGCAGTGCCGCGACATCGCCACCATCGGCCAACGTGATGCGGGCCGTATCTCCGAGCACATCGCGCAACGGGGCAGGGCGTTCACCCGCAGGCGTCAGCGACGGCGGCGCATCGTCCGGCCCCGTGCCCCAGCGCGAGGGCGTCGGCCCCATGACGAAGTCCAGCGTCGCGCCATTGGCGATGTCTGCATGCGGCAACCAGGTCTTGCGCCAGGGCTTGCCGTTGACCTTGAGCGATTGCACGTAGACGTTTTGCGGCGAATTCTGCGGCGCATTGACCGTCAGCGTCCCGCCGTTGGGCAAGCGCAGGCTGGCGTGCTTGAACAGCGGCGAGCCGATCACATACTCCGGCGTGCCCATGCGCAGCGGATACAGCCCCATTGCTGCGAACAGATACCACGCCGACATTTCGCCATTGTCCTCATCGCCGGGGTAGCCCTGGCCGATCTCGCTGCCCAGGTACAGGCGCGCCAGGATCTCGCGGGTCAGGCGTTGCGTCTTCCACGGCTGCCCGGCGTACAGGTACATCCACGGGATATGGTGCGCGGTCTGGTTGCTGTGCGCGTACATGCCCATGCGCACATCGCGCGCTTCGGTCATCTCGTGGATGGTGTCGCCGTAAGAGCCGGCGAACCTGGCCTCGGCGGTCTCGGGGGTGGCGAAGAACGTATCCAGCTTCGCTGCCAGGCCGGCGCGTCCTCCATACAACGCGGCCAGGCCTTGCCCATCGTGCGGTGCGGTGAACGCAAACGTCCAGCCGCTGGACTCGGTGTAATCGTGGCCCCAGACACGCGGATCGTACCGTGCCGCGTCCACGCGCCAGTTGCCGTCCGGGGTGCGGCCCTGGAAGAACCCGATCGCCGGATCGAACAATGCCGAATAGCCCGCCGCGCGGTGACGGAAATACAAAGCCTCGGTCGCGTAACGCTCGCGCGCCGTGGCTGTTTTCGCCTGCGTGGCCAGCGCATCGGCCATGTTGGCGATACCGAAGTCGTTGAGCGCGCCTTCCATCGACCACGACATGCCTTCGTGCGTGTCGGTGTCGGCATAACCGCGAAAGGTCGAACGCGCCATGCCCTTGCGGCCGACATGCCTGTCGGGCGCCACCACGGTGGCGTTCTTGCGTGCGGCAACATACGCCTCGAGCGGATCGAAGCCCTGCACGCCCTTGAGCCAGGCATCGGCAAAGGCCACGTCGGAACTGGTGCCGACCATCAGATCGGCATACCCGGGCGACGACCAGCGCGCCACCCAGCCGCCCGCGCGCGACTGCTCCAGAAAGCCTTGCACCAATGCACCGGCATCGTCGGGCGCGAACAAGGCGTACGCCGGCCACGCGGTGCGAAAGGTGTCCCACAAGCCGTTGTTGACATAGACCCGGCCATCGCGGATCGGCGCAAAGCTGCGCACCGCGCTGCCATCGATGTTGTCGTCCGACCAGCTGCTCTGGCTGGCGTAACGCCAGTCCGGTGCGCTGGCGCTGCCGACGTTCTCGTGGCCGGAGTTGGGATACAGGTGCAGGCGGTACAGGTTGGAGTACAGCGTGGTCTTCTGGTCGGCGCTGGCATCGGGCACTTCCAGGCGTCCCAGCAACGCATCCCAGGCGTCCTGCGCACGCGTGGCAACCTGCTCGAATGTTGCCTGCGGCGCGATTTCCAGGGCCAGGTTGTGCCTGGCCTGATCCAGCGAGATCAGCGAGGTGGCAATACGCATCTGCACCTGCCGGGTGCTGCCTGGATCGAACTTGATCCAGCCGGTGGGCCGGCCCGTGTCGCTCAGGCCGCTGGTTTTCCACGGCGTGTCGAAGCTGGCATGGACGTACATGCGCGTGGCGCCGGTCGATAGCCCGCTACGCACATCGGTGTAGCCGGAGAGCGTCTGTGTTGCCGCATCCAGGCGCAGCGCGCCGCGCGCGTCCACATTGTCGAACACCAGATTGGCATCGCCCTGCGCCGGGAAGCGAAAGCGGAACAGCGCGGCATGGTCGGTCGGTGCGATCTCGGCCTGGATCCCGTTGTCCAACTGCAGCGCGTAGCGATAGGGACGCGCAGTTTCATTGGCATGCGAAAACGCCAGCGCACGTTGTTTGCGATCGGCTGGCGGCACGCCGGCGGCCAACGACGGCATCACCTGAAAGGTCTGGCGGTCGCCCATCCACGGGCTGGGCTGATGGGTGAGCGACAACGCCTGCAGGCGCGGGCGATTGTCCGTGTCGTTGTGTTCGTTCCAGCGATACAGCCAGGTCAGCGTGCCCGCATCGGTCACCGGCGTCCAGAAGTTGAAGCCATGCGGCACGGCCGTTGCAGGGAAATTATTGCCGCGCGAGAACGTGCCATTGGACTGCGTGCCGCGCGTGGTCAGCACCCAATCTGACGGACGCGTTGCCGGCGTCAGCGGCACCTCGGCAAGCGCGATATCGTCGATCCAACCGGCACTGGTCGCGCCTGCGGGCGGCGCAACGTTCAGCTCGATCGCACGCACACGGCGCCCACGCAGGCCGGGCACGTCGCCCAGCCGCACCGCCTTGCGCGCCCATTGCTGCGGATACAGCGTCTTCGACTCGCCTTGCGCCTGCGCAGCGAGCGCGACGCCATGCTGATCCCGCGCAGCGCTGGCAGACACGCGCGTGCCGTCGTCCAGCAGCAGATCCAGGGACACGTAGGTCGACGCCACATGCTCGCCGTCCACACTCTCCGGCAATACCAGCCACGACAGCGTCGTATCGGCACCGATCGGGACATCGGCGGTAAACAAGGTGCGCCGCCCACCTTCAGCATGACTTTGATACCGCAATGCATGCGCACCGCTGTAGCCGGCGTTGGGCTTGGCCGCATACGGCGCGGCCGGGCCGGTGCCGATGGCAATCTGCACATCGCCTGCCGCCGCGCTCACCGGCAACGGCTGCCCGGGCTCGAACGAACTCGAAAACTCAATTGCCGCGCTCACCGACAGCGGCGCAGCGCAGCCCAGGGCGACAACCAGCCGGAGCCACAGCTCACGCGGGTGCAACAGCACAACAGACGAGGTCACGTGGCGATGTCTCCTTGGGTGCGATACCGCAGGGCAGGTCCGGCCGAGTGCTGCGGGCGATCCGGACACGGGGCGCAGGCGCGGGGCGGTGCGCCATGGTCAGGCGATGATAAGCGCGATGTCCGGGTGGGGTGGTCTGGCGCTGCCGGACCGGCAAGGTCGCAGCCCTGCCGGACCTGCCGCATCTCTCGAGGTTGCCGGCGCCCGCGCTGGCGCCGAGACCATCGCCACCCAAACCGGCGTCGCCCGCTCAATGGGCCGATCACCACGCAGGCTGCTAGAATCCGCGCTCTGCCTTTGCCTCTACGATCGTGCCGCCATGAGCCAGACCGCCACCGCGCCCGCCAATGCCGAATCGCGCTACACCGTGCATCGCAGCGATCTGCCGCTGAGCTGCCCGACGCCGCAGATGGCGTTGTGGAACTCGCATCCGCGCGTATACCTGCCGATCGAAGACGAGCCCAACTGCGAAGCCAAGTGCCCGTACTGCGGCGCGCTGTTCGTGCTCGCCGACTGAACCTGGCCGGATGCACCGCCTGACCGTGGTGCAACTGCTGCCGGCGCTGCAGTCCGGCGGCGTCGAGCGCTCCACCCTGGAAATCGCCGCTGCGCTGGTGCGCGCCGGCCACCGCGCGGTGGTGGTGTCGGCCGGCGGTCGCTTGGTCCAGCCGCTGCTGGAGGCGGGCGGCGAACATCTCACCCTGGACATCGGGCGCAAGTCGCTGCTGACCTTGCGCCATGTGGTCGGCCTGCGCCGGTTGTTCGCCGAACTGGGTGCCGACATCGTGCATGCGCGTTCGCGCCTGCCGGCCTGGTTGGGCTGGTACGCTTTGCGCGGCATGCCGCAGGCCACGCGGCCGCGCTTTGTCACCACCGTGCACGGGCTCAACTCGCCCAGCCGCTACAGCGCGGTGATGACCTACGGCGAGCGGGTGATCTGCGTGTCGCAGACGGTGCGCGAGTACGTCTGCACGCACTATCCGCAGACCGACAGCGCGCGCTTGCGCACGATACCGCGCGGTGTCGATATCGCGCAGTTTCCGCGTCGCCCGCATCCGGATCGCCACGCGCGCACCTGGGCACAGAGCATGCTGCCCGGCTTGCCGGCCGATGCACCACTGCTGCTGCTGCCCGGGCGCGGCACCCGCCTGAAGGGGCACACCGACGGTCTGCAACTGCTTGCCGACGTACGCGCTGCCGGCGTGCCGGCCTGGTTGTGGCTGCCGGGCGCGCGCGAGCCGGGCCGCGAGGCCTATCTGCGCGAGCTGGAAGCCGAGGCCACCAGGCTGGGCGTGGCCGAGGCGGTCGCCTTCAGCGAACCCACCGCACGCATCGCCGAGGCCTATGCCGCCAGCGATCTGGTGCTGCAGCTGTCGCGCAAACCCGAGGCCTTCGGCCGCACCGTGGTGGAGGCCTTGTCGGTAGGCCGGCCAGTGCTGGGGTGGGCGCATGGCGGCGTCGGCGAGCTGCTGGCCGAGTTGCAACCCGGCGGCGCGGTGCCGGCCTTCGATGCCGCTGCCTTGCGCACCCAGGCGCTTCATTTGCTGCAGCAGGCGCCGACACCGCCCGCCGTGCTTCCCTACACGTTGCAGGCCATGCAAGCGGCCACCCTGAAGGTCTATGACGAACTCCGCCGCTGAGGCCATCCCTCCCGCGTCCGTGCTGACGCCCGATGCCGGTCGCTGGGCGCCGCTGTGGGTGATCCTGTTCGTGGCGCTGTGGCCCACGCCCGGGCTGGCCGAGACGGTGTTGTCGCTGGGCGCGCTGTTTGCGGCGTATCGCCTGCTGCATGCGCGCTTCCGCGGCGGCACCCGGCTGCTCAGCGGTGCGGCCTGGGCGCTGACCAGTGTGTTGTTCTTCGCGTACTGGTTGCCGCAGATGCTGTCGGCGTTCGATGCGGTGGACGTGGGCCGCGCGCTGCGCAAGTCGGCCACCGATCTGCGCTATCTGCCTTTCATGTGGTTGTGCGCGATCGCGGTGGCCAATGCGCAGCGGCGTCGGCGCACCTTCACCGGCCTGGGAGTGATCGGCGCGGTGTGGACGCTGGATGCGCTGCTGCAGGCCGCGTTCGGCAACAGCCCGTTGTTCTTCGGCCTGGATCAGATCAAGCAGCTGATCAGCGGGCATGGCCTGTGCACGCCGCAGGAGCTGGCCCTGGTCGACCGCCTCAGCGGCGTGCTGGGGCCGTGCAACCTCAAGTTCGGCCAGACCCTGGCCAGCCTGTCGCCCTTCCTGTTGCTGGCGCTGGGCCGGCGCCATGCCTGGGCCTGGGCAGGCGCTGCGGCGGCGGTCGGGGTGGTGTTGGTGCTGGCCGGTTCGCGGGCGTCGTGGATCACCTATGGCGTGATCGTGCTGCTGTCCGGCTGGCAGTTGCTGGGTGGCCGTCGCCTGCTGGGAGTGGCGCTGATCGGCGCGCTGCTGGCGGCCGGCGTGGTGGCGGTGGCGCCGCAGGCGCGCGAGCGGATCCAGCGCACCGCCCTGGCCTTCAGCGATGGCGAGCAGGGCGTCGACCAGGCCCTGTCCGGACGTGCGCAGATCTGGGGCGCGGCGCTGTGCATGATCCGCGCGCATCCGCTCAATGGCGTGGGCGCACGCGGATTTCGGCAGGCGTATCCGGCCTGCAATCCGGCCCCCGCGCAGGCGCCTGCATGGGGCGACGGGCCGGCCTTCCATGCGCACCAGATCGTGCTGGAAATCCTGGCCGAAACCGGGGTGATCGGCTTGCTGCTGTGGCTGGCCGGTGCGGCCCAGGCTTGGCGCGCGTGGCGCTACTCCAGCCTGGCCGCGCGCGCGCAGGCACGCCCGGCAATGATCGCGCTGGTGGCAACCGTGTTCCCGCTCAATACGCATCTGGCGTTCTATTCCAGCTTCTGGGGCGGGCTGAGCCTGATGCTGGCCGGCCTGTATGCCGGTGCCTTGCTCAACGACGACGCAGATCAGCCCCCGCCGCGCTGACTCGCCGCACATCCGTGCGCTGCTGCGGCTGCACGCAGCGCAGGCGTGAGACCCGCCGACATCAGCGATAGAATTCGCTGCGCCCGCCCGGCTGGCGCTTGAAGCGCCGATGGATCCACAGGTACTGGTCCGGCGCCTCGCGCACCATGTCCTCAATCGCCGCATTGACCTGCGCGGTATCGGCGATCACATCGTCGGAAGGGATGTCTGCCAGCGGCGGTGCGATCTTGAGGATGTAGCGGCCACCTTCGCGCCGATGGAAGTACGGCACCACCGCGCAGCCGGTCAGCCGCGCCAACTGGTGGGTGGCGGTGATGGTGGAAGCCGGATGCCCGAAAAACGGCACGAACACGGTGTCCTTGCCGCGCATGTCCTGATCCGGCGCGTACCACAGGAAACCGCCGCGCTTGAGGTGCTTGATGGTGGCGCGCAGATCCTCGTTGGCAAACATGTGCGTGGCATAGCGCAGCCGCCCGCGCTTGACCGCCCACTCGAACACCGGATTGCGATGCCTGCGGTACATGCCGGCCAGCGGCACGTAATCGCATAGCAGCCGCCCGCACATCTCCAGCGTCATGAAGTGGCCGGACACCAGCAACACGCCGCGCTTTTGTTCCTGCAGACGCTGCAGATGTTCCAGCCCTTCGACCTGCACACCCGGACGGATGGCATCGATGCTGCCCCACCAGGCACGCGCGAATTCGAACAGGCCCACGCCCAGCGCATCGAAACTGTCGCGCAACAGCCGCGCCCGCCAGGCATCGTCCTGTTCGGGAAAACATAGCGTGAGGTTGACCTCGGCAGCGCGCCGACGCGTGCCGGCCAGGCGCATCGCGATCCAGCCCACGCCACGGCCGAGCGCACGCTGCAGCGTCCAGGGCAGGCGCCCGGCGATCACCATGACGGCAAGGGCCAGATACATCGGCCAGTGCCTGGGGTTGCGCAGGGAAGGGCGGACAGCGACGTTGGCGGGTTCGGACATGCGCCAATTCTAAGGGATCATGCGCGCGCGGCAGCGTGCACATGCGCACGCCGCAACGCTCCCGTATCCTGCACCGATGCGGAAAGACCCGATCGAATGGCTGTTGCGCGGACTGTATTCGGCGCTGTTGTACCTGTTGCTGCCGGTGACGGTGTACCACCTGGTGTGGCGCGGTTTTCGCGTGCGCGAATACTTCAACCGCTGGAACGAGCGCTATGCCTCCTACACGCATGCCTGCGGTCGCCCGCGCGTATGGGTGCATGCGGTGTCGGTGGGCGAGGTCAATGCCGCCGCGCCGCTGGTCAACGCCTTGCGCGCGCAGCGTCCGGATATCCGCTGGGTTATCACCACCATCACCCCCACCGGCTCCGAGCGCGTGCGCGCGGTCTGGGGCGATGCGGTGGACCACGTGTATCTGCCCTACGACGTACCCGGCAGCGTCGGCCGGTTCCTGGAGCATTTCCGGCCGCGGCTGGCGTTGATCCTGGAAACCGAGCTGTGGCCTAACATGTTGTTCGGCTGCCGCGACCGCAGGATTCCAGTGTACATCCTCAATGCGCGGCTGTCGGCGCGCTCGCTGCGTGGCTATCGCCTGCTGGCGCCGTTGATCAGCCGCGCGCTGCGCAGCGTCACCTGCGTGGCGGCGCAGTCGTACGACGATGCCGAACGTTTCATCACGCTGGGTGCGCGGCCCGACCAGGTGATCGCGCTGGGCAATCTCAAATTCGATATCGCCGCGCCAGCGCAGTTGCAGGCGCTGGTCGCGCAGTTCCATACGCATGTGCCGGCAACGCGGCCGGTGTGGATTGCCGCCAGCACGCACGAAGGCGAGGAAGCGGCCGTGGCCGACATCCATGCGCGCCTGCTGCTGCAGTTTCCTGATCTGCTGATGTTATGGGCACCGCGCCACCCAGAGCGCTTTCCCAAGGTCGAGGCCGTGGCGCGCGAGCGTGGCTGGGCCGTGTCCACGCGCAAGAGCCAGCAATGGCCGCAGGCGCGCGACAAGGTGTTTGTCATCGATACCCTGGGCGAGCTGATGAGCTTCTACGCCTGCGCGCAGGTCGCCTTCGTCGGCGGCAGCCTGCAACCGATCGGCGGGCACAATCTGCTCGAACCCGCAGCAGTCGGCACGCCGGCAGTCACCGGCCCGCATCTGCACAATTTCTCGGAGATTTCGCGGCGCATGCGCGAGGCCGATGCGGTGGCCATCTGCGACGATGCCGACAGCGTCTACCACGATCTTGCACGCCTGCTCGGAGACCCTGCCCAGCGGGAGGCGATGGCCGCAGCAGGGCTGGCCTTGGTCGCCAATGGCAAGGGCGCGGTGGCGCGGACGCTGGTGCAGATCGCGCCGGACCTGCCACCGGTGGTGAGCGAGGGCGCGGCGTCCTGAGGATGTCACTGCGCCTGCACTGCAGCGTTGCAGTGATCCTGCCGCAGTCACGCTAATGCGCGTCATCCAACGAGCTTGGAGTGCCAACAGGACGTGGCGATCGCGCAGTCGTGTGATCAGCCGCTTTGGGCGTCATCTGGAGAGTCTCAAGCCGCATTGGTCGAGCGTGCGGTGTCCTCGCCGCTCGCGGGACATGCCGTGAATCCCGCCGTGGAGGCTCGGTGGCGGCATCCATGCCGCCACACGGTCCCGCAACCGGCGAGGACACTGCAGCAGAGAGTTCGCCGGTTGTTTTGTTGAAATTGCTTGCAAACTTGCACACCGACCATCTCGACTGGTCCTTGCCGTTCACTGTCGCGGGACCTGACGCGGCATGGAGGCCGCGTAAGAGCTTACAGGGACGTACTTGCAGCGTGTCCCGCGATGGTGGGCGGGCAAGGGCCCTGCAGCCAAGTCGCAGATCAGCTGCTAATGCCGCAGTCATCGCAGTCATCGCAGGTATCGCACGCAGCCAGGTACGCGCGTGCATCGGACATAAAAAAGGCGGGCCTGCGCCCGCCTTTTTAGTTACCTATCCGCCCGCATTACTGCAGCGAGCCACTGCCCTGCAGCTTGGACTCGGCATCCTGCGACAGCAGGCGATTCACGTCCTGCAGGTCGGTGATGTCGAGCTTGCCGATCGCCTGGCCCAGCAGCAGACGGTTCTGCAGGAAGTTGTAGCGCGACTGCGCATAGTTCAACTGCGCCTGGAACAAGGTGCGCTGGTTCTGCACCACGTCCAGCACGGTGCGCGTACCGACTTCCAGACCCACCTGCGAGGCGTCGTATGCGGCCTGCGCGGAGACCACGGCCAAACGGCGTGCTTCCACTTCGCTGATGCCGGCGACCACAGTCTGGTAGGCATTGCGCGTGTTGCGATCCAGCGCGCGCTTCTGCTGCTCGTAGGTGTCCTGCTGGATATCGCGCTGCGACAGCGCCTGACGGACTGCGGACTGCGTTGCGCCGCCGGCGAAGATCGGAATCGACAGCGTGATGCCGATCGAATCGGTATCGATGTCGCGGCCGCTGGTGGTGAAGTTGCCGGCCGCCTGGTCGACGGTGCCTGCGCCTCCCCAGCTGTTGGTGCGGCCGATGTTGGCGCCAAGGTTCAATGTTGGGTAGTGGCCCGCACGCGCGGCATTGACCTGCGCCTCGGCAGCGCTGACCTGCAACTGCTGCGCCTTCAACGCCGGGTTATCGGCGATGGCAGTGGAGACCAACTGGTCAACATTGCTGTAGGCGGCAGGTACTTCCGGGCGGAATTCTTCCGGCAACGCGCGCAAGCCGACGACGGGCTGGCCGGTAAGCTCGGTCAGTGCCTGGTAGTAATCCTTGAGCGTATTGCGGGCATTGATGGTGTCGGCGCGCGCCTGGTCATACTGAGCGCGGGCTTCGTGCACGTCGGTGATCGGTGCCAGGCCCACTTCCAGCCGCTTGTCGGCGTAGTCGAACTGCTTTTTGGCAGCCGCTTCGTTGGTCTCTGCCGCCGCCAGCGATTCGATGCCGACCAGTACCTGGAAATACGCCGCCGAGGTGCGGGTGATCAGGTCGTTGTTGGCCGATTCCAGCGTGAAGTCCGCCGCCTTGGCCACTTCGCGCTGTGCACGCAGATTGGCGAACTGCGCCCAGTTGAAGATGGTCTGGTTGCCCTGGATCGCGTACTGACGTTGCTTGGTGGTCGAACGGCCATCCACGCCTTCCAGCTCGCGGTGCGACTGGGTGTACCCGGCGGTGCCATCCAGCTGCGGCAACAGCGCCGCACGCGCCTGCACCTGACCTTCCCGGTTGACCAGGCGGGTGGACTCGGCCACTGCCAGCTGCGGATCGCCGTTGCGGGCCATTTCGTAGACCTGCAGCAGATCGGTGGCGTTCGCAGCCATCGGAGACAGGGCGGCGGCCAGCGCCAGGACGAGGGATCGGCGGATCATCGGGGAAGCTTCCTTGGGAATCAGAATTGGAATCGGGGCGTCGGTGCGGCGCCCTGGAGATAGGCGAGGTCGGTTTCGAACAACGATTCGATGCGCGGCGCGTTGACGTCGCCACGGACCAGGACCGCTTCCATCACCGGATCGTGACCGCGCACCACGAACAGCCGGCCGTTCGGGCGCAGCCACTGCAGCCACTGCGTCGGCAGCGACTCGACCGCGCCGGTCACGCAGATGGCATCGAAGCGACGCTCGCTCTGCCAGCCGAACACGTCGGCGGTCTCGATCCGCACGTTGCTGCCCAGGCCGCTGCTATCCAGATTGGCGCGTGCAGCGGCGGCCAGTGCCGGGTCGATCTCCAGGCTCAGCACTTCGCGGGCCAGCGCGGCCAGGCAGGCAGTGGAAAACCCGCTGCCGGTGCCGATTTCCAGCACGTCTTCGCCCGGCTGCAGATCCAGCGCCTGCAACATGCGGCCTTCCACTACCGGCTTCATCATCTTGTGGCCGGCCGACAGCGGGATTTCCACATCGACATAGGCCAGGGTCTTGTAGGCCTCGGGCACGAAGGCTTCGCGCGGCAGGCGCGCCAGCACCTCGAGCACGCGCAGGTCCAGCACGTCCCACGGCCGGATCTGCTGTTCGACCATCTTTTCGCGGGCCTGGGAGAAATCGATCGTCATGGTGCGGTTATCCAACGCGGTGGGGCAGGCATTTTACCGGTGCACGGGGCAACTGGCGCATCTAGCATCGCTGCGCGCCGCCAAACGGCGCAGTGCCGGAAGTCATCGCCACCAAAGGCCGGGGGCGGTCAGCGCGGCGCATACGCCCTCAGGAAAAAATCCACGCTGGCCTGCAGGTGCTCGTCCACCTGCGCGCGGGTGGGCTGGCCATGCAGGCCGCACATCATCAGCGCATACAGCTCGCCCTTGAGCAGGCAGAAGAACTGCGAGGCCGCACGCGCCACGTCGTCGATCTTCAGCTGGCCATCGGCCACGCGCGCGGACAGGAAATCCGCCAGCGCCTGCTGGGTTCGCTTGGGGCCGGCGTCCCAGAACATCTCGCGCACATGTACGTCGCCGGTGCCGGGCGCCATCATCATGCGGTGGGTGGCAATGGCCGAGTCGGTGCTGACCATGGCGAAGAAGGCGTCGGCGATTTCGATCAGCTGATCGCGCAGTGCACCCTTGGGGGCGTGGTCGAACAGGTCGTCCGGCATCATGTGCTGGCATTGCGCACGGATCGCCTCGGAAAACAGGCTCTCCTTGTCGCCAAAATGACTGTAGACCGTGAGCTTTGACACGCCCGCCTGCGCGGCGATGCCATCCATGCTGACACCGGCATACCCCTGCTCCATGAACATGGTGCGGGCAGCGCCCAGGATGGCGGCGCGTTTCCCAAGATCCTTGGGCCGTCCGGGGCCGTTGCTCTTGGCCTTGGACTTGAGGGGGGGCGAGCTGGACATGGTGTCAATACTAGACCATCGGGTTCTATATTTATACTCGCCGCCCGCCAAACCCTTTGAAGCGCTCAGGAACGGTCGCGCCACCGCGTTAGCTGCGCACCAGCTTGGTTATGGCCGGTAATTGTTTCAACTGAATGCCTCCCGGTGTCATGGTGCGTCCCATCCTTGTGGGGAATCCACCTAGCGCGCTGAAAAACCCCCGGTGATAGATTGACTAACGGTCTGTCGGCGCATGTCGGCAGCCCCTTTTGCCAGCACAACGAGGGGATGGGAGAGCGTGGACAGGGTCGGGGCGCATGCGCATACAGGCTGCGTCCGCAGCACATGCGTGCGGCGGACCGGGCTGCTGTGGCGATGGGCGTTGCTGGCCTGCATCCTGCTCGGCGTGTGGCCGGCCGGCGCCCAGCCGCCGACCCATACCGCGTATCACACCGTCACGCGCTGGAGCATGGACGACGGCCTGCCACACAATCTGGTGCATGCGGTGGCGCAGGGCGCCGATGGCCTGATCTGGCTGGGTACCTGGGAAGGCGTGGCGCGCTTCAACGGCCGCGACTTCACCGTGTATGACCGCCAGAACACACCGGGCGTCGAGCTGGGGGGCGTGTTCGTGGTGGTACGGGACAGCACCGGTGGGATGTTGTTCGGCACTGCATTCGACGGGGTCTACCACTACCAGGACGGCCACTGGCAGCAACTGGGCGACGCTTCGGCGCGGCACCTGGCAGTCAGTGCACTGCTGCGACGCGCCGATGGCGCGCTGTGGGTCGGCACGCCGCAGACGCTGTACCGCATCGAGCCGGACGGGCGGGTGGTGGACGTCGGTCGCCAGGCCGGCCTGCCGCGCGCGCGCATCACCGCGCTGGCGGCCGAGGGCGACGGCGCTTTGTGGGTGGGTACCGAAGTCGGGCTCTATCGTCTGCCCCGCGGTGGCAGTGCGGCCGAGGCCTGGGGCAAGGCGCATGGGATGCGCGCCGCACCGGTGCGGCGGCTGGCCGGCGATCGTCAGGGCGGCCTGCTGGTTGCTGGCGATGACGGCGTGTGGTGGTGGAGCCGCGGCGGCGGCCTGCAGCGGTTCCGCCAGGGCCAGCGGGTGGATGCATTGCTGCTGGATCGGCGCGGGCATCTGTGGATGAGCTTGCCCTCAGGCACGCTGGTGGTCCACAGCGGCGCGGATGCGCCGGACGAACAGATCGCCATTTCCGGAGTCGCCAGCCCGGCGCTGCTGGAAGACGCCGAGGGCCTGATCTGGGTCGGCAGCACGCACGGCCTGTTCCGCATTGCCGAAGGCGCCGCGCACGGCATCACCCACGAAGACGGGCTGGCCTCGGACTATGTGCGCACGGTGCTGCAGACCGGCGACGGCACCGTGTGGGTGGGCAGCGCGGTGGGCCTGGACCGTTGGAGCAACAATCGGATCAGCCGCGTGTCGGTGGTGCCGAACCAGGGCGGACGCGTGCTGGAGCAGTCGGTGCTGGCCCTGGCCGACGCCGGCGATGGCGGCGTCTGGGCCGGCACCTACAGCCAGGGCGTGGTGCGGCTGGATGCGCAAGGTCGCGTGCTGGCGCGCATCGGTGCGGCCGACGGCCTGCCGTCGCTGTCGGTGCGCGCGGTGTTGCCGGATGGCCAGACGCTATGGATCGGCACCACGGCCGGGCTGGTGCGCTGGCGCGATGGCAAGGCACGCCGCTACACCGCCGCCGATGGCGTGCCCGATGGCTCGGTGCAGGTGCTGTATCGCGACACGCTGGGCACTGTGTGGATCGGCACCGATCGCGGCATGACCGCGCTGTCGGCAAACGGCAGCACGCGCGCATGGCTGGGCGAGCAGGATTTTCCCGGGCAGAACGCCTTCGATTTCCTGCGCGATGCCAAGGGCGACCTGTGGATCGCCAGCGATCGCGGTCTGCTGCGCCTGAGTGGTGAGACCTTCCGCGTCTACGACCATCGGGTCGGGCTGCCGCGCGACAAGGTGTTCCGGGTGATCGATGACGGCCGCGGTTACTTCTGGTTGTCGAGCAACCATGGCGTGTTCCGCATCGCGCGCAGCGACTTCGACCAGCTCGATGCCGGCACGCGCGAGCAGTTGAGCGTTGAGGTGGTGGATCGCAGCGACGGCATGCCCGGCAATCAGGGCAACGGCAGCAGCGCGCCTGCCGGTTGGATGACGCAGTCCGGGCAGCTGCTGTTCCCCACCGCTGCAGGCCTGGGCGTGATCGATCCGGCGCGCGTGGGCACCTTGCAAGGCCATCGCGTGCCGATCGTGTTCGAGCGCCTGCTGGTCGACGGCATGGTGCAGCCGCTCAATGGCCTGCATCGCTTCGGTGCGGAGACCCGGCGCATCGCCATCGGCTATGCCGGGTTGAATTTCCGTGGCCCGGACAAGGTGCGCTACCGCTACCGGCTGGAGGGCTTCGACCCGGACTGGGTGGACGCCGACAGCACCAGCGAGGCGGTCTACACCAATCTGCCGCCGGGCCGTTTCCGCTTCCGTGTCCAGGCGATGTCGCTGCCGGTGGACTGGCGACAGACCGCGCTGTTGGGCGAATCCAGCCTGGTGATCGCGCTGGCGCCGCCGTGGTGGCGGCGTGGCGAAGTGATCGCCCTGGGCATCCTCGGGCTGGGCAGCCTGATCTACGGGTTTTATCTGTGGCGTACCGCCAGTTATCGCCGCCGGCAGCGCCAGCTCAATACGGTGATCGACGCACGCACACGCGAGCTGAGCGACAAGAACCTCGCGCTGCAGCAGGCCAGCCAGGAGCGCGAAGCGCTGATGCGCCAGCTCGAATACCGCGCCAGCCACGACGTGCTGACTGCCCTGCCGAATCGGCGCGAGGCCGAGCGGGTTCTGCAGCAATGGTTCGACGATGCGCACGCCGGTGGCGCCCCGTTGGCGTTGGTGCTGATGGATATCGACCACTTCAAGCACATCAACGACGAATACGGCCACGAGGTCGGTGACGCGGTGCTGTCCGCGATCGGCGAAGCACTCAGTGAACAGGATCGGGCGCAGTGCTTTGCCGCGCGCCACGGTGGCGAAGAGTTTCTGCTCGCGGCAGTGGGTGTGGACGCGGCACAGGCGCGCGCGCTGTTCGAACGCATGCGCCAGCGGCTCGCCGCGATCGCTGTCCAGACGCAGGGCACCACGGTGCGCTGCACCGCCAGCATGGGCATGGCGATGAGCGATGAGGCACCGAGCCGGCGCGAATTGCTGGCACTGGCAGACCGCCGTCTGTACCAGGCCAAGCGGCTGGGGCGCGATCGGTTGGTGGATCAATAAGGCTGCTGCGTTGCCGGCTGCGCTGGACTGCTGCGCTCACGTCTGCAGCTGGTCCGCCTGCGCATGCAACAACGCGACAAATGCCTGCGCGGCACGCGACAGGGTGCGCCCGCCATGGGTCACGCAGCCCAGCTCGCGCGACAGCGCCACATCCGGCAGCGGCAGCGCCACGATCTGATGATCGATCATGCGCTCCGGCAACACGCTCCACGCAAGGCCCACCGACACCAGCATCTTGATCGTCTCCAGATAGTTGGTGGTCATGCGCAGGCTAGGCACCAGGGCGCGCTCGGCGAACAGGCCGGCGACGATGCGATGGGTGAAGGTGCCCGGGTCGGGCAGCACCGCCGGATGCGCCACCACATCTTCCAGCGACACCGCGCGCAATGCGGCCAGCGGGTGATCCGGTGCCACCACGAACTGCAGGCGGTCATGCCAGATCGGTTGCGCGCGCAGCGGCGCACGCGTATCCGGTGCCAGCGTGGTGACCGCCAGCTCCACCTCGCCGCGCAGCACCGCGGCATAGGCCAGCTCCGAATCCAGAAACTGGATGTCCAGCGCGGCCTGCGGGTGTTGCGCAGCGAAGCCGCGCAGCAGGGCAGGCAGGCGGTGCAGGCCGACATGATGGCTGGTGGCCAGGCTCAGGCGCCCGCCGACTGCCGCGCCAAGATGCTCCAGCACGCGGCGGGTGTCCTGCAGCTCGGCCAGGATGCGTTGCGCGCGCGGCAGCAAGGCCTGGCCGGCCTCGGTCAGCACCACCTGGCGGCCAAGGCGGTCGAACAGCCGCGCCGACAGTTGCGCTTCCAGCAAGGCGATCCGTTTGCTCACCGCCGGCTGGGTGAGATGCAAGGCCTCGCCGGCTGCTGAAAAGCTGCCGCTCTCGGCGATCGCCACGAAGGCGCTGAGGCTTGCCAGGTCCATTGCCATTCCCAAATTTCATTTGTTGAATAAACAATATGAATTTGCGTTATCCAAGGCAAGCTCCTAGCATCGAACGCAGCCAGGTGGGTGCTCCCACCATCCGCCAACCGGATCGCCGCAATGACTGCCAAGACGCTGTACGACAAGCTGTGGGACCTGCACGAGGTCACGCGTCGCGACGATGGCTCGTCGCTGATCTACATCGACCGCCACATCCTGCATGAAGTGACCTCGCCGCAAGCGTTCGAAGGCCTGCGCCTGGCCGGGCGCAAGCCGTGGCGCATCGACGCCAACATCGCCACGCCCGACCACAACGTGCCGACCACGCGTGCCGAGCGCCAGGGCGGGCTGGAGTCGATCTCCGACGAAGTCTCGCGGCTGCAGGTGCAGACGCTGGATGAGAACTGCGACGACTTCGGCATCCTTGAGTTCAAGATGAACGATGCGCGCCAGGGCATCGTGCATGTGGTCGGCCCGGAGCAGGGCGCCACCTTGCCGGGCATGACCGTGGTCTGCGGCGATTCGCATACCTCCACCCATGGCGCGTTCGGCGCGCTGGCGCACGGCATCGGCACCTCCGAGGTCGAGCATGTGCTGGCCACGCAATGCCTGATCGCCAAGAAGATGAAGAACATGCAGGTGCGCGTGGAAGGCACGCTGCCGTTCGGCGTGACCGCCAAGGACATCGTGCTGGCGGTGATCGGCAGGATCGGCACCGCCGGCGGCAACGGCCATGCACTGGAATTTGCGGGCAGCGCGATCCGCGCGCTGTCGATGGAAGGCCGCATGACCATCTGCAACATGTCCATCGAAGCCGGTGCGCGCGTGGGCATGGTGGCGGTGGACGAAAAGACCATTGCCTACGTGCAAGGTCGCCCATTTGCGCCCAAGGGCGCCGACTGGGAGGCGGCGGTCGCGTTGTGGCGCACGCTGGTCTCCGATGCCGACGCGCACTTCGACACCGTGGTGGAACTGCGCGCCGAAGACATCAAGCCGCAGGTCAGCTGGGGCACTTCGCCGGAGATGGTGCTGGCGGTGGATCAGCAGGTGCCCGACCCGGCAACCGAACAGGATCCGACCCGGCGCGACTCGATCGAGCGCGCGCTGAAGTACATGGGCTTGCGCGCAAACCAGCCGATCACCGAGATCCGCCTGGACCGCGTGTTCATCGGCTCGTGCACCAACTCGCGCATCGAAGATCTGCGCGCGGCCGCTGCGGTTGCAAAGGGCCGCAAGGTCGCCTCCACCATCAAGCAGGCGCTGGTAGTGCCGGGCTCCGGTCTGGTGAAAGCGCAGGCCGAGGCCGAAGGCCTGGACAAGGTGTTTCTAGACGCCGGCTTCGAATGGCGCGAGCCGGGTTGCTCGATGTGTCTGGCGATGAACCCGGACAAGCTGGGCAGTGGCGAACATTGCGCCTCTACCTCCAACCGCAACTTCGAAGGCCGCCAGGGCGCCGGCGGGCGCACCCATCTAGTCAGCCCGGCAATGGCCGCAGCGGCGGCGGTCAGCGGGCATTTTGTTGATGTGCGTGCGTTGCAGGGAATCGAGAATCGGGAATAGAGAATCGCAACGTCCGTCCCGTCTCCGCTCTGCCAATTCCCCATTCTCCACTCCCCATTCCCGGCATCCCAATGACCCCTTTCACCCAACACACCGGACTGGTGGCGCCGCTGGATCGCGCCAATGTCGATACCGACCAGATCATTCCCAAGCAATTCCTCAAGTCGATCAAGCGCACCGGCTTCGGACCGAACCTGTTCGACGAATGGCGGTATCTGGATATCGGCGAGCCCGGCCGCGACAACAGCCAGCGCCCGCTCAATCCGGAGTTCGTGCTCAACTTCCCGCGCTATCAGGGCGCCAGCGTGTTGCTGGCGCGCGAGAACTTCGGCTGCGGTTCCTCGCGTGAGCACGCGCCGTGGGCGCTGGACGAATACGGCTTCCGCACCGTGATCGCGCCCAGCTTTGCCGACATCTTCTTCAACAACAGCTTCAAGAACGGCCTGCTGCCGATCGTGCTGGCCGAAGCGGAAGTGGACGCCCTGTTCGAGCAATGCCTGGCCACCGAGGGTTACCAACTCACCGTGGATCTGGCCGCACAGCGCGTGCGCCGCCCCGATGGCGTGGAATACAGCTTCGACATCGATGCATTCCGCAAGCACTGCCTGCTCAATGGCCTGGACGACATCGGCCTGACCCTGCAGGACGCCGATGCGATCGGCCGCTTCGAGCAGGGTCATCGCGCGCGTCAACCGTGGCTGTTCGGCGCGCTGCAGTGAGCGCGGCTGCCAACGCTGACGCCGGTGCGCTGAGCGAGCATGTCGCTGCGCAGTTCGGCCCGCAGGCGCAGGCTTATCTGCACAGCGACGTGCATGCGCAAGGCGCCGAGTTCGCCGAGCTCCGCGCTGGTCTGCAGGGTCATTGCAACGGGCGATTGCTCGACCTGGGCTGCGGTGCCGGGCATGTGAGTTTCCAGCTGGCTCCGCTGATGGCCGAGGTGGTGGCCTACGATCTGTCTGCCGACATGCTCGAGGTCGTGGCGGCCACTGCCGCAGAGCGTGGGCTGACCCAAGTGCGCACGGTGCAAGGTGCCGCCGAGTGCCTGCCGTTCGAGACTGGCAGCATGGATGCAGTGGTCAGCCGCTACTCGGCGCACCATTGGAGCGATCTGGGACAGGCGCTGCGCGAAGTGCGGCGCGTGCTGCGTCCAGACGGAATTGCGGCCTTTGTCGATGTGGTGGCACCTGGCCTGCCGCTGCTGGATACGCGCCTGCAGGCGATCGAGTTGCTGCGCGATACCAGCCATGTGCGTGACTATAGTGTTGCGCAGTGGTTGCAGACGCTGGGCGATGCCGGCTTGCAGGTGCAGCGGCATCATTGCCAACGGTTGCAGCTGGACTATCTGAGCTGGGTGGACCGCATGCGCACGCCTGAGGTGTTGCGCGCGGCCATTCGCGCATTGCAGGGCGCGGCGGTAGACGAAGTGCGCGAATACTTTCAGATTGCGGCCGATGGTTCCTTCAGCACGGATGTGCTGGTGGTATGGGCGGCACGTTGATTTTCAGGGCGCTACGGCGCCAACTTATGAGGATTGCATGAGCAAGCAGATTCTGATTCTTCCTGGCGACGGCATTGGCCCGGAGATCATGGCCGAAGCGGTCAAGGTGCTGACGCGCATCGATGCGCAGCATGGCCTGGGTTTCACCCTGGTGTACGACGAACTCGGTGGCGCGGCCTACGACAAGTACGGCAGCCCGCTGGCCGACGAAACGCTGGACCGCGCACGCGCGGCCGACGCGGTGCTGCTGGGCGCGGTCGGTGGGCCGCAATGGGACACCATCGACCCATCGCTGCGCCCGGAGCGGGGCCTGCTCAAGATCCGCTCGCAGCTTGGGTTGTTCGCCAACCTGCGTCCGGCACTGCTGTATCCGCAGCTGGCCGAGGCCTCCACGCTCAAGCCGGAGGTAGTATCCGGGCTGGATCTGCTGATCCTGCGCGAGCTCACCGGCGGTATTTATTTCGGTCAGCCGCGGGGCACGCGCACACTGGAAAACGGCGAGCGTCAGGCCTACGACACGCTGCCATACAGCGAAAGCGAGATCCGCCGCATCGCCAAGGCCGGTTTCGAGATGGCACGTTTGCGCGGCAAGAAGCTGTGTTCGGTGGACAAGGCCAATGTGTTGGCATCGAGCCAGCTGTGGCGTGCCGTCGTCGAAGAAGTGGCCAAGGACTATCCGGACATCGCGCTGTCGCACATGTACGTGGACAACGCGGCGATGCAGTTGGTGCGTGCGCCCAAGCAGTTCGACGTGATCGTGACCGACAACATGTTCGGCGACATCCTGTCCGATCAGGCGTCGATGCTCACCGGCTCGATCGGCATGCTGCCTTCGGCCTCGCTGGATGCCAACAGCAAGGGCATGTATGAACCGTGTCATGGCTCGGCGCCGGACATCGCAGGCAAGGGCATCGCCAATCCGCTGGCCACCATCCTGTCGGTGGCAATGATGTTGCGCTATACGTTTGCGCAATCCGCTGCCGCTGATGCGATCGAGCAAGCGGTCGGCAAGGTGCTCGACCAAGGCCTGCGCACCGCCGACATCTGGTCGGAAGGCACGACCAAGGTTGGCACGGTGGCAATGGGTGATGCAGTGGTGGCCGCGCTGTAACAGCGCCCGCTTCCCCGAGGCGTAGTGGCTGTCCTGGTGGCTATCGTTCTTCTGACGATAGCCACTTTCGTTTGGTTGACCGATTCGTGATCACATCATTCGACCGAGGCGCTGGCATGAAATCGGCGGCTGTCGTGCGCAGGACTGGTCGGCATGCAGGGTCGGTCGGCAGCGCGGCGCCGCATCCGGTGTCGGGACACGCCGTGAATCCATCCCTGGAGGCTCGGTGGCGGCATCCATGCCGCCACACGGTCCCGCCCCCGGAAGCGACACCACGCTTCCACCATTGCTATTGCTGATCGGCAAGCAATGCTTCAAGCACGTGTTGATGCCTGCGGACTTCCTGACCGATGTAATCGGCAAGCCATCTATCCGCTCACGTCGCCAGGATGGACGCTACGAAGGACCTGCAGCCCAGCATGCCCTCTGCATTTCTTTCCGCAACCGATAGCAACTGGTGGTGCTTGCGCGGGTGCCGGTGTGGGACCTTGAGCGGCATGTATGCCGCGCCAGAGCCTACATGGACGTACTTGCGGCGTGTCCCACACCGGCACGCGTGCAAGCAGCCGCAGCAAACCGAAGCATTCGTACACAGCCGGCAGACCTCGTGTGCGAGGCTGTTCTGTGTCGGTACGCGTGCAAGCGTTTGCAGCAATCCGACGCATTCGTACAGAACCCGCAGATGCCGCCCCCAAGACTGGTGGCGCGGCGCCGCATCCAGTGTCGGTAGGCGCACAGGCGCCCGCAGCAACCCGACGCACTTGCAAGAAAGTTGGGACACCAAAACCAAAACGGCCAGCAGATCACGCTGCCGGCCGTCAGGTTTGCATCGTCCAGCGAATGAGCGGTGTTACGCCACCGCAGCCGTCTTGCCGGCGACCACGCCGCGCTCGCGCTGACGCAGCAGGCGGTTGGCCACATCCAGCCACGCCAGGGCGCTGGCTTCGATGATGTCCTTGCTGGTGCCGGTGCCTTCGTACTCCACGCCGTCGTGGCGCACGCTCAGGCTGGCTTCGCCGCGTGCATCTGCGCCGATGCCCACGCTATGCACCTGGTAGCTGTCCAGCTCCAGCTTCACACCGGTGGCCGACGCCAGCGCGCCGAAGAGCGCATCCACCGGACCATTGCCCTGCGCGGTTTCGGCCACGCGATTGCCTTCCGGGTCGGAGAGTTCCACCAGCGCATTGGCACGGCTGCCGACATCGCTGATGGTCATCGATGCCAGGCGATAGCCTTCCTGCACGGTGGCGTCCTGCATCAAGGCCTGCAGGTCCGCGTCGGTGACCACGCGCTGCTTTTCGCACAACGCCTTGAACTGCTCGAAGACCAGCTTGACCTCTTCTTCCTCCAGCAGGTACCCCAAGGCACGCAGGCGCTGTTCCACCGCCGCGCGGCCGCTGTGGCGGCCCAGCACCATCTGCGAGGACTCCCAGCCCACGTCTTCCGGACGCATGATTTCGTAGGTGCCGCGATGGCGCAGCATGCCGTGCTGGTGAATGCCCGACTCGTGTGCGAACGCATTGCCGCCGACTACCGCCTTGTTGCGCTGCACCGGCATGCCGACCAGGCGCTGCAGCAACTGCGAGGTGGAGACGATGCGTGGGGTGTTGATGTCGGTATCGATGTTGTAGAACGCACCGCGCACCTTCAGTGCCATGGTGATTTCTTCCAGCGCGCAGTTGCCGGCGCGCTCACCGATGCCGTTGATGGTGCACTCGACCTGCCGTGCGCCGCCTTCGATCGCCGCCAGCGAGTTGGCCACCGCCAGGCCCAGATCGTTATGGCAGTGCGCGCTGAAGATCACGGTATCGGCACCTTCCACGCTGGCGATCAGGCGCGAGAACATGCCGCGGATCTCTTCCGGCGTGGTAAAGCCCACCGTGTCCGGCAGATTGATCGTGGTGGCACCGGCGGCGATCGCCACGCGCGCCACCTCGGCCAGGAAATCCTCTTCGGTGCGGGTGGCGTCTTCGGCGGAGAACTCGATGTCGTCGATATAGCCGCGCGCCAGCGTCACATGCTTGTGCACCGACTCCAGCACCTGCTCGCGGCTCATGCGCAGCTTGTGCTCGCGGTGCAGCGGGCTGGTGGACAGGAAGACATGCAGGCGCGGATTGGCGGCCGCCTCCAGTGCACGTGCGGAGGTTTCGATGTCGGCCTGCAGGCAGCGTGACAGCACCGCCAGCGTGGGGCGACGCAGCTCGCGGCCGATCATCGCGACGGCCTCGCGGTCGGAATGCGAACTGGCCGGGAAACCGGTTTCGATGATGTCCACGCCGAGTTCGTCCAGCGCGCGCGCCATCACCAGCTTTTGCTGGGGCGTCATGCTGCAGCCGGGGGATTGCTCGCCGTCGCGCAGGGTGGTGTCGAAAATTCGGATACGCGGGGTCTGGTTGGATACGGTCGTGTTCACCAGGAAGACTCCTCTACGGCGATGGCGGTGACAGGCGTTGAAGCGACTGCGGATGGGCGGGAAAGAACGGGTGTTTCGGGAAGTGACTTGGCGCTGCGTTCGTTGCGAAGTCGCTCGGTATTGCGACGACGCGGCTTGCGTGGCGGCCGCGGCCGCACCTCGGACAAGAGTGTGGCCAGAACAGTTGCGTCGATATTACCGCCAGAGACCACCGCACACTTGCGTTTCCCCGAAACGCGGCGGCCGGCGGCCAAGGCCAGCGCGCCAGCGCCCTCGGCGATGACGTGTTCTTCCAGGGCCAGGCGCACCAGCGTCTCGCGTAATTCGGCCTCGCGCACGATCACCACATCGTCGAGCAGGCTCGAGCACAGGCGGCGGGTCAGAAAGCCGGGAATCTTGACCTTCACGCCGTCGGCCAGCGTGGGGACGGGAGTGATTTCGCGCAGATCGCCGCGCACGGCGCGGGCCATCGAATCGACGCCTTCCACCTGCGCGCCGACGATGCGCACGCCTTGCGATTTCAGCGCCAGCGCCACCCCGGAGGCCAGCCCGCCGCCGCCGATCGGCACGATCACCACGTCCGGCGCATGCGCGGCCAGCTCGATGCCGACCGTGCCTTGCCCGGCGATCACATCCGGGTCGTCGAAGGCGGACAGAAAACGGTAGCCGTTCTGGTCGGCCAGCTCGCGCGCGAACGCAAACGCCTCGTCGTAGCTGTTGCCATGCTGGCGGACGGTGGCGCCCCAGTGCGCGACGCCGGCGATCTTGGTCTGCGGCGCGCCGTAGGGCATCACCGTGATGGCCTGCACGCCCAGCCGGTACGCCGACCACGCCACACCTTGCGCATGATTGCCGGCCGAGGCGCAGATCACCGGGCGCTCGTCGCCGCGTTCCAGCCCCGCCAGCAAGGCGTTCAATGCACCGCGTACCTTGTACGAGCCGGTGCGCTGCAGATTTTCCAGCTTCAACCACACACCGAAGCGCTCGGCGTAATGCAGCGGCGTGGGCGACAGATACTTGCGCAGGCGGGCCTGCGCGGCCAGGACGTCGGCCACGCTGACCGCCACGTCGCCTACGTCTGGCTCCTGCGGGGAGGGGCGGCCGGAATCAGGCATTGCGGCACGCGCACGGCCGATCCGGGAGAAGACACCTCCGGACAGCGGTTTCATGCTCGCGCGAGGTCCGGGCGTTCACGCCGCGACCTCGACCGAGTCCAGCACGGTGATCACCACCGACTCGCAGTCGTACACCTTCTCCAGCTGCAGGCGCAGCGTCTCCGGCGGGCGGGTGCTGTCCACGTCCAGTTGCAGATGCCAGCGGCCGGCATCGTCCGGGGCGCTGGCGCCCTGGATGGCGCAGGGGCGGAAGCCGCGTCGCTCGGTCATGCCGAGCACGCGCACCAATGCGCCTTCGGCCGGCTTCAGCACCAGATCAAGCCGGTAACGCATGTGATGTCTCCTTGGCCGCGTGTGCGGGATTGCTGTCCAGCATGGTGCTGTTGGCGTTGTTGGGCGGCACCAGCGGCCACACGTTGGCACGCGCGTCGATGGCCACATGCAGCAGGCCGGGGCCGGGTTGCGCCAGCAGTTCGGCCAGTGCAGCATCGACATCGCCGCGCGCGATGATGCGCTTGGCCGGGATGCCGAAGACCTGTGCCAGGGCGGCAAAATCCGGGTTGTCGGACAGATCGATTTCGCTGTAACGCTCGGCAAAGAACAGTTCCTGCCACTGCCGCACCATGCCCAGCGAGCTGTTGTCCAGCAGCACGATCTTCACCGGCAGCTTGCAGCGCGCGATCGTCACCAGCTCCTGCACGTTCATCATGAAACTTCCGTCGCCGGAGACCAGCACCACGGTGCGGTCGGGGCAGGCGAACTGCGCGCCCATCGCCGCCGGCAGGCCGAAGCCCATCGTGCCGAGCGCCCCGCTGGTGAGGTGATTGCGCGGATCGTTGAACCGGCAATGCTGGGCCACCCACATCTGATGCTGACCCACGTCGCAGGCGATGATGGTGTCGGCCGGGGCCACTTCGCTCAGGCGTTTGAGCAGCGCCGGCGCGTAGATATCGGTGCCGGGCGCGTCGTAACGCGCGCCGAATTTTTCGCGGTTGGCAAAGCAGCGCGTGCGCCATGCCTGGCAATTGCCACGTGCTGCGCTCAATGCCTTCAGGCTGACCGCCACATCGCCGGGCACAGCGATGTCGGCCGTGCGCAGCTTGGAGATTTCATACGCATCGGCATCCAGATGGATGACGCGCGCGAATGGTGCGAATTCGCTCAGCTTGCCGGTGGCACGGTCGTCAAAGCGCGCACCGACCACCACCAACAGATCGCATTCCTGGATCGCCATATTGGCCGCACGGGTGCCGTGCATGCCCAGCATGCCCAGATAATCCGGATGCGCATGCGGCAACGCGCCCAGGCCGCGCAAGGTCAGCGCGGTGGGAATGCCGGTGGCTTCGACAAAGCGCCGAAACGCCTCCACCGCACCGGCCAGGGCAATGCCGCCACCGCCGTAGACCACCGGGCGTTCGGCGCTGGCGATGGCAGCCAGCGCTTCGGCCAATTTGGCATCTTCCGGGGCCGGAGGTGGCAACACTGCCGCCGGCACATGATCGGGCAGATGCGAGGCATCGGCGATCTGCACGTCCTTGGGCAGGTCGATCAGCACCGGCCCGGGGCGTCCCTCGCGTGCGATGCGGAACGCTTCGCGCACCATCTCCGGAAGATCCTCCACACGCCGCACCAGAAAGCTGTGCTTGACGATCGGCATGGTCATGCCGAACACGTCCAGTTCCTGGAACGCATCGGTGCCCAGCAGGGGCGTGGCGACCTGGCCGGTCAGGCACACCATCGGAACCGAATCGAGCATCGCATCGGCGATGCCGGTGACCAGATTGGACGCGCCCGGGCCGGAGGTGGCCACGCACACGCCGACCCGGCCGCTGGCACGGGCGTAGCCGTTGGCGGCGAGGGCGGCGCCCTGTTCGTGACGGACCAGGATGTGCTTGAGCCTGGAATCCACCAGGGCGTCGTAGAACGGCATGATGGTGCCGCCCGGATAACCGAACAGCGTTTCCACGCCTTCGGCTTCCAGGGCCTGCGTCAGCCAGCGCGCGCCGTTGCGGGGCGTGCTGTGTGCGGAGGTGTTCATGCGTTGCGGACCTTCGGTGTTAGCGGTGGGGGTGCGGCGGCATTACGCCGCTTGTTGATTCGCAGGTGCGGCGGCGGCCTGCTGCTGACCGTTGAGCCACACCATCTTGGCGCGCAGCTTCTTGCCCACTTCCTCGATCGGGTGCTCCAGATCGGCCTGCTTGAACTTGTTGTAGTTCGGCAGGCCGGCTTCGTATTCGGCCACCCAATTCTTGGTGAAGGTGCCGTTCTGGATATCGGTCAGCACGTCCTTCATGCGTGCCTTGGTGCTGGCGTCGATCACGCGCGGGCCGCTGACATAGTCGCCGTATTGCGCCGTTTCGGACACGAATTCCAGCATGCGGGTGATGCCGCCTTCGTAAAACAGGTCCACGATCAACTTCAGTTCGTGCAGCACTTCGTAGTACGCGATCTCCGGCTGGTAGCCGGCTTCCACCAGCACTTCGAACCCGGCCTGCACCAGCGACGAGGCGCCGCCGCACAGCACGGCCTGCTCGCCGAACAGATCGGTTTCGGTCTCTTCTTTGAAAGTGGTCTTGATGATGTTGGCGCGCGCGCCGCCCAGGCCGCCGGCATAGGTCAGCGCGAACTGCTCGGCCTTGCCGCTGGTGTCCTGGTAGACCGCATAGATGCACGGCACGCCGCGGCCGATCTCATATTCGCGACGCACCAGCGCGCCCGGGCCCTTCGGCGCGACCAGCACCACGTCCAGATCGGCGCGCGGGGTGATCATGTCGAAATGCACGTTCAAGCCATGCGCGAACAGCAGGCAGGCGCCTTGCTTCATGTTCGGGGCGATGACCTCTTCGTAGAGCTTCTTCTGCACCATGTCCGGGGTCAGGATCGCAACCAGGTCGGCACTCTTGACCGCCTCGGCCGGCGCCACCACGGTGAAGCCGTCGGCCTGGGCCTTGGATTCGGTCGGGCCACCGGCACGCAGGCCGACGGTGACGTCGAAGCCGGAATCGCGCAGGTTCAGCGCATGCGCGCGGCCCTGGCTGCCGTAGCCGATGATCGCGATTTTCGGTTGGGTGTCGTTGCTCATGGAGTAGTCCTTGCGGGGTTGGCAGTGGGAAAAGGATCAGCGGGCAGCGTCAGGGCTGGCCGGCCGATTAAGGCGGGGATGGACGACGGCACCGGCCATGCAGGCACTGCACCAACGCAGTGGTCGGCGCGGGTAGGGCAGCTGGTGGCGATGTCGGTGATGTCGTTCATGTCATTCGAAACTTTTGGTGGTCCCTGAAACGCGAAACCCCGCGCCGTTGCCGGTGCGGGGTCTGATCGAAGCCTTGTGTGTCTGTTGCCTACACGAAGTCCCGTCCCGCACCGGTTGGCGAGGTAATAAGTACGAGCACGAGAAGCGACGCTGCCGACGCGCCGATGGGCGCGGACACTGGGGCGTTCGAGGTGGTGTGGCGGTGCGGCATGTGACTGAGATAACCATCGCTGCAGGTGGGGTGTCAACCCTTGCGCATGAAACGGCCGCATCAATCGGCGTTGTGTCGCAAAAAACCGCGTGGCAGCAGCATGGTTGCTGTTGAAACCGCATCGCTGCAAGGCGGTAACGGGCGATGCGAGTCACTAAATGCGCGGCATTTGTGCTGGCAGGCAGCGCTTGCCGAGCGAGGCGGCCCGACCCGCTGGTATGGTTGGCCACTCACCTGTGGTGTCCGGGGATCTTCTGTCATGCGTCGCGTACCTGTGTTGTTGATGTCTGCCTTGGCGCTGCTCGCGCCGCCCCTCAGTGCTGCCGACCGGATCACCGGGCAGCCGTTCGCCACCCGCTCGGAAGTCATCGCCCCGCATGCGATGGCGGCGACCTCGCAGCCGTTGGCCACCCAGATCGCGCTGGATGTGATGAAGGACGGCGGCTCGGCGGTGGACGCGGCGATTGCTGCCAATGTCGCGCTGGGCCTGATGGAGCCCACCGGCAACGGCGTCGGCGGGGATCTGTTTGCGATCGTCTGGGACCCCAAGACCAGCAAGCTCTACGGCTACAACGGCTCGGGCCGCTCGCCCAGATCGCTGACGCTGGCCGAGTTCCAGCGACGTGGGCTGAAGGACATACCGCCGACCGGCCCGTTGCCGGTCTCGGTGCCGGGCGCGGTGGATGGCTGGTTCGCGCTGCACGAGCGCTTCGGGCGCAAGCCGATGGCGCAGAACCTGGCCCCGGCGATCCGCTACGCCCGCGAGGGCCATCCGGTGGCCGAGACCATCGCCTATTACTGGGACCGCTCGGTGCCGCGCCTGTCGCAGTACCCCGGCTTCAAGGAGCAGTTCACCATCGACGGCCATGCCCCGCGCAAGGGCGAGCTGTGGAAGAACCCGAACCTGGCCAACACCTTGCAGCAGATTGCCGACGGTGGCCGCGATGCGTTCTACAAGGGCGACATCGCCCGCACCATCGGTGCCTATTTCAAGGCCAATGGCGGCTACCTGAGTTACGAGGATCTGGCCAGCCACACCGGCGAGTGGGTGGAGCCGGTGTCCACCAACTACCGTGGTTATGACGTCTGGGAGTTGCCGCCCAACAGCCAGGGCATCGCCGCGCTGCAGATGCTCAATATCCTGGAGGGCTACGATTTCTCCAAGATTCCGTACGGCTCGGCCGAGCATGTGCACCTGTTCACCGAAGCCAAGAAGCTGGCCTTCGCCGACCGCGCGCGCTTCTATGCCGACCCCGCCTTCCAGCCGGCGCCGCTGGCCAGGCTGATTTCCAAGGACTACGCCGCGCAGCGTCGCGCGCTGATCTCCATGGACAAGGCGCTCAAGGAAGTACAGCCGGGCACGCCAAAGCAGCTGGAAGAAGGCGACACCATCTACATGACCGTCGCCGATGCCGACGGCATGATGGTGTCGTTGATCCAGTCCAATTACCGCGGCATGGGCAGCGGCATGGCCCCGCCCGGGCTGGGCTTCATCCTGCAGGACCGCGGCGAGATGTTCGTGCTGAAAAAGGATCACCCCAATGGCTACGCGCCGGGCAAGCGGCCGTTCCAGACCATCATTCCCGCCTTCGTCACCAAGGACGGCAAGCCGTGGCTGAGCTTCGGGGTGATGGGCGGGGCGATGCAGCCGCAGGGGCACGTGCAGATCGTGATGAACCTGGTGGACTTCCATATGAATCTGCAGGAAGCCGGCGACGCGCCGCGCATCCAGCATGAAGGCTCCACCGAGCCGACCGGCCAGGCCACCGCGATGAGCGACGGCGGCGAGGTCAACCTGGAAACCGGCTTCTCCTACGACACCATTCGCGCACTGATGCGCAAAGGCCACCGGGTGATCTTTGCCGATGGCCCGTATGGCGGATACCAGGCGATCGCGCGCGACCCGGCCAGCGGCGTGTACTACGGCGCTTCGGAAAGCCGCAAGGACGGGCAGGCCGCCGGCTACTGAGCAAGCGCCTGCGGTGCGGGGCGCCGCTCAATTGCAGCCGCAGCGCGCCGCTAATGATCATGATGGATTAGGAATGCCCATGAGCTCGATGCAACAGCCCGATCCGCCGTCGCAAACGCATGCGGCGCTGCTCCCCGATGCACCGGTCGCGCTGTTGCGGCTATCGGCCGAGGCCTGCGTGGTGGCCTGCAATCGCGCCGGCCTGGACGTCCTGGGCAAGACCGCCGGCGAGCTGCAGGGCGCGCCGGCGTCGGTGTTGTGGGGATTGGGCGCAGCCGATCTGGTCGGCGAAGACGGCGTCTGGGCGGCCCCCGGCGACGACCCGGCCCGGCGCGTGCGCTATGTGCGCGACCGCGAGCACGGTGGTTGGATGCTGTCGCTGCCGCATGTGGAAACCGCGATCCTGCTGCGCGAAGCCACCCGCCTGGCCGAAGACAGCCGGCCGGTACCGATCTCGCCGCTGCTGCAGCCGCTGGTGGCGCGCCTGCAGGCCGAGCACGAAGACCGCACCGTGCTGGAGCGCACCGCCCAGGCGCTGGCCGGCTGCGAGCTGGAACTGCTGCTGCCGCCCGGTCTGGCAGAGACCGACATGGGGCGCCGGCTGCAGGCCGGCTTCGGCAACCTGGCCGAGGCGATCCGCCAGGCCGTGGCGTTGTCGGTGCAGATCGCCGCCGAAGTGCCGCCGCTGGTGGCCGAGAACGACGAGATGGTGCGTCAGTCGCAGGCGCAGACCGAAGCGCTGGATGGCGCCCGCACGGCGGTGGAGCGGCTTGCTTCGAGCCTGCACGACGTCAATGCCGATCTGGCACAGGTGATCGCGCTGGCCGCCAGTGCCGACGGTAGCGCACGTCAGGGCGTTGCCGCCGCACATGCGCTGGGCCAGGCCATGCACGAAGTGGAACGCCGCGCCGCGCGTGCCGGCGAGGTCATCGAAGTCATCGACTCGGTGGCGTTCCAGACCAATATCCTGTCGATCAACGCCAGCATCGAAGCTGCGCATGCCGGCGATGCCGGGCGCGGGTTTGCGGTGGTCGCCACCGAGATCCGCCGCCTGGCCGAACGCGCGGCAGCGGCAGCGCGCGACGTGCGCGCGATCCTGGCCGAAACCAGCGCCGCGGTGGGCGAGGGCGCAGCCTCGGCGCGCGGCACCGAAGCGGTACTCGACGGCATCACCCGCGTGCTCGGCCAGGCCAGCAGCGCGATGACCACGGTGGCCGGGCGGATCCAGGCGCAGGACGGCGAGATTCGCGGCATCGAAAGCGCCGTCGATGGCGTGGTGGCGCTGGGGCGCAGCAACCTGCAGCACGCCGCGCATGTGGCCGAACGCAGCGAGGCGCTGGAGCGCGGCACCGAAACGCTGCGCGACTGCGTGGGCCTGTTCCGTCTGCCGGCCGACCCGCTGACAGTGCCCCGGCACGCGCGCGTCAAGGAACTCACCGTGGCGACCGCCGCTCGTATCGGCACTGCCCTGGCGCAGGCCATCGCACGCGGCCAGATCGACGAAGCGGCGCTGTTCGCCCGCACCTACACGCCGATTGCCGGCGTGGAGCCGGCCAAGTTCAGCACCGACTTCGATGTACTTTGCGACGAGGTGTTACCCGCCCTGCAGGAGCCACTGCTGGATGCACATCCGTGGATCGTGTTCGCCATCTGCGCCAATCCCGACGGCTACGTGCCCACGCACAACCTGCGCTTCACCCAGCCGCTGACCGGCGATCCCAAGCGCGATCTGCTCGGCAACCGCACCAAGCGCAAGTTCACCGACCGCGTCGGCCGCAGCGTGGGCGCGCACACCGACCCGTATCGCCTGCAGGTCTACCGCCGCGACACCGGCCAGATCATGTTCGACCTGTCGGCCCCGATCTTTGTGGGCCGCAAGCACTGGGGCGGTTTGCGGGTGGGCTACACGCTGGACTAGCTTGCGTGGTTATTGCGGCGCGGCAGATACGGTACCGGGCGTCGTTGCCGCGGTGTTGCCACCCAACTGCTCGGCAAGAAAGCGTTCGAGGGTGCGATAGAAGGTGACCTGGTTGGCCTCCTTGTAGAAGCCGTGGCCTTCCTTGGGAACGGCCATCCACTGCGGCGCGTTGCCGCTGCGTGTCAATGCCGCGCGCAGGCTCTTGGCCTGTGCAAACGGGGCGCGTTCGTCCTCTTCACCGTGCACGAGCAGCACCGGCACCTTGATGCGCTCGGCCAACATCACCGGGGAGTGTGCGGCCAGTTCGGCGGCATCACGGCCAATGGCGCGCTCCAGATAATTCAGGCCGTACTCGCTGCGATTGATGTCGCCCTTGCTGTACATCATCTGCAGATCATAGATGCCGGCCACACCGACCGCGCAGCGGAACAACTCCGGCGCCTTGACCTGCACCATCATGGCGGCATACGCGCCGAAACTGGCGCCATAGCTGCAGATGCGCGTCTGATCGGCCAGTCCCTGGCCCACCGCCCAGCGTACGCCGTCGATCAGATCGTCCTGGATGCGTTCGCCCCACTGGCGATATCCGGCGCGCTCGAACCGGTTGCCACGACCCAGGCCGCCGCGGTAGTTGACCTGCAGCACCAGATACCCGCGGCTGGCCAGGAACTGGGCGTCGGTATCGAAGGCCCAGCCATCGCCATCTGCGTGCGGGCCGCCGTGCGGCAGCAGGATCATCGGCATGCGCACCCCGTTTGCGGCGTTGCCGGGAACGGTGAGCACGCCGTCCAGGGTCAAGCCGTCGCTGGCTTGAAAGGTCACCATGCGCCGCTCGCTCATCTGCGCCGCCTGCAATGCATTGCGTGCCTTGATGACGAGTTTGAGCGTATTGCTCGGCCGGTCGAAGATGTACCAGGCTCCGGCATCGCGGTCGCTGTAGGCCCTCAGCAGCAGGCCATTGCCGTCCTCGGTGAAATTGATGAAGTCCACGTACTGGCCGGCCAGGGTCTGGCTCAGGCTCCGGTGCAGTTGCGCTTCGGCGGTGTCCTGCTCGAAATAGCGCAGTGTCGGCCGCCCTGGCCCCAGCCGTGCAGCAAACGGCGTTTGCGGCGCCGAACCCCACTGCAGGTCATCCACGCTGTAGAACGGGTCCGACGCAAGCACGCTGCGCTGCTGGCCATCGGGATCGGTGGCCACCAGGACTGCAGGGCCACCCGCGTCGCTGTACCAGCCATAGAGGCGGCCCGGCTGCCGCGCGAATGCGATTGGTCGCCAGCTGGCCTGGACCTGGGTCATTGGCGACCAGCCATTGCCCGAGCGGCGGAACAGCAACGGGTTATCGTTGTCGTCGGTGCCGTACGCGTAGTGCGCCACGCCATCGTGGTCGAGCACGAACCGCAGATCGGGGACGTCGATGTCGGCCATCAGCCGATGGGTGGTGGTGTTGGCGTCGACGTCGTAGAGCATCGAGTGGCGTGAGTCCAACGACAGACGCCGCATGTAGAAGTGCCCGTTGCGGCGACTCGGCAGGCCCTCGATATAGCCGAATCCGCGCTCCAGACCGGCATTGCGGGTGCTTTGCAGGTAGCCATACACATAGCGCTGATTGCTACCATCCAGGTCGGTGGCAATGATCTCGCCCATCGGCATGGGCTCTTCCAGCGAGCCGAGTTTGCGCCCCTTGCCGATCACCAGCCGGCGGTCGCTGACCCAGGCAATGCGCACCGGCAATTCATAGCGCGGCAAGCGCAGCATGGTGGTGGATTGCATGCCGGCGATGCGGTAGACCACCAGCGCGTAGTTGCCATCGCCCAGATCCGCGCTGACCGCCAAATGCTTTCCATCGGGTGACATCGCCGGCGAGGAGATCGGACCGGATTCGACGAACGCCTCGACAGGCGGCGGGGAGGCGGCCTGCGCGGTCCCTGCAAACAACCCCATCAGCAGCATTGCTGCCCAGCCAAACCCGTGCATCCCCTGCATCTGCGTCGTCCATCCCCTATTTCACGGAACGATAACGAACCGGCGATGGCTGTGGCAAGTAGGTCACAAAAAAAAGCCGCCGAAGATCGGCGGCAGGGAGAGAGAGCAGGTTTCTTGTTGTAGTGACTGCAGGCTAGCGGGGTCATGTGCCGTAGAAATGTCCCTGCATGGCGCCGCTGGCGTGCTGCGTGCCAGGCGGCCGCCTGCGTGTCAGCCCTGGCACATGCGCAACGACCCCCCGAAGGAAGTCGTTGTGACAACCGGTGTGTCCAGACAGCGGACCGGCGACGCAGGCAGCGCGATCAGAAGCGCTGGGTGTACTGCAGATAGCTGTAGCGTCCCGGGATGGCATAGGCCGAATCGAACGAGTTGGCAGAGGCGCTGAGCGCCACCGGCGGGTCGCGGTCGAAAACGTTGTTCAAACCCACGCGCACGGTTGCATTCCACGGCAGCTGGTAAGACACCTGCATGTCGTTGAACGCAGTTGCCGCGACGTGGCGATAGTTGCCGGCGTCGTCCAGTTCCGAGTCGTAGTCCTTCATGCCCGAGTAGTAACGCACGGCCCAGTTGGCGGCCAGGTTGCCGTAGCTCCAGTCCAGGGTGAGCGTGCCGCGCGTGCGCCAGTTCGGGTTATCGGTGTGGTAGATGCCGTTGTAGCTTTCCCAGGCCGAATTGTCGTCCTGCTTCTGCTCGTTGACCGCCACGTAGGTCGAATCCAGCGTCAGCATGAACTGGCCGATCGCGGTCTGCGGCAGCTTGTAGCGCGCGGTGAAATCGTAGCCCTGCATGCGTTGCTCGCCGACGTTCACCGGCTGGATCACCAGGCCGGTGATGGCGCCGGTGGCATCGCGGGTGACCAGGTCGCAGAACGCCGAGACATTGAACTGATAACACTGCGACAGGATCTGGTTGGCGCTGAATTCGGTGATGGCGTCGGTGATCTTGATCTTCCACCAGTCCAGCGACACATCCAGGCCTTGCACCGAGGCGGGGCTGTAGACGAAACCGAGCGTAGCGTTCTTGGATTTTTCTGGCTGCAGGTTGGCGTTGCTGGTGTAGGTGAACGGATAGATGGTCTGGCCGGAGTTGCCGCTGGCGCTGTTGTATTCGGCCACGTAATTTGCCGGTACGCCGCCGGCCGCGCACGCGGCAGCAATCGCGCCGGTGTAGGAGGTGCTGTTGGTCGAGCAGGGATCGGAATAGGTATCGAAGCTGTCCGATGCGCCCAGGTACAGGTTTTCGATCGATGGCGCGCGAAAGCCGGTGGCGTAGTTGCCACGGATCAACAGGTCGGCGACCGGCTTCCACTTGAAGCCGAATTTGCTGTTGGTGGTGCTGCCGAAGGTGTTGTAGTCCGAGTAACGCACGGCTGCGCTCAATTCCAGCAACTGCGCACCGGCCACATCCTTCAGTAGCGGAATCGCCACTTCGGTGTAGTAGTCGTTGAGCGTGTACGAGCCGGAGGTGGGCGTAAACGAATTGCCCGAGGTGTAACCGGCCGAAATCAACGCATCCGGCGAGGAGAAGCCGCTTTCCTCGCGATGCTCGACACCGGCGGCAAAGCTCATCCAGCCGGCGGGAAGCTCGAACAGATCGCCGGTGAGGTTGGCAGTGAAACTGCTGTTCTTGTACTGATAGGTGTTGTGCGCGGTGAAAAGGATGTAGTCCAGCATCTCCTGGGTCACGCCACCGGCCGGCGACAAGGGATTGAACGGCACGCAGCCGGCAATGACGACGCCGCCGCCGTCCAGGCACGACAGGGTGCCATTGACGATGCCGGATGCACCGAGCGCGTTGCCCAGGTTGAGCAGGTTGACATCGCCGTACTGGGTTTCGGTCTGGTCGGTCTGATTGTGCGCAAAGCCCACATCCCAGCTGAACTGCCTGTCCGCAAACTGGAAGTCGCCTTCCAGCCCGGTATACACGTGCGAGGTCTTGACGTCCTGCTGGTAGGTGCGCGCGAATTCGGTCAACCGGTGCGACCAGCCCACATCGCGCCCGTCGCCGCCGTAGGCGCTGTTGTACGGGTTGTAGTAGCTGTCGCCGCTCATCAGGATGCCGGTGTTGACCGAGGCCAGCGGAAAGCCGGCCAGCTGCTGTGACGATTGGCGGCGGTTGTAGAGTCCATCGAACTTGAAGCGCACGTTATCGGTAAGTGCGTAGTTGCCCTGCACGTACAAGGCATCACGCTTCTGCGGCGTGACCAGGTAATTGTCCTTGGCGTAGTTGTAGCCGTAATTGGAGGTATTGAAGGCGGTGTACTGGTCCAGACCGTAGCGCGGATAATTGCTGTCGCCGCTGGCGGTTGCGCTGCCGGGCAACACGGTCCAGGCACCGCTGTTGCCACCTGCACGCAGACGGCCACTTGCCGAGTAGCTGCTGTAGGCCGACGACCCTGCGCCATACACCGGCTCGGCCGAGATCTCGCGGTCGCCTGCCATCACCGCATCTTCCTTGACGCTGGACAGCCCGATCACCAGGTTGCCGCGCTCGCTGGTGGCGCCCACGGTGGCATCGAACGAAGTGCGCTGACCGTCGCCCTGGCCGTACTGGCCGACGTAGGCATTGACTTCGGCACCATCGAAATCGCTACGGGTGATGATGTTGACCACACCGGCGATGGCATCGGAGCCATAGATCGACGAGGCGCCGTCCTTGAGCACTTCCACGCGCTCCACGATGGCCGACGGAATGGTGTTGAGATCCACCGAGCCGGACAGGCCCGACACCCAGCGCCGTCCGTTGACCAGTACCAAGGTGCGCGAGGCACCCAGGTTGCGCAGGCTCACGGTGGCCGAGCCGTCGCCGCCGTTGTTGACGGTGGAGTTCATCGTTGCGCCATTGGAGGGGATGCGCTTGAGCACGTCGGCCACCGAGGTCAGGCCCTGCTTTTCGATGTCCTGGCGCGTGAGCACCAGCACCGGTTGCGAATTTTCCACATCGACCGAGCGGATGCGCGAGCCGGTGACTTCGATCTTGTCCAGATTGGTCGGACTCTTGTCGGTCTGTTCCTGGGCAACGGCACTGGTGGTGACGCACAGGCCGATGGCGATCGCGAGCGAGCCCCGACGCAGGGTCGGGTGGAGCGTGGGCATAGTCATGTGTACGGCGATTCCCGATAGAGGAGGAGCGACAGCGCGATCCCCGTTGGATGGCACCTGCGCATGTACGTCTTCATCGACACGACACGCAGGCTTAGCGGGAATTTAACGAGCGGGTGTCGCCACCGTTTTTCGCCAATCGGCGCCTTGTTGCGCTGCGCCGCGCACAGTGCGCGGGCGCGCCATGCAATGCCGTGCGGACGCTGCGCGTGTGCGGTGCTGACCTGTGATGCCAGGCGCGGACACATGTCGCTGTCGAGCGCGACAACTACTGTGTTCACCGCAGGCGGACGTGGACGCGCCCGAAGCGACAGGCGTCACCGCGCACCTCGGTGCGAAGCGTGTTGCTGGCAGCCGCGACTTTTTTAGCCGCGCACGGTGCGATGTGGTTTAATCGCCGCCGAAGTGGGGGTACCGCAGTACGCTGCGGTTGAGATAGTCCCTTCGAACCTGATCCGGCTGATACCGGCGTAGGGAAGCTTCGTTAGATGCGATGGTCCGTGCCTGCACGGGTGCATCGCCATTGAGCGCCGCCGCTTCGTCCGCCTGCGAATCCTTCGCAGAGCCAGCGCCGTGGGTGCTGGTTTTCCAGCACACAGGACGAACGCCATGAATGCCGCGCCTACCGTTTTGCAGCAACAAGCTCAGTCGCTGTCCGAGGCTGTGACCCAGCCGATTCCAGGCTCCCGCAAGATCTTCGTGCAGGGCTCGCGCGCCGACCTGCAGGTGCCGATGCGCGAGATTGCATTGACCCGCACACCGACCCTGTTCGGTGGCGAGGACAACGCGCCGCTCAGCGTCTACGACACCTCCGGGCCGTATACCGACCCGCATGCCGCGATCGATCTTGTCGCCGGTCTGGCGCCGCTGCGCGCGCGCTGGATCGCCGAGCGTGGCGATACCGTGGCGCTGGACGGCCTGAGTTCCAGCTTCGGCCGCGGCCGTGAGCACGATGCGCGCCTGGATGCGGTGCGTTTTCCTGCGCGGCGCCTGCCACGCGTGGCGCGCGAGGGTGCCAATGTCACCCAGATGCATTACGCGCGGCGTGGCATCATCACCCCGGAAATGGAGTTCGTGGCGATCCGCGAAAACCAGCGCCTGGAAGCGGTGGCCGACGCGATGCTCCGCAAGCAGCATCCGGGCGAAGCCTTCGGTGCCGCGATCCAGCAACGCATCACGCCGGACTTCGTGCGTGACGAAATCGCACGTGGCCGCGCGATCCTGCCCAACAACATCAATCACCCGGAAAGCGAGCCGATGATCATCGGTCGCAATTTCCTGACCAAGATCAACGCCAACATCGGCAACAGCGCGGTGTCGTCCGGCATCGCGGAAGAAGTCGAAAAGCTGGTGTGGTCGATCCGCTGGGGCGGCGACACGGTGATGGACCTGTCCACCGGCAAGCACATCCACGAAACGCGCGAATGGATCATCCGCAACTCGCCGGTGCCGATCGGCACGGTGCCGATTTATCAAGCGCTGGAAAAGGTCGACGGACGTGCGGAAGAGCTCACCTGGGAGATCTTCCGCGACACCTTGATCGAGCAAGCCGAGCAGGGCGTGGATTACTTCACCATCCACGCCGGCGTGCTGCTGCGCTATGTGCCGCTGACGGCAAAGCGGGTGACCGGCATCGTCTCGCGCGGCGGGTCGATCCTGGCCAAGTGGTGCCTGGCCCATCACAAGGAAAACTTTCTCTACACGCACTTCGAAGACATCTGCCAGATCATGAAAGCCTATGACGTGGCGTTCTCGCTGGGCGATGGCCTGCGCCCGGGCTGCATTGCCGATGCCAACGATGCAGCCCAGTTCGGCGAGCTGGAAACGCTGGGCGAGCTGACCAGGATCGCCTGGAAGCACGATGTGCAGACCATGATCGAAGGTCCGGGGCACGTGCCGATGCAGCTGATCAAGGAAAACATGGACAAGCAGCTGCGCGAATGCGGCGAGGCACCGTTCTATACCTTGGGGCCGCTGACCACAGATATCGCGCCCGGCTACGATCACATCACCAGCGCCATCGGTGCGGCGATGATCGGCTGGTTCGGCACCGCGATGCTTTGCTATGTCACGCCCAAGGAGCATCTGGGCCTGCCCAACCGGCAGGACGTACGCGACGGCATCATGGCCTACAAGATCGCCGCGCATGCCGCGGACTTGGCCAAGGGGCATCCTGGCGCACAGGTGCGCGACAACGCCTTGAGCAAGGCGCGTTTCGAATTCCGTTGGGACGACCAGTTCCATCTCGGGCTGGATCCGGAAAAAGCCAAGGAGTTCCATGACGAAACCCTGCCCAAGGACGCGCATAAGCTGGCGCACTTCTGCTCGATGTGCGGGCCGCATTTCTGCTCGATGAAGATCACCCAGGACGTGCGCGATTACGCGGCCGAGCACGGTATGGGCGAGGCGCATGCCTTGTCGGCGGGAATGGAAGAGAAGTCGGCGCAGTTTCTGGCGCAAGGCGCGCAGGTGTACCGCGCCACGTGACATGCAGCACCATCGTTGCGTTGCAGCAGATCGACTGGCTGCTTAAGAAAAATTCAGCTTCGGCTTAGTCAGATCGCAGCGCGGTGCGCAAGTGCCGCGCTGCGACTGCATTGCAAGCGGTTACAGCCCGCAAGCATTTCGCGGCATTTTCCTGAATCGCAGATAAAAAAATCGCGCCAGAGGCGCGAAGGGGACATCGTAATTATTTGAATTCGTCGGCGAGAGAGAGAGAGCCTGACGTCGCCACCTGTCGTAGGGAAGCAACGAGGCATAGAGTAAAATTTGCACCAAATGGATGCATGACACAGTTGGTTGTGGTCCTTTGCTGAATTTGGCGTTTCGCGCGAAGTGCGTGTTGCGTTCTTTGTAGTCCTTGCATGCCGATGCGTGTTTCTTGCCGATGAGTGTTCCTCCCGCTAATGCGATGCCATCGGGCCGGTTACGTGTCGGCCAGTGCGTGGTCGACGTCGCCTCGCGCGAAGTGCATACGCCCGGCGCCAAGCGCGCCGCGCGTCTGGCACCGAAATCCCTGGCGGTGCTGCTGACGCTGGCGCGGCAGCCGGGCCAGGTGGTGACGCGCGAGCAACTGCTGGCCGAGGTCTGGCCCGACACCTTGCCAACCAACGACGTGGTGACCCAGGCGGTCACGCAACTGCGCAAGGCATTGGCCAGCAACGGCAGCCAGCGCTTCGAGCATATCGAGACCATTGCCAAGACCGGCTATCGCCTGCTGGCCCCGGTTGCGTGGGAGCAGCCGTCGGACGGTCCGGCCGATGTTGCCGCGCCTGCAACGGCCGTGACCGCATTGGACAACGAGCCCGACGAGCGCAACCGCACCGTCGGCGTCACCGCCACTGCCGCGTTGGAGCGCAGCCCGGTCACCCGGCAGCCTCCAGCACCGGTTCCGGCTGCGTCGGCTGTAGCGAAGCAGCGCCGATGGATGGCCCTGGCGGTGGCCAGCGTGGCTTTGCTGGTGGTGCTGGCGCTGGCGGCGCGGACGCTATGGATGCGCGCTCCAGATCGCGATGCGGCAGCGGCCTCGGCAGTGCTCGGCAGCCCCAAGCGCCCGTATCAGATCATCACTGCGGGCGGCGGCTTCGATCTCACGCCCAGCCTGTCGCCGGACGGGGCGATGGTGGCCTACGCCTCGCTGACCAGCGATCGCGCGGGCACCTCGATCCTGGTCAAGACCACCAACAATGCTTACCCGCGCGTGCTCGATACGCCGGCGGCCGGCATCTCCGATCGGCTGCCGGCCTGGTCGCCGGATGGGCGCGAGATCGCCTTCTCGCGGCAGGCGCCCGATGGCAGCTGCCGCATCATGATCGCCGCCGCCAACGGCCCGGCTGCCGCACGCGAGGTGGCGCGCTGCGATGGCGCGGACATGCTGAGTTTCAGTTGGTCGCCTGACGGCCGTGCCCTGCTGTTCGGCAGCATGACGGGCACGCACGGGGCGCCGCGCATGCGGCGGCTGGATCTGGAAACCGGCCAATGGCAGCCGCTGAGCTACAGCGCGCAACCGAGCGACTTCGATTACACGCCGCGCTATTCGCCGGACGGGCACTGGATCGTGTTTCTGCGCAATCCGCAGCTTGGTGATCTGTGGCGCATCCCGGCAAACGGTGGAACCGCCGAACGGCTGACCCACGACAACGCCGATATCCGCGGCTGGAGCTGGTTGCCCGACGGCAGCGGCCTGATCTTCGGGCGCCGTGTGGACAGCGAGGCGCGGCTCTACCGGCTCGATCTGGTCGACCACAGCCTGCATGACCTCGGTGTGGACGATGCGCAGGCGCCGGATGTGGCGCACGGCCATCTGGTGTTCGTGCAGCGCAAACCGCAATTTGGTGTCTATCAGGTCATTCACGACCCCATGAATGGCGGCTACATTCGCCGCCGGCTGTTTCCTTCCAGCGGGCGCGACGACCAGCCGATGATCGCGCCGGACGGGCGCCAGTTGATCTTTGCCTCCAATCGCTCCGGTGCGTACGGCCTGTGGTGGGGCGATGTCGGCAAGCCTGGCTCGGTGCGGCTGATCGAAGGCCTGCGGCCGGATGCGCGCCAAGCCGCCGACTGGTCGGCCGACTCGCAACGCGTGCTGGTCAGCGGCAGCGACGCGCAAGGGCATGCGGCACTGTTCGAAGTGACGCCAGGCACGGGCAAGGCGTTGCGGCTACCGGTGCCGCAGGCGCGACCGTTGCAGGCGATCCATGTTCCCGATCCCGATCGGTTGTTGGTGGTGGCTGCCGCCGATGATGGGCACACCTTCGCCACGCTCTACGACAGACGCAGCGCTCCATGGCGCGCGCTGGCGTCGTTGCAGGACGTCTCGCAGCTGCGGCTGGACCGCGTCAGCGGCCAGGTATTGCTGACGCGTCTGACCGGCGGCGGGCTATGGCAGGTCGCCCCGTCGCTGGCGGCCGACACCTTGCAGCCGGTCGATCCGCAGCAACCGTCGCGCTGGCGCTATCGCAGCTGGGCGCCCGGTGCGCGTGGTCAGGTGCATTACCTGTCGTCCACCGACACCTGCGCCACCCATGACAGTGAGCTGCGCGGGGGTGACGGGCGCTGCCTGGACGTTGCCAAGTACACCACCATCAACGGTTTCAGCGTGGATCAGCGCAGTGGTGCGCTGTATGTGGCACTGGCGGAGGAAGATGGCAGCTCGATCGCCTTCATGCCATTACCGGAACGCCTGGCAACGCCCCTGGGTGTGATGTCCAACCTGTTGATCGTGTTGAGGAAAATCGCCTCGTAAGTTCTTCGGAAAGACTTCGTGGCAATTTCGGCAGACCTTCGTCGGAACTTCCTGACTCACGCCAGATTCGGCAAAACACTACGCCCTCTTTTGTACAGGGGGCTGCCACCATGCAACAGGTCATCACCGCAGATCGCGGACTCGCACTCTCATTGGACGGTGCCAGCGAGCCGACGTCGACGACCTGTCTGGCGGTCTCGCGCCTGGGCAGCATCCGGACCGCGGCCACCACCTTCACGCTGTGGGTGCAGCTGCGCGGCCGCGCCTGGGTGGAGGCCAAGGAAGGGCGCTTCCGTCTGCGCGCCGGCGACTGGATCGCCTTCGACAAGGAATCGCACCCCACCGTGCAGGCCGACCGCAGCGCGCTCTGTGTCGGCGTCAGCCTGGATGGCGACAGCCTGCAATCGTTGGCCGAATTGACCGACGCTACGCTGTATCCGGGACGCAGCCAGCTGTCGCGTGGCGATCTGCGCATTGCACTGCGTCTGTGGCGCAACGCGGCCGCACAGAGCGGCAGTGCATCGGCACGCCCGTTGTTGCTGCATCTGGCTGCGATGCAGCGCGACTTCATCGCGCAGGAGCAGCGCTGCCCGGGGCGCTCACGCAGTCGTCGTCGTCAGGTCTTCGGTCGCATGCAGCGCGCGCGCCTGTATCTGGAAGGCAACAGCGACCGCGTGGTGCGCATCGCTGAGCTGGCGCAGCTGACCAACTTCTCCAGCTGGTATGTCTCCAAGACGTTCCAGAGCCTGTACGAGGAAAGCCCGCAGGCCCTGTCGGCACGGTTGCGGCTGGAGCGCGCCTCCGATCTGCTGCGCGATACCTCGATGATGATCGGTGAGGTTGCGGCCGCAAGCGGGTTCGACAATTGCTGCAGCTTTGCGCGTGCATTTCGTGCGCGTTTCGGTGTCTCCGCATCGCATTACCGCGACCAAACGACAAATCCGCCAGATTCGGCAAAGCCACGGAACGTGACGCGCAAAGCGACGATGTTCACGCAATCGTAATTTGCACAGGGGCGCTTAACGCGCCACTAACGAACCCTGGAGAGATTGATGAACCTTCGCACCTCCGCAGTGCGGCTGGGCCTGTTGCCCGCCGGTATTGCGATCGCGTTGACGCCGGCATTTGCCGCCAATGCACAAGAGCAGTCCGCCGCCCCGTCGACCACGACGCTGGACCGCATCGAAATTACCGGCTCGCGCATCCGCTCGGTCGACGTCGAAACCGCACAGCCGGTGTTCACCGTTACCCAGCAGGACATCCAGAAGTCGGGTCTGGTCAGCGTTGGTGACATTCTCCAGAACCTGTCGATTGCCGGTACGCAGACCTACAGCAAGGCCGCCGTGCTGACCTCCGACCCGGAACAGGGCGGTCAGTACGTCAATCTGTACAACCTGAACGAAAATCGTACCCTGGTATTGGTGAACGGCAAGCGTTGGACCAGCAGCCTGAACGGCCTGACCGACATGTCCACCATCCCGAGTTCGCTGATCGAGCGCATCGAAGTGCTCAAGGACGGTGCCTCGGCGATCTACGGCTCCGATGCCGTTGCCGGTGTGGTCAACATCATCCTGCGCCAGAACTACGATGGTGCCGAAGCCTCGGCCTACTTCGGCCAGAACGGCCGTGGCGACGGTTCCAAGGAGCAGTACTCCTTCACCGCCGGCACCACCACCGACCGCGCCTCGCTGGTGTTCGGTGCCAACTACACCAATGAAGATCCGGTGTGGGCCAAGGATCGTGCGCTGACCCGTTACTCGGCCGGCCCGAATCACATCGAAGACAGCCTGAGCGCGACCGGCCCGTGGGGTCGTTTCACCTCCAACGGTGAAACCTACATCCTCAACCACACCGGTTCGTTTGACGGCCGTGGCGTGGGTGCGGATTCGCGCAACATCGCCAATTACCACAACGACATCACCACCGACGACTATTACAACTCCGTCGACCAGATGATGTTGCAGCAGTCCAGCCGCAACAAGTCGATCTTCACCACCGGCAGCTACAACCTGACCGACAGCATCACCTTCAAGTCGACGGCGATGTACTCCGAGCGCGACTCGAACCGTCAGATCGCCGGCTACCCGCTGCAGGCCTCTTCGCAGCCGCAGTTCCCGGTGGCGATCAGCGGCAGCAGCTACTACAACCCGGTCGGCCAGGACATCACCAGCTGGTTCCGCCGCACGGTCGAACTGCCGCGCACCACCGAAAGCAACGTCAAGACCCTGCATTTCGACGCGGCGCTGGAAGGCGTATTCGACGTCGGCAGCCACGGCTGGAACTGGGACGTCGGCTTCAACTACAACAAGTACGATGTGACGCAGGTTTCGCGCGGCAACATCAACCTGTTGGCGTTGCAGAAGGCGCTGGGCCCGTCGTTCCTCAATGCACAGGGTCAGGTGCAGTGCGGTACGGCTGCCAGCCCGCTGCCGCTGGGCACCAGCAACGCGCTGGGCCAGTGCACCCCGTTCAATATCCTGGGTGGCCCGTCGGCCTCCACGCCGAACGCGCTGCAGTACATCAATGCATTGGGCCAGGCCACGCAGCAAAGCCTGAGCAAGCAGTGGACCGCCAACGTTACCGGTGGCCTGTTTGACCTGCCGGCCGGTGAACTGGGCTTCGCCGCAGGCGTCGAACACCGCGAAATCAGCGGTTACGACTATCCGGATCAGCTGTCCAGCGCCGGTTACACCACCGATCTGGCCGCACAGGCAACCGAAGGTCGCTACCAGACCAACGAAGCCTACCTGGAGTTGTTGATCCCGGTGTTGAAGGATCTGCCGGGTGCCAAGGAATTGTCGTTCGACGTGGCTGCGCGTTACAGCAACTACAGCCGCTTCGGCGACACCACCAACAGCAAGTTCAGCTTCACCTGGAAGCCGATCGACGACCTGCTGGTGCGTGGTACCTACGGCACCGGTTTCCGTGCGCCGACGCTGTCCGACACCTTCGGTGGCGGTTCGCAGACGTTCGATACCTTCACTGATCCTTGCGATGCGACCTTCGGCTCGCTCGGCAATGCAGGCGTTGCAGCGCGCTGCGCAGGCGAAGGCCTGCCGGCGGGTTTCCGTCAGACCGATACCGCGGGCAACCCGGTGACGCGTCGTGACGTGCAGGGCAACGCCCCGTTCAATTCGGGCGTGGGTAATGCCGAGCTGGAGCCGGAATACAGCATCACCCGGACCGTGGGCATGGTGTACAGCCCGCATTGGGTGCAGGGCCTGGACTTCTCGCTGGATTGGTACCGCATTTCGATCTCCAACATCATTACGTCGCTGACGGCCAATGATGTGTTGAACAACTGCTACCTCAACAGCCTGGCCAGCTACTGTGCCGACTACGGTCGCGATGCGGTCACCGGTCAGGTCACCACGCTGAGCCGCGGCAACGTCAACCTGGGTCGTCTGGAAACCGAAGGCTACAACTTCGGCGTGCGTTATCGCATGCCGGAAACCGCGTACGGCAAGTTCGCTGTCAACCTGGACACCAACTATCTGGCGACCTACAAGTCGCAGGCAGAAGCCGGTGCCGAGTGGGCAAACGCTGCTGGCTACTGGAACTTCCCGCGCGTGCGTGCCACCTTGGGTCTGGACTGGTCGCTGGGTTCGCTGTCGGCCAACTGGAACCTGCGCTACTACGGCGGTTTCCGTGATTACTGCTGGGATGCAGCCGCAGGCATCGAGTGCAACAACCCGAACTACCAGACGCCGAACCCGGGCTGGGGCGGCGGTACCGGCTCCAACAAGAAGGGCTCGATCTCCTACCAGGATGTCTCGGTCACCTGGCAGGCTCCGTGGGATGGCAGCGTGACCATTGGTGCCCGCAACATCTGGAACAAGCAGCCGCCGATCACCTACTCGATCACCAACAGCAGCACCGCTGCGATCGATCCGATGCTCGACTACGACCGCTTCCTGTTCGTGCAGTACAACCAGCGCTTCTGATCATCGAAGTGACGTAGAGATTAAAAAAAACGGGCCGAAAGGCCCGTTTTTTTGTTTTCGGATCTGGATTAAGTCAGACAAGTTCTGGTGGACGTTATCGCCGCCATGTAGGTTGCGTCTTTGCTTGTCTGACCACGCGTTGCGCCGTGCTGAGATGACGGGCGCGCTCGATCGTTCGTTGCGCGTCACGCACGAGCCATGTCGCGATATCTATACAAATCGCGAGCGCAGTGATGCGTGCGCAGACACGTCGCATCGCGCCCTGTCTGCATTCGCGCAGTTGCAAGCAGCCAAAGAAAAAGGCGCGATCAAGTCGCGCCATTTCCGTTACATCGATCTGGTGCCGCTCTCAGGCCTCAGCAAGCCCCAACAAGGTATCGGCCTGTTCGCGCCAGGTTGGCAGACGTGTGAGCACACCGACCTTGGACAGGTACTCTTCGTCCACGGTCTCGCCGCTGGCCAATGCGGTCGCCACATGCACTGCGCCGGTCACCCAGAAACTGCGCAGGCTGGAGCGCTGCGGGTGGCGATGGAAGGCCACCGCTTCGATGATCGGCATCGGCAGGCCCCACAGGCCGAGCAGGTACGCGCCGGCTTCGGTATGGCCCAGGCGATCGTCGCCGCCTTCCAGTGGCGGTTCGCGCTCGTCGCGCACGCCGGGCAGCAGCAGGCCGATATCGGCCAGCAGCGCGGCAGTGGAGCCCAGTTCTGCGCTGGTCGGCGGCAACACCTTGGCGGCCAGCCGCGAAGAGAGCAGGGCGCGGCGCTGCATCGCATTGCGCTCAGCCGGGGTCAGGGTCTGCACCGAGAACACTTCACTGGCCAGGACCAGATCGCGCAATGTGGCCACGCCCAGGCGGGTCACTGCCGTGCGCAGATCGGTGATGCTGCGGCCGCCGGAGAAGAACGCGGAATTGCACAGCTGCAGCACCTTGGCCGCAATCGCCGGATCGCCGGCAATCAGCTTGGCGATATCGGCCGCGTCGGCGCCTTCGTCTTCTTCCAGCGCATGCATCAGGCTCAGATACAGATGCGGCGGCGACGGCAGTTTTTCGATCCGGCCGATCGCCGCGCGCAGGCGCGGGTTGCCGAGCAGATCGCGCAATTCTTCCAGGCTGGTGATGGCTTCGAGCAGGACTTCCGGGGCCAGCGGCATCGGCAGGAAGCGGTGCGCCACGCCAATGATGCGCGCCGGCGGCGTGCGCTGACCATCCTGGGCATCGATCAGGGCGATGCGGATGGTATCCGGGCGCAGCGTACGGATCTGCCCCAGCAACGTGGCGGAAGTGAGGTCAGGCAGGACGGGGGCGACGATGACCGCATCGAACGGCGACAACGCAGCCGCTTCGATCGCCGAATTGCCGTCGGCAACCTGCTGCACCTGCCACTGATCACCCAGATCGGCGACATAGTCGCTCAGTTCGGACGGAAGACTGGCTTCGTCCCCAACAAACAGAATACGCAAGACACTTCCCCAAGAGTCACCGGTGGCAGACACCGGCCAAACGCTGTCGGCAATGTACCCAATCTGCCGCCGGCGGTCACCGGGATCACGCCGGAAGCGAGATCCCGATCGCCCCGCGGTTGCGGGGCTGCATCACGGTCGTTGGATCAGGGTGTGTCGGAATTATAGCGTTCCACCGACTCCACCAGGATGCGCTTGGCCTCTGCCGCGCCGCCCCAGCCATCCAGCTTGACCCACTTGCCCTTCTCCAAGTCCTTGTAATGCTCAAAGAAATGGCCGATGCGCTCCATCCAGTGGCTGGACACCTGGTCGATATCCTCGATATGCGCGTAGCCGGAGAAGATCTTCTCGATCGGCACTGCCAGGATCTTTTCGTCACTGCCTGCCTCATCGCTCATGCGCAGCACGCCCACCGGACGGCAACGCACCACCGAACCGGGCACCAACGGCAGCGGCAGCACCACCAGCACGTCGGCCGGGTCGCCGTCGCCGCACAGGGTGTTGGGCACATAGCCGTAGTTGCAGGGGTAACGCATCGGGGTGGACAGGATGCGGTCGACGAAGATCGCGCCGCTGGCCTTGTCCACTTCGTACTTGACCGGCTCCGAATCCTTCGGAATTTCGATGACGACGTTGATTTCTTCCGGCAGATTCTTGCCGGAGGTGACCAGTTCAAGACCCATGCGCGTAACTCCCGAGGCGTCATCTAGTGTGTGGAGCGCGATTCTACGCGTTCGGCTGTTGCGGTGCAGCGACACTGAATGGGCAATGTTCTGACCGCCGCGTGCGGCATAGCCCGCATTCATCCCGGGAAGCTCCCCGATCGTCGCGGTCCGCGGCGCGGCGCACGCTGCAGACTCATCCACTGCTTGGGAACTGCCATGTTCAAGCCTGTGCGTCTGCTCGTTGTGCTGCTGCTCTCCGGTGCCGCCACTTTCGCCTCTGCGGCGACGCCGGCGCCGACCTTCGTCGATGCGGTGGACTGGCCTGCCAATGGCGAAGGCTGGGAAGCCTTTGTCGATCTGGAGCAGCGGCTGGAACAGGATTTCGACAACATCTGCGGCGACACCTTTTGCGGCGGCGAGTTCAGCGACTACCAGCCGCTGCGCTTGCGTTGCTCGGTGCATCAGGTCAGCGGGGTGGTACGCAGCTGCATCTGGACCTTCGGTGCCAGCGAGGTCAGCGTCGATCCCGGCAGCGGCTACCTGCGCTCGGACAGTCGGGTCTGGCGCTGCACGGCACCGCTGAAGGCAGGGACGCGTCTGGACGAGATGTACCGCACCCTGGCAGTGAACAACCCGCTGTTCGAGCCGCTGCCCGGTGGGGCACCGTCGATCTATGACGGCTTGATCGGTTGCCTCTGAGGGACGTGCCACAGCGCAAGCTGTGGCGCGGTGTGCTGCCCGGTGCAGCGCTTGCGTGCGGGCGCGGGGCCTGCCCCGCGTCGGCCGCTGCGAGCCGATGCGGCACGCGGACCTCAAAGCCACAGACCTATCGCCTGCCCGTAGCGGGCCGACAAGCGGCGCAAGCCGGCGCAAGGCCTGGGTGCGGTGCCTGGTACCCGGAACGTGAGCCGGCACGTTCCGGGTCCCGGCTTCCATCACATTCGATCCGCCTGCGGCTTGCGAAAAGTCGGCCTCAAAGCAGCGGCACCAGCAGCAGGGCCACGATGTTGATGATCTTGATCAGCGGATTGATCGCCGGCCCGGCGGTGTCCTTGTACGGGTCGCCTACCGTGTCACCGGTGATGGCGGCCTTGTGCGCCTCGCTACCCTTGCCGCCAAAGTGGCCGTCTTCGATGTACTTCTTGGCGTTGTCCCAGGCCCCGCCGCCGGTGGTCATCGAGATCGCCAGGAACAGGCCGGTCACGATCGTGCCGATCAACAAGCCGCCCAGGGCACGCGGGCCGAGCAGCAGCCCGACCACCACCGGCACCACCACCGGCAGCAGCGAGGGCAGGATCATTTCGCGGATCGCCGAGCGGGTCAGCATGTCGACTGCGCGGTCGTATTGGGGCTTGGCGGTGCCGGCCATGATCCCGGGAATCTCGCGGAACTGGCGACGCACTTCTTCGACCACCGCGCCTGCCGCGCGCCCCACTGCTTCCATCGCCATAGCGCCGAACAGATAAGGGATCAAGCCGCCGATCAACAAGCCGATGATCACGCTGTGGTCGGACAGGTCGAAGGCGAAGACCTCGCCGGGATTGGCCGCCTGCAGGTTGTGCGTGTAGTCGGCAAACAGCACCAGTGCGGCCAATGCGGCCGAGCCGATCGCATAGCCCTTGGTGACCGCCTTGGTGGTGTTGCCCACCGCATCCAGCGGGTCGGTGATGTTGCGCACTTCCGGCGGCAGCTCGGCCATCTCGGCGATGCCGCCGGCGTTGTCGGTGATGGGCCCGTACGCATCCAGCGCCACGATCATGCCGGCCATCGACAGCATTGCGGTCGCTGCGGTTGCAATGCCGTACAAACCGCCAAAATGAAACGCGCCCCAGATTGCTGCGCACACCGCGATCACCGGCAGCGCGGTGGATTTCATCGAGACGCCCAGGCCGGCAATGATATTGGTGCCGTGGCCGGTGGTGCTTGCGGCGGCCACCTGCTGCACCGGCTTGTACTGGGTGCCGGTGTAGTACTCGGTGATCCAGACGATCAGGCCGGTAAGCACCAGGCCGATCAATGCGCAGGCGTACAAGGCCGTGGCGCCATGCGTGTTGTCGCGCATCAGCGACTGGGTGATCGGCCAGTAGGCGAGTGCGGCCAAGACGCCGGAAACGACCACGCCTTTGTAGAGCGCGCCCATGATCGAGCCGCCCGCTTTGACCTTGACGAACGAGGCGCCCACGATCGACGCGATGATGGAGACGCCGCCCAGCACCAGCGGGTACAGCACCGCGTGCGGACCGGTTTCGCTCAGCGTCAGGCTGCCGAGCAGCATCGTGGCGATCACGGTGACCGCGTAAGTTTCGAACAGATCCGCCGCCATGCCGGCGCAGTCGCCAACGTTGTCGCCCACGTTGTCGGCGATCACCGCCGGGTTGCGCGGGTCGTCCTCGGGGATGCCGGCTTCCACCTTGCCGACCAGATCCGCGCCCACATCCGCACCCTTGGTGAAAATGCCGCCACCCAGGCGCGCGAAGATCGAAATCAGCGACGAGCCGAATGCCAGCCCCACCAGCGCGTGCAGGTTGCGCTCCAGTGGCAGCCCCATCGCTTGCAGCAGCGCGTAATAACCGGCCACCCCGAGCAATCCCAGCCCCACCACCAGCATGCCGGTGATGGCGCCGCCGCGGAACGCCACATCCATCGCAGGGCCGATGCCATGGCGTGCGGCCTCGGCCGTGCGCACGTTGGCGCGTACCGACACGTTCATGCCGATATAGCCGGCCAGCCCCGACAGCACCGCGCCGATCGCAAACCCGATGGCGGTGTACCAACTCAGAAACAGCCCGACCAGGACAAACAGCACGCCGCCGGCAATCGAAATGGTGAGGTATTGCCGGTTGAGATACGCGCGTGCACCTTCCTGGATCGCGGCTGCGATCTCCTGCATGCGTGCGTTGCCGCTCGGCTGCGCGATCACCCAGCGTGCCGATACACCGCCATAGACGATTGCCAGGACCGCACATCCCAGCGCAAGTGGTAACCCGTAGTGTTCCAGCATGACCCCTCCCAGAGAATGGATGTCGTCCGGTCGGGACGAACCATGGGCGATGCACGCAGCGAGTGGGGTGGCGAATACGGACTCGACGGCCATGGAGGCCGTAATGCGCGTCGCGATGTTCGGGTGGCCGGATTGCGGGCGAGTATGCGCCGCGGCCTGCGCCGCTGCCACCACCGCGGCTTTGGCGCGTCGTTCAGTCGGGGCATGACAGCCTGCGGCCAACGTGATCGAGCCGATCCAGGAGTGACTATGTCGAACCACGCGTCAAAATATGCCGTGACGATCGCTGCAGTACTGCTCAGCGCCCATGCTCTGGCTGCCGAACCGACGCCGGAATTGAAACAGCGCCCGGCCGGCACCGCGCAAGCGGTTGGCGCCGTGCACACCCTGCGCCAGATTCCCGAAGCCTGCGCGCGCCTGGAAGGCGTGTTTACCGGCAATGCTGCACAGCCGTATACCTTGTCGGTGGTACGCAGCAGCCCCACCTGCCAGCCGCGCGCCCGCTTCGTGGATTTCGCCAAGGCCACGCCCAGCGTCGCATCGGGCTGGATCTACAACGACGTGATCCGCGTCCCCAGCGCAGCCTGCCCCGCGCAGCAGGCGGTAGTGCGCGTCTGGCGCAAGCCGGTGGATGCCAATCCGCAGCTCGACGGGCAAGGCCAGTCGCGCATCTATCTGGAAGACGCCAAGCAACAGGCTGCCGCCGGAAAGATCCCGCAGGTGCCGATGTTTGCTGCGCAGCAGACGATGGAAGGCAAGGCCTGTCAGTAACTCAGGCGTTTGCTTCAGTCACGCGATAAACGACAAACCCCGGCCAGGCCGGGGTTGTTTATATGACGCTTCGCAAGACCGCGATGTACCGTCGCAGCGGCGCATCCATCAATCAGTGCCGCAAAAAGCCTGGACGATGAAGGTAAGCGCTGTATCGACGGCCCGCATCCCGTGTCGCGGTGCATGAGCACTAAGGCAGAAGTGCGAGCGGGTGTATGGGCGTGCAGTGTCCATTACCCCTTCCGATCGCCCACGCCGACGTTCATCCCTCCCACTTCGGCAATTTTTTCGCCACTGCCACGTTCTTCAGCGTCACATACTTCGGCAACCCGTCGCTGCCGTAGGCCAGCGGCGCTTCGCCCTTGATCAACGGGGCGAAATAACGGCGAGCGCGTTCGGTAATGCCGAAGCCGTCCTTGCGCAGGAAGCTGGGCGGCATCTTCTTTTCGTGGTTCGCCACCTTGTGCAGCGGGGCCGGCACGATCTTCCAGCGGTACGGCGTGTCGCTGACGCGTTCGATCACCGGGATCACCGCGTTCATGCCCTTGAGTGCGTATTGCACCGCGGCCTTGCCGACCGCCTGTGCCTGTTCCCAGTCGGTCTTGGAGGCCAGATGGCGTGCGGAACGCTGCAGGTAATCGGGCAGGGTCCAGTGCACCTTGTAGCCGAGTTCCTGCTTGACCTGCGCGGCCAGGAACGAAGCCACGCCGCCCAGTTGCGCATGGCCGAACGAATCGGCCGCGCCGCCAGCATCGGCAACAAAGCTGCCGTGCGCGTCCTGGATGCCCTCGCTGGCCACGACCACGCACCAGCCGACCTTTTCCACCACCTGCTTGACCTTGGTCAGAAACATGGCCTGGTCGTAGGCGCGCTCGGGCAGCAGGATGATCTGCGGCGCCTCGTCCGGGCCCTGGCCGGCCAGGCCTGCGGCAGCAGCGAGCCAGCCGGCGTGGCGGCCCATCGCCTCGTAGATGAAGACCTTGGTCGAGGTGTCGGCCATGGCGGCGACATCCAGTGCGGCCTCGCGCACCGACACTGCGGTGTATTTGGCCGCCGAGCCGAAGCCGGGGCAGGTGTCGGTCACCGCCAGGTCGTTGTCGATGGTCTTGGGCACGCCGATGCAGTGCAGCGGATAACCATAGGCCTTGGCCAGCTGCGAGACCTTCCAGGCGGTATCGGCCGAGTCGTTGCCGCCGTTGTAGAGGAACCAGCGCACGTCATGGGCACGCAGCACATCGAGCAGGCGCTCGTACTTGGCGCTGTCTTCTTCCAGCGATTTGAGCTTGTAGCGGCACGAACCGAACGCGCCGCCCGGGGTCTGCGCCAGTGCGGCGATTGCGGCGGCGGACTCCTTTGAAGTGTAGATCAGCTCCTCGCGCAATGCGCCCAGGATGCCGTTGCGTGCGGCCAGCACCTTGATCTTGCGAGCGCGCGCCTCGGTGATCACGCCGGCGGCGGTGGCGTTGATGACGGCAGTGACGCCGCCGGATTGGGCATACAGCAAGTTGCCAGTAGACATAGGGGGGCGGGCTCCTCGATGGGACATGGCGCAGGGGACAGTGCCGGGACATTCCCCGGATGCGGTAAGCTGCACGACCATACGGTCAGCGCTGGCGAAGACCTGAGTCTAACGCCGCCAACCGCAACGCGTTTTTATTCGAAAGTGGAGTCCACTGATGCGATTGGTTCTGTTGGGACCGCCCGGTTCGGGCAAGGGCACCCAGGCGACACGTCTCAAAGACAAGTTTGAGATCCCGCATATTTCCACCGGCGATCTGCTGCGCGCCGAAGTGGCCGCCGGCTCGCCGCTGGGCCTGAAGGCCAAGGAAGTGATGGCACGCGGCGATCTGGTCTCCGACGAGATCCTGCTCGGCATGCTGGAGGCGCGGCTCGGTCAGGCCGATGTCGCCAAGGGTTTCATCCTCGACGGCTATCCGCGCAACGTGGCGCAGGCCAATGCGCTGGACGACCTGCTCGGCAAGATCGGTCAGCCGCTGGATGCGGTGGTGCAGCTGGATGTGGCCAGCGAATTGCTGGTCGAGCGCATCGCCGGCCGCGCCAAGGCCGAGGGCCGCGAGGACGACAATCCCGAGTCGGTGCGCAAGCGCCTGCAGGTCTATACCGACTCCACGGCGCCGGTGATCGGTTTCTACGAACAGCGCGGCAAGCTGGCACGCGTGGATGGCGTGGGCTCGCTGGATGAAGTGCTGCAGCGTATCGGCGCGGCGCTCGGTCGCTGAGACGGTTCGGACCGGGCAGTGCGCCCGGTCTACCCGCCGCGTGCTGGCAGCCGGCGTGGCTCGCGCAACGCATTGATTGCACAAAAGAAAAACCCCGGACGTACAAGACGCCCGGGGCAGAATAACGCCAGTAATGAGCTTGCTCAGAGCCCCACAGCATGAGCTCCCTGGGGATTTGGCCTCTTGGGGAGTAGGACCAAAGGGGTGCTGCGACTGGCGTTCAGCATAGTGATGGATGTGACGCAGTTCGCATATCGGGAAATTCCCGACAGTACGGTAGGTGTTTCCTGACACTGCGCTCGGCAGCGAGGCGGAATGGCCGGCAACTCCGGCGATCGGCGACAATGCGCTCCATGACCAAACTCCACATCCTCGGCATCGCCGGGACCTTCATGGGCGGTGTCGCCGCCCTTGCGCGCGAGCTGGGCTGGCAGGTAGAGGGCAGCGACCAGGCCATCTATCCGCCGATGTCCACCCAGTTGGAAACCCTCGGCATCGCGCTGGCACAAGGCTACGCGCCGTCCAATATTTCGGCCGATGCCAGCGATGTCGTCATCGGCAATGCCTTGTCGCGCGGCAACCCGGCGGTGGAAGCGGTGCTCAATGCCGGCCGTCGCTACAGCTCCGGTGCGCAGTGGCTGGCTGAGCAGGTGCTGCCGGGCCGCGACACCCTGGCCGTCGCCGGCACCCACGGCAAGACCACCACCACCACCATCCTGAGCTATCTGCTGGAGGCCGCCGGGCGCGCGCCGGGCTTTCTGATCGGTGGTGTGGCCGAAGACTTCGGGGTCTCGGCGCGGCTGGGCCAGGGACGCGAATTCGTGGTGGAAGCCGACGAATACGACACCGCGTTCTTCGACAAGCGCAGCAAGTTCGTGCATTACCGGCCGCTGGTGGCGATCCTCAACAACCTCGAGTACGACCACGCCGACATCTTTCCGGACGTGGCCGCGATCCAGCGCCAGTTCCATCATCTGGTGCGCACGGTGCCGGCGCGCGGGCGGCTGATCGTCAACGGCGAGGATGCGCGCTTGGCCGAGGTGCTGGCGATGGGCTGCTGGACGCCGGTGGAGCGCTTCGGTTTCGATGCCTCTCTCGAGTGGAGCGCTCGCTTGATCGCCGCCGACGGCAGTGCGTTCGCGGTGTTGCAGCGTGGAGTGGAGATCGGCCAGGTGCAGTGGCCGCTGGTCGGGCGGCATAACGTGCTCAATGGATTGGCGGCGCTGGCGGCCGTGCATGCGGTGGGCGTGGATCCGGCGACGGTGATGCCGGCGCTGGCGCGCTTTCAAAGCGTCAAACGGCGGCTGGAGCTGTTGGGGCAGGCGCGCGACATCACCGTGTACGACGACTTCGCCCATCACCCCACTGCGATTGCGACCACCTTGCAGGGCTTGCGTGCGAAGGTCGGCGCGGCGCGCGTGCTGGTGGCGATGGAGCCGCGCAGCAATTCGATGCGGCTGGGCGCACATGCGCAGGCGTTGGCGCCGTCGTTGCGCGATGCCGATGCGGTGGTGTTTCTGCATCGCCCCGAACTGGCCTGGGATGCCGCACCGATCATTGCGCAGGTGCGCGGTGACGCGCACGTGGCGCACGACGTGGAGGCGTTGCTGCAGACACTGGGCGAGATTGCGCAGCCGGGCGACCATGTGGTGTTCATGTCCAATGGCGGTTTCGATGGCGCGCCGCGTCGCTTCCTGGCGCAATTGTCCCGATGACCGGCCTCACCACCACCGCCGACACCAGCGCCTTGCCGCTGTTTCCGCTGCACAACGTGCTGTTGCCGGGTGCGGCAATGGGCTTGCGCGTGTTCGAGCGCCGCTATCTGGATCTGGTGCGCGAGAGCGGCCGCACCGGCAGCAGCTTCGGTGTGTGCCTGATCCTGGATGGCACCGAAGTCGGCGTGCCGGCAACACCGGCTGCGTTCGGTACCGAAGTGCGTATTGAGGATTTCGATGTCGGTGCCGACGGCGTGTTGGTGCTGCGCCTGCGTGGCACGCGTCGCTTCCGTGTGCAGCGCTCGCGCATCCGCGACAACGGGTTGGTGGTTGGCGAGGTGAGTTGGTGCGAGCCCGACAGCGATGACGAACTGCGGCCCGAGCATGGCCTGCTGGCGACCGTGCTCGAGCGCATGCTCGAACAGGTCGGCGGCCAATTCGCCTCTGCCGGGCCGGAACTGCTGGACCAGGCGGCATGGGTCGGCTGGCGCTTGGCCGAACTGCTGCCGCTGACCGAGCAGCAGCGTCTGTCGCTGTTGCAGCTGGACGATCCGCATCGGCGCCTGGACCAGTTGCTGCCCTGGATGCCGTGACGCGGTGAGCCAAGCGCGCGCGTAATCCGTCACCGCGCTTGCACCCTTGCAACGGCACACTCGCCACGCTTGAGTGCGCTCACGATGGCATCCATGCAGTGGATGCGCGCATGGGTGTCACCCGTTTTCGATCCACGGAGTGTGCTTTGATCATCGATGTCAAACCGCGTGTGGCGGATGTGTTCAGTCAGGTCTGGCGGACCCTGGCGGTGTTGTTCGTCTGGGACGTGTTGATCACGATCATCTACTACGTGCTGCCGTTCCGCGCGCCCGCATTGCCGTTGACCATCTTCGGTTCGGCGCTGGCGTTGTTCCTGGGTTTTCGCGCCAACTCGACCTATCAACGCTGGTGGGAAGGGCGTGTGCTGTGGGGCCAGATGATCAATGCATCGCGCAATCTGGTCCGCCTGAGCGTCAGCATCCTGTCCGCGCCGGAAGCGGCAGCACTGGGCCGCACCATCGCGCTGCGCCAGATCGCCTACGTCAATGCGTTGCGCTGCCAATTGCGGCGGCTGCCGGTGGCGATGGCGCTGGAGCCGCGTCTGCATGCCGACGAAGTGGCCGCGGTGATCACGCGCACCAATGTCGCCAATGGCCTGCTCGACACCACCGGGCGCAGCGTCGAGCAGGCGCGTCGCGATGGCTGGATCGACAGCATTCAACAAGCCAGTGTCGAGCGCATCCTGGTGGATATCGCCAACGCGCAGGGCGGCATGGAACGGCTGAAGAATACGCCGTTGCCGTACCAATACCGCTTCTATCCCAACCTGTTCACGCGGCTGTTCTGCGTGCTGCTGCCGATCGGCCTGGTGGAGACGCTGCAATATGCGACGCCGGTGGGGTCGACGGTGGCAGGCCTGATGTTCCTGGCGGTACTCAAGATCGGCGACGAACTGGTCGACCCGTTCGCCAATGCCATCCACGACCTGCCGCTGGACAGCATGTGCCGGACGGTGGAAATCGACGCGCTGCAGGCCATCGGCGAACAGGCGCCCGAGCCGATGCAGCCAGTGGATGGCGTGCTGTGGTGAGTGCATCGCGCCTGCGCTAATGCGGTTTGTGGGTACCCAAACGGCGCTGAAGCGTAGGCTCTCGGTCATATTGAGAGGTAATCGAACGATGCGGATGCGTCGGTTGTAGAGCAGCTGATCTGCAGCCTAGCTACAGGGGCCCTTGCCCGCCTATCGTCGCGGATGCTGCCACCGAGCCTCCACGGACGGATGCACGGCGTGTCCCGCGAGCGATGAGGGCGCCGCGCGCTCGACCAACCAGGCTGGTGGCCTAGACATCCGGCTGCATCCAAGCGATGCGGACACGTTGCCGCCATCGATACAGCGTTCAGAAGTTTTACTAGCAGTTCTTATCTACAGGACTACGCCTTCGTTGACCGATCGCTGTTGCCCGATCGATCAACGGCGCTGTTGTGACGGACCCGATGCGGCCGGATCGGACGCCGTGGTGTCCGTCTGCGGTGCAGCGTTTTCTTTTTCCTCTTGCCGCAGCGCATTTCCCAACGTGCTGTCGATCAAGATCACCGGCACCTGCGAGCGGCGGCGCTGTTCCAGGCGATACGGTAACGGGTCCAGTGCCTGGCGCAAGGCGCTCAGTGCCGGGTCGACCCCACGCAGCGGATACCACAGGCCGATCAGGCTGAAGTGCCGGCTGTAGCGCAGCGTCTGCGTGCTGCCCACCCACAACGGTTGCGCGCCGGGCTGCAGGCGTGCGGCCGCCGGCCACAGGCGCAACACATGCACATGGCCGGGCGCGGCGTGACGCACCATCAGCAGGGCTTCGACCTGCGTGTCCAGCGTGGCCGGCAGGATCGGCACCTCGTCCGGGCGACCACTGACATTCAGCAGATGCAGCGCCTGTTCCCAACCGGCTTGCGGTTGCACCCGCCAGCCGCGTGCTTCCAGCTGACGCTGCAGCGGTGCCAGCGGGCCGGCCAGTTGCACGTCCAGCGGCCAGCGCTGGTCGTCGTCGAATTCGTTACGCCGTGCCGGCAGCAGGCGCCACTGGCCATTCCACCAGTCGCTGGCGGGCAACTCCATCAGCAACGGTGGCGGCGGTTCGAACCTGGCCAGCTTGGTGCCCAGGTTGCGCGGCGCGAACACGACCGCGCAGGTCAGGAACACGCCGTAGAAGATCCACGAGACCGGCTTGACCCAAAAGGCGCGGGTGGCGCGACGGCGATAGGCGATGCCCAGCACCAGCAGCCAGAAGATGCCGAACAGCATGCCGCCGACCACGTCGCTGAGCCAGTGCGCGCCCAGATACAGGCGCGCGAAGCCGATCAGCGACACGATCGCGCCACTGACCAGGTACGGCCACACCCGGCGCCGGCCCGGCAGCTCGCGCGCGATCAGCAGCGCAAAGAAGCCAAAGCCGATCGTGGCCATGGTGACCGCTACCGACGGAAACCCGAAACCGCTGCTGGCCGCCGGCGGGCGCACCACCTGCACGGTGGCGCCCAGCAATTGTGTCAATGCCAGGCCGAAGGCCAGCGCGATCACCCAATGCGCCACCGCCATCCAGCGGCGCCGCCAGGCCAGATAGCCCATCGCCGCCGCAATCGCCGGCAGCAGCACCTGCCAATCGCCCAGCGATGCCAGCGCCACCATCGGGTAGTCGGCCAGCGGGTTGCGCAGCGCCAGCATCAGATCGTGCACGGCCAGGTCCACGCGCAGTGGCTCACCGTGCGCCAGCACCACCATCAGCAACACGAACCAGCCCCAGCCCAGCAGCAACAGCATCAACGCCATCATCGCCAGCGGTACCGACTCGCGACGGCGCGGGTCGAACACGCTCACCGACCAGTTGCCCAGCACCGGATGCCGATGCGACCACTCCAGCAGGCGCGCCAGCAAGGCGTCCAGATGGCCGGCCGACCAGCGGTACGAGTACAGCACCATCGCCCAGGCCAGGCCGATCACGGCGGCCAGCAAGGCGACCACCACGAACAGCCGGCCGGCCACCGCGGCCACCGCGTCGTAGGCGGTACCCAGTACCCAGCCGGGCACCAGGAACAGCAGCGCCCACGAGATGCAGGCCAGGGCGCTGGCGATCAGATAGCGTTTGAACGGCATGTGCGACATGCCGGCGATGGCCGGCACGAATGGCCGCACCGCGCCCACGTAACGCGCGATCAGGATGCTCTTGAAGGCATTGCGCCGGAACAGCAGCTCGCCACGCTCCAGCAGTTGCGGGTAGCGGCGAAACGGCCAGTAGGCGTGCAGCTGGTGGCCCCAACGGTGGCCGACCCAGAAGCTCAGCGCATCGCCGACGAAGGCGCCCAGGGTGGCGCAGGCCACCGCATACGGCCCGTTGATCTGCCCCAGCCCGATCAGCACACCGATGGCGAACAGCAATGGCAGCGCCGGCACGATGGCACCGAGCACGATCACCGCATCGGAAAATGCGATGGCAAAGATCACCACGCCAGCCAGGGTGGGGTGGTGTCCGATCCACTCCAGCGTGGCGTCGATCCATGAATTCATCCCACGATTATAGGTGGGCATGGCGACGAGGTGACTTGCGCCCTCGTCACATCGCCCGGTCCGCTTCACCTCGGGTTGCGGGCGGATCAGAGCGCACGCGAGCTTGACCGCAGGCAACGCCCGCTGTGGCGATGCAGGCGCCCCGCCTACAATGGGGAATGAGTGACGAACCCGCCGGCAACCTGCCGCTGAAGTCCGATACCTTCGGGCGCATCCTGCTGATCCGCGACGCCGATCGCCTGTTCGTGCGGCGCGACCTGAGCGCGGCGCCGTGGCTGCTGCGCGGGGTGGCCTGGTGGCTGGCGCGGCGCGAAGCCCTGGCCCTGCGTCAGCTCGATGGCCTGGCGCGGACACCGCGTCTGTTGCACTGGGACGGACGCCATCTGGATCGCAGCTATCTGGCCGGCGATGCAATGTACCAGCGCCCGCCGCGCGGCGATCTGGCCTACTTCCGCCGCGCGCGCAGGTTGTTGCAGCAGCTGCACCGCCGCGGGGTGGCGCACAACGATCTGGCCAAGGAAGCCAACTGGCTGGTGCAGGACGACGGCAGTCCGGCGGTGATCGATTTCCAGCTGGCGGTACGCGGCAATCCGCGCGCGCCCTGGATGCGTCTGCTTGCACGCGAGGATCTGCGGCACCTGCTCAAGCACAAGCGCATGTACTGCCCGGCCGCGATCACCCCGGTGGAACGCCGCGTACTCAAGCGCACCTCCTGGGTCCGCAAGCTGTGGTTCGCCACCGGCAAGCCGGTCTACCGCTTCGTGACCCGCCGCGTGCTGCATTGGGAAGACAACGAGGGGCGGGGGCCGAGGCCTTGAGGGGCGGGGAATCGGGAATCGGGAGTAGGGAATCGGTAGAGCACATCGCGGCAGCTGATCGTTCGTCGGCTGCTGAACGTTCAAGGGGCTAAGCTTTTGCGATTCCCCATTCTCGATTCCCCAATCCCATGACCTTAAACGGCAAAACCCTCTTCATCACCGGTGCCTCGCGCGGGATCGGTCTGGCGATTGCGTTGCGGGCGGCGCGGGATGGGGCCAATGTGGCGATTGCGGCCAAATCGGCAGTGGCCAATCCCAAGTTGCCCGGCACCATCCACAGCGCGGCCGCGGCGGTGACTGCGGCCGGTGGGCAGGCGCTGGCGCTCAAGTGCGATATCCGCGACGAAGCGCAGGTGCGTGCCGCGGTGGCCGCCACGGTCGATGCGTTTGGCGGCATCGATATCCTGGTCAACAACGCCAGTGCGATCTGGTTGCGTGGCGCGTTGGAGACGCCGATGAAGCGCTTCGACCTGATGCAGCAGGTCAACGCGCGCGGCAGTTTTCTGTGCGCACAAGCGTGCCTGCCGCAGCTGTTGCAGGCGCCCAATCCACACATCCTCACGCTGGCACCGCCACCGTCCTTGAACCCGGCGTGGTGGGGCGCGCATACCGGCTACACGCTGGCCAAGATGGGCATGAGTCTGGTGACGCTGGGGCTGGCAGCCGAGTTCGGCCCGCAAGGCGTGGCGATCAATGCGCTGTGGCCGCGCACGGTGATCGCCACCGATGCGATCAACATGATCGATGGCGTGGATGCGGCCGCGTGTCGCCGGCCGGAGATCATGGCCGACGCGGCACATGCGGTGCTGACGCGCGAGGCGGCCGGATTTCATGGCCAGTTCCTGATCGACGACCAGGTGCTGGCCGAGGCCGGCGTCACCGACCTGAGCGGCTACGCGGTCGACCCGTCGCGCGCGTTGTTGCCGGACCTGTTTCTCGACTGAGCGCGGCCAACGGCCCGCGCGCGCAGCCGGCCTGATACGGATACGCCGTCAGCGGCGCATGCGGCCAGCGCGATTCGAAAAAATCGATGCAGCGGACCAGCGGCCGCGCCCCCGCGTGCCAGGCCGTCGGCGCCCGGGCGTGAGCACAGGGAGTTCACAGTCGTGTTTGCTATCGTGCGCGGCTGAAACCGTTTCCAGCAAGGATGTACAGCGCGTGTCTCCGATGTTCCGTGTAGTCGTTTTGGCGGCGTCCGTGTCCGTTCTGGTGGCCGCTTGCGGCGGCAAGTCGCCGCCGCCTGCAACCGGTGCCAAGACGAGTGAAAAACAGCCGGACTCCCTGCAAGGCGTGACCGCAAAGCTCGGCGCCTACATCGACTGCTTCAACCGCATCGATGCGAAGGTGCACGCCGGCGCCAGGCAATACACCGGCTGGATGCAGGACCCGTTCGCCGGCCCCACCGGTCGCGAATCCGGCATGACCGGTCCGTACGATATCGACGCCTACGACATGAAGCAGTGCGATGCGCCGGTCAGCGCTGCCGCTGCGGCGAACCCGTCGCTGCCTGCATTGGACAAGGCGGCGCGCGACTACCGCGCGGCATTGAAGGCGCTGCAGCCGATCAGTCACGCGGTAGCCGACTACTATACGCGTCAGGACTACGAAGACGACCAGTTCGCCAAGGGCAAGCAGCTGCACCCGGAGCTGATGGAGGTGCTGGCCACTTATGCCGATGCCAGTACCGCCTTCAGCGCCGAACTTGACACCCAAAACGACGCGGCGCAACGCGAAAAACTCAAGATGCTGGAGCAGGGCGAGGGCCGCACGCGCGAATACTACCGGCTGGCGATGATGCTCGACGCCAAGGAGATCGCCGATGCGCTGGAAGAGGAGCAGTTCGACGTGCCACGGGTCAATACGCTGCTGGACGGCTTCAACCGCTTCTCCGACGAGGCGCATGCCAAGGTGGCCGATCAGGAACCGGGCAAGCTGGACTGGAATAGCTTCGAGACCGCTGCGGAGACCTTCCGCAGACAAGCCAAGGCGCGGGTGAAACGCGTGGTCGAACGAACGCCCTATAGCAAGATGGAACAGGGCTGGCTGGACAATCCCTCGCTGGCGCCGGAGGGTTCGCCACGCAAGTTGCTCAACACGTACAACGCGCTGGTGTTCGAAAGCAATCGTCAGTAATTGCCGCGCTGCACCCGCTGCGCGCGTGCCAAGGGTGCGCCGCGCCAGATGTCATTCGGCCGCACGCTGCGGCAGCCACCTCATTCAACCCATCACTGGAACCCAAGATGACCCTTCGACTTCGCTATGCGCCGCTCACCGCGGCGATGGCTTTCGCCGCGCTGCTTGCCGGCTGCCAGAAAGACGCACCCGCCGCCGCAGTGGAAGGCGCCGACAAGATCAATGCCTACATCACGTGCTTCAATGGCGTTGAGCAGCCGATCCATGAGAGCTACCAGCAATACATCGAGTGGATGCAGGACCCCGAGGCTGGCCCGACCGGCAAGGAAAGCGGTATCCATGCACCGGGCACGGTGCTGTCGCATCACGTGGACGAATGTGGTGCGCCTATGACTGCGGCGCTGGCGCAAACGCCGGCCAACCCCGAGCTCGATCCGGTGGCCAAGACCTATCAGGAACGGTTCACCGCACTCAACGAGCGTATCGGCGAAGCGGTGCGCTACTACGACCGCGAGGATTATCTGCGCGACGACGGCAAGGGCATGAAGGCGCTGCACGCGCCGTTGATGCAGGCCTACCAGGCCTTCTTCGAAGCCGGCGAAGCCATGAATGCCGCACTTGAACGTAACGAAGACATGCGTCGCCAGGCGCAGATCGATGCGATCGAAAAGGAAGAGGGTCGCAGCGCCTCCTGGTATCACCTGAAGATCATCGGCGAAGGCAAGCAGCTGGTGCAGGTGATCGACAGCGACACGCCGGATCTTGCCGCAGCGCAGTCCCAGCTCGCGCGTTACCAAGGCATTCTGGAAGAGGCACAGAAAGCCAAGGTCGGCCAGGGCGATGCGATGTGGGGCCACATGGAACGCTCCGCCGACAAGCTGGCGCGCGAGTCCGGGCGACTGGTCGAACGTATCCGCACCAAGACACCATTGAACAAGAGCGAGCAGATGCTGCTGGAAAGCGGTTCGATGCCGCCGGGCGGCACCCGCCAGGCCGTGCTAGCCAGCTACAACGATCTGATCGACATGAGCAACCGCATGTCGCATTGATGCTGTGCAGGTACTCCTGTCGCATTGTGTAAGCGCATCGCGCACTGCTCTTACCGTGCACACCGACTATCTCGACAGGTCCTTGCCCGCCCACCGTCGCGGGACCTTACGCGGCATGGATGCCGCGTAAGAGCCTACATGGACGTACTTGCGGCGTGTCCTGCGATGGTGGGCGGGCAAGGACCCTGCAGCCAAGTAACAGATCATCCGCTCTACGACTGATCCATCAGCACTATCCAAGTCCATCGAAACACAACGCATAAAGAAATCTAGGCCTGGAAGCGTGGCCGTGTTTGGGCGCGATCAGATGCTTAGATTAAAAGCTCGGTGAGTCGAAGGCGCGTTACCCTCACCGCTCGCGGGACACGCCGTGAATCCGTTGCTGAATGCTCTATAGCGGCGTCCTTTCCGCTAACGGTCTCGAAATCGATAAGAACACCACGCCCGCCAGCCTAGTGGTGTGCCGATGGGAACCGCAAAGCCGGCTGCCTCCGCTTCTCGGCGGGCGCAGGAGTCGCGTCGCGTCGGCAGCACCGCGTCAGCCGTTGGAGATATCCGGCAGCGGCTCGGCACACTGGCGGCAATAGCGTGCATCGGGCGCGTGGCCTTCCAGCCCGCAACGTGGGCAATTGCGCGTATCGCGCTTGCCGGTGTGGCCACCTTCGCGCAGCGTGCTGGCCAGTTCGGCGGTATAGATGCCGGTGGGCACGGCGATGATGCTGTAGCCGATCAGGATCAGCGCCGAGGTAATGAAGCGGCCCAGCGTGGTCTGCGGCACCAGGTCGCCAAACCCCACCGTGGCCATGGTCACGATGGCCCAGTACATGCTGGTCGGAATGCTGGTGAACCCGTGTTGCGGTCCTTCGATCACATACATGGTGGCGCCGGCGATCACGGTGATGGTGAGCACGCTGAACAGGAACACCAGCACCTTGCGCCGGCTGCGCCACAGCGCGTCCACCAGTTGCCCGCTTTCCTCGATGTAGCGGGTGAGCTTGAGGATGCGGAACAGGCGCAGGATGCGCAGCACGCGCACCACCAGCAACGTCTGCGCACCTGGCACGAAGAACGACAGATAGCTGGGCAGGATCGAGAGCAGGTCGATCACGCCCCATACGCTCAGGGCGTAATGCAGCGGGCGCCGCACCACCGCCAGGCGCAACGCGTATTCGACGGTGAACAGTACCGTGAACGCCCATTCCAGCGGCACCAGCCAGTGCGCCGAATGCGAATGGATGCGCGGCACGCTGTCGATCATGATCACCACCACGCTGGTGAGGATCGCCACCACCAGCATCAGGTCGAAATTGCGCGATGGGCGGGTGTCGTGCCGGTAGATGATGTCGAACCATTGCCGGCGCCAGCCGTGGTCGGTGGTGGGAGTGAGCTGAGGATCGGAGAAGGGGCGCATCCGCGCATTGTGCCGCAGGCCGGCGAATGCGCGAGAATGCGCGTTCTCCCTCCGCTTCTGTGACCCACCATCATGAGCACCGCTGCCGATTCGCCCCTGTCCCTCGCGCATTACTACCTGCCGGTGTATCGCCCGCGCCAGGTGGTGCTGGAGCGTGGCCAGGGCAGTCGCGTGTGGGACGACCAGGGCCGCGAGTATGTGGACCTGTCCGCCGGTATCGCGGTCAGCGGGCTGGGCCACAACGATCCGGACCTGATGGCCGCGCTGACCGAGCAGGCTGGCAAGCTGTGGCACACCAGCAATGTGTTCTTCAGCGCACCGCCGCTGAAGCTGGCCGAAGAGCTGGTCACCGCCTCGCGCTTCGCGCACAAGGTGTTCCTGTGCAATTCGGGTACCGAGGCCAACGAAGCGGCGATCAAGCTGGTGCGCAAGTGGGCCAGCAGTCAGGGCCGCCCGGCCGACAAGCGCGTGATCGTGACCTTCCGCGGCAGCTTCCATGGGCGCACCCTGGCGGCGGTCACCGCCACCGCGCAGCCCAAGTATCAGGAAGGCTACGAGCCGCTGCCCGGCGGGTTTCGCTATGTGGACTTCAACGATGTCGCCGCGCTGGAAGCGGCCATGGCCTCGGGCGATGTGGCCGCGGTGATGGTCGAGCCGATCCAGGGCGAGGGCGGGGTGATGCCGGCCGCGCCGGGTTTCCTGAGCCGCGTGCGTGCGCTATGCGACCAGCACGATGCGCTGCTGGTGCTGGACGAGATCCAGTGCGGGATGGGCCGTACCGGCACGCTGTTCGCGCATTGGCAGGAGCAGGTGACGCCGGACATCGTGACGCTGGCCAAGGCGCTGGGTGGCGGCTTCCCGATCGGCGCGATGCTGGCCGGCCCCAAGGTGGCCGAAACCATGCAGTTTGGCGCGCACGGCACCACCTTCGGCGGCAACCCGCTGGCCGCGGCGGTGGCGCGCGTGGCGCTGCGCAAGCTGGCCTCGCCGCAGATCGCCGAGAACGTAGCGCGTCAGTCGGCGGCGCTGCGCGCCGGCCTGGATGCGCTCAACGCCGAGTTCGGCCTGTTCGCCCAGATCCGCGGGCGTGGCCTGATGCTGGGCGCGGTGCTGGCGCCGGCGCATGCCGGGCAGGCGGGTGCGATCCTGGATTTTGCCGCCAAGCATGGCCTGCTGTTGCTGCAGGCGGGGCCGGATGTGCTGCGCTTCGTGCCGGCTCTGAATCTGACCGATGCCGAGCTGGCCGATGGGTTGGAACGCCTGCACCTGGCCATTTCCGAGTACGTGGCGCAGAAGTGATGGAGTCCTGCGCGTTCTGCACCGTCGTGGCGGGTGCCGCGACGGTGAGCGTGGTGGGGTAAGCGGCGCGGGTCGTTGCGTTTCTTCGACGCGTTCAACGCTGCGAGCGTCGTCTTGCGTCACCCTTGAGGGTGATCAGTGTTTCGTGATGCTCAACGATTCCCGATTCCCGATTCCCCAATCCCCAATCCCCAATCCCCAATCCCCAATCCCCAATCCCCAATCCCCAATCCCCAATCCCGGCTCTTCACCCCAGCCCATACCGCTTCAGCACCCGCCGCAAGGCTCGCGCATCGCGCACCGTGTCCGCATGCAGGCCGGCAGCGCGGGCGCCGCGGACGTTGACGAATAGATCGTCGACAAACAACGTGCGCGCAGCACTAGCATCCAGTTGTGCAAGCGCGCGCTGATACACCTGCACATCGGGCTTGCGGCCGCCGAGCGCGCCGCTACACAGCACGCGGCCCTGCAATAACGGAAACAGCGGTGGCACGATCCGCTCAATCGCTTCCGCCATCAATGGCCCGTTGTTGGTGAGCACCGCCACCGCGGTGGTTGCCGCCACCGCCAGCACCTGCGTCAGCACCGCCGGGTCGGCGCGGCATGCCGCTACGCGTGCGTCGATCCAGATGGCGCGATCGATCGCGCAGCCAAGGCCGTCGCTGAGCTGCGCCAGATAAGCCGGCGTGTCGATCACCCCGGCGTCGTAGGCGCGCTCCAGTCCCTGCTCGAACAACACCTGTTGCACACGTTGCGGCGTGCACGCCGCCGCATTGGCAAGCGCCGCCACACGGCGCGGCCGCGAATAGCTGGCCAGCACGCCGTCGAAATCGAGCAATAACAGGGACGGTGCTGCAGGCGGCATGGGCGGACTCGGGATGTGGCGGGGCAGCGTTGTCGATTCGCCGCGGCATGGCAAGCGCGCAAGACCTGGTATGTCCGGATCCACGCAGGTGGGTGGGGATATTACCTATTCAGATCGTTGAATTCGGCAGCAACCTACCCACCCGCGCCGCCCCTACCCTCCGCGCGGCACTTGCGGTGGAACTGTGCTGGGTATGGTCGATGCATGCCGCATCCGCGGTGTCAGCCGGTCTTGGGGAGCGGGCCCGGTCACTCAGCACGTCACACCATCCAGGGGGTCGATTGCATGCGCAAGCGCTTGAACACCGATCAACTGGCGGCGTCGGTCGCCGCCATTCTCACCACTGCCACGCGTGGTCGCACGCTGGCTTCGATGACCTTGGTGCTGGCTGGCGCACACAGCCTGCCCGTCCTGGCACAGGAAGCGCGCACGCTGGACGCGGTCAGCGTAGTCGGTACCGGCTCCACGCGCACCACGGCCTCGATCTCCGTTGCCGAGATCCAGGCCCAGGTGCCCGGCGTGGCACCGCAGCAGTTACTGGCGAGCCTGCCCGGCGTGAATGTGCAGACCACCGATCCGTTCGGGCTTTACGAATTCGGCGACTCGATGACCATCCGCGGCTTTTCCGCCAACCAGATCGGCGTGACCCTGGACGGCATTCCGATCGAAACCTTCGACACCCGCGAAGGCGGCCCGATCACCCGCTACGTGTCCAGCGAGAACCTGCTCGACGTCACCGTGTCGGCCGGTTCCGGCGATGTCACCCAGCCTTCCTACCACGCACTCGGCGGTGCGATCCGCTACACCAGCCTGCCCCCGAAAGGCGGCGACAGCTGGAGCGGCAATCTCACCCAGACCATCGGCTCGGACGATCTGGTACGCAGCTTCGTGCGCCTGGATACGCCGGATTGGTGGGAAGGCGGCCCCAGCGCCTATCTGTCTGCCTCGCGCACGCAGGGCGGGGTGTGGGACATGGAACCGGCCACGCAAAAGAGCGATCACTTCGAAGCCAAGATCCGCCAGGCCTGGGACGTGGGCCACCTGACCCTGGGCTGGATCTACAACAACCGCAAGGACTACGACGTGCAGTCGTACAACTCCGACGGCTCGGTCGCGTGGGATCTGCACGAACGCATCACCGGCAATCCGGAAGTGGATGCCGAGCATTACAGCGAATGGCAGAACGGCCGCCGCGACTCGCTGCTCAGCCTGCACGGCGATTTCCTGTTCAACGATGCGATCGGTTTCACCTTCACCGGCTACTACGAGAACAAGCATGGTTACGGCGTCGGCGGCACGCCGCCGAGCACGGCCACCGGCCTGTACAACGATGCCATCGCCGGTACGCCGGAGCGCACCGACATCGCCATCAACGACCCGCAGATCGTCGATGCCAACGGCAATGTCACCCGTGTCGGTGCGATGACGCGGCGCGAGGAAATCATGGGTGGCGATCGCTACGGCGTGACCACCGCGGTGTCGTGGGAGACCGAGCACAACAAGCTCGAAGTCGGTGCGTGGTACGAGAACTACGACTTCGACCAGGTGCGCCCGCTGTACAACCTGGACCCGGCCACCGGTGCACTGCTCAAGGGCTCGCTGCCGATCGTCATCTACTACGACAACCATTTCTCCACCGAGGTGAAGCAGCTCTACATCAAGGACACGCTGCGCCTGCTCGATGACCGGCTCACCATGGAGTTCGGCGCCAAAGGGCTGGATGTCAAACGCGACTACAACGGCATCGCCAATCTCGATGACTTCAATGTCGGCGTGCGCCGCGATGTCACCATCAAGAACAGCGACTGGTTCCAGCCGCAGGTCGGCGCCAGCTTCCAGCTCGCCGAGGGCGTGCAGGTGTTCGCCAACTACGCGGAGAACTTCAGCTCGGCGCCGCGGCTGGCGTTGACCTCGGGCGCATTCAATCCGGATATCGCGCCGGAGGAATCCACCAATATCGATATCGGCATCCGCGCCGAATCCAGCCAGTGGAGCGGCTACGTCGCCGCCTACAAGATCGATTACGAGAACCGCATCATCGCGCTGACCGACCCGGACCCATTGGTGGTCGCACCCACGATCTACGCCAACGTCGGCGACGTGCAGACCTATGGCGCGGAAGTGTCCGGCATGTGGAAGCCGGCTCCGGGCTGGCGGCTGGGGGCGTCGCTGACCTGGAACAAGTCCGAGTTCCAGGACAACTATTTCGGCCCGGTCAGCGGCAACCTGGTGCAGGTGGAGGGCAACGAAGTGCCGGACTCGCCCAAGGTGATGTTCAGCCTCAACGGCGGTTGGGAGGGCGAGCATTTCTTCGCCAACCTCGATACCAAATACACCGGCAAGCGCTACGGCGACACGCTCAATACCGACCAGGTGGATGCCACCTTCATCGTCAACGGCAGCATCGGCTATCAGGGCGAGGATGCCGGGTTCCTGGCCGGTGGGCGGCTGCAGTTGTCGGTCTACAACCTGTTCGACAAGGACGATGCGATCGGTGCGGTGTTCCCGAACGAAAGTTCCGGCTCGTACCAGTTGATCGCACCGCGCCAGCTGTTCGCCAGTCTGTCCTACAAGTTCTGAGGCGGTGATGCGGCCGGCGTCACTGCCGGCCGCGTCATGCGTTTTGTCAGTCGCACTCGTTCCACGACATGCAAGGACTACGCGTTGATGCAAGGCAATCATTCTGGGGCGATGACGCGGCGGCAACTGCTGGCGCGCATCGGCATGACCGCTGGCGGCGCGATGATGTACCAGGCGATGAGCAGCCTGGGCATGGCAGCCGAATCAAATTTCAAAGGGCCGCTGCAACTGGATGGCGATCCGAAGGGCGCCTCAGTGCTGATTCTGGGGGCGGGACTGGCCGGCATGGCTGCGGCCTTCGAACTGCGCAAGGCGGGGTACCGCGTGCAGGTGCTGGAATACAACGACCGCCCCGGTGGGCGTAACTGGACGCTGCGCGGCGGCGACCGTTATACCGAACTCGGCGGGGCGACCCAGCATTGCCAGTTCGACGACGGGCTGTATCTCAATCCGGGGCCGTGGCGCATTCCGCACCACCACAAGGCGGTGCTGAGTTACTGCAAGCAATTCGGTGTGGCCCTGGAGGCGTTCAACCAGGTCAACTACAACGCGCTGTTGCACAGCCAGCAAGGCTTTGGCGGCAAACCGCAGCGCTTTCGCGCCATCGATGCCGATTACAAGGGCCACGTGTCCGAGCTGCTGGCCAAGTGCACCCAGCAGCAGGCGCTGGACAAGAGCGTGAGCCGCGAAGACCAGGAGGTACTGTTGGAGTCCTTGCGGACCTGGGGCGCGCTCGACCACAAGTTCGGCTACGTCAAAGGCAAGGACAGCAGCGAGCGGCGCGGCTTTGCGCGGTATCCCGGCGGCGGCCTGTCGGGCAAGCCGGAGTTCTCCGATCCCTTCAGCGTGCAGGACGTGTTGCGCTCGCGCTTGTGGACCACGCTGGCGGCCGGCAACAACTACGAAATGCAGACCACCATGTTCCAGCCGGTGGGCGGCATGGACCAGATCGGCAAGGCCTTCGCGAAGCAGCTTGGCGATGCGATCACCTACAACGCCAAGGTCACCAGGATCGATCAGGACGGCAACGGCGTGCGTGTGTCCTGGCAGGATGCCGCGCATGGCGGCGAAGAACGCATCGCCAGCGCCGATTGGTGCATCTGCACGATTCCGCTGTCGGTGCTCAGCCGCATTCCGGTCACCGCCGGCGACGCGATGACTACCGCGATCGGCCAGGTGCCGTACGCGGCATCGGTGAAGGTGGGCCTGCAATTCAAGCGCCGCTTCTGGGAAGAGGACGAGGCCATCTACGGCGGCATCAGCTACACCGATCTGCCGATCACCTTGATCAGCTATCCCAGCACCAACTATCACAGCCCCGGCAAGGGCGTGCTGCTCGGTGCCTACGTCTGGGGACTGGACGCCTACCAGTTCACCTCGATGCCCCCGGAGCAGCGCGTGCGCAAGGCGGTCGAATACGGCACGCAGCTGCATCCGCAATATCCACGCGAGTTCGAGAACGGCATTTCGGTCGGTTGGCACCGCGTGCCGTTCACGCATGGCTGTTTCGGCATGTGGAGCGAGCAGGCGCGTGCCGAACACTACACGCCGCTGTGCCAGATCGACGGGCGCCTGGCGCTGGCTGGTGAACACGTCTCCTATATTCCGGCCTGGCAGGAAGGCGCGATCTTGTCCGCGCACGATGTCGTCGGCCGTCTGCATCGCAAAGTGCTGGCCGGAGGAGGTCGTGCATGAATCTGTTACCACGATTGGCCGGGGTCAGCTTCGTCGTTGCGATGGCTGCCTTGCTGGTGCCGCCGGGCGCATACGATGCGCGGGCGCAGAGTTCCGATGCCACCCAGCTGTTCCCGCAACAGGGCTTTGCCAAGGCATCCGGCCAGGATGTCTACCAGGCGATCTGCCAGGGCTGCCACATGCCGGCCGGGCACGGCGCGCAAGGTGCCGGCGAATACCCCGCGCTTGCCGGCAATCCCAAGCTGGCCGCCGGACCCTACGTCACCATGATGGTGCTCGATGGCCACGCCGGCATGCCCGGCTTCGGCGAGATGCTCAACGACCGCCAGGTGGCCGAAGTGGTGAGTTATGTGCGCACGCACTTCGGCAACGACCACGCCGAGCGCGTCACCGTCGATGACGTCAAATTGCTGCGCCACTGATGCCCCCTTTCCCTCTCATGCAAGGAGTTGCCATGTCCCGTCCAGTGACAGCCGTCCTCACCGCTGCCCTGTTGTGGTCTGCGGGCCTCACCGCTGCGCACGCCGCCGAGGTGATCCGCCACAAGATTCCCAACAGCGATTTCCCCATCGCCGCCGCCGTGGAAATTCCCGCCGGCAAGGCCACCGTCTATGTCAGCGGCAAGGTGCCGGCGGTGGTGGATGCCAGTGCGCCCAAGGATTCGGCTGCCGCCTATGGCGACACCAAGGCGCAGACGGTCAGCGTGTTGAACCAGATCAAGCAGCAACTCGCAGCGCTCGGCTTGGGGATGGGCGATGTGGTGAAGATGCAGGTGTTTCTGGTCGGCGATCCGGCCATGGGCGGCAAGATGGATTTCAACGGATTCATGGAGGGTTACCGCCAGTTCTTCGGTACCAAGGAGCAGCCCAACCTGCCGGCACGCTCGGCCTTCCAGATCGCCGCGCTCGGCAATCCGCTGTATCGGGTGGAAATCGAAGTGGTCGCCGTTCGTCCCTGAATCCGTCGTGCCGTCCTGCTGGAGGTTGTCATGAAAACTGCTCTTTCGCGCCGCTCGTTTCTGCGCGATTCCGCGCTGTTTGCCGGCGCTGCCGGTGCAAGTGCGCTGCCGCTGCTGGCCAGCGCCGCCGAACGTTCTGCCGCCGTCGCGCCGACACCGGCCAGTGCGCTGTCGCCGGTGATGATCGGCTCCAACGAATTTCCCGATGGCCCGTCGGCGGCCGCGGTCAAGGCCATCGCGCAGATCGCACCGCAAGGCGGACGCTACCTGCGCGATGTGCAGATGGAGCTGATGGATACCCTGGCCGCCGAGCTCAAGCTGCCGGTCGATCACCTGATGGCCTACGCCGGCTCCACCGAGCCGCTGGATTACACGATGCTGGCGTTCACCTCGCCCAGCGCCGCGCTGGTCACTGCCGACCCCACCTACGAATCCGGTTGGCGCGCCGCCACCCGCAATGGCGCAAAACTGATCAAGGTGCCGTTGCGCAAGGACTTCTCGCACGATGTGCAGGCGATGTGCGCCGCCGACGCCAGCCCCGGCGTGATCTACATCTGCAATCCCAACAATCCCACCGGCTCGGTCACTGCGCGCAAGGATCTGGACTACGCATTGGCGCACAAGCCCAAGGGTAGCGTGCTGGTGGTGGACGAGGCCTATATCCACTTCGCGCAGAGCACCAGCAGCGTGGTCGACATGGTCGCCGCGGGCGAGGACGTGGTGGTGTTGCGCACCTTCTCCAAACTCTACGGCATGGCCGGCATTCGCCTGGGCTATGCGGCCGCGCGCCCGGACCTGCTGGCCAAGCTGATGTTCTACAGCGTCAACAGCCTGCCGGTGACCGCCGCCGCCGCAGGCCTGGCCAGCCTGCGCGATCCCGCACTGGTGCCGCAGCGACGCGCACGTACTGCGGCCACACGCAAGGACGTGATGGAGTTTCTCGCCAAACAGGGCTACGCCTGCACCGCCTCGGAGAGCAACTGCTTCATGGTCGATGTGAAGCGCCCGGCCGCCGGCTTCAAGGACGACATGGCCACCCATGGCGTGTTCATCGGGCGTAGCTGGCCGGTATGGCCGACCTGGTCGCGCATCACCGTCGGTACCGACGCGGAGATGGCACGCTTCAAGCAGGCTTTCGTGCAGGTGATCGCCGGCAAGCGCGGCCCGTTGCCGCTGCCGGACGCCACGGCAGCGGTGCATGATCCGATGGATGCTTTTTTCCGTTACGCATGAGGCGTTACTCTGGCACCACCGGCGCATGCGAACGCGCTGGTGTCGCCAGGCGCGCTGGGCGTCGCGCATCTCTTAACGCAGGAGTGTTCCCTTGAAAGTGTTTTCGACATTTGCCGTGCTTGGTCTGGTGCTGCTGGCGCCTTCGGCATGGGCGCGTACCTGCGCCGTCACCATCACCGGCAACGATCAGATGAAGTTCGACCAGAGCGCGATCAAGCTGGCGCCCGACTGCACGCAGGTGGACCTCACGCTCAAGCACTCCGGCAAGATGGCCGCCACGGTGATGGGGCACAACTGGGTGCTGACCAAGTCCGCCGACTTCCAGGCAGTGGCCAATGCCGGCATACGCTCCACCATTGCCGACAGCTATCTGCCCAAGGCCGACGCGCGCGTGATCGCGCACACCAAGGTGATCGGCGGTGGCGACAGCACCACGGTCAGCTTTCCCACCAGCAAGTTGAGCAAGGGCGGCGATTACACCTTCTTCTGCTCGTTCCCCGGCCACTGGGCGATGATGAAGGGCACGCTGAGTTTTGGTTGAGCTGTCACGTGCCGCAGGTGTGCGTGGCCGCGGCAGGAGTGAAGTGTGAGCGAGTTGGCACGCGGTTGCGTCGCGTGCTCCAGAGCGATCGCGACCGGGGCGGGCGGCAGCGCCAACCAGCGTCGTGGACGCTGCTTCTGGTTTCGGCGTTGGCGCATCAGCGTCTTTCGCCGAACGCGATGTAGTCTGCGTTTTTAACGGGCTTTCCCGGTCAATCGGTTGGTCTACTCGTAGCTTGGCAAGGCGATGGCATTGGCGTCCCGTGCAAAATGGTTGTTGATGAACGACCTGAGTGCGGGCCGGCTGGCCAGGCGGATGGCATTGCGCAGCACTGCCAGGCCGAAGCGGGTATGCGGCCACAGCAGGCGCGGAACCAGCTTGGGAATGTTCTGCCCCTGTTTGACGAAGGGACGCATGATGCGTTCGTAGTGAGCGAAGGCGGTTGCCGGCGTGTCCGACCTGGCAAGCTCCCCGGCAAGGACGTAGGCACCCACGATCGCAAGCGTGGTGCCGATGCCGGACAGTGCGGTCGGGCACCATGCCGCATCGCCGGTCAGGACCACCCGACCGTTGGACCAGCGGTCCATGCGTACCTGGCGCAGCACATCGAAGTAGAAGTCGTCGACGTCCGTCATCGCATCCAGGATGCGTGGAAACTCCCAGCCCAGCGCAGAGAACTGCGCACGAATGAAGGCGCGCTGTTGCGCCACGCTCCGGCTGTTCTCGTGACCGGGTCGCTTCTGGATGCCAAGATAGACTCCCAACTTGCCGTCGCGTGCAGGTTTCACCACCGCTCCCCGACCACCCAGCGTGTTGTATTGCCGCGCATAGACGCCGTCACTGGCGATCTGCGGAATGCTGAAGTAGGCAATCGTCAGGTCCATCCAGCGCGGCCGATTTTCTGCAGGGAAAACCAGCTCCCTGGTGTGCGAGCCGACGCCCTCGGCGATCACTACAAGTGCATAGGTTTCCTGATGGCCGCCGGCAAAGGTGACCTGGACGCCGCCGTCGTGCTGCTCAATGTGTTCGATGCTGTCACCGAAGCGGAAGCGCACTCCTTGCGCCGCTGCAGCCTCGTAGATGATCCGGGCAATATCGCCGCGGCGGATTTCCATCTCCGCAGTCGGGCCGCCGTCGGTGTCGGAGTGCGCCGCTTCGAAGCGGCCGATCACGTGATTGTCTTCGGTGACCCAATCGGTGCCGCGCTCCCGGGTGCTGCGTTCGAGCAGCAGCGCCTCCAGGCCCATCCGGCGCAGTACGTCTCGCGCAGTGCCGCGCACGTCCACGTTCTGCCCGCCGTCGCGGAACGCCGGCGCGCGCTCCACGACTTCAACATCGCGGCCATACCTGGCAAGCCACCAGGCCGTGGTGGTGCCGGCAACGCTGGCGCCAGTGACAAGGATGCGAGCAGCCATGCTGTGACCTCCCGATAAAAATACATCATACATGATGTATTTTTATCGGCGGAAGCCAGCGCCGGCGCTGGCGGTCAGCCTGGCGACGTCTCCGCACTGCCGGGCGGAGATGCTGCGCGCAACAACCCACGTTGCAAGGCCTGCGCCAACGCGCTTTCGCGGCTGCGTGCATCGAGCTTGCGATAGAGGTTCTTCAAGTGGAACTTGACCGTGTTTTCCGACAGGTGCAGGCAGCGCGCGATCTGCTTGTTGGAATACCCGCGTGCCAGTTGCGCGAGCACTTCCAGCTCGCGCTCGCTGAAGATGTCGCCGGCCGGGTCCTCGTCGCCGCTGAGGCGTTCAAGCAGGGCCTGGATGGTGAGTGCGCGGGTGGTGCCGCCGACGGTCTGCGGGTCGTGTTGACGCAGCGAGCGCAGCATTGCCTTGGCCGGCAGTCCGAGCTCGACGATCGCCTGCCAGCTCTGCGTCAGCGCCACATGATCGAGCGCGCTGTACAGATGCGGCAGCGCCGCGGCCAGTTCGCCACGCTGCTGCAGCACGAGGGCGATGCGTGCGCGGGTGCGCGCGAGGTGGCACAGATTGTCGTTGGCCAGGCAGGCCTGTTCGATCTGGCCCAGGATGGTCAGCGCGGCACTGCTGCGTCCGGCCAGCCGGTGCCAGCGTGCCAGCGCAAAGCCCATCGCCGCACGATCGCGCCAGCGGTGGGGCGAGCGCAGCGTATGCGCCAGGCCGGATTCGCCGCCGGTACGGGCGATCACCACATCGATGGCGGCATTGCCTGGGTGTTCCAGCAACAGCATCAAGCGCCAGGCAGCAGCCAGCTCCGACAGGCGCGTCAGCTTGCGCCCGTGTGCGATCTGTTCGACGTGTTCGAGCAGCGCCAGTGCACTGCGCCCGCTGTGGTCGCGCACACGCTCCAGTCCCAGCGCGGTGTCGTAGGCGGCAGCCAGCACGTCCATGCCGCCGTCGTGCTGCTCCAGCAATTCCAGCGCCGGATGCAGCAGGTCGGCCGCATCGTCGTGGTGGCCGCGTTCGTAATGCAGTTGCGCGAGCAGGCACTGGCCGGCGGCCTCCAGCACGCGATCCAGTTGTGGGGTGCGCGCGCACCAGTTCAGGGCCTGCCGATAACAGGCTTCGGCGTCGCCGAGTTGCCCGCGGTAGAAAAAGCTCTGGCCCATCGCCAGCAGCGCCTGGCTTGCGCCCGGTTCGCTGCCACCGCGCTGCATCGCGTCGCGTGCGTTCAGGGCGTAGCGTTCGGCCAATGCAAAGGCGCCCTGCGCAATGGCGGTGGTGGCGCAGATGCACAGCAGCATGCCGCGGCCCAGATGATCGTCTTCGTCCAGCGCGGATGCCTGCGCGGCGATCTGGGTCAGGCCATGCGGATTGCCGCAGATTTCGTCGAGGCGATCGCGTAACAGCGCCACCACCACCGTGTAGTCGCGCTGCAAGGGCTCACGCAACGCCGCTGGAAAGTCGCGGAAGCGTTCCAGCAGCAGGCGCGCATGGCTGAACTCGCCGAGCCTTGCGTGCAGATGCGCCTGGGTGAGATTCAGCGCCGGGGTGTCGCGGATGGTGCGGTGTTCGAAATGCCGGAGCAGTGCACGCACCTCGTGCGTGCCGTGGGTCAGCACCAATTGCCAGGTGCCGGCGCGCGCGATGTAGCTGGCGGCCAGGTCGCCGCACTCGGCGCGCGATGCGTGCCGCACCGCTTCGGCCAGATGCTGATGCTCGCCAAACCAGCGTGCGGCCCGTTGATGCAGGTGCGTGGCCTGGCCGGGATGTTCACGATCGAGCAGTTGCTGCAGGAAGTCGGCAAACAAGGGGTGATAGCGGAACCATTCGCGCTCGCCATCCATGGGCACCAGCAGGCCGTGGAAATGTTCCAGCCGCGCCAGCAGCCGGCCGCTGTCGTCGCGCTGGCGCACCGCATCGGCCAGCGCTGCGTTGACGCGCTCCAGTGGGCTGGTTCGCAACAGCAGATCGCGCGTATCGGCATCCAGATCGTTGACCACCTGTTCGGCCAGGTACGCGGCAATCTGCGCGCTGCGGCCGGAGAAACGCGCGGCCACCTCCTGTTGACGTTGCGCGCCGCCCTCCAGCCACAGGCGCGCAAGATGCAGCGCCACCGGCCAGCCTTCGGTGTAGCGCAGCAATTCGTCCACCACCGGCGCAGGCACTTGGGGCCCTAGCAGTGCCTGCGCCTCGTGCTCGTCCAGCGCCAGTTGCGCACTGCCGAGACGGCTGAGCTGCGCCTGCAGGTCCAGCCGCGCCAACGGCAGTGCCGGCACGCGCCGGGTGGCCAGCAGCAGGTGCAGGCGTCCGCCGCCGTGTTCGACCAGGCGCAGCACCAGCTCGTCGACGATGCCGCTGCCGAGCCGGTCGTAATCGTCGAGAATCACGCTGATGCGCCGTGGCGCCGTGCGCAGCGCGCGGATCAGCACCGTCACCGCCTCGCGCGGATCCTGGTCGCGGTTGTGCAGCACCGCCGCGCACAGCGCCGGATCGGCACCTGCGTGCTGGATCGCCAACGCCAGATGGCCAAGGAAGCGCGCGGCATCGGCGTCCTCTTCGTCCAGCGACAGCCAGGCCACGGCATTGTGCTCGCGTGCGCGCAGCTGCGCATGCCACTGCGCCAGCAACGTGGTCTTGCCGAATCCGGGCGGTGCCAGCAGCAGGGTGAGTGGCCGGGCCTGGGCCTGATCCAGCGCCGCCAGCAAGGCACCGCGCACCACCGCACCGGTACGCGGCAGCGGCGGCTCCAGCTTGCTGGCAAGCAGCCAATCGGGAAGTGCGGAATCGCGCGGCGGTGAGGGGCGCGGTGTGAGCAACGCAACAGGCTTGAGCATGAGGCGAGGGCGGCCCTGGCAAGCGTCGGCAGCGCGCCGGCTCGACACGCTGCAGATCGTGATGAAACAGCGGCGATGCAGATCGCGTCACCGTGACCGGCGACAACGTCCTATCGGCTGCTTCGAGGGTCCCCACCCATGCCCATCCGTGGACACCTTTCAGAAAGGTATGACAGCCACAAGACAAAAGCAAAGCTTGTCGTTGCGGCGTCGCCTGAATGGTGCTGGCGCTGGCGCAGGGTGTGCGCCAGCGCCAGGCAACAGCCGAGTCCATCCGGATGCCATGGAGCCGGACGCAACGCCGGCGCCGCGCCTGTTCAGCGTCGGCGCGGGCCCGAGATACACATCAGGCATCGCCGATGGCCCGTGCCTTGTGGCCAGCGCCATCGGTGAGCATCGCGAGGCACGCGATCACGCCTGGCTTTCAACGCCACACGAGGTCAGCGTGTCCGTGCCAGCTCCCAGACAAGACGGCGTCCGAAGACGCCTCAGTGCGCCACTTCCGCAAACGCCTCGCGCGCGGCGGCCAGTGTGGCCTCGATCACTGCCGCGTCGTGCGCGCTGGACATGAAGCCGGCCTCGTACGCCGACGGCGCCAGATACACGCCCCGCTGCAGCATCGCGTGGAAGAAACGGTTGAAGGTGGTGATGTCGCAGGCAGTGGCCTGCGCGTAGCTCTCCACGATCTCGTCGGTGAAGAACAGCCCGAACATGCCGCCGACCTGATTGGTGGTGACGGAAATGCCGGCCGCGCGCGCGGCATCTTCCAGTCCTTCGCACAATACGCTGGTGGCCTCGCTCAGGCGGGCGTGGAAGCCGGGCTCCTGCACCAGTTCCAGCATCGCCAGACCGGCCGCCATCGCCACCGGGTTACCCGACAAGGTGCCGGCCTGGTAGATCGGGCCGGCCGGAGCGATCTGCTCCATCAAGTCGCGCCGGCCGCCGTACGCGCCCACCGGCATGCCGCCGCCGATGATCTTGCCGAAGGTGCTCAGGTCCGGGGTGACCCCGTAATGCGCCTGCGCGCCACCGAGCGCGACGCGGAAACCGGTCATCACCTCGTCGAAGATCAGCAGCGCGCCATGCCGCGTGCACAGCGTGCGCAGATGCTGCAGGTAGCCGGCCTGCGGGGGAATGCAGTTGGCGTTGCCAACCACCGGTTCGATGATCACTGCCGCCACGTCGGCACCGATCTCGTCGAACATGGCGGTGGCCCCTTCGAAGTCGTTGAAGCTGAGGGTGGCGGTCAGCTCGCTCAGGCCGGAGGGCACGCCCGGCGAGGTCGGCACGCCCAGGGTCAGCATGCCGCTGCCGGCCTTGACCAGGAAAGAGTCGCCATGGCCGTGATAGCAGCCTTCGAACTTGATGATGCGGTTGCGCCCGGTGGCGCCGCGCGCCAGGCGCACCGCCGACAGCGTGGCTTCGGTGCCGGAATTGACCATGCGCACCATCTCGCAGGACGGCACCAGCCGGTGGATCGTCTCGGCCATGGTGACTTCGGCCGCACACGGCGCACCGAACGACAGGCCGTCGCGGATCGCACGCTCCACCGCTTCGCGTACTGCCGGGTGATTGTGGCCGGCAATCATCGGCCCCCACGAGCCCACGTAGTCGATGTAGCGGTTGTCGTCCACGTCATACAGATACGGGCCATCGGCGCGCGCCACGAAGAACGGCTCGCCGCCGACCGACTTGAATGCACGCACCGGTGAGTTGACGCCGCCGGGCAGCAGCGTCTGCGCCTGGGCGAACAGGGCGTGGGAGCGGGTGTGGTTCATGCGCGCAGATCCTTGAGTGGTACCGAGTGGGGGCGGCGCGACCCGACTGCGGGCAGCGCACTCGCCATTGTCAGGCTTGCGGCCCCCGTCCGCCTACCCACCAGGTGCCTGCCTACCCGTCGGAGCGCGCGGGTAGGGCAACCCGGCTGCCTATGATCGAACGGGACGGTATCGACGGTTTGGCATGAGCAGATGACCCGCGGTCATTGGCCTCCTGCGGCGGATGTTCAGAGAGTGTGATTCCGGTAGCCATTGGCGCCGTTCATTTTTGTCGCGTTGCCGACAGTTCCAGACTTGGGGGAGACAGCATGAACCGTAGTATCCAGAAGCGTGCCTTGGCGTTGGCGCTGGTCGTGGCCATGGGGAGCGTCCACGCGCAGTCCACCAGCGGCAGCATCGTCGGCAGCGTGGGGCAGAGCAGCGGCACCAGCGTGCTGGTGGAAAACAACAGCGGGTTCAGTCGCGAGGTACCGGTGGATGCGCGCGGCCGTTACACCGCCGGCAACCTGCCGCTGGGCACCTACAAGGTCACCGTCAAGCGCGACGGCGCGGTGGTGGAGACGCGCGAGAACGTCGCGATCACCGTCGGCGCCAACACCGACGTCTCGTTCGCTGCCGCGTCGGGGAGCGGCATGCAGACCCTGGACAGCGTGACCGTCACCGCCGCAGGCCTGACCACCATCGACGTCAGCAGCGTGGACACCCGCACCGTGGTCACCGCCGAGCAGCTGCAGCAGCTGCCGCTGGGCCGCACCGCCGAGGCAATCGCGCTGCTCGCACCGGGCGTGGTGGTCAACAGCGGCGGTTTCGATAATGGCCCGCTCGGCGGCTCGCTGCCCAGCTTCGGCGGCTCGGCCGCCAGCGAAAACGCCTATTACCTCAACGGTTTCAACACCACCACCATCAGCAACAACCTGGGCGGCCTGACCCTGCCGTACGGCGCCATCGACCAGCAGGAAATCTTCACCGGCGGCTACGGCGCGCAGTATGGCCGCGCCAATGGCGGCGTGATCAACCAGATCGGCAAGCGCGGCACCAATGAGTGGAAGTTCGGCGCGGCAGTGATCTGGGAGCCGAACGGCCTCAAGGCCAATCAGCGCGACATCTACTGGCGCCCGGACAGCCAGGGCAGCACGATCAACAATGCCGCCTACCGTTACGCGCGCTCGGCCAATGGCCTGTATCAGCCGGCGAGCGAGGCCGAAGCGAGTCAGACCACCTACAGCGCCTATGTCGGTGGGCCGATCATCCAGGACAAGCTGTTCTTCTTCCTGGCCGCCGAACAGGTGGATTCGGACGGCGTACGCGTCGGCACCAATCGCGACACCGACAACGGCCGCACCGGTGGTCTGACCGATTACGACTACAAGCAGAAACGCTGGTACGCCAAGGTGGACTGGAACATCACCGACAACCACCTGATCGAGGTGACCGGCGCCAGCGACGAGGCAGAGACCAACGGGTCGATCTACCGCTACGACTATGTCAATCGCCAGCGTGGCAGCTATTTCACCGACGAGTCCACCTGGAAGACCGGCCCGACCTTGTTCACCGGCAAGTACACCGGCTACCTCAGCGACAACCTCACCGTGACTGCGCTGTACGGCAAGATGAAAACGCCCGACGAGCTGACGCCCTTCAACTACAACGCGGCCGGCGGGCCGGTCATCAACAGTGCCGCGCTGCAGAATCCGGCCTACACCGGCGGCACACCGCGCATCGGCAATCAGCTGGTCACCTCCGTCAGCTCACCGGATCGCGAATACAAGAAAGACAATCAGCGCCTGAATCTGGAATGGCGCATCGGCCACCACACGCTCAACTTCGGGATCGACAACCAGAAGTCCGAGGGTATCGATGTGGGCTCGGTGCTGTCCGGCCCGGGCTTTGCGTGGACCTACGGCCAGACCAACGATCCCAATGGCCTGCGGACGGGCGGGCTGGTCAGCCAGTCGGCCAACGAAGCCGGCGGCATCGGCGCGCCGAGCCCGGGCCTGGTCGATCCGGTCAACGGGTCCAGCGGTTATTACGTGGTGCGCAACATCAACACCAGCCTGTATTCCTACGAGGCCAAGCAACGCGCCTACTACATCGAAGACAAATGGCAGGTCACCGACAACCTGCTGCTGAGCATCGGCCTGCGCAAGGACGAGTTCACCAACTACACCCCGTTCGGCGACCCCTACATCGAAGTGGATAATGCCTGGGCGCCGCGGCTGGGTTTCAGCTGGGACGTCAACGGCGATTCCAGCCTGAAGGTGTTCGGCAACGTCGGTCGTTATTACCTCGGCCTGCCGCTATCGGCAGTGAGCCTGTTCACCCCGGCCACCACCACCGATACCTACTTCACCTACAGCGGCATCAACGCCGATGGCACGCCGATTCTGGCGCAGCAGCTGGGCTCGGCGGTGTCGGCCAATTCGCGTTTCGGCCGCATCGCCGACGTGCGTACGGCGGTGGTCAAGGACATCGAGGGCGAGAATCAGGACGAAGTCATCCTCGGCTTCACCAAGCAGCTGGACACCGGCTGGGTGCTGGGCGTGCGCGGCACGCATCGCCGGCTCAATGCGGGGATCGACGATCAGAACTACGACGTTTCCAATACGGCGTTGATCGCCGCTGCTGCCGCGCAGGGTGTCACCATCGACTTCTCGCAGGTTGCCGGTGCATCGCTGATCAATCCGGGCCAGACCAACACCTGGGGCGTGATCGGCACCGATGGCCAGTTCCATGAAGTGTCGGTGAGCCGCGAGGCGGCAGGTTTCCCGAAGTTCAAGCGCAATTACTCGGCGGTCGAATTCAATCTGGAACGTCCGTTCGACGGCAAGTGGTACGCCAAGGTCAACTACGTCTGGTCGCATAGCTACGGCACCACCGAAGGTCAGGTGCGTTCGGACCTGTGGCGCACCGGCGGCGCTTTGGGCAGCTACCAGGGCCAGGCCTCGGTCTCCACCACGCAGAGCTGGGACCACGCGGCGCTGATGGAACACTTCAACGGCGATCAATCCAACGATCATCGCCACCAGCTCAAGTTGTTCGGCTTCTATCAGTTCACTCCGCAATGGGGCGCGTCGGCCAACTTCAGCCTGATCTCGGGCGCACCGCACAATTGCCTGGGCAACTACTACGGCGACAACTACACCGGCACCGACCCGGCAGGCTACGGTGGCAGCGCGATCACCGGCGGTCCTTACCACTATTGCTACAACCCGGAGACCGGCACCGGCGTGGCGTCGCCTCCCGGCTCGCAAGGGCGGCTGGGCTGGATCGCGCAGCTCGACATGGGCGTGACCTACAAGCCGGCATTTGCCGCCGGCAAGCTGGCACTGCGCTTTGACGTGTTCAACATCACCAACGAGCAGACCGCAACCAACATCTACCCGTTCTCGCAGTTGCCCGACAACACCACCAATCCGCTCTGGGATCAGGTCGTGGCCTACCAGGCACCGCGGTCGGGCCGGGTGACATTGAGCTACGACTTCTAATCGCGCCAGGCGATAAGGTCGGTTCCGGCAGCGACGCGTGATGGCATGCGTCGCTGCCTTGTTGTTTGTACGTCACGCCGCCCTTCGTATGCGCTGTTGGAGGATTGGTCGCGCGCATAGATCAGTTGTAGAGCGGTTGATCTGCAGTTTGGCTGCGGGGCCCTTGCCCGCCCACCCTCGCGGGACACGCCGCAAGTACGTCCCTGTAGGCTCTTACGCGGCATCCATACCTCGTAAGGTCCCGCGACGGTGAGCGGGCAAGGACCAATCGGGATGGTTGGTGTGCCTGGTTGAGAGCAGAGCATGACGCGTGATAGATCAGTTGTAGAGCAGTTGATCTGCAGTTTGGCTGCGGGGCCCTTGCCCGCCCACCATCGCGTGACACGCCGCAAGTACGTCCCTGTAGGCTCTTACGCGGCATCCATGCCGCGTAAGGTCCCGCGACGGTGGGCGGGCAAGGACCAATCGGGATGGTTGGTGTGCCTGGTTGAGAGCAGAGCATGACGCGCGTTGTTCGGATGACGTTGCGTCCGAAACCCCGTTGCAGTTCGAGCAACAGGCAGGCTTTAGACATGCACCCTAGGACTTTCTGAGTACCTCACGCAGGTCTGGCGACAAGCTGGTTTTTCACTTGGTCACCGACCAATCTCCTGGTGCGGTGTTCCCGCCGATTGCGGGACCCTTGGCGGCATGGATGCCACCAAGGAGCCTCCATGGACGGATTCACGGCGTGTCCCGCGAGCGGTGAGGGGCTGCGCGCTCGACCCACCGAGCTTTTGACTGCATCTAATAAACAACGCTTCGACTCGAGTCTCGGTCTCTTGCGTCTTCGCTTGTGCGTGTCACGGGTAACTTCTGCCGTCTGTCGGCCACGCTAGCGTGCAAACCCGGCCCGATATGCCTGCACTGCCGCGAGCGGGTCCGGCGCGGCGTACACGCCGCTGACCACTGCAATCAACTCGGCACCTGCAGCCACCAAGCCGGGCACCTGCGCAGCCGCGATGCCACCGATCGCCACGCGCGGCACTCCCAGCGCTGCGGCTTGCTGCAGCAACGCCGGCGTGGCACGACGTGTCGTCACCTTGGTGGTGGTCGGGAAGAACGCGCCGAAGGCCACATAGTTGGCACCGGCCGCGACCGCTGCGCGCGCGCGCGCGATCTCGTCGTAGCACGACACCCCGATGATGGCCTGTTCGCCCAACAGTGCACGCGCCGCGGCCGTCTCACCATCGTCTTCGCCCAGATGCACGCCCTGCGCGCCAACCTGTAACGCCAACTGCGCATCGTCATTGATGATCAACGGCACGCCGTACGCAGCGCACGCCTCGCGCAGCGCGCTGGCCTGTTCCAGGCGCAGCGCCGCGGTGGCCTGCTTGTTGCGGTACTGCAGCCAGGTGACAGCGGGCAGCAGCGGCAAGGTGCGCGCGATCAGGCGCGCGGTGTCGGGTTCGTCGGGCGTGATGAGGTAGACGCCGCGGGCGTTGTGCAGGTCGGGCATGGCAGCGCTTCCGGAAGCGGTGGGTGGGATGGGACAATGCAGCCCCACCGTTGCGTGACCGCGATTATCCGATGAGCGAGACATCCACGACCACCTACCGCACCTGGATGTGCGTCGTCTGCGGGTTTCTCTACCACGAGGCCGACGGCATCCCCGAAGAAGGCATCGCCCCGGGCACCAGCTGGCAAGACGTCCCGGAGACCTGGACCTGCCCCGATTGCGGCGTGACCAAGGACGACTTCGAGATGGTCGAGATCGACTGAGAGCGGCCAACAAAGCTACTGCGCCGCCGTCAGGCGGGCGCTGCGGTGCTCGGGATCGGCATGTACCACTCGTACACTCCGGTTCTGAGCGCGCTGTCCGCACCCACCTGACGACCGCTCGCTACGTTTTATTCGCCGCTCTACTGCCTTGGCGGCTCAGCTGGGTCGCTGCGTTTTTCGCGCCACAACATCGCCGGCACACGGTCGCATGGCGCCGGCGAGGGCCTGGCGGTCTGTGTTTTCAGTGCGCGCGCGCACGCTGACTATTCAGCTCGACCAGATGCTCATGCAGATTGGTCGCATCCTGCGCACTGGGATTGAGCTGCAGATAACGCGACAGATCGTGGCGTGCGCCGTTGCGGTGGCCCAGATGAAGATAGGCCATGCCGCGATCGCGTAGCGCCTCGGGCTGGTCCGGCACCAGCTTCAGGATGCGGTCGGCACTGCGCGCGGCGCGGTCCCAGTGCTCGGCATCGGCATAGACGCCGTGCAGATTGCGCAGGATGCGGATCAGGATCGCGCGATGCGGTGCGGGGTCGAGGATCTGCGCCAGGGCGCGGTCGTCGGGGATCTCGCCACCCAGGTGCGGACGCGCGCGCTCGCGCAGCTCGTCCACGCCCAGCGGGCGGCCGCCGTTGAACGGATCCATGACCAGCACGCCGTCGTCCACTGGCAAACGCACCAGGAAATGCCCGGGAAACGACACGCCCGCCAGTGGAATGCCCAGCCGGCGCGCGACTTCGATCTGCACCATCGCCAGCGAGATCGGGTTGCCCAGCCGGCGCTCGAAGACCTGATTGAGGTAGCTGTTGCGCGGGTCGTAGTACTCGTCGTGATTGCCCGAATAGCCCAGCTCGTCGAACAGGTAGCGATTGACCGCGGCCATCTTCAGCGGCCACAGGTCGATCGCCTCCACCTCGCGGCGCAGGTGCTCGACGTGGCTTTGCACCAGCGTGTCGTACAGCTCGGCGTCCAGCTGCGGATACTCGTCGCGCGCAATCAGCAGCGCGGTGGACATCAACGGCACTGCGTCGTCGTCCAGGCTGGCGAGCGCAGTCCAATGGGGAAGTGGGAGCATGTCGACCATGTTGCCAAGAGTGTCGGCAAGCGGCGCGTGGTTCAAGTCCGGTACTTCCTGACAGGAAGGGCCTGTCGCGTGAGATTCACTTGAGCTTTGGGATATCCGGGCTCAGGGTCAGGCTGGCGCCGTCCTGCAGGTTGAGCCTGGCGGCCTGGCCGGCATTGAGTTCCAGCACGTAACGGGCCGGGCGCTTGCTGGGGTAGGGCGGGCAGGCGTCGCCGGCCGAACACGGCGGCACGTCGCGCTGCTGCGAGACCAGCCGGCGCTCATTGTCGAAATACAGGATATCCAGCGCGATCTTGGTGTTCTTCATCCAGTACGCCAGCGGTTCCTGGCGGTCGTGGACGAACAGCATGCCGTGATCGTCGGCCATGGCATCGCGAAACATCAGGCCTTTGGCGCGGTCGGCATCGTTCTGCGCCAGCTCCACCTGGTAGCGCGTGCCGGCCAGTTCCACCCATGTGCCGCCGCCGCTGGCGCAGCCGCTGAGCAGGATCAACAACGCAAGGGCGAGGAGGCAAAGACGGCGCATGCGGCATACCAGTGGGCGGGGATGCCGCACCATCTGCCAAGCGGCCGCGTGCGTCAAGCCGCTGTGGTGCGTCGTACCGTCATCGCAGGTGACAGGAGTCCGGCCCGCTGTCGCTTCGCAACGCGGGCCGCAACTGCGTATGCGCGTGCCTGCTCGCGATCGCTCAGATCACACGCGGCGGCTCGCCACCGACGATCACCACATCGGCCGGGCGACGCGCGAACAGGCCCACGCAGACCACGCCGGGAATCTGGTTCAAGCTGCGCTCCAGCGCCACCGGGTCGGTGATCTGCAGGTTGTGCACGTCCAGCACCACGTTGCCGTTGTCGGTGACCACGCCATCGCGCCATACCGGCTGACCGCCGGTGAGCGCCAGGATCTGGCGGGCCACCAGGCTGCGCGCCATCGGAATCACTTCCACCGGCAGCGGGAACTTGCCCAGCACCGGCACCTGCTTGCTCGGGTCGACGATGCAGATGAAGCGCTCGCTGGCCTCGGCAATGATCTTCTCGCGCGTCAACGCCGCGCCGCCGCCCTTGATCAGGCAACGGTTCGGGTCGCACTCGTCGGCGCCATCCACATACAGCGACAGATTGCCGGTGTGGTTGAGATCCAGCACCTCGATCCCGTGGCGCCTGAGCTGCGCGCTGCTCTGCTCGGAGCTGGACACCGCCCCCTTGATGCGGTGGCTGATGCGGCCCAAGGCATCGATGAAGTAGGCCACCGTCGAACCGGTACCGACCCCGACGATCATGCCGTCTTCCACGTAATCGATCGCTTTTTCGGCGGCCAGGCGTTTTGCTTCGGACATTTGGGGGCTCGGGATTGGGGAATCGGGAATCGGGATTGGGGAATCGCAAGAGCAGGTCGCGTGGGACGGCGATGGGCGAATCCCCATTGCCGAATCTCCAATCACGGCTACTCCATCGCCAGCAACAATTTCCACTGCGCGGCGGTCACCGGCAGGATCGACAGGCGGTTGCCGCGGGCGATCAGTGGGAAGCCTTCGCCCAGTGCGTCGGCCTGCTGCTTGATTTCGTCCAATGCGATCGTGCGCGTGAGTTTGCGCTCGAAGGCCACATCCACCAGCATCCAGCGCGGATCTTCGCGGGTGGTCTTGGGGTCGTGGTAATCGGATTTGGGATCGAACTGGGTGTCGTCCGGATACGCCGCGCTGGCGACCTTGGCGATGCCGACAATGCCCGGCACCTTGCAGTTGGAGTGGTAGAACAACACCCCGTCGCCGACATGCATGCCGTCGCGCATGAAGTTGCGTGCCTGGTAGTTGCGCACGCCGTTCCACGGTTCGGTGCCGACGCGTTCCAGATCATCGATGGAAAACGTGTCCGGCTCGGACTTCATCAACCAGTAGCGCTTGCGGGCAGTCATACGGAAACGGCGTCGTCTTTCAGGAAGGTGGCGTGTTCGGTGCAGATCGCATCCACCGCCACGTCCCAGGATTCGGTGGGCAGGGCGGGCAACTGCTGCGCGGCGAAGCCGACGCCGACCAGCCAGGGCGGCGGCGTCTGGCGATGCCGGAACGCGAAGCTGCGATCATACCAGCCGCCCCCCATGCCCAGCCGTCGGCACTGCGCGTCGAAGCCGGTCAACGGCGTTACCACCAGCGCCATCTCCTCGGGTGCAAGCAGCTCGGTGCGCGCCACGTCCGGCTCGGGGATGCCGTAGCGGTTGCTGACCAGCCCCTGGCCCGGCCGCCACGGCGCAAAGCGCAGGACGCGCCCGTCCAGCACCGGCAGGCAATAGCGCACGCCGGCCGGCAGGCTCAGTTGCCAGCGGTGCAGCGCGATTTCGCCATCCATTGCCCAGTACCCGGCCACCGCACCGGTCTGCGGCGCGAACGGCAGCGCCAGCAGGCGCTCGGCCAGCGCATCGGCGGCTGCCAGGCGCTGCGCTGCGGGCAGGCTGCGGCGCAGCGCACGCAACTGCTGGCGCAAGGCGTCTCGGTCGTCTGTCATGGCGTCTCGCAGCGATAGGCGGAGGGATATTGTCGATGGCGTGGACGCGCCTGCCTAGCTGCGCGTGTCCCACCGATCACCGGGGCCCGCAAGTCTCCCGTCTGTCGATGAGCGCATGTGCGTGCAGCACTGGCAACGTTGCGCCGCACGCACGCATGTCTCGGCGCAGCCATTGCACAGCGGCGCAGCCGAACTGCGCGTGCCGTGCGTTTCAGAGACAAGCAAAAAGAAACGGCGCCCGAAGGCGCCGTTTCAGATTTGCATTCTCCGCCGTGAACGATGCGGGCGAAACGACCTTGAACCCGGGGTTCAAGTGGGGACGTTGTGAGGCCATCGGGCTTCCCGCTACAAGGCGGACTTGCACTCCCGGCTTCGTCGCGCCCCCGTGGTCGTAATTAAGGGACAAGGCGAATGTTTTGCACGCTGTCGTTTACAGCAGAGAACGCAGGTGAAGTATAGACCTCTGCTGCGCGATGGCTAGCCCATTCGTCGGCCGGCGCAATTGAAAGTTCATATTTGCGACGACAGTGCGAACTGCACCTCAACGCGGTGTGTCGGATACGCTGTCCAGGCGGCGATTCAAGCTGTCCAGCGTGTTGGCCAGTTCGCGGTCGTACAGCGCTTGCTGATCGCGCAGCTGCTGCAGTTCATGCGCCAGGTTGAGTGCGGCCAGCACCGCAACGCGGTCCACCGCTGCCATGCGATTGCTGCCGCGAATCTCGCGCATGCGCAGGTCCAGCAAGCGCGCCGCAGCGGTGAGGCTCTCGCGTTCGTCGGCGGTGACGCCAACGGTGTATTCACGATCCAGAATACGCACGCTGACCGGCTCGTTGTTGCTCACGTGTGCTGCTCCAGGGATTTCAACCGCACGATCATCGCTTCCACGCGCGAGCGCGCCTGTTCGTTCTTGGTCAGCAATTGCGCACGCTCGCCGATCAACTGCTCCTGTTGGTGACGCAGGCTGCGGTTCTCGTCGGTCAACCGCTGGCTGCGCTCGACCAGGGCCTCCACACGGGCGGCAAGTGCGCGGATCTGGGCGAGGGCAGCGGCGTTGTCCATGCGCTCACGATAGGGGCGCGTGCGCGCGGCGGTCAAGCGCCCGATCGCAGCCCGCTTACCCGCCGTCAGGCCAATCCCGACAAGGGCTTGCACCGCGCCCGGCGCGGCCGGCGTCACACGCGTGGAACCCGTATGGAACGCGCCGCTGGCGGCCGACGCGGGGTGCCTTGATACACTGGGAAGTCAAATCGTCGGCCCATGTGCCGGCACCTCCTGTTCCCAGCCTGGATGACCCGATGGATCTGCCTGATGTAACCGCTGTGCAAAACGAAAGTCGCCAGCTGGAGTTGGCTTCCTCCGCAGCGGAGTTGCATGGCGGGCTGTGCGGGTGGCTCTCCGGTGGCGGTGCCGACAGCGGCGACTGGCTGGCGCGCATTTTGGCCGACACCGCGCAGGTGGCGCCCAGGCAGGGCGGGGCGCTGGACCAGATGCGTCAGGCCACGGTGGCGCAGTTGGAAGACCGCGATTTCGCCTTCGAACTGCTGCTGATCGACGACGGCGCACCGCTGGCGGCGCGCACCGATGCCTTGTTCGACTGGTGTCGCGCCTTTCTGGGCGGCTTCGGTCTGGCGGCGCAGCAGCGCCCGGCACTGACCGAAGAGGGCGAAGAGGCGCTGCAGGACCTGGCGCGGCTGGCGCAGGCGTCCAGCGACGATTTCGATGCGGCCGACGAAGACGACACCGCCCTGGCGGAGATCGAGGAGTTCGTGCGCGTGGCGGTGCTGTTGCTGCATGGCGACTGCGTGATGGGGCCGCGCTTCCGCCAACGTCTGAACTGACCGCACGACCGCCATGAAAAAACTCACCGGGATCGGCGCGGCCGAGTACGCGCGTCGGCGCAAGCAGCTGATGCAGATGGCCGGCGATCAGGCCATCCTGATCCTGCCGGCCGCGCCCGAGCGGGTGCGCAGCCACGACACCCACTACCCGTACCGGCAGGATTCGGATTTCTGGTATCTGAGCGGTTTCCCCGAGCCGGAAGCGGTGCTGGTGCTGGTGCCGGGCCGCAAGCACGGCGAGGCGATCCTGTTCTGCCGCGAGCGCGATGCCGAGCGCGAGGCCTGGGATGGCCCGCGCGAGGGCCAGGAAGGCGCGGTGGAGCGCTACGGCATGGACGATGCGTACCCCATCGACGATGTCGACGAGATCCTGCCGGGCCTGCTGGAAGGGCGCAGCCGCGTCTATTACCACTTTGGGCGCGATGTCGACTTCGACCTCAAGCTGATCGGCTGGCTTAAGCGCGTGCGCGAGCAGGTGCGCCACGGCGCGCAGCCGCCGCATGAATTCCTCGAGCTCGGGCATCTGCTGCACGAGCAGCGGCTGTTCAAGTCGCGCGACGAGATCGCCTTGATGCAGCACGCCGCCGACATCAGCGTGCGCGCGCATCGCGCCGCCATGCGGTTGGCGCGGCCGGGTGTGCACGAGTACGAACTGCAGGCCGAGGTGGAGTGCGCGTTCCGCGCCGCCGATGCGTGGCCGGCGTACGGGAGCATCGTCGGCACCGGCAGTAATGCCTGCGTGCTGCACTACCGCGCCAACAATGCGCGCAGCCGCGATGGCGAACTGGTGCTGATCGATGCCGGCGCCGAGTACCGCGGCTACGCGGCCGATATCACCCGCACTTTTCCGGTCAACGGCCGTTTCACCCCGGCGCAGCGTGCGCTGCACGATCTGGTCGGCGCTGCGCAGGCTGCCGCACTGGCGCAGGCGCGCCCCGGCGTGCCCTACGAAGCCGGCCATCTGGACGCGGTGCAGACCCTGACCGAAGGACTGCTGCAGCTCGGCCTGCTTAAGGGCAAGCTGGAGCGCAATATCGCCGACGGCCATTACAAGCGCTTCTATCGGCACAAGACCGGCCACTGGCTGGGGCTGGATGTGCACGATGTGGGCGACTACCGATTGGCTGGCGACTCGCGTCTGCTCGAGCCCGGCATGGTGTTCACCATCGAGCCGGGGCTCTACATCTCCGCCGACGACACCACGGTGGAGGCCAGGTGGCGCGGCATCGGCATCCGCACCGAAGACAATGTGCTGATCACCGCCGACGGCCATCGGGTGCTGACCGATGCGCTGGCGCGCAGCGCCGACGAGATCGAAGCGGAGATGGCGGACCGCGACGCGTTGCGCGCATAGCGCGGTCATGCCGCCATGAGCCGCCGCGACCTGGATCGGTGCATTGCCTTGCGAGTAACACGCGCACTGCCGGCTTGGTTGGGATTGCGCGGCGTATCCGGCTGAGGGCGGCGCCGGCGTTCGAGCCGCGCCGGGCGCCTTGCAGGCATGAGACGCCCGGCCGTTTTGCTGCGCGCCGTTTTACTGGCCCAGTTGTGGCGTCTGGGTGCGTTCGGGCTGCTGGACCTGTTCGCCCGGGGTCGCCAGTTGCTGCGCGCGTGCGAACGATTGCGCTTCCGGCGTGCTCAATGCCTGCTCGGTCTTCATGTGCGCGCGCAGATGCGCCGGGTTGGCTGGGTCGCCCTGCACCACGAACACGTTTTCGCCACCGTGTACGCCGCGATTGTTGGCCTCGCTCATCAGCACGTGATCCACGCGCGACAGGCCGCCTTCCTTGGCCAGCGGCAACAGCGCCGCGCTGAGCCGGTCGCTGGTCTGGTCGGGTGTGCGTCCATGTGCCGCATCGATTGCATGCACGCCGCGCTGGATCTGTTGATACATCGGATGGTCGGGGTGCGAGGACTGGCGTGGATCGTTCATGGCAATGCTCCGTGCGGTGCGGAAGGATTCAAGGGGCGGCAAACACCGGGCGGGTCAGATTTTCGGGCGCGCCATCGGTGCACACCACCTCGTCTTCGATACGGATGCCGCCGTAGGGTTTGAACTGTGCAACGCGCGCCCAGTCGACGCTGGCGGCGTGGCCGTTCTTCTTCACTTCGTCCAGCAGCATGTCGATGAAGTACACGCCCGGTTCGATGGTGACCACCATGCCCGGTTCCAGCACGCGGGTCAGGCGCAGATACGGGTGACCGGCGGGGCGTTCGATGCGGCCGCCGCGGTCGCTGGCCGCAAAGCCTGCCACGTCGTGCACCTGCAGGCCGATCAGATGGCCCAGCCCGTGCGGGAAGAATGCCGCGCTGACGCCGGTGGCGAGCGCAGCTTCCGGCGACACGGTGAGGATGCGGAAGTCTTTGAGGATGCCCATCAGGGCCAGATGCGCATCCACGTGCAACTGCTTGTAATCCACGCCGCTGCGCACGCTCTGGCCCATGCGGATCTGTGCGGCATCCACCGCATCGATCAGGGCCTGGAATTCGCTGCCGGGGTCGGCGGCATAGGTGCGGGTGATGTCGCTGGCATAGCCGTAGGCCGAAGCACCAGCATCGATCAGGAAGCTGCGCAGCGGCTGCGGCTGCTGCTGGCCGAGTTCGGTGTAGTGCAGCACCGCGCCGTGCTCGTTGAGCGCGATGATGTTGCCGTAGGGCAGTTCGTTGGCGTCCTGACCGACGGCGGCGCAGTAGGCCATATGGATGCCGAACTCGCTCTGGCCGGCGCGGAAGGCCGCTTCGGCGGCGCGATGGCCGCGCACTGCCAGCTGCTGGGCGATGCGCAGCAACGCCAGTTCGTACGGCGTCTTAAACGCGCGCTGGTACTCCAGGTAATCGAGCACCGGCTGCGGATTGTTGGGCACATACGCACCGAGCGCGCTCTGCGGCTCGCCCAGGATGGCGCAACGGTCGATCTGCCTGGGCAGCAGCGCCAGGGCCTGGTCCGGGGTACGGATGATGTGGATGTCGCAGTGCTCCACCCACCAGCCGCTGGGCGCCTCGGGCACCACATGCCAATAGTCCAACGGCTGGCAGAAGATCAGCGTCGGGCGCTTGCCAGGGGTGTAGACCAGCCAGCTGTTGGGCACCCGCGTCAGCGGCACCCAGGCCTTGAACTGCGGATTGACCGCGTAGGGATAGTCGCGGTCGTCGAACACCTGGTAATGCAGGCTGCCGCTGGGCACCACCAGGTGGTCGAAGCCGCCGCGCTGCAGCGCCTCGTCGGCGCGCGCGGTCAGCGTGCGCAGGTGGTCGGAATACAGGTGGCTCAAGGACGGCTGGGGCATGCGGGGCTCGATCGGCAATGCAAAGACAGGTCGCGATTTTGCCGTAATCGTGGTGATGCTGTCCTTCAGCCCAGCATGTGTTCTTCGGCGATCCAGGCGCGCAGGCGTTGGCGATGCGGCTCGGACATGGTCAGGAAGCGGAAGCCGGCCCAGGCCTGTCCGGGTGCGTGCGCGGCTTCGGTCCACAACAGATGCACGCCGACATCGATCTCGGTGGCACGGCCGATGCGCTCGGGCAGGCTGAAGCGCAATTGATACAGGGCGTCGTCATGCAGCGGAACCGAGGCCAGCAGCAGCATGCCGGTTTCCGAGACATTGCCGACCCGACCGATCTGCGCCTCGCTGAGCATGTCGGTCACCGGTATCAGGTCGGACGGCTGGCGGCGCGGTGCGCGGCGGGTGTCCTGAATCATGGGTTGGCCTCCGCGACGGGCGCCTGGCCGGCCAGGCTGCGCAGCGTGCGCACGGTGGCATGCCAGGCACGGTCGATCAGGCGCGATTTCTCTTCGACCAGCAGGCGCGCCTGGCCGCCGGCCATCAGCCGCGACAGGCCATCCAGCGAGTGCTCGGCGACCTTTTGCCCACGTTGATTGACGAACAGCGCGTTGCCGGTCATCGGGCTGTACCAGGACAGCCGTTGCCGACGCAGGTCGCCCTGCTGGTTGATCACGAACTCGAACCAGCTGCCGAACGGCAGGCTGCGCAGCTGCGTGTAGCAGGCCTCTTCGGCCGGCGAACGCGGGCCGGCGATGTCCTTGCGCGGTGCGCTGTCGCCCTGGTCGCCCAGCCGCGTGCGCGCCTTGAGTCTGGTGGCGAGCTCGGTGCGCGAGGTCGTCTCGTCCTCGCCGCCGGGCGTGGACAGGCGCCGCGCGATCGCCGCCGCTTCATCGTGGTGATAGCCGACCTGCAGCAGCGCGGTTTCGATCTCGGTGCCGAGCGCGATGTCGGCAGGTTGCCCCTTGCTGCGGCAGGTGACTTCGGCGATACGCGCGGTCAGGGCCTGGCGCTCGTCCCATTCGGGCGATTGCTCGCCCTGGCGCAGCAATGTCAGCGTCAGCACGTCCGACCATGCCTGACGCAGCAGCGCCTGCACGAAGCGCGGCGGGATGCTCTGCTCGCACAACTGCTCAATGCGCGCCTCGGCCTGCTGCTTGGCCGACTCCAGCCGCTCCTTGCCGCGCGCCGCATCCACATGGCGGCGCTCGGCGAGGTCGGCCTTGCGCGCCAAGGCGCGCAGATGCGCCTGGATATCGTCGTTGGCTGCTGCGAATACGGCCTCGTCGCCCTGGTAGTCGTTGACGATCCGGTCCACCGCGCTGCCCAGCTTGTGCAGCAACTGCGGGTCGGCATCGTCGTCGCCCAGCCAGACCGCGCCGGACTCGGCCACGGTGTTGAGCAATTCGCGCACCGGGTGCTGGTCGCGCACGAAGAAATGCGTATCGGCCAAGGCCGCGCGCACCACCGGCACCTGCAATTTGGCGAGCAGGGCCTGCGCCGGGGTCTGCTCGCGCACTTCGCGTTGCATCTGCGCGTAGAGCAGGCCGAGCAGATCGAAGGTGTCGGTGTCCTGCGGCGACAGCGCGGCGTCGGGGCCGTGTTGCGCCCGCAGCAAGGCAAGCAGCTGGCGCTGCACCGCATCGATGCCGCTGGGCTGCGCCGCCGCTGCTGCCTGTGCCGCCAGCGTGCCCTGCAGGCTGGCCAGTGCGTCGCTGACGGCGGCCTTGGGTACGGCCGAGGAGGCGAGCCGGGGAGATGCTTTTTCGGGTGTTGCCTGCGCGCTGGTCGCAGGCGCTGCGCCGTGATTTGCAGAACTTTGATTCGCCGCTGCGCCTGCGGTGCCGGCCGCCTGCGCCTGACGCGCCGACGACATCAGGCCGCCGAGCGCCTGCACTGCATCGCTCAGGGCGGGTGCTGCCTGCTCACCGTAGGTCGCCCCTGCCAGTGTCATCGGCGGAGCGGGCGCATCCAGCAGGGCGCTCTGCCACGGTGTCGGTGCCGATTGCCCGCTCCAGCCGGTTGCAGGCCGCCCGTTGCGCGGCGGCAGCGCGCGCGTGCTGGCGGCCGCAGCATCCTTCGGTGCGGTGGCTGCTGCAGGCGCTGCGCGCCGCGTCTGCACCTGGGTGGGCTTGACCAGGTAAGGGTGATAGATCAGTCCCGGCAGGATGCCCTCCTGCGCGAGCGTGCCGTTGGCGCGCTCGTACAGATCGTTCAAACGCTCGATGACCTGACGCTCGAACACGCGGTAGAGCGTCAGCTGCCCGTCCAGGCTCAGTCCCAGCGTTTCGCCGCACTGGCGCAGCACGCGGCACAAGGCGTACGGGCCCAGCGGCACTGCTTCCAGTTCGAACTCGGCCACCGCGCCGATCACCGCCACCCGCTGCGCCAGCAATTGCAGCGCATCGGCGCGGCGGGAGGTCTCACGGCGCGCAATCTCGCTGAGCACGATATCGCGATCGATATCGGTGTCCTCCACCAGGGTGAGCATCTGCGGATGCGCCGATGCATCGGCTGCTGGCATCAGCGACGGGCGATCGCGCAGCGTGGCCAGGTCCTGCGCCAGCTGCTGCAGGAACGCCTGCGGAAACCGATCGATGTGGTCGCGCAGGCCGCGCGTCTGCGCATAGGTTTCGGCCTGGATCTGGCTGTTGCGTGCATGCTCGGCCTGATGCAGCAGTTCGCGTTCCAGCTCGACGATGGTCAGCCGCAGCGGCCCGCTGAGCGCCTGCACGCAGTGCGCATGCAGCGCGGCTAGCAGGCGCCGCCCGCGCGCGGAAACCGGCGCATCGGCGATCGGGCCGCTGAGCATGTGCTGCAGGGAGGAGGCGGGAGTGGACATCTGGGGGAGGCGGGCTCGGTGCGAGGCGTGAGCTATGTAGCATGTTTTTCCGCCGGGCAGCGACCGCGCGGGCGCATGACGCGGCTTGCCCGCTACGGTCGCTACCCTCATACGAGGGCACGTGTGACGCAAAATCGCTGGATCTACGCGCCAGTGCTGTCGCGTGCGCTACCGATCACGGCGCGGCGTGCTGGCTGCTGTGCCGCGCCGCGATCGCCGCATCAGGCCAGAAACAGCTCGACCACGTCATTGGTGAAGCGGCGGCCCAGCTCGGTCGGCACCACGCGTCCGTGCTGCGCGGTCATCCAGCCTTGCGCAATCGCACGGGCCACAGGCAACTCGATGACCGAGGCGTTCAGGCCGGTGGAGACTTCGAAGTCGCGCAGGGAGAAGCCCTCGTGCAGGCGCAGCAGGTTGAGCATGTATTCGAACGGCAGCCGCTCGCGCGGCACGATCTCGTCGCCGCCGATCGACGCCGCGCTACCGGCACTGGCCAGGTAACTCTGTGGGTGCTTGTGCTTCCAGCGTCGCAGCACATGCTGTTCGGCGCCGGAACTGATCTTGCCGTGCGCCCCGGCGCCGATGCCCAGGTAATCGCCGAAGCGCCAGTAATTGAGGTTGTGCGCGCATTGCCGCCCGGGCCTGGCGTAGGCGCTCACTTCGTACTGCGCGTAGCCGGCCTCGGCCAGCAGACGCTGGCAATGTTCCTGCATGTCCCAGGCCGCATCGTCGTCGGGAATGCCCTTGGGCGGCCGCGCGAAGAACACCGTGTTCGGCTCCAGCGTGAGCTGGTAATGCGACATGTGGGTGGGCTGCAGCGCGAAGGCGCGTTCGAGATCGCGCTCGGCCTGTGCCAGGGTCTGCTCGGGCAGCGCGTACATCAGGTCGATATTGAAATTGTCGTAGCCGGCATCCTGCGCCAGCTTGATCGCACGCTCGGCCTCGGCACTGTCGTGGATGCGACCCAGCCGCTGCAGTGCTACATCGTCGAAGGTCTGCACGCCGAAGCTCAGCCGGTTCACGCCAGCGGCGCGATAGCCGTCGAAGCGGCCATGCTCGGCGGTGCCTGGATTGGTTTCCAGGGTGATCTCCAGATTCGGTGCAAAGCGCAGCCGCGCGGCGGCGGCTTGCAGAAACCGGTCGATGGCTTGGGGCGGAAACAGGCTCGGCGTGCCGCCGCCGAAGAACACCGAATGCACCACGCGCCCCCACACCAGCGGCAGGTCCGCATCCAGGTCGCGGATCAACGCATCCACGTAGTCCTCGAACGGCAGCACGCCCTTGGCCGCATGCGAGTTGAAATCGCAGTACGGGCATTTGCGCACGCACCAGGGCAGGTGCACGTAAAGCGACAGCGGCGGTGGAATCAGGTCGGGCACTGCGTCAGGCCAGGGTTCACAGCGACAGGGCGTGCAGCTTGTGCTGCAGCGTGGCCAGCGCCACCGCACGGTGGCTCAGCCTGTTCTTCAACGCGGTATCCATCTCCGCAGCGGTCAGGCCATGCACCGGATCCAGGAACACCGGGTTGTAGCCGAAGCCGCCCGTGCCGCGCGGTTCGGTGGTGATCACCCCTTCCCAGCTGCCTTCGGCGATCAGCGGCTGCGGATCTTCCGGGTGACGCAGCAGCACGATCACCGCGTAAAACCGCGCGCTGCGGCGCTCGGCCGGCACGGCGCGCATGGCGTCGAGCAGCTTGGCGTTGTTGGCCTGCGCATCGGTCGGGCTGCCGGCGTAGCGCGCGCTGTACAGGCCGGGTGCGCCGCCGAGCGCATCGACGATCAGGCCGGAGTCGTCGGCCAGTGCCGGCAGGCCGGTGACCGCGCTGGCATGGCGTGCCTTGATCAAGGCGTTCTCGACGAAGGTCAGGCCGGTTTCCGGCACATCGTCCACGCCCAGCTCGCCTTGCGCCACGATGCGCAGCGGCAGGTCGGCGAGCATGGCGCGCAGTTCTTCCAGCTTGCCGGCGTTGCCGCTGGCCAGGACCAGTTGTTTCATTGCTTGGGCTCCAGCAGGTCCCACTTGGTGCCGTACAGATCGCGGAACACCACGACCGTGCCGTACGGTTCCTCGCGCGGGGTTTCCAGGAATTCCACCCCGAACGCCTGCATCGCCGCGTGGTCGCGCCAGAAGTCGTCGGTGTAGAGAAAATGATCCACCCGCCCCCCGGTCTGGTCGCCGATGCGCGCGCGCTGGGCGGCGTCGGCCGGCTGCGCGAGCAGCAAGCCGGCGTCCTGCGCGCTGCCCGGGCCGATCACCGCCCAACGCTTGCCGTCGCCAAGTGCGCGATCCTCCAGCACCTGGAAGCCCAGCGCGCCGGTGTACCAGGCGATCGCCGCATCGTAATCGGCGACCAGCAGGGTGGTCAGGGCGATGCGCCGGCTCATCCGGCCAGTGCAGCGCGTTGCAGGGCGAACAGTTCGCTCATGCCTTGTTCGGCGAGTGCGAGCAATGCGTTGAGTTCGTCGCGGCGGAAGGCGTGGCCTTCGGCGGTGCCCTGCAGCTCGATGAAGCCGCCACCGTCATTCATCACCACATTCATGTCGGTGTCGCAGTCGCTGTCTTCGGGATAGTCCAGATCCAGCACCGGCTCGCCGCGATAGATGCCCACCGACACCGCGGCCACGGCGCCGATCAGCGGATGCTTCTTGATGTCGCCGCGCTTGAGCAGCAGGTTCACCGCATCGGCCAGCGCCACGTAGGCGCCGGTGATCGCGGCGGTGCGGGTGCCGCCATCGGCCTGCAGCACATCGCAGTCCAGGGTGATGGTGCGCTCGCCCAGGGCATTGCGATCCACGCAGGCGCGCAGTGCGCGGCCGATCAAGCGCTGGATTTCCAGCGTGCGTCCGCCCTGCTTGCCACGTGCGGCTTCGCGATCGGAACGGGTGTGGGTCGAGCGCGGCAGCATGCCGTATTCGGCGGTCACCCAGCCTTCGCCCTTGCCGCGCAGGAATCCGGGGACGCGGTTTTCCACGCTGGCGGTGCACAGTACGCGGGTGTCGCCGAAGCTGACCAACACCGAGCCTTCGGCGTGACGGGTGAAGGCGCGTTCGATGCGCACCGGGCGCAGCTGGTCGGCCGTGCGGCCGCTGGGACGGGAAAAGGTCATGCGATGAGTCCGGAAGTCGGGAGGTGGGTCTGGGTCGGCGCGTGGCGGGGCGGTCAGCCAGCGCGGGCCTCTAGGGTACCATTCGCGCTTTGAAGGCACGGGACTGACGATGATTCGAAGCATGACCGCGTTTGCTGGTGGCGAACGCATCACGCCCTGGGGCACGCTCGGCTGCGAGCTGCGCTCGGTCAACCATCGGTTTCTGGAAGTGGGCGTGCGCCTGCCCGAAGAACTGCGTGCGCTGGAGCCGCTGCTGCGCGAGCGGGTGGCGGCGAAAAACAGCCGCGGCAAGCTGGATCTGGCGCTGCGCCTGCGTGCGCCGGACAACGCGCAGACCCTGGCCGTGAACGAATCGCTGCTGCAGGAACTGGGCGTACTGGCCACGCGCCTTGACGGCATGTTCCCCAAGCTGCAGGTCGGCTTCACCGATCTGTTGCAGCTGCCCGGCGTGCTGCAGGTGCAGGACGTGGACGCACCTGCATTGCAGGCGCAGGCCCTGGCATTGCTGGACGAGGTGGTGGACAGTTTCGTCGCCGCGCGCGAGCGCGAAGGCGGCAAGCTGGCCGATGCGATCAGCGAGCGGGTCGATGCGATCGAACGCATTGCCGCCGAGGTGCGCACGCTGATTCCCGTCATCCGCGAAGGGCAGCGTGCCAAGCTGGCCGCCCGTCTGGCCGATCTGCCGCATCCGGTGGACCCGGGTCGCGCCGAACAGGAACTGGTGCTGTGGCTGCAGAAGCTGGACGTGGACGAAGAGCTCGACCGCCTGTCCAGCCACATCGCCGAGATCCGCCGCGTGCTCAGGCAGCGCGAGCCGGTCGGCCGCCGCCTGGACTTCCTGCTGCAGGAATTCAACCGCGAAGCCAATACGCTCGGCTCCAAGTCGGTGGACAGCCGCACCTCCAACGCCGCGGTGGATCTGAAGGTGCTGATCGACCAGATCCGCGAGCAGGTGCAGAACATCGAATAGCCGGGAGTGGTGATTGGGCATTCGGGATTGGTCGGCGGCCATCCCGGGTTTCAGCGGGGCGCGGCCAATACCGGTAGCATATCGACCCCGGTGGTACCGGTCCGCAGCCCGTTCGCGAATCCCGACTCCCCAAGCCCGAATCCCTGACCCTATGCGCGGCACCCTCTATATCGTTGCGGCCCCTTCCGGCGCCGGCAAGAGCAGCATCGTCAACGCCACCCTGGCGCGTGATCCCAAGATCGCCTTGTCGATCTCGTTCACCTCGCGCGCGCCGCGGCCGGGCGAACGGCATGCCGAGCACTACCATTTCGTCTCCGCCGACGAGTTCCAGGGCATGATCGAAGCCGGTGACTTCTTCGAATACGCGCTGGTTCATGGCGACTGGAAGGGCACCGCGCGGCAGTCGGTGGAGCCGCAGCTGGCCGCCGGTCACGACGTGCTGCTGGAGATCGACTGGCAGGGCGCGCGCCAGGTGCGCCAGAAGGTGCCCGACGCGGTCAGCGTGTTCATCCTGCCGCCGTCGCGCCAGGCGCTGGACGAGCGCATGCGCAAGCGCGGCCAGGACAGCGAGGACGTGATGGCGCAGCGCCTGGCCGCTGCCCGCGAAGAGATGCTGCATTTCGAAGAGTTCGATTACGTCATCATCAACGAGACCTTCGACACCGCGGTCTCGGAGATGTGCGCGATCTTCACCGCCAGCCGGCTGCGCCGGCAGGCGCAACAGCAGCGGCATGCCGAGTTGATCCGGGCCTTGCTGGACTGAGCGGCTCAAATCCCTGATTCCAAAGGAAACTGAATAGGCCCAGGTTGCCGTGACGGCGGCCCGGGCGTACACTCCGCCCCCTTTCCCTCATTCGATGCGCGGCCGTTGCTGGTCGCCGGGAGCCCGCATGGCCCGCATTACCGTAGAAGATTGCCTGGAAGTCGTGAACAACCGTTTCGAGCTGGTCATGATGGCGTCCAAGCGCGCCCGTCAGCTCGCCAACGGCGTGCAGCCGTTGATCGAAAATGCCGACGCCAGCGACAAGCCCACCGTGATGGCACTGCGCGAGATCGCCGCACGCCGGATCGACAACGCGCTGATCGACGAAGTCGAGAAGGCCGAGCGCGAGCGCGCCGAACGCGAAGCGCTGGAATGGGCCGCTGCCGAAGTCGTCGCCGACGAAGACATGTCCAAGAACGACGATTGATTGTTCGCATCGCTGCGATCGATCTGAACAGCCCGCCATGTGCGGGCTGTTTTCGTTTCGGGCCCGCTTTGTCGCCTGCAGTGTGCAAACGTTTGCCGTGACTGCGTTGCTGGCATAGTCTTCCGGCATGAACCCAGGCCCCACTGCCCAGGCGACCGTCGTGACGTCTCCGTCTTCCGACCAGGCCATCCCCGACTACGTCCTGCACCTCGAACGCGCGGCCAGCTACCTTCCCAAGGAGCAGCTGCCGATCCTGCGCCGTGCCTGGGAAGTGGGCGCCAGCGCGCATGCCGGCCAGACCCGCAAGTCGGGCGAGCCGTACATCACCCATCCGGTTGCGGTGGCCGGCGTGCTCGCCGAGCTCGGCCTGGACATGGAATCGCTGATCGCCGCGATCCTGCATGACACCATCGAAGACACCCCGCTGACCCGCGAAGAGCTGGCGTCGGAATTCGGCGAAGCGGTGGCCGAGCTGGTCGATGGCGTCACCAAGCTGGACAAGCTCAAGTTCCGCGACCGCCAGGAAGCGGCTGCGGAGAGCTTCCGCAAGATGCTGCTGGCAATGTCGCGCGACCTGCGCGTGATCATGATCAAGCTGGCCGACCGCCTGCACAACATGCGCACGCTGGGCGCGCAGAGCAGCGAGGCGCGCAGCCGCATCGCGCGCGAAACGCTGGAAATCTATGCGCCGATCGCCCAGCGCCTGGGCATGAGCCTGATCAAGTCCGAGCTGCAGAACCTGGGCTTCCGCGCGCTGTATCCGTGGCGTCACGCCATCATCGAAAAACATATCCGCAGCCAGCCGGTGGTGCGGCGCGAATCGATGGCGCAGGTGGAAGTGCAGCTGTCGCAGCGACTGGCCAAGGAAGGGCTGGAGCATCGCCTGGTCAGCCGCATCAAGACGCCCTGGAGCATCTATTCCAAGATGCACGAAGAGAACAAGTCCTTCGACCAGGTGATGGATGTGTTCGGCTTCCGCCTGGTGGTGCGCTCGGTGGCCGATTGCTATCACGCGCTGGGTGCGGTGCATGCCACCTTCAAGCCGCTGGACGGGCGCTTCCGCGATTTCATTGCCATCCCCAAGGCCAACGGCTATCAGTCGCTGCACACCGTGCTGTTCGGCCCGTACGGCTCGCCGATCGAAGTGCAGATCCGCACCGAGGAGATGGACCTGATCGCCGAACGCGGCGTGGCCGCGCACTGGACCTACAAGGTTGGCTCGGCCTCGCCCAACAGCGCGCAGAGCCGCGCGCATGACTGGATCGTGGAGCTGATCGATTCGCAGCGTGCGGCCGGTTCGTCGCTGGAGTTCCTGGACAACGTCAAGGTCGACCTGTTCCCGGACGAGGTCTATCTGTTCACGCCCAAGGGCAAGATCCTGGCGCTGCCGCGCAACTCCACCGCGCTGGATTTCGCCTACGCGGTGCACACCGACGTGGGCAACCGCGCGGTCGCCTCGCGGGTGGACAAGAAACTGGTGCCGCTACGCACCAAGCTGGCCAGTGGCCAGGCGGTGGAAATCATCACCGCGCGCTCGGCCACGCCCAAGCCGCAGTGGCTGGAGTTCGTGGTCAGCAGCAAGGCGCGTACCGCGATCCGTCACCAGCTCAAGCAGCTCGAACACGAGGACGCCGTGCAGCTCGGCCACCGCATGCTCGATCGCGCGCTGGAAGCGATGGACAGCTCGCTCGAGCGGTTGCCCAAGGGCCGCCTGGACGCCTTCCTCACCGAGCATCGCTATCCCCGCCTGGAAGCCTTGCTGGCCGATGTGGCGCTGGGCAACTGGATGCCGACCCAGGCCGCGCAGGCGCTGATGGCCTACGCCGAATTGCGCGGCGGCGGCCACTCCAAGCATTCGCACGAAAAGATCCTGATCGACGGCAGCGAGCGCGGCGTGATCAGCTTCGCCAACTGTTGCCAGCCGATTCCCGGCGACGAAATCATGGGTTACCACACCGCCGGCAAAGGCATCGTGGTGCACCGTCTGGACTGCCCCAACCTGGCCGAGCTGCGCAAATCGCCCGAACGCTGGGTGCCGATCGACTGGGACTCGGGCGTGACCGGCGATTACGACACCGCACTGGTGGTCGAGGTGGAAAACCGTACCGGCGTGCTGGCCCAGCTGGCTGCGGCGATTGCGCAGAGCCAGTCCAATATCGAGCGCGTGGATTACCTGGACCGCGATTTCAACGCCGCGGTGCTGCGCTTCAACATCCAGGTCCGCGACCGACGCCATCTGGCCGAAGTGATGCGCCGGCTGCGGCGTCTGCATGTGGTGCAGAGCGTGGGGCGGCAGTAGCGGCCCGGGCCCTGTCGAGAGGCGGCGCTGAGGCCGCCCGCGCAATAGCGTGCACTGATGCGCCGACGTCGGGTCTCAGGCCTGCCGCGGCGGCAGGCAGTGGCCGCCGCGCGCGTGCTCGGTCAGGCTCCACGCCGCCCGTGCAGCGCGATCTGTCCGGTACGCCAGCACGGTGCCTGGCGATCTTCGCAAGATGCGTGGCAACAAGATCGTGCGCAACAGTCGAGCAAATCCGCACAAACGCCTAAACTGCAGCACACATCTTTGCAGTGGAGCTTCCATGTCCCAGATCATCCATACCGACCAGGCGCCTGCCGCCATTGGCCCGTATTCGCAGGCCGTGCGTGCCGGCAACACGGTGTATTTCTCCGGGCAGATCCCGCTGGATCCGGCCACCGGCGAGATCGTGCCGGGCGATGTCGGCGTGCAGGCACGCCGCGCGTTCGACAACCTCAAGGCGGTGGCCGAAGCCGCCGGTGGCTCGCTCGACAAGATCGTGCGGCTGGGCCTGTACCTCACCGATCTCGGCCAGTTCGCCGCCGTCAACGCAGTGATGCAGGAGTATTTCCAGGCCCCGTTCCCGGCGCGTTCGACCATCGAGGTTTCCGGCCTGCCCAAGGGTGCCGGCTTCGAGGTCGATGCGGTGATGGTGCTCGACTGATCCAGCTCGGCTGACCCGAGCGCCCTGCCGTGCCGCGCGTAGCGACCGTCACCCCGCGCCTGGCCGTCGCAGGCCAGGCCTCGCTTGCCAGCCTGCCCGGCGTCGGCCCGAAAGTGGCCGGGAAATTCGCTGCGCGCGGCATCTCGACGCTGCAGGATCTGTGGCTGCATCTGCCGTTGCGCTACGAAGACCGCACGCGACTGACCACGATCGCGCAGTTGCAGAGCGGCGTGCCGGCGCAGATCGAAGGGCGTGTGGATGCGGTGGAGCGCGGCTTCCGTTACCGGCCGGTGTTGCGGGTGGCGGTCTCGGACGAGTCGCATGGCAGCGTGGTGCTGCGCTTCTTCCATTTCCGCGCCGCCCAGGTCGCGCAGTTCACACCGGGCACGCGGCTGCGGGTGTTCGGCACGCCCAAGCCGGGACAGAACGGCTGGGAAATCGTGCACCCCAGTTACCGCGTGCTGGCACCGGGCGAGGATGCCGGGCTGGGCGACAGCCTGGATCCGGTCTATCCGGTGCTGGAAGGCGTGGGCCCGGCCACGTTGCGCAAACTCATCGGCCAGGCGCTGGAGCGCTTGCCGGCCGAGGCCGCGCTGGAACTGCTGCCGCCGCACTGGTTGCAGGACGAACAACTGCCCTCGCTGCGCAGCGCGCTACTGACCATGCATCGCCCGCCGGTGAACACCGACCCGCAGCAACTGCTCGCAGGTGGGCATCCGGCCCAGCAACGTTTGGCGATCGAAGAATTGCTGGCGCATCAGCTCAGCCTGCGTCGCCAGCGCATCGCCTTGCAGCGCTTCCGCGCACCGCTGCTGCCTGGCAACGGCACCCTGGTACAGCAGCTGCGCGCGGCATTGCCGTTCCAACTTACCGGTGCGCAGCAGCGCGTGTTCGCCCAGATTGCCCGCGACCTGGCAAAACCGTCGCCGATGCTGCGGTTGGTGCAGGGCGATGTCGGCAGCGGCAAGACCGTGGTCGCCGCATTGGCCGCGATGCTGGCGGTGGAGCAGGGCAAGCAGGTCGCACTGGCCGCGCCGACTGAGCTGCTGGCCGAGCAGCACCTGACCAATCTACGTGGCTGGCTGGAACCGCTGGGCGTGCGCATCGTCTGGCTGGCCGGCAAGGTCACCGGCAAGGCGCGCGCCGCGGCAATGGCCGAGGTGGCCTCCGGCCAGGCGCAGGTGGTGGTCGGCACGCATGCCCTGATGCAGGACGCGGTGGTCTTCCACGATCTGGCGCTGGCCATCATCGACGAGCAGCACCGCTTCGGCGTGCATCAGCGCCTGGCCTTGCGCGACAAGGGGGCGGCCGCCGGCAGCGTGCCGCATCAGTTGGTAATGACCGCCACGCCGATCCCGCGCACCCTGGCGATGTCCACCTATGCGGATCTGGATGTCTCGGCCATCGACGAGCTGCCGCCTGGGCGCACGCCGGTGCAGACCATCGTGCTCAGCGCCGAGCGTCGGCCGGACCTGGTCGAGCGCATCCGCGCCGCCTGCGCCGAAGGGCGCCAGGCGTATTGGGTCTGCACCTTGATCGAAGAAAGCGAGGAGCCCGGCAAGGACGCGCCCAGTGGCCCGCCGAGGATCGAGGCCCAGGCGGCGGAGGCCACCTTCGAAGCCCTGTCCGCGCAATTGCCCGGCGTGCGCGTGGCGCTGGTGCACGGGCGCATGAAAGCGGCGGAAAAACAGAAGGCGATGCTGGATTTCAAGCAGGGCCAGACCGATCTGCTGGTCGCCACCACGGTGATCGAGGTCGGCGTGGACGTGCCCAACGCCTCGCTGATGATCATCGAGAATGCCGAGCGCCTGGGTCTGGCGCAGTTGCACCAGTTGCGCGGCCGGGTCGGCCGCGGCGCGGCCGCGTCCAGTTGCGTGCTGCTGTATCAGGCGCCGTTGTCGATGATGGCGCGGCAACGCCTGGAAACCATGCGCCAGACCAACGACGGCTTCGTGATCGCGGAAAAGGATCTGGAGCTGCGTGGCCCCGGCGAATTGCTGGGCACGCGACAGACCGGCCTGGCCAGTTTCCGCATCGCTGATCTCACCCGCGATGCCGGGCTGCTGCCGCGCGTGCAGGTGCTCGCCGAACGGCTGCTGGCCGAAGCGCCGGACATTGCCGACCGCGTGGTCGCGCGCTGGATCGGCAGCGCGGTGCGTTATGCCGCTGCTTGAGTGGCGGGGATTGGGGATTTGGGATTCGGGATTGGTCAGAGCTGGCTGCTGCGGCCTGTAGGTTCGCGTGACCGGCCGATCCTTGCGAAGATGCGGCAACGAATCCCGAATGACCAATCTCCGATCCCATGACCAAAAAGATACCGCTGCTGATCGACACCGACCCGGGCGTGGACGACGCGCTGGCCTTGCTGATGGCCTTCAACGACACCCGGCATGACGTCGTTGGCCTGACCATCGCCGCCGGCAACGTGGGCCTGGAGCACACCGTGCGCAACGCCTTGAAGGTCTGCGAGATTGCCGGGCGCGACGATGTGCCGGTCTATGCGGGCTGCCCGCAGCCGCTGCTGCATCCCTCGGTGGACGCGGCGCATGTGCATGGCATCGACGGCTTTGGCGATGTCGGCCTGGCGCCGGCCAAACGCACTGCCGAGACCGAGCACGCCGCGCTGGCCATCCTGCGCCTGTCGCACGAATACGCCGGCGAGCTGCTGCTGGTCGCGCTCGGCCCGTTGACCAATCTGGCCCTGGCCCTGACGCTGGATCCGACCCTGCCGCAGCGCGTGGCGCGGCTGGTGGTGATGGGCGGGGCGCTGACCGGGCACGGCAACATCACCGCCGCGGCCGAATTCAATATCGGCTTCGACCCGGAAGCGGCACATATCGTGTTCCGCGGTTTTCCGCAGTTCGACGTGGCCGACTGGGAAGCCACCATCGCGCACGGGCTGCTGCATCGCGATGTCGAGCAGTGGCTGGCAGCTGACTCCGCGCAGGCGCGGTTCTACGAGGAAATTTCGCGCAAGACCCGGCTGTGGTCCGAAGACAGCCGTGGCGAGCACTGGTACGCCGCCGACGCGCTGGCGATGGCGTTCGCGCTGCATCCGGAGGGCGCGCAGCGGCTGGAGCAGCGGCCAGTGCATATCGAGCTGACCGGTACCCACACCCGCGGCATGACCCTGGTGGACTGGGAGCGCCGGGATGGCAACCCCGACAACGCCAACCTGCTGCTGGACTACGATCGCCCGCAATTCTTCGGCCTGGTCGCGGCGGCGTTGGCCGCAGGCTAGGGCGATCTTGCGCCGGGCGTCTGGAGGCCGCTATAATGCCCGGCTTATCCAGGCAGCCCGGCGCCAAGTCCATGAAAGATAACGTTCATCCCAGCTACAACGACGTCGTCTTCCACGACGTGACGTCCGATTTCAAGATTCTGACCCGTTCCACCATGAGCTCGAAAGAGACCGTGAAGTGGGAAGACGGCCAGGAATACCCGCTGATCAAGGTGGATATCTCCTCGGCCTCGCACCCGTTCTATACCGGCAAGCACAAGGTGATCGACACCGGCGGCCGGATCGACAAGTTCCAGAAGCGCTACGCGCGCTGAGCTTGCAGGACGGGCTGTACCAGCAGCGGCCGCGCATTGCGCGGCCGTTGTTTTTTGGGCGGCGGCAACTTCGTTTTCACGCCGTCGACGGGGCGTCTACGACTTCTGTCCAAGCGACGGCCAAAATGTTGCTGTGCGATAATGACGTGATCCGGGGCGATGCCCTGGACTTCCATCACGTGCCTGCCCATTTGGTGACAGGCGCCTTCCACTGAAGGAGCGTACACAGTGTCCGATCTTGATCAGGTCACGCTCAACGCCGGCGACAAGTCGGTCGTTCTGCCGGTTCTCAAGCCCACGCTTGGCAATGATTGCGTCGATATTTCAAAGCTGACCAAAGAAACCGGTCTGTTCACCTACGACTCGGGCTTTACCGCCACCGCCAGCTGCAAGTCGGCCATCACCTACATCGATGGCGACAACGGCGTGCTGCTGTACCGCGGCTACCCGATCGAACAGTTGGCCGAGAAGTCCAGCTTCCTCGAAGTCTCGTACCTGCTGATGAACGGCGAGCTGCCGACCGCGGACGAATTCAAGAAGTTCGACCACGAAGTCACGCACCACACGATGATGCACGAGTCGCTGAAGAACTTCCTCGGTGGCTTCCGGCATGACGCCCACCCGATGGCCATGCTGGCCGGTTCGGTCGCCTCGCTGTCGGCGTTCTACCACGACACCCTGGACCTCAACGATCCGGAGCAGCGCCGCCAGGCCGCCATCCGTCTGATCGCCAAGGTGCCGACCCTGGCTGCTGCCGCGTACCGCTATTCGATCGGCTGGCCGATCCGCTACCCGCGCAACAACCTCAACTACGTCGACCGCTTCCTGCACATGATGTTCGAGGTGCCTAGCGAGCCGCTGGAGATCAATCCGGTGGTGGCCAAGGCGCTGGATCTGCTGTTCATCCTGCATGCCGATCACGAGCAGAATGCCTCGACCTCGACCGTGCGTCTGGTCGGTTCGACCGGTGCCAATCCGTACGCCTCGGTCGCAGCGGGCATCACCGCGCTGTGGGGTCCGGCACATGGTGGCGCCAACGAAGCCGTGCTGAAGATGCTGGAAGAGATCGGCACCGCCGACAACGTTGAGTCCGCCGTGGCCAAGGCCAAGGACAAGAACTCCTCGTTCCGCCTGATGGGCTTCGGTCACCGCGTCTATAAGAACTTCGACCCGCGCGCCAAGATCATCCGTGAGATGACCCACAAGGTGCTGGGCGAACTGGGCGTCAACGATCCGCTGCTGGAAGTGGCGCTGAAGCTGGAAGAAGCCGCGCTGAAGGACGACTACTTCGTGCAGCGCAAGCTGTACCCGAACGTCGACTTCTACTCGGGCCTGATCTACAAGGCGCTGAACATCCCGGTGGAAATGTTCACCGTGATGTTTGCCATTGCACGCACCGCCGGCTGGGTGTCGCATTGGCTGGAGCAGCAGGTCGACCCGGAAATGAAGATCGGCCGTCCGCGCCAGATCTACACCGGCTACGACAAGCGCGACTACACCGACGCCGGCCAGCGCTAAGCGCCTGCGGTTGTCTGCTTGAACGAACGCCCCGCACTGCGGGGCGTTTGCTTTTGCGGGTTGGCGTTGTGGTCAGTGGTCACGCGTCATGGCGCGCTGCGATCAGCGCGTGCGCGGCACGGCGTGGTCACCATCCTCTTCTGCCAACAACTGACGCAACTGGGCGGCCGAGGCGCGCTGCATCGGTTTTTCGTCCAGCTGCGACAACGGTGCCTGGCGCAAGGCATCGTACGGCAGCACGGTCAGGTCGAAGCTCAGTTCCTCGGCACTGAACAGCCACACCGGAAACTCGGCTGTGCGCTCGCGGTCCAGGCGCAGCCGGCGCGTACGCGATTCGGCCGGAATGCGGTGTTCTTCCAGGAAGCGCTGCACGGCGTCGGCATCGTCGCTGTGCAACTGCAGCTGCACCGGCGCATTGGCGTCGGCCGTGCCATCGAGCACCGGGCCGGCCAGGCGCGGCTGGAACGGGCTAAGAAACTCCAGCGCGCGCAATGCGGCTTCGCGACGTTGGCGCAGCCGCAGCCCGTGCGCAGGCCCGGCGAACAGGCGCTGGTGCTCGCGCAACGCATCTTCGATCTCGCGGTTACGCGGCAGCGATGCGTCGTCGTGGATGCCCAGCCGGCTGGCCGCCTTGAGCTTGGCCTGATGAAAATCGCGGATGCCGCCCTCGGCCATCAGCCGGGCCGCTTCGTGCGCCAGGCGATGGCGACGTTCTCGGGTTCGCGTATCGGCGTGTTCGCGCGCGTGATGCATGACCGGGCTCCCCTAATGAACCTGGTTCGACTCTACAACAGCGGCATGAAGAGGTGGCGAATGCCCCCGTGTCTCCCTGCAAGGGCAATCACGCAACGGTGATTACCCGTTGCCTTCTACTGAACTGGAGGCAGTCGATTCCGCGAACCTGATTGGGGAATCGAGCGGAAGAAGCCGTTCCGATTCCCCAATCCCGATTCCCGATTCCCGGCCCTCAAAAGATATCGAACGCCTTCTCGTCCTGCTGTTCCTGCAGGCCGTAGTCGTAGTCCTGCAGGCGATCCAGGTCCTCGTTCTTCACCCATTCCACCGCGCCATTGATGGTGGCCTGGGTCATGCCGTCGGGCGGGTCGTTGGCGGCGATCGGCTTGTCCTTCAGCGCCACGCGCATGTAGTCGATCCAGATCGGCAGTGCCGCCTTGCCGCCGTACTCGCGATAGCCGAGCGAGCGGAAGTCGTCGCGACCCACCCACACCGTGGTGGCGTAGGGGCCGCCGAAGCCGGAGAACCAGGCGTCGCGGTGATCGTTGGTCGAGCCGGTCTTGCCGCCGACGTCCTCGCGCCCGAGCACCTTGGCCGCAGTGCCGGTGCCGCGCTGGACCACGTCGCGCATCATCGACACCAGCTGATAGGCGGTACGCTCGTCGATGGCGCGCGGCGCGATCTTGGTTTCGGCGGTGGCTGCCGGGGCGGTCTCCGCCGGCGTGGCCGGCGTCGCCGTGGTCGGTTCGATCGATTTGGGCAGGGCGGGGGCGCCGAAGTTGAAGCCGTCCACCACCTGGCTCACCGGCGCGACATTGCCGCCCTGCAAGGCGCAGGTACGGCAGGCCACCGCCGGCACTTCCTTGAAGACCACATTGCCGTCGCGGTCCTTGACCTCGTCCACGATCCAGGTCTCCACCCGCGAGCCGCCATTGGCGAACACCGCATAGCCACGCGCGACCGACAACGGCGTCAGCGAGGCCGTGCCCAGCGACATCGACAGATTGGGCGGCAGCTCGGCTTCCTGGAAGCCGAACTGGCTGATGTACTTGCGTGCAAAATCGACGCTGATCGCATCCAGCAAGCGGACCGACACCAGGTTGCGCGATTGCACCAGTGCCTCGCGCAAGCGCATCGGACCGCGGAAGCCACCGCCGTCGTTCTGCGGCGACCAGGTCTTGCCGCGGCGGTCGCGGAACACCACCGGCGCATCGAGCACGATCGAGGCCGGGTTGAAGCCTTTCTCGAACGCGGCCGCATACACGAACGGCTTGAAGCTCGAGCCCGGCTGGCGGCGTGCCTGGGTGGCGCGATTGAACTTGTTGCCGGCGAAGCTGAAACCGCCGACCAGCGCCCGCAGCGCGCCGCTATTGGCATCCAGCGACACCAGCGCGGCCTGGCCGCGCGGCAACTGGTCGATGATCCACTCGCCGTCCTTCTCGCCGGCGCGGATGCGGGTCAGGTCGCCGCGCGTCAGCAGCTTGGCCGGCGTCTTGTTGGTCCAGCGACTGGCGCTGGCCGGCAGGGTCAGCTCGGTCTTGTCGCTCTGCACGACGGTCACGCCGCCGTCGGCATTGGTGCGTGCCACGATCACCGCGCGCAGGCCGCCCTGGGTGAACACGCCCGACAGATGCTTGGCCAGTGCCGCGGCATCCGCATCGGCGGTGACATCGAAATGCTGCTCCACCCCATGCCAGCCATGCCGGTGGTCGTATAGGCGCAGGCCTTCGGCAACCGCCGCATCGGCGCCGGTCTGCAGCGTGGCATCGATGGTGGTGGTGACGTGGTAGCCCTTGTTGAGCACATCGCCGCCGTACTTGGCGATCATTTCCTGGCGCACCAGCTCGGCCACGTACGGGGCGTAGACCTCGACCGGCGGCTCGTGCGGCTTGGCGTGCATCGGCACCGCCTTGGCGGCATCGGCTTCGGCCTGGCTGACAAAGCCCAGGTCGGCCATGCGTTGCAGCACGTAGTAATCGCGGCGCTCCTGCGCGCGTTCCGGATTGCTGATCGGGTTGCCGCTGGACGGGAACTTGGGGATGCCGGCCAGCGAGGCCATCTCGTCCAGGCTCAACTCGCTCATCTTCTTGCCGTAGTAGTACTCGGCCGCAGCACCCACGCCGTAAGCGCGGTTCCCGAAGAAGCTCTTGTTGAGATACAGCTCAAAGATCTCGTCCTTGCTCAGCTCGCTCTCGATCTTGCGCGCCAGTAGGATCTCGGCGAGCTTGCGGGTGTAGCTGTATTCGGAACTGAGGAAGAACTGCCGTGCCACCTGCTGGGTGATGGTCGAACCACCCGGCACGCGTTTGGCGTCGGTGCTGGCCAGCAGCCACACCGCGCGGGCGATGCCCTTGTAGTCCACGCCGCCATGTTCGTAGAAGCGCGCGTCCTCTGTCGCCAGGAAGGCCTGCTTCAGGCGCAGCGGCACGTCCTTCATCTGGACGGGGTAGCGCCGGGTCTCGCCATAGACGGCCATCAGGCGGCCGTCGCTGGAATAGACGTACATCGGCTCCTGCAGCTCGACCTGCTTGAGCGACTGCACGTCCGGCAACTTGGAGGAAATGGCGTAATACAGGCCGCCGGCAGCAATAGCGCCAAGCAGGGCGAGCACCACGAACGCGGCCAGGATCAAGCCCAGCCAACGGCGAATACGGGGCATGTAAGAGAGATTCCGATTGCAGATTTCTTGGTCACAGAGTATAGATGACGCCGGGTTTGGCTGGGGCCGAACTCTGGGGATCGCAGGAAACAGCACTGGGGTCACGTCGCGGGGCCATTGCCTTGCGCGTGAAGGGCTTGTCACCTGTTAAAATTTAATTATTAATACGAGGGCGCAGACAAGCGTCCAAGTGCCCATCGGCAGGGGAGTTTCCGTGGGGCTTCTACCCAAGAGTCAATCGCCACTGATTGGTGTCGATATCAGTTCCACTGCGGTCAAGCTCTTGCAGCTGTCGCGCAGCGGGAACCGTTTCCGCGTGGAGCATTACGCGGTGGAACCGTTGCCGCCGAATGCGGTCGTGGAAAAGAACATCGTCGAAGTCGAGGCGGTTGGCGAAGCGATTCGTCGCGCCATCAACCGTTCCGGCAGCAAGGCCAAGAACGCCGCGGCCGCGGTGGCCGGGTCGGCGGTGATCACCAAGCTGATTCCGATGCCGGCCGATCTGGACGACAGCGATCTGGAAGCCCAGGTCGAACTGGAAGCCACCAATTACATCCCGTACCCGATCGAGGAAGTCAATCTCGACTTCGAGGTGCTCGGCCCGATGCCCAACAGCCCGGACATGGTCCAGGTGCTGCTGGCGGCCTCGCGTTCGGAGAATGTGGAACTGCGCCAGTCCGCGCTGGAACTCGGTGGCCTGACCGCCAAGGTGATGGACGTGGAGGCCTTCGCGGTCGAGAACGCCTTTGCCCTGGTCGCCAGCGAGTTGCCGGTGGCCGCCGATGCGGTGGTTGCGCTGGTGGACATCGGCGCGACCATGACTACGTTGAGCGTGCTGCGCTCCGGTCGCAGCCTGTATAGCCGCGAGCAGGTCTTCGGCGGCAAGCAGCTCACCGACGAGGTGATGCGCCGTTACGGGTTGACCTACGAGGAGGCCGGCCTTGCCAAGCGTCAGGGCGGCTTGCCGGAGAGCTACGAGGTCGAAGTGCTGGAGCCGTTCAAGGAAGCGACGGTGCAGCAGATCAGCCGTCTGCTGCAGTTCTTCTACGCGGGCAGCGAATTCAATCGCGTCGACTGCATCGTGCTGGCCGGCGGCTGCGCTGCGCTGTCGCGCCTGCCGGAGATGGTGGAAGAGCAGCTCGGCGTGACCACCGTGGTCGCCAACCCGCTTGCGCAGATGACGCTGGGCCCGAAGGTCCAGGCGCATGCGCTGGCGCTGGATGCACCTGCATTGATGATCGCCACCGGCCTGGCCCTGAGGAGCTTTGACTGATGGCAAGAATCAATCTTTTGCCCTGGCGCGCCGAGCGCCGGAAGGCGCGCGAGCGTGAGTTCTATTCGATGCTGGGCTTCGCCGCGTTGGGCGGCGTGCTGCTGTCGGTCCTGATCTGGTTCTACTACGACGCCCAGATCAGCGGCCAGACCGAGCGCAATGCGTTCCTGACCGCCGAGATCGACAAGGTCAAGGCGCAAAACGAAGAGATCAAGGAGCTCGACAAGAAGAAGGACCGCCTGCTCGCCCGCAAGAAGGTGATCGAGGAGCTGCAGGCCAATCGTTCGCAGATGGTGCATCTGTTCGATTCGCTGGTGCGCACCATTCCTGATGGCGTGGCCTTGACCAACATCAAGCAGGACGGCGACATCCTGACCTTGGAAGGGCGTTCGCAATCCAACGCGCGCGTCAGTACGTATATGCGCAACCTGGAAAGCTCGGGCTGGATGACCAATCCGGACCTGTCGATCATCGAGGCCAAGAGCCAGGACAAGGCCGGGCAGCCTGCGGGACCGTCGATGGACACCAAGACGCTGCCGTACGTGTTCACGCTCAAGGTCAAGCTGGCCAATCCGAACGAGGCCGACAAGAACGGCACCGCACCGGTCGATGCGCAAGCGCCGGGTGCAACGCCAGCGACGGCCCCTGCGGGCGCGCCAGCGGCGGCACCTGCAGCACCTGCGCCTGCCACGTCGCCGGCCGCTGCTCCTGCACCCGTGCAGCCAGCGCCGGCGTCCGCCAATCGGCCGCAGGAGGGGGCGGCGTCATGAGTAAGAAAGCATTCAAGCTCAGCGATCTGGATTTCAACAACATCGGCGGCTGGCCGCAGCAGGCACGCATCGTGTTCTGCGTGGTGGTCGGCCTGTTCATCATGGTGCTGGCCTGGTTCCTGTTGATCAGCGGCAAGCGCGATGAACTCGAAGGCCTGGAAGGCACCGAAACGCAGCTGCGCACCGAGTTCGAGACCCAGCAGGGTCGTGCGGTGAATCTGGAGCCGCTCAAGCAGCAGCTCGCGCAGATGGAACAGGTGCTGCAGCAGATGCTGCGGCAGCTGCCCAGCAAGACCGAAATGCCGGATCTGATCATCGACATCTCGCAGACCGCGCTGTCCAGCGGCCTGTCCAACGAGTTGTTCCAGCCGGGCCCGGAATCGCCGAAGGAGTTCTACGCCGAAAAGCCGATCGCCTTGCGCATGGTGGGGAGTTATCACCAGTTCGGTGCCTTCGTCAGCGGTGTGGCGTCGTTGCCGCGCGTGGTGATCCTGACCATGCACGACATCAACCTCAAGCCGAGGGACCCCAAGGCCGGCATCACCCCGCGCGGGGCGCTGGAACTGTCCGGCACGGTCAAGACCTATCGTTATCTGGACGATGAGGAAATGGCCGAGCAGGAGAAGGCTGCGGCCGACGCTGCGAAGAAGGGCGGCCAATGACCACGAAACTGCTCAAGATCCTGTCCTGCGTGGCGCTAATTGCTGTATTGCCGGCGTGTACGCGCGGGGTGACCAGCACACCGGGCGATGCGCCGAACCTGGAAGCCTGGGTCGCCGAAGTGCGCGCACGGCCGGCACCGCCGTTGGAGCCGTTGCCGGTGATGCAGCAATTCGAGACGTTCGAATATGCCGCGCAATCGATGCGCGACCCGTTCAGCGATGCCTGGGTCAGTGCGGAAGGCGGCAACGGCACGCGTCCGGACCCGAACCGGCGCAAGGAGCCGCTGGAAGCCTATCCGCTCGACGCCCTCGACATGGTGGGGACCATTGGCGGCGGCTCGGGCCTGGTTGCGCTGGTCATGGCACCCGACAAGGTGACCTACCGGGTGCGGCCGGGCGTGTATCTGGGACAGAGCGATGGCCGGGTCACCGGGGTCTACGAAGACCGCATCGAGCTGATTGAACTTGTGCCGGACGGTGCGGGTGGATGGCTTGAACGGCCGGCCGCGCTCGCATTGGATGATCAATAAAGTGATAGGGGATAGCACGATGACGTTTTCCAATGCCCGGCGGCTGCGTCCGGTTCGGCGCCACGCGGTATTCCAGGCCTGCGCGATGGGGTTCGCGCTGGCGCTGGCGAGCGGTAGCGCGTTCTCGGCGGCAGCACTGAAGCAGCCTGCGCAGGATCCGGCCAAGACCGCTCCGGCGAGCCTGGCGGTGTCCAAGATCGATTTCAAACGTGGCGAGGATGGCGCTGGCCGTCTGATCCTGCAGTTCGACCGCCAGGGCGCCAGCCCGGATCTGCGCACGCAGGGCGACAACGTGCTGGTCGACATCAGCAACGCGCGCCTGCCCGCCGAACTGCAGCGCCCGCTCAACGTCACCGACTTTGCAACGCCGGTGCAGCGTGTCGAGGTCAAGCCATCCGGCTCGGGGTCGCAGCTGGTGCTGTCGACCAAGGGCGCGTTTGATTCGCTGGCCTACCAGACCGGCAACGAATACGTGGTCGAAATCACTCCGCGCAAGGGCCAGCCCGCGGTCGGGGGTGTCAGCGCCGCAGCCGTCACCCAGGCCGCCGCGCAGATCGCTGCGCGCGGTTACAGCGGCCGCCCGGTGACGTTCAACTTCCAGGACGTGCCGGTACGCACCGTGCTGCAGCTGATCGCCGAGGAATCCAACCTCAATATCGTCGCCTCCGACACCGTGCAGGGCAATGTGACGCTGCGCCTGATGAACGTGCCGTGGGACCAGGCGCTGGACATCGTGCTGCGTGCCAAGGGGCTGGACAAGCGCCGCGACGGCGGCGTGGTGTGGGTCGCCCCGCAGCCGGAGCTGGCCAAGTTCGAGCAGGACAAGGAAGACGCCCGCATCGCGATCGAGAACCGCGAGGATCTGATCACCGATTACGTGCAGATCAATTACCACAACGCGGCCGTGATCTTCAAAGCGCTGACGGAGGCCAAGGGGATTGGTGGCGGTGGTGGTGGTCAGGGCGGCGGTCAAGGTGGACAAGGTGGCCAGCAGGACAATGGATTTTTGTCGCCTCGCGGTCGCCTGGTTGCCGACGAGCGCACAAACACCCTGATGATCAGCGATATTCCGAAGAAGGTCGCGCAGATGCGCGAGCTGATTTCGCATATCGATCGGCCGGTGGATCAGGTGTTGATCGAAAGCCGCATTGTGATCGCGACCGACACGTTTGCGCGTGACCTCGGTGCGCGGTTTGGCATCACTGGTTCAACTGGCCGCGGTATTCTGAGCGGCTCATTGGATAGTAATGTCAATTTCCAGAACACCTCGGCTCAGCGTGCCAATGAACTTGCCAACACGGGCACAAGCACAACGCTAGCGTCGCATCTATTCCCGACTGGGTTGAATGTGGACCTTGGTGCAAGCGGGTTTACCAACAGCAGGGCAGCAGGTTTGGCATATACGCTGCTGGGCTCCAATTTCAATCTCGATATCGAGCTTTCGGCGATGCAAGAGGAGGGGCGTGGCGAGGTCGTTTCAAATCCCAGAATCGTCACTGCCAATCAGCGTGAGGGTGTCATCAAGCAGGGACGGGAAATCGGCTATGTGACAATCAGCGGCGGCGGCGCTGCCGGTTCGGCCGCGCAAGCCAATGTACAGTTCAAAGAAGTGTTGCTTGAGCTGAAAGTCACTCCGACCATTACCAATGACAATCGCGTTTTCTTGAACATGAATGTCAAGAAAGACGAAGTCGCGCGGTTTATCATTCTGGAAGGCTATGGCACCGTGCCGGAAATCAATCGTCGTGAGGTCAACACCGCCGTTTTGGTCGGTGATGGCGAGACGGTGGTAATCGGTGGTGTTTATGAATTCACAGATCGCGAGAGCGTCTCCAAGGTTCCCTTCCTGGGCGACATCCCATTCCTCGGAAATTTGTTCAAGAAACGTGGACGCAGCAAAGAAAAAGCTGAGTTGCTGGTCTTCGTTACCCCGAAGGTGTTACGTGTTGCGAGTGCTACCCCTTAAGAGGGAGCCATGTCGGAAAAAGGCCGCGAAAGCGGCCTTTTTTCATGATGAAGCATGTCGTTAAAGGCGGTAGGCGGTTTGGGCCGCCGGCGTGGTCACAAGCAAGCGATATGTTGTCTTGCATCAAAAACCATCAAGGCCTCTGGACCGTTTCCCCTTGTGGTGTGATCGTGCTGGCCTGATTGCTTTGCCAAGGCGCGATGCCTGCAGTCCCTGCTTGTGTGACCTGTTTCATGCCCGGAGTCACTGGCTGAATGCTCAGGGATGACCGAGTGAACCAATTGCGCTCGAATCGGTCACACTGGGCCTATGAACGCACCGCCGCTGTTGCCCCCTGAAGCCGCTGCCGCGCCCGCCGAGGACCGGTTGCATCGTCAATTCACCCTGCTGCGCGAGTCGTTGGCGCAGCGCATCGTGGGCCAGTCCGCGCTGGTCGAACGGCTGCTGATCGCCCTGCTAGCCGATGGGCATTTGCTGGTCGAGGGCGCGCCCGGGTTGGCCAAGACTACCGCGATCCGCGCGCTGGCCTCGCGGTTGGAAGCGGATTTTGCGCGGGTGCAGTTCACCCCCGACTTGCTGCCCTCCGATCTGACCGGCACCGAGATCTGGCGGCCGCAGGACAGCCGGTTCGAGTTCATGCCCGGGCCGATCTTCCATCCGATCCTGCTCGCCGACGAGATCAATCGTGCACCGGCCAAGGTGCAGTCGGCGTTGCTGGAGGCGATGGGCGAGCGTCAGGTCACCGTCGGGCGGCACACTTATGCGTTGCCGCAGCTGTTCCTGGTCATGGCTACGCAGAACCCGATCGAGCAGGAAGGCACGTTCCCGTTGCCCGAGGCGCAGCTGGATCGCTTCCTGATGCACGTGCGTATCGGCTATCCACAGGCCGATGCCGAGGCGGAGATCCTGCGTCTGGCACGTGAGGCCGCGCGCGACACCCTGGAAAAGCACGAGACGGTACCCGACAAGATCCCGCTGGAAGATGTCTTTGCCGCGCGTCGGGTGTTGCTGGACGTGCATCTGGCGCCGCAGCTGGAGCGCTACCTGATCGAGATCGTGCTCGCGTCGCGCGATGCGCAGCGCTACGACCCGGCATTGGCGCGGCGGATTGCCTGGGGCGCGAGCCCGCGTGGGTCGATCGCACTGGAGCGCTGCGCACGGGCGCGTGCATGGCTGGCCGGGCGCGACTACGTGACCCCGGACGATATCCGCGCAATCGCGCCGGATGTGCTGCGTCATCGCGTGCTGCCCAGCTACGAAGCCACTGCCGAAGGCTGGGATGGCGAACGTCTGGTCGCCGCCTTGTTGGAAAAGATTCCGCTGCCCTGATCGGGTAGCGTGTCGCCGAGGTATGCCGTCCTCTGACCAGAATCCGATGTCTTCGATGCCGTCTTCTTCCCCTGTCACCGCTCCGGCGTCGATCGCTGGCGATGGGCTGCGGCCGACGCTGGCGGAGCTGATCGCGCTGCGCGGCACCACGACCCACCGCGGGCAGCCAGGGCGTGGCCGCCATGGGCTGGTCGGGCCAGTGCCGGCGGCAACGCGTGGGCGCGGGATGGAATACGCCGAGTCGCGCGAGTACGTGGCCGGCGACGATGCGCGGCATATCGACTGGCGGGTCACCGCGCGTACCGGGCGCGCGCACACCAAATTGTTCCAGGCCGAGCGCGAACGCTTGAGCCTGATTGTGGCCGATACCTCGCCGGCGCTCTTCTTCGGTACGCGGGTGCGCTACAAATCGGTGCAGGCCGCCCGTGCCGGCGCGGTCGCGGCGTGGCTGGCGCAGCGGCAGGGCGACCGGATCGCTGCGCTGCGTGGCACTGCCAGCGAGGCGCCGATTGCACCGCGCTCGGGTCAACGCGGCGTATTGCCGGTGCTGGATGCGTTGGCGCGCTGGTACACGCAGCCGCCTTCCGGGGATGCGTGTCTGGAGGTGGGACTGGACCATGCCGCGCGGTTGCTGCGCCCGGGTGCGCGGCTGACCGTACTGGCCGATGCGCGCAGCGCCAGCAGGATTTCTGCCACGCGCTGGTCGGGCCTGGCCTTGCATCACGAGGTGGTGGTGATCGTGCTGGTCGACCCGCTGGAGCTGGCGCCGCCGGCCCGCGCACTCAGCTTCGATGTGCGCGGCGAGCGCATTGCGATCGATCTGTCCACGCAGGCCGGACGTGCGCGTTGGCAGGCCGAATTCGTGGCACCGCTGGAACAATTGACCGCGGTCCTGCAGGCACGCGGTGTGCGCCTGCATCGCCTGTCAACCGACGATGCCAGCGATGCCTGGTTGGGCGGCAGTAGCGCCGTGCGGAGCCGATGACGATGTCGCCGCAATCGCTGCCGCTACGCGATGTCCATCTGCCGCCATCGCCGCCATGGTGGCCGCTGGCGCCGGGCTGGTGGCTGGTGATCGCGGCAGTGGTCCTGGTGCTTGGCAGCACATGGTGGTGGTGGCATCGCCGTCGTCAGCAGCAGCGGCGCTGGTTGGCGGCATTCGATGCCGAGCTGCAGCGCGCAACGACTCCCGCGCAGCGTCTGGCCGCGTTGTCGGTGTTGTTGCGACGCGCAGCGCGCAGCGTCGATGCGCAGGCCGACCGGCTGCAGAGCGAGGCATGGCTGCAGTTTCTGGACGGGCGCAAAAGCAAGACGCAGGCCTTTTCGCAGGGACCGGGGCGCGCGCTGCTGGACGGCGGCTTTCAACGTGCGCCGGCGGTGACCGATCTGGATGCGGTGCAGGCGCTGGCGCGGCAGCGTTTTCTGAGTCTGATGCGAGGCCGGCGATGAACTGGCTGCAATGGTCGCAATGGCAGGATGCGCTGGCGCACTGCGCATGGCCGTGGGCATGGTGGTTGATGCCTTTGCCGTTGCTGATGTGGTTCTGGCCGAAGCGCCGTGCGGATACGGCGGCGCTGCGTGTGCCTTACGCCGATCAACTGCATGCGGTTGCGCAGGCAAACAGGACACCGGCACTGCGGGTGCCGCGCTGGCTTGCCTGGTTGGGCTGGTTTTTCCTGTGCGCGGCGCTCGCGCGCCCGCAGCAATTGGGCGATGTGATCCAGCCGCCGCGTGAGGCGCGGCAGATGATGCTGGCGGTGGATCTGTCCGGCAGCATGAGCGAGCCGGACATGGTGCTCGGCGGCAATGTGGTGGATCGCCTGACCGCCGCCAAGGCGGTGTTGTCGGACTTTCTGGATCGTCGCGACGGCGATCGGGTCGGCTTGCTGGTGTTCGGTCAGCGCGCCTACGCGTTGACGCCGTTGACCGCCGACCTGACCTCCGTGCGCGACCAGCTGGCCGACAGCGTGGTGGGACTGGCCGGACGCGAGACGGCGATCGGCGATGCGATCGCGTTGTCGGTCAAACGGCTGCGCGAGCAGAAGCAGGGCCAGCGCGTGGTGGTGTTGCTCACCGACGGCGTCAACACCGCCGGCGTGCTCAATCCGCTCAAGGCCGCCGAGCTTGCCAAGGCCGAAGGCGTGCGCGTGCATACGATCGCCTTCGGCGGCAATGGCGGCTATTCGTTGTTCGGCGTGCCGATTCCGGCCACGGGCAACGACGATATCGACGAAGACGGCTTGCGCAAGATCGCCGCGCAAACCGGTGGACGCTTTTTCCGTGCCCGCGATACCGAAGAACTGGCCGGCATCTATGCCGAGCTGGATCGGCTGGAGCCGGTCAAGGCGCTCGGCCCTTCGGTGCAGCCGCGCGTGGAACGCTATTACTGGCCGTTGGGTGCCGCCATCGTGATTGCGCTGCTGGCCTATGTGTTGCCGCGGAGATGGCGATGAACGCGCTGACCGAACTGACTGGCTGGCTGCAGTCGTTGCATCTGCTGCGCCCGGGGTTGCTGTGGGCGCTGCTGGCGATCGTGCCGGCGGCAGTGTTGTGGCAGTTGCGTCGGCGCGATGCGGACGTGTGGCGGCAAAGCGTGGATGCGCATCTGTTGCCGACCTTGCTGGTGTCCGGCAGTCGGCGTGGATGGCTGGGATTCGTACTGGCTGCGCTGACCTATGCGCTGGCGGTGCTGGCGATGACCGGGCCGAGCTGGCGGCAGACCGAGCGGCCGGTGTATCACTCCAGCATGCCGCTGGTGGTGGCGCTGGACCTGTCCTCCAGCATCACCGCCAACGACCTGCCACCATCGCGTCTGCTGCAGGCGCGGGCCAAGCTGGCCACGTTGTTGCGCAAGCGGGCCGGTGGCGAAGTCGCATTGCTGGTCTATGCGGGCGAGAGTTTCACCGTTGCGCCGTTGACCGAAGACACCGCCAATGTGGCGTTGTTTCTGGATGCGCTGTCGCCATCGGTGATGCCGGTGGACGGCAAGCGCGCCGATGCGGCGATCGACGCGGCCACGCAGTTGCTGCTGCAGGCGGGTTTCAAGCAGGGCGACATCCTGCTGGTCAGCGACAGCGCCGATCGTGCGGCCGGAAGTTCTGCACGGTTGGCGCGCTCGCGTGGATTCAGCGTGTCCGCGCTCGGCGTGGGGAGCACGCGCGGCGCGGCCTATCGCACCACGACCGGTGAGATTGCGCAGACAAAACTGGATGAAGGCAGCCTGCGCGATCTTGCCGGGCAGGGCGGTGGTCGCTATGCGCGCATCACCGCCGACGATGCGGACCTGCGTGCACTGGGCGTGCTCGACCCGGCGCAACAGCCGCTGGCCGATGAAGCTGCCGAGTCCACCGGCGGCAAGACCTGGCTGGACGAGGGCTACTGGCTGCTGCTGCCGGTGATGCTGTTGGCACTGCTGGCATTCCGGCGGCGTGCGGTTGTGGCGATCCTGGCCCTGGTGTGCGTGTTGCCATTGGCCCAACCCGCGCATGCTGCCGACGGCACCTTGTGGCAACGCGCCGACCAGGTGCAGCAGCAACGCCTGGATGCCGGCGTGCAGGCGTATCGCAAGGGCGATTTCGCCGCGGCACAAAAAGCCTTCGAAAATGTGCCCACCGATGAGGGTCTGTACAACCTCGGCAATGCGCTGGCCAGGCAGGGCCAGTACGACCAAGCGATTGCGGCTTACGACCGGGCGCTCAAGCAACATCCGGATCAGCCCGACGCCATCGCCAATCGTGCGGCGGTGGCGGCGGCGCGCAAGCGTCAGCAGCAGAACAACAAGGACGGCAAAGGCAAGGACGGCAAGGGCCAGTCCGACGACCAGAAACAATCCGGTCAGAACGGCACCGGCCAGAATCAGTCCGGACAGAACAAGCAGAACGATCCAAAGCCCGGCCAAGACGGGCAAGGCAAGCAGGATGCGCAAGGCAAACAGGACGGCAAGGATCAGCCGCCTACGCAGACGCCGCAGGACGCAGCCTCGCAGAACCAGCAGTCCAAAAAGGGCCAGGGCGAGCAGAGCAAGCAGGACGCAGCGCCGCAATCGGCCGATGCCAAGGCGCAGCAGCAGGCCGATGCCGCGCAGCGGCAAAAGATGCAGCAGGCGATGGCGCAGGCTGGCGACAAGGGCGCCGATGCAAACGGCAAGCAGGCCGCCGCGGCATCGGCGAACGAAACGCCGGAACAACGCGAGCAACGCCAGGCGGTGGATGCCTGGCTGCGGCGGGTGCCGGACGACCCGGGCAGTCTGCTGCGCACCAAATTCAGGCTGGAACACGAACGCAGGCAACGGGACGGACGATGATCGGCACACACCATTTGCGCCGCGCGGCGATCGGCATGTTGACCAGCGTGATGCTGCTCACCTGTGCACCGGTGGGTGCCGTCACGCGCGCGTGGCTGGATCGCGACAGCGCCAATGCCGGCGACGTGGTGATGTTGAATATCGAAACCGATCAACGCGGTGTCGATCCGGATTACACGCCGTTGCGCAACGACTTCGCGCTGGGGGCCAAGAGCGCCAACCAGCAGATGCAGGTGACCAATGGGTCGGTGACGGTGCGCGCGCTGTTCGGTGTGGTGCTGACGCCGCGCAAGAGCGGCGAGCTGATCGTGCCGGCGATCCGCGTGGGTAACGAGCGCACCGAACCGTTGCGGTTGCAGGTGGGCGCGTGGGCGAGCGCTGCCGGCAGCAGCGCGTCCGGCGCAGCAGCGGCGGCGCAAGGCAACGAGGATGCCTTTGTGCAGACGCAGGTGGACGATCCGAAGCCCTATGTGCAGCAAAGTGTGGGCGTGGTGGTGCGGCTGTATTTCGCCACGCAGCTGGCGTCCGGCGAGCTGGATCTGGAAGCACCCGATGGTGCATCGCTGCAGCGCATCGGCGACGACGTCAGTTCGGTCAAGGTACTCAATAACCGCCAATACAACGTGGTCGAGCGGCGCTATCTGCTGGTGCCCGAGCGCAGCGGCCGGCTGGTGTTGCCGTCGGCGCGCTTCAATGGTCGGTCGGTCGGCGGCTTCTTCGACGACTATTTCGGTCGTGGCAATGGCGAGCTGAGTGCACGCAGCGCCAGCATCCCGCTGCAGGTACGCGCACAACCGGCCAACGCGCCGCAGCCGTGGTTGCCGCTGCGCAGCCTGCAGTTGCGGTATACGACCACGCCGCAGCGCGCCACCGCCGGTGAAGCGGCCCAGATCGTGGTGGAGGCCAGCGCACGCGGCGCCACCCAGGCGCAGTTCCCGGAATTGCCGACCCCGAGCGTGCCCGACGCGCAGGTGTTCGCCGAGCCGCCGCAGTATGAAGAACGCTTCGTGGATGGCTCGCCGCAGCTGCGGCTGACCCGCCGTTATTCGATCGTGCCCAACCGCGCCGGTCCGCTGGTGGTGCCCGGCTTGCAGGTGGCATGGTGGGATGTGGGCGCGGCGGCAGCCAAGACCGCGGCGTTGCCGGACCTTACGCTGGATGTGGCGGCAGGCAGCGGTGCGTTTGCGACGCCCGCGCCCGCGCCAACGCCTGCAGCCAGTCCATCACCGGATAACGCTGCGCCAACCGCTGCGGCCGGCACGCTGAGTCTGCAGCAGGCTGCGGCCACGCAACGGCCATGGGGCTGGATCGCTGCGGCGAGCGGCTTTGCGCTGCTGTGGATTGCCACCCTGGTGTGGGCCTTGTTACGGCGTCGCGGCGGTTCGCACGGCGCGCCGGTGATCAACACCAGCGATGCAGCTGCGCCCGGCCGGCGTGTGACGCACGGTGTGGCCGAGCTGCGACGCGCGCTCGATACCGGCGGCATGGACGACGTGGCCGCAGTGTTGTGCGGCATGGCCGGCGTTGCCGATATCGACAGCGTGCTGGCAGTGTTGAGCGACCCGGCGCAGCGGGCAGCGGTGGCACAGATGCAGCGTGCCCGTTGGGGCGGCGATGGCGACGTGACCAGTGCACGTTCGGCCTTGCGCGAGGCCTTTGCCAAGGGCCCGCGTTGGCGACATGCCACGGCTGCGGAGCCGGAGGTCTTGGCGCCGCTGTATCCGCCGGCGCCTTGATCGGTTTCGCTGTATCGGAAGTTGCTGACTGGGTCTAGATGGTCACCTTGTCCTGTCCCGCTTTGACGCATTGATCCCGGTTGCACCTGGTTGTTCACCTGTGCTGCTTAAAACAAGGCGTTGGGTCTGCGACCTGGCTGCAGGGTCCTTGCCCGCCCACCATCGCGGGACACGCCGCAAGTACGTCCTTGTAGGCTCTTACGCGGCATCCATGCCGCGTAAGGTCCCGCGATGGTGGGCGGGCAAGGACCCGTCGAGATGGTCGGTGTGACTGGTTGCAAGCAGAGCATGATGCGCTTGGATAGTGTGGAGAGATCAGTGGCAGAGCGACGGATCTGTGGCTTCGCTGCAAGGCCCTTGCCTGCCCACCATCGCGGGACACGCCGCAAGTACGTCCCTGTAGGCTCTTACGCGGCATCCATGCCGCGTAAGGTCCCGCGACGGTGAGCGGGCAAGGACCAGTCGGGATGGTCGGTACGCATGTTTGCAAGCAGGGCATGTTGCGCTTGGACAGTGTGGAGAGATCAGTGGCAGAGCGACGGATCTGCGACTTCGCTGCAGGGCCCTTGCCCGCCCACCATCGCAGGACACGCCGCAAGTACGTCCCTGTAGGCTCTTACGCGGCATCCATGCCGCGTAAGGTCCCGCGACGGTGAGCGGGCAAGGACCCGTCGGGATGGTCGGTGTGCATGGGTGCGAGCAAGAGCTCAGGGACTGATTCCATGGCGTGTTCCCAAAGCGGTTGGGCATCGCGCCCCGGTACAGGCGGCTCATGCATCCGCTCTGCCTGCCCGCGGCGAGCGCGCCAGATGTGTTGAGCGCTCCAACGCCCGTATCAGCTGACGTGGGAGCTGCACCTACCCTCGGGCGGGCGCACGGCGGCAGACCGGGTAGGTGGCCGCGTCGATGGCGTTTGTTAAGCTCCGGGGCTTGTGTCCAGATCAAGGCCCGACCAGATGACTGCATCCCCCGCCGCACGCCGCCCGGGCCTGCCCCTGCATTGGAAGATGGGCATTGGCTTCGCCGTCGGTCTGCTGCTGGGTTTGGCCGTCTACTACTTGGCCGGCAGCGATGCTGACTGGGTGCGCGTGGTCACCAAATACGTCACCACTCCGTTCTCGCAGATCTTCCTCAATCTGATCTTCATGCTGATCGTGCCGCTGCTGTTTTCGGCATTGGTGATGGGCATTTCCGAGATGGGCGACATCCGTGCGCTCGGGCGCGTGGGCTGGCGCACCCTGGGCTACACCGTCGTGCTGTCCGGCGTGGCGGTGTTGCTGGGGCTGGTGCTGGTGAATGTGCTCAAGCCTGGTGCCGGCGTGGACCCGCAGCTGGCCAACCAGTTGATCCAGCAGAACGCCGAGCGCACCCGCGAGATCATCTCCAGCTCCGGCACCCAGCCGCAGGGCATGGACATGCTGTTGTCGATCGTGCCCAGCAACGTGATCGCGGCAGCGTCCAGCAACGGCGCGATCCTGTCGCTGATGTTCTTTGCGGTGATGTTCGGCGTGGGCATGGTGCTGACCGCCGACGAAAAGGTGGCCACGCTCAAGCGCGGCATCGAGGGCATCTTCGAAATCTCGATGACCCTGATCGGCTTGGTGATCCGCCTGGCGCCGTATGCGGTGGCCTGTTTCATGTTCAATCTGGCCGCGCTGTTCGGCTTTGATCTGCTGATCCGTCTGGGCGCTTATGTAGGCGTGGTGGTGCTGGCGCTGGGCCTGCACATGGTGGTCAGTTACGGGCTGGCAGTGAAGTTTGCCGGGCGCTCGCCGATCGGCTTCTTCAGGCAGACCCAGGAGGCCACGATGATGGCGTTCTCCACGGCCTCCAGTAACGCGACCCTGCCGACCGCCCTGCGCGTGGCCGACGAGATGGGCCTGCCGCCGCGGGTGTCGCGTTTCGTGCTGACCGTGGGCGCCACCGCCAACCAGAACGGCACCGCCTTGTTCGAAGGGGTGACGGTGATCTTCCTGGCGCAGTTCTTCAACGTGGACCTGAGCATCGGCCAGCAGTTCATGGTGATGCTGGTCTGCATCCTGGGTGGCATCGGCACCGCCGGCGTGCCGTCCGGCTCGCTGCCGGTGGTGGCGCTGATCTGCGCGATGGTCGGGGTCAACCCGGTCGGCATCGGCATGATCCTGGGCGTCAATCATTTCCTGGATATGTGCCGGACGGCGCTGAACGTGACTGGCGATCTGGCGCTGACGACCTTGGTTGCCAAGGGCGAGGAATAGGGAGTCGGGAATCGGGAATGGGTAAAAGCGGGCTGTAGCGATCGGTACGGGTGATGTGAGGTCCGCTGTACCGCAGCGGTAGCCTTGGCGAGAGCGGCGTCAGCGACCAACCTGCAGCACGGCACCCAATTCCCGATTCTCCATTCCCGACTCCCGAATCCCGACTCCCGACTCCCCAATCCCAGCCCCCTAACGCGCTCTGTGGGAGAATAAGCGGCTCCGCTTCCAGCGGTGTTCCCCTCCGCTTCCATAGACGCCCATGACCCAGCCCACCCGCCGCCAGCTGGCCAACGCCATCCGTTTTCTCGCCGCCGATGCGGTCGAAGCCGCCAAATCCGGCCATCCCGGCATGCCGATGGGCATGGCCGATATCGCCGAAGTGCTGTGGAACGATTTCTTCCGGCACAACCCGAACAACCCGCAGTGGTTCAACCGCGACCGTTTCGTGCTGTCCAACGGCCACGGCTCGATGCTGCAGTACGCGCTGCTGCACCTGTCCGGCTACGACCTGCCGATCGAGCAGCTCAAGCAGTTCCGTCAGCTGCACAGCAAGACCGCCGGTCACCCCGAGCGCAGCGAAACCCCCGGCGTGGAGACCACCACCGGCCCGCTCGGGCAGGGTTTTGCCAATGCGGTCGGGTTCGCGCTGGCCGAGAAGTTGCTGGCGCAGCGCTACAACCGCCCGGAGCTGGAAATCGTCGACCACCGTACCTGGGTGTTCATGGGCGATGGCTGCATGATGGAAGGCATTTCCCATGAAGCCGCCTCGCTGGCCGGCACCTGGGGCCTGGGCAAGCTGGTCGCGTTCTGGGACAACAACCAGATCTCCATCGACGGCAACACCGCCGGCTGGTTCAGCGACAACACCCCGGAGCGCTTCGAGGCCTATGGCTGGCATGTGATCCGCGATGTGGACGGACACGACGCCGAGAAGATCAAGGCCGCCATCGAGACCGCGCTGGAGAACACCGACAAGCCCACGCTGATCTGCTGCCGCACCAAGATCGGCTTCGGCGCACCGAGCAAGGCCGGCAAGGAATCCTCGCACGGCGCACCGCTGGGCAAGGAAGAACTCGAGGGCGCCCGCAAGGCGCTGGAGTGGCCGTACGGCCCCTTCGAGATTCCCGAAGAGATCTACGCCGGCTGGCGCGCAGGTGGCACCGGCACCCTGCGCCAGGCCGAGTGGGAGCAGCTGTTCGACAAGTACGGCAAGCAGTACGCCACCGAAGCTGCCGAGCTGACCCGCCGCTCGCACGGCGAGCTGCCGGCCGACTTCATCGCCCAGGCCGATGCCTATATCGCCAAGGCGCAGCAGGACGGCCAGACCATCGCCTCGCGCAAGGCCTCGCAGCTGGCGATCGAAGCGTTCGCGCCGTTGTTGCCCGAATTGATCGGCGGTTCGGCCGACCTGGCGCATTCCAACCTGACCTTGTGGAAGGCCAGCAAGTCGGTGGCCACCGATGATCCGGATGCCAACTACGTTTACTACGGCGTGCGCGAGTTCGGCATGACCGCCATCGCCAACGGCCTGGCGCTGCATGGCGGCTTCATTCCGTTCGACGCCACCTTCCTGGTGTTCAGCGATTACGCGCGCAACGGCGTGCGCATGAGCGCGTTGAATCCGGCCCATGCCATCCACGTGTACACGCACGACTCGATCGGCCTGGGCGAGGACGGCCCGACCCATCAGCCGGTGGAACACCTGGCCTCGCTGCGCTACATCCCCAACAACGATGTGTGGCGCCCGGGCGATGCAGTGGAATCGGCGGTGAGCTGGAAGGCCGCCATCACCCGCAAGGACGGCCCGAGCTGCCTGGTGTTCAGTCGCCAGAACCTGCAGCACCAGCCGCGCAGTGACGAACAGCTCAAGCTGATCGAGCGCGGCGGTTATGTGCTGGCCGATGCCGAAGGTGGTACGCCCGACGTGATCCTGATCGCCACCGGTTCGGAAGTCGGGCTGGCGGTGGAAGCCAAGCAGACCCTGGACGCGGCCGGGCTGAAGACGCGCGTGGTGTCGATGCCGTCGACCGACGTGTTCGATCGCCAGGACGCGGCCTATCGCGAGTCGGTGCTGCCCAATGCGGTGCGCAAGCGCGTGGCGGTAGAAGCGGGCGTGACCGGCTTCTGGCGCAAGTACGTCGGCCTGGATGGCGATGTGGTCGGTATCGACACCTTCGGCGCCTCGGCACCGGCCGACCAGCTGTACGCGTACTTCAAGATCACCGCCGAGCATGTGGTCGCGGCAGCCAAGGCGCTGTAACGCCTTGCGTGGTGCCTGAAAGAAAAAGCCGGCGAAAGCCGGCTTTTTTGTTGGATCTCGTGATCAATGCGCGATGTGCGGTACTTCATCATTCAACGAGCGCGTTGCGTGTTTCAGCGTGCGTCGTTGGCCATCGCCGCTGCGCGGATTCTGGTCAGCACTTTCAGCTGTGCGTCCATCATCGGCGGGTTGGGGTCATGCCCGGTGCGTGGCAGCAGCAGGAATTCCTTGCTCGGTGCAGAAAGACCATCGAAATAGGCTTTGCTGATCTGGGCTGGGGTGACCAGATCCTGTTCGCCCTGAATCAGATAGACAGGCATGGCGAACTGCGGCCCGAGTGTGCGCAGGTCGATCTGAGGGCCCATGCCGTCGCCTGCCAGCCCGACGAACTGTAAGAAGGAATAGTCTTCTCCGGCCTCATAGGCTGCACGGTAGTCGGGCGTGTCGTACTCCGCTGCGAAGGTGAACCAGTCTTCCGGTGCCGGGTCGGTGCTCAAGGCTTCGTACTTGCGTGTCAGGCGCCTCAGGACGCCGAAGTTGCGCGGGTTGGTCCATGGCGGCGGGCCGATCGTATCCAGCTTGCCGATCGCATCCGCATCGCTGGCTGCGCGGGCCAGACTCAGCGTCTTGGCGTAACTGGCCGCCATATCGTCCTGGTAATTGACCAGTTGCGCTGTACCGACATACGCATGGAACAGACTGGGATTTGCCTTGGCGATAGTGACCGACAGTGCCGAGCCCCACGATCCGCCCATCAGGATGAGCTTGGGTTTCCCCAGCCGTTGCATGGCATAGCGCGCAACCGCGCTACCGTCCTGCGTCAGCCGCTGCATGGTCAGCGTCTCGCCGTCGGCAGGTTTGCTTGCGGCGTAGGTCTTGCCGGAGCCGCGTTGGTCCCATTGCACGATGGTGAAGTCGCGCGTCCAGCTGCCGAACAGATGTTTCGCGAACGGCGTGTTGGGGTTGCCTGGACCGCCATGCACGATCAGCACCACCGGATTTTGGCAGTCCTGACCTTCGATCGTGACCCATTGCTGGATGCCTCCGATCTGCACAAGACCTGCCTCGTGCACGGCGTTGCCGGGTACCCGGCAAGCCTCGTTCAGCGACGTTTTATCTGGCCCTGCAGCAGCGCTCACTGCCGGCGTGCACAACAGCAGTAGAGCGATAGCTATCCAGCATTTCTTCATGTGATCCCCGTTGTAGTGCGTTCCGTCGTTACGTCAGCCAACTGTTCAGTAGCTTCCGTTCCGAGTGTCGCGTCTATGCGAGTTCGGCTGCAATGCCTGAGGTCAGACCGAGAGTTGCGCAGTGGGCCTCCTATCCAGGTAGCGCTCGCTTGTGTCAAGTAAATGCTAAAAATATGTCAATCCAGCTATTTAAAATGTGAATCATTCCCATTAAAATGGCGCGCTGCCGCTGGTAAGGCACACCGTTTCCTCCCCTTGTTGCCGGCGCGGCGTCTTCGCAGCGCGTGGTCTGATCCGTCTGCGTTGGAGTTCCCGATGATCCGTAGTACCGAATTGCGTCTTGCTTCCGTGGGCGCGCGTCGCCGTGCCCTGCCGCGCGCGCTGTTCGCCGCGCTGTGCGCGATGGCCGCTGGCCAGGCATTGGCCGAGACGCCTGCCGCCGCCGGCGATGCCGAGGTCACCACCCTGGACCGGCTCATCGTGCAGGGCGAGCAGGCCAAGGGCTATACGGTGGAGAAGACCACCGCCGGCACGCGCATGGACCTGTCGCTGCGGGAGATCCCACAGTCGGTCACCGTGATCACCCGCGACCGCATGGACGACCAGAACCTGCAGAGCATCACCGACGTGCTCAACAACGTCACCGGCATCTCGGTGGCGCAGAGCGACAGCGAGCGGCTGGAGTTCTACGCGCGCGGTTTCTACATCGACAACTACCAGTTCGACGGCATCCCGGCGTACATGGAGCAGGCCTGGAGCTACGGCGATTCGGCGCTGGACGTGGCGCTGTACGACCGTGTCGAAGTGGTGCGTGGCGCCACCGGCCTGCTGACCGGCTCGGGCAATCCGTCGGCCTCGATCAACCTGGTGCGCAAGCATGCGCTCAGCCGCGACTTCACCGGCACCGTGTCGGTCGGCGGTGGCGACTTCAACAAGACCCGCAGCGTGGCCGATGTCACCGTGCCGCTCAGCCCGGAAGGCACCGTGCGTGCGCGCGTGATCGGCGTGTACCAGGACGGCGAGTCGGATATGGACCGCTACGGCCTGCGCAAGAAGATCGGCTCGGCGATCATCGATGCCGATCTCACCGACAGCACCTTGCTGAGCGTGGGCTACGAGTACCAGAAGAAGGAATCGAACGATGTCACCTGGGGCGGCTTCCCGCTGTTCTACAGCGATGGCACCCGCACCAACTACGATCGCTCGTTCAACCCGGCGGCCGACTGGACGTTCTGGGACACGCGTCTGCAGCGCACCTTCGCCAGCCTGCAGCAGAGCTTCGACAACGGCTGGACCCTCAAGGCCAATCTGAGCCATGAGAAGACAGAAGCGGCGAACCACCTGTTCTATCCGTTCTATACGATCTTCGGGTTCGACCGCGCCACCGGTGGCGGCGTGGTGCCGTATTCGGGCAACTACCTGACCGAGCGCAAGGCCGATGGCGCCGACGTCTATGCGGAAGGTCCGTTCCAGCTGTTCGGCCGCGAGCATCAGCTGGTTGCCGGCGCCAGCTACAACCGCCGCGAGTACGTCAATAACGGCACCTTCGATTTCCCGGCGCCGCTGGACAGCTACATAGGCTGGACCGGTGCCTACCCGGAACCCAACTGGAGTCCGCGCACGGTGCAGAGCACCGGCACCATCAAGCAGAAGGCGGCCTACGTGGCTGCACGCTTCTCGCTGGCAGATTCGCTAAAGTTGCTGGTGGGTGCGCGCTACACCGACTGGCAGATCGATGGCGGCAACTTCGATGCCACGCAGGGACTGGCGCCGTTCTCCGACAGCCAGACCGAAGTCACCCCGTACGCCGGTCTGGTCTACGACATCAACGACGTGTGGTCGACGTACGTCAGCTACACCGAAATCTTCAACCCGCAGACCCTGCGCGATGCCAATGGCGGCTACCTGGATCCGTTGACCGGCAAGGGCTACGAAGCCGGCGTCAAGGCAGCGTGGTTCGACGACAGGCTCAACGCCTCGCTTGCGGTGTTCCGCATCGAGCAGGACAACCTGGGCGTGGCCACCGGCGGCTTCGTCCCCGGTAGCAGCGAGTCGGCGTATGAAGCCGCCAACGGCGTGGTCAGCGAAGGCTTCGATTTCGAGGTGTCCGGGCGGGTGACCGAGAGCTGGAACACCACCTTCGGCGCCTCGCACTACACCGCGCGCGATGACAGCGGCACCTCGATCAATACGCATCTGCCGCGCACCACCCTCAAGCTGTTCAACAGCTACACCCCGCAAGGTGCGTGGAGCGATCTGACCGTGGGTGGTGGCGTCAACTGGCAGAACCGCTCGTACTATGTGGACCCGGTCTACGGCGCCTTTCAGCAGAGTGCTTACGCACTGGTCAGCGCGTTTGCGCGCTACCGGTTGTCGCCGCAGTTCTCGGTGCAGCTCAATGTCGACAACCTGCTCGACAAGCGCTACTACGCGCAGTTCAACGGTGGCTACGGCGCATGGGGCGCCTCGCGCAACGGCATGCTGACCTTCAACTACACGTTCTGATCGCAGACCGGGCCGGGCGCGATGTCAGCGCCTGGCCTGTTGTTGCAACGATGCAGGCACCTTGCAGAAGGTGCCTGTTTTTGTGTCTGGCGCCAGCGGAGTGATCGTGGATCTGCGGCGCATGCCGCACTGCCTGCGCTGCCTGCTGGTATCGGTTTGCTTCGGTGGTATCGAAGTGGCGCGAAAGCAACTGATGCCTCCCGCCAATGTCGGCGCGCTACAAAAACACTTCCTGCCTGCGCATACGAACACGCGAAGACGTGCCGGCAATCGCATCGAAGGTGGCACGGCGCTACAGCGGTTCCAGATACGGTGCCATCACCTCCGTAACCCAGTCCATGAACGCACCTACGCGTTGCGGCAGATGGCGACGCTGCGCGTAGAGCAAGGTGACCGGCATCGGTTCCGGCGCGATGGCGGCCAGCAGCTCGATCAAGGCGCCGCTGTCCAGGTGCGGGCGCAACGGGCTGGCCGGCGCCTGGATGATGCCCAGGCCCGCCAATGCCGCGGCGAGATAGGCATCGCCGTTGTTGACCGTCACCGGGCCGCGCATTGGCAGTAGCTGGTACGCCTGTCCATCGCGGTACTCGAAGCCGGACGACCGCTGGCCCAACGTCGGCACGTAGTGCACCAGGTCGTGGTGAACCAGATCGTCCAGGCGCTGCGGCATGCCCCGTCGTGCGAGGTAGTCGGCACTGGCGCAGTTGATGATGCGAAACACGCCGAGCGGTCGTGCGACCAGATTGGTGTCTTCGAGCGTGCCCACGCGCAACACGCAATCGAAGCCTTCGCGCACCACATCGACGCGGCGGTCGGTGCCGCTGATTTCCACCTCCAGCTGCGGGTGCTGCGCCAGGAACGTGGGTAGCGCGGGAATCACGAAATTGCGCGCGATGCCGGAGGACATGTCCACCCGCAGGCGCCCGCGCAGCTGGCTGCGTTCGCGCTGAAACATGCTCTGCAATTCGTCCATGTCGTCGAGCAGATCGCGGCTGCGCTGGTAGAACGCGGTGCCGTCGCCGGTGAGTTGCACGCGACGCGTCGTGCGATGCAAAAGCTGCGTCCCAAGCGAGGCTTCGAGCCGCTGCACGGCGGTGGAGACGCTGGCTTTGGGCAGGCCCAGCGTTTCGGCGGCACGGGTGAAACTACCGAGCTCGGCGACGCGCAGGAAGGCGCGCAGCGACTCCAGGGTATCCATCGATTGGTAGACGTTCTTGAACGGTGCAATCAGGTTGGACCGATTTATGTGGCGCGGCAAGCGCAATAGTCTTGGCGCGGTCAGACAACGTCACGCCCGCCCCGCGGTCATGCACCGCCTGTGGTGATCGCCCCAAATCGCATCCAAACCCGCAACGGAGTCCATCATGTCGACCACCACACCGATCACCCTGATCACCGGCGGCAGCCGCGGCCTGGGCCGCAATGCTGCGCTTGCGCTCGCTGCGGATGGCAGCGATATCGTGCTGACGTATCGCAGCCAGGCGGATGAGGCCGCTGCGGTGGTCGCCGAGATCCACACGCTTGGCCGCCGCGCGCAGGCACTGCCGCTGGATGTTGCCGACGCCGAGTCCTTGGCAGCATTCGCCGCGCAGCTGAAGCAGGTGCTGGCCGGTTGGGACCGCACGCAGTTCGATGCGCTGGTCAACAACGCGGGTACCGGGCTGCACGCGGCCATCGCCGACACCACGCCGGCGCAGTTCGACGCCCTGGTCAACATCCATCTCAAAGGGCCATATTTCCTGACCCAGGCGTTATTGCCGCTGATCGCCGACGGCGGACGCATCCTCAATGTGTCCAGCGGCCTGGCACGTTTCGCACTGCCCGGTGCCTCGGCTTACGCGATGATGAAAGGCGGGGTGGAGGTGTTCACCCGCTATCTGGCCAAGGAACTGGGTGCGCGTGGTATTCGTGCCAATACGCTGGCGCCGGGTGCGATCGAGACAGACTTCAACGGCGGCAGCGTGCGCGATAACGCACAGGTCAATGCGATGGTGTCGTCGGTCACGGCACTGGGGCGCCCAGGGCTGCCGGACGATATCGGGCCAGTGGTCGCTGCATTACTCGCGCCGGGAACCGGGTGGATCAATGCGCAACGCATCGAGGTATCGGGCGGCATGTTGATCTGAATGCACAGGCCTGCGCATCACGCGCAGGCCTGTGTCTGCATCACCGCCTGGTGCATCACTGCAGGGTCTGGTCGCCATGCAATACGGGGTAAGGATTCAAGACCTCTCCCTTCCACCATTGTTTTTCCGGCCCCAGGCGATGGATTTCGAAGTGCAGATGCGGTGCGGCAGGATCGGCATTGCCGGTACTGCCGACGTAGCCGATGACCTGGCCGCGCTTGATTGCCTGCTTTTCTGCCAGGCCGTCGGCATACCGTTCCAGGTGTGCGTAGTAGTAGCAGTACGTGCCGTTCGGATCGAACTGGTAGACGGTCAGGCCACCGCGCTCGCTGTTGAACAGTTTCTCGACCGTGCCGTCTGCAACTGCAATGACCGGTGTGCCGGTCGGAGCAAGAATGTCGATGGCATCGTGCACGCGGCCTTCGCTGCGTGCGTCGGTAAAGGTGTCCTGCAGCTGGCCGCTGCCGATGCCTTGCACCGGAATCAGCAGGCCGCTGCCTGAACTCGCAGCTTCAGGAGCGGCTGCAGACGCAGGCGCGGCTGGCGTGTTTGCGGCGGGCATCGTCTCGGTGGATGGCGACGATGCGGCAACGGCTGGATCGGCAACCGCTGGAGCGGCAGAAGGCGCTGCCATTGCCGCCTCTGCCGCTTCAGGCTGCGCTGTCACCGCGGGTGCAGCTGCGGACGCCGGTGCGACGGCCGCCTGTGGTGCCTGGCGTTCCAGCCACCAATAGCCGGCTGCACCGAGCAAGACACCGACCACCAGCATCATCAGCAGTTTCATGCTTACTCCTGCATCACCACCGGCATGGACGGGCCCACCACGCTGGCCAGATTGACCACGTCCCAGTTGGTCAGGCGCACGCAGCCATGCGATTCGGTCTTGCCGACATGGCCGGGTTCCGGCGTGCCGTGCAGGCCGTAATGCGGCTTGGACAAATCGATCCACACGCGTCCGACCGGGTTGTTCGGGCCAGAGGGCAGGGTGGCCTTTTGATCACCCTTCTTCGCGTCCCAGAACAGCTTGGGGTTGTACTTGAACACTGGGTCGCGCGCCACGCCCAGCACCTTCCAGCGGCCGATCGGCAGCGGGTCGTGCTTGCTGCCGGAGGACACCGGGAACTGCGCATACACCTTGCCGTCGGCATCGAACAGGCGCAGTGTCGACTCGGACTTGTCGACCACCAGCTTGGCCGGCTTGGCCAATGGTGGGACGCCGTCGATGTTGGGCACCTGGATCACGCCACCGGCCTTGTTCAAATCCACGCCGGGGTTGAGCTGGCGCAGCAGTTCCGGAGCGGCATGGAAACGCTCGCCCAGCGCCTCGTCCACCGAGGTGTAGCCCAGCGACGTCAGCTTGGCCTGTTCGGCCGGCCCTTTCGGAATCGGCAGGAACGGCCCGGCCACATCGGCATCGGTGAGCGTGTACTGCACCAGTGCCGGCGTGGTGTCGGCCTGCAAGGCCTGCCAGGTGGCGTCATCCAGCTCACCGGTGACCTTGATCTTGTGCGCTGCCTGAAACCCCGACACCGCACGCTTCTGATTGGAACCACGCTCGCCGTCGATCTGTCCCGGCGAGAAATGCGCGCGATCCAGCAGCACCTGCGCATGCAGGTCCGAACGCGGGCCGGTCGGCACGACGGTCGCAGCAGGAGCTGCTGCAGGTGCCGGCGCAGGTGCGGCGGCGGGCTGCGGCGCTTGCGCCAGTGCGGACAGGGAGGTGCCCAGGGCGAGGGCGAGCAAGCAGGCGCGAGCGTAGATGCGTGGTGGCATGAGCAGGTCCGGAAGAGGCATGCGCGCACCTTGCCCGAGCCGCCTGCGTGGTCTGCGTGAAATGGCTGCACCGGGACTGACTGGGCGCGCAGTCGCGATGCGGGTCAGAAGTGGATACCAGCTATCTCACCTCCGCACAGCTGCCGATTCGATGCCGCTGCTTGCTGCTGATGCTTCCACCCGCTTGGCGGAGGGCGTGGTGCACCACGCCGCAATCGATCGCCTGCATGTCAGTCAGGCGATCGATACGGAGTGGTGCAGACCCGGTCCCTGCAGCTGCAGACATTGCGCCGCAGCTGTGCAGGGCTGCCGTCAGTAGGTGTAGCCCAAGGTCAGCATGTATACCCGTCCGGTCTGTACATAGGCGCCGTCGGCGCCAGGGTCGTAGGCCATGTAGCGCTTGGACTTGCCCTGGGTTTCGTAAAACGTGGCGGCATTGAGCAGGTTCTTGGCCGACACACCGACATCGACGTGGTGCGGCAGATGATAGGTCGCGGTGAAGTCCAGTGACTTGACCGGTTGCAGATAATAGTTGAGCCGGTCGCTGGTCAGCCCCAGCAATTGCAGGCCCGTGTAGTTGTAGCTCAGGTCGGCGCGCAGATGCGTATCGTCGTAGAACAGATCCAGGTTGTAGATGCGCTCGGGTGCGCGTGGTAGCCAGGTCTTTTCCGGTTGGTCGCTGCGTCTACTGTCTGCTTCGCTGTGCTGCAGCGTGAGGTTGGCGGTGACGCCGACGTTGCTCCACAGGCCCGGCAACTCCTGCAAGCGTTTGCTCGCTGCCAGCTCCAGTCCATAGAGCTTGGCGGTGCCGCCGTTCTGCGGCATGGTCACCGGCACGCCGTTTTCGAAGGTGGTGCCGGTCGGTACCAGCCCGCCCAGGGTGTTGTCGTTGCTGGTCGCCGATTGCGAGGTATAGATGAAGCCGGTGATGCGCTTGTAATAGGTCGATGCGCTGAGCACGCCGCCGCTGTGATCGTAGAACTCGGCAGAGAGGTCGGCGTTGTCGGCCTTGCTCGGCTGCAGATCGGGATTGGGCCTGGAGATGCCGACCACCTTTTGGGTATCGTCGATGGTGTACACCGTCTCGCCGGAAATCAGGCCGAACGCCGGGCGGCTGAAACTGCGCCGCAACGAAGCGCGATACACGGTGAGATCGTCCGGCCGATAGTTGATGCTGATGCCCGGCAGCACTTGCCCAAAGGTGCTTCCGGTGCCGACGAAGCTGCCGGTGCTGCCATCGCCGCTGGATTGCCAGGATTCGGCCGCATAGCGTGTCAACTCGTAGCGCACGCCGGGCAGCACGCTCACCGAGCCGACATGCAGCGCGGCCATTGCATAACCGGAATAGATCGCCTCGGTGCTGGAGGTGGTGTTGGCGTTGTAGTCGTTGGCGGTATAGACGCCTGCGCCGTTGGGATCGTTGACGTATTTGTAGGGCAGCGCCTGCGCAAGCATCCAGTTGCGGTCCAGCAGTTTGAACGGTCCGGCGTAGCGGCCGTCGAAGGCGTTATAGGTGACGCGGCCCGGGATCGCGCTCAGTGGCGGCCCACCTGCAGTGGGGAACGCGTAATTGGGTCCGCCAAAATAAGGCCCGTTGGTGACGAAGTTGCCGTCCTTGTGGAAGAACGGGTGATCGTAGGCGCCACGGTCGGAGTGGTCGGCAGACAGGCCGAGCTTGACGCTGTCCAGCACGTCGCCGTCGACCTGGTAGGTGATATCGGTGTGTGCGTTGATGCGGTTGTCGTGACTGCCGGCGTCGTGCCCCTGCACCTTCCACAGCAACGACGAATCCAGGTTGTAGAAGAAGTCCTGCAAGCCAGGCGTGCTTGGCGCGATGCTGGGATAGCGGGGGTTGCTGAGGTCGAAGGCGAAGCTGCCGGGCGTAAAGCCATACAGGCTTGCCGACACGTAGTCCGGGCGGCTGCGGGTGCCGCGACCCACCGAGCTGCCGTAGTCGAAGCGCAGGCGGCCCAGCGTGGTCTGGCCTCCCAATTGCAGCGTCGCCAGTTTTTCGTCGATATCGTGCGTGTTGAAGTAGCCGCCACGCACGGCGGTGGGTTGGTTGCGATAGGTTTCCAGGCGCGCGCTGGACTGGTCCTGCTGCCCGGTGACACCGTAGCTGCCGTAGATGGCGCGCGCGTACAGCGCGCTGTTGTCGCCTTGCCAATCCAGCGAGAGGTTGCCGCCGTAGCGTTCGATCTGGCTGGTGTAGAGGCTGTACTTGTAGCGGGTGCTGATCAACGGCCCGACATCACGCAGGTCGGTTGCAGTGGCGAGCGCGGGATCGGCCGGCACGTATTTGCTGTTGGGCGCCGGCGCCTGCGCCATGTTGTTGTTCCTGCCGTAATACGCCGATGCGTAGAGGCCGAAGGCATGGCCATCGCCAAACTTCCAGGCCAACTCCTGCTGGAAGGTGCCGCCGCTGTCCTTGCCGCCCAGCTCCGAGGCCAGCGCATTGAACTGGCCCTGCGCGGTACTCTTGGCGTAGACATCCTGGCCGAAGTCAAAGGCATTGGGCGTGCGCATGTCGATCGCGCCGCCGATCGAATCGCCGGGCATATCGGGTGTGGGCGATTTGGACACCTGCACCGACTGGATGCCGAACGGCGCCAGCATGTTCAACGAGATGGCGCGCGTCGATGAATCGGTTTCCGGCATGCCGAAGCCGTTGAGCGTGTAGGCGTTGTAGCTGGCGTCCATGCCGCGAATGCTGACGTAGGCGTTCTCGCCGGTGGTGGCCTGGCCCAGATGCATGTCGCTGTATGCGGACAGGCCCGGCATGTGCGACACGACATCGGCGATGCCGCCGGAGGGGATCGCATCGATCTGCTGCTTGCTCATCACGCTGTTGACGCTGCTGGACAGGCGCTGTTCGTTGAGCGATCCCGGTGCGGCGGCGTGCTTGGCCTGCACGTTGACCGAATCCAGCGTGGTGGTGCCGAGCTCCGGTGTCTCGGCAAACGCCGGCGCGGACAGTGCCAGTGCGATGGCGCAGGTCAGGCGATGGGTGGTGCGTGGAGACTGCATGCAATGGCTCGCGTGGTTGGAGAAGGTGGAGTGCCCGGCCCCCGTATCGCGGGTGCGGGTGTGCATCGCCGACGCCTTCCGTTGCGACAGGTCTGTGTGTGGTGCGGAGATTGCGACGACGGCAGTGACTGCGACTCAGTGCCCGAGGTCGACGCCCTTGCAGTGCGCCTGCGCCAGCTGCGGATTGCAGCGTGCGACCGCATCGCCTTCGAAGCGCACCACGTAACCGTTGTCGGCCGGCTCATGTGCGGGGAAGTCGGTGCTGAGCAACTGCGCGCCGCTGGCCAGCATGCGGTCGCGGCGGGTGGTGTCGTGTTGCAGTGCTTCCTTCAGGTCGGCGTCGGTACGCGTGCGCACCAGGTAGCCGGCCTTCACCAATCGGGTGATCGTCTCGGCAGGGCCATCGTTGAGTTCGGTGAAGGCGGCATCGTCTTGGCCAGGCACGGCATTGGTGAAGCACACGCGTCCGCGCAGCGACGCATGCCCGGGCAGGTAGCTGGCACCGGCCGCGCGTTGGTCGAGCAGGAACACCACCTTGCCGCGTGCCTCGCTCAACGACGGCCAGCCATGCGCAAGCACTGCGGCGTTGAGCGTGGCTGCGTTGCCACGGACCTGATCCGGGCTGAGGTACTCGCCGGGTCGAAACACCGAGCGCAGTTCGGCATCCAATGCATCCATCGCCGCCGGATTGAACGGCTCCGGCTGCACGGTCGGAAACGCCAGTTGCACCGGCGCCTGCTTGGTTTCCAGCAGGATGAAGATCGGCACATGCCGGGGGTGCTGCTTCGACCACGCGCGCACTTCCTGCAGGCACGCGATCAAGGGCTGGCAGGTGCTGCGCTGGTCCACGTCCTGCACGTGCATGACCTTGAAGCCGGGTTTGCTCATCACTCCGGCCGGTGCGCTGGGCGGTGCGGGCGGCAAGCCGGCCCTGGCGATCTGCGCGACGATGGCCGGGTGTGCGTAGCGACCACCGTTGGCGTCGGCAAAGACATCCAGTTCGAGTTGTCTGACGCCATCGTCCAGTTGTTGCCTCAGCGGGGGATGGCGGTAATCCAGTGCCGCGAACAGCTCCGGACTCAGTTGTTGCAGCAGTGTCGCTTCGCTGGGGGCGAAGCCGGCGTGGTAGCTGTTGTGGCTGCCGATGTATTGCAGATCGGTGAGGCGAGGCGCGGCATGCGCGGTCACGCCGACCAGCATCAGCAGGCCAAGGAATGCAGCGCTACGTGTGTTGCTTCGCCTTGCGCGTGATGGCTTCGCTGTGCGGTCATCGCCTGGATTCACAGCCGAAACAACGAGTAAGCAGCGCATGCAGCCAGGCCGGAAAGAAGGTGGTCGCCATCATCCGGGCCAAATTTGACGCAAGGCTTTCCGCCGTATTGCCGTCGTGCGTCACAGTGCGAAAAACGCGCCATGGCATCGCTTTTCGCGACACGGGCGTTTCAGTGCACTCTGGTCTTCCGCAAGGCATACGCCAGTAGCCGTGCCTGCACGCGTTCGCCGATGCTGCGTGGCGCATCCAGTGCCATCCGTTGCAAAGCGGCGGCATCGTATGCATCGCCGCTCTCGCGTGACAGCAGTGCGCGCCAGACGGTCATCAGCTTTGCGCTATTGCCGGCGGTTGTGCGTTTGAGCCAGCTCAGGGCGCACAGCAGGTGTTGCTCGACCTCGCTGAAGTCGCTGCCGAGCGGGTAGTCGGGCAGGCTGCCATCGCGGCGGAATGGCGCCAGCGCCTGTTCCAGTGCCTGCGGCGTGTTGCGTTGCGCACGCGCAGGCAGCGCAGGGTCGCCACGCAGCTTGCGCGATGCCTTGGCGGTTGCCAGCAACGCGTCCTGGAAGCGTGCATCGCAGATGCCGGCCATCGCCAGCACGCAATCTTGATCGGTCTGGTGGCGCAGGTCGGCGATGCCGTACTCGGTGATGTACAGATCGCGCAGATGGCGCGGGATGGTGGTGTGCCCGTAGTTCCAGCGCACATTGCTCGCTGCGTGTGCACCGGCGTCGCGCGTGGCCCGCAGCATCAACGCGCTGCGCGCCTGCGGCAAGGCATGTGCCATCGCCACGAAGTTGTACTGGCCGCCGACGCCGGAAACCACACGGCCATCTTCCAGCCCGTCGGACACCGCCGCGCCGAGCGCGGTGGCCATCATGCAGGAGTTGAAGAAGCGCGCATCGCGGCGTTGCAGTCGCTCCAGCGCTTCGTTGCCGCCATACAGCTGATTGATCTCGCTGATGCGACGCATGCCGATGGCATCGCGCGTGTCCGCATCCAGCTCGCGTAGCCACTGGTAGAAATCCGGCGAGCCCAGATAGAACGCCCCATGCAGAAACTCGCCTTCGCGGGCCAGGCGCGCGTGATCGGCCGCATCGGCGCTGCCGTCGGCGATGCGCTGCATCAGCGCCAGATCATCGTGCACCTTGCGGCGGATCACGCCGCTGTCCACCAACTGCTTGAACCCTTCGTTGAGCATTTCGCTGCAGCCGTACAGGCCGATCTCGAACGGCGTCAGGCCACCGCTGGCGCGCACCGCAGGATGCTGCTCAAGTTCCGGGTCCAGCGCCTGCAGCACGCGCCGGTAGGTGGCGTTGTCGGTATGTCGCAGTACCAGCGCATGGCTCAGCGCATCGGCCAGGGTGCCGATGCCGATCTGCAAGGTGCCGCCATCGCGGACCAGCGCGCTGGCATACAAGCCGATGGCGTAGTCGACGCTGTTCACCGGTTGCCTGGGCAACCCGAACAGGCGCGGCGACGGACCGGGCAGGTCGATCACCAGATCGAAGAACGCCTCCTCCACTGCCGCGGTTCCGCCGATCCACGGCAGTTGCGTGTCCACTTCCGCCACCAGCATGGGGCGCGGCAGGCCGAGCGCCTGCACCGCCTCCAGCGTGTCCTGGGTGATGTCGTTGTTGCACGACAACGACAGCCGCGTGCCGCCCGGTTCGCGCGCCACCTTCTGCACGATCAGGTTCGGCGCGCGCTTCGCCACCGCCGCGGCAGCGTGGGTGTAGTTGAGGCTCGTATAGTCGGCCTGCGCCTGGGTGGAGTGCAGCAGCCCGCCGGACTGCATGTAGAACTCTTCCACCTGCACATGCGCCGGCAGCGCATCGCGCAGCATGTCATCGACATAGGCAAGACGCGGGAAATCCTCGCCGAAATGGCGCGCAATGAACGGCGCCGCAAAGCGTGCCTCCAGTCCCGCGTCGGGCTTGGGCGGATTGAGCGACAGCGCCGTGTACAGCGCCAGCGGCCGCGCCGGCATGTGCTTGAGCTGCGCATACAACGCGTTCAACAACCGGTGCGGCTTGCCGATGCCCAGCGGCGCGCCAACGCGCAGCGGGCCATCGAGACGTTGCAGGATGTGCGCAACCGCGCCGGGCAGGTCGGTGAGGTGTTCGGTCATCGGTGCAGGGTAGCCGAGGCGATGGCGGGGCAGGTATCTGGATCGCCGGCAAGGCCGGGTCGGCGCATGCATTTCCCGCAAGACAATCGAAAACGCGCTTGACAGGCGCAAGTTTTACATGCGTAATCGATAAAAATTACGGATGTAATCGCATGTCGATCAGTGACGCCGAAGCGGTGGTGATGCAGGTGCTCTGGGATGCGGCGCCACGCAGCGCCGACGACGTGGTCGCCGCGCTGGCAGGCCACAGCGACTGGGCCGAGCCCACCGTCAAGACCTTGCTCAACCGCCTGCTTGGCAAGGGCGCCATCTGCGCGGTCAAACAAGGGCGACGCTATCTCTATTCGCCGGTGCTGGCGCGCGAGCAATGGGTGCAGCAGCAGAGCGAAGGATTGCTACAGCGCCTGTTCGGCGGACGGGTGGCGCCGCTGGTGGCGCACTTCAGCGAGCGCGGAAAACTCAGTGCGTCCGATATCGCGGAACTGAAACGACTGATCAAGGAGCTGGACGATGAACCCTGAGGCCTGGGTCCTGTTGTCGCGCGTAACGCTGTACCTCACCGCTGCGCTGCTGGTCTGCCTGCTCCTGCGTCGCCCACTGCGCAAGCTGTCGGGTGCCGGCGCGGCGTATGCGATCTGGTCCTGCGTCCCGCTGGCCCTGGTGGCAGCCTTGTTGCCCGGCCCGTCTCTCGGCATCGCGGTGCCGGGATTGCCGGCGCTGACCGCCATGCCGGCGCTCTCCAGCGTGCATGACGAAGGTCGTGCGTGGGCAACATGGCTGGCAGCAGCGTGGCTGGGCGGCGCGGTGGTGATGGCGATCGGATTGCGGACGCGGCAACGGCGTTTCATGCGCAGCCTGGGGCCGTTGCACCGGCTCGACGACCGGCTCTGGTCGGCCGCGCGCGACGCCGGTCTTCCTGCATCGTTGGGACTCTGGCGTCCGCGCATCGTGCTGCCGGCGGATTTCAGTGAGCGTTACAACGCCGATGAGCGCGCCCTGATCCTGGCGCACGAGCGCATGCATTTGCGCCGCGGCGACCTGCACGCCAACCTGCTGGCGGCGTTGATGCTCTGCATCGGCTGGTTCAACCCGCTGATGCATCTGGGCTGGCGTGCGTTCCGGCTGGACCAGGAGCTGGCCTGCGATGCGGCCGTGCTGGCGCGACATCCGGGCAAGCGCCGCAGTTACGCCACCGCCATGCTCAAGACCCAGCTTGGAGGCGACTTTACGCCGCTCGCCTGTCACTGGGCTGCATCGCATCCGTTGACGCAGCGGATTGCGGCGCTGCGCGGTTCCCCCATCGCTGCCGGACGTGCGCGTTGGCGCGTGGCGATGGTTCTGCTGCTGGCGGCGGGGGGCAGCACCGCCGCCTGGGCCCTGCAGCCGGCACGCATTGCGTTAGCGGCACAACCGGCGCTGGCGGCCGGCAACGCGGTGGATTTCGCCACGATGCAGCCACCGAGATATCCGGCAGCCGCGTTTGACGGCGGTATCGAGGGCTTTGTCGAACTGCAGATCGACATCGACCCTGGCGGCGTGCCGCAGCATATCGACGTCGTGCAGAGCAGGCCGGCCGGCGTGTTCGATCAAGCGGTGCTGGAGGCAGCGCGCCAGTGGCGGCTGAAACCTGTTTATGCACATGGCAAGCCGATTGCTGCCACGGTGCGCGTGCCGGTGAAGTTCGAAATGGACGCGCCGGAGCAAACGTCTACCGATGCCGGCGCCGCGCGCTTGGAGGCGCCAGCGTCCAACCGCCTTGCCGGTTGTGCTTCAGCAGGCTGCGCAATGCAGGAGAGGCCGTGATGCAATCCAGGGCAACCAGCAAAACGACTGCACAACTGTCAGGCGGGCGGGGCCGGTGCCCAGGATTGGCATGTACCACTCGTACACCCCGGTTCCTGCGCGCTGGCCATGCCCACCTGACGACTGCTCGCCACATGTTGTCAGCCGCCCTTGCGTCGATCTGCGCCGCAGCCCTGGCGCTGTCGCTTGGCGCATGTGCAACGCAAGGCGTGCAGGAACAGCAGCGCAGCCAGCGCGAAGATTCGGTGGACCAGCGCATGCTGAGCGCGCAACCGGGCGGCGGTGGTGGCGGCTCCATCCAGTCTTACACGTTGGCGCCGGCGCAGCGCTTCCGCATGCCGCGCGCGCTGCGCAGCGATGCGCCGGTGTTGCCGGCCGATTCGCCGCGGCAGAGCTTGCCGCCGACCACCGTGTGCGCGCATGTGATCCTGACCGCCGACGGCGCGGTACAGCGCGTCGACCCCATGTCCGATCGCGACGAATGTGCGGCCGGTCTGTTGCCGGACAATGCTGATCTGGTGCAGTCGGTGCGTACCACGGTGCAGCAATGGCAGTTCGTTCCGGCCGCGCTGTGCACGTTTGCCGCAGGTGGGGCGCAGCCGGCCGCGCTGGACGATTGCAGCGGCGCCATCAGCCAGCAGCCGGTACCGGTGACGCTGTCGTTCGCGTTCACCTTCGAAGTGCGGCAGGGCAAGGTCAGCGTGCGCACCGGCAAGGTGGCGCGTTGAGCGCGCGCATCGCTGCGATCAGAGCATGTCGGGTGCGAACAGGCGCCGCCGCGAGACTTCGTCGCCGGACAGCATGAAGCGGCCATCGCCGCGGTAGTGCACCGTCCTGGGAAGCGCAGGCCGCTTGGCCACTTGCGCGTTCACCACTTCCCAGACAAAGAGCGCGTGGCGGTTGATCTGCCGGCCGTCGTGCAGGCGGCATTCGAAACTGGCGTAGCACTCGGCGATGGCCGGCGCTGCGACCCGTTGGCCGGGCACGGCAGTCAGCCCGAAGTGGTCGAACTTGTCGATCTGTGCACCGCTGCTGTTGCCGATGCCAATTACGGTGTCGAGCAGCTCGGCCGTCGGCAGGTTGATCACGCATTGCTTGCTGCGCCGGACCAGTTCGAAACTGTGGTTACCGGGGGCGATGCAGCACGCGATCAGCGAGGGCGAAAACTCCAGCACCATATGCCAGCCCATGGTCATGATGTCGCGCTGGCCCTTGTGGGCCGAGCTCACCAGCACCACCGGCCCCGGTTCCAGGAAGCGGCGCGCCTGCTCCACCGGGAATGCGTGCTTTCGATACTGTTTCATGGACACACCAACTGATTGAATGCGGTGATCGACAATGCCGATGCGCTCATTCCAGCACATGCACGCTATCGGCGATGCGCTGCACCTCGTCGGGATTGTGGCTGACATACAGCATCGGCAGGCGGATCTCGTCGCGCACGCGTTGCAGGTAGGGAATCAGCTCTTCGCGGCGCGCCTGATCCAGTGCCGACAAGGGCTCGTCGAACAACAGGATCGCCGGTTGCGACAACAAGGCGCGGCCGATCGCCACGCGCTGCGCTTCGCCTCCGGACAGATTGCGCGGCCGGCGTTGCAGCAACGGCCCAATCCCCAACAGCGCCACCACATCGTCGAAACCGAATGGCGCCGTACCACGGGCATGCCGGCCGTAACGCAGATTGCGGCGCACATCCAGATGCGGGAACAGCCGCGCATCCTGAAACACGTAGCCGATCCTGCGCTTGTGCGTGGGCAGGTTGATGCCTTGCCGGGCGTCGTACAGGCAGCGCCCGTCGATGTGGATGTGCCCGGCCTGTGGTTGCACCAGCCCGGCGATGGCATTGAGTACCGTGGTCTTGCCTGCACCGGAAGGACCGACCAAGGCCACCACCCGCGCCTGGTCCTGGATGTGCAGATGCCGCTGGAAATTGCCGCGCTGCAGCTGCAGGTCGATATCGAGCATCAGCCGTCCTCGCGCGGATGCGGCCTGCGCACCAGCCACTCGGACAGCAGCAGTGCCGCCAGCGAGATTGCCAGCGCAACGCTGGCCAGCCGCCACACTCCCGATTCCATGCCCGGTACCTGCATCAGCCCGTAGATGGCCGACGACAAGGTCTGGGTTTCGCCAGGAATATTGGACACGAAGGTGATGGTCGCGCCGAATTCGCCCAAGGCCTTGGCGAACGCCAGCACCATGCCGGCGACCAGGCCCGGCCAGGCCAGCGGCAAGGTAATGCTGAAGAACACCCGCCACGGACCCGCACCGAGCGTGGCGGCGGCTGCTTCAAGACGGCGGTCGGTCGCTTCGATGGACAAGCGGATCGCGCGCACCATCAACGGAAATCCCATCACCGCGCATGCCAGCGCCGCGCCGGTCCAGCGGAACGCGAACTGGATGCCGAGGTGTTCCAGCAACCAGCTGCCAACCGGCCCCTGCGTGCCCAGCACCACCAGCAGCGCATAGCCGGTCACCACCGGCGGCATCACCAGCGGCAGATGCAGCAGGGCGTCCAGCAGCGCCTTGCCCGGAAAGCGCCGCCGCGCCAGCAGCCAGCCGCAGGCGATGCCCGGCGGCAGGCTGGCGATGGCCGCAACGATGGCGACCTTGAGACTCAGGCCGATCGCGGTCAGCTCCTGCGGGGTGAACATCGACAACGGTGCGCCTCAATCCTGCAACGAAAAACCACGGCGAACGAAGATCGCCCTGGCCGGCTTGCTGCCCAGCCATTGCACGAACGCGGCCGTGCCGGCATTGCTGCTGTTCTTCAACGCAGCCACCGGATACACGATGGCATCGTGGCTATCGGCAGGGAAGGTCGCAACCACGCGGACCTTGGGTTCGGCGCGTGCATCCGAGCCGTACACGATGCCCAGCGGCGCTTCGCCGCGCGAGACCAGCATCAATGCGGCGCGCACGCTTTCCGACTCGGCCAGGCGATTGCTTACTCCATCCCACTGACCGAGTTTGCGCAGCGCTGCGGCGGCATACTTGCCGGCCGGCACGCTGTTGGTCTGGCCAACCGCCAACCGACCGCTGTCACCGAGCGCCTTGGCGATCGCGCCGGGCTGGCGCGGATCCACGCGCAGCTTGCTGGTGGCCGGGGCGATCAACACCAGGGTATTGCCGAGCAGGTTGTGACGCTGCGCCGGCACGACCAGGCCGCGTTGCTGCAGATAGTCCATCCATTCCAGGTCGGCCGAAAAGAACACGTCCGCCGGTGCGCCTTGCTCAATCTGGCGCGCCAGTGCTGAGCTGGCGGCGTAGGAGACGCGCACCGGCGTGCCGGTCGCCTTTTCGTAAGCGGCCGCGGCCTCGTCCATGGATTCCTTCAGGCTTGCTGCGGCAAACACCGTCACCGGCGCGGTCTGCGCAGTGGCCAGGACGGGCAGGGCAAGCATCAGCACGCAGAACGCGCGCTGCCAAAAACCGATCGTGCGCATGGGAAGCTCCAGCAAGGTCAGGCAGCGATCATAGCGGCTGCGCGTCATGCGCCGCGTGGTGGCGACGCTGGCGCGTCAGCCAAGCACGCCGTCGCAGCGGCCGGCCTGCAGATTGGTCTGCAATGCCGGCCGGATCAGCCTGGGCTCGGGCAGCGTGGCATCGCGGGCCTGGCGCTGCGCCACGAATGCATCGATCTCCACGCCGTCGCGCACGTGGATATTGCTGCGCCGCTGCTCGCCGATGCTGGTCTGGTACGCCACCTCACGGCCGCCCGGGCCGTAGTCGTGGCAGACGAACACACGTGTGTCTTCCGGCAGCGCGTACATGCGCTGGATCGAGGCGAACAGCTGCCGTGCATCGCCGCCGGGGAAATCGCAGCGCGCGGTGCCGGCGTCCGGCATGAACAACGAATCGCCGGGGAACAGCGCATCGCCGATCAGGTAGGCGATGCTGTCGCTGGTATGCCCGGGCACCGCGATGACACGTACCTGCAGCGTGCCGAGCTCGAAGCGCTCGTCATCGGCAAACAGGTGATCGAACTGCGAGCCATCGGCACGGAAGTCGTCCGGTAATGCACAACGTGGCGCAAGCGTCTGCTGCACATCGCGGATGCCCTCTCCGATGCCGATGCGTGCCTGCGGCCAGTGCTGCTTCAACCACTGCGCGGCAGACAGGTGATCGGCATGCGCATGGGTTTCCAGCAGCCACTGCACCTGCCAGCCGTGTTGGGCGACGGCATCGACGATGGCTTGCGCGGCGCGCGTGCCGACCTGGCCGGTGTCGGCCGCATAGTCCAGCGCCGGATCGATCACCGCTGCCGCCCCGGTCGCCGCGTCGGCGACCACATAGGTGAAGGTGTTGCTGTCGGCGTGGAAGAACGCAAGCACCTCGGGCTGCATCGGCGTCTCCATCTCAGGGCGCGGCCAGCGCCGCATTGAGCACGGCGGCCAGTCGGTCGCCAGCCTCGCGCAATTGGGTCTCGGCAAGCGGACGATAGGTCGCGATGTAGTCGTCCGGCAACACGTGCTTGCTCGGATAGACGCCGGGCGTGACCGCGATCTTGCAGGAGGCCTGCGCCCATGCCGCAGCCGGCGGTGGCAGCACCGGCGATGTCGCAGCGGTCGCCGGCAACGCCAGCAAGCGTTGCAGATACGCATCGTCATCAAGATGGCGGTCGTTGAGCATGCCGCTGTCCCACAGCGCATGCAGGTTGCTGCCCTTGCCGGCGACCTGCAGCTGGAATTCATTGCCGCCCTTGTCGTGTGCGTAGCCGGCATGCATCGGCTGATGGATGTCGCCGACAAAATGCACCACGAACTTCAGGGCCTGCCGGCGCACGTCCAGCGGCTGGCTGCGGTCGGCAAGCAGCGCGGTCTGCCGGTCGAGCGCGGCGATCACGCAGTTGCCGTCCGGGCAGTCGCGCGGCGGCACATACGTGCAGTCGTGCTCGCCAAGATTGACGTAATGCCAGGGCCCGGAGCGCTTGCCCAGCTCCGGGTCGTGCTCGCGCAGCTCGTCGGCCCAGCTGGCGACACCGGCCAATGTCGGGTTGGCTTCGCCCTTGAGCAATTGCGCCACCTGCGCTTGCGCCTGCGGGCTCAGTTCGGTCTCGGCAATGCGCGCCACCAGGCGGTGGCCTTGCGGCCCCCAGGCGAAGGCGCTGATGGGCTGAAGGGCCGCGACCACGGTTGCGGCAACAAGGAGGATGCGAGGGGAGAAGGTCTTCATCCGGCAATTGTACGCATCGGTCCGGGACGGTTTGATGGCCGTCTCCGGTCGAACACAGCCACGGCTCAGCGTGGCGTCAGCGGCATGCTCAGAAGTACACCAGGTACGACACGCCATAGGTCAGCGGATCGATCCGCGCCTTGCCCAGCCGGCTGCCATTGAAGTCGACATTGCTGCGCGAATTCGTCCAGCGCGCGTCCACCCGCAGGCCGCTGCGATCGTTGAAGATGAAGTCCACACCGACATGCGCGGTGGCGCCCACCGAGTCGTCGAAGCTCAGGTCGCCATTGCCGAAGGCGTCATCGACGTCTTCACCGACAAACGTGGTGTAGTTGATGCCGACACCCACGAACGGCGACACCGTGCCGTAGCCATTGATGTGGTACTGCAACAGCACGCTCGGTGGCACCGACCAGTAGCTGCCCACCTTGCCGACACCCTCAAGCTCCAGATCGTGCTTGCCCGCCACCGCGGCATGCACCTCGATGCCGAGGTTGTTGCGCAGGAAGTATTCGTAGGTGAACGAGAGCGCCGGGGCGCCCTTGATCTCGGCACGCGTGCCGCCGAAGCTGCCGCTGTCGGACTTGGGCGAGACATAGCCGGCGCCGTAGCCCGTAGTCCAGTGGCCGGCCGATTGTGCAAGGGCGGGTGTGGCCGAGGCGGCCAGTGCGATGGCGAGGGCGGTACGGATCAGCATGCTCATGGAATCCCCGGATAGGTCGGACAGGCGGTCGACGTGACCAACCTGTCCGCAACTCCGGCGGTGGATTCACGTCCCTGGACGCCAAGTGTGCCAGAGATGCATCGCGCACGCTGCCGGGCTCAGAACCGGTGCACGTAGGCCACGCCGTAGACCAGCGGGTCGATGTTGACCGTGCCGATGCGGTTGCCGTCGAGGCGCGCTTCGGTGTCGATGTCGATCCAGCGCAGGTTCACCCGCAGCGCGCCGCGGTCGCTGAGCTTGTAGTCCACGCCCGCGTGCAGTGCCAGGCCCCAGGAATCGTCCAGTTCCAGCTCGCTGCCGGCCAGCGCGCCGCGCGTGTCGGTGCTGAAGAAACGGGTGTAGTTGATGCCCGCGCCAACGAACGGCGAGAGCCTGCCCTGGCTGTTGAAGTGGTACTGCAGCGAGATCACCGGCGGCAGATGCTTGGTGCTGCCGACACGCCCCAGGCCACGGAGCGCGATGTCGTGCTCGAACGGCAGCGCAGCCAGTACTTCGATGCCCAGGTTGTCGGCGATGAAGTATTCGGCGGTGAAGGTCGGCTTGATGTCCTTGCCGACGTCCGCCTCCAGCGTGCCGCCGACCAGGCGGCCGTTATCGGACTTGGGAGCGACCTGGTGGGCACCGACGGCAACGGTCCAGTCGCCTTTGGATTGAGCCAGTGCGGGGACGCTGGCGAAGCTGGCGGCCAGGCCGGCGAGCAGAAGGGTAGAGCGCATGCGCATGGAAACTCTCGTTGTGTGCAGGGGATGGAAGAAGTCTTGATGGTTTGCACGCTGGATGCCTTGATCCTGATCAATCCGTCCGCGCAAGGACGCTGTGGGTCATGCGCGGACGCGAGCAGGGACCGGCAGCGACAGCAGCGATCTGCGCCATGCCGGTGATCGCACCGGCGCATCGCGTCCGGTCTGCAACGCGATGCGCCTGCGTGCGCGGTGGAGCAGGCAGCGAGCGGATGGCTGCAGCGCTCGCGCACTTACTTGACCTTGGCGAGCTTGGGCGCATCCACTTCCGGCATCGCCGAGCTGTGGTGGTTGATGATCAGCCATTTGTCGTCGCGCTTTTCGTACACGAAGGTGTAGCGCGCCTGCACCTTGCTCTTCTTGCCGTCCTTGTCGGTCAGCGTGAAGGTATAGACGCCGGCATCCACTGCACTGTCGTCATCGAGCACGCGCACGGTGCGGTAGTTGACGACGCCCTGCGGCTTCTTGGTCAGGAACATCTCGAAGTACTTTTCGATCTGCGCACGCGAGGCGCGCACTTCGTTGGAGACGGTCGGCAGCAACACGCCGTCCGGCGCGTACAGGTCCGCCACCTTGTGCGGGTTGCCGGTGGCCAGCGCCGCATTCCAGGTGTCGAACAGCGCAGCGACTTCGCGCGCTTCGCCATCGGCGGGCAGCGAGGCCTTTTCGGTGTAGTGCATCACGCCGCCAGCCAGCGCCGGGGTGGCGGCCAGGGCCAGAACCAGAGAGAGAAGGGTGCGACGCATGGGGAATCTCCGTTGTGATGGATGGGTGCCTCAGCAGGCAGGGCCAGTATCGAAATCCACGGAGCGCCGAAATACTGCTGTTCGGCATATGCATCGATACGCCTTTCAGCGTATCGACGTAAAAAGTAAGTGATTGAATTAAAATGAATATATCGAAAAATCAGGCGTGGTTTCGATTGTCGCGTCCGTGCCGCACCTCAGATCGTCGCGGGCCCTCAAGTCAGGCAGGCGTCAGCCCCACCGCATCGCTCCGGCAGCACCGATGCTCATCACCTTGTCGATTGACGGCACCCACATAGCGTGTCCACCTTCCGATTCCCGATTCCCGATTCCCGATTCCCGATTCCCCAATCCCCACCACGCATGCACCACGCATGCACCACGGCACAACGTCCTAGCGCCTCATGCTGCAGCGCTGGCGGCAGCACGGCTGCACGAGTGCGACGCTGCTAGAATGGCGGTCCCTTTCCATCCGCCGCGCCATCGCGGCCGCAGGAGCTAGTGAACATGGCAATCAAGGTTGGCATCAACGGATTCGGTCGCATCGGCCGCAACGTGCTGCGCTCTGCGGTGCAGAACTTCGCCAATGACATCGAGATCGTGGCCATCAATGACCTGCTCGAGCCCGATTACCTCGCCTATATGCTGCAGTACGACTCGGTGCATGGCCGCTTCAAGGCCGATGTGTCGGTCGACGGCAACACGCTGATCGTCAACGGCAACAAGATCCGCCTGACCCAGGAACGCGATCCGGCCAACCTCAAGTGGGATGCAGTCGGCGCCGACGTGGTGATCGAGTCCACCGGCCTGTTCCTGACCAAGGAAACCGCGCAGAAGCACCTCGACGCGGGCGCCAAGAAGGTGATCCTGTCGGCACCGTCCAAGGACGACACGCCGATGTTCGTGTTCGGCGTCAACGACAACACCTACAAGGGTGAAGCGATCGTCTCTAACGCCTCGTGCACCACCAACTGCCTGGCGCCGTTGGCCAAGGTGATCAACGACAAGTGGGGCATCAAGCGCGGCCTGATGACCACCGTGCACGCGGCCACGGCGACGCAGAAGACCGTGGACGGCCCGTCGAACAAGGACTGGCGCGGTGGGCGCGGCATCCTGGAGAACATCATCCCGTCCTCCACCGGTGCCGCCAAGGCCGTGGGTGTGGTGATCCCCGAGCTCAACAAGAAGCTGACCGGCATGAGCTTCCGCGTGCCGACCTCGGACGTGTCGGTGGTCGACCTCACCGTCGAACTGGAAAAGCCGGCCACCTACGCCGAGATCTGCGCCGAAGTGAAGGCGCAGAGCGAAGGCGCCTTGAAGGGCGTGCTGGGTTACACCGAAGACAAGGTCGTGGCCACCGACTTCCGCGGCGAAACCTGCACCTCGGTGTTCGACGCCGACGCCGGCATCGCGCTGGACTCGACCTTCGTCAAGCTGGTGTCCTGGTACGACAACGAGTGGGGCTATTCCAATAAGTGCCTGGAAATGGTGCGGGTTGTCGCGAAGTAAACCTCGCGCTCAGGCGATGCGTAGAGGCCCCGGCATGCCGGGGCCTTTCGTTTTGTGCCTGCCGGAATGTGATGTGTGCATTTACCGTCGCAGCGTCGTCGTCATTACGAAAAGTGGACTTTGAGAGGCCCACGTGCGCTAATTTGCTGGCACGGCGGTCGTTCCCGTGTCGTGTACGAAGGATCGGGGAACTCCATGGATCGAGAGAACAAAACTCATGAGTAAATTTCTGGCGGGCGTATTGGCGCTCGGTGTGGTGTTTGCAGTGTCGGCTCCGTCGACCAGTTGGGCAGCGAAGAAGCAGACCGGTACGCCGGCCTGGATGAATGCCGATGGTGAGGTGATCAAGTCGGCCGATGTCGAAGCGGGCTATGGCGAAACGGTCAAGGGCATCAACGATTACGAAGGCGAGATCACCGGCAAGCCGGCGCCTGACAGCAAGTTCACCCAGCTGAAGATCGGTATGCCGATGAAGCAGGTCACCGACCTGATTGGTCAGCCGAATGATCAGGGTTCCTACGTGACCGGCAAGGCGTTCATCCCGTTCTTCTTCGGCGGCGACCGTTACCGCTACGAGATGGCCTACAAGGGCCAGGGGCGCCTGGTCTTCGCTGGCAAGTCGATGGACACCGGCGGCAACCTGATCTGGATCATCCATAACAAGAACGACAGCGGCTACCGCGAATAAGTATCAGACGCCCGGTTCTTCCGGGCGTTTTTTTTGGAGTGCATGTCCGTGCCTGTAGCCAGTGTGGCTAGGTGGCACCGACGGCATCGCGTCGCTGCGCTTCAGCCAGTGATTGGCTGCCCAGAGGCGGCCTGAGCCTGTATGGTTCGCGCATTCGGCCGGATGCCGACTCAGGGGTTGTGCGTTGGAAACGATGATTGTGACGGTGGTGCTGTTGCTGCTTGCGGTGCCGGTAGGGCTGGTGATCGCCCTGGTGTGGATCGCCGGGTTGCGGCGGCGCGTGGATGCGCTGGAACAGCGGCTTGCGCAATGGCAGGCCAGCGGCGCAGCAGGTTTGGACGCGGCGGCGGTGCACCGGTCAGTGCCAACGCCATCGCCTGCCGGGGCATGGGAGCCGCAAGAGGCGTCCGACGTCGGCATGCCTGCGTATGGCGAGCCTGAGCTGCCTCTCGCAGCAGATCTGCAAGCCGCGCCGACGCCGACGCCGGTCGCACCACTGCCAGTGCCGCCATCATTGCCGGCAGAAGCTCCCGCATTGTCGGCGGCGCGCAGCGTAGTGCAAGCGCCGCCCCTGATCGCTGCGCCTGCCGAGTTCGAGCAGCAAGCGCACGACGTGCCCTCCGGGCCGGGCCCGCTGGCGCGCGTGGCCGGCGCAGTGAAGCGCTGGTTTACCGAAGGCAATGTGCCGGTCAAGGTCGGCATGCTGGTGCTGCTGGCCGGCGTGGCGTCGCTGTTGAAGTACGCCAGCGACCAGGGCTGGATGCGGATGCCGATCGAGCTGCGGCTGGCCGGCATCAGTGTGCTGGCGCTCGTCGGTCTGGTCTTCGGCTGGAAGCAACGGCTGCAGCGGGTGGGCTTTGCGTTGGCGTTGCAGGGCGGCGCCATTGGCGGCTTGCTGCTGACGGTCTTTGCCGCGTTCAAGTTGTACGGGCTGCTCGGCGCAGGTCTGGCGATGGGCATCAGCGTGGTGCTGATTGCCGGCATGTGCGTGCTGGCGGTGGTGCAGGATTCGCGCACGCTGGCGGTGCTGGGTGTGCTGGCCGGCTTCCTTGCGCCGATCTGGCTGTCCACCGGCAGCGGCAATCATGTCGCGCTGTTTTCGTACTACGCGGTGCTCAACGCCGGCATCGTGGCGATCGCCTGGACGCGTCCGTGGCGGGTGTTGAACCTGCTCGGATTCGCCTTCACCTTCGGCATCGGCACGCTGTGGGGTGCGCTGCAATACACCCCGGCGAAATTCGCCACGACCGAGCCGTTCCTGCTGTTGTTCTTCGCCATGTATGTGGCGATTCCGGTACTGCACGCGCGGCGTGGCGATGGCAGCGCGGGCAAGCTCATCGACGGCAGCCTGTTGTTCGGCACCCCGCTGGTGGCCTTCGCATTGCAGGCGCGCCTGCTGGATGGCGAGCGCCTGCCGTTGGCGCTGTGTGCGCTGGCGGTGGCTGCGCTGTACGCCGGACTAGCCAGCTGGTTGCTGCGGCGTGCCTCCACGCGGCTGCTGGGCCAGGCGCACGCGATGCTGGCGGTCGGTTTTGCGACCCTGGCGGTGCCGCTGGCCTTGTCGGCGCGTGCCACCGCCAGCGTCTTCGCGCTCGAAGGCGCCGGTTTGTTGTGGCTGGGGCTGCGGCAGCAGCGCCGGATTCCGCAGTTCAGCGGGGTGGCGTTGCAGTTGCTGGCGGCGGTCGGGGTCGCCTTCGGTGTGGACGCATGGCGCTACGACACGGTGGCCGTTGCCAACGCCACCTGCATGAGCAGCTTGCTGCTCGCGCTGGCCGGCTGGGCCAGTGCCTGGTTCCTGCGCGATGCAGGGCAGCCGCGCCGCGCGCTGGTGGCGTATCTGTGGGGGCTGGGCTGGTGGGCGCTGTGCGGTGTGCACGAGATCTTCCGCTTTGCCGGCGATCTGCGCAGTGAGCCGGATCTGTTGCTGGGCTTTGTCGCGCTCAGCGTGTGGCTGGCAGCCGAGGTGCACCGGCGTCGCCCGGCGACGGCGCTGGTGTGGACGGCGATGTTCGGGCTGGCGCTGGCCGCGCCGTTGGCGCTGTGGCAAAGCCATGCGCATACGCAACCGTTCGCACATTGGGGGGCGCTGGCCTGGCTGGCGTTCGCCGTGGCCGGCACGCGCGCGCTGTGGTGCCTGCGCAGGCAGCACGGCGCAGGCGCGGTGGCTGCACAGTTCATCTGGTGGCTGCTGTGGCCGCTGGTGGTGTCGTTGGGCGTGGCCTGGCTGGCCGATACGTACATGCTGGCAAATGGCTGGCGTTGCGCCTTGCTGGCCGCACCCTGGCTGATCGTGGCGGCAGTGGGTCTGTTGCGCTGGCCATGGCTGGCGTGGCCGCAGGGTGCCGGTTTCGATCGGGCACGCAATGCCTTGCTGGGCTGTGTGTTCGCAGTGCTGGGCATCGGCTGGTTGATCGTGCTGCTGGACCCCGTCAGCGCGGCGCCATTGCCGTGGCTGCCCGTGCTCAACCCGGCCGAGCTGGCGCAGCTGGCGGTGCTGGCTTTGCTGGCGCGTTGGGCCTGGTCTGCGCAGGCGCCGTCGGCCGTGCAACGCTGGCGGGTGACAGCGCTGGGCGTGTCGGGCTGGGCCTTGATCACCGGCACCACCTTGCACAGCGTGCATCACTGGGGTGGCGTGGCGTGGGATGCCGGGTTGATCGGCGCGACCCTGTCGCAGACCAGCCTGACCATCGTCTGGAGCGTGCTGGGCGTGCTGGGCTGGGTGATCGGCTCGCGGCGCGGTCAGCGTGGACTGTGGCTGGGTGGTGCGTTGTTGATGGGTCTGGTGCTGGCCAAGCTGGTGCTGGTCGACCGCCAGCATCTGGGCAATCTGCTCGGCATCGGCTCATTCATGGCCTATGGCCTGTTGTGCACCGTGGTGGGCTATCTGGCACCGGCGCCGCCGCGCCAGCCGGTGGCCGAAGAGCAGGCTGTCGCAGACGATGGCGTGGACAAGGATCAGGCATGAAATCGAGGCAATGGGGATGGCTGCTGCTGGTGCCACTGCTGGCGCAGGCAGCCGATGTGCGCCAGGACTATCGTCAACAATGGCCGCTGCAGGTGGCCGGCGCGGATGCCGGCATGTATCAGCTGCGTTTGAATGCGGCGATCTATCGCAGCGCCCATGACCCGGCGCTGCGCGATGTCACCGTGATCGATGCGCGTGGCGAGGAGATGCCGGCTGCGCTCTTGCCGGTGGATGCCGCGCCGGCTGCCGCGCCGCATCGGCAACGCCTGCCCTTGTTCGCGCTGCCGGCCGGTGCGGCGCCTGCCAACGGCGATCTGCAACTGATCGCCGAACGCGATGCCAGTGGCGCGGTGCGTCGGCTGGAAGGCCGCTTCGCCACCGGCACCGCTGCCGTTGCGGGCACCGGTGGCAGCTGGCTGATCGATGCCAGCGCGTTGCGCGATCGTCCGCGCGCGCTGTGGCTGGACTGGGACGGCAATACGCCGGTGCAGGCCCGGCTGCGTGTGGAAGGCAGCGACGATCTGCGCGACTGGCACCTGCTCGCCGCAGATGCCACCGTGATGGCGCTGGACAACCAGGCGCAGCGTCTGCAGCAGCGCCGCATCGCGTTGGACGCTGGCGCGCGCTATCTGCGCATCGTGCCGGTGTCCGGCGAGCTGCCGGCCTTGCGCGTGGTCGATGCGGAACTGGACGGCGTCTCGACGCCGCCGCAATCGCAGTGGCTGGAATTGCCGGGCACTGCGCAGGACAAGGCCGTGGTGTATGCCTTGCCTGGGCGCTTTCCGATCACCCAGGTCGATGTCAGCGGCGGTCAGGCCGAGGCGGTCGAATGGACCGTGGCAAGCCGCGATGCCGATGACGCGCCATGGCTGCAACGTGCCGGGCCGTGGTTGGCGTATCGCCTGGGTACTGGCACCGCCGCCGCGTCGCCGCCGCAACAGCTGTCGGCCCCGGTGCGTGATCGCCAGTGGCGATTGCTTGCCGCACAAGGACGCAGCACCGCGCTGCCGACGCTGCGTGTGGGCTACCAGCCGGAGCGGTTGATGTTCCTCGCCCAGGGGCAGCCGCCGTATGCGGTGGTCGCCGGCAGCGCGCGGCTGCAACGTGGCGATGCGCCGCTGGCCTCGATGCTGCAGGCACTGCGCCGCGAACGCGGAGCGCAATGGCAACCGGCGCAGGCCAACATCGCCGCGCAGGCACAGCCGCTGGCCGGCGATGCCGCGCTGCAGCCGGCCGCCACACCGCGCGACTGGAAGCGCTGGTTGCTATGGGCGCTGCTGGTCGGCGGCGCCTTGCTGGTCGGTGGTTTTGCAGTGAATCTGCTGCGCAACTCGGCGACCGATCGCAGCCCCTGACGACCCGCGCATCGCACCGCGGTTTGCCGCTGCGGCGCGAAGGTCCGACAATGGGCATCCCCCGTCGCCAAGGCAGCCGCATTGCCCGTCGTCTTCGACCGAGCATCCCCCGCATCGCCAGCCGTATGGGTAGCGATATGCGCGGCAGGCAAGCTGCAATCTCCGCGACCTGCACGCGGGCGCAACGCCAGCGTGTCACGGCTGCCCCAAGCCATCCATGCGCGCAGCGCCCAGGCATCGGCGCCACGTCTACCGGCTGCTTTTTCGATTCCCCAATCCCGATTCCCCAATCCCCAGACCTAGCGAGCTGACCCCATGTCCATCGTCCGCATGACCGACCTCGATCTCTCCGGCAAGCGCGTGCTGATCCGCCAGGATCTCAACGTGCCGATCGACAACGGCCAGATCACTTCCGAGCAGCGCATCACCGCGTCGGTGCCCACCATCAAGCTGGCGCTGGAAAAGGGCGCCGCGGTGATGGTCACCTCGCACCTGGGCCGGCCCAAGGAAGGCAGCTGGACCGAAGAAGATTCGCTGGCGCCGGTGGCCGCGCGCCTGACTGCGCTGCTGGGCGTGGACGTGCCGCTGGTGCGCGACTGGGTCGACGGCGTGGACGTCGCGCCGGGCCAGGTGGTGCTGCTGGAGAACTGCCGCATGAATGCCGGCGAGGGCAAGGACGACGAGACGCTGGCGCGCAAGTACGCGGCGCTGTGCGATGTGTTCGTCATGGACGCCTTCGGCACCGCGCATCGCGCGCAGGCCTCCACCCATGGGGTGATCCGCTTTGCGCCAGTGGCTGCCGGTGGTCCGCTGTTGATGGCCGAACTCGATGCGCTGGCCAAGGCGCTGGACAACCCGGCCAAGCCGCTGCTGGCGATCGTGGCCGGCAGCAAGGTGTCCACCAAGCTGGAGCTGCTGTCCAACCTGGTCAACAAGGTCGACCAGCTGATCGTCGGCGGCGGCATCGCCAACACCTTCATCGCCGCGGCCGGGCATGGCGTCGGCAAGTCCCTGAGCGAGCCGGATCTGATTCCCACCGCCAACCAGATCGTCGCCGATGCGAAGCTGCGCGGTGCGGAGATTCCGTTGCCCACCGATGTGGTCGTTGCCAAGCAGTTCCTGCCCGATGCCGAAGCGACGGTGAAGGCGCTCGACGCGGTGGAGGCCGACGACCTGATTCTGGACATCGGCCCGCAGACCGCCGCGCGCTACGCCGAGCTGATCGCCAGCGCCGGCACCGTGGTCTGGAACGGGCCGGTCGGCGTGTTCGAGTTCGAGCCCTTCAGTCACGGCACCGAGACGCTGGCGCGTGCGATTGCCAATTCCAAGGCGTTCTCGATCGCCGGTGGCGGCGACACCCTGGCGGCCGTGGACAAGTACGACATCGCCAAGGACGTCACCTACATCTCCACCGGCGGCGGTGCCTTCCTGGAATTCCTGGAAGGCAAGACCTTGCCGGCGGTGGCGGCGCTCGAGGCACGCGGCAAGTGAGTGCAGCCACGCTGTTCTTCGATCTGGACGGCACCCTGGTCGATTCGGAGCCGGGTATCGTTGCCAGCATCGTGCATGCCTTCGACGAGGTGGGCCAGCCGCGTCCGTCGCCGCAGACCCTGCGCGCGTGGATAGGCCCGCCGCTGCGCGACAGCTTCACCGACTGCTTTCCCGACGATCCGGAGCTGGTGCAGCGCGCACTGGCGGCATATCGCGGGCGTTACGACGCGGTCGGCTGGACCGAACTGAGCGTGTTCGACGGTATCGGTGAGGTCGTCGTCGACCTGCACCGCGCCGGCCATCGCCTGGCGGTGGTGACCTCCAAGAACGAGCGCTATGCACGCCGTATCGTCGAGCATCTGCCGTTCGGGGCGTGCTTCGAGAACGTGATCGGGGCCAGCGAAGACGGCGAACGCCGCTTCAAGCCGGACCTGATCGCCGAAGCGCTGCGGCGGCTGGACATCGCCAAGACCGGCTGCGTGATGATCGGCGACCGTCGGATGGACATTGATGGCGCCAATCACCACGGCATCCACAGCATCGGCGTGCTGTGGGGCTTCGGCGACGAAGCCGAGCTGCGTGCCGCCGGTGCCGGTGCGATCGCACACACGCCTGCCGGGTTGCGCGCCTTGATCCAGTCGTAGGAGCGACAAACAGAGCAGCTGCGCGCATCGCCAGGCAAGCGCAGCCGGCGCTCGTCGTTGGGTGGCAGCACGCGGATGCGGTGGGGGTCTTGCAGCATCCGCGCTGCGACGACCGCTCGCCGTCATCCGACCGCCGCTGCAACCCGTAGGACCTTCACCGCTGCCGCGTTAGGGTGGCAGCCCACAGCAACATCCCGCGACGCGCCAGCGCGCTGCGGAAAGCGTACGTACTGTCCCGCACTGTCTTTAGGACATGCCGGAATACGAGGGTGGCTATGCCGCAATGCCATCCTCGGTAGGTGACGCGTGTGTTAAGTTTCGCGGCTTTTACAGGGAGGCCATCATGAAAGAACGTCAACGCCGCACCAAGATCCTCGCCACGCTCGGACCGGCGACGGATCCGCCCGGTGTGCTGGAAGCCTTGTTCAAGGCGGGCGTCAACGTGGTGCGCCTCAACTTCAGCCATGGCGACCCGTCCGGCCAGGCCAAGCGCGCGGCCGAAGTGCGCGCGGCGGCCGTGCGCGTCGGTGCCGAAGTCGGCATCCTGGCCGACCTGCCGGGCCCGAAGATCCGCGTCGAGCGCTTTGCCGAAGGCAAGATCAAGCTGACCACCGGCGAGCGTTTCGACCTGGTGGCCGACCCCAATGCGCCTGCGGGCGACCAGCACCAGGTCGGCGTCAGCTACCTCGGCCTGCCGCAGGACGTGGTCGCCGGCGACGTGCTGCTGCTGGACGATGGCCTGGTGCAGCTGCAGGTGACCGAAGTGCAGGGTCAGCGCATCGTCACCACCGTGCTCAACGACGGCGTGCTGTCCGATCGCAAGGGCCTGAACAAGCAGGGCGGCGGCCTGTCGCTGGGCGCGCTGACCGAGCGCGACAAGGAGCTGATCGGCATCGTTGCCAAGATTGGCGTGGACTTCATTGCGGTGTCGTTCTGCCGCAACGCCGAAGACATGAATGACGCGCGCCGCATTGCCCGTCAGCACGGCTGCGATGCCGCGCTGGTGTCCAAGATCGAGCGCACCGAAGCGATCGAGAACCTGGTCGAGATCGTCGAAGCCTCCGACGTGGTGATGGTGGCGCGTGGCGATCTGGGCGTGGAAATCGGCGATGCCGAATTGCCGGGCCTGCAGAAGAAGATCATCCGCGAGTCGCTGGCGCAGAACAAAGTGGTGATCACCGCCACCCAGATGCTGCAGTCGATGGTGGAGAGCCCGATCCCGACCCGCGCCGAAGTGCTGGACGTGGCCAATGCGGTCATCGACGGTACCGACGCGGTGATGCTCTCGGCCGAAACCGCGGCCGGTGCCTACCCGGTGCGTGCGGTGGAAGCGATGGCGCGCATCTGTCTGGGCGCCGAGCGTCAGTTCGAGTTCGACACCGACTTCGAAGCGGCGCAACGCAATCTGCAGCGCGCCGACCAGGCGATCGCGATGGCGACCATGTTCCTGTCCGAGCACATCGGTCTGGCTGGCGTGGTCGCGTTGACCGAGTCCGGCGGCACGCCGCGGTACCTGTCGCGCTTCCGTTCCAACATGCCGATCTACGCCTTCACCCGTCACGATGGCGCGCGCCGCCACATGGCGATGATGCGTGGCGTGTTCCCGATCAGCTTCGATAGCCGCGGCCTGACCCCGCGCGAAGCCGCACGTGCGGCGATCCGCCTGCTGGTGGAGAACGAGCGCATGGGGCCTGGCGATCGCGTGGTGTTCACCAGCGGCGAGCATATGGAAACCCACGGCGCCACCAACACGCTGCGTCTGCTGGAAGTGGGCGAAGACGGCCGCGCCAGCGGTCTGGGCGAGCTGTAACGCCAGGCTGCGCAGCGCGTGTGTCGTCGGTCGACGCGCTGCATCCACATCGTTGCGTACAAACACAGCGGCGGCCTGCGGGCCGCCGTTGTGCTGTGCGGGACAGGGTCTGCGGTGCGAGTGCGCCCGTGGAGCGCGCAGCCCGCAACGCGCATCACGCTGCGAGCCGCGCCACACATCCGCCATGCCGGACACGTGTAATCGGTTGCAGGCATTCCGTGAAGGAATGTCTGCAACTTTCGTCGCTATACTTTCGTTCTCCCCCGCAGCTGCCACAGGAACTACATGAGCATCGAACAGCTTGCCGAAACCGCCCAGGCCATGGTCGCCCCGGGCAAGGGCATCATCGCCATCGACGAATCGACCAGCACGATCGCCAAGCGTTTTGCCAGCGTCGGCATCGAGAACATCGAAGAAAACCGTCGCGCCTACCGCGAACTGCTGCTGACCACGCCCAAGCTGAGCGACTACATCTCCGGCGCGATCCTGTTCGACGAGACCATCCGTCAGAAGACCAAGGACGGCGTGCCGTTTGCCGAGTACATGACCGCCCACGGCATCATCCCGGGCATCAAGGTCGACAAGGGTGCGCAGCCGCTGGCCGGCATGCCGGGCGAGCTGGTCACCGAAGGCCTTGACGGGCTGCGCGCGCGTCTGGAGGAGTACTACACGCTGGGCGCACGCTTCGCCAAGTGGCGTGCGGTCATCAACATCGGCGAGGACATCCCGTCCGGCACCTGCATCGAGGCCAACTCGCATGCGCTGGCGCGTTATGCCGCGCTGTGCCAGGAGCAGGGCCTGGTGCCGATGGTCGAGCCGGAAGTGATCATGGACGGCAACCACGACATCGAGACCTGCTACGAGGTCACCGAAGCCACGCTGCGTTCGCTGTTCGGCGCACTGTATGAGCAGAATGTCGTGCTCGAAGGCACCATCCTGAAGGCCTCGATGGTCATCTCCGGCAAGGGCTGCGAGGAGCAGGCCAGCGTCGAGGAAGTGGCCGAATCCACCGTGATGTGCCTGAAGTCGACCGTGCCGGCGATCCTGCCGGGCATCGTGTTCCTGTCCGGCGGCCAGACCGACGAGCAGTCCACCGCGCACCTCAACGAGATGCACCAGCTCGGCAATCTGCCGTGGCCGCTGAGCTTCTCCTACGGCCGCGCAATGCAGCAGGCCGCGCTGAAGCTGTGGGCCAAGGACATGACCGGCAACTTCGCCAAGGCGCAGCAGATCATCTATGAGCGCGCCAAGGAAAACGGCATGGCCGCGCTGGGCAAGTGGAAGGGCTGATCGATGTGCCGGTCGCTTTAGAGCCGGATCACACCTAGCGAAAACGCCGGCAGTGATGCCGGCGTTTTTGTTTGTGTGGGTCGCCACGCTCGCGTAAGCCCCAAACGCAACGAGCGCCTTGCGGCGCTCGTCATCTTAAACCTCTGCCTCGCACAGGCGTCAGGCGGCAGCGGTTTCCTGCGCAGCCAGCGCCTGCTGGTAGGCCTTGAAGGTTGCCTCGTTGTAGGCCACCAGCACGATGTGCTTGGGCACCTTGTGCGAGCGCTGCCAGTCGCGGGTTTCGGTCACGGCGATGCGCGCGGCCTGGTACAGCGGATAACCGTAGATGCCGCAGCTGATCGCCGGGAACGCGATCGAATGCAGCATCATCTGCTCGGCCAGCTTCAACGACTGCCAGTAGCAGTTGGCCAGTTGTTCCGGCTCGTTGTGCTTGCCGTCGCGCCACACCGGGCCGACGGTATGAAACACGTGGCGTGCCTTGAGATCGAACCCGTCGGTGATGCGGATTTCGCCAGTGGGGCAGCGCACGCCCGGACGCACCTGCGGCAATGCCTCGCAGGCCTGCAGCAGGCGCGGGCCGGCGGCACGGTGGATGGCACCATCCACGCCGCCACCGCCCAGCAATGATTCGTTGGCGGCGTTGACGATGACGTCAACGTCGAGTTCGGTGATGTCGCCTTGCCAGACTTCGATCTTCATAGCGCGATAATTATGGGATTTGCATGAGGAACGCGTGATGGGGCGCGCGTTGCGGAATGGGCACGCTAGCGCCCATTCATCTCATCTGCTGCGATTGCCGGGAATGGCTGTGGCGGTCGTGCTGCGGGAAGCGTGCCAACCCGCAGATGCGATCAATCCGCTCAATCGTCGAGCAGCGGTGTCGCGACGATCGGGGGCTTACAACCAGCGCCGCACGCGTGCGCAATAGGCGCTGTATTGGCGGCCGAATTCGTTGCGCAGGCGCGCCTCTTCGAACGGAATCACATACAGCTGCAGGGCCAGCCAGGGCAGCGGCAGCAAGGCGACCGCCCACAGCAGGCCAAGCTGCAGGCACAGGCCGACATAGCTGAGCACCAGCGCCAGGTACATCGGGTTGCGGGTGAAGCGATACGGGCCATCGAGTACCAGCCGTGAGGGATGGCCGCTGGGCATGATGGTGGTGCGCCGACGCGCGAACAGGATGAAGCAGCTCACTGTCAGCGCCAGGCCGAGACAGGCGATCATGCCGCCGGCCAGCTCGATCCATGCCAACGGCGTTGGCGCGGGCAATGGTAGCTGCAGTGCGCTCTGCAGCCAGGCGCCCATGCCCAGGGCCAGCGCGAAGTGCGCAGGCGAGGTGATCTTGACCAGCCATGGCGCCCGCGAAACGCGGGTGTCGCTGTGTCCATACGGCTGGTTGCTCACGACGGTTCTCCCTGCATCGGCCGCCATCCTAACGTTTCCTTGACATGGACGGGAGTATGCGCGGGCCGAAATGCGCGCTGTGCTGCACACGGGGATCCACGACATCGGTCCGTGGTCATCGATGCATGGCCAAGGGTCGAAGGATTCAGGTGGCGCCGGCAAGGTGCGACGCCAGTGTTCTGGGGCGTAGTGCCATCGGACGTCTCGGCGGCCCACGCGTGTGCACGCTGGGAAGTGCGGGGAAGGCCGGCGCGATGACTGGATCGACCAAAACACACAGGCCACGCTGTGGGCGCGGCCTGTGCGTGCAAACCAACGATGTGATCGGTCAGGGCAGACCGGCCAGCCAGTCGTCGTCGGAGCCTTCGTTGATGTCGGCAAACAGCGGCGTGGAGAAATAGCGCTCGCCGGTATCCGGCAGCATCGCCAGCACTACCGCACCGGGCACCGCGCTTTCGGCCACGCGCAAGGCGGTGGCGACGGTGGCACCGCCGGAGATGCCGGTGAAGATGCCTTCTTCGGCGGCCAGGCGGCGCGCCACGCTGATCGCGTCGGTGTCTTCCACGCTCAGCACTTCGTGGGCGACCTCGCGGTTGAGCACTTCCGGCACGAAGTCCGGGGTCCAGCCCTGGATCTTGTGCGGCTTCCAGTCCTGGCCCTGCAATAGCGCAGCGCCGGCCGGTTCGGTGGCGGTGATGCGCACTTCCGGGCGGGCCACGCGCAGCACTTCGCCCACGCCGGTGAGCGTGCCGCCGGTGCCCCAGCCGGTGACGAAATGGTCCAGCCGGTGGCCGGCGAAGTCGCGCAGGATTTCGGCCGCGGTGGTGTTGCGGTGGTAGGCCGGATTGGCCGGGTTGGCGAACTGGCTGGCCAGGAACCAGCCATGCTGCTCGGCCAGCTCCCTGGCCTTGCGCACCATGCCGCTGCCGCGCTCGGCCGCCGGGGTCAGGATCACCTTGGCGCCATAGGCGCGCATCAGCTTGCGGCGCTCGATCGAGAAGGTTTCTACCATGGTGGCGACGAACTTGTAGCCGCGCGCGGCGGCCACCATCGCCAGCGCCACGCCGGTATTGCCGGAGGTGGCTTCGACAATGGTGTCGCCGGGCTTGAGCAGGCCGCGCTGTTCGGCATCGAGGATGATCGCCAGCGCCAGGCGGTCCTTGACCGAGCCGCCCGGATTGAACGACTCGACCTTGACGTACAGGGTCACGTGCTCGGGCGCGAGCCGGTTGAGTTTGACCACCGGGGTGCGGCCGATGGTGTCGAGGATGTTGTCGTACAGGGCCATGGGGTCTCCGTCGGAATCAGGCTGCGTGGGCGAGTGTGGACGCGTCGGGCGTTGCGATGGGTGAGTGCGGGGGCGGCTGCGCGGTCAACGGCGCTGCGCCGAACCAGTGCAGGCTGGCGGCCAGCTCGGCGACCTCGCCCAGGATCAGCAACGCGGGGGCGCGCACGGCGTGCTGCTGCGCGGTGGCGGCCAGGCTGGCAAGGGTGCCGGCGATCACACGTTGCTGCGGGCGCGAGCCGTTTTCCACCAGCGCGAACGGGGTGGTGGGTGCGCGGCCGGCCTGCAGCAGGCGTTGCTGGATGCCGTCCAGGCCGGCCACGCCCATATAGAACGCCAGGGTCTGGCGTTCCTGGCCGAGCGCCTGCCAGTCAAGCGTGTCCAGCGAGTCCTTGCAGTGCGCGGTGATCAACCGCAGCGACTGCGCATGGTCGCGGTGGGTGAGCGGAATGCCGGCATAGGCGGCGCACGCGATCGCGGCGGTGATGCCGGGAATGACCTGGAAGCCGATGCCGTGCGCGCGCAGGAATTCCAGCTCTTCGCCGCCGCGGCCGAACACGAACGGGTCGCCGCCCTTGAGCCGCACCACGCGGCGCCCGGCGCGCGCGTGCTCGCGCATCAGTGCGTGGATCTGCTCCTGGCGCGTGCTGTGGCCCTGGGCGGCCTTGCCGACTTCCACGCGCAGCGCATCGCGCCGGGCCAGTTGCAGGATCTGCGGGCTGACCAGGCGATCGTAGAGCAGTACATCGGCCTGCCGTAGCGCGCGCAAGGCATGCCGGGTGAGCAGGCCGGGGTCGCCGGGGCCGGCACCGACCAGGGTTACGCTGCCGGGGGAGAGCCGGCCGACCGCAGGGCGCGGCACCGGGGACCATGCGGGCGGCGCTGCCGACGCGGCGGGCGTGGCGTCGTGGGTAAGCAGGCGGCGCGCGCTGGCGGCGGCACGCAAGGCATCGTTGAGGTCCGGCGCAGTGCTGGCAGCGATGGTGAGCCAGACCGGTTGGTCGGGCAGCTCCAGCCATGCCGGCTCGAACCGTCCCACCAGCCAACGCAGCCGCCCGGCCTGCGCCCAGTCGCGCAGTTGCGGGCTGAGTTCCGGCGCGCCGACCAAGGGGACGGCGCCGGCCTGCAGCAGCGCGGAGGTGGCGTGCTCGGCCTCGGCGCCGCCGCCGATCACCAGGACAGCACGGCCACGCAGGTCGGCAAGAAGCGGGAACACAGAGGGCACGGCCAGCGCATCGAGAGGGGAGGGCCAGACCGTAACGCCGGCATATAGCGGTCGGAAATGACTTCATACACCCTGAAAATAGCGTTCGGTTATAAGCTGGCCCGCAGAACTCCTCTACAGTCGAGTCCTTCGTGGCGCCTCGCGCTTTTTTGGATATAAGCCCATGACGCTGACCCAACTTCGCTATCTGGTCGCCATCGCCGATGCCGAGCTCAACATCACGCTCGCCGCCGCGCGTGTGCATGCGACCCAGCCTGGTCTGTCCAAGCAGCTCAAGCAGCTGGAGGACGAACTGGGCTTTCTGCTGTTCGTGCGCAAGGGGCGCAGCCTGGATGCGGTGACGCCGGCCGGCGTGGAAGTGATCGAGCGCGCGCGCTCGGTGCTGTCGGAAGCCAACAACATCCGCACCTACGCGGCCAACCAGCGCCGCGAGAGCCAGGGCCAGCTGACCCTGACCACCACCCACACCCAGGCGCGCTTCGTGCTGCCGCCGGCGGTGGCGCAGATCAAGCACGCCTATCCGCAGGTCAGCGTGCATCTGCAGCAGGCCGCCGAAAGTGCGGCGCTGGATCTGCTCAGCCAGGGCGATGCGGATATCGCAGTGGTCAGCACCGCCGGCGGCGAACCGAGCGCCGGCATCGCGGTGCCGCTGTATCGCTGGCGCCGGCTGGTGATCGTGCCGCGCGGCCATGCGCTGGATCAGGCGCGCACCGCGCCGGACATGCAGGCCTTGTCGCAGCACCCGTTGATCAGCTACGAATCCTCCACGCGGCCGGGCTCGTCGCTGCAGCGCGCATTCGCCCAGGTCGGGCTGGAGCCGAGCATCGCGCTGACCGCGCTGGACGCAGACCTGATCAAGACCTACGTGCGTGCCGGGCTGGGCGTCGGGCTGGTGGCGGAGATGGCGGTCAGCGCCAGCGACGAGGACCTGCGCGCCTGGCCGGCACCGGCGCCGATCGCCGAGTGCATCGCCTGGGCGGTGCTGCCGCGCGACCGCGTGTTGCGTGACTACGCCATGGATCTGGTGCACGTGCTGGCACCGCAGATCGACAAGCGCGACCTGCGCCGCGTGCTGGACGGCAACCAGGCCCCGGCCTGGCCGCTGCCGCCGACCTGGGAATCGCTGACCCAGACCATTACCAGCTGAGTCGGCTGTCGAAGACTGCAGCGCGCATCGAGCACGCTTGCTCACGAGGTCTGCTGTGTCGGGGGGATGCTTCGGTCACTGAGGGGCGCTTGCGCGCGTGCCGGCGCGGGACACGCCGCAAGTACGTCCATGTAGGCTCTTATGCGGCATCCGTGCCGCATAAGGTCCCACGCCGGCACGCGCGCAAGCACCAGCGATTGGTGTCGGGGTGTCTGCAGAAAAAGCGAATGCATTGCCTGCCGATCTGCGGCCGCGTCGACCAAACTTGATCGTGACGTCTGCTGTGTCTGGGGGAATGCTTCGGTCACTGAGGGCGCCTGCACGCATACCGGCATGGGACATGCCGCAAGTACGTCCATGTAGGCTCTTATGCGGCATCCATGCCGCATAAGGTCCCACGCCGGGACGCGCGCAAGACCACCGATTGGTGTCGGGGTGTTTGCAGGAAAAGCGAAGGCGTGGCCTGCGAATCAGTTGCGGTGAATAGCGGATGCGGCACCCCGCATCGATCGACCCGCAGAAGATGTCTGCCGGTTTCGGCTGCGGGCGCTTGCGCGCGTGCCTGCATAGGTCACGCCGCAACTACGTCACCTAGTAATTGTGCAGCTGCGTCATGCCGGCGGGCAGTGTGCGGAATCGATGGCGACTGTTCGTACACTGCGACCTGTGCGCCGGGAGTACTGCTGCGCGCAATCCCTGTTCGCCACTGTGAGGCACTGCAACCGATGACCGAGCCACTGCGTCCGCCCCTCAGCCGGCTGTGGTCGCCCGACCAGGACGGCGGTATGGCCTTGCAGCTGTCAGCAAGCGTCGAGGGCCGCGAGCATGCGGTACTGACGGTGCTGGCCGATTCCCGGGACGAGTCGCTGTGGGTGGAACTGCAGGCCGATGGCACCCAGGTGCAGATTCCGCTGGCCGTGCTGCGCCAGCTGTTGGAGGTTGCCACGGAAGAGGTGCATTCGGCGGACTGGTTCGCGCGACAGGATGCGGCCGATTCCGGGTTCTGAGACAGCCTGCGAACGCACATCGGAATGCTGCGCTGCAGCGTCCGCTTTCTTGAAAACCTTTTTTCTATCAATCACTTGAGAAGCGGTGGGCGCTCGCCAAAATGCGCGCTGTCGGTGATTCTCCTTACAGCTGTCAGGGCCGTGGCGGCGGGCTGGTGTAGCCGCATCAAGTTGCGCGCTGCATTGTCGTAAATCCTTATAGCAACCATCACGCGACACTCTCGGACGTCTAGGGGTGGACGGCGCAGGACCGGCGATGCGGCACATCGCATCTCCGGTTTGTTTGTCAGTGTCGTCAAGCGGTTGCTAGCGCTGTCGCACCACCGTTGCGCGAGGCTGCGCAATGGAGCGACTGGCGCACCCGGGTCCCTGGGGAGAGACCTGGCGTGCTTGGCGGCGGATCCGGGTCGGGAGCCCGGGTCCGCCTTTTTTTTGCGTGGCATCGGCTGCATGGCGTTGCCGGTCTGCGCAATACCGGCAAGTAGCGCCCACCTGCTGCGCTGGCTCGGTCTGGCCCGGCGCTACCGAGCGCGCTGGTCAGGCCAGCGGAATGCGTACCGAAAAGCAGGTGCCGCCGCCCGGGCGTGGGCGTACATCCACTTCGCAGCCCAGGGTCTCGGCGGTGCGGTGCACTATCCACAGGCCGATGCCCAGCCCGTCGCTGCGCGGGTCGGCCTGGCGGAAGGCCTGGAATACCTGTTCGGGGTGGTCAAGGTTAAGGCCGATGCCGCTGTCGATGATTTCCACCACCGCGTGGCCGGGGCGACGCCGGACGCCGACCAGCACACGCCCGCGTTCGGTGTACTTGACCGCGTTGCCGATCAGATTGCCGAGCAAGGTGGTCAGCAGCGTGGGGTGGCTGCGCACGCGTAGCGAGGTGGGCACGTGGCGCAAGGCCAGGCACTTGTCGATCGCCGGTTGCCGCCACACACCCAGCACCGAATGCAGCACATCTTCCAGCGCCAGCGGTTGCAGGTCCGGCGTGGCGGTCTCGCTGGCGGCCGCCAGGGTGGCCAGCTCGTCGAGGTTGCGCGCCACCAGATTGATCGCATCGCGTGCGGTGACCAGGGTCGGCACCGAATCGACATTGGCATGCCGGCGCATCTTGTCGATGGCGTAGGCAGCGGTGCGCAGCGGGGTCTTCAGGTCGTGCCCGGCGATGGCCATCAGACGACTACGGTAGCGGTCGGATTCTTCTGCCAACTGCAGCGCGCGGCGCAGTTCCAGCTGTGCCATGGTCTGGCGCGCGAGTGCGCGCAGCGCATCGACCTGTTCGACACTGAGCTGGCGCGGCTGGCGGTCGAGCACGCAAACCGTGCCCAGCGGCAGACCTTCGCTGGTCTTGAGCACGGCACCGGCATAGAAATGCAACGGCGCCTCGCCGGTCACCAACGGATTGCGCGCGAAGCGCACATCCTCGCGGGTGTCCGGCACCACCAGCACGTCGCTGTCGAGCAGCGCATGCGCGCACATCGACTTGAACAGCGGTGTCTCGCGCTCGCCCATGCCGAGTTCGCTCTTGAACCACTGCCGCTCGGCATCCACCAGGCTGATCAGCGCGATCGGGGTCTGGCAGATGATCGAGGCCAGCCTGGTGATGTCTTCGAAGGCGGCCTCGCGCGGCGTGTCGAGAATGCCGTAACTGCGCAGCGCCTGAAGGCGCAATGCCTCGCTCGGCGGCTTGGCAGCGCAGGGAAGGGGCTCGGCCGCTGGGTCGGACAGGACGGTGCTCATGCGCGCGCAGATGGATGGGGTGACGTATAAGCATAGGGCATGCCAGGGCCTGCCATGTGCGCGCTGTCACGTCCATTGCTGGAACTGTGACTACCGACCTCGACAACGGCGGTGCAGCGACACTTCAGGGTTGTACCTGTGCGTCGGCGATTTTCGCGATCAGGCCGGCAGATGTCGCCCGACCAGAACGCGCATCACTGGGCATTCCGTCCGGCGGGTCGACCGCTGCTGACGGGTGCGACATGCGGTCGCGCACCGGCCGCCACCATCGCCCCTGCGGCATGCGGCGGCTTACACTCGCGCAATGCCTTCGCTCCGCCGCCACCCTTGCCTGCATCTGCTTGCCTGTCTGGCGGTGCTGCTGATGCTGGTGGCGCCGCTGGTCAGCCGTTGGAGTCAGGCGCAGTCGCTCGAGCCGATGTGCATGAGCGGGCCGGCGCTGGACGCGGGCGGGTCGCTGCATGCGGACCATCAGGCCCTGCCGGCGCAGACGGCCGCGCACCATCACACCGCCGCTGCACCGCCCGCCAAGCCGCACACCGGCGAACACGCAGGCGCGCATGGTGAAGCCTGCGATTACTGCGTGCTGGCCGCGCGCCTGCTGCCGTGGCTGGCCTTGCTGGTGCTGTGCCTGCTGCAAGCGCGGCCAGCGCCGGCGCCGGTGCACAGGCAGGTGCACGCAGCATCGATGCTGCGCTGGGCCGCACTCGGGGCACGTGGGCCGCCGCTGTACGCGTGAGTCTGGCCCCATCGCGGGCGTCCGTTGCGTTGTAGCGCTTGCGTGCCCGATCTTCCGGCGCGCCCGCACGCAGTTGCATGGACGACCCGCTCTGCTGAAGTGATGCCTGTGCCCGCTGTGTTGCCGCGGCGCACGGCGGTGTTGCCGTGCCGGCACGGCGAAGGGTTGGTCATGCGGTTGCGATTATTGAAAACGCTGTGGTACGCGCCATCGTTGGCGCTGGTGTGGGGGCCTGCCTGCACTGTGCAGGCGCAGGATGCGGCATTGACCCTGGGCAAGGTGCAGGTGAGCGCGCAACCCCAGCGCAGCCCGAGCACGGCACGCGTGCTGAGTTCGGTGGATGTGATCGGTGGCGAGCTGCTGCACGATCAACACGTGGACTACAGCTGGGAGCTGTTGATGCGTGCGCCAGGCGTGCAGGTCACCCAGTTCCGCATGGGCACCGATGCGGGGCGGTTCTCGTTCCGTGGTTTCAATGGCGAGGGGCGCATCAACGCGGTGAAGCTGCTGATCGACGGCATCCCCAGCAACGACAATGCTGGCGGCATGCCGTATCTGGATGCGGTGTTTGCGCAGGACATCAGCGCGATCGAGATCGTGCGCGGCACCAACGATGCACGCTACGGTCTGCATGCGATCGCCGGCAGCGTGGATGTGCTGACCCGTACCGGCGGCAACGATGGCCGCCTGAGCGTGACGGCGGGCAGTTTCGGTGCGCGCGAGGTGCAATTGGGCAAGGGCTTTGAACATGGCGCATGGAGCCAGAACTATGTGCTGGCCTGGCGCGATTCCGATGGTTATCGCGAGCATGCCGACGCGCGCAAACGCAGCGTGGCCGGCAAGTGGTTCTATACCGACCCCGATGGCGGCTTCCGTGCCGGGCTCACCACGCGTTACTACGACAATCACGCGCTGGAAGCCGGCTATCTGGATGCGGCCAGCGCACGCGCGGCGCCACGTAGTTCTCCGGCGTATGCGCAGGACGATCGCAGCGAACGCCAGCTGCGGCAGACCGCATTGCACGCGGACGGCACGCTGGGCGCCGCTGCGCAGTGGAGCGCCAAGGCCTACCAGAACGATTACCGCAATCGGCGCTGGGTGCGCTTTTCCGCGGCCGGCCTGCAGCAGGAACGCGATACCGACGAGACCCATCGCGGCCTGCTGTTGCGCGGCAACTGGCAGCCGGATTGGGGCGCGCTCGCGGCCAATCTGGAAGCAGGCGTGGATGCGCAGTGGCAGGACAATCAGTCGCAGCGCTACCGCACCGTGGCCCGGGTGCGCGGCGCGCAATTGCGCGATTGGGATTACGACCTGCGCACGCGCGGGGCCTACGTACAGGCGGTGCTGACCCCGGTCGAGCGGCTGCAGTTGGTGCCGGGCTATCGTATCGACCGTGTCGATGGGCAACTGCACGATGTGCGTGCCGGCATTTACGCACCGACGTACGACTGCGGCACCATCAAGCAGCCCAAGTTCAGTGCCAGCTACCGGCTGGCCGGGCAAAACAGCGTGTACGCGAACTGGGGGCGCAGCTTCCAGATCGGCAGCGGCGATGGCGCGTACCGGCGCCAGCCGGCAAATCTCGGCCCGTCGATCAATGACGGCTGGGAGGCCGGTTTCAAGTTCGCGCCATCGGCGCTGATGGACGGCCGCCTGGCGTATTGGGAGCAACGCGCCTCCGGCGAAGTCGCCACCATCCTGGGCGTCAATGGCGTGGCCGGTGTCGGCGATGTGGCCAACGTGGGGCGCACGCTGCGGCGCGGCTGGGATGCGCAACTGAACCTGCAGCCGGCCGAACACTGGCGGGCCTGGATGTCGTATTCGCGGCAGAAGGCCAGCATCGCCACGCCGGACCCGAGTGCGCCGGCCACGCGCGGCAAGGAGATCGAAAACGTGCCGCACTGGCTGGCCACCGCCGGGCTGGAATGGCAGCTCACCGCGGCGGTGCAACTGAGCGCCTGGGGCAATGCGCAAGGCGATTATTATCTGGAGCGCAGCAATACGCTGGGGCGCACCGGTGGCTACGCCCTGCTCAATCTGGGCGCGCGCTGGAACCTGGATGTACGCAACGCGCTCAGCCTGCAGCTGCGCAATGTCACCGATCGCGCGTACGTGTATGCGTGGTACGACACCGGTAGTTCCGGCTATTCGCCGGGCGATGGACGTGCGTTGTCGCTGTCCTGGGACTGGAGCTTCTGATGCGCGCAATCATGGGCGATGGCCGCGTCACCGATCCGCGCCGGGATGGCCGCTGGCGCTTTTATCGCGCGGTGTGGCGCTGGCACTTCTACGCCGGTTTGCTGGTGCTGCCCTTCATCGTCTGGCTGGCGCTGACCGGTGCGGCATTCCTGTACCAGGATGCGATCGACCGCAGCGTGCACCATGGCTTGAAGGTCGTGCCGGTGGGCGAGCTGCGGGTGTCTGCGCAACGCCTGGTCGATGCGGCGCAGCGCAGGTATGGCGGCAGCTTGTTTCGTTACACCACGCCCGCACGTGCCGATGCCAGTGCCGAGATCGGGCTGGTGGACACGCACGCGGTGCGGCAGGTGGTGTATGTCGACCCGTACCGCGCACGCGTGCTCGGCGCGCTGCCCGAGCACGGCACCCTGGCCTGGACGATTCGCCGGCTGCACAGTCTGGAGTTGATCGGGCCGCTTGCGCGCGGCTTGATCGAAATGGCGGCGGGCTGGGCGATCGTGCTGGTGCTGACCGGTGTGTATCTGTGGTGGCCGCGCGGGCGCCGCGGCGGGGTGGTCAACGTGCGCGGCACGCCGGGGCAGCGGCTGTTCTGGCGCGATCTGCATGCGGTCACCGGTGCCGGCGTCGGTGCTGTCTTGCTGTTCCTGGCGCTGACCGGGATGCCGTGGTCGTGGCTGTGGGGCGCGCAGGTCAATCGCTGGGTCAACGGGCATGACTTCGGGTATCCGGCCGGTGTGCGGGTGCAGCAGCCGATGTCGCAACGGCGCTTGTCCGAGACGACCGATGCGGCGTGGTCGCTGCGGCAGGCGCGGGTGCCGGAGTCTGTGGTGCCTGGCCGTGGAGCCGCGGGGGTGGATGAACATCTGCATGACGGGCGGGTGGGTGTGACGCTGGCGGATGCGGAACACTCGGAACACTCGGAACACTCGGAACACGCGGGACAGCCAAGCCCGTCAGAACATGCGGTGCAGTCGGAACATGCCGCGCACGGCGGCACCGGCAGTGTCGCTGCGCCCGGTCACGGCGCAATCGGGCTGGATGCGGCGATGGCGCGGTTCGATGCGCTCGGCATCGTGCCGGGCTACAGCGTCTCGCCACCGCGCGGCGCTACCGGGGTTTACACCGCCTCGGTCTATCCGGCCGACCTGCAGCGCCAGCGCGTGATCCATCTGGATCAATACAGCGGCGCGGTGCTGCTGGACATGCGCTACCGCGATTACGGGCCAGTGGGGCGCGCGCTGGAATGGGGCATCAACGTGCATCTGGGTCAGCAATACGGCACTGCCAATCAGGTGATCCTGTTGCTGGCGTGCGCGGCGATCGTGCTGCTGTGCGTGAGCGCGGCGGTGATGTGGTGGAAGCGTCGCCCGGTCGGCGGCCTGGGCGTGCCGCCGTTGCCGGCCGATCCGCGCACGCTGCGCGGTCTGCTGGTGCTGCTGATGATCTGCGGGCTGATCTTCCCGCTGGTCGGGGTGTCGTTATTGCTGATGTGGCTGTCCGACCGCTACTGGATGCAGCGCAATCAGGCACGTGTCCCCGCACCATGAGCACGTGCGCGTCACCTCAATGCGCTGCGGACGCGCCGAGTCAGGGATGCGCCCGGCGGTGTGCCCACCGGCAAACTCGACGCGTAGTGGTGCATGCCACCTTCGTAACGAGCGCGCGCCGCGCTCAGATGTCCTCGTGGATGCCGCATTCGCGCTTCAATCCGAAGAAGCGCGTGTCCTCCTCGCGCATGCCCGGTTCCCAGCGGCGTGTGGTGTGGAAGTCGCCGATGGACACGTAGCCTTGTTCCCATAGCGGGTGATACGGCAGGTCGTGCGCCTGCAGGTATTGCCACACGTCGCGGTCGGTCCAGTCGGCGATCGGGCTGACCTTGTAGCGCTCGCCGCGCTTTTGCACGATCGGCGTCTGTGCGCGGCCGCCGGACTGGCTGCGGCGCAGGCCGGTGAACCAGGTGCCCACGTTGAGCTCGTCCAATGCGCGGCGCATCGGCTCGACCTTGCGCAGGTTGTTGTACTGGTCGATGCCGACCATGCCCTGTTCCCACAGGCGGCCGTGGCGCGCTTCCATCCAGGCACGGCTGACCAGCGGGCGGTACACCTTGAGGTTGAGCTTGAGCCGGTCGGCCAGCGCGTCGGCAAACCGGTAGGTTTCCGGGAACAGGTAACCGGTATCGATCAGGATCACCGGAATGTCCGGGCGCTGCTGGGTGAGCAGGTGCAGCGTGACCGCCGACTGCGCGCCGAAACTGGACGACAACGCCGCCTCCTGCGGGCCGTGTTGCAGTGCCCAGGCCACGCGTTCGTCGGCGCGCAGGCCTTCCAGCTGCGCGTTGAGCGCGTCCAGGTCGTCCAGCGCGGACGCAGTGATCGATGCAGCGGGCAGCGCGGTCATGCGAGCAATTCCAGGTCGAGGTGACGGTGTGTGGGGTAGGGCGGCAGCGCGATCAGGCCGCTGCGATGCAGGAAATCGCCGAAGCCTTCGTCGCCGGCCTGATCGCGTTCGGCCGCATAGCGCGCCAGCAGCGGTTCCAGTGCGGCGAGAATGTCCGCTTCGGTGATGTTTTCGCGGTACAGCGTGTTCAGGCGCTGGCCGCGGCGGTCGCCGCCCAGCATCAGGTTGTAGCGGCCGGGTGCCTTGCCGACCAGCGCGATCTCGGCCAGATACGGGCGCGAGCAGCCATTCGGGCAGCCGGACAGGCGCAGCACGATCGGGGTGTCGGCCAGTCCGTGCTGCTCCAGCACCGGCTGCAGGGCCGCGCTGAAATCGGGCAGGTAGCGTTCGGCCTCGGCCATCGCCAGCCCGCAGGTCGGCAGCGACACGCAGGCCATTGCGCCGCGTGCCAGCGCGGTGGGCGCGCGATTGCCGGCATCCAGGCTGTATTGCGCGACCAGGGCATCGACGCGCGCGCGCTCGCTGGCCAGCACGCCGGCGATGACCAGGTTCTGGTTGGGCGTCATGCGGAACTGGCCGACGTTCAATTGCGCAATCGCGCGCAGGCCGCTCAGGTGCGCAGCGGTGTCGGTATCGGCGATGCGCCCGGCAGGCAGGGCCAGGGTCAGATGCGACAGACCATCGTCGCCCTCGACCCAGCCGTAGCGGTCGCCGTTGTGCTCGAACGCGAACTGCCTGGAAGGTTGCAGCGCAAAGCCGGCACGGCGTTCGATCTCGGCCACGATGGTGTCCAGGCCGTGATCGTCGATGGTGTACTTGAAGCGCGCGCGCTTGCGCACCGCACGGTTGCCGAAGTCGCGCTGCGTGGTGACCACGGCGGTGGCCACCTCCAGCAACTGATCGCGGGTGACAAACCCGACGACATTGGCCACGCGCGGCCAGGTTTCCGCATCGCCATGGCTGGCGCCCATGCCGCCGCCGATGCTGACGTTGTAGCCCAGCAATTCGCCGTCGCGCAGGATCGCGATGAAGCCCAGATCGTTGGCGAACACGTCCACATCGTTGAGCGGCGGCGCGGCGAAACCGATCTTGAACTTGCGCGGCAGATAACGGTCGCCGTAGATGGGTTCTTCTTCGTTGCCGGAGCCGGACACGCGCTCTTCGTCCAGCCAGATCTCGTAATACGCACGGGTGTTGGGCAACAGATGCTCGGACACCCTCGCGGCATCGGCATACAGCGTGGCATGCGCCTGCGACAGCAGCGGATTGGCCGCGACCTGCACATTGCGATTGACATCGCCGCAGGCGGCCAGCGTATCGATCAAGGTGGCGTTGATCGCCTGCATGGTCGCCTTGAGCTCGCGCTTGATCACGCCATGGAACTGGAACGCCTGGCGCGTGGTGATGCGCAGCGAATGATTGGCGTACCGCGTGGCGATGCCATCCAGCGCCAACCACTGCGTGGGCGAGATCACCCCGCCCGGCGTACGGGTGCGGATCATGAACTGGTACGCCGGTTCGAGCTTCTGCCGACGCCGCTCATCGCGGATATCGCGATCGTCCTGCTGGTAGCTGCCGTGGTACTTGATCAGGGTCTGATCGTCCTCACGCAACGCACCGGTCACCGCATCGGCCAGGCTCTGTTCCAGCGACCCGCGCAGACGGCGACTTTCGGATTTGATGTCTTCGACGGAGTGGCTCATGGGAATCGGGAATAGGGAATAGGGAATCGTAAAAAGCTGCTTGGTCTGCCGGGAAAGCTCAGTTGCGGGCTGTATCCATTCCCGATTCCCCAATCCCGATTCCCAGCGTTAATAGACATCACGCGCATACCGCCCCTCCACTTGCAGCTGGGTGAGATACGCCGCGGCGGCTTCGGCATCGAGTGCGCCGTGGGTGGCGACGATGTCGAGCAGGGCGGCGTGCACGTCCTTGCCCATGCCGATGGCGCCGCACACGTACAGATGCGCACCGCCCTGCAGCCAGGCGTAGACCTCGGCGCCGCGTGCGCGCAGGCGGTGCTGCACGTAGATCTTTTCGGCCTGGTCGCGTGAGAACGCGACTTCCAGCGCGTGCAGTTCGCCGCGCTGCAAGGCCTGCTGCCATTCGGCCTGATACAGGAAATCGGTATTGAAATGCTGGGCGCCGAAGAACAGCCAGTTGCGGCCCCTGGCGCCGGTTTCGGCGCGTTCCTGCACGAAGCCGCGGAACGGCGCCACGCCGGTGCCCGGGCCGATCATCAGGATGTCGCGATCGGTATCGGCCGGCAGCCGAAAGCGCGCGTTCGGCTCGATGTAGACCGGTGCGGTATCGCCTTCGCGCAAAGCGGCTAGAAAGCCGCTGGCCGAGCCCAGATGCGCATGCCCGTGCGCCTGGTAGGTGAGTTCGTCCACCACCAGGTGCACTTCCTCGCCCACGCGCTTGCGGCTGGATGCGATCGAGTAGAGGCGCGGGGTGAGCGGACGCAGCGCGGCCAGCAGGCCGGCATGGTCCCAATCCGCCGGCCAGCGTCGCAGCACGTCGATCAGTTGGTGATCGGCAAGCAATGACGCCAGGCCGGCGGTCTGGGTCGGGGCGAGCAGCGCTTGCAGCTCGTCGGCGCGCGCACGCTCGGCATGTGCGGCCAGCAGCGGCCGCGACAGCTTGGTCAGTTCGCGCCGGGTGGCCAGCCACTCGTGCAGGGCCAGAGTCTCTTCGCCGGCGGTGACCGCGGCATGACCGTCCAGGCGCAGCGTTTCGAGCACCGCATCCACCAGCGCAGGCGGATTGCGATGGCGGATGCCCAACGCATCGCCGGGCTCGTAGCTCAGCCCGCTGCCTTCCAGCGAAAATTCCAGATGGCGCACGCGCTTGCTCGGCAAGGCGTAGACGCGGAACTGCGGGCCCTTGAAGTCGCGCCCGCTGACGATCTGGTTGGCCAGCAATTCGGCGGGGAAGGGCTGCTGATGCGACCACACCGGTGCGGCTGCACTGCTGCGCAACGGCGTGATGGTGGCCGATGGCGGGCCGCCCCTGAGCTGCTCGCGTGCGTGCTTGAGCGCCTGCGTGCGCCAGGGCGCAGCGACGCTGTCGATATCCAGGTCGGCTTCGCCGCGCGGCTGCACGCGGCTGCCGCCAAGTTCGGCCAGGCGGTCGTCGATGCGGCGTGCGATGCCGCAGAAATCGGCGTAACTGGAATCGCCCAGGCCGAGCACCGCGTACTTGAGCTCGGGCAGCTTGGGCGCGCGGCGGCTGGCTAGGAATTCCACCAGCCCGATCGCATCGTCCGGCGGGTCGCCTTCGCCCTGGGTGCTGATGACCACGTAGAGCAACCGCTCGCTGGCCAGTTCGCGGGTGGGGTACTGGTCGGCACGCAACAGGCGCACGCTCAGTCCGGCGGCCTCGGCCTCGGCTGCCAGCTGCTCGGCCTCCCGGCGTGCATTGCCGGTCTGGCTGCCGTACAGCACGGTCAGGCGCTGGCTTTCCTGTGCCTGCGCGTGCGGCTGGCCGCCCGGCAACACCGCCAGCGAGCGCGGCGGCTGGCCTTGTGCCAGCCCGGCGGTGTAGCCGGACAGCCACCACAACGATGCGGCATCCAGGCCGTCGACCAACCGTTCCAGCAGCGCCTTGCGCTCGTCGGGCAAGGGGCTGGGCGGTAGCGCGGAACTGGCGGCGGTCATTCGGATCCAGGGCGGTTGATGAGACCAGTGATGTTAGGGAAGCGTTGCCGCGGCCAGAAAGGATGAGCCGTTATCGCGTTATGCCGGCCGCTTATTTGGGTGCGGGCGGCCCGCGCCACACACTGCGGCGCCTTGCCCTACCATCGGCTGGTCTGCCCGCCGACGCCCACGACACCTTGATGACTCTGCTGCCCCTGTCACACCTGGATCGGCTCGAGGCCGAAAGCATCCACATCCTGCGCGAGGTCGCCGCCGAGTTCCGGGCCCCGGTGATGCTGTATTCGGTGGGCAAGGACAGCTCGGTGCTGCTGCATCTGCTGCTCAAGGCGTTCGCGCCGTCGCCGCCACCGATCCCGCTGCTGCATGTGGACACGCGCTGGAAGTTCGGCGAGATGATCGCCTTCCGCGACCGCCGCGCGGCCGAGACCGGCGTGGACCTGCGTGTGCACATCAACCCCGACGGCATCGCCCAGGACGTCGGCCCGATCAGCCACGGCGCGGCGGTGCATACCGACATCATGAAGACCCAGGGCCTGAAGCAGGCGCTGGAGCAGGGCGGCTTCGACGCGGCGATCGGCGGGGCGCGCCGCGACGAGGAGAAATCGCGCGCCAAGGAGCGCGTGTTCTCGTTCCGCAACGCGCGTCATCGTTGGGACCCAAAGAACCAGCGCCCGGAGTTGTGGAATCTGTACAACTCGCGCACCAAACCCGGCGAAAGCGTGCGCGTGTTTCCGCTGTCCAACTGGACCGAGCTGGATATCTGGCTGTACATCTACCGCGAACGGATACCGGTGGTGCCGCTGTATTTCGCCGCGCCGCGCCCGGTGGTGCAGCGCGACGGCGCCTGGATCATGGTCGACGACGACCGCCTGCCGCTGCACGACGGCGAGACACCGCAACTGCGCTCGGTGCGCTTCCGCACGCTGGGCTGCTATCCGCTCACCGGCGCGATCGAATCGACCGCAGACACGCTGGAAGCGGTGATCGCCGAAATGCTGGTCAGCACCAGCTCCGAACGCCAGGGCCGCATGATCGATCATGCGCCGGGTGCGTCGATGGAGCAGAAGAAGCTTGAGGGGTATTTTTGATGGGCAGGGAATCGGGATTCGGGATTGGGGATTCGCAACAGCAGTTTGCTGCAGACCTTACGACGGAGGAGGACGCCTTTGCGATTCCCGATTCCCCACTACCGATTCCCAGCGCGATCAGCGCCTACCTGCATCAACACGAAGCCAAACCGTTGCTGCGCTTCATCACCTGCGGCAGCGTGGACGATGGCAAGAGCACCTTGATCGGGCGCCTGCTGTACGACAGCAAGCGCCTGTTCGACGATCAGCTTGCCGCGCTGGAGAGCGATAGCCGGCGGCATGGCACGCAGGGCGAGGGCATCGACTATGCATTGTTGATGGACGGGCTGGCCGCCGAGCGCGAGCAGGGCATCACCATCGATGTGGCGTACCGATATTTCGATACCGACCAGCGCAAGTTCATCGTCGCCGATTGCCCCGGCCATGAGCAGTACACGCGCAACATGGCCACCGGCGCATCCACTGCCGATGTTGCGGTGGTGCTGGTGGACGCGCGCAAGGGTTTGCTGGCGCAGACGCGCCGGCACAGTTACATCGTGTCGTTGCTGGGCATCGGCCATGTGGTGCTGGCGGTCAACAAGATGGACCTGGTGGACTACGACGCGCAGGTCTTCGCCGACATCGCCGAGGGCTACCGCGCGCTGGCCGCGCAGCTGGGCATCGCCGATGTGCAATGCATTCCGCTGTCGGCACTGGCTGGCGAAAATCTGTCCAGCCCATCGACGCGGATGCCGTGGTACCGCGGCCCGCATCTGCTGCAGCATCTCGACACCGTGCACGTGGAGACGCCGGAAGCCGGCAGCGGCTTCCGGTTGCCGGTGCAGTGGGTCAATCGCCCCCATCAGCACTTCCGTGGCTACGCCGGCACCATCGCGGCTGGGCAGGTGCGGGTGGGCGATGCCGTGGTGGTGGTGCCGTCCGGGCGCCGCACGCAGGTGGCATCGGTGCTGGATGCCAATGGCGAGGTGGACAGCGCACGCGCCGGCCAGGCGGTCACGCTGACCTTGCGCGAGGAGATCGATATCAGCCGCGGCGACATCATTGCCGCCGTCGACGATCCGCCGGAAGTGGCCGACCAGTTCGCCGCGCATCTGCTGTGGATGGACGATGCCGCCTTGCTGCCGGGGCGCCCGTACTGGCTCAAGATCGGTACGCGCACGGTCACCGCGAGCATCAGCGAGATCAAGCACAAGGTCGATGTGAACACGCAGGAGCGGCTGGCCGCCAAGCGGCTGGAGCTCAATGAGGTGGGCTACTGCAATCTGGCGCTGGATGAGCCGATCGCGTTCTCGCCGTATGCGCGCAACCGCGTGCTGGGCGGTTTCATCCTGATCGACCGGCAGAGCAATGCGACCGTGGCCGCCGGCACGCTGGAGTTTGCGCTACGTCGTGCCGGCAACGTGCATTGGCAGCATCTGGACGTGGATCGCGCCGCGCGCGCGCGTATCAAGGGCCAGACCCCGCGCGTGCTGTGGTTCACCGGCCTGTCGGGCGCGGGCAAATCCACGGTCGCCAACCTGGTCGACAAGCGCCTGCATGCGCTGGGCTATCACACCTTCATCCTGGACGGCGACAACGTGCGCCACGGGCTCAACCGCGACCTGGGTTTCACCGACGAAGACCGCGTGGAAAACATCCGCCGCGTGGCCGAGGTGGCGCGGCTGATGGCCGATGCCGGCCTGATCGTGCTGGTGAGCTTCATCTCGCCGTTCCGCGCCGAGCGGCAGCTGGCGCGCGAGCGCTTCGACGCCGGGGAGTTCGTCGAGGTGTTCGTGGACGTGCCGCTGGCGGTCGCCGAGGCGCGCGATGTGAAGGGGCTGTATCGCAAGGCGCGGGCCGGGCAGATTCCCAATTTCACCGGCATCGATTCGCCCTACGAGGCGCCGGAGGCGCCGGAGGTCCATCTTCACGCCGATGGTGAGAACGTAGAGGCGCTGGCGCGTCATGTGCTCGAATTTCTCGGGCTGGAACGCTGAGCGGGGCTGACAGGACATAGCGGCAGGCGTCAGGTGGGTGTGGGCAACGCGACGCCGCAATGCATGAATGCGTACATGCAGCGGCCGAGCGGTGGCCGCGCCCGTCCGGCAGCCACGCCGCCGTGTTGGTGGCTGCGCTGGCCAGCGCATCGCGCCGACGACAGCAAGGGTCTTTGGTCATGGTGCAAAGCACGCCCTTTCTGTCAACTCCATGGCGGCTAGGTCGTTAAACTTTCGACGTACCCCGCCAGGATGTTCTGATGCTTGTTCGACCCAGCGCGCGTTTCGGCGCAGCGCTCTTGTTGGCCGTCGCGCTGGCCGGTTGTAGCCGTGAGGCCGCCGCGCCGGCCGCCGCCAAACCCATCCCGGTCTCTGTGCAGGCGGTGACCACCCAGCCCTGGAACTCGACCGTGCAGTCGATCGCCACCGTGCGTGCGCGCGAATCGGTGGCGCTGACCGCGGCGGTGAGCGATGTGGTGGAGCAGGTCAATTTCGACAGCGGCGACGAGGTCAAGGCCGGGCAGCTGCTGCTGCGGCTGCGCGGCAATTCGCAGCAGGCGGCGCTGACGGCCGCGCAGGCCACCTTCGAGGAAACCGATCAGCTGTACCGGCGCCAGTTGAGCCTGGTTGGCCAGCAGCTGGTGGCCAAATCCACTGTCGATACGCAACGCGCGCTGCGCGATGCGGCGCAGGCGCGCGTGCAGCAGATGCGCGCGGAAATCACCGACCGCGAGGTGCGCGCGCCGTTCTCCGGCGTGCTCGGCATCCGCCAGATCAGCCCGGGCTCGTTGATCACCTCCAACACGGTGATCGCCACGCTGGACGATGTGGCGCGCATGTACGTGGACTTCCAGGTGCCGGAGTCGCAGTTCGGCCTGGTGCAGCTCGGCAATACCGTCAATGGCACCGCGGCGGCGTATCCGGGCGAGCAGTTCGAAGGCGTGGTGGCGGCGATCGATTCGCGTATCGACGAGACCACCCGTTCGGTAACGGTGCGGGCCGACTTCCCCAACGGCGATCGCCGCCTGCGCCCGGGCATGTTGCTGGATGTGCGCCTGTTCCAGCCGGCGCGGCAGGCGGTGGTGATCCCGGAGATTGCGGTGGTGCAGGTGGGGCGCGAGTCCTACGTGTTCCGGGTCAAGCCCGACAGCAGCGTGGAGCGCGCCGACGTGCGCCTGGGCGAGCGCCGCGACGGCAAGGTGGAAATTCTCGACGGGGTCAAGGCCGGTGAGCGCATCGTGGTGGACGGCACCGGCAAGCTGCGTCCGGGCCTGAAGGTGGTCGATCAGGCCGCGCCTGCGCCGGTAGCGGCGCGCCCGCAGGCAGCACGATGAAGCTCTCCGACCTGTCCATTACCCGCCCGGTGATGGCGGTGGTGATGAGCCTGCTGCTGATCGTGCTAGGGGTGATGTCGTTCACCCGGCTGACCTTGCGCGAGTTGCCGGCGATCGACCCGCCGATCGTGTCGGTGGACGTGGAATACACCGGCGCGTCGGCGGCGGTGGTGGAGAGCCGCATCACCCAGGTGCTGGAAGACGCACTGGCCGGCATCGAAGGCATCGAGACCATCGAGGCGCGCAGCCGCAACGGCTCTTCCGATATCAGTATCGAATTCGTGCAGTCGCGCGATGTGGAAGCCGCCGCCAACGACGTGCGCGATGCGGTCAGCCGCGTCTCCGACCGCATGCCCGACCAGGCGCGCCCGCCGGAGATTTCCAAGGTCGAGGCCGACGCCGACCCCATCCTGTGGCTCAACATGAGCTCCAGCACGATGGATACGCTGCAGCTGTCCGACTACGCCGAGCGCTATGTGGTGGACCGCTTCTCCAGCCTGGACGGCGTGGCGCAGGTGCGTATCGGCGGGCGCCAGCGCTATGCGATGCGGATCTGGCTGGACCGCGATCAACTGGCCGCGCGCGAACTGACCGTGGCCGATGTGGAAGCGGCGCTGCAGAACGAGAACGTGGAGCTGCCGGCCGGCAGCATCGAATCGGCGCAGCGCGATTTCACCTTGCGCGTGGAGCGCAGTTATCTCAAGCCCGAGGATTTTGCCAAGCTGCCGCTCAGCAAGGGCGAGGGCGGCTATGTGGTGCGCCTGGGCGACGTGGCCAGGGTCGAGCTGACCTCGGCCGAGCGCCGCGCCTACTTCCAGAGCAACGGCGTGCCCAATGTGGGCCTGGGCATCGTGCGCAACTCCACCGCCAACGCCCTGGACGTTGCACGCGAGGCGCGCGCGCAGGCCGAGGAAGTGCAGAAATCGCTGCCGCAGGGCACCAATATCTTCGTCGCCTTCGACACCACGACCTTCATCGATGCGGCGGTGGAGCGCGTGTATCACACGCTGATCGAAGCGGTGGTGCTGGTGCTGGTGGTGATCTGGGTGTTTCTGGGCAGCGCACGCGCGGCGCTGATTCCTGCGGTGACGGTGCCGGTGTGCCTGATCGCTGCGTTCATCGCGCTGTACGCGTTCGATTTTTCGATCAACCTGCTGACCTTGCTTGCGCTGGTGCTGTGTATCGGTCTGGTGGTGGACGATGCCATCGTGGTGGTGGAGAACATCCAGCGCCGCATCGATCTGGGCGAGCCGCCACTGGTGGCCGCCAAGCGCGGCACCGGCCAGGTCGCCTTCGCGGTGATCGCCACCACCGCGGTGCTGGTGGCGGTGTTCCTGCCGGTGGGATTTCTGGAAGGCAATACCGGGCGCCTGTTCCGCGAGCTGGCGGTGGCATTGGCCGCGGCGGTGGCGATCTCCGCCTTCGTGGCGCTGACGCTGACGCCGATGATGTCGTCCAAGCTGTTGCGCTCGCACGGGCAGGCCAGGCCCAATCGCTTCCATCGCTGGTTCGATGGCCGCATGCAGGCGGTGTCCGCTGCGTACGGGCGCTCGCTGGAGCGGCATGTGCATCGCACCTGGATCTTCGCGCTGCTGATGCTGTTGGCACTGGGCGCCAGCGCGTGGTTGATGGGCCGGATTCCCTCCGAGCTGGCGCCGGCCGAGGACCGCGGCAATTTCCAGATCATGATCGACGGGCCCGAAGGCGCCGGCTTCGATTACACCGTGGGGCAGATGCATCAGGTCGAGGCGATCCTCGGCCCCTACGTGGGCCCGGACAAGCCCATCGTGCGGGCCAACCCGCGCGTGCCCGGCGGCTTCGGCAGCAGCGAGGAAATGCATACAGGCCGGGTCAGCGTGTTCCTGCAGGACTGGGAAAAACGCACGCGCCCGACCACCGAGGTGGCCGACGAACTGCAGCAGAAGCTCAATGTGCTCAGCGGCGTGCGCGCACGCACGCAGGTGAGCGGCGGCCTGGTGCGCAGCCGCGGCCAGCCGTTCCAGTTGGTATTGGGCGGGCCGGATTATGCGGAGATCGCGCAGTGGCGCGATCGCATCCTGCAGCGCATGGAAGCCAATCCCGGCCTGGTCGGCCCGGACTCGGACTACAAGGAAACCCGCCCGCAGATGCGCGTCAACATCGACCGCCTGCGTGCGGCCGATCTGGGCGTGCCGGTCACCGCGATCGGTGGCGCGCTGGAGGCGATGATGGGCTCGCGTCGTGTGACCACGTTCGTGGACAACGGCGAGGAATACGACGTGATGCTGCAGGCCGGCCGCGAAGGCCGCATGGCGCCGGAAGATCTCACCGCCATCCGCGTGCGTTCCACGCGTGGCGAGCTGATTCCGCTGTCCAACCTGGTCACGCTCAGCGAAGTGGCCGAAGCCGGCACCCTGAATCGCTTCAATCGCCTGCGTGCAATCACCATCAGCGCCGGCCTGGCGCCGGGCTACCCGCTCGGCGAGGCGATCGCCTGGGCGCAGCAGACCGCACGCGAGGAATTGCCCGAGTATGCGCAGGTGGACTGGAAGGGCGAATCGCGCGAATACCAGCAGTCCGGCAGTGCGGTGCTGCTGACCTTCGGCATGGCCTTGCTGGTGGTGTATCTGGTGCTGGCCGCGCAGTTCGAAAGCTTCGCCCATCCGCTGGTGATCATGCTCACGGTGCCGTTGGCGGTGCTGGGCGCGCTGGTCGGGTTGTGGGTCACCGGCGGCACGCTCAACCTGTTCAGTCAGATCGGCATCGTGATGCTGGTGGGGCTGGCGGCCAAGAACGGCATCCTGATCGTGGAGTTCGCCAATCAGTTGCGCGACGAAGGCCGCAGCGTGCATGAGGCGATCGTGGAATCGGCATCGGTGCGCCTGCGTCCGATCCTGATGACCTCGATCGCCACCGTGGTCGGCGCGATTCCGCTGGTGGTGGCCGGCGGGCCCGGCTCGGCCAGCCGCGCCACGATCGGCGTGGTGGTGATCTTCGGCGTGTCGCTGTCCACCTTGCTGTCGCTGTACGTGGTGCCTGCGTTCTACAGCCTGATTGCGCCATTCACCAAGTCGCCCGAAGCGGTGGCACGCGAGCTGGAAACCCTGGAGGCGCAGACGCCGTCGGTAGGCGGTCACGCCTGAGCGATACCGGCAGCGGTGCGCTGCTGCCGGTGGTCGACGACGCGTGATGCTGCGGCATCGGCGTCGATCGCGGTGTTTGCATTTGGCTGCATCGCAAACAAAACCCAAACATCGGGGCGCAGGCTGTGTCCATCGAACGTGTCAGCGCCAGGTGGCATCATCGATGCGGTGACGCTGTGCAGCCCGGTGTCTTCTTGCCGGGAGCGTCTTCGCCACCGCCTGCAGCACTGCCGCGTGATCGAACCGGACGCCGCAATCCAGCCCAGGAGTGCATGCGATGCAGACGCTGCCTTTCGTCAATGACGACCCATCCACGCTGCGGTTTGCGCAGGGGCAGGCTGCGCAGATGCAGTGCCCGCATTGCGGTGCATCGCGCGTTGGCGATGTCGCTGCGCCCTGGGCACGCGCTGCGACACCGGCGACAGGGCAACCGCCCGACGCCACTGCAGTAGCGTCCGTGCAGACGGCCACGCACTGGCAATTCTCGGTCGAACCGGCACGCCGCATCGCGCCACTGCAGTGCCCGATCCTGCGCGCCGCCCTGCTCGGCAGCATTGCGCTGGTGCTGCTGGTGGTGGACATGTTCGTGCTGTGGCCGCTGCCGTAACGCGCGCCGGCGGGCGCCTGCGCCGATGTGGCGGCGTGTCAGCGCCCCACTGCATCGGCCGCGCAATGACTAAGGTCACATGACAGTCATGGCCTGCTGTGGTCGACTTCGGCGGTTACCCTGCCCGGAATCGCCAATGCGTCGTCTTGCCTGCCTGCTTGCTCCCTCCCTCCTTGCGCTGTGCTGCGGCACCGCGCTGGCGCAGTCCTCCGGCGAGCCGGTGCCCAATGGCCGCCTGCCGACCTGGGCGGTGCCCGAGCGCTACAGCCTGTCGTTCAAGATCGATCCGGACCAGAGCGAATTCAGCGGCCGCACCAGCATCCGCGTGCAGCTCAAGCAGGCCTCCGATCACCTCTGGCTGCATGGCAAGGAACTGAAGGTCAGCAAGGTCACGGTCAAGCCGGTCAAGGGCAAGGCGCTGACCGCACGCTACGTGCAAGCCGACGCGCAGGCCGGTGTGGTACGCCTGGATTTCGGCCGCACGCTGCAGCCGCAGACGCTCACCGTGGACATCGTCTACAGCGCGCCGCTCAATCAGCAGCTGCAGGGCCTGTATCAGGTGAAGTACCAAGGCCAGGCCTATGCGATGACGCAGATGGAGCCGATCAGCGCGCGCTACGCGTTCCCCGGTTTCGACGAACCCGCATTCAAGACCCCGTTCGACCTCAGCCTGACCGTGCCCACCGACGACCAGGCGCTGGCCAACACCATCGCCACCTCGAGCAAGCCGGCCGGCAAGGGCTGGAAGACGGTGACCTTCGCCCCGACCGTGCCGCTGCCGACCTATCTGGTCGCCTACGCCGCCGGCCCCTGGGACGTGGTGGACGTGCCGGCCATGCCGGCCACCCCGCAGCGCCCCAACCCGACTCCGCTGCGCGGCATCGCCGCCAAGGGCCAGGGCCCGCGCATCACCCCGGCGCTGGACCAGACCCCGGCGATCATCGCCGCGCTGGAGGACTATTACGCCTTCGGCTATCCGTTCGACAAACTCGATCTGGTCGCCGCTCCGGACTTCAGCGCCGGTGCGATGGAAAACCCCGGGTTCGTTACCTTCCGCGACTGGCTGTTGTTGCTGGACAAGGACTCGCCGGCCGAGAACGTGCAGCGCTCCTTCAACACCAATGCGCATGAGCTGGCTCACCAGTGGACCGGCGACGCCGTCACCATGGAGTGGTGGGACGACCTGTGGTTGAACGAGGCGTTCGCCACCTGGATGCAGCAGAAGATCACCATGCAGCTGCACCCGGAATACCGCGCCAATCTGGACCGCATCGGCGGCGCGCAGCATGCGATGGACAACGACAGCCTGGTCAGCGCGCGCAAGATCCGCCAGCCGATCACCGGCAACGGCGATATCGAGACTGCCTTCGACGGCATCACCTACCAGAAGGGTGCGGCGGTGCTGGCGATGTTCGAGGCTTTCGTCGGCGAAGACGTGTTCCGCCAAGGCATGCGCGCCTACATCGCCAAGCACAAGTTCGGCAGCGCCACCGCCGACGATCTGGTCGATGCGATCGCCGATGCCGCCGGCAAGGGCGAGGAGTTCAAGGCCGCCTTCCGCAGCTTCCTCAATCAGCCGGGCGTGCCGTATCTGCAGACCCAGCTCGCCCGCGAAGGCGGCAAGACCGTGGTCAAGCTGCAGCAGCAACGCTATCTGCCGCTGGGTTCCACCGGCTCCACCGCGCAGCAATGGGGCGTTCCAGTGTGCATCAAGTACGGCAAGGGCAAGAACCAGGTCGGCACTGCCTGCCAGATGCTCGCAGACGGCAGCGGCAGCATCGTGCTGGACGGCGCCGGCAAGAACACCTGGGTGTTCCCGAACGCGCGTGGCGCAGGCTACTACCGTTTCAGCCTGCCCAAGAAGCAGCTGGCTGAACTGGGCAAGCAGGTCGGCCAGCTCGACGACAACGAACAGCTGGCCTATGCCGATGCGATCGATGCGGCCTACCGCCACGGCGATACCGACGGCGACGCCGTGCTGGCAGCGCTCAAGCAGTTGGCGCCGTCCGAATCGGCCGATGTGTCCACCGCGCTGCTGAACCGCTTCGTGTGGATCTGGCGTTACCAGGCCACCAGCCAGGCCCAGCGCGACGTACTGCGCAAGGCCGCCGAACAGGCGTATCTGCCGCGTCTGCGTCAGCTGGGTTACACGCGGCGTAGCGGCGAGTCGATCGACGACACCAGCCTGCGCTCGGCGCTGGCCGGGCTGTTCGCGCTGCACCTGCAGAACGCGGAAGTACGCAAGGCACTGCTGGCGCAGGGCGATGCGGTCCTGGCCGGCGGCAATGGTGCGCTGGACTTCTCCAAAGCCAATCCGGATCTGCTCGGCACCGCACTGGCGGTGACCGCGCAGGAGCGCGGCGCACCGGCGGTGCAGAGCCTGATCGATGCATTGCGCACGCATGCCGACCCGGCGCAGCGCAACGCCATGATTGCCGCCCTGGGCACGCTGCAGGACCCGGCGCTGCTCAAGCAGGTGCGTGATTTCGCGCTGACCGATGCGATCAAGGTGGGCGAGATGAAGAGCCTGCTGATGCGTGGTCACAGTTACGAGACCTCGCACGCGTCGATGTGGCCGTGGTTCACCGCCAACTTCGACCGTATCGTGCAGCGCAGCGGCTCGTTCGACGGCGGCGGATTGCCGGCGCTGGGCGCGTCCGGCGGTTGCAGCGTGGAAGAAGCCGACCGCCTGGATGCGTTCTTCAAGCCGCGCCTGGCCACGCTCAGCGGCGCCGACCGCGGCATGGCGCAGACCGGTGAGACCATCCGCCTGTGCGCCGCGCTCAAGCAGGCGCAAACCGCCAAGCGCTGAGCCGCGGCCTGCGGCCCGGGTGTGCGGTATCCAGTGGCGATACCGCGCACATCGCATCAGGAACGGCTACAGGCAACTGCATGTTCCGCCAGTCGGGCGCGGCGGGACCATCCGGCATCGGCCAGGGTGCTGCTGCGCAACGGCTTCGTCGAAGAAGGCTGCAGCCGCTGCGCGATCATGCGGCCGGATGGGCTGCACGATTTGCGCGTGTTCGCGCGGGTGGAGTTGCCGGCTGATCTGGACTGACCTCGGCCATCTACGCTGGCGAACGCGTGGGCCAGGCGCATTTGCACGCGGCGGGTTGACGCAGATCCGTCACCGGCATCGGCACCGATCCCGCGTGTCCTGCATGGCGTCAACGTCAACCTGAGTCCCTGTGTTGCAGGGCCTCGAAAGCGGCGCCTCGGCTACCTCGTATACGGCTCGTTGCGCCAGTGGCTTACCATCGTCGCCAATGCGTCTGCACCGCCGGCTATGCCGGCCTGCAGGATGACGAACACCGCTGGTGGCGGAAGGGGCGATACCGTCCCCGCAGCGCCGGCAAGTAATACGAACCCTGGATACGACGATGACACAGCATGATGGACGGGGCGGACGACCGCCGCGCGATGGCGGCAGTTCCGGCACCTCGCACAATCCCTGGGGCCGCGCCGCGCCGCGCACACCGGCAGCGCGCCCGCCGGCACAGCAGGCGCCAACGGCTTACACGCCTGCTGCTGCGCAGTCCGCGGCTTCGTCGTCCGGCGGCAATGCGCGCGAGCTGCGGCTGTACGGCATCAACGCAGTGCAGGCCGTGTTCAAGGCGCGCCCGGAGGCGGTACGCAAGCTGTATCTGAGCGAGGCGCGCATTCCGCAGTTCAAGGCCTTGCTGGCCTGGTGCGTGGCCCAGCGCATCGGTTACCGCGTGGTCGAGGAAGCCGATCTCAGCAAGCTCGCCGCCAGCACCCACCACGAGGGCGTGGTGGCCGATGTGCTGCGCGTCGCCCCGCAGCCGTTGCAGGACTGGCTGGCTGCGTTGCCGCAAGGGCCGGTGCTGGCGCTGTGGCTGGATGGCGTGGGCAACCCGCACAACTTCGGCGCGATCCTGCGCTCGTCCGCGCACTTCGGGGTGGCCGGCCTGCTGCTGCCTGCCGGCTCCACGCTGGGTCTGTCCGGCGCAGCCACGCGCGTGGCCGAAGGTGGTGCCGAAGCGGTGCCGCTGGTGCAACTGCCCGACACCGCAACGGCGATGGCGCAGCTGCGTCAGGCCGGTTTCGCAGTGGCGGCCACGCTGGTGGAGGGCGGCCAGGACGTGTTCGCCGCCGCGCTGCCGCAACGGCTGGTGTATGTGATGGGCGCGGAGAGCGAGGGCATGGACCGCCAGTTCGCGCGCGATTGCGACCTGCAGTTGTCGATCCGCGGCAGCGGCAAGGTCGAAAGCCTCAACGTGGCCTCGGCCACCGCCGTGTTCCAGGCCGCCTGGCGTGCCCGCGCGTTGGGTGGAGAGTCGTGATGCGCCTGTGTGCCGGTCTGCTTGCCGCCGCTTGTGCGTTGAGCGTCAGCGCGCACGCTGCAGCGGCCTCCACGCCTGCAGCACCGCCGCAGGTGCGCACCGATCATGGCCTGGTGCGCGGGCAGTGGCAGGACGACGGCAGTGCGGTGTTTCGCGCGATTCCGTTTGCCGCGCCGCCGCTGGGCGCGCTGCGTTGGCAGCCGCCGCAACCGGCCGCCGCCTGGTCGGACGTGCGCGATGCCACCCAGGCCGCCACCCCGTGCGTGCAACCGGCGCTGGGCTGGAACAACGCCATGGCCAGGCGCGGTACGGAAGATTGTCTTTACGTCGAGGTGCAGACGCCGACGCTGCAGCCGGCCAAGCCGCTGCCGGTGTTCGTCTGGATCCACGGCGGCGCCAATGTGGCCGGCGGCGCCGATGGCCATCTGCCGACCAACCTGGTCGCACAGGACATGCTGGTGGTGACGCTGCAGTACCGGCTCGGTGCGCTCGGCTTCCTGTCGCTGCCGGAACTGCGCGATGGCGACCATCAAGCCGCCGGCAACTACGCCTTGCTCGACCAGATCGCCGCGCTGCAATGGGTGCGCGACAACATCGCGCAGTTCGGTGGCGACCCTGCGCGGGTCACCATCGCCGGGCAGTCGGCCGGTGGCCAGGATGTGGGCTTGCTGATGCTCAGCCCGCTGGCACGCGGCCTGTTTTCGGCGGCGATCGAGCAGAGCGGCACCGCCGGGTTCGGATTGCCGGCGCGTTCGCTGGAAGACAATCGCGCGCTGGGCGTGGAGATCGCCAAGCGTGCAGGTATCGACGACCCCGCCACGCGTCTGGCGCAGTTGCGCGCGCTGCCGGTGGAGCAGCTGATCAAGGCCGGGCAGGGTGTCGACGTGCCGGCACTGGATGACGATGGCTACATCTGGCTGCAGGCGGTCGTCGATGGGCGCGTGCTGCCGCGTGCGCCGGCCGCGTTGCTGGCCGAGGGCGCGCAGGCCAAGGTGCCGCTGTTGATCGGCTATGTGGTGCAGGAGCTGGAATACGGCGGCAAACAGGGTGCACAGGCGCGGCTGCGTCGCGACTATCCGGCGCAGGCCGATGCCGTGCTGCAGGCGCAACGCACGCATGCGGCGCAGCGTGCCGCACGGCAGGGCGATGCAGCGATGCAGCTGTCCACCGATCTGACCTTCCGTTGCCCGGCAGTGACCGTGGCCCAGCATCAGGCCGCGCTCGGCGTGCCGGTGTGGCATTACGTGTTCGATACCGCCGCACCGGGCGGGCAGGTCACGCATAGCGCCGAGCTGCCGTTCCTGTTCAAGGGTCTGCCGATCGGCCAGCCGCCGGTGAGTCTGCAGCGCTATTGGGCCGCGTTCGTGCAGCGTGGCAATCCCAACACCAAGGGCTTGCCGGCCTGGCCGGCATTTGCGCCCAAGCATGCGGCATTGCAGTTCGACGCCAGTGGCGTGCGCCCGCTCAAGGATGCACGCCCGGCGGTGTGCGCAGGCGTGGACTTGCCGTAATCGATCGCGCGTACCGCCACGGTACGCGCGATTGACTCCACTCAATTGACTCAGCGTGCGCAGCCCGGCCCGCCGAAGTAAAAGCCGCCGTTCTGCATTTCCGGCGACAAGCTGGTGCGGGTGACGCCTGCGCCCAGTGCGTACGGATAGGTGTAACCGGCCATCGCCAGCGTGTAGCAGGACGGCTGCTCCACATTCAAGCTCGACAGGCGCTGCGCGGGATGGGTGGCCATCGCCGCATCGCGATAGAAGTGGTTGGCCTGGAAGGCGGCCTGGCGATAGCCTGCGTTGGCAAATCGGCCACTGCCCATCGGTGCGCTGGGGCGACCATCCCAGGTGGAAATTTCGCCGCCCGCAGAGATGAAAATGTTTGCGCTGCCCTCGGCAATATCGCCCGTGTAAAGCTCGGACTTGTAGTAGCCGATCCATTCGCCATTCAAACCGAACCACCAGTAGCCGTCGGCATTGCGCTGGAACTCCACATGCAGCATTGCCTGCTTGCCGCCTGCGGTGCTGAAGCCACCGGCCGGTGCTGCACCAAGCACGTTGGCGGTGCTGGTCTGCACGAAGTCGGCGCAATCCAGGTTGTGGCAACCGGTGGTGCTGTAGCCATCCTGGGTGGAGTAGATAAACAGGATCGGCCGCGTGCCCCAACCGGCCCCGGGCTGTGTCTGCCAACCGGCTTCCAGCGTCTGGATCACGCCCTGGCGGGTGTAACCGCCCAGCCAGATCTGGCTGATCGATTGCGCATCGTTGGCGGTGATGGTCGGCACCCAGGTGTTGAGATCGGCGCCGGCACCGGTCACCGGCGAGCCGGCGGTGTCCAGGTAGATGGTGGAGTAGTAATGCACCACCGATGCCGCCTCCTGCGCCGCCGGCGCGGCATCCGCCTGCCTGGGCGCAATCACGCTAGGGGTGGTGCCACGCAGAAAGCTGCGCAGATCCGCATGCTTGCTGATCTCGGCCAGGCCGATGCGTTCTAGCGGCACGCTGCCGGTGTCGCACCGTTGCACCGCATCGATCGGCGTGACGGTGCCGATGCTACCCGGGGGGGCGGGCGGCGGCGCCGGCGCGCTGCCATCGCGCAGTGCCGGCTGCTGCCCACGCGGAATGCAGTCGAACACCTTGCCATCCTGATGCACGCTGCGTAGCACCGTCAGGCCGTTGTAACGGTTGAACACATAGCGCTGCATTTCGGCGAACGCGCTGGGGCCGCTGACCTTGGCCGTGGCGCCACGCGTGGCGTAATCGAGCTGCGCCTGCGCATCCAGGAAATCCTTGAAGTCGCGCGTGACCTGCGGAAATGCACGCGATGCCTGCAGCGACGTACGCAGCGTATCGCGCTGCACGGCTGCGATGCTTGCGGTGGCAGGTGTTCGTAGCAGCGGTGGCATCAGTGTGTCGATGCTGCGTTCGCTGCTGGCCGAGATCGATGGCGGTAGCAGCGTGGCGGCGCCAACGGCGGGAGCCAGTGCATAAACGCAGAGCGCAGCAACGGCGCGGCCGATCGACATCGGCCGATAAGAACGGAAGTTCATGTGTTTTCCCCTGGCGCCGGAACGGAACTGCCTGCACGCGGCGCACCCTGCAGGACAGCGCCTTCAGTCTGCAGTGGCATCCGGGCTTGGCTAGCCGGCGCATGCCTGCGTTGAAGGCGTGCGCATCCTAACTGCCTAAAAAACAAATGGATCGCCAGACACGCATTGCGTGATATCAGGCACACCGCAAGCGCAATGCGCTAAGCGGATGCCGTGCCGATGGTCATGCACACCCTTGCGTACGGCGCGTTGCCGATGCGCAAAGGTGTGCACGGTCACCTCACCATAAGCATGGCTGTTCTTACTTTTTTTGCAGTCGCACGGCGGCGCCACCGTTTGCAGCCAATGGCAGCTGCAGGCTGTCGTTGGAGGTGAGTTTGCGCGTATCGATACGCACCTCCGTCGGGGCCGCGCCGTCGGCATAGATGGTGGCGGTCCAGCTGCCCTTGCCCAGGAATGCCAGCGGCAAGGTCAGCGTGCGTGCCTGCTCGTTGGTCATCGCACCCACGTACCAGTCCTTGCCGCTACGCCGCGCCAGTGCGATGTGCTCGCCGATCGCACCATCGAGTGCGCGTGTCTCATCCCAGCTCGCCGGCACATCGCGCAGGAACTGCGCTGCCGGTACGTTTTCGTATTGTTCCGGGCTGTCGGCGACCACCGCGAACGGGCTTTCGTAGACTACATACATCGCCAGTTGCTGCGCACGCGTGGTCATCACCTGAGGTGCGATGTGCTGCATCTTGAACTCGGCCGGGCGTACATTGCGGAAGCCACCCGGTGTGTAATCCATCGGCCCGAGCAACATGCGCGTAAACGGCAGCGTGAGATTGTGGGTGGCGGTGATGCGCGTGGTCCACTTGTTGTACTCGGCGCCGAGCACGCCTTCCTGCGTGAGGTAGTTGGGATAGGTGCGGGTCAGGCCGGTCGGGTGATAGGCGCCATGCAGATCCACCAGCAGTTTGTGCTCGGCGGCCTTGGCTAATAGGCGGTGGTAGAAATCCACCATCTGCTGGTCGTCGCGGTCCATGAAGTCGACCTTGATGCCCTTGATGCCGAGTTGCTGATACCAGGCGAGTGCTTCGTCCATGTGCGCATCCAGCGCACGCCAATGCGCCCATAGCCACAGCCCGACATCGCGCTGCCGTGCGTAGGCCACCAGGCCCGGCAGGTCGAGCTGCTCCACCGGCCGGCGGATATCGGCATCGACGTTGTACTGGCCATCGCCGGTGCTGCCGAAATACCAGCCATCGTCGATCAGCATGTATTGCAGTTTCAATTGCTGCGCGTGATCGATATAGCGCTGAATCGTGGCGGTATTCATGCCCGGCTGGGCCACGCCACTGGCCAGTGAGCCGGACCACCAATCCCATGCCGATTTGCCCGCGCGCACCCAGCTCGCATCGAAGGCCGGCGGCGGGTTGAGTGCGGAAATCAGATTGGATTCGATCAGGCTGGCCGGGCTGTCACCCAGCATGATCACCCGCCACGGCGTGGCGAAATCGCGGCCCTTGGCATCAAAGCTGACGGCTAGCTTGGGGTCGTCCAGGCGTGGCGATAATTTCGCCGACACGCCCAGGCTGCCATCCTCGCGGCCGGTGAGATACAGGCCGGCATAATCGCGCAGGTTCGCCTCGGCAATTGCCAGCGTGGTGCCGCTGGCATCGGTCTGGCACACCAGCGGCAACTCGAGCAGATTGTGCGGGCGCAACCTGGATGCGGCGATCGCATCGTATTCGCCCTCGTGGCTGGTGCCGAAGCGGCCCAGGTTCAAGGTCCAGCATGGGTAATCGCCGGGGAATGCAAAGCCGGTGAGCTCATTGCGAATCCGCACCTCGCCGGCATTTGGCAGCACATAACGCAGCGCAACACCGTCGTCGTAGGCGCGCAATTCCACCGTCAGGCGTCGCTGTTTGGGGTCCGACAACTGCACGCGCAATTGACGGTAGTGATCGCGTGCCTGACGCGTCTTGCCCACGGCCAGGGCGAAGCGGCTGTCATGCGTTTCGGTGGTGCTGTCCTGCAGCGTCATCGCCTTGCCGAGCGTGTCGGCGCGGCCCAGATCCAGTCCGAGCGGGGCGTCGTCGAGCACGACTTTGTTGCGATACAGCACGCGATAGGTCGGCACGCCGCCCGCGCGCAGCGTGAATTCCACCTGCGTACGTGCGTCGGGCGACTGCACCTGCAAACGCTGCGCAGCTGCAGGCAGCGCGATCGAATACAGCAGCGCGCACGCCGCCGGTAATGCGGACTGGATCAGGTTTCGCATGGGTCCCTCCTCCTGGGAGCGCCAACCCTAACGCAGAACGGTTGTCGTCGATATCCACCTGGGGTAACGTTACCTCGCACCATGGCCGCTGAAACAGGGGCGGCAGCCACGGGCGGCATCACGACAGATGCAATGACAAGGCGACGACGCGTCGCCTTGGCGGTTGCGTCGAGGTGGTGTGCACCGTTGCTTGGCAGTAGAGCTTGGGAGAGGCCTCTAATGCTGATGGTTCGCAAGGCGTTCCGCCGTGGAGCGCTGTGGTTGTTGTGTGCTTGCATCGCCTGGACTGCAGTGGAGGCTGCACCCGCCGATGCCGATCCGCCCGGTCCCTACGACGTGCGCGTGCTCGCGGGCGGTCTCGGGCTGAGCAAGAAGCTTGCCGCCGGAACACCGCTGCTGGCCGCCGATGCGGATTGGAGCGTGTCCGCCTGGGTGCGGCCCTCCAGCGGGACTAGCGGCCCGGCATTAATTGCCGGGCTCGGTGATCCGCAGGCGGCTGGCCGTTTCTTCGTCATCGACAACGGCATGCTGGGCTTTGCCCAAGGCGCCGAGCATGTGCTGCGCAGCAAGCAGCCGCTGCGCGCCGGTGTTTGGACGCAGGTCGCCGCGATTGCGCAGGGCACGCGCCTGAGCCTGTATGCCAATGGCCGCAAGGTGGCCAGCGGCAACGTGCAGCAAAGCGCGGTCGCGCCCACGCTAGTGTTCGGCCCGCGCCAGCAACCGGCGGCGTATACGCAGCACTTTGGCGGCGAGATCGCAGGCTTCACCGTGCAGTCCGGTGCGCTGGATGCGGCAACCATCGCACGGCTTGCCAGACAGACACCGGATCCTGCGCTGCAGCGCTTCGAAGACGCATCGCCCGGCTGGCGCGTGCAGGTCAAACAGATGGCAGGGCAACTCGCACCACAAGCGGCGGCGACCCTGCCGCGCAGTGCCGCGCCCTTCCTGGCGCCGGTCGCCAGGCCGGTATCGGAGGCGCCTGCGCTGCAGCCGCTGGATGCCACCGCATGGCGGATCGGTGCATGGCAACTCGCTGCGGCACCAGAGCTCGGTCAGGCCAGCGGTGCGACGCTGTCGCGCAGCGATTACGCCGCCGGCAAGAGCCGCTGGCGCGCCGCGACCGTGCCGGGCACGGTACTCACCACGCTGGTCGATCGTGGCGTGTATCCGGATCCGGATATCGGCCTCAACAACATGGCGATTCCCGAATCGCTGAGCCGGCAGGATTGGTGGTACCGCAGCAGTTTCGATGTGCCTGCAGCACTGCAAGGCAAGCGATTGGAGCTGCTGTTCAACGGCATCAACTACGCCGGCGAGATCTGGGTCAATGGCACCCAGGTCGGGCGCACCCGCGGCGCATTCGCACGCGGTCGCTTCGATGTCAGCAAGCAGCTCAAGCCGGGCAGGAACGTCGTCGCGGTACGGGTGTCGCCGCCGCCACATCCCGGCATCGCGCACGAACAGTCGATGACGGCCGGTGTCGGCGAAAATGGCGGCATGCAGGCGCTGGACGGGCCGACCTTCATCGCCAGCGAAGGCTGGGACTGGATTCCGGCGGTGCGCGATCGCAATGCCGGTCTGTGGCAGGACGTGCAGCTGCATGCCACCGGTCCAGTGGCGCTCGGTGATACGCAAGTGATCACCGCGAAGCTGGCACCGGATCATCACCGCGCGGAACTCGAAATCAACCTGCCATTGCGCAACGACACTGCCGCAGCAGTGCAGGGCACGTTGCAGTTGGCCTTCGGCGATGTGCGCATCCGGCGCGAGGTCACGGTGCCGGCCGGTGGCAGCACGCTCAAGCTCACCGCCGCCGATACGCCGCAGCTGGTCATCGCCAATCCGCGCCTGTGGTGGCCCAACGGCTATGGCGAGCCGGCGCTGTACACCTTGCAGGCCAGCGTCGAGGTGGCCGGTACGCCGTCGGACGCGCAGCAGCTGCGCTTTGGCATTCGTCAGGTGACCTACGAACTGTCGTTGTTCGACGACGATGGCGCGTTGCGCCGCGTCCTGGTCGATCTCAATCAGGCCCGGCAACGCGGCGAGCGCATCGTCGACGTGCGGCATGCAGCGATCCGTCCGGTACCCGGCGGCAATGCGCAATCCCTGTATCCCGGCGCCTTGTCCTCGCCGGCGGTGCAGCAGCTCGACGACAACAGCCTGGCCCCGCATCTGGCACTGCGCATCAATGGTGTGCGTATTGCGGTGAAGGGCGGCAACTGGGGCATGGACGACTGGCGCAAGCGGGTCTCGCGCGAGCGGCTGGAGCCGTACTTCCGTCTGCAGCGCGATGCGCATTTCAATGTGGTGCGCAACTGGGTGGGGCAGAACACCGAAGCCAGCTTCTTCGAGCTGGCCGACGAATACGGCATGCTGGTGCTCAACGACTTCTGGCAGTCCACCCAGAACTACAACATGGGGCCGGCCGACGCAGCGCTGTTCCTGGACAACGCCGCCGAGGTGATCAAGCGCTTCCGCAATCATCCTTCCATCGTGCTGTGGTTCGGACGCAACGAAGGCGTGCCGGCTCCGATCCTCAACGAAGGCCTGGACCAGCTGGTGGCCGAACTCGATGGCACGCGCTGGTATACCGGCAGTTCCAACGAGATCAATCTGCAGGGCAGCGGCCCGTACAACTACCGCGAGCCGGTGGCGTACTTCAACAAGCTGGCGCAGGGCTTTTCGGTGGAGGTGGGCACGCCCTCGTTCTCCACCCTGGAGTCGTTCCAGGCATCGGTACCTGCGGTGCAGGACCAGTGGCCGATCGGCGATGCCTGGGCGTATCACGACTGGCACCAGTCCGGTAACGGCGACACCGCCAGCTTCATGCGCTCGCTGACCGACAAGCTCGGCGCGCCGACCAGCCTGGCGGACTTCGAACGCAAGGCGCAGTTGCTCAACTACGACACCCACCGCGCCATCTTCGAAGGCTTCAACGCGCAGCTGTGGAGAAAGAACAGCGGGCGGCTGCTATGGATGAGCCATCCGGCCTGGCCCAGCAACATGTGGCAGATCTACAGCCACGACTACGACACCCACGCGGCCTACTACGGTGTGCGCAACGCGGCAGAGATGCTGCATGTGCAGATGAACCTGCCTGGCCACGAGGTGGTGGTGGTCAACAATGCGGCCGAGCTGGTGAGCGGCCTGCGCGTGCGCGCAGAAGTCTATGCCGCCGACGGAAAGTTGCTGCAGCAGCGCGAGCAAGCGCTGGAGGCCGCGGCGGTTGCGGTGTCGGCACCGGTGCTGCAACTGGCGCCGTTGCTCAAGGACACCAATGGCCTGGGCTTTGTGCGGCTGCAATTGCTCGATCGCGACGCAGTCGTGCGTTCGCGCAATTTCTACTGGGTGGCGCGCGATGCGGCGGCCATGCGCGGTCTGGATGCGCTGGCGGCAGTGCCGGTGCAGCTCAGCACGCAGCTGCAGGAGGGCGCCGAACCGGTGCTGCGCGCCAGCGTGCGCAATGCCTCGCAGCAGGTTGCGCTCAACACCAAGCTGACCCTGGTGGATGCGCAAGGCCAGCGCATCCTGCCGGCGTACTACAGCGACAACTACCTCAGCCTGGTGCCGGGCGAGCAGCGCGAGATCGAGATCCGTGGCCCGTCCGCGGCGAGCTTGCGCAATGCCACGCTGCAGGTGCGCGGCTGGAATGTCGAACCATCAACAGGCGTTGCCAACGGGCCTCCGTAGCGGCGCCAGCGCGTTGCCGCGCCGATTGCGCGTCAGCCAATACTGCATTGCCGTTGCTGCAATGCCATTCGAAACGGTCGTGGATTGTCGTCATCCCTGGGAGGGGACCATGAACAAGCTGCATTCGAACACCCGCCACACCCCACTGGCCGCCGCACTCGCGGCTGCACTCACCCTGCTTGCCGGCAGCGCAGGCGCACAGGACGCCGGCAACGCCGCCGGGGTCACCGACCTGGACAAGGTCATGGTCAAGGGCGTGCGCGGCGCGCAGGCCGAGGCCATCGAGAACAAGCGCACCGCCGCGCAGATCATCGACTCGATCTCTGCCGAAGACATCGGCAAGTTGCCCGACGTCACCATCACCGATTCGCTGCAACGCGTGCCCGGCGTGCAGATCAGGCGTTCGGCCGGCGAGGGCTCGCAGCTCAATATCCGCGGCATGCCGCAGGTGCAGACCACCATGAACGGCGAGTTGTACCTGAGCGCCGGTGGCGGCGACCAATACGGCCAGCCGAACATCGGCCGCGCGCAGCCGGATTTCGTCGATATCCCGCCGACGCTGTTCAGTGGCGTGGACGTGATCAAATCGCCGACCGCCGCCGATCTGGATGGCGGCATCAGCGGTACCGTCTCGCTGAAGACGCGGCGCCCGTTCGACCTGCCGGAAGGCTGGACCTTCAGCGGCCAGGCCGAAGGCTCCTACGGCGACCGCGTGCAGGAGCTCAACGAGCTGTATTCGGGCCTGGCCAGTTTCCGCACCGAGCGCTGGGGTGCATTGCTGGCCGTGTCGTACTCCGATGCCACGCTGGAAAACAAGCATCCCAGCGTGTATTCCAATGGCGCGCAGAAATCCACCGAGCAGAATGTGGGCTTCGATTTCAACGGCGACGGACGCATCGGCAGCAACACCGACCCCAGCAATCTGCCGCGCGATTATTTCTACAACTGGGTCGCCACCGAACTGGACAACCGCAGCACCGATCGCCAGCGCACCGGCATCAACGGCTCGTTCCAGTTCAACATCAACGATTCGTGGACGGTGTTGGCCGATGCGGCCTACACCAAGCTCGAAGACCAGGACACCTCGGTGGCCGCGCAGCTGCACACCGGCTGGGCCACTAACCAGTTGCAGCCCGGGTCGGTGGTCGATTCCAACGGCGTGCTGGAATACGGCCAGTTCCGCTACAACCGCTTCCAGGCCCACTCGATGGCCGGCGTTGCCGACTCGGACGCGCTCAACACCAATCTGGAGCTGCGCTTCGATGATGGTGGCCCTTTGCGTGCCTCGTTCCGCTGGGTGCATGGCGACGCGCAGCGCACCTACGACGAAGCGCGTGCCGATGCGGTGGTGACGCGTGGCGACCAGATCACGCGCGCCGGCGGCGTCACGCAGTGGGCAAACGCCAACGGCTTGCCGACAGTGGATGCCTCGGTGGATTTCCGTGGCACCTATCCGGCGGTCAACCTCGGCACCGACGTGTCCAACCCGGACAACTGGCAGCTGATGTCGACCTGGGCGCAGGGCAACAAGATCGAAGCGACGATGGACGCGTTCCGCGCCGATGGCACTTTCGAGTTCGACGAGGGCGTGGTGCGCGGCTTCCAGTTCGGCATCCGCTACGGCGAGCGCGAGGTCAAGCTGGATACCTATCGCTATCTGTCGCCGGTATCGACCAGCTGCGCCGACCCGAACCGCTCGCTGTATTACTTCAAGGATCCGCTGATCGTGGACACCTGCAGCGGCGTCTCCGAAGCGCGTCTGCTGCCGTTCAATTCGATTCCCGGTTACTGGGCGTATTTCAACGACTTCGATCCGCTCAAGGTCACCGGCCTGGGCAGCCAGGGCCTGCCGGCGATCAATCCGCAGGTCATGAAGGACCCGGTGGGCTATCTCAACAGCCTGTACCCCGGCAACGTGGCCTATCAACAGGCCGCCGACTCCTACAAGGTCACCGAAAAGAGCACCGCGGCGTATTTTCTGGCCAATCTGGAAGGCGGTACCGGTAGCGCGGTCCCGTGGACGGCCAACATCGGCGCGCGCATCGTGCAGACCAAGCTGGCGATCGACCAGTACCTGAGCAGCGGCAATGTGTTCATCGGCAATGTCGAATGGAACGGCGTCAGCCCGGCGATCGGTACCAATCGATTGAACCGTCAATACACCGACGTGCTGCCCACCGCCAACCTGTCGCTGGACATCACCGATGCGCAGAAGCTGCGCTTTGCCTACAACAAGGCCGTGGCGCGCCAGGACCTGCCCGATCTCGGGCGCGGGTTGGTGAGCTTCTATGCGGTCAACGGCACGCCACCGCGCAACCCCGCGTTGCCTTCGGATGCGGTGCTGTTCCTCAATGGCCGCTCCGGCAATCCGGATCTCGATCCGTACCGCGCCACCAACTACAACGCCTCGTGGGAATGGTATTTCTCCGATGCGTCGTTGGTCAGCGTGGGTGCGTTCCTGATCGATGTGAAGTCGTTCCCCACCACAGTGACCAATATCGAGCTGTTGCCCGACGCCGATGGCGTGGCGCGGCTGGGTGGCCCGGTGGAGCGCATCGTCAACGGCGGTGGCGGCAAGATCAAGGGCTTTGAAGTGGGGTATCAGCAAGCCTTCGACTTCCTGCCCGGCTGGTTGAGCGGCTTCGGTACCAACATCAACTACACCTTCTCCGACGCCGACACCGACAACACCGATATCGACGGCAACACCTTGCCGATCGGCGATAACTCCAAGCACCAGGCCAACGCGGTGCTGTGGTACCAGAAGGACAAGCTGCAGGCGCGTGTGGCCTACAACTGGCGCAGCAAGCGCTTCAGTCAGGTCAACAGCGGTGCCTGGGGCGACGAGCTGGCGATCTGGAACGACGACGTGGGCTATCTCGATGCGTCTTTCAGCTACGACGTCAACGATCACCTGACCCTGTATGCCCAGGCCACCAATCTGACCGGCGAAAGCGAGCGGCGCTACGCGCAGTGGACCAACCACTACTACGACCAGAACATCTTCGAGCGTCGTTACTACGCGGGCTTGCGTCTGCGCTTCTGATCCGGCTGCACCGTTGTGCGACCCAGTGCACCCCCGCGCTGGGTCGCGCATGTTTCGCTGTTGTCGCTCTCCAAGCGGTCATTGCGCTTTCTTCCCGTCGCCGCTCATTGCGGCGCTGCAGTACGCCTGACGGCAACGTCAGGCACCCTCCCATTCGGCCGCATCGTCGGGAAGCGATGTGGCCGTTTTTTTGCATGATGGCGCAGGCGTTACCCGATGCCGATCGATGCAGCGCTTACCGCACTGGTGGCCCGGCCGTCGAGCCGCGCTTGACCACGGTGTACTTCATCACCTGATGCACGCCCTGCGCGGGATCGCCCTTGCGTCGCTGGCGGATCGCATCGGCCAGCAGCGACACCGCCGCGCGGCCCATCGCGGTGACCGGTTGATGCACGGTGGTGAGCTCGGGCCAGATGGTGGTGGCAACCGGGGTGTCGTCGAAACCGGCGACCGATACATCTTCGGGCACGCGCAGGCCCAGTCCGTGTGCGACCGCAACGGCGGCTGCCGCCATATCGTCGTTGCTGCAGAACAGGGCGGTGGGCGGTTGCGCCTGCGCAAGCAGGCTGCGCGCGGCGAGCAGGCCGGAGTGATAGGTGAACAGACCGTCTGCCATCAATTCTTCGGCTACGGGCAGGCCGGCAGCCTGCAGGCTGTCGAGATAGCCGTTGGCACGTAATGCACTGGGCGTGTGTTTGGGGTCGCCCTTGATCAAGGCGATGCGGCGATGGCCCAGTTCGATCAGGTGATCGACGATGGCGCGCGCAGCCTGGTAATCGTCGATGCGCACCGAGCTGATCTGCGCCATCGGCGCACCGCTCGCCACCGCCACGACCGGGATGCCGCGTGCGTCGAGTTCGGCGATGGTCTGGCGCGAATCGCATAGCGGGGGCGGCAGGATCACGCCGTCCACGCCGGCCGCCAGCAAACGCTCGGTGGCGGCACGCTGGCTGCGGATGGCGCCGCATTTTTCCACCAGCACCTGGCTGCCATTGAGGCTGCTCTGTTCGAGCAGGCCAAGCATGAATTGATTGAGGTAAGCCGCGCTGGGATTGCTGTACAGCACGCCGATGCGCAACAGGCCGCTGGTGCGCAACGAACGGCCGGCCAGGTTGGGGCGATACCCCAATGCCTGGACCGAGGCCTCCACCCGCACGCGCATCTCCTCGCCGACATGCGGGTGGCGGTTGATGACGCGCGAAGCTGTCATCGGCGAGACGCCGGCGTGCTTGGCGACATCCAGCAGGGTTGCCGCGTTGTTCGCACTGCGTTGGCGCTTGGCCGCCATTGTGTGTGCTCGTCCTGGAGTGGAAGCGAAAGGCGGGTGGCGTGCTTGAGACCTGCAGCGACCAGGACGTGCCTGGCCGCTGGCAATCGTCGCTGCGATGTCGGTATCGGCACAGACCACGCGCAGCGTGCGCGTGCTCTATGCCGCGCACACTCAACCGATGAGTGCCCGCGATGTCTGCAAATGCAGTTATTCGCTCGGCGGCTGCACGCTTTTTGCGCGGCTGCCGAAATCGCCATCGGCTTCGGCCGCCAGATACGCAAACACCGTGTAGGCCGCGATGTTTTGCGCAAGCGCCTTGGGGTCGATCTTGTCCAGCGTGTCGTCGGCGGTGTGGTGCAGATCGAAGTAGTCGGTGCCGTCCTGCGCCAGCCATGCCCAGGCGCCACCCTTGGCGGAAATCGGCCCGACATCCGGGCCGGGGCCGCCCTTGCTCGGCTCATACGCGATGCCCAACGGCGCGAGTACCTCGGCAATCTGTCTGGTCGCTGCGCGCGACGCGTCCGGTGCCGCCGAGCCGGTGTTGAACGCATAGATGCGCCCGGCACCAAAGTCGCTCTCCGCACCGATCTGATGCAGCGCCATGTCCTTGGCATCCTTGCCGTGCGCGGCTGCATATGCCTTGCCGCCGTACAGGCCTTGCTCCTCGTTGGCGAAGGCCACCACGCGGATGCTGCGCTTGGGCGCCTGTTTGAGTTGGCCGATCAGGTGGCCGGCGGCCATGGTGATCGCCACGCCGGCGCCATCGTCGATCGCGCCGGTGCCCAGATCCCACGAATCCAGATGCCCGCCGATCACCACCACTTCCTTCGGCTTGCTGCGTCCGGTGATTTCGCCGATCACGTTGTACGAGGTCGCGGTGCCGTCCCAGCCGCAATCCAGCGCCAGCCGCACACGCGTGCTGCCCAGCGCGGTCAGGCGCGCGAGCTGGTTGGCATCGGGCACCGACAACGCCGCTGCCGGTACCGGTGTCACGCCTTCATCGAAGCGGGTGATGCCGGTATGCGGCACGCGGTGCGAGTCGGTGCCGGCCGAGCGCATCACGAAGCCGATCGCGCCCTTGCGGATCGCTTCCGACGGGCCCTTGCTGCGCACCGCGCCGCCATTGCCGTAATCCTTGCCGTCGCGCGCCTTGGTCATCTGGTAATCGACGAACGCGATCTTGCCGGCCAGCGAGCCGGCTGGCGCGGCCTGCAGTGCCGCCAGGTTTTCGAAGCGCACCACCTCGCCTTCGACGGTGCCGCCCGGGCTGCCGCCCAGTGCGGTGATGTGCAAAGGCTGCGCATGCGCGCCGATCACCGCCGCCTGTTCGCTGCGCCGCTGCCACTTGGGAAAGCTCACCGGCTCGGTCCACACCTTGTCGAAGCCCAGCGACTGGAACTTGGCCTTGGCCCAGGCCACCGCGCGCGGATCGGCTTCGCCACCGGCAATGCGCGGGCCCACTTCGGTGGTCAACGATTCCACCACCGCAAAGCCGGTGGTGTCGGCCAGGGCCTGCTCGCGCAGCTGCGCGGCGGTGCGCAGCGCGCCATCGGCGATGGTGGTCTGTGCGGCAAGCGCGGGTGTGCAGGCGAGTAGGGCAGAGATGGCGACAGCGAGGCGACGCATGCAGGGCGGCTCCAACGACAAGGGGACCCCGAGCTTATCAGCGCGAGGTCCCCCGTCTGCGTGCGAAAGGTCATCCTCCTGCGCGAAGTTGCGCAGCGGATGTGTCCGCTTACGGCACGCCCGGTGTCTTCAGTGTGTCGTTCTTCAACGAATCGCGGATCTCGCGCAGCAACAGCACTTCTTCGCTCGGGCCCTTGGGGGCATCCGGCTTGCGGTGGGTCAGGCGGTTGATCAGCTTGACCACCATGAAGATCGCAAAGGCGATGATCACGAACTGCACGACGGTGTTGATGAAATCGCCGTAGCCGATCGCCACTGCCGGAATTTCCTTGCCGGTGGCATCGACGCCGGCTGGCTTGAGCACCCACGCCAGGCGCGAGAAATCCACATTGCCGATGGCCCAGCCGATCGGCGGCATGATGATCTTTTCCACCAGTGCAGTGACGATCTTGCCGAACGCTGCACCGATGACGACACCGACCGCCAGGTCGATGACATTGCCACGCATCGCGAATTGCTTGAATTCGCTGACCATTCCCATAGCGCACTCCAGATGCGGTCGCGGACCAACTGCCGCAGGGTGATCGTAGCGGGCCGCGTGTCAGCCCGCGATGATGCCGTGGCGCTCGGCAACGTTTTCCAGGCGTGCGCTGAACTGATCGCCGGGCAGCAGCGGGCCGACACCGGCCGGCGTGCCCATGAAGATCAGGTCGCCCGCGCGCAATGCGTAGAGCTTGGAGAGCTCATGCAAAATCTCCGGCACGTTCCAGATCATCTGGTCCAGCAACGACTGCTGACGCACCTGGCCGTTGACTTCCAGTGACAGGTTCAAGGCCTCCAGCGCACCCACTTCGCCGGCATGCACCAGCTCGCTGATCGGTGCGGAGTGGTCGAAGCCCTTGGCGATGTCCCACGGCAGGCCCTTGGCCTTGGCAGCTGCCTGCAGGTCGCGTCGGGTCAGGTCCAGGCCCACGCCGTAGCCGTAGATCAGCGCCTCTGCCTGCTCCACCGGCAACTCGCCGGCCGGCGCATCGCTGCCCAGTGCCACCACCAGTTCCACTTCGTGGTGCAGTTCCTTGGTGCCCGGCGGGTACGGAATGTGGTCGCCGTGGCCGACCACGATCGCATCGGCAGGCTTCATGAAAAAGGTCGGCTGGCCACGCTCGGCCTTGGAGGCAGGCGCAGTGGCGCCCATCTCGCGCGCGTGATCGGCAAAGTTGCGGCCGACACAGTAGATGCGGTGCACCGGAAAGTTACCGCCACCAACCACCGGAATGCGCGGAACATCGGCGGCGGGAATCACATCGTGGGTCATGCACGCATCCTTGGGGAACGGGGCACGTGAGTCTAGCCGTTTGGCTGTGCATGACGGAACCGCCGCGCTGCAGCGTGCAGTGTGGCGCAACGTCTGGCTGGCAGGTCTGCGATCACGGCTTGCATCGGCGCACGCAAACTCGCGCAGACCGGTCAATACCTGCGCGACTGATTCGGGATTGGATGTTCACCGCGCTGGAGGCGGTGGAATGACGCCTCAGTGCGACAACGGCAGCGCAGGCTTGCGCACCACGCGATATTCGGCCTCGACCACGCGGGTTTGCTGCGGCGTGCGACGGTTCGATTTGCTCAGCAGCTTCCAGGCAATGCCGCCCAGGATCATCGCCGCGCCCACGAACACGCTGAAGAAGATCAGCACCGCAAGGATGACCAGACCAGCCAGGCCGGCGGCCACGCGCACCAACGGGTGACGCGGCTTGCGCGGGGCAAACAGGTGATGGAGGTTACCGAATTGGAAGATGCGTGCAGGCATGGCGGTGGGCTGCCGGGCAGGAAACAGGCAGGCAGTATCGTTGCGGTTTCATGTCATTGAGTGAAAACTTCGTTAAACGATAGCTCGTTTTGTTAAATCCATCACATCCGATGTGTTGCGCGATTGTCGCCTTGGCGGCCCCGGAGCAGCGCCCACACGGGCCAGCAAATGCGTGGACCGTAGCCACTGCGTGGCGTCGGAGCGATGCAGGCGCATGCCACAATCGCAGTCCGTTCTCGAACAGCAGACTGCATGTCTTCGTCATCGTCCACCACGCTTGCCGAACTGGCGCAGATTCCCGACGCCGGATTTCTGGAAGTCGAAGCGGTCTGGGATGGTGGCCCGGAGTCCTTGGTGCTGTACCGCGACGGCGCCCAGGTGCGCGCCTGGTTGAACGTCTGCCCGCACGCCGGCCGCCGGCTGGATTGGGCGCCGGGCCAGTTCCTCAAGACCAAGGACGGCCATCTGGTGTGCGCAGCGCATGGCGCAGCGTTCGAGCTCACCGGCGGCGAATGCATCAGCGGCCCGTGCCGCGGTCAGTCGCTGCTGGCGGTGCCGGTGCGCATCGAGGGTGAGCAGGTGGTGCTCGGGTGACCGTTGAAAGTGGTGCGGCTCAGCGCGCCGCCCACCAGAACATCAGGTTGATCATCGACACCATCACCACGATGTAGATCAGCGACAGCGGTGCGCCCACGCGCCACAGCTCGCGCGGCTGATAGTTGGCCGGGCCGGCCACCATCGAGATCACCGGGTTGGAGGCCGTCATCAGATTGTTGGACGCCGAAAGCGCCACGATCAGCGCAAACGCGGTGGGGTTGCCGTTGGCGGCCAGCGCCAGGTTGACCGCAATCGGCACCATCACGATGGTGGCGCCGACATGGCTGATCACCAGCGAAAACGCGGTGGTCAGCAGCGCCAGGCTGATTTCCAGCGCCCATACCGGAATGCCTTCGGGCAGGCGGTCGATGGTATGGCCCGCCACCCAGGCCGCAGTGCCGCTGCTGTCCATCGCCCAGCCCAGTGGAATCAGGCCGGCCATCATGAAGATGGTCTTCCAGTTGATCGAGGCATAGGCCTCGTCCATGCGCAGCACGCCGCTGACCAGCATGCAGGCCACACCGGTCATCAAGGTCAGCGCCACCGGCAGGCGCGAGGTCAGTGCGATCAGGATGGTGAAGGCGAAGATCGCCATGGCGATCTTGAACTTGTGCGGGCGCTGCTCGCCCTTGGGGAAGTCGGTTACCGGCACGAAGTCGCGGCTTTCCGCCGCCTGCGCCAGGTCCTGCCAGATGCTGTGGAACACCAGCATGTCGCCGCCGCGCAGCGGTACGTTGCGCACGTCTTCGCGGATTACCTGCTTGTCGCGGTTGATCGCCAGCAGGCTGATGCCGCTCTGCTTGCGCAGGCGCAACTCGGCGGCGGTCTTGCCGATCAGCCGCGAGTTGGGCGGAATCAATGCTTCGGAAATGCCGGCCAGGCTGGGGTTGAACAGATCGCCCAGGTTGCGCAGGCGCGAGGACATGCGCAGGAACTGGTTCTGCGCAAAGTCGGTCACTTCCTGGCGCGGGCCCATCGCACCGAGCACGCTGCCGACCCAGATGCGCATGTCGGCCGGCGGCGCCAGGCGGGTGTCGTTGCCGGTCTTCAGGGCCAGCAACAACGGCGCGTCGTGCAGCGCTTCGGCCTCGCCCAGGGTCATGCCGACCAGCGGGCTTTCGGCGCTGACGGTGAGCTCGAACACGTCGCCGTCGATGCCGTAGGTCTTGGCGAAATAACTCTCGGTGCGCGAGGGCGTGACGCCTTCGTTGATCAGGCGTTCTTCTTCGATCAGCTTGCGGTCGCCGTAGAAACGGAAGTACAGCAATGCGGCGATCAGCAAGGCCACGCCGATCGGCAGCGGCGCGAACATCGTCAACGGCTCGATACTGGCCATGCCCGAGGGCAGGTTGTTGTTGGCCGAGACCAGTAGATCGTTGAGCAGGATCAGCGGCGAATTGCCCACCATGGTCAGCGCGCCGCCCATCACGATGGCCGCGGCGATCGGCAGCAGCATGCGTTGCAGGGTCAGCCCGGTGCGTGCGGCCAGCCGCGAGGCGACCGGCAGGTACAAGGCCATCACCGACGGGTTCTGCATGAAGGACGAGTTCAAGCCGGAGATGGCCAGCGTCATCATCATCAGGCGTTGTTCGCTGCCGTGCGAGCGCCGCAGCAACCAGGTCGCCAGGCGATTCAACGCACCGGTGCGCTCCAGCCCCGCACCGAGAATGGTGGTGGCGATGATGCTCATCACCGCGTTACCGGAAAAACCACCAAACAGTTCTTCCGGCGCCACCAGCCCGGTGACGCCCAGCACCACCAGCACGATCAAGGCCACCACGTCGGCGCGGATGCGCTCGAACAAAAACATCGCCATCGTGAAACCGACCAGCCCGAGGACGAGCTTCATATCGTTGGTCAGTGTCAGCGCGGTGTCCATCGGGGCGGGGATTCGGGATTCGGAAGTGGGGATTGGTCAGGCGACTGCGGCGTCGAGTATGCGGGGTAGCGCTGTTACGAATCCCCAATCCCCGCTCCCGAATCCCGGTCATAAACCAGATCCCACACGCCGTGGCCGAGCTTCTGGCCGCGGGTTTCGAAGTGGGTCTGCGGTCGCCAGGCGGGGCGTTCGACGTGGCCGCGCGGGCCGGCGCGATTGACCAGGCCCGGGGTGGCGTCGAGCACGTCCCACATCTGTTCGGCGTAATCGGCCCAGTCGGTGGCCGCATGCAGGCGGCCACCATCGCGCAGCTTGCGCACCACCAGCTGCGCGAACGTCGGCTGGATCAGGCGGCGCTTGTTGTGGCGCTTCTTGTGCCACGGATCGGGGAAGTAGATGCGCACCTCGTCAAGCGCGCCATCGGCGATCTCGTGTTCGAGCACTTCCACTGCGTCGTGGTGATACAGGCGCACATGCGTGCTGCCATCAGCGTCCAGCGCATTGAGCAGGCGACCGACGCCGGGCGCATGCACCTCGATGCCGATGTAGTCGCGGCTGGGGTCCTGCTGCGCGGCAAAGCGCAATGCCGCGCCATTGCCAAACCCGATCTCCAGCACCTTGGGCGCGGGACGGCCGAAGGCCGCATCGAGATCGCGCGGCGCACCGCTGTAGTCCAGGCCGAAGCGCGGCCACAACTCGTCGAACGCGCGCTGCTGCGCCGGGGTGAAGCGGCCCTGGCGCAGCACGAAGCTGCGCACCTGCCGGCGGCCCTCTTCGATGGTGAAGGGCTTGGGCGGCATCTTGGCGCCGTCGCTGGTGAAAGGATCAGTCATGAGTTAAGTCACATCAAAAAACAAAAGCCCCTCTACCTTGGGGAGAGGGGTTGGGGTGAGGGTACGGCGTGAGGGAGCACGTGCAGCAACGCGCGATCCAGCAACGGCCACATCCGGCGCGTCACACGGCCAGGCGGTGCGCATCGACGGCAATGTCAACGCAGCCCACCCACTCATCCAATCACGCCATCCACCGGACTCGACGCCGAGGCATACCGCTTGCGCGGAATCCGCCCGGCCAGGAAGGCTTCGCGTCCGGCCTCGATCGCCTTGCGCATCGCGCTCGCCATCAGGATCGGATCGCGCGCACCGGCGATGGCGGTGTTCATCAGCACGCCGTCGCAGCCCAGCTCCATCGCGATCGCCGCATCCGATGCCGTGCCTACGCCGGCATCGACAATGATCGGTACCTTGGCGTTTTCGATGATTTCCAGCAGGTTGTACTTGTTCTGGATGCCCAGCCCGGAGCCGATCGGCGCGGCCAGTGGCATCACCGCCACGCAGCCGATCTCTTCCAGGCGCTTGGCCAGGATCGGATCGTCGGAGGTATAGACCATGACCTCAAAGCCGTCGGCCACCAGTTGTTCGGCGGCCTTGAGCGTCTGCACCACATCCGGGTACAGCGTGCGCTCGTCGCCGAGCACCTCCAGCTTGGTCAGGTTGTGGCCGTCCAGCAGCTCGCGCGCCAGCCGGCAGGTGCGCACTGCGTCCTCGGCGGTGTAGCAGCCGGCAGTGTTGGGCAGCAGCGTGTAGCGATCCGGCGGCAGTACATCGAGCAGGCTGGGCGCGTTCGGGTCCTGGCCGATGTTCACCCGGCGGATCGCCACGGTGACGATCTGCGCGGCCGCCGCTTCGGTGGCCAGGCGGGTTTCGTCCAGGTCCTTGAACTTGCCGGTGCCGGTCAGCAGGCGCGAACGGTAGGGCTTGCCGGCGATGATCAGCGCATCAGAGGGGGCGGTATTGGTCATCGGGCAATTATCACCGATCGCGCGCAGCTGCGCCGGCCTGCGCGTCGCATCAACCGCCGCCCAGCGCGTGCACGATCTCCACCACATCGCCGGCATGCAACCGGTGCGTGGCATGCCGCCCGCGCGACACGATTTCGCCATTGATCTCCACCGCCACGCGCCGCTGTGCAAGACCTTCCTGCTCCAGCAGGGTGGCCAGCAGCAGGTCGTCGGGAATGTCGCGCGGGGTGCCGTTGAGTTGAATGTTCATGTCATCATTGTGGCATCGCGTGCCGCCAGGGCGCGCGTTTTTGCGTTATGCGGCAATGCAGCGTGAGCGCGGGCGGCGAGGGTGAAACCATGTGCCATTCGCCGGCGTACGTCAGCAGGTCCGGTCCAGTTCCACACTACCTTGAGCAGGCACTCCCATGGCTTCAACCCTTCGCCCGATCCGTTCCCTGATGGCCGTGGCCATCGCCATTGCGGCCACCCCGGCCATGGCCGCGTCTGCGTTCGACCAGACCGTGTTCTTCGGTGACAGCCTCACCGACAGCGGCTACTACAACCCGCTGCTGCCGGCCGCCTCGCGCGCCGTCACCGGCAAGTTCACCACCAACCCGGGCTGGGTCTGGGCCGAGTACGTCGCCGACCATTACGGCACCAATGCCGCCCCCAACGGCAATGGCCAGACCGGCGACAACTACGCCGCCGGCGGTGCCCGCATCCAGGCTGGTTCGACCAGCGTGCTCGGTGCAGCGCCCTCGGTGACCAGCCAGATCAACACCTACCTGAGCGCCAACGGCGGCCAGGCCAACCCGAATGCGCTCTACACCGTATGGGGCGGCGCCAACGATCTGCTCGCCGCTGCCGCCGCGCCGGCCCAGGCGCAGGCCATCATCGGCAACGCGGTCACCGCGCAGGTCGGTGCAGTCGGCGCCTTGCAGGCCGCCGGCGCGCGCTATGTGATGGTGCCGACCATTCCGGACGTGGGCATCACCCCGCGCTTCCGCGCCGGCGGTGCCGCCGCGATGGCGCAGGGCACTGCTGCGGCAACTGCCTACAACACCGCATTGTTCAATGGCCTGCGGTCGGCCGGCCTGCGCGTGATCCCGGTCGACACCTTCCACATCCTGCAGGAAGTGGTTGCCGATCCGGGCACCTACGGCTTCAGCAACGTCACCAGCACCGCCTGCAACCCCGCCGTGCCGCTGCCGGCCTGCAACCCGACCAGCCTGGTCGCCGCCAACGCGCCGAACACCTATGTGTTCGCCGATGGCATCCACCCGACCACCGCCACCCACCAGATCCTGGGCGAGTACGCCATCTCGCTGCTGGAAGCCCCGCGTCTGCAGCAGGTGCTGACGCATTCGGCGCAGGCGATCGGCCGCGCGCGCGCCGACCAGGTGGCCTGGCATCTGGACGGCAAGCCGGACGCCGATGGCCTGCGTTGGTGGGGTAGCGTGCGCGGCGACATGCAGCGTTACGACCACGCCGATCTGTACGATGGCATGGCCCCGGCCGGCCTGTTCGGTGTGGACTGGACTGCGGGCGACCTGGTGTTCGGCGGCTTTGCCGGCTTCGGCAGCATGGACGCCGACTTCGGCAACCGTAACGGCAGCTTCAAGCAGGACGACACCACGCTGGGCGGCTTCTTCGGCTGGTACACCGGCCCGGTCTGGGTCAACGCGCAGGTCAGTTACAGCTGGCTGAGCTACGACGTCGACCGCGAAGTGCAGCTCGGGCCGGCCACCCGTGTGCACAGTGGTTCGCCGGATGGCAGCAACCTCACCGCCGCAGTCAACGCCGGCTATTCGCTGGGCGAAGGCAGCGTCAAGTACGGCCCGGTGGTCGGCCTGACCTGGCAGAAGCTCAAGCTCGACGGCTACACCGAGAGCAACGAAAGCTCCACCGCACTGGGCTATGCCGATCAGGACATCGACTCGATGGTCGGCCGCATCGGCTTCCAGGTGCGCCTGGACGGTGCAATGGTCAAGCCGTACCTGCAGGCGACCTACGACCACGAGTTCAAGGACGGCACCGAAGCCAGCGCCTGGCTGCAGTCGATGCCGGAAGTGGGCATGTACACCGTCCCCGGGCAGAACTTCGATCGCAACTACGCGACCGTCGTGCTGGGCGCCCGCACCGGCCTGTGGGGCCTGCAGAGCAACATCGGCCTGAGCACCACCACCGCCCAGCGCAGCGCCCGCGACGCGACGCTGTTCGTGAATTTCAGCGGCAACTTCTGATCCACGCACCACACGCGTTGCAAACGAGGGCCGGGCAACCGGCCCTCGTCACATCTGTGCATTGCGCCCGGGCCCCGCACCCGCCTAAACTCTCGCAACGCCGCGCGGGCGTAGCTCAATGGTAGAGCTGTAGCTTCCCAAGCTACTGACGTGGGTTCGATTCCCATCGCCCGCTCCAGAGCTTCTGCCAAGTCTTTAAGTGCTTGACTTGGCTGGATATTTTGGCTGATTGATGATTTCGAGCGATGCCCCTTGAGGTATCAATCGAGGTATCAATCTTGCCCAAGCCTCTGATGATGTCGCGCTCAGCCGGCCTGTATGCGCGCTTCTTTGTTCCCACCGATCTTCGAGCCTCCATCGGCTCGCGTTACCTTGTCCGATCGCTGGGAAACCGTCGCGGTGACCACGCCAGGCTGGCGGCGGCCACGATGGGAATGGCACTATCGATGGCATTCGATGCCATGCGGAAAGGGATAACCGTGGATCTTGAAGAGCTGCTGGAAAAGGTTCGCAGTGGGGACATCAAAGAGCTGACGCTGAAAGATGTGACGCTGCCGGACGGCACGCGCATCGCTCAGGCGCAGCTGGACAACCCCGCCGATGCCGGGATGTTCGGAGACCTAATGGTGCGGGCGCGGCAGACAGAGCCCACTGAGGTCATGGCGGCAAGGGTGGCCAAGCGTCGGCAACAGTTGCGCGAGGGCAGTCAGCGCATATCCGGCGGCGGCGATGCACCCAAGGCGCTGATGCTGTCCAAGGCGATGGCCGATCATTTGAGGGACCTGGCCGGGGCCCGTCTGCATCAGAAGACCGTGCTCGAAAGCCGCCACACGCTGCGCCTGTTTGCCGGAATCATCGGTAAGGACGTGCCCGTGGCCTCGCTGAGCCAGGATCACGTGCGGGCCTTCTTTGAGGGCGTGCGCTACTGGCCGTCGAATGCGACCAAGCGGCCGGCCTATCGGGACCTGTCGGTGCCTGACGTCATCAAGCTGGCGAAGAAGAACCAGGAGCCAGAGCCGGCGGCGTGGACGATGGCCAAGCACCGGCAACGGCTGAGCGTGTTCCTGGTGTCGCTGGTCGAGGGCAAACACCTGGCGGTGAATCCGTTGGCGGGCATCCGGGCGATCGCCACGCCGGACTCAGAAGACACGGGTTCGCCTTTCACGGACGCCGAGTTGAAGGCTATCTTTGACCCGGTGGAGTTCCCGAAGTGGGCGTCGAAATACCCCCATCGGTGGTTTGGCCCGATCCTGGGGCTCTACTCCGGCGCTCGCGTGAACGAGATCGCGCAGCTCCGGCTGGAGGACGTCGACACCATTGACGGCGTGCCCGGCTTCTTCGTCCGCAAGATCGGGAAGAAGCAGAGCATCAAGAACAAGCACAGTCGCCGGTTCATCCCGCTGGCTCGGCCGGTCATCGAAGCCGGGTTCCTCACCTACGTGGAAGAGGCGAGGCAAGCTGGGGTCGAGCGGTTGTTCCCGGACCTGCCCAACTCGACAGGGCTGGGCTACGGACGGCAGCTGAGCCGTCAGTTCTCCGTTTACATCAAGCGGCAAGGGGTGGCGGAGAAGGGGCAGGGGTTCCACGGGTTCCGCCACACGATTGCTTCAAAGCTGGATGAGGCGGGTGTGTCGGCGTCTGCTATCGGAGCGCTTACCGGGCATGGCACAGGGCAGACCGTGCTGGAGAAGTTCTACATTGATCGGCGGAGCCTGCCGGACCGGGTGGCAACGCTGGCGAAGTTGAGCGAGCTTGCGGTGTTGCCTGTCTACGAGCCAAGTCAGTTCGGAAAGAATCTGAACAAGAAAAATGGGATGACGAAAGCGGGAATCTGATCTACCTAACCTAACCCTTTGCTTCTATGACGGATCGCGAATCGGCTGTGTCCTTTGTTTAATGTTTTTTCGTTCTAGCGTCGGACGCGCGTTTGAGGTTAATCTAAAGTTGCCGAGTGCATGCTAGTCAGATTTCCGACGGTGGCGAACTAGGCAGAGACAGGGAGGGGTATTCGCATTACTTTTGATAAAGACTAGGCTGGAGGCCAAAATGACGGAGACTCAACGGGAAAAAGCTGTCCTCCTCGCAATGAAAGCTTCGGGATTGGAAGGCACGGTAGTTGTTAGTGTTTCAGAAGGGGAGCGGCTTCAACTGCATGAAGGAGCCGAGGCGGACCCTGAGGCTTTACGCTCTAAATACGACCTCATCACCGATGATGCACGAGTGAAGTATCTGGTTAAAAAAAAGACAAATTCTCTACTAAAGGTGGCAAAGACTGCTTTTTTTTCGCCGAACACTAGCGTTCAGGTCGTGGAGATTGCAACCTTTGAGGGGGATTTTGTGATTCCTATCGCTGTAACATTCTCAGTGGAGTATCAAGGAGGCGGTTTGGTCTTCTTGACCACTCCAAGCAGGACCATTGCGGTAGCGAACGCAGTTGCAGAAGAAAGACAGGAACTCATCGAGAAACAGGAGGTCTCTCGATCCGCTTCAAAGAAGCAGAAGTTGAAAAGGTGACGACATTCCCAGTCCTTGGGAAGCTAAACCTTCCAAGGACTTCCGGGACCATGCCGATTTCCTGGTCTTGCCACCGCATCGATCTATCAGGCGACTTCTCTGCGGATTTTTCTTGCCACTGCCCAATGCATAGCTGGGTTGCCTTGTCTGCCTCTTCTTTCGCTTGTTCGGGCGGAAGGCGACTCAGTAGAGATATAAATGCTTGGTTCCAGAATGACTCTATATTCATGGCTAGTGGTCTTGGCTTATCATTACTTCTTATAGCTTGATATTCAGGAGTGTCAAGTCCTTGAATTCAAGCGTCTCAAGATAAATGATCATAAAAAAGAGGCTGCGATCACGTCAGCCTCTTCTCATATCTTCTTGTTAGTTCTATCGGATCAGTTGCGCGCATACCATGAGTAAGAGCATTGGAAGCCCACTCAGCATGGCGAAGGCTGCGGATGCGCCCATCAGAGTCTGCAGCGTCATGACCCACAACTGGGCAGCGGTAAACCCGCGGTCGCGCCGCATAGGCCTCCTGCGGGTGGAGCCGCTCGGCTTTGCGAAGACCCCATCTAGCCATCTGCGGCCCGACGATGAAGCCATAAGGACCCCCAGAAGAGATGCTCAGCGAGAACGCAAGAGAAGAACCGTTTCGAAGGTCGTGGGCACTTTATGTTGCCGCTCAGAATAGCTATGAGCTAAAAGTGCTTCCGAAAGAGTGAGATTGATGGCTGTCAGCGATAGCTCCGTGGCGATTGTTTAAGCTTCATCTACTCAGCCGGCTGGGGAGGCAATTGAAAAAGGCTACCCTGACGTGGCATGGCCTCATCCTGGGTTCCAAGCGCGATTCGCGGACCGGCTTTCATGCTTCCGAGTCAGCTCGGCAAGGTGCGCTTGAATCCGACTATTCGTGTTCGTGAAAGAGTTGCACCGGACGAACTCTATGTCTTCCCAAAAGCCTACTACTGCCGAAATCATTTGGTCTAGAAGGCTTCTTGGCAGCGTGATGTTCTCGAACAGAGGGTGGGGCAAGGCGTCTTTGCGGACGCAAAGTTGACCTCCAGCGACTTTCAAGACAGTTCCTGGAGGCAGCCAGTGAGACCAGAGCGAAGGGCATAGCTCGTGAAGCTCCTCGGCCGATGGGCCGTCCCCATGTCTCAAGACGTTGCCAAACAGCCGCAGCACACGCAGATCCGTTTGATCGCCGAACGATTGAATTGGGTTGTTAAACAGGCCTTGAAACAACGCGGGCACTCCCCTGCTGCCCTTAGACCAGTCGGCTACTTTGATTTTGTTCTGGTCATCAGCAGTCCACTTCTTGCGTCTTGCCATAGCGATCATAAGGCCGCGAAGGCTTCGCTCATGCATGGACTGCGTAGTAAGCAAGAAACCCTCTACCGTGTTGTGAAGTAGATCTGCGTAGACATCCGCTCCGAATGTGCTTTCCGCAATGTCGCCGCTTTCCTCCATCTGCTCGATCCGTCTCTCTAAGGTATTGAGTGAAGGAACCACCACCTCGTCCCGAAACATGGCGAAGGCGTGAAGATCCAAGCCTGCGTAGACAGCGACACTATGGTCAGGCCAATGGATTTGGGCCAACGATGGGGTGGCAGGATTCATCGGTTTGCGTCCGTTCGAAGTGTCCCCATTTTCGCTCTACCGCTGAGGTATTCAAAGGTGCGGCGGGCTCCTTACTCCACCTTGCCCAGGCGACCCTGAGGCCACGTGGCACCTGCTGCTGATGTGTAAGGGCGGCATCTTCCGTTGCAGCAAAGGTCGTTCAAGTCGAGGGTTGAACCGCCTACCTCCTATCCAACAACTCTGCGATTAGCTGATCTCGAACCTTGGGTTGAAGATTCGTCAGTGTCGCTAGGACCTTCGCCAGTTGGTCCTGCTGTCGATCGCTTTGCTCTCCCAACGCCAAGATCGCGTCGGCCATGCCAGGGGTGCTAGCCAGCAAGAAAGCAGGTGGCACTTCCAGCGCTTTTGCCATCTCGAACAAAGCCTCGAGGCTGATAGACATGGCTCCGGATTCATATCTGGATATCCGCGCTGACGCTGTGTCTTTGTCCAGGCCCATTCGCATCCCTACCTCGCGCTGACTCAGGCCCCGTCGTTCGCGGGCTTGACGCAGGCGCGCGGCCACGATCTCCCGAGGGGCGGGAGTGGCGGGCTTCACAGGCTGAATCGATGCAGTGCAGGCATGGAAAGAGCATGACGGAAGCCTTACGCCACGGGTAGACTCTACGTGACACGTAAGTTCGTCGCAACCCGACGCAAGGAGCAGGGCATGAAGAAGCAGTGGGCAGCGGCCATAGGCGCGTTCGCGATGGCCGCAAGCATGGCGGTGCAAGCGCAGGACAGGGGAAATCTTCTTCAGCAGATTGGGCGGGCCATCACCGGGGCTCCGCAGGCATCGACGGACAGAGGCAAGAGCCCGTATCTCGATCCGCAAGGAACCTACTGGGACCTCGACCAGGACGAACTGGCAGGCGCGCAACACATCCGCGCTGGGTTGGCATCTACGGCCTCGGCGGGCTACCACACCTGCGATGCGAGGCTGATTGCGTTGACGCGGTCCAGCTACCGGTTGAGCAAGACCGAGCGCGAGCAGTGCTTGTATGGCGAGTGGTTGATCGACACGAAGCGGAACGGCCCGAATGGCATCACCCCTCAGGAGCCGGAAGCCATTGAGCGCAAGTATGGTGCGGCCTTCGATGCAAGGGCGCAGCGCTTCCGTAGCATCCAGCGTTTTGCCGTTCGCCCCAACATCGTGGACCAACCGTCCTATGACAGGCAACGCGGCGTCTTGGACATCTACGTGCCGATTCCTTGGATCACCGGATTCCAGGTAGAGGGCATCACGGGCGAGGGGTTTGTCCCGACCAATGCCCGCAGTGAGCGATCTGTTTGGACACCCCAGCATGCCGGGCACTTTCATCTTCCGATCCGCATGAGTGAAAGCGAGGCCACCGGATTGTTCAAGCAGGGCAGGGACGCCAGGGACGATCTGGTGGTCTTCACCGTCAAGCGGGTCTGGTTGGAGAACGGAGGCCCGCGCGCCGAGGTGGACGTCGAACGCGTCCAGGTGGGTTACCGAAACGAAGTCATCGGCGTGGACCTGACCAAACAGAAGAACGGAGAGTCTTGATGCGGACCATTCAACGTGTTTGGATTTCGGCGTGCTTCTTGGCGTTGGGCTTGTCGGCCTGTGGTGCAAAGCATGCGCCGAGCAGGGAGGACGCTGTCAAAGCAGTAGAGCAATTCTTTACTGAGCAGGGGAGGCAGGCAACGCTTCAGCGGACTTGGCGGTTCGAAGTCAAGGAAGCGAGCGGGCTGGAGATCGCCTGCACAAAACTGCCCAACGGTAACCAGGACTGCCGGGTCTCCGGGACCGTCGATGGACTGGGCTTCATTGGCGATCAGCCCACGACGCCGAAGGCCAAGGAAATGCGCTTAAAGATGACGATGAAGTTCCGGCCGGCGGGCGAACGTTGGGAACTGGTCGACGTGACCGATAACGGAACATCTGCGGGCTGACCCTCGACCAACCAGTTGCCATGCAGTTGCCGTGACGCCGTTTGGTCTTGCTTTTAACAGAGGAAAAGAAATGAACCACCAAGCGAACTACCCGCGGCTTTATGCGCCGACCGGGCCGGCTGCCATGATCCTGCCCTGCGTTATTCTCGGGCCTTTGGGCATGCTGTTGTTTGGAGCAGGCCTCGACGCATTTTTCAAAACCCAACAGCTGATGGGCTTGGTCTACTGCGCAGGTGGGCTGCTTATCGCCGGCTTCCTGGCGTTTTGCCTGATGTTGCACATTCGTGCCCAGCAGGTCTGGGCTTGGCACGTCAGGACCGGCCGCATTCCCTACTTTCGCAAAGGCGGGTTTCTGAAAGGGGCGCTCGTGGGCGGCGGATTGGGGCTTGCTATCGTCTTCGGTTGTGCCGTGCTTGGCTGGAAGTTCGCGGAACATCGGGTCTACGGTGAACTCGCTACCGCTGCCTTCTACCTCGCGTTTCTGTGGGGACTGCCTGTTATCGTGGTGCCCACACTCATCTTTGGCTGGGCGAGGCGAGCATGGGATCGCACGGCCATCCCATCAGTTTGACGTATCAGCTTTTGAGTTCTTCCCAGTGCGCGCTCCAACCTAAAACGGTTTTTCCGCTGAGGCTCTTGCCTGTTGGCGTGAAGCGCTTTATGAACTGCTTGCCTTGCCAGGTGACGACTTCTTTGGACCGGACGTCGGGAAAAGCTCGGTCAAGCTCCGCATCTCGTTCCTCGGCTGGAGTCCGCTGAAGAACCCTGTCCTCCTTGAGCGCAAGTTCAACGGCGGCCAAGTGGGCCCTAGCTCGTGCGATGTCTGCACGGAACTTGTTGGGATTTTTGCCCGAGTAGTTCTCTTCCCTCGCTCTTAGAAGGGACAGGGCTTCAACTGCGTTGGCGTGATCTTCTAGGGTGTAGCTATTCACCTGGCATACCTGGTCGCTCTTCGGAGGGGCGCCTCTAACGTAAATCTTCCTTAGTGATCGCGCCAGTTCACGCCTAGATCTATGGGCAAGGCGTAAGCACTGGGACTGATGAACAAACGACTACATTTTTTGCTCCCCTAGTCAATGCGACGTAGAGATGTTGTGCCGTCATGGTTTCCGGCTCCAATAGAACTGCGACGTCAGCTTCCAGCCCTTTAAGTAGCAATGTGCTACCAACAGCGCGTCTAGCCATCGGGGAGCGGGCATGGCGATTTCGCTCGCGTGCCTGCTGGGTGGCGGCCAAAAATGCTTTTTCGCCGCGCGCTGCCGATTCCATGGCAGACCTACAGCAGTGGATGAGCTCCGGACGATACACACGAGTGTCTGGGTGGTTCGCGAGCGCGTTTAAGAGTTCCAGCGCTCGTTTCCAAGAGCGATCGCTTTCAAACGCTACAGCGGCCCCCTCGGGGATCGTGGGTGGATTCCTCGCCCTGTTGGCTCGCAGGCTTTCCACGCGGGCTAGTAGTGTAGTTGCGCCAACCCCAGTCATCATTTCAGCACTGAACTGCACGAGATCTTGCAGCGCCGTTGCGTTCTGAAGATCAAAACGGCGGGCAAAGGCCGTCAGTTCAGGTAGGTCCACTCGTTCAACGACCACCGCACCTGGTGTCTGACTAGTCAGGTCGTAACGCCCTCTCACGTTCCTTGAGTCGCCAATGACAAGCACCGTTCCTTGTCCGGGCGCGTTAGTCCGCGCAGCGGTTCGTCGTTCGACGGCCTCGTTGCCGGCTGTAAGTGCCACCCAAGTGAGCTGGCTTGGTGCGGTCCGCAGGTCGATTACCTGTCCAGCTTCAAGGGTAGCCCGAGCTTGTAATAGCCATTGCCCAAGTGCCTCTGTGCCCGCATTTCGCCAGCGCCAAGGTGTGCCTAGTGCTCCAGATGAGGGGAAAGACCCCTGAACATCAGTTTGCCAGTTCACTAAGCGGTTGTCGCCGAAGCCGAAGATGGCCTGCATGGGGTCACCTAAGACACATGTCGGCAACATAGATGCCAGTGCACACACCAGAGCGTGTTGGACGGTGTTGCAATCCTGGTATTCGTCCACCCATAAACGGTCATAGGTCGCAGTGACCGCTTGGAAAAGGTGTCCCGCTGTCAGCAGGCTAAGAGCAGCTTGCCGGATAGCTGGATAGTCCGTGGCGGGGTTGCTCAGTTCCAGCAGGTCAGCGGGGTGGCCGCTGCGAGAAGGGAACTTGTCGATAAGTCGAATGGCAAATCCATCGATTGTTGACAGCCGATACGCCGCACCGGGAGTGTTCGCCTTTTTGAGGCGGGCGCGCAGGGCGGCAACGCCCGCATTGGTATGCGTCAGAATCAGGACCGGCTTGCCAAGTGGCTTCCCAGCCAAAGACCTGGTGATTAGCTCCGTCTTGCCGCAGCCCGCCGGGGCGGTGATAGAACCACGCTGGATAGAGAGAAGGTCGATCTCAGGTGGCACGCATGAATCTCCATAGCTGATCGATCACCGATTTGAATTCAACTTCTGCAGCTGCGTAACCATGAGAAACGATGTTTACGACAATGTCTTGGTAGGCAGTCAGCGATTTGAACCATCCGCTTCCGCGAATCCGTGAGGCGGTTCCTAAAACCTCTCGCGTTTCAGTCGAATAGTCTGTTGCCGGTCTCTGTGCCTCAATGGTGGCAAGCGTCCATCGATTGTTGGATCTGGTCTTGATGTGCTGATTCATCAGTTCTTCTCCAACCAGCTCTTTGGCCTTGGTTAGGAGTGCATCAATGGATGTAGCAGGCAGGCATCGGAATAGCTCATCCTCCAAGGTCATGTTCGCTCGCCATGTGGCGAGCTCTCCGAGAGTCGATGCATAAGCTTCCGCTACGCCAGCTTTGGCATCCTTGTCCGCATCAATGAAGACAAGGGCCCGGTAGCCCAGCGCTATTAACGCTGTCGCGCGGACAAACGCGCTGTCCGGGCTGCCGCCGCCAGCGTTGACGTAGGAGCCTCCAAGCGCCAGAAACGAGGTCTCACCACTTTCCACGCCCCATAGATCCAGCCCCCGGATGAAACCCACTTCGCTTGCTCCTTCGCAGACGATGACCGACTTGGCCAAAAAGGCTTCCGGGTCGGCCCTGAGCGTGCTTTGGATTTCGTCAGACGTGCCTGCGACGGTGATGGAGTGAAAGCCGAAATGCCGACGTGTGACAAATAGCTGATGCCCGGACAGCTCGCGCAAGGCAACGGGCGAATGGGTCGTCAAGAAGGCTTGGACCGGTGGGGTAGCTTCTTTGGCTCCCAGCGAATCCAGCAGCCGCATCAGCCGATGAGGCTCCAAGCCGTATTCCACTTCGTCGACAAGCACGATTGGGGCCGCCGTAGCTGCCGCACGCTGGAGGCCAGCGACCAGAAGACGGGAGGAACCTGTCCCAAGGGATCTCAGCGGAATGCCCTGCTGGTCATGCAGTGCGATTGCGCCTTCGCCCAAGGATACTGCGTGAGCGTCCAACAGCGCTTGAGGAGCAGCTCCGACCGATACGCCCAGGTTTTGAGCGGTGGTCTGCACAACGCCCAGGGTCTTGGCCAGGTGTGGGGTGGCGGTAGTGCCAAAGCTGCTGCGAGCGTCGCGGCCCGCGGCGGCCAGCTGGGCTCCCAGCTCAGCTCTCTCTTCCGTCAATCGATTCAGAACTGATCCACGGCTCCAAGACAGGTTGGACGCGGCAAACTGGCCTATTCGCGCCGGAGCAATGGCTGCACGTTCCTTCCAAGGTAGGCTTCGCTCAAGGCCGTCCCGCGTAGCGCGTTCTGAGAACAACGTCCAAGAGGGCTCAAGGTCCGCATTGACGATTAGTTGTAGCGTAAGGACCGTCTCCCATCCAGCCTTCGGTTCATCCTCGATGGTTCCAGTCGTTGCGTCAAAACCTCTCAGAAAATCTCCGTAGAAGTCGAGGTCCATGAGCGAGGAGGGCAACGCCCCCAGCGTAATGCGGATACACAGCGGAACGGTGACGTTGAGGGCGTGAAAGTCTGCGTCGCCGAAGGTCACCGAGCGCCGTGCTCCCAGGCAGAGATCAATGGCGTCCAGTATCGTGGACTTTCCGCTATCGCCGGGGCCAATAAGACAGTTAACTCCTGCGGACGGAAACCAGTCCAAGGATTGAATGGAGCGGAAGTTGCGAATAGCAATGTGCCGGATACGAGACATGCGCTATTTCCCATGATTTTGCTAACAACTCAGTTGGCGCGATACTCTGACGGCGACACCATTTCGCGAAATGATGACCGTCGAGCGTAACGGCCAACTGACTCAAAGGATGGTCATGCAGTGAAATGCTCGACTGCCTCTTTGACAGCTTCCAAGATGGACGCTATGCCCGGTATCGAGGCACCTACGATGGCGATCAAACTGGTAAAGAGGATCTTCAGAAGATTTAATCCTCGCTTCGAGTCTCGCCGGAGATCTCTTGCTCTGCGCGTCAAGTGATCGGCTTGACTATTGTCTCCGTTTCCGGGGCGCCATCGCCCAAGAAGTCCCTCCAGAACACTCCTGATGACCCCAGTCTCCGACTTTGCGAGACTGATTCCCGTCTTCCAGTCCGAATCTTTTGCCGAGTTCGTGTCGAGGGCAGCCTCGAGCCGCTCGATCCTTTCATGGTCCGCAAGTTCTTGAAAGGCTTCGTCCTGCCATACGTGGACCTGGCTAAAGGCTGCCCTCATTGGGTCGTCCTTGAGAAGGTATCCACATATGCTGTGTGCCGCTCCCAGGGCGGCTCTGAGGTCGTTGCTAAAAGCTGTCATATCGATCCTTGAAGACGTTGAATAAGCTTGGGTGTGTGCTCTGGGCAAACTCCGGGTTGATGGCATTGGATGATGAAGGGCCGAATGTATCATCGCCCTACGTAGAAAACATACCCCAATGGTCCAGCTGTATGTGCTGAGATTTCGGGCTAAAGGTTTTGGTGGCCGAGCCGATAACGCGCCCTGGGGGCATTATCGGCCTCAATCAGTCGGAGCAAAGGAAATGCGTAAAACTCTTATTTTTGGCAACGGACTGGGAATGGCGCTTGACCCTGGGCTGTTTAGCTTGGATGACGCCATCGGTCGTGCTTGGGACGGAGAGGGGATCTTCGACCAAGAAACGCGCGCGCTTGTCAGATGCTGCCTGGTTGATGATGGAGACACCGAGCGTCCTCACGGCGAGGATGACTTGGACGCTCTTCAGTTGGTGGTCTCGTCCTGTGACTTCCTGGATCGTATGAGCCGAGGCGGCGCTCACTGGCTCAGTCAACATGGGCAGCGCTTCCCTGCGGCCGTGCGTAAGTTTCTTTACCAGACGGCGCTCCAGTTTCATCAGCGAGAGGTCGTCCTGCCAATCGAGTTCGTTGGACCATTGGCCGCCTTCCTTCACGACACTCAGTCACACGTTGCGACGCTCAACTACGACAACCTGTTATATCAGCGAATGATTGAGGCGCACGTCCTGAACGGCTACGGTGGCGCTCTCGTAGACGGAATGCTTTCGAGCGGCTTTTCTCCCGAGAACCTTGAGCGCAAGTGGGGGCGGACGTTCGGCTACTATCTTCATCTTCATGGCTCGCCGCTCTTTGTCGATCAAGAAGAAGCTGTGCGAAAGCTGACCCAGGGCGAGCTTGGCGGCGACGACGATGTAGTGGGGTCCCACATTGTGCTGACGCACGTTAAGCATAAGCCAACGGTCATCGCAGCGTCGCCCTTGTTGCAAAGTTACTGGGGACACCTCGAGCTGGCCTTAGCCGAGTCCGGAGAGGTCATCTTGTTCGGCTACTCAGGACTGGACACCCACCTCAACGAGCTACTGGAGCGGCGTTCCCCGGAGAGTATTCGGGTGGTCGAGTGGGTAGGGGCTGGCGAGCATGGTGAGCGCGAGGCATTCTGGAGAAAGGCGCTCGGCAAAGAACCAGTCCTTAACCAGATGGATAGCATCTTGGCATTTACGGAATGGGCTTGACACCTGCGTTTAAGTATCAAACGTTGGCGTAAGGGCACCACCCATCGCCAGGCACACGGCACCATTAGGGTGGCCTCGGCGACGTTGTGCCGATATCCACGTGTCTAAGGGCGGCTGATCCGCGCTTTCTTCAGAGAGCTTGAAGGTCCACGTTATGCCACTGGCCCATCTCTCTTTCCAGGTTGTCCCAGACGGCTTGAAGCGGAGCGGGGTCGCCAGTGTAGAGCGCCTGATCGATGTGTGCGAACTGATCAAACTGAGGGTGGGGGAGGATGCTTCCCACCCCGCTGTAACAGAACCAGTCTCCAGCCAGCTGCGCGATCTGGGCAAGCTCTCTCAGAGAGTCCCTCGCATCCGTTAGGTTCCATTGCTGAAGCTGTCTCCCTGTCCTGCTGAACTCGGTTCCGGCATGCGCGATTTGAACGTGGACATGGTGAACCACACCGTCTAATCGGGCGAGCCTTTGGTGAAGCCTGTCAAAAACTTCCGGCTTGATCAGATCGTCCGGAGTTCGGTTCTCTGGGAGCACGCCACTCAGTTGGTCGAACAGGACATGCCGTTGCCGGGAGGGATCGCTGTCTAGTTCGCGTGGGATGTTCATGTAACCCCGCTTCGGCTGCGCAAAAACGTATGCCCAGTGGCGTTCTTCGATGGCTTCGAAATCGTAGTCCAAGCCGGCGATGTCCTCCACAAAAACCCTACGGGTGATTGCTGGACGCGCGGCCCTAGCGTCCAGGAGAAGTCCACCGAGTGAGCAAACAGCTTTCGGGCCCCTGATTGGACCGGGTTCCGCCAGCCGTCTGACACCTTGCATCATGTTGTTCCAGAAACCCGTCACCAGCATTTCCAAGACCATGCCATTGAGTCGCTTGCCTTCGCCTTCATCCGGGGCCTGACGGACCATCTCGACGATGCAGGTGAAGACAGCCAGATCCCATGCCAGCTTGGAAAGAGCTTTGGTGATTGCATTGTCGTCCGTATCGTAGATCGACTTCCATTCTTCGATTCGCTGGCGCATATGGGCAGAGTGGCAGTAGTGTTCGGACCATAATGCCGACTGGGCTCCTAAGTAGCATCCATCAAGGGTAAAGCTATGCATCCTTACCCAACTGCCTTTTGAACTTGCCTCTCTGATGCTTTGGGGTAGTTCCCGTTGGTTAGAAAAACCCACGGTAGGCGTGACGCCGGGCCCAGGAATGCGTGGTTCCAATGGCTATTGGCGGGCCGTATTTCTTTATGGATAGAACTTGCTTGGGTCCGCCAAACATTCCGAAAACTGGCCACGCTCATACTTGGGCAACTCGACCGGCGGCTTGTATTTCGCCAGAATTCTGATCTGCGTGGCCCGGGCAAGCTTTGGCTTCTTGTGGAAATACGCGTCGTGCAAGACAGGGACGTTCTTCCGCAGCGAGTGGCCAGTAATGAGGGCGATGTCCTGGTCGGATACGTTCTTGTGGTGAAGCTCGGTGGCGAGCGTGTGGCGGAAGGCATGAGCGCCGATGCCCTTTCCGAAGCCCAAGGTCTTCATGTAGCTGCTGAACTGGTTCACCGCGCCTTGGCTGTAGCGCGCATTGGTCTCTCCAGTCTCCCGGTTCACGCCAGCAGAAAGATGCGGAAAGAGTCTGGGATGTCCAGTAGCCTTGATGTCCTCAATGAAATCCAGGAAACCAGCATCCAGCAATGGTTTGGGGATGGGCAAGGTGCGAACTGCTGCTTTGCCTTTTAGGCTTTGACGGCTTCTGTCTCGATCCTTATGCCTGAGATCGGCGTCGACCGTTTTTTGGATGCGGATACACCAGACCTTGGCTTCCTCGACAATGTCGGCCACCTTCAGCTGAGCGAGCTCGTTGATGCGCGCCCCCGTGTAGAGCGAGATCATGGGCAGCCACCACCGATGCGGATACTTCTTAGCCCAGGCCGGGAACGTCTTGGGTGAAAATATGCGCTGAAGCTCTTCCTCGTCAAACAAGCGCTCGGGCTTGTTCGGGTCCACGACCAGGTCTTTCTTGATTTCCGGGAACGCGTCCATCGGCGACATGGGAATCGCCTTGGCTTTTACCAGCTTGCTGAAGAAGGTCACCAGGAACCGCCGATGCTTCTCCAGTGTGGCGGGAGCGGGCGGCGTCACGCCCAGCTCTTTGCCAAGGGCAACCGCCTGCTCGAACGTGTAGTCCCGATACTTGAAGTCGGACAGCAGAAGGGGCGGGGCCCAACGCAACAGGTCCCACAACTTGTAGATATGAGCGTGGTCGATGCGCGACACAGGAACGTCGCCACAGGCGATCCGCAGGAGCTTCAGCGAGCGAGCTGTGTCTTCGACGGTCTCTTTGGCTAGGCCGCACCGCTCGCGGTGCCCGAGGTAGTCCGAGACCTCAACCGAGAGCAACCGCGCGGGGGAGCCGAGGGGCAGGGGCTCGGGGTAGTGGGTGCGGTTCTTGCTGAGGCGCACCCGCCGAGAGCGCTCATCCGCGCGGTCAAAGAGTTCTAGTGCGTGGATCGCGGCTTCGCGACCCGTGATGTTGATCTCGGAGGCCCTGACGTTGCCGACATGGACATCCTTTATTTGTAGGAGACCGAAGGGGGCGGTGATGTAATCGCGGAGTTGTTGCTGGACGATAGAGGACATTGCTTGCTTCCATTGGAACAATGGAAGTAGTGATAAAACAGGCCGGAAATTCGTCAATCAAAAATGGCAAATTTTTACTTTTCCTGAGGCAAACTCTACCGCAACGGTGCCGCATGGACTTGCGCCAAAATTATTCTGCCCGGTTTCAACTCGACAGATCCATGTAATTCAATGATTTAGAGCTGGCTGGCGAAATAATTTTAAGTGGTTTGCCCTGTCATTACTGTACTGTTTAATGCAAATAGGCTAACTAAAGCAGTCTTTATGTTAGCTTTTAAGGTGTACTGTTCCTAAATGGTTTGCTCGGATGTTAGTATTATCTCGGTAGATAATGCAGCCGAAGACAGGAGTTAACTAACATGGATCACTTCGAGGGCGTGGTATTGGACTATCTCCGCGCCGACCGCGCGCTGTTCATCAACAGCCAGTGCTGCATCCAGCTCAATGAAGGGACCAATCCGGACACCAGTGGCCCGCATTGGTATTGCGATGCTGTGGCCGTGAGCTTCAAAGAGCAGGCCGCCTACCTGTGCGAAATCACCTATGCGTCCAGGGCGCCGTCGCTGCTCGGTCGGCTGAGAGCCTGGGATGAACACTGGGACGGGGTAAAGGCAGCATTGGTGCGTGACAGCGGGGTGCCAGCTGAGTGGTCGGTCAGACCTCGGTTATTCGTGCCGCAGGCGCACGCGGAGCGGCTGAAGAGCAGCTTGGTATCGCTAGGCACACTGCCGAGCCCGCGGATCATGTTTCTGGAGGATGTCGTGCCTTGGCGCTACCGGTCTTGGAATCGTGGTGCCTACGAAGACCCGTCCGAATAATGATCAGCTTGGCTTCGGATGTGTCGGAGCAACTGCGTGAGGGACACGATTACTTTGCTCAGGATCTGCTGATGTCGAGGAGGGCTCGGGACCTATGGAGCATCGCTGCACACTCTGACTTTGCCGGATGCGGGGCCAACGGTGCCTCATCTCGCGCGACGCTTGAGCGGCATCTTGTCGGCTTCGATCAGCTCTCATTGTCAGGCTTGGTGGCGGGTCTGGGGTATGAAAGCTCTATGGGAGAGGATAGTTGCGTCCTCGGCTTGGGTGACGGCGTGCCAATGGAATTGCCCATCAAGCCTCGGCTTTTCAGAGCCAAGCTCGCACGGAGCGTCTTGCGCTTGGTGCGGGAAGATTGCTTTGAAATTTCTGCTAGAGGTCTCGGTCCCAAAGGTCATTTATGATCACGATATACATGTCGCCTGGTTGCCGCTGGCAGTGTGCGGAACAAGGCGTCATTGATCATTCCATCCTGCTGAAGCCGGTAAGAGGCACCAATGTCTAGTCAAGGCAAACATCCTAAGCACATCTTCCTCGTGGCGTTGCTCCTAGCGAGCTGTCTAACGTCAGCTGTAACTCAGGCAGCTCCGGCTGACGGCATTCCAGCCGGTGATTGGCGCGGAATCCTGTCCACGAGCGAATCCACAGGCCCGGTCTATGCCCGCTTGAGTGAGCGCGCGACAGGTGGCAGCGGCCCCCAGGTTGGGGACTTGCGGTTTGGGCCTCCCTTCAACTGTGCCCTGGAATTGCGGGCGCAGAACGATGCTTACACGCTGACGTCCCGTAACGGGGGCAAGTTCTGCGACGCGCAGACCGGTAGACAGGCTCAGATTAGGGTGATGGACGAGACAGCAGAGAGTATAGAGCTCACACTGCTGGGACATGAGCAGCCTTTGGTCATCACCCTGGACCAAAAAAAGGAAGGGGTGGCTGAAGCTGGTCGCTGGCGAGGTGCGGGCCTTATCAGCGCACAGTTAGAGATTGTTGCGGCCAGCGTCCGGCCTGGGGATGTGCTTGGTCGCCTGCGCTATGGTGCTCCTAGGGATTGTCAGGTCGAGTTGCGATACGCCGGCCGTGTCGATGGGGCGTTGACCACATGGGTCGGCGCTAATGACCGCGGCTATTGCCGGTTGCTCAGCGACAGCCAAGCCGCCATGCAGATTCGTCCGGATGGCAGTGCGACGCTTTCGATCTTCGTCAGGGGTCAACGCGACACGCTATTTTTTGACCGTGTGCCTTGATACGCGTAGGTATGCGAAGGGCGCAGCCTATCGAATCCGCGAACCATGTTCTTGGAGGATGTCGTGCCCTGGCGCTGCCGGTTTTGGAATCGTGGTGCTTACGAAGACCCGGCCGAGCAATGAGGTGCTCGGCCTCGGCTAGGCCTATGTTTAATTGCGCAAGGGGACGGTGGCGCCCCTGCTCAGAACTTCCAGACAGCCCAAGGTGTTTGGGGCCTATAGGCTACGGAACGCCCGCGGTGTAACCTGACGTTGCCGGATGCGGAACCGATGGTCGCTCACTCCGCGCGATGCTTGAGCAGCGTCTTGCCGGCACTCGCAAGAGGTCCGATCGTGGCTGCGCCCAGGTGGGTTGGAGGAATAGCCGCTCTACGTGCTACCGCCGAGTAGAGCTGGACGCCGGTAACTGCGAGGCGTCTCGTCAGCTCCGCGCTACGTCAGCGCACCATCGTGGGGCTCCTGCGGTATCAAGGTGAGGTGCGTCTCGGGCAGTGCAGCAGCGCAGCCGATACTTGAGCCTATGGATAGAGGCGAGCTTCGCCGTCACCTTGAGTGTCTGGATGCGGCCGTGCCAACGCTGCCGGCATCCATTCCCGATCGCCGTCACTTCTGTCGCGCTTTTGCCAGCATGGCCGCTTCCATCGAGAGCAAGGCTATGTCGAGCGAGGGCGCGCAGTTCGTCGGCCGTCGAGCCGAGGAAATCTTGTCTTGCCATGGGCTTGAGTATCGGTAACGCTGGAGTGCACAGACGTTGCAAACTATGCTGACTACTCACGTGCAGAGCGTGACGCTGTTGGGCGACCCGGGCGCTCTGAGACTTTGAAATCACAGCGACATCTTCAGAGTTCCGAAAACTCGCTGTTAAATGTGTGAATAAATCAACGTTTCTAACAATGTATTCGTGTGGCCGGTTGTATTGCGGAGATCGGAGCAATCGGGTCACGCCACAAGCGACTCTTGTATACGGCTGACCAGATGAGAGCGCTTGTAAGGCTTGCTTAGGAATTTCGTATAGCTAGGCAGGTCTGGAGGCGTGTAGCCAATGCCCGAAGTAAGAATGGCAGGAAGATTGCATCCATCCATACGGAGATGATGTAGCAGGTCCTTTCCGTCCATGGAGCCGGGCATTTGCAGGTCTGTGAAGATCAAACCGATTTCAGGATGACAGCGCAGCCGATCCAGCGCTTGGCTTGCATCTCCTGCGGTTACCACGAAATAGCCGTATTCGGTCAGCAATATCTCTGCCAATTCGCGGGTTAGCTCATCGTCGTCTACCACAAGGATGACGCATTCAGTCAAGGAGGTCATTTGGGTCGGTTCGAATAGGTGATGCTAGTGAGGTTGGCCTCCACAGTGCAAAATGTGCGTGATATCTGTGTTTTTTCTGAACAAAAAAGATGCTTCCTTCATACGAGCGGTATCGTCAAATCGTGGAAATGTCCCCTGATTCCATCAAGGAGGTCTCCCTTGATGGTCGGGTGATGTTTGTCAACTCTCATGGAGTGGCGAGAATCGCTGCTGAAAACGCGGAGCGTGTAGTCGGCGAGCAATGGTCCTCTCTTTGGCCAGAGGAAGTCAGGGCGATGGTTGATGAGGCCATTTCCGCAGCCATTCGTGGGGAGCGTCGGCAATTCGACGCGGAATGCCTGACACCTAACGGTGAGCGCCGTTTTTGGCTTATCTCCACCAGCCCACTCACGAACCAACAGGGAGTGGTTGAGTCCGTTTTGGCTGTTAACCGTGATGTTACGGAACGCCGGCTTGCAGAAATTGCGTTGCGGACGCTGAACCACAGCTTGAGTGGTCAGGCTGCGTCGGCGCCAGCTCAGACCCAGTTGTCCGGCGCTACCCAAGCAAACTTGGGCCAGGCCGATATACGAGCTCAAGAATTACAAGTTGAACTCGATATTGCACGCGCGGCCCAACGCATGGCCGAGGCCGTTTCAGAGCAGGCGCAGAAGGGAGAGGCCGTAGGTCAACTGCTAGCCGGCATGGTGCACGATTTTAACAACGTCCTTCAGGCTGCGTCTGGTGCCTTAGAGATGGTGCTTCTTAGAGGGGGTGTCGACGAAAAAGATCGTAAACTCTTGGGCATGGCTGAAATCGCTTTGCAACAGGGCGCGACGATGTCACAGCGGTTGCTCGGGTTCGCGCGCCACCATCCTTACCTGCCGCAGAGCGTTGACGTCGGCGGGATCGTGCGTGGAATGATGCCTCTGTTGGATCAAGTAGTAGGACTCGGCATCACGCTCCAGTTCCAACCTCAGTTCAATATCCCTATGGCCATGGTCGATCCGCATAGTTTGGAGCGTGCCATCATGAATTTGGTGGTCAACGCCCGAGATGCCTGTGGCGATGCCGGCACGATCACCGTTTCAACAGAGAGTTGTGTCATTGAGCAGGTGCCAAGCGGTGCTTCGCATTCACCTGGCGGGTATGTGCTCCTTAAGGTGCAGGACAGCGGACAGGGCATCGCATCTGAGGTGATTGGGCGGCTGTTTGAGGCCTATTTCACAACCAAACCTCCGGGAAAAGGCACGGGGCTTGGCCTTTCTCAGGTCTACGGCACTATCCGTCGTGCCAACGGATTCATCGAGGTGGAATCGAAGCCCGGGCAGGGGGCTTGCTTTACTCTGGCCGTGCCTTGCACTTAGGGACCTTCCGCGTTGCAGGCTGCAGAAAGCCAAATCCGCATTGTTGTGCGACGAAGTTCATCCCAGGAGCTAATTCAGTGCTTCGTTGCTCAGCACCTGACGGTTTCCTCGAAGCTAAGAACGGTCAAGGATAGGTCTAGCGCTTGTTTCGCATGGGAGTGGGCCGCCGTCTGGTTGTCTGACTTAAGCGCAATAGACGATTTTCGCAATAAAAATTTCACTTCCAGCGAGCCAGGGCCATCCACTGCAATGGCTTGAGAATATCTTCAAATATAATCGCTGACGTCTAATTGCGGCACGCGCACATAGTCGCAGCAAGTCTCCGATATTTCTTCCTCGCCTGTGTCCTTGCCCATTCGCACGCAGCCGGGCGGGGGCAATGACATCGATACAGGTGCAGAGCCCATTCACGGCTGGCATATGGCGTGCTGAGCGATTCTGGCAAGGCCGCTGCGCCATGCCGGGGCGTTCTCGATATCAGTGTCGTCAGACGTGAATAGGGGCATCAGGTCCTAGAAAAATTCCGAAATTAATAGTGAGCTATTAACGGTTAAGGTGTCGTCTCGCCCCTTGACTCGTTGCCTGCTAAAAGTGCCATAGAGAAGTCATCGATCAGGCGTTATCCATGTCTTGGATGATGCCGAGGAGAATTTTTTTGATCAAGGTCTTACAACTCGTTGAAGAAACACAGCGGCTTGCCCTCGTGGAGGGACACCGCTATGGGGACGTGGTAACGGCAGATGGACTGCTGACAAGGTCGCTTCGCGCGAGGTTCGGACGCAAAATGATTCGACGAACGCCTTTCATATATGATCAAACGTTCAAGGATTTGAACCTAGATGACCGTGCGCTGTGGGACGAGAAAAGATATTTCGTCAAGGTTTTCGGATTTTCTTCTTTGTTTTCTCTGTCAGGTAAAGTCTTCATGGGTGAGTGGCACACCTTGACTGATAGACCTAGATTCTGCCCAGTAATTGTCTCTGAGAGGATGATGGGGGGATTTTTGACATTTGAATTTTCGTTGTTAACGTCTCTATCAAAGTCAGAGCCTTTTGCTAGACCGCTTTGCATCGATGGGGATCCACGGGAGTGGCTCATAGTTCCGGCAGACAAGGCCCTTGCCCAGCTATTCAAATGGCAAGCAGGTGCTCCGGATTTGGTCTTTCCTACAGAAGCTCACGTTGAGGTGTGATTTCACTTACAACCTCCGGCAAGCCCATGCACCGTCAGAGCAGGCAATCAACGACGGATATGTAAACGTGCAAACCGGTTTTTTGACTAAAGCGGCTTTGGGACAGGGGCTGTCTACATCTTTAATAGAGGTGCTAAAAAGAACTGTCGTGTCACTGGTGAAGGATACCCGGCAGCGCCGGGTATCCTAACGTCACAGCTTAGAATTCTTGCCAGTTCGAGTCATTGCCTGGGGCAACAGCAATATGCTTCTGAGTTGGGGCAGCCCTTTTTGCAGATGCTACAGCGGAATCGGACTTACGAACACTGTTTTTACGGAGCGGAGACAGCGTGGTTGGCATTCGGACTGTTGCGGTTCTTGCCTCAATCTTGAACACCGCGACGGCCTCCGTGAGCTGGACGGCCTGTTCTTCCATGGAGCGTGCAGCGGCAGTGGCTTCTTCAACCAGAGCCGCGTTCTGCTGCGTCGTTTCATCCATCTGCGTGACCGTGATGTTGACCTGCTCGATGCCGGCCGACTGTTCCTGGGACGCTGCGGAGATCTCACCCATGATGTCGGTGACGCGCTGCACGCTGGAGACGATCTCGGCCATCGTGGTGCCCGCCGTATGCACTAGCGTGGAGCCTTCGGTAACGCGCTCGACAGAGTCGTCGATCAGGGTCTTGATCTCCTTGGCCGCAGCGGTGGAACGCTGTGCCAGCGTCCGCACTTCCGATGCAACCACCGCAAAACCACGACCTTGCTCACCAGCCCGCGCCGCTTCCACGGCAGCATTCAAGGCCAGGATGTTGGTCTGGAACGAGATGCCGTCAATCACGGAGATGATGTCGGCAATTTTCTTGGACGAGGCCTCGATGCCGGCCATGGTCCCCACCACCTTGCTGACGATTTCCCCGCCCTGGGAGGCGACGCCTGCGGCACCGATGGCCAACTGGTTGGCCTGGCGTGCGTGCTCCGCATTCTGGCGAACGGTGGAGGTCAGCTCTTCCATGGAGGCAGCCGTCTCCTCCAGGTTGGCGGCCTGTTGTTCGGTGCGCTGCGACAGGTCCTGATTGCCGGCGGCAATCTCGCTGGCTGCCGAATTGATGGACACTGCCGACTGCTGGATGCGCCCAACGATCTCTGCAAGCTGCGCAGCAGTGGTGTTGGCGTCGTCGCGCATCTGGGCGAAGACCCCCTTGAACTCGCCCGTCATGCGCGCGGTGAGGTCACCTGCAGCGATGGATTGCAGCAGCGAGGACAGCGATTGCAGGTTGCTGTCAGCGGTGGCCATGAGCAGGTTCAAGCTCTCCACCATGACGCGGAAATCATATTGGAAACGCTCGGCATCGCCGCGCGCCGTGAAATCACCGTTGGCGGCGGACTGCGCCAGCTGCTTGATCTCGATGTTCATGGCAGACAGGTTGGCTTTGACCTCGTCCATGGTCTGCGTCAGCACGGCTTTTTCACCGGGCAAGCGCTCCATACTCTCGCTCAGGTCACCGATGGCATAGCGGCCCATGATCCGTGCAAGGTTCGACTGCACAGCCAGGTGAGAGGCCACAAGGGCATTGGTGTCCTCGGCCATGCGACCATAGTCGCCTGGGAAGGCCTGGGCATCCATGCGGAAGCTGGTCTGGCCGTCATCGTGGCGCTTTGCCATGTCGCCCTGCGCGGTCAGAAGTGATTGAAGCTGCGTTTGCATGCCCTGCATGGCGCGCAGCAACCGGCCGGTTTCGTCCTTGGCCTGCGTTTGGACATCGTTGCCGAGTTGACCGTTGGCAATCGCTTCAGCGGCTTTGGTGGCGCGGGTAAGAGGGTGGGTGAGGCTTCGGGTGATGAGCCACGCGAGCAGGCTGCTGACCAGGACGACGACCACACCGCCGATGATGAGCAGAAGCTTTCCACGAGCCATGGACTGGACCGCTTGTTCGTAAGCTTCGTGGCTTTGCTTTTCCTGGCGCGTAACCAGTTCGCGAATCTTTTCTTGCCAAGCTTGGGTAGCAGGGCGCGCTTTTTCATTTAGCAGGGTCTGAGCGTCGGCGTTATCGTTTTTTGCCGCTAACGCAATGACTTCGTCACCCACCTTGCCCGAGATGGCCCGGCGTTCGTCGATCGCCGCACGAATCTTCCGACCCTCCTCAGAGCTGGAAAGCGTATCGAGTTTTGCACGCAGGTCACTGTAGCGGTGCCGTTGTGCCTTGATGGTCTTCAGGGCCTCCTCGTTCAGTTCCTCGGTCGTCGTCATCGCGTAAGTGCCTAGCGCAATGAGGATGGAGGAGTTTGCGTCGAGCATGCCGTTGCCGATCTCAATCTTGGCCATGCGATCAAGAACAATGAAGTCCAACTGATTTCTGGCATTGGCCATAGTGTTCAGCCCCGCAGCAACGAGAAGACCTGAGAGCAAAATTAAGATGCCAAATGCCGTGCTCAAACGGCGTCCGACGTTGTAGCGCTGAAGGAAATTGATCATGGTTTTCTCAAAAAGAGGAAGGCTTGGGTGACCATGCTCTGTGAGCCGGGCACCATTTATCCAATAGCGGCCATGTGTTTCCATACTGAAACCTCAACAAAGAGAGGGGTTGTTCTCGGCTTAAGGAAACTAATCTGTAGGGGATTTCCCGACACTGTGATGTTCTGGAGCGAGATGATTTCTTGCCGCCGTGACAATTAATTTTCTTGTTCAGTCTTGTCCTTTTCGTTCAATACGCGGAAGTGACAGATGAGGAGGAGTTCCAGGTAGGCTATTTGGTTCTAACCTAGCGCTGTGGAAGAGATGGAGCAGTTGAACGAGCAATGGATGGCGGCAGTGGCCGATGCACTGAGTGACCTGCAAGGGGCAAGAGTGGCTCAAGGCGCGGTGCTCGAGGCGATGATCGCCTCGCATCCGGACCCAGTATTGCTGACCCGTTGCTGGGACCGCCCGTCGCGCATCCGATGTTTTCGATTACGCTTACCCAGAGCATTTACGCGATTGCGTGGAAGCACTTCCCAAAACAGCAGGGGTCTACACCTTTCACGGGAAGGAAGGCCTGTTGCCGCTCTACGTCGGTAAGAGCATCAACGTGCGCACCCGGGTGATGGACCATTGCCGCACCCCGGAAGAGGCCTCACTGCTTCGTCAAACGACCTCGGTTTCCTGTATCTCCATGGCAGGCGACGTTGGTGCACGTTTGCTGGAGGCGCAAATGGTCAAGCGTCAGATGCCGCTCTACAACAAGCTGCTTCGGAAGGTCCCGCGGCAGTTCTCCATCCGCCTCTATCGGGGCGAGGTCTCTATCGTTCACTCGGCGGAATACGACGTGACCTCCTCACCGATGCTCTACGGGCTCTACTCCAGCCCGCAGTCCGCTCAAAAAAGCTTGCGACGCATCGCCGATGACCACCGGCTCTGTTACTCCCTGGTAGGGCTCGAGCGGCTGCCTTTGGGCCGCCCATGCTTTCGCGCCATGCTCAAGCGATGCGCGGGCGCTTGCTCGGGAAGTGAGACCCTGGATGAGCACGAAGAGCGCTTACGTGCTGCACTCATTCGTCTAGAGCTTTCAACCTGGCCCTTTCGTGGCCGGATTGCGTTGGAAGAGAAGGGCGAGAACTTGCGCCAGCTCCACGTGCTGGATGCCTGGCACTACCTGGGCACCGTCACGACACTGACGGCGGCCAGGAAGCTGAAAGGCGAGCCGTTGGGCTTCGACCGGGACAGCTACAGGATCATCAGGGCTGCGATAGAGTCGGGACTTCACGCCATCACCGTCCTCGGCCCGTAGAACTCTTCCGCGCTATCAAACAGGGCCAGATCCGTTGGCAAGTCATGGAACCGATGCAGCCGGGGAGCGTCCAGCAGGAGCAAGGGCCTCGGATGACCATGGGCGAGCATTGGGCGGCTTGCAAAAAAGCTGACTTGATAGGGCAAGGTTAGTGGAGCAAGCCTGCCCGGTCCCTCATGTGATTGAGCAGCAACGTTTCCAGTTCTGCCTCGTCTAGTGCATGTGCACCCGTCTGGAAGACTAGGTCAGCCACTCGCTGCCGCCGTCTCATCTCTTCGCGCCTTGCTGTTTCCTGCGCCTTTGCTTCGCGGCGCTGGTTGGCTAAAAGCTCTTTCGCTTGCAGCTGTGCTAAGCGCTCGGTGGCCCGCTGAATTTGGTCTCGGTAGTGATTCGTTGCGGTCATGCGTTTCTCCTGTCGCTTGGAAATGAGTCAACCAGGAAAACGGCTTGCGTCAAGCGTTGAGGTGGTCTCGAATTTCGGCCGCTTCGAAAATCGAAAAGCCTGAAAAACAAGGCTTAAAAGAAAGAAGCAAGAGCGCACTGATGCAATGTCTGCGACATAGCGCGCGCCAGGTGCTACGCCCCCGGACCCCCAAGCGCTGCGCGCTTGCGCAAATCAAAAGCCACGGCATAAAGAGAGCAACCTCATCTGGAGCTCTGCATGGCCATCTACCACTCCCGCGTCAAAACTTTTAGCCGTTCCCGCGGCGACTCCGCAGTTGCGGCGGCCGCCTACCGAGCTGGCCTTCTTCTCATCGACCATCTCACCGGGCAACGGCACGATTACCGCCGCCGCAGTGGAGTCGTGGCATCCGAGTGCCTTGCTCCTCAGGATGCCCCGGCATGGGCACTTGTCCCCGCAGAGCTCTGGCCGAAAGCCGAGGCGGCGGAGAATCGCAAAAATTCAGTAGTGGCCCGCGAGTTCGAAGTCGCGTTGCCCCACGAGCTCAACGACGAGCAGCGGTCCGACCTAGTTGTGGCCATTGGCCAAGCCCTGGTTGCCCGCTATGGATTCGCCGTGCAGGCGAGCATCCACTCCCCGGGGTCCCGCGACGGTTTGAACCATCACGTGCACCTGCTGGCCACCACGCGCCGCCTGACCAGCGACGGTTTTTCCGAGAAGACGCGTGAGCTGGATGGCGGGGCGTCTGGGAAGATTGAAATCGAGTGGATCCGCCAAACCATCGCCTCAACTATCAACGAACATCTGGCTGCTGCGGGCATCGATGCCCGGGTCGACCACCGCCGCTTGGAAGTCCAGGCCGAAGAGGCCCTGGCTCGCGGCGACTGGGCCGAAGCGATGGTCCTGTCCCGGCAGCCCACGAAGCACATGGGCAAGACAGCAACAGCACTGGCCCGCAAGGGCGTGATGACCGACCGTGCCGCCGAAAACGCGCGCATCGTTCGAGAAAACGAAGAGGCCTTTGAACGGTTGCTTGCGCAAGCCGAGCAGGAGGGCAGGGCAGTTCCGGGCTCCAATGGTCATAGCTATTACCAGGCGCAGCGCGACCGTCGACGTCGGGCTGGCCCCACGAATGACCTTCAAACCGCTGTGCCCGGGTTGGAAATCCACGGGCTCCGCGGCATGCGCCTCTCCGATGCGCTGGGTCGGCCTGCCGAAGATACGCAGGCGCGGCCGCTTCGCTCTATCAGTGAGCTGGTCGCCGAGGCGGCTCGTGACCTCGCGGAGATCCTCTCGACCCGTTCCGACCTTGCGTTGACCGCGACTCAGCGCTTGGTGAGGAGATGGAATGCGCATGCGGCGACGTTTGTCGACAACGCCAGCCTTCGCCGAGGGCTTGATGGGCTGGTCGAACGACTGGGCAGCCTCAAGCGCAGCGTGGTGAAGTTCTCCCAACGAACCAGCGCCTTGGGGCGTGCCGAGAAGCTCTTCCACCTGGCCGAACAGGCGTGGGAGCAGTTCAACGGCGACTACCCTCGTCCCGATGGCGAGTGGGCCTCTCAAGAATGGGAAAAGCGGCGGGGAAGGCGGTTGGCCGTCTTGGAGAAGCGCACAGCTGAACTGGGTGCAGCCCAGGCGGCCGTCTCAGAGCAGCAGTGGAACGATTGCGAGAACGAGATTGAGAACCGCGCTGCTCAGATGGAACAGTGGAGCGAAGCGATGCTCGCAAGTCCAAAGCCTGAAATCGCTCATGGCTCTGTTGCATCTATCGACGCTGCTCAAGCCATGCCTAAGCCTTCGCCGATGCCTGTGCCCGTGCCGCAACCAACACGCCGGCGGCCGCGGCCCTGATGGATGTCAAAAGCCCCGCAGATGCGGGGCTTTTTTCTTTGGCTTTAATGCCGAGGGCGAGGCCGCAGGTCTATGCGTTCAATCCCAATGGGCTCCTTGGGGCGGGGGACGTTGTCCTTGTCTTTGTTCTTCTTCTTGCGTGCCTCTCGCCATTCCTCGATTGAAGCGGGCATGGTCGGCACGACGGTGCGATCGACAGCCGCTCGTTTGACGAGGATGGGCTGGGATGGGGCCATGGTCGATGCCTGCGTTTGACCGGCCGGCCCTGGCCCGCCGAGCCTCAGCAGCTCTGCCGCTAGATCGAGCGCGTATTGGATGTCTTCCACCTCATGCGGGGGAAGGCGGGTCGTGCGCTGCTGAAGGAGGTGGCCGAGCAAGCGACTGGCGACCTGAATCTGCGTTTGGTGCATGGGTGCTCCTGTGTTGGGTGAGCCCTCATCCAACCAAGAACCGACGCTTGCGCAAGAGCTCGCTTTCGGCTGCACTTCACAAATTCGAATACGCAATAAAAGTTTGATTTGAAGTATGTCTATAGTTGATATCAACGCCAGGCATCCGGATTTGCTTATGGCTGGCCGGGGACTTGGCCAGCCTGCGGGGATGTCCTTGAGCCGCCGCCGTCGCCTCGCTATGATCAGGTATCAACCGGGGTATCATTTTTGGATCACCCTTCCCGGGGATTCGTTAGGATAATCAATTGGTTGGCGTGGATGGATTCTGTTCCCATCGCCCGCTCCATGTCCGGCAGGTGCCTCTGACGCTCTTGTCCGCTGGCCAGCGCGGATTGCTCGATATCCGATCCGTCCTAACTGAATTGCTTACCTTCTGGGTGGGTCGCTGCGCGATTGCACTTAACCCCCCTGACATGCAATTTCAGGGCGCAGCTCAGGCCTCCGCAGTCGATGGCAACGATTGGTTTTCAGCCGTCGGCTTTTTAACTGCGGATCGGGGGTTTTCGTCGGCTACAACCGATTGCGACGGTGCCGCCGGACAGAACATTTAGTGTTTTGGACTGGCATCGATTGCAGCGCGCCGCGGCGAATAACGCTAGTTGCGCGCTTCGCTATTTCCTTCCCCAAGGTCAGGAACCTCCTGATTGAGCGGGCTTGCGGCGATGGGCATAGTGGCAGTCATCATCGAGCGAGCACCATGACGGCCACGCATCCTCAACTTATCGGCGCACTTCTCAAGGGCATACGACGCGCCGAATCAGCGCGGGCAGCCTCGGTTGCTCACCGTGCCGAGCAGATGCGTTTTGGTTACGGTACGCCGGACGATGCAGGCAAGGTGCTGGAAATGTTCGCGCTGGATTCCGAGCAGATTCGCGAGCTGGGGCTGGTGGGGGTGGAAGAGCTGGGCGAGGCGGTCTGCCATGCCTGGTCCATCAATGCCGGCGAGCTGGATCGGGTGGTGCAGTGGTTTTCGGCGCCCAGGGTCGAGTTTGTCGGCAAGCACTGCGGTGAGCTGATCCGGGCCGGGCGCATCGGGCCGGTGCTGACCATGGCCCGCGAGCATGCCTTGCTGCGCCATCGCTGACCGCAGCCAGACTCGGGCGCGTCCTGCCGCTTTACGCTAGCCGGCGCAACGGCAATACTCGCTGACCCGTCCAACCTTAGTTTTGCCAATGCGCCAGGTTCCGCCCGCTTCACCCTCTGCCGCCGCCAAAGCCCAATTGCTGGAAGAGCTGCGCAAGCTCGAGCAGGAAGAAGCCCAGCTGAAGTATGCCCAGACGCTGGAAGCCTTCGACCAGGTGGTCGAGGTGCTGACCCAGTTCGGTAGCCGCTTCAATGCCAAGCAGAAGTCCCAGATCGCGTCACTGGCGATGACAGGCAAATCCAAGGGGCCGTTGTCGTCCACGGGCGAGGTGGTGGCCAAATACTGGATTCCGCATTCCGGCGAGACCTGGTCCGGGCGTGGTCGCACGCCGCGTGCGTTCAAGGCCTGGGAAGGCACCAGCTCCTACAAGGAATGGAAGGCCAATCATCCCGACAAGCGATTCCCGCTGTATCCGGGCTGAGTTTTTGCGTATTCAAGGTCTTGCTGGGGCTCGTTAGCGTTTAGCGACTCACGACCGTCGCGCACTTTGGTGTTATCGCCGTCATCGCTGCAGTGTATTCGAGACGCTGCCGGATCGTGCAATCACATCTGGGTCTAGTGATGCTTGTCGATGTCGCCGTGCTCTAGGCCGGAGACGGAGAATTGCCCGTCCAGCTTATTGCGTCGTGATTGACTGGCGGGTTTTTCGATAGATGTACTCCAAATGCGCGATTGCCAGGTGCGGCTGTTTCAGCTTTTGTCAGTTCGTTGCTCGACTATTAATAAAGACGAGTGATAAGCCGATAGGTTTGCCCTAATCCGCATCGCCACGCGTGTCACTAGATACCAAGCCGCTGCTTCAAGTTCTTTGGTAAGCAAAGCCATTGGAGCTCTATCTGCGATTGCGGCGCGCCAGTGGCTGCCATCTTCAGGGTTGCACTGCCGTATCGGCATCCATGAATCGATAACGCAGATCCTGTTAAAGCCGAAGCCTCCGACGCCTGTGTCGAAGCAATAAAAAACTCGCGGCCTACCGGGTTTCCGGCAGGCCGCGAGTTCGTGTTACTGCATCGGTATTACTGGTCGTTCTTGCACTCGAACACCGACACACTACGCGGCGGGGCCAGGAATTCGCTGGCGCCGGCAGGCATCATGTCCACTTCCAGCGCTTCGTCAGTCGAGAGCGCCAGCTTCCAATGCACCGGTTCGTCGGCCGAGGGCAGGGTGAAGGTCACGCCTTCGTGGTAGGCATTGATGACGATCAACAAGGTGGCGTCGTTGGCCAACTCCTTGACGCCGGAGGTCTGGGCCTTGCCTTCCAGCAGCAGTCCCACCGAGCGCGCGCCGGCATCGGTCCAGTGCGCGTCGTCCATTTCGGTGCCGCCGGGATTGAGCCAGGTGAGATCGCGCAGGCCTGCCTCCTCGTTGTACTGGCCGTTGAGGAAGCGGCCGCGCGACAGGATCGGATAGCGCTTGCGTAACTTAGTCAGAGCCTTGACGAAGTCGGTCAGGCGGCCATTGGTCGGGTCGTTTTCCCAGTCCAGCCAGGTGATCTCGTTGTCCTGGCAATAGGTGTTGTTGTTGCCGCCCTGCGACTGCGCACGCTCATCACCGGCAAGCATCATCGGCGTCCCTTGCGAGAGCAGCAGCGTGGCGAGCAGGTTCTTCATCTGCCGCTCGCGGATCTGCAGCACATCCGCGTTATCGGTGTCGCCTTCTTCGCCGTAGTTGCAGGAGCCGTCGTTGGACGAACCGTCGCGATTGTCCTCGCCATTGGCGATGTTGTGCTTCTCGTTGTAGCTCACCAGGTCGCGCAGGGTGAATCCATCGTGCGCGGTGATGAAGTTGACCGACGCCCACGGGCGGCGACCGCGACGATCGAACAGATCAGCCGAACCGGTGAAGCGCGTGGCGAACTCGGCGAGCTTGCCATCCTCGCCCTTCCAGAACTCGCGCGCGTTGTCGCGGAACTTGTCGTTCCATTCCGACCAACCCGGCGGGAAGTGACCGACCTGGTAGCCGCCGGGACCGCAGTCCCAGGGTTCGGCAATCAGCTTGACCTCCGACAGCAACGGATCCTGGTTGCAGGCATCCAGAAAACCGCCGCGCTGGTCGAAACCGCTCGGCTCGCGTCCCAGGATCGTGGCCAGGTCGAAGCGGAAGCCGTCCACATGCATTTCGCCGGCCCAATAGCGCAGCGAATCGTTGACGAACTGGATCACCCGCGAGTTGCTCAGGTTGAGCGTATTGCCGGTGCCGGTATCGTTGATGTAGTAACGCTTGTCTTCGGCAAGGCGGTAATAGCTGGCGTTGTCGATGCCCTTGAACGACAGCGTCGGGCCCAACTCGCTGCCTTCGGCGGTGTGGTTGTAGACCACGTCCAGGATCACTTCCAGGCCCTGCTTGTGCATGGCCTTGACCATGTCGCGGAACTCATCGCGATGCCCGCTGGACAGGTAGCGCGACTTCAGCGCGAAGAAGCCGATGGTGTTGTAGCCCCAGTAATTGCGCAGGTCCTTGTCCAGCAGGTGCTGGTCGTCCAGATACGCATGCACCGGCAACAGCTCCACTGCGGTGATGCCCAGGTCCTTGATGTATTGCAGTACCTGCGGCTGCGCCAGGCCGGCAAAGGTGCCGCGTACGGCCTCCGGTACCTGTGGGTTGCGCATGGTGTAGCCACGCACATGGGTTTCGTAGATCACCGTCTCGTTCCACGGCGTGAGCAGGCGCGCGTCGTCTTCCCAGTCGTAGGTGTCTTCGACCACCACACACTTGGGCATGAACGGCGCGCTGTCGCGCTCGTCGAAGCTCAGATCGCCATCCGGGTGACCCACGGTGTAGCCGTAAAGTTCGTCTGCCCAGATCAGGTCGCCATCCATCTCGCGTGCATACGGGTCCATCAACAGCTTGTTGTGGTTGAAGCGGTGGCCTTCGGTGGGCTCATACGGGCCATGCACGCGGTAGCCGTAGCGCTGGCCGGGTTTGACGTCGGGCAGATAGCCGTGCCAGATCTCGTTGGTGTATTCCGGAAGATCCACCCGCACTTCGGTGCCCTGTTCGTCGAACAGGCACAGCTCCACACGCGTGGCATGCGCGGAAAACAACGCAAAATTGGTGCCCTGGCCATCGAAGACGGCACCGCGCGGGAACGGGCGTCCTTGGCGGATGCGGGAGGGGTTGGCGTAAGCCGCGCTTGCTGGACGTCGCATTGAGAGTCTCGGGTGCGCCGGCACGCCGGCATTGAGGGAACTCAAGCATTGCGGGTTGCGCTGTGCAAACTGCGTCACGACGACACGGGGGCGGCGTGAGGACGGTTGCTACGGCGCGCGGCGGCCGGTCATTCCGAGCGAGGTGACGGAAGCGCGCGCGCTGACGCAGATCAGCTGAGACATTGAGTCGAGCACGTCTGCTGCATTGTCTGCGCGACTGTCGCCGGGCAAACCGGCGCCGTGCATCACCTGTGCCGAGGTGCGTACACGCGCGCTTGAGCGCTGCGCAGCCGCCCTGCTAGCATCCAGGCCGTCGCAGCCACGCCGCGCGTGCAGTGTTACAGCTGCCTTGCTGCGTTACTTCCCCTCCCATTCTCGGGGCCGTCGCACACCCGTCGAACGCAACGTGCAGGGCAGGGATACTGCCCGCGCGTGCAATCGACCGGCTGACGTACGGACTTGGGTCACTCCGTCATCAGACTCCGACCATGTCCAGGCCGCGCCGTACACCTGCCGCGATGAAAATCGCCATTCTTTCCCGCAACAGCAAGTTGTATTCGACCCGGCGGCTCATCGAGGCCGGGCGCAAGCGTGGCCACACCGTGCGCATCCTCGACCCGCTGCGCTGCTACATGCGCATCGCCGCCGACGGTTTCAGCCTGCACTACAAGGGCAAGCCGATCACCGGATTCGATGCGGTGATCCCACGCATCGGCGCCTCGGTCACGCGCTATGCCACCGCCGTGTTGCGCCAGCTCGAATTCATGGGCACCTACACGCCCAACCCGTCCGACGCCATCCTGCGCTCGCGCGACAAGTTGCGCGCGCATCAGCTGCTGGCCGCGCAAGGCATCGACATGCCGGTGACCGTGTTCGGCGACAACCCGGACGACACCCAGGACCTGCTGTCGATGCTGGGCCCGCCGCCGCATGTGGTGAAGTTGAACGAGGGCGCGCAGGGCGCCGGGGTGATTCTCACCGAGAAAGCCAGCGCCTCGCGCGGCGTGGTCGAGGCACTGCGCGGGCTGTACGCCAACTTCATCGTGCAGGAATTCATCGGCGAGGCCGAGGGCGCGGACCTGCGCTGCTTTGTGGTCGGCGACCGGGTCGTTGCCGCGATGCGCCGGCAGGCAGCCGAGGGCGACTTCCGTTCCAACCTGCATCTGGGCGGCAGCGCTGCGGTGGCCCAGGCCACCGAGCAGGAACAGGAGGTCGCGGTACGCTCGGCGCGCGCGCTAGGCCTGGCCGTGGCCGGCGTGGACCTGATCCGTTCCAGTCGCGGGCCATTGGTGCTCGAGGTCAATTCGACCCCTGGACTGGAGGGCGTGGAAGGGGTGTGCGAGGTGGACGTGGCGGCGGCGATCATCCAGCACCTGGAGCAGTCGATCCGCTGATCGGGTCAACAGCTTTGTTAGCGGAAATTTAACGAAAATCTAATCCTTTCCTCGCTAGCCTCACCCGACCGTAGCTCTGCTCTCGGCAGTGACGGTGATCGGGATGAACTTTTGGCCCAAGTGCGTTGTCGCACTTGGGCCTTTTTATGTGGCGGCTTGCTGCCCCCAGGCTTCGCGTCTACATTCGCTGATGTTAAATCGCTCAGGCACACAAGGAGGCGTCGGCATGGCAAGGCAAGTCAGCACCGCAATGCTCAGCGTGATCAGTTTCCTGATCAGCCCTGCCCGCGCGATAGCGGGTGATCTCGGCACCCCGTCCAAGCCACCGGCAAAGCGGATGTGGAGCGATATGCATAAAGGCGCCAAGCACTCCGAGATCAGTCAGGGTGAGCGCGCTAAGGTGACAGCAGCACTTGATTGCAGCGAAGCCACGTTGGAGGCACAGCCGGATGTCACCGTGCTGCAGCCGGGCCAGCGCGCAGCGTTGCATAACGATCAGGAGCCCGTCACCCAGATTTTGACCAGGGCAGGCGAAGATGGTTGGCTAGTTGCCGGCGCGCGCGTGCAGCTGGTTCGCAGATGAGTACCAGACAGGGTATGACCGCCGCCGAGCGCCGCCGTCAGACGACTGTGAGTCAAGACGACATTTCTCGGCGCCAGCGCTAAAAAAACAGCTTAACCAATGAGGTTCCAGTGCGAATTCTAGTAATCGAAGACAACAGCGATATCGCCGCCAATCTGGGCGACTATCTCGAAGACCGCGGCCACACGGTGGACTTTGCCGCCGACGGCGTGACCGGTCTGCACCTGGCCGTGGTGCACGAGTTCGACGCCATCGTGCTCGATCTCAACCTGCCCGGCATGGATGGCATCGAGGTGTGTCGCAAGCTGCGCAACGAAGCGCGCAAGCAGACACCGGTGCTGATGCTCACCGCTCGCGATTCGCTGGACAACAAGCTGGCCGGTTTTGACTCCGGCGCGGACGACTATCTGATCAAGCCGTTTGCGCTGCAGGAAGTGGAAGTGCGGCTCAACGCGTTGTCGCGTCGTGGCAAGGGCGTGCACACCCGCGTGCTGGAAACCGGCGATCTGGAATACAACCTGGACACGCTGGAAGTGCGTCGCCGCGGCAAGCTGCTGCAGCTTAACCCCACTGCGTTGAAGATCCTGCAGTCGCTGATGGAAGCCTCGCCGGCCGTGGTCACCCGCCAGGAGCTGGAAACCCGCGTCTGGGGCGAGGAGCTGCCCGATTCAGACTCGCTGCGCGTGCATATCCACGGCCTGCGTGCGGTGGTCGACAAGCCTTTCGATGTGCCGATGATCCAGACCCGTCACGGCATCGGCTATCGCATCGCCTCGCCCGATGCCTGAAAGCAATAACGGCGCGCGGCCCGCCCGCAGGCGCGGCCGCTATCGGCGGCGCCTGCGCAGCCGCATCATCCTGTCGTTCGTGCTGTTGGGCTTCTGCCTGACCACGCTGTTCGCCTTCGCCACCAACTGGGCGCGCTCGCGCGTGGAAAACCAGTTGGTGGAAGACGTGATGAACCGCAACATCGACGCCTTTGCGCAGCGCTTCTATTCCGACCCGCTGCGCAACCCCGACCTGCCGGTGCAGCAGATGCGTGGGCGGGTGGTCAAAAGCGACAAGTTCGAAGCGCTGCGGCTGGAACAGCCGGAGTGGTATCAGTTCCCGGACGGCATCCACACCATCTCCGGCGTGGACGAAAACGGCAACGCGTATTCGTACAAGCTGGCGGTACGCAAGACGCCGAGCGAGTGGTTCTTCCTCGCCTACGACATGACCCAGACCATCAAGGGTGAGATCCAACTCAAGCGCACCTTGATGCTCTCGGTGCTGGTGTTCAGCGGTTTCTCGCTGCTGATCGGCTGGTGGTCGGCGTCCAAGGTCATGCGCCCGGTGTCGGACCTGGCCGCACGCCTGCGCGCCTACCGCGGCGGCACCAGCGAGCCCAAGCCGCTGGCCGCGCACTTCCCCGACGATGAAGTGGGCCAGCTGGCCGAAGCGCTGGACGATTACTCGGCCCGCCTCACCGAAGTGGTACAGCGCGATCGCGAATTCAACGCCGACGTCAGCCACGAACTGCGCACCCCGCTGGCGGTGATCCGCGGCGCCACCGAACTGCTGCTCACCAAGCCCAATCTCGACGAAAAGATGCTGCAACGCTTGCAGCGCATCCAGCGCGCCGAACTGCAGTGCAGCGACCTGATCGGCTCGCTGCTATTGCTCTCGCGCAACGAACGCGGGCAGGGCAGCAGCAACGTCGCCAAGGTAGCCGAACAGCTGATCGACGCGCACCGCGCCCAACTCGGCGGCAAGCAGCTGGAGCTGCTGCTGGAAGGCGAGCGCGACCTGGTCATCGACGCGCCCGAATCTGCCTTGTCGGTGGCGCTGGGCAACCTGATCGGCAACGCGGTCAAGTACACCCAGGACGGCCAGGTGCGCGTGCGCGTGCTTGGCGATGCGGTAGAAGTGATCGACTCCGGTCCCGGCCTGAGCGAGGAAGACGCCGCCAAACTGTTCCAGCGCGGCTACCGCGGCACCCACGCCGGCCACTCGCAAGGCGGCGGCATCGGCCTGTCGATCGTCAGCCGGCTCTGTGATCTCTACGGCTGGCGCGTCAGCGTACGCCCAGGCCAGCAGCGCGGCGTCATCGCAACACTAGCCTTCCATCGCTAACCACCACCCGCACTCCCGTAGGAGCGCGCCCGGGCGCGATAGCCTTACCCATGACGCCCCCACGCCGGGGGGTTGCAAACAACAACCGCACCCAAAACCCAGCTCAGCGCTCTACCACCGTCACCACCAACTCGCCCGCACGCGCAGTGATCTGCAGCTTGCACCCAACCGCAAACCCCAACTGCTCCAGCCACAGCCCGCGCAAGCGCACGCTCGGGATGCGCTGGCTGTGCGGCCGGCCGGGTTCTGCATCGTAGTAAGGGAGTAATGGATGCCACGACTCGTGTGCTAACGATCTCGCTGGCGGTAACGGCAGTCGACTGGCCATGGCAGTGTTTTGAGTGCGCAGCCGTAGATGTCAGCGCCCGATTCGATGCGTTTGTAAAATTGCCCTGTAGCTCGCATCCAGGCTTCGCGCTTGTTGCGCCAGTCGGTCCGTGTCGCCTTCGTTGCTGATTACGTCATCGGCAATGGCCAATCGTTGTTCGCGAGATGCTTGCGCGGCAATCATCTGATCGGCAAGCACCGATGTGCTCCCGTCGCGTTGCATCAGGCGAGCATGTTGGAGCGACACCGGCACATCGACGACGAGAATGCGGTCCAGCCAGGCATAGGTCGCTCGTCCGCCCGCTTCGGTCAGCAGGGGAATCGCGACGATCGTATAGGGGCCCACGGCTTCCTGCGCGGCGCGCTGCAGTTCTGCGCGAATGGCCGGGTGGGTGATCGCTTCCAGCGCTTTCCGTTGGGCTGGATCGGCGAAGACGATCTTGCGCAGCGCTTGGCGGTCAAGCGTGCCACCCGGTAGCAGGATGTCCGGGCCAAACCGTTCTACGATCGCATCAAGAATGGGACCGGGCGCCACCACATGCCGTGCAACAATATCCGCATCGATGACCGGCACGCCCAGCTTCTCGAACTCAGCGGCAAGCGCGCTCTTGCCGGAAGCAATGCCGCCGGTGAGGCCGACGATGAAGTCGCTCATCGTCGTGCCCCGGTCAACGTAGGCCTGCGAAGTGCAGGTAGCCGTCCACCAGGTCGTTGCCCCAGAAGAACACCACCCAGCCTGCGATGGCCAGGTAGGGGCCGAACGGGATCGGGGTGGCACGGTCGCGGCCCTTGGCCACCAGCCAGATCGAGCCGAGGATGGCGCCGACCAGCGAGGAGATCAGGATGATTGGCAGGATGCCCTTCAGCCCACACCAGGCACCGAGCGCGGCCAGCAGCTTGAAGTCGCCGTGGCCCATGCCTTCTTTGCCGGTGAGCTGCTTGAACAGCCACCACACCGTCCATAGCGAGACATAGCCAACCGCCGCGCCCAGCAGGGCGGGCTTGGCCGGCATGTAGAGGTTGTCCATCGAGCCGACCAGGCCCAGCCACATCAGCGGCAAGGTCAGCTGGTCCGGCAGCAACTTGTGGCGCAGGTCGATGCCCGACATCGCCACCAGAAAGCAGCTCAGCACGATCGCGCCAAAGCCCTGCCAGCCGAAGCCGAAGCGCCAGACGCTGGCCACGCACAGGATCGAGGTCAACAGCTCAACCAGTGGGTATTGGATGGAGATCGGCTTGCCGCTGTAGCGTGACTTGCCGCGCAGCATCAGCCAGCTAAAGAGCGGGATGTTCTCCCACCACTTGAGCTTGTCGCCGGTGACCGGGTCGTGCGAGGGCTCCACCACGATCCCCGGCGGCGGCGGCTCGTAGATGTCCGGCAGCTCCAGGATCTCGCGCGCGTCGCGCCGCCACTGCCACTCCATGCGCTTGGGCAGGCGCAGGATCACCACGTTCAGGAAGCTGCCGATCAGCAGTCCCAGTCCGGCCGCGGCAGGAAAGCCGAGACCGGGATGCTGGTCGAGAAATGCCATGCTTGATTTAAACCACAGAGGCGAGTTTGAAGATTGGTAGATACATGCCGATAACCATTCCGCCAACGATTGTTCCAATAAAGACCATAATCAGAGGCTCAAGTAAACTGCTCAAGGCATCCACGGCATTATTGACTTCTTGCTCGTAATACTCGGCCACTTTGAAGAGCATGGCGTCTAGCGCGCCCGCTTCTTCGCCGATCGCTGTCATTTGGATGACCATGTGCGGAAATAAATTTACCTGTTTCATGGCCATATTGACCGGATAACCCACTGAAACATCGTCCCGCATACGCAGAACGGCGTCCTCATAAACGGCATTGCCAGTAGCTCCGGCGACAATGCCGAGAGCCTCCACTAGCGGAACGCCGGCCTTAAAGGTCACCGCCGTCGTTCTTGAGAATCGTGCAATTGAGCTGTTGTGCATTATTTGCCCTATGACGGGCACTTTGAGAGTGAGCCTATCTATCAGGTGTTGTAGGCGAAGTGAGCGCTTGTAAGCGTATAAAAATGCTACGACGCACCCTATGCTCGTGAAGAGTATTAGCCACCAATAAGCGACCATAAAGCGCGATGCGGATACTATTAGCTGAGTAAATGCAGGTAGTTCAGCGCCAAACCCTTTAAAGACGTCCTCAAATTGGGGTACTACAAATACTAGTAGAATAGCGCTCACTATGATGGCTACTGCAATAACCATGGCAGGGTAAAAAAGCGCTTTTTTGATTTTTCCTTTGAGTGCTTCAATATTTTCTTTGTAAGTCGCAACGGTATCGAGGACCGTTTCAAGTACGCCCGCGCCTTCGCCGGCTTTGACTAGGTTTCTATATAGCTCGTCAAACTGAACCGGGTGTTTGCTCATGGCCTCATAGAGCGATGAGCCGCCTTCGATGTCGGTTCTAACTTGACCCACCAAATTGCGCATGCGCGGATTCTTGTGTCCGCTTCCTATGATTTCCAGCGCGCCGACTATAGGTACGCCTGACTTCATCATTGTCGCCATCTGTCTACTAAAGAAGGCAATGTCTTTCGGCGTGATTTTTTTGCCAGTCTCGCCAAACAAGGGCTTCGGTTTAGGTTTGACTATACTTGGGGTGATCCCCTGGCGGCGCAACTCGGCTCGCAGCAGGTTGACGTTACGCGCGCTCTGTTCGCCCTTCATCTTGACGCCACGACGATCGGAGCCTTCCCACACATAGACTTGTAGCTGGCTTGTCTTGCCGCCCGGCTTGCTTTTGAGAGTGCCGCTTGTTGCTGCCATGTTCTATCCCCAATCCGCCGTCCCCAGGCGAAAGATGTCTGATGGTACCTCTTTCTTTCGTATCAAGCACGGCGTTCGATTGAGTTGCGGAGCAGGGCGATTTTTGTAGCGAGCGGGCGAATGTGACCTTATTTGTCACCTTCTGACCAGGCGGGGCCCGATGTAGATGGTGTCTCAGAACGAAACTCGCGCTGTGCCAAGCTCGCTGAAGATGGTGCATCATTCGGTCAGGGCGTTTCGAGGGGGTGGTCTGACTTGGCACGCATCCTGCTTGCTTAAATTTGTACACGAAGCAACTGCTGTCCGGTTCGGGACGCCTGTCTCGAGATTTAATTACCTCTAGGGGATTTCAGATGAACAAAATGCAGAAAGGTTTTACGCTCATCGAGTTGATGATCGTTGTGGCAATCATTGCGATTCTGGCGGCAATCGCTATTCCGCAGTACCAAGACTATGTCTCGCGTACCCGTGCCTCTGGTGCTGCTGCAGAGCTCGCTGGGTACAAGACTGCAGTTTCGTCTTGCATCGCTGAAACGCAGACTGCAACGGGTTGTAGCGCTGGTACCAACGGCATTCCGGCAATTACTGCTGCTGCGTTTCCTCGTACTAAGAACGTGACTAACATCACTAGCGTTGCGGACGGTGTCATCACGGCCACGACTGGCGCCACCGCTTCGAGCGGCGGTGCCAACCTGACCTATGTGCTGACTCCGACTTCTAATGCAGGTGTCATCTCTTGGGAGAATAGCGGCACCTCTTGCAATCCGACGCGTGGCTTCAAGCCTGGTCAAGGTGGTTGCCCGTAATTCGGTGCATGCTGATGTAACTTGGAGCCCTGCTTTGCAGGGCTCTTTATTTTGCGCTGTAAATCTCTTGTGGAAAGTCTGAGGGGGGCGTATGGACCGCAAAGGATCAGTCGCAGGTTTCACCCTGATAGAATTGATGATCGTCGTTGCGGTGATAGCAATACTGGCTTCACTAGCAATTCCGCTATATAGCGATTATGTATCTAGGACTAGAGCGGCGGCTGCGATGTCGGAACTAGGTGCTTATCGGACTGCAATAGGTCTTTGTGCAACCGAACAACAGTCACTAGTTGGGTGTAGTTCTGGATTTAACGGTGTACCTATGGCGCCTTCAACACATACGCGAAACTTGCCTGCGCCTTTCACCATACAAGATGGAGTGATTCGAGCAACTACTGGTGCCACATCTGTAGATGGCTCTGCGCGACTCACGATCATAGATACTCCCTCATTGTCTGTAGGAGTTCAACTTGACTGGACGAATACAGGGACCACTTGTGATGCTAGGCGGGCTTTCCGTGACGGACAAGGGCATTGCAAATAAGGGGGCGGTTGTAGATACAAATTTTTTTGTGCAAGCATGGGTTCGACTGTACGGTATGTACGTCGCCACAGGATCTTGAAATTCTATGAGCATCGCAATCAGCACCAACTTGGTCGGTATCACTGGGCTGGCGCGTCGTCTTGTGCAAGATGGTGCTCTTGATGAAGTGGCGGCCCGTGCTGCAATGGATCAGGCTGCGCAAGCGAAGGTGCCCCTCCCGCAATGGTTCGCGGACAGGAAGCTGGTGTCCGCGGCACAACTTGCGGCGGCTAATGCAGTCGAGTTCGGCATGCCTCTAATGGACGTTTCCGTCTTCGACGCCAGCCAAAACGCCATTAAGCTAGTCAGTGAAGAGTTGCTCCAGAAGTACCAGGTGCTGCCGCTGTTCAAGCGCGGCAACCGGTTGTTCGTGGGGGTGAGCAACCCGACCCAGACTAGGGCGCTGGACGACATCAAGTTTCATACCAACCTGGTGGTCGAGCCGATCCTGGTCGACGAGGATCAGATCCGTCGCACCTTGGAGCAATGGCAAGCCAGCAATGCGGCGCTTGGCTCTTCGCTCGGTGACGACGACGAGGGGATGGGCGATCTGGACGTGTCGGCCGGGGACGAGGACATGGGCGCCGGCGGGGATTCCGGGGTCGATGCCAAGGGCGACGACACGCCGGTGGTGAAGTTCGTCAACAAGGTGTTGGTGGATGCGATCCGGCGGGGAGCCTCCGACATCCACTTCGAGCCCTACGAAGACGACTACCGGGTGCGGCTGCGGATCGACGGGCTGCTGAAGAACGTGGCCAAGGCACCGGTGAAGCTGAACCAGCGCATCGCGGCGCGTCTGAAGGTGATGTCGCAGCTGGACATTGCCGAGAAGCGGGTGCCGCAGGACGGGCGCATCAAGCTCAACCTGTCCAAGACCAAGCAGATCGACTTCCGTGTGAGCACTTTGCCGACCCTGTTCGGCGAAAAGGTGGTGCTGCGTATCCTGGACGGCAGCGCGGCCAAGCTGGGCATCGAGAAGCTGGGCTACGAGGCTGACCAGCAGAAGCTGTTCCTGGATGCGATTCACAAGCCGTACGGGATGGTGCTGGTGACCGGGCCGACCGGTTCGGGCAAGACGGTGTCGTTGTACACGGCACTGGGCATCCTCAACGACGAGACGCGCAATATCTCCACCGCCGAGGACCCGGTGGAAATCCGCCTGCCCGGCGTCAATCAGGTGCAGCAGAACAACAAGCGCGGCATGACCTTCGCCGCGGCGCTACGCTCGTTCTTGCGCCAGGATCCGGACATCATCATGGTCGGCGAAATCCGCGACCTGGAGACGGCCGAGATTGCCATCAAGGCCGCGCAGACCGGTCACATGGTGCTGTCCACGCTGCATACCAACGATGCGCCACAGACCATCGCGCGTCTGATGAACATGGGCATCGCGCCGTACAACATCACCTCGTCGGTGACCCTGGTGATCGCGCAGCGTCTGGCGCGGCGCCTGTGCAACAACTGCAAGCGCAAATCGACCTTGCCCGAGCATGCGTTGCTGGCCGAAGGCTTCACGCCTGCGCAGATCGCTGCCGGGATCGAGCTGTATGAGGCGGTCGGTTGCGACGAGTGTACCGAAGGCTACAAGGGCCGTACCGGTATCTACCAGGTGATGCCGATGACCGACGAGATCGGCGCGATCGTGCTGGAAGGCGGTAACGCGATGCAGATCGCCGAGGCGGCACAGAGTATCGGCATCCGCGACCTGCGCCAGTCGGCGTTGGTCAAGGCCGCGCACGGGGTGACCAGCCTGGCCGAGATCAACCGGGTGACGAAAGACTGAGTGCTGGGATTTGGGGATTCGGGATTGGGGATTCGCAAGAGCCCCCCGACTGGCGGGCTGGGCAGCTGTCTGTCTTGGATCGTTACTGGCGACCTGCATCAGGTGGACTAGATGAAGGTCGCGCGGGTGATCAGCCTGGCCGAGATCAATCGGGTGACCAAGGACTAAGGGCTGGGAATCGGGAGATTGGGAGTCGGAAAAGCTGGCTACGGCGGTAATCCTTTCCCCCAAGCTTTTGCTCACCGGTTTTGGCGATACTTGGCAAAGTTGCGAACCCCCAAAAAACGGCGCTTCCTCGTAAGGGGAGCGCCGTTTTTATTAGGAGAACAGCATCCGGCCATGAATGCCGTCCTCTAAGGTTCTCGAGACGTAGAAGCCAGAACAGAGCCGTCAAAGCAACTAAACACGGCAACCCGCTGTTACGATTCCCGATTCCCCAATCCCGACTCCCGGCCTTTTACTCCATCCCCAACTTCTTCAACTTATAACGTAATGCCCGAAACGTGATGCCCAGCTGCGCGGCGGTCTTGGTCTTGTTCCAGCGATTCTCCTCCAGCGCCTTCTGGATCGCGGCGCGCTCCAGTTGCTCGATGTAGGAGGGCAGGGCGGCCGAGGCGGGGTCGATGTCGACCACCGCTTCGCGGGGTTCGACGGCGGCGCTGCCGGGAGTGGCGGCGAGGCGATGGCCGCCGTGGGCGGGCAGGCGCAGGTCGCTGGCGCTGATCTGATCGTCTTCGGCCAGGGCCAGGGCGCGTTCGAGGATATTTTCCAGCTCGCGCACGTTGCCCGGGAAGCCGTACTGGTCCAGCGCGTCGAGTGCGGAGTGGGTCAGCAGCGGAATCGGCCGGCCGTGGCTATGTGCCAGGCGCGCGATGATGGCCGCGGCCAGTTGCGGCAGGTCGCCGCCGCGTTCGCGCAGCGGCGGCACGCGCAGTTCGATGACGTTGATGCGGTAGTACAGGTCGTGGCGGAAACGGCCGTCGGAGACTAGGTCGCCCAGGTTCTTGTGGGTGGCCGAGAGAATGCGCACGTCCACCAGCGACTCGCTGGAGGCGCCCACCGGGCGCACCGATTTTTCCTGGATCGCGCGCAGCAGCTTGACCTGCATCTGCAGCGGCAATTCGGCCACTTCGTCCAGAAACAGCGTGCCGCCATGCGCGGCCTGGAACAGGCCGGGCTTGTCGGCATGCGCGCCGGTGAAGCTGCCCTTCTTGTGGCCGAAGAATTCGCTTTCCATCAGTTCGGCGGGGATGGCGCCACAGTTGACCGGCACGAACGGGCCGGCCGCGCGTGCGCCTTGTTCGTGGATGGTGCGGGCGACCAGTTCCTTGCCCACGCCCGATTCGCCGACGATGTAGACCGGCGCCTGGCTGCGCGCGACCTTGCCGATGGTGGCGCGCAGGCTTTCCATCGCACTGGAATCGCCGAGCAGGCGGCTGGCCTGTTCCGGTGGCGGCGGTGGCGGGGCAGGGCGGTCGCGGTTGTTCAGCTCCAGCGCGTGCTTGACCAGGCCGCGCAGCACGCTGATGTCCACCGGCTTGCTGACGAAGTCGAAGGCACCGGCCTTCAAGGCTTCCACCGCCAGGTCCATGCTGCCGAACGCGGTGATCATCGCCACCGGGGTCTGCGGATAGTGCTTGGCGATTTCGGTGACCAGCTCGATGCCGTTGCCGTCGGGCAACCGCATGTCGGTCAGGCACAGGTCGTAGGGATTGTTGGCCAGCAGCTCGCGCGCTTCGGCTAGGTTGGCGGCGGTGCTGATGCGCAGGCCCATCCGGCCCAAGGTGAGAACAAGCAGTTCGCGAATGTCACGCTCGTCATCGACAACCAGGGCACTTTTCGGTTCGTTCATGTGGCGCACGATAGCCCACGGCGATGACCGTCGACAATTGCCGGTCGGGTCCGGGCGTAACGATTCACGTGATCACACGATGGTGCGCGTGCGCAGCACGATACCCAGCAGCTGGCCGCATGGACACGATCGCAGCGCCCTTGCAGGCAGCTGCGCAACTGGCTTGCTCCAGGAGTGACGCAACGCTCTCGCTCATTTCCCGAGCAGGCTATTGGGCCCCTGCAACAGGATCCGGAAACAGGCGCCGCCGCCCGGCACCGACACGTAGTCCAGTTGCGCCTGGTTGGCGCGGCACAGTTCCTGGGCGATATACAGGCCCAGCCCGGTGCCGTGCTCGGAGGTGGTGTAGAACGGGCGGAACAATTGCGCGGCCACCGTCTCCGGGATGCCGGGGCCGCGGTCGACCACGTCGATCACCGCCATGCGCTCCATGCGCTCCACACGCAGTTTCACCCGCGCCGGTTCGTCCATGACCCGGCCGTACTTGAGCGCGTTGTGCACCAGCGCGGTCAGGATCTGGTGCAGGTGCTTTGGGTCGATCAAGGCATGCACGGCATTGCCCTGGATGCTGGCCTCCAGGATGTCGGTCTCCATCGACAGGGTCTGCCGGTACTCGACCACGAAGCGGCGCACGAAGGCGGCCAGATCCAGGTTGTCCGGGCTTGCGCGCTCGCGGCGGGCCAGCGCGAGCACGCTCTCGACGATGCCGTTGGTGCGCTGGCATTGCTGGTGGATGATCTGCAGCAGGCGGCGGTCGGCATCGCCGATGTCCGGGGATTCCTCCAGCAGCTGCGAGGCGTAGCTGATCGCCGCCAGCGGATTGCGGATCTCGTGCGCCAGGCTGGCCGAAAAGCGCCCCATCGCCGACAGCGTGAGCGATTCGGCGCGCCGCGACACCACGCTGGCATCGTCCAGAAACACCAGCACCAGGTCGCTGTCGGCGAGCAGCCGCACGAAGCGCGGCTGCACTTCAGGGCGGTCGGCGCCCAGTTGCAGCGGTGCCTCTTCCTCGCGCCAGCCGCTGCGCCAGCGCTGCAGGCGGCGCGACAGTTCGGGCGTGAGCGCGGCCAGCGACAGGTCGACCGGGGCGTTGCGCTGGTCGCCGTCGCCGAGCAGCGCCAGCGCCGCCTCGTTGGCCAGGGTGATGTGGCTGTGGGTGTCGACCACCAGCACCCCGGTGCGCATGCGGCGGATGATCAGTTCGTTGATCTCGTAGAGGTTGGCGACCTGCGCGCCGCGTTCGTCGGCCAGTACCTGGTTGCGGCGTGCACGCGAACCGATCTGTTCGCAGATGAAGGCCACCGCGACGTAGCTGGTGGCGAACATCGCCAGCTCCGCGACCGGGCGGGCGGCGCCGCCGCCTTCGAGCAGGGTCCACAGGTATTCCAGCACGATGGCGCCGCTGGCGAGCACCGCGATGCTCATGCCGTAGCGCAGGCGCAGCAGGATCGAGGCAGCGGCGACATTGAACAGCAGCATCATCGCGATGCCGGCGCTGGCGCCGGGCAGCGCATGCGTGGCCAGGGTCGCCGCGGCGATGTCGGCCAGCACCGAACAGAACACGGTGGTGGTCAGCCGGCGCTCGCTGCGGCCCCAGAACAGCAGCGGGATCGCCACCGATAGATAGCCGATCGCCACGCCGGCCGCCAGGCGCGGGTAACGCGGCTCCGGGATCGCGTCGGACAGGGGGCTGAACACCAGGGCGGCGATCAGCCCGGCCACCAGCACCCGGTACAGCGAAAAGAAGTACAGCTCGCGCTGCGGCGCGGACTGGATCCGGTCGATAAGCGATGGGCTGGATGGCAAGCCGATTCCCCGCTGGAGCAAGCCGCGAGTATAGGCAGGTGCGCGGCCCGCGCAGCGCTTGCGCACAGTGCCGGGCTGCGCGCAAGCGGTGCAAACGGCAGGCCACGCGCGCCGGCTTTTGCGCCGCACGGCGTGGTCGGCCACAATAGGCGGCCCGTTCGCGTCTCTTGACGTGCCGCCCAGGCGGTCTGCGTTGCACGCAGCGGTCGTTTCCTTTTCCCACGGTGACGCATGAATTTCCACGAATACCAGTCAAAACAGCTGCTTGCCGAGTACGGCATCCCCGTTCCGGCCGGCAAGGTCGCGGCGACCCCGGACGAAGCGGTTGAAGTCGCCAATTCCCTGGGCAAGGGCCCCTGGATGGTGAAGGCGCAGATCCACGCGGGCGGTCGCGGTAAGGCTGGCGGCGTCAAGTTCTGCAAGACCACCGACGACGTGAAGGCCGCAGCGGCCAAGATGCTCGGCACCAAGATGTCCACCTACCAGACCGCCGGCGTCGAGCTGCCGATCAACCTGGTGCTGGTGACCACCGCCGGCGAGATCGTCAAGGAGCTGTACCTGTCGATCCTGGTCGACCGCGGCACCAAGACCATCACCTATATCGCGTCCAGCGAGGGTGGCGTGGAGATCGAGCAGGTCGCCGCCGAGACGCCGGAGCTGATCCACTCGCTCAACGTCGATTTCGTCGAAGGCGTGCAGGGCTACCACGGCCGCGATTTCGGCTTCAAGCTCGGCCTGACCGCCAAGCAGGCCGGCCAGTTCGCCAGCATCATGGTGAACCTGTATCGCCTGTTCAACGAAAAGGATCTGGCGCTGGTTGAAATCAACCCGCTGGCGATCCTGGACGACGGCAACCTGTACGCACTGGACGGCAAGTTCGACAGCGACGACAACGCCGCGTTCCGTCAGAAGCAGCTGATCGCCATGCGCGACAAGACGCAGGAAGACGAGACCGAAGTGACCGCGTCGGAGCTGGACATCAACTACGTCACCATGGACGGCAACATCGGTTGCATGGTCAACGGCGCAGGCCTGGCCATGGCCACCATGGACGTGATCAAGCTCAACGGCGGCGAGCCGGCGAACTTCCTGGACGTGGGCGGCGGTGCCAACAAGCAGCGCGTCATCGAGGCGTTCAAGCTGATCCTGTCCTCGGACAAGGTCGAAGGCATCTTCGTCAACATCTTCGGCGGCATCGTCCGTTGCGACATGATTGCCGAGGGCATCATCGCTGCGGTCAAGGAAGTGGGCGTCAAGGTCCCGGTCGTGGTGCGCCTGGAAGGCACCAATGTGGAAGAAGGCAAGCAGCTGCTGCGCGACAGCGGCATGGCCATCATCCCGGCCGACAACATCAACGACGGTGCCAAGAAGGTCGTCGAAGCTGTCAAGAACGCCGCCTGATCCACGACACCGAAGGAACTATCCATGTCCGTTTTGATTAACAAGAACACCAAGGTGATCGTGCAGGGCTTCACCGGCCAGCAGGGCACCTTCCACGCCACTCAGATGATCGAGTACGGCACCCAGGTCGTCGGCGGCGTGACGCCGGGCAAGGGCGGCACCACGCATATCGACCTGCCGGTGTTCAACACCGTGGCCGATGCCGTGCAGAGCACCGGCGCCGACGCGTCGGTGATCTACGTGCCGCCGCCGTACGCGGCCGATGCGATCCTGGAAGCGGCCGCGGCCGGCATCAAGGTCATCGTCTGCATCACCGAGGGCATCCCGGTGCTGGACATGCTGCGCGTCAAGAACGTGCTGACCCGCTCGCATCCGGACACCGTGCTGATCGGGCCGAACTGCCCCGGCGTGATCACCCCGGGCGAGTGCAAGATCGGCATCATGCCGGGCCACATCCACAAGCCGGGCAAGATCGGCATCGTGTCGCGTTCGGGCACCCTGACCTATGAAGCGGTCAAGCAGACCACCGAAGTGGGCCTGGGCCAGAGCACCTGCATCGGTATCGGTGGCGACCCGATCAACGGCCTGAACTTCGTCGACTGCCTCAAGCTGTTCAACGAAGACCCGCAGACCGAAGGCATCATCATGGTCGGCGAAATCGGTGGCGACGCCGAGGAAGCCGGTGCCGAGTACATCAAGCAGTTCGTGAAGAAGCCGGTGGTCGGCTTCATCGCCGGTGCGTCGGCTCCGGCCGGCAAGCGCATGGGCCACGCCGGTGCGATCGCATCGGGCGGCAAGGGCACTGCCGAAGGCAAGTTCGCGGCGATGGAAGCTGCCGGCGTCAAGACCGTCCGTTCGCCGGGCGATCTGGGTGCGGCGATTGCTGCGCTGGTGAAGTAAGCACGCCGCGCGCGCAAGCGCGTAGCGTCGGAGAGGCCGCCTTTGGGCGGCCTTTTTTGTGGCTAGCCACTGTGGCCAGCGGTCTATGGCGAGTCATTTGTTGCAATGGCCGACGTGGCCATTGCCGTGGTCAATGGCTGGTGCCAGCGTCTTCGCCGGCCGCCGTTGCCTGTCGCGACTTGGCGGAGGATTCGATCGGCTTGCAGCGTTCGATTCAAAGCTCGTGCTGTTGCACATTGAGCTCAAGCAACAGATCCACGAACGCGCGCACCTTGGCCGGTCGAAAGCGCGTTGCCGGAAACACGGCGTGGATGCCGCCAGACGGCAACTGCCACTGCGGCAGCACATGCAGCAAGCGACCGGCAGCCAGATCGTCGGCGACCACATAATCGGGCAGCACCGAGATGCCTGCGCCCTGGCACACCGCTTCGCGCACGGCGAGGGTGGCGTCGAGAAAGATGCCCGGCTGCACGTCCACACTCTGCGGCGCATGCGTGGCGTGCGCGAATTGCCAGCGCTGGTGATCGCGCAAGGCAGTGTTCGCCACGAAGGGCAGGGTGGCGATGTCCTGCGGCGATGCGATTCGGGCCAGCTGCGCAGCCATCGCGGAAGGGGCGACCAGCAACTGCCGAAACGCGCCGATCTTGCGTGCCTGCAGGCTGCTTTCGGCCAGCCAGCCGACGCGGATCGCAAGTTCGATGTTGGCCGTCATCAGGTCCAGGGTCTGGTCGCTGAGGATCGCGTCGACCTTGCAGGCCGGATGGCGCCGGGTGAAGGCAGCGATCGCCGGCACCACCACGCGCACGCCGTAGTCCAGCGGAGCGGTGAGCCGGAGTAGGCCGAACGGTTCGGCGGTGGTGTCGGTGAGTGCGTCGAAGGCGTCGTCGGTATCGCGCAGGATGGCCGCGCAGCGCTGGTAGAACGCCTGCCCGAGTTCGGTGGTGCGCACCCTGCGGGTCGTGCGCACCAATAGCGAGGTGCGGCATTCGCGCTCCAGGCGGGCGACCTGCTGGCTCACCACCGCCTTGGTGATGCCCAGGCGCTCGGCGGCCGCCGTGAAGGAGCCGGTGTCCACCACTGCGACGAAATAGGCCAGGCGGCGCAGATTGCCCAGGCCGCCTGGTCCGGTCTCGCTTCGATTGTGTGTCTTTGGCATACGGTATGTTTATGGCGGATGTATTTAAGAGTCAACGGCGCGGGCCTAGGATGCATTCCTCGCCACCGGATACCGCTGCCATGTCCACCACCGTTCACTACATTTACGACCCGCTGTGCGGCTGGTGCTATGGCGCCAGCGCGGTGGTGTCGGCGTTGCAGGCGCGGGCCGATGTCGCGCTGCAATTGCTGCCAGCCGGCCTCTTTCTGGGCGCGGGCGCCAGGGCGATGGACGACACCTTCGCCGGCTACGCCTGGTCCAACGACCAACGCATCGCACAGCTGACCGGCCAGGGTTTCAGCGCCCAGTATCGGCAGCGCGTGCTCGGCGATCGTCAGCAACGCTTCGACAGCGGTCCGGCGACGTTGGCACTGACGGCGGTGGCGCGTGTCGCTCCGTCGCGCGAAGTGCAGGTGCTGGGGGCCATCCAGCGGGCGCGCTATGTCGAGGGTAACGATGTGACCGCGCTGGACACGCTGGTGGGCCTGCTGGAATCGCTTGGGCTGGAGCAGGCCGCAAAGCAGATTGCCGCGCCGGATGCGCAGCTGCTTGCGCTGACACAGGCGCGCATCGACACCGCGCTGGAGCTGTTGCAGGAATTCGATGTGCGCGGCGTGCCGACGCTGGTTGCGCAGTCGTCCGGCAAGCGCTGGTTGCTGGATGTCGGGGCGGGTTATGGGAACCCCGATGTCGTCCTGCGGCAGTTGGATGCTGGGCATTTTTAGGCATCTGGGTGACTGGTTTCTCGCCATGGGGTTGGCTTTCTTGCAGTTGACCTTTCCCCACAAACGTCTCCGGTGACTTGGCTGTCTTCCGCCGCACCCTCACCCCAACCATCGCCATCCCCAAAGGCCAAACCAATGCCAACCCGACGAGACGTCATCAAAACCCTGGCCGTTGCGAGTGTCGCAACCGCCTTCCCTGGAGCGAATACCGCCATGGCTGCACCGACCACACTGACGTATCAACATTTCCCCGCCGGCGAGCACGGTTTCTTCCGCGCGCCGGTGCTGATTTCCGGCGCGCGCGATGCGGCGCTGATCGATGGCGGCTTCACCCTGCCCGACGGCAAGGCGCTGGCCGAGGCGATCCGCGCCAGCGGCAAGACGCTGACCACCATCTACATCAGCCAAAGCGACCCGGACTACTACTTCAGCCTGGCGCCGATCAAGGCTGCCTTCCCCAAGGCGCGCGTCGTCGCCGCCTCGGCCACCATTGCGGCGATCAAGGGCAATGTCGAAAAGAAGCTGGCCACCTGGGGCCCGCAGCTAAAGGAAAACGGCCCGCAGCGTCTGGCCGACATCGTGATGCCGGAGTCCTTCGATGGTCCTGCGCTCACACTGGAAGGCCACGCGCTGGAGATCGTCGAAGCCGACGGTCTGGCCAATCGACGCTATGTCTGGGTGCCTGCACTGAAGGCCATCGTCGGTGGCGTGCTGGTGTTCTCCGGCACGCATGTGTGGACCGCCGATACGCGCGGCGCCGAAGGCCGTGCCGCCTGGCGCAAGACGCTGGACCGCATGGCGGCGCGTTCGCCGTCGGTGGTGGTGGCCGGCCATCTGCTGCCGGGCGCGCCCACCGATGCCTCGGCCATCGCCTACACGCGCGATTATCTGCTGGCCTTCGAGCAAGAGCTGGCCAGGCACAGCAACAGTGCCGACCTGATCAAGGCCATGACCGCGCGCTATCCCAATGCCGGCATGACGCTGGCATTGCAGATCGGCGCCAAGGTCGCCACCGGCGAGCTGCAGTGGGGTTGATGCGATAACGACGCAGCCGGACATCATCCGCGCAAGCGCCGTGCATGCAGTGGACGCGTAACACCGAGGCGCGGCAGATCCCTGCACGCCGCTGCGCTTCTGGAATAATGCAGGCTTGGCGGCGACGCCGGTCTGCATCCCGGTCTGTTGCGGGATGCGGCGCAGCCACGCCTTCCCCGCTGCATTCGCATAGGCCTTCCAATGTCCCAGACGCTCCGCATCGCCATGGCGCAGTTCGACTTCCCGGTCGGCGCCGTGGCGCGCAATACCGATCGCATCATCGACTTCATCGCGGCAGCGCGCGACGAGTTCGATGCGGACATCGTGCTGTTTCCCGAGCTGGCGATCAGCGGCTACCCGCCGGAAGATCTGCTGCTGCGGCCCGGTTTTCTCGCCCATTGCCAGGAAGCGTTGGCGCGCATCGCCGCCAGTACGCGCGGCATCGTGGCGGTGGTCGGCTGGCCGCAGAGTGCCGGCAGCGTGGTCTACAACGCTGCCAGCGTGTTGCGCGAGGGGCGTATCGAGGCGACGTATCGCAAGCGCGAATTGCCCAATTACGCAGTATTCGACGAGCGCCGCTACTTCGACGTGGACCCGGATGGCGACAACTGCGTGGTCACGGTCAAGGGCGTGCAGGTGGGCGTGGTGATCTGCGAGGACCTGTGGTTTGCCGAGCCGCTGGCCAGGACCGTGCAGGCCGGCGCCGAGCTGGTGCTGGTGCCCAATGCCTCGCCCTACGAGCGCGGCAAGCATGCGCAGCGCGATGCCCTGCTGGCCGAGCGCACCCGCGAGAGCGGGGCGGCAATTGCCTACCTCAACGTGGTCGGCGGCCAGGACGCGCTGGTGTTCGACGGCGCATCGGTGGTGGCCGATGGCGACGGCACCGTGCATCCTGCCGCTGCCGCCTTCGTCGATCAGTGGCTGGTGGTGGACTACGCCGCCGGCGAGCGCAGTTTCACCCCCGTGGTGTGGGTGGACGATGGCGACGAGAGCATGGATGCGTTGGCCTGGCGCGCCGTGGTGCGTGGCTTGCAGGACTATTGCCGCAAGAACGGCTTCAGCAAGGTCTGGCTGGGCCTGTCCGGCGGCATCGATTCGGCGCTGGTGCTGGCGATGGCGGTCGATGCGCTGGGCGGCGACAACGTCACCGCGGTGCGGCTGCCGTCGCGCTACACCGCCAACCTGTCCAACGATCTGGCCGACGAGCAATGCCGCGCGCTGGGCGTCAAGCTGGAAACCATCGCGATCGAGCCGGCGTTCGAAGGCCTGCTCGCCGCGCTGGGGCCGATGTTCGAAGGCACCCAGCCGGACATCACCGAAGAGAACCTGCAGTCGCGCAGCCGCGGGGTGATCCTGATGGCGCTGTCCAACAAGTTCGGCGGGCTGCTGCTGACCACCGGCAACAAGAGCGAGTACGCGGTGGGGTACGCCACCATCTACGGCGACATGTGCGGCGGCTATGCCCCGCTCAAGGACCTGTACAAGACCGAAGTGTTCGGCCTCGCCAAGTGGCGCAATACCGTGGGCGGGGCGCCGGTGATACCGCCGGCCGTGATTTCGCGCCCGCCCTCGGCCGAGTTGCGCGACAACCAGACCGACCAGGATTCGCTGCCGCCGTACGATGTGCTGGACGGCATCCTGTACCGCTACGTCGACCAGGAACAGTCGCGCGATGACATCGTCGCGGCCGGCTATGCCGCCGACACGGTCGAGCATGTGCTGCGGCTGGTGCGGCTCAATGAATGGAAGCGCCACCAGGCCGCGCCCGGGCCCAAGGTGTCGCGGCGCGCGTTCGGCCGCGAGCGGCGTTACCCGATCACCAATGGTTATTCCGGCCAGTAGCCCGAACGGCTATTGCGGTCGGTCGTCCGGCGCACCAGCCACCGCTGCGGTGGCCGGTGCTTGGGCGAAGCGGGTGAGCAGGTCCAAGGTCGGCTTGGGCCGGGTCAGGTCGTGCATCAGGCCGAAATGGCCTTCGGCGCCCTGGATGGTGGTCTGGTCCAGCAATTCGTAGACGTTCACCTCGGACACCACGTCGGCATAGTTGTCGCGCACGTTGCGCAGCAACTGCGCCAGGCTGTCGTAGCAGCCGCGGTCGCCTTCCGCACCGCCGGTGGTGTTGCCGGTGTAGATCTCCGCACAGTTGAGCTCGTTGAAGAACACCGGGGTCTTGTAGGTCTGCGCCGCCGTGCGCAGCTGGCCCAGGTACAACGCGCTCCAGTAGCCGGCATCCTGGTGGAAGGCGTAGTAGTGGAAGCTGATGTGGTCGAAATTGAAGCCGGCCGCCTTGGCCTTGGCCAGGAACCACAGCGAGCCATTGCGGTCGCCGGGGCAGCGTGCGTTGGCGCTGCGGTCGTCACTGTTGCAGGCGGTGATGTTGATGGTGAAGTGCAGGCCGGCACCCAGTTCGTTGGAGGCCTGGCGCATGCCCAGGTACATCGTGGTCATTGCCGCGATGCGGGCATCTGCCTCGGCGCGCACCAGATCCTGTTCGTTGCCGATCTCCCAGACCTTGATGTCGGCCGCATAGCGGCGTGCCAGCTGGTAGCCGATCTCGCGCGACATCGGGTAGACCATCGGGCGCAGCGTGATGCCGTATTTGCGCGCCAGCGGGACCAGCGCATCCAGCGTTGCGTAGTCACGCGGGTCCACATCGAAGCGGTAGCTGCGCAGATTGCGTGCGGCCAGCAGTTGGAAGCGGGCCTCGGCCTGGGCCATGGAATAGCCGGGACGATTGTCGTGGGCGTTGACGCCGTAGACGATCGGCGCCGCAGTGGCGGTGGTGGTCATCGCCGCCAGCAACAGGGCGAGCAGGAACGGGGCGATGCAGCGGGACATGCGGCCTCCTGGGCGGGCGCCAGCGGGGAGTCGGATCTTCTTCAGGGCCGAGTATAGGCAGCGCACAGGCGCGGTTCGGTGACCTGGTGCCGGGTCTGGCGATGTGCCTGCAGCTGCCGCAGGCAGGCGCGCCCCGCGTTGCGCGAGAGGGTGGGACGCGGGCGCGGAATGCGGGACGGCCGATCTCCCGGTCGATCAGGCGTCACTGTCGCCAGGCATCGCTAGTGCTGCGGCAACTGGCGCGCCGTCACCGCCGCAGGCGCGTTGCCGCAATAAAAAAGGGGCCTTGCGGCCCCTTCTCATCACACCGGCGACTGCTGTCTCAGTCGCGGCTCATCTGTGCGTTGCGCTGACCGGTGGCGGCGGACTTCTCACCGGCGAACGGATTGAGCTTGCGGATGGCCCAGGGATACTTCGGCCAGTCGCCGGTCAGCCACGGATGCTGCGGGCTGTTGAGCTCCAGCACGCGGCGCGCGTCGGCGGCCAAGGTCTTGTTGCCCAGGTGGGTGTAGGCCTCGGCCAGCACCGCGACTGCATCGTATTGGTAGGCGCTCTGCGGATAGGTTTCCAGCAGGTAGTTGGCACGACCGGCCGCCGAGACCCAGGCATTGCGTCGCAGGTAGTACAGCGCGTTGTCCAGTTCATGCTGGGCGAACACATCGCGCAGCTCGATCATGCGCTTGCGCGCATCCGGCGCGTAGCGGCTGTTGGGGTAGCGGTCGGTGACGGTGTTGAAGTCGTTGTAGGCCTGCTGCGGCGAGGACAGGTCGCGACGGCTCGGATCCAGCGACCACACGCGGCGCAGGAACACCGTGTCGCGATTGCTGTTGGCCAGCCCGCGCAGGTAGTACAGATACGAGATGTTGCGATGGGTCGGGTAGGTCCGGATGAAGCGGTCGACGCTGGAGACGGTGTCGTCGTGCTTGCCGGCCTTGTACTGGGCATAGGCGGTTTCGATCATCGCCTGCTCGGTGTACGGGCCGTACGGGTACTGGGCGATCAGGCGCTTGTAGCTGGCTTCGGCGCCGGCCCAGTTGCCTTTCTCCATCAGGCCGTGGCCCTTGCCGTAGAGCTGCTCGACCGGCATGCCCTCATCGGGATTCTTGTCCTTGGCGCCGCGGTGGCAGCCGGTGACGACGAACGCCATGACCAGCATGAGGGCAATCAGGCGCGCAGGCGCGGAAAACGTGGACCGTCGGATCATGGGTCTGGGCAGGACGCATCAGGAAAACGAGAGCGCGATGATAGCCTAGTGGCCTGTCCGGCGACTGACTCTCGCCGCCCGGACCGCCAAATTCCCGCTTTTGCCTGAGTGCCCGTGTCCATGTCCGACCCATCTGCCGCCCCCCTCGACCCGTCCATCCGCCAGGCCATCGTGCCCGACAACGCCGCTGGACGCCGTTTCGACGCGGTGCTGGCCGAGCTGTTCCCCGAATTCTCGCGCTCGCGCCTGTCTGAGTGGATCAAGTCCGGCGATGCGCTGCTGAACGGGGAAATGGCGCGCCCGCGCGACACCTTGCGCGGCGGCGAGAGCGTGCAGGTGCAGGTGGTGCTGGAAACCCAGACCCACGCCGCGCCGCAGGACATCCCGCTGAGCGTGCTGTACGAAGACGACCAGGTGCTGGTGATCGACAAGCCGGCCGGGCTGGTGGTACACCCGGGCGCGGGCAATCCGGACGGTACCCTGGTCAACGCCTTGCTGTTCCGCGACCCGGCGCTGGCGGCGGTGCCGCGCGCCGGCGTGGTGCACCGGCTGGACAAGGACACCAGCGGCGTGATGGTGGTGGCGCGTACCGTGCAGGCGCAGACCGCGCTGGTGGAACAGCTGTCCGCACGCGATGTGCATCGCCAATACCTGGCGGTGGTGGTGGGCGCGCTGGTCTCCGGCGGCACCGCCAACGCGCCGATCGACCGCCATCCGCGCGATCGGCTGAAGATGGCGGTGCGTGACGACGGCCGCGATGCGGTCACCCATTACCGCCTGCGCGAGCGCTTCCGCGCGCATACCGCGCTGGAATGCCGGCTGGAAACCGGGCGTACCCACCAGATCCGCGTGCACATGGCGCATCTGAAGTCGCCGATCGTCGGCGACCCGCTGTACGGCGGCGCGCTCAAGCTGCCCAAGGGGGCCACCGACGAACTGGTGCACGAGCTGCGCACCTTCAAGCGTCAGGCGCTGCATGCCGAAACCCTGGAATTCCTGCACCCCGTCAGCGGCGAGCCGGTGCGCGCCAGCGCGCCGGTGCCGGCCGACCTGCAGCGGCTGATGACCGCGCTGCGCGAAGACAGCGCACGCGCCGCCGAGCTGGCACGCCGCTGACGTGGCCGCCGCCGGGCCCTTCGTGCTGCCGGCCGACTGGCCGGCGCCACCACGCATCCATGCGCTGACCACGCTGCGCTACGGCCTGGGCGGCTCGCTGGCGCCGTTCGACACGCTCAACCTCGGCAACCGCAACAGTGCCGATGGCGACGCGCCTGCGCAGGTGGAACGCAACCGGGCGCTGCTGGTCGAGGCGCTGGCACTGCCGGGCACCCCGCAGTGGCTGCGTCAGGTGCACGGGGTGGAGGTGTTGCGTGTCGACGCGCCTGTGCTCGCGCGCGGCGAACAGCCGCCTGCAGCGGGCACTGTCGCGCCAGGCGCGCAGGAACCGGTCGCCGATGCAGCGGTAACCGCCGTGCCCGGCGTAGTGCTGGCGATCCTCACCGCCGATTGCCTGCCGGTCGTGCTCGCCGCTGCCGATGGCAGCGAAGTGGCCGCCGCGCATGCAGGCTGGCGCGGCCTGGCCGACGGCATGCTGGAGCGCAGCGTGGCGGCGATGCGCACGCCGCCACGGCAGGTGATGGCATGGTTGGGGCCGGCCGCAGGGCCGCAGGCCTATGAAATCGGTGAAGACGTGTTCAACGCCTTCGTCGCGCACGATGCGCAGGCGCAACGCGCGTTTGTTGCGACCCGCCCGGGGCATTGGCTGGTGGACTTGTATGCATTGGCGCGTCAGCGCCTGCAGCATGCCGGTGTGCCGGCCAGCGCCATCCATGGCGGCGGGCTATGCACCATCTCCGAGCCGCAACGTTTCTTCTCGCATCGTCGCGACCGTCGCAGCGGACGCATGGCCACGCTGGCCTGGATCGCGCCCTGAGCGTGCCGTTGTTCGCGCAGGTTTTGGGGCAGGACGCGTTCGCGCAGCTGCCTGCGCCGGTGCGCGCGCTGCATTCGGTGCAGCAGCGGCAGACCTTCGCCGGTCGGGCAAGGGTTCAACGCGGCACGCATGTGCTGGTCCCGTTACTGGCGCTGTTGAGCCGCTTGCCGCGCAGTGGCGAGGTGGAGGTCGAAGTGGAGTTTCTCACTGACGCGACAGGCGAGCGCTGGCATCGGCGGTTTGGCGGCCTGCCGATGCATTCGCGCCTGTGGCGCGAGGGCACGCGCCTGCGCGAACATCTGGGCGCAGTGCGGTTCGAATTCGCGCTGCGCGCCGACGCGCAGTCGCTGTACTGGCAGGCCAGCCGGGTGTGGGCATTGGGCTGGATCCGGTTGCCTGCGCGCTGGTTCGAGCAGGTGCGTTGCCGCGAGCATGCCGACGCCGGGCGTTACGGATTCCTGGTCGACGTGCACTTGCCGCTGGTCGGCCCGTTCATTCGCTACGAGGGCTGGCTTGAACCGCGTTGATCCACCGCTCGTTGACGTGTCTCAGCTGGAGTCGTCTCGGTTGGAGCCTGCTCACTCGAAGCCGTCGCGCGTGGAGCCGCCCGGCCGTCAGCCAGGTGCTGTGCCCGCGACCATCGTGTTCGATGGCGTGTGCCTGCTGTGCAATGGCTGGGTCAGGTTCCTGCTGCGTCACGATCGACGCGGGCGTTATCGCTTTGCCGCAATGCAGGGCCAGGCCGGACGCGCGCTATTGCAGCGGAATGGCCTGGATCCGGACGACCCGTTGTCGTTTCTGCTGGTGGATGACCGCGGTGCATGGACCGACAGCGACGCGATCGTGCGGGTGCTGGCCGGGTTGGGCGGCTTCTGGCGGCTGGCCACGGTGTTGCGCGTGGTGCCGCGTCGCGTGCGCGACATCGGCTACCGCCTGATCGCACGCCATCGCTATCGCTGGTTCGGTCGTACCGAGCATTGCATGCTGCCGACGCCGGAACAGCGCGAGCGGTTTCTCGACTAGCGCCCCAGCTAAACGTAGGAGCGCACCTGGGCGCGACGGGCGTTATCGATAACGCTTCGTCGCGCCCGGGTGCGCTCCTACGACTGCGCGCTGATTTCTATGATGGCTTGTTGATACGGAGTGTTGTTCGGCCGCGTGCGCTGGATCTGTGGTGGCGGACAGGCACGCCTGCTTTGTGTAGGAGCGCACCTGGGCGCGATGGGCGTTACCGGGAAAGCTTTGTCGCGCCCGGGTGCGCTCCTACGGTGATTCCGTGCCGGTGGCTTACGCGGCTGCGTTTTTGAAGCTTGCGGGCGCTGCTTTAGGGCTGCCGCTGTGCGCAGGCTGCAGGCGGAAGATCGACACCGCATCGGCCAGTTCCACGGCCTGTTCTTCCAGGCTGCGCGCGGCGGCGGTGGCTTCTTCCACCAGCGCGGCGTTGCGTTGGGTGACTTCGTCCAGTTGCGCGACGGTGCGGTTGACCTGTTCGATGCCGCTGGACTGCTCGGCGCTGGCGGCGGTGATCTCGCTCATGATGTCGGTGACGTGTTTGACCGAGCCGACGATCTCGCGCATGGTCGCGCCGGCGCGGTGCACCAGGCCCGAGCCCAGTTCGACCTTGTCGGTGGAGTCGGCGATCAGCGTCTTGATCTCCTTGGCCGCATCGGCCGAGCGTCGCGCCAGCGCGCGCACTTCCGAGGCGACCACCGCGAAGCCGCGGCCCTGTTCGCCGGCGCGTGCGGCTTCCACCGCGGCGTTGAGCGCCAGGATATTGGTCTGGAAGGCGATGCCGTCGATGACGCCGATGATCTCGCCGATCTTGCGCGAGGCGGTGCTGATCTGCCCCATGGTGGACACCACATCGTCCATCACCTGGCCGCCGTTCTGCGCGACTTCGCCGGTGCCCGCCACCAGCCGATTGGCCTGCAGCGCGCTGTCGGCGTTCTGCTTCACGGTGGAGGTGAGTTCTTCCATGGAGCTGGCGGTTTCTTCCAGATTGGCGGCCTGTTGCTCGGTGCGCTCGGACAGGTCGGTGTTGCCGGCGGCGATTTCCACCGCAGCGCGGCGGATCGTGTCCGATGCGATCTGGATGCCGCCGATGATCTCGGTCAGCCGGGTCACGGTCTGGTTGGTGTCGTCGCGCAGGCGCGCAAAGATGCCGTGCGCATCGCCATCCACGCGCTGGGTGAGGTCGCCTTCGGCCAGTGCGCCGATCACCCGCGCCAACGCGGCCAGGTGGGTTTCCACCGAGTCGTAGATGCGGTTGATGCCCTGCGCCAGCGACAGCAGCACGCCGTCCATGCCGTCGATCTGCATGCGCCGGCTGAAATCGCCGGCCGCGGCGGCATCGATGATCTGGATCAGCGCCTGCTCGGCGTTGACCTGCGCGGTGACGTCCATCCACTGTGCGATGGTGCCCAGCTTGGTGCCGTCGGCGGCGATGATCGGGCTGTAGACGAAGTCGATCTGGCGGCCGAAGAACGGCGCGCGCACCGCCTTGGAGGCGGTCAGCGCACGCATGCGGTCGATCGCGGCCTGGCTGTCGGGATAGATGTCGCCGATGCTGCCGCCGACGAAGCCTTCGGCATGGAAGCTGGGGCGGAAGCTCTGCACATCCGGCTCGATCAGCTTGAGCATCGCCAGCAGTTTGCGGTTGGCGAACAGCACCTGGCCGTCGTCGTCGGCGATGCGGATCATGGTGTCCAGATCGTCCAGCGCCTTGATCACGAACTGGCCGTGGCGCAGCCCCTGTTCCATCACATCGATGCGGATGGCCAGCTTGTCCTGGGTCGCCTGCAGGACGTGCAGCAACGGCGCGAGTTCGCCGGAGGCGTTGCGCAGATCCAGACGCTGGAAGCGCCCGTCACCGATGGCCGTCACCGTTCCGATCGCCTGTTGCAGTTGCGCGAGACCGCGACGGCGCGCCCACCACCACAGCCCGGCACTTGCCGCGCCGAACACCAGCAGCGCCGGTAGCAAGCGGCCCAGCCCGGCCCAGATGCTGCCGGGCAGCAGCGTGGCGGCGTAGAGCGTCAGCAAGCCCAGCAGCCCGATCTGTGTAGCGGCAGGCAGCCATGCGGCCGTGCTGGCACGCGCAATGTTCCGGCCGGAAGGCGGGCGGGAGACGGCGGTGGCATCGGGTGAGGGCGACATAGGCTGAGTCCAACTGAGTGATTCGGAGTGGGGAGCGGCGTCCTGCGCTGCATGGGCTGCTATGGGGTATCGGCGGCCGAGCCCGAATCATGACGGCGTGAAATCACCGTTCGTCGGAATCTGTCGACCAGACCCCCGAAAACACCGATGTAATTGATTTGGAAGCGGTTTCAGTGCGGCCCGATGCACTGCGGAACCGTGATTTGCAACCGGATACCGGTCTTACAATTGTAAATTTCACGTGAAATATCGGCGGGCTCCGTAAACACTTCGTAGACCTCGACACTACGGAGTCCGATCGCATGCACGCGACCAAGACTGGCCAGCGGCGCCATCAGTGCGAGGCCACGAACACGCATCGAAGAGCCGGAAATCGGGAATGGAGAATCGGGAATCGAGCGCGTCTTCAATCAAGCCGAGCCCATAAAAACGACAGCAAAGCGCTTTTCCCATTCCCGATTCCCGATTCCCGATTCCCCAAAAAAAAACCGGCCATCTCACGATGACCGGTCTATCGATACCTAACTAGCTGACGCTACACCGGCTTACTTCGCCGGCTTGGCGCCCGCGTCGTCGGGCAGCGCCCAGGCGATCACGCTGTCGCCCGACTTGGTTTCCATGCGGTCGTGTCCACCCACGGCGGCCACGATGTACTGCTTGCCGTCGATGGTGTAGCTCAGCGGAGCGGCCTGCGGGCCGGCCGGCACGCGGGTCTCCCAGACCTGCTTGCCGGTGCGGGTGTCGAAGCCGCGCATGAAGTCGTCCAGGGTCGCGCCGATGAAGGTCACGCCGCCGGCGGTGGCCAGCGAGCCGCTGTTGTTGGGCGTGCCGATCTCGAACTTGGTCTTGGACGGGATGCCCATCGGGCCCTGGTCGTAACCGGTGCCCAGCGGACGCCGCCAGATCACCTGCTGGGTGCGCAGGTCCACGCCGGAGATGTAGCCCCACGGCGGTGCCACGCACGGCGTGTTGAGCGGCGACATCCACGGCTCCTTGCGGGCGCCGTAGGCCAGGCCCTTCTGCGCCATGTAGCCCGGCGTCTTGCTCTTGCCGTCGAACACCGAGACCACGCCCAGTTCATTCATCTTTTCGCGGGTGTAGACCTGCAGGGTGTAGGGCAGGCGATTGCTGTTCATCACCATGATGCCGCGCTGCAGATCGACCGAGACGCCGCCCCAGTTGATGCCGCCGTGGTTGCCGGTAAAGGCCAGCGAGCCCTGCAGGGTCGGCGGGGTGAACATGCCTTCGTAGCGCAGTTGCTTGAACTGGATGCGGCAGGCCAGCTGGTCGAACGGGGTCATGCCCCAGGCGTCGGATTCGACGATGGTTTCGTACTCGCGGCTCGGTGCGCCCACGGTATTGGGCATGCCCGGCGAGATCGGCTGCGTGGCCGCGGTCCAGTCGCCGTGATCGGTGCCCTGCGGCACGGCGATCTGCTTGACCGGCATGAGCGGCGCACCGGTGGCGCGGTCCAGCACGAACACCTGACCGGACTTGGTGGCCTGGATCACCGCAGGACGGGTGCCACCGCCGGCGACCGGCCAATCGACCAGGTTCGGCTGCGGGCCGATGTCGTAATCCCACAGGTCGTGGTTGACGGTGCGGAAGTGCCAACGCTCCTTGCCGGTGGCCGCATCCACGGCAACCAGCGAGGCGGTGTATTCCTCATCCTGCGGGGTGCGGCCCTTGCCGAAGAAATCGCCCGAGGCATTGCCGGTCGGCAGATAGACCAGGCCCAGCTCGTCGTCGGCTGCCATCAGCGACCACACGTTCGGGGTGGAACGGGTATAGGTCTGCCCGGCCGGCGGCTCGGCGGTGATCGCCGGGTTGCCCAGGTCCCAGGCCCAGCGCAGCTGGCCGGTGAGCGCATCGAAGCCGCGCACCACGCCCGACGGCGCATCGCCTTCCTGGCCGTCGCGCACCTGGCCGGTGGGCTGGATCACCACGCCGCGCATCACCACCGGCGGCGAGGTCGGGCCGACGAAGCCCGGCTTGGTGTTGCCGGTGCCGGCGTTGAGATCGACAAAGCCGTTATTGCCGAAGCTGGTGCACAGCTTGCCGGTCTGCGCGTCCAGCGCGCCGAGGCGGCCATCGACCATCGGCCAGAAGATCCGCGTCGGGCACTCGGCGGTGCCTTGCGGCGCCTGGTAGTACGACACGCCGCGGCAGGTTGTGGCGGCAACGCCGGCCATCGCCTTGGGGTTGGTCTGCGGGTCGAAGCGCCAGCGCTCTTTGCCGTTGGCCGCTTCCACCGCGATCACCTTCTGGGTCGGGGTGCAGATGTAGAGCAGGTCGCCGACCTTGAGCGGGGTGTTCTGGAAGGCGTAGCCCAGCTTGGAGCCGGCCGGCTTCAGATCGCCGGTATGGAACTCCCAGGCCACCTTCAGGTTCTTGGCGTTCTCCGGCGTGATCTGCGCACCGGGGGTGTAGTGGTTGGACAGGTTGGAGCCGGCGTACGAGGTCCAGTTGCTGGCATCGTGATTGGCCGCGACGTTACCGTCCGGGCTGGGCACGTTGGCGCGGCTGAACGGCGTCGCGTTCTCGGCCGGCAGCTTGGAGGCATCGGCCAGTTCGACATTGCGCGGCACCAGCAGCGGCCACAGGATCAGCGTCGCGCCCAGGATCGGCAGCACGCCGGTCACCAGCACATAGCCCAGTCCCGACAGCGGCTGCATGCGGCGACGGGCCACGCCCCAGAACGGCAGCAGTACCAGCCCCAGCACCGACATCCAGGCCAGACGCGGGACCAGGCCCCAGCCATCCAGGCCCACTTCCCACAGCGCCCAGGCGATGGTGGCCGCCAGCGTGGCGCCGAACAGCCACAGGCCGGCACGCTTGCCCAGCGCCAGCAACACGCCGGCCAGGAACAGGCCGATGCCCGCCAGCAGGTAATACCAGGAACCACCGACGGCGACCAGGCGGCCGCCCTGGTAGGCAAGCACCGCACCGAGCACGGCGATCACCACGGCATAGACCACCAGCAACCAGGTGCCTAGTCCACGTTTTGAGGATTGATCAGTCATTTTGAGATGTCAGGAAGGACCCAGGCACCGGCAGGCGGTGGCGAGTCGTGGAGGGAGCAAGATCACAGGCTGGCAAAGGGCGGCCACGATCTAACAAAAACGTCCTAAACCAGAACGCCGGGATATGAACGCGCAGCCCCTCCCAGGGTCCTCAGCGCTACTCATGTGAATATTTTAAACCGCAATGACGGTTGTGTCCGTGACGGAATAAGAACCAGCGTTCCAGGCTGTGCATCCGGGGCGCTGGAATTGCTTAAATCCGATACGGCTGGAGATTGCTGTGGGTGTCAGGCGGTGTTGGGTGCATTCGCATGGTGGCAAATGCAGGATCCTGCCGTAGTTCTATTGAGTTATTGACTCAAGCGGTGAGGCGGGGATTTGGCATTCGGGAGTGGAGATTTGTAGAAGCTGGAGTTTGCGCTTCGGACATTTCCACTTGTACGTGCACGTCCACTTGTACGTGCACGCGTACCCTCATCCGCCCTTCGGGCACCTTCTCCCGAGGGGAGAAGGGGCGCGCTGCAGATGCGCAGCGCTTCTGTTTGCCAACAGCATGGTGCTGACAGCTTGCGGAAACCTGATTCAGATATCTGCAAGTGCCTGCAGGTAGCGCTGGCGCCAGTGGTTGATGTTGTTCTTGCGCAAGTGATCCATCATCGCGCTCCAGCGTTCGATGCGTGTTGCCAGCGGCATGCTTGCTGCGGTTGCGATCGCGTCGGCCACGCCGTCCAGATCATGCGGATTGACCAGCAGTGCCTCCTTCATTTCATCGGCTGCACCGGCCAGCAGCGACAGCACCAGGACGCCTGGATTCTGCGGATCCTGCGCGGCAACGAATTCCTTGGCGACCAGATTCATGCCATCGCGCAGCGGCGTGACCAGACCGACCGAGGCCGCGCGATAGAAACCGGTCAACGTCGCATGGCTGAAGTTCTGATTGACGTAGCGCAGCGGCGTCCAATCCGGCTCGGCATGTCCACCGTTGATATGGCCGGCGATCTGCTCCAGCTGCCCACGCAACTGGCGATACTCATTGACGTCGCCGCGCGATACCGGCGCGATCTGCAGATAGGTGAGGCTGCCGGATTGGTCCGGATAACGCTCCAGATAGCGCTCGAAACCCTGGAAGCGTTCCGGCAGGCCCTTGGAATAATCCAGCCGGTCCACGCCGATCGCCAGTTGCCGGCCGCGCAGGCTTTCGCGCAGGTCGCGCACCGCCTGCTTGCCGACTGAGGCCTTGGCCTGGTTGGCGATCAGGTCGGTATCGATCCCGATCGGGAACGCCGCAGCACTGAAGCGACGCCCGCCGGGGCCTTCGACGATGTCGCCGTCGAGAATGCGGCCGCCGCCGAACAGGCGCACATAGGCCTTGAAGCGCTCGGCATCGCGCTGGGTCTGGAAGCCGACCAGGTCGTACGCGTAGAACGTGCTGAACAAGCGCGCGTGATCCGGCATCGCCTGCATCAGGTCGGCCGAGGGCATCGGCACGTGCAGGAAGAAGCCCATCTTGCAGCCCACACCCAGCTCGCGCAGCATCGCGCCCAGCGGAATCATGTGGTAATCGTGGATCCACAGCGTGTCGCTGTCCTTCAACAACGGCGCCAGCTTTTCTGCGAACAGCCGGTTGACGCGCATATAGCCTTCGCGGGTGGCGCGGTCGTAATCGACCAAGTCCAGGCGGAAGTGCAGCAGCGGCCAGAGCGTGCGATTGGCGAACCCGTTGTAGTAGGAATCGATGTCGCGCTTGTTGAGGTCCATGGTGACGAACTTGATGTCGCCCTCGGTCTGCTCGTGCATGCCGCCGCTGTCGCCGCGCACGGTCTTGCCGCTCCAGCCGAACCACACACCGCCGCGCTCCTTGAGCGCAGCCAACAGACCAACCGCCAGTCCGCCGGCGCGGTTTTCGCCGGGCACTGCAACGCGGTTGGATACCACCACCAAACGACTCATGACGCCTCCTGCCAGCTGCGCGACAAGCGCATCGCTGCGATGATCAAGCCCACGTGCGAATAGGTCTGGGGGAAATTCCCCCAGGCTTCGCCGTCTTCAAACGATAGATCCTCCGACAGCAAGCCGAGGTGATTGCGGCGCGAGAGGATGCGTTCGAACAATTCACGCGCCTCCTCCTTGCGACCGATCGCGGCCAGCGCGTCGATGTACCAGAACGTGCAGATGGTGAAGCTGGTTTCCGGCTCACCGAAGTCATCCGGTGCAATGTAGCGATACAGCGCATCGCCATGCTTGAGCACGCGGCCAACCGCTTCGACCGTGCGCACGAAGCGGCTGTCGTCGTTGGCGACGATGCCGATATCGGCCAGCAGCAACAGCGATGCGTCCAGGCGATGACCGCCCAGCGTATCGGTGAAATGGCCGCGCTCTTCGCTCCACGCCTCGTCCAGCACGCGTTCGCGGATGGTGTCGGCGCGCTCGCGCCAGTACACGCTGCGCTCGGGCAGCACCAGCCGGTCGGCGATTTTGGAGAGGCGATCGCAGGCGGCCCAGCACATCGCAGCGGTGTAGGTATGCACTTCGGCGCGGCCGCGGAATTCCCACAGGCCGGCATCGGGCACGTTGTGCAGCGCGAAGGCGCGCTCGCCCAGCGGCTCGAGGCGGCGGAAGGTGTCCGCATCGCCCTGGTCCTTCAGGCGCAGGTCGAAGAACAGCTGGGTGGACGCCAGCACCACGCTGCCGTAGACATCGTGCTGCTGCTGGATCCAGGCCAGGTTGCCGCGGCGTACCGGGCCCATGCCGCGGTAGCCGTCCATCGTTTCGACTTCGTGCTCTTCCAGCTGGGATTCGAAACCGATGCCATACAGCGGCTGCATGGTGCCGTCGGCGGTGGCGATATTGAAGATGTAGCCGATGAACTGCTCCATCGTGCGGGTGGCGCCCAGGCGATTCAGCGCACGCACCACGAACGCGGCATCGCGCAGCCAGCAATAGCGGTAATCCCAGTTGCGCGGGGTGTTGGGCGCTTCCGGGATCGAGGTGGTCATCGCCGCGATGATGGCGCCGCTGTCTTCGTACTGGCACAGCTTGAGCGTGATCGCGCTGCGGATCACCGCTTCCTGCCAGTCGAGCGGAATCGACAGGTAGCGCACCCATTCGCGCCAGTATTCTTCGGTGCGTTCCTGCGCTTCCTGCACGTAGCCGGTGAGCGAGCGGGTCAGCGATTCGTCCACGCCCAGCACCAGGTTGACCGGGTGGCTGAGTACGAACGGCAGGCCGTCGCGCACGAAGCGTACCGGCACGTCGGTGGTCAGGCGCAGGGTGAATTCGGGTAGCACCCAGCGGATGTGATTGCTGCCCCAGGTGGTTTCCGGGCTGCGCCCGCCCCAGTCGGCCAGCGGGCGGGCGCGCACGATGATGCGCGGGTTGCCTGCGAGCGGGCGGATCTGCCGGATGATGCTGACGGGCCGATAGAAACGCCCGTTGTTGCGCCAGCGCGGTGCGAAGTCGATGACTTCCACTTCGCCGCCGTGGTGGTCGCGCAACACGGTGCGCAGCACTGCGGTATTGGGCAGGTAGTGTTGCTCGCTGCTGGCGAAGTCCTCCAGCTCCACTGCAAAGTCACCGCCTTCGCGCTTGGGCGAGAGCAGCGAACAGAACGCCGGGTCGCCGTCGAAGGCCGGCAGGCAACTCCACACCACGCGTGCCTGCCGATCGACCAATGCCCCAAAGCTGCAGTTGCCGATGACGCCCAGATCCAGGTTTGGCTCGGTCATGGAGTGCGAACGATCCTTTTGAAGAAAAGAGGGGAAGGCGCGCCGCGCTCAGGCCTGGCGCGCGTTGCGTTGCAGCCACGCATGCACGTCGGCGGTGCCGTTGACGCGGAAGCGCGCGCTGGTTTCGGCGCGATCGCCGACCAGCACGCTCCAGCCGCCGAGGCGATTGGCTGCTTCGAAACCGAATTCGTCGGTGAGGTCGTCGCCGACGAACACCGGCGTGCGGCCGGCGAATGCGCCCTGCTGCATCAGCTGTTCGACCGCCAGGCCCTTGTTGCTGCCTTCGGGGACGAATTCGACCACGTGATCGCCCGGTTGCAGGCGGTATCCGGAAAGCTGGGCGATTTCCTGCTGCGCAAAAGCGAGCACGTCGGGGCCGGCCAGCGGCTGTGCGCGCCAATGCAGCGCGACGCTGACGCCCTTGTCTTCGACCAGCACGCCGGGGTGCCGGTGCGTGAGTGCGGCGGCACGCTGATGCAGGCCATGCAGCCACTCGGAGGTGTCCTGCGGCATCGCTGCGCGTGCGGCGATGTCGCTGCGCAGTTCGTGTCCGTGCAGGCCGGCGGCCGGAAGCAGCAACGGCGCGAACAAGGCATCCAGTTGCGACAGCGGTCGGCCGCTGACCAGTGCCACGGCGCCCTGCAGGCGGTCGCTTAACTGGCCGATGGCCGCGCGGACCTCGGGCAGGAGCCGCACAGCCTCGGGGCTGTCGGCAAAGTCGATGAGAGTACCGTCCACGTCCAGAAACAATGCGCAGGCATCGTCCAGCAATGGCGGCGACGGAAGGGGGGAGTGCACGTCTGCCATCGCGCTAGTGTGCGCAAGGCGATGTGATATTCAGGTTATGCAACAGCGGGGAGTGGGGATTCGGGAGTGGGATTGGCGATGCGCCGCCCTTGCCAATCCCGAATCCCCAATCCACCCATCCCGGCGTCAGAACGAGTACCGCACCCGCCCATACCAATATGCGCCGTTGCTGCCGATCGGCGAGAGCACGTCGTACGGCAGGTTGCCGAAGTAGGCGATGTCGTCGATGGAGCGGTCCGAGTAGTTGTCGAGAATGTTCTGGCCGCCGATCGCCAGCGTCCACTGCGTGCCCAGGTGGTACTCGGCTTCCAGGTCCAGCTGCCATTCCGCGCCATAGGTCTGGCGTGGCACGAAACCGCCGCCGAAGTCGAACACGCGCGTGGCGCTGCCGTAGCGATTGACCCGGGTCTGCAGGTTCCAGTGCTCGTTGTTCCAGTTGGCGGCCAGCGCGGCGCGTGTACGTGGTGCGGCATCGGTGAGCGTGTTGCTCTCCTCGACACCGAACAGCACGTAGTCCGGGTCCAGCGCGAGCAGCTGCGCCGGGGTGCCGATGACGTTCTTCAACTCGGTCTTGGCGTAGCTGTAGGTGCCGGTCAGCAGCAGGTCGCCGCCGAATGCGTACTGGCGCCAGTTGCCGACCAGCTCGGCGCCGCGGGTGCGGGTGTCGGCGGCGTTGAGGAAATAGCTGGCGCTCTGCACGCCGGCGACGGCGAAGTTCTGCTGCACGAAGTCGGTCAGCGTGGTGCCGGTGATGTCTTCGGACAGCGCGATGCGGTCGTCGATATCGATCTGGAAGAAGTCCAGCGACAGGTCGAAGTGGTCGCCCAGCTGGCTGGTGAAGCCCAGGCTGTAATTGAGCGATTTTTCCGGCTTCAGGTCGGTGGCGCCGAGCGCGCGTGCGATCGGGTTGTTGACCGACAGCAGGCGGCCCTGGGTCAGGCGGCCGGCGGCGTCATAGCCGGTGGACGTGGCTTCGTAGCCGATCTGGCTGAGCGAGGGCGCACGCACGTTGTTGGAGACCGCACCGCGCAGCGCGAACGCCGGGGCGAAGGCATAGCGCGCGGCCAGCTTGCCGGTCCACTGGCTGCCAAAATCCTGGTAATGCTCGTAACGGCCGGCCAGGTCGGTGGAGAACTTGTCGCCGAACTGGCTGGACACGTTGGCATAGGCGCTGGCCACGTTACGCGACAGGTCGGCCTCGTCCTGCGGGGTCAGCCCACCGCCGGCCTGCGAGCCGGTGGGGCGATCGGTGAACGGGCCGGCCGCATAGCTGGCCGGGTCGCCGGCATGGGTGCGGTACTGCTCGCGGCGGAACTCGGCACCGGTGCCGAAGGTGTGGGTGGCGCCGGCCGCATCGAACACGCGGGTCAGATCCAGGTTGCCCACGGTCTGCGCAAAGGCGAAATCGCCGGTCTTGAAGCGTGTGGTGCTGCCCGGGCCGAGCGAGGCGTTGAGCGAGTTGCGCAGCCGGTAGGTGAAGTCGTTGCGGCCGTAGTTGACGCTGGCGTCGTAGTCCCAGCTGCCGAGCTGCCCACGTGCGCCGGCGACGACCTGCAGGTCGCGGTTCTCGCCTTCGGAAATCGGGCGGTAGCCGTTGGGATAGATCTCGCGCCAGTTGGCGCTGCCGTCCGGGTAACGGAAGTAATTGGCGCCTTCGGTGTCGCGCTGGTTGTAGGTACCGAAGGCGTAGAACTCGCCGTTGGCGCTGAAGGGCACCTTGGTGTTGAGCCAGGCGTTCAGGCCCTTGGTGGCGCCATCGCCGAGCACGTAGTTGCGCTTGCCGGCCAGCGCCAGGTTGGCCGGGGTCTGCTCCTCGAACGACGGAATCTGGTCGAAGCCGGCGCGGTTGGTCGCCTCGCGATTCTTCAGCTCCAGGCCGACCTTGAAGAAGCCGCCGTCATCGCCGAGCAGGCTGCCGACCTTGGCGCTGGCGTAGCTGGTCTGGCCGTCGGTGACGCGGCGATTGATCGGCTCCACGTCGGTGTTGTAGGCGCCGAAGCTGGCTTCCAGCTCGCCGCGCTCGGGGTTGTCGTCCAGGATCACGTTGATCACGCCGGCAATCGCGTCCGAGCCGTACTGCGCGCCGGCACCGTCGCGCAGCACTTCGATGCGCTTGATCGCATTGATCGGGATGGAATTGAAATCCACCGGGGTGGTGCCCTTGCCGATCTTGCTGTCGGTATTGACCAGCGCCGAGGTGTGGCGGCGCTTGCCGTTGACCAGCACCAGCACCTGGTCGGGCGAGAGCCCACGCAGCTGCGCGGCGCGAATATGGTCGGCACCACCGGAGTTGGACTGGCGCGGGAAGTTGAACGAGGGCAGCAGCGCCTGCAGCGCGCTGCCCAGCTCGCCGTTGACCACGCCGGCCTTGCGGATGTCTTCGGCGGTGAGCACGTCCACCGGCACGGTCGATTCCAGCACGGTGCGGTCGCTGGCGCGGGTGCCGGTGACGATCACGGTGTCCAGCGTGGTAGCGCCGGGGGCGGCCTTCTGGGCCTGGGCGTTGGCGCTCAACACGGCGGCCACGGCCAGGCCGATAGCCGAAAGGGTGGGGCGGGTCATCTTTCTCTCCTGCGACAGCAACTGCGAACGCGCCGCGCGGACGGCATCCGGCCGGGCAGGGGCGCAAAGGGGTTCGGATCGTCCACATTCATCCGGATGGAGAGATATTATCGCGTTGTTCAGGCGCGTGCGAGATGGCACAGTGCGCGCACGCCGGCATCAGCTGATGCCGGCCCTGCATGAGCCCGCCCCGATCCGTCGTAAACGTACCCGTTGTGGAGAAGTCGATGAAGTTGCTGCCGTCCTGCCTGCTTGCCGCCATGCTGGCGCTGTCCGCCTGCGCCACCACCCCCGGCGGCGCGCCGGGCCCGACCACTGCCAGCCTCCAAGGCGATGCGGCGCGGCCGGCGGCGGCGCGCGGCTGGGTGCGCAGCGAGCTGTACTTCGGGGTGGGCGAGGAAACCGGCCCGGCCGATCGCCCGCAGACCCGTACCATCGACGAAACCCAATGGCGCGCGTTTCTGGACAAGGAAGTGACCCCGCGCTTTCCCGACGGCCTGACCGTGTTCGACGCCTACGGCCAGTGGCTGTTCCGCGGTGCCAAGGAGCCGAATCGGCTGGGCACCAAGGTGCTGGTGATCCTGCACGAGGACACCCCGCAGCGGCGCAACGACATCGAGGCGATCCGCCTGGCCTGGAAGCAGGCCACCGGCCACCAGTCGGTGCTGTGGTCGCGGCAGGCGGTGGAGGTGTCGTTCTGAGTCTGGCGACCATGCGGCTTGAACATCTGCAGCGACTGCGCGTGAGCGCTGCACGCACGCTGCTGTTTGCCGCACTGGGCGGGCTGTCGTTTGCGTGCTCTGCGCGCGACACCAGCGTGCAGGTGACGCTGGACGCAAACACGCAGGCGACCGCCACACTGGTCGGCGCACGCCTGCATGTGGTGTTGGGCCCGGGCGGCAAGGAGCAATGGTTCGACGCGAACCTGGACGAGGGCGAAGGCGGCGCCGGTGTGGACAGCGACGACTACAACTTCGACGGACATCCGGATCTTGCGGTGTCGGCGATGCTTGGCCAGGTCAACGAAGCGGTGCTGGTATTTGTGTTCGATCCGGCGCAACGGCGCTTTCGTGCGCTGACCGCGCCCACGCGCCCGGCAGTGCAGTGCGAAGGCTTCTTCAATCTGACGCCCGACAAGCAGCAGCGCAGCCTGACCAGCTCCTGCCGCAGCGGGCCGATGTGGTACGCCGATGTGTATCGCTACGCGTCCGATGGGCGGTTGTATGTGGCCAGGACGCAGCAGCCGATCGCCTCGCCCGACATCCAGACCTTGCTGGATCCAGGCACCGGCGATGGCATGCCACTCTCGGTGTGGCCCAGTTACGACGCCCGCGGGGCGAAGGTTTCAAGCGAGATCGGCACTACCCTGGACGCGCCGATGCCGGTGCAACTGCGCGTGCAGGTGGCGCGTCTGCCGCTATACGCCACCCCTACTGCGACCGGCACCAAGCGCTATCTGGTGCAGGGCGATCGGGCCGACGCGCTGGATGTCAGCGCCGATGCCACGCGCGTGCAGGTACGCTATCGCAGTGCCGGCCGTGGCGACATCGTCGGCTGGATCGAGGTCGCTGCGGCGATGAAGTAGGGCCGTTGCTGCCACGCAGCCGCCTGGCATGGAACAGACCGGCGCAATCGCGGCGACACGCTCTGATCCACCGCGCCGCTGTCGCACGTGCGGAGCAGCGGCTACCATCGGGCGATCCCCACGCTTCCTGGCTCCCATGTCGGCCCCTTCCTCGCGTACTGCGGCATCGCCGCGCTGGTTCGTCGCCGGCGACCTCAATGGCTTCTTCGGCCTGGTCGTCGACAATCTCTCCATCCTCGGTTTCATCGCGATGGCGTTGGTCGGGATGTTCCAGTTCCCGGCCGAGGTGGTGTTCGGGCGCATGTTTCCCGGCACCGCGTTCGGCGTGCTGGTGGGCAACCTGCTCTACACCTTGATGGCGCGGCGGCTGGCCGCACGCACCGGGCGCGACGACGTCACCGCGATGCCGCTGGGCCTGGATGCGCCGACCAGCATCGGCATGGCGCTGTTGGTGCTGGGCCCGTCATTCGTCGGCTTCAAGGCACAGGGACTGGACCCGCAGGCGGCTGCCATCGCCACCTGGAAACTCGGCATGGCCGCGTTGGTGGTGATGGGCCTGCTCAAGCTGGTGCTGTCGTTCGTCGGCGAGGCGGTCACGCGCGCGCTGCCGCGCGCGGCCTTGCTGGGTTCCATCGCCGGCATCGCGCTGGTGTTGATGGGCTTGCTGCCACTGCTGGAAACCCTGCGTTCGCCGGTGGCCGGCTTCGTCACCCTGGGTTTGTTGCTGTACGTGCTGCTCGCCAAGGGCCGGTTGCCGACCAAGTTGCCCGGCGTGCTGGTGGCATTCGTGATCGGCACTGCGTTGTATTACGGGCTGGGACTGGCCGGCCTGGGTGCACCGGGCTTCGCGGTGCCGGCATGGACACCGCCGCAGATCGTGTTGCCGCTGCCCAACCTGGGCTTCATCGACGGCCTGCCCGCCACGCTGGCGTACCTGCCGCTGCTGCTGCCGTTCGGCCTGTTGATGGTGGTGGGCGGCATCAATGTCAGCGAGAGCGCACGCGCTGCGGGCGATGACTACCGCACCCGCGACATCCTGCTGGTGGAAGCCCTGGCGACGCTGGTCGCAGGCGTCTGCGGCGGGGTGGCGCAGACCACGCCCTACATCGGCCAGCCGGCCTACAAGCACATGGGCGCGCGCTCCGGTTACACGCTGCTGACCGGACTGTTCGTCGGCATCGGCGGCATGCTCGGTGTGATCTCCGGTTTGGTGCAATGGCTGCCACTGGCGGTGCTGGCGCCGATCATCGTGTACGTGTCGATCGACATCACCACGCAGGCGTTCCAGGCCACGCCCAGGCAGCACGCCGGTGCGATGGTGCTGGGCTTTCTGCCATCGGTGGCCTACTTGCTGACCATCAAGGCGCCGGGCTGGATTCCGCCCGATCAACTGATCGCACTGACCACCAAACTCGATGGGCATGGCCTGCCGGAGCTGGCGGTGATCTTCGTGTTGGGCAACGGTTTCATCATCACCGCGATGCTGTGGATCGCCGCCGTGGCGGCGATGATCGATGGCCGGCTGCGGCGCGGCGCGGTGTTTCTGCTGGTGGCCGCGGGGCTGACGCTGTTCGGTCTGATCCATTCGGTGGACCCGCGCGGCGGCATCTATCTGCCGTGGTCGCTGCACGGCCTGGCGCGTGTGATCAGCTGGCAGTTCGTGGGTGCCTATGTCGCGCTGGCGGTGACTCTGCTGCTGCTCTCGCTGCTGCCCGCACGCGAGGAGGCAGTGCAATGACATCCTGCTCCAGCGTGTTGCGGGTAGTCATCGGTGGCGCACTATTGCTTGGCGCCGGCGGTGCCTGGGCGGCCTCGTTCGATTGCAAGCAGGCCGGCACGGCGGTCGAAAAACGGCTGTGCGCGGTGCCGGCGCTGGGCAATCTGGACGATCAGCTGGACGAATCCTATCGGGCGCTGCTGGACACCACGCCGCGTGGCGCGGTCGCGGGCGTGCGTGATCAGCAACGCGCCTGGCTGCGGCAGCGCAATGCCTGCGCGCAGGACGCCAAGCTGGACGACTGCCTGCAACGCACATTGAAGGCCAGGGCCGATGTGCTGGCCAAGGCGCTCGTTGCGCAGCAACAGGCGCTGGATCGCATCATCGCCTTGATTCCCACTGCGCCTGCCGATGCCGCGCGCCAGTTGCAGGGCTACGACACGCCGCTGGCTTCGGCGTGGCTGGCGTATCTGCATCAGTTTGTCCCCGCCGCGGGCGTGGATGCGAAGCTGGCGAGTGCGCGGTTTGAAAGTGCACGCAAGGCGCTGCGCAAGGTCGACGACTTCGCCGCATCCTTGCTCGACGATGTGGATGGCATGCCCGCCATGCAGGCGCAGGAACGCGTGCTGACATTGCTGCGGATGTGGATCGAACGCGACAACAGCGATCATCGTCCTTACGTGCATTGCTTCATCTTCGCCGCAGTGGGCGAGCCGGCGTATGAGGCGTTCGGGTCGCTGTATGGCTCGACACGCGACGGGTTCGCGCCGATCTGCGAGCCGCCGGGCGGTCTGTTTGCATTGGCGAGCTGGAAGCAGCTGGATGCCGGCTTCGACGGGTTGATCGAGGCCCTGAGCAAGGACGCCGGCACCATTCGCTATGCCAGTTACGCCGAGTGGAAAATCATCGCGTTACGCGCGTCGGTATCGCCACTGCTGTACCTGACACCGGCATTGCGCAAGCGCTACGGCGAGGATCCGGACAAGGCGATTGCGGCCTGGACCGGGGAAGACAGCGACTGGCCGGCGGCACAGCGCAAGGCCGTGCGCGCGTTGCTGCCGAAGGTGCGCGCCGACACGGCCGCATGGCTGGTGCGCGAGAAGCGCCTGCCTGCGAAGCAGGCAGAGCAGGCGGCCGCCGCGATCGTGGCGGCCTGGGTGAACGCGCGGCTGGATTTCGCAAGCTGAGAGCGGCGGAGACAGCCACTCGCGGCCATCGGGCGGGCGGCGTTGTCGTTTGATGTGGCAACGCTGGTCGTTCTGGTTCGAGCGTTGGCGATGTGGGTGAGCGAGAGTCAAAGCCTAACCAGAGCTGGAGCTGGAGCTTGCGATCTGCGGCCTGGCTGCAGGGCCCTTGCCCGCCCACCCTCGCAGGACACGCCGCAAGTACGTCCTTGTAGGCTCTTACGCGGCATCCATGCCGCGTAAGGTCCCGCGACGGTGGGCGGGCAAGGACCAGTGGAGATGGTCTGTGTGCACGGGTAAGAGCAGTGCGCAATGTGCGTTGTTCGATACTCGACGTCCGACACACGCGCGACAAGCAGCTTTTCACGAGATTGCTTTTGGTGTTGTGCTCCAAAGGACTGGACGACGCCGATGTATCAGCTGCAGAGCGGTTGATCTGCCGCTTGGCTGCGGGGCCCTTGCCCGCCCACCATCGCAGGACACGCCGCAAGTACGTCCATGTAGGCTCTTACGCGGCATCCATGCCGCGTAAGGTCCCGCGACGGTGAGCGGGCAAGGGCCAGTCGAGAGGGTCGGTGTGCATGGTTGCAAGCAGAGCATGAGGTGCGCTGGACCAACTCGGCTGCCAGTTCTAGCGCTGCTGCCAGCGTTTTCTGCCAGAGGCAGGCATCCTCGCGGCCAATCGCTCTTGTGCGACGCACATGGTCTGCTTGATGGCGTCATCGCCGCACATTGATGGAACCACCGCAATATCTCGTGGTCACACCCTGGATGTTGTCGATGTAAGGAGTTCCACGATGCAATCCAAGTCTTCGCGTTGGCCCTGGCTGCTGGCGGTGCCGGTGGTGGCTGGCGCCGCCTGGTGGCTATTCAGCGGGTCACCCAATACGCCGGGCGCATTGCCTGCGCCGATCAGCCAGACCGCCAGCGCCGTGGCGGCGGCCGTGACCCCCGCGCCGCCGGCACCGGCCGGGCCGCGCCATCCGGTGCAGCAGCCCTCGGCCGATGCCGCCGACGCTGCGATTCCTGCGCTGGCACAGAGCGATGCCGCTGCGTGGCAGGCCTTGCTGGAACTGGTGCAGGACGATGGCGCCTTGTCGATCGTGCTGCGCAAGCACCTGATCGAACGCGTGGTGGTGATGATCGACAATCTCACCCAGCCCAGCATCAGCCGTCGCGCCTCGGTGCTGCAGCCGGTGGCGGGCGAATTCGCAGTGTCCGATGCCAGCGGCAGTGTGGTGATCGATCAGGCCAATGCGGCGCGGTATGCGCCTTATGTGGCGGCGTTCACCCAGGTGGATGCGCAGGCGCTGGTGCGCAGTTATGTGCGTTTCTATCCGCTGTTCCAGCAGGCCTATGCCGATCTTGGTGCGCCAGACCGCTACTTCAACGACCGCGTGATCGACGTGATCGATCATCTACTGCGCACGCCCGACCCGGTACAGCCGATCAGGGTGCAGCGCGACGAGCGTGGCCGTTATCGTTTTGTCGATCCCGCGTTGGAGTCGCTGTCGGTCGGTCAAAAGGCGCTGCTGCGGTTGGGGCCGGCGCAAGCGGGTGCAGTGAAGGCGCAGTTGCAGCGGATCCGGACGGCATTGCTGCAAGGACGTTGACGCGGTGTGGGATGACGCGAGGAGAAGGCCGCCCGAATGCGGCCTTGCATGCATGGATGCAGCGTCGTGCGCCAGCCCAGCAGGGAAACAACGCAACTTCGGCGGCACGCGGTGCATAGCGCGCCGCCTTCGCTTACGCCGCATCCAGCTCCGGATAGTGCCGGAAGATGCCATTGGTATTGAACGCCACGCGCCGTTCGGAGGCCAAATAGGCCGCGAAGCGTGGGCGAGCGGCCACGCGCTCCTGCAAGGCCTTCAGGCCGGGAAGATCGGCTGACAGTGTCTTCATGCGCTTGGGGAACATGTATTCCAGCCCGCTAGTCAGTTGGAACAACGACAGATCCACATAGGAATGCGTGCCAAGCACATGCGTGCCGCCGGCCTGTTGCAGCACCTGCTCGAAGTAGCCCAGGAACTTGGGCAGGCGGTTGTCGCGCAGATCCTTGGCGCGCTTGGCTGCCTCGGCTTTCTGGTCTTCGTAATACAGGCCGGTGGCGATCGGATGATGGCTGTCGTGCACCTCGGCCACCAGGTCGGCGATGGTCAGCTGCAACTGCAATGCCTGGATGCGCTGTGCGTCCGAGTCCGGCACCAGCTGCAGTTGCGGTCCGATGACATGCAGGATCGCCGCCACCTGTGCAACCACCGTGTCGCCGGCCTTGAGGAAGGGCGGCGCGAACGGCTGCGCGCCGGCCTGGTGGCCTTCCAGAAAGGCATTCATCACCTCATCGCCTTCGACACGCGCCACGTCGGTGTAGTCGGCGCCGGCGTCTTCCAGTGCGAGTCGGACGAATTCGCCGCGGCCTTGCAGGCCGGTCCAGTAATAGAGCTGATAGTGCATGCGCTGCTCCGCGATCGATGGCGCTACAGCGTAGAAACCGCGCGGCTAGGCGGGCGTGAGCGAAGCGTCAGCGGGCTGTGACCCGATATCGTCGTGCGGTTGCGCCAGCAACCAGGCCAGCTTGCGCGCGCGTGGTTGCTGCTTGAGCTGCCACTCTGCGCGCGAGGCGGCGGCGCGGTCCACATACGGATGGCTGGCAAGCAGTTCCAGCGGCGGGTTTGCACGGGTATAGCGCGCGCCGGTGCCGCGCTGATGCGCCTGGAAGCGCCGTTCCAGATCGTTGGTGATGCCGGCGTAATAGCTGCCGTTGCGACATAGCAGCAGATAGAGGTGCCAGGGCTTGGGTGCATCCATGGGCCCATTATCGCCATTGGCCTGGTGTCGTGCAGCGAGGATCTTGGCGAGCGCTGGTTACGGGTGGTCGACACGCGGCGGCGCGTGAGTGAATAACCACCTAAACATTGGTTATTTGACGCTCGCGGCCGCTGCAAACAGCATGCGCTACTGCATTGCAGCGCCGTGTCGGCCTGCACCGCGGCAGGGTCGCCGTGCATGCATGGCGCTCGCCAATTCGCAAGAAATCTCCCCACGCTGCTGCACGACAGCCGACGCGACGAAAGGACGTACATGCCTGCGCGACACCGGACCTCTGCAAGGATCCTCGCTGCTTCGAGATGGTTGGCCAGGCCGCAGGTGCTGGCGTGGAGTCTGGCGTGGGCATGTGCGCCGGTGCTGGCCGATGAAGTGGGCGAGGCTGCTGCGACGCCGGAGCACGCTGCGCAAACCCTGGGCGCGGTCACGGTGACCGCCACGCGCCGCGAAACCACCTTGCAGCAGGTGCCGGTGGCGGTATCGGTGGTGCAGGGCGAGACGCTGGAGCGCGAAAACCGCAACAGCGTGGCCGACCTGCCGGCGCTGGTGCCCAGCCTGAGCTTTCGCAACGGTGCCTCCAACAAGGACACCTCGTTGTTCCTGCGTGGCGTGGGCACCATCTCCACCTCGCCAGGCGTCGAGCCCAGCGTGGCGACGGTGATCGACGGCGTGGTGCTGGGGCGTCCGGGCCAGGCCACGCTGGACCTGCTCGATGTCGAGCGTATCGAAGTCCTGCGCGGGCCCCAGGGCACCTTGTTTGGCAAGAATGCCTCCGCCGGCGTGCTCAATATCGTCAGCAAGCCGGCGCCGGAGCTGTTCGGCGGCTACGTGGATTACTCGCACTTCGGTGGCGGCGACGAAGACCGCGTGCGTGCCAGCGTCGGCGGCACGCTGGTGCCGGAACTGCTCAAGGCCAGCGTGTCGGCATTGTGGGCCGAGTACGGCGGCAACGTGCGCAATGTGGCCGACGGCCAGACCGTCAACGGCTACCGGCGCGCCGGCGCGCGCTTGCGGCTGGACCTGAGCCCGAACCCGGATTTGAACGCGACGCTGCTCGCCGACTACCTGCAATCGCACAGCGACGCGCCCAGCGGTGTGGTGGTGGACAGCACGCGTGCCGACTTCGCCGCGGCGCTGGCACCGGTCATCGCCAGGGACGACAACCGACAGATCAACAGCGATTACCGCACGTACCTGGACGACATCAACAAGGGCGCCTCGCTGCAGCTGGACCAGCAGTTCGGCGATGCGCTGCTGACCTCGATCAGCGCGTGGCGGCAATGGGACAACACCCAGTTCCAGGATGGCGATCGCACCGCGCAACGCAGCGCGGCGTTTCCGTCCTCGCACGACCGTGGCGACCTGGGGTACACGCAATATTCGCAGGAAGTGCGCATCCAGACCCCGCGCGACCGTGCGGTGGAGGCGGTCGCCGGGCTGTATTACCTGCATGCGCGCAATGACGAAACCTACCGCCGCACGGTGACGACGCCGACCGCCAGCAACGTGGGCGTGGCCGATTACGCCACCCGCGCGGAAACCTATGCCGCCTTCGGCGAGGCCACCTGGCATTGGCGCCCGGATCTGCGTGCGCTGCTGGGCGCGCGCTTCACCCGCGACACGCTCGACTACCGGCATCAGCGCGTGTCCAGCTCGGCAACCGCAGTCACCGGCATCCAGCCGTCCACCGCAAGCAGCGGCAGCACCGCAGACAACGGCGTGTCCGGCCGCGCCGGCCTGCAATACGACGTCGACGCGCGGACCACCGGTTACATCACCTATTCGCGCGGCTACAAGGGCCCGGCCTACAACGTGTTCTTCAACATGCAGCCGCGCGATACGCCGGCGCTGAAACCGGAGACCTCCAATGCCTGGGAGCTGGGCCTGAAGGCGCGCGCCCTGGACGATCGCCTCAGTGCGAACGTGGCGCTGTTCCATACCGAATACGCCAACTACCAGGCCAACTTCTTCGACACCGTGGCCGGGCAGGTGGTGACGCGCCTGATCAACGCCGGGCAGGTGCGCACGCAGGGCCTGGAACTGGATCTGGACTACCGGCCCACCGAGCGGCTCAGCCTGGCTGCCTCGCTGGCCTACACGCAGGCGCGCATCCAGCGGTTTGCCTGCCCCACCGCAGCGGCGGCCACCTGCAATGTCGACGGCCGGCCGTTGCCGTTTTCGCCGGACTGGAAGGGCAATCTGCGCGCCGGTTACCGGGTGCCATTGCGCGGCAGCCTGGCGCTGGAATTCAACGGCGACGTGAGCTGGCAGGACAGCGTGCAGTACGACCTCAGCCAGACCCCGCAGACCATCCAGGGCCCGTATGCGATCTGGAATGCCAGCATCGCACTGGCCGACGATGTGCATGGCTGGCGGGTGGCGGTGCTCGGCCGCAATCTCGGCGACCGCTCATACGCCCCGTTGCTGGCCAATGCCACCGGCAACGTGTTCCGGCTGGTGCCACGCGACGACCAGCGCTATGTCGGGCTGCAACTGCACAAGGATTTTTGACGATGTCCGTGATGTTTGTTGATGCTGATTCGAGCAATGCAGGCGCACCGCACGGTGGGCTGCGATGAGCGCTGCACGGCAGCTCTCGCTCGGTGCGTTCCTGATGGCCACCGGCCATCACGTGGCCGCATGGCGGCACCCGCAGGCCAGTGCCGACCCGCTGGTGTTCGACCATTATCGCGAGATGGTGCGCATCGCCGAAGCCGCCAAGTTCGATGCGGTGTTCGTGGCCGACAGCCTGGCTGCGGCCGGTGGGCCGGTGGCGTCGCGGATGGCACGCTCCAGCCTGTTCGAACCGCTCACGCTGCTGAGTGCGTTGGCAGTGGTGAGCGAGCGCATCGGCCTGATCGCCACCATGACCACCAGCTACAACGAGCCGTATCACGTGGCGCGCAAGTTCGCCTCGCTGGATCATCTGTCCGGTGGGCGTGCCGGCTGGAATCTGGTCACCTCCGATGCTGCCGACGAAGCATTGAACTTCAACCGCGACGCGCATTACGTGCATGCCGAGCGTTATGCGCGGGCGCGCGAATTCCAGCAGGTGGTCGCGGGGCTGTGGGACAGCTGGGACGACGATGCCTTCATCGCCGACACCGCTGCGGGCGTGCATTACGATCCGGCGCGGCTGCATGTGCTGGACCATCGCGGCGCGCACTTCCAGGTCCGCGGCCCGCTCAACATCGCGCGTGCGCCGCAGGGACATCCGGTGCTGGTGCAGGCCGGCTCGTCCGAGCCCGGGCGCGCGCTGGCTGCGGAAACCGCCGAGGTGGTGTTCACCGCGCAATCGTCGCTGGCAAAGGCGCAGGCGTTCTATGCCGACATCAAGGGGCGGCTGGAACAGTTCGGGCGCGCGCGCGATGCGTTGAAAGTGATGCCGGGTGTGTTCATCGTGGTCGGGCAGAGCCAGGCCGAGGCGCAGGACAAGTTCGCGCAGTTCCAGGAGCTGGTGGAGCCGGAGGTCGGCATCGCGCTGCTGTCGCGCATGCTGGGCAACTTCGATCTGTCCGGCTATCCCCCCGATGGCCCGTTGCCGGAGCTGCCGCTCACCGAAACCGGCCAGCGCAGCCGCCAGCAGTTGTTCACCGAGCTGGCCGGACAGGAGCAGCTGAGCATTGCCCAGCTCGGTCGGCGCATCGCAGGCGGACGCGGGCACTACAGCCTGATCGGCACGCCGACACAGATTGCCGACGAGCTGCAGGCCTGGTTCGAAGGCGAGGCCGCGGACGGTTTCAACGTGCTGGTGCCACATCTGCCCGGCGGCCTGGCCGATGTGGCCACGCACGTGGTGCCCGAGCTGCAGCGGCGTGGACTGTTCCGGCGTGAATATGCAGGACGCACCCTGCGCGATCATCTGGGGCTGGCACGCCCCGTCAATCGCTTCAGCGCACGCTGACTCACCGGATACCCTGATGACCTATCTCGCACATCCTGATCGTTACGACCGTATCGCCTACCGCCGTGTCGGCCGCAGCGGCCTTGTCCTGCCTGCGCTGTCGCTGGGCCTGTGGCACAACTTCGGCGACAGCACACCGATCGACACGCAGCGCGCATTGCTGCGGACCGCTTTCGACCTGGGCATCACCCATTTCGATCTGGCCAACAACTACGGCCCGCCGTATGGCAGCGCGGAAATCAACTTCGGCCGCCTGCTGCGTGAAGACTTCAAGCCGTATCGCGATGAATTGATCATTTCCACCAAGGCCGGCTGGGACATGTGGCCGGGTCCGTACGGGCAGGGCGGCAGTTCGCGCAAATACCTGCTGTCCAGCCTGGATCAGAGCCTGCAGCGGCTGGGCGTGGACTATGTGGACATCTTCTACTCGCACCGCTTCGATGCGGACACGCCGCTGGAAGAGACCGCCGGCGCATTGGCCAGTGCGGTGCAGCAGGGCAAGGCGCTGTACGTGGGCGTGTCGTCGTATTCGGCAGCGCGCACGCGCGAGATCGCCGCGTTGCTGCGCGAGTGGAAGGTGCCGCTGCTGATCCACCAGCCGGCCTACAACCTGTTCAATCGCTGGGCCGAGCACGAGCTGTTCGATGCGACCGACGAGGTCGGCGCCGGGGTGATCGCATTCACGCCGCTGGCGCAGGGCCTGTTGACCGGCAAGTACCTCGATGGCGTCCCCGGCGATGCGCGCGTGAATCGTCCCGGTGGCGACTCGCTGCGGCCGGAACATCTGTCCGAGGCCAACCTGCAGCGCGCACGCGGGCTGGATGCGATCGCGCAGCGGCGTGGACAGAGTCTGGCGCAGTTGGCATTGGCCTGGGTGCTGCGCGACCCGCGGGTGAGCTCGGCCTTGCTGGGTGCAAGCCGCCCGGAGCAATTGATCGAAAACGTCGCGGCCTTGCAGACAGCGCAGTTCAGTGCGGAAGAGTTGGCCGAGATCGATCGCTTTGCGGTCGAGGGTGGCGTCAACCTCTGGGAAAAACCGTCCACCGATTGGCAATGAGGAACACTCCGATGCGCTACCGCTTTTTGATTGCTGCGTTGCTGTTGTCCGGCCTCGCATGGCTGCAACCCGCAGCGGCGGCCGAGCCGGCGCAGCTGCGGATCGGCTATCAGAAAGCGGTGTCCAGCCTGGTGCTGGCCAAGCAGCATCGGTTGCTGGAGCAGCGCTTCCCGCGCACCAGAATCAGCTGGGTCGAGTTTCCAGCCGGCCCGCAGCTGCTGGAAGCCTTGAACGTGGGCAGCATCGACCTGGGCGGTGCGGGCGATATTCCGCCGCTGTTTGCGCAGGCCGCCGGTGCTGATCTGCTGTACGTGGGCTGGGTGCCGCCCACGCCCAAGGCTGAGACCATCCTGGTGCCGGCCAGCAGCACGCTGCGGCGGGTGGCCGACCTCAAGGGCAAGCGGGTTGCCTTCCAGAAGGGTTCCAGCGCGCACAACCTGCTGCTGCGCTTGTTGGTCAAGTCCGGCCTGAGCATGCGCGACATCACGCCGTTGTATCTGTCGCCGGCCAACGCTCGTGCGGCGTTCGCGGCCGGGCAGGTGGATGCCTGGGCGATCTGGGACCCGTGGTATTCGGCATTGACGCTGGATGGCAGCGCACGCCTGCTCGCCAACGGCGAAGGGCTGGGATTGACCGGCGGGTTCTTTCTTTCCTCGCGGCGTTACGCCACCGCGTGGGGTCCGTTCGTGCAGCAGGTGATGCTGCAGCTCAACCAGGCCGATGGCTTGCTGGAGCGCGACCGCGCCGGCAGCATCAAGGTGCTGGCGCAGGTCAGCGGGCTGTCGCCTGCGGTGGTCGAGCGCACGCTGGCGCATCGTCCGCCGGCCAGCGTGCAACCGCTCAGCGCCGAGGTCATCAAGGCGCAGCAGGCCACTGCCGATCTGTTCTACGCGCAGCGCCTGCTGCCCAAGCGCGTGCTGGTGGCCCCGGCGGTATGGCGTGCACCCGTGGTTGCTGCGGTGCAAGCGGCAGACAAGCAGGCGGCGGGCAAGTGATGCGTGGAAGCAGTACTACATCCGCAAGCAGGAGCGCATGCGCAGGCCAGAACGCGTGCTCAGCATCCGTGAGCGGGCAGGCGCATACCGCTGTCTCGCTGCATCGCCCCAACAGCAAGGCCGCGCGATGAGTCGCCGCTCGCAGCGATTAGGCAACGTGCTGGTGCCCTGGCTAGTGCCGCTGGCCTTGCTGGTGGCCTGGCAGGTCGCGGCCTTCGGCGGCTGGTTGCCGCAGCGCATCCTGCCCGCGCCGGATGCGGTATTCCACGCCGCAGTGACGTTGGTACAAACCGGCGAGTTGTGGCAACACCTGGCGATCAGCAGCTGGCGTGCGGCGGTGGGCCTGGCCATCGGCGGTAGCATCGGGTTTACGCTGGGCCTGCTCACCGGCGTGTCGCGTGTGGCCGAACGCCTGCTCGACAGCACCTTGCAGATGCTGCGCAACGTGCCGCATCTGGCGCTGATTCCGTTGGTGATCCTGTGGTTCGGGATCGACGAGGGCGCCAAGCTGTTTCTGGTGGCGCTGGGCACGTTCTTCCCGATCTATCTCAATACCTATCACGGTATCCGCAGCGTGGACCCGGCCTTGATCGAGATGGCGCGCAATTACGGCTTACGTGGCCCGCAGCTGTTTGTCGATGTGTTGTTGCCCGGTGCGTTGCCGTCGATTCTGGTCGGCTTGCGCTTTGCGTTGGGCCTGATGTGGCTGACCCTGATCGTGGCCGAAACCATTTCCGCCAGTTCCGGCATCGGCTATCTGGCCACCAACGCACGCGAGTTTCTGCAGACCGACATCGTGGTGGTGGCCATCGTGCTGTACGCGCTGCTCGGCAAGCTGGCCGATCTGGCCGCACGCGGGTTGGAAGCCTGGTGGCTGGGCTGGCATCCGGCGCAGCAACGGCGTGCGGAGCTGCGCCGATGAGCGGAACAGACACCGGCCTGCCGCTGAGCCTGCGCGGCATCGGCAAGCGTTGGGGCGACAGCGAGGTCTTGCGTGGTATCGACCTGGAGATTGCACCCGGCGGCTGCGTGGCGGTGGTCGGGCGCAGCGGCTGCGGCAAGAGCACCTTGCTGCGCGTGATCGCCGGGCTGGAAGCGGCCGATACCGGCACCGTCGACAGCGGTCATGCAGCGCTGGCAGCGCAGCGCGATGCGGTGCGGCTGATGTTCCAGGACGCGCGGCTGCTGCCGTGGAAGCGCGTGATCGACAACGTGGCGCTGGGCCTGGGGCGTGCCGGGCGTGTGCAGGCACAGGCGGCGCTGGATGCGGTGGGGCTGGGTGCACGCGGTGGCGAGTGGCCGGCGGCGCTGTCCGGCGGTCAACGCCAGCGCGTGGCCCTGGCGCGCGCACTGGTACATCGGCCGCGGCTGCTGTTGCTGGACGAACCGCTGGGCGCACTGGATGCGTTGACGCGCATCGAGATGCAGCAGCTGATCGTGCAGTTGTGGCGGGAGTACGGCTTCACCCTGGTGCTGGTGACCCACGATGTGGCCGAGGCGAGTGCGCTGGCCGATCGCATCGTGCTGATCGAGCATGGCCAGGTCGGCCTGGATCTGCCGGTGCCGGTGCCGCATCCGCGTGCCCCCGGCGCGCCGGCCCTGGCGGCAATCCAGGCGCAGGTGCTGTCGCGTCTGCTGGGGGCATCGCACGTTCCGGCGTCAGCGGCTGCGGAGAATCCTGCCGTGGCGCCTGCGTCGCTGCCGCTGCGGCGGATCGTCTAACGACATGTCCGTCGGCCTGGGGTGGTCCAGGTCAGTGGGCGAGCCCACACCGCCCGGCCCAGGCGCCACCGCGTGTGAGCCGGTCCTGCTGCCCCGTATCGGCACCTGCGCAGCCGCCAAACCTTGAAACCCCGCACGGCAGCCGCATCTGCACGGTATCGTCGGCGTCGCCGGCCACCAGTTCAGAGGATTATCCCCATGCGGATGGACAAGCTCACCTCGCGGTTCCAGCAGGCGCTGGCTGACGCGCAGTCGCTGGCCGTGGGCCGGGACCACAACATCATCGAGCCGGTGCACGTGCTCGCCGCATTGCTCGACCAGAGTGGTGGCAGCACACGCCCGCTGCTGTCGCAGGCCGGCGTCAACGTGCCGCTGCTGCGCGAGCGGCTGGGCGAGGCGCTGGACACGCTGCCCAAGGTCTCCGGGCAGGAAGGCAATCTGTCGATCGGCAACGATCTCAACCGCCTGCTCAACCAGACCGACAAATTGGCCCAGCAACATGGCGACGCCTTCATCGCCAGCGAGTGGTTCGTGCTGGCCGCCGCCGACGATGCCAGCCCGCTGGGCGTGGCCTTGCGCGCGGCCGGCGGCGACAAGAAGAAGATCGAAGCCGCCATCGACAAGCTGCGCGGCGGCGAGACCGTGCAATCGGAAAACGCCGAGGAACAACGCCAGGCGCTGGAAAAATACACCATCGACCTGACCGCACGTGCCGAGAGCGGCAAGCTCGATCCGGTGATCGGCCGCGACGAAGAAATCCGCCGCACGATCCAGGTGTTGCAGCGGCGCACCAAGAACAACCCGGTGCTGATCGGCGAACCCGGCGTGGGCAAGACCGCCATTGTCGAGGGTCTGGCCCAGCGCATCATCAACGGCGAAGTGCCCGAAGGCCTGCGCGGCAAGCGCGTGCTGTCGCTGGACATGGGCGCGCTGATCGCTGGCGCCAAGTTCCGCGGCGAGTTCGAAGAACGGCTGAAGGCGGTGCTCAGCGACCTGTCCAAGAACGAAGGCCAGATCATCCTGTTCATCGACGAGTTGCACACCATGGTCGGCGCCGGCAAGGCCGATGGCGCGATGGACGCCGGCAACATGCTCAAGCCGGCGCTGGCGCGCGGCGAGCTGCATTGCATCGGCGCCACCACACTGGACGAATACCGCAAGTACATCGAAAAGGACGCGGCGCTGGAGCGGCGTTTCCAGAAGGTGTTCGTGGGCGAACCGACGGTGGAAGACACCATCGCGATCCTGCGTGGGCTGAAGGAACGCTACGCGGTGCATCACGGCGTGGAGATCACCGACCCGGCGATCGTTGCCGCCGCCACCTTGTCCAACCGCTACATCACCGACCGCCAGCTGCCGGACAAGGCGATCGACCTGATGGACGAGGCGGCATCGCGCATCCGCATGGAGATCGACTCCAAGCCGGAAGAACTCGATCGCCTGGAGCGCCGCCTGATCCAGCTCAAGATCCAGCGCGAGATGCTGAAGAAGGAAAAGGACGACGCCTCGCGTCAGCGCCTGGCCGATCTGGAAAACGACATCGACAAGCTCGAGCGCGAGTTCTACGACCTCAACGAGTTGTGGAAGTCGGAAAAGGCCGCGCTGCAGGGCACCACCAAGGTCAAGGAGCAGATCGAGCACGCCAAGCTGGAACTGGAGGCCGCGCAACGGCGTCAGGACTACGCCAAGATGAGCGAGATCCAGTACGGCGTGCTGCCGCAGCTGGAAAAGCAGATGGCGCTGGCCAACGAGGTCGAACATCACGACTTCAAGCTGGTGCAGGACCGCGTGACCGCCGAGGAAATCGCCGAAGTGGTGTCGCGCTGGACCGGTATCCCGGTCAACAAGATGCTCGAGGGCGAACGCGACAAGCTGCTGCGCATGGAAGACGAGCTGCACCAGCGCGTGGTCGGCCAGAACGAGGCGATCAAGGTCGTCTCCGACGCGGTGCGGCGTTCGCGCGCCGGCCTGTCCGATCCCAATCGTCCGAGCGGCTCGTTCCTGTTCCTGGGTCCGACCGGCGTGGGCAAGACCGAGTTGTGCAAGGCGCTGGCGGACTTCCTGTTCGACAGCACCGAGGCGATGATCCGCATCGACATGAGCGAGTTCATGGAGAAGCATTCGGTCTCGCGGTTGATCGGTGCGCCTCCGGGCTATGTGGGCTATGAGGAGGGCGGCTATCTGACCGAGGCGGTGCGGCGGCGTCCGTATTCGCTGATCCTGCTGGACGAGGTGGAAAAGGCGCATGCCGATGTCTTCAACATCCTGCTGCAGGTGCTCGACGACGGCCGCTTGACCGATGGCCAGGGCCGCACGGTGGACTTCCGCAACACCGTCATCGTGATGACCTCCAACCTGGGCTCGCACCAGATCCAGGAGCTGTCCGGCGACGGCAGTGCCGAGGCCTATACGCAGATGAAGGCAGCGGTGATGGGCGTGGTGCAGGCGCATTTCCGCCCGGAGTTCATCAACCGGCTCGACGACATCGTGGTGTTCCATCCGCTGGACAAGGCGCAGATCAAGTCGATCGCGCGCATCCAGTTGCATGGGCTGGAAAAACGCCTGTCCGAGCGCGGCCTCAAGCTGGACCTGGACGATGCGGCGCTGGAATTGCTCGGCAATGTCGGTTTCGATCCGGTGTATGGCGCGCGCCCGCTCAAGCGTGCGATCCAGTCGCAGGTGGAAAACCCGCTGGCCCAGCAGATCCTGTCCGGCCAGTACCTCGGCGGCGACACCGTGCGCGTGCGTGCCGAGGGTGGGCGGCTGGTGTTTGGCAAGGGCTGAGTGAGTAAGGATCGTCCCGCAGAATGCGGGACGATCCGCTGACGTCGGGCAACGTGTTCGGATGGTGTTCCGGAGCAAGCAGTCTCCCGGTACTATCGGGCCAGAGACCCACGGAAGAAACACAGATGCGCATGGCTGATCTGATCATCGGTATCGTCATGTGGACAGGCTCGGCAGTTGCAGGCCACGCCGCCCAACCACCGGATTTCGTGGCTGCCGTCGATGCCTATGAAGCAAAGGACTATTTGCGCTGCGCGGAAATTTTAGGCTCGCTGCAACGCGCTTCCATCCCGTTTCCACAAAATGCGCAGCTGCTGCAGGTGGAATGTCTTGCGGCAGCTGGCCGCACCGATGAAGCGTTGCGTTATCTCGATTCGGAGATTCCGCACGGTCGTATCGCTGTTGAAGACCTGCGTGATAAAGATCGTCCCGGACTCAATCGACTGCGCAAGACCGAGGCGTGGCCAGCGTTGTTGGCGAAGGCAGAGCGTCTTGGTGCGCAGCAAAATGCTTTTTTGGATCAAGCGCTGCGACAGGAACTGCTGGTGCGTGTAGAAAAGGACCAGCAGGTCCGTCGCGCCGCGATTGCTGCCGGCGGAAAGCCGGAAGATTGGGCACGCATCGCACCGGTCGATCGCGATAACACCGCATGGTTGAAGCAAGTCGTCGCACGCCAAGGCTGGCCAGGCAATGCACTGGTTGGAGAGGACGGCGCAGAGGCCGCGTGGATACTGGTACAGCATGCCGATGCAGATCCGACGTTTCAGGCGCAGATGTTGCCGTTGCTGGAAGCGGCGCTTTCCCGCAGAGATGTAGCGGCAGACCATGTTGCGTTGCTGACTGATCGCGTGTTGCGTGCACAAGGCAAACCGCAGCGTTACGGAACGCAGTTTGAGACCGAGGCAGACGGGTACATGTCGCTGCAACCTACCGAGGACGAAGCGGGACTCGATGCGCGGCGGCGCGCAGTGGGGTTGCCGTCCATTGCCGATTACAAGCGGATGCTGCAAGAGACGTATCACACGCCAGTGCGTTGATCGTCGCGCACTGGGTACGCAATCGCGTAGTCAAACCGGGCGTCAACGGAACTAACCGCTGGCGATGTCGTCATGGCGTGCTGGCATGAGGTGCGGGCCGGTAGCCGGGTATTGTCGAATGTCCTGTCCGAGCGAGCCGCGCCATGACCGATCCGCAGTGGAAGCCCGAAACCATCGCCGTGCACGGCGGCTATCAGCCCGATCCCACCACGCGGGCGGTGGCGGTGCCGATCTACCAGACCGTCGCCTACGCCTTCGACGATACCCAGCATGGCGCGGACCTGTTCGACCTCAAGGTGCAGGGCAATATCTACAGCCGCATCATGAATCCGACCAACGCCGTGCTGGAGCAGCGCGTGGCTGCGCTGGAAGGCGGCATCGGTGCGCTGGCGCTGGCCTCCGGGCAGGCCGCGGTGACCTATGCGATCCAGACTATCGCCGAGGCCGGCGACAACATCGTCTCCTCCAGTGCCTTGTACGGCGGTACCTACAATCTGTTCGCGCATACCTTGCCGCAGTTCGGCATCAGCACGCGCTTTGCCGATTATCGCGATCCGCAGGCGTTTGCCGGCTTGATCGATGAACGTACCAAGGCAGTGTTCGTGGAGTCGATCGGCAATCCGCGCGGCAACATCACCGATATCGAGGCCGTGGCCGCGGTGGCGCATGCGCACGGCGTGCCGCTGATCGTGGACAACACCGTGGCCACGCCGTCGCTGCTGCGGCCGATCGACTTCGGCGCCGACATCGTGGTGCATTCGTTGACCAAGTATCTGGGCGGCCATGGCAACAGCATCGGCGGGGCGATCGTGGACAGCGGGCGCTTCCCGTGGGCGGCGCACAAGCAGCGGTTTGCGCGCCTCAACGAGCCGGACGTGAGCTATCACGGCGTGGTCTACACCGAAGCGCTGGGTGAGGCGGCGTACATCGGCCGTGCGCGCGTGGTGCCGCTGCGCAATACCGGCGCGGCGCTGTCGCCGTTCAACGCATTCCTGATCCTGCAAGGCATCGAAACGCTGCCGTTGCGGATGGAGCGCATCAATGCCAACACGCTGGCGATTGCGACGTATCTGCAGCAGCACCCGCGGGTTGCCTGGGTCAATTACGCCGCGTTGCCGGATCATCCGGAGCATGCGTTGGCGCAGAAGTATCTGGGCGGGCATGGCTCGGGCGTGCTGACCTTCGGCCTGCCCGGCGGGCGCGCGGCCGGCGCGCGTTTTCTGGATGCGCTGCAGTTGTTCACGCGGTTGGTGAACATCGGCGATGCGAAGTCGCTGGCAACGCATCCGGCATCGACCACGCACCGTCAGCTGGGCCCGGCCGAACTGGAACATGCCGGGGTCAGCGAAGACACGGTGCGGCTGTCGATCGGCATCGAGCACATCGACGACCTGCTGGCGGATCTGGAGCAGGCGCTGCAGGGGGCGTGAGGTTTGATAGCCGTGACCTGAGCAGGGGTGCGGGAAGAGACGAGCTAGCCTCTCTCTCGTCGGGGCGAGGAGGCACAGCTGGCGCGCCATGGGCGCGCGTGCCTTGGAGCGCCCGCGCCGCAAGCGCGGGCCGGGGGGCGGTGCTGGGTTGGGGTTGGGTATGGCGAAGCACATTGCCTCTCGGTACTGGCTTCGGTAAAAGCGGCAGCGCGGCCGGGGATCGGCTCTTCGGCTCGGCAGACATCCTGTCTGACTCGCCGTCGCGGCACATCCGTGTGCCGCTCTCCGCCGATCCCCGGCCACGCTGCCGCCTCGGCACGTTGTTGCCGCGACTTCGAGTTGCCGCGACTTCGAAAAGTGCTGAACGCGGTCAGGACGAAGTCGCCCGAAGCCCCTCTCACGTCGGGGAGAGGAGGCACAGCTTGCGCGCCATGGCGCGCGTGCCTTGGAGCGCCCGCGCCGCAGGCGCGAGCCGGGGCGCGGAGCGGGGGTTGGGGTGAGGGCACGGGGGCGAAGCCCACTCGCATGTGCGAGATGACGCTCGGTGGCAGGCATGCGGACATGCCGGCAGCCCCGGCATGCTGCTTCCATCCATGGCATGAGGCTTCGCTCCGTACCCTCATCCGCCCCTTCGGGGCACCTTCTCCCGGTGGGAGAAGGAATCGGCCATTCGCCATCCAGACGCGTGGAGACGCGTTGCGCCTGGCCGCCTGCCGCAGACCTCGGAGGTGCCCTGGGCCAATCCTGCTACCATGCGCGCCCCTGAGGTGACTGCCGGTTTGCCGGTGGTTTAAACGGGAATCCGGTGCGCGGATCGCCTTGGCGAACTGCAATGCCGGAGCTGCCCCCGCAACGGTGGGCGAGGTCAGATGCCGCAACACGCCACTGTGCAGTCGCATGGGAAGGCGCGGCATCGGAGGCGCAGGCTTCCACTCGCGAGCCCGGAGACCGGCCTGAGGGATTGAACCGGCACGCGGTGGGCGTGGCCTTGATCGTCTGGCGCTGCCGCGTGGACGCCTGGCCCGTTGCTGTCTGCCGCCCCATTGCCCCCGCGCGGGTAGGCGCGGTTCCAGGAGCAGCAATCGATGTCCGTTTCTTCCGTTTTGCCGCGTCGTGCGGTGCTGGCCGTGGGGCTGTCGCTGTGCGTGGCCACCCTGGCCCATGCCGAGGCCGCCATCGATCTCGACCAGGTCGTGGTCACTGCCTCGCGCACTGCGCAGACCCAGGACCAGACGCTGGCGCCGGTCACCGTGATCGACCGCGCGCAGATCGAGCGTCGCCAGGTGAATTCGCTGCAGGACCTGCTGCGTGGCGAAGCCGGGGTGTCGCTGGCCAACAACGGCGGCCCGGGCAAGCCGACCTCGCTGTTCCTGCGCGGCACCGAGTCCGACCAGGTGGTGGTGCTGATCGATGGCGTGCGCATCGGCTCGGCCACCTCGGGCGGAGCGGCGTTGCAGGATCTGCCGATCGAGCAGATCGAGCGCATCGAAATCGTGCGTGGTCCGTTCTCCAGCCTGTACGGTTCCGAGGCGCTGGGCGGGGTGATCCAGATCTTTACCCGGCGCCCGCAAGGCCGCTTCGTGCCCACCTTCAGCGCGGCGGCCGGCAGCGACAATGCGCGCCGCTATAGCGCGGGCCTGGCCGGGCGCAGCGAAGGCGATCTGAGCGAAAGCGGTGGCTGGTATTCGGCCAACGCGGTGCATGACGAAACCGATGGCATCAACGCGTATCTGGACACCAGCTCCAGCGACTACGACCCGGATCGCGATGGCTACCGCAACGATTCGCTGAGCGTGCAGGGCGGCTGGCGCTTTAATCGCCAGTGGGACGCCGACGTGCATGCCTTGCGCGCGCAAAGCCGCAACGAATACGACGGCTCGGCCTTCGGCGGCAACCTGTCCAAGGGCGTGCAGCAGGCGGTCGGTGGCCGTGTGCGTTACGCGCCTACCGATGCGGTCAAGCTCACTGCCAGCGTCGGCAGCAGTTCCGACTTCAGCGATGCGTATTACGACGGTGCGTATCTGTCCACCTATGACACCCGCCGCAAGCAGGGCACGTTGCAGGCCGATATCGCTGCCGGCGCGGGCCTGTTCACGGTCGGCTTCGACTGGCAGCGTGACGCCATCGCCAGCAGCGACAATTATGATGCCGACAGCCGCATCGACCGCGCCGCATTCGCGCAGTGGCAACAGAGCTTCGGTGCGCAGTCCTTGCAGGCCAGCCTGCGTCGCAACGACAACAGCCAGTTCGGCGGCAAGACCACCGGCAGCCTGCTGTGGGGCTGGGATGTTGCCGAGCATCTGCGCCTGACCGCCAGCTACGGCACCGCGTTCAAGGCACCGACCTTCAACGAGTTGTATTACCCCGATTTCGGCAATCCGTTGCTGGGGCCGGAAACCTCCAAGAGCGCCGAGCTCGGCCTGCGCGGTAGCTACGGCTGGGGCACCTGGACGCTGAGCGCGTTCCAGACCCGCATCGACGATCTGATCGCCTACGACGCGTCGTTGGTGGATGCGGCGCATCCGTTCGGGCAGCCGAACAATATCGATCAGGCGCGCATCCGCGGCGTGGAAGCCGGCTATGACACCGAGCTGGCCGGCTGGACCGTACGCAGCGCCTTGACCTGGCTGCAGCCGCAGGCCGATGGCGAGGTCAACAACGGTAACTGGTTGCCGCGGCGTGCGCGGCAGAGCGGGCGCATCGATGCGGACCGCAGCTTCGGTGCATTCGGCGTCGGCGCGAGCCTGTTCGGGTCCGGCAAGCGCTTCGACGATCTGGCCAACACCGAGCGCCTGGCCGGGTACGGGTTGCTGGATCTGCGCGTGAGCTATGCCGTGACCGTGGACTGGAAGGTATCGCTCACCGCCAACAACGTGTTCGATCACCAGTACGAAACCGCACGCTGGTATGCGCAGCCGGGGCGCAATTATCTGCTGACGTTGCGTTATCAGGCCGCGCAGTAAGCGCGGCTGTTGCGCCGTGCATGCGCACTGTGAGGTGAGCGCGCAACGAGGTGGGGCAGGGCGTCGTGCCGCTGGGCGAACTCACGCGTCGATTTGTCGACAGGCCGGCCGGCTGCACCAGGCATTGGCGCTACAGTGCGAGCGTGTGGTGCTGGTGGTGGCAGGTTTGCCGATGGTTCTGACGGGAGAGGCGGTGTGACAAGCGATTGGATCCATGGTGCCTGTGCGGTGCCGGACGCGCGCGTGCGCGCGGCTGCGCTGGCGCGGCAGGAGCAACTGACCAAGCCGCACGGCGCGCTGGGCCGGCTGGAACAGCTGGCAGTGCAGCTGGCGGCCTGGCAGCGCAATGAGCACCCCACCGTGCAGCGGGTCTGGATCGCGGTGTATGCCGCCGACCACGGCGTCGCCGCCGAGGGCGTGTCTGCGTTTCCGCAGGCGGTCACCGGCGAGATGGTGCGCAATTTCGCCCGCGGTGGCGCCGCCATTGCGGTGCTGGCGCGCGAGCTCGGTGCGCGCCTGGAAGTGGTCAATCTGGGCGTGGTCAACGACCCGGGCGAGTTGCCGCGGGTGCGGCGTGCCTGGATCGCGCCGGCCAGTGCCAACATCTGCGAGCAGCCGGCGATGAGTTCCACCCAGTTGCGCGACGCGCTTGCCGCGGGCGCCGAAAGCGTCGCCCAGGCAAAGAGTTGCGACACGCAGCTGTTTGTCGGCGGCGAAATGGGCATCGGCAACACCACCTCGGCCGCGGCGTTGGGCTGCGCGCTGCTGTCGCAATTTCCGCAGGCGATGGCCGGCGCCGGCACCGGGCTGGATGCCGAGGGCATCGCCCACAAGGCCACCGTAATCACCCGTGCGCTGGCCCTGCATGCCGATGCTGCGACGCCGTTGGAGCGGTTGCGCCGGCTGGGCGGTTTCGAGATCGCCGCCCTGGTCGGTGCCTACATCGCCGCTGCGCAGGCCGGGATTCCGGTGCTGGTGGATGGCTTCATCAGCACCGCCGCGGCGCTGGTCGCCACCCATCTCAATGGCGGCGTGCGCGAATGGCTGTTGTTCGGGCATCGCTCGCAGGAGCGCGGCCACGCCGCCTTGCTGCGCGCACTGGATGCCGAACCCTTGCTGCAACTGGACCTGCGCCTGGGCGAGGCCAGCGGCGCAGCGGTGGCGATTCCGCTGCTGCGTCACGCCTGCGCCTTGCACAACGGCATGGCCACGTTTGCCGAAGCCGGCGTGTCCGACGCATGAGTGTGCAGATCAGCTTGCTGCGGTACGGCGACACTGGCTAGCACAGCGACCGCGGTCAGCTCGACGACCCGCTCGCTTAACTGGCAGGCAGCAACTGCGCGCGGCCACCGCCGATGGCGCATGGGATGCGGTGGTGGCCTCGACGCTGTAACACCTGCGCCTGGTTCGCCACCGGGTTGTATGCAGCCGAACGCGCCAGCGACGTTGCGCAAGATCGGGACCGCGCGCCGTGCCGATCTGCGCGATGCTGGGGCTGTCCAACAGGAAACGCCCATGCCAGCAGCTGCTTCGGTCGTCTTCAATCGCCAGCGCAGCGTCGAGCGCGTCGTCGCCCATCTGCAGGCCAGCATTCGCGCCGGCGAACCGCTGCCGGACCTGGCCGCATTGGCGGCAGTCGCGCAGCAGTCGCCGCATCATTTCCATCGGGTCTATCGCGCGTTGGCCGGCGAAACCCTGGGGCAGACCATTGCGCGGCTGCGGCTGAGTTATGCGCTGCATCTGCTGGGCGAGCCGGCCAGCACGGTGACCGAGGTGGCGCTGGCGGTGGGTTATCAGACCCCGCAGGCGCTGGCACGCGCGTTCCGCAGCCTGTTGCAGGCCAGCCCGAGCAGCTTGCGCAACGCGCCCGCGGTGCGCGCACAGAAACTGCAGCAGCTGGCCATGCCCTCGCTGCCGCCGCAGATGTCCGGCGCACCCTTGCAGGTGCTGGTGCAAATGCTCGATCCGCTGGAAGTGGTGGTGCTGCGCCAGCGCGGCGCCTTCGACGATCTGGACCGTGGCTTCGGCCGCATCGCGGCCTGGGCCGAGCGCGCCGGTGCAATCGAACAACTGCAGGCCTTGATCGGCCTGCCGCTTAGCGACCACCGCGATGTGCCGGCACATCGGCATCTGTTCGAATGCGGCATGGTCTTCGACGCCGCACTGTCGCCGCCGGCGCCGCTGCAACTGCGCCAGCTCGACGGCGGCGCGCATGCAGTGCTGCGTCATGTGGGCTCTTATGCAGGTATCGAAGACGCGCTCGACCGCGTGCTCGCGCAATGGCTGCCCGACAGCGGCTACGTCCTGCGCGATGCGCCGCTGCACTATCTCTACCTGGACGACCCCGAAGCGGTGGCAGAGGCAGAGCTGCGTGCCGACATCCGTGTGCCGGTCCGGCCCGCGACGCACGCCGATGCCGCCGCCTGAGCTGCCACCGGCAGGAACACCATCTGCGGCGGCGGATGCATCAGGAACTGCTGGTGCGAGATATTCCACGCATACGCGCCGGCCAGCGGGAAGGCCAGGCAGTCGCCTGGCGCCAGCGCTGCGATAGGTTGGTTGCGCGCCAGCACGTCCTTGGGTGTGCACAGCTGCCCGACCAGGGTGACCAGGGTGTCGCGCAGCACCGGCGCATGCCTGCCACGCAATACGCGGAACGGGTGATCGTGGCCTTGCGCGGCCGGGGTGCGGAAGTGATGGGTGCCGCCGCGGGCGATCGCAAACCACGCGCCGTGGCTGCGCTTGAGGTCCAGCACGTCCATCAGATACCAGCCGCAGCTGGCGCTGACATAGCGCCCGGGTTCCAGCCGCAGGCGCAGTGCCTGGCCGTGTTCGCGTAGCAAGGCAGGCAAGCCGGCGCAGAAGCCTGCCCAGTCGAACGACGATTCCGGCGCCAGATAATCCACACCGAAGCCGCCGCCTGCATTCACCCGCAACGGGCCAAGCGCGTAGGCCTGCCGCCACTGCTGCACGGTGCGCAGGTAGGCGGCGATCAGATGCAGCTGCGCGCCGGCATCGCGCTGATGCGACATCAGATGGAAATGGAAGCCTTCCAGCCGCAGCGAGGGGCTGGCCCGCAGCCGCTGGATCGCCGCATCCAGATCGTCCGGGTCCAGGCCGAACGGCGAGGGCTGCCCGCCCATCATCAGGCGCGTGCTCTGCGCGCCGGGCACTGCGATGTTCATGCGCAGGAACACCGGCACGCAGCGGCCGGCCTGCGCCGCGATCGTGGCCAGGCGTTCCAGTTCGCCCAGGCTTTCCACATGCACGGTGCAGTCGGGCAGTGCGACGGCCTGGGCCAGTTCGCCATCGAGCTTGCCAGGGCCGCCGAACAACAACGCAGCCCGGGGTTGTTGCGTGTGCAGCCAGGCCAGTTCGCCGCCGGAGGCTGCCTCGAAGCCATCCACGTGCGGGGCGAGCGTGTGCAGGATCGGCGGCTCCGCATTGGCTTTTGCCGCGTAGAACAGCTCGCAGTCGGCCGGCAGTTGCGCGCGCATCCAGGCCGCATGCGCATCCAGTGCGGCCAGGTCGTAGACGTAGGCGCACAGCGGGCCATCGCTTTGGTCGCGGATGCCCGGCAATGCCTGCATCACTGCGTCAGTATCGATGCGCAGGCTCATGCCGCCACCCGCCGTGCCGCTGCGATGCGTGGAATCGGATTAGGCAGTGCGGTGTAATCGGATTGGCGATCGGCGCGTTGCCACAGCCGCGTGCCCAGGTTGTTCTTGCCGGGCAGCGGCGCGCCGTCGAGCAGGCCCTGCAGCGCGGCTTGCGGACCATGGCGCTGTTGCCAGCGTGCGGCGAGCTCGCCCACGCATTGCCACAGGCGCGCCTCCAGCACGGCATCGCCTTCGGTCAGATGGAAGATCGCCTCGGCCAGATTGTTGACCAGCGCGCAATACGCCACGCGATTCCAGCCCTGTTCCGGCGTGTAGTACAGCGATTGCCGCGCGCGTTCGCCCACGCCCTGCAAGCGCGTGGCGGGCCAGTGATGTGCGAGCAGCTTGGTGCCTTCCAGGTCGCGGATCCATACCCGCGTCGGCCAGCCATCGGCAAATCCGATCACGGTGTTCTGCAGGTGCGGTTCTAGCGCAATGCCGTGCTGGAACAGGGCACTCCACACCCCGTCCAGCAGCAAGCCGGCATAGGCGCGGAACCACAGCAGCGTGGCGGTGTGGCGATCCATCTGCGCGCCGCCCAATGCCTGCAGCCTGGACGCACACACGCTGTTGCCCTGCGCATCGCAGGTGAACAACGCGGCGGCCACCTGCGGTTGCCAACGCGCGCGTTGCGCGGCGGGCAGGGTCTGCCGGTACAGGATGCCGAAGCTCTCCGACAGGCCACGCGCCGCCAGCGGGTCGGCGTCGTGCAAGGCGGGATCGACCTGGGCGACCTCCAGCGAGGTGGCCGCCGGCTCCAGCATCACATCGAAGCCCGGCACCTGCACGGCCAGCGCACGCCAGCTCGGTGCCAGCAGCTCGGTGAGCGCGACCGCACTTTCCAGCTCGTACCAGGCGTTCTTGCGCACGCAGTTGGTCAACCGCACATGCACCGAGCACTTGAGGAAATAATCCAGTTCCGGGTGATACAGCGTGCGCACCGACGAGGTGGGCCGCAGTGCCTCGCCCAGCATGCCGACAGGCTCGATCAGCCCGCGCGCCTGCAGGGTGCGCAGCAGCGGGTCGTCGAGCAGGCGCTGCGCTTCCCACGGATGACAGGGATACAGCGCGTCGCTGCCGGAGAGTTGCCGCAGGCTGGCACGCACATCGCGGCCCTGCATGCGCAGCAGCCGTGGGTCGATGCGGAACCAGAACAGCTGGAACGCGGCGCGTGCTTCCGGCGCGCAGGCCAGCACCTGCGCCAGATCGACGCCTTCGCGGCTCTTGGGCGTGGGATGCAAGGCATGCCCCCACAGCATCGATTGTTCGGCGTCGATCATCGCCTCGCCGGTCGCGGCGGTGCCCTGTGCCTGGCGCAGCAGTGCGGCAGTGATCGCCACGCTGTTGGCGCTTTGCGCGAGCAGTTCCGGGTTGACCGCCTGCGTGCTGCCCAGCGCCTGCAGCAGGCAACGCGCCAAGGCATGCGCGTCCAGGCTCTGCCACGGTTGGCCGGCGCTCTTGAGAAACGGCGTGGAGGCAAAGCGGCAGCGGCCCAGGCGATCGGCATAGGCGATGCGCACGCACAGCGCGCCGGTGTCGCCTAGATCGATCCGCAGCCAGCGCTGCTCGGCCACGCGCGGGCCGGGGCGATCCAGCCCGCGGTAATCGAAGTCCGCTGCGCGCTGCGGAATCGCGAACTCGCGCAGGTAGCAGTTCAACCAGCAACTGCAGGCCTGCGCGTCGGCCATGCTGTCGTACCAGGGGTCATGCATCGTGTGCGGCGACATCGGCAGATCTCCTCGAAGGGAAGCGCACCAGAACGGTGAGCGCAGCGGCCGCCGCAGCCAGCGCGGCAGCCAGGAAGGGGGTGGCAGGGCCGGCCGCCTGGGCCAGCGCACCGGCAGCGGCACCGGCGAACACGCCGGCCCATTTGCCGCAGGCATCGAAGCGGCCGAACAGGCGCCCGGCGCCATGCCCGCTGGCGACCAGCGCCAGGCTGCGGTTGAGCCCACGCAGGCCGAACAACATGCCGAACCCGAACAGCAGGCGTGCCGCTGCCAATGCGATGGCGTCGTGCAGCAGCGCCTGCCACAGGCAGGCCAGCGCGAATAGCACCAGGCCGGGTACCAGCCAGGCCTCGCCATCGCCGCGCCGCCACCACGGCAGCACCACCAGATAGACCAGGTGCGGCAGGCTGTAGAGCAGGCCAGCCAGCGCGTCGTGGCCGGCGCCGCGCGCCAGCGCGTACGGGATGAAGTAGGGGAAGGTCACCACCATCGCGAAGCAGAACAGGAACTGCGCGATCAGCAACGCAGGCCACAGTGCGCTGGCCGGTGCTGACGCCGATGGCGCCGACGCAGCCACGTGCCTGGAGGGCACGGACTGCGCAGTGGGCGCGGTCGGCCGCGGCGTAGGCCGGTCGGCGGGCAGACGCCAGGTCAGCGCGAACGCCAGCAGCGGCAGCAGCGCAAGCGCGCGATACAGCGACTGCGCCGGGCCAAGCGCCACGGCCAGGCCCAGCAACGCGGGCGCGCTGACCATCGCCAAGCGCGCCGAATACTGCGTCCAGTCGAGCGCGCGCGCCAGCGGGCCGGCCTGCGGCTGGCTGGCCAGGTACGCATTGGCCGCCGCCAGCGAGCCGCCGCAGGTGCCTTGCACGATCAGGCCGATCACCAGCCAGCTCAGCGACGGCGCGAAGCCGGCGATCGCAAAGCCCAGCGCCAGCCCCAGCTGCGCACGCAGCAGCGAGCGCTTGCGTCCATAGCGGTCGGCCAGGCGCCCCCAGGTGCCGGCCGTCAACGCGGTGCACAGCGTCGGCAACACGTACAGCACGCCGCTCCAGCCAACCGCCGCAGACGGTGCCAGTTCGGCCAGCACCTGCGGCAGAAACAACGGCATGCCCAGTGCGGTGAAGGCGGCCAGGTAATGCGCGGCCAGCACCGGGCCCAGGATGCGCTTCATCGCTGGGCACCCGCCTGCCGACGCGGCCTGTGCTGCGCGCCGGCGAAGGCGTCGCCGAAGGGATTGGGCGCGCTATCGCCGTAGAACTTGTTGATGTCGCTCGCACCGGTGAGTTGCTTGCTGAGCAGGCTGCCGGCGCTGAGCAGGTACTTCACCGGCAGCCGCGGTGCGGCCAGCAGGCGACGTGCGGGAGCAGTATCGATGCCATCGACATCCAGCTGCGCCAGCGTCAAGGCGAACTGCGTCTGCAACTGCGTATACAGCGGCGCGCGCAGCGCCGGCTGCCATTCGGCCAGGCCTTCCAGCACCGCCTGCAGATCCAGCTGCAGCACGATGGTGCAGAACATCTGCGCCAGGGCTTGCGGCTGGTCCACCGCGATGCGCGCATCGTGCAGCGGGCCCAACGCGTCCAGATCCGGCAGCTGCGCGCGCAACTGCGGCATCGCGATGCGCGCGGCGTCGTTGTCCTTCATCAGCAGCCGCGTCGCCTGGCCATCGGCGTAGACCAGCACGCTGTTCTGCTGATTGGCTTCCAGCGCGATGCCGTAGCGCAGCCAAAGACGCAGATGCACCGCCAGCATCAGCTCGGTGTACTCGCGCCACCAGCCGAGCACATCGCCCTGCGCAAAGCGCTCGGCCAGATGGATCGCCATCGGCCGGCCATCGGGCAACCGCGCGCACAGCGCGGCCACCGGCACCAGCGTGGTGGCGTCCAGCGGTGGGTAACGCCGCAGCAGATAGGCCAGATGACGGGTCTGTCCCACATGCCCGCCATGCGATTCGTCCACGAACACGCAGCGGCCGCGCAGGGCCGGATCCAGCGCATCGATGCGCCGCAGTGCGCGCTCCAGCCAGTGGCCGTCGTACAGCGTGGAGGGCTTGATCAGGCGCAGATTGAGCGCGCCCAGCGTGCGCATCGGAATCGGCAGCTTGAGATGCAGCTGCGGATGCTGCAGCGGCACCAGCGTGCGGACCGACAGGGTGGGGCGCACCTCCAGCCAGGCCTGCGGCGCCCGCAGTGTGCCTGGCGGCAGTGCAAAGCCGTCCTGCTCCAGCCGCGCCCACACCAGCGGATGCACCGGCCAGGCGACATGCGTGTCGGCCAGCGCAGGCGGCAGGCCCAGCGTGGCGAAGTCCGGCCACAACTCGGCCGGCGCTTCACTGGTGCAGCTGACCTGCGCACGCGGAACCGCCAGCCAGCGCAGCGCGAAGGTGGGGGCGAATTCCGGTGCGTAATCGCGCAGTTCCGAGGCATCCAGCCCGGCCTTGGCACGTGCGGTGGGATAGAACGGATGATCGCGATAGCTGGCCAGTTGATCGCAGCGATACGCCCGCTCGGCTGCATCTGCATGCTGCAAGGCATTGAGCAGCGCAGGCGCCTGCGCGTCGTAGGCCTGGCGCGCCAGGCCCAGGTGGGCGGCAGCGCACTCGGCTTCTTCGGCGTAGGCGCGATGCAGCTGTTGCGTCTCGCTGTCCAGCTGCGCGCTCATGCGTTGCAGCCAGGCCTGCGCACCGCGTTCGACATGCGCGCAGTCGGCACCCTGCACGATCCAGCTGTCGCCGCAGGCGCTGATGTCCTGCAGATAGCCCTGCCGATGGATTGGTAACCACAGCGTGCCGTCGGGCAGATGCGCGATGCGCCACCAGCCCTCCACCGGGCTGGGGTCGGTCCATGCCGCCAGCACGCCTGCCTCGGGCGTTGCGGCGCTGCCGCGGGTGGCGATGCCGCGCAGGTCCTCGCGCAGGCAGGCATCGATGATGCGGGTGGCGATATAGCGTTGGTCGGCGGCACTGCTCATGCGCGCAGCTCCGCGCCATCGATCCGCCACTGCAGCCCCGCTTCGGCATGCACCACCGCCTGTTGCAGCGCCTGTGCATCGCTGGCCACCGCGCTCAGCACACCCAGGTAATCCTTGTTGGAATGGCTCAGGCGGATGCGTTCACCGGGCGCGCGCATCCGCCGGTACTGCACATCGCTGTGCGCATCATGGTGGCGGCGATCTTCGCTGGCGGTCACCAGCTCGCCGTCCTGCTCGGCGACGTAGTAACGCAGCAAGGCATGGGCGCGATCGCAGCGCAGCTGCGGCAGCGGCAGGCCCAGATGCGGCGCCAGCGCGGCGGTGAACCACTGCCTGCCGAACATGTCGTCGAGCAGGAACTCGCGGCGGTCGCCGATGCTGCGGTAGTTGATCTCCACCAGCACCGGGCCGTCGCTGGTGAGGATGAATTCGCTATGGCACAGCCCGAAGCCGACCCCGAAGCTGCGCAGCTGTTGCAGCGCCTGCGCAATCACCGGCGTGTCCACGCGGGCATCCCATTGCGCCTCGCATTCCACGAAGTGCGGCGGCGGCGACAAACGCACCTTGAAGCCGCCCAGCGCCTGCAGCGTGTGGCCGTCGCCCAGCGTTTCCAGCGTGAACAGCGCGCCTTCCAGCATGCCTTCCAGCAGCACGGTGCGCTGCGGATGGCGCTGCCACACATCGTCCAGATAGGCCTGCAACTGCGCGGCGTCTGCACAGTGGCGCACGTCCAGGCTGGCGACACCTTCGCGCGGTTTGGCCACCACCGGCCACGGAATGTCAGCCGGCAATGCGGCGCCCGGTGCCAGCGTGCAGAACCACGGCGATGGCAGCCCACGCGCACGCAGGCGCTGACGCATCGCCGCCTTGTTCTTGGCCGCGTAGCAGACCTGCCAGTCCTTGCCGGGCAGGCCGAGACCCGCTGCGACCAGCGCGGTGCTGGTCTGCAGATGATCGCTGTTGCTGAACACCGCGCACGGCGATACATCGGCGTCGTGCAGTACATCCAGCACGCCGAGCGGATTGAACACATCGCATTCGATCACCCGTTGTGGTGCATGCGCCGGATGCTCGCGGAAATGGCTGAGGTGATCGAGTCGGTGGTCGGTCAGCAGCCACACCGGCAGGCCGAGCGCATGCGCGGCCGGAAGAAACCCTTCGGTGATGGCCGGATGGCAGACATGGGTGAGGATCACCAACGGTGCAGCGGATGTGGCAGTCATGGCAGCTCTCGTTCAACAGGACGGTGGAAAAACCGGTACTGAAACGGGCTGCCTGGCGCCGCAGGGGCGTTGGGTGGCCTGCGATACGGTGATCGCATGCCGCATGCTGCGGCAGGGAGACGTGCGTCATGCACGCCGTGTTGTCTGCGGCGCCCGCCAGCGCGAGCGCCGTTGCCGTCAGCCGACCGACGCCCCTGTACGTCGGTCGCTACGGCATGTGCCGGGTCGAAGGCCTAAAACGTGTACTCCAGCCCGGCGGTGACGGTGCGCGACGGTGCGGCCTGGCGGCCCCACGGGCTGGTATCCACACCGCGGAACCAGTACTGCCGATCGAACAGGTTGTTGATCGCCAGCGACGCGCTGAATTTTTGTCCATCGCGTTCGAACAGGGTATGGCTCACCTGCGTGTTCCATACCCAGTACGACGGCAGCTCGCCGACCGAGGCGATCGCGTTCTCCTGCACGGTGTTTGCCGCATCGCTGTAGGCCTTGCTGAAGTAGTAGCTCGACAGTGCGACAGTGGTGTGACCGAGCGTGTAGTTGCCGCCCAGGGTGATCTGGTTGCGCGAGGTGTAGGGCACGCGCAGTCCGCGGAATGCACCCGATTCCTGGCTGGCATCCAGATACGCATAACCGGCGTTGAGGGTGAGCGCGCGCAGGTTTTCCGGGCTCCATTGCAGTTCCAGTTCGCCGCCTTGATGGCGGGTCTTGCCGAGGTTGCGGAACACGCGCGTGGTGTTGTCCAGCTGGATCTGCTGATCGAAATCGATCAGATAGGCACCGAGCTGGATGCGGGTGCGGTCGTTGGGCTGGTAGCGCGTGCCGGCTTCGTAATTCCATGCAAGTTCGGCATCCAGGTTGTTGCCGAAGATGATCTGGGTGACCTGCGGCGCACGCAGCGAGCGCTGCCCGTCCGCATAGAAGAACCACTGTTCGTTGGCCTGAAACCCGACCGTCAGACCCGGCAACACATCGCGGGTCTGGTTGAGCGTACGCAGGCCGGTGGCACGATTGAAATAGCGCGAATCCAGCCGCTCGTAGCGCAGGCCCGGGGTGATGGTCAGGCGTTCGTCGGGCAGGGTGATCGCATTGCTGACGTAGGCGGCCAGTGCGCGGTCTTCGAACTGCCAGTCACGCACGCTGGTGAACAGGCCATCGCGCAGGCGCAGATTGCCGACCAAAAAGTCGATGTCCTCGTGCACCGCACGCACGCCGGCGGTCCACTGCTGACGCACGCCACCGGCATCGCCCATGCTCCAGCTCAGCCGCGGCTCGCTGCCGACCACGCGGAAGTCGCGCGGTGCGGTCTGGCGCAGTTGTGGTGGCAAGTCCGAACGCCAGGTTTCGGTGGCGGCCTGGCGCATGCCGACGATAAAGTTGCGGCTGCTGCGCGCGCTGAAGTTGGTCCAGGACAACCGAACATCTTTCAGCGGCCCCCAGTCTCCGAACAACTGCTCGTAGCTCAACGATGCGCGCGTGGTACGCCCATTGAAGCTGTCCAGCGGGCGCGTGGACTGGCGCGGGTCGCGCCGGTAATCGTCCGGGCTGAGCGCGCCGGCCAGATCCATGTCGACCAGATAGCGTTGCACGCTGGCCTTGAGCAACTTGGTGTCGTCCAGCCACCACTCCGCACGCACGCGCAGATTGCTGATGTCGGTATCGCTGTGCGCGCGCCAGTACTCGCCGTAAGTGCGATTGGCATCGACCTGCAGGCCGAGGTTGTCGGTGAGGTAGCCGCCGCTGCTGAGCGCGCTGTCCTGCAGGAACTGGCCCTGGCCGCCGGCGGTGACCTTGTGCGCCAGCGTGGTGCTCCACTCGCTGGGGATCTCCTTGCTGACCAGATTGATTACCCCGCCGACGTTGTTCGGCCCGTACTGCACGGCCGCGCCACCGCGCACGATATCGATGCGGTCGATCTGGTTCAGCCCCACCGGAAACAACGACAGGCTGGTCTGCCCGTACGGCGCCAGTGCCAGCGGAATGCCGTCTTCCAGCACCTGCACGCGGCCGCTGCGGCTCTCGTACAGGCCGCGCAGCATCAGCTGCGGCAACGCACCGGTGCCGGTCTCGTCGAAGATCTTGATGCCAGGCACGCGCTGCAAGGCATCGTCCAGCGAGCGGTTGCCGCCATTGCGCAGTTGCTCGCGGTCGATCACCTGGCGGCTGCCGGCATAGCGCTGCACGTCGTCGGGCCTGGAACGCCCGAGCAGGCTGCCTTGCACCTGGATCGTGTCCAGCGCACGGATCGGCGTCTGCGCATCGGTGGCCGCCGCATCCGGCGACTCGGTGGCGAACGCCAACGGCGGCAGGGCCCAGGTGGCCGCAGCGATGGCGATGGTCAGGGCGTGGAAACGGAACGTCGACATCTACGGCGTGCTCCTGCAGGCGGGTGGTGGAGTGGGTGCGGCGAAGCTGGCCAGGTGGCCGCGCAGTGCGCGTTGAATCAGCGCGCGGTCTTCGCCCGCCAGCAGCCAGCGCAGGTCCGGCTGTTGCAGCCAGTGCGCGCGTTGCGCGTCGGTGCGCGGATTGGGGCAGAACGGCACGTTGGCCGCAACGCAATGCGCATGCAGTTGCAGCAGCAGCTCCCACACCTGTGGATGGGTCGGTTGCGGGCCCAGGCCCAGGTCCAGCGCAAGATCCAGTGCGCCTTCCATCACCAGTGCCACGCCGGGCAGCGCCAGCAGCTCGGGCACTGCCGCAATGCCGGCGGCACTTTCGATCATCGGCACGATGCGGATATCGCGATTGGCCTGCGCGATGTAGGTGGTCAGGTCGATATTGCCGAAACCGGTGACGCGCCCGCCGGTGATGCCGCGCCGCCCCAGTGGCGGGAACCGTGCCGCGGCGATGGCATCGGCCAGTTGCGCGGCCGATTCGGCGCGTGGAATCACGATCCCGCGCGCGCCGGCATCCAGCACGCGGCCGATCAGTTTTTCGTCCACCTCCGGCACGCGCACCCAGGCCTCGCAGCCGGACAGCTCGCAGGCACGGATGGCGTGTTCCAGTTCGTCCGGCGCGCGCAGCACATGTTCCAGATCGAGCACCACAAAGCCGTAGCCGATGCGGCCCAGCAGCTCGCACAACTGCACGCTTGGCACTGCGTTGAGAACGCCAACCGCAAACGTCATGGATGAGGCCGCCAAGGAAACGGGCGCTCATCCTGCTCCGGATGGGAATGATTATCAAGTGGATTTGGTGGGCAGTTTTCGGTGCCCAGGTCGCAGTTCGATCAATGCACGGCTGCAAGCCGTTCCGCACTGAACCACCTGCGGGCAACAAAAAACCCGCAGGCGCCGCCGGCGGGTTTTTCGTTCTTGCAGCGCTGCGTCCCCCGCCTTGCGGTTACGACGCCGGTACGCGCAATGCCCGATACGGCGGGGTGGACATCACCATCTCGGCCAGCGAATAGGCCAGCTCGCGTTCGGCCAGCACCGCGCCGTCGGCACCGTGTTCGAGCAGGTGTTTGACCTCGGTGTCGCTGTGCGCGCGTGCCAGCAGCGTCAGCGAGGGGTTGATCGCGCGCAGCTTGGCCAGCGCCTCGCCGGCTTCCAGCGGCTGCGGGATCGCCAGGATCGCGATCTTGGCATGCTCCGGGCGGGCTTCGGCCAGCACGCGGTCGGCCGCCGCACTGCCGCGGATACCGGGGATGCCGGCCGCATGCGCCTTGGCCACATGATCGCCGTTGTCGTCGATCACCAGCACCGGCACGCCGCGGCTACGCAGCAACTGCGCCAGCGCGCTGCCGACGCGGCCATAGCCGATCACGATGGCATGGCCGTCCAGCGGCAGCGGCGGGCCGGGCGGCAGTTCCGGCTCCACCGCGGCCGGGGCGTCCTGCGCCTGCCTGGCCTGCCAGCGGTCCAGCCACGAGAACAGGAACGGGTTGGCGATGATCGACAGCAGCGCGCCGGCCAGGATCAGGTCGCGCCCGGTTTCCGGCAGGATCGCCAGCTGCACGCCCAGTCCGGCCAGGATGAAGGAGAACTCACCGATCTGCGCCAGGCTGGTGGAAATGGTCAGCGCGGTGCCGGTGGGGTGGCCGAATGCACGCACGATCACGAATGCGGCCAGCGACTTGCCCAGGGTCACGGTCAGGAACGTGGCCAGCACCTGCCACGGATGCTCGACCAGGATCATCGGGTCGAACAGCATGCCCACCGAGACGAAGAACAGCACCGCGAACGCATCGCGCAACGGCAGCGAATCGCTGGCGGCCTTGTGGCTGAGCTCGGATTCCTTCAGCAACATGCCGGCGAAGAACGCGCCCAGCGCGAACGACACCCCGAACAGCGTGGCCGACAGGAACGCCACGCCCAGCGCGATGCCGAGCACGGCCAGCGTGAACAGCTCGCGCGAGCCGGTGGCGGCGACCTTTTCCAGCGACCACGGAATCACCCGCCGCCCGACCACCAGCATCACCGCCACGAACGCCACCATCTTGAACAGCGTCAGGCCCAGCGCGGCCAGCAGCGAGGTGGATTCGCCGGCATGTGCCGCCGCCGGCGCGGCGGTGCCCAGCACCTCGGCCAGGGCCGGCAACATCACCAGCGCGATCACCATCACCAGGTCTTCGACGATCAGCCAACCCACCGCGATGCGGCCGCGCTGGGTTTCCAGCAGGCGGCGTTCTTCCAGTGCACGCAGCAGCACCACGGTACTGGCCACCGACAGCGCCAGACCGAACACCAGCCCATGCATCAACGGCCAGCCCATGCTCCAGGCCAGCGCCCAGCCAAGCAGCGTGGCGACCACGATCTGCGCCAACGCGCCCGGAATCGCGATCCATTTCACTTCCATCAGATCGTCGAGCGAGAAGTGCAGGCCCACGCCGAACATCAGCAGCATCACGCCCAGCTCGGACAGCTGGTTGGCCATGGTCTGGTCGGCCACGAAGCCGGGCGTGAACGGCCCGACGCAGACGCCGGCCAGCAGATAGCCGACCAGCGGCGAGAGTTTCACTTTCTGTGCGAGCGTGCCCAGCACGAAAGCGACCGCGAGGCCGACGGCGATGATGTCGATGAGGCTGGTGTCGTGATGCATTCCAATCCGTTGTGAGAGTGTCCGAGAGAGCGTCGCGGGCGCGACCAGCCAACGGCACTGCGCCGGGCGTCGCCTGCGGGCATTGCGTGGTCATGGCTGGAGTCCGGCGCGGGGGAACCGGGACCGCGTTGCTGGTCCGGTTGGCCGGACGCCCATAGTACACAGCGCTTGATTAACGCGATGCGACATGCCGCGCATGCACGCAGGCCGATACATGGGTCAGACGCTGCGGGTAAACCGCTGTGGCCCGCACGTGCGCGTACGAGTTGCGACGCAGGGCGCAAGTCCGGCACGCCGATTCAACATTGACGACACCGCTTCGCCCCTGCGCAAGGCCGCGGCGCGGCGCCGGCCGACAATCCGGGCTCCCAGTGGAGCGCCTGCGTCCTTCGGCAGGCCCACGCACGCATCGCCCCTGTTGCGAGCGATGCCACACGAGCCAGGCCATGCATCTCAGCGATTTGGCAACACCCCAATTCCGGCACGATCCCTATCCGACCTACGCGCGCCTGCGCGAGGAAGGCGCGTTGGTGCAGGTGGCAGACGGGCGGCTGATGTCTGGCCGTTACGCCGTGGTCGATCGCCTGCTCAGCGACCGCCGGGTCGGCCGCGACTATCTGCAAAGCATTCGTCTGCGTTACGGCGAGGCGGCGGTGCACCTGCCGCTGTTTCAGGGCATGAGCCGCATGTTCCTGCTGCTCAACCCGCCGCTGCACACCCAGTTGCGCGGACTGATGACGCAGGCCTTTGGTGCGCGGCAGATGGAGTCCATGCGTGAAGTGGCCAGCGATACCGCCGCCGGGTTGATCGATGCTTTCCAGGCCAACGGCCATTGCGATCTGCTGACCGAGTTCGCGTTCCCGCTGCCGATCGCCATCATCTGCCGGATGCTGGATATCGATGCGGCCGATGTCACCGCGTTGAGTCACGCGACCAGCGCACTGGCAAAAGTCTTCGATCCGATGATGACGGCGGAGGAACTGCAGGCGACCAGCGTTGCGTACGACCAGCTGGCAACATATTTCCACGGCGTGATCGCGCAACGGCGCAGCGCTGGCGGCGACGATCTGATCGCGCGTTTCATCCAGGCCGAGGACAACGGCCGCCGCCTGAGCGACGAGGAGATCGTCTCCAACGTGATCCTGCTGTTCTTTGCCGGCCACGAAACCACCTCCAACATGATCTGCAATGCGCTGGTCGCGCTGCATCGGCATCCACAGCAATTGCGCCTGCTGCAGGAAACCCCGAGCCTGCTGCCCAATGCAGTGCTCGAATGCATGCGCTACGACAGCTCGGTGCAGATCGCCACGCGCACGGCCTTGCAGGATTTTGAGATCGAGGGCGTGGCGATCCCCCAGGGCGTCATGCTGTATCTGATGCTGGGCGCGGCCAATCACGACACGCTGCAGTTCACCGACCCGCAGCTGCTGGATATCCGCCGCCAGCAGGGCCGTGCGCTGTCGTTCGGTGGCGGCATTCACCACTGCCTGGGCAACCGGCTGGCGCTGATCGAAATGGAAGCCGCGCTGGCCTGCCTGCTGGCGCGTCTGCCGGCGCTTCGGCTGGAGCAGCTGGACACGCTGAGCTGGAACGATCGCGCCAACCTGCGTGGTGTGGACGCGCTGCTCGCCTCCTGGTGAGCTGCGGCGCAGTGCCGGGCCGGGCCAGCTCGGCACGCATTGTTGCGGCAGTCATAGCGCTGGCAATCACCGTGGCAGATGACGCACGGCCGCTGCGCGCGAATCGAAGCCCCCAACGACAAACACCGCCGATCACTCGGCGGTGTTTGCGTTGACGCAGGCGCGGATCGGCAGGTCCGCTCGAACCCGCCGGTCAGAACCGGTAGGTGACCCGCCCGTACCAGTAGCGCCCGTTGAAGCCGAACGGCGACAGCGACGAATACTGCAGGCCGCCGGCGCGGTCGTCGTAGGCGGTGGTCAGCTGCGCCTTGGTCGGATACTGATTGGTGAGGTTGTCCGCGCCCACGGTGAAGGTGAACGCGTTCCAGGTCTGGCTGGCGGCCAGGTTCAATAGCCAGCGCGCGTCATAGGTCTGGTCCTGGCTGCCATCGGCCGGGTCGCTGATGCGCTTGATCGATCCGTAGCGGGTGGCGTTGAAGTTCAGCGCAAAGCCGCCCAGCGTCCAGTCCGCCGCTGCCATGTACTTGGTGCGCGGGGTGGCGTCGGTGAGCAGGCCCTGGCTGGCGCGCCCGAAGTTGGGGTTGGACAGTTCCAGGATCGTGGTCTTGTTGTAGTTGGCGCTGGCACTGAGATTGAGCTTGCCGTAGCTGCCCAGGTCGGCGAGATAGCTGTTGATCCAGTCCACGCCACGGGTGCGGCTGGTGGCGCCGTTGACGAAGAACTGCACCGCGGCCACCTGGCCGATCGGCTGCGCCAGCTGCAGCTGGTCCGAATACAGGATCTGGTCCCAGATGCGGATCTGGTAGACGTCCAGGCTGGAAGTGAAGCTGGCGGTCGGCTGCCACACAGCGCCCAGGCCGTAGTTGGTGGATTTCTCCGGGCTCAGCGGGCCGGCTCCCAGCGCCACCGCGACCGGGTCGGAGGTGCGGTAGGTACCGACCTGCACCAGCTCGCCGTTCTGGATCAGCGTCACCACCGAGGCGTAGTTCTGCTGGGCCAGCGACGGTGCGCGGAAGCCGTTGGAGATGGTGCCGCGCAGCGAGAAGGTGTCGCTGAAGGCGTAGCGCGCCGACAGCTTGCCCGAACGCGTGGAGCCGGCATCGCTGTAATTTTCATAACGCCCGGCGATACCGCCGGACAGCTTGTCGGTGATGTCCGCTTCCAGGTTGGCGTAGACCGCATTGCTGTGGCGTCCGAACTTGCCGGCCACCGTTGGCTCCAGGCCGGAGAACACCTGAGCGCCGCCCGGATACGGCGCGCCGTCGTCGGGATTGATGGTATTGGGATCGAAGAAGTACGACTCCGGCGAGCCGGCGGTGATCTGGTAGCGGTCCTGGCGATGCTCGGCACCGAAGGCCACATTGACCGGATACGCCAGGCCCCAATCGAAGGACTTGTTGACGTCCAGGTTGATCGTGCCCTGTTCGGTTTCGAAGCCACCGGAATTGAAGTTGGTCGGCGAGCTGCCGGTGGTGTAGTACAGATTGGTGTTGATGCTGTTGAGGATGTTGAAGGTCATGTCGTTCTTGCCGTAGGTGGCCGACACGTCCCAGTTCCATTCGCTCTCGGTGCTGCCTTTCAAACCCAGCACGGCCGAGCGGTCGTTGGTGGGGTTGTAGATCTGCGGCAGGAAGCCGTTCGGGTAGATCGCCTGCACATTGCGCGCGGTGTTGTCGGCAGCGCGGTAATAGCCGTTGGAGGTGACCTCGCGACGGCTCATGCTGAGGTGGCCGTACAGCTCCAGGTTGGGCGAGAACGCGTAGCCGAATGCGGCCAGCCCCTGATAGAACGTGGAGGCCGGGTCGCCGTGGCGCTGGTAGGGCACACCGCCTGGATTGGGCGTGCCCGGCACGGTGGTGGCGCGGTTGGTGTTCTCGCCGCGATTGGTGCTCATGGTGTTCTGGTAGTTCCAGGACAGCCGCACCCAGCCCGGCGCGGTGTCGCCGCCGCTGCCGCCGAACGGCAGGCCGACCGAGCCGTCGATGCCGTTCTGCTCGCCATCGCCCTTGTCCATGATGCCGCCATTGATCGACACGCTGTTGCTGCCGGCATCGGCGCCATGCTTGAGCACGATATTGACCACGCCGGCGATCGCATCGGAGCCGTACTGGGCCGAGGCGCCGTCACGCAGCACTTCGATGCGTGCGATGGCCGACATCGGCAGCGAGTTCAGGTCGGCCGGCGCCGAGCCGCGGCCGACGTACGGGTTGTAGTTGATCAGCGAGGAGGTGTGATAGCGCTTGCCGTCCACCAGCACCAGCACCGCATCCGGCGACAGGCCGCGCAGCGTGGCCGGGCGCGCGGCATCGTTGCCGTCGGAGATCGCCGGGCGCGGGAAATTCAGCGACGGCAGCAGCTTGCCCAGCGCGGTGGCGATGTCGGTGGCGCCGGTGGCCTGCAGCGACTGCTCGGTGATGATGTCGATCGGCGATTCGGATTCGGCCACCGTGCGGTCGCTGACGCGCGTACCGGTGACGATCAGGGTGTCCAGGGTCTTCTGCGGCTGGGCAGGCTGCGATTGCGCACTGGCAGCGAACGTACAGACGGTGAGTGCGACCGAGATCGCAAGCGAGAGTGCGTTGGAGGTGTGCATGGGAATGGAGACTCAAAGGGGATGGTGGACGCAGCGATGCGCTGCGCGCATTGCCGGGGGAAGACGACGGCGGACTGCGTGATCCGTGTTGCCTGCGCGCAGCGCGTGTGCGCTGGCAAGGCGACGTGCACAGCAAGACAGCAGACTGCGACGCAGCGTCTGCTGCGTGGCGCATCCTTGCGAAAGAAGGGGGGAACTCGCCCTTTCGCGACAATCGGAAAGGGCGAGCGATGCTGCGGGCGTGCTGCCTCGTCTCAGCGAGGTGGGACGAGGCGATCGACGTGCCGGCCGCTGCCGACCGGCACGCGGCGATTTACCACTTGTAGCTCACGTTGGCGTACACCAGCGCACCGTTGAAACCGAACGGCGAGGCGCTGCTGTAGGGCAGGTAGGTGCGCGTGCCCAGGCCGGCTTCCTGACGGTCGGGATACTCGTTGAGTACGTTGTCGCCGCCGATGGTGAAGTTCCAGTCGTTCAACTTGTAGGACGCGGCCAGGTCCAGCGTCCATTTGGCCGCATAGGTCTGGTCGCTGCCGGCGTTGGTGCCAAAGGTGCTGAACTCGCCCCAGCGCGTGGCGGTGCCGGTGAACGACCAGTTGCCCGGCGACCAGGTGCCGCCCAGGAAGAACTTGTCGCGCGGCGTGCCTTCGGTGATGCGACCGAGTTCGGCGCGGCCGATGCGCACCGCGCCCGGATCGATCGCTTCCAGCGCAGCCGGGTTGTCGGCGACCCGTTCCACTTCGGTCTTGTTGTAGTTGTAGCCGGAGGTCAGCTCCGCGCTGCCGCCGTCCAGGTTCCAGCGATAGGTGCCGACCGCATCCACGCCTTGGGTCTTGGTGTCCACCGCGTTGGTGAAGTAGCGCCCGCCACCGATGCCCGGGAAGCCATTGGCCTGCAGATAATTGCGCGCCGCATTGGAGGTGAGGTTTTCCGACAGCACGATGCGGTCATCGATATCGATGCGGTACGCATCGACCGTGATGTACAGGTTTTCGATCGGCTGCAGCACCACGCCAAGACCGTAGTTCTTGGATTCCTCGGCCTTCAACGGCTCGGCACCGAGTGCGATCGCGGCCGGGTTGTCGGTACGGAAGGTGCCGATCTCGAACGGGATCGCAGTGACCGTGCCATTGGGCTGGGCCACGTTGAGGAACTGGGTGGCGATCGACTGGAAGTTCTGCTGCTGCAACGACGGCGCACGGAAACCGGTGGAGGCGGTGGCGCGGACGGCCACCTTGTCGGTGAACGCGTAACGCAACGACAGCTTGCCGGTGGCGGTATCGCCGAAATCGCTGTATTTCTCGTAGCGCCCGGCCAGACCGGCCGAAAGCTTTTCGGTCAGATCCGCTTCCAGGTCGACGTACGCCGAATGGCTGTTGCGGTTGTAGTAGCCGGCGTCGGAGAGTTTGAAGCCGGGGAACACCTGTGCGCCCGGGATCAGTGTGCCTGCCGCAGAGGGAATGCCGCCATTGGCCGAGGATGCCGCATCGCCGGGGGACTGGTTGAACTTCTCACCGCGCCATTCCGCACCGAAGGCCAGCGTGACCGGATACGCCAGGCCCCAGTCGAGCGTCTTGGTGAAGTCGGCATTGAGCACGTTCTGGGTCACTTCCAGCGTGCCGGCATGGAAGTCAGTCGGGCTGGCCAGGCCCAGGCTGTTGTTCAAGCTGTTGCGCACATCGAAGGTGAGATTGTTCTGGCCGTAGTTGTAGCTCAGGTCGATGTTCAAGCCGCCTTCGGTCGAGGTCTTCAAGCCGCCCACCCACGACACGTCCTTGCTGACGTTGTAGATCTGCGGCAGGAAGCCGTCCGGATAGATTTCCGGGCGGTTGCGGTTGTCGCCGGCAAAGCGGAAATAGCCGTTGGACAGTACCTCGCGGCGGCTGACCATGCCGAACGAGTAGAAGGTCAGGTAATCGGTGGGGCTGTATTCGCCGTTGAAGGAGATGGCGCCCTGGTCGATGTCCGGATCGCCGTAACGCTGCTCCACGCGGCCCTGGAATGGCAGCGCACGGTTGGTTTGGTCCGAATGCCCGGCCTGTGCGGCCAGATGCACCTTGCCGGTTCCGGCAAAGCTGAAACCGGCATCGCCGGACAGCTGATACTGCTCGCCGTCGCCGGCGCTGTACTTGCCATAGCGGCCAGTGACGCTGCCGCCTTCGCCGCTGCCCTTGAGCACGATGTTGATCACACCGGCAATCGCATCCGAACCGTATTGCGCCGATGCGCCGTCACGCAGCACTTCGATGCGCTCCACTGCGGCGATCGGAATGGTGTTGAGATCGGCCGGCGACGAACCACGACCCTGGGTGTCGTTGAGATTGATCAACGCGGTGCTGTGATAGCGCTTGCCGTTGACCAGCACCAGCACCTGATCGGGCGACAGGCCGCGCAACTGCGCCGGGCGCACTGCGTCCGAGCCGTCGGAGATGGCCGGGCGGGGGAAATTCAACGAGGGGATCGCGCGTGACAGCGCGGTAGCCAGCTCGGTGGTGCCGGTCGATTCCAGTGCCTGTGGCGAGATGATGTCGATCGGCGATGCCGATTCGGCCACGGTGCGATCGGCCACGCGCGTGCCGGTCACGATCAAGGTATCGAGCGTTTTCTGGGTGGGAGCCTGTGACTGCGCGGACGCGTTTGAAGCGGAAAACGACAGTGCAAGAACAACGGCAACTGCGAGTGGACTGGTCTTGCAATTCATGCGGTGACAACTCCGAGTGGGGAACGGATGCATCGCAGGGGCCCCCTCCCGGGCCGCGTCCGTTGCGGCAGCTGCGGTGCGTTCCCAACCATTAACCACGTGTAACCGCATGTCAAATTTTGGTTACGTTGCGCAAGTAACTGTCATGCATGACGTGCTACTGCCATCGTTGTCATCGTGCACCAAAGTGATGCGCCGTTTGCACCAGACCTGCGGCATCAGCCGCTTGCCTGCACCATCATGGACATCGATACCAGATATGAAACTTCTGCATCAGAACGTGATGTGCACCGCATCGGCACTGCGTTGCGCAGGACCATGGAACACCGCTTCGATGTTGTTGCCATCCGGGTCGAGCACGAACGCAGCGTAGTAGCTCGGGTGATACGGGCGCACGCCCGGCGCGCCGTTGTCGCGACCGCCGTGGGCGAGGGCGGCCTGATGGAATGCGTGCACCATGGCCACGTCGTGCGCCTGGAAGGCCAGATGGTGGCGGCCGGTGAGTTGGCCTTGCGCCATCGTGTCGCGATCGGACACGAACAGCTCGTCGGCCCAGAAGAATCCCTCGCCTTCGCCACCGATCGGAATGCCCAGCACATCGAGCACCGCCTGGTAGAAACGTCGGCTCGCCGCCAGGTCGTGGACGACCAGATGCAGGTGATCGATCAGGCGGCCACGTGAGAGCTGCGCTGCGTCCATGGTGGGTGCTCCGGCAGGGTGGAAGCGGTGTTGATACCACCGCGGCCGCCGGCAGCTCTTCACGGCGCATCGATGCCCGCGCCTGGATGGCTGCATCAAAATGCCGTACGTACAACGGATAAAACGCACACGCCCCGGGCAAGCCGGGGCGTGTGGTCAGGCGTCAGGATGCGGCCGTGCCGCGTGCGTCAGTAACCAACACGTGGCAACACCGCAGCAGTGTGGATCGCTGTCTTGATTACCAGCGATAGTTGATGCGGCCGTACACGTAGGCACCGTTGAAGCCGAACGGCGACAGATTGCTGTACGGGAACTGCCCGCTGGTGGAGTTGGCGAAGTTGTTCTCGTCCGGGTACTCGTCCAGCAGATTGTCCGCACCCAGGGTCAGCGTCCAGCGATCGATCTTGTAGCTGGCCGAGGCATCCACCACCCACTTGGCGCCGAAGGTCTGGTCGTTGATCGCCGCTGCCGGACGCGTGCTGTACTTGCCATAGCGCGTGGCACCCAATGCCAGCGTCCAGTGCTCCAGATTCCAGCTACCGCTGACCAGGAACTTGTCGCGCGGGAAGCCTTCTTCGATGCGACCGCGTTCGGTGCGGTCGATGCGCTCCAGGCTCAGCCCGTTGGCCGACAACGCCGCCGGATTGGCGGCGACGCTGCGCACTTCGGTTTCCGAATAGTTGTAGCCGGCGGTCAAATCCACGCTGCTGGCGGCGAGCTGCCAGCGGTAGCTGCCGACCACATCCACGCCGCGCGTGCGCGTGTCCACCGCATTGGTGAAGTAGCGCCCGCCGTTGATGCCGAAGATGCCCTGCGCTTCGAGCAGGTTACGCACGCCGGTACCGGTGAGGTTGGACGACAGCACGATGCGGTCGTCCACATCGATCTGGTACGCATCCACGGTGAGGTAGAGCGCATCGGTCGGCTGCAACACCAGGCCCAGGCTGTAGGACAGCGAGGTCTCGGCATCCAGCGGCTCTGCACCCAGCGCGCGCGCCACGTTGCTGTCGGCCGGGAAGGTGCGGATCTCGAACGGGTTCGGATTGCCGGCCAGGAAGGTGGTGCTGGTGGACTGGAAATACTGCTGCGCCAGCGACGGCGCCCGGAAGCCCGACGCCACCGTGCCGCGCAGCGCAATCTTGTCGGTGAACGCATAGCGCCCGGACAACTTGCCTGATGCCTGGCTGCCGAAGTCGTTGAAGTCTTCGTAGCGCCCGGCCAGGCCGGCGGAGAACTTGTCGGTGAAATCGGCTTCCAGATCTGCGTACAGCGCGTAGCTGTCACGCGAGTACCGCCCGGACACGCTGGGCGCGAATCCGCCAAAGCCCTGCGCGCCACCGGCCAGTGTGCCGGCCTGGAAATACGAGCCCACTTCGCCCGGCGACTGGTTCCACTTCTCGTTGCGGTATTCGGCCCCGAAGGCCACCGTCACCGGGTACGCCAGGCCCCAGTCGAAGCCGCGCTTGACGTCCAGGTTGACGATGTTCTGCGTGGTCTCCAGCGCGCCATCGTAGAAGGAGGTCGGCGAGCTCGGCCCCAGGCTCACGTTGAGCGTGTTGCGGGTGTGGAAATCGATCTTGTTGTAGCCGTAGTTGTAGCTGGCATCCCAGTCCCAGCCGCTGGCGGTGGAGCCGCGCACGCCGGCCACCAGCGAGCGGTCCTTGGCATAGGTCTGGATTTCCGGCAGGAAGCCCTGCGGATACACCGACAGGATGTTCTGGCTGCTGCCCGGCGCGCGGAAGAACGCGAACGAGGTGATGTCGCGGTTGCTGGCGGTGGCGAAGGCGTAGCCGGTGATGCTGTCGCTGAAGGCGAACTCGGTATTGGCCGACACCGCCTGCGCATTCACGTCCGGGTCGCCGATCTTGAACGCCTTCTGGCCCACGGCCGGCTGCGAGGCGCTGGGTGCGCCGGCATAGCCGCGCGCGCGGTCGGTGGGGTCCTGCTGGTTGAGCTGGGCGGCCACATGCAGCCAGCCGCGCTCGTTGCCGTAGGCCACGCCGGTGTCGCCGGACAGCTCGTAGTTGCTGCCGTCGCCGGCCGAATACTGGCCGAAGCCGGCCTGCAGGCTGCCGCCCTTCTCCGCGCCCTTGAGCACGATGTTGACCACACCGGCGATGGCATCGGAGCCGTACTGCGCCGACGCGCCATCGCGCAGCACTTCCACGCGCGCGATCGCCGCCACCGGAATGGTGTTCAGGTCCACCGCTGCGGCGCCACGGCCGATGGTGCCGTTGAGGTTGAGCAGCGAGGAGGTGTGGCGGCGCTTGCCGTTGACCAGCACCAGCACCTGGTCCGGCGACAGGCCGCGCAGCTGCGCGGGGCGGATCGCGCTGGTGCCATCGCTCAGGGCCGGGCGCGGGAAGTTCAGCGACGGCAGCGCGCGGGCCAGCGCGGTGGCCAGCTCCGAGGTGCCGGTGGCCTGCAGCGACTCGGCGCTGATGATGTCGATCGGCGACTGCGACTCGGCCACGGTACGGTCGGACACCCGGGTGCCGGTGACGATGACGGTATCGAGCGTATTGGCCGGGGCGCTGGCCGGGGTGGCGGTCTGGGCGAAGGCGGGGGAGGCGAGCAGCGCCGCAACGACGGCGGTTGCGAGCGTGGACAACGGGTAATTCATGACAACTCCGAACGGGGGTCCAGGCAGGACCAGCAAGGCTGGGCGGGGTCTGGTCGCGGCGATGCGAAGGGAACGACGGCCAGCCCGAAGGCGCTAATTATTCGTTAACGCTAGAATGGCGTCGCAGGAGTGCTGCTCATCTGCTCATTCCTTTTCGTTCTATCGGACTGTCCATCAATGATTTCCCTGCGCAACTTCTCCATGCGACGCGGCGAGCGTCTGCTGTTGTCCAACGTCGACCTGACCATGCATGCCGGCTACCGCGTCGGTGTGGTGGGCCGTAATGGCACCGGCAAGTCGAGCCTGTTTGCCGCGGTCAAGGGCGAACTGGAAGCGGACAAGGGCGATGTCGACCTGCCCGGCAAGGTGCGCACCGCCAGCGTCTCGCAGGAAACCCCGTCGCTGCCCGATCCGGCGCTGTCGTTCGTGCTCGGCGGCGACATCGAGGTCTCGGCGATCCTGCAGGAAGAGGCCGCGGCCACTGCGCGCGAGGACTGGGAAGCGGTCGCCAACGCGCACCAGAAGATGGCCGAGCTGGGCGCCTACGACGCCGAGGCGCGTGCCGGCAAGTTGCTGCACGGCCTGGGCTTCCCGGCCGACACCCATCACCGCGCGGTGTCCTCGTTCTCCGGCGGCTGGCGCGTGCGCCTGAATCTGGCGCGCGCGCTGATGATGCCCAGCGACCTGCTGCTGCTGGACGAACCCACCAACCACCTGGACATGGATGCGGTGCTGTGGCTGGAGCAATGGCTGCTCAAGTACCCGGGCACCTTGCTGCTGATTTCGCATGACCGCGAGTTCCTCGACAACGTGGCCACGCATACGCTGCATCTGCACGGCGGCACCGCCAAGCTGTACGTCGGCGGCTATACCGATTTCGAGCGCCAGCGCATCGAGCACCTGCGGCAGCAGCAGATCGCCCACGACAAGGAGCAGGCCGAGCGCGCGCATCTGCAGAGCTTCATCGACCGCTTCAAGGCGCAGGCCAGCAAGGCCACCCAGGCACAGAGCCGCATGAAGCGCCTGGCCAAGATGGCCGGCACCGAAGCGGTACGCGCCGAGCGCGAATTCCGCATCCAGTTCGCCCAGCCCAATCGGTTGCCGTTTTCGTTGATCCGGCTGAATCACGCTGCGTGCGGGTATGCGGCTGCGCCGCGGGATTCGGGAATGGGGAATGGGGAATCGCAAAAGCTGGGGTCCAGCGATGCGATTACCGTGTTGCACGATGTTGGATTCGGATTGGAGGCGGGTGACCGGATCGGGTTGCTGGGGCCGAATGGTGCGGGTAAGTCAACGCTGGTCAAGACGTTGGTGGGCGAGCTGCAGCCGCTGTCGGGCGAGCGCAGTGCGCATCCGGATCTGCGGATCGGCTACTTCGCCCAGCACACGGTGGAATCTCTGCACGAGGGCCAGTCGCCGATGGATCACTTCCGCGAGCTGTCGCCGGATGGCTCCAACCAGGCGTTCCGCGATTTCCTGGGCAAATGGAATTTCGCTGGCGACCGCGCCTTCGAAGTGGTGGATGGGTTCTCCGGCGGCGAGCGCGCGCGCCTGGCGCTGGCGCTGATCGCCTGGCAGCAGCCGAACGTGCTGCTGCTGGACGAGCCGACCAACCATCTGGACCTGGAGATGCGCGAAGCGCTGGCCGAAGCGCTGAGCGACTTCGAAGGCGCCATCGTGATGGTCTCGCATGACCGCCATCTGATCGGCCTGGTCTGCGACAGTTTCTGGCGCGTGGCCGATGGCGTGGTCGAACCGTTCGCCGGCGATCTGGACGAATACGCCGCCTGGCTGCGCAGCCGCCCGGCCGCCCAGGGCACCAAGCAGAAGATGGCCGAAGTGGCGCCGACCCCGCCGCCGCCGACCAAGTCGCTGCCGCCGAAGAAAGCCGTCAACCCGCACAAGCTGGCCAGCGCGGAAAAGCGCGTCGGCGAACTGGAAGCGGCGCTGGCGGCGCTGGACCGCGAACTGGCCAACCCCGGCAACTATGCCGACAACGACAAGATGGCGGTGCTGGGCCGCGACCGCGAAGCGACCGCGCAGCAGTTGGCCGCCGCCGAGGCGGCGTGGATGGAGCTGCTGGACGGGGCGGACTGACAGCGCGCTTCCGGCTGCGCCGTGGCGGCGCACCCAGCCGGAAGAACGTCACTGCGCCGGTATCGCGCCGTGCTTGCCTCATCAAGGCGCGCGTGCGTGGCACCGCCCGATGTGGCAGGACCATCGCGGGCTACGCGGCAGCGGCGTTGCCGATCCCTGCGACGGTCACGTCGTGCGATCAGCCTGCCCGCAGTCGTGCCAGTAACGACGTGCTGGCATACCCGTCCTGCGGCAACTGCTGACTACGCTGGAAGGCACGGATTCCCTGGCGAGTTCGCGCCCCCAGCGCACCGTCGACGCCGCCCACGTCGAATCCCTTGTTGGTCAGCCACTGCTGCAGCTCGGTGATATCTGCCACGCTACTAAGCGGCGGATCGTCTTTTGGCCAGGGCTGCTCGACCCCGGCTCCACCCGCATAGCCATCGGCCAGCAGACCGACCGCCAGCGCATAGGCGGTGGAATTGTTGTAGCGCAGAATGCTGCGGAAATTGTCGAACACCAGGAAAGCCGGGCCGCGATACCCGGTGGGCAAAAGCACCGATGCCTGTTCCTGGGCCAGTGCGGGCGCAATCGGCTTGCTGCCACACACCACACCCTGGCGCTGCCATTCGGCAACGGTTTTCTTGATCGTCATGTCGGCCTGCGCGTAGTCGAAGCCGCCTGACAGATGCACTTCCTGGCCCCAGGGAACAGCGCTGCTCCAGTTGCTCTGCTTGAGATAATTCGCGGCAGAGCCCAAGGCATCCGCACTGGAATTCCACACATCCCGTTTGTGGTCCCCATCGTCGTCGACGGCGTAGTCGTGATAGGTGCTCGGAATGAATTGCGTCTGTCCCATGGCGCCGGCCCACGAACCCACAAACTGCGATCGATCGATGCCTTTTTCCGTCTGCAGGATCTGCAACGCCGCAAGCAGTTGCGTATTGCCATAGCGGGTGCGCCGACCCTCATGCGCCAGCGTCGCCAGCGAGCGGATCACGTAGCGGTCGCCGATCTGTTTGCCGTACTCGCTTTCCATGCTCCAGATGGCCGTCAGGATGCCCGGATCCACACCGTAGTGCTGCTGCAACTTTTGAAAGAGGGCGCGCTGGCTGACCAGCAGTTGCTGTCCTTGCTGGATGGCGGACGGGGTGACACGGTCGTCGAGATAATCCCAGAGATAGCGGGTGAATTCGGGCTGCTGCTGATCCAGCGCCTGCACCGATGGATCGGGTGTGACGCCAGCGAATGCGGTGTCCAGTGTGGTTGTTTCAATGCCGGCAGCGAGCGCACGCTGGCGGAAATCGACCAGCCATTGTTCGAAGCTGGGCGCGGGTGCGGCATCTTGTTGGGCAGCGGCGTTCGTTGCGGGAGGCGAGGTTGTTCCAGGGGCAGTGGCTCGCGCTGTCGCGTTGGCGGCAGCAACACCTGCGCCGATACAGAGCGAGAAACGAAGAAGATGCGAAGGCGTGATCATGGGGCCGCCCGATGCAGGATGGGAGCCCAATGTAGCCATCACTTTCCGGGAATAAAGCTATTGCAGCTATTCGTTTTCATCACTTCTTTCATCTCTAAAACAGGCGGCCAACAGCGAGTGTGCCGGCGTGCCGATCCCTCGGCGCGGGTCCAGAGGGAACAGGTGCCGCTGGACCGCTCATGCGGAAATGGTTTGCGCTAGCCAGCGGTGAAAGCTGAGCGCGGCGGCGCCGGCCGGCCGCGAGCGCAGCCGCGTCAGCCAATAGCGTCCGGCGTCGATCTGGATCGGGAACGGGCACACCAGGCGCCCGGCATCCAGATCCTGGCGAAACATCGGCAACGGCAACAACGCCACGCCGGCACCGGCCGCCGCGGCGCTTGCCAGGGTCAACGACGAATCGAACATCGCCCCGCGCGCGGCGATCTCGGTTACGCCCGCCGCGCGAAACCACTGCGGCCATTCGTCCAGGCGGTAGGAACGCAACAACGGCATGCCTGCCAGATCGGCCGGGGTGCGCAAGCCACGCGCCATGCTGGGTGCACACACCGGCGCAAATGGCGCCTCCATCAACGCCTCGGCAATCTGGCCTTGCCAGTCGCCATCGCCAAAACGGATCGCCAGATCCAGGCCTTCGCCGGCCAGATCGACCCTGTTGTTGTGGGTGGACAGGCGCAGCTCGATCTCCGGATGCGCCGCATGAAAGGCGTCCACGCGCGGCAGCAGCCAGCCGGTGGCGAAGGTACCGACCACGCCGACGCTTAGCACCTCGCGATAACGGCCATCGGCAAAGCGCTCCAGGGTGGCCGCGATGCGGTCGAAGGCCTCGCCGAGCACCGGCGCCAGTGCCGCGCCTTCGTCGGTAAGCGCCACGCCGCGCGGCAGGCGGTGGAACAGGCTGGTTCTCAGTTGCTGCTCCAGCGCCTTGATCTGGTGGCTGAGCGCGGCCTGGCTGACGCACAGCTCGCTGGCGGCGCGGGTCAGGTTCTGGTGGCGCGCGGCGGCCTCGAAGGCGCGCAGGGCATTGAGCGGAAGACGGGGCCGGGGCATGCGCAGAGATTAGTTCAATTCATGCCAGGGATCGAAACATCGCAATAGTCCGGTGGCCGGCATGCGCCGATACTGCGCGCTCTCCAAGGGAGGTTGCTGCATGTTGAACCGTCGACAATTCTTGTACGCGACCGGCGCGGGCGTGCTGCTTGCGGCCTCCAGACCTGCATGGGCACTCACCCCGGCGATGACGGTGGACGATGTACTGCGGGCACAGTGGGCAGAGATCGAACGCCGCACTGGCGGCCGCCTGGGCATCAGCCTGCTCGACAGCGCCACCGGCAGGCGCCTCGGTCAGCGCGAGGACGAGCGCTTTCCAATGTGCAGCACCTTCAAATTTGTATTGGCTGCGGCAGTATTGCAGCGGGTGGACCAGGGCAAGCTGACGCTGGCGCAACAGGTCAAGATCCGCGCCTCCGATATGCTCGAGCATGCCCCGGTCACCGAGCGCCATGTCGGCGGGTCGCTGAGCGTGGCCGAGCTCTGCCGGGCCACGATGATCTACAGCGACAACCCGGCCGCCAACCTGCTGTTTCCGCTGGTCGGCGATCCGCCGGGCCTGACCGCCTTCCTGCGCGGCATCGGCGATGCGCACACTCGCAGCGACCGCCGCGAGCCGGAGATGAACCGCTATGCCGAAGGCGACCCGCGCGACACCACCACGCCAGCGGCAATGGCCGCCACCTTGCGCACCCTGCTGCTCGGCAATGCGCTGCAACCGGCCTCGCGCAAGCAGCTGACCGACTGGATGATCGACAACCGCACCGGCGAGACCTGCCTGCGCGCCGGCCTGCCGCGCGGCTGGAAGATCGGCGACAAGACCGGCAGCAACGGCAGCGACACCCGCAACGACATCGCCATCATCTGGCCACCGGCAGGCGAGGCGCCATTGCTGCTCACCGCGTACCTGAATGGCGCCAGCGTCGACAGCGATGCGCGCGACGCGGCGCTGAAGGCAGTGGCGGCCGCGGTGCGCGACAGCATCGTGGGGTGAGCGCAACGACCCGCTGCCTTCCGCGATCCATTTCGCGTGTGAGTCCGCAAGCTGCTTGCTGTTTCCTTCCAGCTGTTCGAGGTACGACAGTGCGCATCAGGGTGTGTCATTGCCATCGCCGTCTATCCGGGCCATCTGTGGGCACGAGGACGAAGACAGCGCCACACGCGATCCAACCCATCTGTCGCTGCGGCCAGGTATCACCGTCACTGCACGGATGCCGCCGACCTTTTTGCTGCAGACCGAGGACGATGCGGTGCATGGCGTGAGTCAATCGCTGGCCTACTACGTGGAACTCAAGCAGGCCGGCGTACCCGTGGAAATGCATCTCTATGCCGAGGGCGGGCATGCGTTCGGTCTGCGCGGCGGCGCATTGCCGATCGCGCAATGGCCGCATCTGGGGGAAACCTGGTTGGGGACGATCGGCATGCTGGATGCGGCCGACCCGCATTGAGCGCGATCGTGCGCAAGCATGCTGATCACGCAGCCGCCTGCGTTCTCACCGCATGCCCGGCTGCAAGGCTCAGCCGGGTGCGCCGATCGGCAAAGGCAGGTCTTGCTGTAGCCGCGCCGGCCCGCCCATGGCTGGATCGCTGACGCTGTCTGCGCCAGTTTCGATACGTCCGGCCAGACGCTGGGCTGCGCCGTCGTGGTGTACCCACAGGTCGTACCAGCCGCCAGTTGCCGCCGCTGTCCAATGGCGCTGCTCGGTGGTGCCGGGTGCAACGCTCAGGCGTTCATGCGGCTGCGCGGCTGAATATGCGGCCGGTTGCAGCTCTACCTGCACGGTAGTGCTGCCGGCGTTGCGCAGCGATAACAACACAGCCGCGGGATCGTTCGCGTCCTGGGTGATTTCGGTCACCAGCAACGGTGCGCTCAGGTCGCCACAGTAGTGGCGATGGAATCCGTTGGGGCCGAGCAACCACAGATCGTAACGGCCATCGGCGGTGGTCCACGTGGCATCCACTGCTGCGCCGCTCCCTACGGTGTAACGGCGCGGAATCGCCGCAAGATCGAAGCGGTCGTAGACATGCAGGACCACCGCAGCACCCGCGTTGGACATGCGCAGCCTCACCTGGCCATGCTCGGGCAACAGGGCCAGTTCCACGCCTGGGCGATACGGCAGCGCCCGCGAACGGCGTGTACCGAAGGGCTGCTGCGGCGGTTGCAACGCGGCAGGCAATGGCGGCAGTGCGTGTTCGCGCAGGGCTGCTGCACGCGCTGCGGTCGCGCTGACATCGGGCAGCGCCGCGACGAACGGGCGCGCATCGGCCTTGCGGAAGTCGAACGCATTGACCAGGTCGCCACAGACCGCGCGCCGCCACGGCGTGATCTCCGGTGCGGGCACGCCGAAGCGGCGCTCCAGCAGCCGCAATACCGACGTGTGGTCGTACACCTGCGAATCCACCCAGCCGCCGCGGCTCCACGGCGAGATCACGTACAGCGGCACGCGCGGGCCCAGGCCATAGGGGCGGCCGCGCAGCTCGGGCAGATCCACTTTCTGTTCGCCCGGTGCCGGGTGGCGATGGTAGTCATCGTCGGTGGCGATGCTGGATGCGCCCGCAAAGCCGCCGGCCGCGTGCGGGTCCGGCGACGGGGGCGCCGGCGGTGGCATGTGATCGAAAAAGCCGTCGTTCTCGTCGAACATCAACAGCAATGCGGTGCGGCTCCATACCTGTGGGTTGGCGGTGAGCGCATCCAGCACGCGTGCGGTGTAGGCCGCGCCTTGCGCTGGACTGGAGGGATCAGGATGTTCGCTGCCGGCCGCATCGGCAATGATGAAACTCACTGATGGCAGGCGCCCGCCCAGCACATCGGCGCGCAGCTGCTCGACACCGCGCGTGCTGACGCCACGCGCGCGCAGTTGCGCATCGTGCCCGGGCGCAGCAGTGAAGGCCTGGCGGAACGGCGCAAAGCCCGCCAGCGGGTTATCGGTGAAGTTGTCGCGCATGTCCTGATAGATCTGCCAGGACACGCCGGCGTTCTGTAGCTGCTCGACGTAGGTCGTCCAGCGGTAGGGTTCGGCGAAACCGCCCAGCTCCGCAAAGTTGTCGTGCGAGTTGCCGATCACCGGGCCACCGGCGCGCGCCTGCGGGTCGTTGCCGCCGCTCCACAGAAACACGCGATTGGAATTGGTGCCGGTCTGGATCGAGGCGTGGTATGCATCGCAGATGGTGAAGGCGTCGGCGAGCGCGTACTGGAACGGAATATCCGCGCGCCGGTAATAACCCAGCGCATGGTTGTGCTTGACGGCGGCCCAGTGCCCGAGCCGGCCGTGATCCCAGGCGCGTTGCGCATCCACCCAACTATGCGGCGTGCCTTGCACGCGCATGAAGCCGAATTGCGCTGCCGTATCCAGCGCAAACGGCGTCAGCCATTGGCGGCCGTCCTCGCTGGGCTGCAGCCACACCGTACGCGCGGGCGCGCCCGGTAACGGCGGTGCGGGGATCGGAAAACGATCGCCGAACCCGCGCACGCCGGGCAGGCTGCCGAAGTAATGATCGAAGGCGCGGTTTTCCTGCATCAGGATCACCACATGCTGCAGATCCTCCAGCGTGCCGGTGTGGCGGTCCGGCGCGATGGCGGCGGCCCGCGCGATGCTGGGAGGAAGCAGCGCGGCGGCGGCACCGGCAAGCCCGGTCTGCAGAACGCGGCGGCGGGGAAGGTCGATCATCGTGTCACCTGGTTGGCGCTCCCATCCTGTCTGCGCTGGAGCGGGTCGAGCGTACCCGACGCGTCAGCGCGTATGTTCTCTGCGTGCTTGCAACATCGCCGACCCTTTTCGTTTGCACCTGCGTGGCAGCCGATGCAGGGAGCGGATCGGGTGGCGTGTCTTCAGCCCGATCCGCTCGCGCACGTTGCAGGCCCATCCTGCGCAGATCGGCCATGCGCCGCCGACGTTAGAGATCCAGCGTCAACGTCAGCCCGACCGTGCGTGGCGCGGCGATAAAGGCGCTGTCGCTGCCGTCCACGCCGTCCAGGTAGCGTTTGTCGGTGAGGTTGCTGACGTTGAGCGCCAGCTGCAGGCCCTTGAGCTGCGACGACAGCTGCGACAGTTCCACCCCGAGGTTGGCATCGAAGGTGGTCACGCCATCCAGTGCGGCGCGGTTGGAGGCATCCAGGTAGCGCTTGCCCAGATAACGTCCGGACACACCGAAGCGCCACGCCTGGCCGCGCCAGTCCGCCGACATCACCAGGGTGTTGCGCGGTTGGCCGATCACCTGCGCACCGGGGGTGATCTCCAGCGCGGTGTCGCGTGCGGCGTCGCCGCTGCCCAGGTAATCGGCCTTGTTGTAGGTGTAGGCACCGTTGATGCGCCAGCCGTTGTCCCAGCCATAGCCCAGTGCCGCTTCCACGCCGCGCGCATGCACGCCGCCGAAATTCTCGTACACGCCGTCGGTTTCGCCCAGGTAGTCGATGCCGGTGACGAAGTTGGCCGGCACATAGACGATGCGGTTGTCGAAGCGGATGTCGTACAGGGTCACGCTGCCGGTCAACGGCCAGCGACTGAGGCGCAGGCCGAGTTCGACGTTGTCGGCGGTCTCCGGTTGCACGCGGCTCAGTGCGACCGGGTCGGTCTCGCCGAGCACGCCGGAGGGAATCGCAGCGAAGTTCTGCGAGTAACCGGCAAAGGCTTCCAGGCCCTGCACCGGGGTGGTCCAGGTCAGGCCGGCCGACAGCAACGGGTCCGAATGCGAATCCGATTCCACATGCTGCGCATCGCCGATGCGGCGGCCGCGGGTCTGGTCGACGAAGAACTGCTTGACGCCCACGCGCCAGGCGAAGGCGCCGTAGCGCATCACGTCCTCGACGTAATACATCTGCTCGTCGGTCTGGTAGTTGTCCTTGAACTGCACCCAGTACGGCTGATGATCGAAGCTGATGTTGGTGCCGACGTTGAGCAGGCGATGCCAGTCGCGGGTGACACTGCGGTCGTAGCGCTCCAGCCAGGCGCCGGCGCGCACGGTGTTGTCGATGGCGCCGAGTTCGGCGCGCCATTCCACATCGGCCATCGCGCCGGCGCGGTGGTTGTCGTAGTGGCTGTGCCGATACGACTGCACCGGCACCGAGCCGGCCGGATAGCAGGCCGGGTTGGATTCGGCCGGCACCGCATCGCTGCCGGCGCAACCGGCCAGCATGGTCGCGGCCGCGCCGTTGGGCGTGAGGTAGTACAGCTTGCCCAGGTCGCTGCCGGCGTACACGGTGTTGCCGCCACGCGCTTCGGATTCCGGCGCGCCGGCGCCATCGTTGGTGACATCCACCAGATACGGCGGAATCCAGTCGCCGCGGCCCTGCATGCGATGCGCATAGCCGGTCAGCGTGGTCTTGAAACCATTGCCGCCATCGAAGGCGCCGCGCAGGTAGCCAAAGGTGTTCTTGCGCAGCGCACGCGAGCCGGAGCGGTAGTTCTGGTCCAGGTACGGAATGCCGGTGAGCGTGCCGGTCAACAGGTCGTGCTCGGGGTCGCGCGCGAACTGCTCGGGCGTCGCGCTGGTGTATTCGGATTCGTCGGCATCGTCGTAGGACGCATAGCCGCTGAGCGTCCACTTGTCCAGGATGCTGACGAACTTGCCGGCCAGGTGATCGCGGCTGGTGTGGCCGCTGCCGTCGATCCAGTCGTCATTGCGTGCCGACGAGCCGCTGACCCAGGCGCGCGTGTTGCCGCCGAGCAAGCCGGTGTCGTAGCGCGCGTAATACTTGCGCGCCTGGTTGTCGCCGATGCCGCCGATCACGCGCACGCGCTGCTCTTCCAGCGGCTCGCCGGTGAGATAGTTCAAGGTGCCGCCCAGCGCTTCGTTGGAGCGCGAGGCGATATCGGCGGTGCCCTGGCTCACTTCCACCGTTTCCAGGTCCGGCATGTCGATGAAACGGTTGGCCTTGGAGCCGCCGCCATACGCCGAGCCGCCATTGGGCACGCCATCGATGGTGGTGCCGATCTGCTGGGTATCGCGGTTGCTGACAAAGCCGCGCATGCTGATCTGGGTGCCCCAATCCGACGAGCCGAAGGCATCGGCCTCGGTGACCACCACGCCGGGCAGTTCGTTGAGCGCATCGTTGACGCTGCCGAGCACGAACTGGCGGTCCAGCATTTCCTTGCTGACATTGGTCTTGGAATACGTCATCGCCTGGCCGACCACCTGCACCTGGTCCAGCGTGGACACCTGTTCGCCAGCGCTGCCCGGTTCGGCCGCGGCCGGGCCAGACGCTGCGCCATCCGGGACTTGTTGTGCGTAAGCGGGCAGGGTGAGCGGAACCAGCAACAAGGCGAGCGTGGCCGGATGGCGCACGCGCGAGGAGGACGTCGAATCCATTGCAATCCAACAAGCGGGGAGGGTCTGCAAAGACTGCCGCGCTTGCATTGCGTGATGATGACCGCGCTAAAGGTGTGGCCGGGATCACCAGATGGACTTGGGAAGTCCTAATGTCGGGACGATGGCGATTTAGCGCTGTCTGGATGTTTTCCGGGCCGCGCTGTTGCAAGACACCTGGAGTTTCGTGTTGCAGCGTTGTCTCTACTTCAAGACAAGCGATTTCGAGTCGTCGCGTTGTTGTAGATGCACTCAAGTGCTCAGGTCAAAAGTCTGGTGAGTCGAGTGCGCGGTGCCCTCACCACTTGCGGGGCACGCCGTGAATCCGTCCATGGAGGCTCCTTGGCGGCATCCATGCCGCCAAGGTTCCCGCAACCGGTAAGGGCACCGCACCAGCAAGTTGGTCGATGCCCGCGCGAAAAGCCGCTTGTCGAAACGTGTGTCGGACATCGAGCCGGCGCATCAGGATCAAACGACGCGCACCACGCACCGCTCTGACTGCTCTTAACCATGCACACCGATCACCTCGACTTGATCCTTGCCCCCTCACCGTCGCGGGACCTTACGCGGCATGGATGCCGCGTAAGAGCCTACAAGGATGTACTTGCGGCGTGTCCTGCGATGGTGGGCGGGCAAGGGCCCTCCCATAAGGCCGCAGATCACCCGCTCTACAACTGATTCATCACAAAGAGTCGTTCACCGCCTGCTCCGCCTTACGGCGCCCCCCGCAATGGTGAGCGGGCAAGGGCCCCATTGCAGCAACGCCGCAGATCGCCTGATCAGCAGCGCAGCGACTGACGACGGCGAAACAGGTGTGTCAGCCGCCCTTGGCGTGCGGCGGTGCTTCGGTCTGCTGTGTTTCCGGCATCAACTCCAGCGCCGACGGCGTGGTGCGCAGCATCGGGCGGAACGAGATCGGATGGGTGCGGCGGCGCGTGAAGCGCAGCAAGCGTGTCAGGGTAAATCCGGACAGCGCCAACAGCATCACCGCGAAATACACCGGCAGTGCCGCTGGTCCGAATTTCTGCATTGCGCCACCGGCCAGGGCCGGGCCGATCGCTGCGCCCACGCCATGCACCAGCAGCAGGCTGCTGCAGCCGGAGAGCAGATCTTCGCGCGGCAGGTAATCGAGCATGTGCGCCACCGCAAACGGGTACAGCGAGAACGCCAACCCGCCGTAGACGAAGAACAGCACGAACAACAGGTTGGTTTGTGCCTGCACCATCGGCACCGCGGCGGCGATCGCAATGCCGGCTGCCAGCACGCTGATCGTGACCAGGCCGATGCGCCGGTCATGGCCATCGCTGATGCGCCCGATCGGCCACTGCAACACCGCGCCGCCGATGATGGCGGTGAGCATGAACATCGCCACGCCATCGGCATCCAGCCCGATACGGTTGGCATACACCGGCAGCAATCCCCAGAACGCCCCCATCGCCAGGCCCGACAGTCCCGCGCCGATGGTCGCCACCGGCGCCAATGCGTACAGCGTTTTCAGTCGCAGGCGCGAGACGTGCGGCACTTCGGGCGGAATCAGGCGCGTGGTCATCACCGGCATCACTGCCGCACAGATCAGGATTGCCGTCAGCGTGAACATCGCCGGTGCGCCCGCATCGCCTGCGGTAAGCAGGATCTGGCCCAGCGCCAACGCCGACAGGTTGATCGCCATGTACACCGAGAACACCCGGCTGCGCCGACGCGCGTCCGGCTCGGCGTTGAGCCAGCTTTCGATCACCGTGTACAGGCCGACCAGTGCCGCACCGGTGACCAGGCGCAGCAGGCCCCAGCCCCAGGTGTTCAACCAGATCGGATGCAGCAACACGGCAATCGCCGCCAGCGCCGCGTAAAAGGCGAATGCGCGGATATGCCCGATGCGCCGAATCAGCGGCGGTGCGAAAAAGGTGCCGAGGAAGAAGCCGGCGAAATACCCGGACATGATCAGGCCCAGCGCACGCGCATCGAAACCGGCCTGGCCGCCGCGCACGGCAAGCAAGGTGCCGAGCAGCCCGCTGCCGGTCAGCAGCAGGGCAACGCCAAGCAATAAGGCAGTCAGCCGCAACATGGATGCGGTCCTCGTGGGGGGAGAGGCGCGTCAATCACGTGTTCGAGTGTAGCAGCCCAGGTCGTGCGGCTTGATCGGAGCGACCTGGCTCTGTAGCTCTCGATACCCGCTGATGCGATGTCAGGCCGATGCGAAGCGTGGGCTTTTGGCGTGCGGGATGACTGCCTCATCTACCGGCGCAGTTCGGGCAGTCGCGCCGATCTGATGACCATCCATTACGTAGGTTCGCGTTCTTCGGCATACGCGCGAACACTCCGACCGTCCTGCTATCTGCCAATGAGGGCTGCGGTGGTCAGCGAGGGCGCGTAGCGCAAGCGCGACGTAACCACCATCGATCGATGTCTCTCCCCCGCAACACGCCGCGCGTGGCCAACATCGCAGACGGCCCACTGCACCTGCCCGCCCGCATCCGTCTAGAATCTGCGCCCCGCATCGTCTTCAGCTGATCCTGCCATGCCCATCTACGGTTTCCAGTGCACCACCTGCGGTCACGCCTTCGACCGCCTGCAGAAGATGGCCGACCCCGATCCGCAGACCTGTCCGGCCTGCGCGGCGGCCACGATCAAGCGCCAGATCACCGCGCCCTCGTTCCGTCTGTCCGGTAGCGGCTGGTATGAGACCGACTTCAAGTCGGCGGGCGAGAAGAAGAAGAACCTCACCGAAAGCAGCAGCGCCGGTGGCGATGCCAAGCCGGCAGCCGCCGCCGAGAGCAAGCCCGCTGCCAAGCCCGCGGCCGACCCCGCCTGAGCCGGACCAGCGCGCCGCAGCCGCTGGCAGGGCGGAAGGCCTAACCCCTGGACCCAGCCGCGCGCGGCGCGCCCATCCGCGGCCTCAACGCGCCTCGAAGCGTGCCCGGCAACCATCGTTGACCCACACCGTCGCGCGGCGCTCGTCGTACCCCCAACTGCGGCCTTCCTCGCAACGGGTGTCGGACAGCTGGCGGGTCAGCACTGGGCGGCCATAGCGGCCATCCCAGCCGCAGGTACGCAGGCGGCGGTCGTCACTGGCGCAGGTGATGGCGTAATCGTTGCGCGGGCGGTCGTCGCGGCCACCGTAGCCGCCGTCACCCCGGTCCCAGCCGCCGCGTGCCTGCGCAAACTCGCCGCGGCAGCCGTCGTCCACCCAGATCCGGCCCCCATCCTGGCGCCAGTTGCGGCCTTCCACGCAGGGCGTGTTGGACAGCTGGCGCACCAGCGTGGCGCGGCGCCAGCCGGTGTCGCAGATCTTCTGGCGCTGGTCGTTGCTCTCGCAGCGCACCGTGCCGGCCACCCCGCCGCCGCCGGGACCACCGTTGCCGCCCCAGCCGCCGCCGTTGCGGCCATCGACAAAGCGCGCGCGGCAACCGTTGTCGACCCAGACGCGGCCGCGCTCGCTGCCCCAGTTGCGGCCTTCGATGCAGCGCGTGCCGGAGATGTTCTCGACCAGCACCGCGCGGCCGCGGAACGGCGTATCGCACTCGCGGCGACGGTTGTCGTTGCTGGAGCAGGTGATGCTGGGGCCGTTCCAGCCGCGGTCCTGCGCGGCGGCAGGCGCACTGGTCAGCAGGCCGGTCAGGGTGATCAGGCCGAAGCCGGAGAGCAGCAGGGCGGTGCGCAGCATCGTGGCGTCCTTGGTGCGGAAGGGTCTGGCGCCTATTCAGCCGGGCACTGACTTAAGCGGCCATGAGCGCCCGCAGATTTGCTCCTGCCGCCCGCCGGCCCCAGAATATCCGGCTCTCCGGCGCTGTCCTGTGCCGGGTTTTTCAGCGGAGCTTTCGATGCGTACCCACTTCTGCGGCCTGGTCGACGAGACCTTGATCGGCCAAACCGTCACTCTCGCCGGCTGGACCGACGTGGCCCGCAACCTGGGCGGGGTGTGCTTCATCGACCTGCGCGACCACGAAGGCATCGTGCAGGTGACGGTCGAACCGGTGGCCGGCGACGACGCCAGCGCCGAGCTGTTCAAGGTGGCCGCCAGCCTCGGCTACGAGGACGTGCTGCAGGTCGAAGGCGTGGTGCGTGCGCGGCACGCGGTCAACGACAAGCTGCGCACCGGCAAGGTGGAAGTGATCGCCACCCGCATCAGCATCCTCAACAAGGCCGCGCCGCTGCCGTTCCATGCGCACGAGAACCCGGGCGAGGAGACGCGCCTGAAGTACCGCTATCTGGACCTGCGCCGTCCGGAAATGCAGCGCATGCAGCGCACCCGCATCAAGCTGGTACAGGCGCTGCGCCGACACCTGGACGCACGCGATTTCCAGGACATCGAAACCCCGATCCTGACCAAGGCCACCCCGGAAGGCGCGCGCGACTTCCTGGTGCCGGCGCGCATGCATCCGGGCGAGTTCTACGCCTTGCCGCAGAGCCCGCAGCTGTTCAAGCAGATCCTGATGGTGGCCGGCTTCGACCGTTACTACCAGATCGCACGCTGCTTCCGCGACGAAGCGCTGCGCGCCGACCGCCAGCTGGAATTCACCCAGCTCGACATGGAATTCGCCTTTGTTCGCGAGCGCGACGTGCAGGATTTCGTCGAAGACATGATCCGCGCCATCTTCAAGGAAGTGGTGGACGTCGAACTGGCCGCGCAGTTCCCGCGCATGACCTGGGCCGAGGCGATGCGTCGCTATGGCTCGGACAAGCCGGACCTGCGCATCGCGCTGGAACTGGTCGACGTGGCCGAACTGGTCAAGACCAGCGAATTTCCGGTGTTCACCGCCGCCGCCAACGATGCCGATGGCCGCGTGGCCGCGCTACGCATTCCCGGTGGCGCCACGCTGAGCCGTAAGCAGATCGACGAGTACGCCGCCCACGCCGCCAAGTACGGCGCCAAGGGCCTGGCCTACGTCAAGCTGTCGGAGAGCGGCGAAGTCAGCTCGCCGATCGCCAAGTTCTTCGGCGAAGACGCCTTCGCTGCGCTGCTCAAGCACGTCGGGGCCGGCAACGGCGACATCGTGTTCTTCGGTGCCGGCGGCTACAACAAGGTGTCCGACTTCATGGGCGCGCTGCGTTTGAAGGCCGGCAAGGATTTCAGCCTGATCGCCGATGGCTGGGCGCCGCTGTGGGTCACCGATTTCCCGATGTTCGAGTGGGACGAGGAGGCGCAGCGCTACGTGGCCCTGCATCACCCCTTCACCGCGCCGGCGGTGGACGACATCGCCGACCTGCGCGCCAATGCCCGCACCGCGGTGTCGCGCGGCTATGACATGGTGCTCAACGGCAACGAAATCGGCGGCGGCTCGATCCGTATCCACCGCCCGGACATGCAGAGCGCGGTGTTCGAACTGCTGGGCATCGGCGCTGAGGAAGCGCGCGCCAAGTTCGGCTTCTTGCTGGATGCGCTCAACTACGGCGCACCGCCGCACGGCGGCATCGCCTTCGGCATCGACCGCATCGCGGCGCTGATGGCAGGCACCGACTCCATCCGCGACGTCATCCCGTTCCCCAAGACCACCGGCGCACAGGACCTGATGACCGACGCCCCGTCGCCGATCGCCGCCGATCAGCTGGCCGAAGTGCACGTGCAGGTACGCCCCAAGCAGGTCTGACCTGCCACCCCCACGGCCACCCCAGCGTGGCCGTGCAGCCGACACGCTGCACCGCGCAGCGCGTCGCATACATGGATGGCGCGGGCGCATCGCGCCCCCGCCCAACGATCGATGCCCGCATCTGCGGCCGCGCCTGCCGCAGAGCCCCGGCAGAGGGCCGCGCCCCTCGCTCGCCCTTATCAACGCACTGCGCGTAATCCAAACCCGCGCCGGCCCGCAAACGCGGGTCGGATCTCGGATGCTCTTCCGATTCCCGATTCCCGATTCCCGATTCCCGATTCCCGAATCCCGAATCCCGAATCCCGAATCCCGAATCCCCGCTTGCGACCCCACCACCGCATGCGCGAAGCTGCCACGTCCACCCGGCACGAGACGCCCGTATGACCCGCATCCGCCGCGCTACACCGGACGATGCCGAAGCCTTGTCGCTGCTGGCTGCGCAGACCTTTACCGAAACCTTCGGGCATCTGTATCCAGAAGAAGACCTCCGCGGTTTTCTCGAAGAGACCTATGCAGTCGAGCGCGCGCGCATCGTGCTGGCGCATCCGGACTATGCGATCTGGCTGCTAGAGATGGACAACCTGCTGGTCGGCCACGCTGCCGCCGGCCCCTGCGGGCTGCCGCACCAGGACGTGCGTCCCGGCGACGGTGAGCTCAAGCGGCTGTATCTGTTGAAGGACTACCAGAACAGCGGCTGGGGCAGCCGCCTGTTCGAGACCACGCTGGAATGGCTGGAGCGCGACGGCCCGCGCACGTTGTGGATTGGCGTGTGGTCGGAGAATTTCGGCGCGCAGCGCTTCTACGCCCGCTACGGGTTCGAGAAGGTCGGCGAATACGATTTCCCGGTCGGCAAGATCCTCGACCGCGAATTCATCCTGCGCCGCACCCCGCGCATTGCGGCCGATTGAACGGCGCGCCGATGCCCGGCTTGCGTGGCGTGCGACCACGATTGCCGGCGCCCGGCCACGCTGAGTGCCACCGGCACCATCCCCACCTCGGTCGCCTGCAGGCCGGCACGCGCAATGGTTGTCGGTCTGCCGGCCCGGCGCGGGTGGCGTTGATTCGCGCGCAAGCGACCTGCGGCAGATTCGTCGCACATCCGCGCTCACCTGAGGCTTGCGCCATGGCGCGGTCATGACCTCCGTGTCCGGCGCATCCTCGTTCATCCCGGGTCACTCCCAACGCATCCTGCGTGAGCGGGCGAGCGCCGCGACCGCCGACGTGCTGCTGGTGCACGGCATCTGGAACACCGCGCACTGGCTATTGCCGCTCGCGCGCCGGCTGCGTGCCGAGGGCCTGGCGCCAGCGCTGTTCGGCTACGCCAGTGTGCTCGGCGGACCCGAACGGGCCGTGCCACGGCTGATCGAACGCCTGCCGGCGACCGGCGCGCAATTGCTGGTCTGCCACAGCCTGGGCGGGCTGGTCGCGCTGCAGGCCCTGCGCGCCGCGCCCGAATTGCCGGTGCGCCGCGTGGTCTGTCTGGGCTCGCCGTTGTGCGGCAGCGCCGCCGCGCGCGGCCTGGCCCGCCGCGGCGGGCGCTGGGCGCTGGGGCGCAGCGCGGCCTTGCTGCAGCACGGTGTCGTGCAATGGGAGGGCGAGGCGGAGATCGGCCAGATCGCCGGCACTGTCGCGCGCGGGGTGGGGCAATGGCTGGCGCCGCTGGACGGCGGCTCGGACGGCACCGTGGCGCTGGCCGAAACCCGCCTGCCCGGGCTGCGCGACCATTGCGTGGTGCAGGCCAGCCACAGCGGCCTGTTGCGCTCGCCCGAGGCCGCGCAGCAGGTGCTGCGCTTCCTGCGCCAGGGCCGGTTCCGCCACTGAACGCCGCCGCCCCGGTGCGGGCGAGCAATCAGGTAAAATCCGCGCCCTGTCATCCAAGCCAGTCTGGAACCACCCATGGGTAGAGGCCCCTCCATCGAAGGCCGCAAGAACGCCTCCGACGCCAAGCGCGGCAAGATGTTCACCAAGATCATTCGCGAGATCAGCGTCGCCGCGCGCGGCGGCGGTGGCGATCCGTCCAACAACCCGCGCCTGCGCGTGGCGGTGGACAAGGGTCTGTCGGCGAACATGTCCAAGGACGTGATCGAGCGCGCCATCAAGAAAGCCACCGGCGAGCTGGAAGGCGTGGAGTACGAGGAAGTGCGCTACGAGGGCTACGCCCCCGGCGGCGTGGCGGTGATCGTGGACTGCCTGACCGACAACCGCGTACGCGCGGTGGCCGATGTGCGCCATGCCTTCAGCAAGTGCGGCGGCAACATGGGCACCGACGGCTCGGTGGCCTTCATGTTCAAGCGCCTGGGCGTGCTGAGCTTTGCCGCCGGCACCGACGAAGACACCCTCACCGACGCGGCGATCGAAGCCGGCGCCGACGATGTGGTGGTCTACCCGGAAGACGGCGCCATCGACGTGCTGACCGCCCCGGACGCCTTCACCCAGGTCAAGCAGGCGCTGACCGCCGCCGGCCTGGAGCCGGCGCACGCCGAAATCACCTTCCGCGCCGAAAACGACATCGCCGTCGACGGCGACACCGCCGTGCAGGTCCGCAAGCTGCTCGACATGCTCGAAGACCTGGACGATGTCCAGGACGTCTATTCGAACGTCGATCAAGCGGCGCTTGGCGCGTAAGCGCCGGGAATTGGGAATGGAGAATCGGGAATCGAAACAGCCGCATCCTGCATTGCTCGGCAGCGTCGAGCACGCCAGGAGGCCGCGTTACCCATTCCCGATTCCCGACTCCCAATTCCCGGCCGCTCGATGACCCGCATCCTGGGCATCGATCCCGGCTCCCAGCGCACCGGGCTCGGCATCATCGACGTCGACGAGAGCGGTCGCAGCCGGCATGTCTATCATGCGCCGCTGGTGCTGCTGGGCGAGGGCGACTTCGCGCAGCGGCTCAAGCGCCTGCTGCACGGGCTGGGCGAGGTGATCGAGACCTACCGGCCGCAGGAAGTGGCGATCGAGAAGGTGTTCATGGGCAAGAGCGCCGATTCCGCGCTCAAGCTCGGCCACGCGCGCGGCGCGGCGATCTGCGCGGTGGTGCTGCGCGATCTGCCGGTGCACGAGTACGCTGCCACCGAGATCAAGCTGGCACTGGTCGGCAAGGGCGGGGCGGACAAGGTGCAGGTCCAGCACATGGTCGGCATCATGCTCAACCTGAAAGGCAAGCTGCAGGCCGACGCCGCCGACGCACTGGCGGTCGCCATCACTCACGCCCACGTGCGCGCCACCGCGCAGCGCCTGGGCGTCAATACCCAACAGGCCTGGAGCCGCAAGAAATGAGAATCGGGATTCGGGAATCGGGAATCGGGAATTGCAAACGCAGAGTCCACAGCAGCGCGCGCTGTTGCGATTCCCCATTCCCGATTCCCCAATCCCGGCACCTCCTTGGAGGTGCCCAATGATCGGCCGCCTGCGCGGGCTGCTGGCCTACAAGCAGCCGCCGTGGCTGGTGATCGATGTCGGTGGGGTGGGGTATGAGCTGGAGGCGCCGATGAGCACCTTCTACGACCTGCCCGATGTCGGCCGCGACGTGATCCTGTTCACCCACTACGCGCAGAAAGAAGACAGCGTGTCGCTTTACGGATTCCTGCGCGAAGGCGAGCGCCGGCTGTTCCGCGACGTGCAGAAGGTCACCGGCATCGGCGCCAAGATCGCGCTGGCGGTACTGTCCGGGGTCAGCGTGGACGAGTTCGCCCGCCTGATCACCAGCGGCGACATCACCGCGCTGACCCGTATCCCCGGCATCGGCAAGAAGACCGCCGAGCGTATGGTGGTGGAGCTGCGCGACCGCGCCGCCGACTTCAGCAGTGGCGCGCCGATCACCGGCCAGCTCGGCCCGGATGCGGTGTCCGAAGCCACGGTGGCCTTGCAGCAACTGGGTTACAAGCCGGCCGAGGCCGCACGCATGGCACGCGAGGCCGGGGCAGAAGGCGACGAAGTCGCCACGGTCATTCGCAAGGCCCTCCAGGCCGCGCTGCGTTAAGGGCGCCTGGCAAAACGGCTGCGCGCCCGCCAGGCGGGCGCGGCCAGTGCTCGGAATCGGCAGGGACCACTCGTACACTGCGGCTCCCTGCGCGCCGCCCGCACCCAGCCGACCACCGCTCGCTACGTTTTTAGTCACTCAACGCCGTGCCGTCTTCCCCTCCTTCACGCCACTTGGCGATACCCTGCCCACTTCATGTCCCAGACCCCCACTTCCGCAGCTGGCCACGGCCATGCGCCTGCCAATAGCCATATGGCCTTGGTCATCGGCGCCATCGGCGTCGTCTTCGGCGATATCGGTACCAGTCCGCTGTACACCCTCAAGGAGGCGTTCTCGCCGCACTACGGGCTGACCAGCGACCACGACACCGTGCTGGGCGTGCTGTCGCTGGCGTTCTGGGCGCTGATGGTCACGGTGACGCTCAAGTACGTCACCATCATCATGCGCGCCGACAACGAGGGCGAAGGCGGCATCATGGCCTTGATGGCGTTGACCCAGCGCACCCTGCGCAGCGGGTCGCGCTCGGCATACGTGGTCGGCATCCTCGGCATCTTCGGCGCCTCGCTGTTCTTCGGCGATGGCGTGATCACCCCGGCCATCTCGGTGATGGGCGCGGTGGAAGGCCTGGAAATCGCCGCGCCCAGCCTGCATCCCTTCATCGTGCCGATCACCGTGATCGTGCTGCTGGTGGTGTTCATGGTGCAGCGCTTCGGCACCGAAAAGGTCGGCAAGGTGTTCGGCCCGATCACCTGCCTGTGGTTCCTGTCGCTGGGGGCGATCGGCGCCTGGAACATCGTCGACGCGCCGGAAGTGATGAAGGCCTTCAACCCATGGTGGGCGATCCGCTTCTTCATGGAGCACGGCTGGCACGGGGTGTTCATCCTCGGCGCGGTGGTGCTGGCGGTGACCGGCGGCGAGGCGCTGTACGCGGACATGGGCCACTTCGGCGCCAAGCCGATCCGCCATGGCTGGTATTTCTTCGTGTTGCCGATGCTTCTGCTCAACTACCTGGGGCAGGGCGCGCTGGTGCTCAATCACCCTTCCGCACTGAAGAACCCGTTCTTCGAAGCGGTGCCGGGCTGGGCGCTGTATCCGATGATCATCCTGGCCACGCTGGCGGCCGTAATCGCGTCGCAGGCGGTCATCACCGGCGCCTACTCGGTGGCGCGCCAGGCGATGCAGCTGGGCTACATCCCGCGCATGCTGATCAAGCACACCTCGCGCACCACCATCGGCCAGATCTACGTGCCCGGCATCAACTGGCTGCTGATGGTGATGGTGATCGCGCTGGTGCTGATCTTCCGCAGTTCCACCAATCTGGCGGTGGCCTACGGCATCTCGGTGTCGATGACCATGCTGATCGACACCCTGCTGCTGGCGCTGGTGGCGCGCTCGTTGTGGCCGCGCTGGCGCAACTGGGTGCTGCCGCTGTGCGTGGTGTTCTTCTTCATCGAGCTGGCCTTCGTCATCGCCAACGGCGCCAAGCTGTTGCAGGGCGCCTGGTTCCCGCTGGCGCTGGGCATCGTGGTATTCACCCTGATGCGCACCTGGCGCCGCGGCCGCGCGCTGCTGCGCGAGGAAATCCGCAAGGACGGCATCCGCATCGACAGCTTCCTGCCGGGCCTGATGCTGGCACCGCCGGCGCGCGTGCCGGGCATGGCGGTGTTCCTCACCGCCGACCCGATGGTGGTGCCGCATGCGCTGATGCACAACCTCAAGCACAACAAGGTGCTGCACGAGCGCAACATCTTCCTCAACGTCGACACCTTGCCGATCCCGTACGCGCCGGCGGACAAGCGCCTGCAGATCGAATCGATCGGCGACGAGTTCTACCGTGTCTATGTGCGCTTCGGCTTCATGGAAACGCCCGACGTGCCGCTGGCGCTGATGCGTTCCTGCGACCAGGGCGGCATCCATTTCGACCCGATGGACACCACCTTCTTCGCCAGCCGCGAGACCATCGTGGCCAGCGCCAACCGCGGCATGCCGATCTGGCGCGACAAGCTGTTCGCGCTGATGCATCGCAACGCCGCCCCGGCCACCGGCTTCTTCCGCATCCCCGGCAACCGCCTGGTCGAGCTGGGCGCGCAAGTGGAGATCTGAGGCCGCCGGTGGCGGCCCGGGAGTGGGGATTGGATATTCGGGATTAGCAAGAGCGTAGCGCCGGAGGCGCCACGCGGCCCATACTAGTGCGCTGCCAATCCCGTCTGCCGTATCCCCAATCCCCGCCCTAATGGACCGCATCATCGCCAGCAGTGCCACCCGCGAAGACGATGCCGCCGATGCGAGCATCCGGCCCAAGCGCCTGGCCGATTATCTGGGCCAGCAGCCGGTGCGCGAGCAGATGGAGATCTACATCGAAGCGGCCAAGGCGCGCGGCGAGGCGATGGACCATGTGCTGATCTTCGGGCCGCCGGGTCTGGGCAAGACCACGCTCAGCCACGTCATCGCCAACGAGCTGGGCGTGAACCTGCGCTCGACCTCCGGCCCGGTGATCGAGAAGGCCGGTGATCTGGCTGCGCTGCTGACCAACCTGCAGCCGCACGATGTGCTGTTCATCGACGAGATCCATCGCCTCTCGCCGGTGGTGGAAGAAGTGCTGTATCCGGCGATGGAAGATTTCCAGATCGACATCATGATCGGCGACGGCCCGGCCGCGCGCTCGATCAAGATCGACTTGCCGCCGTTCACCCTGATCGGTGCCACCACCCGTGCCGGCCTGCTGACCGCGCCCTTGCGCGACCGCTTCGGCATCGTGCAGCGGCTGGAGTTCTATTCGCCGCAGGAGCTGACCCGCATCGTGATCCGTTCGGCGGCGATTCTGGGCATCGACTGCACGCCCGAGGGTGCGGCCGAGATCGCCCGCCGCGCGCGCGGCACCCCGCGTATCGCCAACCGGCTGCTGCGGCGGGTGCGCGACTTCGCCCAGGTCAAGGCGGCGGGGCATATCGACCTGCCGGTGGCGCAGGCGGCGATGCAGATGCTCAAGGTCGACCCGGAAGGCTTCGACGAGCTCGACCGCCGCATGCTGCGCACCATCGTCGATCATTTCGACGGCGGCCCGGTCGGGGTGGAGTCGCTGGCCGCCTCGCTGTCGGAAGAGCGCGGCACGCTGGAGGACGTGATCGAGCCCTACCTGATCCAGCAGGGTTTTTTGATCCGCACCGCGCGCGGCCGCATGGTCACCACCAAGGCCTATCTGCACTTGGGCCTGAAGCCGCCGCGCGACCGCTCTCCGGGCATCGGCGAACCGGGAGACCTGTTCTGATGACGCTCCGTTCGTCGCTCGCCCGGGCCGTTTCGATCAATCAGCCGTGCCCATGACCGCCGCTTCCCGACTCCCGATTCCCCAATCCCCGCCTGTATTCAGTTGGCCGACACGCGTGTACTGGGAAGATACCGACGCCGGGGGCGTGGTCTACCATGCGCGCTACGTTGCTTTCATGGAACGGGCGCGCACGGAGTGGATGCGCGCACTCGGCTACGGGCAGGAGCGCATGCGCCAGCAGCACGAGCTGGTGTTCGCGGTCCGCTCGATGCAACTGGATTTCCTCAAGCCGGCCCGGCTCGACGACGCGCTGTCAGTGTCGGCGGTACTGCTGCGATGCAAACGGGCCAGCCTGCTGTTTGCGCAGTCGGTACGTCGCGAGGGCGAAGTGCTGCTGACCGCCGAGGTGCGCATTGCCGCACTCGGCACCAGCGACTTCCGCCCGCGCGGGATGGACGATGCGCTGTATGACGTGTTGAAAGCTCTAGAAACCCCAGAATCCGATTACTGAGGAACAAACGGATGTCGATTGCATTGCTCCTGGCCCTGCAGGACACGGTAGTGGAAGCACTACCGCAGGACGTTGCCGCCGCTGCGGCACAGACCGCCAGCGTGGCGCACAACAGCAGCATCAACTATGTCGATCTGATCCTGCGGGCGAGTATCCCGGTCAAGATCATCGTGTTGCTGCTGCTGATCGGCTCGTTCATCAGCTGGGTGATCATTTTCCGCAAGGCGCGCGCGTTCAAGCAGGCCAACCGCGAGGCGGACGAGTTCGAAAACCGCTTCTGGTCCGGCGCCGATCTGGCCAAGCTCTACGCGTCGGCCACCGACCGTAACCGCACCGTCGGCGGCCTGGAGTCGATGTTCGAGAGCGGCTTCCGCGAGTTCTCGCGGTTGCGCGACCGTCGCCGGCTGGACGGGCGGGTGCAACTGGAAGGCGCGCAGCGCGCCATGCGCACCGCCTTCACCCGCGAAGTCGACCAGCTCGAGCGCAATCTCGAATTGCTGGCCAACATCGGTTCCACCGCGCCGTACGTCGGCCTGGTCGGCACCGTGTTCGGCATCATGGTGACCATGCACGACATGGTCAGCAGCGGCGAGCAGGCCGGTATCGCTGCGGTCGCACCGGGTATTTCCGAAGCGCTGTTCGCCACCGCCATCGGCCTGTTCGTGGCGATTCCCGCCGTGTGGGCCTACAACCGATTCACCACCCGCGTGGAACGGCTGTCGGTGCGCTACGAGACCTTCGCCGACGAGTTCAGCTCGATCCTGCAGCGCCAGGCCGGCGCGGACGAGTAATGCGCGTGCCCTGCGACAGCCGGCAGTCAGGCGAATGCCCCGTCACGGCACGCACATCCCGGTGCGTGGACGTGGCAGGTGCGGCGTTCGCACATGCGCGTCTGGCGTGGCGCAGGGATTGGACAGGCAAGCCACTCGCGACAGCTCGCACACGCATGTGCGGGGGATTGGATGGGCGAGTCCCTCGCAAGAGCCCGCACATCCATGTGCGGGGGATCAATAGGAACGTTCCGCGATGATTTCCGGTATTTCCCGCCGTAAGAAGCGCAAGCTCAAATCCGACATCAACGTCGTGCCGTATATCGACGTGATGCTGGTGCTGCTGATCATCTTCATGGTGACCGCGCCGCTGCTGACCCTGAGCACCGACGTCAACCTGCCCAGCTCGCGCGCCAAGGCGCTGGAGAGCAAGCAGGATCCGGTCGTGGTGGTGGTCGCCGCCGACGGCCAACTCGCATTGCAGCTGCCCAAGGGCAAGCCGCAGGCGATGGACGTGGCGGCGCTGCAGGCGCAACTGGCCGCCATCGTCGCGCAGGACAAGGACGCGCGCGTAGTCGTGGCCGGCGATCGCGCCGCGCCGTATCAAAAGATCATGGACGCCATCGACGTGCTCAAGCAGGCCAAGGTCGAGAAGGTCGGCCTGATCTCCGACTCCGGCGGCACTGCAGGCAGCGATGCACGCTGACGCACTCCCCACTCAGACGGCGCGCGAGGATGGCTGGCTGCGGCCGGTCGTGCTGGCCCTGGTCGTGCACGTGCTGGTCGCGCTGGTGTTCATCGCCGGCTGGCTGTGGTCGCCCGAACGCTCGGTCGAGCCGGCCGCGGGCGACCCCAGCATGGAAGCCTCGCTGGACGTGTCCGCGGCCGAGGCACGCGTTGCGCGCCAGGCGCTGAAGGCCACGCCGGTGGAGGCACCGCCGCCGCCGGCACCGCTGCCCGAACCGGCACCGGAAGATACCGTGCCGCCGCCGCAGCCGATTCCCGAGCCGCGTCCGCAGGATGCGCCCACGCCGCAACAGGCACAGGCGCAGGAACGTGTCGCGCAGCCGGACAAGGTCGACCAGGACCGCGTCGACGCGCTGGCGCTGTCGGCGGAAAAGGCCAAGCAGGAACAGGAGGCCAAGCGCCGTCAGGAGCAGATCGACCTGACCGAGCGCAAACGCCAGGAAGAGGCCGAGCAGAAACTGCGCCTGGCCAAGCAGCAGGAAGAAGCCGACGCCAAGAAGAAGCAGGCCGCAGCGCAGCAGGCTGCCGCCGATGCCGAACGCGAAAAGAAGATCGCAGACATCCGCCGCCAGCGCGAACAGGCCACCAAGGAAGCCGCGCTGGCCGAGCAGAAGCTGCGCCAGGTCGCCGCCGCGCGTGCGCAGCAGGCCTCGTCGGCTGCCGCCGCCACCGCGCAACCGACTGCAGGGCAGGGCGGTACCAACACCGATCTGTCGGCCAAGTACGCCGCGGCGATCCAGCAGAAGGTGCTGGCGCAGTGGGTGCGCCCGCCGTCGGTGCCGCCGGGACAGAAATGCAGCATCAACATCCGCCAGTTGCCGGGTGGCACCGTGATGGAAGCCAAGGTGGCGCCGGGTTGCCCCTACGACGAGGCCGGCCAGCGCTCGATCGAGGCCGCAGTGCTGAGCGCGCAGCCATTGCCGTACCGTGGGTTCGAGTCGGTGTTCCAGCGCAACCTGACGTTTGTGTTCACCCCGCAGGATTAGCAAGCCCCAGATCGGGGGTCGGCCGCATGACCTGCGCTGCGCCTCGGTCCGGATGTAGATTTGCCGGGTGTGGCCGGCTGCCTGGCGCAGTTCTGCCGGGTAGGTGGTGCTGCACCACCGCACGCCTGCTCGCCGGTTTGGCCGATGGAACGCCCGATGGTTGACCACTCGCTCCACTTTCACGCTGTCTCGTTCACGATTGCGAGTATGTTCACTCGCTGATTGGTATCCCTTGCACACTTTTCCTGCCCGATCCGAGCCGTCCATGAAAAAACCGCTGCGTTGGCTAGCTGCCTTGACCGCCCTGTTGTTGCCGCTGAGCGCGCTCGCGCAACAGCAAGGGCTCACCATCGATATCGTCGGCGGTAGCGCTTCGGCGACGCCGATCACCGTCGTGCCCATGCCCTACCAGGGCTCCGGCACTGCGCCGCAGACCGATGTGTCTGCCGTTGTCGGCGCCGACCTGGACCGCTCCGGCCAGTTCCGCACGCTGCCGGTTGCGCAGATCGTCGAGAAGCCGACCCGCGGCACCGAGGTGCAGTTCCAGACCTGGCGTACGCTCAAGCAGAACTACATCGTGGTCGGCCGCGTCATGGATGCCGGCGAAGGTGCCTACCGCGTCGAGTACGAACTGTTTGATGTGGCCAAGGGCGAGCGTCTGCTCGGCCTGGCCATGACCGCACGTGCCAATGCGATGCGCGATGTCTCGCACCAGATGGCCGACGCGATCTACGAAAAGATCACCGGCGTGCGTGGCGCGTTCTGGACCCGGATCGCCTATGTGACCGCCAGCGGCAAGGGCGGCGCCATGCGCTACGCGCTGATGGTGGCCGACTCGGACGGCTACAACCCGCAGACCATCGTGCGCTCGGCCGAGCCACTGCTGTCGCCGAACTGGAGCCCGGACGGCAAGAAGCTGGCCTATGTGAGCTTCGAGCGCGGCAACTCCTCGATCTACCTGCAGGACATCGCCACCGGCGCGCGTGAGCTGGTGTCCAGCTTCCGCGGTATCAACGGTGCGCCGTCGTTCTCGCCGGACGGTCGCCGCCTGGCGCTGGCACTGTCGCGCAGCGGCAACCCGGAGATCTACGTCATGGATCTGGGCAGCAAGCAGTTGACCCAGCTGACCAATCACTTCGGCATCGACACCGAGCCGACCTGGGCGCCGGACGGCGGCAGCATCTACTTCACCTCCGATCGCGGCGGTCGCCCGCAGATCTACCAGGTGGCCGCAAGCGGCGGCAGCGCCAACCGCGTGACCTTCCAGGGCAACTACAACGCCACCGCCAGCGTCTCGTTCGACGGCAAGAAGGTCGCCGTGGCGCAAGGCAGCGGCAATAGCTACCGCATCGCCATGATGGACCGCAGCCTGGGTTCGCCGAGCTGGAGCACGCTCTCGCCGGGTTCGCTGGACGAGTCGCCGAGCTTCGCGCCGAATGCCAGCATGGTGCTGTACGCCGCACGTGAGGGTGGTCGCGGCGTGCTCTACGCAGTCTCCTCCGACGCTCGCGTCCGCCAGCGTCTGGTCCTGGCCGATGGAGATGTGAGAGAACCTGCATGGGGGCCTTACCGAACCGCGCATTAATGTTAATATTTCGCTGCGTTAAACCACTCATTGGCCCAGAGCCTCCATAGGTATCCCATGAACAAGTCCACCCGCGTCTTGCTTGTCTCCCTGTTGTCCGTTGCCGTGCTGGCCGGTTGTTCGAAGAAGGTGAAGGAAACTCCGCCTCCTGCGACTGACACCACCGCTGGTTCCTCCGTTCCCACCGGCCCGTCCACCTCTGGCCTGTACGGCCCGGGCGACCTGGATACCGATGCCTGCCTGCGCCAGCGCGTTGTCTACTTCGATCTGGATCAGGACTCCCTGAAGCCGGAATTCCAGGCCATCATGGCGTGCCACGCCAAGTACCTGCGTGACCGTCCTTCCTCGCGCATCACCCTGCAGGGCAATGCTGACGAGCGCGGTTCGCGTGAGTACAACATGGGTCTGGGCGAGCGTCGTGGCAATGCCGTGTCGTCCTCGTTGCAGGCTGCCGGCGGTTCCGCCAGCCAGCTGACCGTCGTCAGCTACGGCGAAGAGCGTCCGGTCTGCACCGAAACCAGCGAAAGCTGCTGGTCGCAGAACCGCCGCGTCGAAATCGTGTACACGGCTCAGTAAGAAGCGATGCGCTTTCGAGTGACATCCCTGTTCGTCGCGGCGGCCCTTGTGGTCGCCGCGCCGGCGCACGCGCAGCGAGCCAGTCTCGCTGATCGTGTTGCCGTTCTCGAGCAGCAGCAGGCCAACAGCCAGGCCAACAACGATCTCCTCAACCAGCTGCAGCAGGCGCGTTCGGACCTGCAGGGCTTGCGAGCGACCGTGGAGCAGCTGCAGCACGACAACGAACAACTCAAGCAGCAGTCCAAGGATCAGTATCTGGATCTGGACGGACGCCTGAATCGGCTGGAAGGTGCAGGTGGTGCAACCCCGCCATTGCCATCTCCCACCGGCAGCGTCACACCCGCCCCGGCCCCGGCCCCGGCCGCGCGGCCTGCAGCGGCGGCAACTTCCGAGAAGCCGCCCAGCGTGCATGGCGACCCAGGCACCCTGGCCGTCAGCAACGAGGAACGCACTGCCTACAACGTCGCCTTCGATGCCTTGAAGAACGGCAAGTACGACGATGCCTCGCAGTTGTTCCTGAGTTTTCTGGAGCTGTATCCAAACGGCGTCTACACCCCCAATGCCTTGTATTGGCTAGGTGAGAGTTACTACGCCACCCGAAATTTCCAGCTCGCCGAGGCGCAGTTCCGCGATCTCGTCAGCCGCTATCCCACGCATGACAAGGCCTCTGGCGGCCTGTTGAAGCTTGGCCTGTCGCAGTATGGCGAAGGCAAGAACGACCAGGCCCAGCAGACCTTGCAGCAGGTCGCATCGCAGTATCCCGGCTCCGACGCAGCGCGCGTGGCCCAGGAGCGTCTGCAGTCCATCCGTCTCGGCCAGCAACTGCGCTGAGCCCGCGCGTGCGCGCCTTCGGGCGTGACGCATACTTTGCCAATGAACGCCGCCGCCGTCCCCAGCGAGATCGTCCAATCGCCGTTGCCGCGATTGAAGATCACCGAAATCTTTCTGTCCCTGCAGGGCGAAGCCGAGGCCGCCGGCTGGCCGACCGTGTTCGTGCGTCTGACCGGTTGCCCGCTACGCTGCCACTACTGCGACACCGCCTACGCCTTCCACGGCGGTGAATGGCATGACATCGATGCGATTGTCGCCGAGGTTGCCAGCCACGGTGTGCGCCATGTCTGCGTGACCGGCGGCGAGCCGTTGGCGCAGAAGCGCTGCCTGGTGCTGCTGCAGAAGCTGTGCGATGCCGGCTTCGATGTCTCGCTGGAGACGTCCGGCGCATTGGATGTGTCGGCCGTGGATCCGCGCGTCTCGCGCGTGGTCGACATCAAGACGCCGGCCTCCGGCGAGGAACAGCGCAACCGCTGGGAGAATCTGCCGCTGCTGACCGCACGCGACCAGATCAAGTTCGTGATCTGCAGCCGCGCCGATTACGAATGGTCGCGCGAGATTGTCGCCGCGCATGCGCTGGACCGCCGCTGCACGGTGTGGTTTTCGCCCAGCAAGAGCGAAGTGACGCCGCGAGAGCTGGCCGACTGGATCGTGGCCGATCGTCTGCCGGTGCGCTTCCAGATGCAGCTGCACAAGCTGCTGTGGAACGACGAGCCTGGGCGCTAAGCCCGAGCGATAGAGCCACTGCGCTCACCCAAAAAAGGCGGGCGCGGCCGGTTGCCCGCAATCGGCATGCCACGCATCCACTGCGGTTGCCGGCATGCCGTCCGTACCGGCCTGACGATCACCCGCGACGCTCAGTTGCTCGCACTGATCCGAGCGCAAGGCGCTGCCTGCAAGGACGCGGCCGTCTGCGTTTACGCGGCGATCCTGTTCAATTCTTCGACGGCATCGGCCGGCAGTTTCAGTTCCGCCGCGAACAGATTGGCGCGCAGATGCGCCACCGACGAGGTCCCCGGAATCAGCAAGATGTTGGGCGAGCGCTGCAGCAACCACGCCAGTGCCACCTGCATCGGGGTTGCGGCCAGGCGCTGGGCAACAGCGGCAAGCGTGGACGATTGCAATGGCGAAAAGCCGCCGAGTGGGAAGAACGGCACGTAGGCGATACCGTCGCGCGCGAGCGTGTCGATGATTTCGTCGTCGTGTCGATGCGCGATGTTGTACATGTTCTGCACGCAGACGATGTCGGTCATGGCGCGTGCCTCGGCCATTTGCGTCGCAGTAACATTGCTGATGCCGATGTGCCGCACCAGGCCATCGCGCTGCAGCTTGATCAAGGCCGCCAGTTGCTCGGCGATCGAGCCTTCTGCCGGCTCCTGCGCCTTGAACATCACGCGCAGGTTGACCACATCCAGCGTTTCAAGCCCCAGGTTGCGCAGATTGTCGTGCACCGCCTCGACCAGCTGCTGCGGCGAGAAGGCAGGTAGCCAGGAACCATCCGTGCCGCGCGCGGCGCCGATCTTGGTGACGATGGTCAACTCCCGCGGGTAGGGATGCAGTGCCTCGCGGATCAGCTGATTGGTGATGTGCGGCCCGTAGAAATCGCTGGTGTCGATATGGCTGACGCCCAGTGCAACGGCTTCGCGCAGCACTGCCAACGCACCGTCGCGGTCCTTGGGTGGGCCGAACACGCCAGGCCCCGCGAGCTGCATTGCGCCGTAGCCGATGCGGGTGAGCTTGCGGTCTCCAAGCAGAAACGTTCCGGCTTTTTCGATGTTGGTCATGGCGTGGCGCTCGCGTGTCGTTGAGCCAACAACGATAGGAAACGTGGCGCGGCATGTGAATTCGCATTTGCCGCGGCGCCAGTCCACTCCCGCCAGGGCCTGTGGCATATGGGCGCAGCCGCAGCGCCCCGGGCTGATCGTCCGGCGGGATGTGCTGGAGTTTCAGGTTTTGCTGGCTGCGCGGGCAGTGCTTTCGCCGCGTTTCTCACAATCGTCGCCGCCGCGTTGTGCGTTTTTGCGTTGACAGGCGCCAAGCGGCGGCGCGAGTATGCCAACGTCGCCGCACAATCGGCGACCGGGATTGGTCTCCCGATTACTCAGGCGCACCAGCGCCCATCGATCGATGCAAGGCGCTTTTTTGTTGCCCGGCATCGAGCGGGGTGCGTGCTTGCCATCTTTATGGCGGGCGGTACGCGGGGGGCTTCGGCCCCGCCGGTCCCTGAGTCCGGTAGACCAACCCGTGCCGTCCGCCACCCCGCTTGGTCTCGGGTTGGCGGACTCCAATCTACTCAGGAGTTCTGCATGTACTACGACACCCAAGGAGTATCCGCGTCTGCGGCAGGCCGAAGCGGCCGCCATTTCAATTTGACCGCCAGCGCTCTCGAACGTAGCCGTGCCGCTTCGCTCAACATGAGGCCGAGCCTCGCAGGCACGAGCAAAGCCATCCACACCGTTGCGTCTGTCTGTCTTCCTCTCGTTGCAGTGATCGTTTGCCCCTCTTTGGAGCCGCAGCAATGAGCCTGGGCAAACAGTTCCGCGTCTGCACGGGCGTCGTCCTTAGCTTCGAGATGATGCAGGGCTATGTGCTGGCCATGCTGCATTCCGACGCGCAGCCCGATGCCTCCCCGGTCCTGATCGCCTGCGAAGCCACCGGCTTTGACGAGATCCTGCCGGGCGGCGATGCGCAGAGCGTTGTGCTGGGCCGCCTGCATGTCTGCATGCGCGTCGACGCTGCAGTGGACGTCCTCAGCTGGCTGCGCAAGCAGGCACGCGCCGCTGGAGCTGCGCGACGAACGCGGCGCGTGCAATCGCGTATCCAGAAGACGGGAGCCACATGATCAGCGAGAACGCCACGGCCGCCTGCGCCGGGCCCACGACCTGCAAGATGACACGCGCGATCGGCAAAAGAGGAGCCGGCGTTGCCGGCAGCGCGCCAGTCGCGGCAGATGGTGCCATCCGACTTCGCGGCCGTGACGCAGGGTCCCCGGCAACGCACGTCCGGCAACTTTCCGGCGGGCACAAAAAAAGCGCCTTCGGCGCTCTTCAAGTTGCTGATTTGATTGGTGGGCCGTGATGGATTCGAACCATCGACCAAAAGATTAAAAGTCTTCTGCTCTACCGACTGAGCTAACGGCCCACTGTCCCGGCAGTGCGCCGGGGTGCGCATTCTACCCTACAGCGGCGTCAAGGCGAAATGGCGTAGTGGGTGGGGTCCGCGACGCCGGCGTCGGCGAAACCGGCGGCACGCAGGCGGCAGGCGTCGCAGTGGCCGCAGGCGCGTCCATCGGCATCGGCGCGGTAGCAGGACACGGTCAGGCCGAAGTCCACGCCCAGGCGCACGCCTTCACGCACGATGTCGGCCTTGCTGAGGAACTGCAGCGGTGCGTGCACGCGCAGTCCGGCGCCTTCCACGCCGGCCTTGGTGGCCAGGTTGGCCAGCACTTCGAAGGCGCGCACGAATTCGGGCCGGCAGTCGGGGTAACCCGAATAATCGACCGCGTTGACGCCGCAGAACAGGTCGTTGGCGCCAATCACCTCGGCCCAGCCCAGTGCCAGCGACAGCATGATGGTGTTGCGCGCCGGCACGTAGGTGACCGGGATGCCGTCGCCACCGGCATCGGGCACGTCGATGTCGTCGGTGAGCGCCGAGCCGCCGATGCTGCGCAGGTCCACGTCAACCACCTTGTGCGCGATGACGCCCTGCGCCGCGGCCACGCGCGCGGCGGCGTCCAGCTCGGAGGTATGGCGCTGCCCGTAGCGCACGCTCAAGGCATGCACGGCAAAGCCCTGCTCCTGCGCAAGCGCGATGACGGCAGCGGAATCCATGCCCCCGGACAACAGAACAACGGCTTTTTTCATGACGGATCGGCAATCACAACGGAATAGGCGGAAAGGCTAGCAGGCTCGGCGTGGCACGGCGACCCGGCTGTCGCTGTGTCGGCAGCGGGATGCCAGGGCAACGCGGCTGTGCCAAGCGCGCGCGGGCAGGGTAGCGACCGCATCTGCACGTCAATCCGGTGCGATAGCCTGCCGGCAGCTGCGCGCCTGGGTATCGTGTTTTGCCAGCGACGGTGCGGCACGGCCGGTCTCAGCGCAGGCTCGCAGCCGCGGCCTTGCGCAGGGCCTGGCCCAGCTGCTGCAAGGCGCTCGAGCGCACTGCCGCGCATTGCCAGTACAGCGGCACATCGAGCCAGCGTGTCGGGTCGATGATGACCACCTGCCTGTTGCGCACGGCAGGCGCGACCATCGATTCCGGCGCCAGACACCAGCCGAGTCCGCGTGCGGCCGCTTCGACGAAGCCGGTCGAGGTCGGCAGGTAGTGGATCGGCGGCGCCACCTGCGTACGGGTGATGCGGCGGACGAAGCGGGTCTGCAGCGTGTCCTTTCGGTTGAACACCAGCATCGGTGCGTGGGCCAGCGCAGCTGCGCTGAAGCCCTGCTTGAAATGCGTCGCAACGAATGCGGCCGACGCGATGGCGTGGTAACGCATCACTCCCAGCGCCTGCACATTGCAGCCCTGCAGCGGCTTGCGTTCGGCGGTGACGGCACCGAGCACCGCCCCGGAGCGCAACAGCTCCAGGGTGTGGTCCTGGTCGTCCATCTGCACATCGAAAAGAACCCCGTGCTCCCGGTGCAGCGCCGCCAGCGCCGCCAGAAACCAGGTCTGCAGCGAGTCGTCGTTGACGGCGATGGCCAGCGTGCGCGGATGCCCGGCGCTGCCGTCGCCGGGGAGGAAGTCGGCGATCGCTTCGGATTCCAGGACCTGCATCGGCTTCACCCAGCGCAGCAGGCGCTCGCCGGCCGGGGTAGGGCGGCAGGGGGCCTTGCGGATCACCAGCACCTGGCCGAGCCGGTCTTCCAGCGCCTTGATCCGCTGCGAAATCGCCGACGGCGTCACCGACAGCCGCCGCGCAGCGGCGTCGAAGCTGCCTTCCTCGAGAACGGCAGCGAATGCGGCCAGTTGGGGATGCAGAAGATCCATGGCGTTCGGCAGGATTAGAAGTTCTAAGCAGAATACAGAAGATTTAGTTTTCCTAATTGGAGCGGAACGCCCAGCATTGGCGCCTGTGATCCGGGAGGTGCTCGTGTTACTCCAAGCCGCAATCTCTGGCTTTATCGCCAGCGCAGGTCTCATCATTGCAATCGGTGCGCAGAATGCATTCGTGCTGCGGCAGGGACTGCAGCGCCAGCATGTCGGTCTGGTAGTGGCGATCTGCGCGTTCGGCGATATCGCGCTGATCGTGCTGGGCGTGGCCGGGATCGGCGTGCTGGTGACGCAATGGCCGGAGCTGCTGCAGGGACTTCGCTATGCGGGAGCTGCATTTCTCGCGGCATATGGTGCGCTGGCTGCACGCAGGGCCTGGCGTGGCACCAGCGGGTTGGCGCCGTCGCAGGCCGGTGCGCAACGCTGGCAGCGCGCCATGCTGGCGTGCCTGGCATTTACCTTTCTCAACCCGCATGTCTATCTGGACACGATGCTGCTGCTGGGCAGCTTGGCCGCGCGTTATCCGGGCCAGCTGCGCTGGGCATTCGCGTCGGGTGCGTGCCTGGCCAGCATCGCGTGGTTTTCCGCTCTGGGCTATGGCGCGCGCTTGCTGCAGCCGGCCTTCCGCGATCCGCGCGCATGGCGTGTGCTGGATGCGGCGATCGCAGGATTCATGCTGGTGCTGTGCGCACTGTTGCTGCTGCCTGCGCAGGCGCTACCCTGAGGCCTACTGTTGCCGGAGTTGTCGTCATGTCGCCGCTGCGCGTTTCCACCAATCACTCCGAACTCGATGTTGCGCTGGTCCATCGCTACCTGGCCCAGCACAGCAGCTGGGCCAGGGACATCCCGCTGGCGGTGCTACAGCGCTCCATCGCCAACTCGCTGTGCTTCGGCGGGTTTCTGCAGGGCGGGCAGGTCGCGTTTGCGCGGGTGGTTTCCGACTATGCAACCGTCGCCTATCTGGGCGATGTGTTCGTGTTGCCCGAGCATCAGGGCAAGGGCTATGGCAAGGCAATGATGGATGCGGTCATGGCGCACCCCGATCTACAGGGGCTGCGCCGTTTCAGCCTGGCCACCAGCGATGCGCATGGTCTCTATGCGCGCTACGGCTTCACGCCGCCGCTGGCTCCGCAGTCGCTGATGGAACGCTATCGTCCCGGTCTCTACACGCGCTAGCCGCGGTGGGCCGGCTGTTGCGTGGCCGTACCGGCATGGCACTGCGTCGGGGCAGAAAGACGGTTCAACACGCTGCATGATGTTAGGTGAGCACTGCGGAATCGTCACCGCACAGTGCCGGCCAGGCATCGGCAGCGCGCATTGCCGCCAACGATGAATCGCAGTTGCCGCCGCACAGGTGTCGATCCTGCAGCAGGTCGATGGCTTCCCACTCCCAGCGTAGCGAATGCGGCATCTGCCAGGCCGCCAACAGCACCGACATGCCGCCCTGGAGCGTAAGCTGCCGCCGCCAGATCACGCGCGTGTCGAGAGGGGCTTGGTGCCAGTGCGATAAGGCATCGTCGTATGGCTTTGCGTCTGCATCCGCTGCGTATGCGCAAGCATGCACGTTGGCATGCTCGCCGTTGCGTGGGTGATGCAGATCGTGACTGTCGTTACTGGTATTCACGGGTGATCCTTCCTGATTGAGAAGGCGTGCCGAGCGGTGACGAGAGCACGCACGGACACACCTGCAGTGCCGGCATCGCCGGCTGCGGATGTCGTGGGTACCGATGGCTAAGATGCCGCCTGCGCTGCAGACGGTGGCCGGGCTACCATCCGGCCTGCTCTCTTTCGACTGGCGCAGCGTAGCCAGGCATGGCGCTGGAAACAAGCGCTTTTGAGTGGTTTGCGTGCTTGTTTTCCAGTTTTTTTGTGTGCACTGCGCGCGCGTTGCGGGTGCCTGAGCTGTCTGCGCCGAATGCCGGTGAGCGTGCGGGATAAACGAAGAAAGCGCCCTAGCGGGCGCTTTCTTCGTGTGCGATGGCATCAATGGCTGCGGGCACATCCGCGGTGTTGCATCAGCATGGCTGCACCGACGACCCGGTCGACGGCGCAGTGCCAGCCGCTGCCTCAGGCGTTGCGGACCTTGCTCAGCAGCTGTGCGACCGGTGCCGCTACGCGCGAGGCGGGCTGCCGTGTCTGGCGTGCGTCGATCTTGAAGATCGCCACCGCATCGGTGAGCTGCACCGCCTGCTCTTCCATCGCGCGCGCGGCGGCAGTGGCTTCTTCCACCAGCGCGGCGTTCTGCTGGGTGGTTTCGTCCATATGCGTGATGGTCTGGTTGACCTGCTCGATGCCGGCCGACTGTTCCTGCGAGGCTGCAGAAATCTCGCCCATGATGTCGGTGACGCGTTGCACGCTGGCCACCACGTCACCCATGGTCTTGCCTGCGCTGTGCACCAGTGCCGAACCCTCGGCCACGCGTTGCACCGAGTCGTCGATGAGGTCCTTGATCTCCCTGGCGGCGCCGGAGGACCGCTGCGCGAGCGTGCGCACCTCCGAGGCCACCACGGCGAAGCCGCGGCCTTGCTCGCCGGCACGGGCGGCTTCCACTGCCGCGTTCAAGGCCAGGATATTGGTCTGGAAGGCGATGCCGTCGATGACGCTGATGATGTCGGCAATCTTCCTGGAGGAGGCTTCGATACCGGTCATGGTGTCCACCACCTTGCCGACCACCTCGCCACCTTGCGAGGCGACGCGTGCGGCGCCGATCGCAAGCTGGTTGGCCTCGCGTGCGCTTTCGGCATTCTGCTTGACGGTGGAGGTCAGCTCTTCCATCGATGCTGCGGTTTCTTCGAGGTTGGCCGCCTGCTGTTCGGTACGTTGTGACAGGTCCTGGTTGCCGGCGGCGATTTCGCTGGCCGCGGAGTTGATCGACACGGCCGACTCCTGGATGTTGCCGACGATCTGCGCCAGCTGGCTGGCCGTGGTGTTGGCGTCATCGCGCATCTGTGCGAACACGCCGCGGAATTCGCCGCTCATGCGTGCGGTCAAGTCGCCAGCGGCGATGGACTGCAGCAACGACGACAGCGACTGCAGATTGCCGTCGGCCGTGGACATCAGGTGGTTGAGGCTTTCGACCATGATGCGGAAGTCGAACTGGAAGCGCTCGGCATCGCCGCGCGCGCTGAAGTCGCCATTGGCGGCGGCCTGGGCGAGATGCTTGATCTCGTGGTTCATCGCCGACAGGTTGAGCTTGACCTGCGACATGGTGTCGCTGAAAACGGCCTTTTCGCCGGGCAGCGGCTGCATGTCTTCGGAGAGTTCGCCAACCGCATACCGGCCCATGATGCGTGCCAGGTCGGTCTGCACTGCCACGTGCGAGGCAACCAGCAGGTTGGTGTCGTTGGCCATGCGCCCATAGTCGCCCGGGAATGCCGCCGCATCGATACGGAAGCTGATCTGGCCGTTGTCGTGATGCCTGGCCATGTCGGTTTGCGCGGTGATCAGGTTGCGTAGCTGCAGCTGCATCTTGTCCATGGCCTTGAGCAGACGGCCGGTTTCATCATTGGCATTGGTGTGCACATCGTTGTGCAGGTTGCCGGCCGCGATCGCTTCTGCAGTGCGTGTGGCCTGGCTGAGCGGCTGGGTCAGGCTGCGAGTGATCAGCCATGCGAGCAGGCCGCTGATGACCAGTGCGGCAATGCCGCCGGTGGCCAGGGTGATTTTGCCTCGATGCATCGATGCAACCGCGGCCGCATAGGCATCCTTGCTGAGGCGGCGCTCCAATGCAGCGTTCTCGCGGATCGCCGTCTGCTGCGCATCCATGGCCGCTGCGGCGTCGCCTTGCAGCAAGGCCTGCGCTTCCTGGTTCTGATCGCGGAGGCCGTATTCGAGAATCTGGTTATTGAGCTTGACCGAGATGTCGCGCTTTTCCTGCACCAGGTCGAGCGCCTGTTTTTCAGCCGCGCTGCTGGGCAGTGCGGCCAAGGCGTCGTGTGCCTGCTTGTAGCGTGCGCGGTTCTTTTCGATCATGTCCATCGAACGGCGATTGGCCGCGTCGCCAGAGACCATGACGATGTCGCGCAGGCCGATTGCCACGTTGGTGTTGGCGTCGAGCATTTCCGAGGACAGCTGTATCCTCTCCATGTTGCTGTTGACGATGGTGTCCAGCTCGAAACGGGCGTTGGACATGGTGACTAGGCCGGTGGCCACAAGCAGGCCCGACAATAGGATCAAGATGCCAAAGGCCATGCCCAAGCGGCGGCCGACATTGAGGCGTTGCAGATATGTATTCATGACCGCATCCAGGTAGTGCAACTGAGGGGCTTGATGAATGGGTCATCCACCAGAGCGTCTTGCCCCAGCTAGCGGCCGGATTGCGACGAGCTAAAGGCTCGTATTTGAAAGTACTTATATTGAATTCATCGTGTGGAAGAAATTTCCCGACAGCCGTCCGCAGCGGCCTGACATGCGCGCAGAAATTGCTTGTTTCTCGCGTTATTGCTGGATCGAAGCGTGCCAACGGCGGAACGATTTTCCGACGTTCTGCTGACAGGTGGCGACGCACCCAGGGCAAAGATGGTGCTGAGACAGGATCCAATTCGTCCTGTGTCGCGATGCCGGCAATGCGCGTGTCTTCAAGCAGCGCCAGCGCCGGTGCAGCGGAGGGGCACGCGATTCGATCGGCTCTGATGCGGTGCGACTGGGCCGCCTTGCCACGTGCACCTGGCAAGCCGGCATGGCCGGCTGCTGTTGTTGGCGCCGTGCATCGCGCGTGAGGCATCACGCGCGTGGCGGCACTGTGGGTCTTGCGCTCAACCTTCCAGTGCAGCGAGCACCTCTGCATGCAGCTGCTCGGCGCCGCTTTCGGTATTGAAGCGTGCAAAGATTTCCTCGCCGGAGAGCAGGCCGACCCGGACCGAGTGGCAATACGAGCCGAAGTTTTCGCCTGCGTTGAAGGGATCGCTGATGACGGAGATATGGTTGAGGCGGACCCGGGTGGTGCCGAACTTGATGAACATCTGCAATCTCCTGTGTGAGCGCCCAGTTTCCCATGTTGTCGGGCGGTGCAGAAGCCGGCCTCACGCATCCATCGACCCAGCACGTACACTGCCGTGCCCTGAAACCGAGCTCGCCCGATGTCCGATCCGATCCGTCTCGACAAATGCGTGGCCGCGCTGTTCGGCTGCTCGCGTGGCGAGGCGCAGCAATACATCGAAGGCGGCTGGGTCAGTGTGGACGGGGCCGTGGTCGAAGAGCCGCAAGCCTTGGCCACTGCAGCGCAGGTGACGCTGGCGGAAGACGCAGTGCTCGCAGCTGCCGAGCCTGCCACGCTGCTGCTGCACAAACCGGCAGGCATGAGTGCCGAGGCGGCGCTGGCACTGGCCACGCCGGCAACGCGCAGCGCACTGGACCAGCTCGAGATGCGTGTGCTGAAGCGGCACTTCCTGCGCTTGAACGCGCCGCTGCCGCTGGAGGAAGAGGCGAGCGGCTTGCTGGTGCTGAGCCAGGACGGCCGCGTGCTGCGCAGGCTCAGTGCCGATGCGACCTCGATCGAACAGGAATTTCTGGTGGAGGTGGGTGGTGAGCTGCGCCCGTATGGCATGGCGCGGCTTGCGCATGGCCTGGTGTATCAGCAGCGCAGCCTGTCGCCGTGCAAGGTGAGCTGGCAGAACGAAGAGCGCTTGCGGTTTGCGATCAAGCACGTGCAACCCGGCCAGCTGCGTTACATGTGCGGTGAGGTGGGGCTGGAGGTGGTCAGCATCCGGCGCCTGCGCGTGGGCCGTGTGTCGCTGGGCAAGCTGGCCATCGGTGAATGGCGCTATCTGCCGACGGGCGAGCGGTTCTGATTGGCGTCGGTTTCCTGCGCGCCTGGTCGCAACGCGGTCGTCTGCCGATGCTGGTGACGCGGTATGTGCATCAAATGCCGTGCGGCCTCAACGCAGCGATATCGCTGCGGGGGGCCTTGCGGTCCAGACAGCTTCCGCACTGGTGCGCTGTTACGCGGGAAGTAGTGCTTGTTAGCCATGCCATGCCAGGCAGAGGCCGGCCTGGACCGGCGCTTGGCATCAGCAACTCAGTGCGCATCAAGCGCAGGCTATGTGGCATCCCGATGTCTGGCGCACCTCCTGTGTTGCTTACTTCTTGTTGCGCTTCTTCTTGGCGCGCGTCACCAGCCAGAACACCACAGCGATCACGCCAATAACCAAAATGACGAAGGCCGGTGACAGAAACGAATTGTCGCCCATGAGAATTTCCTGAAAGTCTTCGCAGCCAAGTGCTGCACTGACATCAGCCTAGCGAGCGGCCTGCTTGATGGCGTGAAATACGCTGCATTCGTCCCTCTCAGCAGCGGTGCATCGGCATTCGCGCAAGAGCACGCTACAGCTGCGAGCGCGCTTGCTGGGCATCTGCCTGCCGGCGCTGCCGTGGTAATACCGGCGCACTGCCGCTGTGCTGGCGGCAACGGCAAGCCGATAAGTCTCAAGCCACAAGCGCATAAGCAGCAGCGTTTGGAGATCGCTATGTCCTTGATCAATTCAATGCGCAGACAAGGCCAGCGCGTGACTCAGCCACAACCAGCATCAGCACGGATCGAGCTGCAGGTTGGAGAGTTTCGTAGCGTTGGAGTTTGGACACACGAGCCGGAGTGTCATCAAGCGGTTCGGCTGCAAACTCAGTTGAGCCGTCTGCGCTTGCGCACGAATGCCTTCTTCTTCCGAGAAAGCGCGTGTAGCCAAGCTAGCGGACGACCAATCAACCACGACGTGGTGCGTCTCACCCGTGCCGGCAATGTTCCGGCAGGGGCGTGCTCAGCGCCTCGCGAGTTGAGCGGCCCAACAGGCCTCGCGTCCGGTGGCTGCAGTCTAAATGAGGTGCGCATCACGTAAATCGGGGCCGCGCCGACAGTCTGTCGGGACGTTTCCGACAATTGTCGTCCCATCGGGATGCGTCCATCCGTACCCGAGCCTGGTCACATCACCGAAGGTCGAGTTGCAGCGGAAGCCTGCATATCGATCTGCGCGGCGCCGCTGCCCTTATGCGACCGGGGTAGGGAGCACCCGGTGCTTGGCCATCACGCTGCGGATCGCGCTCAGCAGCTGCTCGGGGGTATAGGGCTTTTCGAGGAAGGCCACACCGTCCGGCAGGATTTCTTCCACATACTCGACCGCCAGGCCGGAGGTCAGCAGCACCGGCAGGTTGTAGGGCGCGTGCGCCGTCTTGAGCGCCAGGTCCACGCCGGTCAGGCCGCCCGGAAAATGGATGTCGGAAAACAGCACATCCACGCGCGGGTCGCTTTCGATCAGGGTCAGCGCTTCTTCGACCGAGCCTGCGCTACGGCAGGTAAAACCATAGCTTTCCAGCACAAGGCAGCTGAGTTGTCGGGTGCCATCGCCGTCTTCGACGACGAATACAACTGGCCGTTCCTTGTTCTGTGACATGAGCACGTCTCGTAAGGCAGGCCACATTCTCAGCGATGCGGCAGTGAACCCTCTGTCAACGCAGACGGAGCCGTACGGTTACCAACCGAACGGGCCAGGGCCGTAGCCGCCGGGGCCGTAGCGAGGCCCGAACAGCGCGCCTTCGCCGCGTCCGACGCTGATGCTGACGCCGATCTGGTGCGCCTTGCCGTCGTCGTCGTAATAGGTCTTGCAGGAATTCAGGTTGACGGCCTGCCAGTTGCTGTTGCCGCCGCGGTTGGAATAGCCCATGCCGGTTTCGACCGCGCCATGCAGCTTGCCCTGGCATTGTTCGGCGCGTTCGGCAGCGAGCGAGGCCGCGCTGGGGCGGCTCAACGCAGGCTTGGGGCCGCTCTTGTCGCCGTAGAAGGTGCCCGGCGGGTCGGTGCTGTATTCGGGATCGGAGCGGTACTGCACCGGGGCTTGCGGAATGCTCAGGTCCAGCGACCGCGCCGACCCCGGCTCGGCACTGCTCTCGCCGGCCTGGGCGAGTGCACTGCCGGCGGCAAACAGAGTGGCCAGAAGAAGCAGGCTGCGTTTCATGGGTGGACTCTACTCAAGAGGGACTGACAGCGCGTGCCAGATCGCCTTGTGAAACTAGCAACGGCTGATTGAATGCCCGCTGTCGATTCTGCGGATTTTTGTGCCAGCGCCGCCACTGCGATGACACATGCTGTTGCATCAGCCCTGCTCGCGCACGATCTCGATCAGTTGCGCTCCATAGCGGGCCAGTTTGCCGCCACCGATACCGCCAACACGCGACAGTGCATCGATGCTGGTCGGCCGCTGTTCGGCGATATTGCGCAGCGTGCTGTCGTGGAAGATCACGAAGGCCGGCACGTTCTGCTCCTTGGCCAGCTCCGCGCGCAGGCCGCGCAAGGCATTGAACAGCACCAGATCCTGCGGCTGCACCGGCAGGCCGGTCCGCTGCGCGCTGCGCTCGCGTCCGGCAGCCGGGTTCTCGCGCCGCATCATCACCTGGCGCTCGCCCTTGAGCACCTGGCGGCTGGCATCGGTCAGGCGCAGCCCGCCGTGGCCCTCGCTGTCGACCTCCAGCAGGCTGGCCGCCACCAGCTGGCGGAACACCCCGCGCCAGGTGCGCTCGTCCAGGTCGCGGCCGATGCCGTAGGTGCTCAGTTGGTCGTGGCCGAGCTGCTTGATGCGCTCGTTCTCGCTGCCGCGCAGGATGTCGATCAGGTGGCCCACACCGAAGCGCTGCCCGCTGCGGTATACGCAACTGAGCGCCTTCTGCGAGGCCACCGTGGCGTCCCAGGCGGCGGCGGGCGTCAGGCAGTTATCGCAGTTGCCGCAGGGCTTGGGATAGGTCTCGCCGAAGCCGGCCAGCAGCACCTGGCGGCGGCATTGCATCGATTCGCAGTAGCCGAGCAGGTGATCGAGCTTGGCGCGCTCCAGCCGCTTGCGCTCCTCGGCCGCTTCGCCCTGTTCGATCATCTGCTTGAGCAGCACCACATCGCCCAGGCCATAGCAGAGCCAGGCCTCGGCGGGGTCGCCATCGCGGCCGGCGCGGCCGGTTTCCTGGTAGTAGCCTTCCAGCGATTTGGGCAGGTCCACATGCGCCACGAAGCGCACGTCCGGCTTGTCGATACCCATGCCGAAGGCGATCGTGGCGGCCATGATGATGCCGTCCTCGCGCAGGAAGCGGCGCTGGTTTTCCGCGCGCACCTCGGCCGGCAGGCCGGCGTGGTAGGGCAGGGCGTTGAAGCCCTGCGAGCACAGATATTGCGCGGTCTCCTCGACCTTGCGCCGCGACATTGCATAGACGATGCCGGCCGAGCCGCGGTGGCGGCCCAGGAACTCCTGCAGCTGCTTGCGCGCGTTGTCCTTCTGCACCACGGTGTAACGGATGTTGGGGCGGTCGAAGGAGCTGACGAAGTGGCGCGCGTCGACCAGGTCCAGGCGTTCGGCGATCTCGCGCTGGGTCGGCGGATCGGCGGTGGCGGTCAGCGCCATGCGCGGGATATGCGGCCAGCGTTCGTGCAGCACCGTGAGCTGGCGGTATTCAGGGCGGAAGTCGTGGCCCCATTGCGAGACGCAATGCGCCTCGTCGATGGCGAACAGCGCGATGCGGCTGCGTTCCAGCAAGGACAGGAAGCGCGGGTTCAGCAGGCGCTCCGGAGCGACGTAGAGCAGGTCCAGATCGCCCGACAGCAGGGCACGTTCGACCCGCTGGGCGTTCTCCGCGTCTAGCGTGGAATTGAGGAATTCGGCGCGCACGCCGAGCTGGCGCAAGGCCTCGACCTGGTCCTGCATCAGCGCGATCAGCGGCGAGACCACGATACCGATACCGTCGCGCAACAGCGCCGGCACTTGGTAGCACAGCGACTTGCCGCCACCGGTGGGCATCAGCACCAGGGCATCGTTACCCGCAGCGACGTGTTCGACAATGGCTTGCTGTGGGCCGCGGAAGTCGTCGTAACCGAAGACGCGGCTGAGCAGTTCGTGGGCGGGGGAAGACATCCGCTTAGGATACCGCGCAGGTCAAGCTCTGGTCGGTGTCAGGCTGACGCTGTGGCGCAATGGTGCGTCGGGGATTGCCGCGATGTGGTGGGTGTGCCTACGAGTGCTGACGCGGACGTTGCTGGATATGCGGCGTGCGGCATGGAAAATGGCCGGTGGCCGAGCGTTGCCTAAGGCGACTGGAGCTTCGCTCCGTGAGCTCACCCCAACCCCCGCTCCGCGCCCCGGCCCGCGCTTGCGGTGCGGGCGCTCCAAGGCACGTGAGCCCAGGGCGCGCCAGCTGCGCCTCCTCGTCCCGAGGGGAGAGGGGCTCTGTGTCTAACTTATGGAGCAGGGCCCAAGGTTTCGGCGCAGCGAAACCTTGGGCAAACCCGCAGGGGTGAAGCCCAGGGGGTTACTGCAGCAGCGAACGCAGCATCCAGGCGTACTTCTCGTGGGTCTGCAGGCGCTGGGTCAGCAGGTCCACGGTCGGGTCATCACCGGCGTCGTCGGCGGTGCCCAGCACCTTGCGTGCGGTGCGGCAGACCGCTTCGTTGCCGCTGACCAGCTGGCGCACCATTTCACGCCAGTCGGCGCTGTCGCTCAGCCCCTGTTCTTCCGGGATCGAGGTCAGGGCGACGAACTCGCTGTAGGAGCCCGGCGCGTTGTAGCCCAGGGCGCGGATGCGCTCGGCCACTTCGTCCAGCGCGGCCCACTGCTCGGTGTACTGGGTCTCGAACATGGTGTGCAGCGAGTTGAACATCGACCCGGTGACATTCCAGTGGAAGTTGTGGGTCTTCAGATACAAGGTGAAGGCGTCAGCCATGTAGCGGGCCAGACCGTCGGAGATCTGCTTGCGATCGCTGTCCTTGATCCCGATATCGATGTGTGGTGCCGATGCTGCGGCGACCGGCAGTGCGTCCAATGCTTCATTGATGACGACGGGCTTGTTGGCGTTCTTTTTCTTGGACATGTGGATGGTCCTCCTGAGGAAACTGATATCGGGTCACAATAGACAGGCTAAAGGATCTCTTGTCATTCAATCTTTCACATTTTTCCATCAATGAGCGCTATCGACACCGACCTTGCCAACACCTTGCGTGAGCGCCGCCGCGCCGTCGATGGCGCGATGAGCCGCGACCGTGGCCGGCTGCTCGGTCTATGGTCGCGCTGGCAAGGCAAGCCCGGCAACCCGCAGGTGCGCGAGGCGTTCGAGCAAGCGCTGGCGGCATCGCAGGCGCAACGCCAGGCACGCGCCGAGCAGCAGCCGGCCATCACACTCGATCAGCAACTGCCGATCGCGCGCGAGGCCGAGCGCATCATCGCGCTGATCCGTGACCATCAAGTGGTTGTCATCGCCGGCGAAACCGGCTCGGGCAAGACCACCCAGCTGCCCAAGCTGTGTCTGGCGGCCGGGCGCGGTGCGGCCGGCATGATCGGCTGCACCCAGCCGCGCCGGATCGCCGCGCGCGCGGTGGCGGCACGCGTGGCCGAGGAGCTGAAGACGCCGTTGGGCACCACGGTGGGCTTCCAGGTGCGCTTCACCGACCGGGTCGGCGAGCAGTCGCGGATCAAGTTCATGACCGACGGCATCCTGCTGGCCGAGATCGCCAGCGACCGCTGGTTGTCGGCCTACGACACCATCATCGTGGACGAAGCGCACGAACGCAGCCTCAACATCGATTTTTTGCTGGGCTATCTCAAGCAGTTGCTGCAAAAGCGCTCCGATCTCAAGTTGATTGTCACCTCGGCCACCATCGATACCGAGCGCTTTGCGCAGCATTTCGACAATGCGCCGGTGATCGATGTGGAAGGCCGCACCTTCCCGGTCGAAGTGCGCTACCGGCCGCTCGAAGGCGAGGCCGGCGACACTGACGACGGCGAGCGTGGCAATGGCCGCGATGGCGAACGCACCGTCAACGATGCGATCGTGGCGGCGATCGACGAGATCACCCGCATCGATCCGCGTGGCGACGTGCTGATGTTCCTGCCCGGCGAGCGCGAGATCCGCGATGCGCACCAGTCGCTGGAACGGCGCAAGTACCGCGAAACCGAAGTGGTGCCGCTGTACGCGCGGCTGTCGGCGGCCGACCAGGACCGCGTGTTCAACCCGGGGCCGCGTCGGCGCCTGGTGCTGGCCACCAATGTGGCCGAAACCTCGCTGACGGTGCCGCGCATCCGTTACGTGGTGGACCCGGGTTTTGCGCGGATCAAACGCTACAGCCCGCGCCAGAAGCTGGACCGGCTGCATATCGAGCCGATCTCGCAGGCCAGCGCCAACCAGCGCATGGGCCGCTGCGGGCGCATTGCCGAGGGCATCTGTTACCGCCTGTATGCCGAAGCGGACTTTGCCGCGCGGCCGGCATTCACCGATCCGGAAATCCGTCGCTCGTCGCTGTCGGGCGTGATCCTGCGCATGCTGCAACTGGGGCTGGGGCGGATCGAGGATTTCCCGTTCCTGGAAGCGCCGGACGAGCGTGCGGTCGCCGATGGCTGGCAGCAGTTGCTGGAGCTGGGCGCGATCGACGGCAACCGCCGCCTGACCGCGACCGGCCGCCAGATGGCGCGCCTGCCGGTGGACGTCAAGCTGGCGCGCATGCTGGTGGCCGCGCAACAGCACGGCTGCCTGCGCGAGATGATCATCATCGCCGCCTTCCTGGGCATCCAGGATCCGCGCGAGCGCCCGCCCGAGGCACGCGAAGCGGCCGACAACGCGCATGCGTTGTTTGCCGATGCACGCTCGGAATTCGTCGGCATCCTGCGCTTGTGGGAGGCCTACCGACAGGTGCACGAAGATCTCACCCAGTCCAAGCTTCGCGACTGGTGTAACCGGCATTTTCTCGGCTTCCTGCGCATGCGCGAATGGCGTGAGCTGCATCGGCAGCTGCGCCTGTTGTGCGAAGAGCTGGGTTGGAGCGAAGAGCCGGCCACCGCGATGCTGGCGCCACTGCTGGCCGGTGCCAGCGCGCCTGCGCGCGAGGATGGGCACAACGCCAACCGGCCCACGCGCGGGCAGCTGCATCGCGCTGCGCGGCTGGCACGAGAAGGCAAGCCGGATCCGAACGCGCCACCTGCACAACCCACCTCTGCCGCTGCCGCCAAACAGGCCGAAGCGGCCGAAGCCACGGCACGCACCAGCGAGCGCGAACGTGCAGCGGCGTATCAGGCCCTGCACCGCGCGCTGCTGGCCGGCCTGCCCACGCAGATCGGCCATCGCACCGAAAAAGGCGACTTTCTCGCGGCGCGGCAACGCCGGTTCGTGCCGTTCCCCGGCTCGGCATTGGCACGCAAGCCGCCGCCGTGGATTCTGGCGGCTACGCTGCTGGACACGCAAAAAGTCTGGGGCATGACCAATGCCGCGATCGAGCCGGACTGGGCGATCGCCGAGCTGGGACACCTGCTGGCACGCAAGCATTTCGACCCGCATTGGTCGCGTGCGCAGGGGCAGGTGGTGGCGTCCGAACAGATCAGCCTGTTCGGCCTGGTGCTGGCGCCGAAGAAGCCGGTCCATTTTGGCAAGATCGACCCGGCCGGCGCGCATGACCTGTTCGTGCGCCAGGGCCTGGTCACGGGCGAGATCAATACGCGTGCGGCGTTCATCGCCGACAACCTCAAGGTGCTGGAACAGGCGCGCGAAGAAGAAGCCAAGCTGCGCCGCGCCGGCATCGTTGCCGACGAAGACTGGCAGGCGCGCTGGTATCTGGACCGTATCCCGGCCGAACTGCATTCGGCCAGCGGGCTGGATGCGTGGTGGAAAACCCTGCCGCCGGACAAGCGCCGCAGCCTGCACTGGAGCTTGAATGACCTGTTGCCGGGCGAAGGCAGCGAGGCCGATCGTTTTCCGAAGTATTTCCCGCTGGGCGATGCGCGGTTGCCGCTGCATTACCGCTTCGAGCCGGGCGCCATCGATGACGGGGTGACGCTGGAGGTGCCGCTGCACCTGCTCAACGCGCTGGATCCGGCGCGGCTGTCGTGGCTGGCGCCGGGCTTCGTCGCCGACAAGGCATCTGCCTTGATTCGCAGCCTGCCCAAGGCGCAGCGGCGCAACTATGTGCCGGCCCCGGATTTCGGGCGCGCGTTCTACGAGGCCTACAGCATCGCCTCGGCCGACGACATCCGCGGCGAGCTGGCGCGCTTTCTGACCAAGACCACCGGCACCCAGGTGGCGGCGCTGGATTTTGACGAAGAGTCGCTGGACACGCATCTGCTGATGAACCTGCGCCTGCGCGATGACGACGGCAAGGTGCTGGCCGAGTCGCGCGATCTGGACGGATTGCGCGCCCACTTTGGCGAGCGTGCTGGCCAGGCCTTCGCCGCGCGTGCAGGGCGTGCGCTGGCTGCGGAGGGCTTGCGCGATTTTCCGTCCACGCCGATTCCCGAACAGGTTGCCGGCGAAGCCGGCGTGCCGGCCTATCCGGCGCTGGTGGATCAGGGCGACGACGCGGCGTTGCGCATCTTTGCCGACCGCAACGAGGCGGCGCAGGCGCATCCGCGCGGCGTGCGCCGGCTGCTGGAAATCGCGCTGGCCGACAAGATCAAGCAGGCGCGCAAGCAGTTGCCGGTGTCGCCCAAGACCGGCCTGCTGTACGCGGCGATCGAGTCGCAGGAGCGCCTGCGCGGCGATCTGGTTGATGCCGCGCTCAACGCGGTGCTGGCCGATGGTCTGGGCGCGATCCGAGACCCCGGTGCCTTTGCGCAGCGCCGCGACGAGGCGATCAAGCGCCTGTTCGGCGAGGCGATGGAACGGCTGAAGCTGGCCGAAAGCATTCTCGCTGCGGTGGCCGAGCTCAAGCCCCTGCTGGAAGCGCCGTTGATGGGCTGGGCGCGCGGCAACCTGGACGATATGGAGCAGCAGCTGCGTGCGCTGGTGCACGCCGGTTTCCTGCGCGAAACACCGGCCGAGGCGCTGGCCAATTACCCGCGCTATCTCAAGGCGATGATCCTGCGAACCGAGCGCGCCAAACGCGATCCGGCCCGCGACCAGGCGCGCATGCTCGAACTCAAGCCGTTCGTGGATGCATTGGACCAGGCGGCTGCGCGCGGTCTGCAGCAACGTGATGAATGGCAGTCGCTACGCTGGGATCTGGAGGAGTTGCGCGTGTCGGTGTTTGCGCAGGAGCTGGGTGCCAAATCGGGCGTGTCGGCGAAGAAGCTGTCGCAGCGGGTGGCCGCGTTGCGCAACTGACTGGTGACAGAGGCGCTGGTGACGATGGCTTGCCGCCATCGCCAGCGCTGGGTCGGAGCAGGTCCTGCCACCGACTGGTCACTCAGGCCGAGCACTGCGCTTTGAGCGGTGAACGCAACCCAGCGCGCAGTGGTCAGCGGGCCGTGGACGATGCCCGGAACCGGCGTGTACGCCCGGTACATGCCGGTTCCGGATATTGGCCGCACCGCCTGGCGGTGCGCGCCATTCGGTTGCCAGCCGCTGTCAGAACTTCATGTGCAGGCTCGCCATGTAGCGGCGCCCGCTCCTGTAGCGACCGGCCAGATGGTCGGTGTCGCCGAGATACTGCAGGTATTGCTCATCCAGCAGGTTCTGCGCGTCGATCTGCAGCGACCAGTTCGGGCTGAATGCATAGCCGATGCTCGCGCCGAGTTCGGCGTAGTCATCCACGCTTGCCGGCGCGGCGCCGGCCACGTAACCGCCTGCCAGATAGCTGTCGCGCCAGTTGTAGGTCAGCCGTGCGTTGAGCGGGCCTTTTTCGTAGTACGGGCTGACTGCCACGCTGTTGCGCGACTGGTAGGGCAGGGCATCGCCGGTGTTGTTTTCGCCATTGGCGTAGGTGTAGTTGGCGGTCAAACCAAAGCCGCTGTCGCCGAACGGCTGCTGGAACGCGATGTTGAAGCCCTTGACCTTGCCATCGCCGGCATTGCGTGGCCGCTGGATGCTGTAATCGCAATAGCCATCGGCGCTGCAGCCGTTGCTGCCGAGCAACTGCGCCCAGCTCTGCGGCGCGGTATCGCGCAGCGCGTTGTACTGGCGCTCCACGCTGGCGCTGGTGTCGATGTAGTTGTCGATCTTCTTGTAGAACAGCGACCACGCCACCACCGACTGCTGCGCGAAGTAATACTCGGCCGACAGGTTGAAGTTCCAGGATTCGTACGGCGACAGCTCGGCATTGCCGCCGCTGCCGGTCAGCGTGGTGTCGTTGAGGAAGGTGTTGTTGACCATCTGGTTGTAAGGTGCCCAGGCGATCACCTTGGCCGCGGCAAAGCGGAACACCCAATCGTCGGCGGCCTCGTAGGAGAGTGTGAGCGAGGGCAGCAGGAAATCCTCCTTGCGCGTGCGGGTCTGCCACAGGCTGTCGGCGTTCTGCAGTGTGGGCGTGCCGCTGTAGACGAAGCCGCTGCCCTCGGTTTTCGAATCGACATAACGCAGCCCGAGATTGCCGCGCAGGCCGCCGCCGGAGAAGTTCAATTGCGCATAGGCGGCGTTATTGGTCTGCTGCAGCGCCCAGGTGTTGTTGAGGTAGCTGGCCGGATCCGGCGCGCCGTAGTCGACCGGGCTGTTGCGGATCCAGTTCAGCACGTTGTTGCGGCCTGCCTGCACATGCCGGCCGTGGTCTGGATAGAAATCCTGCAGATCGGTCAGCCCGATCGTGCCCACGTCGGCCAGCGTGCCCGGCGTCACGCCGCCATAGACGTTGAGCTCGAAGCGCTCCTCATGCTTGCCATGGCGCACGCCCAGCAGCAGTTGGTTGAACACGCTGTCGAACTGCAGATTCAGATCGAGTTGGCCGTAGGTGTCCTTGCTTTCGGTGGAAAAGATGCCGTTATTGCCGAACCAGCCGCCGGCCGAGCCCCAGTTGGCCGGATCGCGCGCACGCGCCGGATCGTCGAAACGGATGCCGCGCCGCGTGTCCCAGCTGAAGCCGCCGTTGTAGAACGGCTCGATGAAATACTGCGACAGGTCCTTGTTCTCGGATCTGCTTTGGCCCACCTGCCCATTCAATCCCCAGCCATCGCCGCGGAATGCGCCGCGCAGGTCCAGTCCCTTGGTGGTGACTTCCGATTCGCGCACGTTGTTGTCGTAGATCACGGTGCCGCCGAGCGGGTCGGCATTGGCGCCGGAATGCCCGCTGGTCACCACGCCATTGCGCAGGCCGCCGAGTTGGTCCACCGCCGCCACCGTGCCGGCATTCCAGGTCAGAAAGCTGTACATCGACTGGTTGTAGTTGTCGAAGTTCTCGTTGATGTACAGGCCGCTGAGGTTGAATTCCAGCGCCTGGCTGGGCTTGAGCTGCAGGTTGACCACGGCGCTGTCGCGCTCGCGATCCTGCTGGAACCAGGCCGCGTTGATCGAGTTGGGCACGTCCGCATCGGCGGGCACGCCGCCCGCGGCATTGGCGAAAGTGCTGGCCGGCGCGTAGCCGAACACTTCCATGCCGCGGCGATCGACACGTTCTTCGTAATGCTGCGCCGACACCGCAATGCCGAAGGTGTCGGCCGCGTTCTTCCAGCTATACAGCAGCGCCGCGTTCGGCTTGCCTTCGCTGGCCTGCGCGCTGTAGCTGTAGCCGATGGAGGCGGCCACCTCGTTGACGTCCAGGTCCAGCGGTTGCCGGGTGTGCATCAACACGGTGCCGCCCAGGCTGCCTTCGGTCAGGCGCGCTTCGGAGGATTTGAGGATTTCCGCGCGGCCCAGGATCTGCGGCGCCAGCAAGGTGTAGTCGAATCCGCGGCTGGGTTGCTCGCCGTAGAGCCAGATCGCCTGCGCCACCGGGTGGCCGTCCAGGAAGGACAGATTGAGGCTGGGGTCGGTGCCGTCGATGCTGACGCGCTCGCCCTGGCCAAAGCGCCGGTCCAGGGTGACGCCGGGAATCTGCGACAGCGCCTCGGCCACGTTGGTGCTTGGAAACTTGCCGATGTCTTCGGCGGTGATGGCTTCGGAAATGCCGGCGTTGTTGCGTTTGGTGTCGAGCGATTTTTCCAGGCTGGCACGGATGCCGACTACCTGCACGGCATCCAGATCGGTGGCCTGGTCGACCGCGTCCTGGGCTTGCGCAGCGAATGCCAGCGACAACGCGATCGCGCTGGACAGCAGGGTGGTGCTGTATTTCATGATGTCTCTCCTCATCACGCACAGGGATGGACGGCGGGCTGCTGCTCGCCGGATGCGGGGTCTTGCAGACGCGCGCCCGGGACCGAGCGCGTGGTGGATCGCTTACGACAGGTCAGCGTGGTGCTGTAGATACCAGTTGGCCGCGCCGAGCACGCCCAGTTGCCCGTGCTCGACCAGCTTGACCGGAATGCGTTCGAGTACCGCGCGCATGCGTCCCTTGGCCAGAAAACGCTCGCGAAAACGGCTGTTCTGCAGGAACGGCCCGATCGTCGGCAAAAAGCCGCCGGCCAGATAGATGCCGCCGGCGGCGCCGTAGGCCAGCGCCATGTCGCCGACCGCGCTGCCCAGGATGGCGCAGAAGACCTGCAGACAATCGCGTGCCAATGCATCGTCTTCGTGCAGCGCGGCATGCGTGATCGCGGCCGGCAGCCGATGGCGGGGCGTGGCGCCCTGCAGTTCGCACAGGGCGTTGTACAGATGCAGCAGGCCTGGTCCGGACAGCACATGTTCGAGCGGCAGATAGCGCTCGCCACGCAGCAGGATCCGCAGCACTTGCAGTTCCATCTCGTCGTTGCTGGCCAGGGCAACCTGGCCGGCCTCGGTGGCGAGCACGATCGCGCGTGGCCTGGCATCGATCCAGACCGCCGCACCCAGCCCGGTGCCGGGGCCGACCACCAGGATCGGGCCGCTGGCGCGCGCATGCCGCGGCGTCGGCCCGCTCAGTTGCAGCGCGGCGCGTTGTTCCATCAGCGGTGCGGCGTAGGCCACCGCTTCGAAATCGTTGACCAGGTGCACGCCGGGCACGGCGAGCGCGGCGCGAATGCGGCCAGGCGAAATCGTCCATGGCAGGTTGTTGCTGATGAAGCTGCCATCGTCCAGCGCAACCCCGGCACTGGCGATCACCACCGCCTCGACGTCGCGCCGTTGCTGCAGGAAGTCGGCAAGGATGGCGTCCAGACTGGCGTGTTCGGCGCAGCGGTAGGTGCGGTAATGCGACAGCTCGGTCGCAGCAGTACCAGCCCGCGCGATGTGGCCGACCCGCACATGCGTGCCACCCACGTCGGCCGCGATGAAGCCGGTGGCAATCGGTGCGGTGGGCAAGCCAGAAGCGAGAGCAGAACGCGAAGTCGCAGCCACGTGCAGTCCTTTGGATTCGTTCGAGCGGCCAATGCGATCGGCGAGTAGCGGCCTGTGTAGAAGTTGGTGACAACGATGTCAATGGTTCAGTCGGGTTGGATCGATCTTGCTGGCAGACTCAAGTGCAAAATCGCCCGTTTCAGGGCTGTCTGCATGGGCGTGATTGCGCAGTGCGGGAGAGCGCGCGCACCGCTGCGCCGTTGCAACGGTCGCGTCTGTTGTCGCGATCTGGACGCTGATTGGCGCCGATATCGCTCCGTGGCATCGACATTCGCTTCGGCGGTCGCTACCGCCAGCCTGGCTGCGTCAGCGCTCGCGCAGTCGCCAGCTCAGCGCGCAGCCGCCGCAGAGGCCACGCCCGGCAAGGTGCTGCAGGCCGCGCCGTCGCTGGGTGGCGCCTGCGTCGGGTAGTGCTGCTTGCCGAGTACGTAGGTCTGGCTGGTGGCGACGAAGCCGTCCGCATAGGTGGCCTCGACGAAGTACGCGCTCCAGCCGGCATCGGGAATCTGCACTGGTACCGACACCGTGTTGCCGCGTGCAGGTGTGATCGGCGTGGCGCTGTAACGAATGCCGCAGGCATGGCGGAAATCGCGCGCCGCCGGGTTGTTTGCTTGCCACAGACGTAACTGCGCAGGGCGCTCGGACGACTGGAAGCGGATCTGCGGGTGTTCGCCTGCTTGCAGGGAATCGCGCACCTTTGGCAATGCACGCTGCTGCTGCAGCCGGGTCACTAAGGGCACCAGGCTGTCGACGATGGAGGCGCGGATGCCGTTATGCGCGCTGTTGGGCACCATGCGCAGCGCCTTGCTGCCGGGCAGCGCGTCGTAGAAGAACTGCGTGTTGTCCGGCAGGAAGAAATCGTCGCCGCTGGCATTGACGATGTACTTGGGCACGGCCAGGCGTTTGCGCTGCGGCGTGTGCAGATAACTCAGCGGGTCCTGCAGTTGCACCAGCTGCGCAAATGCCGGCGTGTGCAGCTGCGCGGTGATTCCCTGCCTGGCGTAGGCGCCGAATGCGATCGGCCAGTTGCCGCCATAGGCCCGGGACATGTGCTCGAGCACGGCCGGCAGATTGAGAATGTCGATCACGAACGGCACCACGGCCTCCACGCGCGCATCGGCGATGGTGGCGTGCCAGCTGGCCCAACCACGCTTGGAGGCACCGGCGAGGATGAAGCGATGAATCTGCAACGGCGCCAATTCGCGTTCGGCCAGGCTCATGGTGCGCGCGATTGCGGCGGCCATCGGCACATGCAGCGGCATGGTCTTGCGTCGTTGCGGCGCTGCCAGGAACAGCGACCAGCTGTAGGCGACGCTGTCGTCCTCGCGGCGCGGCGTGCCATCGTTGCGATAGGTCAGTGCCTGGCTGGGCAGATCGCCGAGCGCGATCACCACGGTGCGGCTGCGCCGCGCCAATACGGCCAGGGCCTCGGGTGGCAATTCGCTGGGCGGTTGTGGCGCGCCGCCATCGGCCGGTTGGCGGGTGCCATTGGTGGAGATCAGCAGCGCACGCGTCGGCAACGCATCCGCCGGCACGTAGATCGCCACATCGTGCTGCCAGCTGGCCGGCTGCACCAAATCCTCCGGCGACCACTGCTGCGAGGTCAGCAGGTAATCGCGCCTTTCGACACCGTCCACCGTGCGGGTGGCCACGCGCCGGTAGACCAGCGGTTGGCGCTCGATGGCATCGTGATAGCACACCAGCGCCTGGTCGATGCCGACCTCGGGCGCATCGGCACATTGCTGCGCTGACAGGGTGGGCGTGGCCGCATCGGCAGGCGCAATGCCTGCGAACCAGGCCAGCGACGCCAGCAATGCCAGGCTGCAACATGGCATCCAACGCATGCGTGTTCTCCGATTGGCCTGCTCAGTCTGCGGTAGCGGGCCGGCAATGCCCGGACGCGCTTACTTGACCCGGCGCACCTTGGCCGGCGTGTTGTAGCCCTCGATCTGCAGATACCACACGCCGACCAGGCCCGGCTTGATCTTGACCTTGGGGGCCTCCTTGCGCACGCCAGACAACGTCGCAGCGTCGGTCTGCTCCCAGTCCTGGCCATTGGCCAGCGTGTACACGCGACCCTTCGAGAAACCCTTGAACTCACCGACGATGTTGCTCTCGATCGGCTCGTTGCTGCCGAAATCGAAGAAGCCGCGATTCTTGACGATCACTTCCTGGCGGCCGGCTTCCTTGGCCTGTTCGACCACGACCGCAGCTTCCTTGGCGACCTTGCCCTGCAGCCAATCGTTGAGCGCGGCCAGTTCGCCGGCGTCGAGCTTGTCCAGCCCAGCGGCCTTGAACTGTTCGGCGCTCATCTGCGACTGCAGGTCGCCCTGCACCGCGCGCTGCGCGAGGGCCGGAGCGGCGTTCAGGGCGAGGGTCAGGCAGACCAGCAAGGGAATGCGGCGCGCGAGCGACATGGATGCCATCCGATCAGAAGAGGCGGCTAGTGTAGACGCTAGCCCGCGCCTGCCGCAGCCGGCTATGGTGCGTCGGCAGTTCGTGCGTCTGCGCTGGCCGAGGCCACGCGTTCGGGACGGCCGGGGCGGCGGTAGACGAACTCCGGCGGCAGTGCGGCCGCCTCGCGTTCGGCGGTGGCGCGCACCTCGGTATGCCGCGGCGAGCGTTCGCAGACCGGGTCCAGCGTGGCGGCATCGCCACTGAGCGCCAGCGCCTGGCAGCGGCAGCCGCCCCAGTCGATCTCGCGCTTGGGGCAGCCCTGGCAGACCTCCGGCATCCATGCGGTGCCGCGGAAGCGCACGAAGGCCTCGCCGTTGTTCCAGATATCGGCCAGCGACCGCTCGCGCAGGTTGTCAAAACGCATGCCGTCGATGGTTTCGGCCGCATGGCAGGGCAGCACATCGCCGCGCGGGGAGATATTGACGAAGCGCTGGCCCCAGCCGCCCATGCACGGCTTGGGCTGGCGGGCGTAGTAATCGGGGGTGACGAAGTCGATCGCCAGGCGGTCGCCGAGCTCGCGACGGGCGGTTTCCACCGCGTCAATCGTGGCCATCAGCTGCTCGCGGCTGGGCATCAGCGCGGCGCGATTGCGCAGGCCCCAGCCGTAGTACTGGGTGTGCGCCACTTCGATGCGTTCGGCCTGCCATTCCAGCGCCAGCGCGATCATGCCGGGCACGCGCTCGGCGTTATGGCGATGCAGTACCGCATTGAGCGTCAGCGGCAGGCCGCGCGCGCGCACGGCGGCGGCGAACTCGCGCTTCTTCGCCAGGCTGTTGCGATAGCCGGCGATACGGTCGGCACCGGCCGGGTCGACGTCCTGCACGCTCAGCTGCACATGCTCCAGTCCGGCGGCCTGCAACTGGTCCAGCATCGGCTCGCCGCCGGCCACGCCGGAGGTGATCAGGTTGCTGTACAGCCCGAGCGCGCGCGCATGCGCCACCAGCTCGGGCAGGTCCTTGCGCAGCATCGGCTCGCCGCCGGAAAAGTGTGCCTGCAACACGCCCATGTCGGCGGCCTGCTGCAGCAGCGAGCGCCAGCCGGCGGTGTCCATTTCCTCGCGCAGCGCCGCCAACGCGATCGGGTTGGAGCAATACGGGCAGGCCAGCGGGCAGCGATGGGTCAGCTCCAGCAGCACCGACAGTGGCGGCGGGGCGACGGTCATAGCCGCAGCAGACGCTTCTGATGCAGCGTGGCGGTGAGTTCGATCACATCGACCTCGATATCTGCCGCGTCAGCATCGAATTCGCCTGCCAGTTCCTGCGCGATCTGCGCCAGCGAGCGCGTGCCGTCGTAGCGCTGCGCCACCACCAGTGCGATCTCGTCCAGCTCGACCACGCGTTCCGGCGCCAGCAGCACCCACTGGTCACGCGCGCGGTCGTGCTGCAGGCGCACGCCTGCGCGCAGGGCCGGCTGGCTGTCGCGGGTGATGCTGCTCACGCCGCGGCCCGGCTGGCGTCGCGGTCGGGCACGAACGCATCCGGCCACACGATGCCCGGGGCGACGTAGGCCACGTGCAATGCATCCAGCTGCGCCCACAGCACCGAGCACTTGAAGTGCAGCGCGGCCTTGACCAGGGCTTGTTTTTCGACGGTATCGGCATGCTGCTTGACGTAGTCCAGCGCAAAATCCGAATCGCGTGGCGCTTCGGTCAGGCGATGCTCGAAATAGGCCAGCGCTTCGGGCGAGACGAAGTCGTAATGCTTGAGCATGCCGGCCACGCGCCGGCCGATGATGTTGGGGGCGAACAGCTCGGTCAGCGAGGAGGCGATCGCCTCGAGCAGGCTTTTTTCGCGCACGAACTGCAGGTAGGCCTGCACCGCGAAACGGGTGCCCGGCAGCAGCGCACGGCCGGATTCCACCAGCGTGCGCTCCAGGCCGAGCGCGTCGGTCAGGTGCAGCCAACGCGCGATGCCGCCATCGCTGGGGCTGTTGCCGTCGTGATCGAGAATGCGTTGCCGCCAGATCCGCCGCAACGCCGGGTCTTCCATGCGCGCCAGGATCGCGGCGTCCTTCAATGGAATGCAGCGCTGGTATTCGAAGCGATTCAGCGCCCAGGCCTGGACCTGGCCGCGATCGAGCTTGCCCTCGTGCAGGAGCGCGTGGAAGGGATGCTGGTCATGGTACAGGCGGGCGCCGATGGCACGCAGGTCCGCCTCCAGCTGGTCCGGGGTGAGCAGGGTGGTCACAGGGTGATCTCCAGGCCGTCGTGCGCGACTTCCCAGCCGCTGGCACGCGCGCTGGCGTACTCCGGCGAACGGGTATCGAGCACGGGATTGGTGGTGTTGAGGTGGATGAAGATCTTGCGCGCCACACCCAGCGGGGCGAACGCAGCAATCGTGCCGTCCGGGCCGTCGATGCTCATGTGGCCCATGCGTTGGCCGGTCTTCTGGCTGATGCCCAGTTGCACCATTTCGTCGTCACGCCACAGTGTGCCGTCGAAGAACACCAGTTCGGCGCCTTGCAGGCGCGCGCGCAAGGCATGGGTCATCGCCGCGCAGCCGGGGATGTAATGCACGCGGCGCTGGCCATCGTCGATGGTCAGCCCAAGGGTTTCTTCGTTGGAGCCGGCCAGGTCGCCGCCACTGCGCGATTCCATGAACAGCGGCACCTTGCCGGGCACCGAGAATGGCGTGAGTTGCAGGCCCAGCAGCGATACCGGCGTGTCCAGCGCAAACGGCTGGCGCTCCACGTAGGCGGGATTGACCGCGTCGAAGATGGGGTTTTGCGACAGCAGATCCAGCACGCGGCTGCTGGCATGCAGCGAGAACGCCTGGCTTTCGCGCATCGACAGCAATCCGGCGATATGGTCGATCTCGCCGCTGGTCAGCAGCACCGCTTCGATCGGCGAATGCCGCAAATCGCGCTGCGGCCAGAGTGCGGGCGTTGCAAGAATTTGTTGGCGGAAATCGGGTGAGGCGTTGATCAGGACCCAGCGCTGGCCATCGGCACTGACGGCGATGCTGGCCTGGGTACGACGTTGGGCACCGTCGGCTTGTTGCCATGCCCGCCTGCTGGCGGGTGTGTGGCAATTCCACTGCGGGTGCCCACCGCCGGCCGCCGATCCCAGAACGATGATGCGCATGGAGAACTGTTACCTATCTGCCGGCGATTGCCGGTCATGCATCGGGAGGAGGGGCGGCAGGTGAGCTCAGAATTCGCCGGAGACGTAGCAGTTGATCTCGGCGCCACAGTTGACTTCACGAACGACAGGCTTCTTCCAGGTCTTCATCGGCTACCTCGCAGTTGGTTGGAATGACGTCGCCGCGGCAGGACGCAGCGACAACGCCACTGGAGGATAGGCAGGCGGTTTGGGCGAGTTGTAAAAAGCACGTAAAAAGCCGATTGAGCGTGCCGATTGGCCTGCAGCGTTGCCGCACTTGCGGCGCACAGCGGTTGCGAATCAAGACGTTGGCGGGTGAACCGACCATAAGCGCAAGCATGCGGGATTGCGCCGACGATGCAGCGATTGCGCGTTGTGGAGAAGGTGACGCGCACGTTACCGTAGCTGTCAGCCCCCCGTTGTTGCCCATCGCCGTGTCCACCGCTGTGACCAGTTCCTCACTCGAGCGCCTGCATGCCTTGCTGCAGCGTCCCGCCATCGCGTCGATCGCGCCAGATCTGCGTGATGCCCTGGCGCAGGCCTGGCAGCAGTTGCCGGCGCCGAGCGAGGACGTGGCCTGGACGCTGATGGCCGACACCCTGGACGCGCTGGCGCTGCTGGCCGCCGACGAGGCCACCTTGATTGCGGCATTGCTGTTCGACCTGCCGGCGTTGCGCGGCGCGATCGCCGGCCTGCCATGGCAGCCGGCCGAGCGCCGGGTGGCGGTCGAAGGCCTGCTGGACGGGCTGGATGCGGCCGACCAGGTCTGGGCCCTGCACGCCGGTCGCGAGGCCGGGCGCAACAGCGAAGGTCTGCGGCGGCTGTTGCTGTCCATCATCCACGACCTGCGGGTGGTGCCGATCCTGCTGGCGCGGCAGTTGGCGCGCATGCGCGTGGCCGACCGCCTGAGCGAAGAACAGCGCCGTGCACTGGCCCAGCTCACCCGCGACATCCATGCGCCGCTGGCCAACCGGCTGGGCATCTGGCAGGTGAAGTGGGAGCTGGAGGACCTGGCGTTCCGGCATCTGGAGCCGGACACCTACCGCCGCATCGCCCGCGAGGTGGACGAAACCCGCGTGGCGCGCGAGCGTTATCTGGACGCGGTCAAGCGCACTCTGTCGACGACGCTGGCCCAGCAGGGCCTGCGCGCAGAGGTGAGCGGGCGGCCGAAGCACATCTACAGCATCTGGCGAAAGATGCAGAAGAAGCGCCTGTCCTTCGACCAGCTGTACGACATCCGCGCGGTGCGGGTGATGGTTGATGACGTGGCCGCCTGCTATGCGGCGCTGGGGGCTGTGCACTCGCTGTGGGCACCGGTGCCGAGCGAGTTCGACGATTACATCGCCCGGCCCAAGGCCAACGACTATCGCTCGCTGCATACCGCGGTGGTCGGCCCGGAAGGGCGCACGATCGAAATCCAGATCCGCACCCACGAGATGCATGCGCAGGCCGAGCTTGGCGTAGCCGCGCACTGGAAATACAAGGAAGGCGGCAAGGGTGGCGAAAAAGCCTTCGACCGCAAGATCCTGTGGATGCGCCAGTTGCTGGAGCAGGTGCAGGAAGGCGACCACGGCGAACTGGCCGGCGCGCTGGACGCCGAGCTGATCGAAGACCGCGTGTATGCACTGACCCCCAAGGGCGAGGTCATCGACCTGCCGCAAGGCGCCACACCGCTGGATTTCGCCTATCACGTGCACACCATGGTCGGGCATCGCTGCCGCGGCGCGCGCGTCAACGACCGCATCGTGCCGCTGACCTACCGGCTGCGCAGCGGCGACCGGGTGGAGATCATGACCGCCAAGGAGGCCGACCCACGCCGCGACTGGTTGCTTGCGTCCAATGGTTTTCTGGCCAGCGGGCGCTCGCGCGACAAGGTGCGCGCGTGGTTCCACAAGCTCGACCGTGCGCGCAACGTACAGGCCGGCAAGGACCTGCTCGATCGCGAGCTCAAGCGGCTGGGCCTGCAGCACGCCGACCTGAGCGTGGCCACGCGCAAGTTCCACGCCGAGAATGTTGACGACCTGTACATCCAGGTGGCGCTGGGCGATACCGGGCCCAACCAGGTCAGCCGTGCCCTGCTGGAAGCCGAACGGGCCGCTTCGCAGCCGGCGGTGCCGGCGCCGCCACGGCCCACCGCGCGCCGCGAGGGCTTGGGTAAATCCAAGTTCACCGTGCAGGGCGTGGGCAATCTGCTGGTGCAGCTGGCGCGCTGCTGCCAGCCGGTGGCGGGCGAGCCGATCGCCGGCTATCTGACCCGTGGCCGCGGCATCACCGTGCACCGCACCGATTGCGCGGCACTGTCGCGTCTGGCCGCGGCGCATCCGCAGCGCGTGTTGCCGGTGGAGTGGGGCCAGGCCGGCAGCGGCTACGAGGTGGATGTGCAGGTGCGCGCGGTCGACCGCCGCTGGCTGCTCAAGGACATCACCAACCTGATCGCGCAGGAGGACGCGCACGTGCTGGAAATCAACAGCGACAACGTGCGTGACACCGGCAGGGCACAACTGCGCCTGCGCCTGAAGGTCAGCGACTACGACCAGCTGTCCAGCCTGCTTGGCAAGCTGGACGCCTTGCCTGGGGTGAGCGAGGTGCGGCGACTCGGTTGAGTGCGCCGCAGCCGGCCGGCGCCAATCGCCTTGAAACAGGCAGCACCCAAAGCAAACAAGGTGTGCCTACCTGACGAATCCCGAATCCCGATTCCCCCAAGCCCACATCGTCTTCGCAGCAGACAGCTACCATGACGGGGTGAACGCGTCCCCGTCAGGTCGCGCCAAGGACGGACGCCACCGCATGCTCCCGCTTCCGCGCTGGGCAAGATCGCCTCGCCTCTGGGCACCATTGCGCAGCCGCGCGCTATGGCGCGTGGTGCTGGCGCTGTGCGCCTGTCTCTTGCTGGCCACGGTTGTGCTGCGCAAGCCGCTGGCCGATTGGCTGTGGCCGGACACGCGTATCCAGCAACTGCTGCAACGGGGCGATGCGGCGCTGTCGCGCGGCCACCTCAGTGCGGCCGATGGCAACGGCGCGCGCGAACTGTTCGCTGCTGCGCTTGCGCTGGACAGCGATCGTGGCGAAGCCCGTGCCGGCCTGGCGCGCACCGGCGCCGCCGCCGTGGTGCAGGCGTGCGCGGCGATTGCGGCCGGGGATGCCGCTGCTGCGCAGCGCGCGCTGACGCTGGCGGGCGCGCTGGAGGTGCCGCAGGCGCAGATCGCACCGGTGGCACTGCGCCTGCGCCAGTTGCAGGCGCGTCGGGCCGGGTTGGACGCCTTGTTCGCACAGGCAGTGTCCGCGCAACAGCAAGGGCGCCTGGATGGCAGCCCGGACAGCGCGCTGCCGTTGTATCAGCGCATACTGACCCTGGCACCAGACCGCACCGATGCGCTGGAAGGGCGCGAGGACGCCCTGACCGATCTGCTGGCGCAGGCGCGCCAGGCCCTGGCGCGCGATGCGCTGGCCGATGCGGCGATGCTGCTGGCCGCGGCCAAGCGCTATGACGCCGGGCATGCCGATGTGCCGCTGACCGAAGGCCACTATCACCGTGCGCTGGAACAACGCCGTCAGCGCGCGCAGGGCCTGTTGCGGCGTGGCCGGCTGGCACCGGCCGCACGCGATTTCACGGCAGTGCTGGCAGCCGAGCCGGCGGATGCGGCCGCCCAGCGTGGGCTGGAGCAGGTGGCAGGCGAATATGCCGCGCAAGCCGGCCGGCAGGCGGCAGACTTCCAGTTCGACGCCGCGCTGCAGTCGCTGCAGGAAGCCAAGACCTTGCTGCCCGGCGCCGCCGCGATTGCGCAGGCCGAGCAGGCGATTGCGCGTGCACGCGATGCCCAGCGCAGCCCCGAGACCGAGCTGTCGCGCGGTACCCGCGAGCGCCGCCTGCGCGCGCTGCTGCAACGGGTGGCAGCTGCCGAAGCGCAGCAGCAGTGGATGACGCCGCCCGGCGCCAGTGCCTACGACGCGGTGCGTGCCGCGCAGGCGCTGGCGCCGCGCGATCCACGCGTGCTGCAGGCCGCCGCACGTGTGGTGCCGGCCAGTCAGCGCTGCTTCGAGGACGAGCTGCGCAACAACCGCCTGCGTGCCGCGCGCGGCTGTCTGGATGCCTGGCAGGCGCTGACACCCAATGGCGATGCACTGGCCGGCGCGCGTCGGCGGCTGGCGCAACGCTGGGTTGCTGTGGGCAGCGAACGCCTTGGACAGGAAGACGCCGCCTTTGCACGACGCGCGCAGGACGAGGCGCACCAGCTGGATCCGGGGCTGCCGGAATTGGCCGAGTTCACGCGCCGGGTCAAGGCCGTGACCGAGCAGCGTTGACGCAGCGCCTGTCTTCGACGGCGCCACTCACAGCGCCATCCCCGAGCGCCCGGCGCACACTCACTCCGCGATAAACAGCGCGCGCACCGTGCCACGCGCTGCATCCAGCGAAAAATGCCGGGCTACGTTCTGCAGCCCGTTGTCGGCCAGGCGTTGCCACAGCGCCGCATCGCGATACAGGCGCACGATCGCCGCGGCGAAGGCATCGGCGTCATCGGCCACGCAGACATCCTCACCATCGCGCAGATGCATGCCTTCCACCGCACAGGTGGTGCCGACCACCGGCTGCCCGTGCGCCATGCTCAGGTTGATCTTGCCTTTGACGCCGGCGCCGAAGCGCAGCGGCGCCACCGCGATGCGTGCGTTCTCCATGAACGGCAGCAGATCCGGCACATGCCCGTGCAGTTGCACGCCGGGGCATTCGTCGGCCAGCAGTGTCAGCGCCTCCGGCATGTCCGCGCCGATGCAGTGGAAGACCACCTGCGGCAATTGCGCGCGCACCTGCGGAAAGATCGCGCTGATGAACCACTGCACCGCATCCACATTGGGTGGATGCCGGAAGCCGCCGACGAACACCAGGTCGTGGCGTTGCTCGAAGTGGCGGCCGCTGCCGGCCACCTCATGCAGGTTGGAGAGCAGGGCGGTGCGGATCTGCGGTGCGTCCGCCTGCAGCTGCGCCTGCTCGGCTGCCGAGACCAGCAGCGTGACATCGGTGGCGGCCATGATCTCCAGCTCGCGCAGGCGGGTGCGTTCGGCCGCGCGCAACAGGTTGGCATCGCCGGCCAGCTCGGCGCCGCGGCGCTCGCGCAGGTAGTGCAGATCGACGGTGTCGAACAGGGTGCGCGCCTGCGGGGCGTATTGTCTGAGCAGCGGCAGGCAGGCATGCGCAACGTGGTGACGCACCAGCAGCACCACCGCAAACCGCGGGCCGTGCGTGCGCAGCCAGCTGCCGATGCCGTCCAGGAACGGCGCGTACCAGACTTCCACGCCCAGTTGCTGCAGTGCCTGCGTGTGCCGTCCGGCATGTTCGCGGCGGGTCGGCACGAACACCACGTGCGCGCCCTCTTCGCATAGCAGGCGGATCAGATTGAACTGCCGCAACGAGCCCGAGTCGCGATCGGGTTGCGGCACGCATTCGTCCAGGATCAGCACCTGGCGTTGGCCACGATGCAGCAGCGCAGGGCCGGGGACCGTGCCGACCGGCAGCTGCGTTGCCAGCGCCTGCTGCCACTTGTCGGCGAACACGCCTTGGTTGCGCACCTGGTACGCCTTCACCCCGGTGCGGGTGTCGGTGCCATTGCTGGTGCCCTCGTCATGCACCACCACGCTGGCCGGCTGCACCAGCACCCGGTAGCCGGCGGCACGCACCGCAAACGCCAGGTCGGTGTCTTCGTAATAGGCAGGCATGTAGCGGCGATCCAGCCCACCCAGCGTCTGCAACAGCGCGCGTGGCAGCGCGATGGCCGCGCCGGAGCAGTAGTCCATCGCACGCACATAGGCGTGGCGCGGGTCGTCGGCCGATTCGAAGCGGCCGTAGCTCCAGGCGCTGCCATCGGCGAACACCACGCCGCCGGATTCCTGCAGGCGTCCGTCCGGGTACACCAGTTGCGCGCCGACCAGCCCGGCGCCGGGGTGCTGGGCAAATGTGTCGATCAGCCGATCCAGCCAGCCGGGTTGCGGGATGGTGTCGTTGTTGAGCAGCACCACGTAGTCGCCGCGCGCCAGGGCGATGCCGTCATTGCAGGCGGCGATGAAACCGCCATTGCTGGCGCGCCGGTGGTAGTGCAGCCCTTGCACCAGCGGCAGCTGCGCCTGCGTGGCGTCGCTGCTGCCGTCGTCCACGACGATGATCTCCATCTCCAGCAGCGGCGGATGTGCCGCCAGTGCGCGCAGGCACGCCAGCGTGTGCGCGATGTGGTTGTAGACCGGAATCACCAGCGTCACGCGCGGGGTGTCGCTGTGCGGAACCGCAAACGCGGCAAACGGCGCGGCCTCCGGCAACCACAGCGGCGTGCCGAGCGCCGCCGGCGGTGCCTGCGTATGCACGCGAATGCGCTGCCAGGTGGCGCGCCAGCCGCGTGTGCGCATGCTCGCCACGCTGCGGTGAATCAGCCCAAGCACGCGATTGAACAGATAGCGTGCATCGGCCAGTGACATCGACATTCCGTTGGAACTCCAGACGTGGCGTGGCGAAGAAAACCCGGCGAGCAGTCGTCAGGCGGCGAGGACGGCGCAAGGCAAGCGCAGGGGACGCAGGGTACCCGCAGATGCCGAAGACGGTCCGTGCCTGCTGACGGTGAGCGTGGCCGTTTTGTTAGCCGCTCTTAAGTCAGAGGGGCCGGCTGACCACAACCACGACAGCGCTGCGCTAGACTCGCCGGACTCTACATTCTCGCATCCCTGTGCCCCGACGCCACGACAACGACGCTCCCGACGATTTCGAGGACGACTCCACCGAGCAAGGTTCCCGCTGGCAACGCAGGCTGATTGTCTGGGCCTTTGCGGCATTCGCGCTGGCGCTCGGTTTTCTGATTCCCTACACGGTGTATCTGAACAAGCAGGTCACCCAGCGGTTTGGCGAGCTGCGTTGGCAGATCCCGACCCGCGTGTACGGGCGGCCGTTGGTGCTGGCGCCAGGCAATGCGCTGGATGCAGCCACCTTGAAGACCGAGCTGGACGCCGCCTCCTACCGTGACGACGGGCAAGCCAAGCTGGCCGGCACCTACCAGCAGGACGGCAGCCGCTTCACCATCGCCAGCCGCGGTTATATCGATGTGGATGGGCGCGTGCCTGCGCGGCGGGTGGAAGTCAGCCTCTCCGGCGGGCGCGTGGCCAGCCTGCGCGACGCCGGCGACCGCAAGGCGCTCAAGAGTGCGCGGCTGGACCCGGCGCGCATCGCCACGCTGTACGGACAGAAGCAGGAAGAGCGCCGCCTGGTGCGCATGGAAGAAGTGCCCGAGCTGCTGGTCACCGGCCTGCAGGCGGTCGAGGATCGCGACTTCAACAGCCACCACGGCATCGATCTCAGCGGCATGGTGCGTGCGGCCTGGATCATGGCGCGCTCCGGCGGCCAGGTCCGCCAGGGCGCCAGCACCCTGACCCAGCAGCTGGCGCGCAGCGGCCTGCTCGGCATCGGCAAGGAACAGACCGTCACCCGCAAGTTCAACGAAATTCTCTACGCAGTGATCATGGAGGCGCGTTACGACAAGCGCACCATCCTGGAGGCCTATCTCAACCAGGTCTATCTGGGCCAGCGCGGCGGGCAGGCGATCCATGGCGTGTCCTCGGGCGCGGAGCTGTGGTTCGGCCGCGAGCTCAATTCGATGACCACCGAGCAGATCGCCTTGCTGATCGGGCTGGTCAAGGGGCCGTCCTACTACGACCCGCGGCGCAACCCGGAGCGCGCGCTGGATCGGCGCAATTTCGTGCTGGGCAAGCTGCACGAAAACAACCTGATCGACGCGGCCGAATACAAGCGCGCGCTGGCCGCACCGCTGGGCGTGCCCACCGAGCCGGGCCTGGTCGCGGCCAACCGCTTCCCGGCCTATGTGGACCTGGTGCGGCGCCAACTGGCGCACGACTACCCGGAAGGCGTGCTGCAGGGCGCCGGCATGAGCGTGCTCACCGGCATGTCGCCGTCCGCGCAGGCCTATGCCGAAGGCGCGGTGACCGGCACCATCAAGCGGCTGGACAACAAGAAGCGCCCACCGCTGCAGGCCGGCCTGGTGCTGACCGACGTGCATAACGGCGATGTGCTGGCGGTGGTCGGCAGCCGCGACGTGGCCAAGCCGGGCTTCAACCGCGCGGTCGAAGCGCAGCGGCAGGTCGGCTCGCTGCTCAAACCGTTCGTCTACCTGCTGGCGCTGGCCTCGCCGGACCGCTGGGCGTTGTCCAGCTGGGTCGACGATGCACCGGTGACGGTGCAGCTCAGCCGCGGCAAGACCTGGTCGCCGGGCAATTCCGACAACCGCAGTCACGGCACGGTGCGGCTGATCGATGCGCTGGCGCATTCCTACAACCAGGCCACGGTGCGCGTGGGCATGCAGGTCGGCCCGGAGCGCATCGCGCAACTGATCCAGGTACTGGCCGGCATCAAGGCCGACACCAATCCCTCGCTGATCCTCGGTGCCACCGACCAGAGCCCGTACGGCATGGCGCAGCTGTACCAGTTCCTGGCTGCCGGTGGCGAGATCCAGCCGCTGCATGCGGTGCGCGGCGTGCTCGATCCGCAGGGCAAGCTGCTCAAGCGCTACGACAAGACCCCGGCGCCGGCGCAGGAGGGCGATTCGGTGGCGGCCAATCTGATCAGCGTCGCCCTGCAGCAGGTGGTCAGCGGCGGCACTGCGCGGCAGTTGCTGGGCGATGGCCTGGGCCGGTTGTCGCCGGCCGGCAAGACCGGCACCTCCAACGACGGCCGCGACAGCTGGTACGCCGGCTACACCGGCGACCATCTGGCGGTGATCTGGATGGGGAACGACCAGAACGAGCAGACCGGCCTGTACGGCGCCACCGGCGCGATGCGGGTGTGGTCGAGCATCTTCGCGCGACTGCCGAGTGCGCCGTTAAAGGTCAGCGGCAAGGGCCTGGACTGGCAGTGGGTGGACGCGGCCGGTACCGGCGTGACCGATGCCGGCTGCCCGGGCGCGCGCCAGTTCCCGTTCGTGGTCGGCTTCACCCCGGCCTACGCCCCCTGTGCCGGCAATGCACCGTCGATCGAGGGCGTGCCCGGCGATGCATCCGCACCGGCCGAGCAATCCAGCGGTGGTGGCTGGCGTCGCTTCTTCGGTCTGGAAAAGAAGCCGGAAGACCCCGCGCCGGCACCCGCCGCGGCTGCACCTGCACGTTGACTGGAGTGACCCGATGAACCGACTGCACCGTTTGCTTGCCCTCGCTGGCGTGTCTGCCGCACTCACCGCCTGCGTCAGCGCGCCGCCTGCGCCACCGCCGGTCCCGGTGGACCCGACCACGCCGACACAGCGGCTGCTGCTGATCGAACGCGAGGCCGGCGTCGACGATACCGAGCTGTCGGTACAACCATTGCGCGACCCGCAGGTGGACGACCTGCGCGAGACCGCCAAGAGCAAGCGCCAGGCCGGCGACCTGGCCGGCGCGGCGGCGTCGCTGGATCAGGCCGTGGGCCTGGTTTCCGGCGATCCCGCCATCCTGCAGGAGCGTGCCGAAGTAGCGGTGCTGCAGGCCGACTGGCCCGCCGCCGAGCGTTTCGCCAAACAGGCCATCGAGCTGGGCTCCAAGACCGGGCCGCTGTGCCGCCGGCATTGGGCCACCATCGAGCAGTCGCGGCTGGCGCGTGGCGAGAAGGAAAACGCCGCTTCGGCCAAGTCGCAGATTGCCGGGTGCACGGTGCCCGGCGTGAAACGCTACTGAGCACGGCCACACCGCCGGCTGCGCCTGCCGCACGACAGGCGCGGCAAGCGTGATGCCGCCTGTCAGTTGCGCGCACCTGCTCGACGCGAGTCGTTCGTTCCCGCGCACGACCGCCAGTGGCGCCACGCGGCGCATCCTGATGCGTAAATGCCGGCTGCGCGGCCAGTGCCGCCACCGGCCCACCGGCGCAACCCAGGCAGCGGCAGCGCGCACGCGCTAGGCTGTCGCGCTTCCTGCCCCAGCTTCCGGTCCCATGTCCCAACTTGCCACTGCCAGCATCGAGGCGCTCAGCGAGGGCGGGGCGCTTGCGCGTCAGCTCGATGCGTTCGCGCCGCGTGCCGCGCAGTTGCGCCTGACCGGCGCCATTGCCGAGGCGTTCGAGGCCCGCGATGTGCTGCTGGCCGAAGCCGGCACCGGCACCGGCAAGACCTACGCCTACTTGGTGCCGGCATTGCTGTCGGGGCTGAAGACCATCGTCTCCACCGGCACGCGCGCATTGCAGGACCAGTTGTTCCATCGCGACCTGCCGCGCGTGCGCGCCGCGCTCGGCATCGGCCTGCGCAGCGCGCTGCTGAAGGGCCGCGCGAACTATCTGTGCAAGTACCGCACCCAGCAGGCGCGTGGCGAGCCGCGCTTTGCCACGCCCGAGCAGGTCTCGCAGTTCCAGCGCATCGTGGCCTGGAGCGGGCGTACCCAGTTCGGCGACATGGCCGAGCTGGAAGCCCTGCCGGACGACTCACCGCTGCTGCCGCTGGTGACCTCCACCGTCGACAACTGCCTGGGCACCGAATGCCCGTTCTACAGCGAGTGTTTTGTGGTGCAGGCGCGCCAGCGCGCGCAGGCGGCCGATCTGGTGGTGGTCAACCACCATCTGCTGCTGGCCGATCTGGCGCTCAAGCAGGAAGGCTTCGGCGAGATCCTGCCCGGCGCGCAGGCCTTCGTCATCGACGAAGCGCATCAGCTGCCGGAGCTGGCGGCGAACTTCTTCGGCGAGAGTTTCGGAATGCGGCCGTGGCAGGAGCTGGCGCGCGACTGCATGGTCGAAGCGCGCCTGGTCGCCGGTGCGCAGGCCAGCCTGCAGGAGCCGATCCTCGCCCTGGACGAGGCTCTGCGCGGCCTGCGCGCGGGCATGGAGGGCCTGCCGTCACGCGGCACCCAATGGCGCGCGCTGGCCAAGCCGCAGGTACGCGAGGGTTTCGATGCGGTGCTGTCGTCGCTGGCGCGGCTGGGCGAGGCCCTGCTGCCGTTGCGCGAGGCCTCGCCCGGGTTCGATGGCTGCTGTGCACGTGCGCAGGAAGCGCTGGCGCGGCTGTCGCGGTGGCTGGGCGAGGATGCGCCGGTACCGGATTTCGAGCAGGAGCTGCCGGAAACCGTCGACAACGATGTGCTGTGGTACGAGCTCAGCCCGCGCGGGTTCCGCTGCCAGCGCACGCCGCTGGATGTGTCCGGCCCGCTGCGCGAGCATCGCGAAAAATCGCATGCGGCCTGGGTGTTCACTTCGGCCACGCTGGCGGTGGGCGGCGAGTTCGATCACATCGCGCAGCGCCTGGGCCTGAGCGATCCGGTGACCTTGCTGCAGCCCAGCCCCTTCGATTGGGCGCGCCAGGCGCTGTGCTACCTGCCGCCGCACCTGCCCGATCCTGCCGCACGCGGATTCGGCACGGCGCTGATCGCGGCGCTGATGCCGGTGCTGCACGCCTCCAATGGCCGCGCATTTCTGCTGTTCGCCTCGCACCGCGCGCTGCGCGAGGCGGCCGACGCATTGCGCGGCGCGCCGTGGCCGCTGTTCGTGCAGGGCGAGGCGCCGCGTGCCACCTTGCTGCAGCGTTTCCGCACTTCCGGCAACGGCGTGCTGCTGGGGTCGGCCAGCTTCCGCGAGGGCGTGGACGTGGTCGGCGATGCCTTGAGCGTGGTGGTGATCGACAAGCTGCCGTTCGCCGCACCCGACGACCCGGTGTTCGAAGCGCGCCTGGATGCGATCCGCCGCGACGGCGGCAACCCGTTCCGCGACGAGCAGTTGCCGCAGGCGGTGATCGCGCTCAAGCAGGGCGTGGGCCGGCTGATCCGCAGCGAGACCGATCGCGGCGTGCTGGTGCTGTGCGACCCGCGGCTGGTGAACAAGGGCTACGGCCGCACCTTCATGCAGTCGCTGCCGCCGTTTGCGCGCACCCGCGAGATCGGCGACGTGCGCGCGTTCTTTGGCGTCGCCGAGCCGGTGGGCGACAATGGTGTGCTCGCGTTGCCGTTCGGCGACGACTGAGCGTCCCCTTCCTGCCTGCGGTCCTGCCATGAAAGTCCTCGCGTTCGAGACCTCCACCGAAGCCTGTTCCGTCGCGCTGCACGTGGATGGCCGCGTGCTGGAGCGCTTCGAACTGGCGCCGCGTCGCCATGCCGAACTGGCGCTGCCATGGGCCGAGCAACTGCTGGCCGACGCCGGCATCGCGCGGCGCCAGCTCGACGCGATTGCGGTCGGTCGTGGCCCGGGCGCCTTCACGGGTGTGCGGCTGGCGATCGGCATTGCGCAGGGCATCGCGCTGGGCCTGGACGTGCCGGTGCTGGCGGTGTCCACGCTGCAGGTGCTGGCCCTGCGCGCGCCCGCCGAGGCGACGCAGGTGCTGGCCTGCATCGATGCGCGCATGGGCGAGGTGTATGCCGGCGTCTTCGCGCGCGCTGGCGATACGCTGCGGGAGCTGATGCCGGAAGTGGTCTGCGCACCGCAGGAATGCGTCGTGCCGGACACGCTGCAGCGCTTTGCCGGTGTCGGCAGCGGGTTCGCCGCTGCCGAGGCAGTGCTGCAACAACGATTTGCGACCCGGCTGGGCAGCATCGATGCCGCCGCATTACCGCATGCCGCCGATCTGCTCACGCTGGCCGTGCCGGCGCTGCAGCGCGGCGAAGGCGTGGCGCCGGAGCGGGTGGAACCGGCCTACCTGCGCGACAACGTGGCGCTGACCCTGCTCGAGCAGCAGGCCGCACGCGCAGCCAAGGCCGCCGGCGCTGCGCCATGACCGACGACCTGCAACGCGCGCGTTTCCGCGGCTGCCTGCTGGGCCTGGCGGTGGGCGATGCGCTCGGCACCACACTGGAATTCTGCGCGCCGGGCAGCTTCACGCCGATCGACGACATGCGCGGCGGCGGCCCGTTCGCGCTGCGCGCCGGCCAGTGGACCGACGACACCTCGATGGCCTTGTGCCTGGCGCACAGCCTGCTGTATCGGCACGGCTTCGACGCCGCCGACCAAATGAACCGCTATTGCAACTGGTACCAGCACGGCTATCTCAGCAGCACCGGCAGCTGCTTCGATATCGGCGCGACCGTGCGGCAGGCACTGGAGCGCTATCTGGATGGCGGCCCGGCCTTCAGCGGCAGCACCGATCCACGCTCGGCCGGCAATGGCTCGCTGATGCGGCTGGCGCCGGTGGCGATGTACTACGCGCATCGCCCCGCCGAGCTGGGCGAGCGCGCCGCCGACAGTTCGCGCACCACGCATGCCGCCGACGAAGCGCTGGATGCCTGCCGGCTGTTCGCCTTCCAGTTGCGTGCCGCATTGCTCGGCGGACAGCGCCAGCAGGTGTTGCAGACCCGCTGCGAAGGGCTGTCGACACCGGCGCTGCGTGCGTTGTCGGTGCGCGACCATGCGGCAGTTCCCGCCGCCCGGATCCGCGGCACCGGCTATGTGGTCGATGCGCTGTCGGCGGCGCTCTGGTGCTTCGCCACCACCGACACGTTCGCCGATGCGGTGCTGCGCGCGGCCAACCTGGGCGACGATGCCGACACCACCGCGGCCATCTGCGGTCAGCTGGCCGGGGCATTCCATGGCATCGACGGGATTCCCGCCGCCTGGCGCGCGCGCGTGCAGGACGCGGACGCAATCGTCGAGCTGGCCGACCGGCTGTACGCAGCCGCGCAGGCCGCATAACGCCTGCGCGCAACGCACTGGCCAACGCAATCCGCCGGGAAGGCATGCCGCAGAAAGACGCGTCCCTGTCGGGACGCGCGACGGCTCAACGATCGTCGTGCAGTTCGCCGCCGGGCAGGAACAGCCAGGTGCGCGTGACCTGCAGGATATCCACGTCGTCCTTGGTCCTGGGCAGCGGCGGGAACGGCTGCGCCAGCTGCACCACCCGCAGCGCTGCCGCATCCAGCGCCGGGGTGCCGCTGGAGACCAGCACGCGGCTGCTTTCCACGCTGCCGTCGCGGCGCACGCCCACGCTGATCACCACCTTGCCGCCGAGTCGGCGCCGGCGCGCCTCGTCCGGGTAATTGAGATTGCCGACGCGCTCGGCGCGGTCCACCCAGGCACGCAGGTAGTTGGCGTAGGCGTATTCGCGGGTACTGGCCGAGACGAACTTGCGATTGGGGCGCTTGGCGTATTGCTCCGAACGCAGATGCACCTCGGCGGCGAGCCGGGCCATTTCCGCGTCGCGCTGCACGCGTTGCGCATCGGTGGGCGAGAGCAGGTCGGTCTGCGGATTCGGTTGCGGCGTGGGCACGGCCTGCTCGCCGCGGCGGCTGGCCACCACGCGGGTCTGGGTCGGCTCCGGCGCCTGCAGCGTGGTCTCACGCTGCGCCTGCGGTGCCAGCCCGCTGCGGTCCTGCGGTACCACCCCGGGCTGGCTGTCGCGCGGGCGTTGCGCGGTGGCGTGATTGCCGCCGCCCTGCTGGTTGGCCTGGGCCAGGAAATCGGCCTGCCTGGGCGTCAGCGGGGTGCTGGTCTGGCTGAAGATCACATCCAGCGTCGGCACCAGCGGTGCGTCTTCGCTGACCGCAAACCCCACGCCCAGGATCAGCACGCCGTGCAGCAGCAGCGAGATCACCAGCGTCGCGGTCAGCCGGCGGCGCTCGTCCATGGGAGCCGGCAGTGCCGCGGCCGCGCTCATTGCGCCGCGCCGGCCTCGATCGCGTCGAACAGCAGCCCGGCGATGTTCAGGCCGAACTGCGCATCCAGCTCGCGCACGCAGGTGGGGCTGGTGACGTTGACCTCGGTCAGGTAATCGCCGATCACGTCCAGGCCGACGAAACGCATGCCGCGGCGGCGCATTTCCGGGCCCACCTGTGCGGCGATCCAGCGGTCGCGCTCGGACAGCGGCCGGCCTTCGCCACGTCCGCCGGCGGCCAGGTTGCCGCGGAATTCGTCGCCCTGCGGAATCCGTGCCAGGCAGTAGTCCACCGGCTCGCCATCGACCAGCAGGATGCGCTTGTCGCCGGCGCTGATGTCGGGGATGAAGCGCTGCGCCAGGGTCAGCTTGCGATTGCCGTCGGTCAGCGTCTCCAGGATCACGTTGAGGTTGGGGTCGCCGGTGCCGCTGCGGAAGATCGAACGCCCGCCCATGCCGTCCAGCGGCTTGAGCACGGCCTGGCCGTGTTCGAGCACGAACGCCTTGAGCGCCGCAGAGTCGCGGCTGACCAGGGTCGGCGGGCAGCACTGCGGAAACAGCAACGCGGCCAGTTTCTCGTTGTAGTCGCGCAGGCCCTGCGGGTCGTTGACCACCTGCGCGCCGGCGCGCTGGGCCACGCTCAGGACCTGGGTGTCGTAGACGAACTCCGCATCCACCGGCGGGTCCTTGCGCATCAGCACCACCTGGCCGGGGCCGAATTCCAGCTCGGCGAACTCGCCGAGGGTGAACCAGCCGGCCTTGTCCTCGCGCACGCTCAAGGGCGCGACCTGTGCCACCGCGCGTCCCTCGCGCAGGCTGAGGCCGCCGGGACGCACATACTGCAGGCGGTGACCACGCCGCTGCGCTTCCAGCAACATGGCGAAGGTGGTGTCTTTGGCGATCTTGATGGAGGCGATGGGATCCATCACCACAACGACGTCGAGCGACATGGGGAGCTAAACCTTTAGAACAGGCTGCCGATGGTAACTTCAAGCGGTGGCGATGGCGCGCCCGGCCGGTCGTGAATGCGCGACTTGCCGCTCGGCCCGCAGCTGCGCACGGTCGGAACGTCCGCCTGGCGGGCCCCCGGCAACGTACCCTTGACAGTCAATGCGGGTCTTGGGATATACATGCAGTTTCGTAGCGACGCCGGCAGGGAAGAAGCGTCGCGCGTCCGGGGATATTTGCATGACTGAAAACATTGCTGCGGGTGGGGAACTCGCAGGACTGAAGGTGATGGTGATCGATGACTCGAAGACCATTCGCCGCACCGCCGAAACGCTGCTGAAGCGGGAAGGTTGTGAAGTAGTGACAGCAACCGATGGTTTCGAGGCACTGGCCAAGATTGCCGACCAGCAACCTCAGATCATTTTTGTCGACATCATGATGCCGCGTCTGGATGGGTACCAGACGTGCGCGTTGATCAAGGGCAACCAGCTCTTCAAGTCGACGCCGGTGATCATGTTGTCGTCCAAGGACGGCCTGTTCGACAAGGCACGCGGCCGCATCGTCGGCTCCGAGCAATATCTGACCAAGCCGTTCACACGTGAAGAACTACTGAGCGCGATTCGCACGTACGTCCACGCCTGACCAGGGGGAAAGGCAACATGGCTCGAATTATATTGATCGAGGACTCGCCCACCGACAGGGCAGTCTTCAGTCAATGGCTGGAAAAAGCAGGCCATACGGTCGTCGCCACCGACAATGCCGAAGAGGGACTTGCGCTGATTCGCAGCCAGGCGCCCGATCTGGTGCTGATGGACGTGGTGCTGCCCGGCATGAGCGGTTTCCAGGCAACGCGTGCATTGGCGCGCGACCAGGCCACCAAGGACATCCCCGTGCTGCTGGTCAGCACCAAGGGCATGGAAACCGACAAGGCCTGGGGTTTGCGACAAGGTGCCAGCGACTACATCGTCAAGCCGCCGCGCGAAGACGATCTGATCGCCCGCATCAAACAACTGGTGCGTTGATGCGTTCTCCATTCGACATTCTCGAAGACTACGAGCGTCGTAGTCTTGCGCACGCCACGCCGCTGCCGGAACGCCAGTTCTCGGCCGATATCTGGCGCGGCGTCGGTTATCGCGTCGGTACCCGGCGGCTGGTCTCGGATTTCCGCGAAGTCGCGGAAATCGTGCCGATGCCGCCGGTCACGCCGGTGCCGGGCGCACAGCCCTGGCTGCTGGGCGTGGGCAACCTGCGCGGCAACCTGTTCCCGGTGATCGATCTGAAGCAGTTCCTGGAGGGCCGGCGGACGGTGCTGCAGGAAGGCCAGCGCGTGCTGATCATGCGCCAGAGCGGCGGCGACGTCGCGCTGACCATCGACGAGCTGTACGGCCAGCGCAGCTTCGAGCAGGTCCAGGCGGTCGAACCCGGCGAGTTGGCGCAAGGCCGCTATGCCCACTTCATCGACCGTGCCTTCCGCAACGAGACGCAGGACTGGGGTGTGTTCTCCCTGGCGTTGCTGTCGCGCACTCCTGAATTCCGGCAGGCCGCGGCCTAAGCCGCGACCCCGCCACGTCATACAGATCGAGGTCGAACCATGAGTACCGCCCCGGACGCCCGCAAGACCAACAAGCTCGGCAGCGTCAGCACCAGCTTCTGGCTTGGTTTGCTGGTGTTGTCGATGATCGTGTTCGGCGCCAATACCGGCGTCGCCACATGGCAGGGCAGTCGCCTGGCCGGTGCCGGCACCGGCGCGGCCGATCTGCAGGTGCTGTCGCAGCAGCTGGCCAACCAGGGCCGCGAAGCGGTCTCCGGTGACCCCAAGGCGTTTGCCGCGTTCAAGGAGACCAAGGCCCGCATCGACAGCACGGTCAGCGAACTGGATGGCCGCTACGGCCAGGAAGGCTCGGTCGCCAGCTCGATGGCCCAGCTCAAGGCGACCTGGGTGCCGCTGAGCAAGAATGCCGATCAGGTCATCGCCAGCGAACCGGCGGTGCTCGGTCTATCCGGCAACGCCGAACGCTTCTCCGGCAGCGTGCCGCAGCTGCAGGCGCAATTGAACGAAGTGGTGCGCGCGATGACGGTCAGCGGCGCGCCCGCCTCGCAGATCTACAACACGCTGCAGCAGGTCGTGGTCGCCGGCACCATGGCGCGCCGGGTGACCGAAATGCGCGCCGGTGGCGCCAATGCCGCCGCCTCCGGCGATGCGCTGGCACGCGACTCGGTGGTGTTCACGCAGATGCTCGAAGGCCTGCGCGCGGGCAACGACGAACTGGGCATCGCCGCGGTGCGCAACCCGGCCGCGTTGTCGGCGCTGGAGCAGTCGCAGGCGCAGTGGACGACGATGAAGAAGGACGTCGACGCCATCCTGGCCAGCTCGCGCAACCTGTTCGCCGCGCAGTCCTCGGCCGCCGCGCTGACCGCCGGCTCGAACAAGATGCTGGACGACAGCAAGAAGCTGTTCGATGCGTTCTCGGCGTTCGGCTCGGTGCGCGACACGCGCCTGTTTCCGAACTTCTGGCTGGGTGTGGTGTCCGGCCTGCTGGCGCTGCTGGCGATCATTGGCTTTGTCTGGAGCTCGGTGCGGGTACGCTCGCGCGAGCAGGACGTGCGTTACCAGGCGCAGGTGGAATTCAACAGCCGCAACCAGCAGGCGATCATGCGGCTGCTGGACGAAATCAGCTCGCTCGGTGAGGGCGACCTGACCGTCAAGGCCTCGGTGACCGAGGACATGACCGGCGCGATTGCAGACGCCATCAACTACGCCGTGGACGAGCTGCGCCACCTGGTGACCACGATCAACGACACCTCGGCCAAGGTCGCCGTGTCGACCCAGGAAACCCAGGCCACCGCGATGCAGCTGGCCGATGCCGCCGGCCAGCAGGCCAACCAGATCACCACCGCCTCCGAGCGCATCAGCGAAATCGCTGCCAGCATCGAACAGGTGTCGCGCAACTCCACCGAGTCGGCCGAAGTGGCGCAGCGCTCGGTGGTGATCGCCGCCGAAGGTGCCGGCGTGGTGCGCGAGACCATCCAGGGCATGGACCAGATCCGCGACCAGATCCAGGAAACCTCCAAGCGCATCAAGCGCCTGGGCGAATCCTCGCAGGAGATTGGCTCGATCGTGGAACTGATCAACGACATTTCCGAGCAGACCAACATCCTGGCGCTCAACGCCGCGGTGCAGGCCGCCTCGGCGGGCGAGGCCGGTCGCGGTTTCGCGGTGGTGGCCGACGAAGTGCAGCGCCTGGCCGAACGTACCTCCGGCGCGACGCGGCGGATCGAAGGCCTGGTGCAGACCATTCAGGCCGATACCAACGAGGCGGTCAGCTCGATGGAGCAGACCACCTCTGAAGTTGTGTCCGGTGCACGCCTGGCCGAAGACGCCGGGACCGCGCTGACCGAAATCGAGCGCGTGTCCAACGCCTTGAACAACCTGATCAAGAACATCTCCATCGCCGCGCACCAGCAGTCGGCCGCAGCGACGGATATCACACAGACCATGGGCGTGATCCGTCAGATCACCAGCCAGACATCGCAGGGTGCGGAGCAGACGGCCGAGTCGATCGGCAACCTGGCTCAGCTCGCTGCCGATCTGCGCCGTTCGGTCGCCGACTTCAAGCTGCCGGCGTGAGCACGACGCGGAACGGGAAAGGATCAGCAGATGGCGCGTAGTAGCGTTACGTCGATGCAGGAACAGACCGGTGGCCGCCTCGGCGGTACCCCGGCCTTAGGCAGGGGGCTGCAATGAGTGCGCTTCGCGATGCGATGAGTCACGCCGCGCTGGGCTGGGTCAAGCCGGAGCTGGACGAGACGTTGCGCCAGGCGCGCAACGAGATCGAGTACTTTGCCGAAGAGCCGTCCGACACCAGTCGGATGCGCTTCTGCGCCGGCTATCTGCACCAGGTGCAGGGCACCTTGCGCATGGTCGAGCTGTACGCCCCGGCGATGGTGGCCGAAGAACTCGAGCTGCTGGCCCAGGCGGTGCAGGTCGGCGAGGTGGCCGACCGCGACGAAGCCTGCGCCATGCTGATGCGCGGCACCGTGCTGCTGCCCGACTACCTGGAGCGCCTGCAGAACGGTCACCGCGACATCCCGATCGTGCTGCTGCCGCTGCTTAATGAAATCCGTGCCACGCGTGGTCAACCCGGTCTGAGCGAAAGCGTGCTGTTCGCGTTCGATCCGCAGGCCGGCGTCGCCACCGAGGCCGAACTGGATCACGCCCGTGGCAGCCTGAGCGGGCGCAATCGCGAGTTGCTCGACACCGTCGGCAACGCGGTCAAGGAAGAATTGCTGCGCGTCAAGGACGCGCTGGACCTGCACCTGCGTACCGGCGGCGAGATCGCCGAACTGCAGACCCAGGTCAAGGATCTCGGCAGCGTTGCCGACACCCTGGGCATGATGGGCCTGGGCGTGGCGCGCAATGTGGTCGTGCAGCAGCGCGATGCGCTGGCACGCGTGGTCGACGGCCAGGTGCAGATGGACGAAGGCGTGCTGCTGGATATCGCCGGCGCGCTGCTGTATGTCGATGCCTCGCTGGATGACCAGGTCGCCAGCCTGGGCGCCGATGTCGGCGACGGCAATGAAGCCAGCAACAGCGCCACCTCCTCGGAAGTGCGGCGCACGGTGGACGTGCTGGCACAGGAAGCGATCGCCAATTTCGGTGCGGCGCGCGAGCACTTCGTCGCCTTCATCGAGACCAACTGGGACCACGCCCGCCTGACCGACGTGCCGCACCTGCTCGGCGAAGTCGGCGGTGCGCTGCGCATCCTCGAGTTGCCGCAGGCCGCCGATTATCTGGAAGGCGTGCGCCGTTATGTCGACCTGGAACTGATCGGCAAGCAGCGCGTGCCCAGCGGGCGCCAGCTGGACACGCTGGCCGATGCGATGGCCAGCCTGGAGTACTACCTGGAAGCCCTGCGCGAGCGCCGTCCCGGCCGCGAGGAGATCCTGGACATCACCCGCAACAGCCTGGAAACGCTGCGCTACTGGCCGCTGCCCTCGGGCCAGCCGTCCGACCTGCCGGTCGGTGCCGACCAGCCGGGCAGCGTGGCCGAGCCGCTTGCCGCATCGCTCACACAGCAGGCCGCTGCCCCGGCGCTGGCGGCCAACGACGCTGCGCCGACGCCGTCGCTGGAATGGGCCAACGAAACCGTGCTCGAGGTGCCGTTTGCCGCCAGCGTGGTGCATGACACCGGCGCTGCCGCCACCGACACGGTGTTCTCGTTCGACCCGGTCGCCGCCGAAGAAACCGTCTCCGGCCAGGCGCACGTGCCGTTTGCGGTTGCGCCGCTGGACCTGTCCGACGATGGCGCGCAGGCGCCCGGCGACTGGCAGCTGGAAACCACCGAGCACGCGGCACCGATCGCCACCTCGGTGTTCGACCCGGTGTCGGCCGAGCAGGACGGCAGCGTGTCGGCCGATGCCGCGCAGGTCAGCTACACCGTGGATCTGAGTGCGCTGGAGCAGGACGATAGCGCCACGCCGGCGGTTGCCGAACCGGCGCCGCTGCAGATCGAGCAGATCGAGTTGCCCGGCGATGCCGACCAGACCGAGGCACCGCTGGACTTCATCGCGCAGGCCCAGACCGGCCGCGCGCAGACCAGCATCGAGGATGCGTTCTCGCCGCCGCCGCTGCCGCCCGTGGCGCCGCAAGAGCTGGACGACCCGTTCGTCGAATCCGCGCCCGAACCGCAGCCAGCCCAGGCTGACGACGTCGCCGAGCAGAGCTCACCGCGCGTGCAGCAGGCGGTGGTCAGCGAGTTCGAACTGGACGCCGCATCGACGGCGTTTTTGGCCCAGCTCGACGTGGCCGCCGCGCAGTTCGATGTGCAGCGTCCGCAGGTACAGCAGGCCACCGATGCCGACAGTCAGACTGCGAAGGCAGCGCCCGAGCCGGCAGTGAGCGAGCCGGCCCAGGCCGGTGCCGATGCGGGCATCTTCGGCGGCTTTGGCGACAGCGATATCGACGACGATATCCGCGACGTGTTCCTGGAGGAATTCGACGAAGAACTGGTCAATCTGGGCCAGCTGCTGCCGGTCTGGCGTGCCGCGCCACACAGCCAGGACAACCTGCGCCCGATCCGCCGCGTCTTCCACACGTTGAAGGGCAGCGGTCGCCTGGTCGGCGCGCAGGTGCTCGGCGAGTTCAGCTGGAAGATCGAGAGCATGCTCAACCGCGTGCTCGACAACTCGCGGCCGGCCAGCCCGGCGGTGGTGGCGATGGTCGAACTGGCCTACGAGGTGCTGCCGCAGTTCAACGCCGCATTGCGCGACCAGGGCCGCATCAGCGCCGACTTGCCGGACATCCAGGCAGTTGCCGAGCGTGTGGCCGCGGGCGAAGAAGTCTATTACGTGGCCGCGCCGGCGACGCCGGTGGCTGCAGATGTCGCCTTCATTCCGGCAGCGGCAGGCGTATTCGCGGCGACCGGTGGCACACCGGCGTCGGTGGACAGCGTGCTGCGCGAGATCCTGGAAGCCGAAGTCGCCACCCACCTGGAAACCGTCAACGCATGGCTGCAGGCCAACCAGGCCGAGCCGCAGTTGGCGAGCGAAGAATTGCTGCGCGCGGTGCACACCATGAGTGGCGCGTTTGCGATGACCGACGTGCCGGAAATCACGCTGGTGACCACGCCGGCCGAGAGCTACGTCAAGCGTCTGCTTGCCGCATCGCTGCTCCCCTCGCAGGAGGGCATCGACGCCATTGCGGCAACGGCGTCGGCAATCGCGACCACCGTGACCGCCTTGCGCGCAGATGCGCCGTTGATTCCGTCGTTTGCGCCGTTGAGCGAACGCCTGCGCGCGCTGGTGGAGACGCTGCCGGAAGCGCAGTGGCCACCGCAGGCGTTCCTGGACGAGCTGGAAGATCTGGATGCACCGGGCGAGATGACGGTCAGCAGCGAGTCGGCGGTCGAGCTGACCGGCGCGCAGGATCTGTCGCAGTACCTGGACGCCAGCGCGCTGCCGTCGGATGCGAGCGATCACAGCGCGCCCGTGCATGTTGCCGATGACGCGGCGGATGCCGATGCGCACGCCGACGCCGACGCAGCGATCGCGGTGGACGAGCTGGCCGAGGCCGAGGCCGAAGACACCTCGTCGCTTGCGCTGGACGCACCGGTACCGCACGAACAAACGCAAACGGCTGACGTTGCTGCGCTGGAGCAGGAGCAGGTTGCTGATTCGGTCGAGGCTGCGCAGGCCCCGGCCGGGGATGCGGTCGCCTCCGATGCGGGAGCGGAGCAGGTCGCCGATGCGTCGCATGGCGATGCTGCCCAGCACCAGCATCAGCACGAAGCCGAGGCCGAGTCGCCTGGCGTCGATGGGCACGACACGCCGGCCGATGAGCCGGTGGTCGACGCCGATGCCTGGGATGCGACCGGATTGCAGCAGGCCGGCCGTATCGATGCGGCAGCACATGCGCAAGCAGGCTACGTGCCGCAAGCTGGCGAGCACGTGGCAGTGGACGAGTTGTCCGACGCGGAAGCCGCGTTGGGCGATGCGCAGACGCTCGCCGCACCCGAAGCCGGGGAGATTGCTGCCGAGCGTGCAGACGCCGAGCAGCAGTCGCCGGGCGAGCATGTTGCCGAGTACGAGCAGCACGACCAACGCGAGGCTGACGCAAGCGCGCAGGATGCCAAAGCGGCATTGAGCGATGACGCGGCGTCCACGGACGAAGCGCCTGTCGAGACCATCGAGGCATTGGAAGCGGTGCATGCGCAGGCCCCGCTGGCCGACCACACGCAAGCGGCGACCAGCGAAGACTGGACGCAGGACAGCGCGGCGCTGGATGGCGAGTCGACCGAGCAGGGCGACCACGTGTCCACCCCGCACGACGAGGCTATCGGTGCGCACGCGCAGCCGCCCGCCGACGAGGCAGCGCAGCACGGCGATGCCGCGTTGCCTGACGATGCGGACGCGCAGCTTGGCGACCAGTTGCAGGTGCAAGACACCGCGCAGTTGGGCCAGCATCCGTCTTCCGAAGAGCATGCTCTGTCGGGCGAGCAGGTGCACCCGCGGGAACCTGTGCATGCGGACGATGCTGCGCAAGCGGAAGCGCATGTCGAGTCGGGCGACCAGGAACATCTGGGCGCGCACGCGCATGCCGACGAAGTCGAGCACGTTGCGGAAGCCGAGCACGCTGCAGAAGCAGAGCAGACTCCAGAAGCAGAGCAGGCCGAAGCAGGGCAGGCCGAAGCAGGGCAGGCCGAAGCAGAGCAGGCTACAGAGACAGAACATACTGCAGAGGTGGAACAGCCCGCAGACGCAGAGCACGCTGCGGACGTACAGCCGGCTGCGGAAGCGCTATCCGAACACACCATCGAGTCGGTGCAAGCCTTCGAGATGGCGCAGGTGGCCGATCAGGTCGAAGAGACCGGCGATCCGCAGTCGGAAATTGCGCCGGAGCTGCATTCGGACGTCGCTGCTGACGCCGAGGCAGATTCCCGTGCCGATGCCGAGGTCCACGCGCAGCATCCAGACGCAGACGCAGACGCAGACGCAGACGCAGACGCAGACGTGACGCTCGAGGCTGCCAACGCAACGGATGCTGTCGAGCAAGTCGAACACGCCGAGCAAGCCGAACACACCGAACACACAGAGCAAGCCGAGCAAGCCAAACCCACCGACTCCGCAAGCGAACACGAAGACGCCGCAGCCGTGGCCTTCAGCGCGCCGGTGGAAGACGCTGCGGCGGGCGATAGCGCCGCCAACGACGTGGGCGCAGCCTTCGATACCGGCCCGCTCAACTTCGACCAGCTCGATGGCGAACTGGTCGACATCTTTGTCGAGGAAGGCCGCGACCTGCTCGACCATTGCGATGGTCTGATCGCCCGCATGCGCGAGGTGCCGGAAGACCGCGAGGTCCTCAACGGACTGCAGCGCGACCTGCACACGCTCAAGGGCGGCGCGCGCATGGCCGGCATCAACGCCATCGGCGACCTCGGCCATGCGATCGAATCGCTGCTCGAAGCGGTGGCGGCCAACCGGACCGACATCGACCGCGACGACGTGCGCCTGTTCGAGCGCGGCTTCGACCGCCTGCATCAGCTGTTGACCCGCACCGGCATGCACCGCGCCGTGGCGATGCCGACCGACCTGGTGGAAGCCTTCGAAACCCGTACCCGTGGCCGCAATGCCGCAGAGCCCAGCGACGCCGATGTGCGTGCGATCGCCAAGGCGTCGGTGGAACCGGCACCGCTGTCGGCACCCGTCCCGATCGACGGCCAGGTCGAGGAAGAACTGCTGCCGCGCACGCAGCAGGAACAGGTGCGCGTGCGTGCCGACCTGCTCGACCGCCTGGTCAATCACGCCGGCGAAGTGGCGATCTACCGCTCGCGGCTGGAACAGCAGATGGGCGCCTTCCGCGGCGCCATGGGCGAACTGGATCGCACCAACGCCCGTCTGCGCGACCAGTTGCGTCGTCTGGATCTGGAAACCGAAGCGCAGATCGTGGCGCGTTATCAGCGCGAGCAGGATCAGGGCGATCGCACCTTCGATCCGCTGGAACTGGACCGCTTTTCCACCCTGCAGCAGCTCAGCCGCGCGCTGAACGAATCGGCCGCCGACTTGGGCGGCTTGCAGGGCGTGCTGGAAGATCTCTCGCGTCAATACGACGGCCTGCTGCAACAGCAGTCGCGCGTCAGCTCCGAGCTGCAGGACGGCCTGATGCGTGCGCGCATGGTGCCGTTCGACGGCCTGGTGCCGCGTCTGCGCCGTGTGGTCCGCCAGGCCGCCACCGATACCGGCAAGCAGGTGCATCTGCTGCTGGAAGGTACCCAGGGCGAGCTCGATCGCAACGTGCTCGACCGCATGGTCGCGCCGCTGGAACACATGCTGCGCAACTCGGTGGCGCATGGCCTGGAGGCGCCGGAGCAACGGCGCGACGCGGGCAAGCCGGAAGAGGGCAGCATCGCGATCCGTCTGCGCCGCGAAGGCTCGGAAATCGTGCTGGAAGTGGCCGACGACGGCGCCGGGCTGGACCGCGAGGCGATCCGTCGCCGCGGCGAGCAGCGCGGCCTGATCGAACCCGGCCAGGAACTCAGCGAGGCCGAACTGGATGGGCTGATCTTCGCCTCCGGTTTCAGCACCTCCGAGCAGGTCAGCCAGCTGGCCGGCCGTGGCGTGGGCATGGACGTGGTCCGCAACGAAGTGCGTCAGCTCGGCGGCTCGGTGGACATCCACTCGGTGCGCGGCCAGGGCGTCACCTTCACCCTGCGCCTGCCACAGACGCTGGCGGTCACCCAGGCGGTGTTCGTGCGCATCGGCGATACCACCTTTGCGGTGCCGGTGGCGTCGGTCAGCGGTATCGGCCGCATCTCGCGCAGCCGCTACGAGTCGGGCGAGGGCGGCTACCACTACGCCGGCGAAGAGTACGTGCTGCATGATCTCGGCTCGCTGGTCGGCCAGGCCGCCGCGCGCGCCGATGGCCAGGCACAGGTGCCGTTGCTGCTGGTGCGTGCGGGCGACCTGCGCGCGGCGGTGGCGATCGATCAGGTGCTGGGCAACCGCGAAATTGTGGTCAAGCCGGTGGGCCTGCAGATCGCTTCGGTGCCGGGCATCTACGGCGCCACCATCACCGGCGATGGCCGCGTGGTTGTGATCCTGGACGTGGCCCCGCTGGTGCGCCGCTATCTCAGCCAGCCGGCGCGTCCGGCGCCGGAAACCCCGGCCGAATCGCAGCGCCAGGTGCCGTTGGTGATGGTGGTGGACGATTCGCTGACCATGCGCAAGGTCACCAGCCGCGTGCTGGAACGCCACAACCTGGATGTCACCACCGCACGCGATGGTGTCGAGGCACTGGAACTGCTGCAGGAGCGCGTGCCCGACCTGATGCTGCTGGACATCGAAATGCCGCGCATGGACGGCTACGAGCTGGCGACCGCGATGCGTGCCGACCCGCGCTTCAAGGCGGTGCCGATCGTGATGATCACCTCGCGCAGCGGCGAGAAGCATCGCCAGCGCGCCTTCGAGATCGGCGTGCAGCGTTACCTGGGCAAGCCTTACCAAGAGTTGGATCTGATGCGAAACGTGTATGACCTGCTGGGGATCGCCCGTGTCCGAGAATAATGGCGCAATGGGAACTCCGGTCGCCCTGCTGGGCCGGCCCGGGCAGGCGCGCGAGCGCCTGCGTGAAGCGCTCGGCCTGGCCGGTGCCCACGTGGTGCTGGAAGACGAGCCCTCCGCGGTGGACGTGCAGATGCTGCGCGATGCCGAGCCGGTGGCGGTGCTGGTCGCGCTGGAGCCGTCGATCGAAGACGCGCTCGAAGCGCTGGAGCCGGCCTTCAACATGCCCGGCGTCACGGTGATCTTCGACGAGGCCGAGTTGACCGTGCGCCGCGAGGGCTGGGAAGCGCAGCGCTGGGTGCGCCATCTGGCCGCCAAGCTGCATGGCCATGCCGACGTATTGCCGCCAGGCACCGAGAGCGAGCCGTCGCTGCATCCCGAACCGGGCCTGGAACTGGCGCCGCGGCAGCATTCGGATCTGCGGCTTGACCAGCATCTGCAGGCAGCCGCGCACGCATTCGACAGCGTGCCCGGCGATGCCTTGTTCGCACGGGGCGTGGACACGTCCGAGGCCGCTGCCGACAAGCCGGGCCTGACGCTGGGCGATTCCAGCACCTGGGGCCTGGTCGACGAGGTCGCGGTGGTGGTGCGCCCGCGTGCCGAATTGAACATGGACGCGTTGTCGACCGGCGGGCTGTCGCTGGTGGAGCTGGATCAGGCCGGTGACACCACCGGTGCGGTGCTGGTGCTGGCCGGCATCGGCGGCCCGGATGCGATCCGTCGCCTGCTGTCCGCGCTGCCGCCGGCGTTTCCGCGCGCCGTGCTGGTGCGCATGACCCTGGATGGCGGCCAGTACGGCAACCTGGTGCGGCAGATGGGACGCGTGTCGGCGTTGCCGGTCGAACTGGGCGAAGCCGGCCAGGTGATCGCAGCGGGCAAGGTCTACGTGCTGTCCGACGACATCGGCGTGCAGCAACATGCCGGCGCGCTGGCGTTTGTCGCGCAGGCGGATCCGGCCGGGCTGGTGGCCGCGTTGCCGCCGGCCGACAGCGCGGTGCTGATGCTCAGCGGCGCCAACGAGGCGCTGGTCGAGGCCGCGCTGGCGCTGGCCGAGCAGGGCGGCTGGCTGGCCGGTCAATCCGCCGACGGCTGCTACGACCCGGCCGCGGCGGCGCGTCTGGCGCGCCAGGGCATTCTGACCGGCGACCCTGCGCAGCTGGCGCAGGCGTTGGCGCAGCGCTGGCCGGCGTAAGCCGGGCGCTTCCTCTCAAGAACGGAACAGGTGCGATGAGCTACGCCAACAATGACGAAATCCGCGGCGTCCTGATCCAGGCCGGCCAGGAGCGCGTGCTGCTGCCGAACGCCACGGTGGCCGAGGTGATGTCGCGGGTGGCGGTCGAGCCGATGGCCGAAATGCCGCGCTGGGTGGTCGGGCGCATCGACTGGTACGGCTGGAAGGTGCCGCTGCTGTCGTTCGCGCGCTTGAGCGGCATGGGCGACGAACCCACGGCGGTCAACAACAAGGTGATCGTGCTCAAGGCGCTGGGCGGCAATCCGGCGCTGCCGTATTTCGCCTTGCTCACCGCCTCTTTCCCGCAGCTGATCTCGGTGCCGCGCGACGGCCTGCTGGCCGACGCCTCCGAAGATGCGCTGCCCGACGGCGTGCACATGCGCGTGCTGCTGGGCGAGCAGAGCGCGTTGCTGCCGAATCTGGATGCGATCGAAGCGCAGGTTGCGCAGGCGCTTGCGGCGGTTGCCGCCTAAAGCGCCATTGCTGGGCGACGACGCTGCCCGGTTGCGGGCAGTGCCGGGATGAGGATCGGGTAGGGGCTGCGCTGCCCGGACGAGTGCCGCCTTGCTGCGTGCGGTGCATGCCGACACGGCAGATGGCTGGGATGTCTTGCTGCCGTAGGGCAACCGTTTGCGGAGGCGTGATCTGTATGTGTCAGCCTGGTCCAGACAACACGCATGACGCGCGCAAGACGCGCCCGCGGCTGGCATGAGTCTTCCCCTCTTTGCGCCCGTCGAGCACGCCGACGGTGTGCTGCTGTGCGACCTGGCCATCGTCGATCCGGCCGCGATGGCCGATTACCACAGCCGTAATCGCGCGCATCTGGCCGCGGCGATGCCGCTGCGGCCACCGGCGTTCTACACCACCGAGGGCTGGCGCCGGCTGAGCATTGCCTACCGCACCGCGGTGCCGGGCGAACGCGAGTTGCAACTGGTGTTGCTGCGCGATGCACAGGTGATCGGCACGGTCGGCTTTACCCAGATCCAGCGCGGTGCCTTCCAGGGCTGTCATCTCGGGTATGGCCTGGATGCGCAGCAGCAGGGGCGCGGTTTGATCCAGTGGGCGGCCACGCAGGGCATCGGGTTTGCGTTCGGCCCGCTTGGCCTGCATCGGGTGATGGCGCAATACGTCCCCGACAACCTGCGCAGTGCGCGTGTGCTGCAGCGGCTGGGCTTCCAGATCGAAGGCTATGCGCGCCGTTATCTGCAATTGAACGGCGTCTGGCGCGACCATGTATTGACCAGCAGGTTGCGCGACGACGATCCGGCGGCGGGTGCGTGAGCCCGGTTGCGCAGGCGAATGTAGCGATGCGCGTTGTGCGCTGACCTAGGGCGTGACAATCAGCGGCTCGACACGCAGTTGGCCGGCTTCGAGTCCTGCATCCTGCAAGACCTCTACCTGCGTTGACCAGCCGCGTTGCCGGAGGCGCGCGCGCAGTCGAGTTGCCCAGTCCTGCACTTCGGGTGCATCGGGTGTGGCGGCCAGGATGCGGATCCGAGCCGGCGCGTGATCGTCAGCGGCGGCGTGGCGCGCAAGCCAGTCGGCCGGCGACATGGCGCGCGTTATCGGCGCGATGCGGCGCGCCGGAGCGGATTTTGCTCGAGACATCCCGATCTCGGTTGCCGTGGTGCCGACGGCTGGTTGGCTGGCGGGCGGTGTTGCGCGGGTGGCGTCCGTCTGCGGCAAGGGCGCATGGAGCACGCGCAGCGGTGCGGGCTGGCCTGCAACAGGCGCGCGTGATCGCAGCGTGCCGTCTGTTGCGCTGATGACGGTCGGCGCCTGCTCGGTCACCGGCATCGGGGCCGGCAGCGATGCCGGTGCGGGCGGGGGCGGGATGGGGGCAAGTGCTGCAGGCGCGCTACGCCGGGCACTGGCTGCGAGCGAGCCAGTCACCGACGCATCCTCGGGGAGTGCGGCGATGGGGGCCGGAGCTGGTGCAGGCGCCGCAGGTGGCTGCGCGTCGGCAGATTGCAGGTCAGTGCCTGGCGTGGGTTCGGCAGCGAGTGCGGAGTCGAATGACGGCGCAGGCGCTACAGGCGCCGGTGCACTGACTGGTTCCGGGGCCAAGGGGGGCGATGGCAGGGCTGACGGCGCCGGCGGCGGGGAGGGGGATGCCGCATTCGGACGCGCTGCGGTTTCGGGGACTTCGGCATCGGCTGGTTCCGGCATCGCAGGCAAAACCAACGCATGGCCTGCGCCGGGATCGACCTGCTCAGGCGCGCGCCTGGCTGGGTGAACTGTCGACGGTTCGACGACTGCCGTCCCGACTGCAGCCGCTGGCGGCGCCTCCGCGGTGGGCTGACTGGCTTGCCACTGCAATCCGATGCCAACCACCAGGGTGATCGATGCAGCGAAGGCCAGCGTCGGCATCCAGCGCGGGCGACGGCTGCTGCGTCGGCGGGCGGCTGCGTTGCCGGCAGGGGCAGGGTTTGAGCTTGCTGTGGCTGCTGATGCCTGCGCCTGCGCCGCATGGGAGGTGGATGCGGATGTGGACGCAAGGTCGGGCGCAGGAAGCGCGCGCGATGCGACTCCAGATGCAGCTCCGGCTTCCTCCGCAGATGCCGGTGCCGCCGTAGCCAGCGACGCAGCTGATGCTGCGGCCACGTCCGCCGTCGGACGCAGCTCTGCCGTACCGGCGTGTGGCGGTTGCGCGGCGATCCACGCACGTGCGGACTCGCTCAGGCTCGTCGTCCCGGCCTGATCGACAGGCTGGCCGTGTGCAAGACGCGCCTGCACAGCAGCACGCCGTGCGGCCTGCGCCTGCTCCGCCTGCGCGGCGGCCGCCGCAAACATCGCCGCCATCGTGGCGGGTGCTTCGAACTGCAAGGTATCCTGCGGTGGATTCATTGCCGCACGTTCGGCATCGGCGTTGCGTGCGGCCTGTGCGAACCACGCCTGCATCGACGCCGGTGGCGTATGCGCCGGCAGTGCACGCAGCAGTGCGGCAAGGCCATCGCTGCCGGCGACAAACCGTTCGAAGGACTGGCTCATCGCGTCGCGTCCAGGCTCAGGCGCAACTTTGCGAATGCATAGCGCAGCCGGCTCTTGACGGTCTCGAAACCTTCGCCGATCACCTGGGCGATTTCGTCGACGCCGAGCTCGGCAAAAAAGCGCAGCACCACCACTTCGCGTTGTGCGTCGGGCAATGCCATCACCGCGGCGCGCACGCGATGGTGTTGCTGGCCGAGCATGGCCAGCTGCTCGGTGGACAGGTCGTCATCGGGCAGCTGCAGATGCGCGTCGTCCAGCGCCACCGAGGTGCTGTGATAGGCGCTGCGACGGGTGTCGATCCAGCCGTTGCGCGCGATCTGGAACAGAAAACTGGTGAAGGCGGCCTGCCCGGGGCGGTAGTCGCTGCAGCGGGTCATCAGCTTGACCCAGGTCTTCTGCGCGAGGTCTTCGGCTTCGCTCAGGTTGCCTTCGCACAACCAGGCCAGGAAGTTGAACAGGGCGCGGTTGTGACGCGTGAACAACTCGGTGGCCGGCTGTTCGACAAAGCCATTGGCGACGAGGAGCATGAGCTCCTCGTCGGGAAGATGCGCAAGGTCGGCAGGTTGCATGCGCGCAGTATAGGCAGGTGCCGCGCGCATCAGTCGGTGCTGGCAATTGGCCGGCTACTCAACGCATCGGCCTGCTGCACCATCTGCAGGAAATCGGCGCGGTAGCCGAAGCGGTCGCTGCCCAGGCTGGCGGCGGCCAGGGCACGCACCTGCGGATAATCCCAGCCGTGCAGCTGAGTGCCGCCACGCAGGCGCTGGCCAAACCCGGCCACTGCGGCGGAAAAGCGGAAGGCATCGCTGGTGGCGTTCAAGGCCCGGCGCTGATTGCTGCGGACCACCGTGTCGAGCAACTGGCTGCGTTGTGCATCGGGCAGTTTGTAGCGCAGTTTGACGTGCGCCAGTTCGCTTTCGATTGCACGCACTTTTCGAGGTGTGGCGGTGTTGGCATAACGCAGGGGGTCCACCGATGCGTGGCCATCGGTCGGGGTGATTTCATACAGCGCGGTGATGGTGTGGCCGGCGCCGATCTCGCCTGCATCGACCTGGTCGTTGTTGAAGTCCTCGCGTTGCAGTGCGCGGTTTTCATAGCCGATCAGGCGGTATTCCTTGACCGTGTCCGGATTGAATTCGACCTGGATCTTGACGTCGCGCGCGATCGTGGCCAGCGTTGCGCCGAGCTCGTGGGTCAGTACCTTGCGTGCTTCCAGCGCCGAGTCGATGTAGGCGTAGGCACCGTCGCCGGCATCGGCCAGCTGTTCCATCAGCGTGTCGTTGTAATTGCCGGTGCCGAAGCCGAGCGTGGACAGCGCCACGCCGGAGCGCCGCTTTTCGGCGACCATGCCCTTGAGCTGATCGAAGTCGGTGACACCGACATTGAAGTCGCCATCGGTGGCGAGCAGGATGCGGTTGATGCCGCCGCGCAGATAGGCTTGCTGGGCAGCCCTGTAGGCCAGTTCGATGCCGCTGGCGCCGGCGGTGGATCCGGCCGATTGCAGGCTGTCGATGGCTTCGATGATGCGGCCCTGCTGGTCGCCGGGCGTGGGCGGCAGCACGACCGCGGTGTTGCCGGCATAGGTCACCAGGGTGATGCGATCTTTCGCCCGCAACTGACGAACCAGCAGCTTGAGCGAGGATTGCAGCAGCGGCAGTTTGTCGGGCGAGTCCATCGAGCCTGAGACATCGACCAGAAACACCAGGTTGGCCGGCGGCAGATCGGCGGTGGCGATGTCGCGGCCGGCAATGCCGACGCGCAACAGCAGGCTGTCGTTGTTCCAGGGCGTGGGCGCCAGTTCTGTGCGCACGGCGAACGGTTGGCCGTTGCTGGGTGCGGGGTCGTCGTAGCGGAAGTAGTTGATCAGCTCTTCCACACGCACGGCGTCCACCGGCGGCAGCGTGCCTGCGCTCAGGAAGCGCCGCACATTGCTGTAGCTGCCGGTGTCCACATCGATGCTGAAGGTGGACACCGGATTCGCCGCGGTCTGCACGATCGGGTTGTCGCGCAGCGTTTGATAGGTTTCGCGGTCTTCGGCCGGTGCCGGCAGGAGCGGCGGCATCGGCATGCGGTTGTCGAGCATTGGGCGTTGTGCGACCAACTTGGCGCTTGGCGCCCGCTGTGCAACGGAGGCCTCAAGTGCGATGGACGCTGCTGGCATCGGCATCGGCATCGGCATTGCGGATGGCGATGGTGCCGGTGGTGGACTTGGTACAGACGGCGGCTGCATGGGGTGGGCGGGGACAGGCGCTGCGAGACTGCCCTCGATCTGCGCGGATGTCGAAGCGGTGGATGGCGATGGCTGCGCGGTGGCAGGCAGCACGGTGGCGCGTGAGCTGTCGCTGTTCGGCTCGGTCGGCTCGTGCGAGCAGGCGCTCAGCAGCAAGGCGAGCGCAAGAAGGCTGTGACGGGGCATGGGAATCCTTTGCGTGGCGAAGAGGGATGGGTGAACAACGGACAGCCCGAGGTCGCCGTGCACTGCGCCTCTGTTGAGTAAACGGGCCAGTGCGGCAAACGGGGTTAACTGGGGTGAAGATTTTTTCGATCGCTGCTGAGTGCTGTGTGCAGTGCCCGCTGGGGGGGAGGGCTGGGCGATCGGCATCACTTGCCTGCGTACCCTCATCCCAACCCCTCTCCCGTTGGAGGGGCTTGATGCTTCCCTTCTCCAATGGGAGAAGGTGGCGCGTAGCGCCGGATGAGGGTACGGCGGTGCAGGGCGGTGTCGGTCGCCCGTACCCTCACCCCAACCCCCGCTCCGCGCCCCGGCCCGCGCCAGCAGCGCGGGCGCTCCAAGGCACGCGCGCCAGCGCCGCGCAAGCCGTACCTTCTCGCCGCTGTGGGAGAGGGGCTTTACAGTCATTGCCGCGCGTTATGCGCGAATCCGCACTGCTGGGTGGCGGAAGGCGGTTTATCCGCGTGCGGCGCTGCCGCATGATGGAAGGCTGTGGCCGCGCACTGCGGTTGCCTGTCTTCTTCCTGCATGGAGTTCGCCCGGATGATCCAACGTCGTCACTTTCTCAAGAGCGCCACGCTTGGTGCGATCGCTTCCGGCCTGGCCGGGTGGGGCACACGTGCGCAGGCCGCCGCCGGTGCCGGCACGGCCGGACGCGTTACCGCGCTGCCGCGCGGCGCGGCGCGGGTGATTTCCACCTGGGATTTCGGCATTGCCGCCAATCAGGCAGCCTGGAAAATCCTTAGCAGCGGCGGTATCGCACTGGATGCGGTGGAAGCCGGCGTGCGCGTGCCCGAAGCGGACCCGAGCAATCCCACCGTAGGGCTGGGCGGCTATCCGGACCGCGACGGCCGGGTGACGCTGGATGCCTGCATCATGGATCACCTGGGCAATTGCGGCTCGGTTGCTTCACTGGAAGATGTGGTGCATGCGATTTCGGTGGCGCGCGCGGTGATGGAAAAAACCCCGCATGTGATGCTGGTCGGCGATGGCGCGCGGCAGTTCGCGTTGGAGCAGGGATTCCCGCAGACCAAGCTGCTCACGCCGAGCTCGGAAGCGGCGTGGAAAGAGTGGTTGAAGACCTCGAAATATACGCCGGAAGCCAATATCGAAAACCGCGCCTGGCGCGATGCGAAACTGCCGGGCGGCAAGGACAATCACGACACCATCGGCATGCTGGCGCTGGATGCGCACGGCAACCTGTCCGGCGCGTGCACCACCAGCGGCATGGCGTGGAAGATGCACGGCCGGGTTGGCGATAGCCCGATCATCGGCGCGGGCCTGTACGTGGACAACGAGGTGGGCGGTGCGACCTCGACCGGCGTCGGCGAAGAGGTGATCCGCAATGTCGGCAGTTTTGCGGTGGTGGAAATGATGCGCCAGGGCAAGTCGCCGGCCGATGCCTGCCGCGAGGTGGTGATGCGGCTGATCCGGCGCAAGCCCGAACTCACCCGCACCTTGCAGGTAGGATTTCTGGCGATGAACAAGCGCGGCGAGGTGGGGGCGTTTGCGATCCAGAAGGGTTTCAGTTACGCGGTCTGCGATGCGCAGCGGCAGGATCTGCTGGTGCCCGGCGAAAGCCACTACACCACCGAGCCTACAGCATGAGTGCGTTGGGGCTGGAAGTGGCCGCCGATTCGGTGGGGTCGGCATTGGCGGCGCAGGAAGGCGGTGCGATGCGGGTCGAACTCTGCGGGGGGCTGGACGGCGGCGGGCTGACGCCATCGTTCGGCACGCTGGCGGTGGTGCGTGAGCGATTGCAGATTCCGCTATACGTATTGATCCGTCCGCGCGTGGGCGACTTCGTTTTCGACGCGGCAGAGGTCGAGGTGATGCGGCGCGATGTGGAGCAATGCGTGCGGCTGGGTTGCGATGGCGTGGTGCTGGGCGCGCTGGATCCGCACGGGCAGGTCGACATGGGCACGATGCGGGTGTTGATCGCCGCAGCCGGTTCGCTGGGCGTGACCTTTCATCGTGCGATCGACGTCAGTGCCGATCCGTCGCGCGCGCTGGAAGACGCAATCACGCTGGGCTGCGAGCGCGTGCTGACCTCCGGTGCGCGTGCGAGCGCGCTTGAAGGTGTCGACACCATTGCCGCATTGGTGCGGCAGGCAGGCGACCGCATCAGCATCATGCCGGGCGCGGGCGTGTCCGAAAGCAATGTGCGTGCGCTGCGCGCCAACACCGGCGCACGCGAGTTCCATGCCTCCTCACGTGGGCCGGTTGCGGCGCAGGTGCATGCGCCGCATGCGTACATCTCCGATCTGGGCGGCGACTACCAGCGTACCGATGTGGCGCGTGTGCGGCGGATCGTGGGGTTGTTGCAGGAGCTGTGAGGCGCGTGTGCCGATTGTGGAGCGCGTGAGCTGGGACCTTTTTGCACGCTTTGGCTGGGCAATTTAGGTGGAGCGAAGACGTGGCATGTGAGCTGTGGCTTGGCTGCCGGGTCCTTGCCCGCCCACCATCGCGGGACACGCCGCAAGTACGTCCCTGTAGGCTCTTACGCGGCATCCATGCCGCGTAAGGTCCCGCGACGGTCGGCGGGCAAGGACCAGTCTCGATGGTCGGTGTGCGTGGACAAGAGCAGGAGCGGCGGTCGGCGAGTTGCTTGTGCAGTTCCATCAGCGCACGACCAACTTAGCAGGCGCGATGCCCTTGCCGGTTCCGGGACCCTTGGCGGCATGGATGCCGCCACGGAGCCTCCACGGATGGATTCACGGCGTGTCCCGGAAGTGGTGAGGGCATTGCGCCCTCGACCACCAGGCTTTGCTGCGTTGAAACGGCGGCCGAGCTCAAGAGCATGTTGTGTTGAGCTTAGACAGGGCACTGTGGAAGAAGCGAACGCAAAGCATCTGATCTGCTGCTTCTTTGCAGGGCCCTTGCCCGCCCACCATCGCGGGACACGCCGCAAGTACGTCCTTGTAGGCTCTTACGCGGCATCCATGCCGCGTAAGGTCCCGCGACGGTGGGCGGGCAAGGACTTGCCGAGATGGTCGGTGTGCGTGGACAAGAGCAGGAGCGGCGGTCGGCGAGTTGCTTGTGCAATTCCATCAGTGCACTACTACCAGGCTTTGCTGCGTTGAAACGGCGGCAATGCTCAGGAGCATGTTGTGTTGAGCTCAGACGGGCGCTGTGGAAGAAGTGAGGGCAAAGCGTCTGATCTGGTGCTTCGTTGCAGGGCCCTTGCCCGCCTACCATCGCAGGACACGCCGCAAGTACGTCCTTGTAGGCTCTTACGCGGCATCCATGCCGCGTAAGGTCCCGCGACGGTAGGCGGGCAAGGACCAGACTCCGATGGTCGGTACGCATGGCTTTCAATAAAACAGCCAACAACTTCTCTGGTGCGGTGTCCTCGCCGCTTGGGGGACCGTGTGGCGGCATGGATGCCGCCACCGAGCCCGCAGGGACGTGTTTACGGCGTGTCCCGCGAGCGGCGAGGGCACCGCGCGCTCGACTGAATTGGGCTTGTGTCTTGCGCATTTCGCGGCGTGTCCCGCGAGCGGCAAGGACATCGTGCGCTTGGCTTACTTCCGGACAATGCAGAAGTGACTATGGCATCGTGCCATCTGCATTGCCGCCTAGCCTCACCGGATCGATCACTACATGCTTGATGCGTTGGCGCTTCCAGGTGTAGCTGATATGGACCAGGCCATCGCGGGTCTGGATCACGGCCGGATAGGAGAACTCGTCTTTTGCGCTGTTTTCCAGCGTGAGTGCGCGTTGCCAATGCACGCCGTCGGTCGATAGCGCCACCGCAAGCGTGCCGCGACCATCCCACCAGTCCTTGCCGGCGATACCGGGGTTGTAGACCAGCAGGGCGCGGCCGTCGCGCAGCATCACCGCGTCGGTGCCGGAGTTGGGGTTCTCCACGTCCAGCAACTGCATCGGTTGCCAATGCAGGCCGCCATCCTGCGAGAAGGTACTGAACAACTTGTTCTGCTGGCTGCGCCCCAGTACCTGCACGCGCCCGTCCGCATGCAGCAACACGCTGGGCTGGATCGCACCGATCACACTCGGGTCGTTGAGCGGCATGCCGCGCTGCCAGTGCGCGCCGTCGTCGTCGCTCCATTCCAGATGCGCGCGCCAGCCGCGGTCTTCGCTGCTGCTGGGCGCAAGGATGCGTCCGTTCGGCAATTGCACCGGCTTGTTCTTGATCGGGCCAAGAATGCCGTCGGGCAGGCGCTGCGGCGGCGACCAGTGCGCACCGTCGTCATCGGAGGTGGTGCGCAGGCCCCACCAATCGCGCGGATTCGGGCCGAGCTTGTAGTACAGCTGCACCGGGCCGGTGCCGGACTGGAACAACACCGGATTCCAGGCCGGCAGCGCGGCGCCATCCGTGCCGGCATGCGCGCCGTCGGCGATGCGTCGTGGCGACTGCCAGTGCTGCACGCCGCGTTGTGCGAGCCAGATACCGACATCGGCCGCTCCCTCATGCGCGCCGCCGAACCACGCCGCCAGCAGCGTGCCGTCGCGGGTTTCCAGCAGTGTGGAAGCATGCGCCTGCGGTGTCGGTGCCGGGTCGGCGATGAACTCGCTGAGCAAGATGGGCGAGGGCGGCGGCATGGGCGATTCGGCTTGAACTGCGCAAGCGGCAAGGCTCGCAACAAGGCAGATCAGCAGGCGTGACGGGAGCATCGTGGTGAAGTCCTGTGCGGATTTTAAAGATACCTATTTATTATCTATTAAATACCATGTGCTCTGGTCATCCCAGGGGCCTTCGTCGCCCCCCACGGCGAGGACCCGCGATGTCGTCGCACCTGCTTTTCCCGTTGCGCTGGCTGGCCGCACTCGGCCTGACCGCGTTGACCCTGCCCACCGCCATGACGCAGAACTTTGCTGCGCCTGCGACGTCCATCGCGAAGCGGCGTTGCGAAGATTCAGTCGTGCGCGAGCAGGCCGTTATCGAGATGACACGGTGTGCGGTGTGCCTGGTGTTTGGTCGGCGCACCGCAACGCGGTAAACGGGTGCGACCGGCTTTCAGTGCCGCTTGGCGTGCAACAACGCGCAGCGCCGTGTGTCCGTCCACTCAGGAGCACACGCATGGCTTTTCCAACATCAGTCAACGACCAGATCACCGATGCTGTCACGCAGTCCAACGTCAAGGTCATTGGCGAGGCGCCTGCAATGGCGATGGGCACGATCTACCAGAGCATGGCGCATTCGACCGGCATCCTGTTTCAGAACGCGGTATCGGTGCAACAGCAGCAAAACACCCTGTCGCAGGCCGCCAGCAACCAGGGCGTGATGCAGATCTACAGCCTTGATACGACCGCCTCGGCGGCGGATGTCGAGAAGGTCGCGCAGGCGGGTGTCGCCGACAATCTGACCAGTCTGCTCACCGTGCTCAATGCGTTCAACACCGCCAAATAATGGCAGCTGGCGACAGCGGCAGTGCTGTCGCCAATGTTGCTGACACGAGTGCGTCGGTGCACTCAGGCCGCGTCGTCGTCGCGCGTCTGCGGCGGCAGCAGGATCTGCGGCTGTTTGGCCGCGTGGGTCTGGCACAGGAAGGTCATCAGGTGCGCCGCTTCGGTGCTGCCGATCGGCTGGCTCGGCGCGGGCTTGCTGTGAACGTGTTCGGCGAAGGCGTGCTGGGTCTGCTCCGGAACCGCGGAGACAGGGTCTTGCGTAACGGTGGACGACGACATGAAACGCTCCTGGAACTCACGATCTGACCGTCGCCCGATAGGACGACGGGAATGCGCCACTGCCTTCCACAACGGCGTGAGCCGGTGATCTTGCCTGGAATGCGATCGGTCCGATACCACAATTGGTAGCAGACGCTGCGCGGGCGGCGGACCTCCAGATAGCGGCGGGCGCGCGGCGGTCTGAAGGGGTGTCGCTCCGGGGGCGCCCGGCGGGTTGCCTGGCGGTTGGTTTTGGGCGTCGGCGGGCATGGGCGTGCGGCTTGCGATCGCCGTCCCGGACAGGTGCGCAATCGCCAGCGGCCCGCCACCCGCGTGCCCGTTACTCCTTCGGCGTGATCCACACCTGCTGCTGCAGGCCGCGCACGCCGGGCTTGGCGGTGCTGTCCAGGTCGAACACCACCAAGCTGTTGTCGCCCTTGCGCTGGAACGGGGCCGGGAAATACAACGCCCGCTGCGGGCCGATGGCCCAGTGGCGGCCCAGGTTGACGCCGTTGGCCCAGGCCACGCCCTTGCCGAAGGCGCGCATGTCCAGATAGGTGTCGGTCGGTGTGCCGATGCGCAGCGTGCCACGGTGGAAGGCCGGGCCTGCGACGGGGGTGCGGGTCCAGCCGCGGATGCTGTCGGGCGAGCGCATCGGCAGCGGGAAGGCCTGCCAGCCGGTGAGCTGCTGGTTGTCCAGCAGCACCGGGTCGACCAGCCCGGCGCGGCCGTCGGCCATGCGCGGGCCGTAGTTGATGCGGCCGCTGTTTTCAACCAGCACATCCAGCGTGTGCTGGCCGGCCGGAATATCCACGTCGGTGGAGACCTGCTGCAGCCGGCGCTCGACACTGCCGACCGGCTTCTGGTCGACATACACCCGCGCCACATCGCGCACCTCGCCCAGGTACAGCGGCCCCTTGCGCGGGCCGGTGACGGTGGTGCGGTAGAGGATGTAGCCGTAGTCCTGGCCGAAGTGCTCCATCGGCTGCGGCGTGTCGATGGCGATCGGGGCGGGCAGGTTGTCCCACAGCGAGGCGGATTCGCGCAGTTGGGTGTCCGGCAGTGCCGTGATCGCGATCGGCTTGGGCAGCGCGGGCGGTTGCACGCCGGTGACGCGGGCGATGGCGTCGCGCATCAGCGCAAACTTGGGGGTGGGGCGGCCGGCTTCGTCGAGGATGGCGTCGTAGTCGTAGCTGGTGGTCTGCGGGGCGTAATGGTCGCTGGGATTGCCCTGGAAATTGGCACCATTCATGAAGCCGAAACTGGTGCCGCCGATGAACATGTAGAGGTTGGCCGAATGCCCCTGGCGCAGGATCCACTCCAGCTCTTCGGTCTGTTGTTTTGCGTCGGTGCTGGCGTGCGGCTTGCCCCAGTGGTCGAACCAGCCGGCCCAGTATTCGCCGACCATGCGCGGTTGGTCAGGGCGGAACTTGATCAGTTTGTCGAACGCGCTCCTGGCCTCGCCGGGGGCGAAGTTCACCACCGCCAGGGTGTCCGGCAAGGTGCCGTTGGCGAGCATGTCGGCGCCGTCGGAGGTAAACAGCAAGGCGTCGTCGAAGCCGGCCTTGACGTACATGGCGCGGTTGTCGGCCATGTAGGCATGGTCGTCGTCGTAGGAGCCGTATTCGTTCTCGACCTGCACGGCGATGATCGGCCCGCCGTTGTGATTGAGCAGCGGACGCACCTGTTGGGACACGGCATCCAGATAGGCCTGGCTGGCGGCGAGGAAGCGCGGGTCGCGGCTGCGCACACGGATGTTGTCCTTGCCGAACAACCAGGCGGGGTAGCCGCCGGCTTCCCACTCGGCGCAGGTGTAGGGGCCGGGCCGCAGGATCACGTTGAGGCCTTGCGCGGCGGCCTCGCGTACGAACGCGGCCACGTCGTTGTTGCCGGTGAAGTCGAACCGGCCCTGCTGCGGCTCGACCAGGTTCCAGAACACGTAGGTCTCCACCGTGTTCAAGCCCAGTGCACGCGCCTTCTGCAGGCGGTCTTTCCAGTAGTCACGCGGGATGCGCTGGAAATGGATGGCACCGGAGAGCAGTTGATACGGCTTGCCGTCGCGCACGAACTGCGTGCCTTGCGTGCCGAAGCTGGGCCAGGTGTGGGTGTCGGCGGCATTGGCGGCGACGGGAAGCGCCAGCGCGAGGGCCAGGACGAGGGGGCTGAGGGTGCTGCGCAACATGGGCGATTCTCGGCGGTAACGAGTGACGAGTAAGGACAAACATCAAGCAAACGAAGGCGGCAGATCCTCCTTGTTTGCGCCGAACGCCGGATTCGGTTTAGCGCCCATGGTGAATTCCAGCGTGCCGCCTGCGGCCAGGTCGGCATGCCGCATCCAGCTGCGGTTGGTCGGTTTGCCGTTCCAGCTCAGCGACTGCACATACACGTTCTGCGCGCTGCTGTTGTTGGCGACGATGCGCAGCGTGCGGCCGTTGCCGACATCGAGTTCTGCGCGCTTGAACAGCGGGCTGCCGAGGACGTAGTTGCCGCTGACCGGGTCCACCGCATACAGCCCGAGCGCGCTGAGCACGAACCAGGCGCTCATCTGCCCGCAGTCCTCGTTGCCGGACAGGCCGTTGCGCGCGTCGTGGTATTGCTCGCGCAGCAGCCGGCGCACCATCGCCTGGGTCTTGTACGGCTGGCCGGCGTAAGCGAACAGATAGGCCACATGATGGCTTGGCTCGTTGCCGTGCGCGTACTGGCCGACCAGGCCGTCGATATCCGGTGGCGCATCGGCGGGCAGTTCGGAGCTGGTGGAAAACAGCTCGTCGAGCTTGGCGACAAAACCGTCGCGGCCGCCGTACAGGTCCATGTAACCGTACAGATCGTGCTGGTTGAGGAAGCTGGCCTGCCAGGCATTGGATTCGGTGAAGTCGCGCCATTTGCTGATATGGCCCATGCCGCGCGGGTCGAACGGCGTGGCCCAGCTACCGTCTTCCAGACGCGCCTGTACGAAGCCGCTGTCGCGATTGAACACGTTGCGGTAGTTGCGCGAGCGTTCGCGCAGTGCGCGTGCATCGTCAGTGGCACCGGCGGCCTGTGCCAGATGCGCGCAGGCCCAGTCGTCGTAGGCGTATTCCAGCGTGCGGCTGACCGCTTCGTCGACCTTGTCGGCGGGGATGTAGCCGAGCTTGCGGTAGTACGCCAGGCCATGGGTGGTGTCGTCCATGGCGCGCTTGCGGTAAGCCGGCCAGGCGGCGGTGTAGTCGATGCCGGTGAAGCCCTTGGCATGCGCTTCGGCCAGCACCACGGCCGAGTGATAGCCGATCATGCAGCCGGTTTCCACGCCTTGCAGCGGCCAGATGCCCACGCCGTCCGGGCATTCGTTGGCGCCGCGCACCAGGCATTGCAGCAGGTCCGGTACGCGCTCGGGCTGCACCAGGGTGAGCAGCGGATGCGCGGCACGGTAGGTGTCCCACAGCGAGTAGGTGCTGTAGTTGTGATAGCCCTTGGGGGCGGTGTGGATCTGCAGGTCCATGCCGCGGTAGCGGCCATCCACATCGCTGAACAGGGTGGGCGCGAGCAGGCTGTGATACAGGCCGGTGTAGAAGATGCGGCGTTGCGTGTCGTCATCGCTGTCGATGCGTACGCGTGCCAGTTCCTTTTCCCAGGCGGCCACGGCTTGCGCATGCACGCGGGCGAAGTCGAAGTCCGGCAGTTCCGCATCCAGGTTGGCCAGCGCATTGTCGGCGCTGACGGCGGAGATGCCGACCTTGATCAGCAGCGGTGCGTCGGCTGCGTCGGGGTAGTGCAGGGCGGCCTTGAGGTGCACGCCGTCCACGTTGCGCGTGCCTGCGGCCAGCGGTTGGTCTTCGTTGTACAGCTGCACCTGCTTGAACGGCCGCGACAGCCGCATCGCGAAATAGATGTAGCGCCCCTGCGCCCATTGGTAGACACGCCGGCCACCGGTGAGCGTGCGGTCGTCGACCACGCGCAGTTGCGCGTCGGTGATGCGGGTGGGGATGCCGGGTTTGTCCTGCATGCCGTGGCACAGGTCCAGCAGCACATGCGCCGGCTTGCCCTTGGGAAAGTGGTAGCGGTGCAGGCCGGCGCGCGCGGTGGCAGTGAGTTCGGCATGTACGCCGCTGTCCTTGAGCCGCACGCGGTAGTAACCGGGCGAGGCGGCTTCGTCGGCATGGTCGTAGCGCGAGCGGTAACCGCTGTCCGGTGCGTCGAGTGCGCCGGGCACCAGCTTCACTTCGCCGGTGGCGGGCACCAGCAGAAAATCCAGCATGTCGCCGATGCCGGTGCCGGACAGGTGCGTGTGCGAAAAGCCCATGATCGAGCCGTCGGACTCGTGATAGCCGGAGCACGAATCCCATACCGCGTTGTAGGTGTCCGGGCTCAGCTGCACCATGCCGAACGGCAGGGTCGCACCGGGGAAGGTGTGGCCATGGCCGCCGGTGCCGATGAACACATCGACATGGCGGGTGAGCTCGGCGCGGGTGCGCGCATCGGCCGGCAGTGCGTAGTTGCCGGCGCGTGCGCGTGCAAGCCCGGAGAGGCCTGCGCTGCCGAACAGTGCTGCTGCGATGGCGCCTTGGAGAAAACCGCGTCGTGTTGCCATGGTGATGTGCTCTTGGATGTCACGAAGTGGGGCGGGCCGTACCCTCATCCGCCCTTCGGGCACCTTCTCCCGGCGGGAGAAGGGAAGATCAAGTGCTCTGCAGTTCCGCGTTGCAAGGGTGGGCCCCTCGTGGAATCAGGCGCTGCGCAGCAGCTGGGGTTTGCGTTGGTGCAGGTCGATGATCAGTTCGCCGAACAAGGTGTTGGCCCAGGCGAACCAGTGGCGGGTGAAGCTGCTCGGGTTGTCCTTGTCGAAGGCCTCGTGCATGAAGCCGGTGCCGGCATGGGTGGTCTTGAGCCACTGCAGGCACTGGCGCAGTTGTGCGTCGTCGTCGCTGACCAGGGCGTACTGGATGATCGACATCGGCCAGATCGTGCCCATGCCGCTGTGCGGGCTGCCGACGCCTTCGGCCGCGCTGCCGCGCGAGAAATACGGGTTGCGTTCGCTCCAGGCCAGTTGGCGCGTGCGCAGGAATACCGGGTCGGCGCGGTCGCAGCAGCCCAGGTAGGCCAGGCTGAGCAGGCCGGGGGCATTGGCGTCGTCGATAAACAACTGGTTGCCGTAACCGTCCACTTCGAATGCCCAGTAGGCCTGCCCATCGGTATCGCGTTGCTGGCCAAACTTGCGCGTTGCGGCTTCCACTTCATCGGCCAGCGCGGTGCAGTCGGCAGCAAACGCGGCATCACGATGCAGGGCCGTGCTCATCGTTGCCAGCTGGCGCAGCGAGGCCACCGCGAACAGGTTGGCCGGCACGAACAACGGATACACGCAGGCATCGTCGGAGGGGCGGAACATCGAGTGGATCATGCCGTTGGGCCGGGTCGGCTGGCCGTAGCCTTCCAGCACCAGGGTCTCGGTCGCCAACGGCGAGGGGCGCTGGAACACGTAGGGGCCGCGGTTGTCCTTGCGCTGCTGCTCGCGGAAGGTTCTGACCACCACCTGCATCGCTGCGCGCCAGTCGTCGTCGAACGGGGCGGCATCGCCGGTGGCGCGCCAGTATTCGTGCGCGATGCGGATCGGGTAGCACAGCGAATCGATCTCCCACTTGCGCTCGCCCACGCCGGGCTTCATCTCGGTGATGTCGTTGAGCGACCACTTTAGGCGCTGGGTCTGGCCATCGGGCAGGAAGGCGTTGGCGTACGGGTCCAGCCGGATGCAGGCGGCCTGGCGCTGGATCAGGCCATGGAACATGCGCCGCAAGGCAGGGTCGCGCCTGGCCAGCGGCACATACGGGTGCACCTGGGCGGAGGAGTCGCGCAGCCACATCGCGTGGATGTCGCCGGTGATGACGAAGGTGTCCGGCTTGCCGTTGCGGGTGCCGGTTTCCACCGTGGTGTCCAGCGTGTTGGGGTAGCAGTTCTCGAACAGCCAGGCCAGTTCGGGATCGGCGATGCGCGACTTGATCTGCACGATCTGCTGCTCGACCGCCTTGCTAACAAAGCGGCGCTGCGCCTTGGGCGGGCGCTTGCTGACGAAGTTGCCGGCAGCCGTGGAGGTGCCGGCAACGGGGGCGGCGAAGGCGGGCAGTGCGCCGGCGAGCAGGCCGGCGCCCGCGCTGGCGCCCAGCAACTGAAGGATGTCGCGGCGGGTGTGCATGACCTGGAGCTCCCTGGGATTTCAGCAAGCGGTCGACGCAGCGGACATCCTTGCAGCGGCGGCATCACGTGCCGGGCCGATGATGAGACCTATGCATGACCAATTCCCGATGACCATACAACGTGTGCGCCGAATGTGCATAGTGCGCTCGCACAATTCGGCGCCGTACGCGTGGCCTGCGGCCATGGCGGCAGTGGCTGGTCCACGTCCTCCGCGGTCGCGCGGCACCGGCTTTCAACCGGCCGCATGCCCGCGCCACTGCGCCGGCCCCGCGCAGTGGTCATCGTCGTGTGCATGCCCGAACAGTTCGTCCAGCATGCGCCGCGACGGGCTCCACTCGCCGATCGCCGGGTGGATCAGCATCGCCTTGCAGGCGTCCAGGTGGCTGCCGCTGAGCGCGGCCTCGATTGCGGCGTGTTCGTAGGCCTTGAACGAGCGCACCAGCCCTTGCACCGCGGCCGGCAGCGGCGCGGCCGGGATCGGCACGATGCGGTCGCGGTCGATGTCGGAGGCGATTTCCACGATGTCGTCGTCGGCCAGCTCGGCCAGCGCGCCCTGGTTGCGCACGTTGACCACGTGCCGGCTGGGGCGGGCACCGGTCAGCGCGCTCATCACGTCCACTGCGATGCGGTGATAGCCGGTGCTGGCGCGGAACGGATCCGGCTGCGGCGCCAGGTCAGGCGCGAAGGCCGAGCCGGCCTCGGCCTCCAGCTTCATGTACGAGCCGGAGCGCTGCGCCAGGTAGGCGGCATAGGTCTGCACCGCGCCGGTGGTGTCGCCGGCCTCCAGGCGGCTGCGCAGGTCGCCGATCAGGCTGCGGTTGAGCCGTTCGATCTCGCCACCGCGGCTGGCGCCGCTGGCGCGCTGGTTGTCCAGGGCGCGGCGGCGCTCGTAGAAGAAGTACAGGTACTCGGTGGGGATCAGCCGCAGCGCACGCAGCATGTCGAAGTCGAACAACGGCGCCAGATACAGCTGCCGCAGGATGGCGTCGTCGGCGAGCACGCGGTCGATGATGTCCACGCCGCGCAGGCGCACCGCGCGGATCCAGCCCAGGTGGTTGAGGCCGACGTAGTCGCATTCCACCTCTTCGGCCGGCTCGCCGAGCGCGCGTGCGATGTTGTGGAACAGCTCCACCGGCGTGTCGCAGATGCCAACCACGCGCGCGCGGGTGTGTGCGCTGATGGCCTGGGTGATCAGCCCGGCCGGATTGGTGAAGCTGACCAGCCAGGCGTCCGGGCTCAGGCGCTCGATCAGGCGCGCCTGTTCGATCGCCACCGGCACCGTGCGCAGCGCCTTGGCCACGCCACCGGGGCCGGTGGTTTCCTGGCCGGAATAGCCGTGGCGGATGATGGTCTGCTCGTCGGAGGCACGCTGGGCGATGCCACCGACGCGGATGCTGTTGAGCACGAAGTGCGCGCCCTCGATCGCCGCTTCCAGCGAGGGCGCGGCGTGCACCTGCAACGCGCCGCCGGACTCGGCGACGATGGCGCGGCCCATCGCCACCATCAGCGCCAGGCGCTCCTGGTCGGGGTCGTACAGCACGATTTCGCGCGCGCCCAGCGCTTCGGCGGCCTCGTTGACGCCGTACACCACCAACGGCGTGCGTACGCCGCCGCCGCCGATCAGGGTCAGCTTGCGATTGTCGACAGAACTGCTCATGGAACGTCCTCGTGTGTGGGGGGAGATAAAAGAAAAAGGCCATCGAGCGCGCCGAGCGCGCTGCAACAGGCAGCGCCGGCATGGCAGCCGTGCTGTGCGCTCTCGTCCAGCGGCAGGCCGCGCAGCTGGGCGGCCAGAAAGCCGGCATCGAAGGCATCGCCGGCACCGGTGGTGTCGCGCACCGGCACAATGGGCGCGGCGATCGGGCGTGCGCCGTTGTTGTCGATCACCATGGCGCCCGCAGCGCCGCGCTTGATCACCGCCTGCCGCAGGCCAAGCGCGCGCGCCCACGCCAGGCAGGCATCGGCGCCGTCGTCGCAGCCCATCAGCGCCGCTTCTTTCTGGTTCGGCAGGAACCAGGTCACCGCGCGGCAGGTGGCGTGGTTGGCCGGGTCGGTGAGCCAGGCCGGGCTGAAACCCACATCCAGCGAGGTTGTGCAGCCGGCGTTTGCCAGCAGCGGCAACACGACGGCGGCCAACGCGGCCGGCAACGGCATCGCGAAGTGCACATGCCGGGCCGCGCACATTGCGGCAATGGATTGCTCGCGTAGCAGCAGCGTGCCCAAGTCGGCATTGGCGCCGACATAGGTGAAGAACGAGCGGTCCTCCTGCAGCGACACGCTGGTGGTCACGCCGGTGCCGGCTTCCGAATCGACCAGCCCGTCGGCCGAGACACCGAACTCGCCCAGCCGCTGGGCGAACACCGCGCGGTCCTGCGCACCGATCGCACCGAGTACGCGTACGTTGCAGCCCAGGCGCGCCAGCGCGCAGGCGGTGATGACGGTGCCGCCGCCCAGCTCACGCGTGTAATGGCGCGCCAGCGCTTCTTCGCCCGGTGCCGGCCAGCGTGCGAAGCCGCTGAAGATGTGGTCCAGATAGACCTCGCCGACCACCACGAGTTGCGCGGTGTTCACTGCTGGAACGGCCATGCGCGCTGCCTCCGTGCCTGGATCAGATACAAGGCGCTGCCCACGCACAGCGCCACCACGGCAGCGAGCAGGCGGCGTCCCGGGCTGGTCGCCAGCAGATACAGCCAGCCGAACACGCTGATCAGCAACGGCCATGGATACAGCGGCATCGCAAAGGCACGCCGACGTCGCCTGCGTCGCAACAGCACCACCGCCAGGCATTGCGCCAGAAACTGGAACAGGATCTGGATGATCATCAAGGTGGCGATCAGATCGTCCAGCGACAGCAGACAGGCCAGCGCCGAGGTCGCACCGACGAACAGCAGCGACACGGTCGGAAAGCCGCCGCGCGGATGCAGCCGCGCAAACACGCCGAAGAACTGCCCGGCCGCTGCAGCCGCATACGGCACCCGCGAATAGCCCAACTGCACAACCAGGGCCGAGCCCCAGCTGGCCAGCACGATCAGCGCCACCGCCACGGTGCTGCCGATGGGCCCGTAGATGGCCTGCATGAAGTCGGCCATCACCGCCTTGGAGTGCGCCGCCTGCTGCCAGGGCAGCACACCGAGCAGGGTGATGTTGAGGCCCAGGTAGAGCAGCGCCACGATCGGGATCGAGATCAACACCGCGCGCGGAATCGTGCGGCGCGGCTTGCGGATTTCGCCGCCCAGCATGCACACGTTGTTGTAGCCGCCGTAGTCGTAGACCGCGATCAAGGCCACTGCACCAAAGCCCAGCCAGAATCCATGCGGCGATGCCGGGCGGGCATGCAAGAACGCCGAGGCGATGCCAACGTCGAAGTGCAGCACACCACTGACGATGATCCATACGCAGGCGCCGATCACCACCGCACTGACCAGCAGCGACAGCAGCTGCACCGAGCGCACCTTGCGATACAGCAGCAGTGTGTTGAACGCGCACAACGCCATCGCGACCGCAGTGAGCTGCGTATGGCTCAGCCCCGGCAGCAGGAACGCCAGGTACTGCACGCAACCGACCGCCGCCGAGCCCACCGACAACGGCGCGGTCAGCAGCGTCTGCCACAGATACAGGAAACCGAACAGCCGCCCCCAGCGGTCGCGGCCGTAGGCCTCGCGCAGGTAGTGGTACGGCCCGCCCGAGCGCGGGATCGCCGCGCCCAGCTCGGCCCACACCAGGCCATCGCACAGGCAGAGCAGTGCGCCGGCGACCCAACCGGCCAGCACCGCCGGCCCGGCCAGTGCCGACAAGGCCAGCGGGATGGTGATGAACGGCCCGATGCCGATCATGTTGAGCAGGTTGGCCGACAGCGCGCTCCAGAAACCGAGCGTGCGCGGCGGTGCCGACGCCTGTGGATTCGCCGGCACGACGCTGGGTGCGGTCAGCATGCGCTGGGCTCCGCCTGCGCGACTGCTGCCGTGGTGCTCGCGAAGCGTGCGGAGGTCAGCCCGTCTGCGCAGTGGATCGCGGTGGGTTGCAGCCGATGCAGATCCAGCACCAGCACTGCGTTGTCGCCCTGTTTCAACCACGCGCCAGGGCAGAACAGGCACTGCTGCGGGCCGATGTCCCAGTAACGCCCGAGCAGGCGGCCGTTGACCCACAGATAGCCTTTGCGCCACTGACTCATGTCGATGTAGACGTCGCCGAAGGTTTCCAGCGCGATGGCGGCTGCGAAGTACAGGCCGGGCCGTGTGGGTGGGCCTTGCAGCGGGCGCAGCGTCGGTGCCTTGTCGTCATCCAGCGGCAAGCCGTAGACCTGCCAACCGCGCAGCTCCCTGCCATCCAGCAGCACCGGGCCGAGCAAGCCTTTTGCATCGCCCAAGGCCGGGCCGAAGTTGATGTAGCCGAAGCTGTCGACCAGGACGTCCAATCTGCGCTCTTCGGATGCGGCCTGTGCGAGCGGGAGCTGCGGCGCGCTGTTCAGGCGCGCGTGCTGCATGCGCGAGACATGCCCGATCTCCTCGCCGTCCAGTTGCACCACCGCGTAGTCGTGCACCTTGCCAAGCTCCAGCTGCGTGCCGGCTGCAATACGGCGCCGGTACACCACCAGCCCCAGGTTCTGCTTGAGCAGGCGTTGGTTGTCGGTGGGCTGCTCGGTGTGCACCGGCGTGGGGCTCAGGTTGTCCCAGAGCGCGGCGACCGGGTGCGCGGTGACCGATGCAAAGCGTGCGCGCGGCGGTGCCTGCGGGATTGCCGGCAGCGCGGTGCTGCTGTGCCGGGCGATGATCCGGCGCAGCGCCATGTACGCAGGCGTGGCGCGGCCGCCTTCGTCGATCGGGGCGCCGTAGTCGTAGCTGGTCAATGCAGGCTGGAACTGCGAGCCGTCGTCTTCGGCATTGGCACCGGCGCTGAGGCCGAAGTTGCTGCCGCCATGCACCACGTAGAGATTGAACGAATAGCCGGCGGCCATCAGCTGCTGCAGCATCGGCGCGTAATCGCGCTTTGCGAAGTCGTCTTCGCCCCAATGGGTCAGCCAACCCGGATAGCCTTCGGCCACCCAGACCGGCGCGTTGCCTGCGATCTGCCTTGCTTCCTGCAATTCAGCCAGATCGGCCCCATCCAATCCCAGCGCGGCGCCTGGCAGATAGGCCTTGCGCCGGCGCAGATCCTTCATGCCTTCGGCCAATGAAAACGGACCATCGATGCCGTGCGCGCGCCACAGCGCAGCCACTGCCTGCAGATAGCCCACGTCGCTGCCCTGCATGCTGTATTCGTTCTCGATCTGCAGCATCAGCACCGGCCCGCCGGCACTGGCCATCAACGGTGCGATGCGCGGCGCCACTGCGGCGATATAGCGCTGCACCGCCGCCATGTAGCGCGCGTCGCCGGCATCGCGCAGGCGCATGCCCGGCTCGCGCAACAGATACGGCGGCAGCCCGCCCAGCGTCCACTCGGCGCAGACGTACGGGCCGGGGCGCAGATACACCCATAGTCCTTCCTGTTGGCAGAGCTTGATGAAGGCAACGAAATCGCGTTCGCCGGTGTTGAAATCAAATTGCCCCGGCTCGCGTTCGTAGGCGTTCCACATCAGGTATAGCGCGATGGTGTTCAAGCCCAGCGCCTTGGCCATGCGGATGCGCTGCAGCCAGTCCGCACGGGCGATGCGCAACGGATGCATCTCGCCGCTGCGGAGTTGCCACGGCTGCTGATCCAGCACGAACTGGCCGCGCTCGAAGCCGAACGCATGCGGCCGCCCATCCGGCAGCGGCGCATGCAGCGACGACAGCAGCGCCGGCGCGGCCGCCAGACCGAACGGTGCGAGCAGGCCGAACGTACACAGACTCCTGCGTTTCATCGCTGCTCCAGGGAGTGGAAGGAATCGCTGCGCTGCGTTGCGCCGCGCAGTGAGTGCGCCACGCGCTGCTAGAACGCGTACTTGACCGTGAACAAGGCGGTGCTGCCGGCATCGACGATGTCGGAGATCGCCAGGTTGTTGCGGCCCACATGCGCCCAGTAGCTGTATTCCTTGGTCAGGTTGGAGATCGACAGGTCCATGCTCACGCCGTTGTCGAAGCGGTAGCCGGTGTGCAGATCCACGCGCCGGGTCGGGCGTGCCCACAGGTCGTTCCAGGGCGCGCCTTCGTGCAGGAAGTCGTAGCCCAGCAGGTAAGAACTGCTGAAGTGGTAGCTCAGGTTCAACGAGAACCCGTTGTGCTCGTAGAACAACTCCAGGTTGGCCATCGCCGACGGCGCCGATTGCATGTGTTCGTTGTCGAAGCCAGCCAGGCCCAGGTCGGCGCGCGCATGCTGGCGGGTGGCGTTGGCACTGATGCCCAGGCCGTCGAACGGCGCCGGCAGGTCCTGGAACTTCTGCCGCGCGCTGAGTTCCACGCCGTAGATCTTGCCGTCGCCGCCGTTGGTGGGCATGTGGTACAGCACCGTGCCGCTGCCGGTGGTGTTGCCATTGGCCTGGGCCGAGCCGGCATCGTAGATGTAGTTGCGCAACTGCTTGTAGAAGCCGGCCAGCGAGAAGAAGCCGCCGCGCTCGGTGGACCACTCGCCGGACAGGTCCAGGTTGGTGGACTCGATCGGCTTCAGGTCGGGATTGCCCTGGGTGATGGTGGTGACGCCATTGGAGATGTCGATCTGGCTGCCGCCACCCAGCTGTACGAAGGCGGGCCGCGTATAGCTGGTCCACAGCGAGGCGCGATAGGCGGTGCGCAGGTCCGGCCGCCAGGTCAGGAACACGCTGGGCAACGGCTCGTTGTAAGAAGTGTGGTTGTGGTCGAAGTAGCCGACGATCTCGTTGCCGTCCGCATCCACCGGGCTCACCCAGAAGGTGTTGTCGATCCCGGTGTGCTCGAAGCGCGCGCCCGGCACGATATCCAGGTTGCCGACAGTGAAGGTGGCAGTGGCATAGGCGGCGCTGACCGCCTCGATGCCGCGCATGGTGTTGCAGTTGTAGTTGTTGACGTAGAACGCACTGCCGCAGGTGTCCAGGTCATCGTCGCTGAGGTGTTGTGCGATGACGCCGGCCACCGCCGCTTCGCTCACCCGTGGCGTATTCCAGTCGTATTTGCCGGGAAAGATCGAGGCATAGGTACCGGTGAAGATGCCCAGATCGCCCAACGTGGTGGTGCCGTCCACGCCGCCGGTATACCAGTCGCGATTGGTGTAGCGGCGGCTGCTCCTGCTGTACTTCACTCCGAACTGCACTGAGCGCAGCGCGCCATCTTCGAAATCGTAGCGGGTGTCGAAACGCGCGCCGCCCTTCTTCTGGCCGGAGTAGATCTTGGTCTGCTCGCCGTAGCTGCTGGCGTACAACGCCGGGATGTTGTTGACCTGCGCCTGCAGCGCGGGCGTGAGCTGCGGGTAGGGGAACGCGCCGCCGCCATAGCGCACGAAGCTGTTGCCGGAATAGGCGTAGTTGTCCTGGCTGAACTTGTCTTCGCGCCCGTCGATTTCGATATGGTCGGGTCGGTCGTTGTTGCCGAAGCTGTAGAACAGGTTGGGCATGAAGGTCCAGCCGCCGGCGGTCTTTTTGGCGCCGATCTGGAAGGTGGCCAGGTCGGCGACTTCCGGGTTGGTCTCGTACCAGAAGCGCGAGGCGATGCGGCCGATATTCGGGGTGAACACGCCCGGTGTGCCGGTCGGCACGTAGCTCACATCCTGCGGCAGCAATTGCACGAAGGTGGTGCCTTGCTCGGTCTTGGCATAGGCGTAGGTCATGCGCGCATACAGCGACAGGCTGTCGTCCACATGCCAGTCGAACGAGGCGTTGCCGCCATAGCGGCGCTCCCAGCCGGCGGCGATGCCGACGTTCATGCCGGTGCTGGTGAGGTTGTGTTGCGGATCGAAACCGGCCGCGTTGCGACCTTCGGCATCGGTGTTCAGGTACTCCCAGGAGCCATCGTTGAGTGCACTGGTGGCCGCAGCCACCTCGCTGTTGGTGGTGGTGCGGTAGTCGTAGTACGCGCTGGCATAGACGCCGAACTGTTGCGCCTCACCGAACTTGTGCTGGAACTCGCCGCCGAAGCCGCCGCCCAGGCCATCGCCACCGTAATCGCGCGCGCGGCTTTCCACCCGGCCGCTGCCGGTGACACTACCGCTGGTGATGTCCTTGAAGTCGTAGGCGGTGGGCGTGCGGAAATCCAGCGTGCCGCCGATCGCATCGCCATCCATGTCGGCGGTGGAGGTCTTGTTGGCGACGATGGTCTGCAGGCCGCTCGGCGGCAACAGGCTGAGCTGCACGCTGCGGCTATACGGCATGCCCTGCGCCACGGTGACGCCGTCGATCATGTTGACGTTGTATTCGGACGGCAGCCCGCGCACCGAGGCGAACATGCCTTCGCCGCGCGCGGCGCCATCGATGCCGCCGAAGTATCCCGAGCCGGTGCTGGTGATGTTGATGCCGGCGATCAGGCCGAGCGCTTCGGCCACGTTGTGCACGGCGGTGCGTTGCAGGTCGTTGGCCGACAGCACGTCCACCGTGTTGGCGGCGTTGATCTTCAGGTCGCTGGCGTCGTAGCGGTTGCTCACCACGCTGACCGCCTTCAGTTGCTTGACCTCCTCCAGCGCAATGGCCACCGAGGCCGTGCCGCTGTCGCCGACCTGCACGCTGGTCTCGGCCGCGCTGAAGCCGGGGTAGTCCAGAGCTAGCGCGTACTGCCCGGCAGGCACATCGCGGATGACGAAGTGCCCGCGCGCATCGGCCACCGCGCTGTAGGACGTGCCGGCAATGCGTACCTTCGCATTGGTGGCGGGCTTGCCGCTGCTGCCTTCCTTGAGGTCTCCCTCCACGGTGCCGGCCACTGCGGCTGCGGCAGACGCCATGCCGGTCACGGTCAGGATTGCCACGACCCACTGCTTGCCGTTCGAACGCTCACGCTTTGCCACGTGCCACCTCGCCAGATGCTGGGCAGCGTTGCCGACGGCAACGCCTTGCCGATGCCTTGCTCTTGGGCAGACGGTTGCACGGCGATGCGCGCGCACGGCATGGCACAGCACGCGATCAACGCGTGTGCGAATTACCGAACGGGAGTGGCGCCGGAGCGTCTGCCAGCTGGGACAGCCATGCAGGCGTCAGTGGCGGGGCGGGGAGTACCCGGCAATGCACTTGGAACGCGAGCGCATTGCGCTCAACTTGTAATGCTTGGTCATGACGGCTGCACCAGCGTGACGACAGCACCGCAGGCGCCGATGCGATGCACTGCATGAGCGGCGACAGATACGCGCTGGCCGGTACGACGATGCTGCATCCAACCATCTCCCAGTGCAGGTGCTACGTGGAAACGCTGTTGCCGTCATGTGCGTCGGGCGCAACGCCGATGGCGCGTGTTGCCGACTGTGGCTAGTGATAGACCGCGTTTTGCGCTCTGTCAAGTAGGTGTGAAGTGTGTGCGGAGATCCTCGTATTGCCTGCGGATAGATCACCAATTCCGGGTTGCGCGGTCGCGGTGTCTGCATCCTGCGATGCAACGCAGCATGCGCAGATCATGCAACAGGCGCTGGCCATGACAGCCGACGCCTGTTGTGGGTCACGCGGATGCCCCGCTTATTTCGGCAACGGCGAACGCCCCGAGATCGAGAACGCTGCGGCCTCGCCAGCCGCGCCGGTGCCGGGCTGGCCACCGCCAACAAACAGCGTGTAGTCGCCGGCTTCCACCGAACGCTGCCCGGTACGATCCACATCGCTCAGCGCGCGCGCATCCAGGGTGAAGCGCAGCGTGCGCTGCTCGCCGGGCTTCAGATGCACACGCTGAAAGCCGACCAGGCTGCGCAACGGAGACTGCGGGCGATCCGGATACTGCAGATACACCTGGGCCACTTCGTCGCCGGCACGCGTGCCGGTGTTGCGCACGGTGGTGGTCACCTGCAACGAACTGCCGGCTTGCAGGGTTGCAGTGGACAGCTGCGGCGCGGCGTAGGCAAAGCTGGTGTAGCTCAAGCCGTAGCCGAACGGAAACAGCGGCTCGCCCTTGAAGTAGCGGTAGGTGCGGCCCTTCATGTCGTAGCTGACGTAGGGCGGCAGGTCCTTGGTGGAGCGATAGAACGTCACCGGCAGGCGCCCGCCGGGGTTGTCGTCGCCGGCCAGCATGCGCGCGATCGCGGTGCCGCCGGACTGGCCCGGATACCACGCCGCGACGATCGCATCGGCATGCGTCTTGGCCCAGTTCAGGGCCACCGCGCTGCCGCTCATCAGCACCACCACCAGCGGCTTGCCGGAGGCCTTGGCCCGTTCCAGCAGCGCCTGCTGCGGGGCGGGCAGGGCGATGTCGTTGCGGTCGCCGCCGTCGAAGCCGGGCACGTCGATGCGCAGTTCCTCGCCTTCCACATCCGGCGACAGGCCGACGAAGGCCACCACCGCATCGGCCTGCGCCACCGCCTGCTCGGCCTCGGCCAGTTGCGCGGCCGCCGGTGCCAGCCACTCCAGGCGCACGCCCTGGTCCTGGCCGCGGTGTTCCATCTCCAGGCGAATCTTGTGCGGGCGGGTGTCGTCGAAGTGCAGCACGGTTTCCACGCTGCGGCCATCGGCGTTGTGCATGCCGGCCGGCACATGCTTGTCTTCGGCATTGCCGGCGACCACCAGCTTGTCGTCGATGTATAGCCGCACCGGGTCGTGGCCGGCGCAGTCGAAGCAGCGCGCCACCCGTACCGCCAGCGTGTAATCGCCAGCGCTCGGCGGCAGCAGTTCGCCGCTCCAGCGCACCGCGTAGCGATCGGCCGGCACGCCCTTTGCGGGGGCGACCTGGTCCCAGTTGAAACTCACCGTGCGATCCTGCCGCACCACGCGCGGCGCACCGTCCAGCTCGACAGTGTCGAAATATTCGCCACGCAAGCCCGGCTTGCCGTCGCTGCGCAGCGCGGTTTCCGGAATCATGCCGGGTACGCCCGCGGCCAGCGGCGCACCTTGCGCATAACTCACCTGCTGCGCGCCGAAGCGCTGGCGCAGGCCGAGCAAGGGCGTCACCGGCTCGGACGAGGTGCCTTGATAATTGGCTTCCAGCGCCGCCAGGGCATCGGCATTGGGGCCGATCACCGCCAGCCGCGTGCCGGCCTTCAACGGTAGTGTGCCGGCCTCGTTCTTGAGCAATACGATTGATTCGGCAGCGGCTTTCAGCGCCAGCGCACGGTTGGCTGCGTTATCGATATCCCTGGCACCGAGCTTTGCATACGGATCCTTGCGCGGCGCTTCCAGTTCGCCCAGGCGATAGCGCGCGGCGAACAGGCGCACCAGCGATTGGTCGAGCAGGGCTTCGTCCACTTCGCCACGTTCGATCGCCGTGCCGAGTTCGCGATAGGCATGCCCGCAATTGAGATCGTGGCCGGCCTTAAGCGCTGCAGCCGACGAGCCTGCATTGTCCGGGCGGAAGTAATGGAACTGGGTCATGTCGTCGACCGCATCGCAGTCGGACACCACAAAGCCCTTGAAGCCCCAGTCGCCACGCACGCGGCCGTTGAGCAACCAGTCGGCCGCGCAGGCCGGCGTGCCGTGCAGCGAGTTGTACGCGCACATCACCGAGCCGGCCTGGCCGTCGATCAGGGCGGCGCGGAAGGCGGGCGTATAGGTCGCCTCCACATCGCGCGGCGACACGTCCACATCGAAGCTGTGCCGGCCAGGCTCCGGGCCGCTGTGCACCGCGATGTGCTTGGGCGTGGCGATGGTGCGCGGGTGATCCAGATCGTCGCCCTGCAAGCCGCGGATGAAGCCCACCGCCAATTGCCCGGTGAGGAAGGGATCCTCGCCGTAGGTTTCCATGCCACGGCCCCAGCGCGGGTCGCGGAAGATATTGATGTTGGGCGACCAGATGGTCAGGCCCGCGTAGCGCTTGTGATCCTTGCCCGGGGCGCCGGCCTGATTGAACTTGGCACGCGCCTCGGTCGACACCACCGTGCCCACCTGCTGCATCAACGCGGTATTCCAGCTGGCGGCAAGGCCGATCGACTGCGGAAACACCGTGGCGTAGCCATTGCGTGCGATGCCGTGCAGGCCTTCGCTCCACCACTCGTAGGCGGGGATGCGCAGGCGTGGAATCGCCGGTGCATCGTTCATCGCCTGCGCGACTTTCTCCTCGCGGCTCATCTGCGCGACCAGCGCGGCGGCGCGTTGCTCCGGCGTCGCATCGGGTTGTGTTGCGGCCAACGCCGGCGCGCCCACCAGCGGCAGGCCCAGGCCCAGACTCAGCGCGACCGCCAGGCGGCATGGAAACACGGACAACGACATCTGCTCACTCCTGCGGGGCGGCGAATGGCCGTCACGCGTTGTTCTTGGATTGCCCGCAGCGAGACCGCGGGCAGCGGTTGGTGACACTCGGGTTGGTGATTGCCGCCGATCAGGCGCCGGATCAGATACGAGACCTGCGCCCGGCACTGCCGTCACTGCGCCACGCGCAGTCTTAGCGGATGGCGCAGCGCCCTGAGACGAGCGCTGCGCCATCGTCTGACGCCTGTTCCCGGCGCGGCTTACTTCGTCTCGGCCGGCTCCGGCGGTGCACCGGCCAGCGTGCTCGCCAGATCGCGCACCTGCAGCGTGGACTGCAACTGTGCCAGCGCGGCCTTGCTGCTCACATGCACGGTCAACGGCTCGCCCGGCAACAGGTCGAACGCGTTGTCCGACAGCGTGGCATCCACATCGCCGAACGATAGCCAGACCTCGCGTGCCAGCGTGTTGCTGGACAGCGTCAGCGCGTAGCCATCGTCATCGGCGCGCCATTGGCTGTCGATCTTGGCGGCCGGCAACACCAGCTGCTTGGCCGGCGCGAAGAACACCACCTCGCGCGACAGCAGCTTGTCGCCGTCGAACAACTCGAAAACCGCGTAGCTGCGCTTGGGGTCGGCGCTGCCCAGCAACTGCTTGTCGCTGAAGTTGCCCACCTGCAGGCTGCTGAGCGGTTTGACGGTGGCCTTTTCCTCGCGCTTGCTCAGCAGCTTGCCGTCCATGCTCATTACCCGCATGCGCCAACGCGCGGCCAGCGGGGTGGTGCGGTCGGAGACCAGCGACACCTCGGTCTGGCCCTTGTCGTTACGCAATGCGGCGATCAGCTCCGGCGCGTAGAAGCGGCGGGCGTGGTAGTGCAGCGCCTTCCAGCGGCCGTAGTAGTCCACGCTGGACCACGACGCACCCGGCCACACATCGTTGAGCTGCCAGTACAACGAGCCCATCGATTGCGGACGCGATGCACGCAGATGTGAGGCGGCCAGGTTGATGCCTTCGGCCTGCATCAGCTGGCTCAAGTAGACGAAGCTCTCGAAGTCCTTGGGCTCGCCGAATTCGCGCCGGATGTACAGCATCAGCCGCTTGTTGCCGTTGCCCTTGTCGAACTTCTGATGCACGCGCATCACCGGCGATTCCGGATCCATGTCGCCGGGTTCGGCGAAGGCACGCACGGTGCGCATGTCCGGGAACGACTGCAGGCCGTATTCGGACATGAAGCGCGGGGTGACGTTGAGGTATTCGGTCACCGGCAGCGCGGGGCCGCCCCAGACCTTCCAGTAATGCATGTCGCCATCGTTGGCCTGGTCGGCGGCGCCGTCGAAGTTGGTGCCAGGCGAGGTGGACCAATACGGCACGTCGCTGTCGTAGGTGGCCACCACTTCGCGGAACACGGTGCCGAACAAGGTGGTCATGCCGCGCTCGATGCGGCTGCGTTCCTCCGGGTCCACCGACTGCTTGAACTTGACCCGGTCGCCCCAGTTTTCCCAGCCGGTCTGCACTTCGTTGTTGCCGCACCACAGCACGATGCTGGGATGGTCGCGCAGGCGCTTGACCTGTTCGATCGCCTCCTGCCGGGTGTTCTCGCGGAACTCCACGTCGTACGGCGGCACTGCGCCGCCGAACATGAAGTCCTGCCAGATCATGATGCCCAGCTCGTCGGCCACCTCGTAGAAGCGGTCGTCCTGATAATGCCCGCCGCCCCACATGCGCAGCATGTTCATGTTGGCATCGCGCGCATCCTGCAAGGTGCTGCGCATGCGCTCGGGGCTCACGCGCGCGGGGAACGCATCCAGCGGGATCAGGTTGGCCCCCTTGGCGAAGATCGGGATGCCGTTGATCACGATCTCCATGCTCTTGCCGTACTTATCTTTCTCGCGGCGCAGCTCCACCGAGCGCAGGCCGGTGACCCGCTTGATCTGCTGGCTGTCGCCATCGGCATCACGCACGCTGGCCACGAAGGTGTAGCGGTCCTGTGCGCCGTAGCCGGCCGGGAACCAGCGCTTGGGCTTGGCGATGCGCACCGGCACATCGATGCGGTTCTGGCCGGGGTCGACCACCGCCTGCTGGGTGAATTGCCCAACTTTCTGCCCATCCGGGCCCAGCACGTCCAGCGTTACCTGCACCGGGCCGCTGCGGCCGGCCTGCAGTTCCAGCTGCGCCTGCAATTGCGCGCTGTCGGCATCCACGCGTTGCTGGGCGATATGCAGCCCGTCCACGCGCACCGCATCCCAGGCTTCCACGCGCACGTCTTTCCAGATGCCGGCATTGACCATGCGCGGGCCCCAGTCCCAACCGAAGTTGTACGGCGCCTTGCGCACGTAGGTGGAGCTGTGGCGCGATTCGGGTTCGTCGCCGAAGGCGGAATCGTAGGCGCCCGGCAGCGCGTACGGCTGCTTGGCCAGCCACGGCTGGATCTTCTTGATCGGCGAGAACAGCTTGACCTCGAGCACGTTGTCGCCACGCTTGAGCAGGGGTTTGGCATCCACGCGCCACTGCCGGAACATGTTGTCGGCGCTGAGCAGCGGCTTGCCGTTGAGGGTGACCTCGGCAAACGTGTCCAGGCCGTCGAATACCAGCTCGACATGCTCGCGCTTGAGCGTGGCCGCATCCACGTTGAAGCGGGTGTGGTATTGCCAGTCGCTCAGGCCCGCCCACTGGATCTTGCCTTCGTTGTCGCGATAGAACGGGTCCGGCACGATCTTGGCGGCGATCAGATCGGTCTGCACCGCGCCCGGCACCTGCGCCGGCAACCACGCCGCTGCTTTCGGATAGGTCCTGGCCTGTTCCTGGCCCGGCACCAGCCGCACCTGCCAGCCGCTGTCCAGGGGCGTCGCGGTGGGCGGCGCGGCCCAGGCCTGCGAGATGGCAACGGCCAGGGCAAGCCCGAGGCGGGCGGGGGCGGGAACGCAACGAAGACGGGACAGGGGCATGGATGACTCTCCTTGGATGGATCAGCGCGTGGCGGCGGGGGGCGCCTGCGCGGTGGTTTCAATCAACTGGACGGCGCCGATGGCATACAGCGGGCCGCGAACCGGCGCGGTGAAGCGCAGGCATAGATCGTGGATGCCGGTGCGTGCAGGCAGTGCGGTTTCCAGCGTGAATTGTTCGCCCAGCGTGGCGCTGTTGGGCAATTGCACGCTGGCGATCAGCTCGCCCTCGCAGCCCAGGCGTACTTCCAGCTCACCGCGGCGCGTCTTGGCGGGGTACTGCACCACCTTGGATTGTTCGTGGGCCAGGCCGAAATTGTTCGGCAGTCGTGCGGCCTCGATCCGGATCGCGCCGACGCCATCCAGGCGCGCCTGCGGATAAAGCCGGCAGGCATGGAACAGGTCGACGTTGTAGACCGGCGTGTCGGCAGCGGTCAGTTCCGGCAGCAGCGGCAGGCGCAGGCCGAGCGCCCCGGTGTCCACGCAATCGCGCAGGCCCTGGGTGTCCACGCGCAACAACCCGGCACGATCGAAAGTACGGCTGCGTGTGGCCGCCAGCGCGGTGCCGCCGGCATCGAAGGCGGTGGCCTTGACCGTGGTCGGCAGCTGGATCGTAAACGGCGCCGCATAACGTGGCGATGCCGGCGTGGGATCGCTGCCGTCGACGGTGTAGTGCAGCGTGCCCGCACCGGCCTGGGTGCCGAGTGTCACCTTGGCCGGGCCACCGGCCAGCACCGGGTTGGGGCCGCTTTCCAGTGTGATATCGGCGGCGAAGGCGCCGTCGCTGTAGTCGATGCCCAGCGCTTTGTAGCGCTGCAGCTGCGCCGGCAGGCGCGCCAGGAAATCCTTCCAGTTGCGGGCAGCCACCGGCGACCAGGTCACTTCGGCGATGGCGGATAGACGCGGGAACAGCGCGTGATCCACATGCCAGCGCGAGGGAATGTATTCGGACCACAACGCGCCTTGCGCGCCGAGTACATGCTTGGCCTGCTCGGCGGTCAGTGTGTCGGGCACCGGGTCGAAGGCGTAGACCTTTGACAACGGCAGAACGGTCAGGCGGCCGTTGGGTTCGTCGCTGCGCGTGGTCTGCAGGTTGTCCAGGTACAGCCAGTCACCTGGCGCAAGCACCACATCGTGGCCTTGCCTGGCGGCGGTCACCGCACCGTCGGTGCCACGCCACGACATCACCGAGGCGCTGGCCGGCACGCCGCCTTCGAGGATTTCGTCCCAGCCGATCATGCGCCGGCCGTGCTGGGTGAGATAGGCCGCAAGCTGTTCGTTGAACCAGCCTTGCATCGCGTGCGCATCCTTGACGCCCAGCTTGCGCATCTGCGCGCGCACCGCGGGCGAGGCTTCCCACTGATCCTTGACCGCCTCGTCGCCACCGATATGGATATATGCCGACGGGAACAAGGTCAGCACCTCGTCCAGCACGTTGGTGATGAAGCTCAGGCTGCGTTCGCTGGTGTTGAACAGGTACGGGTTGACGCCCCAGTCCACGCCCACTTGCGTGCGCTGGCCGGGCACGCCGACTTCTTCCGGATACGCGGCCACCGCGGCCTGCGCATGCCCGGGCATGTCCAGCTCGGGCAGCACGGTGATATGCAGGCGCGCGGCGTAAGCGACGATCTCGCTTATCTGCTCCTGCGTGTAAAAGCCGCCATAGCGCTCGGGCGTGCCGTGCTGGCCGGCACCCGGCGGGGTGCGCCAGGCACCGACCTCGGTGAGTTTGGGGTAACGCTTGATCTCGATGCGCCAGCCCTGGTCGTCGGTGAGATGCCAGTGCAGCACATTGAGCTTGTGCGCGGCCATCGCGTCCAGCACATGCTTGACCGTGTCCACGTCGTGGAAGTGGCGGGCCACATCCAGATGCTGGCCGCGCCAGCCAAAGCGCGGCCAGTCGCGGATCGCCACCGCCGGTACGGCGACATCGCCCTTGCGCGCATCCGGCGTCATCAATTGCCAGGCGCTGATCGCGCCATAGAACAGGCCAGCGCCATCGCGCGCGGTGATGCGGATGCCATTGTCGTCCACATCCAGGCTATAGCCTTCCTTGTGTGCCACCGGCGCCTGCGGGGTGCGCTCCAGGCGGATGCTGTGCGGCGAGGCGCTGGTTTCGGTGCGCACTTCCAGGGTCAGGCCACGGGTGCGTTGCAACAGGCTGGCCAGCGACTCGGCGCTGCGGCGCACTTCGGCGTTACCGGTGGGAATGGAGATCACCGTGCCGGTGCCGACGCGGAAACTGCCGGTGCCGCGCCTGGCTTCGGCCGGGGCGGGAATCAGGGGCAGCGGTGCGGTGGTCGCAGGCAGTGTTGCGGTATTGCCGGGGTTGGCTGCGGGTGCGGTCGCTGCATCGCGTTGGCCGCAGCCCGCCAGCACCATCGCCGTCAGCGCCATCGCAAGCAGGCACGAGGAGCGTCGGTGCGATGACAGCAGGCGCGATGACAGGCTGCGCGGCGACGGCGGCCCGGATAACGGTGAGCTCAGGCTCGGTGCGGAGTTCGACATCATGCAATCACATCCCGGTATGGCGGGGGAGATACGGCAGCCACGCACAGTAGCAAAGCCGTGCCGGATGGCGCAGGGACTGGCGCACGCTTCGTCGGGGTGCGCGGTGTGTGGTGTCGCGCAGCGCCCGCGCTCCGCATGGCGTGTTGCAGAACGGGCGCGGGCAGTGCACGCATCGGCTTGCAGTGGATGCATTCCGATGTGAACACCGACCGCGCCCGTCCTGTCGTGCAGCAGTGCGATGACGCGGTCAGCGCTGCGCGGTCGGCAACTCGTCCCACACCTTCGGGTCTTCGGCGCCCAGCACCCAGCAGCTGAAACCTTCCAGGCCGTACTGCTTCACCAGGTCGTAGCGTGCCTTGAAGCTGCGCGCATCCGGGCGGAACACCCACTCGCGCATGTCGTCGCGGTAGAAGTAGAACCACGATTCCTGCTCGACCGGATCCCATTGCACGGTGGCGTTCTGCTCGATCGCCAGCGGGAACGATTCGTCGGCATCGATGTAGGTGGCGGAGATGTTCGACGCCTCGGTGCCGTCTTCCTTGACCGGATTACCGGTGTACCAGCGGTAGCCGTAGGTGGCGATGCCGAGCGAGAGCTTGTCCTTCGGCACCTGGGTGATCGCGTAGTCCAGGTGCTTCTTCATCCACACCATGCCGTCGACCGGGCCCGGCGTGGTCCAGCGGGTGTGCTGGTCGTAGGTCATGATGCTGACCAGATCCACGGCCTGGCCCAGCGCCTTGAGGTCGTACGCGCCGCGCCAGTATTCCCACATCCACTTGGAGAACTGGCCGCCTTCGGCATGGCCCGGGGCATTGGGCACCACCGCCACCGACATTTTGAAGCCGGCCTTGTGCAGCGCATCGGCGGTCTGCTTGACCATCAGCGTGTAGGCGTCGCGGTCGGTCCAGGCGATGTTCTCGAAATCGAACTGGAAGCCGTAGTACTTGTGCTGCTTGCCGTGGATCAGCAGCGATTCGATCATGCGCTTCTTGGCGGCTTCGTCGTGCATCAGCTTGTGGAAGCCGTCGCGCCCGGTGGTCATCGACAGGATCGGCATTACCCGCAGGTTCTTCTGCTTGGCGATGTCGTACAGGTACATGTTGGGTGTGCCGTTGACCAGGCCGTTCTGGTCGACGCCATACCAGGTCGGCACCACCACGTCGATCTTGTCGACATTGGCCAGGAACGAGTTGGTCGATTTCTGCGTGTTCATCAGATAGAACAACGCCGTGGGGGTTTTGGCCAGGGCCGGCGCGCACACCAGCGCCAGCGCCAGCAGGATCCAGGTCAATCGCTTGCTCATGAAAACAGCATCCGTCAGGGAGTGGAGGAAGAAGAAAGCTCGATGCGCAGCACGTAGGCGTGCTCGCCGAGCGGCTTGGCCGGCAGGCGCAGATGCAGGCCGTCGGCCTGCTGCTCGAACGGCACCTTCTTGCCGTTGGCCAGCAGCGTCACGCCGCGCACGCCGTCGGCCGGTGTCAGCGAGCGGATCACCGCCTTGCCGCCGGCCGGCCAGCCGAGTTCGATCGCATACAGCGCGCCATCACGCGTGGTGAAGCGGAAATCCTCGGCGGTGTAGGGCTTGGTCTTGACGTCCTGGAAGGTGCCGCCGACCACCTCGGTCGGGCCTTCGCCATACACGCGCCACGGCTTGCTGTCGTAGATCGCGCCGCCGTTGGTCTTGAGCCACTTGCCGATCGCCAGCAGGATGCCGCGCTCGGTATCCGGGATCGAGCCATCGGCACGCGGGCCGATGTTGAGCATCAGGTTGCCGTTCTTGGCCACCACATCGGCCAGCATGTGGATGATGAATGTCGGCGACTTGTAGGTGTCGTTTTCGATGTAGCCCCACGACGCATTGCTCACCGAAGTGTCGGTCTGCCAATGGGTGGGATGGATGCCGGTGAGCTGGCCGCGCTCGATGTCCAGCGTGCCGGCCCCTTCCGGAAACGCGCCCAGCTTGTAGTTCACCACCACGCCGCGATCGGCTTCGGTGCGCGCCGCGCCCTGGTTGTAGTAGTAGGCCAGCATGGTCGGCAGGCTGCTGCGGAAGGTGGGGTGGGCAATCCACCAGTCGAAATAGATCAGGTCCGGCTGATAGGTGTCGATCAGCTCGGTGGTACGCGCCAGCCAGTCGTCCAGCCAGGCCTGCGACACCGGCGTCCAGTCGTTGGCCACATCGGCATCGTCCTTGCCCGGCAGGCGCACCTGCGCCGGGCCGTACAGCGCGGCATAGCGCGGGTCGTTGACGTCCGAATCGAACTTGCGCCCACCATCGAAGAACCAGTTGTGCTCGGCGCGGTGCGAGGACAGCCCGAAGTGCAACCCCTGCGCGCGGATCGACTTGGACAACTCGCCCAGCAGATCGCGTTTGGGTCCCATCTTCACCGCGGTCCAGTCCGACAACCGGGAGTCGTACAGCGCAAAGCCGTCATGGTGCTCGGCCACCGGCACCACATAGCGCGCGCCGGATTCGCGGAACAGCTTGGCCCAGCCATTCGGATCGAACTTGGGCGCGGTGAACTTGGGAATCAGGTCCTTGTAGCCGGAGCTCGCCTGCGGTCCGTAGGTCGCCACGTGATGGGCGAATTCCTTGGAGTCCTCCAGGTACATGTTGCGCGAATACCACTCGCTGCCGAACGCCGGCACCGAGAACACGCCCCAGTGGATGAAGATGCCGAACTTGGCGTTGTCGTACCACGCCGGCGATTGATAGGCCTTGAGTGCAGCCCAGTCGGGGCGGAACGGACCCTTGCGTGCGCCGGCTTCGGCTTCGCGCACCAGGCGCTCGCGTTCGGGGGCGTACTTGGCGGAGGCGCTGAGCCACTGCTGGTCGATCTGTTCCGGGCTGAGCGTGGTGGCGGTGGGCGCGGTGGGCGATTGCGCGCTGAGCGTGGCAGCAGGCAACGCGAGCAGCAGACCGAGCGCGAGCATTCGCGTTCTGGGTGCAGCTCCGGCGTGGCGGCGGGATGGAGCCGCGGGGCGGCTATCGGTCGTCATGGGAACTGCACTCCTTCAAGCGAGACATGTCGGTTGCAGCGCAGCCGGCACGTGGATGGCAAAAGCGGGCCTGGCCATGCTCCCTCAACCGCGAAGGGGCGTGGCCAGTACCACTCCTTGGTACAACATCGAGCGGTGCGCTGCATGCAACGCACAGCTCAAAAAAAACGCGCCACCGTGGAGGGTCGGTGGCGCGCCGGTGCTACATCAGAACTTGAAGTTCAACTGGGCCTGATAACCGCGGCCGTTCTTGTAGAACGCCGTTGGCGTATCGCGCGTGTTGCTGAAGAGACGGTAGGTCGAATCCAGCAGGTTGGTCGCGCCAAAGGTGATGCCCATGTAATCGGTGATCTGATACGAGGCGGTCAGGTCCAGCTGCTTGTAGCTGTCTGCAAAATCTTCCGACGACAACCGGCCGATCTGGGTGAAGTACTTCGAGCGGTAGCTGTAGTTCACACGCACCGTCCAGTCGCCGTGCTCCCAGTACGGGATCACGTTGTATGTATCGCGCGACAGGTACGGCAGGTTCAGACCGGAACTGGAATCGGATTCGGCAAACGTGTAGTTGGCCTGCAAGCCAAAGCCCAGGCCGAAGGTCTGCTGGTAGTTGACCGCCACACCCTTGACCTTGGCGTCGGAGACGTTGATCGGCGATGTCACCAGATACAAGCCAGCAACGCCGCTAACCGGATCTGTGAGCTGACGGACGCTCGTGGTGTTGACGATGTAGGAGCTGATGTCGCGATAGAACACTTCACCCGATAGCATGCTGGAAGGTGCGAAATACCACTCGGCCGCCAGATCGTAGTTGGTGGATTCGTAAGGCTTCAGATCCGGATTGCCACCACCGGCGGTCAGGTTGCCATTGTTGCTATTGATGGTGAAGGTGCCTGCGAGGTCGCCATACCGCGGACGCGCAATGACCTTGGCTGCTGAGAAGCGCAGCACGGCGTCGTCGGTGATGTCGTAGGCGATGTTGAAGCTCGGCAGCGCCTTGCGGTAGTCGTTGGTCTCGGCTACGCGCGAGTAGTTGGTGCCGCCATCGGCACTCTGCCAGTACAGCGATTTGTCGGTGGTATCGACCAAGCGTACGCCTACATTACCGCGCCACTTGCCAGTTTCGTAATTCAATTGAGTGTAGAAATTCTGCGTGATCTCCTTCACATCAAAGGACGAGCCGAAGTCGGTGCGGAACGGTCCTTGCGGCTGCGATAGCAGATAGCTGCGCACGGCGCCCAGATTTGCAGTGGACCAGGTTGTCAGGTCGCCACTGGCCCCCAGCCCGTCGTACAGGCTACTCGGCGTGCTACCAGGACTGAACTGAGTCAGCGAAACAGGATCCGTGGTGTTGATGCGATTGCTGCGTGCTGCCACACCATTGTTGTGGTTGATGTACTTGTAGCCGAACTGCAGCTTGGTGAACGGACCCCATTCCAGGTCGCGTGCCGCGTCCCACTGGAAATACTTCTCTTCGTCAGTGCTCTGTTGATAAAGGATGCCGCCGGCCTGTATGGCGGTTTGATCCTGTGAGCCTGCAGCAAGTCCGGCCGGAGAGCCCGGCAGCGTCCAGTTTGCGACACCGCCATTGTCATAGTTCACGGCCGTGCTGTTGCCGTTGTAGGCAAAGTTATAGCCGCCATCCTGCAACAAGAACTTCATCAGGTATTCGGGGTTCTTGCCGCCGGTGGCCTTGGTGTCGCCGACCTGGGTGGTGAACACCCACTTTTCACCCGACCAGTCATGACGCAGGTTAAGGCTCTTGGTGGTGACGGTGCTCTCGCGGTAATTTGCGTCCAGCTGCGCGTACGGCTGCGCCAACCCGCCGTCAGAAACCGTAGCGGAGGTGATCACGCCGTTTTGCACATTAGCCTGCGTCACCAGCCTCAGGTTATTGATGCTGTCTCCAGAACCGTCAGCGGCCGGCGATCCACACGCAGGACACATGTAACGCGACTGGCTGAAGTTGTTGTACTTGCCCTTGATGTACAGGCCGGTCAGGTTGAATTCGTTCTGCTCGTTCGGCTTCCACTGCAACGCACCCTGTAGGCCGCTGCGTTCGCGGGTCTGCTGGAAGAATGCGCTGTTGATGCCGGCCGGCACACGGGCGGTGGCCACATCGCTGCCGTCGCCGGTGATGGTGGCGCTGGCGGGAATGTTGGCGCCGGTGGTGTAGCCGAAGTATTCGATACCCGCGCGTGCCAGGTCCTGCTTGTCATGCGTGGCGGAGATCAACGCACCGAAGGTTTCGTCGTCGTTCTTCCAGCTCCACAGCGCCGAACCGCGCGGATTGCCTTCTTCCGAACGGTCGTTGTAGTTGTAGCCGACCGAGCCGCGGATGGTGTTCTTGGGCAGGTCCAGCGGCTTGCGGGTGTGCACGATCACGGTGCCGCCGATCGAGCCTTCGTCGATGCGCGCTTCCGGGGTCTTGTAGACCTCCATCAAGCCGATGATTTCCGGCGACAGCAGGGTGTAGTTGAAGGTACGGCCGCTGGTGTCGGTCGGGTTGCCGCCCCAATCGCCCGAGGCGATGGTCTGGCCGTTGAGCAGCACGCGGTTCAAGGCCGGGTCGGTGCCGTTGATGCTGACCTTTTCGCCTTCGCCGAACTGGCGATCGACGCTGATGCCCGGCAGGTGCGACAGCGATTCGGCAGCATTGATGTCCGGGAACTTGCCGATGTCTTCGGCGCTGATCGCATCGACGATCGAGTTGGCCGAGCGCTTGACTGACTGGCTCTTCTCCAGCGATGCGCGATAGCCGGTGACGGTGATGGTGTCCAGCTCGGTGGTCGCCGACGGCGTGGCGGCAGGAGCCTGTTGTTCTTGTCCGGCAGCCATTGCAGAGCCGGAGCAGTACAGAGCGGCGGTAATACAGAGTGCTAACGTCGTGGTGCGGCTGTGCATGGCTAAACCTCGTTGGTTAGTGCTGTGAGCGCGCCGCCTCTGGAAGGCGTCACGCGCTCGGCGTGGCCGGCAAAACAACACGCCCTGACCGATCGCGGTGATCGCACTGGCACGCGTCGCAAGAGGCGGGCCCGGGTGATTGATTCGCGTGGTAGAGGAGGTGTCCCCCGTGTGGTGAAGCGGTAGAGCGAATGCGACTTCAGTGAGTCGAACATCGGGTGATGTCCCGCTCACGAATCTGGAATGCACCGGCGAGGGAGTAGCCCGTTCCTGAGTACCGAACAGTCCATGGCCCCTCCTGCCAGAACCCCGATTTGGATCGAGTCTCGCGTAGCGTTGACAGCGTTGTCAACACATCGTCACAGATCTCTGAAGCGGCTGCGATTGCGCTGCAATGCAGCATTTGTTGGTGATGCCGCGCATTGCGCCGACGCGGCTGCGCAACGCATCAAGAGTGGCGCCATGTCGCGATCAGCTGTTTCTATGGGGAATTACACATATGCAGATGGCTGGCCCTGATTTGTGCTGAAATCGCTGTCATGGATGCGGATTTTTAGTGGATGATGAAATTGGCGGCATCCTGTTTAAATCGTGATCGCCACGGTTGCGTTACAAAGCGATTACTGACAACGTTGTCTACCCCGTTACCGTTCGTCGGACAACGGGCATGACGCCAGCCCGCGGCCACTTATCAGGAGAATGCGTGAGCGCAAGCAGTCCAATGGAAGCGGTGGCCTTTCCGCGCCCCGACACCTTCGTTGCCGCAGACGTGGGGGGGACGCATGTGCGTCTGGCGCTGGTGTGCGAAGGCGTCGACCCACGCCAACCGGTCACGGTGCTGGACTATCGCAAGTACCGGTGCGCCGACTACCCGGGCCTGGCCGAGATCATGGCCGCGTTCTTTGCGGAGCTGGGCTGCGCACCGGTGCAGCGCGGCGTCATCGCCAGCGCCGGGTATGCGCTGGAAGACGGCAGCGTGATCACCGCCAACTTGCCGTGGGTGCTGGCGCCCGAGCAGATCCGCCGCCAGCTCGGCATGCAGGCACTGCATCTGGTCAACGATTTCGAAGCGGTGGCGCATGCGGCCAATTACATGGCTGGCAATCAGGTCCTGCAGTTGTCCGGCCCGCCGCAGGGCGCGCCGGGTCCGGCGCTGATTCTGGGCCCGGGCACCGGCCTGGGCGCGGCGTTGTGGATTCCCAACGGCGCCAACCCGGTGGTGTTGCCGACCGAGGCCGGCCACGCCGCGCTTGCCGCCGCCAGCGATCTGGAAGTGGCCTTGCTGCAGGAGCTGCGCCGCACTCGCACGCATGTGGCCACCGAGCACCTGCTTTCCGGCCCGGGCCTGTTGAATCTCTATACCGCACTGGCCGCGCTGCGGGGCGTGCCGGCGCTGCACGCCAGCCCGGCCGATGTCACCGCCGCCGCGCTTGCTGGCGAGGACGTGCTGGCACGCGACGCGCTGCAGGCGTTTTGCGGCTTCATGGGTAGCGTGGTCGGCGACATGATGCTGCTCTATGGCGTGCGCAGCGGTGTCTATCTGGCGGGTGGATTCCTGCCGCAGATCGCCGCATTCGTGGCCGCAAGCGATTTCGTCGCACGTCTGCTCGACAAGGGCGCATTGCGTCCGGCGCTGGAGCAGGTGCCGGTCAGCATCGTCGAGCACGGCCAGCTCGGTGTGATCGGCGCGGCCAGCTGGTTCCTGCAGCACGGCCGCTGAGCCTCGCGCATCGCCAGGTGCAGCAGTCCGGCTGCGCCAAACCGATCAACTCCACATCTTCCGTAGGAGCGCACCCGGGCGCGACGGGGCGTTCCCGATAACGCTAGGTCGCGCCCAGGTGCGCTCCTACGAGTCGGCGCGCGTCTAGGGCCGGGACGCTGTGGACGGAGCCATCAACATGCAGCGGACGACGCAACGCCGGGCAACTCCACATCCCCGTAGGAGCGCACCCGGGCGCGACGAGGCATTCCCGATAACGCCAGGTCGCGCCCAGGTGCGCTCCTACGATGTCATGGCGCTATAAGTCCCCGAACCGCGACTGCAGCGCCGCAATTGCCGCCAGGCCCGCGGTTTCGGTGCGCAGAATGCGCGGCCCCAGTTGCAGGCCGCTGAAACCGGCATCGGCGAGGGTGGCGCGATCGCGCGGCGACCAGCCGCCTTCCGGGCCGATCGCCACGATTACACGCGGTTGCGCGCCGAGCGCCAGGCTGCCCAGGCGATGCTCGCCGTGCGGGTCCAGCGTCAGCCGTAGCGCCTGCGGATCGCTGGCCTGCGCCGCGTCCTGCAGGCCGTGCGGCGCAGCGACCGTGGGAATGCGCGCACGCCCGGACTGCTCACAGGCCGACACCACCACGCTGCGCCAATGCGCCAGGCGTTTTTCCATGCGCGCCGCATCCAGCTTGACCTCGGTGCGCTCGGCGTTGACCGGCACGACCTCCGTCACTCCCAGCTCGGTGGCCTTCTGCAGGATCAGATCCATCTTCTCGCCGCGCGCGATGCCCTGGATCAGGGTGATCGACAACGGCGACTCGTTGCGCAGCGGCTCGGCACGTTCCACCAGTGCGCGCGCCTCGCGTTTGCCGGCCAGGGTGATGCGCGCGTGGTAGTCGCTGCCATCGCCGTTGAACAGCACGCAGGCATCGCCCTCGCGCAGTCGCAGCACACGCAGCAGGTGATTGGCCGACTCTTCGGGCAGCGTCACCTCCTGGTCGCAGTGCAGCGGCAGTGCGACATGGGAGCGGGTCAGGCGCATGCAACGGCCTCCTCGATGGCGTGGCGGGTGGTCGCAGCCAGCAGCGCAAGTTGCGCGTCGTCCACGCAATACGGCGGCATCCAGTACAGCACGTCGCCGAGCGGTCGCAGCACCACGCCCTTGTCGAGTGCGGCGCGATAGGCCTTCAGACCCACCCGCGCCGCAGACGGAAATGGCGTGCGCTTGTCGCCGCCCTGCGTGAGTTCGAACGCCACGATCATGCCGGCCTGGCGCACGTCGGCCACCGCGCGGTGTTCGCCGATCTGCGCAGCCAGCGTGGTCATGTGCGCGGCGGTACGCTGGTTGCGCGCAATGACATCGTCGTCTGCAAAGATCTGCAGCGTTGCCAGCGCGGCGGCGCATGCCAGCGGATTGCCGGTGTAGCTATGCGAATGCAGGAACGCACGTTCGCGCGAGTCGTCCAGGAACGCGTCGTACAACTGCTGCGTGGCCAGCACCGCCGACAGCGGCAGGAATCCGCCGGTCAGCCCCTTGGACAGGCACAACAGGTCGGGCATGATCCCGGCCTGTTCGCAGGCGAACAGGCTGCCGGTGCGGCCGAAGCCGGTGGCGATCTCGTCGGCGATCAGGAACGCGCCATGCGCGTCGCACAGTTCGCGTGCGCGGCGCAGGTAGGCCGGGTGATACATGCGCATGCCGCCTGCGCACTGCACGCGCGGCTCCAGGATCAGCGCGCAGATTTCGCCGGGCGATTGTTCGAACACCGCCTGCAACGCATCGGCCGCCTGCAGTGCGTAGTCTTCCGCGCTCTGTCCGGGCTCGGCCAGGTAGGCATCGGGCGAGGGCGCAAAGATCGACTCCAGCAGCAACGGCGCATACACGCGCCGATACAGCGGAATGTCGCCGACCGACAGCGCGCCGATGGTCTCGCCGTGGTAGCCGTTTTCCAGCGCGACGAAACGCGTGCGGCGGTGCTCGCCGCGGTTATGGAAGTAGTGGAAGGCCATCTTCAAGGCCACTTCCACGCCGGCCGAGCCATTGTCGGCATAGAACACCTTGGACAACGGCGCGCGGCCGGCCTGGCGCGGCGCGATCGCCAACAGGCGCTCGGCCAGCTGCACGGCGGGCGCATGGGTGAAGCCGGCCAGCATCACCTGCTCCAGTTCGCCAGCCTGGCGCGCGATGGCGGCACCGATGCGCGGTTCGCTATGGCCGAACAGGTTGGTCCACCAACTGCTGACCGCATCCAGGTAGTGGCGACCGTCGTGGCCGATCAGCCACGCACCATCGCCACGCGCGATCGGCACCAGCGGAAGTGTGTGCGGGTGCTCGCGCATCTGCGTGCAGGGGTGCCACAGCACCTCAAGATCGCGTTGCCGCCAATGTTCGTCAGCTTGAGAGGCTGCCGGGTCTGCTAGGATTTCGGGCTCATGAACATGTCGATGCATACGCCTATTCTATCGGTCGGCTCCGCCGCTGCGTGCTACGCATGAGTCCGCGCCTGCCAACCATCCACAAGATCACCGATCTGGGTGACGGGCCGTTCCGTCGCCAGCAGCTGGATCTGGAATTTTCCAACGGCGAGCGTCGCCTTTACGAGCGCCAGCTCAGCCAGGGCCACGGCGCGGTGGTGGTGGTACCGATGCTCGACGCGCAGACCGTGCTGCTGGTGCGCGAGTACGCTGCCGGCGTGCATCGCTACGAGCTGGGCCTGGTCAAGGGCCGCATCGATGCCGGCGAGACGCCGGAGCAGGCCGCCGACCGCGAGCTCAAGGAAGAAGCCGGTTACGGCGCGCGCCAGGTGCAGGTGCTGCGTGCGATGACGCTCGCTCCTACTTATATGAGTCACCAATCCTGGTTGGTGCTGGCACGCGACCTCTATCCCGAGCGCCTGGTGGGCGACGAGCCGGAAGAGATGGAGGTGGTGCCCTGGCCGATCGCCCGTCTGGACGAATTGATGCTGCGCGAAGATTTTTCCGAAGGCCGTTCGCTGGCCGCCTTGTTCATTGCGCGCGAGTGGCTGGAGCGCAACCCATGATCCGCATCCCGATGGAACTGCGCGAAACCGTGATCGCCATCGCCCGCGAGGCGGGGGCGGCGATCATGGATGTCTATGCGCAGGATTTCGCGGTGCAGATCAAGGACGACGCCAGCCCGCTGACCCAGGCCGACCTTGCCGCCAACCGTGTCATCGTCGAAGGCTTGCGCCGGGTCACCCCGGACGTGCCGGTGCTGTCGGAAGAATCCGCGCACGTGGCCTGGGAAGACCGCCAGTTCTGGACCAGCTACTGGCTGGTCGACCCGCTCGACGGCACCCGCGAATTCGTCAAGCGCAACGGCGAGTTCAGCGTCAACATCGCACTGATCCATATGGGCGCACCGGTGCTCGGCGTGGTGCAGGCGCCGGTCGATGGCCGGGTCTGGTACGCCGCACGGGGCGAGAACGCCTACCGCCGCGATGGCGACCGCGACGAGATGCTGCACACGCGCACGCCGGCGGCCACGCCGCTGCGGGTCGCCGCCAGTCGCTCGCATCGCGACGCGCGCACCGCCGCCGCGCTGGAGCGTATGGGTGAGATCGATGTGGTTGCGCAAGGCTCGTCGTTGAAGTTCTGCCGCATCGCCGAAGGCGACCTGGACGTGTATCCGCGCTTCGGCCCCACCTCCGAGTGGGATACCGCAGCCGGCCAGTGCGTGCTGCACGCCGCCGGCGGCGTGCTGCTGGCCGGCGGCACTGGCAAACCGTTCCGTTACAACCGCCGCGACACCTTGCTCAATGGAGATTTCATCGCGCTGGGCGATCCCAATCTGCCGTGGCGCAGCTGGCTGGTGTGAGCACGGCCGACCGCCGCTTGCGCGCTCGCCGAGTGAATCCGGTGGCTGCGCGCAATCCCGATGCAGTCATGTCCAGCGCGGTCCCTGCCCATCGCGCGCCGCCAGGTGATGCTGTGCGTGTGTGCGGCACCGTCTGGTCACGCCATTCAAATGCACAACACCTGCTAGGAACACACCATGTCTCAGTCCCCGCCGACCGGCGACCTCCAGCGCCTGCTGCAGCTGATGGCGCGCCTGCGCGATCGTGAGCACGGCTGTCCGTGGGATGTGGAGCAGACCTTCGCCAGCATCGCGCCGTACACCATCGAAGAAGCCTACGAAGTCGCCGACGCCATCGATCGCAATGACCTGCCGGCTCTGCGCGACGAGCTGGGCGACCTTCTCCTGCAGGTGGTCTTCCATGCGCAGATGGCCGCCGAGCAGGGCGCGTTCGGATTCGCCGACGTGGTCGCCACGCTCAGCGACAAGCTGGTGCGTCGCCACCCGCATGTGTTTGCCGAGCAACGTGCCGACGATGCGCAGGCGGTGAGCGCCAACTGGGAGCAGATCAAGCGCGACGAACGTCGCGCGGCCGGCCATCAGGACGACTCCGCGCTCGCTGGCATCGCACGCGGCCTGCCGGAATGGCAACGCTCCACCAAGCTGCAGGCGCGTGCGGCGCGAGTCGGCTTCGATTGGCCCGGCCCGGCGCCGGTGCTGGAAAAGCTGCAGGAAGAAATCGAGGAACTGCGCGTGGAGTTCGCGCGCGGCCCGGTCGCCGACAACCAGGCGCGGCTGGAAGACGAGCTCGGTGATGTGTTGTTCGTCTGCGCCAACCTGGCGCGCCACGCCAGGGTCGACGTGGGTGCGGCGCTGCGCCATGCCAATCTCAAGTTTGAGCGCCGCTTTCGTGCGATGGAAGCGCAGGCACAGGCGGACGGCACCTCCCTGGCCGCGCTGTCGCTGCAGCAGCAGGAGGAGTTGTGGCAACAGGTCAAGCGCGGCGAACGCGGCGGTGATCCTGCTGCTCCCGATCAAGCTGCCGCGACGCCTGTCACTGACGCGCCCGCGGCCGGTGATCAGGCGCGCGACACTGCGGAGCTGCAGCAGGCCGACGTTGGCAAGCAAGGCGTCGACAAGCCAGGCCGCGCATGAATGCTGCACCGACCACGCTGTTGCTGTTCGCGGCCACTGCCGTCGCCGAGCTGGTCGGCTGCTACCTGCCTTATCTGTGGCTGCGCAAGGGCGGCAGCATCTGGTTGCTGCTGCCGACGGCGCTGAGCCTGGCCGTCTTCGTCTGGTTGTTGAGCTTGCATCCCGATGCCAGCGGCCGCGTGTATGCCGCCTATGGCGGGGTCTATATCGCCAGTGCGCTGCTGTGGCTGTGGTGGGTGGACGGGGTGACGCCGACGCGTTGGGATCTGCTGGGCGCAGTCTGCTGCCTGCTCGGCATGGCGATCATCATGTTCTCGCCGCGCGGCGCCTGAGCGCGCCTTCGCGGCAACGTCTGCGCTTTGCAAAGCGCGGTCGCCTGCGCGTTGCGGCGAGCTGCGTAACGCCGACACACCGCCAGAGGTAGTCAGCCACAGCGCCGCATGCAGGGTCGTGACCGCCGTCGCCGAAGCTAGGGCGCGCAGTGGGGACAGGTGGCGCTAGGGCATACTCAAGTTAAGGATCGACTCGTCATCGCAAGGGGCTGCTCATGTTTCCGACTTCTTTCTTGGCCATCGCCGTTCTGGTCGCTGGCGTCATCGTGTTGTTCAAGACCGTGCGCATGGTGCCGCAGGGCTTTCAGTGGACGGTGGAGCGCTTCGGCCGCTACACCCACACCATGAGTCCGGGTCTGCACTTTCTGGTGCCGGTGGTCTACGGCGTGGGGCGCAAGATCAACATGATGGAGCAGGTGCTCGATGTCCCCAGCCAGGACGTCATCACCAAGGACAACGCGGTGGTGCGCGTGGATGGCGTGGTGTTCTTCCAGGTGCTCGATGCCGCCAAGGCCGCCTATGAGGTTTCCAACCTGGAGATCGCCTCGATCGCGCTGGTGCAGACCAACATCCGCACCGTGATCGGCTCGATGGATCTGGACGAATCGCTGAGCCAGCGCGAGACGATCAATGCGCAGCTGCTCAGCGTGGTCGACCAGGCCACCAATCCCTGGGGCATCAAGGTCACCCGCATCGAGATCCGCGACATCCAGCCGCCGCGCGACCTGATCGACTCGATGGCGCGGCAGATGAAGGCCGAGCGCGAGAAGCGCGCGCAGATCCTCGAGGCCGAGGGCTCGCGCCAGTCGGAAATCCTGCGCGCCGAAGGCGAGAAGCAGGCCGCCGTGCTCGAGGCCGAAGGCCGCAAGGAAGCCGCCTTCCGCGACGCCGAGGCGCGCGAGCGTCTGGCCGAGGCCGAGGCCAAGGCCACCCAGATGGTCTCCGATGCGATCGCCAATGGCAGCGTGCAGGCGATCAACTATTTCGTCGCGCAGAAGTATGTGGAGGCGTTCAAGGCGCTGGCCACCGCGCCCAATCAGAAGTTCGTGCTGATGCCGATGGAATCCAGCGGCGTCATCGGCTCGATCGCCGGCATCGCCGAGCTGGCAAAGGAAGCGCTGAACAAACCCGAGGCGAGCCATGTGCGCGTGCCGCCGATGCCCCCGCGCGTGGGAGGCTGAGCCATGCGTTGGGACGTGGTGGCCTGGGCGGTGCTGGCGTTGCTGTTGATTGCTGCCGAGACGCTGGTGCCCGGCGCGTTCCTGCTGTGGATGGGCATTGCCGCCGCAGCGGTGTGCGTGCTGGTGCTCGCGTTGCCGGGCATGTCGCTGCTGCTGCAGATCGTTGCCTTCGTGCTGCTGAGTTTCGTCTCGGTGCAGGTGTATCGCAGCTGGTTTCGCGGCAAGGGCCGGCAGAGCGATCGGCCCCTGCTCAACCGACGTGCCGAGCAGTTGATCGGCCGTTGCGTGGTGCTCGACCAGGCAATCCACGAGGGACGCGGCCGTGCCAAGGTCGACGACGCGTTCTGGGTGGTCAGCGGCCCGGACCTTCCGGCCGGCACGCCCGTGCGCATCGTCGGTGTCGATGGCATGACCTTGCAGGTGCAGGCGGCCGGTTGATCGGGCAGGGCACGCGCGTCGTGCCCATGCAGCGATGCTGCAGCGCGGCGCGATAGGGCGCGGCCAGGTCCAGCGGTCGGCGACGCGCTGCCGCATCGCCTGCGCCGTTTCCCCCAAGCACGGCCGGGCGGCGATAATGGTCCTCTTTCCCTTGGACCGGTGCGCATGACCCAGAAGACCATCCTCAACGACATCCATCGTGCGCTCGGCGCCAAGATGGTCGACTTCGGCGGTTGGGACATGCCGATCCATTACGGCTCCCAGCTGGACGAGCACCACCAGGTGCGTCGCGACGCCGGCATGTTCGATGTCAGCCACATGACTGTGGTCGACCTGCACGGTCCGCGCGTGCGCGAGTTCCTGCGCTACCTGCTGGCCAACTCGGTGGACAAGCTCAAGGTCTCCGGCAAGGCGCTGTACACCTGCATGCTCAACCCGCAGGGCGGGGTGATCGACGATCTGATCGTCTACTTCCTGCGCGAGGACTTCTTCCGCCTGGTGGTCAACGCCGCCACCCGCGAAAAGGACCTGCAGTGGATCGGCGAACAGGCCGCAGCTTTCCAGGTGCGCGTGGAAGAGCGCGGCGACTTTGCGATGATCGCCGTGCAAGGCCCCAACGCGCGCGCCAAGGTGATCGAACTGGTGGATCCGGCCGATACCGCAGCGGCGAGCAAGCTCGGCCGTTTCGCTGCGCTGCAGACGCGTTCGCGCGATGGTGTGGAGCTGTTCCTTGCGCGCACCGGCTACACCGGCGAAGACGGTTTCGAAATCGTGTTGCCGCAGGAGGCAGCAGTGGCGTTCTGGAGCGCGCTGCTCGCGCAGGGCGTCAAGCCGGCCGGCCTGGGCGCACGCGACACCTTGCGCCTGGAGGCCGGCATGAATCTCTACGGCCAGGACATGGACGACACTGTCAGTCCGTACGAGGCCGCGCTGGCCTGGACGATCGCCCTGGACGACGGCCGCGACTTCATCGGTCGCGCCGTGCTCGAGTCGCAAAAGGCGCAGGGCGCACCGCGTCAGCTGATCGGTGTGGTGATGGATGAGAAGGGCGTGCTGCGGCATGGCCAGACCGTGCTCAGCGCCAGCGGCGAAGGCGAGATCCTGTCCGGCACCTTCTCGCCCACGCTCGGCAAGGCGATCGCGTTTGCGCGCGTGCCGGCCGGCAGCATCGACGCGCTGCGCGTGGACATCCGTGGCAAGCAGGTGCCATTGCGCGCGGTGAAGTTTCCGTTCGTGCGCGACGGCCAGGCGCAGCCCGGCGTCCTTGGCGAATGAGTCAGACCTCTGCCGGGCGTGCAAACGTCCGGCAGCCACGCGCGTGCACCTGTCTTGTCGTGCGGTCTAAACTAGCCACCTGTCCCCAACCCATCAGTTTCCCCGGAGCACACCCATGAGCGAGATCCCTGGCGACCTCAAGTTCCTCAAATCCCACGAGTGGGCCCGCGTCGAAAGCAGCGGCCGCGTGACCGTCGGCATCTCCGACCACGCGCAGGGCTTGCTGGGCGACTTGGTCTACGTCGAACTGCCCGGCGTCGGCGACACCGTGCAGGTCGGCAACGGCGCGGCGGTGGTGGAGTCGGTCAAGGCCGCCTCTGACGTCTACAGCCCTGTCAGCGGCACCGTCGTCGAGGTCAACAGCGCACTCAGCGACAAGCCGGAGACCATCAACGAAGACGCCTACGGCGAAGGCTGGATCTTCGTGGTCGAACTCGACGACAAGGAAGAGCTCAACGACCTGCTGTCGCCGGACGACTACGCCGAGCTGCTGGAAGACGAAGCGCACTGAGCGCGCCTCGCCCGTCGCACACCCGGATGGCCGCTCATTGGAGCGGCCATTTTTTTTGCCTGCGTGGCGGTGGCCGCGCGTCGATCCCGCCTGCCGATGACATGCGTCCTGCCGATCTGCGCGCGCCCGACCGGTGCCGGCTGTCGCTCGCAGTCGAAGCCTTTGCCGATGTTCGACGACCGTGCACTCGCCAGCGGCATGCGCGCGCGACATCGTCGAACGCGACGCGACTGTCGCGGCGTCGGATTTCTGGCGTGAGCCGGTCGTGAGGAGATGGCGTGCAGCCGGTGAAAAATGTTTGCAGCATCGCCTGCATCCAACCTCGCACACGGTGCGCAACGCATGCCGTTGGCAGCGCATGCGGATGCACGCAAGGGTCGAAAACCGCGCAATAAGTTTGCGCATTTTTGCTTGTGCGAGGCCTCAGGCAAGCTTGGTCGATAAAAAATTTTCAGCTGGCGGACAGGCGGCGCGCGCTGTGGCGAGCTGGCGTGCGCTGCTACGTCGCTGCAGTGGGCAACAGCGCGCATGTCTGCATCGCAAAAAAAAAACAGCACAAAAGAAGTGCTTTTTTGAAAACGTCGTTGCGCCGCTGCATGCCAAGGGCAGCGACGCGCGCCATCGCACGGCGTCTTTGGACCCGCTCGACGGGGCGCATCGCGACGAGGCGTTGAAAAAAAAATGCAAAAGAGTGTTGACAGTAAAAAAAAGCGTGATTAGGTTTCGCCCAGCAGACGTTGCTGCGAAAGAGAGTGAGCAGAATCGACATCAAGCCGACACGCTTGTTCCCGATGTCCACCGAAGCGCTATCCACGGTGGAGTTGGGTCCGCTTCTCTCCGAAAAAGCAGCAGTCGCTCCGATCACGCACCCGCGTCGCTGTTCGATGCGGGTGTTTCTGTATCCGTCCCGTCGCGCATTACCTGCGGACGGTTCCCGACGACGGCATGCCGTTGCGGGGTTTGCTTCAACTGGGCGTTTCACCTCCATAGTTCACTGACGAGGAGCCAATTACATGGCCACTGCAAAAGCTGCGAAAAAGAAACCCACTGCCAAGAAGGCAGTGAAGAAGACTGCCGCCAAGAAGGCAGTCAAGAAGGTCGCCAAAAAGGCAACCGCCAAGAAGGCAGTGAAGAAGACTGCTGCCAAGAAGGCCGTCAAGAAGACTGCAAAGAAGGCAACCGCCAAGAAGGCAGTGAAGAAGACTGCAAAGAAGGCAACCAAGAAGACTGCCGCCAAGAAGGCAGTGAAGAAGACTGCGAAGAAGGCGACCAAGAAGACTGCCGCCAAGAAGGCCGTCAAGAAGACCGCCAAGAAGGCAGTAAAGAAGACCGCGAAGAAGGCAGTTGCCAAGAAGGCGACCAAGAAGTCCGCGACCAAGAAGACTGCCGCCAAGAAGCCTGCTGTGAAGAAGGTCGCCAAGAAGAAGCCGGCCGTTCGCAAGAAGAAGGCCGCTCCGGTCGCGCTGCCCGCAACCCCGGCGCCGCTGATCTGATCCGCACTACCCGATCGCCGTAAACATCGAGCTCTCTCCCCGACGCCCAGCGGGGAGGGAGCTTTTTTATTGGTGGGCCCAGGGCGTCCGTGATCGAGGAAGTCCCGGTCGCACGCAGGCAGCCAAAGCTATCGCCGCCGGATGCGTTGCGCTGTGCGTGACGGGATGTCAGGCCGGGACGTTGTGGCTATCGCCGCACTATCGTCGCTTGCCACCCGCCATTCGTTTTCGCCGGTCCAACCCTGTTGGTGGGCTGGGCCGCTACGCCGCCCGCCCAAACTGGCCATCCTCTGTCCCGATCGTTAGTGCCGCCATCGATTGGCGTAGCGGTGCAATGTGTTGGTCGTGCCAAGCGAGGGGGATGCATTGGGCCGCATCATGAGGCGGGCCATCCGTCCGCTGTTCGGTCAGGTCTTACGCACGCACTTGGCAAGCTGACTCAGACCTACGCTTGCCATGATCGTCATCGCATGGCCATGGAGCAATGCCCGGCTTCCCGGCTACCGATGTCGACGCGCCCGATTCTCTGCAGGCCAGAAACGACACAGGCGGCCGAAGCCGCCTGTGTGCGAGGTCGCCGCAACGCCAACTCAGCGCGGCGATGCCACCGACTTGCCCGACGAGGCACCCTTGCCGGCAGGGTCGGGGCGCTCGGCCAGCATGTTCTCGCTGCCGAAGTCGCCATCCACATCGATATCCAGCCAACGCTTGGCGGGCAGACCCAGCGCACGATCCAGGATGGTCGGCAGCATGCCGGAGGGCAGGCCGCTCTCGCCGTTCCACATGATCGCGATGCCGAGATCACGTTCGGGCAGCAACGCGACCAGGCCGCGATAGCCTTGCACTGCGCCGGCATGGAAGACGACCTGATGGCCGGCGTAGTCGAACACGCGCCAGCCCAGCGCGTAGCTGGCAGCGTCCACACGCTCGTGGCGCCAGCCCGAGCGCATCTCCCCAGGCGTGGAGATCAGCGGCGCGTGCAGCGTCGCCAGCAGCGGCGCAGGCAGCACGTCGGTGCGGTGGCCTGTGTGCGCAAGCAGCCACTGCGCCATGTCGCTGGCGCTGGCGTTGACGCCAGCAGCGGGGGCCAGACGGTAGTAGGTCGGCTTGGGCGTCAGCGACACCCAGCCATTGCGGCTGCGCACGTGCGGGCGTGCCCAGCGCGGGCTGGCCTGGATACCGGCCAGACCCATGCTCGCATCGTTCATGCCCAGCGGCTTGAAGATGCGGCGCTCCACCGACTGCTCGTAGAAGCTGCCCGACGCAGCAAACACCACATCGCCGACCAGGCTGAAGGCGACGTTCTGGTACGCATAGCAATCGCCGGGTGCGCAGCGCAGCGGCGCGGCGGCAAGCTTGTGGCTGAGCGAGTAATAGTCGACGTTGGATTCGATATCATTGTCGTAGGCATTACGGGTCAGCCCGACGCGGTGGCTGAGCACCTCGGCGACGGTGAGCTGCCGGGTGGCGACGTTATTGCTGAGCTGGAAGCCGGGCACGTAGTCCACCACCTTGCTGTCCCAACGCAGCACGCCGTCGTTGACCAGCAACCCGGTCATGGTGCCGGCGAAGGCCTTGGACAGCGATGCCAGACGGAACACGGTATGCGCGTCGACCGGCTGCGGGTGATTGACGTCGGTGACGCCATAGCCGCGCGCGCTCAGCACCTTGCCGCCCTGCACGATCGCCATCGCCATGCCGGGCAGGCGATTGCCGTAGGTCAGCTGGTTGGCCATCGATTCGAACGCAGCCACATCGAACCCGGCGGCCGGGGCCAGCACCTGGCTGGCCGGGAGCGACGCACGGTATTGCAGCGGAGCGGTGGGCGACTGCACGAAGGTAGCCGGCTGCAGCGCAGAAGCAGCCGGCGCAGGTGTCTGCGCGGTGGAAGAGAGGGCCAGAGGCAATAACGCCCCGAGCAGCCCGATTGCCAACGGTCGGAACCGTCGGCGCCTGCGCATTTGAGTCATGGTTGTCCCGCCTGTTCCACTGCCTCCGGCGATTCTAGCGCCGCGCTTCGCAATAGCACAAACTGCCGGAAGATGAATGGGCATCATATTGATCCTATTGATGATTTTAGGTTCATAAATCGACCTGCGCGGGGCCTTTCCAGCGCCACCCGGAGCCTGTGCAGAGACAGCTGCAAGCAGCGTGCCGTAGCCGCACGCAATCGATATGGTGCGTGCCGCCCGCTGCTGCTGGTGATGCAGCGCGGCATCGGCTAACTTGCGCGCTTGTTTTGCGGGTGTTGCCGCTGCCATGTCCCTGCTGTCGCGCCCGTTGATGCGAGCGAGCCTTACCCGATGACCAGCCCCTCTCCGCCGCGCTCTGCGGCTGGCCGTCTGAGCGCGGCATTGCGCAGTTCGCCGCCGCTGGCGTGGTCGTTCCTGTATTTCTTCTGCCTGCTCAGCGGCTACTACGTGCTGCGCCCGGTGCGCGAGGCGATGAGCGCGTCGGCGGATGTGGAAGCGATCTTCCCCACCGGCATGACCGCCTTCTTCGCCGCGCATGGCGTGCCGCTTAAAGACTTCACCCTGCAGGTGCTGTTTACCTGCACCTTCCTGATCATGGTGTTGCTGCAGCCGGTCTACGGCGCGCTGGTCAGCCGCTACCCGCGCCGGGTGTTCCTGCCGGCGGTGTATGGCTTCTTCATCGCGACCCTGTTGCTGTTCTACGTGTTGTTCGACAGCGGCGTGCCCGGGCGCGGCATGGCGTTCTTCCTGTGGGTGACCGTCTTCAACCTGTTTGCGGTGGCGGTGTTCTGGAGCTTCATGGCCGACGTCTTCAGCAATGCCGAAGCGCGCAATTACTACGGTTACATCGGTGCGGCCGGCACGCTGGGCGCGTTTCTCGGCCCGATCCTCACCCGCACGCTGGTCGAGCGCATCGGCATCGCGCATCTGATGCTGGTGTCGGCCGGGTTCCTGACCGTGTGCGTGGTCTGCGTGCTGCGTCTGCGCCTGTGGGCGGTTGCGCGCGAGCAGGAGCGACAGCTGGGCTCCGGCGAGGTGCCAATGGGCGGCGATGTGCTGGGCGGGCTCAAGCTGATCGTGCGCGAGCCGTTGCTGCGCTGGCTGGCCTTCATGGTGCTGTTCGGCGTGGGCGTCGGCACCTTGCTCTACAACGAGCAGGCAGCGCTGGTACGTCGTCTCTACACGGACGCAGCGGCGGCCACCGCCTATTACGCCAGCATCGACCTGGCGATCAACGCGCTTACCCTGGTGTTGCAGCTGCTGGTGACGCGCGCGCTGCTGTCGCGTTTCGGCATCGCTCCGGCGCTGCTGATTCCGGGCGTAGCGATCACGCTGGGCTACGCCGTGCTGACGGCCTCGCCGCTGCCGATGATGCTTGCGATCGTGCAGGTGATCACCCGCTCCAGCGAGTTCGCACTGGCCAAGCCGGCGCGCGAGACCTTGTACACGCGGGTGGATCGGGAATGGCGTTACAAGGCCGGCGCGGCGATCGACACGGTGATCTACCGCGGTGGCGATCTCACCTTTGTCTGGGTGCACAAGCTGGTGTCGGCATTCGGCTCCAGCGCAGTGTTCGGCGTCGGTCTGCTGGTGGCATCGGGCATGATCCTGGGCGCGTTCGGCCTGCTGCGCGAGGCGCGCAAACTGCCCGCAGAGCGCGATGCGGAGACTGGCAATCAGGTCTCCGACTAGGAGCGGTCAACAAGTGGCCTGGTTGCAGGGCCCTTGCCCGCCCACCCTCGCGGGACATGCCGCAAGTACGTCCTTGTAGGCTCTTACGCGGCATCCGTGCCGCGTAAGGTCCCGCGACGGTGGGCGGGCAAGGATCTGTCGAGCTAGTCGGTGTGCATGGTGTTCAACAAAACAGCCGCAGCCGGTGAGGTGTCCTCGCCGCGCCTTCTACGCTGTGAGCTTGCTGCAGGGCCCTTGCCCGCCCACCCTCGCGGGACACGCCGCAAGTACGTCTTTGTAGGCTCTTACGCGGCATCCATGCCGCGTGAGGTCCCGCGACGGTGAGCGGGCAAGGACCGGTCGAGCTAGTGGTTGTGCAGGTGTTCAACAAAACAGCCGCAGTCGGTGCCGTGTCCGCGCCGCGCCTTCTACGCTGCGAGCTTGCTGCGGGGCCCTTGCCCGCCCACCATCGCAGGACACGCCGCAAGTACGTCCTTGTAGGCTCTTACGCGGCATCCATGCCGCGTAAGGTCCCGCGACGATGAGCGGGAAAGGACCTGTCGAGATGATCGGTGTGCATAGACAAGCAGGGCATGAACGGCGTGTCCCGCAACCGGAGAGGGCACTGCGTGCTCGACTGAATGAGCTTTTGACCTTGGCGTTGGGCTGCACCTAAGCGATGCCGCTGTTTGAACTCGCCGCGTTTGCCTTTGGGCGAGTGTGGCGAGCAGATAGATCAGGTGTGGAGCGCTTGATCTGCAATTTGGCTGCAACACCTGTGCCCGCCCACCAACCATCGCAGGACACCCCGCCGATGTCCGCAATCGCGACGCTCCGATCGTGCCTGCAGGTCCTGCACATCTCCCATCTCTCGCCGGAGCGTCGGGTTCCATCGCCTGCTCTGAACAGCAGGGCCGCAATCACCGCTATGCTGACCGCCACATCCATCACGCCGATCTGCCATGTCCCTGTTCGCCATCGTTGCCGGCCTGTGCGTCGCTCTGTTGCACGTCTACATCCTGGTCTTGGAGATGGTGCTGTGGACGCGGCCGCTGGGCCTGAAGACCTTCCGCAATACCCTCGAGAAGGCGCAGGCCACGCGCGTGCTGGCGGCCAATCAGGGCCTGTACAACGGTTTCCTGGCGGCGGGCCTGTTCTGGGGCGCGTTGCAGGCCCGCACAGATGTACTGAGCTTCTTTCTGGGCTGTGTCGTCGTGGCAGGTTGCTACGGCGCCTACAGCGTCAACCGCCGCATCTTTTTCGTGCAGGCCTTGCCCGCGTTGATTGCCCTGGCGTTGCTGTGGTTGCCACGCTGAGGCGGTGTGCTCGCTGTCTGTAGGAGCGGGCCTGCCCGCGATGAGGCGTTACCGGTAGAGCTTCATCGCGGGCAAGCCCGCTCCTACCAGGCGGTCCACCGGGATTGCAGTTGCTGGGAACTGATTGGAGACGCTGACGGCAGGCAGTGCAGTTGCGAAATGCTCGGTCTCCACAGTAGCCAATCTCCACAAACGACAACGGCGGGCCGAAGCCCGCCGCTGTCTACTTGTCACCTCGGCCTGAGACTTACGCCGCTTCGCGCGGACGCTGGGCCTGCGGCCTGTCGTAGTAGCTGGCCGCGCGCAGCTCGTGCGGGTCGAAGTCGTCGACGGCGATGGTGTCCATCATGATCTCGCGCAACTCTTCCAGCTGCCTGCGCTCGTCGATGGTGATCACGCCTTCTGCCACGGCTTCGTCCAGCTGGGCGGTGAAGTCCAGCGCTTCGATGCCCTTGGTCTTGAGCGCCTTGAGGAACTTGCGCTCCACCGGCTCGGCCAGCACGGCCTTGGCCAGGTAGCTGGCGATACGTCCGCCCGGATTGTTGGCGCACGGGGTCAGGAACACGCCCTGGCCCAGACGGTCGCGCGCTTCGTTCGGCGTCATCAGGATCGATGCCACGCGATGTCCCAGGCGGTCGCCCGGTGCCTCGGCACGACGGCCCAGCGGGAAGATCAGCACCCACATCAACCAGCCCACCGGACGGATCGGGAAGTTGCGCAGCGCCGCGGACAGTGCGGTTTCGATCTTGTGCACGCTGTCATGGAACGCCCAGGCCAGCAGCGGCTGATCGGTCGCCGGCGCGCCTTCGTCGTGATAGCGCTTGAGCATCGCGCTGGTCAGGTAGATATGGCTCAGCACATCGCCCAGACGGCCGGACAGCGATTCCTTGAACTTGAGCTTGCCGCCGAGCATCAGCATCGACACGTCGGCCATCAGCGCCAGGTTGGCGGAATAACGATCCAGCTTGCGGAAGAAGCGCCGCGTATACGCATCGCCCGGCGCTGCACCGATGCGCGCACCGGTCAAACCGAACCAGAACGAGCGTACTGCGTTGGAGATGCCGAAGCGGATATGCCCGAACAGGCTCTGGTCGAACTCTTCCAGGCCACGACGCGTATCCGGATCCTGCGCCGCCTGCATTTCCTTCATCACCCACGGATGGCACAGGATTGCGCCCTGGCCGAAGATCAGCAGGCTGCGGGTCATGATGTTGGCGCCTTCAACAGTCACGCCGATCGGTGCCGCCTGCCAGGCACGGCCGGCAAAGTTGCGCGGCCCCAGGATGATGCCCTTGCCGCCGATCACATCCATCATGTCGCTGACCACTTCGCGGCCCATGGTGGTGCAGTGATACTTGGCGATCGCCGACGGCACCGATGGCACATCGCCACGGTCCACTGCCGCAGCGGTGGCCTGCGACAACGCACTGATCGCATACGCCTTGCCGCCGATCCGCGCGAGCGCTTCTTCCACGCCCTCGAAGCGGCCGATCGACAGGCCGAACTGCTTGCGAATACGCGCATATGCGCCGGTGACCACGGCGGCATACTTGCCACCGCCGCTGGCCGTGGAGGGCAGGGTGATCGAGCGGCCCACCGCCAGGCATTCGTTGAGCATGTTCCAGCCCTTGCCGACCATCTCCACGCCACCAATCAGCTGGCTCAGCGGGATGAACACTTCCTCGCCATGGATCGGGCCATTCTGGAACGGCGAATTGAGCGGGAAATGGCGACGGCCGATTTCCACGCCAGGGGTCTCGCGCGGCAGCAGCGCCAGGGTGATGCCGATGTCCTTCTTGTCGCCGATCAGCCCATCCGGATCGTAGGCGCGGAACGCAAGGCCGATCAGCGAGGCCACCGGCGCCAGGGTGATGTAGCGCTTGTCGAAGGTGAGCTTGACGCCGAGCACGTTGGCGCCATTCCACTCGCCCTTGCAGACGATGCCGTAGTCGGGGATCGAGGTCGCATCCGAACCGGCGAACGGGCCGGTCAGACCGAAACAAGGCACCTCGGCACCGACCGCCAGACGCGGCAGGTAGTAATCCTTCTGTTCCGGCGTGCCGTAATGCAGCAGCAGCTCACCCGGCCCGAGCGAATTCGGCACGCCGACGGTGGAGCTGACCACGCTTGAGATCGAGGACAGCTTCTGGATCACCTTGTGATGCGCCAGCGCGCTGAAGCCCAGGCCGCCGTACTGCTTGGGAATGATCATGCCGAAGAACTTGTTCTTCTTGATGTACTCCCACAACTCCGGCGGCAGATCGGCGTGGACGTGGGTGATCTCCCAGTCGTTGACCATCTTGCACAGCTCTTCGACCGGGCCGTCCAGGAAGGCCTGCTCTTCGGCACTCAGTTGCGGCTTGGGATAGTTCAGCAGCTTCTGCCAATCCGGGTCGCCGGTGAACAGCTCGCCTTCAAAGCCCACCGAGCCGGTTTCCAGCGCGATGCGTTCGGTTTGTGATAGCGGCGGCAGCACCTTGCGGAAGAAGCCCATCAGCGGCGTGGTCAGCAGCGGCTTGCGCAGGAACGGCAACAGCACCGGCGCGGAAACCAGCACCACCAGCACGGCAGCGACAATGGTTGCGGTGAGATTGGCATCCAGCAACCAGCAGGCCACCAGCACACAGGCGCTCAGCGCGACCCAGGTGGCAAGGCGCATGCGGTGATAGGCAGCGATGCCCGCCGCCAGGATGACGAGGAGGAACGGTGCAACGATGCTCATGGTCTTGCTCCAGTGACATGCTCGGTAATGTTGGACGCTGCGATGGTGCCAACCGGGGGCAGTGCGTCCAGATAATGCAACACGGTTGCGGTAAACGTGGTGTTGTCGTCGCCGGCCAGCATGTGCGTGGCATCGGGCAGATGCACATGCTGCGCATGCGGGACGATCGACAGGAATTCGTTGATATTGTCCGGCGTGACCAGTTCGCTACGCCCGCCGCTGATCAGCAGCATCGGGCAACGCACCCGCGCGGCGGCGTCCAGCAAGGTCTGCTGCTGTGCGTGCGGATCCTGTCCTGCCAGTTCATCGACCAGCCGCGGATCCCAGTGCCAGTGCCAGCGCCCGTCTGCGCGCTGCCTCAGCAAGGCCTGCAACTGCTCGGCCGTCTTGCGCGGGCGCTGCGGCAAATAAGCGGCAATCGCATCGGCGGCGGCATCCAGCGATGCGAAGCCATCCGGATGTGCGGTCATGAAACGCAGGATGCGCTCCACGCCCGCGGTATCCCAGCGCGGCGTGATGTCGACCAGCACGATCGCGCGAAACAGGCCTGGCCAGCGCGCCTCGGCAAGCAGGCCGAACAAGCCGCCCATCGATGCGGCAACCAGCACCGGCGGCTCGGCCTGCTCGCCGGCCAGCACGATCAAGTCATCGGTGAACTGCGTGGCCGAGTAGGGCAGGTCCGCGTCGTTGAAACCGGAATCGCCATGACCGCGGGCATCGTAGGCCAGCGTCCGGTATCCGGCGTCGGCCAGTCGGGCCGCAGTGCTTTCCCATGCATGCCGGGTTTGTCCAAACCCGTGCGCCAGCAGCACCGTCGGCGCGTGGTGCGTGCCCCGCACCGACACCGCAAGCGATGTCTCGCCAGCGTCGATGCGCGTGGGGGACGCACGATGGGCGAGGCTAGGAGAAGAGGTGACCATACCTCATGGTATGGACCTGCCTGGGTCGCTGTCAATACTCCTTGGTATGGACGGTTAAGCCATTGAATCGTGGCAGTTGTGTGTCCTTTTTGTGATGCATACTGCAACTGACTCAAGCGTATGGTTAAATCGCGGCAATGAATGACATCACCGACCCAAGCCTCACCACGCCCCGCGCCACGTCCGGTCGCGGCAACCGCCTCAGCGCGGACGATTGGGCGCAGGCCGCACTGGACCTGATCGCAGAACAAGGGGTGGGCGCCGTCGCGGTGGAGCCACTGGCACGCCGGCTCGGCGTGACCAAGGGCAGCTTCTACTGGCATTTCCCCTCGCGCGATGCGTTGCTGCAGGCAGCCCTGGAGCGCTGGGAGATCTTCGAACAGAAGGAAGTATTCGGCAGCCTGGAAGACGTCCCTGACCCCAGCGCACGCCTGCGCGCGCTGTTCCAACTGGTCGCGCACGAAGTCAAACCGCACGTCATCTACAGCGAACTGCTCAAGGCACTCGACCACCCGGCCGTGCGCCCGGTCATCGACCGCGTCTCGCAGCGCCGTCTCGACTACCTGATCGCCTCGTTCCGCCAGGCCGGCCTGAGCCGCACCGACGCCCAACACCGCGCCCGCCTGGCCTACGCCGCCTACGTTGGCTTCCTGCAGCTCTCGCTGCAACTGCAGCAACCCAAGCAAGCTCGCGAAGACTTCGAAGCCTACGTCGAGCATGTGATCCAAACCTTGATTCCTGGCTAGGTCTCAGGCGCCCGGGATGGATTGATTCCTGATCATTAGGCAAAGAAAAACCGCGACTCCTGCGAGTCGCGGTTTTTTGGTTACGTATTACTTAAGCGGACGAATATCAGAACTTCTGGGTGTAACGCATGTAGTAGAAGCGACCCGGGATTTCGTACTGCGGGTCAAAGCTATTGGCAAACGCCGTGGCAGCCTGCGGCGGATCGCGGTCAAAGGCATTATTCACGCCAACAGTAACGCGCGCGTTCCACGGTGCCTTCCAGTACGCGGCCAGATCGGTGTAAGTCACGCTGGGGACATGATTACGCGGCGCTGCACCTGCAGCGGTCACACGATCCGGATCCGAACACAGCAGCGCCACGTTCGCCGGAGTCGCCACGTTGGCGCCGGTGCAGTTTTCGACCTGCGAGCTGTAGTAGCGCATGGATGCCGAGCCGCCGACATCGCCCAATTCCCAATTGAGCATCAGGTTGGAGCGGATGCGCCAGTTGTTGTCCTGTGCCGAGCCGCCACGATACAAACCAACGCGGTTTTCGGGATCCTGCAGCGGCTTCTCGACCACGAACTTGCTCATATAGGTCGAGTCCCACACCAGGCTGAAGCTGCCCCATGCGGTGTCCGGCAAACGATAGCCTACGGTCAAGTCGTAACCTTCAGCCTCGATTTTCGCAATGTTGTTCGGCACTGCCAGCAGATTCGACACTTCGCCAGTAGGTTCGCGCTGAATCAGCGAGCAAGCATTGGCGATGCCTGCCAGATAGCAGCTGTCTAGGGTTTCCTGCACGGTCTGCGTGTCGATCGCATCTTCGATCTCGATGTTCCACCAGTCCAGCGAGATATCCAGGCCAGTGACCCAGCTCGGGCTGAACACAAAGCCCAAGGTCTTGGACGTCGACGTTTCCGGCTGCAGGTTGGGGTTGCCGCCAGTAGCGGTACGCACCTGCGGGTTGGCCTGAGCGTAAGCTGGCACTGCGCCGCACGAACCCGGACGCGTTCCGTTGACGGAACCATCGCTGAAGGAGCCTGCGCAAGGATCACGCACGTCTTCGAAGGTATCGCTTACGCCCTGGAACAGCTCGTTGATCGACGGTGCGCGGAAGCCCTGCGACCAGTTACCACGGATCATCAAATCGGTGATCGGCTTCCAGCGGAAACCAAACTTGCTGTTGGTGGTGTCGCCGAAGTTGCTGTAGTCCGAATAACGCGTGGCCAGACTGAAGTCCAGCAACTGTGCGCCCGGCAGGTCAGCCAGCAGCGGCACGGCGAGTTCGAGGTAGGCTTCGTCCAGCTTGTAGCCGCCATTGGTCGCGGTACGTGCGTTGCCAGTGGTGTCACCGGAGTTGATCAGCGCGTCCGGATCGTCAAAGCCCGACTCTTCACGGTGTTCAGCACCAAAGGAGAATGCAAATGCACCTCCCTGCAGGTCGAACAGCTCGCCGCCGATGTTGCCGAAATAGGTCTTCTGCTCGTACCCATAGAGGTCATGTGCATTGAAGCCAGCGTAACCCAGCATTTCCGGGGTCAACGAGCCCGGGCCGCTCAACATGTTCATCGGCACGCAGCCGTCGATCGTGCTGGCAGCGGTACCGCAGCGTGCTACACCGCCAGCGTCGACAAACGACGGGCCAAGCGCGTTACGCAGTGCAGAAATATTGAACAGGCCGGTGGTGCGATCGGTCTGGTCATTCTTGCCGTAGAACATCCCGGCTTCCCAGCTGAAGAAACGCTGGCCAACTTCGAAATCACCCTCGAATGCGCCGCTAAACCCGAACGTCTTGACGTTCTGGGTGAAGATGCGACCGCCGGTCTCTTCGGCGCGGTACTGGATGTAGTCGATATCGCGGCCGGTGTTGTTGTAGATGTTGTTTGCCGAAATAACGATATCTGCGCCGTTGGTGCCGGGCGCGGAGCGACCAAGAACGACCGGCATCGGTGCCAGGATCTGGCTCGACTCGCGCTCGTTGTAGGTCACCGTGGTCTTGAAGCGCACATTGTCCGTGATCGACAGGCCAGCGTCGGCGAATACCGACTTGCGCTCCTGCGGGGTCACCAGATAGTTAGCCGGCGCAAAGTTGTAGCTGTCGGCTGCAGTGTAGTTGCGCGAGGTCGTACCACCGTTATTGGTGATGGAGAACCCAGGCGTTCCGTTGAAGCGCGTTGCGCCAAAGGTGGGTGTGCCAGTGGCGCTGGTGCCGGTCGGCCCGAAGATGCCGAAGCGACCGCCAGGAATCGTGGTGCTGTTGCCGGTGCCGGCAACGGCGCCGAACACCGGGACCGACGAGATTTCGCGATCACCTGCCCAGACTGGCTCTTCTTTGACGTAGCCAACGCCCAATGTGGCGTGCCAACGATCGCCGGTCGAGCCGATGGTGAAGTCGTAGGACTCGCGGCTGCCGTCGCCCTTGTCGTACTGGCCGAAATAAGCATTCGCTTCGGCGCCATCGAAGTTCTGGCGCAGAATGATGTTGACCACGCCAGAGATGGCGTCGGAGCCGTAAATCGTGGAGGCGCCGTCCTTCAGGACTTCGATGCGCTCGACGGCAGCAGTCGGAATCGTGTTGAGGTCGACTGCGCCGCCCAGGCCGGTGCCGCCGACCCAACGACGACCGTTAACCAGCACCAGGGTGCGGTTGGAACCGAGGTTACGGAGGTTGACGCGGGTTTCGCCGTTGCCGCCATTGTTGACGTTGCTGTTAAGCGCCGAACCACCCGAGCTGATGTTCTGGATCACGTCGCCGATCGAGGTCAGACCCTGCGATTCGATCTGCTGGCGGCTCATGGTGAAGACTGGCTGCGACGTTTCAACGTCGGCGCGCTTGATGCGCGAACCGGTCACTTCGATCTTGTCGAGGTTGGTGGTGCCGGCTTCCTGCGCGACGGCGGTACCGGTACCGGCCACGCCCACGACAAGCGCGAGGACAACTGCATCGCGCAGCTTGTTGGACTTGCAATTCATTAGCTCTCTCTCCAAGTGATCTTGGGTACTGCCAAGGGTTGTTTGCCTGTCGGGGGGTCCGAAAGAAGCGGATCCAAAACGTCAGGGTGAACCGATGGTATATGCGTTATGCGAGAAATTAAAGTCCCGTTAACGAAAAAGAAGAAAGACGTGAAAGGTGGCCTCGGGCGCGGGCCCAGAACGAAAAACGCCACCGGCTGAAAACCGGTGGCGTCCTATCAAATTACTGTCGAATCAATGACTTAGAGGTCTTGCTCGTACCGAACGTAGGGAATCGTACCGTCGCTGTTGCTCTCGTTGCTCGGCGCAAACGGGTTCTTGCCGCGGGAGATGACGTTCTCTGCGCCGACCGTCAGCTGGCCACTCCAGGGGGTGCGCCAGGTCAGGCCCAGGCCCAGGCCTTCCCACTTTTCCGGCTGGCCGGGGACGTCGACGACGCGGCCGATGACGTTGGCGCTGAAGGCGCCATAGCCGCCGCCGACGCTCAAGGTCTTGCTGTCCCACTGGTCGGCAATCGCCGGCGAAACGTCGGCAAGCGGCACCAGGCGGGCGCGCGCATAGGTGCCACCGATCGAGACGAAACCTTCGCGGCCGATGTTCTTCTGCCCGAACACGGTCAGGTCGTTCTGTTCGACGCGGGTCAGCGGTGCCTTGCCGGCGCCGATCAACCAGGCCGGCAGGGTGTCGCGGCCGGTGCCGGCAGTGACGCCAGCGCGGGTGCCAGCGCGGTTGAAGCCCAGGGTCGCCGAGACGCGGCGCGATGCAGCGGCGCTGTCTTCTTCGTCATCGCCGATGCCTGCGAGCAGGCAGTGGCTGGCGAGTCCGTTGATGTTGGTGCCGCGGCTGCTGTTGCAGATCAGGCCCAGCGAATCGCCGGACGTCAGGCCGAAGGCTGCGTCCAGCGAGTTGCGACCGAAGTGCCAGCGTGCGCCGGCCTTCTGCTCGCCGGTGGGCTCCAGGTACAGAAAGGCTTCGACCTTGCCGCTGCCCTTGTTCCACACCGGCAGGATGGTGCTCTCACGCAACTGCTGGGACGCCGACTGCGCATGCACACCCGTGGCTGCCGCGAGGGCAACCAGCAAAGCGAGCGGAAGGCGAAGAAGGTGGCGCATACCAGAGTTCAGACCCAGGGGCAGTTGTTAAGTTCCCGAGAGCGGGCAATGAGAATGCTAGGGCGTTTATGATTATTTAACAAGTGGCCGCGTTCCCCAGAACGCGGCGTCAACGCTATCTATTGCAACCTTTCCGGCGCGTCCAGCGACGGCTGCGCCTCGCTGAAAAGTACGTCCAGCGCGGTCAACGGAAAGTGATACTCACGCCCGCAGAACTCGCAACGGACCTCGACCTCGCCGGTCGCCTCGGCAGCGGCGCGGGCTTCGTCTTCGCCCAGGGAATGCAGCATCGAGGCGACCCGCTCGCGCGAGCAGGAGCAGCCGAAGCTGAGCGGCTTGCTGCCCAGCAATTGGGTGTCTTCCTCGTGGAACAACCGGTGCAGCAGGTCCTCGCTGGCGACCGACAGCAATTCCGGTGCGCCCAGGGTGTCGAACAACGCGCCGATGCGGGTCCAGCCATCGGTGTCGCCCTCGTCGCCGGGCAGCTTTTGCAGCAACAGGCCGGCGGCCTGGTCCGGGCCCGCGGCCAGCAGCAGGCGGGTCGGCAGCTGCTCGGACTGGTGGAAATAGGTCTCGAAGGCCTCGGCCAGATCCGGCGCCTGCATGCCGACCAGGCTCTGGTAGCGCTGCGGTTCGCGCGGGTCTAGGCCGGGGTTCTCGATGGTGATCGCCAGCAGCGCGGCCTCGCCCAGTTCGCGCAGGTCGGTGGGTGCATCGGCGCCGTCGGCCAGCTGCACGATGCCGCGCAAGGTGCCGGCCGCAGTGCATTCGGCAAACAGGGTGCGCAGCGTCTGGTTGCCGCGCAGTTGCACCGACAGGCGCCCGTCGACCTTGGTGTGGCCGGTGAACAGGGCGGCGGCCACCGCCGCCTCACCAAGCAACTGGCGCGCGGCGGGCGGGTAGTCGGCGGCTCCCTGGATATCGTGCCAGGCCTGGGTCAGGCGGACATGGACGCCGCGCACGCCGGCAGCAGGCAGCAGGAAATGGGAAAGCTGATCGTGATCGGTCATGGGAACATCGGACGTAAGGGACGCCGGTTGCCGGATAATGCAACGAGCATCGGGATGAAAGGTCGTAGCGAACAATGGGGACGGATGCATTGGATGGCAAGCAGGTGGCGCCACCGCGGCGCGCGCGGCGCTGGCTACGTTGGCTGTTGGCAGCACCGCTGCTGTTTGCCGCCGCGAGCGTGCTGCAGGTGCTGGTGCTGCGGGTGGTCGATCCGCCGATCAGCAGCATGATGGTGGGGCGCTATCTGGAAGCCTGGGGCGAAGGCGACTGGGATTTTTCGCTGCACCAGCAATGGCGCGACTACGACAGGATCGCCGCCAGCCTGCCGATTTCGGTGGTGGCTGCGGAGGATCAGCAGTTCCCGGTGCATCACGGCTTCGATCTGCAGGCGATCGAAAAGGCGCGCGATCACAATGCGCGCGGTGGACGCGTGCGCGGGGCCAGCACGATCAGTCAGCAGGTCGCCAAGAACGTGTTCCTGTGGCAGGGCCGCAGTTGGGTACGCAAGGGCCTGGAGGCCTGGTACACGGTACTGATCGAGTTGCTGTGGCCGAAGCAGCGCATTCTGGAGATGTATCTCAACGTGGCCGAGTTCGGTGACGGGGTGTATGGCGCGCAGGCCGCTGCCCGGCAATTCTGGGGCAAGGATGCGGCTGGGTTGTCACCGACCGAGTCGGCGCGCCTGGCGGCGGTGCTGCCCTCGCCACGCCGTTATGACGCGCGTCGGCCCGGCGCCTATGTGCAACGGCGGACGGCATGGATCCAGCGGCAGGCACGCCAGCTGGGTGGCCCTGCGTATCTGCAGGCGCCGTGAGCGTGCAGACGTCCGGGCCCGCACAATTGCCGGTGGCAGCAGACCGCCTCACGGTGGTGATTGCAGCCTACAACGAGGAGACCAGCATTCCACTGCTGCATCCGCGCCTGTGCGCAGTGCTGGCGGGTCTGAGTGGCGTGCAGACGCATGTGCTGTATGTCGACGATGGCAGCAGCGATGGCACCTGGAGCGTGTTGCAGGCACTTGCCGATGCTGACGCACAAGTGAGTGCGGTGCGGCTGTCGCGTAACTTCGGCAAGGAAGTGGCCATTTCTGCAGGCCTGGACCATGTGCTGCCCGGCGCGGTGGTGCTGCTCGATGCCGATGGACAGGACCCGCCGGAGTTGATCCCCGAGTTCGTCGCACTATGGCGTGCCGGTTACGACAACATCTTCGGCACGCGGATTTTCCGCGAGGGCGAGAGCTGGCTGAAGCGCAGTGCGGCGCATGCGTTCTACCGGGTGATCCGGCAGTTGTCGCGCACACCGATTCCGGCCGATACCGGGGATTTCAGGCTGTTGTCGCCGCGGGTGGTGGAAGCCTTGCAGCAGCTGCGCGAGCGCCACCGTTTCATGAAGGGGCTGTTTGGTTGGGTCGGGTTTCGCCAGGTGGCATTGCCGTACCGGCGCGCGGCGCGGCTGTCGGGGCGCAGCAAATTCACGGTGTGGCGGCTGTGGAACTTCGCGCTGGATGGCATCACCAGTTTTTCCACCGTGCCGCTGCGCGTGGCGACCTATCTGGGCTTGCTCACCGCGCTGGTGGCATTCCTGTTCGGTGGCTGGGTGGTGATCAAGGCGGCGCTGATGGGCGACCCGGTGGCCGGCTGGCCGACCATGATGTCGGTGATCCTGTTCCTTGGCGGTATCCAGCTGATCGCCCTGGGTCTGATCGGCGAATACCTGGGCCGCCTGTATGACGAGGCCAAGCAGCGTCCGCTCTACCTGGTCGATACCCACCGCGGCGCGGTGGGAGTAGTCTGCGACCACCAGACCAAGCGCGGAGCGGGCCATGCAGACCGTACGACAGCTGTTGGGGACCAAACAGGTTGAGGTATTCGCGGTAGCGGCAGACGCTGCAGTGATCGAGGCGATCCGGCTGATGGCCGAGAAGGGCATCGGCGCGGTGTTGGTGATGGACGGGCCACGCCTGGTCGGCATCGTGTCCGAGCGCGATTACGCGCGCAAGGTGGTGCTGCGCGATCGCGCCTCATCGACCACCAGCGTTTCCGAAATCATGAGTACCCAGGTGGTGACAGTGTCGCCGTCGGACACGGTGGAGCGCTGCATGCAGTTGATGACCGATGGACGCTTCCGGCATTTGCCGGTGGTCGACAACGGCCGCGTGCAGGGCGTGATTTCCATCGGCGATCTGGTCAAGGCGGTGATCGAGAACCAGCAGCGCGATATCGATCAGTTGCAGCGTTACATCGCCAGCTAGGGCGGTGCCGGCTACGTTCCCTGCGTCTTGTCTTGAGCCACGCTGTTGCTCGATATAGCTGCGTGTGCCTGTTGCGGGCGGATAGCTCAGCTGTAGAGCGTTTGATCTGCGGCCTGGTCGCAAGGCCCTTGCCCGCCCACCATCGCAGGACACGCCGCAAGTACGTCCTTGTAGGCTCTTACGCGGCATTCATGCCGCGTAAGGTCCCGCGACGGTGGACGGGCAAGGACCAGTCGAGAGGGTCGGTCTGCATGGTGCAAGCAGTGCAGGCCGTGCGGTCGTTTGAGGACTGCGGTCTGATCAGCTCCTCTCGATCCGTGCCATCACTGCAGTTTTGGGGTCACTGCATCCGTCAATGCACTTGCATGCGATCGACACCTTGCCACCATCGCTACAGCATTGGACAGGTCTGCTGGTCGCCCAAAGTCGTGTAGTGCACTTACTTTGCGAACTTGCCGCCGCAATCGCTGTCCTTGCCGGGGCCCGGTTCGAAGGTTGCAAGCAACGCGGCGGGTGGAGCGATCATGCCCAGGCCGACCGCAAGCGCGCCGCGCAGACCCAATGCCTTGAAGTCGGGATGGAAGGTCGGGTCCTTGAAGCTGCCACCGATTCGCAATGGCGAGCGCAGGCTCAGGATGCTGCGGTCTTTCGGGCGTGGGCGCAGCAGCAGATCCAGCGTTTCGTCCTTCAAGCTGATGCTGCCTTCGCCAATGATGATGGTGTCGGTGCTGTCGAACGCCAACGCACGCGATTGCATCAGGCCGTCCTGTACGCCGAAGTCGCCGAAGATGCAGCGCACTGGAATCTGGCGGTCCTTGGTGACCAGATACTTGAGCGACTCGGCGATATCCAGCCCGGCCAGTTCCATGATCAGATTGCCGACATGGCCGCGGCCCATGCCCATGCCGATCGTGCCGTCGGCGGTACCGAGCATCGCGCCGATCGAGTTGCCGCGGCCACGCAGGTCGAATTCGCCACCGATGGCACCCGAGGCCTGCTTGGCAAGCGCGGTATCGGGGAAGAGCTGATCCAGCCGAATGCCACGAAGCCCTGCCTTGAGTTGCGTGGTGATCACTTCGTTGCGGGCATCCATGCGAATGGTGGAGCGGATATCGCCACCGGCAACGCCGAAGTTCAGCGGGTCCAGCTGCAGCAAGCCGTCCTTCAATGTCAGCGAGGCATCCATGTCGTCCAGCGGCCACGACGGCGCATTGATACGCTGTGCGCGCCAGCGTACCTGCGCGTCCATCGCGCGTAGCTTCGACAAGTCGTAAGGGGTGCTGGGCAGCACGCGCGCGCTGGCTGCGAGCTGTGCGGCCTGTTTTTTCTGTTCGGCATTTGCCGACTCGTTTGCGCCAGTCTTCGGTGGTGCGCCGACGAACCCTGCCAGGTCATCGAAGTCCAGGCGTTTGGACGCCAGATCGGCACGCAGGAACGGACGCTTGTTACGCAGGTCCACTTCTGCAGTGCCCGACAGATCGCTGTCGCCGGCGGTACCGGTGAACTTTTCGTAGCGCCAGAGCTGGCCGTTGCGGCGCAGATGACCGTCTAGCTTGTACGGCGGCGTCGACGGCATGGCCACGCCGGTCAGCGGATACAGATCCTGCATGTCCTGGCCGCTGAGCGCCATCTGCAGATCGAAGACCTGGAACTGGAACGGGTTGGTCAAGGTGCCGCGCACGTGCGTGCGGGTGGCGCCGGCGCTGCCGCGCAGATCGATACGGAACGGATGCTCGCTCTGGCTCAGCTCCAGCGGCGAGGCAGTATTGCCCTTGAGCGTAAAGGGATAGCCCTTCCAGCGGCCCTTGCCGTCGATGCCGATCGGCGCTGCACGTTGGTCGCTGCTCGGTGGTGCAAGGCTGTTGATCGCCACATCCACGTTAGAGCGATTGGCTGCATCGATGTACTGCAGGCGCCCGTTGTTAACCAGCAGGCGGCCAAGGCGCGGCATCGTGCCGTCGCCATCGTCCTGATCGAATACCCAGTTGCCGGGATGGGTGTCGTCGCCGGCTTCCAGCAAGACGGTTGGGTGATCCAGACGAATTTCCGGCAGACGCACCTTGCCGCGCAAGAGCGGCCACAACTCGACATCGATCTCGGCCGAATTGAGCTCGGCCATCGGCCCGCGCTTGGACCATGCTGCGTTGGCCAAACTCAGCCGATTGCCGCGCACAGTGGTCGTGCGGCCCAGCTTCACGTCCAGATAGCCGAGATGGAATTCGCGACCGGTCTTGGCGCTGACTAGGCGTTCGACCGGACCGCGCAGCCAGTTCCACTGGAACAGCAGCACGAAGATCACCACGGCGGCGGCGACGATGGCAAGCCCAACCGGCCAGCGTCGACGACGTGGCGTGGGGGAAGGTGGTGCAGCTGAGGTATCGGTCACGTTGTTCACGCGGGCCATGGTTGGCGATGCCTCGTGCACGGCGCGCGAACGCGCCGAAGATCGCGTCTCACATCACTTGCGCAATCACCGCAACGAAGTGGCAAGCGCTGCCCGCCAGCACGAACAGATGCCAGATCGCGTGGAAATAGCGCTGGGTGTCGCGTTGGTAGAAATACGTGCCCAAGGTATAGAAGAGTCCGCCAGCCAGTAGCCAGCACAGAGACCAGGTATCGACCGAGCGCAGCAACGGCTGGATCGCTACGACGATCAGCCAACCCATCGCCAAGTACAGCACCGTCGACAGCAGGCGGAAACGACCGGTGAAAAACAGTTTGAAGACCACTCCGGCCGCGGCGATCGTCCAGATCGCGGCGAACAATCCCCAGCCCCAGGAGTCGCGCAGATTGATCAGCGTAAACGGGGTGTAGGTGCCGGCGATCAACAGATAGATCGCGCAGTGATCGAGCACTTGCAGGCGCGCCTTGGCGCCCGGATGCGGGATGGCATGAAACAGCGTGGAGGCGACGTACAGCAGCACCAGGGTGGCGCTGAACACGATGGAGGTGGCCAGTTGCCAGCCGTCGCCATAGATGGCGGCCAGCGTGATCAGCACCGAGCCACCGGCCAATGCGGCAATGGCACCCAGGCCGTGGGTCACGGCGCTGGCTATCTCGTCGCGCAGGTCGGTCGAGGGGGAGGCGTCTGCGTTCATGCCAAAAAGGTACCGCAATTGCGAGCAATTCGCATCGCCAGCAAGTGCGGTCGCAGGCGCCGGTTCAAGCCGCGGTCAATCGATCGCCTTGGCATGCGCATGTTCGCGCGTGGCAGAGAAGCGCACATCCGGCGCGCGTTCCTGCGCCAGCTGCAGATTCACACGCGTCGGTGCGAGATACACCAGCTGGCCGGCCGCGTCGATGCCCAGGTTGCCGGCGTTTTTCTCGCGGAACTCCTCCAGCTTCTTGGCGTTGTCGCAATGCACCCAGCGTGCGGTGGTGACGCTGACCGGCTCGAAGATCGCGTCCACGCCGTATTCGTCCTTGAGCCGGTAGGCCACCACGTCGAACTGCAGCACGCCCACCGCGCCGAGGATCAGATCGTTGCTCATCAACGGGCGGAAGAACTGCGTGGCGCCTTCTTCGGACAGCTGAGCCAGGCCCTTTTGCAGCTGCTTGAGCTTGAGCGGGTCGCGCAGGCGCGCACGCCGGAAAAGCTCCGGTGCGAAGTTGGGAATGCCGGTGAACGACAGCGCTTCGCCTTCGGTGAAGGTGTCGCCGATGGAGATGGTGCCGTGGTTGTGGATACCGATCACGTCGCCCGGCCAGGCTTCGGCGGCGATCTCGCGGTCGGAGGCCATGAAGGTCAGCGCGTTGGCCAGCTTGACGTCCTTGCCGCTGCGCACGTGTAGTGCCTTCATGCCGGCGGTGAACTTGCCCGAGCACACGCGCATGAAGGCCACGCGGTCGCGATGCTGCGGGTCCATGTTGGCCTGGATCTTGAAGACGAAGCCGCTGAGCTTGGCTTCGGTCGCCTCGACCCGGCGGCCGGTGGTATCGCGCGCCTGCGGCGGCGGTGCGTGCTCGATGAAGAAATCCAGCAGCGGTTGCACGCCGAAGTTGTTGACGCCCGAGCCGAAGAACACCGGGGTCTGCTGGCCGGCGCGGTAGGCCTGCAGGTCGAACGGATTGCTGGCGCCCTGCACCAGTTCCAGTTCGTCGCGCAGCTCGGCCAGCATCTGCGCGCCGATCTTTTCTGCCAGGCCGGGCGCATCCAGCGACGGGAAGATGGTCGAATCCTGGCGGGTGAAGTTGCGGCCCTGTTCGTACAGGTGCACCTCGCCGGTGATCAGGTGCACCACGCCCTTCAGGCGCTGGCCCATGCCGATCGGCCAGGTGACTGGGGCGCACTGGATGCCGAGCACGGTTTCGACTTCATCCAGCAGATCGATCGGGTTCTTGCCCTCGCGATCGAGCTTGTTGATGAAGGTCATGATGGGGGTGTCGCGCAGGCGGCAGACTTCCATCAGCTTGATGGTGCGTTCTTCCACGCCCTTGGCGACGTCGATGACCATCAGCGCCGAGTCCACCGCGGTCAGCACCCGATAGGTGTCCTCGCCGAAGTCGGCGTGGCCGGGGGTATCGAGCAGATTGACGATCTTGCCTTCGTACGGGAACTGCATCACCGAGGAGGTGACCGAGATGCCGCGCTCCTTTTCCAGCGCCATCCAGTCCGAGGTGGCGTGACGGGCGGCCTTGCGGCCCTTCACCGAGCCGGCCATCTGGATCGCACCGCCGAACAGCAGCAGCTTTTCGGTCAGGGTGGTCTTGCCCGCATCGGGGTGGGAAATGATGGCGAAGGTGCGGCGGCGCGCGGCTTCGTTGGAGACGTCGGACATGGGCTGAGCGCGCCCGGTCGGACGCCTGCGGAAACTGAGGAAGCCGATGATTATAGCGGCTTCGCTGCGGCTGGCCTCTGTAGCGCTGGTCTGGGGCTCTCCGGTCGGCAGGTTGGCGCTCCCGGGCGCCGCCACTCACGGTGCCGGCGAGGGGAACTGCAACTCGCCCTGCGGGCCCAGCATTCGGAACGGCAACGAGATCAGGCGCATGTTCGCATCGCGCTGGAGCGCGAAATGCAGGTGCGGGGCCGTGCTGAAGCCGGTACTGCCCGAGGCGCCCAGGCGTTCGCCGGTGCGCACCACCTGGCCCGGGCGTACCGCCACGCCAGCGGGCGCCAGGTGGGCATAGATGGCCATGCTGCCGTCGGCGTGCAGCACCCGCACCAGGTTGCCGGCGCCGGCGGCCTGGTCATGCGGGCCGCCTTCGATGACATCGCGCCGCACCTCCATGACCGTGCCCTCGCGCGCCGCCAGCACAGCCGTGCCCTGCGGCAGCGCGAAGTCCACCGCGTACCAGTTGGGCGCATCGGTATGGCTGAAAGCCCCACCAAAGCCCTGGTCCACTTGGATCGGCGCATCGCGAAACGGGAGCTGGTAACGCACTTGCTGCTGCGGGCGAGCCTGCGGATCGCCGGGCACCACGTCGAGCTTGAGTCCAAGCCCACCCAGGCTGCGCTGGTTGCTGGCCGGATATAGCCGGGCGAGCAGGCGGCGCTCATGCGCAGCCAGTTGCACCGTCAGTGGCAACTGCGGCACGGCGCGGTAATCCTCGCTGGGCGGTGCGCTCAGCTGCACCTGCGCGGGCCCGGCCAGCGGGTTGCTGACCCAGGCCAGGTAGGCCGGTGCCTGCCACTCCAACTGCAGCGACGGGCCGGTGCCGGAAGATGCGGGCGCCGTCTGTGCCGCTGCGATTGTTGGCGAGCTCGCAGCCGTGTTTGCTGCACCGGGCCAATGCCAGCGTTGCTGCGCGTTGGTGGGTGCGGCACATGCCAGAACCGCGAGCAAGAAAGGCCAGGCGAGGGCGGGCAAGGCGTTGCGAGACACGTGGTGGGGCACGCGATCGGCTCGAACGAAGGGGCCTCAAGTATGCGGTCCATCACAGGCTGCAGTGGTATCGGATGAAAATATATCTTTCCATCCGCATGAAGAGATTGACATCGCAAAAAAGCGGTGGCATCTTAGCCTCACCATCGAGACCGGCGGAGGGACAGGCCCTTTGATGCCGGGGCAGCCAGCGGAGCGCGCAAGCGCCCGCGTTTGGTGCCAAATCCTGCGGGGACCTCCGCGTCCGCCGAAAGATGGTTCGAATCGTGCCTTGCGCACGTCGAACGCGAGCTCCCGCGAAGCTCGATGGCCGATCCACCCCGGATACCGCCATGAGCCTCGTGAATACAGCATCGCCGACACCGACCGAATACGCCGATCCACCCGCCGCCACCGATGACGGCTCGATTGCCGTGCGCGGCGAGCTCGTCATTGCCTTGCCGATGCGCCATGCCGGCATGCGCGAGCTGCGGCTGCGCTATGAGCTGGTCGGCGCAGCCAATGCGCCGGTGGTATTCGTGGCCGGCGGGATTTCCGCGCATCGCCATCTGGCCGCCAGCGACCTGTTCCCCGAGAAGGGCTGGGTGGATGGCCTGGTGGGTGCCGGCCGCGCGCTGGATCCTGCATCGCGCCGCCTGCTGGCGTTCGATTTTCTCGGTGCCGACGGCACGCTGGATGCGCCGATCGACACCGCCGACCAGGCCGATGCGATCGCCGCCTTGCTGGATGCGCTGGGTATCGCGCGTTTGCACGGCTTTGTCGGCTACTCATACGGCGCATTGGTCGGCTTGCAATTCGCGACCCGCCATGCCGCCCGCGTCGGTACCTTGGTTGCGGTCAGTGGCGCGCATCGCGCTCATCCCTATGCCGCCGCCTGGCGTGCATTGCAGCGCCGCGCGGTGGCGCTGGGCCAGCTGCAATGTGCCGAAAACCATGGACTGGCGCTGGCGCGGCAGTTCGCCATGCTCAGCTACCGCACCCCGGAAGAATTCAGCGAGCGCTTCGACGCGCCGCCGGAAGTGATCAATGGCCGCGTGCGCGTGGCCGCCGAAGACTACCTGGATGCCGCCGGTGCGCAGTACGTCGCGCGCACGCCGGTGACCGCCTACCTGCGACTGTCCGAATCCATCGACCTGCACCGCATCGACCCGGCGCAGGTGCGCGTGCCCACAATCGTCGTTGCGGTGGAGGGCGACCGCCTGGTGCCGCTGGCCGACCTGGTCAGCCTGGTCGAAGGGTTGGGGCCGCGCGGCAGTCTGCGCGTGCTGCGCTCGCCGTATGGCCACGACGCCTTCCTGAAAGAAATCGATCGCATCGACGCGATCCTCGCCACTGCCCTTCGCATCACCGGAGAAACCGCATGAGCTTTCGTGACCCCGCCGACGCCCCCTGTACCGCCGCCACCGCCGCCGTCCGCGCCGGCATCGATCGCGACACTGCCTATGGTGCGGTGACGCCGCCGATCGTACTGTCGTCGAACTTCTCCTTCGATGGTTTCGGCAACAAGCGCCAGTACGACTACACGCGCAGCGGCAATCCGACCCGCGATCTGCTCGGCGAAGCGCTGGCCGAGCTGGAAGGCGGTGCGGGCGGGGTGATCACCTCCACCGGCATGGGCGCGATCAATCTGGTGCTCAATGCGTTGCTGCAGCCGGGCGATACCCTGGTGGTGCCGCACGATGCCTACGGCGGCAGCTGGCGCCTGTTCAACGCGCTGGCCAAGAAGGGCCACTTTGCGCTGATCACCGCCGACCTCACCGACCCGCGTTCGCTGGCCGATGCTTTGGCGCAGTCACCCAAGCTGGTGCTGATCGAGACCCCGTCCAACCCTTTGTTGCGCATCACCGATCTGCGCTTTGTCATCGAGGCGGCGAAGAAGGCTGGCGCGTTGACCGTGGTGGACAACACCTTCCTGTCGCCGGCGTTGCAGAAGCCGCTTGAGTTCGGGGCGGACCTGGTGCTGCACTCCACCACCAAGTACATCAACGGTCACAGTGATGTGGTGGGCGGTGCGGTGGTCGCGCGCGATGCCGAGCTGCATCAGCAACTGGTGTGGTGGGCCAATGCGCTGGGCCTGACCGGTTCGCCGTTCGATGCCTTCCTCACTTTGCGCGGTCTGCGCACGCTGGATGCGCGCCTGCGCGTGCATCAGGAAAACGCCGACGCGATTGCCGAGCTGCTGGACGGGCATGCGGTGGTCAACCAGGTGTATTTCCCCGGTCTGGCTGCGCACCCGGGTCATGCACTGGCTGCGCGCCAGCAGAAGGGCTTTGGCGCGATGATGAGTTTCGAGCTCGACGGTGGCGAGGCTGCGGTGCGCGCGTTTGTCGATGGTCTGCGTTATTTCACCCTGGCCGAGTCGCTGGGCGGTGTGGAAAGCCTGATTGCACATCCGGCCTCGATGACGCATGCGGCGATGACCGCCGAAGCCCGCGCTGCCGCAGGGATTTCCGATGGCCTGCTGCGGCTGTCGATCGGTATCGAATCGGCAGAAGACCTGTTGATCGACCTGCGCGCCGGCCTGGCGCGTGCCGAAGCGACGCTGACCAGCGCAAGCCGCAAACAGGTCGACGCGTGAGCACTGTGCTGCCTGTTTCGCGCCGCGCTTCGGCGGCAGCGGTGACGCCGACACCACGGCTGGCCTTGCTCGGCACCGGGACGGTGGGGCGCGCATTCGTGGCGCGCTACACCGCGCTGCAGGAGCGCCAGCTGCAGTTGCCGCGCTTCGACTGGTTGGCCAATTCGCGTATTGCCCACGATTGCGGCACCAGCGCCGCACAGGCCCTGCACCAGGCCAATGCCGCCCCGCGGGGCCAGGCCGTGCTGCAGCCGTGGGCGGAAACCACGGCGTTACGTGCCGGCGATGTGCTGGTGGATGCGACCGCCAGCGAGGTCGTTGCCGACTGGCATGCGGAATGGCTGCTGCGTGGCGTACACGTGGTCACTGCCAACAAGCTAGGCCAGGGCACCGCGTTGTCGCGCGCGCAGGCCTTGCACGCGGCGCGTCACGCCAGCGGTGCGCACTACGGCGACAGCGCCACCGTGGGGGCGGGGCTGCCGGTGCTGAGCAGCGTGCGCGCGCTGGTGGCGGGCGGCGACCATATCCATTCGATCGAAGGGGTGTTGTCCGGATCGCTGGCGTGGCTGTTTCATCGCTACGACGGTACCGGCGCATTTTCCGATTGCGTGCGTGAGGCGATGGCGGCCGGCTATACCGAGCCGGATCCGCGCATCGATCTGTCGGGCGAGGACGTGCGGCGCAAGTTGCTGATCCTGGCGCGCGCGGCGGGCTGGCAGCTGGAGGCCGAACAGGTGCATGTGGAATCGCTGGTGCCCGCAAGCATTGCGCGGCTGTCGCTCGACGCCTTGGATGCGCAGTTGGGCGCGCTGGATGCGGTGGTCGGCGCGCGCTGGCAGCAGGCACGTGCCGCGGGGCGTTGCCTGCGCTTTGTCGGCCGTGTGGACGCACATGGTGCCAGCGTCGGCTTGCGCGAGTTGGCGCTGGATCACCCGCTGGCCGGCGGCGCCGGTACCGATAACCGTGTCGCCATCAGCAGCGATCGCTATCGTCAGCAGCCATTGCTGATCCAGGGGCCGGGCGCGGGTGCCGAAGTGACGGCGGCGGCGTTGCTGGATGATGTGTTGCGGATTGTGGCTGGGTAGCTGGTTAAGGACGTGGCGAAGCGCCGGCTCTGCTTGAGCGCGGCTGTGGTGCGCGTGCAATCGATTACATCATGGACTGCACGGATGGCCTGTTGTCCGCTCTGCACGTTGCAAACGCATCCAACTGCAGCTCGCTTGTCCGCAAGCTGCAGCTTTCGAAGACGCGTTGGTCATGCCAGTGCGCTGCCGTCGTGCTGCTTACGGCGCAATCGCCTTCAGTAACGCGGCATTGAACCGTGTCGGGTCCTGCACCTGCGGCGAATGTCCGAGGTCGGCGAATTCGACGAGCTTCGCGTTCGGAATCGCCTCGGCCGCACGCTTGCCCAGCTTGGTGTAATCGCCGACACGTGCCTTGACCTCCGGCGGTGCGGTGTCCTTGCCGATCGCGGTGCGGTCCTTGAGGCCAATGAACAGCGTGGTCGGCACGCTGAGTTTGGGCAGTTCGTAGACCACCGGTTGGTTGAACACCATGTCGTAGGTCAGCGCCTGGTTCCAGGCAACCGCCTGCCTGCCGTTGCCCAGCGACATGCCGGCCTGCATGCGCGCCCAGCGTTCGAACTCTGGCTTCCACTGGCCGGCGTAGTAGACCTCCATCTGATACTTCTTGATGCGCTCGAAGCTGATCTTCAGTTCGTTGTCGTACCAGGCGTCGACGCTACGCCACGGAATGCCTTCGGCCTTCCAATCTTCCAGGCCGATCGGGTCGACCAAGGCCAGGTGCTCGGTGGCCTGCGGATACATCAGCGCGTAACGGATGGCGAGCATGCCGCCCATCGAATGGCCGACTACTACAGCACGTTCGATGCCCAATTTTTTCAGCAGCGCCTGGGTGTTGTCGGCCAATTGCGCGAAGGAAAACTGATAGGCGGCCGGCTTGCTGGACTTGCAGAAGCCCACCTGGTCAGGCGCAACGACGCGGTAGCCGGCGGTGCTCAACGCGGCAATGGTCTGTTCCCAGGTGGCGGCGCAGAAGTTCTTGCCATGCAGCAACACGGCGGTGTGCCCGTTGGGTTTGCCGGTGGGCGCGACATCCAGGTACGCCATTTCCAGCGGCTGCCGTTGCGAGGTGAGCGCAAAGGTCTTGACCGGATGGGGGTAGTCGAAGCCTTCCAGGCGCGGGCCGTAGCTGGTTTCCTGTGCCATCAATGGGCCGCAGGCCAGGGCCAGGGCGAGAGTGCAGGCAAGCTGTCGCATCGCGATCTCCGTCGGAATCCAGCGTCAGACGGTACATGGCGGCATGTGGTGGGGACGTACAGCGCTGGCATGCGACTGCATCGGCGGGCGCTGCCGTTGGACGCATCGCCCAGTTTGGCGATGCCTGGAGTGTGACTGCAATACAGGGCGCGGCCCGGGACCGCGCCCGGCTCAGCACTCGATAACGTTGACCGCCAGGCCGCCGCGGCTGGTTTCCTTGTACTTGTCCTGCATATCGCGGCCGGTGTCGCGCATGGTCTTGATGACCTTGTCCAGCGACACCTTGTGCTTGCCGTCGCCGCGCATGGCCATGCGGCTGGCGTTGATCGCCTTGACCGCGCCCATTGCATTGCGTTCGATGCAGGGGATCTGCACCAGGCCGCCGATCGGGTCGCAGGTCAGGCCCAGGTTGTGTTCCATGCCGATTTCCGCGGCGTTTTCGATCTGCCCGGGATTGCCGCCCAGCGCGGCGACCAGGCCGCCGGCGGCCATCGAACAGGCCACGCCCACTTCGCCCTGGCAGCCGACCTCGGCGCCGGAAATGGAGGCATTTTCCTTGTAGAGGATGCCGATGGCCGCAGCGGTGAGCAGGAAGTCGAAGATGCGCTGCTCGGATGCACCGGGGCAGAAGCGGTCGAAGTAATGCAGCACTGCCGGGATGATGCCGGCCGCGCCGTTGGTGGGTGCAGTGACCACACGACCACCAGCCGCGTTTTCCTCGTTGACGGCCAGTGCGTAGAGATTGACCCAGTCCAGTGTGGTCAGCGGATCGCGCATCGCCGCTTCCGGTTTGGACGACAGTTCGCGATACAACGCCGGCGCGCGCCGCGAGACGTTCAGGCCGCCCGGCAGCGTGCCTTCCTGGCGGATGCCGCGCTCCACGCAGGACTGCATTGCCGCCCACAGCTCGCGCAGACCAGCGCGAATCTCGTCCTCGCTGCGCCAGCTCTTTTCGTTTTCGAACATCAGCGCGGCGATGCTCAGGCCGCTGCGTGCGCATTGCGCGAGCAGTTCGTCGCCGCTGAGGAAGGGGTAGGGCAGCGGCGTTTCGTCGGCCACGATGCGGTCGTCGGCGGCATCGTCCTGGTTGACCACGAAGCCGCCGCCGACCGAGTAGTAGTCGCGCGTGGCGATCACCGCTTCATCGGCATCGTAGGCGGTAAAGCGCATGCCGTTGGTGTGGTAGGGCAGCTTCTGCCGCTTGTTCATCGGCAGGTCGCGTTTTTCGTCGAAGGCGATGACGTGCTGGCCCATCAGGCTGATGCGCTTGCTGGTGCGGATGCGCTCCAGCGTGGCCGGGATGATGTCCGGGTCGATCAGGTTGGGGCGGTGGCCTTCCAGGCCGAGCAGCACGGCCTTGTCGGTGCCGTGGCCGCGGCCGGTCAGGGCCAGCGAGCCAAAGACCTCGGCGCGGATACGCACCACATCCTGCAGGCGGCCGGCATCCAGCAGCCAACGATGCACAAAGCGCTCGGCCGCGCGCATCGGCCCCACGGTGTGGGAGGAACTCGGACCGATGCCGATCTTGAACAGGTCGAACGTGCTGACAGCCATGCTTGCCGGAGAGGTGAGCGTAAAGGCGGCTATTCTAGTCGCTCGGCGCTTGCGGCACGGCTGCAGCGCAGCATGGGAGCTCCCGATGGCCTTGATCCTGTACCAGCGCGACGATTGCCACCTGTGCGACCAGGCCGTGGAAGTGCTGGCGCAGGCACGCGCAGGCGAGTTCGGCAGTGTCTTCATCGACGGCGATGCGGCGCTTGAGGCCGCTTATGGGGAGCGCGTGCCGGTGCTGCGCGATGCGCACGGGCGCGAGCTGGGCTGGCCATTCGACAGCCGGCGGTTGCGCGAGTGGTTGAATGCCGGCACGCGATGAAGCGGCGTGTTCGCCTCCGGTACGCGCCGTATTTTGGATCTGGAGTGGCTGAAAACGACGTCGTGCCGGTCTGGTACAGATAATCTGGGTCTTCGCTGCAAGGCGGCTGACCTGCTGCTTGGCTGCAGGGCCCTTGCCCGCCCACCCTCGCGGAACACGCCGCAAGTACGTCCATGTAGGCTCTTACGCGGCATCCATGCCGCGTAAGGGCCCGCGACGGTGGGCGGACAAGGACCCGTCGAGCTGGTCGGTGTGTATGGTTTTCAACAGAGCAATCGGCAAACTTTCTGGTGCGGTGTCCTCGCCGATTGCGGGACCGTGTGGCGGCATGGATGCCGCCACCGAGCCCCCAGGGGCGTGGTCACGGCGTGTCCCGCAAGCGGTGAGGGCACCGCGCCTTCGACCGACTCAGCGTTTGACCTCGGCTTTTGACTGCATCCAACAAGATGGGGCTAACAAACGAATCGTGTCGGCCGCCCGTTCAAGGTGTCAGCCGTATTGATTCAATGGCACCACTGCTGCTCGCAGGGCACGCTATCGTGGTCGCCGTCCATCGTTGTGTCGGGGCAGTTGCGCAGCACCCAGGTGGCATCGTCGCAGGAGGTCATCTGCGAGCAGTGTTTGCGCCCGCCGCAGCTGTCGTGCGGTGTGGGTGCGGTTGTGGCCGACGTTCTGCCTGCCGCTGCAGTTGCCGTTAGTGCGGGCGAGCTCTGGAGCGCTGCGCGGTCTGGCTGCGTCCTGTTTGCCGGTGCCCGTGCTGGAGCTGTTGACGCAGTTTCAGTAGGCGCAGAGCCTGGCATCAGCGCGTCCCGATTGAGATACGCATAGCCGCCAGCACCTGTCACAAGCAGCAGCAACATGACCTTGCCCAGCCCGAGCGAGCGATGGGGCAATGGTGATTGCGCTGCCGCATGCTGCCGGCGTGCGCCAGGTCCGGCTGCATGCTGGCCGCCGCGCATCACGCGCACTGCCTGCCGTCGTCCATCCTTGCCCGGTTCGATCTCGAAGGAAATCAGCTCGCCGATGCGTGGTGCGTCCGCGCTGCGTGGAAACGCTGAAATGTGCACGAACAAATCATCACCCGGTTGCGCCGGCGTGATGAAGCCGAAGCCGCGATCGGTATTCCAGCGGGTCAAGGTTCCATGTGTGCGCATCGGCGGCGTCCCTTGGATGGATGCCGAGTCTAGCTGTCGCGCGGTGTCATCCGACCGCCAGGCACAAAAAAACGGCGGACCCGACGAGGTAGTCCGCCGTTCAATGGCCGCGTCCGGTTGCGGCCGGTGGCGTTACTTCGCCTTGAACACGACCTTGGTGCTGATCGCGGTTTCGTTGGGAATGGTCTTGGTATCGGCCCAGTCGCCGCCGCCGACGCCGAAGTCCAGGCGCTTGACCAGCGCCTTGCCGGCCAGCACCGGCTGCGCGCCGGGTGTCCAAGTGAAGGTCAGCGTGACCGGCTTGCTGACGCCGCGCAGTTCCAGCGTGCCGTCGGCCGCGTACTGGTTGCCGCCGAGTGCGCGGAACTTGTCGGCGCGGTAGCGCGCGGTGGCGAACTTGGCGACATTGAAGAAGTCCGGCCCCTGCAGGGTCGAGTCACGGTCGTTGTTGCCGCTGATGGCACTGGCCAGCGGGATGCGCACATCGAGCTTGGCGCCGGCAAGATTGGCCGGGTCGAAACTCAGCGTGGTGTCGAAACCGGGGAACTTGCCGGTAAACACTTCACCGTCGTACTTGCTGGCAAACACTAGCGACGAGCCGGGCGCCTGCACATAGTCGGCAGCGAGGACCGGGGCGGTGGCGAACGTGGCCACCAGGGAGGCGGCGACCAGCAGGGGAGAGGCGAACAACCTGGACGACATGGGGGAATCCTTTAGGGTTTGGAAGAGAGCCAACCGCGCGGCAACATCCGCACCAAGGTGGCGTCACGCTGGAACAGATGGTGGTAGAGCGCAGCGCCGGCATGCGCCAGCACCACGGCAATCAACAGCCAGAAGCCCCACTCGTGGATGAAGTGCGCAACCGCACGCAATTGTTCGTCCGGCGGGCTGAGCTTGGGCACGGCAAACAGGCCAAACCAGCGGAACGGGCGCAGGCCGCTGGTGGAGTCGTACAACCAGCCCGACAGCGGCATCGCAAAGATCATCGCGTACAGCAGCCAGTGGGTCAGCCCGGCGATGCGTTCCTGCCAACGCGGGGTGCCGGTCACCGGTGGCGGCGCGCCCGCATAAAGGCGCCAGCCCAGCCGGACGATCACCAGTGCCAACACGGTCAGGCCCACCGATTTGTGTGCGGTGTAGACCCAGAAGTATTTCGGCGTCTTGGGCAATTCGCCCATGGTCAGGCCGACGATGCCGAGCACCAGGATCAGTAAAGCGATCAGCCAGTGCAGGGTCTGGCTGACACCGCCCCAGCGTTCGACGTTCTTCAGGGTCATGCTCAGGATTCCGGGCTGGGCGCGGCGTCAGGGGCGGTGGGTGCGTTTTGGGGTTGCGGCGCGTCGTCGTCGGCGCGGCCTTCGCGCACGGCTTCGGCTTCGATGCGCAGCTCCACCGTATCGCCGATCATCGATTTCCACGCGTCGATACCGAACTCCGCACGGCTCAGCGTGGCGGTGGCGGAGAACCCGGCAGTGCGGCGGAACGGCGGCAATGGATGGCGCTTGAGCGCATTGAGGGTGACGTCCAGGGTGACCGGGCGGGTGACCCCGTGCAGGGTCAGATTGCCGGTGACCTTGGCGTGGTTTTCGCCGCTGGCTTCCACCTGCGTGGAGACGAAATGCGCGTCGGGAAAGCGCTCGGCGTCGAGTAGGTTGCGTGCCAGGGTGGCCTCGTTCCACTTGGCATCGCCCAGGTCGGCGCGGCGCAGCGGCACGGTCACGTCCAGCCGTGCCGAGGCCCAGTCGTCCGGGTCGAACACCAGCGTGCCGCTAGTTCCGGAAACGGTGCCCAACGCCTTGGAAAAGCCGGCATGTTCGACCGCAAACAGCACCCGCGTGTGCACCGGATCCAGCGCGTAACGCACCGGCGCGGCGGTCGCGGCAAGGCTGGTCACGACCAGGGCGGGAAGCAGCAACAGGCGGGCGAGGGTTGTCATGGTCGGATTCTAGACATATCCCGCTGCACCGCGCTTGGCTTGCACTCGCAACGATCCGTTGCGAGCATGCGGGCTGGACGTGGAAAGGATGCCCACATGCGTTACCTGTTGTTCGTGCTGCTTGCCGCCCTGACTGTGTGTCCGGCATTGGCAGGCGTGCCGGCGATTCCGCGCTTCCGCATTGTCGGCGCTGCCGAGGGGCTGCCCTCGACCATGATCACCGCCATCGCGCAGGACCGCGCCGGCTATCTGTGGATGACCACCACCGACGGGTTGGTCAGGTACGACGGCGCAGAGTTCAAGGTCTGGCGGAACAACCCGACCGATCGCTACTCGCTGCGCAGCAATATCTTGCAGGCGCTGTATATCGACCGTCAGGATCGGATCTGGCTGGCCTTGGGCGGCGCAGGCGTGGCGATGCTCAGTGCCGACCGGCGCAAGCTGACCGCGTATCTTCCCGACGATGTGCCCGAGCTGGCGCTGGGGGACGTGTATGCCATCGCCGGGCGCGGCGACGAGGTCTGGTTTGGATTGTCCAACGGCAGTGTCTTGCGTCTGGATGCCGCGGGGAAATTCACCTCCTTCGACCTGGCGAAGATGGAGGAGCCGCTGCCGGCAAGTCCGGTGTATGCGCTAGCGCTGGACGATCGCGATCGGATGTGGATCGGCACGCTGGGCGGGCTGGCGTATTACGACGGCCTGGCATTGCACCGGGTGCGGCCGGATGGCGACGGCAGCGGCATCACCGCCTTGCAGTGGGTGGGCCAGCGGCTGTGGGCTTCGATGGACACCGGGCTGCGTTACATGGACGCGTCCGGTGCCTGGCATACGCCTTCCTGGGCACCGATGTTCGCCACCGGCAACCGCGCCTGGACCGTGGCCGACGCCGGCGATGGCGAGTTCTGGCTGGGCACCGAACAGGGGCTGTGGCATACCCGTCCCGATCATCCGCCGACACCGGTCAACAACGGCGATGCACCGCTGGTCTCCAACCGCCACGTGACGACCATCTGGCGCAGTCCGCACGGTGGGATCTGGGTGCCCCTGCATGGGCGCGGGCTGGCCTACCTGCGCGAAGACTGGCGCCGCACTGCCGCCTTCAGACAGATCAACGACCAGGGCAAGGGCATCGCATGCAGTCTTGCGCCAGCCAACCGATCGGGTGGGCTTTGGCAGTTCGACAGCAGTGGGCGGTTGCTGCGTTACGACACGTCCACCGGGGCGCTTGTGCAGACCGGCATCCAGCATCCCGACCTGCGCGATCTGCAGGTTGCGACGACCCTGGAGGACAGTCGGGGGCAGCTCTGGCTCGGCAATGGGGAGCACCAGTTGTCGCGGCTGGATCTGGGCACAGGCGCTCTCGAGCATTTCAGCGGCGACGGGCCTGCCGAGGCGGTCATCTGGTTGGGCGAATCTGGCGACGGCACGCTGTGGAGCGCTTACGAGCAAGTGATCCAGCGGCGAAATCCGGTGACCGGGCGCGTGCTGGAGACGATTTCCCAGGCCGACCCACATGGCTTGAAAGAGGTGATTCCCAGTCAGCTGAGCGTGGCACCGGATGGCAACCTGTGGCTGAGCGCCGTCGGCGGCATGTATGTCTGGCAGTCCGAGTCACATCGGTTCGTCGCAGTGCCCGGCCTGCAGATCGATCCGATCCAGCGCTTCGTCTTCGAGGATCAAAGCCACCTGTGGCTTTACCGCGCCGGCAGCATGGAGCGTTGGCAGAAAGACGGTACCGCGTGGAAGCGGGTGCGCCGGATTCTTGCCGCCGAAGGGTTTCCGGCGATGGATGCCTATGGTCTCGAACGCGATGAGCTTGGACGCGTATGGATGTCCGGGCCGCGTGGCCTGTGGCGCATCGATGCACGTACGCCGCGCGCCAAGATCCGCAGTTTTAGTGCGCGCGACGGATTGACCAGCCAGGAGTTCAGCCGCCGCTGTCTGCTGATGGCGCGCGATGGGGTGCTGGTCGGTGGGACTGCAGATGGCTACACGCTGCTGATCGATACCAAGGCGCCGGATGTGCCGTCATTCACACCGCAGATGCGTCTGGAGGCGGTAAGCGTCCAGCGTGCCGACCGCCGTCAGGCGTTGCCGATCCTCGGTGGCTTTTCGCTCGCGCCGAATGACCGCCAGTTGCGCATCAACATGCGGCTGCTCTCGTTCGTCGATCCGATGGCCAATCGTTACCGTACCCGGCTGTCGGGGTTCGATACCGAATGGATGGAGCACGGTGCGGCAGGAATGCGCGAATTCTCCTCGCTGCCGCCGGGCAACTATGTCCTGCAGATGCAGGGGATCGACCCCTTGGGCAATGCATCGCAGGTGCAGTCGCTGCGCTTTTCGGTCACTCCACCGTGGTGGCGCAGCGATGCCGGCATTGCGCTGATCTGCATGCTCGCCGTGCTGCTCGCTGGCCTGCTCGCCGCCGCCTACCGCCGCCGTGTGCGCATGCGCGCGCAATGGCAGCTGGCCCAGCACAAACGCGAGCTGGCCGAACAGGCATCGTTGGCCAAGACGCGCTTTCTTGCGACCCTGGGGCACGAAGTGCGGACGCCGATGACCGGTGTGCTGGGCATGAGCGAGTTGCTGCTGCAGACGCCGTTGGATGGCCGTCAGCAGGGTTATGCCAGCGCGATCCAGTTGGCCGGCAAGCATCTGCTGCGGCTGGTCAACGATGCATTGGATCTGGCGCGGATCGAGGCCGGCAAGCTGCCGCTGGATTACCGCGACTTCGATCTGCGTCAATTGATCGGCCAGGTGGCCGAGCTGGTGCGCCCGAGCGCCGAGCAGAAGCAACTGGCCTTTGCGTGCGAGCTGGATGACGCGCTGCCGCCTGCATTGCATGGCGATGCCAGCCGGGTGCAACAGATCCTGCTCAACCTGTTGTTCAATGCGGTCAAGTTCACCGAGCGTGGCAGCGTCAGCCTGCGTGTGGCGGTGGTGCCGCAAAGCCACAAGCAAGGCATCCGGATCGAAGTGTGCGACACCGGCCCGGGCATGAGTGCAGAACAGCGCGGGCGCCTGTTCCAGCGCTTCGAGCAGGCCGAAGGCGCCGTGACGCTGGCCCGGCATGGTGGCAGCGGCCTGGGCCTGGCGATCTGCCGCGAACTGGCAGCGGCGATGGGCGGTGCGGTGACGGTCAGCAGCGAACTGGGGCAGGGGGCGTGTTTTGTCGTCGAGCTGCCGCTGCGCTGGGTGAGTGCGCTCCCTGCGGTGCCCGCGCCTGCACGGGCAAGCTCGTCCCATGCACAGGCGCCATTGCAGTTGCTGCTGATCGAGGACGACCCGACCGTGGCGCAGGTGATCATTGGCCTGCTGCAGACGCGTGGTCATCGGGTCACCCATGTCCTGCACGGTCTGGCGGCGTTGGCCGAGGTGAGTACGCGCAGCTTCGATGCGGGGCTGTGCGATCTGGACCTGCCGGGCATCGACGGCGCGGCGCTGGTCGCGCAGTTGCGTGCGCGCGGCGTGCGCTTTCCGATCGTTGCGGTCACCGCACGTGCCGATGCTGACGCAGAACCGCAGGCGATGGCCGCCGGCTGCAATGGCTTCCTGCGCAAGCCGGTCACCGGAGAGTTGCTGGCACAGGCACTGGCAGGTGTGCTGGCCGCCGCCGCCGCCGATGCGGATGACGTCCCGGCCGTCGACTAAGCTGTCGTCGCTTGCCCCCGTCGTACGGTTGCCGCCTGGCGCGGATGCAACAGCGGTGAACCAGATCGAGACCCCGTGCATGCGCCGGTTCGGGCCGTAAAGTGGAAACGGACGAGCGACGCGGTAGGCCCGCTCGGGCTTGCTCGCACCGCGTGCGGCCCGCACTATGCGGCGACTTGTCGTGAAACCTGTCCAGTGCGCCTTTTTTTGTGTTTTTCCTATTGGTTGATCGCGGCAGTGTCGCTGGGGCTGTGCGCCACGGTGCCACCTGCACGGGCGGCCACGCACGCGCTGCTCACGCCGGTGCCCAGCCAGGTCACGGTCGCCGACGGGCTGCCCTCGGACACCGTCAGTGAGCTTGCCGAAGACCAGCAGGGCTATCTGTGGATCGCCAGCGATGACGGCCTGGCCAGATTCGATGGCCGCAATTACCGCATCTGGCGGATGGAAGAAGGGCTGACCAGCAACGCGATTTGGACCATCTGCGTCGATCGTGACAATCGGGTGTGGATGGGGTTCGAGAACGGCGGGGCCGGGTTTCTGGAGGCCAAGACGCGCACATTCAGGCGGCTGGAAAACCCGCAGTTTCCGGAGCTGCGCGAAATCACGGTGTGGGCGCTGGCAAACACCCCGAACGGCGATGTCTGGCTTGGTACTGCTGCCCACGGGCTATATCGGCGACGTCCCGATGGCAGCATGCAGCGATTTTCCAACGTGCCCAGCGACCCGACCAGCCTGCCGTCCGACAGCGTGATCGGGTTCGAGGTCGCGCCCGACGGAACATTGTGGATCGGGACCCATGGCGGGCTCGCGCGCTGGGACGGTGCGCATTTTCAACGGGTGCGGTTGCCTGGAACCACGCAGGCGGTCAATCGCCTGCAAATGGAACACAGCGGCAACACCTTGTGGGTGTCGGATGTGGTCGGCGATGCGTTTCGTGTGGGCGCCGATGGCCAGGCGCGGCCCCAGCCATGGCAGAAAGCCGTGAGCAAGCGGCGGGTCATGGGGGTGTTGCTGCACGATCGCAGCGGGCGCTATTGGCTGGACACCGACAGCGGCCTGGGCCTGTCCACCGCAGGAACCGAGATCAGCAGTGTCCCGGTCTACAGCCTGTCGGCGCACGGCCTGGTCAGGCGCAACTGGATTGCAGCCTACGAAGATCGGGAGGGCGGGCTGTGGTTTGCGGCGCTCGAAGGCGGCCTGTGGCACCTGCCTCCGCATTGGGACACCTTTGCGGTACTGGCCCACCACGGCGATGACTCACAGTCGCTGGCCAATCCGTCCGTGCTGGCGACGGCGTCTTCGGCTGCGGGCGGTGTCTGGCTGGCTGGTTCGCGGCATGTGCTGGAGTATCTCGATGCGGCAACCGGCCAACTGCAGAAGCATCTGGCTCAGATCGATGCCCGTCCGCCCGACTCCATGCTTGAAAGCCGGGGTGGGTTGGTCTGGATCGGCGTCGAAGGAAAATTGGTCCGGTACGACCCGCAGACCCGGCAAGTCAAACGCTGGCAGTTGCGTGAGGATGTCGAACCCGATCCGGACGGTGCTGCGGACCGACCGGGCTGGATGGCAGAGGACGCGCAGGGCCGCCTGTGGGTGACGGTACTGGAATATGGCCTGCAAATCCGCAATCAGGAGGGCCAACTGCTGCGGACCATCGTCAATGGCAGTCATGGACTGGAGGTGTTGACCATCCTGGACCTACGCCTTGGCCCGGATGGTCAGATATGGCTGAGCAATAACGCCGGTCTACGGCGCTGGGACCCCGCTGCCGACCGATTTGTCCCCGTCGAGGGCACGCCGTCCCTGCCGACGTATCTGTTCCGGCTGGGAGAGGGGGGCGTGGTCTGGACCGGGTTGGCCGGCGAGATCCGGCGGTATCTGTGGGATGGAAAGCGGCTCAAGCACCTGGACACGGTCGGAAAGGAGCAGGAGTTTCCGATGGTGGCGCCCAACGGCCTGGTGGTCGATGCCAGGGGCGTGGCCTGGGTGTCCAGTCAACGCGGCCTGATCCGGATCGATCCCGGCAGCAGGTTGGTGCGCGTGTACGGGGTGCATGATGGGCTCCCCAACCAGCAGTTGCTGATCAACACCCTGGTGCAGGCCGGCAGCGGGCGGATTGTTGCTGCATCGCCCGACGGCGTGGTGGTGTTCGATCCGGCCACGATGCGCCCCAGCACGCGCAGGCCGCCGTTGATCATCGAACGCGTGGGCTTGCGGCGCGGGGAGCGTGGTCTGGATATCACCGGACAGGAGCCGCTGACGATGCAGGACGGCGACCGCGATCTGCATATCGTCGCGCGCCTGCTCAGCCTGGCCGATTCCGAATCCAACAGTTACCGCTTTCGTTTGAGTGGCTACGATCCGGACTGGATCGATGTCGGTCCCAGCGGCGAGCGGCAGTTTTCGCGGCTGCCCGCGGGGCATTACACGCTGGAAGTGCAGGGGCGCACCGCCGATGGCATCTGGTCGGCCAGCCAGACGCTACGTTTTCAGGTGCTGCCGCCGTGGTGGCTGGCGCCGTGGGGACTGGTGTTTCTGGGCCTGCTCGCGCTCTGCGTCATCGCCGCGGCGGTGTTGTTGTATCGCCGCCGCCTGCGGCGTTTGAACGCCTGGCAGCTGGCGGTGCACAAGCAGGAGCTGGCCGAGCAGGCGTCGTTGGCCAAGACGCGCTTCCTGGCCACACTCGGCCACGAGGTGCGTACCCCGATGACCGGCGTGCTGGGCATGAGCGAACTGTTGCTCAAGACCTCGCTGGACAATAAACAACGCAGCTATACCGAATCAATCCGTCGTGCCGGCGCGCATCTGCTGCGCCTGGTCAACGATGCGCTGGACCTGGCGCGGATCGAATCCGGCCGCCTGGAACTGGATCTGGAGCCGTTCTCGGTACGCCAGCTGGTGGCCGAGGTGGAAGGCCTGATGGCGCCACTGGCACAGGAGCGCGGCCTGCGTTTCAGCCTGGAAATCGGGCTGCTTGGCGACATCACCGCCAGCGGCGATGTCACCCGCATTCGCCAGATTCTGCTCAACCTGCTCAGCAATGCGATCAAGTTCACCGAGCGCGGTGTGGTCGGGCTCAAGCTGACCACGCTCGGGTCGTATCAGGGGCTGCGTTTCGAAGTGGCCGATACCGGCCCGGGCATCAACGCCGACCAGAAAGCGCGCCTGTTCCAGCGCTTCGAACAGGGCGACGGCGCCAAGACCACCTCGCGCTACGGCGGCAGCGGCCTGGGTCTGGCCATCTGCCAGGAACTGGCGATGGCGATGGGCGGGCATATCGAAGTGATCAGCCGGTTGGGCGCGGGCACGCGCTTCGTGGTCGATCTGCCGCTGCGCTGGGTCGCTTCCAACGCCACGCTCGGTGGCGAGGTGGCGCGCGCCGGGGGCACGGTCGCCCCGCAGCGCATTCTGCTGGTGGAAGACGACCCCACCATCGCCGAGGTCATCGTTGGCCTGCTGCGTTCGCAAGGTCACTCGGTGGTGCATGCGCCACACGGGCTGGCCGCGCTGACCGAAGCGGCCGACAACCCTTTCGATCTGGCCTTGCTCGATCTGGATCTTCCCGGGCTGGACGGCTTCGCCCTGGCGCGGCAGCTGCGCGTGTTCGGTTACGACATGCCGCTGGTCGCAGTGACCGCACGTTCGGACGAAGAGGCCGAACCCACCGCGCAGGAAGCTGGATTCGACAGCTTCCTGCGTAAGCCGCTTACCGGCGACATGCTGGCCGACACCATCGCCGAGGCATTGCGGCGCGAACGCCCGCGCGATGAGATCTAGAGCCGTGTGCCGCGGTTGACATCGCGCATAGCGCTGGTCGATGTCGCCGAGGTCGCGTCATTCGGCGACTTCTTCCACCTGCTTGGGATGCGGCCGCGTCTCGGCCAGCTGCCAGAAGATCAGCGTCGACGACAAGGTGATGCCACCGACGCACAAAAAGGTTGCATGGAGCGCTGCCGTGGCGCCGTGGCTGTCGCCCAGATGCGTGTTGAAGGCGGCCAACAAGCTGCCCGCCGCCGCCGCGCCGAAACCGGTCGCCAGCATCATCACCATCGATAGCAGGCTGTTACCGGGGCTGGCCTGCTCGCGATCGAGGTCGCGCAGGGTCACGGTGTTCATGACGGTGAACTGCAGCGAGTTCACCGCGCCAAAGCAGGCCAGCTGCACCAGCCGCAGCCATAGCGGCTGGCCCACATCGATCAAGGCAAAGCTGGCCATCGCTACGCCCACCAGCACGGTGTTGAGCATCAGCACACGGCGGTAGCCGAAGCGACCGACCAGCTTCACCGCGGCACGTTTGGCCGCCATGCCGGCCAACGCCACCGGCACCATCATCAGCCCGGCATTCATCGGGCTCATGCCCAGGCCGACCTGCAACAACAGCGGAATCAGGAACGGCATCGAGCCGCTGCCCACCCGCGCGAACAGGTTGCCCAGGATGCCGATGCGATAGCTGGCCACCTTGAACAAGGCCAGCGGAAACAACGCCGCCGGCGTGCTGGCCGCATGCAACCAATAACCGGCCAACGCGGCCAGCCCACCGATGGCCAGCAGCATGACGAAGGCATGGCGCAGGCCGAGCTCGGAAATGCCGTCCAGCGCCAGCGACAGTGCCACCATGCCGAACGCCAGCATCAGATAGCCGATCAGATCGAAGCGCTGGCGTGCATCGCCGTAGTGGTCGGGCATGATCTTCAGTGCGGCGATGAAACCGATCACGCCGATCGGCAGGTTGATCAGGAACACCCAGTGCCACGAGGCGACTTCCACCAGCCAGCCACCCAGCGTGGGGCCGATGAGTGGGCCGATCAATGCGGGAATCGCGATGAAGCTCATCGCGCGCAGGAAGTCGGCGCGCGCCACGGTCTTGAGCACTGCCAGCCGGCCCACCGGCAGCAGCATCGCCCCGCCAATGCCTTGCACCACGCGCGCCGCCACCAGCTGCGGCAGCTGCTGCGCGGCGGCGCACAGCAGCGAGCCCAACGTAAACACGATGATCGCCGCCAGGAAGGTACGCCGGGTGCCGAAGCGGTCCGCAATCCAGCCCGATGCAGGGATGAACATCGCTACCGCCAACGCGTAACTGAAGACCACCGACTGCATCTGCAGCGGGCTTTCATGCAGGCTGCGCGCCATCGACGGCAACGCCGTATTGACGATGGTCGCATCCAGCATCTGCATGAAGATCGCCAGCGACACCAGCCACAGCAGCGGCTTGATGGTGTCGTAGGCGCGCAAGGTGGGGACGGGCTGAGACATGGCGACCACTGTCGAGGAGACAGGGCATTATCCCCACGCCGATGTGCAGGAACTCAGAAAAACGTGCGCATTCGCGGCCCAGGCTTCAAGGCGTGTCCTGCGATCAGTCCATCACATCATGCGGGATGGACCATCGCCTAGCACCGCGCGTCATGCCGGATCTAGCGGCGACCAACCGCGCATCACGCGCGGCTGGTCGCGTGGCGCCTTAGCGCTTGCTCAGCGTCTGCACCGCTTCCACCAGCACGCCAACATGTTCCGGATCCATATCCGGCGACATGCCGTGGCCGAGGTTGAAGACATGGCCTTCGCGCGAGCCGCCGTTGCCCTGGGCGTAGCTGTCCAGGGTCTTGCCGACCTCGGCGCGGATCGCCTCGGGCGAGCCGTACAGGGTGGCCGGGTCCAGGTTGCCTTGCAGCGCGACGCGGCCGCCGGCGCGCTGGGCGGCGTCGGCCAGCGCGATGGTCCAGTCCACGCCTACCGCTTCGGCACCGCTGGCGGCAAGCTCGCTCACGTAAGCGCCGTTGCCCTTGCCGAACAACACCAGCGGGGTGCGTTCGGCGCCGTCGCCGCGTTCCAGCTCGCGCGCGATGCGGGTGAGGTAGGGCAGCGAGAATTCGCGGTACATCGCCGGCGACAACACGCCGCCCCAGGTGTCGAACACCTGCAACGCCTGCGCACCGGCCGCACGTTGTGCCGACAGGTAGGCGATCACCGCATCGGTAACGGTGCCGAGCAGGTGATGCAGCACCTCCGGTGCGTTGAACGCCATGGCCTTGATGCGCGCGTATTCCTTGCTGCCGCCGCCTTCGATCATGTAGCAGGCCAGCGTCCACGGGCTGCCGGAGAAGCCGATCAGCGGCACCGCGCCGTCCAGCTCACGGCGGATCAGGCGCACCGCATCCATCACGTAACGCAGCTCGGTTTCCATGTCCGGCACGCCCAGCCGATGGATTGCGGCGGCATCGCGCACCGGGTGGCGGAACTTGGGGCCTTCGCCTTCGACGAAATACAGCTCCAGGCCCATCGCATCGGGAATGGTCAGGATGTCGGAGAACAGGATCGCCGCGTCCAGCGGAAAGCGTTGCAGCGGCTGCAGTGTCACTTCGCAGGCGATCTCGGGATTCTTGGCCATGCCGAGGAAGCTGCCGGCGCGCGCACGGGTGGCGCGGTATTCCGGCAGATAGCGGCCGGCCTGGCGCATCAGCCACACAGGGGTGCGGTCCACGGGCTGACGGTTCAGTGCGCGCAACAGGCGATCATTCTTGAGCATGGTGTTCCTCAGCGCGGCGCGTCGGCGCCGCCGGTGATGAGTTGGAAGCCGCGTTTGAGGTGGGTGTCGCGCGCCTTGTCGAAGGCCCGGTCCGCTTCGTCCTGCAGCAGGTATTGGTCGCGTCGCAACTGCGAGCGTCCACCGATCTCGCCGCTTTCGCGCAGCAGCTCCCAGCCGCCGAACAAGTCCGGTTGCAGGGTCAGCTGGACGTAGCGGAGCGGCGCGTTGCCGCCAGGATCGTGTTGCAAGTGGATGCGCATGACGCCGATTGTAGCCGGGCGGTGCTGAAGGCTGGGGGCAATGGGCACGCCGGGTTGCTCCGCTTGCGAAGGGAGCGGCGGCATGCAGGGATCGCGTAGGAGCGCACCTGGGCGCGATGGGGATTTACCGGCAAGGCCCTGTTGCGCCCGGGGGCGCTCCTGCGAATGCGCCGGAGACAGTGAGTGATGGCGTTGCTCAGCCCGCCAGGATCTCCAGCACTGCCGCCTCGTCGACGTCGGGTACCACCTCGGCCTTGCCGATGCCGCGCCACAAGACCAGCCGCAGGCGGCCGGCGATGTTCTTCTTGTCCAGCCGCATGCGCCCCAGCAGGGCCTGCGGCGACAGGCCGGGCGGAATGTCGGTGGGCAGGTCGAAGTCATGCAGCAGCGCGCGCAGCGCTTCGGTGTCCCGCGCATCGCTCATGCCCAGCGCGGCCGACAGCCGCGCGGCCAGCACCATGCCCACCGCGACCGCTTCGCCATGGTTGAGGTTGTCGTTGCCGGGCGCGCCGTAGCCCTGTTCGGTCTCGATCGCATGGCCGAAGGTATGGCCCAGGTTGAGCAGGGCACGCTCGCCCTTTTCCAGCGGGTCGCGCGCCACGATGTCGGCCTTGTGCTCGCAGCTGCGCGCGATCGCCTGCGCCAGCGCGTCGGCATCACCCTCCAGCAGCGCCCTGCGTTCGGCATGCAGCCATTGGAAGAACAGCGGGTCGCGGATGGCGCCGTACTTGATCACCTCGGCCAGCCCGGCGCGCAGCTCGCGTGCGGGCAGGGTGTGCAAGGTGTGGGTATCGGCAATCACTGCGCGTGGCGGATGGAACGCGCCGACCAGGTTCTTGCCCTGCGGGATGTCCACCGCGGTCTTGCCGCCGACCGAGGAATCCACCATCGCCAGCAGGCTGGTGGGTAGTTGCACACAGTCCACCCCGCGCATCCAGCAGGCCGCCGCGAACCCGGCCAAGTCGCCGACCACGCCGCCGCCGAGTGCGAACACGCAGGCGTCGCGGGTGGCGCCCAGTTCGGCCAATGCCACGATCGCGGCGCCGAAATTGTCCAGCGTCTTGGAGGCTTCGCCGGCGGCGATCACCAGCTCGCCCAGTTGCAGGTCCGGGCGCGCCTGCAGCAGCGCCTTGCGCACGCCGGCGGCGTACTGCGGGGCCACCTGCGAGTCGCTGAGCAGCAATACGTGGCGGCCGCGCACATGGCTGGCCAGGCGTGCGCCGTCGGCCAGCAGGCCGGGCGCAATGGTGATGGTGTACGGCTGCGCACCGTCGACATCGACGCTGCGCGAGGAACGGGGAAGTGTCATGCGGGGGTACTCGACATGCGCCATTGCGCGGCCAGGCGCAGCACCAGCTGCGCGGTGGCCTCGGCGGGGGAGAAGTGATCGGTTTCCAGGCTGAGGTCGGCGACCTCCTGGTACAGCGGGGTGCGCTGCGCGGCCATCGCGTGCAGCACCTGCTCGCGGTCGGCGCGTTGCAACAACGGCCGGTTGCGGTCGCGCGCCAGCCGGGTCAGCTGTGCCGGCACGCTGACGTGCAGGTACACCACAAAGCCGCGCTCGCGGATGCGCTGGCGGTTGAGCGGATCCAGCACCGCGCCACCGCCGGTGGAAATCAGCTTGTTGTCCTGCTCCAGCAGCGTCTGCAGGGTCTGGACCTCGTGCTGCCGGAACCGCGCTTCGCCGTGCTGCTCGAAAATGGCCGGGATGCTGCTGCCGACCTGCTCGACGATGGCCTGGTCCACATCGACGAACTCCAGCCCGAAGCGCTCGGCCAGGCGGCGGCCGATGCAGCTTTTTCCGGCGCCCATCGGGCCGACCATCACGAGATTGGGAGCGGGGTTCATGCGCAGGGATCGTAGCATTCGGGCCCGCGCACCGGGCCGATCCGCATGGATTGAAACCATTCGTGCACGGCGCCCGTCGTCTGCGCGCAGCAGCATCGACACCCACGCTGCGCGGACAACGGCTGGGACGACCGCTGAAGATGGAGTGGCTGCACGCAACCGGTGGCGAGTGCTCGGCAGCCTGGTGGCAGTGATGCGAAGACGCCGAAGAGCATGCGCGCGACCTGCTTTCAGGCATCAGCCGCAGGTCCTGGCAGCGGCGCGGGCCTGTCGACCGCCGCGCATAGGCGAAGCAGGCCCGATGCGCCCACAATAGGCGTCAATCTTGCTGCCCTCGCACCGCCATGACCGATCTGTACGCAGAAGCCCTTGCCACCTTTACCGCGCTGTACGCCGAGGCGCAGGCCGGCGCCGAACTCGAAGCCAGCGCAATGACCGTGGCCACTGCCAACGTGGACGGCCGGCCGAGCGCGCGCACCGTGCTGCTCAAGGCCTTCGATGCGCGCGGGTTCGTGTTCTACACCCACCTGGACAGCGCGAAGGGCCGCGACCTGCAGACCCATCCGCAGGCCGCCCTGCTGTTCCTGTGGCGCAGCCTGCGCGAGGCCGGCATCCAGGTGCGCATCGAGGGCGGCGTGCAACTGGTCGGCGCGGAGGAATCGGATGCCTACTTCGCCTCGCGCCCGCGCATGAGCCAGATCGGCGCCTGGGCCTCGCTGCAGTCGCAGACGCTGGGCTCGCGCGAGGAGTTCGACGCGGCCATCGCCAAGGTCGAAGCCACCTTCGAAGGCCGCGAGGTGCCGCGCCCGGATGGCTGGGGCGGGTTCCGGGTGGTGCCGCAGGCATTCGAGTTCTGGTACGGCGCCAAGTTCCGCCTGCACGAGCGCTGGCGCTACGAGGCCGATGCGGCCAGCCACTGGAGCAAGCGGATGCTGTATCCGTGAGCACGCAGGCCGGCTGGCGGGTGCGCGTGGCGGTGGGCGCCGATGCGCAGGCCTTGCTGGCCCTGCGCCTGGCCTTGTGGCCCGATGCCGACGATGGCCTCGCCGAGCTGCAGGCCGCGCTGGCGCAGGCAGACGCCAGCCACCTGCTGGTGGTGGACGACGCAGATGCGGCGCTGGGGTTTGCCGAGGTGTCGGTGCGCCACGACTACGTCAATGGCACCGAGAGCACGCCGGTGGGCTTTCTGGAAGGCTGGTATGTGAGTCCGGCCTGGCGCGGCCGCGGGCTCGGTCGCGCGCTGGTGGCCGCGGCAGTGGAGTGGACGCGGGAGCGGGGCTGCGCGGAGCTAGCCTCCGATGCGCGGCTGGACGACAGCGGTGCCCAGGCGGCGCATGCGGCATGCGGCTTCGAGCCAACTGAACGGGTGGTCTACTACCGCCTGCAGCTGGCCTGACCGGCTGACTTCCGGCCCTTTCTGCCGGTCGCGGACAGTCTGTAGTATGTCCGCCCATTGCACGGCTGCTGCTGCATCACCGCAGCGGCATCTGCATCACCACCGCTGCATGACCAAAGGACAGGACATCGTATGACGCAGTACACCACTGTCGAATTGCACGGCCTGCTGGCCGAGCGCTATCGCGACCAGCCGATCGAGGTCGAACTGATCGACGGGCTGGAGCCGGCCATCAACCTCACCCTGGCCGACCACGGCGACATGCAGATCCAGGTCGCCGCCTCCGGCTCGCAGGTGTTTGTTTCCACGCTGCTGGCCAATGCCGACCAGGTCAGCGACCGCGCGGCGTTCAACGACGCCTGCCTACGCCTCAACCCGCTCAATCCCTTGTCCAACCTGGGCCTGGTGCAGGTCGACGGCAAGGATAGCTATGTGGTCTTTGGCGAACTGTCGGCGTCGTCCACGCTCGACCAGATCGACGAGGAAATCCAGACCCTGGCGGCCAATACGCTGGATGCCGCCGAATCTCTCAAGCCGTTCTTTTCCTAAAGGCGTGTTGTCATGAGTATCTTTTCAAAGCTGATCACGCTGCTGCGTGGCACTGCACACGAAACCGGCCAGAAGGCGGTCGACGCCAACGCGCTGCGCATCCTGGACCAGGAAATGCGCGATGCCGGCGCCCAGCTCACGCGCTCGCGCGAGGAGCTGACCAAGCTGATGGCGCAGAGCAAGCTCGCCCAGCAGAAGATCGACGCGCGCGCCGGCAAGATGGCCGAATACACGCGTTACATCGAAGGTGCGCTGGCCAAGAACGACGAGGCACTGGCGCACGACGTGGCGGTCAAGCTGGCGGCGCTGGAAAGCGAGGACGCCGGCGACAAGGCTTCCAAGAGCTCGCTGGACCAGTCGGTGGTGACGCTCAAGGCCACCATCCAGAAGACCGAGAACCAGCTGCGCGGCATGCGCCAGCAGATCGACACCGTCAAGGCCACCGACGCGGTGCAGAAGGCGCAGGCGGCGATTGCCGCGCGCCATTCCGGTGCCAGCAGCAAGATGGGCTCGGCACTGGAATCGCTGGAGCGGATCAAGGCGCGTCAGGCCGAAACCTCTGCACGCATCGAATCGGCCGAAGAGCTGGAGGCGTCCAGCGGCGACGGCGATCTGAACCGGCGTCTGGCCGCGGCCGGCCTGATGGAAGGCGAGTCCAACGCCGCCGCAGTGCTGGCACGCTTCAAGAAGCCGGCCCAGCTCGGCCACGACACCGCCGGCGGCAGCGCGCCGCTGATCGGCCAGGTGCGCGACGTGCAGCAGGTTCCGCGCAGCGACAGCTGATCCGCCGCACGGCACAGGACGCGCCATGATCATCGTCGGAAAGCTGTTGCGGATAGTGCGGCGCCACGTGCGCCGCGTCAGCTGGGGCATGGTGGCACTGGCATTGCTGGCGCACATGGGGCTGAGTTGGGTGTTGCTGCTGCTGGCCGGCGAGCAAAAGCTCGTTGGCCTGGACGCGTTTCCGTACTACTACATGACCACCGCCACCACCATCGGCTACGGCGACCTGTCGCCGGGTTCGGTGGCCGGTCGCTATATCGCCGCGTTCGTGCTGATGCCGGGCGCGGTGGCGCTGTTCGCCACGGTGCTGGCCAAGACCAGCGGCGTGCTCATCACCTTCTGGAGGCGCCACCACATGGGCAAGATGGCTTATGCCGATCTGCGCGGGCACACCATCCTGATCGGCTGGCAGGGCGCCGCGTCCACACGCTTGCTGGAGCTGTTGCTGTCCGACACCGCCACCGACGACGAAGGCGTGGTGTTGATTGCCGAGGGCGTGGCCGAGAACCCGATGCCCGACCATATGCGCTTCATCGCCGCCGAGTCCTACACGCATACCGAAGTGTACCTGCGTGCCGGCATCGCCGGTGCGGCGCGGGTGATCGTCAACCCGCCCTCGGACGACCAGACCCTGGCGGCGGTGTTCGCGCTGATGGCGCATGCGCCGCGTGCGCACGTCGTGGCGCACTTCGACTCGGGCAGCGCCGCGCGGCTGGTCAATTGCCACTATCCGGCGATCGAATGCACGCGGCCGATGACCGCCGAGATCCTGGCCCGCGCGGCGCAGGATCCGGGCAGCGCGGCGATCACGGCCGAACTGCTGTCGGTGGACGATGGCCCGACCCAGTTCAGCCTGGCGGTTCCTGCCGAGGTCGACCCGCTGGATTACCGCGGGCTGGCCGCCGATTTCGGCCAGCGCGGCGCCCTGTTGCTGGGCCTGCGCGCGCCCGATGGCGCGCTGCGCTTGAACCCGCCCGCACACACCGCTGTCCCGGCCGGTGCCATGCTGTATTACCTGGCCGAACAGCGCGTGCCGGTGCATGCCATTGCCTGGCAGGCTCTGCGCGCTGCGGCCGTGTCCCATTCCCCATCGCCACAAGGTGCATGACGATGAGTTTTTTCAGCAAGTTGTTCGGTCAACCACAGCCGCCGCCGTTGCCCACCTCCGGCACTGGCGCCATCGGTCACGCGCTGCCGCTGGGCTTGCGCGTGGGTGGGCAGCTGGAGATCGATACCACGTTGTACCGCATGGCACCGGAGGCCATGACCGCCGAGTTGCCGGGCGGGCATCAAGGCATTCCGTGCTACGGCCACGTCAATCTGGGCGATGGCTATGCCCTGCATCGTTTCTATCTGGACGACGACGCGTTCCTGCAGGTCACCACCGTTGGCGGCGATCTGGAGGCGATGAAGGCCTTCGTGTATTGCGAGACGGTCAATCCGCCAAGCAAGCAGGCGTTTCAGGAGTTCGTGATGCAGCATCCGCATCTGGGTGCGGCGCAGATCGAGTACGCCGGCAAGCGCTGGCAACGCGCCACGCAGTCCACCGACGGTGCCGCGCGCATCCCGCCGATTGCCTACGACGAGGTGCTGTACCGCTATCAGCCGCCGCGCCGCGATGGCGATCTGACCCACTACGCCATGCTCTACAGCCGCGATGTGCCGGAGCTGCAGCGCGAGGAATTCCTGCTGGTCACCGGCGAGGATTCCGGCCCCAACGAATTCTGCGTCACCTATGCGGTCGGCATCGATGTCACCGTCGCCGATCTGGATATCACCTGAGCGTGCGCGCTCGTCCTCCACTTACCCTGGTCCTGTCATGAACCCGATCAACCTGCAGAGTTTTCTTGCGTTTCTTTCCTACTTCGGCACCGGCCTGGGCGTGTTGATCGTGGCGGTGGTGCTGGTGACTCTGGTCACCCCGCACAAGGATTTCACCCTGCTGCGGCAGGGCAACGTGGCTGCGGCCACCGCCTTGGCCGGCAATCTGATCGGTGTGGCATTGCCGCTGCATTCGGCCATCACCCATTCGGTGAGCCTGGTCGATGCGCTGATCTGGGGCGCGGTCGCCTGCGGCATCCAGATCGTGGCGTATCTGCTGGCCAATCTGGTGGCCGGGCGCATCTCGCGGCAGATCACCGACAACGTCACCGCCGCCGGCATCTTCTCGGCCGGCGTGTCGATCGCGGTCGGGCTGATCAATGCCGCGGCGATCACGCCGTAACGGAGCGCAGGCATGAAGCGATCACGCAATCTCAAGCTCACCCTGATGGCCGCATTGCCGGCCGCCCTCGTCACCAGCTGCGGCTCCGAACCGGAAACCGGCGTGGTACTGCAGTCGGCCTCCGACTGCTACCAGATCAAGCAGGAACAGACCGACATCCAGCAGTGCCTCAAGGCCTACGACGAGGCGGTGACCAAGCACCAGCAGGCCGCGCCGCGCTTCAATACGCGCTACGAGTGCGACGAGCAGTTCGGCAGTTGCACGGCGGTGCAGACGGCGCAGGGCCAGCAGAGCTGGATCCCGCCGATGGGCGGGTTCCTGCTGGGCTATGCGTTGGGCAACATGACCGGTGGCGGCGGCTACCGCTATGGCGGCTCGATTCCGCTATACCGCGATTACCGCAGCGGTGGGTACTACAAGCCCAATGGTGATCTGGCCAGCAACCGCGTCGGCACCGTCCGCGGGCGCAGCGGCGCCATCGACATGCCGTCGCGGGCGATCACCGTGTCGCGTTCGGGTTTCGGCTCCAGTGCGGCGGCGCGCAGTTCGTTCGGCAGCGGCGGGCGCAGCTCCGGATTCGGCGGCTGACATGCAACGGATCGCAATTGCCGAGCGCCCGGACTGGCGCGAGCAGGCCGAGTCGCTCGGCTTCCATTTCCACACCATCGACGGCGAGCGCTATTGGGACGAAAGCGCGTACTACGCGTTTACGCTGCAGCAGATCGAAGACGACATCGAGGCGCCCACGCAGGAACTGCACGACATGGCGATGCAGTTGGTGGACGAGGTGGTGGGCTCGGAACAGCTGATGACGCAGCTGGCGATCCCGCCGTTCTACTGGGACTGGATCGCCACCTCGTGGAAGAACCGCGACCCGCATCTGTACGGCCGCATGGACCTGGCCTATGCCGGCAACGGCCCGGCCAAGCTGTATGAGCTCAACTACGACACGCCGACCTCGCTGTACGAATCGGCCTATTTCCAGTGGCTGTGGCTGGAACAGCAGATCGCCGCAGGTGCGCTGCCCAAGGGCACCGATCAATACAACCTGATCCAGGACCTGCTGTGCGAAACCCTGGGCGCGCTGGCGGTGGATGGCGCGATCGGTGCGCAGATGCATTTCTCCGCGGTGCGCGATTCGCTGGAAGACCGCGCCACGGTGCGCTACCTGCGCGACTGCGCGCATCAGGTGGGCATCAGCACCGAGGAAGTGGCCATCGAAGACATCGGCCTCAGCGCCGAGGGCTGGTTCACCGATGAGCAGGACCGGGTGATCCACACGCTGTTCAAGCTGTATCCGCTGGAATTCATGATGGAAGAGCGCTTTGGCCCGGCGTTGTGCGCCAACCGCGTGCGCCTGATTGAGCCAGCGTGGAAATCGGTGCTGAGCAACAAGGGCATCCTGCCGCTGTTGTGGGAGCGGCATCAGGGCCATCCCAATCTGCTGCCGGCGCGCTTTGCGCAAACCGGCGAAGCACCGACGGCAGGCTGGGTACGCAAGCCGCTGCTGTCGCGCGAGGGTGCCAATATTTCCCTGGTCAGCGCACAGGGCGATGCTGCGCAGACCGACGGCCCGTATGTGGACAGGCCGGCGATCCTGCAGGCGCATCATCCATTGCCGGTGTTCGATGGCCGGCACGCGCTGGTCGGCAGCTGGGTGGTGGCCGATCGTCCGGCCGGGCTGGGCATGCGCGACGACGATGGCCCGATCACCCGCGACACCTCGCGCTTCGTGCCGCACGTGATCGTGGACTGATGCAGCAGTGGGTGAGGCAGCGCCGCTGCGACGCGGCGCTGCCGTGTGGCGCGATCGCCCTTGCATGTGGTCGTGAGTAAAGCGCTGCTTCCGCATGGCCGGCTTGTACACAATGGCCGCGCTGCATGAGACAGCTGTCGTCCCGTATCGCCTGACACACGCTGCAGTGGCGCGCAAGCCCTGCGCTGCCTGCCGCGCAGCGCGGGTTTTCCACACCCCCTGTGGATGGAACTTGCACAAGGCTGTGGACAAGTGGGTGCAGGCCCCGGCCTGCAACGCTGTCAAGATGGGTGGCGAAAAAATGACCAGCGGCTCGTAGATGCATTTTTCCGGTCTCGATCGCAGCGATCTCGGCAGGATCGGCAAAGTCAGTTGCGCTGTGGGTGATGAGATGTGCCGGCCTGGGTTGCGTCATGCCAACGCGACTTGCCGAGCCTGCGAGTCGTGCAGACCTCGCACGCTGCATGCGATGCGGGCGATCCACAACGACTGAGCGCGACGCACCGGTGCTCGCGATCAGTGTTCTCTCATTTGCGCGCACCGCACACCCATCACACCCGCCGCGCCACCAACAAGCCCGCCACCGCCAGCAGCCATGCCAGGGCAAACACGCTCAGGTAGGCGGCCGCAGTCGCCGAGGCCAGCAGCGCGGCGAACAAGGCGCCGGCCAGCGCCAGCATGCCGGCCACCGCAATCGCCTCGCTCAACTGCAGTGCCGAACTGTTGGCACCTTGCTGCGCCGGCGGCGACAGCGACAACGTCAACACCGACAGGCTCGGATACAGCAGGCCCATGCCCAGGCCGGTCAGCGCCCAGCCGGCAATCGCCACCGGCACCGGGATGACCGGCCACACCGCCCCCGCGCTGATCACGATGCCCAGCGACATGAAGCACGCACCGGTCTTGAGCAGGCGTGGGCGCGACCAGCCGGCGCGGCTATGGCCCTGGTACCAGGAGCCACTGAACCAGCCCAGTGCGCCGACGCTCAGCGCCACGCCGGCCAGCAGTGGCGACAGGCCGCGCTCGCGCGACAGCAGCAACGGCAGGAACGCCTCGAAGCCGAAGAAGGCCGCCGCCGCGATGCCGCGCAGCGCGATCACGCTGGGCAGCCCGCGCGCAATTCGCAGCGTGCCGGCCGGCAACAGCTGCCAGGCGCAGCACACGGTAAGCAGCAATGCCGGCAGCATCGCCAGCAACGCGCTGGTGCCGTGCAGCTGTCCGCCCAGATACACGCCGAGCACGCCCAAGGCCGCACCCACCGCCCAGCGCAACGCGGAATCCGACGCGCCGGCTGTGTCGCTGGACCAGGTGCGCCCGCGGATCGCCGGCCACAGCATCAGCCCGGCCGGTATCGCCAGCAGCGGCACCGACAGGAACACCCAGCGCCAGCCGACGTGCTGCACGATCAATCCACTGATGCCCGGCCCGATCAACGAAGGCACCACCCAGCCGGCCGAAAACGCAGCAAACACGCGGGGCCGCAGGGCTTCCGGATACAGGCGCCCGACGATCACGTACAGCGCCACCGAATACGCGCCAGCCCCCAGGCCTTGCAGCAGGCGGCCGGCAATCAGTACCGGCATGCTCGGCGCCAGCCCTGCCACCAGCAGGCCGATCACGAAGCACAGCAGGCCGTAGGCCAGCGCCCCGCCGGGGCCACGCCGGTCGCTCCAGCGCCCGGCGGCGGTCATGCCGACCACGCTGGTCGCCAGGGTGCCGCCGAACGCCAGCGCATACAGCGGCAAGCCATTCAATTCGCGCGCGACGGTCGGCATGGCGGCGGCCACCGCCAGCGATTCGAAGGCATTGAGCGATACCAGTGCCACCATGCCCAGCGTTGCGGCGCGATACGGAGCGGCCAGGATGGAGCTGGGTCGGGTGTCGCCGGGTGAGCTGGCGGGCAGGGCGGTATCGGCGGGCATCGAGCATCCAGAGACTGAAGTGTGTAGAGCCATGACCATGGGGCTTGCACCGGTCATGGCCGCGCAGCATCCTGCCTCAACCAAGGTTGAGGTCAAGGCAATGCAGCGTGAGTTGTCCGTGGGCGAAGTGGCCAAGCGCAGTGGCGTGGCGGTGTCGGCTTTGCATTTTTACGAGCGCAAGGGCCTGATCCGCAGCCTGCGCACTGCCGGAAATCAACGCCGCTATGCGCGCGACGTGCTGCGGCGCATCGCCGTGATTCGCGTGGCGCAACGGCTCGGCGTGCCGTTGCAGCAGGTGCTGGATGCGTTCTCGGTGCTGCCGGACCAGCGCACGCCCACGCGTGCGGAATGGGCACGCATGTCGGCACGTTGGCGCGCGCAACTGGATGCGCGCATCGCCGAGCTGCAGGCCTTGCGCGACCAGCTCACCGACTGCATCGGCTGCGGCTGTCTGTCGCTGCGCCGCTGCCGGTTGAGCAATCCGGGCGATACGCTGGCCGAGGGTGGGGATGGCGCGTTGCGACTGTCGCAGCTTGCTGCCGACTGAGGTAACAAGCGCGGACTGTGCCGCCGCCGGGGCAGGGATGGCGTGATCGGCATCTGCAGGTCGCGCGCGGGCCGCGGCTGCTGCGCCCCGGGCAGCCTGTCACCGTCGAGAAGTTCGATGCCGCAACCGGGACCAATGGCAGTGCCGTGCCGGGCGAAGGCGACCGTAGGATGGGGGTCCCCCCACCGCCGCAGGACTTCACGCATGTTCCCCACCTTGCGCCGATCGCTCGCCGCTGCGCTGTCGCTGGCATGCATCACCTCGTCCGCGCATGCCGCGCCCGCCACCAGCGCCGCCGCGCCGGCAAGCGCCTTCGATCCGCTGGCCTTGTTCGCACCGCTGCAACTGCCCGACGCACCCAACGCCTACCGCAGCGGCAGCGGCGTCCCGGGCCCGCTGTTCTGGCAGAACCGTGCCGACTACAGCCTCAACGCCAGCATCGACCCGGCGACCCACACGCTCACCGGCGAGGCGGCGATCCACTACACCAACCGTAGCCCGGACACGCTGGACGTGCTGTGGCTGCAGCTGGACCAGAACATCTACCGCGCCGATGCGCGCGCTGCCGCCAGCCGCCCGTCGCGCCGCACCCAGTTCACCGACGGCATGCAGATCGCCAGTGTCGAGATCGACGATGGCGGGCGTCGCCAGCCTGCGCACTTCGTCGTCGACGACACCCGCATGCGGGTGGACCTGCCGCAGCCGTTGGCGGGGCAGGGCAAGGCGCTGACCGTGCATGTTCGCTACCGCTACACGATTCCGGGCACCTGGGGCGGGCGCACTGCGGTCAGTGCCAGCAAGCAGGGCGAGATCTACGAGATTGCACAGTGGTATCCGCGCATGGCCGTCTACGACGATCTGCGCGGCTGGGACACGCAGCCGTATCTGGGCTCGGAGTTCTATCTGGAGTACGGCGACTTCGACTATGCGGTGACCGTGCCGGAGGGCTTCCTGGTCGCTGGTTCCGGTGCGCTGACCAATCCGGCCGAGGTGCTCAGCCGCAGCGAGCAGCAACGCCTGCAGCAGGCACGCAGCAGCGATCGTACGGTGCTGATCCGCACGCCAGAGGAAGTGAGCGCGCGCGCTGCCAAACCTGCGGGAAACACCACGCGCACCTGGCGCTTCCATATGGATAACACCCGCGATGTGGCGTTTGCCGCCTCGCCTGCGTTCGTGTGGGATGCCGCGCGCATCAAGCTGCCAGGCGGCAAGCAGTCGCTGGCGATGTCGGTGTATCCGCTGGAGGGCGTGGGCGCGGACAAGTGGAACCGCTCCACCGAATACGTCAAGGGCGCGATCGAACATTTCTCGCAGTGGTACCCGTATCCGTGGCCGGCCGCGATCAACCTGGGCGGGTACGGTGCGGGCATGGAGTATCCGGGCATCGTCTTCGACGGCTTCGAAGACAGCGGCAAGGAGTTGTTCTGGATCACCGCGCACGAGATCGGACACACCTGGTTCCCGATGATCGTCGGCTCCAACGAGCGCCGCCACGCGTTCATGGACGAAGGCTTCAATACCTTCATCGACGTCTATGCATCCGATGCCTTCAACAAGGGCGAGTACGCACCCAAGCGCGATTCGGAATATGCGCCCAAGGGCGGCAACCCGGTCGACGAAATCCTGCCGCTGCTGGCCGATGCCGGCGCGCCGACATTGATGGACAACGCTGATTCCACCAGCGAGACCTACCGGCATTCGCTGACCTATTTCAAGGGCGCGTTGGGGCTGGTGTTGTTGCGCGAGCAGATCCTGGGGCCGGAACGCTTCGATCCGGCCTTTCGCAAGTACATCGCGACCTGGGCCTACAAGCACCCGACGCCGTCGGATTTCTTCCGGCTGATGGAAAGCGAGAGCGGCGAGAATCTGGCCTGGTGGTGGCGCGGCTGGTATCTCAACAACTGGCAGCTGGATATGGGCATCAGCGAGGCCCATTACGTCGATCACGATCCTGCCAAGGGCCTGCAACTCACGCTGCGCAGCAGCCAGAAACTGGTGATGCCGGTCACCGTGCGGGTGGACCTGGCCGACGGCAGCCATCTGGACCGCCGCGTGCCGGTGGAAACCTGGCTGCAGAACACCGCGCCCAAGCTGACGCTGCCGACCACGCAGAAAGTGCTGCATGTGACGCTGGATCCGGACCATGTGTTGCCCGATGCCCAGCGTGGCGACAACCAGGTCAAGACGATCGGCTAGCGGCTGCCGATGCAGGCATCTGCGCTGCAATGGCGTAGATGCTGCGGGTTTGCAGCATGAGCGTGTCACCGTCACCAACGGCGCAATCGATTGCAGCGATTGCGCCGTTTTTCGTTGCGCGGTGCAGTCCGATGTCGAAGATAGACGCGCAACGGTGTGCTCGCATCGGCGTCAACTACCACGTGGATGCGCCGCTCAGCACGTGGCCACTGAGAGCTGCCGCGTTGCAATCCCCGCGATGCCTTGCGCAACTGTTCCATGCGGTGTTCTCGGTGCTACGCGATGACGCGCGACTGCGCCACTGCAACGCATTTGCAGAGGTCACAAGCTGGTAACGCTTACAGCCACGCTGCGCCTGCATTCGTGCTGCGGACTCAAGCGCACGCGGTGTTTTGTGCCTGCGTGTGGCCTGGTGTGTTTGCTGCAACGCACGGTGACAAGCCCAGGCACGCATGACTAGGCTGCGCCGCGTGTTAGCGCTATCAGGTTTTGCATCGCCTGCTGACACGGGGTTGAGTGCAGAGGCGCGCGGCAGTGCACGTCTGCAGGCGTGCTGGTTGGGAAGGCAGTCGCAGGTGCTGTACAGGTCGAGCAGCAGGCCGCGTCTGTCCGGGACGTGGCGCGCGCACGGCTGGCATCAGGGGGATGCGCCGGCAGTCGAGGCGGCGGATCAGAGCAAGTGCTGTGTAGGGATGTATGTCGCGTGCCGTCCAGGCGCGTGGCCAGGCAAGCGCCGCGTCGCATTCCGCGACCACGGCCGTGGGTGTTGGATTCCAGACCCGAGGATAGATCGATGCGTCGTACGTTGAGCAAGTTCAAGTCGAAGGCCATGTTTACCTTCGTCGGTGGCATCCTGGTGATCAACCCCGCCTTTGCGCAGGACGTTGCCGCGCAGCAGTCGCCGCCGCAGTCCGGCGCACAAACCGCCACCACGCTGGATGCGGTCAATGTCACCGGCATCCGCAGCAGCCTGGATCAGTCAATGGGCATCAAGCGCGATGCTGCCGGCGTGGTGGATGCGATCAGCGCCGAAGACATCGGCAAATTTCCCGATACTAATCTGGCCGAGTCGCTGCAACGCATCACCGGCATCTCGATCGAGCGCCGCGATGGCGAAGGCGCGCAGGTCACCGCGCGCGGCTTCGGCCCGCAGTTCAATACCGTCACCCTCAACGGCCGCCTGATTCCCGGTGCCGATGCGTTCGGCGCGCCGGGCCAGACTCCGATCGGTGGTGTGGATGTGGGCACGCGTGCGTTCAATTTCGCCCAGCTCGCCTCCGAAGCCATCACCGGCATCGAGGTGTTCAAGACCAGCCGTGCCACCGCGCCCAGCGGCGGCATCGGCGCCACCATCAACATCCAGACCGACAAGCCGTTCAATCACGAAGGCGTGGTGGCCAATGCCGGCGCCAAGATGGTGTCGGATCGTTCGCAGCCGTTCGGCGATTCGCTCACTCCTGAAGTCTCCGGCATCTTCAGCTATACCAATCCCGACAAGACCTTCGGCATCGGCTTGAGCGGCAGTTACCAGAAGCGCCACGGCGGCTCGGTGCAGGCCACCGAAAATACCTGGAACATCCAGCGCTGGACCGGCACCGACCCGGCTCTGCGCCCGGATGCGGTGGTGACCAACGCGCCGGCGATCGGCCAGCTGTACGGCATGCCCAACGATCTGCGCTATGCCTTCGCCGACTTCCAGCGCGAGCGCACCAATGGCCAGGCGGTGATGCAGTTCGCGCCCAGCGACAGCCTGACCCTGACCCTGGACTACACCTATTCGTCCAACGAAATCCGCGAAGAGCGCGGCGAGCAGGGCATCTGGCTGCAGCGCGCCAACAGCTTCACCGATCTGACCTTCGACACCGGCCAGGCGGTGGCCACCCCGGTGTATCTGCGCGACGTGCCCAACGGCGCCAAGGACTTCGGCATGGAGCAGCAGCGCAACGAGCAGAAGTACACGCTCGGCTCGCTCGGCTTCAATGCCGACTGGCAGGTGAGCGACCGCTTCCAGCTGTCCTTCGATGCACACAACTCCAAGACCAAGAGCCTGCCCAACGACCCGGTCACCGGCGGCAGCGCCACGTACTTCAGTTTCGCCGGCACCAACAACTGCAGCAACGGCCCGTCCTGCGGCGGTCAATGGGGGCAGGAGCTGCGCTTCAACAATGGTCTGCCGATTGGCGCACGCACCTGGTATCCCACCGCGGCCGATTCCCTGGCCGGCACCAACGGCGTGCTCAACCCGGATTTCACCCCCGCCGAGCTCGGCTCGCAGGTCCTGCGCATCTTCTATCAATCGCAGGTCACCGAGATCAAGGAAGGCCGCATGGACGGCACCTTCGATTTCGAGGACGGGCGCTTCCAGTTCGGCGTGAGTACCGCCAATACCACCATGAACCGGCTCACCAGCGACACCAATTCCACGCTGGGCGACTGGGGCGTGGCCAACGCCGGCAACGAGCCCGGCATGCAGGCGCTGCTGCGGCCGGTGAGCATCACCGGCATGTTCAAGGACTTCAATGCCAATGGCGCCGCGCCCAATGCATGGCGCGGCGATGCCGATCAGCTGGCGCTGTGGGGTGGCAGCCAGTACGGCGCCACCACTCGCTACAACCCGCAATACAGCGCCGACAACCAGGTCGAAGAGAAGACCCGCGCCGCCTACGTGCAGTTGGAACTGAAGGGCGACATCTCCGGCATGACCACCAATACGCGGCTGGGCTTGCGCTACGAGCGCACCGATGTGGAATCCACCTCGCAGGTGGCAACGCCCACGGCGTTGTTGTGGCAGGCCAACAACGACTTTCAGCTGTTGCGCTCCACCGAGCAGCAGCCCTTCAGCGAGAAGACCAGCTACAACTACATCCTGCCCAATCTGGACTTCAGCATCGACATCTCCGATCAGCTGAAGGGGCGCGCCTCGTTCGGCCAGACCATCGCACGCGCGCCATACAACAACCTGATTGCCGGCCCGACCCCGAATACGCCCAATGGCTCGATCCTGATCAATCCCTCCAACCGCGCCGGCGGCAGCTCGCAGAACCCGCAACTGGATCCGCTGGAATCGGACAACCTCGATCTGGCGCTGGAGTGGTACTTCGCCGATGCCAGCTACGTGTCGGCCACGTTCTGGAACAAGCGCGTCAGCAACTTCATCGGCAACACGGTCTCGCGCGAATCCCTGTACGGGCTGAGCGATCCCACCTCCGGTCCTGACGCGCAGGCCGCGCTGGCCTTCCTGCAGAGCGGCGCCTGTGCGGCGCAGGTGGGCGCCTCCGGCAACGACGTCGCGGCGGCGTGCTCGGCCAACGACACCTCGCTGTTTGCGGCGATGGCGCTGCTGCGCAACGCCGCGGCCACCGGCGGGCTGGCCGCCTACAACGGCAGCTCCGCGCAGAGCCTGGCACTGGAGAACGCCTACGACATCGTCGGCAATGCCTCCGATCCGCTGTATCAGTTCGACGTGTCGCGCCCGGTCAACCAGAACAAGGCCAACATCCACGGCTGGGAGTTGGGCGGGCAGTACTTCTTCGACAGCACCGGCTTCGGCATCTATGCCAACTACACCATCGTCGAAGGCGATGTGGGCTTCGACAACACGGTGATCGATCGCGACCAGTTCGCGCTGCTCGGCCTCAGCGACACTGCCAACGTGATGCTGATGTACGAAAAATACGGCTGGAGCGCGCGCCTGGCCTGGAACTGGCGCGACGAGTACCTGATCGCCGCCAACCAGGACAATGCCAACCGCAATCCTTACTACGTCGAGGCGTACCAGCAGTGGGACCTGAGCGTCAGCTACAGCTTCAGCAAGCAGCTATCGGTGGGCTTTGAGGCGATCAACCTCACCGGCGAAGACGTGCGTTGGCATGGGCGCTCGGACAAGCAGATCATCCGCCTGATCGACCAGCAGCCGCGCTACACGCTGGGTGTGCGTTACGCGTTCTGACCCACCGGCTACGCTCACTTCCCTCCCGGTGAGCGCAGCCGGTGCCTGGTGGGGCAGGTGCCGACGTGCAGGCTGGTGCGGGCCCGTGGTGCGCTTCTTCTGAAGGCACCCGGGCAATCGTTCGGTGGCTGCGCAGAATGGCCGGGTCGAGTCGTCAGCCTGCGTGGCGCTGGTCTGGCGACCGCAACCGCAGGCTCGAGCTCGATGCCGCGACGCATTCGTGGATGCGGCCGGCACGCATTGCGGTTGCTTGCAAGCAAACGCCCGCCTGCTGGTGGCCGCTATGGCAGCGCAGCGACGCCGAGTGCCGCAGGCTTGTTCCCATGCTGCTGTGCCGCTTGCCGGCCTGGCGCTTTTTGGCAATGCTCGCCAACAGCGGGCGCGCCACCTGGCCGCGCGATCGACGCATTCCACGCAATGCGGTACTCCGTGGCGGAGCACCGTTGGAGTTTCAGATGACGCGATACGCAGTGCTCAACAATGTGGCGCATCAGGATCTGCGCGTCGTGCTGCGCTTCGGTGCCGAGTTCGGCGATGCGCTCGGCCTGGTGCCGGCATTCGTCACCGAATACGCCGAGCTGCAGCGCGAGTACCCGCTGTTCTTTCGCAAGAATCCGGCCACCGGCGGCTACCAGTCGGTGGCGCTGCTGGGCTTTGCACAGGACGAGAATCTGTTCCTGCAGGACGGCCGTTGGACTGCCAGCTATCTGCCCGGCATCGTCGCCAAGGGGCCGTTTCTGATCGGCTTCCAGGAGCAGCGTATCGATGGCGCCTTGGTGCAGGAGCCGGTGATCCACGTCGATCTGGAGCACCCGCGCATCAGCCGTCACGAAGGCGAGGCGGTATTTCTGCCGCAGGGCGGCCATAGCCCGTACCTGGAGCACATCATCGGTGTGTTGCGCGGCATCCGTGACGGTGTGGATGCCGGCCAGGCGATGGCGGCCGCGCTGGATGCGTTGGGGCTGATCCAGCCGGTGCAGCTGGATGTCACGCTGGATGCCACCCACGCCACCAAGCTGGAAGGCCTGTTCGCCATCGACCGCGAGCGGCTTGCCGCACTCGATGCGTCCTCGTTACAGCAACTGCATCGGGCCGGCTATCTGGAGGCTGCATTCCTGATGCTTGCTTCGCTGCACAACGTGCGTCGGCTGATGGCCGAGAAGCAGCGCCGCCTGCAGCAGGCGCACAGTGCGTCTGCGACTGCTGCGTTCGCCTGAGCGCATGACGACCGGCGCAGTCTTCTCCTCCCTCGCGGCCGTCGCCGAGCGCAGCGATTGCCACCCCGACGCACTACCGCTTGCCGCGTTGTGCGATGCCGCCGAGCCGGTGGTGCTGCGTGGCATTGCACGCGACTGGTCGCTGGTGCAGGCCGGGCTGCGCAGCCCCGAGGAGGCGATGGCGCTGCTGCGCGCGCACGACAGTGGGCGCCCCCTGCAGTATTCCCGTGGCGGCCCGGAAATCGCCGGCCGGCCGTTCTATACCGACGATTGCAGTGCGCTGAATTTCGAGGTGCAGCGCGGCAGCTTGAGCAGCCTGCTGGAAGCCATCGTGACGCATCGCGACGATCCGCAGCCGCCTACCTATTATCTGGCGTCGTTGCCTATTGACGACAATCTCCCGGGCTTGCGCGCAGGCAATGATCTGGATTTCGCCGCCAGCGGCATCGCGGTGCAGCCGAGTATCTGGATCGGCAATCGCGTCACTGCTTCCTGCCATTACGATGCGCCCAACAACCTGGCCTGCTGCGCGGTGGGGCAACGTCGCTTCACGCTGTTTCCGCCCGAGCAGGTGGCCAACCTGTATCCCGGCCCGCTGGATCCCACACCGGGTGGGCAGGTCGTGAGCATGGTGGATATCGCCAATCCGGATCTGCTGCGGTATCCACGCTTCGCCCAGGCGCTGGCGCAGGCACGCACCGCCGTGCTGGAGCCGGGCGATGCAGTGTTCATTCCCGGCATGTGGTGGCATCACGTGCAATCGCTGCAGCCCTTCAACGTGCTGGTCAACTACTGGTGGAGCAGCGTGCCCGCGCATCTGCCGGCGCCGATGCCCGCGCTGTATCACGCGCTGTGGGCCATCCGCGACCGCCCGGCAGCGGAGAAGGAAGCCTGGCGCGCCCTGTTCGACTACTACGTGTTCGGCCCTGCCGAGCGCGCGGGCGAGCACCTGCCCGAGCAGGCACGGCATGCGCTGGGCCCGATCGACCCCACGCTGGCGCGACAGCTGCGCGCGCTGTTGCTCGGCAGGCTCAACCGCTGATGCGCGCGATCGGCTCCAAGGCCACTGGCCGGACAACTGCGCAGCTGCCGGGCGGGCAGGGCCGATGTGCGGCATTGGCAGGTGCCACGCGCGCGCTCCGCTCCCTGCGGGCCACCCGCGTTGTCCAGACGATCGATCAAGACCTCACCCCGGATCCATCACCCAGGAGCGTGCAGTGAGCCAGGCCCCGATTCGCAAGGTCGTCATCGCCGGCGGCGGCACCGCTGGCTGGATCGCCGCCTGCGCACTGTCGCATCAATTCCGCGAGCTGCTGGAGATCACGCTGGTCGAGTCCGAGCAGATCGGTACCGTGGGGGTGGGCGAATCCACGGTGCCGCCGATCCGCAGCTTCCATCGTTTCCTGCAGATCGACGAGCAGGAATTCCTGCGCGCGGTGGCCGGCACCTTCAAGTTGTCGATCTCCTTCGAGCATTGGCGCCGCCAGGGCGAGCGCTATATTCATCCGTTCGGCATCACCGGGCAAAGCACGCTGGTGTGCGCCTTCCACCATCTCTGGCTGGAGAGCCAGCGCCGCGGCATGCCGGGCAGCTTTGGCGATTACTGCCTGGAAACCGTGGCTTCGCGCGTCGATCGTTTCGCCTTGCTGCGCGAGCCTGCGGTCAACTACGCCTATCACCTGGATGCCGCGCTATATGCCAGGTTCCTGCGCACGCGCAGCGAAGCCTGTGGCGTCAGGCGTATCGAGGGCAGGATCCAGCAGGTGACATTGCAGCCGGACAGTGGCGATGTCGCCAGCCTGCTGCTGGAAGACGGGCAGGTGCTCGAGGGCGACCTGTTCATCGATTGCAGCGGTTTTCGCGGCCTGCTGATCGAGCAGGCGTTGCACACCGGTTACGAAGACTGGAGCCATTGGTTGCCGTGCGATCGCGCCGTTGCGGTGCAGACCGAGGCGCTTGGCCCGCCGGTGCCGTACACCCGCGCCATCGCGCACGAAGCCGGGTGGCGCTGGCATATCCCGCTGCAGCATCGCGTCGGAAATGGTCTGGTCTTTTCCAGCAAACACCTGTCCGACGACGAAGCGCATGCCAAGTTGCTGCGCGATGTGGCCGCGCCTGCGCTGAAAGACCCCTGGCTGGTGCCGTTCCGCACCGGCCGCCGCCTCAAGGCCTGGAACAAAAACGTGGTGTCGCTGGGTCTGGCCAGCGGCTTTATCGAACCACTGGAATCCACCAGCATCCATCTCACCATTGCCGCGGTGGTGCGCCTGATCAGCTTGTTCCCGGCGGATGGCATTGCGCCCTCGCAGGTGCAACTGTTCAACGACATCAGCCGCGCCGAAATGGAACACGTGCGCGACTTCATCATCCTGCATTACCACGCCACCCAGCGCGAGGAACCGCTATGGCGGCAATGCCGCGCGATGGAGTTGCCCGAATCGCTGGCGCTGCGCCTGCGCGCCTGGCGCGAACGCGCACATGCCTGGCAAGCGGCCGATGAACTGTTCCGCGTCGACTCCTGGACCCACGTGCTGATGGGACAGGGCATCGTGCCCGAGCAGCATCATCCGCTGACGCGCGCGCTGTCCGATCGCGACCTGCGTCGCCTGCTCGACGGCATCGCCCAGCCGATCCGGCACGCGGTGGAGCAGATGCCGTCGCAGCAGGCGTTTATCGACGTGTATTGCAAGGCAGGTGCGGGCGTGTGGGGCCCGCGCAGTCCGGTGGTGACGTAGAGCGGCTGGCAAGGCTGGGGCGCCGCCGGTAGGCAGGCGCAGCCGCTGCCCACAACCGGCAAGGCGCCAGCACGTCCTGGCCCGGCTCGGCAACGCGATACGGGACGGGCGGCGTGCTCCGCGCAGTCGGCAAGGAAGGCCGGTACGGGCAGTCAGCACGGGCCAGACCAATGTAGGAGCGCGCTTGCGCGCGATTCGATTGAGCGTAACCGGAAACGCTCGTCGCGCCCTTCCACCCCCGGTTCCGAGCGCGCCGTCCACGCGCACCTGACGACTGCTTGCTACGGGTTGGCCGCTCTTGGACACACGGACCAGAGATGCAGTATCGCCTGCTGTGTCGTGCCCGCTCTGCACAATGTCTGGTGACTGCGCGCCGCTTGATAGCTGTTGGCGATCTCACCACCGGATACAGGTCGAATGCGCTGACGACAGTGCGCAGCCGGATCCATCGCTGCAGTGCCCGGCTGCTCCGCTACAACCGCATCAGATCCTTGCCGACCACAATCGGCCCGGCGTAGTGCTTGCGCGCGCCCTCGCTCCACATCGCATCGGTGATCGTGGGGTCGCCGCCAGGCACAAAGTGATTGAGCACCAGCATCCTTGCGTTGGCCGCTGAAGCGATCCTGCCCACTTCTTCGCTGGTGGAGTGGCTCTTGAGCAGATGGTCGAGCAAGGTCGGTGCGTTGTCGTTGGTCTTGAGCATCTTTTCCAGCGCGGGCAGGTACATCACCTCGTGCACCAGGATGTCGGTGTCCTTCGCGAATTCGGCCAGTGCAGGCAGGTAGCGCGTGTCGCCGGAGAACACCACCGTGCGGTCGCGCGCGGCGAAACGATAGGCGAACGCCGGCTTGAGCGTGTAGTGATCCACCAGCGTCGCGGTGACGGTGACCTGGTCGTTCTGCAGCACCGTGCCGGGCTGGTCGAACTCGTGCACATGGATCAGCTGCTTGAACGGCGGGCGGCCTTCTTCGCGGATGCGCGCATCGATGTCGATGGCATTCATCTCGACAAACGCATCCACCATCCTGGCGATACCGGGCGGGCCGTACAAATGCACCGGCGTCTGCAGTCCGCTGGCCCACGCCAGCCACACCACATTGAGCAGGTCGGCGTTGTGGTCGGAGTGGTGATGGGTGAGAAAGATGTCGCGCAGCGCAGGCAGGCGGATGCCGGCTTTCGCCAGTTGCTGTGCAACGCCATTGCCGCAGTCGATCAGGTAGGGCTGCCCGGCGATGACCAGCGCATTGGCGGCCGCGGCGCGCAGCGGTGATGGCGTGGGGCCGCCCTTGGTGCCGAGCAGCACCAGCACGCTGCCCTTGGCCGGGAAGGGCGCCGGTGACGCCGGGTCTGACGGCGCAGGGTCTTCCTTCGGTGCGCGCCGCAGTGCGGCACCGAGCTGGCTCGTCACGCTCAGCGTGGCCGCTGCCAGCGCGATGCGCAGCACCTGGCGACGGGAAGGGCGTGGCGAAGCGGCAGACATGACGGCTCCTGTCGAAGCGGGGGAGAGGATGTGCCAGACGGGGCGTGGCACTGCGCCAGACTATCGTGGGGCTGCCGGGTTTGCGAATGGATCACGTAAACCTCGGCACTGGCATGCCCGCGCCCGATGCAGCAGAGCTGCAACTGCGATGCACGCGGTGCGTGCACTGCCCGGTCCGATGGCCCGCCCCGAATCGGCTACGCCGACCCATCCGTTGCCTTCCAACGGCGGGCTTGCATCGATTGCCTTCAGAGTTCCCGTGCGATGAACGCGTTCAACGCAGGCGAACGATAAAACGCCATGCATTGCGCGAAGATCCTGTTGAACGGGCCGCGGCGGGCTTCGTCCTTCATCGGCACTTCGGCGCGATGGAAGTCCGCCGTCTGCTCGGCCACGAAACGATGCAGGCGGTCGGTGGCACCGGTCTTGGCATTGTCGAGCGCATAGGTCGTCAGCAGATACGAGCGATCGCGCAGCTGGTCGGCGGTGTATTTGCCGCTACGCTCATAGTTGTTGTCCAGGCACAGCTGCAGCGCGTAGGCCTTGACGTCGTCGCGATTGGCGGGCTTGCCGGCTGCATGGGCGGTGACCTGTAGCGACAAGGCCAGGAGTGCAGCTGCGGCGATGACACAAGGAGTGCGTTGAACGGGCATGCCGATCCAGGTGAAGGACGAGCTGCCAAGTCTGCATCATCCGGGCACTGCAGATGAAGTGCATGACGACTGACGCGCGTGACCGATGGGGTCCAAAGGTCAGCGCACAAAACATCAACCCGCACAGATCGATCCACACAGCACATCAAACAATCGACCACACTCCGTACAGGCCAGGCGCAGTCGCACGTGGCAGGCGATAAACGCCTGCCACGTGCATCACCCGCTTACGGGCCGAAGTAGGTGGAAATGCTGGAATACACGTCCGAGAAGCGCGAGTAGTAATCCGGATCGGTCTGCGCGGTGCAGAACGAGTAGCCGCCGTACAGGCCGCCGCGCAGCTGGTAGGCGCCACCGCTGGCGACGGTGAACAGGCCCGAGCCGGACGAGCCGCCCTCGGTGACGCCATCGTTCCAGACCACACGGTACAGCGGGCTCTTGCCGTCGATGCTGGTGCTCAGCCCATTGACGGTGCCCAGCGAATACTTCTTGACGTCACCGGACGGGTGGTGGATGCCGACGATCGAGGTGCCGGTCGCGCCGATCGCCGCGCTGTTCCATGCCGCATAGAACGCGCCGCTTGGCGGTGCGGTCTTCAGTTCCAGCAACGCGGTATCGCGCGTGGTATTGGCATGGCGCAGGAATGCACCGCCGGTCAAGGTGGTGGCCTGCGAGCTGGCGGTATTGCCGTTGCAGGTGGCCGCGTCGTAGAACCAGTAGGTCTGCAGCGTATTGGCGACCGTCTGCGTGCTGATGCAATGCGCTGCGGTCCAGAACAGGTTGCGCTTGGGCGAGTTGGTGTTGTTGAGCAGCGTGCCGGTGCACAGGAACGAGCCCTGGCTGGTGGTGAACACCATGCGCGCCACCGCCTTTGCGGCATTGGTGAAGCCGGCGGTGGGATTGGCGCGGCAGACGATATCGTTCTGGCAGGAATCGCTCTCGCCGATGGCAATGGTCATCATGTCGCGCGCGCTGGCGGTGGGGCTGATATCCAGGTGCGACAGCTGCGGGATGCTCAGGCTGAAGTTCTCCGGATACTGGCCGGCCGGCAGCGACAGTTCCACCAACAGATTCTCGCCGCTGACGGTGGGCGACCAGCCGATGCCGTCGCCGCTGGCGGCGAAGCTGGCACCGGATTGCTCGAATACCCGGCCATCGTCGCCGGCAAAGCGCAGCGTCACCTTGGACGGATCGCCCGGCGTGGCGCCGGCGCCACGCAGGATCAGCGACGCACGCAGCGAGGCCGCCTGCGCGGAGCCGACCTTCAAGGTCGCCACGCGTGAGCCGTCTTTGGCCATCTGCCAATCGAGCGTGGCCAGATTCACCAAAGGCTTGGCAACCGCGCGCGAAAACCCGATCTGCAAGGGCTGCCCATGTTTGACCTGTGCGATGCGACGCTCACGCACCCGACCGATCTCGGTGCTGGTGGGCGCAGTGAGTTGCACTACACGCGTGGGCAGGATGCCGCCACGCAGACTTGCCGACTGCAACGTCGCCGCGCCGAGCTTGGCCGCCTGCGGCGCGGTACTCACCGGCGCCGCATCCATTTCGGTCGGCGGCGTTGCCAGTGCAGCGCCGGAAACGGCGGAAAACAGCGCCAGGTACAAGGCATTCTTGCGATTCATGGGTAGTCCTTCTCGTCAGGGAACGACAGGCTGCGGCGGGGGCCATAGCCTGCGGGCGCCATCGTTGGCGCCGAACGAGACTAGCGAATGTTTAAAGCTGAATATGTGCTGAAAATCTCGTTCAGAGATTGGCAGTCGATAAAAAGATCATCGTGTTTTGCATGCAGCAGTCGACGTGTGCACGACTTGCCAGTGTCCTTGCGCATGCGCATGGCGCCGCATCCCAGGAATCGTCGTGCAACACGTACGCCGATCTACCTGCGGCAACTGCGATCGCAGAAAACGCCGGCAGCGCCGCCTTGATCAAGCTGTCAGGCGATGCAGGTAGATACGCTGCATGCGCGATGGCGAGCGCGCATGACCTTTGTGGGCTTTAACAAGGCGCGCTCTACGCCCCTGCAAGCAGGCATGTCGACGCACGCCGGCAGCCAGCAGCAACAAGGCTGCATATCGGCTCGCGACGGATTATTCCAGCGCGTCGCTGGCGCGGAAGTCGGTCGAGCGACCACTGGCTTTGAGAAACCCCAGCACTGCAAGCCCGACCACCATCCAGGCCGTGCCGCCGAGTTGCGCATGCTGGTCGGCATTGATCAGCACATAGGCCAGGATCACGATGCCGATCAACGGCGTGGCAACATGCAACAGCACGCTGCGGCCCTGTCCGCGGAAATGCCACAGCACCGCCACGTGCAACAGGATGAAGGCGGTCAGCGCGCCGACATTGCACAACGAGGACAGCAGCGCGATCTGGCCGACGAAGACTTCGCCCAGCACCATGCTCAAGCCCGCCACCAGCAGGATGGCGCGCTGCGGCACGCCAGTACGTGGATGGATGTAGCGCAGGAAGGCCGGCAGCTGGCGGTCGCGCGCCATGGCGAACAACAGGCGCGAGGTGGCGGCCTGCGCCACCAGCGAATTGGCGATCGCCGCACTGATCGCAACCGTGAGCGCAATGACGATCTGCAACCACGGCCCGGCGATCAGGCGCCCGATCTCGAAGAAGGCATCGTTGGAGGCCTGCGCGCTGGGATAGCGTTGCAGGGTGGGCTGCAGCAGCGCGGCCAGCCAGGTCTGCAGCACGAACAAGCCGGCCACCAGCAACAGCGCCAGCAGGGTCGCGCGCCCGACCACGCGATTGCCGCCACGGGCTTCTTCGGACAGTGTGGAGATCGCATCGAAGCCCAGGAACGACACCACCGCCACCGACAAGGCGCTGAAGATCAGCTGCGGCAAAAAGGCCTGCGGGTTGTAGAACGGACGCAGGTTCCAGTGCGCACCATTGACGCCACGCTGGATCGCCAGGCTGGCCAGCACCACGAACACCGCCAGCACCACCAGCTGCGCGTAGAGGAAGAAGCGATTGGCACGCGCGGTGGTTTCGATGCCGCGCAGGTTGACCAGCGTGTTGAGCACCACGAAGAAGGCGATCCACGCCGGCTGCGGCACCGCCGGCAACACGTTGTGCATGGCGTTGGCACCGACCACGTAGAGCAGGGTGGGCACCAGCAGATAATCGAGCAGGATCGCCCAGCCGGCCAGAAAGCCCATGCCGCTGCTCAGGCCACGTCCCACATACGTATACACCGAGCCGGCGACCGGAAACGCCTGCGACATCTGCTGGTAGCTCAACGCGGTGAACAGCATCGCCACGAAGCCGAGCAGGTAGGTCAGCGGCACCATCCCGGCGCTGATGTCGAACACGCCGCCGAAAATGGAGAACGGCGCGGTCGGCACCATGAACACCAGCCCGTAGATCAGCAGGTCCTTGAGCGTCAGCTGCCGCTTGAGCTCCTGGGTGTAGCCAAAGCGTTCCAGCGCGGCCGCGTCGTCGCGGCGGGAGGTGTCGGTCATGCAGGTGTCCGCTGAAAGGAATGCCGAGTCGCGACGCAGGCGCCGTGGGAGCGCCTGCACGTCGATGCTGCAGTGCAGCCATCCGACCGGCATTGTGACGATAATGTGGCCGCCAAGCCCATCCATTGGTAAAAGTGCTAGGTTTTCCCTGCTGGATGTCGTCCAGCGGCACACGTCGACACCGAAGGACCCACCATGTTCGACACTCTGGCCAGCCTGGGCCGCGACCTGCAGGCGCTGCACACGCTCAATGCCTGCCTGGACCGGGTGTTTTCCGACGTCTGTGGGCTGGGCTTCCAGTCCCTGGTCTACGACTACGCGCCGGTCCCGCTGAGTCTGGAAGGGGCATTGATCACCCCGTCGGTGTTCATGCAGCGCAATGCGCCGGGCGACATGCAGCACATCTGGTGCGAGCACGGCTATTACCAGCACGACCCGGTGCAGCAGCGTGCGACGCGCCGCACCACGCCATTCGTGTGGTCCTACCGCAGCGACGGGGAGATGGAGGGCGTGGAATACGTCGGCAGCCAGCATCGGCAGGTCACGCGTTATCTGTGCGATAGCGGTATGGGAACCGGTGTCACCGTGCCCCTGCACCTGCCGGGTGGCGCGTTCGCGACGTTCAGCGCTGCGGTCGATGCGGTGGCCGCCGAGGCGCCACGGCTGGCCGAAGCGCAGCTGTCGCCATTCCTGCTGCTGGCGCATACCTTCCAGGCACGCGCACAGGAGTTGCTCGATCCGCAGGAACGCCGCTGCCACCACATCGTGCTGACCCGCCGCGAGCGCGAGTGCCTGCAGTACTCGGCCAAGGGGCTGACAGCCAAGAGCATCGCCGCTGCGCTCAACCGTTCCACCGCCACGGTAAACCTGCATCTGAACTCGGCAGCGCGCAAGCTGGGTGCGCGCAATCGCGTCGAGGCCGTCGTGCGCGGCATGCATTATCGATTGCTGGAGCCGTAAGCGCGGCGGGTTCAGCGACTGCGACGGCAGGCCGCGATAGGCGATTTCCCTGCGGCGAGAAGTTGCGATCGGCAGGCGCAATCGCTGCCCTGATTGATGCCCGTCCTGGCGACCAAATACGCGTTCAGCTGGATCGCATCGCCCGCGCAGCCGGCCCCGAGCTTCGAAAGCGCCACGAACCTGGGAGTTTTGCCAGTTAACGCGCGGCGGTTGCCTCGCTAGGCTCGGCGCTCATTCTTGCCGTTAGCAGGCGCAGGTCATGCAGTCCACCGAGGGTTACGTCGAATTTCGTGGGTACCGGACCTGGTACCGCATCACCGGCGACCTGCGCAGCGACGCCTGCCCGCTGATCGTGCTGCACGGCGGCCCCGGCTGCACCCATGACTATGTGGACAGCTTCAAGGACCTGGCGGCCAATGGCCGCGCGGTGATCCATTACGACCAGCTCGGCAACGGCAAGTCCACCCATCTTCCCGATGCGGACCCCAGTTTCTGGACGGTGGGGCTGTTTCTGGACGAGTTGCAGACCTTGATCACGCAGTTGGGGCTGTCGCAATACGCGCTGCTGGGGCAGTCCTGGGGCGGGATGCTGGCGGCCGAGCATGCGGTGCGGCGGCCGGCCGGCCTGCGTGCGCTGGTGATCGCCAACTCCCCGGCATCGATGGGCTTGTGGCGCGCTGCAGCGCTGCGGCTACGTGCGCGCCTGCCCGAGGACATCCAGGCGGCGCTGGACGCGCACGAGGCGGCCGGCACCCTGGACGACCCGGCCTATCGCGCCGCAAGCCAGGTGTTCTACGCCCAGCACGTTTGCCGCGTGTTGCCCTGGCCTGCGGAAGTGGCGCGCACCTTCGCCGCCATCGATGCCGACCCGACCGTGTATCACGCGATGAATGGCCCGACCGAATTCCATGTGGTCGGCAGCCTGCGTAACTGGAGCATCATCGAGCGCCTGCACCGCATCAACGCGCCCACGCTGGTGCTGTCGGGCAAGTACGACGAGGCCACACCGGAAACGGTGGAGCCGTACGCACGTCTGATCCCGGACGCGCGGTGGCATGTGTTCGCCAATTCCAGCCATATGCCGCATGTGGAAGAACGCCCGGCGTGCATGCGCCTGGTCGGCAACTTCCTCGACGACCAGACGCCGTGGCCCGGCGAGCAGCTGGTGCATGCCTCCCTGCAGGCCAGCCGCGCTGTTTGAGCGGATGGTGTGGGGATGTATGTGAGTGCACGTGAAGCTGAGCGTGCCCGGCTGCGGTGCGCAGCTGCGACGCGTCGCGATTGAGCATGCGCTGCCTTGCTTGCGCATCGCATGCATCAGCTTGAGCAATGATTGAAGAGTCCTCCTGTTGATACACGCAGCTGTGCCTCAATCGCGTGTCACTGAGCCGACGCATCTAACGCGGATTGCCAGGCTACGGTCGAACACCACCTGAGACGTACCACGTGGTCGGACCGAAGCGGCCTGACAATGTCGAAAGAGGCTGGTCGTAGCGCCAGTGCTCGCCCACTGTCGCGATTGATCCAAAGGCGCAATCACGCATCGTCTTCTGCAACGCGGCATCAAATGCCGTGTAAACCACACAAGCCATGCAAATCGCATGTCTGCGATGGCGCTGCTGCTACGCACCAATGACGCTCACAACACACGTTCGTGTGCAGTGAACACTGCGCAGCATTTCGTGCTGCACTTCAATGCTTAGAAAACGCATCTGCCACTAGCAACTGCGGTCGAAAGCGCGCGTGAGTAAACCGGCATCGGCCTGCGTTTGCATGCATGAAAAACACATCTGCATAAGCACAAAAACACTGCGCACGCCGCAACGGTGTCCTGTCCCGGGTGTCTCTTGCTGTCCCTTTTGCATGTCCTGCAGGGAGAACACCGTGGTGCGTCAAAGTTTCAGTGATGGATAATTGTTTTATGTTTTAAATCGCGCGAAGAATGCGGCCCCCACGCACCGCTTTGCTGTTGTCGTCGCTCCGGCGCAGGCAGCACGCATCGCTTTTCCACACTTTGGGAGAGGCTGCATGATCATCAAGACATTCCAGGGCGCAGTTGCGCTTGCCCTGTCCGCCTGCGCTGCGGGCGCCATCGCCGGCCCGGTCGGGTACGGTGCAGGCACCACCGGCGGCGGCAACAAGACACCGGTCACTGTGACCACCTTCGAGGCGATGCAGGCTGCGATCGACAGTTATTCCGGCAGCGGCGGGTTGGTGCTCAACTACACCGGCAAGTTCGACTTCAGCAGCATCAAGGACGTCTGCGCGCAGTGGAAGTTGCCGGCCAAGACCGTGCAGATCAAGAACAAGAGCAACATCACCATCAAGGGGGCCAACGGCTCATCGGCCAACTTCGGACTATGGGTGGTGGGCAACTCCAGCAACGTCATCATCCAGAACATGACCATCGGCCTGCTGCAGGGTGGTGAAGATGCCGACTCGATTTCGCTGGAGGGCAATTCCAGCGGCTCGCCCTCCAAGATCTGGGTCGACCACAACACCGTGTTCGCCTCCTTGACCAAGTGCTCGGGCGCCGGCGATGCGTCTTTCGATGGCGGCATCGACATGAAGAAGGGCACCCATCACGTCACCGTGTCCTACAACCACGTCTACAACTACCAGAAGGTCGCGCTCAACGGATACAGCGACAGCGACACCAAGAATTCGGCCGCGCGCACCACCTATCACCACAACCGCTTCGAGAACGTCGAATCGCGTGTGCCGTTGCAACGGCGTGGGCTGAGCCACATCTACAACAACTACTTCAACAACGTCACCACCTCGGGCATCAACGTGCGCATGGGCGGGGTGGCCAAGATCGAGTCCAACTACTTCGAAAACATCAAGAACCCGGTGACCTCGCGCGACAGCAGCGAGATCGGCTACTGGGACCTGATCAACAACTACGTCGGTAGCGGCATCACCTGGGGTACCCCGGATGGCAGCAAGCCGTACGCCAACGCCACCAACTGGATCACCACCAAGGTGTTCCCCGAACCGCTGGGCTACACCTACAGCATTACCCCGGCCGCACAGGTCAAGGCCAAGGTGATCGCCACCGCCGGTGCGGGCACCAACCTGGCCGAGTAAGCGACAACAGCGTGCGGTCACATCGATCCCCGGCCTGTCCGGGGATTCTTGTCTGTGGGTGCAGCTGGTTCGTGCATCGTCGGTTTGCGGCCAAGCACGGCGGCCACCGCTGGTTGCACGTGGCAGTGAATCCCTGGCGGTGGATGCAGGCAGGCGTCCTCCAGTTTGATCGACCTCGCTCCGGCGCCGGCGTCAAGAGGCGCGGCAGGCGCCGCGACGCGGTATCGTGTCGCGATCCCATCCATGCAAGCCTGTCCATGCCGCTTCCAACCGATCCCGTTGCTGAGCACGCTCCGTCCGCCGCGCCTACCTTGCGCCACGCGCTGAAACCGCGGCAATTGATGATGATGGGCCTGGGCACGGCGATCGGCGCCGGGCTGTTCCTGGGCTCGGGCGTGGGGATCCACGCGGCGGGGCCGGCAGTGCTGGTGTCGTACCTGATCGCCGGAGCGCTGGTGATCATCGTGATGAACGCGCTGGGCGAAATGGCCGCGTCCAAGCCGGCCAGCGGTGCGTTTTCGGTGTATGCAGCCGACGCGATGGGCCCGACCGCCGGTGCGACGGTGGGCTGGTTGTGGTGGCTGCAGATCGTGGTGGTGATCGCCGCCGAAGCGGTCGGCGCGGCGGGCCTGCTCGCCTCGGTATGGCCGGCGTTGTCGGTGCCGTTGCTGGCGGTGGTGTTCATGGCCACCTTCACTGCGATCAATCTGCTCGGCGTGCGCAATTTCGGCGAGTTCGAATTCTGGTTCGCCATCCTCAAGGTCGTTGCGATCGTGGTGTTCCTGCTGATCGGTGTGGCCTTGCTGGCCGGCTGGTTGCCCGGCGTGGTGTCGCCGGGGCTGTCCAACTTCACCCAGAACGGCGGATTCGCGCCCAAGGGGCTGGCCGGCATCGGCTCGGCGTTGCTGGTGGTGGTGTTCGCCTTCGGCGGCACCGAAATCGTCGCAGTGGCCGCCGCGGAAACCGCCGACCCGGGCCGCAGCCTGGCACGCACGATTCGCACCGTGGCCTGGCGCATCCTGGTGTTTTACATCGGCTCGATCAGCGTGATCGTGGCGGTGGTGCCGTGGACCAGCGCGGCGCTCAGCTCGCCATTTGCCGCCGTGCTGGAGGTGGCGCGCATTCCCGGCGCGGCCACCGCCATCACCCTGGTCGCCGTGGTGGCCTTGCTGTCGGCGCTCAATGCCAATCTGTACGGCGCCTCGCGGATGATCTTTTCGCTGGCGCAGCGCGGCGAAGCGCCGCGGCTGCTTGGCAGGACCAGCGGCGAGCAGGTGCCGCTGGTGGCGGTGATCGCCAGCGTGCTGTTCGGGTTTGCCGCAGCCGCGCTGGAACTGTTGTACCCCAACAAGGTGTTGCCGATGCTGCTCAACATCGTCGGCGCCACCTGCCTGCTGGTGTGGACGATCTCGCTGCTGTCGCAGCTGATCCTGCGCGCACGCGCCGACCGTGCCGGCATCGCGTTGCCGTTCCGCATGCGGGGTTATCCGTTTCTGACCCTGCTGGCCCTGGGGATCCTGGCGGTGATCTTCGTACTGCTGGCGTCCTCGGCGGACACCCGCGCGCAGTTCCTGTCGATGGTCGGTCTGACTGTCTTCATCGCCGTGGTCAGCGAAGTGGCGCGACGCGTGCGTGCGCGGACATGAACGTGTAGGCCCACGTGGCTGAGTGCGCGATCGTCCAGTGGCGCAAACACGGCGGCAGTGCGCTGTTGCACACCGTCGAAGCGAGAACACGCAAGCAGTCTTGCGGTTTCCTTCCCCATCAGACAGGCGAGTGGCTGGATCTGCCGATCCAGCTCGGCTACTGTCATTCGGCCGATTCTGTTCGTTGCATCGGTTGGCTGGAAAACATCGGCGCGCCAGCGCGCGACGATGAAAATGCATCGCTTCATTCCTTGATTGTTTCAGCAGTCATCGCCGGGGTTCGTGCATGCATGCCGTTTCGTCCGAGAATTCTGCTGCCTTGCCTGCCGCCCGCACCCTGGAGGCGGTGCATGCGCTGGCCTATCCGGTCGACACGCATCTGGACTCGCTGTATCTATCGCGCCTGGGTGGCTTCGATTTCTGGAAGGGCGACTGGAAAGCGCAGCGACGCTCGCTGATCCTCTGGCTGATGTCCAAGACCTCGCCAAGAGGTCGCAACCAACCGCTGATGTACCACGTCAGCGGCCCGGACTTTCTGGCCGGCGGCTACGGCGCTGCCTGCTTCAGCGCCCACGCGTTGTGGGAGAACCTCTTCGGCGCGCCGTTTCTCGACCCCTGGAACAACTGGGTGGAGCATCAGCGCTATGTCGAGGAGATGGTGGCCGCGAGCAAGGGTCGGATGCGGCTGGCACGCAGCGCCGCCGAGCTGCGCGCGATTCGGGCCGAGGGTCTTTGCTGCGCCATCCTGTCGCTGGAGGGTGCGCATATGCTCGGCCCACGCGGAGCTCGCAGCCAGGCGCTGCGGCTGGAGCGCCTGGGCATCGCTGCCAGCGCCGGCGCCGCCTATGTGACGCTCAATCATTTCAGCCATACCGACATCTCCCAGGCCGGCTATGCGCCGCTCAATCCGTGGCGCGGGATCGAGGGCGCGGGGCTGTCGGAATTCGGCCGCAAGGTCGTGGAGCGCTGCATCGATGTCGGACTGCTGGTGGATCTTTCGCATACCTCTAGCCAGGGCGTCCTCGATGCCTGCGCCATCTGCGTCCGTCGCAACGTGCCGGCCTTCGCCTCGCATGCCGCCTCGCGCAGTGTCACCCGTGGCGCCGAGACGCGGCCGTCGCGTCATCTCGACCGCGGGCTCGACGACGCGGCGATCCGCGCCATCGTCCAGACCGGTGGCTGCATCAGCGTCATTCTGGCGCCGTACTTTCTGCAACATGCCTATCTGGCCGACGGCAAGCCGAACATGGATGCCGATCTCGCCTTTGTCGTCGGCTACTACGAAGCCTTTGCCCGACAGATCGCCGCCATGGGGATCGTCGAGGATCCGTGGAAGCACCTGAGTTTCGGCAGCGATTTCGATGGCGGCATTTCCAGCCTGCCGACCGGTATGCGCAGCGGCGCGGATCTGCCCAGGCTCACGCAGGCGATGCTGGATGCCGGCTGGCCCACGCAACGCATTGTCGATGTGTATAGCGGCAATTTCCTGCGGGTCTGGGAGCGGGTGCGGCCGTAGCGTTTTCCGGTGACCTGCGTGCGGATGCGGTGGGGCAGCGCGGCAAGCTTCCATCGCGTGCCGGTGTGCACCTGCGAGAGCCGGGTGCATCGCGGTGACCGGCCTGTGTGCAACGCGTCTGCGTGCGAGAAATGCGCGTTGCAGTGCACACCGGGTGTAGCATCGCCCAGAGGGCCAACAAAGTTACAACGCCAACGTCAGGCAGGTGCGGCCGGTGCTACGAATCGGCATGAGCCACGCCTGCGCTGCGGTTCCGGGCGCGCCGTCCGCACCCACCTGGCGACCGTTAGCTGCGGGTTGTGGGCCGCTGCTGGCTGCACAAGCGCGGCAATTTGCCGCAGATGCGACGCCGTGTCGCATCGGGAACGAGCACGACCGTCCTTATGATGATCCCGTAGCGCAGAGGTCGCGATCGACCGGCACTGGTGTTCGGCAATCGACCTGCAGCCTGTGCGCTGATGCTGCCCCATCTTTTTCCTGGAGGATTCTCCATGGATGCCTTGCTGTTATCGCGGATCCAGTTCGGATTCGTCATTGCATTCCACGTGCTGTTTCCCGCGTTCACCATCGGGCTGTCCAGCCTGCTGGCATTTCTCGAGTGGCGCTGGCTGCGCACCCGGCTGCCGGTGTGGCGCGAGCTGTATTTCTTTTGGCAGAAGATCTTCGCGGTGTCGTTCGGCATGGGCGTGGTCAGCGGCATCGTGATGGCCTTCCAGTTCGGGGCCAACTGGCCGGAGCTGAGCCGGATCGCCGGCAGCGTGATCGGCCCGTTGCTGAGCTACGAGGTGCTGACCGCGTTCTTCCTCGAAGCCAGTTTCCTGGGCGTGATGATGTTCGGCTGGGGGCGCATTTCCGAGCGCCTGCATTTCCTGGCGACCTGCATGGTGGCGCTGGGCACGCTGTTTTCCACGTTCTGGATCCTGTCGTCCAACAGCTGGCTGCAGACCCCAGCCGGCTATGAGGTGGTGGACGGCATCGTGCATCCGGTGGCGTGGCTGAAGATCATCTTCAACCCCTCGTTCCCGTATCGGCTTGCGCATATGGCGCTGGGCTCGTTCATCACCACCTGCTTTGTGGTCGGTGCGGTGGGGGCGTGGTATCTGCATCGCGGCGTGCACCGCGAGGCCGGGCTGCGCATGCTCAAGCTGGCGGTGGCCTTCGCGGCGATCACCGTGCCGCTGCAGATCTTCGTCGGCGACATGCATGGCTTGAACACGCTCAAGCACCAGCCGATGAAGATCGCGGCGATGGAAGCGCACTGGCATGACGAAGGCCAGGGCAAGGGGTTTCCGCTGGTGCTGTTCGCGCTGCCCAATGCGCAGGCCGAGCGCAACGATTACGAGGTGGCGATCCCGCGCCTGGGCAGCCTGATCCTGACCCACAGTGCGGAAGGCAGCATCGCGCCGCTGACCTCGGTGCCGGCGGCCGATCGCCCGCCGGTGACGCCGGTGTTCTTCGCCTTCCGCATCATGGTCGGGCTGGGCTCGTTGATGCTGCTGGTGGCCTGGGTCTCGGCGTTCGCCTGGTGGCGCGGCAAGTTGCTGCAGTGGCGCTGGCTGCTGGCGACCTGGCGCTGGATGTTGCCGAGCGGCTTCATCGCGCTGGTGTCGGGCTGGTTCGTCACCGAGATGGGGCGGCAGCCGTATGTGGTCTATGGCCTGTTGCGTACTGCCGATGCCGTGGGCCCGCAATCGACGCTGATGACCGCAATCTCGCTGGCGGTGTACGTGGTCGGCTATGCGTTCGTGTTCGGCTGGGGCATCTGGTACCTGGTCAAGATCGGCAAGATCGGCCCGACCCCGCATGACGCGCCGCAGCTGGACCACGGCGAACACACCCCGGCACGGCCGCTGTCGGCGGCCGACGAACCGATCGACGGAGCCGCATGATGGACATGAGCAGCGTATTGCCGGTGGCGTGGTTCGCGGTGATCGGCTTCGGGGTGCTGATGTACGTGGTGCTGGACGGCTTCGTGCTCGGCATCGGCATCCTGGCGCCGTTCCGCAAGGACGAAGCGCAGCTGGACCTGATGATGAATACCGCCGCGCCGATCTGGGACGGCAACGAGACCTGGCTGGTGCTGGGCGGGGCGGGGCTGCTGGCGGCGTTTCCCAAGGCGTATGCGGTGATCCTGTCGGCGCTGTATCTGCCGGTGTTGTTGATGGTGATGGCGCTGGTGTTCCGCGGGGTGGCGTTCGAGTTCCGCTTCAAGGCGCACCGCTCGCGGCGGCTGTGGAGCAATGCCTTCGCTGCCGGCTCGATCCTGGCCACGTTTGCGCAGGGCGTGATCCTGGGTGCGCTGGTGCAGGGCCTGCCGATCGAAAACGACCGCTATGTCGGCGGCATCTGGGGCTGGTTCAGTCCGTTCGCGATGCTGACCGGCGCGGCGCTGGTGTTCGGCTACGCGCTGCTCGGCAGCACCTGGCTGATCCTCAAGACCGAAGGCCATGTGCAGCAGCTCGCGCGGCAGTTGAGCCGGCCGCTGACCATCAGCGTGCTGATCTTCATCGGCCTGGTCAGCGCGTGGTTGCCGTCGCTGCAATCGCATGTGATGGACCGCTGGTTCAGCGGCGCGCATTACCTGTGGCTGATGCCGGTGCCGGTGCTGGTCGCCATCGTCGGCTTCGCGCTCTGGCGCTGCACCGAAGCGGGGCGGCCGGATACGCCGCCGTTCCTGCTGGCGATGGGCCTGTTCGTGCTCGGTTTCCTCGGCCTGGTGCTGGGCATGTGGCCGTATCTGGTGCCGCCGGTCTACACCATCTGGCAGGCCGCCGCGCCGCCGTCGTCGCAGCTGTTCGCGCTGATCGGTTTGGTGGTGCTGCTGCCGCTGATCCTGGGCTACACGGTGTGGTCGTACCGCGTGTTCCGCGGCAAGATCACCGCCGATACCGGCTATCACCACTGAGCGGGCGCAGACCGCATCGGCGCGATGCGCCGCCCGCTCAGCGCAGGCGTTGCTTGAACATCCACTCCCACATCGCCGGGTCTGCGTAGGTCGCATCCCAGGCATTGTGGTTGCCGTCCGGATATTCGCTGTAGCGCACGTTGGCGCCGATGCCCTTGGCGGCGCGGTACAGCGCACGGTCGTCGTGCGGTGGCACCGAGTCGTCCTTGGCGCCATGGAACATCCAGATCGGCACGTGCCTGAGCTGGGTGACCGCAGCGGTATACGGGTCGGCCTCCTTGGCCACCAGGCTGACGTAGAGCGTGCGACGCTCATCGCGCGGGGCCTTGAGCGCACCGCAGATCGGCACGATCGCGGCGAAGCGCTGCGGCTGCATCAGCCCGATTTCCCAGGCGCCATAGCCGCCCATCGAGATGCCGGTGAGATAGGTGCGCTGCGGGTCGGCACCGAATTCGGCGCTGGCCGCATCCAGTGCGGCGATCGCCATGCGTGCATTGATGCCCAGCCATTCCTCGTCGTCGGGCACCTGCGGCAGCACCACCAGCGCCGGGAACTCGGCAGTGTGTTCGCTCAGGTAAGGGCCGACGCCGACTTCTGCCTGATCGCGCCCGTTGTCGCCGCGTTCGCCCGAGCCATGCAGGAACAGCACGATGGGACGCGGTTGCGGCGCCTTGGAGGTCGGCACGAACACCTGATAGCGGTAGAGCCGTCCTTCCAGCTCCAGCGTGCGGGTGACGAAATGGCCGCGGCGCCCGTCGTGGTGGCGCTCAGCCATGCTGGAACAGCCGGCCAGCAGCAGCGCAAGAATCGCAAGAACAAGACAACGACGGATCACGCACACCCCCTGACCGATGACATACCCGCAGTATCGCCGCATGCAGCTGTGCTGGCATGTCGCATTGCGGCGATTTCTGTCGAATATTCATCTGATTGTCGCCGCAGTGTGCTCGGCGCAACGTTGATCGCCATGGCCCGACACGGCGACTACGGCAGCAGGATCAGCGTCGCCAGGCCGAGGAAGCTCAGGAACCCCATCACGTCGGTCAGCGTGGTCAGGATCACGCCACCGGCCAATGCCGGATCGAAGCCCAGCCGTTTCAGCGTCACCGGGACCAGCACTCCGCCGAATGCGGCGGTGAGCATGTTCAAGGTCAGCGCGGTGCCGATCACCAGCGACAGCATCGGCTGCTGGAACCAGGCCAGCACGATCAGGCCCAGGCCCACGCCCAGCACCAGGCCGTTGATCAGCGCGACGGTGAGTTCCTTCTTGAGCAGGGTCATCACGTTGGAAGAGCCGATCTGGCCCAGCGCCAGGCCGCGCACCATCAAGGCCAGCACCTGGGTGCCGGCGTTGCCGCCCATGCCGGCGACGATCGGCATCAACGCTGCCAGCGCCACCAGCTTCTCGATCGTGCCTTCGAAGCGGCTGACCACGCTGGACGCGAGGAATGCGGTGCACAGGTTGATGCCCAGCCAGATCAGGCGGCGGCGGAAGGCACGCCGCGCCGGGCTGAACATGTCCTCGTCCTCGTCCAGACCGGCCGCGCTCATGGCCTGGTGTTCGGCCTGTTCGCGGATGATGTCGACCACGTCGTCGATGGTGATGCGGCCGAGCAGGATGTTGTTGTCGTCCACCACCGGCGCGGAAATCCAGTCGTGGTCCGAGAAGCGCCGTGCCACCTCGTCGGAGCCATCGCCGACATCGATCGCCGGTTGTTCGTCGTCGATCAGGCGGTTGACCGGCGTGCTGTCCTCATGGGTGACCAGCGCGGCCAGCGACACCCGGCCCAGGTACTGGTGGCGCCGGCTCACCACGTACAGGTGATCGGTGTGGTCGGGCAGCTCGCCGCGCAGGCGCAGATAGCGCAGCACCACATCGACATTGACGTCGGCGCGCACCGTCACCACGTCCGGATTCATCAGGCGGCCGGCAGTGTCCTCCGGGTACGACAGCACCTGCTCGAGCCGCTCGCGGTTCTCGCGGTCCATCGACTTGAGCACTTCGTCGATGACGGTGTCGGGCAGGTCTTCGACCAGATTGGCCAGATCGTCGATGTCGAGGTCTTCGACTGCGGCGACGATCTCGTCGGTGTCCATGTCGGCCAGCAGGCTTTCGCGTACTTCATCGCCGACATGCAGCAGCACTTCGCCGTCGTCTTCCGGGTCGACCAGCCCCCACACCACTTCGCGCTTGCCGGGCGGCAGCGACTCCAGCAGGTTGCCGATCTCCGCCGGCGCCAGCGTATTGACCAGCCGGCGTACCGGGCCCAGGCGTCCGCTATCGAGCGCATCGGACAGCAGTCGCAGCTGGCGCGCGGTCTTGTCGTGACGGACGGCTTCGGCCATGCGCGGCTCCCTGGAAGAGTGGACACGTCCCGATGGAAGACGCGCTGCTGAGTCAGCACGGCATTATCGCTTGCGCACGGTGACGAAACATACAGTGCCGCTCGCAACGCGTTAGAACATCGCCTGCGCGATGACGCGATCGCTCAGCGCGCCAGGCCCTGCGCGACGGTGGCCAGCCACTTCTCGATGCCCTTGCGGTCGCGCGCGCGCAGCAGCTTGTCGCCCTGCACGCGCAACTCGCCCAGGTGGATGTCGCGCACCGCACGGCGCACTTCCAGCAGCGTGGCCGGATGCAGGCTGAACTCGGTGAGCCCCAGCGCCAGCAACATCGGCACGAAACGCGGGTCGCCCGCGATCTCGCCGCACACCGCCACCGGCTTGGCGTACGCGCGCCCGGTGGCGATCACCTGCGCGATCAGGCGCAGCACCGCCGGATGCAACGGCGAATACAGCTCGCCCAATGCCTCGTTGTTGCGATCCACCGCGAGCAGGTACTGCACCAGATCGTTGGTACCGATCGACAGGAAATCGATGTCGTCGATAAAGCAGTCCAGCGCCAGGGCCGCAGCCGGCACTTCGATCATCGCGCCCAGCGGAATGTGCTCGGCGATCTCGTGGCCTTGTTCGCGCAATTGCGCGGCCAGCTTCTTGATCTGCCGGCGCAGCAGCTGGACTTCCTCGCGGCCGCTGACCATCGGCACCAGGATGCGCACCGGCCCGTAGCCGGAGGCGCGCAGGATCGCGCGCAACTGCGCCTGCGCCACCGCAGGGCGGGCCAGCGACAACCGCACCCCGCGCAAGCCCAGCGCCGGGTTGTCCTCATCGCTCAAGGTCAGGCCGGTGCGGTCGGCCTTGTCGGCGCCCAGATCCAGGGTGCGGATGGTGACCGGTCGGCCGCTCATGCCCAGCACGGTGTCGCGATAGGTGTGGAACTGTTCTTCTTCGTCCGGCAGCTCGTTGCGCTGCAGGAACAGGAATTCGGTGCGATACAGGCCAAGGCCGCTGGCGCCGAGCGCGTGCGCCTTGGCCACGTCCTCCAGCGATTCGGCGTTGGCCAGCAGCGTGATATCGACGTTGTCGCGCGTGCGCGTGGGTTTGGAGCGCAGCCGTCCCAGTTCGCGCTGTTCCTTGGCCAGCGCGCGCAGGCGCTCGCGGTAGTCGCGCAGATGCTCGGGCTTGGGGTCGACGATCACCTGGCCGGAACCGGCATCGACGATCAACACATCGCCATCGTCGATCCGCTGGACCGCATCGCTCACCCCCACCACCAGCGGCAGGTGCAGGCTGCGCGCCAGGATCGCGCTGTGTGACAGCGCGCTGCCGGCGGTGGTGACGATGCCGACCACCCCTTGCGCCTGCAGCTGCGCCAGCTCCGACGGCGCCACGTTGTCGCAGACCAGGATCTCGCCGGCCACGCCCTTGAGGTCGGGCGCGCGCTTGTGCAAGAACGCATGGATGCGGCCGATGACGTGATCCAGGTCGTCCATGCGGCTCTTGAGGTAGGCGTCCTCCATGCCGTCGAACACCGCCGCCAGCCGGTCACGCTGCACGCGCAAGGCGTAGTCGGCGCTGTAGCGGTGGGTGCGGATCAACTCGTCCAGGCCTTGCAGCAGCTCCGGGTCGTCGAGCAGCAGCGCATGCAGTTCGAGGAATTCGCCGACCTCCCGCGCAAGCGCGCCATGCAGGCGGTCGCGCAGCTGCTGCATCTCGGTGCGTGCCGCCTCGATCGCCAGGTGCAGACGCTGCAGCTGGGTTTCCACCTGGCTGGCGGGCACGCGTTGCTCGGCCACTTCCAGCGTGTGGCTCTGGCGCACGCGCGCGCGTCCGAGTGCGTTGCCGCGCGAGGCGGCATGTCCACGCAAACGCAGGCTCATATGCGGCCCTGGCGCGGACGCGCCCTGTCGGTCAGCCCCGCACCGACGCGGCGCATGCTCAGCTGTCCTCGTCGAAACGACGCTCGAACAGGTCCACCAGTGCCTGCAGCGCTTGCGCTTCGTCTTCGCCATCCAGCCGCACCACCACGCTGGTGCCCTGGCCGGCGGCCAGCAGCATCACGCCCATGATGCTCTTGGCATTCACCTCGCGGCCCTTGGCCGCCAGGGTGGCGTTGCTGCGGTAGGACGACAGCGTCTGCACCAGCTTGGCGGTTGCCCGCGCATGCAGTCCGAGTCGGTTGGAAACTATGAGTTCGCGTTCAAGCATCGTCGATGATCGCTCCGTTGCGGGTGCCTGCCGCCGCGGTGGCGGGCAGCTCCTGCAATCCTTGTTCGGGGTAGTTCATCACCCGCAGCAGCATCGGCAGGCTGAGCGCGGACACCCGGCGAACCGGCGTGCCGAGCTTTGCCAACCGGCTGGCGAGATTGCTGGGGCTGGCGCCGTACAGGTCGGTCATGACCAGCACGCCGTCACCGCTGTCGACCCGTCGCATCGCCGACGAGGCCTGGGGCAACAAGGCGTCCAGGTCTGCATCGAGCGGCACATCGAACGCTTCGGTCTTCAGCGGCAACTGCCGCAACAGCCCCGTCGCCACGTTCAACAACGCCGCGCCGATGCCGGGATGAGTAATGAGGAGAATGCCACAGGCCATGCCGAAACGTTAACAGGTCGGCATGACCGCGCGATAGCGTTTGCCGGCACCGATGTGTTGCGAAATGAATAGCCGTTTAGGACCGCTGCAGCGTGTCGCGTGCACTGCATGCAGCAAGCGCGCCGCTGCCGGCGTGGCGATGATCGCGGCACCCGGAGTCTGCCAATGCGAACCGCATCACAAGCGAACGCTGCAGCGCGCACCTGGCAGGCAGTCCCCGATCAGAACGTGCAGACGAATGCACCGATCAAAAGTTTTTCCCGCAGACCCAATGCCTGCGTCAGGCCGAACAATGCGACCCGCATGAAAACAGAGAAGCAGTAATGCCAAAAAAAGACGAGCTGCAGCTCCCGATCAGCCATCAAGACTAAACATCCACAGCAAGCGCGGGGCAGGGGCCCGATGCAGAAGCCAACTCGCAAGGCCAAGCTTCAAAGCACAGATGTCATCGACCGTTCGCACATTCCAAGCCGCATGACACCGCTTTGACGATTCCCCAATCGCGATTCCCCAATCCCAGCCCTTCAGTCCTGCTCACGATGAAACGTCGCCACCTCCGGCCAGCCCTGCTCGCGCGCATGCCGCGCCATGCGTTCGGCCAGATACACCGAGCGGTGCTTGCCGCCGGTGCAGCCGAAGGCGATGGTCACGTAGCTGCGGGTGTCGTTGCGCAGCCGCGGCAGCCAGGTGTCGAGCAGGTCCACGATCTGCGCGCTGTAGCGCACCACGTCTGGTTCCTTGTCCAGATACTCGCGCACGCCGGCATCGCGGCCGGTCAGCGGGCGCAGTTCCGGGTCCCAATGCGGATTGGGCAGGACGCGCGCATCGAACACGAAGTCGGCCTCGGCCGGCACGCCGCGTTTGTAGGCGAACGATTCGAACAGCAGCGACAGCCGGTCGCTGCTGCCGAGCGCGAACTCGGTGACCACGCGGCGACGCAGCTGGTGCACGTTGAGCGCGCTGGTGTCGATGATGGCATCGGCCTGCGTGCGCAGCGGTTCGGTCAACTGCCGCTCGCGGGTGATCGCTTCCGGCAAGGCCAGGCCCAGATGGCTGAGCGGGTGGCGGCGGCGGGTATCGGCATAGCGCTTGATCAGCGCCTCGTCGCTGGCCTCGAAAAACAGCAGCCGCGCCTCGATCCCGTATTCCTGCGCGGCCTGGCGCCATTGCGCCAGCTGGGTCAGGTCGCTGCGGCTGCGCACATCGATGCCGACCGCCAGGCGCTGGTCGCCGAGCGGGTTGCCGCGCAGGCGGCTGCGCACGAAATCCGGCAGCAGCTCCACCGGCAGGTTGTCCGAACAGTAGTAGTCCAGATCCTCGAAGGTCTTCAACGCAACCGATTTGCCCGAGCCGGACAGCCCGCTCACGATCATCAACGTGGAGGGCGCGGTACTCATGGCGTGCGTCGCTCCAGCAGGTTGCTGTGGCGGGCGATGAACATCGCCGCCGGGTCGATGCCCTTGGTGCGCAGGATATGCAGGCGCGTGGCCGCTTCGGTCAGCACCGCCAGATTGCGCCCGGGCATCACCGGCAGGGTGATCAGCGGCACGTCCAGATCCAGCACGTGCCGGCTGCCGGAATCACCGGTCAGGCGTTCGTAGCCCGACGGGGTGGGCTCGGTCATCGGGCGGGTCAGGTGCACGATCAGGCGCAGGTACTTGTTCTTCTTCACCGCGGTGTCGCCGAACATGTCGCGCACGTTCAATACGCCCAGGCCGCGCACTTCCAGCAGGTCCTGCAGCAGTTCCGGGCAGGTACCGTCGAGTACGTCGGGGGCGATCTGGGTGAACTCGGGCGCGTCGTCGGCCACCAGCCGGTGACCGCGGCTGAGCAGCTCCAGCGCCAGCTCGCTCTTGCCCGAGCCCGCCTCGCCGGTGATCAGCACGCCGATCGAATAGATCTCCATGAACACGCCATGCAGCGTCACCCGCGGCGCCAGCGTGCGCGCCAGGTGGTAGGAGAGGTGATTGAGCAACTCGTGGCCGCGCTTGGGCGAGATCCACAGCGGCGTGTTGGATTCGTCGGCGGCCGCGCGCAGGTCTTCCGGGCAGGACTGGTTCTTGCTGATCGCCAGCGCCAGCGGCTGCACCTGGATGATCTTCTCGATGGTTTCCCAGCGTTGCCGCGCATCCAGCGAATCCAGCCAGGCCAGCTCTTCGGTGCCCAGGATCTGCACCTTGTTGGGATAGATCACGTTGAGATAGCCGGCCAGCGACGGGCGGCGTGCGTTGTTGCTGCCGGCCTCGATCTCGCGGTGCTCGCCTTTCTGGCCCGCCACCCAGCGCAGTGCCAGCTTGTCGCGTTGCTGGTCGAACAGTTCGCGTGCGGTGATGCTGGTATTCATGCGGCGCTGGCCTGTGCTGGCGGTGCGTCGGTGAGCAGCGCCATCAAGGCGTCGGCATTGGGGGCGTCGCGCAACTGCTGACGGAAGTCCGCGTCGGAAAACCGCTCGGCCAGTTCCGACAGCAGCATCAGATGCTGGTGGGTGTAGTGCGCAGGCACCGCCATTGCAAAGATCAGGTCCACCGGCTCGTCGCCACCGAAGGCCACCGGCGTGTCCAAGCGCAGCAATGCGCCACGCGGTTCGGTGAGGTTGGGGCAGCGCCCGTGCGGGATGGCAATGCCGTGGCCGATGGCGGTACTGCCCAGGGCCTCGCGTTCGCACAGGTTGGCGTAGAGCTCGTCGGCGCCGGCCTGGCGGCAGGACAGCAGGTCGGCGGCAGTATGCAGGACGGTGTCGCGATCGGCGGCCGGCGACACCACGGTGCGCACGGCCGCCATCAGATCGGTTAAAGGCATGAGGGCATCAAGCGGGAAGCGTCATGCGGGATTGTCGCGCACCTCGCGTGCATGGTGGTTACATTTCTTTTCCTTGTGCTTGAGCACAAGGCGGTCGAGCTTGTCGACTAGCAGGTCGATGGCCGCATACATGCTGGAGCCGCTGGCATCTGCGTGCAGGGTGCGACCGGGGAGGTTGACGGTGGCGACCACGTGATGGTCTGGCTTGCGAACGGCCAGCTGGGTTCGGACTTCACAGTGCTGGTCGAAATGGCGCTGCAGTCGCTGCAGCTTGCTTGCCACGTACTCCCGCAGCGCGGGGGTCACTTCAAGCTGGTGGCCATACGTCTCGATACGCATCGGATACCTCCATTGGTCGGTGGGCCAATGAACCTTTCCGGTGATTCGACTTGCCCGGCGCAGGCCGGCGTTGCGGTGGATGCAACGTCAGGCGATACGCACGCGTTCGTGGGAGGCGGAAATGTTCATGGCCTCACGATACTTCGCAACGGTGCGCCGCGCCACTGGTACGCCGGAAGTTTTCAGCAGATCGGCCAACTTGGCGTCGGACAGCGGTTTGCGCGGGTTTTCCGCCTCGATCAGGCGCCGGATCATGGCCTGGATGGCGGTGCTGGAAGCCTCGCCGCCGCTGTCGGTGTCGATGCCGGAGGCGAAGAACGAGCGCAGCGCGATGGTGCCGCGCGGGGTGCGCACGTATTTGCGCGCGATCGCGCGGGAAATGGTGGATTCGTGCAGGCCGAGCTCGCCGGCGATCTCGCGCAGAGTCAGCGGGCGCAGGGCCTGCGCGCCGAATTCCAGGAACCCGGCCTGGTGCTGCAGCAGGCAGCGCACCACCCGCAGCAGGGTCTCGCCGCGCGCCTCCAGGCTCTTGAGCAGCCAGCGCGCCTCCTGCAGCTGGCCACGCAGATAGCCGGCGTCGGACTCGCCGCAACTGCGGATCAGGTTCTCGTAGCCGCGGTGGATGGTGACCTTGGGCTGCGCGCGGCCGGCCAGCGAGGCCCGCCACACGCCACGCTGGCGCCAGATCACGCAGTCCGGCACCACGTAGGTGTCCTGCGACAGGTCGCCGATCTGCTTGCCCGGGCGCGGGTCCAGCGAGCGCACCAGCTGGACCGCCTGCTCGACATCGGCGCTGGAGCGCTTGAGTTCGTGCGCCAGGCCGGCCACGCCGCTGCGCGGCAGGCGCTCCAGCGGGCCGGCGACGATCTGCAGCGCCAGCTCGCGCCCCGGGGTGGCCGGGTCGAGTACGGCCAACTGCAGCGCCAGGCATTCGCCAAGAGTGCGCGCACCCACGCCGACCGGGTCGAAGCGCTGGATCTGGTGCAGCACTGTGAGTACTTCGGCCTCGTCCACCGCCGCACCGAGCGCCAGCGTTTCAAGAATCGCCGACAGCGGCTCGCGCAGGTAGCCGTCCTCATCCAGCGCATCGATCAGCAGCGCGCCGATCTGGCGGTCGCGCGGCGACAGCGGCGACAGGTGCAGTTGCCACAGCAGGTGGTCGGCCAGGGTTTCGGATTCGGCTACGCGCTCGGCGGCATCGCCGGACTCGTCGTCGTCGAAGCTGCCGCCGCTGCCCGAGCCGGTCCACTGCAGTTCGTCCTGTGACCAGTCGTCATCGCGTTCGGCCGGCGCCGGTTCCTCGCGCGGGGTGTCGTCGGTGGAGGCGGCCGACGACGCGTCCACCGGCAGCTCGTTTGCCGCATGCGCGGCCTCGTCGGCCCATTCCAGCAGCGGATTGGTCTCCACCGCTTCGGCGATTTCCAGTTCCAGCTCGGTGGTGGACATCTGCAATAGCTTGATCGCCTGACGCAACTGCGGCGTCATGACCAACTGCTGTCCTAGCGATGTCTGGAGCCGGGCTTTCATGCGGGCACTGACTGGAAGAATCGATGGCGCGGCGACGCGCTCAAAGGCGGAAAGTTTCCCCCAGATACACGCGACGGACGTCGGGATTGGCTAGCAGCGCATCTGGTGCCCCCTGCGCCAGCACGCCCCCCTCGGCGAGAATATACGCGCGGTCGCAGATTCCCAAGGTTTCGCGCACGTTGTGATCGGTGATCAACACGCCAATGCCGCGTTCCTTGAGGTGGATGATGATGCGCTGGATCTCGCCGACCGAAATCGGATCGACGCCGGCAAAGGGTTCGTCGAGCAGCATCATGCGCGGCTTGGCCGCCAGCGCCCGCGCGATCTCGCAACGCCGCCGCTCGCCGCCGGACAGGCTGGCGCCGAGCTGGTCGGCCACATGGGTGATCTGCAGCTCTTCCAGCAGCGAGACCAGCTCCTTCTCGCGGCCGGCGCTATCCAGCTCTTCGCGCAGCTCCAGCACCAGGCGGATGTTGTCGGCCACGGTGAGCTTGCGGAAGATCGATGGCTCCTGCGGCAGATAGCCGACACCGAGCTTGGCGCGGGCGTACATCGGTTCGGCGGTGAGGTCGCGGCCGTCCAGCTCGATACGCCCGGCATCGGCCTCGACCAGGCCGACGATCATGTAGAAGCAGGTGGTCTTGCCGGCACCGTTGGGGCCGAGCAGGCCGACCACTTCGCCGGCCTCGAGCGTGAGGCCGAATTCCTTGACCACTTCGCGTTGCTTGTACTTCTTGCGCAGACCTGTGGCGACCAGCATTACTTCTTCCCCTGCGGCTTGGCCGCGGGCTTGGCGGCCGGCGTCGCTGCAGGCGCTGTTGCTGCCGGCGCTGCGGTCTTGGGCTGGATGATCGTGCGCACGCGGCTGCCGTCGCCGCCGCTCTGCATGTTGCCGGTCTTGGTGTTGTAGACCATGCGCTGGCCGGCGTTGGTGCCCTTGGGCGAGTCGACCTTGTAGTTGCCGGTCAGCACGATGACTTCGTTGGCGACCTGGTACTCGATGTTGTCGGCCTGGCCGTTCATCATCGCGCCGTCGTCCATCTGCTGCTTCAGCGTGGCCTGCTTGCCGGTCAGCACGACGCGGTCGGTCTGGCCGTTCTTCTGGAAGATGTCGGCGGTGTCGGCGTGGATTTCCAGCGTGCCCTGGGTAATCACCACATTGCCGCTGAAGCGGCACTTGCCGCTGTCGTCGAGCATGTTGCAATCGTTGGCATTGGAGTCGATCGCCATCGGCTGATTGCGGTCGCTGGTCTTGGCCATCGCAAGGGCGGGCAGCAGCAGCGCGGCAAACGCCAGTTTAGCGGGCAGCATTCGGTTCATAGCGGGTCTTGACCTGGGAAAGGAGCTTGTACTGGCGTGATTTGAGATCGGCCTCGAAGCCGACCCCGCTCTGCATGATACCCGGCCGGCTCATGCTCACCGGGGCCGCGGTCTTGGCGAGGTTCTGCTTCGGGAACACGTCCAGGCTCTGGGTGCGGAATGTGGTCGGCGGGGTCGCGCCGCCGGTGGGGCTATCGCCCTCGACATCGCCGCGCAGGCGTAGCTCGTCGCCCGTGGGGCTGATCCAGCCGGTCTTGGAGCGCAGCGTCCACGGTTGATTGGTGTTGTCGGGCAGCAGGAACACCGGGGTGGTGACCTCGGAAGTGCGATCGGCGCGGTTGCGATGCATCTCCGGCGCGCGCAGCGTCATCGATTCCTTGCCGGTTTCCTTGTCCAGCGCAATCAGTTCGAAATCGCGAAGCACGTAGTCGGCGCGCGCATCGTCCGTCGCCGCGGCGACCGGCCGCGCGCGCTGCTGCCACGCCGACCAGCCGGAAATCACCGCAGCGGCAAACAGCGCCACGCCCAGGGTGGTGCGCCAGTTCCAGCTCATGCCGAGAACCTTTCGATGATGCCCTCGACCTGGCCCTGCGCGGCCAGCACCACATCGCAGACCTCGCGCGCGGCGCCTTCGCCGCCACGTGCCCGGGTATGCCACTGCACGCGCTCGGCGATCCACGGGTGCGCATTGGCCGGTGCCACCGGCAGGCCGACCGCCAGCAGGGCCGGCAGGTCCGGCAGGTCGTCGCCCATGAACAACACCTGGTCCAGCGACAGGCCGTGCTCCTGGCACAGGGCCAGCACTGCCAGGCGCTTGTTCTTGACCCCGATCTGCACGTGCAGGCCCAGATCCTGGCCGCGTTTCTCCGCCGACAGGCTGGCGCGCGCAGTGATCAGCGCGACATGGATGCCGGCATGGTCGAGCTGCTTGAGCCCCTGGCCGTCGAGCACATTGAACGACTTGCTCTCGTTGCCGGCATGGTCGTAATAAAGACGGCCGTCGGTCAGGGTGCCGTCGACGTCGAAACAGGCCAGGCGGATACGCGCGGCGCGGTCGGTGATGTCGGCGGGCAGGTGTTGCAGAGGGGAATAGGGCATCGGCACGAATCGGTGAGAACGGGGTTCCAACGGTAGAAAACTGAACCTGTTAAACCACTTTGGCGCGCAACAGGTCGTGAATGTTCAATGCGCCCACCGCCCGCTGCTGCGCGTCGACCACGATCAAACCATTGATCTTGTAATCCTCCATCAGCCGTGCGGCTTCGGCGGCCAGCTGGTCGGCGCCGATGGTGCGCGGGTTGCGCGTCATCACCTGGGCAATGCCGGCGCTGCGCACGTCGATGTCGCTGTCCAGCGCGCGGCGCAGATCGCCGTCGGTGAATAGGCCGATCAGGCGCCCGTCCGCGTCCACCACGGCAGTCATGCCCAGCCGCTTGCGGCTCATTTCCATCAGCGCCTCGGTCAGGCTGGCGTCCTCGCGCACGCGCGGCAGGTCATCGCCGCTGTGCATCACGTCGGTGATGTGCAGCAGCAGGCGCCGGCCCAGGCTGCCGGCCGGGTGCGAGCGCGCAAAATCGTCGGCGGTGAAGCCGCGCGCGTCCAGCAGCGCCACGGCCAGCGCGTCGCCCATCGCCAGCGAGGCGGTGGTGCTGGAGGTGGGCGCCAGATGCAGCGGGCAGGCTTCGGCCGACACGCTCACGTCCAGGTGCACGTCGGCGGCCTGCGCCAGCGAGGAGTTCGGGCGCCCGGTCATGGCGATGATCGGGTTGCCCTGGCGCTTGAGCACCGGCAGCAGCATGCGCACCTCGTCCGATTCGCCGGAGTAGGACAGCGCCAGCACGATGTCGGCCTCGGTGATCATGCCCAGGTCGCCGTGCCCGGCTTCGCCCGGATGCACGAAGAACGCCGGCGTGCCGGTGGAGGCCAGGGTGGCGGCGATCTTGCGCGCGATATGCCCGGACTTGCCCATGCCGGTGGCCACCACGCGCCCGCGCGAGGCCAGCACCAGCCGGCAGGCCGCGGCGAAGTCGCTGCCGATCCGCGCGCCCACGCTGGCCAGCGCCTCGCGCTCGATCTCCAGCACGCGCTGGCCGCTGGCGACCAGGCTGGCGTCGCTGACGGTGGCGGAGGGCAGGTGCGAGACGGCCATGCGGGACTCGGGTGAAGAGTAGAATGTGCGCACATTTTATGAGGAAACGCCCTTTGGACGCCGAAACCATCCGTAAACTCATCGAATCCGGCTTGCCCGAAGCCCGCGTCGACGTGCACGGCGACGACGGCGTGCACTTCGAGGCGACCGTGATCAGCCCCGCATTCGCCGGCAAGGCCCCGTTGGCGCGCCATCGCATGGTCTACGCGACCCTGGGCGAACTGATGGGCGGCGCGATCCACGCGCTGCAGCTCAAGACGCTGACGCCCGACGAAGGCTGAGCGTCAGTCGGGTCCTGGCCGGTCGGGCTGCGCCTGCGCCCCGACTGCCAGCGGCCCGGCCGGCTTCTGGCCACCCTTCCCATTCCCCCGACATCCCTTTTCGGATTTCCCAAGCTCCCATGGCAAAAATCGTAGTGACCGGCGGCCAAGCGCTGCACGGTGAGGTCAATATTTCCGGCGCCAAGAACGCGGTGCTGCCGATCCTGTGCGCGACCCTGCTGGCCGATGCGCCGGTGGAGATCAGCAACGTGCCGCATCTGCACGATGTGATCACCACGGTGAAACTGCTCAGCGAACTGGGCGCCGAGGTCACCATCGACGAAGGCACGCTGGCCAAGGGCCGCTCGATCCTGGTCGACCCGCGCTCGGTCACCCACCAAGTCGCGCCCTATGAACTGGTCAAGACCATGCGCGCCTCGATCCTGGTGCTCGGCCCGCTGCTGGCGCGCTACGGCACCGCCGAAGTGTCGCTGCCCGGCGGCTGCGCGATCGGCTCACGCCCGGTCGACCAGCACATCAAAGGCCTGCAGGCGCTGGGTGCGGAGATCAGCGTGGAGAACGGCTACATCAAGGCCAGCAGCAACGGGCGCCTGAAGGGCGGCCGCTACGTGTTCGACATGGTCAGCGTCACCGGCACCGAGAACGTGCTGATGGCCGCCGTGCTGGCCGAAGGCACCACCGTGCTGGAAAATGCGGCGATGGAGCCGGAAGTCACCGACCTGGCCGACTGCCTGATCGCACTCGGTGCGCAGATCGAAGGTGCCGGTACGCCGCGCATCGTGGTGCAGGGCGTGGAGCGTCTGGGCGGTGGGCACCATGCGGTGCTGCCGGATCGCATCGAGACCGGCACCTTCCTGGTCGCCGCGGCGATGACCGGCGGCAGCGTCAGCGTGCGCCGCGCCCGTCCGGACACCCTGGACGCGGTGCTGGACAAGCTCACCGAAGCCGGTGCCAGCATCACCACCACTGCCGACAGCATCACGCTGGACATGCACGGCAAGCGCCCGCGTGCGGTCAACCTGACCACCGCGCCGTACCCGGCGTTCCCCACCGACATGCAGGCGCAATTCATGGCGCTCAACTGTGTGGCCGACGGGGTGGGCGTGATCAACGAAACCATCTTCGAAAACCGCTTCATGCACGTCAACGAACTGCTGCGCCTGGGTGCGGACATCCAGGTCGAAGGCCATACCGCGATCGTGCGCGGCACCGAGCGCCTCAGCGGCGCGCCGGTGATGGCGACCGACCTGCGCGCGTCGGCATCGTTGATCCTGGCCGGCCTGGTGGCCGACGGCGACACCACCATCGATCGCATCTACCACCTGGACCGTGGCTACGAAAACATCGAGGAGAAGCTGGGGGCGCTGGGCGCGACCATCCGGCGCATCGCATGATCCTGCGCGGGCGCTTCACCACCCGGCGCAAGATCCTGCTCGGTGTGATCGTGCTGATCCTGGCGTGGCTGGCCTATGCCTGGTCAGTGGGCATGGCGATCACCCAGGGCGTCGAGTTCAAGGACATGGACTGGAACAACGACGGCACCGCCAGCCGCGACGAGATCGCGCAGTCGTTCTATGCAGTGGCGGTCAAGAAGACCGTCGAAGGCAAGCGCCATTGCGACCTGTTCTATTGGCGCAGCACCGGCGAGCAGATCCGCGTGGACTGCCGCACGGTGTTCTCCAGCGGCGGTGATAAGGCGGCGGGCAAGCCCTGAAAGTCGAGCGTTTCTGCGTGCTGCGCAGCGTCCGCCGCACGCCGATCGGAAGGAAGAAACCCGGCTCGCAGCCGGGCTTTTCATCGCTGTCGGAGGCCGGTTGCCTGTCGAGCAGGTCCCATGCTCTGGTAGGAGCGTGCCTGCGCGCGACGGGGCGTTACCGATAAAGCCCCGTCGCGCGCGGGCACGCTCCTACCAGGCGCGCCTGGCGCTTAGCGCAGGCCCTTGATGGTCAGATCCAGCGCGTCCTGGCCTTTTTCCTTCTGCAGCAGGCGCGCCGGCACCGGCAGGTCCTTGACCACCCACGCGATCAATTCCTTGTCGCCGTCCACGCGCGACACCTTGGTCGCCTGTTCCTGCTTGCCGTTGACGGTGATGGTTTCCTTGCCGACCACCTTGTAGCTCATCGGCTTGATCCGGCCTTCGTCGACCATGCGGTAGTTCAGCGGCTTGCCGGCGGCCAGGTCGCGGGTAATCGCCAGGTTGATCAGCAGCGCATCCATGTCGCCGGGCTGCAACTTCACCGGGCCACGGCGGTCCGGCTTGATGTCGCCGCCCCAGGTGGCCTGGCTGGTTTTCCAGTCGTAATTGGCGGTGACGTTGCGGCGCTTGACCATCATCGACGAGGTGTCGTTGCTGCTGACCGGACGCAGTTGTCCGTTGCTCTCTTCGAACACCGTGCTCTGGGTCAGGTTGGCCAGCTGGTTCTGGATGGTGAGCGTATAGCGCCACTGATTGGCGCCGGCGGCGGCCAGGGTCATGGTGCCGTTGGCCTGCATGCCCATGTAGTTGGCCGAATAATCGGCCTGGAACGGCTGCATGGCGAACGCGGGCAGGCTGGCCACGGCCAGTGCGGCAGCGGCAATCAGCGAACAGGTGCGGGAAACGGTGTGCATGGGTCAGGCTCCTTGATATTCGACCAGGCGTAGATCGACCTGATCCTCACCTTTGTCACGTTGCAGGATGCGCACCGGCGTGGGAACGCCGTTGGCGATCCAGAGGATGGTTTCGTTGTCGCCGCTGTTGACGCGGTACACGCGCAACGCGTCGTAGCTCAGGTCGCCGACCTGCACCACCTCGGTGGCATCGGCGACCTTGTAGTCGTACTTGCGCACCCGGCCGACATCGACGTAGCGATAGCTCAGGCTGCGTCCGGGTTGCGCGTCGCGCATCAGCGACAGGTTCAGCGACAGCGCGCTCTGGTCGCCGCGCTGCAGGGGAATCGCCTGCTGGCGCTCCTTCTTCAGATCGCCGTCCCACTGGGCGCTGGCGGTTTGCCAGTTGTAGACGCCAGTGACCTTCTTGCCGAAGAACATCGCCTTGCGCACCGTGCTCTGGCTCAACGGTACATAGGTGTCGCCATCGACACGGAAGACCGTGCTCTGTTCCAGATTGAGTCCCAGGATGCTGGCAAAGCCCTTGCGGCCGCGCACCGACATGTCGATACGCCACTGGCTGCCTTCGCCGTTGCTGACCTGCATGGTGGCATCGCCGGCTTCCTTGCCGCGGTAGAACGCCTGGTAGGTGGCCACGAAGGGTTGCAGTGGCGGCGGCGTCCAGGTGCTGGCAGGCAGGGCCGCTGCAGAGGCCGGCGCCGCTGGTGGCACCGCAGCTGGAGCAGGGGCCGCTGGCGCGGGCACGGCAGGCGCCTGTTGCGCACGGCCGGCACCGGCCGGGGCGAGCAGGGCGGTGGTCAACAGCGCGGTCGCGATCGGGAGGAGTTTCATGCGCTGGAAGGGAGGCACGGGGCCGCCAGGATGTCCGAGACAGGATGAGGAGGGCGTATCCGCATTCAGGCGAGTGCGGTGTCAGCGGACTCTAGTCGCAGTGGCGTAAACAGGCACTGACCGTCGATATGGACGCCATCGCCACGCACCTCCACACGCCCACTGGCGAGCAGGTCCAGCATGGCCAGCAGCAGCGGGTGCTCGCGCGCCAGCACACGCGCGGCCAGCTGCTCGGGGCTGTCGTCGGGCAGCACCGGCACGCGCGCCTGCGCGATCACCGTGCCGGCGTCCAGTTCCGGCACCACCAGGTGCACGCTGGCGCCATGTTCGGTATCGCCGGCTTCCAGTGCGCGGGCATGGGTATGCAGGCCGCGGTATTTGGGCAGCAGCGAGGGGTGGATGTTGAGCATGCGCCCGGCAAAGCGGCGCACCAGCGGCTCGCCGAGGATGCGCATGTAGCCGGCGCAGATCACCCAGTCCGGCTGCGCGGCGGCGATCGCATCGCCCAGCGCAGCGTCGAAGGCCGCACGGTCGGCAAAGTCGCGCGGACTGGCGCTCCAGCGCAATGCCTCATCGACCTTGTGCAGTGCCGGCGCCTGTGGGCGGTCGGAAAACACGCCGACGACCTCGGCCGGCAGCCGGCCGCTGGCGATGGCATCAAGAATGGCCTGCAGGTTGCTACCACGGCCGGAGGCCAGGACGGCCAGACGCAGGCTCATGGGGTTGGATTCGCTGAAGTCATGGGGCAGTGCGCTTCACGCGGCGGTGGCGGTCGGAGCGAACAAGGCCTTGACCTGTGGGCGCAGCAGCACCACCAGCGTAAACACGCCGACGACGGTACCGAATGGCATGAAGGAGCAGGAAATGCCGGCCACGATCAGGCACAGCAGATGCCGTCTGCGCTGGGCGATGCAGCGGCCCGCGTAGGCCATGAACGCCGCCAGCGTCAGGCCGCAGCCAATGAACACAGCCGCGAACACCACGAAGAACCAGCCGAACAATCGCGGATCCATCAATGGTGCGTCCGCACTGGCATGTGTCATGGGCAGGTGCCCGGTGATGATTGCAATGCCCATGAACAGATGGATCAACGGGAAAAGCGAAAACAGCGCAGTGATCGCGGCCAGCACATAGTGAAAGACCGACAGCAGTTTCAGGTGCTGGAGATCGTCAGCGCTGGCCGATGCCGGCAGTGCGCGTGGGGAAGCGTCCATGCAGCTCTCCTCGATCAACCGATCCGCACGCGCTCGTCGCCCTGCGCCGGGACCACCTGGCCGATGCGCCAATGCGCCAGCGACTGCGCATCCAGCGCCTGTTCCAGCGCGGCAGCCTGCTCGGGGGCGGCGATCAGCACGAAGCCGATGCCGCAGTTGAAGGTGCGCCACATTTCGGCATCGGCCACCGCGCCTTCGCGCTGCAGCCAGGCGAATACCGGCGGCAGCGTCCAGGCCTTGGCGTCGATGTCCAGGCCCAGGCCGTCGGGGATCACCCGGATGATGTTTTCGGTCAGCCCGCCGCCGGTGATGTGCGCCATGGCGTGGATCGTCTCGCCGTGCGACTTGAGCAGCGCCAGGATCGGCTTGACGTACAGCGCGGTCGGCGCCATCAGCGCATCGATCAGCTTGACGCCGTCGTCCAGCACCAACTCGGCGGGTGAGCCGGCACGTTCGTAGATCTTGCGGATCAGCGAGTAGCCATTGGAATGCGGGCCGGACGAGGCGATGCCGATCAGCACGTCGCCCGCGCGCACCTGCGCACCGTCCAGCAGCTGCGATTTTTCCACCGCGCCGACGGTGAAGCCGGCCAGGTCGTACTCGCCCGGCGGATACATGTCGGGCATCTCGGCGGTTTCGCCGCCGATCAGGGCGCAGCCGGACAGCTCGCAGCCGCGCGCAATGCCGCCGACCACCGCCGCGGCGGTGTCCACGTCCAGCTTGCCGGTGGCGAAATAATCCAGGAAGAACAACGGCTCGGCGCCCTGCACCAGCACGTCGTTGACGCACATGCCGACCAGGTCGATGCCGATGGTGTCGTGTCGGCCCAGCTGCTGCGCCAGCTTGAGCTTGGTACCGACGCCGTCGGTGCCGGACACCAGCACCGGCTCGCGGTACTTGCCGGACAGGTCGAACAAGGCGCCAAAACCGCCCAGGCCACCCATCACCTCCGGCCGGAAGCTGCGCTTGACCAGCGGCTTGATACGTTCGACCAATGCATTGCCGGCATCGATGTCGACACCTGCCTCACGGTAGGTCATGGGCGAGGGATTGGAAGGCGTTGGGCTGGTCACGGGCGGGGAGGGCTCGGCTGTAAAGGCGGCGATTTTAGCAGCCACGTTGGCGCTGGCGTCCCATTCGGGCAACAATTCACCCGGATACGCTTACGTCATGGAACCGTCGATGCGCCGCAGTCTCGCTTTCTTTCTCGCCCTCGTGGTCGCCATGCCCCTCGCGCCAGCCTTTGCGCAGGCCGATCTACGCACCGAAGGCGACGTCGCCAAGGCGCAAAGTGCCTACGAGGCCGAAGTGCCGGTCAACAGCCAGAGCGAGTCCGATCGCCCCGGTGCGCTGGCGCGCGCGCTGGGCGCGGTGCTGGGCAAGGTCTCCGGCGACCGCGGCGTGATGAGCCGCCCCGGCGTCTCGCAGGCATTGCGCGGCGCGCCGGGCTATGTCGAAAACTACGATTACCGTCAGGACCAGGGCACCTCGCGCACCGGCGCGCCGACTTTCCGCACCGTGCTGGTGGCGCGCTTCCGGCAATCGGACGTGGATGGCCTGATCGCCGCGCTGGGTCTGCCGGTGTGGCCGCTGCCGCGGCCCAAGCCGGTGCTGTGGCTGGCCATCGACGACGGAAGCGGCCCGCGCCTGGTCGGCGTGGCGCAGGCCAATGCCGCGCGCAGCGTGCTGGACCGGGCGATCGAGCGCGGCTACCGGCTCGGCCTGCCTGGCGGTGCCGCCGCCGAGCAGGTGCTGGCCGGCGCGATCTGGCGCAAGGACACCGCCGCAGTGGCACGCGCCTCGGCCAAGTACAGCCCGCCGATGCAGTTGATCGGCAAGCTCTACCGCAATGACGCCGGCTGGACCGCCGATTGGGTCTTCGTCGACAACGGCAACGTGCTGTCCAGCTGGACCAGCAGCGACGCCGACGCGCGTCGCGCGATGGCTGCCGGTGCCGATGGCGCCGCCGATGCGCTGGTCAAGCGCTACGCCAAGCGCGTGGATTCGGGTGTGCCCGGGGTCTACCGCGCGGTGATCACCGGCATCAGCAGCGCCGACGATTACCTGCGTGTCTCTGCCGCACTGCAGGGCGTCTCGGTGGTGCGTAGCATCCGCCCGGTCAGCGCCAATGGCGACCGCATGGAAGTGGATCTGGAATTGCTCACGGGCATTTCCGGCCTCAACCGTATGCTCGGCGACAACAGCCCGTTGGTGCCCGTTTCGGTACCGACCGAGGGCCCGATCATTCTCGAAAACGAGCACGCCGAGTACCGCCTGAAATGACTTTGACTCCCGAAGCCGAGATCGCCCTGTTTCTGCGTCGCCTGAAATGGGTGGCGGTGACCGTCGGCGTGTTGTGGGTGGTATCGCTGCTGTCGCCGATCCTGACGCCGTTCGTGCTGGCGCTGCTGCTGGCCTGGTTGGGCGACCCGCTGGTGGACCGCATCGAGCGCGCCGGCCGCTCGCGCAACATCGCGGTGGTGCTGGTATTCGTGCTGGCGCTGCTGTTATTCGTGCTGGCGCTGATGATCCTGGTGCCGATGATCGAGCGCCAGATCATGACCCTGATCGACGCGCTGCCGCAGATGCGTGCCTGGGCCATCAGTACCGCGATCCCGTGGCTGGAAGCCAAGACCGGCGTGGAGCTGATGGGCTGGCTGGACCCGGAGCGCCTGATCGACTGGATCCGCAGCCACTGGGAGCAGGCCGGTGGCGCCGCCAAGACCTTCTTCGGCTACGTGCAGCGGTCGGGCTTTGCGATGGTGACATGGGTGATCAACCTGGCATTGCTGCCGATCCTGGCGTTCTATTTCCTGCGCGACTGGGACCGCCTGGTCGAGCGTGTGGCCGCGGTCATTCCGCGCGCCTACATCGGCACCGTGAGCCGGCTGGCGCAGGAATCCAACGACGTGCTGGGTGGCTTCATCCGCGGCCAGTTCCTGGTGATGCTGGCGCTGGGGGCGATCTACGCCGCCGGCCTGTCCATCATCGGGCTCAATCTGGGCCTGTTGATCGGCATCATCGCCGGCCTGATCAGCTTCATTCCGTATCTGGGCGCCACCACCGGCATTGTGCTCGCCCTGCTGGCGGCGGTGGTGCAGGCGCAGGGCTTCGACCTGAAGCTGCTGATCGGCGTCGGGGTAGTGTTCACCGTCGGCCAGCTGCTGGAAAGCTATGTGCTGACGCCGCGCATCGTCGGCGACAAGATCGGCCTGCATCCGGTAGCAGTGATCTTCGCGGTGATGGCGGGCGGCCAGTTGTTCGGCTTCCTCGGCATGCTGCTGGCGCTGCCGGTGGCGGCGGTGGCCAATGTACTGCTGCGCTATGCGCATGAGCAGTACACGCGCAGTGATCTGTATGCGGGCGAACGTGCCGGCATCGTGCTGCAGTCCACCAACGAGCGCAGCGTGATCATCGACCCAGGCAAGGACACCGATCGGCTGTGAGCGTTCCGCAGTTGCCACTGGCGCTACGCGCGCCGCCCGATCAGCGATTCGATAGTTACATCGCCGCGCCCGACGGCCTGCTGTCGCAACTGCAGGCGTTGGCGGTCGGACAGGTGAGCGACTGGCTGTATCTGGCCGGCCCCGCCGGCACCGGCAAGACGCATCTGGCGTTGTCGTTGTGCGCGGCCGCCGAGCAGGCCGGGCGCGCCCCGGCGTACCTGCCTCTGCACGCCGCCACTGGCCGGTTGCGCGATGCGCTGGAAGCGCTGGAAGGGCGCAGCCTGGTCGCACTGGACGGCGTGGAAAGCATTGCCGGACAGCGCGACGACGAAGTGGCGCTGTTCGATTTCCACAACCGCGCGCGCGCTGCCGGCACCACCTTGCTGTACACCGCGCGGCACATGCCCGACGGCCTGGCCTTGGTGTTGCCGGATCTGCGCTCGCGGCTGTCGCAATGCGTCCGCATCAGCCTGCCGGTACTCGATGACGCAGGGCGCGCGGCGGTGTTGCGCGATCGTGCGCAACGGCGCGGACTGGCACTGGACGAGGCGGCAATCGACTGGCTGCTGACCCATAGCGAACGCGAACTGGCAGGGCTGGTGGCATTGCTGGACCGGCTGGATCGCGAATCGCTGGCTGCCAAGCGCCGCATCACCGTGCCGTTCCTGCGGCGGGTGCTGGAGGATCGCGGCTCTTAGGGCGGCTGACGGAAGTACTGCGCTCAGCGCCAGGTAGGCGCAGGTTGCTTCGTGCTTCCCTTCAGGCACATCTAAAGCAGTGTCCGGACATTCGAGGCACATCGACTGAAGCTTGTAGAGCAGCTGATCTGCGCGTTGGCTGCATGGCCCTTGCCCGCCCACCGTCGCGGGACACGCCGCAAGTACGTCCTTGTAGGCTCTTACGCGGCATCCATGCCGCGTAAGGTCCCGCGACGGTAGGCGGGCAAGGACCTGTCGGGATGGTCGGTGCGCATGGACAAGAGCAGGAGCGGCGCCGGTGGGTTGGCTGCAAGCCCGTCGAGATGGTCGGTGTTCGTGGTTCGAGCAATGCGAGACGCGCGGCTGGATATTTGCAGCGGCGTGGTTGCGATCAGCCGCCGTCGTGCAGCAACCGGGCATCCAGCTCCGCCAATCGCTGCGGCGTGCCGACATCGGTCCAGCGCCCGGCGTGGTGGATGCCATCGATCAGGCCTGCTGCCATCTGCGCGCGCAGGATCGGCGCCAGCGCGAAGCGTGGTGCCGTGCCGGTGTGCTCCGGGAGCTGGCCGATGACCGATTGCCAATCGCGCAGCAACGCCGGTCGATACATGCCGATGCCGGCGTAGGTCAGGGTCGCGGGTAGATCTGCACGCACCTTGCCATCGGCATCCAGCGCAAAGTCTGCGCGCGCCGCATAGGCGGGTTGATCGACCAGCACCAGCTGGGCCAAACCTGTCGGCGCACTCGACAGCCGCGCAAAATCGAAATCGGTCCAGATATCGCCGTTGACCAGCAGGAACGGGGCATCGCCCAGCAACGGCAACGCGTGCAGCATGCCGCCGCCGGTTTCCAGCGGGCTGTCGCCCTCGAAGGAGTACGTCAACCGCAGCCCGAACGCGCTGCCATCGCCCAGTCCCTGCGGAAACTGCTCGGCCAGCCACGAGGTATTGATCACCACCTCGTCCACGCCCAGCGCGGCCAGCTTACGCAGATGCCAGACGATCAGCGGTGTGCCGCCGACCGACAGCAGCGGCTTGGGCGTGCGCTCGGTCAACGGACGCATGCGCTCGCCGAAACCGGCGGCGAAGATCAGTGCCTTCATGCGCCGGCCTGCGCGGAGTGTGCCGCCAGGGCAGGTTTGACCAGGTCTTCCAGCAGGCCGATCAGCGGCGCAAGTTCCGGATGACGCGGCAACACCTCGTCCAGATAGACAATGAAACGCGGCACGTTATCCAGATACCAGTGCTTGCCGTCGCGATGGCTCAGGCGCGAGAAGATGCCGAGATTCTTCAGGTGCCGCTGCACGCCCATCCAGTCCGCATCGCGCAGGAATTGCGCCAGCGGCGGCACCGGCAATCCGGCCGCTGCGGCACGCGCGTGGTAGCGCTCCAGCCAGCCATCCACGCGCGCCAGCGGCCAACTCACCGAGGTGTCCTTGAACAGACTGATCGGGTCGTAGGCGATCGGCCCGATCACGCAATCCTGGAAATCCAGCACCGCCGGCCCGTCGCCGACCGGCATCAGATTGCGCGGCATGAAATCGCGGTGGGTAAAGACGCGCGGCTGCGCCAGTGCATTGTCCATCAAGCGGCGCTGCACCAACTGCAGCTGCTCGGCCTGGCCGCAATCCAGCTGCAGGCCCAGGTGGCGGCCAAGAAACCATTCTTCGAACAGTCCGGCGTCGCGTTGCAGCAGCGCCTCGCCGAACACGCCGCTGTCGGCAGGCGGCGCAATGCGCTGCAGCAGCAGCAACTGGCTGATCGCAGCATCCAGCAGCGCGTCGGCATTGGCGTCGGTCAGCACCTGCGCCAGGGTCGGCACGCCCAGGTCTTCCAGCAGCAGGAAGCCGGTTTCAAGATCCTGCGCAAGCACCTGCGGTACGCGCACGCCGTGGGTGCCGAGCAGGGCATGCATGCGCAACCAGGGCGCCACGTTTTCCAGTGCAGGTGGCGCATCCATCAGGATGCGGTCCACGCCGCGTCCTTGGGTACGCCAGTAACTGCGGAATCCCGCATCGACCGAGGCACGTTGCAGCGTGACCTCAGGGTCGTTCAACGCCTGCCGCGCCCATTGCAGGCGGAGCGCAGCGCGCGCGGTATCGGGAGTCAACGATGACGTCATGGGTAAATGCTGTGTCGTGAAGTGAGGCGCAGCCAGGTCGGCAGCGACGCCGGGTCGATCAACGCTTGCTGCCGCTGAACAGCCGGAGCAGCGCCAGGATCGCGATCGCACCCAGCAACGCGCCGAGGAAACCGGCCGGTTCGCCGGCGTGGTACCAGCCCATGTAGCGGCCGAACCAGCTGGCCACCAATGCGCCGGCGATGCCCAGGACGATGGTCAGCAGGCAACCCAGTCGCTGCGTGCCGGGCGTAATGAAACGGGCAAGCAGCCCGACCACGAAGCCGACCAGAATGATGTAAAGCCAGCTGTCGCTACCGAAGAGATTGTTCATCGCAGGCACTGAGGGAAGTGGGATCGGCAGACTAGCATTCGCTGCCGTGGCAACCACATGTGCAGCGCCGACTGCGACGAAGGCGTTGGGGTTATGTCCATGCGCGTGCCGCAGCGCACCGCAATGCCATTGGACCGCCCCGGCATGCGCGGGGCGGTCCAGGGGTCAATCAGCAGCAGCCATGCCCACCATGACGGGTTCCGCTATCGGCCGCCACCGGCGAGCCGCTGGTCTCGCCGCGCAGGCAGGCGGCGTGGTGCTCGGCGATCACCTTGGACACGCAGGCCGTGACCCGCTTGCCCATCGGAATATGCAGGAACTCGTTGGGGCCATGCGCATTGGAATGCGGGCCGAGCACGCCGGTGATCATGAACTGCGCGCCGGGGAACTTCTCGCCCAGCATGCCCATGAACGGGATCGAGCCGCCTTCGCCCATGTACATCGCCGGCTTGTCGAAGAATGCCAGGCTGGCGTCGTCGATGGCCTTTGCCAGCCATGGCGCCATCTCGGGCGCATTCCAGCCCGATGATGCCTTTTCCAGTTCCAGCGTCACCTGTGCGCCGTTCGGTGTGTCGCGCAGCAAGGCCTCTTTCAGCAGTTCGCCACAGGCCTTGCCGTCGGCGGTCGGCGGCAGGCGCAGCGACAGCTTCACCGCGGTCTGCGGACGCAGCACGTTGCCGGCCGACGCCAGCGGCGGCATGCCATCCACACCGGTGATCGACAGCGCCGGGCGCCAGGTGCGGTTCAACACCAGCTCGGTGAGGTCGTCATGCATCGGCACCAGGCCCTCGACCATCGGAAACTTGTCGAAGATGGCGGTATCCAGCGTCGCCGCCGCGGCCTTGGCCTGCGCCAGCCGTTCGGCCGGCACCTGCACATGCAATCCGTCCAGCAGGATGCGGCCGCTGGCTTCGTCCTCGATCCGCGACAGCAACTGGCGCAGCAGGCGGAAGCTGGACGGCACCACGCCGGAGGCATCGCCCGAATGCACGCCTTCCTCCAGCACCTTTACGCTCAGGTTGCCGCCGGTCAGCCCGCGCAGCGAGGTGGTGCACCACAACTGCTCATAGTTGCCGCAGCCCGAATCCAGGCACACCACCAGCGATGGCTTGCCGATGCGTGCGGCCAGATGGTCAACATAGGCCGGCAGGTCGTAGCTGCCGGATTCCTCGCAGGCCTCGATCAGCACCACGCAGCGCGCATGCGGCAGGCCCTGGGTGCGCAGCGCCAGTACCGCCGCCAGCGAACCGAAGATCGCATAGCCATCGTCGGCGCCACCGCGCCCGTACAACTTGTCGTCGCGCAGCACCGGCTCCCATGGGCCGAGGTCGGCATCCCAGCCGGTCATTTCCGGCTGCTTGTCCAGGTGGCCGTACAGCAGCACGGTGTCGTCGCCCGATTCGGCGCCGGTTGCCGGAATCTCGATGAAGATCAACGGCGTGCGGCCTTCCAGGCGCACCACCTCCACCTGCATGCCCTCGATGGCCTGCGCGCGCGCCCAGGTTTCCATCAGGGTGACCGCCTGCTCCATATAGCCGTGCGCGACCCAGTCGGCATCGAACATCGGCGATTTATTGGGGATGCGGATGTAATCGACCAATTGCGGGACGATCTCGCGGTCCCAGGTTTCGCTGATGAATTGGTCGATCTTGGCGCTGTCCATGGAGACTCCGAATACGTGACGTAACGGCACATTCTACGCCCGTGCCTGGGGGTAGGTATTTCCCTACAAGGCGGCGCGCAGTTCACCGGCTGTGTGAAAAGTTCGTTGGCGATAGGATTGCTGCATGTGGCGCGGGACACTGGCTCCGCCGGCAGGAATGCTGGCTAGGACCATCACCCAAGCCACAAGGAGCGTTGCAATGAAGTCATTTACCGTAGCCCTGAAGTCCCTGCTACTGGCGTTGCTGTTGTCCTCGAATGCGTATGCACTCGACAAGGTCGATATCAACACCGCGTCTGCTGAGGAATTGGACAAGGTGCTGACGAACGTCGGGCGATCAAAAGCCGAGGCAATCGTCGAGCACCGTCAGGCAAACGGTCCCTTCAAAAGTGCCGAGGAACTGGCACTGGTCAAGGGCATCGGACTCAAGACGGTCGAACGGAATCGAGACCTGATCGAAGTAGGAGCCACGATGGCTCCCGCCAAGAAGGCTGCCAAGGGGGCGGCGGTGAAACCGGTGGGACGGCGTTAATGGGAAAGGATCCGAGATACGGTTCGACGCGAGGATGCGTGGCCGCAACCTAACTGGACAGGATGTCCGGGGGATGGCTGGATGCCGACAAGGACGTGGAATCGCCCGGTGTTGCACTTGGATGTGCAGCCGGGCGTTTTTCGTTTTGGGCCCGCGTGGGTCGCGAGCGCACGCAAGCGTTTGTAACTGCGGGAAAGCAGTGCTCGCCGCATGAAGCGCTACTTACTTCGTGAGGCACCAACCGCTTCGTGGGTCTCGGCCACACCCTCCAGTTGAGGCTTGGCATTGAGCCTAGGGCACATCAGCAGCCCTGAAGCACCGCATGACGGCTTGGCGCTGCGCTTGCGGCACAATGCGCCCATGCAGCTGACAGACCTGAGCAGCCGGGTGATTCCGGCCACCGAGTACCGCCGTGAGCGGTGGCGCAATCAATTGGGCTGGACGCGCGAGATCCTGCGTCTCGGCGACGCCGATGCGTGGTCGCTACGCCTGTCGATTGCCGAGATCGAGCAGGACGCGGCGTTTTCCGCATTCCCGGGCATCGATCGCGAGCTGGTGCTGTTGCACGGCAATGGCATGCGGCTGCAGTTTGGCGATGCTGCCAGCGGTATGGGCAGCGATACCAGCACTGACACCGGCACCCGCACAGGCACCGGTGCAGGCATTGGCATCGGCACGGCTACTAGCGGCGGCGTCAGCAAAAGCGATAGTGGCAGTGGCAACGGCAATGGCAATAAGGGCAGTGGCGCTGACCAGGGCGTCCATGACGCCAGCGCCGGCGCCGGTGGCGATGTTCCTGGCAGCAGTCATCGCAGTTGCGAATTGCTGCCGCCACACCAGCGCGTCCGATTTGCAGGCGAGGAAACGGTACATGCGACCCTGCTCGACGGGCCGACCCAGGATTTCAACCTGATGTGGCGGCGCGATCTGGTGCAGACCGAACTGCTGCACCGGCCGCTGGTCGGCACCATGCTGTTTTTCGCCGACCCGGGCAGCGCCTGGGCGATCCACCTGCTAGCAGGCCAGGCCAGCTTTGGGCGCGAGAGTGACCTGCCACCATTGGCTGCCGGCGATACCGCATGGCTGAGTGCCTCCACGCGCAGCCGCTATGTGCTCGATGGCGGCGGCGAGCTGCTGGCGATCCGGGTGAGCCCGGTCTAGGGCGTTTCACGTATCTGCGAGCAGGGCGCGCCCCACTCGGCACGCGTCCGGATGCGTTCGTGTCAACGCGGACAAGCGACGGCATCGCTGTGCCACCTGGCTAGGGAACAGTGCATGGGCCGGGAGTGGTTCCGGCAATTCCAGGGGGAAATCAATGAGTACCATCAGCTCGGTCGGAGCCGGCTATGCCGCCTACCCGGCCTATGCAAGCCGCAGCGCGAGCACCGGCAACAGCGCATCCGACGCGCAGGCGGAAAAAACCAATCCACTGACACAGTTGTTCAAATCCATCGATAGCGACAGCGATGGCAGCCTGACCGCGTCCGAGCTGTCGACCGCGCTGTCGTCCAATAGCGATGACGACAGCAAGATCGACATCGATGGGCTGCTGAGCATGCTCGATCAGGATGGTGGCGGCACCGTCAGCGAGAGCGAACTGGCGCAGGCCTTGCCGCCGCCTCCGCCGCCGCCGGGTGAGCAAGGAGAGGATATGCAGTCGTTGTTTGCCGGCCTGGACAGCGATGGCGACGACAGTGTCAGCAGCGGTGAATTGAGCACGCTGGTCAATGGCGACAGTGCGTCGAGCACGCAGCTGCTGGACCTGCTCGACAGCGACAAGAGCGGGGCGCTGAGTCTGCAGGAGCTGCAGGAGGCGATGCAGCCGCGCGATCCACCGCCGCGACCGCCGTCATCGGCCGATGCATCCGGCAGCGACGGGACGCAGCAGGCCTATGCAGCGTTGGTGCAGATGGCCGTGGGGCAGTACCGCAGCATTGGCGGCAGCGCGACAACGAGCAATCTGGTCGATCTGGCAGCGTAATGCGGTGATCGAGAGATAACGGTGACGCCGGAGCGGTAGCGGTGTATCCAGCGCGCGGTGCAGCGATGGTGCTGCGTGCCCTGTCGATGCAGCACTGCGTCAGCGGGGAATTTCGTCGCGGAAGGCGTTGGACCAAAGACTGCTTCTCGCATCGCGGATGCATCACTGGATGCGCCCTCTGTGAAGTTTGGGCTGTGAACTACTGCTTTCTTCTTGGGGCAATCCGGCTGTGAACTCTGGGCAATGCGATTGCTTTCTTCTTCGCCATTGGCCGCCTGACAAATGCCACAAGCAGTTGTCGGCGGCCGATAACGGTCGGGAGCATAGGGAAGAGCAGATGGCTGCAGCAACGGCGCGCAGCGTTGGATCAGCCGGTGCGGTTGACGGGCAGCCACCGCAAGCAGGGATGTTGCGGATTTCAGCAGCAGACGCGCTGCGGGCACCTGCGTAATCGTTTTGTTGATCGCTTTGGCAGTGCCGCACGCGATGGTTCAGTACACGTCGCGGCGATAGCGACCGTTGCGTAGCAGTTGCTGTCTGACATCGGCTCCGAGGATGCAATCCAGCGTGTGGTCGAGTTCGGGCGCCATACCACGCAGGCTGCCGCAGACGTAGATGCAGGCATCTTGATCGATCCAATGACGCAGGCGGTCGGAGGCTGCGGCCAGTGCGTGTTGGACGTAATGCGGGGGCTGCTGCTGATCGCGCGAGTAGACAAGATCCAAGCGCTCGATCCAGCCATCCTGATGCCACTGCTGCAGCTCGTCGGCATACAGCGCGTCGTGCGCGGCATTGCGTTCGCCGAACAGCAGCCAGTTGCGATGCGCACCGGCTGCGATGCGTGCACGCAGATGCGCGCGCAGACCGGCGATGCCGGTGCCGTTGCCGATCAGCAGCATTGGTTGTTCGGGTGCAGGCGGGTGGAAGCCGGGGTTGCTGCGCAAGCGCAGCGCGATGGCTGCGCCGATCGGTGCATGGACGCAGAGCCAGCCGCTACCCAGCCCCAGGTTGCCGTCGGCGTGCCGATGCTCGCGCACCAGCAGTTCGGCATGGCCTTCCTCGGGGATGGAGGCAAGCGAATAGTCGCGATGGGGCAGGGCGGCCAAACTTCGCACCAACGCATCTGCGTCCAGTGGTGAAGTTGTGCCTGTGGCTGTTCCCGTAGCTGTATCAGTGCCTTTACCTATATCCGTGATTGGGTCGATTCTGGCTTCGGCTTCGGCATCGGCGCCAGCACCAGCACTATCGCCGAGGCTGGCACCGGCACCCACATCGATACCGAAAGCGGCATCGGCATCGACGGGAAGTTGCGCGCCGCCGAGCCAGTCGCGCAGGGGGCGGCCGTCGATCTGCTGCGCGCCATCGTAGTGGTTGCGCCGCAGCCAGGACTCCACCGCATCCGGGGCGTGACGCGGTGCGATCTCCCCGATATCGCCTGCGCTCCACTGCGGCAATGCGCCGTCGCATGGCGTCAGGCGCAGTCGGTAAATCGGCGCACCCGCGCTGCCGGGATTGACGTGGACACGTTCGCGTAGCTGCCAGGTGGTGTAGGTCGGCAGGCTCCAGTCGGGTTGCGTCGCGAGTGCGGGCGCCAGTTCCGCCAGACGGCGTTGCCAGTGCTGCAGGGCGTTCGGGTCAGCGTTATCGACCTCGACGCGTTCGAACAGGCGAGTGGCGCCGCGCGCCTGCAGGCGATCGTCGAGGCGTCGGCCGAACGCGCAGTAGTGCGTGTAACCACGGTCGCCGAGCGCCAGCACTGCGTACTGCACGGCGGTCAGATCCTGCGCGTGGTCGGCACGCCAGGCGCGCTCGGCGGCCTGCGCATGGTCGGGCGCATCACCCTCGCCGGTGGTGCTGACGATGCACAGCAGCCGCGGCACGCGTGCGAGTTGATCGCTGTCGACGGCTTCGATCGGCAGCGCGTGCGCGCCGACGCCTGCCGATTGCAACGCGGCAACGCTGCGTTGCGCCAGTTCACGCGCAAATCCGGTCTGGCTTGCCCAGACGATCAACACGCCGCTGGCGTCTGCGCGTTGTGCGCCGACGCGCTTGCGAGCACGCAGCAGCACGACCGCACACAGGCCCAGATACAGCGCCAGGCCGTGTGTGGCCAGTTGCCAACGATGCGGCGTGGGTGCGCTCCACCATGCGCCCTCATGCAGGCCGGCCAGCCAGCCGACGATGACCGCAAGCGCCAGCAGAACCAGCCCGTTGCCCAGCCACACGCGTGAGGTGGCGCTGCTCATGACGCGGACAGGTGGCGTTCGAATGCCGGGCTCATGGATTCGAGCAGGATGCCGTCCTTGCGTGCCAGGAATCGCACGGCCAGTTCCGCCTTGCGTGCATGGGCAAGACCGGCATCGGCGCCAAGCACGGTCATCGCGGTGGCCCAGGCGTCGGCCCGCATCGCATCAGGTGCGAGTACGGTGACCGCCGCAGGGGCATGCGGAACGGGCGCGCCGGTGCGTGGGTCGAAGGTGTGCGTGTAGCGCGTGCCATCGGCATCGAAGCGGTGCCAGCGATCGCCGGAGGTGGCGACCGCCAGGCCATCCAGCGCCAGCACGCGTGGTGGCAGCGCGCTGCCGGCGTCTTCGTCGGGGGCGGATTCGACCAGCACGCGCCAAGCGCTGCCGTCGGGTTTGCGTCCGTAGCCGAACAATTCGCCGCCGACCTCGATCAATGCACTGTCGATACCCGACTGCAGCAATGCGCGATGCACGCAGTCCACACCGAAGCCCTTGGCGATGCCGGACAGATCCAGCGCCGCTGCGCCAGGCTGCAGCACACGCCTGCCATTCAGCTGCAGGCGTTGCCAGCCGCAACGCAGGCTCGCCAATGCGATCGCCTGCGCTTCCGGCACGCGCTGGCGCGTGTCCGCCGCGCCGAAGCCCCATAGCTCGACCATCGGGCCGACGGTGGGGTCGAAGGCACCCTCGCTGGCCTGTGCGATCTCCAATGCTGCGCTCAGCACTGCGTGGAATTCGTCCGGCAGGTGGTGCCAGCTGCCCGCCGGTGCGCGGTTGTAACGGCTGATATCCGAATCGGCCTCCCAGGTACTCATCTGCGCGACCACACGATTCAGCGCGGTCTGGATGCACGCATGCAAGGGGTGCAGATCGCGCCCGCGCGGCGCCACCAGCTTCACGCTCCAGGTGGTGCCCATGCTGCGGCCGCCGAGCGTGGCAATGGCGTGGTCGGCGGAAGACGATGCGGACATGGACGGATCTTATGAAGATGGGGCGGCAGGGTGCACGCTGCGTGCGCTCCTGCCGCGTGCCGGCAGATTACTGCGGCAACACTTCCAGGGTGGCGACATAGCCCAGGCGGCGCTGCTTGGCCTGCGGCAGCGAGGTCTTGGTGTCTTCGGTGGTGGTTTCCAGCCAGTACATGCCCGGCTCCGGCCAGGTCACGCTGAAGCCGCCCTTGGCATCGGTTTTGAGCTTGATCTCGTTCTGCGCATCGCGATAGCGAGTGCCGCCGCGCACGATCTCGATCTCCAGCCCGGCCGCCGGTTTGCCATCCAGCTGCAGCGTGAATTGCGCCGCTTCACCGGCGACCAGATCGTTGGGATGGGTCACCGGAACCAACTCGATGCCCTTGCCGGCGGGCTTGAAGACCGTGGTGGTCGGCGCACCGCGGGTGACGAAGGTCTCCACCCGGTTGAAGGACTGCGAGACCTGCAGATCCTGCGCGTTCTTCGGCACCTCGGTGGCGAAGCGGGTTTCGTCGCCACGCCAGCGCTTGGGCTTGCCGTCTTCCTTCCAGCTGGCGAACAGGCCGGCGTTGACGATGCTCAGCTTGTAGGTGCCGGGCTGGGTGAGCTGCAGGTCGAACACGCTGCGGTACTTGCCGGTGGCCGGATTTTCCGGCTTGAGCGCGGTGCCATCGGGCGCGGTGATGCTCAGGTTGTCCAGGCGCAGCGGCACGTGGTTGAAGTAGAACAGGTCGTTGGACACCGCTGCATCCACGGTGATCCACGGCGCCTCACCGGCGATGACGGTCTGCGACGGCAGCAACCAGGCCTTGTGGGCGAGTGCGCTGAGCGGCAGTGCGGCGAGCATGGCGATCAGGACGAGCGAACGTTTCATGACAACTCCTTGAAGGACGATGAGGACGGTGGGTCACGTGTCTGATCAGCGCGTAGGTATGGCGCTGCGTGGATGCGTGGGAAGCGAATGTGTCTGGCAACGCGATGCACTGCGCAGCTGCGCCGTGGCCGGCCGCGGATGCTGCGCGCGGCCGCCACCAGCAGGCAATGCTCAGGGTTTGGCGACCAGGCTGACGGCGCCGAGCTCGCTGCTGCCGCTGGCCTTGGCGGTCTGCGCAGACTTTGCTGGCCAGGTAAAGGGCACCTTGACCAGTTCGCGGCCGCCGACCTCGCGCGCGGCTTCCACCACCAGCGTGTACTGGCCGGGCGGCAGCGACTTCAACGCGCCCTTGGTGTCGGAGAACGACAGCGCATGCGCGCCGGCCGGACGGGTGGGGCCGGTGACGCCGTCGACCGGCACCTCGAGGGTGCGCCCGCTCTTGCGCCACCACTGGCGCAGGTCCGGCAGCCACTTGGTGCCGTGGCCTTCGGCGGTGTCCTTGGATTGATACCAGACCGCCAGATTGGCGGCGACCTTCTGGTCCGCACCTTCCAGCCAGATCGCCACGTACGGGCGGTGATATTCGGCGACGTTGAGCTTGGGGATCTCGACGTTGATGTCGAGCGTGGCGGCGTATGCCGGCATGGCGAGCAGGCCGCTCAGGGCGATGGTCAGGGTGGCGCGCATGATCGTCTCCGGTAGGAAAAAGTCAGTGGATCAACAGCAGGGCGAGCAGCAACGGAATCAGCAGACCCAGGCCGACCAATGGCCAGGTCATGCGGCGCTGGCGCGCATGCAGATGCAGCAGGAACAGCCCGGTGATGCAGAACACCAGGCAGGCGATGGCGAACACGTCGATGAACCAGCCCCAGGCTGGCCCGGCATTGCGTCCCTTGTGCAGATCGTTGAGATAGGCGATGGCACCGCGCCCGGTACGCTCGTATTCGATCGCGCCGGTGCTGCGGTCCAGGCTCAGCCAGGCATCGCCACCAGGACGCGGCAGCGCCAGATACACCTCGTCGGCCGACCATTCGCCGGCACGGTTACCGATGCTGATGTCCAGCTCACGCCCCAGCCACTGCGCCACGCGCGGCGGCAGTGGGGCCTCGCCGTCTTCGCGGCTGCCCAGGGACTTGAGCAGGGCCGGCGGCAGCGTGAGCGTGCGGTGTTCGGTCGAGGGGCTGGCTTCGATGCGCGCGGCATGGTTCAAGGTCAGCCCGGTGATGGTGAACAGCAGCATGCCGATCAGGCACAGCGCCGAACTGATCCAATGCCACTGATGCAGCATGCGCAGCCAGAAACCGCGGCGTTGCTGGGTGGCGGCAAGAGTGTTGTTGGAGGTCGCCATGGCGCGCTCAGGCCACATCCACTGCGAGCGACGGCTGCAGGTGCGATTGCCGCGCGGCCACTTCGCTCAGCAAGGCGCGCAGACGTGGCTGCGTTGCACCCGCAAGCAACGGGGTAAGTTGTTGCAGGAAGCCGGCATGCCCGCCGGCGATCGCACGGCGCATCCATCGCTCGGCCTGATCGATGTCGCCGGCGTCCGCGAGCAAGGTGGCGTAACCGGCCTGGCCGCGAAAATCGCCTGCTTCGGCAGAGCGGCGGTACCAGTGGCGCGCGGCGATCGGATCGGCAGCGCAGGCCAGGCCCTGGTCGAGATAGCGCGCCACGAAGTTCATCGACTTGGCATGCCCGCGTTCGGCGGCGGTGCGATACAGCGTCAACGCCTGCGCGTGGTCCTGCGCCACGCCGCGGCCGGAGCCGTACAGATGCGCGAGGTTGTACATGCCCCAATCCAGCCCATGCTCGGCGGCGCGGCGGTACCACAGCGCCGCCAGCACCGCGTTGCACGCGGTGCCGAAGCCCAGTTCGTGGCAGCGCCCCAGCTGGTTCATCGCTTCCGCATGCCCGGCATTGGCGGCGACCTCGTACCACAGCATCGCCATGGCCGGATCGGCGGGGATGCCGCGGCCTTCGGCGTAGAGCTGGGCGAGCAGCAGTTGCGCGGTCAGATCCTGGCGCTCGGCGGCCTTGCGCAGCAGCGCTACCGCGCGATCGGGCTGCGTGTGCAACAGCTCGATCAGCTGCGCCGGGTCCAGTGCGGGCTCAGACATCGGCCCATTGCCGCAACAGGTTGTGATACACGCCAGTGAGCTGGATCAGCGACGGATGGCCGGGGGTGTCCTGGGTGAGCCGCCGGATCGACACATCTAGTTCGAACAGCAGGCGACGCTGCGCATCGTCGCGCAGCATGCTTTGCGTCCAGAAGAAACAGGCGACACGGGCGCCGCGGGTCACCGGCATCACCCGATGCAGGCTGGTGCCGGGATAGATCACCAGGTGCCCGGCCGGCAGCTTCACCGACTGCGTGCCGTAGGTGTCTTCGATCACCAGCTCTCCGCCGTCGTAGCTGTCCGGGTCGCTGAGAAACAAGGTGGCCGAAACATCGGTGCGCACGGGATCGGCGCCGCCGCGACTGCGGTCGTAGCGGATCGCATTGTCGATGTGGTAACCGAACGATTGCCCGCCGCTGTAGCGATTGAACAGCGGCGGATAGATGCGCCGCGGCAAGACCGCCGAAAAGAACGTAGCGCTGCGCGAGAGTGCGTCCAGCACCAGCGCGCTGGCCTCGCGTGCGACGGCGCTGTCTTCGGGCAGTTGTGCGTTGTCCTTGGCCTGCGCCGACTGATGGCCGGCGGTGATGCGGCCGTCCGCCCAGTCGGCCGCGTCCAGCCGCGCGCGCAGCTCGGCGAGCTGGGCGGGGCTTAGCACATCGGGAATGGGCAGCAACATGCGGTGGTCTCCACGCCGCCCGCGTTGTGCGGGCGGCGTGTCAGTGGGTCAGAAACTGAAGGTGGCGCTCAACACCGCCGAGCGGCCTTCGCCCGGAAGTGCCCAGCCACTGCCGGCGGTGACGGTGCCGGCCGCATTGACGGTGAGGTTGTTGCGCACGCTGGTGTAGTACTCCTCGTCGAACAGGTTGTTGACGTTCAACTGCAGGCTGAGCCAGTCGTTGACGCGCAGGCCGACCATCGCGCGGTGCACCCAGTAGTCGTCGGTCTTGCGATAGGCCGCGGCCGAGGCGTTGTTGGGATAGAAACCGCCCTGATAGGTGACGCCGTAGCCGAAGGTCCACTGATTGAGCGTGTAGGTCGTCCAGATGTTGCCGGCATTGCGCGGGGTCTGCACCAGGTCGCGTCCGGCCACCGGGTCGCCGGTGAGGCTCTCGGTGCGGTTGGACACGCTCTGCAGCACTTCGCTGTCCAGGAAGGTGTAGTTGGCGAAGATCGACCAGCGGTCGGTCAGGTAACCGGCGGCGCCGAGCGCGATGCCATCCACGCGTGCCTTGCCATCCAGCACCTGCTCGGGGATCAGCGGATCGCCGCTGTTGACCTTGTAGTTTTCGCGCTCGTTGCGGAACAGCGCAGCGGTCAGTGCCAGACGCTGGTCCAGCACGTCCCACTTGCCGCCCAGTTCGATGTTGACCGCCGTCTCCGGCTCGACATTGCAGTTGGCACCGGCGGTGGCTGTGGCGATCGGCGTGCACGAGCCGTTGACCGAGGCCTTGGACGGGGTCTTGCTGTTGGCGTAGGACAGATACAGGCTGGCGTTCTCGGCCGGCTTGAACACCAGGCCGGCGCGATACGAGAACAGGTCCTCTTCGCTGCCGGCCGGGAAGCCCGCGCTCACACCGGTGACGTTGCCGGCGGCGTTGACGGTGTAGGTGGTGCTGTCGCCTTCGTTGTGCTCGTAGCGGCCGCCCAGGTTGAGCATCCACTGTTCGTTGAACTGTAGCGTGTCGAACAGGTAGACCGCCTGATTGGTCAGGCTGCCCTTGCTGCGCCCGGTGCGGAAATAATTCTGCGGGCCGGTCCAGATGTTGTACGGATTGTCGAATGACTGCACCGGATAGGTGATGCCGGTGGTGGAGCCATCGGCATTGCGGAAGGTGGTGCCGCTATTGAGTTCGAAGTCTTCCTTGCTGAAGGCCACGCCTGCGACCACGCGGTGCTCGATGGCGCCGGTGTGCAGGGTGGCGGTCAGGTCGGTCTGGCTGTGCGCGATGAAGTTTTCCGTCTCGCGGACCAGGCCGCGCGGGCCGCTGTTGGGGTTCCAGCTGGCCGCTGGCTGGCCGACGCAGGCGCGGCCGGTGTACGGGTCGGTGCCGTTGGGCAGGCACCAGGTGCCCTGCGGTGCGGTGGCATTGGTGGTCTGGTCGACGCGCTGCACGCGCGCCAGGCTGCGCAGTTTGACGTTGTCGTCGAAATCCATTTCCAGCACGCCGGTCAGCATGTCCACGTCGATTTCCTGACGCGAGGTGTTGCGGTAACCGAAGAAGGTTTCCGGGTCCACGCCCGGCAGCGGGCCGTCGTTGAACGGGCTGAGTGCGAACGGCACGCCGTACTGCGGCAGGTTGTTGTCGTGCTGGTGCAGGTAGCTCAGGGTGAAGCGGGTATCCGAGCCCAGGCCAAACGCCACCGACGGCGCAAAGCCCCAGCGATGACGGAACTCCTCATCGCGCCCCGGCACGTCCTGGGTGTGGCCCATCGCGTTCAGGCGCACCGCGGTGCCGTTTTCGAAGTCGTAATTGCTGTCGGCAGTCAGCCGGCCATAGCGGTCGCTGCCGCCACCGACCACGACGTTGGTGAAGTCGCCCTGGCCGGCGGTCTTGGTGACCAGATTGATGTTGCCGCCAACCGAGCCGGCGCCGGACATCGCCGAGTTGGCGCCGTTGATCAGCTCCACCGCTTCCAGGTTGAAGGTGTCGCTGCGGCTGTACTGCGCGCTGTCGCGCACGCCATCGGTGGTGATGTCGCTGCTGGCGGTGAAGCCGCGCAGGTTGATGCTGTCGCCATAGCCACCGCCGCCTTCGCCGGCGCCGAAGGTGATGCCGGGCAGGGTGCTGAGCACATCGCGCAGCGACAGCAGGTTCTGCTGGTCCATGGTCTGCTTGGTGACCACGGTGATCGTCTGCGGCGTGTCGCGCAGCACCTCGGTGTACTTGGGCGAGGACGGCTTCTGCGCGCGTTCCTGCTGCACCCGGATGGCGTCCAGATCGACCGCGCCCGGAGGCGCCGACGCATCGCCAGGCTGGGCGAAGGCAGGAGCGGACAACGTCAGCAGCACGGCCGAGGTGAGCGGGGAAATCCTGGGAGTCATGAGGCGTCTCGAAGAGGAAAGCGAGGCTCCGGCCTGGCGATGGCTCGGCGGATGCGGGAAGGGAAGCGGATCGGGGAATGCGCGCCCGCTAGCCCGAGGCGGCCAGTCGGCCCGACCAGTCTCCGGACACGCACAGGCGCTGCGCAGCAAGGCGCATGCGGGGCAGGATCGGGAAAAAAGTGTCGAACAGAGCTGGGCGCATGGGATCGCAGGGCAGGCCAGTTGTTAAGAAGGCCTGAAGGGCTGCGATCTTAAATGCAAATCATTCTTCTTTGCAATCTTTGTCGACTGGCGCCATGCACCGGGCAATCGCGCTGGCTGAGGTGTCAGGCCATTGCGGCGATCGATGCGGGCTTGCATGGGGAACCGCGCGGGTTTGCGCCTGCTGGCGGGCCGAGGTGTCGCTTGCACGACTGGTCGCGCTCGCTGGCGTGGCAGCGCGTCCTTTTCCTGCGGGGCGCGGATCTGCGCAAGCCCGGGCACGCGCCGGACGGGACCGAGACTGCGGATCAGCGTCCTGAGCGGTCTGCGCTCATGGCGACCGTGTCACCCACGGGTCCGGCTGGTGTCAGCGGTCGTCGCGGGTCCAGATGCCGCCGTGTTCGCGCTTGACCGGGAACTTGGGCACCGCGGTGTAGGCTGGTGCGCACAGCGGGCGGCCGTCGCGGATGTCGAAGCGGGCGCTGTGCAGCAGGCACTCGATGCTGCCTTCCGCCGGGTCGAACGTGCCCGGCGACAATTCGTAGTCTTCGTGGCTGCAGCGGTCTTCCAGCGCGTACAGCTCGCCGTCGAGGTTGAAGATGACGATCGGGGTGTCGGTCACCTCATCCCAGACGGTCTGCAGCTCGCCGGGCAGCAGCGCCTCGCTGGCGCAGACAAAGGTCCAGGTGTCGCTCACGGCGCTGCGCCGCCAAGCGGTTTTTCCAGCACCTCGAAGCGCAGGTCCTGGCGCAGCGGCACACCGAAACGCGCGTCGCCATACGGGAACGGTTTGAAGACGCCGGTGCGGCGATACCCGCGTCGCTCGTAGAACGCGATCAGCTCGTCGCGGATGTCGATCACCGTCATGCGCATCACCGGCAGCTGCCACTCGGTGTAGGCGATACGCTCGGCCTCGGCCAGCAGCGTCTTGCCCAGCCCGCTGCCCTGCAGCGAGGGATCCACCGCAAACATGCCGAAGTAGCCGGCACCGTGGTCGTCGGCGATATGCGCGCAGGCCAGCAGGCGCCCGTCCTGTTCGACCAGCAGCACCAGGCTGCGGTCGCGCAACAGGTCCTCGCGCAGCACCCCAGGATCGATCCGCGCGCCGTCGAGAAAATCGGCCTCGGTGGTCCAGCCAACGCGGCTGACATCGCCGCGATAGGCCGAGGTCACCAGCGACACAAGGGCGTCGATGTCGTCGACGGTGGCGGTACGGAAGGTGGTGGTCTGCATGGGTGCAGTTTAGCGGGAGTCGGGAGTCGGGATTGGGGAATCGGGATTGGGGAATCGGGAATCGGGAATCGGGAATCGGGAATCGGGAATCGGGAATCGGGAATCGGGAATCGGGAATAGCGTTGCGCCGCTCGATGAGCTACTTCCAACGTGTCGAACTGCATCAGTATGCGGGAGAGCCGCTTTTCCGATTCTCCATTCCCGATTCCCGATTCCAATCAACCCAGCAGGCGACGCACCTTCACCAACGCAGCAACGAAGCGCTCGATCTCGTCATGCGTGTTGTAGAACGCCAGCGAGGCGCGGCAGGTGGCGGCGACGCCGTAGTACTGCAGCAGCGGGTGCGCGCAGTGCTGGCCCGAGCGGACCGCGACGCCTTCCAGGTCGAGCAGGGTGGCCAGGTCGTGCGCATGCGCGCCCTCGATCAGGAACGACACAACAGCGGCCTTGTCCGGCGTGGTGCCGAAGATGCGCAGGCCGTCGATGCGCTGCAGTTCTTCGGTGAAATGCGCCAGCAGCTCGGCCTCGCGCGCTTCCACGTGCGCCAGCCCGACCGACTCCAGGTAATCGACTGCCGCGCCCAGGCCGATGAAACCGGCGATGTTGGGCGTGCCGGCTTCGAACTTGTGCGGGGCATCGTTGAACACCGTGCCCTCGAAACTGACTTCCTTGATCATCTCGCCGCCGCCCAGGAACGGCGGCATCGCCTGCAGGTGTTCGCGCCGTGCCCACAGCGCGCCGGTGCCGGTGGGCCCGCACATCTTGTGGCCGGTGATGGCGTAGAAATCGCAGCCGATGCCGGCCACGTCGATACGCCGATGCGGCGCGGCCTGCGAGCCGTCCACCACGGTGACGATGCCGCGCTTGCGCGCCTCGCGGCAGATCTCGCGCACCGGATTGACCGTGCCCAGCACATTGGACACATGCGTGATCGCCAGCAGCTTGACCTCCGGCGTCATCGCCTTGCGCAAGGCATCCAGATCCAGCGCGCCGTCCGGGGTGATCTCGGCCACGCGGATGCTCGCGCCGGTGCGTTGCGCCACCAGTTGCCACGGCACGATGTTGGCGTGGTGCTCCATGCGCGAAATCAGGATCACATCGCCAGCGCCCAGGCGCGGCAGCGCCCAGGAATAGGCCACCAGATTGATTGCAAAGGTCGTGCCGCTGCACAGCACCAGTTCGTCGGCGCGCACGTTGAGAAAGCGGGCGAGCTTGCTGCGCGCGCCTTCGAAGGCGTCGGTGGCCTCGGTGCCCAGCGCATGCACCGCGCGGCTCACATTGGCGTTCTGGCGACGATAGAACTCGTCGGTCGCGGCGATGACCTGCAGCGGCTTCTGCCCGGTGTTGGCGTTGTCGAAATAGATCAGCGGCTTGCCATGCACCTGCCGCATCAGCAGCGGAAAATCCGAGCGCACGCGCTCCCAGTCCGGCGCGGCCAGTTGCGTGGCGGCGGGCGCGTTCATGCCACGCCTGCCGAGGCCAGTGCGCGGTCTAGCTGCAGCGCCAGCACCGCACTCAGCGCGGCGGGGAGCACGCGCAGCGGCTCGTGGCAGAACGCCGCGCTCAACAAACGCTGCGCCTCGGCCTGCGGCAGACCGCGCGAGCGCAGATAGAACAAGGCGTTGTCGTCGAGCTGGCCGACGGTGGCGCCATGCGCGGCCTGCACTTCCTCGGCATCGATCACCAGCACCGGCTGGGTGTCGATCTCGGCATTGGCCGACAGCAGCAGGTTCTTGTTCGACAGTCGCGCGTCGGTGCCATCGGCGCCCGGACGGATGTTGATGCCGCCGTGGAAGACCACCCGGCTGCGATCGGCGCCCACGCCGCGCCAGACCAGCTCGCAGGTGGTGTCGCGTGCGATGTGCGCGATGCCCAGCCGTGTATCGACATGGCGGCGGCCGTTGCCGAGCAGCACGCCATTGGCGGTGAGCTGGGCATTATTGCCTTCCAGGCGCACGTTGAGCTCGTGGCGCGACAGGTTGGCACCCAGTTCCAGGTCCACTCGCTGGTAGCGCGCATTGCGCGCCAGCACCGCATCGGTGCGCAGCAGCGACGTTGCGTGCGCGCTGTCGGCCTGCATGCGGGCATGCGACAGCACCGCATCCTGGGCCAGATGCACATGCATCAGGCTGTTGTGCAGATGCGCGGCATCGCCGACATGCAGGTGGTGCTCGACCACGTTCAGTGCCGCGCCGGCGCGTAGTTCGATCAGATGGCGGTGGTGCCAGGACAGGTCGTGCTCGCCGGCCACGCCGATGAAGACCAGATGCAGCGGCGCCTCGATCTGCGCGCCGTCCTGCACGCGCACCAGCACGCCTTCGTCGGCAAGTGCGGCGTTGAGACGCGCAAAGATTTCATCGCTGCCGTCGAAACGGCGGCCGAGCAACTGCTGCGCCTCGTCGCCGGCGGCCAGCGACGCAGACAAGGTGTCCAGCTGCACGCCATCCGGCAGCGTCGACAGGTCGCTCAATGCGTCAGACGGGCGGCCGTTGACGAACACCAGCCGCGGCGACGGGATCTCGTCCAGCAGCGCGGCGTCGATCAGCGTCGGCACCAGCGGCGCGGGCTGGAAGCTGCGCCGCTCCAGCTGCCGCAGCGAGGTGTATTTCCAGGCTTCGGCGCGCGGGCCGGGCAGGCCGGCCTGCAGCGCGGCATCGAGTTCGACCCGGCGCGCATCGTTACCGCTGAAGCCGCGGGCGAGGGATTCCAGCAGGGCGCTCATCAGGCAGCCGCCTCGGGCACCACGCGGTCCTTCAGGAAGTGGTAGCCGTGCTTTTCCAGCTCCAGCGCCAGTTCCGGGCCGCCGCTCTGCACGATGCGGCCTTCGGCCAGCACATGCACCACGTCCGGGGTGATGTAGTCGAGCAGGCGCTGATAATGGGTGATCACCAGGAACGAACGCTCCGGCGAGCGCAGCGCGTTGACGCCGTCGGCCACGCTCTTGAGCGCATCGATGTCCAGGCCCGAATCGGTCTCGTCCAGGATGGCGAGCTTGGGCTCGAGCACGGCCAGCTGGAAGATCTCGTTGCGCTTCTTTTCGCCACCGGAGAAGCCTTCGTTGACGCCGCGATGCAGCAGCTCATCCTTCAGATGCAGCACGGCCAGTTTCTGCCGCACCAGCTTGAGGAACTGCATCGAATCCAGCTCGTCCTCGCCACGTGCCTTGCGCTGTGCATTGAGTGCGGCGCGCAGGAAATAGGTGTTGTTGACGCCGGGGATTTCCACCGGGTACTGGAAGGCCAGGAACAGGCCGGCGGCGGCGCGTTCTTCCGGCGGCAGCTCGAGCAGGTCCTTGCCTTCGAACTGCACTGTGCCGGCGCTGACTTCATAGCCGTCGCGCCCGGCCAGCACGTTGCCCAGCGTGGATTTGCCCGCGCCATTGGGCCCCATGATGGCGTGCACCTGGCCCGGCTGGATGTCCAGCGACAGGCCCTTGAGGATGTCTTTGCCGGCGATGCTGGCGTGGAGGTTGTTGATCGTAAGCATGGGAATAGGGAATCGAGAATAGGGAATGGGTAATGCGTAATGCGAGACGTTGGCGCGGCAAGGAGCAGGAAAGAGAACCGATACCGATTCTCCATTCCCCACTCCCGATTCCGTTGGCGTCAGCCGACGCTGCCTTCCAGCGAGACTTCCAGCAGCTTCTTGGCTTCCACCGCGAACTCCATCGGCAGCTCGCGGAACACCTGCTTGCAGAAGCCGTCGACGATCAGCGACACCGCGTCTTCCTGGCTGATGCCGCGCGCGCGGCAATAGAACAGCTGGTCGTCGCTGATCTTGGAGGTGGTGGCCTCGTGCTCGACGGTGGCGCCGGGATTCTTCACCTCGATATAGGGGAAGGTGTGCGCGCCGCACTGCTTGCCGATCAACAACGAGTCGCACTGGGTGTAGTTGCGCGCGCCGTCGGCATTGCGGTCCACCTTGACCAGACCGCGATAGGTGTTCTGCCCGCGGCCTGCACTGATGCCCTTGCTCACGATCTTGCTCTTGGTGCGCTTGCCGATGTGGATCATCTTGGTGCCGGTGTCGGCCTGCTGACGGTGATGGGTCAGCGCCACCGAGTGGAACTCGCCGACCGAGTCGTCGCCGAGCAGCACGCAGGACGGATACTTCCAGGTGATCGCCGAGCCGGTTTCGACCTGGGTCCAGGTGACCTTGCTGCGCGCGCCACGGCATTCGGCACGCTTGGTGACGAAGTTGTAGATGCCGCCGCGGCCTTCCTCGTCGCCCGGGTACCAGTTCTGCACGGTCGAATACTTGATCTCGGCATCTTCCAGCGCCACCAGCTCGACCACCGCCGCGTGCAGCTGGTTTTCGTCGCGCATTGGTGCGGTGCAGCCTTCCAGATACGACACATAGGCCTTGTCCTCGCACACGATCAGGGTGCGCTCGAACTGCCCGGTATGGCCGGCGTTGATGCGGAAGTAGGTGCTCAGTTCCATCGGGCAACGCACGCCCGCAGGAATGAACACGAAGCTGCCGTCGGAGAACACCGCCGAGTTGAGCGCGGCGAAATAGTTGTCGCCGACCGGCACCACGCTGCCCAGATACTGTTTGACGATCTCCGGATGTTCCTTGATCGCCTCGGACATCGAGCAGAAGATCACGCCCTTTTCGGCCAGTTCCTTGCGGAAGGTGGTGCCGACCGAGACCGAGTCGAACACCGCATCCACCGCCACGCCGGCCAGCCGGGCGCGCTCGTGCAACGGCACGCCGAGCTTGTCGTAGGTGTCGAGCAGTTCCTTGGGCACGTCGTCCAGCGAGGCGTACTTCGGGCCCTTGGGCGCGGAGTAATAGCTCAGCGCCTGGAAGTCGATCGGCGAGACCTTCAGCTTCGCCCATTCCGGCATCGGCATCTTCAGCCAGTGGCGGTACGCCTCAAGACGCCAGTCGGTCATCCATTGCGGCTCGTCCTTCTTGGCCGACAAGGCACGGATGACGTCCTCGTCCAGGCCGGGCGGGAGCGAGTCCGATTCGATCTCGGTGATGAAGCCGGCGTCGTAGCGTCGGCCCAGCCGTTCGATAATTTCGGCATTCTGCGGGGGTGCAAGTTCGGTGGCCATCGGGCTGCCTACAGGGTCAGGTGGTCGCGACGCGTGCGGCGATGGAACGCCGACGGCTGTCGCCAGGGAGAGAGAGGGGCTGCAACATCTGTGCGAGCGTGACGCGACGCAATGCATCGCCGACCACGTCGTTGATCAGGCGCCAGTTGGAACGCACCCCGCATGTCTGCGCGATGCCGCACTGGCTGTGGTCCTGGCTGCATTCGGTGATCGCCAGCGGGCCTTCCATCGCCTCGACGATTTCCACCAGCGTGATCTCGCTGGCCGCGCGCGCCAGCCGGTAGCCGCCGTGCACGCCGCGCAGCCCTTCGACCAGGCCCGCCTGCGACAGCGGCTTGAGGATCTTGCTCACGGTCGGCGCTTCCAGGCCGGCCTGCTCGGCAAGTTCGCTGGCGCTGAGCACCTGGCCGCAGCGCGCTGCCAGGACGGTCAACACGACGGTGGCGTAATCGGTGAGTTTGGTGACGCGCAACATGAGGAAGGCGATAAATCCGAAAGCGGACCGAAATTGTACGCTTTTAGCCGGGGCAGGGCCACCTGCCTGGTTCAGCCGCCGGCAAGCAGCAGCCGTTGCGGGTACTGCTGCGCTTGTGCTTGGCGCATCGTCGCGCTGCAGTCACAATGAGCGGCCCCATCACTGGACCCCTTCATGTCGCGCAAAGTTGCCGCCCGCAAGTCACGTATCCACGGCAATGGCATGTTCGCCCTCGCCGCGCTCCGCAAGGGCGAGCGCATCATCCAGTACAAGGGGCGCCTGCGCACGCACGCGGAAGTGGATGCCGATGACACCGGCGATGTGGAGAGTGGCCATACCTTCCTGTTCACGCTCAGCGACGACTATGTGCTGGATGCCAATTACGAAGGCAATGTCGCGCGTTGGATCAACCACAGCTGCAATCCCAATTGCGAAGCGGTGATCGAAGAGGCCGAAGGCGACGACCGCAGCAAGGACAAGATCTTCATCGAGGCCAAGCGCGCGATCAAGGCCGGCGAAGAGCTCACCTACAACTACGGCATCACCCTGGCCGAGCGGCATACGCCGCGTTTGAAGAAGATCTGGGCATGCCGCTGCGGGTCGAAGAACTGCACCGGCACGATGCTGCAGCCCAAGCGCTGAGTACCGGTGTTCCAGCGTCGCACTGACGCGGCGCACACATCGATTCACTCATGCGCAACAGGCGCACGCCTAGCGTGCGGGCTTCTTTTCAGTAAGGAGTCCCCGCATGTCGTATTCGCTCTCCGGCAAGACCATCGCAGTGCTGGCCACCGATGGCTTCGAACAATCCGAACTCATTGAGCCCAAGCGCCTGCTGGAATCCTGGGGCGCCAAGGTCGACGTGATTGCGCCCGGCGACGCTGCGCAGATCCGCGCCTGGAACAAGAACGACTGGGGCGATTCGGTGCCGGTGGACCAGCGCCTGGATCAGGCCAAGGTCGACAACTACGATGCGCTGGTGCTGCCTGGCGGGGTGCTCAACCCCGATACCTTGCGCGGCGACGCCAAGGCGATCGCATTCATCCAGGCCTTTGCCAGCGCCGACAAGCCGGTTGCCGCGATCTGCCACGGCCCGTGGCTGCTGGTGGAAAGCGAGCTGGTTCGCGACCGTGACGTCACCTCGTGGTCGTCGGTCAAGACCGACCTGCGCAATGCCGGCGCACGCTGGCAGGATGCGGAGGTAGTTGTCGACGGGTCGCTGATCACCAGCCGCAAGCCCGACGATATCCCGGCCTTCACCGCTGCAGTGGCCAAGGCCCTGGTGGCCTGATCGGTCCCTTGCAACGTTGAGATGAAAACAAAGGCCCAGCGTGTGACGCCGGGCCTTTGTCTTGATTCGATGGCCGTTCGCGCAGGTTAGAGCGACGGCATGACGGCGCGTTTCAAGTCTTGCGTCGCAACTGGCGCGTCAACCTATTTCCCGGACAGTGCAGCGGCCGGCACCAGTTGCTCGATGTTCTGGTTGAAATTCACCGCGACGCGGCCGTTCTGGATGCCGACCGACTCCACCTGCACATTGCCCATCACCGCCGCGATGGCCGGGTCGATACGATAGATCGGCTCCTTGCGCGCGTAATCGGCGAGCCAGGCATTGAGCAGCTGGCGGGTGCTGTGGTCGAGTTTTGCACCGGCGTTGGCCGGGCGGAAATCATCGATGGTGGGTTGGTCGAGATAAAAGCCCTGCTTGGCCGTGTCGTAGCGCAGTGCGCTGGTCAGGGTCACATTGCCGACCGGCGCAGGCGCGCCGCCGGCAGTGGCGAGCGCCAGGTCGAAGGCCATCTTGAGCCGGTCGCCCGGCGGCAGCGACAGTGCCGGATTGCTGACCGTCATCTCCACCAGGCCGCCCAGCGCATCGTGCGTCTGCGGGAAGCGGCCACCCAGGAATTGCTGCAGGTCGCTGCCCTGTACGCTGATCTGGTGTCCCTGGATCTGCGGCGTTGCCCACGCGCTGGTCGTGGGTAGCGCCAGAGCGAGGGCAAGCATGGATCCGGCAAGCGAACGCAGTTTCATCGGGTGACTCCGGCAACAGGTGCGATCACATTAGTCGTTGCCGGTGAACCGTGGGTTAGCGCAATACCGGGTGCAGGGTGGCCGAGTAGATCTCCCAGTCGTCGCTGCCGCTGCGCGGCTGCAGCCGGTAGGCGCCGACCAGGCGTTGGGTGCCGGTGTCGGTGCGCACGATCAGTTGCACCGGCACTTCGATCCGGCGCGGGGGCTGTTCCTGATCCAGTGCGATGGGCGCGTCGTTGTTGATACGCATCGACTGGATATTGCCGATACCGCGCAGCGCCGCATCGTCCGGCACCGGCGCAGGGCGACCGCCGCTCCACAGTGCATCGGCATCGCCACGTGCCGCACCTGGCAACGCGCCCAGGTATCGCTGCACGGTCGCGCTTGCTTTGGCGAAGTTGGCGCGCGCAACCGCATCCTCAGGGGTGGCATCGCTTGTGGGTCGCGCGGGCGTGTTGTCTGTGGTGGCGGCACCCGGCGTTTGCGTCGCCGCGGCAACGTGCGAGGACGCTGCCGCGTTGCTCGTTTCTTCGTCAGCGCTGCGATGGCAACTGCAACCGGCGATTGCCGTTGCCAGCATGACAATCCCCAACCCACGCATGGCGCATCTCCCGTCCCCGATGCGCGCAGTGTAGCGGTCGCCGCGACGCCGGTCTCAGGTGCCGGCGGCCGGCTGCACGCGTTGCAGGCGTTCCAGCAGCAACTGCAGTCTTGGCCGCAAGGCCTCCAGTGCATCGCTTGGCTGCGCGCGCGGGCGGGCGGCCAGGTCTTCCAGCAGCTGCGAGCCGACCGTCAGCGCCGCGCATTCGTCGCTGCTCAGATCGCGTCTCAGATGCAGCTCCTCGAGCAGCCGCATCCAGTCGGCCCGCGAGCGCTGTTCGAATTCGATGGTGCAGCGATCGCTGCAGGGGCGGCCATCGCTCTCGATGGGCGTGACCGTAATGCGATAGCGTTTTCGGGACATGGAGGGGGGGCGTCGTTCCTTGGGCTGACTCCACCATAGGCGTAGCCAGCAACGGCCTCGATAGCTCAGGCCATGACGCAGTGTTCCAGCATGCTCACTGTGCAGGCTGTGGCACGGGTTTGCGCAGCAGCGGCAGTGGATCGTACGCACCGTTGCGCCCATAGACACCATAGTGCAGATGCGGCGGCGTGCCGCGCGCGTTGCCGGTGGTGCCGACCATGCCGAGCGGTGTGCCGGGCTCGACGACATCGCCAACGGCAAGCCCGGCGGCCCAATCGTCCAGGTGCGCGTAGTAATGGCGTTCCATCGCCGGCCCGAGCACCCAGACCTGCTTGCCGCCCAGGCCTTGATCGCGGATGGCGCTGACCACCCCGCGTGTCGAGGACAGCACCGGCGTGCCGCGCGGCGCGAAGATATCCAGGCCGGCATGGCGTCGGTCGCGACCGCGCGGTGCGCCGAAGGTGTCGGCGATGCGGCGCGCCTGCACGCCTTCGACCGGAACCGACAATCGCACGGGTGGCGGCATGCGCGACAGCTCCCAACTGGTACGCAGTTGTTCGGCAATCGGCAACTGCCATGCCCAGCGTGCGGCCACACCCAGGGCGCACAGCAGCGCGATCGACACCAGCAGCCGGCGCACCCGGCGCGCGGGGCTGCGGGTTGCCGATGACGGCGGTGTGGCTGGGCGAGGAGACGACGGATCGGTCACATGCACCTGCTGCGTTGCAAATCAGCGTGCAGGGTAGGCAAGCGGCGATGAGCGGCATGTGGGGAGTGATGCGGGCGGTCACGCGCGCGCAAAAAAAAGACGGCCCGCAGGCCGCCTTCGTGACAACGCAGGCGTGCTCGATTAGAGCGCGGCGTCCTTCAACTTCTTCAGCAGGCGAGCCTTGACCTTGAAGCTGGCCGGCTTCGCTGCAAAAGTCTGCTCTTCCTTGGTGAACGGGTTGATGCCCTTGCGCTTCGGCTTGGCCGGCACATGGACGCTGGTCAGCTTCAGCATGCCCGGCAGGGTGAACGAGCCGGCGCCCTTCTTGCTCAGCGACGAATGAGCGGCCGATTCCAGCGTAGCCAGAACGGCGCGGACGTCCTTCGGAGCCAGCTGGGTGGATTCGGCAATGTGCGCGACCAGGCCGGTCTTGCTCAGCGCTTCCTTGATCGGCTTCGGCGCAGCGGACTTGGCAGCAGCGGCCTTGGCCGGCTTTGCGGTCTTGGTCGCGGCGACCTTTTTCACTGCCTTCTTGGGGGCAGCCTTCTTAGCGGCGGTTTTTGCCATGAGTTATGTGTTCCGTGATCGTTGGTGGTGTTGGGTCTGCCGACCCAGTCGGCAACGCGAAATGTAGGGCAACTGCTGCGCGCCGCCAATAGGGAAACGATGAAACAACCGAAAAAAAGCGTCTTTTGACGGGGATTCGTTCACCGGCGGCAGAAAACCTCCGCGAAAGCGCTGTCGACACGGCTGCGATGCGCAGGGCGATGCGGTGTCTGACGCATAGCAGCAGATCGTTTGCGCGAAGCCATGTGTGCGTTTTGCATCATGCTCGGCGCTGAGGATTGGCTACGGCGTGCAGCTGGCGGTGGCGTTCGCTGCCGCGATCAGCGTTGCTGCGTGGCTACGCGTTGCAGGAGACGTCTGGCGTCGCTGGCTGTTGGTGCGTGATTCCTGAGGCCTTGTTTTGACCCGACGAGCCGCTGCGTTTGTCTCGCTGCTGCCGTGTGCGCCCGTCGCGTGCGCCGGGTTTTTTCGCGCCTGACAGGCGCCGACGCGCTGTATGTGGTGACGGCTTAACTACGCAACTGCAGCTGCACTCCCGCGAGCGGCACGGCCGGCCGCTGCAAGACATTTCTGCTTTGGACGATGTCCTATCAACGGTCGACTAATCATTGGCCGCAGACAGGCTGCGGCCGCGCTCGGTCGCTGCGGCAATCGCCTTGGCGGTGAGCGCTTCGAACTGGCCGGCCTGAAATGTCTCGATTGCCGCCTGCGTGGTGCCGTTGGGCGAGGTCACCCGGCGGCGGAGCAGCGCCGGTGCTTCGCCCGATTCGGTCAGCATGCGCGAGGCACCGAGCAGGGTCTGCAGCACCAGCGTGCGTGCGGTGTCGGCTGGCAGGCCTTGCGCCTGTGCGGCGGCTTCCATCGCTTCGGCCAGCAGAAACACATAGGCCGGCCCGCTGCCGGAGACCGCGGTCACCGCATCCATCTGCGCCTCGTCGTCGATCCAGACGGTGACGCCGGCGCTCTCCAGCAGGCCGGTTGCCTGCGCGCGTTGCGCGTCAGAGACGCGTGGATTGGCATACAAGCCGGTGACGCCGGCACCGAGCAGGGCGGGTGTGTTGGGCATTGCACGCACCACCGCAAGCTCGCCGCCGGACCAGCGCTCCAGCTGCGGAGCGGTGATGCCGGCGGCGATGGACAGCAGCAGCGGCTGCTGCGCCTGCGCAAGATCGGCCAGCTGCGCGCAAACCGCTGGCAGCACCTGCGGCTTGACTGCCAACACCCAGATGGCTGCGCCGTCCACGGCGCTGCGCGCCTGCTCCACCGCATGCACGCCGAAGTCGCGCGACAGCGCATCGCGCAGTTCGGCCACCGGCTCGGCGACGCGGATGCTGGCCGCGGGCACACCTTGGCGGATCAGCCCGGCAATCAGGCTGCGCGCCATGTTGCCGCCGCCGACGAATGCGGTGATTGCAGCAGAAGGCGCGGGCGAGGAGGGCAGAGTCATTGCGACACCTTAAGTAAGAGGAAACGGCGATGTGCTACGCGAGGCCGATCGGAATCGAGGGTCAGGACGCCGCGGCAGCCGACGAGCCGCGTTCGCCGAACAACGCAGTCCCGACCCGCACCATGGTCGCGCCGGCCGCGATCGCTTCGGCAAAATCCGAGCTCATGCCCATCGACAAGGTATCTACCTGCGGGTAGCGGCGCTTGAGCTCTTCGAACAGTGCCTGCATGCGGGTAAACGCCGCCATGCGGCGCGCCTGCTCGGGAAACGGCGCGGGGATCGCCATCAGGCCGCGCAATTGCAGCCGCGGCTGCAGCGCGATTGCCGCGGCCAGGCCGTCGACCGCCTCCGGCGCGCAACCATGCTTGCTGTCCTCGTCGTCGATGTTGACCTGGATCAGCACATTCAACGGTGCGCGACCGGCCGGCCGGTGGTTGGCCAGCGGCGCGATCAGCTTGGCGCGGTCCACGGTCTGCACCCAGTCGAACCACTGGCTGGCCAGTTCGGCCTTGTTGGATTGCAGGTGGCCGATCAGATGCCACTCCAGTCCCAGCGTCTGTAGTTGGGCGATCTTGGTTTGCGCTTCCTGCACGTAGTTTTCGCCGAATGCGCGCTGGCCCTGCGCCGCCAGCGTGGCAACCGCGTCTGCCGGCCGGGTCTTGGACACCGCCAGCAGGCGCACATCGGCGCGTGCGTGCCGAGCCGCGGCGGCGTGGATGGCATCGAGAATCTGCTGCAGCGACGAAGCCGGCACGTGGCAATCCAGGCGGGAAAGGAACGCTATAGTGCCGCCCCCGGCTGCGTCCTTCCAGCCGGCGCGTCGGATCGGGCTGGCCGATGACGCTGCAATGGCGCCAGCCCGCGCCGAACCCGCCCACAGGCGGGGCGTGCTGGCGATTGGCACGCAGCTGGCCCAGGCAAGGACCGTGCCCGCACCGCGGCCGCAAACCAACGCCTTCAGGCGCGCCCGACGGCGCCGGCCTGAACCGGCCGCGCGCCGCTTCCCGCCAGCACCCAGAACGCTATACTGCCGCTCGGGGAGTACCTTCCAATCGCAGCCTAGGGGAAAAGCAGCGCATGGATATCGCTGAACTATTGGCGTTTTCCGTCAAAAACAAGGCATCGGACCTGCATCTGTCGGCCGGCTTGCCGCCGATGATCCGTGTCGATGGCGATGTCCGTCGCATCAATATTCCGGCCCTGGACCACAAGCAGGTGCACGCGCTGGTCTACGACATCATGTCGGACAAGCAGCGTCGCGATTACGAGGAATTCCTCGAGGTCGACTTCTCGTTCGAGATTCCGTCGCTGGCACGCTTCCGCGTCAACGCGTTCAACCAGAACCGCGGCGCCGGTGCGGTGTTCCGCACCATTCCTTCCGAAGTGCTGACGCTGGAAGACCTGGGCTGCCCGCCGATCTTCCGCCAGTTGATCGACCAGCCGCAGGGCCTGATCCTGGTCACCGGCCCGACCGGTTCGGGCAAGTCGACCACGCTCGCCGGCATGATCGACTACATCAACAAGAACGAATACGGCCACATCCTCACCGTCGAGGATCCGATCGAATTCGTGCATACCTCGCAGAAGTGCCTGATCAACCAGCGCGAAGTGCACCGCGATACGCACGGCTTCAACGAGGCGCTGCGCTCGGCGCTGCGCGAAGATCCGGACATCATCCTGGTCGGCGAATTGCGCGACCTGGAGACCATCCGTCTGGCGTTGACCGCCGCCGAAACCGGCCACCTGGTGTTCGGCACCCTGCACACCAGCTCGGCGGCCAAGACCATCGACCGCATCATCGACGTGTTCCCGGCCGGCGAAAAGCCGATGGTGCGCTCGATGCTGTCCGAGTCGCTGCGCGCGGTGATTTCGCAGGCGCTGCTGAAGAAGGTCGGCGGCGGACGCACCGCCGCCTGGGAAATCATGGTCGGCACTCCGGCCATCCGCAACCTGATCCGCGAGGACAAGGTGGCGCAGATGTATTCCTCGATCCAGACCGGCCAGCAATACGGCATGCAGACGCTGGACCAGCATCTGCAGGACCTGGTCAAGCGCAGCCTGATCACGCGCAACCAGGCACGCGAGTACGCCAAGGACAAGCGGATATTCGAGTGATTCGGGAATAGGGAATCGGGAAAGGGGAATCGCGAAAGCACGCACCCCTGACCGGTCCCGGCTCCCGGCTTTTCCAATTCCCGATTCTCGATTCCCCATTTCCGGCTCCGAAGGAGCACGCCATGAGCACCATCGACTTCACCTCCTTCCTCAAGCTGATGGCGCACCAGAAGGCGTCGGATCTGTTCATCACCTCGGGGATGCCGCCGGCGATCAAGGTGCACGGCAAGATCAGTCCGATCACCCAGACCCCGCTGACCGCGCAACAGAGTCGCGATCTGGTGTTGAACGTGATGACGCCGTCGCAGCGCGAAGAATTCGAAAAGACCCACGAGTGCAATTTCGCCATCGGCGTGTCCGGGGTCGGGCGCTTTCGCGTGAGCTGCTTCTACCAGCGCAACCAGGTCGGCATGGTGCTGCGCCGGATCGAAACGCGCATCCCCACGGTGGAAGAGTTGAGCCTGCCGCCGGTGATCAAGACGCTGGCGATGACCAAACGCGGCATCATCATCTTCGTCGGCGCCACCGGCACCGGCAAGTCCACCTCGCTGGCGGCGATGATCGGTTACCGCAACCAGAATTCCACCGGGCACATCATCACCATCGAAGACCCGATCGAATTCGTGCACAAGCACGAGGGCTGCATCATCACCCAGCGCGAAGTCGGCATCGATACCGACAGCTGGGAAAACGCGCTGAAAAACACCCTGCGCCAGGCGCCGGACGTGATCATGATCGGCGAGGTGCGCACCCGTGAAGGCATGGATCATGCTGTGGCCTTCGCCGAAACCGGCCATCTGGTGCTGTGCACCCTGCACGCCAACAACGCCAACCAGGCGATGGACCGCATCATCAACTTCTTCCCGGAAGACCGCCGCAACCAGTTGCTGATGGATCTGTCGCTCAATCTCAAGGGCGTGGTCGCGCAGCAGTTGATTCCGACCCCGGATGGCCGCGGCCGCCGCGTGGCGATGGAGATCATGCTGGGCACACCGCTGGTGCAGGACTACATCCGCGACGGCGAGATCCACAAGCTCAAGGAGATCATGAAGGAGTCCACCAACCTGGGCATGCGCACCTTCGACCAGAGCCTGTTCGAGCTGTACCAGGCCGGTGAGATCAGCTACGAAGACGCGCTGCGCTACGCCGACTCGCAGAACGAGGTGCGCCTGCGCATCAAGCTGTCGCAGGGCGGCGACGCCAAGACCCTGGCGCAGGGCCTGGATGGCGTGGAGATCGCCGAGGTTCGCTGAGCGCCTGCAGGAGCGCTGCACGCCGTGGCGGATGGCCAGGCGTGCATGGAAGGAAGCGGGATGGTCTGCGCTGAATCCGATCCAGCGTGCTGCTTGCAGCTGTTTCGCACGCGATGCCGGCGGCGGGCGCCGCCATGGCCGATGACCGTGCAACGTCGCAACGCACACGTGGGGTGATGTTTCAGATGTAACCAGGCGGGCCGATAGTGTCTAATATCCGCACCCCACCGCAGTGCCCAGCCCGTGAGCCTTCCCGATTCCGATCTCCGTCCGGAGCAACAGCCGTTGCCCGACGACGGCACAGTGATGACTTCCGGTCCGTTGACGCCGCCACCGGATTCGGCCGGCACCCCGGCTGACGACCACGCGTTTCACCACTCGGTGGCCGAGGACGTGCAGGGCATGGTGCTGGCGACGCTGGTGGCTTCGCTGGGCCTGGCGATCTTCGCCAAGGGCGGCCTGATGATCGGCGGCATGGCCGGCGTGGCGTTTTTGCTGCATTACGCGCTGCACTGGAACTTCGGCCTGGTGTTCGTGCTGGTCAACCTGCCGTTCTATTGGCTGAGCGTGCGCCGCATGGGCTGGGAATTCACCCTGAAGACCTTTGCCGCGGTGGGCGCCTGCGGTGCGCTCACCGACCTGCTGCCGCGCTGGGCCGATTACGCGCACATCAACACGCTGTTTTCGGCGATCGTCGGCGGCGCGCTGGCGGGCCTGGGCATCCTGTTCTTCATCCGCCATCGCGGCAGCCTGGGCGGCATCGGCATCCTGGCGGTGTACCTGCAGCGCGAGCGCGGCTGGAGCGCCGGCAAGGTGCAGATGAGTTTTGATGCGATGCTGATGCTGGTCGCCTTCAGCGTCCTCACCCCGGACAAGGTGCTGTACTCGGCGCTGGGTGCGTTGATGCTGAGCCTGGTGCTGATGTTCAATCACCGCCCGCATCGTTATATGGGCGTTTGATTCAACGCGCCGTTGGTGACGCTGCGATCGGCAGCGGCACCCATCACGCCGAAGCGGTATATGCGCATGCCCGCGGCAGCTGCGGCAGGGCAACTGCCTGCCGGCGTCTGCGCGCTGATGCCGCCGTTAGGCCTTGCCGTGCTGCAGCCACGGCGGCGACAGCGCCTGGATGCGTTTAAACACCGGGCAATCGGCATGGTGCGCGCCGGGCAGGTAGCCCAGGCTCATCAGGAACTCGCCGGTGATCTCGCCGCCGGTGAAGCGGAAGGTCTTCTTGAACAGCTTGACCCAGGCGGCTTTGTCGAGCGGATGCTGTGCATCCAGCCATTGCGCGAAACTGCCGTGCGAGGCGCGTAACTGCTGGATGACCTGCGCATTGTGGATGGTCGCCAGCACCTTCAACCGGTTGCGGATGATGCCGGCGTCGCCGAGCAGCCGCGCAATGTCGCTCTCGCCATAGGCGGCCACCGTGTCCACGTCGAAGCCGTCGTAGGCGCGCTGGAAGTTGCTGCGCTTGCGCAGGATGGTTTCCCAACTCAGCCCGGCCTGATTGATCTCCAGCACCAGGCGCTCGAACAGCTCGCGCTCCTCGCGCTGCGGAAAGCCGTATTCGTGGTCGTGGTAGTGCCCGTGGACCGGATGCCCGGGGGCGATGCTGCAGTAGCCGCTCATGAGATGCCTGTTGTAGGTGGAGCAGGTGTAGGTGGACCAGCGGCCGGCGCGATGGCCGGGAGTCCGGCCCGCCACGATAGCGACCAAACAGCGACGCGTGGGTGCACGCATCGACTGCGGTGCCGTAGCAGATCGATCGCAGCACGGCGCAGCCTCGAGGTCCGCGCCGCGCAGCCGCCAGCAATCTGAACGGGCCGGCCTTGCCTGCCGGCTGCCATCGGTGGTGTCTGCAGGGCCGCTGTCCATCGGCGGCATCGGCAGTCCGGTGCCGCCGGCGTGCAGCAAGTATGGCAGCGGCTCTGCGCGCGGCGAAGCGAACGGCTAGAATGCGGCCATGTCTGTTTTGCCCACGCCTCTGGCCAACCAACTGCTGATCGCGCTTCCGGCGCTGTCCGACCCCACCTTTTCGCGCAGCGTCGCGCTGATCTGCCAGCACGACGAGAACGGCGCCATGGGCGTGCTGGTGAACCGGCCCTCCGAATACACGCTGGGCGAGGTCCTGTCGCAAATGGGCATCGATACCGTCGACGAGCACCTGCGCGAGCAGATCGTGCTCAGCGGCGGGCCGGTGCACCCGGAGCGCGGTTTTGTCATCCACGACGATGCGCGCGACTGGGATTCCAGCCTGGAAGTGGGGCAGGGTGTCTACCTGACCACCTCGCGCGACATTCTCGAAGCCATGGCGGCCGGCGAAGGCCCGCGCAATGCGCTGGTGGCGCTGGGCTGTGCCGGCTGGGGGGCGGGCCAGCTGGAATTCGAACTGGGCGAGAACAGCTGGCTGACCGCGCCGTCGGATGCCAATGTGCTGTTCGCCACCGCGCTGGAAGATCGCTGGCAGACCGCTGCCGGGCGCATCGGCGTGGACCTGTTCCGGCTGACGGATTATTCCGGGCATGCCTGAGGCGGGCGCGATCCGCCCGGATGGCACGGTGCTGGGCTTCGACGTGGGATCGCGCCGCATCGGCGTGGCCATCGGCACTGCGCTCGGCGCCGGTGCGCGTGCAGTTGCCGTCATCAATGTGCATGCCAATGGCCCGGACTGGGTCGCGCTGGATCGCGTGCACAAGCAATGGCGCCCCGACGGCCTGGTGGTCGGCGACCCGCTGACCCTGGACGACAAGGACCAACCCGCACGCAAGCGTGCGCATGCCTTCGCCCGCCAACTGCGCGAGCGCTATGCGCTGCCGGTGGTGCTGATCGACGAGCGCTCCAGTTCGGTCGAAGCCGCGCAGCGCTTCGCGCGCGAGCGCGCCGACGGGCGCAAGCGCCGCCGCGATGCCGAGGCGCTGGACGCGATGGCGGCCGCGGTGATCGTCGAACGCTGGTTGGCCGCGCCCGACCAAGCCACTCTTCTTCCCTGACACTCCCGACCTGCGATGACCACCATGCAACTCGATTCGGACGGACGCCTGCGCCACCTGCTCACCCTGGAAGGACTGCCGCGCACCACGCTGCTGCAGCTGCTTGATCGTGCCGGCCAGATCCGCGATGCGGCGGTAGGGCGCGTGGGCAAGCGCAGCGTGCTCGCTGGCACCGCGGTGTGCACGCTGTTCTTTGAACCGTCCACGCGCACGCGCAGCTCGTTTCATCTGGCTGCGCAGCGACTCGGCGCGGACGTGCTCAACTTCGATGCCTCCACCTCGTCCACCCGCAAGGGCGAGACCGCGCGCGACACGCTGAAGAACCTCGAGGCGATGGGCGTACGCGGCTTTGTGGTGCGCCATCCCGACGACGGTGCGGTGGAAGCGCTGGCCGCGGCCGCAGGCGAGGGCACTGCCTTGATCAACGCCGGTGACGGACGCAGTTCGCATCCCACCCAGGGCCTGCTCGACATGCTCACCTTGCGTCAGGCCAAGGGCACCGATTTTTCCAAGCTCAAGGTGGTGATTGTCGGTGATGTGAAGCACTCACGCGTTGCGCGCTCGGACCTGCATGCGCTGCGCACGCTGGGCGCCGGCGAGATCCGCGTCTGCGGTCCGGCCAGCCTGCTGCCCGACGACGACATGCTGGATGGTTGCGTGGTCGGCCAGGACTTCGACGCGATGCTGGAAGGTGCCGGCGCCTTGATGATGCTGCGCCTGCAGCGCGAGCGCATGGAAGAGGGCCTGGTGCCGTCGCTGGAGCAGTACCACGCCGACTACGGGCTGACCCGCGAGCGCCTGGCACGCGCCGGCCGCGACGCCGCCGTGCTGCATCCGGGCCCGATCAACCGCGGTGTGGAAATCACCGACGAAGTCGCCGACGGCGCGCAATCGTGCGTGCTGCGCCAGGTCGCCAACGGCGTGGCGGTGCGCATGGCCGTACTGGAAACCCTGCTGGGTTGAGCGAGCCCGGCGACGCGACCGCGCACCCACAATGCGGTCGCGGTCGCCGCCGGCCGAGCGTCTTCGCGCAGACGCTCGCAAAACCCTTGCCATCAGAACGCGCACACGGCCTGCTCTTACGATTCCTGATTCCTGATTCCTGATTCCTGATTCCCGATTCCCGATTCCCGATTCCCGATTCCCGAATCCAGGCACCACGCCATAACATCCACTCGCCTATCGTGGCCGCTCCTTTCATCGCAGGAGATCGCAATGGGTATTTCGCGTCACGCCACCGCTCACTGGGAAGGCGACCTCAAGACCGGCAAGGGCCAGCTCAGCACGCCGCAAAGCGGGCTGATGGACAAGACCCGCTACGCCTTCAGCAGCCGCTTCGGCGACGAGAAGGGCACCAACCCGGAAGAGCTGATTGCCGCCGCGCACGCCGGCTGCTTCACCATGGCACTGTCGGCACAACTGAGCGAAGCGGGTTTTCCGCCGACCTCGCTGGATACGCGCGCAGACGTGGATCTGTCGATGGAAGGCGGCCCGCAGCTGTCGCAGATCCGCCTCAAGCTCAAGGCCGTGGTGCCGGGGATTGACGAAGCCAAGTTCCGCGAGCTGGCCGACACCGCGAAGAAGAACTGCCCGGTGTCCAAGGCGCTGAGCGCCGTGCCGATCAGTCTGGAAAGCGAATTTTCCAACCAGGCGTGATCCCCTTGCGTGCGCCGGCGATGGCTGTCGGCGCACGCAGCTGGCGGCGACCTGAATAGGGCGTTGCAAGGGCGGTTTGGTTCAGGGCGGTTTCACTGGCGCAGGCCGAGCATCGGCAGCGTGTCCTCCCTGTGAAGCTGCTGCAATGAAAACTCTTGTGCTTGGTGCTCTGGTGATGGGTCTGGCAGTTGCAGGCAATGCAACGGCGCAGCGCTATGACAGCGGCTACAACGGACGTGGCAGCTATGAGGATGGTCGTTACGAATATGCGCGGGTAGTGCGCGTGGACCCGATCATCGTGACCGATTCGTACAACGAGCGCAGCAGCGAACGCTGCTACAACCGCCCGGCCGATGGCTACTACACCCGCAACGACGGCTACTACCGCGATGGCGGCAGCTATGGCCAGGCCGGTGTATCCAACCGTGGCGTGGCCAGCGTGATCGGCGGTATTGCCGGTGCGGTACTTGGTAGCCAGGTCGGTGGTGGCAATGGCCGCCTGGTCGGCACCGCGGTCGGCACCATGGCAGGCGTCGCAGCGGGCCGCTCGATCTACGAAGCCAATAATCGCAACTACCAGGGCAATGTCAGCGTCTGCGAGCCGGTGTCCTACCGGCGCGAACGCGATCGTGTCGATGGCTATGACGTGACCTACGAATACGCGGGCCGCACCTATCACACGCGTAGCGACTACAACCCCGGCGACCGCATCCGCGTGCGCGTGGACGTGCGCCCGGACTGACCGCTGCGGTGCCGCACGCTGCGGTCAGGCGATCGACATGGCCGGTTGAATGACGAAAACGCTGCGGGCGACCGCAGCGTTTCTTGTTTCCGCGCAGGCACTCTTCAGCCTGCGGGATCAGGTGCGATCACGCCCAATCCAGCGTGCCGCGGATCACCGTCTGCACCTGGCCGCCAGACCACACATCGCCATTGGCGTCGATGCGCAATTCCAGCAAGGCGTCGAAGCCGATCTCGCGGCCCTGGCTGACCACGTAGCGACGTTCTTTGCCAGGCAATGCCTGGCGGCCGTCCAGCCAGGCGGCGAGCACTGCATTGGCCGCGCCGGAGGCGGCATCTTCGAAGCGCCGGCCATTGCCGACGAAGGCGCGTACCGCCAGATCGTAGGCACCGGGCGCTGCGGCGCGGGCATAGGCGAACACGCCCATGCTGCCGGTGGATTCGGCCAGCGCGGCGATCGCGTCCCAATCCGGCTGCAGGCCGCGCAGCGCCGCTTCGCTGGCCAGTTCCACCACCCACCAGGTGCGGCCGCCGTCCATCAAGGCGGGCGGCAGGCTGCCGAGTGGCCAGCCGCGCACCGCATCGCGCAGGCGCGGGTCGTCGGCCTCCACCTGCTCGGCCACGCGCGCACGCGGGGTGCGGATGGCGATGCTGCGATGGCCCGCGATCTGCTCCACGCGCAGCGGCAACTGGCCGGCGATGCCATCCTGGATCAGCACGCCGTCGTCGGGCGCGGCCAGGCCGGCTTCCAGCACCGCGTGGGCGGTGCCGACGCTGGGGTGGCCGGCAAACGGCACTTCCTTTTGTGGCGAGAACATCCGCAGCCGATAGCTGCTGTGCGCATCCGGCGCCGCAAACACGAAGGTGGTTTCCGGCAGCTTGGTCCAGCGTGCGATGGCCTGCATCGCGGCATCGTCCAGGCCTTGGGCATCCAGCACCACTGCCAGCGGGTTGCCGCTGCCGGGGCGGGCGGAGAACACATCCAGTTGCAGGAAACGGCGGGTGGTCATGGTGGCGGGTCCGCGAACAGGGCGCGGCAGCTTACCAATCGATGCGGCCTTCGATCACTTGCCTGGTCGTTCCGCCGATCCAGACTTCGCCTTCGTGATCCACCTCCACGTGCACACGGCCGTCGCGGCCGACTTCGCGCCCCTGGCTGGCGACATAGCGCGACACCTGGCCCGGCACGCGGCCTTCGCCGTGCAGGCGCGCGGCAATGCAGGCATTGGCGCTGCCGGTGACCGGATCTTCCGGGATGCCGTCGCCGGGGCAGAAGGCGCGCACCACGAGGTCCGCATCGCCATTGGCCTGCGGGGCGTAGATGGCCAGGCCGGTGGCTGCGCTGGCCTGGGTCAGGCGGCTGATCGCCGCCAGATCGGGCATCGCCTGGCGTACCGCCTGCGCGTCGGCCAGTTCCAGCAGCCACCAGCCGGGGCCGTTGTTCCACAGTGCGGCCGGGCGTTCGGCCATGCGCAGGCCGGCGCAGGCCTCGTGCAATGCCGCAACATGCGCATCGCCGGTTTCGACTGCTTGCGCACGCGGTGCCCGCAGCCGCACCAGCAGGGCGCCATGCCGGTCGATCACCTCTACGGGCAGTACGCCGGCGGCGCATTGCTGGCGCATCCGGCCATCAGGCTTGAACGCCACCAGCCCGTGCGTTGCCGCCGCCCACGCCGCACCCACGCTGGGATTGCCGGCGAACGGCAGCTCGGCGCGTGGCGTGAAGATACGGATGTGGTAATCCGCATCGGGCGCGCTGACCGGCAGGAAAAAGATCGTCTCCGACAGGTTCAGCCAGGCGGCCATCTGCTGCATCTGCTCTGACAACAACGTCTGTGCATTAAAGACCACGCCCAACGGATTGCCGTGGCCATCCTGGCCGCCGAACACATCCAGTTGCAGGTAGCGGTGCTTGCTCATGGGGAATGGATCTCGGTCGATGGAAGGCGCGTCGATGGTTGCAGCGCAAACCGTTGCGGTGATGGCCGTGGCTGCCGGCAGGCTGTGACCGTACACGGGGTCATGCGGGCGGCATTGGCAGTAGAATCGGAGGTTCCGCCCGGCGTACCGGGCGTCTTCCCCCTCATCCTAAACGCCTATCTCCATGTCAGCTCCCCACTCTACCGATCGTTGGATCGTCCTCAAGTTCGGCGGCACCTCGGTGTCGCGTCGTCATCGCTGGGACACGATTGGAAAACTGGCGAGCAAACGGGCCAACGAGACCGGCGGCCGCGTGCTGGTGGTGGTGTCCGCGCTGTCGGGCGTGACCAACGAACTCACCGCGATTGCCGATGGCGCCGCCGACAGCGCGCAGCGCGTGGCGGCGCTGGAGCAGCGCCATCGCGAGTTCCTGGCCGAGCTGGAACTGGATGCCGATGCAGTGCTGGGCGAGCGTCTTGCCGCGCTGCATGCATTGATCGGCGATGCGCGCGCGGCAACGCGCACGCTGGACTGGCAGGCCGAGGTGCTGGGGCAGGGCGAGTTGCTGTCTTCCACCATCGGTGCGGCGTATCTGCACGCCAGCGGCCTGGACATGGGCTGGCTGGATGCGCGCCAGTGGCTGTCGGCGCTGCCGCCGCAGCCCAATCAGAGCGAATGGTCCAAGCGCCTGTCGGTGTCCTGCCAGTGGCAGTCCGACGCCGACTGGCGCACGCGTTTCGATGCGCAGCCCACGCACCTGTTGATCACCCAGGGCTTCATTTCGCGGCACGCCGATGGCGGCACCGCGATCCTGGGGCGTGGCGGTTCGGATACCTCGGCGGCGTATTTCGGTGCGCTGCTCGGCGCCAGCCGGGTGGAAATCTGGACCGATGTGCCCGGCATGTTCAGCGCCAACCCCAAGGACGTGCCGGACGCGCGGCTGCTGACCCGCCTGGACTATTACGAGGCGCAGGAAATCGCCACCACCGGTGCCAAGGTGCTGCATCCGCGGTCGATCAAGCCATGCCGCGATTCCGGCGTGCCGATGGCGATCCTGGATACCGAGCGCCCCGATCTGCCGGGCACCAGCATCGACGGTAATGCCGAGCCGGTGCCGGGCGTCAAGGCGATCAGCCGGCGCAACGGCATCGTGCTGGTGTCGATGGAAGGCATCGGCATGTGGCAGCAGGTGGGCTTCCTGGCCGATGTGTTTACGCTGTTCAAGAAACATGGCCTGTCGGTGGACCTGATCGGTTCGGCCGAGACCAATGTCACCGTGTCGCTGGACCCGTCCGAGAACCTGGTCAACACCGATGTGCTGGCGGCGTTGTCGGCCGATCTGTCGCAGATCTGCAAGGTCAAGATCATCGTGCCGTGCGCGGCGATCACCCTGGTCGGGCGCGGCATGCGCTCGCTGCTGCACAAGCTCTCCGACGTGTGGGCCACGTTCGGGCAGGAGCGCGTGCACATGATCTCGCAGTCGTCCAACGACCTGAATCTGACCTTCGTCATCGACGAAGCCGATGCCGATGGCCTGCTGCCGATCCTGCATGCGGAATTGATCGACAGTGGCGCGATGCCGGTGAGCGAAGGCGAGGTGTTCGGGCCGCGCTGGCGCGAGATCATCGGCTCGGTGCGCCCGCGGCCCACGCCGTGGTGGCACGCCGAGCGCGCGCACCTGCTGACACTGTCCAAGGCCGGCACGCCGCGTTACGTCTATCACCTGCCCACGGTGCGTGCGCGGGCGCAGGCGCTGGCGCAGATCGCGGCAGTGGATCAACGCTATTACGCGATCAAGGCCAATGCGCATCCGGCGATCCTGATGGCGCTGGAACAGGCCGGGTTCGGGCTGGAATGCGTTTCGCACGGCGAGCTGCGCCGCGTGTTCGATACCTTGCCCGAGCTGTCGCCGCGACGCGTGCTGTTCACCCCGAGTTTCGCGCCCAAGGCCGAATACGAAGCCGGATTTGCGCTGGGCGTGACCGTCACTGTGGACAACGTCGAAGCATTGCGGCGCTGGCCGGAGGTGTTCCGTGGCCGCAACGTGTGGCTGCGCATCGACCTGGGGCACGGCGACGGCCATCACGAGAAGGTCAACACCGGCGGCAAGGCGTCCAAGTTCGGCTTGTCGTCCACGCGCGTGGATGAGTTCGTGGAAGTGGCGCGCACGCTGGAGGTCACCATCACCGGCGTGCATGCGCACCTGGGCAGTGGCGTGGAGACCGGCGAACACTGGCGGATGATGTACGACGAACTGGCCGGCTTCGCGCGCCGCATCGGCACGGTGGAGACCATCGATATCGGTGGCGGCCTGCCGATTCCGTACAGCGCCGAAGACGAACCGTTCGATCTGGAGCTGTGGGCCAAGGGCCTGGCCGAGGTCAAGGCGGTGCATCCGGGCTACCGGCTGGCGATCGAGCCGGGCCGTTACCTGGTGGCCGAAGCCGGCGTGCTGCTGGCGCAGGTGACCCAGGTGATCGAGAAGGACGGCGTGCAGCGCGTGGGCCTGGATGCAGGCATGAACACGCTGATCCGCCCCGCGCTGTACGACGCCTGGCACGACATCGAAAACCTCAGCCAGCTCGACACGCCGGCCGATGGCAGCTTCGATATCGTCGGGCCGATCTGCGAATCCTCCGATGTGTTCGGCAAGCGCCGTCGTCTGCCTGCCGCCACCGCGCCGGGTGATGTGATGCTGCTGGCCGATGCCGGTGCCTACGGTTACTCGATGGCCAGCACTTACAACCAGCGCGAATTGCCGCGCGAAGAGGTGATCGATGCGCCCGCAGGCTGAGTTCATTGCACTCAGTACGCTGGCCGGTGGCGCTGCGATCGTGTTCGCCACCGCGCTGCAGCAACTGAGTTTGGGCATGCCGTGGAGCGACACCTTCAAATGGGCGCTGCCCGCGCTGGTCGCCGCCGGTATCGGCGCATGGTTGGCTGGGCGTTGGCAACGTCGGCGCGATGCGCGCGGTCCCACGCGTCGCAGTGGCGGGATGGCGGTGCGCACGGTGCTGTTGAGCGCGCTGAGTTATGTGCCGGTGGTGGCGCTGTATGTCGCCATCGCCTTCGCGGTGTCCGGCGATGCAGCGGCTGCACGTCCGGATGTGCTGTTGCTGGCGGTGCTGTTCGGTTGCCTGCCGCTGCTGTGGGCTGCGGTGCCGTTTTCCATGATTGAATATGTCCTGTGCCGGCGTTATCTGCGTCGCGTACGTGTTCCTGCAGGTAGTCCATGAGCGCTTTCGACAAACACCAGATTTCCACCTTCCGTTTCGTGCGTTGCGCACTCGACGCGCAGACCGGCGTGGCGACGCTGGTGTATGCCTTCGATCAGGGGCCGGAACTTGTGGAAACCGTTGCCGTGCCCGGCGCGCCATTCGTGCTGGACGGCACGCGTGCCGCCGCCGTGCAGCAGGCCTTGCAGTTGCTGCACCTCATCGCGGGCGTGAGTTACTACAAGGCCGCAGTGCCGCCGACCATTGCCATCGACAGCTACAGCATCGATGCCGATACCGCTGCGCTGGTGGAAAGCGTCTACCTGCACGGCCTGGGCGAGTTCGCCTATCGCAATGGCTTGAACCTGCACGGCAAGATCCACTTGCCGGTGGCTGCACCGGCTGCCGGCGATGCGCCGGCGTTGGGCTTGCGCGAGCACGCCCTGGTTGCGATCGGTGGCGGCAAGGATTCGCTGGTCAGCATCGAAGCGCTGCGGCATGCCGGCATCGACCAGACCGTCAGCTGGATCGGCGGCTCGCAGCTGATCCGGGCCTGCGCCGAGCGCACCGGTCTGCCGGTGCTCAATATCGGCCGCGTGCTGGCGCCGGAATTGTTCGAGCTCAATCGCCAGGGCGCCTGGAACGGGCATATCCCGGTCACTGCGGTGAACTCGGCCATCCTGGTGTTGTCGGCCTTGTTCAATGGCGTGGACCAGGTGGTGTTTTCCAACGAGCGTTCGGCCAGTTACGGCAGCCAGATTCCCGGCACCGGCGAGGTCAATCACCAGTGGTCCAAGGGCTGGGCGTTCGAGCAGGCGTTCGGCGATTACGTGCAGCGGCACGTGGCGGCCGACCTGCGGTACTACTCGTTGCTGCGGCCGTTGTCGGAGCTGGCGGTGGCGCGCCAGTTCGCCAAGACCGATCACTACGACGCGCATTTTTCCAGCTGCAACCGCAACTTCCACATCATGGGCGAGCGCCCGGTGCATCGCTGGTGCGGGGTCTGCCCGAAGTGCCATTTCGTGTTCCTGGCATTGGCACCCTTCATGCCCAAGACGCGGCTGGTCAAGATCTTCGGGCGCAATCTGCTCGACGATGCAACCCAGGCCGGCGGCTACGATGCGCTGCTGGAATTCCAGGACCACAAGCCGTTCGAATGCGTCGGTGAAGGGCGCGAATCGCGCGCGGCAATGGCGGTGCTGGCCAGCCGTGCCGAATGGAAGGAGGACGCGCTGGTGCTGCGTTTCATCCGCGAGATCCAGCCACAGCTGGACCAGCAGGCGCTGCAGCTGGAGCCGTTGCTGGCCATCGACGGCGAGCACCGGATTCCGTCGGCGCTGTGGGAGCGCGTGCGTGCGAATTTCGCAGCTTGAGGGCAAGGCGGTTGCGTTATGGGGCTGGGGGCGCGAAGGACGCGCCGCGTATCGCGCACTGCGCGCCGCGTTGCCGACGCAAACGCTGACGGTGTTCTGCAACGCCGACGAAGCGCGCGAGCTCGAGACGCTGGCCGATGCTGCGTTGCACGTGGAAACCGACGCCAGCGCGCAGGCGCTGGGCCGGTTCGAGGTGGTGGTGAAATCGCCCGGCATCAGCCCGTATCGCCCCGAGGCGCACACCGCCGCAACCGAGCACGGCACGCAATTCATCGGCGGCACCGCGTTGTGGTTTGCCGAGCATGCGCAGCCTGACGGCTATGTGCCTGGCGCCATCTGCGTCACCGGCACCAAGGGCAAGAGCACCACCACCGCGCTGCTGGCGCATCTGCTGCGCGCGGCCGGCCATCGCACCGCCCTGGTCGGCAATATCGGCCAACCCTTGCTGGAAGTGCTGGCGCCGCAACCGCCGCCGGGCTATTGGGCGATCGAGTTGTCCAGCTATCAGACCGGCGAAGTGGGGCGCAGCGGCGCGCGTCCGGAATTGGCGCTGGTGCTGAACCTGTTTCCCGAGCATCTGGACTGGCATGGCGACGAGGCGCGCTACGTGCGCGACAAACTGGCGCTGGTCACCGAAGGCCGCCCGCGCATTGCCTTGCTCAATGCTGCCGATCCGCATCTGACCCAACTGCAGTTGCCCGACAGCGAGGTGCGCTGGTTTAACCATCCCGATGGCTGGCATCTGCGCGGCGATGTGGTGTATCGCGGCGAGCAGCCGGTGTTCGACACCGCCAACGTGCCGCTGCCCGGCGAACACAATCGGCGGAACCTGTGCGCGGTGCTGGCAGCGCTGGAAGCCCTGGGGCTGGACGCGGCGGCGCTGGCGCCGGCCGCAGCGAGCTTCCGCCCGTTGCCGAACCGCCTGCAGCTGCTCGGCAGCGTGGACGGCATCAGCTACGTCAACGACTCCATCAGCACCACCCCGCATGCCTCACTGGCGGCGCTGGCCTGCTTTGCGCAACGCCGCGTGGCCTTGCTGGTCGGTGGCCACGATCGCGGGCTGGACTGGCAGGATTTTGCCGCGCAGATGGCGCAGCAGGCGCCGCTGGAAATCGTCACCATGGGTGCGAACGGGCCGCGGATCCATGCGTTGCTGGCTCCGCTGGCCGCGAGCGGTCGTTTCGGCCTGCATGCCGCCGCCGACCTGGAACACGCGATGCGGCTGGCGCGCCAGGCGCTGGGCGAGCAGGGCGGTGTGGTGCTGCTGTCGCCGGGTGCGCCCAGCTTCGGCGCCTATAGCGATTACGTTGCGCGCGGCCGCCATTTCGCCCAGCTGGCCGGGTTCGATCCGGCGGCGATCAGCGCGATTCCCGGCTTGGGCGTGCAGTAGCGCTGCGTTGCGCGCACGCGGAGCGACGGCGCCATCCGCCACGGGGTTTTTCGACGGCCGTGGCAGAACGTCGACGCGATCGGTCCGTCGGCGTCCACGCTGACCCGGTGTGCACGGCGGCAGCGCCTACACTCGCCGGACCTTCCCGGGAGCAGGCACATGCACAAGCAATGGAGATGGCGTGGCGTTGGGTTGTTCGGTGTCTTGGCGTCGCTGGCGTTGCCCGCCGCCGCAGCGATGCAGGCCAAACCGCTGGAATGGACGGTCGGCAAGGACACCTTCAGCGGCGTGCTGGTCTACGACGACGCCGGTACCGCCAAGCGCCCAGGGCTGGTGATGGTGCCGAACTGGCGCGGCGTCAACGATTCGGCGGTCACCAAGGCCAAGCAACTGGCCGGCGACGACTACGTGGTGCTGGTTGCCGACGTCTACGGCAAGGGCAAGCGTCCGGCCAACGACAGCGAGGCCGGGCAGTTTGCCGGCGCGCTGAAGAAGGACCCGCCGACGTTGCGCGCCCGCGCGCTGAAGGCGGTGGATGTACTCAAGGCGCAGGCCGGCAAGGCGCCGCTGGATGCATCGCGCATCGGTGCGGTGGGGTTCTGCTTCGGCGGCACCACGGTGCTGGAGCTGGTGCGCGCCGGTGCGCAGCTGGCCGGTGTGGTCAGCCTGCACGGTGGCATCGCCACGCCCAGCCCGGCGACGGCCGGTTCGGCCAGGACGCCGCTGCTGGTGCTCAATGGCGCCGACGACAAGAGCGTGAGCAAGGCGGACATCGCCGCCTTCGAAACCGAGATGAATGCGGCCGGCGCGGACTGGCAGTTCGTCAATTTCAGCGGTGCGGTGCATTGCTTTGCCGAAGCCGATGCCAACAGCCCGCCAGGCTGCCTGTACAACCCGCGTGCGGCGAAACGTGCCTACCGCATGCTCGGCGATTTCTTTGACGAACGCTTTGGCGATTGACGAGGTGGCCAGAGGCGGCTGACCGCCGCACTGGCAGTCGTCGGATGTGGCGGGTGGCGTGCGGACACGCGGTGCGGGAGCGAGATGCCGATCCCGTATATGGATCGGATCGCGCACGCAGCGTCGGTGTGTGATGCGTTCAGAGGCCGTGTGACAAGGCGCCGCAGTCCCGGCATGGGTTGCGGCAGCGTTTCCGCCGGAAAGGCGAGGGTGACCGTCGGCTGTCAGCCCCTTCAGTGAGCGCGGCAGGCGAACCTGCCGCCACCCGGCTCAATGCGTGCGTTGCACCGCATACCGCGCCAGGCCGCGCAATGCGGCAACTGCGGGGCTGGGCGGCAACGTGTCCAGCGCCTGTTCGGCGGCGGCAGCATATTCGGCGGCACGCTGGCGGCTGTAATCCAGGCCGCCGGTGGCATGAATCGCCGCCAGCACTTCGGGCATTGCGCTCGCATCGCCTTGTTCGACGATCTGGCGCAGGCGCTCCCGGGTGCTCGCATCCGAGTGCGCCATGGCGTGGATCAGCGGCAGGGTCGCCTTGCCTTCGGCCAGGTCGTCGCCAAGGTTCTTGCCCAGGTCCGCGGCATCGGCAGCGTAGTCGAGCACGTCGTCGGCAATCTGGAAGGCAAAGCCCAACTGCATGCCGTAGTCGTACAGGCGCTGCTGCACCTGCGCATCCGCGCCCGAGGCCAGCGCGCCCAGGCGCGTGCCGGCGGCGAACAGCACCGCGGTCTTGCGCTCGATCACGCGCAGGTAGGCGGCTTCGTCGGTGTCGGGGTTGTGCACGTGCAGCAGCTGCAGTACCTCGCCCTCGGCGATGCGGTTGGTGGTATCGGCCAGGATCTGCATGACTTCCATGCGATCCAGCTCCACCATCAACTGGAAGCTGCGCGAATACAGGAAATCGCCGACCAGCACGCTGGGCGCATTGCCCCATAGCGCATTGGCAGTGCTGCGCCCGCGGCGCAGGTCCGATTCGTCCACCACGTCGTCGTGCAGCAGGGTGGAGGTGTGGATGAACTCGATGATCGCCGCCAGTTGATGGTGCTCCGGGCCGGAGCCGCCAGCGGCGTGGCCGGCCAGCATCACCAGCATCGGACGCAGGCGTTTGCCGCCGGCGGAGATGATGTGATCGGCGATCTGGTTGATCAGCACGACGTCCGAGGCCAGACGGCGGCGGATCAGCGCGTCGACCGCGGCCATGTCGGGCGCGGCGAGGGACTGGATCTGGGGCAGGCCCAGGACGGTGGGGAGGTCTTCGGCGATGGTCATGCGCAGGCGTTCGTGATGTGCGCCGATTATAGGTGTCTGGGCCAGATCCGTCCCGCTGGCCGTGTCCAAAGGCCTCCGGCGTGGCCGCAAACCCTTGCGGCACCAGCGTCGGGCCTGTCGGCGAGCGCCCGGATTCCGACCTGCCGGCGCGGCATTTCCCCGCCCGGCGCTGCGGCGATCCGCCGGGACCGTGGCCGGCAGGTGCGGTAACATTGGCACCAAGACATTCACCGCCGCGCCCATTGGCGCCGGCGCACCATCTCGGAAGCATCTATGGCCCGCGGCATCAACAAAGTCATCCTCGTCGGCAACCTCGGCAACGATCCCGACACCAAGTACACCCAGGCCGGCATGGCGATCACGCGCGTGAGTCTGGCCACCACCAGCATGCGCAAGGACCGCGATGGCAACAACCAGGAGCGCACCGAGTGGCACCGCGTGGTGTTCTTCGGCAAGTTGGGCGAGATCGCCGGCGAGTACCTGCGCAAGGGCTCGCAGGTGTACGTCGAAGGCGAACTGCGCTACGACAAGTACACCGGCCAGGACGGCGTGGAGAAGTACAGCACCGACATCGTCGCCAATGAGATGCAGATGCTCGGCGGCCGTGGCGAAGGCGGCGGTGGCGGCATGGGCGGCGATCGCCCGCAGCGCAGCCAGGCGCCGCGCCAGCAGCAAGGCGGTGGCGGTGGTGGTCAGGGTGGCGGTCAGGATTACGCCCCGCGTCGTCAGCAGCCAGCCCAGCAGCAGTCGGCACCGCCGATGGACGATTTTGCCGACGACGATATCCCGTTCTGATCGGCAGCCAGCCTGTTTGTCATTCAGAAGGCCCGCATCGCGCGGGCCTTTTGCTTGCGGGTTGCTGATTGCATCGACGCAGGCCGGGCTGTTCCGAAGCTCCCTGGACGTGCAGACCTGGCCAGTACGACGGCGCCGCTCACCAATCTCGACCAAACGTTGCTAACAGCATCTCGCGCGCAATCGTCAGGTGGCTGAGAACGCCGCGCATCCATGGTGTGTCTGCCTGACACACACCGATTCCGGACATAGGCCGCGCCCGCCTGGCGTTGCGCTCAGTTTTTACTGCCAGTTGCGCTACGCCGACGTCCGGTCGCGGCCGTTCTGCTTGGCGCGATACAAGGCCGAGTCGGCGTCGTGCACGAAGGCATCCGGGGTGCGTGGCGTTTCGCCCGGTTCGAACGTCGCTACGCCGACGCTGACGGTGACGTGCGCGCTGGTCGGGCTGGACAGGTGCATCAGCCCGAGCCCGGCGACGGCGCTGCGGATTGCGTCGGCCAGCCGCAGTGCGCCGGCGGCATCTGTCTGCGGCAGGATCATGCCGAACTCTTCGCCGCCGTAGCGCGCGGCAACGTCTTCGCTGCGCCGTGAGCAACCGGCAATCGCGCCTGCGACCAGGCGCAGGCAGGCGTCACCGTTAACGTGGCCGTAGGTGTCGTTGTAGAGCTTGAAATGATCGACATCGATCATCAGCACCGACAGCGGTGCCTGTCGATGCACAGCCTGCTGCAAGGCACGCGAGAGCCGGTGGTCGAACGCACGGCGGTTGGCAATGCCGGTGAGTGCATCGATCCAGGCTTCGGAGCTGAGCTTGTCCTCGTTGCGATGCATGCGGCGCAACTGCAGATCCAGCCAGATGCCGACGCCCAGCAGCAACGCGCATCCCAGTGTGGCGATCACGATCCGCTGGCGCACGGATTGCCGCCAGTTGGCCAATGCATCATCGACCGCGACCCCGGTCAATACGGTCAATGGATAGGCCTGCGCTGGCGCGAAACTGGAAATGCGCTCCACGCCGTCGATCGGCGAACGATAGGTGGCCGTGCCGTGCCTGCGCGCGCGCATGGTGACGTAGATCGAGGTGCCTGCGATCGAGGTGCCGATCACGCCCGGTTTGTCGGGCCGGCGTACCAGCACGATGCCGTCGTCATTGGTCATGCCGATGGTGCCGTTCGGGCCGACCTCGAAGGTGCTGTAGTAGTTCTGGAAATACTTCAGTTGCAGCGTGACCAGGACCACGCCGGCAAATTCGCCGCGGGGGGTGTTTAGGCGCCGGCTCAAGGTGAGCACCCAACTGCCATCGGAACGGCTCTGCACCGGCGGCCCGACCAGCGACAAGGCGTCGCGATGGTCGCGGTGATATTTGAAATAAGCGCGGTCGGCGTTGTTGTGCTTCCTGGGCGTGCTGTCCAGTGACGAACTCACCCAGTCGCCGTCGGCCGCATAGATGAAGATGCCATGCAGCCGGTCCGAGCGACGCGCTTCATGCACCAGGAAGTCATGCATGACCAGTCGCGCGCTGGCCGAGCCCTGGTCGTGCTCCACCCGCGAAACCAGCCCCGACAGCACGGCGTCGGCGATCGTCAGGGTGTCGCTGGCATGCTGCGCCAGCGAATTGGCGAGGTTCAACGATTGCGCTTCGGCGGTACGCAGCGCACTCGTGCGCTCGTCGTGGATGGACCAGTATTCCGAACCAAGCAGCAACAGGCACGAAATGCTCAGCACAAAGTGCAATGCGATGCGTTGTGCTCGTTGCCGTCGCCGCTTGCCGGGTGATGTCACGGGAGTTACCTGTCTGGACATCAGGACGTTGCAACCGCCGTGCCAGCTTAGCTGTGGGCGCCGCGTGGAATCGTTTGCATCATGTGGCGCAATGCCGATCTGTGATTGATGCCTCACGCGTTGCACCGCAGTTTGCCCGGCGTGCGACTGCGCTGCTGTCCAGCCTGCTGTCGTTACGCGCTTGATGCTGCGACGAAATCGCCATCCCACAACAGAGCCGAAAGCCAGCTCGACTGCATGCGGATAACGCCCGGCGTGTTATCCCGAAGATCGATCACAGCAAGGAGCGCCCCATGCGCGCGATTCGTTTAGCTCAGCCTGCAGGCCTGAATGCATTACATGGTGTTGCCTTGCCCGACCCCGGGCAGCCGGCACGCGGTCAGATCAGGGTGCGGCTGTATGCAAGCTCGTTGAATTTCCACGACCTTGGCGTGGTGTCGGGGCAGATGCCGACCGCTGACGGCCGCATCCCCATGTCCGACGGTGCCGGCGTGGTCGAGGCCGTTGGGCCTGAGGTGGATGAGTTCGCCGTTGGCGATCATGTGGTGTCCACCTTCTTCCCCGAGTGGCTGGACGGCGAGCCGCTGCATGCCGGCTTTGCCACCACACCCGGCGATGGCGTCGATGGCTATGCACGCTCTGCGGTGGTGGCCGCCGCCCATGCGTTCACCCATGCCCCGGCCGGCTACAGCCATGCCGAAGCGGCGACCCTGACCACGGCCGGCGTTACCGCATGGCGCGCCCTAGTGGTCAACGGCGGACTCAAGGCCGGCGATAGCGTGCTGGTGCTCGGCACCGGCGGTGTATCGATCTTTGCATTGCAGTTCGCCAAGGCGATGGGTGCCACCGTCATCGCGACATCGTCGTCCGACGAAAAACTGGCCAAGGCGCGCGCGCTGGGCGCAGACCATGTCATCAACTATCGGCAGCATGCCGAGTGGTCGGCGCAGGTGCTGGAGATCACCAATGGCCGTGGCGTGGATCACGTGGTCGAGGTCGGTGGGCCGGGCACGTTGGCGCAATCGATCCGCGCTGCGCGGGTCGGCGGGCATATCGCTTTGATCGGCGTATTGACCGGTGCCGCAGGCCCGGTGCCGACTGCGGAAATGATGGGCCGGCAGCAGCGCCTGCAGGGGCTGGTGGTCGGCAGCCGCACGCATCAACAGCAGCTGGTGCGTGCACTAGATGCCTTGCCGCTGCGGCCGGTGATCGATCGTGCCTTCGCGCTCGACGATATCGCTGACGCCTTCGCGCTGCAGCAGGCGGGCGGCCATCTGGGCAAGATCGTGCTGGAATTCTAGGAGCAGTTGAAAACGTGCCGCGCTTGCCGTGAGGCGGGCGCGGCCGCTGCGTGGGATCGGCAGGTGTCACTCGCACACACTGCAATTCCACGCTATCCACACTCGGCTGACGGCGATCGCCACGCGCTGGCGGCCGCTCAAGAGTTGTCGTTCGCATCCGGATGTTCTCGATACAGCGCATCCGGATTCGGAAGACAAGCATCGCGTGGCGGAGACCGAAGCAAGTACGCTGGCGCAGATGACATCGTCGTTGTCAGCACATGTAAAGGTCTCGAACCACTTCAAGAACCTGAGGCGCGCTGCAAAACGCGAGCTGCCAGCAGCACACACGATCGTTGTGCAGCGAGTACGCAACCCATTCCAGCAATGATGAGCGCGTTTCATAGGCGCATGCAGTCCATGCCGTCAATGCCCGCCTGCAGCGCCTCTAGAATCGGGCCATACCGCCGATTCGCGCCCGCACACACTCGCCGCATGCTCACGCGATTGTGACCGGCCGCGCTGCACATTATTTAAGAACTGTATAAGCCAGCATTGTTGGAGATGCCAGCCATGAGAGATATCAAGATGACCCGTCGCGAGGTACTGATCGCTGGCACGGCGTCGGCAGCCAGCGTTGCCGCAACCCAGTCGATGGCCGCCACTGCAGCCAATGCGATGTCGCAGCGGCAGGCAGTCGAGCCTGCCAACGCATCGAGCCAGGTCGCATTCGAAGTCAACGGCAAGCCGGTGACGCTGACCCTGGACAATCGCACCACCTTGCTGGATGCCCTGCGCGAGCATCTGCATCTGACCGGCACCAAGAAAGGCTGCGACCATGGCCAATGCGGTGCCTGCACAGTGATCGTCGATGGGCAGCGGATGAATTCCTGCCTGTCGCTGGCGGTGATGCATCAGGGCGGCAAGATCACCACCATCGAAGGCCTGGGCACGCCGGACAAGCTGCATCCGATGCAGGCGGCCTTCGTCAAACACGATGGATACCAGTGCGGCTATTGCACGCCCGGGCAGATCTGTTCGGCGGTAGCGGTGCTGGACGAAGTCAAGCGCGGCATTCCCAGCCATGTCACCGACGATCTGACTGCCAAGACCAAGCTCACCACGCCGGAATTGCAGGAGCGCATGAGCGGCAACATCTGCCGCTGCGGTGCGTATTCCAACATCGTCGACGCGATCAATGATGTTGCGGGAGAGCGCGCATGAAGGCGTTTAGCTATGAGCGTGCGACCTCACCCGCCGACGCTGCGGCCAAGGCGGCACGCCAGCCGGGTGCCAAGTTCATCGCCGGCGGAACAAACCTGCTCGATCTAATGAAACTGCAGATCGAGACACCCTCGCACCTGATCGATGTCAACGGGCTGAGCCTGGACACCATCGAAGAGACACCGGATGGTGGCCTGCGCATCGGCGCCCTGGTGCGTAATACCGATCTGGCAGCCGATGCCCGTGTGCGTCGCGATTACGCCGTGCTGTCGCGCGCATTGCTGGCAGGTGCGTCGGGGCAGTTGCGCAATCGCGCCACCACCGCAGGCAATCTGCTGCAACGTACGCGTTGCCCGTATTTCTATGACACCAATCAGCCATGCAACAAGCGCCTGCCGGGCAGCGGTTGCGCGGCGATCGGTGGCTTCAACCGGCAGTTGGCAGTGATCGGCGTGAGCGATGAGTGCATCGCCACCCATCCCAGCGACATGGCCATTGCCATGCGCGTGCTGGACGCGGTGGTCGAAACGGTGCGTCCGGATGGACAGACGCGTGCGGTGCCGTTGTCCGAGTTCTACCGTGCACCCGGCAAGACGCCGCACCTGGAAACCGTGCTGGAACGCGGCGAGCTGATCACCGCGGTGAGCCTGCCCAAACCGCTCGGCGGCATGCATGTCTACCGCAAGGTGCGCGATCGTGCCTCCTACGCATTCGCCCTGGTGTCGGTTGCAGCGGTCGTGCAACGCGACGGCAGCGTGCGGGTCGGCGTCGGCGGTGTCGCCCACAAGCCGTGGCGCAGCGAGGCGGCCGAAGCACAGTCGCGCCAGGGCGCACGTGCGATTGCCTCCGTGCTGCTCGACGGCGCACAACCTACCGAACACAACGCCTTCAAGCTGCCGCTGGTTGAGCGCACCTTGACCGCGATCCTGGCCGACACGAGGGCCTGATATGAAATTCGACACTCCCGCCAGTACCAATCCCATCGACCAGCTCAAGGTGGTCGGCAAGCCGGTCGATCGTATCGACGGTCCGCTTAAGACCACCGGGCAGGCGCCGTATGCGTACGAGCATCACGATCTGCCTGGCCGCGCCGCCTATGGCCATATCGTTGGCGCCGGCATCTCCAAAGGCAGCATTCGCAGCATCGATCTGAGCGCCGCGCGCAATGCACCGGGCGTGCTCGGCATCGTGACTGCGCAAAACGCGGGCAAGTTGCAGAAAGGCAAATACAACACGGCCAAACTGCTCGGCGGCCCGGAGATCCAGCACTACCACCAGGCCATTGCGGTGGTGGTTGCTGAGACCTTCGAGCAGGCACGTGCCGCAGGCCAGCTGATCAAGGTCGACTACGGTCGCCACGTCGGCGCCTACGATCTGGAAAAGGCCCGCGACGGCGCCAAGGTCACCAAGGAGGGCGGGGCGCCGAATAGTGCGGTCGGCAATTTCGATAGCGCCTTCGTGGCAGCGCCGGTGCAGCTGGATGCCGAATACACCACGCCCGATCATTCGCACGCGATGATGGAGCCGCACGCATCGATCGCGATGTGGGAAGGCGACAAGCTGAGCGTGTGGACCTCCAATCAGATGATCGACTGGAGCGCTGGCGATCTGGCCAAGACGCTGGGCATCCCGCGCGAAAACGTGCGTCTGATGTCGCCGTACATCGGTGGTGGCTTCGGTGGCAAATTGTTCCTGCGTGCCGATGCAGTGCTCGCGTCGCTGGCCGCGCGCCAGGTCGGACGCCCGGTCAAGGTGATGCTGCCGCGGCCGCTGATCTTCAACAACACCACGCATCGCCCGGCCACCGTGCAGCGTATCCGCATTGGTGCACAGCGCGATGGCAAGATCACCGCGATCGCGCACGAGAGCTGGTCCGGCGACCTGCCCGAGGGCGGCCCGGAAATCGCGGCCGCGCAGACCCAGTTGCTGTACGCCGGTGCCAATCGGCTGATTTCCACGCGCCTGGCGGTGCTCGATCTGCCCGAAGGCAACGCGATGCGTGCGCCGGGCGAAGCGCCGGGTCTGATGGCGCTGGAAGTGGCCATGGACGAGATGGCCGAGAAACTGGAGATGGATCCGGTCAAGTTCCGTATCGTCAACGATACCCAGGTGGATCCGGAAAACCCGCAGCGTCCGTTCTCGCAGCGTCAGTTGGTCAAGTGCCTGGAAGATGGCGCAAAGCGTTTCGACTGGTCCAAGCGCAAGGCCAAGCCGGCCAGCAGCCGCGATGGGCGCTGGCTGGTCGGGATGGGCGTGGCGGCCGCGTTCCGCAACGCGCCGGTGATGACCTCCGGCGCACGCATGCGGCTGGAGCAGGGCGGCCGGGTGGTGGTGGAAACCGACATGACCGATATCGGTACCGGCTCCTACACCATCATTGCGCAGACCGCTGCGGAGATGATGGGCGTGCCGCTGGATTGGGTAGATGTGCGCCTGGGCGATTCCAGCTTTCCTGCCTCGGCTGGCTCCGGCGGCCAGTGGGGTGCGAACAGTTCAACAGCCGGTGTGTATGCCGCGGCAGTGAAACTGCGCGAAGCCGTCGCCAAGCAGCTGGGGCTGGACCCGGCCAAGGCCGAATTCGCCGACAGCTATGTGCGTGCTGGCGGCAAGCGCATTGCGCTGGGTGATGCCGCGGCCAATGGCGCGTTGGTGGTGGAGGACAAGATCGAGTTCGGTGAGCTTTCCAAGACGCATCAGCTATCCACCTTCGGCGCGCACTTTGTCGAAGTCGGCGTGGATGTCGCCACCGCCGAGGTGCGCATCCGTCGCATGCTGGCGGTGTGCGCGGCCGGACGCATCCTCAACCCCAAGTCTGCGCGTAGCCAGGTCATCGGCGGCATGACCATGGGCGCGGGTGCGGCGCTGATGGAAGAGCTGGCGGTGGACAAGCGGCTGGGCTTCTTCGTCAATCACGACCTGGCCGGTTATGAAGTGCCGGTGCATGCGGACATCCCGCATCAGGAAGTGGTCTTCCTGGAAGAAAGCGACCCGATGTCGTCGCCGATGAAGGCCAAGGGGGTCGGCGAGCTGGGCATCTGCGGCGTGGCGGCGGCGATCGCCAATGCGGTCTACAACGCCACCGGCGTGCGCGTCCGCGATTACCCGGTGACGCTGGACAAGCTACTGCCGCATCTGCCCGAGTTGCTGCGCGCGTGAGTGCGGTGGTGGCCCCGGTCACGCATGCAGCGCCGGCCGAGCCGGCGTGGCCGGCATGGCCGAGCTATGCCCTGCACGATGACCTGCTGCCGACGCTGACCGCCTGGCATCGGGCGGGACAGCGCGTCGCCATTGCCACGCTGATCGACGTGCAAGGCTCCTCGCCGCGCCCGTTGGGGAGCGAGATGGCCATCAGTGCCGACGGCCGGGTGGCCGGCTACGTCTCCGGCGGCTGCGTGGAAGCAGCAGTGGCGCACGAAGCCATCGCCGCCTTGCGCGACGGCATGCCGCGCTGGCTGGACTACGGCGAAGGCAGCCAGGTGCTGGACATCCAGCTCAGCTGCGGCGGCCGTATCGGCGTGCTGGTCTGGCCGGTGCAGGACCTGGGCGAGCATCTGGCACGCTGGCGCAATGCGCGCCAGCATCGTCGCCCGTTCCATGTCGCGCTGGATCGGATCACGGGCGCCGTCCGTTACCCGGTCAGCCCGCAGGACCTGCGTCCCGATGAATTCCTGCGCACACATCGGCCACCACTGCGGCTGGTGCTGGTCGGTGCCGATCCTGCGCTGCTGGTGCTGGTGTCGCTGGCCAGCCAGATGGGTATCGAGGTGCGTGTGCTGCGGCCGCATGGTCCCAGCGAACCACCGCCCGGCCTGGCCGCCGACCATTACGATCGCCGCGCGTTGGGCGAAGGGCTACAGGACCTGCATCTGGATGCGGACACGGCGCTGTACAGCCTGGCGCACGACGGCGACAGCGACCTGCAGGTCGCCTCGCGCGGGCTTGCTTCCAGGGTCGCCTGTATCGGCATCCTGGGCAGCCGCCAGAAGCGGGAGGCACGCCTGCAGGCGCTGCGTGCGCTCGGGCATGACGATGCCGCGCTGGCCAGATTGCGGTTGCCGGCAGGCTGGCGCATGGGGCGCTCCTCCCCGCACACGATTGCACTGGGCATCATTGCCGAAGCCACCCAGGCGGTCGCCGATGGGCAGGCAGCTGCGGCGTTGGCTGGCTAAGAACGGCCATCAAGACGACTGCGCGCACCGCCGTGCGGGCGCGGCCAATAGTCGTATGTACCACTCTTACACTGCGATTGCTCCGCGCCATCTGCACTCGCTTGGCGACTGCTCGCTACATTCCGTTAGCCACTCCAAGCCGTACCGCCGTGAGAACGGGCAGGGCACTGCAATCGCGCGTTTGCATTAACTTCGATATGAATTTCGATGCAGTCGCCAGCAGGGTGGATGCATGGTTGCCGATGAAGTTTCTGGTGCTGAAAAGTAGCAATCTGGAGAATAAGTAATTTTTGATATGCCTTTTAAGGCATGCGCTTGTGATCCGCGCTTCTGCCGGTAACTGCGCCATCCAACGCGGGCAATCAGTCGCTGCCATCCTGATCGCAGCGCTACCGCAGCTCCGCATGTTTCTTCGTCATGCTGGCGCAGCAGTGCAATGCACGCCGGTCGGTTGGTAGACGTGGGAAAGCGTCATTATCTAGATTGGGGAATGCGCTGCATTTAGTCACTCCGCGCGCACAGTTACCTCTTTAGGCTGGCGCATCCCCAATATGCACGCCACGTCGCCATGACCGAGTTACTTGATCACTACGACGACGTCTCCTGCGACGCAGCTCGATTGCTGTCGCGTTTTATCGCCGGTCATTTCGGCCAGGCCCTGAGCAGTGCGCTTGTTGATGCGTGCCCGATGCTGCGCACATCGCGCCATTGTTCGCCGCGCGCGATGGCATTGGACGCATGAGCAGCGATCACGTTGCGCTGCTGCTCGCCGCGGGCGCAGGACGTCGGCTGGGGCGTTCCAAACAATTGCTGCTGCGCGACGGCGAACCGTTGTTGCGGCGTTTCGCACGCGTCGCGCTGCAGACGGCGCCGCGCCGCTGCGTGGTGGTGCTGGGCGCCGATGCCGACGCATTGAGCGAAGTCCTGCAAGGCCTGGAGGTGGAAGTGCTACGTCACGCCGACTGGGCCGCCGGCATGGGCTCCAGCGTGGCGGCGCTGCGCCAGCATGTGCAGGACGATACGTCGCTAAGGCGCAGCCTGATCCTCGGGTGCGACCAGCCCGCGCTGGATACACCGCATCTGCGCGCCTTGCTGGAGGAAGCGGACCGGGCCGAATCCGGATGTGCCACCAGCGGGTACGCCGGTGTGCGTGGCATCCCGGCGGTGGTCACCCACGCGGCCTGGGCCGACGTGCCGCTCCACGGCGACAGCGGCCTGCGCGGCTTGTTCGCCGGCCTGGACGTGCAGACCTTGGGTTGCGTCAGCGCCCCGGCGCTCGCGCTGGACGTGGACACGCCCGCCGACCTGGTCGCAGCGCAACAGCGTGGCTGGGTGGATGCGGATTGAGACACCGTGACGGGTGCTTGACGCGCTATCCGGCAGCCTGGGGGCTAGGTTGTCTTACGACCACAGCACGAGCGCTTCCCTGATCACCAGGACATAGCCCACCACCATTGCGGTCTTGACCGGAAACTGGAACTTCCTGAGCAGATGCATGCGACCCCTCCCCCGAGGCATCTTCAAGAGCGACGAATTCCCCCGCGCCGTCTGCGCCCGTTGACGGCCAGCCGCGACGTCTGTTCGCCGCTCGAGCGCGAATTTAGCGCCAGCTTCGATCGGTGTCACGTAAGAATTTTCCTACCTTCATGCCAGTGTCCGCCCGACGGCGTTGGCATTAGCAAAAAGACATGCTGGCTATGCCGGACGCGGGGCCCTAGGCCACTCTCCCGCGGCCCCTTGAGTAAGGGCGCGCCGGCATCCCGAACGGGACCCCGGCACTCCCATCGCTGGTGCGCTGCGCCATTGCGCGCTGCCCACTTCCGTCGTTGTACCGCTGCATCTGCCGGCCGGAGGCCCTGATGGACGAGTCCCGTTATGTTGTGCGTATTCATCCCGAACAGGGCGGTTGGTGGGTGACCCGGCCGCAGTGGTCGCCGCTGCGTTATCTGCGCGAGCAGGGCGCGCTGGAAAATGCCGAATTGATGGCCAAGCTGCATTGCATGACCACCGGTCAGCCCAGCGGCGTGGTGTTGAAGACCGCCGAAGGCGAGCGCGTGGTGCGTCGCTACGGCTGACCGAACCGGCCGCTTGCAGAAAGCGCAAGGAAGACGCTGACGATCCTGCCCGGGCAGGGTGGCCGACCACACGCACCCGGCAACCCTATCGCAGTGCGCCAGCCGGCGGCCTTGCAGTCACGCCGGTGCTCGCCCGCAGATCCAGTCGACTGGACACGACCGATCGGCCATTCTTGCTGCGATCCGCACCTTGGCGGCCCCTAGTCGAGAATGTCACCCCTAGTGAATGCCGCCGGTTCTGCCTTGATCCAAAACGATATCGTGGTCTTCGGCCTGATCGCCGCCACGTTGGGGGCGGTGTTCTGGACCTCCTCGCGCGAGCAGGGGCTGTGGCGACGCTTCTACGCCGTGGTGCCGGCGCTGCTGCTGTGTTACCTGCTGCCAGGCATCTACAATACCGTTGGCCTGATCGACGGTGCCAATACCCGCCTGTACAACCCGATCGCGCGCGACGTGCTGCTGCCGGCCGCGCTGATCCTGCTCACGCTGAGCATCGACCTGCGCGCCATCCTGGGGCTGGGGCCCAAGCTGGTTGCCATGTACCTGGGCGCGTCACTGAGCATCATGCTGGGCGCGGTGGTGGCGTTCTGGGTGATGGGCTGGGTGCATCCGGCCACGGTGGCCGGCGATACCTGGGCCGGCATGGCCGCGCTGGCGGGCAGCTGGATCGGCGGTGGGGCCAATATGCTGGCGATGCGCGAGGTGTTCGATGTGGATGCCACCACCTTCGGGCAGTTTGCAGTGGTGGATGTGGGCGTCGGTTATGTGTGGATGGCGGCGCTGATCTTCCTGGCCGGGCGCGCGCGCAGCATCGATGCGCGCAGCGGCGCCGATACCCGCGCGCTGGATGCCCTGCAGGAGCGCATGGCGCGGTTCCAGGCCGAACACGCGCGCATTCCCAGCCTGGCCGACCTGATGGTGATCGTGGCGGTGGCATTCGGCGGGGTCGGACTGGCGCACGCGCTGGCCAATCCACTGGCCGCATGGTGCAAGGCCAATCTGCGCTGGTCCAGCCAGTTCAGCCTGGACACGCCGTTCGTGTGGGTGGTGGTGCTGGCGACCAGTATCGGCTTGCTGCTGAGCTTCACCCGCGCGCGCACGCTGGAAGGGGCCGGGGCCTCCAAGGTCGGTTCACTGCTGCTGTATTTCCTGATCGCCTGCATCGGCATGCAGATGGATCTGCTGGCGCTGCTGGACCGGCCCTGGCTGTTCCTGCTCGGGCTGATCTGGATCGCGGTGCATATCGGGTTGCTGTGGGGCCTGGGCCGCCTGTTGCGGGTGCCGTTCTTCTATTTCGCGATCGGCTCGCAATCCAATATCGGTGGGCCGGCCTCGGCGCCGGTGGTGGCCGCTGCGTTCCACCCGGCCCTGGCGCCGGTTGGCGTGCTGCTGGGCACGATGGGCTACGCCACCGGCACGTACCTGGCCTATCTGGTCGGCATCACCTTGCGCGCGATGGCGGGAGCGGGCTGACCGGACCGTCGCAAGGTCGGTGTAGTCGTCGGGAAGGTGTGGCAGGACGTGCCGGGGTTGCCTGGCGGTATCACACATTGGCGCAGTGCCGGATGTACTGGCTACATCCCTTCGGCGAGCGCTTGCGAGGTGTTGTCCGCCACCTCGAGGCGGGCGCTGGCCAGCGCCAGTGCCCGGTCATGATTACTGCTGCAGGCCGCGCCGCTGTGCTTCCTGCTGCGTGCTTTGCTGCGACTGCTGCTGATTGTGCTGCTGCAGCTGATCGACATTGCTGTGCGCCGGCTCGTTGGCCGCAGAGGCGGTCTGCACATGGCTGCGCAAATGCGCCGGGTCGTCCATCCGGCCTTGCACCGCGATCAGGCTGTCGCCGTCGCGGTTGGGCACCAGGTGGTCGATTCGCTGCAGGCCGTCGCTGCTTGCACGCGCGGCCACGCTGGCGGCGGTGTTGAGAAACGCGGTGTCGTCGCGCAGACCCAGGCGTTCGCGCTGGCCATCCAGGCGCACCACCGCGTCGTTGAACAACTGGCTGCCTGCACCTTGCGCCTGCCCGGGCGATTGCATCTCCTGCGCCTTCATCACCGAGTCCATGCCGTGGAGGTCCATGCGGTGCATCAACATTCTGCCCGGCACCAGGCGCTGCCCGAACGACAACGGGTCCGGTTCCGGCAGCTCGATCTGGTGGCCGGCCGCATTGGGCATCGCCCATTTCAGCGGGATGCTGTCTTCCTGCAGATGGGTGAGGATCTCGTTCTTGACGTGGTATCCGCGGATCAACTCGCTGCTGGCGTAGTCCTTGGCCGCCGAGGCATCCAGGCCCTGGCGTTCCAGCGTGCGGTCGTTGACGCCGGCGGCGTTGTAGGTCACGGCGGGGATGTCGTTGACCATCGCCGAAGCGGCCGCCAGGCCGCCGCCGAGCGAATGCCCGGAGATCACTACCTGGTCGCCGAACGCCTGCTTGGCCTGGCTGCCGAGCTGGATGGCAGACGCGTATTGCGCGTCGTCGAAGCCCAGGCCCTGGCCAAGGTTGTGCTTCCAGTCCTTGCCTTCGTCGGTGCCGCAGAAGCCGAGCACCACCTGGCCCTGTTCGTTGCGGTAGAACGCGGCATCGAAACCGCTCTTGGCATCGTGCAGCAGGCCCGGGTCGATGCCCGCCCGTTGCAGGGTGCTGTCATCCATGCGCGTCCAGCCGTTGGGCAGGGGCGCAAAGATTTCGGCGCTGCCTTCGCGTCGCTGCGAGGCAGTGGCGTAGAGGTCTTGCAGCACCGCCGGGAACTGGCGGTCTTCCGGCTGCGGTTGCTGTCCACGCATCGACTCTGCGAATGGGGTGGACGAGGAATTTGACGGGCTCATGCGCGGCTCCTTGCGTTCGTCGTGCGAAAAGCCCGCTTAGCGGCTGCTTTCCACGGGAATGTTGTGGGCGCTCAACCATGCGCGCACGTCCGACCTGGCCTGCTGGCCGGCGGGATTGAGCAGGCGGTCCGGGGTGGTGAAGAAATACGCCTGGAAGGTTTTCTGTTGCGCGTTGCGCAGCGTGGGATCCACCCCGGCCTTGAGCAATTGCAGCACTGCCGGGCTTGCCGCGCCGCTTTGTGCGGCCAGATGCAGCACGCTGTTGCCGGTATTGTCGACGCGCTGTAGATCGGCGCCTGCCTGGATCAACGACGCGATCTGCGCATCGCGCTTGCTCTGCACGGCGCGGAACAACGGCGTCCACCCGGCGCGCGCGCTGACCACATCGACCGGCGCCTTGTGCTGCAACAGGATGTTCAGGTATTCCGCATCCTTCGCCATGGCCGCCATATGCACGACCGTTTCCTGGTCCATGCCCGGCAACGACGGATCTGCGCCGGCATCGAGCAAGGCGGCCAGGGCGCGGGGTTGTTCGTTCCAGATCGCCCACTCGAGCAAGGTGACGTTCTGATCGCCGTGTGCGGCGAGATCGACTGTCGGTGCGAGTGCGCGGATTCGGGCGACATCACCGTGCGCGATGGCGTTGGCGATGTCGGTCAGGCCGGGGTCGCGGAAGGCGACGGTGTGGTCCTGCAGCGTAGCTGACATGGTGGTTTGCTCCTTGGCACCGGGCGAGGCGGTGCATGAGACCGCGAAAAACGAGGTCGCAAGAACGAGCAGGGTGGGGAATCGCGTCTGCATCGAAATCTCCTTCTCCTGATCGCATTCCTGGTGGCACTGCGGTGTGTCCTTCCGCAGCCCGGCCGATCCTAACAGCTGCCTGGACGACGCGCGGTAAGATTTTGTGACATGCCGGCGCCGCAGGTTTCAGTTGTTGAGGCCGTTTGTCGTCGTGGTGTCGGCATGTTGCCGATGCATCACGACGAGTCTCACGCGCGCATGCACTCCGCCACAGCCAACGGTCACAAGACGGCCGGCATAATGGTGCTTTGCGAGCAGATGGGTGCAATGGTCTACGAATTACTGATCAGCGATTGCGATGGCGTGCTTGTCGACAGCGAAATACTAGCCGATCGGGTAATGCGCGAGGCGCTGGCGGCCTTCGTGCCGGCCGAAGCGTTGGAGCAGTTGCTCGGCACAATGTTCGGGCAGACCACGCGTGAGGTATTGCTGCGCGTGCAGGAACAATTCGCAGTAAGGCTGCCAGAGACTTTGCTGGCACAGATCCAGGCGCGTAGCGAAGCCTTGATCAAGGCCGAGGTGCAGCCGATTGCCGGCGTGCGCGATGCATTGGAGCAGATTCCGTTGCCGCTGGCGGTGGCCTCCAACAGCCGCCGTCATAACGTGATCGCCTCGGTCGAACGGGTGGGGCTTACCGCACGCGCGGCGGGGCACATCTTCAGTGCAGACATGGTGGAGCGGCCCAAGCCGGCGCCGGATGTCTATCTGTTGGCCGCACGCACCCTCGGCGTTGCGCCGGAGCGCTGCCTGGTGATCGAAGACAGCCCCACCGGTGCGACTGCCGCATTGGCGGCCGGCATGCAGGTGCTGGGATTTACCGGCGCCAGCCATATTCCGCAGGGCCACGCCGACACCCTGCGTCGCATCGGTGTGCTGGGGGTGTTCGACGATATGCGCGAGCTGCCTGCGTTGTTCGAGCGGCTGGCGCAAAAACGCGCTAGCTGAGAGCTGCCGGCAGTACGTCTTGGACGCAGTGTCGATGGTGGCGCAATCGCAGGCCTCTCGTTTTGCAACCGACCGGGCCGGACCGTGCAATCGGCCTGCAATGACAGAGCTGTTGCGTCGTAGCGTGGCTTGGAGACCGTCAAAAGCTTGGTCCGTCGAGCGCGCGGTGCCGTCACCACTTGCGGGTCACGCCGCAAGTACGTCCGCGGCATTCATGCCGCCACACGGTCCGGCAACCGGCAAGGGCACCGCACCAGAAAGTGGTCGGTTGCTTTTTTGAGAGCTTGTTGCTCGGCTTGGGTGGCAGAATCGGGAATGCCGCAGCACAGGCGTGCGGTCTAGATCAGGCGCCGCTAGCGAGACGTTTGTGGGTTGCGTGCTGAAAGCCCGTCCACCGCTCGGCTCGCGATGGGGTGGTGAGACGCTGGTCGACGCACACCGATCCGACCAATGCACCTCATGCACTGCTTGCAACCACGCACACCGACCCTCTCGACTGGTCCTTGCCCGCCCACCGTCGCGGGACCTTACGCGGCAAGGATGCCGCGTAAGAGCCTACAGGGACGTACTTGCGGCGTGTCCTGCGACGGTGGGCGGGCAAGGGCCCTGTAGCGAAGCCGCAGATCAGCCGCTCTGTCTTGCGGCGCGTCCCGCGATGGTGAGCGGGCAAGAATCCTGCCACCAACCCCAAGCCATCAACGCAACAGGGCGCGATTCGCATCGCGCCCTGTTGCGTTCCGACTCGCCACCTATCCGATCATCCGGTCAGCAGCAGCGAAACCCGCTCTTGCCGCCGTAACGCGCGTCCTGGCGCTCGCGGAAGAAGGTGGGGTAGTCCATCACCGGTTTGTCGGGGTGCTTTTCCAGCATGTGGCGCACGTAGTTGTCGTAATCGGGAATGCCGCAGCACAGGCGTGCGGTCTGGATCAGGCGCCGCCAGATGCGGCGATGCACCTGGTATTGGCTGGCGAGAACGAGTTGGGTGCCCATTACAGGTCCGCCATCTGGTGTGGCTGCAAGGCCACGTACGGGGTTTCGCGATCGCTACGCTGCGGATTGCGGCGCGCAGTCAGGATCGTCTTAATCGCGTAGATCAGGATCGAACCCACCACGAACAGGAACAGCACCGTCAGCCCGGTATTGACGTAGGCATTGGTGACGATCTGCTGCATCTGCGCCACCGTCTTGGCCGGCGCGGTGATGGTGTTGCTGGCGATGGCGTCCTGGTACTTGTGTGCCTGCGCCAGGAAACCCTGCGCCGGGTTGCTGTCGAAGATCTTGATCAGCCCCGCATAAGTGGTGCAGATCAGCAGCCACAGCGCCGGCACCAGGGTGACCCAGGCGTAGCGGTCGCGCTTCATCTTGAACAGCACCACCGTGCCCAGCATCAGCGCGATTCCGGCCAGCATCTGGTTGGAGATGCCGAACAACGGCCACAGGGTCTGGATGCCGCCGAACGGATCGATCACGCCGGTGTAGAGCAGGTAGCCCCACAACGCCACGCAACCGGCGGTGGCGATGATGTTGGCCGCCCACGATTCGGTTTTCTTCAGCGCCGGGATGAAGTTGCCCAGCAAGTCCTGCAGCATGAAGCGGCCCGCACGCGTCCCCGCATCCACGGCGGTCAGGATGAACAGCGCTTCGAACAGGATCGCGAAGTGGTACCAGAATGCCATGGTGTCTTCGCCCGGCAGCAGCTGGTGCAGGATCTGCGCAATGCCCACCGCCAGGGTGGGCGCACCACCGGCGCGTGCCAGGATGCTGTGCTCGCCGATGTCGCGTGCCGTGGCTTCCAGCACGTCCGGGGTGATCGCAAAGCCCCATTCGGACACCTTGGCCGCCACCGCCACCGTGTCGCTGCCGACCAGCGAAGCGGGGCTGTTCATGGCGAAGTAGATGCCCGGCTCGATGATCGATGCGGCCACCAGCGCCATCACCGCCACGAACGATTCCATCAACATGCCGCCGTAGCCGATGTAGCGCATGTGGCCTTCATTGGCGAGCAGCTTGGGGGTGGTGCCCGAAGCAATCAGCGCATGGAAACCGGAGACCGCGCCGCAGGCGATGGTGATGAACAGGAACGGAAAGATGCCGCCCTTCCAGACCGGGCCGTCGCCGGTGGACGCGAACTGGGTCAGTGCCGGCATCTTCAGATCCGGCATGACCACCAGGATGCCGATCGCCAGCGCCAGGATCGTGCCGATCTTGAGGAAGGTGGACAGGTAATCGCGCGGCGCCAGCAGCAGCCACACCGGCAACACCGACGCGACGAAGCCGTAGCCGATCAGCATCCAAGTGATCTGCTTGGCGGTGAAGGTGAACGCCGGGCCCCAGCTCGGATCCGCCGCGACCTTGCCGCCCAGCCAGATCGCGCCCAGCAGCAGGATCAGGCCGACCACCGAGATCTCGCCGATCTTGCCGACCCGGATGTAGCGCATGTACACGCCCATCATCAGCGCGATCGGCATCGTGGCGATGACGGTGAACATGCCCCACGGGCTTTCCGCCAGCGCCTTGACCACCACCATCGCCAGCACCGCCAGGATGATGATCATGATCAGGAAGGCACCGAACAAGGCGATGGTGCCGGGCACCTGGCCCATTTCCTCGCGCACCAGATCGCCCAGCGAACGGCCGTTGCGGCGGCTGGACAGGAACAGGACCACGAAGTCCTGCACCGCGCCGGCAAACACCACGCCGACCACCAGCCACAGCAGGCCGGGCAGGTAGCCCATCTGTGCGGCAAGCACCGGGCCGACCAATGGCCCGGCACCGGCGATCGCGGCGAAATGATGGCCGAACAGTACGTGCTTGTTGGTGGGCACGTAGTCCAGGCCGTCGTTGTTGGCCACCGCGGGCGTGGCGCGGGTGACGTCCAGCTGCATCACCTTGTCGGCGATGAACAGGCTGTAGAACCGGTAGGCGATCAGATAGATCGACACCGCCGCCACCACGATCCACAACGCGTTGATGTGTTCGCCGCGGCGCAGTGCCACGGTGCCCAGACAGAACGCGGCCAGCAGCGCCAGCGCGCCCCAGGCCAGCTTCGAGAACCCTTTCATGCATGCCCCTCAGGAACGATTCACCCAAGGGTCACCCTCTGCCCGCCCGGGGTCAATGGCGCCGTTCCGGGCCGGGGTAAAACTTTAGTTGTAGAGCGTCTTGGCGCCGCCTGCCGGATCGCGCGGCGGTGCCGGCGGGTTTTGGAACGATCGGTTGCGCCGGTCGCGGTTGGGCCGCGTGCCGGCTGCATCCATTATTCGAGCCAGTCATTCACGCAGGGAGAGGTCGATGAGCACCACCACCACCGCAGCGGCACATGTGCTGCGCACCATCCGTGGCATGCCCACCTCCGACGGTGCCGGAGTCAAGCTGACCCGCGTGATCGGCACCCAGCAGCTGCCGGACCTGGACCCGTTCCTGATGCTGGACGAGTTCGGCACCGACAAGGCCGAGGATTACCTGGCCGGGTTTCCCAGCCATCCGCACCGCGGCTTCGAGACGGTGACCTACATGCTGGACGGGCGCATGCGCCACAAGGACAACCACGGCAACGAGGGCCTGCTGACCCCGGGCAGCGTGCAGTGGATGACCGCCGGGCGCGGGCTGATCCACTCGGAAATGCCCGAGCAGGAATCCGGGCGCATGCGCGGCTTTCAGCTGTGGGTGAACCTGCCGGCGCGCGACAAGATGACCGACCCCAAATACCAGGAGTACGCCCCGGAACGCATTCCGGTCGCCCAGCCGGCACCTGGCGTCACGGTCAAGGTGATCGCCGGCGCGGTGGGCGAGGTGCGCGGCCCGATCGTGCAACCGGCCACCGAACCGGTGTACCTGGATATCGCACTGGCACCGGATGCGGCCTGGGACTATGTGCTGCCCAGCGGCCATAACGCGTTTGCCTATGCGTTCGAAGGCGCAGTGACGGTAGGTGAGGGCGACGCCGCGCGTGCGCTGCCGGCGCAGGAACTGGCGGTGCTCGGCGGCGGCGAGCGCTTGACGCTACGGGCCGGTGCGCACGGTGCGCAGCTGATCCTGGTGGCGGGCCGCCCGCTCAACGAGCCGGTGATGCGGCACGGCCCGTTCGTGATGAACACCAAGCAGGAATTGATGCAGGCCTTCGTCGATTTTCAGGAAGGCCGGTTTTGAGCCGGCGCGCTGCAGCCACCGCGGGGTTAGCGGCATGAGTGACCGGCCCGTCAGTGTCAGCACCGGCGCGGTGCCGTACACCGTGAGCATCCACGATGGTCGGCACAGCTGGAGCGGCGACACCCAGCCGGCCAATGGCGGCGCCGACGCCGGGCCGGATCCGGAGTCGCAGGTGTTGGGCGCCCTGGGTGCCTGCACCGCGATCACGGTGTCGATGGTGGCCGCGCGCAAGCAGTGGCCGTTGACGGCGGTGCATGTGCATCTGCATTACACCCAGCGCGGCGCTGCAGGCACGCGGATCACGCGGCAGATCGAACTGGAAGGCACGCTGGATGATGCGCAGCGTGCACGACTGTTGGAGGTGGCCGACAAGTGCCCGATCCATCGCCTGCTCACCGGCGAGGTGCGGATCGAGACGGCATTGCAGGGCAACGGCGACGCGTCAGGTGCGGCGGCGGGCATTTGAGAGCGCAGGCGAGCCGCATGCGGGTGCTCCGCCGGCTCGCCTGAAAGACCGCGTTAGGTCGGCATGCACTGGCGCGTCACGACCGCTTGCCTCAGCGCTGCAGTGCCAAGCTGGCCGGCTGCAAATCCATGTTCTGCACCAGCGACTGCATCGAGGCCAGTTCCTCGGTATTGGCGCCGTCGATCCATAGCTGCGCGTAGCGCTTCTTGCCCAGCTCGACCACGGTGACCCGGCGCGATTCCATGCCCGGCAGCTCGCGGCCGCCCAGGTCGAGCTTGTACCAGTAGAACTCCTCCTGCTGGATCTGGCCTTTCTCCGCGCGTCGGTCGCGCGCCAGCGTCATCGCCGGGTCGCGCGTGGTCAGCATTACGCCGACCACTTGGCGACCGTCGGCGGTCATGGCCTTGCAGACCAGATAGTCCGCGCCTGCAAGCTCGCTCCACTGCAGCCCGGAGGCTGGCGGTAGCGGCGGGCAGACCGGTGAGGTTTGGGCGTGAACGGTGGCGGCGGCCAACAGCAGGCTCAGGCCGACAAGGCAGGATGCGGACTTCATTCAAGTGTTCCCCGGCGTTGGATGTCTGCGCAGGGACAGCGTCGTCGCGCGTGTCGCCGCATCAGCCTGTGCGCTCCCCGCCCGGCTGTGCCCGCACGCAACCTGTCCCCAACCTATGGGGACATCACTACCACAGATGTGGCTGCAAGCTCAAGCGCAATTCGCAGGCCGGGCTGCAATCGGTCGTGCGCACCGGCACTCCCGTTTCGAGACCTGGGTGGGTTGCGCGGCGCTTGCGCGCGGCAGCCGGTGATCAGGGGTAGTTGACCGGCCTGGGCGCCGGGGTTTCCGGCAGCGGGATGAATTCCTTGTCGTCGCCGGGAATGCTGCCGAAGCGACCGGCCTGCCAGTCGTCCTTGGCCTGCTCGATGCGCTCCTTGGAGCTGGAGACGAAGTTCCACCACAGGTGGCGCGGGCCATCCAGCGGCTCGCCGCCGAGCAGCATCGCCTTGAGCGGCGTCCTGGCGCGCAGGCGCCCGCGGCTGCCGGGTGAGGGCACGATCAGATGGCGCGCGGGCACATCGGTGCCATCCAGCTGCGCCTCGCCTTCCAGGATGTAGAGCGCACGTTCGGCGTGGCCGGTGTCCAGGTCGATCTCCGCGTCCGGCTGCAGATCCAGTGCGACATTGAGCGTGCCGCTAAACACCTGCACCGGCGATTCCTCGCCATACGCACGGCCGGCGATCACGCGTAGCCAGACGCCATCGCGGCGTTGCTGCGGCAGGCTGGCGGCGGCGTGGTGATGGAAGGCGGGCGCGGTTTCTTCGGCCGAGCGCGGCAGTGCGATCCAGGTCTGCATGCCGTGCAGCGCATGCGTGCGAGCGCGCTCGGGGCCGGGCGTGCGTTCGGAGTGGGCGATACCGCGGCCGGCGGTCATCCAGTTGACGTCGCCGGGGCGGATCACCTGGTCCGAGCCCAAGGTGTCGCGGTGGCCGATCTCGCCGGCCCACAGGAAGGTGACGGTGGCCAGGCCGATATGCGGATGCGGACGCACGTCGATGCCGTGATCCGGCTCCAGCACCGCCGGGCCCATATGGTCGACGAACACGAATGGGCCGACGCTGCGCGCCTGCAGCGTGGGCACGGCGCGGCGGACTTCCAGCCCGCCGATGTCGTGCACGCGGGGAGCGATCAAGGTGGTCATGGCGGCGGCTCGCGGTGGCTGGAGTGGTCGCCAGCTTTGCATGCGCGCACGCGGCCGGGCGAGCGCTCCACCAAGACAGATCGTCCCGGAGGCAGTGTCACGTACGAGGCAGGCGACGTGTTTTTCAATGGCGAGCGGCGCATGCCGCGCGATGGCAGTCGAGCCGCGTGCAGCGATGTGCCGCAGCGACAGCAGGAATGAAATCTTTCGCGACGATGACGTGTGTTGTTGCAGCAAGCATCGCCGGTCGACTGCGAGAGAGTTCGCGCCGGTATCGCTAGCGCCGATGCGCGCCGGGCCTGGATGCCGCGTACTGGAACGTCGTTGCATGGCGCGCCGGCAGCCGGCACGAGCACGCCGGACTCGTTCATCGCGGACGACGGCTGCAGGCACGCAGCAGGTCGATCGCGATTGACTGCCGCGCGCTAGAACAGTTGTGCGGGCGCCGCGGTGTCCAGGGCGATCTCGCCGCGCCGCGAGGCCAGCCGATCGGCCAGGCGCGTGGGCTCGGGCAGGCGGTAGGCGCGCAGGGTACGCAGCGTCCAGTCGAGCGCGCCTTGCATCGAGACGCGATGGCCCGGCGAGACGATCAGCGGATTGCAGCGCAGCTTGCTGCGTAGCGCCCAGCCGATCTGCGTGCCGCCCAGCAGGATCGGGCTATGGTCGCCGCGCTCGGGTCCCGGCTCGACAAAGCTGCCTGCCAGGCGTTGCTTGGCTACGCCGATGCTGGGCAAGCCGGTCACCACGCCAAAGTGCGCGGCGATGCCGAGCTTGCGCGGATGCGCAATGCCCTGGCCGTCGATGAAGACCAGATCCGGCGGGCGCGAGAGCAGTGCCAGCGCCTGCAGCAAGGCCGGCAGCTCGCGAAAGCTGAGCAACCCCGGTACGTACGGCATCGAGGTGGGCACGCGCGCGACATGCGTTTCCAGCGGCAGCAGCATGTCTGCATCCAGCAGCACCGCGGCCGCGCGCGTGGTCTGGCCGTCGTCTTCGAAGCCGACGTCGAAGCCGGCGAGCAGCTGCGGTGTTGCGCCGGCCTGGTCCTGCAGCACCACGCGGTGTGCCAGTTGCTGTTGCAACTGTCGCGCCTGGATGACGCTGCCATCCCAACCGGCAAAGACGGGATCGATCGTTTGCATGGCTGCAGCATCGCGCGCTGGCCGTGGCGGTGCCGTGCACGCCTGCGATGCGCTGGCTGCCGTTACAATCGCAGGCTGATCGGCCCCCAATCGGAGAACCGTAGTGACCCGCAAACTCGTACTGCTGCGCCATGGCCAGAGCCAATGGAACCTGGACAACCGTTTCACCGGCTGGGTGGATGTGGAACTCACCGAGCAAGGCCGCCAGGAAGCCGCTGCGGCCGGCAAGCTGATGAAGGACGAAGGCCTGCAGTTCGATGTGGCGCACACCTCGGTGCTCAAGCGCGCCATCCACACGCTGCAGGGCGCGTTGAAGGAACTCGACCAGGACTGGTTGCCGGTGTCCAAGAGCTGGCGCCTCAACGAGCGCCACTACGGTGGCCTGCAGGGGCTGGACAAGGCCGAGACGGCAGCCAAGCACGGCGAGGAACAGGTCAAGATCTGGCGCCGTTCCTACGACATTCCGCCGCCGGCGATGGACGTCAACGATCCAGGGCATCCGTGTCACGACCGTCGCTACGCCACGCTGGACCGCAATGCATTGCCGGGTACCGAGTCGCTGGCGACCACGCTGGTGCGCGTGCTGCCGTACTGGCACGACGCGATCGCACCGCAGTTGAAGGCCGGGCAGACCGTGCTGGTGACCGCGCACGGCAACTCGCTGCGCGCGCTGTACAAATACCTCAACGACGTCTCCAACGAGCAGATCCTGGAGCTCAACATCCCGACCGGCATCCCGTTGCTGTTCGAGCTGGACGACAACCTGCAGGTGCAAAGCTTCCGCTATCTGGGCGACCCGGAAGCGGCCAAGCGTGCCGCCGAAGCGGTGGCCAACCAGGGCAAGGCGAAGTAATCGCCGCATCCGCTGGCCACGCTGCGTGCACGGCGCGCAGCGTGGCGTGGGTTTCGCAGCGCGCGTTCGAGTGAGGCGTGCGGGTTTGACACACGGGCGGCGTCTGTTCGCGGATCGAACGGGTACCGCAGGACCGCATGCGTGTGTTCTTGCAGGGGAGACATGATGTCCAGCAAGCGTAAAAGGCAACAGATGAGTGCCACCTACTGCCGCGCGTATCTGGTGACGTTGGGTTTGCTGTTGGGCGGTGGCAGCGCTGCGTTCGCGGTGCTGGCCTGGGGCAGCGTGTCCGCTTCGGCGATCGGCGTGGCGCTGCTGATCTGCGTCATGGGTGTGGCGCTGCTGATGTTTGGTTTTTTGGGGCCGTCGCGGCAGATGGAATCCTGGGCGGAGGCAGCGTCCGGGCATGAGGTCGCGCTGGTGCTGATGGCGCTGGCGTATCCGGTGTATCTGCTGATGGCGCCGATGTACGCACGCAAATGACCGCAGTCGATGGCGCGCTGCTGCGCCGGACTGCTGGGTGGTTTCCGCGGCGGTAGATGGCGCTGGCACGCGCGTGCCCAGCTGACGCGCAGTGTCTTGTCGGTCGTTGTGCGTTCTTCGATAAGGCGCGGCACCGGACGTCAGGGCGTTGCGGTGCCGTTGCGATGATGGTGTGGTTGGTGTGTCTGCGCTGATTGCCTACTTTTTTGACTGCGTCCGACGCGGTCGTCTGCCTTGGAGAATGGAAAGATGTTGAGCAAATTCGCGCCACTGTCGCTTGCGGTGGCCATCGCGGTGACGCTCGCGGCGTGTGGCAGTTCCGACGACAGCGCCAAGCCGGCACCGGCCGCAACGCCGGCCGCACCGACCAGGGTGGATGTGTCCAAGCTCGATGCACCGATCGTGGCCTTCGGCATCAACGATCTGGATCCGGCCATCGACGCGTGCCAGGACCTCAACGGCTTCCTCAACGCCAAGTGGCTCAAGGCCAATCCGGTGCCATCGGACCGCACCAGCTGGGGCAGTTTCGAAGTGCTGGCCGAGCGTTCGCTGACCATCCAGCACGCGCTGGTGGAGCAACTGGCGCGCGGCAACCTGTCGGCCGGTTCGGTGGATGCCAAGATCGCCGACCTGTGGCGCACCGGCTCGGACGAAGCGGCGATCGACAAGGCCGGCATCACGCCGCTGCAGCCGCAGCTGAAGGCGATCGATGCGCTGACCGATGCACCGTCCATCGCCGCGTGGTTGCGCGACAGCTATGCCAAGGGCCAGGGCTTCATGTTCTCGTTCGGCGCCAATGCCGACTACAAGAATTCCGAGCAGATGATCGCCTACGCAGGCCAGGGCGGTCTGGGACTGCCGGAAAAGGGCTATTACACCGATCCGGCGCAGGCCAAGATCCGTGAGCAGTACGTGGCCTACATCGCGCGCGTGCTGGAATTGTCCGGCGTTGCGCCAGCGCAGGCGGCAACCCAGGCCAAGGCGGTGATGGCGTTCGAAACGCGCCTGGCCAATGCCTCGCTGTCGCGCATCGAGCTGCGCGACCCGGCCAAGCGCTACAACCCGGTCGATGTGGCCGGTGCCAATGCGGTCACCCCGCATTTCGACTGGCAGGCGTTCTTCAGCGCGCTCAAGGTGCCGGCCGGGACGTTCTCGCTGAGCCAGCCGGGTTACTTCGCCGAGCTCGATGCGATGCTGGCCGACACGCCGGTGGACACCTGGAAGGCCTACCTGCGTTTCCACAGCGTGGATGAAGCAGCGCCGTATCTGGCCAAACCGTTCGAGCAGGCCAACTTCGATTTCTATGCCAAGACGCTGCGTGGCCAGCAGGACATGCTGCCGCGCTGGAAGCGCACCTTGAACGCGGTCAACGAGGCGATGGGCGAGGCCCTGGGCCAGTTGTACGTGCAGTCCGCGTTCCCGGCCGAGTCCAAGCAGCAGATGCAGCAACTGGTGCAGAACCTCTCGGCGGCGCTGAAGGCGCGGCTGGAAAAACTCGACTGGATGAGCGCGGAAACCAAGCAGCGCGCGCTGGAGAAGTGGGCCAGCTTCACGCCCAAGATCGGCTACCCGGATCAATGGCGCGACTGGTCGGGCCTGGAGACACGTGGCGATGGCTTCCTGGCCAACATGCAGGCTGCGCAGGCATTCAACTATCGCTACATGCTGGACAAGATCGGCAAGCCGGTCGACAAGCGCGAGTGGCATATGACCCCGCAGACGGTCAATGCGTACTACAACGCCACGCGCAACGAGATCGTGTTTCCGGCCGCGATCCTGCAGCCGCCGTTCTTCGACCCCAAGGCCGACCCGGCGTTGAACTACGGCGGTATCGGCGCTGTGATCGGGCACGAGATGATGCATGGCTACGACGACTCGGGCAGCCAGTTCGATGCCAAGGGCAACTTCGATACTTGGTGGACCGATGCGGACCGCAAGCTGTTCACCCAGCGCACCGACCAGCTGGTGGCGCAGTTCGACGGCTATGAGGCGATTCCCGGCGTACACGTCAAAGGCAAGCTGACCCTGGGCGAGAACATCGGCGACCTGGGCGGCCTCACCGTGGCCTACGACGCGCTGCAGATGGCGTTGCAGGAACAACCCGACGCCGGCAAGGACATCGACGGTTATACCCAGGACCAGCGCTTCTTCATGAACTGGGCCACGGTGTGGCGCCGCAACTTCACCGACGGCGAACTGCGCGTGCGCCTGAACACCGATCCGCATGCGCCGGCCAATTTCCGCGCCAATGGCGCGCCGTCGAACATGCCGGCATTCGCGCAGGCATTCCAGTGCAAGCCCGGCGATGCGATGGTGCGTGGGGACAAGGAGCGCGTTGCAATCTGGTGATCGGCGCAACTGCAGCACGCGCGGTTGCGACCGCGCGTGCTGCAAATGCCTTGTTTTGGCGGCTTTGTAGAGCCTGCTTGCGGCTGCGTCTGCACATCGGGCTGCCGGTGCAGCGTCTAGACTGCCGCGCTCCGAATGGCAGGGAGCGGCAGTGACAAGGCGAAAGATCTTCAAGGCGATCGGGATCGGTGCGCTGATCCTGGTGCTGGGCAGCGTGCTGTCGTTGTACGGTTACGGGCGCTTTGCCGATCGTCAGCGCGGTGCGGTGAGCCATGCGTTGCCTGCCACGGCGATTGCCACGCCGATCGACCGGGTCGTCGCGCCGCTGCAGCGGGCACATGCCGGCCAGACCGGCATGGTGATCCTGCCCGACAACGTCGATGCGTTTGCGGTGCGCGCGCTCACCGCGCGTGCGGCCGGGCGTAGCCTGGATCTGCAGTACTACATCTGGCATGCGGACTTCACCGGCAACCTGCTGCACAACGAGCTGCTGCATGCGGCCGATCGCGGCGTGCGCGTGCGCCTGCTGCTGGACGACATGAACATCCATGGCAGCGATTCGGTGCTGGCGGCGCTGGACAGCCACCCGCTGATCGAGATCCGGTTGTTCAATCCCACCCGTGCGCGCGAAGGCACGCTGATGCGCGGCGTGGAGATGGTGCTGCGCATGTTCAGCATCAATCGGCGCATGCACAACAAGGCCTGGATTGCCGATGGCCGGATGGCGGTGGTGGGCGGCCGCAATGTCGGCGACGAGTATTTCGATGCGGCGCGCGACACCAACTTCATGGACATGGACGCGGCATTGATGGGGCCGGCCGTGGGCCAGGCCGAGCAGGTCTTCGATGCGTACTGGAACAGCCCCAACGCCTTGCCGCTGGCCGCGCTGGTGACCGCACAGCCGCAGGCACTGGATGCGTTGCGCGGCAGTCTGGACGCCGGCCTGGCATCGGCACGCGCGCATCCCTACGTGGAGCGGCTGCGCCAGTCGCCGAGCGTGCAGGCCCTGACGAAGGGCCAGCGCCAGGTGCACTGGCTGGAGCAGGCGCGCATCGTCTCCGACCCGCCGGAAAAGGCCGAGGGCGCACCGCCGCAGGCCGACTGGATGACGCCAATCCTGATCGGCGAGATGGCGCGTGCGCAGCGCGAGCTGAAGGTGATCTCACCGTACTTCGTGCCGGGCGAGGAAGGCATGCGCTGGATCGGCCAGTTGCGTCGGCGCAATGTGCGCGTCAGCGTGTTGACCAATTCGCTGGCGGCAAACGACGTGGTCGCCGTCCACAGCGGCTATGCCGGTTACCGCGTGCCCTTGCTTACCCAGGGCGTGCGCCTGTACGAGCTCAAGCCGATGGGCAAGCCGGACGGCAGCCTGTTCGGGTCCAGCGGGGCCAGCCTGCACACCAAGGCTTTCGTGGTGGACGACAGCAGCGGCTTCATCGGCTCGTTCAATCTGGATCCGCGCTCGATGAACCTCAATACCGAGATGGGCCTGCTGTTCAACGATCGCGCAGTGGCCGCGCAACTGGAACAGGTCTACAACCGCAAGATCGGTGCGCCGGTGAGTTACCGCGTGACTCTGGAGCACGGCGAGTTGCGCTGGCACGACGATGCGGCGCAACCGCCCGAGGTGTGGTCGCAGGAGCCGGCAGCCAGCGTGTGGCGGCGTGGCGCGGCGACGGTGATGGGCTGGTTGCCGCTGGAGTCGCAGTTGTAGTTCCGCCGCATGCGCGTGCAGCGCGCTACTGCAGCTGTGTCACGATCTCGCGCGCCATCGCGCCCAGCGGCAGGATGCGGTCGGCGCCGCCGCGTTTGATCGCTTCCTTGGGCATGCCGAACACGATGCTGGTGTGCTCGTCCTGCGCCACCGTGCGCGCGCCGGCCTGACGCATTTCCAGCAGCCCGGCGGCGCCGTCGTCGCCCATGCCGGTCATGATGATGCCCAGCGCATTGCTGCCGGCCGCACGTGCGGCCGAGCGGAACAGCACATCCACCGACGGACGATGCCGGTTGACCGGTGGGCCTTCCATCACTTCGACAAAGTATTGCGCGCCACTGCGGCGCAGCAGCAGATGCTTGCCGCCGGGCGCGATCAATGCGCGGCCCGGCATCACCCGGTCGTTGTTGGCCGCTTCCTTCACCGCGATCTGGCACAGGCCGTTGAGGCGCGCGGCGAAGGCGGCGGTGAATTTCTCCGGCATGTGCTGCACGATCACGATGCCGGGGCAGACGCGCGGCAAGGCGGTCAGCACTTCTTCCAGCGCCTGGGTGCCGCCGGTGGAGGTGCCGATGGCAACGATGCGCTCGGTGGTCTGCGCCAGCGCGCGCCCGCTTTGCGCAGGCAGGATCACATCGGCGGTGTGCTTGACCTCCGCTTCCAGCGGCGCTGCGGCAACCCGCGCGGCCAGCCGTTTGACGTTGGCGCGTGCGGCGCTGCGCACCGTATTGACCAGTTCCTCGGCCGAGTCGGTGAGGAACTGCTTGAGCCCCAGTCGCGGCTTGGTCACCACGGCCACCGCACCAGCGGCCAGGGCATCCATGGTGACGCGTGCGCCTTTTTCGGTGAGCGTCGAACAGATCACCACCGGGGTGGGGCGCTCGCTCATGATCTTGCGCAGGAAGGTGATGCCATCCATGCGCGGCATTTCCACATCCAGCACGATCACGTCCGGCCATTGCTTGCGCATCTTCTCGATCGCCAGCAACGGGTCGGCCGCGGTGGCGATGACCTCGATGTCGGCCGCGTCGTTGAGCACGCCCACCAGCACCTGGCGCACCACCGCCGAGTCGTCGACGACCATGGCCTTGATGGGACTGGGGCTGGCGGCAGGGCGGTTGAGGGCTATCGACACGGCGGATCCTTGGCTCAGGCCTTGCGGAAGATCGAGGGTGCCACCTGGACCAGATCGATGTCGAGTTCGCTCAGGCTTTCCGAATGACCGATGCAGAAATATCCGCCCGACTTGAGGTTGGACAGCACGCGCAGGATGACCTCGCGCTTGGTCTGGCCATTGAAATAGATCATCACATTGCGCAGGAAGATCGCATCGAAGCTGCCCAGCATCGGCAAGGCCGTGTTGAGGTTGGCATGCACGAACTTGACCCGGTCGCGCAGGCGGCGCTCCACCAGCAAAGTGCCGTCGTACTCGCCCTGACCACGCAGGCAATAGCGCTTCAGATACGCCTGCGGAATGCCGTCGATGCGTTGCAGCGCGTAGTGCCCGGTGCGCGCCTTGGCCAGCACGCGGGTGCTGATGTCGCTGCCGACCACTTCGAACGGCCGCCCCTGCAAGGCGTCGTCCAGCACCATCGCCATGCTGTAGGCCTCTTCGCCGCTGGAGCTGGCCGCGCTCCAGCAGCGGAACGGCAGGCCGCCGCGATGTTCGCCGGCCAGCTTGCGCAGCAATTCGAAGTGCTTGGGCTCGCGGAAGAAGTAGGTTTCGTTGGTGGTCAGCAGATCGATTGCGGTCTGGATCTCGGCGCGGTCCTGGCGGCTTTCCAGCAACTGCAGGTACTGCGTGTAATTGCTGAACTGATGTTCGCGCAGGCGCTTGCCCAGGCGGCCGCACAACATGGCCTTCTTGCCCGAGGAAATGCTGATGCCGGCCGCTTCGAAGATGAAGCGCTGGAAGCGGCCGAATTCCTGTTCGGTGATGGCGGTGGACGTGCTCATGTCAGGCGACATCCGCATCGCTGGGCAGTGCGTTGCCGCACAGGCGGGCGATGCGCACGGCGTGTTCGCGCCACCATTCCGACAGCATCGGCCCGGGCATCGGTGAGCCCATCAGGTAGCCTTGCGCCAGGTCGCAGCCCAGCTCGCGCAGCAGGCGCCAGTCGTCCGGGGTTTCCACCCCTTCGGCCACGGCGGTTAGGTCGAGCCGGTGCGCCAGTTCCAGCGTGGATTCGAGCACGGTGCGCTGGCTGCGGCTGCGATGGGCGGCATGCACGAAGCTGCGATCCAGCTTGAGTTCGGTGAAGGGAATGCTGGCCAGGCGCTGCAGCGAGGAAAACCCCGTGCCGTAGTCGTCGATCGACAGGCCGAAGCCATGCAGGCGCAGGCGCGCCAGCATGCTCAGGGCATTGGCCGGCTCGACGATGGCGCTTTCGGTGAGTTCCAGCACCAGATCGGCAGGGCTCAGGCCGTTGTCGCTCAGCTTGCCGCATAGCTGTTCGAGAAAGCCCTGCTCACTGAGCAGGTTGGGCGACAGGTTCAAGGCCAGGCTCAGCTCGAAGCCTTCCGCGCGCCAGTCCACCAGTTGCGCAACCGCCAGGTCGATCACCTGCTGGGTCAAGGCATGGATCAGGCCTTCGCGTTCGGCCAGCGGAATGAAGCGCTCCGGCCCGATCATGTCGCCTTGCGGGCGGCGCCAGCGCGCGAGTGCTTCCACACCGCGCAGGCGGCCATCCCTGAGATCGAGCTTGGGTTGGTAGGCCACGCGGATTTCGCCGCGGCGCATGGCCCGGTCCAGCCGCGATGCCGCCGCGCCACCGCTGGACATCAGCGGCGATATCGCCGGCTGTGCAAACGCAGGCGCGTTCGTGGCCAGTCCCGGTTCGCACTCCAGCACGTTGGCCAGGTCCTGCAGATGCATCGGCTTTTCGATGCCGCCAAGCACGCGCACGCCGGCGCTGCGGCTGAGCTGCATCACCGCATCGATCAGGGCGCCGCCGCGCTGCGAGACCACCACCACCGGCACGCTGTACTTGCCGCGTGCCAGCGCATCGAGCAGCTGCACGCCGTCCATGCCCGGCATTTCTAGATCGATCAGCAGCAGCGATGGTGCAATTGCACTGCCCAGCCAGGCCAGCGCGGCGTGACCGTCGACCGCGCCGTCGACCGCGACGGCGCCGAGCTGGCGGCACAGCGCCATCGCGTGTTCGCGCTGGACCACGCTGTCGTCGACGACCAACACGGGGCCGTCCAGCGCGCAGCTGCAGGAGAGAAGGGTGGGGCGCATGGGAGTCCTTGCGTGCATGCTGGACATGTCAGGCTGCCAGCTCGGCGACAGGCAGCTGGGCGAGTGCGTCGTTGCCCAGCACCGCGTCGGCGTCGAGCAGGATCACGAAGCGTTCGCCGATCCTGGCCATCGCATGGATGCATTCGCGTGCGATGCCGGCGCCAAAACTGGGCGCGCCGGCGATGGTGTCGGGTGCGATCTCCAGCACTTCGCTCACCGCGTCCACCAGCAGGCCGAGCACCTGATGCGTCTGGCCATGGGCAATCTCCACGATCACGATGCAACTGCGCTTGGTGATCGCGCTGGCATTGCGGCCGAAGCGTTGCTGCAGATCCACCACCGGCACCACCGCGCCGCGCAGGTTGATCACGCCGCGCAGCGCCGGCGGCATCATCGGCACGTCGGTGGGGGCGCGGTATTCGATGATTTCCTTGATGCCGAGGATGCCCAGGCCGAACATCTCCGTGCCCAGCAGAAAGGTCAGGTATTGCTGCGGTGCCGTCGATGACGGCGCAACGGTGCGTGTGGTGGTGATGGCTGCGCTGTGCGGTTGCATCGTCGTTTCCTCAGAAGCTGGCGAACTGCGATTCGTCGATCGCATCGGCGGTGGTCGCCACCGCGCTGATCTGGCGCACGTTGCTGCGACGCGGCGGCGTGCTGACCGCGGTGCTGCTGCCATGCGTTGCGATCCGGCGCGGGCCAGGCTTGTTGCTGGGCGATGCCACTGCACGCCCGCTGTTGCCGAGCCGGAAGAAGCCCATCAACTGCTGCAGCTGTTCGGCCTGCGCGCTCATTTCCTCCGAGGTGGCGGCCAGTTCTTCGGCATTGGCCGCGGCCGACTGCGTGGTCTGGTTCAACTGCCCGACGGCGGTGTTGATCTGGCTGACGCCGGCGGTCTGTTCTTCAGAGGCGGCGGCGATTTCCTGCACCAGGTCGGAGGTGCGGCGGATCGAGGGCACCATCTCGCCGAGCACGCGGCCGGCGCTTTCGGCCAGGTCCACGCTGGAGCCGGCCACCTCGCCGATCTCCTGCGCGGCGATCTGGCTGCGCTCGGCCAGCTTGCGCACTTCCGCTGCCACCACCGCAAAGCCCTTGCCGTGTTCGCCGGCACGCGCGGCCTCGATGGCGGCATTGAGCGCCAGCAGATTGGTCTGGTAGGCGATGTCGTCGATGATGCCGATCTTCTTGGCGATGTCCTTCATCGCCACCACGGTGGCGCGCACGGTGTCGCCGCCGTCGGCCGCTTCGCTGGCGGCCTTGGCGGCCATGCTGTCGGTGACGCGCGCGTTCTCGGTGTTCTGCGCGATGGAGGCGGTCATCTGTTCCAGCGAGGCGCTGGTCTCTTCCACGCCGGCAGCCTGTTCGCTGGCGGCCTGGGCCAGCGCCTGCGCGGTGGCGCTGACCTGTTCGGAGGCGCTGGCCAGGTTCTCGGCGTTGCGGTTGACCTCATCGACGATCTCGGTCAGCCGGCTCATGGTGGTGTTGACGTAGCGCTGCATGTCGGCGAACGCGCCTTCGTAGCGGCCTTCCACGGTGTGGGTGAGGTCGCCGTCGGCCATTGCGCCCATCACCTGGATCACCTCGGAAATGCTGCGCAGGTTGCCGCGCGCACGCTCCACGGTGTCGTTGATGAAGGCCTTCTTGCCCGGCAGTTGCGCCAGCGGTGCCTCGAAGTTGCCGCGGCCGAATTCGGCCACCACGCCCATCGCCAGTTTCTTGACCGCGATATGCGCGCCCACCATCTGGTTGATGCCGGTAGCCATGCTGCGGAAATCGCCGTCGAAGCGACTGCTGTCGATCACCACGTCGATGTCGCCGGCCTCGTGCTCGGCCGACATGTGGTTGATCTCGGCGATCAGGCCGGTGAGGTTGCCGCGCACCTGTTCCAGGGTTTCGTTGATGAAGCGCTTCTTGCCCGGCAGCAACGGCAGCTGCGCGGTGAAGTTGCCGCGGCCGAATTCGGCCACGCAGGCGATGGCCTGCTTCTTGACCGCGATGTGGCTGGCCACCATCGCATTGATGCCTTCGGCCATGCGGCGAAAATCGCCGCTGAAACGCTGGCTGTCGATGACCACGTCGATATCGCCGGCATCGTGCTCGGCCGCCATGCGGTTAACCTCGGCGACCATGCCGGTGAGGTTGCCGCGGATCTGCTCGACGATCTCGTTGATGAAGGCCTTCTTGCCCGGCAGGCGTTCCAGCTCGGCGGAGAAGTTGCCGCGGCCGAACTCGGCCACGCACGCCATGGCCTGCTTCTTGACCGCGATGTGGCTGGCGACCATGCGGTTGATGCCTTCGCCCATGGTGCGGAAGTCGCCGTCGAAACGCGCCACGTCGATGCGTGCATCGATCTCGCCGGCATCGTGTTCCTGCGAGACGCGGTTGATCTCCTCGTTGACGTGGGCGATGTTACCTTGCACCTTGCGCAGCGCACGCAGCACCTCGCAGGCCTGCTCATCGCGCAGCTGCGGCAGGGCGACAGCGAAGTTGCCGCGCGCAAAGGCATCCAGCGTGGTGGTGGCAAGCTGCAGCGAGCCGGTCGCGCTGCGGATCGCATGGAGCAGCAGCGCACCGCTGACGAGTGCGGCCAGGACGCTGGCGGCGAGCAGGGCGCCGTGCGACAGCGTCAGCGCAAAGCCGGCGACCACCACCACGACGGGCAAGGCGAGGGCGAGGGCGGCGGTGAACCACAACTGCGTGGCGATCGGGAGACGATGTGACATGGCGGCAGCTTCCTGGGCTCAGGGAACAACGAATGGCGCGGTGATGTGGGGAGTGCTGGTGTGGTGACTCAGGCCGCCAGGGCGTCCTGGTTTGGATGCAATTGCTGCAGCAGGCTGGGCACATCGAGAATCAGCGCGACATCGCCGCTGCCCAGGATGCTCGAGCCACTGATGCCCTTGACCTGCGCGAAGACCTTGGACAACGGCTTGATCACGGTCTGCCATTCGCCCAGCAAGGTGTCCACGACCAGGCCGAAGCGCTGGGCGCCCTGGCGGATCACCACGATGCTTTCGCGCGCCGGCGTCCTGCCGCCGAGCGCGAACAGCTCGCGCAGGCGCACATACGGCAGCACGCTGCCACGCAGGTCGATGTAGTCGCTGGCGTAGTCGGGGGTGAATTCCACGCATTCCTCCACCACGTCCAGCGGCACCACGAACACCGACTTGCCGACACCGACCTGGAAGCCGTTGATGATGGCCAGCGTCAGCGGCAGCCGCACCGAGATGGTGGTGCCCACGCCGGCGCTGCTGTCGATCTCCACGGTGCCGCGCAGCGCGGTGATGTTGCGCTTGACCACGTCCATGCCGACGCCGCGCCCGGACAGGTTGGTGACCTTTTCGGCGGTGGAGAACCCCGGCTCGAAGATCATCGCGAACACCTCGCGGTCGCTGAGCTGGCGGCCCGGTTCGATCAGGCCGCGTTCCAGTGCCTTGGCCAGGATGCGGTCGCGGTTCAGGCCGCCGCCGTCGTCGGTAATCTGGATGACGATGCTGCCGGAGTCGTGATACGCATTGAGGCCAACGGTGCCGCGTGCGGGCTTGCCGCGCGCCACGCGCACGTCCGCCGGTTCGATGCCGTGGTCCATGGCATTGCGCACCAGATGGGTGAGCGGGTCGCCGATCTTTTCCACCACCGACTTGTCCAGCTCGGTGTCCTCGCCGGCCACCACCAGCGCGATGTCCTTGCCGAGTTCGCGCGCCACATCGTGCACCACGCGCTGGAAGCGGCTGAAGGTGCCGCCGATCTTGACCATGCGCAGTTGCAGGGCGCTTTCGCGCACCTCTTCCACCAGGCCGGCCAGGATCGAGGCCGATTCCAGCAACTGCGCGTCGCCGGTGCGCTGTGCGTTGGCATTGGTGCCGGCCACCGCGATGATGAGTTCGCCGACCAGATCGATCATGCGATCGAGCTTGTCGGCGTCGACGCGGATCGAGCGCGCGTCGGTGTTGCGTGCGCCGGTGTCCTGCGGCGCGCGTGCCGGCGCTGCGGCCGGGACGGCAGCCAGCGTGCCGACGACCGGCGCGGCAGCCGCGACCGGCTCGCTGGCAGGCACCGCGCTGGCGTCCATCGGTGCCGGCACCGAGAGGATCTCCAGGTCGCAGTCTTCGCGCACGAACTCGAACACGTCCTCGATCGCGGCACGGTCGGCATCGCTGCGCAGCAGGATCTGGAAGCCCAGATAATTGGCTTCCGGATCGAGCGCTTCGAAGCTCGGCAGCTGGCTGACATCGGTGCTGATCGACTCGACCGAGCCCAGCCCGCGCAGGTTGCGGATCAGCTTGAGCGGCGAGTTGCCGTAGCGCAGTGCGTCGGCGAACAGTTTCAGCGTGATGCGCCAGTAACCGCTCTGTTTTTCCGGGGTGCTGTGCTGGAGGGCGGTGGCGGTGACACCGCATGCGCTGGCCTGCAGGTAGGTCTGCAGTTGTGCCAGCAGGGGTTCGGCCTCTGCCGCCAGTGCGTCGGCATCGGCGTGAGCGGGGTCGGCGGCGGTTTCCACCAGGGCATGGATGTGGTCGCAGCACACCAGCAGCAGCGCGATCAGTTCCGAGCTCAGCGTCAGCGCGTCGTCGCGCACCAGGTCCAGCACGCTTTCCACGACATGGGTGAAGCCGACCAGCTGCGGCAGATCGAACAGGCCGCCCGAGCCCTTGATGGTGTGCGCCGCACGGAAGATCGCGTTGACCGCATCCGGCGAGGACTCGCCACGCTCGGCTTCGAGCAGGTGACGTTCCATGTCTTCGAGCAGGTCCCGGCTCTCGGCCAGGAAGGTCTGCATCAGCTGGTTCATATCCATACGCGTTGCCGGTCCGTTAGTGAATGCGTTCGCCGATACCCGCAACCGCGTGCGGGTACAGCGCTTCGAGCAGGCCGAGCAGTTCGATCACATCGACCACCGCGCGGCTGGAATCGGTCAGCGAAAATGGCCGGCCGTCGGCCTGGATCGCCTGCTTGGTCGCCAGCAGCAACTGCAGGCCGGTGGTGTCGATCTCGCTGACCGCGCCCAGGTCCAGGTGCAATCCGCCCGGATGCAGCAAGGCCGGCTGCAGCAGCGGCTTGAGTTCGGCAGCGCGACGGATGGTCATCTCGCCTTCCAGGGCGAGCGTCAGCGGCGCGGGTAGATCGGACAGTGGCGTGTTCATTGATGCCTCAAGCGATGCGATGGCGCACGGATGCGTGCCATGACGCGGAAGAAGGTCGCTCCGGCGTGGCTTGCGTGGGCAGCTCTGCACACGCGGACATGCCGGTCCATGCAGGTATCGGCGCGTGACAGGAATATTTAGGCCAAATTCAGTGCAGTGACGGATTTGAGAAATCCATCACTGCCTGGGCATTAATTGCTCAGCTTTGTCGCAAGCAGGCTCAGGAAACCAATGTCCTGGACAGTCCTGCAGGACAGATAGCCGCCTTTCAGCCGACTTCTTTAATGCGTGCAGGATGGATCTGTGCACGGCCACTGCCGCGAAAACGCATGAAACAGGCGGCATGCGTCACGGACCGGCGTCGCATGGGCGAAGGGCGTTAGTGGAAATGCCGCACCGGACCGGATTGACTTCGCGCCGCGATCGCAACGCGCCCGACGCCTGCTTGCGTCCTGCACAGTCGAGAGCGCTGCATAAAGCAGGCGCAACCGACCGGGCAGCGCGCTTATCTCGGCGCCAGCATCGTCAGCAGCCCGCGTGCGGCATTGAAGCGGTCCGCGCCTTCCGGCAGCGGCAGCTTGATGCGCAGTTTGTCCGGGCCGTCCATGGTGTAGATCTTGGGCTGCTTCTGGATCATCTGGATCACCGCGACCGGGTCGATCGCCGGTTTTGCCTCGAAGACCAGCCGGCCGCCGTTCTCGCCCAGGTCCAGCTTACGCACACCCAGCGCATTGGCCTGCAGCTTGAGCTCGGCAATCGCGAACAGGTGCTTGACCGGGTCCGGCAGCAGGCCGAAGCGGTCGATCATCTCCACCTGCAATTCGCGCAGCGCATCGGCGTCGCGGGCGCTGGAGATGCGCTTGTACAGCGTCAAGCGCGTATGTACGTCGGGCAGGTAATCCTCGGGAATCAGCGCGGCCACATGCAGCTCGACCTCGGCGCCGCGGACCTCCTCGCCCGCATCCAGATCCGGCAGCTTGCCCTGGCGGATGCTGCGCACCGCGCGTTCCAGCAGCTCGGTGTACAGGCTGAAACCGACCTCGGCCATCTGCCCGCTCTGATCTTCGCCCAGCAGCTCGCCGGCACCGCGGATTTCCAGATCGTGGGTGGCCAGGGTAAAGCCGGCGCCGAGCTCGTCCATGGAGGCGATCGCCTCCAGGCGCTTTTCCGCGTCGGAGGTCATCGAGCGACGATCCGGCACCACCAGGTACGCATAGGCGCGGTGATGCGAGCGGCCGACGCGGCCGCGCAGCTGGTGCAACTGCGCCAGGCCGAAGCGGTCGGCGCGGTTGATGATGATGGTGTTGGCATTGGGGATGTCGATACCCGACTCGATGATCGTGGTCGACAGCAACACGTTGAAGCGCTGCTTCTGGAAATCCAGCATCACCCGCTCCAGTTCGCGCTCGGGCATCTGCCCATGCGCGATACCGATGCGCGCTTCCGGCACCAGTTCGGACAGCTCGCGCTGCATGCGCACGATGCTTTCCACGTCGTTGTGCAGGAAGTACAGCTGCCCGCCGCGACTGAGCTCGCGCTGGAAGGCCTCGCGCAGCAGCGCGTTGTCCCAGGCGGTGATGAAGGTCTGCACCGCCAGCCGGTTCGGCGGCGGGGTGGCGATGATCGACAGGTCGCGCAACCCGGCCATGGCCATATTGAGCGTGCGCGGGATGGGGGTCGCGGTGAGCGTGAGCAGATGCACGTTGGCGCGCATTGCCTTGAGCGCTTCCTTCTGCCGCACGCCGAAGCGCTGCTCTTCGTCGACCACGACCAGGCCCAGGTCCTTGAACTTGACGTCCGGCTGCAGCAGCCGGTGCGTGCCGATGATGACGTCGATCTCGCCGCTGGCGACCTTCTCCAGCTCGGCCTTGATCTCCTTGGTGCTCTTGAAGCGCGACAGCACTTCCACCTTCATCGGGTAATCGGCGAAGCGGTCGCGGAAGTTGCGGTAATGCTGCTCGGCCAGCAGTGTGGTCGGCACCAGCACCGCGACCTGCTTGCCGGCGCTGGCGGCGGCAAATGCGGCGCGCACGGCCACCTCGGTCTTGCCGAAGCCGACATCGCCGCAGACCACGCGGTCCATCGGCTGGCTGCTGCCCAGATCGCGCAGCGTCGCATCGATGGCCGCCAGCTGGTCGGCGGTTTCCTCGAACGGAAAGCCGGCCGCGAACGGTTCGTACATCGCCCGGTCCACCTGCAGCGCCAGACCGGCACGCGCACGTCGGCGGGCCTGGATTTCCAGCAATTCGGCCGCCACGTCGCGGACCTTTTCGGCCGCCTTGCGCTTTGCCTTGGTCCATTGCTCGCCGCCCAGCGAATGCAGTGGCGCGGTCTCGGCCGAGGCGCCGGAATAGCGGCTGATCAGATGCAGCTGCGCCACCGGCACATACAGCCGGTCGCCCTTGGCGTACTCGATTTCCAGGAACTCGCCGGGCATGCCGCCGGCGTCGAGCACGATCAGGCCGCGGTAGCGGCCCACACCGTGGTCCTCGTGCACGATCGGCGCGCCTTCGGACAGCTCGCCCAGATCGCGGATGATCGCTTCCGGCTCACGCCCGACCCGGCGGCTGCGGCGCGGCTGGTTGGCGCGCTCGGGAAACAGCTGGCGCTCGGTCAGCACCGCAATCTGCGGGGCGTCCAGCGCAAAGCCGTCTTCCAGCGGCGCCACGGTGATGCCGAAGCGCAGCTTGGGCGCCGCCAGGAAGGCGGGCAGGTCGGCGACGACCTCCGGCTTCAGCTGCGCGGCGGCCAGCACTTCCATCAAGGCTTCGCGCCGGCCGGCGGTATCGGCGGCCACCAGCACGCGGCCGGGGTAATGGCCCAGGAACGAGGCCAGCGCCTGACCAGCCGGGGCGTCTTTTGCCGCCACCGGCAGCGGCGGCAACGGCTGGTCGCCCAGCGCGGCGGCCTCGTCGATGCGCGGATGGTCGCTGGCCCAGACTTCGATGCGCGCCAGCTTGTTGAGCCGCTCGCGCAGTGCGTCCGGCGACTGATACAACTCGTCCGGCGTCAGCAGCGGGCGTTCCACATCGTGGCGGCGTTGCTCGTAGCGGTCCTGCGCCTGCGCCCAGAACGTGTCGGCCGCATTGGAGACGCCGGTGGCGACCAGCGGCAGCACGCGCTTGTCCAGATAATCGAACAAGGTGGCGGTCTTGCTGAAGAACATCGGCAGGTAATACTCCACCCCCGACGGCGCCAGCCCCGACTTCAGATCCTGATACAGCGCGCTGCGTCGGGTATCCACGTCGAAACGCTCGCGCAGGCAGGCCAGCACACGTTCGACGCTTGCATCGTCCATCGGCACTTCACGGCCGGGCAGCAGCTTGACGGCCTCGACCTTGTCCAGCGAGCGCTGCGATTCCGGGTCGAAGGCGCGGATCGAGTCGATATCCTCGTCCAGCAACTCGATCCGCAACGGCGTGGCTTCGCCCATCGGGAACACGTCGAGCAGGCCGCCGCGCACTGCAAAATCGCCCGGGTCCATCACCTGCGGCACGTTGCGGTAGCCGGCGCTTTCCAGACGGCGTTTTTCCGCATCCAGATCCAGCCGCTGGCCGACCTTGAGATCGAAACTACCGCCGACGATGTAGCTCAGCGGTGCCAATTGCTGCATCAGCGTCTGCACCGGCACGATCACCACGCCACGGGTCAGTGTGGGCAGCCGATGCAGTGCGGCCAGGCGTTGGCTGATGATCTCCGGGTGCGGGCTGAACTGGTCGTAGGGCAGGGTTTCCCAATCGGGAAACGGCACCACCGGCAGCGTCGCGTGCTCGCCGAGCAAGGCATGCAGATCCGCCTCGATCTGATGCGCGCTCTGGTTGTCGCGGGCGATCACCAGCAGCGGGCCGGCATGCGCCTCGGCGGCACGTGCGATCGACCAGGCCAGCGCAGTCGGCGAAGACGGAGCGCGCCAATAGGCGCGGAGCTGGCCGGACTTGGGCAGCGGCGGAGAGGGGAAGGTGGTTGGTGACGGCATCAGCCGGCAATTTTACCAGAGCCCCTACCGCGGCCGGTCCATCCGGCGTGAAAGCCGGCGCCGGGCCACCTGCGCCGCGGTGGTCGGATGTGCGGCGCTCTCGCCATCGACATACCGACCATCCCGACAGGTCCTTGCCCGCTCACCGTCGCGGGACCTTACGCGGCATGGATGCCGCGTAAGAGCCTACAGGGACGTACTTGCGGCGTGTCCTGCGATGGTGGGCGGGCGAGGGCCTTGCAGCCAAGCGACAGATCAACAATTAAAAGCCAGGTGAGTCGGGGGTGCGGCGTCCTCACCGCTCGCGGGACACGCCGTGAATCCGTCCGTGGAGGCTCGGTGGCGGCATCCGTGCCGCCACACGGTCCCGCAATCGGCGAGGACACCGCCCCAGACAGTTGCCGGTTGTTTTGTTGAAAACCATACACACCGACCATCCCGACAGGTCCTTGCCCGCTCACCGTCGCGGGACCTTACGCGGCATGGATGCCGCGTAAGAGCCTACAAGGACGTACTTGCGGCGTTTCCTGCGAGGGTGGGCGGGCAAGGGCCCTGCAGCCAAGCGACACATCAACAACCAAAGCCAGGTGAGTCAAGGGCGCGGCGGCCTTCTCAATCCCGAATCCCCAATCCCGAATCCCGAATCCCAGCCCCTCAGGCATCCAGCTCGAGCACCATCCGCACCAGCTCCGGCGAATCCGGATGCGGCTGCGGCTTGAAGCCCAGCGACTCGGCCAGCTGCAGCATCGGCACATTGCTTTGCAGCACGTCGCCGAACAGGCAATCCAGGTATTTGCGCCGCGCCCACTTGACCAGCTTGCGCATCAGCTGCCGTCCCAGCCCCTGGCCGGCGACGAAGCTGCTGACCAGGATGGTGTACTCGGCCTGGCGGGTGCCCGGCACCAGTGCCGCGCGCGCCACCGCGCCCACCAGCGCCTCGCCCGGCGGCAGCTGTTCGGCGGCCACCAGGACGATCTCGCTCTTGGGATTGGGATGGGTCAGGCGCTGCACCATCTCCGGGGTGATTTCGGCGGAGGAACGCACGAAGCGCGCGCGGATTTCCTCCGGTCCCAACAGGCTGAAGGCGCCCTGCAGCGGCGGACCGTCCTCGGGACGGATCGGGCGGAGCAGGAGCGTGCGGCCATTGGGCAGGCTGAAGTTTTCATGCCAGGGAGGCATGCGATTGCGAATGGCCATGACCGGTGTTCCTTAAAGATCGGAAGATTCTGGCACCAGCCCAGCGCACAACCGTGAATGAATCCGGTGCGCCGCTGGGGGCCGTCAGGGGGTGGCAGTGCTTCCCTCATCACTGTACCGAGCGATACCGTGATCCAGTCGTGAGTATGCAGCCGCGTTCGCCAGCGCGAGCAGGCGTCTGGTACCGGCGACTCAGGCGTCCTGGCGCAGCCACTCCAACCGGGTCGATGCACCTGCCTCGCCCAGGTGCTGCTTCAGCACCGGCAGCGCGGGTGCCAGCACCTGGTCGAACTGCCACGGCGCATTGACGATCAGCAGCCCGCTGCCGGTCAGGCGCAGCGGCGAGTCGTCCGGGCGCACCTGCAGCTCGGCCACCAGCACCGACTTGGCCGGCAGCGTGGCCGCCTTGCGCATGAACGGCTGCAGGCTGCGGCGCAGCTTGATCGGGTACCACACCATGCAGATCGCCTGTGGCCAGCGCGCCAGGGTCTCGCGCACGCTGTGGATGACCTGCGGGTACTCGGCTTCCTGCGCCTCGTAGGGCGGGTCGATGAGCACCAGCCCGCGGCCGATCTTGGTCTCGCCCGCACGCGGCGGCACGAAGGCGCGAATCGCCTCGTAGCCATCGCCGGCATGCACGCGCACGCGGCTGTCCCTGGCGAACAGGCGCTTGAGCGCCTCGGCCTCTTCCGGCTGCAACTCGCAGAACGCCATGCGGTCCTGTTCGCGCAGCGCCTGCGCCGCCAGCAACGGCGAGCCGGGGTAATGGTTGATCTGGATGCCGGCGGTGGGGCGCGCCGGCTTCTGGCCGGGCGTGGCCGGGCGGGCGACGGTGTGGTTGTCGGCCTGCACCGCGCGCAGATAGCGTTCGACCACCTCGGGCAGGGTCGATTCGGCCATCAGCCGCATCACCCCGGCATCGGCCTCGTTGGTCTTGCGGCTTTCCTCGCCGCCGAGCTGGTAACGCCCGCGTCCGGCATGGGTGTCGAGCACGAAGAACGGCGTGTCCTTGCGCTTGAGGGTGTCGATCAGCGCCAGCAAGGCGATGTGCTTGAGCACGTCGGCATGGTTGCCGGCATGGAAGGCGTGGCGATAGTTCATCGCGGCAGTGTACGGGCCGCGCCAGCATGCGGCTATGCTGCGCGCCATGTCCGAGTCCCCCGCCCGCGTGCTCGTCGTCGAAGACGAGGCCGCCATTGCCGATACCGTGCTGTACGCGCTGCGCAGCGAAGGCTATGCGCCCGAACACTGCCTGCTGGGCCGTGACGCATTGGTGCGCCTGCGTGCCGACCCGGTCGACGTGGTGGTGCTGGACGTGGGCCTGCCGGATATCAACGGCTTCGAGGTGTGCCGCGCGCTGCGCGGTTTCAGCGACGTGCCGGTGATCTTCCTGACCGCGCGCAACGACGAGATCGACCGCGTGCTCGGCTTCGAACTGGGCGCCGACGACTACATGGCCAAGCCGTTCTCCCCGCGCGAGCTGGTGGCGCGGGTGCGTGCGCGGCTGCGTCGTCGCAATGTGGCCGCCGTGGCGGAGCCGGGCTGGCAGCCGCATGGCGCGTTTGCGATCGACCGCGAGGGCAGCCGCATCCGCTACGGCGATGCGCTGCTGCCGCTGACCCGCTACGAGTACGCGCTGCTGTCGGCGCTGTTGCAGCGCCCCGGCGCGATCCTGAGCCGCGCACAGCTGATGGACCGCGGCTGGGACGCCAGCGCCGACAGCGCAGACCGCACCGTGGACACCCATATCAAGACGCTGCGCGGCAAGCTGCGCCAGGCCGGCGTGCCGGCCGACCCGATCCGCACCCACCGTGGCCTCGGCTACGCGCTGGAGCTGTAGCCATGGCCGCGCGCAGGCATCGTGGTGTTCTTCGGGCCGGGGCCTGAGATGCGGCTCGGTCTCAAGCTGTTCCTGGGCTTCTTCCTGATCGTCGGGCTGGCCGCGTTCTTCGTGATGCGGGTGTTCGTCAACGAGGTCAAGCCGGGCGTACGCCAGGCGATGGAATCCACGCTGGTGGACGCGGCCAATGTGCTGGCGGAAATGGCCAGCGGCGAGCTGGCTGCCGGCACCATCGCCAGCGGCAGCTTTGCGCGCAACGTGGCGCAGGCGCAGCGGCGCGACCCCAAGGCCTGGGTGTGGCGGTTCCGCAAGAACAACGTGGCCTACCGCGTCACCGTCACCGATGCGCGCGGCGTGGTGGTGTTCGACTCGCTGGGCCGCGATGTGGGCCGTGACAACTCGCGCTGGAACGATGTCTATCGCACCTTGCGCGGCGAATACGGCGCGCGTTCCAGCCCCGAGGTCGATGGCGACCCGACCGCCACGGTGATGCATGTGGCCGCACCGATCTACGCGCCGAATGACCCGGCCAAGTTGATCGGCGTGCTGACGCTGGCGCAGCCCAATCGCAGCATCGACCCGTTCATCGAGGCCAGCCAGCGCAACATCCTGCAACGCGGTGCCTGGCTGATCGGCATCTCTGCGCTGATCGGCATCTGGATGACCTGGTGGCTGATGCGCGGCATCGGCCGGCTCAATCGCTACGCACAGGCGGTGAGCGCGGGCGTGCCGGTGCCGCCGCCGGAGCCGCGCGGCGATGAAATCGGCGACCTGGGCCAGGCGCTGGAAAGCATGCGGCGCAAGCTGGAAGGCAAGGCCTACGTCGAGCACTACGTGCAGTCGCTGACGCATGAGATGAAGAGCCCGCTGGCGGCAATCCGGGGTGCGTCCGAACTGTTGAGCGAGCCACTGCCGGAAGCCGATCGCCAGCACTTTGTCGCCAGCATCCGCGCGCAGGAGCTGCGCCTGACCGAAACCATCGACAAGCTGCTGGCGCTGGCCGAGGTGGAGCAGCACGGCTGGCTGCAGACGCGCGAGCGCATCGCGGTGGCTGGCCTGCTGCAGGCGGCCGTGGATGCCGTGCTGCCGCGCGCGGCAGCGGCCGGCGTGCTGCTGGAACGCGATGCCGCATCCGACACCGCGCGCGGGCAGTACGTGCTGGGCGATGAATTCCTGCTGCGCCAGGCGCTGATCAACCTGCTGGAAAATGCCATCGCGTTTTCACCGCAGGGCAGCACCATCCAGCTGCGTGCGCAGGTGCTGAAGGAACAGGTGCAGCTGGTGGTAGAAGACCGTGGCAGCGGCGTGCCGGACTACGCACTGGAACGGGTGTTCGAGCGTTTCTATTCGCTGGCCCGCCCGCAGACCGGGCAACGCAGCTCCGGCCTCGGCCTGCCGTTCGTACGTGAAGTCGCGCGCCTGCATGGTGGCGAGGCCGCGCTGGGCAACCGCGAGGGCGGCGGTGCGATCGCCACCCTGCGCCTGCCCATCGGCTAAGCGCGGCTAACAAACCGTAGCGCGCAGTCGTAGGTTGGGTGCGGAGCAACCGGAGTGTGAGTGGTACCTGCCGATTCCGCGCACCGGCCGCGCCCGCCTGGCGGCTGTGTAGCAGGTTTGTCGGCGGCTCTGAACCGCATTGCGTGCCGTCAGTGCACAGGCCGGCGGCCGACGGCGGCGGTATCGCGGTGGCACGCAAGCGGCATGCGCCAGGCACATGCCGCATCCGTGTCAGCCGCGCCTCACCACGCGCAGCCGCTGTGTGCTAATGCACCACGTCGGCCCCGATGACGTCCTTGGCGACCACCGACCAGGACAGCTTGCCAAAGCCCTTGTTGCCCCACTCGGTGCCCCAGCTGTTTTCGACGAGCAGCCCTTCGCTGTCGTAGCCCAGCGCGATCACCGCGTGCCCGCCCAGGATCGGCGTCTTGGTGTCGTAGTCGACCTGGTTTTTTGGCGTGAGGTCTTCGAACCCCTGGCGGACATAAAAGCCGATGGCCACCGGCGTGGACGAGGCCAGCGCAAGTTTGATCTGTTCGATCAGGGCCCGCCCGCCATTGCCGTCGCCCGAATACAGCACGGTGTACTTGCGGTACGGCGTGAGGTTCTTGGCGGCGTTGGCGCGGTCGGCCGCGGTGGGTGGGTTCTTCCAGTTGTAGTTGCCCCACGAATAATGCTGCTCGGTGTCGATGCCTTGGGCCAGCGCGACGTCCAGCGGCGCTTCCAGCGTGGAGCCCTCATCGACGCCACCGTTGACCTGACTGTAGAGATACATCGGGGCGAAGCGGGTTTGCGCCTGCTTGTTGGCGTTGGCATACCAACCGGTCAGGGTGTGGGCGGTTGCCCATGACGCACACGACCCCACCTGGCCCTGGTCGCCCGGGGTAATTGCCCAGGCCGTCAGGTCGACCGTGGCGGGCAGGGGTTTGGCGGCGCTGGCAATGCCGAACAACGGAGTGACCGGCTGCATCAACGACGAGGGTTTCAGGCCCATCCCGTGCATTGCCGCCTGTGCGGCGGCGGAGGACAGGCTCAGGGCAGCGAGCAGGCAGAGCGTGAGCGAACGTTGCTTGGTCATGAAGGCAAACTCCAGGCGAGAGAGGGATGCAGTCGTGCGCGTTTCTGGAACCACGGCCTGCAAGCGGGCATGCGTGTGCGGCACCGCCGCTGCGGCGCGTAACGTTGAATGCGGATGCCGCGGAACCACGGAACTGCAACGCCGTGATCAACGCAGACTCGAGAAAAGCAATGACCCCCGTGATGCGCAACTGCACTGGCATCGTTGCGCCTGGCGGCGAAGCGCGCGGCGGTGATGCGAAGCCTTGGCGATGCAACGGAAGCGTGTCCTGGGCCTCTGTTGCATTTTTGATGGGCAAAACCTGCATTTCCTAACGGGATCACAGTGCCGGTCGCCGAGCCTGCCGACCGCCCACTTCACATTCGCTTCAAATTCGCCTCAAACCCCCGACACCGGCGCAACGCACCCTGGCGACCTCCCAGACTGAGGAAGGTCGATGAAATCCCTGAAACTGTTGTTGCGCTTCGCCACCATTGGCGGATTGATCCTGTTGCTGCTGATTCCATTGCTGCTGATCCGCGGCACGGTGCAGGACCGTGCGCGTTACCGCGACGAGGCGGTGGAGCGGGTGGCGCAGAGCAAGGCCGGTGAGCAGCAGTTCATCGCGCCGGTGCGGGTGCTGCCGTTTACCGAGGACGTACAGGTCACCGAGCCGGACGAGCAAGGCAACCCGCGCAAGGTCTGGCGCAAGCGCGACGGCCAGTTGCTGCAGACCCCGCGCACGCTCACCCTGAGTGGCGAGCTGACCCCGTCCGAGCGCAAGATCGGCCTGTTCCGCGTGCAGGTGTATTCGTGGAAGGCCAGGCTCAAGGCCGAGTTCGATCCGTTCGAGTATCCGGCCGTGGCCGGTCGCCGCTATGGCCGGCCGCATCTGGCGGTAGGCATTTCCGATGTGCGCGGCCTGGTCGGCACGCCGAGCCTGCGGGTGGACGGCCGCAGCTTGCCGCTGGAGAGCGGGGCCGGCGGCCTGGTGGGGCGCTCGGCCGGTATTCATGCCGATCTGCAGCCGCTGGGCGATGCGCTGGCCGGCACGCTGGGTGATGGCAAGCTGGTGGAGATGTCGTTCGTGCTAGACGGCACCCGCAGCCTGGCGATCGCACCGATTGCCGACAACAACGACATCGCCTTGCGCTCGGCCTGGCCGCATCCGCTGTTCGGCGGGCGCTTCCTGCCGAATGCGCCGACGATCGGTGCGCGCGGTTTCGATGCGAGCTGGTCGTTGTCGTCGCTGGCCACCGGTGCACAGAGCCAGCTGCAGTCCAGCCAGTCGTCGCTGGATACGCTGGAGGTGCGGCTGGTCGATCCGGTCGACGTGTATACCCAGGCCGACCGCGCCAGCAAGTACGGCATCCTGTTCGTGTTGCTGACCTTTGTGGCGTTCGTGTTGTTCGAGTTGATCAAGCGTCTGCCGATCCATCCGCTGCAGTACCTGCTGGTGGGTCTGGCGCTGGCGATCTTCTTCCTGCTGCTGCTGAGCCTGTCCGAGCACATCGCGTTCTGGCAGGCGTATCTGGTCTCTGCCGCGGCATGTATCGGCCTGCAGTTCTTCTATCTGTCCGGAGTGTTGCGCAGCTGGGCGCGTGCAGCCGGATTCTCGGCGATGCTCACGGCGTTGTACGGGGTGCTCTACAGCCTGTTGATCTCCGAAGACAACTCGCTGCTGATGGGATCGTTGCTGCTGTTCGGCATCCTGGCCAGCATCATGTGGGTGACCCGCAAGCTCGACTGGTACGAGCTTGGCAACAGCCTGCGCTGAGGCCGACATGCGCACGCACGCACAGTTGCACCGGCGGGCGCAGCGTTTGCTGCCCGCCGGGATCGACACGGTGGCGCTGCTTCCCGCAGCGCTGCCGCAGTATTGGGACGCTTCGCCGTTGTCGGCCTTGCCCTTGCGCCGCGACGGACGCCGCGGCGTGATCGGCCTGCGGCTGCATGCAGGCACCGCGCAGGCATTGCGCCTGGGCGGCAGCGGCTTCCTGCAGGCGGCGCAGCGGCAGGACGCGGCGGCAGACAACGCGCGTCCGCGCCGCTACGGGCCGTGGCAGCGGTTTAGCAACGGCAGCTACTGGGCGCGCAGCACCGATGCACTGCTCGGTGTGCTGCTGGCCAGCGAGGAGGCGGCGGTGTGGTTGCTGTGGCAGCAGCCGGCTGCGGCGGCTCCGGGCAATGGCGGCTGGCTGCGCTGACGTGCGGCGGCGCAGCTGCGCCAGGCTGGCTTACCATGGCCGGCATGAGCGGCTCCTCCCTGATCGTTGAAACGGTGCGCGGCACGCAGGTGCTGCCGCATCTGGCTGCGGTGGCGCAACTGCGCATCGCGGTGTTCCGCGCCTGGCCATACCTGTACGAAGGCGACGCCGATTACGAGCGCGGCTATCTGGCCGCCTACGCGGCCTCGCCGGACAGCGTGTTCGTGCTGGCACGCGATGGCGATGCGGTGATCGGCGCCTCCACCGGGCTGCCGCTGCTCGACGACAGCGAAGCCTTCCATGCGCCGTTCCGTGCAGCCGGCATTGACCCGGCCAGCGTGTTCTATTTCGGCGAATCGGTGCTGCTGCCGGACTATCGCGGGCAGGGAATCGGTCACGCATTTTTCGACCAGCGCGAGGCGCATGCACGTGCACTGGGCCGCTTCGCGCTCACTGCGTTCTGCGCGGTGGAACGCGCAGAAAACGATCCGCGCAAGCCGGCCGACTATCGATCCAACGACGTGTTCTGGCGCAAACGTGGCTATGCACCGCAAGCGGACATGCGCGTGCAATTGGCGTGGGCGGAGTTGCAACACGGCGAGATCGACCACAGTCTGCGGGTATGGACGCGGCCACTGCCGCCGTGACCGGGTCACCTCTTACGCCATCGATCAACCGCAACCAGGCCCGTAGATGAAAATTGCCGTCGCCAAATATCCGATCGGCAAACCTGCCGACTTTGCCGCGTTCGCCGCACGCCAGTCCGCGCTGGTGGGCGAGGCTGCCGCCGCCGGCGCACGTCTGCTGGTACTTCCGGAGTATCTGTCGCTGGAGCTGGGCGCGACCTTCGGTACGCAGATTTCTGCCGGCTTGCCGGAGTCGCTGGCGGCGATCCAGGCGCTGCGTGCGCCGTGGCTGGAGCTGTTTGCCGGCCTGGCGCGCCAGCACCAGCTGCATCTGGTGGCCGGCAGCTTTCTGCTCGACCTGGGCCAGGGCCGTTACCGCAACCGCAGCGACTGGTTCACGCCCGACGGCCGGCATGGCTGGCAGGACAAGCTGCAGCTGACCGGCTTCGAAAAGGCCACCGGGCTGATCGAGCCGGGCGATGCGCTGAAGGTGTTCGACCTGGATGGCGTGCGTGCGGCGATCGCGATCTGCTACGACAGCGAGTTCCCGCTGCCGGTGCGCGCGCAGTACGAGGCCGGCGCGCGGCTGTTGATCGTGCCCAGTTGCACCGACACCGCCGCCGGGGCGATGCGGGTACGGGTCGGCTGCCTGGCGCGCGCGCTGGAAAACCGTGTGTTCGTCGCGCAATCGGTCACGGCCGGGCAAGCGCCGTGGAGCCCGGCGCTGGACGTCAATACCGGCGAAGCGGCGGTGTTCGCACCCATGGATGTCGGCTTCCCGGCCGATGGCGTGCTGGCGCAGACCCAGGGCACTGCCGTGTGGGCGTATGCGGAGCTGGATTTCGCCGCCTTCGAGGCCAGCCGCGCGCAGGCGCAGGTCGCCAACGATCGCGATTGGGTCGGTCAATTGGGCGCTCACGTTGTGCGTGCCAGGCTGGCCACGTTCGACTGATAAAGCGCGGCCAGCCACTGCGCGCAGCATCAGGCGAGCGCAGTCGGTGTCTGCGACCAATCGTGCCGACCGTTCCGCGCCGGCCATCACTCTCATTCCTAGCACCATCCAGCAGGTTCCCATGGCCAAGAAAACCCTGATTCCGCACAGCGTCCGTCTCGAGTTCGCGCCTGGCGCGCTGGTGCACAGCAATCTGTCCGGTGCGGCCTTCACCGACGACTGGCTGTGGGTGGCCGGTGACGAGGCCTGCGCGGTGGATCGCCTGCGCAGGCTCGACCCCGTGCAGCGCGAGACGCTGCGCTTCGGCCAGGGGCAGAGCTTTGCGTTGGCCGAGTTGCTGGACCTGCCCGGCGAGGCGGCCGAGGAGGCGGATCTGGAAGGCATGGCGCTGTCGGAGGGATTGCTTTGGGTGATCGGCTCGCATGGGCTCAAGCGCAAGAACGCCAAGCGCAGTCGCGACGATGCCGAAAACGCCAAACGCCTGACCAAGCTCAAGCTCGACGCCAACCGCCGCCTGCTGGCCTGCCTGCCGATCGAGCGCGATGCCGACGGCACCCCGCGCCTAGTGCGCGAAGCCGCCGACGGCCGTCGCGCGCTGCGGCTCAAGGGTGACGCGAAGCACAACCAGCTCACCGAGCTGCTGGCCGACGATCCGCACTTCGGCCCGTTCCTGAAGATTCCCGGCAAGGACAACGGCTTCGATATCGAGGGCATCGTGGTGGACGGCGAGCGCCTGCTGCTGGGCCTGCGCGGGCCGGTGCTGCGCGGCTGGTCGGCGCTGCTGGAGATCCGGGTGCAGGCGCATGGCGACCACCTGCGCCTGGCGCCGCTGGACGAGGACGGCACGCTGCTGCGCAAGCACTTCCTGCAATTGGGCGGGCTGGGCATCCGCGACCTGCATTATTCCGGCGACGACCTGTACCTGCTGGCCGGCCCGACCATGGTGCTGAACGGCGAAATCCGCCTGTTCAAATGGCCGGGCGCGCGTGCGGTGCTGGCCGCCAACCAGGCGCCGGTGCGCTTTCAGCACGAGCTGCTGGAATCGGCGGTGTTGCCGCACGGCACCGACAGCGACCGCGCCGAGGCGATCTGCAACCTTCCCAGCCACCTGGCCGGCGACACGCCCAGCTGGCTGGTGCTGTACGACGCGCCCGGCCCGGCGCGCAGCGGCGGCGATGACGTGGTCTACGGCGACCTGTTGCGCAACCGCTGAGCCGCGCGCGGGCAGGTCTGCGCTGGTCAAGGTAAAATCGGCCGACTCCCGTTTTGCCGAGCGCTCCATGACCTGCCGCACCCGTTTTGCCCCCAGCCCCACCGGTTACCTGCACATCGGCGGCGCCCGCACCGCCCTGTATTGCTGGCTGGAGGCACGCCGCCGCGGCGGGCAGTTCGTGCTGCGCATCGAGGACACCGACCGTGAGCGCAGCACCCAGGCCGCGATCGACGCCATCCTGGAGGCGATGGAATGGCTGGGCCTGGGTTATGACGAAGGCCCGATCTACCAGACCCAGCGCGTCGCCCGCTACCAGGAGGTCGCCGAGCAACTGCTGGCCCAGGGCAAGGCCTATTACGCCTACGAAACCCGCGAAGAACTCGACGCCATGCGCGAGGCCGCGATGGCCAGGCAGGAAAAGCCGCGCTACAACGGCGCCGCCCGCGAGCAGAACCTGCCGTACCGCGACGACCCCAACCGGGTCATCCGCTTCAAGAATCCGGTCGGCGGCACGGTGGTGTTCGACGACCTGATCAAGGGTGTCATCGAGATCGCCAACAGCGAGCTCGACGACATGGTGATCTTCCGCCCGGACGGCTTCCCCACCTACAACTTCGCGGTGGTGGTGGACGATTGGGACATGGGCATCACCGAGGTGATTCGCGGCGACGACCATATCAACAACACGCCGCGCCAGATCAACATCTATGAGGCGCTGGGCGCCCCGGTGCCGAAGTTCGCGCACATGCCGATGATCCTGGACGAGCAGGGCGCCAAGCTGTCCAAGCGCACCGGTGCGGCCGACGTGATGCAGTACAAGGACGCCGGCTATCTGCCGCATGCGCTGATCAACTACCTGGCCCGTCTGGGCTGGTCGCACGGCGACCAGGAGTTGTTCAGTCGCCAGGAATTGCTCGACCTGTTCGACGTCAAGGACGTCAATTCCAAGGCCGCGCGGCTGGACATGGCCAAGCTGGGCTGGGTCAACCAGCATTACCTCAAGACCGACGACCCGGCCAGCATCGCCCCGCAGCTGGAATACCAGCTCGCCAGGCTGGGCATCGATGTCGCCGCCGGCCCGGCCGCCGCCGATGTGGTGGTGGCGCTGCGCGAGCGCGTGCAGACCTTGAAGGAAATGGCCGAAAAAGCCGTGGTCTGGTACCAGCCGCTGGAAACCTACGACGAGGCGGCGGTGATGAAGCACCTCAAGCTGGGCGCAGAAGTGCCGCTGGGCAAGGCGCGCGAACTGCTGGCGGCACAGAGCGAATGGAGCGTGGAGACCGTCTCGGCCGCGCTGCACGACGCGGCTGCCGCGCTGGAGCTGGGCATGGGCAAGGTGGCCCAGCCGCTGCGGGTGGCCATCACCGGCACCCAGGTCAGCCCGGACATTTCGCAGACGGTGTACCTGGCCGGACGCGAGGGCGCCTTGAAACGCATCGATGCGGCACTCATCAAGATAGGGGCGGGCTGACCGCCGGAGCCTGTGATGAAAATCAACGAACACGCCTGCACTGCACCGCATCACCATGTCGACGACGCCAACGGCTTCGTGCGCGCGGTGGAGCGCGCCTGCAGCGAGCGCGGCCTGCGGCTGACGCCGATCCGCGCCAACGTGCTGCGGCTGATCGCCGACGCCGGCAAGCCGGTCAAGGCCTACGAACTGCTGGACTGGGTGCGCGAAGGCAAGGGCGTCGGCGCCGACGCCCCGCCCACGGTGTACCGCGCGCTGGATTTCCTGATGGCCAATGGCTTCGTGCACAAGCTCGAGTCGGTCAACGCCTTCGTCGCCTGCCACCACCCCAACAGCGCCCAGCACTCGGTGCCGTTCCTGATCTGCGATCGCTGCCATAGCGCGGTGGAACTGGAAGACCGCGAGGTGGTGGCGCAACTGGAAGCGCGCGCCAAGGCGCTGGGCTTCCAGCCGCAGGCGCAGACGCTGGAAGTGCACGGCCTGTGCGCCAAGTGCGCGGTGGCCGAGTAAGCATCGCAAGGCAAACCCAGGGCGGTTCACTTGGAGCAGCTAAAAAACCGTCGCGGGCACCTATGCGGCATGGATGCCGTTCAAGAGCTTGCAGGGACGTACTTGCAGCGTGTCCCGCGTCTTTAGGCGGGCAAGGACCCTGCAGCCAGGCAGCAGATCAGCTGGCGTGACAGAGTTTTGTTGGCCGCTCTATAAGTTGCCGGCAGTGCGCAGACCCAGCCATCTGCTGCAGACAAATGCGCTGTTGTTGTCACAGCAACCAAGCTTCGAACATCACACGCGTGCGCGAGTGCCATGCACGCGCATCAGTGGGGTCGCCAGCGACTCATCGCTTACTCAAGCTATCAGACACCATCACTCATCACGCCGCCGCAGCGGTCTTGCATCCATAGCCCGCCAGAAACAGGGCGACCGCGCGCTGCGTCGCTTCACGCAGATACTCGGGCGAGGGATCCTTCAGCGCGCCGAACAGGCAGGGCATCAGGGTTTCCGCCTCCAGCAGCCCGCCGAACTGCCTTGACGCGATCAGGACGTCGGCGCAGCGGATCACGCCGCGATCCATCTGCGTCTGCAGATAGTCGGCCATGCGTTGCATGCCTTCTTCCGGGCCTGCATTGAAGAACAGCGCGCCCACGTCCGACCGCCCCGACACACCGATGATGGTCTGCCAGATGGTGATCGAGCTGGGCTGGCACAGGAAGCCGAGGATGTCCTCGCCGAAGCGCTGCAGCGTCTCGGCGACCGGGCCGCTGCTTTGCGAAAGCGCGTCCAGCAGCGGGTCGATGTAGCGGTCGGACATGTCCTTGGCAAACGCCACGAACAACTCCTCCTTGGACGGGAAATAGCCGTAGAGCGTGCGCTTGGAGCCGCCGACGCGGGCGGCGATCTGCGACATCGAGGCGCCTTCGAAGCCCAGTTCGAGGAACACCTCGCTGGCCGCCTGCACGATGGCGTCGCGTTTTTCTTCGGTTCTGACCCGCATCAACTGACTCCCTTGGGGACTTAAGTATACCGACTGGGCAGGAATGTTTGACGGCCACGGATGCGCTTATTAGGATACCGAACAGTACCGTTTAGATTTAACCATTCTGCGTCCTGTCGGAGACCTCCTCGTGCGTCCTCATGCTTCGTTTCGCCTGCCCCTGCTCGCTGCTGCCGTTGCTGCCACCGTCCTGCTCAGTGCCTGCGGCAGCCCGCCGGGCGGCCCGCCGCCGGAGGAGGGCATGCCCGAAATGGGCGTACTGACCGTCAAGCCGCAGCCGGTGACCCTGACCACCGAGCTGCCTGGACGCACGGTTCCCTACCTGATCGCCGAAGTTCGCCCGCAGGTGGGCGGCATCGTGCAGTCGCGCCAGTTCACCGAGGGCGGTGACGTCAAGGCCGGGCAGACGCTGTACCAGATCGATCCGGCGACCTACCGCGCCAGCTATGCCAGCGCCCAGGCCACCCTGGCCAAGGCGCAGGCCAACCTGCGCACCGCCAGGCTCAAGGCCGAGCGCTACACCGAACTGGTGCAGATCAAGGCGATCAGCCAGCAGGACGGCGACGACACCGCCGCCGCGCTGGGCCAGGCCGAGGCCGACGTGGCCGCCGGCAAGGCCAGCGTGGAAACCGCGCGCATCAACCTGGCCTTCGCGCGCCTGGACGCGCCGATCTCTGGCCGCATCGGCCGCTCCAGCGTCACCCCGGGTGCCCTGGTGACCGCCAACCAGGCCACCGCACTGACCACCATCCAGCAACTGGACCCGATCTATATCGACGTCACCCAGCCCAGCGCGGCCTTGCTACGCCTCAAGCAGGCGATGGCGCGCGGCGAGCTGGAAAAGGCCGGCGACGACGCGGCCAAGGTGTCGCTGCTGCTGGAAGACGGCAGCACCTATCCGCTGCAGGGCCACCTGGCGTTCTCCGATGTCACCGTCGACCAGAACACCGGCTCGATCACCCTGCGCGCGGTGTTCCCGAACCCGAATGCGGAGTTGTTGCCGGGCATGTATGTGCGCGCGGTGCTGCAGGAGGGCATCAAGGAGCAGGGCGTGCTGGTGCCGCAGCAGGCGGTCTCGCGCAATGGCGCCGGCAAGCCGACCGCCTTCGTGGTCGGCGCCGATCACAAGCTGCACCTGCGCGTGCTGGAAACCGACCGCGAAGTCGGCGACCAATGGCTGGTGCGCAGCGGCCTGAAGCCCGGCGAGCAACTGGTGGTCGAAGGCGTCTCGCGCGCCCGCGACGGCATCGAGGTCAAGACCGTGCCGTGGCAGCCCAAGGGCAGGCCGGCTGCCGGTGCCGGCAATGCAGCCGCCGGCACTCCTTCCGCCCCGACCGCACCGCGTGCGGCCAACTGAGGCGGGATCACACGTCATGGCACGCTTCTTTATCGATCGTCCGATCTTCGCCTGGGTGTTGGCCATCATCGTGATGCTGGCCGGCATCCTGTCCATCGCCACCTTGCCGATCGCGCAATACCCCAGCATCGCGCCGCCGGCCGTCGCCATCACCGCCAACTATCCGGGCGCCTCGGCGCAGACCCTGGAAGACACCGTCACCCAGGTCATCGAGCAGAAGATGAAGGGGCTGGACCACCTCAGCTACATGGCCTCCACCAGCGAATCCAGCGGTGCGGTGACCATCACGCTGACCTTCGACAACGGCACCGACCCGGACACCGCGCAGGTGCAGGTGCAGAACAAGTTGTCGCTGGCCACGCCGTTGTTGCCGCAGGAAGTGCAGCAGCAGGGCGTGACGGTGACCAAGTCGGCCACCAACTTCCTCAACGTGCTGGCCTTCACTTCCGAAGACGGCAGCATGAGCGATTCGGACCTGTCCGATTACGTGGCGGCCAACGTGCAGGAAACCATCAGCCGCGTCGAAGGCGTGGGCGACACCACCTTGTTCGGCTCGCAGTATGCGATGCGGATATGGATGGACCCGAACAAGTTGAACAACTTCAGCCTGACCCCGGTGGATGTGCGCACCGCGATCCAGGCGCAGAACGCGCAGGTTTCCGCCGGCCAGCTGGGCGCGTTGCCGGCGGTGCCCAACCAGCAACTCAATGCCACCATCACCGCGCAGACCCGGCTGAAGACCGCCGAGGAGTTCGAGAATATTTTGCTGCGCACGCAGTCCGATGGCTCGCAGGTGCGCCTGCGCGATGTGGCACGCATCGAACTGGGCAGCGAGAGCTACAACACGGTGGGCCGCTATAACGGCAAGCCGGCCGCCGGTCTGGCGATCAAGCTGGCCACCGGCGCCAATGCGCTGGATACGGTGCGCGCGATCGACAAGAGCCTGGAGGAGCAGGAGAAATTCTTCCCGCCCGGCATGAAGGTGCAAAAGCCGTACGACACCACGCCGTTCGTGCGCATCTCCATCGAGCAGGTGGTGCATACGCTGATCGAAGCGGTGGTGCTGGTGTTTCTGGTGATGTACCTGTTCCTGCAGAATTTCCGCGCGACCTTGATCCCGACCATCGCGGTGCCGGTGGTGTTGCTGGGCACCTTCGGCGTGCTGGCGGCGTTCGGTTTCACCATCAACACGCTGACCATGTTCGCGATGGTGCTGGCGATCGGCCTGCTGGTGGACGATGCCATCGTGGTGGTGGAAAACGTCGAACGCGTGATGGGCGAGGAGCAGTTGTCGCCCAAGGACGCCACGCGCAAGTCGATGGACCAGATCTCCGGCGCGCTGGTCGGCGTGGCCCTGGTGCTGGCCGCGGTGTTCGTGCCGATGGCGTTCTTCGGCGGTTCCACCGGCGTGATCTACCGGCAGTTCTCGATCACGATCGTCTCGGCCATGACCTTGTCGGTGCTGGTGGCGATGATCCTGACCCCGGCCCTGTGCGCCACCTTGCTCAAGCCGGTGGAGAAGGGCCATGGTCTGGCGACCACCGGGTTCTTCGGCTGGTTCAACCGCGTGTTCGATCGCGGCAACAACGGCTATCAGGGCGTGGTGCGGCACTTGCTGGGCAAGGGCTGGCGCTACATGCTGGCCTACGCGGTGTTGCTGGCGTTGGTGGTGTTCGGCTTCATGAAGCTGCCGGTGGGCTTCCTGCCGGACGAGGACCAGGGCACGCTGTTCGTGCTGGTGCAGTTGCCGCCCGGTGCCACCGATGCGCGCACCGGCGAGGTGCTCAAGCAGGTGGAGCATCACTTCCTGGTCGATCAGAAGGACTCGGTTGCCGGCATCTTTGCGGTCTCCGGTTTCAGCTTTGCCGGTACCGGCCAGAACGTGGGCTTTGCCTTCGTCAAGTTGCGCCCGTGGGACGAGCGCACCGGCAAGGGCCAGAGCGTCACCGACGTGGCGGGCAAGGCCGGTGCGTTCTTCAGCACCATTCGCGATGCCAAGGTGTTTGCATTCGCACCGCCGGCGGTGTCGGAGCTGGGCAATGCGACCGGCTTCGACCTGATGCTGCAGGACCGCGCCAACCTCGGCCACGAGGCCTTGATGCAGGCGCGCAACCAGCTGCTGGCCGAGCTGTCGCAGGACAAGCGGCTGGTGGCGGTGCGCCCGAACGGGCAGGAGGACACGCCCGAGTTCAAGCTGGAAATCGATTTGCACAAGGCGCAGGCCATGGGCGTGTCGATTGCCGATATCAACAACACCTTCTCCAGCGCCTGGGGCAGTACCTACGTCAACGACTTCATCGACAAGGGCCGCGTCAAGAAGGTGATGCTGCAGGCCGATGCGGTGTACCGCATGAATCCGCAGGACATCGACCGCTGGTTCGTGCGCAACAGCGCCGGCACGATGGTGCCGTTCAACGCCTTCGCCACTGCCAGCTGGAGTTCCGGCTCGCCCCGTCTTGAGCGCTACAACAGCGTTCCGTCGGTGGAGATCCTGGGCATGGCGATGCCGGGTGCTGCGTCCAGTGGCGAGGCGATGCAGATCGTCGAAGCGGCGGCGGCCAAGTTGCCCCCGGGCATCGGCTACGAGTGGACCGGGCTGTCGCGGCAGGAGAAATCCTCGACCGGCCAGACCGGCCTGTTGTACGGGTTATCGATCCTGATCGTGTTCCTGTGTCTGGCCGCGTTGTACGAAAGCTGGGCGATTCCGTTCTCGGTGATCCTGGTGGTGCCGCTGGGCGTGTTCGGCACGCTGCTGGGCGCAATGCTGACCTGGAAAATGAACGATGTGTACTTCCAGGTGGGCCTGCTCACCACGATTGGCCTGGCATCGAAAAACGCGATCCTGATCGTGGAATTTGCCAAGGAACTGCATGAAAGCGGCAAGAGCCTGATCGAGTCCGCATTGGAGGCAGCACGCATGCGCTTGCGGCCGATCCTGATGACATCGCTGGCCTTCATCCTGGGCGTGGTGCCGCTGGTGCTCGGCAGTGGTGCCGGTGCAGGCGCGCAGCATGCGTTGGGTACTGCGGTGATCGGCGGCATGTTGTCCGGCACGATCCTGGCGATCTTCTTCGTGCCGTTGTTCTTCGTGCTCATCAGCGGCTTGTTCAAGCGTCGCGCACAGCCTACTTCGCCCGCACCGCAACCGGCAGGACACTGAGATGACACCGATCCGCATGACATTGACCGCGATCGCGGTGGCCGGCGTGCTGTCCGGATGCACACTGATGCCGCGCTATGCACGGCCCGACGCACCGGTGCCCGAACGCTTTGCCGGCACCGAGCTCTCGACGGCATCCACTACCACCGATACGGCCAGCCCCGGGCAGGCGATCGATATCGCCAACATCGGCTGGCGGCAGGTGTTCACCGACCCGGCGCTACAGCAGGTGATCGCGCTGGCATTGGAGAACAATCGCGACCTGCGCGTGGCCGCGCTCAACATCGAGGTGGCACGTGCGCAGTACCGGGTGGAGCGCGCTGCGCTGCTGCCCGCCGTGCAGGGCACCGGCACCGCCAACAACGCGCGCACGCCGTCGGAGCTGGCCATTCCCGGCCAGCCGCAGGTGTTCCGGACCTACAGCGCCAACATCGGCGTCAGTGCGTACGAGCTGGATCTGTTCGGGCGTGTGCGCAGCCTCAAGGAACAGGCGCTGCAGCAGTTCCTGTCCACCGCCGAGGCACGCCGCAGCACCCATATCAGCCTGGTGGCCGAAGTGGCCACCGCCTATCTGACGCTGGCGGCCGATCAGCAGTTGCTGCAGTTGGCGCAGTCCACCTTGAGCAGCCAGGGCGACAGCTATCGCCTGCAGCAACGCAGCTTCGAGCTGGGTGTGGCCTCGCAGCTCAGCTTGCGCCAGGCGCAGACCACGGTGGAATCCGCGCGTGTGGATGTGGAGCGTTACACCGCGCAAGTGGCGCAGGACCGCAATGCATTGGTGCTGCTGGTCGGCACGCAGGTGCCGGCGGAGCTGTTGCCGCAGGCCTTGCCCGACGGCGCCAGCGTGGACGGCAACGTGCTGGCCAGCGTGCCGGCCGGGTTGCCGTCGCAGTTGCTGCAGCGCCGCCCGGACATCCTGGAGGCCGAGCGCAACCTGCGTGCGGCCAATGCCAACATCGGTGCGGCACGCGCGGCGTTCTTCCCCAGCATCAGCCTGACCGCATCGACCGGCTCGTCCAGCAGCAGTCTGTCCAACCTGTTCGATTCCGGCACCCGCGCCTGGAGCTTCGTGCCCACGCTGACGCTGCCGATCTTCAACGCCGGGCGTAACCGCGCCAACCTGGACATGGCCAAGGCCAACCGCGATATCGAAGTGGCGCAGTACGAAAAGGCGATCCAGAGCGCGTTCCGCGAGGTTTCCGATGCGCTCGCGCAACGCGAGACCCTGGGCCGGCAGTTGCAGGCGCAACAGGCCCTGGTCGATGCCACCGCCGACAGCTACCGGCTGTCGCAAGCGCGCTTCGAACGCGGCGTGGACAGCTACCTGCAGGCGCTGGATGCGCAGCGCGCGCTGTACAGCGCGCAGCAGAACTTGATCACCACGCAGCTGTCGCGCTTCACCAATCTGGCGACGTTCTACAAGGCGATGGGCGGCGGTTGGCTGCAATCGGCCGACCCGGCGGTGGCCACGACCGCGACGGGGCAGCCACGTGGATGACGCCGCTGCCGAGGCCCCGGCGCCCAGGCGCGCACCGCACGACAAGCGTGGCGCGATCCTGCGCGCGGCAGCCGAGCTGTTTCCACGCCAGGGCTTCGACAAGACCAGCATGGACAGCATCGCCGAGCGCGCAATGGTGTCCAAGGCCACGGTGTATGCGCACTTCGCGTCCAAGGAGGTGCTGTTCCGCACCACCCTGGAGGCGCTGGCGCACCAGTCGCCCAATCCCTGGGAGGCACTGTTGAACATGCGCGGGCCGTTGCCCGTGCGTCTGCTCGCCATCGCCGATGCGGTCGTGCGCATGGCGGCCAGCAATGCACTGGGCGATGCCGCCTACGGCCTGGTGCGGCCGCCGGCACTGCCCAGCCAGATACGCGAGGAGATGTGGACGCTGGGCTTCGAACGCTACGACACCACGATGCGTGCGGTGTTGGCGCGCGAAGTGGAGCAGGGCAGCCTGGTCATCGACAATCTGCCGGATGCCTCGGTGCATTTCTTCGGATTGATGACCGGCATGCCGGCCAATGCGGCGCTGCATGGCAGCACGTTGCCAGCACCGGCCGCCACGCAGCACGGGTATGTCGCCAGTGCAGTGGCGCTGTTCCTGCGCGCGTATCGGCCGCAACCGCCCGCGGTGACAGCGGAAGGTAAACGCGAGGTGCCGAGCGGGTTCTAGCGGCGGCGGCAGGGCAGCGCGATGGATAGGTAGTCGGTGGCACGTTGCCTGCGTTCGCATACGCAGAGTTAGCCCGGCAGTGCAGGCGCTGCGCGCGTTGATGAGGCTCGCTCATAAGCGTTAGCGCCGCCTGCTGTGCAATGTGCCTGCGGCCCAGGACTATCGTGGCGCATCGGTGCTGCAGCGGTATTGCCGCCTGCGGCCGACTCATTCGATGCGGCCGTTGCCGCGGGAGCACATGATGCAAACACGACAGTTGGGAAACAGCGGGCTGCAGGTGTCCGCGCTGGGCCTGGGCTGCATGGGCCTGAGCTATGGCTACGGGCCGGCGACCGCGCGCAAGGAGGCCGTTGGCTTGCTGCATGCGGCAGTGGAGCGCGGCGTCACCTTCTTCGACACGGCCGAGGCCTACGGGCCGTTCGCCAACGAGGCATTGCTGGGCGAGGCGCTGGCGGCGCACCGCGACCAGCTGGTGATTGCGACCAAGTTCGGCTTCAAGGACGGACATGCCGACGCCGGGCTCGACAGTCGTCCAGAGCGGATCCGTGCGGTGGCCGAGGCCAGCCTGACGCGCCTGAAGACCGACCGCATCGACCTGTTCTATCAACATCGCGTGGACCCGGCGGTGCCGATCGAAGAGGTGGCCGGCACGGTCAAGGACTTGATCGCCGAAGGCAAGGTCAAGCACTTCGGCCTGTCCGAAGCCGGTGCCGATACCATCCGGCGCGCGCACGCGGTGCAGCCGGTGACGGCGGTGCAGAGCGAATACTCGCTGTGGTGGCGCGAGCCGGAAACCAGCGTCTTGCCAACGCTGGAAGCACTCGGGATCGGCTTCGTGCCGTTCAGCCCGCTCGGCAAGGGCTTTTTGACCGGCGCCATCCAGGCCGACACGCAATTTTCTGCCGACGATTTCCGTAATCAGGTGCCGCGCTTCGCTGCCGAGGCGCGTCAGGCCAACCAGGCGCTGGTCGAACGCATCCAGGCCATCGCTGCCGACAAGGGCGCCACCCCTGCGCAGGTCGCGCTGGCATGGTTGCTGTCGCGCAAGCCGTGGATCGTGCCGATTCCCGGCACCACCAAGCTGCATCGCCTGGAAGAAAACCTGGGCGGCGCCGCCTTGACCTTGAACAACGAGGATCTTGCGCGCATCCAGCAGGAGCTGGATGCGGTAGCGATCGTCGGCGAGCGTTACAGCCCGGAGCGACAGAAGCTGGTCGATCAATAACCCAGCAATCAGCCCGCCAAACCGATGCTGTCGTAGGAGCGCGCTTGCGCGCGATGGGCGTTATCGACAAAGGCCTCGTCGCGCGCAGGCACGCTCCTACACGGGCGCGTCAGCGCACCAGGTTGTGCCGGAAGGCATTGATCACCCCCTTCAACCCGGCCGCAAGCCGACGCTGTCGTAGGAGCGTGCCCGCGCGCGATGGGGCGTTACCGACAAAGGCCTCGTCGCGAGCAAGCGCGCTCCTACACAAGCGTGTCAGCGCGCCAGATCGTGTCGCAATGCGTTGATCACCCCTTAAAACCCGCCGCAAACCGACGCTGTTGTAGGGGCGCGCCCGGGCGCGATGGGGCGTTACCGACAAAGGCCTCGTCGCGCGCAAGCGCGCTCCTACACAAGCGTGTCACCGCACCGGATCGTGTCGCAATGCGTTGATCACTCCTTCAAACCCGCCGCAAACCGACGCTGTCGTAGGAGCGCGCTCGCGCGCGATGGGCGTTATCGGTAACGCGTCGTCGCGCGCAGGCACGCTCCTACAGGGGCGCGTCAGCGCGCCAGGTCGTGTCGCAATGCGTCGATCACTACCGTGAGTGCGCGCGAGGATTGGCGGCGGCTGGGGTAGTAGGCGTAATAGCCGTCGAACGGCTCGCACCAGTCCTCCAGCACGCGGCGTAGCCGGCCGGCGGCGATGTGCTCCAGCACCATGGTTTCCGGCAAGAACGCGAGTCCGCCGCCGGCCAACGCGGCACGCAGGATGGCGCTGCTGCCGTTGAAGGTCCATTGCCCGTCCACGCGTACCTTGACCTCGCGGCCGTCCTTTTCGAAATCCCAGGGCAGCAGGCCGCCATGGGTGGGCAGGCGCAAGCCGATGCAGTTGTGCCGGGCCAGCTCGGCCGGCGAGGCGGGGATGGTGTGGTGCACGAAGTAGCCCGGCACCGCCACCACCGCCATGCGCTGCATCGGACTGATCGGCACCGCGATCATGTCCTTGGCGACCTGGTCGCCCAGCCGGATGCCGATGTCGTAGCGCTCGGCAACGATGTCGGCCAGCCCGTAATCGACGGTGACCTCGATCTTGAGGTCGGGATAGTCGGGCAGTACGTTCGACAACGCCGGCCAGATATAGGCATCGGCAGCGTGGCCGGCGGTGGTGATACGGATGGTGCCGGCCGGCTTGTCGCGGAAGTCGGTGAGCGCGGACAGCTCGTCGTCGATCTCTTCCAGGCGTGGCGCCACGGTGTCGAACAGGCGTGCGCCGGCTTCGGTCATCGACACGCTGCGCGTGGTGCGGGTCAACAGACGGATGCCCAGGCGTGTTTCCAGCGCGCGCACAGTATGGCTCAGCGCCGACTGCGAGACGCCCAGCTGCGCGGCGGCACGGGTGAAGCTGCCCTCGCGCGCCACGGTGACGAAGACCTGCAGATCGTTGAGATTTTCCCGCGCCATTGCTTGCGACGGCCGACTCCAGCGCATGCCATTCATGCCGCTGCATCATGCGCGATGCTGCGTGATGGCTTCAAATCCGAGGTGTCACTGCCGCATTGATGCGCTGTGTTTCTAGGTGCATGCGCGGTTGCCTGGGTAGTGCCGGCGCGCATGCGCGCTACAGTGCAGGCACTTGGATCGAGGAGCACTGCCATGAATCTGTTCGCAACTGCGATGTCGCTGTCGATGATGGCCGCCGTCACGCCCGGTGGTGAGGAGCAACAAGCGATCAGGGTGAGCAAGGCCGGTGGCGCCGCATCTTCAGCCGGCCCGGCCGACTATTTCACCGGCAAGGTGCGCATCGATGCGCCCTTCCAGGCCGATGCGCCGGCGCGGGTGGGCGGCGCCACGGTGACCTTCGAGCCGGGCGCGCGCACCGCCTGGCACACCCACCCATTGGGGCAGACGTTGATCGTCACCGCCGGTGCCGGGCGCGTACAGGAATGGGGCAAGCCGGCGCAGCAGATCCGCCCGGGCGACATCGTGTGGATTCCGCCGGGCGTCAAGCACTGGCACGGCGCCAACGCCACCGTGGCGATGTCGCATATCGCCATCGCCGAAGCGCAGGACGGCTCGCCGGTGACCTGGCTGGAGCAGGTCAGCGAGGCGCAGTACGCGGCCGAGTGACACGGCGCTCAACGATGACGTGGTGCGGTCTGCCGCCTCATCGTTGGCGATGCATGTCGCTTAGTGAGGGGGGGCGTGACTGCGCTCCACTGCGTAACTGCGCACGAATTGGCTTATGCCGCTTGTGTCGCAGCCTGTGCCCCGGCACGCAACCGTTGGGCGTCACGTGCGGGCGGCGCGCCGAGAATGCGTGCGTAGTCACGACTGAATTGCGAGGCGCTCTCGTAGCCGACGCGGAAGCCGGCATCGGCAGCATTCAGCGCTTCGGCCAGCATCAGCCGGCGCGCTTCGTGCACGCGCAGATGCGAGCGATATTCCAGCGGCGTCATCGAGGTGACCGCCTTGAAATGCGCATGAAAGGTGGAGCGGCTCATTGCCGACAGATCGGCGATCTGCTCGATGCGGAAGCGCTGTGCGTAATGCTCGCGCAGCCAGACAATGGCTTTGGAAATCTGGTTGAGCCGGCTGTCGGCGATGGCCATCTGGCGCACCACCGCATTGGCCGGATCGGCCATCAGGCGATAGAGCACTTCGCGCAGGACCAGCGGCGCCAGCGCGGCGATCTCCTGCGGTTGATCGAGCAGACGCGCCAGCCGCACTGCAGCGTCCTGCAATGGCGGCGTGCTGTGGTTGAGCAACAAGCCCGCCTGCGCCGCATCGCGTTGCGGCTCGACCAGCTCCGGGTGGCTGACGGCCAGGTCGCTCAGCACGGAGGTGTCCAGATCCAGGCAGAAACACAGATACGGTTGCGCGGCACTGGCCTCGATCACCGAACCGACGATCGGCAGATCCACTGAGGCCACCAGATACATCTGCGGGTGATAGAGATACGCCGCCGCGCCCAGCATCGCCTGCTTGCGGCCTTGCGCCACCAGGCACAGCATCGGCGTATAGACCATGGGCACCGACACGGTGGGCGAGGCGCTGCGCATGATCTGCAGCCCGGCAATCCGGGTGGCATGCATGCCGTCGCCGGGGGCATGGCGCAGCAGGATGTCGGTCATCTCGGTCAAGGCGGACATGCAGGACTCGGCAATGGCACCAGGCGGCGTGGCCGCGATGCCGTCGATCCTACAAGACCCACTGTCATGGAGCCGGCATGCCTGCCACAGCAGCGGGTAGGGGTAGCGCCGATTGGCGCCGGCACAGACGGTCAGGCCCACGCGCCCGGTGCCTCGAAACGGCAGGCCAGCCACGATCTGGCGCTCACATATGCGCCGTATCATGGGTGTCTGTTTCCGTGACCGCCCAGTCCCATGCCCGCAAAACGTTCGACCATCGCCGCACCGGCAAGCCCGGCCGACTGGAAGGCGCTCGAGGCCGCCGCTACGGCCGAACTTGCGCGCCGCACGGCGCAAGCGCATCAGCAGATCCTGGGATTGTTGAACACGCATGGGCATCTGCTCAGCGAAGCGCAGCGGCGTGGGTTGCACCGGCGCTTGCTGCGTGCGGGACGCTAAACGAGGGCGCTAGGGCGCCAGCGACATCCTTGACGCTAGAGCGACGGTGCCAACGCTCCGGCCGCACGCGCATTGTTGATTGGTGAGTAGAGTGTGCGGTGCCCTCACCACTTGCGGGACACGCCGTGAATCCGTCCGTGGAGGCTCCTTGGCGGCATGCATGCCGTCACGGGTCCCGCAAGCGGCGAGGACACCGCACCAGAAAGGTGGTCGGCGCTCGCATAAAAGCTGCTTGTCGCGCGATGTGCATTGGTCGTTGACTGTTGGGCCGCGCAGGTACATCGCTATCCAAATGCACATGACGCACTGCTTTTGCCCATGCGCACCGACCATCCGACTGGTTGTCGCTGGAGATGCATCAGGCATTGAGCTGGCGCATCGGCATCAAACAACGCGCAGCAGGCAATGTTCGTAATTGTGCACACCGACCATCCCGACAGGTCCTTGCCCGCTCACCGTCGCGGGACCTTACGCGGCATGGATGCCGCGTAAGAGCCTACACGGACGTACTTGCGGCGTGTCCTGCGATGGTGGGCGGGCAAGGGCCCTGCAGCCAAGCGGCAGATCGGCCGCTCTATAGCTGATCTATCCGCGCTATCCAGGCCCTTGGAGTACGGCACATACTTCGCACTGTGGTGTTGTTTGGGGCGCGACTAGATGCTTAAGTCAAAAGCTTGGTCAGTCGAGTGCGCGGTGCCCTCACCACTTGCGGGACACGCCGTGAATCCGTCCGTGGAGGCTCCTTGGCGGCATCCATGCCGCCAAGGGTCCCGCAAGCGGCGAGGGCACCGCACCAGAAAGATGGTCGGTGCTCGCATAAGAGCTGCTTATCGCGCGAAGTGCATTGGTCGTTTGGACGTTGAGCCGACGCATTAGTATCGAACAACTGATTTTCGAACAACGTGCATCGCGCGCTGTTTGCACATGCACACCGACAATCCCGATAGGTCCTTGCCCGCCTACCGTCGTGGGACCTTACGCGGCATGGATGCCGCGTAAGAGCCTACAGGGACGTACTTGCGGCGTGTCCCGCGATGGTGGGCGGGCAAGGGCCCTGCAGCCAAGCGGCAGATCGCCTGCTTTACAGCCGATCTGTCCGCAAAGGCGTAGATCGCCCGCTCTGCCTTGCGGCATGTGCTGCGATGGTGGGCGTGCAAGGGCCCTGCAGCAAACTCGCAGATCGCCGCCACCAGTGATCCAACAGCGCGACTCGACCGAATCCAGCCACTAACCAACCAAGATGTTGATTAGCAGCCACGCATCGATCCACGTCCAGCAAGGACCGGCAGACGCAAGCAACGCGCTCGCGTTCAACCGCCAAGCTCCCACGGCGGCACTTCGCCCAGGCGTTCCTGCAGAAAATCCACGAATGCACGCACACGCGGCGGCTGCAGCTGGCGCGCCGGCATCACCGCGTTGATCTGCGAGGTTGGCGGCGGGTAATCGGCGAGTACCTCGACCAACCGGCCGTTGCGCAGTTCTTCTGCGATATGCCAGTACGAATGCAGCGCAATGCCTTGGCCGGCGACGGCTGCATCGCGGATCAACTCACCGAAATTGCTTTCGAAGCGGCTCTGCATGCGCACGCGCACCAGGCCGCCCTCCGGTGTTTGCAACTGCCAGACATCCTGGCGGCCGTCGCGGCCCATCAGCAGCACGCCGACATGCCCGGCCAGGTCGTCCGGCGTGCGCGGGGTGCCATGGCGCTGCAGATAGTCGGGCGAGGCGGCGAGGGTGCGGCGGTTGTCGGCGATGCGCCGCGCCACCAGCCCGGAGTCGTCCAGCGGGCCGATGCGGATCGCCAGATCGAAGCCTTGCCTGACCAGGTCCACCAGGTCGTCGCTCAGGTGCGCACTGATGTGCACGCGTGGATGACGGGCCTGGAATTCCGGCAGCAAGGGCGAGACGTATTGCCGCCCGAACGAGGCCGACATGGTCATGCGCAGGATGCCGCCGACCGCGTGTGCGCTCTCGCGCAGATCGTCGGCCAGCGCGTCCAGATCCTGCACCAGCACGCGGCCACGCTCGGCCAGGCGCTGTCCTTCGGGGGTGGGGTGCAGCCGGCGTGTGGTCCGGTGCAGCAGGCGCACGCCCAGGTCGCGCTCCAGCCGCTTCAGGCGCTGGCTTGCGACCGCTACCGACAGGTCCAGGCTGCGCGCACCGGCAGTGATCGAGCCGGAATCGAGCACGCGCAGGAACAGCGCGATATCGCCGAGGCGGTCCATGCGATTCTCAATGATTGCTTGATAGTGAATCAGGATAACAGGGGTTTTTGCTTAGGACGCCGGAGCGCAGGCTGTGGGTTGTCTTCCCTGGTCCATGCCCATGTCCGCTTCCGCGCGTTCTTCCCGTTTTCCGCCAGCGCTGCTGGCGCTGACCATCGGTGCCTTCGGCATCGGTACCACCGAGTTCGTGATCATGGGCCTGCTGCAGCAGGTGGCCACCGACCTGGGCGTGTCGCTCAGCGCCGCCGGCCTGCTGATCAGCGGCTATGCACTGGGCGTGTTCGTCGGGGCGCCGGTGCTGACCTTGGCGAGTGCGCGGCTGCCGCGCAAGGCGGTGCTGGTCGGCTTGATGGCGATCTTCGCCCTGGGCAACGTGGCCTGCGCGCTGGCGCCGGATTACACCAGTCTGATGGTTGCGCGTGTGCTGACCTCGCTGGCGCACGGCACCTTCTTCGGCGTGGGCGCGGTGGTGGCGACCTCGCTGGTCCCGGCCGAGCGCCGTGCCTCGGCGATCTCGCTGATGTTTGCCGGGCTGACCGTGGCCACCCTGCTGGGCGTGCCGGCCGGCGCCTGGCTGGGTCTGCAGCTGGGCTGGCGGGCGACGTTTTGGGCGGTTGCGGTCGTCGGCGTGCTGGCCACGGCCGCGGTGGCGCTGTGGGTGCCGGCGAACGCAGGCGCGGCCGCGCCGGTGTCGTGGCGTCAGGAAGTGGCGGTGCTGGGGCGCGGGCAGGTGCTGCTGGCCCTGGCGATCACGGTGGTGGGCTATGCCGGCGTATTCGCGGTATTCACCTATATCCAGCCGTTGCTGGTGGACGTGAGCGGTTTTGCGCAGACGGCGGTATCGCCGGTGTTGTTGGTCTTCGGCGTCGGCATGATCGTGGGCAATCTGCTGGGCGGGCGTCTGGCCGACCGGCGTCCCACCGCCGCGTTGCTGGGCAGCCTGGCGGCATTGGTGGTGGTGCTGGCCGCGATGGGCCTGGTCCTGCACAACAAGACCGCGATGGTGGTGTTCGTCGGGTTGCTGGGCGTGGCCGCCTTCGCCACCGTGGCGCCGCTGCAGTTGCGCGTGCTCGAGCATGCACGCGGTGCCGGCCAGAACCTGGCCTCCAGTCTCAATATCGCCGCGTTCAATCTGGGCAATGCGCTGGGCGCCTGGTTGGGTGGTGTGGTGATCGCCACGCATGCCGGCCTGGTCGCCACGCCGTGGGTCGCCGCGCTGTTGAGCGCGCTCGGCCTGGGCATCGCGTTGTGGAGCGTGCAACTGCAACGCCGGCGTGCCGCCGCGCCGGGCGTGTGTGCGCAGGCGGGTTGATTCGTTTTTAGGCACGAGCGCAGTGACCGCGCAACCGGCGGCCCTGCGCGCTCGCGCGGGTGATCGGCGAGCGGAGCGTGGCGCCTGGCATCGCGCGTGGCCGGATCGACCGACATCGCGCGGATTTTCTTTCGGTTTCAAGGAGCATTGCGATGGAGACACGTTTTCTCGGCCGTTCCGGTTTCAAGGTGCCGGTGCTCGGTCTGGGTGCCGGTACCTTTGGCGGCAAGGGGCCGCTGTTTTCTGCATGGGGCCATACCGATGTGGCGCAGGCGCAGCGCATGATCGACCTGTGCCTGGAGGCGGGCCTGAACCTGTTCGACACCGCCGATGTGTATTCGGACGGTGCCTCTGAAGAGATCCTCGGCCAGGCGCTGCAGGGCCGCCGCGATCAGGTGATCCTCTCGACCAAGACCGGCCTGCGCCTGGGCGATGGGCCCAACGACGCCGGTGCCTCGCGCTTCCGCCTGTTGCGTGCGGTGGATGCCTCGTTGCGACGCCTGCGCACCGACTATATCGATCTGCTGCAGCTGCATGCCTTCGACGCGATGACGCCGATGGAAGAAACCCTGTCCACGCTGGATGCGCTGGTCCGCGCCGGCAAGGTGCGCTACCTGGGCGCGTCCAATTACGCCGGCTGGCAGCTGATGAAGTCGTTGGCGGTGGCCGATGCACAGGGCTGGAGCCGCTTTGTCGCCAACCAGACCTATTACTCGCTGGCCGGGCGCGATTACGAATGGGAGCTGATGCCGCTGGGCATCGACCAGGGCGTGGGCGCGGTGGTGTGGAGTCCGCTGGGCTGGGGGCGCCTGACCGGCAAGCTGCGCCGCGGCCAGGCATTGCCCGAACACAGTCGCCTGCATGCCACCGCTGCCGCCGGGCCGGCGATCAGCGACGAGCGCCTGTTCGACATCGTCGATGTGCTCGGCGCGATTGCCACAGAGACCGGCCGCAGCGTGCCGCAGATCGCCATCAACTGGCTGCTGCAACGGCCCACCGTGAGCACGGTGCTGATCGGCGCACGCGACGAAGCGCAGTTGCGCCAGAACCTGGGTGCGGTGGGCTGGTCGCTGACGGACGCGCAACGCGCGCGCCTGGATGCGGTGAGCGCGGTGGAGCCGCCGTATCCGTACTACCCGTACTGGCGCGGGCACTTTGCCGAACGCAGCCCGCTGCCGGTATGACGCGGGCTGCGCCATCGCGCCACGCTGCTGTCGGTTGGCGGCAGCGTGGCATCCCTTACCGTTGTCGCCTCACAACGGCCGTGCCGCGCGCGGAATCACCTCGGGTATGATCGCGCCCACGCCCTTGCTGCCTTGCAGCTGTTTGCAGTTGTCCAGTGCGGTGGCCACCGAGTCGTAGCCGATCATCGCGCTGCCATCGATGGCCGAGGCATAGATCAGTGTGCCGCCGGTACGTGAGGCCAATCCACCGGCGATGGCTGGGGTGGTATTGAACAGCTTGATCGAGGAGCCCAGCAGGATCAGTTGGCCGCTGCGCGTTTCGAGCGCTGCGGCCACGCGCGGGGCTTGCCCGGCCGGAACCACGGCGGCCGTGCGTGCGGCCGTGCCGGCATCGAGATAGATCGCGTAGCGGTCGAAGCGTGCAACCGGGGCGTCTGTGCTGCTTTGCGACGACGGCACCGCGCGTGCGGCGGTCGTTGCAGGCGCGCCGTCGGCCAGCCTGACCACTGCGCCGGGAATCAGCCGGAAGCTGCTGCGTCCCGCAGCGATGGTCGGCCCGGTCGCCGCAGCGTGCAGGCGTTTGCTGTCGACCAGCTGCGCCGACGCGGGAGCGCAGACGCCGGCTGCAACGACAACGAGCAGCGTCAGTAAGGATGTCTTCATGTCAGTGGCCCACCACGCGCATTTCGAATTCCTCCAGTTGTTCCTTGCCCTGGTCGGCGAGCATGTCGTCGACCTCCAGCGTCCAGCGCCCGGCCGAGGGTTCGTCCAGGAAGGCGTTGCTCGATGTCAGCCAGACCACGGTGCCGTCGGGGGCCTGATCGAGTGTGGAAAACGGCGTCATCACCGTGCTGCGCGTGCCGCTGGGCGACACCAGCACCACCCGCAGGTGACTTGGGTCCTTATGGGTGGCCGAGAAATACAGTTGCACGCCTTCCACCTTGAAGGATTGGGTGATGTTCAATGACAACCTGGCCGGTGCCGCGACACCCCCGATGGTGCTGCTGTTGCCTTCATACACTTTCCAGCTCGTGTCCTGCAGGGCGGGCAGCGAGGTGAAGTGCATTGCACGTTCCACAGCCGCGGCGGCGTCGACCAGCCCGAAGCCATACCAGTTGCTGAAACGATGGCCCGCCGCATTGGTGACCCAACCCGGGTCGATCACGGTGCCGTTGTAGAGGGCCTTGGGTTGAGTTGGGTCGACCTGGGTCGCGGTGGTTGCCAGGATGTATTTGACATCTCGCAGGGTCAGCTGCGGATTGGCGCCCAACATCAAGGCCGCCACGCCCGCCACGGTAGGCGATGCCGCCGAGGTGCCGTTCATGCGCGCGGTGTAGTTGCACGATGCATCGATCCTGGAGCGGCTGCTGTCGAGCGCGTTCTGCATCTGGCGGGTGCGATCACGGTTGTTGCCCGCTGCACAGCCGCTGAGGTCGGTGGTGACGATTGCGGCCTTATAGAAGCGCCGCAGCGGCAGAAGGTTGGTGAGCCCATAAGAGGGCCGGGCCGTTTCCGGGTGCGGATCGAAGGCGCGCTGAAACCCATACTCGCCCCCCAGCCCGGAGACCCACAGTGCAGAGCCTGGAGATGAGTACGACGCCCGCACGCCATCGGCGTTGACGGCACCGGCCACGATCGTGGTGATCAGGTTGTTGAACTGGTCGGTGTTGGCCAGTGCGCAGCCGACACCGAGCTTGCGGGTCTGGTCTGCGCAGCGATCCACCGGATTGCCCTGTGCATCGTTCTCGATAAGGGCAAAGAAGTCATTGCCGGCAGCTTTGACATACACCCCGCCTTTCCCGCCGCGCTGCGCCTGCATCAGTCTTTCGAGCGACTGTTGTCCGTCGACTTCGGTGTAGGGATACACGCGCGACGAACCACCCCAACTGTTGTTGAACACCTCCATGGCGCGCCCTTCCGGCCCGTCGCCCCAGGCGTAGCGAATGTCGACGTACTGCTTGCTGCCATCCGGCTCTGCAATTGCATTGAAGCCAGCCAGCCTGGCCTCCGGTGCAACGCCACGTCCGCCGATCCCGTTCCATCCGCGCTCGGCAATGATGCCCGCAACTGCGGTGCCGTGGTCGCTATCGATCTCGCTCGCCGGTGGCGTCGGGTCGTTGGAGCCGGTCAGGAAATTGCGCGAGCCGTTGGCGACGACATTGTCGACCAGGTCCGGGTGTGCGATCTCCAGGCCGTCATCTATCACCGCAACCTTGACGCCCGCGCCGCGGATGCCCAGCGCGTGCAGGATATCCACGTCCAGGTCCACGCCGGGCAGCGGGCGTCCATCGCCGAACACTGGCTGGCCCTGATTGAGCAGATGCCATTGGTAGCGGAACAGTGGGTCGTCGCCTTGCTGTGTTGCGGCGTTGGCCGCTGCGCTGAACACCTGGGCATCCCCGTGCTGGCTGGCATCCGCCAGGCCGCATGCGGCGAAGCAGGCAAGTGACGCCGAAGTAAGCATCATGTATTTCATGTCAGTGCCCCAGGATGCGAAGCTTGAAGTCTTGCAGCGCCGCAGTAATCGCCGGCTCGGTCATGTCGGTCACTTCCAGCGTCCACACGCCTTGCGCCTTTTCGTCCAGGAAGGCATTGCTGGACGTCAGGTCGATATAGAAGCCGGTATTCGCGTACGCCGAAGCATCGAGCGCTGAAAAGGGCGTGAGCACATAGCTGCGTGTGCCGCTGGGAGATTCCAGGACCACGCGCAGATCGGTCGGGTTGCGATGCGATGTGGCAAGCGACAGTTGCACGCCTTCCACCTTCATTGCTTGCGTGATGCGAATGCGCTGCTTGGCCGGCCGCGCCGGTCCGCCAATCTGGCTTGGGGCGGCAGTGGACGCAATCCATTGAGAATCTCGCACTGGAGGAAGCGGCGTGAAGTCGCCAGCTTTGTAGACCGCCTCGGCACCATCGACCAGGCCGAATCCATACCAGTTGCTGAAGCGATGTCCGGCCGCATTGGTGATCCAGCCCGGATCGATCACGCTGCCCTGATATGTGGCGCGCGGTTGTTGTGGGTCGACCTGGCGCGCGGTGGTGGCCAGGATGTATTTCACGTCCCGGGCGCTGAGGCCGGGATTGACGCCCAGCATGAGGGCGGCGACGCCGGACACGGTTGGCGCGGCGGCGGAGGTGCCGTTGAAGCGGGCCGTGTAGTTGCAGCGGGGGTCGATCTTCGAACTGCTGGTATCCAGCGCATTGGCCGGATCAAGACCGCGATCCTGGTTGTAGCCTGCCGAACAACTGCTCAGGTCGGTCGTCACCAGCGCGGGGCCATACGCAAAGGGCGCTGCATCGGGGGGCAGGCGTTCGCCCGGGTCAGGGACGAAGGCGCGTTGCATTCCTATCAGCCCGCCAAGACCAGACACCCATAGCGCGGAACCGGGCGAAGAATACGCTGCGCGTTTGCCGCTGGCATCGACGCTTGCGACGGTGATGGTGTCAAACAGGTTGTTGAGTGGGTCCAGATTGGCCAGTCCGCAGCCGACCCCTGCCGCGCGGGCGCGCGGGCCACAGAGATCGCGCATGTTCCCGTCCTGATCTGGCATCTGCAGACTGAGGAAATCGTTACCCCCGATCTTGACGTAAACCGCTCCCAGTCCACCGCGGGTCGAGCGCATCAATGCCGCCCATGACGCTTGCTCCTGTTGCGGGAAATCCAGGTAGAACGAGGCCGGCTGGCCCCAGCTGTTGTTGAAGATATCGATGTTTCGACCTTCCGGCCCATCGCCCCAGGCATAGCGCACGCTGGCCAGGTTCCTGGACGAGTCGCGGGCGTCGAAATCGAACCCCGCAAGCCTGGCTTCGGGCGCCACGCCGCGGCCACCACGCCCGTTCCAGCCAACGGCCGCGACAATGCCCGCGACCGCAGTGCCATGAGACAGGAAAGGGTCGATAGGCGTCACGTCATGGGAGCCGGTCTCGAAGTTGTACGAGCCGTTCAGAATGATGTTGTCGGCCAGATCTTCATGACCCAGTTCCAATCCGTCATCCACCACGCCGACGCGGATGCCTTTGCCACGAATCCCAAGGGAATGCAGGACATCCACATCCATATCCACGCCCGCAACCGGGCGGATGTCGCCGATGACCTGCTGTCCCTGATTGGAGATGTGCCACTGATACCGCACCAGCGGGTCGTCGGCAGCCGTACGCAAGGCGGTGGCCGGAGCGGCGGCCACCGCCGTGTACAGTGGGGCGCCGATCAGCAGCGCGCCAACCATGGCGCTGCGGTGATGCTTGCGAACACAGCTCATGCTGTTCTCCGATCGATGGTCGAATGCGTGGGAGGGAGCAAGGCAGCGATGGCAGGTACGCCTTCGCTCGATTGCCGCGTTGTCGATGGATGCGTCCGCGGAGCGGCCCGCCGCGCGCGCGCTCGACGGTCGCCCGGAGGTCTGCTACATCGGCTGCATGACCGACTGTTGCACCACCAGCGCCGCCTGCGTGCCGGGCGTGCTGGCGCGCAGACGGGTCAAGGCCTGCTGCGTTTGTTCGATCGACGGATAGGCGATCACTGCGCTGTTGTCGATCGTCGAGGCGTAGACGACGCGCCCGCCGGAGCTGCGTGCCAGTGCACTGACAGCGCTTGGCGTGGTGTCGGTCAGCTTCAGCTGTGGCTGGACCAGTACGACGCGTCCATTGCGTTCGTTCACCGCTGCGGCGATGGCGCGTTCTGCCGAGCCCTTAGATGTGGACGCAAGCCTGGACGCGCCACGTGCAGCGCTGGTTGACGGAAGGACGATGGCATAGGGGCCGATTCGTGCGGCAACCTTGCCATCGATTGCTGCTGCGCTGCTTGCGCGCGCCTTGGCGGCAGATGCGGGAGCGGCGTTTAAGCGGTCGTTCGGCAGTGGCTCGGAGACCACCACGCCGGGCAGCATGCGATAGGTATCGTTTCCGGATTTGAATTGCTCGCCGGTGGCCGCTGCGCTGAGCGCCTGGGCGTCCATGTACTGGCCGGCATGCGCGAACCCGCACGCGGCCAAGGAAGCAACGAGGACCGAAGTAAGGAGGATGCTTTTCATGTCAGTGCCCCAGGATGCGAAGTTTGAAATTCTGCAGCGCCGCGGTGGTTCGCGGCTCGGTCATGTCGGTGACTTCCAGCGTCCACACGCCTTGCGCTCGCTCATCGAGAAAAGCGTTGGTGGAGGTGAGATCGATATAGAACCCGGTCTTCGCGTACTCGGCCGGATCCAGTACCGAGAACGGGGTGACGACGTAGCTACGCGTTCCGCTGGGCGACTCCAGCACCACGCGCAGATTGGCCGGATTGCGGTGCGAGGTGGCCAATGACAGCTGCACGCCTTCCACCTTCATTGCCTGGGTGATGCGAATGCGTTGTTTGGCTGGTCGTGCAGGTCCACCGATCTGACTTGCAGCAGCGGTGGATGCAACCCATTGCGTGTCGCGTACCGGAGGCAGGGGCTTGAAATAGGTCGCCTCGTAGACGGCTGCGGCGCCGTCGGCCAGGCCGAAGCCATACCAGTTGCTGAAACGATGGCCGGCGGCATTGGTGATCCAGCCCGGGTCGATCACGCTGCCCTGGTAGACCGCGCGCGGCTGCCACGGATCGATCTGGCGCGCGGTCTTGGCCAGGATGTACTTGACATCGCGCGCGGTCAGGCCGGGGTTGGAGCTTAGAATCAGCGCTGTGACACCTGAGACGGTGGGCGCAGCGGCAGATGTGCCGTTCATCAACGCGCTGTAGTTGCAGGATGCGTCGATCCTGGAGGTGCTGCCGGCAAGCGCGTTTTCGACCGTCGCGCCATCCACATTGTCGCCAGCGCTGCAGCCGCTGAGATCGGTGGTGACAATGGCCGGATCGTAGACGAACGGCGCGGTCTCGGGGGAGGCGGTCTGTGCCGCGTTGGGAGAGAACCTGCGCTGGTATCCAAACTCTCCGCCCAGGCCGGAGATCCACAACGCCGAACCGGACGACGAGTAGGAGGCGCGCTTGCCGGTGGCGTCCACGCTGGCGACCACGATGGTAGCGGGAACATTGTTGAGTGGATCGACATTGGCGAGCACGCATCCGACATTCAAGGTGCGCGAAAGTTCGCTGCAAGCATTGACGATGTTGCCCTCTGCATCGCGGATGCGAAAACGCCTGAAGCTGTTGCCGGCTGACTTGATGTAGATGCCACCCAGCCCGCCGCGTGTCGAACGCATCAACGCTTCCCAGGACTGACGCTCTTCCAGCGGAAAGTCGGGGTAGCTGGCCTGGGTCGAACCCCAGCTGTTGTTGAAGATATCGATGGTGCGTGCTTCGGGACCAACGCCCCAGGAATAACTGACTTCTGCGCCGCTGCCGGCCGAGTCGCTCCCCAAAAAATCGAAGCCGGCAAGCAAGGCTTCGGGCGCAACGCCGCGACCGCCACGGCCATTCCATCCAACCGCAGCGATGATGCCAGCGACCGAGGTGCCGTGACCAAAATCCGGGTCGGTCGGGGTGGGGTCGTGCGACCCGTTGCCGAAATTGTGCGAGCCATTCGGGAGGATGTTGTCGCGCAGATCTTCGTGGCCGATCTCCAGGCCGTCGTCCACCACGCCGACGCGGACGCCACGGCCGCGAATGCCCAATGCATGCAGCAGATCCACATCCATATCGACCCCGGGCAGCGGACGGCTGTCGCCGATCACGGCCTGTCCCTGGTTGGACATGTGCCATTGGTAGCGCAGCAATGGATCGCTGCCCTGTGCGCTGGCCTTGGAGCTGGCGGCGGGAGCGGTCACTGGCGTGTCGGCCAGTGCCGAGAGTGGCGCGCTTGTGATCAGTAGGGCAGCGATCAACAGCGCGAGAGGGCACCTGCGATAAGGGTTCATTCCGTTTGAGTCCAGTCAAGGGTAGGCACGATCGATACGACGCAGTTCCCCGTCCGGCCGCTCAGGCGATCGGCCAGCGCAACTGCTTCAACAGAGTCAGGCCGTGCCTATCGAGCCCGAATCAGACGCGTCAGCAAGCGTAGAAAGTGAATCCATACGGCAGCGGCCGCGGCGAGCAAAACCGATCAGGCAGCGCCGAACAGATGCGCTTGGCCGTGCCAGCACGCCGTCAACCTCAGGTGGAATTGAATCGTGCGTGCAGGAGAACCACGCGAAGAGGCAGCAACAGGGTGCATGTCCGTGTATCCCGAAAGAGCCAGTGATACGCATCGGTCCCACACGCTGGACGGATGCGGCCGGGTCATCAGTCGGCTCCCCCGTGCGCGTCCGCGCCGCCGACGCTGGCAATGCGAACGCATTGCCAGCGATCCGATTAGAGATGGCGCAATCCGCGCTCGCAACCCGAGCGCCAGATGACCAGCGCGTGATCCGTTGCGCACTTCATGCAGGACATGCCGATTCACGCTCGCGATGCGACGTTTTTCGCACAGCATTGGCCGCGATCTGTTGCGGTCTATCAATTTTTCATTGACAGAACGCATCGCGATGCGCGGATTTGCTTCGCATCCGGCGCGGGGCAGCACGCGAATTGCGGCGGTGCTGCGCAGGGGGCGCAGTCATGCGATGCCATACGATTCAGCACTGAGATGCTGTGTACGGGCGTGCGGGCGGCATCGCCTGTGCCGCGCCAATAACCCGCATCGTTAACTGCACAGTGGCACAGCTGTTCCTGTACACACATGTGCTGTGGCAACAAAAAGGCGCCGATCCCACATGTGTCCAGGATCGACGCCGTAGTGCCTCGCTGGCTTGATCCTGCCACCTACCAGCGATACGCCACCGACATCTGGTACTGCCGTCCGGCGATCGGCCGGCCCATGAACACGCCACCGGTCGCTGCACCCGGCACACGCACATTGCCTTCGGTCAGGCCCAGCGTGTCGGTGACGTTGCTGCCGCTGGCGGTTACTTCCCAGTGCTCGCCCACATGCAGGTTGGCGCCGATGTCGAGCATGTCGTAGGACGGCAGCCGCTGGCTGTTGGCCAGGTCCGCAAAGCGGTCGCCGATGTAGGAATAGGTGGCAAACACCTTGAGGTCGCCGAACGGCAGCATCCAGTAATAGCTGGGCGTGATGCGGAACTGGCGCTTGGGCTGGCGCATCACCTGGTTGCCGGTGAACTCGCGGTAGTTGCGGTACTTGGCATCCAGCCACACCCCGGTGCCGGCCAGCTCGAAGCCGCCGAACGGGCGGATGGCGCCTTCCACTTCCAGCCCGCGCGCACGCGAGTCGCCCACGGTGGTGAAGTTCTCACCATTGGCCAGGAACGCCTGGAACGGCGAGTTCTTGAAGGTGTTGTAGAACGCGGTCAGGTACAGGTCGTAGCTACTGGCACCGGACTTGAGCCCGAGTTCGTACTGATCCACTTCCTGCACGCGATTCTGGCCATCGCGCAGATTGTCGAAGCCTGGAAACTTCACCCCCGAGTTGACGCGTGCGAACAGGCTGTTGTGCGTATCGAGCGTGAAGTTCAGCCCCGCCGTCCAGGAGAACGCCTCATCGTCCTGGTCGATGCGGCGCGTGCTGGCCAGTGCCAGCGAGGTGGCGTTGTCGTACAGCGTGGCCGGGTTGCCGTCCAGATCGACGGTGGCGGTGTCGTGCACATCGCCGGTGACGCTCTGGCGTTCGTAGCGGGCGCCCAGGTCCAGGCGCAGCCGCGCGTTGAGCTCCCATTCGTCGGCGACGAAGGCGGCGATGTTCTCGCCATCGTAGTTGGCGCGCAGGTTGAAGAACGCGGTACTGGTGAAACCCTGGCGCGTGGCCTGCTGGCCGTTGTCCAGCGCCAGATCGATCCGGCGCGCGTTGTTCTGCGCGGTGAGCAGCATGGTGTTGCCCAGGTACCAGGTGTCTGCCGAGGAATATTTGGCGTAGTACGCGCCCACGGTGAGCGTGTTGCCCTTAAACAATTCGCGGCTCAGGCGCAAATCGTTGGTGACCGAATTCAGGCGCTTGTCCACCGACCACCAGCCGGCTTCCAGCACCTGCTGATTCGGATCGACGACGCCGCCGCCATTGGTGAAGCTACCGCTGCCGGTAGTGCCGTAACTGGCGATGAAATCGCTCAATCGCACCGGTGCATCGCCAGTAAACAACGCATAGGTCGGCGCGCTGCCGCTCATCACGTTGAAGCGGTCGGCAATGGTCCAGTCGCCGGTCTCCCAGTTCAGTTCGCCGCCGAATACATCGATGTTGACGCCGCGGCCGTCGGCCAGATCGCGGCGGATGGTCTGTCCATCCGGCCCGACCAGCAGGTCGACATTGCGGAAGTCGCGGCCGAGCAGGGTGCCGGTCTGCGCATTCAAACCGGGGAAGCTGGACAGGTCGTTGCCGTTGTTGCGCGACAGCAGCGGAATGGCGGTATAGAAGGCATTGTTGTCGTCGGTATGCCGCGCGTAGAACGACAGCTCGCCGCTGTCCCAGCGCTTGCTCAAGGTGGCGCTGAACTGGCCACCCTTGTCGGCGGAAAACTGCGGGTCGCGCACGCCGTCGGTTTCGCGAAAGAAACCGCCCACGCTGTAGTACCAGCCGTTGCCCATCGGCCCGCTGTTGAAGACATCGATGCGGCGCAGCGCGTTGTTGCCGCCGGTCAGGCGTACGCTGCCTTCGGGCTCGTCCTGGCCTTTTTTCTGGATGAAGTTGACCGTCAGGCCCGGTTGACCGTTGGAGAAGATCGGGCTGGAGCCGCCACGCAACACCTCCATGCGCTCGACCGTGTCGTCGACGCGGAACAGCGTGGAATTTTCCAGGAACGACAGGGTCGGCGGCGGAAACAGCGGCGAGCCATCCAGTTGCATGGTCACGAACGGCGCATCGCCTTCGGATGGCATGCCGCGCACGAAGATATTGGCGCCGGTGCCGCCGCCGCTGGGCTCGGCCCATACGCCGGGCACGATCTTCAGCAGGTCCGCAGTGCTCTGCGGCACGGCCTGCTGGATCTGCTCCGGGCTGGCGGTGGTGATCGAGAAGCTGGCATCGCGCTTGGCCAGGCCCTTGAAGCGCGCGGTGCCGCTGACGATCACTGCATCCAGCGTGGTGGCCTCGCTGCGCGGCTCGGCGGTGGACGTCTGCGCATGCGCGGCAGGCGCAAGCAGGGCGCCGATGGCAAGGGACAGGGCATAGCGGGGCATCGATGCGGTCATGAAAGCTCTCCTGGGATGACGTCGCAGCTGGCGGCAATGCGCGCAATCGTGCACGCGCCGCCAAAGGGTGACCGGCAGCACGTCACAGTGGCCGGTCGCGCAACGCAGCGACACACGTCGCGCTGTTGTTCTAACGGAGTTGCCGGCAAAAGCTGTTGTGCGCTGCGGCACTCGGCGCAGGCGATATGCTCGCCATCGATCAATGCGGCAAGGCGCCGGACCGCGCGTGCGCAGTGCACGTGTGTCGCTATCGGACCGCGTGTGGGTCGTTTCAACGCGCACCATAGCGGCAGCCGATGCGAACCATCGCGGCGGCACGATGACCCTTGCGCATGTGCTGCCAGGGACCGTGCAATGGCGCAGCGATGTCGCTGCGGGCATGCGCGCGCTTGCGCCCGTTTTACGCTGCTGCGCGTACCGGCGCGGCTTCGCGGATCGGCAGGTTGATCAGTGCGGCGATGACTGCCAGCAGCATGTCGGCGTACCACATCCAGCTGTAATCGCCGAAGCGCTCCAGCGCCAGCCCGCCCAGCCACGCCCCGAAGAAGCCGCCGATCTGGTGCGACAACAAGGTCAGGCCGAACAAGGTGCCCAGGTAGCGCGGGCCGAACAGTTTGCCGATCAAGCCCGCCGTCGGCGGCACCGTGCCCAGCCAGGTAAAGCCCAGTGCCGCGGCGAACAGGTAGAAGGTCAGTGGCGTCGGCGGCGCGATCAGGTACAAACCGATCAGCACCGCGCGGCTGGCATACAAGGCGCACAGCAGCCACTTCATGCGGATGCGTTCGCCGAGCTTGCCGGCGACCAGGCTGCCGGCCACGTTGAACAGGCCGATCAACGCGATCGACACCGCCGACACGCTGGCGGGCAGGCCGCACAGCGCGATCTCGCCGGGCAGGTGCGTGACCAGAAACGCGATATGCACCCCACAAGTGAAAAAGCCCAGATGCAGGCACCAGTAACTGCGGTCGCGCATGGCAACCTGCAGTTGCGCACGCAAGCCGATGTCGTCGTTTGCGATCGGCGTGTGCGTGCCCGGCGGCGGCGATCTGCGTCGCAGCGGCCAGGCCAGCGGCAAGGTCAGCAAGGAGATCATCGCCAGGCCGGTCATCGCCCTGGCCCAGCCGGCGGCGCCGATCATCAGCTGCACCAGTGGCGCAAACACGAACTGGCCGAGCGAGCCGCCGGCATTGATCAGCCCGGCTGCGAACGAACGCCGCTCCGGTGCGAGCCGGCTGGCAGTGGCGCCGATCAGCACCGAAAAACTGCCGGCGCCCGCACCGGCGGCGGCCAGGATGCCGAGCGAGACGATCAGGCCCCACTCGCTGGCCAGCCACGGGCTCAGTCCCAGGCCCAGCGACAACAGCACGCCGCCAAACAGCAGCACCGGCAGTGGCCCGCGCGCATCGGCGATCGCGCCGAATACCGGCTGCACCGCGCCCCAGACCAGTTGCCCCACCGCCAGCGCGAAGCTGATCGACGCGATGCCGATCCCGGTCTGGCGATGGATCGGCTCCACGAACAGGCCGGTGGTCTGGCGTGCGCCCATCGTCAGCATCAGCATGGCCGAGGCGGTGAGCAGCAGTCCCCACTGCGCGCCGGTGCGGGCGCTCGCAGAGGTGCTCATGCCGCTGCCTCCGCGTCCAGGGCCGCATCCAGTTGCATCAGGGTGGCGTGCAGCTGCGCGGTGGAAGCGCTGCCGAACAGCGTTTCCAGCTGCGTCTGTGCGCGTTGCCAATGCGGCAACGCGCGCACCAGCAGCCCGCGCCCACTGCGGCTCAGTACCACCACTTTCTGGCGTGCATCCTCGCCGCGACGTGCCTGCACCCAGCCCGCCGCCACCAGCGGCTTGAGATTGCGGGTCAGCGTGGTGCGATCCATGCCCAGCGAGTGCGCCAACGCGCCCAACGGCTGTGCGCTGACCAGCCGGCGCAGGATCGAGTACTCGTTGAGGCTCAGGCCCACCTGCGCCAGAGCATGGTCGTACAGCTGCGAGGTACGCCGTGCGGCGCGGCGCAGCTGGAAGCAGGTGCAGGGGCCGGTCCCGGACATGGCGATGCTCCACGAGGATGTTCGCACTTTGCGTGCATATGCACCTATTGGCAAGCGCGTGGCGAATGTGGGGCGCCTGTTCGTCGAAGCAGGATCGATTGAATCCGCGCGGCAAGACCGCCCGACCCGCGCCAATGACGGCACGGGTACATACGCTGGTGCGCACCGGCAGCCTTGCTATCGGCCAACGCCGGCAAGCGGCCTCGGTGTGATCGGTCAGCGGGGCGTCGAGCCAGCCAGTGCAATGCATTGCATCGGCTCGTTACAGGGAGCGATGTGGCGCAGAACAACCATTGCCACGCGAATGCGCGCAGCATTGCAGAACGCCGAGACCGGCAGCCCCGCCGCCGGACATGACGAGGCCGCCCGAAGGCGGCCTCGCTTATGACGGCGGGAGAGAGGTACCGTCAGAAGAACAGGCGCACGCCGAACGAGGCGCTGCGGCCGGGAAGCATCACATCGTCCTTGAGGAAGGAGGTGTGCACACGTGCGTCCTGGTTGGTCAGGTTGTTGCCGTCCAGGAACACTTCCCACGCGTTGCTGCCACGGTCCACGTGGTAAGCCAGATGCGCATCGACGAAGGTATAGCCATCGGTCGGGATTTCGTTCACCGCCACCTTGTCCTGCTTCATGGTGCGGGTGGCGCCGAGCGAGGCGCGCCATGCATCGGCGTTCCAGCGCATCTGCGCGCCGACGCGGCCCGGTGCGATGCGCGGCAGGTTGCCGCCATCCTTCAGGCGCGCACGCACGGTGTCGCCGAACACGCGCAGATCCCACGCGCCGGTGTCGTTGTCGGCCAGATGGAAGGTGGCCTCGCCCTCGAAGCCGTGGAAGACCGCATCGTTCTGCGTCCACTGGCGGATCGGCAGGAAGTCGTTGTCTTCTTCGTTGAACCACTGGCCGCCGGTATCGACGATGTAGACGAAGTCGTTGTAGCGGTTGTAGTACGCGGCGATCTTGGCATCCACCCATGTGTTCTGGAAGTTCAGGCCCAGCTCGGCCTGATTGGCCTTTTCGGTCTTCAGATCCGCATCGCCGATCTCGTAGGCGAGGGTGGCGATATGCGGGCCGTTGGCGAACAGCTCTTCCTCGGCCGGTGCGCGTTCGGCGTGGTCGAGGTTGGCGGTCAGGCGCCACTGTTCGTTGAAACGGAAGCCGCCGCTGGCCGAGAAGCTGGTCGGGGTGAAGTCGCGGTCCACGCCGATGTCGGTGCGGTACTTGACCTTGTCCACGCGCGCGCCGACTTCGGCGGTGACACGCTCCCAGCTGTTGCGCGCAACGCCGAACACGCCGAGCGAGCGGGTGTCGGTCTTGGGCACGAAGGATTCCTCGCCGATCGCCTGGAAGGTGGTGTCGCTGCCCTGCAGGCCGAACGCGGTCTGCCAGCCGCCGCCGAAGGTGAAGGAGGCTTCCACACGGCCTTCGTTGGCACGCTTGGTGAACACGGTGCCGACTTCGGCGCCTTCGAACTCGGTGTGCGCGTAATCGGTGTGGCCGAAGCTGTAGCGCAGCGCGCTGCCTTCGCCCCAGGGATCGGTCAGCCCGCCCTTGAGGTCGTAGCGGTCCTGCTGCAGCTTCAACGACACCCCGCGCTCGCCGATCGTCGGGTCGCCCGGCTCGCCGGGGTTGCCGTAGTTGTCGCGGAAGCGCGAGGCCGACAGGCCGACGAAACCCCAGTCGCCGGACAGCGAGGCACCGACCGAGCCGACCTTGGAGTCGATCCAGCTGTTGAGCTGGCGCCCCTGCGGGGTGTCGTAATCGTTCTGGTTGCGGTACACGCCGTCGGCGTGGATCGACAGGCCGCTGCCATTGCCGGCATCGACGCGGAACATGTCGGTGTTGCCGTCCTTGTCGCCGCCATCGAAGCGCACTTCAGCGCGGCCGCTGAAGCCGTCCACCGGGGTTTCGGCAATGCGCCCGTCGACCACGTTGACCACGCCGCCGATCGCGCCGGAGCCGTACAGCAGCGTGGACGGGCCCTTGAGCACCTCGATCTGGTTGGCCAGGAACGGCTCGATCGCCGGCGAGTGGTCCTGGCTGACCGTGGACACGTCCTGGGTCGACAGGCCATCGCGCAGCACCGCCACGCGCGGGCCGTCCAGGCCACGGATGATCGGCCGGCCGACGCCGGGGCCGAAGTTGGAACTCTGCACGCCGGGCAGGCTGGCCACGGTCTCGCCCAGGCTGGAGCTGCGTACCTCGTCCAGACGCTCGCCGGCCAGCACCTCGACCGGGCGGCTCAACTCGCCGGCCGCATCGCGCAGCGGGCTGGCAGTGACCACGACCTTGTCCAGGTCCTTGATATGGCGGCCACTGGAAGCGGTGGCGTCGTGGCGCGTATCCGAGCTGGGCGGGGTCTGCGGGTCGGCAGCTGCCGGTGCGTCCTCGGCCAGGGCCAGGGCGGGCGTCAGCAGGCTGGTCAGCGCCAGCGAGAGCGTGGAGCGGCGGAACGAGGAAGCGAGGCGAGGGTGCATGGCGGGCCGGACTCTGTGATTGTTACTGTATATCAATGATAAGGCGCAGCTTGGCTGCTGTGCCGACGGCAGGACCCGCTCACCTGCGCGATGCAGCGGTGCGGGTCTGGAACAAGGAAGATGTTATATTATTCCACGTCGCCGCGAGCCCCTGCTGGAAGTCATGCCTCTACCGTCCCTTCGCCATGTGCTCGACCGCTTCGGTGCGACCGGTTCGCTGCTGTGTGCCGTGCATTGCGCGGTACTGCCGCTGGTACTGGCCCTGGCCCCGTCGTTGGGCCTGTCGTTCTGGCTGGGCGATGGGGTCGAACTGGCCATCGTGGTGTTCGTGACGCTGCTGGGGCTGTTCAGCCTGGTGCTGGGCTATCGCCGCCACAAGGCGCTGCACGCGCTGGCGCTGTTGCTGCCGGGCTTGCTGTTGTTGTGGGCCGGCCTGCTCTATGACCCCTTGCACCACGCGGTGGTGCCGCATGCGGTGGTGATGACGCTCGGTGGCGCGCTGGTCGGCATCGCCCACCTGGTCAATCTGCGTCTGAACCACGGGCATGCCCACGTCCACGACGCCAGCTGCGCGCACTAGCCCGGGCTGCGCGGGCAGGGCCTACGTGGTAGGCTTGCCGGCCTTGCGCGAGGGCGCCGCCGGCGTAAACCTCGCCAGACCCGTGTTCAGCGCGGGGATTTTGTATTCAGTATTCACATTCAGGAGTCGACGAACATGGGTAAGGGTGACCGCAAGACCGCCAAGGGCAAGCGCTACAATTCCAGCTACGGCAATTCGCGTTCGCACGCGGTGAGCAAGGTTGTCGTGGGTGCAGCTGCCCCGGTTGCCAAGAAGGGCGTGGTCAAGGCTCCGGCCAAGAAGGCTGTCGCCAAGAAGACCGTTGCCAAGGCCGGCTGATCCTTAGCCCGCTTCGCGACACCAGAACGCGGCGCTTGCGCCGCGTTTTTTTATGCCCGGCATCGGCGCAGACGCGCGCTGCAGCGCTCGCCCGAGCAGCCATTCCGCTACCGGCCTGCGTCGAAGCGGCGACGTGCGCGCCGCTGGCGTCGGTTCGCGCATGGCACGGCAGCGCCGGCCGCAGTGCGCGGCGGTCATGGCCGGCATCTGCACACTGCGGTCGGTCGGTCCTGCGTCGCTCTCCCGCCTGGGATGTTCAGTGCGTCGTTGCCGTAGCCGGCGAGGTGCGGGACGGCGTCGGCGCCAGCAACTGTTCGGCCAGGCCGCGATAGATCGGCGTCTTGCACACCAGCCCGGACATTGCGCGCGCGATCAGCACGGTGGCCAGGATCGGCAGCAGCATCTGGCTGGTGTCGGTCAGTTCCAGCGAGATCACCGCCGAGGTCAACGGCGCCTGGGTCACGCCGGTCAGGTATGCGCACATGCCCAGCAGCACGAAGGTGCGCGGGTCCACACCCGGCATCAGCACCGACAGGTTGTGGCCGATGCCGGCACCCACCGCCAGCGCCGGTGAGAACAGCCCGCCCGGAATGCCGGCCAGGTAGGAGACCAGGTTGGCCAGCAGCTTCATCAGCCCGAATTCGTGGCCGACCACTGCATGGCCTTGCACCAGGCTGCGCGCCTGCTCGTAGCCGGTGCCGAACGCGCCTTGCCCGAACACCAGCGCCAAGCCGACCAGCGCCACCCCGCACAGCGCGGCCAGCAGCACCGGATGGCGCTGGCGCAGCGTTGCCAGCCAGCGCGGTTTGCCGCTGACGCTGGCCAGCACCAGGCGCGCGAAGATGCCGCCGAGCAGGCCGGCCACGCTGCCGCATAGCGCGATCGCCAGCCAGGCCTGGCCCAGCGGCAAGGCCACCGCCACCTTGCCGAAGTAGGTGTAGTTGCCCAACAGGCCCAGCGACACCACGCCACCGACGATCACCGCGGTCAGCAAGGTGCCGGAGAAGCGGTGCTCGAAGCGCCCGCTCAATTCCTCGATCGCAAACACCACCCCGGCCAGCGGCGTGTTGAACGCCGCGGCGATACCGGCCGCGCCGCCGGCAAGCAGGAAATGCGAGAGCTCGCGCGGATCGTGAAACCCGAACCAGCGCCCGAACACATGCATCAGGCTGGCGCCGACATGCACGGTGGGGCCTTCGCGTCCGACCGAGGCGCCACCGAGCAGCGACAAGGTGGTCAGGGCAAGCTTGCCGATCGACACGCGCAGCGACAGATTGGTCTGGCGAAATGCCGCGTCGTCATGCTCCAGCGCCGCGATGACCTGCGGGATGCCGCTGCCACGCGTGGGCCGCATCGCGCCGGAGGTGAGCCAGGCCAGCAGGGCGAAGATGCCCGGCGTCAGCAGCAGTGCCCACCAGATCGAATGCGCGGTGATGCGCTGGAACAACTGGAAGGCGGCGTCGCTGGCCTTGGCGAACACGATCGCCACCAGTGCTACTGCAATTGCGCCACCCCAGAGTGCGGCGCGACGACGCCAGCCTTGGCTGGACAACAACGGCCGCAGCCGAAGCCGGCGCGGCGAGGGATCAGGAGCAGACATGGCGCCATTGTCGCATCCGCGCAGCGCGGCCGCGACGCGTCACTCAGCGGCCGGCGGCCGGCGGCACGCGCAGGGCCGGCAGCAGCGTGGCGGGATTTCCATCATTGGGCGCGGCAGGAATGCCCAGCAGCCGGGTCATCAGCGCATACACATCGACGTTGTCGAAACCCGGCAAGCGCTTGCCCTGCGCCAGATCCGGGCCCTGCGCCAGGAACACCGCGCGCATCGACGGCAGCGCCGGATCGAAACCGTGCGAGCCGCGCATCTGATCGCGCGGGCGCTTGGCCAGCTTGTCCGGGAACAGTGCATCCCAGCCTTCGTGCATCTGGCACACGATCGGCGGAATGCGCGGGTGCGTGCCGTAGTGCCAGCGCGCAGGCAGCTCCGTCTTGCGCCAGCAGTCGTACTGCGCATGCGCACCGAGCAGGCCGGCTTCGGCGCGGGCCTGCTGTCCCGGCAATGGCGCAAAGCCGATCACCTGCCCGTCGGTCACGGCAGTGGCGATGTCCGGGCGCGCCATGTCTTCCACGCTGATCGCATGCCCGGGCGCCACCTCGGCCATGCCGTGGTCGGAGACCACGACGATATTGGTGCGCTCGCGCGTGCCGTCGCGCTGCATGCCGGCCAGCAGCCGGCCGATCGCGCCATCCACCGCACGCACGTTGTCGGCGTATTCGCGCGACTCCGGGCCGTGGTCGTGGCCGGCTTCGTCCACGTGTTCGAAATACAGCGTGACCAGGCGGTTGCGGTCGGCTCCGGAAGCGGCCAGCCAGCCCCGCACTTCGTCCACGCGCGCGTCCAGGCTGGTGCCTTCTTCGTAATGGCGCCAACGCGTGGGGCGCACGCCGCCGATCGGCGCCTCGCTGCCCGGCCACGACCAGGTTGCGGCATGCAGGCCGTGCGTTTCCGCGCCCACCCACAGCGGCTCGCCGCCCCACCAGCGCGCATCGCCGACCGCGTCCTGCTTGCTCAGCCAGAAGCCGCCCAGCGTCGCATCGCGCATGCTGTTATGCACGATGCCGTGGTGATCCGGGCGCAGGCCGGTGACCAGCGTGTAGTGATTGGGAAAGGTCAGCGACGGGTATGACGGCGTCATCCAGCGTGCACGTACGCCGTCGTGTGCGAGCTGCGACAGCGTCGGGGTGATGCCGCGATCGAGCATGTCCGCGCGCAGCCCGTCGATGGAGATCAGCAGCACGCTGTGCGCTGAATCGCTGTGCGGTGCGCCGGCCGGCGCGGGCGCTGGCGTACTGCGCGAAGGGGCGTGGGAACTGCAGGCCGCGAGCAGTGCGAGCGCGGCAAACACAAAACGTCGATCGATCATCGCGCCAGTTTACGGCCTGGCAATGACGTCGCGAAGTCAGCGCATGCCGGTGGCGGATGCGGCGAACAGGTCGTCGGACGCTGCGCTCTGGCGCGGCGACCAGCCTTCCAGCTGCAACAAGGCCTGCTTGGTCGGCAGGCCGCCACCGAAGCCGGTCAGCGCACCATTGGCGCCGATCACGCGGTGGCAGGGCAGCACGATCGGCAATGGATTGCGCCCATTGGCAGCGCCGACCGCGCGGCTGGCGGCCGGGCGTCCCACCGCATGCGCGAGTTGCGCATAGCTCCAGGTCTGTCCGAACGGAATCTGCGCCAGCGTATGCCAGACCTGCAGCTGGAACGGCGTGCCGGTCGGGGCCAGTGGCAGGTCGAAGCTGCGCCGCCCGCCATACAGATAGTCGAGCAACTGCTCGCGTGCCTCGCGCACCAGCGGCGCATCGGGGTCGTGCTGCCAACGCGCGCGGCCGACCGCGTCGTAGCGGTTCTGCGCGAACAGGATGTGGTGCACGCCGGCAGCATCGGCCGCCACGCTGAGTGCGCCGATCGGCGAGGGAAAGGTGTCGTAATACAACGTGCTCATGGGCGGGTGTCCTTGCGATCGACAGCGAGATGCCACAGGTGCAATACGGCGTAGGCGCGCCACGGCCGCCAGGCCTGCGAGCGCGCTTCGGTGGCACGCTCGCTCAGGCGCTCGGGCGTGCCGAGCACCTGCTGCAGGATCAGGTCGCCGGCCGGAAACGCGTCCGGATGCGACAGCGCACGCATGGCGACGTAATGCGCGGTCCACGGCCCGATGCCGGGCAACGCAGTGCAGGCGGCGACGAACTCCGACAGGCGCTGGCCGGCGCCGAAATGCAGCTGCCCTTGCGCGCAGGCCGAGGCCAATGCACGCAGCGTGGCGGCGCGCGCGCGCGGCAGGCCAAGTTGTTCCAGCGGCGCCTCGGCCAGCTGTGCCGGAGTCGGAAAGATGCGGTCCAGGCCGGGCGGCATCTCCAGATGATGGCCGCCATGCCGATCGACCAGCCGCGCCGCTAGCGTTGCCGCGCCGGCGACGCTGATCTGCTGGCCCAGCACGGCGCGCACGGCCACTTCAAAGCCGTCCCAGCCACCCGGCACGCGCAGCCCGGGGCGGCGCGCGATTGCCTCGGCCAGCAGCGGCTCGGTCGCCAGCGTGGCGTGCACCGCCTGCAGGTCTGCATCCAGATCGAACAGCCGGCGCACCCGCCGCACGATCTGCGGAATCTGCCGCGGGTCGGTGGCGCCGATGCGCAGCAGCAACTCCGCACGCTGCGGCGCCGCGCTGACCTCGATCAGGGTTGCGTTGCCCGGCGTGCCGATCACGCGCCGGTAGCCGCTGGCGTCGACCTGTTCGAGGCCGGGAATCGCGCGCCGCTGCAGAAATGCCAGCATCGCCGGCAGATCCAGCGGCGGGCGATAGCCCAGGCGCAGGGTCAACTCGCCACCCGGGACCTCGGCACGCTGCTTGCGTAGCGCCGATGGCGGCATCCCGCAGCCTTCCAGGAACGCGGCATTGAAGCGACGCAGGCTGTTGAAGCCGGCCGCCAGTGCGACCTCGGTGACCGGCAATGCGGTCTCGGTCAGCAGTTGCTTGGCCAGCAGCAGCCGGCGCGTGCCATGCACTTGGATCGGGGTGGCACCGAGCTGCTGCACGAACTGCCGCTGCAGCTGGCGTGCGCTCAGGCCCACCGCGTCGGCCAGGGTCTGCACCGGCTGCTCCTGCAGGGCACCGTCGGCAATCATTGCCAGTGCGCGTTGCACGCTCTCTTCGCCCAGATGCTGCTGCGCCTGCGGCGACAGCTCGGGGCGGCAGCGCAGGCAGGGCCGGTAGCCGGCGGCACTGGCTGCCGCCGCGCTGGGGTAATAGCTGATGTTGCCCGGCTTGGGCGGCGGCGCCGGACAGACCGGCCGGCAGTAGATGCCGGTGCTGCGCACCGCGGTGAAGAACAAGCCGTCGAAGCGTGCATCGCGCGCCAGCCGGGCGCGGTCGCATTGGAGTCGGTCGGGCGTGGCGGTTTGCATGGCGCCAGTCTATGCGCTCGCCCCGGCTCCGGCTGGCCGTTTTCGGACAGGGTTGCAGCGGGCTGCTGCGTTCATGGCAGGGTCAAACGCTTCGCCCATTCAGCCATAGACTGAGGGTGATCTTCGTCGCGGTCCGTTGCCTGACATCATGCTGAAACTGCTCTGCCTGTCCCTTTCATGCGTGCTGGCGCTGGCGGCCTGCGACCGCACCAGTGCCTCGGCCGATGCCGCCGCGACGCAGCAGAGCGGTGCGGGGCAGGGCGATGGCGACCATATGGTGTCGGTGGATACGCCCGAGCCGGTGGCGCCGCCGCCGCGGCCGCGTGCACAGGCCGGCGAAGCCGGCTGGCCGCAGGCGGAGCTGGACGCGGGCAAGGCCTGGATCAGTTGCGCCACCGATTACAGCAGCGAAGCCGGCGACGGCACGCTGCTGCCGGCGCTGGACCGCGCCAGTGTTGAGGCGGCGCTGGCGCCGTGTCGCGACACTGGCCTGCTGCGGGTGCGCTACGCCGGCAAGATCAACGCCGGCTTCGCTGCGTTGGTGTGGCGGCTGGCCGCGGTAGCCGAGCAACTGCGGCTGCCGCATCGTATCCTGGACCTGGATTCCAGCGGCGGGCAGGTGGAAGCGGCGATTCGCGCCGGCGATGTCATCGGCGAATCCAACTGGACCATCTGGGTGCGCGAAGGCTCGATCTGCCACAGCGCCTGCGTGTTCGTGCTGGCCGCCGGCGACAACCGACTGGTGGCCGGCAAGGTCGGCATCCACCGCATGATGCGGATCAGTTCCAAGGCCACCTCGCGCGCGGAACTCAATCGCGAATTGCGCGAGGTCTACGGCAACGTCAAGGATTATCTGGAGCGCAACGGCGTGGCGGTGGCGGTGGCCGACCTGATGATGACCGTGCCCAACCGCAGCCTGCGCCTGCTGACGATGGACGAGCTGCGCGAGTACGGGCTGGATGGCACCAACGCGGTGCAGGACGACCTGGAGCGCATCCGCCAGATGCGCAAGTGCGGCGATGCCTTCGTGCGCCGCAAGGACGCGTTTCTGGTTGCCTTCGACCAGAAGTGCAAGGGCGAGGGCGCCGATCTGGAGGCGGTCAATGCCTGCGGCCTGGCCTTGAAGCAGCGCTTCGGCTTCCCGGATGCGGCCTGCCCGGAAGAAAGCCCGCTGGCCGAAACCGATGCCGCTGCGCTGCCGGCCACCGCCGCAGCGCAGGCCGCGCCGGCGGCCGACGTAGAGGCAGGAGCGCCAACTGCGGCACCTGCCGCAGAGTCGGCTGCCGAACCCGCGCCGGACCCCGCCCAGGGCGAGGGCTGAGCTTCACACCCACCGCACTGCCGGCTGCCTATGGTCGCGGCATACCACGGAGCCGGGGGGCGACATGCTTGGAAAGACGAAAGGCGTTGCGCTGGCATATCTGCCATCGGCGCTGCTGGTGCTGGCCGGATTTGGCGTGGCCGAACTGCTGCAGGTGATCGCTGCGGCCAGCCAGGTGCAGTGGCCGGCGACGCTGGCGGTGTGGTTGAGCCTGGCGGCCCTGATCGCGGCCATCGCGCGCGCGCTGTGGGTCAGTTGGCGACTGTGGCGGCCGCGTGGTGTCGCGGCGGTTCCGCCGGGCGGCGACATCTGATTTTTGAGTCAAGGCGTGCGTTCCCGGCACCCGGCTCGCGCGTCGCTTGCACACTCACCTCACCATGCAGCGCAGGTCGTAAACTGCCGCACCCGCCGCGAACCCTGCGGCGGTTTCCATCCGTTTGCTACGCACAAGGTCATCTGCCCCATGTTCCGTCCTCGTCTGCTTGCTGCACTGCTGTTGGCTCCCTCGCTGGTCCTGGCACAACAGCCGCAGACTGCTGCACGTCCGGCCGCCGCTCCCCAGGCGGCGCCCGCGGCCAGCCCGGCGCAGCAGGCGCAGCTGACCAAACAGAACACCGAGATGACCCAGGCGGCACTGCGGGTGGCGCAGATGGTGGATGCCAACCAGGTGGCCTCGCTATGGGATGGCGCCTCCAGCGTCGCCAAGACCGCGGTCAAGCGCGATGTCTTCGTGAGCCAGATCGGTGCCGAACGTGCACGCCTGGGGTCAGTGGTCGGACGCGGACAGGGCTCGGTGACGCGGGTCAAATACGCTGCCGGCGCGCAGGTGCCCGAAGGCCTGTACGTCAACGTCAGCTTCCCGACCCGGTTTGCCAAGGCCCAGCAGCCGGTGCGCGAGCTGGTGTCGTTCCGCCTGGACGAGGACAAGACCTGGCGGCTTGCCGGCTACAGCCTGCGCGCGTCGATCAAGTGATCTTGCAGCTCATCGGGAGACCCGCGTGGAATTGACCATCGAACTACAGATGCTGGGCTGGGCCATGGTGCTCGGCCTGGTGCAACTACTGGCCGCCTCGGCCAGCATGACCGCCCAGCGCGGGACCAAATGGAACGCCAGCGCCCGCGATGGCGACGCCAAGCCCTTGACCGGCGTCGCGGCGCGGCTGGATCGCGCCTTCCGCAATTATCAGGAGACGTTCCCGATCTTCGCTGCTGCGGTACTGGCGGTGAGCGTTGCCGGCCGTACCAATGCAGATACCGCGTTGGGCGTGCAGCTGTACCTGTGGGCGCGCGTGGCTTACGTGCCGGCGTATGCGGCAGGCATTCCCTATCTGCGCAGCGCAATCTGGGTGGTGTCGTTCTGGGGCATCGTCAAACTGGTGCGGGCGTTGCTGGGCTGGTGACGCAGGCCAGGCTGCGTGCGCGCAGCCTGTGGTTATTGGCTGAGAAAACGCAGCGATAAATCGTGCGCCTGCGACTGTGGTGGGCTGCCTGGTTCGGTTCCTGCTTGATCCTGATCAACGCCGGCTAGCACCACTGCCGTTAAACTGAGAGCCGCTACCAAGACGGCTGCGCTCACCGCCAGGCGTGCGTGCCCGGCGCGGCAGGTGCCACGCGGACATGCCGGTTGCTCTGCGCCGACCGCATCCAGCTGACCACTGCACGCGAGGTCTTGTTAGCTCCTCTGGGTCTCGGTGGTGAAGGAGCGCGGCATGCAATCGGTGGATATCGCAGTCATTGGTGCCGGACCGGTCGGCCTGAGTTTTGCGCGGTCGTTGGCCGGCAGTGGCCTGTCGGTGCTGGTGGTCGACCAGCAGCCACGCGCGCAGCTGGCCGAGCCGGCCTTCGACGGACGCGAAATCGCGCTGACCCATGCCTCGCGTGCGTTGCTGGAGCAACTGGGCATCTGGCCGCAATTTCCCGCCGATGCGATCTCGCCGCTGCGCGACGCCCGCGTCATGGACGGGCATTCGCATTTCGCGCTGACCTTCGCCGCCTCCGCGCGTGGTGCCGGCGATCTGGGCTGGCTGGTGCCCAATCATCTGATCCGTCGCGCGGCCTGGCAGGCGGTGCAGGCGCAAGCTGCGTTGGAGATGCGCTGCTCTTGCACGCTGCAGGCCGTGCAGCAGCAGCGCGACCGCGTGGGGCTGCAGTTATCCGATGGGGAAACGGTGTCGGCGCGCCTGCTGGTGGCAGCCGATAGCCGTTTTTCCAGTACCCGGCGCCTGCTCGGCATCGGTGCGCAGCTGCGTGATTTCGGCAAGACCATGCTGGTGTGCCGCATGCAGCATGCGCTGCCGCATCGGCACGCCGCGTGGGAGTGGTTCGGCTACGGCAAGACGCTGGCGTTGTTGCCGCTGCAGGGCAACCGCGCTGGCGCAGTGCTGACGCTGCCGCCGCGGCAGATAGAGGCTTTGCTGGCGATGAATGAGACCGACTTCAGCGCAGCGGTCACCGAAGCATTCGAACATCGGCTCGGCCCGATGCAGCAGGACGGCAGCCGGCATGCCTATCCGCTGGTGGCGGCGTATGCGCAGCGTTTCGTGGCCGAGCGTGCCGCGTTGATCGGCGATGCGGCAGTGGGCATGCACCCGGTCACCGCGCACGGCTTCAATTTCGGATTGCAGAGCCAGGCGCGCCTGGCCGAGCGTGTGTGCGCCGCTGCCGCCGCTGGGCGCGACATCGGGGCTGCGGCCCTGCTGCAGGGCTACGAGCGGGCGCACCGGCTGGCGACGCGGCCGCTGTATGAAGCGACCAACGCATTGGCCGCGCTGTATACCGACGACCGTGCGCCGGCCCGCCTGCTGCGACGTGGTGCCTTGCGTGCGGCGCATGCGGTGGCGCCGTTCAAGCAGGCGATTGCAGCGCATCTGACCCAGCGCAGCGTTTGACGTATCGAAGTGGGGGCGGGGAGACGCAGTGCGTGCAGCGCTGCGTTGTGGTCCTCATGCGCAGCGGCTTGCAACGGTGTTCGACGCGCGCGGGCAATGCGGTCATCCGCCCGTTAGCACGTGCTCTTGCGGCAATCCGGCGGGCTCGGTCAGCTCGGCTGTCATCAGGCGCGCCGCAGTCGGGCAGCAGCCATCAGGCCGGCGTGCTGACCCGCGCAAGAATCGCATCGATCGCGGTGCGCGCATCGCCGCTGCGCAAGGCGTCTTCCAGCAGTGGAATCACCCAGGCGCAGCCGGCCTTGGTCACGTCTGCGCGCCAGCCGCCGGGCCAGGCTTCCAGCTCGTGCAAGGCCAGCATGCTGCAACCGCCGCGCTCGGCGTGACCGCCACGGATCGACTGCTCGAACCAGAACGGCGTGGGTGAATCGGCGTCGATCGAGAAAATATAGACATCGTGGTCCGGGTCTTCAGCCGAGGGCGCGTTGTTGCGCCAGCTGACCTGCACCACGCTCATTCTGCCGGCTCCGCATCGGGGTCCAGCGCCAGCACGCGGATCTCCACATCGTCCAGTTGCACGCACTGGCCGGGGCGGATCTTGGCGGTCTTGCGCAGTTCCTGCACGCCATCGACGCTGACCGCGCCGCTGGCGACGATCGCCTTGCCCTGCCCACCGCTGTCGGCAATACCCGCCAGCTTGAGTAACTGGTTGAGTTCGATGTACTCGCCGTCCAGGTCGAATTCCAGAAATTGCATGGTGCGCTCGGTGACAGGAAGACGGCGATTATCCGCCCGTCGCAGCCGGCAACACCACCGTGCCGAGCGCAGCGCCGGCAGGTGGAGTCGGGGCAACAACGCAACGCAGACGCGCCAGCGGCGTACACGACGCCGGAGGCGCGGTGCGGGGCGGCACGCTTATTCGCGCCGAAAACGTGCAATCTCGTCCAGCATGCTTTCGGCACGCACGACGCCGGACCCGGCATGCGCGTTGTCGATGCGCTCCAGCCACGGATGGCGTTTGCGCTGCAGCCGTCGATAGCCGAGCCAGGTGCCGATACCGCCGAATACACCTACCAACAGATTGAGCAGCAGCCAGTCGTGCGGCAGGGTCAGGCCGGTCAGCCCGCGCCAGCCGGCGTCGGCCACGGCCACCCACAGCACCCAGAACGCCACGCCCAGCCACGGGGCCACCCGCGTGCGCCAGCGCCGCAGCTGCGCGAGCGCGCGCTGCGTCGGCAGCAGCGGTCCGGCAAAGTCCAGCTGCGCCAGCAGCTGCAGCTGCCGTAGTGCGGAGATCGCCAGTGCAATGCTCCACAGCTGCAGCAGCACGCCGCCGATGATGGCTGCAGCCTGATCGGTGTGGGCAAGCCAGCTGCGCGCGATCACGATGTGCAGCGTCACGGCGCACAGCAATTGCACGGATTGGCTCAGCCACAGCGGGCGCAGGCTGGTGCGCGCCGCGTGGCCACGCACCTGGCTCACGATGTGGCCGATCTGCGTGCTGTGCTGATCCAGGCGGTGTTCCATCGCGTGCCAGGCGCGTTGCATGTCGTCGAGTTCCATCGAATGTTCCTTGGGCGAAGTGGGTGGTCAGAGTTCGGCGCGGATGCGCGCCTTGAGGCGGCTGAGTTTCGTGGCGACGTTGGTTTCGCTGATGCCGAGCACCTCGCCGATCTCGCGGTAGCTGTGCGCGTCCAGGTACAGCAGCATCAAGGCGCGTTCCAGCGGCGGCAGGTGGGCGATGAAGCCGTGGAGCGCGGCGACCTGCTGCGCGTGTGCCGGGTCGCGCGTCAGCGGGTCGGCGATGCTGTCGGCCACCGCCTCCAGCGGGAGCGGGTCCTGCGGCGCGCGGCTGCGGCCGCGCAGATCGCTGATCGCCACGTTCAAGGCAATGCGATACATCCAGGTGGAAAAGCGCCGGCCGGCGTCGTAGCCGGGGAATGCCCGCCATAACTGCACGGTGATGTCTTGCGCCAGCTCGGCGCGGTCGTCCGGGTTCCAGCAATAGCTGGCCGCGACCTTCAGGACGATGCCGCGGTGCTGCTGCAGCAAGGCATTGAAGCGGGTGTGCAGGTCTGTTTCCAGGGACATGGCTCCGGCCGGGTGGGTGGATGACGAGGGTCGAGGAGATGATTCGCCGCAGCGGGCGAATCCTCACAAGCTGAACGGACTGTCACGGAAATTTCGACAGCAGGGGGCCTGAGGGCGCACACTATGCTGCTTTGCGCCTGCCGGCTCCGTGCGGCGCCTCCGGAGTTACCCAATGACCCAAGAATCTCCCGCGCCGCTGCTGTTTGCAGACCTCGGCCTCTCAGACGCTGTGATGAAGGCGGTTGCCGCCGTCGGCTACGAGTCGCCGTCGCCGATCCAGGCCGCCACCATCCCCGCGCTGCTGGCCGGCCGCGACGTGCTAGGCCAGGCGCAGACCGGCACCGGCAAGACCGCCGCGTTCGCGCTGCCGGTGCTGTCCAATGCCGACCTCAACCAGCTCAAGCCGCAGGCGCTGGTGCTGGCCCCAACCCGCGAGCTGGCTATCCAGGTCGCCGAGGCGTTCCAGAAATATGCCGAAGCCATTCCCGGCTTCCGCGTGCTGCCGGTCTACGGCGGCCAGCCCTACGCGCAGCAGCTGAGCGCGCTCAAGCGCGGCGTGCATGTGGTGGTCGGCACCCCTGGCCGCGTGATCGATCACCTGGACCGCGGCACGCTGGACCTGTCCCAGCTCAAGACGCTGGTGCTGGACGAAGCCGACGAAATGCTGCGCATGGGCTTCATCGACGACGTCGAAGCGGTGCTGAAGAAGTTGCCGGAGAAGCGCCAGGTGGCGTTGTTCTCGGCGACCATGCCGCCGGCGATCCGCCGCATCGCGCAGACCTATCTGAAGGACCCGGCCGAAGTCACCATCGCGGCCAAGACCACCACCTCGGCCAATATCCGCCAGCGCTACTGGTGGGTGAGCGGCCTGCACAAGCTGGACGCGCTGACCCGCATCCTGGAGGTCGAGCCGTTCGACGGCATGATCATCTTCGCGCGCACCAAGGCCGCCACCGAAGAGCTGGCGCAGAAGCTGCAGGCACGCGGCATGGCCGCGGCGGCCATCAACGGCGACATGCAGCAGGCCGCCCGCGAGAAGACAATTGCCCAGCTCAAGGACGGCAAGCTCGACATTCTGGTCGCCACCGACGTGGCCGCGCGCGGCCTGGACGTGGAGCGCGTCAGCCATGTGCTGAACTACGACATCCCGTACGACACCGAGAGCTACGTGCACCGCATCGGCCGTACCGGCCGTGCCGGCCGCAATGGCGACGCGATCCTGTTCGTCACCCCGCGCGAGAAGGGCATGCTGCGTTCGATCGAGCGCGCCACCCGCCAGCCGATCGAAGAAATGCAGCTGCCGAGCGTGGATGCGGTCAACGACACCCGCGTGGCACGTTTCATGACCCGCATCACCGAGACCCTGGCCGGTGGCCAGATCGACATGTATCGCGATCTGCTGCAGCGCTACGAGAGCGAGAACAACGTGCCGGCGATCGACATCGCCGCGGCGATGGCCAAGTTGCTGCAGGGCGATGCGCCGTTCCTGCTGACCCCGCCGGTGCGCGGTGCACGCGAGGAATTTGCACCGCGCGAGCGCAACGATCGCGGCGACCGCAGTGATCGCGGCGAGCGTCCGCGCTTCGAGCCGAAGTTCGAGCGTGGCCCGCGTGCCGATGGCGAGCGCGCGGCACGCCCGCCGCGTGCGGAACGTCCGGCATTCGCCAGTGATGGTGCGGGCGCCGAGCGTCCACGTCGCGATCCGGTCGCGCCGCGTGGCGAGCCGGAGTTCGGCATGGAGAGCTACCGCATCGAAGTGGGCCACACCCACGGCGTGAAGCCGGCCAACATCGTCGGCGCGATCGCCAACGAAGCCGGCCTGGAAAGCCGCTACATCGGCCGTATCGACATCCAGGACGATTATTCGATCCTGGACCTGCCGGCCGACATGCCGCGCGAGCTGCTGACGCACCTGAAGAAGGTCTGGGTGTCCGGCCAGCAGCTCAACATGCGCAAGCTGGAAGAAGGCGAGGCGGCCGCGTCGCCGTCCAAGCCGCGCTTCCCGCGCGGCGGCAAGCCGTCCGGTCGCCCGAATGGCCCGAACCGTCCGATGGACCGCGCCGGCGCGCCGCATCGCAAGGGCCCGCCCAAGCCGCGCGGCGAGTAAGCACCGCTGACAACCCGGCGGCGTGCGGCTGCCCGGCCCACCCGGCTGGTCGCCGCAGTCACTATGTTGGTTGATGCATACCGGTGTGCAGGCGTCCTGCGCCGATACCGCGGAGATTACCGGCGGCATCCTGTTAGCCATGCTAAGTTCCGCGCCGACCGTAGCCGGGCGGGCGCAGCCATACAGACTGCGCCGTTGCGGCCGCTACTGCCTTCAGGCGCCCACTGGGCGCCTGAATCGCATGGGCAGCGGCAGTGGGGGCGAGGATGACAATGGCGCAGATGGCGGGCGGCACGAGCGGTGGGCGGACCATGCACCTGATGCGCGGCTGGCTGACGCTTCCCTTGGCCTTGTTGATCGGCATGGCCGTCAGCATGGCGGTGCTCTCGGCGCTGGTGATCGAGATCCAGTCCGGGGCAATGGCCTGGATCGTCGGCCAGAGCCACTGGTCCAATGCCCAGCAGGAGTCGGTGTACTGGCTGGAGCGCTACCTGGGCAGCGGCGATCCGGCCGACCTGCAGGCCGCCTGTCGGGCGCTGGAAGTGCCGCTCGGCGACCGCGCGGCACGCGAGGCGGTCGAGCAGCCGGTGATCGACTGGGCTGCGGTCCATGCCGGGCTGGCCGCCGGCCGCAATGCCCGTGAGGACATGCCGCAAATGGTGCGGCTTTATCGCTACGGCCATGTCTTTCCGTATCTGGGCGACGCCATCGCGATGTGGAAACACACCGACGCCGACCTGCTGCAGCTGAGCACCCTGGCCGACCGGGCCGCCTCCGTGCAGGCCGCCAGCCGCCCGGATCCGCGCGCGCTGCAGGCCTTGCGCGACGAGCTGCACCTGCTCGACGGCCGCATGCGCGGCGATACCGCGCAGTTCCAGGCGCTGCTGGTCCGCTGTGCGCGGCTGCTGCACGATGTGATGGTGGTCTGCAGCCTGGCGACCCTGTTGCTGGTGCTGATCACCTGCGTGCTGGCGATGCGCCGCATCCGCAATTATCTGCTCTCGCACGAAGGCCGCTTCCGCACCGCGTTTCAGCAGGCGGCGCTGGGCATGGTCAAGTTCGACCTGCGCGGCCGCGTGCTCGATGCCAATGCTGCGATGGCCAACATCCTGCGCTACCGGCCGGAGGAACTGCAGGCCTGCACGCTGGCCGAGGTGCTGCATCCGGACCATATCGCACTGGACAGCCGCGGCCTGATCGACTGGCCGACACTGCTGCAGTCGGGCGAGCGGCGCTTGCTGCGCGCCGACGGCGGGGTGATGTGGGGGCGCTGGAGCGCGTCGCTGGTGGAGCCCGGCCCGGAGGAGCCGACCCTGGTGCTGGCAGTGATCGAAGACGTCTCGCATGCGCACGAGCTGGCCGATGAAGTCGCCTTCCATGCGCGCCACGATGCCTTGACCGGCCTGATCAACCGCCGCGAGATCGAACGCCGGCTGCTGCGCCTGATCGAGCCGCCGCAATCGCCGCAGCCCTGCCATGCGCTGTGCTTCGTCGACCTGGATCACTTCAAGCTGGTCAACGACACCTTCGGGCATGCGGTGGGCGACAAGTTCCTGTGCCACTTCGCCGACGTGATCACCATGCAGTTGCGCCCCGGCGACTGGCTGGGGCGGCTGGGTGGCGACGAGTTTGCGATCCTGCTGGCCAATACCGATCTGGCACAGGCGCAGTCCTTGCTGGAGCGCATGCATGCGGTGCTGGGTCAGCCGTGGAGCCACCAGGGCGGACGGCCGCTGACGCCGAGCTGCAGTTTCGGCGTGGTGGAAATCCGCCAGGGCGCCAGCGACGTCAATGCCTTGATGACCGCCGCCGATCTGGCCTGCCATGCGGCCAAGGAAGAAGGGCGCAACCGCATTCGCTGCTTCGGCGAAAACGATCTGGCGCTGGCGCGGCGGCGCCACGACGGCGGCTGGATCAGCGCGGTGCAGCAGGCGATCGCCGAGGACCGGCTGCTGCTGTATGCACAGAAGATCCAGGTGTTGAGCGATCCGGAACGCCTGCAGTACGAAGTGCTGGTGCGCATGCGCGCGCGCGACGGGCGGGTGCTGAGCCCGGGCGAATTCCTGCCCGCCGTGGAGCGCTACGGCTTGGGGCGCATGGTCGACGTGCATGTGCTGGAAACGCTGTGCGCGCAGCTGGCGGCCAGTCCGATGCATGTGGCCACGCTGGACCTGTGCCACGTCAATCTGTCCGCACAGTCGATCGCGCAGCCGGATTTTCTCGATTTCGTGTGGTCCTTGTTCGAGCGCTACCCGAGCCTGGTGCCCAAGCTGTGCATGGAGATCACCGAGACCGCGGTCATCGGCGATCTGGAGCACGCGCAGCGCTTCGTGCAGAGCGTGCGTGCGCGCGGCTGCCATGTGGCGCTGGACGATTTCGGCAACGGCCTGGCCTCGTTCGGCTATCTCAAGCAGTTCACCGTGGATGTCCTCAAGATCGATTGCGGCTTCGTGCGCAACTACGCGCATGACGCGGTGGACCGCGCGGCAGTGCACTCGATCGCGCAGGTGGGCCTGGCGCTGGGGATCGAAGTGGTGGCCGAGGGCGTGGAGTCGGAGGCGGACATTCCCGGCCTGCGCGAGGCCGGTGTCGGCCAGGTGCAGGGTTTCAGCCTGCATCGTCCATGCCCGCTGGACGAGCTGCTGCATGCCGGGCAGCCGCTGTTGGCGCTGTCCTGATCGCAGATTGGTGCACGCGCGCCGCTCCAAATCGCCGATAATCGGCCGATGACGACCCGACTCAACAAATACATCGCCGAAACCGGCTTCTGCTCCCGCCGCGAGGCCGATCGCCTGATCGGCGAACGCCGGGTCACCGTCAATGGCGTGGCTGCCGGCACCGGTGCGGTGGTGGGCGAGGACGACACCGTACTGGTGGACGGCCAGCCGCTGCGCACGCGCGCCGCCAGCAAGCCCGGTGGCCGCAAGCATGTCTATATCGCGCTCAACAAGCCGGTGGGCATCACCTGCACCACCGAAAGTTCGGTCAAGGGCAACATCGTCGAATTCGTCGGCCACGAGCAGCGCATCTTCCCGGTCGGCCGGCTCGACAAGGAGTCAGAAGGTCTGATCCTGATGACCAGCAACGGCAACATCGTCAACGAGATCCTGCGCGCGGAAAATCGCCACCAGAAGGAATATCTGGTGGCGGTCAACAAGCCGGTCACCGATGAATTCCTGCGCGGCATGGCGCGCGGCGTGCGCATCCACAACGAGACCACGTTGCCGTGCCGCACCGCGCGCATTGCCAAGTTCGGCTTCCGCATCGTGCTGGAGCAGGGCTTGAACCGGCAGATCCGCCTGATGTCCGCCGAATTCGGCTACCGCGTAACCCAGCTGCGCCGGGTGCGCATCGACAACATCAAATTGGCCGCGCTCAAGCCTGGACAGTGGCGCAACCTCAGTGATGCGGAGTTGCGCGGACTGCTGCCGCAACGCACCGACTGGTGAGCTTTTCAGGCGCGCTGGACTGAACCGCAACAGCGCGGTGCATCGGCTGTGCAGGCGCAACCCGATGGCCGCGCATGACCGGCTCGGTCATACTTCCGCCGCCGACAGCCAGCTGGGGAGCGGGCAGAGTGATCAAACCGACATTGCCGGACAACGAAGCCGAGCGGCTTGCAGCGCTGCGTCAGTACGAGGTGTTGGACTCGCCGCCCGAGCGTGCCTTCGACGACCTCACCATGATTGCGTCCACGCTGTGCGAGACGCAGATGGCGGCCGTGGTGCTGGTTGACGAACAGCGGCAATGGTTCAAGTCCGCACATGGCGCGCCGCGCAGCGAAGCATCGCGCGACATCTCGTTCTGCGCGCATGCGATCCTGCGCCCGGATGAAGTGATGATGGTCGACGATACCTTGCTCGACCCGCGCTTCCACGACAATCCGATGGTGACCGGCAGCTCTGCGGTGCGCTTCTATGCTGGCGCGCCGTTGGTGACCAGCGAGGGCATGGCGCTGGGCTCGCTCTGCGTCTTCGACCAGACCCCGGCGCATCTGCGCGAAGAGCAGCGCGCCGCCCTGCAGGCATTGTCGCGGCAGGCCGCGCATCTGCTGGAACTGCGCCTGGCCGGCAAGCGCCTGCGCCAGCAACTGCACGAGCGCGAATGGTACGAGCAGCAGCTGGCCGGCTATTACGCGCAAATGGATGCGCTGAATGCCGATCTGGTCGAGCAGACCCGCACCGATCCGCTGACCGGCTTGCCCAATCGACGCGCGTTTGCAGTGGCCTTGGCCGCGGCCATGGAACAGACGCGTGCGGCAGGCCAGCCATTGTCGGTGGCGTTGCTGGACGTGGACCACTTCAAGACCGTCAACGACGTGCATGGGCACGACCAGGGCGATGTGGTGCTGCGCGAACTGTCGGCGTTGTTGCGCGCGCATGTGGCCGGTGCCGGCACCATTGCGCGTTATGGCGGCGAGGAGTTCGTGCTGCTGCTGCCCAACGTGGATCTGCTGCAGGCGCGTGTGCAGTGCGAATACCTGCGCCAGAGCGTGGCGGTGATGACGATCGCGCTGCCGGTGACGGTGAGTATCGGCGTGGCCACGCTGCATCCGCAGGAGAGCGTGGAGGCGGTGATCAAGCGCGCCGACCAGGCCCTGTATGCGGCCAAGCGTGGCGGGCGCGATCAGGTGGTGGCGTTGGGGTAGGTGGCGTGCGCACGCGGGTGCGTCATCGACAAGGCCGGTCGCGGCCTGGGCCGCTGCGACGGTGGCGTTTGTTGGTTGCGCCGTGCGGTCAGTCGACGATGTTCTTCGCCTCGGCAGTGCCGAGCAGCTCCGGGTGCACGATCTTGCGCCGGCGTTCCAGCACCGGATGCAGGAACACCGCGCCGAGAATGATCGCCACGCCGAGATAGAACTGCAGGGTCAGCTCGCGTTGCTCGCCGAGCAGGGCGATCGCCAGCACGATGGCATAGACCGGTTCCAGGTTGGTCACCAGTTGCACCGAGTAGGCGCTGAGATGGCGCAGCGCCACCAGTGCCAGCGCAAACGGCAGCAGCGTGCAGGCCAGCGACAGCACCAGCAGCAGGACGCCGTCGTGCAGGCTGGGGATGATCATCAGGTCGCCATGCAGCGACGGCAGCAGCAACGGCATGGCCGGCGCCAGCACGGTCAGGGTCAAGGTGCCGGCGCCGAGCTCCAGTGCGGTGACGGTGAGCGGGTCGGCATGCGCGACCATGCGCTTGTTGAGCGAGCCGAACAGGCCGACGAATACCGCCGAAATCGCGCCGACCACCACGCCGGCGCGCATGCCATCCGGCACCCCGCCGACCACCAGCGCCACCCCAGGCAGCACCGCCAGGCCGAACAGCAATTCGCGCGGGCGGAAGGGGCGCTGCGTCACCCATGGCTCGATCACGGCGGTGAACACCGGCGCCAGTGCAATGCAGGTCGCCGCCACCGAGGCATTGGCCAGCTTGATCGCGCCGTAGAAGGTCAGCCAGTGCAGGGCCACCAAGGCGCCGATGCCGCAGTAGCCCAGCACCACGCGGCCGGACAGCCCGCGCAGTCCGCGCCACACCCGCGGCAACAGCGCCAGCGCCACCACCACGATCAACATGCGCCACCACACCAGTGGCAACGCGGGCAGCGTGATCAGCTTGCCCAGGATCGCGGTGATGCCCCAGAGCAGGACGCAGAAATGGATTTGCAGTTGCGCCTTGCGCAGGTCGGTCGTGGGCATGCGCCATTGTCGCCGAAGACGCGACGCAACGCCCCTGTCAGCGCGCCCCCAACGCCTGCAGCAACGCCATTGCCGCCGCCGGATTGCGCTCCTTGGCGGCACTGATGAAAAACACGAACACCTCGCGCGGCGTGGCTGCGGCGTGCGTCGATGCGTCGATATGCGGCAGGTCCGCCACATCGTCGCCGCGCCGCCAGGCCTGGATGCGCTCGGCCCAGCGCCCCAGTGCCGGCGCCGGGTAGCCGGCATGCAGGCGCGCCTGGCTGCGCATCAGCCGCGCATAGACAAAGTCGGTGGACAGATCGGCAAAGGACGGGTGCTCGTCCGAATCGGTGAACACCGTGGCCACCCCATGCCGGCGCACCAATGCCAGCAGCGAGGCATCCACTGCATCGTGGTCGCGGATTTCCAGCACATGGCGCAGCACGCGCTTGCCGGCACGTTTGGGCAGCAACGACAGGAAGGCGTCCAGGTCGTCGGCCTGCAGCCGATGCCCTTGTTCGAACTGCCACACCAGCGGCCCCAGCGTATCGCCGAGCTCGACGATACCGCCGATGAAGTCGTCCACCTGCGCCTGGGTGCCGGCCAGGTTGCGCGACTGGGTGATGCGGCGCGGTGCCTTGGCCGAGAAGACGAACCCGGGCGGCACCTGGTCGCGCCACTTCGCGTAAGTGGCCGGTTTCTGCGTCCCGTAATACGTGCCGTTGATCTCGATGGCGGTGACGTGGCGGCTTGCGTATTCCAGCTCGCGGCGCTGCACCAGCCCTTGCGGATAGAACATCCCCTCCCGCCATGGCGCATACACCCAGCCGCCGATACCGACGTGGATGCCATCGAGCGCGGGCGGGGTGGCGGCGAACAGGTCGGTCATGACAGATTCCACGTTGGCGTGAGCGCGCGCCTGGCATGTTCGCAGACGCACAGATGTGGCAAGCCGCCCAGATGATAGCCCCGCCGGCTCCGCGGCGAAGCAGCGCGGCCCCAAACGCTTGCGCGCACTGCCAGACAGGCGCGGCCGTTGGCGCGGGGCGGCATGCAGGCGTTGTGCACTCGATGCAGGCACCGCCCGGCCAGCCGGCGGGGCGATCGGCGGCTTACGCGGACGCGGCCATGCCGCTACCATCGCAGATCGCCACTTTCGGACCGCAGCGATGACCTGGACCACGCCCGATCTGTGTGACCGCTTTCCCGAGGTGAGCATCGCCGAACCGCTGTTCCGCTCCTATGGCGGACGTGCGGCATTCTCCGGGCCGATCGTCACCGTGCGCTGTTTCGAGGACAACTCGCGGGTGCGCGAGCTGGCCTCCACGCCTGGCGACGGCCGCGTGCTGGTGGTGGACGGGCAGGGTTCGTTGAAGCACGCGCTGCTGGGCGACCAGATCGCGATGCAGGCGGTCGCCAACGGCTGGGCCGGCGTGTTGATCCACGGCTGCGTGCGCGATGTGGAGATCCTGGCCACGCTGCCGCTGGGCGTGCTGGCGTTGGGCGCCTGCCCGCGCCGCACCGAGCGCCGCGATCTGGGTGATGTGGATGTGCCGGTGAATTTTGCCGGCGTGGCCTTCGTGCCCGGCCATTGGCTGTATGCCGATGGCAACGGCGTGTTGGTGGCACCGCTGCCGCTGTCGCTGGACAGTGCCGGCGGATCGACCTGAGCGAACGAGAGGACGTGCGACAGTGACCGTGAACCGATGGCTGAGTGGAGGCGTGCTGATGCTGGCAAGCTTGGTGACGACGACGCAGGCGGCCGAGCTTCCCGCCGGCATGCAGCAGTTCGACGCGCAGATGGAACGCGTGCGCAAGCAGTTCGATGTGCCCGGCATTGCGGTTGCCATCGTCAAGGACGGGCAGGTAGTGCTGGAGCGCGGCTACGGCGTACGCGAGATCGGCAAGCCTGCGCCGGTGCAGCCCGACACGCTGTTTGCGATCGCCTCCAACACCAAGGCCTTCACTGCCGCATCGCTGTCGATCCTGGCCGACGAGGGCAAGCTCTCGCTCGACGACAAGGTCATCGACCACCTGCCGTGGTTCCGCATGTCCGACCCGTACGTCAGCGGCGAGATGCGTGTGCGCGATCTGCTCGCGCACCGCAGCGGTTTGAGCCTGGGCGCGGGCGATCTGTTGTTCTGGCCGACCACCAGCTACAGCACCGACGAAGTGGTGCAGCGCCTGTCCAAGGTGCCGTTGAAGGGTGGTTTCCGCGATCGCTACGCCTACGACAACATCCTGTACGCGGTGGCGCAGAAGGTGATCGAGCAGGTCTCCGGGCAGACCTATGCGGCGTTTCTGCAGCAACGCATCTTCGCCCCGGTGGGCATGCGCAGTACGCGCTTCAATGCCGACCATCTGCAACCGGGCGACAACGCGGCAGTGGGCCATGCCAAGTACGACTTCACCGAGTTGCGCACGGTCGCGCCGCTGACCTGGTCCAACAACTCCGGTGCCGGCGGCATCTATTCCAGCGCGCACGACATGGCGTTGTGGATGAAGGTGCAACTGGCCGGCGGCGTTCTGCCCGATGGCACGCCGCTGTTCAGTGCCAAACGGCAGCAGGAGATGTGGTCGATGATCACACCGATCGCGATTGCCGACCCAGCCGTGCCGGAGCTGGCGGCAGCACGGCCCAATTTTTCCGGCTACGGTGAGGGCTGGAGCCTGAGCGACTACCGCGGCCATCGGCTGGTGTGGCACACCGGCGGCTGGCCGGGCATGGTGTCGCGGTTGACGCTGGTGCCCGACCAGCAGCTGGGCGTGGTGGTGCTGACCAATCAGGAGATCGGTGCGGCCTTCAATGCGGTGACCCTGCAGGTGCTGGATGCGTTCTTGCAGGTGCCGGCCACCGATTGGACCGCTGCCTATGCCCAGGCGGTGGCCAAGGCCGACGGCGATGCGGACACCAGCTGGAAGAAGCATCAGGACGCACGCGCAGCGCGCTCCACGCCGTCGTTGCCGTTGCGCAGCTATGCGGCGACCTATCGCGACCCGTGGTACGGCGACGTGGTGATCCGCCAGGACGGCAAGCGCCTGCGTCTGCAGTTTTCCAAGACCGCGCAGCTCGTTGGAACGCTGGAGCATTGGCAGCACGACAGCTTCATCGTGCGCTGGGACGATCGCAGCCTGAATGCCGATGCCTTCGTCAATTTCGCGCTGACCCCGGATGGCGCGGTGCGCGAGATGCGGATGGAGGCGATCTCGCCGCTGACCGATTTCAGCTTCGATTTCCAGGACCTGGTGTTGACGCCGGTGGCAGCGGAGCACGCGGGGCACAAGTGACACATCACTCGTCCTGCAAGCGGGGCACGGTCACTGCACGGAGCGTGTAGTGGCCGGCGACCAATGCAGTATCGGTGTGTCGTCCACGCCATCCCCAACCGGTTGCAGGGCTTTCGGGTGTCATCTGCGCCGCGATGTGGGCTGCAGGATGCATTGATCGTGGCGCGTGCCGGCAACCGGGCTCGGCGGGCATGCGTCACGTGGTCGGGCCTGCCGGTGCAGGCAGGCGTGCCGACGCCCGACGGCGCGTTGGCGCCAGCTGCATGATGCTATCGCCGGCCGGCACGGCTCGTTATGATCCGCGCACTTCTCAGGGATGTTGCCCAACGCATGACCACTCCGCAGATGTCGGTGTATTTCTTCTTGCAGGCTGCGGTGATCCTGCTGATCTGTCGTCTGGTGGGATTGCTGGCTAAGCGGGTGGGGCAGCCGCAGGTAGTCGGCGAGATGATTGCCGGCGTGGCGTTGGGTCCGTCGCTGTTCGGCATGGTGCTGCCGGATATGCAGGCGGCGCTGTTTCCCAAGCAGACGCTGGACGTGCTGTATGTGCTGGCCCAGTTCGGCGTGGGCCTGTACATGTTCCTGGTCGGCACCGACTTCCGCAGCGATCATTTCCGCGCACGCTATCGCAGCGCGATGAGCGTGTCGCTGGCCGGGATCGCGGTGCCGTTCGCATTGGCCTTTGCGATGTGTCCGTGGCTGATCAACGTAGAGGGCTTGTTCTCGGAAAAAGCCAAGTTGATGGAGGCCTCGCTGTTCCTGGGCGCGGCCATTGCGATTACCGCTTTCCCGATGCTGGCGCGCATCATCCACGAGCGCGGGCTGACCAATAGCCCGTTGGGCACGCTGGCACTCACTGCAGGTGCGTTCGACGATGCGGCGGCGTGGTGCATTCTTGCCGTGGTGCTGGCCAGCTTCGGCGGCAGCTGGGGCAGCGCCTATCTGGCCATCGGCGGCGGCGTTGCGTATGCGGCGTTCATGATCTTTGTCGGCCGGCATTTGCTGCGTCGTCTCGAGCGTTACGTGGTGCAGGACCAACCGCTGAGCAATGGCGTGTTGGCGGTCATCCTGATGCTGTTCTGCCTCAGCGCCTGGGCGATGGATGCGATCGGCATCCATGCAGTCTTCGGCGGCTTCCTGCTCGGCGTCTGCCTGCCCAGGGGCGCGTTGACCGAAAAATTGCGCGAGATGATGCAGCCGTTCGTGGTGGTGTTCCTGCTGCCGATGTTCTTCACCTATTCCGGCTTGAAGACGCAGCTGAGCGTGTTGCTGCAGCCGCAGATCATGCTGGCTGGCGTGGCGATTCTGGCCGCATCGTTCATCGGCAAGGGACTGGCCTGCTGGGCCGCCGCACGCATCACCGGCGAGAACAACCGCGATGCGATGGCGATCGGCTCGCTGATGAATGCACGCGGTTTGATGGAACTGATCATCATCAACATCGGGTTGCAGGCCGGTGTGATCGAACAAGGCCTGTTCTCGGTGCTGGTGCTGATGGCGATCCTCTCCACGCTGATGGCCACGCCGCTGTTTAACTGGATCATGCGTCGCCATGCCGACGTGACCGCTGCGGTGCCGAGCCTGCAGCAGCGTTGATGCTCGCAGCGGCCTGGTATGCCAGGCAGCTGCGAGCGCGGCGGCGCAACCGCGCGAACGCCTCAGCGCGACAACGGCAGCTGCACGCTGGCCAACAACCCGCCGCCGGCGCGATTGCCCAGGATCAAGCGGCCATCGTGCGCCTGGCAGATGGCCGAGGCGATCGCCAGGCCCAGGCCGCTGCCACCGGAATGGCGCGCGCGTGAACTGTCCGCGCGCCAGAAGCGGTCCAGCAAGTGCGGCAGCTGCGCAGGCTCAACGCCGGGGCCACGGTCGCCGAGCGTGACCAGCACATGCGCACCATCGCGGCGCAACTCGATATCCAGCACCTTGCCTGCGGCGGCGTAGCGCAGTGCGTTGTCGATCAGGATGGAAAACACCTGGCCCAGGCGATGGCGGTCGGCGTAGACGCGTAGCCCGGAAGGTGCCGGCGCAGTGACCGTCGTGTGCAACGCGCGGATTGTCGGGCCTGCCCATTCCACCCGCTCGACAATCAGCTCATGCAGATCGAAACTGTCCGGCTCCAGCACCAGCTGGCCGGCACGTGCCAGCGACACCAGATGCAGGTCGCCGATCAGCCGGTTGATCTGTTCCAGCTGGCGATGGACCAGGCGCAATTGCTCGGGATTGCGCGGGAAGACCTCGTCCAGCATGCCCTGTACGCGGCCCATCGCTGCGTTGAGCGGGGTGCGCAGTTCGTGTGCCAGCATTGCGCTGGACTCGCGCAGTTCGCGTTCGTACTGCTGCAGTTTGCCGCTCATGGCGTTGAAGTCGTCGGCCAGCGCCGTAAGCTCGTCCGGTGCGCCTGCCACCACCAGCGCGCGTGCGCCGAAGTCGCCATCGCTGACCCGATGCGCGGCCCTGGCCACCTGGGAAAATTGCCGCGACAACGGACGCGATGCAAGCAGCCCGCAGACCAGGATCACCGGGATGGAGAGGGCGACCATGGCCCACAGCATCCACCAGTCAGGGTTGGCCAGCCCGGGCAGAAAATTTTCCACATCGTAGTACTGCTGCAGCAGTTGCCACAGACGTGCCTCGTTGGCGACCGGCTGTTCGCGCAGTTGTTCGATTTCGGTGCGGGCCGCCGCCGGCAGCTTGCCCAGGATCAGGCTGTCGCGCAGGTTGAAGTAGCACCACATGCCAAAGGCGATCACCACCACGGTCACCACTGCCAGTGCGCTCATCCGCAAGCCCACCCACATCCACAGCGGCGCTTGCCGGCGCCAGGCGTTGAAGCGCCGCAGGGCATTCATTGGAAGCGGTATCCCACCGCGCGCACGGTGACCAGCACGCCGGTGATGCCGTGCACCTCCAGCTTGCGGCGCAGGTTGTGGATGTGCGAATCCACCACCCGTTCCAGTGCATCGCTGTCGGGCAGGCAGGCATCGAGCAGTTCGCTGCGGGTGAATGCCTTGAACGGCGTCTTGAGCAGGATGGCGAGCAGGTTGAACTCGGTCGGGGTCAGGTCCAGTGCCAGCTGAGCCCCGGCCGGGTCCTGCACGGTGGCCACCACCGCGGCCAGGTCCACACTCAGGCGGCCATGCCGCAGCGGCTCGCCCGGCGCACGCACCGCCACGCTTCGGCGCAGCACTGCATGGACGCGCGCCACCACTTCCTTGGGGCTGTACGGCTTGACCACGTAATCGTCGGCGCCATAGCGCAGTGCGCCCAGCTTCTCCGGCTCGTCGCCGATGGCGGTGACCATGATGACCGGGGTATCGCTGGCGCGGCGGATCGCCGACAGCACCTCGATACCGCTGAGCCTGGGCAGCATCACGTCCAGCAGCACCAAATCCGGCGCCCACTGACGATGCAGGTGAATCGCCCGCTCGCCGTCTCCGGCAATGGCAACGTCGAAGCCGTCGCGACGCAGATAGGCGTCCAGGATGCTGGCGCTGTCTGCATCGTCTTCCACCAGCAGAACCTTTTTGCCTGTCATGGCGTGTTGCCCTGTCGTCTCGATCAAATCTGGATAATTCCCGCAAACAACCTGGACGCTGCAGGTCGAGGATGTCGGTCGAGATTGGCTCGTGTGCTCCGACATCATGATTCCACAACTGACCGCGCCTCGTTGTTTCCGCGCCCTGCGTAATGCGGCAATCGCCATGTTGCTGGGCGGCTGTTCATTGACGCCGACTTACCAGCGACCGGCGGTGACCGTGCCGGGCACCTTCGGCAGCCAGCAGGCGGTGGCCGCTGTGGGACCGAGCGAGCCGGTGGGGATCGAGCTGAATCTGCAGGAACGCGCGTTTGTGCAGGCGTTCGCACCGGATCGCGATCTGCGCCCGTTGCTGCAACGCGCGCTTGCGCACAACAGCGACTTCCGTCGCGCCGCCTTGCAGGTGGAGCAGGCACGGGCGCAGTACCGTATCGAGCGCGCCGCGCGCGTGCCAAGCATCGGCGTGGGTGCACAACAGGTGCGGCAGCGCTTCGACGATCCGGCCCTGGACGCGCGCTACGCGCAGGATCTGGTCGTTGCCAACGTCGGCATCGGCAATCTCGAGCTGGACTTCTTCGGCAAGCTGCAGGCCATGTCCGAGGCGGCGCGGCAGCGCTATCTGGCCAGCACCCATGGGCGCGATGCGGCACGGGGCGCGCTGGTTGCCGAGGTGCTGCGCGCCTACACCACCGAACGCGCAAGCAGCCAGGCGCTGCAGCAGCTGCAAGCAGCCGATGCCGACAGTGCTGCGCTGCTGGCCATCGCACAGCGGCAGTACCGGATCGGGCTGATCGCGCGCGACCAGCGCGATGGCCAGCAGCATCAGGCCGATCAGGCCCATGCAGCGGCCTTGCAGGGCGCCGACGACCACGCTGCGGCATTGCGCGCGCTGCAACTGCTGGTTGGCTACGACAGCTTGCCGGTGCCGGGCGACCTGCGGCGCCTGATTGCCGCAGATACACCCAGCACGGCGTGGCGTGCGCTTGATTCCTCGTTGTTGCTGCAACGCCCGGACATCCAGCAGGCGGAGCTGGAACTGCGCGCGGCAAACGCCGACATCGGCGCAGCACGCGCCGCGTTCTTTCCATCGATCACCCTGAGCAGCAGCGTGGGCACCGCCAGCGATGGCTTGAACGGGCTGTTTTCCGCCGGCCACGGCATGTGGAGCTTCAGCCCGCAATTGAACCTGCCGTTGTTCGACGGCGGCCGCAACCGCGCCAATCTCGCCCTGGCGCAGCTGCGCCAGCGCGCCGATGTCGCGGCCTACGAACAGGCGATCCAGTCCGCCTTCCGCGAGGTCGCCGATGCGCTCGACGCGCACGCCACCCTGGCCGACTCCGAACCGCGTGCACGTGCGCAGGCCGAGCGTGAGCAATCGCGCATGACACGGCTCAGCAGGCGCGTGGAGGCAGGCCTGGAAGATCGCACCACGCTGCTGACCGAGCGCCTGCGCGCCACGCAGGTGCAACTGGATTACCTGACCACCGCACGCCAACGCCTGTTGAGCCGGATTGCCCTGTTTCAGGCGTTCTACGGCGTTTGCCTGCCATCCCTTTCCTGATCGCTGACGGAGATTTTCATGGCCATCCTGTTTTCCATGCAGCTGCCTCGTGACACCACACTGCGTGCCTGGCCGTTCGTTGCCAGCCTGCTGCTGCCATGCCTCGCGCACGCGCAGACCGATCTGACCGGCAGCTCGCGGCTGTTGGGCGACCACACCGATCTCACCGCGGGCGCGGCAGCGGTTGCGGCACCGCGGTATGCCGGCGCCGAGCGCGCGCGCGTGCAGGCCAACCCGGTGTTGGTGGTCCAGCGCGGCATACTGTTCTTCGACACCGCGCGTGGCGCGGGTCTGCAGTTCCAGAGCGATTCCGGCTTCTATCTGTCGCAGTCGCTGTATTACGACCTGGGCCGCCTGCAACGCGACAGCGACTGGCGTCCGGGTTCGCGCGTGCTGGCCGGCATGGGCGATGTACCGGGGTCGGTCACCGCACGCACACTGGTGATGCAGCGGATCACGCCGTACATGAACGTCAACGCGGAAGCTGAATTCGCGCTCAAACAGGACGCACGGCGCAACCGCTATCGCGCCGGCGTGGAGTTCACCCTGCTGCATGGCGCCAGCGACACGGTGACGCTGGATCTGGATGTGCATGCCGGCGATCGTCGCTTCAATCAGGCCTATTTCGGGGTCACCGACGCGCAGGCGGCGCGGACGCGCTGGCAGGCCTTCAGTGCCGGATCCGGCGTGTACGCCGCTGCGGTAGGCAGCAGCTGGACGCATGCGCTGGGCGATCACTGGGCCACCACCGTGAGCGTGACCGGCACCCGCTATGCGGACAACGCCACGGACAGCCCGCTGGTTGCACGCCGCAGTTTTGTCGGCGGCACGGTTGCAGTGACCTACAGCCGCTGAGCGGCACATGGCAGGGGATAGCGTGATGACGGATGTTCTTCGCACCATGGCGTGTTGCGGTCTGTTGCTGGTGCTGGCCGGCTGCAGCCGGCCGGATGCGCCGGCGGCCGAGACCCCGCGGGCGGTCAAGCTGGAGCGCTTCGGGTCCGGCCGCGATGGATGGCTGCAGGTGCCGGCAGTGGCGCGTCAGCAACAACGGGCCGAGTTGGCGTTCGAGAGCGGCGGACGCATCGCCGCCGTGCTGGTGGATGTGGGCGACCGCGTACAGAAAGGGCAGGTGCTGGCACGCCTGGATGCCGAGCCGCTGCAATTGCGCCAGCAGCAGGCCGACGCCAACCTGCGCGCGGCGATGGCGCAGTCCGGCGAGCGGCAGCTGCAACTGCGCCAGCAGCACGCGATGTTCGACGATGGTGCCAGCTCCGCGGCGACGCTGACCGCCGCCCGCGCGGCGGCGGATGCGGCAACCGCGCAACTGCAGGTGGCAAAGGCCGACCTGGCGCTGGCGCGGCGTGTATCGCGTCTTGGCGAGCTGCGCGCACCCTTCGATGGCGCCGTGGTCGCACGCCTGCAGCAACCGCAGGCCGATGTGGGGTCGGGGCAGGGCGTGTTGCAGCTGGAAGGGCAGGCGCATCTGCAATTGCTCGCCAATCTGCCGCCTGTTGCTGCCGCCGGGCTGACGCCTGGGCAGACTGTGCAGGCCACGCTGGCCGACGAGCCTGCGGTGCCGCTGACATTGCGCCTGCGCAGCCTGTCCAGCCGGCTGGATAACGGTGCCACTGCGCTGGCGATTCTGGAGGTGGTGCGCGCGCCGCACGCGATGCGCAGTGGCGACAGTGTGCTGCTGCGGTTGCCCGCGCAGGCTGCGAGCACGCCCAGTGTGCCACTGTCTGCGGTACTGCCCAGGCTCAATCGCCAACGGGCCAGCGTGTTCGTGTATCAGCCGGCACAGCGGATCGTGCGCGAGCGCGCAGTCGAGCTCGGGTCGATCGTCGGCGGCCGCATCCAGGTCCGGCGCGGGCTGCAGGCCGGCGATCAGGTGGTCAGCGCAGGCGTGGGCTTCTTGATCGATGGCCAGCCGGTGGCGCCGTTGCAGATGCAGACGCAGCTGAGCGGAGGGCAGGCGCCATGATGCTGACCCGGATGGCGATGAGGTCGAGCCGGCTGACCTTGTTCGCGGCAGTGATGATCCTGCTCGGCGGCATCGTGGCGTTCGTCGGTTTTCCCTCGCAGGAAGAACCCTCGGTCACCGTGCGCGACACCATTGTGTCGGTGGCGTTTCCGGGCATGCCCAGCGAGCAGGTGGAAACCCTGTTGGCGCGCCCCCTCGAAGAGCGCCTGCGCGAACTGGCCGGCATCAAGCGCATCGTGAGCATGGTGCGGCCAGGCAGCGCGATCGTGCAGCTGACCGCCTACGACGATGTGCAGGATCTGCCGGCGTTGTGGCAGCGCGTGCGGGCCAAGGCCGCCGAGGCGGGTGCGCAACTGCCTGCGGGCACGCAGGGACCGTTGGTCGACGATGACTTCGGACGGGTGTCGGTGGCATCGATCGCAGTCACCGCACCAGGCTATTCGATGAGCGAGATGCGTGGGCCGCTGCGGCGCCTGCGCGAGCAGCTGTATACCCTGCCTGGCGTGGAGCAGGTGGCGTTGTACGGGCTGCAGGACGAGCGCGTGTATGTGGCATTCGATCGCGCGCGGCTGCTGGCGACCGGACTGAGCCCTGCCAGCGTGATGGCGCAGTTGCGCTCGCAGAATGTGGTGGCCTCCGGCGGGCTGGCGACGGTGTCCGGGCTGGCGATGACGGTTGCGACTTCCGGGGAGATACGCTCGCCTGCGCAGTTGCGGAACCTGTTGCTGACCTTGCCGACACCCAATGCCAATGGCGTGCGCCAAGTGGCGTTGGGCGAGCTGGCGCAGGTACAGGTGATGCCTGCCGATCCGCCGGAAAACGCTGCCGTCTACCAGGGCCAGCCGGCGGTGGTGGTGTCGGTCTCGATGAAGCCCGGCAGCAATATCGCCGACTTCGGTAAAACGCTGCGCGCCAAGCTGGACCAGACCGCGCAGGAATTGCCCGCAGGTTTTGCGCAGCACGTGGTCACCTTCCAGGCCGACGTGGTCGAGCGCGAGATGGGCAAGATGCACCACGTCATGGGCGAGACCATCGTCATCGTCATGGCGGTGGTGATGCTCTTCCTGGGCTGGCGCACCGGCCTGATCGTCGGCGCGATCGTGCCGTTGACCATCTTCGCCTCGCTGATCGTCATGCGCGTGCTGAGCGTGGAGCTGCAGACGGTGTCGATCGCGGCGATCATCCTGGCGCTCGGCCTGCTGGTGGACAACGGCATTGTCATTGCCGAAGACATCGAACGCCGCCTGGTTGCCGGAGAACAGCGCCGTCAGGCCTGCATCGACGCCGGCCGCTCACTGGCCACCCCGTTGCTGACCTCATCGTTGGTGATCGTGCTGGCGTTCTCGCCGTTCTTCTTCGGCCAGACCAGCACCAACGAATATCTGCGCTCGCTGGCTACCGTGCTCGGGGTGACCTTGCTGGGCTCGTGGCTGCTCAGCATCACGGTGACGCCGCTGTTGTGCATGTATTTCGCCAAGGCACATGTCGCACACGGCAGCGAACAGGAACCGTCGCGCTTTTATCGTGGCTACCGCCGCCTCATCGAGCGCGTGCTGATGCACAAGGCGCTGTTTATCGCCGGCATGGTGGCGATGCTGGCGGTGGCGGTCGCGGTGCTGGTGTCGATTCCCTACGATTTTCTGCCCAAGTCCGATCGTTTGCAGTTCCAGATGCCGGTGACCTTGCAGGCAGGCAGCGATACGCGTGAAACCCTGCGCACGGTGCGCGCGCTGAGCCGCTGGTTGGCCGATCGGCGCGCCAACCCGGAGGTGGTGGACAGCATCGGCTATGTCGCCGATGGCGGACCGCGCATCGTGCTGGGCCTCAATCCTCCGCTGCCGGCGGCCAACATGGCGTACTTCACCGTGAGCGTGCGCCTGGGCACCGATCTCGATGCGGTGATAGCGCGGGCACGTGCGCATGTCCGCAGCCACTTCCCCACGGTGCGCGCCGAGCCGAAGCGGTTTTCGCTGGGCGCGACCGAAGCCGGCATGGCGGTGTATCGCGTGGTCGGCCCCGACGAGACAGTACTGCGCAGCGCCGCCGCTGCGATTGCAAAGGCGCTGCGCGCGTTGCCGGGCACCGTGGATGTGCAGGACGACTGGCAGGCGCGCATTCCGCGCTACGTGGTGCAGGTGGACCAGCTCAGGGCGCGGCGTGCCGGGGTGAGCAGCGAGGACATTGCGCAGGCGCTACAGGCGCGCTACAGCGGCGTGGATGCCTCGTTGTTGCGCGACGATGGCAGCTCGGTGGCCGTGGTGTGGCGTGGCAGTGCGCAGGAACGCGCCGCCGACGGCACACCTGGCGACACCCTGGTGTACCCGCGAGCCGGCGGTGCGCCGGTGCCGCTGGCGGCGGTCGCCACGGTGCTGCACGACAGCGAGCCGTCGGCGATCCAGCGGCGCAACCTGAGCCGTGCGATCACCGTAACCGCACGCAACCCGCAGTTGACCGCGACCGAGATCGTCGAGCGCCTGTCGGTGCCGATAGCCGCGCTCAAGCTGCCGCCCGGTTATCGGCTGGAGATCGGTGGCGAGCTAGAGGATTCTGCCGAGGCCAACCAGGCCCTGCTCCAATACATGCCGCACGCACTGGGCGCGATCCTGTTGCTGTTCGTGTGGCAGTTCAACTCGTTCCGAAAGCTGCTGATCGTGTTGTCGGCAGTCCCGTTCGTGCTGATCGGTGCGGCACTGGCCCTGGTGATTACCGGCTATCCGTTCGGTTTCATGGCGACCTTCGGCTTGCTGGCGCTGGCCGGCATCATCGTCAACAACGCGGTGCTGCTGCTGGAACGCATCGAAGCCGAGCTTGCCGATGGCCTGCCACGCCGCGAAGCGGTGATCGCCGCGGCGGTCAAGCGCCTGCGCCCGATCGTGATGACCAAGCTCACCTGCATCGTCGGCTTGATTCCGCTGATGCTGTTTGCCGGGCCGCTGTGGACCGGAATGGCCATCACCATGATCGGTGGCCTGGCGCTGGGCACGCTGGTGACGCTGGGCTTGATCCCGATCCTGTATGACCTGTTGTTCGGCCTGCGACTGCCGGCGCGTGCAGCGGGTGTGGCGTAAATCCGGGCGGGCGAGGGCGGCGGCGCAATGATGCTGGCGTGACGGTGGGCGGCATCGTCGATGCGTGATCGCGCGACATGCTGCACATCGCACATCGCACATCGCACATCGCACACCGCACACCGCACACCGCACACCGCACACCGCATGGTGCAGCGCTGACGGGGCGGGCCATGCAGGCGTGGGCCGCTGCCGCCATACTGGCGACTGAGAGACACGACCAAGACCCGATGACCAAGGCCAAGAAGAAAGTTGCACAGCAGGCGGTACCCACGCCTGCGCCGGTATATCAGCTGCATGTTTCGCTGCTGGACAGCGCGCCGTTGATCTGGCGCCGCGTGCTGGTAGCCGGAGCGCTGCGCCTGGCCACGTTGCATCGTGTGTTGCAACCGGTGATGGGCTGGAGCGGTGCGCATCCGTACGAATTCGACCTGGGCGGCGGCCGCTACGGCGAGTCCGGGCTGGATGTGCCGGAGCGGCCACGGCTCAAGCATGCCGCCCGGGTCAGCATCGAAAGCGCGGTGGGCGAGCTGGAGCGGTTCGACTATTTCTACGGTGCCGGCGCGGGTTGGCAGCACCGCGTCCAGGTCGAGGCGATCCTGCCGCCGGATGCGAGCCTGCGCGCGGCCCGTTGCGTGGACGGCGCCAATGCCTGCCCGCCGGAGAGCAGCAAAGGAATCGACAGCTACCAGGCCTTGCTGCGGATCATCGCCGACCCGCAGCATGCGCAACATGTGCAGGAGCTGGCCACCCTGGGCGGGCGCTTCGATCCGGGCCATTTCGATCTGGTCGAGGTCAACCGCCTGCTCGCACGTGTCCGCGAGTGAGCGCGACCGACGCCGCATGACCTGGGCCATCGGAACCGATGCGACGGGACCGGTTGCCTGCCGCGCACAGCGCAGCCTGCCGTGCAGGTGATGCTGCAGCAACCCGACGCCAGCGCCACTGCAGCTTGACGCGCGATCAGCTAGCCTGATCTCCCGGTTTTTCCCGAAAGTGTCTGCGATGTTCCGCTGGTTCGAATCCCTGATCGATGTCTTCCCGCCAATCGAGCGGGAAATGCCGCCGCGCAGCGTGTGGCGGTTCTATCTGCATTATCTGCGGCCTTTGTGGCCGATCCTGCTGGCCACGCTGATCGCCGGTCTGCTGCTGGCCCTGGTGGAAGTGGCGATGTTCGACTTCCTCGGGCGCATCGTCGACATGCTGGCCGAGCGACCGGGAGCGGACTTCTTCCGCCGTCATGCCGGTGAATTGCTCTGGATGGCGGCTATCACGCTGGTGGCACGCCCGCTGTTCACCGGGCTGCACAACCTGCTGGTCAACCAGGCAATCGTGCCGGGCCTGAGCAACCGCTCGCGCTGGCTGATGCACAACTACGTGGTACGGCAGAGCCTGGGCTTCTTCAACAACGATTTCGCCGGCCGGATCGCCAACCGGGTGATGCAGACCGGGACCTCGCTGCGCGAATCGGCGGTGCAGATGGTCGATGCGCTCTGGTACATCGTGGTCTATACCGGCAGCGCGCTGTGGCTGTTTGCGCAGGCCGACCCCTGGCTGATGCTGCCGCTGCTGATCTGGCTGGTGGTGTATGTCGCGCTGATGGCGTTCTTCGTGCCGCGCATGAAGGCACGCGCGTGGATCGCATCGGATGCACGCTCCAAGGCCACCGGGCGCATCGTCGACGGTTACACCAATATCTCCACGCTCAAGCTGTTCGCCCATGCCGGCCGCGAACAGGCCTATGTGCGCGATGCGATCGACGAGCTGGCGGTGAAGCATCGCGGGCAGACGCGCGTGACCACCACGATGGATACCGCTATTGCGGTGGCCAACGGCTTCCTGATCGTGGGCACCTGCGGGCTGGCGTTGTGGCTGTGGAGCCGCGGCCAGATCAGCGTGGGCGCGATCACGCTGGCCACCGGCCTGGTGATCCGCATCCACAACATGTCCGGCTGGATCATGTGGACGGTCAACGGCATCTTCGAAGACATCGGCAGCGTGCAGGACGGCATGCAGACCATCTCGCAGCCGGTGCTGGTGCAGGACGCGCCCGACGCCGTGCCGCTGCAGGTGACACACGGCCAGGTGCAGTTCGAGCACATCCATTTCCATTACGGCAAGCGCGGCGGGGTGATCGCCGGGCTGGACCTGCAGGTGCGCGCCGGCGAGAAGATCGGCCTGGTCGGGCCGTCGGGCGCGGGCAAGTCGACCCTGGTCAACGTGCTGCTGCGGCTGTACGACCTGGAGCAGGGGCGCATCCTCATCGACGGGCAGGACATTGCCCAGGTCACCCAGGAAAGCCTGCGCGGGCAGATCGGCCTGGTCACCCAGGACACCTCGCTCCTGCATCGTTCGATCCGCGACAACCTGCTGTATGGCAGGCCGCAGGCCAGCGACGCGCAGATGCTGGAAGCGGTGCGCAAGGCACGCGCGGAAGGTTTCATCGACACGCTGGTCGATGGCGAAGGCCGGCGCGGATTCGATGCCTATGTGGGCGAACGCGGGGTCAAGCTGTCGGGCGGTCAACGGCAGCGCATCGCGATTGCGCGCGTGCTGCTGAAGGATGCGCCGATCCTGATCCTGGACGAGGCCACCTCGGCGCTGGACTCGGAAGTGGAAGCGGCGATCCAGGACAGCCTGGACGCGTTGATGGGCAACAAGACCGTCATCGCGATTGCGCACCGTCTTTCCACCATCGCGCGCATGGACCGGCTGGTGGTGATGGATGCCGGACGCATCGTCGAGACCGGCACGCATGCGCAACTGATCGCGCAGGGCGGCCTGTATGCACGCCTGTGGGCGCGGCAGACCGGCGGGTTTGTTGCGGCGGATGGGTGAGAGGGCTTTAGTGGGTTGCACAAACGTGCAACCACCGCAGCAACAAGCCCCTCTCCTGCCGTGTCTTGGAGCGCCCGCGCCGCAAGCGCGGGCCGGGGCTTGGGGTGAGGGTACGGGGCGAAGCCACTCGCTGATTTCGGCCACACCAGGCTTCGCCCGTACCCTCATCCGCCCCTTTGGGGCACCTTCTCCCGAGGGGAGAAGGTTCACTTGTTCTCCCCTCGGGAGAAGGATCAATCACTCGATCGGCTGGTCCAGCATCAACTCGCGTGCAAAGCGCACCGGCGGGGCGCCGTAGGACAGCATCTGGTCGTGGTACGCCTTCAGGTTGAAGTCCTTGCCCAGCTTGTCCTGCACCGCCTTGCGCGTGTCCAGATGTTCCTGCACGCCGACGAAGTAGGTCGGCAGCTGCGCGGACGACAGCTGCGCTCGCACCCACTTGCCCGCCGCTTCGCTTTCCTGCTGGAAGGTGTCGTGGGTCATCAGGTGCATCGCCTTGTCGCGTTCCCAGCCATCCACATGCACGCCTTGATCGAGGATGGCGTTGGCAATGGTGCGCAGGTAGAACTTGAGCTGCACCAGGTGGAACAGCGGGTCGTTATCCAGATAGCCCTGTTCCTGCATCATGCGTTCGGTGTACACCGCCCAGCCTTCGGCGAACATGCCCGAGCGCAGCACCGCGCGCAGCGTGGAGGGGAACTTGGCCGAATGCCAGCCTTCCAGGTAATGGCCCGGGGTGCCTTCGTGGATGCTGAGCAGGTGGATCATGCGGCTGTTGTATTCGCGCAGGAACGAATCGACCTGCTGGTCGTTCCAGTCGTCGGGAATCGGCGAGACCGCATAGAAGGTCTTGAGGTTCTTGTCGAGCGGGCCGGGCGAATCGCAGTACGCCACCGCCACGCCGCGCTGGAATTCCGGCATCAGGATGATGTCCACCGGCGAATCGGGCAGCGTCATCAGATCCTTCTGGCGTACGAACTCGGTGGACTGCGTCAGGGCGGCCTTGGCGTCGTCGACCACCTTGTCGCGTGCCGGCTTGTCGGCATAGGCCAGTTCCAGCGCCGCCTCGATCGCGGCCTGCTGCTGGTCGTCGTTGGGCGTCTCGGGCAGTTTGGGTGCACCGGGCTTGTCCTTGAGCACCGTGCGGGCAATGCCGTACATCTCGCTGCGGACGCGCTTGAGCTCGGACTCGGCGCGCTGCTTGATCTCGGCGCGCGACAACGACGACAGCAGCGCGAATTTCAGCTTCTGGTCGTAGATCTGCGCACCGACGCGGAAGTCGCCCTTGGCATTGGGCACCAGCACGGTATCCAGCCAGGTCTGCTGCTCGGCCACGGCCTTGCGCAGATCGTCGATGGCGGCTTGCGCGCGGGCCGCTTCGATCGGGCCGAGCTGGCCGATATTGGGCGCGATGAAGGTGTCGACGATGCTGAGGATGCCCTTGTTCTGCTTGGCCACCGTTTCGGCATGGATCTTCGGCACGCGGGCCGGGTCCAGGTTTTCGCGCGCCTGCGCAAAGATGCCGGGAATCTTCTCCATGCGCTGCGTGGCGGAGCTCAGGCGTTCGGACAGCGGCGCGAAGTCGCGCGCCATCAGGCCATACAGCGCGCTGCCGGCCAGGCCGTTGTAGACCTGCGGGTCCCAGGCCCAGCTCTGCAGCACCTCGGTGTTCCAGATTTCCGATTGCAGCTGGTTGCGCAAAATGGCCGCATCGACCTGGTTCTCGCGCGACAGCTTGGCCACCTCGATGGCATCCAGCTCACTCAATAGCTTCTTGCCGGCCTCCAGGCTGCGCTGGCGGCCGGCGGTGCTGAGATCGTCGATCTGCGTGTCGAAGCGGTGATCGCCGGTCTGGGTGGCGGTGACCGGCGACAGCTGCATCCAGGTGTCGAGCGCGCGCTTGGACAGCGCCGCAAAGCGCGCATCCGGCGTCTGCGCAGCCTGCGTCGCGGCATCGGGGGTGCCGGCGCGCGGCGATTCGGGCTGCTGCTGGCAGGCGCTGAGGCCGGCGAGCAGGGCGAGGACAAGCAGACGTTGACGCATGGTGGATTCCGATGGAAGCAATCCGCCAGCATAGGCATGTGCGCGCTTGTCCGCATCCGCCATTGGTTTAGAGTGGCCGCTTTCAAGGAGGATCACCATGCACGACGCCGACAGCTGTCATTGCGGACGCATCGCGTTCGACCCGCACACCGATGCGCCTATCACCGAGGCGTACGAGCGTAATTGTGCGTCATACCGTCGCCGTGGCGGCATGCTGCGGCCCGGCATGCGCGCGCCATTGCACCTGCAGGCGGCGCCCGATATGCCGGGAGTCCATCGCTTCAACCGGCAGCATGCCGATTACCAGCACTGCCCGCGGCGCGGCAGTGCGCCTTTCAGTACGGGCGTGCGTTGCAGGACTGGCGAGGCCAGTGTGGCGGTCAAGCTGCGCGGTGTGTCCGCGCCGGGTCTGGCCGCGCAGAGCATGCACGCGGCCGATGGAGTCAGCCGATGAGGCGCCGGATGCAGTGGTACGCGGTCGGCTTGCTGCTGGGCTGGGCGCTGAGCGGGTGTGCCAGGCCGTCTGGTGAGATGGCGGCAGACGGCAGCGCGCCGGCGCCGGCACCGCCCGCCGCGCAAGGCAATGCGCTGGCGTATGAGCACGATGTACGCATCGAGCTGCCGGCCGATCAGATCGATCAACGCATCGCCGCGGTACGCACCGCCTGCCAGTCGGCGCAGTTCGGCGACTGCGCGCTGCTGGCGGTGGAACAAACCGGTGGGCGCGACCCCAGCGGCAGCGTCAGCGTGCGGTTAGCTCCGGACGGCATCGAGCCGATGGTGCAACTGGCCGGCCAGCATGGCGATGTCGCCGCGCGCAGCACGCGTGCCGAGGATCTGGCGCAGCAGATCGCCGATACCGGGCTGGCACAGGCGCGCCTGCAAAAGGAACATGCGCGCCTGCTCGAACTGCAGCAACGCCGCGACCTGGCCGTGACCGATCTGCTGGCCCTGTCCAAGCGGCTTGCCGAGATCGAGGCCGAAGCGCAGCAGACCCAGCAGAACGCCGCCCAGCAGCAACGGCGCGTGCGCACGCAGTTGCTGACGCTCAATTTCCGCGGCACCGGAGGCGAGCAGGGCAGGGGCGAGATTGCCGAGGCGGCAGCCGAGTTCGGCCAGGTCTTCGCATCCAGCGTGGCCTTCGTGATCCGCGCAGTGGCAGCGTTGCTGCCGGTGCTGGTGCTGGGGTTGCTCGTCGGCTGGCTGCTGCTGCAGGCATGGCGCTGGCGTGCGCGGCGGCGCCGGATGTCCTGATCCACTGCGTAGCTGGTCGGCGATGCCGCATTAGCTGCGCATGTTGTAGAAAGGGCGCTTATGTCAGGCAGTTACTCGACGCGTTGCGTGGTAGCACGTCGATCCCGCTTGCGCTGTTTGCACGCGATCCGCGATCGCGGTACAGCGCGTGGTGTGCAACATCTCCAGACACCGACTGCGCGCAAGCGCAGCGCAGTCGGTACGGAGCGGGCTCAGCCTTCGTCGAATTCGTACTCGACAAACACATCCAGCTGCAGGGCCAGTTCCTGCACAGCGTCGCGCACCTTCTGCGCAGTGGCATCGTTGCCGGCTTCCACTTCGAACTCGTGGCTGCCCGGACCTTCATCGTCGGACAGGCCGGCCGAGCTGGAATCGTCGTCGTCCAGGTGTGGCATCAGGTCGTCGACTTCTTCCACGTGCTCGATGCCTTCGATGCTCTGCAGCAGGTTGGCGATGGCACGCGCGTCGTCGTCGGTGCCGGTGATACGCATGCGAAGGGTAGGCATGGGTGTGTCCTGGGGATTGGGGAGCTAAAGCCTAGGCACCGACAGGACAAAACGAGGTGATGGTGCGCGTTGCCTGCTCCATCGAGTAGGTAAGCCGTCGAGCGCTCTTGCCGCCCGCGATAGGCCCCTTTCCGGTGGGGTGACTAAAGCAACGCTTGTGCGCCACTGACGCGCGCGTCTTCAAATCCCCCGGCGCAAGTAAAAAGCCCCTCTCCTGCGGGAGAGGGGTTGCGGTGAGGGTACGAGGCGAAGCCACACTTGCCCTCAAACTCCGCCAAGCTTCGCTAGTACCCTCATCCGCCGCATCGGGGCGCTTCTCCCGGAAGCAACAACAACAGCCGCTCCAGGCTTCGCTGCTACCTCTTCGTACACCTTCTCTCCGTGAAGGAGGACGATGTCCCGGAGGCAGAGATGCAGAGGTAATGCTCGCGCAGGGGGGTAAGGACGATTGCTGCGCAACCTCATTCCGTTGCCGACGTTTTGCGTGATCGTCGATGCGCGCGCGGCGTACTCGACGTCTCGCTTGCCGGCAACGCCACCAGCTCCGCCGGCAGTGCCGGCATCGGGGTGCGCTCGTCCAGCGCCTCGCGCTTGAGCCAATCGATAAACGCCATTGCCGCAGGGCCGGGGACGCGGTGGCTGGGGTGCACGATGTAGTAGGCGTAGCGTGCCTTGAGGGTGGGGCCGGGCAGGCGTACCAGCTCGTAACGCTGCAGATACGGTTGGGCGATGTGCTTGCGCGCCAGGACCGCGCCCAGGCCATAGACGGCCGCGCGCATCGCGTCGGTGCTGTCGTTGAAGGTGTGCATCGGCGGCAGCGTGGTGCCGCGCACCTGGGCGGCACGGAACCAGTCGCGCCAGCCCTGCGGCGACATGTCGGTGAGCAGCGGCAATTGCGCGATCTGCGCCGGCGTGCGTAGCGCAGCGACCTCCGGCAGTGACGGTGAGGCCACCGGAAACAGTTCGTCGTCCATCAGATGATGCGAGGTCAATCCGGGCCAGGCGCCCTGGCCATAGCGGATGCCGAGATCCGGGCCGCCTTCTTCGAAGCGCGAAAACGCCGCGTCCGATTGCAGATCCATGCGGATATGCGGATGCGCGCGACAGAAGCGCGGCAGCCGCGGCAACAGCCAGCAGTACGACAGCGAGCGCAAGGTGGTCACGCGCAGCGGGATGGCATCTTCGCGCGGATGCAGGTTGCCGGCCACCGAAGCGATCTCGGCCAACGCAGCGGTAGCGGCGTCAGCCAGCTGGCGGCCCTCGGCGGTGAGCTTGACCCCGCGCGGCAAGCGCTGGAACAGGGTCACGCCAAGCAGCGCTTCGAGCTTGCGCACATGGTGGCTGACCGCACTGGCGGTCAGATGCAGTTCTTCGGCGGCATGCGCGAAGTTCTGGTGGCGCGCGGCGGCGGCGAACACGCCCAGCGCGGGCAGCAGGGTGGGGCGCAGGTTCATCGAGGCATGAGTGAGATTTGTGGCTCGCCTCGATACTACGCGCTTGTCGCGCCTGCGGTTGCAACCGATGCTGCAGTACCCCATCGCGATGATCGTGCCATGTCCGTCTGCCTGCCTCATGTTGTCTCTTGCGGTTTCAGCACATCACGGCAGCGTGCGCAGGTGCGGCCATGAGCGCGCAACCGGCGACGCAACCGGCGGTTGCGGCACGCGAATGGCGCACCCCGCTGGAGCTGGGGTTTCTCGGCATTGTCTGGGGCTGCTCGTTCCTGTTCATGCGTGTGGCCGCACCCAGGTTCGGCACCGTGGCGCTGGTGGAAATCCGCCTGGCGCTCGGTGCGTTGGTGCTGTTGCCGTTCCTGTGGCTGGCGCGCGAGCGCTTCCCGCTGCGTCGCTGGCCGATGCTGGCGGCGATCGGCGTGCTCAACTCCGCGTTGCCGTTCCTGCTGTTCGCCTGGGGCGCGCAACATGCGCCGGCCGCGGTCGGTGCGATCTGCAATGCGATGACGGTGCTGTTCACCGCATTGATCGCCTTCCTGTTCTTCGGCGAGAAGATCGGCACGCGTCGCGCGCTGGCCTTGCTGATCGGTTTCATCGGCGTGCTGGTGCTGGCCACCGGCAAGTCGGCCGGGTTGAGCGTGGGGCCGGCGGCACTGGCGGGCGCCACCGCGTCGCTGCTGTACGGCATCGGCTACAACCTGGTGAAGCGCCACATGGGCGATTTGCCGCCGGCCGCATCGGCGGCGTCCACGTTGGGTTGCAGCGCGTTGTTGCTGGCACCGCTGGCCTGGTTGCAGTGGCCAACCACGCCGGTGCCGGCTGTGGCGTGGGCCTGCGCCACCGCGCTGGGCGTGGTGTGCACCGGGTTGGCGTTCCTGATGTATTACCGCCTAATCCAGCGCATCGGCCCGGCGCGCGCCTCCACGGTGACCTATCTGGTGCCGGTGTTCGGCGCACTGCTGGCATGGTCACTGCTGGGCGAGCCGCTGACCTGGACCATGCTGGTGGCCGCGGTGCTGATCCTGGGCAGCGTCGCCTTCAGCCAGCGTGCCCGCTAAGCACGCGCACCCGCTTTTACGAATCCCCAATCCCCCACCTCCCAATCCCGAACTAGCCAGCCGGCGGCGTCCGCACCGGCAACGGCACATTGCACAGATCGATATGCCCGGCCGGGCGCTTGTAGAAATCGTCCTTGCGATTGCGGCGCGCTTCTGCCACATCGCGGAAGGTCTGGCTGTCGGTGCGCAGTAACTGCAGTGGCGTGCGTTCGGGCATGGGCACCTCGCTGGCCAGGCGAATGGCGCGAATCGGCGAGCGCTGCGCGGGGTCTTCGTAGAAACCCATCGGGTCCGGGCCGCGCGGGATCACGCTGAGCAACTCCATGCCCTTGACCACGCGGCCGACCACGGTGATGTTGCGGTCCAGCTGGCGCGGCGATTGCCCGGTGACCACATACAACTCGGCGCCGATGCTGCTGTCTTCGTCGTTGTTGCGGCCGGCGCCCAGGGTGCCGTAGCAATGCGCCAGCCAGGTCTTGCCGCTGGCGCTGTCGCGCCCGACCGGGAAGCCGTCGACAAAGCCCACCTGCGCCGCCCAGCCATCGCTGTCGGGCAGGCGCTGGAAATCCAGGCCCTGCGACGGGCGTTCGAATTCGGCCGGCAGGTGCGTCTTCGCCGAGCCCAGCGACTTGGCCTTGGCCGGCGTCTCGCCATCCGGATCGCCGAACTGCACCACGAAGTTGTCCTGCGAACGGTAGATGCTGAGCCCGTCCCAGAAGCGCTCGTGCGCCAGGGTGCGGATGTTGCCCACGTGCGCGGGCGCAAACTGCGGCGCCAGCTCGATGATCACCCGTCCGCCATCCAGCTCCAGGTACAGCGTGCGCTCGGGGTCGAGCACGCGCCACGCGCTGGCCGGCGAGGCATCCAGGATCTGCTGCGGGCTGCGATAGGCCGCGTTGGCGGCAGCGGGTAACACCAGGGCAAGCAGGCAGGCGGAAGCAACAGTGCGCAGAAGCATGAAGGCAGCCAGCGGGAGGGATGCCCGATTCTTGCCGACCGCGCGCCCGGACGCAAAGCGTCTGGACGCAAAGTGCATGTACGCATAGCACGACGCCGGCGGAATGCGCCGGCGTCGTGCTGTCACGCGCATGCCTGCTGCAGCTGTGCGCTTACGGGTTGTTGCGCACGTGCGGGCTAGTGTGGTGAACGTTGGCGCCATGGTCGTTGCGGAACAGCGGGACCAGCTGCCACAACGCAGAGATGCCGACCAGCGTGTAGACCACACGCGACAGCAGGGCATCCTGGCCGCCGAACAGCGTGGCGACCAGATCGAACTGGAACAGGCCGACCAGGCCCCAGTTCAAGCCGCCGACGATAAGAAGCACCAGGGTGATGACGTTGAGCGTTTTCATGAAGACAGACCGTGTGGGTTGGGAGACCCCAGAGTCCGCATGCCGCGCGCAACACCTCGTGAGCGTACGCGAGGGCATGACGGGCTTGCGCACGCCACGATCACGTCCAGCCGACGCGCGTGAAACCCATGCAGCGTGTTGAACATCCGGCAGCACGCCGAACGCCCAGTGTCAGCGTGCCGGTTTGCGCCTGACGTACAACTGCTTGCGCACCCGTGCCACCACCTCGCCCTGGCGGTTGTGCACCACGTTTTCGAACCAGCGCAGATGTTTTTCGCCACTGGCGGTGGCGGCGCGCAACTCGGCCAGCACGCTGTCGTCGATGACGAACTCCGCGCTCACCGTGCCGCGCCCGGGTTTGACGAACTCGATGCTGCCGGCCTTGTCCCACACGTAGTAGTCGCGCCCCAGGTTCTGCATGGTCAGCAGCATCCAGAACGGGTCGGTCATCGCGAACAGGCTGCCGCCGAAATGGGTGCCAACGTAATTGCGATTCCACGGCCGCTGGCGCAGTTCCACGCGTGCGTAGCGGTAGTCGGCTGACAACGCGGTGACATGGATCCCGGCGAACAGGTACGGCGGCCACAGGTTGATACCGAGCTTGAACAGTGAAGCACGCATGCGGCCAGGGTCCATGGCGGGGCGGGCCCGTAGCATACCATTCGCATGCGTATGGAAGCTGTGGCGGTGACGGCAGCGCCCGGCCGGCTTGCAGACCGGGCGCCGTGGTGCCGGCGGTGCTTAGAACACCAGCGACGACATCTTGCGGCGGTAGCGGCCGACCAGGTCTTCGTCCTCGATCACCCGGAACGCATCGATCAGGCTACGCCGCGGCAGGTTGTCGTCGAAGGCGCGGTCCTGCCGCAGCATTTCCAGGAACTGCTCCAGCGCGGCCTCGTCGTGGCCGTCGAGCAGGTGGCGCACGCCAAGCAGATGGCGCGCGCGCAGGTCGGCGCCGTTGGCGGCAACGGCGGCCTGCAGTGCGTCGGCGTCCGGCGCGTCCTTGAGCACATTGGCAAAGCTCAGCCGGGCCTTGGCGCGCACCGCACGGTCGTCGGTGGCCAGGTTGGCGGGCAGGGCGTCGATCAACTGCTCGGCCTCGGCGGTGTCGCCGGTCTTGAGCAGCGCCAGCGCCAGGTCCAGCTTGAGTTCGTCCTTGTCCGGCTCGGCGGCGATCGCCTCACGCAGCGCGGCGATCTGATCCTGCGGATCGAGCGGGGCCGGCGGCAGTGCTTCGGCGACCTGCGGCTCGGCCGGCAGCACGCCGTGCTGGGTCAGGAATTCGCGCACCTGGCCTTCCGGCATCGCGCCCGGGAAGCCGTCGACCAGCTCGCCGCCCTTGACCAGGAACACCGTCGGCACCGAGCGGATCTGGAACGCGGCGGCGATCTGCTGCTCCTTGTCCACATCGACCTTGGCCAGCTCGAAGGCACCGTTGTAGTCATCGGCGAGCTTTTCCAGGATCGGCGTCAACGACTTGCAGGGGCCGCACCAGGTGGCCCAGAAGTCCACCAGCACCGGTGTCGTCAACGATTTCTGCAGGACCTCGGCCTCGAAGGTGTCGGTGGTGGCATCGAATACGTGCGGCTTGTCGGACATGGGCTTCCAGAAGTGATTGCGGCAACAGTGGGAGGTAATGGTGGCAAACCGGGCCGACACAAGGCTGGCCGGCCCGGGCGCATGGCGCGTGGCCGGCCGTCACGCCGGCAGGGGTTCACGCCACGCGCGCCCGGCACGACAATGTCGCGTCCTGGTGGCGCAGCCTGCGCCCCGCGTTGGAGCAAGGCAATGACACGCATCGATGGCACCCAGCGCTACCTGGGCCTGGTCGCCGCAACCGTATTCGTGCTGGCGGTGGCCGGCTTCGGCGTGGCACTGCCCGGTTACCTGCAGGCCAGTCACCCGGTGGCATTGCTCGGTGCCAACGGGGTGCCGCATGCGCTGGGCTTCAACCTGCTGGCGTTCGTGCTGGTCGGTGCGCTCGGCATGGCCACCGGAGTCAGCCTGCTGGCGCGCATGCCGGCCAGGTCCAGCTGGAGCCTGCGCGTGGGCGGGCAGTTGATCGTGCTGGCCGGGCTGGCCTTTCTCGGCATGGGCGCCTTGCCCCTGGATCCCACCGATCTGGACGGGCGCGCCAGCCAGGCCCATGCCACCGCCTGGCTGTTGTGGGCGGTGGCGTTCGTGCCGGGCATGTTGCTGCTTGCTGCGGCGCTGCTCAACCAGCCCGGCACCCGCGCACTGGCATGGCTGAGCCTGGGCGCGGGGCTGCTGGTGGCGGTGCTGGCGTTCGGCCCGCCGGGCCTGCTGCGGCAGGCGATCGCCCAGCGCCTGGCGTTCCTGGCCTGGGTCGGCTGGCTCGCCGTGGCAGCCTGGCGCTGGCCGGCCAGACCCGCCACCTGAGGCAAGCGTTTGGAGCACCTGCTGCACTGCGGTACCCTGTGCCGCTTTGCACCGCCCGAGCATCCGCTCCCAATGTCCACCGTCGAACCGAACGCCTACGACCCGCAGCAGGTCGAAACCTCCGCCCAGCAGTTCTGGGATGCCACCCACGCCTTCCAGGTCGACGAAACTTCGGACAAGCCGAAGTTCTATTGCCTGTCGATGCTGCCGTACCCGTCCGGTGCGCTGCACATGGGCCATGTGCGCAACTACACCATCTCCGATGTGGTCAGCCGCTACAAGCGCATGACCGGCCACAACGTGATGCAGCCGATGGGCTGGGACGCGTTCGGATTGCCTGCGGAAAACGCGGCGATCAAGAACAAGACCGCACCGGCCAAGTGGACCTACGCCAACATCGACCACATGCGCGGCCAGCTCAAATCGCTGGGCTATGCGATCGATTGGTCGCGCGAGTTCGCCACCTGCACGGCCGAGTACTACGTGCACGAGCAGCGCATGTTCACCCGGCTGATGCGCAAGGGCCTGGCCTATCGCCGCAACGCAGTGGTGAACTGGGACCCGATCGATCAGACCGTGCTGGCCAACGAGCAGGTCATCGACGGCCGCGGCTGGCGCTCCGGCGCGCTGGTGGAAAAACGCGAGATCCCGCAGTGGTTCCTGCGCATCACCGACTACGCGCAGGAACTGCTCGACGGCCTGGACCAGCTGGACGGCTGGCCGGATTCGGTCAAGACCATGCAGCGCAACTGGATCGGCCGCTCGGAAGGGCTGGAGATCCAGTTCGACGTGCGCGACACCGATGGCGCTGCACTGGACCCGCTGCGCGTGTTCACCACCCGCCCAGACACGCTGATGGGCGTGACCTTCGTGTCGATCGCCGCCGAGCATCCGCTGGCGTTGCATGCGGCCAAATCCAATCCGGAGCTGGCCGCGCTGCTGGAAACGCTCAAGCACGGCGGCGTCTCCGAAGCCGAGCTGGAAACCCAGGAAAAACGCGGCATGGCCACCGGCCTGACCGCGGTGCATCCGATCAGCGGCGAGCAGGTGCCGGTGTGGGTGGCCAACTTCGTGCTGATGGGCTACGGCACCGGCGCGGTGATGGCGGTGCCCGGCCACGACCAGCGTGATTTCGAGTTCGCCAACAAGTACAAGCTGCCGATCGTGCAGGTGGTCAAGCTGCGCGAGCCGCGCAACGACGACGAGCAGCGCTGGGACGCCAGCCAGTGGCGCGACTGGTACACCGACAAGAGCCGCCCGCTGGAGCTGATCAATTCGGCCGAGTTCGACGGCCTGGATTTCGGCGGCGCCTTCGAGGCACTGGCCGAGCGTTTCGAGCGCAAGGGCCAGGGCCAGCGCCGGGTCAATTACCGCCTGCGCGACTGGGGCGTGAGCCGCCAGCGCTATTGGGGCTGCCCGATCCCGGTGATCTATTGCGCCAAGTGCGGCGCGGTGCCGGTGCCGGAAGACCAGTTGCCGGTGGTGCTGCCCGAGAACGTGGAATTTGCCGGTACCGGTTCGCCGATCAAGACCGACCCGACCTGGCGCCAGACCACCTGCCCGGACTGCGGCGGCCCGGCTGAGCGCGAGACCGACACCTTCGACACCTTCATGGAGTCGAGCTGGTACGTGGCGCGCTACACCAGCCCCAACGCACGCGACATGGTCGACCGCCGCGCCAACTACTGGATGCCGGCCGACCTGTACGTGGGCGGCATCGAGCACGCGATCCTGCACCTGATGTACTTCCGCTTCTATCACAAGCTCATGCGCGACGCGCGGCTGGTGGACAGCGACGAGCCGGTGACCAACCTGCTCACCCAGGGCATGGTCATCGCCGACACCTTCTATCGCGATGCCGATAACGGCGGCAAGGACTGGATCAATCCGGCCGACGTGGAGATCCAGCGCGACGAGCGCGGCCGCGTCACCGGCGCGGTGCTGATCGCCGACGGCCAGCCGGTGCACATCGGCGGCACCGAGAAGATGTCCAAGTCCAAGAACAACGGCGTGGACCCGCAGTCGATGGTGGCCAAGTACGGCGCCGACACGGTGCGGCTGTTCTCGATGTTCGCCGCCCCGCCGGAGCAGTCGCTGGAGTGGAACGAGGCCGGCGTCGATGGCATGGCGCGCTTCATGCGCCGGCTGTGGGTGCAGGTGCACAAGCATGTGGGCGAGGGCGCTGCCGCCGCACTGGACGCCGCCGCACTGAGCGCCGAGCAGAAGGCGATCCGCCGCAAGACCCACGAAACCATCGGCAAGGTCAGCGACGACTATGGCCGCCGCCACAGCTTCAACACCGCGATCGCCGCGGTGATGGAACTGTCCAACGCGTTGGCCAAGTTCGACGACGCCAGTGCGCAGGGCCGTGCGGTGCGCCAGGAAGCCCTGGAAGCGATGGTGCTGCTGCTCAACCCGATCACCCCGCACGCCAGCCACACCCTGTGGCAGGTGCTGGGCCACGGCGAGACGCTGCTGGAAGATGTCGCGTTTCCGCAGGTCGATGCCGCCGCGTTGGTGCGCGACGCGCTGACCCTGGCGGTGCAGGTCAACGGCAAGTTGCGCGGCACCATCGAGGTGGCCGCCGATGTCGGACGCGAGCAGATCGAAGCGCTGGCCCAGGCCGAGCCGAACGCGGCCAAGTTCCTGGAAGGGCTGAGCGTGCGCAAGATCATCATCGTGCCCGGCAAGATCGTGAATATCGTGGCGGGCTGATCGTTGCCGATCGCCGGTCCGGGCAGTGTCGCGGACCGGTGTGGCGACGCGCAGTTGAGATTGCCGCAGTGGCGTGTGGTCATTCATTTCACTGGCGCGTGACGACGCGTTTTGTCATTCCCGGGCGCCGCGTTTTTCGCGGCGCCCTCTCAAGCCCCGTTCACGCGGTGTCGGGCAGGCTAGCCGCCTGTTGCCGCCGCCGGGGCGCTCATCCAGACTGTGCCCATGATTCGATTTCCTACTGCCTTCGCTGCGTCCCTCGTGCTGGTCTCGAGCCTCACCGCCTGCGGCTTCCATCTGCGCAACTCGCTGGCGCTGCCGCCGGACACGCCCGCGGTGAAGGTGCAGTCCGCGGTGCAGTACAGCGAGCTGGCCAAGTTGCTGCGGCGTGGCCTCAAGGCCGCCGGCGCCACCCTGGCCGATGAAGATGCCAAGACTGGCTTTGCGCAGGTGCAGGTGTTGTCCGAGCGTTGGGGCGATCTGCCGATCGCCATCGACAGCCAGGGCCGCGCGCAGGAATACAGCCTGCGCTATGCGGCCATCTTCACCGTCACCACCGCCAACGGCTCGGTGCTGGTGCCGCAGCAGGTGATCGAGCTGTCACGCGACTACGTGTCGCCACCGGTGGATGCCACCGGCACCGCGACCGAGCGCGAGATCCTCGCCAACGAATTGCGCAAGGACATGTCGGCCTCGATCCTGCGTCGCATCGACAGCGTCGTGCGCGCGCGTGTGGAGCGCGGCGAGACGCTGGAAAGCACGCCCAGCGCGCCGCTGCAGCCGGCCACCACACCGCCGGTGCAGCCGTCCACGCCGGAATCGAGCGTGCCGGCTTCGCTGCCGCCCGCGTCTTCGTCGAATAACTGAGCAGCTGGTGATCATCCCGTCCGCGCATCTGCCGGGCAACCGCGCACGGTGTGCGGAGTTGGCTTGCGCCAGGCGCATGTCGCGCTTGCTGCGCGGTGAGCATGCCCCGACGATCGCTGCCGACGCTGTCTTGTGCGTGACGGTGCAGTGGCGTGTGCCTTCGTAGTGATGGAACTTAGGTAGTCATGGAACTTCGCCCAGAACAGCTCGCCGGCCAGTCCAATCAGCCGCTGCAGCCGGTCTACCTGATCGCCGGTCCGGAGACCTTGCGCGTGCTGGAGGCAGCCGATGCGGTGCGCGCGCGCGCGCGCGCCGAAGGCATCAGCGAGCGCGAGGTCTTCGATGCCGATGGCCGGGAGTTCGACTGGAACCAGCTGGATGCGACCTTCAACGCGCCCAGCCTGTTCAGTCCGCGCCGGCTGGTGGAAGTGCGCCTGCCCAGCGGCAAGCCGGGCAAGGACGGCGCCGAGGTCATCACCCGCTTTTGCGCCAACCCGCCGCCGGATGTGGTGCTGTTGATCACCGCCAACGACTGGAGCAAGGCGCACCAGGGCAAATGGGCCGATGCGATCGGCCGCATCGGCACCATTTCGGTGGCCTGGGCGATCAAGCCGCACGAGCTGTCGGACTGGATCGAGCGCCGCCTGCGTAGCCACGGCCTGCGTGCCGACGCTGCGGCGGTGCAGCGCCTGAGCGAGCGGGTGGAAGGCAACCTGCTGGCCGCCGCGCAGGAAATCGACAAGCTGGTGCTGCTGGCCGATGGCAAGGTGCTGGACCTGGAGGCGATGGAGTCGCTGGTCGCCGATGCCGCGCGCTACGACGTGTTCCGCCTGGCCGAAACCACGTTCTCCGGGCAGCCGGCCGCAGCGATCCGCATGCTCGCCGGCCTGCGCGCCGAGGGCGAAGCGGTGGCCGCGCTGATGCCGATCCTGATCAAGGAACTGCTGCGCACTGCGTCCTTGGCCAAGGTGCAGGCCAACGGCGGCAACCTCGCTGCCGAAATGAAGGCGCAGGGCCTGTGGGAATCACGCCAGGCGCCGTTCAAGCGCGCGCTGCAACGGCACCCCGAACCGCGCCGCTGGGAGCGCTTCGTCGCCGAAGCCTCGCGAGTCGATCGCATGGCCAAGGGCCGTGCCGACGGCGACCCCTGGGTCGGCCTGGAACGCCTGCTGGTGGCCGTGGCCGAATCCCGCGCGGTGAGATTGCTGGCGTGAAAGCCGGCGATGCCGCCAACGGCGATGCGCGACCCGCCTCCCCACGCAGCGCAACCCCCGACCAGGCCGCAGCTGCGGCCCCCACCTCTCCGCCCACCGATTCCCACCCGGCAGCGCCGAACCCACGCTCTTCCGATTCCCGAATCCCGATTCCCCAATCCCCGCTCCACCTGTACTACGGCGGCACCTTCGATCCGGTCCACCTGGGCCACCTCGCCATCGCCTGCGCCGCGCGCGACGAACTGGGCGCGTTGGTGCACCTGGTACCGGCCGCCGACCCGCCGCACCGTCCCGCACCCGGCGCCACCGCAGCGCAGCGCGCGCGCATGCTGGAGCTGGCGCTGGCCGACACCCCCGGGCTGGCGCTGGACACCCGCGAGCTGCAACGCGCCAGCCGCGACCGTGCGCCGTCCTACACCGTCGACACCTTGCGCGCGCTGCGCGCCGAGCTCGGCCCCACGACACCGATCGCCTGGCTGCTCGGTGCCGATGCCTTCATGGGGCTGAGCAGCTGGCATCAGTGGGAAGACTTGTTCGAACTGGCGCACTTCGTCATTGCCGCGCGTCCGGGCACGACGCTGGACCTGGCCGATGCGCCGCAGCTCGTCGCGGCAGTGCAGGGCCGCTGGGCCGCCAGGGCGGGCGAACTGGGCATCTCGCCGGCCGGCCGCCTGTGGTCGCTGCAGCAGCCGTTGCGCGGTGAATCGGCCAGCGCGGTGCGCTTGCGCATCACCGCCGGCGGTGACTGGCAGGCGCTGGTACCGACGTCGGTGGCGGCATTTATCGCGCACGAAGGCCTCTATGGCTTAGTCCCGCCGACTAGCTGAACACGCAGCCGGCCGGACCGGCCTATAATTCACGCCAATTCCATCGAGTTGCCCGCTTTGACCACCCAAGCCCAAGTCATCAAGACCTCCATCCCGAATCCGCCGCCGTCCGTGCCGGCCCTGCTGGCCACCGTGCGCGAGGCCGTGGAGGAGCTGAAAGCCAAGGACGTGGTCGAGATCGATGTGCGCGGCAAGTCCAGCGTCTGCGATTACATGGTGGTCGCCTCGGGTACCTCGACCCGCCATGTGAAGTCGATCGCCGAAGAAGTGGTCAAGTTCGCCAAGCGGCTGGACGTGATGCCGCTGGGCGTGGAAGGCGAGCGCGAGGCCGAGTGGGTGCTGGTGGACCTGGGCGACGTGGTGGTGCATGTGATGCTGCCGCGCGTGCGCGAGTTCTACGCGCTGGAGCGTCTGTGGACGGTGGGCGACCAGCGTCCGGACGACGCGGAAGCCGATCCCGAAGAGTGAGTGAGCCGGGCATGCCACGCAATGCCCGACCCCCGACCGATGCGCCTGCCTCGCAGGCGCTGCAACAACTGCGCAGCCAGGGCGCGCACGCCTCCGGCGCGCCGCTGTCGCCGGCACGCAAGCGCTTCGACCGATTGCTGCGCGACCTGGAATGGCATCGTGCCGACCTGCAGGCCTGGCAGCTTGCACTGTCGCAGTGGCGCGAGCGTTACCACGCCGAATTGCAGCCCTTGCTCGACCACCGCCGCGCTGCCGACATCGCCCTGGTCGAAGAGCTGGACCATGCGTATGCCACGGTCAAGCTGGGCAAGGCCGACCGCGCCTTCCTGTCCGAGTTGCTGTGCGATATCGCCGCCCCGCTGATCGAGGCCGGCCACGCGTCACTGCGGCCGATCTACGACCGCCACAGCGCAGCCGGTTACGACCAGGAAGTCGCCGAATCCGATGCGCTGATGAAGCAGATCCTCGGCCAGGCCTATGGGCTGGATGCCGACGAGCTGGATGGCATCGATTCGCCCGAGCAGCTCTACGAGCGCGTCAGCGAGCGCCTGCAGCAGGAGCGTGCGCAGCAACAGCAACGCCACACGCAACGGCGCAAGCGTGCCGAGCACAAGGCAGTTGGGGAGAATGCCGAGCCGCCTCCGTTGCGCGAGCTGTATCGCAAGCTGGCCGGCAATCTGCACCCGGACCGCGCAAAGGGCGCCGACGACCATGCCGCGCGCACCATCCTGATGCAGCGGCTCAACGCGGCCTACAAGGCCGGTGATCTGCTGGGTCTGCTCGAACTGCAGGCCGAGATCGGCCTGATGGACGCCCAAGGCGTGGATGCGATGAGCGCCGCGCGCCTGCAGGACTACAACCGCGAGCTGGATCGGCAGTGCAGGCAGCTGCAGCAGCAGGTGCAGCAGCAGTCGGACGAGTTTTGCGCCGAATACGGGCTGGAGCTGCCGTCGCGCCCCAAGCCGGAGCGACTGGGCCGCTTGATGGCCCAACTCAAGCGCGAGGTCGAAGACGACCTGCTGGACGCGCGCCGTGGCCTGCGCGAGCTGGAAGACCCGCAATCGTTCAAGCGCTGGTTGAAGCGGCAGCGCGCCATGGCGGGCGCGCCCGACGCGCCCTGGTTCTGATCCCGGCCTTTATGGTGGTTGTCGGCTTGCACACCCGCCACCGCGGGCGCGCGTGCGTGCGGCGCGCAGCCTCGGCTGGACACGCAGCCAGCCATGCAATCGGAACGCGTGCATGCGCGGCGTCGTGCCGGCGGCCGGAGCAACGCTGCCGAACGGAGGCCGGTCCGTTCGGCAGCGCTGGCCGTTGCCCTGTGCCTAAGACAGCCAGCTCAGGGCCGCAGGCTCACAACGGCCCGCGCTCCCACGGCCCGGTGATCGCCAGGGTGATACCCGGGGTCTGGATGTTGACGAACAGGGTGCGCGCCAGCGGATCCCAACAGGCGCCGCAGAACTCGGTATCGCGGTAGTCGCCCTCGGCAATGGTCTTGCCGGCATCGGCGATCTGCTGCGAGGTGAGCTGCACATTGTTCTTGGCCAGATAGAACGATTCGCCGCCGCGGGTCAGCCCGAGCAGCCGCGCGCCGGGGCCGTATTCGTCCGGGCTTTCGCCGCCGTCTTCGCACAGCACCACGCCGCCGCGCGCGCTGACGGTGACGTTGTCCGGGTTGTGCGCGGCCAGCTGATTGCCGCTGACGAACAGGGCGCTCAGGCGCTGGGTGAACAGGTCCAGCACCCACACCGCGCCGTTGCCGTAACCGCGGCGGCCCTGCGCATCCACGCCGGTGCTGGTGTCGACGATGAAGAGCTTGCCGTAGCTGTACCAGATGCCTTCGCCACGGCTCATGCGCAGCGCGCCGTCTGCCCAGGCCTGCGCAAATGGCCCGCTCAGGGTGTCGTTGGCGCCGATGTCGGCAAAGCCGGCCGGCGCCGCGATGCTGTCCAGATCCGGCTCTTCGATGTCCACCCATTCCAGCTGGAACTGCTGGCCGATGCTGGCCACGGTGAGATCGGCATTGCGCCGCCCGCGCACGCGTGCGGCCTGCAGCCGGCCACCGTTTTACAGCGAGCCATTGCGCCCACGGCGGTCGTTGGGAATGAAGCGGTACAGCCCGGCCTTGTTGCGATCGTCCTCGGTGAGATAGACGATGCCGGTGCGCGGATCGATCGCCACTGCCTCGTGGCTGAAGCGGCCCAGCCCGACCAACGGGCGACCAGTGGTGCGCTGGCTGTCCGGGTCCACTTCGAACACGTAGCCGTGCTTGCGGCCGGTGCTGGACACCGCATTGGTCTTGATCTCCTCGCAGCTCAGCCAGGTGCCCCACGGGGTCGGGCCGCCGGCGCAGTTGACCAGGGTGCCGCCCAGGCTGGGCTCGAGGCTGCCCCAGCCGCGGCGGCCGTAACTCAGCGTGGTGGTGCCGCCGCCGGCCAGTTGGGTGCCGCTGACGATGCCGGTGTCGTACATCGCCGGTGCGCGGAACGGGGTGGTCGCACCGCGTTCGTGGTTGCGGATCAGCACGTATTCCAGGCCGCGCAACGGGTCGCTGCCCGGACGCCAGTCGGGCCGACGCAGGCAGACCACGGCCATGCCGTCATGGCGGTCGGGGCAGGGCTGGCCATCGTCCATGCGGTCGCCGCTCCAGCCGAACGAGCGGTAGCTGAAACCGCGCGGCAGCTGTAGCAGTGGCAGTCCGGTGCTCTGGTCGGCGACCGGTGCGAGCGGGCCATACCGGCTGGGCACCGGGGCAAGTTGCAGCGGCGGCGAGGAACTGTTGGCGGCCTGGGCCTGGCGCGACTGCAGCGCACTCAAACTGCCAAGCGCACCGGCGGCCATCACGGCAGCGCTGCCCTTGAGCACCTGGCGGCGGGCGGGATCGAAAATCGGCATCGAACGACTCCTGCGGGCTGGGTAGTGCGCCGACCCTAGAAGCCCGCTGTAACCGCACCATGACACCGGTGTGATCGACCCGGTTCCGATGCCCAGGCTGTGACGCGGATATCATGTCGTCATGAAATGCCGACTTATCGCTACCGGCGAGCGCGCACCGGCCTGGGTGGCGCAGGGCTTTGCCGAATATCAGAAACGTCTCTCGCACTGGATGCCGCTGGAGCTGGTCGAGATCGAACCCGGCCTGCGCGGCAAGGGCCGCGATGCACAACGCGCCATCGACGACGAAGGCCGCCGCGTGCTCGCCGCGCTGCCCAAGAACGCCTACGTGGTTGCGCTGGACATCCCGGGCCGCCCGCTCAGTTCGGAACAGCTGGCCCAGCGCATGGAACACTGGCGCGGGCAGGGCCGCGATCTGGCGTTCCTGATCGGCGGCCCCGAAGGTCATGCCGCCGAGGTGCTGAAAACCGCCAGCGAAAGCTGGTCGATCGGCCCGCTGACCCTGCCGCACATGCTGGTGCGCCTGATCGTCGCCGAGCAGCTGTACCGTGCTGCGGCGATGCTGGCCAATCACCCGTATCACCGCGCCTAAGCGGCATGCGCGAGGGCAGTATGCCGCGTCTCGCCGCTGCGCTTTCGAGATGGGTGTGCGGGCGAGTAGACGCGCGCATCCTCAATCCGATCCGCGAGACCGCACGTCGTCGCGTGCACGCAAGGCGCACTGCAACGATGCGCATGCAACAGCTGAAACCGTGGCCTTGCAGCAGTTGGCTGCGCAACGCCAGACCATGCGGCGACCGGGCGTCCGGGTCGCCGCAGGTGATGACGCATCAGTTCAACGAAAAACTCACCGGCACCAGGCCGTAGGCCTGCACGGCCTGGCCGTTCTGCATCGCCGGCTGGAAGCGCCAGTTGCGCAGCACCTGGCTACGAGCCGCCAGATCGAGCGCGCGATGACCGCTGCTGGTCTGCACGCTCACCTCGGCCGGGCGCCCATCGGTGCCGACCAACACGCGCAGCAGCACCGTGCCCTGCTGCCCGGCACGCAGTGCCGCCACCGGGTAACTCGGCGCCGGTGAACTCAGATACTGCAACTGGCCCGCCTCGACCGGGCCGCTGGGCGCGGCAATCGCCGGCGTGCTGTCAGACACCGCCTCCGAGACCGCAGCTAAGGCGAACGTTGCGTTGTCGACCACCGCGGGCTGACTGATCACCGGGGTCTGCACCTGCACCGGCACCGGGGTCGGCGATGTATGCGTTGCCTTCGGCTTGAACTTCACCTCGATCGGAAACACCGGTGGCGGCGGCGTCTCGATGGTGATGGGCATGACCCAGCGTTCTTTCGGTGCGGGCTGCTGCGGAATTGCCCGGTACGAGAGCGGTATCAACAACAACCCGCCGGCGAGTAGATGCAAGGCCACCGCCGTGCTCATCGCCAGAACGCGCGAGGTGTCGATGCCGGTGGATCGGGAAGAAACCTGCGATTGCGTGCGAACCATCATCCACCTCCAGAACGGAACTGCGGAAAGGACCAGCGCGACCCGGACGCACTACACCATCCGGTAGCGTAGGTTTACCGCGAGCCTTGCGCGGGCACAAGCGATTTCGACGCGCTGGAGGTCGGCTGGTCGATTCGCCCCGGTCGCATCGATCCGCACACATTTGGCACGTCTGACTCGTGTCGGAAGCGGGGCAGGTGTCCTCGCAAGGCGAGGCAACACAACTTTTGGCGTGCCCAATAAAAAACTGCCCTCGAGGAGGGCAGTCTGGAAAGCAAACCGAACGCGGTTGCGGTCAGGTCAATGACCCAACTCGAACGTCACGTCCAGGTTGATCGATAAGGTGCTCTCGCCCGGGGCGACCTGGGTGTCCATCTCGGCCTTGGCCGAGCGCATCGAGGCGGCCATCATCATCGGACGCACGCCGCCGCCGCTGCGGCCTTCGGAGATGCTGACGATGCGGCGCACCTTCAGGCCCAGCGACTTGGCGTAGGTGTCGGCGCGGGCCTGGGCCTTCTTCAGCGCGGCCACGCGGGCCTCGTCGTAGGCCGGTTCGGGCTGGTCGACCGAGAAGCTGGGGCCGTTGATGTCGTTGGCGCCCTGGGCGACCAGCGCGTCCAGCACCTTGCCCAGGCGCGAGATGTCGCGGACCTTGAGGCTGACCGTGTTGCTGGCCTGGTAGCCGTTGATCTTGGGCGCCTCGTTTTCCTTGTAGGTGTACTGCGGGCTGAGGTTGATGCCGGTGGTCTGCACGTCCTTGTCGGCGATGCCGGCGGTCTTGATCGCGGCCATGACCTTGCTCATCTGTTCGGCGTTCTGGCGCATGGCGGCGTTGCCGTCGGCGGCCTGGGTGACCACGCCTGCAGACAGCGTGGCGATGTCCGGTATGCGCTTGGCGTCCGCTTCGGCCGACACGTTGAGCAGGGTGCCGTCGTTGGGAATGGTGTAGCTCGGAGCGGTCTGGGCGTGGGCGGTCATGGCGGTTCCGGCAGCGATGGACAGGGCCAGCAACAACGGTTTGAGGGTGGTACGCATGAGATCTCCTTGTCTGTAGGGGAAGCGTGTTGCCGGTTCGATGAACATGTTGTGAGTCGAACGCGACCACTGCCGCCCGGATCGGCAAGCGGGTGGGGAGGGGCAACAGGTATGCTGGACGGATGCTCTATCTCGCCTCCCGGTCGCCGCGCCGGCAAGAACTGCTGCAACGCTTGGATGTGCCTTTCCAGACCCTGCAACTGGACGTGCCCGAACTGCGCGCGCCCGACGAATCGCCTGCGCAATACGTGCAGCGCGTCGCGCTGGACAAGGCGCGTGCCGGCCTGGCGCAGGTGCAGGCCAGCGACCCCGATGCGATCGTGCTCGGCTCCGATACCGAGGTGGTGCTGGGCGAACGGGTATTCGGTAAGCCGGCCGATGCGGACGATGCGATCGCCATGCTGAGCCTGCTGTCCGGGCGTACCCACCAGGTGCTCACGGCCGTGGTTCTAGTCTGCGCGCAACGCGCCCCGGTGCAGACGCTGGTGGTGTCGGAGGTGACCTTCGCGTCACTCGATGCTGCGCAGATCGCCGCGTACGTGGCGTGCGGCGAGCCGATGGGCAAGGCCGGCGCGTATGCGATCCAAGGCCGCGCCGAACGTTTTATCAGCCATCTGTCCGGCAGCTATTCCGGCGTGATGGGATTGCCGCTGTTTCACACCTCGCAGTTGCTCACAGCCCTCGGAGCGCATTGATGTCGGAAGAGATCTTGGTCAACGTCACCCCGCGCGAAACCCGCGTCGCGGTGATCGAGAACGGCATGCTGCAGGAGCTGCATATCGAGCGCGGCTGGCGCCGGGGCGTGGTCGGCAATATCTACAAGGGCAAGGTGCAACGGGTGATGCCGGGCATGCAGGCGGCATTTGTCGAGCTGGGTCTGGAGCGCGCCGCGTTCCTGCACGCCAACGACGTGGTGCGCCCGGCGCCGGCACCGGCCAGCGTGGTCGATACCGAAGAGACCCCGATCCCGCCGCCGCCGGCGGCCGCGGTGCCGATCGTGGAACTGCTGCGCGACGGCCAGGACATCGTGGTGCAGGTGGTCAAGGACCCGATCGGCACCAAGGGCGCGCGGCTGACCACGCAGATCAGCATTCCTTCGCGCTACCTGGTGCTGCTGCCGCAATCCAAGATCGTCGGGGTGTCGGCGCGGATCGAGGACGAGGCAGAGCGGCTGCGTCTGAAGACCATCGTCAGCGAGGTCTCGGCCCAGCACGGCGGTTTCGGCTACATCATCCGCACCAACGCCGAAGGCCAGCCGGCCGAAGCGCTGGCCGAGGACATCGCCTACCTGTCGCGGGTCTGGAACGTGGTCGAGCGGCGCGGCCGCGAGGCGCCGCCGTGCAGCATCATCTACGAAGACCTGAGCCTGCCGTTGCGTGCGGTGCGCGATCTGATCCGCCGCGACGTGGAAAAGGTCAAGGTCGACTCCAACGAGACCTTCGTGCAGTTGCAGGCCTTCGTGGCCAAGTACATGCCGGTGCTGGCCGAGCGGCTGGAGCTGTATACCGGCGACCGGCCGATCTTCGACCTGTACGGGGTCGAGGACGAGATCGGGCGCGCGCTGAACAAGCAGGTGCCGCTCAAGTCCGGTGGCTACCTGGTGATCGACCAGACCGAGGCGATGACCACCATCGACGTCAACACCGGTTCGTTCGTCGGCCAGCGCAATCTCGAGGAAACCGTGTTCCGCACCAACCTGGAGGCCGCGCAGGCGGTGGCGCGGCAGCTGCGGCTGCGCAACCTGGGCGGCATCATCATCATCGACTTCATCGACATGGACGATGCCGAGCACCGCCGCCAGGTGCTGCGCACGCTAGAGAAAGCGCTGGCGCGCGATCACGCCAAGACCACCGTGTACGAATTCTCGCCGCTGGGCCTGGTCGAGATGACCCGCAAGCGCACCGTCGAAAGCCTGGAGCGGCAGCTATCCGAAACCTGCGGCCAGTGCAGCGGGCGCGGCACCATCAAGACCGCCGAGACGGTGACTTACGAGATCTTCCGCGAGATCACCCGCGCGGTACGCCAGTTCGATGCCGCGCGGCTGCTGGTGATCGCCTCGTCGAAGGTCGTCGCCCGCATCACCGACGAAGAGTCGGCCGCGGTGGCCGAGCTGGAGGAATTCCTCGGCAAGAGCATCCGCTTCCAGTCCGACGACCAGTATCTGCAGGAGCAGTTTGATGTGGTGCTGCTGTGAGCCGGGGAATGGAGAGTCGGGAATCGGGAATGGGGGTGGAGCGAAAGGCGCTCTGCGGGGTAACGGTGACATCTTTAGAATGGCGTCGCGCGCGGATGGATGATCGTGTGCGCGGCGCGGTTTGTGCTCCTGCGATTCCCTATTCCCTATTCACCATTCCCCGCCGTTAATGCCCACCCCGCTGCGCCGCCGTCTCCGTCTGTTTCGCCGCTATGCGATCACTGCCACTGCGCTTGCGCTGGTGGCGATCGCGTTGCTGGTGGGTGCGGCCAGCCAGGCGTTGCCGTTGGCCGAGCAGCGGCCGCAGCAGATCGCCGCGTGGCTGAGCGAGCGCGCCGGCCAGCCAATCGCGTTCGATCGCCTGCAGACCGAATGGACCCGGCGCGGCCCGTTGCTGCGGCTGGATGGCCTGCGGATCGGCCCGCATGGCGAGGTGCGCGTGGGCCAGGCCGAAATCCTGCTGGCGATGTACGCCGGCCTGTTGCCCGGCCACTCGCTGACCGAGGTGCGTCTGCGTGGCCTGGCGCTGACGCTGCAACGTAGCGACGATGGCGTGTGGTCGGTGCAGGGCCTGCCGGCCGGGCGGCGTTCGGACCCGTTGGAAGCGTTGCGCCGGCTCGGCGAGATCCAGGTGGCCGAGGCGCGCCTGCGCGTGGCCGCGCCGTCGATCGGCGTGGACACCACGCTGCCGCGCATCGACCTGCGCCTGCGCGTCAACGGCTCGACGGTGAAGGTCGGCAGCCGCGCCTGGATCGACCTGCAGCGCGCACCGCTGACCACGGTGATCGCGTTCGATCGCGACAGCGGCGACGGCAGCGCCTATGCACAAGCCGACCCGGCCGATCTGGCCGCCTGGGCGGCGTTGCTGCAGTTCGGCGGCATGCGCGTGGACGGCGGCGGCGGACGCCTGCAGGCCTGGGCGCAGTTGCGCGCGCGCCGGATCACTGCAGTCACCGTGGATGCCGATCTGCAGCAACTGCGATTGTCCGGGGCGGCATTGCCCGAGCAGACCGCACGCCGCACGTTGGTGTGGGAGCGGCTGCAGGCGCGCGCGCGCTGGCAGACCATCGACGGCGGCTGGCGCATGGATGCGCCGCTGCTGCGCTTGGGCCAGGCGGCCAGGCTGCAGCGGCTGGACGGGCTGAGCGTTGCCGGCGGGCGCCGTTATGCGGTGGTGGGCAAACACCTCGATGTCTCGGGCCTGATCGCGGCGGCCGCCTTGAGCGAGCAACTGTCGCCTGGCCTGCGGCGCTGGCTGAGCCTGTCCCGGCCGCAGTTGCGCCTGGCCGATCTGCAGATCGCAGGCGAGCAGGGCGGAGCGGTGCGCGCGCAGGGCCGGATCGAGGAACTGGGCTTTCTGCCGGTGGGCAATGCGCCGGGCATCAGCGGCCTGCGCGGCCGGATCGATGGCGATGCGCAGGCGATCCAGCTCGACCCCGCGCCGGATGCCACGCTGCGCTTCGACTGGCCGACCGGGTTCGGAGTGGTGCACGAGTTGCAGCTGGCCGGCAGCATCGTGGGCTGGCGCGACGGTGCCGGCTGGCAGGTCGCCACGCCGGCGTTGCGCGTGCAGGCCAGGGACTATGGTGCCAGCGTGCGCGGCGGGCTGTGGTTCCAGAACGATGGCAGCCGCCCGCGCATCCAGCTGGCCACGCAACTGGACGATGTTGCCTTGCCGGTGGCGCGCAAGTTCTGGATCCGCTCCAAGATGAGCAAGGCGGCCATCGACTGGCTGGACACGGCGGTTGCCGGTGGCGTGATCACCGGCGGCACCGGCCTGGTCAGCGGCGATCTGGACGACTGGCCGTTCGACAACAACGACGGCCGGTTCGAGGCGTTCGGCCAGATCCGCGACGGCGTGATCCCGTTCAATCCGGACTGGCCGGCGATGGAGCAGGTGCAGGCCGATCTTCGCTTTATCGGCAACGGATTTTCCCTGCAGGGCAAGGGCGAGCTGGCCGGCGCGCCGATCGCGTCGCTGGAGGCGGGCATTCCCAGCTTCGCCACCTCCGAGCTCTACGTGCGCGCCTCCACCCGGGCCGATGCCGCGCAGCTGCTGGGCATGTTGCGCAAGAGCCCGCTGGAGCAGCGCTACGGGGATACTTTGCGCAACCTCACGGTGTCCGGCCCGGCAGCGGTGAGCTTCGACCTGCTGCGTCCCCTGCGCACCGGCGGTGTGGGCGGCCATCTGCAGGGCACGGTCGCGCTGCAAGGCGCCAGGCTGGGCGATGCGCGCTGGAACTTGGCTTTCGACCAGGTCAGCGGACAGGCCGAGTACCGCGACAGCGGCTTTGCCGCCGAGCGCCTGAGCGTGCAGCACCAGGGCCGCGGTGGCGAGTTGTCGTTGCGTGCCGGTGGCTTCGTGCAGGACCCCAAGCAGGCCTTCGAGGCGCGCTTTGGCGCCACCCTGGATGCGAAAGAGCTGTTCGACCGCGCGCCGCAGATGGAATGGTTGCGCCCGTACGTGCATGGCAGCGCACCGTGGCAGGTTGGCGTGGACGTGCCGCTGACCTTGCCGGGGCAGGCCGACGCGCAGGCGTTGCTGACGCTGCGCTCGCAGCTGGTCGGCACCACCCTGGATCTGCCCGCACCCCTGGACAAGGCGGCCACGCAGCCGCTGGACACGCAGGTCAGGGTGGCCTTGCCGGTGGGCGATGGCGACATCGACGTGGCCTTCGGCAAGCTGGTCGCGCTCAAGGCCAGCAGCCAGGGCAGCCAGACCGGCGTGCGCGTGGTCATGGGCACCGACACGGTCACCGAGCGGCCGCCCGCCAACGGCCTGGTGGTCACCGGCCGCACTGCCTCGCTGGATGCGATCGACTGGATCAGCCTGGCGCGCGGCAGCAGCGAGCCGGATATGCCGCCACTGCCGGGCCAGCCGGCAGCACCGAAACAGGACGCCGTGCCATTGCAGCAGGTGGATGTGCAGGCCGACCGGTTGCTGATGATCGGCGGCGTGTTCCCGCAGACGCGCCTGCGCCTGCGGCCGACCCGCGACGCGGTGGCGGTGACCCTGGACGGCCCGTCGCTGGCCGGCCAGCTCAGCGTGCCCAATGCCGATGGCGCCGCCGTGCAGGGCAAGCTGAGCACGGTGCACTGGCAGCCGGTGGCCGCACCGGCCGAGCCGGCCGCACCCGAGCCGGGCGATCCGCTGGCCGGGGCCTTGCCGGAACCGGCGCGCCGTGCGGTGGCCGAGTTCGACCCGGTCTCGATCCCGCCGCTGTCGCTGGATATCGACGACCTGCAGGTCGGCAAGATGACCCTGGGCGCGGCCACCCTGCGCAGCAGCCGATTGACCGACGGCATGCAGGTGGACCAGCTGCAACTGCGCTCCAACGACCAGAACATCGGCCTGACCGGCGCCTGGCGCGGCAAGGGCGATTCCGCCAGCACCCGGCTGTCGGCACGGGTGGACAGCCGCAATCTCGGCAACCTGCTGCAGAACCTCACCCTGGGCGGCCAGCTGCGCGGCGGCGAAGGCCAGCTGGAACTCAATGCCGGCTGGCAGGGCTCGCCGACCGGGTTTGCGCTCGGTTCGCTGGATGGCGATCTCAAGATCGACGTGCGCAATGGCCAGCTGCTGGAAGTGGACCCCGGTGCCGGCCGCGTGCTCGGCCTGCTCAGCGTGGCGCAGCTGCCGCGCCGGCTGATGTTCGACTTCCGCGATTTCTTCTCCAAGGGGCTGGCCTTCAACAAGCTGGACGGCCAGGTGCGCTTCGGCGAGGGCTTCGCGCGCACCGATGCAATCCGCATCGAAGGCCCGGCCGCCGACATCGCCATCCGGGGGCAGACCGACCTGCGCGCGCAGACCTTCGACCAGACCGTGGACGTGAACCCCAAGGCCGGCAATCTGCTCACCGTGGTTGGCGCCGTGGCCGGCGGCCCGGTCGGGGCGGCGGTGGGCGCGGCCGCCAATGCGGTGCTCGGCAAACCGCTGGGGGCGATCGGTGCCAAGACCTATCACGTCACCGGGCCGTGGAAGGATCCGCAGGTGGACGTGGTGGAACGCGAAGTGCGCGAGCGTGCGCCTGGCAAGCCGCCGGCAGAAGGCGCGCCCACGGCAACGCCAGGCGCGCCCGGTCGGTCGCCACGCTGACGCGCCCGATTGCGGGCGCGCTGGCGTGTGCTGGTGCTGAGTCGTCGCGGGCACTCAGGCATTGCGGCAAGTCGATCGAACGCGGCACGCGCGTCAGCGGGCACGTCCCGCGCGCCGATGCAGCGATGCACTCAGTCGAGCGGACTGTCGCCCTCGCAATCGGCGCGCACGAACATCGGCAGACGCAGGCGCGAACGGTGGCCCTGCACCGGCGCCTGATCGGCATCGGCGACGCCACGGAAATAGCCGCGTTGCCATTTCTCGCGCGCGGCGGCCGACTGCGCATCCGGCAGTTCCTGCAGAAACTGCGTGCGGCTGCGCGTCCAGTCGGCATGCTGCTGGGCCAGTTGCGGCGCCTCGGACAAGGGCTTCCACTGCGGCTGCACCTGTTCGATCAGTTGGCGCGGCAGCGGGAACAGATGGCAGAACGGCTCGCCGGCCTCGAAGCGCACTTGCCCGGGCCGGGTGAACTTCCAGTTCATGGTGAAGGTGTACGGGCTCCAGTCGGTTTCGACCATGCCGCTCAGCGCGCCGATGCCGTCCTTGGGCCGGTTCAATGGCCCGGTGACGAACAGATCCATGCCGGCATCGGTGCGAAACAGGCAGGGCACGTGGAAGGTCAGCACGCCGTAGCCGAAGTGGCTGAGCGCCGGTGAAGCGGCGCCGGCATCGGCATCGATCCGGATCGCATCCAGGCCGTCGCGCCCGTCCCAATTCGCCTCGAAACCGGCCTGGCACAGCAGCTCCCAGCCATGCGCATTGGCGATCGCCAGCGGCAGGCAGCGGTAGGCATAGCGCTGGTCGGTGGCGTCCATCCAGTCGCGCTCGTGCGGGGCAGGGCGGATGTCCAGCGTATGGCCATCCAGGACGTGGGCGGTGAGCTTCATGCGCGGGCGTCGGCGTGGCGATGGACCCGCGATGATAGCCGTGCCGCATGTTCAGCCGAACGACTTGTCTCCCCGGCGCGCGGGCCCCATCCTGACTACATGACCGATAACGCTCTCACTCTGGCCGAAACCCGGCTGCTGCTTCCTTCCGGCCTGGACACCGGCCATCTCGACCGCACCTTTGGCGCCCTGCTGGGCCCGGGCATCGACTTCGGCGACCTGTACTTCCAGCATTCGCGACGCGAGAGCTGGAGCGTGGAAGACGGCATCGTCAAGGACGGTGCGCATTCCATCGAACAGGGCGTGGGGGTGCGCGCGATTGCCGGCGAGAAGACCGGCTTCGCCTATTCCGATGACATCCAGCGCGACGCCTTGCTGGAGGCGGCGCAGTCCGCACGAGCAATCTCGCGCGAGGGCGGTGCGCAATCCATCCGCTCGCTGGTGCGCGGCAACGGCCGTGCGCTGTACCCGGCCACCGACCCGATCGACGACATGGACAGCGCGACCAAGGTCGATCTGCTGCGCCGTATCGACCAGTACGTGCGCGCCGCCGACCCGCGCGTCAAGCAGGTGATGGTGAGCCTGTCCGGCGGGGTGGACACGGTGCTGATCGCGCGCAGCGACGGCGTGCTTGCCGCCGACGTGCGCCCGCTGGTGCGGCTGAACGTGCAGGTGATCGTCGAGCAGGGCGGGCGGCGCGAGTCCGGTTACTCCGGCGGCGGTGGCCGTTACGGCTATGCCGAACTGTTCGCCGATGGCCGCCCGGAAGGCTTCGCCCGCGAAGCGCTGCGTCAGGCGCTGGTCAACCTGGATGCGATTCCGGCGCCGGCCGGCGTGATGCCGGTGGTGCTCGGCCCGGGTTGGCCCGGCGTGCTGCTGCACGAGGCGGTGGGGCATGGCCTGGAAGGCGACTTCAACCGCAAGGGCACCAGCGTCTACGCCGGCCGTATCGGCGAGCGCGTGGCCTCGCCGGGCGTGACCATCGTCGATGACGGCACCCTGGATGGCCGCCGCGGCTCGCTCAATATCGACGACGAGGGCACGTCGACCCAGTGCACCACGTTGATCGAAGATGGCGTGCTGGTCGGCTACATGCAGGACACCCACAACGCGCGCCTGATGGGCGTGGCGCCGACCGGCAACGGCCGGCGTGAATCGTTCGCGCACCTGACCATGCCGCGCATGACCAACACCTACATGCGCGCCGGCCAGCACGATCCGCAGGAAATGATCCGCTCGGTGAAAAAGGGCATCTACGCGGTCAACTTCGGCGGCGGCCAGGTCGACATCACCAGCGGCAAGTACGTGTTCTCGGCCACCGAGGCCTATCTGATCGAAGACGGCAAGGTCACCGCGCCGGTCAAGGGCGCCACGCTGATCGGCAACGGCCCGGAGACCATGCAGAAGGTGCGCATGATCGGCAACGACCTGGCGCTGGACGAAGGCGTGGGCGTGTGCGGCAAGGACGGGCAGAGCGTGCCGGTCGGCGTCGGCCAGCCGTCGCTGCTGATCGACGGCATCACCGTTGGTGGAACGCAGGCCTGAGATGCGGGGATTTGGGAATCGGGATTCGGGATTCGGGATTCGCAACAGCAGGAAGCGCCACGCGTGGCGGGTTCCGCTTGGGTGGATCCGGGAGCCGGGATCTGGGATTGGCAACGGCCGGGATGGCCGTTGCGGGGCTGGGTGGATTGGGCGGAGGCTTACTCGTCGGCGTCCGACGCCGGTTCGTCGTCTTCCAATCCCGATTCCCCACTCTCCAATCCCTGCTCCTGAGACAGCTCGCGCAGCACCTGGAACAGCTCGCGGTAGGCGCGCGGCGGTTTGTTCTTGGCCCGCTCGTGGATGGCATTGCGCACCAGCTGGCGCAGTTGTTGACGGTCGGCGGCCGGGTAGGTTTCCAGCAGTTCGGCCAGCGCCACGTCGCCTTCGGCGAGCAGGCGCTCGCGCCAGCGCTCGACGCGGTGGATCGCGGCCACTTCGCGGCGCGCGGTGTCGCTGTTGGCATCCAGTGCATCGCGGATTGCGGCCAGCGTTTCGTCGTCCTCGCGGCGCATGTGCTTGGCCAGAAACGCCAGCTGGCGCTTGTGCGCGATATGCGAGGTGATGCGCTTGCTCTCCTCGATATGCGGGATCAGCGATTCGGGCACCGGCAATTTGGCCAGCTGCGCCGGAGTGAGCGCCACCAGCTTTTCGCCCAGGTCGAAGATTTCCAGCGCCTCGCGCCGCTGCTGGCTGCGGCTGGCGCCGCGGAATTCACCGGTGTCTTCGTCGCGTCCGCGCATTGCCATCCATCCGAAACAAGAAGTTATTCATCATTGAGACTAGGATAAAGCATTGAACGCACTCTCCTCTGAAACACGTGTCCAGGACGACAGCCTGCAGCGCCTGGACGCGCTCACCGACATCGCGCAGCGCCTGCTCGAGCGCGCCCGTGCCGCCGGCGCCACCCAGGCCGAAGTGAGCTGCAGCGAAGAGCGCGGGCTGGACGTCAACGTGCGCCTGGGCGATGTGGAAACGGTGGAATCCACCCGCGACCGCGGCATTGCGGTCACCGTGTACTTCGGCAAGCGCAAGGGCAGCGCCAGCACCGCCGATCTGCAGGATTCCAGCCTGGAATCTACCGTAGCCCAGGCCTGCGCGATCGCCCGTTACACCGAAGACGACGTGGCTGCCGGCCTGGCCGATCCGGAACTGATGGCGCGCGACTTCCCCGAGCTGGACAGCTGGCACCCCTGGGCGCTGGACGCCGACACCGCGGTGGACTTGGCGCTGGCCTGCGAGAGCGCCGGGCGCGATGCCGATGCGCGGATCAGCAACTCCGACGGAGCCTCGGCCAGCACCGGGCTCAGCCTGTCGGTCTACGCCAACTCGCATGGCTTCATCGGCCGCGAGCGCGGCACCCATCATTCGATCAGCTGCGCGCTGATTGCCGGCCAGGGCGACGGCATGCAGCGCGATGGCTGGTACAGCAGCGCGCTGGCGCGCGAAGACCTGGAGGCGCCGGAAGCGATCGGCCGCCACGCCGCCGAACGTACCCTGGCGCGGCTGCAGCCACGCTCGCTGCCGACCGGCCAGTTGCCGGTGCTGTTCGCGCCGGAAGTGGCGCGCTCGCTGGTCGGGCATCTGCTCGGCGCGGTCTCCGGCGGCGCGCTGTATCGCCGCGCCAGCTTCCTGCTCGACAGTGTCGGCAGCAAACTGTTCCCGGACTGGTTCAACATCGAAGAACTGCCGCACCTGCGCCGCGGCCTGCGCTCGGCCGCCTTCGATGGCGAAGGCGTGGCGACGCGGCGTTCGGCATTGATCAGCGACGGCGTGCTGCAGCGCTATGTGCTGGGCAGCTACTCGGCACGCAAGCTGGGCCTGCAGACCACCGCCAACGCCGGCGGCGTGCACAACCTGCAGGTCACCGCCAACGCCGGCGACCTGGCTTCGCTGGTTGCCGGCATGTCGCGCGGCCTGCTGATCACCGAGCTGATGGGCAACGGCGTCAATCCGGTGACCGGTGATTATTCGCGCGGCGCCGGTGGCTTCTGGATCGAGAACGGCGTGATCGCCTATCCGGTCGACGGCCTGACCATCGCCGGCAATCTGCGCGAGATGTTCGCCGGCATCGAGGCGGTCGGCAACGACGTCGATCCGCGCTCGCACGTCAAGATCGGCTCGGTGCTGCTCAACCGCATGACGGTGGCAGGCGATAGCTGAGCGCGGCCGAGCAGGGCTGCTGCGCCAACTGCACAGCGCCCGGCGCGCGCGCGTCTTGCCGCTCTGCCTGGCGGTAGCCGCCGTGCACCGCCGAGACCATGTCTTCCCGCACTGGTGGCTGGCTGAATCGTTGCTATAGTCCGCCGCACCACAACCATGCATGGGGAGACATGATGAGCGAATTCGAGTCACACGCCGTACCGCCGCCGCCGCCGATCGGGACCAACACGCCGTCGGAGGAGCGCACCCTGGCGCTGGCCGCGCATTTGCTCGGCATCCTGACGTCCTTCATCGGCGCGCTGGTGATCTGGCTGATCAGCAAGGATGCCAGCCCGTCCAAGCCGTTCGCCACCGATCAGGCCAAGGAGGCGTTGAACTTCCAGATCACCGTGATCATTGCCTATGTGGCTGCGGTGATCCTGACCATCGTGTCGTTCGGCATCCTGTTCTTCGTGCCGACGCTGGTGTGGATCGCCAACCTGGTGCTGTGCATCCTGGCCGCGGTCAAGGCCAACAACGGCGAACACTACCGTTATCCGTTCACGCTGCGCCTGATCAAGTAATCCGGCGCGGTACGAATGACAAAGGCCCGGCAGCGATGCCGGGCCTTTGTCGTTTCAGGCGATGATGCGATCAGTTCTGCGCCGGGGTGTTCTCGGCGAAGTACTCGTGGCTGTCGGCATTGGTGATCGCCTGGGCCGGGTTGCTGATCGCCAGGCTGCGCGCGCCGGACTGCCCGTAGACACGGTCCTGGGTGCCGGCGACGACCGTGAAGTGGCTGGTCTCGTGCACCAGCGTGCCGGCCTTGGAGTCGGTGCCGGTTGTCGACGCACTCCAGAACGCATTGCAGACATGGATCTCGTACGGCTGGTTCGGATAGACGTAGGCGAAGGCGTCCGCCAGATCCGCTTCGCAGCTGCAGTTGATCGTCAGCTGGCCGTTGTTCTGGTCCAGCGCGTTGTCGATGTTGACGAAGTTCGAGCTGACCCGGCTGTAGCGCGAGGCGTTGTAGGCGCCGAACCAAGTGGTGTAGCGCGCGCCGGTGCTGCCGGCATTGAGGTAGTTGCGCGCGTTCTGCGAGTAAGTACGCGCGGCAGTGACGGCACTGGCGGCCTGGTTGGTGCGGGTGGTGCTGCAGTTGAGGTAGTTGATGCCATTAACCACGGCGGTCGGACCGATTGCGAGCTGGCGTTGCACGCCGCGACGCGCGCCATCCAGCCAGACGGTGAGCGGTGTGCTGGTGGCCACGGCCGGCTGGCCGTTGGCCGCCTTCATCAGACTGCCGTCGGACAGCGAGGCGTATTGCAGCGACGAACGGACCTGGATGGTGTAGTTGCCACTGGTCGACAGATCGTAGGCGCCGGCCAGATCGACCTCGCCCTTGACGCTCTGGCCGGGCTTAAGGATGGTGAAGTCGGCCGCCTTGGGCAGGCCGCGCTTGACCAGGCGTCCGGTGTAGGCCACCGGCGCGCCATCGCGGCTCACTTCCAGGATGCCGTTGTCCAGCGTCTGCAGCGGTAGTTGATAGGTGGGCACGCGGGCGATCTGGCTGCCGTTGTTGGTGACGGTCACCGCGATCTTGCCCTGATGTCGCCCGGCCTGATCGGCGACCGGTGCCAGTTCGATGGTCAACGGGACCGGGCCGCGCACGGACTGCGCCTGCGCCGAACCGAGCACGCCAACAACGGCCAACGTACCTGCTGCAAACGATGCGAGAAAAACGTTCTTCACCAGTGACTCTCCATGTGGTCGGGGGATGTCCGCGGACGCGGGCAGGTCAACCTAGGCAGAGCGAGCAGACGCAACAAGAGAATCGATTGCTGCCGTTTTTGGCCTGCTGGTGGCTACGCAATGACAAATATGGACATCGATGGCGACAATTCAGCGGAGAATTGCGGATCGGTTCACGCTTTTCGGCCGGTTTGCGGAAATTTACATGTGAAAAATGTATGGAAAGAGAATTTACGTTCTGTGACACAGCGCAGCACTTGCAGGGCGGTGCGCTGCAACCGCACCGTGCGCTGGCGCACGGTGTGCGCAAAGGCCGGTGCGACCGGCTGATCACTGCGGGCTGCTGGAGTCGAACGTGCTGCCGTAATCGCAGTGCGTGGTGACATTGCAGCCGCTGCAGTGGCCTGCTCACCCTGCGCATTGGCGGTGCCGGTGCTCTGTTGCCAGACATCAACACGCGGGGCGCGGCGCGGCTGCACGGCCGCTCGAACGAACGCAGCGCGCTAGTGCGCGCGGTCCACCGCAAACCGGCCCAGCGTCGCCAGCGTGTCGCCGGGCGCACCGTAGGGCTGCAGGATGTCGTGCATGCGGGTGGCCAGTTCGGCCAGCTTGGCCTTGGCGCCGTCCATTCCGAGCAGGGCAGGATAGGTGGACTTGGCCTGCGCGGCGTCCTTTCCGGCGGTCTTGCCCAGCTGCGCCGAGCTCGATTCCACATCCAGGATGTCGTCGCGAACCTGGAACGCCAGGCCCAGCGCATCGGCAAACGCATCCAGGCGTTGCTGGTCGTCGGCTGCGGCGGCGCCGGTCAGCGCGCCCATGCGCACCGCGGCGCGGATCAGCGCGCCGGTCTTGAGGGCGTGCATGCGCTCGAGATCGCGCAGCGATTGCAACTGGCCGGTGGCATCGATATCCAGCGCCTGGCCGCCGCACATGCCGGCAGCGCCTGCGGCGGTGGCCAGACTCTGCAGCCAGCCGACCCGCAGCTCCGCGCTGACCGGGGCCGCAGCCAGCAGCTCGAAGGCGCGCGTCTGCAGCGCGTCGCCGGCCAGGATCGCCGTGGCTTCGTCGAAGGCGATGTGCACGGTGGGCTGGCCACGGCGCAAGGCGTCGTCGTCCATTGCCGGCAAGTCGTCGTGCACCAGCGAATAGGCGTGGATCAGCTCCACCGCCACTGCGGGCGTGTCCAGGCGGTCCTCGTCGGCGCCGAACAGCGCGCCGGTCGCATACACCAGCAGCGGACGCATGCGCTTGCCGCCGCCCAGCACCGCGTGCCGCATCGCGGCGTGCAGTCGCTGCGGCGCCAGGGTGGGGCTGGGCAGACTGGCCTCCAGGCTGCGTTCGGTGCGGCCGATCCAGTGCTCGAACAACGCCGAACTCACCTCAGCCGCCGTCCTGCGACGGCGCCTGGAAGTCTTCGGCCAGATCGGGGCGCGCGGGGTCGGTCAGCATGCGCACGCGCAGTTCGGCCTGTTCCAGTGCCTGCTGGCAGTCGCGGTACAGGCCGATGCCGCGCTCGTAGGCGGTGAGCGATTGCTCCAGGCTCTGGTCGCCGACTTCCATCTTCTGCACCAGTTGCTCGAGTTCTTCCAGCGACTGTTCGAAGCGGGCGACCGGGGATGTTTCGTTCAAGGATTTTTTGACCATCGTCAAAGTGTGCGGCGCGCAGGCAGGCGGGTCAATTCGCAGTGGCGTGGTCGCGCCATCGCAGGGATGCGCCATGCGCACACAGCCAGTCGCTCAATGCCGCCGAGACGATGCAGTCGCCGGCTGCCAGCACCTGGCCATCGGCCCACAGGACCGGCAGGCGCGCGCGTTGCCAGGGCGGTAGATTCAGCGCCTGCAGCAGGTGCTTGAGCCGGTGCGAGTGCGCGCGCTGTGGCAGCACAATGCGTTCGCCACCCTGGCGTGCGCGCACCAGCAGCGGTTGCGCGAAGCGCAGGCCGGGTGCGCCGTGCAACTGCAGTTGCGCGCCATCCGGCAGTGGCAGCGGGGTCGTGCCATCCCAGCAGGCCTGCCATGACGCCGGCCACGCGCTGTGAGGACGCAGCAGATACAGGCACTGGCGCCAGCGCCGCACCTGCACCTGTTGCCAGGCAAAGCAGGCCTGCCGATCCGGCGCGGCGTCGTAGATTTCCTGCTCCAGGGCGGCAACGCCGTGCGCAGGCAGCGGTGGCACCTGCGCTGCAGCCACCCAGGCGCGCAGCAGCCGCGGCCGACGTGTTGCCGGCTGCGCACGCAAGGCCTGCAGATCCAGTGCGCCGGCGGCGGTCAGCAGGCCGGGCAGCAGCGCGGTGTCCTCCTGCAGCAGCAGGTCGCTGGCATCGGCGCTCAGCTGCGCGCTGCGTGCCAGTGCCTCGGCGGCCTGCGGCCAACGCTGCTGCAGTACGGGCATCAGCTGGGTACGCAGGAAGTTGCGGTCGTGGCGGGCATCGGCATTGCTGGGGTCTTCGATCCACTGCAGGCGATGTGCCTGCGCATACGCCAGCACCTCGGCGCGCGCGTGCGCCAGCAGGGGGCGCCACAGCATGCCGGCGGCGAAGGGACGCTGCGCGCGCATCGCCGCCAAGCCGTCCGGGCCGGAAGCGCGCAGTGCGCGCAGCAGGAAGGTTTCGGCCTGATCACCGCGATGGTGCGCCAGCGCCAGCCATTCGCCGGGCGCCAATGCCGCGGCAAACGCGGCGTGGCGTGCATGGCGTGCCGCCGCTTCCAGCCCCAGGCCGCTGTCGCGCGCGACCTGCACGTGCGCGATCTGCAGGGGGACGTGCAGGGCGTCGCATTGGCGCTGGCAATGCGCGGCCCAGGCGTCGGCATCGGCATGCAGGCCATGATGCACGTGCACTGCACGCAGCCCCGTGTCGCGATAACGCGGCGTCGCTGCCAGCAGGTGCAGCAAGACGCTCGAATCCACGCCGCCGCTGTAGGCGACCAGCACCGGGCCGGGCGGCACTGCGGGTGGCAGCAATCCGGTCATCGATGCAGGTGGCGTGCTGCGACGCTGCATCCGCACGCGGGCGGCGGGGTATGCCGCGCCACCACCGTCCGCGCTGCGCGCAGCCTGCCCATCAGCGCTTGGCCGCAGTCTCGAACGTGGCCGACTGCGGCAACTCCACCGGCACGCCGGCGCTGTCGCAGGTACCGGCCTTGCACAGGCGCTCGCGCAGGCGCGGGGTGGCCTGGACGATGACGTGGTAGATCACGTTCTCCTCCAGCGTGCCGCGGAAGGCGGCGCTGCCCGGGCCGGTGGCCCAGATGCCGACGTCTTCGCCGCCATGGCTTTCGGACTTGGTCGGCACCAGCGATTCCTGCATGTAGCTGGGCGCCTCGGTATCGACATGGGTCAGGTCCGGGCGGCCGGCGGCCGGCTCGCTGTTGCTGGGTTCGTGCGGGTACTTCTTGGGGCCGGCCGGCTGTGCGTTGCTGGCGCCGGTGTAGCCGGGGCCGTTGGCATAGCTCAGCGTGGTGTAGGGCTGGCCGGCCAGGTCGGTGGCCAGCTGGCTGCGGTCGCCTTCTTCGCCGCCGGTGCCGCGTACCTTGCCCAGGATCGGGTTGCCGCGCACCGGGTAGCCGACGAAGTTGAGCGTATGCGAATGGTCGGCGGTGACGATGATCAGCGTGTCCGGCGGCGCGGTCTGCACGGCAGTGCGTACTGCATCGGACAGCGAGACGGTTTCGTCGAGCGCGCGGTAGGCATTGCCGGCGTGGTTGGCGTGATCGATGCGGCCGCCTTCGACCATCAGCACGAAGCCGTTCGGGTCGCGCGACAGCGACTGGATCGCGGTGCGGGTCATCTCGGTCAGGCTGGGCTCGCCCTGCGGGGTGCGATTGCGGTCGTGATCGAACTGCATGTGATCCGGCTCGAACAGGCCCAGCAGTGCGGGCGCGCCGGTGGCCGCCTGCAACTGTTGTTCGTTCCACACATAGGCGCCCTGCGGGTGTGCCTGCTTCCACTCGGCGACCAGGTCGCGGCCGTCCAGGCGCAGGCCGACCTTGTCGTCGTATTCCGGATCGCGTTCCTGCACGGTCTGGAACTGGCTACGTCCGCCGCCCAGCACCACTTGCGGGCCACGCCCGAAGCGCGCGCTGGACAGTAGTTGCTGGGCGATGTCCTGGCAGCCGGCAGTGCGGGCGGACTCGGGCAGGTCGGTATCGTTTTCCCAGTTGCGGTCCGGCGAATGTGCATAGGTCGCCGCCGGGGTGGCGTGGGTGAGGCGGGTGGTGGTGACGATGCCGGTGGCCATGCCGGCGCTGTCGGCCAACTGCAGCCAGCTCAACAAGCCCTTGCCCAGGCTGTCGGCGCAGTCGCTGCGGTTGCCGCTGCTGACGCCGATCGCACCCATATGCGTTTTCACCCCGGTGGTGATCGCGGTCATGGTGCCGGCCGAATCCGGCGTCTGCGAATCGGTGTTGTAGGTCTTGCTGAAGGCGGTGGCCGGGAACTGCTCCCACGACAGCAGGTTCTCCTCGCCCGGCCCGCCCTTGCGCTGGCCATCCAGGATGCGTGCTGCCGCCACCGTGGTCAGGCTCATGCCGTCGCCCAGGAACAGGATCACGTTGCGCGCGCGCCCGGCCATCGCGCCATTGCCGGCTGCGCGCGCGGCGCCCGAGCGGTACCACCATTGCGGCGTCTCGCCGGCGGGATGCGCCACCTGCGGCACCTCCACGCGCACGGCGGCGGGCGCGGATGCGCTGGTGCCGGCGCTGGAGGCGCAGGCGGCGACACACACGGTGGTCAGGGCGGCGAGGGCAGGCAGGCGGTAACGCATCGGCATCGAACTCGTGACTGAATCAGCGCGCATTATGCCGGGATGCCTGGTGTCACACAGATGACACGCCGCTGTTCCAGTCGTGGCCTCGCGGGCGGCGCGGGCCTGGGCTATGGTGCATGCACTCTCCCCCCGGATGATTCGACGCATGACATTGGTCTCGGCCTGGTTGCGCATTCCGTTCTGGCAACGCGTGGTGGCCGGCTTCGTGCTCGGCGCGCTGGCCGGCTGGGCCATGGGGCCGGCGGCCGATGTGTGGTTCGGCCCGCTCGGCGATCTGTACGTCACCCTGATCAAGATGATCGCGATCCCGCTGGTGTTCTTTGCGGTGATCAATGCGATCTCCTCGCTGCACGGGCAAAAATCCGTCGCCGCGCTCGGTGGGCGCACCTTCCTGTGGTTCGTCATCACCGCTGCGCTGGCGGTGGGCGTGGGCCTGGCGGTGGGCACGTTGATGCAACCCGGCGCCGGCCATTTCAGCCTGAGCGTGGATTCGGCCTGGAAACCGCGCGATGTGCCCAGCCCGATCAAGGTGCTGCTGGACGTGGTGCCCTCCAACCCGTTCTACGCACTGACCGGCATCGGCACCAAGACCAATGCGGCCGGCGAAACGGTACTGGCTGCCGGGCGCGGATCGATCCTGCCGGTGATCTTCTTCGCCGCGCTGCTGGGCTTTGCGATGGTCAAGCTCGGCGAACGCGTGGCCGAGGCACGCAAGCTCACCGCGCAGTTGAGCGACATCATGATCCAGGTCACTCGCTTCGTGCTGGAGATGACCCCGCTCGGCACCTTCGGGCTGATCGCCAGCCTGGTCGGCAGCTATGGCTTCGAGAAACTGCTGCCGTTCGGCAACTTCGTGCTGGCGCTGTATGTGGCCTGCGCGATCCATATCGTGGTGGTCTACAGCAGCCTGTTGTTGCTGCATGGATTGAATCCGTGGAAGTTCTTCCGCGGCGCGGCGCCGGGTATGCAGGTGGCCTTCGTCAGCTCGTCGAGCTTTGCCGCGATGCCGGTGGCGATGCGCTCGATCACGCACAACCTGGGCGTCAGCAAGGACTACGCCGCGTTCGCAGTGCCGCTGGGTGCCAGCATCAAGATGGATGGCTGCGGTGCGATCTTCCCAGCCCTGTGCGCGGTGTTCATCGCCCAATACACCGGCGTGCCGCTGACCGCCAACCAGTACTTCGTGGTGTTGATCGCCTCGGTGCTGGGCAGCTTCGGCACCGCCGGCGTACCCGGCACCGCAGTGATCATGGCCACGGTGGTGTTGAGCGCGGCCAATCTGCCGCTGGAAGTGATCGGCTACCTGTACGCGATCGACCGCATCCTCGACATGATGCGCACCATGACCAACGTGACCGGGCAGATGCTGGTGCCGGTGCTGGTGGCCAAGGAAACCGGCCTGCTCGACAAGGCGGTCTACGAGTCGGCCTCGACCAATGTGGGGCTGGAAGATCCGCTGACCGATCGCGCGCCGACGCAGCGCTGACCGCCGCCGATGCGCGCTGGATTTCCCACGCTGCGTGATCGCCTGCAGCAGTTGCCCGAGTTGCACTGCGTCGAGGGCGTGTTGGTGCAGCGGTCGTTGGCCGATGACCCGTTCGAGCAGCAGTATCTGCAGGTTCGGCGCAAGGAAGGCCGGCTCTACACCGATGCACAGGTGCGCAGCCTGCCGCGTCCCGGCGGCAAACTCGGCACGAGTCTGGAATGGCAGGTGCGCGCGCTGTCCAGCGCCTTGCTGGTCCAACACCTGCGCGCGCAGGCAGGCGAGGGCGCCATTGCCGAACTGGGCTGCGGCAACGGCTGGCTGTCGCAGCTGCTGGCGCAGTCGCTGCAGCGCGACGTCTGCGGCATCGACGTCAACCGCACCGAGCTGAACCAGGCCGCGCGCGTGTTCGGCCACGACCAGCGCCTGAGTTTCATCGCCGCCGACATCCAGACCCTGGCGCTGCCACGCGATCTCTTCGATGTCATCGTGATCCCGGCCTGCATCCAGTATTTCGCCGACCCTGCGGCATTGGTCGTGCGCCTGCTCGCTCAACTACGCGACGGCGGCGAGCTGCACATCCTCGACAGCCCGCTGTATGCAGATGCGCAAGCCGCCAACGCAAGCGCCGCGCGCAGCCTGCGTTATTTCACCGAACTGGGCGTTCCGGCGCTGGCCGCGCACTACCACCAGCACACCTACGCCAGCTTCGAGCGCTTTGTGGTGCAGCGACTGTTCGACCCGCGCCGCCCGGGTGCGCGCCTGCGAAGAATGCTCAGAATGAAACAACCCCACTTTCCGTGGCTGTGCCTGCGCAGGCAGGACAACCTGGATGCGCTGCGTTCCTGAGTGAAGCGTCGGTCCTGCCGGACGCGGCGTCAGGCGTTTGGCCCGGGCGCGCTGACCTCCCACCCGCATGGCACACTGCCAGCTCATCCATTGACGGGGGCGGGCGGTGATTGGCCAACAGCGTGATCTGACATTTCGTTTTCTGGCCGAGCCCAGCGACGTCAACTTCGGCGGCAAGGTGCATGGCGGCGTGGTGATGAAGTGGATCGACCAGGTCGGCTTTGCCGCGGCCAGTGGCTGGAGCGGGCATTACTGCGTCACCGTGGCGGTGGGCGGCATTCGCTTCGTGGCGCCGGTGCGGATCGGCGATCTGGTCGCGGTGTCGGCCAAGCTGGTCTACACCGGCCGCACCAGCATGCACTTCGCCATCGATGTGCGAGCGCGCAGCCCGATGGGCGGCGACTCGCGGCTCTGCACGCATTGCATCATCGTGTTCGTGGCGATGGACCCGGATGGTGTCACGCCGGTGGAAGTGCCTTCCTGGCGGCCGGACACGCCAGAGGATCAGCGCCTGGCCGAATACGCGCTCAAGGTGATGGAGCTGAGCAAGGGCATCGAGGACACCATGGCGCATTACCAGGCCGATGCCGCGCGCTGATCGCGGTGGCAAGGTGCGCGGTGCTGCGTACGTGACCCGGATGCGTGCGCGGCGACGGCAGGGAGCTTCCGCGCAAAGACCGTTCACCACGCAAAAGGCCGCGGGATCTCCGCGGCCTTTCTGTCGTGCAGTGGATCAGGTGCTCGGGATCACAGCACCCGACGTGCCTGGATGAACTTCTCGCTCCAGTAACCGCTGGCCAGCGAATCCACCCGCACGTCCTTGCCGCGGCTGGGCGCGTGCAGGAACTTGCCATCGCCGACCACCAGGCCCACATGGTCGATGCGGCCACGCCTGCCGAAGAACACCAGATCGCCTGCCTTGAGCGCGTTGGGGTCCTTGATCAGCTCAGCAGACTCGTCGCGCGCGATGTCGCGTGACACGCGCGGCAGGTCGATGCCTAGGGCGGTCTTGAACACATAGCCGACCAGGCCGCTGCAGTCGAAACCTTCGGTGGACTCGCCGCCCCAGACGTACGGGGTGCCGAGCAGGGCCATGGCGCGTTGCAGGATCACCTGCACACGGCTGTCGGCCACGGCGTTCTGGGCAGCATTGGCTGCGCTCTGGGAGACGTCGTAATTGGCCAGCAGGCGGCTGAGGTCACCGGCGAACATCGCCGAGCGGTCCATCAGCGGAATGGCGTCGTTGGCGGCCAGGTGCGGAAGCAGGGCGGCCAGTGTTGCGGTGGCAGCGGCGTCGGCGCGGCTGCGGGTTGCGGCTTTCTCGGCGGCGACGGCGCTGTCTGGCGTGGTCGTCTGCGGAGCGGATGCGGTGCCGTTGGCGGTCTGGGCCAGGGCGGGTAGGGCTGCGAGCCAAAGAGCAGTGGCGCATAGCAGGCGGAGCGGTTTCCGGGGCGGAAGCGGTGCGGCGCCAGTGTTGATCTGTTCGTCGTTCGTCACGCGGGAATCACAATTCTGCTGTCGATGCGGGATGATGCCTTGGTGAAAGAATCGTTACGTTCAAAAAAGGTTAAATTTCCGTTTTATAAAATGTGATGCACGTCACATATCAGGGCAAAACCCGCTTTGAGCCTGAATAATGGTCACGCCAGTAGGCGCCATCCAGGAAATCCAAGCGGACGGTACCGCCGGTGTTCGGGGCATGTACGAAGCGGCCTTCACCGACATAAATGCCGACATGGGTCACGTTGCCGCTGGAGCCGAAGAAGACCAGGTCGCCGGTGGTCAACTGCTCCGGTGGAATGCGCGGGCCCTGCACCGCGGCCAGCTCACGCGAGGTGCGTGGCAGCGATAGCGCCAGCACATCCTTGTAGACATAGGTGACCAGCCCGCTGCAGTCGAAGCCGGTTTCCGGCGTATTGCCGCCAAAGCGATATGGCGTGCCGACCAGGCCCAGCGCACGCATCAGGATGTTGTTGGCGGCGGCCGGGTTGGACGGCGGCACCTGCGGCCAGACACGCGGTGCCGGTGGCGGGGTGGCGGCCGGTCGACGGACCGGCGCCTGTGCGCAACCGCCCAGCAGCACGAGCAGGCCCAGCAACGAACTGGCCGCGGCGCGGCGGGCGCGGGCGGCGAAAACTGGCGTGATATGCATGGAGCCGGGATAATGGGCGGTTCGAAAGGTCGCCATGATGGCGGCGCACCCGGCGGCCGACAAGCCGTCCTCCACCGTCTGCCACCGGGCAGCCTATCCAGAGCCAGGCATGAAGATCGAAAAAGACAGCGTCGTCCGCTTCCACTACACCGTTTCCGAGCTCGGCCAGGAGCCGATCGAGAGCTCCAAGGAGCGTGACCCGTTGGCGATCATGATCGGCCACGGCAACATCATTCCGGGCCTGGAAGCGGCCATGATGGACAAGGAAGCCGGCGACAGCTTCGGCGTGGACGTCAAGGCCACCGAAGCGTACGGCGAATACCGCGAAGGCCTGAGCCAGCGCGTGCCCAAGAAGCACTTCGGCGCCACCAAGCTAGTCCCGGGCACCCAGGTGGTGCTGCAGACCAACTTCGGCCCGCGCGCAGTGACGGTGCAGAAGGTCGGCATGAGCGTGGTCGACGTCGATCTCAATCACCCGATGGCCGGCAAGGACCTGCACTTCGACGTGGAGATCATCGAGGTGCGCGAAGCCACCCAGGAAGAGCGCGACCACGGGCATGTGCATGGCGAAGGCGGCCATCACCACTGAGCGCAGTCGTCACACGGCCTGTGTGGCAGGCGGACCGATGCGGGCTATCTGCAGGATCGGCATGCACCGCACGGTGATGCTGGCTTGCACGCGCCGATCGTGTCCGTGTGACCAGCGTTGGCTGGATGTGTTCCCGCGGCCCGCCATCTCGGCGGGCTGTTTGCATGTTGCGCGCCGCGATCGCCGCGCCGCGCTGCCAGCGCCGAGATGACTCCGCGCGATCCCCTGCTGCCCATCGCAACCAGCGAGCGAATCGCGGTGCTCGACGTGCTGCGCGGTTTTGCGCTGCTGGGCATCCTGCTGATGAATATCGAAGCCTTCGTCGGTCCGCTCGATCTGGCGGTCACCGGCGTGGAGCCGCATTGGCACGGCGCCGACCGGGTTGCCGATGCGCTGGTGTACCTGTTGGTGCAGGGCAAGTTCTACACGCTGTTCTCGCTGCTGTTCGGCATGGGCTTTGCGGTGATGGCGCAACGCGCCGCGCAGGCCGGGCGCGGGTTGTTGGGCACCTATCTGCGTCGTACCGTCGGGCTGCTGGTGATCGGCCTGCTGCATGCGTTGCTGCTGTGGTCCGGCGATGTGCTGGTCACCTACGCCTTGCTGGCCTTGTTGCTGCTGGCCACACGCTCGGTGCCGACGGTGACGCTGCCGTGGTTTGCCGCGCTGGTCTACTGTTGCGCGCCCGCGTTGATGCTGCTGTACGGCGTCGCAGGCACCTTGATGCAGCTCGACCCGGCGGCTGCCGTTGAATGGAAGGCCGCGGTGGCCGATGCGGCGCAACAGGCGGCAGCGAACGTGCAGGCACAGCGCGCCGCCTTCGGGAGCGGCAGCTATGCGCAAGCGACGCTGCAGCGCTGGCACGACCTGCGGCAGGCGATGACCGGGCTGAGCATCAATGGCCCGGCGATGCTCGGTATGTTCCTGCTGGGCAGCTGGTTTGTGCGCAGTGGCGCGATCGCCGCGCCCGAGCACTTCCCGCGCCTGTTTCGGGCCCTGCGCTACGGCGTGCTGCCGCTCGGGCTGGGCGTGATGGGGGTGAGTTACGCGCTGGAGCCGTGGATCGATCCGGCGCGGCTGGATCTGCGCCTGTCAGGTGCATTCGCGTTGTCGTTGATTGCCGGCCCGCTGATGAGCCTGGGCTATGCGGCGTGGGTGGTGCGCCTGGCGCCGCGCCTGGCATGGCTTGCGCCCGCCGGGCGCATGGCGCTGACCAATTACCTGATGCAGTCGCTGGTGTGCACGTGGATCTTCTACGGTTATGGGCTGGGCTATTTCGAGCAGCTGCCGCGCGTATGGCAGCTGCCGTTCGCGCTGGCGCTGTTTGCGCTGCAGGTGGTGCTGAGCCAGCTGTGGTTGCGCTGGTTCCGCTTCGGGCCGATGGAATGGCTATGGCGCAGCGTGACCTATCTGCGTGTGCCGCCGATGCGTCGCAGCGACGCGCGCGTGGGGTAGTGCGCACATGAGCGCCGCGCCTGTCGATGTGGTGGTGGTCGGTGCCGGCGCCATTGGGCTGGCGACTGCGCTGGCACTGGTCGAAGCGGGCCGGCAGGTGCACGTGCTCGATGCCGGTGCGGTGGGGGCGGCGACGTCGTACGGCAACTGCGGCACCATCACGCCGAGCCATGCGCCGCCGCTGGCAGCGCAGGGCATGATCGCGCAGGCGCTGAAGTGGATGCTGACGCCGGACGCGCCGCTGTATATCCGGCCACGTTTGGACCCGGCGCTGTGGCGCTGGTTGCTGCAGTTCGCGCAGCGCTGCAATACGCGTCACTGGCAGGCCAGCGCGCAGGCGCGCGCGGCGTTGCTGGGCGATGCGCGGCAACGCTTCGACGACTGGGTCGAGCGCTATGCGCTGGACTGCGAATTTCGCAGCGATGGGCTGGACTACGTGTTTGCCGATGCGCGCCGCTTTGCGCACTATCGCCACGAGTGCGGCGTGCTTGCGCAGTGGGGTATCCAGGCCGAAATGATCGACGGTGCCGACTACGTGCGGCAGGATCCGGCATTCCGCGCCGGCATTGCCGGTGCGATCCATTTCCCCGGCGATGCGCATCTGCGCCCGGAGCGTTACACCGCAGAACTGGCAAGAGTGCTGCGCGCGCGTGGTGCGGTGATCCAGGCGCAGTGCCGCGTCGATGCGGTGGTGCCGGACGCACGTGGCGCGTGCGTGCACACCACGCGCGGGCGACTGCAGGCGCGCGAGGTGGTCATCGCTACCGGCCCATGGTCGCCGCTGCTGGCGGCGCAACTGGGATTGCGTCTGCCGGTGCAGGCCGGCAAGGGTTATTCGATCACCTATAGCGCCCCGGCGCTGATGCCGCGTCGCCCGGTGGTGCTGAAGGACCGGTGGGTGTTCGTGGTGCCGTGGCGCGATCGCCTGCGGATCGGTAGCACGATGGAATTCTCCGGGCACGACACCCACCTCAATCCCACGCGCCTGGCGGCACTGGAGCGCGCAGCGGCCGATTATCTGCATGCGCCGGCCGGTCCGGCGGTGATCGAGCGCTGGTATGGATGGCGGCCGATGACCTGGGACGACGTGCCGGTGCTGGGCGCGGTGCCGTGCCGTCCTCACGTCTGGCTCGCAGCCGGACATGGCATGCTCGGCATCAGCATGAGCACTGCAAGCGGACAATTGATGGCCGACCTGATCACGGGCCGCGCACCTGCGCTGGACCCGCATCCCTACCGGGCGGAGCGCTTCGCATGAGTGCCCGGTACGACTACGACGTGGTGATTCTGGGGGGCGGCTCCGGTGGACTGGCCGCTGCGTTTCGCGCAGCCAAGTATGGCGCGCGCGTGGCGATGATGGAGCCGAACGAATTGGGCGGCACCTGCGTCAATCTCGGCTGCGTGCCGAAGAAGGCGATGTGGCTGGCGGCCGATCTGGCCGGCAAGATCGAGTTGGCCGGGGCGCTGGGTTTCGATGTGCCGCGACCGACCCTGGCGTGGCAGGAACTGGTCACGCACCGGCAGGGCTATATCGGCAACATCCACGCCAGTTATCGGCGCCGCCTCAACGAAGATGGCGTGGTCATGATTCCGCAGCGCGGTGTGTTGCAGGATCGCCATACCATCATGGGCGGTGACGGCGTGCCGGTGACCGCCGAGCACATCGTGATCGCCACCGGCGCGCATCCGCTGCGCCCGGACATCGAAGGTGCCGAGCACGGTGAGGTGTCCGACGATTTCTTCAATCTCTGTCATGCACCCGCGCAGGTAGCGATCATCGGCGGCGGCTATATCGCGGTGGAAATCGCCGGCCTGCTGCAAGCGCTGGGCAGCCGTGTGCATCTGTTCGTGCAGGGCGAGCGGTTGCTGGAACGCTTCGATGCCGAGCTGACCCTGCAACTGGCCGACAACCTGCGGCATCTGGGCGTGCGCCTGCATTTCGGTTTTTCCACCACCGGCCTGGAGCGCGATGCAGAAGGCAAGCTGCGCGTGCATGGGCATCCCGCGCACCCCAGCGAGCAGGGCAACGACGTCTTCGACAAGGTGTTTTTCGCCACCGGCCGGCGTGCCAACACGGCAGGGCTGGGTCTGGAAGAGGTCGGCGTGCGCCTGGGCGACAAAGGCGAGGTGGTGGTGGACGAAGGCCAGACCACCAGCGTGCCGAACATCCATGCCATCGGCGATGTCGGCGGCAAGGTCGGACTGACGCCGGTGGCGATCACCGCGGGGCGCAAGTTGATGGATCGCCTGTTCGGCAAGCAGCCGGATGCGCGCATGGACTACGAAGGCGTGCCGAGCGTGGTGTTCTCGCATCCGCCGCTCGGGCAGGTCGGGTTGACCGAGGAGCAGGCACGCGCGCGGCACGGCAGCGCGGTACGCATCTACCGCAGCAACTTCCGCCCGATGTTGCACGCGCTGGCCGACGCGCCGCAGCGCAGCCTGTTCAAGCTGGTCTGCGTGGGCGAACAAGAGCGCGTGGTCGGCGTGCATCTGCTGGGCGAGAGCGCCGACGAAATGCTGCAGGGCTTTGCGGTGGCAGTGAAGATGGGTGCGACCAAGCGCGACTTCGACGAGACCGTGGCGATCCATCCCACCTCGTCGGAAGAGATCGTGTTGATGCACTGATGCACTGATGCATTGGTGCGGCAGTTGTGACCGGGCCGACGAGGGCATCAGCGCTCTGCCGGATGCAGGGACTGACGTCGGCCCCTGCGTGTCACAACTTGCGGCAGCCCCGCGTGACACTGCACACCACTCCTGCACCCGACGTAAGTGCGCTTGACGCAGGTCAGGCCCCCGCAAGCAAACGGATCAAAGCCCCTCTCCCCTCGGGAAAGGGGTGAGGGTCCGGCACGTTCGATGCATCACTCAGCTGCCGATCTGCCGTCCCAGCCGGCCATGCCTCATCCGGCCATGCGTGGAAGTTGACCGCGCTGATTGTCCGCCGTGCCTCGTGCCGCCCGAACCCTCACCTCAATCCCGCTTCGCGCTGTCGGCCAAGGCGCGTCAAGACACGCGCAGCGACAGCGCGCAAACACTGCCTCCTCGCTCGGACGGAAGAGGGATTTCAATCCCATAGCTGGCATCCTTGCGCGATGTCCAAGCTCCGCAAGCCAACGAGTCGTCGATCCGCCAATCCATCTGCGCGCGCCGCCTCCAACGCCGAGCCGCTCTCCGGCGAACAGGCGCGACTGCGCATTCTTGCAGCGATTCGGGCAATACCTTCCGGCCAGGTTGCCGGCTATGGCGAGGTCGCACTGCGCGCCGGCCTGCCCGGGCGGGCGCGGCTGGTGGCGCGCGTGCTCAGCGGCAATGATGATCCGCAGCTGCCCTGGCACCGGGTGCTGCGCAGCGATGGCCGGATCGCGTTGCCGGAAGGCTCGTCCGGCTACCGTGAGCAATGCCGGCGGCTGCGTGCCGAAGGCGTGGTGGTCGAGCAGGGCCGGGTGCGCCGTGCGAGTGCCGCGCAGCGGCTGGACGCCGCCGTGTGGGGACCTTCATAAGCCTGCCGTTATGATGGTTGGCATTCCGAAGGATGCCGTCATGCCCCAACTGCCGCCCGTCACCAAAGCGTTGTTGATCGCCAATATTGGCTTGTTCCTGCTGCAATGGGCACTGGGCGACCTGGGCGCCGGCGTGCTGCCCTCCGATGCGGCGCTGTCCTCGTTGATGCTATGGCCGATTTCCAACGGCTTCGATGCGTTCTCGCCCGGCGCCAGCTTCATGCCGTGGCAGTTGCTGACCTATGCGTTCCTGCATGGCGGTTTCAACCATCTGTTCTTCAACATGCTGGCGCTTTTCATGTTCGGCGCGGCGCTGGAGCAGACCTGGGGGCAGAAGCGCTTTCTGACCTATTACCTGGTGTGCGTGGCCGGTGCCGGCGTGTGCCAGTTGCTGATGGCCTGGTTCACCCAGAGCGGGGCGCCGGTGGTGGGGGCGTCGGGTGGTGTGTTCGGTCTGTTGCTGGCCTACGGCATGCTGTTCCCCAATCAGCGGGTAATGCTGCTGTTTCCGCCGATTCCGATGAAGGCGCGCACCTTTGTGATCGTGTTCGGTGCAATTGAACTATTCCTGGGTGCGACCGGCTGGCAGCCGGGCGTTGCCCACTTCGCGCATCTGGGCGGCATGCTGTTCGGCTGGCTGATGATCCGTTACTGGCGCGGGCAGTCGCCGTTTGGCGGCAGTGGCGGCAAAAAGGGCGGTGGCAAGGGACGCAAGCCGCCGCTGCGTGTGGTGCGCTGAGGCGTGGCAACACCCTGATTCGTAGGAGCGGCCCTGGCCGCGATGGGGCGTTACCGGTAAAGCTTCATCGCGGCCGGGGCCGCTCCTACCAAGCGTGCGCTGTCATAGATGAAATGCCAGGCACAAAAAAAGAGCGCGGAGTCCGCGCTCTTTTTTATTGCCTGCCACTGCGTGTTGATTGCCAGTGACTTCCTGGCGCTTGAATCAGCGCCAGATCTTCAACTGCTCGGCGTCAACGCGCTGCATCGGCTGGCCGGCCTTGCAGCTGAACGCCGCACCGAACTCCGGCAGGTTGGACAGCGGGCCGTTGGTGCGCCACTGGCCCGGCGCCCGGATGTCGGCGCTGGCGCGCTGCACCGCTTCGTTCGGCGACAGCTGCTGGGCCCACAAGCCGGCCCAGGCAGTGAAGAACGCCTGCTTGTCGGCCTCGGTGGCCGCGGGCTGTGCCTTGCTGAAGGCCTGCCAGGCCAGTTCGATGCCGGCCAGGTCGGCCAGGTTTTCTTCGGCGGTCTGCGCACCGTTGACCTTGACGTTGGGCACGCCCGGGTACGGGTAGGCACCAAACTGGCTGGCCACCTTGTCGGTCAGCAGGGTCCAGCTGGTCTTCTCGGCCGGCGTCCACCAGCTGCGCAACTCGCCCTTGGCATCCACCAGCGAGCCCTTGGCGTCGATGGCGCGGGTGATTTCGTGGGCGACCAGCGCGCCGTAAGCGCCGTACTGCGCGGCCGGCGTGCTGCCGGCGGTGAGCACCGGCGGCTGCAGCACGGCGGCGGTGATGATCAGGCGGTTCTGCGCAATGTCGTAGGCCACTGCCGGCTGCTGCGGCAGCACGTCCCAGCGCCGGTCGGCGTTGCCCTTGCCGATGCGCTTCATCTCCTCGCGGTGACGCCAGGTCGAGGCAATCAGCATGTTGCCGCCAAAGCTGCCGCGGCCCATCGGCTGCACGGTGTAATCCAGATCACGACGCGGCGCGCCGACTTCGATCTTCATCGCCGCCAGCTTGGCCTTGGCTTCGGCGATCACCTCACCGTTGCCCCAGCCGGTGCGCTCCAGCGCGGCCAGCTGCGCGTCGCGCACCTGGTCGGCGATGGCTTCGGCCTGGCGGCGCGTGTCGCTGCTCAGGTAACGCGCCACGTATTCGCGGCCGAGCATCGGGCCGGCGGCGATATTGATCGCGTCCAGCACCTGCTGCCAGCGCTGCGGCGGCAGCGCATCGCCACGCAGCAGACGGCCGCGGAACTGGTACTCGGCATCGTGGAAGCTCTTGGACAGGTACGGCGCCATCGCATCGCCCACGCGCCAGCGCAGATAGGCCTTCCACTGCTCCGGCTTGATGCTGACGATCATGCTGTCGAGCTGCTTGAACATGGCCGGGTCGGCCATCGACACCAGGTCGTCCTTGACGCCCTGCGCTTCCAGGAAGTCGGCCAGGCGCAGATTCTTGTACTGCTTGGTCAGCTCCTTGGTGGCGATCGGGGCGTAGTTGTTGAACGGGTTGTTGATGCCCTGCACCGACTGCGCGCTGCGCGCCAGCGCGGTCTCGATCTGCAGCACCGAGGCGGCATCGGCGTCGAGCCGGTCGGCCGGGGTGCCGGTCAGCGCCAGGATCTGCTTGACGTAGGCGCGGTAGCGGCCCATCAGCGCCTGGGTGTCGGCATCGGTGCGGGTGTAGAACGCCGGGTCCGGCAAGCCCATGCCGCCCTGCATGAAATACCCGATGTGGCGATCCAGCGCCTTCAGGTCCACGTCGGGGCCGAAGTTGAAGCCGACCGGGATGCCGACCTGATGCAATGCTGCGATGGAAGCGGGCACATCCTTGGCCTTCTTGATCGCGTCGATGCGCGACAGCAAGGGGGCGATAGGGTTGGAGCCGTCCTTTTCGACGGATGCTTCGTCCAGGCCGCTGGCCCAGAAGTCGCCGAGCAGCTTCTGCACATTGCCCTGCGGCGTCTTCATCGATGCATCCAGCAACTCGCGTTGCTGCTGCAGCGCGCGCTCGGACAGCTGGCCCAGCGCGGTGACGGCACCGGCCTGCGGCACCGGGTTGGCCTTGAGCCAGCCGGCATTGGCGTAATCGTAGAAATTGGTGCAGGCCGCCGACACGGCCGGCGCCTTGGGAGCAGCTTTCTTCTTGCGAGCGGCGTCGGCGTCGGGGGCGGACAGCAGCGTGATCAGGCTGAAGCCAAGAGCGAGGGCAAGCGGACGAATGGTGGGCATCGAGAAGAAGGGTGGCCAGATTGAAGTCGGCGGAGTTTAGCAAGGCTGCGCCCCGTGCAGGCGGGCGCGAGCTGCCGTCGACCCTCGGTGCCGGCCGCTTGCATGAACGCGACAGGCCCGCGGGTGCGGGCCTGTACGTGTTGCGTTGCTGCTGGAAGCGATTGCAGGCGGCACCTGCACCGAATTACCAGATCACCACGCGGTCTTTCTCCGGGCGCACCATTGCATCGCCCGGCTTGCAGGCGAAGGCGGTGGCGAACTGCGGCATGTTTGACGGTGATGCGATGGCGCGCAGGTTGTCCGGTGAGTGCGGGTCGCTCGCCAGGTAGACCAGTTGTTGCTGCTCGCGCGTCTGTCCGCGCCAGTTGCGCGCAAAGCCCAGGAAAAACCGCTGCTCGGGGCTGTAACCGTCGATGCGCGCGACCCGCTCGGGATGCTGGCGCAATGCAGTCTGCAGGGCGTCGTAGGCAATATTGATACCGCCCAGGTCGGCAATGTTCTCGCCGAGGGTGAGCTTGCCGTTGACATGCAGCTTGGGGTGGCTGGGCAGCGGAACATAGGCATCGAACTGCTTTACCAGGGTATCGGCACGCTGTTCGAATGCCTTGCGATCCTGCGCCGTCCACCAATTGACGTTGTTGCCCGCACCATCGAACTGGCTGCCTTGATCGTCGAAGCCATGCGTGGCTTCGTGCCCGATCACCGCGCCAATGGCGCCATAATTCAGGGCATCGTCGGCATTGGCATCGAAGAACGGCGGTTGCAGAATGCCGGCCGGGAAATTGATGGTGTTGGTGCTGGGGCTGTAGTACGCGTTGACCGTCTGGGGCGTCATCGACCAACGCTTGCGATCGGTGGGCTTGCCGATTTGAGCGATGTCATAGCGGTAGTTGAACTTGGCAGCCGCCTGCAGATTGCGGTAATACGCCCCCGGCACGATGTCCAGCCCCGACCAGTCTCGCCAGGTATCGGGGTAGCCGATGTTGGGCAGGAACGCGTTCCACTTGGCGAGCGCCTTTGCCTTGGTTTCGGCGCTCATCCAATCCACGTTTTCGATGCGCGTCTTGAGCGCGGCGCGGACGTTGTCGACCAGTTCGGCTGCGCGTTGCTTGGCTTCGGGCGTGAAGACTTTGGCGACGTAGAGCTGGCCAAGGCCTTCGCCCATGGCGGAGTCGAGCGCGCGCAGGACGCGTTTCCAGCGTGGGCGTTGCTCCGGCTGCCCGGACAGAGCCTTGCCGTAGAAAGCGAAGTTGTTGTCGACAAAGGCCTTGCTGAGATGTTTGGATGCATCGTCGATGGTGTGGAAGCGTAGATACGCCTGCCACTGTGCAATCGGCGCACTCGCCAACTGGTGGTCGAACGCAGCGAAGAAGCGCGGTTGCGACAGCGAGAAGCCGGCACCGACATCCACGCCTTGCGCGGCAAAGAAATCTTTCCACGAAAAGTGCGGGGTGAGCGCGTCTGCCTCGGCAACGCTGACGAAGTTGTACTGGTTCTTGGGTTGGCGTGCGTCGGTCGGCGAAAGCGACGCAGCAGCCAGGCGCGATTCCAGCGCCATCACGTCCTTGGCCTGTGCCTTGGCCGCATCGGCATTGCTGCCGGTGAGCTCGAACGATTTGGCGATGTAGGCCAGATAGGCTTCCCGGATGGGGGCGTACTCGGCGGCGGTGTAGTAGTCCTTCGTTGGCAGGCCGAGGCCGCCTTCGTTGGCGAAGGCGATTTGCTGGTCTGCCTTGTGGAAGTCCGCGCTCGCGCCGAACTGGAAAACCTGGCCGTCGCCCTCCGCGTAGCGGCTCGCGATGTATTTGGCGACATCGCCCGGGGATTTCAGCGCCCCAATCGTCTCCAGCAACGGACGGATGGGTTGGTCTCCCGCTGCCTCGATTGCGGCCTCGTCCATGCCCGAGGCATAGAGCAGGCCAAGCTTGCGTGTGAGCGGGTCGGTCTGCGTATCTACCTGCTTCGCGGCGCTTTCAACAATCTCACGCTGCGTCGTCAGGCTCTTTTCTGTCAGCTCGTCGAACATGCCCCAACTGGTGCGGTCGGCCGGAATCGGATTGGCCTTGGCCCAGGCGCCATTGACGAAGTCGTCCAGGTTTTGGCACGCGCTGGCTGCCGGGCCCAGCTCGCTGATATCGAATGCGGGTTTGCTGGCTGTCGTGGCCGGCGGCGCGGCAGGCGCCGAAGTGGCCGCTGATGCCGGGGCGCCATCTGCATCGGAGGCGCGCTTGCAGCCAGGCAGGGCGACCAGCAGGGCCAGGGCAAGGGTGGAGGTCTTGAGCAAGGGCATATCTGGCATCGGCGAGGAAATGGACTCCGAGCATAAGCGGACGCCGCCTTGCGAGCGCCGGGTTTGAGGTTTGTTGAGCTTGGCCTGGAGACACCGGTTCACGAAGCGCATCCGTTCACCGGGTGCAGCCACGGCAATCCAGGCCGGCGCTGCACAAGCGCTTGTCTCCGGCGTGCCTGCTAAAGCGCTCCCGGGCGAATGGCAGCCTGCTTGGTTGCCGGAATGGCGTGTCGATTTCCGGTTGGGGCACAGGCGCTGCCAGTACGGACGAAAGAGGTTTACGCACCCGCCAACGGCGCCACGGCGCACACAAAAAAAGCGGCGATCCGAAGATCGCCGCTCGCTCTTACCAATGTCGCGTAATTACCAGATCACGACCTGCTGATCGCCTTGACGCACCATCGCATCGCCGGCCTTGCACGAGAATGCGGCGGCAAACGCCGGCATGTTCGACGGCGCGCCGATGGCGCGGAAGTTGGCCGGCGCATGCGGATCGGTCTTCAGGCGCACCACCAGTTCTTCCGGAGTGAAGTTGCGGCGCCACACTGTTGCCCAGTTGAGGAAGAAGCGCTGGTCACGGGTGATGCCGTCGGTCTTGGGATCGTCCTTGCCGGCGGTGGCGGTCTTCATCGCGTCGTAGGCGGTGTTGAGGCCGCCCAGGTCGGCGATGTTTTCGCCCAGGGTCAGGTCGCCCTTGACCTTGTCGCCGGCCGGGGTGCGATAGCCATCGAACTGCGCCACAAGCTTGCCGGTGCGCGCCTTGAACGCGTCCAGATCCTTCTGCGTCCACCAACCCGGATCGGCGATGAAGTTGCCATCGGCACCGAAGCGGCTGCCCTGGTCGTCGTAGCCGTGGGTCATCTCATGCCCGATCACCGCACCGATGCCGCCGTAGTTCATTTCCTCCGGCGCATTCGGGTCGAAGAACGGCGGCTGCAGGATCGCGGCCGGGAACACGATCTCGTTCTGCAACGGGTTGTAGTAGGCGTTGACGGTCTGCGGGCTCATGCCCCATTCGGTCTTGTCCACCGGCTTGCCGATCTTGGACAGGTTCCACTTGTAGTTGTACTCGGACGCGGCCATCACGTTGCCCAGGTAGCTGTCGCGGCTGGTGTTCAAGCCGTTCCACTCGCGCCACTTTTCCGGGTAGCCGATCTTGGGCGTGAAGCTCTCCCACTTGGCGATCGCCTTGGTCTTGGTCTCCGGGCTCATCCAGTCCAGCTTTTCGATGCGGGCCTTCAGCGCGGTGCGCAGATTGGTCACCAGGGTTTCCATCTTGGCCTTGGAATCGGCCGGGAAGGCGACCTTGACGTACATCTGGCCCAGCGCTTCGCCGGTCTGGCCATTGATGGTCGCCAGCACACGCTTCCAGCGCGGCTTGATCTGCTTCTGCCCGCGCAGGGTCTGGTTGTAGAACGCGAAGTTCTCATCCACAAACGGCTGGCTGAGGAACGGCGAGGCACCATCGACGGTGTGGAAGCGCAGGTAGGCGCGCCAGATCGCCGGATCGGTGTCGGCGATCATCTTGCTCACTTCCTGGTGGAAGGCCGGGATCGCCAGCGAGAACATCTCCGGCGTGGCCACGCCCTGCGACTTGAAGAACTCGGTCCACGACCAGTTGGGGGTCAGCTTGTCGGCATCGGCCGGCGAGATCGGGTTGTAGGCCAGCGAGGCATCGCGCGACATCTGGGTGCTGGTCTTGGAGACCTTGGCCAGACGGGTCTCGAACGCGACCACCTGCTTGGCCTGCGCGGCAGCATCGGCCGCGGCCACGCCGGACAGTTCCAGCACCTTGGCCACGTGCGCCTGGTAGGCCTCCAGCTTGGCCTTGTTGGCGGCGCTGGTGTAGTACTCCGGATCCGGCAGACCCAGGCCGCCCTGCATGGCATAGGCGATGTTCTGGCTGGATTTCTTGAAGTCGGCCTCGGCGCCGAAGCTGAAGAGCTCGTTGTTGCCCTTGGCGGCGCTGCTGCGCAGATAGTCGACCAGCTTGGCCTGGTCGTTGATGGCGTCGATCGCGGCCAGTTCCGGCTTCAGCGGCTCAATGCCCTGGGCGTTGATCTTGGCCTCGTCCATGCCGGTGGACCACAGGTCGCCGACGATCTTTTCCACGCCGGTGGCGCTGGTGTCGGCCGCGGCCTGTTCGACCAACTGCTGCTGGATCGCATTGGAGCGCTCGTCGAGCATCTCGAACGCGCCCCAGCTGGTGCGATCGCTCGGTACCGGGTTGGCGGCCAGGAACTTGGCGTTGGCGTACGCATTCAAATCCGTGCAGGCGTTGCCGTTGGTATCCAGGTCGGCGGCGGTGAACTGGTTCACGGCCGGCAGCTTGCTCTGGTCCAGGGTCAGCGTCTTGGGAGCCGCCGGGGTGGTTGCGGCGGTGTCGGCCGCGGGCGCGGCCGGCGCGGCGTCTTCGGATTTCTTGCAACCGCTCAGCGCGGCGGCCACGGCCAGGGACAGGGTCAACAAATGAGGTGTACGAATCACAAAGGGCTCCAGGAGCAGATGTGGGAAGCCCCGTCGCCGGGGCTGTGGCCGGCACTCTACGCCTGCCCAGCCGATAGGCATGGTGTCGAAGGTCATGGGTGCGGGGGGAGGCCACCGATGCACGCTGGCTTTGTTACGTTTCGCTGCCGCCCAGACCAAAAAAAAAACGGCCCCTTGCGGGGCCGTGGAGAACATGCAGCACAATGCCTGCTGACGCCTTGCTCAGTGCTCAGAAGTCATACGATGCCGACAGGCGGACAAAGCGTGGCGGGTTGAAATACGTACCCATGCCATAAGTATTGGAAACCGTGTAGCGATCGTCCCCATAAACGGCTTCGGTACGGGTCTCGTCACGATCGTTGATGACGTTGAACATCTGTAATCCGATGGCGAGCTTATGGTCAGCAAACGCCGGGCGATAGGTCACGCCCAAATCCAGATTGGTCAGCCAGGGAGTCCGGCCTGCATCGCCTGGACGGGATGGTGTCCCTGCGCAGTAGTGGTAGCCGGATTCATAGCCGATGGGATCCTGTTCGCCCTGGCCGAAATAGCCCAGGCAGGACTTGGGCGTTCCCGACAGAACTCGAACCGTTGCCGATGCCATCCACTCGGGCGTGAACTGATACGCGCCGAACGCCTTGAGCTGGTGACGGCGATCGTTGGCCAGGCTGCCGCCTGCGTAGTACATCAACTCTGCCGAATCCCAGTCCTGGGTCTTCGAAACGTCCGCTTGGCCCAGATCGGATTTCACCTGGCCTTCGGTATTGCCGTACAGGTGCGACCAGGTGTAGTCGACGCGAGCGAACCATTTCTCATCGAAGGGATGCTCCAGGAACAGGTCGACCGACACATAGTTGCGTTTGGCGCCGCTGGTGAAGCCCCAGTCGTCCTGGGACATGCGCACCTGGGTCCGACCGGAACCATCGTTATTGGCCAGGTTATAGGTGTTGGTTTCGCCCGGATTGAACATCACGCAACCGGGAATGGCCACCGACGAGGAGTCGATGCCACTCGCTTCCAGCTTGTCTGCCATCTTGCCGGTATCGCACACGTCGTCGATAGCTGTCTGCAACTTGCGGTAGGTCACCTTCGCGCCGGAATTCCACTTTTCGCCAAGGGTCTTTTCGAAGCCAACCAGGAACTCATCCTGGTACTGCGACTTGAGATCGCTGGGCGCGAAGGAGTTGGGATCAGGCGTCTGCCCATACTCTCCATTGGAGGAGACCGGTCCGGGACCCAGGGCTCTCAGGCCGGTCGGCTCGCCGTTGGCATCCAGGCCGCTGTAGGCGAAATATTCATCGGTGTAGGTGGAGGCCGATGCGCCACGGACGGCAACGCTATTGGGCAGGGCCAGGTAGTAGCGCCCTGCGTTTGCATACAGTTTCAACGACGAGTCGCCGAACACGTCCCAGCTCACGCCCAGCCGCGGGGCCCACTGGTCGCCACTGTCGACATACGGCGCGCCTGCGCTGTTGAAGTTGGTGAACTTGTCGTTGCGGATGCCGAGCAGTACCAACCAGTTGTCGCTCACCTGCCAGCGATCTTCCAGATAGTACGCCTTCTGTTCCACGGCCATGCTGGTGGTGGTGGTGAAGATGCGCCGCTGCGCGTAGTAACCGTCGCCACCGGAGGGGCCAACACCCAGGCTTGGGCGGATATCGATGTTGGGATTGGACTGGCGGGCAAACAGCCACTGGTATCCCGGGCCAGTGGTCCGCACGCCTTCGTCGGAGGCATTGAAGTACATGTTGTCCACACCGGCGGTCAGGTCATGATCGCCAAGCCGGTATTCAAGTTCAAGCCGCAGGCTGCGCGTCTTGTTCTGCGGGCGATCGGCCTTGGTGCGGTTGCTGGCCTGGTCGTTGGTGATGGGTGTGCCGCCGGTCAGCGCCGGGTTCTGATTGGTCACATTCTGCAGATAAGGCAGTTCCGACACATACGGATTGGCTTGCAGATTGTCCTGCCGGCTACGACCCCAGGTGGCATTCAAGGTCAGGTCATCCGTCAGGTACCCGGTGTACTTGAAGATGTCGTAGCGGTCCTTGATCTTGTAAGTGTCGGCAAAAGTGCCGCTACGGCCGCCACCGGACAAGGTGTCGTAATCGAAATCGGTGTAGTAACCGCCGCGGCGATCGGTGCTCTCGATGCGCGTGTACTCGAGGATATTGCTGTCGTTGATGTTCCAGTCGATCTTGCCGTAGAACTTGGGTGCGCTGTAGGCGTAGTTGTTACGTCCCAACACGCTGGCCGCGCTCGAGTTGGTGGACACGCCATCGGTCTTGTCCGATTCGCCCGCGACGAAGACGAATAATTTGTCCTCGATCAACGGGCCGCCCGCGTAGGCGCTGTAGACGGTACGAGTGGCACCATCGTCCTTGCGGCTGCGATACAACGTGCCGGGCTGGTCGGGATTGGTGTACTCAAATCCGTCCGGGAGCGTGTTATTGGGGAAACGCACGTTCTCAGGCGAGCTGGCCAGCGACTTGGGTTCCCAGACGGCCTGTGCGCCAAAATGCCATTCGTTGGTGCCGCGCTTGCCGACCTGGTTAATCACACCGCCGGTGGAGCGGCCGTAACGGGCGCTGTAGCCACCGGTATAGGTTTCCTGCTGGTCGATCGCACCATAGGGAAGGCTGACACCGCCGAGATTGCTGAGCGGATTGCTGACATTGAAGCCGTTGATGTAGTACGCGTTTTCGGTCACACCTGCGCCACCGAACGAAACAACCGAGCGCGAGCCGTTGTCAAATGCTCCGCTACCCGCGACAGCACCAGGCGCCAGCAGTGCGATTGCCTCTGCGCTGCGGCCGAGCGGCAGCACTGCGAGCTGTTGGGAGGTGATCACCGAGCGCGCGCTAGTCGAACTCACGTCAATTTTTGGCGCGTTCGCGGCGGTGACCGTGATGGCGCCAAGTGTGGTCGCATCTGCGTTGCCTGCTCCAGCGTTTGCGCCAGCAAACGACACCTCGGTCCCGGATCCGACGCGCAACTGCACGTTCTTGCGGGTGTCGACGACCTGATCGCCACGCTTCAAGGTGACGGTGTAAGCGCCGACCGGCAAAGAGCCGAGGTTGTAACGACCATTGGCGTCGACGGTGATCGTCCGGCTGAGGCCGGTGTCGCTTTGAACGACGATGGTGCTGCCGGCTTCCGAGGGAGCGCTACCGTAGATGCTGCCGGTCGTGCTTTGTGCATAGACCGCGCCATTGGCGAGACAGGCGCCGAGCACAACTGCCAGAGCGGTGCGCTTGAGGGCATGGCGACGAAATTGATTGCTCATTCCTAACCTTTCAGCTGGGTATCGGGAGAAGTGGCGGTCATCGAAGAGTCAGATGGCCTTAACCCGAACGTAATGAATCTGTGTGCAGTGTCGCAAGCCTTTTGAATGATTCGTTAATGAAAAGGGCAAGATCCGCATCAAATGTGCGGATCTGTGCACAAATTGTCGGGTGTGCGAACAAGGGCGTACTTTGCTTGCCCGGGCATTCATTTTTGTCAGTGCGCACGATGCGGCGTGAAATTAGGCGCGATCAACCGAACGCTACTTGGTAAATGTACCTGCGGTCAGTTGTCGAGCCTGGTTAAATGGTTTCATCTGCAATATCAATTAAAAAAAGACCCCGTCGAACGGGGTCTTTTCGATGCATCGTCAACAGGCCTCAGAATCGGACAGTGGTGCCCAGATAGAAGAACCGGCCGATGTTGTCGTACAACGCGGAGGTGAAGTCCGAACCGAAGTAGTTGCGCGGCGGATCCTTGTCGAAGGCGTTATCGATGCCGAGGTAGACGTCAATCTTCGAGCCGGGGAACTGATAGCCGAACTGGAAGTTGTGGTAGGTGTACGAGCCGTTCTTGATCGGGCTGGCCGAGCCCGGATTGCTGTTGTAGCTCTCCGGCGTCACGCGCAAGTTGCCGTCCACATAGTTCATGTCCCACGAGGCACGCCATTCGTTCCAGTTGTACTTGGTTTGGAACTGCGCGCGCCAGCGCGGGTCGGTCACGTAGGTCACGTACTCGTCGTATTCGGCCGGGAAGTCCTGGAACACCCATTCGCGCGACTGGATCAGGCGCGTACCGACAAGGCGCAGCACGGTGTTGCCTTCGCCGAGCTGGAAGCGGTAGTCCATTTCCAGATCCACGCCCACACGCCGCGAGCGTGACAGGTTTTCGTTGAGCGCCTGCCAGCCGATGATGCTGTGCTCGGGATAGATGCGGCCCTGCGGGTCGGTGAATCCACCCAGCGGGGCGCGCTGCACGAAGCCGCAGAAGCTGTTGTTGATGCCGCCTGGATTGTCCACGCAGCGCGTGGCATTGGTCTCCGCGGTCACGGTGCCGATCGCGTCCTGCAGGTCGATGCGCCAGTAGTCGATCGACATGCCGAAGCCGTCGAAGAACTCCGGTTGCCACACCAGCCCATAGGACAGGCTGCGCGCGCGCTCCGGCTTCAGTTCCGGGTTGCCGCCGCTCACGCCGGGGCGAGTGGAGGTGAAGGTATCGATCCAGCCCACCGGCACGCCCAGCGCACTGCAGTTGGCCTGGCGTAATGCCACATCGCCCGCGGTGCCCGGGCGGTTGGTGTTGGTCGGCAGGTAGTTGCAGGGATCGTTGATGGTGGCGAAGTTTTCGCTCTGCGAGTCGTACAGCTCACCGATGCTGGGCGCGCGCACTGCCTGTGCCACGGTGCCGCGCAGACGCAGCGACGGGATGATGGTCCAGTCCAGGCCCACGTTCCAGGTCTTGGTCGAGCCGATGCTGTCGTAGTCCGAATAACGCCCTGCCACATCCAGCGCCAACCGGTCCACGCCCGGCAGGCCGGCAAGCAACGGAATGGTGCTCTCGACGAAGATTTCCTTGACGGTGTATTCGCCACCGCTGTTCGGAATGGCGTTGAGGAAAGTCGCGCCCGAAGCCGCCAGCGGATCGGTGATTTCCTCGCTCTGTTCCTTGCGGTATTCCACGCCACCGGCAAACCCGATGTCACCGGCCGGCAGCGACAGCAGGTTGCTGTTGGCCACCGATGCGCTGAACACGGTCTGCTGGATCTTGGCCTGCGAGCGCGCGGTGGTGTTGAACCATGCGGCTGCTTCCGGGGTCACTGCGCCATTGCCGAACACACTGAACGGCACGCAGCCTTCGCGCGCCAGCGCCGAATAGACGCGGTTGGTGTGGGGATTGATTGCGTTCGGATCCAGCGTGGTGCGGCAGACGATGTTGCCGCTGGCATCACGTGCGGCATCGATACCGGCTTGCCAGCGCTCGTTGATGCGGTTGTTGAGATTCAAGCGGTCGACCGTGGTCTTGCCGTAGTTGGCGGACACGTCGTAGGTCCAGTTGTCGGTGAAGTTGCCTTCGGCACCGAGCACTGCGCGATAGGTCTTGCGTTCGATGTTCTCGCCGCGACGGCCGGCATCGACATTGAAGCGGTTCATCAGGATCTGCGTGGCACCGCGCGAATCCATCAGCGCACCGAGTTCGGGGCTGACATACGGATTCTGGCGGCGCACGCGCAGCGAGCTGTCGAAGGCCGGCTGGCCGAAGAAGTCCGAATCGGTCTCGCTGTACTTGCCTTCGAAGAACAGGCGATGGTTCTCGCTGACCTCGAAGTTGATCATGGTATTGACGCTCTTGCGATCGAAGCCGGGCTGCAGGTCGGCGACCGCATTCAGATCGACGAAATCGCAATCCACGCACGAGGTGTTGCTGACCACCGTGCCGTTGTAGCGGTTGCGGCGGAAGCTGCCGTCCTGGTTGAACAAGTAGCGGTTGCCATAGCTGGCCGGGTTGCGGAAATCGAAGGTGCCCAGGTTGAAGGTGCCGCCGTAGGACGTGGAATGATTGCCGCCCGGGCCGCTGAGCACGTTCTGCGGATTGCGCTCGCTCGGCGGTTGGCCCGGATCGAACGCGGGGTTCGGAACCGACACCAGGTACTCGCGGCCGATGGCGCGGTTGCCGCGACCGAAGCGGTCCTGCTTGCTGTATTCGCCCGACACCGCGATGTTGCCACGGCCGTCCGCAAAGTCGCTGCCTGCCGAGAAGCTGGCGAAGGAGCGGTTGTAGTTGCCCTCATCGGCCAGGCCGGTCTGCGCGCGCGTCTCGAATCCGGTGAAGGTCTTCTTGAGGATGAAGTTGACCACGCCGGCGACTGCGTCGGCACCGTAGACGGCCGAGGCACCACCGGTGATGACTTCGACGCGTTCCACCCATTCCACCGGAATCGTGTTGACGTCCACCGCAGTCGAGCCCGGGCTGGAACCCACGTGGCGACGGCCGTTGACCAGTACCAGGGTGCGGTCCACGCCCATGCCGCGCAGGTCGAGCAGGCCCAGGCCGGCGGTGCCGATGAAGCGGGTGGAATTGCCCAGCGTGTAGCTCGGTGCCAGCGCCGGCATGCGCGCCATCAGGTCGCTGATGGTGGTCGCGCCGGTGGCGCGGATTTCCTCGGCACTGATCGCGGTGACCGGCGAGGGCGTGACAAAGCCGGTACGCGCAATGCGCGAGCCGGTGACAGTGACCTTGTCCAGATCGGTGGTCCCGGGTCCCCCCCCGTTTTCTGATTGCGCGGCAGCCTGGCCGGCAGAAGCGGCCAGCACGGCAAACAACGCGGTGCTCAAACGATGACGCGGGGTGTGTTGCGGAAGACGGCTCGACATGACCTTGCGGATTCCTCGCTGGGATTTTGCGAAACAGCTGTGCTCGCTGAGCGCTGGCTGAACTGAATCCCGAACGTAACAATTCCTTAATCATGTGTCCACATTTGTGAAATTTGTCGCTATTTGACACATGTGTGAGCGCGAAGCGCCGATGTCCGGTAGTGGCTTGAAACGCATCTGCCTGTGGCCGAGCCGGTAAACTGCCGGTCTTCCCATGCGCTGCGCCTGGCGATGCAGCCATCGCTGTGTTGGCAGCGCACGACGAATCAGGCAGGCAATGACGACGATGGTGCAATACGCTTCAAGCAGGGCGATCGACCCCTCCCGGAGCGCACGCGCATGAGCGGCGAGCGCAGAATCCCCGCGCATGCGGTGCAGGGGGAGCTGGCGCCGCATCCACGCATCCGCAATGTGATCGCGGTGGGCTCCGGCAAGGGTGGGGTGGGTAAATCCACCACCGCGGTAAATCTGGCGCTGGCCTTGCGTCAGCAGGGCGCGCGCGTCGGCATACTGGACGCGGACATCTACGGGCCGAGCGTGCCGGCGATGCTGGGCCTGAGCGGGCGGCCGGACAGCCCGGACAACAAGTCGATCGAGCCCTTGCGCGCCTTCGGGATCGAGGCGATGTCGATCGGCTTGCTAGTCGATCAGGACACGCCGATGATCTGGCGCGGGCCGATGGCGACCTCGGCACTGACCCAGCTGTTCAACGACACCTTGTGGGACGACCTGGATTACCTGCTGATCGACCTCCCGCCAGGCACCGGCGACATCCAGCTGACCTTGTCGCAGAAGATCCCGGTGGCCGGCGCGGTCATCGTCACCACGCCGCAGGACATCGCCACACTGGATGCGCGCAAGGCCTTGAAGATGTTCGAAAAGGTCGAGGTGCCGGTGCTCGGCATCGTCGAGAACATGGCGGTGCACACCTGCAGCCAGTGCGGCCACCGCGAACACCTGTTCGGCGAAGGCGGCGGCGAGCGCATGGCCGCCCAGTACGGCGTGCCCTTGCTGGGGTCGTTGCCGCTGGCGATCGCGATCCGCGAGCAGGGCGATGCGGGCCAGCCGATCGTGGTGGCCGCGCCGGAGTCGGCGGCAGCGCAGGCCTATCTGGCCGCTGCCGCGCGTCTGTCCGAGGAGCTGGGCAAGCGGCCGCGCGCCAGCATCCCGATTTCGGCTTCGCTGCTGTAGCGCGCAGGCCGGCGCTGGTGCCGGTCGCTTGCTAGAATTCGCTGCCTTTCGCGCGGGCCGCTCGGTCTGCCGCCTTCCGTCTTCAAGGAACACCGCATGAGCATCAAGAGCGACCGCTGGATCAAGCGCATGGCCGAACAGCACGCGATGATCGAGCCGTTCGAACCCGGCCAGATCAAGCACGACGCCGCCGGCCAGCGCATCGTCAGCTTCGGCACTTCGAGCTACGGGTACGACGTGCGCTGCTCGCGCGAGTTCAAGATCTTCACCAACATCAACTCGACCATTGTCGACCCGAAGCACTTCGATCCGGGCAGCTTTGTCGATATCGAATCGGATGTGTGCATCATCCCGCCCAACAGCTTCGCGCTGGCACGCACGGTGGAATACTTCCGCATCCCGCGCGACACCCTGGTGGTGTGCCTGGGCAAGAGCACCTATGCGCGCTGCGGCATCATCGTCAACGTGACCCCGCTGGAGCCGGAGTGGGAAGGCCACGTCACGCTGGAATTCAGCAACACCACGCCGCTGCCGGCGCGTATCTACGCCAACGAAGGCGTGGCGCAGATGCTGTTCTTCCAGTCCGACGAAGTCTGCGAGACCTCGTACAAGGACCGCGGCGGCAAGTACCAGGGCCAGACCGGCGTGACCCTGCCGCGCACCTGATGCAGTGGAGCAGCCGCGGCCTTCAGCAGGTCGCGGTGGCCCGCTCGCGGTAGCGCAGCAGTTGGCGCACGACGGCGGCGATCAGCAGTGCCGGCCACCAGGTCGACACCAGGTTGCCCAGGTCGATACGGGCCAGCCCGAGGTTGTCCAGCAGAAACAGCGTGCCTAGCGTGATCAGGAACAGGGCGGGAATCAGGCGATAGTGCATGGCAATGTCCTCGGTAGGTGTGCGCCCATGCTGCGCGCAACACGCCGGCCGATCAGGTGCCGGAAGTCAACACTTGCGGATGACAGATGTCATGTCGGCCAGGTCATGGCTGCATTGGTGGCCGTGTCGTGTTCGCTGGCAGTCTCGGGGATACAGGAGCCTGGCTTTGTAGGGGTGCAGTCGGCTAGCGCATGAGGCTTCGCGCGTCCCCTCATCCGCCCCTTCGGGGCACCCTCTCCCGATGGGAGAAGGGATGTCGGCGCTCTGACCAGGCGCTGGGGCTGATCGACTGCTGGAATCGCTCCATTCCATATTCATGGGCGCTAACGCCCATCACGCGCACGGGCGAGAGCCGCGCCTCAAGGCGCATTGCCGCATTCAATCAGTGACAGATCAGCAGCTACGGCCGGGTAGTTCGGGAATCAACAGCGCCAGAAGCGCGCTCTCACGATTCCCCAATCCCGATTCCCGATTCCCGGCTATTTGCCGCGCCCAAACAACATCCCGACACCGCAGGCGACCAACGCCGCCGGCCACCATGTGGCGATCAGCCGGCCAAGACTGACATTGGTCCAGCCCAGGTTGTTGGCCAGGAACAGCAGGCCGACGAGGATCAGGATCAGCGCGGCGACGACATTGGATTTCATGCGGACAGGTGGTTGTGAGACGGGCGCCTATCGTAGCCGCTGCGCCCACGCAGCGACATGCTGGGACAGCGCATCGGCCTCGAAGCGCTGCGCGCTGCCGCTGCCCCAGACCGGGCCAGGCCAGGCCGCATCGCCCGGATGCCGGCCGACCAGATGCACGTGCAGCTGCCGCACGATGTTGCCCAGCGCGCCGATATTGAGCTTGGCGACCCCGGGCTCGACCCGCAGCAACTGCGAGAGCTGATTGATCTCGGCCAGCAACAGACGCTGCTGGCCGCCATCCAGATCGATCCACTCGCTGACATCGGCGACCCGCGGCACCAGCACCAGCCACGGGAAGCGGCTGTCGTCCATCAGCCGCACCTGCGACAGCGGTCCGTCGGCGACGAACACGCTGTCTGCGGCCAGCCGCGCATCGAGCTGGAAGCCGCTCGCCCCGGACGTGCCGGCTGCAGTCCCGCTCATCCCAGATGCGCTTCGAAAAAGCCCAGGGTGCGCTCCAGCGCGCGCTCGGCGCTGTCGGCGTCGTAGTGGGTGGGGTCGATGCTGCGGTTGAAAGCGTGGCCGGTCGGATACACGAAGGTTTCCATCTGCGGCAGCTTCTCGCGGTGGGCCTGGATCGCCTCGGGCGGAATGCTGGTGTCCTGCTCGCCGAAGTGGAACATCACCGGCGCCTTCGGAGTTTCGTCCAGCAGCTGGGTGTTGCGGCCGCCGTAGTAGCTCACCGAGGGCAGGCCCAGGCGGATCGCCGACAGCAGCGCCACCGAGCCGCCCCAGCAATAGCCCACGGTGCCGACCTTGCCGGCGCGGCCGAGCAGGGTGGCGGCGGATTTGACCACCTCCACCGCGCGCTCCAGGCCGACCGCATTGGCCAGTGCCAGGCCGCGCTGCAGGCTCTCCTGGTCGTAGGGCAGCTGCACGTCCTTCTCTTCCAGGTCGAAGAAGGCCGGCGCCAGCACTTCGTAGCCGCGTGCGGCGTAGTCGTCGGCCACCGCGCGGATATGTTCGTTGACGCCGAAGATCTCCTGGATCACCACCAGGCCGCCGCGCGGGCTGGAGGTCGGGGTGGCGTGCCAGGCGGCGACCTGGCCGTCGGGGGTGTCGAGCGTGGTCCAGTGACCCATGGGAACTCCTGCTGCGGTAGGGGAAGGCGCGCATTATCGACCGGATCGGCGGCGCTGCAGGTGAGGGTCTCGCTAAGATGACCTTGCCTGCCCGCAGCGCGGTTCAGAGCGCTGCCCGCGCGCCGCTATAATTGCTCCACTCAGGCCCCAGGCCGCTCCGTTCCCAGGCTCCTGCTTCCATGTCCCAGCTGAACCCCAAAGTCGGCTTCGTCAGCCTTGGCTGCCCGAAGGCGCTCGTCGACTCCGAACGCATCCTCACCCAGTTGCGCGTGGAGGGCTACGACATCGTGCCCAGTTACGACGCTGCCGACGTGGTGGTGGTCAACACCTGTGGCTTCATCGACTCGGCGGTGACCGAGTCGCTGGACGCGATCGGCGAGGCGATGAACGCCAACGGCAAGGTGATCGTCACCGGCTGCCTGGGCAAGCGCCCGGAACAGATCCGCGAGGCCTACCCGCAGGTGCTGGCGGTGTCCGGCCCGCAGGACTACCAGAGCGTGATGGAGGCGGTGCACGCCGCATTGCCGCCGCGCCACGACCCGTTCGTGGATCTGGTGCCCGACTACGGCATCAAGCTGACCCCGCGGCATTACGCGTATCTGAAGATCTCCGAAGGCTGCAACCACCGTTGCAGCTTCTGCATCATTCCCTCGATGCGCGGCGATCTGGCCTCGCGTCCGGTCGATGAGGTGCTGCGCGAAGCCGAACGCCTGGTCCGTGGCGGGGTCAAGGAACTGCTGGTGGTCTCGCAGGACACCTCGGCCTACGGCGTGGACCTGAAATATGCCGAGCGCCCGTGGCGCGATCGCATGTACCAGACCCGCATGAAGGCGCTGTGCGAAGGCCTGTCGGAACTGGGCGTGTGGACGCGGCTGCACTACGTGTATCCGTACCCGCACGTGGACGATGTGATTCCGCTGATGGCCGAAGGCAAGCTGCTGCCGTACCTGGACATCCCGTTCCAGCACGCCAGCCCGCGCATCCTCAAGCTGATGAAGCGGCCCGGTGCGGTGGAAAAAACCCTCGAGCGCGTGCAGCGCTGGAAGGCGATGTGCCCGGAGATCACGGTGCGCTCCACCTTCATCGTCGGCTTCCCCGGCGAGACCGATGCCGAATTCGAATCCATGCTCGACTTCCTGGATCAGGCCCAGCTCGATCGCGTCGGCGCGTTTGCGTATTCGCCGGTGGAAGGTGCCAGCGCCAACGCGTTGCCGGACCCGGTGCCGGAAGAAGTGAAGCAGGAGCGTCTGGCGCGCTTCATGGCCAGGCAGGCGGAGATTTCCGCCGCGCGGCTGGAGGCCAAGATCGGCAGCGTGCAGCAGTGCCTGGTCGACCTGATCGAGGACGATATCGCGGTGGCGCGCTCACGCGCGGACGCCCCGGAAATCGACGGCTTGGTGCATATCCAGAACGGCGGCGAGCGCGGCTTGAAGGTCGGCGACCTGGTCGATGTGGAAATCACCGACAGCGACGAGCACGATCTGTTCGGCGATGCATTGCCGGCCAATGTCGCAATCCAGCAGGGACGTCCGTTGAATCTGCAGATGGTGTAACTGGACGCTGGTTCTTACACATCTGTCCGTAGGAGCGCACTTGTGCGCGATGGGGCTTTATCGATGACGCCCCATCGCGCGCAAGTGCGCTCCTACATGCAGGTCAGCAGAGTGCGATCACTCGCCTACTGAGTGGCGTAATCCACCGACACCACCACGAAGGTGTGCTTGCCCGACGGCAACTGAGCTTCGAACTCGTCGTCCACGCGTTTTTTCAGCAGGGCGCGCGCCAAGGGCGAGTCGATGCTGATCCAGCCGCGTCCAGCGTCGGTTTCGTCCGGGCCGACGATGCGGTAGTGCAGCAGCTCGCCGCTGTCGGCGTCCTCCAGTTCGACCTGTGCGCCGAAGAACACCGCGCGCGGATCGGTCGGTGCGGTATCCACCACGCGTAGCGCTTCCAGCCGCTTGCTCAGATAACGCACGCGGCGGTCGATCTCGCCGAGCTGCTTCTTGCGATAGGTGTACTCGGCGTTCTCCGAGCGGTCGCCTTCTGCCGCGGCGGCAGCCAGCGCACGCACCACCTCCGGCCGACGCACGCGCCACAGCTCTTCCAGCTCGGCCTTGAGCCGGGCGTGGCCCTCGGGCGTGATCAGTGCGGTGCTTTTTTCGGCGGGCGGGCGCCAGCGGCTCATGGGCGGTGTATCCGACAGCGGGGCCGCGATGCTAGCGCGCATGGCCGGCTTGCGCATCTGCCGCCGCACGGCGAAGCTTTGCGCTTTCTGGGACACGGACGTTGTCATGTTGCTGATGCCGCTGCACAAACCCTGGTCGCGCCAGAACATTCCCTGGGTGACCCTGCTGCTGGTGTTGTTCAATGTGGTGGTCTACCTGGGCTATCAGCGCAAGGACGATGCGCTGGTCGAAAACGCGGTGCGCTACTACGTCGAGTCCGGCCTCGGTGCAGTGGAGGCGCAAGCCCACGAGCGCTATCTGCAGCAAACCGACGACACCAAGTTGCGCGCTGCGCGCCAGGGCAAGCTGGGCAGCGTGCCTGCGCGGCAACGCCTTGCGTATCTGGCGCACCTGACGATGCACGACCTGGCCTTTACAGAGGCATTGCGCAGTGGCGCATTGTTCAAGGACGAGCAGCGTCTGCGCGAATGGCGCACATTGCGCGCGCCCTACGATGCGCGCCTGTCCAAGGTGTTCACGCTGCGGCATCTGCAGCGTAGCTCCGAGTGGTCACCTGCGAGGATGCTGACGGCCACCTTCCTGCATGGCAGCTTCGATCATTTGCTGGGCAACATGCTGTTTCTGCTGGCGCTGGGCACCTTGCTGGAAGGCGCGATTGGCAGCGGCTGGTTCCTGCTGCTGTATCTGCTCGGCGGGTTCGGCGCCAGCGCGGCCAGCTTGTGGTGGCGCTGGGGCGCGCCGGGCGGCGGCCTGGGCGCCTCCGGTGCGATCGCTGCCTTGATGGGCGCGTTCTGCGTAGTCTGGGGCAGGCGCAAGGTGCGCTTCTTCTATTGGTTCTTTGTGGTATTCGATTACGTACGCGGGCCGGCGATCCTGCTGCTGCCGCTGTGGCTGGGCTGGGAGCTGTACAGCCTGCTATGGAGCGACAACGGCAGCGTCGCCTTTGAGGCACACGCCGGTGGGCTGGTCAGTGGCGCGCTGCTCGGTGTCGTACTGGTGCTGTTGCGGCGCACGCGCCCGTCCTTCATGCAGGAGAGCGAGGCAGTGCTGGTGGACGATCGCTGGGAGCGCGCGCAGCGGCACCTGGGACGCATGGAGAACGTGGAAGCCGAGCGACTGTTGGCGGAGCTGGCCAGCGAACAACCGCATAACCTGGACGTGGCGCTGGCGCGCTACCGCACCGCGCGCAATGCCGGCCGCAACCAGGACAGCCTGCAGCACGCGCAGACGCTGTTGCAACTGCACACGCACCACGTCGAGCAGACGCGCATCCAGCTGACAGTCGCTGCCGAACTGGGCAAGGCCGGGATCGGGTACGCGCCATCGGCGCGCACGGCACTGATCGGCGCATGCCTGCGCACGGGATTGTTGGCCGATGCCGAACGTCTGTTGAAGGAAGGCGAGTCGGGGATGCCGCGCGCCGAGCTGGCGCACCACTGGTTCGTACTGGCCCTGCGGCACGGCGAGCTGCAGGACGGCGCACAGCGTACGCGCTTGCTGCGTCAGCTGCTGGAGCAGTTTCCCGAGCAGGCACAGGCCAGCAAGGCGCGCTTTTTGCTCGAGAACGGGTGAGTGGTTTCTGATTGATCCGTGTTGCCAACGCAAGCGGTGAGGGCGCCGCGCGCTCGACTCACCGAGTTTTTGACCTGGCATTTGACTGCACTTGAAAGACACTGCTACGCGAGGGCCGGGTTGCTGTTGTGTCTTCTGCCTCGAGCAGAATTATCTAGCGCGGATGGATGAGTTGCAGAGCGGTGGATCTGCAGCCTAGCTGCAGGGCCCTTACCCGCCCACCATCGCAGGACACGCCGCAAGTACGTCCGTGTAGGCTCTTACGCGGCATCCATGCCGCGTAAGGTCCCGCGACGGTGGGCGGGCAAGGACCAGTCGAGATGCTCGGTGTGCAGGGCTGCGAGCAGTGCATGTCGCAAGATGCGCCAATTTTGGGGATTTACCTGTCGCCTTTAAAATTTTGTTGGCTGTTCAAGCTGGTTGAATCGCCACCGCTTTCAGCGCGGCTTCCAGCTTCGTGCGCAGTGCATCGTCGTCGCATTGAGTCAGTGCGTTTTGCAGCACTGCGCGCGCCTGCTCATCGCGGCCGAACCGTTCGCCCAACAGCAGGCCGGCATCCAGCGACCAGGCCGGCATCATCCGATCGCGCGGCCATGCGGCGATTGCCGCAAGCAAGCCGTCGGTCGCCAGCTGGAATTGCCCGGCCATCTTGGCGCGCTCGGCCAGCAAGGTGGCGTGCTCTGGCGTCAGCGGGGTAAACGTGGAGTCACCGTCCAGCGCTTCGCGCTGCAGTGCGAGCGCGCGACGCTCCTGTTTTTCCTGCAGCAGGCGGTTGATGTACTGGCGGGTGTGCTCGCGCAGTTCATCGTTGCGATGGTGTTGACGCAGCAGGCGTTGATACAGCTCGTGCACCGCCAGGCTCACCGCACGCGAACGCACCGCCCCGCGCAGGGCCTGGAATGCCTCGTCGGAGTGTCCGTCGCGCAGGTATTGTTCGGCTTCGTCGAGCAGGCGTTGATCGGGGTCTTCGCGCTCGAACGTCGCATCGCCGCTGGGCACGTAGCCGAGTTCTTCGTGGTACTGGTAGACCAGATACCCCATCAGGTGGAAGCTGGCGAACAGGCTCCAGATCGAGGCGATCACCATCGTCGCCTCGCGCACGATCGGCGGCAGATACTTCACCGCGATGAAGATCGCCGCAGTGGCGCTGCCCTGGATCACGTACAGCAAACCGTATGCAGCCAGGTACGGCCAGCCGATGCGCACTGCCATGTCGATCGACACGGCCGGATTGAGGGCGCGGCGCAGGCTGCCGTCGATGGCCAGCGCAATCATCATGCCCGGCAGCAGCAACTGGGCTGCAAGATAGGCGATGGTCAGGCCAGGCTTGCCCGCCAGTACGCCCGCCGCACCAATGACGATGCCCAGCGCAAGCGCCAGCAGGACCAGCCGCAGCACCGCGCTGTCGAAGCTGTTGTAGCCCAGCCGGGGAGCGTCGGCTTGCCCGTCGGCGGTATGGCGCAGGATGTCGAAGGCATAGGTGTAGGTCGCCATGCCCAGCACGCCGGCGACCACCAGTTTCAGGATGCCGGGCAGCACCAGCAGCGCGCTACACAGCGTCAGCGCAATCAATGCGTACAGCGCCGAGCCGCGCAGCGGATAGGTGGCAATGGCGGGAATGCGGGTCCAGAACGGTGCCGGCGCGGCCTGCGCGGCAACCTTGCGTGCGCGAAAACGGTCTTCCATGACGCTCCCCAGGCGTGTGATGTGACCGGATTGTGCGGTGGCGTGCGCCGTCACGCAATTGGGGGAGGGCAAGCCAATTAAACCTGGAATGGGCACAGGCCGGCGACATGTCGCCGGCACGGTCTGGATATTGCTGGCCATGCGTCAGTGGCAGCACTGCATTGGAGCTCGCTGTGTCCGATAGCATCGGACGCGCATCGACAGACCGCCGATGCATTGCGTGCGTGATCTGTCTGACGCACCGGGAGAGCGATAGGTAAAATAATAGCCCGCCGCAATCTCGCGGCCAGTACGAGCGACCGGGCGCGCCGCGCCCCTGGCATTGCCGTCGCTCGCATCACAAGGAGTGTCGCTTGAATCCCTCTGCCACTGGCAACCCGCAGGTCCGCATTCGCAGCATTGATGTGCTCTCGGACAATTGGTATGTGCTGCGCAAGGTCACGTTCGATTTCCAGCGCAAGGACGGCCGCTGGCAGACCCTGTCGCGCGAGGCCTACGATCGTGGCAATGGCGCCACCATCCTGCTGTATAGCCGCGCCAAGCAGACGGTGATGCTCACCCGCCAGTTCCGCCTGCCCACACTGCTCAACGGCAATCCCGACGGCATGCTGATCGAAGCCTGCGCCGGCCTGCTCGACCGGGACGATGCGCTGACCTGCATTCGCAAGGAAACCGAAGAAGAAACCGGCTACCGCATCGACAACGTGCGCAAGGTGTTCGAGGCCTTCATGAGCCCTGGCTCGGTCACCGAACGCCTGTACTTCTTCGTCGGTGAATACTTCGACGGCGACAAGGTCAGCGAGGGCGGCGGACTCGAAGAAGACGGCGAAGAGATCGAGGTACTGGAACTGTCGCTGGATACGGCGCTGGCGATGATCGGCTCAGGCGAAATCGCCGATGCCAAGACCATCATGCTGCTGCAGTACGCCAAGTTGCAGGGTGTGCTGACTTAACTCGAGCATGAGCTTTGCTGGAGCACGGGCGTTGCCAGGCGGCGGAGATATCGCGTCGGAGTTTTGCAATGACTGCAAAGTTGCGCTTCTAGCGCGTCAGTGCCCGTGGTACGTAGAAGCAGAACTGTAGATAGCCAGCCTATTGAAAAAGACTGGCCTTTACTGGCCACAGTCCTTCGCGCAAACCAGGGTGTGCCGTTGTCAGCGCACCCTTCTGAGCACCTTGTCGTCGTATTCCGGTGATCTGCCGCTGTGGCAGTTATGGCCGTCTTGAGCGAGAACGTAGATGGGGTGCTTGTGGTCCGAGGGGAGAAGATCCTCTTCGACGGCAAACCCGTAGATGTTCGGTCCGACCATCGGATCGTCGACGTCCATGAAGTTGAGCACCAGACAGCTACCGATCGCCTCGTCCATGTCCCAGGCGCCGGTAATCGTTCGGGGTGGGCCGTTCAGCTGGTTGCCAGCGATGCATGTGGTTTTTAACGTGTAACGCTGCATGTTTCCGCTCGGAGTCGGCATCGAAAGAAAAAGCTCGGCGCGGACAGTCTGGCAGTCTTGCGTGTAGGAGGTGAGTTGCCCTGTGTAGGTGCCAGTCAGTACCTGCTGCCGCTTTAGAGGCCAAAGGTCACTCTGATCTTTCTGTTCAGCTGAGGCCGTGCTGACGACGACAAGCACGATGGCAATCGTGCAGGCCAGCAGGGTCTTCTTGGCCTCCTTGCTCATGGTGCCTCCTCATTGGATGTCTGGGTTCAGCGCTTCCCGCCAAAAATACTACCGAAGATGCCGCGCACGATTTGCTGGCCGATCCTGTTGCCGATCGTACGCGAGGTCTGCTTGGCCATCGTCTCAAGCATGCCCTGGCGGCGGCTGGTGCCGAACACCGCGTCCTTGACCACCTTGCCGAAGCCGCTGTCGTGCGCATCGTCGTCTTCGCGGGTGCGTGCCGGCGGTGCTGCGTTGTTTTCGGCGACCTGTTCGACGCGGCGCGCCAGCAGTTCGGCAGCAGATTCTCGGTTGATCGCGGTGTCGTAGCGGGTGCCGACCGGGCTGGCAGCGCGCACCTGCGCGCGTTCGGTCTCGCTGATGGCGCCCATGCGGCAGCGTGGCGGGGCGATGAGCGTTTGCTGCACCGGTGCCGGCACGCCCTTGCCTTGCAGCGGCGACACCAGCGCTTCGCCGGTGCCCAGGCTGGAGATCGCCGTGGCCACATCGAGTTTGGGATTGGCCACGAAGGTCTGCGCCGCGGTCTTGACCGCCTTCTGGTCGCGCGGGGTGAACGCGCGCAGGGCATGCTGCACGCGGTTTCCGAGCTGGCCGAGGATGTTGTCCGGAATGTCGTCGGGAAACTGCGAGCAGAAATACACGCCCACGCCCTTGGAGCGGATCAGCCGTACCACCTGCTCGATCCGCTGCACCAGCGCAGCCGGCGCATCGTCGAACAGCAGATGCGCTTCGTCGAATACGAACACCAGCTTGGGGTGTTCCAGGTCGCCCACCTCGGGCAGACGCTCGAACAGTTCCGACAGCAGCCATAGCAGGAAGGTGGAATACAGCTTCGGCTTGAGCACCAGTTGATTGGCCGCCAGGATGCCGATCACGCCGCGGCCGTCCGCAGACACGCGCATCAGGTCAGCCAGCTCCAGCGCCGGCTCGCCGAAGAAGTGCTCGCCGCCGTCCTGCGCCAGCCGCAGCAGGGCGCGCTGGATCGCGGCCACCGACTGGCTGGAGACCAGCCCGTAACTGGTGGACAGTTCCTTGCGTTCTTCCACCACCAATCCAAGCAATGCACGCAGGTCGTCCAGGTCCAGCAACAGCAGGCCGCGGTCGTCGGCCAGCTTGAACACGATGTCGAGCACGCCGGACTGGGTGTCGTTGAGTTCCAGAATGCGCGCGAGCAGGGTAGGGCCCATCTCGCTGACGGTGGTGCGCACCGAGTGGCCGAGCTGGCCGTACAGATCCCAGAACACCACCGGGCTGGCGGCCGGCGCGTAGTCGGCGATGCCGATCTCCGTGGCGCGCTGCAGCACGCCGGCGGCGCCATCGCCTGCCACCGCCAGGCCAGCGACATCGCCTTTCACGTCGGCCAGGAACACCGGTACACCCATGCGCGAGAAGCCTTCGGCCAGGGTCATCAAGGTCACGGTCTTGCCGGTGCCGGTGGCGCCGGCCACCAGTCCGTGGCGATTGCCGAAACGCCCTTCCAGCACGACCGGGATGTCGTCGGTGACGCCTTTGCCGAGCAGGAACGAGGCCATAGCGTAGATCCGGTGGGAAACGCCGGATTCTAGCGGGCAATCCGGCCGGGCAGACCGGGCGGGGCTTGGCCCCGGATTTCGACCGCGCTGTCCAGCCACCAGCCGCCCACAGGCAGTGCAATGACACAGCCGGTGTGCCCGCGGCTTGCCGCCCTTCCCCAAGGCATTCCAGGCCCGCTGCGCCACTGCCAAGCTAACGGCCCACTGACCCTGCCGGCCCCGCCGCCTTGCCCCGGTGTCGTCCCGGCGGCTACCCTGCCTGCCTTTCCGCTGTACTGCCTACGATGCCGCTCGCTCATTTTGGTTTGCGCCCATGGCCGGTTCTGGTCGTGGTGGCGCTGATGTCTGTCGTCCCCGCTGCCCACGCCATTTCCAAACGCGACACGGAGAAGGCCGCCGTGCTCGATGCCCGCATGGCCGCCGCCGAAAAGCGTTACCGCGATGCGCTGGTGCTGGTGAACAACTCCGACCCCAAGGGCACCGCCGAAGGCGATGCCGCGCTGGAGGACATGGAAGACGTCATCGACGCCTGCATCAAGCAGCGCGGCTGCCTGGTCGCCAATCAGCTGGCCACCTACAAGCGCCTGCTGAAGGCGCGCGCCGATGCCGAAGCGCCGGCCGCCGAAGATCCGCAGGACGACGACACCCTGCTGCAGGCCGACCCGGACCACCTCGGCCCGGCGGCGAACGGCGTGCCCGAGGCGGCGCGTGCTGCCACGCTGCTCAACGACCAGCGCCACGATTTCGACAAGATGGTGCAGTACAACCCTGCGGTGCAGGCCGGCATCCGCCGCTGGCTGACCGACATGCGCCCGGCGCTGCTGACCAGCTACGAGAACTACAGCAACCTGCGCGGGGTGATGTGGCCGGAATGGCAGAAGCGCGGCCTGCCCGAGGCGCTGCTGTTCGGCATCATGGCCAAGGAATCCAACGGCAAGGTGCACGCCAGCTCGCGTGCCGGCGCGGCCGGGTTGATGCAGTTCATGCCGGCCACCGGGCGTCGCTTCGGGCTGGGCCCGGACGGCACCGGCTTCGACACGCGCTTCGATGCACGCAGCGCCGCCGAAGCCAGCGCCGCCTACCTCAACGAGCGCATGGCCGGGCTCAACCGCAACATCGAACTGGCGCTGGCCGCCTACAACGGTGGCGAAGGCCGTGCCGCGCGCGTGTTCTCGCAGAGCGGCGGGCGCGGGTTCTGGGAGCAGGACGTCTACAACCAGTTCCCGGCCGAAACCAAGGACTACGTGCCGATGGTGATCGCTGCGGCTTGGATCTTCCTGCACCCGCGCCAGTACGGCGTGGACTTCGCCAAGCTCGACGCGCAGCCGGCCACGCTGAAGCTGGCCAAGTCGACCACCATCTACGAACTCACCATCTGCCTGGGCAGCATGGGCACGCGCGACGGCTACATGCGCGCATTGCGCAACCTCAACCCGCGCTATGAATCCGATGGCTGGATCCCGGCCGGCACCGTCATCAACGCCACCAACCGCATCGTCAGCCTGTACACGCGATACTGCGTCAACGGCCCGCGCGCGGATCTGGCGCGCACGCTGATCACCGCCGATCTCAACAGCGCAATCGTGCGCAGCAGCAGCGCCCCCGAGTACGTGCCCAGCGTGGCGGTGGGCGATGTCAGCCCGATGGCCGGCGTGCCGACCACCGTGGCCACCGGCCAGCCGGCGATCGCCAAGCCCAAGGCCAAGCAGGCGCGCAGCTACACCATCGCCAGGGGCGACACGCTCGGCCGCGTCGCGCAGAAGTACCAGTGCGAGATCAAGGAGCTGGCCAAGGCCAATGGCCTGAAGGCGCCGTCGTATGCGCTCAAGCCAGGGCAGAGCATCAAGCTGGCCGGCTGCGATCGCTGAGCAGCGCTTGCAGTACCACGTCAGTTAGAACACGGCCAGCTGCTTCGGCAAGCTGCGCCGGGCCGCGCTCCGTTAGAAGCGGTCGGGCGCCCCGTAGGAGCGGACCTGGCCGCGACAAAGCAGCCCCGGTAGCTCCAGCACAGGCAAGGCAGTTCCGAATCGGGGGCTGGAGTGCCAAAGGCGCAAGCCCCCAGCCTCACTGCGCATGCCATGTCGCGGTCGGGCCCGCTCCTACACCCGCATCGTCTTGTTGGGAGCCGGAGTGGGCAGCAGTCCTGTAGCGAGCGAGCCTGAGTGCGATGCCGCTGTCATGGTGGCGTTTCGCCGTGGACAAGTGTTCTTGCTCGGAACAGGCCGTCGAGCTGATCAGCGGGATCATTGGCCAGTGCGGGCGTACCGCATCGGGGCACTGCGCCGGGCTGCGCCGTTGTAGGAGCGGACCTGGCAGCGACGAACCAGTCCGGCTAGTTCCAGCGCAAGCGAGGACGCTCTACATCGAAGACTGGGAGTGCGACATGCGTCTGCGCATTGAACGTCGTCGAGAAGGCCCTGTCGCGGTCAGGCCCGCTCCTACGAGGGCGTCGCTGCGTTGCATCACTTGCGCGCAGAGGCGGGCAATCGTAGGTGCGCGGCGGTGATCAGCCCGCCTGGCGACGGGCGAGCGCTTGCCCCAGGCGCACCGATGTCTCCGCGGCAAGTCCGCCATCGAGCTTTGCGACACCGGGCGGCAGCAGCACGATCACGGTCGAGCCGTAATTGAAGCGCGCCATCTCCGCAAACCGCTCCAGCACGATGCCCTTGCCGCGATAGTCCTTGCGCGTGATGCGGTCGCCGTAGCGCGGGATCTCCACGCCGCTCCACACCGTTTCCACGCCCGACACCAGCAGCGCGCCCACCATCACCGAGACCATCGGGCCGAAGTCGGTGTCGAAGTGGCAGACCAGGCGCTCGTTGCGCGCGAACAGCCGCGGCACGTTGCGCACCGCATCCGGGCCGACGCTGAACAAGCGGCCGGGCACGTGCACGGTCTCGCGCAGGGTGCCGGTCCACGGCATATGCACGCGATGGTAGTCCTTGGGCGAGAGGTAGACGGTGGCGAACAGGCCGTCGTTGAACGGCAACGCCGCTTCGGCGTCGCCGAGCAACTCGGCGGCAGTGAACGACTGCCCCTTGGCCTGGAAAATGCGGCCGTTCTCGATCGGGCCGAGCTGGCTGATGCGGCCGTCGGCGGGCATCAGCAGCGCCGCAGGATCGGCGTCGGGCACGCGTGCGCCCGGCTTCAAGGCGCGGGTGAAGAATGCATTGAAGGTGGGATAGGCGCGCGGGTCCGGTTCCAGTGCCTCGCCCAGGTCCACGCCGAACTTGCGCGTGACCGTGTCGATCAACCATTGCTTGGTGGACGGCGTATCGGAATAGGCCAGCGCGCGCGCCAGCGAGGACAGCAACCGGTGCGGCAGCACGTAGGTCAGGGAGGTGACGAGACTCACGGAGCGGTTACCTTGGTCAGTTGCTGGAGGTCGGCGGCGATCGCCTTGGGGTCGAGCGGGGGACGGATCAGGCCGGCCAGGCGGCCCTGCGGGTCGAGCACGGCGATGCCGGCCGAGTGATCCATGCTGTAGTCGTTGGGATTGTCCGCAAAGCCCTTGCCCGGCACTTTCTGGAACACGAAGCCCAGCGCGGTGGCGAAGCGCTGCAGCGCCGGCACCTCGGCGGTGGCGGCCAGGGTGTCCTTGTGGAAGGCATGCGCATATTCGCCCAGGCGCGCCGGCGGGTCGCGCTGCGGGTCTACCGACACGAACAGCACGCGCGGGCGCAGGCCATCGGGGATGCTTTCCCACTGCTGCTGCGCCACCGCCAGATCGGTCAGCGTGGTCGGGCAGACGTCCGGGCAAAAGGTGAAGCCCAGGAACACCAGCGTCCAATGTCCCTGCAGCTCACCGGGTACCAGCTGGGTGCCGTCGGACTGGCGCAGGCTGAACTGCGGCAGCGTGCGTGGCTGCGGATAAAAGGTGATGGTGCGGGTGGGCGGCCAGGGCGAGCTGGGCGCGGCGCCGAGAAACTTCTGGCCCAGCAACAGCCCCAGGCCGGCGGCCAGCGCCACCAGCAGCACGATGCCGGTATTGCGATTGAACATGGCGGTTTCCAGTGCAACGGACGCTCATGATACCGATCCGACCTCTATAATCGTGGGCCGATTCCTCTTTAGTTGTTGCCATGACTGCCGCCGCGGCCGACGAACTGCACACCATCATCGACCTGATCCGCTACGGCACCAGCCGTTTCAATGCAGCCGGTCTGACCTTCGGCCATAGCTACGACAATGCGCTGGACGAGGCCACCCAACTGGTCCTGCACAGCCTGCATCTGCCGCACGATCTGGGCCCGGCCTATGGCCAGGCGCGCCTGCTGCGCTCGGAAAAGGAGCAGGTGCTGGGCCTGTTCGAGCGCCGCATCAACGAGCGCGTGCCGGCGGCATACCTGACCGGCGAGGCCTGGTTCGCCGGGCTGAGCTTTAAGAGCGATGCGCGTGCGCTGGTGCCGCGGTCGCCGATCGCCGAGCTGATCGAGGCCGGCTTCGAACCCTGGCTGGGCGGACGCGAAGTCACTCGCGCGCTGGACCTGTGCACCGGTTCGGGCTGCATCGCGATCGCCATGGGCCACTACAACCCGCAGTGGGACGTGGACGGCGTGGACATCAGCGACGACGCGCTGGCACTGGCCGCCGAAAACAAGGCGCGCCTGCATGCCGACAATGTCACCCTGCTCAAGTCGGACCTATTCGCCGGGCTGGGTGGCCGCCAGTACGACCTGATCGTCACCAATCCGCCGTATGTCACCAACGACGAAACCGACGCGCTGCCGCAGGAGTATTCCTACGAGCCGGAGCTGGGTCTGCGTGCGGGCGACGACGGCCTGGATCTGGTGCTGAAGATCCTGCGCGATGCGCCGCAGCACCTCAGCGAAGATGGCCTGCTGATCTGCGAAGTGGGCGAGTCCGAGCAGCACCTGATCAAGCTGTTGCCGGAAGTGGATCTGGCCTGGGTCGAGTTCAAGGTGGGGCAGATGGGCATCTTCGCGGTCGAATGCCGCGAGCTAATCGCGCACGGCGCGCGCATCGCCGAGCTGGCCAGTGCGCGCTGAATCGTCCATCGCGCGGCCGCAGCTGAGCGATCTGCTGTTGCTGGTGCCGGTGTCCATCTTCGGCGTCGGCATTCCGCTCAGTTTGATCGACGTGGTGTACCGCCTGTTCGACCCGATGTACGGCGGTCCCTTGCCACAGCGCTTGTTGAGGGCGGGGGCGGAGATCGGCTTCGGCCTGATGGCGTTTTTCGGCCTGGTGTCGGCGTGGATCGTGGTGGTCAGTTCGGATGCGGCCTTGCGTGCGCATCGGCGCCGCACGCTCATTGTGGCACTCGGCCTGCTGGTCGGAACTGGCGTTGCGCTGCACCTGCTCGCCGATTGGCTGCTGAGTGGGCGCATTAAGCTGGATGTCTTTGCGCTGGTGTTCAGCGGCCTGTTCGCGGTGGCACCGATGCTGGTGGCGGCACGTCACCTGCCGCGCATCCTGCGCGCCACGCCACCTGCTGCAATGTTGAGAGGATGCCGTCATGGGCAGTAACAGTTTCGGCCGCCTGTTGACGGTCACCACCTTCGGCGAGTCGCACGGGCCGGCGATCGGCTGCGTGGTCGACGGTTGCCCGCCGGGCCTGGAGATCGCACCGGAAGAATTCACCCGCGATCTGCAGCGGCGTGCATCCGGCAAGAGCCGGCACACCTCGGCACGCCGCGAAGCCGACGAGATCGAGATCCTGTCCGGCGTCTATGAAGGCCGCACCACCGGCACGCCGATCGGCCTGCTGATCCGCAACACCGATCAGCGCAGCAAGGACTACAGCAACATCGCCCAGCAGTTCCGTCCCGGGCACGCCGACTACACCTATTGGCAGAAGTACGGCATCCGCGATCCGCGCGGCGGCGGGCGTTCGTCCGCGCGCGAGACCACCATGCGTGTGGCCGCCGGGGTGATCGCCAAGAAGTGGCTCAAGCAGCGCTACGGCGTGCTGGTGCGCGGATTTCTATCGCAGCTGGGCGAGATCCGCCCGACCGGTTTCGACTGGAATGCGGTCGAGGACAACCCGTTTTTCTGGCCGCATGCCGAGCAGGTACCGGAGCTGGAGACCTACATGGACGCGCTGCGCAAGTCCGGCGACTCGGTCGGCGCGCGCGTGGACGTGGTGGCCGGTGGCGTGCCGGCGGGCTGGGGCGAGCCGATCTACGGCAAGCTCGATGCCGAACTGGCCGCCGCCTTGATGAGCATCAATGCGGTCAAGGGCGTGGAAATCGGCGACGGCTTCGCCAGCGCCGCGCAGAAGGGCACCGAACACCGCGACCTGATCACCCCGGAAGGCTTTCTCAGCAATCATGCCGGCGGCATCCTGGGCGGCATTTCCACCGGCCAGGCGATCACCGCCTCGATGGTGCTCAAGCCGACCTCCAGCCTGCGCCTGCCCGGCGCGACCGTGGACGCGGACGGCGCGGTGGTCGATGTGATCACCACCGGCCGCCACGACCCCTGCGTCGGTATCCGCGCCACCCCGATCGCCGAGGCGATGATGGCGCTGGTGCTGATGGACCAGGCCTTGCGTCATCGCGCCCAGTGCGGCGATGTCGGCGAGGTGGCGCCACGCATTCCCGGTCAGGCCGATGTCTGAGTCGCCCCGCGCCAAGGTGTGGGTCAGCCAGCCGCTGTTCGACGATGTCGTCGCGCAGCTGGGCGAGCATTTCGAGCTGACCACCACCGCGCGCGTCACCGCGTATTCGCCGGCCGAGCTGGCTGCGCGGCTGGCATCGCTGGACGGTGCGCTGATCACCCTCAACGAGCGTATCGGCGCGGCGGAAATCGCCTCTGCACCGCAACTACGCGCGATCGCCAACGTCGGCGTGGGCTACAACAACCTGGATCTGGATGTGCTCAGCGCAGCCGGCATCCTGGCCAGCAATACCCCGGATGTACTGACCGAGACCACGGCCGATCTCGGCTTTGCCTTGCTGATGGCCACCGCGCGCCGCATCACCGAAGCCGAGCGCTGGCTGCGCGACGGGCAGTGGGGGCAATGGTCGTTCAAGACCATGCTCGGTGCCGATATCCACGGCAGCACGCTGGGCATCCTGGGCATGGGCCGGATCGGGCAGGGCATCGCCCGCCGCGGCGCGCATGGCTTCGGCATGCGCGTGCTGTACCACAACCGCAGCCAGCTGCCGGCCACCACCGAACAGGCGCTCGGCGCGCAGTACGTGGACCGCGATACGTTGCTGGCGCAGTCCGATCACCTGGTGCTGGTGCTGCCGTACACCAAGGACTCGCACCACATCATCGATGCCGCGGCGCTGGGCAAGATGCGCCCCACCGCCACGCTGGTGAACATCGCGCGCGGCGGCCTGGTCGATGAAATCGCGCTGGCCGATGCGCTCGCCAACGGGCGCCTGGCCGGCGCCGGCCTGGATGTCTACGAAGGCGAGCCGTCCGTCCGTCCCGAGCTGCTGGCCCTGCGCAACGTCGTGCTCACCCCGCATATCGGCAGCGCCAGCCTGGCCACGCGCCGCGCGATGGTGCAGCTGGCGGTGGACAACCTGATTGCCGCGCTGGGCAAAGGCGCCAATGCCGGCCATCCGCCGAGCGCGCTGAATGCCGATGCGGTGGCTGCTGCCAAACAGGGCGGCGCGCGCGCTGGCGTAGCGACCATCACCGGCACCGGCAAAACCATCACGACCAAACGATAGGGAACCTCCGCGGCCAGCTTTGGAGGTTCCCCGAACCCACTGCGCAAGCGCGTTCCCCACTTTCCTTATTCGATAAAGACAATCTCATGAGCAACGAAAACCGTCGTTTTAACGTCGCGGTCGTGGGCGCCACCGGCGCTGTCGGCGAGACCATGCTGAGCATCCTAGCCGAGCGCAACTTCCCGGTCGCCACCCTGTACGCGCTGGCCTCGGCGCGCTCGGCCGGCGGGCGGGTGGAGTTCAGTGGCGGCAAGGTCGATGTGCTGGACCTGGCCGACTTCAATCCCGCCGGCGTGGACATCGCGCTGTTCTCCGCAGGCGGCAGCGTGTCCAAGGAGTACGGCCCCAAGTTCGCCGCCGCCGGCGCGGTGGTGATCGATAATTCCTCCGCGTTCCGCTACGACGACGACGTGCCGCTGGTGGTGTCGGAGGTCAATCCCGAAGCGCTGAAGCAGCGCCCGCGCGGCATTGTCGCCAACCCCAATTGCTCGACCATGCAGATGCTGGTCGCGCTCGGCCCGATCCACCGCAAGTACGGCATCGAGCGCATCAATGTGGCGACCTACCAGTCGGTCTCCGGCGGCGGGCGTTCGGCGATGGAAGAACTGGGCAAGCAGACCAGCGAGCTGCTGAGCTTCCAGCAGATCGACCCGCAGCGTTTCCCGGTGCAGATCGCCTTCAACCTGATTCCGCACATCGACGACTTCCAGGACAACGGCTACACCAAGGAAGAGATGAAGCTGGTCTGGGAGACGCGCAAGATCCTCGGCGACGACTCCATCCAGGTGAATCCCACCGCGGTGCGCGTGCCGGTGTTCTACGGTCACTCCGAAGCGGTGGCGATCGAAACCCGCGACAAGATCAGCGTCGAAGACGCGCGCGCGCTGCTGGCCGCATCGCCCGGCGTGGAAGTGGTGGACGAGCGCAAGCCTGGCGGCTACCCGACGCCGGTCACGCATGCCTCCGGCAAGGACGCGGTGTTCGTCGGCCGTATCCGTGAGGACCTGTCGCATCCGCGCGGCCTGAATCTGTGGATCGTCTCGGACAACATCCGCAAGGGCGCCGCGCTCAATGCCGTGCAGCTGGCCGAGCTGGTCGCACAGGAAGGCTGACGCGGTAGTTCCGTAGGAGCGCGCTGGCGCGCGATGAAGCTCTCCCAGTGAAGCCTCATCGCGCACAAGTGCGCTCCTACCCATGCACTGTCGATGGCCTGCAGCATGCATGTCGCATCGCGGCATCGCGGCGGCATCTGCGCTCTGCGTCGGGTCGCCGACTTTTTCGCTCATGCAGCGGCTATATTGATGCCCATGAAACATAGGGGCGGGGGCGCGATGCGTCCGATACAAGGGATAGGTGCGCTGCTGCTGATGGCCTGCAGTGGCGCTGCCATGGCGTTGGGCTTGGGCGATATCCGGGTGCTGTCCAGGCCCGGGCAGCCGTTGGTGGCCGAGATTCCGGTCATCTCCAACGAGCCGGGCGAACTCGACAACGCACGCGTGGCGCTGGCATCGGCCACCACGTTTGCACGGGTCGGCCTGGAGCGCCCGCAGGGCCTGGTCAGCAACCTGCAATTCCAGTTCGCGCAGGACGCGCGCGGGCGTGCGGTGATCCGTGTGACCAGCAGCCAGGCAGTGGAGCAGCCGGCGATCAACTTCCTGATCGAGGTGGAGTGGGGCCAGGGCCGGCTGGTGCGCGAGTATTCCGCATTGGTCGATGCGCCCAACACCGCCGCGGCGATCGCCGAGCCAGGCATTGAGGCGCCGCGCGCCGGGGCCAGCAACGCCATCGCACGCGCACCGGCCGCCGCGCCCGCAGCCGCTGCCGAACGCGCCGGGCAGGCCGCCGACGCGGCGGCGCCCGGCGCACGTTCCAGCACGCGTGCTGCCGCGCCGGTGCCGGCCGGCGATGCGTTGCCGGCGGTGCGCTCGGGCCAGACCTTGTCGGAGATCGCTGCCGCGGTGGCCCGTTCCAGCGGGCATTCGCTCGACCAGACCATGCTGGCGCTGCTGCGTACCAACCCGGACGCCTTCATCGGCGGCAACATCAACCGATTGAAGCAGGGCGCAGTGCTGCGCACCCCGCAGGAGGATGCGCTGGCGCAGGTCGGCGCCGCCGAAGCGGCGGTGATGGTGCGCGAGCAGGCCGCGCAGTGGCGTCAGGCGCGCTCGGCGGTTCCGCAGCCGGCCGAGGCCGGCGCTGCCGCTGCAACACCCGCGCCTGCCGCAGCGGCGGCCTCGGCAGGTGCCGGCGCGCGGCTCGAGATCGCCCCTGCTGTGGCGAGTCAGACCAATACCGCCGGCGCCACGTCCGGCACCAGTGCCGAAGGCGAGGGCGACATGGCGGCCAACCAACAGTTGCAACAGGCCAGGGAAGACATCGCCACCCGCGATGCGGAATTGCAGGATCTGCGCACCCGCGTGGCCGATCTGGAAAAGCTCAAGCAGCAACAGCAAGCCTTGATCGCCATGAAGGACACCGACTTGGCGGCCGCGCAGAAGCGGCTGTCGGAGACGCCCGCTGCGGCACAGCAGGGCAGCGGGTTCCCGCTGTGGCTGATCGGTGGCCTGGTATTGATCGTCGCGGCGGTCGTCGCCTGGCTGGCGGCGCGCCGGCGCAAACCCTCGCCGCTGCCGCCGTTGCCGCGGCGTCAGTTCGATTTCGTGCCGGTCGGTGCCGCGGCAGACGCCGCCGAGCCGCAGGACGATGCGCAGGCCACCGTGCCCAGCGAGCACGATGTGCTGCACGACCCCGAATTCGAGCAGGCCGATCTGCGCGAAGAAGAACGCGCCCAGCAGACGCAGCAACCGCTGTCCGATGTGCTGCGCCGCGAGCCGCTGTTGTCCGAGCCTGCCGCCGCGCCGCCGGTGGTCGCCAGCGAGGACTGGCGCTCGCTGCGCGCAACGCCGCCAGCGCCGCCGGTAGAGCAGCCTGCGTTCGTCGCGCCCGAGGACGCGGTGCCGGAGCCGCCAAGCTCCGCGCACGCGCAACCGGAAGACGGCCAGCTGCCGTACGGTGACGTTGCGCATGCCAGCAATGATCTGGCGCTGGGCATGCCGTCCGCGTCGGTCGCCACGCAGGACCGCCTGGATGTCGATCCGGCCCCCATCGCGCCGGCCGCTGCGTCCAGCGCGGTGAACAGCAGGGAATTCGTCTCGGCAGGGCGCGATCGTCTGGAGCTGGCCGTGGCCTACATGGACCTTGGCGACAGGGACACCGCGCGCGGCCTGTTGCTGGAAGTCGCGGCAACCGGCGACGAGGCCAGCCGCGCCGAGGCCGCCGAACTGCTGGAACGCCTGGCATGAGCCCGGCGCTGGACAGCATGGCCGCCGCACGCGAGCGCCGCATCGATTACGTGGAATTCGCCTCGCTCGATCTGGAGGCCAGTCGCGCCTTTTTCGAAGCCGTGTTCGGCTGGCAGTTTCAGGCCTATGGCCCGGATTATCTGGCCTTCAACGACGGTCGTCTGGACGGCGGTTTCTATCGCGTCACCGCCGCAGCGCCGGCAGACGCTGGCCCATTGGTCGTGCTGTATGCCGACGCGCTGGAGCCCATGGCCGAGCAGATCCTTGCCGCCGGTGGCGAGATCGTCAAGCCGGTGTTCGGCTTTCCCGGCGGCAGCCGCTTTCATTTCCGCGAGCCGGGCGGTAACACGCTGGCAGTGTGGTCCGAGCGCGCGGTCGGCTAGTCCGCGCGCTCCATCGATTCGATAACAGGCAGGTTCCGATGCGTTACGCGCTGGGCGTGGAGTACGACGGCAGCGAGTTTCAGGGCTGGCAGCAGTTGGGGGAACATGGCGGGCCGAGCGTACAGGCCAGCCTGCAGGCGGCGCTGTCCTCGGTGGCCGATGCCCCGGTGCAGGTGGTGTGCGCAGGCCGCACCGATGCCGGCGTGCACGGCGAATGCCAGGTGGTGCATTTCGACAGCGATGCGCGCCGCGCGCCGCGTGGCTGGATGCTGGGCACCACCGCGCGCCTGCCGCCCTCGATCGCGGTGCGCTGGTGCGTGCCGGCCGCCGCCGACTTCCATGCGCGGTTTTCCGCACGCGCACGCCGCTACCGGTATCGCCTGCTGAATCGGCAGATACGCCCGGCGCTGTATCGCCAGACCTTGAGCTGGGAACGGCGCCCGCTGGATGCCGATGCCATGCACGCAGCCGCGCAGGCCTTGCTGGGCGAGAACGACTTCAGCGCATTTCGCAGCGTGCAGTGCCAGGCTCTGCATGCACGCCGCAACCTGCAGGCCATCAGCGTGCAACGCATCGGCGAGGTGGTGGAGGTGCAGGTCCAGGCCAATGCATTCCTTCATCACATGGTGCGGAATATTGTTGGCTCGCTGATCCTGATCGGAACCGGGGAACAACCGGGCGACTGGATCGCGACGTTGCTGGCCGGCCGCGACCGCACGGTGGCCGGGCCGACAGCGCCGCCACAAGGCCTGGTCTTCGTCGGGCCGCTGTATCCCGCAGAGTGGCATCTGCCCGCTGAGGTAACCCAATGAATCGATCGTTGTACCGCACCCGTATCAAGTTCTGTGGCATGACCCGCGCCGGTGATATTCGACTGGCCGGCGAGCTGGGTGTGGACGCGGTAGGTTTCATCTTTGCGCATGGCAGCCCGCGCCGCGTGGCGCCGGCCGAAGCCCGCGCGATGCGCCAGGCCACTGCGCCGATGGTCGATGTGGTGGCGCTGTTCCGCAACAACTCCAAGGAAGAAGTGCGCGAGGTGGTGCGCACCGTACGTCCGACCTTGCTGCAGTTCCATGGCGAGGAAGACGACGCGTTCTGCCGCAGCTTCAACCTGCCGTATCTGAAGGCGGTGCCGATGGGCAGCGGCGGGATGAATGGCGAGGACGCCAACGCGCGAACCTTGCAGCTCGCCTTCCCCAATACCGCCGGTTTCCTGTTCGACAGCCATGCGCCCGGCGCAGGCGGCGGTACCGGCAAGACCTTCGATTGGTCGCGCCTGCCGACCGGCCTGCATCGCCCGTTTCTGCTGGCCGGCGGCATCACCGCCGACAACGTATTCGATGCGATCGTGGCAACGCTGCCGTGGGGCGTGGATGTGTCCAGCGGCGTGGAGCTGGCGCCCGGAATCAAGGACGGCCACATGATGCGCAAGTTCGTCGAAGAAGTGCGCCGGGCCGATTGTCACGAGATGGGGTGAGTTGGGGAATCGGGAATCGGGATTGGGGAATCGGAGTAGGCAGTCTGCTTCGTCGTTTTGATTGCCCTAGATTTTTCGTGTCCTCCGATGATTGCTTAGTCGTAGTCTCTCCGATCACTGAGCGTTCCAATCAGACGCTTGCGGCATCCGTGGTGCGCTGCTGATCTTCTGAAAGTGCGCTACGCAACCAGCCGGCGAGCTGGTCGATGCGCGGGTCCGGGTTGCGCCTTGCGGCGCACAGCACCCAGCGGCCGCGGGTTGGCGTGAAGCCCCAGGGCGCCAGCAGGCGTCCGGCGGCCAGGTCCGCGGCAACCAGCGGTTGCGGTGCGATCGCCACGCCCAGGCCGGCGGCGGCGGCTTCCAGCAGGTAGACCAGATGTTCGAATTCGGTGCCGAAGCGCAGCGCTTCGGCTGCCACGCCGTGGCTTTGTGCCCATTCCGGCCAGGCCTGCGGGCGCGAGCGGGTGTGCAGCAAGGCGTGATCGAGCAGGGCGGCAGGCGCTCTGCCAGCGAGCTGTGTCGCCGATGCGAGCTGCGGACTCAGCACCGGACCGATCCACTCCACCCCCAGCTCGTGCACCTGCCAGTCGCCCGGCCAGGGCGGGGTGTCCAGCAGCAGTGCCGCATCTAGCCCGTCCAGATCCGGGCCGGGCGCCTGCTCGTTGGCCGACAGGTGCAGGCGCACCTGCGGCAGATCCCGCTGCAGCCGGCCCAGCCGCGGGATGACCCAGCGCGCGAGCAGGCTGCCCGAGCAGCCCAGTACCAGCGGCGCCTCGCTAGTGGGGCGCCGCAATGCCGCCCAGGTGTCGCCGATCAGCGCAAAGCCCTCACCGGTCGCATCACGCAGCCGGGCGCCGGCAGGCGTCAGCACCAGGCCACGGCCCTGGCGGGTGAACAGCGCCGCGCCCAGGGCCTGTTCCAGCGAGCGCACGTGCCGGCTGATGGCGCCATGGGTCACGTGCAACTCCTGCGCGGCCCGGCTGACGCTCTGCAGACGCGCGGCGGATTCGAACGCGCGTAGCGCTGCCAGCGGTGGAAGCAGGATGCTCATATGTGAGTCCAGGTCACAGGTTGCGGCAATCTTATCGATTTATCGCGCGCCGTGGCTGCGCTACAGTAATGCTTCTTGTATGACCGCATCGCTGCAGAGGATTCCCATGTCGGCCCAGCCCATCAGTGACTTTCACGCCTATCCGGACGCTGCCGGCCACTTCGGCAAGTTCGGTGGCCGGTTCGTCGCCGAGACCTTGATCGGCCCGTTGCAGGAACTGGCTGCCGCCTACGACCAGGCGCGCCAGGATCCGGCCTTCATTGCCGAGTACGACAAGGACCTCAAGCATTACGTCGGCCGGCCCAGCCCGATTTACCACGCCGAGCGCCTGAGCCGCGAAGTGGGCGGCGCGCAGATCCTGCTCAAGCGCGAGGACCTGAACCACACCGGCGCGCACAAGATCAACAACACCATCGGCCAGGCCCTGCTGGCCAGCCGCATGGGCAAGACCCGCATCATCGCCGAGACCGGCGCCGGCCAGCATGGCGTGGCCAGCGCCACGGTCGCCGCGCGGCTCGGCCTGGAGTGCGTGGTCTACATGGGTGCCACCGACATCGAGCGGCAGAAGATCAACGTCTACCGCATGAAATTGCTGGGTGCCACGGTGATCCCGGTGACCTCCGGCTCGGCCACGCTCAAGGATGCGCTCAACGAGGCGATGCGCGACTGGGTCACCAACGTGCAGGACACCTTCTACATCATCGGCACCGTGGCCGGCCCGGATCCGTATCCGCGCATGGTGCGTGACTTCAATGCGATTGTCGGCCGCGAAGCGCGCGTGCAGATGCTGGAAGACTTCGGCCGCTTGCCGGATGCGATCAGCGCCTGCGTCGGCGGCGGCAGCAATGCGATCGGCCTGTTCCATGCCTTCCTCAACGACCCGGGCGTCAAGATCTACGGCGCCGAAGCGGCCGGCGACGGCATCGCCAGCGGCCGTCATGCGGCGTCGATCGCGGCCGGGCGCCCCGGTGTGCTGCATGGCAACCGCACCTATGTGATCTGCGACGACGACGGCCAGATCACCGAAACCCATTCGATCTCCGCCGGGCTGGATTACCCGGGCGTGGGCCCGGAGCATTCGTTCCTGTCCGACAGCGGCCGCGCGGTCTATCAGGGCATCACCGACGACGAAGCGATGGCCGCCTTCCATCTGCTGGCGCATACCGAAGGCATCCTGGCCGCGCTCGAATCCAGCCACGCGGTGGCGCAGTCGATCAAGCTCGCGCGCGAGATGCCCAAGGACGCATTGATCCTGTGCAACCTGTCCGGCCGCGGCGACAAGGACGTGCACACCATCGCTGCGCGCGAAGGCGTGCAGGTCTGATGCCACTGCGGCGCGTCACGGTGACCGCGCTGGCCGACCAACCGGGCGAGCAGGAGCTGCTGTTCGCCTGGCTCGACCACTGGGCGCCGCAGATCCGCAGCTGCTCGGAGAACAGCGGCTGCGGCTGCTGCCTGGACAGTTTCGACCTCGAGGTCGAGGCCCAGGCATTGGCCGAACTGCCGCCTGCCATGTACCAGGACATCCATTGAAGCGGTCGCACCGCTTCTAAACTTTTGCAAGGTCTTTCAATGCGTCGTATCGACGAAACCTTCCAGCGCCTGCGCGCCGATGGCCGCAAGGCGCTCATCCCCTTCATCACCGCCGGCGACCCGTCGCTGGAAGCCACCGTGCCGGTCATGCACGCGCTGGTGCGTGCCGGTGCCGACGTCATCGAACTGGGCGTGCCGTTTTCCGACCCGATGGCCGACGGCCCCACCATCCAGCGCAGCTCCGAGCGCGCGCTGGGCCGTGGTGCCGGCCTGGCCTATGTGCTGGAGGCGGTGCAGGAATTCCGCCGCGAAGACGCCACCACACCGGTGGTGTTGATGGGTTACCTCAACCCGATCGAGATCCACGGCACCCGGCGCTTCGCCGAAGCCGCCGTCGCTGCCGGTGTGGATGGCCTGCTCCTGGTCGATCTGCCGCCCGAAGAAGCGGCCGAGACCCGCACCATCTTCACCGAGGTCGGCCTGGCCCTGATCGCGCTGGCCTCGCCGACCACCAGCGAGCAGCGTCTGGACATGTTGTGCAGCAGCGCCCAGGGCTATCTGTACTACGTCAGCTTCGCCGGCGTCACCGGCGCCTCGAATCTGCTCGACACCCATGCCGCCAGCGACCGCCTGCGCCAGCTGCGTCGGCGTGCCGGCGCTCCGGTGGTGGCCGGCTTCGGCATCAAGGACGCCGCCAGCGCCGCCGCGATGGCCGTCGACGCCGAAGGTGTGGTGGTTGGTAGCGCCCTGGTCGCCGCGCTGGCCGAAGCCACCGACGTCCGCAGCGCCCGCGAACGCGCCGAAGCCTTCCTGGCCCCACTGCGCCAGGCGCTCGACCAGGCCTGAAACCAACGCCGCGTTCTCCTGCAGGGGGAGACGGCGCGGCCTGCGCGCCACTGGTGCGCAGGCCTTTAAGCGCCCGCGCGGCAGGCACGGGCCGGGCCCGCCGGCCCTGCATTTAGCCTCCGCGCTACCTCGGCTTTCCCGCGGCGCGTTAGACTGTCACCCCTCTGCGGCCCGCATGGCCGCCCTGCATGGATTGTCATACACGCATGAGCTGGCTCAGCAAATTGATGCCCTCCGGCATCCGCACCGAGAACACCCCGGCCAAGAAGCGCAGCGTCCCCGAGGGCCTGTGGGAGAAGTGCAGCAACTGCGGTAGCGCGCTGTACGGCCCCGAGCTCGAGGAGAACCTCGAGGTGTGTCCCAAGTGCGACCACCATATGGCGATCCGCGCGCGCGCGCGTCTGAACTCGCTGTTCGATCCCGACACCGCGACCACCGAGATCGCCGCCCAGCTGGGCCCGGTCGACGTGCTGAAGTTCAAGGACCAGAAGCGCTACGGCGAGCGCATCAAGGCCAGCCAGAAGAGCAGCGGCGAGTACGACGCACTGATCGCCATGCGCGGCACGCTCAAGGGCAATCCGCTGGTCGCCGCCGCCTTCGACTTCGCCTTCATGGGCGGTTCGATGGGCTCGGTGGTCGGCGAGCGCTTCGCACGCGCGGCCGAAGTGGCGCTGGAAGTCGGCTGCCCGTTCGTGTGCTTTTCCGCCAGCGGCGGGGCGCGCATGCAGGAGGGCTTGTTCTCGCTGATGCAGATGGCCAAGACCTCCGCCGCGCTCGGTCGCCTGCGCGAAGCCGGCCTGCCGTACATCTCGGTGCTGACCCATCCCACCACCGGTGGCGTGTCGGCCTCGTTCGCGATGCTGGGCGATATCAATATCGCCGAGCCGCATGCCCTGATCGGCTTCGCCGGCCCGCGCGTGATCGAGCAGACCGTGCGCGAGACCCTGCCGGAAGGCTTCCAGCGTTCGGAGTTCCTGCTCGACCACGGTGCCATCGACCAGATCTGCGACCGCCGCGACCTGCGCGACCGCATCGCCGATCTGACCGCAATGATGATGCGCCAGCCGCATCCGCAGGACGCGGCCGCATGAGGCCAGTGGTTGCGCGCATGCGCGACACCGTCGCACGCGCCGCTGCGCGTGCGTCCACCCGTAGGCAGGAACACCGCAACGCATGAGCAGTCGCAAGTATTTTGGAACCGACGGCATCCGCGGTCGGGTCGGGCAGGGCGTGATCTCGGCCGATTTCGTGCTGCGGCTGGGCAACGCGCTCGGTCGGGTGCTGACCCAGGGCCGCAGCAAGCGCCCGCTGGTGCTGATCGGCAAGGACACCCGGATTTCCGGCTACATGTTCGAAGCCGCGTTGGAAGCCGGCCTGGTTGCCGCCGGCGCCGACGTGCAACTAATCGGCCCGATGCCGACCCCGGCCATCGCCTTCCTGACCAACACCCTGCGTGCCGATGCCGGCGTGGTGATCAGTGCCTCGCACAACCCGCACTACGACAACGGCATCAAGTTCTTTTCTGCCGAAGGCGAGAAGCTCGACGACGCCACCGAAGCGGCGATCGAGGCCGCGCTGGACGAGCCGTTCCACACCGTGGAATCGGAGCGCCTGGGCAAGGCGATCCGCACCCGTGATGCGATCGGCCGTTACATCGAGTTCTGCAAGGCCAGCGTGGCGCGCGGATTCACTCTGCACGGCCTGAAGATGGTGCTGGATTGCGCGCATGGCGCGACCTATCACATCGCGCCGATGCTGTTCCGCGAGCTGGGTGCGGACGTGGTCGTCATCGGTGCCGCACCGGACGGGCTCAATATCAATGCCGGTGTCGGCTCTACCCATATCGACAACCTCGCCGCCAAGGTGCGCGAGAGCGGTGCGCAGCTCGGCATCGCCTTCGATGGTGATGGCGATCGCGTGCTGATGGCCGACGATCAGGGCAACCCGGTCGATGGCGACGATCTGCTCTACGTGCTCGCGCGCTCCTGGCAGGCCAGCGGCCGGCTCACCGGCACCGTGGTCGGCACCTTGATGACCAACTACGGTCTGGAACAGGCGCTGGCCGCATTGAACATCCCGTTCCAGCGCGCCAAGGTCGGCGACCGCTACGTGCATCAGGCCCTGGTCGAGGGCGGCGGCACGCTGGGCGGCGAAACCTCCGGCCACCTGCTGTGCCTGGATCGCGCCACCACCGGCGACGGCATCGTCAGTGCGCTGCAGGTGCTCGAGGCGCTGGGGCGCGACGGGCAGAGCCTGCGCGAGGCCCTGAGCAGCCTGAGCAAGGTGCCGCAGAAGACCGTCAATGTGCGGCTAGGGGGCGGGGCGGCCAAGGCGATCGTGGAGGCGGCCGGCGTGCAGCAGGCGCTGCAGCAGGCGCAGGCCGCCGTGCAGGGCCGTGGGCGCGCGTTCCTGCGTCCGTCCGGCACCGAGCCGGTGGTGCGCGTGACCGTGGAAGCCGACGACGCCGGCCTGATGCAGGACACGCTCGACCGTCTTTCCGGAGCCGTGCGTGACGCGGCGTGAGTCGCTGATCATTGGTGTGTGCGTGGTCTTTGCCAAGGCCGCGACGTTCTACCTGTTGTATCGCCTGCTGTCCTGAGCGGCAGGCCTTCCTTTCGACTTCCCGACTTCAACTGCAGATATCCGTATGAGCGCCCGCATCCCGACCCTGGACATCACCCGTTTCGACAGCGACCGCGACACCTTCGTCGCCGAGCTCGGCGCGGCCTATCGGCAGTGGGGCTTTGCCGGCATCCGCAACCACGGCATCGCGCAGGCTGACATCGACGCGGCGTATGACGTGTTCAAGGCGTTCTTCGCCCTGCCCGAAGAGGTCAAACGTCGCTATCACGTGGAAGGCAGCGGCGGTGCGCGCGGCTACACCGCGTTCGGCGTGGAGACCGCCAAGGATTCCAAGCATTTCGATCTGAAGGAGTTCTGGCACATCGGTCGCGAGATCGCGGACGATTCGCCGTACCGCGCGGTGATGGCGCCGAACCTGTGGCCCGAAGAAGTCCCCGGCTTCCGTGAGCGTGGCTATCGCCTGTACCAGCAGCTGGACCACCTGGGCTCGCGTGTGCTGTCGGCACTGGCGCTGCATATCGGCCTGCCGCAGGACTATTTTGTCGACAAGACCAACAACGGCAACTCGATCCTGCGGCCGATCCACTATCCGCCGATCACCAGTGACGACATCCCCAATGTGCGCGCCGGTGCGCACGGCGACATCAATTTCATCACCCTGCTGGTCGGCGCCAGCGCGGCCGGGCTGGAAGTGCGCTCCAACGATGGCGAGTGGGTGCCGTTCACTGCCGACGCCGACACCATCGTGGTCAACATCGGCGACATGCTGCAGCGCCTGACCAACCACGTGTATCCGTCCACCATCCATCGCGTGGTCAATCCGCCGGGCGAACAGGCGCGCAAGCCGCGCTATTCGGTGCCGTTCTTCCTGCACCCCAATCCGGATTTCCTGATCGACGTGCTGCCTTCGTGCATCACCGCCGACAATCCGAGCCGCTACCCCGAGCCGATTACCGCGCACGGTTTTCTGGAAGAACGTCTGCGTGAGATCAAGCTGAAGTAATCCGTTCGCAGCCGCGACAGCGCAGCCAGCGGCTGCGCTCGCAGCATCGGCGATGACCTCCGCCACAGTTTGATTCATAAAATTCCGCTGGCGGCCGGTTAAAGCTTGCATTCACCTCAGCCGATAACCCAGTCTGATCGCTAGCGCGACGTCGGATTCGCCTGGCGTGCGCTGCCGATTGCACTAGGCTTGGGGGGCGCATGCGGACGCAGTGGTTCAAACGGATCGGCCCGGTTGCGGGGTTGCTGGCGTACTGCGCCGCAAGCTGTGCGTTGGCGACGCCGCTCAGCGTCACCGTTGTCGATGCCAACGGCATGTTGGTCGATGCGGTAGTGAGTCTGGAGCCGGCACGTCCGGTGGCCGCCGGCGGGACGCCCAGAACCGTCGAGATGGACCAGATCAACTCGCAGTTCGTGCCTGCGGTGCTGGCGGTGCGTACCGGCACCCTGGTGCGGTTTCCCAACAACGACCAGATTCGCCATCAGGTCTATTCGTTCTCTGCCGCAAAGCGTTTTGAGTTGCCGCTGTTCCAGGGCAGTACTGCCGCGCCGGTGCGCTTCGACCAGGCTGGGCTGGTGACGGTGGGCTGCAATATCCACGACTGGATGCTGGGCTATATCGTGGTGGTGGACACGCCGTATTTCGGCAAGACCGGCAGCGACGGTCGCGTGCAGCTGGATGCGCCGGCAGGCAACTACACCTTGCGGGTCTGGCATCCGCGCATCAAGGGCACCGCGCTCGCCGAGCCAGTGGCGCTTGCGCGCGAGGCGGTGCAACGGCGCGTGACCTTGCAGACCAGCGGTCCCGCACCGGCGGTGGCGCCACCGGATGCGCGGGTGCGCGCGCTGCAGGACAAGTTCCGCCGCGCCGACCCGCAGAAGCCCAAGCCATGAAGGCCATGCGCCTGCATACCCGCATCGCGGCGTTTCTGGTGCTGGTCGTGCTCGCCACGCAGGGGTTGACCTTCATCGCGGTGCAGGTCGCCACCGAGCGCAGCGTCAAGGCGCAGCTCGGCGAAGAGCTGCAGATCGGCGAGCGCGTCTGGCAACGCATCAATCTGCGCCGCGACGAACAACTACTGCAGTCGGCCTCGGTGCTGGCCGACGATTTCGGTTTCCGCGCGGCCGTGGCCAGCGGCGATGTGCCGACCATGCAATCGGCATTGCGCAACCACGCTGCGCGCATGTCGGCGCAGACCGCACTGCTGCTGGCGCCGGATGGCGAATTTTTGACCGGGCTTGCCGATCTGCCGCAAGCCGAACAGCTGCGCGCAGTGCAGACCCTGCTGCAGCAGGCGCAGCGCGATGGGCGTGCGGTGGGCGTGGTCGCACTGGACCGACGCATCGTGCGGCTGGCGGTGGTGCAGGTACTGGCACCGAGCCGGGTGGGCTGGATCGCGATCGGCAACGAATCCGGCGACGGTCTCGCGCAGGATTTCCGTTCCACCACCGGGCTGGATGCGACCTTCTTCACCGATGGTCCGCCGGTGCGTGTGCTGGCGTCCACGCTGGAGCCGGCCGCGCGCGCCGAGTTTGCGCAGCAGTTGCCGACCGCCGAACGCGCACAGGGCGCGGCGGTCGCGTTGACGCTGGCCGAGTCGCGTTACCTGGTCAAACTGCAGTCGATCCAGGGCGACAGCCATGTGCGGGTCGCGCTGCAGGCCTCGCTGGATCGCGCGGTGGCGCCTTATCGTGTGCTCAAATTGCGCATCCTGCTGCTGGCGGGCCTGGCCACGGCTGCGGCGCTGGGTGTGGCGATCTTCCTGGCGCGCAGCGTCAGCAGGCCGGTCGCGCAGCTGGTGCAGGCAGCGCGGCGCATCCAGCGCGGCGACTACCACACTGCGGTCGAGGTGCCCTCGGGGCGGGAACTGGCCGAGTTGGCCGACAGCTTCGGGCGCATGCAGCAGCAGATCGCCAGTCGCGAGCAGCACATCCTGCATCAGGCGCGCCACGATGCCCTGACCGGTCTGCCCAATCGCATCTGGTTGCTGGAGCGGTTGAAGGACGTGGTGGAGCAGACCGTGGCCTCCGGCGGCACGGCCGCAGTGCTGATCCTGGATCTGGAACGTTTCAAGGAACTCAACGACAGCCTGGGCCACGATTTCGCCGACCAGGTCCTGGTCGAAGCAGGCCGCCGCCTTGCCGATGTGGTGCAGGAACCCAATCTCGTCGGGCGGCTGGGCAGCGACGAATTCATGGTGGTGGTGGCGCAGACCGATGTCACCACCGTGCAGCAGGATGCACAGCGCTTGCTGCTGCAGTTGCGCCGCCCGCTGGCGCTGCCGCAGGCGCGCATCCAGCTGGAAGCCAGCATCGGCATCGCCCTGATTCCCGAACACGGCGCCGATCCGGATACCTTGTTGCGGCGCGCGGACATCGCACGGCGCCAGGGCGGCAACGTCACCACCGTCGGCGCCAGCGTGTATCGCCTGGGCCAGGACGAGCAGCATCTGCGCCGGCTGCGCCTGACCGGCGATCTGCGCCAGGCCATCGGCGGCAACGAGCTGACCTTGCGCTTCCAGCCCAAGATCTGCCTGCGCAACGATCGCGTCGAACAGGTCGAGGTGCTGGTGCGCTGGCAGCATCCGGTGCTCGGGGCGATCGGCCCGGATGAATTCATTCCGCTGGCCGAGCACTCCGGCGTGATCCATCCGTTGACCCGCTTCGTGCTGGAGGAGGCGCTGCGCTGCCAGGCGCAATGGCGCAGGCAGGGGCTGGAACTGGGCATGGCGATCAATCTCTCCGCACTGGATCTGTCCGACCCCGGCCTGCCCGATTACGTGCGTGGCCGTCTGGAACATCACGCGGTGCCGGCGCAGTCGGTGACGCTGGAACTGACCGAAAGCGCGCTGATGCGCGATGTCGAATCGGCGCTGCACATGCTGCATCAGCTGCGCAGCGTCGGCGTGCGCCTGTCCATCGACGACTTCGGCACCGGCTATTCCTCGTTGGCGCAGCTCAAGCGCATGCCGGTGAACGAATTGAAGATCGACAAGAGCTTCGTCATGCAGCTGGCCGAGGGTACCGACGATGCGTTCATCGTGCGCAGCACCATCGATCTGGGGCACAACCTGGGCTTGAGCGTGATCGCCGAAGGCGTGGAGAACGCCATCGCGCTGGGGCTGCTGCGCGGTTACGGCTGCGACATGGTGCAGGGCTATCTGTATTCGCCGCCACTGGAAGAAGTGCCGCTGGTCGCCTGGTGCATGCGACAACTCGATCTGGCGCCGGCGGTGCAGGCAGGAGTGCATCGATGAGCAAATGGCGGGGCGCGCTGCTGTCGGTGGCGCTGGCCGGGCTGGCCAGCGCGCCCGCGTCGGCGGTCGCCGGCGACGGGCGTCTGCTCGCCACCGGTGGCGTGTCGATGATCGAAGGCAGCAGCGGCGGCGGCATCGTGCCGTGGGCCACGCTGTCGGGCTACGGCACCCGCGACGAACTCGGCAGCGTGCTGTTTGCCACGCATGTGGACAGCGGCGATTACCGGCTCGACGTGCAAGGTGCCGCGCTGACGGTCGGCAACCGGCTGGAACTTTCGCTGGCGCGGCAACGGCTGGATCTGGGCACCCTGCAGGACCGGCTGGGCCTGCCATGGAATGCGCTTGGCCAGGACGTGTTCAGCGCCAAGCTGCGGGTCCACGGCGATCTGGTCTACGGACATGCGCCGCAGGTCAGCGTGGGCGTGCAGTACAAACGCCTGCGCAATGGCACGCTGCCGCTGGCGATCGGCGCGCGCGACGATCACGGCACCGATGTGTATGTCAGTGCCAGCCGGTTATTTCTGCAGGCCGCGGGCGGCTATCAACTGCTGCTCAACGGCACGCTGCGCGCGACCCGCGCCAATCAGACCGGCTTGCTTGGTTTCGGCGGCGATCGTCGCAACGCCTATCGGCTGGTCGGCGAAGCCAGCGCCGCCGTCGTGCTGTCGCCGGCGTGGGTGGTCGGCGTGGAATACCGCGACAAGCCCGACAACCTCGGCTTCGCCCGCGAACAGGCCTGGGCGGATGCATTCGTGGCCTGGTTTCCCAGCAAGCATGTGTCCCTGACCGCGGCCTGGGCCGAGCTTGGCGACATCGCCACGCTCACCGACCAGCGCGGTCCCTATCTCTCCCTGCAGGTGGCGTTCTGATGAATCGACGGCTGCGCTGGCCCTTGCTATGCATGCTGGCGCTGATGAGTGCCTGCGCCACCACGCAACCGCGCCCCACGCTCTATGACGAACTCGGCGGGCAGGCCGGCATCGAAGCGCTTGTAGAGACCATGCTGTCGCGCATCGCCGACGACCAACGCATCGTCGACAAGTTCGCGCGCGTCAACATCGTGATGCTCAATGAGCGCTTGGTGCAGAAGTTCTGCCATGTCGCCGACGGCCCGTGCCCGGATACCGCCAAGTCGATGCAGCAGGCGCACGCGCACCTGGCCATTCGCGAAGGCGACTTCAATGCGCTGGTGGAGGATCTGAACTGGGCGATGGATCAGCGCAAGATTCCGCGCCGCACGCAGAACCGTCTGCTGGCGCGGTTGGCGGCCATGCATGGCGAAATCGTCAATCACTGAGGGTGTCGCACCGCTGCCGCGCGCAGCGATGGGCGCGCCTGGTCGCTCCTCGTGACAGCATGTTTCCAGCCACGGACTGCGGCTCTGGGCGGGGCCGTTCATAGCATCCGACGTCCGCTCGCGACGTATTGCCAGTCGCCCTGCGCTGCAGACAGGAGGGAGGCCGCGGCCGGTACCGGTGGTGACCATGGCAACGGACAAGCTGGCTGCTGCAAACGCCGCGCAGTCACGGGTGTGTGGCTGCGCAGGCAAGACGCTGCAGGCAGCCGATGCGCCGCCGCCTCTCACTGCAACGGACGCACCCGCTGCGATCCGCGCGCCATCAGGCGCAGTGCGAGCGCATGCGGCACCACGCGCAAGGCCGCATTGACCAGACGATAGCGCCAGCCCGGCACCGCCAGTACCTGGCCGCGTTCCAGCGCGGCAATGCCGTACTCGGCCACGTCGTCGGCCTGCAGCCACGCCCAGCGGGGCAGGGTGGACATTGCCGCGCGGGTGCCGGTGACATCATGGAACTCCGACCAGGCAAAGCCGGGACACAGCGCGCAGACCTTGACCGCGCAGTCTGCGTTCTCCAGTGCCAGCGATTCGCTGAAGCGCAGCAGGAAGCTCTTGCTGGCTGCGTACAGCGTCTGCCCGTCGGCACTCGGCGTCAGTGCGGCGAACGAGGCCACATTGAGGATGCGGCCCTGGCCGCTGGCGCGAATCATCGGCAAGAGCCGCCAGGTCAGTTCGCACACCGCGCCCACCATCACCTGCAGAAAGCGTGCATGCGTGGCCCAGTCGTTGTGCAGATAGCGGCCCGGCACGCCGTAGCCGGCGTTGTTGACCAGGGTGCCTACCGTCCAGCCATTGCGCTGGATCTGTGCAACCAATGCTTCGACCGCGGCGGGATCGCCCAGATCGGCCGGCACCACTTCCACCCGCACCAAGGGCCGCAACTCTTCGGCCAGCGCCTGCAGCCGGTCGACCCGGCGCGCGGTCAGGATCAGCGGCACGCCACGCCTTGCATAGGCACGCGCAATCTCGCGGCCGATGCCGCTGGAGGCGCCGGTGACCAGCGCGAAGACAGGCGAAACGGACATGGCAGGTTCCTGGTGGAGGAGGGGGAGGACAGGCAACGGACAGAAGTGTGCCGGCTGCCGACAGGGCATGGGCTATTCTGTCGCCTGTCTTCCACTCAGGAACCTGCGCCTGATGCGTCGAAAGATCGTTGCCGGAAATTGGAAGCTGCATGGCAGCCGCGCCTTCGCCACCGAACTGGTGGCCCAGATCGCCGCACACATGCCCCTGAAGGGTGTCGATGTCGTCATCCTGCCGCCACTGCCTTACCTGGGTGACCTGATTGAGGATTTCGAGGAACACCATCTGTGTTTCGGTGCCCAGGACGTCAGCAGTAACGAGAAGGGCGCCTACACCGGGGAAGTCTCGGCCACGATGCTGGTCGATGTCGGCGCCGAGTACGGGCTGGTCGGCCACTCCGAACGGCGCCAGTACCATCGTGAGAGCAGCGAGCTGGTGGCGCATAAATTCGCCGCCGCCATGCATGCCGGCCTGATCCCGGTGCTGTGTGTGGGCGAGTCGCTGGAGCAGCGCGAGGCCGACCAGACCGAGGCGGTGCTGCGCGCCCAGCTCGAGCCGGTGCTGGCGCTGGTGGGCAGCGCGGGCTTCGCCCGCGCCGTGCTCGCTTACGAGCCGATCTGGGCCATTGGCACCGGCCGCACCGCCAGCCCGGAGCAGGCGCAGGCGGTGCACGCGTTCCTGCGTGGCGAAGTCGCGAAGGCGGATGCTAGAATCGCCGATTCTCTGCCCATCCTGTACGGGGGCAGTGTCAAGCCCGATAACGCCAGCGAGCTGTTTGCCCAGCCCGATGTCGATGGCGGGCTGGTCGGAGGCGCCTCGCTGGTCGCCGAGGATTTCCTGGCCATCGCGCGTGCGGCGGCCGCTTGTTAACCCATTAAGTTTTGTCCGGGGACGGATTTCGAAATGCTGATGTTGATCCTCAATGTGGTCTACGTGCTGGTCGCGCTGGCGATGATTGCGCTGATCCTGATGCAGCGTGGTGCAGGTGCGGCAGCCGGTTCCGGCTTCGGCGCCGGCGCGTCGGGCACCGTGTTCGGCTCGCAGGGCGCGTCGAACTTCCTGTCCAAGTCGACCAAGTGGCTGGCGGTGGTGTTCTTCAGCATCAGCCTGTTCATGGCGTGGTACGCCACCCACGGCGCACGTCCGACCGACCAGAACCTGGGCGTGATGTCGCAGTCGGCCACCCCGGCGCCTGCCGCCGCGGGCGAGCTGACTCAGCCGTTGCCGCAGGCGCCGGCCGCCGGCGCAGTCCCGACCGCTCCTTCGCAGCCAGTGCCTGCCGCAACTCCGGCTGCAACGCCGGCGCAGTCCGCACCGGCACAGCAGGTGCCCGCGGCACGCGAAGAAAACGCTTCAGAACCAGCACAAAAACGCTGAAGCCGGTTACAATACGCTGCGCACTGGGATGCCCAGCGGCGTAACGTATGCCCAGGTGGCGGAATTGGTAGACGCACTACCTTGAGGTGGTAGCGACTTAGGTCGTAGGGGTTCGAGTCCCCTCTTGGGCACCATTGTTTGGCTGCAGTTCCTGCGCATCGCTGGTCGCGCGCGGGGTCTGCCTATACCCCATGCCGGCACGCGGCGCGTGCGGGCAGAGGCAAGAGAGAATCGCTGTGCTGGCCGAATATTTGCCGAGTCTGCTGTTTCTGATCGTCGCCACCGGTATCGGCATCGTGCTGATGCTGGTCGGTCGATTCCTCGGTCCGCGTAGTCCGGACCCGCGCAAGCTCTCGCCTTACGAGTGTGGCTTCGAAGCCTTCGAAGACGCGCGCATGAAGTTCGACGTGCGCTACTACCTGATCGCGATCCAGTTCATCGTGTTCGATCTGGAAATCATCTTCATCGTGCCGTGGACGCAGGTGTTCATGGAGATCGGCGCACGTTCGTTGGTCACCATGGGTCTGTTCGTCGGCATGTTGTTCCTCGGCTTTATCTACGTGTGGAAGAAGGGAGCGCTGGAATGGGAGTGATTCAGACCCTGGATCGTCTGATGACCAACCCGATGCCGGAAGGCCGGGTGGAAGACATCCTGCGCCCGGAAGGCGAAAACCCGCTGCTCGAGAAGGGCTACGTGACCACCAGCGTCGATGCGCTGCTGAACTGGGCGCGCACCGGCTCGATGTGGCCGATGACCTTCGGCCTGGCCTGCTGCGCGGTCGAGATGATGCATGCCGGCGCCGCGCGTCTGGATCTGGACCGCTACGGCGTGGTGTTCCGCCCGTCGCCGCGCCAGTCCGACGTGATGATCGTGGCCGGCACGCTGGTCAACAAGATGGCCCCGGCGCTGCGCAAGGTCTACGACCAGATGCCGGACCCGAAGTGGGTCATCTCGATGGGCAGCTGCGCCAATGGCGGCGGCTACTATCACTATTCGTATTCGGTGGTGCGCGGTTGCGATCGCATCGTGCCGGTGGACATCTACGTCCCCGGTTGCCCGCCGACCGCCGAGGCGCTGGTATACGGCATCCTGCAGCTGCAGAAGAAGATCTGGCGTACCCAGACCATCGCGCGCTGACACCCGTCTTCTTCTACTGAGAGCAGCCAAGCCCCCATGGCAGAGCAAGCATCTTCCTTCACTGACCGACTTGCGGCACGTTTCGCCGGTGCGCAGATCGCCGTGGCATTGCCGCGCGGCGAAGTGACGCTGGAAGTCGCTGCGGCCGATTGGCACGCCACCTGTCTGGCCCTGCGCGACGAGCTCGGTTTCGAGCAGCTCAGCGACCTGTGCGGCGTCGATTACCTGGGCTACGGCAGCGACGAGTGGGATACCGCCGACGTGTCGTCGCAGGGCTTCAGTCGCGGCGTCGAGGGCAAGGCCGTCGGTCGTTTCGCCTGGGGCGAATTTCCCAGTCAGGAAAGTTCCGACGGCACCCATCCGCAGCACATGCCCAAGCAGCGTTTTGCGGTGGTCGCGCAGCTGATCTCCTACCAGCACAACCAGCGTCTGCGCGTGCGTTGCTACGCACCGGACGAACAGGTGCCGGTGGTGGCATCGTTGACCGATATCTGGCCCGGCGTGAACTGGTTCGAACGCGAAGCCTTCGACCTGTTCGGCATCGTTTTCGATGGCCATCCGGACCTGCGCCGCATCCTGACCGACTACGGATTTGTCGGCCATCCGTTCCGCAAGGATTTCCCGCTGATCGGCAACGTCGAAGTGCGTTACGACGATGAGCGCAAGCGTGTCGTGTACGAGCCGGTGACCTCGGTCGAGCCGCGCGTTGGTGTGCCGCGCGTGATCCGCGACGACGCCCGTTATGAGACTGCCGCTGGTGAAGTGGGCAAGTCGGAGACCGCCAAGTGAGTGAGTTCCGCCAGGCAACCGATGCCTTCGCGAGCAATCCTGTCGAAAGCAAGCAGGAAATCCGCAATTACACGATGAACTTCGGCCCGCAGCATCCTGCGGCGCACGGCGTGCTGCGCCTGATCCTGGAGATGGACGGCGAGACCGTGGTGCGTGCCGATCCGCATATCGGCCTGCTGCACCGTGGCACCGAGAAGCTGGCCGAATCCAAGCCGTTTAACCAGTCGGTTCCTTACATGGACCGCCTGGATTACGTGTCGATGATGTGCAACGAGCACGCCTACGTGCGCGCGATCGAGTCCCTGATGGGCATCGAAGTGCCCGAGCGTGCGCACTACATCCGCACCATGTTCGACGAGATCACCCGCATCAAGAACCACCTGATGTGGGTCGGTTCCAACGCGCTCGACCTGGGCGCGATGGCGGTAATGCTGTACGCGTTCCGCGAGCGCGAAGAATTGATGGACGTCTACGAGGCGGTCAGTGGCGCGCGCATGCACGCTGCCTACTACCGTCCCGGCGGCGTGTATCGCGATCTGCCCGATCGCATGCCCAAGTACAAAGAGTCCCGCTGGCACAAGGGTGGGGCACTGAAGAAGCTCAATGCGGCGCGCGAAGGCTCGATGCTGGACTTCCTCGAGGATTTCACCAATACGTTCCCGTCGCGTGTGGACGAGTACGAGACGCTGCTGACCGACAACCGTATCTGGAAGCAGCGTACCGTCGACGTCGGCATCATCAGCCCGGATCTGGCGCGTGCCTGGGGCATGACCGGTCCGATGCTGCGTGGCTCGGGCATCGAGTGGGACCTGCGCAAGAAGCAGCCATACGCCAAGTACGACGCGGTGGAGTTCGACGTGCCGGTCGGCACCAATGGCGATTGCTACGACCGCTATCTGGTACGCGTGGCCGAGATGCGCGAGTCCAACCGCATCATCAAGCAATGCGTGAAGTGGCTGAAGGCCAACCCCGGCCCGGTCATGGTCACCAATTTCAAGGTCGCTCCGCCAAGCCGCGAAGGCATGAAGGACGACATGGAAGCGCTGATCCATCACTTCAAGCTGTTCAGTGAAGGCTACTGCGTGCCGGCCGGCGAAACCTATTGCGCGGTCGAAGCGCCCAAGGGCGAGTTCGGCTGCTACCTGATGTCCGATGGCGCCAACAAGCCGTTCCGCGTGCATCTGCGCGCGCCGGGCTTTGCGCATCTGTCGTCGATGGACGCAGTGGTGCGTGGCTATCTGCTGGCCGACGTCGTGGCGATGATCGGTACTTACGATTTGGTTTTCGGTGAGGTTGACCGATGAAGGCGACGGGTAATTTCGAAGCGGCGCGCGACGTCGATCCGCAGGTGGTGCTGAGCGACAAGACGCGCGCGCACATCGATCACTGGTTGAGCAAGTTCCCGCCCGATCGCAAGCGTTCGGCCGTGCTGCAGGGCCTGCACGCTGCGCAGGAGCAGAACCAGGGCTGGCTGACCGACGAGCTGATTGTCGGCGTTGCCAAGTATCTGGACCTGCCGCCGGTGTGGGCCTACGAGGTCGCCAGCTTCTACTCGATGTTCGAGACCGAGAAGGTCGGCCGCCACAACGTGGCGTTCTGCACCAACATCAGCTGCTGGCTCAACGGCGCCGAAGACCTGCTGGCGCACGCGGAGAAGAAACTGGGTTGCAAGCTGGGGCAGTCGACGGCCGATGGCCGCGTCTACCTCAAGCGCGAAGAAGAGTGCCTGGCGGCCTGCTCTGCAGCGCCGATGATGGTCATCAACGGCCATTACCACGAGCACCTGACGAAAGAGAAGGTCGACGCGCTGCTGGACGGGCTGGAGTAAGACATGGCACATCATCACGCACCCTCAGGCCCGGTTGGTCCGGCGCCGTTGCCGCATCAGGTCGTCTACACGACGCTGCACTACGACACCCCGTGGTCGTACGAGAGCTATCTGAAAACCGGTGGCTATGCCGCGCTGCGCAAGATCCTCGAAGAGAAGATCGCGCCGGCCGACGTCATCGAGATGGTCAAGGCGTCCAACCTGCGCGGTCGTGGCGGCGCGGGCTTCCCGACCGGCCTGAAGTGGTCGTTCATGCCCAAGGGCACGATGCAGAAGTACATCCTGTGCAACTCGGACGAATCCGAGCCGGGCACCTGCAAGGACCGCGACATCCTGCGTTACAACCCGCACTCGGTGGTGGAGGGCATGGCGATCGCCTGCTACGCCACCGGCTCGACCGTGGGCTACAACTACCTGCGTGGCGAGTTCCACCACGAGCCGTTCGAGAACTTCGAGCTGGCGCTGGCCGATGCCTATGCCAACGGCTGGCTGGGCAAGAACATCCTCGGCAGCGGCGTGGATATCGATATCTACGGTGCGCTGGGTGCCGGCGCCTACATCTGCGGCGAAGAAACCGCGCTGATGGAATCGCTGGAAGGCAAGAAGGGCCAGCCGCGCTACAAGCCGCCGTTCCCGGCCAACTTCGGCCTGTACGGCAAGCCGACCACCATCAACAACACCGAGACCTATGCGTCGGTGCCGGCGATCATTCGCAACGGCCCGGAATGGTTCCTGGGGCTGAGCAAGACCAAGAACGGCGGCCCGAAGATCTTCTCGGTGTCCGGCTGCGTGCAGAAGGGCGGCAATTTCGAAGTGCCGCTCGGCACCACCTTCGACGAACTGCTGGAAATGGCCGGTGGCCTGCGTCCGGGCCGCAAGCTCAAGGGCGTGGTGCCTGGCGGCGTGTCGATGCCGGTGCTGAAGGCCGACCAGGTCGCCGGGCTGCAGATGGACTACGACACCTTGCGTGCGCTCGGCACCGGCCTGGGGTCGGGTGCGATCGTGGTGCTGGATGACAGCGTGTGCTGCGTGCGCTTCGCCTGCCGCATCTCGCAGTTCTTCCACAAGGAATCCTGCGGCCAGTGCACTCCGTGCCGCGAGGGCACCGGCTGGATGCACCGCGTGCTGGAGCGCATCGTTGCCGGCAAGGCCACGATGGAAGACCTGCATCAGCTGCGCACCGTTGCCGGCCAGATCGAAGGACACACCATCTGCGCCTTCGGCGAGGCGGCGGCGTGGCCGATCCAAGGCTTCCTGCGCCAGTTCTGGGACGAGTTCGAGTACTACATCGTCAACGGTCGTTCGATCGTCGACACGCACGTCGGAGTGGCCGCATGAGCGCCCAACCAGTGAACCCGAACGTGCCACCGGACCATGTCACCGTCGAGATCGACGGCCAGTCCCTGGTGGTGCCGAAGGGTTCGATGATCATCCAGGCGGCCGACAAGGCCGGCATCCCGATCCCGCGCTTCTGCTACCACGAGAAGCTGCCGATCGCGGCCAACTGCCGCATGTGCCTGGTGGACGTCGAGAAATCCCCGAAGCCGTCGCCCGCCTGCGCCACGCCGGTGATGGACGGCATGAAGGTCACCACGCGTAGCGAAAAGGCGCTGAAGTACCAGCGCAGCGTGATGGAATTCCTGCTGATCAACCATCCGCTGGACTGCCCGATCTGCGATCAGGGCGGCGAGTGCGAGTTGCAGGACGTGTCGCTCGGTTACGGCCGTTCGGTCAGCCGCTTCAACGAGCGCAAGCGCGTGGTGCCGGACGAGGACATCGGTCCGCTGGTTGCCACCGAAATGACCCGCTGCATCCAGTGCACCCGCTGCGTGCGTTTCACCGCAGACATTGCCGGCACCTACGAGCTGGGTGGCATGTATCGCGGCGAGAACCTGCAGATCGGCACCTACGACGGCAAGCCGCTGACCACCGAAATCTCCGGCAACGTCATCGACGTCTGCCCGGTCGGCGCGCTGACCAACAAGGTGTTCCAGTTCCGTGCGCGTCCGTGGGAGCTGATGGCGCGCGAGTCGCTCGGCTATCACGATGCGATGGGCTCGAATCTGTTCCTGCACGTGCGTCGCGGCGAAGTGCTGCGCACCGTGCCGCGCGAGAATGAGGCGGTCAACGAGTGCTGGCTGTCCGATCGCGATCGTTATTCGCATCAGGGCCTGTATGCGGAAGACCGTGCGGTCAAGCCGCTGAAGAAGGTCAACGGGCAGTGGACCGAGGTGAGCTGGGCTGAGGGTCTGGCCGCCGCGACGCAGATCCTGCGTGACAACGCCGGCGATCAGCTCGGTGTGCTGGTGCATCCGTCCACCTCCAATGAAGAGGGCGCCTTGCTCGCACGTCTGGCCGAAGGCCTGAACAGCGGCAATCTGGATCACCGCCTGCTCAATCGCGATTTCTCCGATGCCGCGGTGGCCGAAGCGTTCGCCACGCCGCTGGCCGAGATCGAGCGCGCCGATGTAGTGGTGCTGTTCGGCACCAACGTACGTCACGAGCTGCCGTTGCTGCATGCCCGCCTGCGCAAGGCCAGCATCCAGAACGGGACGAAGATCCATTCGGTCAACCCGGTCGATTTCGATTTTGCCTTCACCCAGGCAAGCCGCACGGTCGTTGCGCCGTCGCAGCTGGCCGGTGCCCTGGACGATGTGGCGTTGCGCGATGCGGTCAAGGGCGCCACGCGCGCCGTGATCGTGGTCGGCGCACTGGCTGAGAACCACCCGCAGGCTGCCGCATTGCGTGCCGCTGCACGCGACTTTGCCACTGCAACCGGCGCCTCGCTGTGCCGCATCCCGCAGGGTGCGAACGCGGTCGGTCTGGTGTCGCAGGGTGTGCTGCCGACCGCACGCGATGTCGCCGGCATGCTGGCGCAGCCGCGCCAGGCCTACGTGCTGTATGGCATCGAGCCGGGTCTGGATTTCGCCGATGCCGCCGCTGCACGCAGCGCCCTGGCGGGTGCCAAGGTGGTCGCGTTCAGCCAGTTTGCCTGCGCCTCGACGCGCGACGTGGCCGATGTGATCCTGCCGATCGGTGCGCTGCCGGAAATCGACGCATCGCTGACCAATCTGGATGGCCGCGTGCAGACCGCACGTGCCGCCGGTCGCCTGCCGGTCGAAGCCCGCGAAGGTTGGCGCGTACTGCGTGCACTTGGTGGCGAACTGGGTCTGGCCGGTTTCGAATTCATCGATCTGGTCGGCCTGCGTGCCGGCATGCAGAACCGTTCCGTCAGCCCTGTCGCCTCGGCACAGCCGGCTGCGAGCAGCGACGGGCTGGAAGTTGCCGCCACCGCTGCGATCTATCGCACCGATGCGGTGGTGCGTCGCGCCGCCGCGCTGCAATCGCATCCGCTCAACATCGCGCCGTGTGTGGCGATGCATCCGGAGCAGGCTGCGCAGTTGCAGGTCGGCGCTGGTCAGATGGTCAAGGTCGGTACCGACGCCGGTAAGGCGACGTTGCCGGTAGTGCTGGACAAGCGCGTCGCACCGGGCACGGTGTGGATCGAATCCGGCCATGGCGCAACCGCGCCGCTCGGTGCCGGTCGTGTAACGGTGGTGGCTGCATGAACGAATTGCTGTTGAACCTGGTCGATCCCCTGCACCAGTGGTTTGTCGGTCTGGGCGATGGCGGCGTGGTGCTGTGGACCGTGCTGAAGATCCTGCTGATCACCGTGCCGGTGATCGTGTCGGTGGCCTTCTACGTGGTCTGGGAGCGCAAGCTGATCGGCTGGATGCACGTGCGTCACGGGCCGATGTACGTGGGCATGGGTATCTTCCAGGCCTTCGCCGACGTGTTCAAACTCCTGTTCAAGGAGATCGTGCAGCCAAGCAGCTCGCACAAGGCGATGTTCATCATCGCGCCGCTGCTGACCCTGGCGCCGGCCTTCGCGGCCTGGTCGGTGGTGCCGTTCGACGCGCAGCTGGTGCTGTCCAACGCCAACGTCGGTTTGCTGTATCTGCTGGCGATGACCTCGCTGGGCGTGTACGGCATCATCCTGGCCGGCTGGGCATCCAACTCCAAGTACGCGTTCCTGGGTGCGATGCGCTCGGCCGCGCAGGTGGTCAGCTACGAAATCGCGATGGGCTTTGCGCTGGTCGGCGTGATGATCGCTTCCGGCAGCGTCAATTTGAGCCAGATCGTGTTCGCGCAGGCGGGCAGCTCCGGCTTCTTCGACTGGTTCCTGATTCCGCTGTTCCCGCTGTTCATCGTGTACTGGGTGTCCGGCGTCGCCGAAACCAACCGCGCGCCGTTCGACGTGGTGGAAGGCGAATCGGAAATCGTCGCCGGCCACATGGTGGAGTACTCGGGCGGTGCGTTCGCGCTGTTCTTCCTGGCCGAATACGCCAACATGATCCTGGTCAGCTTCCTGATCTCGATCTTCTTCCTCGGCGGCTGGTTGAGTCCCATCCAGGGTTGGGTCAACGCGGATATCTCGCCGTGGATCGACTGGGTGTGGAAGGGCGGTTGGCCGTGGCTGCTGATGAAGGTGTTCTTCTTCGCCAGCGCCTACATCTGGTTCCGTGCCAGCTTCCCGCGCTACCGCTATGACCAGATCATGCGTCTGGGCTGGAAGGTGTTCATTCCGCTCACGATCGTGTGGATCGCAGTGACGGCGTTGATGGTGTTTTACGGCGTGATCCAGAAGGGCGTGTAACTGATGAACAAGATCACCCATTACTTCAAGAGCCTGCTCCTGCTCGAACTGCTAGGCGGCCTGTGGCTGACGTTGAAATACACGTTCAAGCCCAAGTACACAGTGCTGTATCCGATGGAGAAGTTCCCGCAGTCGCCGCGTTTCCGTGGCCTGCACGCATTGCGTCGCTATCCCAACGGCGAAGAGCGTTGCATCGCCTGCAAGCTGTGCGAAGCGGTGTGCCCGGCGCTGGCAATCACCATCGACTCGGCCAAGCGCGAGGACGGCTCGCGCCGCACCACGCGCTACGACATCGATCTGTTCAAGTGCATCTTCTGCGGCTTCTGCGAAGAAAGCTGCCCGGTGGACTCGATCGTCGAGACGCACATCCTCGAGTACCACTTCGAGAAGCGTGGCGAGAACATTGTCAACAAGCCGCAGCTGCTGGCGATCGGAGACCGGTTCGAAACCGAGATCGCCGAGCGTCGCGCTGCCGATGCCGCCTTCCGTTGAGGTCATGATGGACTGGGTCACTATTGCTTTTTACGCCTTCTCCGCCGTCGCGGTCGTGTCCGCCGGTGCGGTGATCAGCGTGCGCAACCCGGTGTACGCCGTGTTGTGCCTGATCCTCACCTTCTTCTCGATGGCATGCATCTGGTTGCTGGTCGGCGCCGAGTTCCTCGGCGTGACGCTGGTGCTGGTCTACGTCGGCGCGGTGATGGTGCTGTTCCTGTTCGTGGTGATGATGCTGGACATCGACACCAGCCGCCTGCGCGAAGGGTGGGTCAAGTACATGCCGGTCGGTGTCATCGTGGCGGTTGCCATGCTGGCGCAGATGGTCACCCTGATCGGGGTCAAGGCGCGCAGTGCCGCACCGTTCCCGGCCGATAACGCCGCCGCGCAGGCCGCCGACGTGTCGAACCTGACCTGGCTGGCCAAGACCCTCTACACCCAGTTCCTGCTGCCGTTCGAGTTCGCCGCGGTGATCCTGACCGTGGCTGTGGTGGCCGCGGTGATGCTGACCCTGCGCAAGCGCACCGGCATCAAGCACCAGAATGCGGGCGAGCAGTCGCGGGTGAAGGCGGGTGATCGTCTCCGCATGGTCAAAATGGCGGTTGAAAAGCCGGTACAGGTCGCGCCGAAGCTCGATGCGGCCGACGGACAGGAGGCGAAGTCTTGATTACCTTGGGCCACCTGCTGGGACTGGGCGCGGTGCTGTTCTGCATCTCCCTGGCCGGCATCTTCCTCAACCGCAAGAACGTCATCGTGCTGCTGATGTCGATCGAGCTGATGCTGCTGTCAGTCAACGTCAACTTCATTGCGTTCTCGCGCGAGCTTGGCGACCCCGCCGGTCAGCTGTTCGTGTTCTTCATCCTGACCGTTGCCGCCGCGGAGGCTGCGATCGGCCTTGCGATCCTGGTGACTCTGTTCCGCACGCGCCGCACGATCAATGTGGCCGAAGTCGATACGTTGAAGGGCTGACCTGTAGATGGAAATCACTCTCTCCAAGAGTCTGTTGATCGCGGTGGTGCTTGCACCGCTGGTCGGCAGCATCATCGCCGGCCTGTTCGGTCGCCAGGTAGGGCGCAAGGGCGCGCAATACGTCACCATCCTGGGTGTGGCGGTCAGCTGCGTGCTGTCGTGCCTGACGCTGTATCAATTGGTGGAGCAGGGCGCCAGCCCGTTCAACCAGAACCTGTACACCTTCTTCGATGTCGGTAACTACTCGGCGCATGTCGGCTTCATGGTCGATCGCCTGACCGCGATGATGATGGTGGTGGTGACCTTCGTGTCGCTGCTGGTGCACATCTACACCATCGGCTACATGGAAGAAGACCCGGGTTACCAGCGCTTCTTCAGCTACATCTCGTTGTTCACCTTCTCCATGCTCACGCTGGTGATGAGCAATAACTTCCTGCAGCTGTTCTTCGGCTGGGAAGCGGTGGGTCTGGTGTCCTACCTGTTGATCGGTTTCTGGTTCAAGCGCCCGACCGCCGTGTTCGCCAACATGAAGGCGTTCCTGGTCAATCGCGTCGGCGACTTCGGCTTCATTCTCGGCATCGCCGGTGTGCTGCTGTGGTTCGGCTCGTTGGACTACTCCACCGTGTTCGCCAATGCGACCACCATGGCCGGTGCCAAGGTGCAGCTGTTCGCAGGCCACGAATGGAGCGTGATGACGCTGATCTGCATCTGCTTGTTCATCGGCGCGATGGGCAAGTCGGCCCAGGTGCCCCTGCATGTGTGGCTGCCGGACTCGATGGAAGGCCCGACGCCGATTTCGGCACTGATCCATGCCGCGACGATGGTCACCGCCGGCATCTTCATGGTCGCGCGCATGTCGCCGCTGTTTGAGCTGTCGGAAACCGCGTTGAACTTCATCCTGTTCATCGGTGCGACCACGGCCTTCTTCACCGGCCTGATCGGCATCGTGCAGAACGACATCAAGCGCGTGGTTGCGTATTCCACGCTGTCGCAGCTGGGCTACATGACCGTTGCGCTGGGCGTTTCGGCGTATTCGGCCGCCGTGTTCCACCTGATGACGCATGCCTTCTTCAAGGCGCTGCTGTTCCTGGCGGCCGGTTCGGTCATCATCGGCATGCACCACGAGCAGGACATGCGCAAGATGGGCGGGCTGCGCAAGTACATGAAGGTGACCTACTGGACCAGCGTGATCGGTACCTTGGCGCTGGTCGGTACGCCGTTCTTCTCCGGCTTCTACTCCAAGGACACCATCATCGAGGCAGCCGCACACCATGCCCATGAGTCGCATAGCTGGATCGCGACCTATGGCTACTGGGCAGTGCTCGGCGGCGTGCTGGTGACCAGCTTCTACAGCTTCCGCCTGCTGTTCCTGACCTTCCACGGCAAGGAACGCTTCCGCGATGCCCATGCGCACGATGCGCATGCACATCACGACAGCGCGCACACCGATGCGGAGGCGCAGGTCCACGCGCACGACAGTCATGCGCACGACGTACATGCACACGATACGCACGGCCACGACGACCACGGTCATGGCCACCATGGTGCCCACGAGCCGCACGAATCCAAGTGGGTGGTGACGCTGCCGTTGATCCTGCTGGCGATCCCGTCGGTGGCGATCGGTTTCTTCACCATCGGTCCGATGCTGTTCGGCACCGACTGGCAGGGCCACCACGCCGCGCATGCGCTCAAGGGGCAGGCAGTGTCGTTCTTCACCGGCATCGTCGATTTCTACGATCCGGCGCGTGACACCGTCGGCGCACTGGCCGAAGAGTTCCATGGCCCGGTCGCCTTCGCCCTGCATGGCATGATGGCGGCACCGTTCTTCTTGACGGTCGCCGGTCTGCTGCTGGCTGCGCTGTTCTATCTGTGGAAGCCGGAACTCGCCACCAAGTCGCGCAAGGCGTTCGCGCCGGTGGTGTGGCTGCTGGAAAACAAGTACGGCTTCGACAAGCTCTGGATCAATGGCTTCGCCGGTGGCGGCGTGGTCCTTGGCAAGGCGTCACGTGCCATCGATACCCATGTGGTCGACGGTGTAGTCGTCAATGGTTCTGCCCGACTGATCGACCTGGCTGCAAATCTGCTGCGTCGCACGCAATCCGGTTTCCTCTATCACTACGCCTTCGCAATGATCATCGGTTTGATCGCCTTGTTGGCGGTACTGATGCATTTCTGGCGTTGACCTGTACGGAATAAGAAAACGTGTCGAACTGGCCTTTACTGTCTATCTTGATCTGGCTGCCGATTATCGGTGGCGCCTTGATCCTTGCGTTGCGCAACGCCGAGACTGCCCGCTGGGCATCGTTGGCGGTGGCGGTGGCGACCTTTGTGCTGAGTCTGCCGCTGCTGGGCTACGACACCGCCAATGACGCCATGCAGTTCATCGAACTGCATGCCTGGATACCGGCCTACAACATCGGCTACAACCTGGGCGTGGACGGCATCGCGGTCGCGTTGATCGTGCTGACCACGCTGGTGACGGTGCTGGCGCTGATCGGTGCCTGGCGCTCGATCGACAAGCGCGTCAATCAGTACGTCGCCGCTTTCCTGATTCTGGAAGGCGTCACGGTCGGCATCTTTGCCGCGACCGACGCGATGCTGTTCTATGTCTTCTTCGAAGCCATGCTGATCCCGATGTTCCTGATCATCGGCGTCTGGGGCGGTCCGCGGCGCATCTACGCGGCGATGAAGTTCTTCCTGTACACCTTCCTCGGCTCGGTGCTGATGCTGGTGGGCCTGGTCTACCTGTATCTGAAGGGCGGCAGCTTCCAGCTGGCCGACCTGTACGCGCTGCAGCTGACCGCGAAGGAGCAGACCTGGATCTTCTTCGCCTTCCTGATCGCGTTTGCGGTCAAGGTGCCGATGTTCCCGGTGCACACCTGGCTGCCGGATGCGCACGTCGAGGCGCCGACCGCCGGCTCGGTGATCCTGGCTGCGATCGCGTTGAAGATCGGTGGCTACGGCTTCCTGCGCTTCAACCTGCCGATCGTGCCGGATGCGAGCCACGAGTTCGCCTGGCTGGTGATCACGCTGTCGCTGATCGCGGTGGTCTACGTCGGTCTGGTGGCCCTGGTGCAGGACGACATGAAGAAGCTGGTGGCGTATTCGTCCATTGCGCACATGGGCTTTGTCACCCTGGGCACCTTCATCGCCTTCACCCTGGTGCGTGAGTACGGCAGCACCGATGCCGCCCGCCTGGGCCTGCAGGGTGCGATGGTGCAGATGATTTCGCACGGCTTCGTGTCCGGTGCGATGTTCTCCTGCATCGGCGTGCTGTACGACCGCATGCATACCCGCCGCATCGCCGATTACGGCGGCGTGGTCAACGTGATGCCGTGGTTTGCGACGTTCTCCATGCTGTTCTTCATGGCCAATGCCGGCCTGCCGGGTACCAGTGGTTTCGTCGGCGAGTTCATGGTGATCCTGGCCAGCTTCCAGAAGCACCCGTTGGTCGCTTTCGCTGCCGCCACCACGCTGGTGATTACCGCCGCGTATACGCTGTGGCTGTACAAGCGCGTGTTCTTCGGCGAAGTGGCCAATGCCCATGTGGCCGAGCTGAAGGACATCAATGGCCGTGAGGCGTTCGTGCTGGGGGTGTTCGCCGTTGGCGTGCTGGCCCTGGGCCTGTATCCGAAGCCGCTGACCGATCTGATGGAACCATCGATCGCCAAGCTGGCTACCCAGATTGCCGCGTCCAAGCTGTAACAGCTTGCCGTACGTTTTGATTTCCAGGATTTGATGATGACCACGCCAACGCTCGCGCCGTTGACCACCGCTGACCTGGCTCCGCTTGTTCCGGAGCTGGTGCTGATCGGCGGCGCCTTTGCACTGCTGATGCTCGACCTGTTCGTGAGCCAGCGGAACAAGGTCTGGACCCACCTGTTCTCCGTCGCCGTGCTTGCGGTGGTGTTCGCGCTATTGGCGACCGGTACGGGCGGGCATGGCGAGATCTTCCACGGCATGTTCGTGCGCGACACTGCGGCCGACGTGATGAAGACGGTGATCGTGCTGGTCAGCGGGCTGAGCCTGGTCTACGGCTGGACCTACCTGCGCGAACGCAATCTCTATCAGGGCGAGATCCCGGTGCTGGTGTTGTTCGCCACCGCCGGCATGATGCTGCTGACCTCGGCCGGCAGCCTGCTGATGGTGTACCTGGGCCTGGAACTGCTCGCGCTGTGCTCGTACGCATTGGTCGCCTCCAATCGCGACAACGGCCTGGCCACCGAAGCGGCGATGAAGTACTTCGTGCTCGGTTCGTTGGCCTCCGGTCTGCTGCTGTACGGCATGTCGCTGGTCTATGGCGCCACCGGTACGTTGAGCCTGAGCGGCATTCATGACGCGATCGAAGGCTCCAACGAGCGCACGCTGCTGCTGACCGGCACCATCTTCATGATCGCGGGCGTGGCCTTCAAGCTGGGTGCCGCGCCGTTCCACATGTGGTTGCCTGACGTGTACCAGGGCGCGCCGGCGCCGATCGCCTTGTTCATCAGCTCTGCGCCCAAGCTCGCTGCCTTCGGTATGGCGTATCGCCTGCTCGAGGTCGGCATGGGTCCGCTGTCGCCACAGTGGCATCTGTTGATTGGCGGCCTGTCTGCAGTGTCGCTGGTGATCGGCAACCTGATGGCAATTGCGCAGAGCAACCTCAAGCGCATGCTGGCGTACTCGACCGTCTCGCACATCGGCTTTCTGTTGATGGGCGTTGCCGGCGGTGGCGAGGAAGGCTATGCGGCGGCAATGTTCTACGCGGTGAGCTACACCATCATGTCGACTGCCGCGTTCGGCGCGATCATCGCGTTGTCGCGCAACGGCTTCGAAGCCGAGAACATCGACGACTTCAAGGGGCTCAATGCGCGCAATCCGTGGATGGCCGGCCTGGTGCTGTGCATCATGGCCTCGCTTGCGGGTATCCCGCCGTTCCTGGGTTTCTGGACCAAGCTGGCGGTGCTCGGCGCAGCGGTGAAGGGCGACATGCTGTGGCTGGCCCTGGTCGGCGTGCTCTGCGCGGTGATCGGCGCGTTCTACTATCTGCGTGTCATCAAGGTCATGTACTTCGATGAGCCTGTGGGCGAGCCGCTGCCGGCCAACAACGATCGTGTGCTGGGGACCGTGCTTGGCGTCAACGCGCTTGCGTTGCTTGCGCTGGGCCTGGCCTGGAGCCCGATCATGGTGTGGTGCCAGCGTGCATTTGCAGGCCTTGCCTGAGTCACGCGTCCTCGCATGACCTCGCAGCGCGTGTGCCACACGCGTCTTCGAGGGAGGGCTGAAATAAAGTCGTGATTGCTGTTTCGTTTTTGTTGCAATGCGGTTATCATTTGCCGCGACGTTGAAGACCCCCAGGGTTTTCAATCGATGAAAAACTAGGGCTTGCAATTGCCGCTCAAGTTCTTCATAATTCCGCTTCTGCTGCGGGGTGGAGCAGTCTGGCAGCTCGTCGGGCTCATAACCCGAAGGTCGCAGGTTCAAATCCTGCCCCCGCTACCAAGTTTTGAAGTACTGCTTTAATGCAATGCCTTAGGGCAGTACTTCAGTTTCTTGGATCGCAAAGACGCATGTTCCCGTCTTTGCGCCGACCCTGAGAGGTCGGGCTTTTTTCACGCAAGGGGCCCATCGGGCCCCTTGTTTTTTCCGGAACCGGAAAGTTTGCTGCCGGTTGCCGGGGTTCTACTGGCAATCATCTGATCAGGGCAGTCTGTGAGCGAAAAAGCGACCGAAATCGCGAATATGCTGAGTCCAACGGTTGAGTCCTTGGGCTTGGAACTGCTGGGTGTGGAATATCTTCCCGCTCCAGGTGGCGCCACATTGCGCCTGTACATCGATGTGCCGCTGGCCGAGCAGCCCGAGCGTGTCATCAACGTCGACGACTGCGAGCGTGTGAGCCGCGAAGTCTCGGCCCAGCTCGACGTCGAAGACCCCATCACCGGCAACTACACGCTCGAGGTGTCCTCGCCGGGTGTGGACCGTCCGTTGTTCACGCTGGAGCAGTTCGGCCGTCACGTTGGCGAGTCCGCCAAGATCGTGCTGAAGCTGGCGCAGGATGGCCGGCGCCGCTTCCAGGGCCAGATCGTGCGGATCGACTCCGAGGCGGACGCGGTGGTGTTCGCCGTCGACGGCAAGGATGTGCAGATCGGCTTCGACAACATCGACAAGGCGCGCATCCTGCCGGATTGGGTCGCCCTGGGCCTGGCCCCGCAAAAACCGAACAAGCCCGGCCCGAAAAAACCCGGGCACGACAAGAAGAAACCATCCAACGAGTCGGCGGCTGGCAAGCCGCGCGCGGAGTGACGAAATGAGCAAGGAACTTTTGCTGGTAGTGGATGCGGTGGCCAACGAAAAGGGCGTGCCGCGCGAAGTGATCTTCGATGCGATCGAGGCCGCGTTGGCTTCCGCAGCGAAGAAGCGCTATCCCGACCAGGACGTGCTGACGCGCGTGACCATCGACCACAAGGACGGTAACTACGAAACCTATCGTCGTTGGGAAGTGGTTGCCGACGATGTCGTGATGGAATCCCCGGATCGCCAGGTGCGTCTGATGGATGCCGTCGACGAAGCCGACGGCGTGGATGTGGGCGACTACATCGAAGAACAGATTGAAAACCCGGACTTCGGCCGTATCGCGGCGCAGGCTGCCAAGCAGGTAATCGTGCAGCGTGTGCGCGAGGCCGAGCGTCAGCAGGTGGTCGATGCCTGGAAGGATCGCGTTGGCGAGTTGATCACCGGTGTGGTCAAGCGCGCCGAGCGCGGCAACATCTTTGTCGATCTGGGCGGCAATGCCGAAGCCTTCATTCCCAAGGACAAGGGCATTCCGCGCGACGTGCTGCGCCCGGGCGACCGCGTGCGCGGCTATCTGGCCGAAGTGCGTTCCGAGCCACGTGGCCCGCAGCTGTTCATCAGCCGCGCCGCGCCGGAATTCATGATCGAGCTGTTCAAGCTCGAAGTACCGGAAGTAGGCCAGGGCCTGGTCGAGATCAAGGCCTGCGCACGCGATCCGGGCGACCGCGCCAAGATCGCGGTGATCGCGCACGACACCCGCACCGATCCGATCGGCGCGTGCATCGGTATGCGTGGTTCGCGCGTGCAGGCGGTGTCCAACGAGCTCAATGGCGAGCGCGTGGACATCGTGCTGTGGAACGAGAACCCGGCCAACTTCGTCATCAATGCGATGGCGCCGGCCGAAGTGCAGTCGATCATCGTCGATGAAGACAAGCACTCGATGGATCTGGCCGTGGCGGAAGACCGCCTGGCTCAGGCGATCGGCAAGGGCGGCCAGAACGTGCGTCTGGCCAGCCGCCTGACCGGTTGGCAGCTCAACGTGATGACCGCCGACCAGGTGGCCGCCAAGTCCGAAGCCGAGCAGACCTCCGCGCGCCAGTTGTTCATGGATCGCCTGGAAGTGGACGAAGAAATCGCAGCGATCCTGGTGACCGAAGGATTCAATACGGTCGAAGAAATCGCCTACGTGCCGGTCGGCGAGTTGCTGGCGGTGGAAGGCTTCGACGAAGACATCGTCGAAGAGTTGCGCGCCCGCGCCCGCGATGCGTTGCTCAACGCTGCGCTGGCAGAAGAAGAAGGCCTGGAAGGAACTCAGCCCACCGAGGACCTGCTGGCGCTGGAGGGGATGGACGAGGAAACGGCCTTTGCTCTGGCCGAGCACGGCGTGCGCACCAGCGAGGACTTGTCCGACCTGGCAGCGGACGAGATCGTCGACTTCGGCATCGAGGGTCTGACCCAGGAGCGCGCCGCGGCGCTGATCCTGGCGGCCCGCGCCGAGGAGATCGCCCGTTTGGAGCGCGGCGAATGAGCCGGCAATGAACCGCGCCCTGACCCCATCAGGGCTTAGAATCAGCGTTTCCCTTGCTCTGGGCGAGGGGGCGCCAACCAGATCATAGGATCCGAATGTCGCAGCAAACCACCATCCGCAAGCTTGCCGAACTGGTCAATACGCCGGTCGATAAACTGCTGGTTCAACTGGCCGAGGCCGGAATGAAGTTCAGCGGTCCCGACCAGGTCGTGACCAGCACCGAGAAGATGAAACTGCTTGGCTTCCTGCGTCGCACGCATGGCAAGGCCGAGACGCCTGCCGAGGCGGCGAGCGAAGCAGCCAAGAAGATCACCCTCAACCGGCGCAAGCTGCAGGAAGTCACGGTCAGCGCCGGCCGCACCAAGACCACGGTCAACGTGGAAGTGCGGCAGAAGCGCACCTACGTGAAGTCCGAAAACGAAGGCGGTGGCCGTCCTGCGCCTATGACGCCGGACGAAGAGCGCGCCGATATCCTGGCCAAGCTCGCCGCATCGCGTCAGCGCAATCTCGACGAGCAGCAGGCGCTGGCCGAAAGCGACCGCGTGCGCGACGAAGCGATCCAGCGCAAGCGCGAAGAAGAACAGGCTGCGCGCGACCGTGCCGAAGCCGAGCGCAAGGCTGCCGAGGAAGCCGCTGCGGCTGCCAGTGCGCCGGCGCCGGTGGCTGCCGCACCCGCACCGCCTGCAGCACCTGCCGCACGCGCGCCGTCGTCGCCGTCTGCGCCGCGTCCGGCTCGTCCGGCTGGCGCATCGCCGGCATCGCGTCCGGCCACGCCTGCGCGTCCGGACGACCGCTCCAATGCGGCCAAGCACAAGACGCGCGGTTCGCACGTCATGGTGGCCGGTGTCGAAGACGACGATGCGACCAAGCGTTTTGCCGGGCAGTTGCATCTGTCCGCGGCCGATCGTGCGCGCCGTTCCAACGTGCGCGGCAAGCCGACCGGTCGTCCGGGTTCGTCGTCCTCGCGTCGTGGCAACGACAACGGTCGTGGCGGCAACCAGGGCAATAGCGGTCCGCACGGGTTCGAGCGTCCGACGGCACCGGTGGTGCGCGAAGTGGCGATCGGCGAGACCATTACCGTGGCCGACTTGGCGCAGAAGCTCGCGCTCAAGGGCGGCGACGTGGTCAAGGCGTTGTTCAAGATGGGCGTCATGGCGACCATCACCCAGAGCATCGACCATGACACCGCCGCGCTGGTGACCGAAGAACTCGGCCACAAGGCCGTGCGTGCCGACAATGCCGACTTCGAGGATGCGCTGCTGGCGCATGCCGAGGATGCGCAGGGCGATGCCACGCCGCGTCCGCCGGTGGTGACCATCATGGGTCACGTCGATCACGGCAAGACCTCGCTGCTGGATTACATCCGTCGCACCAAGATCGCCTCCGGCGAAGCCGGTGGCATCACCCAGCACATCGGTGCGTACCACGTCGAAACCGGCCGTGGCGTCATCAGCTTCCTGGATACGCCCGGCCATGCCGCGTTTACCTCGATGCGTGCCCGTGGCGCCAAGATCACCGACATCGTGGTGCTGGTGGTTGCAGCCGATGACGGCGTGATGCCGCAGACCAAGGAAGCGGTGGCGCATGCCAAGGCGGCAGGCGTTCCGCTGATCGTGGCGGTAAACAAGATCGACAAGGCCGGTGCCGATCCGCTGCGGGTCAAGAACGAATTGCTGGCCGAGAACGTGGTGGCCGAAGAGTTCGGCGGCGATACCCAGTTCATCGAAGTGTCGGCCAAGGTCGGTACCGGTGTGGACACGCTGCTGGACGCGATTTCGCTGCAGGCTGAAGTGCTGGAACTCAAGGCAGTGGCCGAAGGCCGCGCCAGCGGTACCGTGATCGAATCCTCGCTGGACAAGGGCCGCGGCCCGGTGGCCACGGTGCTGGTGCAGCAGGGCGCGCTGAAGCGTGGCGATTACCTGGTGTGCGGCATCCAGTACGGCCGCGTGCGTGCGCTGTTCGACGAGACCGGCCACCAGCCGGCCTCGGCCGGCCCGTCGATCCCGGTGCAGGTGCTCGGCCTGTCCGGCGTGCCGGAAGCCGGCGACGACTTCGTGGTCGTCGACGACGAGCGTCTGGCCAAGGACGTGGCGCAGCAGCGCGAAACCAAGCGTCGCGAGTCGCGTCTGGTGGCCTCGGCCAGCAACCGCATGGAAGACATCCTGGCCCAGATGGGCAAGGGTGAAGGCCAGCAGGTGCTGAACCTGGTGATCAAGGCCGACGTGCAGGGCTCGGTGGAAGCGCTCAAGCAGTCGCTGGTGGCGTTGTCCAACGACGACATCCGCATCAACGTGATCCACTCCGGCGTGGGCGGCATCACCGAATCCGATGCGAATTCGGCAGCGGCCTCCAAGGCCACGGTGATCGGCTTCAACGTGCGTGCCGACGCCTCGGCCCGCAAGATCGTCGAGTCCAACGGCATCGATCTGCGTTACTTCTCGATCATCTATGACGTGATCGACCAGGTGAAGCAGGTGGCGTCCGGTCTGCTCGGTGTGGAAATCCGCGAAGAAATCATCGGTATCGCGCAGGTCCGCGACGTGTTCCGCAGCTCCAAGTTCGGCGCGGTTGCAGGCTGCATGATCATCGAAGGCGTGGTGAAGCGCAGCAAGCCGATCCGCGTGCTCCGCGACAGCGTCGTGGTGTTCGAGGGCGAGCTGGAATCGCTGCGTCGCTTCAAGGAAAACGTCGAGGAAGTGCGCAACGGTACCGAGTGCGGTATCGGCGTGAAGGCCTACAACGACGTCAAGGCCGGCGATCAGATCGAGTGCTTCGAGCGTATCGAAGTCGCCCGTACGCTGTAACGGCTGCCGGGGCCTGCGGGCCCCGGACTCCGCCAGGCGGAGTTGCAACGCAAGTTCTGCAAGGCGAGGGCGGCATGGCCGCCCGCGTCCGTTTTTGGCTTCGGTGCCAACTGGCCCTCCGAATCAACCAGGTCCATGACCATGCCAACCAAATCATTCCATCGCACCGACCGCGTTTCGGCGCAGGTGCGTCGCGACCTCGGCACGATCGTGCACGCGGCCGTGCGTGACCACGGCCTGCCGTCGGTCAGCGTTTCCGACGTCGAAATCAGTCGCGACCTGGCACATGCCAAGGTGTTCGTCACCGCGCTGCAGCAGGAGCGTTCGGCCGAAGCGGTCAAGGGGCTCAAGGAAATCGCCGGTCAGTTGCGTACGCAGCTGGCGCGCGCGATGAAGCTGCGCCACGTGCCCGAGCTGCATTTCCATTACGACGATTCGGTCGACCGCGGCGAGCGCATCGACAACCTGCTGCGTGACCTGGACGATGTCGGCCCCGAGGCCGCGTCCAGCGACGAGGACGCCGAGCAGCGCTGAGCGCTGCCGGCCGGCCGCCTGTCGATCAGCGGCCCTGATTTCAACGGGCGCGCACAGTGCCCGATTCGAGCACCGATCTGTTGAAACCCCGTATCGTCTATCGCCCGTTGCACGGCATCCTGTTGCTCGACAAGCCGGCTGGAGTCAGCTCCAACACGGCATTGCAGTCCGCGCGCCGTTTATTGCGTGCCGAAAAGGGCGGCCACACCGGTAGCCTGGATCCGCTGGCCACCGGCCTGCTGCCGCTGTGTCTGGGCGAGGCCACCAAGATTGCCGGCCTGCTGCTCGGTTCGGCCAAGGCCTATGACGCCGAGATCGTGCTGGGTGTCACCACCGATACCGACGATGCCGATGGTCAGGTGTTGCGCGAGCGTGCGGTGCCGACACTGAGCGAAGACGCGCTGCGTGCAGCGCTGACGCCCTTCATCGGGCGCATCCGCCAACAGGCGCCGATCTATTCCGCGCTCAAGCAGGGTGGCGAGCCGCTGTACGCCAAGGCTCGCCGGGGCGAGGTGATCGAGGCGCCGGTGCGCGAGGTCGATGTGCATGCGATCGATGTGCTCGGTTACGCCGCGCCGCGGCTGCAGTTGCGTGTGACCTGCGGCTCGGGCACCTATATCCGCAGCCTGGCGCGCGATCTGGGCGAGGTGCTTGGCTGCGGTGCGCATATCGCCTCGCTGCGCCGGCTCTGGGTGGAGCCGTTTCGTGCGCCGCAGATGATCACGCTGGAAGCGCTGTCGGCAGCCCTGGAAGCGGGCACCGAAGCGCAGGAGCTGTTGCTGCCGATCGAGGCCGGACTGGCCGATTTTGCGCGGATCGTGCTCGATGCGGCACATGCGGCACGTTTTCGCATGGGCCAGCGCCTGCGTGATCCCGCATTTCCGACCGGCCAGGTGGCCGTGTTCGGACCCGACGGAATCCCCTCAGGGCTAGGCCTGGTGGACGCGGAGGGGCGTTTGTCGCCGCAGCGATTGTTCAATGGACTGAACGAAGCGGTGGCTTGTTAAGTTTTAGTCAACTTGTTCCCGGGCCCGCACGACGTTACAATTTTGCGGCCCCGATCGGGGCACCTCCAGCGCCAAGCGCGCTCATCCCTAGCAAACGGCGAGTCCGGCGGTGCGTCATGCACGTTCCTGCCGACCACGCATCTATCGAGTAAACATCATGTCCGTCGACACCCAGAAAGTTATTGAAGACAACAAGCGCAGCGCCCAGGACACCGGTTCGCCGGAAGTGCAGGTCGCGCTGCTGACCGCACGCATCGAGCTGCTGACCGGCCACTTCAAGACCCACAAGAAGGATCACCACAGCCGTCGTGGCCTGCTGCAGATGGTCAACCGTCGCCGCAGCCTGCTCGACTACCTGAAGAAGAAGGACAACGAGCGTTACAAGTCCTTGATCGAGAAGCTCGGCCTGCGCCGCTAATCGAGTCATACCGCCGCGGCGCAGCGATGCGCCGCGGCTTTGTTTTGGTCATTCGCATCACGTTATCTGCAGCATGCAGTTCATGGGCCGGAGCCTCCCGGCCGCCCGTTCTCGGCATGGGTCGACGACGGTCCAACGAAGACAGCAACACCTAAGGGAAAAAACCTCCGTGGCAAAAATCACCAAAACCTTCCAGTACGGCAAGCACACCGTCACCCTGGAGACGGGCGAAATCGCTCGCCAGGCAGGCGGCGCCGTCATCGTCAAGTTTGACGACACCGTACTGCTGGTCACCGCCGTCGCCGCCAAGAGCGCGCGCGAAGGGCAGGACTTCTTTCCTCTGACGGTTGATTATCAGGAGAAGTTCTACGCCGGCGGCCGCATCCCGGGCGGCTTCTTCAAGCGCGAAGGACGTGCGACCGAGAAGGAAACGTTGATCTCGCGCCTGATCGATCGCCCGATCCGTCCGCTGTTCCCGGAGGACTACAAGAACGAAGTGCAGATCATCGCCACCGTGATGTCGATGAACCCGGACATCGACGGCGATATCGCCGCGCTGATCGGCGCATCGGCCGCGCTGTCGCTGGCCGGCACCCCGTTCAACGGCCCGATCGCTGCGGCGAAGGTCGGTTACAAGAATGGCGAATACATCCTCAACCCGACCGTGACCGAGCTGAAGGATTCGCAGCTGGAGCTGGTCGTGGCCGGTACCGCCAATGCGGTGCTGATGGTCGAGTCCGAAGCCGAGCTGCTGTCGGAAGAAGTGATGCTGGGCGCGGTGACGTTCGGCCATCGCGAGATGCAGAAGGTCATCAACATCATCAACGAGCTGACCGTCGAAGCCGGCACCAAGCCGTCCGACTGGGTGGCTCCGGCCAAGAATGACGGCATGATCGCTGCGCTGAAGGAAGCGGTGGGCGAGCAGCTCGCGTCGGCCTTCCAGGTGCGTGACAAGCTGCAGCGCCGCGACGCAATTTCGGCGATCAAGAAGGACGTGCTGGGTGCGCTGGCACCGCGCGCCACGATTGAAGGCTGGGCTGCCGGTGACCTGTCCAAGGAATTCGGCGAGCTGGAATACCAGACCATGCGCGGCTCGGTGCTGAGGACCAAGGTGCGCATCGACGGCCGTGCACTGGATACCGTGCGTCCGATCAGCGCCAAGGCTGGCGTGTTGCCGCGTACCCATGGCTCGGCGCTGTTCACCCGCGGCGAGACCCAGGCGATCGTGATCACCACGCTCGGCACCGCACGCGACGGTCAGGTCATCGACGCCGTCTCGGGCGAGTACAAAGAAAACTTCCTGTTCCATTACAACTTCCCTCCGTACTCGGTGGGCGAGTGCGGTCGTTTCGGTGCGCCGAAGCGTCGCGAGATCGGCCACGGCCGTCTGGCCAAGCGCGGCGTGCTGGCAGTGATGCCGAGCCTGGAAGAATTCCCGTACACCATCCGCGTGGTCTCGGAAATCACCGAGTCCAATGGTTCGTCCTCGATGGCATCGGTCTGCGGCAGCTCGCTGGCGCTGATGGACGCCGGTGTGCCGATCAAGGCGCCGGTCGCCGGTATCGCGATGGGTCTGGTCAAGGAAGGCAACGACTTCGTCGTGCTGTCGGACATCCTGGGTGACGAAGATCACCTCGGCGACATGGACTTCAAGGTGGCCGGTACTGCCGAAGGCGTGTCCGCGCTGCAGATGGACATCAAGATCGAAGGCATCACCGAAGAGATCATGAAGCAGGCATTGCAGCAGGCCAAGGCCGGCCGTCTGCACATCCTCGGCGAGATGGCGCATGCCCTGACCACTCCGCGCCAGGAACTGAGCGATTACGCGCCGCGTCTGCTGACCATCAAGATCCACCCGGACAAGATCCGCGAAGTGATCGGCAAGGGTGGCTCGACCATCCAGGCCATCACCAAGGAAACCGGTACGCAGATCGACATCCAGGACGACGGCACGATCATCATCGCCTCGGTCAACGCCATTGCTGCGCAAGCTGCGAAGTCGCGCATTGAGCAGATCACCTCGGACGTGGAGCCGGGCCGCATCTACGAAGGCAAGGTCGCCAAGATCATGGACTTCGGTGCGTTCGTCACCATCCTGCCGGGCAAGGACGGCCTGGTGCACGTCTCGCAGATCTCCAGCGAGCGCGTGGAAAAGGTCGGCGACAAGCTGAAGGAAGGCGATCTGGTCCGCGTCAAGGTGCTGGAAGTGGACAAGCAGGGCCGTATCCGTCTGTCGATCAAGGCAGTGGAAGAAGGCGAGGGCGTTCCGCCGTCGGCCGAGTAATCGCCGCTGGTTGATGCGTCACGAAAAAGAGGGCTTCGGCCCGCTTTTTTGTTGGGTGTTCAGCAAGGGCGCCTGACTTGATCCTCCTCCTGCGGGAGAAGGTGACCCGCAGGGGCGGATGAGGGTACGGGCGAAGCCTCGCGTGGCTGAGCCTTGGTCAAGGCTTCGCCTTCGTACCCTCACCCCAACCCTCTCCCGATGGGAGAGGGGCTTTGATCCTTGCTTACCCGGGCTGCTGTGTCGGCGCGGGCTGTGTTTCCGGACGCGGCGGCACCACGCGCGGGAAACCCGGTGGCATCGTGGTGGGCAAGGTGGTTGGCGAAGGCAGCGGTTCGACCGGTGGTGGCGCGGTCATCAGCGCATCCGGGCGCAGCTTCAACAGGGCCGCCCAGTCGCGTCGATTGAAATCGCAGAGTTCTTCGTGTGCCGGCGTGCACTCGCTGGCGATGCCCAGGCCGTCCTCGCTCTGGTCCTGGCTGCCGTCAGATTGGGGTGTCGGCAACACCACGCGGCCTGCGCGGTCCAGCGGCATCTTGCGCATCATCACCGTGTTGAACACATTGCCGCCGATCAGGTACAGGGTGCGATCGCCACCGACGTTGGCGGCGATCACCACGTCGCAATGCGATTGCCACGGCATCGGCGCGCTGCCGCCAAGCCCGGCCTTGAGGCCGGCGTAGCCGAGCGCAGCGCTGCGCCCGCGCAGCAGGCACAGCAGATCGCCGGGGGCGGGTTTTTCCACCGCCGGGTCGGTGAACTGGTACGGGCCGCTGGCGCCATCGTTGTAGGCGCTGCGGATGTAATCCAGATGGCGTGCAGAGCGATGGAAACCGCTCAGACCGGCCTGCGTCATCACCCAGGAGATGAAGGCGGCCGACCACGGGTTGTCGACCAGGAACGCGCGGCAATCGCTGGCGGTATAGCGCGTGCCATCCAGGGCCGCGCAACTCGATGCGCCGGGGCGGCCGCCCATCGATGCCAGCGTGCCGCTGTCGCGCCAGTAGCCGGCCACGCGTTGCCACGCGACCACGCCGTGGTCGGCCAGATAGCCCGATTCGGCTTCGGTCACGCCCAGGCTGGCCAGACGGCCCTTGGCGTCGATAAACGGGTGCTGCCACAGGCGATGCTCGTTGCAGGCACTACGCACGATGGCGATTGCTGCAGGGCTGGTGCCGAAGCGCGGCGGTACATCGCAGACTTCCGCGGCGGCCGCGGTGCCGCCCCATGCGGCCAACACCAGACAGAGCCACGGCCAAGGTTTTACAGTCATCGCAGATCCTGCACAGAACAATCGCAGCAGGCTGACAGAGCCGGCTGCGGGCACGCGTGAAATCAGCGCGGTGGTGGGCCGAGTTTGAGCGACAGATCGACCGCCTGCACGTGCTTGGTGAGCCCGCCGATGGAGATGCAATCCACCCCATCGGCCGCAATGGCGGCAATGCCGGCCAGATCCACGCTGCCGGAGACTTCCAGCGGAATGCGTTGTTCGCGCGGCAGGGCGGCAACGATGTGCACCGCGTCGCGACGCATTAACGAGTCGAAATCGTCGATCAGGATGCGCGTGCAACCGACCTGCAAGGCCTCGTGCAGCTGCTCCAGCGTTTCCACCTCGACCACCAGCGGCAACTGCGGTTGCTGCGCACGTGCGGCATGCACGGCGGCGCTCAGCGAGCCGGCGGCGCGGATATGGTTTTCCTTCAGCATCACCGTGTCGAACAGGCCGATGCGGTGATTGTCGCCACCGCCGCAGCGCACCGCGTATTTCTGCGCCATGCGCAGGCCCGGCAGCGTCTTGCGCGTGTCCAGGATGCGCGTGCCGGTGCCGGCCACGGCAGCCACGTATGCAGCGGTGGCGGTCGCGGTGGCCGACAGCGTCTGCATGAAGTTGAGCGAGGTGCGCTCGGCGCTGACCAGGCTGCGGCTGCGGCCATGCAGCAGCGCCAACACCGTGCCGGCGGTGACGTGCTGGCCTTCGTGCACCTGCCAGTCGATCCGCACCTGCGGATCGAGTGCGCGGTGCGTGGCGTCGAACCATGGCCGCCCGGCGATCACGGCGTCCTGCTTGCACAGCAGGTACGCGCTGTCTGGCTGATCGGGCAACAGTGCCGCGGTCACATCGCCGCTGCCGATGTCTTCGGCCAGCGCGCGCGCCACATCGGCGTCCACCAGCGCGGCCGGTGGTGCCTCCGGCACGGTGGTGCGTACGGAAGGATTCACTTTTCGGGGAAGTCGGCGATCTGCGCAGTGCCGATAGCTTCTTCGGCCAGCAGCACCGGAATGCCGTCATCGACGCGGAAGATCTGCTTGCGGTCGCGCGTGATCAGCGCCTCGCGCAGTGGCTGTGTCTGCGCGGTGCCGTCGGCACGCTGCAGGGTTCCGCCAGCAATGGCGGTGTTGAGTGCCTCCAGGCCCTTGCCGTCGAGCAGCGAGAGCGGCTGGCGGGTGTCGGGCGAGCACAGCAGGTCGAGCAGTTTGCGATCCATCGAAGTCTTGTCTTGCGTGGAAGATGGCTAGAATACGTCTTTACCGCAGGGCAGGGCCATGACCTCCAACCACTCCGCGCCGCTGGTCGGCATCGTGATGGGTTCCCGTTCCGATTGGGAAACCATGCAACACGCAGCTCAGAAGCTCGATGCGCTGGGCGTGCCTTACGAAGTCAAGGTGGTCTCGGCGCACCGCACACCGGACGTGTTGTTCAGCTATGCCGAGCAGGCTGGCGCACGCGGTCTGCGCGCGATCATTGCCGGCGCCGGTGGCGCGGCGCATCTGCCGGGCATGCTGGCGGCCAAGACGGCGGTGCCGGTGCTCGGTGTGCCGGTACAGTCCAAGGCGCTCAACGGCATGGATTCACTGCTGTCGATCGTGCAGATGCCGGCCGGGATTCCGGTGGCGACGTTTGCGATCGGCAATGCCGGCGCGGCCAATGCGGCCTTGTTCGCCGCTGCGATGCTGGCGCCCGAGCAGGCGCAGATCGGTCAGGCACTGGCGCAGTTCCGCGCCAGGCAGACCGACGATGTCATGGCCAGCGACGACCCGCGCCAATGACCACGGTCGGCATTCTGGGTGGCGGCCAGTTGGCCCGCATGCTGGTGTTGGCCGGTGCGCCGCTGGGCTTGCGGTTTGCGGTGTTCGACCCGGCCACCGATGCCTGCGCAGGGCAGGTGGCGCCGCTGCAGGCGGGCGCCTTCGACGACACCGCCGCGCTTGCCGCATTCGCCGCGCACGTGGATGTGATCACCTTCGATTTCGAAAACGTGCCGGCCGCCGGCGCGCAGCAGTTGGCCGCGCAGGTGCCGGTGTTTCCCAGCGCTGCCGCGTTGGCGGTGGCGCAGGACCGGCTCAGCGAAAAAACCCTGTTCCGCGAGCTCGGCATTCCGGTACCCGAGTTCGCCGCCATCGACGACCGTGCAGGGCTCGACGCTGCATTGGCCCGTATCGGCACGCCGTGCGTGCTCAAGACACGTCGCTTCGGCTACGACGGCAAGGGCCAGTTCCGCATCAAGACGCTGGCCGATGCCGATGCCGCGTGGGACGCGCTCGGCGCGCAGGCGGCGAAGGTCGGGCTTATCGTGGAGGCCTTCGTGCCGTTCGAGCGCGAGGTCAGCGTGGTGGCAGTGCGTGGGCGCGATGGCGAATTCCGCGCTTGGCCGCTGACCGAGAACTGGCATGTGGACGGCGTGCTCTCGGCCAGTCTTGCGCCGGCGCGGGTGGATGCCGGCTTGCAGGCTGCGGCAGAGACGCATGCGCGTGCGATCGCCGAGCGGCTGGACTACGTCGGCGTGTTCGCGCTGGAACTGTTCGTACGCGATGGTCAGTTGCTCGCCAACGAGATGGCGCCGCGCGTGCACAACTCCGGGCATTGGACCATCGAAGGTGCCGAGACCTCACAGTTCGAAAATCATGTGCGCGCCGTGCTCGGTCTGCCGCTCGGCAGTACCTCGATGCGCGGGCATGCCTGCATGCTCAACTGGCTGGGCGCGATGCCGGACGCGACTGCATTTTTGGCGGTGCCCGGTGGGCATTGGCACGATTACGGCAAGCAATCGCGCGAGGGCCGCAAGGTCGGCCACGCCACACTGCGCGCCGAGACGCCGCAGGCGCTTGCGCAGGCACTGAGCGAAGCAGGCACCGCGCTGCAGCGTGATGCGCAGGTCGGACCGGTGCTAGCGCGTTTGAGCGAAGGGTGATTCGCAGAGCCATCGCTGGCACTGCTGGCCTCGCCGATGCGCAGGTCTGTGGCGAAGATGCACGCAGTGCGCGATGCCGCCGGACGCTGTTGCAACAGGTCACCTGATCGTTGACCTGTTGCAACGGCGCAAGCGGCTAACCCAACCGGCTGGTCACGAACTCCCAGTTGATCAGCTTCCAGAACGCGTCCAGGTACTGCGCGCGGTCCTGCCGGTAATCCAGGTAATAGGCGTGCTCCCAGAGGTCGCAGGCGAGCAGCGGGGTGTCCGGCCCGGTGAGCGGCGTGGACGCATTCGGCGTGGCGACGACCGCCAGTGCACCATCCGGGCGCTGCACCAGCCACACCCAGCCCGAGCCGAAGCTGCCCAGGGCGACGCGGTTGAATTCCTGCTTGAAATGCACGAAGTCGCCGAACGATTTGGCGATGCGGTCGGCCAGCCGGCCCAGCGGCTCGCCGCCGCCGCGTGGGCGCAGGCACTGCCAATAGAAATTGTGGTTCCACACCTGCGCAGCCAGATGGAACAGCGTGCCTTGTGCCTGCGCGATGATGTCTTCCAGCGTCAGCTCGGCGAACTCGCTGTCTTCGATGCGCGCATTGAGCCGATCGACCTCGCTGCGGTGACAGACGCCGTGGTGCGCCTCCAATGTGGCGGCGGACAGATGCGGCTCCAGGGCGACGCGGGAGTAGGGCAGTGCAAGGTGTTCGATCGGCATGATGGCAAGGGCAGCGAAGGGAGTGCGGCGACAGGTCGCGCTGAAGGCTTACAATGCGCGCCTTTGCGGAAGTCTATCCGACCCGGCGGTCGGGCCTGCCGCTCCCAGTCAGGAGAGTCCAATGCCGGTGATGGAACGGATCCAGGCCGAAGTCGAACAACACCCGATCGTGCTGTTCATGAAAGGCACCCCGCAATTTCCGATGTGCGGTTTTTCCAGCCGCGCCGTGCAGGCCCTGGTGGCTGCCGGCGCCGATCAGTTACGCACGATCAACGTGCTGGAAGAGCCCGAAGTGCGCGCCAATCTGCCGCGCTATTCCAACTGGCCGACCTTCCCGCAACTGTTCATCCACGGCGAGCTGATCGGCGGTTGCGACATCACGCTGGAATTGTTCGAAGCCGGCGAGCTCAAGCGCATCGTCAGCGAGGCCTACCAGCCGTGAGTCTGGCGCAGGCCCGGCCCGACGCGGCGGCACTTGCCGGCCGCGTGGTGCTGATCACCGGCGCAGCTGGCGGGCTGGGGAGCGCGGCGGCGCAGGCGTGTGCATCCGCCGGTGCGACCGTGGTGTTGCTCGGCCGCAAGCTGCGCCCGCTGGAGCGCGTCTATGACGTGCTTGCCAAGCTGGGTCCGGAGCCGTTGCTGTATCCGCTGGAGCTGGCCGGCGCCACGCCGGACGACTACGCCACGCTCGCGCAGCGGCTGCAGTCCGAGCTCGGTGGCCTGCACGGCCTGCTGCACTGCGCCGCCGATTTTGCCGGCTTGACTCCGGCCGAACTCGCGGCGCCTGCCGACTTCGCACGCAACCTCCATATCAACCTCACCGCGCGCGCCTGGTTGACCCAGGCCTGCCTGCCGCTGTTGCGGCAGCAAGGCGATGCGGCGGTGGTCTTCGTCGTCGATGACCCGGCACGTGTTGGCCAGGCGTACTGGGGTGCCTATGGCGCTGCCCAGCATGCACAGCGTGGCCTGCTCGCCAGCCTGCATCACGAAACCACCGCCGGCCCGGTCCGCATCAGCGGATTGCAGCCCGGCCCGATGCGCACCGCCTTGCGCGCGCGCGCCTTCACCCATCAGGAAGACAGCGAAGCGCTGGACCCCACGCGCTATGCCGCCGCCTGCGTCACCTTGTTGTCCACGGCCGGTGGCGCGCACCGCGGCGCGATCTGGAGTCCTTCCGCATGACCATTCTTTCGGCGGCACTGCTGCTGTTTCTGATCCTCGACCCGCTGGGCAACATTCCGGTGTTTCTCAGCGTGCTCAAGCCGCTGCCGCCCAAGCGCCAGCGCTTCGTGCTCGCGCGCGAGTTGCTGATCGCCCTGTTCGTGCTGATGGCGTTCCTGTGGGGCGGCAAGTACGCGCTGGAGCTGATGCATCTGCGCCAGGAATCGGTGGCGATCGCCGGCGGCATCGTGCTGTTCCTGATCGGTATCCGCATGATCTTCCCGCGCCCGGAAGGCCTGATGGGCGAGATCCCCGACGGCGAGCCCTTCATCGTGCCGCTGGCGATCCCGCTGGTGGCCGGCCCGTCCGGCATGGCCGCAGTGATGCTGATGGGCAGCAACGAACCCACCCGGCTATGGGATTGGAGCCTGGCGCTGATGATCGCCTGGATCGGTGCATCCACCATCCTGGCCTCGGCCCCGCTGTTGTACAAACTGCTCGGTCATCGCGCACTGACAGCGATCGAGCGGCTGATGGGCATGTTGCTAGTGGCCATTTCGGTGCAGATGTTCCTGGACGGGTTGGGGACTTACTTCAAATTGCCGGTATCGATCTGAGTCCAGTCGGTGATAGACGGGCAGGGTGCGTGGGACGACCTATGAATGCCCGGCGGGAACTTGAAGCCGCGTTGCTGACCCGTGGAGGCACAAGCGGTCGGCGGCGCCAGACGGCTTCAGTGGGAGATGGCTTCCAACTGCCATCGCTACGCTTTTAGACCAAACGACGCCCGGCACCCGACAAGCCAGTTCGATTGCGCGACGCCGGTCGCGAACGCCACGCGACTTTGCGCAAGCTGGCGTTTACGCCTTCACATGCGAAGTTCATGTTGCACTGCGCGAACTTTGTCACGTCGCCGTCACAATCAGGCCTTAGCGTGTTAATCTGTTGTTAACCGTTGCGGCAGCAACCAGCCGCGCGGCAAGGGACCCCAGATCATCGGCAGCCCACCCCCGGGAACGGTTGGGCTGACTGCGCCTTTTTGTCACTGCCCAACCTGTATCGAGGCTACCGAAATGACCCACCCCCGCTGTCTCCGCATGTCCAAGCTGACGCTTGGCCTTGTTGCCGCACTCGCCGCCGCCCCCGTGTTCGCCCAGAGCACCTCTGCCGGCGTCGCTGGCTTGGTGACCAGCAGCGCCGGTCAACCGGTGCCGAATGCCGAAGTGACGATCACCCACGTCGAATCGGGCACGGTCAGCCGCGCCACCACCGATGCCAGCGGACGCTACAACGCGCGCGGCCTGCGTGTGGGTGGGCCGTACACGATCACCATTACCAAGTCGGGCGAAGGCACCAAGACCGAAGAGGGCGTGTACCTCAACCTCAATCAGGTTAATAGCGTCGATGCTTCCCTTGGTGGTGACGTCACCACGCTTGGCGCGGTGCAGGCCATCGGTGGCGACTACGGCTCGGCGCTGTTCAGCGCCAACAAGATGGGCACCGGCACCAACGTGACCCGCGAGCAGATCGAATCGCTGCCGTCGATCAACCGCAACCTGCAGGACTACGTGCGCCTGGATCCGCGTGTTGCGCAGACCGACAAGGCGCGTAACGAGATTTCCGTGGGTGGCCAGAATCCGCGCTTCAACCTGATCCGTGTCGACGGTATCAGCACCAACGACGCATTCGGTCTCGAATCCAATGGTTTGCCGACGCCGCGCCAGCCGTTCTCGATGGATGTCATCGACGAAATCTCCGTCGACGTCGCCAATTACGACGTGACCATTACCGGCGCTACTGGCGGTGTGATCAATGCAGTGACCAAGTCCGGTACCAATGAGTTTCACGGTTCGGTCTACGGCACCTACCGCGAGAACGATTGGTCGGGCAAGAACCAGAATGATATCCGCCCGCAGCTGTTCGATAACGAAGCCACCTACGGCCTGACCCTCGGCGGCCCGATCGTCAAGGACAAGCTGTTCTTCTTTGCCAATTACGAAAAGTACAAGGGCAAGGGTGTTTTCACCGGAGCCTCCGGTTACGGTCCGACCGGCTCGGGTGCGAGCAACATCGTTCCGATCTCACAGGCGCAGGTCGATGAGATCATCGACATCTCGCGCAATGTCTATGGCTTCGATCCGGGAACTCTCGCCCTGCCGGCGCTGGATTCGGATTCGGAGGAAAAGGGCTTCAAGCTCGACTGGAACATCTCCGACAAGCATCGCGCTTCGTTCCGCTATGGTGAGAGCGAGCAGAGCACCGCCAACCTCAATGGCTTTGGCAACCAGGCGCTGTCGCTGAATTCGTATCACTACGTCCGCGACTTCAGCCTCAAGACCTATACGGCCCAGTTGTTCAGCGACTGGACCGATACCTTCTCGACTGAAGCCAAGGTCTCCTACCGCGATTATTCGGCGGTGCGTACGGCTGCTTCGCAGCTGCCGGCCGTGGCAGTGCGCATCGGTAATAATACTGTCAATCTGGGGACCGAGCAGAGCACTCAAGCGAACGAACTGCGCACCGAAACCTGGAATGCCTTCTTCGCCGGTACGCTGTTCTTGAACGACCACACCGTCAAGTTCGGCTTCGACTACGAAGACAACGATCTGTTCAACCTGTTTGGGCAGCGCGTCTTTGGTTCCTACACGTTCAATTCGATTTCGGATTATCGCAACAATATTGCCCAGAACTATCGTTACTCGCGTTCCAACAGCGGCAATATCGACGATATCGCTGCCGACTGGGGCATGCGGAACGTAGGCGTATTCGTGCAGGATACCTGGGCAGTCAATAACAATCTGACGCTGACCTTCGGTCTGCGTTACGACGAGCCGATGGTGAAAAACAGCCCTGCCTACAACGCGGCAGCGTCTACGGTGTTTGGCTTCCGTAACGACCAGACGATCGACGGCAATGGTCTGTTTGAGCCGCGCTTCGGTTTCAACTACACCTTTGATAGTGATCGCCCGACGCAGCTGCGTGGCGGTGTAGGCCTTTTCCAGGGTGCCGCAGCAACGGTATGGCTTTCGAATCCGTATTCCAACACCGGTTTGGCGTACACGGATTACAACTTCTCCAGCCCGGCACTGGTGCGTGATAACGGTATCCGTTTCACCCCGGACATCAATAATCAGCCGACCGGCACGACGGTTGCGGGTAGCACGCAGTCGGTCGATTTCGTTGATGGCAAGTTGGGCCAGCCTTCGGTATGGAAAGCGAACCTCGCGTTCGATACCGAGCTTCCGTGGTATGGCATCGTTGCATCTGCCGAGGCCGTGGTGACTCAGGTCAACGAGGCCATCTACTATCAGCAGCTGAATCTGGGTGCGGCGAGTGCAATCGGACAGGATGGCCGCAACATCTACTGGAATGCCAATGGGCTTCGGCCCAGCAGCTGGAACATCAATGGCCAGCAGCCCAGCGGCGTTTCGGTGGATGCACGCGGTAATCGTGACCGCCGGTACAACGATGCGCTGATCGCACGTCCGACCGACAAGGGGGGGAGCGAGAGTTTCACCCTCGGTCTGAACAAGCCCTTCAACGGCGGCGATTGGTCGTGGGGCCTGTACTACACATACACCGATGCCGATGAAGTCAGTGGTCTGACCAGTTCGACTTCGGGCTCGCAGCTCGGTAACAATGCGGTGTTCCAGGCCAATGAAAACGTTGCCTCGACTGCAGCCTATGAGGTCAAGAACAGCATTCTCGGCACCTTGAACTGGAAGCATGCGTTCTTCGGCGATTACGAAACCAAGCTCGGCCTGATTTACCAGGGTCGCAATGGTCGTCCGTACAGCTACACGTTCGATAACGATGCCAATGGCGATGGTCGCTTGAACGATTTGCTGTACATCCCGGCCGGTCGCGGCGATGTGCTGTTCGGCAGCGCGGCAGAAGAGCAGGCATTCTGGAGCTACATCGAAGGCAACGAGTATCTGGCTGCCCGGCGTGGTCAGGTTGCCGAGCGTAATGGCGCGCGCAACTCCTGGATCAATCAGTTCGATCTGCATATCGAGCAGGAGATTCCTGGCTTCTTCAAGGACAACAAGGCATCCGTGTGGCTGGACGTCATGAACGTCGGCAACCTGCTCAACAAGAAGTGGGGCCGCGTCGAAGAGTATGGCTTCCCGGGCATGCGCGGTGTCGTGGAGTACGGCGGTATCGATGCAGCCAGCGGCAAGTACGTGTATCGCTTCAATACGCCGGATCAGTCCACGGTGTATGACGATCGCGGCATCTCCCGTTGGGCGCTGCAGCTGGGCTTCCGCTACCAGTTCTAAAGCTGGCTAGCGGTTCGAAGCTTGCAGAAACGGCCGGGTTCTCCCGGCCGTTTTCTTTTGTGCGGGTGAGTACGCTAAAGTTCTGAGATACGACAGGAGCAAGCTATGGAACTCAGCAGTACGGCAGCACGGGCGCTGCCGGTGGTGGATGCGCGGATCTACCCGCGCGGTGGCCTGGACGTGTTGTCCAAGGCGGAAGTTGCGCGTCTGCGTGATGCCTCCAGCGGTGGCATGCACGAGCTGTTGCGCCGCTGCGCGCTGGCCGTGCTGACCAGCGGCAGTGCGTCGGACGACCCGCGCGCCGCGCGCGATCTGTATCCGGATTTCGATATCCAGGTGAACCAGCAGGACCGCGGCATTCGCATCGATCTGAGCAACGCACCGGCGATGGCCTTTGTCGATGGCGAGATCATCCGGGGTGTTGCCGAACTGCTGTTCGCCGTGGTGCGCGACCTGGCTTACATGGCAATCGAGCTGGAGGCCCAGCGCGGGGATCTGGATACCAGCGAAGGCATCACCAACGCGGTGTTCGGGCAGCTGCGCAATGCGCGGATCCTGCAGCCGTCGGACCCGAACCTGGTCGTGTGCTGGGGTGGCCATTCCATCTCGCGCGACGAGTACCTCTACACCAAACAGGTGGGCTACGAGCTTGGCCTACGGGGGCTGGACATCTGCACCGGCTGCGGCCCAGGCGCCATGAAGGGCCCGATGAAGGGCGCCACCATCGCGCACGCCAAGCAGCGCAAGCATCACACGCGCTACATCGGCGTCACCGAGCCGGGCATCATTGCCGCCGAGTCGCCGAACCCGATCGTCAACCACCTGGTGATCATGCCGGACATCGAGAAGCGCCTGGAAGCCTTCGTCCGCATCGGCCACGGCATCCTGGTGTTTCCGGGCGGCGTCGGCACGGCAGAGGAAATCCTCTACCTGCTCGGCATCCTGCTGCGCGAAGAGAACGCCGACCTGCCGTTCCCGCTGATCCTGACCGGCCCGACCATCGCCGCGCCGTATTTCGAGCAGATCGACCGCTTCATCCGGCTCACCCTGGGCGAAGCTGTCGCTTCCCGCTACGAGATCATCGTCGGCGACCCGGTTGCCGTGGCGCGTCGCATGGCCGAAGGCATCCACGACGTGCGCGCGCACCGCAAGGAACAGAAGGATTCGTACTACTTCAACTGGTCCGTCCACATCCCGCTCGAGTACCAGCAGCCGTTCGAACCCAGCCACGAGGCCATGGCCGCCCTCGACCTGCACCACGGCCGCCCAGCGCCCGCGCTGGCCGCCGACCTGCGGCGCGCCTTCTCCGGCATCGTCGCCGGCAACGTCAAGGAAGATGGCATGCGCCGCATCGAGGAATTCGGCCCCTTCGAAATCCACGGCGACCCGGACATCATGCAGGCCCTGGATGAGCTGTTGCGCGGCTTCGTCGAACAGCGCCGGATGAAGATTTCGGGGGACTACCGGCCTTGTTATCGGGTGGTGACTTAAGCGCCTAGACGATAGGCGGCCGGGGCGGTTTGACGCCTGTCGGCCCTGGCCGTCCGCCTGTCGGTCTCGTGCTTGTCCTACAGCCCGTCAGAGTTCATGCTCTTCAGCAATAACGCTGGGGAGCGTCTTGATGTTCGTTGTCCGAACGCGCGGATTCACATTGATCGAGCTCATGGTAACCGTCGCGGTGCTAGCCATCACCGCAGCGATCGCATACCCGAGTTTCCAAGGCGTCGTGCGCTCAAATCGGGTGGCTGCGTCAAATAACGAAATGATGGCATTGCTCACGCTGTCCAGAAGCGAAGCCATCCGGAACGGCCAAGGCAGCGGCATCTGTGGCAGTGCGAATGGGACAGCCTGCAATGGGAGCTGGAGTGCAGGGGTGATGGCCTGGAGCGACACAAATGGAAACGGGAGTTATGACTCAGGTGAAACCGTGCTCCGTTATTCGTTGGGAAATCCAAGGCTGGTCGTCCAGGGGCCAACGACGGGGACGGTCATTGCGTTTGATGCGCGGGGGCGCCGCCGTGCTGCTGCCGATCAACAGGTTACATTGCAACCTGATCAATGTGGCGGGCAACCGTTAAAACGCTCATTAACAATCAATGCGTCCGGGCAAATTCGAAGCAAAAAAGAGACCTGCATATGAGCCAGAATCATCTCTCTCATAGGCGTTCTGCAGCGGGCTTCACCCTGATCGAAGTGCTGATTGCCATTCTCATACTCGCATTTGGGTTGCTAGGGTTTGCACTGCTGCAGACCATGAATGTGCGGTTTGTTCAAAGCGCCAATTACCGGACGCAAGCGACCAATCTGGCCTACGACCTAATTGATCAGATGCGATCCAATCGTTATCAGGTTGGTCAATATACTGCCGCCACATTCGCTGCCGGGGCCGTGACGGCGACTGGCGCCTGCGTATATCCAACAGGCCAGACCGTATCGGTAAGCCAGAATATAACAAGATGGCAATGTCAGGTGGCCAAGGCGCTTGGAGATAAGGCGGCTGCTACAGTTACCTATGTTAATGGCGTCGCCACTGTGGTGATAAGTTGGGGTGATCAGCGCTGGGACAAGGAAAATCCTGAGACAGTGACGAGCTTTGCGTTGCGTACGGAGATCTAAGGGAATGAACTTGCGTTCGCGAATGTCCGGCCTTTCATTGATCGAGCTAATGATTGCGTTAGTGATCGGGTTAGTGCTTTTATTAGGGGTAATCCAAATATTTTCAGCTTCACGCACGGCCGCCCAACTATCTGAAGGTGCTTCACGGGCGCAGGAGAACGGACGTTTTGCGCTTGATTATCTAGCCCGAGATATTCGCATGGCGGGCCACTTTGGGTGCGTCAACGATCAAGCGCAATTCGTTAAGGGGGAGGGGGATCCCAGGGTCAATCTCTCTGCGACAACAGGAAGCGGGAGCCCTTTAGATTTCTCGGTATCGGTTCAAGGCTACGAAGCACCAGGCACAGCTCCAGGGGGGCAAATAACGATCGGTGGCAGTGCGAATTCGATAGTAGGTTTGCCGGCCTCTATTCAGAATTTGAGCCCCGCGCCGAGACCGGGCAGCGACATCATCGTATTGCGTTATCTTTCTGCCGAAGGCGTGCCTGCGACAGGTATCGCAGCAGCTGGTTCCAATAGCACCTTGACTATGGATGCGACACGTTGGGCACGCCTGACCGACGATGGCGTAGCGGCTCCCACCTTATTTGGAATAGCGGACTGTGCACATGCGGATGTATTTGCTGGCACCACGACTGCAGGATCCGTAACGGCCAGTGGCGTCAATCTTTCAGGGCGATATGTGGTGCAGCCCACTGGTCAGACAATGGTGTACCGCGCCGAGTCCCTGGTGTATTACGTTGCCAATAGTCCCGATACCGGCGAACCCGCGCTAAGGCGTGCTCGCGCGGGGAGCAATGGCATCTATGTCAGCGAGGAATTGGTTGAAGGAATAGAAAGTTTGCAATTTCTATATGGATTGGATACGACGCCGTCGATTGCAACTCAGACGCCGCCTGTTGGTAATATCACCGAGCAACGTGTGGCGAGTGGAGTTTCCACTGGAGCCGATGCGGCGGCCGCCAACCAGTGGCGTCGCGTTGGGCAAGTGCAGGTCGGTATCCTTGCTCGCAGTCCGACGGCAGCGGCTGCAAGTACTCAAGTCGAGGCCAGTCGGTTGGGAGTGCTGGGTGTCACGGTCATTCCGCCGACGACCAACGACGGACGCTATCGCGCTAGTTACGAGCTATCCATCGCCCTCCGTAATCGCCTTTTCGGTAACTGAAAATGCAGACCAGACATCTCACGCGAGATCGAGCACGTAATTACTCGGCGGCAACTCAGCGCGGTGCAGTTTTGTATGTGGCGTTGATCATGCTGGTGTTGCTTGCATTGATTGGCATTGCAGGCATTCAGGTCTCTGGAATGCAAGAAAAAATGGCGGCCAATTATAGGGCGGTGAATCGTGCTTTCGAGGAGGCTGAAGGTGTGGTCAGAAACGCTGAAAACTCCGTTGAAAATATTTCCAATCGAACGACGGCGCCGACCGGTACCACGAGTTCAGTTGCTTCTGGAGACATCAATCGAGTCTGTGACGATGGCTTTGACCCTATGCAGTGGGCGCAGGCGCAGACCTCGGCTCGCGCGGTCAATGTTCGCCAGATAGATCAATGCATTCAGGGGGAAGCAAACATCGGAATGGGACAACCTGTCGATCCTGCATCTCCTGTTTTTCAGATCACCGGCGTTGCCGCTGATGATCAGAATAACGCGAGTTCCGAGGCGGCCGTAGACACTATCTTCAAGCTTTGAAGAGAAGCACATGACCTTGCATAAAAAGAAAGTAATTTTTGCTTCTGCCGCCGCCGCGGTTGGCCTGGCGTGCTTCGTCTACGCGCTAATCGCTGCGCAAGGTCAAGGCGTCCTTGCTCAGGCGCCAATGAATAATCAGGTGCAGACGCCGCCTGCATTCATCATGGCTGTCGACGATTCCGGGTCGATGACGTTTCAAACCCAATTTCCAGGGCAGGATGGCCAGGGCTGCTGGAGTACAGCGCAATATACGTTTTTCTCAAGCCCCGGAGTGCTTAATACGGAAGATACGAGAAGCGTTGGATGTGGTTACAACCACGTGCTTCCTGGCGTCCGTATCGATGAAAACCGATTGGGTGTTCCTCCGTTGGATAGTCTTGGTTTCGCGCGTTCGGCTGCCTACAATCCAACGTATTATGATCCGACAGTCAAATACGAGCCGTGGATCAATAACGATGGCACTCCCTTTCCTCAGGCTGACCCGCTGAATACCCGTATTAATCCGCTGCAATCCGCGACCGTCGCGTTGGCATCGAATTACATGGGTGAGGATTTCAGTAGTAGCTTTCGAATTCAGAACAGGATGGTGCTGCCCCGAGGTACAAGTTACAGGCAGCGCTTTAGGGATAATAACAATAATCTCTATTTCGGAGCTGAGACAACGACGACAACTGATGTCACTTGGAATGGTGGTTCGCAGACACTGCTGATAAGGTTTTGGCCTGCAACCTTTTTTGTTCCTTATACTAGTAATAATGATGCTCGGCCAGTCCTTCCTGGCTCTGCCTCAGCGTATGACTCAGTGCCGCGCGAGCGTGTACGAGATGTGTGCGGAACGGGCTGCGACATGTGGAAATACACGATCGGCACAACCAATACCGTTGCCTTGCAAAATTTTGCAAATTGGTTTTCTTTCTACGGTAATCGCAATAGGGCGATTATTGCGGGCATGACTAGGTCGCTGGCTGACGTCAATAATATGCGGGTGGGATTCTTTCGCATTAATCAGCACACTAGCTACGATGCCATTACGGACAGGCTGCCAATGCGAAATATGGCAACGGCAAGTGAAAAGGCGGCGCTTTACAATTCGATCCTCGCATTGCCTGCGAGCGGGGGTACACCAAATCGCCAAGCGGTAAACGCCGCAGGGGTTCAATTCCAGCGCACAGATAGCGCTGCCCCAGTCCAATTGGCTTGCCAGAAAAATGCCGTAATGCTTTTTACTGATGGCTACAGTAACCAGGATGGGCCGCAGGTCAGTAATGCGCAAGGCGACGGTGGAATGGGAGCCCCATTCGCTGACGGTTACGACAATACTATGGGGGATATCGCTGCAAAGTACTATAATAATATTAACGGCGGATCGCCCATTCGGCCGGACCTGGCCTCCGGTCTTGTGCCTGTACCAAGCTCCTGTGGCACTGCAAACGCTAATGTAAGGTTGGATTGCCAGAAGAATCTGCACGTAAATTTTTACGGTATTACGCTGGGTGCGCGAGGGAATTTGTTCAATCCCGATGTGGTGCAGGATGCTTACACCACCCCAGCGATTTACCAAAATTGGCCGCCGCGTGAAAATGATGAAAGAAGCACCGTTGATGACATCTGGCACGCGGCAACGAATACTCGCGGTCAATATATAAACGCGAAGACTCCGGCGGAAATTACAGCTGCGATGCGAAGAGTTCTCTCTTCGGTGACATCTGGTTCGTCTCCGTCGGGGACGCTTGCGCAGAGCGGTGCGCGTATCGGTGCTGGCTCGTTCTCAGTAGTGCCCAACTACGAAATTGCCAATGAGGGCACCGATTGGTTCGGCCGTCTTACCGGCTATACCGTTTCTATCAATCCAGCGACTCGGGTCGCAGTGACCACGGCAGCGTGGGAGGCAAGTTCAAGAATGCCGTCTGCCGCGGCACGCAATGTTTTGGTCAGCAAGGCAGGATCAGTTAGCGCCTTCAATGCGACTAATGTTTCTCTTGCGGATCTTTGTAACAAATCGACGTCGCTGTACCCCGGCATGTCGCTGTGCACCGAGTCGGACCTTTCCGCACTGGGTGCAACCGCAGCTACCGCTACCGCGTACCTACGTGGGGATGCGTCTGGGGAAGTCCGCAGCGGTGGTCGCTTACGTGATCGAACCACTGTGCTTGGCGATATCGTCAATTCGACGCCTGTCATCAGTTCTCCATTGGATGACTATGGCTATCGTGGTTTGGCGGGGACACCTGGAAGTACTTATGGCGCTTACTTGGATTCCAAGAAGGCCAACAGAAATTATATGGTCTATGTTGGTGCCAACGATGGCATGTTGCATGGCTTCGATGGCGGCATGAATGCAAATGGAGTAATGAATTCGAATGGCGGTGTAGAGCGATTCGCTTATATTCCGTCAACTGCGCTCGGTCACATGGGTAATTTGCTGCTTCCTTACGATCCAACAGATCAAAGTGACCAAGACTTTGACCATCGCTACTATGTAGATGGGCCGCTGACCGTATCGGATGCTTACTATGGTGGATCCTGGAAGACAGCTCTTGTAGGGACCGCAGGTGCAGGCGGACGCAGCATTTTTGCAATGGACGTCACGACGCCGACAAGTATTTCGGCGGGCAATCGTCTTTGGGAAATCAGCGACCTTGATAGCACGTTGCCTGCGTCAGTCCGTAACAACATAGGTTATGTGCTTGGTAAGCCGGTTATCGTTCCAGTTTCTAACGCATCCGGCGCTGTGACATGGAAAGCGATTTTTGGCAATGGCTATAACAGTGCCAGTGGGAAAGCTGTTCTCTTTGTCGTTGATATCAAGGCAGGCGCACCCACGATTACAATGATCGAAGCCGCAGAGAGTGGAGGCGGTGTCGCCGGAAGCAACGGTCTTGGCAACATCGTTGTTGTTGATCGCTGGGGCGGTGCCAGCCAAGCTGATCGGGTCCGTGATGGATATGCGGACACTGTTTATGCAGCCGATCAAAAAGGAGCCATTTGGAAGTTTGATCTTCGTAGCACGGTGACATCTGTTTCCGTCCCGCTCTTTACAAGTCGTACTTCAACCGAGAACGGCTCTACCTATCGTCAGCCGATTACCGGCGGACTTGCTGCTACTGCTGGCGATAACGGCGGTGTCATGCTTTTCTTCGGAACTGGAAGCTTCTCATTTGTAAATGATCCATTCGATACTGCTATCCAGTCGTTGTATGGGATCAATGACGTCTTCGCTGGAGCAATCACGAGTGCGTTGACGCGCACCAACCTGCAAGCCAATACAATCTCCAGTTCTGGTGGTACGCGGAGTCTGGTGTTGGGAGCAAGCCCGGCGGGTGGGCGTGGCTGGTATGTCGATCTGCCAGCCGGCGAGCGTATGGTGGGAAATCCAAGCGTCGCATCGGGTATTGTTTTTATTCCGACCTATGTCCCCAATCCAAACAGCGTGGGATGTGCTGCCCAGGGTAGCAATTGGCTATTTGGGTTGAATACTAGGACCGGTGCGGCCGCACTGGATGTAGCGCGCCGTAATTCGCCTACAGGTGCTTCGTTTGCTTCGGGAACTGCCGCGACTTCGTTGACAACGCAAGGAACTACTCCAGTGAAGGACGTCGGCATATCAGCGATTCCGCGGTTGACTCCAGCAGAGTCTGGCGGAGCGCCCCCGCCTGGGGGGAGCTCCTGCTGGATGGTGATAAGCGTTGCCGGTGCCGACCCGATGTATGTTCCCTATCCGTGCGGGCGTCAGTCCTGGAGGCAGGTGCAATGAGATCTTCTTGGGCCAGACAAACCGGTGCCCGTGGTAGGGGTGCGTCACTGCTGATTTCCCACGGTTTCACCCTGATCGAGCTAATGATTGTCGTCGCGGTTGTGGCGATTTTGGCTGCCATTGCCTACCCGAACTACTCTGAGTACGTGCGTAAGTCTCGCCGTGCGCAGGCCAAGGCAGATCTTGTCGAGTATGCGCAGCTGGCCGAGCGCTATCACACTGTGCAGAATACGTACGTCGGCTTTACTTTGCCCAATCCTGTCTCGCCTCGGGAGGGTGGAACAGCCGCCTACAACCTGCCGTCGCCGCAGGTGACTCAGTCCACCTTTGTGATTACTGCGACCCCGACCAATGTCCAGTCAGCCGACAAGTGCGGAACCCTGAGTATTGATCAGGCTAGTCGCAAGACCAACTCGAAGGGTGCCTTGTCGGACTGCTGGTGAGAGCGTGAGTTCGGGGACGTTGATGACTGTTGCAATGCCCCAAAATCTTGCTATAATGCCGACCCCGCCCGAATAGCTCAGCCGGTTAGAGCACTTGACTGTTAATCAGGGGGTCGTTGGTTCGAGTCCAACTTCGGGCGCCAAAAACATCAAGGGCTTGCGATCACTCGCAAGCCCTTTTTTGTTGCGCCGGGAAAATTGCCGGGAAAATTCGTAGGTCTCACGCCTCCGATGGCTTGACCAGGTCAGCGAATGCCAACGCCTCGTCGGTAGGCAACGCCGGTGGCGCAATCACCTGCAACTCGTGGTCGTAACGGTGTGTCATCTGCGGCGTGGTGTGGCCTGCTGCGTCCTGCTTGTGCGCCCGCGTACCGCGTGTGTCGGTGATGCCGCGATGCTTGAGGCCATGCAGCGTGAAGCGCGCTTCTTCCTTGATCACGCCGGCCTCGATCGCAGCCGTGATCAAGCGCTGCCAGGCCGTCTTCAATGTCGATCGTGCCAAGGGTGTGCCGGTCTGGGTGACCAGCAGGCCGCGCTGCTCGGGGCGCAGGGGGACCGGTCGTTTGTGCGCATGGGTCCGTTGAGCACGGTAGTCCCGCAGCCAGATCCATGCCCATCGCAGATCGTCGTTCCAGGCGGTGATGTTGTCGCGAGAACCCTTGCGGCGCGTACAGCGCACTCCCTGCTGCAGGGCGTCCGCGTCTGTCAGGTCGGTCACCTCGACACCGCGCAGACGTGCGTTATAGGCCAGGACCATCACCGCCGGCATGTAGGGCGGGACCGCTCCCTTCGCGTGGAGCGGTAACGCGGCGCGTGACTTGGCGAACTCAAGCACCGCCGTGAACGATTGCGGATCCGGCATCTTTGCATCCGCACGCTCTTTCGCACCGCGCACTCCGCTGGCCGGATTGGTCTTGCAATGGCCGATGCGTATGCCCCAGGCAAACAGCCGGTGCAGATACCGCAGCGTGTGATTGGCCGTGGACGGACGGGCAAGCAACGCGGGTTGCACAGCGCCTGCTTCCCGCCCCTTGGCGAGCGCTTCTACCAGGCGCTGCACCAGGGGGACGGACAGACGATCCACCTGCAGGCTCCCGAACAGACTGCCGTCCTTCAGCAGGTAGCCGCAGGCCACCTCGGAATGGCGATCATAGTCATCGCGGGTGCTGCGAGACAGGTCGCGGTACTCGGTGGAGAGCTTGAACGCGTTGGCCAGGTACTGCAGGGAACCAACCAGGCCGGTACCACGGGATGCCTCCCTGGCCGCGTGGAGGTCGGAAAGCCGCGCATCCGCGTAGGCAATGGTGCGCTTCCTCGTTGGACCGCCCTCGGGATGCGGTTCGATGATGTACCAGCGCCCATCTGCCCAGTAGACGCCCTTTGGGAGGGCGTCCTGGTCTATGTGCCTGGGGATATCCGGGTTGAACTTGCGCTTCCTGCCGCGTCCCATCAGATCAGCTCCTTGTTGTGTGGCTCAGCGGTGTTCTGGGCCAGCCCCACTGCAGCGTTGAGCGCGTCCAGGGTTGTCCAGATTCCGCCCCTTCCGTCGTACCTGTAGAGAATTCCCTGCTCGCGTGCCCAGCGCACTACCGTGGATGCGCGGGGAGCAGGACCGGCCGGCGAGCAGAGGCGACGCAGATCCTCGAACGTAATCACCGGACTGCTCACGCGCCTTGTCCCCCGATCCACTCGCGCCTGCGCCGCCATTGCTCGCGCATTGCCTCCACGAGCAAGTCAGCCGCGGCGTAGCCGCGCCGGGCGGCGATGCGGAGCCGGAGCTCCCGCACCTTGGCCGCATCCACGTAGCCCTGCCGAAGCCAGTGGCGCGCCTCGCAAGCCCTGCGAAATCCTTCCATATTCGCGCCATCGATCATCGCTGGCGTGTGCCAGTGAAGCGCAGGCCGAGCTGCACGACGTTTGGGGCGCAGTGACGTGGCTGGCGTGGTGCGCGGATCCGATGCGCTCGGCGCCATTCGATCATGGCCAGCTCGTAGCTGGGATGCTTCTGCGTGCGCCCACACACGCACTCGATGAAATGCCCGCCGCCCGCCTCGGGGCGGCGGGCATCGAGCATATGGCGAGCCAGGTGGCCGTTCTTGCAGGGCGGCAGAGGACTATCGTGGTCGACCTGACGTTGCGTCACGGTACCTCCAGGCGCAGCACGCGCTCGGCGTCCCGGAGATGCTGCACGGTGTCGGAGTCGATCCGGTCGAGCGCCTGGGCAATGGTGTAGTCCATCTCGGCCAGCCAATCGGCCCGATTCAGCACCAGAGCGGCGGTCAGCGCCTCCCCGGTGGACAAGGTGCCAGGCTCTCCCACACGCGCGGCAGCGCGGGCAATTTCGATCGTGCGCTCCAAGTTCATGGCTGCGTCCTCCATGCAGCGCCGAGCTGGGCGCGTGCTTCTGCGACACGCATGAGACGCAAGCCCCAGCGTAGCGACCACGTTTGCGCCTGCTGTTCGTTGCAGGTCAGGATCAGCTGCCCGAAAGGTTCCAGCCGATCAGCTCGGAACGTGAACAACAAATCGTCCAGTTCGATGACCTCCTGCAGGCCGAGTTGCTGACACAGCACCTCGGCGTTGAGCGATTTGCAGCTGCCCTGCGGGGCTAGAAGGATGACGGACTCAGCCATGAGCAGCCTCCCGCCGCACAGCCATGCGGGTGCGGCGATGCAGGCGCTGCGGCACCTGTCCAACAGCCAGGCCGGTCTGCGTGAGGCGTGGACGGCGCGAGGCCCACAGCTTGTAGACCAGCGCGCCGCCGGCGGCTGGCGCCAGGATCATCGCCAAGGCGAGCAACTCAACCATGCGCCACCTCCTGCGCGGCCCGGGCCACAGCAGCGGCGGCAGCGGCAGTCGGTCGGCGCGGCAGCATGTTGGCCAGGTCGAAGGGGAAGTCTAGGCCGTCCATGAACTCGGCCAACTCTGTGCTGATCCGGTCTTCCGCCGTTGTCCACAGGCGGGGGCCGTCGATGAGTTTCCAGCCGGTGCCTGTGCCGCGACGCCGCTCCCAGGACTGACGCTCCTGGCGGAGTGGTCCCATGTCCAGGGTGGCAGTGACCACAACCGCACCATGCGTGACGTGCATGGTGATGGTCGCCGAGCAGTCGCCGATGCCGCGATCGTAGGCGACGACGGCCGGCGTGCTAGCCTCCGCGCCAGGTCCGGTGCTCAAAACCAACGGACGTGCTGCCGTGGCTGGACGTGTTCCAGTGTGCTGTTGCATATCGACTCTCCTGAGTTGCGTTGGTGGAGGGCCTTGGGGCGGTGTTACAGCACCGCCCGCCGGCCCGCTGTTGCGGGGTTAGATCAGGTCGGCGCCGGATGGCGGGATGCTGGGGTCAGGCTCACGCAGACGCTGCGCGCCGTTGAGCACATCAAGTAGTTCGTGGCGGATGTACTCGGCCACTGCTGCCGGTCCGTCGTGATTGATGCCTGCCTCGATCGCGACATCATTGGTCAGCGCCGCGAGCAACGCGGCCGCGTGGTACGCGCGCCAGAGGCGGTATTGCTCCTCTTCGTTGATCGAGAAATCGGCGTCCGTCGGCAGCTGTATGTTCGGGTGACCAGCGTCCATCAAGCCACCTCCAACGCGGGCAAGCGATCGATTACCCATTCCTGCAGCGCGGCAGCCTCGGCTTCCGGCATCACAACGTGCAACGAGCCAATGGCCAGGCCAGTGCCGTCATCGACCAGGAACAACTCGGAAGCCTTTTCGATCGCGCTGCAGGCGAACATGACCGGTGGGCGGTCATGCAGGCTGTCGGCGTACAGTTCGGCCAGGACGTCGGTCGCCCGGATCTGCAGGAGCAGGTAGACGCCGGGGGCGACGCGCAGCGCTTTATGCAGGTCGCGGCGGCTCACTGGCGCACCTCTACCAGGTCGGCATTGGTGCTGGAAATGGCGGCCTCGACATCGGCCAGCGTCAGTGCTTCGGGCGCTTTGCCCATGGCCTGCAGCTTCGCCTGCAGGGCGAGCCAGGCGGTGTGGTTCCAATCGAGGGTGTCGGCAATCAGGCCGAAGTAATGGGCGATCTGACGCGCGGCATTGGCCGGCGCTTCTTGAGCGTCGTAGGTCATGGTGCAGGCTCCGTTGTAGTTGGAGTCCGCCACGACGCTGTCAAACGAGGTGGCGGACGGTGCGCGGTTGACAGACCGGTCAACGGAACCGGCAGGCCCGAAGGCCTCCGCACACCGCCCGCCATAGAACTGGCCGGCAAACGCCCGCGACTGCACAGCGAGCGAAAAAAAAGCGCCGTGCATCGGTCGATGGGCGCTGGTGCGCCGTTGATTCAGGCTGTCAAACCCGGTCGCCGATTGTGCGGCGACGGAGTAATGGTTGCTCCGCTCCTGGGCGGATGTCAACGAAAATTTCTCAAAATCTCCCACACGTGCGAGCGCGCTCATTTTTGGAACACCCAGCACTTCACAGTGGTGCCGACGCCGGTCAGATCGTCCTTGAGGACGGCGCTGTTGACCGCCACGTTCGCGCCGATGAACTTGTGCCGGCGCGAGTCGCCAAGCAGCGCTCGCAGCACCTTGAGATCGGGCACGGACTGACTGAACTGAGCAGCCCGCGCAGCGAAGTGATTGAGGTTGATCGCAATGCGCTGCGCGTCGCGGCTGTGGTTGACCACAGCTTTGCCGTGTCCGGTGGCTTCGAGGTATTCGTAGACCTCCCAGAACTCGTTGACCATCGCGTGGTCCGCACTAATCGCCTTCTGCCGTTCCAGGGCCATTTCCAACAGCGCGAGCCGTGTCTGCTCGACCATGTCGTCAGGGATGGTGATGACCAGGCGCAGGCAGTCGAACAGCGCCAGCATCTGAGCGTGGTTCTTGATGACGCGTTCCAGGCGCAGATCCTGCTGTGCGCGCAGCTTGGCCTCGAAGACCTTTACGCGCTCGGCGAACAGATCGAGGATGGCGCGTTCCTGGCGGATGGCACGCACAAGGAAGTGGCTGACTTCTTCGACCTGCAGCGCGTTGAGGTTGTCGGCCGCGATACGGCTTTCTGTGGTTACCTGCGGCCGTTTGAAGTGCAGCTTCACGATGCGCGTGAGGATCGCCTCGCTGGCGTCCACCGCAGCGTTCTGGGTGATCACGATCGTGCCGCGAAACGGCGGCTCGTAGGTCTCGTTGCCGCCGTTGCGCACGCCACGGGTTGCCAGGGTGCCGCCGCCGAAGAAGTCTTTCAGCTCATCCCACTCGAACGTCTTGGAGTGCGCTTTGTCAGGCTCACTGCGGTCGGCCTCCAGCAGGACGACGGGCATGCCGGACACCTGGCCCATGGCGCGCGCACGGCCAGCCTTGGACGACTTGGCCGGGTCGAAGCCCTCGTAGTCCGAGCGGCCTAGCAGCTTCCACAGGAACGTCAGCAGCGTGGTCTTGCCGGCACCGGCCTCACCAGTGGCTTCAAGGAACGGAAAGCTCTTGTGCCCGGCGCGGATCTGCTCCGCGAACAACGAGCCAAACCAGAACGTCATGGCGACCATGCCGTGCGTGCCGAAGCACTGCCATAGCCACGGCAGCCAGTCCACACGGAATGCCTCGGCGTCGCGCTGAATCTCCAGCCGGATGGACTTCTGCGTGGTCTTCAAGCGCAGCTTGTCGAACTCGAAGTAGTCTTCTTCGTTGGCCGTTACCAGCTCACCGTCGCGTACCGCCAGGTCGCCGAGCAGATAGGCGCGGTGCTCTTTGCTGTAGCCCACGAAGTCGATGGCGTCCACCGTCTTGATCGCCTCGGTCTGCTCTTCGATCAGACGGTCCAGCTGGTGGCCGGTACCGGTGAACATGGCGCCGGCGGCCAGGGAGATCAGGCGCTTCTTGAACTCTGACGCGCTGGCGACATGACCACCGGTAAAGGTGCCTTTTACGCTGGGACCGTCGTGCGGAAAATCGACGCGGAAGTAGTACCAGCTCTCGTCCGTGACCTCCTGCCGCTGGAAATACAGCGCCTCCGGGTAGCAGTTGGCGATCTTCTGCACAGAACAGGCGGCACGCTTGATCTTCCTCAGATCCTCGGCCGCGACCTCGTCACCGTCGTCGGCATCGGTGTCTCCCAGCTTCTCTTTACGCAGTTTGTCGAAGCGCTGCGTGTCGAAATCGAACCAGTACAGGCGGGAGCGATACTCCAGCCAGAAGTCGTTGCGGCCGTCGTGCTCGAACATCAACAGGCCTTTGTCCACCGCCGTGCGGGCCACGAGCAGGTCGCCTTGGTAGCGGGCTTCTTTGACGTCGTTGTCCCATTGCTTGGGATCGTCGGACGCGATCGCGCGCAGATGCAGGTCGTTCCAGTCGGTCTTCTTGCCGTCGTGCTGGAGGATCTGCGCCGCCCGCGAGTCAAAGCCTAGAGCCGCTGCGCGTTTGATGTGCTTGTGCGTGTACGCACGGGCGCCCGGCTCGTTGTCCAGTGCCCACACGAGCGTCGGAAGATCGGCCATGCGTGCCTTGGCCAACTCGCGCAGCGATTCGTCCGGAAATGCGTTGGATGACATGGCCGACACTGCACACAGGCCGTGCTGCAGGAGCGCGATCGCATCGAAGATGCCCTCGACGATCCACACCTCGCGCGCGGTCTGCATGGCTGTCAGCGATGCAGGCGCCGCCCACCACACCCCTGCATAGCTCTGGCCTGGCGCAAAGCGCGCCTTCTGCTTGCCGAAGCGATGCGGACGATCAATCAGGCGCTCCCACCAGCCGCCCTTGACCAGCGCAAAGCGCACAGTCGCGGTGCCCGCGCTGATCTTGCGATCGTAGTGGCTGTCCTGGGTGTAGAGGCCTTTCAGCGGCGCCAGGTCAAAGCCACGCGAGAACTGCAGGTACGCATCGGCCGCAGCGTTGGGAGCCGCTGCCGTTGGCTGGAAGCGCTTGGACCAGTCGTCGAACAGGTCGTCGTACAGATCCTTGACGTGCAGCTCGCGCCCGCACTTGGATTGGCGGCCGCACTTCACCACCCAAGGCTTGAGATGGTTGGTGTAAAGCTCTTTCTTGCTGCACGACGGGCATTTACCGCCGCGCATGTACTCGGTCCCACTACGGTGCTTGAGTCCGTAATCCCGTTCCAGCCGGGACAGCACCTGTTGCCGCAGATCCTCTTGCATTGAACTTCCTTAGACGCCGAGCGAGCGCCGAGGCGCGAGCGGAGCTGTGGCGTTGTCGATCACGACGTAAGCGCCGCCGGCACGGCGGTGCGCGTCAACGGCAGCAGCGAGCAGTCGTGCTTCTTCGTGCTTGGCGTGCGGCGCTATGCGCTGCGGGACATTGCTGGCCGCATCAACGAATCGCGGCTCCTGTGCGGTGAACCAGCTATTGGCATGCCTCACGAGCCGACCTCGGTGTTTGTGTGGTGGAGATGGAACAAAGCCGCCGCGGCGTCGGTCAGCGCGACAAGGCGCTCGTCGAAGGCGTCAGAGGTAGCAAGGCCTTCGCGCATGAGCGCCGCAACTAGAACTGCGCCGAAGCGCTGATTTGTCTCCGGCGCGGCAGTGCGGCCGATGTAGCCGTGCTCGGTTTTCACCAAGCCGCCGTGGATGAGCGCAACTTCCAGGCAAAGCTTCGCCGTGGGCGGCAATGCCGCCCAATCAATGGTCTTTCGCATTAGGGATGCCTCAGAGGTGAGGGAAGAACTGCTCGCCGCCGACGGGAAGCAGGTCTAGCTGGCGGTCGCCTAGCGATTCGCGGTAGGCCTGCAGCGCTTGGGCGCGCTGATACGCCGGTGTTGGTGGAAGCTCGCTGTGTGAGGTGGGCACACCGCTGGGGCTGGCAATCCCAGTCAACTCCGAATGGCCTGTGTAGGTCGCTCCACACATCGGGTTCTCGCACACGTAGGAGTCATGCCGGAGGAACTTGTGTGCGAGGACGCTGGTGCGCTTGATGAGACGTGCACTGCACGCTTCGCAGCGAAACACGATTTTTTTCCGACCAAACATGCTCACCCCCTTGAGCTCTTAGCGGTTGGGATTTCTGTGGCACTATTGGGTGGTGCCTTGAGGCCTAGGGCGATCGCCGCCTTGTGAGACTCGCCATATTTGCCTTGAGAACGGCCCCGGAGCAGGTCATGCACAATCGACCGATCCACGCCGTTCTGTCTGGCGAATGCCGAGACCGTGATGCCATTTGCTTCGAGCCACTGCCGCGCCTGTTCCGGGCTGCGGGGCGTGAACTGCTGCATTTGACTCTTCCGGGGCATGTGGCGGTTCCGTCTACTTTTGGGAATTTTGTGGACTTAACTCAACATTGTCAAGTAAGGAAATGCCTGTAATGACCGTAGGGAAACGCCTGAAGGAAGAGCGCAAGCGACTTGGCCTAACGCAGGACGAGATGGCTGTGCAACTCGGCCTCACGCGCTACGCGCAACTGAACTTCGAGAAAGACATCAACCTGCCCGGCGGAGCTTATCTACTGGCCGCGCTAGACCATGGCGTTGATGTCATGTACGTGCTGTCTGGACATCGGGCGCAGTTGGACCCTGCTGATAGGCTCCTGCTGTCTGCGTTCAAAGATGCAGCACCGGCTGCTCGCAACGCTGTGCTTGCGGCATTGGGCTTGGTCAGCGATGCCTCGTCTTCCAATACAGGCGCCGGCCCGGTCCTGTCGTTCGACAACAGTGACGTGGGCCAAGTGGTTTCCACAACAGCGATCGTTGATCAAAGCAACATGCAGATTGTCGTTGGTGGACGCAAAAAAAAGAGCAAGTGATCAGCATCGCGATTGGGCAGCTGCTCGTGAGAAATTTGCCGTTATCGGCTATACCTGCGTGAACTGTAGAGCTTGCTAGCTCGCAAAGAAAAAGCCGCCGGTTTGTGCCCGGCGGCTTTTGTAGGTGTCGGCACTTAGCTCCTTGCGATCCAATCGCCGCCATCCTGACAGCGCGAGAGGGGCTGACATCCGCACTTAAATCAAAACCTGTGTGCCTCTCCTCACGGTTGCTACGGTATCGAATTGAAGGCTCAATCGCGCGAGCAGATTCATGTCGCCTTTGTTGGCCTAGTCGAGATGGTGGAGTTTGGTGCAGCCTGCACCTCAGCTGCGCGGGCGTCAGTCCATGCTCTCGGGCCAGCGTCTTGAGTATTATTCTGTTTCTTGTTTATTTGGCTAGAGGTGCCACTGGCGGCCTCGGTAATAGAGAGGCATCTTGATAAATCTAATACACAAAAGCGGGCCATCTGTGATGGCCCGCTCCCTCTACTTAGAGCGCTGCAATTTCTTTTTTATCTGAAGATTGAGACTGAGATTCTAAGCAGTTGACAACTGTTGTATCAGTAGTTGTAGCTTTTTTAAGGCAAGACGCTGAAGTCTTTGCACTCGACCTCAAGTCGATTTGCGAAATGCGATCGATCGCGCCTGAATCTAGCGCTTGGTTTGCAACGGCGCGCATACGGTCTCGCGAGCCGGGGTCTTTTAGCGTGTCATAAGATGGTGCTGCATTAATTAGGCTCATTCCGAAATCTGCATACGCTCTGTCCACTATTACTTCCGAGGACGGTATCGTGCCCTTTGTTGGCGAGATAAGATCGTACGCCGCACTAAGCTTGTTTGAATTAATTTCGTCGGCACTCGCTAGTGATTTTGACATAAAAGAAAAAGTAAAGATGGCGCCGACCACCACCCCGCAGCTAGCAGTAATAAGGTGTGTAATTATTTTGCTGACAGTCATATTGATTGCTCCTATCAAAACTCAACTTTGCATTTATCAGCAACGCCGTTAACCATGGTGCAAGTTATAAAAGGCCCATTCATGTTCTTGCCCATGTAGTACGTCACCATGCCCTGAGAAGGCGTATTAGGCTGGACTGTAACAGATGCGCCCCCGCCTGGCAGAGCTGAAGAATCGTTAGCGATGGCGCTTCCGTCCGCCCGTTTAGCCGTTCCTTCGATCACTCTCAAGGCGCCGGGAGCAAGCACATTGGTTTGGAAGCAAGCCGTGTCACCATTTCCGAATACCACACAGCCAGTCGGGCCACGGCCATAATATGACTTCAGTGCGGAGAACAGACTTGTTAGCGAGCCTGCTGCCCAAGCTGGATTGTTGATAGTGAGGGCAGTACGCACAACTTGGTCTAAGGCCGGGTTATGGTCATGGTAGCCAGACTGATAACTATCAAAGTAGTGCGTTGAGTTGTCGGGTACCACGAAGACCTGATCTTTGGAAATTCTTGTGATTGCAACAAATTGTTGCCTTTCTACATCACTTGGGGTCATGCCATATGTCGAATACCTTCCTCCAGAAGACGTAACCATCCCTTTATTTGATTGGGCTGTGTAAGAGCTAGAAGTTGAGACGCCAATAACGCCTGTTCCATTGGCCGTCCGAAAATCAAGCCGCCTTACAGAGGCGGGATTACTACCGTCAGTATCTACTGCAGGTAACGATAAAGGTTGCTCGCCAGCGGGGGTGTATGTAACTTCAACCCAAAAAAACTGTTCTGTTCCTGGGTTGACAACACCGTAGTAAGCCGTGCCACGGTTTTGTCCGTGTCGACTTTGAGCAACGCTTTCAAACTGAGGCAGGGTCGTACAGTTGTCGCAGACAATCCAAGCTTGAGCTGCCGCTTCTCCATGAAGGCCTAGCAAGCCAATTCCCAGTAGCAATAACGAATTCCAAATTTTCATTTAATTTCCTTTGAGGGCACACCGCCCGCCAAGACTTTGACGCATTGTTCACGAGCAGTTCAAGGAATACTTTAGGTCTAATTTGGAATAGCTCGAGGTAGTTTTTGGTCCTCTGTCACATCTGTCCGGCGATGCGTAGCGATCACTACTAGTCGACCGAGCTTTCAAATTGCGCAACGCTGCTGAAGCCGCTTCCAGCTATGGTGTGAGTAGTCCTAGAAATTATCCAGCGTTGCGAATCAATCTCACGTTTGAAGCCGCTGATCTTCACGATTTGCTCCGGGGAAAGATCGGCCCGGCCTGTGGCTAGCGTGTATTCGAACTTGGCCATGCCGCGCTTCACGCGCTCCAGCTCTGCATGCGCGTGTTGACGAGCCGTAGCTTCATTCGCGAATGACTCGCGCAAGCGCTTGGCGTTGTCGTCTGTGCCAACCAACACCGACTGCCGCCGCGCCTTGCCTTTGTCCACCCAGTACGCCCGCACACCGGTGTAAGCATCACGGTCGGCGACCGAATAGCGGTGCTGGTCGCCGTCGCGCCGCGTCAGGGTGACAGTCGGCAGTGGCTTGCCGGTCGCGGAGGTGCCGGCCCCGATTGGCGAAAACACCAACGCACCTGCCTTCACCGTTGCCACTGCATCGAAGCGCTGCCCCAGGCGGGTGAGCAGATTCATATCGCTTTCGTTGGCCTGGTCGAGATGCGGCAGCTTGGTGCGTGCCAGTGCCTCAGCGACGCGCGGGGTCAGTCCATGCTCGCCGGCTAGCGTGTTGAGCACTGCGCCCAGCGTGGTGTTGTGCCAGCTGCGCTCGCGCCGCGTGCGCATATTGGCGGTCAGATCCGCACTACGCGCGCGCACGGTGATGATGTCCGGTGCACCGCTGTATTCCACCTCGTCCACGATGAAGGTGCCTTTGTCGACCAGGCCGGTGGCTTTCCAGCCCAAGGCTACGGCCAAGCGCACGCCGCGTTTGGGCAGCGCCATCTTGCCGTCATGGTCGTGGATGCGCAGATCCAGTTGGTCGGCTTCGCCGCCTCGGCATTCGGTGAGGGTGAGATCGAGCAGGCGCGGTGCGATGCGCTCGGTGAGGTCGGTCCCGTCGAGCACTACGCGCCACTGCGGAATCGGGTAGCTCATGCGGCGGTCGCCTCGGGCGCAACGTCGTCGGTGCGGCGCAGGCTCAGCTGGAACTCGACGCGGCGCGGCGTGCCATCCGGGAAGAACAGCGTGGCCGTCTCGTTGACCGCCAGCACCACATACGGCCCATACACCCAGCCGGTGCCGTCGACCAGCGGTAGCGGCTCGCCGTCGGCAGCAAGTCTGCGGAGCGTGGTCAGCGATCCACGCGAGCCGGTCAGGTCCGGTGCGATCAGGCCCGACAGCTCGATCGTTTCATCGCCTGGACCCAGGAACTGGCTGGCCGCTCGCGCGCCAACACGCTCGCTGGTGGGGTGGCGCCAACTCATCTGCCGCTGCAGCTGCAGATAGGCGGCGCTATCGAGGGCAAACACAAACGTGCCGTAAGACATCATCATCGGGTGGATCCTTAGTCGTCGCGCAGGCTGGAACGGCGGGTGGCCACCGCGCGCCGTTCGCGCTCTTCGATCTGGCGCGCGACTTCGCGCGCCAGTGCGGTTGCATCCATGCCGGGCGCGGCATGGACGTGGATGACGTAGCTGTTGCCGCCTGCAGGCGCGCTGGCGGCGCGTACAGGGGCCGACAGCGGCGCACGGCTGTCGATCGCCGCCACGGGCGCTGTGGCCGTCGCCAGGGCCAGTTCTGCGCCCACGGCACGCATCCGGTTGCCAAGCGCCATGACGGCCTGCACAGGCGCGCCCTGGCCGCGCTGCAGGCCCACGGTGAGGCCTTGCATGGTGAAGTCGCCCAGCTGGGCGAACACGCGCGAGGGGCTGTGGATACCCAGCAAGCCCTTGAAGCGATCGACCACGCCGGTGCCGACGCTGGCGATCGCATCGCCGGCCGCGCCGAGCTTGGAGCGGATGCCCTGGACAAGGCCGCTGATCATGTCGGCGCCAGCCTGCAGCATCCGGGCCGGCCAGTTGGCCAACTGCAGGTTGATGCCGGCCCACAGCTGCAGCAGCCCTTGGCGGATGCGATCGCCGTTGCCGGTGAACACGCCCACGATCAGCGACCACGTGCCCTGGACGGTTTGCCACACGCCGCCGAGGATCTGCTTGACTACCGGCAGTACGAACACAAACGCCTGCACCAGCCAGCCGATCGCCTTGATCGCCAGCTGCAGCTGGGTGACCAGCACTGCCCCCAGGATCTGCCCGAAGCCGCGACCGGCCTGCGTTGCACCGTGCAACTGCGCAGTGGTGGCCTCGAAGGGCGTCAGCAGCTGCTTGACCCATGCCCAGGCCTGACCCATCGCTGCGGCCACGGTGTCCCACACCGGCGCCAGTGGCGCGAGCGCGGCCTTCAGCTCGGCGAGGACCGGCGCGGCGACATCGACGATGCCTTGCCAGACGCCAATGGCGAAGGCCTTGATCGGCCCCCAGTACTTCCACACCAGCAGCGCCACGGCAGCGACGGCCGCGCCGATGGCCAGCACCGGCAGGCTGACGCCGCCGAGCAGCGGCAGCAGCAGGCGGGCGCCATTGGCGAGCATCGGCAGTACGCGGCCGCCGAACGCCAGCCCCTGCCGCAGCAGCGCACCGAAGCCGCCACCGCCCGACAGCAGCGCGACGGCGCCGTGGATCTGCGAGAACGCCATCGCGGCCACGCCGCCGGCCACCAGCAGGCCGCCGAGGATCGTGACCAGCGCGGCGCCGGCGATCGCCGTCTTGGCGATCGCACCCACCAGCACCGGATTGGCGCGGACCCACGTCGTGACCTGGCCGACCACCGCAGCCGTGCGCTCGGTCAGTTGCTTGAACTGCGGCAGCAGCACCTGGCCGATCGACTGGTACACCACCACCGCGGTGTTCTTCAGCAGCTGCAGCGAGTTGGCCGAGGTGGCCACCCGCGATGCGTACTCGGCAGACATCGAGCCGCCGTACCGCTGCGCATCGGCGACCTTGGCGAAGTTGCCCTGCAGCAGCTCCAGATTGGTCAGCAGCGGTGCGATCGCACCGATCGACTCGCGTCCGAACAGCTGCGTCATGGTCGCGGCCTGCTCGGCCTTGGGCAGTGCGCGCAGCTTCTGCAGCACCGACATGATGGCCCCGCCGGCATCCTTCTGCATGACCTGGGCCATGGTCGTGGCCTTGATGCCCAGCTTGTCGAAGGCCTCGCGCTGGCTCTTGGTGGCCGACTCGCCCGAGGCCAGGGTGAGCAGCATGTTCTTGATGCCGGTGGCCGAGACTTCCGACTCGATGCCCATGCCGGCGACGGTGGCGCCCAGCGCGGCCAGTGGCCCGCTCTGCAGGCCGGCGACTTCGCCGAGGGCACCAATGCGGTTCACCACCGCGCTGATCTTGTTGACGCTGGCAGGTCCCGTGTTCCCGAGATAGTTGATCTTGTCGGCCAGTACGACCACCTCGTCCTGGCCCATCCGGAAAGCGGTGCGCCAGGTGGCCATGGTCTGGCCGGCGTCCTCGGCGCTGCTGTCGAAGGCCACGCCCATCTTGGCCGCGTCCTCGGCGAAGCGGACCAGTTCCTGGCGCGGGATCGCGGCCTGGCCGGCGGCCGCCACGATCTTGGCAATCTCGGCCGGCAGCATGGGCAGGCGCATCGAGAGGTTCTCGACATCGCGGCCCATCTGCAGGAACTGCTGCGGCGTTCTGAAGTCCACGACCTTGCGCACGTCGGCCATGGCCGATTCAAACTCCATCGCATCGCTGATCGGCAGCACCGCGGCGCCCAGTGCGCGCTTGCCGGCGAACGCCATGCCGGCGCCGTAGGCACTCGCCTGTAGGCCAGCGCTCTGGATGCGGGCGCTGCGACGCTGAGCAGTATCGATCGCCACCAGGCGCTGCTGCTGGGCGCGCATCGCGGTGTTGGTGCTGTCAATCTCGCTGCGCAAACGGCGCTCATGCGTGACCAGCTCGCGCGTACTGATCCCGGCCGTTTCCAAGCGACCACGCAGGCGCTGCAGACCGGCCTCCTGCGCACCGTGCGCGGTCTTGAGTTCGCGTGCGGTGCGCACGGCGCGCTCGAACTCGGCATTCATGGCAGCGGTGGGCGTGCCGGTCGCCTTGATCTGCTGGGCGAGCGTGCGCACCGACTGCCGCTGTGCATCGAGCGCAGCCTTGGCGCGCTGCGCCATGGCCACCTGCTCGCGGTAGGCGCCGATGTCGCGGTGCTGGCTGTTGAGCTGACGCAGCGCATCGCGCTGGTTGCGCAGTGCGGTGGCAACGCCACGGCTGCCACTGAGCACGCGTTTGAACGGGCCAGTGGCGCGATCGACGGCGGCCAGGATGACCTGCAGACGCAGATTGTCGGAGGCCGCCATTTAGGCGGCCTCGTTCGTGGGGTGGTGCATCATTCGGCTCCGCTTCGCAGGCGGGCACGCTCGCGCCACGCCGTGAGTTCGTGCAGCGACCAGCCGTCCATTTCAGACGGGGGCCAGTGGAAGATGGCCGCGATGTCGGCCATCGCATCCTCTACGCAGTTGGGGAAACCGCTTCCCTCTGTGCCTTCGGCAAGAAAAAAAGCGCGATTTCCTGGCCGACAGCCAGCAGGTCGGCCGGATCCATTGCGTTGACATCGGCGGTGGTCAGCGTGGGCGAGGAGATGCGCGGCAGCAGTGTTGCCAGCGCAGTGACATCCATCTGCAGCAACTCGGCGAGCTTGAGACCGCGCAGCTCACCGGCGCCCGGCTTGCGCACCTTGAGGTCGGCGATAGTCTGCTCGCCGCGCGTAATGGGCTGATCGAGGGGAATGGCTGGGGAAAAAGTCGGGGTCATCGGAAGGTCTCAGGGCGGAGGCCTGGCGGCGCCAGGCCGGAAGGGTCAGGCGCCGATAGCGCGGCGGTGCGGGGCGAGCAGGTCCACGCCGTTGACGATCTCGATCATGTTCATCAGATCGATTTCGATTACGGTGGAGCCATTGATCATCAGCTTGTAATAGCTGGCGGAGGTCTTGACGGAGAACTCGGTGTCGTCGCCGGACTTACCGGTGCCGGGATCAATCTCTTTGTGACGGCCGCGCACCACAAATTCGACGGCATCCACCGCGCCGCTGTCGTCGCGCTGGTAGGCGCCGGCAAAGCGCAGCTGCACGGCATTGTGCGTGGTGGCGCCGTACTGATTCAGTACGCTGCGCATCATGCCGCCGCACTTCCATTCGAGCTCGATCTTCTCCTGGCCGAAGTCAATGTCGACCGGGCCATTCATACCGCCGCCACGATATTCCTCCATCTTGCGGGACAGCGTGGGCAGCTTCACTTCGACTACCTGGCCGAGATAGCTCTCACCGTTATTGAACAGGTTGAGCGCTTTGAGTTTCTTGGGCAAAGCCATGCGTTTCTCCGGGAATCAAAGGCGGGTGCGTTACGCGTTGACGCGTTCGGCAAAGTCGGCCAGGTAGCTGGTGGTGATCTTCTGGTACAGCTGCAGGTTCTCCAGCGGCGGCACTGGCGTGTAGTCGTAGTCGATGCGCAGCGCGCCATCGGCGAGCGTGGTGGCGCTGTTGACGGTGCCGTCGAACCAGGCGCTGGCATCGATCAGGTAGCCGGACGCTTTCAAGTCGCGGAACTTGGCGTTGATGTCTTCGACGATGTCTTTGACCAGCGAGGGATGCATCGGCTTGTCGACGTAGAAAGCCACGCCCTCGGCGATGGTGTCGGCCAGGACCTGCGCGGTACGCGTGGCTGTCTCGAAGGCGAACATGTTGTCCTCCGCGCATGTGCGCGACCCCCAGAAGCGTTGCCCGTTGAAGGTCACCAACGTGGTGATGTCGCCCTCGTTAAGCACACCCGCATCGGTAGCCGGATCCTGCAGATCCCAGTGCACGTCCTTGGAAATGCCGGTGACGCCGGCCACGGGCACATTGGACAGGCTCTTGTGCCAGCCCTGTTCGGTGTCGATCTTCGCGCGCAGGCCGAGCGCACGTGCGGTGGCATATGCTGCCGTCGTGGTGCTGGTGGCGGTATCGAAGGCCATGAAGTCCGGCCAGATCAGCATCAACTCGCGATCGCCGAACTGCCCACGGTAGGTAATGGCCTCGGCCACGGTCTCGGCGACCGGCCGCACGTAGGCCATGGCACGCAGCTTCTTGGCGATGGTCGCCAGTGCCTTCGCCACCGGCAGCGTGTCCAGACCCGGCGCTCCCAGTATGCGCGGGCGCACGCCAAGCTGTGCTTGCGCGGCGAGCAGCGCATACAGGCCGGTGTAGCCGCTGGACTTGGCCTCGCCGATGACGTTGGAGGAGGTCTTGTCCGCATCTTCGCCTTCGGCCACACGCACGACCACGGTCACCGGATTGGTCTGATCGGCGATGCCCTGCAGGGTGTCGCGCAAGGTGCCCTTGGTGCCGGCACTGGCGATGGCACCCAGCACGTTGGTGACCAGCACGGCCTTGTTGAGCGGAAAGACCTTCTCGTCCGCATCGGACGCGGTAGCGACCAGGCCGACAATGGCGGTAGAGACGGTGCGGATCACGCGCGTACCAGCGCTGACTTCGATGACGCGGACGCCGTGGTGGTAAGAAGTAGACATAGGTTCCTCGATCAGGACGAGCGGAAGCGGAGCGGGATGGTCATGCGCGAGCGCGCATTGGCGGGAGCAACGTCGGTGCGCTCGCCTTCGACGGTCAGCAAGAAGCAGCCAGGCGCATCGCCGATGACCAGGTCGATCTGGGTCAGGCGCAGGCGCGGCTCCCAGCGCATCAAGGCGGTGGCGGTGGCGCCGTAGAGCAGCGTGCGGGTGGCGCCGTTGAACGGCTGGTCGATCAGCTCAGGCAGCAGCGAGCCGAAGTCGCGGCGCTGCTCGCGCGTGCCGATGGGTGTGGTGAGGATGCAGGCGATCGACTGGGCCAGGTGCTGCTCGCCCTCGGTTACACGGCCGGTGGTGGCATCCACGCCGATCACTGCGGGCCACCGCTGAGCGCGCTGCCGGCCGTCACGCCGGTGGTCTTGTGGTTCTTGAGGCTGATCCCGCCGCCGATGACGTCAGTGGTCGCCTTCGCGGTACCGGCGATGGTCGCATCACCGTTGAGCATGGTCTCGCCGTTGACGGTCAGCGGGCCATTGAGCGTGATGCCGCCATCGGCGGTAATGGACGCGGTACCGCCGCTGGGCAGCGTGGCCTGCAGCGCATGCGCCTCGGTGTCGTATTGGATCTGCGCGCCATCGGCAAAGCGCAGCACGTGGAGGGTGTCGGACGCGGCAGGCGCTGCGAATTGGTCGGAGTACAGGCCGCGTAGCACCAGGCCATCGGCCATGTCGCCGGCCGGCGACAGCACCACGACTTGTTCGCCGATCGCCGGCGCCGACCAGATGATGGTGGTGCCGGCCAGGGTGACCACCCAGGGTAGATAGTCGGTCAGCATCTCGCCGACCTGCACGCGGCATCGCGCGGTGGCAAGATTCACCTCGGCAACGGTGCCGAGGCGAATGGCGTTACTCAGTGCGGAGGATGCGTTGCCCATGCAGTCATGGTCGACGCGCGCGCGCAGGATGACATCGCAGTTGTGCTGTAGCCGCGTGATCTACGCAGCGCGACGGTGCTACAAATTCGTAGGCGGCTCAGGTGCGATGACTTCGCGCTGGGTGAACTGCGCGTCGAAGTAGTACAGCCCATCACCGCGATTGAAGTACATGCCGGGTTCGCACACGGTCTTGTCTTGGAGTGGGCGGAGCTCGAAACCTTCAACGGTGAAGGCGCTATCGGAAACGATGATGTTGACCACCACGTCGGTCCCGGTTTGGATCATCGCGTAACGTCCAATCGTCATCTCAGCACCACTCAATGAAAACGAAGCCGGGGCACCCGGTGGCCCCATCCTTTCCGAACGTGCTGGCAGAAGCACCGGCGGACACACCACCGCCGCCTCCGCCACCGGCACCGAACCCAAAGCCCCTGCGGCTAGCCGACGTGGTATCGCCCGCACTGCGGCCGCCAGGACCACCGCCACCAAACGCGCACGACCCTCCTGTGCCAGCAGAGCCATAGGGAGCAGTCGTTGCGATCGTTGCGGAGTCACCGCCAGCTGGGTAGCCATCTCCACCGGTCGCACCGCCAACCTGGTTGGCACCGACGAGTCCGCCACCACCACCCTGGCCACCGGCCAAGGTGACGAGATTCCCGATGACGGTTGCACCGCCGGTACCACCGGCGGCCCCAGCTGTACCGTCCGTGCGTGAGCCTGCGCCAGCTGATCCACCAGCACCGATGACGATCGGATGGCTCCCCCCAGGTGTGACCGCAAAGCGCACGCGCTGAATCGACTGTCCAGCTCCACCACCACCGCCGCCAGTTGCTGTGTATGTCCCGGATCCGTTTGACTTCTCTGCACGGGTTCCACCACCGCCACCACCACCGCCTCCGGCGCAAGCGTTGACGTAGATCGCGGTCACGCCTGCCGGCACAACAAAGTTGCCAGATGCCTCGAATCGCGCACGACCGCTGCGGCTGTCGATCGCGGCTTTCAATGCGTCCGGTGTGACGGCACGTTGCGCGTCTGTGCCTGCAATGGCCTCTGCACGGGTGGCAAGCTCAGCGATGCCTTCCTTCTCGGTGGTCGCGGCCGGATTGGTGAAGTTGGCATTGCCGAACGTTACCGAAGACACCGTAACGCCAGAAAACAGGATATCGGCCGACATCAGCAGGTCCGAGGCCGCGGCCTTTTCCATGATCAGCTCGGGCTGGGAGTAGCTGCCCAGCAGCGTGCCGTTGTCCAGATACAGTCCAAAGCCGCGTACCTCATAGGTGGCACGGCTCGTGTCGCTGACACTGACATGGATGGTGGTGGACGATGTGGTGCCGCCCGAGATGCTGGAAAGCGCTAGGTGCTGACCTGGGACTGTATTCAGGTCCTCCGTTGCAGCGAATGCAGCCGCAGTGAAACCGATGCTGGTCACCTTGACGGCATTGGTGCCGTTCTTCTCGGCGTTGATCAACGCCGAGCGACCGGCTGTGGTGAGGATCAGTTGTAACGCCATGGCTTATCCTTGCGCCGTCATCGACAGACGGCGATAGTTGATGATGCGAATACCTGTAACCAGCGAGACATTGCCGGTGGCTTGCAGGCCCTGCACGAACCCGAAGTGCGAGCGGACCGGTTTGGTACGCTCGACCTCGGCAATGACCTCATCGACAAACCGAGCGCTCGCAGCTCGCCCATCGGAGCCGTTGAGCGTGAGCGTCAGCTCGAAGGTGTGCGGCTGGCCGTGTGGCCGCTGCTGCCACCACTCGCGGATGGTCACTGCACCCCCGAACGAGGCCACCACCATGCGCACGCTGTTGGCGGTGCCCTTGCGGCGCTGGATCGCCATGGCGCTGCGCAGGCGCGAGCGCTTGACCGCATCACTCCAGTCGGCCTTCCAGTCATCGACCGATAGCGTCCACGCCAACCATGGCAGGTGGCCGATGGGGCAGGTGTCCGGATTCCACAGGTCCGGGTACGGCAGCGGGATGGCTTCCAGGCGCTCGGCCACGGCGGCCAGGGCGCGCTCCATGGGCGTTGCATTGGGCGGCAGCGGGGAGTTACTCATCGATGCCGGCATGCACGATGTCGATCGCGGTGCAGTAGGCGGCCTGCGTGCGGCTGATCCGGATGTCCGCTGCAGGCGAGTCCAGTTCTATGCGCTGCACACCATCGGCGAACAGCTTGGCCTTGATGGCTGACTCCGGGACATCACGGCCGATGCGGTGTGCCTCATCCAGATACGCCCTCAGGCTGCGCAGCGACTCACGCATGACCACTGCCGAGTCAGGGCCGGCATAGGTGTAGACGCGCCCACGGATGGCATACGGGACGATCTGGGCGCTCTGGACCGTGACACTGTCGGTCAGCGGGCGCACGTCATCGTTGGTGAGAATCGCAGCGACCTGGTCTAACAACGCCTGTGGAGCCGTACCATCGCCGGTGCGCGACTGGATGGTGACCAGCACTTGCCCGGGTGCGGGGCTGGTTGCACTGGCGTCCATGACGTCGGCGGCCGCGCTGAGCGCGTGGTAGATGTAGGCGCCCTCGGGGCCGGCAACGCTGAAGCCCTCCGGCGCCAGTTGGATCCGGCGGCGGAAGTCCATGTCCGACTCAAAGGTCGGTGGGGTGCCGCTCTCAGGTTGGCCCGGATCAAGCACCAGGCGTGCGACGCCGAACAATGCGCCCAAGTGATCGAGGTTGGTGCCGGTCGCGAAGGCCAGCATCGTCTGCTGGGCCTTGTCGTTTGCGCGCTGGCGAATCAGCAACTCGCGGGCTGCGAACAGCTGCAGGAGCTTGTAGACCGGATCCGATTCAGTCAGTGCCGAGAATTCCGGCATGAGTCGACGAAACTGGGCAAGTGCCTCGGCGAAGATCGTCTCGAAGTCGAGCGCTTCGATTAGGTCTGGAGCTCGAAGTTTAGAAAGATCGACGGCGGTAAAAGAAGCCATGTTCGGGGGACGAGAGAGCCTATCCCAAGGCTCTCTTATCCTTGCCTCTAAGCCCACCTGCCCCCGACGTATCTATGGTTGCTACATGTCTCGATCTCGCATGGGAGTGCATTGACGACGTCAAGCAGCTCAATCTTGAACTGATGTCTGCGTCGACATGCTCGTGCCGCTGGTATGTGCGCTGGCGTGTTTGAGTACCTTGTCTATGTTGTCGAGTTGATCCATGTTTTTGAACCAGCTCGCTCCCCACTTTGATTTGAGCCCACGCGCGGCAAGAGATGAACGAATACGTCGAGCAACTGACAGCATGCCAGCCTCACTGATGCCTGGCAGATAAATAGCGAACTCACCTTGCGAGAGATGCGCCAGGCCATCCTGCGGCCGAGTTGCCGCTTTCAGCAGCCCTGCGGCGATCTCTATTTCCTTCCGCTTTCCTGCATCCTTGCCCGCACTACTGACATCTAGATCGAAAAGTAGGACCCCACCTTGCTCACCACGCTGCAGCTCGGTTGCGTTTTGTAAGAGGCCTTGAAAGGCTGCGAGGTCATAGAGTCCTGTCAGGAAATCAACCGTTTGCACCTCTCGAACATCTTGCGCGGCTGGTTGAGTCTCGGAGAGGTGCTGCGCCCAACTGCTTGCAAGGACACGTCCAAACGTCTCTGCTACAGGGAGCAAGTGGGACAATTCCCCATCAACTACGTGGGCATCTATGCCGCACAGCATCCCTTCCATTTTGCCGGGAATCTTGATCGGCACGCCGAGATAGCTGGAAATACCAAGCTCGATAGCGATTGGCGCACCTGCCAGATGATCTATCTTGCTCAAGTCCGGCGCACATTGTGGGCCACCCCTGGAAATGACCCGCCGACACACTGACTCGGACCAGTTCAAGAATTGATCGACCTTAAATCCAAAGTTGGAATCGGTGCATGCCCGGATGATCCAGTAGTCATTCTTAACCTCTGCAAATATCCAGGTTCTAAGTGGCGTGAGTTGGGACAGACAGGTGAGGATCTCGTCGACTGTCTCGCTAGTTGACGTGAACGGGAGTTGGTTTTTAAGTGCGCCGGGCATACGGAACTTTCCCTGTTTTCCCACTATCGGCAAGGCGCCGACACTCTGTAGGGTCGCTCAATATCATGACGACTTTGCACGATTGCTTGGAGCAGGATCGATCGCGATATTCGTTACACCCGCCGACCTTGTATGGAGCACAAAAGCCAACGACGATGAGTCCACACGGCAGCGAACAACCCTCAATCAGAATTTGATTCATATTTGGTGAGGCAATCCTTCACCAGATCAAGCAGAGTCCTGAACGTATAGGGTTTCGCCAAGAAGAAGGTAGCTTCTGGCAGTTGCGAGTCGTCGAACGAGTAGCCCGAGGTGAGGATAGCGGGAGTCCTGACGCCCGTCTCACGCAACTCGCGAATGAAGGATTGACCATCAATCTGGCCCGGTATCTTCAGGTCTGAGAGGATTAGATCGAATGATCGACCAGACTTAAGAACCTCCAATGCCTGCACAGGGCCCTCGACGCTTTGGAAATCATACCCGCCCACGGCGAGTGTCATCTCACAAACAATGCGGAGATTTGCATCATCTTCGACAATGAGGACTGTGGGTTGCGTAGTGGCGGACACGGCATTATTTCTCTCGAAGGGAGCCAGCTGTGCTTGGTGGCTCTTCCGTGATGTCATCTGCCAGTCGCAACCGAATGTTAAGGTTGCGTGTGGGAACGTTAAATATACGTGAATTTGCTACGCCAGGTGGTCGGCGAGTAGCTGCTGCATTCTTAGCCGGTCTTGGGCGTTCCATCCGAGGAGTGGTCTTGCTGCGAACCGCACCGTCGGGCCATGGCGACGGACTTGATCGACACGCCCTTCCTGATGCACACGGGCGATGCGCGATACGCGCCCCACGAATCCAATGCTCACAGAGTTGGGGTTGGCGCTGACCTTGAAGTGTTTAGCCTGGCGCAGCTTGGCAAACATCTTCGCGCGTTTGACGCGTCCGGCCTTCTGCCGCAGCTGCTGCTTGCGTGGTGCGTACGGCGTGCCATCTGGCGCTTGCTGCTTGCCGATGCGTTGGCTCTGCGAGCGCCTCAGCTCCGTGCCGATCTTCCGGGCCAGCGTGCGGCGTTCACCGGGCTGCAGGCGAGCCAGCAACGGCCCGGCCCAGTTCTCCAGCGCGGTCAACTCATCCATGTGGGATCGATCACCGGCTCGGGCGCATGGGTGATGTCGTAGCCGCCGCCGTCCTTCGCGGTCACCACCACGCGTTCGGTCAGTGGCAACTTGATCGACAAATCCACGGCATCGTTGGTGAGGATGTCCGCCTCGAAGGCGATGTCGCCACGGCGCGCCGGATTGGACAGCAGCTCGGACTGGTTGACCTGCACCCATTCCAGCAGCGGCAGCATCACGCTGTCGGGGTGGCCGGCGTAGTCGGTCAAGATCAGGTTGAGCGTGTACTGGTACTCGAACGATAGCCCCAGCTGGAACGTGCTGACCAGGCTGCCGGCGTCGATAAACACCAGCAGCCGATCGGCATCACGTGCCAGGTCTGGCAAGGCCGCGACCAGATGCGCGCGCAGGCTGGCGGGCTTGATCATGGCGCAGGCTCCAGCGTGTGCAGGTCGATCCAGTCCTGCAGCGCGCTTAGCTGCGCGGCGGTGGCGTGGCAGCTGGTGTAGTTGTCGGCGACGGTGCCGGCAATGCCAGAGAGCGTAATGCCGGCGGCCGGCGCATCAGGATCTCCGGTGGACGGCCCGGCAGGCTGGCCCGAGGCGGCGGCGTCGTGCAGCCGCACAAAGCCAGCAGGGATAGCGCAAGCAGCGTCTGCTTTTTGGGTGACATAGATCGGGATCTCGCGGGTGATGGTGGCGCCGGCTTCGCGCACGATTTGCACGCGGTCGACGTACTCGACAACGACCTTTGTGGAACTCTTTGCGCTGTCGCGCTCGGCGATAGCGGAAACTTTTGCGTCTAGAGCTTGCTTGCGTTCGCGTTGTGCGGTGCTGACGCGCTGCTCCTGCCACACGCAGCCACCGACGAGCACTACAATCAGCGCCAGCAGGAGGATCAGGCGCGTGACCATCAGCTCACGCCCAGTATCTGCAGGGCGCGCTGCGTGCGCGTAACGCGATCGCCGTGGCCTTCGGGCAGGCGCTTGGCGCGCACGTTGCCCAGGTTGATCTTGCGGCCCAGGCCGAGCACATCGCCGGCATCGGCCAGCACGTTGAGGCCGTTGTCGTGCCAGTACGCCGCCGCACCCAGTGCGCTCGGCTCAATCTGCAGCAGCAGATCCGGCTGCTCTTCCACCGGCAGCTCGATCAGCACGCCGATACGGCGGTAGTTGCCCCGGAAGGTGTGTTGCATCGGACCACGGCCCCGGTGGCGATAGCCATCTCCGCTGGCTTCGTTGCCGTTGCCCAGGCGGTTGGCGTAGACGAAGTTGGCCAGGCCGACCGGATTGCGCAGAAACTTGGGTGCTTGTGCTGGCGTGATGCGTGCGCCGAATACTTCCAACAGCCGTGCGCTGGTGGTGTAGGTCAGCCCTTCTTCCATGCGCGACAGGCTCAGGCTTTCGTGGCCGACCTGGCCGAGCCAGTGCGCGGCACGGCGCTTGGTGGTGATGCCGAAGCGATTGGCAGCGGCGAGCAGCGGGCCATGCCAGCGCTGAGCGCGTTGCGCCGAGCACTGCATGATCGAGGCGAGCTGGGTATCGGTGAACATCAATCGACCTTCAGGATGCGCGCCACATTGCCCTGGGCGCGGTAGGTGAGCACCGCCAGCACGATCAACGTGCCCAGGTGCCAAAGACTGACTTGCGAGCCGGCGCCGGCCAGCAGGATGTGCAGTGCCTGGCCGCCGGTGCTGGCGATCAGCAACCACGCGCACCAGCCCGCGCCGCGTCGATGGCGCGCATCGACCGGGCGGTGGTAGGTAAGCAGGCGGACGCAGATGGCGAGCGAGGCCATCAACGTCAGGACGGTGACCAGGCTATGCACTGGGCGGACCTCCACGACGTAGGAAGGAAAAGTCGAAGGACTTGCTCTTTTCGATCAGGCCCAGCGTGACGGTGATCGCGCAGGCCGCGCTGGCGAAGGCGGCCACGCCACTGGACTTGATCGGCAACCAGCGCAGGATTTCCGGCGCCAGCTGGTAGCCGGCGATCACGCTCACCGGGAAATAGATCAGCCGCGCCAGCAGTGGTTGCTTGGCGGCGGACACCACGAACAGCGCGCCGCCGGCGAAGGCGCCGATCAGTGCATCGCCGTCGATGCCAGGCAGCACGGAGGCAAGGCCCACACCGGTGGCGATCAAAAAGCCGCTCGATACGGAGGTGGGTTCGGTCATCAGATCAGTCCCATAGCTGCACAAGCGGCGTCATCGCCGCTGTGGTGGTGGTTACCTCGGGCAACTCCACTGGCGTGCCATGCGGCAGCACGGCGCCCAGTTCGGCCAGGCCGGGATTGAGGAGGTAGGCGCGCTCGACCAGGCCGGCCGTGCTGCCCAGGTGGCGCCAGCACAGCAGGTCGACGGTGTCGCCTTGCATGGCGTGCACGCGCATCAGATGAGCTCCACCGTGCTGCGCGGCAGGTTCTGCAGGTCGCGCACGGCCCAGCGCTGGTCGCGGCGTAGCTCGGTGATGCTCGGTGACAGGTCATCGGCGCGCTGGTTGGCGCTGTCGGTCGCGTCGAAGCTGCGATAACGCTCTGCCACCTCGACCGCCGTGGCACACGCGACGGCGCGCAGGTACAGCTGCACGCGGCGCGAGACGCCGTCGACGGTGGTGCTGGGTACATCGGCCAACGCGGCCCAGCCGGCGGACTGCTGCGTCTGCGCCCAGGTCTGCAGCTCATCGTTGACCGCCAACATGGCGGCGATGATCGCGTGGCGCAGGCGTGCATCAGTGACGGTGCCATCCAGGCGCATGCTTGCCCGCACACTCGCCGGTGCGATCGCTGGCCAGAACGGCGCATTGGCGATCGCATCGGGCGTGGCGCTGGTGGTGCCGGTGGCAGTGAATCCGCTCATGGATGGCTCGGAAGAGATCGCCGGTGGTCGGGGCGTCACCGCAGCGGTGCAGTGCTGTGGATCAGCCCCGAGCCGGCGAGGGTTGCGGGGACGCTCGGTTATGCGCTGGTGCCCGCAGGCTCAGCGCTGAACTTCTTCAGGAGCCGCTCGGCGCGCTCCAGATCCTTCTTGCCGCCGCAGCTGCCGTGCAGTGCGATGGCGCGCTGCAGGTCGGCCACAGCGGCAGCGGCGATCGGCTGCGCCTGGTCGGCGGGCGTCTCGTCGGTGATGCCAGCCAGCGATGCGCGGGCCAGCGCCAGGTGCAGCTTGGCGCGCACCTCGTCGGGCATGTCCTGCTCGGCGGTCAGCGTGGCGGTGTCGGCCAGGACGGCCGCATCGAACGGCTGGCCGGTCTTCTGTGCCGACAACGCCGCCTCGGCCACTTCCTCGGCCAGTACGCAGCCCACGGTGCGGGAGAAGCGGTCGGGCATCTGCAGGCCGTGCTTGAGCACATAGGCGCCCAGCTCCAGCGCGCCGGCATAGTCGCCGGCGTCAATGCGCCACACCATGCACGTCATGACGACCTCGTCCTGCGCGCCCTGGCCGCCGGCCAGCACGCCGGCCAGATATGGCACGTAGGTCGGCAGCAGCTGCACCTTGAGTGCCGCCTTGCCCTGGGTGGACTGGATCTGCTTCAGCCGCAGGCGGTCGCTCTGCAGCTGCGCCATGTGCTGCTCGTAGGCGGTGGCGCCGGCCATCAGGTGGTGCGGTGCACGCTGGGCTGCCTCCAGCTCGGCGAGCACGCGGCTGTGGTGACGCTTGGCGGGACTGTCGGCCATGGCTTAGGCCTCGATCTCGATGTGCTCGACCACGCAGCCCAGACCGTAGTCCTCGACCACGTAGGCGTCGTTGGAGGACTCGTAGTTCTCGATGCGATCGCGCTCCGGCGCTTCCTTGATGTGACGGCGACGGCCGCCGGTCTGGTAGTAGATCGACAGGTTGGCCAGCGAGGTGACCATCAACGCGCCGTCCGGCAGGTACGGCACCTCGGCCACCTGCAGGCCGCCGACGCGGCGCTGGCTCAAGATCAGGTCGGTGGCAATCTTCTCGCTGGCCGGCTGGTCCTTATTGACCATCGGGAAATACTTGTCGTGCATCAGGTCGCGGCCCAGCACCACCACCAGGCTCGGATCCTTGCGGTGCCACGGGTCGAGCAGGTTGCTCACCACGTCATACACCAGCGCGTCGAGGTTGCCGTAGTCGGCGCCGGCACCGCCGATCACGACCTTGCCTGCCGTCTTGCCGCTTGCCAGCACGCGCTGGGCGGCGTTGGTGCGGTACTGCTGCAGCCAGCCGATGTTGACGTCTTCCAGCAGCGGGAACGCGGCGCGGTCGGTGTCGGCAGCAGCGTGCGTGCCGTTGAAGCCGATCTGCAGACGGTCCAGCGCCTGACGCTTGACGATGGCGTCGCGCAGACGCGCCTGGAAGTCGGGGAACTTGGCCCAGGTATCGAGCAACGCATACGGAATCGCGGTATCGAAGTCGGTCTTCTTGGCGACGTACTCGTTCTTGTCGAGCGCGGCCATGTTGCGCGGGGTGCGGGTCTTGCCGGCACCGGTATCGGTGCGGCTGGCGATGCTGCCGGTGACACCGATGCCCACCTTCTGGCCGGACAGTTCGTCCACCGGGATGATGTTGATCTTGGACAGGAATTCGCTCGACTCCTGCATGCGCGTTTCCAGCTTCTGCTGCACGGTCGGATCGACTGCGAAGGAATGGAAAGCGGAGGTGATGCCGTTGAGCTTGGCGATCTGCTCGGCGAACTGGTTGAACTGAAGGCGGGTGGCGTTTTGCATGGTGGCTCCGAAGGTGTGGCGCTGCGGCGTGTGTGTGGTGTGGGATCAGCAGTCGGTCAGCACGGCCGCGCCGCTGCCGGTGACCACCGGCCGTGCGGGCTGCGCGGGGTCGGGCTGCTGCGACAGCGACTCGCGCAGCTGCGCCAGGTCGTTCGCCAGCTGCTCGTGCTTGGTCTTCTGCTCGGCGTGTTCGGCCTGCAGGCGGTTAAAGCGTTCGTCCTGGCCGCGCACGTGCTCGGCGATCTCTTCGACGCCCTGGCCGAGGTCGGCGAACTGTTCGGCGGTGATGCTGGTGGCGTCTTCGCTCTTGAGCGCGGTGCGGATCCGGCTGAGCAGATTGGCGACCGGGCCTTCGCTGACTTCGCTGAATTCCAGCGCGGTTTCCTCGGCGACGGTGAACAGATTGCCCGGTGACTGCTTGCGATCGGCCAGTGGGTTGGCGTCCGGGTTCTGGCTGGCGAAGCTGAGCATGGAGGTGCCCAGGCTGGCCGGCGAATCAGTCACGGCCAAGCCGACCAGATACGCCTTGCCGGTGTTGGCGAACTTCTCCTGCACCTCGATGCTGGTGTAGAGCTTCTGCTTGGACTTGTTGATGGTGATCAGGTCGGCGGTCGGCTCGATCTGTGCAAACAGCGCCAGACGCTTGGTGCCGTCGATCTCCACCTCTTCGGCCTTGACGGCGGTGACATCGCCATACGCACGGAACGGCGAGTCCGGCAGCAGGCTGCGCATGTGCTCGATCCAGATGCGGGCGTTGTAGGTCTCGCGGTTGTAGGTGACGGCCATGTCGTCGATCCAGCTGCGCTGAATCGTGCGGCCATCGGTGGTGGCGCCTTCGACGGCCACGCGGAACCAGTTGGAACGAAACTTCTTGGCCTTGGCCGACATGGGTGTCCTCTGCGCTGGATGCGTTTGCGATGACCCATGGTCAAACGCGAGGCACAACGCAGCAACGCAATCACCGTGTAAACCCGGCGATTACGCGTCGTTGAACTGTCGGGATTAAGAGGTGGGCCGCACCCTGGTCGGCATGCAAAGCGTTGCCACCCAGCTCCCGATGGACACCCGCAGACAGGCCAAGTTCCTGTACTGGATGGGATGGCGCGTGACCGAAATTGCGCAGGCCATCGGCGAGAACGAGAAGACTGTACACAGCTGGAAGTCGCGTGACGAGTGGGATCGCGCAGACAACGTTGAGCGCATCGGTGGCGCGCTCGAGGCGCGGCTTGTCGTGCTGATCATGAAGCCGGAAAAGTCCGGCGGCGACTTCAAGGAAATTGATCTGCTGCACCGGCAGCTTGAGCGTCAGGCGCGCATCCAGCGCTACCAGGGCGGCGGCAACGAAGCCGATCTGAATCCGGCTGTCGCCAATCGCAATGCTGCGCCAAAGAAGAAGCCCAAGCGCAACGACTTCACTGAAGAGCAGATCGAACAGCTGACGACGGCGTTCGTCGACGGCTGCTTCGACTATCAGCGCGACTGGTACCGCGCCGGCAACCAACGTACCCGCATCATCCTCAAGTCGCGTCAGATCGGTGCCACGTACTACTTCGCCCGCGAGGCGCTGATCGATGCGCTCACCACCGGGCGCAATCAGATCTTCCTCAGCGCCTCCAAGGCGCAGGCGCATCTGTTCCGTGGCTACATGCAGCAGTTCGTGCGCGAGACGATCGACGAGACGCTCTCCGGCGGCGATAGCATCGTGTTTCCGAACGGCGCCGAGCTGTTCTTCCTGGGCACCAATGCACGCACCGCGCAGGGCTACCACGGCAATTTCTACTTCGACGAATTCTTCTGGACCTACGGGTTCAACGAGTTGGAGAAGGTTGCCAGCGGCATGGCCATGCACCAGAAGTGGCGCAAGACCTACTTCAGCACGCCGTCCAGCATGGCGCACGAGGCCTACACCTTCTGGACCGGCGAGCGCCGTAACAAAGGCAAGCCGGCCGCACAGCGGATCCAGATCGATGTCTCGCACGATGCGCTGGCCGGTGGGCGCCGCTGCCAGGACCGCGCCTGGCGGCAGATCGTCAACATCCTCGACGCCCAGCGCCGTGGCTGTGACCTGTTCGACATCGATGAGCTGCGCGAGGAATACAGCCCGGACGCCTTTGCCAACCTGTTGATGTGCGAGTTCGTTGACGACGGCGCCAGCATCTTCCCGCTGGCAATGCTGCAGCCGTGCATGGTCGACAGCTGGGTCGAGTGGGGCCAGGATTACAAACCGTTCGCCGCGCGCCCTTACGGCGATCGCGCGGTATGGATCGGCTACGACCCGGCCGAGACCGGCGACACTGCCGGCCTGGTCGTGGTGGCGCCACCGCAGCTGCCCGGCGGCAAGTTCCGCTTGCTGGAGCGGATCCAGTTCAGGGGCATGGACTTTGCCAAGCAGGCCGCCGAGATCGAGCGCATCACGCGCCGGTACTGGGTGACCTATATCGGCATCGACACCACCGGCATGGGCAGCGGCGTGGCGCAGCTGGTGAAGCAGTTCTTCCCGAATCTGGTCACCTTCAGCTACTCACCCGAGGTCAAGACGCGCCTGGTACTCAAGGCGTTCGACGTGATCCACAACGGGCGGTTGGAGTTCGACGCCGGCTGGACCGACGTGGCGCAGTCGTTGATGGCCATCCGCAAGACGATGACGGCCAGCGGCCGGCAATCCACCTTCACCGCCGGCCGCTCGGAAGAGACCGGCCACGCGGACCTGGCGTGGGCACTGTTCCACGCGCTGCAGAACGAACCGCTGGAGGGGCGCACCGCGCGCAACTCCGGCTTCATGGAGATCTCTTGATGTTGACCGACCAGCTGCCCGCCACCGCGCCTGCAGCGCCTGCCGTGCCCACACGTGCCGAGGCCTTTACCTTCGGCGACCCGACGCCGGTGCTCGATGGGCGCGGCGTGCTGGACTATCTGGAGTGCTGGCAGAACGGGCGCTGGTACGAGCCGCCGGTGGCCCTGGACGGCCTGTCCAAGACCACGCGCAGTAATCCATTCCTGCAGTCCGGTCTGATCTTCAAGCGCAACATGCTGGCGCGCACCTTCAAGCCGCACCGGCTGCTGACGCGCGAGGCCTTCGAGCAGCTGTCGCTGGACTGGATCACGCTGGGCAATGGCTACCTCGAGCGCCGCCGCAACCGCATGGGCGGTGCGCTGTCGCTGGCTGCACCACTGTCCAAGTACATGCGGCGCGGCATCACCGAGGGCGAGTACTTTCAAGTGCGCACCTGGCACGACGAACACGTGTTCGAGCCGGGCAGCGTGTTCCAGTTGCGCGAAGCCGATGTCGATCAGGAGCTCTACGGTCTGCCCGAGTGGATGCCGGCGATGCAGTCGGCGCTGCTCAATGAGTCGGCCACGCTGTTCCGCCGCAAGTACTACAACAACGGCTCGCACGCCGGCTTCATCCTGTACCTGACCGACCCGCAGCAGAGCCAGGAAGACGTCGACGCACTGCGCAACGCCATGAAGGGCGCAAAGGGGCCGGGCAACTTCCGCAACCTGTTCCTGTACTCGCCAGGCGGCAACAAGGACGGCCTGAAGCTGATCCCGGTCAGCGAGGTGGCGGCCAAGGATGAGTTCAGCGGCATCAAGGGCATCACCCGCGATGACATGCTGGCCGCGCTACGGATTCCGCCACAACTTATGGGCATCGTGCCGCAGAATGCCGGCGGCTTCGGATCCATCCGCGAGGCCGCTGCCGTCTGGGCCGCCAACGAGCTGGAACCGCTGCAGGCGCGCATGTTGAAGATCAACGACTGGGTGGGCGATGAAGTGATCTCGTTCACCCCGTACGCGCCGCCAGCGGCCGCGTAATCCTTTCCCACCGCAAGACCACGCAATGCTCAAGAATCTCCGTTGTGGCGAATGCGCCCGCCTGCTGTGCAAGGCCGGCGCCTTCGATGAAATCCAGATCAAGTGCCCGCGCTGCGGCACGCTCAACCACCTGAAGGCCGAGAGCCTCACCTCCGATCGCCGCGAGCGAATCCCAGAAGGCTCTCACCATGAAAAATCAGCTCCTGCAGGGCGACGCCCTGACCATCCTGCCCACGCTCGAAGCGAATTCATTCGACGCGCTGATCACTGACCCGCCATATGCGAGCGGTGGCCTGCACGCGGCCGCACGGGCCAAGCCGCCATCTCAGAAGTACGTCCAAGGCGGTGGCGCCCAACTGCATGCCGACTTTGTTGGGGACGAGCGCGACCAACGCTCGCACCTGAGATGGATGCACCTGTGGTTATCTGAGTGCGCGCGCGTGCTCAAGGACGGCGCGCCGGTGCTGTTGTTCACCGACTGGCGCCAGCTGCCGCTGACCACCGACGCGCTGCAGATCGCTGGCTTCACCTGGCGCGGCATCACCGTCTGGGACAAGACCGAAGGCGTGCGGCCGCAGTTGGGGCGCTTCCGCAATCAGGCCGAATACATCGTGTGGGGCAGCAAGGGCAACATGCCGCTGGATCGCCGCGCGCCGGTACTGCCTGGGGTCATCCGTGAGTCGGTACGTAAGGCTGACAAGCACCATCTGACCGGCAAGCCCACAGAATTGATGAGCCAGCTGGTTCGGATCTGCGAGGTGGGCGGCCGGATTCTGGATCCGTTCGCTGGTAGTGGCACAACTCTAGTTGCAGCTGGATTACAGGGCTACAGTTGGACGGGTATTGAGCTAACTAGCCATTATTCTCAGGTCGCTAAGGAACGGGCATCTGTTTAGCGGCTTGCTGGGATGGGGGCGATAGCCCCCTTTTTGGCAGCGCCGCCCGACCTTTGACCACCAATGCTTCCCATTGCCAAGGCAATTCCAAGTAGGCCAACCGCCATAAAGCCTAGCCAGAAAGCCTGTTTAACCCGCTTGTATTTCTTAGCGCAAATTTTTGCGATGTCAAAATTGTGGTATATCCGAGTCTCCAGAAGTGATTGCTCATCCTGGTCAGAAATTTGCAGATAAAAATCCCGAGCATTTTCTAGGTTTGCTGCCGTGCCAAAGAAAAAAAGATTGGTGCTTCTGCTGGAGAACAACTTTGGGGCAATCCCGATAAATGCAAAGATCGCAGATGCAACTGATAGTGCCAACGAAATCAAGGTAACTGAGGCAATAATCAGGTCGCTCGGTTGTTTGAGTAATGGGGAGTGTTCTCGATTGGTCAAGATGAATGCTGCTAGTGCGCTCGATATGGCAAATGCCCATGCGGCCTTGGTATCAGCGAGCTGTATATATGCGCTTATATACAATTGTTGCGAGTCTACGAATTTTTGGTGAGGTTCCGCTGGCGATGGCAGCCCTCTTTTGTTCGTAACAGAGTTGGTTGATTTGGCTGGCCGCCTGGAGTCGTTCATGTCCATCGCCCCAAATAATACCAATAAACATATGGCTGTCTACTGTGTGTATAGTGATAGCCCGTGTTATGGGTTGAGGCGAGTACATAATTTTTCCACGACGCATCAAGGTTCAACGCAATGGCATTTCCAATCATGATTTCGTTCGCTTTAGCTACATGAAGCATCTTGCACGCCAAGTTCGCGGGCGTTCCAATTGCAACAATGTCATTAAATCCTTTGGCCGCGCCAACCCGTGCGATAGTTACTGGGCCATGATCTAGGCAAATCCTGAATTCGAAAGGTGCTATGCCGCGTCTTTCGATATGTGGATTAAGCGAACTAGCCGCCGTATGAAACATTGTAAGAGCCGCGGAGAGGGCGCGTTGCTGCACCGAAAAGCTGTCGCTCACCGTTTGAACGAAGTAAGCCATGAGTCCGTCGCCCGTATTCTTCTCTACGGTTCCACCGAAGTCCTCAATGATGCGTATCATCTCACTAAAAAAAAGCGATATCGCGCGAAGCAATCGTTCTTGGTCTTGTGTGGTCTCCTGTGGGCGGGATGTGAACCCGCAGATGTCTAGAAAAAGAATGGTGGCGTTTAAGCTGCGACCGTCATATATGGCTAGATCGTCATTTTCGGGTATTACGCGGCCCGTAGGGATAGCTGGGCGAGCGTCGATTCGTCGTAGACTTGATTGTATTCGCGCGTCTTGCTTCGCCTGGTATGTTGCATCAATGCGTTCAATTGGCATTAGCTAATCTCGTAAATTCGATAGGCTACTTCGGTTTCATCAAATTTTAGTTCGCCCTTCGGAGTCGTCCTCTCTAGCCACTGGACGTGTATGAGCTCATAAAGGTCGCGACCTATTCTCATGGTATTGGGTAAAGCAGTCTGCTCAATCTTGACCGCCAAATTGAGCGCGTTGCTTGCTACATGTGTCCATTTGTAGCCCATGTCGTCAATAGCTTTGGGCTGAACGCTCGCAACCCCATAGTCGGCACCAACTCGAATATTTAGTACAGGCAAGTTAGCAGTCTTTAGGGTGGGTCGAATAGCTTCCTCAGTCAGCCTCAGCATTGAGACGCCCAAGTCTACAATGTTGTCGCACTGGCAATCGAATGAAGGGTGATCGAGATATGCAATAAAGCCGTCGCCAGTCGGTTTTAGCACTGTGGCATTGAATTGCCCAGCCAATATCTTTAGTTCATTAATCAAGATGTCAGCGGATTTATCAAAGCGGTCTGGATCCCTAAGGCGAAGGCTAGTGGAGGAACATATGTCCACCGAGAGAAACGCTAAGCTCCGCTTGTGCCTCACATTTGGAAGCTCTTTGTGTTGAGCGGGGGCAGTGCTAGGGCGTCGCATAACTTTACCCGCAAGCGAATCTCCTATCGCTGCCTTGCGTTCTCCTGCATAGGCCGGGGTCGAAAGTATGCGCGGACTCAGGCTAAAGATTGGCAGGCCTGCAAGTTGCTCAGCGAAGTCCTCGAAGGGAACAAGCAAATCCAGGTAGCGATCTAAGTAAAGCTTCTTGCCATCAATTCCGACCTCGTCGTAACGGCGAGGATCGGGGATCGCCTTAAAGCTTGCGGTCCGGGTCTCTTCGTTGATCGATATGATTTCTATCTGCATGTCAAGCCGTCCCAGCTTTTTAGCAGTGCACCGCCTGTCTTCCAGCTCGTCCATATCTTCCTCCCTACGCCATCTCGATTGTATGTCTACGCTCTGCTGGTGGCGATCAAGTGAGCGCGCGCAATCGTCGCCCCGCCACGCCTGCGGTCTTCATGCATGGTTTTCGCTGCACCCCCGCAGGGTGGGCCTAGACCGTGCTGCTGTTACCGATCCGTGCGATTGAAGGAGGCCTTTCCTCCCTGCAGATCCCTGCGCGCCTGGGGGGCTTTGCGAGGGCGACCTGCTGCGATCCGTTGCTAGGCCTCCCGGCGCATTTCGGCAAATGACCATCGGAACCAGGTAATCGGTAATCCGGAACCTGAAACAAGACCTAAGCGATTGATGTCAATGGGAATTTCTGGATTACCTTTTGGGGTGATTTAAGGTAATCGGGCTCCCATAGAAAAGTTATGTGATTGAAATTTAAGGTTATTTTTTGAGAGGGTGATTACCTCCCCAAAAGGTAATCCCATTACCTCTCAATTACCCTTTAATTACCTTTGAGAGAAATTCATAAGTTATTGATAAATATGGATATATCTGCATTCTTAGATGCTGGTTACCTAAATTACCTCTCCCCGGTGGTCATCTGAAAAATTGAGATTGGGCCGCGCTAGAGTGGGTTGCCACACCACCTGCTACGACCGGTTCCCCCCGCAATGTCGCTGACCCACGATGCTCCGCAGGCAAACCTCGATCCCGTCGACGCGGCGGGCGGGAAGCGCTGGTGGGTGGTAGACCAGGCCGTGGCCATGCTTAAGCGCGGAATCCGGTTGGCCAACAAGTGCAGTGGTCAGCAGCACACCTTATATATGTCGGTCACTGCTGCATGAGCGCGATCGATGCCGGCGACGAACCTGTCCTGCCGCCTGGCTTCCGCTGGGACAGGCCTTGGCAGGGCGCGATGGAGTCATCGACAGCGCTCTTCTTCGAGGGTGAAGAGGTAGCCAGGTTGGTGCAGAGACTCACTGGCGAGTGGTACGTGCTGCTGGAGCGCCAAAAGCCGGTGCCGCCTGGCCAACCCTTCGCACCCTTTGTCCAGCGTGACTGCAGCAGCTTAGACCAGGGGCGGCGTGGCACCGTTATGTGGGCAGTGCGCCATGAGGCCAGGATCCGAGCTGAGGTGACCGCCCAGAGAACGCGTTCTTGAGCAACTTAGGGCGAGGGCGGCCGCCGCAAGCGTCGGGAAAATTGGCAGGACGCCTACGCGTGCACTAGGCCTCCGGCGTCAGCCGCTGGGAAAAATAAGTGAGGCAAGTCGCTGATTTGTAAGCTCAGTAGCGCTAACTGTTAATCAGGGGGTCGTTGGTTCGAGTCCAACTTCGGGCGCCAAGATGTTGAAGAGGCCGCGACTAGTCGCGGCCTCTTTGTTTTTGCTGAAACTCACCGTGCAGGGCAGGTGGTTGGTTGCCTGTAGCGGACAGACCGCGTTCGCCCTGAGTTGTTGACGATGACATCTGCCAGGCGCTGCGCACGCGTGCAGAGGCTGATCGTGATGTTGGTGCCGCTGTTGCGGCCGTTCGGAAGAAATCGCACAAGCGATCGGCCGATCGTTCCAGTAATGCTGATGCCTTCGCTCGCAGCATACTGCTCGACCCGCAGGATCGAGTCCGCGTCCGCAGGCTGCCCATTACGCGTTGGGTCTTTGAAAAGAATCCAGCCCTGACCCCAGTCGCTGTCAGGTCGGCAATTGGCACCGTCGACGGATGGACAGACGCTAATTGGCAGGCGATGGGTGATGGCCAGGCTCCTGGCCATCGCCAAATGTGCGGTGAGCAAGTGAACCCGTGCCTGTGCGCGCTGCCACTCGATCAGACCTTTGAAGTTGGGCAGGCCGATGGCCGCCATGATCCCGATGATCGCCATCACGATCATCAGCTGTACTGCCGTGTACCCTTTTGTGGACGAACAAGTCACTGCTTTCACCGTCCTGCTCCTCGGCTCGGAGCAAGCAGTCTCTACGGCGTCCAAGGCTCAGGTAAGGTCGGCTCCCACGTGGTGAGGTGTCAGACTTTTACCGAAAGTGGCCTCCGCCATTCGTGCAGTCCTCCCCCGAGACCCGCTCCATGACCGACCGTTTCCAGCTCGTATCCCCGTACTCCCCAGCCGGCGATCAGCCTGCCGCCATCGACAAGTTGGTAGCCAGCTTCGACGCCGGTCTGGCCAAGCAAACCTTGCTGGGCGTGACCGGCTCCGGCAAGACCTACACCATTGCCAACGTGATCCAGCAGGTGCAGAAGCCGACCCTGGTGATGGCGCCGAACAAGACGCTGGCGGCACAGCTGTACGGTGAGTTCAAGTCGTTCTTTCCGCACAACGCGGTGGAGTACTTCGTCAGCTACTACGACTACTACCAGCCCGAGGCCTATGTGCCGTCGTCGGACACCTTCATCGAGAAGGACAGTTCAATCAACGAACACATCGAGCAGATGCGTTTGTCGGCGACCAAGACCTTGCTGTCGCGTCGTGATTCGCTGGTGGTGGCCACGGTGTCAGCGATCTACGGCCTGGGCGCGCCGGAAGACTATCTGTCACTGCGCTTGATCCTGTCGGTAGGCGAGCACATCGATCAACGTCAGTTGATCCGCCATCTCACCGATCTGCAGTACACCCGTAACGAATTCGAGCTGACCCGCGGCGCGTTCCGTGTGCGCGGCGAGGTGCTGGACGTCTTCCCGGCCGAATCCGACACCGAGGCGTTGCGGATCGAGTTGTTCGATGGCGACATCGAGCGGCTGACGCTGTTTGATCCGTTGACCGGTGAAACGCTGCGCAAGCTGCAGCGCTACACCGTGTACCCCAAGACGCATTACGCGACCACGCGCGAGCGCACGTTGAGCGCGGTGGACACGATCAAGGACGAATTGAAGGAACGGTTGGAGCAGCTGTATTCGCAGAACAAGCTGGTCGAAGCGCAGCGCCTGGCGCAGCGCACCCAGTTCGATCTGGAAATGATGGCCGAGGTCGGCTTCTGCAACGGTATCGAAAACTATTCGCGGCATCTCACCGGCAAAGCGCCCGGCGAGCCGCCGCCGACGCTGTTCGACTACTTGCCGCCGGACGCGCTGCTGGTCATCGACGAGTCGCATGTGACCATTCCGCAGATCGGTGCGATGTACAAGGGCGACCGCTCGCGCAAGGAAACGCTGGTGGAGTTCGGTTTCCGTCTGCCGTCGGCACTGGACAACCGGCCGCTGCGTTTCGAGGAATGGGAGGCGCGCTCGCCGCGCAGCATCTATGTGTCGGCCACGCCGGGCCCTTACGAACTGCGCGAGTCCGCGGGCGAGATTACCGAGCTGGTGGTGCGCCCGACCGGTTTGATCGATCCGGTGGTCGAGATTCGTCCGGTCGGAACGCAGGTGGACGACCTGATGTCCGAAATCCACGAGCGCATCAAGCTCGGCGACCGCGTGTTGGTGACGACGCTGACCAAGCGCATGTCCGAGAACCTCACCGAGTACCTCGGCGAGCACGGCATCCGCGTGCGCTATCTGCATTCGGATATCGACACGGTGGAGCGCGTGGAGATCATTCGCGACCTGCGTCTGGGCAAGTTCGACGTGCTGGTCGGCATCAATCTGCTGCGCGAGGGCCTGGATATGCCGGAGGTCTCGCTGGTGGCGATCCTGGATGCGGACAAGGAGGGCTTCCTGCGTTCGACCGGCTCGCTGATTCAGACCATCGGCCGCGCAGCGCGCAACCTGCGCGGCAAGGCCATTCTGTATGCCGACAAGATCACGCGTTCGATGCAGGCCGCGATCGACGAGACTGACCGCCGCCGCGAGAAGCAGGTCGAGTACAACCTGGAACATGGCATCACGCCTAAGTCGGTGGCGCGTCCGATCTCCGACATCATGGAAGGTGCGCGCGAGGATGCCGCCGAGAAGAAGGCAGGTAAGGGGCGCTCGAAGTCGCGTCAGGTGGCGGAGGAAATGCCCGATTACCGCGCGATGGGGCCTGCCCAGATCGCCGGCAAGCTCAAGAGCCTGGAGCAGCAGATGTACCAGCACGCCAAGGACCTGGAGTTCGAGGCGGCCGCGCAGATTCGCGACCAGATCCAAAAACTGAAAGCTGCCAGCCTGGCGTAGGGCAGGGCGACAGCGCTAAAGTTCGAGCGCAGGGAGGGCTTGTGGTGATCCAAACCCTGCGCTAGAATGCGCGCCCTGCACAGCGCAATGCTGACGCAGGAAACGGGCGGTTAGCTCAGCGGTAGAGCACTACCTTGACATGGTAGGGGTCACAGGTTCGAACCCTGTACCGCCCACCACTCCAAGTCCAGACGGCACGGCGACTTGAGTGGTTTCAACATCGGCAGCGACTGCTGCCGCGGATCCCAAAGTGATTTACGCAGCAGCTCTTGCAGCTTCCGCGTGTCTGTATTTCGTCTTCGACGATCGCTTCTACTTCCTTCTGTGCATCGCCCTGGCGTGTTGGACGAATTTCGTGCAGCGGCCGGGCATTGCCGGCGGCGGAGCGGTGGCCTAGCAAGCCGGGCGCTCTTTCGCTCCTGAGTAATAGGTCCTGGCGCCAGGCCAAGCTTCCGCTCCGCGTGTCATTTCGTCGCAGCGCTAGTCACCCATCCACGAAGCGGCAGGTAGTTCTTTTTAACGCAAGGCACGTGCGTGACTCTGAAAGCACTTCAAGCGCTCACTGAATTCCACCGGCGGTGACGCATCCCGATCGTCGCCTCGCGTCGAATGCGCGCGCGGTTGTGCCGGCTTGGCCGAAACCGCTTTCTCCATCACACGTCTTGCTTTAGCATCGCCTCCGCGCTGACGAAAAGGAAGGCTGGCGATGGACGAGTATCAGCACACCGTGCTGACCAGGGGCGGGTACCGTGTCGTGGCAATCACCCGGGAAGACACCTACGCGCCCGACGCCGTGGTGGCCTATGCCGTGGTAACGGATGCCGGAACCCGGATCACGCCGGATCTTTCCCTGGATCAGGCCAGAGTCTGGATCGACTCGCTCGTCGAGAGTGAGAGTGGTGGACGCAGGTCGGATCTGGTCGATCACAAACCCGTCGTCCGTCGCTAAGTGCCGTTGAGAAGTAAGCCAAGGAGTAGGGGCGCGTGTCCAAAGCCAAACTAATTGCAATCGCCACCGTGGTGACATTGCTTGTTGGATATTTCCTGTCCGGATATCTGACGCTTCTGTTGTTGCGGCTCGATACCGGGCTGTACGCGTGGGATACCTACTACCGCTATGTCAAGGCGCTGGGCCTGCCGGAAGTGGCGCCTTACGCAACCAAGATCAAGATGTCCGGCATTCTCGGCTTTGGCCTGCCCGGGATCATCTGGGCCATCACGGTCGTGCTCCTGGTCAAGCCGAAGGCGCGGGCGCTGCATGGCGACGCGCGCTTTGCCGGAGCGGCAGACCTTTCCAAGCACGGTTTGTTCAAGCCGAGCGGCAACGGCATCGTGGTGGGCAAGTTCAACGGCAAGCTTGTACGGCTGAGCGGGCAACAGTTCGTGATCCTCGCCGCGCCAACGCGCTCCGGCAAGGGCGTCGGCGTGGTCATTCCCAACCTGCTGGAGTACCAGGAATCGGTAGTGGTCCTGGACATCAAGCAGGAGAACTTCGACCTCACCAGCGGCTGGCGGGCCAGTCAGGGGCATGAGGTGTTCCTCTTCAATCCCTTCGCCGAGGACCGTCGCACCCATCGCTGGAATCCGCTGACCTACGTGTCCAGCGATCCTGCCTTCCGCGTGTCGGATCTGATGAGCATTGCTGCGATGCTGTATCCGGACGGGTCGGATGACCAGAAGTTCTGGGTCAGCCAGGCGCGTAATGCCTTCATGGCGTTCGCCCTGTATCTGTTCGAAAACCAGGACGAAGAGTTGTCGCTCGGCTTCCCGGGCGGGGCAGGGGCTCCCACGCTTGGCGGCATCTATCGCCTCTCGTCCGGGGATGGTACAGACCTCAAGAAGTACCTCAAGTCGCTGTCCGAGCGCAGGTTCCTCAGCAGCAATGCGCGCTCGGCATTTGCCAACATGCTGTCACAGGCCGATGAGACTTTTGCGTCCATCATGGGCACCCTGAAAGAGCCGCTCAACGCATGGATCAACCCGGTCCTGGATGCGGCAACCAGCGCGGACGACTTCCTGCTCACCGACCTGCGCAAGAAGAAGATGACGATCTACATCGGCATCCAGCCCAACAAGCTGGCCGAAAGCCGGCTCATCATCAACTTGCTCTTCAGTCAGATCATCAACCTCAACACCCGCGAGCTTCCGAAGTCCAATCCGGAGCTGAAGTACCAATGCCTGCTGTTGATGGACGAATTCACCTCGATCGGCAAAGTGGACATCATTGCCACCGCGGTAGCCTACATGGCGGGTTACAACCTTCGCCTGCTGCCGATCATCCAGAGCATGGCGCAGCTGGACGCCACCTACGGCAAGGATCTGTCGCGCACCATCATCACCAACCATGCGCTGCAGATCCTATACGCCCCGCGCGAGCAGCAGGATGCGAACGATTACTCCGAGATGTTGGGCTACACCACTATCAAGAAGAAGAACATCACCCGCGGCAGGGAAACCACCCGAAGTGTCTCCGAGGAGCGACGTGCGTTGATGCTTCCGCAGGAGCTGAAGGCGATGGGCAACGAGAAGGAGGTCTTCCTGTACGAAGGCATCCCTCATCCGGTGAAATGCGACAAGATCCGCTACTACGAAGACCGCTATTTCACCGCGCGCTTGCTGCCTAAGACAGACGTGAAAACGCTTTCCATCAGGTTGTGACGGTCGTCGCACAACGGCTGCGAAGGGGCGCCGGTAATTCTTGACTCATGTGTTCGTTAAGGGCAAAGTTACCCAGAATTCGCGCAGTGTTGATTTTTTGTTAAGAGGGGCGGCGCCGGACGGGGTCGTACAGGAGTAAGGCTATGGATGGTTCTTCGGCGTATTCATTTTTACCGGGTGTGCGCATGCATGGCGCTGACTGGCCTGTTCGGGCTGGTTCGGGCGGCCACGCACACTCGATCGAGTCATCAGAGGCAGATCCCCTCCGTCACCCGAAGGTGAGCGGAGCTGTTGTGCTGTCCGTCTTAAGCCCGAAATCTCACGAGTTGGAGAAGTCAGAGTGAATCCGATGTCTGTGTCCAAGCTGTCGCTGGTCTTGGTGGTCGCTGCGTTGGTCGGGGCCTGCGCGACCAAGCCTGCTCCCGATTTTGGTGGACGTTGGAAGCACGTCAATCACTTTGACGAAGCACCTACCGAGATTCCGCTCTACACCTCTTATACGTATCAGGCCACGCCGATGGACGGCACGTTGAAGACGATGCTGGAACGGTGGGCCACGGATTCCAACATGCAGCTGTCCTACAACCTGCCTTCGGACTACACCCTGATCGCCCCGGTTTCCAATATCAGCACCACCAGCGTGCAGCAAGCCGCCACCGAGCTGAGCGCGGTGTACGCAGCGCAAGGTGTGTCGGTTTCGGTCTCCGCCAACAAGTTGCTGGTACAGCCGGTGCCGGTGTCGTCTGGAGCCAAGCTCTAAGAGCTGAACTGCTGATCCGATGCTCCCAGCATTCGGGTCGGTGAGCCAGCTCAAGCCTCCCATGTGTCCGCGCACGTCGCGGCGATAGTTTCAGGCCTGACAAGGCCCTACGGTGACGGATCTAGACATGTTGCGTAAGAAGGTCAGTGAAAAGGACGGATCTGCCCAAGTGGGTGCGGCCGTCCAGAAAGCGGTGAACTACGAGGTCAGCATCGCCGATCTCGCACGCCGCAGCGAAAAGCGTGCATGGATGGTGGCGACCGTTTCCATGATCATTACCGTTATGACGGCCGGCGGCTACTACTACATGCTGCCTCTGAAAGAGAAGGTGCCGTACCTGGTGATGGCTGACGCCTACTCGGGAACCAGCACGATTGCAAAACTCGAGGCGAATTTTGGTGGTCGGACGATCAGTACCAGTGAGGCGTTAGCGCGCAGCAATATTGCCCGGTTCATTATTGCCCGTGAATCATTCGATCTCTCAATCATCGGTCAGCGCGACTGGAATACTGTATCGGCAATGGGTGCCACGAATGTTGTGAATGAATATCGGGCGCTGCACTCCGCGAACAATCCGTTGCGGCCCTTGAATACGTACGGAAAGCTGCGTGCCATTCGCATCAACATTCTGAGTATTACGTTGATTGGCGGAAAAGGACAGCCCTACAAAGGGGCGACCGTACGTTTTCAACGGACTGTGTACGACAAGAATTCGACGGTCTCTACGCTGCTTGACAACAAGATCGCGACAATGGGCTTTGTCTACCAAGATAATCTGGAGATGAGTGACAGCCTGCGAGTCGAAAATCCTCTAGGCTTCCGAGTAACTGATTACCGGGTAGACAACGACTACTCCTCGTTGCCAGCTGCTCCTGCCGGTGGGGCCTTGATCAACCCGCAGCCTCAGTCAGCGGCACAGCAGGTTGGTACTGGCATGATCGATCCTGGCGCGGCAAACGCCTCTGGTGCAGTTCAGCAGGGGGGCGTCCCGTTGCAGCAGGGAGCACTTCCGCAGGGTGGCATGCCTCAACAGCAGATGCAGCCCGCCTTTCCCGATCAAATGCAGCCAGCAGCTCAGCCTGCGGCGCAGCCCGCGATTCAACCCCAGGGGATGCAGAACAATGTCAATGGAGCGAGTGGTCGATGAAACTTTTTAATCGGTACAGCGCTGCGTTATTTTCAGCACTGCCACTTGCAATATGCGCTTTCTCGGTTGCCGCTCAAGTGGTTCAGGAGTATGAGTATGCTCCGGACCGCATCTACCAGGTGCGCACCGGTCTTGGCATTACCACTCAGGTCGAGCTAAGCCCGAACGAAAAGATCCTGGATTACAGCACAGGCTTTACTGGTGGTTGGGAACTGACGCGGCGCGAGAATGTTTTTTATCTCAAGCCCAAGAATGTCGACGTCGATACGAACATGATGATTCGTACGGCAACGCATTCCTACATTCTTGAGCTCAAGGTGGTTGCAACGGACTGGCAGCGCCTCGAGCAGGCGAAGCAGGCTGGCGTTCAATATAAGGTCGTGTTCACCTATCCGAAGGACACAAGCTTCAACAATGTCGAAGACGCGGATACGTCGAAGAAAGGCCCGTTGTTGAATGCCAAGATTTTGAAAGATCGGCGTTATTACTACGACTACGACTATGCGACACGTGCCAAGAAGTCCTGGCTTATTCCAAGCCGCGTCTATGACGATGGCAAGTTCACCTATATCAATATGGATTTGACGCGGTTTCCGACCGGGAATTTCCCGGCAGTTTTTGCCCGCGAAAAGGAACACGCGGAGGATTTTCTCGTCAATACCACGGTGGAGGGCAACACCCTGATCGTGCACGGGACTTACCCTTTCCTGGTGGTTCGCCATGGCGATAACGTCGTCGGTCTGCGAAGGAACAAGCAAAAGTGAACTCGAATATTCCAAACAGCCCTGATGAGCGCTCCCCGCACAATGGCGGGGAAGAGCTGCGCAACGGTGAGTACAACGAGCGCAACAATCCTTACTTTGCGCGTCAGCAGGCAGGTGCCGAACCGGACCTTGACGCCAATGAACCGGTGTTGCGTTCCAGCGACATCAAGCGTCTGAATCGCAAGGCACTGGTGTTTCTGGCTGCCATTGCCGCGTTGTTGATTCTCGTCATCTTCTGGCTGGCGACACAAAGCGGAGAGGATTCTCCCCCGCCGAAACAGCGTACGGAGACGGTGGTTGCGCCAGCGTTGCCGCAGAACATGACTGCGCCGGTGGATGAGGCGCCAGTTCCACTCGCCCAGCAACCCAGCTTGCCGCCCCTGCCGCCAATGCCGACTGATGACAGCGAAGAGGGCAGCTCAGCGCCGGAGCGTCAGCGCGGCCCGACATTGCTGGAGCGCCGTATCCTTGCCGAATCTGCCGCAAACGGCGCCGGCATGCCCGGGCAAACGGCCGCTCAGCCCGCACCTGGCCAAGAAGAAAGTCCTGTTACGCTGGCTAAGCCGATCAGCAACCCGGATGGCTTGTTGGTACGTGGCACCTACATCCGTTGCATCCTGGAGACCCGGATCATTTCCGACTTCGGTGGCTACACCTCGTGCATCGTGACCGAGCCGGTGTATTCGATCAACGGCCACAACCTGCTCTTGCCGAAGGGTTCGAAGATGCTCGGCCAGTACGGCGCCGGAGAGCCGACGACCAGGCGCCTGCAGGTCGTGTGGGATCGCGTCACCACGCCGACCGGGCTGGATGTCACGCTGGTCGGCCCTGGTATCGACACGCTCGGCAGCGCCGGCCATCCGGGTGATTACAGCGCGCATTGGGGTAACAAGATTGCATCGGCGCTGTTCATCAGCTTGTTGAGCGATGCATTCAAGTATGCAGCTGCTGAATATGGCCCAGAAACGACCACAATCGGTGTTGGCAGCGGAATCGTCACTCAGCAGCCCTTCGAGAGTAATACTGCTCGCAGCATGCAGCAGCTCGCCGAGCAGGCTGTGGAAAAGTCTGGGCGTCGTCCGGCAACCTTGACGATCAATCAGGGCACCGTGTTGAACGTTTATGTTGCCAAGGACGTCGATTTCTCGGCGGTCCTGCCGAAGTGAATGAAAAGCCTGCCATGACGATCGATGATTCCCCGACGGCGCGCATTTCGAATGATTTCCTGGATTACCAGTACTCTGTGCTGGGCATCCTGGACTACCTGAATTCGCCTGACGTGACTGAAATCTGCATCAATCGGCCTGGCGAGCTGTATCTTGAAACGATCCATGGGTGGCAGCGGGTCGACGTGCCATCCTTGACATATGACCGTGCCCGCCAGTTCTGCACGGCGGTGGTGAACGAAAGCAACACCGGGCAGCGTATTACCGATGCAGATCCCGTGGTCTCGCTGACGTTTCCTACAGGGCAGCGTGCGCAGTTTGTCATGCCGCCCGCGTGCGATGCAGGCAAGGTGTCCATCACCATCCGGCTTCCCTCCAAGCACACCAAATCGCTCGAGCAATACAAGCACGACGGGTTCTTCGATGAGGTGCTGGAGCAATCGGCTGATGTCAGCGATCACGATCAAGAATTGCTGGAGTTGCGCCGCAAGCGCGATTACGCAGAATTCTTCAAAAAGTGCGTGCTGTACAAGAAGAACGTCGTCGTTGCCGGAGCGACCGGTAGCGGCAAGACCACCTTCATGAAGGCGCTCGTCAATCACATTCCAAGCGAAGAGCGCCTGGTGACGATCGAGGACGCACGTGAGTTGTTCATCAGTCAGCCCAATTCCGTGCACCTGCTGTACTCGAAGGGCGGGCAGAGCACCAGCAACGTAACGGCTAAAAGCTGCATGGAAGCCTGTCTGCGCATGAAGCCGGATCGCATTATCCTGGCCGAGTTGCGTGGTGATGAGTCGTTCTACTTCATTCGTAACTGCGCATCCGGGCATCCGGGTTCCATTACCAGTTGCCATGCCGGAAGTGTCGAGCAAACGTGGGACCAGCTGGCGTTGATGGTGAAGGCATCGAGCGAAGGCTCCGGTCTGGAATTCGAGGTGATCAAGCGTTTGCTGAGAATGACCATCGATATCGTGGTTCATATCAAGGCACACGCGGGGCGCCGGTTCATCACAGGCATCGACTTCGATCCCTTGAGAACCCTGCGCGGTGGTTGAAAGGTCAATCCTTTGGTTGGGGCTGGTTCGGTTTTGCAAGGAGTAATGACATGTTGCCTGGCATGGAACTGATGGGGTGCACTGGACTTGCTGTTCCTGGCGAGGTGATGCAGCACGTTGTCCGTGTCGAGTCCTCGCGCAATCCGTATGCCATCGGCGTGGTTGGCGGGCGGTTGGTGCGTGAGCCACGGGGGTTGGCTGAAGCAGTGGCCACTGCCAAGATGCTGGAGCAGAAGGGCTACAACTTCTCCCTCGGACTAGGCCAGGTCAATCGCTACAACCTGCAAAAATACGGGCTCACCAGTTATGAGATGGCATTTGATAAATGCCCCAATCTAGTCGCTGCTTCGAGGATTCTGGCGGAGTGCCATTCGCGCTCCGGCGCCAATTGGGGCAAGTCGTTCAGCTGTTACTACTCCGGCAACTTCGAGACCGGCTTCAAGCACGGTTATGTCCAAAAGATCTATGCATCCATTCGTCAGTCGGTAGCATCCTCCTCTGGAGCCGAGCCCATTGCGGTCGTGCCGACGCGCCAGGTGCAGTTGCGGCCTGCCAACCCGTTGCGGCAAGCGGCCGCCGAACTGGCAGATGCGATCGTGTCAAGGCGTATTCAGGATTTTTCCGGTTCGGGCCACACGGCGGCTTCACCGTCGGGGCCTATGCTATCCGCACCTTCAGCACCTTACTCTCTGCCGAATCGGGCCACCCCCGTGGCTCCAGCAGCGGAGAACGAGTTGTATGTGATAAAGCCGACGGGCCAAGGGCGTGGGGTAGCGTTGCCCGCTGTCGCACCGCAAGCCTTGACGCAGACCGACCAACCCGTAACTCCCGTCTCCGTGCCGCGTGCACCACAGACGGCTTCGCAAGTAGATAGCGCATTTGTTTTTTAGGATGGAAGATCGCCAAGGATATGGCTGCTGGACCCCCTCTGTTCCCAAGGAGTTAGACATGAAGTTTGAAATTGACAAGAAGACAATGGCAGATGCCAAGATGGTTGGCACTCAGGCGCTGAAGGCACTGGTGTTCATTTCGCTGCTGATGGTGGCAGGTGGCGCAGCGGCTGATGGAAACGGTCTCGCAGACACCGATACGCGCGTCTGCGGCTTTCTGAACAACGTGACGAAGCTGCTGAACATGGGTTCGATCGCGGTGGTTACCATCGCGGTTATCGTGGCTGGTTACCAGATCGCCTTCGCACACAAGCGCATCTCCGAAGTGTCCCCCATCCTCATCGGCGGCGTTTTAATCGGTGCTGCTAGCCAGATTGCCAAGATGATCCTGCAGAACAAGGACGCGAACGCCGGGGACTGCTCGGGAGTCGGTGCCTCGCTGATGCAGATCGTTCAGCACTATGCATAAAGACGTACTCTTCCGCGGCTGCACCCGCCCTGCGATGTTCTTGGGGGTGCCTTACATCCCGTTCTTCATTGGTGCGGGCGGCGGCTTGCTGTCGGGGATGTACTTCAATCTTTGGTATCTGCTCAGTATCCCGGTCATCATTTTCGTCATGCAGCAAATGGCGAAACGAGACGAGATGATTTTCAGATTATTGGGTCTACGCTGGTTGTTCCGGATGCGCGTGCGCAATCTCCAACGCTATTCCGGGATGTGGGTTTTCACTCCTAACGAATATCGCAAGACTCCCCCGGGAAAATCGCGATGAGCAAGTGAAAATGTCAACCAACCCCATGCGCTCAATCCGCATGGGGTTGGTGTTTTAGCTGGTTCTTGGTGTGATGCTTTTCCTCTTACCTGGTAATACCCATGTTCAGTCCAGACAGTCCGATCGGCGAATTTGTTTCCATCTCGACACATGTCGCTCCGTCCGTCGTCAAGACGACAGGTGGCGACTATCTGTTGATCTGGCATCTGGCCGGCTTGCCCTTCGTTGGGCGGGACGAATTTGAACTTGAGCAGCGGCACAATACGTTCAATCGGTTGTTGCAAACCTTGCGTGCACCGGATTTCGCCAATATCGCGTTCTGGGTTCATGACGTTCGCCGTCGTCGCAAGATCGGTACCGGCGGGCGCTTCAAGCAATCGTTCAACCAGACGCTGTCCGACGAGTATTACGCGGCGCTATCCTCGCAAAAAATCATGCAGAACGAGTTGTACTTGAGCATGATCTATCGTCCTGTCGTTACCGGGCGACGTCTGGTCGAAAAGTCTGTCAATCCAGACAAGATCAGGGCTGAGGAAGAGCAGGCCATCTCCAAGATCGTCGAGTTGGCCACGAACGTTGAGGCGGTGCTGAAGGATTATTCACCTTACCGTCTTGGCATGTATGAAGCCAAGAATGGTGTCGTGTTTTCGGAGACACTGGAGTTTCTCGGCTACCTGCTCAATCGCATTGATGAGCCAGTTCCTGTACTGCAGGCGCCCGTGCCCGCCTACCTGCCTGTCAGCAAGCACATGTTTGCCAACAAGACCGGCGATTTTGTCATTCGCACCCCGGATGGCATCAATCACTTCGGCGCCATCCTCAATATCAAGGAGTACGCCGATGGAACCTATCCGGGCATTCTCAACGGTCTGAAGTATCTCGACTTCGAGTATGTCATGACGCATTCCTTCAGCCCGGTTGGGCGTCACGATGCCTTGAAGGTATTGGAACGCACCAAGGGGATGATGATTTCTTCGGGTGACAAGTCGTCCAGCCAGATCCGCGACCTGGACTTGGCGATGGATGATGTGGCCTCCGGAAACTTCGTGTTGGGCGAGTACCACTTCACCCTGGCGGTGTATGCCGATAGCCAGGAGAAGTTGGCAAGGCAGATCGCCACGACCCGCGCCGAATTGTCCAATGCCGGTTTCGTCTCGGCCAAGGAGGATCTGGCGATCGCCTCGTCGTTCTATGCGCAGCTGCCGGGTAACTGGCGCTTCCGCACGCGTATCGCCAACTTGAGTTCGCTCAACTTCCTCGGTTTGTCGCCGTTGCATAACTTTGCCCAGGGCAAACAGCACAACAACCCTTGGGGCGATTGTGTCACCACCCTGCAGACCACCAACGGCCAGCCGTATTATTTCAATTTCCACGCAACCCACCCGGCCGAGAACTCCCTGGGTGAGAAGGCGATCGGCAATACGATGGTCATCGGCAAGTCCGGTACCGGCAAGACGGCGCTGATCAACTTCCTGTTGAGCCAGGTGCAGAAGTTCGATCCGATCCCGACGATCTTCTTCTTCGACAAGGATCGCGGCGCGGAGATCTTCGTACGTGCCTGTGGCGGCAATTATCTAGCCTTGGAGAACGGCTCCCCGACCGGCTTTAACCCGTTCCAGTGCGAGCGCAATGAGGCTAATACCCAATTCCTTGCTGAGCTGATCAAGGTGCTCGGTGGCAAGGCCGAGTACAGCGCCCGCGAGGAGGAAGACATCTACCGCGCGGTGGAAGGCATGCTGGACACGCCCATGCACTTGCGCAGCATGAGCAACTTCCGCAAGAGCCTGCCCAATATGGGCGACGACGGGCTGTATGCGCGCCTGCGTCGTTGGACCGCCGGCAATTCGCTGGGCTGGGTGTTCGATAACCCGGTGGACACCATAGACCTGACGCGCGCATCGATCATCGGCTTCGACTACACCGACGTGATCGACAACGCCGAAGTGCGCGTGCCTGTGATCAACTATCTGCTGCATCGCCTGGAGGCGCTGATCGACGGGCGTCCGCTGATCTACGTGATGGACGAATTCTGGAAAATCCTCGATGGCAAGGGTGGCCTGAAGGAGTTCGCCAAGAACAAGCAGAAGACCATCCGTAAACAGAACGGCCTGGGCATCTTCGCCACGCAGAGCCCGGAAGACGCCCTAGCGAGCGACATCGCCGCAGCGCTGATCGAGCAGACCGCTACGATGGTGCTGCTGCCCAACCCCAACGCCAGTCGCGACGATTACATGGAAGGACTCAAGCTCACCGATGCCGAATACCAGGTGGTCGTCTCGCTCGATGAGCGCTCGCGCTGCTTCCTTGTCAAGCAAGGCCATGCCTCTGCGGTGTGCCAGCTCAACCTGCGTGGGATGGACGACGCACTGTCGGTCATTTCGTCCTCGACCGACAACATCGAGATCATGCATCAGATTCTGTCGCGCAAGGCCGACAAGTTAGGCGTGAGCGTTGACCAACTAACTCCGGAGCAGTGGCTGGAGGACTTCTATGCCAACCGCAAGGGTTCGGGCAAGCGCAAGTCGGTCAAGGACAAGGAAGTTGAAGATGCGTAACTCCGATATCACTCAATACATTCACTCGGCAACATATCCATCTGTGTCACAGGAGGCGAAAAACACCATGGCAACCAAGTTCAGACATTTTTCTCGCGTGTTCACGGGACTGGTGCTGCTCTGCATGGCCGGAGCCGCCAGTGCGCAGTGGGAAGTAATCGACAACAAGCTAAATACAACGACCGAAAAGATGCTTGAGAATCAGAAGGTCGGCAAGGGCGAAGGCGAAGAGTCCAGTGGCAAGGAGGTCGAAAAGCCGAAGGAGGCGCTAAAGAAGGTAGCTGACGACTTTGGTGTTTCGGGGTGTGCGTCCTCCACGTCTGGAACGCCGGTGTCCAGCGTGCAGAAGCAGGTCTGCGAGTTGACCCAGCGCACGCGCAACGCGCAATACAACTATATGGTGGCGATGAATGAGATCACCACCGAGCGGCTGAAGCGTCTGCGTAAACTGGAGAAGGATCGAGCTGGGATCAAGGATGGGCAAATTGGCTTGCTGGAAAGCAACACCAATAAGCTGCTGGCGTTGAAGGCGATGATGGATATCGACCGTCAGCAGATGGAGTCGGCTATGTTTGCCTACGACAGGCGTCTGGCCTATTTAACCGACAAGCAGACCGGTGCGGCGTTGGCAGCGATGAGTGGCACAAAGCCACCGGATCCGGAGGGCGAATCCTCCTGGTGGTCTCAGATCACCGGCGATTTGTGGAGTCTTGGCAAGACGGCCATCGCTGGCGCGGCGATGAAGGGTGCATTCGAGACCATCAAGAGCAAAGAGCCTGACGGCTACCGGCAATTGGCAATCGACAAGGATTGATGCGCACTCACTGTGGTGGAGCGTGTAGGCAATAGACTCAACTTCGGGCAATAGCTGCCCACGGCGTAGCCGTCTCAGTGGATGTGGTGACATATGAATCTCAGTGATTTCTTGACGAACATCGCCAACTACGAATTTTTTCGTCTGATCAATAAGTACCTACGCGACGAGATCGCGATTTTCCAGTGGGAATTGTTGACGCGGACGACGGCCTGGGTAGGCATGGTGGCGTTGACGGTGCTGACGCTATGGATCTTGATCCAGGGCTACCGCCTAGCGACGGGCCAATCTCGTGAAGCCGCGATGGGTCTGGTGGTCACAGCTCTGCGCGCTGCGCTGATCATCGGGTTGGCGACGAGCATGGCCAAGGGCTCGCCGCAACTTTACTGGAGCTTGACCGACGGGATCAGCGCAGCGATTACCAAGACGGTGACCGGCGACTCGGACAGCCCGTACGAGGCGATCGACAAGAACCTGATGTTGATGCAGATGGCGCTGGCTGGGTTGGATCAGATCAAGACAGGCGGCGATAAAGAAAGCGAAGACGCCAAGAACCGGGCGCGCTGGTTTACTGGTATCGGCATGGCCGGCCCCGGCGTGGTGGCAGGCTCAATGCTGCTGTTGAACAAGCTGGCGATGGCGATGGTGGTGGGGTTTGGCCCGCTGTTCATCCTGTGCCTGTTGTTCCAGGCGACCAAGTCGCTGTTCAGCAAATGGCTGCTATATGGATTAGGCACCATGTTTTCATTGTCTGTGCTGACCTTTACCGTGAGCTTGGCGACCAAGGTGGTTGGGGCGGTGGGTGTGGCGTTTCTTGCGAAGTGGGCGGTCAGCGGCGGCAATGGTGAAGGCATCAGCAGCATGGCGTTGCAGCAGGGAGGAGTGGGCTTGGTGTTGACTACCTTGATACTTACCGCACCACCGATGGCGGCAGCGTTCTTCCAAGGCACGCTGGGCCAGTTTGCCCCGTATTCGGCGATTGGCTCGCTGGGTTCGTCCGATGCGGCGTCCAATGCCAATAGGCAGGGGGCTAACGCTCAGCAGTCTTACACACCACCCACTCCAAGTCGCGAAAGTAGTTCTGCTAACAGCAATATTCAGCAGGCAAACCAAGTCGGCACACGGAACAGTAGTGGTGAGATGAATTCTCCAACGAGCAATAGCGGTGATCGTGGTCTTGCTCAGAGGTAAATCATTAAATTACGGTGGCGCTATGAAGCGATTTTTTTTACCAATCTCAATATTGCCCCTAATTGCTTTTTCCGGGGGCGTGTATGGGCAAACTCGATGCCCAATGGGTGTTCAGATGGGAAGCATTCAATGCATTCCCGACACGCCCGAAATGGGAGGTCAACAAATCCCATCTCCTAAACCAATGCCCAACGGGGAGTGGATAAAAACCTGGGGTGCAATTGTTAACTCCAAGCAAATTTCTAAGGCGTGGGCTTCAGTCGGCAAACCTACTAAGAAAAGCGCAGAGGATGATGCTTTAGATCAATGTGGCTCGGAAGGTTTTCAAGAGTGCTACGTTAGCTTTACATATATGAATCAATGTGTCGCTCTTGCATCACCAGCATCCGGGAACACGGGAAGTGGCGTCTCTTCTGCTGCTGATATCAATGTGGCTTCCAGAAATTCTTTAAATACTTGCCAAAAGAAAGGTGGGGTTAATTGTTCTGTAATATATAAAGAATGCACAGAGCCTTTCTTTAGAAAATATTGAGCTGCGTGCTAGTTAATTTAAATTTTATAATGGTGAATTACTATTTTTGCGTGAGATTTAACGCATTCCTTATGGGCGGCGGCATCGGCATGGCACTGTAGCAAGGAGGGAGGAGGATTGGTGGTGACCACACTGATCATCACGGCACCACCAATGGCCGCAGCCCCCTTCCAGGGCACGCTGGGCCAGTTCACGGCGTACTCGGCGCTGGGGCAGTTGGATCGGGCAGGTCAGTCGCCGGCAGCTGGGCGGCCTTATGAGCCGGGGGCGCCGGCTAGTAATACTGATAATCGGCGCGCCGAGGATTACAGTGGTACACCGACCGTAATGCGTAGAGATTCTGCTCCGCCTCAAGAGCAGAGTGCAGGCAATCGTGGTCTTGCGCAAAAATAAATATTTAGGTGGTTAAAATGAATCGTTTATGGTTGACTATTTTTTTTAATATATTATTAGTCGGCGTTGCTTCTGCACAAACTGCTTGCCCTGTAGGTGTCCCTCCGGGAAGTCCCCAATGTGGCCCCGATTCCGGCACATCGAGAGGTGATGCTCCCGCGCCTCCTTCGAGGCCAACAGGTGAGTGGATTAAAACATGGGGTGCAATTGCTCGTTCTAACTCTACTGGCGAAGCTGGAAGCGCTGTAGGTAAGTTTTCCGAACGTGAAGCGCAGCAAGCGGCAATTCGACAATGTGCTTTAGGAGGGGCGGGAGACTGTGAGGTCCGACTGAGCTATCAGAATCAGTGTGCTGCACTGGTATCATCCCCATCTAGAAGTTTTTATCAGTCATCTGCTACAGAAAAGATCGCTATTGGGTTGGCGGTTAAAAGCTGTGAGGGAAGTAATAGCGGTCCATGCGAAGTGGCGTATTCTGAGTGTTCCAAGCCAATATTTAGAAAGTTTTAATGGGTCTTTATGTGTTGGACTTCTCTTTAAATAGGGGTTGGATGTTCGGTTTTTCTGAGTCAGCCTATAAAAAAATTGATCTGGAAGGGTTCTTATGATGGGGCGGTCACCAGTAATAATAGTGGCGGGAGCGCTGTATTTAGCTTGCATCATCTCGATCACAGCCTGCAGTCCTGGTAACACTTCGTCCGCAGAGGCTGGCGGAGCGAAGTTATCCGCTGAAGATCAAACTGGCAAAAAGCCTGAATCCTCGCCGCAAAAGGACTTGAAAATGCCGTCTGCCGTCAATGCCAAGCTCAACGACCAAGGCGAGATAAACGCAGATATCAACGGCATTGCTATTTCAATCAAGGCGCAGCGTTGTAGCGAAGATAGTCCAGGGATCATGCTATGTAACCGTTCGCCGGTCGTGGAGGTGACATTCCCCGGAGCCAAGCCGATTGCACTGGAGCCTGAGGCATTGTACGTGGATAGTAATTCCACGTTCTATCATGGTCCGCTAGACGACACCTACAAAAAAAACCGCCACTCAATCATTCTGGCCGATATCAATGGCGATGGGTACGAAGATGTAGTGGTGTGGTCTGGAAAAGAGGGTAATTATGGTGGTCCCTCTTACAGTGTCTATCTTTTCGATGCTGCGCAGAAAAGCCTTGTTTTCAATCAGTCGCTATCCGATATTACGGTAATGGCCAACGGCTTATTCTCTGTGAAAGGAAATATGCTGACGTCTACTTCTGGTGATGGATGTTGTATCCACGTCTTCGATACCTACGAGCTTAAGAATAACGAGGTAGTGCTGATAGAGCGGTTAACCGAAGACACGAATGATCCGGCCAATCCGAAGAAAAAGATTGAGCGGCTTCAAGGCGGTGAAATGAAGGAGGTGTCCAATTAGGAAGTGATTGGTAATTGGTAGTGAGTACATGCAACGCATCTTCCGGTCGGCAATGCCGATAGATGCAACAACAAATTCTAATGACATGCACGTACGGAGAATACTATGAGCGATGGACGTGGTCGGAGCACCGAAGGCTTTGGTGTGGATCGGGAGTCTTCTGTTAGGTTGATCGTCAAAACCGCTCTTGAGAACGGTGTGACAGATCCAAAGCAAATATCGTACATGTTGGCGACGGCTCAACATGAGACGCGTAATTTTCAGGCGCCTGAAGAAGATTTCGGACGCAGCCAAGCGCGCAAGCTTGGATATAGCGGCGGCGAGGAGTTCTATGGCCGTGGTTACGTACATCTTACCCACGACTACAACTATGCGAAGTTCGATAAGTTGCTAGGCCTTAACGGTGAAATGGTCCGCAACCCGGACATGGCCAAGCAACCGGAAATCGCTGCAAAGGTTCTAGTTGTAGGTATGCGTGACGGCTTGTTTACAGGCAAGCCTCTTGATCGCTACATCGATAATGATAGCCACGACGTCTACAACGCGCGACGCGTTGTCAACGGAGTTACTCCTAGCAAACCCTGGAGCGTGAAGGCAGCCAAGGAATGCGAGGAGTATGCGGGAAATTGGGAACGTCGCGTTCCCGATTTGATAGAAAGCGTCAAGCGCGATGGTGTCGACCTCAAGCACAGCGTGACGTCTGGTTCGACATCCCATCAAGTTTCGAAGTCCAATGATGGCAAGCTCGAACAAGGCGAGCGCGGCGAACAAGTGAAGCATTTGCAGGGCCAACTTGCGCAACTCGGCGCCGTTGGCCGCGATGGCAAACCCTTGAAGCCTGATGGCGACTTTGGCGGCAACACCAAGCACGCGGTTGAGCAATTCCAGCGCGAGCACGGGTTGCAGATAGACGGCGTCGCAGGTCAGCAGACCCAGGCCGCTTTGGCTAAGGCGTTGACCCAGGCGGCACCCAAGCAACCTGAGCACACGGCCGCGCCTGCTGCGCCGGCACAGGCAGCGTCCAGCCCCTTGTTGTCTGACCTGCGCCATCCCGATAACGCGATGTACAACGGTGCAGTGAGCAAGCTCGAAGCGCTGGGGGAACGTGGCGGCTTTGCCAACCGCAAGGAACTCGAGCAGGCAGCCGGCCAAATCGTGTTCGAGTCAAAGGTCAGCGGTCTCCAACGCATCGACCATGTGGTGCCCAATAAGAGCGGCGACGGCTTCTTCGCAGTGCAGGGCGAGATGACCGACCCAGCAATGCAGCGGGTTTTTGTGGATCGCAGCCAAGCGCAGAATCAGCCGTTGGAAAACAGCAGCCGGCAAGCGGCCGAGGAAAGCCAGCGTCAGGCCACCCAGGTGCAGACCCAGGAAACTGCTTCGCGCTCGATGTCCATGTAAGTCGGGCGTATTGGTCGTTGCACTTCAGCGAGCTGGTAAATCGCCAAGGCGATCAGGAATATCCGCCTTGGCTCTATTTCCTGCGACCTGCGCGAAGAGATCGCGATCTTCCAGTGGGAATTGTTGCAGCGAACGACGGCTTGGGTGGGGATGGTGTCCCTAACAGTGTTGACGCTGTGGATCTTCATCCAGGGCTACCGCGTCGTCACCGGCCAGTCGCGCGAAGCGGCGATGGGGTTGGTGGTGACGGCACTGCGGGCGGCGCTGATCATCGGATTGGCCACTAGCATGGCCAAAGGCTCTCCGCAGTTGTACTGGACGCTGACCAACTGGATCAGCTCGGTGATCACGCAGACGGTGACGGTGACTCTGAGAGTCCTTATGAGGCGATCCGTTTATTGTGGTTGGTGAACCATTACTTGGTTGACCGTGTATATCGTTCAGCGTGCAGAACATGTCTATTTTCAGGCACGCAGACGATGCTCTCATGCCGCATACGACGCTTCATTAACTGTGTGACCTGAGCAAAAAGCCGCTGAGTCGTTACACAGGTGGCTGCTCATGAATACGTATGCACGGGCACACTCTGAGTCTATTACGCCGCTACGCTAACGCTCTTGGCTGGGTGCTCATCTCTGCGCCCACATTGGCCCGGGAGGGGCGTACATGTCGCAGACACCATGGTGGCGCGGGGCCGTCATCTATCAGATTTATCCGCGTAGTTTTCTGGATTCCAATGGCGATGGGGTGGGCGATCTGCCCGGGGTCATCGCCAAGCTCGACTACATCGCCGGGTTGGGCGTGGATGCGATCTGGATCTCGCCGTTCTTCAAGTCGCCGATGGCCGATTTCGGCTACGACATCGCGGACTATCGTGCGGTGGATCCGCTGTTCGGGACGTTGGACGACTTCGATCGGCTGCTCGACAAGGCGCATGGCCTTGGCTTGAAGGTGATGATCGACCAGGTGTTGAGCCACACCTCGATCGCGCATGCATGGTTCCAGGAGAGCCGGCAGGACCGGACCAACGCGAAGGCGGATTGGTACGTGTGGGCCGATCCGCGCGAGGACGGGACGCCACCCAACAACTGGTTGTCGCTGTTCGGTGGAGTGGCGTGGCAATGGGAGCCGCGGCGGGAGCAGTATTATCTGCACAACTTCCTGGTGGATCAGCCGGACCTCAATTTTCACAACGCCGAGGTGCAGCAGGCGACGCTGGATAACGTGCGCTTCTGGCTGGATCGTGGGGTGGATGGGTTCCGCCTGGATGCGATCAACTTCTGCTTCCACGATGCGCAGCTGCGTGACAATCCGGCCAAGCCGGCCGACAAGCGGGTGGGGCGCGGGTTCAGTGCCGACAACCCTTACGCGTATCAGTACCACTACTTCAACAACACGCAGCCGGAAAATCTAGCTTTCCTGGAGCGCTTGCGCGGACTGCTAGATCTTTATCCGAATGCAGTGAGCCTTGGCGAGATCTCGTCGGAGGACTCGCTGGCGACCACTGCCGAGTACACCGCTCATGGCCGCCTGCATATGGGCTACAGCTTCGAGCTGCTGGTGCAGGACTACAGTGCTGCTTATATCCGCGAGACGGTGAGCCGGCTCGAAGCCACGATGCTGGAAGGTTGGCCATGCTGGGCCATTTCCAATCACGACGTGGTGCGCGCGGTAACACGCTGGGGCGGGGCCGATGCGTCGCCGGCGTTCGCGCGGATGGTGGTGGCGATGCTGTGCTCGCTGCGCGGCTCGATCTGCCTGTATCAGGGCGAGGAGCTGGGCCTGGGCGAGGCGGATGTGGCGTTCGAGGATCTGCGCGATCCGTATGGCATTACCTTCTGGCCAACCTTCAAGGGTCGCGATGGCTGCCGCACGCCGATGCCATGGACGGCTGCGCCGTCGGGAGGCTTCAGCAGCGGCAAGCCGTGGTTGCCGCTGGCTGAGGAGCATCGTACGGCTGCGGTGAGCGTGCAGCAGGACGATCCGTTGTCCGTGCTCAGCGCGGTGCGGCAGTTCCTGGCTTGGCGCAAGGGCGAGCCTGCGTTGTGCGAAGGTGCGATCACGTTCTACGACACCGCCGAACCTGTGCTGATGTTCCGGCGCGAGCACGACGGCCAGGTGATGTTGCTGGCATTCAATCTGTCGGCCGATGCAGCCGAGCTTGTGCTGCCGGCTGGCGCGTGGAAGCAGGTCGATGTGCCCGGCGTGGAGCGCGGAGCCATCGAACATGGCCACCTACGCCTGACCGGGCATGCGGTGCTTTGCGCGATCGAGGGTGGTTGACGGTGTGTCGCGCCTGCTAACTGTTGGTGCGTGATTGTCTGGAACGCAGCGAGGCATTCCTTTGGGGAATGCCTCGCTTTTTTTGTAGTTGATGATTGCTTGGTTTGCCAAGCATTTATAGCGTTACGCCAGCTGTGCGGCTATTCCCTGTCGATCAGGTCCTTGCTCTGTGGATGAGGCAGGGTGTGCTGTTCTCCACGCCAGTCGGGTGTTTTGACCAGAAGGCCGAACAGGGATTGCGATTGACTGTGAGGACGTCAGCGTTTACCGGCGGCCTTGCAGCAGTGGCTTGGATTCGTGTTGGTGCAGGTAGGCGCTGATGGTGCCTGGATTGGTTCCGTTTTAGTGCTACAAGCGACTGCTATGCGCAGGGGAGTGCTGATGCGCAATGGTTGCGTGATTTCGGCCGACCCTATGTGCTTTGCAGAGGGCGATGCAAGCTTGGATTCTGAAAATTTGGAATTAAAAGAAAGCCCGCCGGCATGACGTCGGCGGGTTTTCTCCGTTCGATATTGCTGCTTCCCATGCTCAGAGAAAGGTTCGATGCCTTATGGGCAGCAGAGCCGTATCCAAGGTGACGGCGCAGGCAGTAGAAGAGCGGCGGGATTGTGCTTGGTGGATGCACGCCGTGCTTGTGCCGAACCCTCACCCCAACCCCTCTCCCGGCGGGAGAGGGGCTTTGGTGTCCCGGTGGAGAGGTCTGGCGCCGGGGTCGGGCAGCCTGGTGATACGCCGGTTATCACTTAGGTAGCGTAGCCACAGTTAGCGATGTGGCCACAGGTAACAATGTAGCTACAAGAAACGTCGTAGCCACAGATAACGATCCAGCCACAGATAACGATGTAGCCATCAGCGCCTCGCCTGCAGGTCACCTCGCGTCAGAACTTGTAGTTGACGCCCAGCACGAAGGTGCGGCCCCATTCGATGTATTCCAGCGGACGGTCCTTGGTTTCGGCATAGGTGCGGTAGGGCGAATTGCTGAGGTTGCTGGCCTGCAGCAGCACGGTCAGGCCGGCAAGATCGCTGCTGTCGTTGAAGCTGTAGCTGATCTGCGCGTCGGTGATGTTTTCGCCGACCACGTAGCGCAGCGTGCGGTTGCCGTTGAAGTTGCCGATCTCGCCGATGAAGTCCGAGCGACGGCGCTGGCTGACGCGTGCTTCGAAGCCCTTGTGCTCGTAGTAGGCGGTGAGGTTGTAGACGCGTTCGGACAGGCCGGGCAGGCTGATTTCGCCGTCACCGACGCTGGAAGCACTTTCCGGGTCGCGGATCTTGACGTCGCTGTCGTTGAAGGTGGCGCTGGCCTGGATGCCGAAACCTTCCAAGGGAGCGAAGACCAGATCCAGCGGCAGCGAAGCGGTGAGTTCGACGCCGCGCAGCGTGCCGCCCTTGCCGTTGAACGGGGCGCTGAAGGTGCCGGTGGTCAGTACTGGCGCCGAGCCCGGCGGCGGCACATAGCCGGCCACCAGCGCGGAGAAGTCGTAGTTGTCGCGGCTCTGGGTGTAGATGTAGCTCTTCAAGTCCTTGTAGAAAAAAGCGGCGGCCACGTAGGCGCGCTCGGCGAAATACTTTTCGTAGGAAAGGTCGATGGCGTTCGCGCGCCAGGGGTCCAGCATCGGGTTGCCGCCGCTGGCACCGGGGCGGCCGGTGGAGGTGTCGACGCCGAATTCCAGCGAGGCGCGCAGTTGATCCACGCGTGGGCGTGCGACCTGCTTTGCCATCGCAAAGCGCAGTGTCTGTTCGTACGGGAACTGGAAGGCCAGATTCAGGCTGGGCAGCCAGTCGCGATAGGTCTTGCCGTCGTCGATCGGGCGCACTTCGCTGCCCGCCGGCTGCGACGCGTCCCAGTAGTTGGCGCGCGAGGATTGATCTGCGCTCTGCAGCTGCACGCCGATATTACCGCGCACGCCCACATCGCCCCATTCGGTATCGAGATTGGCACGCAGCCAGGCGGTAGTGATCTTCTCTTCGACGGTCCAGGCCTTGGACACCAGGAACGAAGCATCGTCGCTGGGATTGAACAGCATGTAACGCGAGACCACAGCCGGGACGTTCCAGGCGGGCAGGGTGCCGATGCCGGCAAAGCCCAGGTTGACCGGCGCGTATTGCAGGTCCGGTGCGATGGTGGACTCACCCTGCGCGCCAAGGGTGATGTTGCCTTCCGGCTGGGTTTTCTGTTTTTCGCGATTGGCGTAGTTGACGCCGACATCCAGGTCCGAGAACCAGCTCAGCGCTTCGGGCATCGGGAAGCTGGCCTGCAGGCGTGCGCCCTTGAGCACATCTTCCACGCTCGGCACCTTGCCGTAGCCGGAGCCGTAGATGGTGTTGGTGAGAAACAGCTGATCGGGATTGGAGTAATCCATTCCCGGCGCCAGCTGGGAGAAACCGTTGCCGACAACCGATACGCCGACGGTATCCAGCTGCGGCATCGGTGCGCGCTGGAGATTGTTTTCCAGGTTCAGTTCGTCGCGCGTGGCCTTGGAGTAATTGAGATCGGCAGTGATCTTGACCGCACCGGCAGTGATTTCGTTGTTCCAGCCGAACGCATCGATGGTGTCTTCGCGCTTGTTGTACATGCCGCGCACCAGCGGATAGACGCCACTGGCGTCGCCGCCGGTAAAGCTGTTGCTGTCGTTGACGCGCACGTTGCTGATGTTCAGGCCCGGCGTGTAGCCACCGTTGTAGTTGCTCAGGTTGAGCTCGAACTGGTTGGCGGTGTCGATCTGCTCGGCCTTGGTGTGGAAGGCGTCGAGCGTGCTGGTCCAGGCATTGGACGGGCGGTATTGCAAGGTGGCCATGACGCCGTCGCGCTTCTGGTTGCCGGTGCGGCGCAATGCCTTGATGCCGTCGGAGAAATACACGCCGTCGGTCACGCCGGGGCGCGGGCGCTGTGCGTTGACCGGCTGCCATGGTTCGTACAGGCCGACCTGATTTTCCTGGATCGGCATGTCGGTGTGTGCGTAGCCGATGGTCAGGCCGATGGTGCGGTCGGCGAACTGGTCGATGTAGCTGACATTGAAGCGATTGCCGTACGGATCGACATTGGCGGCCTTGCCCAGCGAATTGCGCTGGTAACGACCACCGATGGCGATCACCCGCTCGTTGTAGCTGAGCGGGCGTGCGGTCTGCATGTCGACGGTGCCGGACAGGCCCTGGCCGACCAGGCCGGCGTCGGGCGTCTTGTAGACGGTGACGCCGCTGACAAGTTCGGACGGGTACTGGTCGAATTCCACGCTGCGGTTATCGCCGGTGCTGACCACTTCGCGGCCGTTGAGCAGGGTGGTGGAGAAGTCCGGCGACAGCCCGCGCACGCTGATGACCTGTGCGCGACCGGCCACACGTTGCGCTGCCAGGCCAGGCAGGCGTGCGAGCGACTCGGCGATGCTGACGTCGGGCAGCCGGCCGATATCTTCGGCCGAAATGGCTTCCACGATCGAGGTCGAATCCCGCTTGACCGAGATGGCACCTTCGATCGCGCGGCGCAGGCCGGTGACCTGGACCTTGTCCAAGTCGGTCACCCCGCCGGCGGTTTGTTCGGTGTCGGTTGCTTGCGCCGGCGTTGCCGATTGCGCGGCAGCCAACGTCGGTGCCATGGCAACGGCCAGGGCGATACTCAGCGCAGAGCGCTTGTGCTTCAACATTTTCCCCTCCCAGGTACATGTTGTTCTTTGATTTTTCGATCCGGCAGACGCCTGGATGCATTGCATCGCGCGCCATTACGGACATCACGACTGCGACGTATGGTAGACACGGCACCTGGGTGCAAACGGGCACTGCATACGTATTCAACCCGGCTGATGGCGCTGGAATCGATTCCATGCAGGCTTCGCTGCAGCGCGGTAGACCCCTGGCCTGTCGTGAGGCAACGCCAATGCGCAATCTGCAGCGGCTGCCGCACCGCTGCGTGATGCACTCGACCGCGTTGAAGGTCTCTTCAACCCGTTGCGACCAGGTCAGCGCCTGCCATCCACCGGCACGAAGCGAATCGCTTGCCCACCACCTGGCGCAAGACGCAGTTCCAGCGTGTCGGCGCTGCTGACCTGGCGTTGTTCGCTGACAAAGGCGAATGGGTTGCTGACATAGTCCGCACCGTCGCCGTCGCGATAGATCTGCGCGGTGTAGCGCACGCCGGGTTCAAGGAATCCCAGCGGCACCTGCAGCAGCCGGCCATGCTCGTCGGTGATGCTGCCCAGGAACCAGTCGCGGCTATGCCGGTCCTTGCGCGCGATGGTGACGTAGTCGCCGACTTCGCCATTCAAGGCGCGGGTCTGATCCCAATCCACCGCCACGTCTTCGATGAAGCGGAAGGCATCGCGGTGCTGCAGATAATGCTCGGGCAGATCGGCGGCCATCTGGATCGGACTGTAAAGCGTCACGTACAGCGCCAGCTGGCGCGCAAGCGTGCTGGGAATCGCCTGGCCGTTGCGGCCTTTCAAGCTGACGATGCCGGGCGTGTAATCCATCGGCCCGGCGAGCAGGCGGGTGAACACCAGGTTGACCTCGTGCTCGGGCGGATTCGGTGGCTGGCCCCAGGCATTGTATTCCATGCCGCGCGCGCCCTCGCGCGAGATCCAGTTGGGATAGGTGCGGCGCAGGCCGGTGTCCTTGATCGGTTCGTGCGCATTGACCGCCAGGTGGCGCGCGGCAGCTTCCTGCACCACGCGCAGATGATGGCGCGCCATCCATTGGCCGTCGTGCCATTCGCGCAGCGGTGTGCCGCCTGCCGGGTTGCGACGTTCCACCTGGCCGTCGTCGCAGACATAGCCGGTCTTGACCGAGTCCACGCCGAACCGGGCGTACAGGTCCATCGCTTCGGCAATCTGGTCTTCGTAATGATCCACTGCGCACCCCGTTTCATGATGGCCGATCAGATGCACGCCCTTGCCGGCGGCGTATTTGCTCAGTGCGGGCAGGTCGAAATCCGGTGTCGGCCTGGTGAAATCGAAACTGCCGCCATTGCCGAACCATTCGCCGTCCCAGCCCGGATTCCAGCCTTCCACCAGCACGCCACGAAAGCCGTGTGCCGCAGCGAAGTCGATATAGCGCTTGGTGTTGGCAGTGGTGGCGCCGTGTGTCGGCCCGGTCGCCCAGGTCTGCTGGTTGAGATGCATTGACCACCACACCCCGACATATTTGGACGGCTTGACCCAGCTCACATCGCCCAAGGCATTCGGCGCGTTGAGGTTGAGGATCAGGTTGGATTCCACCAGCCCGGTGGCCTGGTCGGCGATCTGCAGCGTGCGCCACGGCGTATCGAACGGCAGCTTGCGCCGCACCTTCCAGCCTTCGGCGGCGGGCGACAGCTGCGCGCGCAGACGCTGGCCTTCGGTACGGCGCAGCCACATGCCGGCGTAGTCGACCAGCGCCGCCTCATGCAGCGCGACATGCAGCCCGCTGTCGGTGCGCAAGGTGAGCGGCGTATGTGCCAGCGCAACCTGGTTCAACGGCGTGCGCTGATACAGGTATTCGTAGTGGATCGGCTCGCCTGCCGGAATCCACCATGCCTCGGACGGTTGCGCGATGGCGAATTCGGTGACTTCCTCGTCGATGATGGCTTCGCGCAATCCCGCTTGCTCGGGAAAGTGATAGCGCAGGCCGATGCCATCGTCGTACACGCGCAAGATCACATCGAAGCGGCGTTGCGCGCCGCTGCGTTCGCCCAGGCTGACGCTTAGTTCGTTGTAGTGGTTGCGCACCAGGCGCGTCTCGCCCCAGGGTTGTTCCCAGGTATCGTCATGAGCTTGGCGTGCTTGCGAGAGGACGACCAGGCCGCGGTCCAGCCGCCCGTCGCGCAACTGGAAACCCAGGCGCGAGCGTTCCAGTACCGGCTGGCCCAGGCGTTGCACGCGGTAATAGGGCATGCCGCCGTCCACTTCCAGCGTGACCTGCAAGACGTTGCCGGGCGAATCGGCACTGATGGCGATGCGCTCGGCCTGCGCGATGCCCGCAAGACTACCAAGCAACAGGACAAGCAGTCGCGCACTGCATGCGGCGCGCTCTATCGAACGCACGCGATGTGAAACCAGCGGCATATCCCCTCCCAAGGCGGCCGTTGCGTCAGCGGCGACTATGCAGCGCTGTGGCGTGGATGGACCATGCTGCACTGCAGCCATTGCCATGAATACGTATGCATTGATGCGGAACCCCGGAGCGCGCGTCTACCATGGCGTCACGGCACCTGGGAGGGGCCGCGCCCGTGGCACGCCAGTGCCGCGCACTACAACGCGTGCAACGAGGGAGGGAGGCCGACGGTGCAAGCCGTCTGGCCGCTTCGATGCTGAAGATGATCTGCATGGCTGCAACGCTCGGCGTTGCGGCAAGCTCGCCGGTGTTGGCCGATGAGCTGGAATTCCAGGGCCGCCGTGCGCAAGCGCAGGCGCTAGAAGACGGCGGTTTCGTGCTGCGCTGGCCGCAGGGCGAGCGCCGCATCGGGCCGCAGCCGATGCGCACCCATACCGCCAGTCCGTTGTTCGACGCCCTGTTCGCCATGGCGCAGCAGGAAATGGCCGACGACCGTGTCGAGGCGATCCGCGATCCGGCTTTCAACGACGGCAAGCCAGTGCCGTGCGCGTGTTTCGAAACCGGTGAGCGCTGGCCTTACGTATGGACGCGCGATGTCAGCTTCGCCGCCGATCTGGCATTGGCGCGGCTGGAGCCGGAGCGCACGCGCAATGCGCTGCGCTTCAAGCTGTCGGCGGCGCGCGACGGGCAGACGCCGGGGGTATTTGTTGCGCAGGACACCGGCTCCGGTGGCAGCTGGCCGATCAGCAGCGACCGCGTGGTGTGGTTCCTTGCCGCGCGCGGCCTGCTGGATGATAAGGCGTTCGCTGAAGAGGTGTGGGAGGCGTTGCAGGCCACCCTCGCGCAGGATCGTGACGCGGTCTTCGATGCGCAGATCGGCCTCTACCGCGGCGAAACCTCGTTTCTGGATTGGCGCGAGCAGACCTACCCAGAGTGGACGCGCCAGGATGTGCGCTTCATTGCCGAGTCCTTCGCCCTGTCTACCAACGTGTTGCACTACCAGGCCCTGCGCCTGGCCGAGCAGCTGGCGCGCCAGCATGGCGATGCGCGTGCGTCCAGGTACGCCCAGTGGGCCGATGCGCTGCGTCAGGCCATCGCCACGCGCTTCTGGGATGCGCCAAGCAATCAGTATGTGAGCTATCTGGGCAATGCGGCGCATCCGGTGCGCTATGCCAAGGTCGATCTGCTCGGCGTGTCGCTTGGCGTGCTGGCCGAGGTGTTTCCGAAGGACCGTGCGCGTGCCGCGCTGCGCGGGTATCCGCTGGTTGCCGGCGGCAGCCCGGTGGTGTGGCCGCAGGACGCCGAACAGCCGATCTATCACAATCGCGCCGTCTGGCCCTTCGTCAGTGCGTACGCGCTACGCGCCGCACGCCAGCTGGACGACGCGCCGCGCATTGCGCTGGAGCTGCATGCGTTGATGCGCGGCAGCGCGCTGGCTGGCTCCAACATGGAAAACTACGAGATGCAGAGCCTGGCGGTGCATGTGGAGGAGGGGCCCCGCAGTGGCCCGGTGGTGAATTCGCCGCGCCAGTTGTGGTCGGTTGCCGGCTATCTCTCCGCGGTGCTGGAAGGCGTGTTCGGCATTGGCGCCGATGGCAGTGTGACGCCGAAACTGCCGCGTACGTTGGTGCCGTTGTTGTTTGGCGATCGCCAGCAGATCGTGCTTGAACAGGACGCCCGACGCTATGTGCTGCAGCGGCCGACGGCGAGTGGAGGTGAGTTGCTGGTGGCGGGGAAGGTCGAGCAACAAGGCCAGACCACGTTGGTGCATCTGATCGGCCGTAAGGCCGATACCACCGCCCCGCCGCAGCCAGGCCAGGTGTTCTCACCGAGCACGCCGGAGGCCCCCGTCGCGCAACGGCAGGGCGACGGCTATCGCATCGTGATTCCGGCTGGGGCGACGCTGTACATGGATGGGCATGCGTTGGACGCCACGCAGCACTGGGACCTGCGCGAGGACGGCCTGCTGCACGTGCTCAGCCTGACCCGTCGCGCCGATGGCCTGGAGTCGCTGCACAGCCCCGCGTTGACGCTCGGCCCGTTGCAGGAAGTGCCGGGTAGCGAGGCCTGGGTTTGGACTGCCACGCGCGCGGGCCAGCACCGCGTATCGCTGCGTTATCGCAATCCCAACGGGCCGATCAATACCGGCGTCACTGCGGCGGTCAAGCGGCTGCTGCTGGAATGCCCGGGGCAGGCCACGCAGTCGCAGGTCGTGGTGATGCCGCATAGCGTGGGCGAGCAGCTGTCCACGCAGGTCAGCTTCACTGCGGTGGCCGGGCAGCAGTGCAGGTTCCGGCTGGAAAACGGCTTCAACATGAGCGCGCTCGCGCATTTTGCGCAGTACAACGGCGGCCGCGGCGGTCGCGATGGCGTGGTCAACACCGCGCAGGTGAGCGCGCTGCTGGTCGGCCCCGCAGCGAGCACGGAGGCTGCGCAATGACCGCCAAGCCACGCCTGAGTTTCTGGCAGATCTGGAACATGTGTTTCGGCTTTCTCGGTATCCAGTTCGGCTTCGCGTTGCAGAACGCCAACGCCAGCCGCATCTTCCAGACCCTGGGGGCGCAGGTCGACGATGTGCCCGGTCTGTGGATTGCCGCACCGCTCACCGGTCTGATCGTGCAGCCCATCATCGGCTACCTGTCCGACCGCACCTGGACGCCATGGGGGCGCCGGCGCCCGTATTTCATGGTCGGCGCGGTGTTCACCACACTGGCCTTGCTGGTGATGCCCAACGCGCCGATGCTGTGGATTGCCGCAGGCACGTTGTGGGTGCTGGATGCATCGATCAACATCTCGATGGAGCCATTCCGCGCCCTGGTCGGCGATCAACTGCCACCGGCGCAGCGGCCCACCGGCTATGCGATGCAGAGCTTCTTCATCGGGGTCGGCGCGATTGTGGCCAGTTTCCTGCCGTGGTTGCTCACGCATTGGGGTGTGGCCAATACCGCGCCGCCAGGACAGTTGCCTGACAGCGTGCGCTATGCCTTCTACCTCGGTGCCGCGGTGCTGTTCCTGTCGATCAGCTGGACGGTGCTGCGCACGCGCGAATACAGCCCGCAGCAGCTGGCCAGTTTCGACGATGCGCATCCGCCTGTAGCGGCTGCAGCGGTCGCCGGCACCTTGCCACCGCAGCGTGCGAGCGTGCTCTGGTGCGGCATCGGTGTGCTGCTCGCCGCTGCGATCGCCTGGCAGCACGGCGACCGCATGCTCTACGTGCTGGCCGGCTTATGCATCGCCTACGGTGCGCTGCTTGCGTTGGCGCGCGTGCTGCCATCGACCGGCATGCTGGTGGCGATCGTGCAGGACGTGCGCAGCATGCCGCTGACGATGCGACGCCTGGCCTGGGTGCAGTTCTTCTCCTGGTTCGCGCTGTTTGCGATGTGGATCTACACCACCGCGGCGGTTACCCAGGTGCACTTCGGTGCCAAGGACACCGCATCGGCAGCCTACAACGAAGGCGCGAACTGGGTGGGCGTGTTGTTCGGCGCCTACAACGGGTTTGCGGCGTTGGCGGCATTGGTCATTCCATTGCTGGTGCGTGCGATCGGCCTGCGTTGGAGTCATCTGTGCAACCTGTGGCTGGGTGCGGCCGGGCTGTTGTCGATGCTGGTGATCCGCGACCCGCAGTGGCTGCTGCTGTCGATGCTGGGTGTCGGCTTTGCCTGGGCCTCGATCCTGTCGCTGCCCTATGCCTTGCTATCCGACAGCGTGCCCGCCGCCAAGATGGGCGTGTACATGGGCATCTTCAATTTTTTCATCGTGATTCCGCAGCTGGTCGCGGCCAGCGCCCTGGGCTTCGTGCTGCGCGTCTGGCTGGGCGGTCAGCCGATCCATGCGCTGGCCATCGGTGGCGCCAGTTTGCTCATTGCCGGTGTGTGCGTGGTGCGGGTTCCAATGGCCTCGGGAGGGCAGTGATGCGGCAGGTGATGATGGCTGGATTGATCGTATCTGCAGGAGCGGCGAGCGCGGCGGCTGCACCCGGCCATTACTACGGCACGCTGGAGCCGTTCGCTGCCGACGCGGTGTATTTCGTGGTGACCGACCGTTTCGTCAATGGCGACCCCGGCAACGACCAGCGCGACCAGGGCGGTGCGCATCGCACGTTCGATGTGCCGACGCCTTGCGCAGATGGAGTCGGCGACAACATCGGTTACCTGGGGGGCGACTTCAAGGGCATCGTCGAACATGCCGACTACATCCGCGACATGGGCTTTGGCGCGGTATGGATCACGCCGATCGTCGACAATCCGGATGAGGCCTTCACCGGCGGCAAGCCGATCAGCTGCGGCAGCACGCTCAGCGACCACGGCAAGACCGGCTATCACGGCTACTGGGGCGTGAACTTCTACAAGCTCGACGAGCATCTGCCCAGCCCGGGCCTGGACTTTGCCGGCTTCACCCGCGCCATGCATGCCAACCGCTTGAAGGTGGTGCTGGATATCGTGGGCAATCACGGCTCGCCGGCCTATAGCATGCCGGTGGCGCAGCCGGGCTTCGGCAAGCTGTACGACGCCGATGGCCGCCTGGTCGCCGATCACCAGAATCTGCCACCGGCGCAGCTGGATCCGCAGCGCATTCCGCTGCACGCGTTCTACAACACCGGCGGCGGCCTGGCCGAGCTGTCCGATCTCAACGAAAACAATCCTGCAGTGCTCGATTATCTGGCCGGCGCGTATCTGCAGTGGATGGAGCAGGGCGCCGACGCATTCCGTATCGACACCATCGGCTGGATGCCCGACCGCTTCTGGCATGCCTTCGTTGCGCGCATCCGCGAAAAACGTCCGGGGTTCTTCATGTTCGGCGAAGCCTTCGATTACGACGCCAACAAGATTGCCGGGCATACCTGGGCGCGCAATGCCGGCGTCAGCGTGCTGGATTTCCCGTTGAAGCAGCAGCTGTCCGCTGTCTTCGGGCATGAGCAGGCCGGGTTCGAGAAGCTTGCCGCGCCGCTGTTTCTACGTCAGGGGCCGTATGCCAACCCGTACGAGCTGATGAGCTTCTACGATAACCACGACATGGCGCGCCTGGATGCCAGCGACACCGGCTTCATCGACGCGCACAACTGGCTGTTTACCGCGCGCGGCATCCCGGTGATCTATTACGGCTCGGAGACCGGCTTCATGCGCGGGCGTGCCGAACATGCAGGCAACCGCAATTACTTCGGTGCCGAGCGCATCCGCGCTGCACCGCACAGCCCGATCTTCGGCCCATTGCAGCAGATCGCGCGGCTGCGTCGCGATACCCCGGCATTGCAGCGCGGCGTGCAGGTGGATGTGCTGCTACGCGGGGATCACGCGGCGTTTTTGCGGGTCTATCAGCATGCGGGCACCAGCCAGACGGCGTTGGTGCTGCTCAACAAGGGCGATGCGGCGGCGAACATCGAGGTGACGCGTTTTCTGCAGCCCGGCACCTGGCGCGACGCGATGAGTGGCGAGCGGGTGCCGGTGCAGCGTCGGCTGCTGGCGCCGGTGCCCGCGCATGGGGTGCGGGTGCTGCTGTCGGACGCGCCGATCACCGACCGGGCCTTGCGCAGGCAGCTCGACGCGCAGATGGCCGAGCAAGCCACGCGCGACGCCCGCAACAGGTAGGAGCGCACCCGGGCGCGAGGGGCATTGCCGGGAACACCCCGTCGCGCCCGGGTGCGCTCCTACGAGGTGTCACATCGCGGGCTGTCGCGCACGCTCCAACGAATCCCGAATCCCAAGCCTCGGCGCCCAGCGATTCCGTTGGCCACCTGACCGCATGTCAGCTTGAGAGCTTTCCCGGCCGACGGTGATTTCGATCCTGGTCACGCTGTGGGCCGCGGCTGGACGGGGCCGCCCGCAACAGGTAGGAGCGCACCCGGGCGCGACGGGCATTACCGGGAACGCCCTGTCGCGCCCGGGTGCGCTCCTACGAGGCATCAATGGCTGCGGCCGATCCCGCGCAGCCCGCCACGTATGCTCCAACGACTCCCGACTCCCGACTCCCGACTCCCTAATCCCAATTCAACGCCTGACAGCCCCATCAGCGGCCCGGCCAAGCACCGCCTCGCCGGTCTCCGCGCCAGACGGTCTCCAGCCCAGCGGAGGCTGCAGCCCACTGCTACGCGACGAATCACGCAGCGCCAGCCTCACCGGAATCGTGCGGCTCTGCGCCGCTTCGCCGCGAATCAGCGCCACCAGGCTTTCCACCAGCAGCGTCCCGGCCTGCTTGGTGTCCTGCTGCACCGTCGACAGCGCCGGCGCCACCGACGCCGCCAACGCGATATCGTCGAAGCCGCTCACCGCCACATCCTGCGGCACCCGCAGGCCGCGCTCGCGCAAGGCGCGCATGGCGCCGATCGCAATCAGGTCGCTGGCCGCACACACCGCATCGAATGCCTTGCCGCTGTCGAGCAGCGCCAGGCACGCGGCATGGCCGGACGACTCGGTGGTGATCGCATCGAACTGCAGCGCGCGATCGGCCACCAAACCCTGCTGCTTCAGCGCAGCCACGTAGCCGCGGTAGCGCTCTTCGAATTCGGGATAGTGGTTGGACGCGTGGCCGAGAAAGGCGATGCGGCGACATCCCTGCGCCAGCAGATGTTCGGTGATATCCAGCCCGCCCTGGTAATTGTCGCTGCCGATCGAAATGCCCGGCTGCCCCGGCAGCGCCGCGCCCCAGCGCACGAAGTGGGTACCTTGTTCGACCAGCAACTGCAGCCGCTGGCGCGACTGCTGATAATCGCCGTAGCCGAGCAGGATGATGCCGTCGGCCTTGTTGCTGTCTTCGTAATCGGCCTGCCAGTCCTTGGACAGCTGCTGGAACGACACCAGCAGGTCGTAACCCTGCAGCGCGCAGGCGCGGGTGATCGAGCCCAGCATCGAATGGAAGAACGGGTTGATCAGCGAATCGTCGGCGGTGGGGTCTTCGAAGAACAGCAGCGCCAGCGTGCCGGCATTGCGCAGCCGCAGCGACGAGGCGTTCTTGTCGACCTTGTAGTTCAACTCCTTGGCGATGCGCAGGATGCGCTTGCGGGTTTCTTCGTTGACCATCGGGCTGCCGCGCAGTGCGCGCGACACGGTCGGCTGCGACACGCCGGCCAGGTAGGCGATATCCAGCGAGGTGGCTTTACCCTTGATGGTCATGGTCGGCACTGGCAGCACAGGTGGCCGGCATCATGCCACGCGCCCGCCGGCCCCGTGCCGGCATGCGCAACACCGGGCTGATTGGTTTACCATTCGCCTCCAAGACCCCTTGCGAGAAGGTGGCCCGCGCCCCGCGCCGGCCCAGCGTGCGACATGAGCACTACCACCGCCCACCGCTGATTCCGGCCGCGCCAGTCCGCAGGGCGCCCCCACGGCGTTCGTTCTGCCCCACCTCTCGCCATACCCTTATCCGAGCCTGTCCCGTAACGGGCAGATCTCCCTTGCAGCCGCCGCGCTGCAGCCAGCACAGACCTCATCCTTGCCCATGATCAACATCACGCTCCCCGACGGCAGCCGCCGCGAATTCGAATCCCCGGTCTCGGTGATGCAGGTCGCCCAGTCGATCGGCGCCGGCCTGGCCAAGGCCACCATCGCCGGCCAGGTCGACGGCCAGCTGGTCGATGCCAGCGACGTCATCGACCACGATGCCAGCCTGCGCATCATCACCGCCAAGGACGCCGAAGGCGTGGAGATCATCCGCCACTCCTGCGCGCATCTGGTCGGGCATGCGGTCAAGCAGCTGTACCCGGAGGTCAAGATGGTGATCGGCCCGGTCATCGCCGAAGGCTTCTACTACGACATCTACAGCGAACGCCCGTTCACGCCGGACGACATGGCCGCGATCGAGCAGCGCATGCAGGAATTGATCGCGCAGGACTACGACGTGATCAAGAAGGTCACCCCGCGCGCCGAGGTGATCGAGGTATTCGCCCAGCGCGGCGAGGAGTACAAGCTGCGCCTGATCGAGGACATGTCCGACGACATCACCGCGATGGGCCTGTACTACCACCAGGAATACGTGGACATGTGCCGCGGCCCGCACGTGCCCAACACGCGCTTCCTCAAGGCGTTCAAGCTGACCCGCATTTCCGGCGCCTACTGGCGCGGCGACGCCAAGAACGAGCAGCTGCAGCGCATCTACGGCACCGCCTGGGCCGACAAGAAGCAGCTGGACGCCTACATCCTGCGCATGGAAGAAGCCGACAAGCGCGACCATCGCCGCATCGGCAAGCAGCAGGACCTGTTCCATCTACAGGAAGAGGCGCCGGGCCTGGTGTTCTGGCATCCCAAGGGCTGGTCGCTGTGGCAGGTGGTCGAGCAGTACATGCGCAAGGTCTATCGCGACAGCGGCTACGGCGAAGTGCGCTGCCCGCAGATCCTGGACGTGTCGCTGTGGCAGAAATCCGGCCACTGGGACAACTACCAGGACGCGATGTTCTTCACCGAGTCGGAGAAGCGCACCTACGCAGTCAAGCCGATGAACTGCCCGGGTCACGTGCAGGTGTTCAACCAGGGCCTGCACAGCTACCGCGACCTGCCGATCCGCTACGGCGAATTTGGCGCCTGCCACCGCAACGAGCCCTCGGGCGCGCTGCACGGCATCCTGCGCGTGCGCGGCTTCACCCAGGACGACGGCCACGTGTTCTGCCTGGAATCGCAGATCGAAGCCGAAGTCACCGCCTTCCATCAGCAGGCACTGGCGGTCTACACCGCGTTCGGCTTTGAGGACATCGAGATCAAGATCGCGCTGCGCCCGGAAAAGCGCTTGGGCGACGACGTCACCTGGGACAAGGCCGAAGCCGCGCTGCGCAGCGCGCTGGGCGTGTGCGGGGTGGAGTGGCAGGAGCTGCCGGGCGAGGGCGCCTTCTACGGCCCCAAGATCGAGTACCACCTCAAGGACGCGATCGGCCGCACCTGGCAGCTGGGCACCATGCAGGTCGATTTCATGATGCCGGGCCGCCTCGGCGCCGAGTACGTGGACGAGCACAGCCAGAAGAAGCATCCGGTCATGCTGCACCGGGCGATCGTCGGCTCGATGGAGCGTTTCATCGGCATTTTGATCGAACACCACGCCGGCGCCTTCCCCGCCTGGCTCGCCCCGGTCCAGGTCGTTGTCGCAAATATCACCGATGCCCAGGCAGACTATGTCGACTCGGTTCGGAAAACCCTTGCAAATCAAGGCTTCCGTGTGAACGCCGATTTGCGTAACGAGAAGATCGGATATAAGATTCGCGAGCATACGCTGCAACGCGTGCCTTATCTCCTCGTCGTCGGTGACCGCGAGAAGGAAAACGGCGCCGTCGCCGTGCGGACACGTTCGGGAGAGGACCTCGGGACCATGACGGTCTCGGCCTTCATCGAACGTCTGCAGGCAGAGCAGGCAGCGTGAGCCAACCCCGGCCGGTCTGGATGATCCGGATGCGCCGGTTCGATTCCCCTGGGAGATTGCAATATCAGTACCCCTGACAACAAACAGAACCGCAAGAACCAAGAAATCCGTGTGCCGCGCGTCCGCGTGATCGGCAGTGACGGTGAGATGGTCGGCGTGTTGTCGCGCGACGAAGCGCTCGCCAAGGCCGAGGAAGAAGGCCTGGATCTGGTCGAAATCCAGCCGCAGGCCGATCCGCCGGTCTGCAAGATCATGGATTTCGGCAAGTTCAAGTTCGAGCAGCAGAAAAAGGCCAACGAGGCCAAGAAGAAGACCAAGCAGGTCGAGATCAAGGAACTCAAGTTCCGTCCGGTCACCGACGAGGGCGACTACCAGATCAAGCTGCGCAACATGCGCCGCTTCCTGGAAGAGGGCGACAAGGTCAAGGTCAACATCCGCTTCCGTGGCCGTGAAATGAGTCACCAAGAACTGGGGCGCGAAATGGCGTCCCGGATCGAGGCCGACCTGGGCGAAGACATCGTCATCGAGTCGCGCCCGCGCCTGGAAGGGCGCCAGATGGTCATGATGATCGCGCCGAAGAAGAAGATCTGATCCCGCGCTGAGACGGGCCCCGCCGGGGTCCGTCCGGCCGGCGACAGCATTCATTTGCAAGAATTCCCGGTAACGGGCATACTGCGCGGCCCGGTTTTGCCGGGGCGCCGCGCAAGCGGTACAGGACCTGTCCGGATCGTGTTCGATCAAGGACTTACAAGCAGGCAAGGGCATGGATGGAAAGCGTGGTCGCAAGACTGCCGCCCGGGTCAGTGACAAAACACCATCAAGGACATTGCAATGCCCAAGATCAAGACCAACCGGGCGGCGGCCAAGCGTTTCCGCAAGACCGCCTCCGGCAAGTACAAGTGCGGCCACGCAAACCGTAGCCATATCCTCACGAAGAAAGCGACCAAGCGGAAGCGCAACCTGCGGCAGACGAACCACGTCCGCGCCGAGGATGCAGGCCGTCTCGATCGTATGCTTCCCTATCTCTGAGGACTGAACCATGGCACGAGTAAAGCGTGGTGTGCAGGCGCGCCGCCGCCACAAGAAAATTCTGACCCTGGCGAAGGGCTACTACAATGCCCGTCGCAAGGTTTTCCGCGTCGCCAAGCAGGCGGTCATCAAGGCGCAGCAGTACGCCTATATCGGCCGCAAGCAGAAGAAGCGCGTGTTCCGTTCGTTGTGGATCACCCGCATCAACGCGGCTGCCCGCATCAATGGCCTGAGCTACAGCCGTTTCATGAACGGCCTGCTGAAGGCGGGTATCACCCTGGACCGTAAGGTGCTGGCCGATATCGCCGTGCACGATGCCGCCGGCTTTGCCGCGCTGGCTGAGAAGGCCAAGGGCGCGCTGGCGGCGTAAATGCAGGTCCCTCTGCAAGAGCCCGCACATCCATGTGCGGACTTTTGAAAGGGTAGTTTCTTGTCGGGGTTTGCGCATTCGTGTGCAGGTCTCCGGCGAGGGCAAGCAGATATGCAGGGGGAAGGGCGCGAGTCCTTCCCCTTTTGCGTTTTTAGATGGCCGGCATTGCTGACTGGATACAGGGCAAGACCAGATTTGAGTGGCAATGCGTTCCGGTGCATCCGGAAACACCGTTCGGTTGACGCAGTTGAGGCGCGAGTGCAATGAGTGAGATTCAATCCCTGACCGAGCGTGCGCTGGCCGATGTCGCCGCCGCGCAGACGCCGGACCAACTGGAAGCCTTGCGCGTCGCATTGCTGGGCAAGAGCGGCAGCATCACCGCCCAGCTCAAGCAGCTCGGCACGCTGCCGGCCGATCAGCGAAAGGCCGCTGGCGAAGCGATCAACCTGTCGCGCGATGCGCTGACCGCGGCGTTGTCCGAGCGCAAGCACACGCTGGAAAACGCCGCGCTGGACGCACGGCTGGCCGGGGAGCGGATCGATGTCACCTTGCCGGGGCGCCGCAGCGAACGCGGTGGACTGCACCCGGTCACGCGCACGCTCGAGCGTATCGTCGAGATCTTTGCGCGCCTGGGCTATGAGTTGTCCGATGGTCCGGAGATCGAGGACGACTGGCACAACTTCGAAGCCCTGAACTTTCCGCCGCACCATCCGGCGCGCGCGATGCACGACACGTTCTATTTCGGCGATGGCCGCCTGTTGCGCACGCATACCTCCGGCGTGCAGGTGCGCTACATGGATGCGCACAAACCGCCGCTGCGCATGATCGCGGCCGGCAAGGTGTACCGCTCCGATTCGGACCAGACCCATTCGCCGATGTTCCATCAGGTCGAAGGCCTGCTGGTCGACGAGCACTCCAACTTCGCCGATCTCAAGGGCACCTTGTCCGAGTTCGTACGGGCGTTCTTCGAGCGCGATTTCGAGATGCGCTTCCGCCCCAGCTATTTCCCGTTCGTGGAACCGGGCGCGGAAGTGGATATCGCCTGGCAGCAGCCGGACGGCAGCACGCGTTGGCTGGAAGTGCTCGGCTGCGGCATGGTGCACCCGAACGTGCTGCGCAGCGTCGGCATCGATCCGGAGCGCTACACCGGCTTCGCGTTCGGCCTGGGCGTGGAGCGCTTTGCGATGCTGCGCTACGGCGTCAACGACCTGCGTGCATTCTTCGAAAACGATGTGCGTTTTCTCAGGCAGTTCGCCTGACGGCGGGGAATCGGGAATTGGGAATCGGGAATCGCTGGAGCCACGTGCTCCTTGGATTCCGTTCCGCAGGCCCGACGCCCCCGCTTTTGCGATTCCCCATTCTCCATTTCCGATTCCCGGCTCCTCATGAAATTCTCTGAAAATTGGCTGCGCAGCCACGTTCCCATCCAGGCGAGCCGCGACGAGCTTGCCGCGACGCTGACGGCGATCGGTCTGGAGGTCGAAGAGGTCACGCCACTGGGCGAGGCGCTGGGGCAGGTGGTGGTGGCGCGTATCGTCGAGGCGGTGCGTCATCCGGAAGCCGATCGTCTGCAGGTCTGCAGTGTCGACGCAGGGCAGGGCGAGTTGCTGCAGATCGTGTGTGGCGCGCCCAATGCGCGTGCCGGGCTGGTGGCACCGCTGGCGCTGGTCGGTGCGCAGATCGGCGCGCTGACCATCACCGCGGCCAAGCTGCGCGGGGTGGCGTCCAACGGCATGCTGTGCTCGGCCAAGGAGCTGGGGCTGGACAGCGATGCGTCCGGCCTGTTCGAGCTGCCCGACGATGCGCCGGTGGGTCAGGCGCTGGCCGAGTACCTGGGCCTGCCCGATGCCAGCATCGAGATCAAGCTGACGCCCAATCGCGCCGACTGCTTCAGCGTGCGCGGCATCGCCTTCGATGTGGCGGCCGCATGCGCCAGCGAAGTGGTGGCTTTTGAAGCAGGTGCAGTGGCGCCAGTGTCCACGCGCACGCTGATGGTGGAATTGCATGCCGGCAACGCCGCGCCGCGCTATTGCGGACGGGTAATCGAAGGCATCGACCCGGCCGCAAAAACGCCGGTGTGGCTGGCCGAGCGGCTGCGTCGCAGCGGCGTGCGTCCGGTCTCGCTGCTGGTGGATATCACCCAGTACGTGATGCTGGAACTTGGCCAGCCGATGCATGCGTTCGATCTGGACACCCTGCAAGGCCCGATCGGCGTGCGCCATTCGCGCAGCGGCGAGCAGCTGGCGTTGCTGGACGGGCGTCAGGTCACGCTGGACGACAGCTTCCTGACCATCACCGATGCCGACCGCCCGGTCGCATTGGCCGGCCTGATGGGCGGCCTGGATACCCGCGTCACCGAGACCACGCGCAACGTGTTCCTGGAGTCGGCGTACTTCGATCCGGCCGCAATCATGGGGCGTGGCCGCAAGTTCGGTCTGCATACCGATGCCGGTCATCGCTTCGAGCGTGGTGTGGATCCGGCATTGCCGCCGCAAGCGATCGAAGTGGCGACGCGGCTGGTGCTGGAACTGGCCGGTGGTACGCCGGGCCCGGTGGTGCATGCGCAATTGCCGGAGCATCTGCCGCAGCCGGCGCGCATCCTGCTGCGGCGCGCGCGGATCGCGCGCGTGCTCGGTATCCAGATTGACGATACCGAGGTCGTGCGCATTTTGAGTGCGCTCGGCATGCAGCTGGAGGCGGTTGCCGAAGGCTGGCAGGTGGTGGCGCCGAGCCGTCGCTTCGATATCGCCATCGAAGAGGATCTGATCGAGGAATTGGCGCGTATCCACGGGTACGACCGCGTACCGATCACGCTGCCGGGCGGGGCAAGCCGGATTGCGATGCCGAGCGAAACCCAGCTCGATGAGCTCAGCGTGCGGCGCCAGCTGGTGGCGCGCGAGCTGCAGGAAACCATCAATTACGCTTTCGTCGACGCCACCTTGCTGGAGCGCTGGCAGCTGACCGACGGCCTGGTGCCGTTGGCCAATCCGCTCAGCGCCGAGCTGGCGATCATGCGTCCGCGCCTGTTGCCGGGCCTGGTGGCGACGCTGGGCCGCAATGCCGCCCGCCAAGCCGGGCGCGTGCGCCTGTTCGAGCTGGGCAAGGTGTTCGCGGCCGCGTCCGATGCCGGCGCCGCCCCGCAGGAGTCGCAGCATGTCTCCGCGGCCGTGTGTGGCGATGCCCTAGCGCTGCAATGGGGCGAGCCCGCGCGCAAGGTGGACTTCCACGATCTGAAGGGCGATCTGATGGCGCTGGCGGCGGCCAGTGGCGCGGTGCTGGAATTCCAGCCCTCTGCCCAACCCTTCGGGCATCCGGGGCGCTCGGCCGACATCCATCGCGATGGCGTGTGCATCGGCTGGATCGGGCAGGTGCATCCGCGCCTGGCCAAGGCGTTGGACATCGACGTGGACGTGATCGCGTTCGAGCTGCAACTGACGGCGTTGGTCAAGCGTGCGCTGCCGCGTGCCGGCGAGCTGTCGCGGTTCCCCTCGGTGCGTCGCGATCTGGCCTTCCTGGTGCCGGAAGAGGTGAGCTGGGCGGCGCTGTCGAGCAGCGTGCGCACCACCGTCGGGCCGTTGTTGCGGGAGGTGCAGCTGTTCGACCGCTATGTCGGGCAGGGGGTCGAGCCAGGTTTCAAGAGTCTGGCTATGGGCTTGATTTTGCAGGATAACTCGCGCACTCTCACCGACCGGGACGTCGACGCAGTCGTTGCCGATGTGGTGGCCGTGATCGAGCGCGAGCACCGCGCCCGGATCCGGAGTTGAGGCGGTAACCAGGGGATTGGCATGGCATTGACGAAAGCGGAGATGGCCGAACGTCTGTTCGACGAGGTCGGTCTCAACAAGCGCGAGGCAAAGGAATTTGTCGACGCGTTCTTCGATGTGCTGCGCGATGCGCTGGAGCAGGGCCGTCAGGTGAAGCTGTCCGGTTTCGGCAACTTCGATCTGCGGCGCAAGAATCAACGGCCCGGTCGCAATCCCAAGACCGGTGAGGAAATTCCGATCTCGGCACGCACGGTGGTGACCTTCCGTCCGGGCCAGAAGCTCAAGGAGCGGGTGGAGGCTTATGCTGGATCCGGGCAGTAATCGCGAACTACCGCCAATCCCGGCCAAGCGCTACTTCACCATCGGCGAAGTCAGCGAGCTGTGCGACGTCAAGCCGCATGTGCTGCGCTACTGGGAAACCGAGTTTCCGAGCCTGGAACCGGTCAAGCGGCGCGGCAACCGGCGCTACTACCAGCGCCACGACGTGCTGATGGTGCGCCAGATCCGTGGCCTGCTGTACGAGCAGGGCTATACCATCGGCGGCGCACGCCTGCGCCTGGAGGGCGATGGCGCCAAGAGCGAGTCGGCGCTGAGCAACCAGATCATCAAACAGGTGCGCATGGAACTGGAAGAGGTCCTGCAACTGCTGCGCCGCTAGGAAAACGCTTCACAAAGCCGCTATAATCGCAGGCCGCCCTCGTGGCGGATGCAACATCTTCGGGGTATAGCGCAGCCTGGTAGCGCACTAGTCTGGGGGACTAGTGGTCGTCGGTTCGAATCCGGCTACCCCGACCAAACACGGAGCCCATGTCTTCACGGACATGGGCTTTTTGTTGCGCCGCAACATGCAATTCCTGGCCTGTCATGTGGGTGACACGATATGTCCATCGGCATATTGCAGAGCAGCATGAAGCGACCGGCCGAGCCCGGTTGTTTGCGGTTCCGCTCGCTATGGACCTGGGTCACGGAACGCTGCTAAGTATCCGAAAATGCTCCAGATCATTAGCGCTGGATTAGTAACTGGATCACGTTTTGTTAACGCCGCAACGACGAACTTGAATCAATAGTCCAACGCCGTCAAAAAAATGGCGAGCAGCGTCTTGCGATGCGTTGGTTCTATGCCATAGTGCACTGCAACACGTCACACCTGTCGTGATCCCAAGCGTCTTGGGATGAATTTCTCTGTCGTACGTTCTTGCTGGCGTGTTGGCCGGTTGAATGCTGCGCGAGGTCCTGTCCCACCCAACCGAGGCAGCCAGCCACACGCATGAAAAAACTGATCGGACGATTTTGCCAAGGCCTCAGCCTGGCGTTGATCTGCTCGATGGCACTGGGCGCATGCAGCACCGGTCCGAAGATGGCGGATTCCCTGCCGCTTCCGGATCCGCTCGCGATGTCTGCAGTGCAACCGGAGTATCGACTCGCCCCAGGCGACTTGCTGTTGTTCAAGGTGTTCCAGGTCGACGATCTGGAGCGGCAGGTCCGCATCGATCAGAACGGCCACATCTCGCTGCCGTTGATCGGCGACGTCAAGGCAGCCGGCCTGGGTGTCGGCGAGCTGGAAAAGCTGGTGGCAGAACGCTACGCCGCCGGTTATCTGCAGCAGCCGCAGGTGTCGGTGTTCGTGCAGGAATCCAATGGTCGCCGGGTCACGGTGACCGGTGCGGTCGACGAGCCGGGCATCTATCCGGTGATCGGCGCCAACCTGACTCTGCAGCAGGCCATCGCGCAGGCCAAGGGCGTTAGCACAGTGGCCAGCCGCGGCAACGTCATCGTGTTTCGCACCGTCAACGGTCAAAAGATGATCGCCAGATTCGATCTGACCCAGATCGAGAAGGGGGCCAACCCGGACCCTGAGATCTACGGCGGCGACATCGTTGTGGTGTACCGCTCGGACGCACGCGTCTGGCTGCGCACCATGCTGGAACTGACCCCCCTTGTGATGGTGTGGCGCGCTTACCGATGAGTATGAATTCAGACAATCGTTCTTCCCCGTCTCATCGTCATGGGCATCTCGAGCTGGCCGACGTGGGCTTGCTCGACTACTGGCGCGCTCTGGTGTCGCAGCGCTGGTTGATCATTCTGATCACCGTCGCGGCAGTGGCACTGGCGTTTGGCGTCACCCTGCTGATGCCGGAAAAGTACCGCGCCACCAGCACGCTGCAGATTGAGCGCGACTCGCTCAACGTGGTGAATGTCGACAATCTGATGCCGGTGGAATCGCCGCAGGATCGCGATTTCTATCAGACCCAGTACCAGCTGCTGCAGAGCCGCTCGCTGGCTCGTGCGGTGATCCGCGAAGCCAAGCTCGATCAGGAGCCGGCGTTCAAGCAGCAGGTCGACGAAGCGCTGGAAAAGGCTGCTGCCAAGAATCCGGAAGCCGGCAAGTCGGTGGACTCGCGCCAGGCCATCATCGAGCGCAGCCTGACCGATACGCTGCTGGCCGGGCTGGTGGTCGAGCCGATCCTCAATTCGCGCCTGGTCTACGTCAACTACGATTCGCCGGACCCGGTGCTTGCTGCCAAGATCGCCAACACCTACACCAAGGTCTTCATCGTCAGTACGCAGGAACGCCGCATCAAGGCGTCCTCGTTCGCGACCAAGTTCCTGGCCGAGCGCCTGGAGCAGTTGCGCGACAAGGTGGAGGACTCGGAGAAGAATCTGGTCTCCTATTCCACCGACGAGCAGATCGTGTCGGTGGGCGACGACAAGCCATCGCTTCCGGCGCAGAACCTCAGCGACCTCAATGCGATGCTGGCATCGGCACAGGACACCCGCATCAAGGCCGAGGCAGCCTGGCGTCAGGTCAGCAGCGGTGACGCAATGTCGCTGCCGCAGGTGCTGAGCAACCCGCTGATCCAGAGCCTGCGCGGCGAGCAGATCCGCTTGAACACCGAATATCAGCAGAAGCTGTCGACCTTCAAGCCGGACTATCCGGAAATGCAGCGCCTGAAGGCGCAGATCGAAGAGTCGCGTCGCCAGATCAATGGCGAGGTCCTCAATATCCGCCAGTCGCTGAAGGCGACCTACGACGCATCGGTGCATCAGGAGCAGTTGCTCAACCAGCGCATCGCCGGATTGCGTAACGATGAGCTCGATCTGCAGAGCCGCAGCATCCGCTACAACATGCTCAAGCGCGACGTCGATACCAATCGCCAGCTCTACGATGCGCTCCTGCAGCGCTACAAGGAGATCGGTGTGGCGAGCAACGTCGGCGCCAACAACGTGACCATCATCGATACCGCAGACGTGCCTACGTCTAAGACTTCGCCGAAACTCAAATTGAACCTCGCTTTGGGCTTCATCTTTGGCGTATTCCTGGGCGTGGCTGTGGCACTTGTGCGCTACTTCCTGCGTGGCACGGCAGCGCAGACGCGGTTGGACTGACATCGTCGTGTTGCACAACGATGGTTAATTGAAGTGACAACTGATTCAGCGTGGAAAAGGTTGGATCCCGTATGTTTCGGGCTCCTTCGTTTGAAAGTTTGTCTCTGTTGAAACAAAGGGCTGTCGTGCGATCTGGGGTCGGTAGGTATTACCGCGGTGATCGCTCGACGGAGATGATTGAAAGCTCGCGTGCGTTTCGTATGTTCCCCCGCATGCGCCGTATCGAGTTTGGAGGACATCCCCATGCTTTTGGCAGACTTGAGTAGCGCGACTTACACCACATCCTCGCCGCGATTGTTGTCCAAGTATTCGGCTGCAGCCGATCTGGTCCTGCGCGTCTTCGACCTCACCATGGTCGTGGTCTCCGGGCTGATCGCCTATCGCATCGTCTTCGGCTCCTGGGTGCCTGCGGCACCGTACCGGGTCGCCATTGCCACCACGTTGTTGTACTCGGTGATCTGCTTTGCGCTGTTCCCGTTGTATCGCAGCTGGCGCGGTCGCGGGCTGTTGAGCGAGCTGATGGTGCTGGGCGGTGCATTCGGCGGCGTGTTTGCGCTGTTCGCGGTGCACGCGTTGATCGTGCAGGTTGGCGAGCAGGTCTCGCGCGGCTGGATCGGCCTGTGGTTTGTCGGTGGCCTGGCCTCGCTGGTGGCAGCCCGCACGGTGCTGCGCGGCTTCCTGAATCACCTGCGCACCCAGGGTGTGGATGTCCAGCGGGTGGTGGTGGTGGGTCTGCGTCACCCGGTGATGAAGATCAATCACTACCTCAGCCGCAATCCCTGGGTCGGCATGAACCTGGTCGGCTACTTCCGCACACCGTACGACATCGCCGTGACCGAGCAGCGTCAGTCGCTGCCGTGCCTGGGCGATCCGGACGCGCTGATCGAGTACCTGAAGGACAACCAGGTCGAGCAGGTGTGGATTTCGCTGCCGCTGGGCGAACGTGACCACATCAAGCAGTTGCTGCAGCGCCTGGATCGCTATCCGATCAACGTGAAGCTGGTGCCGGACCTGTTCGACTTCGGTCTGTTGAACCAGTCCGGCGAGCAGATCGGCAACGTGCCGGTGATCAACCTGCGCCAGGGCGGTGTGGACCGCGACAACTACTTCGTGGTCGCCAAGGCGCTGCAGGACAAGATCCTGGCGGTGATAGCGCTGATGGGCCTGTGGCCGCTGATGGCTGCGATTGCGGTCGGTGTGAAGATGAGTTCGCCGGGTCCGGTGTTCTTCCGCCAGCGTCGCCATGGCTTGGGCGGTCGCGAGTTCTACATGTTCAAGTTTCGCTCGATGCGTGTGCATGACGACCATGGCACCACCATCCAGCAGGCGACCAAGAACGACACCCGTATCACCCGTTTCGGTGCGTTCCTGCGCCGCAGCAGCCTGGACGAGTTGCCGCAGATCTTCAACGTGCTCGGTGGCAGCATGTCGATCGTGGGTCCGCGCCCGCACGCTGCGCAGCACAATACCCATTATGAAAAGCTGATCAATCACTACATGCAGCGCCATTACGTCAAGCCGGGCATCACCGGTTGGGCGCAGGTCAATGGATTCCGTGGCGAAACCCCGGAGCTGCGCACGATGAAGAAGCGCATCCAGTACGACCTGGACTACATCCGTCGCTGGTCGCTGTGGCTGGATATCCGCATCATCGTGCTGACCGCAGTGCGTGTGCTCGGACAGAAGACCGCGTACTGATGATGGCGGGGAGTGTGCGACCTGGCGCGTCGAGCGCCGCGGGCGGCTGCATCGCAGCCGCCCCTCTCAAGCAGGCGTCTGCATGCTGATCCGAATGAGCGACGAGGCCCGCGTTCGCTGGCACAACCTGCTGATCGAACTGACGCTGCTGGTTGGCGTCGGTTACAACCTGGTGCTGGCGCTGATCAACGCGAACGTGTTCACCGTACGTCCGGTGATCACCTACGCAGTCGAGTTCATGGTCTACGCCGCGTGTTTCCTGCTCGGCCTGGGCTCGATGAGCCGCAAGCGCATTGCATTGATCATCAGCGGCCTGGGGCTGATCGTCACCTTGATGTTCGTGCGCTTTCTGGTGAACTGGCAGATCGATCCCAAGTTCTTCCGCGACGCGCTGGTGGTGTTTGCGTTCGTGGTGCTTGGTTCGGCTTATACCGGGTCGGTGCCCAAGCTGTTCGTGCGCATGACCATCATCGTGTCGTTGGTTGCGGCCTTCGAACTGGCGATGCCCAGCGCCTATGGCGATCTGGTCAACCCGAAGAGCTTCTTCGTCAACGCGCGCGGCATGAGCGCGGAAGGGTTCTGGAACGAAGACAGCAACCTGTTCGTTAGCGCCACGCGACCGGGCGAGCGTAACTTCCTGCCGGGCTCCAATCTTCCCCGCGCCTCCTCGATGTTCATCGAGCCAGTGACGATGGGTAACTACATCTGCTTCTTTACCGCGATCGTGCTGGTGTTCTGGCGCTGGATGCGACCCTCGATGCTGATCCTGTCGGTCGGTTTGATCGGTTTCATGGTCGTGGCCTCCGACGGCCGACTTGCGGCGGGCACCTGCGTGCTGATGGTGCTGCTGTCGCCGCTATTGAAACGCCTGGATCAACGGCTGGCGTTCCTGGTCTTTCTACTCGTGATCATGACGGCGTGGCTGTTGGTGTGGATCACCGGGATCACGGCCTATCAGGACAACACGATGGGCCGGATCTTCTTCACCGTCAATTCGATGAACAACCTGTCCTTCAACTCGTGGATGGGCCTGGATTTTGCGCAGGCATACCGTTACTTCGACAGCGGCATTGCCTACTTCATCGCATCGCAGTCGATCGTCGGCGTGCTCGCCTTCCTGCTGTCGTATTCGTTCCTGTTGTTGATGCCGAGCAAGGAAGGGCAGTTGTTCAAGAACCTGGCAATCTTTGCATTCGCGCTGAGCCTGCTGGTGTCCAACGGCTACTTCTCGATCAAGACGTCGGCATTGTGGTGGTTCGTGTGCGGCTGCCTGTGGCACATGCGGCCGACCTGGTCTGCTGCCAGCGCTACGCAGCTGCCCAGACAGGATTCGGCCGACGAGGATGCGCGATTGCCACTGCCCGCGGGAGGCACGCGATGAGTGTGGCGGCAACGCAAGCACCGCAGCCGGTTGCACCGGTGGTCGGCGCGTACGTTGCCACCGGCGGGCGCAGCCGCGACCCGCGTATCGATGCCACCAAGGCCCTGGCGATTCTGTTGGTGGTGTTCTGCCACGCCAAGGGCGTGCCGCATGCGATGACGTTGTTTGCCTACAGCTTTCATGTGCCGCTGTTTTTCATGGTGTCCGGCTGGCTGGCGGCGGGCTATGCGTCGCGGACCACCGGCTTGCCGCAGACCATCAGCAAGCAGGCGCGCAGTCTGTTGCTGCCGTATGTGACGTTTTATCTGCTCGGTTACGCGTACTGGTTGCTGACGCGCAATATCGGCGAGAAGGCGGCGCGCTGGGGCAGCCATCCGTGGTGGGAGCCGATCGTGGCGATGTTCACCGGCATCGGCCCCGATCTGTATGTGCAGCCCCCGCTGTGGTTCCTGCCGGTGATGCTGGTGACGGTGCTGAGCTATGTAGTACTGCGGCGCTGGCTGTCGCCGGTGGTGATCGCGGTGGCGTCGTTGATCCTGGCCTGGTGCTGGATGCGCTGGTTTCCGGGCCAGCAGGTACGGCTTTTTTTCGGCCTGGACGTTCTACCGGTGTCGCTGTGCTTCTACGCGCTGGGCGCCTTGCTGATCCACGTTTCCGCACGTCTGCCGAGCTCCTTGCCGGTCAGCGCGCTGGCGACGGTGCTTCTGGCGTTGCCGGTGGCCTGGCTGGCCGATCGTAACGGCCGCATCGACGTCAACATGCTGGAGTTCGGCCGCAACCACGCCGGATTTGTGGTTAGCGCAGTACTCGGCTCGCTGATGGTGATCTGTGCCGCACGGTTGGTACAGGGCTGGGCCTGGATACAGTGGATCGGCCGCAATACCTTGCTGATCCTGTGCACCCATATGCTGGTGTTCTTTGTGCTCTCCGGTGTCGCGGCGCTGGCCGGCGGATTCGCTGCCTCGCGTCCGGGCCCGGGCTGGGCAGTGTTCGTGACGGTGTTTGCGCTGCTCGCGTGCGTGCCGCTGCGCTGGTTGCTGATGCGTTTTGCGCCGTGGACCCTGGGTGCCCGCCCGGTGGCGGCATGAGCGGCGCTGCGCCATGACCACCGCACCGTATTCTAACGCGTCCAGGCACGACGGCCTGGGTGCCAAGGCCGCGCCAGCGCCTGCATTGACCCGCGATTGGCAGATCGATGCAGCAAAGGCGCTGGCCATTGTCCTGGTGGTGCTGGGGCATGCCAACGGCATGCCGGCCGCCTACAAGTTGTTTGCCTACAGTTTTCATGTGCCGCTATTTTTCGTGCTGTCCGGCTGGGTGGGCGAGCGCTTCGGCCGCCGCGCAATGACGGTGGCGACGATCGCGAAGTTGGCGCGCACGTTGCTGGTTCCCTATGTCGCGTTTTTCCTGGTGGCTTACGCCTGCTGGTTGCTGATGGGAGTGACCAGCCGCGCGGCGCATCCATCGCATGTGCTGCCGTGGTGGAATCCGTTTGTCGGCCTGTTCTGGGCCAACGGCACGCGTCTGTACGTGCTTCCGGCGTTGTGGTTCCTGCCGGCCTTGTTCGTCACCACGCTGGCCTATATCGCCTTGCGTACGCGCCTGACGACGGCGGCTCTGGCAGCAGTCAGTCTGTTGCTCGCCTTGGCATGGGCAGGCTGGTTTCCGTCGTTGCACCTGCGGCTTCCGTTGGCGCTGGATGTATTGCCTGTCGCGCTGTTCTTCATCGCCGTGGGCGGGTGGCTGTCGCGCTATGCCGATGCACTGCGCGCGCTTGGCGCCTCGGTGTGGGCGTTGGCACTGCCGGTGCTGGCGGCAGCATGGTGGTGGCTGGCCGGATGGAACGGGCAAGTGGATGTGAACAATCTGCAGTTCGGGCATTCCGCTGCGGTGTTCCTGCTGGTCAGCCTGCTGGGCACCGCGATGACCTTGTGCGTGGCGTATTTCGTTCGACAGTGGCGTTGGCTGCAGTGGATCGGTGGCAATACCTTGCTGATCCTGTGCACGCACACATTGGTGTTCCTGGTGCTCACCAGTGTGGTGGCACGAACTGGTGTGATCGCTCGCAGCCTGATCGGCACACCGGCCTGGGCGATGGGCCTGAGCGCGTTTGCTGTCGCTGTCAGTGTGCCGATGCGCGCGGTGTTGGTGCGCGTTGCGCCGTGGATGTTGGGATTGAAACGTAAATGACGAGCTTCCAGAATGATCAGCCGAGCATGCAGATGTGTCTGCGTCGCTGGCACAGGAGATTGGCGTAATGAAAGTGGTGCATGTCGTCCGCCAATTCCATCCTTCGATCGGAGGCATGGAGGAAGTCGTTCTCAATGTGGCCCGTCAACACCAGGCCACCAGTGCCGATACGGTGGAGGTCGTGACCCTGGATCGGGTGTTTACCGATCCGGGTGCGCAACTTGCGCAGCAGGAAACCTATCAAGGCTTGCCGATCCGACGCATCGGTTATCGCGGCTCGTCGCGTTATCCGTTGGCGCCGTCCGTGCTGAGCGCGATCCGCTCGGCCGATCTGGTGCATCTGCACGGCATCGATTTTTTCTACGACTATCTGGCGCTGACCAGGCCGCTGCATGGCAAGCCGATGGTGGTGTCCACGCACGGCGGGTTCTTCCACACCGCGTATGCCTCGCGGATGAAGCAGCTATGGTTTCAGACGCTCACCCGCACCTCGGCATTGGCGTATGCGCGGGTGATCGCCACCAGCGAGAACGACGGCGAGCTGTTCGCCAAGGTGGTGTCGCCGGCGCGTTTGCGGGTGATCGAAAACGGCGTGGATGTGGAGAAATACGCAGGGCAGGGCGCAGCGACGCCGGGACGGACCATGATGTATTTCGGCCGCTGGTCGGTGAACAAGGGCCTGATCGAAACCCTTGAGCTGCTGCAGGCGGTATTGCAGCGCGACCCGCAGTGGCGCCTGATCATCGCCGGACGCGAATATGATTTGAACGAGGCCGACCTGCGCAAGGCGATCGCCGAGCGGGGCTTGCAGGACAAGGTGCAGCTCAGCATGTCGCCGTCGCAGGAGCAATTGCGCAGCCTGATGCAGCAGGCGCAGTTCTTCGTCTGCCTGTCGCGCCATGAAGGCTTCGGCATCGCTGCGGTCGAGGCGATGAGTGCCGGCCTGATTCCGATCCTCAGCGCTATTCCGCCGTTCGTGCGTCTTGCCAGCGAATCGGGGCAGGGCGTGATCGTCAACCGCGACCGGATCGATGCGGCCGCAGATCAGGTGCAGGCGCTGGCGCTGCAGGCGGATGCGGATTTCGATACGCGTCGTGCAGCGTCGATGGCGTACGTGAGCCGCTACGACTGGAAGCATGTGGTCGGGCGTTACATCGACGAGTACCACACCGCGTTGGGCAGCCGCCGTACTCGGGAGGCAGTGCGATGAGCGCGCCTGCATCGGCAGCGATTGTGCGTGCGTCCGCGCAGCCGCAGGTCACCGTGCTGTTCTCCACCGAGAAGCCCAATGCCAGCACCAATCCGTATCTGACCCAGCTCTACGCATCGCTGCCCGCCGCAGTGCAGCCGCGCTTCTTTTCGATGCGCGATGCGTTGTTGTCGCGCTACGACGTGCTGCATCTGCATTGGCCGGAATATCTGTTGCGCCATCCCAGTGCGGTCGGCACTTTGGCCAAGCAAATGTGTGCGGCGCTGTTGCTGCTCAAGCTGCAGCTGACCGGCACGCCGGTGGTGCGCACCTTGCACAACCTGGCACCGCACGAGGATCGCGGCTGGCGCGAGCGCGGCTTGTTGCGCTGGATCGACCGGCTGACGCGTCGCTGGATCCGCATCAACGCGACCACGCCGCCGCGACCGCCATTCACCGACACCATCCTGCACGGCCATTATCGCGAGTGGTTTGCAAAGATGCCGCAAGGCACGCCGGTTCCGGGGCGGCTGCTGCATTTCGGCCTGATCCGCCCGTACAAGGGCGTGGAAACGCTGCTGGAGGTGATGCGTCAGGTCGACGATCCGCGCCTGAAGCTGCGTATCGTTGGCAACCCGGCCACGCCGCAGATGCGCAGCCTGGTGGAAGAGGCCTGCGCGCAGGATCCGCGTGTGAGCGCCTTGCTGGCTTATGTCGAAGAACCGGTGCTGGCACGCGAAGTCAGCGAGGCCGAGCTGGTGGTGCTGCCGTACCGGCAGATGCACAACTCCGGCACCTTGTTGCTGGCGTTGTCGCTGGCGCGCCCGGTGCTGGCACCGTGGAGCGAATCCAATGCGGCGATTGCCGAAGAAGTGGGGCCGGGCTGGGTGTTTCTCTATGAAGGCGAATTCGATGCGGCGCTGCTGACCGGCATGCTGGACCAAGTGCGTGCCGCGCCGCGCGGCCCGGCGCCGGATCTCTCGCAACGTGACTGGCCACGGATCGGACAGCTGCATTACCGCACCTACCTGGAAGCGCTCGGCAAGGATGGAGACGCCGCGCTGTGACCGCAGAGATCCCAACGATGAATTCTCCCACGCCGCCGCCACAGCGCAGCCTCGGTTCGCGCGCCGCCGGTGGCGCAGCGGTGACCATGATCGGCCAGTCGGCCAAGATGGTCGTGCAGTTCGGCGGCATCATCCTGCTGGCGCGCCTGCTGACGCCTTACGACTACGGCCTGATGGCAATGGTCACCGCGATTGTCGGTGCGGCCGAGATCCTGCGCGATTTCGGCCTGTCTGCCGCTGCCGTGCAGGCCAAGCATGTCAGCCGCGAGCAACGCGACAACCTGTTCTGGATCAACAGCGGGATCGGCTTGTCGTTGTCGGTGGTGGTGTACGCCTCTGCCCATGTGATCGCCAATTTCTATAAAGAACCGGCGTTGGTGACGATCTCCCAGGCGCTGGCGGTGACCTTCCTGATCAACGGCATGACCACGCAGTACCGCGCGCACCTTAGCCGCGGGCTGCGGTTTGGCCAGGTTGCGCTCAGCGATGTGGGATCGCAGGTGCTGGGCCTGGGCGCGGCCGTCGCTGCCGCCTTGCTGGGCTGGGGCTATTGGGCGCTGGTGGTGCAGCAGGTGGTGCAGGCGGTGGTCAATTTCATCATCGCGGCGAGCTGTGCACGCTGGTTGCCGGGCGGGTACCAACGCTCGGCGCCGATGCGCGACTTCATGAGCTTCGGCTGGAACCTGATGGCTGCGCAGTTGCTGGGCTATGCCAGCCGCAACGTCGGCCAGGTCATCATCGGTTGGCGCACCGGCCCGGATGCACTGGGCCTGTACAACCGTGCGTTTCAGTTGTTGATGATGCCGTTGAATCAGATCAACGCGCCGGCCACCAGCGTGGCGTTGCCGGTGTTGTCGCAGCTGCAGGACGACCGCGAACGCTTCAGCGCCTTCCTGCTGCGCGGGCAGACGGTGATGGTGCATCTGATCGTCGCGCTGTTCGCCTTCGCCTGCGCGCTGGCCATGCCGCTGATCGTGCTGGTGCTCGGCGAGCAGTGGCGCGAGGCGGTGCCCCTGTTCCAGGTGCTGACGCTGGGCGGTATTTTCCAGACCGCGTCCTATGCAACCTACTGGGTGTTCCTTGCCAGGGGCCTGATGCGTGCGCAGTTGCTGTTCTCGCTGGTCAGCCGCATCGTGCTGATCGGCTGCATCTTCGTTGGCTCGCGCTGGGGCGCGATGGGCGTGGCGATCGGCTACTCGTTCGGCCTGCTGGTGACCTGGCCGTTGTCGCTGGTCTGGGTCGGCAAGATCTCCGACGCACCGGTGGTTGCACTGTTCACCAATGCGGTGCGTGCGATGACTGCGTATGGCGTGGCGGGAGTGTGCGCGTATTACGCATCCATCACCGTCGGTGGCCCGCTGTGGCAGCAGCTGGCTGTCGGTGCGGCCGCGATGGCGGCGGTCTGTCTGCTGGCGTTGGCGATCTGGCCGGCGTTCCGCCGCGATGTCGTTGCCATCCTCAACATCCGCAAGTTGCTGAAGCAGGCCAAGGCACGCCAATGAGATCGACATCGTCTTCGCCTGCGTTCTTGCATGCTTACTCCCACTCATTCATAGGACACGGCCCATGAGCGATACACCCGCCGCCGCTTCCGGCATTCGCCGGCCTTGCTATCTGGTCTTGTCCGCCCACGATTACCGCACGCCACGGCGCGCCAACATCCACTTCATCACCGATCAACTCGCGCTGCGCGGCACCACGCGGTTTTTCTCGCTGCGCTATAGCCGGCTGTCGCGCATGAAGGGCGACATGCGGCTGCCGCTGGACGACACCGCAAACACCGTGGTGTCGCACAAGGGCGTGGAGTGCTACCTGTGGCGCACGACGGTGCATCCCTTCAACACGCGCCGCGCCTGGCTGCGTTCTGTCGAAGATGCGATGTTCCGCTGGTATGCCGCGCACCCGCCACGCCAGTTGCTGGACTGGATGCGCGAGGCGGACGTGATCGTGTTCGAAAGCGGTATCGCGGTGGCCTTCATCGAGCTGGCCAAGCGCATCAATCCGGCAGCGAAGCTGGTCTATCGCGCTTCCGACGGCCTGAGCACAATCAATGTCGCGTCCTATATCGAGCGCGAGTTCGATCGGGTTGCACCGACGCTGGATGTGATCGCATTGGTGTCGCCGGCAATGGCGGAGGAAGTGGCAAGCCGCGACAACGTCTATCACGTCGGCCACGGTGTGGATCACAACCTGGATCAGCTGGGTGACCCATCGCCGTATGGCGAAGGCATCCATGCGGTTGCGGTGGGCTCGATGTTGTTCGATCCGGACTTCTTCGTGGTTGCCAGCAAGGCGTTCCCGCAGGTCACGTTCCATGTGATCGGCTCGGGCATGGGCCGGCATCCCGGCTATGGCGACAACGTGATCGTCTATGGCGAGATGAAGCACGCCGAGACCATCGGCTACATCAAGCATGCCCGTTTCGGGATCGCACCTTATGCATCCGAGCAGGTGCCGGTGTATCTGGCCGATAGCTCGATGAAGTTGCTGCAATACGATTTCTTCGGCCTGCCTGCGGTGTGTCCGAATGCCGTCGTGGGGCCGTATCAATCGCGTTTCGGCTACACTCCCGGCAACGGTGAGTCGGTCATTGCGGCCATCAGTCGCGCGCTGGAAGCACCGCGCGTGCGTTACCGCCAATGCCTGAATTGGTCCGACACCACCGACCGCGTGCTGAATCCCGGTGCGTATCCAGAAACCCGTTTGTACCCGCAGCAAGATGGCGCAGCTGTGCGTGCTTTTTCGGAGGCCGCGCTCTCGCACTGATGCGGCGCACCCAACTTTAGAAGGAGACTGCTCGTTATGGCCAATGCTTTGCTGCAGAAATGGATCGAACATGCGGAACGCCGTGCCTTGTTCTGGTGGCAGCCGAAGAACGCTGGCGTCAACATGGGCGATCATCTGTCCAAGGTGATTGTGTCCTGTGTGCTCTCCTTGCAGGACAAGACGCTGATCGAGAAGCGTGATCTCAGCAAGAAACTGATCGCCATCGGGTCCGTGCTGCATTTTGCCAAGGACGGCGACACCGTCTGGGGCAGCGGCATCAACGGCAAGATTCCTGCCGAGCGCAATACCTTCAGCACGCTCGATGTGCGTGCAGTGCGCGGTCCGAAGACGCGTCAATTCCTGCTCGATCGCGGGATTGCGGTGCCGGAAGTCTATGGCGACCCCGGTCTGCTGACACCGATGTTTTTCCCGGCCGATGCACTGGGAACGGCGAACAAGCGTCCCTTCGCCATCGTTCCGCATTTCAACGAGCCAGTCGAGAAGTACAGCGCGTACGCGGACCATCTGGTGTTTCCCAACGTCAAGCCTGCAACCTTCATGAGTGCGTTGCTGGGCGCCGAGTTGGTGATCAGCAGTTCGCTACACGGGCTGATTCTTGCCGAGGCATACGGGATTCCGGCGGTGTACCTGGATTGGGGCAACGGCGAGGATCGCTTCAAGTACGACGACTACTACAACGGCACCGGACGCATGCAGTGGCACTCGGGCAACAGCGTGGAAGAGTGCCTGAAGCTTGGCGGTAACGGCGATTTCGATCTGGAAAAACTGCAGGCCGGGCTGTTGGCCGCGTTTCCTTACGACCTTTGGTGATTCGATGATGCAGGGCCGGCATGTGGATACGGAGACGACAGCAACCGCCAACGCAGCGATGCCGCAGGGCGTGGTGATTCCGCTTGGCGGATTTCCGGTGCTCTCCACTACGCAGGAAGCATTTGCACTGGAGTTGTTTCACGCATTGGCCGCCCGGCAACCACGCCGGGTATTTTTTGCCAACACCAATTTCATCGTGCAATGCCAGGCACTGCGGCTGCGGATGCGCGAGCCCAGCGTGCGCATCGTCAATGACGGCATCGGCATGGATCTGGCAGCGCGCCTGATCCATGGCCGCCGCTTTGCCGGCAATCTCAATGGCACCGACCTGATTCCGTATCTGTGTCGCGAGGCCGCGCAGCCGCTCAAGTTCTTCCTGCTCGGCGGTCGTCCGGGCGTGGGCAAGACCGCTGCCGCGACCTTGACCGGAACCCTGGGTCAGCAGGTGGTCGGCATGTGCGACGGCTACGGCGAATTTGCCGCCGCCGGCGAGGGCCTGGCCGAGCGCATCAATCGCTCGGGCGCCGATGTGCTGCTGGTGGCCTTCGGCAACCCGCTGCAGGAGCGCTGGATCCTGGACCACAGCCATGCCTTGAACGTCCCGCTGGTGTTCGGGGTCGGCGCGTTGCTGGATTTCCTGTCCGGCACCGCCAAGCGTGCGCCGGATTGGGTACGGCGCCTGCATATGGAATGGATGTACCGGCTGCTCAACGAGCCGCGTCGCCTGCTCAAGCGCTATAGCTGGGATCTGCTGGTGTTCTTCCGTACCTGCCTGCGTGCGGGCAAGCACCTGCCGTGATGCATGCGCGGGGTCGGCTGGCTTAGCATGTAGGCATGCATCCGACCGCCGCCAACCTGATCCGTTCGCTCGAACTCGCCCCGCATCCCGAGGGCGGGCATTTCCGTCGCGTGTATGCGTCTGCGCGCCAGGTGAGCGAGGGCGGCCAGCCGCGCCCGGCGCTGACCGCCATCCGCTTCCTGCTTGCTGCCGGCGAGTCCAGCGCCTGGCATCGCGTCGATGCGGAAGAAAGCTGGCATTGGCAGCAGGGCGATGCGTTGGAACTGTCGATCTACGACGAGGCCAGCGGGCAGCTGCAACGCCTGATCCTGGATGCTGCCGAGCGCGGTGAGCCGATGCACGTGGTGCCGGCAGGGTGCTGGCAGGCGGCGCGGTCGCTTGGCGATTTCACCCTGGTGGGCTGCACGGTCTCGCCGGGATTCGTCTGGGAAGGATTCGCGCTGCTCGACGGCGCCTCGCCGCTGGCTGCGCACCTGGCCAGCCTGGATCCACGCTGAGCCATCGACGGCTGCGGCGGCTGCGGCGGTGAACATTTCCCTAACGCGGCCATGGCCGGCTTGGCGTAGTGTCCGCGTTCTCACACAGGGGGCGAGACGTGATGCGAGGCCAGCGGGCGGGGTGGGGCGTGGGAATGATGCTGGTGGCGTTGCTGGCGTCGGCCAGCGATGGCACGAAGCCGCCGCCGGCCGCGCCATCGCCGCCGGCCGTGGTCGATCTGGAAGCGATGGTGGTGCGCGGCGTGCAACCCGGCCCGGGCCTGTGGAAGGTCAGCAAGGGCGATCATGTGCTGTGGATCCTGGGCACCGTGTCGCCGCTGCCGAAGCGGCTGCAGTGGCAGTCGGCCGAGGTGGAGACGATCATCGGCCAGTCGCAGCAGGTGCTGATGGCCCCGACCGTCCAGATCGATGCGGACATGGGGTTCTTCGGCAAACTGACCCTGCTGCCCTCGGCGATGAAGGCGATGAAGAACGAGGACGGCCGCGAACTGCGCGAGCTGCTGCCGGCTGATCTGTATGCGCGCTGGTCGGTTGCCAAGGCACGCTATCTCGGCAGCGACCGTGGGGTGGAGCGCAAGCGCCCGATGCTTGCCGCCGGCGAGTTGTATCAGGCAGCGATCAAGCGCTCCGGCCTGGCGCGCTCGCCGGTGATCTGGTCGGTGGTGGAGCGTGCCGCCAAGCGCGCCGGGATCAAGCCGACCCCCACCGCGCTGGATTACAAGATCGCCGACCCGCGCCAGGCCATCAAGGAGTTCCGCGCCGGTGGCATGGACGATACCGCGTGCTTCCGCAGCATCCTGGTCACCGTCGAGCGCGACCTGCCCACGATGGTCGAGCGCGCCAACGCCTGGTCGGTGGGCGACATCGAGGCACTGCGGCAGTTGCCACGCGAAGATCCGCAGGCCGCCTGCATGAGCGCCATGGCCAGTTCCGGCGCCGCCAGGAAGCGCGGCATCGACGATCTGGAACGGCGCATGCGCGAGCACTGGCTGAGCATCGCCACCACCGCGCTGCAACGCAATCGCAGCACCTTCGCGGTGCTGCCGATCAGCCGGCTGACCGCGGCCGATGGCTATCTGGCGCGGTTGCAGGCGCTGGGATATGCGGTGGAAGCGCCTTGACACGTTGGCACGACTGCCCGGCGGTTGTGGTCTGGAACGAGGTGGCGATCGACTGACCGATCGCCGTCCTCGCAGGCAGGCGATGCGCGGCGCGCGCTGCGGCGATCGATCGGCTCGGCCCACGCCAGCCACGGTATGCTGCGCGCCTTGTCCAACGAGACCTCCGTGTTGAACGCATTGCCGCTGCGCATTCTGGGCACCGGGCGCCATGTCCCCGCCACGGAGGTGACCTCGCAACAGCTGGATCAACGCTGGCAGCTGCCGGCAGGCACCACCTTCGCGCGCTCGGGAGTGGCCACGCGCCATTACGTGGGCGAGGGCGAGACGGCTTCGTCGATGGGTGCGACGGCGGCGACCCAGGCGCTGGTAAGCGCGGGCATCGACCCCGGTCAGGTCGATTGCCTGATCTCGGCCTGCAGCGTCATGGAGCAGCCGATTCCCTGCCAGGCGGTGCTGATCCAGCGCGCGCTCGGGCTGGGCGATTCGGGCATTCCGGCCTTCGACGTCAATGCGACCTGCCTGAGCTTTCTGGTGGCGCTGGACATGGCCGCGAATGCGTTGGCGCTCGGGCGCTACCGGTGCGTGTTGATCGTTTCCAGCGAGGTGGCGTCGGGCGGGCTGGATGCATCGACGCCGGCCACCGCCGGCTTGTTTGGCGATGGCGCGGCCGCGGTGGTCGTGGGGCGCAGCGCCGCCGATGACGGCTCGGCACTGCTGTCCAGCCGCTTGTCCAGTTATGGCGATGGCGCGGAGCTGTGCCGCATTCGCGGCGGCGGCACACGCTATCCGCGCGGCGAAGAACAGTCGCCCGAGGCCTTGCGCAGCTTCAGCATGGATGGGCGTGGCGCCTACCGGTTCGCGGCACGCCATCTGCCTGCATTCTGGGAACGGCTGCTGGGCGAGGCCGGCATCACCACGGCAGCGTTGCGCTGCCTGGTCCCGCACCAGGCCTCCGGTGGCGGCCTGGATCATGTGGTGCAGGCGCTGGGGCTGCGCCCCGATCAGGTGATTCGCATCCTGCAGACCTCCGGCAACCAGGTCGCCGCCTCACTGCCGCATGCTCTGCATCACGCCCGGATCGAACAGCGCATGCAGCGTGGCGATCTGGTTGCGCTGCTCGGCACCGGTGCCGGGCTGGCGATCGGTGGCATGGTGTTGCGGTACTAGGGCGTGGCATGTTCCGACCAGGTCGCGCCCTGATGCCGCCACGCGTGTCGCTCGAGTTGCTGCGCATCGGCCATTGCCGCCACTGCGAGCGCATGGTGCGTGCGGACGGCCACTGGCATGCCGTGGAATTCCCCGCGTTGAGCGTGCTGATCCGGCATCCGCAGCGCGGCGCGCTGTTGTACGACACCGGGTATGCCGAGCATTTTTTCCGCGCGACCGATCCCTGGCCCGAGCGCCTGTATCGCTGGACCACGCCGGTGCACCTGCCCGCGCACGAAACGCTGGGCGCACAGCTGGCACGCCGTGGCGTGCAGCTGGAGGAGATCGCCTGGTGCCTGATTTCGCACTTCCATGCCGACCATGTCGGCGGTCTGCGCGATCTGCCCAACGCGCGCTTCCTGTGCCTGCGCGCCGACTATCAACAGTTGCGCAGTTGTTCGCGCATCGGCGGCCTGCGGCGTGCCTTGTTGCCGCAGCTGCTCCCCGAGGATTTCGATCGACGCCTGCAGTTTGCCGAGCAGGCGCCGTTGCGTGCGTTGACCGGCGCCTGGCAAGGTCTGGGCGCGGCCTACGATCTGTTCGCAGACGGCAGCGTGCTGGCCGTGCCGTTGCCCGGACACGTGCCCGGGCAGATGGGCCTGTGGTTGCGCGATCAACACGACCGCGAGGTATTGCTGTGCGCGGACGCGGTGTGGTCGTCGGCGACCTGGTCTGCGCTGCAGTGGCCTGCCTGGCCCACACGTTTGTTGATGCACGACTGGCGCGCGTTCCGGCGCACCGTGCAGCAGCTGCACGCGCTGTCGCATGCACACCCGGAGTTGGCCATCCTGCCGTCGCATTGCCAACCCAGTCTTGACCGTTATCAACCGGAGTGGCGATGAGCCTGCGTATTCTCGTGACCGGTGCATCCGGCTTTGTCGGTGGTTCCTTCCTGCGACGTTTCCAGGGGCAGCCGGGTGTGGAGATCCACGGCATCGGTCGTCGCGCCAGCGATCTGCCCAACTACCATCGCATCGATCTGAGCCAGCCGTTCTCGTTGCAGTGGCAGCCGGATGTGGTGATCCACGCTGCGGCATTGGCCTCGCCGTGGGGCACGCGCGCGCAGTTCCAGTTGCACAACGTCCAGGCCACCGCCAACGTCATCGACTTCTGCAAGCGCCATGGCTGCCCGCGTCTGCTGTATGTGTCGTCCAGTTCGGTGTTCTATCGCGAGGAGCATCAATATGACCTCAGCGAGGACAGCCCGATCGGGCCGACGTTCGTCAACACCTACGCGCAGACCAAATACCTTGGCGAAACGCTGCTGGAGCAGTATCCGGGCGACAAATCCGTGCTGCGCCCGCGTGCGGTGTTCGGGCCGGGAGACACGGTGCTGTTCCCGCGGGTGATTGCCGCTGCGCGCAAGGGTGCGCTGCCGCGCTTCGTCGGCCAGACGCAGCCGGTGATCGGCGACCTGATCTACATCGATACGCTGTGCGATTACCTCTATCGCGCTGCGACCGCGCCGCAGTTGCAGCCGGCCTACAACCTCACCAATGCGCAGCCGGTGGATCTGCAGCAGTTGCTGTTGGACCTGCTCACGCGCCTGCAGCTGCCGCTGCCGCGACGCGAGGTGCGCATCGCCACTGCACTGCGCATGGCCAGCGTGGTGGAGGCGGCGTATCGCGTGCTGCACCTGCGCGGCGAGCCGCCGATCACGCGCTTCGGCGTGGGTGCGTTCGCCTATTCCAAGACCTTCGATCCACGACGCACGCTTGCCGATCTCGGGCCGCCCAGCGTCAGTCTGGAACAAGGCATCGAGGCATTCGTGCGTTGGCAGGCGGCGCAGTGGGCGTAGTCGTTCCGATAGTGGCAGCCGCCTACCTGGCGGTGCTGACGGTCAAGACGGCTGCAGTGCTGTGGGTGCTGCGTGGTGCGCTCAAACTGCCACCGGGTGGCGCCACCGCAACCCAGGCCGAGGTGGCGATCCTGCAGCCGGTGCTGGGGGGCGATGCGCATTTGCAGCAGGTGCTTGCGGCCAACCTGCAAGCGCTGCCGGACGCGCAGTTTGTATGGCTGCTGGATGCAGACGATATCCCGGGAAACAGCGTTGCCGACGCCTTGGTCGCGCTGCATCCGCATGCACGCATCCAGCGCATGCGGGTGCCGGCCGCGCCGGCCGGGATCAACCCCAAGGCCTGGAAGCTCGAGCACGCGCTGGCGCATGTGCGCGCGCCGATCAGCCTGGTCCTCGACGACGATGCACAGCTGAGCGCCAGCGCGCTCGCACGCCTGCTGCAGGATCTGACCGACGCCGATATGGTCACCGCGTTGCCGTACTATCAGGACAGCGCCACGCTGCCAGGCCGGCTGTTGTCGCAGTTCGTCAACAACAATGCGGCACTGACCTATCTGGGCTGGTTGCCGTTCGCCGCGCCGCTGACCATCAACGGCATGTGCTATGCCGCGCGTACCGAGCAACTGCGTGCCTGGGGCGGGTTTGCCGCGTTACTGCAGCAGCTCACCGACGATCTGGCCATTGCCACCTTGGTGCGTGAGCGCGGCGGGCGACTCCGCCAATCCGTCGCGCCGGTGGCGATGCGCACCGCGATGCCGGATCTGGCCAGCTACGCACGCCAGATGCATCGATGGATGCTGTTCGCGTCGATCCTGCTGCGTCGGCAGAGCGTGGGCGTGCGTTCGGCGATCGGCGTGCTGCAGGGGCTGCCGCCGTTGCTGCTGCTGGCCTTGCTGGCCTGTGCCTGCGTGCAGGCGAGCTGGCCGGCGCTGGCCTGGGTGCTGGGCACCGTGCTGCTGCGTGCGCTGCTGCTGTGCCTGGTGCAATGGCGGGTGAGCGGTGCGGTTCGCCACCGTCCATTGCTGTCGGTTGTTGCGGAGTGCCTGCAGCCGCTGCATCTGCTGCATGCTGCGCTGGTGCGCACGATCCGCTGGCGCACCCGGCGTTATCGCGTGTTGCCGGATGGGCGCTTTCGTGCGGACTGACGGCGCCAGCCTGCAGATCGCCTTCCTCACCGGGCAAAGCGATCCGGAGAGCTGCGCATTGAGCATGCAGCAACGGCATTTTCTGCAGCAGCTGCAAGGCCCGGGCCGGCGGCTGATCGACTGCAATTATCCGTATCGCCTTGATAGTCCACCGCACCGGCACATGCCGCTGTGGCGCGCCAGCGTGTCCAACGCGCACCAGTATCTGGCCGCACGCGCCGCACGCGTTGCCGATGCGGATCGCACGCGCGTGGTGGCGCTGCTGGAGCAGGCGCCGACGACGGTACTGCTGGCCGGCAGTTGTGGCCTGCAGCTGCTGACAGCCTTACGGCTGCCGCAGGCGCTGCGCACGCGGCTTGCGGTGTTCGCCTATGGCCCGGTGTGCAGCAATACGCCTGGCACGTTCGGGCAGCTGCGCGTCGTCCAGGGCAGCGGCGACTGGATCTCGCGCGCGCTGTTCGCCGGTGCGCCCGATCTGACGCCTGCCTGCGGGCATCTGCACTATCTGCGCGATGCGACAGTGCTGGCCGAGTGCCAGGCCTTTATCGCGCGGGTCGAGCAGGCAGTACAGGGGAGGGGACATGCGCATTGATCTGATTGCGCCGCCGTATAGCGGGCATCTGCATCCGATCCTGGCGATCGCCCGGCAGCTGGCGCCACATCACGATGTCCAGGTCATCAGCACGCCGGCGGCACTGGCGCGCATCCGTGCATGCGGGCTGAGCGCGGTCGGCGTGCTGGATGCGCAAGCCGACCAGCAGTTGCTCGATATCGCCAATCCACCGCATGCGGTAGGCCACAATCCCTTGCGGCTGCGCCGACAGTTGCACAGCGCGCTTGGCCTGATGGCGCGGGTGGGCGATGCGGTACGGCAGCGCTGGCGCGAGCGGAGGCCGGATCTGGTGATCGCCGATTTCACCCTGCCTAGCGCGGGGTTAGCGGCGCAGGCGATGGGGATCGCCTGGTGGACCAGCATGCCGTCGCCATGCGTGATCGAAACCGGCGACGGGCCTCCGGGGTATTTCGGTGGCCTGCTTCCGCCATCCACGGCAGCGCAGCGGATCTGGCAGGCGATGGCGCGGCGGCTGACGCGTGGCTTCAAACGGAGCCTGCACCTGTGTTACCGCCGTCAGATGCGCGCATCCGGATTGCCGGCGATCTATCGCAGCGATCGCAGCGAGGCGGTGTATTCGCCGCACTGCATCCTGGCCCTGGGGCTGCCGTCGTTCGAGTTGGCACGGCGCTGGCCGGCGGCGGTGCGCTTCGTCGGGCCGCAGCTGTGCACGCCGCCCGCAGCGGTTGCGCCGCCGCAGTTCGTCCCCGGTCGTCGGCATGTGCTGGTGACGCTGGGCACGCATCTGCAATGGGTCAAGCAGCGGATGGACCAGGTGCTGCGCGCCGTCGCAGTGCGGTTTCCGCAGGTGATCTTCCACTTCAGCGATGGCGATACCGCCACGCCGCCAGCGCAGACGCACGGCAACTACCAGCGCCTGCCGTACGTGGACTACGCGCAGCAGCTGCATCGCTACGACCTGGTGGTCCACCATGGCGGTGCCGGCATCCTGTATGCCTGCCTGGCCGCGGGCTTGCCGTCGATCGTCTACCCGCTGGATTACGATCAGTTCGACCATGCCGCGCGCCTGCAGCGCGCAGGTGCGTCGTGGTGGCTGCGCGAGCTGGACGGTCTGCCTGCGCTGTTGCGCGAGGCACTTGCCGCCACCGAGCTGCCAGCGGGCGTGCGCAGATTGCAGACAGAGCTGCATGACATCGATGCGCAGGCGCGCATCCTGCGGCTGGTGGGGGCGTTTGCACGCACTGGGGCGGTGCCGCAGGTCTGATGCGTTATCGCGCGGGATCGGTCGTGTTGCGAGTCACGCATCAGCGTCAGCACGCGGCATACGGCATTACCGGCACAGGCAGGCGATTCTGCAAACGCCTGCCGCAACTGCCGCCGCGTGTGACCCGCGCAGGCTTCAGCCTGCAGCGGCATTCAACGCGGGCGGCTTGCCTGCCATCAGCTGCGGCCAGCGCTTGAGCACCGCAGCGCGGATGCCGGCCTGGTCGATGCCGGCCTCGGCCAGCAGGTCTTCGCGGCTGGCGTGGTGCTGGAAGCTGTCCGGCAGGCCCAGGTGCAGCATCGGCATGGTGACCGCTTCGGCGTTGAGCAACTCGGCCACGCCGGAACCGGCGCCGCCGGCAACGACGTTGTCTTCGATAGTGACGAAGCCTTCGTGGCTCTTGGCCAGCTCCAGCAGCATGGCTTTATCGAGCGGTTTGACGAAGCGCATGTTGACCACGGTCAGGCCAAGCTCGCGGCCGACCGCTTCTGCCGCATCCACGCTGGCGCCGAAACCCAGCAGGGCGATGCGTGTGCCGCTGTGACGCAGCTGCGCCTTGCCGATCGGCAGGCTGGTGAGCGATGCATCGAGTGCGCTGCCCGGGCCGGTGCCGCGCGGGTAACGCACTGCCGCCGGGCCTTCGTAACGCACGCCGGTGGTGAGCATCTGACGGCATTCGGCCTCGTCGGCCGGCGCCATCACCACCATGTGCGGGACGCAGCGCAGGAAGCTCAGGTCCAGGTTGCCGGCATGGGTGGCGCCGTCCGGGCCGACCACGCCGCCGCGGTCGATCGCGAACAGCACGTCGAGCTTCTGCACTGCCACGTCGTGCACCAGCTGGTCGTAGCCGCGCTGCAGGAAGGTGGAGTAGATCGCCACCACCGGTTTGGCGCCCTGGGTCGCCATGCCGGCGGCTAGCGTCACCGCGTGTTGCTCGGCGATTGCCACGTCGAAATAGCGCTGCGGGTATTCCTTGCTGAAACGCACCAGGCCCGAACCCTCGCGCATCGCCGGGGTGATCACCAGCAGCTTGGGTTCGGCCGCGGCCATGTCGCAGACCCAGTCGCTGAAGACATCGGTATAGGTCGGCTTCTTGACGCCGGCCTTGGCGACCAGGCCCTTGCTTGGATCGAACGGACCGACGGCGTGGTAACCGATCTGATCGCCTTCGGCCAGTTCGTAGCCCTTGCCCTTGGTGGTGATCACATGCAGCAGCTGCGGGCCCTTGAGCGTCTTCAGGGTCTTCAGTGCGCCGACCAGGCCAGGCAGGTCGTGGCCGTCGATCGGGCCGGTGTAGTGGAAGCCCATTTCCTCGAACAGCGTGGACGGCACGAACATGCCCTTCCAGTGTTCTTCCCAGCGCCGCACGAAGCGCGCGGTGGGGTTGTTCTTCTTGTCGCCGAGGATCTTCTTGCCGCCCTCGCGGATGGCGTTGAGGGTGCGGCTGCCGCTGGCACGCCCCAGCATCTTGGTCAGTCCGCCGACCGCTTCGGAGATCGACATGCGGTTGTCGTTGAGGATCACCAGCAGGTTCGGCTCCGGGTCCATGCCGCCGGCATGGTTGAGCGCCTCGTAGACCATGCCGGCGGTCATCGCGCCGTCGCCGATTACCGCCACCACCTTGCGCTCGTCACCGCTGCGCTGCGCGGCGATCGCCATGCCCAGCGCGGCCGAGATCGAGGTCGAGGAATGCCCGACACCGAAGGTGTCGTAGACGCTCTCTTCGCGCTTGGGGAACGGCGCCACGCCGTCCTTCTGCTTGACCGTGTGGATCTGGTCGCGGCGGCCGGTAAGGATCTTGTGCGGGTAGGTCTGATGGCCCACATCCCACACCAGCTGATCGACCGGGGTCTGATACAGGTAGTGCAGGGCGACGGTGAGTTCGATCACGCCCAGGCCGGCCGCAAAATGCCCGCCGCTCTTGCCCACCGATTCGATGAGGTAGGCGCGCAGCTCTTCGGCGATCGCGGTCAGATCGGCCTCGTCGAAAGTGCGCAGATCGTCGGGGGTCTGGATGCGGGACAGGCGCGGATAGCGGGTGGAGTCGATCATCATCGTGTCAATGTTCTGAAGCCGTATTGTCCTCCCCATGCGAAGGCCCGGCAAGCAAACCGGTTCAGCTGTCAGCGGGAAGTGATGACCGAGCCTGCTGGCAGCGCAGGCGCGCGCGCCGGGTTCCAAGGGCTGCGGCAATCTGCCGCACCCGGGCCAGCGGCCTGGGGGATAGGTCAGGGTTGCCTGGCCGTCGTATGGCTTGCGGGTGGAGCCGGCGCACAGGGGAGAACGGGTAGGAGGCCATACGAGGCAATGCGCCGTCGTGAGCCGATACGCTCGACACCGTCGACGATGCCTTTCTCTCGATCGGCCATTGCCAACGGTCGTATTTGGCGCTCGGAGCATCGCGCCGAGCCGGCATGGCGGACTACAGCGACAGTTTCGAGCGCTTGGGCAACTGCGCGCGCAGGAACGCCATCTGGTCGGAGAGGATGTTGCGGTTGGACAGGATCAGATGTTCGATCCAGCTCGGCCGGTACGGCACGGCCAGCAACGGCATATGCGCCTGCTGTGGTGTCCGGTTGGCCTTGCGCGAGTTGCACTGGAAGCAGGCGGTGACCACGTTCTCCCAGCTGTCGCGGCCGCCCTTGGAGACCGGCATGACGTGATCGCGGGTCAGCTGCGGGCGACTGAAGTGCTGGCCGCAATACATGCACAGCTGCGAGTCGCGCGCGAACAGGGCGGTGTTGCTGAGCGTCGGCGTCGGGTCCAGCGCACGCGAACGCGCGTGCCCGCGCGCTGCGATGATGGGATGCAATTCCAGCACGCTGCGCGCGCCGGTCAGGCGCGAGATGCCGCCATGGATCTGCATGCAGGGCTCGCCCAGCGTCCAGGACACCGCATCGCGTGCGTACAGACAGGCGGCGTCCTGCCAGTTGATCCAGTCCAGTACGCGACCATGCGCATCGAGCGACAGCAGGCGCAAGGTGGGAAGTTGCTGGATCGCAGCGACAGCGCTGCCCGCGACCGGAGCAGAAGAGCCTCCAGGGAAGATCACATCACCTGCGTGCGTGTCTGTCTCCATCGGGAAAACAGCTTATACCCGATCGTTGACAGTTTGTGTATTGCAGCGACTGGCTTTGGCGCGCGTCTTGCAATCACTTGCAGTCAGAGGTCAGCACGTCTCCGCCCAGCCGCCCCGGCCGCCGCGCTGTGCAACCATGTTCTGACGCCTTGCAGGCCTTGCTTAGCCGTAGGAGCGCACCCGGGCGCGACATCTCGCCGATCGATACCGCCTCATCGCGGCCAGGTCCGCTCCTACGACAGCGGCTGAATTCTGCGATGTTGGCGTAGATGCTCGCCCGGGCGCGACGTCTCGCTGATCGGTGCCGCCTCGTCGCGGCCAGGTCCGCTCCTACGACAGCGGCGGAATCCTGCGGTGTTGCCGTAGGAGTGCACCCGGGCGCGACGTCTCGCCGATCGGTACCGCCTCATCGCGGCCAGGTCCGCTACGACAGCGGCAGCCCGCCGCGATGATGCACTTGCTCAGGCCTCGCCGAACAACTCTGCTTCCAGCGTCATCAACGGCGCTGCGCCGCTGCGGATGGTGGCGGCATGGGTCAGCGTACGCGGCAACACGCGTGCGAAGTAGAAGCGGGCGGTTTCGCGCTTGGCGCGCTTGAACTCCTCGCTGTGCGCGGAGGCATCGGCAGCGGCCACGCTGCGCGCCCACCAGTACGCCAGCACCACGTAGCCGGAATAGAACAGGTAGTCGTAGCTGGCGGCACCGAGTTCGTCCGGGTTGCGGGCGGCGCGATCGAGCACGTCGCGGGTCAGCATCGCCCACTCGCTGCACTTGTCGCGCAGCGGCTTGATGAACTCGGCCAGCGCGGCATTGCCTTCCTGCGCATTGGCGAAGGTTTCCACATCGGCCAGGAACAGCTTCAGTCCCGCCGCCTGGCTGGCAGCGGTCTTGCGGCCGATCAGATCCAGCGCCTGGATGCCGGTGGTGCCTTCGTAGATGGTGGTGATGCGTGCGTCGCGGGCCAGCTGCTCCATGCCGTATTCGCGGATGTAGCCGTGGCCGCCGAAGCACTGCAGCGCGTGGTAGGTGTTCTCGATCGACCACTCGGTCTGGCAGGCCTTGGAGATCGGGGTGAGGAAGCTCACCAGGGTCTCGGCGTCGGCGCGTTCCTGTTCGGTGGTGCCGCGGTGGGCCACATCGACCAAGCTGGCCGCGTGCAGCGCGAGCAGGCGGCTGCCTTCGGTCAGCGACTTGATGGTCAACAGCATGCGGCGCACGTCCGGGTGCACGATGATCGGGTCGGCCGGCTTGTCGGGGAATTTGGCACCGCTGAGCGCGCGCGATTGCAGGCGCTCGCGGGTGTAGCGCAGCGCGTTCTGATACGCGCGTTCGGACAGGCCGATGCCCTGCAGGCCCACGCTCAGGCGTGCGGTATTCATCATCGTAAACATGGCCTGCAGGCCCTTGTGCGGCTGGCCGACCAGATAACCCTGCGCGCCTTCGAAGTTCATCACGCAGGTCACCGAGCCCTTGATGCCCATCTTGTGCTCGATCGAGCCGCAGTGCAGCGTGTTGCGCTCGCCCACAGTGCCGTCGCGATCCACCTTGAACTTGGGGGTGACGAACAGCGAGATGCCCTTGGCACCGGCAGGCGCGTCGGGCAGTTTGGCCAGCACCAGATGCACGATGTTGTCGGTGAGGTCGTGCTCGCCGGCGGTGATGAAGATCTTGGTGCCGGTGATGGCGTAGCTGCCGTCGGCGTTGGGCTCAGCGCGGGTCTTGAGCAGGCCCAGATCGGTGCCGCAATGCGGCTCGGTCAGGCACATGGTGCCGGTCCAGCGGCCGTCGGTCAGCGGCTTGAGGAACGCTTCCTGCTGCCACGCCTCGCCGTGCTGGCGCAGCGCTTCGCTGGCGCCGTGCGAGAGCAGCGGGAAATTGCCCCACGCCAGGTTGGCCGAGTTGATCATTTCGCTCAGCGGCACGCCCAGGGTGTGCGGCATGCCCTGGCCGCCGAACTCCGGCTCGGCGGTCAGGCCGTTCCAGCCGCCTGCCACGAACTGGTCGTAGGCCGCACGGAAGCCGGGCGGGGTGGTCACCGCGTGGGTGCTCTTGTCGAAGGCACAGCCGATTTCGTCGCCGATGCTGTTGAGCGGCGCCAGCACCTGCGCGGTGAAGCGGCCGGCTTCTTCGAGCACGGCGTCGATGATATCGGTGCTGGCGTCGGCATAGCCGAGCCGGGCGAACAGGGCCTGCGCGCCGAGTACGTCGTGCAGGGCGAAGCGGAAATCGGTCAGCGGGGCGGTGTAGCTGCTCATGCGGGATCCTTCAAATCGAGTGCGGGAAGGCGTGCGCGTCAGCGCAGCACGCCGTTGAGGCCGGGGGCCGGGCTGAGCGTGTTGCGCGATTGCACCGCGAACTCGCGTTGTTTCTTGTCCTGCGGGGTGGCCCACACCGTGCCCTTGAGCGTGTACGGCAGCGAGCGGCCGCCGGCAAGCACATCGGCCACAGTGAGGCGGCCCAGCGAGGTCGGCTGCACGCTGACGGTCACCACGTCGGCGGTTTCCGGGCCGATCGAGATACCGACGCTCTGGTCGAGCTTGCCGGCCAGCTGATCGCCGGCAGAAATTTCCAGCGCCACGCGCTCGAACTGCATCGGGATGCTGCTGTAGTTCTGCAGCCGCAGATCGACCGACCAGGAGCCATCGGCACGCACGGTCAGTTGCTGGATGCTGGCGGCCGGCTCGGACACGCGTCGGACCGCACCGCCGCAGGCGCTCAGCAGCAGGCCGCAGGCCAGCGACACGATCAGGAGACGGTAGGCACGACGCATGTACGGAAGTCCTTGGCGGGATAAGGCGGCGCCAAGAATACTACGCAGTACGGTTGCTGCCTTGCTGCCTCGCGGCGTGTCCGGGTGCAGGCGTCGCGGCACATCACGCGGCGCGGCCTGCTTTCAGGCCGCTGGCGTCAACGCAAGGGCGCAGCCACGATCAGCGGCGACAGGTCGTAGCCCATCTGCGTGGCCTGACGCTTGAGTTGCTCCAACTGCGCGCGCTGCATCTGTGGCGAGCGCGACAGGATCCACAGATACTTGCGATCCGGTTCGCCGACCACCGCCCATTGGTAATCCGGGTCGAGTGCGATCACCCAGTAGTCGGCCCACACCAGCGGCAACCAGCTCAACCACTCCGGCGCAAAGCGCACCTGCAGCTGCCCGGGCCGGCCCTCGACCGGCCGTGCCACTCCCTCGGCCTGGGTCAGCTCGCCATCGGCGCTGCGGCAGCCGTTGCGCACGCCGATCAAGCCATCGTCGCGCAAGGTGTAGCTGGCGGTGATGTCGCTGCGGCACTTCTTCTGGAACGACACCGGAAGATGCGCGATCTCGTGCCACTGCCCGGCGTAGCGGGAGATGTCCAGTTGCGGCACTGCGCGTACCGGCTGTTGGGCCGCGGCCATCAACGGCAGCAGCATGGCGAACGACAACAGCAGGCGGGGCAGGCGCATGACAATCTCCTCGGGACCTGCGCAGGCTAGGCCATGCCGCCCGCCGCGCGGCGTGAACCGGTGCAGGAAAGCACGGTCGCCGCGCCGGCCCGCAACAAAGTTCATCACAATGCTTGCTCAAACTGCGCCTGCTCGCTATGATGCGCGTCCTCGCAACGCAGGCAGCATGTTGCGATAGTGGCCGAGTAGCTCAGTTGGTAGAGCAGGGGATTGAAAATCCCCGTGTCGGCGGTTCGATTCCGTCCTCGGCCACCATTTCCAAGCCTTCGTTCGCAAGGCTTCCCGGCAATCGCCGGATGTGCAAACTCTCTTCCCTGTTTTTGTTGACGCCAAGTTGCAGCGATTGCTGCGGATGGATTGCTTGCGTTTGCCGGCAGACCTGTCGCCTGCGGCTGGGCGAACTGCTGTGTTGCTCCGTACTGTGACGCCAGCCCCTGGGCGGCGCGTGCGCTCCAGCTGCTGAGCAGCGCCCGATTGTTCCTTCTCCCCTAGGGAGAAGGTGCCCGACGGGCGGATGCGGGTACGGCCCGCCCTTGAATGGGCTTGGCAGATTGCGTCCGGTGAATGACCCAAGGGGTTGGAGCCGGATCGCGCGCTGCCGGATCGCGGTGGTTTTTCCACGTGGTCTTCAACTGCGCGTGGCGATACTTCCGCACATGACGCACAAGACACTTCGACGCACGTTGATCCACGGCTACTGCGGGGAGTTCCGCGTGGAAACCATGGAAAGTCAGGCTCCTGGACAGACGCAGTGGTCGTCGACGGCGTTCGTGTATCACCGCGACCATCCCTCGCCGATCGCCACGATCGAAGGCGCGGGGCAGGGCGAATACCGCGGCGATGCGCGCGAGCAGGCGCTGCGTGTGGGCTCCTGTCTCGCCGAGTTTCTGGATCCGAAGGAATACCGGCCCTGAGGCCTGGTGCCGGCACTGTGGCGTCAGGCTTTGTTGGACCGTGTCTGTACTGTTAAAACGTGCCACCGCGTCGTGCACTGGTGCATCGCTGGAAACGAAGAAGCAGCGATTGCCGCGCATGGACACCGGCGCTGCTGGCGATCAGCGCCCCGCAGGCCTGGCAGCGCGGGCTCGCTTACAACGTGCCGCCGGTGATGCCGCTGATGATGAACTGCCGTTCTTATCCGTGTGCCATTGCACTGGCAGACACGCTCGTATTTTCGAACCCGCGGCCGAGCGATCTGCGGCCCAACTGATGCAACGCGCAGCATCGACTACGCAGGCGCGATGCTCGCATGGTGCCCCACCAGCCGGCCGACCTGGATAGCCGCGTATGCTGGCGTCCCATGCAGATGAAGGAACGGCGATGACGACGCGATGCTTGTGGTTGGCCCTGGCACTGGCACTGGCACTGACAATGGCCGCAGTCGCGCCGTGCACCGCAGCGACGACACTGCCGGCCGCTGCGTCCAGGCTGCTGCCTGTCGGGCAGACGGTCATCGGCCTTGCCGAGGCGGATCTGACCGCCGATGGGCGGCCGGATTATGTGGTGGCCCTGCGCGCCAAGGCAGAAGATGCGCGCAAGACAAACAGCGACCCGGCGCCGGCGCGGACCCTGCTGGTGTTGGTGGCGACTGCCGACGGCAGCTTTGTGATTGCCGGGCGCAATACGCGGGTGATCTTCAAGGCCGACGAAGGCGGGCAGTGCGATCCGTTTCTGGACGGCGAACAAGGCCTGGTGGCGAAGGGCGCCTACTTCACCGTGCAAAATGGCGTGGCCTGCGGCCAGCACTGGACCGACTACATCACCTTCCGCTACGACCGTGCGCGCGGCGAGTTCTTGTTCCACAAGCGCGTGCTGGAAAGCTGGGAGATGAATACCGACAACGCGCCCGATGCCGATGCAATGCGCATGAGCGAGCACAAGGAGATCAAGGCCGATCCGCGCAAGCCGATTGCACTGTTTGCCTATACGCCTGCACCCGAGTGACGCGGCAGGGTGATCAGCCGCCTGCCGGCCACCAGTTGTCCATGTTGCGCCGGTAGACGAACAGGCGCGGCGCCTTGGCCACCTGGGCTGCGGCCTGGCGGTCGCCGGCGACCAACGAAAACCCGATGTCCGCCAGCATGCGCGAGAGCGCGTTGGCGTTGCCGCGGCCCGGATCGCTGATGACGATCTCGCACGAAGGCCTGGCCAGCGCGGGAATGAGGCTGGCCAACATGGTGGCGTGGCGGCTCTCGTAGAGCACGTCGCTGGCAATGATCATGTCGAACTGGCCCATGTTCGGCGCGCCGGCGTCCCAGTCGAGCCGGCGATACGGCACCGAGTCCAGGGAGTTGAGTGCGGCGTTGTACGCCAGGAACACCTCTGCCAGCGGGTGATGATCGCTGGCGACCACGTCGGCGCCGCGCCGGCGCAACACCAGGCTGGCCAGCCCCAGGCCGCAGCCGAGTTCGAGAATGCGCCGGCCTTCGATCGGGCGCGTGGCCATTGCTTCGGCCAGTAGCTGGCCGGCAGGCCAGACCTGCCCGAACAGGCTCCACTGCGCCGAGGAGATGCCGGCATCGGCCGCACTCTCGTCCGGATCGGCGTATTGCTGTTTATCGGCAAGTGCGCGGATGACGTAGGTCAGTTGCCCGAAGGTCAACTCGTGAATCTGGGTCTGGTAGCCCGGCATGGTGGCATCGCATGATTGCCAGAGCCTGCGCTGGCTGGAAAGACGCGCGCAACGGCGCCAGAACGGCCGAATGAAGCGCAAGAGCTGCTTGCTGCCCGCGCATGCTACGGCAAAACGACCGATGCACCTGCCTGCCAATGCTCGCCCGCCGTGCCTTCATTAGCCCGCTTTCAGCAAGCGACGGCGCAGGCAATGGCGCACAGCGGCGCGCTTGCAAGCAAGCCGGTGCCTGCCGCTATGGTCGCCGCATTCCACGGGCAAGGTGCGGCGATGAAGAACTGGATATTCCTGGCAATCGCGATCTGCGCAGAAGTCACCGCCACTGCGGCGCTCAAATCGAGCGAAGGCTTCACGCGCATGTGGCCATCGCTGCTCACCGTGCTGGGCTACGGCATTTCGTTCTATTTCCTGGCGCTGACGCTGCGCGTGATCCCGGTCGGCATCGCCTACGCCATGTGGTCGGGCGCGGGCATCGTGTTGATTTCGCTGGTGGCCTGGTCCGTGCACGGACAACGGCTGGATGCGCCCGCGCTGCTGGGCATGGGCCTGATCGTGGCCGGTGCGGTGGTCATCAACGTGTTTTCGAAGGTGGCGCCGCATTAGCGTGTGCTGCCTCCCGCACGCCGGGTTGCATCGGCGGGCGCGGCCGTACGGGAAAGGCTCATGGATGTGAGGGATCAACTCACCGGCCCCAACTAGACTATCGCCACGGGAATGGCCCCGCGGAGAACATGCACTTGAACGATCCTGGTAACGGAGAGCTGCGGGCGCCTCATATCAGCGAATCTCGCAGCCTGCCTGTGGAGAAGCATCGCTCGGATATCTTTTTTGCCGCGGTGGAAACCACGCGGATGCCGATGACGGTCACCGACCCGCACCTGCCCGACAATCCGATCGTGTTCGCCAACCGGGCGTTCCTGGAAATGACCGGGTATTCGTCCGAGGAGATCATCGGCAACAACTGCCGTTTCCTGCAGGGCCCGGAAACCGATCCGGCCAGCGTGCAGGACGTGCGCGAGTCCATCGAGCAACGCCGCGAATTCGCCACCGAGGTGCTGAATTACCGCAAGGATGGCTCCTCGTTCTGGAACGCGCTGTTCGTCTCGCCGGTGTTCGACGAGCAAGGCAACCTGGTCTACTTCTTCGGTTCGCAGCTGGACGTGAGTCGTCGCCGCGATGCCGAGGACGCCTTGCGCCAGGCGCAGAAGATGGAAGCGCTGGGGCAGTTGACCGGCGGCATCGCGCATGATTTCAACAATCTGCTGCAGGTGATGTCCGGGCATCTGGAAGTGATCCAGATGATGGTCTCCGGCGATGCCGCCAGGAATGCCGAACGCATCGCCTTCAGCGCCGAACATGCCGCAACGGCCGCGGCCAAGGCGGCCACCCTGACCCAGCAATTGCTGGCGTTTTCGCGCAAGCAGAAATTGCGGGGGCGGGTGGTCAATCTCAATGGCCTGGTGTCGGGCATGAACAACATGGCCGAGCGCACGCTGGGGGGCGGCATCAGCCTGCGGCAGTCGCTGGAAGATGGGCTGTGGAACTGCCAGATCGACACCACCCAGGCCGAAGTGGCGCTGTTGAACGTGCTGATCAATGCGCGCGATGCGATGGCGCAGTCCGAGCGCAAGGAAGTGACCGTGCAGACCCAGAACGTGGAAATCACCAGCCACGATCTGGCCATGCACCACCAGTTGGCGCCGGGTCGCTATGTGAGCATTGCCGTCAGCGACACGGGCTTGGGCATGCCGCCGGAGGTGGCCAGCCGCGTCATGGAGCCGTTCTTTACCACCAAGGACGAGGGGCAGGGCACAGGCCTGGGTCTGTCGATGGTGTACGGCTTCGTCAAGCAGTCCGGCGGCACCGTGCGCATCTACAGCGAAGTGGGCGAAGGCACCACGGTGCGGTTGTATTTCCCCGCATCCAACGAGTTCGAGAACGACCTGCAGGCCGTCAAGAGCCGTGCCATCGACAAGGGCGGCAGCGAAACCATCCTGGTGGTGGAAGACAAGCAGGACGTGGCGGTGGTGGCCAGGATGTTCCTGGAAAACGCCGGTTACCGCATTCTCTCTGCAGCCAGCGGGCGCGAGGCGATCGAGTTACTCGAGCAGCATGCGGAAGTGGATGCGCTGTTCACCGATCTGATCATGCCCGGCGGCATGAATGGCGTGGTGCTGGCCCGCGAGGCGCGGCGCATGCTGCCCAGGATCAAGGTCCTGCTGACCACCGGCTATGCCGATGCCAGCATTCAGCGCACCGACGTGGGCGGCGCGGAGTTCGACGTGGTCAACAAACCGTATACGCAAAAGGAGCTGCTCAAGCGGATCCGCATGCTGCTGGACGGGCCGACCGGCGTCGGTTGAGGCGCACGCATCCGGGCAGTGCGATGCCTGGATGTCACCTGCAGATGGGCGCAGTGATCGTGTAGCGGGGGCTGCGCTGCAGGTCTATCCTGCGCTGCGCTCTTTTTGTCCTGTCTAAAGCCGCGGCCAGCAGTGCCCGGCCCGAAGGAAGTGTTGCGCAGGATCTGGAGGGCAGATGTGATGCACGCCGATCCCGGTCACCGGCCGCGCCTGTCCGGCAGTGAGCGCAGTGGTCTGTTGGCCGCGCTGAATCCCGACGTGCTTACTCTTCGCCCATCGGCGCGACATAGCCATCCGGCTTGTCGGCGTTGCGTTCGAACAGGAACTTCTGCAACTCGGCTTCGAGAAACGCGCGATGCTTGGGGTCGCGCGGCGACAGCCGGTTTTCGTTGATCAGCATGGTCTGATGCGCCAGCCAGGCCTGCCATGCGCTCTTGCCGATCTGCGCGAACACGCGCTGGCCGAGCTCGCCGGGATACGGCACAAAATCCAGGCCTTCGGTGTCACATTGCTGGTACTGGCAGAACACGGTGCGGGACATGCGGATTCCTTTGAGTGCGCGCCTAGAGGGCGTCGAGCAGTTTGCGGATCGGCGCCGGCAGGCCCAGCGATGCGAGATCGGCGCGGGCGACCCAGCGCAGGTCGTCATTGTCGCGTACCGCCGGGCGCAGTGCGACCTTGCCGAGGTGCAAGGGCTGCAGATGCAGGCGGTAATGACTGAAGGTGTGCACGATCAGCGGCAGTTCGTCGGCGCGGTCGTAGTTGCCATCGATGTGTTTGTCGAACCATGCGCGCATGCCGCTGTCGGTCTCGGCCTGCGGCAGCGTCCATAGCGAGGCCCAGATGCCGGTCGGCGGGCGGCGCTGCAGCAGGATCTGCCTGTCTGCGTTTTCCAGCAGCAGCGCGGTTGCTTCGCGCTCGGGCAACGCCTTGCCGGGCTTGGGCGTGGGCAGTGCGTCCACCAGGCCATCGCGGCGCGCCACGCAATCGTCCTGCAGCGGGCACAGCACGCAGGCCGGCTTGGCGCGCGTGCATAGCGTGGCGCCGAAATCCATTTGCGCCTGGGTGTAGTCGGCCAGGCGGCCGGCCGGCACCTGCGCCACATGCGTCGTCGCCAGTTGCCATAACTGCTTTTCGATCGCCGGCAGGCCGGGGTAGCCGGCAATGCCGTGGAAGCGCGTCAGCACGCGTTTGACGTTGCCGTCCATGATCGCGAAGCGGTCGTTCCAGGCCTGGCTGAGGATCGCGCCGGCGGTGCTGCGGCCGATGCCGGGCAACGCCAGCAACGCATCGAAATCGCGTGGCAGCTCGCCATCGTGCAGGGTGACGCATTGCCGGGCTGCGGCATGCAGGTTGCGTGCGCGTGCGTAGTAGCCAAGCCCGGCCCAATGCGCCATCACGGTGTCGTTGTCGGCCGCGGCCAGGTCGGCCAGGGTCGGAAAGCGGGCGACGAACTTGTGGAAATACGGAATGACCACCGCGACCTGGGTCTGCTGCAGCATGATTTCCGACAGCCACACCCGGTAGGGCGCGCGCGGGTGTTGCCAGGGCAGGTCGTGGCGGCCGTGGCCGTCGAACCAGTGCAGCAGGCGGTCGACGAAGGCGTCAGCGGTGGCAGTGGCGTGATCGGCTGGCATGGGGTCTGCTGGCGAAGGAAGGCGGTGACGGCGGGCGGATGACGCCCGGCTGTGCGCGTATGGCGATGGGCCGATCAGTGCAGCGGAAACGCAAGTCCAACCCGGCATTGGTCGCAGAAGAAGCCTTCATCGCCAGGCCAGTGCGGTGCGGCCGGTGCATGGTAATGAACCAGCTCCGCGTTGCGCCGCGCCTGCTTGCGCAACGCCGCCGGCAATGGCTGGGCGAACTCCAGGGCACGCCCGGCGCGCGACCAGTCGCCGGACACGTCCCGCACCGTGCAGCCTGCCTGCAGCGCCTGCGCGCACAACGCTTGCAGATGCGGGCAGGCCTCTGTCACTCAGCTGCCCAGGGCTTCCGGCAGCAGGGCATCGACGAAGGCGACCGGGTCGAACACGCGCAGGTCTTCCGGGCGTTCGCCGATGCCGGCGAAGCGGATCGGGATATTGAACTCGCGCGCCAGTGCGAACACCACGCCGCCCTTGGCGGTGCCATCGAGCTTGGTCACGACCAGGCCGGTGACGCCGACCGCGGCATGGAACTGGCGCAGCTGCGAGATGGCGTTCTGGCCGGTGGTGCCGTCGATGACCATCAGCACCTCGTGCGGTGCGGCAGCATCGATCTTGCCGAGCACGCGGCGGATCTTGCCCAGCTCGTTCATCAGCCCGGTCTGGGTGTGCAGGCGGCCGGCGGTGTCGGCGATCAACACCTCGGTGCCACGCGCCTTGGCGGCCTGCAGCGCGTCGAATGCCACCGAGGCGGCATCGGCATTCTGCCCCTGCGCGATCACGGCCACGCCGTTGCGATCGCCCCAGGCCTGCAGCTGCGCCACCGCCGCGGCGCGGAAGGTGTCGCCGGCGGCCAGCATCAGGCTGTTGCCGTCGTCCTTGAAGCGCTTGGCCAGCTTGCCGATGGTGGTGGTCTTGCCGACGCCATTGACGCCGACGGTGAGCACCACGAAGGGCTTGGCCGAGCGGTCGATGACCAGCGGTTTGGAGACCGGCTGCAGCAGCGCGATCAGATCGGCGCGCAGGGCCTTGAACATCGCCTGCGCATCGGCGAACTCGCGCGACTTCATGCGCTTGCGCAGCCCTTCGACCAGGGCGGTGGTCGCGCCGATGCCGACGTCGGCGGTGATCAGCGCGGTTTCGATTTCGTCGAGCAGGTCGTCGTCGAGCTTGGGGTTGCGCGAGAACAGACCGCCGAAGCTGCGCGCGAAGCTGCTGTTGCGCAGACGGTCGCGCCAGCCCGGCTTGCCGGCCGGAGCGGCCGGTAGCGCATCGCGCTGGCCGACGATGCTGTCGTTGTCGGAACTGGCCGGCACTGGGGCGCTGATCACGGCCGGGGCGACGACGCTGGGCGCGGCGGCAGGCAACGGGGCAACGGCCGGTGTCACTGCGGGAGCAGCTGTTGCGGCGGCAGGTGTCACGACAGCGGGTGTAACCACAGTAGGCGTGGCAGCAGGCGTCGCGGTCGACGGTACGACTGCGGGCGCGGCGCCTTGCGCAGGCGTGCCTGCCGGCTGCGCGGGTGCGCTGTGCGGCTGTACGACAACCGGTGGCGGCACCACTACCGTGGGAGCGTGCGGCGCGGCAGACGGAACCGGATCGGGCAGCGCCTGCAATGCCTCAGGCGTCGGCGTGGCCGACGGCGTGGGTGTGTTGGGGACTGCGGCAATGCTCTGCGCCTGGCCAGTGCGCGTGGCGATGTCCTGGGCAAGTTGGTCGGCTGGTGCCGCGGCAGGCGGCGTTGCGGCGGGCGTCGGCGTTACCGCATCGCTGCGCGCGGGTGCGGCAGGCGCGGGTGATGCTGGTGTGGCCGATGTGCCAGGTTCGGCAGTCGGCATTGCCTCGGCCGGCGATGCCGGGGTGGCGGCAGACGGCGCGGTGGGGAATGCGGCTGCCAGTTCTTCCAGGCTATAGCGCGAGGTACGCGCGCTGTCGGGCGTGGTTGGCTTGTTACGGCGGAAAAAGCTGGCCATTGGCAACGCGGTAGGGGAAACCAGAAATTCTACCATCCGGGCCCAGGGTCGCCTTGACGCGACCTTCAGCGCGACCCCGCTTGTGCCACCTCCTGCGCACCGCGACAGCGTTGCGACAATCCGGGCAAACCGCATCGCCGCGGTATCGCCAATGCTGCCGAATTCGGCATTTGTGCCAGCGGTGTGTCAGCGTGTGTTTGCGTGCCTACAACTGCCCCTTGAGCGCTCGGTAATCGCGCGGGGTCATGCCGACGGTTGCCTTGAACTGACGCGCGAATGCGCTCTGGTCGGCAAAGCCGCAGCGTTGCCCGATGCTGGCGATGCTGTCGTCGCCGTACAGCAGCCGCATCGCCGATTCGATCCGCAGCTTGGTCAGCAGTTGCTGCGGAGTCACCTGGAACACGCGGCGGAAGTGCCGTTCCAGCTGCGCCACCGACAGGCCGGCCAGGTCGGCCAGGCTCTGCACCCGCAGGTTGTCGCCGAAGTTGGCCTGCATGTGATCCATCACCTGGCTCAGGCGCTCGTATGCCGAGTGCCGGCTGTCGGGCTGGCCCAGATCGCGCGAAATGCCGACCACGCCAATCACTTCATTGGCCTCGCATAGCGGGCGTTTGAAGGTCAGGCACCAACCGGGCAGGCGGTTGGGATACAGATGCACCTCCAGCTGGTTGTCGATGAGCTCGCCACACAGCACGCGGCGGTCCTGCATCATGTAGCTGCCGCCCAGCGGCAGCGGGAACACTTCCAGTGGCGAGCGGCCGATGATTTCGCTGCGCAATTTGCGTCCGAGCCGGCGCACCAGCGTCAGGTTGCAATGGGTGTAGCGGCCCTCGCTGTCCTTGATGAAGAACACCACGTCCGGCAGCGCATCGAACAGCGTCTGCATTTCCAGCGCGGGAAGGTTGAGGTCCATCGGCGTCATGGTGGCGGTCACGATTGACGGCTGCACGAAAGGCGCGGCCCTGTATTGATCCTAGCGCAAACGCGGGGCTGTGAACCGGGTTGTCGATTGTGCGGATTTCCGCATTTGCAACTCGCATTGGACGCTAGTCGTCCGCCAGCCGGCAGTGGGAGCATGGGCCATGCACACCATCGACGTCATCGACTCCCATACGGCCGGCGAACCTACCCGCGTGGTCCTCTCCGGCTTCCCCGATCTGGGCGATGGCGATCTGGCGCAATGCCGCGAGCGGTTTGGCCGCGATTTCGACCAGTGGCGCAGCGCGATCGCCTGCGAACCGCGCGGCTCGGACACCATGGTCGGCGCCTTGCTGCTGCCGGCCCGCGATCCCAGCGCCTGCACCGGAGTGATCTTCTTCAACAACGTGGGCTACCTGGGCATGTGCGGGCACGGCACCATCGGCGTGGTGCGTACGCTGGCCGAGCTGGGGCGCATCGCGCCGGGCCAGCACCGCATCGAGACGCCGGTCGGCACGGTCGGCGTGGAACTGGCCGAAGACGGCACGGTGTCGGTCGACAATGTCGACAGCTATCGCGTCGCGACCGACGTGGACGTGGACGTGCCCGGTTACGGGCCGGTGCGTGGCGATGTGGCCTGGGGCGGCAACTGGTTCTTCATCACCGGGCAGGCGCCGTGTGCGCTGGACCTGGCACATCAGCGCGAGCTGACCGCCTATACCGAGGCGATCCGGCTGGCGCTGGAAGCGGCCGGCATCACCGGCGAGGCCGGTGGCGAGATCGACCATATCGAAATCAACGGCAGCGCACCCGACGGCAGTGGCGTGGCGCGCAACTTCGTGCTGTGCCCGGGGCTGGCCTACGACCGTTCGCCGTGCGGCACCGGCACCAGCGCCAAGCTGGCCTGCCTGGCCGCCGACGGCAAGCTGGCCGAAGGCGAGCGCTGGGTGCAGCAGGGCATTCTGGGCAGCGCCTTCGAAGGCAGCTATCGCCTCAGCGGGCGCGGCATTGCGCCACGCATCAGCGGGCACGCCTACATCACCGCACGCGCGCAGCTGCTGATCGACCCGGCCGACCCGTTCGCCTGGGGCATCGTGGCCTGATGGACGAAGTGCGGCCCGCATCGGAGGGAGTTGGCAGCGCGCCGGCCGCCGATGCGGCGCCGTCGGCAGCGTCCACGCGACGCAGCTACGACCTGATCGTGGTGGGCGCGGGCATCGTTGGCGCGGCCTGCGCCGAGGCGGCCGCGTGCGAAGGGCTGCGCGTGGCGATCGTCGAGCCCGGGCCGATCGGCGGCGGTTCCACCGCGGCGGCGATGGGGCACCTGGTGGCGATGGACGACGACCCGGCCGAGCTGGCGTTGTCGGCGTATTCGCTGCGGCTGTGGGAGCGCTTCGCACAACTGAGCGAGGCCGAATTCAGCCGCTGCGGCACGCTGTGGGTGGCCCGCGATGCGCGCGAACTGGCGGCGGTGCCGGCCAAGATCGCGCGGCTGGCGGCGGCCGGCCTGCATGCCGACGCGATCGATGCCAGCCAGCTGTATGCACTGGAGCCGCAACTGGTGGCGGGCCTGGCCGGCGGCATGCTGGTGCCGGGTGAGGCCGTGGTGTATCCGCCGCGGGTGGCGCGGCATCTGGTGAGCCTGGCCTGCAAGGCGGGCGCGCAGCTGTTTGCCGGCCGCAAGGTGGAGCAGTTGCAGGTGCATGGGGTGCGTCTGGACGATGGCCAACTGCTGGCCGGCCCGGTGCTGGTGGCCAGCGGGGTGGCCTTGCCGCAGTTGTTGCCGGAGCTGGCACTGCGCCCGCGCAAGGGCCATCTGGTCATCACCGACCGGCATCCTGGCTTGATCCGGCATCAGCTACTGGAACTGGGCTATGCCGATTCGGCGCATGGCGCCGACGCCACCAGCGTGGCCTTCAATGTGCAGCCGCGGCCGACCGGGCAGATCCTGATCGGCTCCTCGCGCCAGTTCGGTGAGCACGACCGCGCGCTGTCGCTGCCGGTGTTGCAGCAGATGCTGCAGCGCGCATTCGCCTATCTGCCGGTGCTGCGCGAGTTGCAGGCGATCCGGGTGTGGACCGGGCTGCGCCCGACGACACCGGACGGGCGCCCGTATCTCGGGGCGGTGCCCGGCCGGCGCGATGTGTGGGTGGCCGCCGGTCATGAGGGGCTGGGCGTCACCACGGCGCTGGGGAGTGCCCGGGTGATCGTGGACAGCCTGCTTGGGCGCACGCCGGCCATCGACCCCAGCCCGTACGCTCCGGCGCGCGCCGTGCATGGTGCAGCCGCATGAGCGCGACGGTGCGCCTGCACGTGGATGCGCAAGCGGTCGAGGTGCCGGCCGGCGCCAGCGTGGCCGCTGCGGTGGCGCTGGCGACGCTGCAGTTCCGGCAGTCATGCAGCGGCCAGCCGCGCGCGCCGTTGTGCGGCATGGGCGTGTGTTTCGAATGCCGGGTGCGCATCGACGGCATCGGCCAGCAACGCGCCTGCCTGGTGGATGCGCGCGACGGCATGCAGGTACGCACCGATGGCTGAGCGCGTGCAGCATTTCGATGTGCTGGTGATCGGCGCCGGCCCGGCCGGTCTGGCGGCAGCGCAGGCAGCGGCCAGTCATGGCGTGCGGGTGGGCGTGGTCGACCTGCAGCCGCGTGCCGGCGGGCAGGTGTGGCGCAACGATGTGCGGCACGGCGCGCCGGCCGATGCGCGCGCGCTGTTGCGGCAGGTGCAGGGCGCGGCGTCGATCACGCTGCTGACGCAAACGCAGATCCTGCTGGCGCAGCCGGGCTGGCTGCTGGCCGATGGCCCGCACGGTTCCCTGCAACTGCATTACGCCGCCCTGGTGCTGGCCACCGGCGCGCGCGAATTGCTGCTGCCGTTTCCGGGCTGGACCTTGCCCGGCGTCACCGGCGCCGGCGCGGCGCAGGCGCTGGCCAAACAGGGCTGGCCGCTGGCCGGCAAGCGTGTGGTGGTCGCCGGCAGCGGCCCGCTGCTGCTGGCCAGTGCGGCCACCTTGCAACGGCATGGCGCGCAGGTGCTTGGCATCCACGAACAGACATCAGCGGCCGCGTTGCGGCAGTTTGCGCTGCAGCTGTGGCGCTGGCCGGGCAAGGCGGCGCAGGCGGTGGCGCTGCGCCTGCAATTGCGCGCGGTGGCGTATTGCGCCGGCAGCTTTGTCGTTGCCGCACACGGCGACACGCAACTGCGCGAAATCGAGATCGAAGGGCCCACCGGCCGCACGCGTGTTGCCTGCGATCAACTGGCGGTGGGCTATGGCCTGGTGCCGAACACCGAGCTCGCACAGCTGCTCGGTTGCCGGCTGGACGCGTACGGCGCGCATCAACAGGTGCATGTGGACGCACTGCTGCGCACCAGCGTGCGGCAGGTCTTTGCAGCGGGCGAGGCCTGCGGCATCGGTGGACGCGATTGCGCGCTGATCGAAGGCGCGATGGCCGGGCACATGGCTGCCGACGCGCCGGACGCTGCGCTGCGCCTGCAGCCGCGGCGACGTGCCGCGCGTGCGTTCGCCGAGGCGCTGCAACAGCAGTTCGCGCTTGATCCACGCATCCGCACGCTGGCGCAGCCCGACACGCTGGTGTGCCGCTGCGAAGACGTGCCGCTGGGCGCGCTGGACAACTTCAACGATGCACGCGATGCCAAGCTCGCTTCGCGCTGCGGCATGGGCGCCTGTCAGGGCCGCATCTGCGGCACCGCGCTCACCGAACTGGGGCGTTGCCCGCCCGCGCTTTCCACCGACGCCGGCCGCCGGCCGCCGTTGTTCCCGGTCCGCCTCGCGGCGCTGGCCGACCCGTTCACTTCCGACTCGCAAGGGAATCATCCATGAGTATTGCTGCGTTCTGGCATGGCGTGCTGCCGGCCATCACCACCCCGTTCACCGCCTCCGGCGAGATCGATCACGACTTCCTCGCCAAGCACGCCAATCAACTGGTCGACGCCGGCTGCACCGCGATCGTGCCGCTAGGCTCGCTGGGCGAGGCGGCCACCTTGAGCGTGGACGACAAGCTGGCCGTGCTCAAGACACTAGTCAGCGCATTGAACGGCCGCGTTCCGGTGGTGCCGGGCATCGCCAGCCTGGCGACCGGTGAGGCGGTGGCGCTGGCCAAGGCGGCCAAGGACCTCGGTTGCGGCGGGCTGATGGTGTTGCCGCCCTACGTCTACTCCACCGACTGGCGCGAGATGGGCGCGCATGTGCGCGCGGTGATCGCCGCCACCGACCTGCCGGTGATCCTGTACAACAACCCTGTGGCCTACAAGACCGATTTCGGCCCGGCGCAGATCGCCGAGCTGGCCGCCGAATTCCCCAACCTGCAGGCAGTGAAGGAATCCTCGGGCGACGTGCGCCGCTTCGCCGCGCTGCAGGAGCTGCTGGGCGATCGTCTGGCGCTGCTGGTGGGCATGGACGATGCCATCGTCGAGGGCCTGAGCATGGGCGCCAAGGGCTGGATCGCCGGCCTGGTCAACGCCTACCCGAAGGAATCGGTGCGCCTGTTCGAACTCGCGCGCGACGGCGGCTACCCGGCGGCGAAGGAACTCTACGACTGGTTCCTGCCGCTGTTGCGCCTGGATACCGTGCCCAAGTTCGTGCAGTTGATCAAACTGGTGCAGGAAAAGGTCGGCCTGGGCAGCGAGCGCGTGCGCGCGCCGCGTCTGGTGGTCGACGGTGCCGAGCGCGAGGCCGCGCTCAAGGTCATCGACCACGCCATTGCCACTGCGCCCAAACTGTCCTGACGATGAGCTCGCGCTGCACGCCACCGGATGAGCGCCGCGCACGGATGCACGCGCGGACGCGGTGGCCGGCGTAGCGCGAGGTGGGTCGATGAGGATGTCGCATCAGCGCGGCATCCTCGTCGTTTTCTGGTCGGCCGCTGCCGCACGGTGCGCAGGGTCTGTCCTCATGCAACCGAAGGTGCCGCAATGAACGAGACGCTCCAATCCCCGCCCATCCAGCAGGCCGAGGTATTGCTGGCCGGCCGGTGGCAACCCAGCCGCGCGGCGAGCGCCAGCTTCCGTGCCGCCGACCCGAGCACGGGTGAGGCGATCGGGCCGCAGTTTCCGGTCAGCGGTGCGGAGGATGTCGAAACCGCGGTTGCGGCAGCGCAAGCGGTTGCAGCGGAACTTGCCGCGGCACCGGTCGAACGGATTGCCGCATTCCTGGACGCCTACGCCGACGCGCTGGATGCCGATGCCGACACCCTGGTGGCGCTTGCCCACGCAGAAACCGCATTGCCGGCACCCACACGCTTGCGTGGCAATGAGCTGCCGCGCACCAGCGGGCAGTTGCGTCAGGCCGCCCAGGCGGTGCGCAGCTATAGCTGGACCCAACCCATCATCGACACCGCTGCCGATCTGCGTTCGCATCTGGCGCCGCTCGGCAAGCCGGTGGTGGTGTTTGGCCCGAACAATTTCCCGTTCGCCTTCAATGCGATTGCCGGCAGCGATTTCGCCTCGGCCATTGCCGCGCGCAACCCGGTGATCGCCAAGGCGCATCCGCTGCATCCGGCCACCAGCAAGCGCATGGCGCAGCTTGCGCACACAGCCTTGCTTGCGGCGGGCCTGCCGGCTGCGGCGGTGCAGTTGCTGTATCACTTCGACAACGCCACCGGCCTGCGGCTGGCCGGCGATGCGCGGCTGGGGGCGATCGGCTTCACCGGCAGCCGTGCGGGCGGGCTGGCGCTGAAGGCCGCCGCCGATGCGGCCGGCGTGCCGTTCTATGCCGAGCTGTCCAGCGTCAACCCGGTGTTCCTGCTGCCGGGCGCACTGGCCGAACGCGGCGCGGCGCTGGCGCAGGAATTCTTCTCCTCGTGCACGCTGGGCAGCGGCCAGTTCTGCACCAATCCCGGGGTGGTGGTGGTGCCGCAGGGCGAGGCCGGCGATGCGTTCGTGGCCGCGACCACGGCGCATTTCGAGGCCGCCATGCCGATGGTGCTGTTTTCCAGCGCAGGCGTGGAAGGCGTGCAACACGGTGTGGCAGCGCTGCGCGCTGCCGGCGCCGCACTGCTTGCCGGCGGGCACACCGGCGAAGACGGCTATCGCTACGCGCCGACCTTGTTGAGCGTGGATGCGCAGGCCTTCCTCACCAGCCCGCATGCGTTGCAGACCGAGGCCTTCGGCCCGGTGAGCCTGCTGGTGCGTGCACGCGACGTGGCGCAGATGACGCAAATCGCCGCTGCATTCGAAGGCAACCTCACCGGCACCCTGTATCGCGCAGCCGATGGCAGCGACGATGCGGCCTGGCAGGCCATCGCCCCGGTGCTGCGGGCGCGGGTGGGGCGCTTGATCAACAGCAAGATGCCGACCGGCGTGGCGGTGAGTGCGGCGCAGAACCATGGCGGGCCGTTCCCCAGCACCGGGCACCCGGGGTTCACCGCAGTGGGCATGCCCGGTTCGATCCGCCGCTTCGCCGCCTTGCACAGCTACGACGCGGTGCCGGACGCCCTGCTGCCGGCCGACCTGCGCCAGCGCAATCCGGGTGGCGTGGCGCGCCTGGTCGATGGGCAATGGAGCACCGCCGACCTTGGAGCCGGCGCATGAGCAGCCAGATCGGCGGGTTGTCGCTGGAACAGGCGCGCGCGCAATTGACGCCGTGGACGCAGCGTGCCGCGCCGATCGCCGCGCAGGAATACGCACAGCGCATCGAACGCGCACGCCGCCTGATGCGCGCGCACGGCGTGGATGCGTTGTTGATCGGCGCCGGCACGTCGCTGCGCTATTTCACCGGCGTGCCTTGGGGCGCGAGCGAGCGCCTGGTCGCGCTGCTGCTCACGCTGGACGGCGACCCGGTGCTGATCTGCCCCGCGTTCGAAGAAGGCTCACTGGATGCGGTGCTGAAGATCGCGGTCGCCAAACATCTGTGGGAAGAACACGAGGACCCGTACGCGCTGGTGGTGCAGGTGATGGACGACCGCCACGCGCATGCGCTGGCGCTGGATCCGGGCATCGCCTTTGCCGTGCACACCGGCCTGCGTGCACACCTGGGCACGGCGATCCGCGATGCCGCGGCCATCATCGACGGCTGCCGCATGTGCAAGTCGCCGGCCGAACTGGCGCTGATGCAGCAGGCCTGCGACATGACCCTGCTGGTGCAGCGGCTGGCCGCCGGCATCGCCCAGGAAGGCATCGGCACCGACCAGCTGGTGCGCTTCATCGACGAAGCGCATCGCGCGCTGGGCGCGGACAACGGTTCGACCTTCTGCATCGTGCAGTTCGGCCATGCCACCGCGTTTCCGCACGGCATTCCCGGCGTGCAGCACCTGCGTGCAGGCGAGCTGGTGCTGATCGACACCGGCTGCACCGTGCAGGGCTATCACTCCGATATCACCCGCACCTGGATCTACGGCGCGCCCGACGACGCGCAACGGCGCATCTGGGATCTGGAACAGGCGGCGCAGGCAGCCGCGTTTGCGGCGATCCGCCCCGGGCTCGCCTGCGAAGCGGTGGACCAGGCCGCGCGCAGCGTGCTGGAGGCCGCAGGGCTGGGGCCGGATTACCGCTTGCCGGGATTGCCGCACCGCACCGGCCATGGCTGCGGCCTGGCGATCCATGAAGCGCCGTATCTGGTGCGCGGCAATGCGCAGCCGCTGCAGCCGGGCATGTGCGCCAGCAACGAGCCGATGATCGTGGTGCCCGGTGCGTTCGGGGTACGCCTGGAAGACCACTTTTACGTCACCGATACCGGCGCGCAGTGGTTTACGCCGCCGTCGCCGGCGATCGACCAACCGTTTGCATGAGCCGGCCCAGGCTCACGCACGCGTAGGAGCGCACCCGGGCGCGACGGGCAGTCCCGATAAAGCCGTCGCGCGCAAGCGCGCTCCTACAGCCGCCATTGCATCTTGGAGTAACTGCATGAACCACCTGCGTCCCGTCGCCATCGGCCTGCTGGCCGCCGCCTTGTTCACAGCCTGCAAGCCGGCGCCGCCGGCAGCGGAAACGGCGGCTGCAGCCACCGCTGCGCCAACCGGCGAGCAAGCCGCCAAGGCCTTCGATGCGCTGCTGGACAAGCAATGGCAGTACCAGTTGCAGCACAACCCGGAGTTCGCCAGCATCATCGGCGACAAGCGGTACAACGATCGTTGGAGCGACTACTCGCTCGAGGCCGTGCAGGCCGAACGCACCGCCACTGCCGAGCTGCTCACGCAATTCGAAGCGATCGACAGCAAGACGCTGGACGAACAGCGCCAGCTCAGCCTGCAGATGATGCTCGGCCAGTTGCGCGACAAGCTGGAAGGCATCGACCTGAAGACCTATGCGATGCCGCTGGAGCCGATCGGTGGCATCCAGCTGGGGCTGGCCGGTTACGGCGATGCGTTTCCGTTCGAGAACGCCAAGGATTATCAGGACTACATCAAGCGCCTGCAGACGATTCCAACGGTGATCGACCAGGTGATCGCGGTGTCGCGGCAGGGCGCCAAGGAGGGGCTGGTGCAGCCACGTTATCTGCTGGAGCGCCTGCCCGAGCAGATCGACAAGATCGCCGCGCTGACCGGCGAGCAGAGCCCGTTCGCCTCGCCGCTGAAAAAACTCGATGCCGCGGTGCCGGCCGACCAGCGCGCTGCGCTGCGCGCGCAGTTGCTGGCCGCAATCGAGCAACAGGTGCGCCCGGCCTACGCCAAATTGGCCGCGTTCGTGCGCGACGAATACGCCGCGCAAGGGCGTGCGCAGGAAGGCCTGTGGTCGCTGCCCGATGGCGAACGCCGCTATCGCTATGCCATCCATACCCAGACCACCACCGACATGGCGCCGGAGGAGATCCATCAGATCGGCCTGAAGGAAGTGGCGCGCATCGAAGGCGAGATGACGGTAATCGCCAAGGCGCAGGGCTTTGCCGACCTGGCCAGCTTCCGCAAGGCGGTGGACACCGACAAGCGCCACTTCGCCAGCTCCGGCGAGCAGATCCTGCAGCAGTACCGCGATTACATCGCCGCGATGGAACCCGAGTTGCCCAAGCTGTTCGGCCATTTGCCGAAGACGCCGCTGGAAGTGCAGGCGATGCCGGCATTCCGGCGCAGCGCGCCCGGCGCCGAATATTGGCAGAGCAATCCGGAAGGCACCAAGCCTGCCATCGTCAAGGTCAACACCAGCGACTTCGCCAGCCGCACGCTGGTCAATATCGAAACCACTGCCTATCACGAGGGCGTGCCGGGCCATCACCTGCAGATCTCGCTCGCCCAGACGCTCCCATTGCCGCCGTTCCGGCAGCAGGCCGGCTACAACGCCTATATCGAAGGCTGGGCGCTGTACGCCGAGCGCCTGGGCAAGGAGATCGGTTTCTTCAAGGACCCGTACAACGACTACGGCCGGCTGTCCGGCGAGCTGTTGCGCGCCAATCGCCTGGTGCTCGACACCGGCGTGCATTACAAGCGCTGGAACCGCCAGCAGATGGTGGATTTCTTCCACGCGCATCCGTCCGATGACGAGCCCAGCATCCAGTCCGAAACCGATCGCTATATCGTCTGGCCGGGCCAGGCCCTCGGCTACAAGCTGGGGCAGCTGCAGATTCTTGCGCTGCGTGCGGAGGCGGAAAAAGAACTCGGCGATCGCTTCGATGTGCGCGCCTTCCACGATGCGGTGCTCGGCGGCGGCGCAATGCCGCTGGCGATGTTGCAGCAGCGCGTGCGCCAGTGGATCGCGCAGGCCAAGGCGGCGCCGGAGGCACGCGGATGAAGACCAGCAGCGTCTGGCGCGCGAGCGCATTGAGTGTATTGATTGCAGCCACTCTGGGCGGCACCGTGTCGCAAGCACAGGCCGCAGCACCTGCACCCGCAGCAAGCACGCAAGACAGTACAGCGGCACGCTTCAAGGCGCTGTACACGCGCGAATGGCGCTGGCGCCAGGCGCAGCTGTCCGGCGCGGTGGATGAAGACAACCAGGCCACCCAGGACAGGCAGTCCGACCATCTGCCCAAGGTCGATGTGGCCACGCAAAATCTGCGCACCGCGTACTGGCAACAGACGTTGAAGGAGCTGGATGCGATCCCGGCAACGCAGTTGCCGGCCGAAGATCAGGTGAGCTACCAAGTGTACCGGCAGCAGCTGCTGGTGCTGCTGGATCAGCAGCACTTCCGCGCCTGGGAAATGCCGTTCAACAGCGACTCGGCATTCTGGAGCGACCTGGGCTTCAGCGCCGAGGCCAAGCTGCGCACGCGCGAGGACTACCAGCGCTATCTGAAGATGCTCGCCGATATCCCGCGCTATTTCGCCGAGCACACCGACAATATGCGTGCCGGCCTGGCGCGCGGTTTCAGCCAGCCCCGGGTGACCCTGACCGGGCGCGACCAGTCCATCGCCGACGTGGTGCAGGCCAAGGGCGAGGCCAATCCGTTCTACGCACCGTTCAAGCAGATGCCGGCCACGCTGCCTGCCGATGTGCAGGCGCGATTGCGCCAGCAGGCGGTGCAGACCATCGATACGCAGGTGCTGCCGGCCTACGCGAAGCTGCTGGACTTCATCCGCAACGAGTACCAGCCGCGCGCGCGCACGACGCTGGCCGGCGAGGCCTTGCCGGACGGGCAGGCGTATTACCGCGCTCAGATCCGCGAATTCACCACGCTGGAGTTGAGCCCGGAGCAGATCCACCAGATCGGTCTGCAGGAAGTGGCCAAGCTGCGCACGCAGATGGATCAGACCATCGCTGCCAGCGGCTTCAAGGCGCCGGCCGGGCAGGCAGTGTTTCCGGCCTTCCTGCAGTTCCTGCGAACAGACCCGCAGTTCTATGCCAAGACGCCGGAACAGTTGCTCAAGCAGGCCGCCTGGATCGCCAAGCGCGTGGACGCCAAGGTGGGCGATTACATCGGCCGGCTGCCGCGCCGACGCTTCGCGATCGAGCCGGTACCGCCGGAACTGGCGCCGTTCTACACCGGCGGGCGTGGCGGCCCGGGCATCTATCTGGTCAACACCTACAACCTGCCGTCGCGGCCGCTGTACAACCTGACCGCACTGACGCTGCACGAGTCCTCGCCCGGCCACGCGCTGCAGATGCCGCTGGCGGCAGAGGCGCAGGGGCTGCCGGAGTTTCGCCGCTACGCCTACATCTCTGCCTATGGCGAAGGCTGGGCTCTGTATTCGGAGTACCTGGGTCAGGAAATGGGCATGTACGACACGCCCTATGACCGCTTCGGCTATCTCACCTACCAGATGTGGCGCGCCTGCCGCCTGGTGATCGATACCGGCATCCACCACAAGGGCTGGACGCGTGCGCAGGCGCAGGCCTACCTGCGCGACAACACCGCCTTGAGCGAGCACGAAGTCACCGCCGAGGTGGACCGCTACATCGCCTGGCCGGGGCAGGCGTTGTCGTATTACCTGGGCGAGCTGAAGATCCTGGAGCTGCGGCGCAAGGCCGAAGCCGCCCTGGGCGAAAAATTCGACCTGCGCCATTTCCATGATGCGGTGCTGCAGACCGGCTCGGTGCCATTGCCGGTGCTGGAGGCGCGCATCGACCGCTTCATCGCCGACGGTGGTGTCTCGCCGTATGCCGCCGAAGATGCTGCCGGGCCGGCGGTAGCAGAGGCCAAGGCCGCTGCCAGCGACTGATCCAGGACATCACCAGCCGACGTTCTTCGCTACACCAACCGCGTATCCACGCTTCGGGGCGACCAATGACCACACACGGTGCGACCACGCAGGGCAAGTTCCACAAGCGACTCAGCCTGACCGACCTGACCTTTATCGGGCTGGGTTCGATCTTCGGCTCGGGCTGGTTGTTCTCGGCCAGCCATGTCTCTTCCATTGCCGGGCCGGCCGGCATCCTGTCGTGGATCCTTGGCGGCATCGCGGTGTTGCTGCTCGGCCTGGTGTATTGCGAACTCGGCGCCGCGCTGCCGCGTGCCGGTGGCGTGGTGCGCTACCCGGAGTATTCGCATGGCGCCTTGCTCGGCTCGTTGACCGGCTTCATCACCCTGATCGCGTTTTCCAGCCTGATCGCGATCGAGGTGGAGGCGGCGCGCCAGTATGCGGCGGCGTGGTTTCCGCTGCTCAACCAACCCGGCGGCAGCCATCCCAGCGTGTGGGGCTGGCTGGTGCAACTGGCCTTGCTGGTGCTGTTCTTCCTGCTCAACTATTTCAGCGTCAAGACCTTCGCGCTGGCCAACAACATCGTCAGCATCTTCAAGTTCCTGGTGCCGATTCTGGTGATCGTGCTGCTGATGAAGCACTTCAATCCGGGTAACCTGAGCGTGCACGGGTTTGCGCCTTCGGGCATGGCCGGGGTGGAAGCGGCGATCTCTGCCGGTGGCATCATCTTTGCCTACCTGGGCCTGACCCCGATCGTGTCGGTGGCCAGCGAGGTGCGCGATCCGCAGCGCAATATTCCGATCGCCCTGATCCTGTCGGTGGCCTTGTCCACGGTGATCTACGTGCTGCTGCAGCTGGCATTCCTTGGCAGCATTCCGGCCGCGCAACTGGCGCCTGGCTGGAGCGGCATCGACAAAGTGTTTGCGCTGCCGTACCACGACATCGCGCTGGCGTTGGGGATGGCGTGGCTGGCTGCGCTGGTGATCTGCGATGCGATGGTCTCGCCCAGCGGTACCGGCAACATCTACATGAATGCCACCCCGCGCGTGGTGTACGGCTGGGCGCGCAGCGGCGGGTTCTTGCCGGTGCTGACGCGGGTGGATCCGCAATCGGGCATCCCGCGTCCAGCATTGTGGTTGAGCCTGGGCTTGTCGATCTTCTGGACGCTGCCGTTCCCCTCGTGGGAGACCCTGATTGGCGTGGTGTCGGCGGCCCTGGTGCTTAGCTATGCGGTGGCGCCGGTCACCGTAGCCGCATTGCGCCGCAGCGCGCCGGACTTGCCGCGGCCGTTCCGCGTCCGTGGCCTTGCCGTGCTGGGGCCGCTGTCGTTCATCGTCGCCGCCTTGATCGTCTACTGGTCGACCTGGCCCACCTTGTCGTGGTTGCTCGGCCTGCAGGTGGTCGCGTTCGTGCTGTATGTGCTGTATCGCCTGCCATCGCGCCAGGGCAGGGCACGCCTGCTGCGCCAGGTGCGCGCATCGCTGTGGTTGATCGTGTTCTTCGTGCTGGTGATGGCGGTGTCCTGGGCCGGCACGTTCGGCGGTCACGGCTGGATCGCGCATCCGTTCGACACCTTGAGCGTGGCGGTGATTGCATTCTTCATCTATCACTGGGGCGCGCGCAGCGGCTTGCGCAGCGATGAGCTGGCGTTGGAGGAGGACGATGGCGAGTGAGTTGCGCCACGGCGTGGGTGCATCGCGCTGGTTGCGTGGCTGCTTGAATGGGGTGGCTGCGTGCATCGTGTTGCTGTCGGCTGCGGCACAGGCCGCGCCCAGTGTGGCCGACTACCAACGCGCGCTGGGCTTGCGCGCGCAATGGAGCACGCTGACCGAGAACGTGGCCTGGCCGGCGCAATGGCAAACCGCCGGCAGCTTCCATTACCGCAAGACGGTGCCGGGCGGATTCGCCTTCGTCCGTATGGATGTCACCACGCTGCAGAAAACGCCGGCGTTCGACCAGCTGCGCGTGGCGCAGGCATTGAGTGCCGCGACCGGCACACCCTACACCGCGTTGCAGTTGCCATTCGAGCGCTTTGCCTATGCGCCGGACGGCGAGCGCAGCGACGGGGCGATTCGCTTCGCGCTTGGCGAAGCGCCCTGGCGTTGCAGCCTGACGGACGACCGCTGCGCCCGCGATGACGCCGCTGCACAGCAGCGTCCACGCGGCTTCGGTGTGGTGCGCGACCCTGCGGTGCCAGCCGACACCACGCCGCGCCGTTCGCCCGATGGCCGCTGGGAAGCGCTCGCCGATGGCTGGAACCTGCTGCTGCGTCGCGTTGCCGATGGCCAGCTGACCCGGCTCAGCGACGATGGCCGCGCAGACGATTACTTCGACCCGGAGAGCATCGCCTGGTCGCCGGATTCGCAGCGACTGGCGGTGTATCGCGTGCGTCCCGGGTTGGCCCGCCGCGTCACCCGTGTGGAAGCGGCGCCTGTAGGCGGCGGCCAGCCGCGCGTGCGCACCCAGCTGTACCCCAAGCCCGGCGATGCGGTGGATGTGGAGCGGCCGGTGTTGTTTGCCGTGGACGGCACACGCCGCGAGGTGGACACCGCCTTGTTCGCCAATCCGTATGCGCTGTCGCCGCTGCAGTGGCGCAGCGATGGCCGCAGCGTGAGCTTCGATTACGTGCAACGCGGCTTTCAGCGCATGCGGGTGATCGCGGTGGATGCGCAGAGCGGTCGTGCGCACGTGGCGGTTGGCGAAAATGCGCGCACCTTCGTCTACGCCGACCGCAGCTTTCGCCATGACGTGGATGGGCGCGGCGACGCGTTGCTGTGGATCTCCGAGCGCGACGGCTGGCGGCACCTGTACCTGGTCGATGGCCGCAGCGGCAGCTTCAAGCGGCAGCTCACGCGCGGGCCGTGGATCGTGCGCGATGTGCTGCGCGTGGACGACGCGCAGCGGCGCATCTGGTTCACCGCCAGCGGCATGGATGCGGGCAAGGACCCGTACTACCGGCAGCTGTACAGCGTGGATTTCGACGGCCGCCGGTTGACCCGGCTGACCCACAGCGATGCCGATCACGATGTGGCGATCGCAGACGACGGCCGGCATTACGTCGATGTCTATTCGCGCCCGGATCTGCCGCCGGTGATGGAACTGCACAGCATCGATGGCCGGCTGCTGCAGCAAGTGGAACAGGGCAAGATCGACAGATTGCTGGCCGCCGGCTGGCGTGCGCCGGAGACCTTCGTGGCCAAGGGCCGCGATGGCCGCACCGACATCTGGGGCATGGTGATGCGCCCGCGTGATTACGACCCGCACAAGAAGTATCCGGTAATCGAGAACATCTACGCCGGCCCGCACGACTCCTTCGTGCCGAAGACGTTCTGGCCGTTTGGCTATCACTCCGGTGGCGACAAGCAGATCGGCATGCAGGCGCAGGCGGATCTGGGCTTTATCGTGGTGATGATCGACGGCATGGGTACCGCCAACCGCTCCAAGGCCTTTCATGATGTGGCGTGGAAGAACCTGGGCGATTCCGGCTTTGCCGATCGCATTGCCTGGCACCGTGCGTTGGCGGCCAGGGACCCTTCCTACGACATCGGCCGGGTCGGCATCTATGGCGCCTCGGCCGGCGGGCAGAGCACGCTGGGCGCGCTCGAACGGCATCCGGACTTCTACAAAGTGGGCGTGGCGTTTGCCGGTTGCTACGACAACCGCATGGACAAGATCAGCTGGAACGAGCAGTGGATGGGCTGGCCGGTGGATGCCGGTTATGCGCAGGCCTCGGGTGTGGTCAATGCGGCCAAGTTGCAGGGCGACCTGCTGCTGATCGTTGGCGAGCAGGACAGCAATGTGGACCCGGCCTCCACCGCGCAGGTGGTCGATGCGCTGATCAAGGCCGGCAAGGACTTCGAGCTGCTCAACGTGCCTGGTGGCGAGCATTCGGTAGGCCGCTCCAGCGGGCCGATCGACTATGTGCAGCGTCGCCAGTACGACTTCTTCGTGCGCCATCTGCGCGACGAACCCACGCCGCATTGGAATTCACTACCGTCGGAGGCGCGATGACGCGTTTGCTTGCCCTGAAGATGCCGCGACCGCGCGGCTGCATCGCAGCCCTGCTGTGGTCGCTGGCGATGTTGGCCGGTTGCGTGCCGGTGCTGGCCAGCGCGGAAGAACTGCCGCGCTTCGTTACCCAGAATGGCCGCCATGCGCTGTTCGTCGATGGCGCGCCGTACACCGTGCTGGCCGCGCAGCTGCACAATTCCAGCGCCTGGCCGGCGGTGCTGCCCAAGGCGCTGGACGAGGTGGTCGCGCTGCACGCCAACACGGTGGAGGCGCCGGTGTACTGGGAGCAGTTCGAGCCGGCGCCCGGGCGCTTCGATACCACCAACGTGGATGCCTTGATTGCCGGCGCGCGCAAGCGCGGCCTGCGCGTGGCCCTGCTGTGGTTCGGCAGCTGGAAGAACGGCCAGATGCATTACGTGCCGGAGTGGATCAAGCGCGACGACGCCACCTACCCGCGCATGCGCGACGCCAATGGCGAGCCGGTGGATGTGCTGTCGCCGCATGTGGCCGCCAACGTGCAGGCCGATGTGCGTGCGTTCACCGCATTAATGCAGCACCTGCACAAGGTCGATGGCGACCGCCACACGGTGATCCTGGTACAGGTGGAAAACGAGCCCGGCGCGATCGGCACGGTGCGCGACCATGGCCCGGCCGGCGAGGCGGCGTTCGCGCAACCGGTGCCCGCAGCGATCGCGCAAAAACTCGGCAAACCGCAGGGCAGCTGGCAGCAGCTGTTCGGTGCCGAAGCGGCCGAAGCCTTCAATGCACATGCGACGGCGGCGTATATCGAACAGGTGGCCGCTGCCGGCAAGCGTGCCTATCCGCTGCCGCTCTACGTCAACACCTGGCTGCGCTACAAGGGCAAGCGTTACCCGGGCATGGATTATCCGTCCGGCGGTGCGACGGTGAATGTGTTCGCGCTGTGGCGCGCGGCCACGCCGTCGGTCGACTTCATCGGCACCGATATCTATACCAACGACTACAACGAGTACACCAAGGTCATCGGCCAGTATGCGCGGCCGGACAACCCGGCCTGGGTTTCGGAGACCGGCTTCGAGGCGGCCACCGCGCCGTATCTGTTCCATGTGCTGGGGCAGGGCGGGATCGGCTTTTCGGTGTTCGGCATGGATGGCAACCAGGACAGCCAGGCCAACCGCGACGCGATCGCTGCGCACGCCGCCAACTTCAAGCTGCTGGCGCCGCTGCAGCGCGTGATCGCCCAGGCCGCCTTCGACGGCCGGCTGCAGGCGTTGGCCGAACAGCCCGGCGCGCCGCAACGCACGCTACGCTTTGGCGACTGGCAGGCCAAGGTGTCGTTCGGTGCGCCGGTGTGGGGCGATGCGCCGGCAATCCTGCCCGGCAACGACGACCACGCCGGCCGGCTGCTGGTGGCGCAGTTGGGTCCGGAGGAGTTCCTGGTCACCGGCATGGCCGCGCGGATTGAATTTTTCCGCGAGGCGGCCGATACCCGTCATGGACAACTGTTGCGGGTGGAGCAGGGGCGGTACGTGGACGGGCGCTGGCAGGTCGAAAGACAGCTCAACGGCGACCAGACCGACTACGGGCTCAACTTCGGACGGGTGGATGCGGCGGGCGAGGTGCCGGTGGTGTTGCGTGTGCGGGTAGGCACCTATTGAGCCGGCGTGAGGCGACTGCGCAGCCGTGAGGTGGGCGTGATCGGAATCGGTGGGTGGGACACGTCATTGCGGCTCCTGTCAGCTGGTTCCACCTCGTGAGACACGCTCGCCACGCGCCTCGGGGGCGTGGGAACGACAGCAGCGCGGCGCAATTGCCGGCAACGATTGTGTTGATTGGTTGGTAAACAAACGTCATTGGTTATTTCTCAGTTTCTGCACCGGAGCCACCATGAGCATCAGCAGTATCGCCAGTTCCGGAATGCAGGTCGCCGCGCTGCGCCAGCAGGTGGCCGCCAGCAACGTGGCGCGTCAGCCGGTGGACGGCAGTCCACGTCAGGCCGTTGCAGCCAGCACGCAGCTCAATGGTGGAGTAGCAGCCAGCGTGGTCGACGCCAACGCCGATCCATCGGCACCGGCCAGCGATCTGGTCGAAGGCCTCTCGGCACGCAACGACTTCCAGGCCAACGCCACTGCGCTGCGGCGCTCCGACGAGATGCTGGGCAGCTTGCTGGATGTGCTGACCTGAGAGCCTGGATTGACGAAGGCCGGTTGTCGATCTAGTGCATTAGGTGCACGGCCTTCGCTTTGATGCCGCATCTGGCTGCACCTGAAACCGGATTTACGTTCTGCATTTTGTGGAGTCAGCGAATTGATGGCTGCTGCTTATGCCGGTATCGATAACTGCAGTTGTCTTGTCTGCGGGTGTTAGGACCGTGCGGGCAGCTCGCAAGCGTAGAGCGGCTGATCTGTTACCTGGCTGCCGGGCCCTTGCCCGCCCACCATCGCGGGACACGCCGTGAATCCGTCCATGGAGGCTCTGACGCGGCATCCATGCCGCGTAAGATCCCGCGACGGTAGGCAGGCAAGGACCAGTCGAGATGGTCGGCGCGCAAGGTCGCGAGCAAAACATGACGTGTGGTGTTTGGATAGCGTCGCTTCCGATCAGCCTTCCAATGCACCCCGAGCAACAAGCAGGTTTTTGCCAAATCACCGACCAACTCTCTGATGCGGTGTCCTCGCCGGTTGCGGGACCGTATGGCGGCATGGATGCCGACACCGATCCCCAGGGAAGGGCTTACGGCGTGTCCGACGAGCGGCGAGGGCACCGCGCCCTCGGCCAATCAGGCTTTTGACTTAGAGCGTCACGCTGAAGCCGTTGTACTCACTGTCGCTCACTTTCCGTCAGCACCCAGCACCTGCGCCGCATCCACGATATCCACGCCCTGCAGCTGTCTCAGCCAGTTGTCGAACCAGGGCTTGTGCATCGCGCCCACCACCGCCAGCACACGTGCACCGGGTTGGTCGGCAAAGCTGGCACGCACGTTGGACACCATGCGCAGGTTGCGGATCTCCCAGCCGGATACGTAGCGATAGCCGTAGTGTTGCGGCGAGCCCTCGCTCAGTGCGGCGCGAAAATCCACCGCGATGGCCAGCTGCTGGCTGGCCGGCAGGTTGATCGCGCGATAGAGCTCCAGCAACTTGCCTTGACTTGCCAGCTGGTCCTCGCGCTCACGCATGGTGCTTGCCCGCGGTGCGGCCTTGTCCCAGGCGGCCTGGATCGCCTTGCCATACGCCGCCGGGTCGCCCAGGTCAATGTTGTCGCCGGTGTGATCGTCGGCCGGGTGGAGGCGTTGCAGGCCAAGGCGTGCCGCCAGTCGCGCGGCGATCTGGTAACTCTCATTGGGGCGCTGTTCCATGCTGCGCAGTCGCGCGACCAGCGCCGCATCCAGGCCATCGCCGCTGCGCTGTTCGGCTGGCGCAAGCTGCAGCCACTGCACCAGCGCAGATGGTGGCTCGCCCGAGGCCAGAAACAGCGCAGCCAAGTGCCGACGCTGTGCCGGTGTGGGCGCACTGGGCAAGCTGCGGAGCGCTGCACGGACCTGGCCGAGAGCGGTGGGAACGTCCAGCCCGGTGGCACGCGCCGCCTCGCTGGTGTCGGGGCAGTAGGTCGTGGTGTCCTCGGGCAGATACACCGCCGGATGGCGCCGCATCAGGTCGCAGGTTTCGCCCGACAGGTTCTCTGTGGTGATGATGGTCGGCGCGTACGCGGCCAGCCGGTCCATCAACGGTTGCAGCCGTGCTGCACCGATATCGCTGCCCTTGGGCAACTGCGACAGGTGCACGCTGCCGAGCACCAGCACCTGGGTGCGTGGGGCGGTCATCTCGGCATCCAGTTGCGACAGATCCACCTGCGCCTGCGCGATGCAGGGCGCGATCAAGGCCAGCCACAGCCAGCGATGCGCCGGACGTTGCAACCGCTTGGCGGACGCGCTGCCGGCATCGAAAAATCGCCCTGCGGCACGGGCATTGTGCGCAATGCGGGGTAGGGATGGCTGCATGACGGTCCTTGTGGGTGGGCTTGGGTTGCGTGGGGCTCTGGCGACGATGTCGCCTGCGTCTGTGCAGCCAGTGTGGCTGCCACCGCAGGTACCGGCGTGGCCAGAAAGTCACGTGGCTAAATGGCAGGGGGGCGGCAACTGGGCGCTGCGCCGTTGCTGCGATGGCAGCGCAGCAACAGCTTGTGTGCGGATTTCCGCATACGTGCCAGACAGCTGCCACAAGACGCAAGCCGCGCCGTCGCGCAGGATGTGGATGAGATCAACCGAGGGCGCGACGATGGACCGCAGGAGCTTTTTGCGTCAGGGCATGGCGGCAACCGCGGCGGTGGGCGCGGGTGCCGCGCTCGCGCTGCCGGGCACGCCGCACACGCCGGCGACGTTGCCGCCACCGGCGTTGCCGCGTCTTGAGGCGCTGCCGTCGGCCGCGCATGTGGGCAGCAAGCTGTGCAGTTTTGAACACCTGCAGCAGCAGTGGACCGTCTACGAGCATCTCGACAACCCGCAGGGCAAGCTGACGCTATGGACCGACAGCGGCATGCTGCGCCTGGACAAACGCACCGAGCCGGCCTATCCGGCCGAGGGCAAGCCGTACTTCGGGATGTCGCTGGCCGAGGTGGCGATGGCCGAGGCAGATCTGCTCGCCGACCGCCTGCTGCGCGATGGCGACCCGGACGAGGCGCAGGTGCGCGATGTCGCGCCGCCGCCTGCCTCGCTGCTCGACCCCAAGGACAATGGCGGGCGCTGGCCGTGGACCACCTTCGTCGGCACGCGCGAAAGCCTGGATACCATGCCGATCCTGCCCAACGGCCGCAGTCGCACCTCGCGGCCGGAACACGCCTTCGCCGAGTTGGGCGAAGAGGCGTTGATCAAACGGCGCGAGGAAGGCCTACTGGGTGGCTGGATGCCGGCGGTACGCAAGGTGATGCGGCGCGAGGGCGAGGCCGATAGCTGGTACGACGTGCTGGTGTTCGCCGATGTGCGTGCCAGTGATCGCTTCGTGGTGCAGACCTGGCATCGCACGATGCAGGTGCGCGGCGGCGAGATCGTCGGCGTGCATTACACCCACAGCTATCCCGCGTTTGCACCGTCGCGCAAGCCGGCCACCGCTGAGCAGTTCTACGCGGGGTTGATCGATTTCGCCGCGTACTGGCAGCAGGCCCTGGATGGCACGGTGCAGGCGCAGCTGCCCGATGCCAGCTGGAACGACATGGCGCAGTTCGCCTTCGCACGCGAGCTGGTGGTGCGCCCCGGTGGCGATTATCCGAAGTACGGCGCGGTGGAGCGCGACTACTACGGCAACGAGTACGACGGTTTCCAGGACACTTTCACCAGCTCGTTCTACGCCAATCTGGAATGGGGTCGCTTTGCGCAGGCCGCTGCGGTACTGGACAACTACTTCGACGACTTCGTGCAGGACGATGGCCTGCCGAACATGCGCGGACCGGAGGTCGGGCAGTTCGGGCTGACCCTGTCGCTGCTGGCGCGCTATCTGCGCTACACCGGCGATGCGGCCCGGCTGCGCCGCCTGCTGCCCAAGATCGCCGCCACCGCCCAGCTGCTGTGCGAGCTGCACGACCAGGCGCTGGCATTACCGGGCAACGCGCATGGCCATGGCCTGCTGCACGGCTGGAACGAATCAGATGCCTGCCTGTTCCCCGACCCGTCGCTGTGGTGGAAACCGTATTACGCCAACAGCGCGCTGACGATACGCGGCTGGGAAGACATCGCCCAGGTCTGGAGCACGCTTGGTGGCGATGCCGGTCTGGCCACGCAATGGCAGCATCGCGCCAGGCAGTTGCGCGCGAGGCTGGAGGCCAGCCTGCGTGCCAACGTGCGCCGCGATCTGTCGCCGCCGTATATCGGCCCGCTGCCGGGCACCAAACTCACGTTTCGCCAGTCGCTGCTGCAGGAAAAGCCCAGCGAGCAGCAATGGCCGCACCGCGCGTATGCGGAATTGCTGCAGGCCGATGTGCTGCCCGACGACTTGGCCAACCTGGTGATCGATTGCCTGCGCGGCCATGGCGGCACCAGCATCGGCGTGGTGGCCAACATCGCGCCGCCGGAGCCGGGCAGCCGCGATCTGCTCGGCTTCATTTCCTACGGCTATGCGCAACAGTTGCTGCGGCTGGACCGCATCGAAGAGTATCTGTTGTTCGTCTATGCGCACCGCTACCAGGTGCATACCCGCGGCAGCTGGACCGCCGGCGAGGTCAGCGGCATCACCGGTGGCATGCCGCTGTTCTGCATCCCCGCGCAGATGACCATCCCGTTGCTGCTGCGCTGGATGCTGGTCAGCGACGACAGCGCAGGCGAGCAGTTGTTCCTTGCGCGTGCGCTGCCGCGCGCATGGCTGGGCAGTGGCGCCGCGATCGGCATCACCGCAGCGCCCACACGCTGGGGCAAGCTCACGCTGACACTGCGCACCGACGTGGCGGCAGGCCGCATCGATGCCGAGGTGCAACTGCCGGAACGGTCACCCAGGCACACCTGGCTGAGCTTGCGCGTGCCCAAGGGCACAACGCTCACCCGCGTGCTCGTCGACGGCAAGCCGGCGCGTGCGCAGGGCCCGCATGCCGATCGTGTGGCATTGCCCGCCAGCACAGCGGCGGTGAAGGTGCAGGCCTGGTACGGGTGATGGCCCATTGGCGCGATGACCGTGCCAGCCATGACCACACCATCTCCGCGGATAAACGCATGAAGCCACTGCTGCATCACACCCAGAACTCCAGGCGGCGTAGCGTCGCAGCATGGTGCCTGAGCATCGCACTCTGGACGCTCTCGGCAAGCGCAGCGGCTGCATCAGCTGTGTCCGTAGCAACCACGCCTGTGCCCACGCCCACACCGGCGCAGTACGCGCAGGCGATCGGTCTGGCCGATCACTATGCGTCGCTGGTCGACAGGCAACCGACGGCGCCGGTATGGATCGATGCAGGGCATTTCCTGTATCGGCGTGCCGTGGCACGTGCCGATCAGGCGCCGGCCATCGAGTACCGCCTGGTGGATGCGGCCAGCGGCCGCAACACGCTGGCCTTCGATCATGCGCGGCTGGCGGCGGCCCTGACGCAGGCCGGTGCGCAAGCCATCGACGCCACGCAACTGCAGCTGGAGGAACCCACCCTGGAGCAGCAGCGCCTGGGCTTTCAGCTGGCGAAGCTGGGCTGGCAGTGCGATCTGGCCCGCTATCGCTGCGCGCATGTGCCCGAACGCGACGTGCAGGCCGAGTCGATGGACATGCGCCTGCCGCTGAAGCAAGGCGAGCGGCAGGCCAAGCTATCGCCGGATGGCCGCTGGCGCGCCTGGGTGGAGCAGGCCAATCTGGTGATCGCGCCGGTCGATGGTGGCGAGCGCAGCGTGCTCAGCCGCGATGGCAGTGCCGACGATTACTACGCACTCGACAGCGTGGTGTGGTCGCCGGACTCGCAGCATCTGGCCGCGTATCGGGTCAAGGCGCCGCCGCCGCGCATGGTCTATTACATCGAGTCGGCGCCGGCCGATCAGCTGCAGCCGAAGTTGCACCAGCAGGTCTATCCCAAGCCCGGCGATGCCTTGCCGGTGATGCAGCCGGTGTTGTTCGACATCGCCACGCGCGCCGCGCATCCGGTGGCGATGACACTGCTGCCCAATGCCTTCAGCTTGAGCGAGATGGTCTGGTGGAAGGACAGTCGCGGGCTCACCTTCGAATACAACGCGCGCGGGCACCAGCTGTATCGGGTCATCGAAGTGGACGCACGCACGGCTGACGCGCGCACCCTGATCGAAGAGACCTCGCCCACCTTCATCGAATACTCCGAACTCAGCGGAACGCACGAGGACGGCGGCAAGCATGCGCGGCGCGATCTGGCCGACGGCGCGCAGATCCTGTGGGCCTCCGAACGCGATGGCTGGGAGCACGTGTATCTGTACGACGGCCACAGCGGTGCGGTGATCCGCCAGGTTACGCAGGGCGACTGGGTGGTGCGCAAGCTCGACTACATCGACGAAGCCGCAGGCCAGCTGTATTTCACCGCCTCCGGCATGCAGCCCGGCGAGGACCCGTATTACCGCCATGCCTATCGCATCGGTCTGGACGGCACCGGGCTCACTGCATTGACGCCGGCGGCCGCCGATCACCAGGTGAGTTATTCGCCGGATGGCAAATGGTATCTGGACCTGTACTCGCGCGTGGACCTGGGGCCGGTGCTGGAGCTGCGGCGCACTGCCGATGGCAGCCTGGCACGCACGGTGGAGCGCACCGACCTGGGCCGTCTGCAGGCTGCCGGCTGGCAGCCACCGTTGCCGTTCCACACCACCGGCCGCGACGGCAAGACCGAGATCTGGGGCGTGATCCAGCGCCCCATGCAGATGCAGCCACAGCAGCGTTATCGCGTGATCGAATACATCTACGCTGGGCCGCAGGGGTCCTTCGTGCCCAAGACGTTCACCACCCGCACATCGGCGCTGACCGCACTGGGATTTGCGGTCGCGCAGATCGATGGCATGGGCACCAACAATCGCTCGCGCGCGTTCCACGATGTGGCCTGGCGCAACCTCAAGGATGCGGGCCTGCCGGATCGCATCGCCTGGCACAAGGCTGCTGCCGCACGGTACCCGTGGTACGCCATCGACGGCGGCGTCGGTGTATACGGCACCTCGGCCGGTGGCCAGAACGCATTGGGTGCGCTGCTGTTCCATCCGGAATTCTATGTGGCAGGCGTGGCCAATTCCGGTTGCCACGACAACCGCATGGACAAGATCTGGTGGAACGAGCAATGGATGGGCTGGCCGGTCGGGCCGTGGTACGCCGAATCCTCGAACGTGGAAAACGCCGCGCGCCTGCAAGGGCATCTGCTGCTGGTCACCGGCGACATGGACATGAATGTCGATCCGGCCAGCACCTTCCAGGTGGCCGATCGGCTGATCAAGGCGGGTAAGGATTTCGACCTGCTGGTGGTTCCCGGCGGCGATCACGGCGCCGGTGGCGATTACGGCAAGCGCCGCCTGCTGGATTTCTTCCTGCGCTGGATGCAGCAAGCGCCAACACCGGACTGGAACCACGACCAGGCCGCGACGACGCAGGCACCGTGATCCGTGTGGCCGGGTCTGCCGGCCGACCATTTGACTGCAGTGCCTAGACCACGGCCGCTGAAACAGGGCGGGCAGGGCAGTGCACGCTGATTGCCGTCATCGCGCTGCTGCATGCATGCGCAGTGCTCGATTTCTAGATCGACTGTCATCGCACATGGTTGCAGGCGATACATCGCCTCGGGTGTATCGCCCATCGTCTTGCGCATCGTGTCCAGCTGGGAACACCGCTGCGCAGCGCAACACCAAGGCAGGCTGGTTCATTTGCGAACCATGCTGTTTTCCGCACGCGCTGTCGCCAAATGCGACAAGACGTAGTGCGTGCGCACAGGCACATTGTGACCAGCTGATGAAGCTGGAGCGCATGGGCGCCTCCGGTGCGGAACCAACACCCTTTTTGACAACACGCGCTGCTGCGTGACCCTGCGTGGTCGTGCGCGTCGCAGGTTGTCTGCGTGTCTGCAGCACAGCGCTGGCGAGAAGTTTCGCTGCGTGCGCGTCTGCCATCCATCTTGCCCTGCGCTGGCGTCCGCCGGCACGGGTGTGTGTTGCCCATCGTTTGTCTGCCATACGAATCAGGAGCCTTGCATGCCGATGCCGCTGTTGCCTTTCTCCCGGACCTCCGGCACACCCACGCGCCCGGTGCCGAGCATGCTCAGCGCCGCGTTGCTGCTGGCGCTGTCTGCAGGCGTCAGCGCACCGGTGTCTGCGCAGCAGGCCGGCAGCAGCGGTGATGCGCCGCAAACGCTGGACAGCGTGGTCGTCACCGGCTCGCGTCTGCGCCGCGTGGATACCGAAACCGCCAACCCGGTGGTCACGGTCAGCCAGGAACAGATTGCCGCGACCGGCAAGGCCACGGTCGGCGATCTGCTGCAGGAGCTGCCATCGATCGCCGGCAACGCCACCAATCCGTATACCAACAACGGCGGTGGCACCGGTGCGTCGGCCATTTCGCTGCGTGGTCTGGGCGACAAGCGCACCTTGGTGCTGGTCAATGGTATTCGTCTGGCCTACAACGACGTCAACGCCATTCCGTCCAGCATGATCGAGCGCATCGAAGTGCTCAGCGACGGTGCCTCTGCGGTGTATGGCTCCGACGCTATCGGCGGCGTGGTCAATTTCATCCTGCGCAGCCAGTTCGATGGCGTGCAGTTCAGCAGCGACTTCGGCACCAGCAGCGAAGGCGACGGCAACCGGCGCAACTTCACCCTGACCACCGGCAAGACCTGGGAGCGTGGCAGCCTGATCGGCGGCCTGTCGTACCACAACATCGATCCAGTCTCGGCAGCGGCGCGCGACTATTCCAAAGACGCGCTTGCGTTGACCAACGGGCAACCGGTGAAGCAGGGCTCGTCCGCAACGCCCACCGGCACCGTGAATTTCAACGATGGCTCGGATCAGTCCACGCAGCTTGCGCAGGCCAACGGCTGCGGGCGTGTCACCCTCAACAGCGGCGTCAGCGGTCGCGCCGGCCCGGGCGATTTCCACTGTTACAACGCCAGCGCCGACTCCTACAACTACCAGCCGTTCAACCTGTTGCAGACCCCACAGAAGCGCACTAACGCGTTTTTGCTGGGCACCTATCGCTTCACCGACAACGTCGAGGGCTACGTCAACACCTGGTTCAGTAAAACCGAATCCGCCTCGATCATTGCGCCGATCCCAATCTTCTCCAACGGCGACAACATCCTGGTGTCGTCGCAGAGTTACTACAACCCATTCGGTGTGAACTTCGGCACCGATCGCAGCACCGGCACCTCGTACAACGACCTCAACACGCGCGCCACCGTGCTGGGCAATCGCAGCTATCAATACAACACCTACAACTTCCAGATCAGCCCCGGCTTGCGCGGCCGCTTCGGCGACAGTTCCTGGCAGTGGGATGCCACCTTCAACTACGGCAAGGTCAAACAGAAGTCGATCAACAACGGCTTTCTCGACTATGCCGCGTTCAATCAGGCCATTGGCCCCTCGTTCCTGGACGGCGATGGCGTGGTCAAGTGCGGCAGTGCAGGCGCGGCGATCGCCGGCTGCACACCGCTGAACTTCTTCAACCTCAACGACAGCGCCAACCTGTCCACCTTGCAGGGCATGGTGGTCAACCCCATCGTGACCAGCGTCTACACGGTCAAGCAATTCGAGGCCAATGCCAACGGCTCGCTGTTTGAACTGCCGGCCGGCACGGTCAGCCTGGCGACCGGCGTCTCCTATCGCAAGGAGCGCTCCACCACCGCCTCCGACCCGCTATGGACCGGCGATGAAGACGGCCTGTGCGGAGTGATCGAATTCTGTTCGTCCACGTTGGCCGGCAGTTTCGACGTCAAGGAGGCCTATGCCGAAGCGTTGTTTCCGCTGCTGAAGGATCTGCCCGGCATCAACGCCTTGAACATCACGCTGGGCACGCGCTTTTCCGACTTCAGCTCGGTCGGCAGCAAGACCAACAGCAAGGTGTCGCTGGAATATCGCCCGATCGAGAACCTGCTGATCCGCGGCACGGTGTCGGAGGTGTTCCGCGCGCCCAACATCAATGAGCTGTACGCCGGCGTGGCCGGCGATGCGGCCACCGTCAACGACCCATGCAATGGCTACACCGGTGGCAATAGCGTGGCCTGCGCCAATGTGCCCACCGATGGCAGCTACCAGCAATCCGATGGCCAGGTGTCGGGCAAGGTGTCCGGCGCAGCAGTGGCCGGGTACCAGCTCAAGCCGGAAACCGGCAAGTCCTACGACGTGGGGCTGGTGTACGACCCGCAGTGGATCGATGGGCTGTCGCTGAGCGCGGACTGGTGGCGCATCGATCTGGAAGACACCATCACCACGGTGTCGGCGCAGACCGTGCTCAATCAATGCTTCGCCAACCCGGCCAGCTCCTTCTGCGCGTTGATCCATCGCAACGGCAACGGCACCATCAATTACATTGCCGAACCCACCGTCAACCTGGGCAAGCTGTGGGCCAAGGGCATGGACTTCAACCTGACCTACCGCGCGCCGCCCACCGCATGGGGCAATCTCAGCGCCGGGCTCAACGGCACCTATCTCACCCGTTACGACGTGCTGCCAGATACCACCGACCCCAGCTCGGTCACCATCCACAACGTCGGCCGCTACACCCAGGCCTACGGCAATTTCCCGCGCTGGCGTGCGCTGGGCACGGTGAACTGGGCGTTGGACGACTGGAGCGCCACCTGGCGCATCCGTTATGTGGGCCATACCGCTATCGGCAATTCGGATCCGGACCAGAGCCTGTCGGCCGATTCCAGCGAGCCGATGGTGGTGCGTAAGATCGGCGCCTACGTCTACAACAACCTGCAGCTCGGCTACAACGTCGAACCGTGGCACACGCGCTTCGAAGTAGGCGTGGACAATATCGCCAACAAGCAGCCGCCGTTGTATTACTCCAACAACGTCGGCAACGCCAATACCGATGTGGCCACCTACGATCTGCTGGGTCGGTTCTATTGGGCGCGTGCCACGGTGAAGTTCTGATCGGGCCGGTGTATCGCGGTGGCGTGCGGCCAGATGCCATCGGTCGCGGGCGTTATGGGTGTGCACGCGCGTGTTGGTGCGACTGCGCAGGCGGTTGTTGCAATGGCGCGCGCGGTCTGTGCGCGCCGACAGGAGTTAAGCTGAGCCCATGATCGAGACGTATTCGAGCGAGTTGCCCAACGACCACACGCCGAGCCTGTCGCGGCGGCGCTTTCTGGCCTGGAGCAGCCTGGCGGTTGCCGCAGGTTTGCTGCGCTTTCCGGCGCAGGCCAGCGCGGCACAACCCGGCAGCGTGCGCGCCGTGCCACTGGCGCAGGTGCGGCTCACGCCGTCGTTGTTCCTGGACGCGCTGCACACCAATCGACGTTATCTGATGCGGCTCGAGCCCGACCGGCTGTTGCACAACTTCGTGCTGTACGCCGGTCTCGATCCCAAGGCGCCTGCATACGGCGGCTGGGAGGCGGACACCATCGCCGGGCATACGCTCGGTCACTATCTCAGCGCGCTGGCACTGATGCATGCGCAGACCGGCGATGCGCAATGCCGCACGCGCGCCGGGTACCTGGTCGCAGAGCTGGCACGCTGCCAGGCGCACGCGGGTGATGGCTACGTCGCCGGGTTCACCCGCAAGACCGCCGCTGGCCAGATCGAAAGCGGCCGCGCGGTGTTCGATGAACTCAGGCGCGGCAAGATCGACCCGGCGCCGTTCTACCTCAACGGTAGCTGGGCACCGCTGTACACCTGGCACAAGTTGTTTGCCGGCCTGCTCGACGTGCACGCGCATTGCGATAACGCGCAGGCGTTGCAGGTGGCGGTGGGCCTGGCCGGCTATCTGCAAGGCATCTTCGCCGCACTCGACGATGCGCAGCTGCAGAAGGTGTTGTCGTGTGAATTCGGTGGCCTCAACGAATCCTTCGTCGAGCTGCATGTGCGGACCGGTGATGCGCAATGGCTGGCACTGGCGCAGCGCCTGCACCATCACGCCGTGCTCGATCCACTGATCGCCCAACGCGACGAGCTGGTGCACCAGCATTCCAATACCAACATCCCCAAGCTGATCGGCCTGGCACGCGAGTACGAGGTCACCGGCGATGCCGCCTCGGGCGCGGCGGCGCGCTTCTTCTGGCACACCGTCACCGACCACCACACCTACGTGATCGGCGGCAATGGCGACCGCGAGTACTTCCAGCAGCCGGACAGCATTTCGAAGTTTGTCACCGAGCAGACCTGCGAGCACTGCGCCAGCTGCAACATGCTCAAGCTCACCCGACATCTGTACCAGTGGGGCCCGCAGGCCGAGTTCTTCGATTACTACGAGCGCACGCTGCTCAACCACGTGATGGCGCAGCAGCATCCGCGCACCGGCATGTTCACCTACATGACACCGATGCTGGCCGGCGAAGCGCGCGCCTGGTCGTCCCCGTTCGACGATTTCTGGTGCTGCGTCGGCAGCGGCATGGAGGCGCATGCCCAGTTCGGCGATTCCATTTACTGGCAGGACGGGCAGGGCGTCTACGTCAATCTGTATGTGCCCTCCAGCGTGCGCGATGCTGCCGGGCTGGACATGACCCTGCGCAGCACGATGCCGGAGCAGGGCAGCGCCTCGCTACGCATCGACGCCGCGCCGGCCGAGCAACGCACGCTCGCACTGCGCGTGCCCGGTTGGGCGCAGTCGCCGAGGCTGCAGCTCAATGGCCAACCGGTCGATGCCACCGTCAACGAGGGCTACCTGCGCCTCGCCCGCGTCTGGCGCGCCGGCGACACGCTCACGCTGTCGTTCGAGATGCCGCTGCGCCTGGAAGCCACGCCGGACGACCCGGCCTGGGTCTCGGTGCTGCGCGGGCCGCTGGTGCTGGCGGCCGACCTGGGCGATGCGGCAAAACCCTGGTCGGGCAAGACCCCGGCATTGATCGGCGGCGTTGAGGTCTTGCAGCGCCTGCAGCCGGTGGCGGGCCAGACCGCGTTCGACTACAGCGACGGCAGCCAGCACTGGCGCTTCTCGCCGTTCTATGCACAGTTCGATCGCCGCAGCGCGCCCTATCTGGAGCATCGCGACGCCGCTGCATGGCAGCAGCATCAAGCCGAGCAGGCCGCAGCAGACGCGAAACAACAGGCGCTGGACACGCGCGCGTTGGACCGGGTCGCCCTGGGTGATGAAGCATCCGAAAAGGCTCATGGCCTGCAAAGCGAAAGCTCCTATGCACTGAGCTACCGCCGCCGCGCCGGTCGTGACGCCCGCACTGGCGGTTTCATCGCCTTCACCCTGCGCAACACCACCCAGGCCAGGATCCTGCGCCTACGCTACTGGGGCGACGAAACCCGCCGCCGCTTCCGCATCCTGGCCGACGGCGAACTCATCGCCAACGAACGCCTGGACGGCAACCGCGGCCTGGACTTCGTCGACGTGGATTACGCCTTGCCTGCAGCAGTGGCAGGCCGCGCCACCTTGCAGATCCGCATCGAGCCGGAGACGGGCTACTCGGCAGGGCCGGCGTTCGGTTGCTGGGTGTTGGAGTCGGCGTGAATGCTGTCGCAGTAGATCGTCGATGACGTTGCCCGCGCCCTGATCGCAGCGCATACGATGCGCGCAGGCACCTGGCGTGCCCGACAGGAGAGAGACGCAAAAAAAGACCGGCGCATGCGCCGGTCTTGGTATGTCACGAAAGGTGTCGCACGGCTTACGCCGACAACTCCAACAACAACTTGTTCAACCGCTTCACATAGCCGGCCGGGTCCTTGAGGCTGTCGCCCGCCGCGAGCGCGGCCTGGTCGAACAGCACCCGGCTCAGATCGCCGAAGCGATCCATGTCGGCTTCCGCATCCAGCTTTTCGATCAGCGGATGGGCCGGGTTGAATTCGAACACCGGCTTGGACTCCGGCACGGCCTGGCCGCTGGCTTCCAGCAGCTGACGCATCTGCAGGCCCAGGTCGCCCTGGCCGATGGCCAGGATTGCCGGGGAATCGGTCAGGCGGTGCGAGACGCGCACTTCGGCCACGTCGTCGCCCAGGGCGTCCTTGATGCGCGAGGCCAGGCCTTCCTTGGATTTGGCGACTTCTTCCTGCGCCTTCTTGTCTTCTTCCGAATCCAGCTTGCCCAGGTCCAGGTCGCCGCGTGCCACATCCACGAACGATTTGCCGTCGAACTCGGTGAGGTAGCTCATCAGCCATTCGTCGATGCGGTCGGTGAGCAGCAGCACTTCGATGCCTTTCTTGCGGAAGACTTCCAGGTGCGGGCTGTCCTTGATCTGCGCGTAGCTCTCGCCGGTGAGGTAGTACAGCTTGTCCTGGCCCTCGGCCAGACGACTCACGTAATCGGCCAGGCCCACGCTCTGCGCGCCGGTGGTGTCATACGTGGAGGAGAAGCGCAGCAGGCCGGCGATCTTTTCGCGGTTGGCATAATCCTCAGCCGGGCCTTCCTTCAGCGCCTGGCCGAAGTTGCGCCAGAACGTTGCATAGTCGTCCGGCTTGTCCTTGGCCAGTTTCTCCAGCATGTCCAGCGAGCGCTTGGTCAGCGCCGACTTCATCGAGTCGACCACCGGGCCGGACTGCAGGATCTCGCGCGAGACATTGAGCGACAGGTCGGACGAATCCACCACGCCCTTGATGAAACGCAGGTACAGCGGCAGGAACTGCTCGGCCTGGTCCATGATGAAAACGCGCTGCACGTACAGCTTCAGGCCCTTGGCCGAATCGCGGTGATACAGGTCGAACGGGGCGCGGCCGGGCACGAACAGCAGCGAGGTGTATTCCAGCTTGCCTTCGACCTTGTTGTGGCTCCACGCCAGCGGGTTGCCGGCATCGTGCGCGACGTGCTTGTAGAACTCCTGATATTCCTCGTCCTTGATCTCGGACTTGGGCCGCGTCCACAGCGCGCTGGCGCGGTTGACCGCTTCCCACTCCGGCTCGGCGGGCGCGTCGGCCTGTTCGCCGTGGTGCTCCTTGCGCATCTCGATCGGCAGGCCGATGTGGTCGGAGTATTTCTTGAGGATGCCACGCAGGGTCCAGCCGTCGGCAAAGCTGTCTTCGCCGTCCTTCAGGTGCAGCACGATGCGGGTGCCGCGCTCGGGCTTGTCGACGCTGGCGACCTCGAACTCGCCTTCGCCACGCGAAGACCAGTGCACGCCCTCGTTGGCGGGCAGGCCGGCGCGACGCGAGTACACGTCGACCTGGTCGGCGACGATGAAGGCGCTGTAGAAGCCCACGCCGAACTGGCCGATCAGGTTGGCGTCCTTCTTCTGGTCGCCGCTGAGGTGCTTGAGGAAGTCGGCAGTGCCGGACTTGGCGATGGTGCCCAGATGCGAGACCGCATCCTCGCGGCTCATGCCGATGCCGTTGTCGTCGATGGTGACGGTGCGCGCGTCCTTGTCGTAGTCCACGCGGATGCGCAGCTCGCCGCCGCCTTCCAGCAGCTCCGGCTTCACCAGTGCCTCGAAACGCAGCTTGTCGGCGGCGTCAGCGGCATTGGAGACCAGCTCGCGCAGGAAGATTTCCTTGTTCGAGTACAACGAGTGGATCATCAGCTGCAGCAGCTGCTTGACCTCGGTCTGGAAGCCAAGCGTCTGCTTGTCGGTATCAACGGTCATTGGGGTCGTGCTCCATGGTGGCCCAGGCCGCAACGCGGCCGATGGCCTGGGGGATGAGGCCGTGTGGGGATTTTTCAAGGCGGGCGTGCGCCAGATCGTCTGCGTCCATGGCGATCGAGGAGGGCGGTTGCGGCGATCGCGGCGGTATCATGACCGGCCAACCCGTCTGCCTTGAGCCATGTCGCCATTTGCGCTGCCGCCGTCCTGCACCCGTTCGTTCGCACCCGGCGCGTGGCGATGAGCCGCCCGGCACGGCCGGCGCCACGCGGCGCGGAAGGCCAGGTGCGCATCGTCGGCGGGCGCTGGCGCAATACCAAGCTGGCGGTGCCGGACCTGCCCGGCCTGCGCCCGAGCAGTGACCGCGTCCGCGAGACGGTGTTCAACTGGCTGATGCCGCGCCTGCCCGGCGCGCGCGTGCTGGACCTGTTCGCCGGGTCGGGCGCGCTGGGCCTGGAGGCGGTGTCGCGCGGCGCCGCGCACGCGACCCTGATCGAACGCGACCCTGGCCTGGTGCAGCGCTTGCGCGCGCATGTGACCAAGCTGGGCGCGGCCGATCAGGTGCAGGTGCTGCAGGAGGATGCGCTGCGCTGGCTGGAGCGTGCGCCGGTGGCGCAGGCCAGCATCGCCTTCGTCGACCCGCCGTTTGCCGCCGGGCTGTGGCCCAGCGTGCTGGAACGCCTGCCCGCGCATCTGAGCGCCGATGCCTGGCTGTACCTGGAAGGCCCGGCCGAGGTCCCGCCGCAGGTGCCGGCCGGCTGGCATCTGCACCGCGAAGGCGCCACCCAGCAGGTGCGCTATGCGCTGTACCGCCGGGCCGCTGCTACACTGAACGGCGATCCGACCCCGGTAGTTTCCGTATGAGCGTGGCCAATAGCCGCACCGCCGTCTATCCCGGTACCTTCGACCCGATCACCAACGGGCATATCGATCTGGTGAACCGCGCCGCGCCGTTGTTCGAGCGCGTGGTGGTCGGTGTGGCCTACAGCCCCTCCAAGGGCCCGGCCTTGCCGCTGGAGCGCCGCGTGGAGCTGGCCCAGGAAGCATTGGCCGCGCACGCCAATGTGGAAGTGCGCGGCTTCGACACGCTGCTGGCCCACTTCGTGCGCGACATGGGCGCCGGGGTGCTGTTGCGCGGCCTGCGCGCGGTATCCGACTTCGAATACGAATTCCAGATGGCCAGCATGAACCGCCATCTGATCCCGGAGGTGGAGACGCTGTTCCTCACCCCGGCCGAGCAGTACAGCTTCATCTCGTCCTCGCTGGTGCGCGAAATCGCGCGGCTGGGCGGGGACGTGTCCGGTTTCGTTCCGGCTTCGGTCGTCGAAGCCTTGCGGCAGGTGCGCGAGTCCCGCGCGCAGGCCTGATTCTCTAGCAGTCACATCACCACATGCTTTTCAAAGGGAGGAGTTTCATGAAACACACAATGCGCGCGCTGGTGCTCGCTTCGGTCGCTGCTCTGGCCGTCACCGCCTGCAAGAAGGAAGAGCCGGCACCGACCGCCGCCGCCGCTCCGGCCGCGCTGACCGCGCCGGCCAAGGACGACAACGCCGGCTGGAAGAAGTACCTGCAGGAAGTGGTCGGCCAGAACCTGGGCACCACCACCAACAGCCCGTTCCTGTATTACTTGCCGCCGGAGTCCGATGCCGAGTTCGCCGGCAGCTACGAGCGTCAGCTGGAAAGCGTCAAGACCGCACTCGCGCGCGGCGTGCAGCCGGGCAACATGCTGGCCTTCGGGTCGTCTGCCTCGACCAAGATGGCCGACCTGATCGACGCCGCGTTCAAGGACGTGCCGGCCGATTCGATGAAGGGCGTGCGCGTGCTGTTCATCGGCAATGCGGCCGAGAATGCGCGGGTGCAGGGCATCGTCCAGCCCAAGGGCGTGGAATACACCTTCGTTGAAGCCAAGTAATGCCGTACCAGGCCGGAGGCGCGGGAGGGCGCGTCCGGCCGCCGTGCGGGATCGCAGCATGCTGCTGATCCCGCATGCCGTCGGCGCCGGTCCGCTCGGACCGGTTGCCGGCCACACGCATGGCGTTGTCCGTGCATCGCGCTACGCCCCGTGCATCCGCTTCCGGCAGTACGTTGCGTTCCAGCGCCTGGCGTTGCATCGCGCCGCGCCGCATCGCATGGTGGTGCCGATATGTCGCTGAAAATCAACGAGCTCTGCGTCAACTGCGATGTCTGCGAGCCGGCGTGCCCGAACCAGGCCATCTCGATGGGCGAAACCATCTACGTGATCGACCCGGCACGTTGCACCGAGTGCGTGGGCCATTTTGACGAAGCGCAATGCGTGGTGGTGTGCCCGGTCGAATGCATCGACCCGGATCCGGCGATACCGGAAACCCACGATCAACTGCTCGCCAAGCTCATGCAGCTGCAGCGCGACCACCCCGAACTGTACGAACAGGAGCCTCCCGCCCCGTGAGCATCTTTTACCGACGTTTCTCTTCGCGCGGCCTGTTGCTGCTGGCCCTGGTGCTGGCACCGCCGGCCTGGGCTGCCGATGGCGCCAAGCCTGCAGCAGCCACGACCTCGCCGGTGGCGGGGCACCCGCCCGGTGCGGCGATTGCCAGCGGTCATGCACTGGCCACCGACGCTGGCCTGCAGATCCTGCGCGAGGGCGGTAATGCGTTCGATGCGGCGATTGCGGTGTCGTCCACGCTGGCGGTGGTCGAGCCGATCAGCTCGGGGCTGGGTGGCGGCGGCTTCTTCCTGCTGCACGATTCCAAGACCGGCAAGGACGTGATGCTGGATGCGCGCGAGACCGCGCCCGAGTCGGCCAGCGAGGCGCAGTTCCTGGACAAACAGGGCGCGCTGGACCGCGACCGCTCGGTCAACGGCCCTTGGTCGGCCGGTATTCCCGGGCTGCCTGCAGCGCTGGTGGAACTGGCCACCAAGCACGGCCGGCTGCCGTTGAAGCAGTCGCTGGCGCCGTCGATCCGCATCGCCAGCGAAGGCTTCCCGGTGTACGCGCGCATGGCCAAGGGCTATGCCTCGCGGCGCGAGGTGATGGAGCGTTACCCCGGGACGCGTGAGGTGTATCTGCGCGGCGGCAAGCCGATTGCCGAAGGCGACATCTTCAAGCAGCCCGAGCTGGCGCATACCCTGCAGCTGCTCGGCGACAAGGGCTTCGATGGCTTCTACAAGGGCGAAACCGCCAAGAAGCTGCTGGCCGGCGTCAAGCAGGCCGGCGGGCAGTGGAAGGCCGCCGAGCTGTCCGGGTATCGGGTCAAGCAGCGCACGCCGATCCAGTTCGATTACCGCGGCTGGAAGATCACCACCGCGCCGCCACCATCCTCCGGCGGGATCGCACTCGCCGCCATGCTGCAGATCCTGGAAGGCTGGGAACTGGACAAGCTCGACGATGCGCACCGCACCCATCTGGTGGTGGAAGCAATGCGCCGCGCCTACCGCGACCGCACCTTCTTCCTGGGCGACCCGGACTTTGTCGCCGTGCCGCAGCGCGTGCTGACCAGCAAGGATTACGCACAAGGCCTGCGTGCCACGATCAACCCGGACAAGGCCACCCCCAGCGATCTGCTGTCGGGCAACCCGACCCCGCTGGAAGACGACGAGACCACGCACTTTTCCATCATCGACGGCGAAGGCAACCGCGTCGGCGCCACCCAGACCGTCAACCTGCTATACGGCTCGGGCCTGATCCCCAAGGGCACCGGCGTGCTGCTCAACGACGAGATGGACGACTTCGCGCTCAAGCCGGGCACGCCCAACGCCTTCGGCGTGATGGGCTACGCGGCCAACGCACCCAAGCCGGGCAAGCGCATGCTCAGCTCGATGACGCCGACCTTCATGGAATCGGCCGACAAGGTCGCGGTGATCGGCACCCCGGGTGGCAGCCGCATCATCACCATGGTGCTGCTCGGCATCCTGGGCTACGACGCCGGCCTGGACGCGCAGCAGGTCAGCGCCTTGCCGCGCTATCACCACCAGTGGCTGCCGGACGTGATCGAGGCCGAGAGCAATGCGTTCTCGCCGCAGACCGCCACGGCGCTGCAGGCGATGGGCCACGCGCTCAAGCTGCCGGGCGATACCGCCGAGGGCGGTCGCGGTTCCAGCCACGTCTGGGGCAACCTGCAGACGGTGGAATGGGACAAGCGCAGCAACGTGCTCACCGGCGGGAGCGACCCGCGCAACCCGGTGGGCAAGGCGCAGGTGCAGCTGGATGCGGCGGCGCGCTGATCGCTGATTGATCGAGATATGCCTGTCCTCGTAGGCGAGGGCAGGCGTGGCCGGATGGCAGCGGGTGTTGCCGATTGCATCTGCCGTGCCATGGCATGGCCTGCGCGATGACCGATTGGCCGCAGGTGCTCGCCACCATCGATGCAGGCACGCGACCGCAGCGATGCATTTCCACGCGGTTGGCTATGCCTGGATTGGACTTGTCGCCCTGCGCCAATGCAGCGACCATCGCGGCATGAACATTTTCCAGACTCTGCTCACCGGCATGGTGATCGCATCGCCCATCGCCGCCTGCGCGGCCGACACCACCGGCAACCAGACCGTAGCGGCAACGGGCGCTGCCGTCCACGTCAATCAGCTCGGCTATCTGCCCGGCTCTGCCAAGCTTGCAGTGCTCGGATTGCCGCAAGGCGCGGCGCCCACCGCGGACCGTTTCACGGTTGAGGATGCGCAGGGCCGCCAGGTACTGGAGGGCAGGCTGCAGGCCGCCGCGCTGTGGACGCCGGCCGGGCAGCAGGCGCGGGTGGCGGATTTTTCCAGCCTGCGCGCGCCGGGCACCTACCGGTTGAAGATCGACGGGCAGCCGGCGTCCGATCCGTTCCCGATCGCGGCCAGCGCGTATCGGCCCGTACTCGACGCATCGCTCAAGGCGTTCTATTTCAATCGCGCCAGCACCGCGCTGCCGGCGCAGTTCGCCGGGCCGTATGCGCGTGCGGCCGGGCATCCGGATACGCAGGTGCGCATCCATCCTTCGGCGGCCTCGGCCACGCGCCCGGCCGACAGCGTGATCAGTGCGCCCAAGGGCTGGTACGACGCCGGCGACTACAACAAGTACATCGTCAATTCCGGCATCAGCACCTACACCTTGCTGGCCGCCTATGAGCAGTACCCGGCGCTGTTCAAGGCGCAGGCCCTGACCATCCCCGACGACGCGCCCGGCGTGCCCGGCATCCTGCAGGAGACCTGGTGGAATCTGGAATGGATGCTGGCCATGCAGGACCCGGCCGATGGCGGCGTGTACCACAAGCTCACCGAGAAGCAGTTCGATGGGTTGGTGATGCCGGACCAGGCTAAACAGCAACGCTACGTGGTGATGAAGGCCACCGCGGCTACGCTGGATTTCGCTGCGGTGATGGCGGCAGCCAGCCGCGTCTATGCGCCGTTCGACAAGCAGTACCCGGGCGCATCGGCGCGCATGTTGAACGCCGCGCGCAGTGCCTGGGCGTGGGCGCAGCAACACCCGGATGTGATCTATCGCCAGCCCGATGACGTGCGCACCGGCGGCTATGACGATGCGCAGGTAGACGACGAATTCGCCTGGGCTGCGGCCGAGCTGTACGTGAGCACGCGCGAGGACGGCTTCTACGACGCAATGATTGCGCGCAACGTACCGGCGAGCGTGCCGGGCTGGAGCAACGTCGGCGGCCTGGCCTGGATGTCGCTGGCCGAACATCGCGACACGCTCACCCCGCATGCCGATCGCGCACGCATTACGCGTGAGATCAGCGGCCTGGCACAGCGTCTTGCCGATGAGTGGCAGGCCTCGCCCTGGCGTCTGGCGATGACCGACACCGACTTCGTGTGGGGCAGCAATGCGGTGGTGCTCAACCGCGCGATGATGTTGATGCAGGGCTATCGGCTGACCCGGCAGCGGCCGTATCTGGATGCCGCGCAGTCGCAGCTGGATTACATCCTGGGGCGCAATCCGTTGGGCTTGTCGTTCGTCACCGGCGTCGGGCTGCGCAGCCCGATGCATATCCACCATCGCCCCTCCGAGGCCGACGGCATCGACGCACCTGTGCCGGGCTGGCTGGCCGGCGGTCCGCAACCGGGCCAGCAGGACGCCAAGGACTGCAAGGTGGCGTATCCCTCCAGGCTGCCGGCACTGTCGTACCTGGACAACACCTGCAGTTATGCCAGCAACGAGGTGGCCATCAACTGGAATGCGCCGCTGGTGTATGTGAGTGCGGCGATCCAGGCGTCGACGCGCTGAGGCGGGCGTTTTTCAATGCGACGCCCGATGCCGCCGCTGTTCCTTCTCCCACCGGGAGAAGGTGGCGCGCAGCGCCGGATGAGGGTGCGCCTCAGGGGGAGCTACCAATGCCGGCAACGACAAACGCGTCGCCACGCGCCGTCAGAAGTGAATCACCGACTGCTTCGCTCGACGGACCTTCACCCCAATCCCCACTGCGCGCCCCCGGCCCGCGCTTGCGGCGCGGGCGCTTGAAGGCACGCGCGCCAATGGCGCGCAAGCGGTGTCTTTTCGCCCCGCAGGCAGAGGGGCTTCAAGCCACCGCAGCTCACTCCACCCGCGTTCCGAAGATCCGGTCGCCTGCATCGCCCAGGCCGGGCAGGATGTAGCCCTTGTCGTTGAGGTGGTCGTCGATCGCGGCGGTGTAGACCTCCACGTCCGGATGCACGGCTTCCAGTGCCTTGAGGCCTTCCGGTGCGGCGACCAGGAAGATGCCCTTGATCCGCCGCGCGCCGGCGCGCTTGAGCATGTCGATGGTGGCGATCAGCGTGCCGCCGGTGGCCAGCATCGGGTCCAGGATCAGTGCATCGCGCTCTTCCAGGCGGCCGGTGAGGCGTTCGAAGTAGGGCACCGGCTGCAAGGTTTCTTCGTCGCGCTGCAGGCCGACCACGCTCACGCGCGCGGCCGGGATCAGCGCCAGTACGCCGGGCAGCATGCCCAACCCGGCGCGCAGGATCGGTACCAGGGTGATTTTTGCGCCGGCAATCCGCTGCACGGTCACCGGGCCGGCCCAGCCGGGTTGCACGTGCGATTCGGTGTCCAGATTGGCGGTGGCCTCGTAGGCCAGCAGGGTGCCCAGCTCGGTGACCAGTTCGCGGAAGCCCTTGGTGCTCAAGGCGGCATCGCGCAGCAGACCGATCTTGTGCTGGACGAGGGGGTGACGCACTTCGACGATTTTCATGGGCAGCGACAGGCGGGAGAGACCCACAGTGTGCCGCAGCCAGCGGCAGCGTCGCCACACATTGCGCGTGATCGCGCTTGCATATGTCATGTCAGTGAAACGTCGTAGACATAGTGTGCCCACCCATTCTTAACCGATTGGGGAAGCACCCGTGTTGAACAAGACTCCGCTGTGCCTGGCGATCACGCTGACGTTGGCGGCGGCCGCGTGGAGCCCGCTTGCGCAGGCGGCCGAGGGTGCGGCAGCTGCAACCGGTGCGTCCGGCGCGGCGGCCATCGATCTGGAGCGCCTGGAAGTGCGCCCGCAGGTGGAATCGCAGGTGCGCGCAGTCGATCTCAAGCGTGGCTCCGATGCGATCCAGGATGCCGTGGCCTCCGATGCGATGGGCCGCTACCCCGACAAGAATGTTGCAGAATCCTTGCAGCGCCTGCCCGGCGTCAGCGTCACCCGCGATCAGGGCGAAGGCCGCTTCGTGGTGATCCGCGGCCTGGATTCGGCGCTCAACAGCGTCACCATCGACGGCATGACCATGGGCACGCCGGAAGACGGCACGCGCTCGGCACCGCTGGACGTGATTCCGTCCGACTCGACCGAACGCCTGAAGGTGGTCAAGTCGCCGACCCCGGACATGCCGGGCGATTCCATCGGCGGTGCGATCCAGGTCGAGTCCACCTCCGCGTTCGATCGCGATGGCCGCACGCTACGCGGCTCGATCGAAGGCAGCCACCAGTCGCTGTCGGGCAAGACCAGCCCCAAGGGCGCGTTCAACTACAGCGATATCTTCGACGGCACCTTCGGCGTCGCAGTGGGTGTGAACTACCAGGACCGCGAATTCGAATCCGACAATACCGAGGTGGCCTACGACAGCTTCGACGGCGGTGCGGCCGACGATCTGTTCGCCGGCGAGGTGCAGCGTCGCAAGTACTTCATCGAGCGCACCCGCATGGGCGCCAACCTCAATCTGGACTGGCGCCCGGACGCGGACAACCGCTATTACCTGCGCACGCTGTACAGCCGCTTCGACGATGCCGAAACGCGCCAGCGCACCATCTTCGGCCTGGCCGATGGGCAGGTCAGCGCCAATGGCGACGGCACCTACGAGGTGGCCGACCTGCCGGCCGATTCCATCTCCAAGCGCGTGCGCTATCGCACCAAGAAGGAAGACACCATGGCCTTGAGCGTGGGCGGTGAAAACCGTCTGAGCGCGGCCACGGTGGATTACAAGCTGGGCTACACCAAGACCACCGAGCGCGTGAACGACGAGATGGAGGCGCGCTTCAACTATGACGGCGACGATCTGTCGGCCACGGTCGACCAGAACAGCGGCATTCCGCGCCTGGGCTTTTCCGACAACGGCTGGCAGAGCAATGACGATTTCGTGTTCGACCGCTTCGTGCTTGCGCCCAAGCGGGTGGACGACAGCGAGCGCAGCGCGCAGATCAACGTGCGCTTCGACGGCGAGCATTCCAGCCTGAAGATGGGGGTACTCGGCCGCTGGCGCGAGCGCGATGTCAATGTGGACGAAAGCGAGCTGCGTCGCGGGCCGGCGATCGATCTGAGCGACTGGACCACCGCCGCGCCGGAACACCGCGGCGGCACCCTGGGCGAAAGCATCGGCTCGGACGGCATGCGCCGTTACTGGAACACCTCCGGCAATCTGTACAGCGCACGCCCGCAGGATGTCGGCGGCAATCTGCAGACCTCGCTGCAGGACGACTACAAGGCCACCGAAGATGTGTTCGCCACCTATGTGATGGGCACCTGGGACATCGGCGCGCTGCGCGCGATTGCCGGTGTACGTGTGGAAAACACCCAGTTCGACGCCACCGGCAACCAGGTCGACGTGGCCGAGAACGGCCGCACCGCCACGGTGACGCCGCGCGAAGCGTCCAGCAGCTACACCAACGTGCTGCCTGGCCTGCATCTGCGCTACGACACCGGCAACGACTGGGTGCTGCGGTTTGCCGCCAACAAGACCTTGTCGCGGCCTGCGTTCGGCGATGTCTCCCCGCGCGTGAGCATCAATCGCGGCGACAACGAGGTGAACGTCGGCAACCCCGATCTCGATCCGTATCGCTCCACCAACCTGGACCTGTCGTTCGAAAAATACATCGGCAGCACCGGCCTGATCTCGCTGGGCGTGTTCAACAAGTCGATCGACGACTACATCGTGCAGACCATCAGCACCAACGATGCCGAGTTCCCCGACCTGCAGGTCACGCGCTCGATCAACGGCGACACCGCCAAGGTGCGCGGCGCCGAATTCAACTGGCAGCAGGCGCTGGACTTCCTGCCCGAAGGCTGGAACGGCCTGCTGGTCGGCGCCAGCGCCACCGTGCTGGACAGCGACTTCGATCCCGGCCTGAGCGATCGCGCCGGCGAGGACTTCACCTTGCCGCGCTCGTCCAAGCGCATCTACAGCGGCCACCTGGGCTACGAAAAATACGGCTTCAGTGCGCGGGTTGCGGCGGTGTACCGCAGCGAGTACCTGGACACCATCGGCGAAAGCCGCGCCTACGATATCTATGTCGCCCCGCATACCCAGCTGGATTTCAGCATGAACTACCAATTCAACAGCCACGTCAGCCTGTATCTGGAAGCGCAGAACCTGCTGGACGAACCGCTGGAGCTGTACCAGGGCGTGCCCTCGCGCACGCTGCAGAACGAAGAATACGGCCGCACCTATGCGCTCGGCCTGAAGGTGGCACTGTGATCGCAACACGCACGCGGCTGCATACCACGCTGCTCGCCAGCGCGCTGGCGCTGACCGCCTGCGCCAGCGCACCGATCGATCGCGAAGCCGACGAAGCATTGCTGAAAGACCCCTTGCTCAGCGAGGCCAAGGTGGCGCACCAGGTGGTGCCGGAGGCCTTCATCACCGCGCTGACCCCGGCCGACAATCTGGATTCGCCGGCCAGCTGGAGTGCGCCCGATGGCAGCCGCTGGTTGATCGCCACCGCCAAGGCCACGCATGCGCTGGTGGTGTTCGATGGCGATAGCGGCAAGCGCCTGCGCGTGGTCGGCGGCAAGGGCAAGGCGCTGGGCAAGCTGGATCGCCCGAACGGGATTTCGGTGGTCGACGATCTGGTGTTCGTGGTCGAGCGCGACAACCGCCGCGTGCAGGTGTTCTCGTTGCCCGACTTCAAGCCGTTGACCAGCTTCGGCCAGGACGAATTGCGCGAACCCTACGGCCTGTGGGTGCGCAAGCACGACGGCGGCTACGAGGTGGTGGTCAGCGACAACTACATGTCGCCGGCCAACAAGGATGTGCCGCCGCCGGTGGCCGAACTCGGTCAACGCTTTCGTCGCTATCAATTGAGCGCTGCGGGGCAGGGCTGGCAGGCGCGCTTGACCCAGAGCTTCGGCGATACCAGCGACGCGGGCGCGATCCGGATCGCCGAGTCGGTGTTCGGCGATGAAGCGCATGCGCGCCTGATGATTGCCGAAGAAGATGTCGCCGTGGGTACGCAGTTGCGCGAATACGGCACGGACGGACGCTACCGCGGCCGCAATGTCGGCAGCGGCCTGTTCAAGGCGCAGGCCGAAGGCATGACGCTGTTTGCGTGCAAGGACGGCAGCGGCTACTGGATCGCCACCGATCAGTTCAAGGACCGCAGCGTGTTCCAGGTATTCGATCGCCAGAGCCTGGCGCATGTCGGTGCCTTCGCTGGCCGGGTGACCGCCAATACCGACGGCGTGTGGCTGGATCAACGCGGCGATGCGCGCTTTCCGGGCGGGGTGTTCTACGCACTGCACGACGACCAGGCGGTGGCGGCATTCGACTGGCGCGATATCGCGCGCACGCTGCGCCTGAAAGAGTGCGCGCCATGAGCGCGGCACGTGCGGCGCTGTCTGCAGCGCTGTTGCTGGTGGCGATGGCGGGCGGTCGATCGCTCGCCGCCGAGAAAGCCCAAACCGCCGAACCCAACACCCAGGTGCCGGCGGGCTCCACCCAATATGTTGCCGATGGCTTCCCGGACCGCATCGTCGCCACGCCCGCGCAGGCGGCGGCGACCGGTTTCGCGGTGGCCTGGCGTACCGATGCCAGCGTCGACCAGCCGTGGCTGGAACTGGTGGTTGCCGGCGACTCGCCCGACGTGGGTACGCCGCGCCGTATCCGTGCCAGCACCGCCACGCTGGCCAGCGAAAACGGCAGCTCGCACCACCACCGCGCCGATATCGACGGGCTGAAGCCGGACACGCTGTACGCCTACCGCGTGCAGGGCAACCGTACCTGGGGCGCGTGGAATCATTTCCGCACCGCCGCCAGCCCCGACACGCCGCTGACGCTGCTGTACTTCGGCGACACCCAGAACAAGAACCTCAGCCTGGTCTCGCGGGTGATCCGCCAGGCCTGGCGCTCGGCACCGGACGCCAGGCTGGCCCTGTTCGCCGGCGATCTGGTCAGCGGCAAGGACGGCCAGGACGACAACGAATGGGCCGAATGGTTCGAAGCCGGGCGCTGGTTGCTGGAAGGCACCGCAGTGGCGCCGGCGCCGGGCAATCACGAATATCACGAGGAGGGCGAAGATACCCCGCAGGCCACGCGCACGCTCGGCAACCACTGGCCGGTGACCTTCGCCCTGCCGCGCAACGGGCCGTCGGCCACGGCGCGCACCAGCTACTGGTTCGACTATCAGGGCGTGCGCATCGCCGTGCTGGACGGCACCTCGGTGCTGGATCTGGGCACCGGCCCGGCACAGGCGCAGTGGCTGGACAAGGTACTGGCCGACAACCCGCACCCGTGGTCGATCGTGCTGATCCACCAGCCGTTCTTTTCCCCGCGCGCCGATCGCGAGAACCAGAAGCTGGTCGAGCAGGTGTTGCCGGTGATCCGCCGCCACAAGGTCGATCTGGTGCTGCAGGGCCACGACCACACCTACGGCCGGCGCGGCGATGACGCAGGGCAGGCGACGCCGGTGTTTGTGGTCTCGGTGGCCGGGCCCAAGCAGTACCGGCTCTCGGACATGGCGCGCAAGACCATGCGTCCGGTCGGCGAAGACACCCAGCTCTATCAAGTGCTTCGCATCGACAACCAGAAGTTGCGTTACGAGTCGCGCACCGCCACCGGACGTCTCTACGATGCGTTCGAGCTGGAGCGCGGCAGCGATGGCGGCAAGCGGTTGGTGGAGCAGGAAGCCGGGCGCATCGCACCGCGCGATTGCCCGCGCAGCGCAACCCTGAAGGGACGCGCGGACCGGTGCTGGGAGTGAAGTGAGACGACAGCAGCGTGGCGAGGCCAGCCGTGCGGGATGAGGAGGCTGTGAGCGAACTTCGGTTCTGGATTGATTCTGCGAATCGGCGGTAGGCGTAACCATTTAAAATTGTGAATTACGTCACACTAATAATGGGACTACTGTTACGGCTGACCGGAGCTCCATCCGGGTAGCCGGCTTCGGTGCGGTGCTTCGGTGGAGGTCTGGTTCCCCCAGCCCCCGAGAGCCCCCCATGATTCCCCACGTGTTCCATCTCACTGCGCCGACCAAGCACCTGCTCTGGGAAGAGCGCAAGATCCGGGCCCGCCTGCAGCGGCTGTTGCCGGGCTGGACCTGCCATGTCTGGGACGACGCCGACAACTCCGCACTGATGCGTCGCGCGTTCCCGGAATTCGCCGACCGCTACGAGGCGATACGCTTCGGTGTGATGAAGGCCGATATCGCGCGCTGCGCCTATATGCACAGCTACGGCGGGTTCTATTTCGACACCGACTACAAGCTGCTGCGCACGCTTGGCGCGGACGTACTGGCACAGCAATGCGTGCTGCCGATCGAAGAGGGCGCGCCCGGCAACGAGCAGTTCAAGATCGGCAATGCCGTGTTCGGCTCGGAGGCAGGGCATCCGTTCTGGCGCGCCTTCATCGAGCACATCTTCACCACGCATGCGCCTGAGACGCTGGAAGACCACCGGCAGATTCCGATGATCTCCGGCCCGCGCGGCTTGACGCGTTTCTACAACGCGCACGCCGGCGAGTTTGCCGGCATCGTGTTCCCGGCGCGCGATGCGTTCCATCCGGATCGCACCTGGTTCGGGCTCGGTCACCGTGGCGGCACCGTCGCGGTGGGCTCGCACCTGTGCTGGGCGTCCTGGCGCGGCAAGTCGCCACGCCGGGCCGTGACCAATTACCTGCGCCGCAAGCTGAGCGCCGTGCCGATCTGACCCGGCCCGGCAGTACATCGCCGCGCGCGACGGCAAGGGCGCGCGGTGAGCTTCGGGGCGGCCGCGCACCTGTCCGAGGCGCGCAAGTACTGCCTGCGCCGCCTTGACTTCAAGCGGCTCACAAAACCGCGGCGCTCACCGATCAGTGAGCGCAGCCGGTACTCGGAATCGGCGTGCACCACTCGGATACCGAAGTTCCTACGCGCCGTCCGCTACAACCTGAGGACGGCTCGCCACGTCCTGTCGCTGGCTCTCAGGCCGCCTCGGCCTGGGCCTGGCGCGTACCTTCCTTCAGTGCACGCGCGATCAACCCGACCAGCAGATCGAGTTCGTCTTCGTCCATCGCAAAGTGCGGGGTGAAGCGCAGCGAATTCTCGCCGCCATGGATGACGTTGACGCCGCGATGGCGCAGCCACTCTTCGGTAGAACCGGCGCCATAGCACTTGAACTGCGGCGCCAGCTCGCAGGAAAACAGCAAGCCGGTGCCCTGCACCTTGGTGATCAAACCGCCCAGCTCGGACTGCAGTGCCTGCAGCTTGGCGATCGCCTGCGCGCCGCGGCTGCGGATGTTCTCGCGCACCTGCGGGGTGAACAACGCCAGCGTGGCGCAGGCGACATCCAGCGCACGCGGATTGGTGGTCATGGTGTTGCCGTAGGTGCCCTTGCGGTACACCTGCGCGGCGTGTTCGGTCACTGCCAGTACCGACAGCGGGTACTGCGCAGCGTTGAGCGCCTTGGAATAGGTCTCCAGGTCCGGCGGGTCGAGCTGCTCGAAGCCGGGGTAATCCACCACCGACAGCACGCCATGCGCGCGCAGGCCGGCCTGGATCGAATCCACCAGCAGCAGGCTGCCATGCAGGCGGGTCAGTTCGCGCGCCGCGGCATAGAACGCGGCCGGCAATGCGCGGCCCGGGTCGCCTTCGCCCATCACCGGCTCCAGGAACACCGCCTCGATGAACCAGTGATTGCGCGCGGCCTCGTCGAAGGCGCGTTGCAGCGCCGCCACGTCGTACGGCGCGATCGCGATCACCGAGTCTTCGTCGCGGTAGCTGGCAAGGTACTTGGTGTAGGTCTTGCGGCTGGAATCGGAATACAGGCCGGGGCGGTCGGTACGGCCATGGAAGCTGCCCTTGACCACCACGCGCTTGATGCTGGCACCGGCGTGACGCGCGCCCGGGTCGGTGTGCAGCTTGGCGTTGGTGTCGACGATGCGCGCGGCCAGGCCGACCGCTTCGGAGCCGGAGTTGAGACACATGAAGCGTGCGAATGGACAGCCGCCGCGGGTATGGCCGATCTCGGCGCGCAGGGCGCGGTCGAGCCGGCGCTGCGCCAGGCTGGGGGTCATCACGTTGGCCATCACCTGCGGACGCGCCATCGCCTCGAGCACCGGCGCGGGGGTATGGCCGAAGCCGAGCATGCCGTAGCCGCCGGCGTCGTACAGCACCGCGCCCTTGAGCGTGATCACCCAGGGGCCGCGCGCGGCCAGCGCCACGTACGGGGTCACCGCATCGTCGGCATAGAAATTGATGAAGCCGTCCTGCACCGCACTGATCTGGGCGTCTTCGTCCAGGTCCAGCAGGTCGGCGGCCTCCGCGCGCACCTGCGCGTACTCGGCGGCCGCCGCGTCGATGGCGCGTGCCAGATCCGGGTGGTTGGCGGCCAGACGCACGATGCTGGCATCGTCCAGGCCATCGGTCAGGCGGCGGCCTGCGTGGGCACGCAGCGGGGCGAGCGGGGCGAGGACGGACATGGCGCATCTCCTGCAAGGTGGCGTTCCCTTCCTATTATCGGCAGAAGATCGGCGTTTGGCAGCGTGAATCCGGGCAGGAAGTCGAGTATTTTCGTCGAATCGACGAACCAATTGGGCAAAAGTGAAAATCACTCCCTCCGACGAACGCCTGCTGTCGCTGCTGCGCGAGGACGCGCGCGCCTCCACCGCGCAGATTGCGCGCCGGCTCGGGCTGTCGCGCACCACCGTGCAGAGCCGGATCGAAAAACTCGAACGCGACGGCGTGATCAGCGGCTACACCGTGCGCACCCACGACGCCTACGAACAGGGCCGTATCCGCGCGCATATCCTGATCACCGTGCTGCCCAAGAAGATGCCGGCCGTGGTCAAGGCGCTGCGCGATATCCCGCAGGTGCGCCTGCTGCACTCGGTCAGTGGCGCCTACGACCTGATCGCCCTGGGCGTGGTCGGCGGCGTCAACGAGATGGACGTTCTCACCGACGCCATCGGCGCGATCGACGGCGTCGAGCGCACGACGACGTCGATCATTTTGTCAACGAAGTTTGAGCGGTGAGGGGCGGGGATTGGGAATTGGGGATTGGGGATTGGGGATTCGTAAAAGCGGGCCGCTTGCGTCCTAAACGTTCCGGTCCGCGGATCCTGCTCTTACGAATCCCCAATCCCGAATCTCCAATCCCCGCCTCACCGCGAATCCCCAATCCCGAATCCCGAATCTCCATTCCCGGCCGCAGTTACACTATCCGGCTCCTCAGCCAACACATCCTGCGGCCTTGAAGAAGTCCGATTTCAACTATTCGCTGCCCGACGAGCTGATTGCCCAGGCGCCGTTGGCCGAGCGGACGGCCAGCCGCTTGCTGGTGGTGCCGCCGTCGCCGCAGGCGCTGGTCGACCGGCAGGTGCGGGATCTGCCCGAGCTGCTGCAGCCGGGCGATCTGCTGATCTTCAACGATACCCGGGTGATCCCGGCGCGGCTGTTCGGGCAGAAGGCCAGCGGCGGGCGGGTGGAAATCCTGATCGAGCGCCTGCTCGGCGAGCGCGAGGCGCGGGTACAGATCGGCGCCAGCAAGTCGCCCAAGGCCGGCAGTTGGATCGCGCTGGATGCCGGCGGCCAGGCCGAGGTGCTGGGCCGCGACGGCGAGTTCTATCTGCTGCGCTTCGAGATCCCCACGCCGCTGGAGCACTGGCTGCTGGAAGCCGGGCGCCTGCCGCTGCCGCCGTACATCCGCCGCGAGCCGGGGGTGGAAGACCGCGAGCGCTACCAGACCGTGTTCGCGCGCGAAGTCGGCGCGGTCGCCGCGCCGACCGCCGGCCTGCATTTCGACGAGGCGTTGCTGGCGCGCCTGCGCGAGCGCGGGGTGGAGTTCGGCCATGTCACCTTGCATGTGGGCGCCGGCACCTTCCAGCCGGTACGCGTGGATGCGCTCGACCAGCACGTGATGCACACCGAGTGGCTCAACGTCGGCGCCGCGCTGGTCGAGCAGGTGCGCCGTACCCGGGCACGCGGCGGCCGGGTGATTGCGGTGGGAACCACCGTGGTGCGCTCGCTGGAAAGCGCCTGGCGCACCACCGATGCCGCGCCCGAGGGCGAACTGCTGCCGTTTGCCGGCGAAACCCAGATCTTCATCCTACCCGGCTACCGCATCCGCAGCGTCGACGCGATGGTCACCAACTTCCATCTGCCCGAAAGCACGCTGCTGATGATGGTCTCGGCCTTCGCCGGCCGCGAGCGCATCTTCGCCGCCTATCAACACGCCATCGAACAGCGCTATCGCTTCTTTTCCTACGGCGATGCGATGTTGCTGTGGAGCAGGGATTGGGGAGTCGGGAGTGGGGATTCGTAACAGCACTCCGCTCGCCGCCTTCTCGCTTTTGCCAATCCCGAATCCCCAATTTCAAATCCCGGCCCCTCAATGTCCCGACTCCAGTTCCAGCTTCAAGCCACCGACGGCCATGCCCGGCGTGGGCGTCTGACCTTTCCGCGTGGCACCGTCGAGACGCCGGCATTCATGCCGGTGGGCACCTATGGCTCGGTCAAAGGCATCCTGCCCGAGCAGATCCGCGCGCTGGGGGCGGAGATCATCCTGGGCAATACCTTCCACCTGTATCTGCGCCCGGGCCTGGATGTGATCGGCGATCACGGCGGCTTGCACGGGTTTGCGCGCTGGGACGGGCCGATCCTCACCGATTCGGGCGGGTTCCAGGTGTTTTCGCTGGCGCATCGCCGCAAGATCACCGAGCAGGGCGTGACCTTCGCCTCGCCCACCGATGGCGCGCGGGTGTTCCTGGGCCCGGAAGAGAGCATGCAGATCCAGAAGGTGCTCGATTCAGACATCGTGATGATCTTCGACGAATGCACGCCATACCCGGCCACCGAAGAGGTGGCGCGGCGCTCGATGGAGCTGAGCCTGCGCTGGGCGCAGCGCTCGCGGCAGGCGCATGACGGGCTGGGCAACGACGCGGCGCTGTTCGGCATCGTGCAGGGCGGGGTGCATCCGGACCTGCGCAGCCGCTCGCTGGACGGGCTGCAGGGCATCGGGTTCGACGGCTACGCCATCGGCGGGCTGGCGGTGGGCGAGCCGGAGCATGAGCGCAACGCGATGCTGGAACACCTGCATCCGCGCCTGCCGGCCGACCGCCCGCGCTATCTGATGGGGGTGGGCCGGCCGGAGGACCTGGTCGAAGGCGTGGCGCGTGGCGTGGACATGTTCGACTGCGTGATGCCCACCCGCAATGCGCGCAACGGGCATTACTTCACCTCCTTCGGCACCGTGCGCATCCGCAACGCCAAGTACGAGCGCGACCTGGACACCATCGAGCCGGGCTGCGGCTGCCATGCCTGCAGCAGCGGCTACACACGTTCCTACCTGCGCCACCTGGACCGTTGCAACGAGATGCTGGCGCCGATGCTGGGCACCCTGCACAACCTCTGGTACTACGAGAAGTTGATGGCCGACCTGCGCGCGGCGATCGCCTCGGGAACCTTTGCCGAGTTCCGGCGGTCCTTCTATGCGGCACGCGGCGCCATCACGCCGCCGTTGCCGGGGGAAACCAGCTGAGACCGGCCGTCCGCGCCTTTGCGCGGACGGTTTGGAACCTGCATGGCATAATTCCCGGCTGTTCCGCTCCGGCGGTACCTGAATAGCGAGCGGCCGGTTGGCGCGCTGGCACCCAAACTAGGATGCACTGAATGAATCTGCTCGATTTCCTGATCCCCGTCGCCCAGGCGCAGGCCACTGGCGGCGCGCCGGCGCCCGGCCCGATGGGAGGCCTGTCCACCTTCGCGTTGCCGATCATCCTGATCGCGGTCATGTACTTCCTGATGATCCGCCCGCAGATGAAGCGCCAGAAGGAGCACAAGTCGCTGCTGGACAAGCTGGCGCGTGGCGACGAAGTCATCACCTCCGGCGGCGTGGCGGGCGTGATCACCGATATCGGCGACAACTTCATCACCGTAGAAGTGGCCGATAACGTGCGCATCCGGGTGCAGAAGAGTGCCGTGGGCCACGTGCTGCCCAAGGGCACGCTGAAGTCTGCCAACTAAGCGGCAACCAACCCGCTGCGCCCACTGTCAGGTGGGCGCAGTTGGTGCCGCGAACCGGCGTTGACCGCCGCATCCACCTGACGACCGCTGGCGCCGTTGTGTTGGCCGCTTGAAGTCGTTCTCACTGCTAGGCGCGCCGCCGGGATGGTGTCGCGCGGGACTGTCGCAATGCTCGAATTTCCTCGCTGGAAGTATTTCCTGATCCTGCTGGTGCTGGCGGTCAGCGCGTTGTACGCGTTGCCCAACATCTACCAGAAGGACCCGTCCGTGCAGATCACCGCCAGCCGCGGTGCCCAGCTCGACGACGCCTTGCGCAGCCGCATCGACGCCGACCTCAAGGCCGCCGGCATCACGCCGAAGGCCGTCACCCGCGAAGGCGACAGCCTGATGGTGCGCCTGCCCAACCTGCAGGCACAGACCCGCGCCAACGACGTGCTGCGCCAGCAACTGGGCGAGAACTACACGGTGGCGCTGAATCTGGCCTCGACCGTGCCGGACTGGCTGGCCAAGCTGGGCGGCCGGCCGATGGTGCTGGGCCTTGACCTGGTCGGCGGCGTGCACTTCGCCATGCAGGTGGACCAGAAGGCTGCGCTGGAAAAGCGCCTGGACGGCTTTGCCGAAGACATCCGCACCACGCTGCGCGATGGCCGTATCGCCTACCGCTCGGTCGAGCGCCGCGGCGACAACAGCATCCAGGTCAGCCTGAGCGAAGGCGCCAGCGTCGACGCCGCGCGCACCGCGCTGGCCAAGTCGCAGCCGACCCTGACCTACGACGTCAGCGGCCAGAACATCTCGGTCAAGGTGCCGGAGGCCGAACTCAAGCAGATCGCCAGCGGCGCGATCGAGCAGAACCTCACCACCTTGCGTAACCGCGTCAACGCGCTGGGCGTGTCCGAACCGACCATCCAGCGCCAGGGCGAGGACCGCATCGTAGTCGAACTGCCCGGCCTGCAGGACACCGCCGAGGCCAAGCGCCTGATCGGCGCCACCGCCTCGCTGGAATTCCGCGCGGTGGTCGAAGGCAATGCCGAAGACGCCGTGCGCAGCGGCAGCATCCCGCCCGAAGCCAAGGTCTACCGCGTGCGCGATACCGGCGCGCCGGTGCTGCTCAACAAGCGCGCGCTGGTGACCGGCGACCAGATGGTCAGCGCCAGCGTCAGCACCGACCAGAACGGCATGCCGGCGGTGGCGGTGACGCTCAACAACGTCGCCGGCCAGCGCATGCTCGACTACACCAGCGCCAACGTCGGCAAGCTGATGTCGGTGGTCTACATCGAGCGCATTCCCACCGTCAGCATGGTCGACGGCAAGGAAGTGCGCAGCGTGCGGGTCAAGGAAGAGGCGCTGTCGCCGACCCGTATCGCCGGCGTGTTCGGCAAGAACTTCCAGACCACCGGTCTGGAAAAGACCGAAGCGGAGAACCTGGCCAAGTTGTTGAAATCCGGCTCGCTGGCCGCACCGATGGATTTCGTCGAGGAATACGTGATCGGCCCGAGCCTGGGCGCGGAGAACGTGGAGCGCGGCGTCACTGCGGTGATCTACTCGTTCCTGTTCACGCTGGTGTTCTTCACCGTCTACTACCGCGTGTTCGGCGCGATCACCTCGGTGGCGCTGCTGTTCAACCTGCTGATCGTGGTGGCGGTGATGTCGCTGTTCGGCGCCACCATGACGCTGCCCGGGTTTGCCGGCCTGGCCTTGTCGGTGGGCCTGTCGGTGGACGCCAACGTGCTGATCAACGAGCGTATCCGCGAGGAACTGCGACTGGGCGTGCCGGCCAAATCGGCGATTGCCGCCGGGTATGAAAAGGCCGGCGGCACCATCCTGGACGCCAACCTCACCGGTCTGATCGTAGCGGTGGCCTTGTACGCGTTCGGCACCGGCCCGCTGAAGGGCTTCGCGCTGACCATGATGATCGGTATCTTCGCCTCGATGTTCACCGCGATCACCGTGTCGCGTGCGCTGGCGGTGCTGATCTACGGCCGCCGCAAGAAGCTGAAGACCGTCGCCATCTGAGATGCGAGTCCGGCCTTGCCCCCTGCAGCGCGCTGCTGGGGGCGGGGGATGAATCCCTTCGCAAGCGTTGCGCATCCTGACGGTGCGCAACGTCTAAACGGAAGATCTTTTCCATGAAATTGTTCCCGCTCCATCTCATTCCCAACGACACCAAGATCGACTTCATGCGCCTGCGCAAGCCGGTGCTGATCCTGATGCTGGTGATCGCGGTGGCCTCGGTCGGCGTCATCGTCGGCAAGGGCTTCAACTACGCACTGGAATTCACCGGCGGCACGCTGGTGCAGACCTCGTTCCAGAAGACCGTGGACGTGGACCAGGTGCGCGAGCAGCTGGCCAAGGCCGGCTTCGAGAACGCCCAGGTGCAGAACGCGCGTGGCGGCAACGAAGTGATGATCCGCCTGCAGGCGCGCGAGCAGCACAACAACCGCGACGATGCCGCAACCACCGTCGCCGAAGAAGTGCGCAAGGCGGTCAGCACCGCGCAGAATCCCGCCACCGTGCAGCCGGGCGAGTTCGTCGGCCCGCAGGTCGGCAAGGACTTGGCCTTGAACGGCGTGTACGCCACCGTGTTCATGCTGGTGGGTTTTCTGATCTACATCGCCTTCCGCTTCGAGTGGAAGTTCGCGGTGGTTGCCAGCCTGACCGCCTTGTTCGACCTGCTGGTCACCGTGGCCTTCGTGTCGCTGACCGGCCGCGAGTTCGACCTGACCGTGCTGGCCGGCCTGTTGTCGGTGATGGGCTTTGCGATCAACGACATCATCGTGGTGTTCGACCGCGTGCGCGAAAACTTCCGCGCATTGCGGGTGGAGCCGCTGGAAGTGCTGAACCGCTCGATCAACCAGACGCTGTCGCGCACGGTGATCACCGCGGTGATGTTCTTCCTGTCGGCGCTGGCCCTATACATCTACGGCGGTGAGTCGATGGAAGGCCTGGCCGAGACGCACATGATCGGCGCGGTGATCGTGGTGATCTCCTCGGTGATCGTGGCAGTGCCGATGCTGAGCATCGGGCCGTTCGCCGTCACCAAGCAGGATCTGCTGCCCAAGGCCAAGGACGTGGAGGCGCTGGCGCGTCGTCCTTGATCGGTTGGCAAAAGGTGTGACGAAAAAACCGCGCATTGCGCGGTTTTTTCGTTTCTGGCGTTGGACGCTTAGTTCACGGTTGTGCACTGTGACGCCATTACTCAAGATCGCGAACGCTAGGGATTTCGTCAGACACGTGATGCTGATCGATACGCAGTACTTTGCGGTAGAGAGCCGCTGGCCAGGATGAAGCGCCGTATCCAGCTGAGATACGCCTGCTCGGTGCGCAGGCTTTAGTGCCGAGCGCGCAAGCGGTCGCGCATTCCATCGAGCAACAGCGTCGGCGGACGTGCTGTTACGCCATTGTTTTTGGGGATGTATTTCATACGCCTGCGTCCTTGCTGGATAAAACTAGAAATCGCGCAAAGGTGGAGTCCGCTTGCCGTCGCGTAATCCCGTGATCGCGGCTAGGATTTCCCCATACACAAAGCGCCAGCGATCGAAGATACTCCGTGCAACACCGCATTTCGGCGGTCCAATAGTAGTTAGGGCGCTATGACATCAAACTCGCCATTCATTGGTGCCACTGCAACGATAATTGCAGCCTTGGTCGCGGGCAGCGTCACGTATCTAGTCGCTGTCTTTACAAAGGAGAGCAAAGTTTCCGACTTCCGCCAGGGCTGGATCGACAACCTTCGTGAGGACACAGCGAAGTTCATCGGGATTTGGTACTACGTCGCCGCGGAACTAGAGCTAGTTCCTTCTCAAGACTTCACAACTAGAGATTTCTGGCGCAGCATGAAGAGCGAGTTCATGGAGCTAGAAATCCTTCAAGCAAAGATTGAGCTTCGTCTAAATCCAAACGAGCATGCCAGTGTCATCGAGCAGCTTAAATCCCTTGCGCAAGGCGAGTCTTTTACCGGACTTACACACGCACAGCGGAAGCAAGAGATCGAATCATTTTCTAATGACGTGCAGGGCATACTTAAGAGCGAGTGGAGACGGGTAAAACGCGGGGAACCAACGTACCGTGCAATCAAATTAGCATCCAAGTTGGCGCTAGCGAGTGGCCTCATTCTCCTACTTATAGTTGGTGCTATTCGTCTTGGAGCATTCGGATAGCGCCCTAACCATTCATTCAAGCCGGCCCACATCAGGGCGGCGCCTAAGTGCGCGCCTTCGGCTATATTTGCACTCAGTCGCCGCCCTGATGTGGGCCGGCTTAATTCAGGCGTTAAGGCTCACATCATGCGATTCACCGTCGAAAACATCTTCACAACACTTCTTTTGATGCTGGCCGAGGCATGGTTTCTGCATGGCCTCTTTGCGGGTCAGCCTAGTTGGGATTCTTCACTCGCTTTGCTTGCTGCGTTGGCCGCATTTTTTGGCAAAGACTACGTGAAGGAAAAACTCAACATCGCACAACCGGCGCGTGAGCATGATAGAGCGCTATATTTGCAGTTTTTAGCAGAGCTTCCGGTTGAGCCCGCTATAACCATGTTGAAAGACTACGACTTCGGGAACGCGTTCAAATACACACACATGAGATCTCTTTTTAACTTCTCAGAGACTTGGGACACTGTTGAAAAAGAATTTCTGGACAAGAAGCTAGAGGAACAACGCAAATCTCTTGTTACTGCAGCTCAAGAACTTAGTATCGAGTTCGCAAAACTTACAGTTCCTGTCGGGAATGGAGATTTTTCATCGGTTTTTCCAGATCGACTCAGAGCAGAGGGTCCACGGCCGGAGTTTGTAATAGAAGATGCAAGACAGCTAAATCGCGCAGCACGCTCCTTCGTTCCGCTATATGAGTCTTTTGTCAGAGCTTGCCGCCAAAAGCTAATGGCGTGAGCCCTAACAATTCATTCAAGCCGAACGCGCTTCGCGCGTCGGCTTAATTCAGGCGTTAGGCTGTGGTGGTTCATTACAGCTTCGGTATCCGCTGTCGCGTGATCTAGCGTGTCCGGCGACTGGCTTGCGCGCGACCAAGTGGGCCGATAACGCCTCATTACGTGCGATTGCGTACCGACGCGGCTCATCAAACTCGTCGGCCACATCCGGCAAATGCCCAGGCCAACCGAGTCGACGCAATGCGTTGCACTGCAGTCAGATGCAACGCACCCGCCACTCACTTCAGGCAGTGGTGCCCGCCAATGATGCGCGCAACGCGCGCAGCTTCTCTACGGGTCACAGATTCCAATCGATCCGCATGCCTGCAATCAGCGCGTTCTTCAGATCGTTGGTGCGGGTCGGTTCGTTGAACTGGTCGGGGTTGATCACGTAATGCAGGTTCGGCGCGATGCGCAGGCGCTTGGTGACCTGGATGCCGTAGCTCAGCTCCATCATGATCTGGTTGTCGGCCGGGGCGCCGGTGCCGCCGGCCGAGGCGCGCGCCAGGCGCAGGTTTTCGATCGCCTCGTCGCTGTACTTCTGCTGGGTGATCACAAACGCAATGTTGTCCTGCGGGCGGCTGGCGAAGGTGCCTTTCTGCACCAGGCCCAGTTGCACGAAATGGTCCTCGATCGCCTGGCCGCCGGTGCTCTTGAGGATGGCGCCGAACACGGTCAGGCCGCGGGCGCCGGACGGATCCGGGTTGGTGACCTGTTGTTCGAAGCGGGCGAACATGCCCGAGCGGCCCTGCTTGTTTTCGTAGCCCAGGCCGCTGAGCACGGCCGGGTTGCCGTTGCGGTCGCGCAGCGGGTCGGTGTAGTCGGAGTTGTCCTGCCAGCCGCCCAGTTCGTACATCGCGGCCATGCTGCCGTCGCCGCCCTTGTTCTTGTAGCCGACCGCGTAAGGCACCACCACGCCGGTGGTGTCGTCGGTGCTCCACTTCAGGCCGTGCTGGCCGTCCTGGGCCTGCACCGGGTTCACCTCGTACGCGCCCACATGCACATAGACCTTGGGCGTGACCCAGGCGGTGGCATGCGCGGCCCAGCTGGACACCGGCCAGTAGGTGAAGTTGCTGGTGCGGAACACGAAGGTGGGGTTGCCGCAGGCCGAGTTGCCCTGGAAGTACTGGCACAGGTCCGAGCCGAGGAAATGGATGTTGGCCACGCTGCGGCCGGCTTCCAGTTCCAGGCGGTCGTCGAACAGTTTCTGCAGCAGGGTGAAGTTGGCCAGCCGCGTGCCCTGGCCGCCGTAGATTTCCTGCACCGAGGTGCTGTTGCCGATGCTGCTGTTGGCCAGGTTGGTGCCGTGGCGGTTGGTGACGTACAGCTTGACCGTGGCGCCGCCCCAGCCGAACAGGCGGTCCATGTCGACATCGGTGCCGACCATCAGCTGGCCGGCATAGGCATCGCCGTTCTTGCGGCCGCCATCGATCATCGAGGCGGCTTCGCCGGTGTAACCCAGCTTGAGCTTGAAAGCATCGGCGGCATCCTGCGCGTGGGCGAGCGGCGTCAGCGCCAGTGCCAGCGACAGGCACAGCAGGCGGGGACGGGCATGGCGGGGGGCGAGGACGGTCATGGCAGGACTCCGAACGAAGGAAGGCGTGGCCGAGGTGGCGAACGCGACAGCTAGGGGATGGGCAAGCCGCCGGCCGCGCACGAAGGTGCGCAGCGCAGCGGTGAAACCAGTCAGGGGTGGAGCGGGGCGGCGATCAGGCGTGGTGCATGCGCGGGCGGCAAGCGCCAGTGGCGGGGTGGCCGAAGGTCAGGCGACCACGTCGGCCACCGGCTTCTTGAGCAGGCGCAGTGCCACGGCGGTGACCACCACGCCGACCACCAGGGCCAGCACGTAATTGAGCAGGTGGGTCACTGCGTTCGGGATCAGCAGCACGAAGATGCCGCCGTGCGGTGCCTTCAACTCGGCACCGGCGGTCATCGAGATCGCACCGGCCACGGCCGAGCCGATCACCAGTGCCGGGATGGTGCGCAGCGGGTCGCGCGCGGCATAAGGAATCGCCCCTTCGGTGACGAAGGCCAGCCCGAGCACGCCGGCGGCCGTGGCCGAGCCGCGCTCTTCCACGGTGAAACGGTTGCGGAACACCCAGGTGGCCAGCGCGATGCCCAGCGGCGGGGTCATGCCGGCCACCATGGCGGCCGCCATCGGGGTGTAGACCTGGCTGGCGATCAGGCCGGTGGAGAACGCATAGGCGGCCTTGTTGACCGGCCCGCCCATGTCGAAGGCCATCATGCCGCCAAGCAACAGGCCCAGCAGTAGCGCGCTGCTGCCCTGCATGCCGCGCAGCCAGGCGGTGAGCCAGGCCAGCAGGTCGGCCACCGGCTGACCGAACACGTACATCATCGCCAGGCCGACCAGCAGCGTGCCCAGCACCGGCAGGATCAGCACCGGCTTGAGCCCTTCCAGGTTGCGCGGCAGGCGGATGTAGCGGTTGAACGCGGCCACGCCATAGCCGGCGATGAAGCCGGCAATGATGCCGCCGAGGAAGCCGGCATTGAGGTTGGCCGCGACCAGGCCGCCGATCATGCCGGGCGCGATGCCGGGGCGGTCGGCGATGGAGTAGGCGATATAGCCGGCCAGCGCGGGCACCATCAGGGTAAAGCCGGCCTTGGCGCCGATCTGGAACAGCGACCAGGCCAGCGTGCCCTGGTGGGCATCGTCGCCGGCATAGATGCCGCCGAGCGCGAATGCCAGCGCGATCAACAAGCCGCCAGCGGTGACGAAAGGCAGCATGAACGACACGCCGGTCATCAGGTGCTTGTAGGCGCCGGTGCGGCCGTTGCCGGTGTTTTCGGCCTTGGCGGCGCCTGCGAGCGGCGCCGCGCCGCCGTGCACGCCGGCTTCGGCCAGCGCTTTCTGGATCAAGGCCGGGCCATCGTTGATGGCCGGCTTGGTGCCACTCTTGAACAGGCGCTTGCCGCCGAAACGGGCCAGGTCGACCTCGCGATCGGCGGCGATCAGCACCAGGTCGGCATCGCGGATTTCCGCGTCGGTCAGGGCGTCCTGTGCGCCGACCGAGCCCTGGGTTTCCACGCGGATCTGGTAGCCGAGTTTCTTCGCGGCCTGCTGCAGGCCTTCGGCGGCCATGAAGGTGTGCGCGATGCCGGTGGGGCAGGAGGTGATCGCAACGATGCGCTTGCTGCCGGTGCCCGCGCTTGCTGCGGCAGCCGATGCATTGGCGGCAGCCGGTGCGGCGAGCTGGTTCACCGCGGCGGCCGGGTCGTCCAGCACCGCGCCCAGGCTCAGGCGCAGCAGCTGCGCGTCGCCGAAGCGGGCGGTGTCGGCATCGGCGTCGCCGATCACCAGCACCTGGCTGGCGGCGCTGACCAGTTCACCCGGCAATGCGCCGAGCACGCCCTGGTCGCTGCGGATTTCGATCGTCACGCTGCGCCCGGCGGCGGTGGCCGCGCGGCGCAGCGCTTCGGCCGCCAGGACGGCTTCGGTGCTGCGGTCGCCAGCGGCGATGACCACGATGGAAGAGGACATGCAAATCTCCTGCGTTGTTCGGTCGCCGGCAAGCGCCGGCGGGATACGTGGTGTCTTGCGCAAACATCGGCGCGCTGCGCTAGCGCGGCCAGCGTTCGCGCCGGCGGTGGTGCTACGAGAGCGGGTCGATGACGATCTCGCCGGCGAGCTTGCGTACCTGCTGCGGGTTCAGCCGGCGCGCATCGCCGCTTTCCAGCCGGCTGAGCGAGAACGCAGTCGCCAGCCGTGCGCAACTTTCCAGATCGGTGGAATCGCCGAGCAGCGCGGCGGCCAGGCCGGCCACCATCGCGTCACCGGCGCCCACGCTGCTGCCCTGCGCCAGACGCGGCGGACGCGCGATCAGGCGCTGGTCGCGCTGCACGAACAGCGCGCCCTCGGTACCCATCGAAATGACCACCAACTGGATACCGCGCGCGATCAGTTCGTGCGCGGCGGCGCTGAGGGCGGCACGGTCGCTCAGCGGGCGACCGGTCCAGGCTTCCAGCTCGTGGCGGTTCGGCTTGACCACGTACGGCAGCGCCTGGCGTTCGGCACCAAGCGCGGCCACCAGCGGCGCGCCGCTGGTGTCCAGCAGCACGCGCGCACCGGCGGCGCTGGCCTGGGCCTGCAACTGCGCCCAGCTGTCGTCCGGCAGGCCGGCCGGCAGGCTGCCCGACAGCACCACCGGCAGGCCGGGGCGCAGCAGCGGGGCGAGGTGATCGGCCACGCCCTGCAGGTGCGGCTGGCCCAGGCGCAGCCCGGGCAGGTTGATGTCGGTGGTGTCGTTGCTGCGCGCTTCGACCAGCTTGAGGTTGGTGCGGGTCTCGCCGGCCACGCGCTGGCAGTGATCGGCAATGCCGCGCTCGCGGAACAGCGCCTCGAACACGCCGGCATTGCCGACCCCGAGCACGCCGAGCGCGGCGACCTGGCTGCCCCAGTCGGCCAGACAGGCGGCCACGTTGATGCCCTTGCCGCCGGCATCGTTGCGCACGCTGCTGGCGCGATGCACCGCGCCCGGCTGCAGGCTGTCGAGCTGGATGGTCTGGTCGATCGCCGGGTTCAGCGTCACCGTGATGGCGTGCAGGTTCATGCCTGGCCCTCGCGCTGCGCTTCCAGTGCGCGCACCTGCTCTGCGGTTTCGCAGTTCAGCGCCTGCTCGGCGAGCTGCTGCAGCGTGCTCAGCGCGGTGCCGCGCAGGCGTGCCTTGACCGCCGGGATGTCGTTGGGCGTCATCGACAGTTCCTGCACGCCCAGGCCGGCCAGCAGGCTGGCGCCGAACGGATCGCCGGCCAGGCCGCCGCATACGCCGACCCAGCGGTCGTGTTTGCGCGCACCTTCAATCGTGCTGCGGATCATGCGCAGCACCGCCGGGTGCAGGCTGTCGGCTTCGGCGGCCAGCTCCGGGTTCTGGCGGTCGATCGCCAGCACGTACTGGGTCAGGTCGTTGGTGCCGATCGAGAAGAAGTCCGCATGGCGCGCCAGCACGTCGGCCTGTGCGGCCGCGGCGGGCACCTCGATCATGATGCCGATCGGCACCTCGGGCGCGTCGAGTTCGGCGCGGATGCGCGCGCAGATGGTGCGCAGGATGATCAGCTCCGGCACCGAGGTGATCATCGGGAACATGATCGACAGCCGCGCGCCGTCCTTGGCGGCGCGGTACAGCGCGCGCAGCTGCGGTTCGAGCAGATCGGGGCGACGCAGCAGCAGACGCGCGCCGCGGACGCCCAGGAACGGGTTTTCCTCGTGCGGTAGCTCCAGATGCGCCACCTGCTTGTCGCCGCCGATGTCCAGTGCGCGCACGATCAGCGGGCGGCCGTCCAGCGCCTGCGCCATCGCCAGGTAGGTTGCGTGCTGCTCGTCCTCGCTGGGCGTGCTGCCGCTTTCCAGGAACAGGAATTCGGTCCGCATCAGGCCGACGCCTTCGGCGCCCTGGGTCAGCGCCATTGCGACCTGGTCGGGCAGGTTGACGTTGGCGCCGATGTCGATGTGGTGGCCGTCGCTGGTTTCGGCTGGCAATGCGCGCTGCGCGGCTTCGCGCTCGCGGATCGCCTGCTGCTCGGCGATATGCGTGCGCGCCGCATCCAGATCCAGCTCGGACGGGTTGATGTACAGCCGCCCGCTGCTGCCGTCGATGATGGCGGTGACGCCGTCTTCGATATCCATGAGTTGGCCGCCGGCCGCGACCAGCGCCGGCAGGCCGAGCGTGCGCGACAGGATCGCGGTATGCGAGGTCGGCCCGCCTTGCGCGGTGGCCAGGCCGAGCACGCGTGCGGTGTCCAGGTTGGCGGTGTCCGACGGCGACAGATCGCCGGCCAGCAGGATGCAGGGCTGCTCGGGCAGGTCGGTCAGGCCGGCGCCGGCGGCAGCCGGGTCGAGCTGTGCCAGCACGCGGCGGCCGACGTCGCGCAGGTCGGCGGCGCGGCCGGCCAGCACCGGGTTGCCGAGTGCGGCGAGTCCCGAGGCGATCTGTTCCACCGCCTGGTGCCACGACCACGCCACGCCGTGGCCTTCGACCATCAGCTGGCAGGTGCGGGTGATCAGGTCGGTGTCGTTGAGCAGCTCGGCCTGGGCCTTGAAGATCGCCGCGTCCGAGGCGCCGAGCCGGCGCTGGGTATCGTCCTGGATCGCCGCCAGCTGCTGGCGGGTGCGGGTCAGCGCGTCGTGCAGCAACGCGCCGCCATCGCCCAGGCCGACCGGTTGATCGGCCACCTCGGTCTGTGCCGCACGCAGCCGGTGCACGATGCCGATCGCCACGCCCGGGCTGGCGCCGATGCCGACGATGGCCGGTTGCGCCTGTGGCGGCGTCCAGCCGACCACCGGGGCGGCGCGGCGTTGCGCGGCACGCTCGGCATCGGCCTTTTCCTGAGCGGTCAGGCTGTCCATTACTGCGCGCAGGCGCTTGAGCAGCGCACCCGCATCAGTGCCTTCAGCCGAAACGGTGATGCTGTCGCCGGCACGCAGGCCCAGCTGTAGCAGGCCGACCAGGCTCTTGGCATCGGCGGCCTGGTCGCCGGCGCGCACCTGGGCGCGCGCCGAGAAACCGCGTGCCGTCTCGGCCCAGCGCGTGGCCGGGCGAGCGTGCAGGCCGCTGGGGTAGGCAATGGTCCACTCGAAGGATTCGGCCAGATCGGTGGCCGGCGCGGCGCTGGTGTCGGGTGCGCGGTCGCCGGTCAAGGCCGCCACGATCACGCCGGGGTCATCGGTGGTGAACAGCGCTTCCAGCTGGGCCGGGTCCTGGATCAGGCGGGTCAGCCGGCGCAGCAGGGTGATGTGGGTGTCTGACTGGGCGGCGATGCCGACCACCAGCCGGGTGGTCTGGCCCGGGTTCCATTCCACACCCTCGGGCAACTGCAGCACCGCGATGCCGTCGCGGCGCACCAGGTGGCGGTCTTCGCCGACGCCGTGCGGGATCGCCAGGCCGTGGCCGAGGAAGGTGTTCGCCAGGCCTTCGCGGCGCCGCATGCTGGCGTCGTAGCCCGGCGCCACGCAGCCGGCGGCGACCAGCAACTGGGCGGCCTGCGCGATGGCGTCGTCCTTGTCGCGGGCATGCGCACGCAGGCGCACGAGTTCGGGAGTGACGGGGGCGGCTGGCGACGGAGAGGACAAGACGGACTCCGGGGTAGGAACGGGCTGGGCAGTATAGTGGGAACGTTCCCATGTTCTAGGTCAATGTGCGCTGCACAAAAACGTTGTAGTGCTTTCGGGTTAGCATCGAAGCAGACACGGCGCCTGGCCCCAGGTGCGCAAATGGAGCGGGAACGGTCCCAGTGAGTATCAGCATCAATGACGTGGCCCGGGTGGCCGGGGTTTCCAAATCGACGGTCTCGCGCGCGCTGGGCACCGGCCCGGTCAGCGAGGAGGTGCGGGCCAAGGTCGAGGCGGCGGTGCGCCAGACCGGCTACCGGCCTAACCTGATGGCGCGGCGCCTGCGATCCCAGCAGTCCGGCATATTGGGGGTGATCGTCGCCGACATCCGCAACCCGTACTTCACCGCGCTGATCCGCGCGGTGGAGGAGGTGGCCTACCGCGCCGGCATGCGCGTGACCCTGTGCAATACAGACGAAGACCCCGAGCGCGAGGCGCTGTACCTGCAGTTGATGCAGGAAGAACGCATTACCGGGCTGATCTTTGCGCCGACCCGCAGCACGGTCGGGCGCATGCACGAGCTGGTGCTGGATTATCCGACCGTGTTGGTGGACCGCGCCGGCCCCGGCAGCCGCTACGACAGCGTGGTGCTGGATAACGCCGCGGCCATGGGCGAGCTGGTCGCACATCTGCAGGCGCAGGGGTATCGGCGCATCGGCGGGCTGTTCGGCACCAGTACCACCGCGACCGAGCGCCGCAACGGCTATCTGGCCGCGATGGCGGCGCCGGGGCTGACGCCGGCCTACCGCGAAGTGGCGCCCACCGCCGAAGCGGCGATCGCCGAAGTCGGTCAATGGCTGGCCGGCGCAGACCGCCCCGACGCCATCGTGACCAGTAACAGCCTGCTGTTGATGGGCGCGCTCAAGGCCGCCCGCACCGCCGGTCTGCGCATCCCCGACGACCTGGCCCTGGCCGGCTTCGACAACGAGCGCTGGACCGACCTGGTCGAGCCGGGCATCACCGTGGTCGAGCAACCGGTCGAGGACATGGGCCGCGCGGCGATGTCGCTGCTGCTGGAACGCCTGAGCAATCCGCAGCTGCCGATCCGCCGCATGGTGATGACCGGCCGCTGCGTGGTCCGCGGCTCCACCGGCACCCGCCCGCGCACCTAGCCGCCCTCGTCGTAGGAGCGCACCCGGGCGCGACGGGCGTTACCGGTACAGCCCATCGCGCCCAGGTGCGCTCCTACAACGGCATGGCGTTTGTCGTGGATCGCGCTGTGCGGGTCTTTTCCAAGCACGCCATGTCACCAATTCCCGCCACCCCGTAGGAGCGCACCCGGGCGCGACGGGCGTTACCGGTAACGCCGGTCGCTCCCAGGTGCGCTCCTACGCCGGCGGGGCGGTTGTCGCGGATCGCGCTGTGCGGGTCTTGCCCAAGCACGCCATGTCACCAATCCCTGCCACCCCGTAGGAGCGCACCCGGGCGCGACGGGCGTTCCCGGTAAGGCCTATCGCGCCCAGATGCGCTCCTACGGGACATCACGGGCGCGCAAAAAAAAGCCCCGGCACTGCCGGGGCTTTTCGTTCTACGCTATGTCCGGGATCAGCGATCCGGACGATGCGGGCCCGAGTCGTTCTGCGCGAGCAGGTATTCCTTTGACTGTTCGTCCAGCTTGTCGCCCAGCATGCGGCGCACCACCACGAAGAACAGCGGGATGAAGATCACGCCGAGCACGGTGGCGAACACCATGCCGCCGATCACGCCGGTACCGATGGAGTGACGCGAGTTGGCGCCGGCACCGGTGGAGATGGCCAGCGGCAGCACGCCCAGGATGAAGGCGAACGAGGTCATCAGGATCGGGCGGAAGCGCAGATGTGCCGCCTCCAGCGTCGCCTCGCGCAGCGTCTTGCCTGCCGCACGCTGCTCCACTGCGAACTCCACGATCAGGATCGCGTTCTTGGCCGCCAGGCCGATCACCGTAATCATGCCGATCTTGAAGTACAGATCGTTCGGCAGGCCGCGCAGCATCGAGAAGGTGATCGCACCCAGCACGCCGATCGGCACCACCATCAGCACCGCCACCGGAATCGACCAGCTCTCGTAGAGGGCGGCCAGGCACAGGAACACCACCACCACAGACAACGCCAGCAACAGCGTGGCTGCATTACCGGCGATGATTTCCTGGTACGACATGCCGCTCCAGTCGAAGCCGAAGCCCGGCGGCAGATCGTTGTTGACGATCTCCTCCATCGCGGTCATCGCCTGGCCGGAGCTGCCGCCCGGGGCCGGGTTGCCGACGATGTTCACCGCCGAATAGCCGTTGTAGCGGTTCAGTGCCGGCGAGGCGTAGGTCCAGTCGGCCTTGACCACATTGCTCAGCGGAATCATCCCCGGCTGACCATCGGCACCGGTGGCCGTGGCGCTGGGGCTGAAGAAGCTGCGCAGCGACTCGGGGCCGGTACGGAACTGGTCGTCGGCACGGATGTTGACGCGCTTGATGCGGCCTTCGGAGAAGTAGTCGTTGACGTAGACAGGCGCCAGCATCAGCTGGATCGAGCTGTAGATGTCGCTGACGTCCAGGCCCATCGACTGCGCCTGCACACGGTCCACGTGCAGCTGCAGCTGCGGCGCGTCTTCCAGCCCGTTCGGGCGCACGCCCACCATGGTGTCCTGCTTTTCCGCCGCCTTGCCCAGCACGATGTTGCGCGCCTGGGTCAAAGCTTGCTGGCCTGCGCCGGAGCGGTCCTGCAGCCACATGTCGAAGCCGCCGAACTGGCCCAGGCCCTGCACGGTGGGCAGGTTGACCACGAAGATCTGCGCGCCCTTGATGCCGTAGAAGGCACCGTTGAGCTGCTGGATCAACTGCTCGGCAGTGACGTCACGCTCTTCCCACGGCTTGAGGCGGATGAAGCCCATGCCGACGTTTTCGCCCGAACCCAGGAAGCTGAAGCCGGCGATCTGCAGCATGCCTTCCACGGCCGGCTGCTTCTCCAGCACCGCACGCATCTGCGCGAACGCCTCGTTGGTGCGGATCTTGGTCGCGCCCGGCGGCAGCTGCACGATGGCCACCGCAAAGCCCTGGTCCTCTTCCGGCAGGAAGCTGCCCGGCATGCGGGTGAACAGGAAGCCGCACAGCACCACCAGCACCACGAACACGATCATCCACGGCGGCGAGCGCTTGAGAGTGTGGCCGACCACGCCGACATAGCGATGCGCCAGCTTGTCGTAGTACTTGTCGAAGGTGCGGTAGACCCAGTTCTTCTTGGTCGAATGGGTCGACTTGAGGAACGCGCCGCACAGCGCCGGGGTGAAGCTCAACGCCAGGAACGCCGAGAACCCCATCGACATGGCGATGGTCAGTGCGAACTGCTTGTAGATCGCGCCCGAAGCGCCCGGTTGCAGCGAGGAGGGGATGAACACCGCCGCCAGCACCACGGTGATGGCTACCACCGCGCCGGTGATCTGGGTCATCGCCTTCTGGGTTGCCGCCTTCGGCTCCAGGTGTTCCTCGCTCATGATGCGTTCGACGTTCTCGATCACCACGATCGCGTCGTCGACCACGATGCCGATCGCCAGCACCATCGCAAACAGCGTCAGCTGGTTGATGGTGAAGCCGATCATGTACATGCCGAAGAACGTGCCCAGCAGCGCGACCGGAATCACCAGCGTGGGAATCACGGTGGCGCGGAAGTTCTGCAGGAACAGCAGCATCACCAGGAACACCAGCACTATGGCTTCCACCAGCGTGTGGATCACTTCCTCGATGGAGATGCGCACGAAGGTGGTCGATTCGTACGGCGCAAACCAGGTCACGCCCTGCGGGAAGGTCGGCTGCAGCTCGTCGAGCTTGGCACCGACCGCCTCGGACACGTTCAGGGCGTTGGCGCCCGGCAGCAACTGGATACCGAAGGCGCCGGTGGGCTTGCCGTTGTACTGGGTGTCGAAGCCGTAGTTGCTCGGCCCCACGGTGACCCGCGCGACATCCTTCAACCGCACCGTGGCACCGTTGTTGTCGGTGCGCAGGATGATGTTCTCGAACTGGTCCGGCGAGCTGAAGCGGCCCTCGGCCGAGACCGTGGCGGTGAAGCTGATGCCTTCCGGGGTCGGGTCGGCGCCCACCGAACCGGCCGCGAACTGCACGTTCTGGTTACGCACCGCGGTCAGCACCTGGGTTGCCGACAGGTTGTAGCCCTGCAGCTTCTCCGGGTTCAACCAGATGTTCATCGCGTACTCGGCGCCGAACTGGTTGGTGCTGCCCACGCCGGGCACGCGCGAGATCTGCTCGAGCACACGCGAGCCGACGATGTCGTTGAGCGCGTCGCGGTTGATCGACGGGTTGTCAGAGCGCAACGCGGCCACCATCAGGAAGCCGGCGTTGGCCTTGGCCACCACCACACCCTGCTGGGTGACTTCCGAGGGCAGGCGCGGCGTGGCCAGCGACACCTTGTTCTGCACCTGCACCTGCGCGATATCCGCGTCGGTGCCGGTTTCGAAGGTCAGCGTGATGGTCACGCGGCCGTTGGCGGCTGAGGACGAATTGAAGTACAGCAGATGGTCGATACCGGTGAGCTGCTGCTCGATGACCTGGGTCACCGCTTTTTCGGCGGTATCGGCGCTGGCGCCGGGGAAGTTGGCGGTAACGGTGACCTGCGGCGGGGCGATCGTGGGGTACGACTCGATACCCAGATTCAGGATCGAGATCACGCCCGCAAGCGAGATCAGGATCGCCACCACCCAGGCAAAGATCGGGTGTTCGATGAAAAACTTAGGCATGTCCGGGTTCCGTTACTGCTGCTTGGACTGGGAGTCGGCCGGCTGCGCCGCAGCGTCCGGCTTGGACTGTTCCTGCGCGGCCGGTGCCGCTGCATCGGCCTTGTCGGCTGCCGGTGCGGCCTGCGCGCCGCCACCCTGGGCGGCGGCCGGAGCCGCGCCCGGTGCGCCCGGCTGGCCGCCCTGCGCCGGCTTGTTAGGATCCCACGGCACGCCCTTGGCCGGCTGGCCTTCCTTCGCCTTCTGCACTCCGTCGACGATCACCTGGTCGCCCGGGGTCATGCCCGCGGTGACGATCCACTGGCCCTTCTGCTGGCCATCGACGGTGAGATTCTTGCGTGCCACCTTGCCGTCCTTGCCCAGCACCAGCGCATAGGCGCCTGTGGCATCGCGCTGCACGGCCTGCTGCGGCAGCAGATAGGCGTTGTTGCGCTGGCCAAGGCTGGCCTTGAAGGTCACGAACGCGCCCGGCAGCAGCGCCTGCTCCGGATTGGGCAGGGTTGCGCGCAGCGACACCGCACCGGTGCTCGGGTCCACCGTCACCGCCGACACATCCAGCGTACCCGGGTGCGGGTACTGCGTGCCGTTGCCCAGTTCCACGTTGATGGTGGACTTGCCGTCGCCGCTGAGCTGCACGTTGCCGCTGCTCTGGGCCTGGCGCAGGGCGGCGAGCTCTTCGCTGCTCATCGCAAAGTTCACATACAGCGGGTCGATCTGGTCGACCGTGGTCAGCAGGGTCGCTTCACCCGAGCCCACCAACGCACCCTCGGTCACGCGCTGGATGCCGGCGCGGCCGGTGATCGGCGAGGTGACGCTGGCAAAGCCGAGCTGGATGCGGGCGGACTGGACCTGGCCGCGTGCCTGCTGCACGTTGGCGCTGGAGGAGCGCTCGGTGGCTTCGGCGTTGTCGATGTCGGCACGCGACACGTACTGCTGCGGGGCCAGGCTGCGCGCGCGCTTGGCGGCGACCTGGGCATTGGCATAGGTCGCCTCGGCGGCGGCCAGCTGGCCTTGCGCCTGCAGCAGCGTGGCCTTCAGCGGCGCCGGGTCGATCTCGAACAGCGGCTGGCCTTCCTTGACGTCGGTGCCTTCGGTGTACAGGCGCTTGAGCAGTACGCCGTCCACGCGCGCGCGCACGTCGGCCGAGCGGAATGCCGACAGCCGGCCGACCAGGTCGCGTTCCAGCGGCAGGGTCTGCGGCTTCATTTCCAGCACCGACACTTCCGGCGGCGGCGGCGCCTGCTGTTGTTCGGGCTTGCTGCAGGCAGCCAGCGCCAGGGTGATGGCACAGGCCAGGCCGAATGTGCGGAGCGGGGCGATCATCAGGAGGAACTCCGTTAGGGTCTTGAAGTGAGAAAGGAAAGCGGGGACAGCGAAGGCGTGGCAGCGACCGCGGCAAATGCGCGCAGGAAGGTGTCGACAGCGAATTGCGCCCACTGCTGCCTGGCGGGAAGGCCGGCGCGGTGGGGAACCTGAAAGCGTTGCCGGTCGAAATCCAGACCGACGATCATGCTCAACAGCAGTTCGGCCATACAGTGCGGATCGTCATGGCGCAGCTGGCCGGCCTGCATCGCCTGCTCAAAGCGCTGCGCCAGGCGCTGCTGCATGCCGACGACCCCGTCCTGGAAGATCTGCTGCGACTGATCGGGGAACCGGTGCGATTCGGCTTCCACCAACCGGCAGGTCTGTAACACATCCGGGCTGTTCAGGCGGTCAAGGTGGGCCAGCGCGAAGGCCAGCAGATCCTCGCGCAACTCGCCCGAGGCGGTGCCCAGCGGCACCGTGGCCAGATGCACATGGTCCTGAAGCACATCGCGCAGCAGGTTTTCTTTACAACCGTAATAACTGTAGAGCGTCTGCTTGGAACAGCCGGCACGCTCGGCCACCGCGTCCATGCTCAGCCGCATGCCGCGCTCGGCAAGCAGCGTATGCACAGCCGCATGGATGCGGCGATCGCAGTCCGAGCGCCGGGCAGCACGGTGGGAACGGGGGGTCATGGCGGTAGACTATACCGTCCAGTTTAGTTTTTAAACAGGCTTGACGGTCGCAGTTCTGTCTGCGCCACGCCTTGTGGCCCAAGCGCCCGGCCGGACTTTGCCGGTTGTGGCGGTCTGGCGGGTGGCCATGCAGGCGGCAATTCGGCGCCGCTGCAGGAATTACAGTCGAGTAGTGCTTCGCGCCGCGCCGGGGGCGGGCGCCCGACCAGGATTTTGCGCTATGCAGCAAGGCGTCTTCATGCGGCGCCGGTACAATTCAGGTTTTCCACCGAGCATCCCAGCGCTCTCATGACAGCCAAGAAAGCTGCTTCGAAATCGTCCACGACGTCGGTCAAACCGGTCGCCGACCATGCCGTCCCCGTGCTTGCCACTGCGCCGCAGGCGGTCACCCTGGAGCCGGTGTTTGCCGCGTTGCGCAAGCGCTACCCGGCCGCCCGCCAGTCCGAGGTGCAGCTGTTCGCAGCCGACTTCTACCGGCGCATGGAAGAGGACGAGTTCCCCAACCACCCGCCCGAGCAGTGGGCGGCCCTGGCGGCGGACATGCTGGAATTTGCGCGTACGCGCAAGGCCGGCACGGTCAATGTGCGGGTGTTCAACCCGACCCTGAAGAGCCACGGCTACGAGTCGCCGCACACGCTGCTGCAGATCGTCAACGACGACATGCCGTTCCTGGTGGACTCGGTGAGCATGACGCTGTCGGACCTGGGCATCGGCGTGCACGTGCTCGGCCACCCGGTGCTGCGCATCGCGCGCGACAAGGCCGGCAAGCTGACCGCGGTGGGCGAGGGCAAGAGCGAGTCGCTGATGGTGCTGGAGATCGACCGCCAGCCCGCCGAGGACATGCCCAAGGTGGAAGCGGCGGTGCGCAAGGTGCTGGGCGAGGTGCGCGCGATCGTGCACGACTGGGCGTCGATGCGCGAAAAGATGGTGATGCTGGCCGACGACCTGGCCACCCGCCGCCTGCCGATGGACGACATCAGTCGCCACGAGGCGCAGGAATTCCTGCGCTGGGCGGCGGCCGATCACTTCACCTTCTTCGGCTATCGCGAGTACCGCGTGGAGAAGCAGGACGGCCAGGACGTGCTGGCGCCGGTGGAAGAAACCGGCCTGGGCCTGATGCGCGGCCGCGATACTTCGCCGGCGCGCCCGGTGACCACGCTGGCGGCGCACGGCCTGAACACTTCGGCCAAGCTCAAGGATGCGCTGATCCTGACCAAGACCAATGCGCGCTCGCGCGTGCATCGGGTCGGCTACATGGATTACATCGGCATCCTGGAATTCGATGCCAAGGGCCGCATCGTCGGCGAGCAGCGTTTCCTGGGCCTGTTCACTTCCAGCGCCTACAACCGCCGCCCGTGGGAAATCCCGCTGGTGCGCCAGCGCCACGAATACGTGATGAGCAAGTCCGGGCTGACCCCGAGCAGCCACAGCGGCAAGGCGTTGCGGCACATTCTCGAGACGCTGCCGCGCGAGGAGCTGTTCCAGTCCAACGAGGAAGAGCTGTATCGCACCGCGATCGGCATCCTCGGCCTGCAGGAGCGCGTGCGCAGCCGCATGTTCCTGCGCCGCGACAAGTACAGCCGCTTCATCTCCGCGCTGGTGTACATCCCGCGCGAGCGCTTCAACACCGATGTGCGGCTGCGCATCGAGGCCTTGCTCAAGGATGCGCTGCACGGCGAATACATCGATTCCAGCGTGGTGCTGGGTGAGTCGCCGCTGGCGCAGCTGCACCTGATCGTGCGGCCCAAGAGTGGCGAGGCGCTGGAATTCAACACCACCGAACTCGAGTCGCGGCTGGCGCATCTGCTGCGCAACTGGCGCGATGCCCTGCGCGAGGCGCTGGTGGCGCGGCATGGCGAGGTCAATGGCCTGCGCATGGCTGCCAACTTCGGGCGTGCGCTGCCGGCCGGCTATATCGAGGACTCGTCGATCGAATCGGCGGTGTCCGACGTCGAGCATCTGGCCGCACTGGACGGCCCGGACGACCTGCACCTGAGCCTGCAGGAGATCCGTCGCGACGACGGCGTGCGGCTGGACGCTGGCGAAGGCCTGCGCCTGAAGCTGTATCGCCAGCTCGACGACATTCCGTTGTCCGATGCGATGCCGATGATGGAGAACATGGGCCTGCGGGTGATCTCCGAGCGGCCGTACCGGCTGCAGGTCGGCGAGACGCCGGTCTACATCCAGGATTTCGAGGTCGAATCGACCTCCGGCAAGATCAACGCAGCCAATGCTGACGCCGGTTTCGGCGAAGCCTTCGAGCGGATCTGGAGCGGCGATGCCGAAAACGACGGCTTCAACCGCCTGATCCTGGCCGCCGGCCTGCACTGGCGGCAGGTCGCGCTGCTGCGCGGCTACTGCAAGTATCTGCTGCAGACCGCGGTGCCGTTCTCGCAGGCCTACGTCGAGACGACGTTTACCCGTTACCCGCTGCTGGCGCGCCTGTTGGTGGAACTGTTCGAAGCGCGCTTCGATCCGGCCACCGGCAGCGAGACCAAGGCGCAGATCTTCGCCGGGCAGGAACGCCTGCGCGAGGAACTGTCGGTGCTGGCCGGTGACGACGAGGCCACGCTCAAGGCGCTGGAGCCGGTACTGCAGGCGCGCGGCAGCGACCGCGATGCGCAGCAGGAAGCCACGCGCGCGACGCTGCTGAAGCTGATGGATCGCGTCTCCAGCCTGGACGAGGACCGCATCCTGCGCAGCTTCATCGGTGTGATCGACGCCACGCTGCGCACCAACTATTACCAGACCGACAAGAGCGGCAAGCACGGCCACTGCATCAGCTTCAAGCTGGATTCTTCGATCGTGCCGGACCTGCCCAAGCCGCGTCCGTACCGCGAGATCTTCGTCTACAGCCCGCGGGTGGAAGGCGTGCACCTGCGCTTCGGCGCGGTGGCGCGCGGCGGCCTGCGCTGGTCGGACCGGCGCGAGGATTTCCGCACCGAGGTGCTGGGCCTGGTCAAGGCGCAGATGGTCAAGAACACCGTCATCGTGCCGGTCGGTGCCAAGGGCGGTTTCTACGTCAAGCGCTCGCCGGTCGGCGGCGATCGTGATGCGATCCAGGCCGAAGGCATCGCCTGCTACAAGCTGTTCATCCAGAGCCTGCTCGACATTACCGACAACATCGTCGGCGGCAAGATCGTGCCGCCGCCGCAGGTGGTGCGTCACGACCAGGATGATCCGTACCTGGTGGTCGCGGCCGACAAGGGCACCGCCACGTTCTCCGACATCGCCAACGGGCTGGCGCTGGACCACGGCTTCTGGCTGGGCGATGCGTTCGCTTCCGGCGGTTCGGTCGGTTACGACCACAAGGGCATGGGCATCACTGCGCGCGGTGCGTGGGAGTCGGTCAAGCGCCATTTCCGCGCGATGGGGCGCGACTGCCAGAGCCAGGATTTCAGCGTGGTCGGCATCGGCGACATGTCCGGCGACGTGTTCGGCAACGGCATGCTGTTGTCGCGGCATATCCGCCTGCTGGCCGCATTCGATCACCGGCATATCTTCCTGGATCCCAATCCGGATGCCGCTGCCTCGTTCGCCGAGCGCGAGCGCCTGTTCAAGCTGCCGCGTTCCAGCTGGGCCGACTACGAGGCCAAGCTGATCAGCGCCGGCGGTGGCATCTATCCGCGCACGCTTAAGTCCATCGACATCAGCGCGCCGGTGCGCGAGGTCCTGGGCTTGGAATCCAGCGTCAAGCAGCTCTCGCCCAACGAGCTGATGAACGCCATCCTCAAGGCCCCGGTGGACCTGTTCTGGAATGGCGGCATCGGCACCTACGTCAAGGCGTCCAGCGAGTCGCACGCCGATGTGGGCGACCGCGCCAACAACGGCCTGCGCGTCAACGGCGGCGAGCTGCGCTGCAAGGTGGTGGGCGAGGGCGGCAACCTGGGCCTGACCCAGCTCGGCCGCATCGAGGCCGCGCAGGCCGGGGTGCTGCTCAACACCGACTTCATCGACAACTCGGCCGGCGTGGACACCTCCGATCACGAGGTGAATATCAAGATCCTGCTCAACGACATGGTGCAGGCCAAGAAGCTCACCTACGACGCGCGCAACACATTGCTCGCCTCGATGACCGACGAAGTGGCCGACCTGGTGTTGTGGGACAACTACCGCCAGAACCAGGCGATCAGCCTGATGGAGCGGATGAGCGTCAAGCGTCTCGGCTCCAAGCAGCACTTCATCCGCACGCTGGAATTGCAGGGCCTGCTCGATCGCCAGATCGAGTTCCTGCCGTCCGATGCCGAACTGTCCGCACGCAAGGCGCGCGGGCAGGGCTTGTCGCGCCCGGAGCTGTCGGTGCTGTTGTCGTACTCCAAGCTGGTGGCGTTCCAGCAGCTGCTGGAATCGGATATTCCCGAAGACCCGTATCTGTCCAAGGAATTGCAGCGCTACTTCCCGCAGCCGCTGCAGAAAAAGTACGCCGATGCGATGGAGCGTCACCGCCTCAAGCGCGAGATCATCGCCACCGCGGTGACCAACACCACCATCAACCGCATGGGCGCCACCTTCCTGATGCGCATGCAGGAAGACACCGGCCGCAGCATCGCCGAGGTCGCCAAGGCCTACACCATCAGCCGCGAAACGCTGGATGCACGCGCGCTGTGGACGCAGATCGACGCGTTGGACGGCAAGGTGCCCGAGTCGGTGCAGATCGACGCGCTGGAAGTGATCTGGCGCCTGCAGCGTTCGTTCGTGCGTTGGCTGCTGTTGCGTCCGGGCCAGATGCCGGGCATCACTGCGGCGGTGGAGCGTTACCACGGCCCATTCAACGACATCCGTATCGCTTCCGGCGTGCTGTCGGATGCGCAGCGCCCGCAGTACGAAGCCAGCGTACAGGAATGGCAGGACAAGGGCCTGCCGCCGCAACTGGCGCAGCAGCTGTGCGAGCTGCGTTACCTGGAACCGGCCTTCGACATCATCGAAACCGCGCGCACCCGCAAGCTCAAGCCGGTGGACGTGTCCAAGGTGCATTTCCGCCTGGGCGAAGCGCTGCGCCTGCCATGGTTGTTCGAGCAGATCGACGCGCTGGAGGTCAACGGCCGCTGGCATGCAGTGGCACGTGGCGTGCTGCGCGACGAGCTGGCCGCACATCAGCGCGCACTGGTGGCGCAGGTGCTGACCCTGCCCGGCAGCAGTGCCGAGGACAAGGTGGCCAACTGGCTGGCACGCGACGATTCCAGCCTGCGCTTCACCCTGGCGATGCTGGCTGATGTGGCCGAGCAGAAGACGCTGGACTACCCGACCGTGTCGGTCGCGGTGCAGCGACTTGGGCAGTTGGCTGCGCACGGGATGTAAGCGTGTGCAGCGAGGTGATGGCGGAGCGTGTGCTTCGTCATCATCCTCGCGGTAGTCGGACGGCAACCTCGTTGTCTTGCATCAAAGTGCCGCCGTTGGGCTTGCTGCTGTGCGCCTCAAACGACGCTTGCTGGTGAGTCGAGCGTGCGGTGCCCTCACCGCACGCGGGACACGTCGTGAATCCGTTTGTGGAGGCTGCGTGGCGGCACCCATGCCGCCACGGGTCACGCAATCGGCGATGACATCGCACCAGATGGTTGATTTGTTGCCTTGTTTAAAACTACGCAAACCTACCATTCTGACGCGTCCTTGCCCGCCCACCGTCGCGGGACCTTACGCGGCATGGATGCCGCGTAAGAGCCTGCATGGACGTACATGCGGCGTGTCCCGCGACGGTGGGCGGGCAAGGGCCTCCAGATAAGCCGCAGATTGGGTGCCCTGCAACCGGATTGCACATTTCCAGTCCGCATCTACAACCATGTACATGTGTTGCGCACTATCGTTGAAACAGTACGACGGCATGGTTCGCGCTGTCGGGCTTCTTGTATCGCAGCCTGGCCCACGGATCTGTATCCGGCTTCTTACTTGATCTTGACGACCACCTTGCCCTTGGCGCGGCCTTGCGCCAGATGCTCCAGCGCCTGCTTTGCCTGGTCGAACGCAAACACCTTGTCGATGACCGGGCGGAGGCGTTCGGCTTCGAGCAATTCGCCGATTTTGGCCAGCTGCGTGCCATTGGGGCGTACGAACAGGAACGAGTAGGCGACGTTGTGCTTGTTCGCTAGACGGATGATCTTGCGGCTCATCATGGCGAAGACGAATTGCAGCACGACATTCAACCGGCGTGCGCGGGCAAAGGCTGCATCCAGCGGCCCGACCAGTGACACGATCCTGCCGCCGGGCTTGAGGATGGCGAGCGATTTTTCGATCGTATCGCCCCGCATCGTGCCAAGCGCGATGTCGTAGCCGCGCAGCACGGTCTCGAAGTCCTGTTGCTTGTAGTCGACTACCTCGTCTGCGCCAAGGCTATTCACCAGCGCGACATTGCCGGTGCTGGTGGTGGTGCCGACGGTGGCGCCGAGATGTTTTGCCAACTGGATCGCGATGGTGCCGATACCGCCGGAACCGGCAGGGATGAACACCTTCTGGCCGGGCTGCAGGTCGGCACGTTCCGTCAGAGCCTGCCAGGACGTGAGCGCGACCATCGGCAGCGATGCCGCCTGCACAAAATCCAGATTGGCCGGCTTCAACGCTGCGGCGCTTTCCGGTACCGCGACATACTCGGCGATGGTGCCGCGGCCAAGATCGAACACGCTGGCAAAAATCGCATCGCCCCGCTTGAAGCGGGTGACGCGGCTGCCGACATCGATGACGATTCCGGCCACGTCGCTGCCCAGCGTGGCGGGCAGCTCGAACTTCACCACGGGTTTGAAGATGCCGGTGGGAATCATGTTGTCGATCGGGTTTACGCCAGCGGCGTGCACCTCGACCAGCAGTTCGTCGGGCTGCAGCGTCGGGCGGGCGCGCTCGCTTAAGCCGATGTCGGGAGATTTGCCATAGCGTTTGAAGGTGAGTGCTTTCATCTGGTTCGGGTCCAATGCTGTCGTTGTCTGGATGCGTGGCCGGGCGCGATGCGATCCCCGGCCGCCTTCACCTGTGCGCTGGCAACTGCTTGCCTGCAGCCTGATCGCCATGTGGGCGGTTTGCATCGACGCATCCATGCAGCAGGGCGAGTGCGCGACGCATCACCCCAGGTCCGCAGCGCTCACCAGGGCAAGCGCTGCGGGCGGTTGCGACGCCGGGCCGGTCAGGCCGCCGGCTGATAGCGCTCGGCGGCGGTGGCCTGGCGGATGTCAGACAGCAGCCCCTGGCGCGCGCCATCCAGTGCGTCCCAACGTTCGGCTACGTGCAGCGGCGGGATGGTGACCAGTTCGCGGCGATCGAAACCAACCAGTGCCGCATCGACCAGTTCGCCCACGTCCATCAGATCGCTGAGCGTGTTGACGTCGATACCGGCACGCCCCCAGATCTCGGTGCGCGTACCGGCCGGCAACACGGCTTGCACATAGACGCCCTTGGCTCCCAGCTCCAGGTGCAGCCCCTGCGACAGGAACAGCACAAAGGCCTTGGTGGCGCCATAGACGCTCATGCCGAATTCGGGAGCGAAGCCCACCACCGAACCAAGATTGACGATCGCGCCGGTGCCGGACTGCGCAAAGCGCGGCGCAACCGCGGCAGACAGGCGCGTCAACGCGGTGACATTGAGCGCGAGCAGGCGGTCGATCGCCTCGGCGTTCTGCTGCAGGATGCCGCCGGACTGCGCCATGCCCGCGTTGTTGATCAGGATGCCGATCTGCGCGTCGTCGCGCAGGCGGGCTTCTACTGCGGTCAGGTCGGCGGGCTGGGTCAGGTCGGCCTGCAGCACGTCGACGCTGACGCCATGTGCAGCGTGCAGACGCGCCGCCAGCGCATCCAGGCGGGCCTTGTCGCGTGCCACCAGCACCAGGTTGTGGCCGCGTTGCGCAAAGCGCTCGGCGTAGACGGCGCCGATACCGGTGGAGGCGCCAGTGATGAGGACAGCGGGAAGTGTGGACATGCAGAGTTCCTTGATGACAGTGGATGAAAGACGCCAGGCGAGACAGCCTCAGCCGGCGAGGGACGGGTAGTCGATATAACCTTCGGCGCCACCGCCGTAGAGCGTGGCCGGATTCAACGGCGCGAGCGCTGCGCCGGTGTGCAGACGTTCGACAAGATCGGGGTTGCTGATGAACGGGCGGCCGAAGGCCACCAGGTCGACGTTGCCTGCGCGCAACTGGGCGTTGGCCAGTTCCAGGTCGTAGCCGTTGTTGGCCAGATAGGTACGGGTGAACTTGCTGCGCAGCGCGGCATAGTCGAACGGGGCCGCGTCGCGCGGGCCGCCGGTCGCACCTTCGACCACGTGCAGGTAGACGATGCCCAGCGCATCGAGCTGTTCGGCGATGTAGTCGTATTGCGGCTGCGGATCGCTGCCGGAAATGCCGCTTGCCGGCGACACCGGCGAGATGCGCACGCCGGTGCGATCGGCGCCGATCTGCTTGCTCACTGCAGCGACCACCTCCAGCAACAGGCGTGCGCGGTTCTCGATCGAGCCGCCGTAGGCATCGGTGCGCTGGTTGGCGCCGTCCTTGATGAACTGCTCCAGCAGGTAGCCGTTGGCGCCGTGGATTTCGACACCATCGAAGCCGGCGGCAATCGCATTGGCCGCTGCCTGGCGGAAGTCGTCGACGATGCCCGGCAGTTCGTGCAGCTCAAGCGCGCGTGGTTCGGAGACATCGGCAAAGCCGTTGTTGACGAACACCTTGGTCGCCGCGCGGATCGCCGACGGCGCGACCGGTGCGGCGCCGCCCGGCTGCAGGTCGACATGCGACACCCGGCCCACATGCCACAACTGCACGAAGATGCGCCCGCCCTTGGCATGCACGGCGTCGGTGACCGCACGCCAGCCGGCGATCTGCTCGGGCGTGTACAGGCCAGGGGTGTCCTGATAGCCCTGGGCCTGCGGCGAGATCTGGGTGGCCTCGGTGATCAGCAGGCCGGCCGAGGCGCGCTGGGCGTAATAGGTGGCCGCCAGTGCGCTCGGCACCAGGCCGGCGCCCGCACGGTTGCGGGTCAGCGGGGCCATCACGATGCGGTTGGCCAGGGTCAGCGCGCCCAGTGCATAGGGTTCGAACAGCGAAGGGTGGGTCATTGGCGGTGCTCGGAATCAGTGGTTGACAAAGATTACGATCAAAATCTAAAGTGTCAACACTTTGATGACGAATGACATCAAAGTAAGCTGCTGCTCTCCCCAGTCCCGCACAAGCACGGAGTGTCCCAACGATGAAAGTGACCAAGGCACAGGCGCAGGCAAACCGGGCGCACGTCGTCGAGACCGCCTCGGTGCTGTTTCGCGAGCGCGGTTACGAAGGGATCGGCATCGCCGATCTGATGGCCGCTGCAGGGTTCACCCACGGCGGCTTCTACAAGCAGTTCCGCTCCAAGGCGGATCTGATGGCCGAATCGGCGGCCTGTGGCCTGGCCAACATCGCCGCGCAGACCGAGCACGTGGACAAGGCAGATTTCGTGAACTTCTATCTGTCGCGCGGACATCGCGACAGCCTTGCCACCGGCTGCACGATGGCTGCGCTGGGCGCCGATGCCGCGCGCCAGCCGGAGGAAGTGCGCGAGGCGTTCGCCGCCGGGGTCGAAAACCTGTTGGCCTCGCTCGACCGCAGCGGCGCTGCGCCCGGCACCGCCGAGGCAGCAGCGGAGCGCGCCAGCAACCTTGACATGATGGCGCATGCCATCGGCGCCATCGTGCTGTCGCGGTCGTGCCCGAACGATTCGCCACTGGCCGACGAAATCATCGCGGTGTGTCGCGACCAGATCCTGTCGTCGTTGCAGGCATCCAACTAATCGACAGGCGTGCATCCGCCACACACGTGGCCGAGGTTTCACCGATAGAACTGCGTTTTTAGCCAAGCCATCGCATCCCAGTCGCGGCGTGATCGTCAATCGGCTGCCGCCCTGTCACTCACTGCACTCAAGGAATTCCAATGACAAGCAAACCCCCTGTTGCGCTGGTGACCGGCGCCTCCTCCGGCATCGGCGAAGCAACTGCCAACGCGTTGGCTGCCGCCGGTTATACGGTGTACGGCACCAGCCGTCGCGGCGCGCAGTCCGGGCAGCGCGCCTTCACGCTGCTGGCGCTGGATGTGACCAGCAACGAATCGGTCGACGCTGCGATCCAGGAGCTGCTGCGACGCGAAGGGCGCATCGACCTGCTGGTCAATAACGCCGGTTTCGGTGTGTCTCCCGCCGCTGCGGAGGAAAGCTCGATCGAACAGGCCAAGGCCATCCTCGACACCAACTTCCTCGGTGTCGTGCGCATGACGCGCGCAGTGGTGCCGCACATGCGGCGCCAGGGTAGTGGCCGCATCATCAACATCGGCTCGATCATCGGGCTGGTGCCCACGCCGTATGCGGCGCTGTACGCGGCCAGCAAGCACGCGGTGGAGGGTTACTCCGAAGCGGTGGACCACGAACTGCGCAGCTACGGAATCCGGGTCACGGTAATCGAGCCGGCCTATACCAGGACCCAATTCGAAGCGAACACTCTCGCCCCGGATGCGCCGCTGGAAAACTACCGGCAGGTGCGTACCCAGGTCGGCCAAGTGGTGGCGCAGGCAATGGCAAGCGCTGACGAGCCCTCCGTCGTGGCCGACGTGGTGGTGAAGGCGGCGCGCGCCCAGCAGCCCAAGGTGCGCTACACCGCGGGCAAGATCGCCGGACAGCTGCAGTTCTTGCGGCGGTTTGCGCCGGCAGGCGTGTTTCAGGCGCTGATTCGCAAGAACCTGCAGCTCGATGCGAAGACGCCGTCCGAGACGACGACGCCATCCCACGCCGGATAAGCAAGGCCGACAAACCACTGCAAGTGCCGGCCCTGGCGGTGAGCGCAACAGGTTTCAGCTGCGCCACGCCGGGTTGCACCGCTGCACAAACGAGCTGCAGCGACTGCAGTGTGCATGCCGTTATCGATGCGTCGGTGGTGACGCGGTCGCGCGCGGCCTTGACCCCAACAGGAGAAGGCAATGACCTTCAATGCAGTGCTTAGCGTTCAGACCCGCGAGCCGGTGGTTACCAGGCTGGCCCAGTTCAACGAAGACGCGTTGATGCCGGGCGAGGTGAGGGTTGCTGTCCAGTATTCGACCGGCAACGACCACCACGCGATGATGGTGAGCGGAGGTGGCCCGATCATTCGCCATCTTCCGCTGATTCCTGGCGTCGATCTTGCCGGTGTGGTCCAAGCGTCCCGCGATGCCGGAATTGTGGTTGCAGACCGGGTGCTGACCAGCGGCCGGGGATTGCATCAGCCCCACTCTGGTGGCGAGGCGCGGAAGGTGCAGGGGCGCACGGTTGTGGAGGTGAACGCATGAGCGCGCCGATTGCATCGCGCGCATTTCGCTACCTGGCCACGCTGTCGGCGTTGTCATTCTTCGCGTTGGGCGCTGCCTGGCTGCTGGCGCCTGCGGCCATGCTGGCCAACTGGGGCGTGGCCTTCGACAGCGACGCGCTGGGCGTGCTCGGCCGACGCGCCGCACCGCTGTATGCGGCCATCGGCGTCATGCTGCTGCTGGTGCGAACGGCGCCACCGTCGCCAGGGCGCCGTGCCGTGATTGCGGGCTTCGTCACCGCGTGTTTGTTGCTGGCAGTGCTGGGCGTGGCGGAGTGGGTGGCCGGGCATGTCAACGCCGGCATCTTCGCGGCAGTCGCGATCGAGATCGGCTTTCCGCTGGCGTTCCTGCTGGTGACGCGTGCCGAGGCCGGGTCGCGGCAAAACGACAAGGCGCGATGATGGCAGGCATGGCGGCGCCTGTGGGGTGCCGTCATGCGAGTTGGCGGACATGACACGCTGCAAGACTGGCCAACCAAGCGGTGCGAGCAGTTGGCAACTGGATGTGGATGTCGCATGGAAACCGCAGTTGCCGGGGCGATGCACGCCGATTCCAGTAACAGCTGTGTAGCTGCTCCGGCTACGCAGCCCTGCTGTCAGCCGCTCTAAGCCCGGTGCCCGCTCATTTCCTGCCCGGCATCCTTGTCGAAACGCACATGCCACCAGGTGGCGCTGAGCGAAATCAGGCTGACCACGCAGAACGCCAGCGAAAAATCGCGTTGCGCCGGTTGGGTGTGATCGCCGGCCAGCATCGCCAGCTTGAGGATCATTGCGCCGGCGCATACGCCCACCGAGAGCATCAGTTGCTGCAAGGTGGTGTACAGGCTGCTGGCGCGGCTCATGCGCGATGCGGGCACGTTTTCGTAGGCGATGGTGTTGTAGGCAGCGAACTGGAACGACATGAAGGCGCCGCAGCACAGCAGCAGGCCGAACATCAGCGCCGGCGGCCAGTCGGGCCGGAACAACGCGCAGACCATGTAGCCCAGGCTGGCGAGCACGCCGTTGCCGATCAGGCTGTTGCGATAGCCGAAGCGGCGCAGCAACTGCGGGGTGATGCTGCGCATCAGCAGTGCGCCGAGCGCGGTGGCCAGGATCAGGCGCCCGCTGTGCGCGGCGCTCATGCCGAAGCCGATCTGGAACAGCAGCGGCAGCAGGAATGGATGCGCGCCCTGGGTGATGCGCATCAGCGCACCGCCGATTACCGACAAGCGGAACGAATCGATCCGCAGCAGGCTCAGGTCCAGCAGCGGAGCGGGGTGGTGGCGTGCATGCCATAGATACCCCAGCGCAGCGCTGCCGCCGATGGCCAGCAGCCAGCTCGCGGTGCCGATGCCGTCCTGCTGGCTGACCATTTCCAGGCCGAACAACAGGCAGCCCAACGCGGTGCCGCACAGCACAAAACCGCGCAGGTCGAAACGTGCCGGTGTGGTTTCGGTGGGAATTTCCGGGATGAAACGGCGTACCAGCAAAAAGCCGGCAATGCCGATCGGCACGTTGATGTAGAAGATCCAGCGCCAGTCCAGATACGAGACGAAAAATCCGCCCAGCGGCGGGCCCAGCATCGGGCCGATGAAGGCCGGCACCAGCGTCCAGGCCATGGCCGACACCAGATGACGGCGCTCCACCGTGCGCAGCAGGATCAGCCGGCCGAGCGGGGCCATCATCGCGCCGCCGGCGCCTTGCAGCACACGCGCGGCGACCATGGTGGGCAGGCTGTCGGCCAGCGAACACAGGATCGAGCCGCCGACGAATACCCAGATCGATGCGCCGAACACCCGGCGCAGGCCGAAGCGGTCTGCGATCGCGCCGCTGGCCGGGATCAGCACCGCCAGCGCCAGCAGATAGCTGGTCATGGCGATGCTCATCGCCGGCGCGGCAACGCCGAAATCGCGCGCCAGGGTCGGCAGCGCGGTCGCCAGCACGGTGGCATCCATCTGCTCCATGAAGATGGCGCAGGCCAGGATCAGCGAGATGATGCGGTAATCGGGATAACGCGGCGGCGTGACGCCGGCCTCGGACACGCTGGAGGACATCGGACTCTCGGTTGCGGGGCCGCATCGGTGGCGCACAGATGGCGATCGGACCGGCCCGCGTCGCACGGTGTTGTGCGGCGCAACATGGCTATTGTCCGCCCGCACGAAGCGGTGTTCAAGCACGCGCCAGGCAACACTGCGTACGCATCACAGAGCCGATAACACTACCAGACCACGTGAGAGAGCCCTACGACCCGCAAGACGGGTGCGAATGCCTCGTGCCAACTCGCCCGATCGGCCCGCAACTGATCAGCCCGCCCCGCGCTCCCCGCTCTTCGATTCCCGATTCCCGATTCCCCAATCCCCGCTCTTCAGGGCCCCGGAGCCGCGCTATCCCAGGCATCCATGATCTGCAGGACCTGCGGCAACGCCTCGCGAAATTGCTGCACCAGGCGTGGCTCCAGTTGCTTGCCGGCCATGCTGTCGAGCTTGCGCATGGCATCGTCAACCGTCCACGGCGCCTTGTAGGCGCGCCGCCCGCACAGCGCATCGAACACGTCGGCCACCGCCACGATGCGCGCCGATTCGGGAATGGCCTCGCCGGCCAGGCCGTTGGGATAGCCGCTGCCGTCCCAGCATTCGTGGTGATGCAGCGCGATTTCCGCAGCCAGCTGAAACACCGGCCCGCGCCCGTGCCGCAGCAGGTCGTGGCCGACCTGCGGGTGCTGGCGCACCACCGAGCGTTCGTGTTCGTCCAGCGCATCGGGCTTGTGCAGGATGTTGCCGGGCACCGCGATCTTGCCGGCGTCGTGCAGGGGCGCGGCATCCTGCAGCAGCTGCGCCCGTTGCGCCGACCAGCCGACCTGCTCGGCCAGCACCTGCGCATAGGCGGCCATGCGCCAGATATGCGCGCCGGTGTCGGCGTCCTGGCCTTGCCCGGCGGTCCCGAGCAGATGGATCGCATCGCGGTAGTGCTGCGCCAGGCGCGCGTTTTCGGCCAGCTTCAACTGGGTGGCGATGCGCGCCTTGAGCAGGGCGGGCGAGTAGGGCTTGCTGACGTAGTCGGCCGCGCCCGCTTCCAGACCGGTGCGTTCGTCGTGCTCGCTGCTGCGCGAGGTCACGAACAGGATCGGGATGGCCGTGCTGGCGGGCTGCTGCTTGAGCGTGCGCGCCACTGCATAGCCGTCCATGTCGGGCAGCTCGACATCCAGCAGGATCAACGCCGGCGTGTGGCGGAGCACCGCCTCCAGTGCTTCGCCGCCGGATTTGGCGAATACCAGCGGGAAATCGTCGCGCAGCAGCTGGCGCAGGGTGGCCAGGTTGCTGGATTCGTCGTCGACACACAGCAGGGGACGATGCGGCATGGAGGCTCCTTGCCACCGGCGTGGTGAGCGGTCAGCGCAGGTGAGTGGCTTGCCAGTCGCGCAAGGTCGCCTCGGCGCGACGGAAATCGAAATCTTCCACCGCACGCTGCAGTGCTTCCTGCAGGTTGCGCGGCAGACGCGGCGCGCAGATCAGCAGCGCGTGGTCGATCTTGTCGGCATCGTCGCTGCCCAGGGCCGCTTCCAGGATCTGCACGCTATCCGCGTCCAGCGCGACATCGTCATCGCCTGCTTCGGCGTCGCTGCCGCCGTGTTGCAGGAAGGCGTGGATCGCCGCGGCGGTGCGCTGCATGGTGTCCTTGAGTGCGAGCAGTGCCGAGGTGATGTCGTGGCCCTGCTCGATGCGGGTTTCCAGGTCGCTGGCGGCGCCGGCCAGGGCCGGCAGCGCCAGCGACCCGGCCGCACCACGCAGCTTGTGCGCAAGTGCGCCGATCGCCGGCAGCTCGTTGCGGCGCAGGTGCTCGGCTGCGGTCTCGGCCGGGTCGGGGTTGTCGCGCAGCAGTTTAAGCAGATAGCGCTCGTACGGTTCGCGCTCTCGCCAAAGGCTGCGTGCACGCGCCGCATCCAGCACTTCCGGGTCGGCGTGTTCCCACTCGGGGCCGCCCTGCACATCGGCCTCGTGCGGCAGCGACGGGATGCGCCGTACACCCGGCTGCAGGAAGTGGCGGATGGCGGTGACCAGTTCCTCCACATTGAATGGCTTGGCGATGAAACCGTTCATGCCCGCTTCCAGCGCTTTCTCCTGTTGCGGGCGAAAAGCGCCGGCAGTCAGCGCGATCACCGGCAGGCTGGCCAGTGCCGGGATCTGCCGCAGCCGCCGCGTGGCTTCATAGCCGTCGACCACCGGCATCTGCACGTCCATCAACACCAGCTGGAACAGCTCCGGCGCGCGCCGGAGCGTGTTGATGGCCTGCTCGCCGTCGTGGGCGACCGTGACCATGGCGCCTTCGCCTTCGAGAATGCGCTGCGCCACTTCGCAATTGATTTCGCTGTCGTCCACCAGCAGCAGATGCGCGCCTTCCAGCCGACGCGCCACGAAGGTGGGCGCCACCGGCCGCGCGCCGGGGCGTTCGTCCACCAGTTGCTCCACCAGCCGGTGCAGCGCCGCGCTGGTGACCGGCTTGGTCATCACCGCATCCAGGTCCTGTTGCTCGGGATGCTGTTCCAGCAGGCGACGCTCGTAGGCGGTGACCATGACGATCACCGGATGCGGGCCGGGCACGGCGCGTGCGCGGATCTGCCGCGCGATCGCCACGCCGTCGATATCGGGCATGCGCCAGTCGAGCAGGAAGATGTCGTAGGGCTCGCTGGCCTGTTCGATCGCCTGCAGGGCGGACTGGCCGCTGGCGACCGCATCCACGCGCCAGCCGAGTTCGGTGGCGATGCGCACCAGGTTGTTGAGCGCCGCATCGTGGTCGTCGGCGATCAACACCCGCGGCATCGCTTCCGGCGGCAGCGCCGGCAGGTCGCGCTGTGCCAGCGGCGGGGCGGATTTTTCCAGCGTCACCACGAAATAGAACTCGCTGCCGCGGCCGGGCACGCTTTCCACCTCCAGCTCGCCGCCCATCAATTCGATCAGGCGCCGGCTGATGGTCAGGCCCAGGCCGCTGCCGCCGTAGCGCCGGCTGGTGGAGGTGTCGGCCTGCAGGAACGGCGAGAAGATCAGGCTCTGCTTTTCCTTGGAAATGCCGATGCCGGTGTCGCGCACCGAGAACAGCAGCTTGAGCTTGTTCGGATCGCCGCTGGGGAAGCGCCGCACCGACAGCACCACTTCGCCCTGCTCGGTGAACTTGATCGCGTTGCCGACCAGGTTGACCAGCACCTGGTTGATGCGCAGGGCATCGCCGAGCAACCAGCGGCAATCGCGCGGCAGCGGTTCGACGATCATTTCCACCGGTTTGGTGCTGAGCGAGGAACGCATCAGGTCGGCGATGTTGTCGAACAGTTGGTTGAGGTCGAACGGTGCGCGTTCCAGATCGATGCGCCCGGCCTCGATCTTGGAGAAGTCCAGGATGTCGTTGATGATCTCCAGCAGCGAGCGCGCGGAGCGGTCGATCTTGGTCACCATGTCCTGCGCCGCACCGGGCAGTTCGCTGCGCTGGAGCAGGTACAGCATGCCCAGGATCGCGTTCATCGGCGTGCGGATCTCGTGGCTCATGTTGGCCAGGAAATCGGACTTGGACTGGTTGGCGCTCTTGGCCGCATCCATCGCCAGGCGCAGTTGTTTCTCGTGCAGTTTCTGCTCGGTCAGGTCCACCGCCATGCCCAGGTAACCGATCACCTGATCGTTATCGTCGCGCAGGGTGCTCAGGGTCAGCAGCACCGGCAGGCGGCGGCCTTCGTGGCTGACGTAGGTCCATTCGCTGGTGTCGCTGCGGCCCAGGCTGGTCAGCGCGGCGATCGCCTCCAGCGTATGCGCAACCGGCGCGCCGGTCTGCTCGGAGAGCAGGTGCGCGCGCTCCTGCAGTTCCTCCTGCTCGATGAACTGGCCGGCCTTGCGGCGGCCGATCACCTCGTCGGCGTTGTAGCCCAGCAGTTTTTCCGCGGCGCGATTGAACAGCGTGACAAAGCCGCTCGAGTCGGTGGCGATGATGGCAAAGCCGGCGTGCGCCAGGATCGCGCGGTGCAACGCGGAGAACTTCATCAGCTCGCTGGTGCGTTCGGCGACCTGATGTTCGAGCGATGCATTCAGCGCGACGATGCGCTGGTGCGCACGCACCCGCTCGGAGATGTCGCGGAAGAAATGCGAGTGTCCGCTCAGGGTGGCATCGCGTTCGATGATCGGGGCCTTGCTGGCCAGCACATGCACCAGATGCCCATCGCGATGGCGCATGCTCAGCGCCGCCGAGGTATCGACCGAATGGCGTTCGTCGGCATGCTCGATGTCGGGGATCGCATACGGCTGCGGCGACAGCAGCATCGTCAGGTTCTGGCCGATCGCCTCGTCCGCGCTGTAGCCGAACATCGCTTCAGCAGCGGGATTCCAGTGGGTGATGTGTCCGTCCGGGGTTTCGGCAACGATGGCTTCGCTGGAATGGCTGACCAGTGCCGCCAATTCCATCTGTTTGCGCAGCACTTCCTCGCGCCGTAGGCCGTTGCTGAAATACAACACCAGCAATGCCGCCAGCAGCACCGACACGCCCAGCACCAGGCCGCCGATCAGCCACGGCGAGGTCTGGTTGAGCGAGGCCAGGAAGCTGTCGGTGGGGTGGGCGGTGATGATCCAGGTGCGCCCGTAGATCTGCAACTGTTGCACCACCGGCGGGCGACGCGCGCTGTCGCTGGATGGCGTGCCGCTGCGGAAGAAGTTGTGGGTCGGCTCGTTCCGGTCGGACAGATCCAGCGCCACGTCGTCGCGCTCGCCCAGGGTGCTTTGCACCATCTGCTCGACGCTGAAGGGCGCATACACCCAGCCACTGGTCGCGGCCATGCGCTGTTGCGGCGTCTGCAGCGGCATGCCTTCGCGATACACCGCCAGCAGCACCAGGAATCCGCTCTCGCTGGGAATGCGATAACCGGACAGCGAGATCGGCGAGGTCATGATCGGCACGCCGCTGCGTGCGGCCTGCAGTGCCGCTGCGCGGCGACGCGGCTCGGAGGCGATGTCCAGGCCGATCGGACGGTTGCCCGAGGACTCCGGTTCGAAATACAGCACGATGTAACGCTCGCCGTCCCAGGGCTCCAGCGGCCGGCGCTTGATGTCCGGTGCGCCGTCGGCGCGCGCGGCCTGCAGGAAGGCATGCTCGTCGGCCGGCGCGACGCGATGGATGTAGCCGTAGCCCAGCACGCCGGGAAACTCGCGCGCGTAATCGCGCGAGCGGCTGTACAAGGTGAAGCGGTCGCGACCGATGACATCCTTGCCGGCGCCGATCACCGCGCCACGCGCGCCGCGCAGCCCGTGTTCGAAGGTATACATGCGCTCGCTGATGTTGCGTGTCAGCGTGCGCACCACATAGTTGAAACGCTGCTCGCGCTCGAGCTCGTTATGTCGCTGTAGCGACAGGCCGGCAGAAATGGCGGCGATCAGACCTGCGGCGAGAATCAGCAGGGCCCCGATCGATGCACGGCGCCCGTATTTTCTGCGCAGATCCCAGCGGCCATTCGGCATTTCTGTTCCCTTGCCTTGCCTGTTGCGTGCCCAGTGTGCTGGCCGACAGCGAAGTCGGTCTCGTGGTGGCGCCTGACGATCATCAGACTACGTGCAGTCTCCCCGGCGTCCGCACGTGCGTCCGGTGGGCGATCAACGTCATTGCCAATGCATCAGAACGCCAGCCAGATCGATAATGCGTGAAGAGCAAGGCCGATCAGTCCGCCCACCAACGTTCCATTGAACCGAATGTATTGCAGATCGCGTCCGACGCCCAATTCCAATTGTTCGACGAGGTGACGTTCGTCCCAACTTTTCATCGTCGACGCGATATGGTCGGTCACTGATGCGCGCAAGCGCGTGGTGAGTTTGTCGGCAGCCTGCAACATGTGCTGGTTAAGCGCTTCCCGCAGCGAGGGATCCTGCGACAAGGCCTGGCCGAGCGATTGCATGGAGCGCTCCATGTGCGCGGCCATCGAAGATTCCTCACGCGCCAGGTCGTTGCGCAGTGCATCGCGAATCTCGCCCCACAGACCTTGCACGTAGTCCTGCAAGGCCGGATGTTCGATCGCGCGCTGCTTGAGTTCTTCCACGCGCTCGGCCATTGCCGGCTCGTCGCGCAGGCGCGCGATGTAGCGTTGCAGCCAGGCTTCATAGTCGAGCCTGATTGGATGCTCGGGCGTCTTGAGGATGTCCTGCAACTCCTCGATCGCCGCGCGCGCCATGCGGTCGGCCAGGCTGTCGCCGATCTCCTCGATCGGCTTGACCCAGTTCACCGTGCCGACCAGCTTGGGCCACTCGCGCCGCGCGTAACGCACGATCAAGGCCGAGGCGCGCGTCTTGACCTGCTCCTGATCCAGCCACTCGCCCAGGCGCAGCAGCACCTCGTCCAGCAATTTCTGATGCCGGCCATCGGTGGTGAGCAGCGCCATCACATCGCCGACGGTGGCGGCGGCATTCCATTTGCGCAGACGGTCGACCACGAAGCGCTGGATCGCGCGGCGCACCGCGGCCTCGTCCAGCAGCTCCAGCGCCTGCAGCATCCAGCTGCGCGCCATCTGCGCGAGCATGCGCGCCTGTTCGGGTTTGGCTAGCCATTCGCCGAGGCGGCTGGCCGGGTCGAACACGCGCAGTTTGTCCATCAACGCCTCGGGGGCGAGGAACTGGTCGCGCACGAACACCGCCAGACCATCGGCCAGACGGTCCTTGCCGCGCGGCAGGATGGCGGTGTGCGGAATCGGCAGGCCCATCGGGCGGCGGAACAAGGCCACCACCGCGAACCAGTCGGCCAGTGCGCCGACCGTGGCCGCTTCGCAGAAGGCCGAGACCCAGGCCCAGACGCCTTGTTCGCCCATCAGGTGGCTGACGACGAAGCCGGCGAACATGGCCAGCAGCAGGGCCACCGCCAACAGCTTCATGCGCTGCAGCTGGGCACGACGGGGATCAACGGGGCGGGGAGTGCTAACGCTTGGTTCCATCTGCGCAGTGTACCCAGTCGCCGGAGCAGGGCATGTCCACGGCCGGGCGTAATGGCCCGGTAGGAGCGCGCCTGAGCGCGCCTGAGCGCGACGGGTCACCGGGAAAGCCACGTCGCGCCCGGGTGCGCTCCTACGGGTGTTTGCGGCGATCGCGGTTGCCGTTCGCGATCGCGTCCGATCGATTCTGTAGGAGCGCGCCTGAGCGCGACGGCGTTACCGGGAAAGCCGCGTCGCGCCCGGGTGCGCTCCTACGGGTGGTTGTAGCGATCGCGGTAGCAGCTGACCGGTTCTGTAGGAGCGCGCCTGAGCGCGATGGCATTACCGGGAACGCCAGGTCGCGCCCGGGTGCGCTCCTACGGTGATGCACCGTCTGGCACTCAGCCGCGCAGGCGCTCCAGCTGCGATTGCAGCGCGGCCACCTTGGCCTGCAGCGCGGCGTTTTCGTTTTCCAGTTCGGTGACGCGGCGTTGCAGGGCTTTCATGTCGCGGCGTTCGGCTTCGCCGCCTTCGGCCTCGTCGGGCTTGGGTTTGCGCTTGGCGTCGCGTACGCGCTTGGCAGCCTGTTTGAGCTCCGCCTTGCCGGCCTGCGCGGCGGCGCGTTGCTCGTCCTCGGACAAGGTGGCCACGGCAGCGGCGGCGCTGATCGAAATCTCGCCGGCCTTGACCGCCTGCACCACTTCCGGGGCGGCCTGCTTGTGGATGCGCTCGATCATCACCACCTGGTTGTTGCTCAGGCGGGCCTCGCGCGCCAGCTCGGCGCGGCTGACCGGGGTGGAGGTTTCTTCCCACGGCGGGCTGTCGCTGGCCGCGGCCGCCGGCATGGCAGCGTGATCGATGCCGGTGGCCGGCTGCTCAGGGTCGGCAACCGCCGGCGCTTCGGCAGCGGCGTCGGCGTCGCGCTGGCTGCGCTGACGCGCGGCCAGGATCTCGCGCTTGCGCAGCGCCAGCACGCCACGCTGGAAGTCCGACACGCTGCGCCGGCCCAGGTGCTGCTCGATCATCCACAGCTGCACATCCTGCATCGACTGGAAGCGCGGGTTCTGCACGGTCTGGAACGGCAGGTCGTGCTTCTGGCAGATGCCGTAGCGGTTGTGGCCATCCACCAGCACGTCACCCCACAGCACCAGCGCATCGCGGCAGCCTTCGGCCAGCAGGCTGCGCTCCAGCGCCTCGTGCTCGTCGGGCGTCAGCGGGTCGATGTAGGCCTTGAGTTCTTCTTTGACAACGATGTTCATGCGGCAACTGCGGGGAAGTGCGGGGCCGGCATTGTAGTGAGCCTGCCCCGGCTTTGCGCGCTTGACCGCGCCGCGTGCCGGCGTTACGCGCGGGCGCCTGTGTCCTGGTCGTCAGGCGGTGCTGCGCAGGATCTTCGCCAGCGTTTCAACCATCTGCCCGATCTGTTCGGGGGTGACGATCAGCGGTGGTGACAGCGCGATGACATCGCCGGTGACGCGCACCAGCAGGCCGCCGTCGTGGAAGCAACGCTCGAACACCTCGTAGCCGCGTGCGCCGGGCGCGCCGTCGCGTGGCGCCAGTTCGATCGCGCCGATCAGGCCGATGTTGCGGATGTCGATGACGTGCGGCAGCCCGCGCAGGCTGTGCAGCGCGTCTTCCCATTGCGGGCCAAGCGTGATCGCGCGGTCGAACAGGTGTTCTTCTGCGTAGGTGTCCAGCGTGGCGATCGCCGCGGCGCAGGCCAGCGGATGGCCGGAATAGGTGTAGCCGTGGAAGAGCTCGATCGCGTTCTGCGGCCCCTGCATGAAGGCCGCGTGGATCGCATCGGCCACCAGGACCGCGCCCATCGGCACGCTGCCGCTGGTCAGCCCCTTGGCGGCGGTGATCAGGTCGGGCGTGACGCCGAAGCGTTGCGCTGCGAATGCCTCGCCGACCCGGCCGAAGCCGGTGATGACCTCGTCGAACACCAGCACGATGCCGTGGCGGTCGCAGATGGCGCGCAGCCGCTGCAGATAGCCTTCCGGCGGCAGGATCACCCCGGCCGAGCCGGATACCGGCTCGACGAAGACCGCCGCAATGGTCGAGGCGTCGTGCAGGGTGATCAGGCGTTCCAGATCGTCGGCCAGCTCGGCGCCGTGCGCCGGCAGCCCGCGCGTGTAGGCATTGCGTTGCAGATCCAGCGTATGCCGAAGATGGTCGGTGCCGGCCAGCAGGGGGCCGAACCATTTGCGGTTGTTGGGCAGCCCGCCGATCGACATGCCGCCGAAGCCGACCCCGTGATAGGCCTTCTCGCGCCCGATGAAGCGGGTGCGCTGGCCCTCGCCGCGCAGGCGGTGGTAGGCCAGCACGATCTTCATCGCGCTATCGACCGCCTCCGAGCCGGAGTTGGTGAAGAACACATGGCCCAGGCCCGGCGGTGCGATCGCGGCCAGCCGCTGCGCCAGCACGAACGGCAGCGGTGAACCCATCTGGAAGGTCGGCGCGAAATCCAGCGTGCCGGCCTGCTCACGGATCGCCGCCACGATGCGTTCGCGGGCGTGGCCGGCATTGCAGCACCACAGCCCGGCGGTGCCGTCCAAAATCTGGCGGCCGTCGACATCGCGGTAGTACATGCCGGCAGCGGAGGCCAGCAGGCGCGGGCGCGCCTTGAACTGGCGGTTGGCGGTGAATGGCATCCAGAACGCGTCCAGGTGCGCCGGTGCCTGCAGCGCGTGCGCGCCATCGCGCGGAGGGTGGTCGTGCATGGCGGACTCCGTCGCTGGGGGAGCGTCCGACTGTACGGCCACCGCGCGTCGGCCGTCACCCTGGCCGAGCGCGACGGCGAGCACGATTTGCGGACCCGCATGCGCCGATCCGCATGGACTAGTCAATTAGTCGCAACGTCGGCCGCTAAGCTGTGGGAACGCCTTGTGGCGCAGGCCATGACGGGTTTTTGACCGGCTACGAGGCGCGCCGAAGCATTGCAAAGATTCAACGATCGCCGATGATGCGCCAGACGAGTGCCAGTTGGGCCTGGTAGTCGCCGCTGCCCTTATCGCAACACGTCAATTGATCGCAGCCATCAATCGTTTTCGGAGCCACTGACACCGCCTGCGCGCAGCCGTCCTGTCGGGCGCTCCGAACACACTTCATCGCACTTTTTAGGGGAACGGGAATGACACAAGGGTCCACCGTGGCGAGCGCCAACGGCGCAGACGCCGGCCTGCTGTCCAAGGAGCGCATCGTCGCGCGTCCGGGCTTCAATCGTTGGTTGGTACCGCCGGCGGCACTGGCGATCCACCTGTGTATCGGCATGGCCTATGGCTTCAGCGTGTTCTGGTTGCCGCTGTCCAAGGCGCTGGGCATCACCGAGGCGATCGCGTGCCCGGCCGACATGGGCCTGTTCGCGCGCATGGTCGCCACCACCTGCGACTGGAAGATCAGCGAGCTGCAGTGGATGTACACGCTGTTCTTCGTGCTGCTGGGCTGCTCGGCGGCGATCTGGGGCGGCTGGCTGGAACGTGCCGGCCCGCGCAAGGCCGGTGTGGTCTCGGCGCTGTGCTGGTGCGGCGGCCTGGTGATTTCGGCGGCCGGCATCCACCTCCATCAGATCTGGATGCTGTGGCTGGGCTCGGGCGTGATCGGCGGCATTGGTCTGGGCCTGGGCTACATCTCGCCGGTGTCGACGCTGATCAAGTGGTTCCCGGACCGTCGCGGCATGGCGACCGGCATGGCGATCATGGGCTTCGGTGGCGGCGCGATGATCGGCAGCCCGCTGGCCGATGCGCTGATGCGCCACTTCGCCACGCCGACCTCGGTGGGCGTGATGGAGACCTTCCTGGTGATGGCAGCGCTGTACTTCGTCTTCATGATGGCCGGCGCGTTCGGCTATCGCGTGCCGCCGAGCGGCTGGACCCCCGCTGGCTGGACCGCGCCGGTGGCCAGCAACAACGCCATGATCACCGCCAACCACGTGCACGTGAGCAAGGTCTGGGGCATCCCGCAGTTCTGGCTGCTGTGGGGCGTGCTGTGCCTGAACGTGTCGGCCGGCATCGGCGTGATCGGCATGTCCTCGCCGATGCTGCAGGAAGTGTTCGGCGGCCGGTTGATCGGGGTGGACGTCGGCTTCGGCAGCCTGGATACGGCGCAGCTGGCCAGCATTGCGGCCATCGCGGCCGGCTTCACCGGCCTGCTCAGCCTGTTCAACATCGGCGGGCGCTTCTTCTGGGCCAGCATGTCCGACAAGCTCGGCCGCAAGAACACCTACACGCTGTTCTTCGTGCTGGGCATCTGCCTGTACGCGGCTGCGCCGTCGGCCGGCGGTGTGGGCGGCATCGCGCTGTTTGCGGGCATCTTCTGCATCATCCTGTCGATGTACGGCGGTGGCTTCGCCACCATCCCGGCATACCTGGCCGACCTGTTCGGCACCCAGATGGTGGGCGCCATCCACGGCCGCCTGCTGACCGCCTGGGCCACCGCCGGCATCCTCGGTCCGGTGGTGGTCGGCTACATGCGCGAGTACCAGCTGGCCCACGGCAGCCCGCCGTCACAGGTCTACAACACCACCATGTACATCCTCGCCGGCATGTTGGTGCTCGGTCTGATCTGCAACCTGTTGGTGCGCCCGGTGGCCGCACGTCATTTCATGACGCCCGAAGAACTGGCGCGCGAGAAGCAGCTGGCGCACGAGAAGGTGGACCGCAGCGGCAAGGCGGTGCTGCCGCCGGAGCAGATGGCGCGCATCGGGCATGGCGGCAACCCCGCCTTGGTCGCGCTGGCCTGGCTGGCGGTGGGCGTGCCGATGTCCTGGGGCATCTGGGTCACGCTGCAGAAAGCCTTCGTGCTGTTTCATTGAGATGAGATGACACTTCCGTCTTCCCGTTCCGTGCGCGCCGGCAGTGTGGTGCGCACGGTTGTCCGCCACCGCGGCGGCCGCAACGCCACGGTGCAGGACATGGTGGCGGCCGAAATGCCGGTTGCCTTCCACTACAACGGCGTGCCGTTCGCGGTGATGATGGCCACGCCGGAAGACCTGGAGGATTTTGCATTCGGGTTCTCGCTGAGCGAGGGCATCGTCGACCAGCCGCAGGATCTGCGGGTGGTGGCGGTGGAGACGTTTCTGGAAGGCGCCTCGCTGCAGATCGAGATCCCGCCCGAACGTGCCGCCGCGCTGGACCGGCGGCGGCGCAATCTGGATGGCCGCAGCGGTTGCGGGGTGTGCGGCAACGAATCGATCGAGGCGGTGCTGCGTGTGCCGCCGGCCCTGCAGTCGGCGTTGCAGATCGATGCGCAGGCATTGGCGCGTGCGCTGGAGGCGCTGCATGCGCAGCAGCCGATCGCCGCGCAGACCGGCGCGGTACATGCCGCCGGTTGGGCCGATGCACACGGTGTGGTGCGCTACGTGCGCGAAGACGTCGGCCGGCATAACGCGCTCGACAAGTTGATCGGTGCCCTGGCGCGAGAACGCGTCGATGCATCGCAAGGGTTTGCGGTGGTGACCAGCCGCGCCAGTTATGAAATGGCCATGAAAGCCGCGCAGGCCCGGATCCCGCTGCTCGCAGCGATTTCGGCACCGACCGCGCTGGCGATCAGCCTGGCCGACAGTGCGGGACTGACCCTCATCGGGTTTGCCCGCGATCACGATTGTGTCGTTTACAGCCATCCGCAGCGCCTGAATCTGGGCGTTGGCGTGGGAGAGCCCGCATGAGCAAGAAGACCATCCAGCAATACGACAATCCCGCCGGCGGCTGGGGCGCATTGCGCTCGGTTGCCAAGCACCTGATGGAACAGGACATCGCGGTGCAGGGCGCCAAGACGCTGTTGCACGCCAACCAGCCGGACGGTTTCGACTGCCCCGGCTGCGCCTGGCCCGACCGCGATCACACCTCCACCTTCGAGTTCTGCGAGAACGGCGCCAAGGCCGTCGCGGCCGAGTCCACGGCGCGCCGCGCCGGACCGGAGCTGTTCGCCTCGCACAGCGTCAGCCTGCTGTCGCAGTACAGCGACTACTGGCTGGAAGGGCAGGGCCGGCTGACCCAGCCGATGCGTTACGACGCGGCCACCGATCACTACGTGCCGGTGAGCTGGGACGAGGCCTTCGCGCAGATCGCCGGGCATCTCAACGGGCTGGCATCGCCGGACGAGGCGATCTTCTACACCTCCGGGCGCACCAGCAACGAGGCGGCCTTCCTGTATCAGTTGTTCGTGCGCGAGTTCGGCACCAACAACTTCCCCGACTGCTCCAACATGTGCCACGAGCCCTCCGGCACCGCGCTGCGTTCGCAGATCGGCGTGGGCAAGGGCACGGTGTCGCTGCACGATTTCGAACTGGCCGATGCGATCTTCATCTTCGGCCAGAACCCGGGCACCAATCACCCGCGCATGCTTGGCGAGTTGCGTCAGGCCTCCAAGCGCGGCGCGGCCATTGCGGCATTCAATCCGCTGCGCGAGCGCGGGCTGGAGAAGTTCGCCGACCCGCAGGACAAGCTGGAGATGCTGCACAACGGCTCCACCCGCATCGCCTCGGATTATTTCCAGCTCAAGATCGGCGGCGATCTGGCCGCGGTCAAGGGCATCATCAAGCACGTGCTCGAGCGCGACGCACAGGCCCAGCGCGAGGGCACGCCACGCCTGCTGGATCTGGAATTCATCGAGGCCCATACCGCCAACTTCGACGCCTTCGCTGCCGAGGTGCATGGCGAATCCTGGGACACCATCGTCGAAGAGTCCGGGCTGGACGAAGCGGCACTGCGCAAGGCCGGTGAAATCTATCTCAATTCCGAGCGCGTGATCGCCTGCTGGGGCATGGGCATCACCCAGCACAAGCATTCGGTGGCCACCATCCACATGATCACCAACCTGCTGTTGCTGCGTGGCCATTTGGGCCGGCCGGGCGCGGGCGTGTGCCCGGTGCGCGGACACAGCAACGTGCAGGGCGACCGCACGATGATGATCTACGAAAAACCGCCGGCCGCGTTCCTGGACAAGTTGCAGACGCTGTTCGGGTTTGCGCCGCCGCGCGAAGACGGTTTCGACACCGTCGGTGCGATCGAGGCGATGCTGGACGGGCGCGGCAAGGTGTTCTTCGCGATGGGCGGCAACTTCGCTGCCGCCACGCCGGATACCGACGCCACGCATCGCGCGCTGCGCAATTGCGAATTGACCGTGCATGTCACCACCAAGCTCAATCGCAGCCACCTGGTGCATGGGCGCGATGCGCTGATCCTGCCATGCCTGGGCCGTACTGAAATCGACATTCAGGACGCCGGCTCGCAGGGCGTGACGGTGGAAGATTCGATGAGCATGGTGCACCTGTCGGCCGGCATCAATCCGCCGGCCTCGCCGGAGCTGTTGTCCGAGCCGGCGATCGTGGCGCGGCTGGCCGAGGCGACGCTGGGTGCGCGCAGCGCGATACGCTGGCGTTGGCTGGTGGGCGACTACGACCGCATTCGCGACCTGATTGCCCAGGTGTTCCCCGATTTTGCCGACTTCAACCAGCGTGTGCGGGTGCCGGGCGGCTTCCGCCTGTCCAACACCGCGCGCGATCGCCAGTGGGTGACACCCGAGAAGCGTGCGGTGTTCAAGCCGCACGCTGTGCCGACCGACAACCCGATCCATCGCGCACGCCGTAGCCACACCGAGCAGATGGTGTTTACGCTGGCCACCACGCGCTCGCACGATCAATACAACACCACCATCTACGGACTGGACGATCGCTACCGTGGCGTGTTCGGCGAGCGCCGCGTGCTCTTCATCAATGGCGCGGATATCGCCGCGTTGAACATGAAGGCCGGCGACTGGGTAGACCTGGAGAGCCTGTGCGAGGACGGCGTGCATCGCGAGGCGCGCCGCTTTCTGCTGGTGGACTACAACATTCCGCGCGGCTGCCTGGCGGCGTACTACCCGGAAACCAACGCGCTGGTGCCGCTGTCGAGCTTCGCCGACGAAGCGCGTACGCCCACCTCCAAGTCGATTCCGGTGATCGTGCTGCCGCATCGCGCCGAAACCGCCGATGCGGCGCCGCGCGACATCGGAGCGGTGCTTGTCCGCTGATCCGCAGCTCACCGCGCTGCTGCTTGCCGCGTTGGCCGACACGCCCGAGGGCGTGTCGCTGGCGCGCCTGTGCAAGCAACTGGGTGTACGCATGAGCGTGCTGCTGCGCACCCTGGCGTGGTTGGGCACTGCCAGCCTGGATGGTCAACCCGGTCCGGGCTGGATCCAGGTAGAAGACCGCGGCGAGCGCCAGTTCGCAGTGCTGACGGATCTCGGGCTGGCGCATGCGCAGCGTGCAATGACGCAAACACAGCAGGGCGACTGAGCAACTTGCTGGTGCTTCCCGGCTGCTTCACTCGCACCTGAAGCTGGTCGGACGCACCGTGATCCAAACAACGCAGGCCATGCTTTGCTTGCAACCAAACACACCGACCACCTCGACAGGTCCTTGTCCGCTCACCGTCGCGGGACCTTACGCGGCATGGATGCCGCGTAAGAGCCTACACGGACGTACTTGCGGCGTGTCCCGCGATGGTGGGCGGGCAAGGGCCCTGCAGCAAAGTCGCAGACCCGACGCTCTGCAAGCGATCTATCAGCACTATCCGACCACTCCAAGACCCACCGAGCTCTTCAATCGTGGCGCCGTTATGGATGCAGTCGAAGACTTGAGTCAAAAGCCTGGTTGATCGAGCGCGCGGTGCCCTCACCGCTTGCGGGACACGCCGTGAATCCGTCCGTGGAGGCTCCTCGGCGGCATCCATGCCGCCGAGGGTCCCGCAACCGGCAAGGACACCGCACCAGAGAGTTGGTTGGCTGCTTTCCTCAAAGCTTATTTCTCGGCTTGCGGTGGGAAGATGAGACGTTTGTAAGTCGCGTGTTGAAAGCCTGTTGCTCGGCCTGCATCGGGAGCTGATCGGGTGCAACGCGATCCGAACAACGCGCATCAAGCACTGCTCTTACCGCGCACACCGACCATCTGGACAGGTCATTGCCCGCCCACCGTCGCTGGACCTTACGCGGCATGGATGCCGCGTAAGAGCCTACAAGGACGTACTTGCGGCGTGTCCTGCGATGGTGGGCGGGCAAGGGCCCTGCAACAAGGCCACAGAGCAGTCGCTCTAACAAGCATCTATCAACACTGCCCGGCGACTCCAACGCAACCGAGATTCCGAAAGACATCAGGCTGCCACTGCCCGAAAGGCAGGCAGTCACGGCTGTAACTTTTTGCACGCAGGTTGGTCTGCGCAAACCGATGCTGCAATCTGCCAGAATCGGCTGACTTGTCTTATCTGGATGCCGATCAACGATGACTGCTGCTGCGCCGCTTGCTGCTCCCATCAATTCGCCTGCGCGCGTGCTGTTCGCCAGTCTGATCGGCACCACCATCGAGTTCTTCGATTTCTATATCTACGCCACCGCCGCGGTGCTGGTGTTCCCGACACTGTTTTTTCCGGCGGGCGATGGCAGTGCGGCGATGCTGCAGTCGCTGGCGACGTTTGCGGTGGCCTTTATCGCGCGGCCGGTGGGCTCGGCGGTGTTCGGCCATTTCGGCGACCGGATCGGTCGCAAGGCTACCCTGGTTGCGGCGCTGCTGACGATGGGCCTGTCCACCGTGGCGATCGGTTTGCTGCCCAGCTATGCCCAGATCGGCGTGTTCGCACCTGCGTTGCTGGCACTGTGCCGCTTTGGCCAGGGCCTGGGTCTGGGCGGCGAGTGGGGCGGGGCCGTGCTGCTTGCCACCGAAAATGCACCGCCCGGCAAGCGCGTGTGGTACGGCATGTTTCCGCAGCTGGGTGCGCCGCTCGGCTTTCTGCTGTCTACCGGCACCTTTCTCGGCATGGGCGCGGTGCTCGACGATGCGCAGTTCATGCAATGGGGCTGGCGGGTGCCGTTTCTGGCCAGCGCATTGCTGGTGCTGACCGGCCTGTGGGTGCGCCTGAGCATTACCGAGACGCCGGACTTCCAGAAGACCCTGGAGCACAAGACGCGCGTGCGCCTGCCCTTGGGGACGGTGATCTCGCAGCACTGGCCGGCCCTGATCATCGGCACGCTGGGCGCATTCGCCACCTTCGTGCTGTTCTATCTGATGACCGTGTTCGCGCTGGGCTACGGGACCAAGACCCTGGGCTACGACAAGGAGCAATTCCTGCTGTTGCAGATGGCCGGGATCGTGTTTTTCGCGATCGGCATCCCGCTGTCGGCCAGGTTCGGCGACCGGCATGGCGCGCCGTTGGCGATGATGCTGGCCAGTGTGGCGATCATCGCGTTCGGGTTGGCGTTTGCGCCACTGTTCCAGGCCAATCACCCGTTGCAGGTACTCGCATTTCTGGCACTGGGATTCTTCTTCATGGGCCTGACCTACGGCCCCTGCGGCACGCTGCTGGCCGAGCTGTATCCCACTGAGGTGCGCTACACCGGAGCCTCGCTGTCGTTCAACCTGGCCAGCATTCTGGGGGCAGCACCGGCGCCGTACGTGGCCACGCAACTGGCCGCACGCTATGGCGTGCAGGCGGTCGGGCAGTACCTGGGCGCGGCGGCGGTGTTGAGCCTGCTGGCGTTGGTCGTGGCCCGCAGATCGCGTCGGCGGGTTGACGTTTGAAGGCGTGCACGGGGCGGGGCATCGCTGAGGCAGATCACGCCCAGATGCAGAGCGGTCGCTAGCGGAACAGGCGCTTGAGTGTGCGTCCCAGCCAGTTGCCGTGCTGGTGGCTGCGCGCGAACTGGTCCAGATGTGCGATCACCTGCGGCGCATAGGCCTGGTCGTCGCCGCGGATATGGTTGAACAACCAGCGCGAGAGCATGCTGCGGAGTTCGTCGCAGACGTCTTCGCCGGCCTGGAACCGCAGCCGGTACTCGCCGACACGTTTGCCGAAGACCTCGTGCACGCGCTTGTGCGCCAGGCTGAAGGGGTAGCCCGCTTCCTCCATCAGTTCTTCCTCAAAGGCAAAATGCGACAGCGTGTAGTCGATCAATTCGTCGATCACCTCGGCCACTGCCAGGCGTTGCAGGCTGGCGTGCGCGGCATGCAGCTGATTGATCATTTCCACGATGCGCCGGTGTTGGTGATCGATGACCTCGATCCCGGTGTTGAGGTCGTCCTGCCAGACCAGCAAAGCCATCATTCGCCCTTGTTCCATACAATGAGGGCACGATAGGCGCGCGTGATTGCCAACGCGTTGATCTGGATCAAATCCGGCTACGGCAAGCGGGCGGCGTGCGTGCTGCGTAGCGATTCTGTGTCGCCGGCGATACCGCCGGATCGGGCGCGCCGCCGGCCGCGCAGCGCAGGAGCCTGCCCCCGCTCAGCTGGCCAGACGCACCTGGTTGCGGCCGCCGGCCTTGGCCAGGTACAGGTACTTGTCCGCCTCGCCCAGCAGATGGTGCAGCGACTGGCCGTCTTCGGTGGCGATGCATACGCCGATGCTCACCGTCATGCTGAGGGTTTCGTCGCCGATCCGCACGCGCAGTGCGCTGATGCGTTCGCGCAGGGTTTCGAAGTAGCTGGTGGCGTTGGCGGCATCCAGCCCCGGGACCAGCAGGCAGAATTCTTCGCCGCCAAAACGCGCTACCAGATCCTGCGGCCGCGCATGACTGGAGACCGATGCGGCCACCGCGCGTAGCGCCTGGTCACCGGCTTCGTGGCCCCAGGTGTCGTTGATGTGCTTGAAGTGGTCGATGTCCAGCATCGCCGCGGTGACCGTCTGCTCCTGCGACAGCAGGGTGGGGATCACCCGCTGACTTTGTTCCAGGAAATAGCGCCGGTTGGGCAGGCCGGTGAGGAAGTCGCGGGTGGCCAGGTCCTGCAGCGTGCCGATCAGTTCCAACTGGTCCACGTTCTGCGACACACGGCAGAAGAACTCTTCGCGCGAGAACGGCTTGCGCAGGAAATCGTTGGCACCGTTCTTGAGGAAACGCGGGATCAGCGACGAGTCGCTGTTGCCGGAGATGCCGATCACCGCAACCTTGTCGCGTGAACGGATCGCGCGCAGCCGGCGGGTGAATTCCACCCCTTCCATGCCGGGCATTTCCTGGTCGACGATGGTCAGGCGGATGCCGGGATCGCGCTCGATCGCCTGCAGGCCGGCCGCACCGTCGGCCGCCAGCACCACGCGGTAGCCGTACATCGACAGCAACGCGGCCGCATAGGTCCGTGCGGACAGGGAATCGTCCACCACCAGCGCGGCGATGCGGCGATTGCGCTCCAGGCGTTGCACCAGCCAGGCCAGATATTCGATGCTGCCGGGCGCGTTCTTGAGCACGTAATCGATGATCTGCTGCTGCAGCACACGCTGGCGCAGATCCTCGTCGTAGACGCCGCTGACCACCACGGTGGGCAGCTTGCGCGAGAGGAAGAATTCCACGACCTTGTCGCGGTCGCCGTCCACCAACACCAGGCCGGTCAGGACCAGAAACCAGCCGTCTTCTTCGTCCAGTACACGGGCGGCTTCCGCCAGCGTCGATACGACCGTGACCGGCAGCTCCACACGTTGCTCGATGGCCTCGCGCAGCATGCTGGTGAAAGTGCGCGAGTTCTCCACCAGCAACACGCGTTGCGGCAGGACTGCGCTTTCACTATTGCGATGTAGGGTACCTGGGGACATCGGCTGGCCGTGCGGATCGAACCGTCATACCAGCTAACGGCCCTGCTCGCCGAAACTTGAGCGCCGCGTCTCAAAGTGCTCAAGACGGCGCCCTATTCACCACAACGCATCGCGTAGCCGGTACCAACTCATCGCCGCCACCAGCAGCGGCGTACGTAGCAGGCGCCCCCCGGGGAAGGGCCGATGCGGAATGCGCGCAAACACATCCAGCCGTCGGCTCTGGCCGGCGATGGCCTCGGCGATGACCTGGCCGGCCAGGCCGGTGGCGGCGACGCCATGCCCGGAGAATCCCTGCGCAAAATACACGTTGGGCCCCAGCCGTCCCCAGTGCGGGGCGCGATTGCGCGAGATGTCCACGTAGCCGCCCCAAAGGGTTTGCAGCGGCACGTCGTGCAGCTGCGGGAAGACCGTGTGCATGCGCCGTGTCATCAGCCGATCCAGGCCGTGCGGCGGGCGCGAGGAGTAGCTGGCGCGTCCGCCGAACAGCAGCCGGTGGTCGGCGCTGAGCCGGTAGTAGTCCAGCGCCCAGTTGGTATCGGCGACCGCCATGTCGTTGGCGATCAACGCGCGCGCGCGGGCCTGGCCCAGCGGCGGCGTCGCACCGACATAGGTGCCCACCGGCATGATGTGGCGCTCCAGCGCTGTGGAAATGCCCTGCAGCAGGGCATTGCCGGCGATCACGCCGAACTCGGCGCTGACGCTGCCCTGGTCGGTATGCATGGTCACGCGCGTGCCGTGCTCCAGCCGGGAGACCGGCGAAGCCTCGTGGATGCGCACGCCGGCCGCCAGCGCCGCGCGCGCCAGGCCCAGCGCATAGGCCAGCGGATGCAGATGGCCGCTGGCCGGGTCGAACATCGCGCCCAGGTAGAGCGGACTGTCCAGCACCTGCCGCGTACGCGCGCGGTCCCACCATTCCAGCGGGTAGTCGTAGCGTTCGGCCATGCGCATGATGCCGTGCTGCAAGGCCTGCACCTGGCGCGGCTTCAGCGGCACGTGGGCGTGGCCGTCGCGCCAGTCGCAGGCGATGGCGTGGCGTTCGATGCGCGCGCGCAGCAGGCGCATGCCGTCGCGCGAGAAGTCGAACAGCAGCCGCGCGTCGGCATCGCCGACCAGCGCTTCCAGGGTTTCCTGCTCGCAGCCGTAGCCGACGATGGCCTGGCCGCCGTTGCGCCCGGAGGCGCCCCAGCCGATGCGCCTGGCTTCCAGCACGATGACCTTGTAGCCGGCCTCGGCCAGGGCGAGCGCGGCGGTGAGGCCGGTGTAGCCGGCGCCGAGGATGCAGACATCGGCACGTTGCACGCCCTGCAGGCATGGTTGCTCCGGCAAGACCGGCGTGCTGCGGGCGTACCAGCTGTCGGGATAGCCGTTACCCGACGGATCGGCAGGCGGCAGCGATGTGGCCGGGCCGTCCATCAGACGATCCGCAGGTACCGGGCGTAATCCAGATCCGGCACCTGCGCCTGGTAGTCGAGCAGCTCGCGCTGTTTCTGCTGGCCGAACACGTGCTGGAACTGGCTGCCGAACTGCGCGCCGACAAAGTCGCTGGCGCCGAATGCATCCACCGCGGCTTGCCAGGTGCGCGGCCGAAAGACCGCTTGCGCATAGGCATTGCCGGTGACTGGCGCGCTGGGCTCGCCGGGATGTTGCAGGCCGTCAAGCACGGCCGCCAGCACGGCGGCGGCGGCCAGGTACGGATTGGCATCGGCGCCGGCGATGCGATGCTCGATGCGGGTGTTGCGTGCATCGCTATGCGGGATGCGCAGCGCCACGGTGCGGTTGTTGAAGCCCCAGCTCGCATCCAGCGGCACGAAGGCATTGCTGACGAACCTGCGGTAGCTATTGGCGTGCGGCGCGAACATCAGCAGCGAGGCATCGGCGTGCCGCTGCAGGCCGGCGATGGCATGGCGCAGGCGGTCGGCGGGTACATCGACGCTGCCGGCAAACACGTTGTGCCCGTCGACGTCGAGCAGGCTCACGTGCAGGTGCAGGCCGCTGCCGGCCTGGCCAGGAAACGGCTTGGCCATGAAGCTGGCGAGCTTGCCCTGCTGTTGCGCAATCGCCTTGATGGTGCGCTTGAGCAGGATCGCCTCGTCGCAGGCGGCCACCGCATCGGCGCGATGCTGCAGGTTGATTTCGAACTGGCCGGGTGCGTATTCGGCCACGGCGGTGTCGGCCGGGATGCCTTGCTGCCGGCAGGCGGCAGTCACCGCGTCGGTGAAGGTGCGCTGGTCGTCCAGGTCCTGCAAGGAATACACCTGGGTGCTGTCGCTGCGCGCACCGGTCTGCGGGTCGCGTGGCGTCTGCGGGCGTCCCTGCGCATCGGGCACCGCATCGAACAGGTAGAACTCCAGTTCCACCGCAATGACCGGGGTCAGGCCGAGCGCAGCAAAACCGTGCAGCACGCGCTGCAAGACCGCGCGCGGCGCGACCTCGAACACGCTGCCGTCCGGCTGATGCATCGCCAGCAGCAGCTGCGCCATCGGCCGCGGTGCCCACGGCACCGGGCGCAGCGAGCCGGCGATGGGCCGGCAGATGCGATCAGCATCGCCGATGGCGTAGCCCAGCCCGGTTTCCTCGACGGTATTGCCGGTGATGTCGGTGGCGATCAGCGACATCGGCAGGCACACGCCATCGCGATAGACCTTGTCCAGGACTTCGGCTGTCACACGTTTGCCACGCAGCACGCCATTGGTGTCGGGCAACAGCAGATCGACCGCTTCGCAGCCATCGATCCGCGCCAGCGTGGCGGCATCGGCGGCGGGCACGCACGCGACGGAGTTCTCGGAAACCATGGGCACCACCTGCAAGGTCGCCGCTCAGACTAGCAAAGCACATGTGATCGTTAGCAACAGTGCGCGTGTGGACCCTGGCAATGCAGGTGGCCGCACGGTAAGTTCGCGGGCATCGGCAACGCATCCCATCAACCCGTGACGAGCATTCGCTGACAAGTCGTCGCGGTCGGAGGGATGCAGGTGATGCGCAAGCCGACAGCTGCGCGCCACATCTGCCCTGTACAGTGCCAGCGCCTGCCTGGTGGCGCGCGCAGACGCGATGCAGCCTCGTTCAACCGGGAGATCCGCATGGCTGTCGTTCCACTGGTCGGGTTGCCGACCGATCGCATCCAGCAAGGGCCGCATCCGTTTCTGGCCACCGGCGAAAAGTACATCCGCGCGGTGGTGGACGCAGCCGGAGCCATGCCGGTGCTGTTGCCGAGCCTGCAGCCCACGCTGGATGCGCGCGCGTGGCTGGATCGCCTGGATGGCCTGTTGCTGACCGGTGCGGTGAGCAATGTCGAGCCGCATCACTACAGCGACGAGCCGAGCTGGGAGGGCAATCCGCACGACCCGGCGCGCGATGCCACCAGCCTGGGGCTGATCCCGCAGGCACTGGCGCGTGGCCTGCCGGTGCTGGCGATCTGCCGCGGGCTGCAGGAGGTCAACGTGGCGCTGGGCGGGCGCCTGCATCAACGCGTGCATGACGTGCCCGGTCTGGCCGATCACCGAGAGGACCGCGCCATGCCGCTGGACACGCAGTACGGTCCGGCGCATCCGGTGCAGCTGCACCCCGGCGGCCTGCTGGCCGGCATGAGCGACAGCGCGCAGGTCACGGTGAACTCGCTGCACGGGCAGGGCATTGCACGCCTGGCCGATGGCCTGCTGATCGAGGCAACCGCGCCGGATGGCCTGATCGAAGCCTTTCGCGGCCCCGGGCCGGGCTTTCTGCTCGCGGTGCAGTGGCATCCGGAGTGGCGTGTCACACAGCATCCGTTCTACCGTGCCATCTTCCAGGCCTTCGGCGAGGCCTGTCGCCAATACGCCGCTCGACGCGGTCAGTGAGGTTGCATGTCGATCCGCACCCGTTCGCGCACATCCACGCCCAAGCAGCCCGAGAGCGCGCTGCGCCGCTGGCTCAAGGACCGTCACATCACCGAGGTCGAGTGCCTGGTGCCGGATATCACCGGCAACGCACGCGGCAAGATCATTCCGGCGGACAAGTTTTCGCACGACTACGGCACCCGGCTGCCGGAAGGCATCTTCGCCACCACCGTCACCGGCGATTTCCCGGACGATTACTACGAGCTGACCTCGCCATCGGATTCGGACATGCATCTGCGCCCGGACGCGTCCACCGTGCGCATGGTGCCGTGGGCGGCCGACCCCACCGCGCAGGTCATCCACGATTGCTACACCAAGGACGGCCAGCCGCATGAGCTTGCCCCGCGCAATGTGCTGCGGCGCGTGCTCGACGCCTATGCCGAAGCCAAGCTGCAACCGATGGTGGCGCCGGAGCTGGAATTCTTCCTGGTGCAGAAGAACACCGACCCGGACTTCCCGTTGTTGCCGCCGGCCGGGCGCTCGGGTCGGCCGGAGACTGCGCGGCAGTCGTATTCGATCGATGCGGTCAACGAGTTCGACCCGATCCTGGACCTGATGTACGACTACTGCGATGCGATGGAACTGGACGTGGATACGCTGATCCACGAATCCGGCGCCGCGCAGCTGGAGGTCAACTTCACCCACGCCGATGCGCTCTCGCGCGCCGATCAGGTGTTCCTGTTCAAGCGCACCATGCGCGAGGCCGCGCTGCGGCATGGCGTGTATGCGACGTTTCTGGCCAAGCCGATGGAGACCGAGCCGGGCAGTGCGATGCATATCCATCAGAGCCTGCTGCATGCCGGCACCGGCAAGAACGTGTTCAGCGGCAAACGCGACGGCGGCTTCAGCGACACCTTTGCGCACTATCTCGGTGGCCTGCAGAAATACATTCCGATGGCGATGGGGCTGCTGGCGCCCAACGTCAATTCCTACCGGCGGCTGATGTTCGGCGAGGTGTCGCCGAGCAATGTGCTGTGGGGTTTCGACAATCGCACCTGCGGGCTGCGGGTGCCGATCGATGTGCCGCAGAACATGCGGGTGGAAAGCCGCTTTGCGGGCTCCGACGCCAATCCGTACCTGGCGATGGCGGCGACCCTGGCCTGCGGGTTGCTCGGCATCCGCGAGAAGCTCGAGCCGACCGCGCCGATCAGCAGCAACGGCAAGGAGCAGGGCTACGATCTGCCGCGCTCGTTGGGCGAGGCGCTGGATGGGCTGGAGGGCTGCGAGGCCTTGCAGGAAATGCTGGGGCGGCGCTTCGTGCGCGCCTACATCTCGGTCAAGCGCAAGGAGTACGAGACGTTCTTCCGCGTGATCAGTTCGTGGGAGCGGGAGTTCCTGTTGTTGAATGTGTGAGGCGTCTGCGCTCGGCACAGCGTGCCGCGCCGCTTCTTTCTCCCCTCGGGAGAAGCTGCCCAAAGGGCGGATGAGGGCAGGTCGTCTGGCCATGGTCCAGGCCCACGTGCATTGCTGGCGTCCCATGCGTTTTGCGCCAGTTGCTTTTTATAACGCCACTGCATTCGCGCCACTGGCGTGAGCCACCTTCCGGAGCAAGCCGTGCACCCCACTGTGTTGGAAACCTTGCAGCAGCTCGATGCCGCCCATCACCTGCATCCGTTCAACGATAACGCGGCATTGGCCGAAAAGGGCACGCGCATCCTGACCCGTGGCGAGGGCGTGTATGTCTGGGACGCGCAGGGCAACAAGTTGCTGGATGCGTTCGGCGGCTTGTGGTGCGTGAATGTCGGCTACGGGCGCAAGGAGCTGGCACAGGCGGCGGCGCGCCAGATGGAACAGCTGGCGTACTACAACAGCTTCTTCCAGTGCACCACCGAGCCCACCATCCATCTGGCCGCCAAGCTGGCGGAGCTGACGCCGGGCGATCTGAACCATGCGTTCTTCGCCAACTCCGGGTCGGAGGCCAACGACACCATCCTGCGGCTGGTGCGGCATTTCTGGGCGGTGCAGGGGCAGCCGGAAAAACGCATCTTCATCGGCCGTCATGATGGTTACCACGGCACCACCATGGCCGGTGCCAGCCTGGGCGGCATGCGCGGCATGCACAGGCAGGGTGGCCTGCCGATTCCGGATATCCACCACATCGCGCCGCCGTATCACTTCGGCGATGGCGGGGAGATGGATCCAGAGGAGTATGGCTTGCTGGCGGCCAAGCGTCTGGAAGCCAAGATTCTGCAACTCGGCGCAGAGAACGTGGCGGCCTTCATCGGCGAGCCGATCATGGGTGCGATCGGTGTATACATCCCGCCGCGCAGCTACTGGCCGGAAATCGAGCGCATCTGCCGGCGCTACGACGTGCTGCTGGTGGCCGACGAGGTGATCTGCGGGTTCGGGCGTACCGGTGCCTGGTTCGGTGCGGATTATTTCGGCTTCCAGCCCGACGTGATGACGCTGGCCAAGGGCATCACCTCCGGCTATATCCCGTTGGCGGCGGCGATGTTCAACGATCGCGTGGCCGGGGTGCTCAAGGCGCAGGGTGGCGAGCTCGCGCACGGCGGCACCTATGCGGGGCATCCGGTCTGCGCGGCGGTGGCGCTGGAGAACCTGCGCCTGCTACAGGACGAAGGCATCGTGGACACCGCGCGTACCCGGATCGCGCCGTACCTGGCGCAACGCTGGGCCGAGCTGGGCGAGCACCGGCTGGTCGGCGAGGCGCGTATCGCCGGCCTGGTCGGGGCACTGGAACTGGTGCCGGACAAACGCCGGCGCGGGGTCTATTCTCCCGAACGCGGTCGGGTCGGTGCGCTGTGCCGCGATTTCGCGCTGCGGCGCGGGCTGATCCTGCGTGCCACCTACGACGCGATGCTGCTGTCGCCGCCATTGATCATCACCCACGAACAGGTGGATGAGCTGTTCGACAAGGCCTGGGCGGCGCTGGACGATACTGCGCAGGCGCTGGGCATCGGTGCGGCGTAAGCCCGCCGGCGCACGTCAAGCTTTGCCGGTCGCGTACCCGCGAGGGCGGCCGGCAGAGGCGGTCGCGGCAACTGCCGCGCCGGCCAGTGGGTGCATACGGTTGGTTTCCGCCACGCCGCGCTGTGCAAACACAACCACCATGGGTAGGCTGGCCCTTCGACCGGCCGCATCCCGGCCCGCCCTGATCGCGCTGCCCTGGAGACCCGCATGACGCTGCGACTGCTCGCCCTGACGCTGTCCACCACCTTGCTGGCCGCCTGCGGTGGCAGCAATGCACCCGGCGGTGCCGAGGCGCAGGCCAAGGTGCTCAATGTCTACAACTATTCGGACTACATCGCCGAAGACACCATTCCCGCGTTCGAGAAGAGCACCGGCATCAAGGTCACCTACGACGTCTTCGACAGCGACGAGATGGTGGAAACCAAGCTGCTTGCCGGTGGCAGCGATTACGACGTGGTAGTGCCCACGCTGAACTTCTTCGGCCGGCAGATCCAGGCCGGCGTGTTCCTGCCGCTGGACAAAGCCAAGATCCCCAATCTGGCCAATCTGGACCCGGACATCATGCGGCGCATTGCCGCGCAGGACCCGGGCAACGCCTATGGCGTGCCGTACATGATCGGCACCACCGGCATCGGCTACAACGTGGACAAGCTCAAGGCGATCTTCGGCAACACCGAGGTTGCCAACAGCTGGGACCTGGTGTTCAAGCCGGAAAACCTGTCCAGGTTGAAGGACTGCGGCGTGACCCTGCTGGACACGCCCTCGGACCTGATTCCGATCGCGCTCAATTACCTGGGCCTGGATCCGCACAGCAGCGTGCCGGCCGAAATCGAGCAGGCCGCCGCGCTGATCAAGACGATCCGCCCGTACGTACAGAACTTTCATTCCAGCCAGTACGTGACCTCGCTGGCCAATGGCAACACTTGCCTGGCGGTGGGCTGGTCGGGTGACATCATCCAGGCGCGCGACCGTGCGGTGGAAGCCGGCAACGGCATCAAGGTGGCCTATGCGATCCCCAGGGAAGGTGCGCCGCAGTGGTTCGACATGCTGGCCATTCCCAAGGACGCCAAGCACCCCGACAACGCCTACGCCTTCATCAATTATCTGTTGAAGCCGGACGTGGCCGCGGCCAACAGCAACTTCATCCACTACGCCAACCCGGTGCGCACCGCCACGCCACTGGTGGACGCGGCGATCCGCAACGACCCCACCATCTATCCGCCGCCGGAGGTGACCGCCAAGATGTTCACCTATGCGATCAATCCGCCGGAGGTGGACCGGCTGTACACGCGGCTGTGGACCGAGATCAAGACCGGTCGCTGACGACGCAGGCATTCCTCCATTCCTGTAACAACGCCTGCCATTCGCGCGTTTGGAAGTCCGAGCGCGCGCTGACTGCGGTCATCACGCAATCTGTACCGGGCGGTTCAAATAATTGTATGGTTGCGCCGCCTTCGCCGGACCGCTGATGCGGCACGTCGTTGCGCGCGCCTCGCCCACGACACAGGACGCCTCATTTTGAGCAACCACGACCAGCAGTCCAACGACGGCCAGCCTTCGGGCACGGATGCGCAAGGCACCGGCGCGCACAACGAGCAGGAGCCGCCCAAGCCCTCGCCGTTGAAGAATCCCAAGGTCAAATGGACGCTGATCGTGGTCGGCGTGCTGGTGGTGGTGCTGCTGGTTATCTGGCTGGCCTATTACCTGATCAAGGGCCGCTACATGCAGGACACCAACAATGCCTACCTGCAGGCCGACTCGGTGGCCGTGGCGCCGCGGGTCAGCGGCTACGTGACCAAGGTGATGGTGGGCGACAACCAGATCGTGGAAGCCGGCCAGCCGCTGTTGCAGATCGACGACCGCACCTACCAGGCGACCCTGCAGCAGGCCGAAGCCGCGATCGCCGCGCGCCAGGCTGATATCGCCGCGGCCACCGCCAATGTGTCCGGGCAGGAGTCGGCGCTGGTGCAGGCGCGTAGCCAGGTGACCTCGGCAGCGGCAAGCCTGACCTTTGCCCAGGCCGAAGTGAAGCGCTTCGCCCCGCTGGCCGCCTCCGGCGCCGACACTCACGAACATCAGGAAAGCCTGCAGCACGAACTGCAACGCGCACGCGCCCAGTACGAGGCCGCGCAGGCGCAGGCCAAGGGCGCGCAGAGCCAGATCCTGGCCAGCAACGCGCAGTTGGAGCAGGCCCAGGCCGGCCTCAAGCAGGCCAGCGCCGATGCCGACCAGGCCCGCGTGGCGGTGGAAGACACCTTGCTGACCAGCCGCATCCACGGCCGAGTCGGCGACAAGACCGTGCAGGTCGGCCAGTTCCTCGGGGCCGGCACCCGCACCATGACCATCGTGCCGCAGGAATCGCTGTACCTGATCGCCAATTTCAAGGAAACCCAGGTCGGCCTGATGCGTCCCGGCCAGCCCGCCGAGATCGAGGTCGATGCCTTGTCGGGCGTCAAGCTGCACGGCAAGGTCGAGAGCCTGTCGCCGGGCACCGGCTCGCAGTTCGCGTTGCTGCCGCCGGAAAACGCCACCGGCAACTTCACCAAGGTGGTGCAGCGCGTGCCGGTGCGCATCCGCGTGCTGGCCGGCGACGAGGCGCGCAAGGTACTGGTGCCGGGCATGTCGGTCGAGGTCACCGTGGACACGCGCTCGGCCAAGGACGCCAAGCAACGGGCCGAGGAGGAATCCGATCGCGTGCAGGCGCAGGAGCGCGCGCGATGAATGCAACGGCAGCCACCGGCCCGCGTGCCGGCGGCAGCGCGCAACGCGAGAAGGCCGAGCCGGGCGCCTGGCTGGCGGTGCTGGCCGGCACCATCGGCTCGTTCATGGCGACGCTGGACATCTCCATCGTCAACGCGGCGCTGCCCACCATCCAGGGCGAGGTCGGCGCCAGCGGCACCGAAGGCACCTGGATCTCCACCGCGTATCTGGTTGCCGAGATCATCATGATCCCGCTGACCGGCTGGTTCGTGCGCACGCTGGGCCTGCGCAACTTCCTGCTGATCTGCGCGGTGATGTTCACCGCGTTTTCGGTGGTGTGCGGGCTGTCGACCTCGTTGACGATGATGATCATCGGCCGTGTGGGGCAGGGCCTGGCCGGTGGTGCGCTGATTCCGACCGCGCTGACCATCGTCGCCACCCGGCTGCCGCCGAGCCAGCAGACCATGGGCACCGCGCTGTTCGGCATGACCGTGATCATGGGCCCGGTGATTGGCCCGCTGCTGGGCGGCTGGCTCACCGAGAACGTCAGCTGGCACTACGCCTTCTTCATCAACGTGCCGATCTGCGTCGGCCTGGTGGCCTTGCTGCTGCTTGGCCTCAAGCATGAAAAAGGCGACTGGGCCGGCCTGCTCAATGCCGACTGGCTGGGCATCTACGGCCTGACCGCCGGCCTGGGCGGGCTCACCGTGGTGCTGGAAGAGGGCCAGCGCGAGCGCTGGTTCGAATCCAGCGAGATCAATACGCTGAGCGTGATCGCGCTGAGCGGGTTCATCGCATTGGTGATTTCGCAATTTCGCCGGCGCGCGCCGGTAATCCGGCTGTCGCTGCTGCTGCATCGCAGTTTCGGTGCGGTGTTCGTCATGATCATGGCGGTGGGCATGATCCTGTTCGGCGTCATGTACATGATTCCGCAGTTCCTGGCGGTGATCTCCGGCTACAACACCGAGCAGGCCGGCTACGTGCTGCTGCTGTCAGGCCTGCCGACCGTGCTGCTGATGCCGATGATGCCCAAGCTGCTGGAGGTGGTGGACGTGCGCATCCTGGTGATCGCCGGGCTGATCTGCTTTGCCGCAGCCTGCTTCGCCAATCTGTCGCTGACCGCCGACACCGTGGGCATGCATTTTGTCGCCGGCCAGTTGTTGCAGGGTTGCGGCCTGGCGCTGGCGATGATGTCGTTGAACCAGGCGGCCATCTCCTCGGTGCCGCCCGAACTGGCCGGCGATGCGTCCGGCCTGTTCAACGCCGGCCGCAACCTGGGCGGCTCGGTGGGGCTTGCGCTGATCTCCACCTTCCAGGAGCGCCGCATGACCTTCCATACCGAAACCATCGGCAGCGCGATCACCGCCAATTCCTCGCGCGCGCAGGATTTTCTTTCCAGGTTGACTGCGCAGATGCAGGGCAGCGCCGGCGGCGAGGCGGCCATTCGCTCGATCGCGCAGCTGGCGCGCCTGGTGCAGCAGCAGGCCCTGGTGATGACCTATAGCGATCTGTTCTGGATCTTCGGCGTGATCGTGGTCTGCACGATTCCGCTGGCCTTTTTGCTCAAGCCGTTACCCAAGGGGGCGCACCTTGCAATGCACTGATTCCATGCGCCTGATCCGCATGCCCCTGGCGGCGGCGTTGAGCGTGGTTTTGCTCGGCGGCTGCATGCTTGGCCCCAACTACACCAAGCCCCCGGCGGTGGCCGACACGGCGGTGCAGGCGCCGGCCCTGCATCGCGCCGCTGGCGCCGACGTGGTCGCTGCCGCGCCGTTGAATCATTGGTGGGAGGAGCTGCAGGACCCGACGCTCACCCAGCTGGTCACCCAGGCCCTGGCCGACAGCCCCAACCTGCGTGCGGCGCAGGCGCGGCTGCGCGCCAACCGCGCACTGGCCAGCCAGCGCCGTGCCGAGCGCCTGCCCAAGCTCAACGCCAGCGCGGTGTATGCGTATGCCGAGCCGCCGCAGACCATCGTCGATACCTTGGGCGGCTTGCAGAATGGCCAGAACGGCCAGCCACCGGCACAGGGCAGCGAGGCGCTGGATCTTGAAAAGACCCAGATCTACAGCGCCGGTTTCGATGCCAGCTGGGAGCTGGATTTCTTCGGCCGCCGCCGTCGCGCCGCCGAAGGCGCGCTGGCACAGGCGCAGGCCTCGGAAGCCGAGCTGGCCGATGCGCAGGTGCAGCTGGCAGCCGAAGTGGGGCAGGTATACCTCAACTACCGCGGCTTGCAGGCGCGGCTGGCGATCGCCGATGCAAACCTGGACAAGATCGGGCAGACCCTGCGCCTGACCCAGCAGCGCCGCGAGCGTGGCGCTGCGTCGGACCTGCAGGTCGAACAGATCGCCACGCAAGTGCAGCAGCAACAGGCGCAGCGCCTGCCGCTGGAGATGCAGTCGCAGGAAGCGCTGGACCAGCTGGCGCTGATGGTGGGGCGCGAGCCCGGCGCGCTGGACGCGCAGTTGAGCGCGCCGCAGCCGTTGCCGATGCTGCCCACGCAGGTGCGCGTGGACGATGCCGGGGCCCTGATCCGTCGCCGCCCCGACGTGCGCAAGGCCGAGCGCGAACTGGCTGCCTCCAGCGCGCAGATCGGCGAGGCCTTGAACGGGTATTTTCCGCAGGTGAGCCTGCTGGGCGGCCTGAGCTGGGTCGCTGGCTCGCCCAGCGATTTCAATTCCGACGCCTTGACCACGCTGGCGGTGCCGATGCTGCGCTGGTCGATCTTCGACTTCGGCCGCACCAAGGCACAGGTGGAGCAGGCACGTGCCGGCAACGCCGGCCGCGAGGCGGCGTACGAGGGCGCGGTGCTGGCTGCGTTGCAGGATGCCAATTCGGCATTGGCGCGCTTCGGCTCGGCACGCAAGCAGCTGGTGGTGGCGCGGCAGGCCGAAGCCTCGGCCACGCGTTCGGCCGGCTTGATGCAGCAACGGCGCGATGCCGGTGCCACCTCGTCGATCGATCTGCTCGACGTGCAGCGCCAGCAGCTGTCCGCGCAGGACGCCGCCGCACAGGCACAGGTGCAGTTGCTGGTGAACTACGTCGCGCTGCAGAAGAGCCTGGGTCTGGGCTGGAGCGCGCCGGTGCCGGAGCCACGCTGATTGATGCCCGTTGCGGCGGGCGTCGGCGCTCCGTTCGCGGTAGGGTGTCGCTCTGGCGCACACGCTGCGCTGCTGCAGCGCCCGCGCCGGCAGGCGGTCACCCGATGTAGCAAGTCGTCGTTGGCTCGCTGCAGACAAGACGCCTGGGCGCAAACGGAAGAGTACCGATGTCGCACCAAGCACTGGCGGCGCCCGCGTCCTGAGGTGCACAGTCGTTGCCGGGCCACGCTTCGCAATCGAGAGGGTTCATGGCAGTTACCGAGGCCGCAGCGGCGCCGCTTTCCCCTGGCGAGAACGCCTATCTGAGCATCAGCGAGGTCCGCAAGGAGTTCGATGGCGTCGTGGCGGTCGACGAGGTCAGCCTGCAGATCCGCAAGGGCGAGATCTTCGCGCTGCTGGGCGGCTCGGGCAGCGGCAAGTCCACCCTGCTGCGCTGCCTGGCCGGCTTCGAGCGGCCGACCAAAGGCCGCATCGTGCTCGATGGCCAGCCGATCGACGCGTTGCCGCCGTACGAGCGGCCGATCAACATGATGTTCCAGTCGTATGCGCTGTTCCCGCACATGAGCGTGGAGCAGAACATCGCCTTTGGACTGAAGCAGGAAGCGCTGTCCAAGCCGGCGATCGCGGCGCGCGTGGGCGAGATGCTGGAGCTGGTGCAGCTTGGCAGCCTGGCCAGGCGCAAGCCGCATCAATTGTCCGGCGGGCAGCAGCAACGCGTGGCGCTGGCGCGCTCGCTGGCCAAGCGGCCCAAGCTGCTGCTGCTGGACGAACCGATGGGCGCACTGGACAAGAAGCTGCGCGCGCAGATGCAGCTGGAGCTGGTCAACATCATCGAGACCTCCGGCGTCACCTGCGTCATGGTCACCCATGATCAGGAAGAGGCCATGAGCATGGCCACCCGCATCGCGTTGATGGACCAGGGCTGGATCCAGCAGGTCGGCACCCCGGACGAAATCTACGAGCAACCGGCCAACCGGTTCGCTGCTGAATTCATCGGCTCGGTCAATTTGATCGACGCGGTGATCGTCGAGGACAAACCGGATTACGTCGGCCTGAAGGCGTCGGCCTTCGACGCCAATATCCGGATTGGCCACGGCATCACCGGTTTCGAAGGGCAGGCGGTGGCGTTCGCGCTGCGCCCGGAAAAACTGGTCATCGGCAAGGACGAACCGGCCCAGGCTTGCAACAAGGCGCAGGGCGTGATCGAGGACATCGGCTATTTCGGTAGCCATTCGGTCTATCACGTGCGCCTGCCCGGCGGTTTCAAGCTGATGGCCAACTTCGCCAACCGTCAGCGTTGGGCCAGCGAAGCGCTGACCTGGGGCGACGCCGTCTGGCTGAGCTGGGGCGAGGACGACGGCGTGGTGCTCACCGCATGAGGCGCCTGATCCGCGCATTGCCGGGCGCGCGCTGGGGCGTGATCGCCGCACCGTATCTGTGGCTGCTGGTGTTCTTCGCCATCCCGTTCCTGATCGTGCTGAAGATCTCCTTCGCCGAGCGCGCCACCGCGATGCCGCCGTACACGCCGTTGTTTGCCGTTGCGGCCGATGGGGCGCTGAGCCTCAAGCTGCATCTGGGCAATTATCTGGTCATGCTGCGCGACAGCCAGTACCTGGCGGCGTATGCGAGTTCGATCAGGATCGCCGCACTGTCGACCGTGTTTGCGCTGTTGATCGGCTACCCGATGGCCTATGTCATTGCGCGTCTGCCGCTGGCCACGCGCAATATGGCGATGATGCTGGTGGTGCTGCCGTCATGGACCTCGTTCCTGATCCGCGTCTACGCCTGGATCGGCATCCTCGACGGCAACGGCCTGCTCAATCAGGCGCTGCTGGCGCTGGGGGTGATCCGGCAGCCCTTGCAGTTGCTGTACACGCCGCTGGCCGCCTACATCGGCATCGTGTACTGCTATCTGCCGTTCATGGTGCTGCCGTTGTACGCCAATCTGGTCAAGCACAACCAGCGATTGCTCGAAGCCGCCTACGACTTGGGCGCACGGCCGTGGCAGGCCTTCGTGCGCATCACCTTGCCGCTGTCGCGCAACGGGATCGTGGCCGGCTGCATGCTGGTGATGATCCCGGCGGTGGGCGAGTTCGTGATTCCGGAAATGCTGGGCGGGCCGGACACCTTGATGATCGGCCGCGTGCTGTGGGGCGAGTTCTTCAATAATCGCGACTGGCCGGTGGCCGCTGCGGTGGCCACGGTGATGTTGCTGCTGTTGCTGGTGCCGATCGTGCTGTTCCACCGTTATCAGCAGCGTGAGCTGGAAGGGCGGCTGACATGATGCGCGCCTCTCCCGGCACGCGCCTGCTGGGCGCTGGCGTGCTCGCGCTGGGGTTCGGCTTTCTGTATCTGCCGATCCTGTTGCTGATGGTCTACTCGTTTAACGCCTCGCGGCTGGCGATGGTGTGGGGCGGCTTTTCCACGCGTTGGTACGGCGAATTGCTGCGCGATCGGCAGTTGCTGGAGGCGGCCTGGGTCAGTCTGCAAGTCGCGTTCTGGACCGCCTGTGCATCGACGGTGCTGGGGACGATGGCGGCGCTGGCAATGGTGCGCATGCGGCGTTTTCCCGGCAAGACCCTGTTCGGTGCATTGATCACCGCACCGCTGGTGATGCCGGAAGTGATCATCGGCCTGTCGATCCTGTTGTTGCTGGTCTCGATGGGCGGTGTCCTCGGGATCGCACCGCGCGGCGCGGTGGCGATCTGGGCGGCGCATGTCACCTTCACCGTCTCGTTCGTGACGGTGGTGATTTCCTCGCGCCTGCAGGAACTGGATCGCTCGCTGGAAGAGGCGGCGATGGATCTGGGCGCGACGCCGCTGAAGGTGTTCTTCCTGATCACCTTGCCGATCATTGCCCCGGCACTCGCATCGGGTTGGCTGCTTGCCTTTACGCTGTCGCTGGACGATGTGGTGATCGCCAGCTTTCTGGCGGGGCCCAGTTCGACCACCTTGCCGATCAAGGTGTTTGCGTCGGTGCGGCTGGGCATCAGCCCCAAGATCAACGCACTTGCCACGCTGATGGTGCTGGCGGTGTCGATCGCCGCAGTGATCGGCTGGTGGCTGCTGGCGCGCGGCGAAAAACGTCGTCAGCGCGATGCGCAACTGGCGCTGCAAGCTGCTTCCTGAGCAGGCACCAACATGGGGGTGGCGAATGCATCGCAACAAGCGGCGGCCAGACGGCTGCGAACGCCGACGCCACCGACATCCACGATGGCTGCAAGCCGATTGCGGACGCCTGCGGCGGCTAGCGGACGCCGGGCACGGCAGTTGGTTGGGCCGCTGTTACCTGGCCGGAGGCGTGTACCCGCTATCCCAGGGCTGCGGCTTGGTCAGGTAGCACTGATACTCGGCGCTGATGTCGTAGCCCTGTTGCTCGACTCTGGGTTGTTCGTCGGCGCGATCCTTGTCCCTGTTCTTGCCGTTCTGGTCGCCGTCGTCCTTGGATTTCTGCTTGCTCGGATAGATCGTGACCATGTTCGGCGACGAGTGCGCGGTGACGAATTGGCGGATGGCAGTGTCCGAGCAGGCACGCAGTGCCTCTTCCTCGCAGGGTTGGCTGGGATTGGGCAGCGTGTTATTGCAGCTCACTGTGACAAATCCGTTCGGGCCGGGTCGCGGGCCGTGCAGCATGTCCTGCAGGACGGCGCATCCCGGCAGGCAGGCGCCGATGCCAAGTACAACTATAACAATCAGATCCCTGCGCATCGTGGTGGTCTTCCGTGAATGGATAAAGCTGCCAAGTGCCGAATGCTAGAGCATTTTTGTGCGGTGGGACGGTCGGGACAGGGTAGGGCCGCTTTCGTTCGCGTGGCTGGGAGCGTTGTTCCGGTTGCCAGTGATCCGCGAGCCGTGCGATGCAGGGTGCGGCATTGCGTCGCGGCGTGGGTAAACACAGCGTTGCAGCGATTTGCTGCGGTTGTGACGCGGCTGCAACTTGCCGGCGACTAGCATGGCGGGCCTGTAACAGGAGACCGTCATGTCCTACGACACCGTCAACCCGGCCAATGGCCAGGTCGAACATACCCAGCACACCCTGGACGCCGCCGCCATCGAGGCGCGTCTGGCTGCTTCCGCCAAGGCATTTCCGCAATGGGCGGCGCTGCCGTTGGCCGAGCGCGGCGCATTGCTGCGCAGGGTCGGCGAAGAGCTGACCCGGCGGCGCGACGACCTGCAGCGCATCATGACTGCCGAAATGGGCAAGCTGCGCCACGAGGCGCTGGCCGAGGTGGACAAGTGCGCGCAGGGCTGCGCCTATTACGCCGAACATGCAGCTGACTACCTGGCACCGCGCGATATCCCGACCGAGGCGCAGTCCAGCTATGTGCGCTACGAGCCACTGGGCTGCGTGTTTGCGGTGATGCCGTGGAATTTTCCGTTGTGGCAGGCGTTCCGTTTCCTCGCCCCGGGTCTGATGGCCGGCAATGTCGCGCTGCTCAAGCACGCCAGCAATGTGCCGCGCTGCGCCGATGCGATGAAGGAGGTGCTGGATGCCGCCGGTATTCCGCCCGGCGTGTTCGATGTGCTGCATATCGACAATGACCAGGCTGCAGACGTGTTGCGTGACGATCGCATTGCCGCAGTGACGCTGACCGGCAGCGAGCGCGCCGGACGTTCGCTGGCTGCAAATGCGGGCGATCAGTTGAAGAAGTGCGTGATGGAACTCGGCGGCAGCGATGCGTTCGTGGTGCTGGAAGACGCCGACCTGGAGCACACCGTCGCCTCCGCCGTGCAGTCGCGGTTCGACAACAGCGGGCAGACCTGCATCGCCGCCAAGCGCTTCATCGTGGTGGACGCCATCGCCGATCAGTTCATTGAACGCTTCGTTGCCGCCGCCTCCCAGCGCGTGCTCGGCGACCCGCAGCAGGAGGGCACCACACTGGCGCCCATGGCCCGCGCGGATCTGCGCGACGAGCTGCACAAGCAGGTGCAACACAGCGTGGAAAAGGGCGCCAAGGTGCTGCTGGGCGGCGAACCGGTACGCGGTTCGCATGCAGGCTATCCGGCCACCATCCTTGATCATGTCGCCCCGGGCATGCCGGCCTACGAGGAGGAGTTTTTCGGCCCGGTCGCGTCGGTCATTCGCGTGCGGGATGAAGCCGAGGCGGTACGCGTGGCCAACGACACCAGCTTCGGCCTGGGCGGCAGTGTGTGGACCTCTGATGCCAAGCGCGGCGAGCGCGTCGCGCAGCAATTGCAGTGCGGTGCGGCGTTCGTCAATTCGGTGGTCAAGAGCGACGTGCGGCTACCGTTCGGTGGCATCAAGCGCTCGGGCTTCGGCCGCGAGTTGGCCGAGCACGGCATCCACGAGTTCATGAACATCAAGACGATCTATGTGGCTTGAGTTCGGGGATTGGGGATTCGGGATTGGGGATTCGTAAAAGCAGGCAGCCTTCCTTTTCCCCCTCGGGAGAAGGTGCCCAAAGGGCAGATGGGGGTAAATGCAACACGCGCGCCACAGTCACGCGTCCAGCTCCAACCAATCCCCACTCCCCACTCCCAAATCCCAGCCGCAAAGCGGCCTAAAGCCACCGCGCTCGCTTGAACAGGCGATACAACACCAGGCACGAGGCGACCACGCCGGCTACCAGCAGCGGGTAGGCGTAAGGTTTGTCCAGTTCGGGCATGTGGGTGAAATTCATGCCGTACCAGCTGGTGATCAGGGTGGGCGCGGCCAGCAGGGCGGCCCAGGCGCCCAGGCGCTTGACGGTTTCGCCCTGGGCCAGGGTCACCATCGACAGGTTGACGCTCAGCGCGGTACCCAGCATTTCGCGCAAGGTGTCGATAGCGTCGTTGATGCGCACGGCATGGTCGAGCACGTCGCGCAGATAGATGCCGACCTCGTCGTGGATCAGCGAGCCAGGGTTGCGCTTGAGGTGCGAGAGCACGTCCTGCAATGGCGCCACGACCAACCGCATCTTGTTGAGTTCGCGCTTGAGCTCGTACAGGCGCACCACGGTTTCGCGCTTGTAGTTGTCGGCGAAGATGTCCTTTTCCAGGCCTTCCAGCGTGTCGCGGAACTCGTCCATGATCGGAAGGTAGTTGTCGACCACGAAGTCGAGCACGCCATACAGGCAGAACGAGGCGCCCATGCGCAGCATCGCCGGTTCGCGTTCGACCCGGTGCCGCACCGGCGTGTACGACAGCGATGCGCCATGGCGCACCGTCAACAGAAAGCGCGCGCCCAGAAACGCGTGCGTCTCGCCGTAGCGGATGCGCTCGTTGACCAGTTGTGCGGTGTTGACCACCACGAACAAGGAGTTGCCGTAGCTCTCGGCCTTGGGCCGTTGGTGCGCCTTGAGCGCATCCTCGATGGCCAGATCGTGCAGGCCGAACTCATCCTGTAGCTTGTGCAGCACCGATTCCTGCGGCTCGTACAGGCCGACCCAGACAAAGCCATCCGGGCGCTGCAGCACGTCGCTGATCTGCTCCAGGCTGATGTCGTGGCGCTCGCCCTGGCCGTCGTAATAGGCGCAGGTGATGACGCAGGAGGGGTTGTCCGGATGGCGGCCGTGGTGGTTCATGGGCGCATCCTGGATCAGCGCGTGCGGACGGACAAGTCACGCCGCCGCAACGCGATGGCGAGCGCGGCATGGATCGGCAACAGCAGCAGCACCCACTGCAGGTTGTCCTGCGCCTGGAACGACAGCCAGTGGATCAGCAGCGCCAGCAGTGCCGCGGCGGCGACCACCCAGCGCAGCACATCGAACCAGCGCCCGGGCCGGCGCCCGCGCAGCACGGCGATGCCGCCGATCAACAGCAGCACGCACAGCGGGTTGACCAGCAACAGGTTGCGATTGGCCCAGGCCGACTGATGCGCGGTGAAGCCCCACAGATATACCAGCAAGCCGCCGCCGATCGCGCACAGCAGCCAGTACGGCATGGCCAGGGCGGCCAGCACGCGTTGCCGGCGACCGAGTGCCAGCACGCCGGCAGCGACGATCAGCCCGGTCAGCAGCCATGGCCACCAGTGGCGCTGCTGTTCGGCCGGCTCCGGTGCGATGCGATGCGGCAGCAGGACCTGGGTGGACTGCACCAACGGGCGGCCGGCGCCGTTGTGCACCTGGGTCAGGCTGTCGGCCAGGCGCATCGGCACGAAGGCTTCTTCCCAGCGCGACAGCGGGCGGTCCGCATACGGCCCCAGGCCCAGGTCGAAGCCCAGCCACATCCACGGGGCAGGGGAGGCCAGGCGCACCGCTTCGCTGCGGAAGGTGTTGCCGCGCGAGCGCCCGGCCAGTTGCGATTTCAAAGCGCCACCCATGGCCCGGTCCAGCGTGTCGCGGACCATGGTGGCGCAGTTGGCCACGAAGTAATCGTAGTGGTAGCGCGCGTTCTCGGGCTGGCTGCGGATGGCCAGCCCGTCAGCCAACGCGCGCGCCTGGTCCGGTGGCAGGTCCAGCCATTGGATGCTGACGCCGCGGCCGACCGCACGGTATTGCTGCAGGTCTTCTTCCAGCGGCAACGCGACCAGGTAATACATCATCTCGCCGCGCGCAAAGCGCGGGACGAAATCCGGCTCGCCGGGGTCGAAGAAGCCGAAGTTGTACGAGGTGGCCTGCCCGGTGACGGGATCGACCACCACGATGGCATCGTGGCCGAAGCGCTCGAAGAACACTTCGCCCGGCTGCATGGTGACCACGCCGACCCGCGGTGCCGGCACATTGGGCTGGGCAGGCGGCGGCTCGGTGGCCTGGGCCATGGCGGCAGGTGCCACCAACCACGCCAGCAACAGCAGCACACACGCTGCCGCCCGGCGCCGGATGCTGCCGCGGCCTGGCGCTGCAGCAGTCACGCGATACCAACGGTTCAAGCGTCGTCCTGCGGGTCTGGCGGCAGAATGGTCACGTGGAAGGCGTGCACGCGCCGCGCATCGGCCTTGGCCACACGGAAGGCAAAGCGCCCCAGCGTCAGCTCTTCGCCGGTTTCCGGCAGGTGGCCGATCGCATCGGTAACCAGGCCGCCGACGGTGTCGTACTCGTCGTCGGGGAAGTCGGCACCAAAGCGCTCGTTGAAGTCTTCGATCGGCGTCAGCGCATCGACCACATAGCGGCCGTCGGCCTGGATCGCGATCAGAGAATTCTCGTCTTCGGCATCGTCGTGCTCGTCGTCGATCTGGCCGACGATCTGCTCCAACACGTCTTCGATGGTGACCAGCCCGGCGACGCCGCCGTACTCGTCCACCACGATCGCCATGTGGTTGCGCGACAGCCGGAACTCCTTCAGCAGCACGTTGAGCTTCTTGGACTCGGGGATCAGCACCGCCGGGCGCAGCAGTTCGCGCACGTTGCCGGGGCCGTTGTCGGCGACCACGCCGCGCAACAAGTCCTTGGCCAGCAGGATGCCGAGCACTTCGTCCTTGTTCTCGCCGTGCACCGGGAAGCGCGAATGGCCTGATTCCACCACCTGCTTCATCAGGTCGATGAAGCGCGCCTCCACCGGCAGCGAGACCATCTGCGAGCGCGAGATCATCACATCGCCCACGGTGAGCTCGGACACGGAGATTGCGCCTTCCATCATGCGCAAGGTGTCTGCAGCGATGAGACCGTCCTGTTCGGCGGTCCGCAGCAGCGCGACCAGTTCGTCGCGGGTATGGGGTTCGCCAGAGAAGGCAGCGCTCAGGCGCTCGAGCCAGCTACGGCGTTTTTCGGGTGTTTCTTGGGATTGGCTACTGTCGTCTTCGGACATCGTGACGTGGGACGGCACCCGGCATACCAGGCGATAGCCGTCAGTCTAACAGGAAGCCGCTAAGGCGCTGTGGACGGGGTGGGGCGGGCGCTACGCTTCAGGGCAGGTCCAGGCTGTAGCCGCAGCCGACTACGGTCTTGCCCGGATGCGACTTCACGTTGGAGACGCTGAGCACGACCGATTCGATCATCGCCTCGCCGGTCTTGGGGTTGGTGGTGTCTTCGCTGACCAGCTCGCGGCCGTACATGACCTTGTCGGCGTTATCCACGCCCAGTTCCAGGTTCAGCTGTTTGGCCAGCGGGCGCGGGTCGGGCAGGTCCAGCAGCGCCATGACGCTGGCCCCGGAGAACGCGATGTGGGTGGTGCTGTGGCCGAACACGCTGATCGGCGTGTTGAGCGTGTACTCGGTCATGAACAGGTTGGCCTGGTCCAGCGGCGTCCAGCCCAGCGCCACCGCCTTGAGCGGGTCGGCCAGCACCGGTGCCAGCGCGTTGAAGTCGCCGATGCGCTGGCGGCATTCGATCAGGGCCGGCAGGTCGGGGCGTGCCGGCGCGGCCTGCGCCCAGGCACTGGAGCAGGCCAGCAACAGCAACGCGGTGGCGAGGCAGGCCCGCATCAGCGCTCTCCCGCGTACGGGTCGTCGATGCCGAGATCGGCCAGGATCTCGCGTTCGAGTTGCTCCATCGCATCGGCTTCCTTGTCGTCTTCGTGGTCCCAGCCGAGCAGATGCAGCGTGCCGTGCACGGTCAGATGGGCGTAATGCGCGGCCAGCGACTTGCCTTGTTCGGCCGCCTCGCGCGCCACCACCGGCGCGCAGATCACCAGATCGCCGAGCAGCGGCATCTTGATGCCCTTGGGCAGTCCTTCGGGTAAATCGGCCGGAAAGCTCAGCACATTGGTGGCGTAATCCTTGCCCCGGTAATGATGGTTGAGCGAGCAGCCTTCCTTCTCGTCGACAATCCGCACCGCCAGGTCGGCCTCGCGGATGCGTCCCTTCAGTGCAGCGGCCACCCACTTGCGAAAACTCACCGCCGATGGCAGACCGGCGCGCGGCAGCGCATAACTGACAGCGACGTCGAGGCGGACAGGTCCACGGGTCATGGCGAGAGTTTCCTGGGCAGAGGGTCAGCGCGTGCAGGTGATCAGTAGTATCACCACAGGCCCGTTGGCCACGCGGTAGCTCGAACTGCCGATCGGGCCGCGCCCGCAGCCCAGATTGTAATCCCGCACCCGCAAGCTTGAAACGAATCCTGGCTGGTCATGCAGCCAGACCGCAGCGATACCGCTTTCCAGGAGTCCGCCGACCAGCGACTGGCTTGAGCGATGCGCGTGCTGGATCGGTGAGCTTTCGCAGCCGCGTGCATCCGTGACCGTTCCCGGTAGATCGAGCAGCCAGCGCGCGCTGCGACCTTGCTGCCAAGCACTGAGTCGTACCCGATCGTTCCCTGCCGGCATATCGCCGCGCCCCTGTTCCGCCAGCCTCTCCAAGTGCGCTGTTGGGATGCTGATGCTGGTTTGTTCGGCGGCCAGCGACACACAGGGGGGCGCCACATGTGTCGCCGTGATCACATCGCGATCTGCGATCGGGATTCCCGGAGGCAGCGGCGCTTCGGTGGCCCCGAGCGATGCCGCCGCGACCAATCCGCTTGCCAACGTCAAGCTGGCAAGGAATAGCCTCACTCAGCGTTGTTCTTGATCGCAGCGTCCTGCTGATCGCGCTTTTCATAGGCCGTGACGATGCGCTGCACCAGCGGGTGGCGCACCACGTCGCGCGCTTCGAAGAAGGTGAAGCTGGCGCCGTCCACATCGCGCAGCACCTCGATCGCGTCGCGCAGGCCAGACTTAACGTGCTTGGGCAGGTCGATCTGGGTCAGGTCGCCGGTGACCACCGCAGTGGAGCCGAAGCCCAGCCGGGTCAGGAACATCTTCATCTGCTCGATGGTGGTGTTCTGTGCCTCGTCCAGGATCACGTAGGCATCGTTGAGCGTGCGGCCGCGCATATAGGCCAGCGGCGCGATCTCGATGACGTTCTTTTCCAGCAGCTTGACCACTTTTTCCACGCCCAGCATTTCGTAGAGCGCGTCGTAGAGCGGGCGCAGATACGGGTCCACCTTCTGGCTGAGATCGCCGGGCAGGAAGCCCAGCTTCTCGCCGGCTTCCACCGCCGGGCGCACCAGGATCAGCCGCTGTACGCGCGACTCGTTCAGCGCCTCGACCGCGCTGGCCACGGCCAGGAAGGTCTTGCCGGTACCGGCGGGGCCGATGCCGAAATTGATGTCGTGCGTGGCGATCGCATGCAGGTACTTGGCCTGGTTGGCACCGCGGCCACGCACGGTGCCGCGTTTGACCTTGATCGCCACGTCCTGGGCCACGTAGGAACGATCGACCACCTGCTCGACGTTGGCATCGTTCAAGCGCAGGTGGATGGCGTGGTTGTCGAAGGTGGTGGAGGCGGCTTCATCGTACAGGGCGGTCAGCAGCGTCTGCGCGGCGGTGATCGCCGGCTCCGGGCCGGTGACGCGGAAGACGTTGCCGCGGTTGGCGATCTCCACGCCGAGCTTGAGCTCGATCTGGCGCAGGTGCGCGTCGAACGGGCCGGCCAGGTTGGCCAGGCGCTCGGTGTCGTCGGGTTCCAGGGTGAAGTCGCGATGTGCAGGTGAATTCATGATCGGATCGGACCGCGCACGCATGCGCTGGTCGGTTGGGCGGCAGACGAGGGTAGCGCGCAGCGCGTGATCCCACCAACACGCCCGGCTGCCGCAAGCGCATGGTCATGGCCGGTCCCCGGTGGTGTGCGCGGGTTTTCCACAATCGCTGTGGAGTCACGCATCACTAACCTGTGGATAAAAATCGTGGCGCCTACTCGCACAAGGTCCGGCAGGGGCGTGGCGAAAAAATCACCACTACGATGGCGGTTGTCCACAAGCGGTGTGGATCGAATCCGGCAAAGCCTGTGGGTAAGTGCTCGCATGCCTTATGCCGCAAGGTGTTGCAGACAGGTGGTGAAATTTTGATCACTTACCTTGTGTGCCGTGTGACCAGGGAGGTCGGTGTCGTTGTTGTGCGCGATCACGACCATGCCCGGCGTATGCGAGCAGTGCGCGCTGTTGTTGACCTAGACCAACCACGGCTTAGTAGCGCGCAGATGCTGGAGCGCCGATCGGCGAATGCAGTGCGGCAAGCAATCAGCTGCGTGCTTGCCGACGATCGAGGTGCGAGGCAGGACGCGCGTGACCTCAACGCAATTGCCAGCGTGTTGCACGCACGCAGCTACGCAAAGCAACGCAACAACGATAGCAGGCAGACGCAGCATCGCGTGTCCGGCCGCTGGATACGAGACCAGTGACCAACCAGCGCGTACCTTCCAGTCAGCACGACGCGATGCATGCCGTGGCGCCCCGCGCCCCGGCACCTATGCGGCATCAGCTTTCGCTGTCGTCCACCTGGATAAGACCGCGCAGCGAATTGCTCATCGCCTCGGTGATCAGCACATCGACGAACTGCCCGATCAGGCGCGGGTTACCGGGGAAATTCACCGGGCGCATGTTCTCGCTCTTGCCGGTCAATTCGTTCGGATCGCGCCGCGACGGGCCTTCCACCAGTACCCGTTGCACGCTGCCGACCATGGACTGCGAAATGCGCGTGGCGTGCGTGTTGATCTGCGCCTGCAAACGCGCAAGCCGTGCCTGTTTGACCGCTTCCGGCGTGTCGTCCTGCAGGTCCGAGGCCGGCGTGCCGGGACGCCGCGAATACACGAACGAGAAACTCTGGTCGAAGCCCACGTCCTCGATCAGCTTCATGGTCTTTTCGAAATCCGCTTCGGTCTCGCCGGGAAAACCGACGATGAAGTCCGAGCTGATCGAAATATCCGGACGCACCGCGCGCAGCTTGCGGATCTTGGACTTGAATTCCAGCGCGGTATAGCCACGCTTCATCGCCGACAGGATGCGGTCGCTGCCGGCCTGCACCGGCAGATGCAGGTAATTGGCCAGCTGCGGCACATCGCGGTACGCATCCACCAGTGAGTCGGAAAATTCCAGCGGATGCGAGGTGGTGAAACGGATACGGCCGATGCCCTCGATCTGCGCGATGGTGCGGATCAACAAGCCCAGATCGGCGTATTGCGCCGCGTCGCCGGCATCGGCGCCGTACGCGCCGCGATACGCATTGACGTTCTGGCCGAGCAGATTGATCTCGCGCACGCCTTGCGCGGCCAGTTGCGCCACCTCCACCAGCACGTCCTCGAACGGCCGGCTGACTTCTTCGCCACGGGTGTAGGGCACCACGCAGAACGAGCAGTACTTGGAGCAGCCTTCCATGATCGACACGAACGCCGACGGGCCCTCGGCGCGCGGCTCGGGCAGGCGATCGAACTTCTCGATTTCCGGAAAGCTGATGTCCACCTGCGACTTGCCCGATTCGCGCCGTGCGCGGATCAGCTCCGGCAGGCGATGCAGGGTCTGCGGGCCGAACACCAGATCCACGTAGGGCGCGCGCTTGACGATGGCCTCGCCTTCCTGCGAGGCCACGCAGCCGCCCACGCCGATGATTACCGGCTTGCCGCCGGCTTTCAGCGCCTTCCAGCGGCCCAGCTGGCTGAACACCTTTTCCTGCGCCTTCTCACGGATGGAGCAGGTGTTGACCAGCACCACGTCGGCGTCTTCGGGGTTGTCGGTCAGCTCCAGGCCTTCGGACGCGGCGAGCACGTCGGCCATCTTGGCCGAGTCGTACTCGTTCATCTGGCACCCGTGGGTCTTGATGTAGAGCTTGCCGCGCACCACGGCAGGCGCCGACGGGCGGGCCACCGGCAGCGGCAACAGGGCGGGTGCGTCCACGGCGGTGGCCGCGGACAGGTCGGAAACGGATGTCCCGGGCATGGCGCTTATTCCAGGCGGGTAGAAGATAGCCGCACAGTTTACCCGCTTGCGCCGGGCCCGTCCGCTTGGTCAGGCCTTGGCGTTGGTGGCCTCGGCACGCGCGAACGCCGGCCTGTCGGCCATGCGGGCGATGTAGGCGCGGGTGCTGGCAGGTGGGTCGATCAGGCCGAAATCGACCATCCAGCCCAGTGCGCCGCCCCACAGCACATCGGCTGCGCTGCAGCGCTGGCCCAATAGATAGTCGCCCTTGGCCAGCTGCGCATCGATCACCTGCAGCACCGTGGCGCAGTCGGCGTAGGGCGAGATCGAGCGCGGCGGCGCATCGCGCTTCATCGCGCGGTCGATGATCGCCGGCTCGAACGCCGAGCCGTAGAAGGCCAGCCAGCGCAGGTAGGCGCCGCGATCGGCATCGCCCGGCGCCGGCGACAGACCGGCTTCCGGATACAGCTCGGCCAGATACTGGTAGATCGCGCCCTGTTCGGTGACCACGCTGTCGCCATGCCGGATCGCCGGAATCTTGCCCATGGGGTTGATCGCCAGGTACGCGGGCGCGAGTTGCTCGCCTTTTTCCAGGTTGACGATCTGCAGGTCGTAACTGGCGCCGAGTTCTTCCAGCAGCACCAGCACGCCGCGCGAACGCGAGCGGGGATTGTGGAACAGGGTGATGTGGCGCTGGTCGGACATTGCGGTTTCCTTGGTGGATGCGGAAGGCAGGGACGAGGTGTCATCACAATCTACGCAGCTATTGCGGACAGTTTCCGTCCGCAATACGGTAATGCAATGGCCTCGACCGCTGCCCGCTTGTTGCGTCTGCTTGCGCTGCTGCAGGGCGGCCGCAGTTGGTCGGGCGTGGCGCTGGCCGAGCGGCTGGAACTGCATCCGCGCAGCGTGCGGCGCGCGATCGAGCGCCTGCGCGAGCTGGGTTACCCGGTGCATGCCGTGCCCGGCGCCGGTGGCGGCTATCGGCTGGGGCAGGGTGCGGCCGCCCTGCCGCTGTTGTTCGAAGAGGACGAGGCGCTGACGGTGGCGATCGCGCTGCGCGCAGCGGCTCCGGCGATACGCGGCATGGATGCGGCGGCGGCGCGGGTGCTGCGCAAGCTCGATCCGCTGTTGCCGCGGCGCAGCGGCCAGCGTGTCAGTGCCGCGCACGCGGCCACCGCCAGTCTGCCGGTCACCGGGGAGGCGGGCGCCCTGGTGGATGCGGCGCTGCTGGCGCAACTGGCCAGCGCCTGCCGCGACCGGGTCACGCTGCGGCTGGACTATCGCCGCCACTCCGGTGCCCCGATCACGCGTTGCGTCGAGCCGGCCCTGCTGGTGAATTACGGGCGGCGCTGGTATCTGCTGGCCTGGGACTGCGAGCGCCAGGACTGGCGCACCTTGCGCGCCGACCGCATTGACCGGGCCGCGACGACCGGTGCGCAATTCGCCGCTCGCGCACTGCCGGAGGAGCCACTGCAACTCCTGCGCAAGGCGATCGGCGAGTCGCCGTTCCCGTGCCGGGCCCGGGTACGCCTGCACGGCACGCTGGAGGTACTCGCCGCGCGCATCCCGCCCTGGCTGGGCGCGCTGGAAGCCGATGGGCCGGCGCATTGCTGGCTGGGCCTGGGCGCGCCGAGCATGCCGGCGCTGGCGGCCAACCTGCTGCTGCTCGACCTGCCGTTCGATGCGATCTGCCCGGACGCCGTGCGCGTGCCCCTGGCCGAGGCGCTGAACGCGTTGCGGACGCGGCTGGAGCCACTGCCCGGATAACCGTGGCGGCCACTTGGCAAGCCCGGGCCAAGCTGGGACACTCCGCCGCATGAAGGGGATGTCAAGATTGCTGGGGCTGTTACTCGTCACGTTGCCGGCAGCGCCGGTCTGCGCCGGCACCTTGTACAAGTGTGTCAGCGGCGACGGAATCACCAGCTACCTGAGCAAGCGCCAGAGCGGCGCGACCTGCAGCGTCATCAGCAGCTACACCCCGGAGCGATCCGCGCGCCGCGCGCCGCCGGCCATGGCTCGCCCGGCGCAGGGCATGGCCGGCGGCCCGGCGCGCGCCAGTACCTCGATTGACAGCGGCGCGCCGGCCACCATCAACAGTCAGCCGGTTGGCCAGGCGCCACGCCGCGCTGCCGAGGTCGCCTCGGCGGTGATGCCGCGCGCGCTGCCGGTGGCGGAGACCTCGGTCGTGCAGGCACCCGCCGCCGCGGTCAATCCGCGCCGGGTGGTCAGCGGGCAGGTCTATTCGTATATGAAGGACGGCGTGCGTCACTACACCAGTGCGCGCCCGCGTCAGGTCGCCAGCATCGAAGGCCTGCGCACCATCCATTACAGCTTCATCGAAACCTGTTACGCCTGCGCGGCCAAGCCCGGCGTCAATTTCGGTGCGATCCGGCTCAACACCAATGCCTATCAGCAGGAAATCACCGCGGCCGCGCGCGAGTTCGGGGTCGAGGAAGCGATCGTGCGCGCGATCATCCACGCCGAGTCGGCCTACAACCCGCTGGCACTGAGTCGGGCCGGCGCGCAGGGGCTGATGCAGTTGATGCCCGGCACCGCGCGCCGCTTCGGCGTCAGCGATGCCTATGATGCAACGCAAAATATTCGCGGTGGCGTGCAATATCTTTCGTGGTTGCTGAAGCGCTTCAACGGCGATCTCACGCTTGCCGCTGCCGGCTACAACGCCGGCGAGGGCGCGGTGGATCGCTATGGCGGCGTGCCGCCTTACAGCGAGACCCAGCGCTACGTCCAACGCGTCGGCGTGCTGGCCGGACGCTATCGTGGGCAGACCACGGCGGCCAACTGAGCCATGTGCTTTGCACGCAGCTGCGCGCGCTGCGGCCTGCTTTGACCGTCACCAGCCGAGACAGATGTCATGCGGCCATCAGGCCGCGCAGGCCGCCATCGCACCGGCGCGATAGTGCAGCCAACGCGCAGCATGTCTGCAGCTGGCGCGGTCTTTTTGTCAGCACTGGGTCACAGCTGTCTGCCTTGTGCAGGGCTGGCGCGTGATGCGATCGACGCGCGCCTGCATCCAGTGTTTGCACTGCGCCGGTTCGACTGCGTACATTGCGTTGTCTGTGCATTAAGCGTTCCGCTACACTGCGGTCGATTCATCGCGGCTGGACCCCCCGCCAGCCGTTGGCAGCCTCACGCTACCTAATCAAGATCGGAGAGCCGGATGGCCAACGATGGGGTTAACGCACCTGCTGATATCGGGCGTCGTCGGTTCTTGACCGCGACAACGGCCGTGGTCGGTGCGGTCGGAGCAGGATTTGTCGCGGTTCCGTTCGTGAAGTCGTGGAATCCCAGCGCACGTGCCAAGTTGGCCGGTGCCCCGGTGACCGCCGACATCAGCGCCTTGCAGGAAGGGCAACGGCTGGTTCTGGAATGGCGCGGTCAGCCCATCTGGATCGTCAAGCGCTCCAAGGCGATGCTCGACGCACTGCCATCGCTGGATGACCGGCTCAAGGATCCCAAGTCCGAGAACAAGGACCAGCAGCCCGACTACGTGCTGAAGAACCCCGAGTACCGCTCGATCAAGTCCGATATCTCGGTGCTGGTCGGGCTGTGCACGCATCTGGGCTGCTCGCCAGAAATGGTCGCCGAGATCCGCCCCGAGCCCTACGACCCGCAGTGGAAGGGCGGCTACTTCTGCCCCTGCCACAAGTCGCGCTTCGACATGTCCGGCCGCGTCTTCGACGGCGTGCCGGCACCGATCAATCTGCTGGTGCCCCCACACCACTATGTGGACGACAACACCCTGGTGATCGGCGTCGATCCCGACGGTGCCGGTACGTCGGCCAACAGCACGGGGGCTGCCTGATGAGCAATATCCTGGTCCGTACCGCCAACGGTGTGTTCGATTGGGTCAACGAACGCGCGCCCGGGCTGATGCCCATGTACCGCAAGCACGTCAGCGAGTACTACGCGCCGAAGAACTTCAACCTCTGGTACTACTTCGGCTCGCTGGCCATCGTGGTGTTGGTTAACCAGATCGTCACCGGCATCTTCCTGACGATGCACTACAAGACCAGCGCCGCCGATGCGTTCGCCTCGATCGAATACATCATGCGCGACGTGGAGTGGGGCTGGCTGATCCGCTACATGCACAGTACCGGCGCCTCGCTGTTCTTCATCGTGGTGTATCTGCACATGTTCCGCGGGCTGATGTACGGCAGCTACCAGAAGCCGCGCGAGCTGGTGTGGATTCTCGGCATGCTGATCTACCTGGTGCTGATGGCCGAAGCCTTCATGGGCTACGTGCTGCCGTGGGGGCAGATGTCGTTCTGGGGCGCGAAGGTGATCATCTCGCTGTTCGGTGCCATCCCGGTGATCGGCAACGGGCTGACCGAATGGATCATGGGCGACTACCTGCCTGGCGATGCCACGCTCAACCGCTTCTTCGCGCTGCACGTGATCGCACTGCCGCTGGTGCTGTTGCTGCTGATCGTGCTGCACATCGGCGCACTGCACGAAGTGGGCTCCAACAATCCCGACGGCGTGGAGATCAAGAAGGGGCCCAAGGGCAACCGCTGGGACGCGCACAAGCCGGCCGACGGCATCCCGTTCCATCCGTATTACACGGTCAAGGACCTGGTCGGGGTCGGCTTCTTGCTGCTGATCGCGGCCTTCATCATCTTCTTCGCGCCGGCGTTCGGCGGCCTGTTCCTGGAGCACGACAATTTCACCGAGGCCAATCGCCTGGTGACCCCGGAGCACATCAAGCCGGTCTGGTACTACACGCCGTACTACGCAATGTTGCGCGTGGTCCCCAACAAGCTCGGTGGTGTGCTGGTGATGTTCTCGGCGATCGCGATCCTGTTCCTGGTGCCGTGGCTGGATCGGGCCAAGGTGCGCTCGATCCGCTACCGCGGCTGGATCTCCAAGGTCGCGCTCGGCGTGCTGGTGGTGTGCTTCGTGTGGCTGGGCGTGATCGGCTCCGGTCCTGGCACCGACGCACACGAAACCTATGTCGGGCGCGTGCTGACCTTCCTGTACTTTGCCTTCTTCATCACCATGCCGGTGTGGACGCGGCTGGACAAGACCAAGCCGGTGCCGGAGCGGGTGACCACCCATGACTAATTCCAACGTGAGGTCATGGACGTCGCGTGTGGTCGCCCTGCTGTGCGGGCTGACCCTGGCCGCAGGGGCGGTTGCAGCCGAAGGCGGGAAGGTGCAGCAGGCCGGCAACGACCTGAGCGACCGTGCCTCGCTGCAGCGTGGCGCGCAGTTGTTCATGAACTACTGCTCCGGCTGCCACTCGCTGAAGTACCTGCGCTATTCGCGCATGGGCAGCGATCTGGGACTGAGCGAGGAAGAGGTCATGACCAACCTCAACTTCACCGGCGCCAAGATCGGCGAACACATCGAAGGCACCATGCCGCACGATGCGGCCACCAAGTGGTTCGGCAAGGCGCCGCCGGATCTGACCTTGATCGCCCGCGTGCGTGGCACCGACTGGGTCTATACCTACCTCAAGTCGTTCTACCTGGATCAGACCCGCCCGCTGGGCTGGAACAACCAGCTGTTTCCGAATGCCTCCATGCCCAACCCGCTGTGGGAGCTGCAGGGCCTGCAGCAGGCGCAGTTCGGCCCGCCCGACAAGGCGACCGGCGACAAGCCGGTGCAGGCGCTCAAACTCGGTCAGCCAGGGCGACAGACGCCGGTCGAGTTTGATCAGACCGTGCGCGATATCGCCAACTTCCTCGAATACGCCGGTGAACCGGCGGCCCTGAAGCGGCAGAGCATGGGCGTGTGGGTGATCCTGTTCCTGGCCTTGCTCACCTTCATTGCCTACCTGCTGAAGAAGGAATACTGGAAGGACGTGCACTGACCGGTTTGCAGGCCGGTCATCGGCTGCAGAGCGCATCGGCCATGCTTGCGCAGACCATGCAACGGCTGCAGCAAACCGACCGCTGAGCCCCTCTCGCCGCGGGAGAGGGCTTGCGGTGAGGGTCGGCAAGCAATCAACGCGTCGGTTGACGACGAATCACCTCTGCCGCATCCGGTGTCGTGCACCGGCAGTCGCGCCGTCGCCATGCGCACACGTGACCGGAAGCTGCATCTCGGCGCAACAAGCGGCCTGTCCGGGCATTAATCGGCCCTATCACTCTTGGCTTTTGCGTGACGTGATTGCACACTCGAAGGACCGTGGTGACGGTCGGCGTTGGGCCGGCCGCGCCGATGCGGCCGGCGGATTCCGGTCGTCGGAGAGCCTTGAATGGCGACGAGTGTGCGTATGCGGAATACCTTGACTTTGTTTTCGTCCAACGACGACGTGTTGTGCCACCGGGTCCGTCTGGTCCTGGCGGCGAAAGGGGTGACCTACGATCTGGTGCCGGTCGACCCGCAAAATCCCCCGGAAGATCTAATCGATCTCAATCCCTACCATTCGGTCCCGACCCTGGTCGAACGCGACCTGGTGCTGTACGCGGCATCGGTGGTCAGCGAATACCTGGACGAGCGCTACCCGCATCCGCCGTTGATGCCGGTCGATCCGCTCTCGCGCGCCCGTCTGCGTCTGGCGATGCTGCGGATCGAGCACGACTGGGTGCCGCAGGTACAGGCCATCCAGCTCGGCAACAAGACCCAGGCCGAGGCCGGCCGCAAGCGCCTGAAGGAACTGCTCACCGCGTCGGTGCCGCTGTTCAAGGCCAGCAAGTTCTTCCTCAATCCGGAAATGAGTCTGGCCGATTGCGCGATGGCGCCGATCATCTGGCGACTGGACGCGTTGGAGATCGGCCTGCCCAAGGACGGCAAGGCGATCGAAGACTACGGCAACCGGATCTTCCGCAATCCCGGCTTCATCCGCAGCCTGACCGATCAGGAAAAGAAACTGCGCGACCTGCCGGGCTGATGCGACGGCTGTATGCCAACAGACCGACGCCCCATCGTGCAGCCGCCGCTGCGGGCCGTGTGCGGGTAAAATGACGCCATGAGCGAAGATTTCCCCCGCATGACCAGCCATCGCCCGTACCTGCTGCGGGCCTTGGTCGAATGGATCAACGACAACGGCATGACCCCGCACGTCCTGGTGGACGCCGGGCTGCCCGGTGTGCAGGTGCCTGCCAGTGCCGTCAAGGACGGCCGTGTGGTGCTGAACATCGCCGAGCGCGCCGTGGTCGGGCTGCAGGTCGACAATGAAAGCGTGCAGTTCACCGCGCGCTTTGGCGGCGTCAGTTATCCGGTGATGGTGCCGATGGCCGCGGTCCTTGCGGTGTATGCACGCGAGACCGGGCAGGGCATGGCCTTGCCGGACGACATCCCCGGCACCAGTACCGAGCCGCCGGATCCGGGTGCACCGCCGCCAAGCGCGCCCACGCCGGACGAGCCGCCGAGCGCGGGCAAGCGTCCGCATCTGCGCGTGGTCAAGTAACTGCACGCACGGACGCGCATCGCGCGTTCGTGCGTTGTTGCGCCATGTACGCGTGCGGTTTGCATCACCCGCGCATTTTTCCAACAAAACCCAGAGCACGCCGTTGCATGTGTGCATCGGCGTTGCGGATAGGCAGCAGCGACACGGATCTTCGGTCGTACGGCGCTGCATGCAGGCCAGGTGCCTGCAGACGCATACATCGACCCAATCGCGGTCAGTTCAGGCGCTGATGGTCCGGGCTCAGCGGCGTCACCGTGGCCACCTGCGGTCCGGTGAAGGCGATCAATTGGTCGCCGCGCAGCACCAGGCGGCCGCTATGACGGTCGATGCCATCGGAGGAATACTCGAACCGGAACGTCCGCTCGAAGCCCAGCCAGCCATTGGGCTTGCGGCAGATGCGGATGTTGGTGGAATGCACGCTCTGGTCCAGCCATTGCACATCGGCGGCGCGGCAGGCATTGCGGCCGAGGATATCGGCACGTTCGGCCGCCGCACGCGAGGAGTTCCAGAACGCGTACAGCGCGGCGCCGGCAATCATGAAGAGAATAAGGCTGGGCATGGCGTCAATGTGCCATGGCCTGCGCCCGATCGACAATCATCGCGCCGGGCCGCAGCGTTGCGTTGATGGCTGGTGACCTGATGCGCCGGCCGGCATACGCCGCTTGTACTGGCATCCCTTCGCTGCACCAGCAACGGCTGTCGTCACGTCGCGCGAATGCTCGGCATCGCGCCCGGTCGAACTGGAGTTGACGGGAAGGCTGCAGCAGGTCGAATCGGTGCAGCGGACGCACCGGGCTTGGCCGCTGCGCAGTCAGGTCGACAGCCGCTTTAACCATTCACCGCCATTCCCGTGGTCGGCTTGTGTCGGGCGCAGCGCAACCCCATCCATTGGACTTCGCCCCGTTGAATCCACACGCCGCTCCTGGCCTGGCATCGCGGCCTGCGGCATCGCCTATGCATCCTGTCCTGCAGCAGTTCCATCCTGTCGTGGCTGCGTGGTTCGCGCAGACCTTCGCTGCGCCCACGCCGGCGCAGATTGCCGCGTGGCCGGCGATCCAGGCCGGACGCCACACGCTGGTGGCCGCGTCGACCGGCTCGGGCAAGACGCTGACCGCGTTCTTCGCGGCCATCGATTCCTTGATCCGCGACGGCCTGGCCAATGGCGGCGCGCTGCCGGACGAAACCCGGGTGGTCTACGTCTCACCGCTGAAGGCGTTGTCCAACGACATCCACCTCAATCTGGATGCGCCGTTACAGGGCATCCGCACGGCGCTGGTCGCGAGCGGCTTGCCGGACGTGGCGGTGCGCACAGCGGTGCGTACCGGCGACACCCCGCAACGCGAGCGCGCACAGGCGCGCCGCACGCCGCCGCATATCCTGGTCACCACGCCGGAGTCGCTGTATGTGCTGTTGGGCTCGGCCTCCGGGCGCACTGCGTTGCGGCATGTGCGCACCGTCATCGTCGATGAGATCCATGCGGTGGCGGCGGACAAGCGCGGCAGTCATCTGGCGCTGACCCTGGAGCGATTGCAGCGGCTGGCCGAGCGCCCGATCACCCGCGTCGGGCTGTCGGCCACGCAGAAGCCAATCGAGACCGTGGCGCAGTTCCTGGTCGGGGCGGGCGATGCCGGCCAGCCGCCGCAGTGCGAGATCGTCGATATCGGCTACACCCGCAGGCGCGATCTGGCCCTGGCCCTGCCGCCGACGCCGCTGAGCGTGGTGATGTCCAACGATCAGTGGCTGCAGGTGTATGCCGATGTCGCCACGCTCGCGCAGCAGCATCGCACCACGCTGGTGTTCGTGAACACGCGGCGCATGGCCGAGCGCGCTGCGCGCCATCTTGGCGATCTGCTCGGCAAGCAGCGCGTCGCCGCGCACCACGGCAGCCTGTCGCGCGAAACGCGTCTGCTGGCAGAGCAGCGACTCAAGGCCGGCGACCTTACCGTGCTGGTGGCCACCGCATCGCTGGAACTCGGCTTGGATATCGGCGATGTGGACCTGGTCTGCCAGCTCGGTTCGCCGCGCTCGATCGCCACCTTCCTGCAGCGTGCCGGACGCTCCGGGCATGCGGTTGGCGGCACGCCGAAGGCGCGCCTGTTTCCGCAGACCCGCGACGAGTTGGTCGAATGCGCCGCGTTGCTGGACAGCGTGCGCCGCGGTGAGCTGGACGCCTTGCGCATTCCGCTGGCGCCGATCGATGTGCTTGCACAACAGATCGTGGCCGAGGCCGCGTGCGAGGACTGGGACGAAGATGCGCTGTTCGCCTTGGTGCGCCGCGCCTGGCCGTTCGCGCAGCTGAGCCGCGCGAGCTTCGATGACGTGGTGCGCATGTTGTGCGACGGCTTCAGTACACGGCTCGGGCCGCGTGCAGGCTACCTGCATCGCGATGCGGTACATCGGCGCCTGCATGCGCGCCGCGGCGCACGCATGACTGCGCTGACCTCCGGCGGCACGATCCCAGAAACCGGCGACTACAGTGTGGTGCTGGAGCCGCAGGCCGAAAAGATCGGCACGGTGAACGAGGATTTCGCGGTCGAAAGTCTTACCGGCGACGTGTTCCAGCTCGGCAATGCCAGCTACCGCATCCTGCGCGTGGATGCCGGGCGCGTCCGGGTGGAAGACGCCAAGGGCGCGCCACCGAATATTCCGTTCTGGCTGGGCGAGGCGCCCGGCCGCAGCGACGAATTGTCGGCGGCGGTGTCGCGTCTGCGCGGTGAGATTGCGCTGCGGCTGGATAGCCCGCCACATCAGGCGGCCTGCGACTGGCTGCACACCGCACTGGATCTCTCGGTGGAAGCGGCACGTCAGCTGGTCGACTATCTCGCCCATGCCTGCACCGCGCTGGGCGCGATGCCCACCCAGCAGTGCCTGGTGATGGAGCGCTTCTTCGATGCCAGCGGCGGCACCCAGCTGGTGATCCACTCGCCGTACGGCAGCCGCATCAATCGTGCCTGGGGGCTGGCGTTGCGCAAGCGCTTCTGCCGCACTTTCAACTTCGAACTACAGGCCGCCGCGACCGAGGATGCGATCGTGTTGTCGCTGTCCACCAGCCATAGTTTTGCCCTGGAGGAGGTGGCGCGCTACCTGCATTCGTCATCGGCCGAGCATGTGTTGATCCAGGCCTTGCTGGATGCGCCGCTGTTCGGCGTGCGCTGGCGCTGGAATGCGACCAATGCGATGGCGCTGCCGCGCTTTGCCGGTGGCAACAAGGTCGCGCCGCAACTGCAACGGATGAAGTCGGAAGATCTGCTGGCGACGGTGTTCCCCGATCAGGTCGCCTGCGCGGAGAATCTGGTCGGCGAGCGCGAGGTGCCGGATCATCCGTTGGTGGCGCAGACACTGGAAGACTGCCTGCATCAGTCCATGGACAGCGAGGGCTGGTTGCAGGTGCTGCGCGGGCTGGAGTCGGGGGCGATCGCGTTGGTGGCGCGCGATCTGGCGGCACCGTCGCCGCTGGCGGCTGAAGCCTTGAATGCGCGGCCGTACGCATTCCTGGATGATGCACCGCTGGAAGAACGCCGCACCCAGGCCGTGCAAAGCCGTCGCTATACCCCGCAGAGCAGCGACGACCTCGGGCAGCTCGATCCCGAGGCGATTGCCTCGGTGCGCGAACAGGCCTGGCCGCAACCGCGCGATGCCGAAGAAATGCACGAAGCATTGGTCGGGCTGGGCGTGCTTCCGGTCGATGAAGCGTGCGATGCGCACTGGCAGGCCTGGCTGGCTGCACTTGCAGGCGATGGGCGTGCCAGCTGTCTTGCGTTCGACGGTGTGCCCGCGCTGTGGATCAGTGCCGAGCGCATCGACTGGTTTGCGCCGCTGTATGCGCACGCCGTTGCGCTACCGCCGCTACAGGCGCCGGCAGATTGTCGCGTTGCCGACTGGCAGCACGACTGGGCGGTGCGCGAGCTGCTGCGCGGCCGCCTGTCTGCGGTCGGCCCGGCGCAGGTGTCGGCCCTGGCCGGCGCATTGCGTTTGCCCGAGTCCGAGATCGTGATTGCCCTGGCCGCCCTGCAGCGCGAGGGCTATGTCATGGCCGGCCACTTCAGCGCGCAGGCGCAGGCGGAAGAATGGTGCGAACGTCATCTGCTGGCGCGCATCCATCGCTATACCCTGGGACGGTTGCGTCGCGAGATCGAGCCGGTGGCGCAACGCGATTACGCGCGGTTCCTGTTCGAGTGGCAGCACCTCGACAGTGCCAGCCGGGTGGCGGGGCCGGACGCATTGGCTGGCGTGGTCGGGCAGCTGGAAGGCTTCGAGGCGCCTGCGGTGCTGTGGGAGAGCGAGCTGCTGCCGGCACGCGTGCGCGACTATCAACCGGCCTGGCTGGACGAGCTGTGCACCGCCGGGCGCACCGTGTGGGCGCGGCTGCGGCCCGGTGGTGGCCGCAGCGGTGCCGCGCTGCGCAGCACGCCGATCGTGTTGCTGCCGCGTCGCGAGGCGCAACGTTGGAGCGGCCTGGCACGCGATGCCGACGACGCGCCGCTGGGCTCGCGCGCGCAACGGGTGGCGGAGGTGCTGCAGCAGCAGGGCGCCTTGTTCTTCGACGAGATTGCCGATGCGGCCCGCCTGATGAGCACCGAGCTGGAAGATGCCCTGAGCGAACTGGTGATGCGCGGGCGTGCGCATTGCGACAGCTATGCCGGGCTGCGCGCGCTGCTGGTGCCGGCCTCCAAGCGGCCCTCGGCGCTGTCGCGCCACCGGCGCCGCGCCAGCGCGCTGGGCATCCGCGATGCCGGCCGCTGGGCGCCGGTACGCGCGTTGCCGGAGCTGCCGCTGGCCGAAGCCGGCGAGCGCCACCAGGACATGCTCGAACATGTGGCGCATACCTTGTTGCGGCGCTACGGCGTGGTCTGCTGGCGGCTGCTGGAGCGCGAGGCGGCGTGGTTGCCGCCGTGGCGCGAGTTGCTGCGCATGTATCAACGGCTGGAAGCGCGTGGCGAAATCCGTGGCGGGCGTTTCATCGCCGGGCTGTCCGGCGAGCAGTTTGCGTTGCCGGATGCGATCGCGGCGCTGCGCCGCGTGCGTGCGCAAGCCTTGCCGCAGCAGTGGGTGTGCGTCAGTGCGAGCGACCCGAGCAATCTGTTGGGCAGCGTCCTGCCGGGCGAGCGCGTGGCGCGCGTGCCGGGCAACCGTGTGGCGTATCTCGATGGCCTGCCGATGGCGGTGTGGGCGGCAGATCGCTTCCAGCCGCTGCAGGACCTAAGCGACGAACAGGCCGAGCAGGCCCTGCGCCTGCTGCAGCGTGGACCGGGTGCCGCCGAGCAGACGCCGATGGAGCAATGGCTGGCTCAGTCGCCCGGCAGCACCGCGCGTGCGCCGGTCGCACGCGGCAGCGGACGCGACAGATAGGGATTGTTTGGGACCACCCAGCGCCACGGCGCATCCATCGCCTTGCGGATGCCGATGCGCGGCGTCGCCAGTGCTGCAGAGGGCGGCGGCAGGCCATCGTCCTCGATCCACAGACGTGCGCCTGCGTCGGTCAGGTCCAGCCCGTTGTCCGTCGCGCTCACCCCAAACGCCTGGGCCAGGCGACCGGGACCGGTGGTCAAGGTCTTGAGCGGGGCGGCGTTGCGCGCGGCCTGCATGGTGGCGATTCCGGCCAGCGGTTCGAGCGCGCGGATCAGCACCGCATGCCCGGGCGCGCCACCGCACACCGCGTTGATCGCCCAGTGCATACCGTAGATGAAATACACATACAGATGCCCCGGTGCGCCGAACATCACCTGCGTGCGCGGGGTCATGCCGCGAAACGAATGCGCGGCCGGATCTTCGCTGCCGCAATACGCCTCGACCTCGGTGATGCGGCCGCGGCGTCCGTCCGCGCTGACCAATACCTTGTTGAGCAAGCGCGGCGCGACCTGGCGGGCATCGTGCGCATAGAAGCTGCGTGGAAGTGCTTGCAATGACATGCGCCAAGCCTAACCGCGCAGTCGTGATGTCCCAGCGGACTGTTCCGGACACGGCAGGAACCAGGGGTAGGAATTTTCCGAACGCGGACCGTACGAGCGCGTGACCGGTCACAAAAGCGCATATCCGATGGTGTGAATACGCGGTTAAGTGCCGTTTGCGTCTCAAGCGCGTTTTGGCCTCGCCGATAGCCATTAGCGATTGGTTAGACAAGCTGCACACAGTGAGCGGCACCCGCGCCAGGCCACCGGGCGACCCTGCAACGCAGGTCGCGCATGCACCACCTTCAAGAGAACTCCCCAATGTTAGGCAACTTCAGAATCGGAACCAGGCTGATCGTGGCGTTCCTGATCGTCTCGGCGATCGGCGCATGCATCGGGTGGGTGGGTTATTCCAACTCCGGTCGGATCAGCGACCTGTCGACCTCGCTTTACGAGCGCGAGCTGCTTGGCTTGTCGAACGTCAAGGAGGCCAATATCAACCTGATCTACGCCGGCCGCGCACGCGCCAACCTGTTGCTGGCCAGCAGCGCCGAAGAGCGCCAGTCGCACGTGCAGAACATCGACAAGTACACCGCCAAGGTGGTCGATTACATGACGCGCGCGCGTTCCAGCTTCCAGACCGAGGAAGGCAGGAACAAGCTGGCGCAGTTCGACCGCGCCTGGCAGAAATACCTGGAAGAGCGCGGCCGCTTCATCGACGCCGCCAACCGCGAGGCCTTGCGCGACGCCAACCCGGAACTTGCCGAACTCTCGCGTGCGGTGCGTGCCAGCTCGGATGAAGTTGATACCTTGATGACCGATCTGAGCGGGCTGCGCGAGCGCAGCGCTGCCTCGGCCAATGCGGAAGCCGGCAGCATCCATGCGCGCAGCTCCAAGCTGCTGATGGCCATCATCTGCGGCGGCGTGCTGCTCGGCGCGGTTCTCGGCGTGGTGATCAGCCGCAGCGTCACCGGCCCGATCCGCCGCGCGGTGACGGTGGCCAACGGGCTGTCCGAAGGCGATCTGACCATGCGCATCGACGTGCATGGCCGCGACGAAACCGCGCAGCTGCTTGAAGCGATGCGCACGATGGTGCAGAAGCTGTCGCAGGTGGTCGGCGAGGTCAACACCAGTGCCGAAACCCTGGCCAGCGCGTCGGAGGAAGTCAGCGCCACCGCGCAGTCGTTGTCGCAGGCCGCCAGCGAACAGGCCGCCGGTGTGGAAGAGACCAGTGCCTCGCTGGAGCAGATGACCGCATCGATCAGCCAGAACACCGAAAACGCCCGCATCACCGATGGCATGGCCACGCAGGCCGCGAAGGAGACCATCGAAGGCGGCGAAGCGGTGGTCGCCACCACCCAGGCGATGAAGCAGATCGCGCAGAAGATCGGCATCATCGACGACATCGCGTATCAGACCAATCTGCTCGCGCTCAATGCCGCGATCGAAGCGGCGCGCGCCGGCGAACACGGCAAGGGCTTTGCCGTGGTGGCCGCCGAGGTGCGCAAGCTGGCCGAACGCAGCCAGGTGGCCGCGCAGGAGATCGGCGAGGTGGCCAGTTCCAGCGTCGAACTGGCCGATCGCGCCGGCCGTCTGCTCGACACCATCGTGCCCAGCATCAAGCGCACCTCGGACCTGGTGCAGGAGATTTCCGCGGCCTCCGAAGAGCAATCCTCCGGCGTCAGCCAGATCAATTCGGCGGTGGTGCAGCTGAGCCAGACCACCCAGCAGAACGCCAGTGCGTCGGAAGAACTGGCCGCCACTGCCGAGGAAATGAGCGCACAGGCCGAGCAGTTGCAGCAGAGCATGGCGTTCTTCCGCCTGGGCGGGCAGGGGCCGGCGAGCACGCCGCCCAAGCGCGGCAAGGTGGCGGCCGCACGCCCGGCACGTGCGCCCGGTGCGCGCGGCTGGCGCAGTGCCGCGGCACCGGCCTATGCGATGTCCGAGGGCCCGGACGAAGGCCAGTTCGCCCGCTTCTGAGAGATCGATCGATGACTGCACAGACCCCCGATGTGATGCCTGGCGACGCCGATGCGGCGGCCCAGTACCTGACCTTCCAGCTGGATGGCGAAACCTTCGCCATCAGCATTCTTGGCATTCGCGAAATCATCCAGTACCGCGCACCCACGCCGGTGCCGTCGATGCCGGCCTGTGTGCGCGGGGTGATCAACCTGCGCGGTGCGGTGGTGCCGGTGGTGGATCTGCAATCGCGGCTGGGGCGTGCCGACAGCGCGATCGGCAAGCGCAGCTGCATCGTGATCCTGGCCACCGAGCAGGCGCAGGGACCGCAGGTGATCGGGGTGCTGGTCGATGCGGTCAACGCGGTGATCGAACTGGCCGATCAGGACATCGAAGCGGCGCCGTCGTTCGGCACGCATATCCGCCGCGACCTGCTGCGCGGCATGGGCAAGGTGGGCGAGCGCTTCGTGGTGCTGCTGGAGATGGAGCAGGTGCTGCAGGTGGACGAAATCGCCGGCAACACCGATGCGCTGGCAGCCTGAGTCTGGCCAAGCGCAGCTGGCGATACGGCTGCCGCCTGGCAGCTGATCGCTACACGCGTTAGCCACGCAAGACAGGCGCGCTGGCGGGTGTGTGTGCACTGCGGTCGTAAGTGGAAAGACTGCAGCCGTACACAGGCATCGACCTAGCGATTCAAGGTTGCGCAGTCGTGTCGATCAGCGCCCTGCTGGCCTACCTCGCCGAGCCCACGCGCGGTCTGCCGCTCAGTCCTGCAGATGCCAGCCATTGAAGCGCTGCACGCGGTTGCGTCCATTGCCGATCGCGCCCTGCAGGGCGTGCCGCGCGCGCGCCAGCAAGGCATTGCTGTCGAGCGAGGCACCCGCTGCCACCTCGACCAGCCCTGCGCTGATCGTCAGTGCGCCGGCTGGCCAGCTGGCCGCTTCGATCGCCTTGCGCACAGCCTCGATCAGCTCCATTGCCTTGGTTGCCGCTGTTTCCGGCAAGGCAATACAGAGTTGATCCCGGCTCAATCGTGCCACCGTGGCGGCATCCGGCAACTGCGCTTCGATCACCCTGGCAGCCTGGATCAGCGTTGCATCCGCCGCCGCGGCGCCCGCCTGCAATCGCAGCCGTTTGAAGCCATCCAGCTCGATCAGCGCCAGCGCCAGCGCGAGCGATGGCGTGGCGGCAGTGGGCGAGCCCTGTGCGTGTGTCTGCAGCGCATGCTCCAGACCGGCGCGGTTCCACATACCGGTGAGTTCGTCGCGCAGCGCGTCCAGCTCGACCAGCTTGGCCGCACGGCGCAGCTCGATGGTGTCGACGACCTGCCGTGCCAGCGCCTGCAGTGCGTCGCGCTCGGCCGCCGACAGGCGCCGGGGTGTGCGATCCAGCACGCACAGCGTGCCCAGCGCGATCCCATCGGAGGTCAGCAGCGGGGCGCCGGCATAGAAGCGGATCTGCGGCTCGCCGGTGACCAGCGCATTGCCCACGAAGCGCGCATCCTGGTGGGTGTCGCCAACCTCCATCACCTGATCGGGTTCGAGGATCGCGTGCGCACAGAACGACAGTTCGCGCGGGGTTTCGCGTGGCGCCATGCCCAGTTTCGACTTGAACCACTGGCGCTGCGTGTCGATCAACGAAATCAGGGCCATAGGCGTCCCGCAGACCTCGGCCGCGCTCGAGGTGAAGGCGTCGTAGACCGGCTCCGGTGCAGTGTCCAGCAGCTGGTAGTCCTGCAATGCGGCCAGACGTTCGTCTTCGTTCGCCGGCAGCTGCGCTGCAACGGCGGCGTTGCGCGGCAGCAGCGTCGCGTGGAAGAGGTGCAACGCGGACGCGTCAGGAATCTGCATGGATAGACCACCGGAACAAGGCGCCGTCAGGCGATGGATGTGCGCATGGCGATACCGTGTCTTGGACCATCGCACGCGTTGGTTGGCGCAGACCTCATCCACCCCAGCGGATGACGCCCGTCACCGATCTTGCCACATCGGGCAGGACAGGGCGGGGCAGCGACGTTACGCTGGCGCGCTGCAGGGCCGCCTTGCCGGGCGCCTCATTCGCCCTGGCCGTCGTTGCCCTTGGGGCGGCGGGTTTGTTCGTCATGGATCTGCATGTCCTTCTGCCCGGGGCGCTGCTTGGCGGCCTCATCCTGTTTGCGATCCTGCTGGCTCTCCGAAACACCGTGCTGATTGTCGGCGGCCTTGTCGGGCTGGCTCTGCTTGTTGCTCATGGCTTGCGTCCGGGATGGTGATGAAACGGACGTTAGCGCGCGCGATGTGATCCTGGCGACATGGCCGTACCGGGGCCTGGCATGCACCAGGCCGACACGCTGCCGGTGCAGGGGCCCAGAACGGAAAAGCCCCGGAAACATGACGTTTCCGAGGCCTTTACGATTGAAGCAATGGTGGAGCGGAAGGGGATCGAACCCTCGACCTTCGCGATGCGAACGCGACGCTCTCCCAGCTGAGCTACCGCCCCACGTGCTTGGATTCTAACCACATGTCGCGCGATTCGCCAAGCAGGCCGGCGGCCCGGATCGCCGCCCGGGGGCGCGATCCTGCGGCAATCACTCGCGAACCAGCGGGAACTTGAGGTCCGGGTTCTTGGCCTTCCATTCCTTGTACGACACCGAGCCTTCCCAGGCGGCAAAGGCCTTGGGCGTGCGGCCGCGGCCGGACCAGGTCTCGCCGGTGTGCGGCAGTTCGTACTTCGGCTTGACTTCGCTGCGGCCGCTCTTGACCACTTCCTTGCGTGCAGCGGTGGTGCCCAGGTAAGCGGCAATATCGTTGCGCTGCTTGGTGTTGAAGTGGCCGGCAAACTGCTCAAGCAGCGAGACGATGGTGGCATGTGCAGAGGATGCCTCACTCGCGCGCTCGGTCTTTTCCTGTTCTTCCAGCTTCTGCAGCTCGTCCAGCAGCTTGGCTTTGGCTTGTGCGATGGAATCCAGTTTGGAAGTGGTATTGCTCACAGAGGTATGGCCTCGGAATAAGGGGGTGGAGACGTTGCCCGATGGGCACGCGTCATTATGGCATGTGGCCCGGGGGCGGCCGTTGCGTGTGCCTGCACCTGCACATGACGCGAGCAGGCTATTCACAGGGTCTGGTCGCGGGTTCGCAGTGTCCTGGCGAGGTCGCCGAGCATGCTTGCGCAGGCTGCGACCCCGGCCGTAACGATACAGCAGCAGGCCAGGCGGGATGACATCTCCGTGCGGCGCCGGCCAGAGATTGACTGCATGATGGCCAACCCTGTCCTGATCGACTGCGCCGGTTTCGATAGCGCGCTGTGCAAGGGCAGATGCGGCAATGAAAGAGGATGCTGCTCGAATTTCTGATCTGATCCACGGCCGGCGATGTGCAGACGCAGCCGGCGTACGGCCGTCTGCGCCTTGCCCGCATCACCACGGCCGCGTGGGATGCGTGGCCTAGCGACCACTACATCACCTCACTGCGCTGCAGCGTCTTCCAGCAACGGCGTCAGCTGCGCTTCCAGCGCGTTGCGGCGCCATTGCCCCAGCGGTGCGGGCCAGCTGCGCTGTTCGATCAGGGTTTCCAGATGCCGGCGCGAGGCCAGGATGCCGTCGGGCAATCCCAGCTCGCGGCTACGCTGGGCCACCGCATCCTGCAGGCGCTTGAGCACGGCCTTGTTACCGTCGGTGGCGGCCTGCGCCAGCGGTGCATGGTCCTCGTCGGGCAGCGGCGTGTTGAGCGCTTCCCACACTGCGGCGGCGAGCTTGCGCGGCGCCTTGGGAAACTTGTCGAACTGGCGCAGCAAGGCATCCAGATCGGCAGGCGGAAACCGCGCCAGCTGGCTGGCCAGTTCGTTGTCCAGGATCCAGCTGCGCGGGCGATCGCTCTGGCGCGCCTGCAGGTCGCGCCAGCGCAGCAGGCGCAGCAGGCGGCGCTGCGCTGCAGGCTCGAGGAACTGCGCGGTGCGCAGGCTCACATGCGGCCAGCGCTCGCCATCGTCATGCTCCACCGTGGCGAGCAGGCGCTCGGCGTCTTCGGCCAGCCAGCCCAGGCGATCCTGCTCGGTCAGGCGGCGGGTGAGTTCGTCGTGGATGGCGAACAGGTAACGCACATCGTCGGCAGCGTATTCCAGCTGCGCCGGCGACAGCGGGCGACGCATCCAGTCCGAGCGTGTCTCGCCCTTGGTCAGCAAGGTGCCGGTCACTTCCTGCACCAGTTTCTGATAGCCCATGCCACCACCCACACCTGCCAGCGCGGCGGCGATCTGGGTATCGAACAATGGCCGCGGCAACACCCCGCACGCACATTTGAAGGTGACCAGATCCTCGCTGGCGCTATGCATCACCTTGACGATGTCGGTGGCGGTCAACCATTCCCTGAGCGCCTCGTTCATGCCCGGGATCAGCGGGTCGATCAGCAGGATCTCCTCGCCGATGGCCATCTGCACCAGCGCCAGTTGCGGCCAGTAGGTGCGTTCGCGAATGAATTCGGTATCCAGGCCAATGCGGGACGGACGCGATGCCTGCAGGCGTTCGCTCAGCTCGGAGGGGTGGGTGATCCAATGGGGCACGTGATTTCCGTCGACAGCAAGGGTTTGCGCAGAACGCGCAGAATAGCCTAACGTCGCGATCGCCTGTCGTGCGGCAGAGCACTGGAAGGAGCAGGTGGTGGGTAAGTGCGGTAACCGGATCGCAGCGTGGGCATTGGTTGCGCTAAGCGTGTGCGCCTGTTCGCGGACACCGACGCCGGCGCCTGCCGCTGCGCCGCAACCTGCCGCCGCCACCGCGGTGCCGAGCAAGCCGAATGTGTCCATCGGTGGCGAAGAATCCGCCGAAACCGTGACGCAATGGCAGCCGCCGCCAGTGGACCTGGGCGATGAGCCGCTGGCGCAGGTGCGCAAGCGCGCCGACCAGGCATTGAAGGACGATCGGCTCTATCGCGACGCCGACGATGCGATTCCGCTGTATCTGGCAATCCAGCAACGCGCCGACGGCAAGGACGCGGCCAGCCGGCGCGGGCTGGAGCAGGCGCGGCGCCGGTTGATCGAGCGCGGCCAGGCGCTGATCGCGCAGACCGACCGTCAGGACAGCGCGCTGGAACAGGCGCGTGAGCTGGCCATCGTGGCGCTGGCGCTCGCTCCGCAGGACCCGAAGGTGCGCGCACTGCAGCGCGCAGTGGAAACCGCACAGCGGGTGCTGAGCTTCAACCGTGCCGGCGAGGAGGATCTGCGTGGCGGCCGCCTGGGCGAAGACGGCAACGGGGCGCTGGTGAACTTTCGCGATGCGGCGCAGCTGGATCCGGACAACCCGCGCACGCGCCAGGGGCTGGCTGCAGTGGAAAGCGGCCTGCTGGCACGCGCCGAGCAGGCGGCCGAGGCGAGCGACTTCATCGGCGCACGCTACTGGTTGCAGATGGCCGGGCAGGTGCGTGAGCGCGCACCGACCATTGCCGATGCACGTGCGCGCATCGAGCGCATGCGTCGTGCCCAGATCGCCGCCCTGCACGACGCCGGCCTGCACGATCTCACCTCGCCCCGCGGCCTCAAGGCGGCTGGCGAAACACTGGCCGAGGTGCTGCGCATCGCCGACCCGGGCGATGCGGTGGCCGGCGATCTGCGGCGGCGGCTGGAACTGGCCACCCATTACGGCAGCTTTCGCCCCGGGCAGGTGTTCACCGACGGGCTCAAGGTTGGCGGGCGCGGTCCGCAGATGATCGTGGTGCCGCATGGCGCATTCCAGATGGGCGCCGGCGATGCCGAGCCCGGCGCCTCCGACAACGAGCGCCCGGCGCATTACGTGCGTTTTGCGCGCGGGTTTGCGTTGTCGATTACCGAAGTGACGGTTGCCGAGTTCCGCCAGTTCGTCGAGGCGACCGGTGCGCGCCCGCGTGCCACCCGGCGCGGGCATTCGGTGGTGTACGACGAGCGCAGCGGCAACTTCATCCGCCGCAGCGGGGTGGATTGGCAGTCCGACTACAACGGCGCGCAGGCTGCGCCCAACAGCCCGGTGATGCACGTCAGCATCCGCGACGCCGAGGCGTATGCGAGCTGGCTGTCGGAACAGACCGGCCGCCACTACCACGTGCCCAGCGAGGCCGAGTTCGAATACGCGGTGCGTGCCGGCACCACCGGGCGCTATCCCTGGGGCAATGCCGGCTCGCCGCCGCTGGATGCGGGCAACTTCACCGGCGGCAACGATGTCTCGCGCAGCGGCCGGCACTGGAACAACGGCTTTGTCGGCTACGGCGACGGTTTCTGGGGCCCGGCGCCGGTCGGCAGCTTTCGCGCCAATGCCTGGGGGCTGCACGACATGGGCGGCAACCTGAGCGAGTGGGTGGCCGACTGCTGGCATGCCAGCTACCGTCGCGCGCCGGCCGACGGTGCCGCCTGGTTCAATCCCGGCTGCCGGCAGCGCATGATCCGCGGCGGCAGCTGGGCCAACTCGCCGCAGCAGACGCGTGCGGCCTGGCGGCAGTCGCAGGATTCGGACAGCACCAGCGCACGGATCGGCTTCCGGGTGGCGCGCGGGATCTAGGGCGCAGCTGCAAGTCAGTGCGCGTGCGTGGTTTGCGGTTGCACGGTGATCGATCGCCGATCGCCATGTTGTCCGGATGCAATGCTCATGTCGAAGTGCTTGTCGTTCCCGATGACCCGAGCAGTTTCTCGGTTGGTCCCGCCGCAAGACCGAGTACGCAGGCTTAACCGCAGCGAACACTGCCCGCAATCGCGGTGGAACCGGTCGGCTTGGCCGCGGTCCAAGCGCCAGCGCTTGCGAGGATTGCGGTGATGGGCTGGGGAATCAAGGTGTTTCGTTGGGTCATCGCGGTACTGCTGATTGGCGGTAGCGGCTACGCCGTGGCGCGTCATCTGCAGGACGGAAATACCGCCGGGCATTACCGCTCGGTGGAGGTGCTGCGTCCGGAAGGCACGCCGAAGGCCATGGTGGTGCTGTTGCCCGACAGCGGCCATGCGCAGGACGGCCAGCGGCTTGCGGAGATGCTGAGCAACGACGGCGCGCTGGTCGCGGTGGTCGATACCGCCAGCTATCGCGAACGGGTGCGCTCACATCACGCAGCCTGCAGTTCCCTGGCCGACGATGCCGAGCGATTGGGCAAGAAGTTGCTGCGCGCCGAGCATGTCGACGCGTTCCTGCCGCCGGTCCTGGTGGGGCAGGGCGATGGCGCGGTGCTGGCGCGGCAGGCGCTGGCCTCGGCCGCGCCCGACGTGCTGGGCGGCGCGGTTGTGGCCGATGGCGACGCCAGCGATGGCGGCCTGGCCTGCTCGCGCGACGTGCCCGATGCCAACCAAGGCTTCCTCGACGACCTGGTCGACGCTGCCAGCCCCCTGCAGATCGCTGCGGCCACCCGGGGCCATTTTCTGACGGCTCAGGCGCAGGGCGTGGGCGATCTGCCGCTGGTCGAACTGCATGCGCCGGGCAGCGACCGCATGGTGGTCATGCTGTCCGGCGACGGCGGCTGGCGCGAACTGGATAAGGGCATTGCCGCGCAATTGCAGCAGCAAGGCGTTTCGGTGGTGGGCTGGAACAGCCTGCGCTACTTCTGGGCCAGCCGCACGCCGCAGCAGGTCGGGGCGGACCTGGATCGGGTGATTGCGACCTATCAGCAGCGTTGGCATATCCACCATGTCGCGCTGGTGGGCTACTCGTTCGGCGCCGATGTGCTGCCGTTTGCCTATCCCGAGCTGTCGCCGCAGCAGCGCGCATCGGTGCAGTTTGTCAGCCTGCTCGGCCTTGCCCACCAAGCCGATTTCAAGGTGCGTGTCGGTGGCTGGCTGGGCTGGCATAACGATGCCGAGCGCGATGTGGAACCGGCGATCCAGTCGCTGGACGCGCATCGCCTGCAATGCATCTATGGCGATCAGGAAAAGGACACGCTGTGCCCGGAGTTGCGCGCGCGTGGCGTGCAGGTGGTGGCGCGTCCGGGCGGGCATCACTTCGACCATGATCCGGTGGTGCTGGCCGGGCTGCTGCTGCAGGGCTGGCAGCAGGCGACGCAGACGCCCAGTCACGGTTAGAGAGCCGTTGACGCCCTCTGATCTGCACGCGGAGCTGTCTGCGTCGGGTTGAAGGGTTGATCCAGGCTTGGTTCGCCGGGGCGAAGCGGATAGCGCCGCCCAGGCGCGCCCTCTGTGCCAATCCACGGCGCTGCTTGGGCGACCGCCCTGGAACTCATCGTCATCGCGGCACTGCGATGCGTGTGCGCTTGCTGATCGCCCGCGGCAACCAGGCAGCAAGCGTGGTTGCCGCCGTCAGTCGTCGTTGCCTGGTTCGACCCGCACTTCGATGCTGCCATCGGCCAACTGCGCACGCAGGCGCTCGCCGGCACTGACCTCGGCGGCGCTGCGCACCACGCTGCCATCGGCGGGGCGGGTCACGATGGCATAGCCACGCGCGACGGTGGCGAGCGGGCTGACCGCTTCCAGCGAGCGTGCCAGGCTGCGCAGCCGCAGTTGGTCATGCTGCAGGCGCCGCTGCATCGCTGCCTGCGGATGCAGTGCGCGCAGTCGTTGCTGCAGCGTGGCCAGATCGCGTTGCGGGTTATGCGCGTGCAGGCGCGCCTGCGTCCGTTGCAGGCGTGCCTGCAGACGCTCCAGCACCTGGGTCATGCGCGCGCGCAGCTGGCGGCCGGCGTCCTGCTGCCGGCGCTGTAGCAATTGCAGCCGCGCCTGCGGGCTGTGCGCACGCAGGCGCAGGGCGAGCCGGTCGGCACGCTGCATCGCATTGCCCAGCGCGTGCTGTTGCAGCTGGGCCATGCGGGCATGCGCACGCCGCACGCGCGCGACCAGCTCGCGCTGATCGGGCACCAGCAGTTCTGCCGCCACCGAGGGCGTGGGCGCGCGCACGTCGGCCACGAAATCGCTGAGGCTGAAGTCGGTCTCGTGCCCGACCGCCGACACCACGGGCGTGTGCGCGGCGGCAATCGCGCGGGCCAGGCGTTCGTCGTTGAAGGCCCACAGGTCTTCCAGCGAGCCGCCGCCGCGGGTGATCAGGATGACGTCATAGCGCCCGGAGGCATCGGCGCGCTGCAGCAACGAGGTGATCTGCGCCGCGGCGCTGTCGCCCTGCACCAGCGAGGGCAGCAGGTCCACTTCCAGCAACGGAAAGCGGCGCGCCAGGACGCTGAGCACGTCGCGCACCGCCGCACCGCTGGGCGAGGTGATCACTGCCAGCCGCCGCACATGCGCCGGCAACGGCTGCTTGCGCTCGGCATCGAACAGGCCCTCGGCGGCCAGGCGCGCACGCAGTTCGTCGAAGGCCCGGCGCAGGGCGCCTTCGCCGGCCTCTTCCATGTGGTCGAGTACCAGCTGGTAGTCGCCGCGCGCTTCGTACAGCGTGAGACGTCCGCGCGCGAGCACGCGCAGCCCTTCGCGCGGCTGGAACTTCAGCCAGGTGCTCTTGGGCTTGAACATCGCGCAACGGATCTGCGCGCGCGCGTCCTTGAGCGTGAAGTACAGATGGCCCGAGGACGGGCGCGTGACGCTGCTCAGCTCTGCCTCCACCCAGACCAGCGGAAAGCTGCCTTCCAGCAGGTCGCGTGCCAGCGTATTGAGCTGGCTGGGGGTGAGGATCTGTTCGTTGCGGTCGGCCATCGCCGCATTATCCCGCAGCGGCGATGCGCATGCGTGAGCGCATCGGGCGGGACCTCACAAGCCGTGTTGCGCCAGCGCCCAACCCACGTGTTCGCGCACCAGCTCCGAGGCGTCGTGGCGGCGCGCCTCCAGCGCCGCCAACACCTCCGGCGTGCCGGGCGCATTGCCCAGGCCGACCGCGATGTTGCGCAGCCAGCGTTGATGGCCGCTGCGACGGATCGGGCTGCCTTCGGTGCGGCGCAGGAACTCGTCTTCGTCCCAGGCAAACAGCCGCGGCAGCGTCGCCACATCCAGCTCGTTGCGGGCGCGGAAATCGGCTTCGTCGGTGCGCTGGGCGAACTTGTTCCAGGGGCAGACCAGCTGGCAGTCGTCGCAACCGAAGATGCGGTTGCCGATCGGCTTGCGCATCTGCTCGGGAATCGCGCCCTCGTGCTCGATGGTGAGATAGGCGATGCAGCGGCGCGCATCCAGCCGGTACGGGGCGATGATGGCCTGGGTCGGGCAGACGTCGATGCAGCGCGTGCAGGTGCCGCAATGCGCGGTGGCCGGGGTGTCGATGGGCAAGGGCAGGTCGAGGTAGATCTCGCCCAGGAAGAACCACGAGCCGCCATTGCGATCGATCAGGCAGGTGTGTTTGCCGATCCAGCCCAGCCCGGCATTGCGCGCCAGTGCGCGCTCCAGCACCGGTGCCGAATCCACGAAGACCCGATAGCCGAACGCGCCGACTTCGCCCTGGATGCGTTCGGCCAGTTTCTGCAGCCGGTTGCGCATCAGCTTGTGGTAATCACGCCCCAGAGCGTAGCGCGCCACGTAGGCGCGGCGGCCGTCGTGCAAGGTGTTCCAGGCCTCAGTGTCGTCCTTGCGGCCGTAGTCCATGCCCACTGACAGCACGCGCAAGGTGCCCGGCACCAGCTCCTGCGGGCGCGAACGCTTGTCGCCGTGCTGGGCCATCCAGTGCATGGTCCCGTACAGGCCTTCTTCCAGCCAGCTGCGCAGATGCGCCTCGTCTTCGCCGAGCTCGATGCCGGTGATGCCGCAGCGCTGGAAGCCGGCCTCGCGTGCGAGCGCACGGATGCGCGCGGCAGCGTCGGTGGGGTCAGGGCGGGCAAGGACGGCAGACATGGCGACAAGTATAGAATTCCCGGCATGTACGCACCGCTCGATCTTTACGACACCGCTGCCGCGCGCAGGCTGGACACGCAGGCCACCACGCTGCTCGGCGGCGACGGCTACATCTTGATGCAGCGCGCCGGGCAGGCCGCCTGGCAGCATCTGCTGGAACGCTGGCCGCAGGCGCGCCGCATCGTGGTGGTCTGCGGCACCGGCAACAACGGCGGCGACGGCTATGTGCTGGCACGCCTGGCGCAGCGGGCCGGGCGCCAGGTGCAGGTGGTGCATCTCCCCGAGCACGGCCCGGCATCGCCGCTGGCGCAACGTGCTTGTACCGACTATCTGGGCGTGGGCGGTGCGATCGAGCTGTTTCCCTCGCCGCTGGCCCAGGCCGATGTGATCGTCGATGCGCTGTTCGGCATCGGCCTCAACCGCGCGCCCGACGCCGAGACCGCCGCCTTGATCGACGCCATCAACGCCGCCGGTGTGCCGGTGCTTGCGCTGGATGTGCCCAGCGGCATCGATGCCGATCATGGCGTGGCCTTCGGTGCCGCGGTGCGCGCAGAGGCTACTTTGCAGTTCATCGTGCCGCACCTGGGGCTCTATACCGGTGATGCGCTGGAACATGCCGGCACGCGTGCAACCGCGTCGCTGGACGTGCCAGATGCCGCATTCGACGGCCTGGCACCGGCCGCGCACAGCTGGGACATCGACGCCCTGGCCGCGCAGTTGCGCCCGCGGCGACGCAATACGCACAAGGGTGAGTCCGGCCGCGTGCTGTGCGTCGGCGGCAACCTCGGCAGCGGCGGCGCGATCATGCTCACCGCCGAAGCGGCCTTGCGCAGCGGGGCAGGGTTGGTGCAGGTCGCCACCCGCGCCGAGCACGTCGCGCCGCTGCTGGCGCGCTGCCCGGAAGCGATGGTGCGTTCTGTGCAGGCTGACGAGGACATCGCCGCATTGGCCGACGCCGCCGACGTGGTCGCGCTGGGTCCGGGCCTGGGGCAGGACGCCTGGGCGCAGCGGTTGTGGCGCGCGGTGCTGGCCTCGGACAGCGCTCTCGTCATCGATGCAGATGGCCTGAATCTGCTGGCCGCCAACCCGGTGCCGGCGCGCGGCCCGCGCGTGTTGACCCCGCATCCCGGCGAAGCCGGACGTCTGCTGGGGATGCCGACCAGGCAGGTTCAGCAGGATCGGCTGGCTGCCGCAGACGCATTGGCCAAACGTTTCGATGCAGTGGTGGTGCTCAAGGGCGCCGGCAGCGTGATCGCCGCGCCGCACGCAGTGCCGCGCATCATCGATGCCGGTAATCCGGGCATGGCGGTCGGCGGCATGGGCGACCTGCTGACTGGCGTGATCGCAGCCTTGCTGGCCCAGGGCTGGTCGCCGTTCGATGCGGCAAGCCTGGGCGCCTTGTTGCATGCCTGTGCCGGCGATGCAGCGGCGCGCGCGGGCGAGCGCGGCCTGCTGCCGACCGATCTGCTGCCCGAACTGCGCCGCCTCGCCAATGCCGGAGCCATTGCATGAGCCAACTCAGCGCACAGCTGGTCGATGCGCAGGCCACCGAAACCCTGGGACAGGCCATGGCCGCGGTGCGGCCCACCCGCGCGATGGTGCAACTGCACGGCGATCTCGGCGCAGGCAAATCCACATTGGCGCGCGCCTTGTTGCGCGCGCTCGGCGTCACCGGGCCGATTCGCAGCCCCACCTACACGCTGGTCGAGCGCTATCCACTCGGCAGTGGCGACGAGGCCTGGCACCTGGATCTGTACCGCATCGGGCAGGCCGGGGAACTGGATTTCCTCGGGCTCGACGAGGGCAGCGCCAGCCTGTGGCTGGTCGAATGGCCGGAACGTGGCGCAGGCGCATTGCCGCCGGTGGATCTGGACGTGGAACTGGCAGTCGACGGCGAGGGGCGCAACGTGACGTTGCTGGGCCGCAGCGAAACCGGCCGCGACTGGCTGAGGCGGCTGTCGGACTTGCCTCAGTTGCAGGCCCTTTGTGCCAGCTCACAGGAAGAATGAACGCCAGGTTGTGGATTATTAAGGGAAATCACCTTGCAATTCCCACGTTTGGGTGATTGAATCCAGCGCCATGACACCGGGGTTCCGCCAGTTCTGTGTTTCCACCGTGACCGCCAGCCTCAGCCTGGCGGTTTTTGCTGCGTGGGCCGGCGAAATCAAGGGCGTGGGCGTCAGCACCGGTGCCACCGGCACGCGTGCGGAGATCCAGCTCGCCGGTAGTGGCGGATTCAAGACGCTGTCGCTGGCCAACCCCAATCGGCTGGTGGTGGACTTTCCCGATTCCTCGGGTGTGCGCGGCCTCAAGCTGCCGCCGGCTGCCGGCCTGGTGACGTCGGTGCGCACCGGTCAACCGGTGCCCGGCACTTTCCGGGTGGTATTCGAGCTGGCAACGCCGGTGACGCCGTTGAAGCCGCAGATGCAGACGCTGGGCAGCGCATCGACGTTGGTGATCGAGTGGCCGGGCGATCCGCCGGCTGCCGGCACGGTGGCCACCACCACAGCACCTGCCGCGCTGCCGCCGCCGCGCCCGGCCAATGCACAATCCGAAGCCGCCCGCGCAACCGCTGCGTTGGCGGCGTCTGCGCAGCGCGCGTCGGTGGTGCCGCCTGCTCCGGCGCCCGCACCGTATGTGCCTGCGTCGGCCATGCCCAGCGTGACTCCGGCACCGGTACCGACCACGGTCGCCACCGGCGTGCCGACACCGCGTCCAGGCACTGCCACGACCGCGGTGACGAGCAGCACGGCCGCGCCAGCCAGCACCGCCAGCACTACCCCGAACCGCGTCGCCGGTGCCTCGCCGGCCTCGGCGCTGCCAGGCAACGCCGCATCGCCGGCTGCGATCTTGAATGGCGGCAACGCGCCGCTGGGTGCTGCTGCCGGTAATGCCATGACCGCTTCGCCGAATGCGACTGCCGGCAGTGTCGTCGCGGCGGACAGCGATGACTTGCCGCCGCGTCCGGTGCTGCCCAGCGAGGCCTCGCGGATCAAGATGGCACCGGGCATGCGGCCGCTGATCGTCGCCATCGATCCGGGGCACGGCGGCCAGGATCCCGGCGCGATGGGCCCGACCGGCAAGCGCGAAAAGGACGTCACCCTGGCGGTCGGCCGCGAACTGGCACGCCAGATCAATGCCACGCCCGGCATGAAGGCCTACCTGACGCGCGATACCGACGTGTTCATTCCGCTGCCGATGCGCGCGCAGAAGGCCCGTGCCGCCAAGGCCGACATCTTCATCTCCATCCATGCCGACGCTGCCGAGAATCGCAGTGCGACCGGCTCGTCGGTCTATGTGCTGTCGACCAAGGGCGCCTCCTCGCAACGCGCGCGCTGGCTGGCCGACAAGGAAAATGCCGCCGACCTGGTCGGCGGCGTGCGTCTGCAGCAGACCGAAAGCACGCTGGCCAATGTGCTGCTGGACCTGGCGCAGAGCGGCCACATGAAGGCCTCCGAAGATGCGGCAGGGCACGTGCTCGGCGGCCTCAAGCGGATCGGCAACAATCACAAGCCGCAGCTGGAACGCGCCAACTTTGCGGTGCTGCGCACCTCCGACATGCCGGCGATGCTGGTGGAAACCGCCTTCATTTCCAATCCGGACGAAGAGCGCCGGCTGATCGACCCGGCCTACCAGCGCAAGATCGCCTCGGCCGTGCTGGATGGCATCGATACCTTCTTCACCCGCCAGCCGCCGCCGGGCACCCTGTTTGCCGCGCGCGCACAGGCCGAAGCCGATGCCAGCGCTGGCACAGTGGCCGGCGGCAGCCGCTGAGCCGCTCGGCTATCATTCCGCACTGATTCCTTGATGACGGCGCCTGCGCGCCGCCGGATTGCCGTGCCGACGTCTGTCTTGCCTGTTACACCCCCGATGCGCTCCGCAGTCTGCGTCCAGCGCGAGCGCCTGTGCTGATGGCGATCCGTCAGCTCCCCGAGATCCTGATCAACCAGATTGCCGCCGGCGAAGTCGTCGAGCGGCCTGCGTCCGTGGTCAAGGAACTGGTCGAAAACGCCCTCGATGCCGGTGCCACCCGCGTGGATATCGAGCTGGAAGAGGGCGGCGTGCGGCTGATCCGTATCCGCGACAACGGTGGCGGCATCACCCCCGACGAACTGCCGCTGGCGGTGTCGCGGCATGCCACCAGCAAGATCGCATCGCTGGACGATCTGGAAACCGTGGCCACGCTCGGATTCCGCGGCGAAGCCCTGCCGTCGATTGCCTCGGTCAGCCGTTTCACGCTGATCTCGCGCCGCCACGATGCCGAACACGGCTCCGCACTGGAGATCGATGGCGGGCGCCTGAGCGAGGTGGTGCCACGCGCCCACGCGCCCGGCACCACGGTCGAAGTACGCGAGCTGTTCTTCAACGTGCCGGCGCGGCGTAAGTTCCTGCGTGCCGAGCGCACCGAGCTGGGGCATATCGAAGAGTGGCTGCGCTCACTCGCGCTGGCGCGCCCGGATGTGGAATTGCGGGTCTCGCACAACGGCAAACCGTCGCGTCGCTACAAGCCGGGCGATCTATATTCGGATGCGCGGCTGGGCGAAACCCTGGGTGAGGATTTTGCGCGGCAGGCCTTGCGCGTCGATCACAGTGGCGCCGGCCTGCGTCTGCATGGCTGGGTCGCACAGCCGCATTACTCGCGCGCCAGTACCGACCAGCAGTATCTCTACGTCAATGGCCGCTCGGTGCGCGATCGCAGCGTCGCGCATGCGGTCAAGATGGCCTATGGCGATGTGCTGTTCCATGGTCGCCAGCCGGCCTACGTGCTGTTCCTGGAACTGGATCCGGCGCGCGTGGACGTCAACGTGCATCCGGCCAAGCACGAGGTGCGTTTCCGTGAGGCGCGGCTGATCCACGACTTCGTCTACCGTACCTTGCAGGACGCGCTGGCGCATACGCGCGCCGGTACGATGCCCAACAGCCTCGGCACGGACGGCGCCAGCGACACGGTTGCGGCGCCAGGCGGCATGCTCGACCGTCCAAGCTACGGTGGCGGAAGCCGTGGCGGCGGTGCCGGCTACGGTCAGTGGACGCCATCGCAGACTCCGCTGGGCCTGCGCGTGGACGAGGCGCGTGCGGCCTACAGCGCGCTGTATGCGCCGCCGTCCAGTGGCGCGCAGCAGCAGTCTGCCGCCTTGCCGGAGGGCGCCGGGATGGGCTTGCCGGCGACTGCCGCAGACAGTGGCGTGCCGCCGCTGGGGTATGCCGTCGCGCAGTTGCACGGCATCTACATCCTGGCCGAGAACGCCGAAGGCCTGATCGTGGTGGACATGCACGCCGCGCACGAACGCATCGGCTACGAGCGGCTCAAGAACGCGCACGACAGCATCGGCCTGCACGCACAACCGCTGCTGGTGCCGATGACGCTGGCGGTGGGCGAGCGCGAGGCCGACACCGCCGAGCGCGAAGCCGACACGCTGGCCAGCCTGGGCTTCGAGATCACCCGCGCCGGCCCGCAGTCGCTGCATGTGCGCAGCATTCCCGCGCTGCTTGCCAATGCCGAACCGGAGGCGTTGCTGCGCGATGTGCTCGGCGATCTGCGCGAGCATGGCCAGAGCCGGCGCATTGCCAGTGCGCGCGACGAACTGCTCTCCACGATGGCGTGCCATGGCGCGGTGCGCGCGAACCGGCGCCTGACCGTGCCGGAAATGAACGCACTGCTGCGCGATATGGAAATCACCGAGCGCTCGGGCCAATGCAACCATGGCCGACCGACCTGGGCACGGTTTACGCTGGGCGAAATCGATCGCTGGTTCCTGAGGGGGCGCTGATGGCTGTATTGCACAAGGGGAACCACTGGCTGCTCGGCATGCTGGTGTGTGCGGCACTGGCCGGCTGCGGCAAAGATGCACCGCCCTCGGCAGCACCGGCCGCACTCGACAAGGCCTTTCTGGCCGACAGCGCGGCCTGGCGCGAAGCGCGCCTGACCGAGTTGCGCGCGCCCGATGGCTGGACCAGCCTGGTCGGCCTGCACTGGCTGTCGCTGAAGGCGCATTACATCGGCAGCAGCGCCGACAGCGGCATCAGGCTGGCGGTCGGGCCGCCCAAGATGGGCATGGTCGCGACCGAGGCCGACACGGTTTGGTTCGTGCCCGAGCGCGGCGCAGCATTGACCGTCGACGGAAAGCCGCTGACCGGCAGGATCCGCTTCCAGTCCGATCGCGACCCGCAGCCGACCTTTATCCATTTCGATGACGGCAAGGGCGTGTTGAGCCTGATCCATCGCGGCGACCGCAACGCGCTGCGGGTCAAGCATGCCGACGCGCCATCGCGCAGCCACTTCGCCGGGCTGGATTACTGGCCGGTCGATCCGTCCTGGCGCATCAGCGCGCGTTATGTGCCCAACGATGTCGGCAAGACCATTCCGATCGTGGACATCGTCGGCATCAGCAGCGAACAGCCCAACGCCGGGGCAATCACCTTCGAGCGCGATGGCAAGGCGTACCGGCTGGAGACCATCGGCGAACCCGGGCGGCCGATGTTCGTGGTGTTCGCCGATCGCACCAGTGGGCACGGCAGCTATCCGGCCGGGCGCTTTCTCGACCTGGACGTGCCCGACGCCTCCGGGCATGTGGTCGTCGATTTCAACCGTGCCTACAACCCGCCGTGCGCGTTCACCCCCTTTGCGACCTGTCCGCTGCCGCCGCCGGAAAACCGCATCGACCTGGCGGTGTCGGCCGGCGAGAAGACCTACAAGGTGCCGCACTGACGTGGAGACCAACGTGGTGAAGGCAAATATGCGCACCCGGCTCGCAGCCTGGAGCAGCAGCGCGGTGATCGCTCTGGCGTTATGGAGCGGGGCGGTCGCGCCGACCTGGGCGCGTGCCGGCAACGAGGCGCCGGCCGGTCCGCCGGTGCCGCTGTTGTGGAAGGTGGATGGCAAGGGCGGCACGCTGTATCTGCTGGGTTCGTTCCATGTGCTCAAGCCCAGTGATTACCCGTTGTCGCCGGATGTGATGCAGGCCTTCGCCAAGGCCGACCGGCTGGTGTTCGAACTGCCGCCCTCCGATGCGCAGTCGCCCGAACTGGCCGGCCGCATGCTGCAGGCGGCGCGGCGCAGCGACGGGCGTCGCCTGCAGGACGCACTGGATCCGAAGACCTGGCAGGCGCTGACCACCTACGCCCGCAAACACGGGATGCCGGTGGACAGCCTGCAGACCCTGGAACCCTGGTTCGTGGCGCTGACGATCAGTCTGGCGGAGATGAGCCGGCAAGGCATGGACCCGAACGCCGGGCTGGACCATTACCTGATGGCGCAGGCACAGGCGAGCGGCAAACCGGCCGATGGGCTGGAGCGGGCCGAAGAGCAGATTGCCTTGCTCGATGGCATGTCGCCGACCGAACAGCATCAGCTGCTGGAGGAATCGCTGGACGATGCCGGCGCCAACGATCAGCTGCGTCAGCTGCACGCGGCCTGGCGCAGTGGCGATGTGCGCACCCTGTCCACGCAGATGGCCGAAGAAATGCGGCAGCACTACCCGGCGCTGTATCAGGACATCAATGTCGAGCGTAATGCGCGCTGGGTGCCGCGGCTGGAGCAGCGGCTGGGCAAGGGCAGCGGGACCACGCTGGTGGTGGTCGGTGCGTTGCACCTGCTGGGAAGCGATGGCGTGGTGGAGCGCTTGCGCGCGCGTGGCTACCACGTGGAGCGGATCTGCTCGGCCTGCGCGGAGCAGGTCGGCCGCTGATTGGCTGCGCCGTGGAGCGGCTCACGCTCCAGGCGCCGCTCCTGTCTTACCCGCGGTTACGGGCCTTGCCGGTGGTGCCGGCGCTACCGGCCGTGCCGTGCGTGCCGGTGCCCATCGGGCCGCTGCCCATGCCGCTGGCACCCGGCGGCGGCGGCGTACCAGGGCCGCCCGGACGGCCGAAGCCGGCGCCGAAGTTGCGCTGGAATTCCTGCCACAACTCCAGGTTGCGCTCGGTCAGCTGGTTCATCATCGCCCACGGGGTCTGCCCGAGCAGGTTGCCCATCTGTTGGCGGAACTGCTGCTGCTGATCCAGGAACACCTGCATGCTGCGCTCCAGGTAGTTGCCCATGAAGCCCTGCAGCGAGTCGCCGTAGAAACGGATGATCTGACTCAGCAACTGGGTCGACAGCATTGGCTCGCCGTCCTGTTCGCGGTCGGCAATGATCTGCAGCAAGACCGCGCGGCTGAGGTCTTCGCCACTCTTGGCGTCGCGTACCTCGAATTCTTCGCCGTCGATGATGAGCTGACGCACATCCTCGATGGTGATGTAGCTGGAAATTTCCGTGTCGTAGAGACGGCGATTGGGATACTTCTTGATGATGCGAAGTCCGGCCATGGAACGTTCACTCACAACGATAGTGCGCGCAGGATGGCGCACCGCAGCAGCCCTTGCAACCGCCACAAGGCCTTATTTTCTTAAGTAGACACCTAAAAAATGTTGCGCAGCATGATTTTCAAGGGTTTTTATGCTGCATCGCAAAGTTGCAGCAAACTTCACCAGCCCATATGGTGGCCGCCGTTGATATCCAGATTGGAGCCGGTGATCCAGGCGGCCTCTTCCGCAACCAGGAATGCCACCGCATAGGCGATTTCTTCCGGCCGGCCCAGGCGGCCGGTGGGGATGTCGGCAACGATCTTGGCGCGCACCTCTTCCGGGACCGCCATCACCATGTCGGTGGCCACATACCCCGGCGACACGGTATTGACGGTCACCCCGAACGCGGCATTTTCCCGCGCCAGCGAGATGGTGAAGCCGTGCATGCCGGCCTTGGCGGCCGCGTAATTGGCCTGCCCGTACTGGCCCTTCAGGCCATTGATCGAACTGATCTGGATCACCCGTCCCCAGCCGCGCTGGCGCATGCCTTCGATCACCGGGCGGGTGACGTTGAACACCGAGTTGAGATTGGTGTTGATGACGTCGTGCCATTGTTCGGCGGTCATGCGATGGAAGGTGGTGTCGCGGGTGATGCCGGCGTTGTTGACCAGTATTTCGATCGGTCCCAGCGCTGCCTGGACATCCTCGACCAGGCTGCGCGCATGTTCGGAGGACGCCACATCGCCGCGGAACAGCGCGATGTCGTAGCCCTGGGTCTGCATGCGTTGCTGCCACGCCTGGGCCTTTTCGGCGTTGCGGAAGTTGCTGGCCACCCGGTGGCCCTGGTCGGCCAGGCGCTTGCAGATGGCGGTGCCGATACCGCCGGTGCCGCCGGTGACCAATACGACGCGAGATGTCATGACGACTCCAATGGACAGGTAAGGCTGAGGGCGGGCGGGGCACAGGCGCGCTGCTTGGCCCGACGCCGGTGCCAGGGCGCAATTCTAGTCACGCCGGGGCTGCGATGCGCGTCCGTTCGCGTCCAGATGCAGGTGCCGGGGCAAGCGCTGTGGCGAAAAATGCTGCACCGCATGTTGCAGCAAGGTGTCCAGCGCCGCCCGGCGCGGCAAGGCTGCCGGCTGCTGTCCCAGCACGGCCCAGGCGGCGTGCAGGGCCGGTTGCGGATCGGCATCGTCCAGCGCAGGCGCAGCGTGCGACTTGGACAGCTTGCGGCCGGTGTGATCCAGGATCAGCGGCAGGTGCAGGTAGCGCGGTTGCGGCAGGCCCAGCGCGCGCTGCAGCAGCAACTGGCGCGGGGTGGAGTCGAGCAGGTCGGCGCCGCGCACGACATCGGTGATGGCCTGCGCAGCGTCGTCGACCACCACGGCCAGCTGGTACGCCCAGTAGCCATCGGCGCGGCGCAGCACCACGTCGCCGACCTCGGCATGCACGTCCTGCACCACATGGCCCTGCAGCGCGTCGTCGAAGCCGACCGGCGGCTGTGGCGGCACCCGCAAGCGCACCGCGCGGCGGGCGCCCAGCGGCGCCACGCAGGCGTGGTGGATGCCGCCCATGCCGGCAAGGTCGGCCCTGCTGCAGCTGCATTCGAACGCCAATCCCGCCTCCAGCAAGGTGGTGACGGCAGCGGCGTACTGCGCGTGGCGATCGGATTGATACAGCACCGGCAGGTCCGAGCGCAGGCCGAAGGCAGCCAACGTGCGCAACTGGCGCGCGGAGGCGCCGGGTTCGGCACGCGGCGGATCGATGTCTTCGATGCGCACGCACCACTGCCCGTCGGCGTGCCGCGCGAGCAGCCAGCTGCCGAACGCCGCCAGCAGGGAGCCGAAGTGCAACGGGCCGGTCGGGGAGGGTGCGAAGCGGCCGCGGTAGGGGAGAGCTGGCATGATCGGCTGAATCGTCGGTCAGGTGATCGCTTGATTTCAAGCGCTGACGGCCGCAGATCCGCTGCAGTTCATCCTGCTCGCGTGGAGTCGTCGCACCATGTTCAACCGCATTTTCCTGTTCCTGCTGACCAATTTTGCGGTGCTGATGCTGGCCGGCATCGTGATGTCGGTGCTGGGCGTCAATCCCGCGCAAATGAGCGGCCTGCTGGTGATGGCGGCCGTGTTCGGGTTCGGTGGCTCGTTCATCTCGTTGCTGCTGTCCAAGTTCATGGCCAAGCGCAGCACCGGCGCGCAGGTGATCAGCGAGCCGCGCACGCCGACCGAGCGCTGGCTGCTGGCGACGGTGCGGCGCCAGGCCGAGGCGGCCGGCATCGGCATGCCGGAAGTGGCGGTCTACGACGGCCCGGAGATCAATGCCTTCGCCACCGGCGCCAACCGCAACAACGCGCTGGTGGCGGTGTCCACCGGGCTGCTGCAGAACATGAGCCAGGACGAGGCCGAGGCGGTGCTGGGCCATGAAATCGCGCATGTCGCCAATGGCGACATGGTCACCATGGCCTTGCTGCAGGGCGTGCTCAATACCTTCGTGATCGTGCTGGCGCGCGTGGTCGGCGGCGTCATCGACAGCGCCATGTCGGGTAATCGCGACGGTGGCCGCGGCTTTGCCTACTACATCATCGTGTTCGTGCTGGAGATGGTGTTCGGCCTGTTCGCGACGATGATCGCGATGTGGTTCTCGCGGCGCCGCGAATTCCGTGCCGATGCCGGTGGCGCGCAACTGGCGGGCCGCGGCAAGATGATCGCCGCGTTGGAGCGCCTGTCGCTCAACCATGGCCAGAACAGCCTGCCTTCGCAGGTGCAGGCTTTCGGCATTTCCGGCGGTGGTGGCGATGGGTTGCGCCGGTTGTTCCTGAGCCACCCGCCGCTGTCCGAGCGCATCGCCGCGCTGCGCGCCGCCAACGGTGCGGCGATGTAAGACGGTAGCGCCAACCGATGCGTGCCGCCAAACAAAAAACCCGCGTCCTGCGGGTTTTTTGTTGGGTGGAGAGAGGCGGCGGTGATGCGGTGTAGCTGCAGGTCTCAGCCGAACTCGTAGTTCATCAACGGCCCGGTCGGGGCGACGAAATCGCCTTGCACATAGTCCACCCCGGCGCTGAAGAAGGTGCTCATCGACTGCGCATCGGCCACGAACTCGGCCACGGTGAGGATGCCGGCCGGCTGCGCGCGCGAGGTGATCTCGCGGATCTTCTCCTGGCTTTCGCGCGCCGAGGCCACCTCGCCGGTGATGCCGCGATCGAGCTTGAGGAAGGCCGGCTGGAAATGCGCCAGCAGCTGGAACGAATCCAGGCCCGAGCCGAACTGTTCCAGCCCGACCTTGCAGCCCATCGCCGACACCGCCGCCAGGAACTGCTGGGCATTGCGCAGATGGGTGAACACCTTCGATTCCGGCGTCTGCAGCCACAGCCGTTCACCCGGCACGCCGTACACGGCCAGCTGCTCGCGGATGATGTCGATCATCTGCGGATCGGAGAACGAGTTGGGCCCGATGCGTACCAGCAGGTGCGTCCTGTGTCCTGCACGTTGCCGCTCGCCGAGCTGGCGGATCGCGCGCGCCACCACCCAGCGGTCGATCTCGGTGATCAGATCGTGTTCTTCGGCGATCGCCATGAAGGCGTTCGGCGACATCATCTCGCCGTTGCGCTCCAGCCGCAGGAAGGCCTGGTACAGCTCCAGCGGCTCGCCCTGCAGGTTGAGCACCGGCTGGTAATGCAGCAGGAAGCCGTCGCCGACCAGCGCCTCGCGCAGTTGCTGCACCCAGCGCTCGATGCGTTCCTCTTCGGCCCGGTCGGCTGCTGCCGGGTCGTAGATGCTGACCGCATTGCCGCCGAGCTCGGCGGTGGTGCGCACCGCCTCGGTGCCGCGGTTGAGCACCTGGCCGATGCTGGCGATCTTCTCGCCGATCTGCACCCCGCCGATGCTCACCGTCACCGTGGCCGAACGCGCGCCGATGCTGAAGACGTGCTGCGCAAAGGTGTCACGTACCAGCTCCGCCAGTGCATGCGTGCGCGCGTAATTGCCGTCCATCAACAATGCAAAGCTGTGCTCGCCGAAACGCGCGGCGACCACGCTGTCGTCGCTCACGCTGGCCACATGTGCGGCCAGCGCGGCGATCAGCGCGTCGGCCGAATCCAGGCCGATCTCGGGCAGCAGGCGCGCGTAGTGGTCGGGCTCGATCAGCAGGAAGCCGGACTGGCCTTCGCTGCGGCCGGCGCGCGCCACCGCCTGTTCCAGCGCCACCATGAAGGTGGGGCGGTTGAGCAGGCCGGTGACCTGGTCGCGCTGGCGCAGGTCCTCGACCTCGCGCGCCAGCTCCGGGTCGAATTCCTCGCGACGGCGGAACACCACCTGGATGCACGGCTCGCCTTCGTAGGTCGCGGTGGCGAACTCCATCGTCGCCGGGAAGGTGTCGCCTTCGAGCCGGCGCGCGTCGACCTTGTACTGCGCCGGCGGCGGCTCGCCCTTGGACATCGCCTTGAGCAGCTGCTTGAAGTCGTCGACGTACTGGGCGGCGATCATGTCCAGCAGCGACACGCCCTCGACATCGTCGAACGACTCGAAGCCGAACATATCCAGATACGCCTCGTTGGCGCGGATGTGCATGCCTTCGTGCACGTAGGCGATCGGGTCGCGCGAGGAGGCGATCAGGGCATCGCAGCGCCGTTCGGTCTCGCGCATCTGTGCCTCGATGCGGCGCAGGCCACGGCGTGCCTGCAGGTCGGCCCATTCCGAGCGCACCAGCGCCAGCAGGTGTTCGGGGCGATGACGCAGCACGATGGCGCGAATGCCATGTGCCGCGGCCTCGACCAGCGCGTTTTCCTCGATCCGCTCGGCCAGCAGGATGATCGGAATATCCTTGCCGCTGCCGGCGATCTGCTGCTGCAACGCGCTCATCGGGATCTGCAGCGCCTGCCCGTGCAGGGCCAGGTCGATCTGCCCCGACAGCATGCTGGCGAGCTCTTCCGGTGTCTGCGGTCGCGACGGACGCACTGCGATGCCGCCGTTGCGCAGCGCGGTCACGATCGCCTCCGCGCTTTCGACGCTGTCGTCGACGATCATCAGGCGGAGGGTGAGATCTTTGCCTTTTTGCATGCGCGTTTCCCTAGCGACGGGCTTTAATACACGAAGGAACTCGGCTGCGTCCATGTCTGTGGACAAGGCCGCATCCGGGGTGAGACTCAGGCCACGTTTCCATGTGTTGGAGCTGACATCAGGCGACGCTTCCGGCGGCATGGCCGGACGCCCACGCCCACTGAAAGTTGTAGCCGCCCAACCAGCCGGTCACGTCCAGCACCTCGCCGACGAAGTACAGGCCGGCCACCAGGCGCGACTCCATGCTCGCACTGGAGACCTGGTTGGTATCGACACCTCCCAGCGTTACTTCAGCGGTGCGATAGCCTTCGGTTCCACTGGCGATCAGCGGGAAGGCGGTCAGCAGGTCGGCTGCGGCCTGCAGCTGCGGTGGGTCGAGCTGGCGGACCGGCTTGTCCGGCAACCACACCTCGCACAGGCGCTGGGCGAACCGCCGCGGCAGCACGTCGGCCAGCACGTTGCGCAGTTCGGTGGCGCCACGCTGATTTTTCTGGTCGCGCAGCCACGCCGCCGCATCCTGGCCGGGCAGCAGGTCCAGGTGCAGGTCGTCGCCGGGCTGCCAGTACGAGGAGATCTGCAGGATGGCCGGGCCGCTGACGCCGCGGTGAGTGACCAGCATGAAGTTGCGGAAGCTGACCCCGTTGCACTGCGCCTGGACCGGTAGCGCCAGCCCGGACAGGTCCTGCAGCCGTTCCTGGTGCTTGCCGCTCAGGGTCAGCGGCACCAGCCCGGCACGCGTCGGCAACAGCGTGTGGCCGAACTGCTGGGCCAGCGCATAGCCGAAGCCGCTGGCGCCCATGCTCGGAATCGACAGCCCGCCGGTCGCCACGATCAGCGACTGCGCCTGCACGCGTCCCTGGCTGGTCTCCACGCTGAAGCCGTCGCTGCCGCGCTGCACCGATTGCACCTTGCAGTCGGTACGCACCTGCACGCCCGCCGCGTCGCACTCGTCCAGCAGCATGCGCACGATCTGCTTGGACGAGATGTCGCAGAACAGCTGGCCCAGTTCTTTCTCGTGATAGGCGATGCCGTGGCGCTCGACCATCTCCACGAAATCCAGCGGGCTGTAGCGGGCGAGGGCGGACTTGCAGAAGTGGCGGTTGGCCGAGAGGAAGTTGCCCGGCGTGGTGCCGGTATTGGTGAAGTTGCAGCGGCCGCCACCGGACATCAGGATCTTCTTGCCGACCTTGTTGGCATGGTCGATCACCAGCACCTGACGGCCGCGCCGGCCTGCAGTGAAGGCGCTCATCAGTCCGGCCGCGCCGGCACCGATGACCAGCACGTCGCAACGCATGTTCATTCGGCCGGAGCTTGCCGCACCATCGGGGTCAGGGTGACGCTGCCGTGGTCGGCAAGCATCTGCACCTCGCCGTCCTGGATGATCACGTCGAAGCGCATGCCGCGCTGGATCAGCGCGCCCAGCGCTTCGGTGGCCTGCGAGTCCAGCTCGATCACGCGCAGGTTGCGCTGGCGGCTAAGCGCGTTGGCCTGCTTCTTCCACCAGGTTTCGGTGGCCTGGCCGCCATAGCCGATCACCACCGCCTCGCGCGACCGATTGCAGGCCTTGCGCACCCGGCTTTCGTCCGGCTGGCCGAGGTCGATCCACAGGTCCGGGTCGCCGGTGTAGTCGCGCCGCCACAGGTCGGGTTCGTCCTCGTTGCTGAGGCCGCGGCCGAATTCCAGGCGGTCGTCGGCGAACAGCGCGAACGCCAGCAGCCGCACCATCAGGCGCTCGTCGGTTTCGGAGGGGTGCTGGGCCAGGGTCAACGAATGGTTGGCGTAGTAGCCACGGTCCATGTCGCTGATCTGGAGTTCCGCCCTGCGGACGGTGGCGGTAAGGGCCATCAGGATGCCGGTTGCAAAGGGCACTTATGATACGCCCCCGTTGCAATGCCGGCGTGTTGCGGTCAGCGCCGCGCCATCTCGGCCAGCCAGCGGTCCAGCTGGGCGGCAAATGCCTGGCGGTCGCGCGGGTGCAGGGCCGCCGGCCCACCGGTGACCACGCCGGCGCCGCGCAGTTCCTCCAGAAAGCCGCGGACCGACAGGCGCTCGTTGATGCTGTCGCGGGTAAACGGCTCGCCACGCGGGCTGACGGCGGCCGCTCCCGCCTCCAGTATGCGAGCGGCCAGCGGAATGTCCTGGGTGACGACCAGGTCGCCTGCGGCCACCCGTGCGGCGATGGCGTCGTCTGCCGCGTCCGCGCCTCCAGGTACCTGCAGCGCACGCACGTGGGCCAGGCGAGGGGTGGGCAGGAAATGATTGGCGACCAGCGTCACCGCGGTGCCGGTACGTGCGGCGGCGCGGAAAAGGATGTCGCGGATGACTGCCGGGCAGGCATCGGCATCGACCCAGATATGCGGGCGGGACGGCAGGGGAGGCGTATTCATGTGTTGAAATCGAGAGGGAAGGGGCCTGACAGGTGGTCGGATTCGGCCTGACAGTAAAAAATTTGACGCAAGGTGTCGCTTTTTGCTGGGAACGCGAGTACTGTGCACGCACTGTGTTTGCAAGGGTCACCGTGAATCGTGGCCTGATGCAGCCGGATCGTTACAGATCTCGCTTCATCGTTCCGCTTTACCAACGCCTGCAACTCAGTCTCAGCTCCGGCTTTTCGGACGCTGCGATTTATCCATCTATAGTTCAGGAGTTTGTAAATGTCAGATCGTCAGAGCGGTACCGTGAAGTGGTTCAACGATGCCAAGGGCTTCGGCTTCATCACCCCGGAAAGCGGCCCGGACCTGTTCGTGCACTTCCGTGCCATCCAGGGCACCGGCTTCAAGTCGCTGCAGGAAGGCCAGAAAGTGACCTTCGTCGCCGTGCAGGGCCAGAAGGGCATGCAGGCTGACCAGGTGCAGGCGGTCTAATCCGTCTGCAACCGTAAGGTTGCCAAAAACGCCGGTCGCGCAAGCGACCGGCGTTTTTTATTGGGCGCGGTTTGATCAGTGCAATAGAGAGTGCGGGCGGTTCGGCCCGCTCAGGTGAGCGCAGCGACGACACGCCAATCGGTAGCATGTGCGCTTTCCGCGTGCAGCCTCTTCCATGATCACTGTCCAGCATCTCAACAATTCCCGTTCCCAGCGCGTGCTGTGGCTGCTGGAGGAACTGGCGCTGCCATACCAGATCGTGCGGCACGAGCGCGATCCCAAGACCATGCTGGCGCCGGCGGCATTGCGTGCCATCCATCCGCTCGGCAAGTCGCCGGTGGTTGTCGACGGCGAGCTGACCGTGGCCGAGTCCGGCGCGATCCTGGAGTTCCTGACCGAACGCTACGACACCGAATGCGCGCTGTCGCCGCCGCCGCGTCCGCTGGAGTCGCCGGAGCGTCTGAAGTTCCGTTACTGGATGCATTACGCCGAAGGCTCGGCAATGCCGCCGCTGCTGATGACGCTGATCTTCGGGCGGATTCGCAGTGCGCCGATGCCGTTCTTCGCCAAGCCGATCGCACGTGCCATCGTGGACAAGGCCATGTCCGGCTTCGTCGGTCCGCAGCTCAAACTGCATCTGGACTGGATGGAGCAGTCGCTGCAGGCAAGCGAATGGTTTGCCGGTGAGCGTTTCACTGCAGCCGACATCCAGATGAGCTTCCCGGTACAGGCCGCCGCCGCACGCGGCGGCGGGCTGGAGAGCTATCCGCGCCTGCGCGCGTTTCTCGCGCGCATTGAGGCGCGTCCGGCATACCAGGCCGCGCTGAAGAAGGGCGGCCCGTTCGAGCTGATGGGACGCAAGCCCGCCGAGTGACGTTGCGGTATGCGCCCAGGAAGCTACAGGCCACCGTGCTTCGACGGTGTCCTGCCAGGGTTTGGCGACTCCCCAATCCCGTACCGCCCAATCCCGTACCGCCCAATCAAGGCGCCCGACATTGCCGCAGGAACTGCAGCGTGTCGCGCAGCACGGGCGAGCGCTCGGGCGGTTTGCGCAGCGCCAGCACGATGCCGAGATGGCCCATGCTCGGGTAGACCTTCAACTCGGCCGTGCCGCCCTTACGTTGCAGGGCGTGCTGCAACGAGGTGCTGTTCTGCAGCTCGACCACGCGATCGGCATCGCCGTGCAGCAGCAGCATCGGCGGTTCGTCGCCGCCGACATAGCGCACCGGCTGCGATTGCTGTTGCGCGGCCGGTGCCTCGCCGAAGATCTCGATCAGCTCCGGGTCGGTCAGCGGCAGGAAGTCGTAGGGCCCGGCCAGACCCACCACCCCGCACAGTTGTCGGGGTTGCAGGCCTTGCACCTGCAGCCAGCGCGCGTCGGTACCCAGCAGCGCGGCCATATGCGCGCCTGCAGAGTGGCCCATCACCGCCAGGCGCGTCGGGTCGCCACCGTAGTCATGCGCATGCCGATAGCCCCAGGCGGTGGCGCCGGCAGCGTCGGACATGAAGCCCTGCAGGCCGACCTGCGGATACTTGCGATAGTCGGCCACCATCGCCACCACGCCCTGGCGCGCGAGCGCGCGTCCGACCCAGCGATAGTTGGCGCGCGTCCCGCGCTTCCAGGTGCCGCCATAGAAGAACACCACCACCGGTGCATCCACCGCGCCGCGCGGCTGGTAGACGTCCAGGGCCAGACCATGCGCCGGATCGAACACCTGGTCGCGGTGCTCGACAATGCCCTCGCGGCTGGAGGCGGCGTTGATGCCGCCAAAGAACACGCTGCTGCAGGCAGTCAGTGTCAGCGAGCCGAGCAGCAGCAGGGCGGGGCGAAACCAGCGGGAAGTGCGCGAGGGCATGGGCGATGTCGTTTGAGGGGCGGGGAGGAATAACGCGGCGGATGTTGCCTGCGTGTGCAGGACGAGCCCGTTTGCTGGCGGCCAGCTGCTCCAAGATACGGTACGTGCGCAACGCCGGATGCGTGGTTGCCCATGCGAAGTTCACTGTCGTTGGCCTACGCTGGCATGCATGACGACTCTGCAGTTTGACAACCGCCTGCGCCAGCAGCTGCCCGGTGATTCCGAACAAGGTCCACGCCGCCGCGAGGTACGCGCTGCATGGTCGACGGTGATGCCGACGCCGGTGGCCGCGCCGCGCCTGCTGGCGTATTCGGCCGATGTCGCCCAACGGCTGGGGCTGGATGAGGCCGAGATCAACAGCGCGCAGTTTGCCGAGGTATTCGCCGGCAATGCGCTGTACCCGGGCATGCAGCCGTGGGCGGTCAATTATGGCGGGCACCAGTTCGGACATTGGGCCGGCCAGTTGGGTGACGGCCGGGCGATTTCGCTGGGCGAGGCAATCGGGGTCGATGGCGGTCGCTACGAGTTGCAGCTCAAGGGTGCCGGCCCGACACCTTATTCACGCGGTGCTGATGGCCGGGCGGTATTGCGCTCGTCCATCCGCGAATTCCTGTGCAGTGAAGCGATGCATCACCTGGGCGTGCCGACCACGCGCGCGCTGAGCCTGGTCACCACCGGCGATGCGGTGGTGCGCGACATGTTCTACGACGGCCGGCCGCAGCGCGAGCCGGGCGCGATCGTATGCCGGGTGGCGCCCTCGTTCATCCGCTTCGGCAACTTCGAGTTGCCCAGTGCGCGCGGCGATCTGGCGCTGCTGCGGCAATGGGTGGACTTCACCATCGCGCGCGATTTCCCGCAGCTGCAAGGTGCTGGCGAGGAGCTGTACGCAGCCTGGTTCGCGCAGGTCTGCGAGCGCACCGCGGTGATGGTGGCGCACTGGATGCGGGTGGGCTTCGTGCATGGGGTGATGAACACCGACAACATGTCGATCCTGGGCCTGACCATCGATTACGGCCCCTACGGATGGGTAGACGACTACGACCCGGACTGGACGCCGAACACCACCGATGCGCAGGGCCGTCGCTACCGCTTCGGCACCCAGCCCCAGGTCGCCTATTGGAACCTGGGGCGCCTGGCGCAGGCGCTGGCACCGCTGTTCGCCGACCAGGCGCAGCTGCAGCTGGGGCTGGACCGCTTCCGCGATACCTACCTGGCCTGCGACCGCCGCGACACTGCCGCCAAGTTGGGTCTGGCCGACTGCCGCGACGAGGATCTGCAGCTGATCGATGCGCTGCGCGCGCTGATGCACAACGCGGAAATGGACATGACGCTGACCTTCCGCGGCCTGATCGCGTTGGTGCCGGAGCATCCGGATCCCGATCTGTTGCGTGAGGCGTTCTATGACGAGGACAAGCGCCTCGCGCATGTCGCGCAGCTGCAGGAATGGTTGCAGCGCTACGCTGAGCGGCTGCAGCAGGACACGCTGTCGCCGCAGGCGCGGCGCGAACGCATGCGCCTGGCCAACCCGCGTTACGTGCTGCGCAATTATCTGGCGCAGCAGGCGATCGACCTGGCCGAGCAGGGCGATCCATCCGGCGTGCAGGAGTTGCTGGAGGTCATGCGTCACCCATACGACGAGCAGCCGGGCCGCGAGGCGTTTGCCGCACGGCGACCGAACTGGGCGCGCGACCGCGCCGGCTGCTCGATGCTGTCCTGCAGTTCCTGACGCGCTCAGATGCAGGTATGTCGTAAACGCGGCGTCGTGAGCGCGCGCAGCCTAGAATAGGGTGGTCCCCACCGGCCTAGACGCCACCACCACCATGACTGACTGCACCCGCTGCGCCGGCACCAATTCTTCCGGACCCAATCAATGGTCCGAACGGATCCGCGACATCGCCGATTTTCCCAAGCCGGGCATCGTCTTCAAGGACATCACGCCGCTGCTGTCGGATGGCCCGGACTTCGCCTCGGCGCTGGATGAAATGGCGCAGCCTTGGCGCACCACGCCGCTGGATGCGGTGCTGGGCATCGAGGCGCGCGGTTTCATCCTGGGGTCGGCGCTGGCGCGCGAACTACGTACCGGCTTTGTGCCGGTGCGCAAGCCCGGCAAACTGCCCGGGCGTACGCTGGTCCAGGAATACGCGCTGGAATACGGTACCGACCGCATCGAAATGCACGAGGACGCGTTGCCACGCGGCGCGCGCGTGTTGATTGTCGACGACGTGCTTGCCACCGGCGGTACGCTGCGCGCGGCCCTGAGTCTGGCTGCACAGCTGGAGCTGGAAGTGGTCGGCGCGGCGGTGCTGGTCGAACTACTGGCGCTGCAGGGCCGCGAGAAGTGGGCCAATGACGTGCCGTTGCTGGCTACCTTGAGCTATTGATCCAGGCAGCTTGCTGATCGAGCAGCTTGCCGATCAGGCTTTCTGAAAACAGGAATGCGCAAGCATGCCCATCCCTGTGGATCGAGCGGCAGACGCTATCGCCGCCGCCCGAGCGGTTGGTCGGCAGGGCCGCTGCCGCGCGTTGATTACAGCTTGCTGACCCGGAACCGGCGTCCCTTGATCTTGCCTGCATGCAGATGCGCCAGCGCCTTGGCGACCTGCGCGCGGGCGATGGCGACGTAGGAGCGGGTGGGGTAGATCGCGATCTTGCCGATCGCCGCGCCCGATAGTCCGGCTTCGCCGGTCAATGCGCCGAGGATGTCGCCGGCACGCAGCTTGTCGGTCTTGCCGCCGTCGATGCGCAGCGTGGTCATGGCCGCCTGCGGCAGCTGCGCCGGGCGGGCGGTGGCCAGGGGCGCGCGCGACCACTTCAGCGGCTGGCCCTGTTCGGCTTCCAGCGCCTGCGCGCGGCCGCTCTCGCGCGGGGCCACCAGGCTGAGCGCCAATCCGCGCTTGCCGGCGCGCGCGGTGCGGCCGATGCGGTGGCGGTAGGTTTCGGTATCGGTGGGCAGCTCGTAATTGACCACTGCCGACAGGTCTTCCACGTCCAGCCCGCGTGCGGCCACATCGCTGGCCACCAGCACGTTGCAGCTGCGGTTGACGAAGCGCACCAACACTTCGTCGCGGTCGCGCTGTTCCATGTCGCCGTGCAGGGCGAGCGCGGAGAAGCCGAACTCCTGCAGCGAGCCGGCCACCTCGTCCACTTCCTTGCGGGTATTGCAGAACACCACGCTGGATTCGGGATTGAAGCGCAGCAGCAGGCCGGCGACGGCCTTTTGCCGGTAGGTCGGGTCGACCTCGAAGAATTGCTGGTCGATTTCCGGCGCGTTGTCGGCGCCCTCAACGGTGATTTCGACCGGGTCCTTGAGGATCTCGCGCGCCAGTGTGCGGATGATGTCCGGGAAGGTGGCCGAGAACAGCAGGCTCTGGCGGTGCTTGTCGCAGCGGCTGGCGATCTCGCGGATGGGTTCTTCGAAGCCCATGTCGAGCATGCGGTCGGCCTCGTCCAGCACCAGCGTGCGCACCCCGCCCAGATGCAGGGCGCGCTTGCGGGCCAGTTCCTGGATGCGGCCGGGTGTGCCGACCACCACTTGCGGGTCGTGCGCCTCCAGCGAGGCCAGTTGCGGGCCGAGCGGCATGCCGCCGGTGAGCACCACCAGCTTCATGTTGGGGATGCCGGTGGCCAGCTTGCGGAGCTGCTTGCCGACCTGATCGGCCAGTTCGCGGGTGGGGCACAGCACCAGCGCCTGCGCGCGGGTCAGCGCCGGGTCGAGCTTCTGCAGCAGGCCCAGCCCGAAGGCGGCGGTCTTGCCGCTGCCGGTCGGCGCCTGGGCGATGACGTCCAGCCCCTGCAGGATCGGCGGCAGGCTCTGCGCCTGGATGGGGGTAAGGACGGTGTAGCCAAGGGCGTCGATGCCGGGGGCCAGGGCCGGCGACAGCGGCAGCGCGGAGAATTCGTTCATGGCGCATTTTAGCCGGGATTGGGCAGTGGGGATTGGGGATTCGCGACGGCGAGGCTTTTTCCATTCCCGATTCCCGTACAATCAGCCGATGCCTTTAATCACTCTGCAAAGCGTCGACTACAGCGTCGGCGGCCCCTTGTTGCTGGAAAAAACCGACCTCACGATCGAGCCGGGCGAGCGTATCGCCCTGATCGGCCGCAACGGCGCCGGCAAATCGACCTTGATGAAACTGATTGCCGGCGAGCTCAAGCCCGACGATGGCGAAGTGCGCGTGCAACAGGGCGTGCGCATCGCGCGGCTGGAGCAGGAAGTGCCGCAGGGCACCGGCGGCAGCGTGTTCGATGTGGTGGCCGACGGCCTGGGCGAGCTGGGTCACTGGCTGGCCGAGTTCCATCAGCTCAGCCATGCCGAGGTGTTCGATGCCGACGCGTTTGGCAAGGTGCAGGCCAAGATCGACGCGGCCGACGGCTGGGCGCTGGATCAGCGCGTCAGCGAGACGCTGACCAAGCTGGAACTGGACGGCGATGCGGAGTTTGCGCGGTTGTCCGGCGGCATGAAGCGGCGCGTGCTGCTGGCGCGCTCGCTGGTGTCCTCGCCGGATGTGCTGCTGCTGGACGAGCCGACCAACCATCTGGACATCGAAGCCATCGACTGGCTGGAGTCGTTCCTGAAGAACTGGAACGGCAGCGTGTTGTTCGTCACCCATGACCGGCGCTTCCTGCGTGCGTTGGCCACCCGCATCGTCGAGATCGATCGTGGCCAGGTCACCAGCTGGCCGGGCGACTGGGCCAATTACGAGCGGCGCCGCGAAGAGCGGCTCAATGCGCAGGCGCAGGAAAACGCGCGTTTCGACAAGATGCTGGCGCAGGAAGAAATCTGGATCCGTCAGGGCATCAAGGCGCGGCGTACCCGCGACGAAGGCCGTGTGCGGCGCCTGGAATCGATGCGCAACGAGCGCGTGCAGCGTCGCGACCTGACCGGCAACGTGCGCATGGAAGTCTCGCAGGGCGAGTCCTCCGGCAAGAAGGTGATCGAGGCCAAGGAAGTCGGCTTTGCGTTCGGCGCACGCACGATGGTCAAGGACTTCTCGACCATCATCCAGCGCGGCGACCGCATCGGGCTCATCGGCCCCAACGGCAGCGGCAAGACCACCTTGCTGAAGTTGCTGCTGGGCGATTTGCAGGCGCAGCAGGGCGAAATCCGCATCGGCACCAATCTGCAGATCGCCTACTTCGATCAGTACCGTTCCACGCTGCGCGAGGACTGGAGCGCGATCGAGAACGTGGCCGAAGGCCGCGACTTCATCGAGATCAACGGCAAGCGCAAGCATGTGCATGCGTATCTGCAGGACTTTTTGTTCACCCCCGAGCGCGCACGTGCGCCGATCACCCGGCTGTCCGGTGGCGAGCGCAATCGGCTGCTGCTGGCCCGCCTGTTCGCGCAGCCGTCCAACCTGCTGGTGATGGACGAACCGACCAACGATCTGGACGTGGAAACGCTGGAGCTGCTGGAAGAGCTGCTGGGCGAGTACACCGGCACCTTGTTGCTGGTCAGCCATGACCGCGACTTCCTCGACAACGTGGTGACCTCCACCCTGGTGATGGAGGGCGAGGGCCTGATCGGCGATTACGTCGGCGGGTACAGCGATTCGTTGCGTCAGCGTCGCACCCCGGCGCCCAACGCGATGGCGGTCGCCAAGGCATCGGCAACGGCGGCGGCGACCACGCCGGTGGCGGCTGCGCTGCCGGCCGATGCCACGCCCAAGCGCAAGCTCAGCTACAAGGACGCGCGTGAGCTGGAGCAATTGCCGGCCTTGATCGAAACCCTGGAGCAGCAGGTCGCGGCACTGACCGAGGCGATGAACGACCCGGCTTTCTATCAGCGCGACAGTGCGGCGATGGCCGCGCATACGGCCGCATTGGGCGATGCGCAGGCTCGGCTGGATGCGGCGTTCGCGCGCTGGAGCGAACTGGATAGCTGATGATCGAGCCGGTGCGCGACTGCGTGCCGGCCTGTTGAGGTGTGGTGCGAATAACTGGCACCACACCTTCACTACAAGATGGCAACTGTGGGGCAGTGCGTCGCGTAAAACGCGCGCTGGATACGCACCAGTGAACACCGATCACCAATACGCTGTGTTGATCGTGCTGTGTCCCGTGATTGCGGGATGCGTCTGGCAGGCAGCGCCTAGTCGCAGGCACTCGCAGGCGCCACGAATGCCGCAAACGTGAGCCCGCGTGCGGCCCAGGCGGTAGCCGCTTCGTCGAGGATGTCCAGCAAGGTGTCGCGGTCGTTCGGCGCAGTGCGGGCCAGCGCATCGGCGCCGTCAATCAGCAACGCATAGCCATGCGACGCCGGCAGCCATGCCAGATCGCGCAAGGCATCGGAGAGCGCGTCCCAGTTGCGGCCGAAGCCGGCCGGGAAGTCCAGTTGGGTGGCCAGACGCATCAGCAACCTGTGCTTGTCGTCGCAGCTGGCCAGGTCCACGCGCAGGATGTGCAGGCCTGCATCGCGTGCGAGGGCGGCCATGGTGTCCAGGTCGTCGGTCTCGGCCTGGTAGACGCCTGATTGCTGCGGGTCGGACAGGTCCAGTGCGAAGTCGCCTGCGCTCATGGTGCCTGCTCCGGGGCCGGGCCCTGGAACGATCTGAAACTCTGGTAATGATCGTCGCTGTAATACCACGCCTGCGGCGGGGTACCGCCGGTGACAATGCGGCGCGCACCGCGATCGGGACTGCCTGGGGTTTCCACGGTGTATTCGTGGTAGTAGCCGCGCGGACGCTCGGGCAGGCGCTGCTCACGATTGCCGAACACGCTGCCGTCCTGCGGATGCGGGAATGGCCCGCCGCGCTGGATCAGCACGATCGTGGCCATGGCCTCAGTCGGCAGAAACCCCGGCAACGCTTGCTGCTGCGGTGAGCGTTCGACCGGTGCTGCCGCGGCGATCGGCGCGCTGAGCTGCGGCGCGAAGTGCGGCTTGGGTGTCTGCATCGCGCGCATGCCCCACAACCCGGCGACGAGCAGCACGATGGCGACGATCAGCAAAGCGGGCTTGCGCATGACGGTTCCAGAAACAGGGGGGTGGGACGGCAGAGCAAGTATGCCGCTGCGCGACTGTGTCGACTTTGAACGCGCCGGGCGGTGGGACGGTTCACGCCAAAGTAACCGGGGCATGGTGCAAGGTGTGCAGCGAACACGACGCGGCATGCGATGGGATGAAGTTTCCCTGCCAATACCCTTGGTAAGCGTCGCCGCCGTCCTTACCATCTACCCCGCAACGCCCGGTCTTCGCCGGGCGGCAAGTCCAGGAGACACGCATGGCCTACACCCTCCCGCAGTTGCCCTACGCCTACGACGCGCTGGAACCCAACATCGATGCGCAGACGATGGAAATCCATCACACCAAGCATCACCAGACCTATATCAACAACGTCAACGCGGCGTTGGAAGGGACTGAGTACGCTGACCTGCCGGTGGAAGAGCTGGTGTCCAAGCTGAAGAGCCTGCCGGAAAACCTGCAGGGCCCGGTGCGCAACAACGGTGGTGGCCACGCCAACCATTCGCTGTTCTGGACCGTGCTGTCGCCCAATGGCGGTGGTGAGCCCAAGGGCGAGGTCGCCAAGGCGATCGACAAGGACATCGGTGGTTTCGAGAAGTTCAAGGAAGCCTTCACGAAGGCCGCCGTCAGCCGTTTCGGCTCGGGCTGGGCCTGGTTGAGCGTGACCCCGGACAAGAAGCTGGTGGTGGAAAGCACCGCCAACCAGGATAGCCCGCTGTTCGAAGGCAACACCCCGATCCTGGGTCTGGACGTGTGGGAACACGCGTACTACCTGAAGTACCAGAACCGTCGCCCGGAATACATCGGCGCGTTTTACAACGCAGTGAACTGGGAAGAAGTCGAGCGCCGCTACCACGCTGCGATCGCCTGAAGTCCTGCATCAGCGCTAGGGTCCACGTAGCGCTGTGACAGCGTCACCCAACACAAAAGGCCGGGAGCGATCCCGGCCTTTTGTGTTTGCTCCGCGCTGTTGTAGGAGCGACCCTGGTCGCGAGGGGCTTTGCTGGGAAAGCCCCGTCGCGCTCTGGCGCGCTCCTACGATGTGCGGGCGTCGACCAGAACTTGGGTCGGGCAGCGATCAGAACTTGGCGTCGAACTCGCGGGCGTAGCCGGTGTTGACGATGACCTTCTGCAGCGCGTCGCTGATCTTGATGTTGCCGGCCACGATCTGCTGCGTTTCCGGGCCCATGTTGTCCATGCGCGGCGGGGTGGCACCCTTGTAGTCGCAGACGCGGCCACCGGCTTCGCGCACCAGCAGCACGCCGGCCGCGATGTCCCAGGCTTTGACGCCGGCTTCGAAATACGCATCGGCGCGGCCGCAGGCCACATAGGCCAGGTCCAGCGCGGCAGAACCGGTACGACGCACATCCTCGGCCTGCACCAGCAACGCATCGACGCACTTCAGCTGCGCACTGGTGCGTGCGCGCTCGCGCGGCGGAAAGCCGGTGTGGACCATCGCGCCTTCCAGGTCCTTGCGTTCGGCGATGCGGATGCGGCGGTCGTTGAGCACCGCACCGGCGCCGCGGCTGGCGGTGAACAGCTCGTTGCGCAGCGGGTCGAAGATCACCGCATCGGTGGGTTCGCCGTTTTCCACCAGCGCGATCGACACGCAGTAATGCGGAAAGCCGCGCAGATAGTTGCTGGTGCCGTCCAGCGGGTCGATGACCCAGGTATAGCGGCCACTCTTGCCACCTTGCACGCCGCCTTCTTCGCCGAACACGGCGTACTCGGGGTAGCCGCGCTTGAGTTCCTTGATGATGACCTTCTCGGCATCGGCATCGACTTCGCTGGCGTAGTCCATGCGGCCTTTCTGCACCACGTTGAGCGCATCGAGCTTGTTGATACCGCGCAACAGCACATTGCCGGCGAGGCGGGCGGCTTTGACCATGACGGTGACGGCGGGTTTCTGCATGGTTAAAGCTCCCGTGAAGGCAGAATCGAAAATGGCGAAGGTAAAAGAGCGGTCCGGCACCAAAGCCGGCCGCGCAGTTTACCATCTACGACCGAATCGCTCCCCAATCTCCGTTCATGTCCGTCAGCCAGCGCATCCGTTTTGTTCTTGTCGGCACCCAGCATCCAGGCAACATCGGCGCCGCCGCGCGCGCGATGAAGACGATGGGGGTGTCGCGCCTGGTGCTGGTGGCGCCGGAGCGTGCGCTCGACGAAGACGCCTATCGGCGTTCGGCCGGTGCCGAGGACGTGCTCGGCGAGGCGCCGATCTTCGCCACCCTGGCCGAGGCGGTGGCCGATTGCACCCTGGTGATCGGCTGCACCGCGCGTGCGCGCCGGGTCGCGCTGGAAGAGCTGCCGCCGGACGAGGGCGCGCGCCGTGCCTGGGCCAAGGCCGGCGAACCGGCCGAGGTGGCGATCGTGTTCGGCCGCGAGCGTACCGGCCTGACCAACGACGAGCTGCAGCTCTGCCATGCGGCGCTGCATATCCCGTCCGACCCGGCGTTCAGCTCGCTCAACCTGGCGGCGGCGGTACAGGTCGTGGCGTACGAGGTGCGGCTGGCGCAGCTGGCGGCCGGCGAAGCGGAGGCTGCGCCCGCCGCGGCGGCCGGCGCGCTGCGCGAGGGCCCGGCCAGCCATGCCCAACTGGAAGGCATGTTCGGCCAGTTGGGCCAGACCCTGGACGAGATCGACTTCCACAAGGGGCGGGCGCCGGAATCGGCGATGCGCAAGCTGCGGCGGCTGCTGTTGCGCGCGGACATGAGCGAGCAGGAAGTGCGTTTGCTGCGCGGCATTCTGTCTGATGCGCAGCGCATGGCCATGCTGGCAAAGCGCAACGGAAACTGACGTCTGTCACATCTCGAAAGATTCGGCTAGGCTGTCGGCGGCTCTAGGGGAGTGTCCGTTTTGCGCGGTCTACGATGGTGTCTGATTGCCTGCGGGCTGTTGGCCGGGGCAGGCTTTGCCGCGACGGCGACAGCGGCGCCTTCCCCGGTATTGGTGCTTGGACGGATCAGCGACGATCCCGCCACGCATTACGCGCAACTCAAGCCCCTGCTGGACTACGTGGTGCCCCGCATGCACGAGGTCGGTATCCGCCGTGGCGAAATCCTGATGGCGCCGGACGCACGGCAGATGTCCAGTTACCTGCGGCGTGGCCGCGTCGACTGGGTCAGTGAAACCACCGGTGCGGCAATGCTGCTGGAACAGCGCGGCAGTGCGCACCCGCTGGTGATGACCGAGCGCGCCGGCCTGCGCGAGTTCCATACGGTGTTCTTCGTCCGCCGCGACAGCCCGATCCAGTCGCTCAAGCAGTTGCGCGGCCACACCCTGGCGTTGCAGAACGCCTCTTCCACCAGCGGCTATCTGCTGCCGATGCTGGAGCTGGTGCGCAACGGCATCGCCTGCGATGTGCTGCTGTCGCCGGATGACAGCCAGGTGCCGGGCTCGGTGGGTTACCTGATGGTCGGCTCGAAATTGAATATCTCCGCCTTCGTGCATCAGCACCTGATCGATGCGGGCGCTTTCAGCAACGCCGACTGGGACGACGAGCGTCATCTGCCGCAGGTGTTCAAGCGCGATTTCCGTATCGTGCATCGCAGTGCGCCGGTGCCGCGCGCGGTGGAGATGGTGCGCACCGGCATGGATCCGGCGGTGGAGCGGCGGCTGCGCGTGGTGCTGCTGCAGGCGGCCTCCGACCCCAAGGCCGGGCCGGCCCTGAAGCGCTTCTTCGGCACCACCGCCTTCCACCCGCTGGATGCTGCCAGCCGCCGCCGCCTGGATGCGCTGAGCGCCGGCTTGCACCGTGTCAGGGACCAAGTGGAATGACTCAGGTGCGCTTCGGGCTGCAGGCACGCTTTCTATTGGTGATGGCGCTGACGCTGCTGCTGGTCGGTGCGATCCTGGCGTCGCTGCTGCAGCGCCAGAGCGCGATGCAGCGCGAGGTGCGCGGGCTCAGCGCGCAGATCCTGCACGAGCTGTTCGATCGCAGCCTGCGCACGCGTGGCGAGACCCTGGCCACCGAGCTGGCGAACGGCCTGGCCAATCCGTTGTACTACTCCGACCTCGGCGCGGTGGGCGCACTGGTGCGCAATGCCTCGCGGCAGCAGGTGGTGAGCTACGTGCTGGTGTTCGATCGACGCGGCCGGCTGGTGCACGACGGCTCGCCCAATCTGCAGCGTTACGGCCAGGCCATGACCGACCCGCTCGCAGCCAGGGCGGTGACCGCGCGGGCCATGCTGTTGCAATCCACGCCGGAAGTGCTGGACGTGACGGTGCCGATCAAGATCGGCGACCAGCGCATCGGCGGGGTGCGGGTGGGCATGTCGCGCGAGCGGGTGCGCAGGATCGAATCCGGCGCCAACCTGACCCTGGTGCAGAACCTCAACGCGATCGGCAAGCGCGATCTGGGCTGGCTGCTGGTGCTGCTGGCCGCGCTGGTGGCGCTGGGGGTGCTGTTGGCCATCTACGTGCAGCGCACCCTGGTGGCGCCGGTGCGGCTGCTGGCGGCGGCCGCGCGCCAGATCGAGCGTGGCGACTATGCGGTGCAGTTGCCGCCGCATCCGCGCAACGACGAGATCGGCGAGTTGATTTCCGCCTTCGGCCGCATGAGCGAGAGCATCGCCCGGCACGATCGCGAGGTGCGCCACATGGCCTACACCGATGCGCTGACCGGGCTGACCAACCGGCTGGGGTTCCGCGAGGGCCTGGACCATCTGCTCAACACCGCCCGCAGCACCGACAGCAAGCTGGCGCTGCTGTTCGCCGATATCGACGACTTCAAGCGCGTCAACGACACGCTGGGCCACGAGGCCGGCGACGAGGCGCTGCTGCAGTTCGCCAGCCGCATCAGCCGCGCGGTCGGTACGTTGGGCGGCGACGATGCGATCCTGGCGCGCTTTGGCGGCGACGAGTTCGTGATCCTGCTGCAAAACGGCGATGTCAGCCTGCTTGCCGCCCAGCTGGCGGACCGGCTGGTGCACGAATTGAGCCGCCCCTTGAACGTGCAGGGCCGGGAGGTGTTCCTGGGCACCTCGATCGGCATCACGCTGTTCCCGGACGATGCCAGCAATGCCACTGCGTTGCTGAAGAACGGCGACATCGCGATGTACCAGGCCAAGGTCGCCGGCAAGAACTGCCATCGCTTCTACAGCCGTGCCGCCGATCATGCGGTGGAGCGGCGCGTGCACATGGAGCACGAGCTGCGCGGGGCCTGGGATCGCGATGAGTTGCGGCTGGTCTATCAGCCGATCTACCGCACCAGCGACCGGGTGCTGGTGGGGGTGGAAGTGCTGCTGCGCTGGCAGCACCCGGCGCTGGGCACGATTGCGCCATCCACCTTTATCGATATCGCCGAGCAGAGCGGCCTGATCGAGGTGATCGGCCCCAAGGTGCTGCGCGCGGCCTGCCTGGAAGCGGCGCAATGGCCGGTGGTGGGCGAGGGCTTGTTCATCTCGGTCAACGTCTCCCCGCGTCAGCTGCGCAGTGGCGACCTGATCGACACCGTGGCCGAGTGCCTGGCCGAGTCCGGCCTGCCGGCCGCGCGATTGCACTTGGAGCTGACCGAAACGGCGGTGATCGGCGACGAAATGATGGCTGCCAGCCTGCTCGATCAATTGCACCGCACCGGCGTGAAGGTGTGGCTGGACGACTTCGGCACCGGTTTCTCCGGCTTGAGCCATCTGCGCCAGGTGCCGGTGGACGGGGTCAAGATCGACAAGAGTTTCATCGCCGACCTGCAGCGCGACCCGGACGATCTGGCGCTGACCACAGCCATCATCGGCATGGCGCATTCGCTGGGCATCACGGTGGTGGCCGAGGGGATCGAGCAGGAAGCGCAGTTCAACCTGCTGCGCGAGCGCGGCTGCGACCTGGGCCAGGGCTACTGGTTCAGCCGCCCGCTGAGCCCGGCTGACATGGTCAAGCTGATCGCCGCAGGCTGAGCAGCGTAGGAGCGCACCCGGGCGCGACGGGCGTTACCGGTCATGCTTCGTCGCGCCCGGGTGCGCTCCTACGATCCGATGTGTTTGAGAGCTGGTGGTTACAGCGGCCGTTTGCCGGTGTCGCCGGGGATTTCGCGCACCAGGCGCGGCACCAGGTAGCCGGACAGGCGCGTGGCCAGTTCGGTGTGCAGGGCGCGCGCGCGCGCATCGTCCACTTCGAAATGTGCCACCCCGGCCACCCGGTCGAGCTGGTGCAGGTAATACGGCAGCACGCCGGCGGCGAAGCTGCGTTCGCTCAGGGCCGCCAGCGCGTCCACGCTGTCGTTGACCCCGCGCAGCAGCACGGCCTGGTTGAGCAACTGCGCGCCGGCCTCGCGCAGGGCGCGCATGGCGGTGTCGACGGCGGTATCGAATTCGTTGGCGTGGTTGGCATGCACCACGAAGGCCACCGGCCACGGCAGGCTGCGCAGCCAGGCCAGCAGCGGCGCGTCAACGCGCTCGGGCAGCACGATCGGCAGCCGGCTGTGGATGCGCAGGCGCTTGATGTGGCCGATGGCGGCCAGCGCATCGGTGAGTTCGGCCAGCTTGCCGGTCGCCAGCGACAGTGGGTCGCCGCCGGACAGCAGCACTTCGTCGATGCCGGGGTCGGCCGCGATCGTGGCGACCGCGTCGCGCCAGCCGTCGCGCGCGGCGGTTTCCTCGGCATACGGGAAGTGGCGGCGGAAGCAGTAGCGGCAGTGCACCGCGCAGCTGCCGGTGGCGATCAGCAGCGCGCGGCCGCGGTATTTCTGGATCACCCCGTCGGCGGTCTTGGCGGCGCCATCGCCGACCGCATCCAGGCCGAAGCCGGGCACCGGCCGCATTTCATCGTCCAGCGGCAGCACCTGGCGCAGCAGCGGGTCGTGCAGGTCGCCACGGCGCATGCGCGCCACGAATGCCTGCGGCACCCGCAGCGGGAACTGGGCGGCAGCCGCGTCGCTGATCCCGGCCGCCTGCGCCTCCAGGCCCAGCAGCGCCAGCAGCGCGCGCGGGTCGCGCACGGCGTCGCGCCACTGCTGCTGCCAGCGCGGCGGTTGCAGGGTGGGCGGCGGAGATGGCTGCAAGGCGAGGGGGGCTGCGGGTATCATGTGCGGTCACAAAACCAATGCCCGCCGGTTGCGGCGGGCGCCCCATTCTAATCCGACCTGCCACGGCCTGTGGCAGGTCGTGGTCTTATCGAGGAGCTGCACCATGGCCACTGTTGGCATGAACGACGTCAAGAACGGCATGAAGATCCTGGTCAACAACGAGCCGGCGGTCATCACCGAGACCGAATACGTCAAGCCGGGCAAGGGCCAGGCCTTCACCCGCATGAAGTACCGCTTCATCAAGTCCGGCCGCGTGGTCGAAATGACCATGAAGGCAACCGACGACGTGGAAGTGGCCGACGTGGTCGATACCGACATGCGCTACCTGTACAGCGATGGCGAGTACTGGCACTTCATGGACCCGGAAACCTTCGAGCAGGTGCAGACCGACAAGGCCGGCATGGGTGGCGCCGACAAGTGGCTCAAGGGCGAGGAAGACTGCATCGTGACGCTGTGGAACGGCACGCCGATCTGGGTGCAGCCGCCGAACTTCGTCGAGCTGAAGATCACCGAGACCGACCCGGGCGTGCGCGGCGATACCTCCGGCGGCGGCGGCAAGCCGGCGACGCTGGAAACCGGTGCGGTGGTGCGCGTGCCGCTGTTCGTCAACCAGGACGAAATCATCAAGGTTGACACCCGCTCGGGCGAATACTCGGCGCGCGTCAAGTAAGACGATGCGTCCGGGACACTGGCCTGATCGAGCGGGACGCAGTGCCAGTGTCGTGTTGGGGCTGTGGGGTGCGCTGCTCGCGTGCCCGGCGTTTGCGCAATCGGCTGCCGCAACCTGCGATGCCCATGACGTGGCCGCCGTTGCGGCCATTGCAACGTCCGGCGTCGTGGGCGGCGCTGCCGCCGCGGTGCCGGTCGACCGTCTGGTGGCCCAGAGCTGCAAGCCGTGGCCGAACGATGCGGCGATCCGGCTGGCGGCAATCGCATTTGCTGGCGATGCGGAGAGCGTGCCTGGCGAGCGCGACCTCGAGTTGCGCGTGGCCATGCTCGATGCCGCCAGCGGCAAGGTGCTGGCGTTCTACGCGCAGGCAATGGGCGAGGACGCCGCCTTTGAACTGGCTGCCGACAGCCTGCGCCTGGACACCGCGCGCTACGACCTGGCCAAGGGCGTGCGTGCGATCGGCGTGGTGGTGCACAGCGCCGCGCGCGGGCCCAGCTGCCCGGATTTTTACAGCAATCAGGCATTGACCCTGCTGGTGCGCGAGGGGCGTAGCCTGCGCCCGGTGCTGCAACGCGATCTCTATGCGTGGCAACGTGTGAAAGGCGAGCCGTGCAGTCTGGGCAAGGGCGACGTGATCACCGAAGTGGCCGATCTGAGCGTGAGCATGGCGCCGCAGGTACATGCCGGCTATGCGGACATCGTGCTGACAGCCAACGTGTCTACCGTGGAGAGCGCCGCTGGCAGCGACACCGATACCGAACGCACCCGTCGCGTGCGCCAGGTGCTGCGCTACAACGGCCAGCGCTATGTGCCTGTGGCCGGTGGCGATCCCAGCTGGCCGTTCGACAACTAACCTTTTATGGATCCGCTCATGACCAATGCCCCTCCCGAAGTCTGCGACCTGTTGATCGAAGCCGGCTACGTCGTGCCGATCGAGCCGCATGCGGTGGTGCTCGACGATCACGCGGTAGCGGTGCACAACGGCGTCATCGTGGCGATCCTGCCCACCGCCGAGGCGCGCCTGCGGTTTGCGCCGACGCAGACCGTCTCGCGCCCGGAGGCGGCCCTGATCCCGGGCCTGGTCAATGCGCACACGCATAACCCGATGACGCTGCTGCGTGGCGTTGCCGACGATCTGCCGCTGATGGTGTGGCTGCAGCAGCACATCTGGCCGGTGGAAGCGGCGGTGATCGGGCCGGAATTCGTCGCCGACGGCACCACGCTGGCGATCGCCGAAATGCTGCGTGGCGGCACCACCTGCGTCAACGAGAACTACTTCTTCGCCGATGTGCAGGCGGCCGTGTACAAGCAGCACGGTTTCCGTGCGCTGGTCGGCGCGGTGATCATTGATTTCCCCACCGCCTGGGCATCGTCGGACGACGAATACTTCGCACGGGCCGGCGAGCTGCACGACCAGTGGCGCGACGATCCGCTGATCAGCACCGCCTTCGCCCCACATGCGCCGTACACGGTCAACGACGCCAACTTCGAACGCGTGCGCATGCTGGCCGACCAGCTGGATCTGCCGGTGCATCTGCACACGCACGAAACCGCGCAGGAAGTGGCCGATTCGGTTGCCCAGTACGGGCAGCGCCCGCTGGCGCGGCTGGATCGCCTGGGGCTGGTCAACGACCGCCTGATCGCCGTGCACATGACCCAGCTCACCGAGGCGGAAATCCACCTGTGTGCCGAGCGCGGCGTCAGCGTGGTGCATTGCCCGGAGTCCAACCTCAAGCTCGCTTCGGGTTTTTGCCCGGCCTGCGCGCTGCAACGTGCCGGCGTGAACCTGGCGATCGGCACCGATGGCTGCGCCAGCAACAACGACCTGGACATGTTCAGCGAGAACCGCACGGCGGCGATCCTGGCCAAGGCAGTGGCTAACGATGCCACTGCACTGGACGCGGCCACCACGCTGCGTGCGGCCACACTGGGCGGCGCGCGCGCGTTGGGCTTTGGCGACAGGATCGGCTCGATCGAAATCGGCAAGCAGGCCGATCTGGTCTGCGTGGATCTGTCCGCACTGGAGACCCAGCCGCTGCATCATGTGCTGTCGCAACTGATCTACGCTGCCGGCCGTCATCAGGTCACCGATGTGTGGATCGCCGGCAAGCCCAAACTGGTGCAGCGCGAGCTCATCGACATGGACACCGCTGCCCTGGTCGCCAATGCGCGGCAGTGGCGCGAGCGCATCCGCACCGTCCGCGCCTGAGCGCGCGTCACCCCATCACGGAGCTCCGCATGAATCCGAATCCCCAACCCAATTCCAGCAACTTCCATCAGAGCGAGCTGGACAAGTTCGCGGCGCTGGCCAACCGCTGGTGGGATGCCGACGGCCCGCAGAAGCCGCTGCATGCGCTCAATCCGGTGCGCCTGGACTATGTGTCCGCGCGGCTGGGCCTGGCCGGCGCGCGCGTGCTCGATGTCGGCTGCGGCGGCGGTCTGCTCAGCGAGTCGATGGCGCGTCTGGGCGCGCAGGTCACCGCGATCGATCTGGCGCCGGAGCTGGTCAAGGTGGCGCGCCTGCACAGCCTGGAATCGGGCGTGCAGGTGGATTACCGCGTGCAGTCGGTGGAAGACCTGGCCGCCGAACAGCCGGGCAGCTTCGATGCGGTGACCTGCATGGAAATGCTCGAACACGTGCCGGACCCGACCGCGATCATCCGCGCCTGCGCCAGCCTGCTCAAGCCGGGCGGCAAGCTGTTTTTGTCCACGCTCAACCGCACCCCGGCCGCGTTTGCGCTGGCGGTGGTCGGCGCCGAATACATCGCGCGGCTACTGCCCAGGGGCACGCATCACTACAAGGATTTCATCAAGCCGGCAGAGCTTGCGGCGTGGTTGCGCAGTGCCGAACTGCAGCTGGAAGACGTCAGCGGCATGGTGTATGAGCCGTGGCGCAATCGTGCGCGCCTGTCGTCGCGGACCGAGGTCAATTACCTGGCTTATGCGGTGAAGCCGTGACGAATCGGGAATCGGGATTCGGGAATCGCAACAACAGAGACCGGCGCTGGTGATGTCCGAGCCATTCCGAGTTCAAGATGACGCCGCTCAGCGGAAAGACACCGTTGCATCGTCGAAGTTTCCGCGTGCGGTGTTGTTCGATCTGGATGGCACCTTGCTCGATAGCGCGCCGGACATGCTGGCGACTGTCAACGCGATGCTGGATGCGCGTGGGCGTGCGCCAATCGCCTTGGCGCAGTTGCGTCCGGTAGTGTCCAAGGGCACGCGCGCGATGCTGGCGGTGGCGTTTGCCGACCTCGATGCGGTCGAGCGCGATGCCTTGGTGCCGGAATTCCTGCGTCGTTACGAGGCCTTGATCGGCACGCAGTCGCAGCTGTTCGACGGTGTCGAAGAACTGCTGCTGCGGATGGAGCGTGCCGGTTGCATCTGGGGCGTGGTCACCAACAAGCCCGAATATCTGGCCCGGCTGATCCTGCCGCAACTGGGGTGGGAGCAACGCTGCGCGGTGCTGATCGGCGGCGATACGCTGGCCGAGCGCAAGCCGCATCCGTTGCCCTTGCTGACCGCGGCCGAGCGCATCGGCGTTGCGCCGGCGCAGTGTGTCTACGTCGGCGACGACGAGCGCGACATCCTGGCCGCGCGCGCGGCGGCGATGCCGTCGGTGGCGGTGTTGTGGGGCTATCGCCTGCATGACGATGAGCCGTCGCGCTGGCAGGCCGACGTCCTCGTCGCGCAGCCGCAGACACTGTGGGATGCCGTGGCGTGGCCGCAGACCTGATCTTCTTTCGCTTTTTTCTGGACCCGCCATGAGCCAATCCAGCGCTCTCGACAGTTTTCTCGACAAGTGGCGCACGCGCTGGCCGGAATGGTCGGTTGCCGAGCCCTTCATTCCCGAGCCGCAGCGACGCCTCACGGCGGCCTGGTTTGCGCTGCTGCAGGAATGGGAAGACATCATGAACATCGCCGGCGACCCGTTGCCGGCCGACGCCAAGCTGGCATGGTGGCAGCAGGAGCTGCGCGACTGGTCGCAGCAGCGTTCGCGCCATCCGCTGGGGCGCGTGCTGGAGCCGGTGCCTGCGCCATGGGCGCAGCTGGCCGACACCTTGCCGGCCATGCAGGACGCCCGTGCGCAGCCGCAATCGTTGCAGCAGGCGTTGGCGAGATTGCGTGCCTTCGCCGAGGCCGTGGTCGGCGTGGAAGCCGCGCTGTTTGCGCGCACCCAGCCTGGCGATGCCACCGCGGTGGCGCTGCAATGGCTGGACGCACGCCAGCGTGTGGCCGGCGACAGCGCCGCACCCGGCGACATGACGCTTGCCGCATGGCGCACGCAATTGCTGCGCGCCTGGCCGCGCAAACCGGCGTTGGCGCGCCCGCACCGGGTATGGTCGCGGCTGGCGCGCCTGCGCCTGCAGCGCGAGCTTGCCGGCAAGGCAGCGTATCCACCGCCCGTGCAGCAGTTGTGGCATAGCTGGCGTGCTGCCAGCGGCGCGGACTAGGAGCGGCTAACAAAACGTCGCGAGCGGTCGTCAGGTGAGTGCGGGTGGCGCGCGGTGAGCGGAGTGTACGGGTGGTACATGCTGATACCGAGCATTGGCTGCGCGGCCTGAAGCTAGCGCGGTAGTTTTGTTGGCGGTTCCAAGTCTCGATTGCTCGACGCGTTGTGCATCAGGGCTTGTGAGGTGCGGTAGATCAGCGGTGGAGCGGTCGATCTGCGGCTTGGCTGCGAGGCCCTTGCCCGCCCACCGTCGCGGGACACGCCGCAAGTACATCCGTGTAGGCTCTTCTGCGGCATCCATGCCGCATAAGGTTCCGCGACGGTAGGCAGGCAAGGACCAGTCGAGAGGGTCGGTGTGCATGGCAAGAGCAGGAACGGCGGCCGGCGGGTCAGATGCAGCGGTGGTTGCATGGGCCTTGTGCGATCTGGCCGACGTGGTCTGATTTCCGAACAACACGTTCCGTCGAAGGCGGGCAGCAAGTTGGTTGGGTTTGCTCCTATCGCTAAATAGCCATGCACCCATGCATGCAAGCGACCAAGCCGCTGCGTAAGTCACCTCGCATAGGTCATCTCGGTTTTGCGGTTGCATAAGCGCACGACCAACTTAGGAGGCGTGATGTCCTTACCGGTTCCGGGACCCTTGGCGGCATGGATGCCGCCACCGAGTCCCCAGGGATGGGTTCACGGCGTGTCCCGGAAGTGGTGAGGGCATCGCGTCCTCGACCCACCGAGCTTTTGATTCAAGCCTCTGATCGAGGCTAAACGACGTCACCGCTCTAAGTCTCGATTGCTTGCTGCGTTGTGTATTGGGGCTTGTAAGGTGCGATAGATCAGCGGTAGAGCGGTATATCTGCTGCTTGGCTGCAGGGCCCTTGCCCGCCCACCGTCGCGGGACACGCCGCAAGTACGTCCATGTAGGCTCTTACGCGGCATCCATGCCGCGTAAGGTCCCACGACGGTAGGCGGGCAAGGACCAGTCCAGATGGTCGGTGTGCAAAGCTTAAGAGCAGTGCGTTGCGCGTTGTCCGAGCATGACGCGCCTTTTCGAGGTCTAACGGACACCGCTACTAGCGGCTTTTTTTTTGCGGCCACCGACCAACTCCCTGGTGCGGTGTCCTTGCCGCTTGCGGGACCGTGTGGCGGCATGGATGCCGCCACCGAGCCCCTAGGGATGGGTTCACGGCGTGTCCCGCAAGCGGTGGGGGCGCCGCGCCCTCGATCAGCCGAGTTTTGATGCATGCTTGAATCGTCTGATCGCAGCATCGCTGCCACTCAAGCGCAAGATCAGATCGGCGAATCGGGCAATACCGAGTGGTAGGCAATGAACGCGTCATTGCACTGCAGTGGTGTGCCCGGTCCGGGCTTGCCTTGCAGTTGCACATCGTTGGGCACCGATTCGGATAGCTGATCGAAGAAGCTCACCGGGCCGCCCTTGAAGCTGAAGTGCGTCGCGCCCGGATTGCTGGCCGGCCCACCGAAGTGCGGTTGCGCGAACGAGATCGGCCCGCCCTCCAGTACCACGTTGTCCAGCGACAGGGTGATGGGCAAGGTCGTGGTCGCATCGCGATACCCGTAGAAGCTCAGCTCGCCGCCGCCAAACGCCTTGGAACCCAGCGAGTGCACATTGGTCAGCGCAATGCCGTTGAAACTCGGCAGTTTGCTGCGCACCGCCGCGTTGGCATAGTTGGCGTCGAACACCAGCGGCCGGGCAACCCCGCGCATGCAGACGTTTTCGAAGCTGATGTCGTAGACCTGGCCGCCGCGCGTGCCATCGGATTTGATGCGCAAGCCGTTGGCCGAATACGGGTCTCTCGCGACATCATTCGCGTCGAAGCCATCGATGCTCAAGCCGCGCACGGCGATGTGGCGCATGCCCGCATCGGTTTCGCTGCCCAGCGAAAAACCATGCGTGTAGTAGAACTGGTTGTATGCGAACAGCATGTTTTCCGAGGCGATGCTGCGCTTGCTGCTGGCATGCGCCTTGATCGCCACGCCGTCATCGCCGGTGCCAATGTAGGAGTACGCCAGCAACACCTTCTTCGACTGGCCCGGATCGAAGCCGTCGGTGTTCTTGGCCGTTTCGGGCGTGAAGCAACTGGCGTGCGCAGTGACGTCGGGCGTTGTGCCGGCCGGGCAGCGATAATCGGGGCGCGAGTAGACCAGGCTGGGTGCAAGAATCTTGATGCCCCACGCGGTCAGGCCGACCACGTTGTCGGTGGTGACATGGAAGTTGGGCGAGTTTTCCAGGGTGATGTCGTACAGGGTGAAGTCGCTGCTGTCGTCGATCTGCAGCAGCCGCGGTACGTGCTGGCTCAGTCCTTTGCTGACATTGAGATAGGCCAGATCCCACCAGCTGGCGGTGCCTGCATTGGGGCCGGCGGTGAGCGTGCTGCCGCCGCGGCCGTCGATCTTGCCGGCACCCACGATCCCGCTGTTGGCGGTATCGGCGACGTGGATCAGCGGGTTGCAGGATTTGGCCTTGTCGCTGGTCGCGGTGCCGCAGGTGCCAAGACCATTGTCGTAATCCTGCGGATTGCGCGAGCCGAACAAGGTGACGCCGCGGTCGATCCACAGCGTGACCTTGCTCTTGATCGTCAGCGGGCCACTCAAGAAGCCGGACTCGCCGGCATCGCCGGGCACCAGGCGCACCGCGCTGCCGGCCGGGCAATCATCGATGGCCGCCTGCAAACGCGCGGTGTCGCGCTTGGACTGCGCGGGATCTGCATCGAGCGCGTCCAGCGAACCGGCAACCGGCGTCAACGCGGCCTTGAGCGTTGCGCAGACCTGCGTCGGCAGTGTCGGTTGCTGGATCACGCCCCAACTGGTGGAAATGCTGTGCGCGGTATCGGGCGCGCCCGCTGTATGCGGCCGCGCGGCGCTGGCCTGGAATGTCGTCAGACCAAGCAGCGCGAGCGTCAACGGCGCAAGCGCTGGAAAGGGGCAATCGGACTGCATGGGATGCTCCGGGAGTGGGATGCGAAAGTCGTTGTCGATCAGTCAAAGGTGCGCCGCCTGGGTGTTGCAGTCGCATGACAGCGATCATCAACACACGTCGTCAGCGCGCCAGCCATCTCGCTTGCCACCGCACTTGGCTGGCGGCGAGCGACGAGCAAGGTTGGCCTCTTGCGTCCAGGTACGCTGCCGGCTGGGCGAATTCAGCACCGCATTGCCGAAGGCGCTGCAGCATTGCCGCAATCGGAGGCAACAAAAACGCCTGCCGGCTCACCGCATCACACGGCGTGCCGACAGGCGAGGGTGGCAACGTCAACGCGTTGCGACGTGGTGCCTCAGGGCAACCTGGCGTGGCGAACCATCAGTCCGCGCTGCCGGCACCGCTATTGCCGTATTCGTAGAACCGGTTGGCCGAATTGGCGCAGTTGCTGCTGCAGTACGGGCGGCTGACGGTGGAGGCATTCCACGGTGCGGTCTTGCGGATGTGGCTGCCCAGGCTGGAATTGCGCACCGTGACCTGGCCATTGGGTGAGGTGCCGTTGACGTAGGCGGACAGGCTGCTGATGCCTTCGTCCCAGGCACGCCCGAGGTAGGTCTGGTTGTCGGGTGATCCGGAGCCGGCGACGAAGCGGCTATTGATCGCCAGGAACCCGTGGGCGCTGCCCGGGCGTGTGCTCGGCGCAAAGATGTAGCCGCCACGGCTGCTGCCCAGGCGCGCGCCGGCCGAGCGGATGGTGGCGTTGTCGAACACGCCCACACCCGAGCCGAAGATGAAGTCGACATCGCCTTCGATCGTGCTGTTCTTGAAATAGGCGCGGATCACATTGGCGGCATTGGTCGCACTGATCAGCAAGGTGTCCTGATTGCCGGTCACCAGCACGTCTTCGAAGCTGGCCTGGTCGCCACGCACCGCCAGCGCGACTGCCGACTGGTTGTTGTCCTGGTAGGTGCCTTCGACGTAGTTGTTGTCCACGCGCAGGTGACGCGCCTGGAAGCCGGCGGCGCGCACGGTCAGTGTCGCGCTGTTGGAGGTGCCCACCGTGGTTGCCGCTGCATTGCTGGCACAGGGGTGACTTGCGGTGCCGGCCGGCTTGGGCGTCGGGTTGGCGTTGTTGAAGCGGATGACGGTGTCGGTGGTGTTGGTGCCCAGGCCGAACACGGTCAGCGGCGGCGCGTTGGTCGGCACGCAAACAAGTTCGGTATAGGTGCCGGCCTTGATGCTGATGTAGCGACGGGTGCTGCCGCCGGCAGCGACAGCGGCATCGATTGCCGACTGCACGGTGCGATAGCGCGTGGAGCCATCGGCGGCGACGGCGAAGTCTGCACTGAGCAGCGCGACCCCTGCAGTGGGATTCCAGTTGTCGGTGACCAGGGCGGTGATCGGGCCGGCCTTGGCCAGGGCCTTGGAGATGGTGTACGTGCTCGCCTCGCTACTGGAGAGTTGTGGGCGGCTGGCCGTGCCGGTCAAGGCGGTGGCATCGGCACTGACAAGGCTCAGCAGGACGGCGGCGATACAGGTCGTGCGCAAGGGCGATGCAGACATGAGTGGCGCTCTCTCGGAAGGGACGCAGACGATTGATGGATACGCTTCAACCGCCGGACGTCGCGTGCATGTGCCGCAACCATGGCGCAGCATGCGATCGGCGGATGCCGGTCACCGCGTCTGGGTGTTCCTGGATGGCGGAGCAATCGGCGGGGCGATCTTACTGACGTGGTCGCTACAGCGGCGCGGCGTTCAGATGCAATGTTCAAGAGCTTTAGTGGCATCACGCTCTACAACGTGACTGCGTCGCAAACAGGCACTTGGGCTGTCGTGATTTATGCAGGTGCACCATTTCACCGGAGGCGATCGCGTTGCCGCCATGTGCAGGCAGGAGTGCGCATCGTCACATGCCGTGGGCGGGGAGACTTCCAGACTGAGTCACCCGCGTAGACACGCGCATGTGAGACATCGAGATGGCAGATCCCAAAGAGCTGCAGGAAAAATTCTGGAAAGCCCTGAAGTCCGATCGCACCGTGATGCTGGGCCTGGATGGCGTGGAAGACGGGCATGCCCGCCCGATGACCGCGCAGATCGAAGGCGACAGCGGTGGTCCGATCTGGTTCTTCACCTCCAAGGACAATGCGCTGATTGCCATGCTGGGGCAGGGCCGCCGCGTCATCGGCGCCTTCAGCAGCAAGGGGCATGACCTGTTCGCCAGCATCAGCGGCTCGTTGCGCGAAGACACTGACCCGGCCGTGGTCGAGCGCCTGTGGAACCCGCATGTGGCTGCCTGGTACGAAGGCGGCAAGGACGATCCCAAGCTGGCGCTGCTGCGTCTGGATACCGATCACGCGCAGATCTGGCTCAACGGTTCCAGTCTGCTGGCCGGTATCAAGGTGTTGTTCGGCGTTGACCCGAAAAAGGATTATCAGGACAAGGTGGCGGACGTTCCGCTGCGCTGAGGCCTGCTGCACGCCTGCACGATCTTCGCGATGGTGCAGGCGTTCTCATTTCACTGCTTTCGCTTGCGCAAGCGCCGATCCAGTTGTGATGCTGGATCGGCGCTGTCAGCCTGGATTGCACACAAGAACGGTCATGGCACTGCGCGTTCACGCGCTGCCTGACAGAGGAGAAACAAGATGCAACAGATCGAAATCGGCCAGATGGTATTTCTGCGCGATGGCGAAGTCGGCGTCGGTGCCGTCCGCGAGGTGCGCAAGGATGGCGCCGAGCTGGTCATCAATATCGAGAACGGGGGCGACTTCGTGCTGCCTGCGTCGGTCGTGCGTGATGTGCATTCCGGCAAGGTGATGCTGGATGTCGAGCAACTGCCGGAAGAGGTACGCAATGCCCTGCGCCATCCGCACGACAACGAGTTGCCGACCAGCACCTATGCGGCCAGCGATCCGCAGGATGGCGCGCTCAGGTAAGTCGGCTAACTACGAACTAGGTTCAAAAGTCAGGCCGCATCCCATCGGGAAGTAAGAATGTCCGCGGCGCAGCATCGGACGGGCCCGCTGACGGCAGCGCCGGTTGCTCGGCCTCGTCCTTGAGCTGCACGCCGGACAGCTTGCGCCGGAACGATTCGCGCAGCAGGTACGCAAGTTTGTGCGTGGCTTCGGCGTAACTCAGTCCTTCGGCGCGGATATTGGAGATGCAATTGCGCGCGGCGTCGGCGAGGCCGACGCGCGGGGTATAGGTCAGATATAGGCCCAGGCTGTCGGGCGAGCTCAGCCCTGGCCGCTCGCCGATCAACACGATCACCAGACGCGCCTTGAGCAGTTCGCCGACCTCGTCGCCGATGGCGACGCGGCCTTGCGCGATCAACGCCACCGGCGCCAATGACCAGCCTTCGTGCGCAGCCAGCGCGTCGATATGCTCCAGCATCTGCGCCGCATGCCGATGCACCGCCAATGCGGAGAGTCCGTCGGCGACCACCACGGCGACATCGTGCCCGCCGCCATGGACCGCGGTCAGGCCACGCAGATGCGCGGCCGCATTCTCGCCCAGGCGCCGGCCCAGATCCGGACGTTGCAGATAGGTGTGCCGGTCCACCGCTGCGCTGTGCAGCAGAATGCTGTTCCGCCCGCGCTGTTGCAGCGCTGCCTGCAGCGGCTGTGGATCGAATGCCAGATGCACTGCATCGCGTGCCTGCGCGTGCGCAAGCTGGAAATCCAGATGCGCTGCGGTCGGCAGGCTGGTGCCGACGCGCCCCAGCGCGACGCGCGCCGGTGTGAGCTGACGCAGCTGCGCCCAGGCATCGCGCGGAGGAGTGGTCGGGCTGCTCATTGCACGCTGCCGGCGTTCAATTGCTCCAGCGCACGCCGGAACGGTGCGGGAAGCTCGCTGCCGAGTTCAAAGCGGCCATCGCGCAGGCGCAGGATGCCTTGCTGTTCCAGCCAGTGTTCGAACTCGGGCGCAGCGCGCAGGCCGAGCGCCTGGCGCGCATACAGCGCATCGTGAAACGAGGTGGTCTGGTAGTTGAGCATCACATCGTCGGAGCCGGGAATGCCCATGATGAAGTTGATGCCGGCGGTGCCGAGCAGGGTCAGCAGCACGTCCATGTCGTCCTGGTCGGCTTCGGCATGATTGGTGTAGCAGATGTCGCAGCCCATCGGCACGCCCAGCAGCTTGCCGCAGAAGTGATCCTCCAGCCCGGCACGGATGATCTGCTTGCCGTCGTAGAGATATTCCGGGCCGATGAAGCCCACCACGGTGTTCACCAGCAGCGGCTTGAACTGCCGCGCCACGGCATAGGCGCGCACCTCGCAGGTCTGCTGATCGACGCCATGATGCGCATTGGCCGACAACGCGCTGCCCTGGCCGGTCTCGAAATACATCACGTTGTCGCCGACGCTGCCGCGTCGCAGCGACACCCCGGCGTCATGGCCTTCCTGCAGCAGCGCCAGATTGATGCCGAAGCTGGCATTGGCCGCTTCGGTGCCGGCGATCGACTGGAACACCAGGTCCACCGGCACACCGCGGTTGATCGCGTCGATGGTGGTGGTGATGTGCGCCAGCACGCAGGACTGCGTGGGGATCTGGTAGCCGGCGATCACCGCATCGAGCATGCGCAGCAACGCGGTGGTGGCGGCCAGGCTGTCGCTGGCAGGATTGATGCCGATCACCGCATCGCCATTGCCGTACAACAGGCCATCGAGCACGCTGGCGGCGATGCCGGTGGCATCGTCAGTAGGGTGGTTGGGCTGTAGGCGCGTGGACAGACGACCACGCAAGCCCAGCGTGTTGCGAAAGCGCGTGACCACCCGCGTCTTCTGCGCGACCAGGATCAGGTCCTGCACGCGCATCAACTTCGAGACTGCTGCCACCATCTCCGGCGTCAGTCCGGGCGCCAACGCGGCCAGTGCCGCTTCGTCGGCCTGCGCACTCAACAGCCAGTCGCGAAAGCCACCGACGGTGAGATGCGCCACCGCGGCAAATGCGGCAGCATCGTGCTGGTCGACGATCAGGCGGGTGACCTCGTCCGATTCGTACGGCACCACCGCTTCATCGAGGAAGTGACGCAGCGGCAGGTCCGCCAGCGCCATCTGCGCAGCCACCCGTTGCAGCCCGGAGTCGGCGGCGAGCCCGGCCAGTTGGTCGCCCGAGCGCGGCGGCGTGGCCTTGGCCAGCAAGGTCTTGAGATCGGCAAACTGGAAGCGCTCGCCGCCGGCGGTAAACGCGAACCCGCTCATCTGGCACTGGCCGCAGGCGTGGCCTGGCTGCGCAAGCTCAGCACGCAACACAGCGCACCGAACAGCAGCAGGCCCACGAAGATCAGCGCCACGATCGGGTTGAACCAGACCATCGCCACCAGACACACCAGCGCCAGCAGCAGCGCGATTGCCGGGACCACCGGATAACCCGGCGCGCGAAAGCTGCGCTCCAGCTTGGGTTCGGCGCGGCGCAGCTTGAACAGGCTGAGCATGCTCATCACATACATCACGATTGCGCCGAACACCGACATGGTGATCATCGCCGCGGTCAGCGACATGCCCTGGATCTTGACCACGCTGTCGCTGCAGATCGCCGCGATGCCGATCGCGCCGCCGGCAAGAATCGCGCGATGCGGCGTACGAAAGCGCGACAGCCTGGCCAGCCCGTGCGGCAGGAACCCGGCACGCGCCAACGCAAAGAACTGCCGCGAATAGCCCAGGATGATGCCGTGGAAGCTGGCCACCAGGCCGAACAGGCCGATCCACACCAGCATATGCAGCCAGGTCGAGCTGTTGCCGACCACCGCCTTCATTGCCTGCGGCAACGGGTCGTTGATGTTGGAGAGCTGACGCCAGTCGCCGACCCCGCCCGCAAACACCATCACGCCCAGCGCCAGCACCACCAGGGTGAGGATGCCGGCGATGTAGGCACGTGGAATCGTGCGCTTGGGGTCCTTGGCCTCTTCGGCCGCCATCGCCGCGCCCTCGATTGCCAGAAAGAACCAGATCGCAAACGGAATCGCGGCAAAGATGCCGGAAATGGCGGCCGGGCCGAATACATCGCTACCGGCCCAGCCATTGGCGGCAAAGCGCGCAACGCTGAAGCCCGGCGCCACTACGCCCATGAACACCAGCAGCTCGATCACCGCCAGCAAGGTCACGATCAGCTCGAAGGTGGCGGCGATCGCCACGCCGACGATGTTCAAGCCCATGAAGATTGCATACGCGCCGATCGCGGCGATGCGCGGGTCCAGGGTCGGGAACTGCACATTGAGATAGGCGCCGATTGCCATCGCGATGGCCGGCGGCGCGAACACGAATTCGATCAGCGTGGCCAGGCCCGCCAGCATGCCGCCGTAGGTCCCGAACGCGCGCAGGCTATAGGCGAACGGCCCGCCCGCATTGGGGATGGCGGTGGTCAGCTCGGTAAAGCTGAAGATGAAGCAGGTGTACATCACCGCGACCAGCAGCGTGGTCACCAGAAAACCCAGCGTGCCGGCGGTGCCCCAGCCGTAGCTCCAGCCGAAATATTCGCCGGAAATCACCAGACCCACGGCGATCCCCCACAGTTGCCAGGTGCCCAGGGTGGGTTTGAGTTGCTCGTTGCGCATGTCGCACATCTCCTGCGGTCGGGGGAGGGGAGATGACGCAGGTCCGGCGGCTAGGCACCGGACCGACGGCCAGTGACCGATCGTCCACCGATGCCTGGCGAGGATCGACGGTCGTTCCGGTTATACCCCAAAGCCCTGCGGCGAACACAAGCGCAACGGGTGGGTCGCAGACACCATGCCGTCGTCCGCCGGCCCTGCCGACACACCGCGCGCGCTAGCTATTCGCTGCGCTCAAGCACCAGCAGCGGATCGATGCGCACATCGAACCAGTTCATCCCCCAATGCAGATGCGGCCCGGTCGCGCGCCCGGTGGCACCGACTGCGGCAATCACCTGGCCTTGCTCCACCCGGTCGCCCACCTTCACGTCGATGCGCGACAGGTGCAGAAAATTCGAGCTCACCCCGAAGCCATGGTCCAGCAGCACGGTGCCGCCGGTCAGATACAGGTCCGGCGCGGCAAAGGTCACCACGCCGGCAGCCGGCGCCTTGACCGGCGTGCCGGTGGGCACGGCGATATCCATGCCCGAGTGGCCGGCACCGGGCTGGCCGTTGTAGACCCGCGCATTGCCGAAGCGCCCGCTGATGCGGCCCTGCACCGGCCAGACGAAGGGCTGGGCGAAATCGGTGCGGGCATCGTCGCGGTCGCGCGCGGCGGTGACCTGCGCCTGCTCGCGCTTGATCCGCTCGGCGATCGCCGCAGGCGGATTGACCGTCTTGGGCGGCACGCCGTTGACGCGCTCCACCGGCCAGTCGCGTGGCGTCACCGCAATGCTGGCGGTCTGTTTGCTGCCATCGGGCCGGGTGATCTGCACCTGCAACGGGCCGCTGGCGTCGCGGCCGATGCCGAACACCACGCTGCCATAGCCACTGACCCGCAAGCTGCGGCCGGCGTACTGCACCTGGCTGCCCGCCGGCACCTTGCCGATCACCAACGCGCCCTGCGAAGCGCTTTGCGGAAATACCACCTCCGTAGCGTCGGCAGACTGCGCAGCGACGCTGCCGACAGCGAGCGAGAGCGGCGCCAGCGCAAGCCAGGCGCCAAACAGAGCTGCGCGCATCAGCGGTCGAAGGTCAGGCGTTGACCGGCGGCACTGCCAATCAATTGTTCGCCATCCCACACCTGCTGGCCGTTGACCCAGGTCGCGGCGATGCGCGAGCGGAACGTGGTGCCCTCGAACGGCGACCAGCCGCACTTGGACAGCACCTGCTCGCGCTTCACGGTGAACGGAGTGTTGTCGATCATCACCAGGTCGGCGAAATAGCCTTCGCGCAGGAAGCCGCGTTCTTCCACATCGAACAGCTGCGCCGGCGCATGCGCGAACTTCTGCACGATGCGGGTGATCGGCAGCTTGCCCTCATGCACCAGCTCCAGCGCGGCGACCAGCGCGTACTGCACCAGCGGCAGGCCGGAGGGCGCCTGTGCGTAGGGCTTCTGCTTTTCTTCCCAGGTATGCGGCGCGTGGTCGGTGGCGAGCACGTCGATGACATCCTCGGCCAGCGCCTGGATCAGTGCCAGGCGGTCGTCGGCGTCCTTGATTGCGGGGTTGCACTTGATCAGGTTGCCCAGCCGCGCGTAATCGCTGCGGTCGAAGCGCAGGAAGTGGATGCAGGTCTCGGCGGTGATGCGCTTGCGCAGCTTGCCCTCGGCATCGACCAGCGGGCCGGCCTCGAACAGCGCCAGCTCGTCGGCGGTGGAGATATGCAGCACGTGCAGGCGGGTGTTGTGCTTGCGCGCCAGCGACACCGCCAGCAGCGAGGACTTCAGGCAGGCCTCGCGCGAGCGGATGTCCGGATGCATCTCCGGGGTCAACGCGTCGCCGTACTTCTCTTTGTACTGCGCCAGCGTCGCATCGATGGTGGGGGTGTCTTCGCAGTGGGTGATGATCGGCGTCGGCGCGTCGCGGAAGATCGCGTCCAGCGTCTCGGGGTTGTCGACCAGCATGTTGCCGGTGGAGGCGCCCATGAACACCTTGATGCCCGGGGCGGTCTTCGGGTCCAGTGTCTGGATCGCGGCCAGATTGTCGTTGCTGGCGCCCATGTAGAAGCCGTAGTTGGCCCAGGCGCGCCCGGCCGCCGCGTCGTACTTGGCCTGCAGTGCGGCCGCGTCCAGGGTCGGCGGATTGGTGTTGGGCATGTCCATGAAGCTGGTCAGGCCACCGGCCACCGCGGCGCCGGATTCGGTCGCGATATCGCCCTTGTGGGTCAGGCCCGGCTCGCGGAAGTGCACCTGGTCGTCGATCATGCCCGGCAGCACCCAGCGTCCGGCCGCGTCCACCACGGTATCGCCTGCGGCTGGGGCGATCTTGCTGGCGATCTTGGCGATGCGGCCGGCTTCGATCAGCAGATCGGCGTCGAATTCCTTGCCTTCATTGACCAGGCGGGCGTTGACGATGAGGGTTCGGCTCATGGATGAGGTCCTTTGCAACTGCAGGAAGGGGAAACGGGCGAGGACCCGGACGCGGGCGCGTCGGGGACGGGATCGAACCCGCCCGGATGAAAGGGATGGCAGCGGCCGAGCCGGCGTGCGGCCAGCCAGCAACCGCGCAGCGGGCCGAAGCGGCCGATCGCGGTCATCGCATATTCCGAGCAACTGGGCGCAAAACGGCAGCGCGGCCCCAGCAGGGGGCTGATGAACCGCTTGTAGAAGCGCAGCAGCGCGATGAGCAGGCGTGAGATCACTTGCCAATGATATGCCACTTGGATTAATACGTGGTTGCCGGGGGTCCGTGGGGTAAGCTATAAAGGCCCGCTTTCCCGGGCCCCGGGGGAACCAAGGATGAGCGTTTCGTGGCTGCTAAAAAACCTGCAAAAAAGGCCGTAGAGGCCGCCAAGAAGTCCGCCAAACCCGTTGCGAAGAAGGCAGCGGCGCCTGCCGCTGCAAAACCGGCCGCCAAGCAGGTCAAGCCGGCTGCCAAGCAAGCGGTTGCCAAGAAGGCAGCTGCGAGCAAGACCGCGGCCAAGCCGGCGCCGGTCGCCAAGACCGCAGCGTCCAAACCCGCGGCCGCCAAACCTGTAAAATCTCCTGTCGCCAAGAGTGCTGCCAAGCCGGCGGCGAACAAGGCAGCTCCGGCTGCCGCCAAACCGGCCGCCAAGCCGGTGGCGCCCAAGTCCGTACCGAAGCCGGCTACCAAGTCGACTCCGGCCAAGTCAGTCCCGGTCAAGGCTGAAAAGTCCGCGCCCGCACCGGCCTCCAAGGCCGTCCCTGCGAAGCCGGCAAAGCCTGCGACCCCGCCACTTAAGAATCCCGTGCCCGTTTCGAAATCTTCAGCAAAAACGCCAACCAAAACCGAAGCCCCCGCCAAGCCCGCCGCGACCCGTCCGGTCGGCAAGGTGGCCGTGGCCGTGACCTCCAAGCCGGCCAGCCCGACTCCCAAGACCAAGTACAAGGTGGTCGAGTACAAGACCGATGAAGCCACCGGTCGTCCGATCCTGCCGCAGGGCTACAAGCCTGCAGCCGATGAGGAGTACATGAGCAAGCTGCAGCAGGAGTACTTCCGTCAGCGTCTGCAGAGCTGGCGCAACGACCTGGTCGAAGAGTCCAAGCAGACCATCGAAAACCTGCGCGAAGAAGTGCGCGACATCGGCGACGAAGCCGAGCGTGCCACGCGCGAGACCGAGAACTCGCTGGAGCTGCGCACCCGCGACCGTCATCGCAAGCTGATCGGCAAGATCGACAGCACGCTCAAGCGTCTGGAAGACGGCGACTACGGCTACTGCGTGGACACCGGCGAAGAGATCGGCATCGACCGTCTGGAAGCGCGTCTGACCGCCGAGCGCACCATCGACGCCCAGGAGCGTTGGGAGCACCTGCAGAAGCAGCAGGGCGACTGATCGTTCGACAGGGTCAGGCCTTGTCCGTCGACTGAAAGACCCCGCCATGTGCGGGGTTTTTTATGCGCATCGCGCGAGCGCAACGGGCGTTGCAGCCATCGACACGCCTGGCGCGTGTCGTGCGGCCAGGCGTGTCGATTGGGTGATGTCGATCAGACCGGCGGGCACCGTCGCAGACCTCACTGCCGCAGACCTCACTGCAGGTCGCGCAGATCCAGCTTGCGCAGCTTCGGCGCCTTCCACGCGGTGGTGGCGACCACGCCCAGGGTCACGCAGCCGCCGATCACCACCGCCGGCACCAGGCCGACCAGGCGTGCCATCACGCCGTCGTAGAACGCACCCAGCTCGTTGGACGAGCCGATGAAGATGCCGTTGATCGACGACACCCTGCCGCGCATCGCATCGGGCGTGGCCAGCTGCAGGATGGTCTGGCGCACCACCACCGACACCCCGTCGCACATGCCGTAGACCAGCAGGATCGCCGCCGACAGCCAGAAGTGCCGCGACAGGCCGAAGGCGATCGTGCACAGCCCGAAGCCGGCCACCGACAGCATCAGGATGCGCCCGGCATTGCGCTGCAGCGGGTGCCGCGCCAGCCACACCCCGACCACGATCGAGCCCAGCGCCGGGGCGCCGCGCAGGATGCCCAGGCCTTCCGGGCCGTAATGCAGGATGTCGTGGATGAAGGCGGGCAGCATCGACACCGCGCCGCCCAGCAACACCGAGAACATGTCCAGCGCCATCGCGCCCAGCATGATCTGGTTGGACAGCACGAACTGCGCGCCTTCGGCGATGCTGCGGAAGATCGGCGCACGCGGGCCTGCGTTGACCGGCTCGCTGACACGCAGCAGCGCCAGCGCCAGGATCGCCACCAGCGCTACGCCGGCGGCCACGCCATAGGCCAGGCCCTTGCCGCCCCAGCCGACCAGTACGCCGCCCAGCGCCGGGCCGATCACCATGCCGGCCTGGAAGGTGACGCTGCCGATGCTGGCGCCGCGGGCGAACGCCTCGCGCGGCAGCGCACGTGCGAACAGCGCGTTATAGACCGGCGACAGGAACGAGCGCGCTGCACCGGTCAGTGCGATGGCCGCGTAGATCGGCCATACGCCCTGCACCGGCAGCCAGCCATGGGTGATGGCCAGCAGCAGCAGTGCGGTGGCGACCAGGCCCAGCACCGCGACCATGCCGAGGCGTCGGCGCGGCAGATGATCGACCAGATAGCCGGCAAACGGCGCGATGCAGAAGAACGGCAGGATCTCCGCCAGGCCGATCAGCCCGAGCGAGAGCGGATTGCGGGTGATCTCGTAGATATGCCAGCCGACCGTGACCGCGACGATCTGGTACGACAGCATCGCTGCCACGCGATACAGCAGCACCAGGCCGAAGCCGGGGTGGGCCAGCAGCGTACGCAGCGAGGCGGCGGGCGAGGGCGTTGGCGTGCTCACTGCTGGGCGCGGGCGGTGTCGCGGATGAAGGCCAGCATTGCCGCCACGCCATTGCTGCGGGTCGGCGACAGGTGCTTGGCCAGCCCGATGCCGGCGATGTAGTCCGGCTCGGTGGCCAGGATCTCCTGCGCGCTACGCCCGGAGTACACGCGCAAGGCCAGATAGATCAGCCCGGAGACGATCGCCGAGTCGCTGACGGCGTGGAAGTCCAGCCGCTCGGCATTGCCCTCGGGCACGATCCACACCATCGACTGGCAGCCATGCAGGCGGTGTTCTTCGGTCTTCCACTGTTCGGGGAAGCTGGGCAGCTTGCGGCCCAGGTCGATCAGGTACTGGTAGCGCTCGGACCAGTCGCCGAAGAAGGAGAACTCCTCGGCAATGGCGGCCTGTGCGTCGACGGCGGTGGGTTCAAGCGGGAAGGGGGTGGTGGTCATCAAACATCCAGAATCGGTCGGTGATAGCGCTGCCCGGCGACACCGCAATGGTGCCCCTCTCCCGCCGGGGCGAGAAGGCGCTGTTTGCGCGCCATGGGCGCGCGTGCCTTGGAGCGCCCGCGCCGCCAGCGCGGGCCGGGGCGCGGAGCAGGGGTTGGGATGAGGGTACGGGCGAAGCCTCGCTGGAATTCGATGCGGGTGGCTTCGCTCTTACCGCAAGGAAGGTGCATGTGGCTGCGCTCGCACCCTGATCCGCCCCTGCGGGGCACCTTCCCCCAAAGGGAGAAGGGAGGAGGGTCATGCGCGCTTCCAGCGCACGCCTTGCGGTGTGTCTTCCAGCACGATGCCTTCGTCGGCCAGCTGCGTGCGGATGGCGTCGGCGCGGGCGAAATCCCTGGTTTTCTTGGCGGCATTGCGTTCTTCGACCAGCGCAGTGATGCGCGCATCGTCGCCGGCGTCGGTGCCGCGCGAGAACCAGGCGGCCGGATCCTGCTGCAGCAATCCCAGTGCCTGGCCTGCGCCGAGTAGCCGCGACTTCAGGCTGGACAGCTCGGCGGTGCCTACCGATGCGTCGTCGCTGCCCTGTGCGAGTTGGGTGCGCAGCGCGCGGGCCTCGGAGGCGATGCTGGCGATGACCGACAGCGCAAGCGGAGTGTTGAGGTCGTCGTCGAGCGCGGCTTCCACCTCGTCAGGAATCGTGGCCGGCTGTGCGGGGGCGATCCCGGCAGCGTGTTCGGCCGCGGCCAGGTCGCGCAAGGTGCCGTAGAGCCGGTCCAGCGTGTTCTTGGCCTGTTCGATCAGGCCATCGGACCAGTCCAGCGGCTGCCGGTAATGCGCGCTCAGTAGCGCGTAACGCAACGCCTCGGGCGGGTGCCGGGCGATCAGGTCGTGCACGGTCTCGATGTTGCCCAGCGACTTGCTCATCTTGGCGCCGCTGAAGTTGAGCATGCCGTTGTGCAGCCAGAACCGCGCGAACGTGGCGCCGCCATGCGCGCATTCGCTCTGCGCGATCTCGTTCTCGTGATGCGGGAACTGCAGGTCCACGCCGCCGGCATGGATGTCGATGGTCGGGCCCAGGTGCGCGGCAGCCATCGCCGAGCATTCGATATGCCAGCCCGGGCGGCCGCGGCCCCAGGGCGAGTCCCAGCCGGGCAACTCGTCGCTGGAGGGCTTCCACAGCACGAAGTCGCCTGGGTCGCGCTTGTACGGCGCCACGTCCACGCGCGCGCCGGCCAGCATCTCGTCCGGATCGCGGCGCGAGAGCTTGCCGTAATGCTCGAAGCTGGCCACCGCGAACAGCACATGGCCTTCGGCGGCATAGGCATGCCCGTTGGCAATCAGCTGCTCGATCATCGCCACGATCTGCGGGATATGCGCGGTCGCTTCCGGTTCGATGTCCGGCGGCTGCACGCCGAGCGCGGCCATGTCCTGGCGGTAGATCGCGGCGAAGCGGTCGGTGATGGTCGAGATCGGCACGCCCTGCGCCTGCGCGGCGGCGTTGATCTTGTCGTCCACGTCGGTGATGTTGCGCGCGTAGCGCAGCGCGCCATAGCGCCGGCGCAGCAGGGCGGCCAGCACATCGAACACGACCGGGCCACGGGCGTTGCCGATATGCGCGTAGTTGTAGACGGTGGGGCCGCACACATACAGGGTGGGGCTGGACGGATCGAGCGGTGCGAACGGCTCGACCCGCCGCGTCAGGTTGTTGTGCAGGCGCAGGCTCATCGGCATCTGAAAAAGGATAACCGGGCGATTCTAGCCGGTCGCGGCGGTGTGGCGAACCAACCGCACGCGCGCAGCAGCACCGGTGACCGGATGGGCTGCGTTCAGCCCAAGGGATCGCAAGCTCCATACACTTACGTATTGCCTGGCTGCGCCCTCCTGGTACTGATGCGACCTTCCCCGTTCTTCCTGCTGCTAAGTGTGTTCGCCTGGCAGGCATCGTCAGCGCACGCGGCAGAAACCGATCCCAAGAACCGGGTGGTGGTGATCGAGAACGTGAAGCTGGATTACGCGCAGGTGCTCAATGTCGAGCCGGTCTACCAGACCCTGCGTGCCACCCGCATGGAAGAACAGTGCGAGGCCGAGCAGGTCGCACCGGTGGTCGTGACACCCGCCGAGGACGAGGGCCGCATCAACCGGATGGTGGATTCGGTCAAGGAGATGTTCTCCCGTCGCCCCGAGCCGGCGTCCGTGCCGATGGCGGTGCCGCCGACCAGCACGCGACGCAACTGCCGGGTGGTGGAGGTACCGCGCGAGTTCCGGCGGCCGATCGCCTTCGACGTGGATTACGTCTACAAGGGCACCAAGTACCGTTCGCGACTGCCGGAAGACCCGGGTAACCGGCTGCGCATCCGCGTCTCGGTCACCCCCTACATCCCCGACGCCATCGTCGCGCCGCCGCGCTGAGCCGCGCGGCGGTTGCGCCGTACCCGCATGCATGCGAGGATTCGCGCCCTATGTACGCAAACGCCTTTCAGCACGACACCAGCGCCGCCCGGATGGCCTCCGGCATGACCTCGCGTGCCCGCCGACCGGAATCCCACATTTTCGCTGGGTGACCGGAGCGTTTTGCTGTTCCGCCGTTGAAAACCCAGCCCGCAGGCTGGGTTTTTTCGTTTTGACGTCACAAAAGTTTCAACCGCAAGAAACGCGCATGTCGCGCACCCCGTCGCTCCTGGCGGACCACGCAGCAGAAGCACGCAGCACAAGGATCGATCGATGTCACTGAAGCACTTCTTGAACACCCAGGACTGGAGCCGCGCCGAACTGGACGCGCTGTTGACCCAGGCCGCGTTGTTCAAACGCAACAAGCTGGGAAGCGAGCTGAAGGGCAAGTCGATCGCGCTGGTGTTCTTCAACCCGTCCATGCGTACCCGCACCAGCTTCGAGCTGGGCGCGTTCCAGCTGGGCGGGCACGCGGTGGTGCTGCAGCCGGGCAAGGACGCCTGGCCGATCGAGTTCAATCTGGGCACGGTGATGGATGGCGACACCGAGGAGCACATCGCCGAAGTGGCGCGGGTGCTGGGCCGCTATGTCGACCTGATCGGCGTGCGCGCGTTCCCGAAGTTCGTCGACTGGTCCAAGGACCGCGAGGACCAGGTGCTCAGGAGCTTTGCCAAGTATTCGCCGGTGCCGGTGATCAACATGGAGACCATCACCCACCCGTGCCAGGAGCTGGCGCACGCGATGGCGTTGCAGGAACACTTCGGCACCCAGGATCTGCGCGGCAAGAAGTACGTGCTGACCTGGACCTATCACCCCAAGCCGTTGAACACCGCGGTGGCCAATTCCGCGCTGACGATCGCCACCCGCATGGGCATGGACGTGACCCTGCTGTGCCCGACGCCGGACTACATCCTGGACCCGCGCTACATGGACTGGGCAGCGCAGAACGTGGCCGAAAGCGGCGGCTCGCTGCAGGTCAGCCACGACATCGACAGTGCCTACGCCGGTGCCGACGTGGTGTATGCCAAGAGCTGGGGCGCTTTGCCGTTCTTCGGCAACTGGGGGCCGGAAAAGCCGATCCGCGACCAGTACCAGCACTTCATCGTCGACGAACGCAAGATGGCGCTGACCAACAACGGCGTGTTCTCGCACTGCCTGCCGCTGCGTCGCAACGTCAAGGCCACCGACGCGGTGATGGATTCGCCCAACTGCATCGCCATCGATGAAGCCGAGAATCGCCTGCATGTGCAGAAGGCGATCATGGCTGCCCTCGCTTCACAAGCGGGAATCGGTAATCGGGAATAGAGAATCGCAACAGCAAGAACGTTGATCCCCACTTTTACGTACCAAGGAAACAATGATGAGCACTGCTTCCACCATTCCCGATTCCCAACTCCCGATTTCCGGCAGCAAGAAGGACATCGTCCTGGCGTTCTCCGGTGGCCTGGATACCAGCTTCTGCATTCCGTATCTGCAGGCGCAGGGCTATGCGGTGCACACCGTGTTTGCCGATACCGGCGGGGTGGATGCCGAGGAGCGTGATTTCATCGAAAAGCGCGCGGCCGAACTCGGTGCCGCCAGCCATGTCACCGTCGATGGCGGTCCGGCCATCTGGCAGGGCTTCGTCAAGCCGTTCGTGTGGGCGGGCGAGGGCTATCAGGGCCAGTACCCGTTGCTGGTGTCCGACCGTTACCTGATCGTCGACGCCGCGCTCAAGCGCGCCGAGGAACTGGGCACGCGCAGCATCGCCCACGGTTGCACCGGCATGGGCAACGACCAGGTGCGTTTCGACCTGGCAGTGAAGGCACTGGGCGATTACCAGATCGTGGCGCCGATCCGCGAGATCCAGAAAGAACACACCCAGACCCGCGCCTACGAGCAGAAGTACCTGGAAGAGCGCGGCTTCGGCGTGCGCGCCAAGCAGCAGGCCTACACCATCAACGAGAACCTGCTCGGGCTGACCATGTCCGGCGGCGAGATCGACCGTTGGGAAGCGCCGGGCGAGGGTGCGCGTGGCTGGTGTGCGCCGCGCAGCGAGTGGCCGGCCGAGCCGCTGACCGTCACCCTGAAGTTCGTCGAAGGCGAGGCCGTTGAACTCAATGGCAAGGCGCTGCCTGGCGAGCAGATCCTGGCCCAGCTCAACAAGTTGTTCGCGCCCTACGGCGTGGGCCGTGGCGTCTACACCGGCGATACCGTGATCGGGTTGAAGGGCCGCATCGTGTTCGAAGCGCCGGGCCTGATCTCGCTGCTGACCGCGCACCGCGCGCTGGAAGATGCGGTGCTGACCAAGCAGCAGAACCGCTTCAAGCCGGATGTGGCGCGCAAGTGGGTGGAGCTGGTGTACGAAGGCTTCTATCACGACCCGCTCAAGACCGACATCGAGGCATTCCTGAAGTCGTCGCAGGCCAAGGTCAATGGCGAGGTCACGCTGGAAACCCGCGGTGGTCGCGTCGATGCGGTGGCGGTGCGTTCGCCGCACCTGCTCAACACCAAGGGCGCGACCTATGCGCAGTCGGCCGACTGGGGCGTGGAGGAAGCGGAAGGCTTCATCAAGCTGTTCGGGATGAGCTCGACGCTGTACGCCCAGGTGAATCGCTGAGGATCTAAAGCCCCTCTCCCCGGGGCGAGAAGGCCCGGCTTGTGCGCCACTGGCGCGCGTGCCTTGGAGCGCCCGCGCCGCAAGCGCGGGCCGGGGCGCGGAGCGGGGGTTGGGGTGAGGGTAGGAGCGAAGCCTCGTGCAGTTAAACAGTGCGAGAGCTTCGCCCGCATTCGCCCGCTGAGATTTTTGGCTTCACCAGGCTTCGCCCGTACCCTCATCCGCCCCTTCGGGGCACCTTCTCCCGAAGGGCGAAGGGGAGCTTGGATGTGTTGTTTGCGCAACCTCGCACCACGGTGCAGTTGTGACCTTTGTTAGCCGCCACTTCGGACCATTGATCAAACCGACATGACCGATCTACTTGCCTCCACCCTCGAACACCTGGAACAGCTGGTGTTCTTCGACACCCGCAATCCGCCGCGGGCGATCGCTGCCGAGGGTGGCATCTTCGATTATCTGCGCGCGCAGCTGCCCGGTTTCCAGGTCGAGGTGATCGACCACGGTGCCGGTGCGGTGAGCCTGTATGCGGTGCGCGGAACGCCGAAGTATCTGTTCAACGTGCATCTGGACACGGTGCCGGATTCGCCGCACTGGAGTGCCGATCCGCACGTGATGCGGCGTACCGACGATCGCGTGATCGGCCTGGGCGTCTGCGACATCAAGGGTGCGGCAGCGGCGCTGGTGGCGGCGGCCAATGCCGGGCAGGGCGATGCGGCCTTCCTGTTTTCTTCCGACGAGGAAGCCAACGACCCGCGCTGCATCGCCGCGTTCCTGGCGCGCGGTGTGCCGTACGAGGCGGTGCTGGTTGCCGAGCCGACCATGAGCGAGGCAGTGCTGGCGCATCGCGGCATCAGCTCGGTGCTGATGCGGTTTGCCGGGCGTGCCGGGCACGCCTCGGGCAAGCAGGATCCATCCGCCAGTGCGCTGCACCAGGCGATGCGCTGGGGCGGCAGGGCGCTGGACCATGTCGAGTCGCTGGCGCATGCGCGCTTCGGCGGCCTGACCGGCCTGCGCTTCAACATCGGTCGGGTCGAGGGCGGCATCAAGGCCAACATGATCGCGCCGGCGGCCGAGCTGCGTTTCGGCTTTCGTCCGCTGCCGTCGATGGACGTGGACGGTTTGCTGGCGACGTTTGCCGGATTTGCCGATCCACACGCGGCGCATTTCGAAGAAACCTTCCGTGGGCCGAGCCTGCCGTCCGGCGATATCGCGCGGGCTGAAGAACGCCGCCTGGCCGCCCGCGATGTGGCCGATGCGCTGGACCTGCCGATCGGCAATGCAGTGGATTTCTGGACCGAGGCCTCGCTGTTTTCGGCCGGCGGTTACACCGCCCTGGTCTATGGCCCCGGCGACATCGCCCAGGCGCACACCGCCGACGAGTTCGTGACGCTTGCGCAGCTGCAGCGTTACGCCGAGTCGGTACATCGCATCATCAACGGCTCAAACTGAAGCCGCGTTCCGCGCCCAGGCGCGGCCATTCCTCTCTTCGATCACGGCAATGTCCCTCTCCGCACAGCCCCACAAACAGACCCGCCAGACCATCGTGCGCCTGCTTTCGAGCATGGCCAGCGCCAAGGAAATCAGCCAGTACCTCAAGCGTTTTTCGCAGCTGGATGCCAAACGCTTTGCGGTGGTCAAGGTGGGCGGCGCGGTGCTGCGCGACGACCTGGACGCGCTGACCTCGTCGCTGTCGTTCCTGCAGGAAGTGGGGCTCACCCCGATCGTGCTGCATGGCGCCGGCCCGCAGCTGGATGCCGAACTGTCGGCGGCCGGTATCGAGAAGCGCACCGTCAACGGCCTGCGGGTGACCTCGCCGGAAGCGCTGGCGATCGTGCGCAAGGTGTTCCAGGCCTCCAACCTCAAGCTGGTCGAGGCGCTGCAGCAGAACGGCGCGCGTGCGACCTCGATCACCGGCGGCGTGTTCGAAGCGCAGTATCTGGACCGCGACACTTACGGCCTGGTCGGTGAGGTCAAGGCGGTCAACCTGGCGCCGATCGAAGCCAGCCTGCAGGCCGGCTCGATCCCGGTGATCACCAGCCTGGGCGAGACGCCGAGCGGGCAGATCCTCAACGTCAACGCGGATTTTGCCGCCAACGAGCTGGTGCAGGAGCTGCAGCCGTACAAGATCATCTTCCTCACCGGCACCGGCGGTCTGCTGGATGCCGATGGCAAGGTCATCGACTCGATCAACCTGTCCACCGAGTTCGACCATCTGATGCAGCAGCCGTGGATCAACGGCGGCATGCGGGTGAAGATCGAACAGATCAAGGATCTGCTCGATCGCCTGCCGCTGGAGTCGTCGGTGTCGATCACCCGGCCTGCCGATCTGGCCAAGGAACTGTTCACCCACAAGGGCTCGGGCACGCTGGTGCGGCGCGGCGAGCGCGTGCTGCGCGCGACCTCCTGGGACGAACTGGACCTGCCGCGGCTCAGGACCCTGATCGAATCCAGCTTCGGCCGCACGCTGGTGCCCGATTACTTCAGCAACACCAAGTTGCTGCGCGCCTATGTCAGCGAGAACTACCGCGCCGCGGTGATCCTCACCGACGAGGGCATGCTGGGTGCAAGCGCGCTGATCTACCTGGACAAGTTCGCCGTGCTCGACGACGCCCAGGGCGAAGGCCTGGGCCGTGCGGTGTGGAACGTGATGCGCGAGGAAACCCCGCAGCTGTTCTGGCGCTCGCGCCACAACAACCAGGTCAACATTTTCTACTACGCCGAGTCCGACGGCTGCATCAAGCAGGAGAAGTGGAAGGTGTTCTGGTACGGGCTGGAGAACTTCGAGCAGATCCAGCACTGCGTGGCGCATTGCGCGACGCGCCAGCCGACGCTGCTAGGCTGAGTACGATGGCGCCCGTCGCATTGCCATCGCTTTGGCGCGAGCTGCCCACGCTACGCGGGCAACACGCAACACTGGAACCGTTGCAGGCTGCGCATGCCGATGGTCTGCGCGCTGCGCTGGGCGATGGGGCCTTGTCGCGGCTGTGGTACACCGGCGTGCCGGCACCGGCGCAGGTGGACGACTACGTGGGCGCGGCCCTGGATGCGCAAGCCGACGGGCGGGTGCTGCCTTACGTGGTGCGCGATGCGGCCGGCGAGGTCGTCGGCTGCACACGCTATTACGGGCTGGATGCGACAGTGCCCAAGCTGTCGATCGGCTACACCTGGTACGCGCCGCGCGTGCAGCGCAGCGGCGTCAATACCGACACCAAGCGGATGCTGCTGCAGTACGCCTTCGAGACGCTGGGCTGCCTGAGCGTGGTGTTCGAGACCAGTTGGTTCAATCACACCTCGCGCGCGGCGATTGCGCGGCTTGGTGCAAAGCAGGACGGCGTGCTGCGCAATTACACCCGTCACCCTGACGGCACGCCGCGCGACACCGTGGTGTTCTCCATCATCGATACGGAATGGGCCGGGGTCAAACGCCACCTGCAGTTCCGCCTGGAAGCAAACGCATGACTGTTCAAACAACGACCATCGGCATCGTCGGGGCCCGCGGGCATACCGGATCGGAATTGATCAAGCTGGTGGTGGCACACCCGCATCTGCAGCTGCTGTTCGTGTCCTCGCGCGAGCTGGCCGGGCAGCCGGTGGCTGAGCACAACGCGGCGTATCGCGGTGAGCTGCGCTACGAGAGCCTGGATGCCGATGCGGTGGCCGCCAAGGCCGCCGACGTGGTGATCCTGGCATTGCCCAACGGCAAGGCCGAGCCCTTCGTCGCGGCGATCGATGCGGCCAGGCCGCAGACGCTGCTGATCGATCTGTCGGCCGATTACCGCTTCGATCCGGCCTGGTATTACGGGCTGCCCGAGCTGACGCGCGGCAGCTACGCCGGGCAGCGACGCATCAGCAATCCGGGCTGCTATGCCACCGCAATGCAGCTGACGATCGCGCCCTTGCTCGACCAACTGGCCGGCCCGCCGCAGTGTTTCGGCGTGTCCGGGTATTCCGGCGCGGGCACCACGCCGTCGGACAAGAACAACCCCGAGTTGCTGGCCGATAACCTGATGCCGTATGCGCTGACCAATCACATGCACGAACGCGAAGTCTCTGCACAGCTCGGCGTGCCGGTAGAGTTCATGCCGCATGTGGCGCCGCATTTCCGTGGCATCACCATGACCGTCAACCTGTGGCTGCAGCAAGCGCTGACGCGCGAGCAGGTCCAGGCGCGCTACACGCAGCGTTACGCCGACGAACCGTTGATCGAGATCGTCGATGAAGCGCCGTGGGTCAGCCGCATCGCCGGCAGGCATGGCGTGCAGATCGGCGGCGTGACGCCGGCGCCGGGCAACAAGCGCGTGGTGGTGGTGGCAACGCTGGACAATCTGCTCAAGGGCGCGGCGACGCAGGCGATGCAGAATCTCAACCTGGCGTTGGGCTGGGACGAATTGACTGCGATTGGCTGATGAGGCGAGTCCCTCGCAAGAGCCCGCACTTCCTTGTGCGGGGATTCAAAGATGCGAGTCCCTAGCAACAGCCCGCACCTCCATGTGCGGGGATTTAAGCTGACAATTTACTTCGAGACGCTTTCCGATGACCAATCTGTTGTGGCAAAAACCCGGCGTGGCGGTGGACGCCAAGATCCAGAGCTTCCTGGCCGGCGACGACGTCATCCTGGACCGCGAGTTCTTCCTGTACGACATTGCTGCCAGCAAGGCGCATGCGCAGGGACTGCAGCACATTGGCATCCTGTCGCTGCAGGAGCTGGGCGGACTGAGCGAGCAGCTCGACCTGCTGGCGGCCGATTTCCGCAGTGGCGCGTTCGTGCTGGACGAGCGCTACGAGGATTGCCACTCGGCGATCGAGGCACGCCTGACCGAACGGCTGGGCGATGCCGGCCGCAAGATCCACACCGGGCGCAGCCGTAACGACCAGATCCTGGTCGCCACCCGTCTGTGGTTGAAGGACAAGCTGCAACGCGTGGCCGAGCTTGGCGCGGAGATCGCCAAGGTGGCGCTGGACCGCGCGCAGGCAGAGGCTGCGCTGCCGGTGCCGGGCTATACGCATATCCAGCGTGCGGTGGTGTCCTCGGCCGGCATGTGGTGGGCGGGCTGGGCCGAGGCCTTCATCGACGACGCGGTGCGTGCGGCCGATACCTTGCGCCTGGTGGACAGCAATCCGCTCGGTACCGCCGCCGGCTACGGCGTCAACCTGCCGCTGGACCGTGCACACACCACTGCCGAGCTGGGCTTTGCACGCCTGCAGGTGTCGCCGATCTATGCCCAGCTCTCGCGTGGCAAGTACGAACTGGCCGCGCTCGAGGCGCTTGGCAGCGCAACACTGGACCTGCGCCGGATTGCCTGGGATCTGTCGTTGTTCACCAGTGGCGAGTTCGCCTTCGTCGCGTTGCCGGCGCAATACACCACCGGCAGCTCGATCATGCCGAACAAGCGCAACCCCGACGTGATCGAACTGATGCGCGCCACCCACGCCAGCGTGGCCGCGGCGCGGACCGAGATCGAACAGCTGCTGTCGCTGCCGTCGGGCTATCACCGCGATCTGCAGAGCAGCAAGGGCGCCATCGTGCACGGCTTCGGGCGCGGCTTGGCGGCACTGGAACTGCTGCCTGCCCTGCTGGCCAATCTGGAATGGCGCCCGGACAAGCTGCGTGCGGCGATCGATTCGGGCATGTACGCCACCGACGTGGCGGTGGAAGCGGCGGTTGCCGGCGTGCCGTTCCGCGAGGCTTACAAGGCGGCCGCGGAATCGGCCGACACCGCAGGGCAGGGGCGCACGCCGGAAGGCAGCCTGGCCGCCCGCGTCTCGCCAGGCGCCGCCGCAGATCTGCAGCTGGACGTCCTGCGTGCCCGCTGGCAGGCGCTGGTCTGATGGCCGTGATCAGCACCGACACCGCCGAGCATTACCCCTGGGGCGAAGCCAGCGACGGCTGGCACCTGTTGCGCGACCCCAACCTGAGCGTGCTCGAAGAGCACATGCCGCCCGGCGCGGCCGAGCTGCGTCACCGGCATAGCCGCGCACGGCATTTTTTCTATGTGCTGGCCGGCGAGGTGATGCTGCAGCTGGATGGCGAGCAGCATGTGCTCGGCGTCGGGCAGGGCCTGCATGTGCCGCCCGGTTCCACCCATCAGATGCACAACCTGTCCGAGATGGAAGCGCGCTTTCTGGTGATTTCCACGCCGTTCGGCCGTAGCGAGGCAACACCCGACAAGGAGGCAGGCTGATGGCCACGCGCTATCTGGTAGTGGCGATGCGCAAGCCGGATTTTCCGGCCGATGTGGTGCAGCCGCATCGCGCATTTCTCGACACGCTGCGGGCGGCCGGGCAGCTGGAACTGACCGGCGGCTTCAGCGATGGCAGCGGTGGCGCGTATGTATTGATCAACGTCGCCAGCCTGGAGGACGCGCAGCAGATCGTCGCGCGCGATCCATTGGCGCTGCGCGATGCCTCCACGCTGACCGTCCATGAGTGGAACACGCACTGAGCAGGTTGTCGCCATGAGCACGCCCATCGCCACTGCTGCGTCATTTACCGAGCAGGCGCTGCCGCCGTGGCGACGCGCGGTGCTCAAGGTCGGCAGCAGCCTGCTCGCCGCCGATGGCGGCGGCCTGTCGCCGCGCTTTGCGCTGGGGCTGGCGCAGTTCGTCTCGGCCAACCTGATGGCCGGGCGCGAGCTGGTGATCGTGTCGTCGGGCGCGGTGGCGGCCGGCCGCGCGATCCTGCCGAAGGCTGCCGAGGCCGGTGCGCCGATCGCCGCGCGCCAGGCGCTGGCTGCGCTGGGGCAGGCACAGTTGATCGCGCTCTGGCAGCGCTTTTTCGAGCGCCCGGTGGCGCAGGTGTTGCTCACCCACGACGACCTGCGTAACCGCCGCCGCTATCTCAACGCACGCGCCACCCTGGGCGAGTTGTTGCGGCTGGGCGCGTTGCCGGTGATCAACGAAAACGACACCGTGTCGGTGGACGAGCTCAAGCTGGGCGACAACGACAACCTGGCCGCGATCGTCGCCGCCCTGGTCGATGCCGATGCCTTGTTCATCGCCACCGATATCGATGGGTTGTACAGCGCCGACCCGCGCAGCAATCCGCTGGCGCGGCCGCTCGACGAGGTGGCCGAACTCACCGCCGAGGTGCTGGCGATGGCCGGCGGCAGCGGCAGCAGCGTGGGCACCGGCGGCATGCGCACCAAGCTGGAAGCCGCCGCAAAGGCCGGCGCGGCCGGCATCGAAACCTATCTGTTCAACGGCCGCAATGGCGATGTGGTGCGGGCACTGGCGCAGGATCGCCTGCACGGCACGCGTATCCACGCCGCACGCACGCGCATCGCCGCCCGCAAGTACTGGCTGCGGCACGCGCCGGTGGAAGCGGGCGCGATCCTGATCGATGCCGGTGCCGCCGCCGCACTGACCGACAAGGGCGCCTCGCTGCTACCGGGCGGCGTGGCCGGTGCGCAGGGCGATTTCCGGCGTGGCGACATGGTGGAGATCTACCTGCGCGATGACGCCGGCGAGCGCTGCCTGGCACGTGGCGTCAGCCAGTACTCGGCGCTGGATATCCGCCGCATCGCCCGCCGCCACTCCCGCGAGATCGAGCCCGTGCTCGGTTACAGCTACGGCGAGAATGTGGTGCATCGCGATGATTTGGTGCTTTTGTAGCGGGGAATCGAGAATCGGGAATGGGGAATCGCAAGAGCGTTTCCAGCCAACTTTCCCGCTGCCGATTCCGTCGCAGTAAAGTGATGGCGCGCGCTTTTACCATTCCCGATTCCCCACTCCCGATTCCACAATGACCATCAAAACCCTAGCCCTGCAATGCCGTGATGCCGCGCAAGTGCTGTCGCAACTGTCCGCGTCTGCCAAGCAGGCCTTGCTGGAGGCGATGGCGGCCGCGCTGGAACAGGATGCGGCGATGATCCTGGCGGCGAATGCGCGCGATCTGGAGGCGGCGCGCGCGAAGGGCGTGGGGACGGCGATGCTGGATCGTCTGGCACTGGACGACAGGCGCCTGGCCGGCATCGCCGCCGCACTGCGCGAGGTGGCGCAACTGCCCGATCCGGTCGGCCAGGTCACGCGCGAGGACGTTCGCCCCAATGGCATTGTCGTGCAGAAGGTGCGCGTGCCGCTGGGGGTGATCGCGATGATCTATGAGGCGCGCCCGAATGTGACCGCCGATGCGGCAGCGCTGTGCATCAAGGCCGGCAATGGCGTGATCCTGCGTGGCGGCTCGGAAGCAATCCATTCCAACACCGCGATTGCGCGCGCCCTGCAGCGCGCCTTGCGCGAGGCCGGCGTGCCGGAAGCGGCGTTGACCCTGGTCGAGGATCTGCGCCGCGAGACCATGCTGGAGCTGCTGCAACTCAGCGACATCGTCGATCTGGCGATTCCGCGTGGCGGCGAAGGGCTGATCCGCTTCGTCGCCGAGCATGCGCGCGTGCCGGTGATCAAGCATTACAAGGGCGTGTGCCATCTGTTCGTGGATGCATCGGCGGACGTGGACCTGGCGGTGCGTCTATTGGTCGATGGCAAGGCCAGCCGGCCCTCGGCCTGCAATGCGCTGGAGACCTTGCTGGTGCATGCCGACATCGCTGCGCGCTTCCTGCCGCTGGCCGCGCAAGCCCTGCGCGAACGTAGCGTGGAGCTGCGTGGCGATGCGGCAACGCGCGCACTGTTGCCCGACGTCGCAGCTGCCAGCGACGACGACTACGCCGCCGAATTCCTCGACCTGATCCTGGCGATCCGCGTGGTGCCGGATCTGGACACCGCGCTGGTGCATATCCGCCAGTACGGCTCGGACCACACCGAAGTGATCGCCACGCAGGATGCCGCCAATGCCGAGCGGTTCGTGCAGTCGCTGCGCTCGGCGGTGGTGATGGTCAACGCCTCCTCGCGTTTCTCCGACGGCGGCGAGCTCGGCCTGGGTGCGGAGATCGGCATCTCCACCACGCGCCTGCATTCCTACGGCCCGATGGGTCTGGAGGCGCTGACCGTGGAGCGCTTCGTGGTGCGGGGCCAGGGCCAGATACGGCACTGATCGGCGATACGCAGGCCAGCCACCCGGCAACCACGACCTTTGACACTCCCCCGGCAGTCCGCGCTCTGCCTACAGTCGACGACTGCCCCCGCACGTTCCGGAGTCGTCGATGCGCCGTTTTGCCGCCTGCCTGCTCGCCACCGCCATTGCCGCCGCCACCGGCAGCGCGCTGGCGCAAACCTCGCCGATGACGCCGGACATCACCGGCAAGCCGTTCGTGGCAGGGGATGCCGCCAACGACTACATCAAGCGCGAGGTGATGATTCCGATGCGCGACGGGGTCAAGCTGCATACGGTGATCGTGCTGCCCAAGGGCGCGCGTAATGCGCCGATGGTGCTGACGCGCACGCCGTACAACGCCAGCGGCCGCACCGAGCGCATGGCCTCGCCGCATATGAAGGACCTGCTCGCGCAGGGCGACGACGTGTTCGTGGAAGGCGGCTATATCCGCGTGATCCAGGACGTGCGCGGCAAGTACGGCTCCGAAGGCGATTACGTGATGACCCGGCCGCTGCGTGGTGCGCTCAATCCCAGCGAGGTCGACCATGCCACCGATGCCTGGGACACCATCGACTGGCTGGTGAAAAACGTCAAGGAATCCAACGGCAAGGTCGGCATGATCGGCTCGTCATACGAAGGCTTCACCGTGGTGATGGCGCTGACCAACCCGCATCCCGCGCTCAAGGTCGCGGTGCCGGAAAGCCCGATGATCGACGGCTGGATGGGCGACGACTGGTTCAACTACGGTGCGTTCCGCCAGGTCAACTTCGACTATTTCACCGGCCAGCTCACCCAGCGCGGCAAGGGCAGCGGCATCGCGCGCCAGGGCCATGACGACTACAGCAACCTGCTGCGCGCCGGCTCGGCCGGCGATTTCGCCAGGGCTGCCGGCCTGGAGCAGCTGCCGTGGTGGCACAAGCTCACCGAACACGCCGCCTACGATGCGTTCTGGCAGGAGCAGGCGCTGGACAAGGTGATGGCGCGCACCCCGCTCAAGGTGCCGACCATGTGGTTGCAGGGGCTATGGGACCAGGAGGACATGTGGGGTGCCATCCATAGCTATGCGGCGATGGAGCCGCGCGACCGCAGCAATACGCTCAACTACCTGGTGATGGGGCCGTGGCGGCACAGCCAGGTCAACTACGACGGCAGCGCGCTGGGCGCATTGAATTTCGACGGCGATACCGCGCGCCAGTTCCGCCACGACGTGCTGCGCCCGTTCTTCGATCAATACCTGGTCGATGGCGCGCCCAAGGCGAGCACGCCGCCGGTGTTCATCTACAACACCGGAGAGAATCACTGGGACCGCCTGCAGGCCTGGCCGCGCAGCTGCGCCAAGGGCTGTGCGTCGGGCAGCAAACCGCTGTACCTGCAGGCCGGCGGCAAGCTGTCGTTCCAGCAGCCGGCGGCGGGGCAGCCGGGTTTCGAGGAATACGTGGCCGACCCGGCCAAGCCGGTACCGTTCGTGCCGCGCCCGGTGGACTTCGGCGATCGCAGCATGTGGACCACCTGGCTGGTGCAGGACCAGCGCTTCGTCGACGGCCGCCCGGACGTGCTGACCTTCGTCACCGAGCCGCTGACCGAACCCCTGCAGATCGCCGGCGCACCGGAAGTGCATCTGCAGGCCTCCACCAGCGGCAGCGACAGCGACTGGGTGGTGAAACTGATCGACGTGTATCCGGACGAGATGGCGTCCAGTCCCAAGATGGGCGGCTATGAGCTGCCGGTGTCGCTGGCGATCTTCCGCGGCCGTTATCGAGAGAGTTTCAGCACGCCCAAGCCGCTGGCGTCCAATCAGCCGCTGGCGTTCCAGTTCGGCCTGCCGACCGCCAACCACACCTTCCAGCCGGGCCACCGGGTGATGGTGCAGGTGCAGTCCAGCCTGTTTCCGCTGTACGACCGCAATCCGCAGACCTACGTGGACAACATCTTCTTCGCCAAGCCCGGCGATTATCGAAAGGCCACCCAGCGCGTCTATGTGAGCCCCGAGCAGCCCAGCTACATCAGTCTGCCGGTACGTTGACCGCGCGGGCGCCGCGTGGCGGCGGCGCCCAGACGTCTTCCAGCAACTGTGGGCGGCAGGCCACCCAGGCGGCGGCCAGCTGCACCAGGATGCAGATCACCAGGAAGACGAACGGCGAGGTCCAGCCGCCGTGGTGTGCGTGCAGCCAGCCGAACAGGAACGGCCCCAGGCAGCTCACCGCATAGCCCATGCCCTGCGAGAACCCGGACAGGGCCGCCGAGCCGGCCGCAGTGCGGCTGCGTTGATTGACCAGCACCAATGCCAGCGGGAACGTGCTCGGCCCCAGGCCGAGCAGGGTCACCCACAGGATCGGCGCGGCCAGCGGCGCCCACCATAGCCCGGCAAACGCGACCAAGTGGCAGGCCGCGCACAGCAGCACGATCGGAAACGGGTTGCGCATGCGGACCGCCAGCGCCGGCATGGTCAAGGCGCCGACCATGCCCAGTGCCGCGAACAGCGCCACCATGGTGCCGCCGAACGCGGGCGAGGCGCCGGCTTCGCGCAGCAGCGTTGGCAACCAGGTGAACATCGAATAGGTGACCAGCGAGGTCATGCCGAAGGTCACCGCCATGCTCCAGCCCAGGGCGGTGCGTGCCACGCGGCCCTCGGCCTCGGGCGTGGGCGTGACCGGTGCCGGCCCGGTCGCGCGGATGCGGCGGTGGCTGGCATGCACCATGGCCCAAGCCGCCAATGCCAGCAGTGCCGGCAACACCCACACCACCATCGAGCTACGCCAGCCCAGCGCATCGGCCACCGGTACCGCTAGCAACGCCGGCAGCAGGGTGCCGACCTGCAGCACGGTGATGTAGAGCGTGCTGACGCCGCCGACGCGATCGCCGAAATAGCGCTTCACCAGCGGCGGCAACACCACGTTGCCCATGCCCATGCCGGCCAGCGCCACCAGCGAACCGATCAGCAGTCCGGCAGTGCCCGGCAGCAGCGGGCGCAACACCAGGCCGACAGTGGCTAATGCCATCGACAGCAGCGCCGTGCGCAGCAGGCCGAAGCGGCGCAGCAAGGCCGGCGTGGCCACACCGGTCAGTGCGAATGCAGCCGTCGGCAACATGCCGAGCGCACCCATGGTGGGCGCGCCGAATGCGTACTCGTCGGCAATGCGTTCCAGCAGCGGCGTCAACGAAGTCACCGCGGTACGCAAGTTGAAGGCGGACAACAAAATGGCAGCCAGCACCAAGCCGCGACCACGCAACCGGGCGGACGGGGAGGCAGCGGCAATGACAACAGACATGACAGACCATCCGCACTGCGCGCATGCATGCGCCAGCGCCTGAAAACACAAAACCGGCACGAGGCCGGTTTTGTGTTTTGAAACTGGTCGGGGAGACAGGATTCGAACCTGCGACCTCTACGTCCCGAACGTAGCGCTCTACCAGACTGAGCTACACCCCGAAGGAGCCGCGTATGTTACATAGGGAATGCGGAATCGGCAAGCATCTAGCGAAAATAATTTTACTGATGCGGTTGGCCACGCTCCGGCTCGCGTGCTTCGAACCACATGCCGTTGAGCACGGCTGCCAGTGCGGCCAGACCGGTGCCGAGGATCCAGGCGAAGTACCACATTGTCGTTCTCCTTGAGTCGTTGAAGCAGGTGCGAGGTTGAGGCCTGCTGCGAGCGCGATGCAGCTGTGCATCGCAACGCGCAACGCGCATGCTCAGTAGGCGTTTGGATTGGCCGCGAGTTCGTCGGCGGTGACCTTGCCCTTGAGCACGCGATAGACCCAGCTTGTGTAGGCCAGCACGATCGGCATGAACAACGTGGTTGCCAGCAGCATGATCCACAGCGTCAGGCGGCTGCTGGAGGCATCCCACAGCGTCAGGCTTGCGCTCGGTGCGGTGGACGAGGGCAACAGGAACGGGAACAACGCAAAGCCGACGGTAAAGACGATGCCGACGATGGCGCAACCCGAGGCGATGAACGCCAGGCCGCCGCGACGCACACGCAACAGCAGCGCATTCATGGCCAGCCCGACCAGGCCAACCAGCGGTGCCATCAGTGTGGCCGGCATGCTGCTGTAGTTGTGCAGCCAGCCGCCGGCTGCGGTGAGTGCGGCGGTCTTGCCGAGCGGATTGGTCGGCGCATCGGTGGCCAGGAGCGAAGTCACTGCATAGCCCGGCAGACCCAGCGCCACCCATGCACCGGCGGCGGCAAACAGCGCCACCGCGCAGAGCGCGGCGATGCTGCCGAAACGCGCCGCACGCTCGGCCACCGGTCCGTCGGTCTTCAGTACCAGCATCGCCGCGCCGTGCGCCATCAACATCGCCACGCTGAGCAGGCCGGCGAGCAGCGCGAACGGCGTCAGCAGCCCGAACAGGTTGCCGGTATAGAACGTGCGCATGCTGGCGTCGAAGTGGAACGGCACGCCGAGCAGCACATTACCGACCGCCACGCCCATGATCAGCGCCGGAATGCAGCCGCCGACGAACAACGCCCAGTCCCAGTTGCTGCGCCAGCGCTGGTCGGCCAGCTTGCCGCGGAACTTGAACCCGACCGGGCGCAGGATCAGTGCGAACAGGATCAGGAACATCGCCAGATAGAACCCGGAAAAACTCACCGCATATAACGGCGGGAATGCGGCGAAGATCGCGCCGCCGCCCAGGATCAACCAGACCTGGCTGCCTTCCCAGACCGGGCCGATGGTGTTGATCACCAGCCGGCGTTCTGCATCGTTGCGAGCAACCAGCGGCAGCAGGGTGCTGACGCCCAGATCGAAGCCGCCCATCACCGCGTAGCCGGACAGCAATACGCCGAGCAACAGCCACCAGATCAAGCGCAATGTGGTGTAGTCGAGCAAGATGAAATCCATGGTTGTGTCTCCTTGCTTACGGTGCGCCGCCGGCCAGTGCGCCGGTGCTCAGTGGGGCGTCGGGTGAGGACGCGTGGGGCGAGCTGCTGTGTGGCGACGGGGTGCGTTGGCTCGGTGGAAACAGCGCATCCGGGCCCTTGCGGATGGTCTTCAGCGACAGCTTGATCGCGATCACCAGCAGCGTGGTGTACAGCGCGGTGAAGCCGACCAGGGTCAACACGATTTCGTACAGATCCAGTCCCGATGCGGCATAGAAGGTCGGCAACACGCCTTCCACCGCCCACGGCTGGCGGCCGTATTCGGCCACGAACCAACCGCATTCGATCGCGATCCACGGCAGCGGCAGGCTCCACAGCGCCAGGGTCAGGAACCAGCGCTTTTCCTGGAAGTTGTGCTTGCAGGCGAACCAGAACGCGATGGCGAAGAAGGCGATCAGGTAGATGCCGATGGCCGCCATGATGCGGAAGGTCCAGAACAGCGGCAGCACCCGCGGCACGGTGTCCATCGCGGCCTGGGCGATCTGCTGCGGCGTGGCATTGCCGATATCGTCGCGATAGCGCTTGAGCAGCAGGCCATGGCCCAGATCCTGCCAATGCGCATCGAAGACCTTGCGCGCTTCGGCATCGTCCTTGTTGGCGCGGATGCGTTCCAGCGCGCCGTAGGCGATCTGGCCGCCGCGGATGCGATGCTCGGCACGGCCGACCAGTTCCAGGATGCCGGGGATCGGCTGGTCCAGCGAACGTGTGGCGATCAAGCCCATCAGGTACGGGATCTTGACCGCGTAGTCGTTGCGATGGGTCTGCTGGTTGGGAATGCCGAACGCGGTGAAGTCGGCCGGCGCGGCTTCGGTCTCCCACATCGCCTCGATCGCCGCCAGCTTCATCTTCTGGTGCTCATTGGCGGCATAGCCGCTCTCGTCGCCGAGCACCACCACCGACAGCGAGGACAACAGGCCGAACGCGGCAGCCACCGCGAACGAGCGCCGCGCCATTTCCACATGGGTGCCGCGCAGCAGATAGAGCGCGCTGATCGCCATCACGAACACCGCGCCGAGCACGTAGCCGGCGCTGACGGTGTGCACGAACTTGGCCTGTGCCACCGGGTTGAACAGCACCGCCATGAAATCGACCACTTCCATGCGCATGGTGTCCGGGTTGAACACCGCGCCGGTCGGGTTCTGCATCCAGCCGTTGGCGATCAGGATCCACAGTGCCGAGAAGTTGCTGCCCAGCGCCACCAGCCAGGTGGTGGCCAGATGCTGCACCTTGCTCAGCCGGTTCCAGCCGAGAAAGAACAGGCCCAGGAAGGTCGCTTCCAGAAAGAACGCCATCAGGCCTTCGATCGCCAGCGGCGCACCGAAGATGTCGCCGACGTAATGGCTGTAGTACGACCAGTTCATGCCGAACTCGAATTCCATCACGATGCCGGTGCCCACGCCCATGGCGAAGTTGATGCCGAACAGCACGCCCCAGAACATGGTCATGCGCCGCCAGATGTCCTTGCCGGTCATCACATAGACGCTCTCCATGATGCCGAGCAGGAACGACAGGCCCATGGTCAGCGGCGGAAAGATGAAGTGGTACATCGCGGTGACTGCGAACTGCAGCCGCGACAGTTCAACAACTGTCGAGTCGATCATGGCGGGTGGGCCTGGTTGGGTGTCGATGAAGGAATGCAGCCGATCATCTGCGCTTGCCGCGACACGCGCGTTGATCCAGATCAATGCCGCGGCGGGCGGGTGCGGCACAATGCGCAGCCCGTAGCGGGAAGTGGCGACTTACAATCGCTTGCAACACGATGTCTTTCTTGAGAGCGATGTGAGCCAGCCCAGCGTGCGAGCCAGCGAAACGCCAGCCCAGCGCCGTCAACGCGGCCAATGGCTGGATGCACTGGCGGCCCCGGCCACGCGTGCGCGGCGCCTGGCCGGCGTGGCGGTGGCGGTGTCGGGCGTGCTGCTGCTGGCGCAGGCGGCGGCGATCGCGTGGTTGCTGCAGGCGGTGCTGGTGCAGCATCTGGCGCTGGCGCAATTGCGCGACGTGGGGGCGGGGCTGGTCTGTGCGCTGGTAGGGCGCGCGCTGCTCAATGCCTGGGCGCAGTCGCTGACCGGCGAGGTGGCCGATGTGGCCAGGCGCGAACTGCGTGCCCGCATCGCGCGCCGCCTGGTGCAGCATGGGCCGGTGTGGCTGCGCCGGCAGCGCAGCGGCGAACTGGGCGAATTGAGCCTGGCGCACACCGATGCGCTGGAGGGCTACTTCGTCGGCTACCAGCTCGCACGCACCGAGATGCTGCTGGTGCCGCCGCTGATCCTGGTCGCGGTGTTTTCGGTCGACTGGGTGGTGGGCCTGGTGCTGCTGCTGACCGCACCGTTGATTCCGTTCTTCATGATGCTGGTGGGCTGGGGCGCCGAAGCCGCCGGGCGCGACCAGCTGAGCGAACTGGCACGCATGGGCGGGCACTTTGCCGATCGCCTCAAGGGCCTGGGCCTGCTGCGTGTGTATGGCCGCGGCGAGGCCGAGTTGAGCGGCATTGCCGCCGCGGCCGAAGGCGTGCGCGAGCGTTCGCTCAAGGTGCTGCGCATCGCCTTCCTGTCGTCCACGGTGCTGGAATTCTTCGCCTCGGTGAGCGTGGCGATCGTGGCGCTGTACTTCGGCCTGACCTATCTGGGCATGCTCGATCTGCACGGCTTGCCGACGCTGGGCGCGGGCATGTTCTGCCTGCTGCTGGCGCCGGAATTCTTTGCGCCGTTGCGGCGGCTGGCGGCGCATTACCACGACCGTGCCAATGCGCTGGCGGCGGTGGCCGAAGCCGAGCGCCTGCTGGAAGGATTCGCGCCGCCATCGGCAACGCCACCGGTGACGGTTCCGCCCTTGCGCGCACTGGAACCGGCCCAGGCACACGCCCCGCTGCTGCAGGCGCGCGATCTCGCGCTACGGCCGCCGGGCGCACCGCACACGGTGGTCGCGCATTTTTCGCTGACCTTGCAGCCCGGGCAGCGCGTGGCGGTGATCGGTGCCAGCGGCAGCGGCAAGAGCACCTTGCTGGAGGGCCTGGCCGGCTGGCTGGCGCCGGAGGCCGGCAGCGTGGTGCTGCGGCCGGGGACTCGCATCGGCTATGCCACGCAGCGGCCGTATCTGTTTCACGGCAGCATCGCCGACAACCTGCGCCTGGCCGATCCGCAAGCCGGCGCTGCGCGCCTGCACGCGGTGGCCGACGCCGCGCAGGTGCTGCGCTTTGCCGCGCAGCTGCCTGCGGGCCTGGACACGCAGATCGGCGAGCGCGGCTTCGGGTTGTCCGGTGGCGAGGCACGGCGCGTGGCCCTGGCGCGGCTGTTGCTGCGCGAGCCGGACCTGTTGCTGCTGGACGAACCCACTGCCTTCCTCGATCCGGACACCGAAGCGGAGTTGCTGCGCACCCTGGGTGTGTTCGCACGCGGTCGCGCGGTGGTGCTGGCCACGCACAGCGCGGCGGTGATGCGCTGGGCCGATACGGTGATCGACCTGCGCGGCGCCACCGTCGCAGCGGAGCTGCCATGAACGGCACCCAGCCCGACTGTCTGCGCGATGTGTTTCGCCGGCATGCCTGGCGCCTGCTGTTGTCGGCGCTGTTGGTCCTTGTCACCATGCTGGCCGGCGTGGGCTTGCTCGGCGTGTCCGGCAGTTTCCTGACCGCCGCCGCCTTGGCCGGTGTCGCCGGCATGGGCAGCGGCTTCAATTTCTTTTCGCCCTCGGCCGGCATTCGCGCGCTGACCTTTGCGCGCATCGTTTCGCGTTATGGCGAAAAATTGATCGGCCACGACGCCACGCTGCGCATCGCCCGCGACCTGCGCGTGTGGTTCTTCCGCCGCGCGTTGCCGCTGGCGCCGGGCCGCCTGTCGGCCACGCGCACCGGCGATCTGCTGGCGCGGTTGATGTCCGACATCGGCGAGGTCGATGGCGTGAGCGTGCGCGCGCTGGCGCCGTTGAGCGCATTGCTCGGCATCTGGGTGGCCGGCGTGGTGGCAGCGGCGCTGATCTATCCGCCGGCTGGCGTGTTGCTGGTGGTGTTGGGCGTGGTCATCGGCGGTGTGGTGCCGTGGCAGGTGGCGCGCGGCGGTGCGCAGCGCGAACAGCTGCGCGCCCGGCAACGCACCGCCTTGCGCACGCAGGCGTTCGAGGGGCTGGAAGGTGCGGCCGATCTCGCTGCGGTGGATGCGCAAGGTGCCTGGCTGCATCAGGTCGATGCAACAGCGGCGGCGGTGGTCGATGGCGATCGCCTGCAACGCCGTCGCCTGATCGGCGGCAATCTGCTGCATGCGGTCTGCGGCGGTATCGGTCTGGCCGGCATGTTGTGGCTTGGGTTGAGCGCGGCAGAACGCGGATTGATTGCTGCGGAAATGGCGGCCGGGCTGGTGTTCCTGACCATGGCACTGCTGGAGGTCTGGGCTGGCGCCGGGCTCGCCTTGCAGGCGCTGCAGAGCGCGCGCGTTGCGGCCAGGCGCTTGCAGTCCATCGTCGACCAGGCGCCGTCGGTCGTCGATCCGTCGCAGCCAGTGGATGCGCCACGCAGCGGCACGCTGCGCCTGCAACATGTCAGTTTTGCGTGGCCGGGCAGCGGACGCCCGCTGCTGCAGGCGCTCGATCTGAGCCTGGCGCCTGGCGAGCGCATCGCTATCAGTGGCGACAGCGGCAGCGGCAAGAGCAGCTTGTCCGCAGTGCTGTTGCGGCTGTGGGACCCGCAGGCCGGGCAGGTGAGCTACGCCGATATCGACCTGCGCCACTTCGCGCAGGCGCAATGGCATCAACGCATCGCCTGGCTGCCGCAGAATGCCCCGGTGTTTGCCGGCACGGTGCGCGACAACCTGCTCATCGGCGATGCCGGCGCAGGCGATGCGGCCATGTGGAACGCGCTGGACCAGGTGCGTCTGCGCGCCTGGGCCAGCGCGCAGAACGGCCTGGACACCTGGGTCGGCGAAAACGGCGCCACGCTCTCGGCCGGCCAAGCGCGCCGGCTGGCGCTGGCGCGCGCCTTGCTGCGCGAGGCGCCGATCCTGCTGCTGGACGAACCCACCGACGGCCTGGACGTGGATACAGCACACGCCTTGCTGCTGGATCTATCGGCCGCGCTGGGCGAACGCAGCCTGGTGATGATCACCCACGACAGCATCCCCGATGGCGTGGTGCAGCGGCGTTATCGCCTGCGGGCCGGTGCGCTGGAGCCGTTGGCCTGAGGATGCTGTTGCCGGTTTGCACTGACCGGTTGTGCGCATGTATCACGCAGGCGCCGCTCACCCCAGCAATGCGTGGAGTGCTGGCATCAGCGCAGGTTGGCGGCATGCCCAATACAAGGCAATGATATTTACCACGACAGTGATCCAGAACCGCGGCTGGAAGGCTGCCTTGCTGGATTTATGCCGGAACAGCGCCTGCGCCAGCAACGCGCCCGGCCAGCCGCCGAGCAGTGCGATGAGGTGCAGGGTGGCTTCTGGTGTGCGTTGCCGGCCGCGTTGGGCCGCGCTCTTGTCGAGCCGGTAGACCAGCATCGCCAGCATGCTTGCAGCCGCGTACCACAGCGCTAGCAGCGCCGGCAGGCGACCTGCAACCACCATCGCGGTCATTCCGATCAGGAACAGCAGCGCCAGCGTCTTGCGCGGCAGGCTCTGCTGCTGGGACGTGCCACGCCGCCGTTGCGCAGGTCTGGAAATCAGCAAGCGTCCAGGAAGTTGCGTACCGCCGGCCCGAAGCGTGCGAAATCGACCAGGAAGGCATCGTGACCTTGTGGCGAATCCAGCCCGATAAAGTGTGCCTCGGCACCGCCAGCGCGCAGGCCTTCGGCGATCTGTTCCTGTTGCTGCACGGGGAACAGGATGTCGGTGTTGGCGCCGATCGCCAGCGCCCGCGCGATGCGGATCTGCGCCAGGCCGGCCAGGACCGTGGCGTCGGTCGAGATGCCTGTATTCGGCCTGGCGGCGACAGCAGTGTCGTCGGCTTGCGTGCCATCGACAGGCGCGTCGATGGCCGGGCTGTTGTCGACATACTCGGCCAGATCGAACCAATCCATCGAGCGGCTCAGATACAGATAGCAGTTGGGATCGAAGAAGCGCACGAAGCGGCGCGCATGGCCTTCCAGATAACTTTCGACCTGGAATTCCAGGCCGAACGGATCGTCGGCGGCCTGTTCGGAATCCAGCCGCACGCGGCCGAAGCGGCCATCCCATTCCAGTGCCGAGCGGTAAGTGATCACGCCGAGCTTGCGCGCCATGCGCATGCCCGATTCCGGGTAACGCGTGTCGTCGTAATGGCCGCCGTTCCAGTGCGGGTCCAGGCGGATGGCTTCGCGCTGCAGCGAGCGGATCGCGATCGAGAACGGCAGCGCCTGCGCACTGCCGGAGATATTGATATGGCTGCGCGCGATGCCGGGGTGGCGCAGCAACAAGGCCAGTGCGGTCATGCCGCCCATCGAGTTGCCGATCAGGCAGGCCAGTTGTTCGATGCCCAACGCGCGCACCACGTCGGCTGCGGCATCGGCCACATCTTCGATCGACAGTTCCGGGAAACCCAGGCGATACAGCGTGCCGGTGGCAGGGTCGATTGACGCCGGGCCGGTCGAGCCCTTGCAGCTGCCCAACGAATTGACGCAGACCACGAACCAGCGTTCGGTATCGATTGGCTTGCCAGCCCCGACCATCGCTTCCCACCAGCCCGGCTCGGGATTGGCCTGATTTGCCGCGGCATGCGCATTCGGCGACAGGCCGGTGACGATCAACACCGCATTGCTGTGATCGGCTGCCAGCGTGCCCCAGGTTTCGTAGGCGACACGCGCCTGCATCAGCACGCCACCGCGCTTCATCGGAAACGGCGAGGGCAGCGCGTGGAACAGCGTGCCGGGAGGAATGAATTCAGTCATGCGGCAATTCTATCTGCCATGGCAGGTGCCGGGGTGCAGGATGGGATTCGGGAATGGGGATTCGGGAATTGGGAATCGGTTTGAGTCGTTGCTCTGTGTGATGCCACTCTGCAGAGCGGCGGATCTGTGGTTTGGTTGCAGGGCCCTTGCCCGCCCACCATCGCAGGACACGCCGCAAGTACGTCCGTGTAGGCTCTTACGCGGCATCCATGCCGCGTAAGGTCCCGCGACGGTAGGCGGACAAGGACCAGTGGAGATGGTCGGTGTGCGTGGTTTTCAAAACCACAGCCGACTCACTCTGGTGCGGCGTCATGGTTGATTGCGTCGCGTCGACACGTGGTTGCCAATCAGCGACCGATCACCAGCTCCACCGGCGCGGCAGTGGGCAGTTCCACCATCACCGGCACGCTTTCGAAATCGTCGGCCTGGCGCATTGCGTTGCCGCTGCGCGATAGCCGTGCCAGCACCTGCACGGTGTCCAGCGACGACAGCCGGCGCGTCGGCATCGGGCTGTCGCCGTCGTCCAGGGTGATGGTCAACGGCAGCTCGCTTAGTGCGTGTTTTTCCACCGCCACCGGCATCGGAGTGTCGGCGGCGCGCGCAATCACGAAGACGCTGGTGTCGCCCGGCAATCCGGTGCGTTTGGCGAACTCAGCATCCAGCGTCACGCGTACCTGAATGCGTTTGCCGCTGGCTGCATCGGCGGCAGGCGTAGCCGGCGTCTGGATCGGCGCCATCCTGGCTTCCTGGCGCGCGGCGTTGATCTGTTCCAGCAGGCCGGGGCGGGTAGAGGCATCCACCACGCGCAGCAACGGCTCCCAGGTCTCGCTGGCCTTGGCCGGTTCACCGGCCTGGCGCTGCACCACGCCCAGGAACCAGCGTGCGCGTTGATGGTCCGGTTGCACCGCCAGGGCATGTTCCAGCAGGCGCATGGCCTGCGGATCCGGGCGCCCGCTGTCGTCGGCGAGCATGCGCGACTGTGCGGCAGCTACCAGCACATCCGGCTCGTCCGGACGCAGCGCGACCGCGCGCGCAAATGCATCGCGCGCTTCGGCGAATTTCTGTTGGCTGGACAGCGAGCGTCCCAGCAATACCCAGCCTTCGGCCTGATCGGGATTGCGCGCCAGTGCAGCGCGCAGTTGCACGATGGCTTCATCCAGCGAGCGTGGCGTGGCCGGCCGCTCGGCCGGCGCTTGAATCGCGCTCGGCGTGCCGACCAGCCAGTACAGCGCCGTGCTCGCCGCCAGCAGCAACACCGCGATGCTGGCGGTCAGCCCGCGCGCCTCGCGCCACAGCGGCCGCAGCGCCACGCCGAAGACGAGCAGGGCCAGGACCACCACCGCAATGACGAAGCCGACCATCACCACTCCTGCTCATCGGCGGGCAGGGCGGGCGCAGCCACGCTGCGTCGGCGCACCAGCAACACAATGGCGCCAGCGCCCAGCAGCAACACCAGCAGCGGGCCGAACCACAGCAGCCAGGTGCGCGATTCCACGCGCGGGCGGTACAGCACGAACTCGCCATAACGCGCGACCAGGAACTGGCGGATCTGCGCATCGCTGCGGCCTTTGTGCATCAGCGCCAGTACTTCGCGGCGCAGATCCTGGGCGATCTGCGCATTGGAGTCGGCCAGCGACTGGTTCTGGCACTGCACGCAGCGCAGCTCGGCGGTGAGCGTATGGAAGCGTGCCTCTTCCTCGGCCGAGGCATAGCGCAGCGGCGCCGGGTCGCCGACCGGCTGGGCCAGCGCCAGCCAGGGCAACAGCAGCAGCGTCAGCAGCCAGGCGCGCATCATTGCTTGGCGTGCAGGTCCGGTGCGGCACTGGGCGAGCGCTCGATCTTGCTCAGCACCGGAATCAGCTGCGTGTCAATGATGGATTGGGTGAGCATGCCGCTGTACTTCCAGCGCACCACGCCGCGCCCGTCGACCAGAAAGGTCTCCGGTGCCGCAGCGATGCCGAAGTCGATCGCGGTCCGGCCGTCTTTGTCGGCGACCACCAGCAGATAGGGGTTGCCCAGCTGTTCGAGCCAGCGCAGCGCATCGTTGCGCTCGTCCTTCCAGTTGTAGCCGATCACGCGCACGCGCTTGGTCAGCGCAAAGCGGCTCAGCACCGGGTGCTCCTCGCGGCAGGCCGGGCACCAGCTGCCCCACACGTTGATGATGTACGGCGCGCCGCGCAGTTCGCGCGCATGCACCACGATGCTGGGGTCGTGCAGCAGCGGCAGCGCGAACTCCGGCGCCGGCTTGCCGATCAGCGCAGAGGGCAGGGCATCGCGATCGTCCTGACCGGAGCGCACCACCGCATAGACCAGCAGCGCTGCCAGCGCGAGCAGCAGCACGATGGCACCCACCAGAACCGCAGTGGGCAGGCGGGGTGAACGTGACTCAACCATCTTGGATCTCCGGAGAACGACGAAAACGCCGGTCGGCCGCGGTGACCAGGCCGCCAAGCGCCATCAGCAGCGCCCCCAGCCAGATCCAGCGGACGAACGGTTTGAGGTGGACGCGGACCGCCCAGGCCTGGTTGCCCAGGGGTTCGCCAAGCGCGACATACAGGTCGCCGAACGGGCCGGGACGGATCGCCGCCTCGGTCAAGGTCTGCCCGCCGCTGGCGTAGCGGCGTTTTTCCGCATGCAGCAGGCCGACCGGCGCATCGTCCTTGAACACCTGCAGATTGGCACGGTCGGAGACGTAATTGGGCCCGCGCAGCTCTTCGACATTATCGAAGTGCAGCGCGTAGCGGCCGATCTGCATCTGCTGCCCGGGCGCAAGTGCGGCCTCGCGCTGCAGGCTCAGTGATTCCACCAGCAACGCACCGGCCAGGAACACCGCCACGCCCAGGTGCGCCAGCAGCATGCCCAGCATTTCGGCGGTGAGCTTGCGGCCCTTGGCCGCGCGCCGCGTCCACAGGAAACGCAGCGTGCCCAGCAGCACCCAGGCCGCGCCGGCCACGCCGAGTGCCGCCTTCCACTGGCCCTGCGGCGCGGCGAACCAGGCCAGCACGCCTGCGGCAACCGCCAGGCCTGCCCACGGCGCGAGCATCGCCAGCGGGCGCGAGGCCTGCTCGCGCTGCCAGCGGGTCAGCGGGCCGAACGGCAACAGCGCCACCAACGGCGCCATCAGCACCAGGAACAAGGTGCCGAAGTAGGGCGGCCCCACCGACAGCTTGCCCAGGCCCAAGGCGTCGGCCAGCAGCGGATACAGCGTGCCCAGCAACACCATCGCGCAGGCGCAGGCGAGCAGCAGGTTGTTCAACAGCAGCAAGGTTTCGCGCGAGCTGCCGGCGAACGCGCGGCGCGGGTCATCGACCAGCGACAGGCGCGGCGCACGCAGCGCGTACAGCAGCAGCGAACCACCGACCACCGCCAGCAGGAACACCAGGATGAACAGGCCGCGCGACGGGTCGGCCGCAAACGCATGCACGCTGGTCAGCACGCCCGAGCGCACCAGGAAGGTGCCCAGCAACGACAGCGAAAAGGCGGCGATCGCCAGCAGCAACGTCCAGCTGGCGAAGCTGCCGCGCTTTTCGGTGACCGCCTGCGAATGCAGCAAGGCGGTGCCCACCAGCCACGGCATGAAACTGGCGTTTTCCACCGGGTCCCAGAACCACCAGCCGCCCCAGCCCAGCTCGTAATACGCCCACCAGCTGCCGAGTGCGATGCCGACGGTGAGCATGGCCCAGGCCACGTTGGTCCATGGCCGCGTCCAGCGCAGCCAGCGCGCATCCATGCGGCCTTCCAGCAACGCAGCGATGGCGAAGGCGAACGGCACCGCAAAGCCGACATAGCCGCAATACAGCATCGGCGGATGGATGATCAGCCCCGGGTCCTGCAACAGCGGATTCAGATCGGCGCCTTCCAGCGGCACCGGCAACAAGCGCGCGAACGGATTGGAGGTGAACAGCAAAAACGCCAGGAAGCCGATGCTGACCAGCGCCATCACCCCGAGCACGCGCGCCACCACCTGCGCGGGCAACTGCCGCGACCACAGCGCCACCGCCCCGGTCCACAGCGCCAGCACCAGCGTCCATAGCAGCAATGAGCCCTCGTGCGCACCCCACACCGCCGAATAGCGATACATCACCGGCAGCAAACTGTTGGAATTCTCGGCGACATAGCGCACCGAAAAATCCTGCACCAGAAAGGCATGCGTCAGCAGCGCGAAGGCCGCTGCGATCAGGCCCAGCTGCAGCAACGCGGCCGGCCGCGCGACCGCCATCCAGCTGCTGCGCCCACGCTGCGCACCGGCCAGCGGTAGCGCGGCCTGCACCAGGGCCACCAGCAAGGCCAGAATCAGCAGGAAGGTGCCGAGCTCAGGCAGCATCGGGTTGGCGCGTTGGCGGGCATGCAGTGGTGCGACGCTTGCCGGCGCAATGCAGGGGCGTCATCCGGGCAGCGTCTGCATGCGCCTGCCCAGGCATCGCGACATCGTCGGCCACGCAAGCGAGCTGCAAGCGATCACAGCGCAGCGAGGCGAACGTTTTGACCCCTGCCATCAACGCAGCGCTCCGGCCTGGTCTGCGGCCGCCGGCACGTCGTGCTTGCGGTGCGCGCTGCCCATCTTGTCGGCGACTTCCTTCGGCATGTAGGTCTCGTCGTGCTTGGCCAGCACATCTTCGGCGACGAAGACGCCGTTCTGCATGCGTCCGGTTGCCACCACGGCCTGGCCTTCGCGAAACAGGTCCGGCAGGATGCGGTCGTAACGCACCGGCAACTGTGCATCGCCATCGGTGACGCGGAATTGCGCTTCCAGCGAACCGGACGCACGTTGGAACGAGCCTTTCTCCACCATGCCGCCGAGCCGGAAGCGCGCATGCTCGCCGGCGTCGCCGCGCAGCACTTCCGACGGTGTGTACAGATAGGCCACGTTGCGCTGCAGTGCCATCGCCACCAGCGCGGTCGCCAGGCCGCCGGCCAGCACCAGTGCGATCACCAGCCAGATGCGGCGGCGCCGTTGCGGGTTCACCGGATCAGCTCCGCATCGCTGGGCACCGCGCGCTTGCGCTCGCGCAGACGCCGCGCCTGTGCGATCTTCAACGCGCGGCGCAGCTGCCAGCGGCCGGCGATCAGGTCCCACAGCAGCACCAGCACGAATACCGCATAGGCGGCGATGACGTAGGGCAGGTAGCTCATGCCGCGCCCTCCGGCGCATCGCGCACGATCCAGGCCTTGCCGGCCTCGCGGCGCAGGTTGTCGGCGCGCGCACGCGTCAGCAGCGAGCCGGCGAACCAGAACTTGGTGCCGATCACCATCAGCCACAGCGGCAGCAGCATGCTCGCATCGATGCTGGAGGGGCCGAGCAGGCGGATGCTCTGGCCCTGATGTAGCGAGTTCCACCACACCACCGAATAGCGGATCACCGGCAGCAACGCCACGCCGACGATCGCCAGCAAGGCGGCCGCGCGCGCGGCCTGACGGCGATCGTCGATGGCCTGGTACAGACCGATCACGCCCAGATACAGGAACAGCAGGATCAGCTCGGTGGTCAGGCGCGGGTCCCAATCCCACCAGGCGCCCCACATCGGCTTGCCCCAGATGCTGCCGGTCAGCAGGGTGATCACGGTGAACGCCGCGCCGATCGGCGCGCAGGCCATCGCCAGGATTTCGCAGATCTTGATGCGCCAGATCAGCGCGATCGCCGCGTACACCGCCATCAGCCCGAACACGAACAGGCTCATCCACGCGCTCGGCACATGAATATACAGAATGCGGAAGCTATCGCCTTGCTGGTAGTCGGCCGGCACCGCAAACAAGGCCTGCCAGATGCCCACGCCCAGCAACACCGCGGCCAGCGCGTAGCACCACGGCGCCCAGCGCGCAGTGAAACGGTCGAAGATCGGAGGCGAGGCGAGTTGGTGGAACCAGCGGGCGACGACGTTCATGCGATGGCAGCAGCCTTTGGAATGGCATTGGCTCTCGAAACAGCAACAACGCAATGAGTGGAGCGTCTTGTCGACAGCGCATCGACCGCAGGGCTCAACTCAAGGAAATCCGGATCGCGGCAGCCGCAGCCAGCGGTGCCAGCACCACGCCGATCACCAATCCGGCGCCCAGCAACAACAACGCACCCACCGCATCCTGCCCTTGTCCGCTGGCCGCGACACTGCCGGCACCGAACACCAGCACCGGCACGTACAACGGCAACGCCAGCAACGCCACGAGAATACCAGAGCGTTTCATCGTCACCGTCAGCGCCGCAACCACGGCGCCAAGCAGGCTCAGAAGCGGTGTGCCCAGTGCCAACGATGCCAGCAGCACCGGTAGTTGGTCATGTGGCAGGTGCAGCAATTCGCCCAGCAGCGGCGTCACCGCGATCAACGGCAGCGCGCTGGTCGCCCAGTGCAGCAGCACGCGCACCGCGATCAGCCACGCCAACGGCACCGGCGCCAGCAACCATTGCTCCATCGAGCCGTCTTCCACGTCGCTGCGGAACAACGCATCCAGCGACAGCAGGCCGGCCAGCAGCACCGACAGCCACAGCACCGCCGGTGCGGCCTGCGCCAGCAGGTCCGGGCGACCGCCCAGGCCCAGCGCGAACAACACCACGATCAGCAGGGCGAACAGCGCCGGCTGCAAGGCATCGCTGCGACGGCGCCACAGCAGCTGCAGGTCGCGGCTGAGCAGCGCGCGCGCGGCCTGCCACAGCGAGGGTTGTGGCGAATGCAGGCTCATGCCGCCGCCTCCAGCGTGAGCATGCGCGTGCGCACCGGCGGCGCCGCATAGGCGCCGTGGGTGGTGACCAGCGCCGCGCCACCGCCTCGCAGGTGCGCGGAGATCATCCGGTTGACCAGGGTGATGCCGTCCAGGTCCAGGTTGGCGTAGGGCTCGTCCAGCAGCCACAGCGGGGCCGGCGACAACCACAGCCGCGCCAGCGCCAGACGCTTGCGCTGGCCGGCCGACAGCTGCCGTACCAATGCATCCTCGTAGCCGGCCAGACCGACGATGGCCAGCGCGCTGCCCGGCATCTGCTTGGCGCGGCGGCCATGCAGGCCGCACAGGAAATGCAGGTTCTCCAGCGTGCTGAGATCGGCCTTCAGCCCCGGCAAATGGCCCAGATAGGCCATGAAGCGGCTGCGGTCGCCGCGCCGCGCGGTCTTGCCGTCAATCTGGATCTGCCCACGCTCCACATGCAGCAGCCCGGCCAGCACCCGCAGCAGCGTGGTCTTGCCGGCGCCGTTGCCGCCTTGCACCAGCAGCGCCTCGCCGGCATCGACATGGAAATCCAGCGGGCCGAACACCGGCTCCTCGTTGCGGCTGAAAGCCAGCGCGCGCGCCGCCAGCAGCGGTGGCGCAGTGTGCAGCGGTTCGATCATCGGCGCAGCGGGCTCCCGTCGCAGGACGGCATGGGGTGGAGGCGAGCGGGTGTCATGCCATCGCCATGAGGCAGCCGGCACGACACGCTGTGAGGCAGGGCGCGCATTGTAGCGACGATGGCGCGCTGCCGGGGGCGCGTTCGGCGGGGTGATGTGTCCGGGAACGCTGTTTTGCATCGCCCGGGCGCAACCGCCTGGCGGCTTTGCGTACACTCGCGGTCCCCCGTTTGTTGCCCGGACAGGCCCGATGCCCCTCACGACCAAGCTGCCCAAGGTGGGCACCACCATCTTCACCGTCATGTCGCAGCTGGCGGCCGAACACGGCGCGGTGAATCTGGGCCAGGGTTTTCCCGATTTCTCAGTGCCGCAGCGGCTGGTCGATGAACTGACCAAGGCCATGGCGGCCGGCCACAACCAGTACCCGCCGATGACCGGCGTTGCGGCCCTGCGCCAGGCCATCGCCGGCAAGGCGCAGCGCTGCTACGGCGCGCAGGTCGATGCCGACAGCGAGATCACCGTCACCAGCGGGGCCACCGAGGCGATCTTCAACGCCATCCACGCGGTGGTGCGTGCAGGCGAGGAGGTCATCGTGCTGGACCCGGCCTACGACTGCTACGAGCCGGCGATCGACCTGGCCGGCGCGCGCGCCGTGCACGTGGCGCTGGACCCGCAGACCTTCGCCATCGATTGGCCGGCGCTGCGCGCGGCGATCACGCCGAAGACGCGCCTGCTGATGATCAACTCGCCGCACAATCCGTCCGGCGCGATGCTGTCTGCCGATGACATGCAGCGCTTGACCGAGCTGCTGCGCGGCAGCGACATCTTCCTGCTCTCGGACGAGGTGTACGAACACATCGTGTTCGACGGTCGCCGCCACGAATCGGTGTTGCGCTGGCCGGAACTGCGCGAGCGCGCGTTCGTGATTTCCAGCTTCGGCAAGACCTATCACTGCACCGGCTGGAAGATCGGCTACGCCATCGCGCCGCCGGCACTGAGTGCCGAGTTCCGCAAGGTGCACCAGTACAACACCTTCACCAGCTTCGGCCCGGCCCAGCACGCGTTCGCCGCGATGATCCGCGACGAACCCGAACACGACGAACACCTCGGCGCGTTCTACCAGGCCAAGCGCGACCGTTTCCGCGAACAGTTGCTGACCACGCGCCTGAAGCCGTTGCCGGTGCCCGGCGGCTATTTCCAGTTGGTCGACTATTCGGCGATCAGCGACCTGCCCGACACCGAGTTCGTGAAGTGGCTGACGGTGGAAAAGGGCGTGGCCGCGATTCCGCTGTCGCCGTTCTACGAGACCGCGCCGCAAGGGCAACGACTGGCGCGGCTGTGCTTCGCCAAGAACGATGCGACGCTGGATGCGGCGATCGCGCGGTTGCAGCAGCTCTGAAGAGCTGGGAATCGGGAATCGGGATTCGGGAATCGTAAAAGCGGTTGGTCGCTTTTCGATCTGAATCTGCACTTGGCCCGATGACATAACGCGCTCACCAAACCGCTGTCCGATTCCCCATTCCCCATTCCCCATTCCCGAGCCTCCAATGCCCGACCTGCGCATCTCCCTGATCCAAGGCGACACCCGCTGGCATGACCCGGCCGGCAATCGCGACTATTACGGTGCGTTGCTGGAGCCGTTGGCCGGGCAGACCGATCTGGTGATCCTGCCGGAGACCTTTACCAGCGGGTTCTCCAACGACGCCATCGACAAGGCCGAGGACATGGACGGGCCGACCGTGGCCTGGGTGCGTGCGCAGGCCACGCGGCTGGATGCGGCCGTCACCGGTAGCGTGCAATTGCGCACGCCCGAAGGTGTGTTCAACCGGCTGCTGTGGGCCACGCCGGACGGGGCGCTGCAGTATTACGACAAGCGCCATCTGTTCCGCTTCGGCAACGAGCACCTGCGCTACGCGGCCGGGCGCGATCGCCTGACGGTGGAGTGGAAGGGCTGGCGGATCAATCCGCAGGTCTGCTACGACCTGCGCTTTCCGGTGTTCTGCCGCAATCGCTTCGATGTCGAGCGGCCGGGCCAGCTGGATTTCGATCTGCAACTGTTCGTCGCCAACTGGCCGTCCGCGCGCGCCTATGCATGGAAAACGCTGCTGCGCGCACGCGCGATCGAGAACCTGTGCTTTGTGGCAGCGGTCAACCGCGTCGGCGTCGACGGCAATCAGCTGCACTACGCCGGCGACAGCGCCGTGATCGATTTCCTCGGCCAGCCGCAGGTGGAAATCCGCGAGCAGCCGCAGGTGGTCACCACCACCCTCAGCGCAGCCGCCCTGGCCGAACACCGCGCACGCTTCCCGGCGATGCTGGATGCCGATGAATTTGTGATTCGGGATTAGGGATTGGGGATTGGTGCAAGCAGGCAAGGCACAGCTCTTTGCTTGCCCGCCGTTGCGAATCTCCAATCCCCAATCCCCAATCCCGGCTACTCACCCAACTTGATCTCGTAGATCTTCGGCCACCGCTTGCCGGTGACGAACAGACGATCGTGCTCGGCGTCGTAGGCGATGCCGTTGAGTACATCGTTGCTAGGGTCGCTCAGGGTGTCGGCGTCCGGCACCAGCGCCTTCAAGTCGATCCAGGCGATCACCTTGCCGCTGGCCGGGTCGATACGTGCGATGCGGGTGGTTAACCAGACGTTCGCCAACAACTCGCCGTTGACCCATTCCAGCTCGTTGAGATTGTCCAGCGCCTTGCCGCCGGCAGTGACCTTGATGCCGCCGACCTGCTGCAGCGTCTGCGGATCCAGCCGTCGAATGCGGGCAGTGCCATCGCTCATGTACAGGCTGGCGTCGTCGCGGGTCAGCGCCCAGCCCTCGCCGGAATAACTGAACTGCGTGCGCGGTGTCAGCGTCGCGAGGTCGTAGACGAACCCGCGCTGGTTGCGCCAGGTCAGCTGGATCAGGCGGTCGTGCCAGGCCACGATGCCTTCGCCGAAAAACGGCGCCGGTGTCGTGGCCTGCTGCAGGACGCGGCCGGTCTCCAGCTCGACCTTGCGCACGCTGGACTGCCCCAGTTCGCCGGTGCTCTCGTACAGGTAGCCGTCGAGATAGAACAGGCCTTCGGTAAAGGCGGCGGTGTCGTGCGGATAGGTGCGCACGACGGTATAGCCCTGGGTCGGGATGGTCTCGCTGCAGTGGGCGAGGGTGGGCAGCAGCAGGGCGGCGAAGAGCAGGCTGTAGGCGGTGCGTGGCATGCCGCAATCATCCCATGCCGCCGTCGCAGACTGTGGCCGCGCAGGCCGCCGGCCGGCGAAATAATGATTCGCTGAACGGTCGCCTGCGCGGTGCCGGCATGTTGTCGCGGCTGCCACATCGGCGCTGCTAGGCTCGGCGCCACGTTCACCAACCGGAATGCCCGCATGATCAAGTCCCTTTCCCTCTTCGCGCTGCTGGGCGCCGCAACGCTTGCACCGCAGGCGCAGGCCGCCGGCAACATCGACTGCCAGCTGTCGTTCAACCTGTCGGGCTGGTCGGTGTTCTACAAGACCGCCAGCGGCACCGGCACCATCAAGTGCGACAACGGCGCGGTGATTCCGGTCAAGATCTCCAGCAAGGGCGGCGGCCTGACCGTCGGCAAGTCCAAGATCGTCGGCGGCCGCGGCACCTTCTCCGGCGCCTACAGCCTCAATGATCTGTTCGGCACCTACGCGGCGGCCGAAGCGCATGCCGGCGTGGTCAAGTCCAGCACGGCACAGGTGGTCACCAAGGGCGACATTTCGCTGGCCCTGGCCGGCACGGGCGAGGGCGTCGATCTGGGCGTGGCCGTGGGCAACTTCGTCATCGAACGTCGCAAGTAAGATGCTGCGCGGTGCAGCGCAGCCGTCGCCAATGGTCGAGACCTGCGTGGACGCGCAGCGCCCGAACAGAGTGGGATCTGCGCTGTTGCTGTACGAACTCGGTGTTACTGCTGCTGCCAGCAACTGCAATGCCGGGCGCGAACAGAAACACCAATAAAAAACGGCCCTTTGCAGGGCCGTTTTTTATTGCGCGTGCCGCAGCTTAGCGGCCGCGATTACCGCCACCGCCTGGCGGGCGACGATTGCCGCCACCGGGGGGACGACCACCCGGGCCGCCCGGTCCACGCGGCGCGCCGCCCGGACCACCGGGACCGCGATTGCCGCCCGGACCACGGTTGCCACCGGGGCCACCAGCGCGTGCGCCGGTCGGGCGACCGGCTGCCGGACGTGCTGCGCCATACGGGCTGAAACCCGGGTTGGCGTGATCGGACGGGAAGCTCGGTGCGTTGCCCGGATGACCGTACGGGTGCTTGCGCTGACCCTGGCCTTGGCCCTGCGACTGGCCCTGTCCGCCACCGGCGCCGCCACGCCCCGCGCCGCCTGCGCCGGGACGGGCATTGCCCGCGCCGCCACCTGGACGTGCGCCGCCCGGACCCTTCTTCGCGTACGGGCGTGCCTGGCCGGTGCCGGGGCCACTGGGGCCGGCATTGCGGTGGCCGCTCGGCCCGGTGCTCACGCCATCGGGCACATACCAGCTGCGGAACGCGGCCGGGTTGCCGTCCGGCAGGGCGCGGTCGCCCTTGCCGGGAGCGCGCTGCTTGAACGGGCGCTGCTGCGACTGCTTGGCCGCCGCTTCGCCGCTGACGGTGAGGCCGCCGCGGAAACCGCCCGGCTTGCCACGGCCACGGCCGCCGCGATCTTCGCGCAGGTTGTCGAAGCGACGCAGTTCACGGCCTTCGTCGGCGCCGGAGGTCTGGCCGTTGACGTAGGCATTGCTGCGGCCATCGCGCGAGACGTGCACGGTGGACTTGGCGGCGCGGCGCTGGCCGATCACCGGCTGCAGCGTCAGCGCCGACGGCGCGCCTTCTTCCAGCTTGAGTTCGGCGCGCAGGCTGTCGACCTTGTCCTGTGCCACTTCGATCGACTGCCCACGCAACAGTTCGCGCGGCAGCGAGATCTTGCCGTAGCGGCTGCGCTTGAGGCGGCTGACCTGGCAGCCCTGCGACTCCCACAGGCGACGCACTTCGCGGTTGCGGCCTTCCTTGACCACCACGCGGAACCAGTCGTGCGAGTCGGTGCCGCCGATGCGTTCGATCTCGTCGAACTTGGCGCCGCCGTCTTCCAGCAGCACGCCGCGCGACAGGCGCTCGATGATGGCGTCGGAGACCTTGTCCTCGCCTTCCGGGGCGCGTACGCGCACCACGTATTCGCGCTCGACCTCGTAGGAGGGATGCATCATCGCGTTGGCCAGCTCACCGTCGGTGGTCAGCAGCAGCAGGCCGGTGGTGTTGATGTCCAGGCGGCCGATGGCGATCCAGCGCGAGCCTTTCAATGCCGGCAGCGACTCGAACACGGTCGGGCGGCCTTCGGGGTCTTCGCGGGTGGTCACTTCGCCTTCGGGCTTGTTGTAGATCAGCACGCGCGAGGGCTCAGTCAGCGCGCTGGCCACGAAACTGCGGCCATCCAGCTCGATCTTGTCGCCGCTGCGCACCGACATGCCGGTCTGCGCGACGGCGCCATTGACCTTGATCAGGCCATCGGCAATGCGCTGTTCCAGCGCGCGGCGCGACCCCAGTCCGGCCTGGGCCAGCACCTTGTGCAGGCGCTCTTCCAGCTTGGGCGCTTCGGGCGCGCTGTCGCGCTTGAGGGAAAGCTTGTTCAACGACAGCTTGCGGGGGGTGTCACTCATGTGTCTGGCTCCGGCCGACGCGTTCTGGGTCGGCCTCTGGTTCGGAATCGGCTTCGTCAACAGCCACGGTCGTCGTCGCGACGGCGTTGTCTTCGTCTTCGTTCACTGCATCCGCGCGCGTTCCCGGCGCGGTGTCGGGGTCGCCCTCACGGGCGTCATCTGGGTCCAACGTGTTCGGGTCCTGCGCCGAGGCATGCTCGGGGTGTTGCGGTGTGTCGTTACTTGATTCATCAGCGCTGGCGTGGTCATCGACCGCGTCAGCGTGGTGTTCGATTTCGTCGTCGACTGCAGTGCCTGGGCTGGCAGTCTGGTCGCTGTTGTCTACGTCAACATCGGCATCGCCATTGGCATCAACGGCCAGCTCGGCATCGGCATCGGCGTGCGTTGCGTCGTCGCTGTCGCTGGTTGCATCGGTGGTGCTGTCCGATGCCGGCAACACATCCTCGGCATCGCGGTGTTCCGGCGCAACGTCGCCCGGGTCGGCATCCGCGTCAGCAGCTGCATCCGCCGCCGCGTCAGTCCGGGCGGCAATCGCCGCATCGGCGCCGGCGCCGTCTGCATCCGCCATATCCGGGTCTGGATCTGTCTCCGGACCCGCTTCGGCATGCTCCGCACCCATCGCCGCCGACGCCGGCACCGCGCCATCCAGTTGGCCGTCGCGGTCCAGCGGCAGCTGTGGTTCCAGCTCGGCAATGTCCTTCAACTCAGACAATGGCGGCAGCTCGTCCAATCGCTTGAGCCCGAAGTAATCCAGAAAGCCCTTGGTGGTGCCGAACAGGGCCGGCTTGCCGGGCACGTCGCGGTGGCCCACCACGCGGATCCACTCGCGTTCTTCCAGCGCCTGGATGATGTTGCTGCTGACCGCCACGCCGCGCACCTGCTCGATCTCGCCGCGGGTGATCGGCTGGCGGTAGGCGATCAGCGCCAGGGTTTCCAGCGTGGCGCGGGTGTACTTGGTGCGGCGCTCGGTCCACAGCCGGGCGACCCAGCCATGCACGTCCGCCTTGACCTGGAAGCGGAAGCCCGAGGCCACCTCGACCAGCTCCACGCCGCGCTCGGCGCAGCCGTCGCGCAGCAGTTCCAGCGCGCGCTCGACGCTACCGGGCGGCGCCGGTTCTTCTTCGGGAAACACGCCCTGCAGCTGCGCCAGCGTCAGCGGCTGGCTGCTCGCCAGCAGGGCGGCTTCGATAATGCGGGTGATCAACGCTTGATCCATTCGGTGATCGGCTTCAGAGAGGTTCGTTGGCGGCATCGCTGTCGTCGAATTCGCTGGAGAATTGCAGCGGCGCATTGGTATTGCCCAAGGCCAGCGACTTCACGTAGATCGGCGCCAGCGGCGCCTCCTGCACGATGTCCAGCAATTGCTCCTTGGCCAATTCGAGCAGCGCCAGGAAGGTGACCAGCACGCCGAGCTTGCCTTCTTCGGCAGTGAACAGCGATTCGAAACGGTAGAACCTGCCATCGTCCAGGCGGCTCAGCACATCGCCCATGCGCTGGCGCACGCTCAACGCCTCGCGCTTGATCGCATGGCCGGTAAACAGTTCGGCGCGTTTGAGCACGTCGTACAGCGCCATCAGCATTTCTTTCAGTTCCACCGGCGGCGGCAGCTTGACCGCGGCGCGCTCGGGCAGATGCGCCTGCACCGGCGCGCTGTCGCGGCCCATGCGCGGCAGGGTGTCCAGATCCTCGGCAGCCTGCTTGAAGCGTTCGTATTCCTGCAGCCGGCGCACCAGCTCGGCGCGCGGATCGTTTTCTTCGCCTTCCTCGCTGGGCGGGCGCGGCAACAGCATGCGCGACTTGATCTCGGCCAGGATTGCGGCCATCACCAGATATTCGGCCGCCAGTTCGAAGCGCAGCTCCTGCATCACGTTGATGTAATCCACGTACTGCCGGGTGATCTCGGCGACAGGGATATCCAGGATGTCCAGATTCTGGCGGCGGATCAGATACAGCAGCAAGTCCAGCGGACCTTCGAAGGCATCCAGGATGACTTCCAGCGCGTCCGGCGGAATATACAGATCCTGCGGGATCTGCAGCACCGGTTGCCCATGCACCACCGCCAGCGGCATTTCCTGCTGCTGTGGCGGCGCGCTCGTGGCTGGCGGATTCGCGTCGTGCGCGAGTTCGGAATTCATCAGGTCGACATCGGGTCTTACGGTCGCCGGCCGCGGTCTGAGCCGCGCCTGCAGGGCTTTGCCTTGAGTTATTGCGATCAATGTCGTGCCCGTGCCGGCACGATCCTACAAATCCACATACAACGTGCGCCGCGTGGCATGCGGCGACGGAACAGCGAGGAGGTCGTCTACGCGGGTCGGCGGTGGGCAGCGAATCGGTCGTCGAGGAGGCGTGGGGCCTGGGCCGACGGGCCGCTGCGTCCGATTGCGTGTGCAGTGATTGCAAGGGTAATGCGTGCGCGGGGGCGGTGTCCAGCGCTGAGGCGGCTAGAATCCCGGGGCTGTTCTTCACGTCTTGGGCGAGGTGGCCTATGTGGTACGTAATCGAGGGGTATGACCGGGCCGACGCACTGGCGGCCCGGCAGCAGGCGCGACCGGCGCATCTGGCCCGTTTGCAGGCGCTGGCGGCGGCAGGTCGCCTGCTGGTGGCGGGCCCATGCCCGGCGATCGATGCCGAGGATCCGGGCCCGGCCGGTTTCAGCGGCAGCGTGGTCATCGCCGAATTCGACGCGCTGGACGACGCCCGCGCCTGGGCCGATGCCGATCCGTATGTCGAGGCGGGTGTCTACGTGCGCACCGAGGTCCGCCCGTTCCGCCGGGTGCTGCCATGAGCCGGGTCGAGCGGATCCGTACCGCGCTGCAGGCGGCGCTGGCGCCGACCGAGCTGGAGGTGGTGGACGACAGCCATCGCCACGCCGGGCATGCCGGCGCGCGCGACGGGCGTGGGCATTTCAATGTGCGCGTGGTCAGCGCCGCCTTCGCCGGCAAGCCGCCGCTGGCGCGTCACCGCGCGGTCTATGCCGCGGTCGGGGAGATGATGCAGACCGATATCCACGCGCTGTCGATCGAGGCGATCGCGCCCGGCGAGGCGGGGTAACCAGGCCACCCAACCCGCCGTCGTAGGAGCGCACCCGGGCGCGACAGGCCCTACCGATAGCGCCGTCGCGCCCGGGTGCGCTCCTACGGGGGCGACCGTTCCCTGTGCAGCGGACCAAACCGCCCCAACCGTGATCGCCGTCGACCTGCATCCGTGGACACATGGGCGGTATTTGTTGCGTCGCAACACATTGCTTCACGTATTCATCACCTGCAGATGCTTGATCTGTAAGCGTTTTCACGGGCGTGAAGACAGGGGTTTACGCCCTCGTATGAAAACGCTTACAGTCCGCGCCAGTTTTGGGAACTCGGTCGCGGAGGGCGACACGAATGGCCAAGGGTGCGGTCACCATCAAAGATGTCGCCAGGGAAGCACAGGTCTCCGTTGCAACGGTGTCACGTGCGCTCAATGGGCATGACAACGTCGCCGGACCAGTGCGCCAGCTGGTGCAGGACGTGGCCGCGCGGCTGCGCTACAGCCCGCATGCGGCAGCCCGCAGCCTCAGCAGCCGACGCACCCAGACCCTGGGCGTGGTGCTGCCCGATTTGTATGGCGAATTCTTTTCCGAGCTGATCCGCGGGATCGATGGTGCGGCGCGCGCCGCCGGCCAGCATCTGCTGGTGTCCAGTTACCACGGCGACCCGGAAGCGCAGGGCAGGGCACTGCAGTCCATGCGCGGGCGCGTGGATGGTCTGCTGGTGTTGTCGCCGTATGCCGAGCAGCCCGGGTTCCTCACCGACAACCTGCCGCAGGCGCTGCCCACGGTATTGATCAACGCGCACGTTCCCGGCGATGCCTATCCGGTGCTGAGCATCGACGACCATGCCGGCGCGATGGCGATGACCGAACATTTGTTGTCGGCCGGACATCGACGCATCGCCTTCATCGGCGGGCCGGCGCTCAACTTCGATGCGCGCGAACGCCTGCGCGGCTTCCGCGATGCCATCGCCGCCTACGGCGATACCGCGCAGGGCATCGAATTCCCCGGTGACTTCGACGAGGCCTCCGGCCACCGCGCCGGCAAGGCGATGCTGGCCGGCGGCGCGCTGCCCGACGCGGTGTTCGCCGCCAACGACATGACCGCGCTGGGCTGCCTGTACGCGTTTGCCCAGGCCGATGTCTCGGTGCCCGGCGATGTGGCACTGGCCGGTTTCGACGATATTCCACTGGCCCGTTTCGTCCACCCGGCGCTGACCACGATGCGGGTCAGCATCGCGCGCCTGGGCGAGCAGGCGATGTCCCGGTTGATGCGGCTGGTGGACCAGCCCGGCCGCGATGACGGCATCCGCCAACTGCTCACGCCCGAGCTGGTGATCCGCGCCTCCTGCGGTGCCGGCGAGCCCGGCCCCTGAGGTTTCCTGCCCGCTGACCCTTTTCGCGGACGTTCTGTCCGCTCCCGCTGCCCCCCGCAGCGGTCGTTCCTGCAAGTCGCAACGCCACAACAACAATCTGTACCGATCCCTGGAGGGACCAATGCGCCACCACTACCCCCATTCCGCCAGTCCGGCGCGCAAGCTGCTTAGCTGCGCCCTGGCCAGTTGCCTGTTGCTTGGTGCCGCACCGGCCTTTGCGCAGAGTGCTGCGGCGACCATCCGCGGCCAGGTCACCGTCGACTCGGCACCTGCCAGCCAGGCCCAGGTCACCGCGACCAATCTCGCCACCGGCCTGACCCGCACCGTGCAGGTCAGCAACGGCGGCTACTCACTCGGCGGCCTGCCGCCGGGTTCGTACCGCCTGGACGTCACCGCCAACGGCCAGACCACCTCGCAGAACGTCACCGTGCAGGTCGGCCAGACCGCGACCCTGAACCTGGGCGTCGGCGGCGAACCCGCCACGGCTGACGGTGGTAACGCCACCACGCTGGACGCGGTGCAGGTCAAGGCCCCGCCGGTACTGGTGGAAACCCGTACCTCCGAAAACGCCACCTATATTTCCAACGTGCAGATCCAGAACCTGCCGCGTGCCACGCGCAACTTCCTGGAACTGGCCGACACCGTGCCGAACGTGCAGTTCACCCGCGAGGCCAACGGCACCACCAAGGTGCGCTCGGGTGCCACCTCGGCCGAAGGCACCAACGTCTACATCGACGGCGTGAGCCAGAAGAACTACGTGCTGACCGGTGGCGTCAGCGGCCAGGATTCCAGCCGCGGCAATCCGTTCCCGCAGTCGGCGATCGGCGAGTACAAGGTCATCACCTCCAACTACAAGGCCGAGTTCGACCAGGTCAGCGGCGCGGCCATCGTGGCCTCGTCCAAGTCCGGTACCAACGATTTCCACGGCAGCTTCTTCTGGGATACCAGCAACGACGGCTGGCGCGAAGAAAGCCCGCTGGAAAAGCGCGCCGGCGTGCGTGACGACTTCGAGGAAACCCAGTACGGCGCCACCTTCAGCGGCCCGATCCTGAAGGACAAGGCGCATTTCTTCGTCGCCTATGAAGCCAAGGAATACACCACCCCGAACGTGGTGATCCCAGGTTCGATCTATTCGGACCGCGTCGATCAGCTGCCCACGCAGTTGCAGCCGCTGGTCGCCACCTACAGCACGCCGTTCAAGGAAGACCTGTACTTCGCCAAGATCGACTGGACCATCGGCGACAACAGCCTGTTCGAGCTGAGCGGCAAGTACCGCAAGGAAGACGAACTCAACGATGTCGGCGGCACCTCGACCCTGGAGCACGGCAGCATCAACGGCCAGGAAGAAAAGCGCGCCAACCTGCGTTGGCAGTACAGCGGTGCCAACTTCCTCAACGAAGCCAACCTCAGCTACGAGAGCGCGTTCTGGAACCAGGCGCCGATCAACAACGGCAACGGCTACATCCTCAGCTATACGCCCAACCGCGGTAACGAGACCGACGTGCTTGCCGCAGGTGCCGGCAGCAGCTTCCAGCGCAAGGGCCAGAAGGGCTGGACCTTCCAGGACGATTTGACCCTGAACAGCCTGGAATGGCACGGCGCGCACACCGTCAAGATGGGCGTGAAGTTCAAGAGCATCGACCTGGATTCCACCCAGTTCAACCCGGCCAACCCGCAGTACTACTACAACATCCTCAGCGATGTCGAAACGCCGTACCGGGTGCGCTTCGGTGCGCCGCTGGTCGAAGGTGGCGGTTCGGTGGTGTCCGAGAACAAGCAGTACGGCATCTACCTGCAGGACGACTGGGAGGTCAACGAGCACTGGACCCTGAACCTGGGCGTGCGCTACGACTACGAAGAAACCCCGGCATTCCTGGACTTCGTGACCCCGTCCGACGTCGCCGGTGCGCTGCAGAACTGGCCCAACCTGCAGAACGCCAACTACGACATCAACAGCTTCATCAGCACCGGCAACAACCGCAAGGCGTTCAAGAACGCCTGGCAGCCGCGCCTGGGTGCCTCCTATGACCTGTTCGGCGATCAGGCCCACGTGATCTATGGCGGTGCCGGCCGTGCCTACGACCGCAACATCTTCGATTACCTGGCGCTCGAGCAGCTCAACAACTCGTTCAACTCCTACAGCTACTACTTCACCAGCGCCAATAACCCGGCCTGCCTGGGCGACCCGTGCACTGCATGGAATCCGGCCTACAACACCCAGGAAGGCCTGAATACGCTGACAGCCAGCAGCACCGGCGGCGGCGGTCGCGAGGTCTACCTGATCGACAACAACATCAAGACCCCGTACTCGGATCAATTCAGCATCGGCATGCGCAACATGGTGCCGCTGTGGGGCCAGGACTGGTTCACCGACGTGACCCTGAGCCGCATCGAAAGCCATGACGGCTTCGCGTTCGTGCGCGGCAACCGTCTGCCGGATGGGTCGTTCTTCCAGCCGGGCACCACTTCCGGCTCGCCGACCGACGGCCCGGACGGCTATAGCGCCATCGTGCTGGGGACCAACGGCGTGGAGACCCGCAACAACCAGCTCGCCCTGCAGGTCGAAAAGCCGTTCGACGAGGAGTCCGGTTGGGGCCTGACGGTGGCCTACACCTATTCCGATGCCAAGGAGAATCGCCAGTTCGGCGAGCATTACGCACTGGACCGCGAACGCGTCGAAGACTACGGCTGGCGCGAGGCCGGCGGCATTCCGAAGAATCGCCTGGTGGTCACCGGCATCTACGAGCTGCCGTACGAGATCAAGCTGTCCGGCAAGCTGTCGCTGGCCAGCCAGACCGCGCGTTACGGGCAGAACTGCCTGGCTGGCAACGACCAGTGCTACATCGTGCAGTTCAAGCCGGACGGCACGTTGGGCTACAAGGAGTTCAGCATCGCCGCCAATAAAGAGTGGGATACCGGCGCAGGTGTCAAATTCAACGTGCGTGCGGATATCCTCAACGTGTTCAATTGGGTGAACTACGCCAACTTTAACGGCGAGACCGGGACACTCGGAGACTTGAACACGGCTTACGGCACCCCGACCGGCGTGCTGGCGTCGCCGATGCGTACCTTCCGGCTGGCCTTCGGCCTGAACTGGTGAGGTACTCGACCGCCCCGGCAGCTGCCGGGGCGGTCGAACTCGGCGCTTGGATAGGGTAGGTTGGCGTGCGAGATGTAATCGATTACACAAGTGGGGGGCGGATGAACAGGGGCAGGACTTCGTATTGGTTGACGATTCCACTATTGCTGGGTGCGCTGGTGCTGGCGTCCTGCAAGCAGGCCGAGGAACCCAAAGTGGCCGAAAAGAAGGCGCCGGTGAAAGTCATCCTGGTGGAAGCGCAGCTGCCACCCAAGCCGGTCAAACCCGCGCTGCCGCCGCTGTTCTCGGACATCGAGCGCCGCACCTTCCAGTTTTTCTGGGACACCACCAACGAACTCAATGGGTTGTCGCCGGACCGGTTTCCGTCACGTCCGTTCGCCAGCATCGCCTCGGTGGGGTTCGCGCTGACCGCGTACCCGATCGGCATCGAGAACGGCTGGGTCAGTCGCAATCAGGCGATCGACCGCACCCTGACCACACTCAAATTCTTCCGCGATGCGCCAATGGGGCCGCAGCGGACCGGTAGGGCCGGGTACAAGGGCTTCTACTACCACTTTCTGGACATGCAGCAGGGCAACCGTTACGACAGCTGGGTCGAGCTGTCGAGCGTGGACACCGCGCTGCTGATGATGGGCGTGTTGTTCACCCAGTCGTATTACGACGGCGACGACCCGCGCGAAAAGGAGATCCGGCAGATCGCCGATGCGCTGTACAAGCGCGTGGACTGGCGCTGGCTGCAGCAGCGCGCGCCGCTGATCTCGATGGGCTGGTTCCCCGAGAGCGGCTTCATCGACCACGACTGGATGGGCTACAACGAGGCGATGATGCTGTACATCCTCGCGCTCGGCTCGCCGACGCATGGCGTGGACGTGGATGCCTGGACCAGCTGGACCCGCACCTACAACAACGACTGGGGCGTCTACCAGGGCCAGGAATACCTGTCCTTCGGCCCGCTGTTCGGTCACCAGTACAGTCATGTCTGGATCGATTTCCGCGATATCCAGGACCAGTACATGCGCGAACGCGGCATCGACTATTTCCTCAACAGCCGCCGCGCCACCCTGGCCCAGCGCGACTACGCCATCGACAACCCGATGAAGTGGAAGGACTACGGCGAGAACGTCTGGGGCCTGACCGCCGGCGACGGCCCGCAGAACACCAGCCAGGAATACCGTGGCGAGCAGCGCCAGTTCCGCCACTATTCCTCGCGCGGCGCCGGCCTGCGCGAGAACTTCGACGACGGCACCATCGTGCCGTCTGCGGCGATCTCCTCGATCGTGTTCGCCCCGGAAGTGGTGATCCCGGCCACCGAGGAAATGCACAAGCGCTATGGCGACTTCCTGTATTCCAGCTACGGCTTTCTGGACTCGTTCAATCCCAGCTTCAACTACGACATCCCGCTCAAGACCGGGCGCATGGTGCCGGACCGTGGCTGGGTGGCCAGCGACTACATCGCCATCGACCAGGGCCCGATCCTGGCGATGATCGCCAACTACCAGAACGAATTTGTCTGGACCGTGATGAAGAAGAACCCCTACATCCGGGCCGGTCTGGAACGCGCCGGCTTTACCGGCGGCTGGCTCACCCCCGAAGGCGAGCCGCAGCCGGCGCCGCAGAAGGACGAGCAAAAGGCCGCCGCCCGCGCGCTGGGCATGGCCGAGTCGCGTGCCGCCGCCGCCCAGGCCCAGCAAGACCCCTCGCAACGCCAAAAACCCGAGTAATCCGTGCGCCTTTTGAAACTGTTGATGATCTCCGCCGCACTGTGTGTGGGTGTGGCGGGATGCGAACGCTCCGACCCCGGCAAGACCACCGTGCGCTTCTGGGCCATGGGCAAGGAGGCCGAAGTGGTCGCCGAGCTGGTGACCGAGTTCGAGAAGCAAAACCCCGACATCCATGTGGATGTGCAGAACATCCCGATGACGGCGGCGCACGAAAAACTGCTGACCGCCTTTGCCGCCGATGGCTTGCCGGACGTGTGCCAGCTCGGCAACACCTGGCTGCCGGAGTTCGCCTTGCTGGACACGCTGGAACCGATGCAGCCGTATGTGGCGCGTTCCAGGATCGTCGACCCGCAGGATTATTTCCCCGGCGTGTGGGACACCAACCTGGTCGACGGCACCCTGTATGGCGTGCCGTGGTATGTGGACACCCGGCTGCTGTTCTATCGCAAGGACCTGCTGCGCGAGGCCGGCTATAGCGAGATGCCCAAGACCTGGGCCGAGATGGAACAGGTGATGGCGGCGATCAAGCGCAAGGTCGGCCCGGACCGCTACGCCATCCTGATGCCGCTCAACGAGTTCGAGCAGCAGCTGTCGTTCGCGCTGCAGCAGGACGACCGCCTGCTGCGCGACCACGACAACTACGGCAACTTCCGTGGCGAGGGCTTCCGCAAGGCGCTGGGCTTCTACGACACCATGTATCAGAAAGGCTGGGCGCCGAAGGTCTCCGAGACCCAGGTCTCCAACGTCTGGTACGAGTTCTTCAACGGCTATTACGCGTTCTATCTGTCCGGCCCGTGGAACGTGCGCGAGTTCAAGCTGCGCCAGCCGCCGGGCATGGAAGGCAAGTGGGGCACTGCGCCGCTGCCGGGGCCCAACGGTCTGGGCGCGGGCATTGCCGGCGGTTCCAGCCTGGTGATCTTCAAGTCGTCGCAGCACAAGGACGCCAGCTGGAAGCTGATCGAATACCTGTCGCAGCCGCAGGTGCAGGCGCGCTTCCACGCCATCATCGGCGACCTGCCGCCGCGCCGCAGCACCTGGAAGTTGCCCTCGCTGGCCAACGACGAACTGGCGCATGCCTTCGGCGACCAGCTGGAGCGGGTCAAGGCCACGCCCAAAGTGCTGGAGTGGGAGCGCATCGTGCAGGAAATGCGCCTGGTGACCGAACGCGTGGTGCGTGGCGGCCAATCACATGAGGCCGCCGTGCAGGAACTGGATAAACGCGTGGACGAGATTCTGGCCAAGCGCCGCTGGATCTTCGAACAGGAGGGCGGGCATGTCGGTCCGGCTGGTGAATCGGCAACGCCTGCGGCGACACCTGCCGCAGCGCCAGCACCGGCAGCGGGCGAGGGAGCGGCACGATGATGAAGCGTAATTCCGTCGCCGGCTGGGTGTTCGCCGCGCCGTCGATCCTGGTGCTGGGCATGTTCTTCGGCGTGCCGGTGTTCGCCGCGCTGGTGCTCAGCGTCACCGACTTCGATCTGTACGCACTGGCCGACAGCGGCCATCTGCGCTTCGTCGGCCTGGGCAACTACATCGACCTGCTGCAGACGCCGCTGTTCTGGAAGTCGTTGTGGAACACCACGTATTTCGTGCTGCTGGGCGTGCCGATGTCGATCGGGGTGTCGCTGGGCGCGGCATTGCTGCTCAATGCCAAGGCCTCGCGCTTCAAGGCGTTGTTCCGTACCGCCTTGTTCGCCCCGGTAGTGACCACGCTGGTGGCGGTGGCGGTGATCTGGCGCTATCTGTTCCACATCAAATACGGCCTGGTGAACTTCGGTCTGAGCCATCTGGGCATCGCCCCGATCGACTGGCTGGGCGACCCGCGCTGGGCGATGCCGACCATCATGCTGTTCGCGGTGTGGAAGAACTTCGGCTACAACATGGTGATCTTCCTGGCCGGGCTGCAGGCGATCCCGCAGGACCTGTATGAGGCCGCGCGCATCGATGGCGCCTCGCGCTGGAAGCAGTTCCTGCATATCACCCTGCCGATGCTCGGCCCGGTGCTGATGGTGGTCGGGGTGATCACCATCTCCGGCTATTTCCAGCTGTTCGCCGAGCCCTACGTGATGACCCGCGGCGACCCACTGCAAAGCACCGTGAGCGTGCTGTATTTCATGTTCGAGGAAGGCTTCAAGTGGTGGAACCTCGGCCGCGCGTCGGCGGTGGCGTTCCTGTTGTTCCTGATCATCCTGGCAGTGACCACCGTGATGCTGCGCTTTGGCCGCAAGAGGGATTTGATATGAGTCGTGATGTCGGCCAATCGCGCTGGAATGGCGTGCTGATCAACGGTGGCCTGCTGCTGCTGGCGCTGGTCAGCCTGGCGCCGCTGCTGTGGATGCTGTCGGTGTCGTTCATGCCCACCGGCGAGGCCAGCCGCTTCCCGCCGCCGATGCTGCCCTCGGCGTTCACCACCGCCAACTACCACGAACTGTTCGCGCGCACCGGCATGGCGCGCAACTTCGCCAACAGCCTGATGGTGTCCGGGCTGATCACGCTCGGTTCGCTGCTGATCAACACCATGGCCGGCTATGCGTTCGCCAAGCTGCAGTTCGTTGGCCGCGAGCGCATCTTCAAGATCCTGATGGCCGCGTTGGTGATCCCGGCGCAGGTGGCGATGCTGCCGTTGTTCCTGTTGATGAAGCAGCTGCATCTGGTCAACAACATCGGCGGGGTGGTGGTGCCGGCGCTGGCGACGGTGTTCGGCATCTTCCTGGTGCGCCAGTACGCGCGCAGCATTCCCGATGAACTGATCGAGGCCGCGCGCATCGACGGCGCCAGCGAGATGCGGATCTTCTTCCAGATCGTGCTGCCGATGCTCAAGCCGGTGCTGGTCACCTTGACCATCTTCACCTTCATGGGCTCGTGGAACGATTTCATGTGGCCGCTGATCGTGCTGACCGACCAGGAGCAGTACACCTTGCCGGTGGCGCTGGCCGCACTGTCGCGCGAGCACATCATGGACGTGGAGCTGATGATGGCCGGCGCAGTGGTGACGGTGATTCCGGTGCTGCTATTGTTCGTCGCGCTGCAGCGCTACTACATCCAAGGTCTTCTGCTGGGGAGTGTGAAGGGGTGAAGCCAATGTTCCTGCGATTGTTTGCCATGACCGCTGTTGCCACCTCTGCGGTCACGGCGCAGGCGCAGGAACGCGTGCTCGACGGCTTCAACGACATCGGCGCCTGGCGCCTGGTGGTGTCCAACCAGGTCAGCGGCTCGCTGCGGCCGGTCGCCACCAGTGCCGGCGGGCATGCGCTGTGCCTGGACTACAACTTCAACGGCGTGTCCGGCTATGTCGGCATCCGCCGCAACCTGCCGATCGACTATCCGGACAATTATCGCATCGGCTTTGCGCTGCGCGGCGACTCGCCGTCCAACGACCTGCAGGTCAAGTTGATCGATGCCAGCGGCGACAACGTGTGGTGGGTCAACCGGCCCGGCTTCAACTTCCCGAAGAACTGGACCACCGTCGGCTATCGCAAGCGCAACATCGAAAAGGCCTGGGGCCCGGGCCAGGACAAGCAACTGCGCAGCAGCGCAGATGTCGAGTTCACCATCTACAACAAGGTCGGCGGCAAGGGCACGGTGTGCTTCGACCGCCTGACGCTCACGCCGCTGCCGCCGGAAGACACCTCGCCGTTGAAGGCCGAGGCGATCACCGATACCGCGCCCGCACTGGAACAACGCCTGGCCGACGGCAAGCCGGAGACCTTCTGGCTCAGCGGCGCGGTCAAGCAACAGACCGTCACGCTGGACCTGGGCAAGGTGCGCGAATTCGGCGGCGCGGTGGTGCAGTGGGTCCCCGGCCTGCAGGCCTCGCAGTACGTGGTGCGCGCGTCAAGCGACGGGCGCGGCTGGCGCGACCTACGCACCGTCACGGCCGGTGCCGGCGGCACCGATTGGCTGGCGCTGCCGGACACCGAGGCGCGTTACCTGCGCTTCGATCTTAAGGACGGCCCCAACTGGCGCTACGGCATCAAGGAAGTGCAGCTGCAGCCGCTGGCGTTTGCGGCGACCCCGAATGACTTCATCAAGTCGCTGGCCGCGCAGATGCCGCGCGGCAGCTATCCGCGCGGTTTCTCCGGCGAGCAGCCGTACTGGACCATCCTGGGTCTGGATGGCGGCACCGAGCAGGGCCTGATCGGCGAGGACGGCGCGGTGGAAGTGGGCAAGGGCGGCTTCAGCATCGAGCCGTTCGTGGTCACCGGCGGCAAGCTGCTGCACTGGTCCGATGTCAGCAGCGAGCAGAGCCTGCAGGACGATTACCTGCCGATTCCCAGCGTCGACTGGCATCACGACCTGATGAACCTGCGCGTGACCGCGTTCGTGCAGGGCACCCCGGATCAGGCGCAACTGGTCGCACGCTATCAGCTGCACAACACCGGCAAGGAGGCGCGTGACTTCACCCTGGCGTTGGCGGTGCGGCCGTTCCAGGTCAACCCTCCGGCGCAGTTCCTCAATACCCTGGGCGGTGTCAGCCGGATCGAACAACTGGCGGTGGAGGGCGCGCAGGTCAGCGTCAACGGCAAGCCGCGGGTATTCGCCGCACAACGTCCGGATGCCGGCTTTGCCAGCGCCTTCGACAGCGGCATGGATGTCAGCCATCTCACCGCCGCCACGCCGCCGACGATCACCCAGGTCAAGGACGACACCGGCCTGGCTTCGGGCGTGCTGCTGTATCGCTGGAAGCTGGAGCCCGGCCAACAGCGCGAGGTGGCGCTGGTGATTCCGCAGACCGGCACCGCGCAACTGCCGGCCGGCTTCGATGCCGACAAGGCGCAGCAGCAGGTGGCCCAGCAGTGGCGCAGCAAGCTCGACCGCGTGCGCATCAGCGTGCCGGCCGAAGGCAAGCCGGTGGTCGACACCTTGCGCACCGCGCTGGCGCACATGTTGATCTCGCGCATCGGCCCGCGCCTGCAGCCCGGCACGCGCTCGTATTCGCGCAGCTGGATCCGCGACGGCGCGATGATTTCCGAAGGCCTGCTGCGGCTCGGCCGCGAAGACGTGGTGCGCGAGTACGTCGACTGGTTCGCCCCGTATCAGTTCGCCGACGGCATGGTGCCGTGCTGCGTGGACGACCGCGGCAGCGACCCGGTGCCCGAGAACGACAGCCACGGCGAGCTGATCTTCAACATCGCCGAGTACTACCGCTACACCGGCGACAAGGCGTTCCTGGAAAAGATGTGGCCGCACGTGACCGGCGCCTACGACTACATGGAAAAGCTGCGCGCCAGCGAACGCACCGAAGACAACTTCATGCGCAACCCGGCCTTCTACGGAATGATGCCGGTGTCGATCAGCCACGAAGGCTATTCGGCCAAGCCGGTGCATTCGTACTGGGACAACTTCTGGGCGCTGCGCGGCTACAAGGATGCGGCGATGCTGGCCGGCGCACTCGACAAGCCCGACGAGGTCGCCCGCTTCAGCGCCGCACGCGACGAATTCAGTGGCGACCTGGTCGCCTCGCTGGGGGCGGCGGTGCGCCAGCACAGTCTCGATTTCCTGCCCGGCTCGGCCGAGCTGGGCGACTTCGATGCGACCTCGACCACCATCGCGCTGGCCCCGGGCGGCGAGCAGCAACGCCTGCCGCAGGACCTGTTGACCAATACCTTCGAGCGCTACTGGAAGGAGTTTTCCGACCGCCGCGACGGCAAGCGCGCATGGAAGGACTACACGCCCTACGAATGGCGCAACGTGGCCGCGTTCGTGCGTCTGGGCTGGCGCGACCGCGCCTGGGACGCCACCGCGTTCTTCTTCAAGGACCGTGCGCCGCAACCCTGGAACCAATGGGCCGAAGTGGTCTCGCGCACGCCGCGCACGCCGTTCTTCGTCGGCGACCTGCCGCATGCCTGGGTCGCCTCGGATTTCGTGCGCTCGGTGCTGGACATGTTCGCCTACGGACGCGAATCCGACGCCAGCCTGGTCATCGCTGCCGGCACGCCGACGCGCTGGTTCGAGGGCAAGGGCATCGGCATCGCCGAGCTGCGCACACCGTACGGGCGCCTCAATTACACCTTGCAGCGCACCGACAAGCAGCTGGTGCTGCAACTGCAGCCCGGCCTGATCCTGCCGCCGGGCGGGGTGGTGCTGCCGTGGCCGTACCAGGGCACGCCGGGCAAGGCCAGCATCAACGGTGAATCTGCCGAATGGCAGAACGGCGAACTGCGGATTCAACAGCTGCCGGCCAACGTGCAGATCGATGTGCCCAGCGCGGTGCGGCGGGCCGAGCGCGCCTCGCAATGAACGACGCGGCTCGACCGACCCGGGCAGCGCCGGTGCGGCGCGGCGGCGGGTGGCCGGTCGCGTGGCTGGCGCTGCTACTGTGCTTTGTCGCTGTACACGCCACGCAGGCCGCGCAACCCGCACAACTCGAGCAGACCGACCAGGCAGCACACGCATCCTCGGCAGTGCAGTCGCCGGGCGCGGCGCAGCGCGAGATGACCCTGGTCACGCTCAACCTGCATCACGACCGCGAAGACTGGCCGGCGCGTCGCGCCTATATCGCCAGACAGCTCAAGCAACTGGCGCCGGACGTGATCGCGCTGCAGGAAGTGATCGAGCGCCGCGGCAGCGTGGAGAACCAGGCCGCCTGGTTGGCGCGCAAGCTGGATTACGACTACACCTTCGCCTCGGCCGATCCGGTCGGTGCGCCCAAGCGCTACGGCAACGCGTTGCTGAGCCGGCGCACGGTGCTGGCCCGGCATCAGCGCCTGCTGCAGCCGCTGGACGACTACCGCGTAGCCGCGCATCTGCAGGTCGATGTCGACGGCCAGCCGATCAATGTCTACGTCACCCACCTCAACGAACGTGCCGATGCGCGTGGCACGGCCACACGCACGCGTCAGGTCGCCGACCTGCTGGACTTCATTGCCTCCAACAGCGAGCAGGCCCCGGTCGTGATCGCAGGCGATTTCAACACCGCCGCCGATGCCCTCGATCTGGAAGCGCTACGCAAGGGCTACGGCGACAGCTACGGCAGCGTGCATCGAAACAGCGACGCCACCGTCAGCACCTTGAACCTGCATGTCTTCGACACGCCGGCGCGGATCGACCACGTGTTCTTCCAGCAGAACCGCCTGCTGGCGCGCGAAGCGCGCATCCTGTTCGACACCCCGTATGCCGAAGGGCGCTGGGCCTCGGATCACTACGGCGTCTGGGTGCGCCTGCAGCTCGCGCCCGATCAGCCGTAACTCGACCCCTACATCAACCACGTAGGAGCGCACCCGGGCGCGATGGGCTTTACCGATAACGCCCCATCGCGCCCAGGTGCGCTCCTACGAGAAGCTGCAGATTGCAGCGCCGCCACGCTCACCCATGCAGGCGATTGAAGATCTGCACACCGGCCAGCCACACGCCGGCCATGCTGCCGAAGTTGGTCAGCAGGAAGGTCAGCACCACGCGCGAGACGCGATTGCGGTACCAGCCGCGCAAGGTCTGCGCATCGTCGCGCAGCGACAGGAAATCGCCATAGGCCGGCTTGCGCATATGCACTTCGACCAGGGCGGCGAACGCACCGGTCGGCACGCTCAGGCGGAACGGCTTGAAGGGCGCCACGACCGCCGCAGTGAGGATGCTCAACGGGTGGCTGCCGGCCAGCAGGCAGCCCAGCGCGGCCAGTCCGCCGGTATACATCGCCCACTGCAACAACAGGTCTGCGCCCATGCTCAGGCCGCCGCGCCAGAACCCGATGCCGATGCCGGTGATGATGACCGCCAGGATGCCCAGCGTGATCCACGGAATGCGCTTGCGCTGCTGCACGTATTCCAGCGACTCGCGCAACGGGCCGGGTGCGGCGGTGTCCTGCTCCAGGTGGCGTGCAAGCCCGGCCAGATGTCCTGCACCGACCACCGCCAGGATCTCGCGCTGATCGGTGGTGGCTTCCTCGCGCAGGCGCGTGGCCATGTACTGGTCGCGCTCGGCGATCACGGTCTCGTACAGCTCCGGGCTTTCGCTGGCAAAGTCGCCGAAGCTGGCCTCCAGCATGTCGCCCTGCTTGAGCTTTTCGATTTCCTCTTCGCCCACCTCGTCGGCCGCGAACAGGCCGCCAAGCAGGCCGCCGGCCAGTTTCATCTTGCCGAAGAATCCCAGCCGCCCGGACGCGCGCTTGAAGGTCAGGCCGACTTCGCGATCGATCAGGTGCACCGGCAGGCCTTGCGCGCGCGCCAGGTTCACCGCTTCCTTCAATTCCGCGCCCGGCTCGATGCCGAGCTGCTTGGCCAGGCGGCGCTGGTAGGCGGCCAGGGCGAGGTTGGCCGCAAACAAGGCCACCCGGCCCTTGCGAATCACCTGCACCAGGTCCAGGCGGGCGAGGGCATCCGGGTCGCTGAGCGCCTGCAGGCGCTGCGCGTCCAGTTCCACCGCCACCGCGTCGTAGCGGCCGCTGCCGATCGCCCGCTGCACCGCGGCCACGCTGGCCAGCGAGACATGCGCGGTGCCGAGCAGGGTATAGCGCACGCCATCGCGTTCGACGATGCGATGCGGCTGGCCGGACAGCGCATCGTCCAGAACGTGGGTGGTTTGCTCAGTCATGGGGTCATTCATCAGAAGGAGGGGCGGTGTCACCGGAGCCGAGCGCGCGTTGCATCTGCACGCCGTCCAGCCAGCGACCATGCTTGCGGCCGATACCGGTGAACACTCCGACCGTGCGAAAACCAAAACGTTCATGCAGCCGTCGCGATGCCAGGTTGTCGGCATCGCCGATCACCGCAATCATCTGTCGATAGCCGCGCTGTTGGCAGCGTGCGATCAGCTCGCCGAGCAAGGCCTTGCCGATGCCGTGGCCCTGCGCGCCGCTGGCGAGATAGATCGAATTCTCGACGGTCCAGCGGTAGCCGGCGCGTGCGCGATAGGCGCCGACGTAGGCATAGCCGACCACCACGCCATCGCGCTCGGCAACAAGATAGGGGTAGCCGGCATCCACGCCCGCGCGCACCCGTGCAGCCATCTCATCGCGCGATGGTGCGCTGTATTCGTAGCTGTTGACCCCGGCAATCTGCTCCGCATAGATCGCGGTGATGGCCGGGATGTCCGCGTTGCGGACTTCGCGCAACTCGACAGGCATGCGGTCAGTCGATGTAGCGCTTGAGCAGGTCGCCATACGCATCGATACGGCGATCGCGCAGGAACGGCCAGATGCGGCGCACGTGTTCGCTGCGCTGCAGGTCGACGTCGCACACCAGCACCGTCGGGTCCTGTCCGGCTTCGGCGATGAACTCGCCCTGTGGCCCCAGCACATGGCTGTTGCCCCAGAACTGGATGCCCGACGCGCCCAACGGCGAGGGCTCATGGCCGACGCGGTTGCACGACAGCACCGGCACCCCGTTGGCGACCGCATGGCCGCGATGGCTGAGTACCCAGGCATCGCGCTGGCGCTCCTGCTCGGGTTGCTGGTCATCCGGATCCCAGCCGATCGCGGTGGGGTAGAGCAGCAGTTCCGCACCGGCCAGCGCCATCAGGCGCGCCGCTTCGGGGTACCACTGGTCCCAGCACACCAGCACGCCGAGCCGGCCGACCGAGGTATCGATCGGCGCAAAGCCCAGATCGCCCGGGGTGAAATAGAACTTTTCGTAGAAGCCCGGGTCGTCCGGGATATGCATCTTGCGGTACTTGCCGAGCAGGCGGCCGTCCTTTTCGAACACGACCGCAGTGTTGTGATACAGCCCGGCTGCGCGGCGCTCGAACAACGAGGCCACCAGCACCACGCCGTGTTGCTTGGCCAGCGCGCCCAGCCGCTCGGTGCTGGGGCCGGGGATCGGCTCGGCCAGGTCGAATTCGTCCACCGACTCGTGCTGGCAGAAATACGCACCGTTGTGCAGTTCCTGCAGCAGCACCAGCTTGGCGCCCTGTGCGGCGGCTTCGGCCACGCGCGATTCGATGATGGCCAGATTGGCCGCGGCGTCGCCGTGGTTGCGCTCCTGGATCAGCGCGACGGGAAGGAGATGACGGGTCATGGCGATTCGTCCAGCGTAGTGACGCACTAAGGTAGCGCGCGATGGTGTAACACCGGCCTGCCGGCCGGAACAGGAGTGACTCAGGCAGCCAGCAGACCGGCGGGCAGTTGCATGGTCAGACAATGCAGGCTGCCGTTCTGCCAGATCAACGGGCGGCACGGCACCGGCACGATGACGTGCTGCGGAAACGCCTCGGCCAGCACCGCCTGCGCGCCCGCATCGGCCTTGTCGCCGTAAGCCGGCATCAGCACCGCACCGTTGACGATCAGGAAGTTGGCGTACGAGGCGGCCAGACGCCGGCCCTGGTCCAGGATCGGCTCGGCCCACGGCAACACGAACAGCCGATACGGCTGCCCATCTGCCTTGCGCAACGCAGCCAGTTCGGCGCCCATCGCCTGCAGTTCGGTGTAATGCGAATCGCTGGCCACATCGCAGCCCTGGTAGACGATCGCATCCGGGCCGGCGAAGCGCGCCAGCGTATCGATATGCGCATCGGTATCGTCGCCTTCCAGATAGCCGTGATCCAGCCACAGCACGCGGTCCTGCGCCAGCCACGCGGCAAGATCGGCACTCAGCGAGTCGCGCGTGCACTGCGGATGCCGCTCGTGCAGGCACTTCCAGGTGGTCAGCAAGGTGCCCGCACCATCGGTCTCGATCGCACCGCCTTCCAGCGCAAAGTCCACCGTCTGCACCTGCGAGGGCACAAACACCTGCGCCGCATCCAGCGAGGTGACCAACTGATCGTCCAGGCTGGCCTCGAACTTGCCGCCCCAGCCGGTGAAGCGGAAATCCATCAGGCGGAAACCGCCGTCCTGGCGCAGCGTGATCGGGCCCGAATCGCGCAGCCAGGTGTCGTTGTAGGCGGCAACCACGAAGCGCACCCGCGTCATGTCCACCCGTGCCGAGCGCAGCCGCGCTTCCGCGTAGATCTGCAGGTCGTCATCGGCCACGCACACGATCACCGGCTCGAAGCGGGAAATCGCCGTGACCAGCGCGATATAGGTCTCTTCCACCTCGGCAAGACGCTCGGCCCAATCGGTGCCCGCATGCGGCCACGCAATCAACACGGCGGACTGAGATTCCCACTCGGCAGGAAAGCGAACGCTATCGGTCATAACCTAACAAACACCTATCAATGCCCAACCGAAGCCAGGCTGTTAATTCAATCCCCGCACATGGATGTGCGGGCTCTTGCGAGGGACTCGCGTTGAATCGGTTCTTGCGAGGGACTCGCCTCAAGTCGGCTCTTGCGAGGAATTCGCGTCGAATCGCCCCTTGCGAAGGACTCGCCTCATCGGTTCGCAGTGATCGCTTCCCGCGCATCTCATTGGATCAAACCACTGTTGCAGTCACCCTTCGATCCAGCCCGAACAACCCGCGATCACTTGATCGGCGGCTTGGGCCCGATCTCGTTGGCATCGGCCTGGTTGGCTACCACGTCGATCACCCGGCTCTTTTCGAAGTACACGGTGAAGGCCGGATACACCCAGCGGTGGATCGTCGGCCACTGGCGCTTCTGGCCACCGCGCGGCGCCAGCTTTTCCTGCGGCGCGCCATAACGGCCTTCGACCTGGCTCATGCTGTCGCCGCGCAAGGGCAGGGCAGCGGCAGGCTTCTGCTGTGCGCGGTCGATCAGCAGCGTATCGGCCGACGCAGCGGCACTGATCCCCATCAGAGCGATCAGCGGCAGGACAAACAAACGGTTGCGCATGTCATCTACTCCCCAGTGGACAAGATTCGAATGGTGATTACAGCAAAACCAGGGCCAGCGTGCTTGCAGAGCGGTGTTACCCAACGCCGCGCCGGATGTCTGCCAGCGCGGCCGTTACGCGGAGCCGGCCGGGCGGCCGCGCATTCCAGCCTGCATGAGGCAATCGTCGGCGTGAAGCAGCGGCCAAGAAAAAACCGCCCGGAGGCGGCTTTCTCGGGTCTTGCACGCGCGGCGAAAGCTTAGCGCTGACGCGCCTTGAAACGCGGGTTCGACTTGCAGATCACGAAGACCTTGCCGCGGCGGCGGACCACCTTGCAGTCGCGGTGACGGGTCTTCGCAGACTTCAGGGAGGACAGGACTTTCATGGCACACCTCGGCGTAAACGGTTGGATTCGATGGAAGAGTGCCCGCAATCGAGGGTGCACCCGGAATTAAGCCGGCAATTCTAACCGGCTTTTCGTCGTGCTTTCAAGTGGTTGCATCGCAATCCCCGCGAGCGGCGCTACACTACCGCCTGATGACCTTCCGGAAACCTGAATGACCGACCTTTCGCCCGTCCTTACCATCGATGGTCCCTCCGGCGCCGGCAAGGGCACGGTGAGCCGGATCGTGGCCGCCCGGCTGGGCTGGCATTACCTCGATTCGGGCGCACTGTATCGCGCGGTGGGCGTGGCGGCGAGCTGGGCCGATCTGGATGTCTCCGACCCGGCCGCGCTGGTGCGCTGTACCTTCGACACCAAGGTGGAGTTCGACGACGCCGGCGAGGCAGGGTTGCGGGTGCTGGTCAACGGCGTGGACGCCACCGGCGAGCTGCGCCTGGAGACCACCGGCGCGCTGGCCTCGGCGATTGCGGCCATTCCGGAGGTGCGCAGCGCGCTGAAGGAGCGCCAACGCGCATTCAGGCAGGCGCCCGGCTTGGTCGCGGACGGGCGCGACATGGGTACGGTGATCTTCCCCGATGCCGCCTTCAAGGTGTTTCTGACCGCCAGTGCCGAAGAACGTGCAGGCCGTCGCCATAAACAGTTGATGGAAAAGGGTGTTTCGGTTATCTTTGACGACCTGCTGCGCGAGATCATGGCTCGAGATGCCCGTGATGCGCAGCGGGTGGTGGCGCCATTGCGGCCGGCCGAAGACGCCGTGCTGATCGATACCAGCGGAATGGGGATCGAGGATGTCGTCCAGCGTGTGGTCGGGTTGTTAGCCGCTCGCACGTCGTCGTAAGCGTTCCGCAAGCGGGCATGTCCCGCCGACCGTAAGGCGTTCCAAGGCTCCGTCGCACATCCCGTGTGGCGGTTCTACTACTACTTAACCGACTCGCTGTCCGGAGTCGACCAACAGGCTGGGCGCTTGGCATCTGTCGCAATCGACGATCAACGCCCGTGTGTTCAACTGAGTAAAATTCAAATGACAGAATCTTTTGCTGAACTGTTCGAAGCCAGTCAAGCCAATCTGGCGAAGCTGAAGCCGGGCTCGATCGTCACCGGTACCGTCGTGGAAGTGCGCGGCGACGTGGTGGTGATCAACGCTGGCCTGAAGTCCGAAGGCATCGTGCCGATCGAGCAGTTCCGTAATGACGCTGGCGAGATCGATGTCGGCGTAGGCGACCAGGTCAAGGTTGCCCTCGATTCCATCGAGAACGGCTTCGGTGAGACCGTGCTGTCGCGCGAGAAGGCCAAGCGCGCAATGGTGTGGGACGAGCTGGAAGAGGCGTTGGAAAAGAACGAAACCATCACCGGCCGCATCAGCGGCAAGGTCAAGGGTGGTTTCACCGTGGACATCAAGGATGTCCGCGCGTTCCTGCCTGGTTCGCTGGTGGATGTGCGCCCGGTGCGCGACCCGGCCTACCTGGAAGGCAAGGAACTCGAGTTCAAGCTGATCAAGCTGGACCGCAAGCGCAACAACGTGGTGGTCTCGCGTCGTGCCGTGGTCGAGAGCGAGCACTCGGAAGAGCGCGAGCAGCTGATGGACAAGCTGCAGGAAGGCGCGATCCTGAAGGGTGTCGTCAAGAACCTGACCGATTACGGCGCGTTCGTGGACCTGGGTGGTATCGACGGCCTGCTGCACATCACCGACATGGCCTGGAAGCGCGTGCGCCATCCGTCCGAAGTCGTCAACGTCGGCGACGAGCTGGACGTGCGCGTGCTGAAGTTCGATCGCGAGCGTAACCGTGTCAGCCTCGGCCTGAAGCAGCTGGGCGAAGATCCGTGGGACAACATCGCACGTCGTTACCCGGCCAACAGCCGCGTGTTCGGCAAGGTCTCCAACGTCACCGATTACGGCGCATTCGTCGAGATCGAGCCGGGCGTCGAAGGTCTGGTGCACGTCTCCGAGATGGATTGGACCAACAAGAACGTCAACCCGTCCAAGGTTGTGCAGGTTGGTGACGAAGTCGAAGTGATGGTGCTGGATGTCGACGAGGAGCGTCGCCGCATCTCGCTGGGCATGAAGCAGGTTGCCGCCAATCCGTGGGAAACCTTCGCTGCCACCCACAAGAAGAACGACAAGGTGTCCGGTCAGATCAAGTCGATCACCGACTTCGGCATCTTCATCGGTCTGGACGGCGGCATCGACGGCCTGGTCCACCTGTCTGACATCAGCTGGAACACCACCGGCGAAGATGTCGTGCGCAACTACAAGAAGGGCGACACGCTGGAAGCCGTTGTGCTGGCAGTCGATCCGGAACGTGAGCGCATCAGCCTGGGCGTCAAGCAGCTGGAGCAGGATCCGTTCGGCCAGTACATGGCGTCCAACCCGAAGGGTTCGAAGGTCGAAGGCGTGGTGCGTGAAGTGGATGCCAAGGGCGCCACGATCGACCTGGCCGACGGCATCGAAGGCTACGTCGCTGCACGCGACATCGCCAACGAGCGTGTGGACGATGCGACCCAGCACCTGAAGGTCGGCGACAAGATCGAAGCCAAGTTCGTGGGCATGGACCGCAAGGGCCGCACCCTGCAGCTGTCGATCAAGGCCAAGGACGATGCCGAAATGCGCGAAACGCTGGAGGAATACCAGTCTTCGGCCGCATCCGGTGGCATGACCCAGCTGGGCGCGCTGCTGCGTGCACAGTTGAACAGCAACAAGTCCGAGTAAGCGCGTAGCGCTCGCAAGAGCGTGATGGATCGGCCCGGGCTTGCCCGGGCCGATTCCGATGTGTCAGTCGAAAAAAGCAAGTCTTCCCATGACCAAGTCCGAATTGATTGAAATCCTGGCGCGACGTCAAGCGCATCTGAAGGCGGACGACGTGGATCTGGCAGTCAAATCGCTGCTGGAAATGATGGGGCAGGCGCTCTCCGATGGTGATCGGATCGAAATCCGCGGGTTCGGCAGCTTTTCGCTGCATTACCGCCCGCCACGTCTTGGCCGTAATCCGAAGACCGGCGAGTCGGTCGCGTTGCCGGGCAAGCATGTTCCGCATTTCAAGCCTGGCAAGGAATTGCGCGAGCGTGTCAGCTCCGTGGTCCCGGTCGATCTGCTGGATGCGGCTGACTGAAGTCATTCTGCCGCTGCGTTTATGTCGGCTCGGTTAAGCTAAGCCTCTTTTGACGGAGTCTGGCCATGAAGGTGTTTCGCTTGCTGGTGATGTTGGCCTTCCTGCTGGTCGGTCTGATCATCGGTGCGGTCAATTCCCAGGACGTCACTCTCGACTTCCTTTTCTCTAGTGTGCACACGACCTCTGGAATCGCGATCATTGTCGCGCTGCTGGTCGGTGTGTTGATCGGTGCCGGCATGGTGCTGGTCAGTGTGGTCATTCCCCTCTATTCCAAACTGCGCCAGGCCAGCAAGGCGGTTGCAGTCAGTCGCACCGATGCCAGGCCGATCACGCCTGCCGCAGTCGAGCCGCGCCCCTTTGACGGACTGTAAGCGCGTATGGACTTTCTGACCGAGTGGATCTGGTTCTTCCTGTTCGTGCCATTGGCAGCGCTGGGGGGCTGGGTCGTTGGCCGCCGCGGTGGTCAACGCCACGGCGATACCCAGGTCAGTCGCCTGTCCAGCACCTACTTTCGCGGCCTGAACTATCTGCTCAACGAGCAGCCGGACAAGGCGATCGAGCTGTTTCTGCATATCGCAGAACTGGACAAGGAAACCTTCGAGACCCAGGTCGCGTTGGGGCATCTGTTCCGGCGTCGCGGTGAGGTCGACCGCGCGATCCGGCTGCATCAGGGCCTGGTGCAACGCGCCGACCTGACCGATCAGCAGCGCGTGCAGGCCTTGCTGGCGCTGGGCGAGGACTATATGAAGTCCGGCCTGCTGGATCGCGCCGAGACCGTATTCACCGAACTGGCGCAGCTGGATCAGCGTGCACCGCAGGCGCTGCGTCACCTGATCGGCATCTATCAGGCCGAGCGCGATTGGGAAAAGGCGATCGACAACGCCACCCGTTACGAAGAAGTCACCGGCGAGCCGATGGGCAAGCTGATCTCGCAATTCGAGTGCGAGCTGGCCGACCGCTATCGCGGCCTGAGCAAGCCCGACGAAGCATTGCAGGCAATCGCGCGCGCCTACCAGGCTGATGGCACCTCGGTGCGCGCCGGCATTCTGGAAGGACGCATCGAAGCCGAGCGCGGACACGACGAAGCGGCGGTACGCGCGTTCGAACGTGCTGCGCGGCATGATCCGGAATACTTGCCGGAGATCATTCCCGCATTGATGGCGGCCTATCGCCGGGTCGGCGATATCGCCGGCGCACGTAATTTCCTGTCCGAGATGACCGAGCACTACCGCGGCATTGCCCCGGTGCTGGCATTGACCCAGTTGATGGAAGCTCAGGATGGTGTGGCGCCGGCGCTGGCCTATCTGGGCCGTCAGCTCAAGGATCGGCCATCGGTCCGCGGCGAATCGGCGTTGATCGACCTGACCCTGGCCGAAGGCAGCGACCCGGTCGGCACCTTGCAGGATCTCAAGCACATCACCGACCAGTTGCTGGTGCGCAACCCGAGTTACCGCTGCACCCGCTGCGGCTTCGGCGCGAAGACGCACCACTGGCAATGCCCGAGTTGCAAGGAATGGGGCACGGTCAAACCGCTGTTGAATTACGCGGTGGTCTGATGCCGCAGGCCTGGCTGTGGTGGTGTCTGTCGCATCTGACGGTCGCGGCACTGGGAACCTGGTTGTTGCGGCGCTACGCGCTGCATCGGCGGCTGCTCGATCATCCGGGTGAACGCCGTAGCCATGTGGTTGCCACCCCGCGTGGCGGTGGCATGGCAATCGTGGCGGCGCTGCTGTCCGGGTGCGTGGCGGCCGGCGTGTTCTGGCCGGCAGCAGGCCCGATCCTGGGTTGGTTCGCGGCCGGGCTGGTGCTGGTGGCCGGGGTGGGTTGGTGGGACGACCATCGTCCGCTCTCGGCCAGGCTGCGTTTTGCGATCCATCTGTTGGCGTCGGTCATGCTGGGCTGGCTGGTCAGCCATTACACCGGCAGGCTCTGGGATGGCGTGCTCACCGCCATGGCGTCGGTGGTGTTGATCAATGTCTGGAACTTCATGGACGGCATCAACGGCCTGGCCAGCAGCCAGGCGGCCCTGGCCGCGCTGGCGTTTGCTGCGGTCGTGCCTGGCGCCTGGGCCTGGGCCGGCCTTGCCGTCGCCGCAGCCTGTCTGGGATTTCTGCCGTTCAACTTCCCGCGTGCGCGGATCTTTTTGGGTGACGGCGGCAGTGGTGCCTTGGGATATGTGCTGGCTGCACTGCTCGCGCTGACAGTGGCCAGCGGGAAGGTGAGCTGGTGGATCAGCTGGTTGCCGCTGACAGCATTTCTTGTAGACGCCGGCTTCACGCTGCTGTCTCGCATGCTCGCCGGGCAACGGTGGTGGGAGCCGCATGCCCAACATCTCTATCAGCGGCTGGCACGCAGGCTTGGGACGCACGTTCCGGTAACCGGTATTTATTTCGCTTTCAGCGTGGCTGCCGTCTGCTTGTATGTGTTAATTCGTCATGATGCAACTTGGATGCAAGTGTCCGGAGCCCTGGTATGGGGCCTGGGTGCCACCGCAATCTGGTTTTTTCTGCGCGATGGACTGCGCAATTCCTGAGTAATGGACTTTTATGATTTCCTGGCGTGACCGTTTGACCAAAGCCCTGCCGCAAGCAGCGGTGGTGCTGCATGACCTGTTGATGGTGTGGGTGTGCTGGCAGCTGTTGCACGCCGGCCGCTACTCCATGCTGCGCGAGGCTCCCGATCTGCCGTTGTGGGATTGGCGCACTGCCGTGGTCCTGGTCGCGCAGGGCCTGGTGTTCTGGAAGATGGGCCTGTATCGCGGGCTGTGGCGGTTCGCCTCGGTGCCGGACTTGTGGAACATCTTCAAGTCGAGTTTTCTCGGTCTGGTCGCGATCGTACTGGCGCTGTCCTATGACCGCCTGGATGGGGTCCCGTTGTCGGTGCTGGTCGTTTATCCGTTCGCACTGTCGGCGCTGCTGGGTACGCCGCGGCTGCTGTACCGCGCCTGGAAGGATTACCAGATCGCGCATTCCGGCGATGCCGCGCAGCGCGTGTTGATCCTTGGCGCAGGTCGCGCCGCCGAGGGTCTGGTCCGTGATCTACGCCGCACCGGTGCATTCGTGCCGGTCGGCTATCTGGACGATGCCAACAATCTGCATGGCGCCAAGATCCAGGGCTTGAATGTGCTGGGTAACCTGGACCAGGCTGCAGCCATCGCCAAGGAGACGGCGGCCAAACTGCTGGTCATCGCGATCCCGTCGCTGGATGCCTCGGGCATGCAGCGCGTGGTGGCCATCTGCGAAAGTACCGGGCTGCCGTTCCGCATGGTGCCCAAGCTGATCAACGTGCTGGAAGGGCGCTCGTTACCCGGCGAGTTGAAGGAAGTCGCGATCGAGGATCTGCTCAACCGCAAGCCGGTCACCCCGGATTGGCGCCTGATTCGCGACTGGTTGACCAACAAGACGGTGATGGTGACCGGCGCGGGTGGTTCGATCGGGTCGGAAGTCTGCCGCCAGTGCGCCCGGCACGGTGCGCGCCGCATCGTGTTGCTGGAGATCGATGAGCTGGCGTTGCTGACCGTCGATTCGGACCTGCGTCGGTTGTTCCCCGATATCGAGGTGGTGCGCGTGCTGGGCGATTGCGGCGACCCGGCGGTGGTCGCGCATGCCTTGAACACCGCGCTGCCGGATGCCGTCTTTCATGCCGCCGCCTACAAGCAGGTACCGTTGCTGGAAGAGCAGTTGCGCGAGGCGGTACGCAACAACGTGCTGGCCACCGAAAACGTGGCGCGCGCTTGCCAGCGTGCACGCATCGAGACCTTCGTCTTCATCTCCACCGACAAGGCGGTCGAGCCAGTCAACGTGCTGGGCGCGAGCAAGCGCTATGCGGAGATGATCTGCCAGAGCCTGGACGCACGCGACGCACCGACGCGCTTCATCACCGTGCGTTTCGGCAACGTGCTGGATTCGGCCGGTAGCGTGGTGCCGTTGTTCCGCGAGCAGATTCGCCAGGGCGGCCCGGTCACGGTGACGCATCCGGATGTGACGCGTTACTTCATGACCATTCCGGAAGCCTGCCAGCTGGTGGTGCAGGCCGCGGCCTCTGCCTCGCATGGTGCGATCTATACGCTGGACATGGGTGAGCCGGTGCCGATCCGCCTGCTCGCCGAGCAGATGATCCGTCTTGCCGGCAAGCAACCCGGCAAGGATGTGGCGATCCTCTACACCGGTCTGCGTCCGGGCGAGAAGCTGCACGAAACCCTGTTCTATTCCGACGAAGACTATCGCCCCACCGCGCATCCCAAGATTCTGGAAGCCGGTGTGCGCGAGTTCTCGCACGAGCAGGTGTTGCAGCTGGTGACGCGCTTGCGTGAGGCGGTTAACCGCTATGACATCAAGGCGATGGAGACTGTGCTCGGCAGTCTGATGCCGGATTTTGCGGCTGCTCGACGGAAAGTCGACGCGCGATCTGATACGGTCGTTCCATTCCCCGCACGTGAGGTCAGAAGACTTTAATGAGCAAGCGTATTCGCAAGGCCGTATTCCCCGTCGCAGGTCTTGGGACCCGCTTTCTTCCGGCAACCAAAACGGTGCCGAAGGAAATGCTGCCAATCATCGACAAACCTTTGATCCAGTACGCCGTCGACGAGGCCATCCAGGCCGGTTGCGACACGCTGATCTTCGTGACCAATCGCTACAAGCACTCGATCGCCGACTACTTCGACAAGGCCTACGAGCTGGAGCAAAAGCTCGAGCGCGCCGGCAAGCTTGAACAGTTGGAGCTGGTGCGGCATGCCTTGCCGGAAGGCGTGCGCGCCATTTTCGTGACGCAGGCCGAAGCGCTCGGTCTGGGGCACGCCGTGCTGTGTGCCAAGGCCGTGGTCGGCGACGAGCCGTTCGCGGTGCTGCTGCCGGACGACCTGATCTGGAACCGCGGTGCCGGTGCGCTGACCCAGATGGCCGACGTGGCCGAAGCCTCGGGCGGCAGCGTCATCGCCGTGGAGGATGTGCCGCACGACAAGACCGCCAGCTACGGCATCGTGGCCACCGATGCGTTCGATGGTCGCAAGGGACGCATCAACGCCATCGTCGAAAAGCCCAAGCCGGAAGTGGCACCGAGCAATCTGGCGGTGGTCGGCCGGTATGTGCTCAACCCGAAGATCTTCGAACTGCTCGAAGAGACCGGCGCCGGTGCCGGTGGCGAAATCCAGCTGACCGATGCGATCGCCGGACTGCTGCAGCAGGAAACCGTCGACGCCTATCGCTTCGAAGGCCGTCGCTTCGATTGCGGCGCGCATATCGGTCTGATCGAGGCCACCGTGCATTTCGCGCTCGAGCACGAGAAGCACGGCGGGCCGGCCAAGGAAATCCTGCGCACCGCATTGGCCGAGGCCGACGCGCGCGGCTGATTGCCTGGCCATCGCCTGCATCCACGAACGACGCCATTTGGCGTCGTTCGTCGTTTGGGGCCTCGCTGGGCGAGAACGCCGTGCCGCTGTGTGATCGACATGGCAGGCCGCTTTGCCAATTGCGCACGCTGGTACAGGTCCGTGGTGCGCGCCTGCCGCTAGAATCCTCGGCATGAGCCAGCCTGCCGAATCCAGCGAACTGATCAACGTGGTGGCCCTGCTGGGCGCTGCCGTGGTCGCCATCCCGGTGTTCCGACGTCTGGGCCTGGGCTCGGTGCTGGGTTACCTGGCTGCGGGTCTGGCGATCGGTCCGTTCGGCCTGGGCCTGTTCGATGACCCGCAGGCGATCCTGCACGTGGCCGAGTTGGGCGTGGTGATGTTCCTGTTCGTGATCGGGCTGGAAATGCGGCCATCGCACCTGTGGAGCCTGCGCAAGGAAATCTTTGGCCTGGGGACGCTGCAGATCGCAGTGTGCGCGCTGGTGCTGACCGGCATCGGCCTGGTGCTCGGCTTCGCGCCGCCGGTGGCATTCGTGGCCGCATCCGGCTTCGTGCTGACCTCCACGGCGGTGGTGATGCAGTTGCTGGCAGAGCGGGGCGATGTCGCCTTACCGCCGGGCCAGAAGATCGTGGCGATCCTGTTGTTCGAGGACCTGTTGATCGTGCCGCTGCTGGCGATCGTGGCCTGGATGGGCGCCAACGGCGACCCGCAGGCGGCGACGCAACGCTGGCAGGACATCGGCATCGGTCTGGCCTGCATCGTCGGCCTGGTGGTGGCGGGGCGCTGGCTGCTCAATCCCTTGTTCCGCATCCTGGCCGCATCCAAGGCGCGCGAGGTGATGACGGCGGCGGCCTTGCTGGTGGTGCTGGGCGCGGCGCTGTTGATGCAGGTCGGCGGGCTGTCGATGGCGATGGGCGCGTTTCTGGCCGGTGTGCTGCTGTCCGAATCCACTTTCCGGCATCAGATCGAGGCGGATATCGAGCCGTTCCGCGGCATCCTGCTGGGGTTGTTCTTCCTGGGCGTCGGCATGAGCCTGGACCTGCGTGTGGTTGCGGCAGACTGGCGGCTGATCGTTGCCGGTGTGCTGGCGCTCATGCTCGGCAAGGGCGTGTGCATCTACGCGGTGGCGCGGCTGATGCGCAGCGACCATCGCCAGGCGCTGGATCGTGGCGTGCTGATGGCGCAGGGCGGCGAGTTCGCCTTCGTGCTGTTCGCGGCAGCATCGGCGTCCGGCGTCATCGACGCGCAGGTCAACGCCAGCCTGACGGCAATCGTGGTGTTGTCGATGGCGCTGACGCCACTGTTCGTGCTGTTGCAGCGACGGCTGACGCCGGCCGCCCAGCCGTCGCTGGAAGGCGTGGAAGCCGTCAGTGGCCAGACCGGCAGCGTGCTGATCATCGGGTTCGGGCGCTTCGGGCAGGTTGCCAGCCAGTCACTGCTGGCGCGCGATGTGGATGTGACCATCATCGATAACGACATCGAGATGATCCAGAGCGCAGAACAGTTCGGTTTCAAGATCTACTACGGCGACGGCACCCGGCTCGATGTGCTACATGCCTCCGGTGCGCACAGCGCACGCGCGATCGTGGTGTGCATCGACAACCGCGAGGCGGCCAATCGCATCGTCGAGCTGGCAACGCGCGAGTTCCCGCACGCCAGGTTGCTGGTGCGCTCGTTCGACCGTGAGCATTCATTGCAGTTGGTCGCCGCCGGGGTGGACTACCAGATTCGCGAGACCTTCGAGTCGGCGGTGGCGTTCGGGCAGGCGGCCCTGGTCGAGCTGGGCGTGGACGAGGACGAGGCAGTCACCATCGCGCGCGAGATCCGGCGTCGCGATGCCGAGCGTTTCGAACTGGAGATTGCGGCCGGCAACACGCGTGCCGGCGCCGTGGCAGGGCTGATGTACGGCAATCTCACGCCGACCGTGCCCAAGCCCACGCCGTTCACCCCGCCGCGGCGGGAGAGCCGCACGCTCAATCCCGATGCGGTGCCGCAGGCCACTCAGCCCGAAGCCGTGACCCGCGACTGAGTTGTGTGTGGCTGGCGAGCACCGAAGCGGGTTCGGCGCTGGGATTGCCTCGGCTGGTCGAGAAAAAACCTTGGGTGATAGAGCGACCGGCACCAAGGTGCCGGCCTGAGCTGACAAATCGACCGGCTCAGCCGTGCCGGCGTTGAGCGGCCGCGAAGGCTTCCAGTTGCTCGGGCGTGGCGTCTTTCTGGTGCTGCCGTTTCCAGTCGGCGAACGGCATGCCGTATACCGCTTCGCGCGCCTGCTCTTTGCTCATCGGCTGGCCGTGCGCTTCGGCGGCTTCGCGGTACCAGTCGCCCAGGCAGTTGCGGCAGAAGCCAGCCAGGATCATCAGATCGATGTTCTGCACATCCGGGCGCTGCTGGTTGAGATGCTGCAACAGACGGCGAAATGCGGCCGCTTCGATGGACGTGGTGATGGAATCGGGTGTCGAGGTGGTGTCGGTCATGACGGAATCGGGGACAATAGACGGCCTTCGACTCTACACCTGACGCCCCATGACCGTTTCCGCGCCAGCTGCCTCTGCTCCGGCCCGCCTTCTCGATGGTCGCCGCATCGCCGAGGAACTGCTCGACGGGCTGAAGTTGCGCGTGGATGCGCGCCTGGCTGCCGGCAAGACGCGCCCCGGGCTGGCGGTAGTGCTGGTCGGTGGCGACCCGGCCTCGTCGGTGTATGTGCGCAACAAGCGGCGTGCGGCGGAAAAGGTCGGCATCGAGGCCTTCGACTACGACTTGCCGCAGGGCACCAGCGAGGCCGAACTGGCGCGGCTGATCGACCAGCTCAATGCCGACCCCAAGATCCACGGCATCCTGATTCAGCTGCCGCTGCCGGGCATCCCCGATGCCAATCGCCTGATCCAGCGCATCGATCCGCGCAAGGACGTCGACGGCTTCCATCCGCAGAATGTCGGGCACCTGGCGCTGCGCGAATTCGGCCTGCGTCCGTGCACGCCGCGCGGCATCGTGACCTTGCTGGGGCACACCGATCAGCCGGTGCGCGGCCGCAACGCGACCATCGTGGGCGTGAGCAATCACGTCGGCCGGCCGATGGGCCTGGAGCTGCTGATCGCCGGTTGCACAGTCACCAGCTGCCACAAGTTCACCCCTCCCGAGGTGCTGGAAGCCAGCGTGCGCAATGCCGACATCCTGGTGGTGGCGGTCGGTCGCCCGGGCCTGATTCCGGGCGAATGGGTCAAGCCGGGCGCAGTGGTGATCGATGTCGGCATCAATCGGCTGGACGACGGCCGCCTGGTCGGCGATGTCGGTTTCGACGCAGCGGTGCAACGTGCGGCCTGGATCACGCCGGTGCCGGGTGGAGTCGGGCCGATGACGGTCGCCACGCTGATGCAGAACACGCTGGAGGCGGCCGACGCGGCTGGCTGAGGCGCGTGTAACGCTGCATTGCAGTCGCGTTGTGTCTTCGTGAAGGCTTTCAGGGTAAAATGCCGCGCTTCCCCAAACTCGGGTCCGCCGATGCTCCGCATCCAGGCTGAAGCTCTCACCTACGACGACGTTTCCCTCGTCCCCGCTCATTCGATCGTCCTGCCCAAGGACGTCAGCCTGGAAACCCGGCTGACCCGCGATCTGCGCCTGAAACTGCCGATTCTTTCGGCCGCGATGGACACAGTGACCGAGCACCGCCTGGCGGTGGCCATGGCCCAGCTGGGCGGCATCGGCATCATCCACAAGAATCTGACCCCTGCGCAGCAGGCGGGCGAAGTTGCTCGGGTCAAGAAATTCGAATCCGGCGTGATCACCGAGCCGTTTACGGTGAGCCCGGACACGACCATCGGCGAGGTGCTCAAGCTGACCCGCGCGCGCAACATCTCCGGCGTGCCGGTGGTGGATGGCAGCGAACTGGTCGGCATCGTCACCAGCCGCGACATGCGCTTCGAGAAGAAGCTCGACGATCCGGTCCGCCACATCATGACCAAGAAGGATCGCCTGATCACCGTGCGCGAAGGCGCCAGTGACGAGGAAGTGCTGGAGCTGCTGCACCGCAACCGCATCGAAAAGATCCTGGTGGTCAACGACAGCTTCGAGCTGCGCGGCCTGATCACGGTCAAGGACATCCAGAAGAAGACCGACAACCCCAACGCGGCCAAGGACGGGTCCACGCGCCTGCTGGTCGGCGCGGCGGTCGGCGTCGGCGGCGACACCGAACAGCGCATCGAACTGCTGGCCGCGGCCGGCGTGGACGTGGTCATCGTCGATACCGCGCACGGCCACTCGCAGGGCGTGATCGATCGCGTGGCCTGGGTCAAGAAGGCGTATCCGCAGCTGCAGGTGATCGGCGGCAACATCGTCACCGGCGATGCCGCGCTGGCGCTGATGGACGCCGGTGCCGATGCGGTCAAGGTCGGCGTGGGCCCCGGGTCGATCTGCACCACGCGCGTGGTCGCCGGTGTCGGCGTGCCGCAGATCACCGCGGTGGACATGGTCGCCGAGGCGCTGCAGGACCGTATTCCGCTGATCGCCGATGGCGGCATCCGCTACTCGGGCGACATCGGCAAGGCGCTGGTCGCCGGCGCCTCCACGGTGATGGTCGGCGGCCTGTTCGCCGGCACCGAGGAAGCACCGGGCGAGGTCGAGTTGTTCCAGGGCCGCAGCTACAAGAGCTACCGCGGCATGGGCAGCCTGGGCGCGATGGAGAAGGGGTCCAAGGACCGTTATTTCCAGGATTCCAGCGATGCCGACAAGCTGGTGCCGGAAGGCATCGAAGGGCGCGTGCCGTATCGCGGCCCGGTCGGTGGCATCGTCCATCAGCTGATCGGCGGCCTGCGCGCCACGATGGGCTATGTGGGCTGCGCGACCATCGAGGAAATGCGCACCAAGCCGAAGTTCGTCACCATCACCGGTGCCGGCCAGCGCGAAAGCCATGTCCACGACGTGCAGATCACCAAGGAACCGCCGAATTACCGCATGGGCTGATGCCTCTGTGTGAATGGGGAATCGGGAGTCGGGAATCGATGAACCAGCGTCTGCGCCGCTTTGCCCATTCCCGATTCCCCGTTCCCGATTCCCGGCGCCAATGACCAACATCCACAGCGACAAGATCCTCATCCTCGATTTCGGCGCGCAGTACACCCAGCTGATTGCGCGGCGCATCCGCGAGATAGGGGTGTATTGCGAGATCTGGGCCTGGGATCATGACCCGGCGGAGATCGCCGGTTTCGGCGCCAAGGGCATCATCCTGTCCGGTGGTCCGGAGTCGACCACCTTGCCGGGTGCGCCGGTCGCGCCACAGGAAGTGTTCGACAGCGGCTTGCCGGTGTTCGGCATCTGCTACGGCATGCAGACGCTGGCAGCGCAGCTGGGTGGCGCGACCGAGGCGGCGGACCAGCGCGAATTCGGTCATGCCGAAGTCGATGTGGTGGCCGCCGATGCCTTGTTCGCAGGGCTGACCGATCATGCCGGCGCATCGCGTCTCAATGTGTGGATGAGCCACGGCGACCACGTGTCGCAGGTGCCGCCGGGCTTCACCGTCACCGCGGTGACCGACCGCATCCCGGTGGCGGCGATGTCCAACGAGGACAAGCGCTGGTACGGCGTGCAGTTCCATCCCGAGGTCACCCACACGCTGCAGGGCCAGACCTTGCTGCGCCGCTTCGTGGTCGATGTCTGCGGCTGCCAGACGCTGTGGACGGCGGCCAACATCATCGACGACCAGATCGCGCGCGTGCGCGAGCAGGTTGGCGATGACGAAGTGATCCTGGGCCTGTCCGGCGGCGTCGATTCATCGGTGGTCGCCGCGCTGTTGCACAAGGCGATCGGCGACAAGCTGACCTGCGTGTTCGTCGATACCGGACTGCTGCGCTGGCAGGAAGGCGACCAGGTGATGGCGATGTTCGCCGAGCACATGGGCGTGAAGGTGATCCGCGTCAACGCGGCCGATCGTTACTTTGCCAAGCTCGAAGGCGTCAGCGACCCGGAAGCCAAGCGCAAGATCATCGGCAACCTGTTCGTGGATATCTTCGACGAGGAATCCAACAAGCTGGCCAATGCCAAGTGGCTGGCGCAGGGTACGATCTATCCGGACGTGATCGAGTCGGCCGGCAGCAAGACCGGCAAGGCGCACGTGATCAAGAGCCACCATAACGTCGGCGGCCTGCCCGAGCACATGAAGCTGGGCCTGGTCGAGCCGTTGCGCGAATTGTTCAAGGACGAAGTGCGCCGCCTCGGTGTCGAACTCGGCCTGCCGCGCACGATGGTGTACCGCCATCCGTTCCCGGGCCCGGGCCTGGGCGTGCGCATCCTGGGCGAAGTGAAGCGCGAATACGCCGAACTGCTGGCCAAGGCCGATGCAATCTTCATCGATGAACTGCGCAAGGCCGATCTGTACGACAAGACCAGCCAGGCGTTTGCGGTGTTCCTGCCGGTCAAGTCGGTCGGTGTGGTCGGCGATGCACGCGCCTACGAATGGGTGATCGCGCTACGCGCGGTGGAAACCATCGACTTCATGACCGCGCACTGGGCGCACCTGCCGTACGATTTCCTCGGCACGGTGAGCAACCGCATCATCAACGAACTGCGCGGCGTCTCACGCGTGGTCTACGACATCTCCGGCAAGCCGCCGGCGACGATCGAGTGGGAGTGACATCAGGTTTTCGGTGACTGTCGCCAGTCGTCGAAAAGATGACGCAAGTATCGATGGTGGTGGAATAGTCCGGGTGCGCATGCGCCCGGACCCCGCTATTGGCGGACTGGATGTTCAGGACCATGCTCTAGAAGCGCGGCTGCATCGCGCCTTTGCGTCAAACAAGACCGCACAGCGGGATACCCTGCGCTCGACGAAGCGTTTCGACCAGAGCCGCAGCCATGCCTGCACAATCAGCACGGCTTCGACACGCAGGATCGCCGTGCACCCACGCGTCTTGCCCAATGCCTAAACCGCAGCGACACCACCATCGACGAAAAGCTCATGGCCGGCGACAAAGCTGCTCTCGCTGGATGCCAGGAAGAGGACTACTCGTGCTACCTCGTTCGGTTCGGCCAACCGCCCGAGTGGAACACTTTTACTCAGCGCCTCTTCAACTTCCGGTTGCGAGTCGAGGTAGCTGCGTATCAGGCGCGTTTGCGTGCCACCAGGCGAGACGACGTTTACGCGGATGCCTCGCTCCTTGAGGTCGGTGGTCCAGCTTCGGGCAAACGAGCGCACCGCGGCCTTGCTGGCGTTGTAAAGAGATTGGCCTGGCAGACCCTTGCTGCCAGCGATGGAGCCGTTGAGGACGATAGCGCTGCCCGCAGCCATCAGCGGTAGCGCTTTTTGCACGGTGAACACCATGCCTTTCACATTGACGTCGAAGGTCGTGTCGAAATGCATAGTGTCGATCGCTTCGAGTGGGACGACCTCGTAGATGCCCGCATTGGCGAACACGACATCGACCTTGTGGTGATCGCGTTGGATGCATTCGTAAAGCCGCGCGACGTCGTCGGAATTGGTGACATCGCCTTGCACACCGACTGCTCCGTGGCCGATCTCCTTTACGGCCTCGGTAAGTGCGTCCTGCCGACGCCCGGTGATGTACACCTGCGCGCCTTCCATTGCGAACAGCTTCGCCGTTGCCAGGCCGATGCCGTCGCTGCCCCCCGTGATCACCACCACTTTGTCTTCGAAACGCTTCGTCATCTTCCGGTGCCTTCTTCGAATATGGAGGATTGCTCCACTTATGATATGGAGGTAACCTCCACTTTACAAGAGAGGGAGGAAAACGTGTGAGTGATGAACCTGCCCTTCGGGCTGACGCGCAGAAAAATCGGGAACTCATCCTTTCTGCAGCTGAAGCGCTCTTTCTGGAAAAAGGAGCTGGTGTCCCGCTCGAGGAAGTTGCTAAGCGCGCAGGTGTCGGCATCGGTACGCTGTATCGTCGCTTTCCCACGCGCGAGGCACTGTTAGCCGCGACCAGCAACGAGCGCTTCCTGTCGCTGGCGCAAGCCAGCCGTGCGCGCGACCGAGACCTTGCTCCAGGCGAGGCGGTACGCGCGTACCTGGAAGAACTTGCCAGGAACACGAGCATTTATCAGAGCCTTGCTGCTTCGATCGGGGCTGTTATCCAATGCGGGACGCCCGGCTGTCATGCGATCACCGCAGAAGGGCGCCGGCTGCTTCAGCGCGGGCAGGACGCGGGTGCGATCCGTGGCGACGTCACGTATGAGGATTTCATTTGCGTGGTGACTGCCATTTCCCTTGCAGTCGAAAATGACCATTCATCGAAATCGCGGATCGGGCATTTCGTTGACTTGTTCTTGAATGGCATAAGCGTGAAAAGTGCGGATTAGCCACCGATAACTCAACTATCTCCGCACGATTGGGCGCAAAAAAAACCGCGCAATGCGCGGTTTGATCCTGGATCTACTGCAGTTGCCCGTCAGCGCAGCTTGGTCAGCGCCACGCGCGCATCGGCCATGAATTTCTGCGTTTCCTGTGGCGTGGAGAGGTTGGCGCCGAGCTGGTTGAGCACCTGCTCGATGTCGCTCGATGCGTCCCAGGCTTCGTCGCAGAGCATGCCGGCGATCGGGCCGAGATAATTCAGCGCGACTTTTTCCAGTGCATCGCGGATGCGCTCGTCAGGTGCGGAGCCAGCGCCTGCAGGTGCTGCATTCGGTGCGGCGAGCGGCGTTGCTGCGGCCGGTGCCGGTGCCGGAGCCGCTGCAACCGCTGCCCGCGGCGGTGCCGGTGCACCACCCAGATCCTGTTCGAAACCGCCCATCAACCATTGCCGCGAGTCATCGCTCAGCAGCGAGGGCTTGCCCATGCCGGCGCCGGGGTCGGCCTGGAAGCGGGCCTTGGCCGCATTGACCATGGTGAGGCGTTGCACCGCCTCGTCATTGCGCAGCATGCGGAACACCACTTCCTCGATCTGCCCGGCGTTGAGGCGGATGATGCAGGAGTGGTTCTCCTCGGTGACGATGAACAGAAAGCCGGACGCCTTCTTCAGTGCCAGCGCCTTGAGCTCGCGCAGGACCTCGATCAGCGGACGGAATTCAGTGGACATGGCGTCTTCCTTGCATCATCTGGTACGGAATGGGTGCGCGCAGCTCAGCGTTTGCTGAGCCGCTCCATGGCCAGCCGGACACTGTTGGACAGGCGGGAGATGGCGCGCGCCAGGGTACCAATTTCATCCTTGAGGTTGACCTCGTCGATGGTGTGGTTCCACTTGCCCAGGCTCAGCTCTTCGGCCACGGTGGTCAGGTGCTGGATCGGGCGCAACACGCGGCTCCAGATCAACGCCCACTGCAGGCCGAGCAACAGCGCACACACCAGCAGGCCGATGCCGGCGATCCACAGCGACTGGCGCACGATCACGCCATTGACGTCGCTCTTGGGGTAGGCCGAAACCAGAGTGAAGCCCCAATCGGGCACTTCCTGCTTGGTGACGACCCAGTCGTTGGGCGTTTCCTTGACGATCCGCTCGATGGTGGCGGTGTCGGTGGTGGCACCGGTGGTGGACTGGAAGCGCAGCTTGTTCTTGCTGTCGAACACGGCGATGAAGCCGGAGTCGAGCACGCGACGGCTGCTGACCACGTTTTCCAGCGCCTGGGTGTCGGCCTTGTAGCCGACGTACCAGGCACCGATCACGCGCTTGTCGTTGCCGGCGAAGATCGGCTCGTAGCCGGTGACGTACGGATTGCCGAGAATGTCGACCACGCCGTAGAAGCTTTCGCCGTTGCGCAGCTTGGCGGCGGCCTGGCCGTTGGGATCGAGCACGGTGCCGATGGCGCGGCTGCCGTCGTCCTTCTTGACGTTGGTGGAGATGCGCACGAAGTCATCGCCGGTACGCGAGAACAGCGTGGCGGTGCCTTCGTGGATGGCGGTGACATCGTCGAGCATGTCGAAGACGTTGGCCTGCGCCTTCTGGCCCAGCAGCAGGTCGTTGGCGCTACGCTCGCCCACGCGCACTTCGTTGCCGACGCTGGCGGCGCCGTGTGCGTTGGCTTCCTTGCGCAGCTGGCGCATGGAGGAATTGACGCGATCGAGCATCATCGCGCGGGTGACCGAGAACAGGGTCTGCAAGGACACCGACTGGCGCTCGATCGCGTCGCCGGTCTCGAACTTGACCCGGTTCGCTTCGGTAATGGCCAGAATGACCGTCAGTGCCACCACCACGACCAGCACCAAGGCCAGCACCGGCAACAGCAGGCGCACCCGCAAAGAGTGACGAAGCATCGCAATTCCCCTGAACGCGTTTAGTGATTGAATCGAACGCCGTCGCAGCCCCCCGGCAGCGGTCGGACCTAGCCGTTATCGGCTGTTGCACATGATGCTGAAGCGGCCCCCACGCCGCTGGCGGTGCATACGATAGCTCAAGCCGATCGATTTGACAGTGCGCCTCGATCGCATCGTACGCCTTGGGTTCAAGAATGGTGGACCGGCTTACAGAGTTCGGGCTGGCGGGCGCGGTGGCCGGCAAGATCGGCTAGCCCTCCAGGGGCGATCCATCGCGGCGCCGTCGGTGAGCCGGCCGATGCGCGCGGTGGCGTCTTTGTGTCACGCCTGCCGTTGCCGCGCTACCGCGATGACCGTATGCAGCGGTGTTTGAAGAGCGACCTACGCTTGCGATCGGCCTGGTCGCAGGTGGCTCAGGTTTCCAGCGACAGGATTCCCCGGCGCAGGGCAACGGTGACCGCATGGGTGCGATCGCGCACGCCGAGCTTGCCCAGGATGTTCTTCATATGCGCCTTGACCGTCTCTTCGGAAATGCTCAAGGCATTGCCGATCTGCTTATTGGAGCATCCGGTGGCCACCAGGCTCAGTACCTCCGTCTCGCGGGCGGATAGCGCGTCGTCGAGCACGTGGGCGGCGATGTTTTCGGCCACCGACGCCGGAACATGCCGCCGCTGGCCGCGGCGCACGTCGCGAATGGTGTCGACCAGCTCGCGGCGCAGCGCGCTCTTGAGCAGATAGCCGCAGGCGCCGGCCTGCAGTGCGCGCACCGCACGCACATCGCCTGTATAGGTGGTCAACACGATGACCTTGGCGGCGGGGTCGACACGGCGGATGCGCTGGATGGCTTCGACGCCATCCACGCGCGGCATCTGCAGATCCATCAGCACCACGTCCGGGCGCAGGCTGGCGTAGCAGGCCACGGCCTGTTCGCCGTCTTCGGCTTCGCCGACCACCCGCATGTCGTGTTCGGCGGCGAGCATGGCACTGAGACCGTCGCGCAGCAGCGGATGATCGTCTACCACCAGCACGTCGGTCGGTTTGACCATCTCAGCCATTGGAGCTCTCCGTGGATCGTGCAGGTCGAAATCGCCACCACCAGCGCGGTGGCGTCGCATAGGCGGTGCGGGCCGGAAGCGTGATCTGGATTGCGGTGCCGCTGCCTGGACGCGACCACAACTGCATCTTGGCGCCGATGCGTTTGGCGCGTTCCTGCATGCCGGTCAGCCCCCAGTGGCCGGTGCGTGCATGCCCATGCAGCACGTCCGGATCCAGGCCGCAGCCATCGTCGCGGATGCGCAGCACGAAGTCACGTGAACCGTAACGCAGTTCCAGCGCGATGCGCGCGGCGCCTGAATGGCGATCGGCATTGGCCAATGCTTCGCGGCCAAGCTGGAACACTTCGTCGGCCACCATCGGACGCAGCGCCACCGGGCGTCCTTCGACCGACACCTGCAGTTCGGCAGACGGCGGTGGCATGGTGGCCTCGCGTGCGCGCTGCAGTGCGGCGGCCAGATCCTGGCGCAGCGAATAACTGTCGCGCAGGCCGTTGACGCGGTCGCGGCCTTCGACCAGCGCATTCTCGGCCAGGTCGACCGCCTGTTCGAGCTCCAGCCGCCGCGGGTCGTCCTGCGGCAACGAGCGGCTGGCGGCATGCAGCCGCAGGATCAGGCCTTGCGTGCCCTGCAACAAGGTGTCGTGCAACTCGCGCGCGATGCGTTCGCGTTCGCGGTAGCGCTCTTCCAGGCGTGCACGCAGGCGTCCGGCAATACGCCGGGTGCGCATGCGCCACAGCATCGCAAGCGTCAGCAGCAGGGCGAGCGCAACGCACACCTTGAATTGCCAGGTTTGCACGAAGGCCGCTTCGATGACGAAATCCAGCGTGTCGCCGCGCGAGTTCCACACGCCATCGTTGTTGGCGGCGGCAATGCGGAAGCGGTAACGGCCGGGCGCGAGGTTGGTATAGAACGCCTCGTTACGGTTGCCGGCGTCCTGCCAGTGCGCGTCCACGCCCTCCAGCCGGTAGCGGAAGCGCACGCGTTCGGGCCGGGTCAGGCTCACGGCGTCGTAGCCGATGCGCAGGCGGTGCGTCCACTTGGGCAGGCGCAGCCCGGCGGTGCGCGGGTAGGGACGGTCGTCGGCGACCACGTCGGTGATGAAGACCTCCGGCGCGGTGGGGTTGCGGTAGGTCTGTTCCGGGTCCAGCCAGGCCAGGCCCTGGTTGGTGGTGAACCACAACAGGCCGTCGTCGGCGGCGATGGCCGTGGGGACCGGTGTGGCCTGCTGGGCGACACCGGGCAACCCGTCCATGATGTCGTACAGGCGCAGCGCCGGGCTGACCACGCCCGATTGCACGCTCTGTAGCAGCGCACGTTGAGCGATCTGCACCACGCCGCGGTTGCCGTTCAACCACAGCGTGCCGTGCCGGTCCTGCACGATGCCGGTGATGCCCTGCAGGAGCGGATTGGTCTGATCGGCCACTTGCCGGAACCGGCCGTCGGCACCCAGCGCTGCCAGCCCGGTTTCGCCGGCGACCAGCATGAGCGACGGGCCTTGCCAGATGGCGGTGATCGGCCCCACCGACAGGCCATCTTCTGCGCTGTAGCGCGTCACCTGCCGGCCCTGCAGCAGGCGCGCATCGCCCTTGATGGTGCCCACCCACAGGCCGCCATCGCGCGTATTGGCGAGCACCGTGCACGGGATGTCCTGCAGATCGGGCAGCGGCTGCCAGGCGTTGCCGTCGAAAGCGTAAGGGCCGCCGGCATCCGGGCAGATCCAGGGATGGTTGCGGTTGTCCACGACGAAGGCGCGGATGGCGCCGGTCGCCAGGCCGAGCGGCAGCGCCACCGATTGCACGCGGCCGACCTGCAGACGTAGCAAGGCGTGCTCGCCAAGCACCCAGCCATTGGCGGTCGCCGGCACATCCAGGATGTGGTGGGACGCACCATGCTGCAAACCTTCTACGCGATCGCGGCTCAAGGCCAGCAGCCGGCCATCGCGCAGGCTTGCCAGGAGCGGGCGTGCGGCGGTGCCCGGGGCGGGATTGAAGGTCGCCACGGCCATCGCCTGGCCCGGCAGCAAGGACGCCAACGGCAGCAACGCGCGATGTCGGAACCGGTTGAGGCCCAGATTGGTGCCGGCCCACAGATTGCCTTCGCGGTCTTCGAGCAAGGGGCCGGCAGTGGCCGAGGTCAGGCCTTGTACGGTTCCGAAGCGTTCCAGCACCGGCGTGGGCGATGTGGGCAAGGCGATCCGGAACAGGCCATGCGCCGCGTAGTCGCTGCCCCATAGCGCGCCATCGCGCATGAACCGGATGCGCCGCGCGAACAGCCCGGGAAATTGCAGCCGGGCACGGGCCGTGGCGGGCAGCACGTGGCCCTGCGCATCGGTCAACGCAAACACGCCGCGGTACGGGTCTGCGACCCAGATCGCTCCGCCCGGACTTTCGGCCATGGTGACGTAGAGACCCACCTGCTGGCCGCTGGGTTCGAAGCGTTTGGCGCCGGGCCGCAACGACAGAATCTGGGTACCGTCGCTGACCCAGAGCGTGCCGCGCACATCGCGCAGCAGCCAATGCGCGCGCTCGGCGGTGTAGCCCCAGTCGGCGCCTGCACGCTGCCAGCGTTGCCCGTCGAACCAGCACAAACCGCCATCGATGGCGGCCCACCACCGCCCACTGCCGTCGTGCTCAATGCGGAACACCATGCCGGCGGGCACGTCCTTGCCCGGGCTGAAGTGCGTCAGGTGACCGTCGGCAACGCGATCGATGCCGGCGTTGAAGTAGCCGATCCAGGCGGTATCGTCCGGCGCCAGCGCAAGCGTGGTCATGTTGTGCGATGCATAGGCCTCGCCATCCGGCGCCGCCTGCCGCGCGAAACGGTCGCCATCGAACTGAAACAGGCCAAATCCGGTCGCCAGCCACAATGGCCCGGCCTCGGCTTGCTGGATATCCCAGATATCGGCCGGTGCGCCGCGTTCGGTGCTCCAGGCGGTGTGGTGGAATTGCAGCAGCCCCGCACGCGTTGCGGCGATGCCTTGGGCGTACACCGGATTGCACGGCCACCCGCAACTGCACATCACAACGATCACCGCCGCGCACAGGGGCCAGAGCAGGTGGAATCGGATGGGGGGCTCGCGCGGCATTGCAGCATTGTCGGGCGAGATCGGGGCCAAGCACCACCACCTCTTTCGGGGGAGGCAGGTCGGGCAGGAAATCGGCTACGCATGGACCGGCATGTTGCGTGGGATGCGTGCGTGTCGCTGCGATGCAGTGTGCGCCGAGCTGGATGCCATCGGTTGGCTGCAGCAGTAATGACGCCGCGTTGTAGCGTGCCAGTCGTGCGCTGGCGTCCGCTTGTTTTTTCGTGTGGTGCGGGTGTCGGCTTGGACACTGCAAAGCGCGACAGGAACAACGGCGCGGTATCGCCGCTGCATCGGCGTGCATGCGCGGTGCATGCCATGGCGATGCACCCATGCGATCCCATGCTTGCTTGTGGCAGCACGCGGGCTGCTCACCCGAAAGAGTGAGCGATCGGCCTCACCATCAGGGGTGGGGTGATCGGCAGGTTCGCCCCACCATGGCGCCATTCCCCGCCGGAGACGCCACATGGCACGTCTGACTGCCGCCGGTCGCCCCGATCTGCATGCAGGCAACACCAACGCACTGTACGCCCCGCGCGCACGTGCCGTGGCCAGAGCGCTGCAGTACATCGACACGCATCTGTATGAGCCCATCGGCGTGACGCAACTGGCCGGCGCCGCCTGCATGAGCCGCTTCCATTTTGCGCGCGTGTTTCGCGATGCGCTGGGCGCCAGCCCGATGGAGTATCTGCGTCGTCGTCGCCTCGAACGCGCCCAGGCCATGCTGCGCGAGGGCGGCCACACCATCAGCCAGATCGCCACCGATCTGTGCTTCTTCGATCAAAGCCATTTCGTCCGCAGCTTCCGCAACGCCACCGGCTGCACGCCGGCGCGCTTTGCCGCGCAAGTGGCGAACGATCCCTGCGCCGCGCGCCCCCAGCCGCGTGCGCATCGGCACATCGCTGGTTCTTTTTCATCCTCCCTGGAGCATCACGCATGACCACCGCCACCGCCGTCCCCGGTAAGTCCCTGTTGTCGCCCGGTGATCACGCGCTGATCCTGATCGACCATCAATCGCAGATGGCGTTCGCCACGCATACCATCGACATCTCGGCGCTGCGCAACAACGTGTCGCTGATTGCCAAGGGCGCCAAAGGCTTCAAGGTGCCGGTGATCTTGACCACCGTTGCAGAGAAGTCGTTCTCCGGCCCGCTGTTTCCCGAGCTGCCGGAGATCTTTGCCGGCGAACCGGTGCTTGATCGCACCAGCATGAATGCCTGGGAAGACCAGGGTGTGATCGATCGCGTCAACGCCATAGGCAAGCAGCGTCTGGTGATTGCCGGGCTGTGGACCAGCGTCTGCATCGTCGGCCCGACGCTGTCGGCGGTCGAGCAGGGGTTCGAGGTCTACGTCATCACCGATGCCTGCGGCGATGTCAGCGACGAAGCGCACGAGCGCGCGGTGACGCGGATGGTGCAGGCCGGAGCCGCGCCCATCACCAGCGTGCAGTACCTGCTGGAACTGCAGCGCGACTGGGCACGCAGCGACACCTATGACCTCACCACCGGCATCGCGCGTGCGCATGCGGGCGGCTACGGCATCGGCATTCAGTACGCCAAGACCATGTTCGGCGCGCAGGAAGGCGGGCATTGAACGCATCGGCACCACGTGGCAACGCCGGCCTTGCAGCGGCATTGCTGATGCTGCGCATTGCCGGCGGCGGTTTCCTGTTGCCGCATGGCCTGGGCAAGTTGCTGGGATGGTTTGGTGGGCCGGGGCTGGCTGGATTTGCCGCTGAATTACAGCAATTCGGCTTTCCGTTTGCGCAACCCTTGCCGTTGCTGCTGGCCTTGGTGCAGACGCTCTCGGGGCTGGCGGTGTTACTGGGTCTGTGGACGCGCGTCAGTGCTGCACTGGCGGCGGTGTTCATCGCCACCACCGTCGTGGTGGCCGTGCCCAAGGGCTGGTTCTGGATGCACGGCGGGATGGAATACCCGCTGATGTGGCTGCTGGTGTTGCTGGGGCTGGTTGCCGCTGGCGGTGGCGCATGGTCGCTGGATGGGCTGCGCAGGCGTGGTGCGGCATGAGCGGCGTACCGAATGATCACGATGCCGGGCGGCGCCTGTGGATGCAGGCCGCCGCCGCCGGTCTTGCGTTGGGCGCCTTGCCCGGCGCTTCGTCTGCTTCAAGGAAGTCTCCGATGGTCGATCTGGTCGTTCGCAACGCACGCATCACCACCCTCGATCCACGTCAGCCCAGCGCCACCGCCATTGCAGTGACCGATGGACGCATCGTGGCGGTGGGCAACGATGCGCAGATCATGGCGCTGGCAGCTGGCGCCCGCAGCATCGATGCGCAAGGCCGACGCCTGTTGCCCGGCCTCAATGACAGCCACACCCATCTGATTCGCGGCGGGCTCAACTACAACCTGGAGCTGCGCTGGGATGGCGTGCGCTCGCTTGCCGATGCGATGGCGATGTTGAAGGCGCAGGTCGACCGCACCCCAGCGCCGCAATGGGTGCGTGTGGTCGGCGGATTCACCGCGCATCAGTTCGTCGAAAAACGCTTGCCGACCCTGGACGAGATCAATGCCATCGCACCGGATACACCGGTATTTTTGCTGCATCTGTACGACCGCGCCCTGCTGAACCGCGCGGCCTTGCGCGCCTGTGGCTACGACAAGGCCACTGCCGATCCGCCCGGCGGGCGCATCGAGCGCGACAAGCTGGGCAATCCCACAGGCTTGCTGCTGGCCAAGCCCAATGCCCTGATTCTCTACACCAGCCTGGCCAAGGGCCCGCGACTGCCGTTGGAGTATCAGGCCAATTCCACACGCCATTTCATGCGCGAACTCAACCGGCTGGGGATCACCTCGGTGATCGATGCCGGCGGCGGTTTCCAGAATTATCCGGAGGACTACCAAGTCATCGAACAGTTGCACGCGGCCGACCAGTTGAGCGTGCGCATCGCCTACAACCTGTTCACCCAGAACAAGGGCAAGGAAGTCGACGACTTCCGCGGCTGGACCGAGATGCTGCCGGTGCGCAAGGGCGACGATCTGCTGCGGCACAACGGCGCCGGCGAAATGCTGGTGTTTTCGGCGGCGGATTTCGAGCAGTTCAGCGAGCCGCGCCCGGAGCTGCCGCCGGGACTGGAGCCCGAGCTGGAGCAGGTGGTGCGGTTGCTGGTCGAGAAGCGTTGGCCATTCCGTATCCATGCCACCTACGACGAAAGCATCGGACGCATTCTCGATGTGTACGAAAAGGTCAATGCCGACATTCCGTTCGATGGCCTGCATTGGTTCGTCGATCACGCCGAAACCATCACGCCCCGCAATATCGACCGCATTCGCGCCTTGAGCGGCGGCATCGCCGTGCAGCACCGCATGGCGTATCAAGGCGAAGCGTTTGTCGAGCGCTACGGCGTACAGGCTGCGCGGCATACGCCACCGGTGCGCCGCATGTTGGCCGCCGGCGTGCCGGTGGGCGCCGGCACCGATGCGACGCGCGTGGCCAGTTACAACCCGTGGGTGGCGCTGTCGTGGCTGGTCACCGGACGCACGGTGGGCGGTCTGGCGTTGTACGGCGAAGAGAACCTGCTCGACCGTGAGCAGGCGCTGCGGCTGTGGACGCAGGGCAGCGCGTGGTTCTCTGGCGATGAGGGCCACAAGGGCACGCTGGCGGCGGGGCAACTGGCCGATTTCATCGTGTTGTCCGACGATTACTTTCGCGTCGACGATGCCGCCATTGCCGACATCACCAGCGTGCTGCCCGTGCTGGGTGGGCGCGTCGTCCATGGCGATGGCGACTTCGCCGCATTGGCGCCCACCTTGCCGCCGGCGATGCCGGACTGGTCGCCGGTCAACCGGTTCGGCGGCTATCACGTGGGTGGTACGGTCAGCGGGCTTGCCAGTGCCACGCACACGCATGGCCATGGCTGTCGCGCGCACGGGCCGCATGGACATGCAGCGCAGCATGCTGCGCCCAGCGATGATCTGCGCGGCTTCTGGGGCGCATTGGGTTGCGCGTGTTTCGCGTTCTGAGATCGGCACCACAGCGATGCGCCTGCCGGCGCATCCTGGCCCGTCACCTTGTTTGTTTCACCCCGTCCACTGGAGCCTTGCCGCGATGACTTCTTCTGCCGCACCCGCCGATAGCGGTGCCAGGGCGCCGCTGCGCGAGCCGATCTTTCGTGCCTTATGGCTGGCCATCTTAGGCAGCAACATCGGCACCTGGATCAACGATGTCGCCGCGTCCTGGGTGATGGCCGAACGGACGGGCTCGCCGTTGATGGTGGCGGCGGTGCAGTCGGCCACCACCTTGCCGGTGGTGTTGTTCGCACTGGTGGCCGGCACGCTGGCCGACATCGTTGACCGCCGCCGCTACCTGATGCTCACCCAGGGCTGGATGTTGCTGGTGGCCGCAGCCTTGGCCTTGCTATCGCATCTGCAGTTGCTAACCCCGTGGGTACTGGTGGCATTGACCTTTGCGATGGGCATGGGCGCGGCAATGGCGATGCCTGCGCAGGCGGCAATCGTGTCGGAGCTGGTGCCGCGGCCGATGCTGGCCTCGGCGGTAGCGCTCAATTCGATCGGCATGAACATCGCCCGCTCGATCGGCCCGGCGGTTGGCGGTTTGATCGTGGCGCAATTCGGGCCGCCGTGGGCATTTTTGCTCAATGGCGTGACCTTCGGGCTGATGCTGCTGGTGTTGTGGTGTTGGCGTCGCGATGCGCATGTCTCTGTATTGCCGCCGGAGAGCTTCGGCGCGGGCCTGCGTGCCGGTCTGCGCTACGCCGCACGCGCCGGACGCTTGCAGGCGGTGCTGATCAAGGCCGCCGGGTTCTTCCTGTTCGCCAGCGCGTTGACCGCATTGCTGCCGTTGGTGGTCCGGCGCGACATGCAGTTGGGTGCCGGCAGTTATGGCGTGTTGTTGGGCTGCATCGGCATCGGTGCGATCAGTGGCGCGCTGCTGTTGCCACGCCTGCGTGCGCGCTACGACCGCGACCTACTGGTGTTCGTGGCCACCATCGTGTGCGCAGCCTCATTGCTGGGGCTGGCATTGTCGCGTCAGATCGGAGTGCTGTGCGTGGTGATGGTGGTCAACGGCCTGGCCTGGATCACCGTGCTGTCGTCCTTGCAGATCGCCGCGCAAACGGCGGTGCCTGCCTGGGTGCGCGCACGCGCATTGTCGCTGTATATCGTGGTGTTTTCTGCGGGTATGGCGGCCGGCTCGCTGGTCTGGGGCGCGTTGGCGCAACGCACCTCGATCGCGACAGCCCTGCAGATTGCCGCCGTTGGCGCGGTGATCGCGGCGCTGCTGGTCAAGCGCGCGCGCATTGCCGGCACCGAACAGCTGGACCTCGCCCCTGGCGGACATTGGCCCGTGCCGGCGCAATCGGATGCGGTCGAACACGATCGCGGCCCGGTGCTGGTGACGGTCGAATATCGCATCGCTGCCGATGCGCGCGTAACTTTCCTGCAGCTGATGACGCAACTGGGCAACGCGCGGCGTCGTGATGGTGCGGTGGTCTGGGGTATCGCCGAAGACGCGGCAACACCCGGCGTGCAACTGGAATACTTCATCGTCGCCTCGTGGCTGGAACATCTGCGTCAGCACGAGCGCGTCACCGGCGACGACCGCCAGCTGCAGGAGCAGATCCGCGCCCTGCATCAAGGCGAGCGCGCGCCGGTGGTCCGCCACTTCGTCGGTGGCGGCGGTGTGGCGGTGCCGCCGCACGCGCATGCCGATATCTGAGAACTTCATCAGCGTGACGCTCCCGATCGGCCCGGCGCTGAAATCGATGTCGCTTTCTGCTGCCAGGTCGGCCGCGCCTGCCGTGCGTGAGGCCGGTTGCCGGCGCTGACAACCGGCCTGCGCAGACCCAGGGCTGGAGCGCCCTTTGGCCAACCGGGCCGGGCGCAACCCGCCTGCTAGCTGCGCCCGATCGGCCATACGGTCAGCCAGGGCAGCGCACGTGTCCTTCAGCGGTCGGCGTATCGCTTGCGCTGCCGATCGACATTGGCTGCGACTGCCTGACCTGCCATTGCTGGCACCGCCATGGCTGAGCATCGCGTTGCCGGTGGTCGTGCTGCGTGGTGGTTTCTTGAGGGCACTGGTTGCTGTGCTCACCTGTGGCTGGCCGGTCCATGCCTGAAGCTGGTCCGTTGCGCGGGGTCGCGACCACGCTGCGAAGGTGCACCGTCGCCATCCCGCTTGCTGTTTCGGCATCTTTGCGCGCACGTCTTGGGTCCGCAAGCTCGCCTGCAGGAGGCGCATTGGGGCGCCACTGGCAACAGGCTTATCGACGCTGAGGCCGCCAGCCTGATCACAACGGATCTGCGCGCAGCAAAGCAACGCGCACCAAAACAAAAGGCCGGCTCTCACGAGCCGGCCTTTGTCTTACGCAGTGAAGCAAGAATCAGCGCTTGGCGAAGGCCAGCAGATCCTGGTTGAACTGATCGGCATGGGTAATGGTCAACCCGTGCGGCGCGCCGGGGTAGATCTTCAGTTCGGCGTTGCTGATGATCTTGGCCGACAACTTGCCCGATGCATCGATCGGCACGATCTGGTCGTCGTCGCCATGCACCACCAGCGCCGGCACGTCGATCTTCTTCAGGTCGGCGGTGTAATCGACCTCGGAGAATTCCTTGATGCAGTCGTACTGACCCTTGTGACCGCCCAGCATGCCCTGCAGCCAGAACGCATCGCGCATGCCCTGGGTGACCTTGTTGCCGTCACGGTTGGCACCGAAGAACGGCGTGGTCAGGTCCTGATAGAACTGCGAACGGTCCTTGGCAACGCCATCGCGGATGCCGTCGAACACGCTCATCGGCAGGCCGCCCGGATTGGATGGGCTCTTGACCATCTGCGGCGGCACCGCGCCGACCAGTACCACCTTGGCCACACGCTTGCTGCCATGGCGGCCAACGTAATGCGCCACTTCGCCACCGCCGGTGGAATGGCCGACCAGGATCGCGTCCTTCAGGTCCAGCGCGTCGATCACTGCAGCCAGATCGTCCGCATAGGTGTCCATGTCGTTACCGTCCCAGGTCTGCGACGAGCGGCCATGGCTGCGGCGATCGTGTGCGATCACGCGGTAGCCGTGCTGGCCCATGAACAGCATTTGCGGGTCCCAGGCATCGCCGCTGAGCGGCCAACCATGTGCGAAGACGACCGGCTGGCCCTTGCCCCAATCCTTGTAGAAGATATTGGCGCCGTCGGGGCGTTTGACGAAATTGGACATCGGGTTGACTCCGTGAGTGGACGAGTGGGGTGGGGTGGTGGCGGGGGCGCGTGCGGGAGGTGCGGCAGTGGCGAACGCGGGCAGCGACAACGCTGCTACGGCGACCGTGCCGGTGATGAGAAAGCTGCGGCGTCCGGCGTCGGCCGGATGCGCCTCGAACGGATCCATAAACACTCCTGGGGCGAGGGGCATGCAGCCCGGCGATGGCACGATGCGATACGCATCGTGCTTGCATGGGCCCGCGCCACGCAGTGCGACGCAGGCCACGGGCGTGCCGGTGCATGCGAGCAGTAGACCGCCTGCGTCGCACCGCAGATTGCATCTGCGTGCGCTCTACGGCAGTTATCCCCAGCGTTGCGGATCAGCTCGTTCGCTGCAGTCGATGCGCCGTGATGGATCATCCGGGCATCCAGCTCGCACGAACGCAATGCAGCGCCGATCAACGTCCCTCCGTGCATCGCTGCCTGGCTCTGCAGCGCACGCAGCTGCCGCATCGCATCGACCACGCCGGTTGTGCTCGCCACTCACTGCAGTGCGGTATCCCACAGCAGCTTCAGGTTCAAGCCGACGATCACCGCCGCGATGACCCAGGCAATGCGCACCAGCCACGGCGGTGCCACCAGCGCGCCCATCAACTCACGATCCGACACGAAGCGCACCAGCGGGATCACCGCGAATGGCAGCTGCATCGACAGCACCACCTGGCTGAGCACCAGGAGCCGCGCGGTACCGGCCTCGCCATACAACCAGGTCACGATCACCACCGGCACGATGGCGATGCCACGCGTCAGCAGGCGGCGCAGCCACGGCGGCAAGCGCAGTTGCAGAAAGCCTTCCATCACGATCTGCCCGGCCAGCGTGGCGGTGACGGTGGAATTGACGCCGGAGGCCAGCAGCGCCACTGCAAACAGCGTCGAGGCCAGGCCCACGCCCAGCATCGGCGCGAGCAGGGCGTGGGCCTGTTCGATTTCCTGCACATCGGTGCGGCCCTGCGCATGGAATACCGCCGCCGCCAGGATCAGGATCGAGGCATTGATGAACAGCGCGAACATCAATGCCACGGTGCTGTCGGTTACCGCCCAGCGCAGCGCCGATTTGCGGCCCGCATCGGTACGCGGATACGCACGTGTCTGCACGATCGACGAATGCAGGTACAGGTTATGCGGCATCACCGTCGCACCGATGATGCCGATCGCCAGATACAGCGCGCGCGGGTCGGTGACCACCTGCGCATGCGGAATGAAGCCGCCCAGCACGGCGGCGATCGGCGGTGCCGCCAGCGCGATCTGGATGCCGAAGCAGACGAAGATGATCAACAGCAGCGCGATCACGAACGCTTCCAGCGCGCGGAAACCGCGGTTCATCAGCAACAGCACCAGCACCACGTCCACCGCGGTGATGATGGCGCCCACGGTCAGCGGAATGCCGAACAACAGCTTCAACGCAATGGCGGTGCCGATCACCTCGGCCAGATCGCAGGCGATGATCGCCAGTTCGCAGATGCCCCACAGCGCCAGATTCACCCCGCGCGGGTAACGCGCCCGGCAGGCCTGCGCCAGGTCCAGTCCGGTCGCGATGCCCAGCCGTGCCGACAGGCTCTGCAGCACGATCGCCATCAGGTTGGACAGCAGGATCACCGACAGCAGCAGATAGCCGAACTGCGAGCCGCCGGCCAGGTCGGTGGCCCAGTTGCCCGGGTCCATGTACCCGACCGACACCATGTAGCCCGGGCCCAGAAACGCCAGCAGCCGGAACCACCAGTGCCCGCCCTTGGGTACGGCGACGCTGGCGTGGTGATCGCCCAACCCGCCATGGGCCGCGGCCGGCAAGGGGAGGGGCGAGGTCGGGTGAGGACGGAGATCGACGGACATGCGGCGCAGGCTGGCAGGGATTCACGCCGATGATATAGCAAGGGCTATGCTGTTGAGCATTGGCAATTTAAATCGTAATGATCGGCTGCGTGCTTCAAACTACGCATCCCGGTACTGGCGCCGGACGTGATGACGGGGATGAGGGTGGGCAAGAGCGAAAAGCTGGAAGCAGCCGCGCCGGCGCTGATCGACGCACAGGTGCATATGGAGAGCTTCCGTCAGGTGCGCGAAGCGCGCCGCGCCGAGCTGGTCGAGGACTATGTGGAGCTGATCTCCGACCTGTTGGTCGACGGCGGCGAGGCGCGTCAGGTCGATATCGCCGCGCGCCTGGGCGTGGCGCAGCCGACCGTGGCCAAGATGCTCAAGCGTCTGGTGCGCGACGGCTGGGTGGTGCAGCGCCCGTATCGCGGTGTTTTCCTGACCCCGGCCGGCGAGGCGCTGGCGGCGTCCAGCCGGCAGCGCCATCAGATCGTCGAACGCTTCCTGCTCGCCCTGGGCATCGACGAGGCCACTGCGCGCCGCGACGCCGAAGGCATCGAGCACCATGTCAGCGAAGCCACCGTGGCCGCGTTCGCCGCCTTCCTGGATCGCCAGGGCGGCAGCGCCGCGTGAGCATGCCGGTAGAAACGTCGGTAGACACGGCGCAGGCGCTGATCGACCAACAGTGGATGCAACGCGCCCTGCAACTGGCCGAACGTGCCGAACGCGACTTTGACGAGATCCCGGTCGGTGCGCTGCTGGTCGATGCCGGGGGCACCGTGCTGGGCGAGGGCTGGAACTTCAATATCGCCAGCCACGATCCCAGCGCGCATGCCGAGATCATGGCCATGCGCGAAGGCGGCCGCCGCCTGGCCAACCACCGGCTGATCGGCTGCACGCTGTATGTCACGCTGGAGCCGTGCGCGATGTGCGCGATGGCGATGATCCACGCACGCATCGCGCGGGTGGTGTTCGCCGCCAGCGACCCCAAGACCGGCGCCTGCGGCAGCGTATTCGATCTGCCCGCCGACCCGCGCCACAACCACCGCGTGCAGGTCAGCGGTGGCGTGCTGGCCGCCGAGGCCGGCCTGCGGCTAACCAATTACTTCAGGGCCAAGCGCGGCAAGCCGCCCCTCGCGCCCTGAGCGGCGCGGCCGCGGTATGATGCGCGCCCTTCAGCATCCGGCCGGCGACGGCCCTCCACAGGACGGCGACATGGCAGACACCCTTGCAGGCAACGACCGACTGATCTGGATCGATCTGGAAATGACCGGCCTGGATACCGATCGCGATTCCATCATCGAGATCGCCACCATCGTGACCGATGCGCAGTTGAACGTGCTTGCCGAAGGGCCGGAGCTGGCCATCGCCCACCCGCTGGCGACGCTTGAAGCCATGGACGAGTGGAACCGCAATCAGCACCGCCGTTCGGGGCTGTGGCAGCGCGTACTCGATAGCCAGGTCACCCATGCCCAGGCCGAGGCGCAGACGGTGGCCTTCCTGAGCGAGTGGATTCGCGCCGGCGCTTCGCCGATGTGCGGCAATTCGATCTGCCAGGACCGCCGCTTCCTGCACCGCCAGATGTCGCGCCTGGAGCGCTACTTCCACTACCGCAACCTGGACGTGTCCACCATCAAGGAGCTGGCACGGCGTTGGGCGCCGACGGTGGCCAATGGTTTTGCCAAGAGCTCGGCCCACACCGCGTTGAGCGATGTGCGCGATTCGATCGACGAGCTGCGCCACTACCGCCAGTTCATGGGCGCGCTGGGCGGCGATTCCCACGCCGACGTACTGGCCTGAGCGCTGGCACGACGTCGTTGCACGCTATTGGGGTGTTGATCGACGGCGCCCAGTTGCGGACCACGCGCAGGCGTACGTCCGGTAACGTTTGCTGACGACCAGGCAGGCAAGAAGCCACATGGTTGCAACGCATCCAATAAAAAAGGCCGCATCGTTCGATGCGGCCTTTTGCTTTTCCATCAAGCGATTCAGTGCATCAGCGCGCCAGCGGCGGACCCTTGCTTAGGTCGCCGTCGTCGGCGATGCCTTTCAGCAGCAGGTCGGAGATCGGCTTGCCGTCGGCATCGTGGTGATACACGTGCAGGTCGCGCTGCGGATACGGGATGTTGAGCCCGTTTTCCAGCAACTGGTTGCGGATCTGTTCCAGCGTGGTGCTCTTGGCCGCGCCGAAATTGCCGTTGGTCGCATATGCGAACAACATCAGATCCACCGTGCTTTCGCCCAGGTTGGTGACCTGCACGAACGGTGCCGGCGACTGAAGGAGGTTCGGATTGTCCTTGGCGATCTGCAGCAACAGCTGCTGGGCTTTCTTCAGATCGTCGCCGTAGCCCACGCCCACGGTCACTTCCAGGCGCCGGTTGGGCAGGGTGCTGTAGTTGACGATCGGCGAGGTGGTAATGGTGCTGTTGGGCAGGGTGATCATGCGCTCGTCGAACGAGCGGATCCGGGTCTGGAAGATCCGGATCTCGTCGACGATGCCTTCTTGGCCGGCAATCACCACATGGTCGCCATCGCGCATCGGCCGCAGCACGATCAGCATCACGCCTGCAGCGATATTGGACAGCGAGTCCTTCAACGCCAGACCGACCGCCAGGCCGGCCGCACCCAGCACCGCGATCAGCGAGGTCGGCGGCACGCCGATCTTGCTCAGCGCGCTCACGAACACCAGCACCAGCAGCAACGCATACAACACGTTGCGCAGGAAGTTGGTCAGCGTGATCTCGATGCGCGCGCGGGTCAGCGCACGGTGCAGCCACTGGCTGAGCTGCTTGGCCAGCCACATGCCGACCACCACGATCAGCAGGGCCAGCCCCCAGTTGAGCGCATATTGCGCCCACGGAATATTGGCCCAGTTGAACGCCGGCTCCGCCGTCTTGGCCGCCACCGGCCTTGCGGCGACTGCTCCCGCAGCCGCCGCCAACACCGCACCCAATATACCCATCAGCTCTCGCTCTTCAACTTGGCCAGACGCAGCCAGGTGTCGACCACGGTGTCAGGATTCAGCGATACCGACTCGATCCCTTCCTGCATTAGCCACTCGGCCAGTTCCGGGTGATCGGACGGCCCCTGGCCGCAGATGCCCACGTACTTGCCCTTGGCGCGCGCCGACTTGATCGCCATCGACAGCAGCTTCTTGACCGCCGGGTTCCGCTCGTCGAACAGATGCGCCACGATCGACGAGTCGCGGTCCAGGCCCAGGGTCAGCTGGGTCAGGTCGTTGGAGCCGATCGAGAAGCCGTCGAAGATCTCCAGGAACTCGTCGGCCAGCAGCGCATTGGACGGCAGCTCGCACATCATGATGATCTTCAGGCCGTTTTCGCCCTGCTTGAGCCCGTTCCGCTCCAGCACCTCGATCACCTTGCGGCCTTCTTCCAGCGTGCGCACGAACGGGATCATCACCCAGAGGTTGTCCAGGCCCATCTCGTTGCGCACCTTCAGCACCGCCTTGCACTCCAGCGAGAAGGCCTTGGTGAAGGACGGATCGACGTAGCGGCTGGCGCCACGGAAGCCGATCATCGGGTTCTCTTCATGCGGTTCGTAACGCGAGCCGCCGATCAGGTTGGCGTACTCGTTGGACTTGAAGTCCGACAGGCGCACGATCACCGTATTCGGTGCCACCGAGGCGGTTAGCGTCGCGATGCCCTCGGCCAGGCGATTGACGTAGAAGCTTACCGGGTCGCCGTAGCCGGCGGTCTTGGCGTCGATCTTCTTGCGGACGTCAGCATCCTGCTTGTCGTATTCCAGCAGCGCGTTGGGATGGATGCCGATATGCGCGGCGATGATCATTTCCAGACGCGCCAGGCCGATGCCGGCGTTGGGCAACTGGCCGAAGTCGAACGCGCGCTCCGGGTTGGCCACGTTCATCATGATCTTGAGCGGGGCAGGCGGCATGTTGCCCAGGTCGGTGGTGGTGCGCTCGAACGGCAGCAGGCCGTCGTAGATGAAGCCGGTATCGCCTTCGGCGCAGCTCACCGTCACTTCCTGACCGTCGCTGATCACATCGGTGGCGTTGCCCGAGCCGACCACGGCCGGCACGCCGAGTTCGCGCGCGATGATCGCCGCATGGCAGGTGCGGCCGCCGCGATTGGTGACGATGGCCGAGGCACGCTTCATCACCGGCTCCCAATCGGGATCGGTCATGTCGGCGATCAATACATCGCCGGCCTGCACGCGATTCATGTCGTCCAGCGAGCGCACCACGCGTGCCACGCCGCTGCCGATCTTGGCGCCTACCGCACGCCCTTCGACCAGGATCTTGGCGTCCTTGGCTTCCAGCGAGAAACGCTCGATCTGGGTGGCATGGCTGCGCGACTTCACCGTTTCCGGACGCGCCTGCACGATGAACAGCTTGCCGCTGACACCGTCCTTGGCCCACTCGATATCCATCGGGCGGCCGTAATGCTTTTCGATCACCAGCGCCTGCTTGGAAAGCTCCTGCACGTCTTCGTCGCTGATCGAGAAGGTGCTGCGCAGTTCCACCGGCGTGTCTTCGGTGCGTACGCGTTCGCCGGGCACATCTGAGTAGACCATGCGGATCGCCTTGCTGCCGAGCGAGCGGCGCAGGATCGCCGGTTTGCCTGCGGTCAGCGTGGGCTTGTAGACGTAGAACTCGTCCGGGTTGACCGCGCCTTGCACGACCATCTCGCCCAGACCGAAGCTGGAGGTGACGAACACCACGTCGCGGAAGCCCGATTCGGTGTCCAGCGTGAACAGCACGCCGGCCGCACCGACGCCCGAGCGCACCATCAACTGCACGCCGGCCGACAGGAACACGTCTTCGTGCTTGAAGCCATGATGCACGCGGTAGGCGATTGCGCGATCGTTATAGAGGCTGGCGAACACTTCCTTGACCTTGTGCACGACATCGTCGGCACCGGTCACGTTGAGGAAGGTCTCCTGCTGGCCAGCGAACGAGGCATCGGGCAGATCTTCGGCAGTGGCCGACGAACGCACCGCCACGGCGACTTCGCCACCACCGTTTTCCGCACACAGCTGTGCGTACGCGGTGCGGATATCGCGGTCCAGTTCCGGCTGCAGCGGAGCATCGATCACCCAGCCGCGGATTTCCTTGCCGGCAACGGTGAGGGCAGACACGTCTTCGACATCCAGCGTTGCCAGCTTGTCGAAGATGCGCTTGGACAGATCGTTATGGGCGATGAAGTCCTTGAAAGCCTCGGCAGTGGTCGCATATCCACCGGGAACCGAAACGCCAAGCCCGGCCAGGTTGCCGATCATCTCGCCGAGCGAGGAATTCTTACCACCTACGCGGGCCAGATCGGCCAGGCGTAGCTCATGCAACCACAGGATATTCTCGTTCAAGCGCGATGCTCCGTATGGCCATCGCCCGAGCGGGCTGGATGGCCGCGTCCGTAGGAAGAAGCCGCTATGATGCAGTGCACAGCGGAATCTGCACAAGCATGAACCCGTAAGTTTTGGACACCAGTTCAAAGAGGTGGTCTTGATGTCAACAATTCGACCGGTGTTCTACGTCTCCGATGGAACCGGTATCACCGCTGAAACGATTGGGCATAGCCTGCTCACGCAGTTCAGTGGATTCAACTTCGTCACCGACCGCATGTCGTTCATTGATGATGCAGAAAAAGCGCGCGATGCGGCGCTGCGGGTGCGCGCGGCAGGCGAGCGGTACCAGGTGCGCCCGGTGGTGGTCAATTCCTGCGTCGATCCCCAGCTGAGCATGATCCTGGCCGAAAGTGGCGCCTTGATGCTGGACGTGTTCGCGCCCTTCATCGAGCCGCTGGAGCGCGAGCTCAATGCGCCGCGGCATTCACGCGTGGGCCGTGCGCACGGCATGGTGGACTTCGAGACCTATCACCGCCGCATCAACGCGATGAACTTCGCGCTGAGCCACGATGACGGTATCGCACTCAATTACGACGAGGCCGACGTGATCCTGGTGGCGGTGTCGCGCGCCGGCAAGACGCCGACCTGCATCTACCTGGCATTGCATTACGGCATCCGCGCCGCCAACTATCCGTTGACCGAGGAAGATCTGGAAAACGAACGCCTGCCGCCGCGCCTGCGCAATTACCGCAGCAAGTTGTTCGGCCTGACCATCGACCCGGAGCGGTTGCAGCAGATCCGCCAGGAGCGGCGCGCCAATTCCCGCTACAGCGCGGCAGAGACCTGCCGGCGCGAGGTGGCCACCGCCGAGCGCATGTTCCAGATGGAGCGCATTCCGACCTTGAGCACCACCAATACCTCGATCGAGGAAATTTCCAGCAAGGTGTTGTCCACGCTGGGGCTGCAGCGCGAGATGTTTTGAGGCGGGGGACTGGTTGGCGGGATTGGGGACTGGAGACGCGCGTAGCGTATTCACGATCCGGAGCTGCCATGACGTGTCACGGCCGGTCGGCAAGCGTCTGAGGAAATAAAAGCGGGCGGGGCAGGGCTCCGCCAAGGTAGGCCTGCCGGTGGCCGGTCGTCAATGCTGCCCGTGCGGCAGCGCAGCGTGTAGGATCGGTTCATGGCGCAAGCACTGAGTAAACTCGAACGCATCCCCAAGTTGAGCCGGTTCGGCTGGCTGATGGGCTTGTACGCAGAAAACTTCCAGCATCTGACCCGGCTGTTCGCACCGGCCGACCTCGCTCCCGGCTCCTATGTCTCGTCGATCGGCGATGGCCTGGACCTGCGTCTGGACGTGATCGAGTGCCACCGCTACACGGTCGAGTTGCGGCTGACCTACGACCTGTGCGATCCGGTGACAGGCGAGCCTGACCCGTCGGCCTATGTACGCCTGTACCGCGATGCGCGCCAGGCCGAGACCACCCATTGCTATGTCGGCCGTCGCTGGCAGGACGTGATGGGCATGTTCCCACCGCCGGCCGAGCTGATCAGCCACCGCATGCGCATGAACACGTTCCTGGGCAAGTGGCTGGACTATCTGGCCGAGCGCGGCCATGGCGTGGCTACCTTGCGTCTGGATACCGACTACGTCGCGCCACCGCGCCCGGGCTCGCAGGCTGCGGTCGGCTGAGGCTGCGCCACGCCGCCTGCACAGCATCGGTCATACTGATGCGCTCGATTCCAGCTCGCCCGCCATGCCCTATACCCCCATCGTCGCCACGCTCGGCTACCTGTTGTCGCCCGACGGCACACAGGTGTTGATGATCCATCGCAATGCCCGCCCCGGCGATCAGCACCTGGGCAAGTACAACGGGCTCGGCGGCAAGGTGGAACCGGACGAAGACGTGCTGGCCGGCATGCGCCGCGAGATCCGCGAAGAGGCCGGCGTGGAGTGCGGCGACATGCAACTGCGCGGCACCATCAGCTGGCCGGGCTTTGGCAAGCATGGCGAGGACTGGCTGGGCTTCGTATTCCTGATCCGCAGCTTCGAAGGCAAGCCGCAGGCCTCCAACCCGGAAGGCACGCTGGAATGGGTGGCGATCGACCGCATGGACCAGGTGCCAATGTGGGAAGGCGACCGCAATTTCCTGCCACTGGTCTTCGATGGCGACCCGCGTCCGTTTCACGGTGTGATGCCGTATCGCGACGGGCGCATGCAGTCGTGGACGTATTCGCGCATCTGAGCGGGGATTAAGGGAGTGCGCAGACGCCCGGGCGAGCGCGGCTGTTGCTGCTGTCTGGCGCGGTCACCGTAGTGCCGGACTTGCGTGTCGTCTCCATTCTCCATGGATGTCGTTTCATCGGCGCTAATGCCATGCGATCGACCTGGCGAGCGCAACCGCAAGCCGGCGCTGCACGCTGTGGCGACCTGCCGCCTGCATTCGCCTCCACGCACTTCTCCACACCGGTTGTGGATGAATCCTGCGCAAGTCTGTGGACAACTGCGCGCGCGCCTTGCGGCGCAAGGCGGCCACGGAAACTGGTGAAAATTTCGCCAGCCGTGCTTACTGCGCGGTCCAGCCGCCGTCGATGGCGATCGCCTGCCCGGTGATGTTGCGCGCGGCATGCGACATCAGGAACGCGACCGTGCCGGCGAGTTCGTCGTAGTCGATGAAGGCGCCCTTGGGCATCGGCTTGAGCATCACATCGCGGATCACCGCCTCTTCGGCGATGCCGCGCGTGCGCGCCTGGTCGGCGATCTGGCGCTCCACCAGCGGGGTGCGCACATAGCTCGGGCATAGCGTGTTGACGGTGATGTCGCAGTCGGCGGTTTCCAGTGCGATGACCTTGGCCAGGCCGACCAGGCCGTGCTTGGCTGCGACATACGCGCTCTTGTACGGGCTGGCGACCAGCGAATGGATGCTGCCGATGTTGACGATGCGCCCGTAGCCGGCCGCGCGCATGCCGGGCAGGACCGCGCGGCTGAGCCGTGCGGCGCCGGTCAGCATCACATCCACCAGCAAGGCCCAGCGCTGCATCGGGAAGTCTTCCAGTGCGGCAACCTGCTGCAGGCCGGCGTTGTTGACCAGCACCTGCGGCGCGCGCGTCACGCACGCCAAGGCCTGCGCGATGCCGTGGTCATCGGTCACGTCCAGCGCCAGTGCTTCGGCCGAGCTGCCGGTGTCGCGCAGGCGCTGCGCGGTGCGTTCGGCCGCCGCCAGATCCATATCGCTGACGATCAGATGGTGGCCGCCGGCGGCCAGCTCGGTGGCGATGCCGGCACCGATGCCGCTGCCTGCGCCGGTGATCAGGATGCTGCGCTTCATGCGGTCCTCGTCGTCGATCGTGCCCGGCCGGAGCGGCCATGCTGATTGCCAGCCTAGCCGATAGCGTGAAACGGTCGCCTGCATGGCGTGCGCGCGTTACCCTTTGCGCCTTGCTCCTCTCAGGTTCCGCATGAAACGCCATTTCTCGATGCTGCGCGATTTCCAACTCGCGGACTGGTTCACCCTGGCCAACGCCTTCTGCGGTACCGGCGCGGTGTTTGCGTCGATGCGCTTCCTGCAGGAAGGCCATCGCGGCGACCTGCTGTTGGGCATGGCGCTGATCCCGCTGGCGTTCGTGTTCGATGCGCTGGACGGGCATGTGGCGCGCTGGCGCAAGGCGTCCTCGACCCTGGGCCGCGAGCTGGATTCGCTGGCCGACGTGATCTCGTTCGGCGTAGCGCCGGCGGCGCTGGGCTATGCCTGCGGCATGCGCGGCGGCTGGGATTGGCTGGTGCTGAGCTATTTCGTCTGCTGCGGCGTCAGCCGGCTGGCGCGCTACAACGTGACTGCCGAAGAGATCGCCGGCGAGGCCGACAAGGTGCCGTACTTCGAAGGCACCCCGATTCCCACCAGCCTGCTGCTGGTGATCCTGCTGGCGGTCGCTGCCAGCAGCGGCCATATCGGCCAGACCTTGTGGTGGGGGCAGTGGCAGCTGGGGCCGTGGCAGTTCCACCCGTTGGTGCTGCTGTTTGCGGTGTCCGGCTCGCTGATGATCAGCAAGACGCTGCGCATCCCCAAACCCTGACCGGTACGGCCGGGCACACGCGGTAGGATGGCTGGTGGACAGTCACGGGAAGGGATCATGGCAACCAGCGGTTCGGACAACGGCAACTTCGAAGACAAGGCGCGCCAGTACTGGAGCGCCTGGGGAGATGCCATGCGCCACGGCCAGTCCGGCGCCGCTGCCCAGCCCGGTGCCGTTCCCGGGACGGGGCCGGGCAGCGACGCACCGCAGGATTGGCGCAAGGCGATGGACTGGTGGTCGCAGCTGCTGCCCACCCAGGCCGCACCGCAGGCGCAGGAGGCCATCGACCGCTTCCGTCATCAGGCCGGCGACTGGTTCGGCACCATGCAGCAGGTGGCCGCGCAGTTCGCCGGGCGCGACACCTCGGCCAACGAAGTCTCCGAAGCCTGGCGGCGCGCCGTGCAGGGGCAGGGCGAGCAGCTGATGCAGTGGACGCTGGGCTCGCTGCGTGGCGGCAGCCCGGGCGGCTTCGACCCGTGGCTGCAGGACGCCGCGCAGGCGCTGGCGAAGTGGCGGGAAGAAAACGCGCCCTGGCTGGACATGCCGGCATTCGGCGTGAGCCGCAATCACCAGGCACGCCTGCAGACGCTGGCCCGTGCACAGCAGGAGTACCAGGCGCAATCGCAGGCCTATGGCGAACAACTCAAGTCGGCCATTGAGCAGGCGTTCGGCCGATTCGCCTCCAAGCTGGGCGAGCACGAAAGCAGCGGCAGTCAGCTGACCAGTGCGCGTGCCTTGTTCGATCTGTGGATCGAGGCCGCCGAAGAGTCGTATGCCGACGTCGCCTTGTCCGACCAGTTTCGCGAGGTGTACGGCGGCTTTGCCAATGCGCATATGCGCCTGCGCGCCGCGTTGCAGGAAGAAGTGGAGCAGTTGAGCGAGCGTTTCGGGATGCCGACGCGTTCTGAGATGGACGCCGCGCACCGCCGCATCGCCGAGCTGGAACGTGCGGTGCGACGCATGCTGCGCACTACGGCCAGCCCGGCCGGCAAGCCCGCTGCAGCGGCGGCTGACCCGGTTGCGCCGGCCACGGCCAAACGCGCGCCGGCATCCAGGGCGGACACTGCGCCCAAGCCGGCAGCGACGACCGGCCCGGCCAAGAAACCGCCAGCGAAAACCGCCACAGCCAAGAACACGAAGGCGTCCAAAAGCGCCGCCAGGCCATCGGCCGGCACAGCTTCCGCTAAGCCGGCCGCACGCAAGCCACGTGGAGCGCAGACATGAAAGGACCGTTGGGATTCAGCGCCGAAGACCTGATGCAGGAAACCCTGTCGATGCAGCGCAAGCTGCGCGAGGGGCTCAAGCTGCTGCCCGGCGTGGAAGACGTGGATTACGGCGTGACCGAGCGCGAGGAAATCTGGCGCGACGGCAAGGTGGTGCTGTACCGCTTTGTCGGCGAGCAGGCGCCGGTGGCCAGGACGCCGCTGCTGATCGTCTACGCGCTGGTCAACCGGCCCTACATGGTCGACCTGCAGGCCGACCGCTCGCTGGTCAAGGGCCTGCTGGGCCACGGCCAGGACGTCTACGTGCTGGATTGGGGCTACCCGGACCGCTCCGAGCGTTACCTCACGCTGGAGGACTATCTGCTGCGCTATATCGATGGCGCGGTGGACCACCTGCGCGCGCAGTCGGGGCTGGAGGCGGTCGATGTGCTCGGCATCTGCCAGGGCGGCACGTTTGCGCTGTGCTATGCGGCACTGCAGCGGCCGAAGGTGCGCAACCTGATCACCATGGTCACGCCGGTGGATTTCCACACCCCCGACAACATGCTCTCCAACTGGGCGCGCATGGTCGATGTGGATCTGTTCGTGGACACCATGGGCAACGTGCCGGCGGATCTGATGAACGCCAGTTACCTGATGCTCAAGCCGTTCCGGCTGAATCTGCAGAAGTACGTCGGCTTGCTCGACATCCTTGACGACAAGCAGGCGCTGGAAGATTTCCTGCGCATGGAAAAGTGGATCTTCGATTCGCCCGATCTGGCCGGCGAGGCCTTCCGCGAGTTCGTCACCCAGTTCTATCAGCGCAATGGCCTGGTGACCGGGCAGGTGCGCATCGGCGGGGAAGCGGTCGATCTGCAGGCAGTGGACATGCCGGTGCTCAACATCTACGCCGAACACGATCATCTGGTGCCGCCCGACGCCTCGCGTGCATTGCGCGGCCTGGTTGGCAGCGACGATTACACCGAGCTGAGTTTCCGCGGCGGGCATATCGGCATCTACGTCTCCGGACGTGCGCAGCGCGAGGTGCCGGTGGCGATCCACCGCTGGTTGCAGGAGCGTGGCGGCAACGCGTGATGCGGCTTTGGGTTGCGCTGTGCCTGCAGCGAGCAGCCGCAGCCGTCACAAGGCGCAGTCGCTGCGCTTTTTAGACTGGGCATCACGTTCGAAGGAGCCTTCCATGGCCACGACCACCGCATTGTCCCGTTCCCTCAACGACCGCATGATCGCCGGCGTGGTCGGTGGCATCGCCCGCCGCTTCGGCTGGAGCTCCACACTGTTGCGAGTGCTGTTCGTGATCGTGTCGATCGCCTCGGCCGCGTTCCCCGGCATCCTGGTCTATCTGATCCTGTGGCTGCTGATCCCCAACCAGGCCGACTGACGCCCGCCCGGCGCCGGTGGTCGTCCGTGCAGGTGCTGGGCGCGTTGTGGACGCTGCCCAATACCTTGCTCGGCCTTGCCATCGGTGCCGCCGGCAGCTGTTTCGGCGCGCGTCCGCGCTGGTCCGGGCAGGAACTGGCGGTGGTGTTCCATGCCTGGCCATGGGGACCAGGTGGGGCAATGACGCTGGGCAACGTGATCCTGCTCAAGGGCGCTTCGCTGGATCTGCAATGCAGCACGTATGCGCATGCTGCCGGGCGCTGTCAGCACCCGCCGGTGCGCCTAGGCGACCACGAACGTGCGCATGTCTACCAGTACATGCTGCTCGGCCCGCTGTTTTTGCCGGTGTATTTGCTGTGCGGCGGCATCCACGTACGCAATCCGCTGGAACGGGCCGCCGACGCATATGCGCTGCACGGCCACGGCTGGTGGCCGTGGGGATCTCAGCGCAACCGCGAGAAACCGAACAGGTCCGACAACGGGTGAGGCCTGCCTTCCAGTTGCGCTCGCAATAAGCCTGCGCCGATCGCGCTGTAGGTGATGCCGTTGCCGCCGTACGCCATCGCGAACGACACCCGCGGCCCATGTTGCGGATGCGGGCCGAAGAACGGCAGCCCATCGGCGGTTTCGGCGAAGGTGCCGCCCCAGGCGAATACCGGGCGCAGGCTGATGTCCGGCATCGTCTGGTGGATCTTCTTCAGCAGCGTCTTCAGCTTGCGCATGACACGTGCGTCGCGACGTGCGGGCAGATCGATGTTGTCGTCTTCGCCGCCGGCCACCACGCGTCCATCCGGCGTGCTGCGCAGGTAGAGATAGGGACGCGCGGTTTCCCACATCATGGTGTGCTTGAGCGCGCCCATCTCGCCGTCGTGCAGCGGATCGGTCACGAATGCGTAGCTGCTGCGGTTGCGTGCCACGCGCTGCGACAGCCACTGCTGGTTTGCGTAGCCTGCGGCCATGATGACGTGCCGGGCGCGCAGCGTGACCCCGTCGCGGGTGCGCAACGCGACATGCCGGTCGTGGGGTGTAAGGGTGGCAATTGTGGTGCGGTCGTAGATGCGCGCGCCGTATTGCTCGCCTTCTGCAAACAGGCGGTAGCACAGCCGATACGGATCGACGCTGGCGGCCAGGCGGCTGAGGATCGCGCCCTCGGAACGTACGCCATAGCTGTGCCACAACGGCGCGCGCTCGATCCATTCGACGGGAAGTTTGTGGGTTTTTCGCACCTGCAGTTCGCGACGCAGGTCGTCGAGATCCCGCGACCGGCTGGCGTAGTACAGGCTGTCCTGACGGCTGAAGTCGCAGCCGCCCAGCGTATTGCAAAGGCCTTGCAGGTCGAGCACGGCTTGCGCGCACGCAGCGTACGCCAGCGCAGCCGCCGGCATGCCGTATTGCCTGGCCAGCGCGATCATGGGTGTGTCGATTTCGTACTGCAGCAAGGCGGTGCTGGCCGAGGTACTGCCCCAGCCGATCTCGCGCTGCTCGAGCACCACCACCTCGTGCCCGTGCTTGAGCAGCTCGTGCGCGATCAGGGCGGCGGTGACCCCGCCACCGACGATGGCCGCCTCGCAATCGGTGTCGCGCTCCAGACGCGGATAGGCGCGCATCAACCCGTTGCGGATCGACCAGAACGGGTAGCCACTCTTGAGGTCCATGCGGTGTCGTACGTGCGGGCGGAGCGCAATTGGACCGGCAGGCAGGGTGAAGCGGTTGTGCAGACAGGCGAGGGGATCCCGCCGTCACCAAACCGCAAACAGCCGGCGTTAACGTGCGTGGAAAGCTCCTCACGGCACGGTCGTTATGCTCGCGCCACTAACGTAGTCACAGTTGTTAACGAGGGTGTGGGCATGTCGATCGTTCTGTACGTCGGTGGCAGCAAAGATGGCGACAAGGGAGTTGTGCCTTACGGGTTCAGCAAGTCGCGCGCGATGACCGACGCCGGCCCGGAGATCTATGTCGAGCGCATGGTGCCGTTGAAGGACGTCGGCAAGATCCGCGTGATGGCACTGGAATCGCTGCACGAAAGCATCCTGGTCGAGCGCGCTGCCACGCATTACGCAGGTCGCGCCAGCTAAGCGCAGCCGACCGGACGAGTGCGCCCACCGTCAGTGGGCGCCAAGTGCCCACAGCTGCAGGTATCGCAACGGTACTTCAGCTCTTACGCACCCTCTGCAACTACCTGACGATCGCCCGCTAGCGCTCGTCAGCCGTCGAAAGACGCGCCGGCATAGTGTTATGGCGATCCTGTCAACGGGTTCCCGCGGCGGGCCAGCACTGCGAAAATGCTTTTTTCAGTGAAGCGGCTCCGGCCGCGCCGCCATGCACGACAGCCAGCTTGCCCAGCAGATCGCTCGCACCATCGCCGACGAGATCGGTGCCCAACCCGCGCAGGCGCGCGCCGCCATTGCCCTTCTCGACGAGGGTGCCAGCGTTCCGTTCATCGCGCGCTACCGCAAGGAAGTCACCGGCGGGCTGGACGACACCCAATTGCGCAATCTGGAAACGCGCCTGACCTATCTGCGCGAGCTGGAAGAGCGCCGCGCGGCGATCCTGTCCAGCATCGGCGAGCAGGGCAAACTCAGCGACGAATTGCGCGCCGAGATCGTGGCGGCCGACAGCAAGTCGCGGCTGGAAGATCTGTACCTTCCTTACAAGCCCAAGCGCCGCACGCGTGCGCAGATTGCGCGCGAAGCCGGCCTGGAGCCGCTGGCTGACGGCCTGCTGGCCGACCCGAACCAGGCGCCGGAAGTCGCTGCTGCGGCGTACATCGATGCAGAGAAGGGCGTGGCCGATATCAAGGCAGCGCTGGAGGGCGCACGCGCCATCCTGATGGAGCGCTGGGGCGAAGATGCCGCCCTGGTGGGCGAGCTGCGCAGCTGGTTGAACGACAACGGCGTGATTCGCGCGCGCGTTGCCGAGGGCAAGGAAGAGGCCGGTGCCAAATACCGCGATTACTTCGATCATGCCGAATCGCTGTCCAAGATTCCCTCGCACCGCTTGCTGGCGCTGTTTCGTGCGCGCCGCGAGGAGTTCCTGTACCTGGATCTGGAGCCGGGCAACGATGCCGAGGCCGGCCATCAGTACGCCGAGGGACGTGTGGCGCGCAATGCCGGCATCTCCAACCAGAACCGTCCGGCCGATCGCTGGTTGCTGGATGCCTGCCGGCTGACCTGGCGCGCCAAGCTGCACATGCATCTGCTGCTGGACCTGTTCAACCAGGCGCGCGAAAAGGCCGAGGCCGAGGCGATCGCCGTGTTCGGCGACAACCTCAAGGACCTGATGCTGGCCGCGCCGGCCGGCCCGCGCGTGGTGCTGGGGCTGGACCCGGGTATCCGCACCGGTTGCAAGATCGCCGTGGTCGATGCCACCGGCAAGCTGGTGGCCACCGAGACGATCTACCCGCACGAGCCCAAGCGGCAATGGGAGCAGTCGCTGCAGACGATCAAGAAGCTGTGCATGCAGCACAACGTGGAGCTGATTGCGATCGGCAATGGCACCGCCAGCCGCGAGACCGACAAGCTCGCCGGTGAGGCGATCGCGCTGTGCGGTGCGAGCAATCTGCAGAAGATCGTGGTCAGCGAAGCCGGTGCGTCGGTGTATTCGGCGTCCGAGTTTGCTGCCAAGGAGTTCCCCAATCTGGACGTGTCGCTGCGCGGTGCGGTGTCGATTGCGCGGCGCCTGCAGGATCCGCTGGCCGAGCTGGTCAAGATCGAGCCCAAGGCGATTGGCGTGGGCCAGTACCAGCACGACGTGGATCAATATCGTCTGGCCAAGGCGCTGGAGGCGCGCGTGGAAGACTGCGTCAATGCGGTCGGCGTGTACGTCAATACCGCGTCGGCGGCGCTGCTGTCGCGCGTGTCCGGGCTGTCGAGCACGGTGGCGGAAAACATCGTGCGCCATCGCGACGACAACGGTCCGTTCAAGCGCCGCAAGGACCTGCTCAAGGTGCCGCGTCTGGGCGACAAGACCTTCGAACAATGCGCCGGTTTCCTGCGCATCGCCGATGGCGACGAGCCGCTGGACGTGTCGGCGGTGCATCCGGAAGCCTATCCAGTGGTCGAGCGCATCGTCGGCAGCACCGGCAAGCCGATCAAGGCCCTGCTGGGCGACGGCAGCTTCCTGCGTGGACTCAAGCCGGAGCTGTTCACCGACGAGCAGTTCGGTGTACCGACCGTGCGCGACATCCTCAAGGAGCTGGAAAAACCCGGCCGCGATCCGCGCCCCGAGTTCAAGGCGGCACAGTTCGCCGAAGGCATCGAGGACATCAAGCATCTCAAGCCCGGCATGGTGCTCGAAGGCGTGGTCAGCAACGTGGCCGCATTCGGTGCGTTCGTCGATATCGGCGTGCATCAGGATGGCCTGGTCCACATCTCCGCGTTGTCGGACACCTTCGTCAAGGATCCGCGCGATGTGGTCAAGGCCGGCGACATCGTCAAGGTCAAGGTGCTGGAAGTGGACGTGGCGCGCAAACGCATCGCACTGACCTGCCGTCTGTCCGATACGCCACCGCCGGCCGATGCCTCAGCCCAATCGCGCGATCAACGCGGCAACGGCGGCGCGGGGCAGGGCCGGCGCGATGGTGGCGGTGGGCGTGGCCCGGCGCAGGGCAACAGCAAGCCGCGTACCACTGCGCCGCCGGCCGACAACGCGCTGGCCGCGGCATTCGCCCGCGCCAAGCGCGGCTGAGTCAGCGTGCCCGGCGGCTGCCCTGGCGTGGCCGGGCAGTGTAGATAGACCCGCTCGCAAGGCGGCGGGTCTGCTGCTGCGATTGGATCGCTATTGGAGCGGTTGATCTGCAATGCCGCTGCGGGGATCTTGCTCTCCGGCCATCGCGATGCGCATGTGCAGAGAAATTGTTCGAAAGGCGGCTGATCTGAGGCCTTGGTGTAGGGCCCTTGCCCGCCCACCATCGCAGGACACGCCGCAAGTACGTCCATGTAGGCTCTTACGCGGCATCCATGCCGCGTAAGGTCCCGCGACGGTGGGCGGGCAAGGACCAATCGGGATGGTCGGTGGGTGTGTTGCAAGCAGCGCTTGGTTGACGACGCTGTTTTGATTAGCTGCTCCCGCGCGACATCACGCCTCACTGCGTACCGCGCGTGTCGGCAAGATCAGGCGTTCGATCAGGTCGACCAGGCCGGGTGGTTCCACCGGCTTGCCCATATGCGCATCGAATCCGGCGACTACTGCGCGGTCGCGGTCTTCTTCGCGTACATAGGCGGTGAGGGCGATCGCGGGGATGTGCCGCGGCAGGTCGGCGCGGCCGGAGCGCACGGTGCGGATCAAGTCGTAGCCATCGCGCACCGGCATGGCGATATCGCTGACCAGCACGTCGAAGGAAGTCTCTGCCAGGCATTGTTCGGCCGCTTCCACCGAGCCGGCCGCCTGCACCTGCGCGCCGGCAAGCATCAGGAACTGCACTACCGCCTCGCGCGAATCCTGGTCGTCGTCGACCAGCAGCAGGCGCACGCCATCCAGGCGCCCGAGACAATCACTCGGCAGCGGACCGACCTGCAGCGACCCGGCCGACGCGGGACGCAGATCGCTGACCCCGTGCTGGAACGGCAGCACGATGGTGAAGGTCGACCCCTGGCCTTCGCCCGCACTGGAGGCACCCAGGCTGCCGCCGTGCAGATCGACCAACTGGCGCGAGATCGACAAGCCCAGCCCCAGCCCGCCCACGCGCCGCGTGGTGCCGGCATCGGCCTGCCGAAAGCGGTCGAACACATGTGGCAGGAACTCGGCGGCAATCCCGATGCCGGTGTCCTGCACGCACAGTCGCAGCCGTTCGTCCTCGATGTCCAGCGCTACCCGCACCGTTCCGCCGGGTGAGGTGAACTTGAGTGCGTTGCTGAGCAGGTTGGACAGCACCTGCTGCAGCCGCCCGGCATCGCCGAAGAACCACAGCTCGCCTTCGCCGGGTGCATCCAGTTCCAGTGCGATGTCGCGCGCCAGTGCAGAGGGTTGCATCAACTCCACCGTGCTGCGCATCAGTCCTGCGATATCGAAGTGCTCTGCCTGCAGGCGGATCTTGCCGGACAGGATCGCGCTCATGTCGAGCAGGTCGTCGATGATCTGCGTCTGCGCACGCGCACTGCGTTCGATGATGATCAGGCCCTTGCCCAGATTGGCCGGCTCGAACACCTCCGACTGCATCAACCGCGACCAGCCCAGGATGGCATTGAGCGGCGTGCGCAATTCGTGGCTGAGCGTGGCCAGGAACTCGTCCTTGACCCGGCTGGCATGCTCGGCCTGGCTGCGTGCGGCGGTCTCGGCCTGCAGCGATTGCTTGAGCTTGGCATCGACGCGCGTGCGCTCGATGACGATGCCGGCCAGATGCGATGCAGAGCGCGCCATCGCCTGTTCGCGCAGCGAGGGCAGGTGGACGCGGTCGTAGTAGATGTTGAGCGTGCCCAGCACCTGCCCGTTGCTATCCAGGATGGGCGTCACGCAGCAGGCAACGATGCCCAGCGCCGCCGAAATCGCGTGGTGGTCGCTGAAGCTGGGGTCGGCCTGGATGTCCTCGCAGATCACCTGCTGCCCGAGATAGGCCGAGCGCGCGCACGGCGGCCCGTTCGGTCCGATCGGCGAGGCTTCGAAATGCCCGCGGTACTCGACCGGAAAATGTGGCGCCGAGCCGAAGCTCAGCGTCTTGCGTACGTCATCCAGCACCATCACCGCGCAATACAGCGCAATGTCGCCACGCGCTTCCACGCTCGCTGCGATGGCGTCCAGCACCACCGGCAGCGGTGCGCCGGTGGTGATCAGGCTCAGGATGACGCGATCGGAGGCGGTTTCATCCTCGATCAGCTTGCGTTCGGAGATATCGGTCAGCGAGCCGATGTGGCCGAGAAAACGTCCATCGCTGGCGAAGTGCGGCGACGCGGTATCGATGCACCAACGGTATTGCCCGTCGTGACGACGCACGCGGTACTCGGCCAGGAACTCGCCACGTTGCTCCAAGGCCTGGCCGAATGCGTGGCGCACGCGTTCGGCATCGTCCGGATGCATCACATCCCACCAGCCCTGATCCATGGCCTGGTCTTCGGCCTGCCCGGTGAAGTGATACCAGCGCGGATTCCAGTACACGCAGTCGCCCTGCGCGTCGGCCATCCAGATCATTGCCGGCACCGTTTCGCACAAAGCGCGGAAGCGCACTTCGCTTTCGCGCAGCTGTTGCTCGAACGCACGGCGGTCATGGATATCGGTGTAGGTGCCGATCCACTCGCTGATGCTGCCGTCGTCGCCGCGCACGGGTAGGGCACGCGCCAGGTGCCAGCGCCTTTGGCCATCGTGGCGTTGCAGCTCACACTCCATTTCGTAGGCGCGTTCAACCTCGATGGCCAATGCCCAGGCCTGCGCTGACAGCTGCAGGCCCTCGGCGGTGTGTGCCTGATGCCACGCGGCGGTCTGGTGGTCGGCAGGGTCCAGTCCGGTGTATTCATACCAACGCTGATTGAAGTAATGCGGCTCACCCTCCGGGTCGGCAATGAAGATGATCTGCGGCAGGGTGTCGGCCAGTCGGCGCAGCCGCGCCTCGTTGGCGGCCAGTTGCTGCTGCGCCTTAGCGCGTTGCATGGATTCCCAACAGCGCGCCGCAACCAGGCGGACCAGCTCGATCTCGGTGGACAGCCAGCGCCGCGGTGCGCGCTGATGCACGCCGATGGCCGCGACCAGGCGGCCGTGTTTATGCAGCGGAATCGCCAGCGATGCGCGCAGGCCGGAGCGTCGGTACTGCCGCGCCACATAGTCCGGCGCACCGGGCGCCATCGCATCGGTGGTGAACCAGGGGCGGTTTTCCAGCAAGGCGTCGCGCAGGCCCTGCGCTACTTCCAGCGGAAAATCGCCCTGCAGGCTTGGCATGTCCTGCACATGGTCGCTGATCACGTGCATGGTTCTGCCGTCGGCCGCCGCCAGGCCGAACGCGCAGCGATTGACCTGCAGATGCTCGCCCAGCAATCGCACGCTGGTGTCGATGATCTGACGCGGATCGGAAACGTTTTGCAGCGCGTCTTCGAGCATCAGCAGGAAACTGTCGCGACTTGCCATGCTGCGTTGCTGGGTGACATCGAATCCGTGCACCAGGATCGCGTCGATGCGGCCGTCGCGCTCGCGCATCGGCTGATACAGGAAATCCACGAAGGTCTGATCGAGCGCATTGCCGGGCGTGCGCTGCAGATAGGCGGACATCGACTCGCCGATGAAGGGACGGCCGCTGCGCCGCACCTCATCGAGCAGCTCGAGATAGCCCTGGTCGGCGACTTCCGGCATCGCCTCGAGCAAGGGACGGCCGAGCAACGGTCGCTGTCCGACCAGCTCGTGGAAACGTTGGTTCGCGCTTTCGATGATGTAGCTGGGTCCACGCAGCACCGCCATGAAGGCCGGCGACTGGTCGAGCGAAGGCAACACCGCTGCGGGCGCGGACTCGCGACGGGGCGGCCCTGCAGCAGGGGCGGGCGTGCCGGCGACATACAGCATGCCCAGAGGTTTGCCGGCCTGCAGCACCGGGCTGCAGGACCATGTCGACAGCGTCAATGCTGCACGCGCATCGGCATCGCTGTGGTTGGCTTCGGCGCCGTCTGCAAGTTCCGCCAAGGGTTGGCCGAATGCTGCCGGGTGGCGTTCGCCCAACAGCGCGATGCAGGCATCGTTGTAGATGCAGCGCGACTGCTCGCCCCAGACCAGCAGCATCGGCACCTGTGCATGCAGGCACAGCGAAAGCGTCGTCCGCAGCGCTGGGCTGTCGCGCAGCTGCGGGTCGGCGGCGCATGCGGACGACGCCAGCAACAGCCCGGCTGTCTCGCACGTCTCCGGCAACAAACCGGCAAACGGCGACACGGCGATATCCATTGGTGACCTGCCCATCATGCCTGGATGCACGATTCTAGTGGCAAGCGGGCCGTGATCGAGGGGGTGTGGCAGCCGGCGCGGCCGCGCGAGGGGTCTACGTTAAGCCCGGCAGGCGGGCGGTCAGCAGCTGTGGCTGACGGTGAAGAGCGTTGAAGACCGGCCGCGCATACATGCTGGCGGCGCACCCGCTTGCGCTGTTGCTCAGCTGGCGGCGTCGCTCAGCTGCCGTGCCCTGGACAGCGCGCTGATCAGTTCGTCTGACAAATAGGGCTTGGTCAGGATCACGCCGCGCTCGAAGCCGCTGGGGATGGTGCCACTGGCAACACCGGTCGCCAGTACGAACGGAATCCCGAGCTCCGACAGCAACCGGGCGACCGGCTCGCTGGTCTCGCCATTGCCGAGGCGGTAGTCGAGCACTGCGATCTCCGGCGCATCGGCCTGGATCAGGGTTAGCGCTTGCGCAACTTCCCCAACCGGACCCAGCACGACCGCGCCAGCCTGGACGAGCTGCAGATCGAGCAGCATGGCATTCATCTGGTCGTTCTCGACCACCAGCACCCGAACTCCACGCAACACCGACATTGCTTACTCCTTCACCTAAGTCGGCCAGTATATCGACACTGCTCCACCGCAGCGCTGACGCCACTGCTTGCACCTGAATTCGTCAGGCGCGTTCTGACACTGTTCGTTTCATGCGCAAGTCGCTATACTGCGCGGCCACGCCGAAGTGGCGGAATCGGTAGACGCAGCGGATTCAAAATCCGCCGCCCTTAAAAGCGTGTGGGTTCGAGTCCCACCTTCGGCACCAGGATGTAGCGGTACAAGCAAAGCCCTTCTGGCGACGGTCAGAGGGGCTTTTCTTTTGTGCGCTCGATAATCGTCGGAACCTGCGAATGTTGGCGGCTGTTGCCCCCTCGCGCCGAGCAGCATCGCGGTCAAAAACAGGGCGATTTGTCGTCGACGTGGTGCAGCAGTTGGTGCGGCATCGTCACCTTTCTTCGCCGTATGGCGGCGTGTTCCATTGCCGCGCATCGATGATGCGTGGTCGCTGAAAATTCCGGCGAGATGAGCGTGGATTGCCGCCAGGCGCCTGCAGGCACGCAACCATCACGCGCGATGCGTACCTTGGAAAGCTCTCTTCAAGCAGGTGGCTTCCCATGGATTTCGATTCTTCGCAGCAACTGCGCATCTTGCGCGACATCCATGACACCACTCCGGTTGCCGACGAAGAGGCCAACTGGGCAGTGCGTGCCGGCTATGCAACACAGGCCGAAGACGGCGACATCGATCTCACCCACGAAGGCCGCAAGGCGCTGGATGTCGGCCAGACCTGATTCGTCGTTGTGTGGATTTGTTCGACTCGCAAGCAAGTAAGTGCGCAGTCGAGTGAGCGCGTTCCACAGTCGATCCGTGCGTGTTTGGATGGAGTGGCGCGATGCGCGTGTATCGTGCCGCTACCGATTGCATGCGGTGGAGTAGGGTGCCCCTGAATTCCAGGCAAAAAAAAGCCCCGGCAATGCCGAGGCTTTCGGATGATTGGCGTCCCCACGGGGATTCGAACCCCGGTGTCCACCGTGAAAGGGTGGTGTCCTAGGCCTCTAGACGATGGGGACGCGTATCAAAACCTGGTTGTAGATTCCAGACGGCCTATGTCGGGAATTTGGTGGAGCCAGGCGGGATCGAACCGCCGACCTCCTGCATGCCATGCAGGCGCTCTCCCAGCTGAGCTATGGCCCCACGATGCTGCGAGCCGGCAATCATAGCGACATCGATGACACTTGGGAAGTGGGGTGTGCAAAAGAGTTTGCGCGACGGATTCGCCAGTGGCGGGGACCAATGTGGCGCGTGCCTTTGCGAGCGCTTGATGAGTGCCCACGTCGCAAGCTGATCGACCTAGATGTCGTCTGCATGCACGAGTGTCTGGTTGCGTAAGGTGACGATGCAGTGGCAGCGGCGTCTTTTGCACGTCGGTCATATGCAACAGTCTGCGCACAGCATTCGATCAGCATCGCAACATCCTGCATTTGCTTGCACCGCCATCTGCGTAGCCGTGCCGGCAACCGCAGCAGGTGAGGTGTAAAGCTCCAGGTCGCACTACGCTGATGCGGAGCTGTTGCATCATCGATATCGACAGATGACACGCCACACCACGAGCACCGCGTGCAGATAACCGCTTACGCAATCGATGCTGAAAAACACGCAAAAAAAAGCCCCGGCAGTGCCGGGGCTTTCAGATGATTGGCGTCCCCACGGGGATTCGAACCCCGGTGTCCACCGTGAAAGGGTGGTGTCCTAGGCCTCTAGACGATGGGGACGCGTATCAAAACCTGAGTTGTCACCCTGACGGCCTAAGCCAGGAGTGGTGGAGCCAGGCGGGATCGAACCGCCGACCTCCTGCATGCCATGCAGGCGCTCTCCCAGCTGAGCTATGGCCCCACGAAACTGAGAACGAAATGATAGCGGCCTGTTAATGTTCGCGCAAGTGCTTTTTCATTTCGCATGAGACGCAGCGTGCGCGGGCACGCTGTGCGTCTGCAACTCAGTTGACGCCGTGCAGGTCGCGCAGTTGCGTCTGTCGAGCACCGAAGTAGGCGGCTAGGTCGGCAATGTCCTGATCGCTCAGTGCAGTGGCCTGCGCCGTCATCAACGGGTGCTGGCGATCGCCGCTGCGGTAGGCCTGCAGAGCATGTGCAAGATAATCGCCGTACTGGCCGCCGAGCTTGGGATAGCTGGGGTCGATAGGGGCGTTGCCGTCGGCGCCATGGCAATCGATGCAGCTCTGGCCGGTGGCCTTGCCTTTCGCGTGCGCCAGCTTGTCGCCGGCGTCGGCGCGCCCGGTCGGCAGGCCGGCAGACGAGCCGGAGCCATGTTCGCCGCTGGCGTGGCCGGCATCGCCGGCGGAATGGTCGGTGGACTCAACCTGGGATTGGGAGCAGGCCGCCAACATCAGGGCAGCGACCAGGGCGATGGCTAGACGCGGAGCGTGCAGGGCGTTCGGCATGTGGGCGCTTATTTGAGGGTGGACAGGTAGGCGGAGATATCGGCGATGTCCTGCTCGGAAAAGCTCTGCGCCTGCGCTTGCATGGTGGGATGCTTGCGTTTGCCCTGGCGGTACTCGGTTAGCGCCTGGGTCAGATACTGGCTGGACTGGCCGCCGATCTTGGGCACGCGATAACTGGGGTAGGCGTTCTTGTAGCCGGTGACCCCATGGCAGCCCTGGCAGGTATAGGCCAGCAAGCGGCCGTTGGACGGGTTGCCGGTGGGCGCTGCGGGTGTGGCCACTGCCGCGGCGGGCGCAGGCGTGGCGGGTGCGGCTGGCGTGACTGACGGTGTCGCTGATACGCCCCCAAACGGCAGGAAGACGACCAGAGCGAGACAAGCGGCGAGCGGCTGCGGGCGCATGGTTTCGTATCCGGAAGACTGATTGAACGTCCGCACGTGGGGGCGTGGCGGAACCGGTCCGAGTATGCCTGCGATTTGGCGCCGCGCAAACGGGGTGAATACGCGAACTTGAACAGACCATGACCTTTGGCGCATTGGCGACATGATCGTTCGGGTGGTCTACTTGCCTACAACACCTGTTCACGCATCCACTAGGACACGACGATGTCGCCACTCTCCTTCTTGCCGGGCCGCAGCGGAACCTGCGCCGCTGCATTGTTGATCACCACGAGCCTGTTGCTGGGCGGCTGCAAGGCGGGAGATGGCGAGGCCAAGGCCGCCGAGGAGAAGAAAACCGTCGATGCGGTACCGGTGGAAATTGCCAAGGCCGCACGCCGTGCGGTGGCGGCCAGCTATACCGGCACCGCCGCCCTGGAGCCGCGTGCCGAAGCGCAGGTGGTGGCCAAGACTTCCGGCGTTGCATTGGCGGTGATGGTGGAAGAGGGCCAGAAGGTGTCCGCGGGTCAGGCCCTGGTTCGCCTGGATCCTGACCGTGCGCATCTGGCCGTGGCGCAAAGCGAAGCGCAGCTGCGCAAACTGGAGAACAGTTACCGCCGTGCCACCCAGTTGGTGGGGCAACAGCTGGTCAGTGCCGCCGATGTCGACCAGCTCAAGTTCGATGTCGAAAACAGCCGCGCGCAGCATCGCCTGGCATCGCTGGAGCTGTCCTACACCACGGTGCAGGCGCCGATTTCCGGGGTGATCGCCTCGCGCTCGATCAAGACCGGCAACTTCGTGCAGATCAATACGCCGATCTTCCGCATCGTCGACGATTCGCAGCTGGAAGCCACGCTCAACGTGCCCGAGCGCGAACTGGCCACGCTCAAATCCGGCCAGCCGGTGACCTTGCTGGCCGATGCCTTGCCTGGTCAGCAGTTCATCGGCAAGGTCGACCGCATTGCGCCGGTGGTGGATTCGGGCAGCGGCACCTTCCGGGTGATCTGTGCATTCGGCCAGGGCGCCGAAGCGCTGCAGCCGGGCATGTTCGGGCGCATCCGTATCGACTACGACCAGCGCAAGGACGCGTTGGTGATTCCGCGCCTGGCGCTGCTGGACGATGGCGAGCCGGCGGTGTTCGTGGTGCGTAACGGCAAGGCCAGCCGGGTGCCGGTGAAACTCGGCTATGCCGAAGGTCCGTGGCTGGAAGTGCGGCAAGGGCTGAAGGAAGGTGACCAGGTGGTGACCGCCGGCAAGGTGGCGCTGCGCGATGGCACTGCGGTGCAGGTCATCGGCCAGCCTGACCGCAAGCCGGTTGCGGCTGCGGCACCGGCAACCGGCAGCGACGGGAAACGCTCATGAGCGATCACGGCAACCCGCACGCACCCGTGCACGACCCGCATGCCCCCTTGCCTGGCGGCGGCGGTCTGGTGGCCTTCGCCACGCGGCGGCGGGTGACCATCGCGATGATCACCGTGACCATGCTGCTGTTCGGGCTGATCGCGCTGCGCAGTCTCAAGGTCAACCTGTTGCCGGACCTGAGCTATCCCACGCTGACCGTGCGCACCGAATACACCGGCGCGGCGCCGGCGGAAATCGAAACGCTGGTGACCGAGCCGGTGGAAGAAGCCGTCGGCGTGGTCAAGAACCTGCGCAAGCTCAAGTCGATCTCGCGCACCGGGCAGAGCGATGTGGTGCTGGAGTTCGCCTGGGGCACCAACATGGACCAGGCCAGCCTGGAGGTGCGCGACAAGATGGAGGCCCTGTCGCTGCCGCTGGAAACCAAGCCGCCGGTGCTGCTGCGTTTTAATCCATCCACCGAGCCGATCATGCGGCTGGCGCTGTCGCCCAAACAGGCGCCGGCCTCCGACAACGATGCGATCCGCCAGCTCACCGGTTTGCGTCGCTACGCCGACGAAGACCTGAAGAAGAAGCTCGAACCGGTGGCCGGCGTGGCCGCGGTCAAGGTCGGCGGCGGGCTGGAAGACGAGATCCAGGTCGATATCGATCAGCAAAAACTGGCGCAGCTCAACCTGCCGATCGACAACGTGATCACCCGGCTCAAGGAGGAGAACGTCAATATCTCCGGTGGCCGGCTGGAGGAAGGCTCGCAGCGGTATCTGGTGCGCACGGTCAACCAGTTCGTGGATCTGGACGAGATCCGCAACATGCTGGTGACCACGCAGAGCAGCAGCGGCAGCGCCGCGGAAGCGGCGATGCAGCAGATGTATGCGATTGCCGCGTCCACCGGGTCGCAGGCGGCATTGGCGGCGGCGGCCGAAGTGCAGAGCACCTCGTCGGCGTCCAGCAGCAGCATCGCCGGCGGCATGCCGGTGCGATTGAAGGATGTGGCCGAGGTCCGCCAGGGCTACAAGGAGCGTGAGGCGATCATCCGCCTGGGCGGCAAGGAAGCGGTGGAGCTGGCGATCTACAAGGAAGGCGACGCCAATACCGTGTCCACCGCCGCGGCGCTGCGCAAGCGGCTGGAGCAGTTGAAGGCGACCGTGCCCGGCGATGTGGAGATCACCACCATCGAGGACCAGTCGCACTTCATCGAGCACGCGATCAGCGACGTCAAGAAGGATGCGGTGATTGGCGGCGTGCTGGCGATCCTGATCATCTTCCTGTTCCTGCGCGATGGCTGGAGCACCTTCGTGATCAGCCTGTCGTTGCCGGTGTCGATCATCACCACCTTCTTCTTCATGGGCCAGTTGGGCCTGAGCCTCAACGTGATGTCGCTGGGCGGGCTGGCACTGGCTACCGGGCTGGTGGTGGATGATTCGATCGTGGTGCTGGAAAGCATCGCCAAGGCGCGCGAACGTGGCCTGAGCGTGCTGGATGCGGCAATCGCCGGCACCCGTGAAGTCAGCATGGCGGTGATGGCGTCCACATTGACCACGATCGCGGTGTTTCTGCCGCTGGTGTTCGTCGAGGGCATCGCCGGGCAGCTGTTCCGCGACCAGGCGCTGACCGTGGCGATCGCGATCGCGATCTCGCTGGTGGTGTCGATGACGCTGATTCCGATGCTGAGTTCGCTCAAGGGCGCGCCGCCGATGGCGTTCCCGGACGAGCCCAGCCACCCGCAGTGGCAGCCGCAGCAGCGCTGGCTCAAGCCGGTGGCTGCCGGTCGGCGCGGGGCCGGCGCGAGCGTGCGCTATGCGTTCTTCGCGGTGGCGTGGGCGGTGGTCAGGCTGTGGCGCGGCATCGCACGAGTGGTGTCGCCGGTGATGCGCAAGGCCAGCGACCTGGCGATGGCGCCGTATGGCCGCGCCGAGCGTGGTTACCTGGCGATGCTGCCGGCGGCATTGCGGCGGCCCGGCCTGGTGCTGGGACTGGCGGCCGCTGCGTTCATCGGCACCGTGTTGCTGGTGCCGATGCTGGGTGCGGATTTGATTCCGCAGCTGGCGCAGGACCGCTTCGAAATGACGGTGAAGCTGCCTTCCGGCACGCCGCTGGCGCAGACCGACGCCCTGGTGCGCGAGTTGCAGCTGGCGCACGACAAGGACCCGGGCATCGCCTCGTTGTATGGGGTGAGCGGCAGCGGTACGCGGCTGGACGCCAACCCCACCGAGAGCGGCGAGAACATCGGCAAGCTCACCGTGGTGATGGCCGGCGGCGGCAGCCCGGAAGTGGAAGCGGCGGCCACCAGGCGGCTACGCAGCAGCATGGTGGACCATCCGGGAGCGCAGGTGGATTTTGCACGGCCGGCATTGTTCAGTTTTTCCACGCCGCTGGAAGTGGAGCTGCGCGGGCAGGATCTGGGCGAGCTGGAACGTGCCGGGCAGAAACTGGCGGCGATGCTGCGGGCCAATGGCCATTACGCCGACGTCAAGTCGACGGTGGAAGAGGGCTTCCCGGAAATCCAGATCCGTTTCGATCAGGAACGCGCCGCTGCGTTGGGCCTGACCACCCGCCAGATCGCCGATGTCATCGTCAAGAAGGTGCGCGGCGATGTGGCCACGCGCTACAGCTTTCGCGATCGCAAGATCGATGTGCTGGTGCGTGCGCAACACAGCGACCGCGCCAGTGTGGATGCGATCCGTCAGCTGATCGTCAACCCGGGCAGCAGCCGGCCGGTGCGTCTGGCGGCGGTGGCCGAGGTGGTGGCGACGACCGGGCCTAGCGAGATCCATCGCGCCGATCAGACCCGCGTGGCGATCGTCTCGGCCAGCCTGCATGACATGGATCTGGGCGGCGCGGTGCGCGAGGTCGAATCGATGGTGCGCGACGATCCGCTGGCCGCCGGCGTGGGCATGCATATCGGCGGGCAAGGCGAGGAACTCGCGCAATCGGTGAAGTCGCTGTTGTTCGCCTTCGGTCTGGCGATCTTTCTGGTCTATCTAGTGATGGCCTCGCAGTTCGAATCGCTGCTGCATCCGTTCGTCATCCTGTTCACCATTCCGCTGGCGATGGTCGGCGCGGTGCTGGCCTTGCTGATGACCGGCAAGCCGGTGTCGGTGGTGGTGTTCATCGGCTTGATCCTGCTGGTGGGGCTGGTGACCAAGAACGCGATCATCCTGATCGACAAGGTCAACCAGCTGCGCGAGGAAGGTGTGCCCAAGCGCGAGGCCTTGATCGAAGGCGCGCGTTCGCGCTTGCGGCCGATCGTGATGACCACGCTGTGCACCTTGTTCGGCTTCCTGCCATTGGCGGTGGCGATGGGCGAGGGCGCCGAGGTGCGCGCGCCGATGGCGATCACCGTGATCGGTGGGTTGCTGGTGTCCACGCTGCTGACCCTGCTGGTGATCCCGGTGGTGTACGACCTGCTGGACCGTCGCGCCGACGCGTACTACCTGGAGCGTGGCCGGCGCACGGCCGGCCAACGTGCGCAGGCGACCGGTAACTCCGACGGGCTGGAGGCGCTATGAGCGTTGCCGCCTTCAGCATCCGTCGGCCGGTCACCACCATCATGTGCTTCGTCTCGCTGGTGGTGGTGGGGCTGATTGCCGCGTTCCGGCTGCCGCTGGAGGCGCTGCCGGACATTTCCGCACCGTTCCTGTTCGTGCAACTGCCGTACACCGGCTCCACCCCGGACGAGGTGGAACGCAACCTGGTGCGGCCGGCCGAAGAGGCGCTGGCGACGATGACCGGCATCAAGCGCATGCGCTCGACCGCCACCGCCGATGGCGCCAACATCTTCATCGAGTTCTCCGACTGGGACCGCGACATCGCCATCGCCGCATCGGATGCGCGCGAGCGGCTGGATGCCATCCGCGACGATTTTCCGGAAGATCTGCAGCGCTTGCATATCTACAAATGGTCCAGCAGCGACGAACCGGTGCTGAAGGTGCGCCTGGCCAGCCAGACCGATCTGACCGGCGCGTACGACATGCTCGACCGCGAGTTCAAGCGGCGCATCGAACGGATTCCCGGCGTGGCCAAGGTGGAGATCTCCGGCGCACCGCCAAACGAAGTGGAGATTGCCATCGCGCCGGACCGGCTCACCGCGCACGACCTCAGCCTCAATGACTTGAGCGAGCGCCTGGGCAAGCTCAATTTTTCGGTATCGGCAGGCCAGATCGACGACAACGGCCAGCGCATTCGGGTACAGCCGATCGGCGAATTGCGCGACCTGCAGGAACTGCGCGACCTGGTGCTCAATGCCAAGGGGCTGCGGCTCGCCGACATCGCGCAGGTGCGGTTGAAGCCGACGCGGATGAATTACGGCCGCCGCCTGGATGGGCGCCCGGCGATCGGGCTGGACATCTACAAGGAGCGCAGCGCCAACCTGGTGGATGTGTCCAAGGCGGCGTTGAAGGAGGTCGAGGACATCCGCGCCGAACCTGCGATGCGCGATGTGCAGATCAAGGTGATCGACAACCAGGGCAAGGCGGTGACCTCGTCGCTGGCGGAACTGGCCGAAGCCGGCGCGGTGGGCCTGCTGTTGTCGATCACGGTGCTGTTCTTCTTCCTGCGCCACTGGCCATCGACGCTGATGGTGACGCTGGCGATTCCGATCTGCTTTGCGATCACGCTGGGCTTCATGTACTTCGTCGGCGTCACGCTCAACATCCTGACCATGATGGGCTTGCTGCTGGCGGTCGGCATGCTGGTCGACAACGCGGTGGTGGTGGTGGAAAGCATCTACCAGGAACGCGAGCGCATGCCCGGTCAACCGCAGCTGGCGGCCCTGCTCGGCACGCGCAGCGTGGCAATCGCGCTCAGCGCCGGCACCTTGTGCCATTGCATCGTGTTCGTGCCGAACCTGTTTGGCGAGACCAACAACATCAGCATCTTCATGGCGCAGATCGCGATCACCATTTCGGTGTCGCTGCTGGCCTCGTGGCTGGTGGCGATCAGCCTGATTCCGATGTTGTCAGCGCGCATGAAGACACCGCCGATGGTGAGCTCCGAGCGCGGCGTGATCGCGCGGCTGCAGCGCAGTTATGCCAAGGTGCTGGCATGGACGCTGGCCCATCGCGGCTGGAGCGTGGCCGGCATCGTGTTGGTCAGTGCGATCAGCCTGGTGCCAATGAAGTTGACCAAGGTCGACATGTTCGGCGGCGATGGCGGCAACGAGGCTTTCATCCAGTATCAGTGGAAAGGCTCGTACACGCATGAGCAGATGGGGGAGGAGGTGGGGCGGGTCGAGCGTTACCTGCAAGCCAATCGCGACAAGTACCACATCACCCAGATCTATTCGTGGTTCAGCGAAGCGGAAGGCGGCAGCACCACCGTGACTTTCGACGCAGGCAAGGTCAAGGAGCTGCCGGCGTTGCTGGAACAGATCCGCAAGGCCTTGCCGCGCTCGGCGCGTGCGGACTACAGCATCGGCAATCAGGGCGATGGCGGCAGCGGTAATCAAGGCGTGCAGGTGCAGTTGGTCGGCGATTCGACCCAGGCCTTGCAGGCCCTGGCCGACGATGTGATCCCGCTGCTGGCGCAGCGCAAGGAATTGCGCGACGTGCATGTGGACACCGGCGACCGCACCAGCGAGTTGGCGATCCGGGTCGATCGCGAGCGTGCGGCGGCCTTCGGGTTCAGTGCCGAGCAGGTGGCAAGTTTCGTCGGTCTGGCGTTGCGTGGCACGCCGTTGCGCGAGTTCCGCCGCGGCGACAACGAGGTGCCGGTGTGGGTGCGCTTTGCCGGCGCCGAACAGAGCAAGCCGGAAGACCTGGCCAGCTTCACGGTGCGTACCAAGGATGGCCGCAGCGTGCCGTTGCTCAGTCTGGTCGATGTGCAGATTCGCCCGGCCGCCACCCAGATCGGCCGCACCAATCGCCAGACCACGCTGACCATCAAGGCCAATCTGGCCAGCAAGGTCACCGTGCCGGAAGCACGCGCGGCAATGGAAAAGCCGCTCAAGGCGATGAGTTTCCCCGCCGGTTACAGCTACACCTTCGACGGTGGCGATTACCAGAACGACGGCGAAGCGATGGGCCAGATGGTGTTCAACCTGGTGATCGCGCTGGTGATGATCTATGTAGTGATGGCAGCGGTATTCGAATCGCTGCTGTTTCCTGCGGCGATCATGAGCGGCGTGGTGTTTTCCATCTTCGGGGTGTTCTGGCTGTTCTGGATCACCGGCACCTCGTTCGGGATTATGTCCTTCATCGGCATCCTGGTGTTGATGGGCGTGGTGGTGAACAACGGCATCGTGATGATCGAGCACATCAACAACCTGCGCCGCCGCGGCATGGGCCGCACGCAGGCACTGATCGAAGGCTCACGCGAGCGCTTGCGGCCGATCATGATGACGATGGGCACCGCCATCCTGGCGATGGTGCCGATCTCGTTGACCAGCACCACGATGTTCAGCGATGGCCCGCCGTACTTCCCGATGGCCCGCGCGATCGCCGGCGGGCTGGCGTTCTCGACGGTGGTGAGTCTGCTGTTCCTGCCGACGATCTACGCAATTCTCGATGACATGAGCAACGGCGCAGCCGCGCTGGTACGACGTGCGCGCGGCGTGCCGAAGACGCCGCCGGCAAGCGATGCGCTGGAATCGTGAGCCGCCACCCTGCTGAAGGTTTCCCGGCGTAAGTCATTCACCAGCGCACTGAGGCCCTGAGTGACAAGGCGCAAAGGCCCTCTCCCGGTGGGGCGAGGAGGCACGGCGTGCGCGCCAAGGGCGCGCGTGCCTTGGAGCGCCCGCGCCGCAAGCGTGGGCTGGGGCGCGGAGCGAGGGGTTGGGGTGAGGGTACGGCTTCTCTTCCGGGGCACTGCCAAGCACGCGGCTGTGTTTCGCCGGCTTCGGTGAGGGCGACAGCGCGTCCGCGGACTGGCTCCTCGGCTCGGTCAGACATCCTGTCTGACTCGCCGCCGCGGCACATCCCTGTGCCGCTCTCCGCCAATCCCCGGCCACGCTGCCGCTTCGGCGAGTCGTTGCCATGGCCTATTCAAGGCAAGCCGATTCGTCATTTTGTTTTCCAGTGATCTGCGCGATTCTTAATGACAGCAGCAGAGCCGGGATCTGTTGACGTGTCACGGTGTGGTGCGCCGAAGACGCCATCGCCACGTAGCGCCCGAGTTTTGAACGACACGGCGCGCCTGAAGCCCCTCTACCCGTCGGGGCGAGGAGGCACGGCTTGCGCGTCAAGGGCGCGCGTGCCTTGGAGCGCCCGCGCCGCAAGCGTGGGCCGGGGCGCGGAGCGAGGGGGGGGTGAGGGCACGGTTTCTCTTCCGGGCCACTGCCAAGCACGCGGCTGTGTTTCGCTGGCTTCGGTGAGGGCGACAGCGCGCCCGCGGACTGGCTCCTCGGCTCGGTCAGACATCCTGTCTGACTCGCCGCCGCGGCACATCCCTGTGCCGCTCTCCGCCAATCCCGGGCCACGCTGCCGCTTCGGCGAGTCGTTTCCACGACGTTGAGCGACGAAAAACGACAGCCAATTCAGTGCTCGATTTGGCGCGAGCCAATCATCTGCCAAGTTCGCCGCACGTCTTCTGGACCTTCGACTTCGTAGCTCTCAGACACACCGTCCAGATGCCAACTGCTCAGAAGTGCACGGTTTCCACCGCTCTCAATCCGCCGCCTTCAAGAAGGATGCGAAGAGGCCTCTGCCCCGATAGCCGAGGCAACGATCAAAACCTAGGTCGGGCATGCCCTGCGGCAATTGTTGCTCTCCGTTCCGCCAACACAGGAACATTCGAGAGTGGTCCGCGGGCGCCGGGGCAAGAGACCTTACACGACATGGGGCGTGTAAGAGCCCCCATGGATGGGTTCACGGCGTGTCCTGCCCCGGCGCCCTCGGAGCGCTCCTGCGCGCAAAAGGCGCCGGCAAACCGGGCTTTCCTCATTTAAAACCAAAGCGCCAGCTGATCAGCTTTCCTCAGCTATCCAGCTTTCCCGGCAACCTGGGTTCCAAGTTGCTGGATACGGCGGCCAGAGAATCAGCCCGCGCGTACCTGCCGCACGATCGCCGCCGCCTTGGCCGAGCTCTCCTTGACCTTGTCCCACTGGCCCTGCGCCAGCCAGTCCTTGGGCACCATCCACGAGCCGCCGATGCACAGCACGTTCGGCTGCGACAGGAACTCGGCCGCGTTGGCCTCGCTGATGCCACCGGTGGGGCAGAGCTTGAGTTCGGACAGCGGGCCGGCTAGGCCTTTGAGCATCTGCAAGCCACCCACGGCGGTGGCCGGGAACAGCTTGCACACGCGGAAGCCCAGGCCCATCAAGGTCAGCAGCTCGGTCGGCGTGGCCGCGCCGGGCACGGCGGGGATCGGCGCATCGGCAAGCAGGCGCGCCAGCGGCGCCGGCGTGCCGGGGGTGACCAGGAAGTCGGCCCCGGCATCCACCGACTGACGCAGTTGCAGCTCGCTCAGCACGGTGCCGGCACCGATCACGATGTTGGGCAGCTCGCGCTTGAGCATGGCCAGCGCTTCGATCGCGACCGGTGTGCGCAGGGTCAGTTCGATCGCGGGCAGGCCGCCTTCGAGCAGCGCATCGGCCACGCGGCGCGCCTGGTCCAGCGTGTCCACGGTGACCACCGGCAGGATGCCGGCGTCGCGCAGCAGCTGTTCGGCGGTGTTCTGGGTCTGGGCAATCGTCATTGCAACTCCGTTAGACGGCGACCGCGAGGCGGTCGCGCAGAGGGAAGGGGAATCAGGCGTCCTTGGACTCGTGCGGTGCGGCGGCTGCCGCTGCATCGGCACCGAGTTCGTACTCGGCGTCGTAGCTCCACAGCGCGCCGTCCGGACGGGTCGGGCCGCAGGAAATCGAGATGGCGCCCTGGTCGGCCGGGCCAACCACCTGGCGGTTGATGGCGAACAAATTGCGCCCCAGATCGTTGCCCGCCACCGAGGTGTTGGGTGCGACCTCGCGCGATGCCCACTCTTCGGCCGAGACCAGCACTTCCAGCGTGCCGGCTTCGCCGTCCAGGCGCACGATGTCGCCTTCGCGCACACGCCCGATCGGACCGCCGCGTGCGGCCTCTGGCGTCATATGGATCGCCGCCGGGAACTTGCCCGAGGCACCGGACAGACGGCCGTCAGTGACCAATGCCACGCGCCGGCCCTGGTTCTGCAACAGGCCCAGCAACGGCGCCATCGAATGCAGTTCCGGCATGCCGTTGGCACGCGGGCCCTGGTAACGCAGCACCACCACAAAATCGTGCGGCAGCACGCCGGCGGCATGCAGCTTGTTGAGCACCTGCGGCGTATCGATCACCACTGCCGGCGCTTCGATCGTGCGGTGCTGCGGCTTGACTGCTGACAACTTGATCAGCGAACGGCCCAGGTTGCCGCGCAGCAGGCGCAGGCCGCCCTGTGATTCGAATGCGGCGCTGACCGGCCGCGCCACGCTGTCGTCGGCAGTGGTCGCAGTGCCGGGCACGTAGACGACCTTGCCGTCCTGCAGGCGCGGCTCGTTGGCGTAGGCGCGCATGCCGCCTTCGACCACGGTGGGCAGGTCGTCGTGCATCAGCCCGGCGTCCATCAGCTCGCGGAACACGAAGGCAGTGCCGCCCGCGGCCTGGAAGCGGTTCACGTCGGCTTCGCCGTTGGGGTAGATGCGGGTCAGCAGCGGCACGGTCTGAGAGATCAGATCCATGTCGTCCCAGGTCAGCACGATGCCGGCCGCACGCGCCACCGCAATCCAGTGGATGGTGTGATTGGTCGAACCACCGGTGGCCATCAGCGCGACCACGGCATTGACGATGGCACGCTCGTCGATCAGGCGACCGAACGGACGGAAGTCCTGGCCCAGCGCGGAGATCGCCAGCGCACGCGCGGTGCCCTCACGGGTCAGTGCATCGCGCAACTGCAGCTCCGGGTTGACGAACGAGGCGCCAGGCAGCTGCACGCCCATCGCCTCGAGCAACACCTGGTTGGAGTTGGCGGTGCCGTAGAAGGTGCAGGTACCGGCCGAGTGATACGAGGACGACTCGGCTTCCAGCAATTCGGCACGGGTGGCTTCGCCGGCGGCGTAGCGCTCGCGCACTTCGGCCTTCTGCTTGTTCGGAATGCCCGGCGTCATCGGGCCGGCCGGCATGAACAGCGCCGGCAGATGCCCGAACGCCAGCGCGCCGATCAACAGGCCCGGCACGATCTTGTCGCACACGCCCAGGTAGACCACGCTGTCGAACATGTCGTGGCTCAGGCCGATCGCCGCGGCCTGGGCGATGTTGTCGCGCGAGAACAGCGACAGCTCCATGCCGGCGCGGCCCTGGGTCACGCCGTCGCACATCGCCGGCACGCCGCCGGCGACCTGCGCGGTGGCACCGAGCGTACGCGCGGTGTCGCGGATCAGCTGGGGGTAATGCTCGAACGGCTGATGCGCCGACAGCATGTCGTTGTAGGCGGTGATGATGCCCAGGTTGGGCGTGGCCGCACCGCGCAGGCGCGACTTGTCGGTCGGCTCGGACGCGGCGAAACCATGCGCCAGGTTGCCGCAGCTCAAACGGCTGCGGAACGGACCCTCGCGCAGGGCGGCATCGAGACCGGCCAGATACGCCGCGCGCGAGGGCGCGCTGCGCTTGCGGATACGGTCGGTGACAGCTTGGATGTTCGGATGCAGGCTCATTGGCTACCGGCTATGAGAAACGGGGGGAAGAAAGTAAGCACGCTCTTTTTGATACCCGCAGAAGACGTGCGGGCTCTTGCGAAGGACTCGCACAACATCGGTTGTTGCGAGGGACTCGCACCTAAGCACACCAGTGAACCCGCAATTTCGGGCCCGGGGGCTGCAGCGCCACGCGGATCGGATACTCGCTGACATCGTCACCGGCCAATGCAGCCTGCAGCACGTCCAGCTTCTGCTTGCCGCGCAACAGCAGCAGGCGGGTCGGGATGGCGGCCAGTCCGGCCGGTGTTAGCGTGATCCGCAGCGGCCACTGATTCGAGCCGGGGCAGCCGGTGGCATCCAGCGACGCGTAGGGCTGCGGGCTGGACAGTGCCTTGCTCAGGTCGGTCGAGCCCGGAAACAGCGAGGCGGTGTGTCCGTCGCCGCCCATGCCCAGCACCGCCAGACACGCCGGTTCGGCGTGCGTGGCCTGCAGGTTCGCGGTGTGCACGCACTCGGGCAACTGCTTGCCCGGGCGCACCAGCGGGATGAAGGTCGCCGCCGGTGCGTGGGTCAAAAAGCTGTGATTGACCAGCCAGGCGTTGCTGTCCTGATCCTGCGGCGAGAGCCAGCGCTCATCGACCAGGCCCACTTCCACCCGCGACCAGTCCAGCGGACGGTGAGCGAGCGATTCGTACACAGGCGCCGGGGTGGTGCCGCCTGACAGCAGCATGCGCGCCTGGCCGCGGCGCGAAATCTCCTGTTCCAGCAGGTCGGCCATCTCGCTGGCCACCGCCTCGGTCCATTCGGCCGGGTCTTCGTAGCGCACCAGTGTGATGCGCGGATTGTCCTGCAGGTTCATCGCTGCTCCCCTGGATGCTGACGCTGCGCATCCACCGCATAGGCGGCGGCACCGAGCAGGCCGGCATGCGGATGCATGACAGCCAGCGACGGCACCCGCGACATGATCGCGGAGAAGCGTCCCTTGTGTTCGAAGCGCTGGCGGAAGCCGGAATGCTGCAGCGAATCCAGCACCTTGGGCACCAGCCCGCCGGTGAGGAACACGCCGTCCCAGGCGCCCTGCATCAACACCATGTCGCCGGCGATCGCGCCGAAGATGGCGCAGAACAGATCGATGGTGCGCGACGAGCGCGGGTCGCCCGCCGCCGCACGCGCGGTGATGTCCTTGGGCTGCAGCGGGCCCGGGTCGACCCCGGCGATCTCGCTGAGCGCGCGATGGATGTTGACCAGGCCCGGGCCACAGATCAGACGCTCGTTGGAAACCCGGCCGAACTGCTCGGAAAGGATCTCCAGGATGCGGATCTCCTCCGGCGTGCCGGGCGGGAAGCTGACGTGGCCACCTTCGGTTTCCAGCGGAAAGCAGCGCCCGTTGCGGATGATCAGCCCACCCACGCCCAGCCCGGTGCCCGGGCCGATCACGCCGTAGTTGCGCGGCTGATCGATCGGCGCCGGCCGCCAGCTGGCGCCGCCGACCTGCACCACGTCCTGCGGGCGCAGCAGGCTGATCGCCATGGCCTGCGCGGCGAAGTCGTTGATCAGGTGCAGGGTGCTGAAACCCAGCATCGCGGCGGTGCGCGAGCGCGAGATCACCCACGGATGGTTGGTGATGCGCGCCTCGTCGCCGTCCACGCGGCCGGCCACGGCGAACACGCCCTGGGTGGCCTGCACGCCGATCTGGTCGAGGTAATAGCGCGCGGCTTCGCCGAGCGAACCGAAATCGACCACCGCAAATTCGCGCGAGGTGTCATCCAGCAGCGGCACCGAGGCGTCGACATCGGCCAGCGCGAAGCGCGCATTGGTTCCGCCGATATCGGCAACCAGCACCGGCTTGGAAGGAGCGGTCATGCGGTGTGTCCCTGTGCGTCGGTGGCCGGGGGCAGGAAGGGCGCCGCGGCATCGGGGCCCCAGCTGCCGGCCGGGTAGGGCTGCAGCGGCAGCTGCGCGTCTTTCCACGCATCGCTGACGCTGTCGATCCACGACCAGGCGGCCTTGACCTCGTCGTCGCGCACGAACAGTGCCGGGTTGCCGTTGAAGGCATCCACGAACAGGCGCTCGTAGGCGATGCGGCGGTGCAGGCCGGTCGGTACCGACAGTTCCAGTTCCAGCGGCTGCAGTTCGATCGCGCCCCATTCCGGGCCGGCCAGGCTGCTCATCAGGCCAAGCTCGATGTTTTCCTGCGGCTGCAGCTGGAAGGTCAGGCGGTTGGGCACCGCGTTCTGCCGGTCCGGGCGCTCGAACAGCCAATGCGTCACCGGCTTGAGCGTGACCACGATGCGGGTGGAACGCTCGGCCAGGCGCTTGCCGGTGCACAGGTGGAACGGCACCCCGGCCCAGCGCCAGTTGTCGATATGCGCGGTCACCGCGACGAAGGTTTCCACGTCGCTGCCTTCCGGCGGGTGATAGGCCTGCGCCGGCTGGCCGTTGATGCTGCCGGCGGTATAGCGGCCGCGCACGCTGTCGTGGGCGGCATGTTCGGCGGTCATCGGGCGCAGCGCGCGCAGCACCTTGACCTTCTCGTCGCGGATGCGGTCGGCTTCCAGCGAGGCCGGCGGCTCCATCGCCACCAGGCAGAGCAACTGCAGGATGTGACTCTGCACCATGTCGCGCAGTGCGCCGGAGCGTGCGTAATAGGCATCGCGCCCGTCCACGCCTTCGCTTTCGGCCACCAGGATCTGCACCGACTCGATATAGGTGCGGTTCCACACCGCTTCCAGCAGCGTATTGCCGAAGCGCAGCGCGATCAGGTTCTGCACCGCCGCCTTGCCCAGGTAATGGTCCAGGCGGAACACGCGGTCTTCGTCGATCAGCGCGCCGATCGACTGCAGGATCTCGCGGGCGCTGTCCGAGTCGTGGCCGATCGGCTTTTCCAGCATCAGCCGGTGCGGCGCAGCCAGCGCGCCGCCCAGGGCCAGGCCCTGGCAGGTGCTGATGTACAGGCCCGGCGGAATCGCCAGGTAGCTCACGCACTGGCGGCTGGCCAGCTCGCGTACGGCATTGGCCACCGACTCGGCATCGCGCAGATCCACCGAGCGATAGTCGACCCGCTGCAGCAGCGTTTCGATCTGCTCGGGCGTGGCGATCGGCAGCGCGGCGGCCAGGCGCGGGCGCAGGACCTCGCGGAATGCCTCGGTGTCGTGCGGCGACAATGCCAGCGCACGGATACGGAAGTCCTCCGGCAGCAGGCCATCGACGAACAATCGCAGCAGGGACGGGAAGAGATAGCGCTGGGCGAGATCGCCGGTGGCGCCGAACAGGATCAGGGTGTTGTGCATGGACCGAATTTCAGATTCTGGAGACATCGTGATCAGCAGCTGGTCGGAAAGGCGCCGGACAGCCGGCGGTCGGTATGTCTGTTCCTGAGCGACACTGGCGTGCGCGCAGCGGGGGATGGACGCGCACGCCCAATCCCCGATTGTTGCAGCAAGTGGCCGTCAGCGGTTAGCGCCGCGGCGGTAGATCTGCACATGCGTGGCCGAATGGCGGGCCTCGCAAGGTAGGCTGCACCGCTTGAGACAGCGGCTTGGGTCGGTGGCGGCATGGTCCCTCCCGAGATCGATGTTGCCATGTGAAAACGATTACATGTCAGAATAAACCAATGCATTCGTTTGCAGGAAATTTCCTTGCAGGCACATGCGGCGTCACCGCCGTCGGGAGGGCCGAGGGCAGGGCGCACAACTTACGTTGAGGCCGAAGATGGCGAAAGTGCAGTTGGAAGGTGTCCGCAAGGTCTACGAGAACGGCCAGGTCGCGGTACAGGGTGCGAGCTTCGAGGTCGCCGATGGCGAATTGATGGTGCTGGTCGGGCCGTCCGGCTGCGGCAAATCGACCCTGTTGCGCATGATCGCCGGGCTTGAGGACATCAGCGCCGGCACGCTGAAGATCGGCGAGCGCGTGGTCAACGACGTGGCCCCCAAGGACCGCGACATCGCCATGGTGTTCCAGAGCTATGCGCTCTACCCGCACATGACCGTGGCCGAGAACCTGGCCTTCGGGCTCAAGCTGCGCGGCCACCCCAAGCAGGTCATCGCCGAGCGGGTCAACAACGCCGCCGAGCTGCTGGGGCTGACCCCGATGCTCGACAAGCTGCCCAAGGCGATGTCCGGCGGCCAGCGTCAGCGCGTGGCGCTGGGGCGGGCGATGGTGCGCGAGTCGTCGGTGTTCCTGCTCGATGAGCCGCTGTCCAATCTGGATGCCAAGCTGCGCCACAGCGTACGTACCGAGATCGCGCAGCTGCACCGCAAGCTCGGCACCACGATGATCTACGTCACCCACGATCAGGTCGAGGCGATGACGCTGGGCCAGCGCATCGTGGTGCTCAAGGATGGGGTGATCCAGCAGATCGACAGCCCGATGGCGCTGTACGACCGCCCGGCCAATCTGTTCGTGGCCGGATTCCTCGGCAGCCCGGCGATGAACGTGCTGCAGGGGCGCCTGGATGAGCAGGACGGCCTGCATCTGGTCATGGCCGATGGCTGGCGCGTGCCGCTGGGTGCGGCGCGGGTCGAGCGCAGCTGGTTCGGTCGCGAGGTCATCGTCGGCGTGCGTCCGGAGCATCTGCAGCCGTCAAACGACGCCGCGCTGGGCTTTGACGCGCGTATCGATGTGATCGAGCCGGTCGGCAACGAGATCTTCCTCAATCTCGACCGCGGCGGCCAGCCGCTGGTGATCCGCGTCGCGCCGCAGGCCCTGCCGGCGGTGGGGGAGCATCTGCGCCTGGCACTGCGCAGCGAGGCGCTGCACTTCTTCGACCCGGCCAGCGGCGAACGGCTGGCGCTGGCCTAACGCGCCAGCCCCTGCACGAACGCAAGCGGGCGGGCGGCATGCGCGCCCGCCTGCAGCACGGCGTCGGCTTCGAGGGTCAGCTCCAGCGGCAACACCGCCAGCGCAAGATCGCCCGCCACGCTGACCAGCGTGCCGATGGTGGCATCGCCCAGCAGCACGGCCTGGCCCGCCTCGACCAGCGCATCGCTGCCAACGGCATCGCCCTGCAACAGCTGCAGCGCACGCTTGGCCTTGCCCAGAAAATGCGTCCGCGCCACGATCTCCTGGCCCGGATAGCAGCCCTTTTTGACGCTGAAGGCCTGCAGGCGATCCAGCGCCAGCTGCTGCGGCGTCCACTGCTCACGTTGCGCATCGGGCAGGCGCGCCAGCCCCAGTTGCAGGTCCGTACGGCGCCACTCGGCGTCCATGCGCGGTACTTCGATAGGCGTGGCCAATGCCTCATCGTTCGCCAGCAACATCAGCGTGCGCGGCAGGGCAGGGCTGCCCAGGTCCAATTCGATACGCTGCGTTCCGATATCGGCCTGCGGGCCCTGGGCGCGGGCAGGCGCGGCAAGGCCGCCAAACGCCGAAAGCGCCGCCACGCCGATCTTGAGCTTGCGTCGGAACACAAAACGGCCGAGTTGCGTTGCGATCTCGGCCGCATTGCCATCGGGCAACAGCATCAGCAGGTGTGTGTCGTCCTCACGCAGGAGTGCGAAGATGGCGATCACGCGCCCCTTTGCCGTCAACCACGCATTCCACTGCCACTGCCCGATCGCCAGCGCCTGTACGTCGTTGGCAAATTGCGCATGCGCGAACGCCACTGCATCCGTCCCGATCAAGCGGACGTATTGCATGTCGTGCAGGGAGCCAAAACCCTGTGGAATAAGATTCAGGTTGTCAGCCATGGAAGGGGAGGACTAAAATCGCAATGTTGTGAGACCACTATGATAGGCCATCCAACCCCCACCCCAGCGCAGGATTCCGAGACGCAGCCTTCCCCTCAGGAGACGATTCCCGAGAAGAAGCCACTGCCGAAGGAAATTGGTGGACGCGACGGCCCCGAGCCAACGCGCTACGGCGACTGGGAAAAAAATGGACGCTGCATCGATTTTTGAGCAGCTTTTAGCCACAGCGGTCTAGTGCCGCCCAGCCGAGAAAACGAGCCCAGCGAATGGCGATCCGCGAACGTCCTCTTTCCCCGCATCTCCAGGTGTACCGCTGGCAGATACAGATGGTGACCTCGATTCTCAATCGAGCCACCGGCATCGTACTGTCCATCGGCGCTCTGGCGATTGCCGCCGCCTTGCTGACATTGATGCTCGGCCCCGACCACTGGAATTGTTTCCGCGAGCACGCAGGCGCCTGGTACGGCCAGGTCTTCCTGTTCGGCTGGACTTGGTGCTTCGCGTTCCACCTGTTCGGTGGACTGCGCCACATCATGCAGGACTTCGGACAGGGCTATGCAGTGCGCTCGTTCGTCAGTCTTGGCTGGTTGTCGCTGATCCTGAGCTTCGTGCTCACCGCTGCGATCTGGGCCTATGTACTGCTGGCCGGAGGTGCCGTATGAACCGCTACCGTACCCCGCTGAAGAACGTGCGTGGCCTGGGCGCCGCCAAGACCGGCACCGAGCACTTCGTGGTGCAGCGCCTGACCGCCACCGCCCTGGTGCCGCTGTCGATCTGGTTCCTGATCTTCGTGCTGAGCCTGATCGGTGCCGATCACGCTGCAGCCAGCGCCGCGGTGGCCAAGCCCTGGAATGCGATCCTGTTGGTCGGCTTCCTGATCGCCTCGTTCTGGCATGCGCAGCTGGGCATGCAGGTGGTGCTGGAAGATTACGTGCACAACTCGCTGCTTGCGCTTGCTGCGCAGACCATCGTGCGCTTCGTCGCCGTGCTGGGCGCCATCGTCAGCGTGTTTGCCGTGGCGCGTATTGCGCTGGGCATCAGCTGAGTCGTCCGCGACCAAACAGGAATCCATAATTCGATGTCCGCTTACAAGATTACAGAACACAAGTACGACATGGTCGTGGTGGGCGCCGGCGGCGCCGGCCTGCGCGCCACGTTCGGCCTGGCCCAGAAGGGCCTGCAGACGGTCTGCCTGACCAAGGTCTTCCCGACCCGCTCGCATACCGTGGCGGCGCAGGGTGGCATCTCGGCCGCGCTCGGCAACATGGGCGAAGACGACTGGCGCTACCACTTCTACGACACCATCAAGGGCTCGGACTGGCTGGGCGACCAGGACGCGATCGAGTACATGTGCCGCGAGGCGATTCCGGCCATTATCGAGCTCGAGCACTACGGCGTGCCGTTCTCGCGGACCGAAGAGGGCAAGATCTACCAGCGCCCGTTCGGCGGCATGACCACCAAGTACGGCGAAGGCCCGTCGGCACAGCGCACCTGCGCGGCGGCCGACCGTACCGGTCACGCGATGTTGCACACGCTGTATCAGCAGTCGCTGGCGCACAACGCGCGCTTCATGATCGAGTACTTTGCACTCGACCTGATCTTCGACGAGGAAGGCGTTTGCCGTGGTGTGCTGGCGCTGGACATGGCCGATGGCAGCTTGCATCTGTTCCGCGCCCACGGCGTGGTGCTGGCCACCGGCGGCTATGGCCGTGCCTACTTCAGCGCGACCTCTGCCCACACCTGTACCGGTGACGGCGGCGGCCTGGTGATGCGTGCCGGCCTGCCGGTGCAGGACATGGAGTTCGTGCAGTTCCATCCCACCGGTATCTACGGTGCGGGCTGCCTGATCACCGAGGGCGTGCGTGGTGAAGGCGGCATCCTGCGCAACAGCAACGGCGAGCGCTTCATGGAGCGCTATGCACCGCATTACAAGGATCTGGCATCGCGCGACGTGGTATCGCGTTCGATGACCGTGGAGATCCGCGAAGGCCGTGGCGTGGGCGAGCACAAGGATCACATCCTGCTCGACCTGACCCACCTCGGCCCAGAAGTGATCAACGAAAAGCTGCCCGGCATCGCCGAAAGCGCGCACATCTTTGCCGGTGTGGACGTGACCAAGCAGCCGATTCCGGTGTTGCCGACCGTGCACTACAACATGGGCGGCATTCCGACCAACTTCTACGGCGAAGTCGTGCGCAAGCAGGGCGACAACCCGGATGCGGTCGTGCCGGGCCTGTATGCGATCGGCGAAGCTGCCTGCGTGTCGGTGCACGGTGCCAACCGCCTGGGTTCCAACTCGCTGCTGGATCTGGTGGTGTTCGGCCGTGCGGTGGCAAACCGCTGCGCCGAGACGGTCAAGCCCAACCAGCCGCACAAGACGCTGCCGTCCGATGCCTGCGACAAGGCCCTGGGCCTGCTGGACAAGCTTCGCTACGCCAACGGCTCCACGCCGACCTCGGTGATTCGCGACAACATGCAGCGCACCATGCAGTCGGACGCGGCCGTGTTCCGTACCAGCAAGACGCTGAAAGAGGGCGTCGACAAGATGGCCGAGATCTTCGCCAGCTTCGAAGACGTCAAGGTCTCGGACCGCTCGCTGGTGTGGAACTCTGACCTGATCGAAACCTACGAGTTGAACAACCTGCTGCTCAATGCAGTGGCGACGATCAACTCGGCCGAGCAGCGGCATGAGAGCCGCGGCGCGCATTCGCACGAAGACTTCCCGGACCGCGACGACGTCAACTGGCAGAAGCACACGCTGGTCACCGTCGACGACAAGGGCAAGTGCGAGTTCGAATATCGCCCGGTGCACATGTACACGCTGAGCAAGGACGTGGACGTGGTCCCGCCGAAGCCGCGCGTTTACTGATCGATGCGCATGGATCGATCCGCTTTCGCATTGCCTCTGCTGGCCGGCCTGTCCGGGTACCGCAGCCGTGCACCGCGACAGCCGGATCGCCCCATGACGCAGGGGCAACGCCGGCACGCCGCCGGCGGTTGCGCCACCGCCTCGGCGGTGGCATCCGTCATCTTTACCTTCATGCGCACGGTGCGGTTGTCGTTCGCACCGCGCATCGCCTGAGCCAACGAGAGCAGCTATGGCAGAGTTCACCCTCCCCAAGAATTCAAAGATCGGCAAGGGCAAGCATTACCCTGCTCAGGGCGCCAAGAACAAGCGCACCTTCAAGGTCTACCGCTGGGATCCGGATGGCGAAGCCAACCCGCGTACCGACAGCTATGAGATCGATCTCGACAAGTGCGGTCCGATGGTGTTGGACGCGCTGATCAAGATCAAAAACGAGATCGACCCGACGCTGGCGTTCCGTCGCTCCTGCCGCGAGGGCATCTGCGGCTCGTGTGCGATGAACATCGACGGCACCAATACGCTGGCCTGCACCAAGGCGATTGCCGCCTGCGGCAAGGCCGAGGTGCCGATCTATCCGCTGCCGCACATGAGCGTGATCAAGGATCTGGTGCCGGATCTGACGCATTTCTACGCGCAGTACGCGTCGATCAAGCCGTGGATCCGCACCCAGACCCCGCCGCCGCCGGACCGCGAGCGCCTGCAGTCGCCGGAAGACCGCCGCAAGCTCGATGGGTTGTACGAGTGCATCCTGTGCGCCTGCTGCTCGACCAGCTGCCCGAGCTACTGGTGGAATGGCGAGCGCTATCTGGGCCCGGCGATCCTGCTGCAGGCGTATCGCTGGATCATCGATTCGCGCGACGAAGACACCGGTGCGCGCCTGGACGACCTGGAAGATCCGTTCAAGCTGTATCGCTGCCACACCATCATGAACTGCGCGCGGACCTGCCCCAAGGGCCTGAACCCGGCGCTGGCGATTGCCGAGATCAAGAAGTTGATGATGGCGCGTCGCGCCTGATCGCAGGGCAATGCGGCCCCCGCTTCGGCGGGGAGATGGTTCACAGCGGCACCGGCCCTTGGTCTGGTGCCGCTGTCGTTTTCGGTGCCGGCAAGGCGAGCTGGAGAGTGAGATGGATGAAGAAACCCTGCTGAAGAAACTGCGCTGGCGTTGCCGACGCGGCATGCGCGAGCTCGATCAATTGTTCGGGCGCTATCTGGATCAACGCTGGGCGCAGGCTTCCGAGTCCGAGCGCGCGGTTTTCCTACAGCTGCTGGATTGCGAAGACGATAAGTTGTGGCGCTGGTTCATGGGATACGAGGCCTGCCCCGATGCCGTCAACGCCGCACTCATCGCCGATATTCGCGCCATGCCGGCTTGAATGGCGGCCCTCGCGCGGGCTTGCCTGCGCGCTGGGCGTGCTGAGCGCGCTCGCATTGTGGGCACTCTGGCGGAGCGGGGTGCCGCCATGGCTGGCGGTGCTGTTGTCTGTCCATGCAGTGTTGACCGGTGGGCGATCGCTGCGCCTGCTGTTGCGCTCGCCAGCGCGGGAAGTGATCGTGCCCTGGAGCGAAACGCCTGCCAGCGTTGACGGTGTGCAGGTGCAGGGCCTGCAGGTGGCGTGGCGCGGGCCGATCGCGGTGGTGGCGTGGACCGGCCTGGATGCACGTCGCCAACGCCTGCTTTTCTGGCCGGATACCTTGCCCGCGGCGCAGCGACGTGAACTGCGTCTGGCCGCTCAGGCATACGCCATTTCGTCCCGGCGGCCGCAAGTGGCACCATAGCGTCCCTTTCCTGGTTGAACCGCATGTTCAAACCTATCCCGGTTGCCATCGGCTTGCGCTACCTGCGTGCCAAGCGGCGCAATGGCTTCATCTCGTTTATCTCGATGGCATCGATCCTGGGCATCGCCCTGGGCGTGACCGTGCTGATCACCACGCTGGCGGTGATGAGCGGTTTCCAGAAGGAAATCCGCGACCGTCTGCTGCAGATGGCCGCGCATGCCACGGTCAGTGCGGACGGCGCGCCGATGCACGACTGGCAGCATGCAGTCGCGGTCGCCATGGCCGATCCGCGCATCGCCGGTGCCGCGCCGTACATCGAAACCGAATCGCTGCTGCAGGGCCCGCGCAAGCAGCCGGCGATCGTGCGCGGCATCGTTCCTGCCGAAGAGGGCAAGGTGTCGGTGCTGGCCAAGAAGATGCAGCAGGGGTCGGTCGACAGCCTGACCCCGGGCTCCTACAACATCGTCATCGGCAAGGAGCTGGCGATCTGGCTGGGCGTGGACATGGGCGACAGCATCGTGGTGCTGCTCAGCGATACCCAGGCCACGCCGCTGGGCGCGATGCCGCGGCTCAAGCGCTTCACCGTCAGCGGAATCTTCGAGGCGGGCTACAACGAGATCGACCGCGGCCTGGCCGTGGTCAACATGCAGGACCTGGCGCGTGTGTTGCGCATGGACGGCGTCACCGGCGTGCGGCTGCGCCTGCACGACATGGATCAGGCCTGGCCGGTGGCGCGCGATCTGGCGGTGAAGTTGCATGGCCCGTACCGGGTCAGCGACTGGACCCAGGAGAACGCCAATCTCTACCACTCGTTGAAGATGGAAAAGACCGTGATGGGCATCTTGCTGTCGCTGATCGTGGCGATGGGCGCGTTCAACCTGGTGTCCTCGCAGGTCATGCTGGTCACCGACAAGCAGGCCGATATCGCCATCCTGCGCACCCTGGGCCTGTCGCCTGCGGGGGTGATGCAGGTGTTCATGGTGCAGGGCTCGTTGATCGGCTTCATGGGCACGATCATGGGCGTGATCGGCGGCATCGTGCTGACGCTCAACCTGGAACGCATCCTGGGCGTGATCGAGACGATCTTCAGCGTCAAGCTGCTGCCCGAGGACGTGTATTACATCACCGGCTTGCCGACCGACATGCAGACCCAGGACGTGGTGGTGATCACCGTCGTTGCGTTGGTGATGAGTTTCCTGGCGACCTTGTATCCGGCATGGCGCGCCTCGCGCACGCAGCCGGCGGAGGCGCTGCGTTATGAATGAGATCAGGGAATCGGCTGTGCAAATGCCAAACCAAGCAGAGGCGGTGATCCGCGCCGAGGGTCTGGCCAAGACCTACGCCGAAGGCAAGATGCGCACGCCGGTGTTCGACGGTCTGGATCTGACAGTGGCGACCGGCGAAACCGTGGCCATTGTCGGCGCCTCGGGGGCGGGCAAGAGCACGCTGCTGCATCTGCTCGGCGGCTTGGATATTCCGACCTCGGGCGAGGTGTATGTGGCCGGCCGCCGCATGTCAGCGTTGTCCGATGGCGAGCGCGGCAAGCTGCGCAATCAGGCCCTGGGTTTCGTGTACCAGTTCCATCATCTGCTGCCGGAATTCACCGCGCTGGAAAACGTGATGATGCCGGTGCTGCTGTCCGGGAAAGAGGTGTCGGTGGCGCGGGCGCAGGCCTTGCAGTTGCTGGAATCGGTCGGGCTCGGACATCGCATCGAGCACAAGCCGAGCGAGTTGTCCGGCGGCGAGCGTCAGCGTGCGGCGGTGGCGCGTGCGCTGGTAAACAAGCCAGGCTGCGTGCTGGGCGATGAGCCCACCGGCAACCTGGACGACAAGACCGCCGAGACCGTGTTCGAACTGATGCTGGAACTCAATCGTGCGCAGCGCACCAGTCTGGTCCTGGTGACGCACGATCGCAGTCTGGCGCGACGCCTGGACCGCGTGCTCGAGCTGCATCAGGGCAAGCTGCGCGAACTGGCGCCATCTGCGGTGTGAGACGCGTTGCCTGGCCGTCGGAGTTCCTGGCGGCTGGGCGGCGGTGAACCCGCGATCTCAGATTGAAGATCCTGGGGGCTGGTTGCGGGTGCATTCGCGTGATGCACCGACTGGCGTTGGCCACAACATGCGCCTTCAGCACGCAGTGCCCGCGCGCTGCATCGCGTCGATGCTCGCGGTGACAGGACGCGCCGTGACAGGAAGAACGGTCGCCGCCACGGGCGTGGCAACGACCCAACGCATCAGGGAATGATGCGCAGCGCGCGCAGGCGCGTGAACAGTTCCAGGAACGATGCACGGCTGTCGTAGAAATCCGTAAAGCCCAGTTCGCGGCTCTTGGTCATGTCGTTGACGCACTCGATCTCGCGGCCCAGGTCGGCATCGGTGTGCCACCAGGATGCCAATCGATTGACGTCGGCCTCCACCAGGCCATGCTGGCTGGCGATCTCGCTCCATATTGCCGGCGCGGTCTCGCTCAGGCGTGCCTCCAGCGGCTGCGGGGTCTCGGGGCAGGGCGCAGCGTCGAGCCCGAAGAAGTCGGCAATCTGGCTCCACATCCAGCGCCAGCGGAACACGTCGCCGTTGACGGTGTTGAAGGCCTGATTGCGTGCGGCCGGGCTCAGGCCTGCCCAGGCCAGCTGCTTGCCGAGCAGGCCGGCATCGGTCAGGTCGGTGAGGCTGTTCCACTGCGCCTGCGAGCCGGGAAACACGAACGGCTGGCCGGTGTGCTTGCATAGCGATGCATACACCGCCAGCGTCACGCCCATGTTCATCGCATTGCTGCCATTGGCCATGCCGATCATGGTGTGCGAGCGATGCACGCTCCAGCCGAAGCCATGCTGCTCGGCATGTGCGAACAACAGGTCTTCCAGCGTGTAGTAGAAGTTCTCGCCGGGCTGGCGCGGCTCGCTTTCGCGAAACGGCGTTTCCGCCTTGCCGCTGCCGTAGTTCTCGAACGCGCCGAGGTAGTGCTTGGTACCGGTGACCAGCGCCATGTGCTGCAGCGGCGCATCGCTCAGCGCTTCGCACAGATGCCGCATCATCGCGCCGTTGGCTTCGACGTTCTCGCGCTCGGTGTCGCGCCGTGTCCAGGTGCAGAAGAACACGTGGGTGATCGGCAGGCCACGCAGCGCGGTGCTGGTGCTGTCGGCATCCAGCAGATCGGCCGCAAGCGAGATCACGCCGTCCTGAGGCAGCGGGCGCCGTGCCAGGCCATAGACGGTCCAGCCATCGGCCACCAGGACATTGGCGAGGTTGTAACCGGAAATGCCGGTCACGCCGACAATCAGTGCAGTGCCTTTACGCATGGGGGAAGCTCCTCAGAAACAGTGGCGAACATAGCGCGGCAGTCATGAAATCGAGGCGAATGCAGTCCGATAAGGTTGCTGTGTGGCCTGCAGACGCTGTCCTGCCCGGCGCATTGCACCTGCGTGGCAGCACCTTCCACCTGCTGGATATACCACTGCAGGGTTAGCCTGATTCCTACCGCGCAATGCGCCGCTCGCTGCTGTGCCCGACGCAGGCGCTGGTCTAACTTGAGTCGGTGGATGGACCACGGCCGGGATGGCGACCGACAGCATGGATGCGTCAGCACAGGCACCGCCTACACCGCGGCGGATACCGACGATGACCGCGGCAGCGGCCTTGTTGCTGGGCATCGTGGTGTGCGCGTGGTCGCCGGCGCTGCTGTCGCGTGCGGTCTATGCCGCGTGCCTTGCTGCAGGGCTGCTGGGCATCGGCCTCGGCACATGGCTGCGTCCGCGGCGGATCGTGTTAGCGGGGACACTGGCCAGCGCGGTGTTCGGTTTCGGTCTGGTGGGCTGGCAGGTCACCGGCGTTCTGCAGGCACAACTGCGCCCGCAGGATGAAGCGCGGGAACTGACGGTGCGCGGGCAGATTGTCGAACTGCCGGTCGCCGAGCCACGACGCACGCGCTTTCAGCTGCGCGTGGATGACGATTCCGCACAGCCTGCCGCGCTGCGCGGCAAGCTGCTGCAGTTGGCCTGGTATGACGACTTCGGTGCCGAGCGCATGGGGCCGCGTGCCGCGCTGCGCGCGGGCGCCGCCTGGCAGCTGCGGCTCAAGCTGCGTGCGCCGCGCGGCTTGCGCAACCCTGGTGGCTTCGATGCCGAGCGGCAGGCACTGGCGCAGCGCATTGCCGCCAGCGGCTATGTGCGGGTGCCGATTGCGGCGCGGCAGACCGCTGCACCGCGCGGCGTGGATGCCTGGCGCGAAGCGATGTCGCAGCGCATTGCCGACCGCGTGCCCGGATCATCGGCGCCTTACCTGCGCGCGCTCGCCCTGGGCGACACGCGCGGGCTGGACGACGCAGCCTGGGCCACGCTGCGTGCGACCGGGCTCAGCCATCTGATTGCGATCTCGGGATTTCATGTAGGGCTGGTCGCTGCATTCGTCGCCCTACTGGTCGCCGGACTCTGGCGAGCCTGGCCGGTGCTTGGAACGCGGATTCCGCGTAGCCACGCGGCGGCGGTCGCCGCCTTGCTCGGTGCCGCAGGGTATGCAGTGCTGGCGGGCCTGGCGCTGCCCACGGTGCGCACCGTGTTGATGATTGCCGTGGTCGCGTTGGCGCGGGTGCTGCGGCGGCGTGCCAGCACCGTGCAGATCCTCGCGCTGGCCTTGTTGGCAGTACTGCTGTGGGACCCGCTGAGCGTGCTGGTGGCGGGCTTCTGGCTCAGCTTTGCCGGGGTGGCCTGGCTGGTGTGGTGCCTGCCAGCTGACGATCGCGCAGTTGTGCGCGGCTTCCTGTCCGCCCAGACCGTCGCCACTGTCGGCCTGCTGCCGTTGACCGTCAGCCTGTTCGGGCAGGCATCGCTGGTGGGGCCATTGGCCAATCTGGTCGCCATTCCCTGGTGGACTTTTGTGGTGGTGCCACTCGCCTTGCTGGGCACCGGGCTGGAAGCAGTGCTGCCGGGAGCGGGCGTGTGGGCATGGCGATTGGCCGGTTGGTGCTTCGAGCTGACCTGGCCAGGCCTGGTCTGGCTTGGGCAGACCTCGGTGGCGCTGTGGTGGGTGCCCGAGTCCGATGCGCTTGCGTTGGTCGCAGCCTTGCTCGGCGCGTTCTGGTTGCTGTTGCCGCGCGGCACGCCCGGCAAATCCATGGCGCTGCTGTTGTGGTTGCCGCTGCTGTGGCCGGACCGCGAGCTGCCCGCGGCCGGCGAGGCCGACGTGCAGGTGCTGGACGTGGGGCAGGGCCTGGCGGTGCTGGTACGCACGCAGCGGCATGCGTTGCTGTTCGACACCGGCCCGGCGGTACGCGATGGCTTCGATGCCGGCGAGCGGGTGGTGCTGCCGGCCTTGCGCGCGCTCGGGGTGCGACGCCTGGATGCCATCGTGCTCAGCCATGCCGACGCCGACCATGCCGGCGGCTATGCAGCGGTGCGTGCGGGATTGCCCGTGGCGATGACGGCGGCACCGCCACAGGCGCCACTGGACGTCAGCACCCGCTGCCGTGCCGGCCAGCAATGGGCATGGGATGGGGTGCGCTTTGGCTTCCTGCACCCCAGCGCCGGCTTCCCGTATCTGCGCAATCAGTCCAGTTGCGTGCTGCGTATCGAAACACGGTATGGCAGCGCATTGTTGCCGGGCGATATCGGTGAGCTCGTCGAGCGCAGCCTGCTGCGGGAACATGCTCCGGAGTTGCGTGCCGATCTGGTGGTGGTCCCGCACCATGGCAGCGCCGACGGCTCGCATGCCGATTTCATCGCCGCCACCGGCGCGCGGCTGGCGCTGGTGTCCTCCGGGCACGGCAATCGCTTCGGTCACCCGCGTGCCGAGGTGGTGCAGCGCTGGCAGGGCAGTGGCGCCGAGTTGCTCGACACGGCCCAGGCCGGGGCAATCCGGGTCTGGCTGGGCGCCGACGGCCTGCAGGTACGCGAGCGCCGGCGCTGGCAGCCACGGCTCTGGGATGCTGCGGAACGGCGGCGGTCGGCTGCTATCCTATCGACCAGCGAATAGGCGGCCGCGTTGCCGGAGGAATCGAATCGTGTTGGAGCTGGTCAAGGCAGGCGGTTGGCCGATGGTGCCGTTGCTGTTGCTGGGCGTGATCGCGCTGGCGATCGTGCTGGAGCGTCTGTGGAGCCTGCGCCGCAACGAGGTGACCCCGCCAGGTCTGGGCGAGGAGGTCCGCAACTGGGCCGCGCGCGGCAAACTGGATCCCAGCCACATTGAGTCGCTGCGGCGCAATTCGCCGCTGGGCGCCTTGCTGGCTGCGGCGCTGGACGTGCGTGGTCGTCCGCGTGAGTTGATTCGCGAGCGCATCGAGGACACCGGCCGGCATGTGGTGCACCGCATGGAGCGCTATCTGAATGCCTTGGGCACGATCGCCTCGGCCGGGCCGCTGCTGGGACTGCTGGGCACGGTGGTCGGCATGATCCAGATGTTCCTGGGCATCCTCGATCACGGCGTGGGCGATGTGAACCAGCTGGCCGGCGGCATCGGCAAGGCGCTGGTGTGCACGGCCACCGGCATGATCATCGCGGTACCGGCATTGATGGCGCATCGCTTCTTCAAGGGCCGCATCGCCGGTTACATCATCGAGATGGAGCAGGAAGCCACCTTGTTGCTGGACACGATGGACGGCCGCGTGGTGCCAGCCGCCACGGCGCCGGTCGCGGCAGCTGGCAAACCCGTCATGGCAAAGGGCTGACGGATGCGCATCGGCAGTGACCGAGGCCAGGACGAGCCGCATATCGATCTGGTGCCATTGATTGACGTCATCCTTGTCCTCATCATCTTTTTCGTGGTGACCACGACTTTCGACGCACGCTCCACGCTGCAATTGCAGCTGCCGACCGCCAGCGACCAACACAGCAGCACACCGCCACGTTCGCTGAGCGTGCTGGTCAATGCAGATGGGCGTTATTTCATCAACGATCAGGAAGTGCTGCGTTCGGACGTGGACTCGCTCAAGCAGACCATCGCCCAGCTCGCCGGCGACGACCGCGAGCAGACGGTGTTGCTGCGCGCCGATGCACGCACGCCGTATCAAGCGGTGGTGATCGCGCAGGATGCATTGGGGCAACTCGGCTTCCGCCGCATCGCGATCGCCACAGCGCCTCAAGCCGGGGCGACACCCACGACCGGCCAGACACGCACTAACGGAACCCGCCAGTGACCACCTCCAACGACCGCCCGGCGCCAGTTTCGTCCTGGCGCACGTACCGTCGCCTGCTGGCCTTCGCCAAGCCGTATCGCCTGTTGCTGGTCGCCGCGCTGATTGCCGCGCTGATCGAGGCGGCGGGCACGACCGGCTTCCTGGCGTTGATGAAGCCGATCACCGACGAGACCTTCATCTACAAGAATGCCGAAGTCAGTCGCTGGCTGCCGGTGCAGATCATCCTGTTGTTCGTGGTGCGCGGGGTTGCCGGCTACATCACCGATATGGCGATGGGCAAATCCGCACGCAGCATCGCGCGCGACCTGCGCGTCAAGGTGATGTCCAAATATCTGCGCCTGCCGGGATCGCGCTTCGACTCCGAACCGGTACCGTCGATGCTGATCCGGCTGGGTTCGGACTCGGACCAGGTGGCGCAGGCGGCGGTGGATGCGGTCAAGGTGATGATCCAGCAATCGCTGCAGGTGATCGGCGCGCTGGCGTTGATGCTGTGGCATAGCTGGCAGGTCACGCTGACCATCCTGGTGCTGGCACCGGTGCTGGCCTGGGTGATGGACAAGGTGGCGCGGCGCTATCGGCGCATCAGCCACAGCATTCAGGAAAGCGGCGCGCATCTGCTGCAAGCGGCCGACCAGACTTTGTCCAGCCATCAGGAGGTCAAGATCTACGGTGCCCAGCAGACCGAAATGGAGCGCTATGGCGCGCTGGCCGACCGCAATCTGCGTCTGGCGATGAAGGTCGAATCCACGCGCGGCATTTCCACCGCCACGGTGCAGATGATCGGCGCGATCGGTCTGTCGGCGCTGCTGTTCGTCGCCGGGGCCCAGGCACTGGCCGGGCGGCTGACCGCCGGCGACTTCGTGGTGCTGATGACCTCGATGCTGACGATCATTCCGGGCCTCAAGCAGCTCACCAATGTGCAGAACATGGTGCAGCGCGGCCTGGCCTCGGCCGAGCGCCTGTTCTCGGTGCTCGACAGTCCCGACGAGCCGGACCAGGGCGCGGTGCCGCTGACGCGCGCCAAGGGCCTGATCGAATTCCGCAATGTCACTGCACGCTATCCGGGCCAGGTGAACCCGGCCTTGGCCGAGGTCAGTTTCGTGGCGCAACCGGGCACGGTGACGGCGATCGTCGGGCGTTCCGGCAGCGGCAAGTCCAGCCTGATCAAGTTGATCCCGCGCTTCTACGAAGCAGAGTGCGGGCAGATCCTGCTCGACGGGCACCCGGTGCAGGCGTATGCGCTGGCCGATCTGCGACGGCAGATCGCGCTGGTCGGCCAGCAGGTCATGCTGTTCGACGGCAGCATCGCCGACAACGTCGCCTATGGCGAAATGCGCAGTGCCGACGCCGGCCAGCTGGAACGCGCCATCCTGGGCGCCAACGCGATGGAGTTCGTCGCGCAGCTGCCCGAAGGCCTGCAGTCGCATGTGGGCACCAAGGGCGGGCGCCTGTCCGGCGGCCAGCGCCAGCGTCTGGCGATCGCGCGCGCAATGCTCAAGGACGCGCCGATCCTGATCCTGGACGAAGCCACCGCGGCGCTGGACAACGAATCCGAACGTCTGGTGCAGGACGCCTTGCACAAGCTGATGCCGGACCGCACTACGCTGGTGATCGCGCACCGCTTGTCCACCATCGAGCATGCCGACCAGGTGCTGGTGATGGACCAGGGCCGTATCGTCGAGCGCGGCACCCATCACCAATTGCTGGAGCAGGGCGGCTTGTACTCGCACCTGCACGGCATGCAGTTCCGCGAACGTCAGGCATGAGCAAGCGCGGCACCCGCACGCCGGGTTACTGGTACGACAATGCGCCGATCCCGCTGTCGGCGCGCCTGCTGGCGCCGGTTTACGGTGCTGCCATCGCGCTGCGACGCGCCCTGTATCGCCGCGGCTGGCGCAAGCGCCACGGCGTGCCGGTGCCGGTGATCGTGGTGGGCAACGTCACTGCCGGCGGCACCGGCAAGACGCCGTTGACGATTGCCCTGGTCGCCAAGTTGCAGGAGGCCGGCTGGACGCCTGGCGTGGCCAGTCGCGGGTATGGCCGTGACGAATCAGGCACGGCACGCTGGGTCGAGGCGGACACGCCAGTCGCGCTCGGCGGCGACGAGCCGGTCCTGATTGCCTGGAAGACCGGCGCCCGCGTACGCGTGGACAGCGATCGCCTGGCTGCGGCGCGCGCTTTGGTCGAAGCGGGCTGCGACATCGTCGTCTGCGACGACGGGCTGCAGCATTACCGGCTGGCCCGCGATGTGGAGATCGAAGTGGTCGATGGCCAGCGCCGCTACGGCAACGGGCGCCTGCTGCCGGCCGGGCCACTGCGCGAGCCGGCTGCACGCGCACGCGACTGCGATTTCCGGGTGGTCAATCTGGGCCAGGCCAGCGCAGCAGCGACCGCACCCGCGCCCGATGACACCGGATTTGGCGAATGGCAGATGCGTCTGAGCATCGACAGCGTGCAGCCGATGGATGGCAAGCGCGCTCAGCCATTGAGCAGGCTTGCCGGCCAGCGCGTGCATGCGGTAGCCGGGATCGCGCACCCGGAACGTTTCTTCGCGATGCTGCGCGCGCGCGGCATTGGCGTGGTGCCGCATGCCTTCCCCGATCACCACGTCTATCGCGCCGCCGATTTCAGCTTCGGCAGCCGCCTGCCGGTGCTGATGACCGAAAAGGATGCAGTGAAGTGCAGGCCATTTGCCGACGAGTGGCTGTATAGCGTACCGCTCAAGGCGGAGCTGCCGGCGGCGTTCTGGGTGAGTCTGCTTGATCGCCTGGACAAGTTGGCGAGCCGGCAAGGGGTGTGAACGCTGCGCCGGGAGTGGTGATCTGCGGCTTGGTTGCAGGGTCCTTGCCCACGCACCGTCGCGGGACACGCCGCAAGTACATCCATGTAGGCTCTTATGCGGCACCCATGCCGCGTAAGGTCCCGCGACGGTGGCTGAGCAAGGACCAATCAAGATGGTCGGTGTGCCCGTGCGAGCAGTGCATGCAGCGGCGTGCTAGTGATGGTGTAAGGCATCGCTGCTCAACTGAACACCGCGACTTCGCTCAATCACACCGCGACATCATGCGATTCGGTTATCTCGTTTCTTCAATTCTTCCTGCTTTCCAGAGCGCGCACGCATGACCACCACAACCTCTGCAGATTTCGTCGTCGCCATTCCCGCACGCTACGCTTCCACGCGCTTGCCGGGCAAGCCGCTGCAGTTGATCGGCGATCGCCCGATGATCCAGCATGTGGCTGAGCGGGCGCTGCTGGCCGGTGCGCGTGAGGTCTGGGTGGCCACCGACGATGCACGCATTGCCGAGGTGATCGAAGGCCTTTCCGGCGTGCATGTGGCAATGACCGGTAACGAACATGTATCGGGCACCGACCGGCTTGCCGAATGCGCGCGGATTGCCGGCTGGGAAGCCGATACCTGCGTGGTGAACCTGCAGGGCGACGAGCCGTTCGCGCCTGCCGCCGGCATCCGTGCGGTGGCCGAGCTGCTGCTGCACTCCGGCGCCGAAATGGCCACGCTGGCCGCACAGGTCGACAGCGCGCACGAGCTGTTCGATCCGAACGTGGTCAAGCTGGTGCGTAACGCAGCTGGCGACGCCTTGTACTTCAGCCGCGCGCCGATTCCCTGGCATCGCGACAGCTTCGCCAGTCAGCGCGACAGCTTGCCCAGTGACGGGCAATGGCTGCGCCACATCGGGATCTACGCCTACCGCGCAGGATTTCTGCAGCGCTTTGCGGCAATGCCGCCCGGGATGCTGGAGCGCATCGAGTCGCTGGAACAATTGCGCGTGATGGAGGCCGGCTACCGCATCGCGGTGGCGTTGACGCCCGAACAGTTTCCGCCGGGCATCGATACGCCGGACGATCTGGCGCGCGCGCAAACCCGCATGGCAGCGGCATGAGGGTGCTGATCGTGTGTCTGGGCAATATCTGCCGCTCGCCAATGGGCGAGGGCGCCCTGCGTGCGCGGCTGGACGAGGCGCGGTTGTCGCGGCGGATCGAGGTCGATTCCGCCGGCACCGGCGACTGGCATGCCGGCGATCCGCCGGACCCACGCGCGATTCGCTGCGCACGCGGCCATGGCGTGGACATCTCCGGGTTGCGCGCGCGCCAGGTGCGCGGCGCCGACTTCGAACACTTCGACTGGTTGCTGTGCGCCGATGGCAGCAATCTGCGCGATCTGCAACGCCTCGCCCCGGCGCCGCTGCGCGACAAGGTCGCGCTCTGGCTGCCCTGGGCCGGTGTGGAAGAGCGTGACGATATCCCCGACCCCTACACCGGTGACATGGACGATTTCGAGCGTGCCTGGCAGCTGGTCGATACCGCTGCGCGCCAGACCGTGGCCAGACTCACCCGCAGCTAATCGGGCTTGGGCATAATTACGGTATGACTGCCCAGCTTACCCAGGAATTGCCGGAATTTCCTACCTGGCTTAATGCCAGGCCATCCACCCTGCAGGAGCATCGCGGGCGGGCGCTGGTGCTGGCATTCGTCAATGCCAGCTCGGTGTGGTGCGCCGAGCGCCTGGCCGAGCTGGCGCAGTTCCAGGCGCGCAGCCCCGGCCGGCTGCAGGTGATCGTGGTGCAGGTGCCGCGCTTCGACAGCGAACGCGAGCCGCAACGTGCGCTCAAGCAGCTGCGCGGCCATGGCGTCAGTGCGCCCATCTTGCTCGACAGGGACTGGGAGACCTGGCGCCGTTTCGGCATCGACTCCTGGCCGACGCTGGTGCTGCTCGATGCCTACGGCCGCGAGCGTCAGCGCCTGGTCGGCGTGACCGGCGATCTCGACAAGGCGCTGGTCGCCCTGTGCGAAGGCCAGCAGCCGCCATCGGACGCCGACCTGCATGGGATGGCCGAGCGCGATCCCGAGCCGCGCCTGGAGCTGCGGTTTCCAACCGGCCTGGCCGCCACCGAGGACCGCCTGTACATCGCCGACACCGGCCATCACCGCGTGCTCGAATGCACCCATGGCGGCCGCGTGCTGCGCCAGTTCGGCCACGGTAATGCGGACTTCATCGATGGTGGCATCGGTGAGGCGGCGTTCCGGCGTCCGCAAGGCCTGGCGCTGGAGCGCGACCAGCTGTATGTCGCCGACACCGGCAATCACGCCCTGCGTCGCATCAACCTGCGCAGTGGGCAGGTCGACACCTTGTGCGGCACCGGGCGCTCCGGCGAGCCGGTTGAGGGGCCGCTGGCGTTCGCAGGTGCCTCGGCGCTGAACTATCCGCAAGGTCTGGCCGTGGCCGACAATCAGGTGTTGATCGCCATGGCGGGCGACAACCGCATCTGGAGCTATGACCTGGGCCGCGCCGCATTGAGCGCACGCGCCGGTACCGGTGCGCTCGAGATTCGCGATGGCAGCGGGCACTTGGCCGCATTTGCACAGCCGGCCGGCCTGGCCGCGGTGCAGCAGGTGGCCTACATCTGCGATGGCCTGGGCTCGTCGATCCGCACCATGCAATTGCGTGGCGATCTGGTGCAGACCCTGGTCGGCGGGCAGGGCACCTGGCAGTTCGGCGACGAGGACGGCCCGCGCGGCACTGCGCGGCTGCAGTTTCCGCAAGCCATCGCGCTGGCGGCCGATTCGCCGATGCTGTGGATCGCCGACACCGGCAACGGCCGCCTGCGCTGCCTGCGTCTGGGTGGCGGCGAACTGACCACGGTCGCGCTGCCACGCCGCCTGCATGGCCCGGCCGGGCTGGCGGTCGCCGCCGGCGCGGTGTGGATTGCCGAGACCGATGCCCATGCCGTGTTGCGTTACGACCTGGCGAGCGGCGAACTGCGCGATGTTTCGATAGAAGAATGAACGCAAGGCCCCAATCCGATTTCGATGGAAAGGCGTTTGCTGCGCAACTGAGCACTGCGCCCGGCGTCTACCGCATGTACGCGGGCGACGACACCTTGCTGTATGTCGGCAAGGCCGGTGCATTGCGCAAGCGCGTGGGCAGCTATTTCAACGGCACGCCGAAGAATGCGCGGCTGACCTCGATGCTGTCACAGGTCGCGCGGATGGACGTCACCGTGACCCGCAGCGAGGCCGAAGCGCTGCTGCTGGAAAATCAGCTGATCAAGTCGCTGTCGCCGCGCTACAACGTGTCGCTGCGCGACGACAAGAGTTATCCCTACGTGCTGCTGACCCGTGAGCAGTGGCCGCGCATCGCCTTACATCGTGGCCCGCGTGCCGTGCAGGGGCGCTACTTTGGCCCGTACACCGGCGTTACCGGCGTGCGCGAAACGCTGAGCCTGATGCACAAGCTGTTCAAGCTGCGCAGTTGCGAAGACAGCGTGTTCCGCAATCGCTCGCGGCCGTGCCTGCAATACCAGATCGGCCGCTGCAGCGCGCCCTGCGTCGAGCTGGTTGCCGCGCCCGATTACGCCGAATCGGTACGCCGCGCCACCATGTTTCTGGAAGGCAAGAGCGACCAGCTCGGCGAAGAGATCATGCAGTCGATGCAGCAGGCCAGCGAGGCGCTGGAGTTCGAGCGCGCCGCACGCCTGCGCGATCTGCTGTCCTCGTTGCGCAGCATGCAGAACCGCCAGTACGTGGACGGCCGCGCGGCGGATCTGGACGTGCTGGCCTGCGCCACGCAAGCCAGCCAGGCCTGCGTACTGCTGCTGAGTTTTCGCGACGGCCGAAACCTGGGCACGCGTTCGTTCTTCCCCAAGACCAATGGCGAAGACAGCGCGGACGAAATCCTGGCTGCGTTCGTGTCGCAGTACTACGCCGAACATTCGCCGCCACGCGAGATCCTGCTCGATCGCGAAATTCCCGATGCCGAGCTGATCGAAGCTGCACTCAGCACCGCCGCCGAATACAAGGTGACGTTGAAGTGGAACGTGCGCGGCGAGCGTGCCGGCTATCTGTTGCTGGCGACACGCAACGCACAGCTGACCCTGGTCACCGAACTCACCAGCCAGAGCGCGCAGCACGCACGCAGCGAGGCATTGCGCGAGATGCTGGGGCTGGCCGAGCAGGTCAAGCGGGTGGAGTGCTTTGACATCAGCCACACCATGGGCGAGGCGACGGTGGCCTCGTGCGTGGTGTTCGATGCCAGCGGTCCGGTGCGCGGCCAATACCGGCGCTTCAATATTTCCGGGATCACGCCGGGCGACGACTACGCCGCGATGCGTCAGGCCATCGAACGGCGTTTTCGACGCGCGGTGGAAGAAAACGGCGTGCTGCCGGATGTGCTGCTGATCGACGGTGGCGCCGGTCAGCTCGCACAGGCGAAGGGCGCGCTGGCCGATCTGGGCATCGAGAATGTGCTGCTGGTCGGCGTGGCCAAGGGTGAGGAGCGCAGGGCAGGGCACGAGGCGCTGATCATGGCCGACGGCCGCGAACTGCGGCCGGGTGCGGCATCGCCGGCACTGCAGTTCATCCAGCAGGTGCGCGACGAAGCGCACCGCTTTGCGATCACCGGTCACCGCGGTCGCCGCCAGAAGGCGCGCATGACCAGCAAGCTCGAGGATATCCCCGGCATCGGTCCGCGCCGACGCGCGAGCCTGCTCAAGCATTTCGGTGGCCTGGTCGGGCTCAAGGCCGCCGGCGAGGCCGAGATTGCGCGGGTGGAGGGCGTCAATGCCGCACTTGCCGCGCGAATCTACGCTAACCTGCACGGGCTGGCGCTTCCCGATGCGGCAGGCGAGTCGAGTCCGTAATGAAGTTGACCATCCCCACGTGGCTGACACTGCTGAGGATCGTGATGATCCCGGTGTTGGTCGTGGTGTTCTACCTGCCGTACACCTGGACCAATTTCGCCTCCGCCGGCGTGTTCGCGCTGGCTGCCATTACCGACTGGCTGGATGGCTGGGTCGCGCGGCGTTATCACCAGTATTCGGCCTTCGGCGCGTTCCTGGACCCGGTGGCCGACAAGCTGATGGTCGCAGTGGCATTGTTCCTGATCGTGCAGGGACACCCCACGCCGTGGATGGCGTTCTGGGCGGCGGTCATCGTCGGCCGTGAAATCGCGGTATCCGCATTGCGGGAATGGATGGCCGAAATCGGCCAGCGTGCCAAGGTGCGGGTGGCGGTGATCGGCAAGGTCAAGACCACCGCACAGATGGTCGCGCTGCTGTGTCTGCTGTATTCGGTGACGCCTGGGCAGATGCCCACGCATGAAATCTGGTTCGGCAACCTGATTTTCCGCGCCGGTTACTGGACGCTGGCGATCGCCGCATTGCTGACGCTGTGGTCCGGATTCCAGTATCTGCAGGCCGCCTGGCCGAGCCTGCGCGCCGATGAAAAAGCCGCGATCACCAGCAAACCGAAAAAAGTCGAAAGCAATAGTTGACAGCGATGCTGTTCGCTGTAGAATTTCGCCTCCCAAGCGGGAATAGCTCAGTTGGTAGAGCGCAACCTTGCCAAGGTTGAGGTCGCGAGTTCGAGTCTCGTTTCCCGCTCCAGATGTAGACAAGGCCCCTTGCCGGAGGTCTCGTTGTTTCAAGGCAGGATGCCTTGGGTTTGATGTTTCGGCCTGGTGGTAGAGTGGTTATGCAGCGGACTGCAAATCCGCGTACGCCGGTTCAATTCCGGCCCAGGCCTCCACATTGCATGCGTTGTTTCATGCGTCGGTAACGACGACAGGACTGGCGCAACGAAGTAACAAGCTGTACAATTTTGCTCCACGCGGGAATAGCTCAGTTGGTAGAGCGCAACCTTGCCAAGGTTGAGGTCGCGAGTTCGAGTCTCGTTTCCCGCTCCAAATTCGAACCCTGTATATCGAACGATATATAGGGTTTTTTATTGGCCGATGCTGGTGTCGGGCTAGCATTTGAGGAGGGCAACTATTGGCCTTCTTCTCGCTGACGTAGGGCAGCGTGCTTGATGCCAGATGTGCATTGCGCTTGGTGCACCGCTGGCGCCAGGACGTCTGTCGTAAACAAGATCGCATCGTTGTGCGTGGCACTGCGTGGATGCTGCGGTTGGTGCTCTCCAGACGCACGGAGGGGCACCGCGGCCTGCATCGCTGTGCAATGGCGCGCCGCTTCATCTCATTCAGAGCAGGTCTTGGCATCGCTGACCATGTCTACCGCAGCCGTGATCACCAATCTGCTCGCGCTGCTCCACCTCAGCCTGCGCGGCGCTGAGGATTGCGGTGATGTCCGAGAGAGGGGAGCGGGCTGAGGGCGCGCCACGCATTTGTAAGCGCGACGCGGAGGCTGGACTGCGTAATGCGAGAGCGCTGCAACCTCGCAGCGGGCAAGGTCTGCCTGCGCGTCGATGGCCTTGTGCGATTTGCAGTGCCATCAGAGCGTGCCCGGGGCGGGAATCGAACCCGCATAGCCTTGCAGCTGAGGGATTTTAAGTCCCTTGCGTCTACCAGTTTCGCCACCCGGGCATTGCGATAGCGTGCCTGATTGCGCGCCGATTGTGAATCGCCGCGTCGCCGGTTCGCCGCACTGATGACCGGATGGCTGCCTGCGCTATGCTCCCACCGCGCAGGCGCGCAGCAACCGGCTGCGCACGATCGAAGGAACCGCATGTCCAGCACCACGCTACTCGCTCCGCCGCAGGCCCGCATCGCCGTGATTGGGTTGGGCTATGTCGGCCTTCCGTTGGCCGTTGCATTCGGCGAGCAACGCGATACGTTGGGCTTCGACATCGATGCGCAGCGGGTCGCGCAGCTGCGCGACGGTCACGACGCCACGCTGGAGCTGGACGACACCGAGCTGGCTGCCGCCACCCGGTTGCGCTACACCGCGAATGCTGCGGACCTGGCTACGTGCAGCATCTTCATCGTCACCGTGCCGACGCCGATCGACAGCTTCGAGCAGCCCGACCTGGAACCGCTGCGCAGTGCCACCACGCTGATCGCCGCTGCGCTCAAACCCGGCGACCTGGTGATCTACGAATCCACCGTTTACCCGGGCACCACCGAAGAAGTCTGCGTGCCCTTGCTCGAAGCCGCATCGGGGCTGCGTTTCAACGACGACTTCTTCTGTGGCTACAGCCCCGAGCGCGTCAATCCGGGTGACCGCCAGCGGCGTCTGCGCGATATCCGCAAGATCACCTCCGGCTCCACCGCAGAAGCCGCCGATGCGGTCGACGCGCTGTACACCAGCATCATCACTGCCGGCACCTGGCGGGCGCCGTCGATGCGCGTGGCCGAGGCCGCCAAGGTGGTGGAAAACATCCAGCGCGACGTCAATATCGCACTGGTCAACGAGCTGGCCTTGATCTTCGACAAGCTGGGTATCGATACGTTGGACGTGCTGGAAGCCGCCGGAACCAAGTGGAATTTCCTGCCGTTCCGCCCCGGCCTGGTCGGTGGTCACTGCATCGGGGTGGATCCGTATTACCTGATGCACAAATCCGAAAGCGTGGGCTATCACCCGGACCTGATCCACACCGCGCGCCAGGTCAACAACCGCGTCGGCCGGCACGTGGCCGAGCGCGTCTGCGGCATGCTGGCCACGCGTGGCGTGGTGCTTGCGCAGGCGAGGGTGCTGGTGCTGGGCGCCACCTTCAAGGAGAACTGCCCGGACCTGCGCAACAGCCGCGCGGTGGAACTGGTGCAGCTGCTGCAAGCCGCGGGCGTGCAGGTCGACACCTGCGACCCGTGGGCCGACCCCGCAGAAGCGCTGCAACATGCCGGCGTGCAGTTGTGCGAGCTTGCGGACGAAGGTGCGTACGACGCCGTCGTGCTGGCAGTCGCGCATGCGCAATACCGCGACTACGACACCCGGCGCATCGCCGCGCTGGGCAAACAGGGTGCGGTGATTTACGACGTCAAATCGGTGTGGCCGCGCGAGGCGGTCAGCGATCGTCTGTAACGCGGCCGGGCTGCTGCAGCCACTGCACCGCGCCATGCGCGGCACGTAATCCGCTGGCGAAGCAGGCAGTCAGCAGATAGCCGCCTGTCGGTGCTTCCCAGTCGAGCATCTCGCCGGCACAGAACACGCCAGGCCGCGCGCGCGCCATCAGCTGCGCATCCAGCGCCTCCAGCTGCACGCCGCCGGCCGAGCTGATTGCCTCGGCAAGCGGGCGCGGTCGCAACAGGCGTAACGGCAAGCGTTTGAGCGTATGCGCCACCAGCGCAAGATCGTCGCCCGCCTGTTTGCCCAGGTGTTCGTAGAGCAAAGCGGCCTTGACGCCGTCGATGCCGACCTGCCGGCGCAGATGCTCGCTGAAACTGCGTCCCTTGCGCGGTTTTTCCAGTTCGGCGCTGACGCGTTCCAGCGAGCGTCCCGGGAGTAGGTCCAGGCCCAGCTCGGCGACGCCATCGGCATCGATCTGCGCGCGCAGATCCGCAGCCAGCGCATAGATCAGGCTGCCCTCTATGCCGGTGGACGTCGCAACGCACTCGCCCTGCAACTGATGCGGCGTGCCATCGCGATCCTGCCAGTGCGCGACCACGGGCTTGAGCGGCGCACCGGCATGCCGCTGCACAAAATGCGCGCTCCAGGCGATGTCGAAGCCGCAGTTGGCCGGCACCAGCGGCGCCACCGCAATGCCGTGATCCTGCAGCACGCCTTGCCAGCGACCATCGGAGCCGAGCTGCGGCCAGCTGCCGCCACCGAGCGCCAGCACCACGACATCTGCGGTGCGTTCGACATCACCGGTGGGCGAGTGGAAACGCAAGGCACCGTCATCACTCCAACCAAGCCAACGATGCTGCACATGAAACACAACGCCCTGTTCCTTGAGTCGGCGCACCCAGCCACGCAGCAGCGGCGCGGCCTTGCGATCCATCGGGAACACGCGCCCCGAGCTGCCGACATAGGTCTCCACGCCCAGATCGCGCGCCCAGGCGCGCAGCGCGTCCGCATCGAACTGCTGCAGCCACGATGCGACGGCCTCGCTGCGCTCGCGATAGCGTTGCGCAAACAACAGCATCGGATCGGAGTGGGTGAGGTTCAAGCCGCCCTTGCCGGCGATCAGGAACTTGCGCCCCACCGAACCCTTGGCTTCGTACAGGTCGACCGCAAGGCCTGCCGCACACGCCACCTCTGCCGCCATCAGGCCGGCCGGCCCACCACCGATGATGGCCAGCCGCCGCTTGCTCGCATCCGTCATTGCTCAGCCCTTCAGTGCGGCTGCACGCCGAGCAATTCCACATCGAACACCAGCGATGCGCCGGGTGGGATCACGCCGCCAGCGCCGTTGTCGCCATAGCCGTACTCGGGCGGAATCATCAAGCTGCGCTTGCCGCCCACACGCATGCCGGCCACGCCCTCGTCCCAGCCGCGGATCACCTGATGGCCGCCCAGCACGAACTGGAACGGCTCGGCGCGGTCGAGCGAGCTGTCGAACTTCTTGCCATGCTTGTCGGCGGCTTTTTCGTCGTACAGCCAGCCGGTGTAGTGCACGGTGACCAACGCGCCCGGTGTGGCTTCGGCACCAGTGCCGATGTTGCGGTCGATCCGCTCGAACGTGGCGATGGTGCCGCCGGACGGCGGCAGAGCAGGCGCACAGCCCGCGAGCAGCAGGGCAGCACAAAGCGTCAACAGAAGGCGCATGGGATGGTCCAGCAAAGGGAGTGCGTCATTATCGCACCTGGCTCCCGGTATCATCGCGCCCATGGCCAAGCTGCTGCTCAATCTGCGCAATGTTCCCGATGACGAAGCCGACGAGGTGCGGGCGCTGATGCGCGAGCATCTGGTGCAGATCTACGAAACCCGGCCCAGCAACTGGGGCATCTCCGCCGGCGGCATCTGGCTCAGTGACGATGCCGATTACCCGCGCGCCAAGGCGCTGATGGATGCGTATCAGGCCCAGCGCGGCGCTGTGGCGCGTGCGCAGCGCCAGGATGCGCTCGCTGCCGGCACGGCCGAAACCTTTGGCGCGCTGCTGCGCAAGCGGCCGTTGTTCGTGATCGCCACGTTGATCGGCATGCTGGTCGTCGCCTCGCTGGTCCTGCTGCCGTTCCTGCTGTTGCGCGGCTGATCGCACCTGCGGCCGCATCGGCTTAAAATGGCCGCATGATCACCAATACCGCTGCCTACCAATTCGTCACCATCCAGGACCCGCAGTCGCTCGCCGACAGCGTCCTGGCACACGCCGGGCAGCAGGCCTTGATGGGATCGGTGCTGGTGGCCGAAGAGGGGATCAACCTGTTTCTGGCCGGCGAAGCCGAGCAGATCGACACGTTCTATGCGTGGCTGCAGGCCGATGCGCGTTTTGCGCAGATGCGCATCAAGTACAGCCTGAGCGCGCTGCAGCCGTTTGCGCGGCTCAAGGTGAAGGTCAAGCCGGAGATCATCAGCTTTCGTCGCGACGATGCCTCGCCGCTGCAGGGCCGTGCGCCGGCGGTGACGCCCGCCACGCTGCGCGAGTGGATGCGGGCAGGGCGCGATGATCGCGGCCGCCCGTTGGTGCTGCTGGACACGCGCAATGCCCAGGAAGTGGCATACGGCACGTTCCAGGGCGCGTTGACGCTGCCGATCGACAAGTTCACCGACCTGCCGGCAGCGCTGGAAGCACATCGCGCTGCGTTGGCCGACGCCACCGTGGTCAGCTTCTGCACCGGCGGCATTCGTTGCGAGAAGGTGGCGCTGTGGATGCAGGCCGATGGCATGGACAACGTGCTGCAGCTCGAGGGCGGCATCCTCGGCTACTTCGAAGAGGTTGGGGGCGAAGGCTACGATGGCCGCTGCTTCGTGTTCGACGAACGCGTTGCACTCGATGCGCAATTGCGCCCATTGGTGGATGCCGAGCGCAGCACCGAAGCAGGAAAAATCTGACCGAGCGCGAGTGAAATGCCCGATGTTCGCGTATTGGGCGCGCTCGCATCATCCGATCACGCCGCGATAGTGCATGCAATGCCTACCATGACACGCGGCGGCAGAGTACTTCGCGCTCTGACTCGAACGTAATACGTCGCATCGAGCTTGCCCTGAATTATTCACGGAGATAGGCTGCACCAGCCAGCCGCACAGCGAGGACAACAAGGATGACCATCAGAGTTTTTCTGATCGACGATCATGCACTCGTGCGTACCGGCATGAAGATGATCCTGTCCAAGGAAGTGGACATCGATGTGGTGGGAGAAGCAGAGAGCGGGGAAGCGGCCTTGCCGCAAATTCGTCAGCTCAAGCCCGAGATCGTGCTGTGCGATCTGCACCTGCCCGGTGTCAGCGGCCTGGAAATCACCGAGCGCATCGTCAAGGGCGATTACGGCACCCGCGTCATCATCGTCTCGGTGCTGGAAGATGGCCCATTGCCCAAGCGTCTGCTCGAAGCCGGCGCATCGGGGTATGTCGGCAAGGGCGGCGATGCGCAGGAGTTGCTGCGCGCAGTGCGCGAAGTCGCACTGGGCCGGCGCTATCTTGGCAATACCATTGCGCAGAATCTGGCCCTGTCCAACCTGGAAGGCGGCAGCTCGCCCTTCGACGCGCTATCGCCGCGCGAACTGGAGGTTGCCCTGTTGCTGACCCAGGGCCTGCGCCAGGAAGATATCGCTAAGCGCCTGAACCTCAGTGCCAAGACCATCAACACGCATAAGGCGCGCCTGTTCGAGAAGGTCGGCATCCAGGACAACATCGCCCTGGCGCGTCTGGCCAATCAGTACGGTCTGACCGATCCGGCGCGTACCTTGTAAGCCACGCCCTCGGGTTTCGATCTTGCAGATGCAGCAGTCAGATGCTGCTGCACAACGAGCGGATGAAAAGAGCATGCACGCTGTTCTGCGCGGGAGAAGCACTCCTGGGTCCCGAACGCGCGTGTTCGCTTCGGCATTTAATGCCCGAGAGGCGCTTTGCTTGCGACGGCTGCCGATGATGACCTGTCGTTACAGCGCGGTGCGCCGCGCCATTGGAGCAGGCTGATCGAATCGGTTTGAACGCCGCTGCATTCGATGACGAGCGGTTGCCGATGCGTAGCAGCGGACATTTCGGTTTGCTGGCGTGGATGCAGTTACGGCGTAGGGCCATGATGGTGCTGGCTTCTGCCTGAGTCGCGACATTGGCAACAGCAGCTCCGGCGCTCGTTGATGCGGTGGGAACAGTGCCCGGGACAAGCGCGACTGCGAGCGCAGCAACCGTCTCGTTGCGATCCCTGCAAAGCCTGGTCATCCAGCATCGGCATGACACTGCCGCACGCAAAAGCAAGGCGGCCCGAAGGCCGCCTTGTTTGACACTACCCGCCTGGATTCACGCAGGCGGGTTCAACCGGCTGGGAAACGATCAGTGATCGCCACGCGGCTTGTTGGTGTCGTCCTGCTGTTCCTGCGCGTCATCGCCATTGCGCGCTGCATCTGCCGGCTTTGCTGCCTCGGACACGACGACCGTCGGCTTCGGCTTGTCGGCAGTGTGCTCGTTGGCGTCTGCAGACAGCACGGGTGCGACCGCTGCAGGCCGCTCAGGTGCCTTGTACGGCACCGGCGTTTCGGCCTGCGTCGATGTCGCGGTCGCTGCTGTTGCGTCGGTCGGAGCCAATGCGTCAAGCAGCGTGGTCTGCACAGGAGCGTACGGCTTGCGTGCCGGCGCAGCGTCGGCAGACGGCGAGGTCTGCGGCACCGTGGCGGTGGACGTCGCGGCAACATCGGCTGCCGGGCTTGCTGCCGTTGACGGCTCGGCATGCGGCGGCTTGGATGTCACGACGACGCCCGCCTGCGCGCTGGAAGGCGCAGCAGCGACCGGCTTGGGCACACTGACGGCTGCCGGCGCTGGGTCGGTTTTCACCGGCTCCGCTTGCGATGCTGTCGTGGCTGCCACCGGTGCTGCCTGTTCCTGCCGAGCAACCGCAGGTGCTGTAGCGTCGGCCGATGCCGGCGGCACCGAGGTTGACTGCACAGCCGGCTCGGGCGAACGCACGGCCGAAGGAGCAGCACGCTCGACCGGCTGAGCTGCAGGAGCCGGAGCCGCGGCTGGCGTCGCGACCGGAGCCGAGGCGGCAACCGATGGCGAGGCAGCAGACGGAGCCGGAGCGGTAACCGGGGCCTGAGCCGGCGAGCTCGCCGAGTCCTGCGCAACAACCGGAGCCTGCGGCGCTTGCGGGGTCGTCGATGCAGCGGCAGAAGCCTGCGCAGCCGGTGCCGATGCAGCCGGCGCCGCGTTGCTGGCCGGTGCGCTTGCAGCCGGTGCCGGAGAGGCCGCCGATGTGTCGCCACGTGCGTGTTCGGCTGCGGTGACTGCCGGAGCTGCAGCCTGCTGCTCGAACGACGGCGTGGCATTGGAAACCGGCGCCGTGGTCGACGTTGTGTCAGCCGCCAGCGGTGCTTCCGCACGCTCCTTCGGGACCGGGCGCGGCTTCACTGCGGCCGGAGTGCTGAACTCCGGCTTGGCGCGTGCCGATACCGCGGGCGTGCTCGCGTCGTCGTCGAAGTCGAACTCCGGTTGACCGGCGCGCGGGGCAGCCGAGGTGTGGGCCTGCGCACCGGCTTCGTCGTTCTCGTTGTCGCCATCGAGATCGCCGTCGGCGTCGCCGTCCAGATCGTCCGTCTCCAGACCATCGACGCCGGTACCGCCTTCACCGTTTGCGCCAGCGCCACGACGGCGACGACGGCCACCGCGACGACCGCGACGACGACGGCTGCCGCCTTCGCCATTTGCCGCATCATCGCCTGCTGCCTCCGGTGCCTGGCCCTCCGCATTGGCGTCGGTACCGCGATCGGTATGCGACTCGGTCACGATGACCTCGACCGGATGCGCCGGGGTGGCCGCCGCTGCTGCCACCGGCGTTGCCGGGGCTGCGGTGTCGGCAATTGCCGCGACCACGGTTGCAGTCGTTGCGGTTGCAGCAGTCGAGGTCAGCGTCTGCGCCGAAGCAGTGCCTTCTTCCTGACGCGCAGGGCGCTGCTGCCGCTCGGGCGGCGCGCCGTCCTGCTGCTGCGCAGCTGCACGCGGCGGGCGCGGTGCCTGGTTCTGCGGCTTCTGCTTCTGCTGCTGGGGCTGCTGCGGCTGCTTGGGCTGTTGCTGTGCCTCGTTGCGCGGCGGCTTGGGCACCTGCACCTGCTGCGCCTGACCGCCGTTTTGTGCAGCCTGGCCATTGGCCGGCTGACGGCGCTCGTCACGACGCTCCTTGTTGGCACCATTGCCGTTGCCGTTACCGCCATTGCCGCGGTGCTGATTGCCACCGTTGCCGCCGTTGCGGGCATCGCGGCCGTCGCGACGCTGGCCGCCACGATCGCCACGCTCGTTGCGGCTGCTGCGGCCGGCATCGTTCTGACGCGGACGCTGGGTCGACTCGGGCGCAGGCGCAACCGGCTCGACGCCGCCGAAGATGCGCTTCAGCCAGCCGACCACGCCGGTCACCGGCGCGGGAAGCGGCAGTGGCGCGACCGGAGCCGGTGCAGGTGCAGCGGCGACCGGGGCAGGGGCCTCCTCACGCAGCGGAGCCGGCTGGCTCGGCTTGATCGAGGTCACTGCCGGCGCAGCCGGGATATTCAACTGTGCCTTGGTCAGCGCATGCACCGGCAGCTTGCGCGGGGTACCGCGCTGGTAGCTCGGCTTGCCGCTGTCTTCGCCCAGCTCGTTCTCACGCAGACGCGTGACTTCGTAGTGCGGGGTGTGCAGCTGCTCGTCGGCAACGATGATGATCGGCGACTCGTGACGCTGCTCGATCTCGCGCAGCGCGCTGCGCTTTTCGTTGAGCAGGTAGTTGGCGATCTCCACCGGGGCCTGGACCAGCACCTGTCCGGTGTTTTCCTTCATGGCGTGCTCTTCGGCCACGCGGATGATCGACAGCGACAGCGACTCGACGCTGCGCATGCGGCCATGGCCGTCGCAACGCGGGCACACGATCTGGCTGGATTCGCCCAGGCTCGGGCGCAGGCGCTGGCGGCTCATTTCCATCAGACCGAAGCGCGAGATGCGGCCCAGCTGCACGCGTGCGCGGTCGTACTTGAGCGCGTTCTGCAGCTTGTTTTCGACTTCGCGCTGGTGCTTGGTCGAGGCCATGTCGATGAAGTCGATCACCACCAGGCCGCCCAGGTCGCGCAGGCGCAACTGGCGGGCCACTTCCTCGGCCGCTTCCAGATTGGTCTGGAAGGCGGTCTCTTCGATGTCGCTGCCCTTGGTGGCGCGCGAGGAGTTCACGTCGACGGCGGTCAGCGCTTCGGTCTGATCGACCACGATCGAGCCGCCCGACGGCAGGCGCACATTGCGCTCGTAGGCGCCTTCGATCTGCGATTCGATCTGGAAGCGGTTGAACAGCGGGATGTCGTCGGTGTAATGCTTGAGCTTGCGCAGGCTCTGCGGCATCACCTGCTGCATGAATTCCTGGGCGTCGGCGTACAGCTCCGGCGTATCGACCAGGATTTCGCCGATGTCGGCGCGCAGGTAGTCGCGCAGGGCGCGGATGATCAGGCGCGATTCCTGGTAGATCAGGAACGCGGCCGGCTTGCTCAGCGCCGCCTCGGCGATCGCCTTCCAGGTCTGCAGCAGGTAGTCCAGATCCCACTGCAGTTCTTCGGCGTCACGGCCGACACCCGCGGTGCGGATGATCACGCCCATGTCGTCGGGGATGTCGAGCTTGTCCAGCGCTTCCTTCAGCGCGGCACGGTCTTCGCCTTCGATCCGGCGCGAGACGCCACCGGCGCTGGGCGAATTGGGCATCAGCACCATGTAGCGGCCGGCCAGTGAGATGAACGTGGTCAGGGCGGCGCCCTTGTTGCCACGCTCTTCCTTGTCGACCTGCACCACGATTTCCTGGCCCTCGCGCAGCAACTCGCGGATGGTCGACTTGTTGTGGTCGACACCAGCCTGGAAATAGTCGCGGGAGATTTCCTTCAGCGGCAGGAAGCCATGGCGCTCGGCGCCATAGTCGACGAACGCCGCCTCCAGCGAGGGCTCGAGCCGGGTGATACGGCCCTTGTAGATGTTGGACTTCTTTTGTTCCTTGGACGGCTGTTCGATGTCGATGTCGTACAGGGTCTGGCCGTCCACAATCGCCACGCGCAGCTCTTCGGCCTGCGTTGCGTTGATCAGCATTCGCTTCATTGTTGCGTTCCTCTCGCGCTCTACCGCGCGGAACGCCGTGACGTTTCGCCTCTGGAACAGCTTGTCGGCCCTTCGCGCAACGCGCGGACAGGCCTGACCAGGGTTTCCAGCGCTGCAACACCACGGCAGGCCGCGGGAGCGCTTGTCTTAAGTTTTATAGGTGTTTCAGGGCCGGCAGCCGCGTCCGGACGAACCGGGGCAGCGCACGGGACATGTTCAGCGCGACGGTCAAAAACCGCCGGCGATGGCCGGGTAGGCCGGTGAGCCGCTAACATGGCCGCCCCGGGGGCGGTGGTCGCGCACTGTGCCGGAATCATCGGAAGGCAGGCTTCTGGCCAATCAACTTCCAACGAAATCAAACCCTTATCTCGCTCGCCGAGTGTAACAGAATAAAGAGCCGGATGACCGACCCCCAGACCCCCAAGCCGCCCACCGACCGTGTGGGCGTGCGCATTCTCAAAGTTCCGGAAGACCGTGCTGGGCAGCGGCTGGACAATTTCCTGCTCGGCCAGCTCAAGGGCGCGCCACGCAGCCTGATCTACAAGCTAGTGCGCAGCGGCCAGGTGCGGGTGAACGGTGGGCGGGCCAAGGCCGAGCGCAAGCTCGAGGGTGGCGAGGAAGTGCGGATCCCGCCGGTGCGCGTTGCCGAGGAGGGCGACAAGGCGGCGCCACCGGCATCGTTCCTGGCGCGGCTGGAAGCGGCGATCGTGTTCGAGGACGCGCGCCTGCTGGCGCTCAACAAGCCGTCCGGGGTCGCCAGCCACGGCGGCAGCGGGATCAGCTTCGGCGCCATCGAAACCCTGCGCGCCCTGCGCCCGAACCAGACCCTGGAGCTGGTGCACCGGCTCGACCGCGATACCTCCGGCCTGCTGATTGTGGCGAAGAAGCGTTCGGCACTGACCGAGCTGCAGGCCTTGATGCGCGAGGACGACCGTGTCGAAGGCCGCGGCATCACCAAGCGCTATCTGACCTTATTGGTAGGCCGCATGCCGGACGGGGTGATGACGGTCGATGCGCCGCTGCACATCGGGCTGCGCCAGGGTGGCGAGCGGCATGTGCAGGTCAATGCGATCGGCAAGCCCTCGCTGAGCCACTTCAAGCTGCTGGAGCGACGCGGCGGGCACTCCTATTGCGAAGTCCGTATCGAAACCGGCCGCACCCACCAGATCCGCGTGCACGCCCAGCACCTGGGTCACCCGGTGGCCGGCGACGACAAGTACGGCGAAGCGGAGGTCAACAAGCGCCTGCGCGACCAGCTCGGCCTGAAGCGCCTGTTCCTGCACGCCGCTTCGCTGGAATTTGCGCTGGATGCCGGCAAGACGCCCTATGTGTTGAGCGCGCCGCTGGCACCGGAGCTGGCCGAGGCATTGGACCGGCTAGGGCGCTGAGGCCGCCGTTGCGCTGCGGCGACGCTTCCATCCTGGTCGAGGCCGCCAGCGCGTCGCCGACGCGTCCTGGCGGTCGGCGAGATGGTCGTCGTGCCGGCGCTGCGGCTGCGGTTCGGTCGTGCGTTAAGGCGTGGCGAAGCGGAACAACACCAGGCTGATCGCCAGCGTGCCCATGCCGGCCACCAGGCCGTAAACCGTCTCGTGGCCCTGCGCGTAGCGCTTGGCCGCCGGCAACAATTCGTCCAGCGCCAAGAACACCATCACCCCGGAAATCAGGCCGAAGACCGTGCCGAACACCGCTTCTGACAGCACGCTGGACAAGGCCAGATAGCCGATGCCGGCGCCGATCGGTTCGGCCAGTCCGCTGAGCAGGCTGGCGCCAAAGGCGTAGAACTTGTTGCGGGTGGCGAAGTACACCGGCACCGCAATCGCGATCCCCTCGGGAATGTTGTGGATGGCGATGGCGAACGCGAGCGGCATGCCGACCGCAGGGCTTTCCAGCGTGGCGAAGAAGGTCGCCAGGCCTTCGGGGAAATTGTGCGCGGTGATGGCGATGGCGGTCATCAAGCCGACCCGGCGGATATAGGCACGGTTGTCGTCGCGGAACAGCGGATCGTCGCTGGACAGGCTCTGGTGCGGGTTGGGCACCAGGCGGTCGATCACCATGATCAGCAGCATGCCGGCCAGAAACGCCAGCGTGCCGAAGGTGAAGCCGAGCTTGTCGTTGTAGGCGTTGGAGAACGAGGCGATCGACTTGTTGAGAATCTCCGACAGCGACACATACACCATCGCGCCGCCGGCGAATGCCAGCCCGAATGCCAGCAGGCGCGGGTTGGGCTTCTTGGAGAACACGACCATCAGGCTGCCGAGTCCGGTCGCCAGGCCAGCGGCCAGCGTGACCGCAAATGCGGTCCAGACATTGTGGGATGACACTTCGAGCATGTGACGCACGACCTCGTGGAATAGAACGTACTCGGCGGGGAGCGTGGCGACTGCTGCTGCGCACTTTGCGCATGACCACACTGCGGCTGCAGGATGGCCATGCCTGGATGACGAAGGCGTGGTGTCTGGCGCGATAACCCTGACGCGTGCACGCTGGCATCAGGCGCGCACCGTGGGTAGCTGGAGCTGATGCAGGCCGTTCGCCGTGCTCAGTCTTGCGCGCTGCGCGCCGGCGCGTTGCCGCGGCCGTACGCGCAACACATCAAAGGCGGCTTAGCCGCCTCGACGCGCACGCTCTTCGATGGCGAAGCACTCGTCCGGGCGCGGCACCGGCGGCTTGAACGCGACCGGCACCTGGATCGTCTGCGGCACTGCCTGGCCATTGCGCGTGGCGGCCCGGAATTTCCATTCGCGCACGCGGCTTTGCGCGGCTTCGTCCAGCACCGGCTGACCGCTGCTTTGCGATACCGAGACGTCGGTCGGGGTGCCTTCGACACCGACCACGACCCGAAGCACCGAGGTGCCGCCGATGCCGGCACAGGCCAGCTGCGGCGAGTATTCCGGCGGCGGGGTCTTCAAGGCGGCCAGTTCGGTCGGTGCCACCGCCGGTGCGGAGGGCTGCTGCGACGACTTGCCACACCCGCTGATGCCGACGGCAAGGAACAGGCCGGCGAGGGCAGCGCGAGACAGGGTCATGGGGTGGCTCCTTGATCGTAAAGCTGGGCGGTCTTGGCCGCACAGATGAAGTCGTTTTCGCTCAATCCGCCAACGTCGTGGGTGGAATAGCGCACCACCACGCGGTCGTAATGCACGCCCAGGTCGGGGTGGTGGTCTTCGCGGTGGGCGATCCAGGCCAGCGCGTTGACGAAGGCCAGCGTGCGGTAATAGTCGGCAAAGCGGAATGTGCGGGTGATTGCCGTGCCCACTTCGGCCAGCTCCCAGCCCGGCACCTGCGGCAGCAGTTCAGCCAGACGCGCTTCGCCGAGCTTGTGGTCGCTGCCCTTGCGCGGCAGGCAATGGGCCTGTTCCAGGGGAATCAGATCGGTCATGACAGTCTCGCAGGGGTGGCGGACAGCGCGTTCACTCAGGATCACGGTGTTCCATGAGCGCAGGCGCATTGAGCGGTAGAATAACCCGCATGATCCAGATATCCGACAAAGCCCAAACCTATTTCCGCAAGCTCATCGAACGCGAGGGCGTGCCCGGCATGGGCGTGCGCCTGAGCGCGGTGGATGCGGGCACCCCGCGCGCCGACGCCCGGCTGGAGTTCGCCGAACCGGCGGACCTGAGCGGCGACGAATGGGCGATCGACTGCGACGGCTTCACCTTATATATCGTCGCCGCCAGCGTGCCCTGGGTGGATGGCGCCGAGATCGACTACGTCACCCAGTCCACCGGCAACCAGCAGCTCACCATCAAGGCACCCAAGATCAAGGGCGAAGCGCCGGCCGAGTCCGCATCGATGGTGGAGCGCGTGCGCTGGGTGGTGGAGAACGAGATCAACCCGCAGCTGGCGTCGCATGGCGGCCGTGTGGCGGTACAGGAGGTCTCGGCAGAGGGTGTCGTGCTGCTGCGCTTCGGCGGCGGTTGCCACGGCTGCGGCATGGCCGATGTGACCTTGAAGCAGGGCATCGAGAAGACCCTGATGGGGCGCGTGCCCGGCGTCATTGCGGTGCACGACGCGACCGACCACGCCACCGGCGACGCGCCGTATATCCCGCGCGACAGCGCGGCCTGATTCCGCGCCACCGGTGACCACGGCCGCCGATCTGCTGCAGGCACTGCGCGCGCGCATGCCGGGCAAGCTCATCCTGGATCGGCGCACCGGCCTGCCTTACGGCTGGGCAAGCTGGATGAGCAGCCGCATCGGGCCGGCGGCTGCGTTCGACGATGACCAGGTGATGGGCGTGCTGCTGGCACGGCCAGCGCCGCCGGCAGGTGCTGGCGTGGCGTTGTTGTCGCCGTTCCAGGCATTTCGCAGCCTGTGGTGGCAGCACTGGGAGCCGCGGCCGAAAGACCAGCGGCCACAACACTGGCTGGCGCTGCTCGGCAGCCTGTTGATCCATCTTGGCTTCATCGCACTGCTCGTTTGGGTGGTCACGGTGCGCTGGGCGCCGGATGACACCAAGACCGGCGACGAATCGCGGGTGCGCATGACCTTCATTGGCGACGGTGCGGCAGAGCAGGGCGGTGGGCAAGGGCAGCCCACTGACGCTGCGCAGGCCGCCTCGGGCGATGCGGCTTCGGCGTCACAATCCAGTGAGTCCGCTGCGACCGGCAGGCCAAGCGCAGCGCCGTCGGTGCCTGCGCCTGTCGAGTCCGTCGACCCTCCTTCAAGCACAGCCCAGGCCCAGGACATCGCGCCGGAACCAGTGGCTGCCGCTCCCAGCGAACCGGTGGCTCCAGAGGTGCCACGCGTGACCGTACAGGTGCCGCCGGTGACGATCGAATCGCCGCTACAGGTCACCGAAACACCGGTGGCCACGAACGACTTTGTCGTGCCGCCGCCGCCCACGATCACGCTCGCTCCGCGTCCGGTCGCGCCGGCCGCACCGCAGATCGAGGTGCGTCAGCGCGATATCCAGACCGTGACCGAGCAGCCGCAGCTGCGCGAATTGCAGCGTCCCGCAGCGACCGTCGCGATGCGCACTGCCAACGCACCGACGGTGCGCGAGCGGGAAATCGTCGTTCCGGACCGGCCCCAGGTCGTTGCGCCATCGGTGCGCAGCCGCGAGATCACGCCGACTGTGCGCATGCCTGACGTGGCCATTCGAACGACCGAGTTGCCAAGCGTGCCGGATCCCGCGCCGCAACCGGCACCGGCCGGGCCAGCCCAGCAGACGCCGGCGACTCCAGCGCCGACATCGTCGACGTCGGTAGCTGCGGCAACGCAACCATCGGCGGCGTCCACGCAGCCCAATCAGGCACAGGCGAATTTGGCGCGATCGGCGCAACCCAGCAGCACTACGGCGGCAGCCGCATCGGCAGCCAAGCCGGCGACCAGCAATGCCGGCCCGGCGCCAGCAGATCGCAGCGGCGGCTGGGATGTTGCGGCCAATGCAGACGACTGGAGTAAATCCGACCGTCGTCGCGCCGGTGAAGCCACAGGCGCCAATGGAACACGCAATGGCATGTTCAACGCAGACGGCAGCGTTCACGTCGCCGCCGGAGCCGGCGATGCCGGCAACGGCGCCGGTGATCGAGGACCGCCAGGCAGCGAAACCGATACCTGGACCCGCGACCAGATCGCCCAGGGCGGCACCTGGCTCAAGCGTCCGCCGTACGGCTACACGCCGACCTCGCTGGACAAGTACTGGATGCCGAACCAGTCGCTGCTGCAGGAGTGGGTACGGCGCGGCCTGAAGAAGATCGAAATCCCGATCCCGGGCACGACCACCAAGATCAGTTGTGTGGTGTCGTTGCTGCAGTTCGGCGGCGGCTGCGGCCTGAGCGACCCGAATCTCAACGATCAACCCGCAACAGCCAGACCGCCGCCGGATGTGCCGTTCAAGCGGGAGCTGCAGGAAGACAACGGGGCTGTGAGGTAGTCGGCTGCTAAGCTGATTCTGACATAATATACATTATGCGAAATAAGCTCTTGGGGCGGCGCGGGCTCGGCTGCGCTGGATCTGGCTTTGGATCAAGACTTGCTTGCCGAACCGTTGTAAGTTTTTTAAATTCGTGTCCTTTTTGCTCGGATCGTGCCCCTCATTGATTTGCAAGGACTTTTTCTCTCCCGCGGGACACGATCCTAAGTAAAGCCTGGGTGCTCTCCGCGCAGTCAGCACGACACCATGCCTTGCTTGGCATCAGGTGGACGCCGCACTCTTCGATGGTCCACCGACGCACTCTGAGTATCCATTTAACGCAGTCAAGGGGGCCTATGGTTCCGGGGACGCAGTAATGAGTGTCTGGTTTTCCCAGTCGCGTACTCTGAGGGGCGCACCTTTGTAGGTGATCCGGCGTTGGCGTCCTTGCTTGCCGAGGAGCTCGCTTAATGTAAATGGCGGGCCTGATCGACCTTGCCCAGCGCATGCTTTCCGGTGGCGCCAGCCCGGTTCCGAAATTCCCCGCGCTCCTGCTGGTGCTGTAGCCACCTACGCTTCCAGTCATACGTTCAACGTCGCCAGTTGCTGATCAAAGCGTTCGTTGCGGGCGAAGGTCCATGGAGCTAGCGATGCAGGCGATTGCCTAAGAGGATAGGTACCGTCACTCAAATCCGATGAGGACCTTTGGGGTAACTGCGGAACCAGTCTTGCTCGAACTGCGAGGTCAGATACGGGCGCACAAACGCTGACTAGGTGAGTTCCCGCAACCGTTCCTCATGCTGGGCGATGGCTTCCACATCACTGAGTGTCGGGTAGTGACGCAACAGCCGATAGGCCTCCTCGCGCTCGGACTTTGGTACGGCTTGGTTGCCGGCGAGTTCCTTGAGAAACGCTCCGGCTCGAAGCAGGTTGCGAGTGCGCTCGTCAGGCAGGGTCATGCGACTGCTCACCAAAGCTAAGGAATTCTTAGCGTAGCGCTTAGCCCCACCCGCGTGCCAGCGACGAGGGGCGCAGCCTAACGCTTAGCCGCCCTGCGTGTGGCACTAGCAGCCTCTTTCTTGATGGCAGGCCGCGCCTTGGCCGGACGTGATTGTGCGAGCGCCTGGGCCCGTGCCTGAGCTGCCGCGCTCTCACGCTCGGCGCTATGCTGGGCCCGTTCGGCCGCACGTCGGGCTTGATCGGCTTCGCGCAGTGCCGCGACATGTTCGCGGGCCTGGGTAGCCAGTTGAGCCTTGTGCGCCTTGCCTTCCTGGCGCAGGCGATCGATCTCGGTGTAAGCCCGATCCTCGACCTGGCGCAGGTGTGTCTGCAGGGTTTCGCGTTCGCTCGCAGCCGCGCTTCGTTCCTGCTCCAGACGAAACTGGGCGCTTTGAAACTGCGCTTCCAGGGCGTCTCGGCGCCCGCTCAGTTCCTCGAGTTGCCGCTGCAGCGCGCCGACCTGTACGGCGAGCTCGCGAGCTCGCTGCTCGCAGACGGCCAAGGCCGCCTCGGCGATCTGGGCAGCAACTACCGCCTGCTGGCGTTGTGCCTCAATGGCGGCCATGCGCTCACGCTCGGCGGTTACGCGGGTTTCGGTCTCGGCTTGGGCATTGGCCAGAAAGTCGCGCTCTGGCGCCAGCGCAGCGTCTGCTTGTCCACGCCCGGCCGTTAACGCCAACTCCCACACTTTGGCTAAGGCCACGCCCACATCCTCCGGGACGTCCGGCAGCGACAGCCGGTGCTCAAGCCGCTGGGAGAGCCGAGTCCACCACGCGTCCAGCAATGGTCCGATCGTATTCGGCGAACCGCGGCCCAGATGCAGGCGTACGCGTTCGACGGTCGGCCGTTCGCCGGCGCCGAGCAACGCGTCGGCCGCCTCAAATACCTCGCTTTCCTGGATACCTTTGGCCATCTGATGCTCTCCGACGCAAACACCCTACCCCATTGCCAATCCACGTCCGATAACAGCGATGCCGCAGCGAGAAGCAGAAGGTAGCGTCCTACCCTGCCGAAGACAATGCCTGCGATACGGAGTGGGATGGGTATCGAGGGGAGTTGCGCGGCCCGTGCACCGCAGGCGGTTGCCAAGCCCGTGGTGAGTGCGTTGCCGCAAACGTGGGCGCCCCACTCCGCTGAACAAGCTGGTTTCCTGGGCAACGCGGCTGCAGTATTCCTGCAGCCGATTACACATGCGCTTACTTATCCGCACCTGGTACCGGGTGCAGGAAAAGGGTGCGGCAGCTTATGTGGCTCGCCGCATCTCTGAACGACGCCCGCCTCAACCCGCGATGGTAAAGACCGATCCCGAATCCACCCTGATCCCGGCACCGTTGATGAAGCTGGCGCGCTCGGAGCACAGGAAGGCAACCGCCGAGGCCACTTCTTCCGGGCGGCCGCGTCGCTTGAGCACCATGCCGGGACGCTCTTCGTCCAGAAACGATTCGATCGCCTGTTCGAACGTGGTTCCGTTTTCGCTGGCGCGCTTTTGCATCATCTTGTCGGTCATCGGGGTTGCGATGAAGGCGGGCGACACCGTATTGACCAGCACGTTGTCCGGTCCGTAGGCCTTAGACAGGCCCTTGGCCAGGCTCAGGATTCCTGCCTTCGATGCGCAATAAGCCAGCTCGTCCACGTAAGGCTGCACTGCGTCTTCCGAGGCGAACAGCACGATCCGGCCCCATTGATTGCGGCGCATCGCGGGGATGGCCTGGCGGCACATGCGCACTGCGCCCATCAAGTTGATGTCCAGCGTTTCGAGCCAGCCGGCGTCGCTGACCTCCAGGAAGTCGCCAGTTGCGCCGGTAACGCCCGCTGCGTTGATGTAGATGTCGGGGTCGCCCAGTTGTTCGCGCACCTGTGTCCAGATGGCGGCGACGTCCTGCTCGCGCGTGACGTCGCCCTCGATGGCGATGATCTGCCCCAGGCCCGACAGCTCGGCCACTGCCTGGTCGAGCGTGCCGTCCGGAAGATCGGTGATCGCCACGCGCACGCCGGCTTCGAGCAGCTGTCGCGCGGTCTCCTTGCCCATTCCCGAGTCGCCGCCACTGATGAGGGCGATCCGATTGTTGATTCCGAGATCCATGCTGAACTCCTGGTGGTAGAGAGAGGTGGTGGTAGGCACGCAACTAGCGGGCGAGAAAGCGCTCCGCCGTGCGTAGGCCAAGTGCCATCTGCGTCAGCGCGGGATTGGCTGCCAGTGCACTTGGAAAAATCGAGTTGTCGCAGATGTAGAGGTTGGCGATGTCGAATGCGCGACCATCCGGATCCACCACGGCCTGCTCCGGATCGGTGCCCATGCGGCAGGTACCCAACGTGTGTGCGGAGCGGGCGGCGGCGAAGATGCGTTGGGCACCGGCCGCCTCCCAGATGGCGTGTAGCGATGCGCGCGCGTGGGCATCGATCGCGCGTTCGTTGGGTCCGTAGCTGAAGTCGATACGCGCCTTGCGCTGGCCGAAGGCATCGCGCTCATCGGACAGGCTCAGCCGGTTGGCGTCCTGCGGCAGGCATTCGCCATTGATGCCGATGCCGGCCAGGCGGTTGTAGCGCGTCATGGTCGAGACGAGCTCCCTCCCCCACAGGCCTGCGCCACGTGCCAGGGTGTTGGCCAGAGTGATCGGCTGCACGCCCAGGCTCTGCACCAGATAGCCGCCGATAAAATCCGCATTGGCCGGGCGCAGCATGTCCTCGGTGATCAGCGACGAGGGGTAGCCACGGTTCATGCGCATGTCCGCATCGAACTCCCCCCACACCTGGGTGGCCACATGTGCCATGAAATTGCGTCCGACCTGACCGCCGGAGTTGGCCAGCCCCAGGTTGAGCAGCAAGCGCGGTGTTTCCACGCCGCCTGCGCACAGGAACAGGCTTGTGCAACGCTGGCGCAGTTCGCGTCCGTCCTGTTGGTAGACCACCGCGCTGACCATGCCACGCGCATCGCGCTCGATATCGATGACCCGGCAACCGGGTCGCAACTGGGCACCGTGCGCGCGCGCCAACGGCAGCCAGGTGGTATCGACGCTCACCTTGGCGCCGTTGCTGCAACCTTGATGACAGGCGCCGCAGTTGTTGCAGGCCGCGCGCATGCCGTAGTGCGGCTGCGCATGCGCCCTGGTCACCAACGCGGCAGGGGCATCGGTGGCGGTGATGCCGAGCGTGCGGCAACCGCGCTCCATCGCGTTGGCCGAGGCATTGCGCTGCGGCGGCGCATAGGCGTAGCCGCGCTCGGGATCCCATGGATAGTGCGCCGGCCCGGACACGCCGATGAACTCCTCCACGCGGCGGATGTAGGACATCAGCTCTTCATGCGCGATCGGCCAGTCCATGCTGCGCTGCCCGGTATGTGTCGACAGGCTCAGATCGCGCTTGTCCGGACGCGGGCAGAAGGCGCCCCAGTGCAGGGTCGAACCGCCTAGGCCCGAACCGGAATTGTTGGCGCCGAATGCGGTGGGCGTCTGCCCGCCGCTCAGGCGCTCCTCCATCCAGTAGATGCCGGTGGTCAACTCATCGGGCAGATGGGACGCAGGACTGAAGGCCGCACCCGCCTCCAGCACCACCACCGACAGACCTGCTTGTGCAAGCCGTGCGGCCAGCGGGCCGCCGCCTGCCCCGCTGCCTACCACCACCACATCGACTGCAGCGTCGTGGATGCCCGGGTTCATCGCAGGCCTTCGGCAGGAAGCTGCCAGGCTTCCTGTCGGTCGGCTGCGGTGTGCTGATAGCCCAGGCTGTCGATACCAACACCGCCAACCGCAAAGCCGTCGTATCCCAAGGCCGCCATCGTGGCGGGAAGGCTGACCCAGGTCCGCACGGCTTCGGCGCGCACGTCCTCGAACCAATGCGCCAGCTGCGCTGCATCCAGCCCATGTGCCGAGGAATCGCCGGCCGTCGCGCGCGACACCTCGCGCAGCCAACGGTCCTGGATATCGGCAGACAAGCCGACGAATCCATTGCTCAGCGCGTCGAGCGTGTCGAGCCCCAGCGGCATCGCCAGCCGATCGGGTGGCAACGCGGCATGGCGCCAACCATCTCCTGCGCCCTCGGCAAGCTGGACGTCGATCCGCCGTGCAATCCCGCGCGCATCCCCTGCCCCATCCAATACACGCGCAACGACTGCGCCGAGTATCTCCAGTTGGTGCTGGCTCAGCACGCCTTGCGCATCTGCGGCCGGACCGGCATGCCTACTGAGCAGCAGCTTGCGCATGCGCGGGGCAACCCGGTCTGCATTGAGCAGCCTGACGAAGTCATCAGGCAGGCACTTGTCCATGCTGCGCTCCACATGCGCTGCGATCAGCTGCGCCAGGTGTTGCGGTTGTTCGTAGGGGATCAGGTGCGCGGCATCGGCCACGACGGCAAGACGCGCAGCGTGATAATGCGGGGCGTTCAACGCGGTTTGCGCGGCTTCGCCGAGGTCGCCATCCTCACTGCCGGCTAGGATCAACGCCGGCACGTGCATGCAGCCGGCCTGGGCGCTGTAGTCCTCACGACTGGCGTGCGCAAGCCAGGCGATCCATGCTTTTGCACTGGTTCGCAGCACATCGTTTACAGCCGCGTCCCTCACAGGCGCAGGCAACCTCGCCGCACAGTTGTCGTCGATGAACTGCTCGGCCTCTTGCCGGGTGGGATGGCCCTTTTCGAACCAGGCCAGCATGGTCTGTCGGCGTGACTCCTCCATCGGCTCGGGCGCCGGCGGCGATGCCGCGACAAGGATCACGCCGGCCAAGCCGGCAAGCCCGGCCACGCCATCGCGCGCCTGCGCCGCCGCCAGGGTGGCGATCTTTCCGCCCATGCTGTGTCCGACCACAAACCAGCAGGTCGGTTGTCGCCGGATCACCTCTTCGACAAACCAGGCAACCAGTGCGGCGGTGTCGACATGCTGCAGCGGCGGCGCGTCTCCAAAGCCGGGAATATCGAGCGCCACACAATCGAAGCGCGCCTCCAGTCGCTGGATCACGCCAGACCACTCGTTGCTGCTGGACCCAAGGGCGTGCAGGAAGAACAGCGTCGGCTTCGCCATGTAACACCTCTCTCCATCAGGCGCGCATGATGACCGGCGCTTTGTCCATGCCTCGTGCAGATGAGTCCGACATCGTGTGATGACGTGAGGCTTGGCGCTTGTCCGCGAACAACGTCTGTTGCATCCCGATCGGCATGCCTGCAAGGCGGCAGATCAGCGTCACACATGCGGCCTTGTCGCACGCCCTATCTGTCAGCGTGCCGTTGCAACTGCATCGGGTTCAACGGATAAGCATGTGCATCTGCATCGCTCGCCCGGTGTCTTTCAAAGGAACAAGACGCCTCACACCAGGTCGCGATAATCCTGCAGGATCACCATCACCAACTGGCTGCGCGAACGCACGTCGAGCTTGTTGAACAGCTGCTGGAAGGTGGCCTTGATCGCGCTTTCCGAACTGCCGAGCTGGCGTGCGATCAACTTGTTGGACTGCCCGCGCAGCAGGCCACGCAGCACTTCGCGCTCACGGTCGGTGAAACTGGGCCGGCTTTCCTGGGTGCCCTGGGCGACCAGCGATTGCAGATAACGCTGGTCGATCAGCACCCGGCCCATCGCCACCGCATGGATGCTGTCGATCAGTTCATCGGTGGAGACATCCTTGCGGCAGATGCCGGACACCCCGAGCCGGATCAAGGCCAGTGCGTCGCGCTCGGGCAGCCCGGCGGTGACGACCAGCGTGGCCGGACGGCGCGCCTGCTCGGCCTGGCGCCGCATGTAATCCAGCGCGTTGTACTCGCCCATGTCGTAGTCGAGGATGACCACGTCCGGCGTCAGCGAGGCGATCTGTACGATGGCCTGCGCCAATGCGCCGGACTGCCCGACCACCTCGAAGCGGGCGTCGGCACCGAGTAGGCGCAGCAGGCCCTCGCGGAACAGCGTGTGGTCGTCCAGCAGGTAGAGGCGCACCGGTGCGCGCCGCGACTCATCCATCCAGCGCCTCCGCATATGCTGCATGCGCCAGCGGCAGATGCAGCTCGAAACAGGCGCCTTCGCCGCCGGGCGCGTAACGCAGCAGACCGCCCTGGTTGGCCATCAGCGCACGCGAGATGTACAGCCCCAGCCCGGAACCGTCGCTGTCGCTGCGGAACGGCTGGAACAGGCGGCCCGGCTCGGCGATGCCGGGCCCGGTGTCGCGCACGCTCAGCACCGCGCGCTCCTGCTCCAGGCGCGCACTGACGATCAACTGGCGGCGTTGCGGTGGCAGCGCCTGCACCGCGCGCAGCGAATTGCGCGCCAGATTGAGCAGCACCTGCAGCAACGCATGGCGGTCGCCGTGCACCGAAGGGAAGTCGGCCGCGATCTGGATCACCAGTTGGCCATCGACGTCCTCCCAGTCCGAACGGATGATCACATCCAGCTCGCTGCACAGCGTCTGCAGCCGCGTTTCATGCGCGTCGTCGGGCAACTGCCGACGCAGGTTGAAGGACGCCAGCTCCATCAGTGCCGCCACCAGGCTACGCAACGCGGCCAGATCTGGATCTGCGCCAATGGCCGGATGCCGCGCCAGGTTGGAGGTGACCACACCCGCCGCCGAACACAGGTTGCGGATCTCGTGCGACACCGCGCCGGCCAGCAGGCGATTGTTCTTCAGCACATCGTCGAAGTGCGCCGATTCGCGCGCGCGCACTTCCTCGCTGGTGTCGACCAGGATCGCGGCCAGGTGACGCTCGGCGCTGTCTTCGTAGACCGAGAACCAGGTGGTGGCCGGAAAGCGGGTGCCGTCGCTGCGGCAGCCCCAGGTGCTGGCCGACGTCCGCATGCCATCCAGGTTGGCGCTCATGCTCAGCGCATCGTCCAGCAGCGGCAGGAACTCACGCACCGCGCGGCCTTCCAGCCCGCCCTCCTCGGCCATGTCCAGGATCTCGTGCGCGGCGCGGTTGGCCGCCACGATGCGGCCGTCGCCGGCCACGGTCAGCAACGCCGCCGGGCTGCTCTCGGCAAGCAGCCGCAATTGCCGCTCCAGCCGCCGGCGCAGCCGCTGTTCGGCGCGCAGCTGCACGTAATGGGCCAGGATCACCCGGCGGGTGCGGCTGATTTCGGCCACGAGCAGCCCGCAGCCGGCATAGGCAACCGTCGCCATGAAAAAGCGCAGTGCCTGTTCGACCGGGGTTTCGTCGGTGACGAAAAGGCCGCGCAGCACCGCACAGGCGATCGCGGCAATGACGATGTCGCGCCGCGACAACACCGTGGCCGCCAGCACCACCGGCAGGATGTACAGCAGCCCCAGCGATACGCCCAGGTGCGAGTACCACTCCGCCCACACCAGCGAGGCCAGCATCGCCAGCGACGCCCATAGCGTCGGGCCGCGATTGAGCTTGACCACCTGCCCGCGCCACTTGAATGGCAGTCTCAGTCTGTCCATTGCCTACCCATGCACGTGCGCTGCAATGCCGCTCCTCTCTTGCGATGGTTGATGCCACAGCATCGTGGCCAGGCCTGCGGATTTCACCCTATCGAAAGATAGCCCGGCCGCATCGTTCGGACGGTGCGTGCACTGTCCAACGCTGGCGCAAGGATGGCAGACACGACCGTGGAGGCTGGGTGTAATGCATCCACCCCACGTCGATGTTGCCTCTCCCATGATCACCCGCGATACGTTTCCGTTGCGACGCATCTGGCCCAAGACCTACAAGCGCCTGCTGGTGTTGCTGGCGTTCGACTGCGCCGTGGCCGTGCTCTACACCTTCTTCGGCTGGCAGTGGCTGTCGATCGAAGCCTTGCCGCTGGCCCAGCTCGGCTCGGCGCTCACCATCTTCCTGGCGTTCCGCGCCAATGCGGCCTATGGCCGCTGGTGGGAGGCGCGCCAACTCTGGGGCGCGCTGGTGAACACCTCGCGCGCCATCGCACGCCAGGCCCTGACCGCGCTGGATGTGGACCCGGCCGACCCGCGCCAGGCCGCACTGCGCAACGATATCGTGGTGCACCTGGTCGCCTTCGTACACGCCTTGCGCTGCCATCTGCGCCGGCAGAACCCGTTTCCCGAGCTGGCCGGGCTGCTCGGCCAGGCACGCGCCGACGACCTGCGCGGCTACGCCAACGTCCCCAACGCGCTCACCCTGCGGCTGGGCCAGCAACTGCAGCAGGCGCGCGACTGGGGCATGCTCGACAGCCTGCGCTGGTCGTCGCTGGACGCCAACCTCACCACGCTGGCCAATATCCAGGGCGCCTGCGAACGCATCAAGAACACCCCGCTGCCGCGGCAGTTCTCCTCGCTGCCGCGCACGCTGGTGAACATGTATTGCTGGCTGGTGCCGCTGGGCCTGATCGCCGGCATGGGCCTGGCCATGCCGATCGCCTCGGTGTTGATCAGCTTCACCCTGATCGCCATCGACAGCGCCAGCAGCGCCATCGAAGACCCGTTCGAGAACACCGTGCACGACACCCCGATGACCGCGCTGTCGCGCGGCATCGAACTCACCCTGCGCGAAATGCTGGGCCAGCGCGTACCGCTGCGCGAAGTGCGCGCCATCGACGGTTTCATCTACTGACCACGGAGCCAGCCATGCAGACCACCCCCACCCACCTGATCTTTGCCACCAATTTTTCCGAGACCTGCCATGCCGCCATCCCGACCGTGGCGCAACTGGTGGACCGCCTGCGCGCACGCCTGACCATCCTGCACGTGCACGCCAAGGGCAAGCGTGCGCAGGCCCAGCAATCGCTGGATGCGTTCTTTGCCGAGGCTTCCAATTACCCGGGCTGCGAGCGCGCACTCGCCGGCGGCCCCGCCGCCGCCGGCATCGTCTCGTTCTGCCGCAGCCGTGACGACGCGCTGCTGATCATGCCGCCGTCCGAGCGCACCGGCCTGCCGCGCCCGCTGCATGTGTCGCTACGCGCGCGCGTGCTGCAGCGCGTGGCCACGCCTATGCTCACCCTGCCCTACGCCGATGCGATCCCGCGCGATGGCGCCGTCGGCGGCCACGTCGCCTGCTGGATCACCGGCCGCGAAACCAGCCTGGAATCGCTGCGCGATGCCGCCGCCCTGGCGCGTCGCCGCGGCGCCGACCTGCACCTGCTGCACGTCGTGCCGGAAATCAGCGAAGGCCTGCTGGTGGACAGCCTGTTCAATGACAAGCCGCTGAGCGAAGACGCGGCCGCCAGCTGGCTCGGCGACCTGGTCCAGCAACTGCCCGACGAGGACCTGCGCGTGCGCATCCACGTCGCCATCGGCAATCCGCGGCGCGAGATCGCCGGCTTGCTCAAACGCGCCTGCGCCGATGTGCTGGTGGTCGAACACGACGCCGTCGTCCGCCGCGGCGTCTGGCGCTCCTCGCTGCAGTCGGCACTGGCAAAGACGCCCTGCGTGCTGATCTGTCTTCCGCCGCCCCATCTGCGCCGCCCGATCCTGGGCGCTGGCGGCGAGCAAGCCGACGCTGCGCGCGGCCGCAGCCTGGCCAAGCGGTTATTGCGCGTGTGAGGCAACCGAGTGCTCGGCGAGCGGCTGAGTGGGCATCTGAAGTCGTCAGCTGGGCAAGGGAGAACCTGCCTCATCGCGGCATGCATCCCTGAGCGCGAGGCGGTTTTTACCGACGTCATGACCTAGCGGCGGGCCCGCACCAGCATATTCGAGGACGCGCAAGCGGGCCTGCCATCAACGTGTGGACCGGCTTATCGATCAGCACTTTCGCAGCGCTATCTGCACCTCTGTGGTGGATCTGTCCAGGCGATAATGCGTCCACGCTGGCTGCCACACAGGCTGGCGCGCACAAGCTGGATGCAGCGCCCTACCCCTTCAGCATAAGCGACGCATCCGGATACCCGTCGCACATGAAGTCCACGAAGGCACGCACCTTCGGGGCAGCCAGGCGCCTGGACGTGTGCAACACCCACAGCGCCGGCTCCGCGCCAGCGATGGTGCCCCACTGCACCAGTTCGCCACGGGCGAGCTGGTTCCATGCGATCGACTGCGGAATCAGCGCGATGCCACCGCCTGCCATCGCCGCGTCGCGGACCATCAGGAACGAGGAAAACCGCAGTCTTGGAATGGGTTCCAGGACCAGACGCCCGTCATCGAGCGTCCATGTGGTCGGCTGGAAGCTCGACATCACCACGGCAGGCAGTGATGTGACCGCGCCGCCGGTCGGCATGGCGATGCCGGGCGCGGCCACGACCACCAGCCGATCCCTGGCGAAGCAGCGCCCGACCAGGCTGCTGTCCGGGTTGGGATTGATGCGGATGGCCACATCGAATTGCTCTTCCACCAGATCGACCGTGCGGTCCTCGGCCACCACCTCCAGCGTGATCTCCGGATAGGCCGCGCAGAACTCTGCGCCGATCCGTCCCATCGCCAGTTGCGAGAACAGCACCGGCGATGCCACCCGCAAGCGCCCACGCGGGCTCGAGAGCCCCTCGCGTGCGGCTGACATGGCTTCGGCCACCTCGCTCAACGGCACTTCGGTGCGCTGCATCAGCAGCTGCCCGGCCTCGGTGAGCCTGAGGCCACGTGCGCTGCGCTCGACCAGTCGCACTCCCAGTTGCTCCTCCAGCTCGGCAATGCGACGCGACAGGGTCGCTTTGGATCTGCCGCTGGCACGGCTGGCCTTTCCCAGGCCCTGGTTCGCCGCGACCAGCGCGAAATCGATCAATGCATTGAGATCCATGGTGTTCCAGATTTGAAACCAGGCGTCTACATCTTGGCGTCTTTGTATTGGCGATGCAACGACCTATCGTCTCGTCACCGCAACGTCAGTCACGGCGAAACATGTCGCACTGACACCTCTTCCTTCCATAGCAGGAGATTCACATGAGCATTCTCGTTACCGGTGCCACCGGCACCATCGGTTCCCTGATCACCCAGGGCCTGGCCGACGCAGGCGCCGAGGTCAAGGCACTGGTTCGCCAACCCGGCAAGCGCGCTTTCCCGACCGGTGTCACCGAAGTGGTCGCAGACCTCACCGACGTCGCGTCGATGCGCGCCGCGTTGTCGTCGGTGCGCACGCTGTTCCTATTGAATGCGGTCACTCCCGACGAAGTGACGCAGGCGCTGATCGCCTTGAATCTTGCCAAGGAGGCAGGGATCGAGCGCATCGTGTACCTGTCGGTGATCCATGCCGACAGGTTCACCAACGTGCCGCACTTCACCGGCAAGCACACGGTCGAGCGCATGATCGAAAGCCTCGACATTGCTGCCACGATTCTGCGCCCGGCGTATTTCATGCAGAACGAAGCGATGATCCAGCAGACGATTCAACAGTACGCCGTCTACCCGATGCCGATCGGCTCGGCAGGTGTGGCCATGATCGATGCGCGCGACATCGCCGACATCGCGGTTGCCGAGTTGCTGCGCCGCGACCGCGCACCCGCCGCACTTGAGCGTGTCACGCTCGAACTGGTCGGCCCGCATGCAGTGACGGGCCCCTCCGCCGCGAAGGTCTGGAGTGCGGTACTTGGGCGCGAGATCGCCTATGCGGGCGATGACGTGGCCGCCTTCGAAGCGCAGATGGCCGCCTACGGCCCCTCCTGGCTGGCCTATGACATGCGCCTGATGATGGCCGGCATCCAGACCCACGGCATGCGGGCGGCCGACGGCGCGGTAGAAACGCTGCAGGCCATGCTGGGGCGTCCGCTGCGCACCTACGAAGACTTCGTGCGCGAGGCGACGGCTCGGGCCTGAGCGCAGGTGGCGCGGCAGGCGTGGCGATCACGGGCAGGATGTCATGCCGCTGCATGGCACCTGCGCGTCTGAGGCAGACTATGCAGATGGACACGATTCGGCCGTATCAATCTCGGGACTTCGACGCCTGCATGGCCCTCTTCGATGCGAATGTGCCGGTGTTCTTCAGCGCCGGTGAACGTGCCGACTTCGCCGGCTTCCTGAGCCATCACGCCGCGGCGTGGCACTACCAACTGCTAGAGCGCAGCAACGCTGTCGCTGGCTGTGCCGGCTACGCGATCGACGCCGATGGCACCACGGCGAGCTTGTGCTGGGGCATGGTCCACCCGCGCCTGCACCGCTGCGGCGTGGGGACGCAGTTACTCCAGGCCCGGCTTGAAGCATTGCGCCAGATGCCGGATGTCCGGCGTGTCATCCTGGATACCAGTCAACACACGCGGCAGTTCTATGCCCGCTTCGGCTTTGTCGTGCAGCAAGTGACGGTGGATGGCTATGCGCCGGGTCTGGAACGGTGGGATATGGCGCTCGAGTTGTAGTGCTGCATGCTATCTGCGGGCGATGCTGACCTGCGCAGTGACGATGTTTTTCACGGTGTAGGGATGCCCGAGCGATCGTGCAGACACCTAGCCTCGCCGTATCACCGCTTTTGGTCACCAAGTACCCGCCACCGAACACGACGCTCTGAGCACTTCCTACTGCTGAAGGAGCACGCTTATCGCGCTGCGTCCTTGTTCATCTGGGCACGCGCGAGCACGCTGGCCGATACCAGCACATCCGGCAGTTCCTGGCGGAAGGCCTCGGCTTGCCCGGCCTGCAAGACCCCGTAAAAGCTTGCGTTGTCGAACACCGGTCTGCCCTGCAGGAAGAAGCCATCGCGGCCTTGCACGACGAAATGGAAACACGCCTGCCAGCGCGGGTCCGGGCTGGCCGACAACTGCACCACCACCTCGCTACTGGCAGATGCGGTGCTTGCCGGGGTGACCGTGATCGTTCGCGCGGTGATCTGACTGCTGTTCATGGTGAACATGATCACGCTTAAGGCGTGGTGGCGGAGTGAGCCGGTGATGGCACGACCTGGCATCCAGAGCGGACGCGCCGGCTGACCAACGCGCCGGGAGCCAGCCAACGGCATATCCCGCGCCAGCGCCGATGGGTGCAGGCCACTCCCAGGCCAAGCACGCGAACCAAGTGATGAAGCAGCACGATTGACGCCCATCGACACCGTCACGCAGCTTGCGCTGGACGCTGTATCGCGGGACGTAAACCAGAGAATCTAATCAGACAGGTCGCTCGCTGCCGCAGCTGGCGTCCATACGAACAGGCCAAGCATCGAGCACGATGCCGAGGCAAGCAACGTCAGCATTATCACGCTGCGAATCGCCGCGCCGAAAGTCGGTTTTTTCCTGACCTGCGTGAACGAAAATGTGAGCTAAACGCGGCCTGGAGCGGGTGGTTTAAGTTTCTGTTTTTTGCGTCGTTATCACGTTGCCGAGGCATTCACGCGAACATCACGTGGCCTGCCAGCCGGTGCCACCCACTGGACATCAGGACGACTCGCATGACTGCCTATTTGCAACGCTATAACGTCGGGCGCCGTCTCGGCGTCGCCTTCGGAATCCTGATTCTGCTGTCGAGCCTGCTGGTGGCGACCGGCCTGGTCACCATGGCCAATGCAAGGCAGCAATTCGATTTCATCGTGCTCGATCGCATGGCCAAGATCCAGATCGGCAATGGCATGCTGGATGCCAACTCATCCATCCTGATCGCGCTGGGCACCTATGCCATGGCCACCAGCGATGAGCTCAACAACGAAGCGCTCACCACCATCAAGGCGCAGCGCCAGCGCTACAACGAGCTGCGTGCCAAGCTCGATACGCTGCCCAGCTCCGAGGAAGGTCGCAAGATTCGCGCCGAGATGGATGCGCGACGTGCCATCTCGGGCAAGATCAACGACCAGGTCATGGTACTTGCCGCTAAAAACGACAATGCGCCAGCGCAGGCCTTGCTCAGCGAAAAGGCGCGCCCGGCGACGATGGCATGGCAGGACAAGATCCGCGAGCTGGTGACGCGTCAGGAAGGCCAGAGCCAGCAAGCCTATGCCGATGCAGTGGCGTCGATGAACCGCGGCAAGCTGCTGATCATCTCCGGTGGCGTTGCCGTGGTGGTGATCAGCAGCCTGCTTGCCTGGCTCATCACCCGCAGCCTGACCCAGCCGCTCGCACGCGCAACCAAGGCCGCAGAGGCAATTGCCAACGGCCAGTTGGACAATGACGTGGAAAGCGACGCCAAGGATGAAACCGGCCGTCTGTTGCGCGCCATGCGTGGCATGCAGAGGCAGCTGCAATCCTTGCTCGACGCGCAGAGCGACATGGCCAGGCGCCACGATGATGGCCAGACCAGTTTCCGCATCGATGCCGCGGCGTTTCCTGGCGACTATGGCCGCATGGCCAAGGACACCAATACGCTGGTGGCGTCGCATCTGGCGGTACAGACCAACCTGGCACGCATCATGGGGCGCTACGCCGTCGGCGACCTCAGCGAGAGCATGGACCGCCTGCCCGGCGAGAAGGCCGTGCTCACGCAGACCATGGACGAGGTGAAGGCCAACCTGTCTGCGATGAACCGCGAGATCAAGCAGCTGGCGCAATCCGCAGCCAACGGCGACTTCAGTGCACGCGGCGATGCCGAGCGTTTCCAGTACGACTTCCATGTGATGGTCGACAGCCTCAACCAGCTCATGGCCACTGCCGACGGCAACCTGCAATCGCTGTCGTCGCTGCTGCAATCCATCGCCGCAGGCGACCTGACCGCGCGGATGACCGGCGAGTTCAAGGGCGTGTTTGCGCAGATGCGTGACGACGCCAACGCCACTGCCGCGCAGCTGGCAGAGATTGTTGGCCGCATCCAGCACTCGGCCGTGTCGATCAACTCTGCCGCCAGCGAAATCGCCGCAGGCAATCAGGACCTGTCGCAGCGCACCGAGCAGCAGGCGGCCAATCTGGAAGAAACCGCCGCTTCGATGGAAGAGCTCACCTCCACCGTGCGCCAGAATGCCGAACACGCCCGTCAGGCCAATCAACTGGCGATCGGTGCGGCCGGCGTGGCATCGCAGGGCGGCGAGATCGTGAGCAAGGTGGTAGGCACCATGGCCGGGATCGAGGCCTCGTCCAAGAAGATTGCCGACATCATCTCCGTCATCGACGGGATCTCGTTCCAGACCAATATCCTGGCCTTGAACGCGGCGGTGGAAGCCGCACGTGCCGGCGAACAAGGCCGCGGCTTTGCGGTGGTGGCGTCGGAAGTCCGCACCCTGGCCCAGCGCTCCACCGCTGCGGCGAAGGAGATCAAGAGCCTGATCGACGATTCGGTCGAGCGGGTCGCCGAAGGCTCGACGCTGGTGCATACGGCAGGTTCCACGATGGCCGAAATCGTGGCCAGCGTGCAGCGCGTGACCGACATCATGGGCGAGATTTCTGCGGCATCGCAGGAACAGTCGGCCGGTATCGAACAGGTCAACACCACCGTGACACAGATGGACGAAACCACACAGCAAAACGCAGCGCTGGTGGAAGAAGCCACCGCCGCCGCACGCTCGATGGAAGAACAGGCCGTGCAGCTGACGCAGGCAGTGTCGGTGTTCAAGATCAGCGAGGGCAGCACGCGCACCACGCGGCCGGCAGCGCCGGTTGCGGCAAAGCTCAGCGAGATTGCCGGCCGACCTTCCGCTGTCAAAAGCCCGGGACGCCAGGCACCTGTAGCGAAACGGGCGGTGGCCGCAGGCGCATCGCACGATGCAAGCGACTGGCAGGAGTTCTGATCTGTCGCATCGCAAACAACGGCCCGGCTGGTCCGGGCCGTTTGCTTTTGGGGGCTGAGCGAATGCAGCTAACTCTGGCGCCAAAGCGATCCGGTACCTGATGTGCGAACGCCTGCACGATGCCTTAACCCGCACGACCTATGCTGCGCCGGGCTGGACCGCGCGGCGCCCTGTTGCGCTGAATATCGATCGCCGTTGTCGTCCATGTCCCCGGAAGATCAAAGACATCGCAAAGGAGACTGTATGAAGAAACTGCACACGCTTATGGCTGTCGGTTGCCTGCTGGGTCTGAGTTCGCCTGCATTTGCCGAGATCGCCAATCTGACCAATAGCGCCGATGGCGCCAATCGCGACGCGGGTATCGCGGCGGTAAAGCAGAAACTGCAGGACGCCTGCAAGTCGCGCAACGGCAGCGTGGATCTGGACTCGTTCGAGGTGGTGTTCGAGAGGTCCAGCAAGAACCCGGACGTCCCAAAGCCCTATTATGTGGACGCGAAAATCAAGTGCGATCTGCCCTAAGAGCGTCTGACGAAACGCGCCTGGCAGTGCCAAAGCGCGTCCATCGCGCATCGCGCATATAGATCGTGACAAGGCCCCGCATACGCGGGGTTTTGTTTTTACGGCGGCCGGCCCTGCGCGTCGGGCCGGCGCTTGAAGAGCGTCGATTCCATCCTGTTTGTGAAAAACCGCGCTCAGGCGCGCTACGCGTTGATCATCGCTCGCCTGCGCTCATCGGCAGGCGGGCGGGCTTGCATCAGCTGCAATACGTGCTGCACTTGGCAATGCGGTTTTTGAACATCGTGCATGACCATGCGCTGCACTCTCTGCAAACGCGCCTTGGCTGATGCAGACGCCCTGCCCGCTATCCCAGCTGTGCCCGCGCCGCATCCAGGGTGGTCATGATCTGGATTACTTCATCCAGCGGATGGAGTGGAGATTCCTTGCGCCCTTCCCCGATGTAGCGCGCCGCGGCTGTCGCTTGCCACGACAGGCCCGCGTAGCCGCTGATTCCGGTCGGATCCGTCCACACTGCCGGCATGCTGGCGTGGTCGTTGCCGACCAGGCTCAGCGCGGTCGGGTTGTGAAACTCGCCGGCAAGGTCGATGCGGCCCTGGCTGCCGGTGACATAGGCGGTGGAACTGCTGCGGGCCACGATGGAGCTGATCAGCGTGGATTGCGCGGTGCCGCCATGCGACAGCACCATGGTGGAGAAGGCATCCACGCCAGTGTCGGTCAGCGCGCCGGTGGTCGTGATCGCGGTCGGTGCGCCCAGGATCATCGAAGAGAACTGCACCGCATACACGCCCAGATCCAGCAGCGCGCCGCCGCCGAGCGCAGGATTGCGCTGGCGGTGCGTCGCATCGTCAGGGCCGCGTTGGCTCAGATCGGCGAACACATGGCGAAGCTCGCCCAACGCGCCATCGGCCAGCAGTTGCCGCAGCACCGAGGTATGCGGCAGGTAACGGCTCCACATGGCTTCCATCAGGAACAGACCGCGCTGCCGCGCCTCCTGCACCAGCACGCGCGCATCGTCGGCGCAGGTGGTGATGGGCTTTTCGATCAACACATGTTTGCCGGCACGCAGCGCCAGCAAGCCCTGCTGCAGATGTTCGCTGTGCGGTGTGGCGATATAGACGATGTCGACATCGCGGTCCTCAACCAGCGCCTCGTAGCTGTCATAGGCGCGCTGCATCTCCCAAGTGCTGGCAAAGGCCTCCGCACGCGCACGCGTGCGCGAGGCCACTGCAAATGGCTGTTGCCCGGTATGGCGGCGCAACGCGCTCACAAACGCCGAGGCGATCGCTCCAGGCCCCAGCACTCCCCACCGCAACGAGGGCTCGCCGCGCTGCGGCAGGAACAGCTCGGGCTCGGGAAACACTGTGGGCGTCATGCGCTTGGCCTCCTGGGTAGCATGTGCGCGCATCCTAGCAAAGCGGGAGCAGCATTCCCGGTGGTGTCAGCTTGCGCAGCGTCATCGAGCGGTTTGGATGGATCACTGCAGGCTCAGCGTGCAGCGCCTTCTGTCGCCGGGTCGAAGACGCGCTTGCAATAAGAGTGCAGATGTTCCGGCGCATCGGCACGACCGCGGAAGGCGATGTGGCCGTCGGGCCGCACCAGGATCAGCACGCTGGTGTCCGCAATGCCATAGGCGGCGTGCGCAGCACCGTCCAGATCCGAGAGTGCGGTGGCGTCGTCGGGCTGCGGCACGGCGGCGCCCAGGATGAGTCTGGGCCGCAGCCACGGCCACGCCTCCAGCCCGGCAAGCGCCAGCCGCAGCTGTGGCATGGCATCGTGCTGCCGCCCGTCGAAGGCAAGCAGCGCCCATCCCCAACTCCATCCATCCGGGTTGTAGAGATGGGCGAACAGCGTTGTCGAGGTGCCATCGGCGGCGACGACATTTGCATCGGGCGCGCGGTCGCCGCAGTGCGGCACGCGGCGCTGAAGTAGCTCGCGCAGGCCGCCGAGATGATCGTCGTTGAGCGGGCTTTGCGGATACGCCACCGATAACTGCTGCAGATCGTCCGAGCCCTGGATCAACGTGCCGATGGTGGGCATGAGCTTGGCGGCGATGCCCATGGCCGCATCCTTGATCGGGCCGCGGTAGACGCTGTTGTGGAAGCCACGCGCCTGTCGTTCATCCAGTTCACGGTGCTCGCCGCCACGCTCTACGTCGTAGGAATCGAGCACCACCGGCGCGGCCTTGCCTTGCAAGGTCATCGCCAGCCGCCATGCCAGACCGATCGCATCGTGCAGGCCTGCATTCATGCCCTGCCCGCCAATCGGCAAGGTGCGGTGGCCGGCATCGCCGACCAGCAGCACGCGCCCCTTGGCGTAATGCGCGGCGGTGCCATGCTTGAAGCGGCTATGCGTCAGCCAGATCGGATCGCTCAGGGTCAGCGTCGGGTCCTCGGTCACCTCGCGCGCGATGGTCTGCATTTCCTCCAGGGTCGGGTCACGCTCCGGGATGCCGGTGTCGTCGGCCAGGAAAAACAGCCGGTGGTAGCCGCCCCACACCGGCAGCACACCGCAGAAACCCTTGGGGTAGTAGAAAAACCAGAGCTGATCGAAATCGGTGGAACGTCGCCAACGCAGCTGGGCGTCGACCTGACGGTTCATGCGATTGGGTAGCTTTTTCGGTTCGAAATCCAGCCCGAGCTGTTTGCGCACGGCGCTGTCGCCACCATCGGCGCCGATCAGGTAACGGCAGCGCAATTGCTCGGTCGGGCCGTCAGCCTGGTCGCCGCTGCCGCATGTTGCAAGTGTGACGGTGACGCCGTCGGCATCCTGTTCGAAGCCGACAATCTTGCGGCCGCGCTCGACGCTGCCGCCTTTCGCTTCGAGCTGCTCAGCCAGCACGGTTTCGATGACGTCCTGCCCGCTGTAAAGCACCTGCGCATACGGGCTGGCGATATCGGCAATTTCCACCGGGTCGACGGTCTGCCCGTTGAGCAAGGTGCTGACCTTGGTGATCCGATACGACTTTTCCGCCAGCGCATCGCGGATGCCAATGCTGTGAAGCAGCTCCTGCGGCCGCGCCCAGAGGTTGTTGGCGCGCGAATGCGGCCTGGCTTGCACGCGTTGTTCGAAGACGCGGAAGTCGACGCCGTGATGGGCGAGCGCACAGGCGGTGGTCAACCCGATCGGGCCGCCTCCGACGATGATGACGTCGGTGTCGACGTCGCGTTGTACGGAAGCGTTCATGGCCTGCCTTTTTTTCGGGCGACGCGTGTTGCGTCGGCGGTCGCGGTCGGCGCACTGACGTCCTGCGCCATGACCTCGTTCATTTCGACCAGCACGGCGAGCGCGGTTGCCACGCGTCTGGCTCCGATGCGGTCCAGCATGCGTTGGTCTAGAGGAGCGGCGGCGGCTTCTGCTGCATTTAGCGCGGCGCGGCCGGTGCGCGTGAGCACCACCAGCTTTGCGCGCTGGTGGTGGGGATTGGGCTGGAGCGCAACGAAGCCTTGCTCAAGCAATAGATCGACGACACGCTGCACCGCCTGCCGGGTGATGCCCATGTTGCGCGCGATATGCGCCACCGGCAGTGGCATCGGCGAATAGCCCAACGCGCCCAGGACCTGCCACCACGCAGTGGTCAGCCCGGCAGGGCGTACCAATGCATTACCGGTCTCGACCAGGCGGCCATTGGTCTCGAAGATCTTGATCACCAGGTTGCGGACAGCCAGTAAATCGTCTTGAGTGCTCATGAGCAGTATGCTGCCGATTTGACAATATGTTGTCAATTGCACATTTTAGGCTGCAGCATTTTCCTGCCGGCGCCCTGCATCCTTGGAACTCCCTGCACCAGAAGTCGAGCGACGCAGCAGCGCTGGCGTCGAACGCATGGGCGATCAGGTTCGTCATCGCGCCGCTGTGATCGCTCCCGATCCGGAGCCTGTGGTCGAGATACATCGCGCCGATTGGCCCGCTGCTATTGACGGGTGGCATAACGCAGACGAGTCAGTGACCACATAGTCGTTTTCTACTTGAACGACATTGTCGTCTGAGCATCGATTCGCGCAGCAAGTTGCGACAACATCCCTGCACTTCTGCTCGCTTTTCACGTGGAGAGCCCTCTTCACGCGTCACACGCCTTGCACCGTGTGCTGCTTAGCTTGTTCCAATGAGCGCACGTATTTCATCGCACACCCTTGCCTTTACATCGCACACGGATTCAGCCCCTACCGCCGGACTCAAGCATTCGATTGCGGACAAGTGGCTCGAGACCCATCCGATGCTGCCGCTTCCCGGGCGCGGTCACACCATAGAACGCTGGCAGACGCTTGCCGATATCGCGGCAGATGACCTGTGCGCGGCCAAGTTCCTGGAAGCGCATTACGACGCGCAAGCCATCTGCGCCGATCTGGGGGTGGATCTCATCACGCCGACCCAGCGTTGGGCGGTATGGGCGGCCGAGCCGCCTGGCTCCGATATGCGTTTTTCCGGACAAGTACTTAACGGCACCAAGGCGTGGTGTTCTGGTGCCGCGCAAGTGACGCATGCGCTGGTGACGACGCGCCATGCAGGCGCCAGTTGCCTGTTTGCCGTGGCGCTGGATCAGCCCGGCATTCAGATCGACAGCAGTGCGTGGCAGGCGGTCGGCATGCAAGGCATCGAGACGGCCAATGTCCGCTTCTCCGATACGTCAGCGCGGCAGATTGGCGCAAGTGATGCGTACCTGACCCGACCTGGATTCTGGCACGGAGGTGCCGGCATCGCTGCGTGCTGGTTCGGCGCCACCGTTGCAGTTGCCGATGTGCTGCGTGCCTCTGCGCGTGTGAGCAAAGATCCGCATGCCGCCGCGCACCTGGGCGCCATCGATGCAGGCCTGGCATCTGCCGCTGCGTTGTTGCGCCAGCTGGCAACACGCATCGATGCGCAGCCGGAGCAGGCACATCTGCGTGACGTACTGCAGGTGCGCAGCGTGGTCGAGGCGGTGGCTCGTGACACGCTGGATCGGGTCGCACGTGCGTTGGGTCCAGGGCCGCTGTGCGGCAACCGCGCACATGCGCAGCGTTGTGCCGACTTGTCGGTGTTCATTCGGCAACACCATGCAGAACGCGACCTGCAGGCCCTGGGCGAGTTGTGCCAACAGGAGACATCGCCTTGGAAGATCTAGCCGGGCAGCCCATCGAGGGCACAGGCACGCCGGAAGCCGCATGGCGCGCCGCGCCTTACCTGAGCGAGCTGTCACGTGCCACGCTGTCGCACCTGATGCAAGGCGGCCAGCGTCTGGTGGTGGTGGCGCCGCACCCGGACGATGAGGTGCTTGGATGTGGCGGGTTGATTGCCGCCGCGCGTGCCGCAGGCGTACCGGTGCTGATCATCGCGCTGACCGATGGGGAGCAGGCCTATCCCGACGAACCCGGCTGGCAGCCACAGGTGTTGGGTCCGGCGCGGCGCCTGGAACTGGAAGCTGCCGCGCAGCAGTTGGGTGTAGTGCCTGGCGCATTGACCCATCTCGCCCTGGGCGACGGCGCGCTGGCGGCATGCGAAGCGCGCATGGCACAGGCCCTCGGCGATCTGATCACTGCGCAGGACACGGTGCTGGTGACCTGGGACCGCGATGGCCATCCGGATCATGAAGCCGCATCGCGTGCGACCGATGCCGCGTGCAAGGCGCAGTCGGCGCGGCGTCTGCAATATCCGGTCTGGGCGTGGCATTGGTCGCGTCCAGAAGACGGGGTATTTGCCGATGGCACTGCCGTGCGCTTCGATCTATCGCCCGCGGTGCTGGGTGCCAAGCAGCGCGCCATTGCGTGCTTTGCCACGCAGCTTGGCAACTGCACGCCCGCCGTTGCAGCACCGATCCTGCCGCCGTCGGTGCTGGAGCGCTTTGCGCGGCCGTTCGAGGTCTTCATCCGATGACCGCGCTGAGCATTGAGCACTTTGAGCAGATGTATGCCGATGCAGACCCGTTCGGTTATCGCTCGCGCTGGTACGAGCAACGCAAGCGCGACATCCTGCTCGGTGCCCTGCCCTACCCGAGGTTCGCGCGCGGCTGGGAGTTTGGCTGTTCCAATGGCGAGCTGACCGCGCAGCTGGCGCAGCGCTGCGACACGCTGCTGGCGACGGATCTGTCGCAGCAGGCGGTCGAGCTGGCGAGCGTGCGCGTGCAGGCGCTGCCTGCGGTCACGCTGCAGCAGGCGGCGCATCCGTCGGACTGGCCGGAAGGGCTGTTCGACCTGATCGTCTTCAGTGAAGTGGGTTATTACCTCGACGATCCGGCGTTCGAAAAGACCGTCGCGCTGTTCGCCCGCTCGCTCACCGCCAAGGGCTGTCTCGTGGCATGTCACTGGCGGCATGACTTCGACGGTGCTTTGCGCAGTGCCGAGCAGGTCCACAGCGCCTTGAACCAGGCATTGGCAATGGACACGCTGTGTTCCTATCAGGATGCGGACTTCGTGCTGCAGGCCTGGATGTCCGGGCCGTCGATTGCGCAACAGGAGCAGCTGCGATGATCGCGGTGACCATCCCGGCGCATAACGAAGCGGATCTGATCGGCAAGTGCCTGCAATCCATTCTGGTTGCAGCCGCGCATCCGCATTTGGCGGGAGAGCGCGTGGAAATCCATGTCGCACTCGACCGCTGCAGCGACGGCACCGGCGCCATCGCACGCGCGCACGGCGCAAGAACCGTCACCACCTCCGGTGGTGTCGGCATTGCGCGTGCCGCGGCGGCGTCAGCCGCGATTGCGCGCGGGGCGCGCTGGCTTGCGTTTACCGATGCCGACACCTGCGTGCCGCCGGACTGGCTTTCGGCACAGCTCGATTGCGCTGCTGATGTGTTCTGTGGCGTGGTGGAGGTGACCGACTGGCACGATTTCCGTCCTGAGACACGGCAGGCCTTCCTGACCAAGGAAATTCGCCGCGATGGGCATCCGCATGTGCATGGCGCCAATCTCGGCATGAGTGTGGCTGCGTACGTGGCAGCCGGTGGTTTCTCTGCGCTCAAGTGCAGCGAAGACGTGGCGCTGGTCTCGGCACTGGAGCGCGCGGGCATGCAGATTGCCCGCCTGGTCAAGCCGGTCGTCAATACCAGCGCCCGCCGCATCGCCCGTGCGACCGGCGGATTCAGCGATCACCTGGCTCGACTGGAGATGGCCGTACTGGCAGACGAGCCGGTACTGGGTAATCAGGTCTAGAGCGGCTATCAATACCACTGCGTAGCCGCCAGGTGGGCGTGGCTGGTGCTGGGAATTATATGCAGCACTCTTGCACTGCGATTCCTTCGCGTCATCCGCACTCGCGTGGCGACTGCCTGCTGCGCCTTGCTGGCCACTCTTAATCGTTGGGTGTGTCGCCGACTATTGTTCAGCAGCAAGCAGTCGCGTCGGTTCCAGGCATTGGATGGGATCGCCATTGGAAACGGCGCAAATAAATCAGTTTATCCAGCGATCGATACCTCGATCACCACCAGCTGTCGCGACAATGGAAGCTGCGTTTATCTGCATAAGCGAGCTGTGCATAATCCACTGCGGTCGTGTTCTTTTTGATTTAATCGTCATCTGCTGATTATTGCCTTTATCGCTTGCAAGTTGAAAAAATTGCGATCAAGGTGCAACTGTTCTCGACTTAATGCGCCGGCCACGCCGGCCACTGCCGCTACCGAGGTTATGATGGACCCCACGATGTTTCGGCAGATTGGTCGTTATCGATTGACTGCACATACGGTCCCGGTGGGCGGTGTTTTCTCCCCGGAGATTCTGGTGTCGTTCGATGATGGAATCACCTTGTATGGGCACAGGCATGAGATGCGATTCGACACGCAACTTGCCGCGCACCACTACGCCAGACAATGGATGGGCAGATGCACCATCACGTCGCTGGGCATTCTCGAGAGTCTCTGAGCGACGCCGCTACCTCTGATGTCAGGAACCAGACGGCTCCGCTGCCGGGAAGCCAAGCGTGAAACAGGCGCCCTGCCCTGGCATCGACTGCACTTCAATATAGCCGTCGGCCTGCCTGACCGCCCCATCCACTTGCGCCAAGCCCAGCCCGGTGCCCTTGCCTGCCGGTTTGGTGGTGAAGTAGGCGTCGAACAGCTGATCGCGGATCTCAGGTGCAATGCCGCTGCCATTGTCCTGGACAGAGAGGGTGACATAATCGCCGGCGCGACGACCGGCGGCATCCACATCTGCTAGCGTCCGCGTCGCCACGGTGATGCAGACCCTGCCACGCACCGCGCAGACATCGCGCGCATTGATCACCAGGTTCAACAAGGCCCGTTCCAGCGTGTGTGGATCCGCCAGTACGTCACTGTCGCAAGTCGTGGTCTCCCACTCGACCGATACCGCAGCGCCTGCCGCCTGTTGAAGCAAGGGCAGCAGGCGCGCGACCAGCGCATTGAGCTCGACACGTTCGGGAGCATAAGGATGCTTGCGTGCAAAGCCCAGTAGGCGTTGGGCCATGACCGAGCCCTGCTGCAGAGCGGTCTCTGCCATGCGCAAAATCTTCTGATCCTCTTCTACGATCGAGCCACGCGACTGAACCACATCGATGGCAGCGCCCGCGGTTTGCAGCACATTGTTCAGGTCGTGAACGACACCGGCCAACAGTTGACCGACTGCCTCGCCCTCCTGCGCACGCTCGGCTACGCGCTCAGCCAGACGCTGCGCGGCGCGTGCAATATCCAGCTCAACCTCGATGCTTGGAGACTGCGCCTCTGCACGTACTTGGTCGTGCGTCGCCGCAGCAGCCTGCTCATCGTGCCTGGTTGTAGCCTCGCTGCGGGCCTGCAGCGTCTGGTTGAGCGTGTGTAATGCTTGCTGCGACTGCCGGCGTTCGGTGATGTCGCGATTGACCGCCAGCACGCCCTCGATCTGGCCATCAGCGTTACGCAGTGGGCTTGTCGACACCAACCAGCTCTGGAGCTGCCCGTCTGCATTCGTACATTCGGTCTCGAACTGCTGCGACTCGCCACGCTCGGCGGCAGCGAGCGCTTGTTGCACGCGTGGCCTGAATCGCTTTGGCCATAACGACACCCAGGGCAGACCCACCACGGACTTGGCATCGACAAACGCCACACGCGCCAGACCATGTGCATTGACGAACCTGACGCGTCCGTCCAAGGCAATTTCCTTGATGGAATCCAGCGACAGCTCGACGACCTGTCGATAGCGATGGTCGGGAAAGTCCTGCGTGCTGTTCATGGTTCTCAAATCGATCACGTGTTTTTCGCGTGGGAAACGTAGTGTGATGCATGCATCCTCAGAAAACCTGCTTTATGGGCTCTACAAACGAAAAACTGATTCTTGTCGTCGAGGACGATGCTGACACGCTCGAGTTGGCCACGCTGCTGCTGACCGAAAGCGGTTATGCGGTCGTCACCGCAACCGATGCGCAGGGCGCGCTGGAGCATATCGATAAGCACCCGGCGATCGCGCTGGTTTTCACCGACCTGCAGATGCCGGGCTTACTCGATGGATACGGCCTGATTTCGTATCTGCGCGCAGACGGTAACAATCTGCCGGCGATCCTGACATCGGGTCTGGGGCATTCTCCCAATGGACTACCCAGCCGGACCACGTTCTTGAGCAAGCCCTACACCCGCCGCAGCCTGGTCCAGAATATCGAGGCTTTTGTCGGGCATTAGAGCGGCTGACAAAACTCTTGCGCCGCCCTCAGGCGGGCGGCCGGTGCCAGGCATCGGCATGTACCGCTCGTACACTCCAGGCCTGAGCACGCCGTCCGCACCACCTGACGACCGCTGGCCACGTTTTCTTAGCCGCTCTTGGCGTGCCGGTCAGAGCGCAGCTACCTATCGGCGCATGTGTATGTGTCAGGTCGTGGTGATTGCGCCACACTGGGCTGAATAGAACACCCCAGGAGGATTGATAGGCGTCGCGGTGAGCTGCTCTACGCTGGATCGCAGACGGTGCCAGGTATCAGCGTGCCGCACGCCGCCAGCCTGCATTGATCGCTTCCTGGCTGGTGCAGAAAAAACGCTCGCCCTTGGCAGGTGAGATGCTGGTCCGCGTGTAATCGCGTTGCCCGGGCATATGGAAGATCTTGCTGCCCTTGCTCGAAATATTGCCCTTGATGGCGCAGTGCGCAGGCGTTTGCGCTGCCGCCTGAGCGCGCTGTGCCGATTGCTTGCGCTTGCTGCGTCGGTAATCGGCAGGCATCTGAAAGCTGCCGGCCCAGAGGTTGCGCCGCTGTTGCTGCGCGTTGCGTTCGTCGGCAACGAACGCGGTGGCGTACTCGCGGTAGGCCACCGCCCAACCGGATTGCACCATCCAGCGGTTGACCGACTGCCCCTGCACATAGCACTCGGCCACGATCCGTCCATAGCGATCGGTGTCCTTGGGTTGGCAGCGAACCGTCTTGTCGAGCAGATAGCCATCCAGTGCAGCAGCGGAACGTCGGCCGCAAGGCCATGCGCTGCCAGCGTTGCTGGTGCATTGCTGCGTGCTTTCGGGTGCATCGATGCCCCACAGGCGGATACGTTTCTGCGCGACAGTGATGGTGTCACCATCGGTCACGGTTGCCCGGCCGACCAACTCTGCTGCAATAAGGGGTGAAGCGAATAGTGCAACGACAACCACCACCGAACATCTGAACAACATCAACAACAAGCCTCGGGTGATCGGCAGAGCGTGGTCCATCTGTTTTTGCCTTGGTGACAGCGTCTAGCCGATTGGCTCACCAGAGATCCATCGCACTGATGCCTGCATCATCCAGGCCGACGCGGGGCCGGCACTGTATGCCAACGGGACGGCGATGCCTATCCCTTGCGGTGGTCTGCGAAGACGGTGTTGCGCTCGGTGTTCATCGATGCGCATTCGTTACGGCTGCATTGGCCGCCGATCAATCGCGGTGCCGATAGACGGCGAATAGAAACCAGTGCCTTGAAGGCCGGTGTCTCTGAGAAGTTGGATTGATCATGATGAGACCTACAGGTAGCCCCTGCCCCCGCGCTCTTGGCGCAAGTAACACACCGAGTACTGCCCGGTTCTTTGCAGAACCGGGCATGCAGGCAGGCTTACTGCGCAGCCGCTTGCGGCGCGACAGGCGCCGCATCCGGCGTCACTCGCCAGATCGTATTGGCCAGATCGTCCGCGACGATCAACGCACCACGTGGATCGAGCGTGACACCGACCGGGCGGCCGCGGGTCAAGCCATCGTCGCCATAGAAGCCGGAGACGAAGTCGATCGGGTCGCCTGCCGGGCGGCCATCGCGGAACGGAACGAACACCACCTTGTAGCCCACCGGCGGGTCGCGATTCCAACTGCCGTGCTCACCGACGAACACGCCGTCGCCGAACTGCGTTCCCATCGTGGTCGAAGAAAACGCGACACCGAGTGCGGCGACATGCGAGCCCAGCGCGTAATCGGGCACGATGGCCGAGGCGACCTTCTGCGGATCCTGCGGCATGACTCGCGTGTCCACATTCTTGCCCCAGTAGCTATAGGGCCAGCCGTAGAAACCGCCTTCGCGTACCGAGGTGAGGTAGTCGGGCACTAGGTTCGGGCCGATCTCGTCACGCTCGTTGACCACCGCCCACAGTGCGCCGCTACCTGGCTGGATCGCCAATGCGGTGGGATTGCGCAGCCCGGTGGCATAGCTCTTGTGGGCGCCGGTTGCCGGATCCACCTGCCAGACCTGGGCGCGGTCGACTTCGGCAATCATGCCGCGCTCGGTGATATTGCTGTTGGAGCCGATCGCAACATACAGATAGCGTCCATCGGCACTGGCGGTCAGCGCCTTGGTCCAGTGATGGTTGATGGCCGACGGCAAGTCGGTGACCTTGCTGGGCGCAGCGCTGGCCTTGGTCTGCCCTTGCTGATAATCAAAACGCACCAGCGCGTCCTGATTTGCCACGTACAGCGCATTGCCGATCAGCGCCAGGCCGTACGGTGCATTGAGCTTGTCGGCAAACACGGTCTTCAGTTCATAAGTGCCGTCGCCATCGGCATCGCGCAGCAGCGTCAGACGGTTGCCGCTCTTGACCGAGGTGTTGCCCTTGGCCTTGATCGCACCGGCAATCACGTCCTTGGGCTTGAGGTTGGGTGCGTTGCCGCCCCGGCCTTCGGCCACCAGGATGTCGCCATTGGGCAACACCAGCGTCTGGCGTGGAATGCCCAGACCGGTGGCGATTGCAGTGATGCGGTAACCCGCAGGCACGGTGGGTTTGCGTTCGCCCCAGGCTGCCGGCTCGGCGATGGTCATGTCGGGCAGCAGGCCGCGATCCGGCGCGGGCAGCTCGGGACTGGCGCCGTGTTGTTTGAGCTCGGGTGCCTTGCCGCAGGACGCGAGTGCGGCAGCGAGAATGGAGACCGACACGACCGTAACGGTATGACGCTTCATCGGGCACCTCCCACGCGCAGGCTGGACAGCCCCGACCAGGTTGCAACAAGCGCGAATGCGGTCGCAATCGCAGAAAATACCAACGCTGCCGGCATGATGGCCCAGGCATCGCGTGCGTGATGCAGGGCGTCGAAGAAGCCGACGATCCATGCGGCACCGAGCGCGATCACATAGATCACATTGCGGCTTCCGCGAACGAAGCCGACGATCGCACACAGCAAGGCGATCGTCGTCAATACCATCGCGCCGATCAGCAGCCACGCAGCAAAATTGGCCCACTGGATCTGATGACTGCTCCAGTACGCGTAGTCGCTCAGCAAGGCACCGAGAAACAGCGGCCACACACCGCCGAGCACGGCTGCATGGAACGGATGGATGGCCCAGGATCGGGCGGACGTGGCAGTTGATTTCATGGCGGACTCATTGGGCGCGTGGTGAAACGTGCCCCGATGCTGCCACCTACCACGTGATGAGCGCGGTGATGCTGAGTCTTCTCTGCGCGACGGCTGCTCTGACGCAGAAGCCTCGTGCCCATGGTTCAGGACATCGTCACCCAAGGCTATCGATTCGAACAGCATCCGTAGCGCGGGACGCGACTAACTTACTGTCCAGATGAGGCCGATCACGGCCAAGTGCGCAACGTAATAACCATAAAATGCCCAACGTAGCCGGGGTATTGGCAACTGCAGCCTGCCGAGCTGCATCAGCGGAAGTGCCAACAAGGCCCAGCCATTGCCGTTGTACCAACACAACAACCCCATGCAGATCCATACCTTCCACGGCAATTTGGCTAGAGTCGGCTTCGTGGAAGCCAGGCCGCAAAGTGACTGCAGCGTTCCGCCAGTACGGAACCAGCTCCACGCTGTCCCTACAAGCCAAACTCCGGCCCATTGATAGTCGACGGCCATTGGCGCAAGCAATCCAAGAAACGAGGCCAGCAGCCAGCGGCGATCTTGCATTGACCAGACGAGACAAGTCGCAAGAGCGAAGGTGATAAGGACGTTGACCGGCAGAAGGAAACCAATTGCCCATACATGAAACGGCTGTGCAATGAGCCCCCAGCCAGCCAGCCGCTTTACCGACTTCGCGTAGTCGGCTCCAGGCTGAGCGAGGTTGAAGGCCATGATCAAAGCGAAAACTGGGAAGGCTATACGTCCGAGTTCAGATAGAACCGGTACGTAGCCATCCAGCAACCCCTTGACTACATGATCAAATGTCATAAAAACAAGTGCAATCCATTTCAGGAGCTCCCTGCCGCTACTCGTCATGTCGCCTCTCAATGTCGTGCTGCAGCCGCCGCAAAACTGCGCTTGGACAACCATGGAATGTGCGGCCAAGCCCATCACCATCGCCGCGTGAAGTTTTCATCAATCAACTATCGGTGGAAGAACGGTTGTAACTCATACCTAGCAGGCAATCACCCACTCTTTGACACAGGCAGCTGATGCGGCTTCTGAACCGGCTGGCTTTGTCGCTGCAAAAGCGCACGACAGAATAGTGGAATGTAGGCGCTCTGGCGTGGCGGGCATGGAGACATCCAGCTCCTTCCAAGGCTGCGCTGCTCAAGCAAAACCGAAACCACTCATCTTGCCGAGCGACCGCTGGACCGCTGCCATGACCACAGGTCATAGAAAGATGTGCGTGTTCCAGGCCGCTCTCTCCGCGGGGCTCCACCCACTGGAGGAGCGGGCAGATGAAAGCATTCGCAATGATGTTGCTGGCAACCGCGTTGACCATGACCGACACGACCAGCATGCCCAGCCAGCGCCGCTTCAAACAGGGGCACAGAATAGGACCGCACCGATGCGATTGCACGAGCTGCGTGACCAAGACCAGCACTGACTCCCTGCCCCGCCGGTGTCGTCAGCAGCACCCATCCAGGATGGCTTGAGTTTCAGTGCGGGTGTGCAGTGATGAGCACCGGTCATAGGACCATGCAAGCTGGATGGATGGAGCGGCATTGCATCTGCGTCATGCTCGTTGCCGGTATGTACGGCGAGGAGACGGCGATGAAAAACGCAAGCCTGGTGCATTCGACTCGGCATGGTGTACGCACAGCTGGGGCGCCATCTGCACCGCATGGTCCGGCATCGGATGCTTGGATTCGCGCTGCCTTGCCCCTAAATCGGTGGAGAGATGCGATGCCATGCGCAAGCGCGCTGCGCCGCACTCTCCCCTCCATGGCTGCACTGTTGTTGGGCGCAGTTGTCTTGCTCTCTGTTGCCCCCTCCCCCGCGGCAGCACACCCTTCGGAGATCACGTCCATGACGACACACGCCACCTTGTCGCCCACGCAGCAGGCCATTGCGCCGATTGCCGCGTTTGCGGCCACCGGCGACATCGACCGCTTGAACACCGCATTGGAGACGGGCCTCGATGCTGGCTTGAGCATCAGCGACTGCAAGGAGGTACTGGTCCAGCTGTATGCGTACGCCTGGTTTCCGCGCAGCCTCAATGCACTGGCTGCGCTGATGCAGGTCGCCGATGCACGCAAGCAGCGCGGCATCGCCGATGCGCCGGGACACGACCCCGGCCCGGTACCGAGCGGCGATGCGCTGCTGGCGCTGGGCACTGCCAACCAGACCCGCCTGGCCGGCGCGCCGGTGACCGGGCCGTTGTTTGCGTTTGCGCCGGCAATCGATCAGTACCTCAAGACGCATCTGTTCGGCGACATCTTTGCCCGCGACAACCTGGACTGGGTGAGCCGTGAACTGGCCACGATCAGTGTGCTCGCCGCCCTGGAAGGCGTGGAGGCGCAGCTGCAATCGCATTTGAAGATCGGCCTGAACATCGGTGTGACCGAGGCACAACTGCACGAACTGGCCCAGGTGCTGGACAAGCGTGTCGGTGCGGCCGCCGGCACACGCGCCAAGGCAGCACTGGCCAAAGCCCGGGCCCAGTGAGCCTGCGGCGGGATTCGACAACCGCAGCGCATCCTGCCGGTGCGAATGCGGCTGCCGACGGCACCACGTCGAAACCGATCGGCCCCGCTAGAGCGGCGACGGGCCAGCCGCCAGCGCAGGCCGCACGCCGGCCTGCTTGACGACCAACTGGCCGATGTACTGCTCGGCCAGCCTGGTACCGATCTCCAGCGCGGTCTGTAGCGAGCCGAAGGTGGGCGCAGCCGGCAGCGGCACGGGATGCCCACAGACCTGCAAGGTCTCCAGCACGATGCGCCGATGCCCGAGCTGTCGAGCGACCACACGGTACGGCAGGCCCTGGTCGGTGCCTTCCGTGGACATTCTTTCGGTGCAGTGGGTACTCATCGGGCTCGAGCATAGCTGTGATGCCCAAATTTAGCGGCGCCGGAACTTGAACAATTTATGCAGACGCTAGCGCAGCGCCAGCGGCGCGCTCCCGACATGACGCTGCGGCCTGAGCAGGCCCGACCATGCTGCGATGACACCGATGTCGCGCCCTGCGTGGCGCACTTAGCGGCGCCGACGAGGGGCATCATCAGAATAATCTGCTGTAGGGGAACGCCGAACTTTGAGTTCCCCCCGGAAACAATCGGCTTGAATATTCCCCCGGCATTCAGCTTGATGGCTTTAGGCAAGCGCGCGCCGGCCTCGAAGCTTTATTCGGCGCACTGAACATCCATCGTTTCTTCGAGCATATCTCCTTACGAATTTCGTGCAGGAAATGCGAGGAATTGGGCACAATGGCTGTGCTCGCTCGCTTTTGATTAATATAAATCCGGTGGATATATGCGTCTAGCAGCAGAAAATTTAATATAACACCGGTGTCATTTCGATAAACCGCACCCTGTTAGGCCTGATACGGAAGAGTCCGTTAGACGTGCTAACTTACAGTCGAATCCGCTACTGCGTGTGGGCAATTCACCGACATCTTCGACGCATTTCCCGATTACCTGCGATATGCATCGCATTTAGAATTGCCGCCCCCGGATATTCGTGACCGCTTATTGTCGCGTCCGCTCTGACATTTATTTGCGGTCGAGTCTGATAGGGAGTTTTCTAATCCAATTTGGCTATGGATTAAATCATAAAACCCTATGCGTGATGTTTTTCTCTGAATAGCAACTGTCCGTTCAGGCTTTAGAGTTTACCGATAGCGCCGTTAAACAATCTCGCAAGCACACGGTTCAATGCGTCGGCGCATCACCGTGTTATCCGGAGCGCTTATCTGAGGGGACAGATTCGCGGCGGATAAAGTGAATAACACGTGAAATCAAATGCCACGCCGGTAATTCCCGGTGATGGAATCGTCTGCGCCAAATTTTAGATCTTTTGCAGTTGCGGCGCGCCACTACCGGAATCGACCAACCTATGAATCGCTCGCTACTCGCAACCACGATCGCCTCCTGCCTTGTCCTGACTGCCTGTGGCGGCGGTGGCGGCGGCGGCAATGTCCGCAGTGATCCGCCGCAGACCACGGTGGTCGCTCCGACGCCGTCTACGCCGTCTACGCCTACTACGCCTACTACGCCGACAACCCCAACAACCCCAACAATCCCAACGACGCCGACGACGCCGACGACGCCGACGACGCCGACGACGCCGGGCACCACCACGGCCGACCCGTTGCCCAAGACCGCTCCGACGCCGGCACCTGCGCCCGCCCGCTACCAGGGCTTGGGCAGCAACCTGCTGGTGCCGACCAATGCGGATCTGGCACAGCAGGCCGGTGCCAGGGGCCAGGGCGTCAAGCTGGCAGTGCTGGACGACAACCTCTACGGCAGCTACGCGCCGATCAGCGGCAAGGTCGATACCTTCAACGATTACACCGCCAGCCCCGGCACACCGGAATCCACGTCGAACGCGCTGCGCGGCCACGGCACCGTCGTCTCGGCATTGGTGCTGGGCACCGCCCAGGACGGCTTCGCCGGCGGTATCGCGCCGGATGCGGACCTGTTCTATGCGCGCATCTGTGCCGAAAATTCCTGCGGTACCCAGCAGACCCGCCGCGCGGCGGTGGACCTGGCGGCTGCCGGCGTGCGGATCGCCAATCTGTCGATCGGCGCCTCGTATGCAGATGCGGCCAGCAGTGCGAATGCCGCGCTGGCCTGGAAGTACGCGCTGACCCCGCTGGTGCAGGCCGATGCGCTGATCGTGGCCGCCACCGGTAACGAAGGCGCGGCGGAAGCCTCCTACCCGGCAGCGACGCCGGTGCAGGAAGCCAGCCTGCGCAACAACTGGCTGGCCGTGGGCGCGGTCAACATCGACAGCGCCGGCAATGCCGCCGGCCTGACCAGCTATTCCAACCATTGCGGCGCCGCTGCACAGTGGTGCCTGGTGGCGCCGGGCAGCTACTTCGCACCGGCATTGGCCGGCACCGAGCTGCAGGGCCAGATCGCCGGCACCTCGTTCTCCACTGCCGCAGTGAGCGGCATCGCGGCGCAGGTGCTGGGCGTGTATCCGTGGATGAGCGCCTCCAACCTGCAGCAGACCCTGCTGACCACCGCCACCGACCTGGGCGACCCCGGCGTGGATGCGCTGTACGGCTTCGGCCTGGTCAATGCGGCCAAGGCGATCAAGGGCCCGGGCCAGTTCGCCAGCAACTGGTCGGCGAATGTGACCTCCGGCTACGACAGCACCTTCAGCAATGACATCTCCGGCGCCGGCGGCCTGACCAAGAACGGCACCGGCAAGCTCACGCTCAGCGGCAACAACACCTACACCGGCGGCACCAGCGTCAGCGACGGCGTGCTCGCACTGTCCGGCAGCCTGCGTTCGGATGTCACCGTGCTCAACTCGGCCACGTTCGAATCGCATGGCGGCGTGATCAATGGTAACTACAGCCTGGTCAACCCCACCGGCACCACCGCCCTCGAGCTGGGTAAGGGCTTGACCGTCACCGGCCAGGCCAGCCTGAAGGGCAACCTGCTGTTGCTGCCGGAAGCGGCTGGCTACAACGTCGGCAGCAGCGAGAAGATCGTCAAGGCCGGCACGCTGCAAGGCACCTTCGACCGCGTGCAGTACGCCAACAACTTCTTCTGGACTGCCTCGCTCGCCTACGACCCCACCACCGTCACCGCCACGCTGACCCGCAATGCCTCCGCTGCCAGCGCGCAAGCGGCCGGTGCGCCGCAGTCGGTGGTCAACGGTGCCACGCAGGCCGATACGCTGGTCAAGGTGCTGGATACGCGTGTGGCCTCCGGTGATACGGATAACCTGGGTGGCCTGATCAGCGCCACCGGCGCGCTACTGGCGGCCAACGATGCGCAGGTTGCCGCATCGCTGCCGACCCTGGCCGGCCAGGTGCACGGCATCGAGCGCACGCTGGGCTTCCAGTCCGCACTTAACGATGCACGCGTGGCGGCCGATCGCCTGCCCTACCTGGCCGACACCACCACGCTGACCACCTGGATGCAGGGCAGCTATCTGGACGGCGAACTGGGCGGCAAGGGTTTCGACTCGGCCGATTACACCCAGCAGGCCACCACCGTCGGTGTGGATCTGCCGATGGGCAACGCCGGCACCATCGTGGGTGCGGCGCTGAGTTCGGGGCAGGACCGTGCGCACATCGATGCGTCGGCCAGCCGCCTGCGCTCGGACCGTTATGCGATGACCGCGTATCTGTATCAGCCGATCGGCCAGGCGTACGTGTCCGGGATCGGTTCCTACGGCATGAGCAATGTGGACACCGAACGCACGGTGCAGGCCGGCAGCATCGGCGAGCGCCTGCAGGATCGCCGCCACGACACCAACTGGTCGCTGCGTGCCGAAGTCGGCCTGATGCCGCAGGCAGGGTTGTCGCCGTTCATTGCCGCAGGCGTGGTCAGCCAGACCCAGGATGCCTTCAGCGAAGCGTCGGCCACCGGGCTGGGGTTGAGCGCCAACAGCGACACGTTGCGTGCCGGCTATGGCGAGGTGGGTGTGCGCGGTCATCTGGTGCGCGGCAAGTGGGGCTTCGATGGCTTGATCGCCTACCGCTCGCTGCTCGGCAATCCGAACTCGGACTTCACCGCCTGGTTCACCGGTCTTCCGGAAGCGCGCTTCAACGTGGCCGGCGAGCCGGTGTCCAAGCAGTCGGCGCGTGCCTCGGTGGGCGTGCGCTACCAGCTCAACGATGCCTTCTCCATCTACGGCAACGTGGGCGCCGAGCGCGGTCGTTCCGATGCCAACAGCATCAATGCCAATGTCGGTTTGCGCTGGCAGTTCTAAGCGCGACCGGCACCCGACCGCACTTGGTCACCACAACCACTGATGCCATGCAGCACTACGCATCAGGCAAAAAAAAGCCCCGGCAATGCCGGGGCTTTTTGGTCTGCGGTGAATCAGAAGCTCCAGCCCCAGGTGACCTGGCCGCCGTACGCGGTCTGGCCATCGCCGTTGAGTCCCTGCAACGACAACGCCATGCGGCTGTTGGGCGAGGTGATCAGGCTGACGCCCAGTTCGCCGACCACCGCGTTCTTCGCCAGTGTGACGCTCTGCACCGAGAACTGCGAGCCGGTGCCGATGAAACCGGCCGACCGCTCCACAGCGCGGTCACCGAACGCATGCCGCCAACCCACCGAGGCGTACACCCCGGCCGCCGCACCCAACTGCCAACGCCCGCGTATGCCCACCGTGCTGGTGGTGTACTCGTCCTTGGCACTGTCCACCGACAGCCCGGCTATGCCGCCGCGCTCGTTGAAGCCATCGGTCTTCAGGTGCGTGTAGTCCGCCGCAACAAACGGGCTGTACACCGCATTGCCGGTGCGCAGATTCCAGGCCGCTTCCAGCGACACGGTGACGGCCTTCGCATCGTAATTGCTGGTCAGCCGCTCTTCGAGCACGCCGGGCAACATCACCCGACGGCTGCTGTCCACGCTGTAATCCGCGTAGTCAACCGCAGCCTGCACAGCGAACGCGGACCAATCGGCCTGGGCATAGACGCCGGCATGGGTGCCATCGATATCGGAACGATCCAAGGATTCGCGCGAGCGGGTTTCGATATCCTGATTACCGACCGCGACACCGACCACGCTGCGCTCGCCGATGCGCCGTTCTGCACCGGCCATGATGCCGTTGTCCTCGCGTCGCACCGAGGCGGTGTTGGCATCTCCATCGACACGATTGGGCAGGCTACGGCCGGTGATCCAGACCGTGGTGTCGCCCACCCGCGCATCCTGGCTGTCGCCACGCAGATGATTGCCGACGCCGCTCAGCAGGAAGCGGCTATCCAGCAAAGCGGTCGCCGTGCTGGCATGGCTTTCGCCCGACAGCGAGGCAAACGCCGTGCTGATCGCTTGCGGTTCGTCGGGCAGACGCACTACCGCTTGGTAGACCGGGCTGGTGGTCGGCAAGCCATCCACCGCAGCTGCGGCGGCCTGCTGGTTGGGCGCGGTGACCGCATCGACCATGGCCACGGTGTTGCGGCCAAACGACACCGACAACGCTGTGGCACTGGCGCTGACATTCGGCGTGACGAAGGCGTAGTCGGAAATGACGTTGGTAAACTGCCCGGTGAGCCCGCCAGCGGCGCTGATGACCGGGATCTCGGTGAACAACGGCAGATCAGTCGCACGCACCAGTTGCAGGGTGCTGCCCGGTGCCAGCGTGGCCGCCCCGCCCACGCTGATCGGTGTCACCGTGCCGCCCGCGCCCGGCGTGACCTGCAGGGTGGAACCATTTGCAAGCGCGGCATTGCCGCCGACGCTGATCGTGCCGGTGGTACCACCGATCGCCACGGTGCCACCGGAGGTCAGGCCGCCGATGCTGCCGCTGCCGGTGAGCGTGCCGCCCGGACCCACCGTGACCGGCCCGCCCAACGCGGCGCCTGGATTGGCAGCATTACCCACACTCAAGGTTCCTGCGGCAATCGTGGTCGGCCCGGTGAAGCCACTGCTGTTGGCGGTGACCAGCAAGGTGCCCACACCATCCTTGAGCAAACTGCCGGTACCCGACAGGATCCCTGCGTAGGTGCCATTGGCGGTTTGCTGGAACACCAGCGCGCTGGCATTGGCGATATTGCCCTGCAGGCTGTCGGTATCGCCAATCAATGTGCCTGCATTGATCGTGGTGCCGCCGAGATAGGCATTGACGCCATCCAGCGTCAACGCGCCCGCGCCGTTCTTGATCAACGTACCGCTGCCGGTGACGTTGCCGGCAAACGTGCCATCGCCGGCCTGGTCGAACACCAGTGTCGCGTTGTCGACGATGTTGCCCTGCAGGCTGGTGGTGTTGCCGATCAGGCTGCCGCTGGCAATGGTGGTGCCACCGCTATAGGTATTGGGCGCAACCAGCGTCAGCGCCCCCGCTCCCTGCTTGACCACACTGCCGGTACCGCTGACTGCACCGGCGAACACACCATCGCTGGCCTGATCGAACACCAACGTGGCGTTGTCGACGATATTGCCCTGCAGGCTGGTGGTGTTGCCGATCAGGCTGCCGGCGCTGATCACGGTGCCGCCGGTATAGGTATTGGGCCCGAGCAATTGCAGCGCGCCGGTGCCGGCCTTCTGCAGCGAGCCGGTGCCGCTGAGCGTGCCGGCATAGACGCCACCGGTGTTCTGGTTGAACACCAGTGCCGCGTTGTTGGCGATATCGCCCTGCAGGCTGCTGGTGTCGCCGATCAAGGTACCGGCCGTGATCGTGGTGCCGCCGGTGTAGCCGTTCGCACCGTTGAGCAATAGTGCGCCGGCGCCATCCTTGATCACGCTGCCGGTGCCGGTGATCGAACCGGTGAACACGCCATCGGCCACCTGGTTGAACGCCAGCGCCGCATTGTCGACGATGGCTCCCTGCAGGCTGGCGCTGTCGCCAACCAGGGTGCCGGCATTGACCGTCGTGCCACCGGTGTAGCTGTTGCTGCCGTCCAGTGTCAGCGTGCCGGTGTTGGTCTTGATCAAGGCGCCACTGCCGCTGATATCGCCAGCAAGCGAGAGGTCTGCCGGGGTGTCGACGCTCAGCGCAGCGCCGAGGACGACCGCATTGCCCACGGTTGCGGCAACAGGGTTGGTCAGCACCGCAGCGCCGACCACCGACAAGCTGCCGGTGCCCAGCGCGTTGTTGCTGCCGATCGACAAGGTGCCATCGCTCAGCGCGGTCCCTCCGGCATAGCTGTTGTTGCCACTGAGCGTGAGCGTGGATGCACCGGTCTTGATCACGCTGCCGGCACCGCTGATGGCGCCAGTCAGGGCGAGATCGTTGCTGCCTAGCAGCGTCATCGCACCGTCGAGCACCACCGCATTGCCCACGGCCAATGCCTGATCGGTATCGAGGCTGGTGCCGGCTGCCGCGGTCAGCGTGCCGGTGCCCAATGCCTGCGCATCGCCCAGCACCAGCGTGCCGCCGCCGAGCGCGGTGCCGCCGGTATAGGTGTTGGCGGCGCTCAGCACCAGCGTACCGGTATCGAGTTTCTGCAGCGTGCCGGTGCCGCCGATGCCGACGTCGATGGTGCCGGTGACGCCAGGGTCGACACGGATGATGGTGGTGGCCGCATTGGCGCTCAATGCACCGGCGCCGGCATCGCCCAGCACATACCCGTCGCTGACGAACTGCATGCCGGTGATGCCTTGCGTGCCCTGCACGCCTACATTGCCCGCGGTGCCGGCGAACACGGCAAAACTGTTCTGCCAGTCGCTGTTGCTCAGCCCATCGATCGAGGTCCAGTTGGTGGGGCCTGCGGCCCAGACGCCTGCGCCGCCATCGATGCTGCCATTGGCAATGGTCTGCGCACCATCCCAGAACTGTACGTTGCTGCCGGGCGCCAGCAGCACCACGTTGACCTGCTGGGCCAGCGCGGTCTGCAGCGTCAGCTGGGTGGGATCGATCGTACCGGGCAATGTGCCGATGCCCAGGCCGTTGTCGGTCAAGCCACCGCTGTAGTCGATCAGGCGATACACGCCGGTGCCGAACCCGCCGATGTCGGTGATGTTGAGCGTGCCGTCCAGGGTGAGATCGCCATTGACCGCCAACACGCCGGTCTGGCTGGGGATGCCCAGGAACGCGTCCAGCGTGGCAGTGGGAGCCAGGCTCAGGCTGCCGGTGGTCAACACTGCGCCACTGGTCACCACCAGACGGCCGCCGTCATTCACCGTGACCGCCGCATCGACCACGCCGCTGCCGCTCAAGCTGGCACCGCTGCCCACGGTCAGGCCGCCTGCACTGGCCAGCGTGCCATCCACGTCCAGCGTGCCGGCGGTGACCTGGGTGGTGCCGCCGAGCGCGCTGGTGCCGGTGAGCTGCAAGGTGCCGGTGCCGACCTTGTCCAGATTGCCTGCATCGCTCAGGCTGCCGGCAAAAGTACTGCCGACGTTGTTGGCGCCAAGCTGTAGCGTGGTGCCGCCCAGCACCGCGACATTGCCCTGCCCGGTCACTGCACCCAGGGCCGCATTGCTGCCGAGCGAGAGCCCGGCACCTGCAGCGACGTCCACGGCACTGGTGTTGCCCAACGCGCCGGGGGCAGCGGTGGCGAGCACGCCGGCCTGCACTGACACCGGGCCGGTGAACGTGTTGCCGCCGGACAAGGTCAAGGTGCCCAGGCCCGTCTTGGTCAAGGCACCCGCGCCACTCAGCACTCCGGTCAGGGCCAGATCGTCCGCGCTGGCAATGGTCAGATCGGCACCGAGATTGACCGCATTGCCCAGTGCCAGCGCAATCGCGTTGCTCAAGGTGGCATTGCCCAGCACCGACAGGCTGCCGACACCGAGCGCGGTGTTGCTGCCAACCGCCAGGGTGCCTGCGTTCAACACGCTGCCGCCGACGTAGCTGTTGGCGCCGTCGAGCGTGAGCGTGGACGCGCCGTTCTTGATCAGACTGCCCGCGCCGCTGATCGGGCCTGACAGGCGCAGGTCGTTGCTGCCGACCAGGTTGAGCGCGCCATCGAGTACCACTGCATTGCCGACCGCCAATGCCTGGTTGCTATCGAGGTTGGTGCCGGTTGCTGCGGTCAGGGTGCCGGTGCCCAGTGCCTGCGCGTCGCCCAGCACCAGGGTGCCGCCGCTGAGGGCGGTGCCGCCGCTATAGCTGTTGGCCGCATCGAGCACCAGCGTGCCGGTGTCGAGCTTTTCCACGCCACCGCTGCCGGAAATGGCGACATCGATGCTGGCGGTTGCACCCGGATCCACACGGATCGCGGTCAACGGCGCAGTCACAGCCAGTCCACCCGCGCCGGCATCGGTCAGCTGATAGCCATCGGTGACGAACTGCAGGCCGCCGATGCTCTGCGTGCCCACCACGCCGACGGCGGCTGCGTTGCCGGCAAAGACCGCAAAATCGCCTTGCCAGGTGCTGTTGGCGCTGCCGTCCTGGCTGGTCCAGTTGGTCGCCGCACCCCAGGTTCCTGCACCGCCGTCGACGGTGCCGTTGGCGGTGGTTTGCACACCATCCCAGAACTGCACGATGCTGCCCGGCGCCGTCACCACCAGGTTGAGTTGCTGGCCGATGGCGGTCTGCAGCGCAAGCTGGCTGATATCTACGCTGCCCGGAAACAGGCCGATCGCCAGACCGTTGTTGGTGAGCAGGCCGGTGTAATCGATCAGCCGGTACACACCCGTGCCGAACCCACCGATGTCGGTGATGTTGAGCGTGCCGTCCAGGGTGAGGTCGCCATTGACCGCGAGCAGCCGCGTATTGCTCGGCGCTGCCAGTGCGACATCCAAAAACGCACCCGGTGCCATGGTCAGACCACCCACGCTGAGCGAGGAGCCACTGGTCAATGCAAGCCGGCCGCCGTCGGCGATGGTCACATTGCTTCCCACGTTGCCGGTGGTGCCGGTGCCGGTCAGCGTGCCGCCCAGCGCCACGTTCAATGCACTGGTGCCCAGGGTGCCGATCACATCCAGGGTACCGCCGCTGACCTGGGTGGCACCGCCGATCGCGCTGTTGCCGAGCAGGCGCACCGTGCCGGCGCCGACCTTGTCCAGATTGCCGCCACCGCCAAGGCTGCCGCCAAAATCGCCACCGCCCAACTGCAGCGTGCCGCCGGCATCGGTGTTGACATTGCCGGCGCCGCTGAGCGCGCTGATCAGACCACCGTTGCTGAGATTCAGCACCGCACCTGCAGCGACATCGACGTTGCTGGCGTTGCCAAGCGAGGCGGCGGTGCTGGCCACCAGCGTGCCGGCCTGGATTGCCAGCGGGCCGGTGTAGCTGTTGCTGCCAGTCAAAGTCAGTGTGCCGGCACCGGTCTTGATCAAGTCGCCTGTACCGCTGATGCTGCCGCTGACCAGCATGTCCGCACCGTTGTCCACGGTGAGCGCTGCGCCAAGTGCGATGTCGTTGCCCAACGCCACCGCAATCGCATTGCTCAGCGTCGCATTGCCGACCACCGACAGGCTGCCGGTGCCGAGTGCATCGTTGGCGCCGACCGCAATGGTGCCGGCCGTCAACGTGGTGCCACCGCTATAGCTGTTGCCCGCGTTGAGCGACAACGTGCTGGCGCCATTCTTGATCAGGCTGCCGGTGCCGGTGATGGCAGCGTTCAAGCCGAGATCGTTGCTGCCGACCAGCGTGAGCTGATCGTTCAACTGCACCGCATTGCCCAGCGTCAGCGCGGCAGCGGCATCCAGTTCGGCAGGGCCGCCGACCAGCAGCGCACCCACGCCCAGCGCAGCGTCGTTGCCGAGCACCACACGCCCCGCATTCAGCGCAACGCCGCCGCTGAAGGTATTGTCATTGGCCAAGGTCAGCGTGGCAGCGCCTTGCTTGTCGAGACTGCCGATACCGCTGACCACGCCGTTGAGCGTGATGTCCTGCGTGCCAGGCAAGGTGAGTGCGCCATTCAAGGCAAGCGCATTGCCCAGCGTCACCGCGGTGCTGGCATCCAGTGTGGTGCCCGCGGCGGCGCTCAGCGTGCCCAAGCCCAGTGCCGTGTCGCTGCCGACCACCACTGCGCCACCCTGCAATTGCAGTCCGCCCGCCCAGGTGTTGTTGCCATTGAGCGTGAGCGTTTGCGTGCCGTTCTTGATCAGGCGACCGGCGCCGTCGACCACGCCATCAAGGGTGAGGTCCTGGCCATCGATGGCGAGTTGACCGGCGACATTGACCGCGTTCTGCAAGGTCACCGCAGTGCTGGCAGTGAGCTGTGTGCCATCAGCAGCGGTGAGCGCGCCGATGCCGAGTGCGCTGTCGCTGCCGACCGACAGGATGCCGGTGTCGAGCAAGGTGCCGCCGGTATAGACATTGTTGCCGGTGAGGGTCAGCGCACCGGCGCCCTGCTTGATCAGGCTGCCTGCGCCACTGACGATGCCGGTGACGCCCAGATCGTTGTTGCCGGTAAGCGAAAGCGCACCGTTGAGCACCACAGCGTTGCCGATCGTGGTCGCGGCGGTGGCCTGCAGCTGCGTGCCATCGGCAGCGGTCAGCGCCCCGGTGCCCAGGGCTGCGCCGTCGCCGATCAGCAGCGCGCCTGCATTGAGATCCACGCCACCTGCAAAACTGTTGGGTCCAGCCAGCGTCAATGCAGCATTGCCGTCCTTGACCACGCCACCCACGCCACTGACCGCACCGGTGAGAGTGAGATCCTGGCTGCCGCCGAGCTGCAGGTCCACTTCCAGCGCAACGTTGTTGGCGAGCACGCGTGCGGCGGTGCTGTCGAGCAGTCCGCCGCCGACGGTCAGGGTGCCAAGACCCAAGGCGGTGTCGCTGCCCAGGATCAGGCTGCCTGCACTCAGGCGCGTGCCGCCGGTGTAGCTGTTGTTGCCGGCCAGGGTCAGGCTGGCGGGGCCCAGCTTGTCCAGGCTGCCCACGCCGGTGATGGCGCCGGTAAGCGTGAGCGCGTTGCTGCCACCCACGTTGACCAGGCCTGCCAACGCAATGGCATTGGCCAGCGTGCTGACAGTTGCATTGTCCAGGGTGGTACCGGCTGCTGCGCTGAGCGCGCCAACACCGAGCGCGGTGTCGCTGCCTACCGTCAGCTTGCCGGCGCTGAGCGTGGTGCCACCGCTGTACAGATTGTTGCCGCTCAGCGTGAGGTCGCCGGTGCCGGATTTGATCAGGCTCCCGGTGCCGCTGATCGCGCCACTCAGTGTCAGTGCTTGCGCCCCGCTGAGTGTCAGCGCACCTGGAGTCAACGCGATCGCGTTGCTCAACGAGGTGGCCGCCGTGTTTTGCAGGGCCGCATTGCCGGTGACGTTCAACGCACCCGTGCCCAGCGCGGTGCCGCTGGCCACCTGCAAGATGCCGGCATTGAGGTTGGTGCCGCCGGCATAGGTGTTCAGGCCACTCAGGGTCAAGCTGCCGGTGCCGAGCTTGTTCAACGCACCGGTGCCGCCAATGGCGCCGGTCAGGTTCAAGGCATTGCCGCTGCTGCCCACGCCCAAGCTACCGGTGAGTGCAATCGTGTTGCCCAGGGTTGCCGCAGCGGTGGCATCCAGCTCGCCGCCGCTTGCGGTCAGGGTGCCGGTGCCCAGTGCCGCGTTCGAGCCCACCACCAGGCGCCCGGTACTCAAGCTGGTGCCACCGGTGTAGGCGTTGTTACCGGTCAGGGTGAGGTCGCCCGCACCGCTCTTGATCAGGCTGCCGCCACCGTTGATGGCACCGCTCAATGTCAGCGCCTGCGCGCCGGTCCAGTTCAAGGGTCCGCCAAGGCTGATGCCGTTGGCCACCGTCAGTGGCGCACTGCTGCTGAGGTTGGACGCGCCGGTGACGTTCAGGCCGCCGCTTCCCAGTGCCAAGGCACTGCCCAATTGCAAGGTGCCCGATGCCAGTGTGGTTCCGCCAGTGAAGGTGTTGGTGCCGTTGAGTGCGAGCGTGCCGGTGCCGGTCTTGTTGACACCACCCGCACCGGCAAGCGTACCGGTCAGGGTCAGCGCATTGCCGCTGGCACCCAGGCCCAGCGTATTGGTCAAGGCAACATTGTTGGCCAGGGTCAGTGGAGCGCTGGTATCCAGCTGCCCACCGGCGGCCGTCACCGTGCCCGCTCCGAGCGCGGTGCTGGTTTCGATCAGCAGCGTCCCCGCACCCAGCGTCGTGCCGCCTGCGTAGGTATTGCTGCCGCCCAGGGTGAGCGTGCCGGTGCCGATCTTGTTCAGCGCGCCGGCGCCGCTGATGCCGCCGCCAAGTCGCAGGTTATTGGCACCGCCGATGCCGATGAAATCGTTGAGCACGAACGCGTTCGGCAAGTCGACTGCCGCACTGGAAAGCACGCTGCCGGCAGATACGTTGACGGTGCCTGTTCCCAGTGCGCCATTGGTGCCAACTGTCACTGAGCCGCCGAGCAGGTTGACGCCACCGCTGAAGGTATTGCTGCCGGTCAGGCCCAACGCACCGGTCCCGGTCTTGGTCAGCGCACCGGTGCCGACGATGGGGCCGGCAACAGTCAGGGCATTGGCGCCCTGCAAGGTCAAGCCACCTGTTCCCAACGTGATGCCGCCGGCAGGCGACAGGCTCAGGCCGGCGGCCGTCGCCTCCAGCGCACCGCCGTTGGCGGTGATGGCAGTGCCTAGCTGCGCAGGATTGGCAAACTGCAGTACGCCGCCATTGAGCGCGCTGCTGCCGAAGTTGCTTCCGCCCCCCACCGACCAGGTGCCGCTGTTGACGCGCAGGCTGCCGAAATTGATGTATTGCGCGGTGCTGAGTGTTCCGACGCCGGTGCTGCCGCTGCCAGTGCCGGTGGCCGAATTCTGCAGGATCAGCGTATTGGTGCCGCCTGCGCCGCCGTCCACCACACCGGTCTGCGCAAAGCTCAGCAAGCCGCCCGGCCCGAGCAGTTCGAGCGCGAGCCCGCCGCCGCTGTTGACGCTGCCGCCAGTCACCGCCGTGAAGCTGTTGGTGCTGCCCGCCCCCATCGACACGCTGCCGTTGATGGTGCCGGCGTTGACGAAGCTGTTGCCGGTGGCCGAACTCTGGAAGCCCACACGCCCGTTGATGGTGCCGGTGTTGACCGCATTGACGGTACCGCCGCCGCTGACTGCAATCACCGGCGTATCCGCACTCAGCACCGACAGGTTCAACAACGCACGGCTATCGATCAGGCCGGCATTGTTGATCTGCACGACGCCATTGCTGGCCGAGGTGATGCCAAGCGCCATGCCGTCGAGATTGAGCAGGTTCGCTCCCAGCAGGCCGCCGGTACCGTAAATCGCGCCGGTGGCGAGATTATTGGCGGTCACAGTGGTGGAACTGGCGTTGCCCATGGTGACGCCGGTGCTCAACACCGACAACAGGCCGAGCACCGAGGGATCGATCGTACCGCTGTTGTTGAGCGTGGCATTGGTGCCACTGAGCGCAATGGCGGTGCCACCCAGCAGCCCGGCGGTCATTTGCGTGCCAGCCGCAACATTGATCGTCAGGTTGTTTGCGTTGCTTGCGAAGCTGTTGCTGGTGATTGGCAGCCCCGTGCAGGTGACGGTTGCACCCGCTGCGGGGAGCGCAGGTGTGCATGCCCCCCAGGCCAGCATCGGTGCGGCGGCTCCCACCGCCAGGACGACCAGGCTCGCCACACTGCGGCGGGTTGAACCGGGCTTGCGCCGCCGACGTACCAGCTCGTGCGTCACCACCCAATTGCCAATCGCCGCGTTCCAGACCAGCGCAAATGCACGATTCATTTTATTCCCCCTGTATCGCCGTGCAGAGACTCACGCACACACACGCGCTCTCCAACAGCAGAAAGTTGATTTACTGTCGAGTCGGTTTAAAACAGCTTTTGCCGTGCCAACCGGTATCGCCTACGGATGAGTACGTTTAATACCATTCCCTGCGGATAATATTGGGAGATTAATAGGCAAAGCGCCATGCATGAAACTGTGCTGAATATAACTAACCACAAAACTATCCATGACACACGTCGAAACTGTCGACTGGTTTGCTCGCGCCTGTCAGTATCATCGCGCCACCTCATGCGGCAGGCGCCACAGATCATGTGCGGCAGGCTTCAAGTAAAAAAATGGCAAAATTCGGCTATAAAGCGGAATATGATTGGATGAGGCCGAATGAGTTAAAGCGATCTGATGCGGTAATCTGGATATTAGCGAACCGAACCATTTCGACTACAACTTTTGTGTGGAATGCTGCGGCGCAGGAATGAACTCCCGATCACTGCAGTGCCGCCAGTTGTTTTAATGAGCCCGCTTTCACTATTAAGACCACCATCAACCGTCGACGCCGCTCATTGATTGCGGTATTTGTATTCTGGCACTCCGCCTGTCCAGTTTATTGTCGCGTTCGATAGCCTGCGGTTGAGTTTATTGAAGAGGCCGGCTTATTCGAAAAGGTTTTAGTGCCCGATGATCGTCACCTGTCGATGACCTCGGTTTGTTTCTAGTAGCCATGCAGTGTGTGATCTTCAACACGGAATCTGACGACATGACGCTTGCTTTGGATACCAAACGGCAGGAACAGCACTTCGACTGGTCGGGTGTGCCGATCGACCTGGGTGGCATGGAGCCGCTCGATCAGATCGCGCGCCTGCTGTGCCATGCACTGGTTGCGCCTGCGGCCGCACTGACCATCGTCGAGGGCGGCCGCGTGCGCGTGCTGGCGGCCCGCGGCATCAGTGCCGCCCACGTCGAACAAGCCATCGAGTTGTGCCGGCATGCATCTACTGCGCCCAACGGCGTGACGGAGCTGATCGAACCTGCCGCCCTTGCCCCGATCCAGCTGGGCGACGCCGCCTTCCCGGGCTTGCCGGCGCGCTTTATTGCCTGCGTTCCGGTGGGTGCACCGCAGACCGGCGTCTCCGGCACCCTGTGCGTGATCGATACGCGCGAGCGTCGCCTGGCCAGCCAGGAACACCAACAGTTGTTGATGTTCGCCAATGTGGCCGCGGCGCAGCTGGAACTGCAATTCGGTGCCGGGCGGCGCGAACCGCACAGCGGCCTGCTCAATGCACGCCAGCTGCAGTCGGACCTGGATGCCCTGGCCTTTGGCAGTCACTGTGTGCCGACCATCGCCGCCTTCATCGAGGTCTACGACACCCAGGCGGCCAATGAAGCACGTCAGGCGCTGGGCATGCAGCCGCTGGAAGAACTGGTGCGCCATGCCAGCTACGTGCTGACGCGCGCACTGCGCGGCAAGGCCACGGTCTATCACGTGGCGCCGATGCGTTTTGCGTTTTTTCTATTGAATTCCGCGCCCGACGAGATGGAAGACCTGTTGCTCGATCTGCGCGACATGTTGCATGCACCGATGGATGCGGCCGGCATCCCCATGTCCTTGACCTTTCATGCCGGTGTGGTGCGCTTTGCACCGCAGCAACCGGACACCAACGATGTCATGCGCAAGGGGCTGGTGGCGCTGGGCGATGCGATCAGCAATCACGCCATCGTGTGCTGGTACAGCGCCTCCCACGACGATGCGATTCAGCGTTCGTACCGGCTGGCACTGGATGCCGAAAAGGCACTGGAAGCCGGCGATTTCCGCCTGGTGTTCCAGCCCCGGATCAATCTTGAAGACTTGTCGGTGACCGGCTTCGAGGCGCTGTTGCGCTGGCGGCACGCCAACCTCGGCCCGATCGGCCCGGATGAATTCATCCCTTTGTTCGAAAAGACCGCCTTGATGTGCACCGTCACCAATTGGGTGATCGAGAACGCGCTGGTGCAGTTGGCCAGCTGGCGTGCGCAGGGGCTGGATTTCTCCATGTCGATCAATCTGTCTTCGCGCGATTTCGGCAACCGCAATCTCGCCGCAGACGTCATCCAACGTTGCAGGGAACTGGCCATTCCCACCCACCGCATCGAGCTGGAGATCACCGAGGGCCGCTGGTTGCGCAGCAATGTCGAGGCCGTGCCCCGGCTGCGCACCCTGCGTGACGCCGGAGTCAGTGTGGCCATCGACGACTTCGGCACCGGCTACAGCAACTTCGGTTACCTCACCGAGCTGCCGGTCAACGTGCTCAAGCTCGATCGCTCGCTGGTGACCGGCATCGCCAACAAGGCCGGCATGCAGCTACGCGCCGAGGCGGTGGTACGCCTGGCCAGTGCACTGGGATATCGCACCGTGGCAGAAGGCATCGAACATGCCGACGAAATTGCGCTGCTGCGCAGCTGGGGATGCGATGAAGCGCAGGGCTATCTGCTGGCCCGGCCGATGGAAGCGGAGCTGGTGGCGGCCTATGTGGCAGGCGCGGTGGCCGAACAGCGCTTGCCGTGATGCGATCTGCCCGAGTAGGCGCGTGCGTCGTCCTTGATCGACTCACACGGCGCCGCCCTCGCCGCCTGCAGTGATACGCGTGGCAACGCAGCGCGCACGCTGCGTTGCCACGCGGCCATCAACTCAGATCGTGCAGGTCCTTGCCCAGCGGCGGACCTAGCGTCCAGTCGGAAAACTGCACCTTCAGCCCGGCACGCTCCGGCGTGCAGCACATCGGCCCGACCTGGTACGCGTCGGCGACGGGGAACGGGCAAAGCCTGACCAGTGGCCAGGTCCGGCCATCGGCCGATACCTGCAGACGCAGGACGCCGTCGGCAACGGTGGCGCGTATCCAGAAATCCTTGGGGTCGGCCTCGTAGGGGCCGGTCGCCCAATCCGAGACCGGGTTGGTCAACACGCTGCTGAGCATGGCACGGCCATCGCTAAGCTCGATGCCCGCCTTGACCCAGTGCTGCTCGTCCACGCGCACCATGATGCCGGCCTGATCGTAGAGCGACTCGTATTGCGCACGTACCCGCAACTGCGCAGTGAAGCGCGCTGCGGCGGTGATACCGAGAAAATGCCCGCTATCGCGCGTAAATCCGTAATGCGTCTTGCGCCAGAAATCGGTGGCCTTGTCGGTGACCACGTCCAAGGTGCCGCCGCTGATTGCGACGGTCCGTGGCCGATTGAGCCAGCTGCCATTCTGCCACTGCGTGTCCTGCGCCATCGTGTTCTCCGTGTTGGGTTGCCTGGCAAGCACACCGCCGCTGATGGCCATTCCCATCGCGCCGCCCAGCAGGCGTCTGCGTGCACCGTCTATCGCATCGTGGGTCATTCAGTGTCGTCCATGCATTTGAAGAACTGCATAGTCTAGCCGCGCGGTGGGTCAAAACGCGTGCGCTTGGGCAGTGCTGCAGATGGCTGGCGTCGCTGCGGCAACAGCTTCAGTGCTGGCACCAACCAATGCTGTCAGCGCTGTGCGAGCGCGTAGTCCAGCGCCGCGCAGATGGCAGCCACCTGCGCGGCGTTGCACTGCGCGGGCGTTGCGCGCGGGCTATCCGGATATACCTCAGTGGTGGTGCGATAACGTGCATCGGTAACGCCCGCGCACAGGCCCAGACGCCGCACCGGGTAGTTGATGACGCCAGGAGCGACCACCGCTGCGCCGATGATCTGGCCGTTCGCGTCGGCAGGTGCGATATGGGTGACCTCGGCGACGGCGGCAATGATTGCCTGCTGGAACTGCGGTTGCGGATCGTCGCTATCGCCCACCAGGTAAAACCCATCCGGAATGCTGCCCGGCACGAAATCGACGCCGTCACGTGCGGCCAGGGCCGGACGAAATTCGCTCTCGTCGCTGTCGGTGGTTTCGTGCAGATCGATATGCACCAGCATCTGTCCGGCCACTGTGGCGACCAGTTGTATCAAGGCCGCCGACTCGGCGGCCGGGCTGTCCGGCCGAAACGCACGATTGGGGTCGATGGCATCGGCATTCCAGCGCTGGACTCGCTCGTAGCCCCACGGATTGACGCAAGGCACCACCAGCAGATTGAGCTTGCCTGCGTAGGCCGCCGCGCGTTGCTGCAGGAACTGCAGCGCGCCCTGCACGCCGCTGGTTTCATAGCCATGCACGCCACCGGTCACAAGCGTGCAAGGCAACGCGGCGTCCCACTGCGCGCTGCGCAGCGCGATCAGCGGATATTGCTCGGCTGCCGCCTGGATCGTCCCGTAATGCACACGCTCATAGCTGGCATCCAGTGCATCGATGACCTGCACCACATCGTCGGCATGACTGCGCTGACGCAGCTGACGTGCCCGCCATGCGGCGCGCTCCGCCTCGCCCCAGGGCTGTTGTGGAGTGCCGATCGGATACGCCATGCGTTCTGTCATTACGGTGCCGTCCATTGAAAGACGGCCAGGGTAAGCGCTACGCACTGGGCGGTCCATTCGGCGGCAGATACGATGATGGTGATGACCCGTAAGGTCGAGCCCGGTTGCTGCTGGCCTTCAAATTTGACTGTCAACAAGGCTGTGTCGACATCGGGCGCAATACCGCCGTGCATAAGGATTGCCGTGACTTCGGCCGCGGTTGGGTCTGCCCCATTCGCTGACCTGGTTTCAATGTTGGGCAGTCGAGGGGGTCAATACAGGCGAGCTGCCATGCAATGGCGTCCCTAAGCCTTCCACCGAACGCGCTTGGCTACTACTCCATCTGCCGGCGTTGCAACTCTGCAGTGGGTGCAAATCCTGCATTCGCTTGAGTCAGTGCACCAAGCAATCGCGAAATATTTCGCTGCAATCGATAGCATGCGTGCAACAACGAGTGAAAAAACTTCCGATCTCGTCGTGATGCATTGCACATCAATATCTTTATCAGGTCTCGTTCAATCCAGGCAACGCGCAAGCAGATCGAAAACAACATGTCGCTGCAATCGATTGTTCCGGACATGCTATCAGCGCTGCGGACAGCTCCGCAAAACGAAGCAGGCCCCGCACATGGCGTGCAGGGCCTGCAGTCCGCTGCAGCAAGAACGGCGCGCCAGATGCGCGCCGCACTCTTGCCTAGACGGCCTCTTCCTGAGGTTTGGCCTGCTTGGAACGCCCACCCTTGCTGCCGATCCGCGACATATGATCGCGATCGCGGCTAACGGCCTGGCCGCCCTTGCGGCCAGCTTCGCGTGCTTCGTCGCTGGTAAATTCGTGCGCGTTGCCGCTGGCATGCGCTGCCTTGCCGCCGCTGCTCGCCAACACGCGGCGCTTTTCAGGATCCAATGCGGCAAAACCGCGCCGGCTACGAGTATTGCTTTGTCCCTCTTCCACTGTGCCTCCTCTCGATGCGTCGATCACGCCACTGGTAGCAGGGGTAACGCAACTATCGTGCCAACCCGTAAAGCCCTGCCAGACGGCGCCACGCCGCACGATGCAGGAAAAAACAGCTGCGCTCGCTGTGCAAATCTTGCACTCCTGCCTTGCGCTGGCTGATGTTGCGCGCGCGACACACCGATAGCGCTACCAACGCAGCCGTACGAACGACGTGCTCGTACGGCCGCCGCCGGAGCATCCAGGCATGCAGCATCGTCAGATCGATCGATGCTTGGCTCGCCCGATGCGTCAGCGAACCGCAACCAGGCGCAAGGTCCGGCGAGGTCAGACCGGCAGCGTAGTGGCGCTGCGCCCGTCAGCCAGCAATGCGGCCACATGCCGCGCAATGCTCAGGCAGCAGGTCAAGCCTGGCGACTCGATCCCGAACAGGTTCACCAGACCGGCGATGCCGTGCATGGACGGACCGTCGATACGGAAATCGGCCGCCGCCTCGCCAGGCCCGCTGATCTTCGGGCGCACACCGCAATAGCCGGGCTGCAATGCGCCGTCCGGCAGGCCAGGCCAGTAACGCCGGATCGCTGCGGCAAAACGCGCGGCATGCGCTGGCTCGCAGTGATAGTCGGGCCGCGCGACCCACTCCACGTCGGGGCCGAAGCGCGCACGCCCGTGCAGATCCAGCGTGAGATGCACACCCAGGCCGCCAGGTTCGGGCATGGGGTAGATCAACTGCTGGAAGGGCGGACGCCCCGCCAGGGTGAAGTAGCTGCCTTTGGCGAAATAGCCGCGCACCTGTGCATGCACAGGCAGACCATCGATCCGCGCGGCCAGTGGCGGCGCACCATGACCGGCCGCGTTCACCAGCCAGGCGCAGGTCAGCCTTGCCGGCGCCTGACCCGCGACGCTCACGCGCAGGCCCTGCGCAAGCGGCTCGACCTGCGTGACTGGTGCGCGCAGCGCCACGGTGGCGCCATGCGCTTCGGCATCGCCCTGCAACGCCAGCATCAGCGCATGGCTGTCGATGATGCCGGTGGCGGTGGACTCCAGCGCCGCCACGCAGCGCAGGGCCGGTTCACGCGCCTGTACCTACGAAGCGTCGAGCGGCAGCAAGCCGTGCGCGCCGCTGGCGATGGCACTGCGGTGCAACTGCTCGAGCTGGTCGCGCTGCGCGTGATCGCAGGCGATGATCAATTTGCCACAGCGCCGATGCGGCACGTGGCGCTGTTCGCAGTACGCATACAACAGCGGGTTGCCGCTGATGCATAGCTGCGCTTTCAAGGAAGCGGCCGGATAGTAGAGCCCGGCATGGATCACCTCGCTGTTACGTGCACTGGTGCCGGTGCCGATGGCGCCTTCGGATTCCAGCACCAGCACCTCGTGCCCTCGCATCGCCAGCTCGCGCGCAATTGCCAGCCCCACCACTCCGGCACCTGTCACGATGCACTCGACGTCTTGCATGGCCGCTCTCACACGATGGCCGATCAGTCTATCCGCACACTAGAACGCGCAGGATTGTCGCGACCGTTATCACTGTTTTCTCACTATCCAGCTCTATATTCAGCTCAAGCCATGACGTAAATCACGTTATTCAACGCCGACAGACGTTTTCCGAATTTTGCGGTGTGCATTCTTCCCCCATCCGAGCGCCCCGTAGCGCCCGGTTCGAAGCGGCAATCACCGAAGGAGTTTGAATGGACGCGACGCGTTCGGTCCTGCTTGCCTCCAATTACGAGGCATGGCCAGAGGCCTTCAATGGGCAGGCATATGCATTGCTCAACGTGGTCCGCAGTCTGGAACACGCGCAGCTGTTGTGCCCGCCCGCGGCTGATTACACCCGCGGGCGCGGCGTCAATCCCGGCGTGTCGTATCTGCTCAACGAACTCAAATACCGCAGTGTCTCTGCACTGCAGCGGCTGAGCGGGCAACCTGCGCTCTCCAACGCACAGCCACGGGCGGTCGAACAGGACTATGACCTGTTCTTCTACGTGTGCCAGTTCCCCCGGGAATTGAGCACGCTGGGGCGCATCAAGGGATGGCGCGAGCGCTGCCGCACCCGCGTGGTGTACCTACTGGAAACCTGGCCGGAATTGCTGGAATCGCAGAAGGCCGAGTTGAAACTGCTGGATCAGTTCGACCATGTGTTCGTGCTCAATGCCAGTTGCGTCGATGCGCTGCGGAGCTATACCAGCACGCCGGTATCGTTTCTGGCCAGCGCCTGCGACACCCTGCTGGCAACGCCACAGCCGCGGCCGCCGCAGCGCTGCATCGACGTAGTCAGCATCGGCCGGCGCATGCCGCAGGTGCACGCGCAGTTGCTTGCGCATGCACAGGCCAACCCGGATTTTTTCTATCTGCACGATGTGCTGCGCGGTGGCGCGGTGCAGGACTGGGCTGCCCATCGGCTGCAGTCGGCAGCCATGATCAAGCGCGCCAAGTTCTTCATGGCGCACGACTTCGTGGTCGATACCCAAGGATTTTTCAAAGGCGTGAAAAAACAGGCGCTGGCAACGCGCTATTTCGAAGGCGCCGCCGGGGGTGCGGTGATTCTGGGCTCCGCACAGGCATGCCCGGAATTTGCCGAGCACTTCGATTGGGAAGATGCAGTGATCGAGCTGCCGGCCGATGGCAAGGAGATTGGCCTGTTCCTGCGCGATCTGGAGCAGCAGACCGACCGACTGGAGTGTGCCCGCCTGCACAACACGGTGCAGTGCCTGCGACGGCACGACTGGGCACATCGGTGGGCGCAGATCCTGCAGACGCTGCAATTGCCGCGCCCGCCACTGATGGCCGAGCGCTTTGCCATGCTCGACAACCTGGCCACGATGGCCGAACAGACCGCCTGCCCGCCGGCGATTGCGCTGAGCATGACCGCCTAGCGCTCCATCGCACTGCGCCGAGTCACCGGCGCGTCAGTTCAAGGAATAGCAATGAAAGCAGTCATTCTGGCGGGCGGCCTGGGAACGCGCATTTCCGAAGAAACCGCCATCCGCCCCAAGCCCATGGTGGAGATCGGCGGCAAGCCGATCCTTTGGCACATCATGAAGATCTACGCACACCACGGCATCCAGGATTTCATCGTCTGTCTGGGCTACCGCGGTGAGGTGATCAAGGATTTCTTCATGAATTACCACATGCGCGAATCCGACGTCACCTGCGACCTCGGCAGCAACACCACCACCTTGCACAACACCCGCGCCGAGCCCTGGCGCGTGACGCTGGTGGATACCGGTGCCCAGACCATGACCGGTGGCCGGTTGCGCCGGGTGCGCGAGCATCTGCGCGACGAGGCGGCGTTCTGCATGACCTATGGCGATGGTGTGGCCGATGTGGACATCACTGCCGCCATCGCACTGCACCAGCGCGAAGGCCGCATGGCCACAGTCACCGCAGTGCAACCGCCCGGCCGCTTTGGCGCGCTGCGTGTGGAAGGCGAACAGGTCACCGGATTCCGCGAGAAACCGCTGGATGGCGACGGCCTGATCAACGGTGGTTTCTTCGTGCTCGACCCGCGCGTGATCGATGTAATCGACGGCGATGCCACCGTGTGGGAGAACAGCCCGCTGGAAACACTGGTCGATCGCGATGAGCTGAGCGTGTATCGCCACGACGGCTTCTGGCAGCCGATGGACACGCTGCGCGACCGCAATCATCTCGAAACCCTCTGGTCGTCCAATCGCGCGCCCTGGCGCGTGTGGGAGTAACAACATGCGTATTCTGATCACCGGCAACATGGGCTACATCGGCCCGGTCGTGGCCGCGCATTTGCGACAGCGCTATCCGCAGGCCTGGTTGGTCGGGCTGGATCGCGGCTGGTTTGCGCATTGCCTGTCCGACCCGCGCCGCCTGCCGGAAGTGGTGCTGGACCAGCAATGGTTCGGCGATGTGCGCGATCTCACCGCGCAGCAATTGCAGGGCTTCGACGCGGTGGTGCACCTGGCGGCGATCTCCAACGATGCGATGGGCAAGCGTTTCGAGCTGGTCACCGATGCAATCAACTGCCGCGCCAGCGTGGCGGTGGCGCAGGTGGCCGCGCAGGCCGGTGTGGGGCACTTCGTGTTTGCCTCCAGCTGCAGCGTGTACGGCGCCGCCGCCGATGGCACGCCACGTTCGGAAACCAGCGCGATCGCGCCGCTGACCGCGTATGCGCATTCCAAGATCGACACCGAACGTGCGCTTGCGCAGCTGGATACCGACATGGTGATCACCTGCCTACGCTTTGCCACCGCCTGCGGTGCCTCGCCGCGTCTGCGGCTGGATCTGGTGCTCAACGATTTCGTCGCCAGCGCGGTGGCCAACGGCACCGTGGAAGTGCTGTCGGACGGCTCGCCATGGCGGCCGTTGATCCATGTGCGCGACATGGCGCGCGCCGTCGACTGGGCATTGCGCCGCACGCCAGCGGCAGGCGGGCAGTTTTTGTTCGTCAATGCCGGCTCGGAGCGCTGGAACGTGCAGATCCGCGATCTTGCCCACGCGGTCGGTGTGGCGATTCCTGCTGCGCATGTTGCGATCTCCACCAGCGCACCCAGCGACAACCGCTCCTATCGCGTGGACTTCTCGCTGTTCGAACGACTGGCGCCGGAACATCAACCGCAGGAAACCCTGCGCTCCACCATCACCGAGCTGCGCGACGATCTGCAGCGCGCCGGGTTCAGCGATGGCGACTTCCGCCAGCGGTCGGACTTCATTCGCCTGCGCATCCTGCAGCAACTGGTCGACACCGGAACCCTGGCAGCGGATCTGAGGGTGGCGGCATGATCTTCCACCCCACTCCGTTGGCGGGTGCGTTCGTGATCGAGCCGGAACAACGTGGCGATGAACGCGGCTGGTTCGCACGGGTATTCTGCACCCAGGAGATGGCGCAGGCCGGCTTGGTCGATCAGTTCGTGCAGGTCAACAATTCGTTCAATGCACAGGCCGGCACCTTGCGCGGCATGCATTACCAATTGCCGCCCGCTGCCGAGGTCAAGATCGTGCGCTGCATCCGTGGTGCGCTGTGGGATGCGATCGTGGATCTGCGCCCGGATTCGCCCACCTACCTGCAGTGGTACGGCACCGAATTGACTGCCGACAATCGCCTGGCGCTGTACGTGCCGCGCGGCTTTGCGCATGGCTTCATCACCTTGCAGCCGCAGACCGAGGCGTTCTATTTCGCCAGTGCGATGTACACGCCGCAGGCCGAGCGCGGCTTGCGCTGGAACGATCCGCGCCTGGGCGTGCAGTGGCCGCTCGAACCACAGCTGGTGTCCGACAAGGATGCCGCGTGGCCGGATTTCAACGAACAACAACACGGCATCCCGACCCTTGCCGGACTCACCCCGCGGGAGCGCGCATGAATATCGATCGTCTATTGCAGGCCCGTGCCGCCGAAGGCCGCCCAGTGCGTGTTGGCCTGTATGGCGCCGGCTTCATGGCGCGTGGCATCGTCAACCAGATCGCACATTCGGTGCCGGGCATGCGGGTGTCGGTGATCTGCAACCGCAGCGTGGACAAGGCGCTGGAAGCCTACCGCCAGGCTGGCCAACACGCACGCGTGGTGGATGGCGCCAGCGAGTTGAAGCGCCAGATCGCTGCCGGCATTCCCGCCGTGACCGATGACCCTGCACTGCTTTACGAATGCGATGTGCTGGACTGCCTGATCGATGCCACCGGCGCCATCGACTATGGTGCGCGCATCAGTCTGGGCGCCATCGCCCACGGCCGCCACATGGTCACCATGAATGCCGAACTCGACGGCACCGTCGGCCCGCTACTCAAGCGCAAGGCCGATGCGGCCGGGGTGATCTTCAGCGCCTGCGATGGCGACCAGCCCGGCGTGCAGATGAACCTGTACCGGTTCGTGCGTTCGATCGGTCTGACCCCGCTGCTGTGCGGCAACATCAAGGGCCTGCAGGACCCGTATCGCACACCGGCGACACAGGCCGGTTTCGCAGCGAAGTGGGGCCAGGACCCGCATATGGTCACCAGTTTTGCTGACGGCACCAAGATCAGCTTCGAACAGGCGATCGTGGCCAATGGCACCGGCATGTCGATCCTGCAGCGCGGCATGACCGGCTATGAGCATCGCGCGCACGTCGACGAACTGACCCGGCGCTACGACATCGAGACCTTGCGTGCGGTGGGCGGCGCGGTGGATTACGTGGTCGGCGCCCTGCCCTCGCCCGGCGTGTTCGTGCTGGCCAGCCACGACGATGCCAGGCAGCAGCACTACCTCAATCTCTACAAGCTCGGCGAAGGCCCGCTCTACAGCTTCTACACCCCGTACCACCTCTGCCACTTCGAAGTCCCGCTGTCGGTGGCGCGGGTGGTGCTGCTGGGCGATGCGGTGCTGCAACCGCTGGGGGCGCCGCTGGTGGAAGTGATAGCCACCGCCAAGCGCGACCTGGCCATTGGCGAAACCATCGACGGACTCGGTGGCTACATGAGCTACGGCCAGTGCGAGCGCGCCGCTATCAGCGCAAACGCCGGGCTGCTGCCGATGGGCGTGGCCGAAGGCTGTGTACTCCGCCATGCGGTGGCCAAGGACCAAGTGCTGACCTACGACGATGTGCAGTTGCCGGCCAACCGCCTGATCGATCGTCTGCGTGCCGAGCAGGCCAGCGTTTTCGCCGACGCTGCGGAACTGGCCGCCTGAGCGCAGGGACATCGGGCGGCGTCCGCGTACCGATGCCGCAGCCGATGGTCGCGCTGCCTGCCCGTCCCGCCATCCGCGTCCTGCAGGCCGGGCGTGCGCTGGCCGCCACGATGGTGGTGCTCAGCCACAGCGTGCTGCCCACCACGCATCTGGTGCAGCGGCTACCCGCGTGGCTGGCCGCAGCGCTGGCGCACGGCTACCTGGGCGTGGACTTCTTCTTCGTGTTGTCGGGCTTCATCATCTACTACGTCAACCATGCCGGCGCGGACACGCCGGGCTGGAGCCGCGATTACGCCAGCAGCCGCATCAGCCGCATCTATCTGCCGTATTGGCCGGTGGGTGTTGCGTTGGCGCTGGCCTATACGCTGCGGCCCAGCCTGGACGATGGCGACATGGGCTGGTCATGGTTTGCCACGCTGACCCTGCTGCCGGTGGGTGGGCAATCCGCGTTGGGCGTGTCGTGGACGCTGAGTTACGAGCTGATGTTCTATGCACTGGCGTGGCTGTTCTTCCGTAGCGGGCACCCGCTGCGCTGCGCGCTGCTCTGGGCCGGCGTGACGCTGCTGTACGCCGCGCTTGGCGCGCCGTTCGCGCAGCCGGTGGAAGTTTCCTGGCGCGCGTTGCTGCTGCATCCCATCACGCTGGAATTCGTGTTCGGCATGCTGGCGGCACGCGCGGTACTGAGCGCTGCAGCATGGACACTGTGGGTCAGCGCTGCAGTCGCGTTCGTGGCATCGGCGTGTTTCGTGCTCGATGGCATGCAACGCGCGCATTCGCCGCTGTTCGGCCTGGCGATCGCTGGCGCAGTGGTCGGCCTGGTGCGCGCGGAATGGCGCGGCTGGCTGCGTATCGGCCCGGTGCTGCTGTTGCTCGGCAATGCGTCGTATGCGATCTACTTGGTGCATATGCCGTTGATGTCGCTGGTGGCACGCACCACGCGACGGATGGGGCCGCTGGCCACCTGGCCGGTGAACCTGCTGCTCAGCGTGAGCGCCGCGCTGCTGCTCGGCGTGATCTATCACCTGTGCTACGAGCGCATCGCGCTGCGGTATGCGCGCCGCGTGCTGGCACGCCGCACGATCCATTGAAGTTTTGCGACCACGCCGCGCGTGGATAGGCGTGCACGGCGCTCGGCAAATTGCGTTCAACCGACCGCCTCCTCCAACAGGATGCCGAAGCGATCGTCGCACTGGGCTGCCGCCTCGGATAAGGCAGCGCCCACCAGCAGCAAGGTCGGCAAGCCCGGCAGCATGCCGGCGGCGGTGAGTCCCAGCTCGCCCAGGGTGGTCAGCCGGCGTTGCTGCTCGGGCCGGGTGGCGGCCTGCACGATGGCCGCCGGCGTGATGGCCGGCAGATGCGCCAGCAACGCGGTGGCCAAGGCATCGGCACGCCGCAGGCCCATGTAGATGCCCAGCGTGGTGCCGCTGGCGGCCAGTGCGCCCCAATTCGGCTCGCCGTGATCGTGCGTATGCGCGGTGACGAAGGTGATGCCGTGGCAATGGCTGCGATGGGTCAGCGACACTTCCAGTGCGGATGCGGCGGCGAATGCGGCACTGACGCCGTTGATGATCTGCACGCCCACACCGGCGCGGCGCAGGAAGCTGATCTCCTCGCCCGCGCGCCCGAACAGCAGTGCCTCGCCGCCTTTGACGCGCACCACGCGCAAGCCCTGCACGGCGTAGCGCCGCATCAGCCGGCAGATGAAGTCCTGCGGCGTCGAGCGGCAGCCACCTCGCTTGCCGACCCTGATCACCCGCGCCTGCGGTGCGAGCTCGACGATCTGCGGGTTGGCCAGATCGTCCAGCAGAAGCACCTGCGCGGCAGCCAGCGCCTTGACCGCCTTGATGGTGAGCAGATCCAGATCGCCGGGGCCGGCGGACAACAACACCACATCACGCGCGCAGGACGGAATGACTGACATGAGCAGGTCTCGCAATATGGGGAGGTCGGGACAGGCACTCAGGCGTGTCGGGGTTGCCGGCACAGCCGGGTGAGTTGCGGAACACAGGAGCCGCAGACCGTGCCGCAGCCCAGGCGTTGTTTGAGCTGGTGCAGGTCGGCGCCGTCGTCGATGGCGGCATGGATCGCAGCAGTCGACACCTGCATGCAGCTGCAGACGATCGGGTCGCTGGGCGCGCCCTGCGTCTGCGCAAACACCGCCAGCCGCGGACCGCGCCAGGGCCGGCCTGCCAATGCGCTGCGCAGCAACGCCTGATTGGCCTCGCTGGGCTGCGCCGCGCTGAGCAGCAGGCCGTCGATATGGCTGTGGCCGTCCTGCATGCGCCAGCCCACACGACGCAGCAGCCCGCGGCGCAGGTCGCGGTACTCCAGCACGTCTGCGCCGGCCGGCAATTGCAATGCGACGATCAGGCGATCGAGCCATTGCGCATCCGGCGCGCGTTCGCAGGCCGCATGCAAGACCGCCCAGTGCCCGCCGGCCTCGGCCAGCGGCTCGGCATGCAGCCGCAGCGATGCATAGCCGCAGTCGCGCAACAGCGGCTGCAGTGCCTGTTGCAAGGCCAACGCATCGCCGCGCCGGGCAGCGAGCAGATGCCAGCCGAACGCCGCCTTCTCCACCCGCACCGCCGCATGCTTGAGCTCGGGCTGCTGTGAGCGCGCATCCACCGCCGGGCTGCTCACTTCGTTGATGCCGCCGCTGGACAGGTGCTGCCCGCTCCAATGCATTGCGGCGAACACGCTGCCCGAGCGCAGCTCGTCGGACAGTTCCAGCGGCAGCACCAGCGCACCGCGCTTGCTGGCGATCTGCACCAGCTCGCCGGCGACCAGGCCGCGCCGCGCTGCGTCGTCCGGATGCATGCACAACGCGGGTTCGGGGCTATGCGCAAACGCTGCCGGCACGCGTCCGCTGCGCGACATGCCATGCCATTGATCGCGCAGGCGGCCGGTCAGCAAGCGCATCGGAAAGCGGGCCGAGGTCGGCTCGGCCACCTTGCGATACGGCGTGGCGTGGAAGCGCGCGCGCCCGTTGCCGGTGGCAAACAGGCCATCGGTATAGCGCCGCACCTGCCCGTGTGCGGCGCCGGCAGGGAACGGCCACTGCTGCGGCCCGTCATCCAGCAGCGGGTAATCCAGCCCGCCGATGTCCAGATCGCGCCCCACCGTCAACGCGCGATGCTCGTCGAAGATCTGCGCGGTGCTGTCGAACCCGAACAGACCTGCATCGCTGGCAGGCGCCAGACGCGCTTCGAGCCGGCGTGCCACTTCGCGGGCGATCCACCAGTCCGCGCGCGCCTGGCCCGGCGCGTCCACCGCCTTGCGCACGCGGGTGATACGGCGCTCGGAGTTGGTCACGGTGCCGTCCTTCTCGCCCCAGCTGGCGGCCGGCAACAGCACGTCGGCGTACGGCACGGTGTCGGTGCCGGAAAACGCGTCCTGCACGATCACCAGTTCGGCCTGTTCCAGTGCGGCGCGAATGCCATCCACCTCCGGCATCGAATGCACGGGGTTGGTGCAGACGATCCACACCGCCTTCAACGTGCCCGCACGCAGACGCTCGAACAACTGCACGGCCGGTGTGCCGGCCGTGGCACTCAGACGGCCGGCGGGCAAATGCCACAGACGTTCCAGTTCCGCACGATCGTCGGCATTGCCGATCTCGCGATGCGCCGCCAGCATCGTCGCCATGCCGCCGACCTCGCGCCCGCCCATCGCATTGGGCTGGCCGGTCAGCGAAAACGGCCCTGCGCCCGGCTTGCCGATCTGCCCCGTCGCCAGATGCAGATTGATCAGGGCCAGATTCTTGTCGGTGCCCTGCGCGGACTGGTTCAGGCCCATGCAGTACAGCGACAACGCCGCCGGGCTGCGTCCAAACCACTCGGCCGCCTGCACCAGGTCCTCGTGCGAGATACCGCAGATCTCGGCGCTCATGCGCGGGGTGTACTCGCGCAGCATGTGCTTGAGGGCGTCGAAATCCTCGGTATGCGCCGCAACGAAACGCGCATCCACCAGACCCTCCCAGATCAGGTGGTGCAGCATGCCGTTGAACAGGGCGACGTCGGTCCCGGGTTCGATCGCCAGGTGCAGGTCGGCCATGGCCGCGGTGTCGGTGCGACGCGGATCGATCACGACCCAGCGAATGGCGGGATTTTTCGCCCGCGCCTCTTCCAGCCGGCGAAACAGCACCGGATGCGCGTACGCCATGTTGCTGCCGGCAAACAGTACCGTCTGTGCCAGCTCCAGATCCTCGTAACAGGTGGGCGGGCCATCGGCGCCCAGCGCCAGCTTGTAGGCGGTGACCGCGCTGGACATGCACAGGCGCGAGTTGGTGTCGATGTTGTTGGTGCCCAGCAGGCCCTTGGCGAGCTTGTTGAAGACGTAATAGTCCTCGGTCAGCAGCTGTCCCGAGAGATAGAACGCCACCGCGTCCGCGCCGTGCTCCTCGATGATCGCCGCCAGCTTGCCGGTGACGTGGTCGAGCGCCTGATCCCAGCTCACCGCCGCCCGCGGTGCCTGCCGATGGCGACGCAGCTCCGGCGCGAGTACGCGCCCCTGCGTACTGGCGGCGGTCTGCGGCAAGGCCAGGCCCTTGCTGCACAACCGGCCATGATTGGCCGGATGCAGCGGGTCGCCTTCGATGCCGACGATGCGTTCGCCATGCGTGTCGTGCTCGCTGTGGATCAGCACCCCGCAGCCCACCCCGCAGTAGCAGCAGGTCGAACGGGTGATGCGATGCATCGGTGCGGATGTGTGCGGCTGCACCGCCGCACCGATCAAAGGTAGCTGCTGGCCGTCGCTCATGCGGCCGGCTCGGCGACTGCATCCGGCAGCGATACCGGCTGCAACACGATCCATACCGCATCGGCTTCCACCTTGACCGGGTAACGCGGCGCGCAGCCCACATCCGGTGCGCAGGCCTGGCCGCTCTGCAAGGCGATCGCCCAGCCATGCAACGGGCAGGTCACCGTTTCGCCGGCCACGATGCCCTGCGACAACGGCCCGCCCTTGTGCGGGCAACGGTCTCGCAACGCAAACACCTGATCGCTGGCGGTGCGGAACAAGGCGATCGGTGCAATGCCCTCGATCTCGAGTACGCGCGCACCCAATGCAGGTAACTCCTGCAGCGCGCACACGCGAATCCACGCGGCCTGTTGCATGCTCATTCCTCCACCGTTGCGACCGGCGCGGCGATGCGCAAGGGTTGGTACTCCTGCCGCCGTTCGCCGGCGATACGCGCCTTCCACGGGTCGACCAGACCTTCCAGCGAGTACAGCAGGCGTTCGTACAACGCACGCCGGTTGGCCGCGTCATCCACCACTTGTGCGCGGATGTAATCCAGCCCCACCCGTGCGATGTAGTGCACGGTGCGATCCAGGTAATACGCCTGCTCGCGATACAGCTGCAGGAACGCACCGGTGTATTCGCGCACTTCCTCGGCGGTGCTCACCTTGACCAGGAAGCGGGCGACCTCGGTCTTGATGCCGCCATTACCTCCCACATGCAGCTCCCACCCCGAATCCACCGCAATGATGCCCACGTCCTTGATGCCGGATTCGGCGCAGTTGCGCGGGCAGCCGGACACCGCCAGCTTGACCTTGTGCGGGCTCCACATATTGGCCAGCATGGTTTCCAGGTCGATGCCCATCTGCGTGCTGTTCTGTGTGCCGAAGCGGCAGAACTCGCTCCCCACGCAGGTCTTCACCGTGCGGATCGACTTGCCGTACGCATGCCCGGACTGCATGCCCAGATCGCGCCAGACATCGACCAGATCTTCCTTCTTGACCCCGAGCAGGTCGATGCGCTGGCCACCGGTCACCTTGACCATCGGCACCGCGTATTTGTCGGCGACATCGGCGATGCGGCGCAGCTCGCCGGCGTTGGTCACCCCGCCCTTCATCTGCGGAATCACCGAGAAGGTGCCGTCCTTCTGGATATTGGCGTGCGCACGTTCGTTGATGAAACGCGACTGTGGATCGTCGATGGCCTCATGCGGCCAGCTCGACAACATGTAGTAGTTGATCGCCGGCCGGCAGGTGGCGCAGCCGTTGGGCGTGCGCCATTCCATGAAGGCATACGCCTGCGCATGGGTCAGCAGCTTGTGTTCGGCAATGGCGCGCCGCACATCGCCATGGCTCAGATCGGTGCAGGCGCAAACTGCCTTGGTTTTCGGCGTTTCCTGGAAGTTGGAGCCCAGGCAGTTCATCAGGATCTGCTCGACCAGGCCGGTACACGACCCGCAGGAACTGGCGGCCTTGGTGTGCTTCTTCACCTCGTCGACGGTGAACAACCCCTGCTCGCTGATGGCTTTGACGATGGTGCCCTTGCACACGCCGTTGCAGCCGCAGACCTCGTCGCTGTCGGCCATCGCACTGGCGCGATCCTGTCCGCCGGTGCCGGCATCGCCTAGCGCGCTTTCGCCGAAGATCAGTTGATCGCGCTGCGCCTGGATCGGCGTGCCGTCCTTGAGCAGCTTGAAGTACCAGCCGCCATCGCTGGTGTCGCCGTACAGGCAGGCGCCGACCAGCACGTCGTCGCGGATCACCAGCTTCTTGTAGACCCCGCCGGCCGGGTCGGACAGCACGATCTCCTCGCAGCCATCGCCGCCCATGAAATCGCCAGCGGAAAACAGATCGATCCCGGTGACCTTGAGCTTGGTCGACGCCACCGAGCCGCGATAGATGCCGATGCCGAACTGCGCCAGGTGATTCGCGCACACCTTGGCCTGCTCGAACAGCGGCGCCACCAGTCCGTAGGCAATGCCACGATGGTTTGCGCATTCGCCCACTGCGTACACGCGTGGGTCGAAGCTTTGCAGGCTGTCGTTGACCACGATGCCGCGCGCGCAGTGGATGCCGGCTTCTTCGGCCAGCCGCGTATTCGGGCGGATGCCCGCTGCCATCACCACCAGATCGGCCGGGATCTCGCTGCCATCGGCGAACTTCACGCCAATCACCTCGCCGTGCGCGTTGCCCAGCACTGCACTGGTCGCCGTGCTGAGCCTGAACTCCAGCCCGCGCGCGCGCAGGGCCTGCTGCAGCAGATTGCCGGCTACCGGATCGAGCTGGCGCTCCAGCAACCACCCGGCCAGATGCACCACGGTCACGTCCATCCCGCGCAGCTTCAGGCCATTGGCCGCTTCCAGCCCAAGCAGACCGCCACCGATCACCACCGCGTGCCGCTTGCTGCGCGCGGTCTCGATCATCGTGCGGGTGTCCTGGATATCGCGGTAGCCGATCACACCCTTCAATTCGTTACCGGGAATCGGCAACACGAACGGCACCGAACCAGTGGCGATCAACAAGCGGTCGTATTCCGCCTCGGTGCCATCGGCGGCGATCACGCGGCGACGTACCCGATCGATGCGGGTGACTTCCTTGTTCAGATACAAGCGGATGCCGTTGTCCTGATACCACTGCAACGGATTGAGCACGATATCGTCGAACTCCTGCTCGCCGGCCAACACCGGCGACAGCAGGATGCGGTTGTAGTTGGGATGCGGCTCGGCCCCGAACACGGTGATCTGGTACATGCCCGGCATCAGCTTGAGCAGTTCCTCCACGGTGCGGATGCCGGCCATGCCATTGCCGATGACGACGAGTCTGGGTTGCTTCATTGCCTGGATTCCTGTCGACATGTCAGACCCGCGCCGCGCCGGCGCTGGACCATTCGCTACGCCACTGTGTCTTGACCCCGGCCAGCAGCGCCCAACCACCGAGTGCGAACGCAGCGAACAACCACATGCCCATCGCATAACTGCCGGTGTGCTGCTTGAGCACGCCCAGGCCCGCAGCCAGCGCAAACCCGCCGATGCCGCCGGCCATGCCGATCAAGCCGGTCATCACGCCGATGTCCTGCGCAAACCGCTGCGGCACCAACTGGAACACCGCGCCATTGCCGGCACCCAGACACAGCAGGGTCAGTACGAACAAGGCCAGCGTCACCATTGCCCCACCCGCGCCGAAGCCTGCGATGCCCACCAGCGCAGCAACCAGCAGATAGACGGTGAGCAAGGCGCGCGTGCCGCCAATGCGGTCCGCAATCACACCACCCAACGGACGCATCACCGAACCCGCCAACACGCAGGCAGCCGTCGCCCATCCTGCAGTACGCGCATCGAAGCCGAACTGGTCGTGGAAGTAGCCGGGCAATGCACTGGCAAACCCGGAAAAACCGCCAAAGGTCACCGAATAGAAAAACATGAAGCGCCATGCGTCGCGATTAGCCACCAACACGCGGCCATAGTCGGACCAGCGCTTGCGCGCGACCGGTACTGGCGCTTCTTTCGCAATCAGGACGAATACGATCAGCGTCAGCAGCAGCGGAATGCACGCCAGCCCGAACACGTTCTGGTAACCGAACGCCAACGCCAACATCGGTGCGAACAACGCCGCCAGCACAGTGCCGGAATTGCCCGCCCCGGCAATTCCCATCGCGGTGCCCTGATGCTCGGGCGGGTACCAGCGCGAGGCCAGCGGCAGCGCAACCGCGAACGAGGCGCCAGCAATGCCGAGCAACACGCCCAGCAACAACACCTGCCCCATGCTGTGCACGCCGAACTGCCAGGCACCAAACAACGAAGCGATCACCGCAACTTGTGCGACAACGCCCGCGCGCTTGGCACCGATACGGTCGGCCAGCATGCCCAGCACCAGCCGCAGCACCGCGCCGCACAGGATCGGCACCGCCACCATCAAGGCACGCTGCTGCGTATCGAGCCCCAGCGACTGCGCAATCGGTACCTGCAGCGGACCGAGCAGATACCACACCATGAAGCTCAGGTCGAAATACAGGAAGGATGCGAACAAGGTGGGCGTGTGCCCGGATCGCCAGAACGAGCGCTGCATAGAGACCTCTTCGAATGCGATGGCCAAAAAAAAACGGCGCCCCTCCGGTAAAACCGGAAGGACGCCGTTGTCCTGGATGCGTGCGGATCGCCGTTGATCCTCTGCATCGTGTTCGTGTTGTTGCAGGTACGCCGTTGTACCTGCACGGAATCACTACGCAATCAACGTGCCAACTTGCTCACCTGAGCATCACGACGATACAAGTCATTGAAAAATAGTGTTTTAGATGCAGCGCGTCCAATTTCACGACAGCCTACCGACACGCCGGTGCAGCTCACCAGTCCCGTCTTTCGTGCAGCCTTGCACCAATAGCGTGCACCCTGTATCGCAGGCTCTGTCGCTTGGCATGACTAACAGCGCCCAACAGAGCTAATACACGGCTGTGCTCGGAAGCCTCATCTAGGACGTGTGCATACCGATCAAATATCTAGGTCAAAAGCCGTGTTAGTCGAGCGCGCGGTGCCCTCGCCGCTTGCGGGACACGCCGTGAATCCGTCCGTGGAGGCTTGGTGGCGGCATTCATGCCGCCACACGGTCCCGCAATCGGCGAGGACGCCACACTAGGAAGTTTGCAGGCTGTTTTATTGAAAACTCTGCACACCGAGCATCCCGACTGGTCCTTGCCCGCCCACCGTCGCGGGACCTTACGCGGCATGGATGCCGCGTAAGAGCTTACAAGGACGTACCTGCAGCGTGTCCCGCGATGGTGGGCGGGCAAGGACCCTGCAACCAAGCCGCAGACCACATGCCTCGCGCCGTTGCCTTTGCCTCGGCTGCCGCATGATCCTCTCGGCATCCGGGCTCAGGGCGTATCGAACAACCGATTGCTGCGGTGGTCGCCCTCGGGGGAAACCACGCCCACGCGTGCGGCAGCGCGCCGATAGTTGTCCAGTCGATGGATGTCGCGCAGCCGCGCGATGTCGTCTTCCTGGATGTCATGCCAGCCCCAGCGCTGGAACTGGGTCAGGAACCACTCGCCGTCTGACAGCCACGGCATGTTGACCGCGCCATCGCGATGGAAGGCCAGCGCTGTCACATCCTTCGCATGTGCCTCGGCTTCGACATCGGCATCCAGACAGGCGGCCAGATGCGCGGCCGACACCCCGATATGCTTCGGCTCGGCCAGCCATTGCGCACATTGCGCCCGATTTGCCGGGTCCGCATCCAGCCAGCGACAGGCATCCAGTACGCAGGCGGTCAGGCGTTCGCTCAACTCGGGTTGCAGCGCGGCGAATTCGCGTCGGCAGGCCAGCACCTTCTCCGGATGGCCGGCCCATAGCTCGCCACTGCGGATCACCCGGCGACCGCTGCCCTGCGCCTGCGCAACCGCAGCCCACGGCTCGCCGGAGCAATAGCCGTCGACCAGTCCACTGGCCAGGGCGTCCGGCATCTGCGGCGGCGGGATGCTGAGCACCTCCACGTCGCGCATCGGGTCCACGCCGCGCGCGGCCAGCCAGTAATAGAGCCACAGCGCATGCGTGCCGGTCGGGAAGGTCTGCGCAAACACGGCGCGGCGGCCCAGGCTGGCCAGCGCCTGCGGCAAGCTCTGCCCCTCTTCCAGGGCCTGCGCAAGCTCAGGCGCCAGCGTAATCGCCTGGCCGTTGTGATTGAGCGTCATCAACAGCGCCATCGGGCATTGCGGCCCGGCAATGCCCAGGTCGATCGCATACACCAGGCTGGCCAGCACATGTGCCGCATCGACCTCGCCGGCCAGCAGACGGTCGCGCACGCCTGCCCAGGAGGCCTGCCGTTGCAAGTCCAGTTGCAGCCCATGGACGCGATCCAGGCCCAGCCGCTGCGCCGCGACCAGGGGCGCGCAATCGATCAGCGGCATGTAGGCCACGCGCAATACGGGGAGGTCGGCTTGGCTCATGTGTTCATCCCAGCAACTCGGCCATGGCCACGATGCGTCGCGCCACTTCGGCCAGTTTGACGCCCTGCTTCATCGCCTGCTGGCGCAGCGCCGCGTAGGCATCGGCCTCGCTCAGGCCGCGTTTTTCCATCAGCAGGCCCTTGGCGCGATCAATCAGCTTGCGGTCCTGCAGCGCCTGCTGCACATCGTCCAGGCGCTTGCGCATGCTGCTCTCCTGCGCAAACCGCGCAAGCGCCACCTGCACGATCGGCGCCAGCCGCGCCGGCGCCAGGCCATCGACCACATAGGCGGTGACGCCGGCGCCGACAGCCGCATGGATCAACGCATCGTCGCCATCGCCGGAAAACATCACCACCGGCCGCGGCGCATGTGCATGCAGCATCGACAGTTGCTCCAGGGTATCGCGCGAGGGCGAGTCGACATCGATCACCACCACATCCGGCTGCTGGCTCTGTACCGCGTGCAGCAATGCACCGACCGAGGCTACATCGTCGAGCACCGTATAACCGGCGCGCGTCAGTGCCTGACGCAGTTCGCCGATCGGCTTTTCGGTATCGTTGACCAGCAAGACACGCATTGGCGGCAGCGAGGCGTGGACGTGGCCTGATGGTGCCATGCAACATGCCGTCGGTGCGAGCCATCCTTTCGGAGTACGTCTGATGCCGTTGTTCCCGCTGTTCGCAAATCTGCAAGCGCGCGCCGTGCTGGTCATCGGCGGTGGCGAGGTCGCCACGCGCAAGGTGCTGGCGCTGCTCAAGGCGGGCGCGCAGATCCGCCTGTATGCGCATGCGCTCTCGCCCGAACTGGCGGAACTGATGCAGGCGGGCCGTTTCGAACAACTGGACGGCGAGTTCGATCCCGCCTGGATCGACGACGTGTGGCTGGTGGTCGCCGCCACCGACGATGGCGAGTTGAATCAACGCGTCGCCGCTGCTGCCGGGGCGCGTCAGCGCCTGGTCAATGTGGTGGACGATGCCGAGTTGTCGACCTATCAGGTGCCGGCCATCGTGGATCGCGACCCGCTGGTCATCGCCATTTCCTCCGCCGGTGCCGCACCGATGCTGGCACGCCGCCTGCGCGAACGGCTGGAACGCGAACTGGATGTCTCGGTCGGCCGCTTCGCCGGCATGTTCGCGCGTCACCGCGAGCGGATCCGCAGCCAGTTCCCCGACATGAACCGGCGCCGGCGCTGGTTCGACCGCGTCATCGACGGCGACGTGCCGCTGCTGCTGCAGGCGGGCAACGACGACGCAGCCGAAGGCGCCTTCATCGCGGCACTGGACGATGCCGGCGCGGTGCCGGTGCGCGGCAGCGTGCAGCTGGTCGGCACCGGCCCGGGCGATCCCGGCCTGCTCACCATCAAGGCGCTGCGTGCGATGAATCTGGCCGACGTCCTGCTGATCGGCGACGACATCCCCGATGCGGTACTGGAACTGGCAAGACGCGATGCCTCACGCCGCGCCTTGCCGCAGCAGGCCGACGCCCAACAGCATCTGGTGCTGGAACTGGCCGCAGAAGGCCTGCATGTGGTCGCGTTGCGCAGTGGCGCCGGTTACAGCGATGCCGATGCTGCGGCCATCGAAGCGGCGCTGCAGGCGCGTGGCCTGGCCTGCGATCGGGTGCCCGGCATTGCTGCGGGGCTTGAAATCAACGCATGAGCGCTGTGCGTGTGCGCTGATGGCACTTCAGGCTTTCGGAAAGCGCTTGCGCGCACTGTCGCGCACATCGATATCGAAGGTCACCTGCAACGCCGTCTGTTCGGCAAGGCCAGCACCGGCATCGAAGCTGAAGCGCAATCCCTCGCGGCTGGGCAATTGCCGTGCATGCTGTTCCAGCGCATCGCGCGGCACCGACAACTGCCAATGCTCGGCAGTGCAATTGCAGGCCGCATCACCGTCGCTCAGGCTGACGCTGTGGCGCAGCAGTCGTGCGCCCTGCCCGCTCGGCAAGCGGCTCAGATTCTCGACCGTGCGCCCGGCAAGCAAGTCGGCCAGTTCGGCTTCGTCGATGCGGAAGCGCAGTTGCTGAGCTTCAATCTGGATTTTCATGAATGAGCTGACTCCATTGCTCGGGCGTGTTGCAATTGACGAACGCGGCGCGTTCGCTGGCGGTGACAGCGATGCGATGGCATTGCAGCGCAGCCTGCAGGGCGCGCAGCGAGCGTAACGAAGCGGGGCCGGCCATCAGCGCAGTGAGCGCCTCACGCACAACGCCATCCACGTACAGGCGCATCGGCAGCATCTGGTCTTCAAAGGTAACGCAGCGCCGATGCGGTGGCGCCAGCAGCCGATCCAGCAATGACCGGGACAGCAGCGGCATGTCGACCGGCACCACCAGTGTCGTTGCATCGGCGAGCTGATCGATCACGCTGGCCAGGCCGCCAAGCGGCCCCAGGTCCGGCTGCGCATCGGCAATCCCGGCGTAGTCCGGGCGATCGCCGCTGATCACCACATTGTGCGCGCCGGCATCGCGCAGCAACGCCTGCATGTGCTCCAGCAATGGACGTCCGCGCCACTGCAGCAGCGCCTTGTCCTGCCCCATCCGCGAGGAACGGCCGCCGGCCAACACCACGCCCGTCCATGCAGGCCTCGCGTTCACGCCGCCTGCTCGCCGGCACGGCATCGCACGGCGTGCAAGTGCAGGTTCATGGCGTAATCGCCGGTGCAGCCGGCTGCAGATGGCCCAGCCCGAACACCTGCGCTGTCGTACCGGGCGCGGCGCCTTCGTCCTGCGGCTCCAGTACCGCCCACGCATTGGCCTGCAACAACGGCGCCACGCGGAACGACTCCTGCTGCGGCAGGATCTGCACGCAGAGCACGCCGGCAGCGCTGCAGGTCAAACGTGCGCGCAGGTGCTGCCGCCACAGCGGTCGTGCCTGCATCGGCGTCTCCAGCGCAACCTGCAAGCCGCGCTCGGCAGGCATGCCAAGCAAACCGCGCAGCGCCGGCTCAACGAAAAAGCGCAGCCCGGCAGCGCTGGCCATCGGATTGCCCGGCAAACCGACATACAGCGCACCGTCTCCGAAGCGCGCCAGCAACACCGGCTTGCCCGGCCGCACCGCAACCTTGTGGAACAGCACCGCCGCGCCATGCCGTGCCAAGGCATCGGGCACGAAATCGTAGCGCCCGCGCGACACCGCACCGGTGCTCAGAATCACCTCAGCGCCCGCATCGCGCGCCTGCCCAAGCGCCAGATCGAAGCCAGCATCGTCATCGCCCACCTGTCCATGCCAGACCAGTTCGGCACCGGCTGCACGCAGCTGGCTGAGCAGATAGCTGCTGGTGCCATCGCGAATCTGGCCAGGCCGCAACGGCTGCGCCGGATCGCCGATCAACTCGCGGCCGGTCGCAATCAAGGCCACACGCGGACGCCGCACCACCTGCACACGCGCACAGCCCAGCCCGGCCAACAGCATCAGGTGCGCGGCGCGCAGCACGGTGCCGGCCTCGATCACGCGATCGTGCAAGGCCACATCTTCCCCACGTCGACGAATATGCTGACCGGCGCGGATATCGGCGCGCAGCCGGATGCGACCGGGCCGCGCGTCATCGTGCGCCAGCACGTCCACCTGCTCGATCGGCACCACGGCATCGGCACCTGCGGGCAAGCCGGCACCGGTCATGATTTCCCACGCGCTGCCCGCCGTGATGCCACCCACATCCTCGCCTGCGGCGACGGCGCCACCGATCACATGTTCGCTGCCGGCGATCGCGCCACGGCCGGCCGTGACCAACGCAAATCCATCCATCGCGCTGTTGTCGAACGCCGGCAACTCGGCCGGGCTCGACAACGCCTGCGCGAGCACACGCCCCTCGGCATCGGCACTGTCCACCCACTCGCCGACAAGCACGGCGATCTGCTGATGGACAATCGCAAGTGCGTCGGCGTAGCTGATCATGAGCAAGGCACGGTCGACCGGTGGATGACCTGGCTAGGATACCGGCCCCCGACGCGGCCGGTACAGGCGCCGCGATCGCGGCATCACCGCATCCTGCTGCATGTGCGCCCTCGTCTCGACCAGTGCGCACGTCGCTTGAAGCCGCTAGAACGCAGCGCCTACACGGCAGATCGCACAGTGACACCCAGTTCCCCCACGGTATTCATGCCGCATGCAACTCGTTGACCTTGTGGGCTGGCTCGCCAGTGCCGTCCTGATTGCCACCTTGATCCGCCAGATCTACAAGCAATGGCGCTCGGATGCGGCACAGGGCGTTTCGCGCTGGCTGTTCATCGGCCAGATCAGCGCCTCGGTGCTGTTCATCCTCTACAGCTACCTGGTCGGCAATGCCGTGTTTATCGTCAGCAACGTGTTAATCCTGCTGACCGCCCTCACCGGGCATGTGCTGCACCGGATCAAGCAGCGTCGGATGGAGCGTCACGCGGGCAGTATCGGCTAGCGCTGCCGCGTCACTCAGCGCTTTTATTCGCCAGCTTGCGCGGTTTGGTGGGTGCGATTGATTTGCTGGCGGCAGACCGCGTTGCGGCCTTTTTCGCCGCAGTCTTGGGCGTTTTCTTCGTCGTGGACTTGCGTGCCGGGCGTGCCTTTGCCACGGCACGCTTTCGTGGCCTGGGCACGGCCTCGGCCTGCGTTGCTGGCTCGGCTACCGCTTCGGGCACACGCACGCTGATCCAGGTCGGCGCATGATCGCTGGCCTTTTCCAGTGCACGTACCCACTTGTCCACGCCGGCGTCCTGCAGCCCGGGCGCCAGGGTGCGATTGAGCAGCAGGTGGTCGATGCGCAAGCCGCGATCGCGCGCAAAATGCTGGCGAAAATAATCCCAGAAGGTGTAAATCGGCGTTTCGCCATGCACTGCAAGCAGGCTGTCGGTCCAGCCCTGCTCGAGCAGGGTCTGGTACGCCTGACGACTCTCCGGCTGCAGCAACGCATCCTTGCGCCAGCCCTTGGGGTCGTAGATGTCGGCATCGGTCGGCACCACGTTGAAATCGCCGATCAGTGCTACCGGGTGCGGCAGGTCCACCAGCGTCCTGGCGTGCCGGATCAGGCGTTGAAACCACGCCAGCTTGTAGTCGAACTTCGGCCCGGGCTGCGGATTGCCATTGGGCAGATACAGGCAGGCCACCACCACCCCGTGAATTGCAGCTTCCAGATAACGACTCTGCGTATCGCCGCGGTCCCACGGCAGCCCGCGACGGATTTCCACCGGATCGGCGCCGCGCGCCAGCAATGCCACACCGTTCCACGACTTCTCGCCTTGCCAGATCACGCCGTAGCCGGCATCGCGGATCGCCTGTTGCGGAAAGGCGTCCTGCGTGGCTTTCAATTCCTGCAAGCCGACGATGTCCGGTTGCTCGCGCTGCAACCATTCCAGCAGATGCGGCAGCCGGCTAGTGATGCCATTGACATTGAATGTCGCGATCTTGCGGGTGGTGGCGGACATGGATGAGCGACCAGGCGTGCGTAGTGAATCAGCATCGCCGTCATGGCATTAAGCAGATGCTCAAGCGAGGTGAAGCTCCGCTGCAGATCGGCGCACGCGCTCACGCCTCGCAGACCATCAGCCTCCGTAGCCTGGCCCCACTATTCATTATTGGAGATCGCATGCGACAGTCCGCACTCTGGATCGCCCTGCTGTGCGCCGGTTGCTCGCGCAGCCCGCCTTCGGTTACCCCACCGGGCGCGCCTGAAAGCGCCAAGACCAATGTGCTGGAAGCCGGCGCCAGGGTCCTGCAACCGACCGGGCCGGTCGGCAAGCTCGACATCTACCTGGTGGGCTTCCATCCGATGAAAGACGCACCAGATGTACAGATGGAAGCGCATCACTACTGCCATCAGGTCAATGAAGACCTGGCGCAATGCGCACTCTACGACGGCAATACCGATCAGGCCAACCTGACCGGCATCGAGTACATCATTTCCGAACAACTGTTCGCGCAGTTGCCGCAGCACGAGCGCAGCTTTTGGCATCCGCACAATGGCGAAATCCTGTCGGGCCAGCTGTCCGCGCCCAACCTGCCGCTGGTCGCAGAGAAAGAACTGATGCGCAGCAAGCTCAACAGCTATGGCAAGACCTGGCACACCTGGCACTCGCGCAACGGCACCGCCGCGGGCGATGCATTGCCGCTGGGCAAGCCGATGCTGGCCTGGTCGTTCAACCGCGATGGCGAGGTCCAGCAACCGCTGATCGATCAGCGCGACAAGCTGGCTACGTTCTCTACTGCGCAACGTCGCGCCAACCGCCAGGACCTGACCCCGCTGGCAAAGCCGCAGCACGGCGTGGATGCCCTGCGGCCGCACTTCGGCAATGCCGAACCGATTTCCGGGGTGGTTGACGCAAGCACCCCATCCGACTGAATCCTCAAAACCTGACCGCCCGTTGCAACTGCAATCGGGCGGCAAGGTATTCGAAGTCCATCGACAAGGTGCAGACAAGCGGACGCGATCTCAAACATCCATACCGTCACGCAGCCGCCGTAACGCCTTGCCCATCCACAGATGCCGGGCACGCTGCAAGCGCTCGACCGATGGCTGAGCGCTCTCCCGCCCATCTGCACCCTGCAGGCTCAACGTGACACAACTGCCCTCGCATGCAGGCGCAGTCTGCACATGCAGCAACACGCCCAGCTGCAGGCCGCGATCGCCATCAACCTGGTAACGCACCGATTCACCCAGGCGCGCCTCACCACGCTGCAACCCGACAACACCGCGCCGACACCAGGTTGCCTGCAGCGCCCAGCGCGATGCATGTCCATCGCCAGCGACCAGCTCCGCCACTCCATGCAGCATGCGGCGCTGCACATTGGCATCGCACCACGCATCCAGGATCTGGTGCGGCTCGGCACGGATGATCAGGCGATGCATCCACAGCATAGGGTCTTCAGCAGCGGCAACCGGTGTTGCCGGCAATCCAGGCATGTCTCAGCGCCCAGCACCCTTGCTACTGGCCTGCAGCGTCTTGGCAGCCGCCAGATGCTCCGCGACATGGCTGCGCGTGGTCTGCAGATGCGCCAGCACCTGTGGCGTCTTGGCCGCAGGAATCAGTTGCTTGTCCAGCGCCGCTAGTGCATCGGTGTGGTCCTTGACCATTGCCGTAACGTAGGCGGTCTCGAAGGCCTTGGTATCGAGCTTCTGCAACATCGCCAGTTCGGTCTTGCCCTTGCTCGTCTGCGCCGTGGCAGCGGCAGCAGACAGGTCCGGCGACCACTTGGCCAGCTTCTGATTGTTGTCGGTATGCTCCTTGACCATCTGCATTGCATAGTCGCGCACGCCACCTTGCACCTGCTTCTGCAGCGCCAGATTGGCCGCACCGATTTCACTGGTATTGATGGCGCTCAGGGTGCCCAGTGCCTCACGCTCCTTCGCGCTTGGGGCGCTATTGCCCGCCTGTTGCTGCGTGGTGGCGGGCATGCCGGCCTGCGTTGCATTCTGCGCATGCGCAGCAGTGGCGATACCTAGACACAGGGTCAGCGCCGCAAACATCGGGTGACGTACTTTCATGTGAATCTCCAGCCAGAAGGTGTGCCTCCATGCTGGACCTCATTGCGTGACCCGATCGTCGTACCGGTGTCGAAAGATGGAGAGGAAACGGTGCTGCAACGCACTACGTTTCACATTGAATGAAGGTGGTATGGCGTCCTTGTTCGGGTCGTCGCAACATACAGGCCGTTGCGTTGCGACACCGGCCTCTGTTACGACAGAACATGGCTCGGACGTCAGACTGCGTTGGAATACCCAGCACTCAGCACCGCCGATGCTGCGGTCAAGCGCTGTACGCGCGTGCACAGCGGGCGTAATGGTGTCTCAGTAGGTCTAGCATTATCACTCTGACCGATCCGCATATCTGCGGAGATGGCCGACCCCGCTGATCGATTACATGCAGCGACTGCGTGCTAGGCAGGATCCCTGTGTGCACCGCTATGCGATGCCAAGGGCAAGCCGGCGCTACCGTAATGCTGCGCCAGCTTGCTGCCGGTCGATGTTATGGATGCGCGGAGTGGGCGCAGGCCACCCACTTGCGGCAACACCCGCGCATCGAAGACTGCTATGTCAGGCGCCGGGATCCGCAGGGCCCAACTGATGCGCCGACAGGATTTCGTCGATGCGTTTGACGATTTGCGCCGCCTGCTCCTGCGACTCTGCGGCAGCAGTGATCTTCTCTGCACGTGCATGGAATACATCCCAGAAATCGTCCGGATGCTGGCGACGAATATCAGGCAATGCATCGGCAAGTTGTTTCAATTGCGCGTCGATATCGGGGGTCATTGAGGGTCTCCTTGTGTGCCCACGCTACCGCCGTGCTGGTGAGCCTGATGCCAACATGACAATCCCGTGCATCGCACGGCCTGTGTTTGCGCGACAATGACGCCATGAGCAGCTACGACATCTCCCCCGCAGACGCCCGCCTGCGCGCCCTGCAAGGCGCCTTGCTGATCGATATCCGGCAGTTGCACGAACGTGCCGGCGGCCAGGCCGAAGGCGCGTTGGCGATTGCGCAACACGATCTGGAAACCGCACCCGCACAGCATCTGTCGGAGCAGGCGCGCGAGATCGTGCTGATCTGCCAGAGCGGCAAGCGCTCGGCACACACGGCGGAGATCCTGCGCGCGCACGGCTATACACAGGTGTCTTCGGTACTCGGTGGCACCGCCGCGTGGACCGGCGCCGGCCTTCCCTTGGTGCGCCCTACCCTGCCGCCCGACGAGCAGGATTTTCTCGAGCGCTATTCGCGCCATCTGCGCCTGCCGCAGGTCGGTCTGGAAGGCCAGCAGCGTCTGGCGCGTTCGCGCGTGTTGCTGGTCGGTGCAGGTGGGCTCGGCTCGCCGGCGGCGTTCTATCTCGCTGCCGCCGGGGTCGGCCACCTGCGGATCGCCGATGACGATGTGGTGGACCGCAGCAATCTGCAGCGCCAGATCCTGCATGTGGAAGACAGCGTCGGCGTTGCCAAGGTCAGCTCGGCCGCGCAGCGCATTGCCGCGCTCAATCCACGCGTGCAGGTCGAAGCGCTGCAGGCACGCGTGACTGCCGGCAATGTCGAAGCCCTGCTGAAGGACGTGGATGTCGTGGTCGACGGCGCCGACAATTTTCCTGCGCGCTATCTGCTCAACGATGCCTGCGTCAAACTCGGCAAACCGCTGGTCTACGGTGCGGTACAGCAGTTCGAAGGGCAATTGAGCGTGTTCGATGCCGGCCGCAAGCGCGGCCATGCACCGTGCTATCGCTGCCTGTTTCCGGAGCCGCCGCCGCCCGAATTCGCCCCCAGCTGCGCCGAGGCCGGCGTGCTGGGCGTGCTGCCCGGGGTGATCGGATTGCTGCAGGCCACCGAGGCGATCAAGTTGCTGCTGGGCATCGGCGATACCCTTACCGGGCGCTTGCTCAGCTTCGATGCATTGGCAATGCGCTTTCGCGAAATCCGGCTGCCGCCCGACCCGCATTGCCCGGTGTGTGCTCCCGGTGCCGCATTCACTGGGTATGCCGACTACGCCGCCTTCTGCGGCAGCACAGTCGGCTGAGAACGGCCTGATCGGTGCTGGTTGCAGCCTCGCGTCCGGACGCCGCGTTCCCGCGTGTGACATGGACGGGGCGGTCTGCCACACCGGGCTGCGCCATCCATGTGGTTGCCATCAGCTCGCGCAGCGTCGGCGTTTAGTGCCGAAGGCGCGAAAGGACCGGCGTGCAGCCGGTAGCGCCCGCCTGGCGGCGAGCGCGGCCCCGCCGGTTGTCGCGCGTGCTGCACCAAACACTCAAAGCGCGTAAGGAATCACCCGCACGATCTCGCCCGCCTCGAAGCGCCGCGCCTGCTCAGGCAACACAATCAAGGCATTGCTGTCGGCCACGCCACGCAGCAGATGCGATGCATCACCACGATGCGGCAACGCCGTCAGACGCCCGTCTTCGCCGCACTCCAGCCGCCCGCGCAGGAACTCCAGGCGCTCGTGGCGTTTTTCCCACGGACTGGCCAAGGCTGCGTGCCACAGCGGGCGCGGCTCGCTACGTCCCTGCAGACCATCCAGCAGCGGCACGCCGTAGGCGATCAGCGTCGCCAGCACCGAGACCGGATTGCCCGGCAGGCCCAGCACCAGGCAGCGGCCGATCTGGCCCAGCACCGCCGGCATGCCCGGGCGCATGCGCACGCGCCAGAAGTGGATGCGGCCCAGTTCGCCGATCAGCTGCGGCAGATAATCCTTTTCCCCCGCCGAGACGCCGCCGCAGGTGATCACCACATCGAAGGCCGCAGCCGCGTCCTCCAGCATGGTGCGGATACGTTGCGGATCGTCCGGCAGGGTCGGCCATGCGGTCGGCGCGTAGCCTAGTGCGCGCAGCTGCGCCATCAGCATGTCGCGGTTGCTGTTGTAGATCTGTCCCGGCCCCAACGGCATGCCCGGCTCCACCAGCTCATCGCCGGTGGGCAGCACCGCAATGGTCGGCCGGGGCGCCACCGCAAGCCGCGACAGACCGAGCGCAGCCGCCAGTCCGATCCGCGCAGGCGTCAACACTTGGCCACTCTGTACCACCAGATCGCCCGCGCGCACGTCACTGCCGGCCTGGCGCACCGCCGCACCCGGCGCAGGCATGCTATGGAAACGCACCACGCCATCGCGTTCCTGCGCATCCTCTTTCGGGATCACCGTATCGGCACCATCGGGCAGCGGCGCACCGGTGGTGATGCGCAGGCATTGGCCGGCGCTCAGCGTGCCGGTCCAACGCTCGCCAGCGAACTGCTCGCCGACCAGTTGCAACGCCGCATCGCCGCCAGCGACATCGGCATGCCGCAACGCGAAGCCGTCCATCGCGCTGTTGGCAAAAGGCGGCAACGCGATCGGTGCGATCAGATCGGCAGCGCTGATCCGCCCGTCGGCACGCGAGGTGGCGATGTTCTCGTCGGGCGGACGGCTGTTGGCGGCGACGGCCTGCAGGATCTGCAGCGCCTGTGCATAGGGAATGCGGGAGGGATAGTCGGTCATGGCACGCAGGATACCAGTGCACCACGACGACTCAGAATGCCAGGCATTGCCACTGCATATGCCAGAAGGAATCACCACACTTTTCTGGCGTAGCTCGCGGCACTCGACCACGGCAGTCGCAGGCGCTGCGGCCACTCCACCTGACGATCATTCGCCAGGCGCGCACCGTTCGCTGCTTACTTGCCCTTGACGTGCTTCATCAACCGCCTTTTGCGCGCCACCTGTCGTTCGGTGAGCGTGTTCTTCTTGCCCTCGTACGGATTGGCACCTTCGCGGAAGATGAAACGCACCGGCGTGCCGACCAGCTTGAAGCGCTTGCGGAAAAAGTTTTCCAGATAACGCTTGTAGGACTCCGGCAGCACCTTCAGGCGCGTGCCGTGCACGATGAAGGTCGGCGGATTTGCGCCACCCGGATGCACGTAACGCAGCTTGGACACGTGGCCACGGATGCTAGGCGGCGGATTGGTCTCGTAGGCGATTTCCAGCGCCTGGTTGACTTCGCTGGTGCTGAACTCGTGCGTGGCCGACGCGTGTGCACGGTGGATCGCCTGAAACAACTCGCGCATGCCCGAGCCGTGCAGCGCGGAAATCCGTACCGCCTCGGCCCAGCTGACAAAGCCCAGCTTGCGCGACAGCAGGTCTTCGGCCTGCGCGCGCTGGTAGTCGCTCTGCCCGTCCCACTTGTTGATCGCCACCACCAGGGCGCGGCCAGCGTCCAGGATAGCGCCCAGAATGGTCGCGTCCTGGTCGGTGACGCCTTCGCCGGCATCGAGCATCAGCACCGCAACCTGGCATTGCTCGATCGCCTGCAGCGTCTTGAACGCGCTGAACTTCTCCACCGCCTCCTCGACCTTGCCGCGGCGACGCAGGCCGGCCGTATCGATCAAGCGGTACTGGCGCCCATCGCGGTCCATGTCCACGGCGATCGAATCGCGCGTGGTGCCCGGCACTTCCGAGGCAATCATGCGTTCTTCGCCGAGCAGGCGATTGACCAGCGTCGACTTGCCCACATTCGGGCGGCCGACGAAGGCGATGCGCACACGCGCCGGGTCGGTATCCAGCAGCTCGCCGGCACCTTCCTCGGGCAGACGTGCGCCGACTTCCTCGAGCAGCTCGTCGATGCCCTGCCGATGCGCGGCAGACAACGCCACCACATCGGAGAACCCGTAGCGCGCAAACTCCGAGCGCACGGTCTCCTCGTCGGTGCCGTCGATCTTGTTGATGACCAGCACGGTCGGCCGCGCCAGCTTGCGCAGCCAGGCCAGGATCTCGTCGTCCAGCGAGGAGGCGCCTTCGCGGCCATCGACCACGAACAGCACCAGATCGGCTTCGCCGGCAGCGGCGCGGGCCTGGCGCGCGGTGGCGCCGGCCAGGCCCTCCTCGTCGCCGGCGATACCGCCGGTATCGACGACGATGAACGGGCGTTCCTCGTCGAGACGACAGACCCCGTAGTTACGGTCGCGGGTGACGCCGGGCTGGTCGTGGACCAGCGCGTCACGGGTGCGCGTCAGCGCATTGAAGATGGTGGACTTGCCGACATTGGGCCGTCCGACCAGGGCGACCAGGGGCAGCATCGCGAAGTCCTTATTGTGCCAACCGGAAGGCGGTGATATCGCCATCGGTGTTTTGTACCAACAGAATGCCGTCCACGACGATCGGCTGCGCCAGCAGCGTGTCGCGTCCAGCGCGAGCGCGCGCGGCCAGTGCACCGTCGCTGAGTTTCAGCCAGTGCAGATAGCCCTTGTAATCGCCGACCACAGCGTAATCGCCCTGGATAGCGACGCCGGTCAGGGAGCGACGCGCCAGCGCGGCCTGCGACCACATCGCCGCACCGCTGCTCTTGTCCAGGCCCCAGACCGAGCCGGCGTTGTCGGACACCACCACCACCGCCGACGACACGCCAACGCCACCGGCGCCGCCGTGATCGCGCGTCCACAGCGGACGGCCGCTCGGGCCTTCCAGTGCGAGGGTTTCGTTCTTGAAGCTGGTCGCATACAGCGTGGTGCCGTCGAGCACCGGGGCACCGTCCACATCGGACATGCGCTCCAGCTCGGTGCGGCCTTCCGGCACGCCGATCGCCTGTTCCCACAACGGGCGGCCGTCCTGCAGCGCCAGGGCGCTCAAGGTGCCGCTGTCGTTGCCGACGAAAAGCACGCCCGGGCCGGTCACGATCGGCGCATTGCCGCGCACCGACAGGGTCGGGCCTTCTTCGGCATGGAACCAGCGGCGCTCGCCGGTAGCCGCGTCGAAGGCACTGACGCGACCATCGTTGCTGCGCACCAACACCAGGTTCTGTGCAATCGCCGGTGCAGCGATGACTTCGTTCGGCACCTTGGCACGCCATTTTTCGGTGCCATCGGCCTGGTTCAGCGCAATCACGTCGCCAGATAGCGTGCCGATCACCACCAGGCCTTCGCCGACGCCAGGGCCACCGGACAGGCGCTGCTTGAACTTGCGATCGTTACGCTCTTCCTTCTTGGGCTTGTATTCCCACACGCGCTTGCCGGTCTGCAGGTCCAGCGCCTGCACGCCGCCGGTAATCGCCGCGGCGTACACCTTGCCATCGGCCACCGCCGGACGTTGGCGCACGCCGATATGGCCTTCGCCCTTGCCCACGCCGTTGGACCAGATCTTGTCGACCTTGACCGACGGCTCGAACTTGACCAGCTCGGCAGGTTCCTGCGCTTTCTTGGCAGCAGCGTCCTTCCCGGCAAACCAGCCCTTGACGGTGCTGCAACCGGCCAGCGACACGCCCATCAGGGCGATCAATGCAATGCGCTTGTACATATCAACCTGCTTCATCAAATCTGCTCCGCCGGATCGGGCACCTTGCCGCCCACATCCATCAGCTTGGTTTCCAGCAAACGGCGCTGCGGCGAGGCCACGTCCACCGTGGTCAGGGCCTTGGCGTAGAGCGCACGCGCCTCATCCGGCTTGCCCTGCACGACCAGCGCATCGGCGCGGATCTCCAGGCTGGTGTGGTCCTGCGCATCGGCCAGCAGCTTGATCGCTTCGTCCGGCTTGCCGCTTTCGGTCAACACACGCGCCAGGCGCTGCTGCACGATCTGCTTGAGCTCGCCTTCGGCAGGCACGTCGCGCAGGGTCTTGATCGCTTCGGCATGCTTGCCGGCATCCACCTGGGCCTTGGCCAGACGCAATGCAGCCAGTTCGGCGTAGACACCGCCCTTGCCATCGTCAAGCGCCACGATGTCCTTGGCCGCCTTGTCCAGGCCCTTGCCCTGGATGGACTTGACCACCGCTTCGTAACGGGTATTGGCTTCCACCGATTGGGTGGCGGTGTGCTTCTGCCACCACTGCCAGCCCAGGATCAGGGCCAGGCCCACCACGACGCCGCCTACCAGCCCTGCGCCATTCTTTCTCAACCAGGAACGAACGCGTTCGCCTTGTTCGTGTTCGTCCAGCAGATCGTCGATCGCCATGCGTACTCTCGCTCCGTCATCCCGGAGGCGCGGAACATCAATAGGGAAAAATGAAAAACCGCAGTCCGCTTCACTCGGAAGCAGGTACCACGGAGCCGTCGGAGGATACCGCAAAACGGGCCACGTTAGCGCGCTGGAACGGTTTCACATCGACGATACTGCCGCCTTGCTGAACCTCTACCGCCGACGCATTACCCAGCACGATGCGACCCACCTGCCCTGGCGAATAACTGCGACGCTCGCCGGCACGCACCAGTGCTTTTTCGACCGCGCTGCCATCCGGTGCCAGAATCTGCACCCAACTGTCGCCGCTGAAACTCAACGACAAACTGCCGCCACTGGCGGCCGACGCTGTAGCGGTCTCGACCTCTGGCGTAGCCCGCGGCACCGGCGTCATCGACGCGATGTACGGCGCCGGCTGCTCGCGCGGCGCACTGGCCGGCTGCGTGGCAGCGTTGGCCGGGGTGCCGGTCCCGGGCGCTTCCGGCATGCTGTCCAGCGATACCGTGCTGGGCGCCTTGCCATCCAGATGCGAACGGGTCGCGTACCACACCGGCACCGCGAACACACCGGTGATCACCACATACATCGCCTTGCGCGCCGTGCTTTCCAGGATGCGCCGCGCCCGCGGCGTATGCGTATGGCTGACCAGCTTGACCGGCTCGATCGGCGCAATCGCCGCTTGCTGCAGCAGCGGCTCCAGGTCTACATGCAGCAAGCGCGCATAGCTGCGCAACTGACCGCGCACGAAGACCGGCGCACCCAGGCGTTGCCACTCTTCCTGCTCCAGCGAGCGCACCACATGCGCCGGCATGCGCAGCTTGCCGGCGACATCGTCCACGCTCAGACCTGCCGCTTCGCGCGCGTCGCGCAAATGCTGTCCGCAGCCCTTTTCCTGCTCAAAAGGGTTCGGATTGGAATCACTGATCACAATGCATTGGCCCCGGGGTTAGCGGTCGCTGCGTCAGGAAATTCCTTGACCAACCGCTGTTGATAACGGCTGGCAGCTACCTTGTCGCCTAGCCCTTGCTCAATCTGAATGGCGAGTTGTAACACGGAAGCGGTTGCCGGTGCAGCCGCAAGCCGTCGTTCAATAAACGCGCGCGCTTCGAAATAATTGCGATTGGTTGCTTCGGAGCGCGCCATCGACTCGAGTGCGTACGGATTCCGCGGATCCAGTTCCAGCGCCTTGCGCAAGTCGCCGGCCGCACGCTGCGGCTGCCCCGCCTTGAGTGCACAGCCACCTGCATTGCCCAACGCGGAGGCTGGCGATGCGTAGTTTCTGTCGGTCAGGGCGCGATCGAACCAGATCAGCGATTCGGCCGGCGAGCCGTTCGCGCACAACCATGCGCCGTAATTGTTCAAGACATCGCCGCGCTGCGGCGCAAGTTCCGCGGCCCGGCGGTATGACGCGCCGGAGCCGGCGACATCGCCCTTGACGCCTTGAATCAGCGCCAATAGACCAGTGGCATCCACCGACTGGGGATCTTTCTTCAGGGCTGCACGGACCTGCTCTTCGGCAGCGGCGTAGTCGCCTGTCTGTAGCCGATTATTGGCCAGGCCGAGCTTCTCCTGCACCGCCAGACGATTCTTTGTCGCGGTGCTGTCGCGGAACGAATGCACCTGCGCGACCTCCTCGACCGTCTGAACCGAGCCCGCCTTGGCATTGCGACCACCGCAGCCGACCGCGCACAGCGCGATCGCCACAGCCGCCATGGCCGCTAGATCACGCTGCCGCATCTCGACCGGCCTGCCCTTCCAGCGTGCGCAGGAAATCCGCCTGACGACGGGTGCGGTCCATGACCTGACCCTTGAGCTGCCCGCAGGCGGCGTCGATATCGTCGCCACGGGTACGCCGGACCATCGTCAGCACTTGCGCGTCGAGCAGGATCTTCTGGAAAGCGCGGATCTCGGTCTCGCCCGAGCGCTCGTAACGCGTGCCCGGGAACGGATTGAATGGGATCAGGTTGACCTTGCCGGCGTCCTTGGACTGCACCGCATTGTCGAACTGACGCATCAACCTGGCCAGCTGGCGCGCATGCTCGGGCTGGTCGTTGATGCCCTTCATCAAGGTGTATTCGAAGGTGACCGAATCGCGCTTCTTGTTGCCGCGCAGATAGCGCGCGCAGGAGTCCATCAGCTCGGCGATCGGGTATTTCTTGTTCAACGGCACCAGGCTTTCGCGCAGCGTGTCGTTGGCCGCGTGCAGCGAGACCGCCAGCGAGACATCGCTTTCGGTCGAGAGCCGGTCGATCATCGGCACCAGGCCCGAAGTCGACAGCGTCACCCGCTTGCTGGCCAGGCCGTAGCCCAGGTCGTCGCGCATCACGCTCATCGCGCGCACGACGTTGTCAAAATTCATCAACGGCTCGCCCATGCCCATCATCACCACGTTGGTGAGGCGGCGTTGCTGGTGCGGCACGTTGCCCAGATGGCGCGCCGCCACCCACACCTGCCCGACGATCTCGGCGGTGGTGAGGTTGCGGTTGAAGCCCTGGGTGGCGGTCGAACAAAAAGTGCAGTTCAGGCCGCAGCCGACCTGGGACGACACACACAGCGTGCCGCGGCCCTTGTCGGGGATGTAGACGGTTTCGATCGCGTTCTTGCCGTCGGTACCCATGGCCAGCAGCCACTTATGGGTCCCGTCGGTGGAGGGCTTGTCGAACACGACATTCGGGACGAGGACCTCGGCGTGCTGGTGCAACTTCGCACGCAGCGCCTTGCCGAGGTCCGTCATCTGATCGAAATCGGTGACGTAGCGATGGTGGATCCACTTCATCACCTGATGGGCACGGTAGCGCGCTTCGCCGAGCGTGTCGGCGAAGAAGCGCTCCAGTCCCTCGCGGTCGAGGTCGAGCAGGTTCTGCTTGCGCAGTTCCGGGGTACGGACGGGGACGTCCTGCAGCACGGAGGGGATCACGACCTCATTCACGATTCGACTCTCTCGGCCTCAGCGCGAGACCACTTCGGTGGCGGCAAAGAAATACGCGACTTCGTTGGCAGCGTTCTCGACCGAGTCCGAGCCGTGGGCGGCGTTGGCATCGATCGAGTCGGCGAAGTCGGCGCGGATGGTGCCCGGCGCAGCGTCCTTGGGATTGGTCGCGCCCAGCAGGTCACGATGTGCGGCAACGGCGTTCTCGCCTTCCAGCGCCTGGATCATCACCGGGCCGGAGATCATGAACTCGACCAGCGCGTTGAAGAACGGACGCTCGCGGTGCACGGCATAGAAGCCTTCGGCTTCGCGACGCGACAGCTGCTTGTACTTGGATGCCACGATCTTCAGGCCGGCCTTTTCGAAACGGCTGTAGATTTCGCCGATGACGTTCTTGGCAACGGCGTCGGGCTTGATGATGGACAGGGTGCGCTCCAGCGCCATGGGAGGATCTCCGTTGGGCGGGCCACTGAAGGCCCGAGATTATCATGAAAAAAACCCGCGTCAAAACGCGGGCTTAGGCTTCTTTGCGATGGTCAATTCTATCTCTTCATCGCTGCGTTTGCACACCGCCCCCTGAATCGTGCTGCGTTGCCGCATGACCGGTGCGCCATCCTGCCCGTAGACTCAAACAATCGTTTGATTGAGTTCCGCCCCGCGCATGCCCAAGCCCGCCCACTTCTCCACCAAGGACCGCATCCTCGGCGCGGCCGAGGAGCTGTTCGCCCAGCATGGCTTCGCCGGAACCTCGCTGCGCCAGCTCACCACCCAGGCCGACGTCAATATCGCGGCGGTCAATTACCACTTCGGTTCCAAGGAAAACCTGGTCAACGAGGTGTTCCGTCGCCGCATGGACGAGATGACCGCCGCGCGCCTGCAACAACTGGAGGCGGCCAGGAAGTCACAGCCGGGCGAACTCACTGCGGTGCTGGCGGCCTTCGTCGAGCCGGCCCTGGCAATGGCGCAGGACCGCCAGAGTGGCGGCGCGTTCGTGCGGGTGATTGCGCGCGCTTATGCCGAAAAGAACGACAACCTGCGCAAGTTCCTGTCCGACCACTACGGGCACGTGCTGCGCGAGTTCGGCAAGGCCATCGCGGCCTGCGTGCCAGGCCTGAGCAAGGAAGAGCTGTACTGGCGCCTGGATTTCCTCGCCGGTGCGCTCACCTATGCGATGGCCGATTTCGGACTGATCAAGCGCCCGGCCGGGGTCAGCGAGGCCGACCACCGCGCGCGCGCCGCGCGCGAACTGATTCGTTTTGCGGAACCCGGTTTCCGTACCCACTCCACACCGTAGTCGCTCACACCAAAGGCTCATCGCTATGTCCAATCCGTTGCTAGTCCGTCGTGCTGCCGTGCTCGGTGCCGGCGTCATGGGCGCGCAGATCGCCGCGCACCTCACCAACGCCGGTGTCGACACCGTGCTGTTCGACCTGCCTGCCAAGGAAGGTCCTGCCGACGGCATCGTGCTCAAGGCGATCGCCAACCTCGGCAAGCTCAGCCCTGCCCCGCTCGCCAGCAAGGCCCTGGCCGAGGCGATCACGCCGGCCAACTATGAAAGCGGTCTGGAGCAGCTGCGCGATTGCGACCTGATTATCGAAGCGATCGCCGAGCGCATGGACTGGAAGCAGGACCTGTACAAGAAGATCGCCCCGTTCGTGGCCGATCACGCCGTGCTGGCCTCCAATACCTCGGGCCTGGGCATCAACAAGCTCTCCGACGTGCTGCCCGAGCAATTGCGCCACCGCTTCTGCGGCGTGCATTTCTTCAATCCGCCGCGCTACATGCACCTGGCCGAACTGATTCCCGCCAAGGGCACCGACAAGGCCGTACTGGAAGGACTGGAAAGCTTCCTGGTCACCACGCTGGGCAAGGGCGTGGTGTATGCGAAGGACACCCCGAACTTCATCGGCAACCGCATCGGCGTGTTCTCGATCCTGTCCACCATCCACCACACCGCCGAGTTCGGGCTGGGCTTCGACGAAGTTGATGCGCTGACCGGCCCGCTGGTCGGGCGCCCCAAGTCGGCGACCTACCGCACCTCGGACGTGGTCGGCCTGGACACCATGGCGCACGTGATCAAGACCATGGGCGACACCCTGCCCGACGATCCGTGGCACCAGTACTTCAAGTCGCCCAAGTGGCTGGAGGCGCTGATCGGCAAGGGCGCGCTCGGCCAGAAGGTCGGTGCCGGCATCTTCCGCAAGGTCGGCAAGGACATCGTGGTGCTGGACCTGCAGAAGCAGGATTACAGAACCGCCGATCGCAGCGCTGCGCCGGAAGTGGCCGAGATCCTCAAGATCAAGAACCCGGCCGAAAAGTTCGCCAAGCTGCGCGAGAGCCAGCACCCGCAGGCGCAGTTCCTGTGGGCCACGTTCCGCGACCTGTTCCACTACAGCGCCTACCACCTGGCCGATATCGCCGAGACCGCGCGCGACGTGGATCTGGCGATCCGCTGGGGCTATGGCTGGTCGCTCGGCCCGTTCGAGACCTGGCAGGCCGCCGGCTGGAAGCAGGTGGCGCAGTGGATTGCCGAAGATATCTCCAACGGCAAGAGCATGAGCAGCGCGCCGTTGCCGAACTGGGTGTTCGACGGCCGCGATGGCGTGCATGCGGCCGAAGGCTCGTACAGCCCAGCGCGCGACGCCAAGCTGCCGCGCTCGGCACTGCCGGTGTACAAGCGCCAGCGCTTCCCCGATCCGCTGCTGGGCGAGCAGTTCTCGCCGGGCGAGACGGTGTTCGAAAACGACGGCGTGCGCATGTGGCATGACGGCGACGACATCGCCGTGGTCAGCTTCAAGACCAAGATGAACACCGTCTCCGATCACGTGCTCAACGGTCTGCAGGAGGTCGTCGGCCGCGCCGAGAAGGACTTCGCCGGGCTGGTGATCTGGCAGCAGAAGGAGCCCTTCTCCGCCGGCGCCGATCTGGCCGGCGCGCTGGGTCTGCTGCAGGCCGGCAAGGTCGATGCATTCGAAGCACTGGTCGCCAACTTCCAGGCCACCAGCCAGCGCATCAAGTACGCGCAGGTGCCGGTGATTTCGGCCGTGCGCGGGCTGGCGCTGGGCGGCGGCTGCGAGTTCCAGATGCACAGCGCCAAGACCGTGGCCTCGCTGGAAAGCTATATCGGTCTGGTCGAAGCCGGCGTCGGCCTGCTGCCAGCTGGTGGCGGCCTGAAGGAAATCGCCGTGCGCGCCTCGCAGGCCGCAGGTCCGGGCGGCGATGTGTTCGCCGAGCTGAAGAAGACCTTCGAAACCATCGCGATGGCCAAGGTGTCCAATTCGGCGGTCAATGCCAAGGAGCTGGGCCTGCTGCGCGCCACCGACAAGGTGGTGTTCAACAGCTTCGAGGCGCTGCACATCGCCAAGGCCGAAGCGCGCGCACTGGCCGAAGGCGGCTACCGCGCCCCGCTGCCGGCACGCCGCATCCAGGTCGCCGGCGACGTCGGCATCGCCACCTTCAAGATGCTGCTGGTCAACATGCTGGAAGGCCGCTTCATCAGCGACTACGACTATGAAATCGCCACCCGCATCGCCACGGTGATGTGCGGCGGCGAAGTCGATCGCGGCGCACTGGTCGACGAAGAATGGCTGCTCAAGCTGGAGCGCAAGCACTTCGTCGAACTGGCCCAGCAGGAAAAGACCCAGGCGCGGATTGGGCACATGCTCAAGACGGGTAAGCCACTCAGGAACTGAGAATCGGGAGTGGGGAATCGGGAATGGGTAAAAGCCCAACCGACTCCCCGCTTCTCCCCACTATTCTGCCGGGTAATGAAAATGGCGAACTCAGGCGAATCCGCACTTGCGATTCCCGACTCCCCATTCTCGATTCCCGGCTATCGGAGATAGCCATGAGCAAACAGATTCAAGAAGCCTACATCGTCGCCGCCACCCGTACGCCGGTCGGCAAGGCGCCCAAGGGCGTGTTCCGCAATACCCGTCCCGACGACATGCTGGCGCACGTGTTGCGTGCGGTGGTGGCGCAGGCGCCAGGCATCGATCTGTCGCGGATCGACGATGCCATCATCGGCTGCGCGATGCCCGAGGGCGAGCAAGGCATGAACGTGGCGCGCATCGGCGTGCTGCTCGCCGGCCTGCCCAATAGCGTGGCCGGCCAGACCATCAATCGTTTCTGTTCGTCCGGCATCCAGGCCGTGGCGATGGCCGCCGACCAGATCCGTCTGGGCAATGCCGACCTGATGCTGGCCGGCGGTACCGAGTCGATGTCGATGGTGCCGATGATGGGCAACAAGGTCGCCATGTCGCCCAACGTCTTTGCCGACGACCATGTCGCGATCGCCTACGGCATGGGCATCACCGCCGAGAAGGTGGCCGAGGAATGGAAGGTCTCGCGCGAGGATCAGGATGCATTCGCGCTCGCTTCGCACCAGAAGGCGATTGCCGCCATTGCCGCCGGCGAATTCCGCGACGAAATCACTCCGTACGAAATCCTCTCGCACCAGCCCGACCTGGCCGGCAATGTCATCGCGCTGCGCAAGCGGCTGGTCGACACCGATGAAGGCCCGCGTCCGGACAGCTCGCTCGAAGGCCTGGCCAAGTTGCGCCCGGTGTTCCGCAACGGCCAGTTCGGCGGCAGCGTCACCGCCGGCAACTCCTCGCAGATGAGCGACGGCGCCGGTGCGGTGCTGCTGGCCTCCGAGCAGGCGATCAAGGATTACGGCCTCACCCCGCTGGCACGCTTTGTCAGCTTCTCGGTGGCCGGCGTGCGTCCGGAGGTGATGGGGATCGGCCCGATCGCGGCAATTCCCAAGGCGCTCAAGCAAGCTGGCCTGACCAAGGACCAGATCGACTGGATCGAGCTCAACGAAGCCTTTGCCGCCCAGGCGTTGGCGGTGATCCGCGACAGCGAACTGGATCCGTCCAAGGTCAACCCGCTCGGCGGCGCCATCGCCCTGGGCCACCCGCTGGGCGCCACCGGTGCGATCCGTGCCGCCACCCTGGTACATGGCCTGCGCCGTCGTCAGCAGAAGTACGGCATGGTCACCATGTGCATCGGCACCGGCATGGGCGCGGCGGGCATCATCGAAGCGCTGTAAGTCATGTACTGCGGGATCGGCCGCCGGGCCGATCTCGCAGTGCCGACCAAGCTGTCGATCAATCAGGGCGTGCGCAAGCACGCCTTTTTTATGCGCCAGTGCAAACGGTCGTCAGCGAATGCCAGCGACATCATGCATCCGTCGGCGCGCCCGACAGGCACGCGGCCAGGCGTCGCGTCCGAGCATGGCTCCTGATGGCACGTTGACCGTCGCCCGGCGGCGCCAACACATGCCAGCCATTCAATCGTCGGCGTGTATCTACGCTCGCAACGTCGCCGCATCCCGGCCTTGGCTTCACTGCCGCGATTACACGGCAGAGCTGCGCCTAACGCGTCACCAGCCACTGGCCGGTACGCGCACCGGCGAACACCAGCGCCAGTCCGGCCACCAGCGTGATGGCCAGATACACGCCGATCATCGCGGACCGATCCGTGCGTGCGAACACCAGGCATTCCATCATCAACGACGAGAACGTGGTCAGCCCGCCGATCACGCCGACGATCAGCAAGGCCCGCAGCGGCCAGCTCGCCGGCCCGCGCGCATCCAGCCAGACCAGCAGCACGCCGGCGACGAACGAGCCGAGCAGATTCACCGTCAGCGTGCCCCACGGAAATCCGTTGCCGAAGCGCTGCAGCAACGAGGCACCGATGGCAAAGCGCAGGCCGGAACCCAGCGCACCGCCGGTCATCGCCAGCAGCAATTGCTGCCACCACACCGGTGCGTTCATGCGCGCACTCTGCAGGCGGCCGAAGGGGGTTTCCACAAGGTGTCGTGCATGGTCGGCATCATCCAGTTCCTGAGCAAGAAAAGATGCCGGGGCACAGACCTGCCGCCCCGGCGAGGGTGGGCAGGCATCATCAGCGCGCAGGGTGCGTGCGGTTCAAGGAGGAATGCCATCTCCTGTGCGGCCGATTATGCCGTGGGCTTGCCGCCCTTGTCAGCCCGCGCCTGTTCGCGCGCGGCGCGCAGGCGGTCGAGCTTTTCCTTGAGCTTGATCTCCAGCCCGCGCGGCACCGGGTTGTAATAGACCCGCTCGCCCATCGCATCCGGAAAGCCGGTCTGGTCCAGCGCGATCCCGCCTTCGGCGTCGTGGTCGTATTGATAGTCCTGCCCGTAGCCCAGCGTCTTCATCAGCTTGGTCGGCGCGTTGCGCAGATGCAGCGGCACCTCCTGCGTGCCGGTGGCGCGCACCTCGGCCTTGGCCTGGTTGAAGGCGGCATAGCCGGCATTGGACTTGGCGGTGCTGGCCAGATACAGCACCAGTTGCGCGAACGCCAGCTCGCCCTCCGGGCTGCCCAGACGCTCGTAGATGTCCCAGGCTTCCAGCGCCATGCTCTGCGCGCGCGGATCGGCCAGGCCGATGTCCTCGATCGCCATGCGGGTCAGCCGCCGCGCCAGATAGGCCGGGTCGCAGCCGCCGTCGAGCATGCGCGTGAGCCAGTACAGCGCGGCATCGGGGTTGGAGCTGCGCACCGATTTGTGCAGCGCCGAAATCTGGTCGTAGAACTGCTCGCCGTTCTTGTCGAAGCGACGCGTGCGGTCGGCCAGCACCTGCAGCAGCGTCTGCGGGGTGATCTCGCCACCCTCGCCGCCTGCCAGTTCCGCGGCGATCTCCAGCAGGGTCAACGCGCGGCGCACGTCGCCGTCGGCCGCGCTGGCAATCTCCAGCAGCGAGGCATCGCTGACCTGGATGCTCTCCTGCCCCAGCCCGCGCTCCGGATCGTGCAGCGCACGTTGCAAGGCCTCGACGATGTCCTGCGGCGAAACGCCTTCCAGCACGTGCACGCGGCAGCGCGACAACAATGCCGAATTCAGTTCGAACGAAGGATTTTCGGTCGTCGCACCGACGAACAGGATCGTGCCGCGCTCGATATGCGGCAGGAACGCATCCTGCTGCGCCTTGTTGAAGCGATGCACCTCATCGACGAACAACACCGTGCGGCGCCCGCCGGCGAAGCGCTGCGCAGCCTCGGCCAGCACCTGGCGCACCTCGGGCAAACCCGACAGCACTGCCGAGATCGCCTTGAATTCGGCGTCGGCGTAATGCGCCAGCAGCAGCGCCAGAGTGGTCTTGCCGCAACCGGGCGGGCCCCACAGGATCATCGAATGCACACGGCCGGATTCCACCGCGCGTCGCAATGCACTGTCGGGCGCGAGCAGTCGCTTCTGCCCGACCATCTCGTCGAGGGTGCGCGGACGCATACGCTCGGCAAGCGGGCGCAGATGCTCGCCGTCTACGCTGAGCAGATCGGCTTCGGGAGTGATGGGGAGCTTGGTTCGTGCCACGCGGCATTGTATCGCGTCAGCCAACGACCTTCTGCGAACACGGCCGTTGGCTGCACGACTCCTGCAAGCAACGGCTTACTGCGCGTCGCCGACCACGTCCACACCCTTGCCCGGCGTGTAGCGGAAGGTGTCGGCCGCGAATGCCGGGTTGCGCTTCCAGCCGCTGAAGCTGATCGCGGTGCGCTGGCCGACCGCATCCACCACTTCCATCCTGGCCAGGCCATCCTTGCCGAACCCCAGCGAGGCCATCTGGAAACTGGCTTCGGTGTCGACCTTGGGCGTCAGCGACAGCCACTGCAGTCCGTCACGTGGCGCCGCTTCTTCGCTGACGTCGTATTGCTTGTCCAGGCGCGCCGGGTCGATCAATGCAACCAGTGGGCTGTTCTGTTCTTCGCTGCCTTGCGCACGCACGGTCACCTGCTCCAGGTCCGGGTCGAACACCCACACCTTCTTGCCGTCGGCCACGATCAGCTGCTTGTAGGGCTTGGCGTATTCCCAACGGAACTGGCGCGGCGCCGACAATGCCACCCGCCCGCTCGCGCGCTCCTTGACCCGGCCGTTGGCATCGGAGACTTGCTGGCTGAACTGCCCGTCCAGGCCTTTCAGGCCGCGCGTGAACGTATCCAGCTCCTGACGCGCACCGGCAAACGCGGTGCCGGCGAACAGAGCGGTGGCGAGAACGGCATAACGGAGCTGGCGATGCATCGCGGTGTTCCAGAAAGGGTATGCGGGAATTCTGATACTTCATGGATGAATGGGCGAGCGCTATCGCACAAGGCGTTCAGATCGCGGCCGCCGCCAGTCAGCCCATCTCACTGCGCCGTCTGCACCCTGGACAGATCGCCGTACACGATCTGCCCGCGAAAGCCGCGCCGCACCTGCTGGTAGAGCTCGCGAAACGCGCGGTAATCCTGCGGCTGACACAGCGCCTGCGGCCCACGCACTGCCGCGCGTTGTAGGCGATGCACCGCCGTCACCGTCTGGCCCTGGCGCGTCCACTCGACCGCGTACTCGCCAGCAGCGTTGCGAAAGCGGCTGCTGCGCGGAATCGCGATGATCGGCACCGTCGCCGGGAAGCTCACCACATAGGTCTCTTCGCGCACGCTGTCGTTGCAGTAGAACGGGGTCAGGTTGTCGTCGGCCGAGGTGGTCGTATAGATGCCTCGGGTGGATTCGGCACCGGGCATATCGGGCAAGGTCATGCCGCCGACCACCGAAAAATCCACCGCATCCTCGGCCTGGAAGGAGTAGCGATAGTTGAACGGCGCATCCAGATCCAGCGGGTCGCCCTGGATCAACAGATCGCCGGTGCCGTCGAAGCCGGACTGCGCAATGATCGACTCCTCGATGCGATTGCGGTTCTGCGCATTGAGCTGCACGAACATCGCACGCAGCCCCACCTCGCCGGTCTGTCCGCTGTCGAGCGTGGTCAGGCCGTGCAGCCCGCCCTGCGGGGTAAAGCGGTACTCGGTACGCGCGACGTAGCGGTTGACCTTGCGGTCGTTGGGCGGGGTATGCGTGACCTTGCCGTCCAGCGTATGCACCACCGGCGCCCCGAGGTCGCCGGCCGGCAACTGGCCGAAGCGCGCATAGGGGTTGGTCGAATCCACATACAGATCGAACGCCGGGATGTAGGTGATGGCGTGATTGAAGCGGCCGAGCACCGGGATCGGCGGCAGCGTCGGCCCGCCTTCGGCACCGATCAGCACGGGGGTGCTGGCGATGCCCTTGGCCGCCAGCAAGGCTTCCAGGATCACGGTGTGATCCTTGCAGTCGCCATAGTGGTTGGCCAGGATGCTGTCGGCGCTGTTGGGCTCCAGCCCACCGTTGCCAAGGTACACCGCCACATAGCGGATATTGCGCGCCACCCACGCGTACAACGCAGCGGCCTGCGCACGCGGTGCGTCGATGCCGCGGGTCACCTCGTCGGCCAGCGACTGGATCGCCGGCGTCACCGCAGCGGCACGGCCACCCTTGACGTGATAGGCCAGCCCCATTTGCGCCCAGCTGTCGAAGGTGCTGGCCATCAAGGTGGGGCTGAACTCCCAGGTCGCCGCGCTCCAGTTCTGGTTCTTCATCGGCGTGGTGCGCTGATAGCGCCACTCCCAGCGCGCCTGATCGCCACGCACCACCGGCCTGGTCCCGCCCTGCAAGCCGCGCACCGACAAATGCATCGGCAATGCCTTCGGCGCCACCAGTGTGACCACCGCATCGTCGTATTGCGCGAACACGCTGAAGGTCTCCCACAGGCTGAAGTAACCGGGGAAGTACGGCGTGTTCTGTGCACGCCGCACGCGATAGACGATGCGCGCGCCCGGCGCCAGATTCGGGAACACCACCACCTTGACCTTGCGGTCGGCATACATCGCCGCCGCTGCGCTGGAATAGCTTTCCTGGGTGTAGATCTTGTCGGGCGCCACGTCCTGGCGTAGCCCTTCGGCGGTGACGGTGTAGGCCTGCAGCACCTCCAGGGTTTCCATCTTCTCGCTGTAGCTCAGCCGCACCTGGCTGAACTGCTCCACCGCCGACTTGGTCTTGAGCAGGATCTCGTACTCGTCGGTTTCCACGCTACTGGCATCGGCACGCACTTCGTAGTCGGCGCGATAGCGCACGAAGCTGTAGTTGGTGTCGGCCTGCGTGCGCGCCGCAGCGGCAGCAGGCGCGGCCTGTTGCTCGGCCTGGGCCAGCAACGGCAATGAGATCAGCAGCAGCAACAGCAACACGGAACGACGCAGCATGGGTCTTGATCGCGGCGGGCCGGAGCGGCCCTCGTGCAACAGGGTAGCCGGTGCGCGCCGCAGCGTCAGGCACCGGCCTCCAACATTGCCGCATCCACGCGTCTACGCATACGCAATCCGGACAAGCCCGGAACGCGGCGCCTACCAAGCCGATACGCGCCGCGTTGCCGGCCGCCGATTACTTGGGCGGCGGCGGCGCCAGCACGGTGCGGTCGCCATTGTGCTCGGGCTGGCTGACCACACCGGCCGCTTCCATCGCTTCGATCAGGCGCGCGGCGCGGTTGTAGCCGATCTTCAAGCGCCGCTGCACGCCGGAGATCGAGGCGCGCCGGGTTTCGGTGACGATGCGCAAGGCCTCGTCGTACAAGGGGTCGGACTCGTCGCCACCGCCACCGCTGCTTTCCGGCAAGCCGGTCGCACCGACCACGGTGCCATCGCCCATGGTCTGCACTTCGTCCAGCACGCCTTCGACGTAGGACACCGGCCCGCTGGCCTTGAGATGCTCGACCACCCGATGCACTTCCTCGTCGCTGACGAAGGCGCCATGCACGCGGTCCGGCAGCGCAGTGCCGGGCGGCAGATATAGCATGTCGCCATTGCCCAGCAGCGCTTCGGCGCCGGACTGATCCAGGATGGTGCGCGAGTCGATCTTGGAGCTGACCTGGAACGCCACGCGGGTCGGGATATTGGCCTTGATCAGGCCGGTGATCACGTCCACCGACGGCCGCTGCGTGGCCAGGATCAGATGGATACCGGCTGCACGCGCCTTCTGCGCCAGGCGCGCGATCAACTCTTCGACCTTCTTGCCGACGATCATCATCATGTCGGCGAATTCGTCGATGAAGATCACGATGAACGGCAGCGTCTCCAGCGGCCGCGGCGCCTCGCCCAGCTCGGGGTTGGGCTTGAACAACGGGTCCATCATCGGCTGGCCGGCGTCGATGGCGTCCTTGATCTTCTTGTTGAAGCCGGCCAGGTTGCGCACGCCCACCGCGCTCATCAGCTTGTAGCGGCGCTCCATCTCGGCCACGCACCAACGCAGGCCGTTGGCGGCCTCCTTCATGTCGGTGACCACCGGCGCCAGCAGATGCGGGATGCCCTGATAGACGCTCAGTTCGAGCATCTTCGGGTCGATCATCAGCATGCGCAGTTCCTTGTGCGAAGCCTTGAACAGCAGGCTCAGCACCATCGCATTGACCGCAACCGACTTGCCCGAGCCGGTGGTACCGGCCACCAGTAAGTGCGGCATGCGCGCCAGGTCGGCCACCGTCGGGCGCCCGGCAATGTCCTTGCCCAGGGCCAGCGTCAGCGGGCTGGCCGACTTGTCGTATTCCTTGGAGCGCAGCAGCTCGGACAGGAAGATCATCTCGCGGGTGACGTTGGGGATTTCCAGGCCGACCACCGACTTGCCCGGGATCACGTCGACCACGCGCACCGACTTGACCGACAGCCCGCGCGCGATGTCCTTGTCCAGCGAGCTGATCTGGCTGACCTTGATGCCGGGTGCGGGCTCGATCTCGAAGCGGGTGATCACCGGGCCCGGATAGGCCCCGACCACCTGCGCCTCGATGCGGAAATCCTTGAGCTTGAACTCGATCTGCCGCGACAGCGTCTCCAGCGTCTCTTCGGAATACCCCTTGGCCTGCGGCTTGGGGTCGTCCAGCAGGGCCAGCGGCGGCAGGTCGGAGCCGTCGGTGCTCACGCCCTGGAACATCGGGATCTGGGTATCGCGCTTGGCGCGCTCGCTCTTCTCCACCACCGGTGCCGGCGGCGGCTCGATCTTGACCGGCTCGCGCTTGGCCTGCTTGACCGCATCGACCTTGCGCACTTCCTCGCGCTCTTCGCGCATCACGCGGGTCTGCTGCCACTCGGTGGCCTGATGGGTCTTGCGCTGCATCAGCGGCCCCAGCGCCAGCACCCAGGTGCCGATGCGCTCCATCACCGCAAACCACGACAGGCCGGTGGCCAGGGTGATCGACACCAGCAGCAGCACCAGCACGAACAGGTTGGCGCCCAAGGCCCCGAACCCGGCGCTCAGCGAATTGCTGACCAACCGCCCCAGTATCCCGCCGGCGGCGGCCACGTCGCCGTTGAACAGGCGCAGATGCAGGAAGCCGGTCGAGGCGATCAGGAAACCCACCATGCCGACCAGCCGCAATGCCGGCCCCAGGTCGGCCTCGGCCTGCCCTTCCTTGTCCATGCCGAACAAGGCGATCCAGGCCACCGCGCCCAGTACCACCGGCAGCAGGAAGGCCACATAACCGAACAACTGCAGCAGCACATCGGCCGTCCAGGCGCCGACGCGGCCGCCCATGTTGTGCACCGGCGCGACCACGCTGCCGGTCTGCGACCAGCCCGGATCGGCGCTGGAATAGGTGAACAGGCTGGCCAGCAGATACAGCAGCAGCGGCGCCACCGCGATCAATGCCAGATCGCGCCAGAGCTTTTGCCGACGCGGATTGTCCGCCACCGCTGTCTTGCGCGAGGACGTCTTGCCCTCAGCGGGCTTGCTGCGTTCGGGAACCTGCTTTGCCACCTGTAGCCAGACCTTAGAAAAATGCTGTTAGTGGTTGATAATAAACGACTGAGGCCACGGTTTCAGCTGTTGCATGCGCCTCGCCTGCCCGGGCATGCGATGGTCAACAAAAAACGCCGCACGGGGCGGCGTCGATTACGCGTACTGGGTGGACCATGCCATCTGCGGTTCAAGCAGTTCCATCGCGCCGCCTTGATTCACCGGGTGGGGACCGCCACTCTATGCCGCCACAGGGGCGCGAATTCACTCGTCTGCCCTGCCAATTCCTAGATCGCGAGTATACATGAGCGCCTCTTCTGCCAGTCCCGCCAAGCATTCCCGCCTGTTGATCCTGGGCTCCGGCCCGGCCGGCTGGACCGCCGCGGTCTACGCCGCCCGCGCCAACCTCAAGCCGGTGGTGATCACCGGCCTGCAGCAAGGCGGCCAGCTGATGACCACCACCGAAGTCGACAACTGGCCGGGCGACCCCCACGGCCTGATGGGCCCGGACCTGATGAGCCGCATGCAGGCGCATGCCGAGCGCTTCGAGACCGAGGTGATCTTCGACCACATCCACACCGCCGACCTGTCGCAGCGCCCGTTCCGGCTGACCGGCGACGGTGCCGAATACACCTGCGACGCACTGATCATCTCCACCGGCGCCACCGCCAAGTACCTGGGCATCCCCAGCGAGGAGGCCTTGAAGGGCCGCGGCGTGTCCGCCTGCGCCACCTGCGATGGGTTCTTCTACAAGGACCAGGACGTGGTAGTGGTCGGCGGCGGCAATACCGCAGTCGAAGAAGCGCTGTACCTGTCCAACATCGCCCGCAAGGTCTACCTGGTGCACCGTCGCGACACGCTGCGCGCCGAAAAGATCATGCAGGACAAGCTGTTCGCCAAGGTCGCCGCCGGCAAGATCGAAACTGTCTGGCACCACGCCATCGATGAAGTGCTGGGCAACGATGCCGGCGTCACCGGCGTGCGGGTCAAGTCCACCCTCGACGGCAGCACCCGCGAGATCGTCGCGCATGGCTTCTTCGTTGCCATCGGCCATCACCCCAACACGCAACTGTTCGACGGCCAGCTGGCGATGAACAACGGCTACCTGGAAATCCGCTCCGGCCTCAACGGCGCGGCGACCGAGACTTCGGTGGCCGGCGTGTTCGCGGCCGGCGACGTCGCCGACCAGCACTACCGCCAGGCGATCACCTCGGCCGGCTTCGGCTGCATGGCCGCGCTGGATGCCGAGCGCTACCTCGACAAGAGCGCCTGAGGTGGCTGCTGACCGCCGGCCGCGCCGCGCGGGCAGCGCCGATACCAGCGGGCCGTGCGCATGAGCGTCACCGCCCGCTGGTGCCGCCGGCTGGACGAGCTTCCGGCCGGTGCCTGGGACGCGCTGCACGACGGCGCGCACCCATTCATTTCTTACGCGTTCCTGGAAGGCCTGGAGCAGGAGGGCTGCCTGCGCCCGGACTGGGGCTGGAACCCGCTGCACCTGACGCTATGGGATGGCGACACGCTGGTCGCCGCCGCACCGGGATACCTGAAGAACAACTCGCATGGCGAGTTCGTGTTCGACCACGCCTGGGCGCATGCCTACGCGCGCTACGGGCAGGAGTACTTCCCCAAGTGGCTGTGCGGCGTGCCCTACTCGCCAGTGACCGGCCCTCGCCTGCTGGGCGCACCGCGCTGGCGCCCGCAGTTGCTCGCGGCGATGCGCACGCTGGTGGAGCGCAGCGGGCTGTCGTCGGCGCACGTCAACTTCCACCCGGCCGACGAAGACACCGCCTTCGACGCCGACTGGCTGGAGCGCAACGATCTGCAGTACCACTGGCACAACGCTAGTGGCTGGAGCGATTTCGAAAGCTTCCTGGCCGCGATGGACCACAAACGGCGCAAGAACATCCGCCAGGAGCGCGCCAAGGTGCAGCGGGCCGGCGTGCAGTTGCGCGTGGTGCATGGCGATGAAGCCAGCGACGCCGACCTGGAAGCGATGTACGGCTTCTATCTCAAGACCTTCAACGAATACGGCAACTCGCCTGCGCTGACGCCGGATTTCCTGCATCACCTGGCCCGGCACCTGCCGCGCCAGCTGGTGATGTTTCTGGCCGAGCTGGATGGGAAACCGATCGCCGGCGCGCTCTGCCTGCGCGGGCGCGACACGCTGTACGGGCGTTACTGGGGCGGCGAAGCCCTTCCGGGGCTGCATTTCGAAACCTGCTACTACCAGGGCATCGAATACTGCCTGCGCGAGGGCCTGGCCCGCTTCGAGCCCGGCGCGCAAGGCGAGCACAAGATCGCGCGCGGCTTCCTGCCGACACTGGTCCGCAGCCGTCACTGGATCGCCGACCCCGGCTTCCGCGAGCCGCTGGCGCAATGGTGCGCCGACGAGCGCCAGGCGGTAGCCCGACATGCACGCGAGCTGTCCGAGCACAGCCCGTTTCGCGACTGAGCCGCGCGGCGGCGACGTAGGGCGTAGCCGCCGCTGATCGCCGGCCGGGCGTATTGGGGACGTCGGAGCAAGGCGGCCAAATCCACCCAGAGAACACTCGTCTGGCGAGTGCGAACTACGCGCCCAGCATCGCGATGCTCGCGGACGCATGCCGCACAGCGTGTCGACCACACCCGCGGTTCGTTGCATGCCGGCGATGATCGACACCCTGGGAGCAGCTGTACGACACGCTCTACACTGCGCGCATGTCCCGCGCCCTTCCCTACCTGCTGGCGGCCGATCCGGCCGCACCGTTTCCGCCGGCCGAGTCCGCGTTGCGCGAGCCGGACGGCCTGCTCGCCATCGGTGGCGACCTGTCGCCGCAGCGCCTGCTCAACGCCTATGCCAGTGGCGTGTTCCCGTGGTTCTCGGAAGGCCAGCCGATTCTGTGGTGGAGCCCGGACCCGCGCACGGTGTTTCGCACCGATGGCGTGCGCCTGTCCTCGCGCTTCCGCCGCCAGCTGCGCAGCAGCCACTGGATCGTGCGTGCCGATACCACCTTCGCGCAGGTGATCGATGCCTGCGCGTCGATTCCGCGTGCCGGCCAGGATGGCACCTGGATCACTACGCCGATGCAGCAGGCCTATCTCGAACTGCATCGGCTGGGCCATGCGCATTCGCTGGAAGTATTCGATGGCACGCGCCTGGTCGGCGGCATCTACGGCGTGGCGGTCGGCCGGATGTTCTTCGGCGAGAGCATGTTCAGTGCCGACAGCGGCGGCTCCAAGGTGGCGCTGGCGGCGCTGGCCGCGCACCTGCACTCCCGCGGCTGGCCATTGCTCGACGCGCAGGTGGAGAATCCGCACCTGATGCGGCTGGGCGCGCAACGCCTGCCACGTGCAGAATTCCTGCAGCAGGTGCGGCTGCAGGTCGACCAAGCGGCAGCACCCGGCAGTTGGTCCGAGCGCTACGGCGAGCGGCCTGCCAGCGCGCTCGCTGAAGTCCGCTTAACATAAAATTTGCACCGCGGGGAGATGGAGCGTAAAATGCTGTCCCTTACGGCCCTCCCGGGCCAGCCGTGATTGCACAGGATTACATGTCGAAAGACGACTCCATTGAATTCGAAGGCAGCGTCAGCGAGACGCTCCCCAACACCACGTTCCGGGTCAAGCTGGAAAACGGGCATGAAATCATCGCCCACATCTCCGGCCGCATGCGCAAGAACTACATCCGCATCCTGACCGGCGACCGGGTCAAAGTTGAGATGACTCCCTACGACCTGACCAAGGGTCGTATTACCTACCGCATGAAGTAAGCGGTTCTGGTGTGAGACGCGAGGCGGCCAATGGCCGCTTTTTGTCGTGGCCGATATTTGTGTATCTGGATCGCAGCGATGATCGGGCGGTGTCGGCTTGCTTCCGCCCTTCGCTGCACCTTGCCTCCAGCGCTTGCGCCTCGATCGCTACATCGCCCAAGGTACGGAAGCGCGCTGTCGCTGCTCCTCGCGAGCCCCGACCGCTCCTCGGCTTCTACCCCCCCCACGGGCCACACGTTCTGGGGGCAAAAAAAAACCGCTCTTTCGAGCGGTTTTTTCGTTTCAGGATCGCAAGGCGATCAGTCGACCGTTGCCGGCAGCAGACGCTCCGGCTCCGGGTGTGCCTCCACCACCAGCTCGCCATCCTTGACGTCGATATTGACCCGCCCACCTTCCACCAGCTTGCCGAACAACAGTTCGTCGGCCAGCGGACGCTTGATCTTCTCCTGGATCACGCGCGACATCGGGCGCGCACCCATCAGCGGATCGAAGCCGTGCTGGGCCAGCCAGTCGCGCGCAGTCGGGGTGGCCGACAGCGAGACGTGCTTTTCCTGCAACAGCATTTCCAGCTCGATGATGAACTTGTCCACCACCCGCAGGATGTGGTCGAAGCCCAACGGCTGGAACTGCACGATCGCATCCAGGCGGTTGCGGAACTCGGGTGTGAACCCGCGACGGATCGACTCCATCGCATCGGTGGAGTGATCCTGCTTGGTGAAGCCGATCGACCGCCGCGAGGCCTGAGTGGCACCGGCATTGGTCGTCATCACCAGGATAACGTTCTTGAAGTTCGCCTCGCGCCCGTTGGTATCGGTGAGGATGCCGCGATCCATGACCTGCAACAGGATGTTGAAGATGTCCGGATGCGCCTTCTCCACCTCGTCCAGCAACAGCACGCAGTGCGGTGTCTTGACGATTTTCTCGGTCAGCAGACCGCCCTGATCGAAGCCGACATAGCCCGGAGGGGCACCGATCAGACGGCTGATCGAATGCGCTTCCATGTACTCGGACATATCGAAGCGCACCAGCTCGATCCCCAGCTGCAGCGCAAGCTGCTTGGTGACCTCGGTCTTGCCGACGCCGGTGGGGCCAGCGAACAGGAAGTTGCCGATCGGCTTTTCCGGATTGGCCAGACCCGAGCGTGCCAGCTTGATCGAGCCGGCCAGCGTCTCGATTGCCGGGTTCTGGCCGAAGATCACCATCTTCAGATTGCGCTCCAGATGCTGCAGCACGTCCTTGTCGGTCGCGCTGACCTGCTTGGCCGGAATCCGCGCCATCTTGGCGACGATGGTCTCGATCTCCTCGATGTCGATCAGCTCCTTGCGCTTGCCTTCCGGCAGCAAACGCTGACGCGCACCGGCCTCGTCGATCACATCGATCGCCTTGTCCGGCAGCAGGCGGTCGCCGATGTGCTTGACCGACAGGTCCACGGCCGCCTGCAGTGCGTCATCGGCATAAGTCACGCCGTGGTGCGCCTCGTACTTGGGCTTGAGACCCTGCAGGATTTCGAAGGTCTCGCCCACGGTCGGCTCGACGATGTCGATCTTCTGGAAGCGACGCGCCAGTGCACGGTCCTTTTCGAAGATGCCGCGGTATTCCTGGAACGTGGTCGAGCCGATGCAGCGCAGCTCGCCAGACGACAACGCCGGTTTGATCAGATTGGACGCATCCATGGTGCCACCCGACGCCGACCCGGCACCGATGATGGTATGGATCTCGTCGATGAACAGCACCGCGTTGGGCACCTTCTTCAGCGCCGCCAGCACGCCCTTGAGGCGCTTTTCGAAGTCGCCACGGTACTTGGTGCCGGCCACAAGCGCGCCCAGGTCCAGCGAGAAGATCACCGCATCGGCCAACACTTCCGGCACGTCGTTGTCGACGATGCGCTTGGCCAGACCTTCGGCAATTGCGGTCTTGCCCACGCCGGCCTCGCCCACGTACAGCGGGTTGTTCTTACGGCGGCGGCACAGCACCTGGATGGTGCGCTCGATTTCATCGCCACGGCCGACCAACGGGTCGATCTTGCCGTTGCGGGCCTGCTCGTTGAGATTGGTGGCGAACTCGGCCAGCGCATCGCCCTTGGCCTCGCCCTCCCCGCCCTCGCTCTTGGGCTCGCCATCGGAGGCGGACGGCTGCTCGCCGTCCTCGCCCAGCTTGGCGATGCCATGCGAGAGGTAATTGACGATATCCAGACGGGTGATGTCCTGCTGGTTCAGGAAGTACACCGCGTGCGAATCCTTCTCGCCGAAGATCGCGACCAGCACGTTGGCGCCGGTGACTTCCTTCTTGCCCGAGGATTGCACGTGATAGACCGCACGCTGCAGCACACGCTGGAAGCCCAGGGTGGGCTGGGTGTCGCGGCCATCGTCTTCGGCCAGGCGCGAGACCGAGGCCTCGATCGCTTGCTCCAGATCGTTGTGCAAACGCACCTGGTCGGCGCCGCAAGCCTTGAGGACGGCCTGGGCGGACGGGTTGTCCAGCAGCGAGAGCAGCAGGTGCTCGACGGTCATGAACTCATGACGCGCCTCGCGTGCTCGCTTGTAGCACTGGCCGATGGTTTGCTCTAGGTCTTTGCTGAACATTGGTAACTCCGAACGGCTGTTGCCAACAATATGCGGCTTTTGTTGGGATTTACCACAACCCTATCGGATAGGCATGTTCAGACGGCGTTAGCATGTGATTGCAGCCACAGTGTTGCGCTGCTGGAATGATCGGATTGATGCCTCAGGTCTGTTCCATCGTGCACAGCAGCGGGTGCTGGTTCATGCGCGAGAATTCATTGACCTGCGCCACCTTGGACTCGGCGACTTCGCGGCTGTAGACCCCGCAAACGCCGCGTCCACGGGTGTGGACATGCAGCATGACCTGCGTGGCCCGTTCCAGATCGAGGTTGAAAAACTGCTGCAGCACCGTCACCACGAAGTCCATCGGGGTGTAGTCGTCGTTCAGCAAAAGCACCTGATAGCGCGGCGGTGGCGCCACTTCAGGCTTGCTGGCTTCGACGGTGAGGCCGTGATCGTGTTCGTGTGAGGTCTTACGAGGCATCCGGGCATTATACGGTTCATCGCCGCACGCATTGGACGATTTACGCCGCGCCCCGCACAATTTGTCTCCGATTCCATGGCTGGCCCTTGATGACCGATTCCCTGACCGCGCGGTTGCTGGCGCCGTCGTTCACTGCCGACTTGTCCAGCTCCGTGTACCTTGCCGGGTCGCAGCGCCGCTTGACCCGGCTTCAGACGGTACGGTTCGCCGCTAGCGCGAGCGCGGCCCCGATCACGCAGGACCCGCAGCGATGAGCGCTTCCGACCAACGCTGGCATCCGGATGTCACCGTGGCCACCGTGGTGGTGCGCGACGGGCGCTTCCTGCAGGTGGAAGAGACCATTGGCGGCAAGCTGTTGTTGAACCAACCTGCCGGGCATCTGGAACCGGATGAGAGCCTGCTCGATGCGGCGGTGCGCGAGACGCTGGAAGAGACCGGCTGGGATGTCCGCCTGACCCACTTCATCGGCACTTATCAGTGGGTCGCCCCGACTGGCCAATGCTTCCTGCGGTTCGCGTTTGTCGCCGAGGCCGTGACCCACCATCCCGAGCGCAACCTGGATACCGGCGTGGTGCGCGCGTTGTGGATGACGCCGGACGAATTGCGCAGCGCGACCGAGCGCCTGCGCAGCCCGCTGGTGTGGGAAGTGGTGGCCGACTATCTGGCCGGCCAGCGTCATCCCCTGGCCTTGGTGCGGCACGTCGCATGAGTACGCCGCGGATCGTTGTGGGGGTCTCCGGCGGTGTGGATTCGTCGGTGGCGGCCTGGCGGCTGGCCCAGCAGGGCGAGTCGATCGCAGGGCTGTTCATGCAGAACTGGGCCGACGACGGCAGCGGCGATTGCCGCGCCGAGGATGACCGCCGCGATGCGGTGGCGGTGTGCGGGGTACTGGGCATCCCGTTCCATTTCCGCGATTTTTCCGGCGAATACTGGAGCGGCGTGTTCGAGCACTTCCTGGCCGAATACGCGGCCGGGCGCACGCCGAACCCGGACGTGCTGTGCAACCGCGAGGTCAAGTTCAAGCATTTTCTGGATGCGGCCCAGGCGCTGGGCGCCGAGCGCATCGCCACCGGCCACTATGCGCGGGTGGCGCACAGCGGCGGGCGCTGGCGCCTGCTGCGCGGCGCCGACCGCAGCAAGGACCAGAGCTACTTCCTGCATCAGCTGGGACAGACGCAACTGGCCGCGACGCTGTTTCCGATCGGCGATATGGAAAAAAGCACGCTGCGCCGGGTCGCCCAGGACGCCGGTCTGCCGACCCATGCCAAGAAGGATTCCACCGGCATCTGCTTCATCGGCGAACGCGATTTTCGCGAGTTTCTGGGCCGTTACCTGCCCGCGCGCAGCGGCGAGATCCGCGACCCGCAGGGGCAGCGCATCGCCGAGCATCCGGGGGTGTTCTATTTCACCCTGGGTCAGCGCGAAGGCCTGAACATCGGTGGCGTGCGTGGGCGTGCCGCCGCGCCGTGGTACGTGGTCGGTAAGGATGTGGCAAGCAACGTGCTGTATGTGGACCAGGACCGCGACAGCCCGCTGCTGCAATCGCGCTGGCTGCAGTCCGAGCAGGCCCATTGGGTCACCGGGGCGCCGCCGGCGCGCAGCTTCGGCTGTACCGCACAGACGCGTTACCGGCAGCCCGACGAGCCGTGCACGGTGGAGGTGCAGGACGATGGCAGCGTGCAGGTACGTTTCGAGCGGCCGCAGCGGGCGGTGACGCCCGGGCAGTCGCTGGTGTTGTACGACGGCGAGGAATGCCTGGGTGGCGCAGTCATTGCCGCCACCGATGCGCCGCTGGAACGCCAACTGGCGGGATCTTCTTTTTCACCTGAGGTAGTGGCTTGATGAGTTCTTCCATGGATCACCGCGTGCTGGCGCTTGCCGGCGTCGCCCAGGCCCTGCAACAGGTGCGGCGGATCGCCGAAACCGGGCATTCGGAGGCTGCGACGGTGCGTACCGCCATGGACAGTGTGTTCCGGGTGGATGCGTCCTCGCCGGAGGCCGTGTACGGCTCGCCAGCGGACCTGGCGCCAGGGCTGCGGCTGCTGCACAACTATTTCCACAACCAGGGCCAGGACGAGGTCCTGCCGCGGCTGGCGCTGGCAGTGCTGCAGCTGGAGCGCCGCTTCGTGCGCGACACCGCCACCGTGGCCACGGTCTCCAATGGCATCGAGGCAGCGGCGCGGCAGGCACACAGCCTGGGCGACAGCGGCCATCCTGACGTGCTGAGTTCGCTGGGCGGGCTGTATGCGCAGACCATCAGCCACCTGCGCCCCAAGGTCATGGTGCAGGGCAATCCGCATTACCTGGGCCAGGCCGGCGTGGTCGCGGAAATCCGCGCGCTGCTGCTGGCCGCGGTCCGCTCGGCCGTGTTGTGGCGGCAGATGGGTGGCAGCCTGTGGGATTTCCTGTTTGCCAAGCGCGCAATGATCGAAGCGGTGGACCGCGCGCTGCGCTAAACCACTGACGATTCCGGTGTGCTACACGCGCTGGCGGTCGCTGGCGCGTGTCAACAAAGCTTGAACGGGCGAGACGATGTGGCGATCGTCGCTAAAGACAAAGGGGGTACGGCCGATACAGCAACCGTGACTCTGCCGAGAACGCCCATGTATTCACGTCCACTTATCCGTCTGGCCGCCCCTTTGGCCCTGACCTTGCTGTTTCCCTTCGCTGTCGGATTCGACTGGCCCGCTTCGGTGCGCTGGGCGATCCTGGCGACCATGACGCTCAGCTGGCTCGGTTTCGCTGCCTGGGTGACCTACTCCCAGTTCCGGCGTAATCCGGACCAGACCCGCATCCTGCGCGAGCAGGACCAACTGCTCAACGAACTGCGTACGTTCGTCAGCAACGAAGTCGACGGTTCGCGCTCGGAAGTCGAGCGTGCCCGCGAACTGATCCGCCAGGCCGTGTCCGGTCTTGGTGGCAGCTTCGAAGCGATGAACCGCAAGTCGCGCCAGCAAAGCCAGGCATTGGCCCGCATCGTCGACCGTGCCGGTGACGACGGCAGCGCCGGTGTTGACGTCGCCCGCTTCGCCCAGCACGCCAGCTCCCGCATGGAGCAACTGGTGGAAGCGCTGGAACAAGTGAGCGGCCAAAGCACCAACACCGTGCATCACATCGATGAGATGGCGCAGCATCTGGATGGCATCTTCGCGCTGCTGGAAGACGTTAAGTCGATCGCCGACCAGACCAACCTGCTGGCCTTGAATGCCGCCATCGAAGCAGCCCGTGCCGGTGAGGCCGGTCGCGGCTTCGCGGTGGTCGCCGACGAGGTGCGCAACCTGTCCGAGCGTTCCACCACCTTCAACGAACAGATCCGCAAGCTGGCGCACAGCTCCAAGGAATCGATCGCCAAGGTGCGTGAAACGGTCTCGCAGCTGGCCTCGCGTCACATGGATCGCTCCCGCGAAGCCCGCCACGAATCGGCGGCGATGCTGGAGAACGTCGCGCAGATCAACGCCTCGCTGGGCGACGGCATGCGCGAAATTTCCGAATGCGCGCGCTCCATCGACGGTAGCGTGGCCGAAGCGGTGCGTGCCCTGCAGTTCGAGGACATCGCCACGCAGACGCTGAGCGGTATCCATACCCACCTCGATCGCCTCACCGCGATCAACCGCGAAGCGGTGGCGCTGCAGGAACTGCTGCATCGCAATGGCGGCGTGTACGACAGCGATCTGGTCGCCGCGCTGGCCAAGGTGTCCAACCGCCTGCGCGACATGCGTGTGGAATGGGAACGCCCGCCGCACAAGCCGGTGGCGCAGCAAGGCATGGGCGCCGGTACGGTCGAGCTGTTCTAAGACCGATGCCACGCACTGTCTGATTTCCGACATTCCCCGGCCTTCCGGGGATTTGTCGTTCCGCAACAACCTGGTATTCCACTGATGACGCTCCTTGCCCCGCCTACCGATGCACCCACGGCCGTGCTGGAATCAGCCGCGCTGGCGGCTGCACACGCCCAGCGCATTGCGCAAAGCGACGCTGCCAGGCCTGCGCTGCGCAGCGTGCGCATGCCGGCCGCGCTGGAACGGCTGGAGCGTGCCGCCCGTGCGGAAGTGCAGGCAATGCTGAACCCGCGCCGCAGCTGCAGCGAAGAAGAACTGCTGTTCGCGACCGTGGCCTGGGATCTGGGTCTGGATGGCGCCGCGGTCGACGTATCCGGACGCTGACGTTTTTGTGCGACAGCGGGGCGTGCCTCGGCAGGCGCCCCGCTGGCTGTATTCACTGCCCGACCTGTGGCGTTTGTGCATCAGTCCGTGCCACCCGGCGTGGCTCCGAACACGCAATGCCGTGCGATTGCAGCACCAGGGTGAGGTCTCCCCTGCCCGTCTGCTCGACGACTTCTACGACACCACGTCGGGTGTAGAGCGCCTAGCTCTGTAGCTTGGCTGCAGGGTCCTTGCCTGCCTACAGTCGCTGGTCACGCCCTGAATCCTTTCCTGAAGTCTCATAAGCGGAATCCATGCCGCACGAGGTCCCGCGATGGGGAGCGGGCCGCGCCGGCAAGACGCTACTTCTGCTCAGAATCGCGGCGTGTACCTTTTCGGTCGTCTGGCGGGTGATGGATCAGGTGTAGAGCGCCTGGCTTTGCAGGTTGGTTGCAGGGCCCTTGTCCGCCCACCATCGCGGGACACGCCGCAAGTACGTCCGTGTAGGCTCTTACGCGGCATCCATGCCGCGTAAGGTCCCGCGACGGTGGGCGGACAAGGACCAGTCGAGATAGTCGGTGCGTGTGGTGCAAGCGACGCGTGACGTGAATTGCATGGATCGCCGTATAGACGATCAGATCCCCGTCGCAAATTGAGCAGCAGAAAAGCATTCAAAATGCAGCCTACAAGCTTTCCATGCTCCTAGCCCAAGCCGAGCAACGGACAAGCTTTTAATAAAGCAGCCGACGAACTCTCTGGTGCGCGACCCTTGCCGGTTGCGGGACCCTAGGCGGCATGGATGCCGCCGAGCAGCCTCCACGGATGGATTCACGGCGTGTCCCGCAAGTGGTGAGGGCATCGCGCCCTCGACTCGTTGAGCTTTTGACTGGCGCATTTCAATAGCCGGGCGGGCGACGCCGGGCGCTGCGACAGCTTGCGTCAGCTGGCGATGACCAGGCGCGCGCCTAGGCGCATGCCGGCTTCGGCTTCGCGCAGCCACTGCGCCATGTCGCGCGGCGACAGCGGCCGCGAATAGAAGTAGCCCTGGATTTCGTCACAGCCCTGCTGGCGCAGCAATGCGTCTTCCTGCACCGTTTCCACGCCTTCGGCGACCACCTGCATACCCAGCGCGTGACCCAGATGCACGATGGCCTGGGTCACTTCGGCGGTGTTGGCGTCGTCGAGCATGCCTTGCACGAAGCTGCGGTCGATCTTCAGACGCTGCACCGGGAAGCGGTTGAGGTAATGCAGGTTGGAGAAACCGGTACCGAAGTCATCCACCGCCAACAGCACACCATTCTGTTCGAACAGCTCGAAGCAGCGGCGCAGCGAGTCGGAATCGCGGATCAAGGCCGATTCGGTCAATTCCAGTTCCAGACGCGATGGCGACCAGCCGTTGTCGCGGCAAATTTCCAGTACGCGCTCGGCAAAACCGCGCTCGCGCAGCTGCACCGCAGACACGTTGACCGCGATGCGGCTGAAATTGAGTCCGGCGCGATCCCAGACCACGGCCTGGCGGCAGGCCTCGCCGATCACCCATTCGCCCAGGCGCACGATCTCGCCACACTCCTCGGCAATCGGAATGAACTCGACCGGGCTGCACTGGCCATGGCCGGGGCGATTCCAGCGCATCAGCGCTTCGATCGCCGGCGAGGATTCACCCACCGTGTTGACCAGCGGCTGATAGACCAGGGTGAACTCTTCGCGTTCCAGCGCACCTTGCAGCGCGTGTTCCAGCTCCAGGCGGCGCTGTGCACGCATCAGCACGTCCTGGCTGTAGTAATGGAAGGTGTTGCGGCCCGATTCCTTGGCTGCATACATCGCCGCATCGGCGGCGCGCAGCAGGCTGTCGAAATCTGACAGGCCCTCGCCCTGCAGCGCGATACCGATGCTGGCACCGAGCTTGAGGGTGACGTGGTCCTTGCGCAGCGGCTCGCCGAGCGCGCTGATCAGCTTGCGCGCTACGTGGCCGGCGTCTTCCGGCTCGGAGAGATCGCGCAGCAGCACGATGAATTCGTCGTCGCTGAAGCGGCCGAACAGGTCGCTGTTGCGCAGATGCTGGTGCAGGCGCGCAGAGGCCAGTTTGAGCAGATTGTCGCCGGTGGCGTGACCGAAGGAATCGTTGATGCTCTTGAAGCCATCCAGATCGATCAGCAGCATCGCCAGCACCTGGCCACGCTCGTGCGCTTCGCGGATCGCGTTCTCTGCCTGCTCGCGCAGCAGGAAGCGGTTCGGCAGACCGGTCAGGCGATCGTAGTGGGCCAGCAGCTCGATGCGCTCGTTGGCTTCGCGCTCGCGGGTGACGTCGCGGAACAAGGCGACGAAACGCGGCGGCAAGCCTTCGCGACGGTCTAGCTCGATCAGCACCTGTACCCAGATCCGCTGGCCGGAGTTGCGGTAGAAACACAGCTCCAGCTGTTCGGGCAGGCCGCCGTCGGAGATACGCAGCAGCGCCGCCTCGAAGGCGTCGCGCGAGTCCTGCGTGTACAGCGACAGCGCCTGCTCCAGGGTGATGTTTTCCTTGCGCAGGCCGTGGATGCGGTAGCACTCCTCGGTCCACTGCATGCGCCGGGTGTCGACCTCGATCTCGCAGCCGCCGATCTTGCCCAGCGCAGACACGCGGTTGAGCAGCTCGGTGCGCCAGCGGATCAATGCATCGGTCTGGCGTTGCTCGGTGACGTTCTGCAACTGGCCGAGCAAACGCACCATGCTGCCGTTGCCATCGAACACCGGCTGCGCCCAGACCCGCAGGTGATGCGGATTGACGTCGCCAAGCCCATTGATTTCCAGCTCGAAATGCACCGGCAGGCCTTCGTGCTTGATCTTGCGCCAGGCGCTGCGCAGATGCGCAACCGACGGCCGGCCCAGCAGGCGCAGGATGTCGCGAATGCCCTGCAGGCGCTGCTGGGTCACGCCGAGCTGCTGCAGGAAATCCGGCGACACCCACAGCGCGTCGTTGAGCGTGTCCCAGCTCCAGCTGCCCATGCTGGCGATGCGCTGGGCCTCTTCGAGCTGGGCCTGCTGCTCGCGCAGCTGCTGCTCGAGCAACTTGTGGTGGTGCACATCGGTATGCGTGCCGACCATGCGCAGCGGGCGGCCGTCGGCGGTCCGCGACACCACGCGGCCGCGATCCAGGATCCAGCGCCACTGGCCGTCGTGCTGACGCAGACGGAATTCGGCCGTATAGGTATCGGTGCGCCCGTCCAGGTGCGCCTGCACGGCAGCACTGACCAGCGCATGGTCGTCGGGATGGATCAGCCCGGACAACGCGGTGAGATTGTTCGGCAGCGGCTGCTCGGAATAACCGAGCATGCGGGTCCAGCGCTCGGAGCGGTAGACCACATCGGCTGGAATGTCCCAGTCCCACAGTCCGTGATCGGCGCTGTCCAGGCCCATTTCCCAGCGGCTGGTACCGTCGGCACCCATCGGCTCGGGAATGCTCAAGGTGAAGGCCATGACCTGGCCGTGTTCGTCGCTGACCGCGCGCAGCCAGCCTTCCAGACGCCCGCCACCGGTACCCGGCAGCACGCAGGCGGCCATGCCGCCGCTATTGGCTACCTGGACGCGACTGCTTTCCAGGACTTCGGCATAGGCGCCAAGGGTGGACGGCAATCCCAGCGATTGCGCAACGCGGTTGGCCGCCAGAGGCTGGCCATGCGCATCCAACAACACCACCGCCGAGGTCAGCGGGTGCTGCAGCATGCTTGCAATGACGCCTGAGTCCACTCTGGAACACTCCGAAGAATCGACCCCGGCCTTCGGAGTCGCAATGGATAACGGCCGTTTCCTGGATTAGTTGAGGCGCGTGTTTCGGGCCCGACCGAACCGGGACGAGTTGCGGCTAAGATGGTTGCATCGCCAGCACCAAAGGTCGTCCGCGGACCCATGCCTCATCCTGTCGCCGCGCCCGCGTTTTCGTCCGCTCCCGTGTCCCGTCTTCGCCTCGCCGAGCGCCTGCAACAAGGTCTGTGGACCCTGACCGGGCTGTATTTGCTGGTCGGCGTGATCTGGCTGCTGCTGGGCAACCGGCTGCTGCACCTGGCCGGCGCCGCCATGCCGGAGCGCTGGTCGGACGCCAGCTTCCTGCTGGTGTCGAGCGTGGTGATCCACCTGGTGCTGCGCCGTTTCGTGGCGCTGATCGTGGAAGAGCACGCGCAACTGGCGCAATCGGAGGCGGTGCTGCAGGCCAAGTTCCTGGCCCTGCCCAGCCCGGCGCTGATCTACGACCTGGCCACGCTGCGCATCCTGGATGCCAACCCGGCAGCGCTGGAATTCTTCGGCTGGGAACGCGACGAATTCCTGCAGCAGACGCTGCAGGCGATCTGGCCCAACGCCGACGGCGCGCGCCTGGAAGAAATCATCGCCCAGATCCGCGCCAAGGGCGACGCCACCTGCACCCTGCACGAGGATCTGCTGACCCGCAGCGGCCCGCGCCATGTCGAGATCCGCAGCAACCAGCTGCATCTGGCCAGCGGCCCTGCCCGTCTGGTGGTCACCGTGGACCGCAGCGAGGAACGCCAGGCACAGCATCTGCGTGACGAGGCGCTGCAGCGGCTGGAAGAGGCGCAGAGCATCGCGCGGCTTGGCTCATGGCAGCTGGATCGCGCGACCGGATTGGGGCGCTACTCGCCGGCGGTGTACCGCCTGCTCGGCCGCAGCGTGCCGATGCATCGGCGCGAACATCGGCTGGAAGAACTGTTGACCGCCTCGGACACCGCCACCCAGGCGCGGATCGAACGCATGATCGAGGACATGTGCACCGGTGGCGAGGTGCAGATCGACGTGCTGCTTCCGCTGACCGGCGGCGATTCGCAACCGCGCACGGTGCATCTGCGCGCCGAAAGCGTCACCAACCCGAACGGCGCCCGGCATATCCATGGCACGCTGCAGGACGTCAGCGAGCGCGAGCAGTCGCGCCGCTTGCTGCGCGAGCGCGAGGAGCAGTTCCGCGAGCTGGTCAGGGTGCTGCCCGATGGCGTGCTGATCCTGGCCGACGAGCACGTGATGTATGCCAATGCCGCCGGATCGGTGCAGTTCGGTTTCCAGGGCGAAACCATCCTGGGCGAGCCGCTGCAGACGCTGGTCGGTGACAGTGATCTGCCCGTGGTGCGCGAGTACCTGCGCGCGGGCAGCGATCGCAACGAGCCGGTGTCCAGCGCACGGGCGATGCGTCGCCGCGATGGCAGCACCTTCTATGCCGGCCTGTCGGCCGGCGATATCCGCTATGGCGGACGCAGCTGCAAGTTGCTGGTGGTGCGCGACCTGAGCGAACCCGAACGCATGCGCGATGCGCTGGCCGAGAGCAACGCCGAGTTGCAGGCAATGGCTAAGCGCCTGTTCTCGCTGCAGGAAGACGAACGCCGCGCGATCTCGCGCGATCTGCACGACGACATCGGCCAGGCCATCACGGCGATGAAGCTGTCCGCGCATGCGGCGCTGGACGAGCCGGATCCTGACGCGCGCCGCGAAGACCTGCTGGAAGTGGTGTCGCTGGCCGACAGCACCGTGACCAAGCTGCGTAACCTGTCGATGCTGTTGCGTCCGCCGCAGCTGGATGCGCTGGGCCTGGAAGCGGCGCTGCGTTGGCAGGCCTCGATGCTGTTTCGTGCATCGCCGGTGCGGCTGGAGCTGGATATCCAGGCACTGGACGTGCGCCCGGGCAACGAGATCGAGCAGGCGTGCTTCCGGATTGCGCAGGAAAGCCTGACCAACGCGCTGCGCCACGCCTGCGCGGGCGAAGTGCACATGCGGCTGTACTCGATCGACAGCGAGAGCTTTCGCCTGGAAGTCAGCGACGACGGCGATGGCTTCGAACCGGAAGGCCCGCGTGGGCTCGGGCTGATCGTGATGCGTGAGCGTGCGCAAACCGTCGGCGGTGCGCTCGCGATAGAATCAGCACCCGGAGCAGGCACGCGCGTGACGTTGCGCCTGCCCTATCACCCGGTCGGCGAGCCCGTCCACGACGATGGTGGACGTTAAGTCATGTGGAGCCCCGTAATCCCGCCCGGACTGGAAATCGTCAAACCCACCCGCCTGGGCGCGGGCAATCCCGAACTGCTGCATCTGGTGGACGCTGCCGCATCCGGCGGCCCGCCGTTGATGGTGTTCCACATCGATATCGATCACTTCGCCTCGATCAACGAGAACATGAGCGCCGAAGTCGGCGATCAGGCGCTGACGCTGGTGGCGCGCCGGCTGCAGGATTTTCTTGGCGCGCGCGGCAAGTTGTGGCGTCACGGCAGCGATGAAATGGTGGTGGTGGCGGTGCGTCGCGAAGACACCCCGCTGCCGGAGGATTTTGCCGAAGAGATCCGCCAGCAGCTGGAACTGCCGCTGTCGGTGCTGCCGTACACCTTGTTCATGACCGGCAAGGTCGGCATCAGCCTGTGCCCGGAACACTCGACCTCGCTGTCGATCCTGCTCGACTACGCCGAAGAAGCCAGCTACCAGGCCGCACGCGAAGGCGGCAATACGGTGCGGCTGTACACGCGCAACTCGACCACCAATGCGCATAGCGAAAGCATCATTGCGCGGCAGATCGTCGATGCGATCCCGCATGGCGAACTGCGCCTGCGCTACCAGCCGCTGGTGAGTGCACGCGACGGCCGCATCGTCGGCATGGAAGCGCTGCTGCGCTGGCAGTCGCCCACCCTGGGCATGCTGGTGCCGGAGCGCTTCATGCGCACTGCCGAGCGCCTGGGGGTGATCGTGCAGATCGGCGAATGGGTGCTGCAGAACGCGGTGCGCCAGGCGCGGCTGTGGCGCGACCAGGGCTTTGACGATTTCAGCATCGCGGTCAACGTGTCCACGCTGCAGTTGTTGCGCCCGGGTTTCTTCAACGAAGTGATGGCGATGCTGCAGACCGCCGGCGTGCCGGCGCAGTTCGTCACGCTGGAGATCAACGAAAGCGCGTTGACCAACAACGTCAACTTCGTCCACGAGACGATGGCCAACCTGCGCAACGAAGGCATCAGCCTGAGCCTGGACAACTTCGGTACCGGCGATTCCAGCCTGAGCGCGCTGGTGCGCTATCCGGTGGACCGGCTGAAGATCGATCGCAGCTTCATCAAGAGCGCGCCGGCCGGCAGCCGCGAGGCGGCGATTGCCCGCGCGATCATCGCGATGGGCCACCAGCTCGGCATGACGGTGATCGCCAACGGCGTGGAATCGCAGGCGCAACTGGGCTTTTTGCGGCGCAACGATTGCGACATCTTCCAGGGCTATCTGTTCGGCGAACCGATGTCGGCCGAGTCGGCCGGCATGGCGTTACGCCGCCGCTACCTGCGCCCGGAATCGTTCGCCGAAAGCCGCCCCGACCGCACGCTGCTGCTGCTGGACGACGAAGAGAACGTGCTGCGCTCGCTGGTGCGCCTGTTCCGCCGCGATGGCTACCGCATCCTGGCCGCCGGCAACGTGCGCGACGCCTTCGACCTGCTCGCCACCAACGACGTGCAGGTGATCCTGTCGGACCAGCGCATGAGCGACATGAGCGGCACCGAGTTCCTGGGCCGGGTCAAGATGCTCTACCCCGATACCGTGCGCCTGGTGCTGTCCGGCTACACCGACCTGGCCACGGTCACCGAAGCGATCAACCGCGGTGCGATCTACCGCTTCCTGACCAAGCCCTGGAACGACGACGAACTGCGCGAGCACATTCGTCAGGCATTTCGCACGCATGATGAGCTGCGTAACGGCCGGGAATAGGGAATCGGGAATGGAGAATTGGTAGAGCAGATCTGTACCGCTTGATTCTCCGCGTGCCAACTCGTGCCTCAAAACCAAAGCACCAGCGCATGCCGCTTTACCGATTCCCGATTCCCCACTCCCGATTCCCAGCGCTACCGCGGCTGCCGCACCGGCAGCACGATCCGGAAACTGGCGCCCTGCCCCGGGACGCTTTCGACGTCGATGCGGCCATGGTGCTTGTTGATGATGCCGTAGGAGATCGACAGGCCCAGGCCGGTGCCGCTGCCGACCGGCTTGGTGGTGAAGAACGGGTCGAAGATGCGTTGCAGCAGGTCCGGGGCGATGCCGGCGCCGCTGTCCTGGAACTGGATCCAGACATTCTCGGTCTCGTCGCGGCCGGTGGTGACGGTGATCGTGCCACGCTCGACGATCGCCTGGCCGGCGTTGAGCAGCATGTTCATGTAGACCTGGTTGAGCTCGGACGGCAGGCATTCCACCAACGGTAGCTCGGCGTAATTGCGCTCCAGCGTGACCTTGTACTTGAGCTCGTTCCAGATGATGTTGATCGTGGATTCGAGACCGGCATGCAGGTCGACCATCTTCCACGACTCGGACCGGTCCGAGTACGAGAAGTCCTTGAGGTCGCGCACGATGCGGGTGACCCGCTCGATGCCCTCGCGCGATTCGGCCATCAACTGCGGCAGGTCGCGGCTGATGAAGTCGATGTCGGCGCGGTTGCGGATCTCGTCGATCTCCGGAATCAGCGCCTTCGGATCCGGCGCCTGCAGTGCGCGCTCATAGGCTTCGATCAGCGTGAACAGGCTGCGCAGGTATTCCTGCAGGCTGCCGAGATTGGAGTGCACATAGCCGATCGGGTTGTTGATTTCGTGCGCCACGCCGGCGGCCAGCTGGCCGATGGAGGCCATCTTTTCCGACTGCAGCAGCTTGTCCTGCGCGCCGTTCAAACGCAGGTAGGCCTGGCGCAGTTCGGCATGGCGCTGCTGCAGCTCGCGCTCGTAGTCCTGCTGGCCTTCGATGTTGTGGAACAGCGCCAGGAAGTGCCCGACGCCCTGCTCCTCGTTGTAGTACAGATGCGCGATGACCACGCGATCAGCCACCGGCAGGCTGCCGGTCCAGCTGCCCTTGCTGCGCGCCTGATTGAGCGCATCCGACGGCAGCACCTGCGAGATCCGCTCGCCGAGATTGCGGTCGTCGGCAGGATCTTCCTTGCACAGGCTCTGGCGGGCGATGGCGTTGGCCAGGATCAGCTGCCCGTCGGCGCGGAACAGCAGCACGCCTTCGAGCATCTGGTCGCCAAAGGCGCGCAGCATGGTCGAGGACGGTAACAGGGTTTGATTGAGAAAAAACTTGGCAGTCACGGGACAGGGCGGCGTAGAGGACGCTTCAATATACGCCGAACCGCCCAGGCCTCGTATTGCGCGGGGCCATGCTCTTGCACGCCGGGCAGCTCAAAGCTGCGCCGCAAACACCTGGTCCAGCCTGCGCGTGCGCTCGGGCACGCTGCGGTGCTTCAGGCCACTGCCAACGAACGACCGCCGCGCAGCACGCTCGATTGGCCCTTGGCGTCGTAGGACGGCGCACTCTCGGTGCGGCCCAAATGACGCAGTGCCCAGTTCACTTCGCGACGCCGGCGTGCCAGCAGCGCGCCGTTGGCGCGATTGGCTTCGGCCAGTTCACGCAGCCGCTCTTCTTCGCCCTGGGGCATTGCCGCTTCCAGCGCGCGCAGTGCCGACAGCTTGTCCTGCGTATGGCGCATCAACCCATCGATGTCGTTCTCGAGTAATGCCTGGCGTTCGCCGGCCAGCGCATCGCTGAGACGTTGCAGGAACTCGTTCACGTTCATCCTTTGAGTCGGGGATTAACCCGCCAGTTGCTGATTCAGATCCATCATGCGGCTGGCGATGGCATCCGGGTTGATGGAGTAGCTGCCGTTCTGCAACGCATCCTTCACTGCCTGGACGCGACCGGTGTCGATCGCCGAGGACTGCGACAGCGTGCGCTGCAGGTTCTGCAGGTTGGTCGCCTCACCGGTCAGCTTGACGCTGTCGGTCGGCGGCAATGCGGCGATCGGGGACGCGCGATCTTCACCGGCCGAAGCGATCTTGCTGCTCGTGGCCGCGGTGCGAAGGGTTGCAGCGGTCGGTAGATTGCCTTCGATTTTCTGGCTCATGTCGGGAACTCCTCTACAGGTCGTAGGGGATAACGGCATGCCAAAAAAAAACTTTATAGCGATTTTCTATCTGGACACCACAACGGTCCCGCTCGCTTCGACGATCCCCTGCACCACCCGGCGCGAAGAGGAATTTTCCACCGAAACCCGCTCGTTCTCGCCGGCATCGGACAGCGCGCGACCGCTCATGCGCACCTCCAGACCGCCATTGCGCGACACCAGCGGCACGGTGTCGCCGCGCCGGACCAGCCGCTGCGTGACCAGATCGTTGGCCGACAGCAGCGAGCCGGCCGGCAGGATGCGCCGGGCGGTCTTGCCCACCGCCGCCACCGGATCGGCCAGCACCGCACCGACGATGCGCGCGGCATCACGCTTCTCGATACTGATATCGGCCAGCGAAATGACTTCTCCAGCGCTGATGCCGCGACGCAACACCAACACGTCCTGGTTGCGGCGCACCTTCAGCGGTACGAACAGGCGCCAGCCGGCCGGCTGTGGGCAGGCCACTTCCACCGTATTGGTGCCGGTCGGCTGCGCCTGCAGCGCGATCGGACAGGCCGGCATGCGCAAGCCCGGGTCGAGCGTGGCCTCGGCCTCGGCATCCGGGCCAACGGTGGCCAGCGCCGCAGCGCGGATGGAATCGACAGACTGATAGCTCTGGGCCCAGGCCGGAGCGGCAGCCAACAAGATGACAAGCAGGAGCAGGCGCATGGGACCAGATCCGGAGGGAGACGGAACAGGCAGTGCAAGAGGCGTGCCTGTTTTTTTGAATCGGGATTCGGGATTGGGGAATCGGTCGGGGGCTGAGCCTTGATCGGTCTTCGCTGCTGATGTGCGATTTCCTTAGTGAACACCGTAGGTACGTCACAGCAGGGTCCTTCGCCTCGGGCTTGCTGCAAAAAGCCCTCCGCTTTTGCGATTCCCCATTCCCGACTCCCAATTCCCGACAGCGCCCCACACCAACCTTAAAACCGCTCAAGTTTTCCGAGGGCGCTGTCGATATCTGCCCCATGACCCACGATCTGCTCAACCGCATCGACCAGCGCACGCGTCTGGCTGGCCACAACCGACTGGCCCTGCTGCTGTTCCGGCTGGGCGGGCGCCAGCTTTTTGGCGTCAACGTGTTCAAGGTGCAGGAGGTGCTGCGCCGCCCGGAGCTGTTCCAGGTTCCCGGCCTGCCGACCGAGTTCGCCGGCGTGGCCGACGTGCGCGGGCGCTCGGTGCCGGTGCTGGACCTGGGCCTGGCGATCGGCCACCCGGAGCGCGACGCGCACTCGGAAAACGGCCCCGGCTACCTGGTGGTGGCCGAATTCAACCGCTCGGTCCAGGGCTTTCTGGTCAGCGGCGTGGAGCGCATCGTCAATATTGCGGTGGAAGACATCCACCCGCCGCCGGAACTGGGCGCCGAAGCCACTTATTTGACGGCGGTGACGCGCTTCCAGGGCGAGTTGATTCAGGTCATCGACGTGGAAAGCGTGCTCGCCGACATCGCCAAGGTCAGCAAGGACGTGCAGCTGGATCCCTCGCTGCAGCTGGTCGCCTACGACCGGCAGTTCCAGGTACTGGTGGTGGACGACTCGCGCGTGGCGCGTCAGCAGATCCGCAGCGTGCTCGACCAGCTCGGCGTCTCGGCAACCTTGTTGTCCGACGGCCGCCAGGCGCTGGACCACCTCTTGCAGGTGGCTGCATCAGGCGAGAATCCGGCCGACCGCTATGCGATGGTCATCTCCGACATCGAAATGCCGGCCATGGACGGCTACACGCTGACGACGGAAATCCGGCGCACGCCGGGCCTGCAAGGCCTGTACGTGCTGCTGCACACCTCGCTGTCGGGCGTGTTCAACAACGCCATGGTCGAGCAGGTGGGCGCCAATGCCTTCGTGGCCAAGTACAGTGCCCACGAGCTGGCCGACTACGTGCTGGCGCGCCTGAAAGTGGTCGCCGAAGCGGCCTGAGCAGGCCAGGCGGCTGCCGGGTCGAAGCCGATGGCAGCGACAAGGCGCTGCGCCGGGCTTCCAAGAGCCCGGCAGCATTGAAGTTGGGGCGGTGTGCGTCAGCCCGCTTTTAAACTGACATCCGCTGACGCCGGACGTGGCCGGAACGCGCCTCGGTTAATGCCGAATCTTTTGGCCTGGCGCGCCTGAGTGAAGCAGCGCCGCGACGGATACGATGTCTATCGCGCCCCCCGGACGGCCAAGCTGCCGCTCGTCGGCAGCTCCGATCACTCTGCGCGTTCCGCGGCCCGCACCACCTCGATTGGCACAAACATTGCTTTCTCCCTGGTAACACTTCGCGGGAGAGCACCGTGTCCAATTCCATCTCGTCCTTTCTAGGCATCCACGGCGATGCTCTGCCGCTACGCGAGCAGCGCATGAAGCTCATTGCCAGCAATCTGAGCAATGTGGACACCCCTGGCTACAAGGCAAAGGATCTGAATTTCGAGGCGGCGCTCAAATCGGCCGAAGGCGTGCGCGACGGCACCCTGCTGCAGACCACCGACGCCAAGCATTACGAGATCGGCAGCAGTGCCGGGCTCAACCCGTTCCAGATCACCCGCGAATCCGACCAGCCCAGCCTGGACGGCAATACCGTCGATCCCGATGCCGAACGTGCTGCCTACGGCCGCGCCGCGCTGGAATACCGCGCCTCGCTGAGCTTCCTCGAATCCAAGGTGCGCTCGATGCTCACCGCGATCACCGGCCAATAAGTCATGAGCAATCTACCCATCTTCGATGTGGCCGGCTCGGCGCTGCACGCGCAGTCGGTCCGCCTGAGCACCATCGCCTCCAACCTGGCCAATGCCGACTCCGTCGCTGGCTCGGCCGAGGCGACCTACAAGCCGATCGAGCCGATCTTCCAGGCCCAGCAAAGTCGCCAGGACCCCAGTCTGACCTCGGTGAACGTCAAGGAGATCACCACCACCAACGCGCCGCCGATCCGTCGCTACGAGCCCGGCCATCCGCTGGCCGATGCCGATGGCTACGTGTTCTCGCCGGACGTGGACCCGGTCTCGCAGATGGTCAACATGATCTCGGCCTCACGCAACTACCAGGCCGGCGTGGAAATGCTCAACACCGCCAAGGAACTGGCGCTCGCCACCCTGACCATGGGTCGCTGACCCTCCTAGCTGACCCTTCCCTTACGGACCCTTTCACATGAGCACGATCGGTAGTGACCTCTACACCAGCCTCGGGCTGACCTCCAGCAGCGCCACAGCGACCAAGAAGAAGGAGGAATCGCTCGGCCAGGCCGACTTCCTCAAGTTGATGACCGAGCAGCTGCAGCACCAGGACCCGCTCAAACCAATGGAAAACAGCGCGTTTCTGGGCCAGCTGGCGCAGTTCTCCACCGTGCAGGGCATCGGCGACCTCAATACCAAGGTCAGCAGCTTCTCGGCAGCGCAGAGCAGCGATCAGGTGCTCAAGGGCGCCTCGCTGGTCGGGCACAACGTGCTGGTGCCCTCCGCACAGCTCGCCATCGATGCCACCAATTCGGCCAAGGGCGTGGTCGCCGCGACCTCGGCCGGCACCGTCAATTTCGAAATCACCGATGCCAACGGCGCCTTCGTCAAACAGCTCAGCGTGCCGGCCAGCGCCGCCGGTGAAGTGTCGTTTGCCTGGGACGGCACCGATGCCAACGGCAACCGCATGGCCGCCGGCAAGTACGGCGTGACCGCCACCCAGACCGACACCGCCGGTTCCAAAAGCAAGTTGTCCACCTATGTCGACGCGCCGGTGGACAGCGTCACGATCGGCTCGGACGGCCTGTATCTCAACCTGACCGGGCTAGGCACTTCCCCGCTCGCCAACGTGCTCCGCGTCAGCTGAGCCGGCAACCGACACTCAAAGGACCTCATCCATGGCTTTCAATACCTCGTTGTCCGGCATCAACGCAGCCAATGCCGATCTGAACGTCACCTCCAACAACATCGCCAACGTCAACACGACCGGTTTCAAGGAATCGCGTGCCGAGTTTGCCGACATGTTCCAGAGCACCAGCTACGGCCTGTCGCGCAACGCGGTGGGTTCGGGCGTGCGCGTCAGCAATGTGGCGCAGCAGTTCTCGCAGGGCAATATCGATCCGACCGGGCGCAGCCTGGACCTGGCCGTCTCCGGCGAAGGCTTCTTCACCGTGACCTCCAACGGCGCCAAGATGTACACCCGCGCCGGCAACTTCCAGACCGATGCCAACGGCTACGTGATCAATCCGCAGGGCGCGCGCCTGCAGGTCTTCGCCCCCAACCCGAGCGGCAACGGCTTCGACGTCGGCCGCCTGTCGGACCTGCAGCTGCTGACCACCGACAGCCCGCCCAAGTCGACCTCCACGGTCAACCTGGCCTTCACCCTGCCGGGCAATGCCACCGCCCCGTCGGTGACCCCGTTCAGCCCGGCTGACGACAAGACCTACAGCCACTCCACCGGCGGCATCAACGTCTACGATTCGCTGGGCGTCAGCCATGTGCAGACCTCCTACTTCGTCAAGACCGCCAACCCGAACGAGTGGCAGGTGCACAACTACGTGGACGGTGCCGCGGTCGGCGCGCCCACCACGCTGCAGTTCTCCGATACCGGCGCGTTGACCACCCCGGCCAACGGCATCATCACGATGGACCCGTTCACCCCGAGCACCGGCGCCGGCGTGCTGAGCATGCAGCTCAACGTCAGTGGCTCGACCCAGTACGGCGAAGCCTTCGCGCTGCGTGATACCCGCCAGGACGGCTATGCCAGCGGTAAGCTCAACGAGATCAGCATCGACACCAGCGGCGTGGTGTTCGCGCGCTACTCCAACGGCGCCGACAAGCCGCTGGGTCAGGTCGCGCTGAGCACCTTCGTCAACCCGCAGGGCCTGCAATCGCAGGGCAACAACATGTGGGCCGAAAGCTACACCTCCGGTGCCGCCCGCACCGGCGCGCCGGACACCTCGGACCTGGGCCAGATCGAATCCGGCTCGCTGGAATCCTCCACGGTGGACCTGACCGAGCAGCTGGTGAACATGATCGTGGCCCAGCGCAACTTCCAGGCCAACTCGCAGATGATCTCGACCCAGGATCAGGTCACGCAGACGATCATCAATATTCGTTAACGGCTGGGAATCGGGATTGGGGAATAGGGAATCGTAAGAGCTGGTATTGCGTGTATCGGATGCCGGCCTTGCTTCCCTCTTCCAGTCTCCAGCAATCCCGCCTTTGCGATTCCCGATTCCCGATTCCCGACTCTCCATTCCCCAATCCCGGTGCCTCATGGACAAAGCTCTCTACGTTGCGATGACCGGTGCCCGCGCCTCCCTGCAGGCGCAGGGCACCGTGTCGCACAATCTCGCCAACGTCGATACGGTGGGGTTCAAGGCTGCGTTGGCCAATACCGAGGCGTTCAAGATCCAGGGCAAGGGCTATCCGTCGCGGATCGATGCGCTGCATGTGGACCAGGGCTTCGACCGCAGCCAGGGCCACCAGAAGGTCACCGGCAACCCGCTGGACGTGTCGCTGCAGCAGGACCGCTGGCTGGCGGTGCAGTCGCCCGACGGCAGCGAGGCCTACACCCGCAACGGCGAGTTGGCACTCACCGCCAACGGCCAGTTGGTGACCGCCAATGGGCATGCGGTGTTGGATGAGGGCGGCAATCCGATGACGATCCCGCCGCACCAGGCGATGGAGATCGGCAGCGACGGCAGCATCTCGATCATTCCGCAGGGCGAAGGCCCGCAGACCATGGCCATCGTCGGCAAGATGAAGGTGGTCGATGCCCCCGCCGACCGTTTGACGCGGCGCCCGGACGGGCTGATGCGTAACACCAGCACCGACCCGGCGCAGGCGTTTGCGGTGGCCACCGGCAAGACCATCAACAGCGGCATGCTGGAGGGCAGCAACGTGGACGCCGCCGGCGCGCTGGTGGAGATGATCCAGCTGCAGCGGCAGTTCGAAATGCAGGTCAAGATCATCAAGAACGGCGACGACAACGCGCAGTCGGCCAATTCGCTGCTGCGGGTCAGCGGCTAAGCGCCACTGGCGCCCACTGCCGCACCGCCGGTTGGCTTGCCGCGCTGCCGAGCACCTGGCGGCCGCCCGGGGGATGTGGCTCGCGCGCGAAGTGACATGTCGTTTGACTCTGACTCCTGCGGTCTTGCAGGTGGTTTGTACGCGCTTGACGCTGACTACCGGCCAGGTGTGTGCGGTTGGCACTGCTGTTGATCTGGGCCTTCGCTGCAGAGCGGCTGGTTTGTGCCTTGGCTGCAGGGCCCTTGCCCGCCCACCCTCGCGGGACACGCCGCAAGTACGTCCATGTAGGCTCTTACGCGGCATCCATGCCGCGTAAGGTCCCGCGACGGTGGGCGGGCAAGGACCAGGCGAGATAGTCGGTACGCAGGATTGCGAGCAGAGCATGCGGTGTGTTGCTTGGATCGCATCGCTTCCGATCCGCTTCCCGATTCAACCCGAGCAACAAGCAGCTTTTCACACGACCACCGATTCACTCCCAGGTGCGGTGGCCTCGCCGATTGCGGGACCGTGTGGCGGCATGGATGCCGCCACCGAGCCCCCAGGGATGGGTTCACGGCGTGTCCCGCGAGCGGTGAGGCCACCGCGCGCTCGACCAACCAGCCTGTTGACTGCGTCGCAATGCCAGCCGGCAAATCCCGAGAACCCTTCTGCACGCAGCGCCAAGGGTTCACACCTCGCCGAACACATCGCTGACCGGCGACCGATCTGCCGCACCTGATCTGCCGCGCAGGTTTCCACCGCTTCGGCCTAGCCGCCGCCTGTCCGCCGCCATCCCTGCCCCGTGCAGGCTGTCGCGCCCGCTTCGCGTGATCCAGTGCACAGCCGGCAAAAATCCGACGCGGGTTTGGCACGGCACGTGCATATACCCACCCGTACCCGGAACACATCCCCGGGTCTAACGAGGAATCGGGTCATGAATCAGGCTTTGTGGGTCGCCAAAACCGGACTGGATGCGCAGCAGACGCGCATGTCGGTCATTTCCAACAACCTGGCCAATACCAATACCACCGGCTTCAAGCGCGATCGTGCGGCGTTCGAAGACCTGTTGTACCAACAGGTGCGTGCGCCGGGCGGTTCCACCTCCGCGCAGACGCAGCTGCCGACCGGCCTGCAGCTGGGTACCGGCGTGCGGGTGGTCTCCACCTTCAAGGGCTTCGACCAGGGCAGCCAGCAGCAGACCGGCCGCGCGCTCGACGTGATGGTCAACGGCCGCGGCTTCTTCGAAGTGCAGATGCCTGACGGCACCTCGGCCTATACCCGCGACGGCACCTTCCAGATCAATGCGCAGGGCGAGCTGGTCACCAACAGCGGCTACCCGCTGCAGCCGGGCATCCAGATCCCCGAAGGCGCGCAGTCGCTGACCATCGGCAACGACGGCACCATCAGCGTGACGCTGGCCGGCCAGGCCGCCGCGCAGGAAATCGGCGCGTTGACGCTGACCGACTTCATCAACCCCTCGGGCCTGCAGTCCAAGGGCGAGAACCTGTTTGTCGAAACCACCGCCTCCGGCCCTGCTCAGAACGGCACCCCCGGCCTCAACGGCCTGGGCAACACCGTGCAGGGCGCGCTGGAAGGCAGCAATGTCAACACGGTGGAAGAACTGGTGAGCATGATCGAAACGCAGCGCGCCTACGAAATGAATGCCAAGGCGATCTCCACCACCGACTCGATGCTCGGTTACTTGAACAACAACGTCTGATCGGCCCGCCGGTCACTGCCCTCTCAGGAATCCACGCCATGTCCCGCCTGCCTTCTCTCTCCTCCCTGTGCCTCGCCATTGCCTGCAGCGCGCTGCTGGGCGGCTGCGTGGCGGCCGGCGATGTGCGGCCGTTCGCCGAACTGGCGCCGATCGTGCCGGTGGTCGCGCCGGTGGCGCAGCCCACCGCCGGGGCGATCTACGCCGCCGGCCCGAGCCTGAACCTGTACGGCGACCGCCGCGCCCGCGATGTCGGCGATCTGCTGACGGTGAACCTGGTGGAAAGCACCACCGCCTCGTCCACCGCCAATACCAGCATCAGCAAGAAGGACGCGACCACCATGGCCGCGCCGACGCTGCTGGGTGCGCCGCTCACCGTCGGTGGCTTGAACGTACTGCAGAACTCGTTGAGCGGCGATCGCAGCTTCGACGGCAAGGGCAACACCGCGCAAAGCAACCGCATGCAGGGCAGCGTCACCGTCACGGTGATGCAGCGCCTGCCCAACGGCAATCTGGTGATTCAGGGGCAGAAGAACCTGCGCCTGACCCAGGGCGACGAACTGGTGCAGGTGCAAGGCATCGTGCGCGCCGCCGACATCGCCCCGGACAACACCGTGCCCTCGAGCAAGGTGGCCGACGCCCGCATCGCCTACGGCGGCCGCGGCGCGATCGCGCAGTCCAACGCGATGGGCTGGCTGAGCCGCTTCTTCAATTCCCGTCTGTCGCCCTACTGAGCCTGCGACCATGAATCTGTCTTCCCTGCCCTTCCGTCTGCTGGCCGCCGCTGTGGCGGTCTGCGCGATCGCCGCGCCGGCCTCGGCCGAGCGCATCAAGGATCTTGCCCAGGTCGGCGGCGTGCGCGGCAACGCGCTGGTCGGTTACGGCCTGGTGGTCGGCCTGGACGGCAGCGGCGACCGCACCAGCCAGGCGCCCTTCACCGTGCAGAGCCTGAAGAACCTGCTCGGCGAGCTGGGCGTCAATGTTCCGGCGAACGTCAATCCGCAGCTGAAAAACGTCGCGGCCGTGGCCATCCATGCCGAACTGCCGCCGTTTGCCAAACCCGGCCAGCCGATCGACATCACCGTGTCCTCGATCGCCAACGCGGTGTCGCTGCGTGGCGGTTCGCTGCTGATGGCACCGCTGAAGGGCGCCGACGGCCAGGTCTATGCGATGGCGCAGGGCAACCTGGTGGTCGGTGGCTTCGGCGCGCAGGGCAAGGACGGCTCGCGGGTGTCGGTCAACATTCCCAGCGTCGGCCGCATCCCCAACGGCGCCACCGTCGAACGTGCGTTGCCGGACGTGTTTGCCGGCAGCGGCGAGATCACCCTCAACCTGCACCAGAACGACTTCACCACCGTCTCGCGCATGGTCGCGGCGATCGACAGCAGCTTCGGCGCCGGCACCGCACGTGCGGTGGACGGCGTGACCGTGGCAGTGCGCTCGCCGACCGATCCTGGCGCGCGTATCGGCCTGCTGTCGCGGCTGGAAAATGTCGAACTCTCTCCGGGCGATGCCCCGGCCAAGGTGGTGGTCAACGCACGTACCGGCACCGTGGTGATCGGCCAGCTGGTGCGGGTGATGCCGGCGGCGATCGCGCATGGCTCGCTCACCGTGACCATCAGCGAGAACACCAACGTCAGCCAGCCGGGCGCCTTCAGTGGCGGCCGCACCGCGGTAACCCCGCAGTCGACGATCACCGCCACCTCCGAAGGCAGCCGCATGTTCAAGTTCGAAGGCGGCACCACGCTCGATCAGATCGTGCGTGCGGTCAACGAAGTGGGCGCCGCTCCCGGCGACCTGGTGGCCATCCTGGAAGCGCTCAAGCAAGCCGGTGCGCTCACGGCGGAGCTGGAGGTGATCTGACATGCGTATCGCAGCCTCGCCCATTGATCTCAACCCGAGCACCAAGGCCGATCCCGCCAAGATCGACAAGGTCTCACGTCAGCTCGAAGGACAGTTCGCGCAGATGCTGGTCAAGAGCATGCGCGATGCAAGCTCTGGCGACCCGATGTTCCCGGGCGAAAACCAGATGTTCCGCGAGATGTACGACCAGCAGATGGCCAAGGCGCTGACCGATGGCAAGGGGCTGGGCCTGTCGGCGATGATCTCCAAGCAGCTGAGCGGCGACACCGGCGGCCCGGCGTTGAACACCTCGCTGAGCACCGCCGACGCCGCCAAGGCGTATTCGCTGGTGGCCGGCAAGCGCGATGCCTCGTTGCCGCTGCCCGCCCGCGACGGCGCGGCAGGCGGCGTCGGTGCAGCGATCGGTACAGCTGTCGGCACCGCTGCAGGCATCGGCGCAGGCGGCCTGGGCGGCATCGGCATGAGCCAGGTGCTGGATCTGATCGCCGGGCGCACCGGCAGCAGCGATGCCGGCAGCGACGATGCGGCCGCGCTGAGCTGGCCCTCGGCCAACGATCGCTGGAGCGATGTGGCGGCCAGCGATGCCGCCGATGCCAACGCCGCGGTCAATGCGAGCGCGGCGAGCAGCGCCGCCGCCAGCCTGGGCGAGCGTACCCCGGAAGGCTTCGTCGCCAAGATCTGGACGCATGCGCAGAAGGCCGCGCGCGAACTGGGCGTGGATCCGCGTGCATTGGTCGCGCAGGCTGCGTTGGAAACCGGCTGGGGCCGGCGCGGCATCGGCAATGGCGGCGACTCCAACAACCTGTTCGGCATCAAGGCCACCGGCTGGAGCGGTGACAAGGTCACCACCGGCACCCACGAATACGTCAATGGCGTCAAGACCACCGAAACCGCCGATTTCCGTGCCTACGGCTCGGCCGAGGAGAGTTTTGCCGACTACGTGCGGCTGCTGAAGAACAACAGTCGCTACCAGCCCGCGCTGCAGGCCGGCACCGATATCAAGGGTTTTGCACGCGGCTTGCAACAGGCCGGATACGCCACCGATCCGGGCTACGCAGCCAAGATCGCGGCGATCGCCAACGGTCCGACCATCGACCGTGCGGTAGCCGCGATCGGCAACGCGGCGGCCGACCTGTCCAACCGCTATGCCAGCACCGCCGAGCCTGCTGGGCTCGGCACCATTCGTCGTTGAGGTAAACGCCCATGTCCATCATGTCCACCGGGACCAGTGCGCTGATCGCCTTCCAACGGGCGTTGTCGACCGTTAGCCATAACGTCGCCAACATCAATACCGAAGGCTACAGCCGCCAACGTGTGGAATTTGCAACGCGCACGCCCACCGACATGGGCTACGCGTTCGTGGGCAATGGCGCCAAGATCACCGACGTGAGCCGGGTGGCAGACCAGCTGGCCACCTCGCGCCTGCTCGACAGCGGCGGCGAGCTGTCGCGGCTGCAGCAGCTGTCCTCGCTGTCCAACCGCGTCGACAGCCTCTACTCCAACACCGCCACCAACGTGGCCGGGCTGTGGTCGAACTTCTTCGACTCCACCAGCGCGGTCTCGTCCAATGCCTCGTCCACCGCCGAGCGGCAGAGCATGCTCGACAGCGGCAACTCGCTGGCCACGCGCTTCAAGCAGCTCAACGGGCAGATGGACAGCCTGAGCAATGAGGTCAACAGCGGCCTGACCTCCGCGGTGGACGAGGTCAATCGCCTGACCCAGCAGATCGCCAAGATCAACGGCACCATCGGCAACAGCATCGACAGCGCTTCGCCGGACATGCTCGACCAGCGCGACGCGCTAGTGAGCAAGCTGGTCGGCTACACCGGCGGCACTGCGGTGATGCAGGACGGCGGCTTCATGAACGTTTTCACCTCCGGCGGCCAGGCCCTGGTGGTGGGAACCACCTCGTCCAAGCTGACCACCGTCGCCGACCCGTATCAGCCGAGCAAGCTGCAGGTGGCGATGCAGACCCAGGGCCAGAATGTCAGCCTCAGCGCCAGCTCGCTGGGCGGGCAGATCGGCGGGCTGCTGGAGTTCCGCAGCAGCGTGCTAGAGCCGACCCAGGCCGAACTCGGTCGCCTGGCCGTGGGCATGGCCAGCACCTTCAACGCCGGTCACGCGCAAGGCATGGACCTGTATGGCGCGATGGGCGGCAATTTCTTCAACATCGGCTCGCCCACCACCGCCGCCAACCCCGCCAACACCGGCAGCGCGTCGCTGAGCGCCAGCTTCAGCAACATGGCGGCGGTGGATGGGCAGAACGTCACGCTCAGCTTCGACGGCACTGCGTGGAAGGCCACCAATGCCAGCACCGGCTCGGCGGTGCCGCTCAGCGGCACCGGCACCCCGGCCAATCCGCTGGTGCTCAACGGCGTCAGCCTGGTGGTCGGCGGCACGCCGGCCAACGGCGACAAGTTCCTGCTGCAGCCCACCGCCGGGCTGGCCGGCACCCTGTCGGTGGCCATCACCGACCCCTCGCGGATTGCCGCAGCCACCCCGGTCAAGGCCTCCGCCACGGTCGCCAACCTGGGCACCGGCAAGATCAGCGACGTCAAGGTCACCAATGCGCAGAATCCGGCGCTGCTGACCCCGGCGTCGGTGGAGTTCATCGACGCCAACCAGTACACCATCGACGGCGCCGGCCCGTTCGCCTATACCGCGGGGCAGACCATCAGCGCCAACGGCTGGAGCTTTGCGCTGGACGGCGCGCCCAAGGCCGGCGACACCTTCGGCGTCGGCCCCACCGGCGCCGGCTCCAGCGACAACGGCAACGCCAAGTTGCTGGCCAATCTCGACGATGCCAAGGCGCTCAGCGGCGGCACGGTCACGCTCAACGGCGCGCTGTCGGGCCTGACCACCTCGGTTGGCTCGGCCGCGCGTGCGGCCAGTTATGCCTCGGACGCACAGAAGGTCATCAACGACCAGGCGCAGGCCAGCCGCGACTCGATTTCCGGCGTCAACCTCGATGAGGAAGCCGCCAACATGCTGAAGCTGCAGCAGGCCTACCAGGCCGCCGCACAGATGATCTCCACCGCCGACACCATCTTCCAAGCCATCCTGGGTGCCGTACGCTGATGACCGACCGTATCTCCACCAGCATGATGTACAGCCAGTCGGTGTCGTCGATGACGGCCAAGCAGTCCCGGCTAAACCAGATCCAGGCCCAGCTCACCAGCGGGCAGCGCCTGGTCACCGCCAAGGACGACCCGGTCGCCGCCGGCACTGCGGTCGGCCTGGATCGCGCACTGGCCGCGATCACCCGATTTGGCGAGAACGCCAACAACGTGCAGAACCGCCTTGGCCTGCAGGAAAACGCCCTGTCGCAGGCCGGCGACAAAATGGCGCGCGTCACCGAATTGGCGGTGCAGGCCAACAACTCCTCGCTCAGCCCCGACGACCGCAAGGCAATCGCCTCGGAACTGACCGCCCTGCGCGACAGCATGGTCAGCCTGGCCAACAGCACCGACGGCACCGGGCGCTACCTGTTCGGCGGCACCGCCGATGGCAGCGCGCCGTTCATCAAGAGCAGCGGCGGCGTCACCTACAACGGCGACCAGACCCAGAAACAGGTCGAAGTGGCGCCGGACACCTTCGTCAGCGACACCCTGCCCGGCAGCGAAATCTTCATGCGTATCCGCACCGGCGACGGCACCGTGGATGCGCACCCCAACACTGCCAACACCGGCACCGGGCTGCTGCTGGACTTCAGCCGCGATGCCAGCACCGGCAGCTGGAACGGCGGCAGCTACAGCGTGCAGTTCACCGCCGCCGACACCTACGAGGTGCGCGACAGCACCAATACGGTGGTCGGTACCGGCACCTACAAGGATGGCGAGGACATCAACGCGGCCGGCGTGCGCATGCGCATCAGCGGTGCACCGGCGGTGGGCGACAGTTTCCAGATCGGCGCCTCCACCACCAAGGACGTGTTCTCCACCATCGACGACCTGGTCGGCGCGCTCAACTCCGACACGCTGACCCAGCCGCAGAAGGCGGCGATGATCAACACGCTGCAGTCGTCGATGCGCGACATCGCACAGGCCTCGTCGAAGATGATCGATGCGCGCGCCTCCGGCGGCGCGCAGCTGTCGGCGATCGACAACGCCAACTCCCTGCTCGAGTCCAACGAGGTCACCCTCAAGACCACCCTGTCGTCGATCCGCGATCTGGATTACGCCTCGGCGCTTGGGCAGTACGAACTGGAGAAGGCCTCGTTGCAGGCCGCTCAAACGATTTTTCAGCAGATGCAGTCGTCGTCGTTGTTCAACCTGATCCGCTGATTTTCAGCAGAAAACCCACTTTTTCTGCACTCCTGCGCGCGAGTACCTGCGCAGGCCGACGGAGTTTATTCGTCGAAAGTTATACCAACGCTAAAGATCTACGGGGTGCTGCCGAATAAACCAAACCCCTTGATACACAACGCTTCCGTATTTCGTCCCGCAGCAGAAAGACAGTAAAAAAACACTGGATTTCGCTAAAGGTTCCCGACGCAACGCCGTTATTCATCTCAGCAGCGGCAACGGCCAACTTGATGGCCCCCCTGCGGAGGCTCCGGGCAAGTCCCCCTTGCCGGAAAAATCGCTTAGGAGAAATCAAAATGGCACAGGTAATCAACACCAACGTAATGTCGCTGAACGCTCAGCGGAACCTCAACACCAGCAGCGCGAGCATGTCGACGAGCATCCAGCGTCTGTCCTCGGGTCTGCGCATCAACAGCGCCAAGGACGACGCCGCAGGTCTGGCGATCTCCGAGCGCTTCACCACGCAGATCCGCGGCCTGGACGTTGCCTCGCGCAACGCCAACGACGGTATCTCGCTGGCCCAGACCGCCGAAGGCGCGATGGTCGAAATCGGCAGCAACCTGCAGCGTATCCGCGAGCTGTCGGTGCAGTCGTCCAACGCCACCAACTCGCCGACCGACCGTGACGCGCTGAACTCCGAAGTCAAGCAGCTCACCGCCGAAATCGACCGCGTCGCCAACCAGACCAACTTCAACGGCACCAAGCTGTTGAACGGCGACTTCTCCGGCGCGCTGTTCCAGGTCGGCGCCGACGCCGGCCAGACCATCGGCATCAACAGCATCGTTGACGCCAATGTCGATTCGCTGGGCAAGGCCAACTTCGCTGCCGCCGTTTCCGGCGCTGGCGTGACCGGCACCTCCACCGCATCCGGCTCGATCAGCGGCATGAGCCTGACGTTCAAGGACGCCAGCGGCGCGGCCAAGAGCGTCACCATCGCAGACGTCAAGATCGGCGTCGGCGAGAGCGCTGCCGACGTCAACAAGAAGGTGGCTGCGGCGATCAACGACAAGCTCGACCAGACCGGCATGTACGCCTCGATCAAGACCGACGGTACGGTGCAGATCGAATCGCTGAAGGCTGGCCAGGACTTCACCTCGCTGACCGCCGGTACCTCCAGCGCCGCAGGCATCACCGTCGGCGCCGGCATCACCACCGCCTCGGCCGCTTCCGGCTCCACCGCCTCGACCCTGAGCACCCTGGACATCTCCACGTTCTCCGGCGCACAGAAGGCCCTGGAAATCGTCGACAAGGCGCTGACCGCGGTCAACTCCTCGCGCGCCGACATGGGTGCGGTGCAGAACCGCTTCACCTCCACCATCGCCAACCTGAGCGCAACCTCGGAAAACCTGTCGGCTTCGCGTAGCCGTATCCGCGACACCGACTACGCCAAGGAAACCGCCGAGCTGACCCGCACGCAGATCCTGCAGCAGGCCGGTACCGCGATGCTGGCCCAGGCCAAGTCGGTTCCGCAGAACGTGCTGAGCCTGCTGCAGTAATCGGCAGCGCTTCGCAGCAAGTCAAGAGCCCCTCTTCGGAGGGGCTTTTTTTGTGGCCGCAGATCTCCTTCGCCCGAGATTTGGCGCGAACGCGCAGCACGCTTTCCTGGCGCGGGTTTTTTGACGCGGCCCGCCGGCATGGAAATTGCATTACCCCAGCTCGTGAGCGAAACGGGTTGCTGCCGCTAAAGTCCTGGCGGATGCGGCCGATACCCGTCTCGTAATCCCATGCGTCCATCCTTGCTTGGACGCCCAGACGAGGAATGCAACATGGCATCGGTGATCAGCACTTCCGGCTCCGGTCTGGACATCCCAACTGTGGTGTCCACCCTGGTTTCCCGGCAGAAAGACCCGGAGCAGGCGCGCATCAACAAGGCCGGGAGCGCCGCGACCACGCAGCTGTCGGCGATCAGCCAGATCAAGAGCAGCATGACCACGCTCAAGTCTGCGCTGGACAAGGTCATCAGCAGCGCCGACACCAACGCCTACAAGGCGACGGTACCGACCGATGCCGGCTTCACCGCCACCACCACCAGCTCGGCCGCGCCGGGCAACTATTCGGTGGAAGTGGTCTCGCTGGCCAGCGCGCAAAAGCTCGCCTCCGGCGCGTTCGTCGCCGATGCCACTGTCGGCAGCGGCACGCTGACGATCGGGTATGGCGAGAAAAAAATCACCGTGGACATCAGCGGCACCGACAAGCTCACCGACATCGCCGCCGCCATCAACAAGGCGGCCGGTGGCAAGGGCGTCACCGCCAGCGTGGTGACCGCCAACGACGGCCAGCACCTGGTGTTCAACGCGATCGACACCGGTACCAAGGGCGCATTGACCGTCAGCGCCAGCGACCCGAGCCTGAGCAGCCTCACCTATGGCCCCGGCGTCAGCGGCGGCCTGACCCAGTCCGTGGCCGCGACCGATGCGCTGGTGCGCGTGGACGGCTTCGAACGCACCTCCAGTTCCAACACCGTCACCGACATCGTGCCGGGCGTGGTGCTCAACCTCACCAAGGCCGCCGAAGGCACCAAGGTCACATTGGGCGTTGCGGCCGACACCAGCGGCCTCAAGGCCAATCTGACCGCGTACGCCGCCGCCTACAACACCGCCAACACCTTGCTGGCCAAGAGCAGCGCCTACGACCCCACCACCAAGACCGCCGCTGCGTTGACCGGCGACTCGCTGGTGCGCGGCCTGCAGCAGCAGCTGCGCGGCCAGGTCAGCGGCAACCTCACCGAACTCAAGTCGCTCGGCCTGACCATCGACAAGGATGGCGTGATGAGCTTCGATGGCGGCAAGTTCGACACCGCCATCGCCGCCGACGGCGGTGCCGCCGCCGAGGTGCTCGGCAAGGACAGCAAGTTCGGCTCGGCCATGACCAAGCTGCTCGACAGCAACGTCAACGCCAACAACGGCACCCTGACCCTGCGCTCGGACAGCCTGAACAAGCAGATCAAGGGCTACGAGGATGACCTGGATGACCTCGACGCGCGCATGACCAAGCTCAGCGATCGCTACACCGCGCAGTTCACCGCGATGGAAACCATGATCAGCAAGCTGCAGAGCAGCACCAGTTCGCTCAGCGGACTGCTGACGAGCTGATTTCCGTGATGAGGATCCTCAAGTCCCGCAATGGTCTTGCCGATACAAGAAGGGCCTATCGTGATTTCGGCCTTGCCTTCCGGCAGGAGCGTCGTCGCAGGAGCGCAGCGCTCCGGGACCAACGAAGGTCAGCCCATTGAGGAGTCATCCATGTACGGTTCCAATCGTCAGTATGCCGAGCAATACCGCAAGGTCGGCGTGTCCACCAGCGTGACCGAAGCCGACCCGCACAAGCTGGTGTCGCTGCTGTTCGCCGGCGCCTGCCAGCGCATCCGTCTGGCCCAGGCCTGCCTGGCGCAGGGCGACCAGGCGCGCAAGGGCAAGGCCATCGGCGAAGCCTGCGCGATCGTCGGTCACTTGAACGGCTCGCTCGATCACGAAGCCGGTGGCGAGATCGCTGGTAACCTGTCGGCGCTCTACGACTACGTGATGCAGCGGCTGACTGCCGCCAACCTGCACAACGACGAAACCGCGTTGACCGAAGCGCTGGATCTGCTCAGCGAAATCGACTCGGCGTGGAATTCCATTCCCCTGGACCAACGCGGCCTTTCCGCCGCTTCGTGAGTCATACCATGCATAGCGCGCAGAGCCTTCAAGCCGAAATTGCCGACATCCGCCTGGCCATGGCGCAGGAGGAATTCGAGGTGATGCCGTTCATGCTGGATGCCCACGATCTGCACCTGCGCGAGTACGCGCAGCAGGCGGACCTGAGTCAGGACCGCGACGCGTTGCAGACGCTGCAGGCGATGCAGCAGGACCTGATGCGGATGATGCTCGAGCGTCGACGCAAGCTGCTGGATCTGATCCGCGCGCAGCGCACGTCCTCTACGGCCAGCCGCGCCTACGCACGGATCGGACGGATCTGATGTCCGCGCTCGGCACACTCGCGCCATCGGCCGATGCCGCGCTGTTCGCCGACACGCTCAGCTGCGAAGTGCGCCTGCCGGCCGGCTTCCGTGCCGGCAGCGACGCCGGCTCGCACAGCGCCGCAGAAACCCTGCTGCGCAGCCTGGGCCAGGTGGAAGACCTGCGCAGCGAAGACACCAGCGAAGACCGTGGCGAGCTGCCGCTGCTGGTGCAGCGCATGGACGCCAAGCTCGACCTGATGCTGGCCCTGATCGGCCGCCTGGTGCAAAAAGGCGACACCGGACTGATCCAGGCGAACGTGCACTGGTCGGTGCGCGGAATCCGCCTGAGCTGCGCAAGCAGCCACCCGCCGGGCACCCTGGGCAGCGTTTGCCTGCAACCCTCCGACTGGCTTCCTGAACTGGTACAGCTTCCTGCCGAGGTCCTGGCAAGCGCAAGCGATGGCCACGATCACTGGCTATGGCTGCGGTTTGCGCCGCTTTCCCCAGGCTTGCAGGAGGCGCTGGAACGTCATCTGTTCCGTCTGCATCGCCGTCAGATCGCCGACGCCCGCCGCCAGCGCTGATAGCGCCTGTTGGCGCGGGGCGCCGGGTCGGCTAAGGTGCCCTTTACTGAAAAAAGGTCTCTTCTGCGCCGTGCGAGTCATCATCGTCGACGATCACACCCTTGTCCGTGCCGGCCTGTCCAGGCTGCTGCAAACCTTCGCCGGCATCGATGTCGTGGGTGAGGCCAGCAATGCACAGCAAGCCCTGGACATGACATCCCTGCACCGGCCTGATCTGGTGTTGATGGATCTGTCCCTGCCCGGCCGCAGCGGCCTGGATGCCATGACCGATGTGTTGCGCGCGGCGCCGCGCACGCATGTGGTGATGATGTCGATGCACGACGACCCGGTGCACGTGCGCGATGCACTCGATCGCGGTGCGGTCGGCTTCGTGGTCAAGGATGCGGCGCCGCTCGAGCTGGAATTGGCATTGCGTGCAGCGGCGGCGGGCCAGGTGTTCCTGAGCCCGCAGATTTCGTCCAAGATGATCGCGCCGATGCTGGGCCGCGAAAAACCGGTCGGTATCGCCGCCTTGTCGCCGCGCCAGCGCGAGATCCTGCGCGAGATCGGCCGCGGCCAGAGCAACAAGGAAATCGCCGCCGACCTCGGCATCAGCGTCAAGACGGTGGAGACCCATCGCGCGCGCATGATGGAGTCGCTCGGTTGCCGGCGTGCCAACGACCTGGTGTTGCTGGCCGCCAAGCATCACAACGAACTGGTCTGAGCAAACCGCTGCGCCGACCGAAAATGGCCGCCAGCGACGAAAACAGTGACGGGATTCCGGCGGGCACGCTTGAGTCCGTATTGAACGTCAGGGAATTCCCCACACCCTGTCAGGAAAATCACGAATTGCCTCACGCGATTCCCTGATTAGAAACCCGTCGCCTTGTCCTGCAAGATGCGTTCCATCGCTGCCACGTGCGGCGCCTTCCGGAAGCGCTTCGATGAAGACGACCATTTCCGCCCAGCTTGGCCAGCAACTGCACCTGACCCCGCAGTTGCTGCAGTCGATCCGTCTGTTGCAATTGGACGGCATGCAGTTGGAACTGGAAATCCGTCGCGCGCTGGAAACCAACCCGCTGCTGGAACTGGAAGAACTGGCCGACAGCGACGCTGTCGCGACCAGCGACGATGGCGCTTCCGATGTCGCCGCCTTCGACGAACTGCCGGAAAGCACGATGTGGGACGTGCAGAGCAGCAGCTGGAACGGCGACGACGACGACCGCATGCAGCGCGTGGCAGCCGGCGAATCCACCGACCCGCACGTGCGCATCCTGCGCGATCTGGCGCTGGACCTGGACGAGGCCGCATTGGGGGCCGCCGCGTTCTGGCTGGAGCAGACCGACGACGCCGGCTACCTGAGCGAGGCCCTGGCGACGCTGCAGCAGCTTGGCGCCACCCGTCTTGGTATGACCATGCAGGCAGTGGAAGCGGTCCGTCAGCGCCTGCTGCACGGCGACCCGGCCGGCCTGGCCGCCTGCGACCTGCGCGAGTGCCTGCAGGCCCAGCTGGGCGCCCTGCCCGGCCGCGTGCCGGCGCGCCATCTGGCCGCGCGCATCCTTGCCGGCGACCTGGACCTGCTGGCCAGCCACGACTATCCGGTGCTGGCACGCGCACACGATGCCGAAGTGGACGATGTGCGCGAAGCGGTACGGCTGATCCTGTCGCTCCAGCCGCGCCCCGGCGATGACCTGTTGCAGGAGAGCAACGCCAGTGTGATTCCCGACGTGCTCGCCTGGCATGCCGATGGCAGCTGGCGGGTGGCCTTGAACCCGGCCACCACCCATCGGGTGAGTATCAACCCGGTGCATGAGCGCGCACTGGCCGAGGCCGGCGACGCCGCCCAGCCGCTGCGCGACATGCTGCAGGAAGCGCGCTGGCTGACCCGCGGCCTGTCGATGCGCTACGAGACCCTGCTGCGCGCCACGCGCGCCATCGTCGAACGCCAGGCCACCTTCCTGGTGCGCGGCGAAGAAGCGATGGCACCGCTGACGCTGAAGGAAATTGCCGATGAGATCGGCATGCACGAATCGACGATTTCGCGCATTACCACCGGCAAATACATCCAGACCCCGCGCGGCACCTTCGAGCTCAAGCACTTCTTTGCCGTGCGCCTGGAAGGCGCCAGCGTTTCAGGCCAGGCGGTCAAGGCGATGGTGCGGCGACTGATCGAAAGCGAGCCGGCCGGGCGGCCGCTGGCCGACGAAGCCATCGCCGGGCTGTTGTCGCGCCAGGGCGTTAATATTGCCCGTCGCACTGTGGCCAAGTACCGCGAACAACTCGACATCGCCCCGGCACGCGAGCGCCGCCGCATCAACAAACCGCTGCTTGCCCGGGCAGGATAAGGATTACTATGAGCAAACTCACCGTGCTGCTGGTCGACGACCACGAGGGCTTCATCAACGCTGCGATGCGTCATTTTCGCAAAGTGGAGTGGCTCGATATCGTGGGCAGTGCCGCCAATGGACTGGAAGCGATCGAGCGCTCTGAGTCGCTGCGCCCCAATGTCGTGCTGATGGACCTGGCCATGCCGGAGATGGGCGGGCTGCAGGCAACGCGTCTGATCAAGACGCAGGACGATCCGCCGTATATTGTCATCGCGAGCCACTTCGACGATGCAGAGCATCGTGAACATGCTCTTCGCGCGGGTGCTGACAATTTTGTTAGCAAGCTGTCCTATATCCAGGAAGTCATGCCAATCCTGGAGGGCCTGACGGAAGGAGCCAGGAATGAGTGAGTCCCGCATTCTGTTGATCGACAGCGATGCCGTGCGCGCCGAGCGCACGGTCTCGCTGCTCGAGTTCATGGACTTCAATCCCCGCTGGGTCACTGACGGCGCTGACATCAATCCTGGCCGCCATCGCCACGACGAATGGATGGCGGTGATGGTGGGCTCGGCGCAGGACGCTGCACAGGCCGACAAGTTCTTCGACTGGCTGGCCGATGCCAAGCTGCCGCCACCGGTGCTGCTGATGGAAGGCAGCCCGAGCGCGTTTGCGCAGGCCCATGGCCTGCACGAAGCCAATGTCTGGACGCTGGACACCCCGCTGCGGCATACGCAGCTGGAAGCCCTGCTGCGCCGTGCCAGCCTCAAACGCCTGGACGCCGAGCACCAGGCCGGCGTGCAGCAGGACACCGGCCCGACCGGCAACAGCGAGGCGGTGACCCGCTTGCGCCGCTTGATCGACCAGGTGGCTGCCTTCGACACCACGGTGCTGGTGCTGGGCGAATCGGGCACCGGCAAGGAGGTCGTCGCGCGCGCCATCCACCAGCATTCGCCACGGCGCGACGGGCCGTTCGTGGCGATCAACTGCGGCGCGATCCCGCCGGATCTGCTGGAAAGCGAGCTGTTCGGTCACGAAAAAGGCGCCTTCACCGGCGCGCTGAGCACCCGCAAGGGCCGCTTCGAAATGGCCGAGGGCGGCACCCTGCTGCTGGACGAGATCGGCGACATGAGCCTGCCGATGCAGGTCAAGCTGCTGCGCGTGCTGCAGGAGCGCAGCTTCGAGCGCGTCGGTGGTGGCCAGACCATCCGTTGCAACGTGCGCGTGATCGCCGCGACCCACCGCAACCTTGAAACCCGCATCAGCGACGGCCAGTTCCGCGAGGACCTGTTCTATCGTCTCAACGTATTCCCGATCGAGATGCCGGCGCTGCGCGAACGTGTCGACGACCTGGCCATGCTGGTGCAGACCATTGCCGGGCAGCTGGCACGCACTGGACGCGGCGAAGTGCGCTTTGCCGACGAAGCCCTGCAGGCGCTGCGCAGCTACGACTGGCCGGGTAACGTGCGCGAGCTGACCAACCTGGTCGAGCGCCTGGCGGTGCTGCATCCGGGCGGACTGGTGCGCGTGCAGGACCTGCCGGCGCGCTACCGCGGTGATTTTGCCGCGGCCGTGCCGGTCGAGCTTGCGCCTGAGCCGGCGCTGGTTGCCGCCCCCGTCGAGGACATCGCGCTGCCGGGCAATGTGGTGACCCTGCCATCCACGCCAGCCGATGCCGAGCCGGCGACCAGCTCCAGCCTGCCCGACGATGGCATCGACCTGCGTGGCCACATGGCCAACATCGAGCTGGCACTGATCAACGAGGCGCTGGAACGCACCCAGGGCGTGGTGGCGCATGCAGCGCAGCTGCTCGGCCTGCGCCGCACCACGCTGGTGGAAAAGCTGCGCAAGTACGGCATCGATCGCGAGCAGACCGAGCTGGCGAACTGAGCGGGCCGGCATCCCGGCCCGGCTTGCTGGCATAGCGCTTGCTTCAGCAGGATTGCCCCGTCCGCAGCCGCCGGCTGCGGCGGAATCCCGACATTCACCAGCACCTGCCGAGGCATTGATGCCCATCCCTGTCACCAGTCCGCTGCTGCCGCCGCTGGAAGAATTTCTGCCCTATCTGGAGCAGATCTGGTCCAGCCGCATTCTCAGCAATGGCGGTGACATGCATCACGCGCTCGAACGCGCGTTGTGCGAGTACCTGGGTGTGCCGCACCTGGCCTTGCTGACCAACGGCACCACCGCGTTGATCACCGCGCTGCAGGCGCTGCGCATCACTGGGGAAGTGATCACCACGCCCTACTCGTTCGTGGCCACTGCGCATTCGCTGCTGTGGAAAAGCATCACGCCGGTGTTTGTGGATATCGACCCGGTGACGCTCAACATGGATCCGTCCAAGATCGAAGCGGCCATCACCCCGCAGACCACCGCCATCATGCCGGTGCATTGCTACGGCACCGCCTGCGATACCGCTGCGATCACGCGCATCGCCGACATCTACAACCTCAAGGTGATCTACGACGCGGCGCATGCCTTCGGCGTGCGCGATGAGGGTGGCTCGATCCTGCGCCATGGCGACCTGAGCGTGTTGAGCTTCCATGCCACCAAGGTGTTCAACACCTTCGAAGGTGGCGCCATCGTCTGCCCGGACGAAAGAACCTATCAGCGCATCGGGCATCTGAAGAATTTCGGCTTCGTCGATGAGACCACGGTGGTGGCGCCGGGCATCAACGGCAAGATGAATGAGATCAGCGCGGCCTTCGGCTTGCTGCAGCTCAAGCACATCGATCACGCCATCGCCCAGCGCAGCGCCATCGATGCGCAGTATCGGCAACGATTGAGCGATGTTCGCGGCGTGCGCTGCGTGGCACGGCCCGATCACGCCAATGCCAACTACGCATACTTTCCGATCCTGGTGCAGGACGACTACCCACTGTCGCGCGATGCGCTGTACCAATTGATGCGCGAGCACGGCATCCTGGTGCGGCGGTACTTCTATCCGTTGATCAGCGATTTCCCGATGTATCGCGCCCTGCCCTCCTCGGCGCCGGCATGGCTGCAGGTCGCGCGCTCGGTGGCCGCACAGGTACTGTGTCTGCCGATCTTTCCTGGCCTGACCCGCGACCAGGTCGATACCATTGCCGATCTGATCGCCGGCGCACACGCAACATGATCGCAACACGCTGCACCTGCATTTCAGACTCCCATCTCTTCAACAGGCAACCAGGCGAGCTCGCATGACCCAGGCAACATTTATCGAGAACTTCCTCTCCGCCACCGACTTCCAGGAGCCGGTGGAGGTCACCATGGACACCGCACTGGCCGACTTGCCTGAGTGGGATTCGCTCTCCGCGTTGGGGGTAATCGTCATGTTCGACGTGGATTACGGAAAGGTCATTACCGGCGAAGATCTCAAGAACTGCGCCACCTTAAACGATCTTCACAAACTGCTGGGGTAAAGCCATGGGACTGTCCACTCTTAGCAATGTCCGTTTTGCGGGCATGGCGAGTTGCGTGCCCAAGCGGATCATTTCCAACCTGACCGATTGCCCGCCGAAGATGCGCTCAGAACGCGAGCGTCTGGTGCGTAACATCGGCATCGAGTTTCGTCGCATTTGCCCAAGCTGGCAGACATTTTCCGATTTGGCGCTCATCTCTGCGGAAAAGCTGCTTGCAGAGCTGCAATGGGATAAGGAAGAAATCGATGCACTGATTGTCGTGACGCAATCACCCGACTACCCCATCCCGGCCACGGCCATCATCATGCAGCACCGGCTGCAATTGCCGCAGACCGCTATCGCCTTTGATGTCAATCTCGGCTGTTCCGGCTATCCCTTTGGCCTACACCTGGTGGGAAGCATGATTGCGGCGGGCACCATCAAAAAGGCGCTTCTGCTGGTCGGCGACCGCTCGGCCACGCTTCTGGACCCATTGTTCTCCGACGCGGGCACCGCCACGGCGCTGGAGTTCGACAAGAATGCACCACCCATGCATTTCGATTTGAACAGCGACGGTAGCGGCTACCGAGCCATCATGTTGCCCATAGGCGGACATCGTGAGCCTTACGGCCCCCAACATATCTCTCCTACACGTGACGAGAACGGTGTGCTGCATTGGCCGGGTGAACTCATTCTGGATGGCCCTGCCGTATTGAGTTTCTCGACCCAGCGAGTACCTCCAGCGGTGGAAAGATTGCTTGAGTATTCTGGTGTTGATAAGGACAGCGTTGATTTTTTCGTTTTCCATCAGGCCAACAAGATGATCAACGAAACCATCCGCAAGAAGTTGGCGCTGCCGACGGAGAAAGTTCCGTCAACCTTGCGAGACTTCGGCAATACCAGTGGCGCCTCCCTGCCCGTCACCATGACCGTCCGCCTGAACGATACGCTGATCAATGCCAAGCACCGACTGTTGCTTGCCGGCTTCGGTATCGGCTTGTCGTGGGGCACGGCGATCGTGGACGTCGAAAACGCGGCTTTTCCGGCACTGATCGAAGCATGAACGCCGAGCGTGATCCGTTTTCCCTAGAAGGCAAGCGCGTCCTGGTGACTGGTGCTTCATCGGGTATTGGTCGTCAAATTGCAATCACTTGCTCACAGATGGGAGCGAGCGTTGTCATCACCGGACGCAACACCGAGCGCTTGCAAGCCACATTCAACCAACTGGACGGCCAAGGCCACACGCAAGTGGTGGCGGACTTGGCGGTACAGGAGGGTATTGACCACGTGGTGGCTGCGAGCGGTGTCATCAACGGCTTGGCGCACGCAGCTGGCATGTCCAAGCTGACCCCCTTTCGAATGATCGGTCAAGCGCACCTGGACGAGACATTTGCAAGCAACACCTACGCACCCATGCTACTGACGCGAGGCCTATTGGCGAAGAAGCAGATCGCGCCGGGCGGATCCCTGCTATTCATTGCCTCAATTGCCTCGCATATCGGCCCACTGGCAAGCAGCGCATACGCTGCCAGCAAAAGCGCCCTGCTGGGCATGATGCGCTCGCTTGGCATGGAAGTAGCAAAGCAAGGCATGCGCGCCAACTGCATTGCACCGGGTTATGTACGCACTCCCTTGCTGGATGGCTTGCAGGGAAGCGGCGGCAATATGGACAGCCTGTTTGAATTGACGCCACTTGGCATGGGCGAGCCGGAAGACGTGGCTTATGCAGCAGTGTTCTATCTTTCCGATGCCAGCCGCTGGATCACGCGCAACCACTTCATTCTTGATGGCGGTTTTTCTGTACCGATGGACATCTACGCATGACCAACGCGGCGCAACGCGCTTTTTCACTGGATGGCAAGACCATTTTGGTCACAGGCGCTTCATCGGGCATCGGCAGGCAAATCGCTGTTTCCTGCGCGCGGCGTGGGGCGCGCCTGGTCATCACCGGGCGGGATGCAGAACGCCTGCAGGAAACCTACAACTTGTTGAATGGCCAAGGCCACGTTCAAGTGCTGGCCGACCTGACCGAAGCCGAAGGCCGTGAACGACTAGTACAGGGCATTTCCAGCCTAGATGGCTTGGTCCACTGCGCTGGCAGGCAGCGCTTGAGCCCTATCAGGCAGTTGACCGAGAAGCTCATGACCGATGTCTATGCGGTAAATTTCCTGGCCCCTGTCATGCTCACCCAGCGGCTGTTGCAGGCCAACGCTCTTGCGCCTCAAAGTTCCATCGTCTTCATGCTTTCCACTGCGGCCCATATCGGCACACCCGGGGTAGGACCGTATTCGGCCATGAAGTCAGCCCTGCTCGGCATCATTCGCTGCCTTTCCATGGAGCAGGCCAAACGCAAGATACGGGTCAATGGCATGTCTCCCTCTGCGGTCATAACGCCCATTTGGGACGCAACCCATCTGGAAGCACAGCGAAAACGCCACCCGCTCGGTTTGGGCACCTCAGAGGACGTAGCGAACGCTGCGATCTATCTCTTGTCCGATGCCAGCCGCTGGGTAACCGGGACCAGTTTGGTAATGGACGGTGGGTCTGTCCTATGACCTATTCCGTGCTCATCGTCGGGGCAGGCGGCTGGGGCCGGGAGGTTCTTGAGCAAATGCAAGGTGATATTGCACATCGCAAGGAATGGGAAGTCACCGGATTCCTGGACAGCCGCGAGCATATTCTCGATGGCTTCGATACCGGGGTACCCATCGTCGGTGACCCTTTGACATACGTGCCGCGTGGCAACGAGGCTTTTGTCTGCGCGCAAGGCGACCCATTGGAACGGCATAAATACATTCAACCGCTGCTTGCAAAGGGGGCCGCGTTCATCCCAATCTGCACCGAGGCGCACCTCAGTCGCCGCGTGCGTCTGGGCACAGGTTGCTTTCTCGGCAACCAGGTACACGTTGGCCCCGATGTGTGGATCGGGGATTTTGCCAATCTGCTCACTTGGTCGGTGATTGGACACGATGTCCGCATTGGCAATTATGCTCATGTGGGTGCACAGGTTTTCATGGGAGGCGGTGTGCAGATAGGCGACTTCGCAGTCGTGCACCCACGTGCCACCCTAGTACCTGGCGTCAAGGTAGGTGAGCACGCTGTCGTCGGCACCGGTGCGGTCGTGCTGAAGGATGTGCCGGCAGGCGCCACGGTGTTTGGCAATCCGGCCAAGATCGTATTCCACAAGAACATCAAGATGGACTGATCCATGCGCTCCAGGATGCACCCCAAGTATTACTTGTCGCAGGAAATCTTTGACTGCGAACAGCGCAAGATCTTCCGTAGGGTCTGGTTGTTCGCAGGACTCAAAACGCTGCTGAAGGATCACAATTGCTTTATCACACGCAAGATCGCGGGTGTTCCTCTGGTGATCCAGAACTTCCACGGGCAAATCCGTGCGTTCGAGAACGTCTGCCTCCACCGCAGTGCACTGATTCAAACCGCTGCTCTCGGTTGCCGGCCTTTGGTGTGCCCCTACCACGCCTGGAGTTACGACGAACAAGGCCGGGTAAAGAACATCCCGGACTGCGATGCGATCTACCACCTGGACAATAGTGAAAAGGCCAACTTGAAGCTGCGCGAATTCTCGCTGCGCGCCATCGGCAACCTGTTGTTCGTCAACCTCGATCCAGACCCCATGCCAATCGAGGAGCAGTTTTCGGCAGACTTCATCGCCTTACTGGAAAGTAGTTCCAACGCCTATGACACTGAGGTCATGGTGACCACATGGCATGGCCGGTACAACTGGAAGCTGGCCTACGAGAATCTGCGGGACGCCAACCACCCGCGCTTTGTCCACCCCAAGACCCTGGCCAAAAGCGTCAACTTCACTCCCCAGGTAAACGAGGAACAAGCCAAGGAGTCCATGGAGGCCTTGCAGGACACGTCGCCCGTAGCGCTGAGGCGCGAGATGCGCCGCTTCAGTTTCGGCGGCCCGGAAGCCACCATCCCCAACCTTAAGCATTTCGGCTGGCACGCTAAAGTGGAACGCTGGGGCAAGCAGGACGCCTACTTTAACTGGCTTGCCTTCCCGAATTTGCATATCGCCAGCGCCAACGGGGGCTATTCCTTCACTCTGGAACACCACATCCCCGTCGCACCGGACCGGACCGACCTGGAAATCTATTGGTTCAGCGCGCGCAAGAAACAGCCTTACGGTTCTTCCAGCCAAGTGTTGCTTGCGCAGATGCACGGCAGCAAGGTGGTAGTGGGAGAAGACGTGGACATCATGGAGCGGGTGCAGGCGGCACTGCATATAGACGCCCCGCTACCCACCCAGGGAGCCTATGAATCAATGAATCGCCTGGTTGAGCGCTGGTACACGGTGCTGATGGAGACCGAACATGAGATCTAGGTGGATCATCGGCGGCAGCGAATACCTCGATCTGGCCTTTCATGCCTGGAAGCACGCGCGTCAGGACGAGACGGTCATCAGGATCGATGTACCACAGGACTCGGAACACGAATTCGATCTGGACGTGCTGGATGGACTGAATCCGACCGACGGGGCCATGTTCGTGGCTTTCGACGAACGCTTCGGCAACTTCAAGCGCATGGAACTGATGCAGGCAGCGATGGAGCGTGGCTTCAAGCTCGAACCCTTCATCCACCCGAGCGCAGCCATCGGCTCTGACACGGCCATTGGTCTCAACGCATTCGTGGGTGCCAATGCTGTCGTTGGGCACGGGTGCAGGATCGACTACAACACCGTCATCCACGCCGGCACGCACCTGGGACCCGCATGCCGCGTTAAATCGTCATGCTGGATAGAGAATGGTGTGCAAATCGGCGCGGGCGTCGAGATCGGCGGCAACAGCATCTTGCGTACCGGCGCCATCGTGCGCGCAGGCATCAAGGTGGGCCGAAGCTGCGAACTTGGCTGGCCACGTGTCTACTGCGAGGACGTGCTGGCCAAGACCTATTTCCACGCCCGCTACGACACTCCAATCCATGTTTATGAAGCCTGAGCCGGGGACCAATCATGCAAACCGCTATCCAATTCAAACTAAATATTGACCCGCAGGCATCGGAAGAGACGTTTCAGGTCGCCGCCGAGGGCCTGACTGGTGATCCGATGTTCGGTATTCCCGAGGACGTTCGCCACCTCATTGCCAAATTTGGCGACGAAGTCAAGGTGATCGTTTTAGGAACCGGGGGGTTCGGCGCGCACTTGCTGAACCTGAAGCAGGACCGGCACTGCAATGTGATCGCCTCGGTGGACGACTTCCGCTATCACTCCGGTGCGCTGTATTACGGCACTCCGATCATCTCGACGGACAGGTTCATCGAACTGGCCAAGTCTGGCGACATCATCGCCCTCAACACCTGCCGATATGACGGACCCAAGCGATTTTTTGACCAGGTCTGCAGGCAGCACGGGATTGCTCATATCAACTTTGAACAGGCCGTTCGCGCTTTCGGTCTACAGGGGCGTGTAGATTTCCGGGTGGACGATTGGGGACGGGAGATCGTGCGCAACATTCCCAGGTTTCAGCGCCTGGCAGAACGCTTTTCCGATGCCTATTCGGCACAAACCCTGTTCTCTGTCCTCAACTTCCACCTGACCTGTGACCCCGAGTACTACCACGAAATCGAACGCCCCTACACCACGTTGTACTTCCGCTCCGGCCTGCTGCAATTCGGTAGCGGAGAAAAGATGGTTGATTGCGGCGCCTCGATTGGCGAGTCGCTCGCAGGCCTGATTGGCGCCACCAAAGGCCAATTCTCGCGTTCTTGGATGATTGAACCCGATCGGATCAACGTCGGCACACTCAAGAACGTACTGCGCCGCTACGAAGGCACAGCTCTGGCGTCCAGAATCAGTCTGCATGACTGCGGCGTAGGCCAGACAACAGGCAGGGTCCCATTCAATCATGAGGGTGGCCACGGCGGCTTCGTCAAGCCTTCGAGTGAGGATTGCGAACCGGCAGACATGATCGACGTATGTTGCATCGACGATGTCATCGACGATGCACCCACCTTCATCAAAATGGACATCGAGGGGTCGGAGCTTTCGGCACTGAAAGGTGCGCAGAATGCGATTGTTCAGTGCAAGCCCAAGATGGCGATCTCCGCCTACCACAGAGCTACCGACCTGCTAGATCTAAGCGATTTTGCCCTATCTCTGAACCCGGATTACAGGATCGGCCTGCGCCATCACACGCCGGATCGCTGGGATACCTGCCTTTATTTTTATTAACGCTCTGCCTTAAAAATGAGCGGATCGATGACTGACCCAAGCAAGATTTTCCTTTTCAACTCAGCCCTTCCTGAATCCCTGGAAATGTCGGATTTCCTGAAAGGCATGGGGCCGTCCCAAGACAATGTCAGAGGCCAGAATATAGGAAACGGCTATATCGCCTACGGCTTTTTGAAAGCGCTGTTCGGGCGCCCGGTGAAAGTTGACCACATCTCTAACGCGCTTGAGGCAAAGCTCTCCGATCAACTTGCAGAAGAGATCAACCAAAAATATTCGCATCTTGTCTGGACGATGAAGGATGACATCCGGGAGGACTTCTCGGGCCTCCCTATTGAGAGAATCACGCACTTTCTTGAAAAAATCACGATCCCGATCGTGCCGGTGAGCCTTTGCGCGAACTCATTCAACGGCTACGACCCGAACCTGGCCGAGCGCCTCAGCCCCAATCAAAAGCGAAATTTCTCCCTTCTCTCTGAAAAGTCCAAGCTAATTGGTGTTCGCGGAAATTATTCCGCCGAGATCCTGAATAGCCTTGGCATAAAGAACGTCAGAGTGATTGGCTGCCCGAGCTATTTCGAGAACGGACCCACCCGGGATCTGCAAAAAAAGCCGTGGGATGCGGACAAGGTCATCACTACGGCCACATTCTTCAATTCCGGGCTGCCGAGGACATCCCATCTGCTGCAGGATGAATTGTATTTCATCAACTTGCTCTATCTTGAAAAAGCGCTGCCATCGACCCGCAACATCACAGCGCAACCTTTCAATCTCAACGAAATACCCACGTCCTTCCAACTATTGGCCAAGGCCATGGCTGGACGGCTGGAATTTTTCTCTGATTACAGCCGATGGGCCACGTTCTTCAAAAGCAACAACCATTGCCTCACGATTGGAACCCGACTTCACTCCGGAATTCTCTCGATTAATAGCGGCGTCCCCGCCATTGTGACCAACCCGGATTCCAGGGCCAGGGAAACTTGCGAATACCTCCGCATCCCTTATGACCCTACCATTCACAGCCGAAGCAACATCCGTGAAGTTTTCGAGAACCTCGACCTCTCTGAAATGAACGACGCTTACCCGGTTTTGCACAAGGAATTTCTTGATTTTCTCGACGCAGTCGGCCTTGTTCCTTGCACTGTGCCTCATGACAAACCCTGCTTTGAATTTCCGGATCTAAAGAAAAGCACTAGCCCCTCGGTTGCAGCTGAGCTACATGAAGCCTACACCGAACTCGTAGAGAATCTGGACCGCGAAGTCGTTGTTCGGAGAGAGCATGGCGGAGAGATGTCTCGGCGCTTGGTAGATAAATTCCAACTCCTTAGACGGCGCTATCCAGGGCTGACGCGCAAGGAGTATTTGGATTATCTCAGCCGATCTACGGGTAAAGCCACGTGAAATCGAATCTAGTCAGCATCGTCATGCCGACCTACAAGCCACGCTATTTCGCGCAGGCGCTGGATAGCGTTTTGGCGCAAACCTAAGCAGCGTTGCAGCTGGTGATCTGTGACGCCGATGCCCCTGCCGCCATTGAGGCGGTGGTAGCGTCCAAGTTGCTGGTAGCGCCCTCCCCCCGTTCGCTACCAGCAACCAGATAAGCATTAAAGAGTAAGGTCATACCGATTTCCGGCAGCGCGTAGACAAGCTGGGCTAGCAGCGCACCAGCTTGGAAAATCGCCCCTCTGAATGAGGAATGCTGGTCTTCACAAACTAACAGCCTTTACAAATTCTGACGTCAGTAATAAGTACCACCGGCAGTAACGAATCCCGCTGCATTTCCCGGAAAGACATTTGGACCTTTTCCGTTAATCCAAATCACTCCATTTGTGTATATTTGATATCGCTGACCCGTGGCCGCCCCGGAGAATGTAAATACGTTGTCACCGCCATTTATGCTGCCAACGCGACCAACGTTAGTAAAGGCAGTAAAAGCCGGCGTACCTGTCAGTGCAACGGTAATGCTACCAATAATTAGCTGACCACCATCATACACCCCATAGTGGTAAATACCACCTCCAGTGATACTGTAGTTACCGTTGACGTAGCAGACGCCATTGGAAATTGCGACGATTTGGAAACCGGTCATTGCTGCAAACACGTGACCACCTAGGAAACTGCACAACGCTCTATTACTAATCAATATGCCATTTACTGTACCTCCGCCGCCAAAAGTGAAACCGGACACCGAAACCCTGCTACCCTCACTAACCGTGAGGAGGTATCCTGCTGTGTTACGCCAAATAGCAGATGTGCTACCTACAAGTCTTACGATGCCACCTGCCACACTGCCCATCACAACATTTTCCACGTAATTTCCGTCTGCAACATTGATAATTGCTGCATATCCACACAATGAGTAGCGCGTTCGAACCACATTCACAGCACGCTGGATGGTCTGAAACGCAGTCGCAGCGCTTAATCCATCGTTTGAATCACTACCGGTGGTGGAGACATACAAAGACAAATCCTGAGTCAAGGCAATGGCGTAAGTGGCATAGCTGTTTGCACTAGTACCCATCGCGAACCGACCTTCATCAATGATGAAATACGGCTCGCTGGCAGCGAGTTCACCAGCTGTGGCAGCAGCATCAAATTGCGCACGCGTTCCGCGTTTCACATAAATATTGGCACCTGATATTGAATCAGACATGGTGTTAAATTCCGTGGATTTATAGTTCAAAATAAATGATATTAAAAATTTTTGGCACTATCGCTCTAATTGAAGTGTGAGATTTTTTCATGCCAATACCCCGTTAGTGGACATTATATATAAATGGAAAAATTCAACGGAAAATTGTTCCTTCTTCAATTTATCATTGACCTAATTCTATTATTGGGAACCAGTCCTCAGTTGAAGATTCGCCTCGACACAGCATCCGTGCATATGCGCATTACAGGCTTTGCTGAACTCAGCACCTCGCGCAGGCGATCAAAGCACGAGTACTTCAAGCAACGGACCGCTCTGGCTCCGCTGCCTGTATACGCTTAGTTGCCGAATCCTCGACAATGCGATGAGTCCCAAACCTCCAATCCTCCAATCCTCGAACACGGTCCGCTCTGCATGACTTCTACCACTCTGGTCAGCATCGTCATGCCGACCTACAAGCCACGCTATTTCGCGCAGGCGCTGGACAGCGTGCTGGCGCAGACTTATACGGCGCTGGAGCTGGTGATCTGCGACGACAACGGCGATGGCGCCATCGAGGCCGTGCTGGCGTCGAGGCTGGCTGACGCCCCATTTCCGATCCGCTACCACCGCAATACCCCCCGCCTCGGCGAACTCGGCAGCACGGTCAAGGGGATCGGCCTGGCGCAGGGCGAGTACGTCAAGTTCCTGCACGACGACGACGTGCTGCAGCCGGACTGCGTCGCGCAGCTGGTCGGCGCAATGGAGCGCAACCCCGGCACCGCGCTGGCGTCCTCGCGCCGGCTGCGGATCGACGACGACGGCGCCCCATTGCCGGACATCCTGGCCACCAGCCTCCCGTTTGCCGAGGATGTGCTGATCGATGGGCCGGAGCTGGTGTCGTTCCTGGCCGACCATGCCATCAACTTCATCGGCGAGCCGAGTTGCGTGCTTGCACGGCGCGACGACCTGGTGGCGCTGGGTGGCGAGCTGATGATGTTGAACGGCAAAGCCATCCATTGGGTTGGCGACCTGGCGATCTATGTCAAGCTGCTGCGTCACGGCAACCTGGCCCTGCTGTCCAGCCCGCTCACGCAGTTTCGTGTCTCCAGCGCGCAGTTCAGTCAGGCCGGCCGCGATCAGCCCGGCATCGGCGACCAGGGGCATGAGGACTTTCGCGAGGGCATCCGCCAACTCGGCTGGCGACGCGAGAGCGGCGACAATCGCCAGGTGCGTGTCGCCCCGCTCAGCCCGCACAAGGCGCGGGTGTTCAAGTCGGTGGATCTGGTCAACGCCTTGATGCAGAGCGCAGGAATGGCCGAGCGCGTGTCGCCGGCCACCTGGTTGGGGGTGCGTCATCCCAGCACCGTGCAGCGCGCCTTGATCGATGCGCGCCTGCAGGCGCATGCGGGCGGCCCGCGGATCGCAGTAACCGTGGTCGACAGCGACGGCGATGCGGCGGCGGTAGCCGCAACCCAGGCCAGCCTGGCGGCGGTGGCGTGTTATCGGAACCAGCAGACCTGGGTGATCAGCAGCTCGCCGGAGCAAGCTGCCAACCACGGCGAGCGCGGCGTGTTGATCGGCCCGCAAGGCCTGGCAGCGACACTCAACCAAGCCATCGCCGCACAGCAGTCCATCGACTGGGTGCTGCTGGTCCAGGCCGGCAGCCTGTTCACCGCCAGCGGCCTGCTGATGCTGGCGCTGGAGATGCTCGCGCTGCCGGACACGTGTCAGGCCATCTACGCCGATGAAGTGGTCGCGCTGGACGGCGGTCAGCTGGGGCTGGCGATGCGGCCGGCGCTGTATCTGGACATGTTGCTGAGTTCACCGTCGACGATGTCGCGGCATTGGCTGTTCCGGCACCAGACGCTGGTGGCCGATGGCGGCTTTGCAACAGAAACGAGCGACGCCTTCGAACTGGATTACCAGCTTGGGCTGGTCGAGCGTTATGGCCTGGCCTGCATCCAGCACATCGCCGAACCCTTGCTGGTGGCATCGGCCACCACGCGGCATGGCGACCAAGACGAGCAGCGCGCCATCAGCCGCCATCTTGCCGCGCGCGGGTACGTGGACGCGGTGGTGAGTAGCAACGGGCCCGGCCGGCACGCGGTGGATTACCGGCACGCACAGCAACCATTGGTCAGCATCCTGGTGCTGGTGGATGGACGCCTGGCGCAGGTGCAGCGCTGCCTGGAAAGCGTGCTCGCCAACACCGGTTATCCGCACTACGAGCTGCTGTTGCTGGATCGCGGCGACAGCGCCGAGCCGGGGTTGCGCGACTGGCTGGCGGGCATCGACAACCTCGGCCTGCAGCAGATCCGCGTGCTGCGCTTCGACGGTGCGCCCTCGCGCGAGGCGGCCTGCAATGCGGCGGCCGAGCAGGCACGTGGGGAGGTGTTGCTGTGGTTGGCGGCCGGCGCCGCAGCGATCAAGGCCGATTGGCTGGCGCAGCTGCTCAACCACGCGCTGCGCCCGGAGGTCGGCGCGGTGGCCGGCAAGCTGCTGCGCGGCGACGGCACCGTGCATCACGCCGGCCTGCTGCTGGGCCTGGGGGCACCAGCGGCGCGCGCCTTTGCAGGTGCGGCGTTCGACGAATCGGGCTATCTGCAGCGCCTGCAACTGGATCAGAACTACAGCGCGCTCAGTGGCGAATGCCTGATGCTGCCGCGCCAGCTGTTTCTGGACGCCGGCGGCTTTGCGCAGGAACCGGCATTGGCGCAATGGAGCGATGTCGATCTATGTCTGCGCCTGCAGCAGGCCGGCTATCTCAACGTCTACGCCGCGCGCGCGCAGTTGCTGATCGACCCGCCCGACGCGACGCCCGCCACTGCACTCGACGAAGAAGCGATGTATGCGCGTTGGCTGCCGTTGATGGCCAACGACCCGGCCTACAACCCGGGCTTCTCGCTGGATCCCGGCGCCGGCTTCCAGCTGGCCGACCCGCGCGCCAGTTGGCGGCCGCTGCAGTCGTGGCGACCGCTGCCGACGATGATCGCCCTGCCCGCCGATATCGAAGGCTGCGGCCACTACCGGGTAATCCAGCCGCTGCGCGCCCTGCGCGAAGCCGGCATGGTCGAAGGCGTGCTGTTCAACGGCTATCTGGAGATCAGCGAGCTGGCACGCCAGGATCCCGACGTGGTGATCCTGCAACGCCAGGTCGGCGAGCCGCGACTGGAAGCGATGCGGCGCATGCAGGCGCTGTCGCGCGCGTTCAAGGTCTACGAGCTGGACGACTACCTGCCCAACCTGCCGCTGAAGAACGCGCATCGCGAGCACATGCCCAAGGACATCCTCAAGACCGTGCGGCGCGGGCTGGGCATGGTGGATCGCTTCGTGGTGTCCACCCCTGCCCTGGCCGAGACGTTCGCCGGGTTGCATGGCGATATCCGCGTGGCCGAAAACCGCCTGCCACCGCATTGGTGGGAGCACCTGCCCGCACGCAGCGAACGCAGGCAACGCCAGGGTGGCAAGCCACGCATCGGCTGGGCCGGCGGCGTCAGTCACACCGGCGACCTGGAACTGATCGCCGATGTGGTGCGCGAGCTGGCCGACGAGGTCGAATGGGTATTCATGGGGATGTACCCGTTCGCGTTGCGCCAGCACATCCATCAGTTCCAGCCTGGCGTGCCGATCGATCATTACCCGGCCGCACTGGCGGCGCTGGATCTGGATCTGGCGCTGGCGCCGGTGGAACAGAACCTGTTCAACGAGTGCAAGAGCAATCTGCGCCTGCTCGAATACGGCGCCTGCGGCTATCCGGTGATCGCCAGCGATGTGCGCTGCTACCAGGGCAACCTGCCGGTGACCCTGGTGAAAAACCGCTACCGTGACTGGATCGGCGCGATCCGCGAGCATCTGGCCGACCCGGCCGCTTCGGCGGCAAAGGGCGCGGCCTTGCGTGACGTGGTGCGCCGCGACTGGATGCTGACCGGAAGCAATCTTGATCGCTGGCGCGAGGCGTGGTTGCCGGATTAGTGGATCGAGGCCGCGGCGCGGGCTCCGGCTCCGGGCATGGTGTCATCAGGCCAAGCAAAGCCGGCCCGATTCAATCGGCTTGCAGCGACACTGATGTGGAGTCGTAGCGTCGTTTGGCCCCTTCAAACGCTGAGTCGGTCGAGGGCGCGGTGCCCTCACCCTTCGCGGGAGACGCCGTGAATCCGTCCGTGGAGGCTCGGTGGCGGCATCCATGCCGCCACACGGTCCCGCAATTGGCGAGGACACCGCACCGGGAAGTTGGTCGGTGGCCAGGTAGAAAAACACGCTTATTGCGAGGCATTGAGACGCCGAGAGGTCAATCGATTGCTTGTTGGACGTCCGGCCGTTGCTCAGCTTGTGACGGGAAAATTGTCGGACACAAGGTGATCCGGACGATGCACGTCATGGCCTGCTTGCAACCACACACCGACCCTCTCGATGGGCCCTTGCCCGCCCAGCGCCGGACCCATCCGCAGCTGACTTAAAGCCCCTCCCCGTCCCCAGCGCCGGAATCCCGGCGCAGTTTCGGCACGCCGCTTGCATTGGTGTGGATGCCTCCCTGGCTGACCGCACCCATGAGCGACTCCGTTACCTCCATCCTCTCGCAGATCCGCAGCTACCAAACGCAGATGGGCCAAGGCCCGATGGGCGCGGTGGGCGATGCGGCGCGCGGCAATCAGATCCAGGGGCTGGCCGGCACACAGGGAACACCGGCCACCCAGGCACCGAGCTTCAGCGAGACCTTGCGCGGCGCCATCGGCGGCGTCAACGAGGCCCAGCAGAAGTCCGGCGCGCTGGCCAAGGCCTTCGAAATGGGCGACCCCAGTGCCGATCTGGCACGGGTCATGGTCGCCTCCCAGCAGTCCCAGGTGGCCTTCCGCGCCACCGTGGAAGTCCGCAACCGTCTCGTCCAGGCTTATCAGGACGTCATGAACATGCCGCTGTAAGGGTTGACGACACATGGCTCTCGCGATCACCAAAGAAAACATGAACCAGAACGCCGAAAAGGCGGGGCAATGGTTCGACCGTGTCCGCAGCCTGCAGATCACCCGCAAGCTGACCATGATGGCGATGATCGCCGTGGCGGTGGCGGCCGGTCTGGCAGTGTTCTTCTGGTCGCAGAAGCCCGGTTACCAGTCGCTGTACACCGGCCTGGACGACAAGGGCAATGCCGAAGCGGCCGACCTGCTGCGCACCGCGCAGATTCCGTTCAAGATCGATCAGGACACCGGCGCCATCTCGGTGCCGCAGGACCGTCTGTACGACGCCCGCCTGAAGCTGGCCGGCTCCGGCCTGACCGGCAAGGAAACCGGCGGCGGCTTCGAGCTGATGGAAAAGGATCCCGGCTTCGGCGTCAGCCAGTTCGTCGAAAACGCCCGCTACCAGCACGCCCTGGAAACCGAGCTGTCGCGCACCATCGGCACCCTGCGCCCGGTGCGCGAGGCCCGTGTGCATCTGGCCATTCCCAAGCCCAGCGCCTTCACCCGCCAGCGTGACGTGGCCAGCGCCTCGGTGGTGCTGGAGCTGCGCGGCGGCCAGGGCCTGGAGCGCAACCAGGTCGATGCCATCGTCAACCTGGTCGCCTCCAGCATCCCGGACATGACCCCCGAGCGCGTCACCGTGGTCGACCAGAGCGGCCGCATGCTCTCCATCGCCGATCCCAACAGCGACGCCGCCCAGCATGCCGCCCAGTTCGAACAGGTGCGTCGCCAGGAAAGCTCCTACAACCAGCGTATCCGCGAGCTGCTCGAGCCGATGACCGGCCCGGGCCGGGTCAACCCGGAAGTCAGCGTGGACATGGACTTTTCGGTGGTCGAGGAAGCCCGCGAACTCTACAACGGCGAACCGGCCAAGCTGCGCAGCGAACAGGTCAGCGACACCAGCACCAGCGCCACCGGCCCGCAGGGCCCCCCGGGCGCCACCAGCAACAGCCCCGGCCAACCGCCGGCGCCGGCCGCAAACGCCACTGCCGGCGCACCGGGCACCCCGGCCGCTGCCAATGGCCAGGCCGCCGCACCGGCCGCGCCGACCGAAAGTTCCAAGAGCGCCACCCGCAATTACGAATTGGACCGGACCTTGCAACACACCCGCCAGCCGGCCGGCCGCATCAAGCGGGTGTCGGTGGCGGTGCTGCTGGACAACGTCCCGCGCCCCGGTGCCAAGGGCAAGATGGTCGAGCAGCCGCTGACGGCCGCCGAGCTGACCCGCATCGAGGGCCTGGTCAAGCAGGCGGTAGGCTTCGACGCGGCCCGTGGCGACACGGTGTCGGTGATGAACGCCCCGTTCGTGCGCGAAGCGGTGGCTGGCGAGGAAGGCCCGAAGTGGTGGGAAGACCCGCGCGTGCAGAACGGTCTGCGCCTGCTGGTCGGTGCGGTGGTGGTGCTGGCGCTGCTGTTCGGCGTGGTGCGCCCCACCCTGCGCCAGCTCACCGGCGTGACCGCAATCAAGGAAAAGCAGGCCAAGGGCGGCAACGATGGCACTCCGCAGAGCGCCGACGTGCGGATGGTCGATGATGACGACCTGATGCCGCGCCTGGAAGAGGACACCGCCCAGCTCGGTCAGGACCGCAAGAACCCGATCGCGCTGCCGGACGCCTACGAAGAACGCATGCGTCTTGCACGCGAAGCAGTCAAAGCCGATTCAAAACGTGTCGCACAAGTCGTGAAGGGATGGGTCGCCAGTGAAGCCTGATACACCACCGATGACCGGCGTACAGCGCGCCGCCGTGCTGCTGCTGTCGCTTGGGGAAAGCGACGCCGCCGAAGTGCTCAAGCACATGGACCCCAAGGAGGTGCAGAAGATCGGCATCGCCATGGCCACCATGACCGGCATCTCGCGCGATCAGGTCGAGAAGGTGATGGACGAGTTCAACGGCGAACTGGCCGGCAAGACCTCGCTGGGCGTGGGCGCCGACGACTACATCCGCAACGTGCTGATCCAGGCGCTGGGCGCCGACAAGGCCGGTGGCCTGATCGACCGCATCCTGCTCGGCCGCAACACCACCGGCCTGGACACCCTGAAGTGGATGGACCCGCGCGCGGTGGCCGACCTGGTGCGCAACGAGCACCCGCAGATCATCGCCATCGTCATGGCGCATCTGGACAGCGACCAGGCCGCCGAGGCCCTGAAGCTGCTGCCCGAGCGCACCCGCGCCGACGTGCTGCTGCGCATCGCCACCCTGGACGGCATCCCGCCCAATGCGCTGAGCGAGCTCAACGACATCATGGAGCGCCAGTTTTCCGGCAACCAGAACCTCAAGTCGTCCAATGTGGGCGGCATCAAGGTGGCCGCCAACATCCTCAACTTCCTGGACACCGGCGCTGACCAGGGCGTGCTGGGCGAGATCGGCAAGATCGACGCCGACCTGGCCGGCAAGATCCAGGACCTGATGTTCGTGTTCGACAACCTGGTGGACCTGGACGACCGCGGCCTGCAGACGCTGCTGCGCGAGGTCTCCGGCGAGCGCCTGGGCCTGGCCCTGCGCGGTGCCGACGTCAAGGTGCGCGAGAAGATCACCCGCAACATGTCCCAGCGTGCCGCCGAGATCCTGCTCGAGGACATGGAAGCGCGCGGCCCGGTGCGCCTGGCCGACGTGGAAGCGGCGCAGAAGGAAATCCTCACCATCGTCCGCCGCCTGGCTGACGAAGGCGCCATCAGCCTCGGCGGCGCCGGTGCGGAGGCGATGGTATGAACGACATCGTCACCCGCTGGCTGGCCCCCGACCTGCACCTGGAGCCGGCCCCGCCGGCGCCGGAGTACGACGAGCCGGCCGTGCTCGAGCCGGTGCTGCGTCCGCCGACCCTGGAAGAGATCCAGGCGATCGAGGACGCCGCCCAGCAGGAAGGCTACGCCCGCGGCCATGCCGAAGGCTTTGCCCAGGGCCAGTCCGAAGTGCGCCGCCTGACCGCGCAGATCGACGGCATCCTGGACAACTTCACCCGCCCGCTGGCGCGGCTGGAGAACGAAGTGGTCGGCGCGCTCGGCGAGCTGGCCGTGCGCATCGCCGGCTCGCTGGTCGGGCGTGCCTATCAGGCCGACCCGCAGCTGCTGGCCGAGCTGGTGCAGGAGGCCGTCGATGCGGTCGGCGGTGCCGGCCGCGAGGTCGAAGTGCGCCTGCATCCCGATGACATCACCGCGCTGCTGCCGCATCTGGCGCCCAGCAGCACCACCCGCGTGGCCCCGGACCTGAGCCTGAGCCGCGGCGACCTGCGCGTGCACGCCGAGAGCGTGCGCGTGGACGGCACCTTGGACGCGCGCCTGCGGGCCGCGCTGGAGACAGTCATGCGCAAATCCGGAGCGGGCCTGTGAGCGCCCTGCTGGGTGCCACCCCGGCCGACTGGCTGGATGCACGCAACCTGCGCCTGGCCACCCGCCTGAGCGGACTCGGGCTGGAACCGAGCGCCGGGCGCACCCTGATCCGCGAAGGCATCCTGCGCCGCGCGGTCGGCCTGACCCTGGAAGCCACCGGTTGCGAGGCGCCGATGGGCGCCACCTGCAAGGTCGAAGTCGATGGCGGCTGGGTCGATGCAGAAGTAGTCGGCTTTGCCGGCGAACGCACCTATCTGATGCCCAGCGCCGAGCTGCATGGCCTGCTGCCCAACGCCCGCGTGGTGCCCTCGCGGCGCCGCGGCGGCGTGGAAGTGGGCGAAGGCCTGCTCGGCCGCGTCATCGACAGCGACGGCACCCCGCTCGACGGCAAGGGCCCGATCCGCGGCGAAGGCAGCGTCAGCATGGCCGGCGTGTCGATCAACCCGCTGGCGCGCGAGCCCATCACCACCTCGCTGGATGTCGGCGTGCGCGCGATCAACGCGCTGCTGCCGATCGGCCGCGGCCAGCGCGTCGGCCTGTTCGCCGGCTCCGGCGTCGGTAAATCGACACTGCTCGGCATGATGACCCGCTTCACCTCGGCCGACGTGATCGTGGTCGGGCTGATCGGCGAACGTGGCCGCGAAGTGCGCGACTTCGTCGAAACCACGCTGGGCGAGGAAGGCCTGCGCCGCGCCGTGGTGGTGGCCGCCCCGGCCGACCGACCGCCGTTGGCGCGCCTGCATGGCGCCTACCGCGCCACCGCCATCGCCGAATGGTTCCGCGACCAGGGCCTGAACGTGCTGCTGCTGATGGATTCGCTGACCCGCTTCGCCCAGGCGCAGCGCGAGATCGGCCTGTCGGTCGGCGAGCCGCCGACCACCCGCGGCTATCCGCCGTCGGTGTTCGCCAAATTGCCGGCGCTGGTCGAACGCGCCGGCAACGGCGCCAAGGGGCGCGGCTCGATCACCGCCTTCTACACCGTGCTGACCGAAGGCGACGACCCGCAGGATCCGATCGCCGACGCCGCGCGCGCCATTCTCGACGGCCACATCCTGCTGTCGCGCCGGGTTGCCGACAGCGGCCTGTACCCGGCCATCGACGTCGAATCCTCGGTCAGCCGCGTGGTGCAGGACATCGCCGACGACACCTGGCGCCTGCGCATCCGCAAGCTCAAGCGCCTGCTGTCGGCCTACACCGCCAACCGCGACCTGATCGCCATCGGCGCCTACCAGCGCGGCAGCGACCCGGCCACCGACGAAGCATTGGCGCGCTGGCCGGAGATCGTCGAATTCCTCGGCCAGGACGTCCACCGGGCCGCCGACCTGCCCGACAGCCTGTCCGCGTTGCAGCGGCTGGTCGAACCCGAGAACTAATCCATGATGCAGTCCAAACGGATCGACCCCCTGCTGCGCCGCGCCCAGGAACAGGAAGACAAGGTCGCGCGCGACCTGGCCGAGCGTCAGCGCGCCCTGGATACCCACCAGTCGCGCCTGGAAGAGCTGCGCCGCTACGCCGAGGAATACGCCAACAGCCACATGGCCGGCACCAGCGCCGCTGCACTGACCAACCGCCGCGCCTTCCTGGACCGGCTCGACAGCGCCGTGCTGCAACAGGCGCAGACCGTGGAAAACAACCGCAACAAGGTGGAAGCCGAGCGCACCCGGCTGCTGCTGGCCAGCCGCGAGAAGCAGGTGCTGGAGCAACTGGCGGCCAGCTACCGCGCGCAGGAGAACAAGGTGATCGAACGCCGCGACCAGCGTGAGATGGACGACCTCGGCGCGCGTCGTTCGCGCCTGGCCCGCAGCGAAGACACCCACGGAGAATCCGCATGAACCCCTTGTCCGCTTTTGCCGCCGGCCTCGGCGCACTCGCCGGCACCGGCAAGAAATCCAGCTACAGCGATCCCTCGTCCGAGCCGGACGCCGGCCAGGACCAGTTCGCGCGCATGCTCAACCCGGCCAACACGCCGAATCAGGCCCCGCCGCAGGCGCCCGAGCGCGTGCCGGCCAAGCAGGCTGCGCCCAAGCCCAGCCAGTCCGACAAGCAGCGCAGCGACGACGACCACGGCGACGACGCGCCGGGCGACGCCACCGCACGCCCGCGCGCGCAGGACGGCGATGCCAAGGCTGCCAAGTCTGGCACCGCCAAGGAGTCGTCTGCCGCCGACGGTAGTAGTGCTGCCACCACCGCAAAGGCCGGCAAGGGCAGCAAGACCGCGAGCAACGGCGAAGACGCACCGGCCGACGCAGCCACCGCCACCGACACCGGCTGGCCACCGCCGGGCCTGGGCGGCTTCGGCATGGGCCTGCTGGCGCAGGCACTGCCGGGCGGCGATGTGCTGGCGGCCGCGGCTGCGGCACTGGCGGCCGGGGTGACCGCTGCCGCCGGCGCCACGCCGGCGGCAACCGCGCTGCCGACCGACGCGGCCGCACCCACCGCACCCGCGACCGCCGGCACCGCCCTGCCCTCGTTGGGCGCGTTGGCACCGGCTGCCGCCGCAGGCGCCAAGCCCACCTCCGTCACCGCCCTGAGCGGCGACGCCCAGGCGGCCGCGCTGATGAGCATGGCGACCAAGGCGCTGGACCCGGGCACCGACGACAGCGCCGGCCCGGCCGCGCCGGACGCCCCGGCGTTCGTGCTGCCGACCACCACGGCGGCCGCGCTTGGCCGCCTGCAGGACCCGGCGCCGGTGTTCAGCGCCTCGCCCACCCCGACCCCGGAAATGGGCAGCGACACCTTTGACGACGCCATCGGCGCGCGCATGAGCTGGCTGGCCGACCAGAAGATCGGCCATGCCCATATCAAGGTGACCCCGAACGAGATGGGCCCGGTCGAGGTGCGGCTGCATCTGGAGGGCGACAAGGTCAATGCCAGCTTCAGCTCCGCCAATGCCGACGTGCGCCAGGCGCTGGAGCAGAGCCTGCCGCGCCTGCGCGAAATGCTCGGCCAGAATGGCTTCCAGCTCGGCCAGGCCGATGTCGGCCAGCAACAGCAGAGCCAGTCCGGCAACCGCAACGGCGGCGGCAGCGATGGCACTGGCCTCAGCCTGGACGACAGCCCGCCCGTCGGAATTCCGTCGGTGGTGTTACGCCAGCGTGGATTGTTGGACGCCTACGCCTGAGCGCGCGCGCCGGGCACGCCCCGGCGCGGCTGAAACCTGGATGCCGGCAAGCTCCGGCACCGCCCCACGCCCCTCGCAGCGCAAGGCCTGCGGGGGTTTTGCCGTTGAACCTGCACGCGCGCCAGGAAACCGTCGCCGGATTGGCACGCCAATTGCATCCACTGGGTGAGCATTCCCCCTGGAGCAGACTGTGGCAGCCGCGGAAAAACCCAAGAAGACCGAAGACAAAGACGACAAGGGCGACAAGAAGAAGGGCGGCAAGAAACTTCTGCTGATCGCCGTCGGGGTCGTGGTGCTGGCCGCTGCCGGTGGCGGCGCCTGGTTCTTCTTCGGCCACAAGGGCGAGGAGAAAGACGGCAAGCACGCCGCGCCCAAGGTGGCCGAGGTGCCCAAGCCGGCGCAGTACTTCCCGATGGACCCGGCGATCGTGGTCAACCTGGCCGATCCCGGCGACGGCCCGCAGTACCTGCAGGTCGAAGTGCAGCTGGTCACCCGCGACCCGGAAGACCTCAAGCTGATCACCGAAAACGCCCCGGCCATCCGCGCGCATCTGCTGATGCTGCTGTCGCAGGTCAAGGCCACCGATGTGGCCGACCTGGTCGGCAAGCAGAAGCTGCAGAAGGCCGCCCTGGCCGAAGCGCAGAAGGTCATGACCAGCGAGACCGGTAAGAAGTGCGTCGAAGAACTGCTGTTCACCAGTTTCGTCACCCAGTAAGGCCTGCCCCATGAGCGTCAGCGATCTGCTTTCCCAGGACGAAATCGATGCCCTGCTGCATGGCGTGGATTCGGGTGCGGTCAACACCGAGCCGGAGCCGCTGCCCGGCGAGGCGCGCCAGTACGACCTGTCCAGCCAGGACCGCATCATCCGTGGCCGCATGCCGACCCTGGAGATGGTCAATGAGCGCTTCGCGCGGCTGTGGCGCATCGGCCTGTTCAACCTGATCCGGCGCTCGGCCGACCTGTCGGTGCGCGGCATCGACCTGGTCAAGTTCAACGAGTACATGCACTCGCTGTATGTGCCCACCAACCTCAACCTGATCCGTTTCAAGCCGCTGCGCGGCACCGGCCTGATCGTGTTCGAACCCACGCTGGTGTTCACCGTGGTGGACAACTTCTTCGGTGGCGACGGCCGTTACCACACCCGTATCGAAGGGCGCGAATTCACCGCCACCGAGATGCGCGTGGTGCAGCTGATGCTCAAGCAGACCTTCGCCGACCTCAAGGAAGCCTGGGCGCCGGTGATGGAAGTGGATTTCGAGTACATCAACTCGGAGATCAACCCGCACTTCGCCAACATCGTCACCCCGCGCGAGTACGTGGTGGTGTGCCGCTTCCATGTGGAGCTGGAAGGCGGCGGCGGCGAGATCCACATCACCCTGCCGTATTCGATGCTGGAGCCGATCCGCGAACTGCTCGATGCCGGCATCCAGAGCGACCGCAACGACCGCGACGACTCCTGGAACGTGATGCTGCGCGAGCAGCTGGACACCGCCGAGGTGACCCTGTCCAGCGTGCTGGCCAGCAAGCGCATGAGCCTGCGCCAGCTCACCGGCCTGAAGATCGGCGACATCCTGCCGATCGACCTGCCCGCACAGGTGCCGCTGTGCGTGGAAGACATTCCGTTGTTCACCGGCGAATTCGGCGTTTCCAATGGCAACAACGCCGTCAAGATTACCGCCGTACGCCCGCCCGGCGTGCAAGCCCCACGCGCCGTTCCCTCCCAGGACTCCAGCAAATGATCAACTCCGACATCCTCGACGCCGCGCCTGCCACCTTCGACAGCCTGCAGGCCGAGCACGACCAGAATGCCACCGACCTCAACCTGGACGTCATCCTGGACGTGCCGGTGACGCTGTCGCTGGAAGTGGGCCGCGCGCGCATCCCGATCCGCAACCTGCTGCAGCTCAACCAGGGCTCGGTGGTGGAACTGGAGCGCGGCGCCGGCGAGCCGCTGGACGTGTACGTCAACGGCACCTTGATCGCGCATGGCGAAGTGGTCGTCATCAACGACCGCTTCGGCATCCGCCTGACCGACGTGGTCAGCCCCAGCGAACGGATCCGGAGGCTGCGGTGATCGGCCTGCTGGCCGCTGCCGCGCCGGTCGCGGCCAAGGCCACCCAGGTCGGCGCGCAGGCGCCGTCCTCGCCCAGCCTGTTTGGCGCGGTGTTTGCATTGCTGCTGGTGCTGGCGCTGATCGTCGGCCTGGGCTGGTTGCTCAAGCGCATGCCCGGCAGCGGTTTCCGTAGTACCGAGGGCCTGCGGGTGGTGACCAGCCTGGCGGTGGGTGCCAAGGAACGCGTGGTGGTGGTGGAGGTCAACGGCCAGCAGTTGTTGCTCGGCGTCACCGCCGGCGGCATCAACACCTTGCACACCCTGTCCGAACCGCTGCCGTCCGCGCCCGCCCCCACCCTGCCCAACTTCAAGCAACTTCCCAATTTCGCCCAGCTGCTGGCACAGAAGCTGCGCAAGGACCCGTGACATGTTGAGTCGTTGGAATCGCTGGGGGCGCAGCCTCCGCCTGGTGCTGATCCTGCTGGTGATGAGCTGCCCGCTGCTGGCCGCTGCCACGCCCGCCGCATTGCCGGCCATGGCCCAGGCCGCCGCTCCTGCCGCCGCTCCTGCCGCCGCTCCTGCCGCCGCGCCTGCGGCCGCTCCGGCCGGCGCCAATCAGCTGCCGTCGTTGCCCAATGTCAGCGTCGGCCGCATCGGCGACCAGCCAGTGAGCCTGCCGCTGCAGACCTTGCTGCTGATGACGGCGATCACCCTGCTGCCGTCGATGCTGCTGGTGCTGACCGCCTTCACCCGCATCACCATCGTGCTGGGCCTGCTGCGCCAGGCGCTGGGTACCGGCCAGACCCCGTCCAACCAGGTGCTGCTGGGGCTGTCGATGTTCCTGACCGCGCTGGTGATGATGCCGGTATGGCAGAAGATGTGGGGCGCGGGCCTGTCGCCGTACCTCAACAACCAGATCGATTTCCAGACCGCCTGGACGCTGACCACCCAGCCGCTGCGCGCCTTCATGCTGGCGCAGATCCGCGAGACCGACCTGATGACCTTCGCTGGCATGGCCGGCGACGGCAAGTACGCCGGCCCGGACGCGGTGCCGTTCCCGGTGCTGGTGGCCTCGTTCGTGACCAGCGAGCTGAAGACGGCGTTCGAGATCGGCTTTCTGATCTTCATCCCGTTCGTGATCATCGATCTGGTGGTCGCCAGCGTGCTGATGTCGATGGGCATGATGATGCTGTCGCCGATGTTGATCTCGGCGCCGTTCAAGATCCTGCTGTTCATCCTGGTGGATGGCTGGGTGCTGGTGGTGGGCACATTGGCGGCGAGCTTCAACGCGTCGTAGCCGCAAGGTCTGCATGCGCGCCGCCCTGCCGGCGTGTCGACCCAGCCTGCCGCTTCGGCATGGGGTCCCGAAGTCGCGCAGCAAACGCAGGGCAGACAGCAAGCGCGCCAGCCAGTGCAGCCGATAGCGGCCGAAGCGCCCAGCTGAGCGACGCCCCAGCGGAACCACCCAACACGCGTGGTTTCGCCTCGCACCCTCACCCCAACCCCTCTCCCGCTGGAGAGGGGCGAGCCTCTGCAGACCGCACCTCGGTCAGCCCACACACTGTCGCACCAGCTTCAGCCCCCCCTATTCAGCCTCCCGATTCCCGATTCCCGATTCCCGATTCCCGATTCCCGATTCCCGATTCCCGATTCCCGATTCCCGATTCCCCAATCCCGTCCTTTGGCACCCCACTTGCATAACCACACCCATGAGCCCTGAAATCGCCCTGACCGAATTGCGTGGTGGCCTGGTCACCGTCCTGTGGATTGCCGGACCGATGTTGCTGGCGGTGCTGGTCGTCGGTGTCGTGATCGGTGTGGTGCAGGCTGCCACCCAGTTGAACGAGCCGACCATCGCCTTCGTGGCCAAGGCGGTGGCGTTGACGGCCACCCTGTTTGCCACTGGCAGCATGCTGCTGGGGCATCTGGTGGAGTTCACCATTGCGCTGTTCCAGCGCATACCTCACCTGATCGGCTAGCGGACCCGCCCGGATGGATGCTGCCACCCAGATGGTGATCGACGGCCAGCGCGCGTTTGCGATGGTCGGGGCGATCATGTGGACCATGCTGCGCACCGGTGCGCTGCTGACCGCGATGCCGTTGATCGGCACGCGCGCGGTGCCGGGACGGGTGCGGGTGATGCTGGCCGGGACCTTGTCGATGGTGCTGGCGCCGCTGCTGCCGCCGGTGCCGGACTGGGACGGTTTCACCGCGCAGGCGGTGCTCAGCGTCGCCCGCGAGCTGGCGGTGGGCGCCAGCATGGGCTTCATGCTCAAGCTGATCTTCGAGGCCGGCGCGATGGCCGGCGAGCTGGTGTCGCAGTCCACCGGCCTGTCGTTCGCGCAGATGTCCGACCCGCTGCGCGGAGTCACCTCCGGGGTGATCGCGCAGTGGTTCTATCTCGGGTTCGGCTTGCTGTTCTTCGCGGCCAACGGACACCTGGCGGTGATCGCATTGCTGGTGGACAGCTACAAGGCCCTGCCGATCGGCACCGCGCTTCCCGATGCCGCCGCCTTCGCCGAGGTGGCGCCGACCCTGTTTCTGCAGATCCTGCGCGGCGGGCTCACCCTCGCATTGCCGATGATGGTGGCGATGCTGGCGGTCAACCTGGCCTTCGGCGCGCTGGCCAAGGCCGCGCCGGCGCTGAATCCGATGCAGCTGGGCCTGCCGCTGACGGTGTTGCTGGGGCTGTTCCTGCTGTCCAGCTTCGCCAGCGAATTCGCGCCGCCCGTGCAACGCATGTTCGATACCGCCTTCGACGCCGCCAGGGAATTGACTGCCTAGCGGGCACATCCATAAGTGTGAACTGCCTCAAGTTTTTCGCCGGTCAGCCGTCAACGCCACAGGACGATTGATACCGCCAATCGCCATCACTCACCCACGCCAAAGCCCGCGGGAACCGATGCCCAACCTGTCTGCGCTGTTCGCTCCGATTGCGTCACGAGGCGGCCACTGGTGGGCCTGGGCCTGCCTGTGGATTGCCGGGCTGCTGGTGTGCGGCCCCCTGCAGGCGCAGACCTACAGCTTCCGCGACTACGCCCAGGCCGATGGCCTGCAGGGCATGACCGTCAACAGCCTGCTCGAAGACCGCCAGGGCGTGGTCTGGGTGGGCACCGAGCTGGCCCTGCACCGCTTCGAGCGCGAGAGTTTCATACCGGTCGGCCAGGAAAGCGGCCTGGATGCGCGCTATATCCGCGCCCTGGCGCTGGATGCGGCAGGACGGCTATGGGTGGCCAGTGCCAACGGCGTGTTCGTGCGCGACGGCGGTACGTTCGTGCAGCTGCTGCGCGACGGCAAACCGATCCGTGCCGACAGCGGCAATGTGCTAGCCGCCTACGCCGACGGCATGGTGGTGGTCAGCGAGAACGCCTTGCTGCGCCTGTCGCCGGATCACACGGGCGGCTGGTCGGTGCACCCGCTGCCGTTGCAGCTGGCCGATGGCACCAGCCTGCCGGCCGGCAAGGCGTTACTTGCCGATGGCACGGCACTCTGGAGCAGCTGCGGGCCGCACATCTGCCGGATCGACGAGAACGGACGCACCGAGTTGCTTGGCGAAGCCGAGGGAGTGCCGGAGCGGCAGTGGCGGGCGATCTTTCGCGACCACCAGAACACCCTGTGGCTGCGCGGCGGTGGCCTGGTGCTGTCGCGCGCGACTGGCGAGCGTGTATTCCGCAACCATGCGGCGCCGGCAGGCACCAGCTTCGACACGCTCTCGGCCGCCACCACCCTGTCCGAAGATGCACAGGGCCGCCTGCTGACACGCTCCGATCGCGGCCTGGTGCGCTGGGAAGGCGATCACTGGCGCTATTTCGGCCACGACCAAGGGCTGCCGATCAGCCCGATGGTCGGCCCGTTGCTGATGCAGCGCACCGGCCAGCTGTGGATCGGTACCCGTGGCCTGGGCGTGCAGCGCTGGTTGGGCTACGGCAACATCGAACACTGGGACGAAAGCCAGGGCCTGGCGGAAGCGCCGACCTGGATGATCCAGCGCCTGCCCAGCGGGGAACTGCTGGTCGGCAGCGATGCCGGCTCCAATGTGCTGGATCCGCGCAGCGGGCGCATGCAGCCGTGGACGCTGGACGACGGCCAGCCGCTGCTGCAGTCGATCTCCCTGGCGCTCTCGCCGACAGACGGCGCCGCCTGGGTGGCACGCTCGTCCGGCGCGCTGGCGCGGCGCGATCCGCGCAGCGGCCGGACCGTCGACGTGCTGCAGCTGGGCCTGCCGATCAACAAGCTGCTGTTCGACGCCGCCGGCACCTTGTGGATCACCACCCCGCGCGGCCTGTATCGCATGCCGCCGGGCGCGCCATACCAGGCCATCCGCGATCCGGGCGTGCCGGCCGCGTTCGTGGGCGATGTCGATCTCGACCCCCAGGGCCGGCTCTGGGCCAGCACCCGCGAGGGGCTGTACAAGCGGCAGGCAGACGGTGCCTGGCAGCGCGTGCAGGTGCGTGGCGCGCTGCCCAGCCAGGATTTCTTCCTGATCGATTTTGCTCCCGATGGCGAGCTGTGGATCTCGCTGCGCGATACCGGGCTGTGGCATGGCCGCCTGCAGGCCGATGGCGTGCTGGCGCTGCGCGCGGTGGACGATCCGCTGGTGGCGCGGGTAATGCCGTTCATCCTGCGCCACGACCGCGAGGGCCGGCTGTGGCTGGGCAGCAGCCAGGGCCTGGACATGCTGGAAAACGGCCATTGGTCGCGGGCCACGCGCACCGAGGGCCTGTTGTGGGACGACATGTCGGCCAATGCGTTCTTCGAGGATGTGGACGGCAGCATCTGGCTCGGCAGCAGCCGCGGCGCCACCCATCTGATCGACCCGTTGCGCGTGTTCGCCGCGCCGCCATTGCGCGTGGACATCCTGCGCGTGCGGCGCGGCAACCAGGCGATCACGCCGGGAGCGCAGGTCGATTGGTCGCAGGTGCCGCTGGATGTGGACATCAGCGCACCCGGTGCCGAAGGCGGCCCGGACCGCATCAGCTTCCGTTACCGGGTGGAGGGCCACCAGGCACGCTGGACCCAGACCTCGCTCAGTCACCTCACCTACCCGCTGTTGCCGCCCGGCACCTATACGCTGGAAGTCCAGGCGCTGGATGCCTACCAGCGCAGCGCCAGCCCGGTCGCGCGGCTGCATTTCGTGCTGCGCCCGCCGTGGTGGCGCGGCGCGCCGGCAGTGGCCGGCTACGTGCTGCTGGGCATTGCCGCGGTGATCGCGCTGCTACGCTGGCGCACGCGCAAACTGCTGCGGCGCAAACGCGAGCTGGAGCAACTGGTGGCCGAGCGCACTGCCGAGCTGGAACAGGACAAGCGCGAGCTGGAGGCGGCACGCGCTGAACTGGCGCTCAAGGCCACCCACGACGAGCTGACCGGGCTGCTCAACCGCGCCGGCATCCTGCACGCGCTGCGCGGCATGCTGGCGCGTGCCGATACCAGCGCGCGGTCGCTGGCGGTGGTGTTGATCGATCTGGACCACTTCAAGCTGGTCAACGATCAGCACGGCCACCTGGCCGGGGACGCGGTGCTGGCCGAGGTCGGCCGGCGCCTGGATACGTTGGTACGCGGCGACGACCGCATCGGTCGCTACGGCGGCGAGGAATTGCTGGCGCTGCTGCCGGGGCTCAGTGCCGAAGCCGCCCATCGCCTGCAGGCACTGCATCGCGGGATCTGCGGCAACTACCCGATCGATGGCGGCGTGCTGCCGGTGACCTGTTCGGTCGGGGTGGCCTGGTTCCAGCCGGGCGAAACCCTGGAACAGCTGCTGGCGCGCGCCGATGCCGCGCTCTATCGCGCCAAGCGCAATGGACGCAACCGCATCGACTACGACCATGTGCGCTACGACGCCGCGGCCAGCGGCTGAACCTGCACTCGTGCGCGAGCAGCACGCAGCCGTTTTGAACCGGCATCAAGCCATCTGCGTGATCGCGCCTGCAGCAACAGCGTGCAGCTCGGGAACAACATGCACTGGCAACGGCCGTGCGCGCTGCACAATCACGCCGCCATGCCTGCTTAAGCATTAAAGAAACACGCGTGAACAGCCGCTAGTCGGTTTACTGCGGCCTGCTATGGGGGCCGCCCATGGCAAGCGTGAGACACCCGCGCGAGGGGCGCGGACCACACGCGCCGATGCGTGGGAGAGTGCAACGCTCGTGGGGGTTGAGTACCGCCAATGCAGGTCGTCAGGCCGGCGTGCACCGTTCTTGGCGGTGCTGCTGCTGGCCTTGCTGTCGCTGGCCGATCTGGCCGGCGCGCAGAGCGCGAGCATTCGTCGCTACGCCCACGACCAGGGCTTGCTCGGGCTGGCCGGCACCTGCCTGCTGCAGACCCGCGCCACGCTGCTGTGGGTGTGTACCGAAAGCGGCCTGTATCGCTACAACGGGCGTAGCTTCCAGCAGGTGATGCTGGATGGCCTGCGCAACGAACCGATCACCTCGATGGCCGAAGCCGCCGACGGGCGGCTGTGGGTGGCCGGCTTCCAGGCCCTGTTCGTCGGCGACGAGCACGGCTTCCGCAAACTGGCCCCCGACGAGGCCGAACACCTGCAGGAAGACATGCTGCTGGCCAGTCCCTCCTGGGGCACGGTGCTGGCCAATGGCGGCACGCTGGAACGATTGAGCGCACGCGGCAACGGCCACTGGCATAGCGAGCCGCTGCTGGACACCGCCACCCGGGTGCGCGTGCCCGAGCTGTCCAAGGTGCTGAGCCTGTCGGTGGACGGCGACACCTTGTGGGCCGGTTGCGCCAAGCGGCTGTGCGCCATCGATGCGCAACGCAAGGTGCAGGTGTACGGGCCGGACCAAGGCGTGCCGGACGATCGCTGGTACAGCGTGTTGCGCGATCACGACGGCGCACTGTGGGTCCGCGGCACCGGCAACCTGCTCTATCGCGCGCCGGGCGCCAGCAAATTCAGCGTGCGGCCGCTGCCCTTGCTCGATGGCAGAACCATCGGGCGACAGGCGCCGTTGGTGCTGGACCGCGAAGGACGCGTGCTGGTGCGTCGCAACGACGGGCTGGCGCGCTGGGAGAACGGCCGCTGGCGCAGTTTCGGCGCCGACAACGGGCTGCCGCCCGGCAGCAGCGATGCGATCCTGGTGGACCGCGATGGCGATGTCTGGATGACCGTCGATGGCGAAGGCCTAGTGCGCTGGGCCGGCTACGAATGGATCGAGAACTGGGACGCCTCGCAGGGCATGCCGGCCGCGCCCACCTGGTCGATCGCCCGCGACGCGCAGGGCGCGCTGCTGGTCGGCAACGAACATGGCACCGGCCGCCAGGTCGATCCAGGCGGGCGGTTCGTTCCGGCCCTGCAGGCCTCCGGGATCCAGATCGTGGGCATGCAACGCAGCGCCGACGGCAGCCTGTGGACGCTCAATTCGGCCGGTTTCCTGCGCCGCACCTGGCCAGATGGCCGCAGTGCGCAGATCGCCAAACTGCCGCGCACCGCGCGCCGCCTGCTGATCGATCGCCAGGGGCGGATGTGGATGCTCAGCGCGGGCGGGCTGTTCGTGATCCGGCGTCCGCTGGAAGGCGGCACGATGGAAGCGGTCACCGAGATGCCCACGATCGCCTATACCGATGTCCAGCAGACCGCCAACGGCACGTTGTGGGTGTCCACCGCCAACGGCTTGTTCCGGCTGCAGGGCGCACGCTGGTCCAGGGTCGAGGTGCTGGTCAATGGCGGCGCCTCGGACCCGTGGATCAGCAAGTTCCACATCAGCGACAGCGGCGAGGTGTGGCTGGCGTTCTATCGGCCCGGTCTCTGGCACGGCATGTTGCTGGGCGAGCGGCTGGATCTGCAGGCGATCAGCGATGAGGCGCTGCGCGATGTCGGCGTCTACCTGATGCGCGGCGACAGCCTCGGCCGGGTCTGGGTGGGCCATGCGCGCGGCGTGGAGGTCTACGACGGCGAGCGTTGGGCGCATCTGTCGCAATCGCAGGGCCTGCTGTGGGACGACATCTCCGAAGCCGCCTTCGCCGAGGATCCGGATGGGTCGGTCTGGATCGGCACCTCGCGCGGGGTGAGCCATCTGCTGGACCCGGCGCGGCTGTTCGATGCGCGCCAGCCCAGCGTGCGCATCGACAGCGTCAGCCGTGGCGGCGTGCCGGTGCAGCGCGGCCAATTGCTGGGCTGGAGCGACAAGCCGCTGCATATCGAGCTGTCCACGATGGAGGTGTACGACGACCCGAGTCGCCTGACCGTGCGTTACCGCCTGCTCGGCCTGCACAACGAATGGATCCAGAGCGACAACCTGTCGATCGACCAGGCGCCGCTGCCCTCCGGGCATTTCCGCCTGCAGGTGCAGGTGCTGGACCGCTACCGCCGCACCGCCTCGCCGATCGCCGACCTGCCGTTTGCGGTGGCCCCGCTGTGGTGGCGCAGCCCGACGGCGATCGTGTTGTATGTGCTGATCGGCAGCGCGCTGCTGGCCGGCCTGTGGCGCTGGCGGCACCGCCATCTGGTCGCGCGCGAGCGCATGCTGGCCGAACTGGTGGCCGAGCGCACCTATCAGCTGGAACACGAAAAACGCGATCTGGAAAGCGCGCGCGCAGCGCTGGCCCTGAAGGCCAGCCACGATGCCCTCACCGGCCTGCTCAACCGCTCCGGCGTGCTCGAAGCCATGGCCGAGGAACTGCAGGCCTGTGCGCACGGCGGGCATCCGCTGGCGGTGGTGCTGATCGACCTGGACCACTTCAAGCTGGTCAACGACGAACACGGGCATCTGGTCGGCGATGCGGTGCTGGCCAAGGTCGGCGCACGCCTGACCGCCTGCCTGCGCGACTCGGACAAGGTGGGCCGTTACGGCGGCGAAGAACTGCTGTTGCTGTTGCCGGGCATGTCGCAGCATAGCCAGCACCGGCTGCGCGCCATCCACGAAAAGCTCAGCCTGGCACCGTACGAGGTGGGTGCCGCCCGGCCGCTGCAGGTGACCTGTTCGGTCGGCGTGGCCTGGTTCCGGAACGGCGACAACGCCGCCACGCTGCTGGCACGTGCCGACGAGGCGCTGTACCGCGCCAAGCGGCATGGCCGCAATCGCATCGAACCGGAAGAGCCCGAATCGTCGGTGGCGTGAGCCCAAGAGCCACCGGTCGGGCGCAGCTCGCTGCGTATGGATTTCAGCTCGACGCACAGCATCAACGCATGCACTGGCAGCCACCCGCATGCCAGTCACGGCACCGCAGCATCGCCCGCACCGTCACCTCGCGCGCAGCCCCCTCGCCGCCAACGCATCACAGCCATCGCCGGCTGCCCCTGCCCGGCCGACCAGCGCAGTTGCGCGTGACCTGCGGTGCATGCGCGTCGATCGCCGCCGGCTGCCTGCAGGCGCTCAAGAAGTGGCGCCCGGGGTCGCTAGGTCCTTGAGCAAGTGCGTCCCTCGGCGCCGGAAGTGGATGGGTGGTCGGAACCTATAACCCTGGCATGGTGATGCTGTCGCTGGTGGTGGCCGTGCTGGCCTCGTATACCGCACTGCATCTGGCCGCACGTGTGACTGCCAGCCGTGGCGGCGATGCCGTGGCCTGGCTGATGGGCGGCGCGGTGGCGATGGGGATCGGCATCTGGTCGATGCACTTCGTCGGCATGCTGGCGTTTCACCTGCCGATTCCGCTGGGCTACGACCTGGCGCTGACGACCTATTCGATGCTGGCGGCGATTCTGGCATCGGCATTCGCGCTGTGGCTGACCTCGCGTGCCGATCTGCCATGGCCGCGGCTATGCATGGGCGCGGTGCTGATGGGGCTGGGCATTGCGCTGATGCACTACATGGGCATGGGCGCGCTGCGCATGTCCCCGGCCATCAGCTACGACCCGCTGCTGTTCGGGCTGTCCCTTGCCATTGCCATCGGCGCCTCGGCGGCGGCGTTGTGGATCGCCTTCCGGCTACGCCACGACGGGCGCCGCTACAGCCTGCGCCTGATCGCGGCGATGATCATGGGCGTGGCGGTCGTGGGCATGCATTACACCGGCATGGCGGCCGCGCAGTTCGCGCCCGGCAGCATCTGCGGCGCGGCCGCCGGTGCGCACCTGCCGCTGCCCTGGCTGGCCGCGGTGGTGGTGCTGGTCACGCTGGCGCTGCTGGCGCTGGCGCTGGTGATCTCGGTGCTGTCGCGGCGCTTCCAGCAACGCACCGACGTGCTCGCGCGGTCGTTGGCGCAGGCCAATGCCGAACTGGTGCTGGCCGCCCTGCACGACCCGCTCACCCGCCTGCCCAACCGCGTGCTGCTGCACGAGCACGTGCTGCAAAGCATCGACCGCGCCCAGCGCGACGGGCAACGCTTTGCGGTGATGCTGATCAACCTGGATGGGTTCAAGGCCATCAACGACGGCTACGGCCACCAGTTCGGCGACCAGTTGCTGGTGGCGGTGGCCGGGCGCATGAGTGCGCACCGGCGCGCCCACGGCAGCCTGGCGCGGCTGGGAGCCGACGAGTTCGTGCTGGTGTCGGCCATCGCCGACCCCGAGGATGCCGCCGCCATCGCCGCGCATCTGCTGCAGGCGCTGGCGGTGCCGTTCCTGGTCGCCGACCAGGAATTGCGCCTCAGCAGCAGCGTCGGCATTGCGCTGTATCCGGAGGATGCCGGCAGCGAACATCAGTTGATGATCCATGCCGATGCGGCGATGAGTCACGCCAAACAGGCCGGCCGCAACCGTTACAGCTTTTTCGAGCGCTCGATGACCGGCACCACCCGCGAGCGCCTGCAGCTGCTGCAGGATCTGCCGCGTGCGCTGGAACTGGGCCAGTTCGTCCTGCACTACCAGCCCAAGTACTGCGCCGACGATGGCCGCCCGGTCGGCGCCGAGGCGCTGCTCCGCTGGCAGCACCCCGAGCGCGGCCTGGTGCCGCCGGACAGCTTCATCCCGCTGGCCGAACGCAGCGGCATGATCGGCCCGCTCGGCAGCTGGGTGCTGCAGCAGGCCTGCCGGCAGATGCGCGACTGGCGCGAGGCCGGACATGGGCACTGGCGGGTGGCGGTCAACCTGTCGGCCACGCAACTGGCCTCGCCCAGCCTGCTGGACGAGGTGGCCACCACCCTGGCCGACTACGCGATCCCACCGGCCCAGCTCACCCTGGAAATCACCGAGAGCATGGCCATGCGCGATGCCGAGGCCTGCCTGCGCACGCTCGGCCAGCTCAATACGCTGGGCGTGCGCATCGCCATCGACGACTTCGGCACCGGTTATTCCAACCTGATGTACCTGCGCAAGCTGCCTGCGCACGAACTCAAGATCGACCGCAGCTTCGTGCAGGCCCTGGACAACGGCCCGGAAGACATCGCCATCGTGGCCGCGGTGGTGGCACTGGCGCACACCATGCGCCTGCAGGTGGTGGCCGAGGGCGTGGAGACCACCGCCCAGCGCAACACACTGGAACGGCTGGGCTGCGACCAGCTGCAAGGCTACCTGCTGGGCCGGCCAATGGACGCCGAGCACTTCATCGCGGTGGTGGTCGCCCAACGCGACGGCCCAACTCGCCCGACCGGCTGAGCGAAGGCGGCAAAGCGACCGCCGCCCCGGCATCCACGCGCAACGACCCGCCAGCAGCCCCACGCACAGCCGCGGCGTCCCGACTACCCAATCCCCAATCCCGCTTCCCGATTCCCGATTCCCGGCCTCCCAAACTGGAACGCCACTTGCATGACGCAGGGCTGACCAGTCACCGGCACCTCCATGTCCGAGTCCGAAGACGGCGGCGAACGCACAGAGCTTCCCACCGAAAAACGCCTGCGCGAAGCCCGCGAGCAGGGCAACATCCCGCAATCGCGCGAGTTGTCCACCGCCGCGGTGTTCGGTGCCGGCGTGTTCGCGCTGATGGCCCTGGCCCGCGGCATCGGCGATGGCGCCAGCGTCTGGATGAAGACCGCGCTCAGCCCGGACCCGAAGATGCGTGAAAACCCGATGGCGCTGTTCGGCCATTTCGGCGACCTGCTGCTGCAGCTGCTGTGGGTGATGCTGCCGCTGATCGGCATCTGCCTGGCCGCCGGCCTGGCCGGCCCGCTGTTGATGAGCGGGCTGCGCTTTTCCGGCAAGGCGATCATGCCCGACCTCAACAAGCTCAACCCGATGAACGGGATCAAGCGCATGTGGGGCAGCAACAGCCTGGCCGAACTGGTCAAGTCGGTGCTGCGGCTGCTGTTCGTCGGCCTGGCCGCCAGCCTGTGCATCTCCAAGGGCCTGCACGGCCTGCGCTCGCTGGTGAACCAGCCGCTGGAACAGGCGGTGGGCAACGGCCTGGACTTCACCAAGAGCCTGCTGTTCTACACCGCCGGCGCGCTGGTGCTGCTGGCCGCCATCGACGCGCCGTACCAGAAGTGGAACTGGCTGCGGAAGCTCAAGATGACCCGCGAAGAGATCAAGCGCGAGATGAAGGAAAGCGAGGGCAGCCCGGAGGTCAAGGGCCGCATCCGCCAGATGCAGATGCAGATGTCGCAGCGCCAGATGATGGAAGCGGTGCCCAAGGCCGACGTGGTGCTGATGAATCCGACCCACTACGCGGTGGCGCTCAAGTACGAGGGCGGCAAGATGCGCGCCCCGATCGTGGTGGCCAAGGGCGTGGACGAAATGGCCTTCCGCATCCGCGAAGCCTGCGAACAGCACCGCGTGGCGATCGTCACCGCCCCGCCTTTGGCACGCGCCTTGTATAGAGAAGCGCAAATCGGCAAGGAAATTCCCGTGAGACTCTATTCGGTCGTGGCCCAGGTGCTGTCCTACGTCTACCAGCTGCGTGGCTGGAACGGCGGCCCGATGCCGGAATTGCCGTCGCTGGACGTGGATGAGTTCGGCAAGGGAGCCAGCGCATGAGCGCCCAACCCGCCCCGATGAATGCCCGGCGCATCATGGAGTTGCTGCGCAACGGCCTGGGCGCGCCGCTGGCGCTGATGGCCATGCTGGCCATGCTGATGGTGCCGCTGGCCGCGCCGGTGCTGGATGCGCTGTTCACCTTCAACATCGCCATCTCGCTGATGGTGCTGCTGGCGGTCGTCTACGTGCAGCGCCCGCTGGAATTCACCATTTTCCCGATCGTGCTGCTGATGACCACGATGCTGCGGCTGGCGCTGAACGTCGCCTCCAGCCGCGTGATCCTGATCAACGGCCAGGACGGCCATGCCGCAGCCGGCAAGGTGATCGAGGCGTTCGGCCAGTTCGTGATCGGCGGCAACTACGCCGTGGGTATCGTGGTGTTCGCGATCCTGACCATCATCAACTTCGTGGTCATCACCAAGGGTGCCGGACGCGTGTCGGAAGTGACCGCGCGCTTCATCCTGGACGCCATGCCCGGCAAGCAGATGGCCATTGATGCCGACCTCAACGCCGGTTTGCTGACGCGCGAGGAAGCCAAGGCCCGCCGCGAAGAGGTCCGCGAGGAAGCCGACTTCTACGGTGCGATGGACGGTGCCAACAAGTTCATCCGCGGCGACGCCATCGCCGCCATCCTGATCCTGTTCATCAACCTGGTCGGCGGCATGGCGGTGGGCATGTTCCAGCACGGCATGAGCTTTGTGGATGCCGCCTCCACCTATACCCTGCTGTCGATCGGCGACGGTTTGGTGGCGCAGCTGCCAGCCCTGCTGGTGTCGTCCTCGGTCGCCTTGCTGGTGACCCGCGCCTCGCGCGCGCAGGACATGCGCGGCGCCATGATCAGCCAGGTGTTTGGCCAGCACCGCGCCCTCGCGGTGGCTGCGGCCATCCTGGGCCTGGTCGGCCTGGTGCCGGGCATGCCCAACGTCGCGTTTTTGACGCTGGGCCTGATCCTGGGCGTGATCGCCTGGAAAATGTACAAGCGCAGCCTGGTCATCCCGCCGACCGGCGACCCGGCCACCGATCCCAAGGCCGCCGCTGCGGCCACTGCCGCCCAGGCCAGCTCGGAGCTGAGCTGGGACGAACTGCGCCCGATCGACCCGCTGGGCCTGGAAGTGGGCTACCGGCTGATTCCGCTGGTGGACAAGAACCAGGGCGGCGAACTGATGGCGCGCATCAAGGGCGTGCGCCGCAAGCTCACCCAGGACATCGGCTTCCTGGTGCCGCCGGTGCATATCCGCGACAACCTGGAGCTGTCGGCCAACGCCTACCGGTTGCTGGTACACGGGGTGCCGGTGGCCACTGCGGAAATCTATCCCGATCGCGAACTGGCGCTGGACCCGGGCGGTGCGCTCGGCCAGCTCGACGGCATTCCCGGCAAGGACCCGGCGTTCGGCCTGGACGCCACCTGGATCCAGCCACACCAACGCGCCTATGCCGAATCGATGGGCTACACCGTGGTCGACCCGGCCACCGTGGTCGCCACCCATCTGTCGCACCTGATCCGCGAACACGCCCCGGAACTGCTCGGCCACGAGGAAGTGCAGCAGCTGCTGGCGACCCTGGCCAAGACCGCGCCGAAGATGGTGGAAGACCTCACCCCGAAGGCGCTGCCGCTGTCGGTGGTGGTGCGCGTGCTGCAGAACCTGCTGATCGAGCGCATCCCGGTGCGCCAGCTGCGCAAGATCGTCGAAGCGCTGGTCGAACACGCCCCGCACAGCCAGGACCCGACCACCCTCACCGCCGCGGTACGCACCTCGCTGGGCCGCTTCATCGTGCAGGAAATCGCCGGCATGTCAGCCGAGCTGCCGGTCTACACGCTGGCCCCGCAGCTGGAGCGCGTGCTGCAGGAATCCACCCACGGCAACGGCGTGGCGCTGGAGCCGGGCCTGGCCGAGCGCCTGCACCAGAGCTTGGCCGACTGCGTCGGCAAGCAGGAAGCCCGCAACGAACCGGCAGTGGTGCTGGTGCCCGGCCAGGTCCGCGCCGCCCTGGCCCGCCTGGTCCGCCACAGCGTCCCGTCCCTGTCGGTACTGGCCTACAGCGAAGTGCCCGAAGACAAGCGCCTGAAGCTGGTCGGCACGATCAGCTGAAACCGGCCGCCGACCAACGCCCCCCGTGGGGTCGCACCCGGGCGCGACAGGTTTTACCGGCACAGCCCGTCGCGCCCGGGTGCGCTCCTACGACAGGCCGGGCAATCCGGGAACACACCGCGGACGCCGACACCACCGTAGGAGCGCACCCGGGCGCGACAGGCGTTACCGGCACGGCCCGTCGCGCCCAGGTGCGCTCCTACGACAGGCCGGGCAATCCGACAACACATCGCGGACGCCGACACCAAGGTAGGAGCGCACCCGGGCGCGACAGGTTTTACCGGCACGGCCCGTCGCGCCCAGGCGCGCTCCTACGAACCTACCCACTACGCTGGCCAGCGATGGCTGCAGGCCGGTGACCGACCAGCACCCGGCGTCGGAAAGCCGCCACTGGTCCGGATCTCCAATCGATTGCACGGCGCTGGCCGTTTCCAGGCATCCCGAGCGCCCCAGACTTGGCCTTCCGGCCGCCAGCGCTTCCGCCTGCACGACGACGCCACTGCATCGCCGCCCCGGAAAAAAGTCAATCAATCCATTGACTTGAAACCGTCGGACCCGACCGTACACGCCGCTCCCGCCCCGTCCCGACGCACCAGCTCCCCGCGCCGGAACCCCGGCACCCCGTTTTGGCACGCCGCGTGCATTAGCTCTGCCGAGACCGCAGCCAGCGCCACCGCTGCGGGGCGAGAGCAGCACTTGGAACAACCGAACGGGACAGGCAACTCATGACGCTGGCAACACACCCACATTCATCGCGCACCCGTCCGGCGTCCGGCGGGTCCCGTTCCTGGAGGCACTTCGCATGAAAATCAAACGCTTCGTTGCCCCGGACATGCGCACCGCATTCCGCATGGTGCGTGAAGAACACGGCCCGGACGCAGTGATCCTGTCCAATCGCCGCACCGCCGAAGGCATCGAGATCGTCGCTGCCAGCAACTACGACGAAGAACTCGTGCAGCGTGCGCTGGAAACCGCGCGCTCCGAGACGCCGGCCGTTGCCGCCGCGCCGATCCCGTCGGCAGCTGCCCCGCAGGCACCGGCCCCGCAAGCAGCCGCAGCACCGGTCCACGCACCGCTGAAGCCGGCCGCCGATGCCGGCACGAGCCAGCGCCAGCGCGTTGCCAGTGCCGCCGAAGACATGATCGCCGCGATGGCGCTGCGCCAGCCGGTCAATGTGCCGCGCCAGCCGCAGGTGCCGGCACCGGTGCGTAGCGCCGCCGTCCCCTCGCCCGCCGCCCAGGCCCTGGCCCACGCCGTCGCGGTGACCGCCGCGCCGCGCCAGGAACACGCGCTGTCGGCCGTGCCGGAACAGCTGTTCGCCGATTTCCTGACCACCGCGCCGGTGCAGCGTGCCGCCGTGCAGGCCGCACCGGTGCAGGCCCCGACCCCGATCATGGCCGCCGCCGCTGCCCCCGTGCAGGCCGGCTACGACCAGGACGAAGACGCGCTGGACGACGACGCCGACTTCGACCTGGACGCGCTGCCGCAGATCCTGCCGCCGACCGCGTTGCCGCCGCTGGTGGTTGCCCGGCCGGCGCTGGCCGCGGTGCCGGTCGCCGCCGCCCCGGCGCCGCAGAACGATGAAGAACTCAAGCAGTTGCGTGGCGAGCTGGCGCTGATGCGGCAGATGATCGAGCGCGAAATGAACCGCCTCACCGACGAGCGCCTGCGTGGCTCGCCGGTGCGCGCCCAGGCCCTGGAGTTGATGGACGACTACGGCTTCGACGCCGGCCTGATCCGCGACGTGGCACTGCAGATCCCGGCCGATACCGAATTGCACCGCGGCCGCGGGCTGATGCTGGGGCTGCTGTCCAAGCGCCTGCCGGTGGCCCCGGTCGACCCGCTGGAACGCGGCGGCGTGATCGCCCTGGTCGGCCCGACCGGCGCCGGCAAGACCACCACCATCGCCAAGCTCGCCCAGCGCTTCGCCGCCCAGCACGCCCCGCGCGACGTGGCCCTGGTCACCACCGACACCCAGCGCGTCGGCGGCCGCGAGCAGCTGCACAGCTACGGCCGTCAGCTCGGCATCGCCGTGCACGAGGCCGACAGCGCCGAGAGCCTGCTGGAACTGCTCGAGCGCCTGCGCGACTACAAGCTGGTGCTGATCGACACCGCCGGCATGGGCCAGCGCGACCGCGCCCTGGCCGCCCAGCTCAACTGGTTGCGCGCCGCGCACCAGGTCACCTCGTTGCTGGTGCTGCCTGCCAACGCGCACTTTTCCGACCTCGACGAGGTCGTGCGCCGCTTCGCCCACGCCAAGCCCCAGGGCGTGGTGCTGACCAAACTTGACGAGACCGGCCGCTTCGGTAGTGCGCTGTCGGTCGTCGTCGATCACCAAATGCCCATCACCTGGGTGACTGACGGACAGCGGGTCCCCGACGACCTGCACCGCGCCAATGCCGCCAGTCTCGTTCTTCGCCTTGAAGATTTGCGGCGCGCTGCCGATAAGCCCTGTACTCCGGAGCACAACCATGCAGTCGCGTGAATACGCCAAGCTGACCAACGCCTTCCCCCTGTCGGCGACCCGTCCCGAGCCCCTGGGCCCGGTGCGCACCATTGCCGTGACCGGTGGCAAGGGCGGCGTGGGTAAAACCAACATCTCCGCCAACCTGGCCGTGGCGCTGGCCGACATGGGCAAGCGCACCCTGCTGCTGGACGCCGACCTGGGCCTGGCCAACCTGGACGTGGTGCTGGGACTGTCGCCCAAGTACACCCTGGCCGACCTGATCGCCGGCCGCTGCACGCTGGATGAAGTGATCATCGAAGGCCCCGGCGGCGTGCTGGTGGTCCCGGCCGCCTCCGGCCGCCGCCACATGGCCGAACTGGCCCCGGCCCAGCACATCGGCCTGGTCAACGTGTTCTCCGAGCTGGAGCGCGACCTGGACGTGATGGTCATCGACACCGCCGCCGGCATCACCGACAGCGTGCTGACCTTCTGCCAGGCCGCCCAGGACACCGTGGTGGTGGTCTGCGACGAGCCGGCCTCGATCACCGACGCCTATGCGCTGATCAAGGTGCTCTCGCGCGAACGCGGCGTGGACCGCCTGCAGATCATCGCCAACATGGTGCGCGACCCCAACGAGGGCCGCCTGCTGTACGACAAGCTGTCGCGGGTCTGCGAAAAATTCCTCGGCGACGTGTCGCTGAACTACCTCGGCCACGTGCCGCAGGACGACTGGTTGCGCCTGTCGGTGCAGCGCCAGCAGCCGGTCATCAAGGCCTACCCCGCCAGTCCGTCGGCGCAGGCCATTGCAGAAATCGCTCGCCGTACCTCGCGCTGGCAGGCCCCCACCGTGCCGCGCGGCAACGTCGAGTTCTTCGTCGAACGCATCATCCAACGGGGAGTGGCCGCATGAGCACCGCTACCGCAACCACGGCCAGCGCGCAGTACCGCGCCGTGCAGCGCAACAACGCCAACGACATCGTCACCCAGCACGCCGACCTGGTGCGCCGCATCGCCCACCATCTGGCCGCGCGCCTGCCGGCGAGCGTGGAAGTGGACGATCTGATCCAGGCCGGCATGATCGGCTTGATCGAAGCCTCGCGCAGTTACGACTCCGAACAGGGCGCCTCGTTCGAGACCTATGCCTCGATCCGCATCCGCGGCTCGATGATCGACGAAATCCGGCGTGGCGACTGGGTGCCGCGCTCGGTGCACCGCCGCGCACGCGACGCCGCCGCCGCCGTGCGCAAGATCGAACAGCACACCGGCCGCGCCGCCGCCGCCACCGAAGTGGCCGCCGCGATGGAGATGCCGCTGCCCGACTACCTGCGTCTGATGGAAGATGCCGCCCGCGGCCAGGTGCTGAGCCTGGAGTCACGGATCGAGGATCACGGCGAGCTGGACACCACCGCCAAGGGCGGCCCCAATCCGCAGCAGATGATGGAGCGTGGCGAATTCGGCCGCGAGCTGGGCAAGGCCATCGGCCAGTTGCCCGAGCGCGAGCAGCTGGTGCTGTCGCTGTACTACGAACAGGAATTGAACCTGAAAGAAATCGGCGCCGTGCTCGGTGTCAGCGAATCGCGCGTCTGCCAGATCCATGGCCAGGCGGTGGTGCGTCTGCGCGGCCGCCTCAAGGTCTTCGAACTGGCCGATGCCGGTGTCGAAATTGACGAATGATTTTTTCGCGCATTTTTTAGTGTTAGGAGCTTGATGTGAACAAGAACATGCGGATTTTGATCGTGGACGACTTCTCGACGATGCGACGTATCGTCAAGAATCTGTTGGGCGATCTGGGCTTCACCAATACCGCAGAGGCCGAAGACGGCAACAGCGCATTGGCGGCGTTGCGGGCCGGCCCGTTCGATTTCGTGGTCACCGACTGGAACATGCCCGGCATGACCGGCATCGACCTGCTGCGCAACATCCGCGCCGACGCCAAGCTCAAGCACCTGCCGGTGATGATGGTGACCGCCGAAGCCAAGCGCGAGCAGATCATCGAAGCGGCCCAGTGCGGCGTAAACGGCTACATCATCAAGCCGTTCACCGCACAGACGCTGGAAGAGAAGCTGGGCAAGGTGTTCGAACGTCTGGCGGCGACCGCCTGATGAACGCCACCGTGGAAGCCGATGCCGAACGTGCCGCCCTGATCGAGCGCCTGCAACACGCGCTCGATGCACTGGAAAGCGGTGACCAGGTCGCCTGGCGGCGCGAGGTGGACCACCTCGCCGCGCTGCGCACGCGCCCGATGATGCAGAGCCTGAGCCGGCTCGCGCGCGAACTCGGGCAGGCGCTGGGCGAGCTGCCCACCGTGCCCGAGGAAGCCGGCGAACTGGACGATGCCTGCTCGCGCCTGGACCACGTGGTGGAAATGACCGAGAAGGCCAGCCATCGCACGCTGGACCTGGTCGAGGAATGCCGCGAGCTGGCCAACCAGCTGCGCGACGGTGGCCTGAACCAGGACCAGGGCGCGCTAATGGACAAGATGCGCCATAACCTGACCGAGCTGTCGCTGGCGCAGAGCTACCAGGACCTGAGCGGCCAGATCATCCGTCGCGTGGCCGGCATCGTGCGGCGCGTGCACGAGGGCTTCGGTGCACTCGGCCTGCCGCCGAAGAATCCCGAGCCGAAGAAAGACGACGGCGGTCTTGCCGGTCCTGCAGTCAAGGGCCTGGACCGTCACGCGGTGTCGCAGGACGACGCCGACGACCTGCTGTCCGGATTGGGGCTGTAACCATGAGTGCTGTTCCAGACGATATTGCTGCCGATTTCATTGTCGAGGCCCAGGAAATCCTGGATCGCCTCGGCGAACAGCTGGTGTCGCTGGAACAGGCACCGGACGAAGCCGACCAGCTCAACGCGGTGTTCCGCGGCTTCCACACGCTCAAGGGCGGCGCCGGCTTCCTGGCGATCAAGCCGATGGTGGAGCTCTGCCACGCCGCCGAGGAAACCCTGGGCATGGCGCGCTCCGGTCAGGCGGTGTTGCAGGCGCATCACTTCGATGCCGCGCAGCAGTCGCTGGATTATCTGCAGGCCATGCTGGATGCGATGGGCTCGGGCGAAACCGTGCCGCATGCACCGGCCTCGCTGATTGCGCAGTTCGATGCCAAGAGCGGCCCGCCGGCGGTCAAGGCCGCGCCCAAGGCCGCTGCCGCAGCACCCGCACACGATGACGCACACGGCGCTGCTGCGCCGGGCGCCAAGGCCGCGCCCAAGGCGGCGGCCAAGGCGGCTGACGCCGAGCAGACCGTGCGCGTGGACACCAAGCGCCTGGACGCCATCGTCAACCTGATCGGCGAACTGGTGCTGTCGCGCAACCGCCTCAAGACCCTGCGTACCCGCCTGCGCGACGAAGAACTCGACCGCGCGGTCAGCACCCTGGACATCGCCACCGCGCGCCTGCAGACCGCGGTGATGCGTACCCGCATGCAGCCGGTGAGCAAGGTGTTCGCACGCTTCCCCAAGGTGGCCCGCGATGTCGCGCGCACGCTGTCCAAGGAAGTGGAACTGGAACTGATCGGCGCCGAGACGGAACTGGACCGCAACCTGGTCGAGGCCCTGGCCGACCCGCTGGTGCACCTGGTGCGCAACGCGATCGACCACGGCATCGAATCGCCGGCCCTGCGCGAAGCCACCGGCAAGCCGCGCAGCGGCCATGTGCGCCTGTCCGCGCAGCAGGAAGGCGACTACGTCAGCATCGAGATCCAGGACGACGGCGCCGGCATCGACCCCGAACGCCTGCGCGAGATCGCCCGCAACAAGGGCCTGATCGACGCCGAAGCCGCCGCCCGCCTGAGCACCGACGAGTGTCTGCATCTGATCTTCATGCCGGGCTTTTCGACCAAGGCCGAGGTCACCGACATCTCCGGCCGCGGCGTGGGCATGGACGTGGTGCAATCGCGCATCCGCGAACTCAGCGGGCAGATCCAGATCCAGTCCGAACTGGGCCGCGGCAGCCGCTTCATGATCCGCGTGCCGCTGACCCTGGCCATCCTGCCCACCCTATTGGTGCAGGCCGGCGAAGCGGTGTATGCCTTGCCGCTGGCGCGCGTGGTCGAGGTGCTGCACGCCCCGCAGACCTCGCTGGGCTGGTTCGACGGCCGCGCCGTGCTGGATCGCCGCTCGCACACCCTGCCGCTGATCGACCTGCGCCGCTGGCTGGGCGTGCCCGCCGAACAACCGCCGCTATTGACGGTAGTGCTGCTGCAGGCCGGCGAAACCCGCTTCGGCCTGGTGGTGGACCAGGTGCGCGGCCGCGAGGAAGTGGTGATCAAGCCCCTGCCCCGTGCCCTGCGCGGCCTGCCCGGCTACGCCGGCGCCACCCTGATCGGCGACGGCCGCATGGCGCTGATCCTGGATGTGGATGGGCTGCGTTCCAGCGATCATTGAGGTTGGGGATTGGGGATTCGGGATTGGGGATTCGGGATTGGGAGAATCGGGAATCGGGAATCGGGAATCGGCAAGACGATCTTGTCTGCCTGATTTGACGGCAACGGCCGCGTACTGCGGCCGTTGTCGTTTCACTACCAGCATCGCTGCCGATCTATGCTGCTACGCGCGCAGGCATGGGCGCGATGGTTTGGCGACGGTCAGGCTACCGTGGAACTGAATCTGGAACCGTTATTTCCCATCCAGCTAATATTTAAGCATCTTAAACCAGCCCGGATTTTAGAAAAACGGGGGAACATGCGAGCCAGCTGGCGCAAGCAACTCAAGCGCGATATCGTCAACTCCAAAACCCGATGTTTTGTTGATAAACGCGATTGCGGCGACGCGCGTGTCGGCGTTGAAGCCCATGAAGCTACGAACGCCGCCGCCATTTCCATTGCTCCAAGCTATGCTCTGGCCATCCGGGTGGACCTTCCGCCAGCCGATACCCATTCTGGTATCGGTATTATCGCCGGGCCTATCTACGGTCAGCATCATTGAAGCCGCCCGCGAGAGGGGACCACTTTCTTTGTTTGTCCAAAGTGTCATGAATTTCGACAGGTCCTTCACCGTCGAAAAAAGGCCGCCTGCCGGCGCAAGCGCACCAAATTCCCAGGGTTGAGCCGAGTGGAAGTCCGCATCGTAACCCCAAATTTCCCGGTGCTGCATCTCCGTTGATAGAGTAAGCGTAGTCTCGTCCATACGAAGCGGTTCAAGAATGCGAGCTCGCAAGAGGTTAGCATACGTTTTGCCAAGGCGCTGTGACAACGCGTAACCCAATAATGCGTAGTCAAAATTCGAGTATTCAAAACTCGACCCCGGTAAGCGCGTGAGACGAACACGACCTAAATCAGCACAAAGATCGCTCTCGGTGTAGCCGGCGTAGGGGTTGTCTTGACTGAGGCCGGTGCGACTGGATGGCCGAAGTGGTAGCCCACTCGTATGAGTGGCTAAATCGAGAAGCGTGATCTCATTCCCGTCGAAGGTGGCGGGAGGAACTGCAATGTACTTTGATAGCGGATCGACGAGATTCACTTCACCCCGCTGAACGCAATCAGCAAGTAATAGTGCCGTGAATATCTTGGTTAGCGAGGCGATCTGAAATACTGACCGATCATTCGGCTGTTGGAGTTTACCTAGGCCAACCGTTCCGTAGTGGAAGGTCTTCAATTCGCCTGCGCGTACCACCCCCAATACGGCCCCTGTGCCCTGCTTTTCCTCGGCTACGCGACGGCGAAGGGCCGAGGACACGCTATCAGCTTCAATTCCGGGTTGGGCAAAGCTACGCATCGGCAGGGCCATGGTTAATGCCGCAGCCAAAACAGTGCGGCGTTTAATTGAGGCGACCATTTTTACTCCTCACTCCAACATCAGCGTTTGATCCATGCAGAGGGTATCACCCTATTCGGACGGATACTTCCTGTCCGCATACGCGACGTTGTATGGTGTCGCCACCTCGCAAGACAGAAATCTCTCGCCGGTTTGGTGATACGGCTAAGCGGCGGGAATCGCTTTAGCTGCTTCGAAACCGGCCTTTCCACATCTCACCAATTCCGGCCATTCAACAATGGCAGCTATTTGTCGAATAACGGGTCCAAACCTCAGGGTCAGGTTGACTTCCTTAAGTGAATCTGACCCCGTTCTTTTGAAGTGACCCTAGAACCGTTATTTCAGGTCAATCGCAAGGCGTCTGGCAGCCGCCGCATCATCGCCGCATGCTGCGCGCCTTGGCCGGCACCTCCACCGGCGGCAACACCTCCATTAGCAGCTGCCCTTCGCTGGCGGTGATGCGCAGCTTGGTGCCGATGGCAAAGCCCAGTTGTTCCAGCCATAGGCCGCTGAGGCGGACGTGGGGCACGTGCTGGTCGCCGGCGTGGTCGTGGGCGCCGGGGTAATGGGTGTAGCTGACGGTGCATTGGCGCGGGCGGCGGGCGCGGCGGGGTGCGCGTAGCGTGCCGGGGCCTTGCGGGGAGGCGTCCGGGTCGGGCGGCAGCATCGGTGGCAGCTTGGTGCGGTCGGGTTCCACAACGACCCACTGCACCCGCTTGGGGGCGCGGGGCGCGTACGCTTGCGGGTGGGCCGTGCGCTGGCAGATGCCGTGGGTGGGCGGCGGCGTGTCATGGCGCCTCCGGGTGATGGCGGGTAGTGCTGGGTGCAGCGACGCACTGCTGCAACGCCACGTCGATGCGTGCAGAAAGGCTGTGCAAGGCCTGCGACAACACGCCGGGCTGGTTGAGCAACTGCTGCGCACGATCGTCGTCGGCCTGCTCAACGGCCGCGCATGCGGCCCGCCGGCGCAGCACTTCGCCTACCTCGCTCAGCAAGCTGTGGGCGGAAGCTGGCAACAGATAACCCGGCACCGAAGCCGGCATGGATGGTGCGGTAGACATGGCAACGCCCTCCTGGAACAACCCAAGAACCGCCGCCAACGGCGACGGGATGTCGGGAGGTTCGAAACCGCTCATAGCCGGCGGGCGTATTCCCCTTGCGGGTGTTGTATTAGCCGCCCTCCCGACACAGGCATTGCGTCGGCTTGCACCTGCAGGACGCAGGCACAAAAAACCCACCGGTTTGACGGAGGTGGGTACCGCTATGAGAGGAGTTTCGACGCTCCTTGGGCCTAGATTGCAAGTACGCGGTCTGGCGTGTCAATACACGTAGCGGGTCTCGCGCGGCCGTGTGCGCCGCTGGCGCAGTTCCATAAGGGCCACGCAAGCCGAGCGCCGTCGCCTGATAAGTGCACCTGACCCCATCACGTTTGCCGCATGGCGCTGATCCTGGATGTGGATGGATTGCGCTCCAGCGATCATTGATCTTCGGGAATCGGGAATCGGGAATCGGGAAGACGATCCTGTTTGCCTGATCTAACGACAACGGCCGCGTACTGCGGCCGTTGTCGTTTCACTACCAGCATCGCTGCCGATCTACGCCGCTACGCGCGGCGGTAAGTTGGTGTGCTGATCTAATGCTCGTAGACACCTCGATGGCGATGATCCTCCCCCACGAACCCCGCGCTATGCAAAACCCCAGAGCCGTCAATAACACCTTCAACTTGCAGGTAATGCAGATGATCCGAGAGCCAAACCATCGCGCCCATACCGCCGCGTGGCAGGTATGGGCACGATGGTTTGGCCAAGGCCATGCGGCGTGGAAGTGAACCTGGAACCGTTATTTCTTAGCTATGGTCCGAAGTTCCATGAGTCAGGCTCTTCAAATTGCCATTCAATTGACGCGGGCACTTTGAAGGTGACAAGCTCGAAGAAGGAAGAAGCCTGGGTTTGCATCGGCTAACAATTCATGGGGGGAGCTATGACGAACAATCCTGCCGGGTCGACATGGAAAAAGTGGGACTTGCACGTCCACACGCCTTCGTCGCTGGTGCACCACTACCCCGGCGCCAGCCAAGACGAAGCCTGGGAAGCATTCCTGACCGACCTTGAAGCCCTGCCGCCTGAGTTCAAGGTCATCGGCATCAACGACTACATCTTCATTGAAGGCTATGAGCGCGCGCGTAAGGCAAAGCTCGAACAAGGTCGCCTCAAAAACATTGATCTGCTGCTACCTGTCATCGAGCTGCGGCTAGACAAGTTTGGCGGTGTCGTTAAGAGGGCTAAAGACGGCAGCTACTCCCAGTCCGACTGGACCCGCATCAATTTGCACGTCATCTTCGACGCTCTGGAGCCTGAAATCATCCGCCAGCAGTTCTTAGGTTCACTATTTGCCAGCTATGACTTGATCCCCGACTCCGCAGATCTAAAAGGTAAATGGAGAGGCGCCATCACCAGAGATAGCCTCGGGGAGCTTGGACAGATGATCATCGATGCGGCGCCTACCGATAAAAAGGCCGACTTCGCTTCGCCTCTCGAGGAAGGATTTAACAACTTGTGCGTGAGCTTGGAGAAAGTAACCGAGGCTCTCAACAAGCACCATTTGATCGGGAAGCATTTGCTTGCCATTGGGAAGACCGAATGGGCCAACCTGAAATGGGATGGGCAGTCGATCGCAGAAAAGCGAAACATCATTAACAGGGCAGACTTGGTTTTCACTGCTGCAGCAAATCCCGCAGAGTATGCAACGGCGAGAAAATCGCTCACTGAGTCCAACGTATTGGATAAGTTGCTCGACTGCTCCGACGCCCATGCCCTTAGCAACTCACCCAACAAAGACAGGATTGGCAACTGCTTCACTTGGATTAAGGCCGACGCAACCTTCAAGGGTCTTGTGCAAGCGACCACCGAATTTGAGGATCGAGTATTCATCGGCGACACGCCGCCCAAGCGGCTTTTGGTCGAGGCCAACCGCACCAAATACGCCTCAAAAATACGCATCAGCCGCAAGGCCGGTTCCACGCTAACCGATCCTTGGTTTAGCGTGGACATGCCGCTGAGCCATGACTTGGTCGCCATCATCGGCAACAAGGGGAGCGGCAAGAGCGCCATGGCCGACATCGCCGCGCTAGCCGGCGACACCAAGAACTTCAAGAGCTTTTCGTTTCTCAAGGACACGCGGTTTCGCAACCCGAGGAACAAGCTCGCGCAGCACTTCCTCGGCGCGCTCGGCTGGCACGACGGCACCGAGTCCGAGCGCCAGCTAGACCAAGATCCGTCGGAGACAAGCGTCGAGCGGGTGAAGTATCTGCCGCAGAGCTACCTCGAGACGCTGTGCAACGAGCTCGGCGACGGCGGCTCGGCAACGTTCGACACCGAGCTGCGCAAGATCATCTACACGCACGTTCCGGAAGACGCCCGGCTGGGCTACACGTCTATGGACGAGCTGCTCGACTTCAAGGTCGCGGAGATCGACAGCGCGAGCGAACAGGTCGTCAAGGAAATCTCCAAGGCCAACGCGGAGATTCTGCAAACCGAGCGTAGGCTGACGCCGGAGTTCAGGCAGTCGCTGCAAGAGCAGCTTGATGCCAAGATCGCTGAGTTCAACGCCCTGGTGGCATCTAAGCCCGCTCAGGTGGAAGACCCCACGGCATCGGAAGCGGCCCAGGGGGAGTCCAACGCGGCCACCGAGAAGATTCAAAACCTCGAAGACGAGCTCAATAGGCTGGGCGATGAAGAGAAGCGTCTCCGCGACAAGAAGGTCGCCGAGGCGAAGCGTCAAGCCGTCCTTAGCCGCATCGTCCAAGCCATCGCGAACCACAAGAAGGCTCACGATCAGTTCGTCGCGGAGTTGGCCCCCATGCTCGTAGAAGCTGGCGCGGACGTGAAGGCGTCCGACGTGGTCGAGTTGAGGATCGACACGTCGCGGATCGACGCGCTCGTCAAGACAACCAAGGAATCCATCGCGTCCATCGACGCGGCCCTCGCCAATCAAGAACCCACAGGCCTGTCCAAGCGGCGCGAGGCGGCCGAGGTGGCGATGGCTGACATCAAGAGCAAGCTCGGCGAGAAGCAGCGCCTGTTCATCCTCTTCAAGGATCAGGTCGCCAAGTGGGAGCGCGCCCAAGCGGAGCTCACCGGCAGCAAGGACAAGCCGCAGTCCATTGAATGGTTCAAAGCCGAGATTGACTCGCTGGCCGCCCTGCCCGCCAAGCTGGAGGAGCTGCGGGCGCAACGCGTGGAACTGGCCAAGACGGTCCACGAGCAACTGGGCAAGACGGTCGAGGAATACCGCCGCCTGTATGGGCCGGTGCAGGAATTCGTCAAATCGGCTGCGCAGATGGACATGCACCTGCCACTAGATTTTGCGGTGCGGATCGAAGAGTCGGACTTCCAAGACCAATTCTTTCCTCGAATCAATCGGCAGGCGCGCGGAAGTTTTGCCGGCGTTGACGAAAGCGGTCAGCTCATGCGTGGTCTGCTCAAAGAGGTCAACTTCGAAGACGTGGAGTCGACGCTTCATTTTCTCGAGACTATCGACGACATGCTGCGCTTTGACCGGCGTGAGTCCGGCGGCGGCCGCGAGACCAGGATCGCCGACCAACTCCGAAAAGGCGGAGATCCCCAGGACATCCTCGACTATCTCTACGGCATGAGCTATCTCGAACCTCGTTATTCGCTCACGTTCGACGGCCAAGAGATCAGCCAGCTTTCGCCGGGCGAGCGCGGCCTGCTCTTGCTGGTCTTCTACCTGTTGGTGGACAAGGACGACATTCCGATCATCATCGACCAGCCCGAGGAGAACCTGGACAACCAGACCATCTATAAGGTACTGGTCAAGTGCATCAAGGCGGCCAAGCAGCGGCGCCAGGTCATCATGGTGACGCACAACCCCAACTTGGCGGTGGTGTGCGATGCAGAGCAGATCATCTGCGCGACCTGCGACAAGGCGACCAACACGTTCAACTACGTCTCGGGCGGGATTGAGTCGCCGGAAATCAAGGCCATTGTCGTTGAAATTCTCGAGGGCACCGAGCCTGCCTTCAAGAATCGGAAGCACAAGTACGGTCTTTGATAGCGGGTTCCCCCGCTTTCACGGGCACTGATGAGAAGCCTGAACAAGGCTCGGGCAGTTGCCTGTGGCTCTGCACGACTGGCAGCTCTGGGTCGGGAGCTGCCCTACCCCCGATAAACATCCCTAGTTCTAGTACTGGATAGCAGTTCCCCTACCCTACCGAGAAGCCCCGTAGCGGAGCGGCGATCGGCCCACCGAGCGCTAGCAGACGCTCCATTGCGTGGTCGTCGCCGGTACGGCGCGAACCAGCATCCGATCGGCAAGGGCCCGGACGGGGCGATGCCGCCCGGGCAGTGGCGTTACCTGCTGGCCGGCGAGAAGTTCTGAGCTCCGCGCGTCTTTCGCCACTGGATCCACGCGATCGCGGCGACGAAGAAGACGCTGCACAGGTAACTGCCTTCCGGCCCTTCCGCGCCACCGGTCAGAGCGTCGAGGCCTTGCGGGCGTAGCGCCACCAGCAGCGCCGGCAAGTGCGCATCGATGCCGGTGACGGGCAGTTCGAAGCCGGTCGCGAGCAACCAGTTCCACCCCGCGTGCCAGCCCATCACGCCCCAGATATTGCCGGTCCGCAGCGCCCAGGCGCAGGCGAACAGCGAGAACAGGAACGTGCCGAGCATGACTAGGGGCGGCTGGTGCGGACTGAAATGCAGGAAGCAGAAAACGAGCGACACCAGCAGCACTGCTACCGCGACATTGGTTTTGCGCGCCACCACCGACAGCATCCAGCCGCGGAAGATGACTTCCTCCACGCTCGCCTGGAACATGAAACTCAATAGCAGCAGACTGATGTGCAGCAGACTGACGGGCGACCGCCAGGCCTGCCCCAAGCCCGCCACCTGCATGCCGCCAGCCATCCAGATCGCGACTACGACCAGCGCGATCGTGCCGAATCCAACGGCCAGTCCGCGAAGGAAGGTTTTCAGCGGCGCCGGACCGGTCAGCCCGCTACTCGCCAGCGAGCGCCCTTCGACGAAGCGTACCCAGACGAGCACGGCCGCCAGCGTCGGCGCGAAGCCGATCCACAACAGCGCATACAAGCCAGCGAGGCCGATCGGATCGCCGTGCGGCGTCGACCAATGCTGCGACTGCATCCACCCGTCCAGCGCGATCGCTGGTGCCGCGTTGAACAGGATCATCAGGATCGGCGTCACCCAGGCCCAGGGCAGCCAGCCGCGGGCTGGATCGGGCGAATACAGGGCAACGGGGGTCATGCGGGGGGCTCCAGGTCGACGTGATCGCCGCTGCAAGTTGCCATCCGCGCGGGGGCGTGGCAATCCGTTTGCGACCAAGCCACAGAAGCCGCCGATGAATCACCCGGATCGCCGACGAAAATGGCGCTGCGTCGTCGCCCGTGGTGTCGAAATAACGGGTCGAAATAACGGGCCCAGGTCCACTTCTTTTCAGCAAGGCCCGACTAGATCGCCGCATCGCTCGACGGTTTGACCGCGGTGCGGCAGCCAGCGTCGGCGTGGCCAGCGACGGCACCGGGGACAGGGAGAGCATTCGCACCAGCAAAGACCTCATGCGATGAGATCCTGCGGTGAACGACCGCGCACACGCGACGATGTCGTCGCGGACAGCGAACACTGCAGTCCGGCCGTCACCGAACCATCGCGCCCATACCGCCGCGTGGCAGGCATGGGCACGACATGCTGGGGCCTAGAACTTATAGGTCAGCCCCAGGTATGCCAGCCGGCCTGCGTATCCGCCGGTATAGAAGCGGGCGCGGGTGTCCTCGCCCAGGTGCGAGCGTGACTCCTGCTTGGTCAGGTTCAGCACCGAGGCGGTGAGGCTGAGCGCCGGGGTGATGTTGTACGCGGCGTTCAGATCGATCTGGTAGTACGGCTCCTCAAAGACGTTCAGCCCGTTGACCAAACCTTGCACCAGTTCGCCGCGACGGTTATACGAGGCGCGCAGCAGCAGGCTGTCGGTCTCGTAGAACATGGTGAGGTTGGTCTGGTTTCTGGCGCTGCCCGGCATGGAGGTCTTGCCGACCTCGGTGCCATCCTCCAGCCGCACCGCCGCCTTGCTGGCATCGTTGTAGGTGTAGTTGAACTGCACACCAAGACCGAATGGCAGCGTGTGCTGCGCGTAGAGCTCCACACCCTGCGAGACCGCGTCCTGGCCGCCGGCCTGGGTGCTGTAGTTCTGCACGGTGACCGGTTGCCCGTCGACCATCATGTTCACGTCGCTGATGACGTCGACCGCAAAGTTCTCCACGTTCTTGCGGAACAGTCCCACACCTGCCACCGAGCCCGGCTGGAAATACCATTCCAGCCCCAGGTCAAACTGGTTGGCCTTGTACGGCTCCAGGTTCTTGTTGCTGCCCGAGCCGTACCAGCCCTGCTCGCTGGCACCGCCGGTCAGGCGCCGGTCGGCCACGTACTCGGGACTGTAAAACTCCAGGCTGCCAGGCGCGGCGATGTCGTTGTAGCTGGGACGTGCGATCACCTTGGCGGCTGCCGCGCGCAGCAGCAGGTTCTCGGTCAGGTCGTAGGCCAGGTTGAAACTCGGCAGCACGTCGGTGTAGTTGCGGTCCAGCCCGCTGACCACGAACGACTCGGTGCGTTGCACGCTGTCGGACAAACGCCAGTAGCCTTCGGTCCCGCAGTAGGTGTCGGCCGGGGCGCCGCTGGGCATGGCGGCGCCCTGCTGGCAGGCCAGCGGATTGCCGTCGGCGCCATCGAAGAAGTAGTCGTTGTAGGCGGTCACCTTGTCGGTGGACTCGGCACGCTGGCCGGTGCGCGCCACCCGCACGCCGACGTTGCCACGCAGCCGCTCGGTGTGGAAGTTGAGTTGCAGGTAGGTGGAATAGATCTCCTCGTCGACGTTGTAGACAAAGTTGTCTTCGCTGCGCGTCTGCATCGCGCCGTAGGTCTGGTTCAAGTAGCCGATGTAGCCCGGGAAGTTGATCGCCGGGAACGCACTGGCGTTGACGCCACCGGCCAGGTTGTCCTGCGCGAACAGCAGGCCCGGCGAGAACTGGGTGGCGATGGCATTGCAGCGCCCGTTCCAGTAGCGGTTTTCGTAGTCACTTGGATCGGTACCCGGGCACACCCAGTAGTTGTTGCCGGTACTGCGGTGGATGCCGCCGTCGCGACGCTTGAGGCCAAACTGCAGCGAGTCGACGACCTCGCCATCGAAATGCCAGGTGGTATCGATCTGCGCGTACTGCTGCTGATTGGTGTTGCGGGTCCAGGACGAGCCGGTCGAGCCCAGGTCGACCTGCAGGATGCCGTCGCGCAGGTTCTGCATCAGCTGCGGCGAGAATGTCATGGACGGCGTGCCGGTCAGGTCCCAGGCGCTGGCGAAGTTGCCGTTGCTCCAGCTGCCGTCGGCGTTCTGCAGGCGCGGCTTGATTGGCAGGGAGAACTGCAGCTCCGGCCCGCCCTTGGCCCAGGTGCGGCCGACCTTGAACGCCACGTCCACCTGCTCGCCACGCCATTCGCCGCCCAGGTCCACCGTCTGCGACTGCGATTTCTCGATGTTGTAGCTGCCGGTGATCTGCGGGGTCGGCACGGTGCAATCGTCCGAGCCCCAGCCGCCCGGCGGCAGGCCGGCCGCGGCGGCCTGCGCCTCGCTGCAATAATAGGTCTTGCCCGGGCGCAGGCTGTAGGCGGCGCCAGTGACGACGGTGCCGCTGGGATCGAACTGCAGCCCGTCGAGCAGACGGCCGCCGCGCCAGTTGCCGTCGCCGTTATAGCGGGCAATGTTCCACTCGGGAATCTTGATGGTATTGGTCTGCGAGTCCTGCGACAGGTCGAAGCGGAAGTAGTTCGCGGTCAGGGTCAGGTCGTCGGTCGGCTTGAACTGCAAGGTCAGTTGCCCGCCCTTGCGCTCGCGCTCCTCGCGTTTGGCCTCCAGACTGACCGCCGTCGGCATCATGAAACCGGTGGAGTAATTGCCGTCCTGGTTCCAGAAACCGGTACCGCCCCACCAGTTGGCGTTGAAGTCCGACGGGTTTCCATTCACGTCGACCGCCGGGCCGACTTCGTCGCGGCCGTACCACTGCCAGCTCTCGGTACTGGCATTGAGCGTGCGAGCGGTGCGCTTCTGCTGCGTGTAGCCCACGAAGACACCGAAGCGGTTGTCCTTGTCGTGCCACGAGTACGAACCGGAGAACTGGCCGTCGGTCTTCTTGCTGGTATCCGACCAGGTGCCCTCGGCCGAGACGAAGCCGGAATGTGGCTCCAGTTCCAGCGGGCGCCGTGTCTGCAGGATCACCGTGCCGCCGATGCCGCCTTCGTCGATGCGTGCTTCCGGGGTCTTGTACAGCTCCGCGCTGCCCAGCAGGTTCGACGGCAGCAGCGTGTAGTTGAACGAGCGCGTCGGGTCGCCGTTGGATTCGGCGGTGGCGATGTAGTTGCCGTTCAATTCGGTCAGCACCAGCTCCGAGGACAGGCCGCGCACACTGACGTTCTTGCCTTCGCCGCCGTCGCGGCTGATGACCACGCCGGGCACGCGCTGCAGCGCATCGGCCACGTTCTTGTCGGGGAACTTGCCCACGTCCTCGGCGGTGATCACATCGACCACGGCGTTGGCGTTGCGCTTCTGCTCCAGGCTTTTTTCGATCGCGTAGCGGTAGCCGGTCACCGTCACCGCATCCAGATCCGTGGCCTGCACCTCGGCCTGGCCCGTGGGCGCCGGCGTGGCGTCGGCCTGCTGGGCGGCAGCGGTGGTAGAGGCGGCGCTCGCGAACAAGACGATGGCGATACCGGCGGACAGCGTGCTGCGGTTGCGTGCGAATGGCATGCAGTTCATTTCGATCATGCTCTCCCAATAGTGATCGGCTTCGGCGGATTCCTGTCGATCCAACGATCGGACAAAGACGCCGCGCGAAGTGACGCAGAAATATCCGGCGCCGTTGCGCCGCCCCCTCCTCTTGCGTCCGCTTCCACGCAGATGCAATTAGATCGTTCTAATGCCGTGGAAAGCTAAGTAGCACAGCCCATGCGGCAGCGCATTCTGCCCCGCAACAGGCCCGCGGCATTGCAAGGCATCCACGATGGCCGGCCGGCCCGCCACGCTTACGCGCGGCATGGCACGGCCTGCCGCGTCGCCGGCTGCAGCAGCGTGATCGTTGCAAGCAACACACCCTTGCCCGCAACCGGACGCAAGCGGGTTGCCGAAGCGCCAGCACACCTTATTTGAAACCGAGCTCAGCAACAGACTGGATTGACGTGAGGGCATTGCCTGCCACACGCCGCTTGGCGGCCATCGCCAACGCGGTTGCCACACCGAACATGCGCACGTTTGTTGCCTGCGTACACGCGCAAGCGCGGCGGGGCCTGCTGCGGCATTGATGACACGCCTTGGTCGGAAGCGCATGCGCCGATGACCTGTCAACCCTGCATCGACGCCAGCGTGTAAGCGGCCCATGCCGCAAAACGACAACTTTCTGGCGCATCGACCGAGTGCGCCTATCAAGTCCGCCGCGCTCGCGCCGATATCGCTTCCATGGACAGACTCAGCATCATCGGACTGGTGCTCGCGATCGTGGCGATCGTGGGCGGCAGCGTGTTGAAAGGCGCCGGCATTTCGTCGCTGTGGTCGCCGGCTGCCTTCGTGATCGTGATCGTCGGCACCGTGGCGGCGATCCTGCTGCACACCTCGCCGGCGGTTTTCCGGCGCGCCTTCAAGATCCTGCGCTGGGTGATCCAGCCGCCGGCCAGCGACCGCCCGCAGCTGGTGGCGCGCATCGTGGAATGGAGCAACATCGCCCGCCGCCAGGGCCTGCTGGGCCTGGAAGACCAGCTCCCGCGCCAGGACGATGCGTTCCTGCGCAAGGGCCTGCAGATGCTGGTCGATGGCGTGGAGCCCGAATCCATGCGGCACATGCTCGAGATCGAAATGGACAACCAGGAGCGTCAGGATCTTGCCGCGGCCAAGGTGTTCGAAGGCATGGGCATCTATGCGCCCACGCTGGGCATCATCGGCGCGGTGCTGGGGCTGATGGCGGTGATGAAGAACCTGGCCGACCCGGCCATGCTCGGCCATGGCATCGCCGCGGCGTTCACCGCCACCATCTACGGCATCGCCTCGGCCAATCTGCTGTTCCTGCCGGTCGCCGCCAAGCTCAAGAGCGTCATCCACTGCAGCACCAACGAGCGCGAAATGGCGATCGAAGGCCTGATCGCGATCGCCCAGGGCGAGAACCCGCGCAACATCGAGTCGAAATTGGCCGGATACTTGCATTAGTCCCGTCATGGCCCGCCGTCGCAAACATCACGAAGACCATGGCAACCACGAAGCGTGGGCGATCCCGTATGCCGATCTGATGACGCTGCTGCTGGCGTTCTTCGTGGTGATGTACGCAATCTCCTCGCTCAACGAGGGCAAGTACAAGGTCATGGCGCAGGCGCTGACCACCGCTTTCGGCGGCTCGTCCACTGCCGCCAGCCCGGTGCAGATCGGCAAGACCCAGACCCTGGGCGCCGATTACGACCGCCCCTCGGTGATCAAGGCCGGCGCGCCGATGGCCGCCTCCAGCGGGCCGACCGACCCCACCCTGCTGCCATCGATGGCCGCGCAGATGCGCATGCCGGTATCGCTGCGCAACCAGGCGCAGCTGGCGCGCGCGCAGCGGCAGATGGACGCGGTGGCCCAGCAGCTGAGCAAGACGCTGGCGCCGCTGATCGAGCAGAAACTCATCACCATCCGCCGCAACGACCTGTGGATCGAGGTGGAGATCAACAGCGACATCCTGTTCGGCACCGGCTCGGCCTCGCTGGCCGGCAGCGCCCGCGGCACCTTGTCGGCGCTGGCCGCGGTGCTGCGCGATGCGCCCAATGGCGTGCGCGTGGAGGGGTATACCGACAACCAGCCGATCGCCACCGCACAGTTCCCCTCCAACTGGGAGCTGTCGGCCGCGCGCGCCGCCAGCGTGGTGCACCTGTTTGCCGACGACGGCGTGGCCCCGCAACGATTGGCGATGGTGGGCTATGGAGAATTCCGCGCACGTGCCGATAACAGCACTGAGGCGGGACGGAATGCGAACCGGCGTGTGGTGTTGATCATCCTCGCTGACTCGGCTGGCTCACTCGCACCCGATCCGCCATCGCAGATGCATGCGACCGCCGCCGGGGCGCCCAAGCTTCCCAAGTCTGACGGCGGCCAAACGGCCGTCACCACCGAAAGCGGCACAAGTTCCGTCCCCGCCGTAATTCAAGGAGTGCAGTGAGATGCGTATCTGGGCAATCGCCAACCAAAAGGGCGGCGTCGGCAAGACCACCACGACGCTGGCATTGGGTCGCGGCCTGGCCGCGCTCGGCCATCGGGTATTGTTGATCGACCTCGATCCGCACTCCTCCCTCACCCGTGCGTTCGGTGTGGCGATCGACCCGCCGCCGCGCGGTGTGCTGGACCTGTTCGGCACCCCGCCGAGCGACCTGGCCAGCCTGGCCCATGAAAGCGCCATCCCCGGCCTGTCCTACGTGTGCGCACAAGCCGCACTGGCCACGCTGGAACGCCGCAGCGCCAACCAGCCCGGCCTGGGCCTGGCGCTGCAGAACGCGATGACCCGGCATGCCGGCCAGCACGACTACATCCTGCTCGACTGCCCGCCCACGCTCGGCCTGCTGATGATCAACGCCCTGGCCGCCTGCGACCGCGTGGTGGTGCCGACCCAGGCCGAGCCGCTGGCGCTGCATGGCCTGGCCAGCATGGTGCGGACTGCCGACATGGTGCAGCGCTCGCGTCGCCGCGCGCTGCCGGTGTCGATCCTGCCGACCCTGTTCGACCGTCGCACCCGCGCCGGCACCGAGACGCTCAAGGAGATGCAGGACACCTACGGCGCCGTCGTCTGGGAAGACGCGGTGCCGGTGGATACCCGAATCTGCAATGCCGCCGCACTGACTGTCCCCGCTACCGGCGGCGACTATCAGGGCCGCGGCCTGTCCGCCTATCGCCGCGCGCTGGAATGGGTGCTGGCCGATGACGCGATGCGTATGGAGCAAGCTGCATGAGCAACCACACCGCCAACGGTGAGCTGGACGATTATCTGGAAGGCCTGTTGCACGACGCCGGCGTCGAGATCCCCGCCCCGGCTGCTGCGGCCACTGCCGCCCCTGCTGCCAGCGAAACTCCGGCGCCTGCGGACGCAGACGTTGCGCTGGCCGAGCCGCCGGTGCAGGCTGCCGCGGCTCCCGAAGCCGCCGCCGTGTCGGAAGCGGCGACGTCCAACGCGATTGCCGCGGTGCTGAGCGCCGACGCGATCGCCGCCGATTTCCTCGCCGAAATGGATGCCGACCCGGCCTTCGGGCCGCCGGTGGTCGCCGCGCCCAGCGCCGCAGACATCGCTGCCGATTTCCTGGCCGAAATGGATGCCGACCCGGCCTTCGGGCCGCCGGTGGTTGCCGCACCCAGCGCCGCGGACATCGCCGCCGATTTCCTCGCCGAAATGGATGCCGACCCGGCCTTTGGGCCACCGGTGGTCGCCGCACCCAGCGCCGCGGACATCGCCGCCGATTTCCTCGCCGAAATGGATGCCGACCCGGCCTTTGGGCCGCCGGTGGTCGCCGCACCCAGCGCCGCGGACATTGCCGCCGATTTCCTCGCCGAAATGGATGCCGACCCGGCCTTTGCCACCGCTGCGCCCAGCCCGTTCATGAGCACCGCCGACCTGATGGCCGAAATGGACGCCGACCCGGCCTTCGCCACGGCGGCCTCCGGCGCGGACCTGCTGGCGGCCGATCTGCTGTCGGAGATGGATGCCGACCCGGCCTTTGCCGATGCCGCACCTGCCCCGCCGGCACCGGCGCGGCCTGCGCCGGCACCGATGCAGGCACCGCACCGCGCGCCGCCGCCGCCGATCTACCTGCAAGGCCTGCAGGCACTGCTGGCTCCCGGCCAGGCCGAGCACATCCAGGCCGAGCGGCGCGCCAGCGAACGCAGCACGCGCTGGCTACGCCTGCGCTGCGGCGAGCAGACCTATGCGCTGGAATTGCTCAAGGTGCAGGAAGTGGTGCTGCCGGTACCGCTGCTGCCACTGCGCGGCACTGCCAGCGCGATGCTCGGCATCATGAACCTGCGTGGCCAGGTGGTGCCGGTGATCGATCTGGGCATGCATCTGGGCTCGGCGCCGATCAACATGGATCTGCAGACGCGCGTGGTGGTGCTGGAAGAAAACGGCGAGACCATGGGCCTGCGCGTGTCGGCGGTGGAAGACGTCACCAGCCTGACCGATCAGCAGATCGAGCCGCCGGACAACGCCCGCCTGTGCCGCATTTCCAACAACCTGTTCCGCGGCGTCGCGCGGCTGGGCCATCAACCGATGATCCTGCTCGACGCCAGCCATCTGCTGCATTGATCCGGCGCGCAGCTGACGCGCACCTGCACGCGCAACGATTCAGCGTTAAAGCTTTCCCGCCCCCCGCCGTTAGTACGCATAGAACCATCCGTTCGGAGCAACAATGAGCACAGTGACATTGGGTGAGGATCTCGGCATCGAGACCAGCGCCGACCTCAAGCAGAAGCTTGCCGCGTTCCTGACCCAGGACGGCGACCTGGTGCTCAATGCCGGCGACGTCCGGCGCATCCATACCGCCAGCGTGCAGTTGCTCTGCGCCTTTGTGCAGAGTCGCCGCCAGGCGGGCTTGCATACCGAATTCGATGGCTGCAACGACACTTTTAGAGATGCGGCCCGTCTGCTCGGCGTCACCGACGCGCTCGGACTTTCCGCATCCAATGACAACCTGAAATCTGTGGAGAACGCCGCATGAGCGCACGTATCTTGGTGGTGGACGATTCGGCGTCAATGCGCCAGATGGTCTCTTTCGCCCTCACCTCTGCCGGCTTTGCCGTCGAAGAAGCCGAGGACGGCGCCGTTGCGCTGGGCCGCGCGAAGGGCCAACGCTTCAATGCGGTGGTGACCGACGTGAACATGCCCAACATGGACGGCATCTCGCTGATCCGCGAGCTGCGCCAGCTGCCGGACTACAAGTTCACCCCGATGCTGATGCTCACCACCGAGTCGGCGGCCGACAAGAAGTCCGAAGGCAAGGCCGCCGGTGCCACCGGCTGGCTGGTCAAGCCGTTCAATCCGGAACAGCTGATCGCCACCGTCCAGAAAGTTCTGGGTTAATCCTTACTCGCTTCACCATCGGATCTCACGCCCATGAGCATGGACCTGCAACGTTTCCACGCCACCTTTTTCGAGGAAAGCCGCGAAGGGCTGGACGCGATGGAGGCCGGGCTGTTGTCCCTTGAAGAGGGCAACCGCGACCCGGAAATCATCAACTCGGTGTTCCGCGCCGCGCACTCGATCAAGGGCGGCGCGGCCACCTTCGGTTTCGAAGCCGTCGCCGGCCTGACCCACGTGCTGGAGACGCTGCTGGACGAGCTGCGCTCCAACAAGCGCCAGCTCGAACCCAATGCGGTCGATGCCATGCTCGGCTCGGTCGACGTGCTGCGCGCCCTGCTGCGCGAAGCCGAACACGGCACCCCGGCCGACCCGGCCGCGGTCAAGGCCGTGCATACCCGTTTGAACGCCGTGCTGGCGGGCGAAGCGCCGACCGCCGCCGCAGTCGCCAAGCCGAAGGAAGAAGAACCCGAAGCCTGGCATATCGGTTTCACCCCGGCGCCGTCGCTGTTCATGAGCGGCAACGACCCGCTGCGCATCATCCGCGAGCTCGAGCACCTGGGCCCGCTGCAGATTGCTGCACGCCTGGAGCGCATGCCGGGCTTTGAGAACATCGACCCGCTGGAAGCCTACCTGGCCTGGGATCTGGGCCTGATCGGCAAGATTCCGCGCAGCAAGATCGAAGATACCTTCGCCTGGGTGGTGGACGATTGCGAGCTGGACATCCGCCCGATGGCGGTGCCCGGCCCGCCGCCGAGCCTGGCCGTTGAAGCCGCTGTTGCGGCGCCCGTCGCTGTCGCTGCGGCGCCCGCCGCCGCTGCCGAACCTGCCGCCGCTGCTGCTGCCACGCCGGCCAAGGCCGCCGCGGCCGAAGCAGAAACCTCGATCCGCGTCAGCGTCGACAAGGTCGATGCGTTGATCAATCTGGTCGGCGAGCTGGTCATCACCCAGGCCATGCTCAAGCAGGTCTCCACCGGCCTGGATCCGGCGCATGCCGAACAGCTGTTCGCCGGCCTGGATCTGCTCGAACGCAATACCCGCGATCTGCAGGAAGCGGTCATCGGCGTGCGCATGCTGCCGGTGGATGCGGTGTTCCGCCGCTTCCCGCGCCTGGTCCGCGACCTCTCCAGCCGCCTCGGCAAGCAGGTGCGCCTGCGCACCATCGGCGAAGGCACCGAACTGGACAAGGGCCTGATCGAAAAGATTGCCGATCCGTTGGTGCACCTGGTGCGCAACTCGATCGACCACGGTCTGGAAATGCCCGATGCGCGTCGCGCCTCCGGCAAGGACGAGACCGGCACGATTACCTTGGCGGCCTCGCATCAGGGCGGCCATATCGTGATCGAAGTCAGCGACGACGGCCGTGGCCTCAATCGCGCCAAGATCCTGGAAAAAGCCGCCGAACGCGGCATCGCCGTGCCGGATAACCCGACCGATGCGCAGGTGTGGGATCTGATCTTCGCACCGGGCTTCTCCACTGCCGATGCCGTCACCGACCTGTCCGGCCGTGGCGTGGGCATGGACGTGGTCCGCCGCAACATCCAGGGCCTGGGTGGCGAAGTGCAGCTGGAAAGCAACGCCGGCAGCGGTACCCGCGTGCTGATCCGTCTGCCGCTGACCCTGGCCATCCTCGACGGCATGACCGTCTCGGTGGCCGGCGAAACCCTGATCCTGCCGCTGGCCTACGTGCTCGAAGCCCTGCAGCCGGCACCGGAAGACATCCGCTCGATGGCCGGCGACGGCCGGGTGCTGCGGGTCCGCGGCGAGTACCTGCCGATCCTGTCGCTCACCGATTACTACGGCTTCGGCGGGCAGCAGTCCTCGCAGGAACCGCTGGTGGTGGTGGTCGAAGGCGATGGCCAGAAGATCGCGCTGGAAGTGGACGAACTGCTCGGCCAGCAACAGGTGGTGGTCAAGAACATCGAGAACAACTACCGCCGCATTCCGGGCGTGTCCGGTGCCACCATCCTGGGCGATGGACGGGTCTCGCTGATCGTGGACATCGGCGGGCTGGTGCGCTCGCTGCGCGTGCCGCAGGCCGCGTAAGACGCCAAGCCACGCAACAACTGCAATGTGATCCCTTCTCCCACCGGGAGAAGGCGCCCCGAAGGGGCGGATGAGGGTACGAGCACAGCCACGCGCAGTCGGAGTTACACGCAGCTGCGCCGTTACCCTCGCACTACCCCTCTCCCGCAGGAGAGGGGCTCGAAGCACCCAGGCCGCCGATTTTGTGCGGTAACGACAGAGCCCTGGCAGCGATGCCGGGGCTTTGTCGTTGCGGCGTCTGTACGCCCTGTGTTTGCTGCCTGTCTGCCTGTGGGTGAGCACGCCTGCATGCGCGCAGCGTACTCAGCGTTGGCCCTACGCGATCTGCAACGTGAGCTCAGGTCAGCTCGTTCCTCACCCCGCTCTCCCACACGCGCACTGCGCAACGCGTCACATCTAAAGAACGCAAGCGGGCCGGCAGACACCGGCAAGCTCAAGAAAGCCGGCTAGCGAACGCTACCGCTGTAGTTCTTCACCTCCCTCCCTCCCGAGAACACCATGAAATTTCTGCACTCCCTCAACGTCGGGCGACGCCTGGCGTTGGCATTCGCGTTGCTGATCGTCCTGCTGGCCGGTTCGACCAGCCTGGCGCTGTACGAATTCAAGACCGTCAAGAACCAGGTCTCGATCATCATCGAGATCAACAACCGCAAGGCGCAGCTGCTCAACCAGATGCGCGAGAGCAATATGCTGGGCGAGCGTTACATCCGCGACTTCATGCTGGCCTCGCCGCAGCAACAGCCCGCCATCGATGCACAGCTCAAGGCCAATCGTGCGCACTACGCCGAGTTGTGGGCTGCGCTGAAACGCCTGCCGACCACCGCCGATGGCATGCGGGCGCGCCAGATCATCGAAGACAGCCTCACCGCCGCCCGCGCCACCAACAACCGTCTGCTCGGCATGATCCGCAGCGGCGATCTGGACGGCGCCAAGCAGCTGTTGCGCGGCGAAGCACAGCCGTTGCTGGAGCGCCGCTCCAAGGCGATTGGCGCTGCGGTTGAATTGCAGAACGCGCAGAACGCCGCCGGTGCCGCCGCCATCCTGGGCAGCGTGGCGCTGGCCAACCGCGCGTTGATCGCCTTCGGTCTGTTGTCGGCCGGCCTGGCTGCCGCACTGGCCTGGCTGATCTCGCGCAGCCTGGTGCGTCCGTTGACCCAGGCCACCCAGGTCGCCGACGCCATCGCGCACGGCAAGCTGGACAACCCGATCGGCCCGCAGCCCGGCGATGAACCCGGCCAGCTGTTGACCAGCATGCGCGGCATGCAAGACCAGCTCAAGGCAGTTGCCGCCGCACAGCAGGACATGGCGCGCCGCCACGACGACGGGCAGATCAGCTTCCGCATGGACGAAGCGGTGTTTCCCGGCGAATACGGCAGCATGGTGCGCGACACCAATGCCCTGGTCGATTCGCATATCGCGGTGAAGATGAAGCTGGCGCAGATCATGTCGCGTTATGCCATCGGCGACCTGAGCCAGGACATGGACCGCCTGCCCGGCGAGAAGGCCGTGCTCTGCGACACCATGGATGCGGTCAAGCGCAATCTGTTTGCGATGAACAGCGAGATCAAGTTGCTGGCCCAGGCCGCGGCCAATGGCGATTTCAGCGTGCGTGGTGATACGCAGCGCTTCCAGTACGACTTCCTGGCCATGGTGGAGAGCCTCAACCAGCTGATGGCCACTGCCGATGGCAATCTGGGCGCCCTGTCCAAGGTGCTGCAGGCGATTGCCGCCGGCGACCTGACCGAGCGCATGCACGGCCAGTTCCACGGTGTGTTCGCGCAGATGCGCGATGACGCCAATGCCACCACCGAGCAGTTGTCCGGCATCGTCGGGCGCATCCAGCACGCCACCACCTCGATCAATGCGGCCGCCAGCGACATCGCCGCCGGCAACAACGACCTGTCGCAGCGCACCGAGCAGCAGGCGGCCAACCTGGAAGAAACCGCCGCCTCGATGGAGGAGCTGACTTCCACCGTTAAGCAGAATGCCGAAGGCGCCCGCCAGGCCAACCAGTTGGCGATCGGCGCAGCCGGCGTGGCCTCGCAAGGTGGCGAGGTGGTCAGCAAGGTCGTCGCGACGATGGCCGACATCCAGGCATCGTCCAGGAAGATCGCCGACATCATCAGCGTCATCGACGGCATCGCCTTCCAGACCAATATCCTTGCCTTGAATGCAGCGGTGGAGGCAGCGCGTGCCGGCGAACAGGGCCGTGGCTTTGCGGTTGTGGCCAGCGAAGTGCGCACGCTGGCGCAGCGCTCGGCCGGTGCGGCCAAGGAGATCAAGCAGCTGATCGACGACTCGGTGAGCAAGGTCGCCGAAGGCTCGGTGCTGGTGAATCAGGCTGGCACCACCATGACCGAGATCGTAGCCAGCGTGCAGCGCGTCACCGACATCATGAGCGAGATCTCCGCCGCCTCGCAGGAACAGTCGGCCGGCATCGAACAGGTCAACCTGACCGTGACGCAGATGGACCAGGCCACCCAGCAGAACGCGGCATTGGTGGAAGAAGCCACCGCCGCCGCCCGCGCGATGGAAGCACAGGCCGGGCAGCTGTCCGATGCGGTGGCGATCTTCAAGATCCAGCCGAACGCGGCACTGCCGTCGGCAAGCCGCACACCGGCCGCGCGGCATCTGACGGTGGTTTAAGCCGCAGGAACCTGCCTTCGTTCCCTCGTCCGGCGCTGCACGCCACCTTCTCCCGCGGGGAGAAGCAAACGCCCTGTCCGGTTTGACACGTCGGCATCGATACCCGAAACGCCCCGATCCTGTCGGGGCGTTTTGCCATGCGGCAGCGACTCACACACGCACCAGACCACCCCTGCGATCGCCAGGCAATGCTGCCGTTGGTCGAAAGGTGATCAAGCACAAGCTTCGGCGGCCGATACCAGGAGCACTGAGGGCTGCCTGGCCCGCGCCACGTCCAAGGAAGTCCGCATGCCTACCGTCAACTCACCACGCTCTGCCCGCCACATGCTGGGCTCGGTGTTCGCCGTCGCGCTGCTGGTTGCCAGCGTCTCGTTGCCGCCGTCCTTCGCAGCACCGGCCGCGCCGGTCTCGGTCCTGCTGGACAACGTGCCGGTGAACGCGCTGCAGTCGCTTGCCATCGACCTGGTGCAGTTGCGCGACGACCAGCGGGCGCAGCTTGCCGCAGCGCACGACCCTGCCCGCATCGAGGCCTATGACGAGCGCCTGGGCAACCTGCGTCAACGCATTGCACGGCATGCGGGCTACTTCCAGGCCAGCGCGCCGCAGGGCGAACAGGCGCGCCAGTTCGCGCTGGTGCAGCAGCAGTTGGGCCAGTACCTGGCGCAACATCGGCAGGCCAATCGCGCCCTGCACGATGGCGACCTGCAGTCTGCGCAGGCCCTGTCGCTGGGCCATGCCGGCGACACGCGCCACCTGCTGTGGACCGAACTGCAGACCCTGCAGCAGTCGGTGGCCAGCGTGGGCAACACGCAACGCAACTGAGCACTGCCCGCCCTGCGAGCCCGGTAGCCGCAGCGGCGTTGCAGCATTCCCGGTTAGCCAGCCCGGCGCTGCGCCAAACCACGCGGCCTGCCGTGCAGGTGCGCGTGCATCCTGCCCTGCCCCGGCTGATCCCGGTGCCGCCTGCCCTGCCCGCGCGGGTGCGCGCAATCGCCGCACGGCCCCGGCAATCGGATGACATGCCCGGCGTACAGCTACCGCCACCTCAAAAACCGCTGAAAAGCCGCCGTCGGACCGGCTGTCGCGCAGTGCTCAACATTTTGGGGATCAGGTCGCTATTCGACTTATCCCGGTCACATTCCTTTGCTGGATACCTGCCATGACCTTCAAGACCACGATTGCAAACACGCTGGCCAACGTTCCGCTCAAGCGCAAGTTCCTGGCGCAGACCGCGCTGGTGGCGCTGGGCATCATCGCGCTGGCGGTGATCGCCGCCCGCATGCAATACGTGGATCTCACCGATACGCGCCGCGATGGGCTCAAGAGCCAGATCGAGATGGCGATTGCGGTGGTCAACGGCTACGCCGAGCGCGCCGAGAAGGGCGAGATGGACGTGGACAGTGCCAAGAAAGCCGCGCTGCATACCTTGTCCACCATGCGCGCACGCGGCGGCGTGGATTACATCTACGTCACCGACCAGACGCCGGTGATGCTGATGCACCCCATCCGCCCGGATCTCAACGGCAAGCCGCTCAACGACGTGCTGAGCCCGGACGGCAAGCGCATTTTCCCGGCCTTCGTCACTGCGGCGCAGGCCGGCGGCGGCTACGTCGATTACGCCTGGGCCAAACCCGGCGAAAAGGAGCCGGTGCAGAAGACCTCGTACGCCGCGCTGTACAAGCCGTGGGGCTGGGTGATCGGCACCGGCGTGTATCTGGACGACACCCAGTCGCAGGCGCTGGCCTTCACCGGCGTCGTCACCCTGGCCGGCGGCGTGCTGGTGCTGCTCAACCTGCTGGTGGGCTGGCTGATCGGCAATTCGATCCTGGAGCCGGTGTCGCGTGCGCTCGCCGCCATCAAGGGCGTGGCGCGTGGCGACCTGAGCGTGCGCACCGCACAGCACGGCAGCGATGAAATCGGCCAGATGCTCAAGGCCACCGACGACATGGTGCACACGCTGGAGCGCTTCTCCGCGCAGACCAAGGTGATGGTGCACATGCACGCCGGCGAAGACGTCGGCCACCGCATGCCCACCGATTTCCCCGGTGTCTACGGCGAGCTGGCCGGCGGCATCAATACGATGATCTTCGAACACCTGGACGCCATCATCGATGCGATCGGCATCCTCAACGAATACGCGCAAGGCGACCTGTCGCGCGACGCCGCGCGCCTGCCGGGCACGCGCGCGGTGCTGCACGAAGCGATGGATGCGGCCAAGGCCAGCCTGCTGGCGATCAACACCGAGATCAAGCGCCTGGCCCAGGCCGCAGCCAATGGCGACTTCAGCCAGCGCGGCGATGCCACGCGCTTCAAGCACGACTCGGCGCGCATGATCAACGACCTCAACGCGATGATGGAAGTCAGCGACCGCAACCTGGGCAAGCTGTCCGAGCTGCTGGCCGCGTTGGCCGAGGGCGACCTGACCGCGCGCATGGACGGTCAGTTCCACGGCGTGTTCGCACGCATGCGCGACGACGCCAACACCACGGCCACGCAACTGGCCGGCATCGTCGGGCGCATCCAGCAGGCCGCCGGTGCCATCACCGGGTCGGCCAGCGAGATCGCCGCCGGCAACAACGACCTGTCGCAGCGTACCGAGCAGCAGGCCGCCAACCTGGAAGAAACCGCCGCCTCGATGGAGGAGCTCACCGCCACCGTCAAGCAGAATGCCGAGCACGCACGCCAGGCCAACCAGCTGGCGATCGGTGCCGCTTCGGTGGCCTCGCAGGGCGGCCAGGTGGTCAGCCAGGTGGTGGACACCATGTCCGGCATCCAGACCTCGTCCAGAAAGATCGCCGAGATCATCTCGGTCATCGACGGCATCGCCTTCCAGACCAACATCCTGGCCTTGAACGCGGCGGTGGAAGCGGCGCGTGCCGGCGAACAGGGCCGTGGGTTTGCGGTGGTCGCCTCGGAGGTACGCACGCTGGCGCAGCGGTCGGCCGGCGCCGCCAAGGAGATCAAGCACCTGATCGACGACTCAGTCGGCAAGGTCGCGCAGGGTTCGGCGCTGGTGGATCAGGCCGGCAAGACCATGGCCGACATCGTGTCCTCGGTGCAGCGCGTGACCGACATCATGAGCGAGATCTCCGCCGCCTCGCAGGAACAGTCGGCCGGCATCGAGCAGGTCAACCTCACCGTCACCCAGATGGACGAGAGCACCCAGCAGAACGCCGCGCTGGTGGAAGAAGCCACCGCCGCCGCCAACGCCATGCAGCAGCAGGCGCAGCAGCTTGATGAAGCGGTGTCCAGCTTCCGCGTGAGCGTTGCCTCACCCGCACAGCGCGGCAGCCGCAGTGCCGCGCGCGCGGAGGCCTTGCGCGTCGCCAGCTGATGACCGCCAGATCGCTCCCGCACCACCTCCCTCACTTCGAAGCCACGCCCATGCCCTCGTCCCCCACGCAATCCCGCTCCGGCGGCAGTCTGGCGTACCGCCTGATGCTCGGCACCGCCGTTGCTGCATTGCTGTGCTTCGGCCTCACTGCGGCGATCAGCTACTGGCAAAGCAGCCGCGCACTGATCGCCTCGGCACAGACCACAATGCAGAACGCCGCGCGCTATCAGGCCGAGCAGATCGGCAGCGAGCTGGGGCAGGCGTTCACCACCGGCCAGTCGGTCGCCAGCGCCTTGCTGGCGCAGCGTGCGCACGGCGGGGTGAGCCGCGAGGCGGCGTCGGCGATCGTGCACGACCAGTTGCAGAACCATCCCGAATGGGTGGGCATGGGCACGTTGTGGGAGCCGCAGGCCTTCGACGGCAAGGATGGCGACTATGTCGATGCCGAGGGTCACGACAACACCGGCCGTTTCATGACCTACTGGGCCTACAACGGCCAGTCGCTGATCCGCGAACCCCTGGTCGGTTACGAAAAACCCGGCGACGGCGACTGGAACCTCAAACCGCGCGAGCTGGGCCGGCAGATCGTGGCCGGCCCCTACGATTACCAGATCGGCGGCAAGCCGGTGCTGATGACCACCTTGTCCACGCCCATCATGGATCAGGGCAAATACGTGGGCGTGGTGTCGGTGGATTTCGCTCTGGCCGCGTTGCAGAAGCGCCTGAGCGGCTTGCGTCCGATGGACGACGGCTACGTCGAGCTGATCTCGCCCGCCGGGGTCATTCTGGCCTCGCGCGACGCTGCGCGGATCGGCAAGCCGGCCGACGGCGCCGACTATCGCACGATGCTGGCGGCCACCAGGGCCGGCAAGGACTATCTGGACTTCACGCCGGATGCCGCCGGTACCGTCAGCGCCTATGTGCCGTTGCAGATCGGCCAGGCGCAGGAGCGTTTTGCGCTGGGCGTGGTGGTGCCGTATGCGGCAATCATGCAGCAGGCACATCGGCTGTTGTGGACCATTCTGGCGGTCGGCCTGGGCTCGGCGCTGGTGCTCAGCCTGGCGCTGTTCGTACTGTTGCGGCGTCAGGTGGTGGGTCCGCTGGATGCCGCTGCCAAAGTGGCCGATGCGATTGCCTCCGGCAAGCTGGACAACCAGATTGCCGCGCAGCGCCAGGACGAAGTGGGCCGCCTGATGGGCGCCATGCAGCGCATGCAGACCGACCTGCGCCAGCGCATCGAACGCGATGCGCAGATCGCCAACGAAAACCTGCGCATCCGCACAGCGCTGGAACATTCGGAAATGGAAGTGCTGCTGGCCGACGAGCAGCACACTGCCGTGTTTATCACCGAGGCACTGCACACCTCGTTCAAATGCGGCGAAGCGGCGTTTCATGCCAAGGGCCAGCAGGGCTTCAGCGCCGATGCGGTGGTCGGCAAACCGCTGGACTACGTGTTCGGCAGCGATGCCGACGGCAAGGCGCGGTTGCAGCGCTTGCAGCAACTGCAGTCCACCACGCTGGAGCGCTACACCTTCGGCCCGGTGACGCTGGACCTGACCATGACCCCGCTCTACGCCGCCGATGGCCATCGCAGCGGCAGCATGCTGCTGTGGCGCAATGTCAGCGCCGAAGTCAGCACCCAGGCAGAGGTCGCCGCGCTGGTGCAGTCGGCGCTGATGGGCGACTTTGGCCAGCGTCTGGCGCTGGACGACAAGCACGGCTTCTATCTGGAATTCGGCCGTCAGCTCAACGGCTTGCTGGAAACCACCTCGCAAGGCCTGGAGCGTATCTCCGGCCTGCTCAGCGCGCTGGCCGAGGGTGACCTCACCGTGCGCATGGACGGGCAGTTCCAGGGCGTGTTCGCGCGCATGCGCGACGATGCCAACGCCACCGTGGCGCAACTCACCGGCATCGTCTCGGGCATCCAGACTTCGGCCACGCAGATCAACGCGGCCGCCAGCGAGATTGCCGCCGGCAACAGCGACCTGTCGCAACGCACCGAACAACAGGCCGCCAACCTGGAAGAAACCGCCGCCTCGATGGAAGAACTCACCTCCACCGTCAAGCAGAACGCCGAGCACGCACGCCAGGCCAACCAGCTGGCGATCGGCGCGGCCGATGTCGCCTCGCATGGCGGCGCGGTGGTGGCGCAGGTGGTCACCACCATGTCCGGCATCGAGGTCTCGTCCAAGAAGATCGCCGAGATCATCTCGGTCATCGACGGCATCGCCTTCCAGACCAATATCCTGGCCCTGAACGCGGCAGTGGAAGCGGCGCGTGCCGGCGAACAGGGCCGCGGTTTCGCCGTGGTCGCCAGCGAAGTGCGCACCCTGGCGCAGCGCTCGGCCGGCGCGGCCAAGGAGATCAAGCACCTGATCGACGATTCGGTTGGCAAGGTGGCGCAGGGCTCGTCGCTGGTACAGCAGGCTGGCACCACCATGGCCGAGATCGTCGCCAGCGTGCAGCGCGTCACCGACATCATGGGCGAGATCTCCGCCGCCTCGCAGGAGCAGTCCAGCGGCATCGAGCAGGTCAACCTGACCGTGACCCAGATGGACGAGGCCACCCAGCAGAACGCGGCATTGGTGGAAGAAGCCACTGCCGCTGCACGCGCGATGGAAGAACAGGCCGGCCAGCTGACCGATGCGGTGGCGGTGTTCAAGCTCAGCCACGCCGGCAGGCCGGCGGCGATTGCGCCTGCCGCCAGACCCATGGTCAGCGCGGTTGCGCCATCCACCCGGGCGCCGACCGACAAGAAGCGTGCGGCAGTACCGCCGCGTTCCCCCACCCGCAAGTCGCCCGGCAGTGTCGCCGGCAACGACAGCCAGTGGCAGGATTTCTGAGTGCAGCGTCTGCAGCTGCGCACGCGCGCAGCTGCGACGCAGGATGAAGCACATCCACTAGCGGCATTTCGCTGACCTGACACCCGACCCCGCTGCCCTGCCCGGCTCCGGCCATCGGCCACGCTTAAAGATTCAGCCGCCGTTGCCGCTAGCGAGGAGGACATCGGCGGCCTGCGTCCCAGCGCAGCAGCCGGTCCAGCAGCGCATCTGCCTGGTCGCCAGACCTGCACATGCGCCCGGAGATTCGCGCGTTCCAGGGGTCGCCATGAAGCCATGCCTTGTTGCCAGCTGTGTTGTGCTGTGTTGCGTCGTCGGCCATGCCCGCGCCGAAGATCCGATCGCCACCGACCGTCCTGATTTCGTCGAGTCCAGCCTCACCGTCGGCGACCGCCGGTTGCAGGTGGAAACCAGCGTCGCCTGGGAGCGCGATGCCTCGGTCGACGGATATTCCACGCCCACGCTGTTTCGCTACGGCCTCGGCCAAAGCTGGGAACTGCGGCTGGAAACCGACGGTTGGCAGCGCATCGACGCACCCGGCGAGGCCAAGGTGAGCGGCATGTCCGATGTGGCGCTCGGGGTCAAGCACCATCTTGTCGGGTCCGACGACGGCAAGGCCTCGCTGGCCTGGCTGCTGCATGTGGACCTGCCCAGCGGCGCCCGCGCCCTGCGTGGGCACGGTGCACGGCCATCGTTGCGGCTGGTGGCCGAATGGGAGCTCAGCGACAGCCTCTCGGCCGGGCTGATGCCCGGCGTGGTGTGGGACGACGATGGGCAAGGCAACCGCTACACCGCCGGTATCTTCGGCGCGGTACTGGGCAAGGCCTGGAACGAGCGCGTGCGCTCCTTCTTGGAAGTGGCATTGCCGCAGGTCGCCAACAGCGAGGACGGCGGCACCGTGGCATTGCTCGATGTCGGCTCGGCCTGGCTGCTGAGCAACGATGTGCAACTGGATGCGGTGTACAGCCGCGGCCTCAACGATCGCTCACCGGATCACGCGCTCGGCGTGGGTCTGTCTTTCCGCTTCTGAAACAGGCCACACAATGAAGATCATGCACATGCTGGGGATCCTGGTGCTGGTGGCAGCGTTGGCGCTGCTCGCGCTGGGCGGTGTCGGCTACAACGGTCAGCGCGGCCTGCTCGACGCGATCGCCGCACAGGTCATCTCCTCCGATGCGCTGCGCAACCACATGCAGGCCGACATGATGCACGACGCCCTGCGTGGCGACGTCACTGCCGCCCTGCTGGCCGCCTCGCGGCAGGACGCCGCCGCGATCGCGGAAGCACGCAGCGCGCTCGGCGAACACGCCACGGAATTTCGTCAGGCGCTGCAGGCCAACCGCAAACTGCCGCTGGACCCGGCATTGCGCAGCGATCTGGACGCGGCGGCACCGGCAGTGCAGGCCTATATCGGCGCGGCCGACCAGGTCATGACCCTGGCCGAGACGCAGGCCGACAGCGGCGCGGCCTACGCCGACTTCACCGCCAAGTTCGCCCAGCTGGAAACCCGCATGGGCGCGATCAGCGAGCGCATCCTGGCCTTGAACAAGGCAAATCGGCTCAAGGCCGAGCAGGACAGCCACCGGGTGATGTGGCAGCAAGGCGGCGCGGTGGTGCTCGCCTTCGTCTGCCTGGCACTGGCCGCCGGCTGGATCCTGCGCTCGGTGTTCGGCCTGCTCGGCGGCGAGCCGCAGCTGGCCATGAGCGCTGCGCAGCACATCGCCGAAGGTCGCCTGGACCAGCCCATTCCGGTGGCCGCACACCACACGCGCAGCCTGATGGCCGCATTGGCGCGCATGCAGCGCGACCTGCGCGAACGCCTGGAGCGCGAGCGCAGCATCGCTGCGGAAAACCTGCGCATCCGCACCGCGCTCGACAACGCCTCCACCGGCATGTACATCGCCGACCCGGACCTGACCATCATCTACGCCAACACCGCGCTGCGGACCTTGCTGCAGACCTATGCCGACGACATCCACGCCTGCGCGCCGGCGTTCGACCGCTCCAGCAGCCTGATCGGCCAATCGGTGTCCATGCTGGAAGTGGGCAATGCGCAGGATGCGGAGATCTATCAACGTCTGGATCGCCAGGATTCGGCGCAACGCCAGGTGCAGTACCGCGCGGCATGCATCACCCAGGATGTCTCGGCGATCCGCGACCCGGCCGGTGCGCATCTGGGCTTTGTCTGCGAATGGCGCGACCGCACCGCCGAGGCACGCGTGGAAATCGACGTCGCCGATGTGGTGCGCAGCGCCGCGGCCGGCGACCTGTCCAGGCGCATCGACAGCGCCGGCAAGCAAGGCTTCTTCCTGCAGTTGGCGCAGCAGCTCAATGCGCTGCTCGATGCCAACGCGGTCAGCATCGCCGAGGTCTCGCGCCTGCTCAGCGCACTGGCCGACGGCGACCTGAGCGCGCGCATGCAGGGCGATTTCCACGGCGTGTTTGCCCGCATGCGCGACGATGCCAACACCACCGCCGAGCAACTGGCGCTGGTGATCGGGCGCATCCAGCAGGCCGCCGGCAGCATCCACACCGCTTCCAGCGAGATCGCCGCCGGCAACAGCGACCTGTCGCAACGCACCGAACAACAGGCGGCCAATCTAGAAGAAACCGCCGCCTCGATGGAGGAGCTGACCTCCACCGTCAAGCAGAATGCCGAAAGCGCGCGCCAGGCCAACCAGCTGGTGATCGGTGCGGCCGGCGTCGCCTCGCAAGGCGGTGCGGTGGTGGCCAAGGTGGTCACCACCATGTCCGGCATCGAGGTCTCGTCGAAGAAGATCGCCGAGATCATCAGCGTCATCGACGGCATCGCCTTCCAGACCAATATCCTGGCCTTGAACGCGGCGGTGGAAGCGGCGCGTGCCGGCGAACAGGGGCGCGGGTTCGCCGTGGTCGCCTCGGAAGTACGCACGCTGGCGCAACGCTCGGCCGGCGCGGCCAAGGAGATCAAGCACCTGATCGACGACTCGGTGAGCAAGGTCGCCGAAGGCTCGGTACTGGTGCAGCAGGCCGGCACCACCATGGCCGAAATCGTCGCCAGCGTGCAGCGTGTCACCGACATCATGGGCGAGATCGCGGCAGCCTCGCAGGAGCAGTCGGCCGGCATCGAGCAGGTCAACCTCACCATCACCCAGATGGACGAGGCCACCCAGCAGAATGCTGCGCTGGTGGAAGAAGCCACCGCCGCCGCGCGCACCATGGAAGACCAGGCCGGCCAGCTGGCGCAGGCGGTGTCGCGCTTCACCCTCGCCGATGCGCCGGCGCCGATGGCGTCAGCGCCAGCGCCCGCAGCGGCAGTGGCTACGCTCAAGCGTGGCCCCGGCGCAGCGGCTGCACGCAAGCCGGCAACCACGCCGGTGGTCGCCACTAGCAACGACGGGCAGTGGCAGGACTTCTGAGCTGCGTGTGCAGGCGGCCCAAGCCTGGGCCGCACCCGCGTAGCGGCCGCGCCACCGGCGTGCCCGCCCTGCCCGCCGCGGCGGCACCGTTCATCCTTCAAAGATAAAGAATCATGCCGGGCAGCCGCTAGCGTGCTGGAGAGCGTTCCTGCGCAATGCCCCGGAGTTACTGATGAACAAGTTCAACGATTGGCCGATCCGCCGCAAACTGATGTTTGCCTTTTGCCTGAGTGCCGTGCTGACCGCCCTGCTCGGCGGGCTCGGTTTTTCGCGCATGCAGCAGATGCAGCAGCAGACCACCCTGATCAACCAGGACGTGGTGCCGGTGCTGAGCCGTCTGTCCGAGCTGCGTGGCTTTGCCGGCGAATTCCGTGTCTATGAAGTGGGCCAGTTCGTCAATCTGGACGATCCGGAACGCTATGCGATGTTCTTCAAGCGCATGGACGAGATCCAGGCCAAGTACGTCGAAACGCAAAAGCTGCTGGACGCCAAGATCGGCGCCGGCTCGCCGCTGCAGGCCGAATACGCCAAGCTGAGCGATGCCAGCACGCGCTACTTCGCCGCCAACCAGCAGCTGCGCAAGCTCTATGCAGAACCCGACCGCGCTGCGGCGATGGAATTTTCGCGCAAGCAGTCCGGCGAGATCCGCAAGGAACTGTTCGCCTCGGTCGACAAGCTGTATGCCCAGCAATCCAAGGCCCTGAGCGACATGGTCGCGGCCAGCGACGCCTCGTTCAAGCTGACCAGCGCGGTGCTGCTGATCGGCACGCTGCTGATGGCCGCGCTGTCGGTGACCTTTGGCTGGCTGATCGCACGCAGCATCACCAATCCGCTGTCCAAGGCGCTGGGCGCCATCAAGGCGGTCTCGCGCGGCGATCTGAGTGTGCAGGTCAACAAGACCAGCAACGATGAAATCGGCCAGATGCTCGACGCCACCGGCGGCATGACGCAGATGCTGCGCCGCTTCAGCGACGAAACCGCGCGCATGTCGCACCTGCATGCGGCCGAAGACATCACCCACCGCATGCCGGAGGATTTCCCCGGCGTGTATGGCACCCTGGCCGGCGGCATCAACACGATGATCTTCGAGCATCTGGATGCCATCACCGACGCGGTGCGCATCCTCAACCAGTACGCACAGGGCGACCTGACCCAGGACGCACGCCGTCTGCCGGCCAGCCGCGCCATCCTGCATGAGGCGATGGATGCGGCCAAGGCCAGCCTGTTGTCGATCAACACCGAGATCAAGCAGCTGGCGCAAGCCGCAGCGGCCGGCGACTTCAGCGCACGCGGCGACGCGGCGCGCTTCAAGTACGACTTCGCGGTGATGGTGGCGGACCTGAACTCGATGATGGAGGTCAGCGACCGAAATCTGGGCAAGCTGTCGCAGCTGCTCGGCGCCGTGGCCGAAGGTGATCTGACCGCACGCATGGATGGCGACTTCCACGGCGTGTTCGCGCGCCTGCGCGACGATGCCAATGCCACCACCCAGCGCCTGACCGACATCGTCGGGCGCATCAAGCACTCCACCCTGGCCATCAACACCGCCGCTGGCGAAATCGCCGCCGGCAACCAGGACCTGTCGCAGCGCACCGAACAGCAGGCCGCCAACCTGGAAGAAACCGCCGCCTCGATGGAAGAGCTCACCTCCACCGTCAAGCAGAACGCCGAACACGCACGCCAGGCCAACCAGCTGGCGATCGGTGCCGCCGATGTCGCCTCGCACGGCGGAAGCGTGGTCGGCCAGGTGGTCACCACCATGTCCGGTATCCAGACCTCGTCCAAGAAGATCGCCGAGATCATCTCGGTGATCGACGGTATCGCCTTCCAGACCAACATCCTGGCCCTGAACGCGGCGGTGGAAGCGGCGCGTGCCGGTGAACAGGGCCGCGGCTTTGCGGTGGTCGCCTCGGAAGTGCGCACGCTGGCGCAGCGCTCGGCCGGCGCCGCCAAGGAAATCAAGAGCCTGATCGACGACTCGGTCAGCAAGGTGGCCGAAGGCTCGGCGCTGGTGAACCAGGCCGGCACCACCATGAGCGAGATCGTCTCCTCGGTGCAGCGCGTCACCGACATCATGAGCGAGATCTCCGCCGCCTCGCAGGAACAGTCGGCCGGCATCGAGCAGGTCAACCAGACCGTCACCCACATGGACGAAGCTACCCAGCAGAACGCCGCGCTGGTGGAAGAAGCCACCGCCGCCGCGCGTTCGATGGAAGAACAGGCGCAGCAGCTCACCGAAGCGGTGGCCTTGTTCCGCTTGTCGGCCGAACTGGAAGCGGTGACGCGTGCCACGCCGGTGGTGCGCCAGATCGCTGCCAAGCGGCCTGCCCCCGCCAGCGCAACGGCGACCAAGCCGCCGGTCGCCAGGCCCGCTGCACGCGCCGCAGTGGCGCTGGCACCGTCCAACGAGTCGGATTGGGCCGAGTTCTAGGAAACGCCGCAGCGGCCGCGCACTGGCCGCTGTGAAACACAAGCCGCGCTCCCGGGAGCGCGGCTTTTTTATTGCCGCATCGTTTTTTAAAAGACATATCAACCCGATAGGCAATAAAACAACTTTAAAATAACCTTTTACTTATGTAGCAATATGCCTATTGTCGAGTTCGGCATTATCTCCGCCGGTAGCGATTACAAAACCCGATTAACTCCACCCCTTGCGACTTATATTTTTCACAAGCCTGACCGAGTTATATATTTTTTTGATATCGAGGTATTCAGCGATGCGGTCGCGCGCCGTTACTGCGCATAGCGACATGTCACGCAGACACTGGTTGGCGTTGCCTGGTCGCTCCCATCCATCGCCTAAAGCCTTCCAGGATCTGTCATGACTGCACTTCTCCAACGCTACAACGTCGGCCCTCGACTAGCGGCGGCTTTTGCTGTCCTGATCGTACTATCCGGCATCATTGCGTTTATCGGTTATCGCGGCCTCACCTCTGCACGTGCGCTGGTGGACCATCTGGTGCACCAGAACATGGAGAAGATCCGCCTCTCCCACGACATGATGAATGCCAATTACATCATTGCGATGCAGATCCGCAACGTGGTCCTGCCGACGTCCAATGAAGATAATCTCAAGTTCATCGAGATCATCAAGACCGCGCGCGCCGATTACCTCAAGGCACGCGAAACCCTGTATGCAATTCCGCCTTCCGAAGAAGGCAAGGCCATCCGGGCGGAAATCGATCGCCGCCGTGCGGTCGCCAAGGTCCTGAACGACAAGGTCATCGACCTGGTCATGACCGGCCGCAGCGACGAGGCGCTGCCCTTGCTGCTGACCCAGGCCGCGCCGGCGATGCAGCAATGGCAGGACAAGATCGCCGAGAACATCGCCCTGCAGGACAAGCTGGCTGGTGAGGCCTCTGCGGTCGCACTGCAATCCATGGACGACTCGCGCAAGCTGCTGGTCGGCGGCTCGCTGCTAGTGGTGCTGCTGAGCGGCGTGCTGGGCCTGCTGATCACCCGCAGCCTCACCCAGCCGCTGAGCCGCGCCACCCGCGCAGCCGAATCGATTGCCGGCGGCAAACTGGATAACGACGTCGACACCCAATTCAACGACGAAAGCGGCCGCCTGCTCAAGGCGATGAGCAAGATGCAGCTGCAGCTGCGCAACCTGCTTGCCGCGCAGACCGACATGGCCAAGCGCCACGACGACGGCCAGATCAGCTTCCGCATCGATGCCGCTGCCTTCCCCGGCGAGTACGGCCGCATGGCGCACGACACCAACATGTTGGTGGGCTCGCATATCGCGGTGAAGATGCGCCTGGCGCAGATCATGGGCCGCTACGCGATCGGCGACCTGTCCGAGGACATGGAAAAACTGCCCGGCGAAAAGGCCGTGCTCAGCGAGACCATGGCGCAGGTCAAGGTCAATCTCGGTGCGATGAATACCGAGATCAAGCACCTGGCCGTGTCGGCGGCCAACGGCGACTTCAGTGCCCGCGGCGATGCCGAGCGCTTCCAGTACGACTTCCGCCTGATGGTGGAAAGCCTCAACAACCTGATGTCCACCGCCGACGGCAACCTGCAGTCGCTCTCCACGCTGCTGCAGTCCATCGCCGCCGGCGACCTCACCGCACGCATGAGCGGCGACTTCCGCGGCGTGTTCGCGCAGATGCGTGACGACGCCAATGCCACCGCCACGCAGCTGGCCGAGATCGTCAGCGGCATCAAGGCCTCGGCGGTGTCGATCAAGGGCGCTGCCAGCGAGATCGCCGCCGGCAACCAGGATCTGTCGCAGCGCACCGAGCAGCAGGCCGCCAACCTGGAAGAAACCGCCGCCTCGATGGAGGAGCTCACCTCCACCGTCAAGCAGAACGCCGAGAGCGCACGGCAGGCCAACCAGCTCGCCATCGGCGCGGCGGGCGTGGCCTCGCAGGGCGGCGAGATCGTCAGCAAGGTGGTCGAGACCATGAGCGGCATCGAAGCCTCGTCCAAGAAGATCGCCGACATCATCTCGGTCATCGACGGCATCTCGTTCCAGACCAACATCCTGGCCTTGAACGCGGCGGTGGAAGCCGCCCGCGCCGGCGAGCAGGGCCGCGGCTTTGCCGTGGTCGCCTCGGAAGTGCGCACGCTGGCGCAGCGCTCGTCCGCGGCCGCCAGGGAGATCAAGGGGCTGATCGACGACTCGGTGCAGCGTGTCTCCGAAGGGTCGGTGCTGGTGCACAGCGCCGGCAAGACCATGGGCGAGATCGTGTCCAGCGTGCAGCGGGTCACCGACATCATGGGCGAGATCTCCGCTGCCTCGCAGGAGCAATCCTCCGGCATCGAGCAGGTCAACCAGACCGTCACCCAGATGGACGAGACCACCCAGCAGAACGCCGCGCTGGTGGAAGAAGCCACCGCCGCCGCACGTGCGCTGGAAGACCAGGCCACCCAGCTCACCGACGCGGTGGCGGTGTTCAAGACCGATGCCGGCTATGCCCTGGCGCCGGTGCGCACCGCCGCGCCGCGGCCGGTGGTGACTCCCGCGCTGAAGGCCAAGGTGGTCGCGGCCGGACGCACCGCCGCGTCCAAGCCGCGCCCCGTGGTCACCGCGCCGATCAACGACGCCAGCTGGCAGGAGTTCTGAGCCAAGCGAGCACAACAGTCTGAATGGAGCCGGTCGGCATCGATGCCGACCGGCTCAAGGCATAACTGTTATCGGCCGATAGGCTGCGTACGCCTATGAGAACCCTCCATGACCACGTCGCCCGCGCTGTCGCCGCAGACCGCCCCACCCTCTCCGCAGCGCTGGAGCAGCCGCTGGGATGATCTGGCGATCGCCAAGAAGCTCGGCATGATCGGCATCCTGGCGCTGGCTGGCCTGGTCATTCCGGTACTGCTGTACAGCGGCAAGCTCAACGAAAGTGTGGCCATCAGCAGCAACGAGTTGCGCAGCTACGCGCCGCTCGGACAGATGCTGGGCCTGATCACCGATCTGCATGCCGCCCACGTCGACAGCGGCAACGCCGCCCGCGCCGCGGCCACGCGCGCCGATCGCGATCTGCAACAACTGCTGGCCACCACCGCCACGATGCCGGGCTTCGAACGCAGCCAGAAGGCCTTGCTTGGCCTGCAGCAGCGTCACGTTGCCAGTGCCGCTGCAGACGGCTACGCCGCGGTCAGCGAGCAGGCGTTTGCTGCGCTCGACGCCTTGCGCGACGACAGCCAGCTGGTCTACACCCCCTATATCGAGAGCTACCACCTGGTGGTGGCCACGCTGATCTATAGCCCCGATGCCACCGAGTCGCTGACCCGCCTGGATGCGGCCAGCGACCCGTCGCAAGCCGCCGACAGCCGCGCCATGCTGCGCGAACAACTCGGCCAGCTGGCCCGCAGCCATGCGCGCTTCCGGCATGAGCTGGACAAGGCGATGGGCCTGCTGGAACAACCCGACCCCGCCCTGGCCAATGCCGCCAGGACCGAAACCACGCGTGCAACCGCGGCGCTGGCCGCGCTCGGCACCGCGCTGGACGGCAGCGACGCCAACGCCGACACCCAGTGGAACGCTGCGCTCGACGATCTCGGCCAAGCCATGCAGGCGCTCAGCAGCGTCTCGCTGCAGGCCCTGCAGCGCCAGTCCGAACGCCACCTGGCCGATGCCCGCAACGCGATGTGGCAGGCCATCGCCGGGCTGTCGCTGCTGGCGGTGCTGATCACGGCGCTGGGCTGGTACACCTTGTCCCGGCTGACCCGCAACGTGCGCCGCGCCGCTGCGGTGGCGGCCAATATCGCCCAAGGCCAGCTCGGCGAGCGCATCGTCGCGCCCAGCCGCGATGAAACCGGCCAGCTGCTCGACAACATGCGCCGGATGCAGGAGCAGCTGCAGCGCGTGCTGGCCGCCCAGAGCGAGATGGCCCAGCGCCACGACGCCGGCCAGATCAGTTATCGCATGGACGCGGAGACCTTCCCGGGTGCGTACGCCACCATGGTGCGCGACACCAATGCCCTGGTCGGCACGCATATCGCAGTGAAGATGAAACTCGCCCAGATCATGTCGCGCTATGCCATCGGCGACCTGAGCCAGGACATGGACCGCCTGCCCGGCGAAAAAGCCGTGTTCAGCGACACCATGGACGCGGTCAAGCGCAACCTGTTTGCGATGAACAGCGAGATCAAGTTGCTGGCCCAGGCTGCGGCCAACGGCGATTTCAGCGTGCGGGGCGATACGCAGCGCTTCCAGCACGACTTCCTGGCCATGGTGGAAAGCCTCAACCAGCTGATGGCCACCGCCGATGGCAATCTGGGCGCGCTATCCAGCGTGCTGCGCGCCATTGCCGCCGGCGACCTCACCACCCGCATGCACGGCGACTTCCACGGCGTGTTCGCGCAGATGCGCGACGATGCCAATGCCACCGTGGCGCAGCTGGCCGATATCGTCGGACGCATCCAGCAGTCCACCGACGCCATCAACGATGCCGCCAGCGAGATTGCCGCCGGCAACCAGGACCTGTCGCAACGCACCGAGCAGCAGGCCGCCAACCTGGAAGAAACCGCCTCCTCGATGGAAGAACTCACTTCCACCGTGCGCAACAACGCCGAGCATGCGCGGCGCGCCAACCAGCTGGTGGTCGGCACCGCCGCGGTGGCCTCGCAAGGTGGCACGGTGGTCGGCGAAGTGGTCGGCACCATGGTCGGCATCCAGGCCGCCTCGCGCAAGATCGCCGACATCATCTCGGTCATCGATGGCATCGCGTTCCAGACCAATATCCTGGCCCTGAATGCGGCCGTGGAAGCGGCACGCGCCGGCGAACAGGGGCGCGGTTTTGCGGTGGTCGCCTCCGAGGTGCGTACCCTGGCGCAGCGCTCGGCCGGCGCGGCCAAGGAGATCAAGCAGCTGATCGACGATTCGGTGAGCCGGGTCGAGCAAGGCAATGTGCTGGTCAGCCAGGCCGGCCGCACCATGCAGGACATCGTCGATTCGGTGCACAGCGTCACCGAGATCATGCACGAGATCAGCGAAGCCTCGCAGCAGCAGTCGCAGGGTATCGAACAGGTCGGCCAGACCATCGCGCAGATGGACCAGGCCACCCAGCAGAACGCCGCGCTGGTGGAAGAAGCCACCGCCGCCGCACGTTCGATGGAAGCACAGGCGCAGCAGCTGCGCGATGCGGTGTCGGTGTTCCAGCTGCAGGCCGCTGCCAGGCCGGCCAGGCTGGTGCGTGCCGCGTAAGGCGGTTACGCGCGCAGCTGCATGCGCGCCAAGTCGCACACATGTGGGCCAGCGCACAGAGCCATCGTGCAACAGGGTCGCCGGCGCCGGTGTGCTGACCGATCGTGGCCGCGCAACACCGCCTGGGCCGCGCAATCAAGCGCTGCCGCCAGACTGGAACCAACGCAGCGGCATGACGTCTCCGCTGCGGACCCCACGTCAATCTGCCCGGCAGCCGTTTGATGTCTGGCGCAGGCAATGCCCTGCTCTCGCACGCCGCTGCGACAACGTCGCATAGCCGGCCCCATCACTGCATCGGCCAGGGATTTCCACCCGGCCATCTCGCAACGGCAACGTCGTACCACGCCCAAAAGGGTGAGACAGATGTGAATCCGCCGATGGATGCATCGGTGTTGATAGCGCTCCCATCGACGTTTCCGGTCCATTTGTGCACATGCGCGTCACTTCAGTGACGGCCACCCATACGCAGCGGTGGGCACGCGTTCAGTCGTCCAGGCACCGGCCGTTACCTACCACGCACGCATACCTGCCTTGCAATTGCCGGGGTCACCACGCGGTGGCCCGGGTGATGGATCGGTTGGATGCCTGCCCCGCTGCACCCGTGTACCGCCCACGCGTTCTCCCCGACGCGTCTTGTTCTTCCTTGCCAACTGCCTCGAGACCCCCAAAATGATCGCTCTTCTTCAACGGTACAACGTCGGCAAGCGCCTGAGCTTCGCCTTTGGCACGCTGATCCTGTTGTCGTGCGCGCTGGTCGCCGCCGGCCTCTACACGCTGGCGCAGGCCCGCGAACGCATGGACACGGTGGTCAACCGCAACATCACGATCATGCAGTACGCACAGGACATGACCAACGCCACCTCGGTCATCGCCGTGCAGCTGCGCAACATCGTGTTGCCGACCTCGCAAGAAGACAATCTGCGCTTCTACGCCATCATCAAGGACCAGCTGAAGCGCTACGAAGACACCCACCGCAAGTTGTACGAATTTTCTGCATCGCCCCAGGCTACCCAGATCCGCGAACGGATCGACCTTGCCAGCGACCAGGCCCGCAAGACCAACGAAGCGGTCGCGCAGCTGGGCCTGACCGGCAAGGCTGATGAGGCACTCAAGCTACTGCTGGAAAAGGCCGCACCGGGCACGCAGCAATGGCAGGATGCGTTGACGGAGTATTCCGATCTGCAGCGTCAGCGCACCCGGGAAGCCTATGTGGCCACGACGGCAGAAATGGCCCGCGGCCGCGCGATGTTGATCGGCGGCGGCCTGGCGGTGGTGCTGTTCAGTACCCTGCTCGGCTTCCTGATCACCCGCAGCCTGGTGCGCCCGTTGACCCAGGCCACCCGCGCTGCCGAAGCGATCGCCAACGGCAATCTCGACAACGACGTGCGCACGCAGTCCAACGACGAAACCGGCCGCCTGTTGCAGGCCATGGATCGCATGCAGGGCCAGGTGCGCAACCTCATCACCGCACAGCTGGACATGGCCAAGCGCCACGATGACGGCCAGATCAGCTTCCGCATGGATGCCGGCGCCTTCCCGGGCGACTTCGGCCGCATGGCCAAGGACACCAACGAGCTGGTCGCCGCGCACATCAAGGTCAAGATGCAGACCATCCATCTGGTGGAGCGCTATGCGATCGGTGACCTGAGCGAAGACATGCCGCAGCTGCCGGGCGAAAAAGCCGCCATCACCACGGCAATGAATCAGGTCAAATTGAACCTGTCGACGATGAACGCCGAGATCAAGCAGCTGGCACAGGCCGCCGCCAACGGCGACTTCACCGCGCGTGGCAATGCCGAGCAGTTCCAGTTCGACTTCCGCATTATGGTGGAAAGCCTCAACACCTTGATGGCCACCGCCGACGGCAACCTGCAGTCGCTGTCCGGCCTGCTGCAGTCGATCGCCGCCGGCGATCTCACCGCACGCATGAGTGGCCAGTACCAGGGCGTGTTTGCACAGATGCGCGACGACGCCAACGCCACCGCCGAACAGCTGGCTGGCATCGTGGGCCGCATCCAAACCGCTGCCGACGCGATCGGCCTGGCCTCGGGCGAAATCGCCTCGGGCAACCAGGATCTGTCGCAGCGCACCGAGCAGCAGGCCGCCAACCTGGAAGAAACCGCTGCCTCGATGGAAGAGCTCACCTCCACCGTCAAGCAGAATGCCGAACACGCCAGCCAGGCCAACCAGCTCGCCATCGGCGCGGCAGCAGTGGCCTCGCAAGGCGGCGATGTGGTGGCCAAGGTGGTCACCACCATGTCCGACATCCAGAGCTCGTCGAAGAAGATCGCCGAGATCATCAGCGTCATCGATGGCATCGCCTTCCAGACCAACATCCTCGCCCTGAATGCAGCAGTGGAAGCAGCGCGTGCCGGCGAACAGGGTCGCGGCTTTGCAGTGGTCGCCAGCGAAGTACGCACACTGGCGCAGCGCTCGGCCGGTGCGGCCAAGGAGATCAAGCACCTGATCGACGACTCGGTCGACAAGGTCACCCAGGGTGCCACCCTGGTCGACCAGGCCGGCACCACCATGGCCGAAATCGTCGCCAGCGTGCAGCGCGTCACCAACATCATGGGCGAGATTTCCTCTGCGTCGCAGGAGCAGTATTCCGGCATCGAGCAGGTCAACCAGACCGTGACCCAGATGGACGAAACCACCCAGCAGAATGCCGCGCTGGTGGAAGAAGCCACCGCCGCCGCACGGGCGATGGAAGAACAGGCCCAGCAGCTCACCGAAGCGGTGGCCGTGTTCAAGGTTGCCGAACACGCACCGGTGGCGCGCCAGTTGTCGGCCATTGCCAACGCGCCCGCCAATGCCCGCAGCACACCGCGTCCGATCGCCCGCACCAGCACTCCCGCGCGCCGCAGCACCGCTGCTGCGTCGGCAACGGCAAACGACGTGGGCGACTGGCAGGAGTTCTAAACCGCCAGCAAGCACTGTCAGCACATCGACAGCAGTGCACGCCAGTTGCTGCAACCGGCGTGCACGGTGCGCGGGATACACATGCTCGGCACCACGCTCAAGCACCCGGCCGTGCACTCCGCATCCGCAACAAGTTCACCACGGCACCGCACACGCGGTGCCGTTTTGCGTTGTGCGCACCGTGCCAACTGTCCGCAAGCCCGCATGCACCGCGGACAGCGTGAAATCGCACTTCACATCGTTCAAGCCGGACTCTATCGCGTTGCCTCCAAAACCACGTTCAACGCGTGTTTTCTAGGGGAATTCCCGACACACCCCCACCAATTCCCTACCCCTTGTACACATGGCAGTCACGTGCCTGAGACCCGGCTTTACCGGCCAGCCCGGCTTGCCTCAATACAGCAGTTCTAACGCCGTTATCTGACCGACGCATCACACAAGGCATGACGTGCGACGCACTGCTCCAGCACTGCATCGCATGCCAGTCCACCTAACGGCACATTCGCTCAGGTCACTCCATGAATTCCTTTCTGCACCGCTTCAACGTCGGCAAGCGCCTCTCCCTGGCCTTCGGCGTCTTGATCCTTCTGTCCTGCGCGCTGGTGGCCGCCGGCCTGTACACGCTCAGCCAGGCGCGTGAGCGCCTGGATACCATCGTCAACCGCAACATGGCGATGATCCAGTACGCCACCGACATGCTGGACGCCAATGCCACCATCTCGTTGAATCTGCGCAACATCGTGCTGCCGACCACTGCCGAGCAGAATCGCCAGTTCGGCGAAGTGATCGACGCCCAGCGCATCCGCTACAAGGAACTGCGCGAGAAGCTCTACGCGTTTCCCGCCGACGCGCACGACCAGCAATTGCGCAACGCGCTGGATCTGACCCGCGAGCAGGCGCTGGCGCATAACCAGCAGGTGCGCGAACTGGGCACGGCCGGCAAGGTCGACCAGGCCATGCCGATCCTGCTCGAACGCGCCGCACCGGCCACCCAGCGCTGGCAGGATGCGATCCGCACCTACTCGGACGCGCAGCGCAAGAGCAGCCAGCTGGCCTACGACCAGGCCAATGCCTCGATGGCGCGTGGCCGCGCCATGCTGATCGGCGGCGGCCTGGCCGTGGTGCTGCTGAGCGCCCTGCTGGCCTGGACGATCACCCACAGCCTCACCGGCCCGTTGAACCGCGCCACGCGCGCCGCCGAGGCGATCGCCGACGGCCGGCTCGACAACCAAGTGCACAGCGAGGCCAGCGACGAAACCGGCCGCCTGCTGCAGGCAATGGACAAGATGCAGTCGCAGGTGCGCAACCTGATCACCGCGCAGCTGGACATGGCCAAGCGCCACGACAACGGCCAGATCAGCTTCCGCATGGATGCCGACGCGTTCCCGGGCGACTACGGCCGCATGGCCGGCGATACCAACGCCCTGGTCGACAGCCACGTCCAGGTCACGCTGCGTCTTGCGCAGATCATGGGCCGCTACGCCATCGGCGACCTCAGCGAGGACATGGACGCGCTGCCCGGCGAAAAGGCCAGGCTGACCGACACCATGGCGCAGGTGAAAACCAACCTGGCCTCGATGAATCAGCAGATCAAGCAGCTGGCCCAGTCCGCTGCCGACGGCGACTTCGGCGCACGCGGCGATGCGGCGCAGTTCCAGTTCGATTTCCGCGTCATGGTCGAGAGCCTCAACCAGTTGATGGCCACCGCCGATGGCAGCCTGCAGTCGTTGTCGGGCATCCTGCGTGCGATTGCGGCGGGCGACCTGACTGCGCGCATGGACGGCGAGTTCAAGGGTGTGTTCGCACAGATGCGCGACGACGCCAACGCAACGGCGACCCAGTTGTCCGGCATCGTCGGGCATATCCAGCACTCGGCCACCTCGATCAATGCCGCCGCCAGCGAGATCGCTGCCGGCAATCAGGACCTGTCGCAGCGCACCGAGCAGCAGGCCGCCAACCTCGAGGAAACCGCTGCCTCGATGGAAGAACTCACCTCCACCGTGCGCCAGAATGCCGAAAGCGCACGCCAGGCCAACCAACTCGCCATCGGCGCCGCCAGTGTGGCCTCGCAGGGTGGCGAGGTGGTCAGCAAGGTGGTCGACACCATGAGCGGCATCGAGGCCTCGTCCAAGCGCATTGCCGACATCATCAGCGTCATCGACGGCATCTCGTTCCAGACCAACATCCTGGCCCTGAATGCCGCCGTGGAAGCGGCGCGTGCCGGCGACCAGGGCCGCGGCTTTGCGGTGGTCGCCTCCGAGGTGCGTACCCTGGCACAGCGTTCGTCGGCAGCGGCCAAGGAGATCAAGAGCCTGATCGACGACTCCGTGCAGCGGGTGGCCGACGGTTCGCAGCTGGTGGACCAAGCCGGCAAGACCATGGCCGAGATCGTCGCCAGCGTGCAGCGTGTCACCAACATCATGGGCGAGATCTCCGCCGCCTCGCAGGAACAGTCGGCCGGCATCGAACAGGTCAACCAGACCGTCACCCACATGGACGAAGCCACCCAGCAGAACGCCGCGCTGGTGGAAGAAGCCACCGCCGCTGCCCGCGCGATGGAAGAACAGGCCCAGCAGCTCACCGAGGCGGTGGCCGTGTTCAAGATCGTCGAGCAGGGCCCGGCCGCACGTCAGCCCGCGTCGATGGTCGCTGCGCCGGTCAATGCACGCTTTGCCGCCCGCCCGGCCGCACGTGCCGGCAGCAACGCAGCGCCACGCCGCAGCACCGCGGGCACGGCCACAGCGGCAGCCACGGCAGGTCCCAGCGACTGGCAGGAGTTCTGAGCCCCACCGCAACGCGTCACACCCGCAATCTCCAGAAACACCATTCGAGCGTAGTTTGATTCGGTTACGAATCTTGAGGGCCGCTTCCTAGCGAGGGAAGCGGCCCTTTTTTTGTTTTGGGCATCGGTCGACATCCGCCGGCGGGAGTCAGACGGAGCGTCATATTTCATCAAAAACTAACAATCACCACAGTGCGGCAACCGCCCAATCCGGCAAGCGAACTGGAAAATTGTGCGGATTTCGACACAAACCATCAATTAATTGCATAAACGGCCGCTATCGACTTCACGCATCCGTAACGCCCTCCCCCGGGCAAGGTCGATCCCTCATGCACTCCTTCAACCGCCTGTCCGTCGGCACCCGGCTGTCCGCGCTGCTGACGTTGGTGATTGCGCTCTCCCTCGGCCTGCTGGCCCTGACCATCTACCGCCAGTCCGCCGACGACATCGAATCCCAGGTCAAGGCCGAGCTGCGCTCCAGCACCCGGTTGATGCAGCAGTCGGTGGCGATGTACGACGTCACCCTGACCGAGGGCACCCAGCGCCTGGGCAGCGTATTCGAGACCATGCTCCCCAGCGGCGAGCGCACTCTCGACACCGCCAGCACCGTCGCCATCGGCGCGCAGCAGACGCCGTCGCTGCGGGCCGGCAAGCAGGCATTGAATCTCAACTTCGACGCGGTGGATCGCTTTGCGCAGACCGCCGGCGGGGTCGCCACGATCTTCGCGCGCACCGGTGACGACTTCGTGCGCATCACCACCTCGCTGCGCAACAAGCAGAATGAGCGCGTGATAGGCACCCTGCTCGACCGCAAGGGCAAGGCCTACGCTGCGCTGTCGCAAGGCAAGGCCTTCACCGGCCAGGCGCAGCTGTTCGGCGAGCAGTACATGACCCATTACCAGCCGCTGCGCAATGCCGCCGGCGAGGTGATCGGCGCACTGTTCGTCGGGCGCAACTACACCCAGGGCCTAGCCGCGCTGAAGGCGCAGGTCAGCACCACCAAGCTGGGCCAGGACGGTTATTTCCTCATCGTCGACATGGCGCCGGGCGAGCACCAGGGCCAGGTCATCGCCGCACCGCCGGGCACACCGGCCACGCTGGCGGCGCTGGTGCCGGGCAAGCAGCAATCGCTGCTGCAGTCGGTGCTGGACGGCAAGCAGCCCAGCGCCAACCTGCAGTTGCGCGATGCCCAGGGCAACGCCCAGGCCTTCGAAGTCACCGCCCAGCGCTACGCGCCGTGGCAGTGGGCGGTGATCGGCACCCAGCCGCGCAGCGCCATCGACGGCCCGCTGGACGAGCTGATGGGCAGCATGCTGCTGTTCTCGCTGGTGGTGCTGGGCCTGTGCATTGCAGTGGTCTTCATCGCCGCGCGCAAGATGGTCACCCGCCCGCTGCTGGCGGTGGAACGCGTACTCGGCGATGTGGCTGCCGGGCGCCTGGACAACCCGATCGAGATCGACCGCCACGACGAACTCGGTCGCCTGCTGCTCAATGCACGCGCCATGCGCGACGACCTGCGCGCGCGGCTGCAACGCGATCAGCTGATCGCCAGCGAAGCGCTGCGCGTGCGCACCGCGCTGGACGATGTCAGCACCAACGTGATGATCGCCGATGCCGATCGCCGCATCATCTACGTCAACCGCCCGCTGCAACGCATGCTCAAGAGCGTGCAGGACGAACTGCGCCGCGACCTGCCCAACTTCGATGCCGATGCGCTGATCGATGCCAGCATCGACCAGTTCCATCGCAAGCCCGAACACCAGGCACGCATGCTCGACCAGCTCACCGGCACGCACACCGCGCAGATCCATGTCGGTGGCCGCACCATGCGGCTGGTGGTCAACCCGGTGCTGGGCGCGGCCGGCGAGCGCATGGGCTTTGTGGTCGAGTGGGCCGACCGCACCCAGGAAGTCCAGGTGGAACAGGAGGTCGCACGCATCGTGCAGGCCGCCGCTGCCGGCGACCTGAGCGAGCGCGTCGGCCTGGAAGGCAAGCAAGGCTTCCTGCTGCTGCTCGCCCAGCAACTCAACGCGCTGCTGGACAACAATGCGGACGGGCTGTCGCGCGTGTCCGCCCTGCTCTCTGCGTTGTCGCAGGGCGATCTGACCGCGCGCATGGACGGCGACCTGCAAGGCGTGTTCGCCACCATCCGCGATGATGCCAATGCCACTGCCGACCAGCTGGCCGGCATCGTGCGCCGGATCAAGGACTCCTCGCTGGCGATCAACTCGGCCGCCACCGAGATCGCCACCGGCAATGGCGACCTGTCGCGTCGCACCGAACAGCAGGCCGCGGCCCTGGAAGAAACCGCCGCCTCGATGGAGGAGCTCACCGCCACCGTCAAGCAGAATGCCGACAACGCCGACCAGGCCAATCGGCTGGTGCTGGACGCCGCCGGCGTGGCGGCCCAGGGCGGCGATGTGGTCGGCCGCGTGGTCACCACCATGGCCGACATCGATACCTCGTCCAAGAAGATCGCCGAGATCATCGGCGTCATCGACGGCATCGCCTTCCAGACCAATATCCTGGCCTTGAACGCGGCAGTGGAAGCCGCGCGCGCCGGCGAACAGGGACGCGGCTTCGCCGTGGTCGCCTCGGAAGTACGTACGCTCGCACAGCGTTCCGCCGGCGCAGCCAAGGAGATCAAGCACCTGATCCAGGACTCGGTCACCCGCATCGGCAACGGCGCCGCACTGGCGTCCGAAGCCGGCAGCACCATGCAGCAGGTGGTCAGCTCGGTGCAGCGCGTCACCGACATCATGAGCGAGATCACCAGCGCCTCGCGCGAGCAGGCCGCCGGCATCACCCAGGTCAACCAGACCGTCACCCAGATGGACGAAACCACCCAGCAGAACGCCGCGCTGGTGGAAGAAGCCACCGCGGCTGCACGCGCGATGGAAGACCAGGCTGCGCAACTGGTGGATGCAGTGGCTGTGTTCCGCCTGGAACAGCAGGACCAACTGAACACCTTGCTGGCCAACGCACGCCACGCCTACACCTGATGCGACAGACGACGACGCGCCCATCGAATATGTAAGTCGAGGGCGCGATGCCCTCGCCGCTTGAGGGACAGGCCGTTAATCCGTCAGTCGAGACTGCGTCGCGTCGTTTAGACGCGATCCGCTGATTGAATCAAAAGCTCAGTGAGTCGAGTGCGCGGTGCCCTCACCGTTCGCGGGACACGCCGTGGATCCGTCCATGGAGGCTCCTTGGCGGCATCCATGCCGCCAAGGGTCCCGCAACCGGCAAGTACACCGCACCAGACAGTTGGTCGGCTGCTTTCTTGAAAGCTTATTGCTCGGCTTGCGATGGGAAGATTTTCGGACGCACGAGGATCCGAACAACGCGCATCAAGCACAGCTCTTGCCGTGCACAGCGACCATCTCCACTGGTCCTTGCCCGCCCACCGTCGCGGGACCTTACGCGGCAGGGATGCCGCGTAAGAGCCTACAAGGACGTACTTGCGGCGTGTCCTGCGATGGTGGGCGGGCAAGGGCCCTGCAGCAAAGTCGCAGATCACCCGCTCTGCGACTTATATATCTGCACTACCCAAGTCCATCGAAACAAAGCAACTAAAAAAGAGGCCTGGAACCGCGCAAACCGACCATTTCCACTGGTCCTTGCCCGCCCACCGTCGCGGGACCTTACGCGGCATGGATGCCGCGTAAGAGCCTACACGGACGTACTTGCGGCGTGTCCCGCGATGGTGGGCGGGCAAGGACCCTGCAGCCAAGCGGCAGGACCACGCGCTCTACACTTGATCCATGTGCACTATCCAGCCACTGGGAACAGAACACCCAAAGCAACCAACGCTTCATGCAATAGTTTTTGTCAGCTGCTCTTAAAGATTTCGTTTTGCCGCCGATATCAAGGCGACGCCGGGACAACCGTTCCGGCGCCTTCCCGCATCCACAGTGCCTGTGCCCATGTCCCAAGGCGATACCTCAGAGCTGGACCACGATGCCGACCACCTTGCCGAAGGTGACGAGCGCTATCTGCTGCGCAACAAACGGCAGATCCGTGGCCTGCTGCGCCAGTTGCTCGACCAGCGCGCCATCGTGACCATGCATGTGGCCGGGCGCGACATGGCCGTGCCCACCGCCGTGCTCGAGGTGGACGAAGACGACGACTGCGTGATTCTGGACGGCAGCCACAACGAAGCCTCCAACCGCGCCATCCAGGACGCCAAGTACCTGCTGTGCTATGCGCAGCTGGAACGGGTCAATATCCGCTTCCGCCTGGAAACGCCCGAGCGGCTGGAGCGCGACATCCACGTTGCCTTCCGCGCCGAGCTGCCCGAGGCGATGTATCACCTGCAGCGTCGCGAGTCATACCGGCTGGAAACGCCGATCACCGACTCGCCCGTCTGCATCATTCGCCAGGATGAAGCACAGGGCGGCAATCTCAACCTGCAGCTGCGCGTGATCGATATCAGCAGCGGTGGCCTGGCGGTCTCGCTCACCGATGGCATGCCCCTGCTCGAACCGCAGCGCACCTACCGCAACTGCACGCTGCAGTTGCCCGACACCGCGCCGATCACCCTGCCGCTAACGGTGTGCAGCCAATACAAGCAAACCCTGCCCAACGGCAGCGAAGGTTTCCGCGTCGGCATGCAGTTCAGCGACCTGCCACGCGGCGCCGACGAGACCATCCAGCGCTATATCTTCCGGGTCGACCGCCAGCGCAATGCGCGCAAGAGCGGCGTGTTCTGAACCCACCCGCACCAGCCACGGCGCGCGGCTAAAGTTGCCCTGCGCTGCGCCGATGTTGCTAGGGCAATCCTCATCCGCATGCTTTTCCTATAGCTGCAATCCGACACTCAGCCGCAACGCCCGGAGTTTCCATGAACGACAAAAGCACGACCACCGGCACCGGTGGTGAATTCCTCAGCTTCGCCTTGGGCGAAGAACACTACGGCGTGGACATCCTGAAGGTGCAGGAAATCCGTGGCTACGATTCGGTCACCCGCCTGCCCGACGCACCGGACTACATCAAGGGTGTGATCAACCTGCGCGGCACCATCGTGCCGGTGATCGACCTGCGCCTGAAGCTGCGCCTGAAAGAAGCGCGCTACGACGCCTTCACCGTGATGATCGTGCTCAACGTCGAAGACCGCGTGGTCGGCATCGTGGTGGACAGCGTCTCGGACGTGATTCCGCTCAACGACGACCAGATCCGCCCCACCCCCGAATTTGGCGCCTCGGTCGACACCCGCTTCATCTCGGGCATCGGCACCCAGGACGATCGCATGCTGATCCTGCTGGATATCGAGACCCTGCTGGACAGCACCGAGCTCGGTCAGCAGCAGCTGGCCGAAGAAGCGGCCTGATTCAGACCATCTGGTGTCGGGAGCTTCCCGACACGAGACGCACAACGAAGTTGAAGTGAGATAGAAATCACGTTTTTCGGATTCAAGTTGAACGGCGGCTAGCCGATAGCTGAATAGAAGCCCGCGTACACAAACGGGTCACCGTTCGACTTTTGATTCTGGAGAATCCCAATGAAGTTCCTGCTCTCGCTCCTCCCCGTCGCTGCTCTCGTGATCGTTGCTCCCACGCTGTCGGCTCAGTCGCAGGAAATGATTCCGCCGGAAATGGCGACCCGTTTCGTCGGCAAGGACGGCATGGTGTGCGGCAAGGTCGAAAAGGCCAAGTACGCCCAGAGCTCGGAAGGTGAACCCACCTTCCTGTACATGGGCGGCATGTTCCCGCGTCACACCTTCTCGGCCCGCATCGACGGCGCCAACCGCGGCAAGTTCAGCTTTGCCCCGGAAAGCCTGGAAGGCAAGGACGTCTGTGTGCTCGGCAAGATCCAGCGCGACAGCTCGCGTGCCGAAATCGAAGTCAGCTCGCCGGCCAGCCTGAAGCTGGCCACCATCAAGTAATCGCCCACAGATCGCCACGCCCTCGCGCGTGGCGATCTGCTGTTTGCGGTTATGCGCACTGACTTCTATCGGGGAATCGTGTCAATGCAATGGATCAACAATCTGAAATTGATGCCCAAGCTGATGCTGGCGTTCGGCATCGTGCTGCTGATCATGCTGGTGCAGGGCATCATCGCCTATGCCGGCCTGGCGTCGCTCAATAACGTCACCCGCGATCTGGCCGGCAATACCATGTCCAGCGTGCGCGAAGCAGGCGACCTGCGCGGCATGCTCGGCGAATATCGAAATGCGTCTTATCAGAATCTGGTGCGCGCCAGCGACTCGGTCAAGCAGGAAGCCAAGGTCCGCGCCAAGCGGCTCCATGGCGAAATCGAAGCCACGATCAAGGGCTACCCCCGCCTGATCGAGAGCCCGCAGCAGAAGAAGTTGTTCGACGTGTTCGTGGCGGACTGGAAGAAGGCAGCGGCCTCCTACGCCAGCGTCGACGAAATGGTCGAGCTCAATCTGCCCGACGATGCCGTCGACACCTTTGTCGGCGAGACCCGCACCCTGCACAACAAGGCCAAGGATTCGCTGGCCGCGTTGATCGTCGAAGACAACAAGTTGGCGCAGGCTGCCAAGAGCAAGGCCGAAAAAGTCCATGCCACCTCGGTCTCGCTGACCGTGATGGTGCTGTTGATCGGCATCGCCGGCGGCCTGGGCCTGGCATTCCTGTTCGCACGTTCCATCGTCAAGAGCATGCGCGGCGCCGTTTCCACCGCCACCGAAATCGCCAGCGGCAAGCTGGATGGCCAGATCAATGTGCAGGGCCAGGACGAAGTGGGCGAACTGATGCGCTCCATGCACCGCATGCAGCGCGACCTGAAGGAACGCATCGAACGCGATCAGAAGATTGCCGACGAAAACCTGCGCATCCGTACCGCGCTGGACAAATCGTCCACCAGCACCTTCATCACCAACGCCGATCGGGTCATGATCTACGCCAACGAGGCGTTCATGAAGCTGGTCACGCATTACGAAGGCAGCATTCGTCTGTCCTCGCCCGATTTTGAAGCCGGCAAGATCATCGGCCAGCACATCAGCTACCTCGGCCTGCCCGAAACGACCGTGCGCAAGGCCATCGCAGCACTGGAACGCGACGGCATCACCAGCTTCGAAGAGCGCTACGGCGAGTTTGTGATGATGCAGACCGTCACCGTCATCAAGAACGAGCAGGGCGAAAGCACCGGCGATGTCTGCGAATGGCGCGACCGCACCATCGAAGTCCAGGTTGAAGAGGAAGTCGCCCGCATCGTGCGTGCCGCCGCCAGCGGCGACATGAGCGGCCGGGTGGAAACCGACGGCAAGCAGGGCTTCTTCCTGCAGCTGGCCCAGCAGCTCAACGGCCTGCTGGATGCCAACGCTGGCAGCCTGGAGCAGATCTCCGCACTGCTGTCGGCGCTATCGCGCGGCGACCTGACCGTGCGCATGCATGGCGAATTCAGCGGCGTGTTCGCCCAGATGCGCGACGATGCCAATGCCACCGCCGAGCAGCTGGCCGACATCGTCGGGCGCATCAAGGTCTCGTCCACCGCGATCAACTCGGCGGCCGGCGAGATTGCCTCCGGCAACAGCGACCTGTCGCATCGTACCGAGCAGCAGGCCGCCAACCTGGAAGAAACCGCTGCCTCGATGGAGGAGCTCACCTCCACCGTCCGGCAGAACGCCGAAAGCGCCCGTCAGGCCAACCAGCTGGCCATCGGCGCCACCGGCGTGGCCTCGCAGGGCGGCGACGTGGTCTCGCAGGTGGTCACCACCATGTCGGGCATCGAAGCCTCGTCCAAGAAGATTGCCGACATCATCTCGGTGATCGACGGCATCGCGTTCCAGACCAACATCCTGGCCTTGAACGCAGCGGTGGAAGCCGCCCGTGCCGGCGAACAGGGTCGCGGCTTTGCCGTGGTCGCCTCGGAAGTACGCACGCTGGCACAGCGTTCGGCCGGTGCGGCCAAGGAGATCAAGGGCTTGATCGACGACTCCGTGCACAAGGTGGCCGAGGGTTCGGCACTGGTGCGCAAGGCCGGTGCGACCATGGCCGAGATCGTGGCCAGCGTGCAGCGCGTGACCGACATCATGGGCGAGATCTCCGCCGCCTCGCAGGAACAGTCGGCCGGCATCGAGCAGGTCAACCAGACCATCACCCAGATGGACGAAACCACCCAGCAGAACGCCGCCCTGGTGGAAGAAGCCACTGCGGCCGCACGCTCGATGGAAGAGCAGGCCGGCCACCTGGCAGAAGCGGTGTCGGTGTTCAAGCTGGACGAGCCGGCCGCCCAGGCCTCCCCGGCCGCGCGCGTGCGCGCGGTCGCCTCGCGCCCGGTGGCGGTGAAGTCCGCAGCCAAGCCGGCGGCGCGCGCAGCGGCCACCTCGTCACGGCCGGCCAAGCCGCAGGCCGCGTTGGCCGACGGTAACTGGCAAGAGTTCTGATCCACCGTTGTCCCCCACAAAGCCCCGGCACTGCCGGGGCTTTGTGTATCTGCGCTCGGCGCAGCGCGCACTGCCCCGCCGCCGGGTGCGATCGCACCGCCCACACCGCGCCGGGCACCGTCAGCAGACCCGACTGTCTGCAATACGTGATTGGTGCTTCAGTTGCATGACCACGTGGCCGATATCCAGTCATAGCTAACGACGCGCATGGATATGACGACCACCTCGACTTCCGCTTCAGACACACGCGAATTTGATTTTGGCGACCGCGATTTCAAGCGCGTCTGCGACCTGATCTATCAGCGTGTCGGCATCGCCCTGGCTCCGGCCAAGCGCGACATGGTGTATGGCCGGTTGTCGCGTCGTCTTCGCGTGCTCGGCCTGCGCTCCTTCCGTGACTACCTGGACCAGCTGGAAGCAGGCAACGACGAAGAGGAATGGCAGGCGTTCACCAACGCGCTGACCACCAATCTGACCTCGTTCTTCCGCGAGCCGCACCACTTCGACAAGCTGCGCGAAGAACTGCAAAAGCGCGCCTCGCAGGCGCCGTTGAAGATCTGGTCGTGCGCGGCCTCGACCGGCGAGGAGCCCTACTCCATCGCCATCACCGCCTGCGAAGCCTTCGGCACCTTGACCCCGCCGGTCAGCATCGTCGCCACCGACGTCGACACCCAGGTGCTGGAAACCGCCTCGCGCGGCGTCTACGCCATCGACCGCGTCGCCTCGCTGGACGCATCGATCAAGCGCAAGTACTTCCAGCGCGGCAGCGGTCCCAACGAAGGCAAGTGCCGGGTCATCCCGGCGTTGCGCCAACTCATCGAATACCGCCAGCTGAACCTGCTGGCACCGCGTTACGATGTCGGCGGCCCGTACGCGGCGCTGTTCTGCCGCAACGTGATGATCTATTTCGACAAGCCGACCCAGCGCGGCATCCTGTCGCGGCTGGTCAGCCATATGGGCGACGATGGTCTGCTCTACACCGGGCATTCGGAGAACTACCTGCACGCGGCCGATCTGATCCAGCCGTGCGGGCGCACGCTGTATCGGCGCAGCCCGCGCGCGGGAGCGTCTGCATGAGTACCGCCGTGCAGGTCGACGATGTCATGCGCTACCGCGATTCGCGGTTCCAGACCATCACCGCCAAGCTGCTGCCCACCCAGTACCTGGTGGTCGACGACGACACCGCGTTGACGACCACCTTGGGATCGTGCGTTGCCGCCTGCCTGCGCGACCCGGTCCTGAAGATCGGCGGCATGAATCACTTCCTGTTGCCGGAGGGCCAGGTCGGCGATGGCGCACCCGCGCGTTACGGCAGTTATGCGATGGAGTTGCTGATCAACGACATGCTCAAGCGCGGCGCGCATCGCAAACGCATCGAAGCCAAGGTCTTCGGTGGCGCCAACGTGCTCAAGGGCTTCACCAGCAACCCGGTCGGCACCCGCAACGCCGAGTTCGTGCGCCAGTATCTGCAGGCCGAACACATTCCCATCATTGCCGAAGATCTGTGCGGCATCCATCCGCGCAAGGTGTGGTTCTTCCCGACGACCGGACGCGTGGTCGTGCAGCGTTTGCCGCATGCACACGAAGCCGAAGTCGCCGCCGCCGAATCGGCCGTGCGCGCCCGTCTGTCCAAAGCACCGGTTACCGGTGGAGTGGAGTTGTTCGAATGACGCTGGAAACTCCTGTGCGTGTATTGATCGTCGACGACTCGGCGGTCGTACGCCAGATGCTGACCGAAATCCTCTCGCGCGATGCCGGCATCGAGGTGATCGGCTCGGCCGCCGACCCGATCCTGGCGCGCGAAAAGATCAAACGCCTCAATCCGGACGTGATCACGCTGGATGTGGAAATGCCGCGCATGGACGGCCTGGTGTTTCTGGAAAACCTGATGCGCCTGCGCCCCACCCCGGTGGTGATGATTTCGTCGCTGACCGAGCGTGGCGCCGACACCACCTTGCAGGCCCTGTCGCTGGGTGCGGTGGATTTCGTCTCCAAGCCCAAGATCGACGTCGCACGCGGGCTGGAAGGCTACGCGGAAGAGATCGTCAGCAAGGTCAAGATGGCCTCCAAGGCCAAGGTCAGCGCGCTCAATCGTCCCAGCGCGCCCAAGGTCACCCTGGACATGCAGTCCGCCCCGGTACCCGGCAGCGCGCTGCGCTTCCGCACCACCGACCGCCTGATCGCCATCGGCGCCTCCGCCGGCGGCACCGAAGCCCTGCGCGTGGTGCTCGAACACATGCCTGCCGATGCCCCGGCGGTGGTGATGACCCAGCATCTGCCGGCTAGCTTCAGCACCGCCTTCGCCGAGCGCCTCAATCGCCACTCGGCGATGTCGGTGCGCGAGGCCAGCGATGGCGAGGCGATCCTGCCGGGCCACGCCTACCTGCCGCCGGGCGGCCAGCACTTGCGCATCATCCGCGACGGTGCGCGCTGGCGCTGCCGCATCGACGACGGCCCGCCGGTCAATCGCCACAAGCCGGCGGTGGACGTGCTGTTCCGCTCCGTCGCCGCCAACGCCGGCCCGAATGCGGTCGGCGCCATCCTCACCGGCATGGGTGACGACGGTGCACGCGGCCTGCTGGAAATGCTGCAGGCCGGCGCGCCCACGCTGGTGCAGGACGAAGCCAGCAGCGTGGTGTGGGGCATGCCCGGCGCCGCCTACAAGCTCGGTGCCGCGCAGGAAGTGGTGCCGCTGAACCGCGTTGCCGAGCGCCTGATCGCGCTGTCGGCACAGGCACGCTGATCCGGCATGATGGCCCGTCCCCCGCATCCGACCCAACAGGCGGCGGCTCCCGGCATTACGGGAACCGCCTCGCTGGCGACGGCGGATGCGCCGGCAGATCACGCGCCCGCCCCCGGGATGATCAAGCCCGGCCCGCTCACCGCGGGCATAACCAGGCCCGACGAACATCCCGACGTCACGCGCTCACGCCTGCTGGCCGAAGCGCTGGACGGCAGCAGCAGTGCGATCCTGATCTGCGATCTGCAATCGCGCCTGCTCTACGCAAATGAGGGCTTCCAGCGCATGTTCGGCTACACCGAAGCCGAACTGGTGGGCAAGCGTCCGTCGGACGTGCTCACCCGCGCGCAAAGCGGCCAGGAAGAAGTGGCGCGCATCCGCGACCGCGCCGACGCGTTGCAGCAGACCCAGGCCGACCTGCTGGTGTACCGCAAGGACGGCACGCCGCTGTGGATCTCGCTCAACTTCAATCCGATCTACGACGCCCGGCATCTGCCATCGCATTACGTGGCGGTGCTGACCGACATCACCGACACCAAGATGCATGAGGTGCTGCAGCACCGCGTGCTCGAGGCCCTGGTCCAGGAGCGGCCGCTGATCGAGGTGATGACGCTGATCTGCACCGAGGTCGAGCGCATCGCACCGGACGTGCTGGCCACGGTCATGAGCGCGGACAATCAGGGCTGCCTGCATTCGCTGGCCGCACCGAGCCTGCCGCCGGAATACGCCGATGCGGTCAACGGCTTGAAGATCGCGCCGGGTGCAGGCGCCTGCGGCACGGCCGCCTGGCGCGGCCGCCCGGTGATGGTGGAAGACATCGCCACCGACCCGCTGTTTGCGCAATTCCGCGAACTCTTGCTACCGATGGGCTTGCGCGCGTGCTGGAGCACGCCGATCCGCTCCAACAGCGCACGCGTGCTCGGTACCTTCGCGCTGTACTACCGCAAGGCGCAGCGTGCCGATGCCTGGCACGTGCGCCTCACCGATCTGTGCCAGCAGCTGTGCACGCTGGCGCTGGAACGCGAACAGATCCGCCAACGCGTGCATCAACTCGCGTTCTACGATGCGCTGACCGGCCTGCCCAACCGCATCATGTTCAGCGCACGCGCCGAGCAAGCCCTGACGCAAGCCGAATACGCCGGCGAACCGGCCACGTTGATGTTCATCAACATCGACCGCTTCAAGTTGATCAACGACAGCCAGGGCCATGCCGCCGGCGACGGCCTGTTGCGCGACATCGCCTTGCGCATCGGCGAACAGCTGACCGCCACCGCCATGCTGGCGCGCCTGGCTGGCGACGAATTCGCACTCGCGCTGCCGCAATGCAGCGCCGAGCAGGCCAGTGCCGCCGCAGAACGCGTGCTGGGCACCATTGCCAGGCCGCTGCCGGTTGGGCACATGACCGTGCATCCCTCGGCCAGTATCGGCGTGGCGATGTTTCCCGAGGATGGGCGCGACATCAACATCCTGCTGCGGCATGCCGATCTGGCCATGAATCGCGCCAAGCAGGAAGGCGGTGGGCGGTTCCGCTTCTTCAGTTCCGACATGAACCGCATGGCGCAGGAGCGCGTGGCGCTGGAAGCGGAGCTGCGCCAGGCGATCGGCCGCGATCAGCTGCAACTGCACTATCAACCGCAGTTGCACAGCGCTGCACCGCACGCGCTGTACGGCGTGGAAGCGCTGTTGCGCTGGAATCATCCGCAAATGGGCGCCATTTCGCCGGCGCGGTTTCTGCCCGTGGCCGAAGAACAAGGCATGATGCCGCAGCTCAACGACTGGGTGCTGCGCAGCGCCTGCCGGCAGATCGCCGATTGGCGCAAGCGTGGCGTGCCGGTGTCGCGCGTGTCGGTGAACCTGTCGGCGAGCAGCTTCGAAAGCCCGCGCATGCTCAGCGACCTGTTGCGCCTGATCGCCGACATGGGCGCGCAGCCCTCCGACCTCACGCTGGAAATGACCGAGAGCGTGATGCTCTCCGGGCAACCCGGCGTCCTGGAAAACCTGCACGCCATCCGCGAAGCCGGCATCTCGTTGTCGCTGGACGACTTCGGCACCGGCTACTCCAGCCTGAGCCACCTGCATCGCCTGCCGATCGACGAGCTCAAGCTGGACATGAGCTTCGTGCGCGACATCGAACACAGCGAAGACGCCCGCGCCCTCACCACCTCGGTGCTGCGCATCGGCGAGCATCTGCGCAAGCACGTGGTTGCCGAAGGCGTGGAAAACGAAGCCCAACGCCTGTTCCTCGCCGACCTCGGCTGCGAAGTGCTGCAGGGCTATCTATTTTCGCGGCCGTTGCCGGCAGCGGCACTGGAAGCCTGGCTGGGCGCGCAGCCTTAGAGCGGCTCACGACACTACGTCGTGGTTTGGCAGGCTATTCTCATAGCGTTTTTACGCACGCATCAGCAGGTCGAGGCAACCTGCCAGACGGCAAAGCACCTGATCTGGTGCTTCGGTGCAGGGTCCTTGCCCGCCCACCCTCGCGGGACACGCCGCAAGTACGTCCTTGTAGGCTCTTACGCGGCATCCATGCCGCGTAAGGTCCCGCGACGGTGAGCGGGCAAAGACCAAGTGAGGTGGTCGGTGCTCATGGTTGCAAGCAGCGCCAAGTGGGGTGGCCGGTGCTTATGGTTGCAAGCAACGCACGATGTCGTTCTGATCGCCAGATCAGCAGCACATCATGAGAGCGGTGCCTGTGCCTGAGCGCTGCCTTCAAGCGCGCGTCTTTCCATCCGCGTCGAATCCGATGCCACGGTGCGCTTCAACCAACCCAGCAACTGCGCGGTGACGAACGCCGGATTCTCCAGCGATGCGATATGTCCGGCATCGGGAATCAGCTCGTAGTCGCAACCGATCACCTCGGCCATCAACCACAATTCTTCCGGCGGCCGCGGAATATCGTCTGCGCCACCGAGCAGGAAGGTGCTGGCCGGATTCAGCGCGGACATTGCCTCCAGGCGATCCGCGCGCCCGAAGATCAGCCGGCCCAGCGGCACGATGGATGTACGCAACTGCTCGGCCGACATCGCCGCCAGACGCTGCGCAAACGCAGCCGGCAGCGCGGACTTCAGATCGATGCCGGGGCGGAAAAAGATCGGCACGATCGCCTCGATCAACGCAGGCGTCACCTGCCCGGCCGCTTCGATCGCATCGAGCAGACCGAAATAACGCGTTTGCGTGGCCTGCGGCTCGGCACCCAGGAAGGTATCCATCAGCACCAGGCTGCGCACGCGCTGCGGTGCCAGCAATGCCAGCTCGGCGCCCCACATGCCGCCGACCGACAGGCCGACCACCGCGCATTGCGGCAGTTCCAGCGCATCCAGCAACAGCAGCATCTGCTTGGCAAGATCGCCAACCGTCTGTGTGCCCGCTGGCAGTGCTGCTGATTGCCCGTGCCCCCACAACTCGGGAACGATGACCCGATAGTGCTGCGAAAGCGCCTGGATCTGCGGCTCCCACATGGCCGCGTCCCAGAGATAACTGTGGCCAAGCAACACCGGAAACCCTTGACCGTATTGTGCGTAGTGCAGCGTTTGACCAGCGATCGTGCAAGTGGGCATTGGAGATCAATCAGAGCGATGGGAGCGGCGCCACTCTAGACCCGCCGACTTCAGATTTTTGTTGCAATGCGATAGCCGAGTTAACTGCGATTGCCTTAACTCCCGACATCACGCAGCTAAAACGAAGTCATCGCCCGAATAACGAAAAACGCCCGGCATTGCCGGGCGTCTTCGAACAGGTGATCAAGCAGCTGGATCAGGCAGCGACGGTGTCGGCCACGTCCTGATATTCCTGGATCTGATCGAAGTTCATGTAGCGGTAGATCTGATCGCCACTGGTCTTGATCACGCCCACATCGGCCATGTACTCGTCCTTGGTCGGGATGCGGCCCAGACGCGAGCAGATCGCAGCCAGTTCCGCCGAACCCAGGTACACGTTGGTGTTGCGGCCCAGACGATTCGGGAAGTTACGCGTGGAGGTGGAGAACACCGTGGCGCCCTCGCGTGCCTGCGCCTGGTTGCCCATGCACAGCGAGCAGCCCGGCATTTCCATACGCGCGCCGGCAGCGCCGAAGGTGCCGTAATGGCCTTCCTTGGTCAGCTCGGAGGCGTCCATCTTGGTCGGCGGTGCAACCCACAGACGGGTCGGGATATCGCGCTTGCCTTCCAGCAACTTGGCAGCGGCACGGAAGTGACCGATGTTGGTCATGCACGAACCGATGAACACCTCGTCGATCGCCGCACCGGCCACGTCGGACAGCGTCTTGACGTCGTCCGGGTCGTTCGGGCACGCCACGATCGGCTCGTGGATGTCGGCCAGGTCGATCTCGATGACGGCGGCATATTCGGCGTCGGCATCGGGCTGCAGCAGCTGCGGATCGGCCAGCCACTCTTCCATCTTCTTGATGCGGCGGCCCAGCGTGCGCGCATCGGCATAGCCTTCGGCAATCATCCAGCGCAGCAGGGTGATGTTGCTGGTCAGGTATTCGATGATTGGCGCCTTGTCCAGGTGCACGGTGCAACCGGCCGCCGAACGCTCGGCCGAGGCATCGGACAGCTCGAACGCCTGTTCCACCTTCAGGTTCGGCAGGCCTTCGATTTCCAGGATGCGGCCGGAGAAGATGTTCTTCTTGCCCTGCTTGGCCACGGTCAGCAGACCGTCCTTGATCGCGTACAGCGGGATCGCGTTGACCAGGTCACGCAAGGTCACACCCGGCTGCATCTCACCCTTGAAGCGCACCAGCACGCTCTCGGGCATGTCCAGCGGCATCACGCCGGTGGCGGCGGCGAAGGCCACCAGGCCGGAGCCGGCCGGGAACGAAATGCCGATCGGGAAACGCGTGTGCGAGTCGCCACCGGTACCGACGGTGTCGGGCAGCAGCATGCGATTGAGCCAGCTGTGGATCACGCCGTCGCCCGGACGCAGCGACACGCCGCCTCGGGTGGAGATGAACTCCGGCAAGGTGTGGTGGGTCTTGACGTCGACCGGCTTCGGATAAGCGGCGGTGTGGCAGAACGACTGCATCACCAGGTCGGCCGAGAAGCCCAGGCAAGCCAGGTCCTTGAGCTCATCGCGGGTCATCGGGCCGGTGGTGTCCTGCGAGCCCACCGAGGTCATCTTCGGTTCGCAATAGGTGCCCGGGCGCATGCCCTGGCCTTCCGGCAAGCCGCAGGCGCGGCCGACCATCTTCTGCGCCAGCGAGAAGCCCTTGCCGGTGTCCGGCGGGTCCATCGGCAGGCGGAACAGGTCCGAGGCCGGCAGGCCCAGGAACTCGCGCGCCTTGGCGGTCAGGCCGCGGCCAACGATCAGAGGAATGCGGCCACCGGCGCGCACTTCGTCGAACAGCACATCCGACTTCATCGCGAACTCGGCGATCACCTGCCCGTTCTTCAGCGCCTTGCCGTCATACGGACGCAGCTCGACCACATCGCCGTGCTCCATCTGCGACACGTCCAGCTCGATCGGCAACGCGCCGGCGTCTTCCATCGTGTTGTAGAAGATCGGGGCGATCTTGCTGCCCAGGCACACGCCGCCGAAGCGCTTGTTCGGAATGAACGGGATGTCCTCGCCGGTCCACCACAGCACCGAGTTGGTCGCCGACTTGCGCGAGGAACCGGTACCGACCACATCGCCCACGTAGGCGACCAGATGACCCTTGTCCTTGAGATCGGCGATGGCCTGGATCGGGCCGCGCTTGCCGTCTTCTTCCGGCTCGAAGGCCGCGCCGTCGCGCTTGTTCTTCAGCATCGCCAGCGCGTGCAGCGGGATGTCCGGGCGCGTGGTGGCATCCGGGGCCGGCGACAGGTCGTCGGTGTTGGTCTCGCCCGGCACCTTGAACACGGTGACGGTCATGCTCTGCGGCACTTCCGGCTTGCTGGTGAACCACTCGGCATCGGCCCAGCTCTGCAGCACCGCCTTCGCATGCGCATTACCGGCTTCGGCCTTTTCCTGCACGTCGTGGAAGGCGTCGAACACCAGCAAGGTGTGCTTGAGCGCTTCGGCGGCGGTGGCGCCCAGCTCGGCGTTGTCGAGCAGGTCGATCAGCGGCTGGATGTTGTAGCCACCCAGCATGGTGCCGAGCAGCTCGGTTGCACACGTGGGGCTGATCAGCGCGGTTTTCTCGGTGCCGAAGGCCACCGCAGCCAGGTACGAAGCCTTGACCTTGGCGGCATCGTCGACGCCGGCCGGCACGCGCTGGCTGAGCAGCTCGACCAGGAATTCTTCTTCGCCCGCCGGCGGAGCCTTCAGCAGCTCGATGACCTCGGCGGTCTGCTGCGCGGTCAGCGGCAGCGGCGGGATACCGAGCGCGGCGCGCTCTGCAACGTGGTGGCGGTAGGCTTCCAACATGCGGATTCTCCGAAAGACAGCAGTGAATGTGTAGACGCGAAACGTGGATCAGCTTGCGGGTTTGGGAACAACGATCTTCAAACCCTTGAAGTAGTCGCGGAAAAAGCCCTCGTCGCGGGTGATCAACCCGTCGCACTGGAGCATCGCGTGGGCGCCGATCAGGAAATCGGCCACCACCCGCTCGCGCTTGCCGCCGCGCGCGCGGAAGCGCTTGTTCATATGGCCGGCGCGTACCGCCGCCGCTTCCTGGGTGGCTTCGTAACGCACCCCGATCGAGGCCAGGGTTTCCATCAGGTCGACCTGGGTATCGAGCATGGCCAGCACCTCGGCCACCACCGCATCGCAGACCACCACTTCGTCGCGCGCCAGCGCATCGCCGATGCAGATCTCCGACACCTCGCCGTAGACCGCATCGCCGACCAGGATGTCGAGCAGCACCGAGGAATCCAGGGCAATCATGGGTCGAACGGATCCCCGGGGGCGCGGCCGCGGATGGCGCGCATCGCCTCGTCGGTGCTGGTCAGCCCGTCGACCAGCTTGAACTTGCCGCGCACCTTGCGCAGCGCCTGGCTGACGTCCTTGCGCAGGATGATGCGCCCGCCGTCGAGCTCGATCTTGAGCGTGGTGCCCTTGGTCAGGCCCAGGGCATCGCGCACGGCCTTGGGCAGCGTGATCTGCCCGCGTTCGGCAACTGTGGCTTCCATGGAGGTGGCCCCGGCAGAAAGTATGCGCCGATTTTACATACTTGACTTGTCGTACTCAAGGCCACATACCCTGTCCTGCAACCGAACGTACACACTGAATTGGTCACACTGTTCCAAACAGACCTACAGCCTGCAGCCATAGGAGTGATGCATGAGCGATTCCTTTTCCACCCGCACCTCGCTTGAGGTCCACGGCAAGCGCTACGAGTACTACAGCCTGCCGAAGCTGGGCGAGCGCTTCGATATCGGCCACCTGCCCTATTCGATGAAGATCCTGCTGGAGAACCTGCTCCGGCACGAGGACGGCGGTGTCACCGTCGGCAAGGACCATATCGAAGCGGTCGCCAAGTGGGACCCCAAGGCCGAGCCCGATATCGAAATCGCCTTCATGCCCGCCCGCGTGGTGCTGCAGGACTTCACCGGCGTGCCATGCGTGGTCGACCTGGCCGCGATGCGCGATGCCGTGGTCAAGCTCGGCGGCAACGCCGACCAGATCAACCCGCAGATCCCCTCCGAGCTGGTCATCGACCACTCGGTGCAGGTGGACGTATTCGGCTCGGCCGATGCGCTCGACCTCAACGGCAAGATCGAGTTCCAGCGCAACCAGGAACGCTACGGCTTCCTGCGCTGGGGCCAGAAGGCGTTCGAAAACTTCAAGGTGGTGCCGCCCAACACCGGCATCGTCCACCAGGTGAACCTGGAAAATCTGGCGCGCGTGGTGATGAGCGAGGACAAGGACGGAACACAGATCGCCTACCCGGACACCGTGTTCGGCACCGACAGCCACACCACCATGATCAACGGCATCGGCGTGTTGGGCTGGGGCGTGGGCGGCATCGAGGCCGAAGCCGCAATGCTGGGGCAGCCCTCGTCCATGCTGATTCCGCAGGTGGTCGGCTTCAAGCTCAGCGGCAAGCTGCCCGAAGGCGCCACCGCCACCGATCTGGTGCTCACCGTCACCCAGATGCTGCGCAAGGCCGGTGTGGTCGGCAAGTTCGTCGAGTTCTACGGCGAAGGCCTGCAGCATCTGCCGCTGGCCGACCGCGCCACCATCGGCAACATGGCACCGGAATACGGCGCCACCTGTGGCATCTTCCCGGTCGACGACGAATCGCTGACCTATCTGCGCCTGTCCGGCCGCAGCGAGGAGCAGATCGCGCTGGTCGAGGCCTATGCCAAGGCGCAGGGCCTGTGGCACGACGCCAACACCCCGCCGGCGCAGTACAGCGCCACACTGGAGCTGGACATGGGCGAGGTCAAGCCGTCGCTGGCCGGCCCCAAGCGCCCGCAGGACCGCGTGCTGCTGGAAGACATGCAGTCCAACTTCCGCGAGAGCCTCAAGCCGTTCGTGGATGCGCGCAGCAAGCGCCTGACCGATATCAAGCAGGAAGACCGCCTGAAGAACGAAGGCGGCGGCGGCACCGCGGTCGGCGCCAAGGCAGCGCAAGCCGAGAGTTCCACCGACAGCGGTGCCGGCTGGCAGCTGCGCGACGGCTCGGTGGTGATCGCCGCGATCACCTCCTGCACCAACACCTCCAACCCGGCAGTGATGCTGGGCGCCGGCCTGCTCGCGCGTAACGCGGCTGCCAAGGGGCTGAAGGCGCAGCCGTGGGTGAAGACCTCGCTCGGGCCGGGCTCGCGCGTAGTCACCGATTACCTGAGCAAGGCCGGCGTGCTCGCCGATCTTGAAACGCTCGGTTTCTACGTGGTCGGCTATGGCTGCACCACCTGCATCGGCAACTCCGGCCCACTGCCGGACGATGTGTCTGCGGCGATCGCCAAGGACGACCTGGTGGTGTCTTCGGTGTTGTCGGGCAACCGCAACTTCGAAGGCCGCGTGCATCCCGAAGTGAAGATGAACTACCTCGCCTCGCCGCCGCTGGTGGTGGCGTACGCGATCGCCGGCACCACCGACATCAACCTCACCACCGATCCGCTGGGCACCGGTAGCGACGGGCAGCCGGTGTATCTGCGCGATATCTGGCCGAGCAACAAGGAAATCGGCGACACCATCGCCGCCACCGTCGGCCCGGAAATGTTCAAGCAGAACTACGCCGACGTGTTCAAGGGCGACAGCCGCTGGAACACCATCGCCTCCCCGGATGGTGCGCTGTACGAATGGGACGCAGCCTCGACCTACATCAAGAACCCGCCCTACTTCGACGGCATGACCATGCAGGTCGGCCACGTCGAGGACGTGCACGGTGCGCGCATCATGGGCCTGTTCGGCGACTCGATCACCACCGACCACATCTCGCCGGCCGGCAACATAAAGAAGGATTCGCCGGCGGGCCGCTTCCTGCAGGAACGCGGCGTGCAACCGGCCGACTTCAACAGCTACGGCAGCCGCCGCGGCAATGACGACGTGATGGTGCGCGGTACCTTCGCCAACATCCGCATCAAGAACCTGATGTTCGGTGGCGAAGAAGGCGGCAACACGCTGTACTACGGAAAGGACGGCGCGGCGCCGGAAAAACTGGCGATCTACGATGCGGCAGTGAAGTACAAGGCCGACGGCGTGCCGCTGGTGGTGTTGGCCGGCAAGGAATACGGCACCGGCTCCTCGCGCGACTGGGCGGCCAAGGGCACCAACCTGCTCGGCGTCAAGGCGGTGATCGCCGAGAGCTTCGAGCGTATCCACCGCTCCAACCTGGTCGGCATGGGCGTGCTGCCGCTGCAGTTCCTGGAGAACGAAAACGCGCAGACGCTGGGCCTGGATGGTTCGGAAGTGCTGGACATCACCGGCCTGCAGGACGGCGCCAGCCGCCGTGCCACCGTGGATGCCAGAAAGTCCGACGGCAGCGTCAAGCAGTTCCAGGTCAAGGTGCTACTGCTAACGCCCAAGGAAGTGGAGTACTTCAAGCACGGCGGCCTGCTGCAGTACGTGCTGCGCCAACTGGCCGCACGCAAGGCGGCCTGATCGCAAGGCGCGCTGCGCCATCAGCTCGACGACACTCCCGCCGCCTGGCGGGAGTGTCGTTTTGGGTGGCCAGAACTTGCCGACGCTGGACGAGCGAAGCATCGTCGGAGGCAGCAAGACGCTGCACACAAACGCAGCGCGATGGAGAGATACCTTGCCACCAGACACCGGCCGCGCTCGCCTGGCGAGACGCACACCGGAGTCGCCGTGCTCAGCGCCCCGCGGGCTCCCATTGCACGTGGGTCAGCTGCCAGTCGCCGTCCTGCAGGCGCCAGCCGGTGGTCACCTGATAGGTCTGTGCCTGCTCGGGCAACCAGCGTCCGCTGCCACCGGTCAGCAGCGCGGTGAAGCGCACGCGCGCGGTGTCGTCGCGCACTTGCACATCCACCGGCTCCAGGGTCACGCCGATGCGGCGGTTGCCCAGCATCTGCAGCTGCATCAATCGCCGCAGGCCGGCTGCGTCCAGCCCTTGTTCGCCGACAAAGTCATCGGCCACCGGCGCCATCGCCTCGCCAATCTCGCGCGCCTCGATCGCCTGATGCATCGCTTCGAGTGTGCGCGCAGCCGTTGCTCCGGTGCGGCACGCGTGCAACCGCTCAGGGCCACGACCAAAATCGCGACCAACCCGACCCGCCACCGCGCTTGAATGCTGCTCTGCATCACGCTTCGCCTTTTCCATCCATGACGGTATGCTGCCTGCTGTTGTAGTGCCGTGGAACACACCGCGTCACGTACCGAATACCCTGGAGGGGGGCAGATGAATCAGGCACGTCCTTGGTTGCAAAGTTATCCGGCCGGCGTTGCCGCCGAGATCGATCTGGAGCAGTTCCGTACCGTGGCCGAGGTGTTCGCCACCTCGGTCAAGCGGTTTGCCGACCGCCCCGCGTATCACAGCTTCGGCAAGACCATTACCTATCGCGAAGCTGATCAACTGGTCGAACAGTTCGCCGCCTATCTGCTTGGCGAACTGCAGTTGAAGAAAGGCGACCGCGTCGCCCTGATGATGCCCAACTGCCTGCAGTATCCGGTCGCCACCTTCGGCATCCTGCGTGCCGGCCTGACCGTGGTCAACGTCAATCCGCTCTACACCCCGCGTGAGCTGAAGCATCAGCTGATCGACTCCGGCGCCAGCGTGCTGGTGGTGATCGACAACTTCGGCACCACCGTGCAGCAGGTCATCGCCGACACCCCGGTCAAGCAGGTGATCACCACCGGGCTGGGCGATATGCTCGGCTTCCCGAAAGCGGCGCTGGTCAACTTCGTCGTCAAGTACGTCAAGAAGCTGGTGCCCGATTACCGCCTCAACGGCGCAATCCGTTTCCGCGACGCACTGGCGCTGGGCCGCAAGCACAGCATGCCGACCTTGCAGATCGAGCCCGACGACATCGCCTTCCTGCAGTACACCGGCGGCACCACCGGCGTGGCCAAGGGCGCGATGCTCACCCACCGCAATCTGGTGGCCAACATGCAGCAGGCCCATCAGTGGCTTGCCGGCACCGGCAAGCTGGAAGAAGGCGCCGAGGTGGTGATCACCGCGCTGCCGCTGTACCACATCTTTGCATTGACGGCCAACGGCCTGGTCTTCATGAAGATCGGCGGCTGCAATCACCTGATCAGCAATCCGCGCGACATGCCCGGCTTCGTCAAGGAACTGAAGAAGACCCGCTTCACCGCCTTCACCGGGGTCAACACGCTGTTCAACGGCCTGCTCAATACCCCCGGCTTCGATCAGGTGAATTTCTCGTCGCTCAAGATGACCCTGGGCGGTGGCATGGCGGTGCAACGTTCGGTCGCCGAACGCTGGAAAAAGGTCACCGGCCTGACCCTGGTCGAGGCCTACGGCCTGACCGAAACCTCGCCGGCCGCCTGCATCAACCCGATGGACCTGAAGGACTACAACGGCTCGATCGGCCTGCCGATTCCGTCCACCGATGCCTGCATCAAGGACGACGCCGGTGCGGCGCTGCCACTGGGCGAGATCGGCGAGCTGTGCATCAAGGGCCCGCAGGTGATGAAGGGCTACTGGAAGAAGCCCGAAGAAACCGCCAAGGTCATGGATGCCGACGGCTGGCTGCATACCGGCGATATCGCGCGGATGGACGAACAGGGCTTTGTCTACATCGTCGACCGCAAGAAGGATATGATCCTGGTGTCCGGCTTCAACGTATATCCGAACGAGATCGAGGACGTGATTGCCGAGATGCCCGGCGTACTGGAAGTGGCCGCCGTCGGCGTACCGGACGAAAAGTCCGGCGAGATCGTCAAGGCCGTCATCGTGAAGAAAGACCCTACCCTGACCGCCGACGCCGTCAAGGCGCACTGCCGCGCCAACCTGACCGGCTACAAGCAGCCGCGAGTGATCGAATTCCGCAAGGAATTGCCGAAAACCAATGTCGGCAAGATCCTGCGCCGCGAATTGCGGGACGCGCCCAAGGCGTAATCCACCGGCGTAAGCGCAGATCGACAGCCACCCGGCTGTCATCCAACGCCCGCACTGCCGCCAGGCTTGCGGGCGTTTTGTTTTTGAAGGCTTCGGACGGAACGTTCGTTTCGGACGGCCAGCGTGCGACGACGCGCGCGCCGGAATAAGGGCCGATTTGCACTTGGTTATCTGCGCCGTTCTGATGCGTGGAAATACCATCATGCTTTTTCAGAGTTCATGACGGCCACCCAGGGAGTACTTCGGCGGCCCCGGAACGCAGAATCACGGAACACATAATTTCAAGAATGTGCAATTCACAATAAACTACTTTTGCTTGCGGAAATTCACTGAAAGATTCAGGTCATAGGGCTCACCGGATAGAAAGGAAGCCCTCTGCGTTCATGGAGATAGTGCCGGTGTAGCATCGATTCGGAGTGGATCGCACGCGCCCGCCGGCGTTCACTCTCCCACTGCGGGCTTTTCCAGGATCACGCCCATGAACACGATTGAAAAGATTTCCCTCGGTCGTCCCCACTCCACCATTCGGGTCGATTCTTCGGCTGCTGACGGCACCCACTGGTTGTTCATGCATGCCGATGCGCCTTTCGGCATACGTCCCTGCTGCAGTCCTGAGTTACTGGACGACATCTGGGATGTCATGGGCTCCATCACCCGCGCTCCGCATGAGCGACGCAGCGGGGAACTGCGCCATTTCGTACTCGCCTCCGACGCGGACGCCTTCAATCTCGGTGGCGATCTGGACCTGTTCGCACGCTTGATCCGCGAACAGAATCGCGAGCAACTCATGCGGTATGCGATTCGCTGCGTGGAAGGCGTCCATCACCTGCATACCGGCTTCGGTGGGGACGTGCGCAGCATCGCGCTGCTGCAGGGCGATGCATTGGGAGGCGGGCTGGAGATGGCCCTGGCCTGCCACACCATCGTGGCCGAAGAAGGCATCGGCATGGGACTGCCCGAGGTCCTGTTCGGCCTGTTTCCGGGCATGGGCGCGTATTCCTTCCTGTGCCGTCGCGTTTCGCCCCATCTGGCGGAAAAAATCATTCTCGATGGACGCATTTACAGCAGCGAAGAAATGCATGCGATGGGGATCGTGGACGTACTCGTACCGAAGGGCCAAGGCGTGGTTGCCACCGAAACGCTGATTCGCCAGCAAAAGCGCATCTCCCACTCCTATCTGGCGATGAACGCCGCACGCAACCTCGCGCAGGCGGTGCCTTACGAGGAATTGCTGCGCATCACCGAAGTCTGGGTAGACACGGCCCTGGCACTCAGTGAGAAATCACTGCGCACGATGGACCGTTTGGTCAAAGCACAGAACCGCCGCGCAGGCGCGGGTGTCGCCTGATTTTGGTGGATCCAATACTGGGGGAATCAGGCCCGGCCTATTGCCGGGCTTCGCTTACCCACGGTCGCCATTCCCGCTGACGCCTCCGTCGGACTTATTTTGAGCACGCTGGGCGAGCGCTTCGCGCCCAAGCTTCAAACCAGTCTTCAGCTGCTCCAGTCTTTGACTCCATTCTGCTCGCAGCTGCGCTTCCGGCAGGCGCATTAACTCACCGCCCTGTTCGGCCAACATCACCAGCCCGAGATTGCTGGAAACACCTTTGACCGCGTGAGCATGCTCGCGTAGACGTGCCCAGTCTCCGTCCGCCGCCGCCTTACCGAGCTGGACAACACATGCCGCAGCATCGCTGAGACATTGTTGAATGAACTCGCGTTCGAACTCATTTCCCATTCCCAGTTCCGCCAGCTCGTCGAGCACGGCAGGATCGAGGACTGCGCCGCTTGGGGCCGCGCTACGGGTACCAATGCTCAGATCGGTCTGACGCAGCTTCTGGTTGACCGCGATTTCGGCCAGCGTATCCAGCAACTTGATCGCCGCCACCGGCTTGGCCAGGAATGCATAGGCGCCCGCTTGTTCGCAGCTGCGAATCGACTCGGGGGTGACATCAGCGCTCAATACCACGATCGGGGTTCCCGGCTTACCACCGGCCTGCATGACCCTCAGCTGCTTCAACATGTCCAGACCGCTGACTCCGGGCATGTGCAGGTCAACGATGGCCGCGTCGTAGTCGGCTTCGGCCAACGCATCCAGAACGGCTTCGCCGCCATCAACACAGGTGACGCGATGCCCTGCTTTTTGCAGCAGCCGCTGCAGCACGAGGCGATTTGCCAGATGGTCGTCTGCCACCAGGATCTGCATGCTACGCACGCGGGCACGGTGACGTAGGAACGGATCGGCAAACGCAATCACGTTGCCCGGTATGGTGGTGGACTCCGTCTCATGCAGCACAGGCGACGGAGTTGCTGCAGGCTTGGCGGTCGCCAGGCCGAACGGCAGTTCAAACCAGAACAAGCTGCCGCCTTCGGGATTTTCCTCAAACCCGATCGCGCCACCCATCGACTGCACCAGCCCCCTGGCGATCGTCGTTCCAAGGCCGCTGCCTTCGAAGCGGCGCGCCAGTCCGGTGTCCGCCTGTTCGAACGCCTCGAACAAACGCGGACGCATATCGACCGGCACACCGATCCCGGTATCGAGCACTTCAAAACGGAGCAGCACACCAGCGCGGCCGCTGGCGTCGGTGGCCGCCACCTTCAACTGTACACTGCCGTGGTCGGTGAACTTGACCGCATTGCCGACCAGGTTGAGCAGGATCTGCTGCAGATGTCCCGCATCCCCGTGCACGCGGGGAGGGACATCTGCGGCGATAGTTGCCTGATAACGCAAGCCCTTGGCCTTGGCCTGCGGCTCCAGGATCAGACCGATTGCCTGCAAGGTGTCATGCACTGCAAAGTCGGACGCGTTGATCCGCAGCTTGCCGGCTTCGATGGCCGAGATGTCCAACACCTCCTCCACCAGCGCCAGCAGACTGCGTGTGGAGGCTTGAATGGTTTTCAGACATTCGCGCTGCTCATCGTCCAGACGCGTCGTTGCCAATACCTCGGTCATGCCGGACAGACCGTTCAGCGGTGTCCGGAACTCGTGACTCATGTTGGCCAGAAAGCGGCTCTTGGCCTCGCTGGCGCGGCGCGCCTCTGCGGTTGCACGGGTCAACTGCCGCAGCAGACTGGAGAAATACAGCGGAACGGCGGCCAGACCAACCGCAAGCCCGACCCCAAGGCGCTGGTTGTGTTGCCAGTATTCGGTCATCGACAGCGTCGTGGAAAAACTCACCACCGCCATTGCCACCGCAAGATACAGATAGCGGTTGCCGTAGCGCAGGCCATTACCGACGGTGACCCACATCACCACGACATAGACCCAGGCCAGCGGCTCGCCCATCTGGATCATGCCGGCGGCCATCAACCCGTAGTCGGCCAGCATGCCCAGGATGCGACGCGCATCCGAGCGGTCGGGTCGCCACAGCAGCCATCCGAACAAGGCCAGGCCAAGCCCGAGGCCTGTCAGCACGATGACCAAGACACCGGTGTGCTGGTGCAGCGGCAAACTGTGCCGGACACTCGGCACGAGGACATACGACAGGATCAGGCTGATCAGAACGATGCGGACGATCGCCTGGCCATGTTCGCTGTCAGGTCGATTCATCAACCGCTGCCGGATCCTTCCGAACGGATTCATAGCCTTACACCCCGGGTCGTGCCGATGCGGTCGAGAATTCGCCGCAGATCTGGTCCAGCTGCGCGCGGCCGCGCAGCAGCGCATCCACACAGCGTGGGTCGAACAGGCGACCGCGTTGTGCGTAGAGATAAGCCAGCGCGGCGTCCATGGTCCAGGCCTCCTTGTACGGGCGCGGCGACAGCAGTGCGTCGAAGACGTCGGCCACCGCCACGATGCGCGCTTCCAGCGGAATCGCCTCGCCCACCAGTCCATCCGGATAGCCGGTGCCGTCGTAGCGCTCGTGGTGACGCAGCGCGATCAGGGCGCCGACCTGGATGAAGCGGTTCTGGCTGCCGCTGAGCAGCTCGTAGCCGATCCGCGGATGCCGCTTCATGATGCTCATCTCGTCGTCGGTGAGCTTGCCCGGCTTGAGCAGCACCGCATCGGGAATGGCGATCTTGCCCATGTCGTGCAGCGGTGCGGCCATCTCGATGATGCGCACTTCTTCTTCCGACAGGCCGAGCTGCTCGGCGATCAGGCCAGCCACGTGCGACATGCGCTCCAGGAAGGCGCTGGTGCCCGAGTCGCGGTACTCGATGGCGCGCGCCAGCCGCGACAACGTCTCGCGTTCGCGCTCCTCGACCTCGTTCATGCTGGCCAGCAGACGCTGCTCCAGCGACAGTGCGCGTTGCTTGACGCTTTCGCTCTGCTGACGCAGCTGCAGCAAATTGGCGCAGCGCGCACGCAGTTCGCGCGGGCGGATCGGCTTGACCAGGAAATCGATCACGCCCGCTTCCAGCGCCGCCTGGCGGATCGGCTCGTCACCGACGATGGTGATCAGGATGATCGGAATATCGCGATGGCTGGGCAGCCGGCGCAGACGCCGGGCGAACTCCAGCCCATCCATGCCGGGCATGCGGTAGTCGAGCAGCAACAGATCCACCCGTCCGGCCTCGCACCACGCCAGCGCGTCGAGCGGGTCACCGAAATCGTGGACTTTCAACTCCGGTGCGATGTCCTCGATGACGTGGCGCAGCATCGTCCGCGCAGACATCTGGTCATCGACAATGACGATGTTCAATCCCAGATCCGCCTTTTCCGACCAGCTTCCCGATGGATCCGCCGACGATACGCCGGCAAGATTACCCAAAACATCCTGCATAGCCGTTGCTCCTCTATCCCGAGAACGGAAAAGCGATGACGCCGGCCGCTGTGCCGACTCCCCCGACGATACGCCATTCGGGGCTCCGCTCTAGCATATGCAGTATCTGTGCCGTCGGCACGCCGACGGCACAAAAAAGATCAGGCTTCCGGACGCATGTACGGGAACAGCAGCACATCGCGGATCGAGGTGCTGCCGGTCAGCAGCATCACCAGCCGGTCGATGCCGATGCCCAGGCCGCCGGTCGGCGCCATGCCGTACTCCAACGCACGGATGTAATCGGCGTCGTAATGCATCGCTTCGTCGTCGCCACCGTCCTTGGCCTGCACCTGCGCCTGGAAGCGTGCGGCCTGGTCTTCCGGGTCGTTGAGCTCGGAGAAGCCGTTGGCGAGCTCCTTGCCGTTGATGAACAGCTCGAAGCGGTCGGTGTACCCCGGCTCGGTGTCGCTGGAACGCGCCAGCGGCGACACCTCGACCGGGTGGTCGGTGATGAAGGTCGGCTGCACCAGGGTGTGTTCCACGGTGGCCTCGAAGATTTCCAGCAGCAGCTTGCCCCAGCCGTAGGACGGCTTGACCTTGATCTTCAGCCGCTCGCAATGGCGCAGCAGCGCATCGCGATCGGTGCAATCGGCCGCGCTGATCTCCGGATTGTGGTGACGAACGGCCTCATCCATGCGCCAGCGCCGGAAAGCCGGCGCCAGATCGATGGCGGCGCCGTCCCAGTTCACCTGGGTGGTGCCCAGCACCGACTGCGCGGTGTCGCGGATCACCTGCTCGGTCAGGTCCATGATCTCGTGGTACGTGGCATAGGCCTCGTAGAGCTCGAGCATGGTGAACTCGGGGTTGTGCCGGGTCGACACGCCCTCGTTGCGGAAGTTGCGGTTGATCTCGTAGACCCGCTCCAGCCCACCGACCACCAGCCGCTTGAGGTACAGCTCCGGCGCCACGCGCAGGTACAGGTCCAGATCCAGCGCGTTGTGGTGGGTGGTGAACGGCTTGGCGGTGGCGCCACCGGGGATGTAATGCATCATCGGCGTTTCCACTTCCAGGAAGCGGCGCGTATCCAGCCAGGCGCGGATCGCGCGGATGATCCTGGAGCGCTTGATGAAGACCTCGCGCGCTTCCGGGGTGACGATCAGATCGACGTAGCGCTGGCGATAGCGCTGCTCCACGTCCGACAGGCCGTGCCACTTGTCCGGCAACGGACGCAGCGACTTGGTCAGCAGGCGCAGCGCGCTGGCCTTGACCGACAGCTCGCCGGTCTTGGTGCGGGTCAGCCCGCCCTCCACCGCCACGATGTCGCCAACATCCCAGCCCTTGAACGCGGCATAGGCATCGCCCAGCACATTGCCCTGCAGGAACAGCTGCACGCGCCCGGACTCATCCTGGATCTGCGCAAAGCTGGCCTTGCCCATCACCCGCTTGGCCATCAGGCGGCCGGCCATTCTGACCGTGCGCCCGCTCGCTTCCAGCGCCTCGGAGGTCCAGGTGTCGGCATCTGCGAACTCGGCCTGCAGATCGCCGGCGAAGTGTTCGCGCACGAAATCGTTGGGATAGGCGATGCCCTGGCCGCGCAACGCGCCCAGTTTCGCGCGACGCTCGGCGATGAGGCTGTTCTCGTCGGCGGGGATCTGCGGCGCGGGGGTCTGTTCGGTCATGGCGGGAATCGGTCTGCGATAGGTCGGGCGCGTGCCCGGTGGAGAATGCGGAACCGGGCTGGCCGGTTGCTGCGTTTTACGGTGTATCGGTGACAACTGCACGGCGCGACGGAATTGCGTGGCGATGTACAGGCAGCGCGGCGCTGCACATGTCGCAGCATCCGCGAAAAAAAGACGTCGCTGCGCGGCGGGCGCGGCGACGTCTTGCTGCGGTCAGGCATCCAGGCGTTTGGAGCCTGCCGCCAGACCGGCCTTGAGGCTGGCCTCGACGAATTCGTCCAGGTCGCCGTCCAGCACTTTCTGCGTGTCGCTGCGTTCGATGCCGGTGCGCAGATCCTTGATGCGGCTCTGGTCGAGCACGTAGTTGCGGATCTGGCTGCCCCAGCCGATGTCGGACTTGGTGGCTTCCAGCGCATCGCGCTCAACGTTGCGCTTCTGCACTTCCAGCTCGTACAACTTGGCGGCCAGCATCTTCATCGCGTTGTCGCGGTTCTGGTGCTGGCTGCGGCCGGTCTGGCAGGCGACCACGGTATTGGTCGGAATATGCGTGATGCGCACCGCCGATTCGGTCTTGTTGACGTGCTGACCACCGGCGCCGGAGGAGCGATACACGTCGGTGCGCAGATCGGCCGGGTTGATGTCGATCTCAATGTTGTCGTCCACTTCCGGCGACACGAACACCGAGGTGAAGCTGGTATGCCGGCGGTTGTCCGAATCGAACGGCGACTTGCGCACCAGCCGGTGCACGCCGATCTCGGTCTTCAGCCAGCCATAGGCGTACTCGCCCTCGATGCGGATCGTGGCCGACTTGATGCCCGCCACTTCGCCGCCGGACACTTCCATCAACTCGGTCTTCCAGCCGCGCGACTCGGCCCAGCGCAGGTACATGCGCAACAGGATTTCGGCCCAGTCCTGCGCCTCGGTGCCGCCGGCGCCGGCCTGGATATCGACGAACGCGTTGGCGCCGTCCATCTGGCCGGAAAACATGCGTTGGAATTCCAGCTTTTCGACATGGGCCTGGTACTTGTCCAGATCGGCGATCACCGCCACCGCGGTGTCTTCGTCCTGCTCGCTTTCGGCCAGTTCCAGCAGATCGCCGGCATCGCTCAGGCCGGTCAGCACATCGGCGATGCCGATGACGGTCTTTTCCAGCATCGAGCGCTCGCGGCCCAGGGCCTGCGCGCGCTCGGCGTCGTTCCACACATCGGGGCTCTCAAGCTCCCGGCTGACTTCTTCTAGACGCTCTTTCTTGACGTCGTAGTCAAAGATACCCCCTGAGCGAGAGCACGCGATCATTGAGATCGGTGATGCGCTGGCGGATCGGATTGGTTTCGATCATGACGGACTTCCGGCAAACAAGCTGGCTAGTTTAGCAAGCGGGCGACGGTGGCGGAACGCGGTGGCGATCGTGACGGGCCGCAGTTTCGTGCCGGCCGTGGACGTCATGGCGAGCACTGCAAGCTCAGACCGGAACAAGGCAGCCAGGAGGCGGCTCAGACGACGAGCGCCTGGGCTCATCTGCCACCGCGAAGCCCTCGGCACGATCGTAGGGTTGACAGCCCGGACAACCGGTCAGCCCTGTGCGGCCTCGACACGCTGCGGTGTAGGCGCCTGCCCTGCCACCGCCCGTAACGCGGCCAGGTAACGGCGACTGCACGGCAGCACGGTGGCGTCGGCCAGGTGCACGCGGGCGTCGCCGGATTCCAGCGGCTCGATCGCCTGTATGCGTGCCAGCTGCACCAGGTAGCTGCGGTGGATGCGCACAAACACGGCCGGATCGAGCCTGGCCTCGATCGCGGCCATCGTGCTGCGCAGTGGGTAATCATGGCCGCGCACATGCAGGTTGACGTAGTTGCCCGACGCCTGGATCCATTCAATGTCGGCGGTGGCGACCAGGAAATCGCGCCCCAGCTTGCGCACCAGAAAGCGTTCCGGACGGTCCAGCGGTTCGACCGGCGGGCCTTCGTCCGGGGCGGCCAGCAGATGCGCCTCGCCCTGCCGACGCCGGCCATACCATGCCAGCGCATGTCGTAACGCCACCAGCAGGGCAAAGGTGCGCAGATCCTTGGAGAGTTCATACAGCCACTGCAACCGCAAGGCACCGAAATCGTAGTGCGCACCGACCGCCAGATAGACCAGCTTGCGCAGCAGCACCATGCCGCTCACGTGCAGCAGCCACCAGACAAGTGCGGCCGCAATATAAAGAGGAACGCGCCGCCGCCAGACATCGGCATGCAATGGCCAACGCGTGCAGAGCCAGATCAGCGGCGGCAAGAGCAGCAGCGAGACAGTCGCGCTGCTCAGCTCCCAGGTCAGCACCTGCCACAGCAGCAGCGGCTGACCGTCGCGCCGTGCCGCCAGCCATATGCTCGCGGTGTTGCCCAGCGCGCTGCCATAGAAAACCAGCAGCCAGATCAACGCTACCCAGCGCCTGCCCGCGCTGGCATCGCTGTCGGTCTCGTGTGCGATAGCCCCGGACACAGGTGAATTCATCCGCGCATTCTATGCAAACCGCCCGTTTGCCGTCCCCGGTTCGTCCCTGTGGGACCGCAACTGGTCACTCGGGGACGGCATTGCCGCCCTTGGCGCAGCTGTTTGGGGCCTGCGTTGCCGAGGATGCGGGCATGCCTCCTGCCGACACCACCATGACCGAACGCCGTCACGATATCGATGCCTTGCGCGTCTTCGCCTTCGCACTGCTGATCCTCTATCACGTGGGCATGGCCTATGTGGCCGACTGGGATTTCCACCTCAAGAGCGTGCACACCGCGCAGTGGCTGCAATGGCCGATGATCGTGCTCAACCGCTGGCGGATGCCCCTGCTGTTCATGATCTCCGGCATCGCGATCGGGCTGGCGCGGCCGCAGGCCAGGCCCTGGCGCTTTGCCTTGCAGCGCTGCGGGCGATTGCTGCCGCCGCTGTTGTTCGGCATGTTCGTGGTGGTCGCGGTGCAGGCCTATTGCCAGGGCGTGAGCAACGGCAAGGTCAGCCCGGGCTTCGGCAGCTTCCTGCTGCGCTACTGGCAGGTGCGGCCATGGCCGGCCGGCAGTTTCGATGGCTGGGAGCACGGCATCACCTGGAACCATCTGTGGTATCTGGCCTATTTGCTGCCCTACACCATTGCCTTGATGGCGCTGGTGTCGCTGGCCCGACCGCTGCGGTTGGCCGCGTGGCCGCGCTTGCCCGCTGCGCTGGTGGTGCCGGCACTGCTGCTGTTGCCGATCCTGTGGGAAGCGTTCTGCGTGCTGTGGGTAATGCCGCGGCATCCGCCCACCCACGCGCTGTTTGGCGACTGGTTCGTGCACGCCGAATCGTTTCCGCTGTTCGTCCTGGGGTATCTGTTGGCACGCCGCGAACGCTTCTGGCAGCTGGCCGTACAACTGCGCTGGCTCACCTTGGTCGCCGCGCTGGTGGCGATCGGCACCGAACTGGGCATTCGCTATGCCAGCATCCAGGGGCAGACTGCGCAACTGGGTGCACCGCTGGCCGCACTGCCGTGGGAGGCGATCGAACACAGCGCACGGGCCGCCTACACCTGGCTGGCGCTGCTGACGATTCTTGGCTGGGCCAGGCTTCGATTGAATCGCCCGTTCCGCTGGCTGCCGTACTGCACGGAGGCGGTGTTCCCGTGGTACATCCTGCACCAGAGCCTGATCATCGTGACGCTGTACTGGCTGATGCCCCTGCATCTGAATGCCTGGCTGGAGCCGGCGCTGGTGATCGCCGCCACCGTGATCGGCTGCCTGGCGTTGCATGAGTTTGCGATCCGCCGGATGCGCTGGCTGCGTCCCTTGTTCGGATTGCGTGCGCGCAGGCCGCGCATGGCGAGCAAGACCGACAGCGCGCCGGTGCCGTCATGAAATGTTGCGCAGGCGTGTCCCGCTTCGGCATGCGACGCACTGGACGGCCCGTCGGCAGCAACGCAAGATGCGCGCCGGATACGCTCTTTCGAAGACACCATGCGCCCTACCCTGCTTGCCGCCGCCTTGTTGCTCGCACCCGTCGCCGCCCTTGCCGATGCGCCGGTCGGCATCGCCTTCGATCACCAGGACTGGACCATCGCCTGCGACAACACCCGCACCTGCCGCGCCGCTGGCTATCAGCCGGATGACGACGGCAGCACGCCGGTATCGGTCTTGCTGACGCGCAAGGCCGGCGCCGGGCAAGCGGTCACCGCAGAGTTGGTGCTGGGCCAGTACGACGAGGTCAAGATGCCGGCATCGCTCACCTTGCGCATCGACCAGCGCGACCTGGGCAAGCTGGCACTTAATCGCGACAGCGGCACTGCACCGCTAACCAGTGCGCAGGTGACCGCGCTGCTGGCCGCACTGACCCGCAGCAGCAAGATCGTGGCGGTCGGCAACGATGGTCGCCGCTGGCAGCTGTCCGATCGCGGCGCCGCGGCGGTGCTGCTGAAGATGGACGAGTTCCAGGGCCGGCTGGGCACGCGCGGCGCACTGGTGCGCAAGGGCGATCGCGACGACGCTGCGGTGCTGCCGGCCGTGCCGGCACCGCAGGTGCGTGCGGTCAAACTCGCAGCAACGCAAGCAGCCGATGCGCGCCTGGGCACGCTGCCGGCGCTCTATCAAGCACTGCGCGCCAGCTTGCCGGCCGATGAGGAATGCAAGGGGCTGCAGGCCGGCGATGCAGCCGAGCCGCTGACGGTTACCCGGCTCAGCAGCGACAAACTGCTGATCTCGACCGATTGCTGGATGGGCGCCTACAACGTCGGCACCGGTTTCTGGGTCATCAATGCACGCGCGCCGTTCGCGCCGACGTTGGTGACCACGCACGCCAGCGATATCGACGGTTCCACCATCATTGAATCGCAGAAGGGCCGCGGCCTGGGCGACTGCTACAGCGAGGCCAGCTGGACCTGGGACGGCCGCCGTTTTGTGCCGACCTCCAAATCCACCTCCGGCCTGTGTCGGCTGGTGGCCGCTGGCGGGGCGTGGGAATTGCCGACCTTGGTGACCGAAGTCAAGAAGGCGCCCTGACCGGGGCGAGGACGGTGCGAGCGTGCGCTTGCACTGTCTTGCAAGACGCCTTGAGCGGCGAACGAAACCATCTTGCCGCCATCAGGCATGCGCTACTTGCGGCATGCACCACCAAGTGCATGCCGGCTGTGGGTGCGCCGTCCCGTGCAGAGCGGTTGATGTGAAGCCTGGCTGCAGGGACGCGCTGTCGCCCCTACCGAAGCCCGCGATTGACAGCCCCGCGCTCAGCCAGTGACTGTCGCCGGCTCGCAGTGCTCGACAATCAACTGCACCGCGGTGCCGCCGCGATAGTCGTCAATGACCAGGCGGTACGCCAGCCGCACCATGCGTGCCGGCTCGCTGCCGCGCCAGCCGTTGAAGTGGATGGCGTTGAGCGGTTCGGCGCGGCCGGCGCAGCGCAGCGTGAGCTTGAGATGGCGTTCCTTGAGCAAGCGCCATTGCAGCACTTCGAACTGACCATCGAACAGCGGCTCGGGAAAGCCCTGCCCCCACGGCCCGGCCACGCGCAGCGCCTCGGCATGCAGGTGATCAAGTTCGTGCGCGGCCAGTTCGCCATCGCTGTGCAACTCGGCATGCAGCAGCGAGGCGTCGACCATCGCCTGCACCTGGCGCTGGAATGCCTGTTCGAAGGTCGCCAGCGCGGCATGCTCCAGACTCAGCCCGGCGGCCATCGCATGCCCGCCGAACTTCTGGATCAGGCCCGGGTGGCGCGCATCCACTGCCGCCAACACATCGCGGATATGCAGGCCGGGGATCGAGCGCGCCGAACCACGCAGCTGACTGCTGCCCGGCTCGGCCGGCGCCAATGCAATCACCGGGCGATGCAGGCGGTCCTTGAGCTTGGAGGCGACCAGGCCGATCACGCCCGGGTGCCAGTCGGCATCGAACAGGCACGCGGCGATCGGCAACGCGCCATCGGCATCCAGCACCACCTTGGTGACGGCCTGCTCGGCATCGTCGGTCATCAACTGCTGCACCGCGCGGCGCTCGGCGTTGATCTCTTCCAGGGTGCCGGCGATCTCGCGCGCCCGGTTCCAGTCCTCGCTGAGCAGCAGTTCGATGCCCAGCGCCATGTCTTCCAGCCGGCCGGCTGCGTTGAGACGCGGGCCCAATGCAAATCCGATATCGCTGGCGCTCAAGCGCGCCACGTCGCGGCCGCTGGCATCGATCAAGGCGCGCAGGCCGATGCAACCCTTGCCCTCGCGCAGGCGGCGCAGGCCGGCCGACACCAGCGCGCGGTTGTTGGTGTCCAGCGGCACCAGATCGGCAACGGTGCCGACTGCCACCAGGTCCAGCAATACCGACAGATCCGGCTCGGCGCGTTCTGCGAAGGCGCCACGCGCGCGCAGCACGCCGCGCAAGGCCATCAGCACGTAGAAGATCACCCCGACCCCGGCCAGGGATTTGCTCGGGAAGCGATCGTTGGCCAGATTTGGATCGACGATCGCATCGGCCGGCGGCAACACCTCGCCAGGCAGGTGATGGTCGGTGACCAGCACCGTCCAGCCACGCGCCTTGGCCGCGGCCACGCCGGCGTGGCAGGCGATGCCGTGATCGACCGTGACCAGCAGATCCGGCTGCAATGCGGCCAGTTCCTCCACCAGTGCCGGCGACAGGCCGTAGCCATGCACCATGCGATTGGGTACCGCGTGATGCACATCCAGCGCGCCGAGCATGCGCAAGCCACGCACGCCGACCGCGCAGGCGGTGGCGCCATCGCAGTCGAAATCGCCCACCACCAGGATGCGCCGTTGCCGGGCGATCGCATCGGCCAGCAACTCGGCCGCCACGTCACTGTTGTGCAATAACTGCGGCGACAGCAACTGACCCAGACGCGGCTGCGCGCCGTGGGTATCGGTAACGCCGCGCGCGGCATAGATGCGGCGCAGCAACGGCAACATGGCATCGGGCCAGCTGCCGGCCTGCCCGGGCGGGCGCCGGACGATCCGCGGGGTGGAGGTCATTGCGCCAGCTGTATGCGCGGCTTGCGCCAGAAACGCCAGCGTTGCGCATGCGTCAGCGACACGGTTTCGCCGTCCTGGAAATCCAGCACCAGCCGATCCAGTTCGCCACGCGCCATCGCCGCCAGCAACGGCGCCACCGCGTCGTCGCTGAACTGCTGCAGCGAGCGCAGATGGCGCAGGTCCACCAACGCATCCACGCGTTGTTCGCCCTGCGCATCGGCACCGGCCGCCAGCGCCAGCGCACGCAGCAGCGATTCGCGGCTGCGTACCTGACGGTGCGGCGAGCTCACCGCATGCGGCAGTACGCCGCCGCCCCAGAACCACAGCGAATTGATCGCCGGCTTGCCGCTGGCCACGCGGCCCTCGTTCCAGGGATGCTGATGCAGCAGCACCTGCGCCTCGGTCAGCAAGGCACGCCAGCGCCGGCCGATCTCGCCGGCCGGCAGATGCTCGAACAGGTCATCGCCGATCGCCAGATCCGGTGGCGCAAATTCCGGCAATTTGGCATCCGGCGACAGCCGCAGATACCAGCGCGCAGGCGTGGGCGCATCCAGCAGGAAGCCGGCATCGCCGAACATCGGCTTAAGGATGGGCAGCAACACCGCCAGGTCCTCGGCCGTGGGACCGAGCGCCTCGCCGTAGCCCATCAAGCGCGCGCCCTGCATATCCGGCACCACATAGGCCGGATCGGCACGCACCCAGGTCGCACCGGCCGCATCGCCGGCATCGAGCTGGCGGGTCAACGCGGCCACCGGCCAGTGCGCAGGCGTCAGCGTGAAGTGGCGCTGCAGCTGCGCCACTTCGCCGGGCTCGGCACCTTGCTGGTCGGCACGCGCCAGCGCACGCGCCACCGGCGTGTCGCCCAGTTCACCGGGCAGACGACGTTTTTCCGGCAGCAGCAGCGTGGCGGTGGTCATCGGGCGGTGGCGTCGTTCAATCCCGGCCCGTCAGTCCAGATAGGCAACGCTGACCACTTCGTACTCGCGCTGGCCGGCCGGCGCATCAATGGTGACCGAGTCGCCTTCCAGCTTGCCGATCAACGCACGCGCCAGCGGCGAGGAGATCGCGATCATGCCCAGCTTGATGTCCGCTTCCAGATCGCCAACGATCTGGTAGCGCTTCTCTTCGTCGGTCTCGGTGTCGGCCAGCGTCACGGTGGCGCCGAACACGATCTTGTTGCCGGCCGACAGCTTGGTGATGTCGATGATCTCGGCATGCGAGAGCTCGCCTTCCAGCTGCTTGATGCGGCCTTCGATGAAGCTCTGCTGCTCGCGCGCGGCGTGGTACTCGGCGTTTTCCTTCAGATCGCCGTGCGCGCGCGCTTCGGCGATCGCGTTGATCACCGCCGGACGCTTGACCGACTTCAGCTGGTCCAGCTCTTCGCGCAGACGCTGCGCGCCCTTTGCCGTCATGGGTGCTCTCATGCTTCCAGCTCCTTGTGCAGTTCCTGCAGCGACCAGACAGGGCCGGTGCCGCGGAATTCCAGCGAATGCACCAGCGCCTTGGCGCCGGCAACAGTGGTCGAATAGGTCACGCGATGCTGCAACGCTTCACGCCGGATCGAGAACGAGTCGGAGATGGCGGCGCGACCTTCAGTGGTGTTGACGATATACACGATCTCGCCGTTCTTGATCGAATCGACGATATGCGGGCGCCCTTCGGCGACCTTGTTGACGATCTCGCAGCTCAGCCCGTTCTGCTGCAGCCAGGCTCCGGTGCCGCGTGTGGCGACCAGCGTATAGCCACGCTCCACCAGCGCCTGCGCCACCGGCAACACGCGCTGCTTGTCCGGATCACGCACCGACACGAACGCCTTGCCCACCGGCGGTGCCTTGATGCCACCGGCCTCCTGCGCGCGTGCAAACGCGGCGCTGAAGCTGCGGCCCACGCCCATCACCTCCCCTGTGGAGCGCATCTCCGGCCCGAGGATCGGGTCCACGCCCTGGAACTTGGCGAACGGGAAGATCGCCTCCTTCACCGAGTAATAGCCCGGCACGATTTCCTTGGTGGCGCCCTGCTCGGCCAGCGTCTTGCCGGCCATGCAGCGCGCGGCGATCTTGGCCAGCGGCATGCCGATCGCCTTGGACACGAACGGCACGGTGCGCGAGGCACGCGGGTTCACTTCCAGCAGGAACACCACATCGTCGCCGGCCTCGTTCACCTGCACCGCAAACTGGGTATTCATCAGGCCGACCACGTTCAGGCCTTCGGCCAGCATTACCACCTGACGGCGCAGCTCGGCCTGGGTCTTGGGCGAGAGCGAATACGGCGGCAACGAGCAGGACGAATCGCCCGAATGCACGCCGGCCTCTTCGATGTGCTCCATCAGCCCGCCGATCAGCACGTTGCCGTCCTTGTCGGCAATGATGTCCACGTCCACTTCCACCGCATTGTCGAGGAAGCGGTCCAGCAGCACCGGCGAATCGTTGGAGACCTTGACCGCGTCACGCACATAGCGCGCCAGGTCGGATTCGCCGTAGACGATTTCCATCGCGCGGCCGCCCAGCACGTAGCTCGGGCGCACCACCAGCGGATAGCCGATTTCGCGCGCCAGCACCAGCGCTTCCTCGGCATTGCGGGCAATGCGGTTCGGCGGCTGCTTCAGGCCCAGCTTGTCGACCAGCTGCTGGAAACGCTCGCGGTCTTCGGCCAGATCGATCGAATCGGGCGAGGTGCCGATCACCGGCACGCCGTTGGCTTCCAGCGCGCGCGCCAGCTTCAGCGGGGTCTGGCCGCCGTACTGCACGATCACGCCCTTGGGTTTTTCCAGCTCGACGATTTCCAGCACGTCTTCCAGCGTCAGCGGCTCGAAGTACAGACGGTCGGAGGTGTCGTAGTCGGTGGACACGGTCTCCGGGTTGCAGTTGACCATGATGGTCTCGTAGCCGTCATCGCGCAGCGCCAGCGCCGCATGCACGCAGCAGTAGTCGAACTCGATGCCCTGGCCGATGCGGTTGGGGCCACCGCCCAGGATCATGATCTTGTCGCGGTCGGTCGGCAGCGCCTCGCACTCGTCCTCGTAGGTCGAATACAGATACGCGGTGCTGGTGGCGAACTCGGCGGCGCAGGAATCCACGCGCTTGTAGACCGGACGCACCTTGAGCGCGCGCCGCAGCGTGCGCACCGATTCTTCATTGGTGCCGGTCAACTCGGCCAGCCGCGCGTCGGAGAAACCGGCGCGCTTGAGCGTGCGCAGACGCGCCGCATCCAGTGCCGGCATCCCGTCGTCGGCCAGTTGCTGTTCGTGGCTGATCAGTTCTTCGATCTGATCCAGGAACCAGGGGTCGATGAACGACAGCGCGTAGACATCGGCCACGCTCATGCCGGCGCGGAACGCATCGGCGACATAGAACAGACGCTCCGGGCCCGGTGCCTTGAGCTCGCGCTTGAGCGCGGCGATATCGTCTTCGCTGCTCAGGTCCAGGCCGGTCGGGTCCAGCCCGATCTTGCCGGTCTCCAGGCCACGCAGCGCCTTCTGCAGCGATTCCTGGAAGGTGCGGCCCATCGCCATCACCTCGCCCACCGACTTCATCTGGGTGGTCAGGCGCGCGTCGGCCTGCGGGAATTTTTCGAACGCAAAGCGCGGGATCTTGGTGACCACGTAGTCGATCGATGGCTCGAACGAGGCCGGGGTCAGCCCACCGGTGATCTCGTTCTTCAATTCGTCCAGCGTGTAGCCCACCGCCAGCTTGGCGGCGACCTTGGCGATCGGGAAACCGGTGGCCTTGGACGCCAGCGCCGAGGAGCGCGACACGCGCGGGTTCATCTCGATGACCACCACGCGGCCGGTGGTCGGGCTGATGCCGAATTGCACGTTGGAGCCGCCGGTATCCACACCGATCTTGCGCAGCACCGCGATCGAGGCATCGCGCAGGCGCTGGTATTCCTTGTCGGTCAGCGTCTGCGCCGGCGCCACGGTGATCGAGTCGCCGGTATGCACGCCCATCGGATCGAGGTTTTCGATCGCGCAAACGATGATGCAGTTGTCCGCGGTGTCGCGAACCACTTCCATCTCGAATTCCTTCCAGCCCAGCACCGATTCTTCCACCAGCACCTCGGTGGTCGGCGACAGTTCCAGGCCACGGCCGACGATCTCGATCAGCTCTTCGCGGTTGTAGGCGATGCCGCCGCCGCTGCCGCCCAGGGTGAAGCTGGGACGGATGATGGTCGGGTAGCCGACCCGGGTCTGGATATCCAGCGCCTCTTCCAGCGTGTGCGCCACTTCGGCGCGGGGGCAATCCAGGCCGATCTCACCCATCGCCACGCGGAACAGCTCGCGGTCTTCGGCCATGCGGATGGCTTCGCGCTTGGCACCGATCAGCTCGACGTTGTACTTCTCCAGCACGCCGTGGTCAGCCAGGTCCAGCGCGCAGTTCAGCGCGGTCTGCCCGCCCATGGTCGGCAGCAGGGCGTCGGGCTTTTCCTTGGCGATGATCTTCTCGACCGTCTGCCAGTTGATCGGCTCGATGTACACCGCATCGGCCATGTCCGGGTCGGTCATGATCGTGGCCGGATTGCTGTTGACCAGTACCACGCGATAGCCCTCGTCGCGCAGCGCCTTGCACGCCTGCGCGCCGGAGTAATCGAACTCGCAGGCCTGGCCGATGACGATCGGGCCGGCGCCGATGATCAGGATGGTTTTTAGGTCGGTGCGCTTTGGCATTTCTTTACTCGATTAGGAACATGCGGCAAGCCGCAGGTGCGGAAGAGTGGCCGCGGCGATCGCATCGCGACGCGGCGTGATAGTGCATCGACTCGGCAGAGTCGAACGCCGGGTTCATCCGGCAGATCCATAGCCGAGGGCGCGCAGGGTGTGCTGAAGCCATTGATACAGCCCGAAGGACGCGGCAAAGCTGCCCAGGATCAGCAGCCAACCGATCCCGGAGGTCTTGCCCCAACGGCGCACCTTGTCCGGGTCGGTGTTCTGCATGCGGTGGTGAAAGGATTCCCCTCCAGCCACATAGCCGACGCCGAAAACGAAGCACATCGGTACCAGCAAGGCCAGCTTCATGCCGCCGTGCAGCGTGATCGACTGTGCACCAGCGCGTGCCTGCTCCAGCGGCATCCACACGCCCCAATACGTCAGCGCAACGCCCATCAGCACAATCAGCACACCCATCAAACGAGCGCTCATGCGCGCTTGGCATCCTTGGCCATCAACTCCACGAACCGGTCGAACAACGGCCCCACATCGCGCGGGCCCGGCGAGGCTTCCGGGTGACCCTGGAACGAGAACGCCGGTGCGTCGGTCAGCGCGATGCCCTGATTGGTGCCATCGAACAGCGACCGATGGGTCACCCGCACATTGGCCGGCAGCGTGCTTTCGTCGACCGCAAAGCCATGGTTCTGCGAGGTGATCATCACCCGCCCGCCGTCCAGATCCTGCACCGGATGGTTGGCGCCGTGATGGCCGGTGGTCATCTTGACCGTGCTGGCGCCGGCGGCCAGCGCCAGCAGCTGATGGCCCAGACAGATGCCGAAGGTGGGCACCTGCCTGGCGATCAGTTCCTGGATGGCGCTGATGGCGTAATCGCAGGGCTCCGGGTCGCCCGGGCCGTTGGACAGGAACACACCGTCGGGCTGCATTGCCAGCACCTCGGCCACCGGCGTGCATGCCGGCACCACGGTGACGTCGCAGCCACGGTCGGCCAGCATGCGCAGGATGTTGAGCTTGACGCCGTAATCGTAAGCAACAACCTTGTGCTTCAGCTCGGCGCGCACGAAGGTGTCGGAATTCAGATCCAGCGAGCCTTCCTGCCAGCTGTAGCTGGTCTCGGTGGAAACCACCTTGGCCAGGTCCATGCCCTTCAGGCCGGGGAAGCTGCGCGCGGCTTCCAGTGCCTTGTCGACGTCGATCTCGCCGGCCATCAGTGCGCCGTTCTGGGCGCCCTTCTGCCGCAGCAGGCGGGTCAGCTTGCGGGTGTCGATGCCGGAAATGGCCACCACACCGCGGGCCTGCAGCCACTCCGGCAGTGCGACTTCGCTGCGCCAGCTGCTGGGGCGACGCGGCACGTCGCGCACGATCAGGCCGGCGGCCCAGATCTTGCTGGCCTCGTCATCCTGATCGGTAAAGCCGGTGTTGCCGATATGCGGATAGGTCAGCGTGACCATCTGGCGGGCGTAGGAGGGATCGGTCAGGACTTCCTGGTAACCGGTCATGGCGGTGTTGAACACCACTTCGCCGACGGAAAGCCCGTTGGCGCCTACGGATTCGCCCTCGAACACGGTGCCGTCTTCGAGGACAAGGATTGCGGGTTGGGTCACGTGGGGGTCTCGCTCTGGCTGCCTGGGACTCCGATGCGCTTCCGGCCAAATTCCGGTTGCAGCAAAGCGCGGACGCGGTGCTGAGGACCGGTCCGACGCTGGTTCGGGCAAGCGAGAATTGTAAAGGCAAGTGCCCCGGCATGCCAGCCTGGAGAACACCGGTCGCCGCGCTGGCATCGCAATGGCGGGTTGAATGCGCCACCGCGATCACTCGCCATTCATGCGCGGCGACGCGCCGGCTTACAGCACCAGATCGCGCACGCGATAGCTGCCGGCCGGCTTGCCGAGCAGCCGCTTGGCCGCATGCAGGGCGCCGCGCGCGAAGATGTCGCGGTTGGTGGCGCGGTGCACCAGCTCCACCCGCTCGCCCAGCCCGGTGAACTGCACCGTGTGCTCGCCGACGATGTCGCCGGCGCGCAGGCTGGCAAAGCGCGGCTGCGCGCCGCTGCCGGTGGCCGCCTCCCCCAGCGTCAATGCGGTTCCGGAGGGTGCGTCCTGCTTGTGCACGTGATGCGCCTCGACGATGTCGCAATCCCAGCCCGGCAAGCTGCCGGCGGCACGCTCCACCAGTTCGGTCAGCACCGCAACGCCCAGGCTGAAGTTGGACGCCCACACCAACGGGATCTGTTGCGCGGCCTCCAGCAACGCGGCGCGCTGCGCCTCATCCAGGCCGGTGGTGCCGGACACCAGCGGTTTGCCGCGCTGCGCGCACAGCACCAGGATCGGTGCGAAGCCCTGCGGCAGGCTGAAGTCGATTGCCACATCGAAGGCCGGTGCACCGCCGAGTTCGCTGGCGGCAAAGTACGGCACGCCGTCCACCACGCGCTGCGAAGGCGAGCGCCCCACCACCGCACCGACGACGTGCAGCGCCTCGTCTTCGGCAGCCAGGCGCAGCAACGCCTTGCCCATCCGCCCGGAGGCGCCGTGGATCAGAACTTTCACAGGAGACGGTGTCATGGCGGCAGGCCTAGCTGGGCGGTGGGGTTGTACAAGATAGCTGGGAATCGGGAATCGGGAATCGGGAATCGTAAAAGCTGGGATTGGGGAGTCGGGATTGGGGAGTCGTTAAAGCCGGGAATCGGGATGGGGGATCAGGGAATCGTGAGAGCGGGTGCGGGTGTGCGCGTTTTATGTGCTGTGGCGCTTTGGCTTGGTGGCGTCGGTGGGGTGTGCGTGGTGGTTGGCATACAACGTCGCGAGCGGCCATGGGTTGGTAAGAGCGGCGCCACTGTACGTTGGTAAGGACGATGAGGACGCATGGCATACGGCCATCATGGCGGCGCCTGGAAGGTGGCGTTTGCCGACTTCGTGACCGCGATTCCCCAATCCCGACTCCCTAATCCCAAATCTCAGCCCTGCAGCTAGCGCGGCTGCGGCCTTTGATCGCGCGCAATGGTGTTGACCGCTCTCAGTCGGCTGCGCCGTGCAGGCGCTTGCTCCAGCTCTCTATTTCGCGGCGTTGCAGGCGGCGTTCGAACAGCGCCTGCCATGACGGCACCAGCGGCAGCTGCAGCACCTCGGTAATGGCGGCGACGTCGACATCGCGCGCATACAGCAGCTGTTGCAGGCGCGACAGCGTCCATTGCGGATGCGGTCGCTGCTGCAGTGTCAGCGTGTCGCCGGCTGCAACGTCGCCGGGCTGCAGCACTCGGTAGTACCAGCCGGTGCGGCCGGTGTCCTGCACGCGGCGCGCCATGTCGCGCAGGCCGAAACGGTCGGACAGCTTCCAGCATGGCTGACGCAGCTGCGACACCTCCACCACCGCCGTACCCAATGCAAAGCGATCGCCCAGGCAGACGTCGGCTTCGGTAAGGCCGAGGCTGCTCAGGTTCTCGCCGAATGCGCCGGCCGTCTCCAGCAACGCATGCGCACCGAGCTCGGCCTGCCAGGCGGCGTAGTGCTCACGGGGATAGTGATGGATCGCCTTGTCCGGCCCGCCATGCACACGCCGGTCGCCCTGCTCGTCGCCGTACAGACCGTCGGGACCGACGTGCACCATGCCGTCCACCACCCGCTTGTCGATCGCGCTGCGGCTACCGGGCCGGGTGAAGTCGCGTGCGATGCCGATCGCAATGCTGTCGATGGTGGTCGCAAGCACAGGCGCCTGCACGCCAGCGGTCTGCGTACTCACGCGCCCTGCCCGGGCAATTCGGCCAGCGCCTCGCGTAGCACTTCACCCAGGACCTGGATGCCGGCGTCGATCCTGTCGCCAGGCACGGTGACGAAAGACAGCCGCAAGGTATTGACCTGCGGCAAGGTGGCGTAGAACGGCGCGCCCGGCACGAATGCCACATTGCGCGCGATCGCACGCGCCAGCAGCGCGGTGCCATCCAGCCCGGGCGGCAGGGTCACCCACAGGAACATGCCGCCTTCGGGGCGATTCCATTGCACCTGGGGCGGGAAATGCCGATCCAGTGCCTCCAGCATCAGGCTGCATTGACGCGCATACAGCGCGCGGATCTGCGGGATGTGCGTGTCTAGGAAATCGTCCTGCAACGTCTGGTGGACCACGCGCTGGGTGAACGAGGGCGTATGCAGATCGGCTGCCTGCTTGGCCTGGATCAGCTTGCCCAGCACCGCTTCGGGCGCGACCACATAGCCCAGCCGCAACCCGGGTGCGAGCACCTTGGAGAACGAGCCCATGTAGATCACGCCCTCCGGGTTGAGCGACAGCAGGCTCGGCAGCGGCTGGCCGCTGTAATACAGCTCGCCATACGGATCGTCTTCGACGATCGGCACGCCCGCCTCCGCCGCCCGCGCCACCAGGGCCTGACGGCGCGCCAGCGGCAGCCGGCGACCGGTGGGGTTCTGGAAATTCGGCAGGCAATACAGAAAGCGCGCATCGGCCAGCACTGCAGGATCCAGCGCGTCCACCACCACCCCGTCCTCGTCCGAGGGCATGCCGATAAAGCTCGGCTGGAACAGCGAGAACGCCTGCAGCGCGCCCAGGTAGCTCGGCGTTTCCACCAGCACCTTGCTGCCTTCGTCGATGAAGACCTTGCCGAGCAGGTCCAGACCCTGCTGCGAACCGGTGGTGATCAACACCTGGCTGGGCCGGATGCTGGCGCCGTCACGGCTCAGGCGTGCGGCCACCCATTCGCGCAGCGGCGCATAGCCTTCGGTGGGGCCGTATTGCAGCGCGGCCTGCGGCGCATCGCGCAGCACCTGATCGCTGGCCGCGCGCATGCGCTCCACCGGAAAGGTGGCCGGCGACGGCAGCCCGCCGGCGAAGGAAATCACCTCCGGCCGCTCGGTCACCTTGAGGATTTCGCGAATCGCCGAACTGGTCAGCGCCTGCGCACGTCGGGAGATCTGGAAGGAGGTCGTCATCGCGCAAGCATAGCGAAGGCCCGTGGCCGACGCGCTGTGCACTGCAGCGTCGACGACGCAACCCGGTCAATGACGGTATCGCTGCTGCACCGACCATCGCCACGCGTCACGACGCTCGCCTGGGTTGCGGCGGCGCTAACGAACACGCGCTGCAGTGATGCCGATGCACTGGCGCCGATGCCAGCCGGCAAGGCAATCGCTACACGCGTATCCCACTGCACAGGATGTCACCTGTTTCTGTCGACGCGGGTTACCTGCGCAAATCGGCTGGGCCGCGAGCCAGGGCAGCGCGTACCGATCACAGGCCGCCCTTCTGCGCATCGATGGTGCCGGCACGACAATGCGGCAGCAATCGTGCCGACGGCGTTCAGTCGTACGCCGGGCCGACCCAGGCAGTGCCTTCGCTGCGTTCGATCAAGGTCTTCCAGCGCTTGCGGACCAGCTTGTCGCGCGAGCGGAAGGTCATGCGCAAGCCCGGCAAGCCGAGCGTGGCACGCGTCTCGACCATGGCTGAGGCCTCATCGGCAGCAATCTCGATCCTGGTGATCGACTGTTTGTAGTCGATCACCTCTTCCGGGTTGGCCACATGACGCATCTGACGCAGCACCTGCGCCCATTCGCCATTGGATTTGCAGTACTGCTCGCGCGTGGTGGTCTGCCGCTTCTGGTGCGAATCCATGCGGTACAGCACCACCATTTCGAACGCCGGCGCGGTCATCGCGCACAGCGCTTCGCCGTCCTGACCGAGCATGGCCTTGTCGTGCGCGGCGTAGAAATCGCGCACCTGCGCTTCGTCCAGCGCGTTGCCACCGTAGTTATAAATGCCGGCAACCGCCGCCAGGACTGCCAATAACACCAACAACCGCATCTGCGCCCCCTGCATCACCGCGTCCTGCGGCCGCGCAAGTGTAAGGGATGCGATGGATCAGTGACGACGTGGCGGCGCCGGCCCGCAGCTGTCGCAACCACCGCAGGCCGCGGCGTTCTGCGCGGCCGGCGGTGCCACGCGGCGGCCCAGCGCCCGCATCCACGCAGGCCGCCCATCGCGCAGCAGGCCGATCGCCACTGCGCCGCGCAGACGCCGCAGCGTGCCAGGGAACTGCTTCTTCATCACCACCCACAGGCTGAGCAACACCGCCAGCGCGATGACCAGGTATTGCAGCGTAAGTGACAGATCCACTTCAGCCGGCTCCCAGCAGCACGGCCAGCTGGTAGGTCACCAGCGAGGCCAGGTAGGCCAGCGCGAACAGGTACACCGCGCTGATCGTCATCTGCTTCCACGAGTTGGTTTCGCGCTTGATCGTGGCCAGCGTGGAGATGCACATCGGCGCGTAGATGTACCAGACCAGCAGCGACAGCGCGGTGGCCAGCGACCAGCCATCACTGATCAGCGGCGACAAGGCCTGCGCGGCGGCATCGTCGTCGGCAGCCGACAGCGCGTACACGGTTGCCAGCGAGGCCACCGCCACTTCGCGCGCGGCCAGGCCGGGGATCAGCGCGATGCAGATCTGCCAGTTGAAGCCCAGCGGCGCGAAGAAGATCGCCATCGCATGGCCGATGCGCCCGGCGAAACTGTAATCGATCGCCGGCAAGGTGGCGTCGGCCGGCGCAGCCGGAAACGACAGCAGGAACCACAGCAGGATGGTCAGCGCCAGAATGATGCCGCCGACGCGCTTGAGGAAGATCAGCGCACGCTCCCACAGTCCCAGCGCCAGGTCGGGCAGATGCGGCAGGCGATACGACGGCAGCTCCAGCATCAGCGGGTGCTCGCTCTTGTCGCGGCGCCACTTCTTCATTGTCCACGACACCAGCAGCGCACTGACGATGGCCGCGGCATACAGCCCGAACAGGATCAGGCCCTGCTGATTGAAGATGCCCCACACGGTCTTCTGCGGGATGAAGGCACCGATCAGCAAGGCATATACCGGCAGGCGCGCCGAACACGTCATCAATGGCGCGACCATGATGGTGGCGAGCCGATCGCGTGGGTCCTGGATGCTGCGGGTGGACATGATGCCCGGCACTGCACAGGCAAAGCTCGACAGCAACGGAATGAATGAGCGCCCGGACAAGCCGGCGGCAGACATCATGCGGTCGAGCAGGAAGGCCGCGCGAGGCAGGTAGCCGGACTCCTCCAGCGCCAGGATGAAGGCGAACAGGATCAGGATCTGCGGCAGGAATTTGATCACCCCTCCCAGGCCGGTGATGATGCCGTCCTTGAGCAGGCTGTTGAGCGGGCCCTCCGGCAGCGTGGTGCCCGCCCACTCGCCCAGCATCGCGGTGCCGGCATCGATCAGGTCCATCACTGGATTGGCCCAGGCATACACCGCCTGGAAGATCAGGAACATCACCACCGCCAGCGTGACCAGGCCCCAGAGCGGGTGCAGCAGCCAGCGGTCCAGCGCATCGTCCACGCGCGAGGTCCGCGTCGGCATGGTCACCGCCGCACTCAGGATCTGTCGCACCTGCGCATGGTAGTTGCCATCGGCAGGCGACGTGGCGCTCGGTGCCGCCAGGCGCGCGGCCTGCGCGTCGATGCGCTCGACCAGCGCCTTGGCACCGCCGCGGCGTACCGCCACGGTTTCCACCACCGGCACCCCGAGCGCCTGTTCCAGCGCCGGCAGGTCGATGACGATGCCGCGCCGCTGCGCCGCATCGACCATGTTCAAGGCCACGATCATCGGCCGGCCCAGCTCGCGCAGCTCCAGCGCAAAGCGCAGATGCAGGCGCAGGTTGGTCGCATCCATCACGCAGACCAGCACGTCCGGTGCCGGTTCGCCGGGGTAGAAGCCACGGCACAGGTCGCGGGTGATCGCCTCGTCCAGGCTGGCCGGCTGCAGGCTGTAGGCGCCGGGCAGATCCAGCACCGCGAAGTCGCGCCCGGACGGCGCGCGGAACTGCCCTTCCTTGCGTTCGACGGTGACGCCGGTGTAGTTGGCGACCTTCTGCCGGCTACCGGTCAGCTGATTGAACAGCGCGGTCTTGCCGCTGTTGGGATTGCCCACCAGCGCCAGCCGCAACGGAACGCTTGCCACGCTCATGCCTGTGCTCCATCGACGCGTACCTGCACGCGTGCGGCCTCGCTACGGCGCAGAGCGAACCGGGTGTAACCGACCTGTACCAGCAGCGGTTCGCGCCCGACCGGCCCGGTCGCCAGCACCGTGACTTCTTCGCCGGCGACAAAGCCCAGTTCGCGCAGACGCCGGGCGATCGTGTCGTTGGGGAGGCGATCCTCCACGGAATCCACGATGGCGGCGCGATGCAAGGGCATGTCGGACAGCGTCACAAAGACGGCCTGATTGTTAGGAATGGTTCTCAATTCTAGCATCGACGCACCGCGTCATGGCTCAGCCGACCCGTGCCGCTATCATGGTTCGCATCCCATTCATGGACGTTGACGCAATGCAGGACACCGGCTTGATCGTGGAGGACCAGGGAGCGGTCCGCACGTTGCGACTGAACCGCCCAACGGTGCACAACGCCTTCGATGCGACCTTGATCGGCGCGCTCACCGACGCCTTGCAGCAGGCCGGCCGGGCGGCGCAGATCCGCGTCGTCGTGATCACCGGTGCCGGCGCTGCGTTCTCCGCGGGCGCCGACCTTAACTGGATGCGCGGCATGGCCGGTGCCAGCGAGGCCGACAACGCGGCCGATGCGCTCGCCCTGGCGCGTTTGATGCGCACGCTGGACGAGTTGCCCAAGCCGACCATCGCGCGCGTCAACGGCGCGGCGTTCGGCGGCGGCGTGGGCCTGGTGGCGTGCTGCGATATCGCCATCGGCTGCACCGAGGCGCGCTTCGGGCTGACCGAGAGCAAGCTCGGCCTGCTGCCGGCGGTGATTTCGCCGTATGTGATCGCAGCGATCGGCGCGCGCCAGGCACGGCGCTGGTTCGCCACTGCCGAGATCTTCGACGCGGCCACCGCGCAGCTGCTGGGCCTGTTGCATCAACTGGTGGCCGCCGACCAACTGGATATCGCGGTGGAGCGCCAGGTCCGCCTGTTGCTGGCGGCCGCGCCATTGGCCGCAGCCAGCGCCAAGGCGCTGGTGCGCGCGGTGCTGCCACCGATCGACCGTGACGCCATCGACGCTGCCAATGCCGCGTGGATCGCGCGCCTGCGCGTTTCCCCAGAAGGCCAGGAAGGCCTGGGCGCCTTCCTCGACAAGCGCAGCCCGGCCTGGGTGCCGGAGGGCGCGGCGTGAGCGACTTCGTCCGCATTGTCGAGGTCGGACCGCGCGATGGCCTGCAGAACGAAGCGACGCCGATCGCCACCGCCGACAAGATCGCCTTGATCGATCAACTCTCCGCGACCGGGCTGCGCAGCATCGAGGCGACCAGCTTCGTCAGCCCGCGCTGGGTGCCGCAACTGGCCGATGCGGCCGAGGTGTTCGCCGGCATCACCCAGGCGCCGGGCATCGCCTATCCGGTGCTGGTGCCGAACCTGCAGGGCTATGCGCGCGCACGCGCCGCCGGTGCGCAGGAGGTGGCGGTGTTCACCGCGGCGTCGGAGGCCTTCAATCGCACCAATACCAACGCCGGCATCGACGAATCGATCGCGCGCTTTCGGCCGATCCTGGAACAGGCCGCGCTCGACGGCGTGCGCGTGCGCGGTTACGTCTCCACCGTGCTGGGCTGCCCGTATCAGGGCGCGGTGCCGGTGGCGGATGTGGTCGATGTCGCGCAACGGCTGTACGCACTGGGCTGCTACGAGATTTCGCTGGGCGACACCATCGGCGTCGGCACCCCGGCCAAGGCACGCCAGATGCTGGCTGCGGTGGCGCAGGCGGTCCCGATGCCGGCATTGGCCGTGCACTTCCACGACACCTACGGCCAGGCACTGGCCAACATCGCCGCCTGCCTGGAGCAAGGCGTGCGCGTGGTCGATGCGGCGGTGTCCGGTGCCGGCGGCTGCCCCTACGCCAAGGGCGCCAGCGGCAATGTCGCCAGCGAAGATGTGGTGTATCTGCTGCATGGGCTGGGCATGCCGACCGGCATCGACCTGCCCACCCTCGCCCGCACCGGCCGCTGGCTGGCGCAGCTGCTGGGTCGCGAGACCGGCAGCAAGGTCGGCAAGGCCTTGGCGGCCGCCGGCTGAGATTTTAGTCCCGCACGCCGCCTCCACGCCCGCGCATCTTCCAGGGCGGGCGCACAGACGCTTCGGCTAGAATCGCCGGCTGCGTCGTCACCCGTTCGCCTGCCGGCATCCACCGGCTTCCAGGATTTCCAAGGAACCACCGCATGCAGCCTTCTTCTGTTCTTGCCATCGTCACCGGCGGCGTTTCCGGCCTGGGCCTGGCCGTGGCGCAGCGCATCGTGGCCGACGGCGGCAAGGTCGCCCTGTTCGACGTCAACGCCGACAAGGCCGAGGCGGCGCTGGCGCTGCTCGGTGACGGCAAGGCGCAGTATTTCGCCACCGACGTCACTGACGAGGCGCAGGTCGCCGCCAACGTGGCGCAGGCCGCGCAGGCGCTGGGCGGGCTCAACCTGGCGGTGAACTGCGCCGGCATCCTCGGCTCGGGCCGCGTGCTCGGCAAGGAAGCGCCGATGCCGCTGGCGACCTTCCGCACCACCGTGCTGGTCAACCTGGTCGGCAGCTTCAACGTGGCCAAGGCCGCGGCCGATGTGATGCAGCACAACAGTGCCGGCGACGATGGCGAGCGCGGCGTGATCATCAACACCGCCTCGGTGGCCGCCTACGAAGGCCAGATCGGCCAGGCCGCCTATGCCGCCAGCAAGGGGGGCGTGGTCGGCATGACCTTGCCGATGGCGCGCGAGCTGGCGCGCTTTGGCATCCGCGTGATGACGATCGCACCGGGCGTGTTCTGGACCCCGATGGTGGACGGCATGCTCGAGGCGGTGCAGCAATCGCTGGCCGCGGCGATCCCGTTCCCCTCGCGTCTGGGCCAACCCGACGAATACGCCGACACCGTCGCCTTCATCCTGCGCAATCGCTATCTCAATGGCGATGTGATTCGCCTGGACGGCGGCGTGCGGTTGGCGCCGAAGTAGCGGGGATTGGTGCGTCGGGATTGGGGATTCGTAACAGCACTACTGCCCTGCCCGCCCGCTCCAGCTCTGCTTTGCCAATCCCTAATCCCAAATCACCAATCCCTGACTCATTCCATGAAAGCTAACGACATCAAGAAAGGCAACGTCGTCGAATACAACGGCGGCATCTACCAGATCCGCGACATCGAGCGCAGTTCGCCGCAGGGCCGCGGTGGCAACGTGCGCTTCCGCTTCATCATGTACAGCGTGCCCGGTGGCGCCAAGCTGGACGCCAGCTTCGACGCCGACGACAACCTGCCGGAAGTGGAGTTGCTGCGTCGCCTGTCGACATTTTCGTACAAGGATGGCGAGGCGTTCGTGTTCATGGACGACGAGGACTTCACCCCGTATACGCTGGATGCGGACGTGATCGGCACCGATGCCGGTTACATCATCGACGGGCTGACCGGCATCTACGTGCAGGTGATCGACGACCAGCCGGTGGCCGTGCAACTGCCGCAGACGGTGACGCTGGAAGTGGTCGAAACCCCGCCCGAACTCAAGGGCGGCACCGCCACCAAGCGGCCCAAGCCGGCCAAGCTCAATACCGGCCTGGAAATCATGGTGCCCGAGTACATCACCAACGGTGAGCGCGTGCTGGTCAACACCACCACCGGCGAATTCGCAGGCCGCGCCGACTGATGCGCAAGCTGGTCGTTGTGGTGACGCTGGGGCTGCTGGGCGCCTGCACGGCGCAACCAGCCCCGGCGCCGACATCCACGCCCGCACCTGCGCCGGTGGCCTGCACCGATGCCAAGGTGGACGAGGAGTGGCTGCAACATCCGCCCGGCCTGTGCGGCATGCCGGAGGATGTGCGCACGCTGGTGGAGGACTACGACACCTGCGAGCACTTCGCGGGTGAGGAGCCGTACGACGCTGATCGTCGCCACGAGATCGAAGTGGCCATCGCGCAATTCTGCACGCCGGCACCGGCACGGCTTGCAAAGCTACTGAAGCAATACCGCAACAACGCGCGGGTCAGCGACTGGCTGCGCAAGTATTCGGTGCAGGCGGATCTGCAACCGGCTGGCTGAGGTGCGTCGGCTGGTGTGATAGGTGCCAGCTGTGCAATGCGTCGTCCCGGGCCGGAGCACTGGGGACTGGGACTTACAGCTGCAGGCCACAGCGCCTACCTTCTCCCATCGGGAGAAGGTGGCGCAAAGCGCCGGATAAGGGTACGGGCGAAGCCTCGTGCAGTTGGACCTATACGAGAGCTTCGGCCCGTACCCTCCCCCGCTCCGCGCCCCGGCCCGCGCTAGCAGCGCGGGCGCTCCAAGCCACACGCGCCAATGGCGCGCAAGCCGTGCCTTCTCGCCCCGTAGGGAGAGCGGCTGGTACCGCCCCCCGGCGTGGTCCGAATCGCTATTGCGCCTGCAGAGGTACACCCATCTCCGACTGCACTTTGTCGGCAGCCGCATCACCGCGCGCTAGCTCGCGCAGGCGTGCGCGCAGGCGCTGCACATTCGCCTCGCCCTGCTCCAATTCAGTGCGGACGTCGGCCGGCAGTTGCTGCCGCCCCAGCGCCTGCAGTTGTTTCCAGCCGTCGACCAGTACGCCGGTTTCCTGCGCCACGCGCACGCTCAGGTCCTGCCGCTCGTCTGCTTGCGGCAGTCCGTAGCCGGCGCTGCCCAACAGCGTGGCCGGGTGACTGAGCTGGGCCTGCCGCGCGAACAGCGACTGCAGCTGACCCTGCACCGAGTCACGCCCGGCCGCGCCGGGTGTCAGCAGGCGCTTGAGCGCATCGCGTGCCAGCAACTCCTGACGGCGCAACGCGGCCTGTTCCAGCAACAACGCTGCAGCGGTCTCGCGTAGACCGCCGCGGTCGAACCACTGCGCACGCGCGTCCGCGCGCGCGTCCAGCCATTGCTCCACGCTGGTCTGCGGCACCGGCAGGCCGCGGCGGATCACATCGAACATGGTCTGGTAATGCGCCGCCGCCGACTCGAAGTAATAGCCCTGGCGAATCGCCTGCGCAGGGTCGTCCAGCACCTGCATGTCGGCGACGCCGGCGCGCTGCAAGCGCTGCCTCACACCACGCGGGGTGATCGACGACAGCCCGGCCGCGGCAAGCCGCGGCACGCCGTCGTGCAGGAGCTTGAAGGTCTCCACCGCGCAGTTGTTGCCGATGAAGTAGTAGCGGCCGTCGTAACTCCAATGCACCTGCGCGGCGCGTGCGAGCAGCGCGGCGATCTCCCCGCGCGTCAGTGTCAGCGGCACCGACGACAGCGCGCGCAGCTCCACCTTGGTGTATTCGTCCACGACCTGATTCAACGGCAATACGAACAACCGCGAGGGATACGAGCCGGTCAGCCCGCGCCAGCTGGAAATCTGCACATCGCCGACGAAGGCGCGGAACGACAGCACGCGGTGATACTGCAGATCCAGACGGCAATCGGGGCCAGGCGCGCGGCCCGGGGCACAGATCACCAGACGCAGCATGCTGTGGCCCCAGCGGCTCATCGGCTGCTCATTGCCCTCGGCCAGCAAGTAGTCCACCGCGTACACACGCGCTGGATCCAGTGCCAGCAGCGACATCGCGCCGGCATCGTTGTCGGCCTGCAGGTACGGCAACGTCGTCTCGCAATGCGTTGCATCGGGCATGCCACCGACCTGCTCGGCGAACCAGGCGGCCAGCGCCGGACGCCGGCAGTGATAGTCGGCATCGAGCACGTAGTGTTCGAGATTCACCGCGACAAATTCGGCTGGGCTGCGCCGCTCGTAATCGTCGGGGCTGCGATCGCTGAACCGGTTTGCGCCGCGCCCGATCCGCCAGGGACGCACCTGCCAGCCGGCCAGATCGCGCAGTCGCGGGTCGCGCGACAGGCCGCCGTGCGCACCGCGGTCCAGCACATGCGCCAGTTCATGCACCACGGCGGCCATTGCCGCGCGCATGGCCGGTGCCTCGGGGTCGGTCTGCGTGGCCGTCGCCTGCGCGCTCCAGGCATCCAGCAGCGCACGATCGAGCAGGATGCGCCGGCCGATCGCGCGGCCATGCACGTGTGCCGGTAAGTCCGTGCGCCACTGCAGCTGGATCGGTGCGTCGATACGCTGCATCCAGGCAGGCGGCAGACGCTGCGCCACCTGTTTCACCAATGCGTGCGTGGTGTCGATCTCCGCCGCAGACAGGCCCTGCGGATCGACATCGACGCGTAATTCGGCCTGCGCCGCCGGTGCGATCGCTGCGGCCAACCACAGCCACCAGCACCGGCGAGGAGAACTCACTGGGCCAGAATGGACTGCGCCAGTTCCAGGTCGCTGGACAGCCGCGCCGCATCGCTACGGCTACGCAATTGCAGCAGCGCCGCTTCCAGCCGCGCGCCGCGGATCGCGCCATCGCTGGCGACGAAGCCGGCGGCATCTTCGCGTGCGTCGGCCACCACCTTGTCGTCGCCGGAACTGCTGCCGGAGGAATTGGACGAACCGGCCGACGATGCACCCGCCGAGGTTCCGGCCAGGCTGGATGCGAAGGCCGCCAGCGGCAGCAGCGTCAAAGCGCAAAACACGAGGGAGCGCATCATTGGCGTATCGATTCCATGTGAAGGTGGTGAAAGACTAACCGGCACGCATGGCGGCAGGCGCGTCGTCCATCTCGAACAGCTTGCCGGGATTCAGCAAAAGATGAGGATCGAGCACATGTTTGATCCCGCGCATCAAGGCGATCTCCTCGGCCGAGCGCGTGCTCCACAGGTAGGCTTTCTTGACCAGGCCGATGCCGTGTTCGGCAGAGATGCTGCCGCCAAAACGCTGCAAGGCCTGCGCCAGCAACTTGGTCACCTGATCGCAGGCCGCCACGAAATCGGCCTGGCTGGTGCCATCGGGCTTGAGCACATTGATATGCAGGTTGCCATCGCCGATATGGCCGAACCACACCACATCGAAATGCGGATACGCATCGTGCAGCAACGCCTGGGTTTCGGCCAGGAACTCCGGCATCGCCGAGATGCGCACCGACACGTCGTTCTTGTACGGCGTGTAGCGCGCCAGCGCTTCGGTGATGCCTTCGCGCAGTCGCCACAGTTGCGCGGCCTGCGCATCGCTCTGGCTGATCACCCCGTCGCTGACCCAGCCCTGCTCCATGCAGGTCTCGAATGCCGCCATCGCTGCGGCTTCCTGCGCCTCGTCGCCGGCAGCGAATTCGGTGACCACGTAATACGGATGCACCTCGGCAAACGGTGCCTGCGCGCCGTGCGCCAGCACGTGTTCGAGCGCGCGGTCGGTGAAAAATTCGAATGCCTCCAGCCGCAGCTGCGCGCGGAACGCGGCAAACACCTGCATCAGCACCTCGAATGAAGGCAGCGCCAGCAACATCACGTTGCTGGGCGGCGGCGGGTCGGTCAGTCGCAATGTCGCTTCGACCACGACGCCGAGCGTGCCTTCGGAGCCGATCATCAAATGGCGGAAATCGTAGCCGCTGGAATTCTTCACCAGCGCGTTGTTGAGCTCCAGCAGTTCGCCGGCACCGGTGACCACCTTCAGGCCGGCGACCCAGTCGCGGGTATTGCCGTAGCGGATCACGCGGATGCCGCCGGCATTGGTGGCGATGTTGCCGCCGATCGAACACGAACCGCGCGCGGCGAAATCCACCGGATACACCAGACCATGCTCGCGCGCGGCATTGTGCACCGCTTCCAGCGGCATGCCGGCCTGGACGGTGAGCGTGCGATCCACTGCATTGAACTCCAGCGGCTTGTTCAGGCGCTCCAGGCTCAGCACCAGCTCGCCGTTGGCAGCCACCGCACCGCCGGACAAGCCGGTGCGCCCACCCGAGGGCACTACTGCAACCGCGTTCGCATTGGCCCAGCGCAGCACCGCCTGCACCTCGTCCACCGCACCAGGCAAGGCGATCGCCAGCGGGTTCGGCGTCCAGCGCCGCGTCCAGTCGCGGCCGTAGTGTTCCAGGTCGGCCGGCTCGGTCTTCAAACGCAACGCGGGCACGGCCTGTTGCAACGAAAGGATGCGGGGATCGGTCATGGCACACGGCGCTGCAGTAGGAACCGCACAGCGTGCCAGTGCGCGCCAGCCTCGTCCAGTTGCACCTCGCGGCGCCGCCACCGCGTTGGATTCAGCTGAAACCGTTGCACCGCAAGGACTTAGCCTGCGCAAACACTGCGTTGCGGGCGCCCCATCGCACGGCCCATCTGGCATAGTTGCCGACCCGATTGCTGCAATGCGCTCCCCCATGTCGCCGAAGAGAACCTCGTTTCCCAAGCAGGACATCCGCGTCCTGTTGCTGGAAGGCATCAGCCAGACTGCCGTGGATGTGTTCCGCGCCGCCGGTTATTCGCAGATCGAACTGCACGCCAAGTCGTTGCCGGAAGACGAGCTCATCGCGCGCATCGCCGAGGCACATATCGTCGGCATCCGCTCGCGCACGCAGTTGAGCGCCGAGGTGCTGGCGCATGCCAAGCGGCTGATCGCAGTGGGCTGCTTCTGCATCGGCACCAACCAGGTCGATCTGGACGCAGCCGAGCTGGCCGGCATCCCGGTGTTCAACGCGCCCTACTCCAATACCCGCAGCGTGGCCGAGCTGGTCATCGCCGAGGCGATCCTGCTGTTGCGCGGCATCCCGCAGAAGAACGCCGAATGCCATCGCGGCGGGTGGTCGAAGTCGGCCGCCGGCAGCCACGAAACGCGCGGCAAGGTGCTGGGCATCGTCGGTTACGGGCATATCGGCACCCAGGTCGGCGTGCTGGCCGAGTCCCTGGGCATGCAGGTGATCTTCCACGACATCGAAACCAAGCTGTCGCTGGGCAACGCGCGTGCGGCGATCGATCTGGACGACCTGCTGGCACGCTCGGATGTGGTGACCCTGCATGTGCCGGAGACGCCGTCGACTAAGGACATGATCGGCGCGGCGGAGATCGCGCGCATGAAGCACGGCGCGCACCTGATCAACGCCTCGCGCGGCACGGTGATCGACATCGACGCACTGGACGCGGCACTGAGCTCGGGCCAGATCGGCGGCGCGGCGGTGGATGTGTTCCCGATCGAGCCCAAGGGCAATGGCGATGCGTTCGAATCAAAGTTGACCGCACACGACAACGTGATCCTGACCCCGCACGTCGGCGGCAGCACGCTGGAAGCGCAGGACAATATCGGCGTCGAAGTGGCCGCCAAGCTGGTGCGCTACAGCGACAACGGCAGCACCCTGTCGGCGGTGAACTTCCCCGAGGTCACCCTGCCCGAGCACCCCGACAGCCTGCGTCTGCTACATATCCACCGCAACGTCCCGGGCGTGCTGTCAAAGATCAACGAACTGTTCTCGCGCCACAACGTCAACATCGACGGCCAGTTCCTGCGCACCGATCCCAAGGTCGGCTACGTGGTGATCGACGTCAGCGCCAGCGAGGCGCAGGCCACCGCACTGAAGGAAGGCCTGGCCTTGATCGAAGGGACCTTGCGGACGCGCATTTTGTACTGAGCGGACGTTGTACTGAGGTGATCCCTTCTCCCAACGGGAGAAGGTGACCCGAAGGGCCGGATGAGGGGCGCTGCGGCCAACTTCGGCGCGTCTGCCGTGGCAAACGCGTCGCCCCGCGCCAGTAAGGGTGACTCGTAAACTGGCAGCCGATGCCTGGCTGTACTTCCCCCCGCGCCCCGGCCCGCGCTTGCGGCGCGGGCGCTCCCAGGCACGCGCTCCCATGGCGCGCAAGCTGTGCCTGCTCGCCCCCACAGGAGCGGGGCTTTGATTCGCAGACGTAAGCGTTTAGGCAACGTCTCATCACGCACTCAATGCTTCCAAGGCGCCATGACAGCGAATGGCCGAGGCAGCAGCGTGGCCGGGGATTGGCGGAAAGCGGCACAAGGATGTGCCGCGGCGGCGAGTCAGACCGGATGTCTGACCGAGCCGAGCAGCCGATCGCCGGCCGCGCTGCTGCCGCCCACCGAAGCCGCTAGGCGACAGGCCGGGCCGCGCTCGTGGCGCGCAAGCTGCGCCTGCTCGCCCCCACGGGAGCGGGGCTTTGATTCGCAGACCTGAGCATGAAAAAACGTCTCATCACTCACCCACTACTTCCAAGGTCATGACAGCGAATGGCCGAGGCAGCAGCGTGACCGGGGATTGGCGGAAAGCGGCACAAGGACGTGCCGCGGCGGCGAGTCAGACAGGATGTCTGACCGAGCCGAGCAGCCGATCGCCGGCCGCGCTGCTGCCGCCCACCGAAGCCGGCAAGTACCAGGCGTAGTGCCCGCGCTTGCGGCGAGCGCGCCAGTGGCGCGCAAGCAGTGTCTTATCGCCCCGACGAAAGGGGCTTTGACAAGCTGCTCAACGCGCGCGCGCCACCCACTTCTCGGCCATGCGCCGCATCGACGGATCCAGTTGCGGATCGGCAAGCAGTTCGGCGACCGGGCGCCACGCCAGGGCCAGCGATTCTTCGCTGACTTCGAATGCCTCGTCCGCCCCAGCCATCACCACATAGCGCGCGTCGTAATGCCAGTGCCCGGCCACCTCGCCACGCGCGGGAATCCAGTGCCGGTCCAGGTCAAAAATGGCCGCGTCAGTAAGGCGCAAGCCGGTCAATCCGGATTCCTCCTGCGCCTCGCGCAAGGCCACCTGCGCCAGGTCGCGGTCGCCGTCGGCGTGCCCGCCCAGCTGCAGCCAGCGTTGCAGCTTGCGGTGATGGGTCAGCAACGTGCACGTGCCATCGGCGCTGACCACCCACGCCGAGCCGGTGAAATGACCTTCGACACGCTCACGCAGGAACGGGTTGGTGGCATCGTCCAGCAGTTGCGCGAACTGCTCGGCCAGCTCCGCCTCGTCAGGCCAGCGTGCGCGGTAGTCGGCCAATCGCTGTTGCAGGGTTGCATCCACCATCTGTCGTTCCCGGTCGCCCGTCGCGGGCCAGGCGGCCATTATCGCCATTCATGCTGCGTACGTGCTTGTCGTGAGCGTGTAGCTTTGGCAAGGTAGGCCGCTTGCCTGTCCCACCGGGATGCGGCGCACCACCTTCGCCCAGGCGCGCGCGCCTTAGTTGCCACTTAGGGATGTACCGAATGCTGAAGTCTCTGTTGAGGGTCAAACCGATCGAGCCCGCTGGACATGTCGATGGGGGCGAACCGGTCGAAGGCAGCCTGCAAGGCGAAGCCACCCTGCAACGCACCCTCACCGCCAAGCACCTGATCATGCTCGGCATCGGTGCGGTGATCGGCGCCGGCATCTTCGTGTTGACCGGCCAGGCCGCTGCCAACCACGCCGGCCCGGCGGTGATGCTGTCCTTCGTGTTCGCCGGCATCGCCTGTGCATTCGCCGGCCTGTGCTACGCGGAGTTCGCGGCGATGATGCCGGTCTCCGGCAGCGCCTACTCGTATTCATATGCCACCCTCGGCGAGGGCATCGCCTGGTTCATCGGCTGGTGCCTGGTGCTGGAATACCTGTTCGCCGGCTCCAGCGTTGCGGTCGGCTGGTCCGCCTACCTGATCAGTTTCCTGACCGGCACGCTTGGATTGCCGTTCCCGGCCGAGCTGGCCGGGGCGCCACTGGCCTGGGACGGCCACAACTTTGTCAGCTCCGGCAACCTCATCAACCTGCCGGCCGTGCTGATCGTGGCTGCGGTGAGCATGCTGTGCTATGTCGGCGTCACCCAGTCGGCGTTTGCCAACGCCATCGTGGTGGCGATCAAGGTGGTGGTGATCTGCCTGTTCGTCGGTTTCGGTATCGCCTACATCGACCCGGCCAACTGGCACCCCTTCATCCCCGAAAACACCGGGCCGGGCCAGTTCGGCTGGGACGGCGTGTTCCGCGCCGCATCCATCGTGTTCTTTTCCTACATCGGCTTCGACGCGGTCTCCACCTCCGCCGGCGAGACCAAGGATCCGCAGAAGAACATGCCGATCGGCATTCTGGTATCGCTGGCGGTCTGCACCGTCATCTACATCATTGTCTGCGCGGTGCTGACCGGCTTGCTGCCCTATACCCAGCTCGGCACCGCCAAGCCGGTGGCCACGGCGCTGGAAGCGCACCCGCAACTGACCTGGCTCAAGACCGCGGTGGAGATCGGTGCGATCGCCGGCCTGTCCTCGGTGGTGCTGGTGATGCTGATGGCGCAGCCGCGCATCTTCTACACCATGGCCAAGGATGGGTTGATGCCCCGACTGTTCGGCAAGGTGCATCCGAAGTTTCATACCCCCTATGTCGGGACAATCTTCGTCGGCGTGGTCGCGGCGCTGCTGGCCGGGTTGATCCCGCTCAGCGTGCTGGGCGAACTGGTGTCGATGGGCACCCTGCTCGCCTTTGCCACCGTGTGCGCCGGGGTCATGGTGCTGCGTTTCACCAAGCCGGATCTGCCGCGCCCGTTCCGGGTGCCGCTGGCGATGCTGATCTGCCCGCTGGGCGCGCTGGCCTGCCTGTTCCTGTTCTTCCAGGCCTTCCAGGAACACTGGAAGGTGTTCGTGGGCTGGACCATGATCGGCCTGGTCATCTATTTCGGTTATGGCATTCGCCATAGCCGGCTGGCCCGCAAGGCGTAACTGCGAGTCCCTCGCAAGAGCCCGCACATCCATGTGCGGGGATTTGACAACATGAGTCCCTCGCAAGAGCCCGCACATCCATGTGCGGGGATTTGACAACACGAGTACTTCGCAACAGCCCGCACATCCGTGTGCGGGGATTTGACGACACGAGTACCTCGCAACAGCCCGCACATCTCGCACACGCCCGCACCGCCACGTGCAGGGATTCAACAGGAACCGCTGCATGTTCAAGCAACTCTGGGCCACCAAGCACCCGCACGCCAGCCACGAGGCGGCCGACGGGCTAGGCCTGCAACGCGCACTCGGGCCCTGGGGGCTGACCGCCCTGGGCATCGGGGCGGTGATCGGCGGCGGCATTTTCGTCATCACCGGTCAGGCCGCTGCCGATCACGCCGGCCCGGCGATCATGCTGTCGTTCGTGCTGGCCGCGGTGTGCTGCGCGTTCTGCGCAATGGCCTACGCCGAGTTCGCGGCGATGGTGCCGGTATCCGGCAGCGCCTACACCTATACCTATGCCACCTTCGGCGAACTGGCGGCCTGGTTTATCGGCTGGATGCTGGTGCTGGAGTACGGCGTGTCCGCCTCGGCGGTGGCGGTCAGCTGGACCGGCTATTTCCTCAGCTTGCTGGAACATTTCAACATCCACCTGCCGGCCGCCCTGGTCAGCGCGCCGCTGGACGGCAAGCTGCAGCGCACCGGCGCAATCGCCAACCTGCCCGCCGCCGGTATCGTGCTGCTGCTGACCTGGCTGTGCTACGTGGGCATCCGCAAGTCGTCGGCGATGAACATGGCGATGGTGATCCTCAAGACCGGGCTGATCCTGCTGGTGATCGCGGTGGGCTGGAAGTACGTGGATACCGCCAATTGGCACCCGTTCATTCCGGCCAACGAGGGTCCGGGCAAGTACGGCATGGAAGGCGTGCTGCGCGGCGCGGCGATGGTGTTCTTTGCCTATATCGGCTTCGAGGCGGTGTCGGTGGCGGCGCAGGAGTCGCACCGCCCGCAACGCGACCTGCCGATCGGCATGATCCTGTCGCTGGTCATCTGCACCGTGCTCTACATCGCCATGGCGGCCGTGATGACCGGCCTGGTGCCCTACACCCTGCTCGGCACCGACGAGCCGGTGGTGACCGCGGTGGCGGCGCATCCGCAGCTGGCCTGGTTGCGCGTGGTGGTGGAAGTCGGCGCGCTGATCGGGCTGTCGTCGGTGGTGCTGGTGATGATCATCGGCCAGCCGCGCATCTTCATGATCATCGCGCGCGACGGGCTGCTGCCGTCGATCTTCACTCGCATCCATCCCAAGTACCGCACCCCGCACGTCAATACCGTGATCACCGGCGTGGGCATCGCCCTGCTGGCAGCGGTGTTCCCGCTGGATGTGCTGGGCGAGCTGACCTCGATGGGCACGCTGATCGCGTTCGCCGCGGTGTGCGCCGGCGTGCTGATCCTGCGCCGCACCCACCCGGAACTGCCGCGTCCGTTCCGCATGCCGGTGGCTTGGCTGATCTGCAGCGCTGGCGTGTTGAGCTGCCTGGCCCTGCTGTCGGCGATGACCCTGCACAACTGGATGTTGATGGGGGTGTGGACGCTGGTCGGGCTGGTGGTCTATTTCGGCTACGGCTATCGCCACAGCCGTCTGCGCGACGGTCGTTGATCACACGCGTGGGCTGAGAGCGGCCGATAGAACGCCTGCGCGCCGGTCTATCGCAGAGCGGCTGATCTGCGCGGGCTGATCTGTAGCTTGGTTGGTTGGTGGGTGCTGGTCTGCGGCTTGGCTGCAGGGTCCTTGCCCGCCCACCATCGCAGGACACGCCGCAAGTACGTCCGTGTAGGCTCTTACGCGGCATCCATGCCGCGTAAGGTCCCGCGACGGTGGGCGGGCAAGGACCTGTCGAGATAGTCGGTACGCAGGGTTGCGAGCAGAGCATGCAGTGTGTTGCTCGGATCGCATCGCTTCCGATCCGCCTCCCGATTCAACCCGAGCAACAAGCAGCTTTCACACGACCACCGATTCACTCTCTGGTGCGGTGGCCTCGCCGATTGCGGGACCGTGTGGCGGCATGGATGCCGCCACCGAGCCTACATGGATGTACTTGCGGCGTGTCCCGCGGGCGGTGAGGGCACCGCGCCCTCGACCAACCAGGCATCTGACCTGGGCTTCTGACTGCATCCAACAACAGACGACTGACAAAACCCTCGCGCTCACTGCCAGGCGCGCGCTCCTCACGTTTTGTCGGCCGCTCTGGGTACGGCCGTGGCGGGACAAAACCCTGCTGCGCTGCACCTGACCGTAATCCGGCGGGGCAGTAGAATAGGTCCATGAATGCGACCACTGCCCCCCTGCCCTATAGCGCCGCGCGTCTGCACGAGCTGGCGCAGCTGCTGATCGGCAACATCCGCGAGCTGGCCCAGGCCGGCTGGACGCCGGCCACCAGCAGCAATTTCTCCCATCGCCTGGACGAACAGCACGCGGCGATCACCGTGTCCGGCCGCGACAAGGGCCGCCTGGTCGAAGAAGACATCATGGTGGTGGACTTCGATGGCCTGGCGGTCGGCCGTCCGTTGCGCCCGTCTGCGGAAACGCTGCTGCACACCCAGCTGTATCGCCGCTTCCCCGAGATCGGCTGCGTGCTGCACACGCATTCGCCGGTGCAGACCATTGCCTCGCGGCTGTACGCCGGCAGCGGCATGATCCGGCTGGAGGGCTATGAGCTGTTGAAAGCCTTCGAAGGCAACACCACACATGAAACGGCAGTGGACGTGCCGGTGTTCGCCAATACGCAGGACATGCAGGTGCTGGCCGCGCAGGTCGAGGCCCTGCTGGACAAACAGAGCCTGTGGGGGTATCTCATCGAAGGACACGGTCTGTATGCCTGGGGCCGCAACATGGCCGAGGCGCGCCGTCACCTGGAGGCCTTCGAATTCCTGCTGCATTGCGAACTCGAGCTGCTGAAGCTGCGCGGCCCGCGCCGAGTCCTCGCCACCTCCCCCCTTCCCTTGTGAGCCAGATCGCCATGAGCCGACTTCGCATCTACAACGATTCCGATCCCAACCTGCCGCAGCTCGATAGCCGCGACGGCGAGCAGATTGCTGCCGAGCTGAGCAAGATCGGCGTGACCTTCGAGCGCTGGAAGGCCAATCAGCCGATCGAGCCGGGCGCATCACCCGAGCAGGTGATGGCGGCCTACCGCGAGGATATCGAGCGGCTCAGCGCCGAGCGCGGGCTGAAGACCGTCGATGTGGTCAGCATCGCGCCGGACAATCCCAAGCGCGAGGAAATGCGCGCCAAGTTCCTGGACGAGCACTTCCACAAGGAAGACGAGGTGCGCTTCTTCGTCGCCGGCTCGGGCCAGTTCACGCTGCACGTGGACAACAAGGTCTACGAGATCGAATGCGTGAAGGGTGACCTGATCGCCGTGCCCGACAGCACCCTGCACTGGTTCGACATGGGGCCGGAGCCGCACTTCGTGGCGATCCGCTTCTTCACCGAGCCCGATGGATGGGTCGGCCACTTCACCGGCACCGAAATCGCTCAACAATTCCCCCGCTACGCCCCCGAGAAACCTCCAAAGGCCAGCTGACGATGACACGACCGCAAGCGATCCTCACCGATATCGAAGGCACCACCAGCAGCATCTCGTTCGTCAAGGACGTGTTGTTTCCGTATGCGCGCCGCGCCATGCCGGCCTACGTGCAGGAGCACGGCGGTCACCCGCAGGTGCGGCACTGGCTTAACCAGGTGGCCGACGAGATCGGCGAGGACGTGCCGGACGAAGTCCTGGTCAGCACCCTGCAGACCTGGATCGACGAGGATCGCAAGCACACAGCGCTCAAGGCGTTGCAGGGGATGATCTGGAGCGACGGCTACAAGACCGCCGACTTCACCGCGCACATCTATGCCGATGCGGCGATCCAGCTGCAGGCCTGGCATGCGGCCGGCATTCCGCTGTACGTGTATTCGTCCGGCTCGGTGCCGGCGCAGAAGCTGTTCTTCGCCCATAGCGATGCCGGCGACCTGAGCGGGCTGATCAGCGACTGGTTCGATACCGAGGTCGGCCCCAAGCGCGAGAGCGCCAGCTACCGCCGCATCGCCGAACGCATCGGCGTGCCGCCGGGCGAAATCCTGTTCCTGTCGGACGTGATCGAAGAGCTGGACGCCGCCAAGCGTGCCGGCATGCGTACCGCGCTGCTGGACCGCCTTGAGGACTACCCCACCCCACGCTCGGCCGACGAGATCGGCAGCCACCAGCGCGTGGAAAGTTTCACCGAGCTGGCGCTGTAAGCGCGATCGGCAAGCCCGCTGCGCTCATCCTTGGGTGAGCGCAGTCGTTACTCGGCGTTGCATGCGCTACTGATGTATTGCGGTTCAAGCGCGCCGTCCGCACCTGCCTGACGGCGCGCTCGCGGCGCCGTTGCAGGCGTGGGTCAGCCGACATCGACGATGCGCAGTGGCGAGACTTGGCAGGCAAGGCCTGCTGCACGCAACGTGTTCTGCAAGATGTGCTTGAAGCGGATCGATGGACGTTGTGCAACGTCGTGGCCTGCGTTGCGATCACTGCGCCCAGGCGCTCCACCCGTCCTCCCAGACCTCGGCGTTTGTCATGTCGCTGCATTCCCCCTTCGGACCGAACGCCCTGCTGCGGCGACTCTCGTTGTTGATCGTCATCGTGGCCTTGATGGCCGGCTGTCATCCCGACGCCGGTGCCGCACTGCCGAACCAGGCGGCGGCAGGCAAGGATGAGGTGGACCCGGTCGACCAGGCGGCGCTTGCGCAGGCATTGAACGCGCTGCAGCCACAGCGTCCTGGGGTGACCGACCTGTATGTGGTCGGCTTCGCCGGCGATGCCAGCGACGATGTGTTTCGCAACGAGACGCTCTACCTCAGGCGGCTGTTCGAACAACGCTTCGCTGCGCGCGGCCGCGTGGTGACGCTGGTCAACAACCCGGACAATCTGGGCGAGCAACCATACGCACCGCTGGCGACCTACGACAACCTGTACGACACGCTTGCCGCAATCGGCAAGCGCATGGATCGCAAGGAAGACGCGCTGCTGCTGTTCGTCACCACCCATGGCACCGAAGACCACACGCTGTACGTGCAGGTGGACCAGGACGAGGAAGACTTCATCAGCCCGCAGGATCTGCGCCAGGCCCTGGACGATGCCGGCATCGGCAATCGCATCATCGTGCTGTCGGCGTGCTACTCGGGCGGCTTCATTCCGGCGCTGCGTTCGCCGGACACGCTGATCCTCACCGCCGCGCGCGCTGACCGGCCCTCGTTCGGCTGCGGCAACACCTCCAATGCAACCTACTTCGGCCAGGCCTGGCTGATCGATGCGATGAATCGCAGCGACGACCCGCTGGCCGCGTTCGATATGGCCAGGACGGCGATCACCGCGCGCGAGAAGCAGGAAGGTGAACTGCCGTCGTTGCCGCAGCAATCGCTCGGCAAGCGCATCGCGCCGGTGCTGGCACGCTGGCGTGCAGGGCTACATGCAGGCGCGGCCGTAGCCTACCCGTATCCGCCGCTGGAGACCGCTCCGGATGCCGGGCAGGACCAGGATCCGGAAGCCGATCCCGATAGCAGGTCGCTGGACAACCCGACCAAGGTCAAGGTGCCGGCCGCACCGGCCAGCCCGCGCAAACCGTCGCCCGTGCCGGCACTCGCAACGCCATGAAGATTGCCACGCGCTGAGACTAATTCTCATTTCGCCAGTGCTGGCGCAGCCTCGCTACACTCGCCCGGCCAGCCAGCTCACGCCAGCCAGCATCGATCCCCGCCAGCGCGCCATCGCCTGCCAGCCCGGATCCCAAAACGCCTCCCTTGTGGAGGCGTTTGTGTTTCCGGCGATAGGGTTCAAGCGTCAACGAACCAACAACCAACCACCGTAGGAGCGCATTGATGCGCGACGCGCTCCACACCAGAACCCGCAGCACTACGCACGCCTCCCCGTCAGGGATCGGCGCGCTGCAAGCGATACACCGTGCGTGCGCTGTACTGCCCGGTCGGCAGCGATGCGCGTACGTCCACCGCGTGTTCGCCCACTTCCAGCGTGGTCGGCAATGCACCACGCCATAGATGGGTGGACGGCGTGGCCTCGGGCGAGCGGTCGTAGCCGCGCAATTGCTCGGCCGCATCGTCGCGCACGTTCTCGGCCAGCAGGCGCGGATCGGCACGCTCCACCCGCTTCATCGGCTGCCATGCGCCATTGTCGATGCGCATCTCGACGAGGGTGTCGTCCTGGCCCATGAAGACATTAGCGTAGATGCCCCAGGCCGCATACGCACCCTGGCGCAGCACCTTGGGCGCGTGCAGCAGCAGTTGCGCATCATCGACCGAACGCGCCACGTGATAGGCCAGCGTGTAGTCGCCGTCGGGCGCGACCTGCAGCACCGCGTACCCGTTCGGCGTTCCGTCGCTCATCGTCGCGTCGGGAATGCCGTCGGCATCCTTGGCGCCGGACCAGAACGCACCGCAGGCCGCGCCGACGTTGTATTCGTGCAGCGGGCGGGCACCCTGCCAACCTTCGTCGGCGCCGTGATCGACCTGTCGCTGGGTATGGCTGTGTGCGCTGAGCACCAGCACATGCGGAAAATCCTTCAACAAGGCGAACAGGCGGCGACGATCGGCATGCCGAAAGGTCTCCTGCCCCGGCGCCGCGTCGAACAACGGAATATGCATGCCCAGCACCAGCAGCCGCTCGCGCGGCAGCTGCGCCAGATAGGCCTGCAGGAACGCGAACTGGTCCTCGCGCAGGCCGCCCACATAGGCCGGTTTGCCGCCTGGCGTATAGATCACATCGTCCAGGAACACGAAGCTGGCGTTGGCCTCTTCCACCGCATAGGTGTCCGGGCCGTAGACGGCACGCCAGCTGTCCAGCGAATGCGCATCGTCGCCGGCGTCGACGTTGAGATCGTGATTGCCCGGCACATGAAACCACGGCACGCCGAGCTGGGTGGTCACCTTGTTCAGGGCCGGGTACAGGCTCAGATCGTCGCTGACGATATCGCCCAGCGTGGTGCCCAGCCTGGCCGAGGTCTTGCCGACGATCGGTGCCACGATATCGCGCTGGTAGTAGCCCACGTCGGTCAGGCTGGCGGTCTGGCTGTCGGCAAACACCAGCATCTGGAAGCCCTCCTTGCCGACACTGGCGCGCGGGGTCAGCGCAAAATCCCAATGCTGCGTGCTGCGCCCGGTTGCGGCGATGCCTGGGTATTTGCGCTTGGCCGAGCCCTTGGGCGCGTAGTGACGCCAGAAACCCGGCAGTCCGTCGGCGGCTGGCACGAAACTGCGCTCGCCCGGTTTGATCACGAACACCGTCTGCCCGTCGCGCACCGGCAGGCGGTAGTGGCCTTGCGCGTCGGTACGTACCAGCTGCTCGCCGTTGGAGACCGCTACATCGGCAATGCCCGGTTCATCGGCGCTGCGCCCGGCAAGTCCGTCGCGTTCTTCGTAGACGGTGCCATCGACCACGGCATCGCGCGCGTAGGCGCTTCCCGCGAGCACACCCAGGGCCAACAGAGCAAAGCGAAGCTGCATGCGTTTTCCCGCGCGAAGATCAGCAGAAATTGTACCCGCCCTCGCCAGGCGCACGGCGCGAAAGACACGCCGACACATTCCGTAGGAGCGCACCTGGGCGCGACGGGCATTACCGATAACGCCCGTCGCGCCCGGGTGCGCTCCTACATGACTACGTTACTTGTGCCGCGACTCCAATAGCGCCACCGCATCGCCCAGGCCCAGGCCGCGCGCACGCAGCAGCACGATCAGGTGATACAGCAGATCGGCAGACTCGCCGAGCAACTCGGCATCGCCCTGCACCACGCCGGCCAAGGCGGTTTCCACGCCCTCCTCGCCCACCTTCTGCGCGATGCGGCGGATGCCCTGTTCGAACAGCTTGGTGGTGTAGCTGCCGTGCGGGCGCTCCTGCTCGCGCGTGGCGATCAAGGCATCCAGGCTGCCGAGGAACTGGCCGGGGGCGCCCGGGAAACAGCTGGTGCGGCCCAGATGGCAGGTCGGCCCGTGCGGGCGCGCCTGCACCAGCAGTGTGTCGGCGTCGCAATCGGTCTCGATCGACACCACCCGCAACACGTTGCCCGAGCTCTCGCCCTTGGTCCACAGGCGCTGCTTGCTGCGGCTGAAGAAGGTCACTTCGCCACGCTGCTGCGTCACCGCCAGTGCTTCGGCATTCATGTAGCCCAGCATCAGCACGCGCAGGTTGTCGGCGTCCTGCACGACCACCGGCAACAGGCCCTCGCCCTTGCTCCAGTCCAGCGCGGCGAGCGCGTCGCCCGCTGTCATCTCGTTACTGCCCATCACGTACCTCGATCTGTTGCGCGCGCAGGAATTGCTTGAGTGCCGGGATCGGAATCGCGCCGCTGTGAAACACGCTTGCCGCCAGCGCGCCATCGACATCGGCCTGGTCGAACACGTCGGCAAAATGCTGCATCTCGCCAGCACCGCCGGAGGCGATCAACGGCACGTGGCAGAGCGCGCGCACCTGACGCAGTTGTGCAATGTCGTAACCACGCCGCACGCCGTCGTTGTCCATGCAGTTGAGCACGATCTCGCCCGCACCCAGGCGCTGCGCTTCGGCCACCCAGTCCAGCGTGCGCATCGGCAAGGCCTGGGTCTTGCTCGGGTCGCCGGTATAGCGACGCACGCGCCACTGCCCGTCGTCCTCACGAATCGAGTCGACACCGACCACCACGCACTGCACGCCGAAAGCATCGGCCAGCTCGGAGATCAACTGCGGCCTGCCAAGCGCCGGCGAGTTGATCGAAATCTTGTCGGCACCGGCATGCAGCACCGCGCGCGCGGTCTCCACATTACCGATGCCGCCGGCCACGCAGAACGGGATATCGATCAGCCGCGCCACCCGCTCGACCCAGGTGTAGTCGACCGAGCGCCCTTCCGGGCTGGCACCGATGTCGTAGAACACCAGCTCGTCTGCGCCCTGGTCGCGGTAGCGCAGTGCCAGTTCGACGATGTCGCCCATGTCGATGTGGTCGCGGAACTTGACGCCCTTGACCACGCGCCCGTCGCGCACGTCCAGGCACGGAATGATGCGGCGGCTCAGCATGCCAGTGCCTCCTTCAATGCCAGATGCCCTTCCAGCAAGGCCTTGCCGAGCACGATGCCGGCACAGCCGGCAGCCTTGGCGGCCGCGACATCGGCTAGGTTGCGCGCACCGCCGGACACCTGCACCCGCAACTGCGGCGCCAGCGTGCGCAGGTGCGCGTACAAATCCATGTTCGGGCCGGACAGCATGCCGTCGCGCGCGATGTCGGTGCACAGCAGATGCTGCAGGCCGGCCTGCGCGTAACGCACGGCCAACTGATCCAGCGTGGCCTCGGCGGCCTCGGTCCAGCCGTGCACCGGCAACTGCCATACGCCGTCGGCGTCCTGGCGCGTGTCCAGCGCGATGGTCAACCGATCGGCGCCAAATTCCTGCAGCCATTCGATGACGCTGTCGGCCTGGCGCACCGCCAACGAGCCGATCACCACGCGTGCGGCGCCGGCATCGAGGATGCGCGCCACATCGGCGCGCGAGCGGACGCCACCACCGGTCTGCACCCGCAAGCCGGTGGCACGTGCGATCTCGCCCAGTGTGGTGGCCAGCGTGTAACCACCGGCCTTTGCCGCATCCAGATCGACCAGATGCATCCACCGCGCGCCGGCATCGGCAAACGCCTGCGCGCGCGGCAGCACATCGTCGCCGTACTGCGTCTCGCGTGCGTAGTCGCCTTGCAGCAGGCGCACCACGCGGCCGTTGCGGATATCTAGGGCCGGGTAAACGGTGAAACTCATGGGAAACTCATCTCAAGAAAATTGCGCAGGATGCGTGCACCGGTCTCGGCCGAACGCTCGGGGTGGAACTGCGCGCCGCAGCGCAGGCCTTGCTGCACCACCGCCGTGAACAGGCCGCCGTGATCGCAGGCGGCCACGGTGTCGGCCGTCACCGGCGCGGCATAACCATGCACGAAATACGCACTGGCACGCTCCGGCAGGCCGTCCAGCAGCGCGGACGCGCGCATCGGCACCAGCTGATTCCAGCCCATATGCGGTACGCGAATGCCGAGCGCCGGCGTCATGTGACGCACGATGCCCGGCAGCAGACCCAGGCAATCGACATCGCCTTCTTCGGAATGTTCGAACAGCAACTGCATCCCTAAGCAAATGCCGATCAGCGGCACCTGCAGTTGTCGCAACGGCTCGACCAGGCCCTGTGCGCGCAGGCGCGACATTGCTTCGGGCGCAGCGCCGACGCCAGGCAGGATCACCCGCTGCGCGCCCTGCAACCCGGCTGCATCGCGTACCAGGCGCGCTTCCACGCCCAGCCGCTCCAACGCGTAGCGCACCGAGCCCAGATTGGCGCCGCCGGCATCGATCAACGCGACATCGGTCATAGCGCACCCTTGGTGGTGGGCAACGCGGTGCCTTCGCGACGGATCGCCTGGCGCAACGCACGTGCCAGGGCCTTGAAGCAGGCTTCGACCTTGTGGTGATCGTTCTCACCGCGCACGCTCAGGTGCAGGTTCAAACCGGAGGCGTCGCAGATCGAGCGGAAGAAATGCGGCACCAGTTCGGTCGGCATGTCGCCCACGCGCTCGCGTTTGAACTCGCCTTCGAACACGAAGTACGGCCGGCCACTGAAATCCAGCGCGGCACTGGCGATGGTTTCGTCCATCGGCAGCGTGAAGCCATGCTGCGCGGTGGCGCCGGCCACGCGCCACGGGCTGTCGTCGGGATCGAAGCCGTAACGGCCGATGCCGCGCTTGTCGCCCAGCGCTTCGCGCAATGCTTGGCCCAGCGCCAGACCGGTGTCTTCGATGGTGTGGTGCTCGTCGATGTGCAGGTCGCCTTCGGCACGGATGTCCAGCGCAAAACCGCCGTGTTTGCCGATCTGTTCCAGCATGTGATCGAAGAACGGCAGGCCGGTGGCGGTCTTCGGCTCGGCCACACGGTCCAGATCCAGTTCGACGCGGATCTTGGTTTCCTTGGTGTTGCGTTGAACCACCGCACGCCTTGGCGCATCGGCCAGCTCGTGCGCGATGCCGGGCCAGTCCCACTCGCCGCCGAACTCGTCGGTGCGCAGCTGGAAGCCACGGATATTGAGGTTCTGCGCGAACTGGATGTCGGTGATGCGGTCGCCCACCATTGCCGAGCGTGCCCAGTCGATCGTGCGGTCCTGCAGGTAAGGCACCATCAGGCCGACACCGGGTTTGCGTGTGGGCGCGTTGTCAGCCGGCCAGCTGCAATCGATCAACACCTCGCGGAACACGATGCCCTGGCTGGCGAAGATCTGCAGCATCAGGTTGTTGGGGCCATCGAATGACGCGCGCGGATAGCTGTCGCTGCCCAGCCCGTCCTGGTTGCTGACGATGACGAACTGATAGCCGGCATCGCGCAACTTGAGCATCGCCGGAATCACGTTGTCGACCAGGCGCAGTTTTTCATAGGCGTCGATCTGGTAATCGGCCGGCTCGGTGATCAGCGTGCCGTCGCGGTCGACGAAAAGAATCGGGGTCATGCGGCGGCCTCCTGCTTGCGTTGCAGCGCGCTCAGCACGCGCTCGTTCTGTTCGGGCGTGCCCAGGGTGATGCGCAGCGCGTCGGACAGCTGCGCAACCGCGCGTTGGTCGCGTACCACCACACCGGCCTCCAGCAATGCCTGGAATGCCGCTTCGGCATCGTCGAAGCGCACCAGCAAGAAGTTGCCCTGAGAGGGATACACCTGACGCACCCCGGCCAGCTGCTCCAGCGCCTGGTGCACACGCGTGCGCTCGCTGCGCACCTCGGCGATGCGCCGACGCGTGACCTCCAGCGCAGGCGCCGACAAGGCCTGCTCGGCCATTGCCGCGCACGGCGTCGGCACCGGGTACGGTGCCTGGCAGCGCCGCAGCAGGGCGATCAGCTCGGCGTTGGCGATCAGGCTGCCGATGCGCGCCGCTGCCAGCGCATGCGCCTTGGACAACGTGCGCAACACCGCCAGATTGTCGTAGCGCGCAAGCAGGCTCACAGCCGATGGCACATCGGAGAATTCGCCGTAGGCCTCGTCGACCACCACCAGCGCCTTACCCTGCAGGGCCCGCACGGCGGTTTCGATCGCGTCCAGGTCAATCGCCGAGCCGGCCGGGTTGGACGGCGAACACAGGAACACCAGCTTGGCCTGCGAGGCCAGCGCTGCCGCGACGATCGCCGGAATATCCGCGTGGAAACCCGCAGGCCCGTCCACCAGCGGCACCTCGACCAGGGGTGCGCTCTGAAGGCGTGCGCACACTGCGTACATGCCGAACACCGGCGGCGTCACCACCACCGCATCGCGCCCGGGGGCGCACAGGCCGCGCACCAGCAGATCGATCGCCTCGTCGCTGCCGCGGCCGATCAACAGCTGCTCGGGCGCGCAGCCGTACAGCGCCGCCAGGGCGCTGCGCAAGCCCTTGGGTTGCGGATCCGGATACCGCCGCGTGCTCGCGCCGGGGTCGGCCGGATTGCCCCAGGCCGACTCGTTGGCGTTGAGCCACACATCGCCCTGCACGGCGCTGGTGCGTGCCGACGAATAGCCGGCGAACGCACGCAAATCCTCGCGCACCAGATCAAGAATCGATGACGTGCTCATGCTGCCACTCCCATGCGCAATGCCACTGCATTGGCGTGCGCATCCAGGCCTTCGGCGCGCGCCAGAATCAGCGCGCATGCGCCGATGCCGTCGATGCCGGCCTTGCTGGCCGCCTGCACGCTGACCATGTTCTGGAAGCTGGCCACGCTCACGCCGCTGTAGGCGCGCGCCGCGCCGCTGGTCGGCAACACGTGGTTGGTGCCGCTGCAGTAGTCGCCCAGCGCTTCGGGCGTGTAGTCGCCGAGAAATACCGAGCCGGCCGCTTCGACCTGGCTCAGCCACGCACGCGGCTCGCGCAGCGCAAGAATCAAATGCTCAGGTGCATAGCGGTTGCTGATCGCAAACGCCTCGTCCAGGGTCTGCACCTTGATCAAGCGCGATTGCGCCAATGCCTGGCGTGCGATCCCGGCGCGCGACAGTTGCGCCAGCTGGGTGTCCAGTTCCACCTGCACCGCTGCGATCAGCGCATCGCTGTCGGACAACAACAGCACCTGCGAATCCGGGCCGTGTTCGGCCTGCGACAGCAGATCGGCGGCAACGAAGGCTGGCTGCGCACCGGCATCGGCGATCACCAGCACTTCGGACGGACCGGCCGGCATGTCGATCGCCGCGGCGCCGGACTGCGCCACCTGCTGCTTGGCCTCGGTGACGAAGCTGTTGCCCGGGCCGAACAGCTTGTCGCAACTCGGAACCGATTCGCTGCCATACGCCATTGCCGCAATCGCCTGCGCACCGCCGAGCTTGAACACCCGGCGCACGCCGGTCAGCTGCGCGGCGACCAGCACTGCCGGATCCACGCTGCCGTCCTTGCGCGGCGGCGTGCACAACACCACCTCGCGGCATCCGGCCAGACGGGCCGGCACACCCAGCATCAACGCAGTCGATGGCAACGGCGCGCTGCCGGCCGGCACGTACAGGCCGACCCGGCCGATCGGCCGCACGATCTTTTCGCACACCACGCCCGGCGCGGTTTCCACCGCATAGCCGTCGCTCATGCCGGCGCGGTGGAAGGTGTCGATGCGCGCCACCGCATCCTGCATGGCCTGACGCAGTTCCGGCGCCACCGCCGCTTCGGCGGCGGCGAATTCGGCCTCGCTCACGGCGAAGCTGTCCAGCGCCACGCCATCGAAACGCGCGGTGATCTCGCGCAAGGCGGCATCGCCGCGTGCGCGCACATCGGCAATCAATGCAGCCACCGCGTCGCGCGTCTGCGTGGCCACGGTCTGCACCGGGCGGGTCAATGCCTGCGTCCGTGCAGCGGCGTCCAGTTGCGACCAATCGAGAATATTCATGCCAGCGAGCGCTCCACCGTCAACACCATCAAACCTTGCGCACCTGCGCGTTCGAGTTCTTCCAAGCGTTGCCAGGTCACCGCGCCATGACACATGGTCTGCAGGCGCAATGCGCCGTTGCCATCGTCGGGCAGTTGCACCAGCGGCTCTGCATCGGGCAGCAGACGGCGCAGCGCATCCACATTGTCCTGCTCGGCGCGGAACATCAGCAGCTTGCTGTCGCGCAGCTTGAGCACGCCATCCATGCGCCGCAGCAGCATCGCCAGCAGCGCGGCGCGTGCGTCGGCCGGCTCGCGCACCGCACCGGCCAGCACCGCTTCGCTCTCCATCACCAGCTCGACCGGCTTGAGCTGGTTGGCGGCCAGGGTGGCGCCGCTGGAAACCAGATCGCAGATCAGATCGGCGGTGCCCAGGCGCGGGGCGATCTCCACCGAGCCGGACAATTCCACCACCGCCGCGTCGATGCCCTGGCGCTCCAGCCAGTCGGCCAGGATTGACGGGTAGCTGGTGGCGATGCGCTTGCCGGCCAGTTGCGCCACGCCCTGCCAGTCCCACTCTTCCGGCACCGCGAGCATCAACCGGCACTGGCCGAAACCGACCCCGCGCACCGCGTGATACGCGGCCGGCAGGCCGTTGCGGCGGCGCTCGGATGCCTGCTCTTCGAGTTCGTTCTGGCCGACGATGCCCAGATCGCAGACGCCATCGGCGATCAGGCCGGGGATGTCGTCGTCGCGCACCAGCAGCAGGTCCACCGGCAGCGATTCGCCGTAGCAGAACAGCTTGTCGCGGCTCTGCCGCCAGCTCAGCCCGCAGGCGGCCAGCAGGCTGCGCGCCGGTTCGGCCAGGCGGCCGCTCTTCTGGATGGCGATACGCAACCGGTCACGTGCCGGTGCTGCCGTGGAAGCACTCATCTTGTTCTCTCAGTGGGATTCGACAGGGCGCGACGATTGCTCGCGCAGGGCCTCGGCGTAGCCGCCGGCGCCATGTTCCAGGGTGCGCGCAACGCGCCCGATGGTGGTCACGCTGACCTGGGTCAGCTCGTGGATTTCGCGATACGGCACGCCCTTGATCAACAAGGGCACCACCCGCCAGCGGTCGGACATGGCCTCCAGCTCGGCGGGCGTGCACAGGTCGCGCAGAAAAGCCTCGACCGCGCCGGGTTCCTTCAGGCACGCCAGCGCATCGGCCAGCATCTTGAGGGAGGCGGCGGCATCGGCACTTTCACGGGGGGCAGGTCGTTGTTTCATTGCGTTAATGTAATAGCGTGCTAGTACATTAACGCAAAGCAGCCGGGTTGTCACCGCCATCCAGACTTAAAGTTCAGGAAACGAGACAGGCGCCCTGCGCTGACGCAGCGCAGAACCGGACATTTTTCTAGTGGTGCCGGACGAAGCGCGCTCCAGACGCACCCGTGCCGGGCGAGACCAAGCTGTACAGAATCGGCTCTGAACTACGCGGCAGGGCCTACGACTTCTTTAATCAGCGCGCCACAAGATGTGATCGGCAACGGCACCGAGTTTTAGCGGTGCGAGCGGGGCGTTGTCGATCTTCCAGCGATGGCAAATGACCAGCAACTGCTCAACCGTATCAACATCTACCGGGGCAGTCAGGCGAAGGTGCAGGACACGCCCACTGCCCTCAACATCACGAAAAGCAGGCAAGTCATAAAGCCAATTGAAGAAACGCTCCTCGTCCTCCCTCGCAAAGAAGAGCGGTCCTTCAAGCTGAACTTCGACGATTTCTCGCGTCACTTAAGATGAACGCCCCCGGCCACCAGCATCGCCCTGGCCTGCTCCAGCTCCACCAGCAAGGTGCTGGCCAGCTCGTCGCGGGCCACATCGAACTGCTGCTCGCGCACCAGGTCCTTGACCGCCACCACCCCGCGCGCCAGCTCGTCGTCGCCGGCCAGCACCACGAAGCGGATGCCCGCGCGTGCGGCGTACTGGAACTGCTTGCCGATCTTCTTCGGCTCCATCTGCACTTCGGTATTGATGCCGCCGATGCGCAGCCGGCGCGCGATATCCAGCGCGTCGTCCAGGCGCGACTCGTCCATCAGCGCGACCATCGCGTGCACGCTGCTCTCGGCGATGCCCTGGATCAGGCCGGCCTCGCGCAGCTGCCAGAACAGCCGGGTCAGGCCGATCGAAATGCCAACGCCGGGCAACTTGGACTTGGTGTAGTGGCTAGCCAGGCTTTCGTAACGGCCGCCCGAGCAGATCGAGCCGATCTGCGGGTGGTCGGTCAGCGTGGTCTCGTAGACGGTGCCGGTGTAGTAGTCCAGCCCGCGCGCGATCGAGAAGTTCAGGCAGTACGCGCTCTCGGGCACGCCCAGCGCCTTGACCAGTTCCAGCACCTCGCGCAGCTCGGCGATGCCCTCTCCCAGCGTCGCGCTCGCAGCGACCGAGGCCTCCAGCGCCTGCAGCTGCGCCAGCGCATCGGCATGCCCGTTCGAGCGCACCGCCACGAAGGCAAGGATCTTGTCGACCTGCGCGGCGGCAATGCCGAAGCCTTCGCCCACCAGCGTGTCGCGCACGTAGTCGGCGCCGCGCTTGTCGATCTTGTCGACCTCGCGCAACACCGCCAGCTGCAGCTCGCCCTCGGCCACGCCCAGGCTTTCGAAGAAGCCGCGCAGCAGCTTGCGGTTGTTCAACTGCACCTTGAACGCGCCGATGCCCAGCTCGGCGAACACCGCGTGGATCACCGCCAGCACTTCGGCGTCGTAGCGGATGCTCAACGCATCCTTGCCGATCACGTCGATGTCGCACTGGTAGAACTCGCGGAACCGCCCGCGCTGGGCACGCTCGCCGCGATACACGCGCTGCATCTGGTAGCGGCGGAACGGGAAGCTCAAGTCGTGCTCGTGCTCGGCCACGTAGCGGGCCAGTGGCACGGTCAGGTCGAAACGCAGCGCCAGCTCCGGCAGGCCGCCCTCGCCGCCCTCGTCTGCCGCCGCGGCGGCATTGGCCAGCGCGCCGGTGGACTGCACGAAATACACCTGGCGCTCGGTCTCGCCGCCGGACTTGGTCAGCAACACGTCGGACAGCTCGAACACCGGGGTTTCGACCGGCAGGAACCCGAACCGCTCGTAGTTGCGGCGGATGACGTCCAGCATGCGCTGGAACGCGATCTGCTCGCGCGGCAGCAATTCCATGATGCCGGGCGGCGTACGGGGCTTGATCACGAGCGAAACTCCTGCAGGGCAATGTGGCGAACGCACAATTCTACCGGCTGCCGGCCGCGCTGACCGCATGGCGTATCATTCACACGCATTCCAGCAGTGCGTGACTCATGTACCGGCAGCTTCCAGACCCCAGCACGACCTGCCCGGCGCCCGGCGCGGCCACGCGCACCGATGCGCGCGGTTCCGACTGCGCACAGTGTGCAGTCCGCGGCCGGGCCATCTGCGCGGCGCTGTCGCCGCAGGAAATGGACGCACTTGACCAGGCCACCAGCGCCCAGGCCTACGCGCCCGGCAGCACCCTGGTGCGCGCCGGCGATACCCGCCACCACGTCTATACGCTGACCTCCGGTGCGCTGCGCATGGTGCGCACGCTGGCCGACGGCCGCCGCCAAGTCACCGGCTTCGTGCTGCCGGGCGATTACGTGGGGCTGACCGAAACCCCGCAGCACCGCCACGATATCGAAGCCATCATCGACAGCCGGGTCTGCCGCACGCCGCTGGCGCAGATGCGCCAGTTGCGCGAGCGCTACCCGCAGCTGGAACGCAAGCTGCTGCAGCGTGCCAGCATGGAGCTAGCTGCCGCGCAGGACACCGGCCTGCTGCTGGCGCGCCTGCAACCGGGCGAACGGCTGGCGCATTTCCTACTGCGACTGGCCGCCCGCTCCACCCAGCCCGGCGCCAGCGGCGACACCGTCGCTCTGCCGATGAGCCGCAGCGATATCGCCGACCACCTGGGGCTGACTGTGGAAACGGTGAGCCGCACCTTCACCAAGCTGCGGCAACAGCAGCTGATCGCGCTGCCGCAGCTGCATCTGGTGCAGATCCTGGATTACGCGGCGCTGCGCAGCCTGGCGGGCGATACCGTCTGAGACGCGACGGCCAGCAGGACCGATGCGACCAGCGAGCGCACGCACCCAGCGGCGCAAAAGCGGCGCACGTTGGCATCACCAAACGCTGGATTCCTTGCGCGCCCGTCCGCACCAGACTACCGACCATGCTTCGCGCGTCGCGTAGACAGCAAGCATTACCGCGTGACTGACCGGCAGACTCGAACGCGATGTCAGCACTTCAGGCCGCTCGCGCGATCATCACCGCCCGCACCGCCTACAACGACTCAGCGACCGCCCAGATTCGCGCTCGCCACCGACGCGCCGCAGCCGCCGCCCAGCAACCGCGATTGCCGCAGCCAGGCCCGATCCGGGTAGTAGGCAAACACGAAGGCGCCTTCACGCAAGGTATCGATCAGCTGTTTGGCCACCGCCGGACGCACCGCCGGGCAGCCCAGGCTGCGGCCAAGCCGGCCCTGTGTGCGGATCACCGCCTCGCTGACATAGGGCGCGCCGTGGATCACGATCGCGCGGTCGCGCGCATGGTCGTTGAAGCCGGGCTCCAGTCCCTTCAGCCGTAACGAATAGCCGTTGTGGCCGGTGTATGACTCCTGCGCGGTGAACGCGCCCAGGCTGGACTGGAAGCTGCCGTCGTCGTTGGAAAACTTGGCCGCCAAATTGTTGCCGGTATTGCGCCCGTGCGCCACCCATTCCTGGAACAGCAGCCGCTGCCGCTCCAGATCGAACACCCACAGCCGGCGCTCGGTCGACGGCCGGCTGTAGTCGATGACGCTGAGCACGCGCTCGGCGCCCACCTGCTGGCGTTGCCGCGCGCATTGCAGCGCCTCGGCCGCCAGGGCCAGCACCTGGCGATCCAGCGACGGCGCCTGCCGCGCCAATGCATCGACCAGACCGATACGCGGTGCGCCCAGCCCCGGCAACGGTGCGGCGGAGATGGCATCGGCCGCACTGGCCGTTCCAGCCGCTGCCCACCCGCACAACGCGGCGGCAACGGCGATCACTCGATAAGACATGCAACGACCCACATCGGACGCGGCGCCATGGCGGAACCGCACCCCCTACAAATAGCCGCATGTGCGGCACTTTCCAACCCCGGCAGGCTGAACGCGTTCGGTCAGGCCGCATCCGCAAGCAGGCGCTGCCGGAACGCCGCGTAGTCCGGCGCCAGCGTTTCGGCATGCGCAGGACGCTGCAGCAGCGAGGCCAGTGCCGGCGGCACCTCCACCTCACGCCCGATCAGCGGCTCGACCACGCCCTCGAACTTGGCCGGATGTGCGGTGGCCGCCACCGCCCAGTCGCCGGTGCCGCCCTCGGCCCCTTCTGCGCGCAGCTGCTCGAGCACATGCACGGCGGTGGCGGTATGCGGGCAATGCACTTCGCCATAGCGCGCAAAGCGCTGCTGCACGGTGTGGCGGATCGCGGCATCGTCCACCGAGAGCGCACGGAAGGCCTCGCGCAGCGCCGCATCGTCGCCCTGGTATAGCCAGCGCAGCCGTTCGAAGTTGCTCGGCGCACCCACGTCCATCGCATTGGCCAGCGTGGCGATACTGGGCTGCGGCGCGTAATCGTCGCCGGCAAAATAATCCGGCAATACATGATTGGCATTGGACGCCAACGCGATATGGCCCAGCGGTACACCGAGCGCGCGCGCCAGGATCGCCGCCAGCCCGTTGCCCAGGTTGCCGGTGGGCACCACCAGATTCAGCGCCGCCCCCGCGCCGGCATGGTGCTGCAGGGCGGCGTGCGCGTAATAGCTCATCTGCGGCAGCAAGCGGCCCAGGCTGATGCTGTTGGCCGAACTCAGCGGCAGCTGCGCCTGTAGGTCGGCATCGTTCAAGGCCTGCTTGACCATCGCCTGGCAATCGTCGAACGAGCCGGCCACGCGCAGGGCGTGGATGTTGTCGCCGAAGCAGCCCAGCTGATGCGCCTGGCGCGGCGACACGCGCCCGTCCGGATACAGCACCACCACGCGCAGACCCGGCTGGCGGTGGAATGCCGCGGCCACGGCAGCGCCGGTGTCGCCGGAGGTGGCAACCAGGATGGTGAGCGGGCGGTCTTCGGCACGGCGCAGGCGGGTCAGGCAGGCGGCAAGAAAGCGTGCGCCGAAATCCTTGAACGCGGCGGTCGGGCCATGGAACAGCTCCAGCGCGTAATCGCCAGGCGTGCCCAGGGCCACCAGCGGCGCCGGGAAGTCGAACGCTTCGGCACAGATGGCCGGCAGCTCGGCCGCCAGCGCATCGCCGTCGAAGAACGGCTGCAGCAACGTGGCGGCGGTGTCGGCCAACGTGGTGCCGGCCGTCAGCGTGCGTGCCGGTGGCAGGGTCTGCGGCACGTACAGGCCGCCATCGGGCGCCAGGCCGGCGGCAATCGCCTGGCTCAGGCTGGCGGCGGGCGCGCCGCCACGGGTGGAGAGAAAGTTCATGGTGACGACTCCAGACAAGACGAAGACGGGGCGTTGCCCGTGAATGAGAAGGCCGGACACTGCGGCATGGCCGCGCCGCGTTGCGGCGGCGCCCGGCAAGGGCGGCGCAGCGCTATGCTGCGCGCACCTTCCAGTGGAGCCGGCAGATGATCAAGGTCAGCGTGATGTACCCGTACCGCGAAGGCGCCCGCTTCGACCATGCCTACTACCGCGACTCGCACATGCCACTGGTGAGCGCGCGGATGGGCGCGGCCTGCCTGCGCTATACGGTGGACAAGGGCATCAGCGGCGGCGAGCCGGGCAGCCCCCCGGCCTTCATCGGCATGTGCCATATCTTCTGCGAGTCGGCGGAGGCCTTCGGCGCCGGCTTCGGGCCGCATGCCGAGGAGATCCTGGCCGATATCGCCAACTACACCGATCTTGCGCCGGTGATGCAGATCAGCGAGGTGGTGGTCGGTTAAACGTTGCGTTGCACGCTGCACGGCATGGATGCCGTGGGCGGGCGATCGATCGACGACGACATGCGCGCGATGGCTCATGCGAGCAACCGCGCGGCCGGGCTGGCGATCGGAGACACCCAGTGCTGGCTATCCAGGCCAACGCCTGCGAAGGCGGCCTTGACCGATGCGGCGGCAGCGTCGGCGGCCGCGCGCGATGCGAACCAGGCGAACACACTGGGGCCGGCGCCGGAGATGCTGGCACCCAAGGCATTGTGATCCAGCGCGGCCTGCTTGGCAGCGGCAAAGCCGGCGATCAAGGGCGCGCGGCGTGGTTCGACCAGCACATCGCGCAGGCCCGCCCGCACCAGCCCTGCATCGCCGGCATGGCAGCCGGCCAGTACCAAGGCCAGGTTGGTACTCTGCGCGACGAACTCGCGCAGCTGATAGTCGCCGGCCAGGGCTTCGCGCGCGCGGCGCGTTTCCAGCACCGCATCCGGATGCACCAGCAGGCTGTGCCACGCAGCCGGCACGTTGATCGGTACCAGACGCTCCAGCGTGCACAGCACCAGGCCGCCCAAAAACAACGGGCCAAGATTGTCGCCGTGGCGGCTACCGCTGGCCACCGCCTCGCCATCGAGTGCGTGCTGATACAGCTGCTCGTTACTCAGCGGGGCATCCAGCAGCGCGTTGGCGGCAACCAACGCCGCCACGCATGACGCTGCAGATCCGCCCATGCCCGAACTCAAGGCGATGCCTTTGTCGATCTCGATTTCAAAGCCGAACGGCAACGCCAGCGCCGCGCGTAACGACATCAAGGCCGCGCCCGCCGTGTTGCGTTCGGCATCCAGCGGCAAGGCCACGGTGGTGCCGCGGATGGCGGCGATACGCACCAGTGGCGCATCGATGCGCCGCACCGTGACGTTGTCGCCGACGCCGTCGATGGGATAACCGAGCAGATCGAATCCTACTGCCACATTCGCCACCGAGGCCGGTGCGAAGGCGCGCGCCTGGCCAAGCTCGCGCGCAGCAATCGCCACCTGTTGCATCTCCGCGGACTGGTCTGCAACCGCCTGATTCACAAGCGTGCCCCCTCGCCCGCCGCCACCCGCAGCAGATCGGCAAACACGCCGGCTGCGGTGACTTCCGGGCCAGCGCCCGGGCCTTGCACCACCAACGGGTTTTCGCAGTAGCGACGCGTGGTGAATTGCACCACGTTGTCGGTCAGGCGCAAGTTGGCGAACGCGTGATCGGCCGGCAGTTCGACCAGACCCACGCTGGAAGCACGATCCGGTGGCAGCTGCGCGACATAGCGCAGCACATTGCCGCGTGCACGTGCGTCGGCCAGGCGCTGCGCAAACGTCGCATCCACCTCATGCAGGCGCGCCATGAAATCGTCCACGCTGGCCTGACGCAGTGCTTCAGGCACCAGGCTCTCGACCTGCACATCTTCCAGGCTGATCTCGCGCCCGGCTTCGCGCGCCAGGATCACCAGCTTGCGCGCCACATCCACACCCGACAGATCGTCGCGCGGATCCGGCTCGGTATAGCCCATGCCGCGCGCCTGCGTCACCAGTTCGGCGAACGGCACGCTGCCGTCGTATTTGTTGAACAACCACGCCAGGGTGCCGGAGAAGATGCCTTCGATCGAGGTCACCGCATCGCCGGTATCGACCAGATCGCGCAACGTGGTGATCACCGGCAAGCCGGCGCCCACGGTGGCTTCGTAACGGAAGCGTGCGCCGCTGGCATCGGCCGCCGCACGGATCGCCTGATAGCGCTGCAACGGGCCGGAGCCGGCCTGTTTGTTCGGCGTCACCACATGGATGCCGGCAGCCAACCATTCCGCATAGCGATCGGCCACTTCTGCGCTACCGCTGCAATCGATGATCACCGTATGCGGCAGATGCGCGGATAATAGGTGCGTGGTGAAACGCTCCAGATCGGTCGCGGTGGCTGCAGAGGCGAAAGCATCGCGCCAGTTGCCGACCAGGCCGCGCTCGTCCAGCAGCATGCGGCCACGCGAGACCACCGCGCGCAGGCGCAGATCCAGGTTGGCCTTGCCCAGCAACTGCGGCTGCGCAATGCGCAACTGATCCAGCAACGCCGCGCCCACGTTACCCGGGCCAATCACGCCCACCGAGAACGTCTGCGGCGACAGCCAGAAGCCGGCATGCGCCGCGCGCAAGGCCTTGGTCGCATGCGCCGCGTCGATGGCTACCGAGATGTTGCGCTCCGACGAACCCTGTGCGATCGCCAGGATATTGACCTGCGCACGCCCCAGCGACTCGAACAGCCGCGCCGCCACACCCGGCTGCCCGGCCATGCCATCGCCCACTGCGGCGAGCACACTGATGCCGGTGGTCAGCTGCACACGCTGCACCTGACCGACTGTGAGTTCATGCGCAAAGGCCTGCAGCAAGGCATTGCGCGCGCGCTCGGACTCATGCTGTTTGACCACGCAACAGATCGAATGCTCGGACGAGCCCTGCGAGATCATCACCACCGACACCTGCGCCGTCCGCAGCGCCGCGAACACGCGCTCGGCGGTGCCCGGCACGCCGATCAGGCCAGTGCCTTCCAGGTTGAGCACGGCCAGATCCGGGCTCAGCGTCAGCCCCTTGATCGGCCCGCTCACCGCGCTGCTGGCGGTGATGCGCGTACCCGGATGTTCGGGCTGGAACGTGTTGCGGATGATGATCGGCAAGCCGCGCTCGATCGCCGGCGACATGGTCTGCGGGTGCACCACCTTGGCGCCGAAATAGGCCAGCTCGCAGGCCTCGTCGTAGCTCAGCGTTTCCAGCTGCACCGCTTCGGGCACCACGCGCGGGTCGGCCGACAGTACGCCATCCACGTCGGTCCAGATATGCAGCTCATCGGCATCGAACAAGGCCGCAAAGATCGCGCCGGAATAATCGCTGCCATTGCGGCCCAACGTGGTGATGCGATCGGCGCGGTCGCGCGCCACAAACCCGGTGACCACCACGCGCGTCTGCGGATGCGCCTGGCGCCAGGTGGCAAGGCGCTGCGCGCTGGTGTCCCAGTCCACATCGACACCGAGTTCGCCGCGGTTGACCACCAGCACATCGCGCGCATCCAGCACCGCGCAATCCTCGCCAAGCGCACGGAAATGGTCGCCCAGCAATTGCGCCGAATACACCTCGCCCAGGCCTTGCACGCGGTCGAGCACCTCGCGCGGCAACTCACCGATCACCGACAGCGCGCCAAGGATTTGCGACAGATGCTCGAAGCGCTCGTCCAGCCATTCGACGGTCGGCCCGGAATGCTCGCCCAGCAGGGCCACCGCCGCACCGCGATGGCGCGCCCGGGTCTCATGCCAGCGCTCGCGCCATTCGGGGCGGTTCTGCGCGGCCAGTTCGGCCAGCGCGATCAACGCATCGGTCACCCCCTTCATCGCCGACACCACGGTGACCTGCACCGACTCGTCGCGTGCCAGCAACAGCTGCGCCACATGCCGGTAGCGCTCGGCATCGGCCACCGACGTGCCGCCGAATTTGTGCACGACGATGCGTGCGGAAGATGCGGCAACAGCGGCGGGTTCGAGCAAAACAACAGGCGATGACATCGACAGACCTCGTTAGGGAGGCCCCGTCCGCATCAGATGAGGGAGGAAAGCCCCCGCATCCTGATCCGGGTGCGGGGCCGTTGTTTTCGGAAGTTACGCGAAGACGACGGGCCGCACCGGGCGAATGGTGACGGTGGTAATGGTGGTGCTAATGCCGGCCACGCCCGCACCCGGCCGCAGGTGCGGCTGGCAGGTAAGCGAGGAGATGGCGGAGGCGTTAGGCATGCGTGCAAAAGACATCACAGGGCCGAGGCCTGTCAAGCATTGCGTGAATGGGTAGGCGCACGCGCTCGGGGCGCGAAACAGAAAACCTTGCTGCTCAGGGATTTAAGCATCGCGCGCGCAATCAATTGATTGCTATGGAAACTTTTGAAACGACTTTGGAGAGCCGCCCTGCGCAGGCTTCAAACCTCGATTGGTAGTGTCATGCGCTCAGATCACGCGATACAACTGACTAGATCGCCTGCGGGCGAGGCGTCGCTTCGCTGCCGGCATCAGTTCGCATCAAGCAACAGGCCACTTCGCACCAAGCAACAGATCGTCGCTAGTGCAGCGCCGGTGAGTACGAGCCTCCAGGATCAGCAGCGGAGATCAGCCGAGTACCTGGGGATTGAGTTGCCAGACCGAAAAGTTGAGCGCCGCTGCGAAGCTCACCCACGCCAGATACGGCACCAACAGCCACGCCGCCAGCGCCTGCCGCTTCGCGAACACGGCAATCATTCCTACCAGCACCAGCCACAGCGCCACGATGTCCGCGAATGCCCACGCCCCCAACTGCCACGCGAAGAACAGCCAGCTCCACAAACCATTGAGCATCAGCTGCAGCACGAACAGGCCCAGCGCCGGACGCGTCCCCGCCCAGCTGCCGCGCCGCCACATCAACCAGACCGACACCGCCATCATTCCGTACAACACTGTCCACACCGGTCCGAACAACCAGCCCGGCGGCGCCCACGCCGGCCGCTGCAGAAGCGCATAAAGGCTGGCCGCCTGGATCGATGCCATTGCGCCCAGCCCAGCGACGGCATAGCAAAGCACCATCCAACCCAGAAGGCCGAACCATTGCGATTTTTTTGAACGTCCTTGGGTCATGACTGCTTTGGCCTGTGATCCGCGCTCGTCAGCGTGGCAGAGCTTCTGTGCAAGCCGTGACTACGCGCATAAGCGAGTCCGCGCTCAGCTAACGCCGTACGGATTCGTGCCGTCATGTCCAATCTCCTCGGGATAGGTAATTGGACTCCAAAGCAATGCGCCACTCAAAATCGGGGGGATGTCGCGAGCGCGATGGCATCGTATTGGATTTCGTTGAGCCGGGACGGCCGATGCAAACCGGTTTCATCGAACGCCTCAACGGCAGCTAAAGGCGCGGCGCGCTGGACATGCATCTCTTCCGCACGCTGAGCGAGGTCCGTGAGCAGACCGAGCAGTGGCTGGCCGACTACAACCAACAGATACCGCACGACAGCGTGGGCGGGCTAACTCCCGCCGAGTTTGGCGATTAACATCAACCACAGACCTCTAATTTTCGCTGGAATTGAATTACGGGGATTCGACAATGGCACTCCAACGCCGGCGGCCAGTGAAGGGCGCAATCCACCATAGCGACCAGGGCACGCAATACACCAGCGGTGCGTATCAGCGGCAATTGCAGGAAGCTGGGTTAGTCGCGAGCATGAGTTGCAAGGGCATGCCTTACGACAATGCATTGATGGAAAGCTTCTTCAACTCGCTCAAGCAGGAACTGACGCACCACGAGCGCTTCGCCAGTCTCGACGAAGCGCGCGGGAAGGTGTTCGAGTACATCGAAGTGTTCTACAACCGGCAGCGGTTGCACAGTGCGCTGGGCTACCGCTCGCCGGCCGAGTTCGAAAAGATGGTTATTGCCCCCTAATTAATCTGTCCGAGAAATCGGGGGTAGCTCAACCTGACCCCGTTATTCGTGGACCCCGTCATTTGTGATTTTATACGACTCAAAGCCGGAGCCAAGTCAACCGTTCCTTCGAACAACTGACCTGTTTTTCTCAACGACTTTAGTACCATTAATAAAGCGGGTCGGATCTTGCAAGGCATTCTCGGCGCGCTTTTTACTGCCCCCGATAATCCATCGCTGCTTTTTATAATACCGATCGCACCGGCTTTGGTACCCATTACACCAAGCGACGACAGCAATGTATCCACAAGCATCGAGCTAGTCGCATGGCTCGCAGGCTGCATTGCTTGCTGATCGCGATCGGTCAAAGCACCAATTGCGTTGGTGCCGATGAACGGTGTCAGCAGATTGACCAGATACTGCTCTTTCTTTTCCGAAAAATACCCCGCTATCGGCGTCGCCGCCCACAGTGTACTGCCCAAAATCTTCACCGGGCCACCTACCGCAGCCATCAAGACCAGCGCGGCAGTCTCTGCATTGTCTTCGCCCAGCCAGTTATTGAACTGCTTTACCTTCTTCCAAAGCGTGTTGACGCTGGCGCCGTTGTTGCCAACCAGGCAGTACTTTCGCTATTTCCTTCTCCTGATAAATTCCATCATTGCTCGGGCATCATGTTCAACCAAATCTTCTAATAGATCATGTGCTGCCCAATGTATGATTTCGTCCGTACCATCATCGCCCTTACAAATAATCATATCACTAGAAAGAAATGAATCGGTTACTACGCAATTATCTTCACTTACGGCCAAAAATCCTTGATACCCTTCATGCGGAATAATCCAATAGTATTTCTTTCCATTAACCCAATAAATTCCAAGAACTTCTATTGAATTGTCGCTATCATTAAACTTTATATGCATGTGACTATTTATCTCCCGGAGGATTTAAATCATACTGAGGCGTAAGAACTTTCATGTCATATGCCTTTCCAGTGCGCTCATTGTATTGATAATGAATAGTTATATTATTTCCATTTGGAAGCCGATGCGTTACTTGCATTTTTTGCCAGCCGTCCTCACGGGGGAAATTTGGATCATTATTAAGCTTTAAGGGTTCACCCTTCGACGGATCATCTTTTACTCTATTCCAGAGCACTTGTTCATTCAGATCCCGCGGAACTTTAGATTGCTCAAGCCTGGCTGTCGAGTGGCTTTCATAATTTACTGTTCCCGCTGGAAATTCATTAGAGGCATTTGCTTCACCATAGTAATCTCTATTAGATTTCGAACGTTCCACTACAGATGAAGGATGGTAGCTGTCACCAGCTACTGCTGGTTTTCCTCCAGAGAAGGTAAATGCATTATCTGCACCTTCAACTTTCGCCAAAAATCCGTCGCTACTTTTGATAATGCCGATCGCACCAGCTTTGGTGCCCACCACACCAAGTGACGACAGCAATGTATCTACAAGCATCGAGCTAGTCGCATGACTCGCAGGCTGCACCGCTTGCTGATCGCGATCGGTCAAAGCACCAAATGCGTTGGTGCCGATGAACGGTGTCAACGGATTGACCAGATACTCCTCTTTCTTTTCCGAAAAATACCCCGCTATCGGCGTTGCCGCCCACAGTGTACTGCCCAACGTCTTCACCGGGCCACCTGCCGCCGCCATCAAGACCAGCGCAGCAGTCTCTGCATTGTCTTCGCCCAGCCAGTTCTTGAACTGCTCTACCTTCTTCCCACCTGCGATGGCGAGATTGGAGACAACCGTTGCCCCCTTCAGTCTTAAATTTTCATCTTGCGATTGCTGCGAGCCCGCGATTCCCTGTGAATTGTCAGCTCCCTCACTGCTAGAAGAAGCTGTGCCACCTGCATGAGTACTTCCCACAGCCCCAACGGTGACGGTCCCAATCGGAGTTTTTTCAATAGCACCAACGCTGACCTCACCCGTCGGAATGTGATTAATGACATCTCTGCGCTGCTGTTCGTCCAGCTCATTGAAACCCTTGCCATAGCGCTGGAAGGCAACGCTCTCAGGTTGCGCGAGCTCTCGCAGCGTTGACGCTGCATCCGGAGATTTGAGCAACAGCACCAGCTTGTCCGGATCGCAGCCGAGCTTCACGCAGTTATCGAGAAGTGCATTGACACCGGCAACGTCGTTGGGATCGGTGATCCCGACATTCTTCAATGCCTCAGCAGCCATCGCCTGCCGTTGCGCACGCCCTTCGCGATAGTCGTAGTAGCCATAGGTCTGGACCGCATTGCCCGACGCTGCGCCAGCCTGTACATCGCCACCCAGGAGACCGCCCGCAGCGCCAAGCAGGGCTCCAAGGCCCCCCATAAGCGTGGCCTCGGCACCACTTCCCGGCTGTATGCCACCCTTTTGCAATGCGTCAGCGAACTTCGGCAACAACGTTTCGTTCATCAACACGCCACCGGCTGCGCTCAGGACATTGCCGCCCGAGACAGCAGCAGCCAGTGCGCCCGCAGTCACTTGGGTGATCTGCTTTGCGGCTCCCGCGTCGTTCCATTTTGCGAGTTGTTCATTGGCTGCTAGCAGGCGTGCCTTCGCCGTTGCCGTCGCTTCCGGATCGCCCTTGGCCGCTTCCAGATCGGCCATGGCCTGCTCTGCGTCTGCAGCCGCTTGCTCCCTCTTGTAGGAAATAAGTTCCTTGGCCGACCTAAACGCGACCTCGCCAGCGACTTGCGCCAGTTCCTGCTGCTCCGCAACCTTCTTCTCATCGAAGATCTGCTTCAGCCCGCTCTGCTGCAGTTCCGTAGCGCTGCGATCCAGACCAGCCAAAGCAGTCGAGTCCCCGTTGCGCACCTCGACACTGCCCGCCGCGATGTCGCTCTTGGTCGTGCTGCCGCTGCTTCCGGTCTGATTACCTGCCAGACTCAAGGCCGCACCGGCCGCCACGGATTTCCAATCGCCTGTGCCGACCCCAAATCCGCCAGCCTTGTACTCGGCCTTGTTCTGCAAGTCCTCCACCGTCAGGCTGCCGGTGGACAGGTGGTTCAGGGTTGCATCGGCCGTGCTGGCAATGGCGCCGCCGATCAGGTGCGTATTGCCGCCCACCGTGATGTCGAAGCCGCCATTGCCGGCTTGGATGCCGCTCTGCTCCTTGACGCTGGTGTAGCTGCTGTTGAACTTCTGCTGGCTGTAGTTGGCGCTGCTGCCGCTGACGCCATAGACCAGCTTGACGCCCGCCTGTTGCTGCTTGCTCTTGTAGTCTTCGGTGTCCTGTTCGCTCTGGAGCAGCAAGTCGCCGCCGATCTTGGCCAGCACGGTGTCGCCGATCGCCTGTGCGCCCTTGATCGTGGTGTCGTTGCCGCTGACCAGGGTCAGCGTGTCCTTGGCCGTTACCACGCTTTCGGTGTGTAGCTCGCTGTTGCCCTTGGCACTGCCCTTGCCAGCGTAGGCACTCACGTAGAAACCGGTGGTGGTGCCGACGCTCACACCGATCTCGCCGCCGCCGTTCTTGTTCTCCGACTTGCTGGTATTGGTTTCCTTGTTGCTGAGCAGGTTGAGATTGTTGGCCGCCGCCAACGTCACGTTCTGGCCGTTGATCTCACTACCCATCACGTTTAGGTCGCCGCCCGTGGCGGCGATGGTCACGTTGCCGTCGCTGAGGATGCGGCTGCCGCCAGTCGTTTCGTCGTGCGTGGTCGTCTTGCTCGACGCGCTGCTGGCACCAAGGGCGATCTTCAAGCTGACGGCGTCCTGGCCGCCGCTGGTCGGCGGTGCCTGGTAAGCACTTACCGCATCGCTGACGGCGTATGCCGTCTTGGCCGCATAGAGCGCCTTGAGGCGGTCGTCCTCTACTTCCGACCCGCGCTTGGTCGCCATATACGCCGCTTGGGCTGCCTCGACCGCTGCACCGGTCAGCCCCAACGTCAGACCCGCACTCTGCTGCTTGGAGGTCTGCACCGTATCCACGGTGTTTTCCGCTGCAGCGATCGTGACTTCCTTGCCGACGATGGTGGTACTCGTCGCGCTCAGCACATCGCTGCCAGTGATGGCTACCTTGTTCCCGGCAGTCATCGTCACCGAGCCGTCGGTGCTGCCGACCAGACTGCCGCTGTTGGTGACTTCTGTGACATCCAGGCCGTCGGTCTTCTTGGTGACGCCCAAAGCGACGCTGAATCCGCCGCCGCCGTAGAGACCGGACTTCTTGACTGTCTTTTCGTGTTCCTCGCTGTGCGTATTCTGCACCGTATCCAGCGTCAGGTTGTTGCCTGCTGCCAGCACCACATCGCCCGTGCTGGCGACCTGCGCGCCTTGCGACAGCAAATCGTTACCCGCCGCAATTTGCACCGTGTCGCCACTGAGCGTGGTGGTGACCGCCACGTTGTCGTGCCACTCGTCGTGCGTGGTCGTGGTCTTGCTGGAGAACGTGCCCTTCTTCTTCTTGGTCATGTCCTGCACGGCGTCGTGCTGCTCGCTGGCGGCGAGCAGGTTGACGTCGTTGCCGGCAGCCAGGGTGATGCCGCCTTCCTTGGTAGCGGCAGATGCGGCGGTGAGGGTGATGTCATTGCCGGCCTGCATCGCCAGGTTGCCGCCAGCGTTGAACTCGGTGCCGTGGACGGTCTCGTCGCTGGTCGCGGTGGTCTGCTTGAAGCGCTTGCGCGTTTCCAGCGTGTTGCTGGTGTCCACCGTGGTCAGCGTGCTGGCATTGATGTCGTTGCCGGCGCTGATGCCCAGACCCTTTCCGGCGTCCAGCTTGGCGGCGACCAAATTGACGTCGTTCCCGGCGCTGAGGATTAGGTTGCCGCCCGCAGTGAGCGCCTGCTGGTCAATGCTCTGGGTGGTTGTGGCGGTGGTGACGCGGGTCTTGCCGTTGCGTGTCTTGTAGCTATTGGTCTCGCTCTCGTTGAGGACGGATTCGACGTTGAGGTTGTTGCCTGCTGCGGCAATCAGATCGCCGCCGGCCTTGACGTCGGCCTGGCGGATGGTCAGATCGTTGCCGGCGGTCAATTGCAGGCTGTCGCCGGTGCTGATGTTGGTGCGCGTGGCGACCTTGCCGTCGAGACCAGTGGTCGGGGTCAGTGAAAGGTTGTTGCCTGCCTGCAGTGCGGCACTGCCGCCGGCTTTGATGGTCACGCCATGCAGTTGCAGGTCGTTGCCTGCAGACATCACCAGATCCTTGCCGGTGGTCACCGACACCGCATCGCCACCGCGCAGCAGGCCGTTGTCGTCGCGCAAGGCGCTGGGCGTGAGGCTGAGGTTGTTGCCTGCGATCAACGCCGCACTGCCATCGGCCTGCACGCGGGTACCGGTCAATGTCATGTCATTGCCGGCGAATAGTTGCAGGGTGTTGCTGGCGCTGATGCCGGACAGAATGCCGACGCCGTTGATGGCCTTGGATGCTTCGCTGACCAGATTGTTGCCGGCCACCAGTGCCACGTCGCGACCCTGGATCTGGCCCTGATTGAGCAGGTCGTTGCGCGCTTCCAGGTCAACGCTGCCAGTGCCGCTGATGCGGCCCTGGTTGAGCAGGTTGCCTGCGGTGATGCTGACGTCGGCGCCGGCAATGACGCCCTGGTTGCTCATGGAATTGGTGGCGTTGAGCTCGACGTTGCTGCCTGCAATCAATGCGCCGTTGCCGCGCAACTGCAGCGAGTTGGAGGCCAGATACACAACCGGCACCAGCACCTTCTGGCCCTGGTAGTCCTGTTCGACCATCCACACGATGTCTTGCGTCAGCGCGGCCGCTTGTGCGGCGGTCAAGCCAACGCCCATGCTCAGCTGCAGCTGACCTGCCGCCGCCACGCCAGATTCCAGCAAGGCGCGGTACTGCGCCACGCCATCGGCGTAGTTTCCCAGATAGCGGCGGCCGGTGAGCTGGGTGATCTGATCAAGTACCAAACGCTGCTCGTAGAAACCATCGCCCAGGCGGGTCTGGGTCCACTCCGGGTCCACGCCCAGCTTGTCGAGCAGGAAGTCGCTGCTGATGAAGTTGTCGTAGTTGACGAAGCGCGGATCGGTCTCGATCAGGTAACGACGGCCGGGGCCGTTGCTGCGCCAGGCGTTGATGCCGCCAAGGCCATTGGCGGCGCGGCCCATCGCGGTGCGATCGGTGCCGGTGCCGCTGGACAGGCGATACAGCCCGCCAATAGGAAGATCGATCTGCGTGAGCGAGGTTTGCGCGCCGCCAACGATATTGGTCACAGGAATGGTGGCCGGATCGACACGGTTGCGGCTTTCATTCGCACCTGCAACAACGCCTGTGCCAGCGGCGGTGGTCTGCACGTTGGCCTGATCGACGGTGCTTCGTACAAGCCCACTGTCGTTGGACATCACCGGTGCAATCGACATCTTCTCGATGCCGCCCGATGTGGCCAGCGTTGCGTCCTGCGCGTTGGCGCCCACCTGGGCGCCGGTGCTACCGGCAGTACCGGTGGCCACGCTGATGCTCGACGCGCCGCCATTGGCACGGCCGACCACTGCTTGCCCGCCCACTCCACCGGCGCTTTGGGTGGCGCGACCGGTCAAGCCGCCTTGTGCGCCGACACCGTTCAGCGACGCGCCGCTGATGCCACGACCGTCGCTGCCGACGGCGCCATTGCTGATGTTGGCGCCGTTGATGCTGACGCCTTGCGCCCCGCTCATGCTGGCGCCCAGGGCGATGTAGCTGCTACTGGTCGTCGAAGAACTCAATCGTTGATCTTCTTCCTCGTAGTAGCAAACGACCTTCTGTCCAACCGGCTGCATGCAGTCGTTGGTGATCGCGGTGACGATGTGTTCCACATCGCTTTGTCGGACCACCTGATTCAGTGCGAGCGCTTGGTTGAGTAGCTGCTCACCACCATTGATCATCGCGTCCGAGAGCCCCCCAAGACCTCGCTGATTGGCAGCAAACAGACCGGCTGCAGCGATGGTCGACGCATTATTTGTGACACTGCCCGACAGCAAGATGTTTCCACCCGCTGCAATCTTCCCCTCCGCGCTTGCGGATGACAGCTGCTCCTGCTGGATCACCTGATAGTTGCGATAAATACCAGGTGCGAGTCCTTTGTAGGGATATGGCGCCCGCGCGCCCTGCAGATTCCGGATCGCCTTGCCTTCGATGAGCTCGCCGCCGGAGTAAATATTGTCGCTACCAGGATCGGTCGACACGTTGGTCGTATTGATCACCCGCCGCCGATTATTCAGCTGATTGGCCGCAATCAAGATGCTCCCATCAGCCTCGATACTGCCCGACAGGTTATTGACCACACCCGTACGCGATACCAAGGTACCGCCGCCATCCTGCGCGCCGCCGATGGCGATATTGCCCAGGCTGAAGATGCGCGCGTCACGATTGAGCAGTTGATCGCGCACGATCAGGTTCATGTTGCCGGTGGAACCAAGCAAGGCCGAGCCATAGGCTGCGTTGTCGGTCGCGCCGCCAAGGTCGGCACCATTGACGAGCGTGCCGGTATTCACCGAGACATTGCCGCCGACGATGCTGCCGGTGTTGTTGATGCTGTTTGCCACCAGCGACAGCGCGTTGTTACCGGAAATGCTGCCGGCGTTGTCGATGATGCTGCCACCGTTGAGACGCGTGTCGTTGGACAGGATATTGGCACCGGCGCGGTTGGTGATGCTGCCTGCCGTAATGTCCAGGGTGCGCGCAGCCTTGAGCGTGGACTCGTTGACCAGGCTCCCGCCTACGCGCAGGTTGAAATTCCCGTTGCTGGTGAGGTCAGCACCTGCGCGATGCGTGTAGTCGCTACGCAAGGTCAGATCCAGCAGATTCTGCGCAAGAATACTGCCGCCGCCGTCGAAACCGACGGTATCGATCACCACATCGCCAGCACCACCGATCGCGCTGCCGGCACCGATCTGGCCACCGGCATTGCTCAGGTTCTGCAGATTCAGGCGGACAGCCTGCTCGGCCTTGATCCTGCCGTTCTGGTTGTCCAGCGTGGCGCCTGCGCGCTGCAACAGAAAGCTCGCGCCGGCATAGACATTGCCGCCCTGGTTGTTCAAGCCATTGGTATTGGCAATCAGATCGCCGCCAGCAACCAACTGGCCGCCGTTGTTGGCGATGTTGGCAGCGTCGATGACCACGCTGCCGCGCCCACCGAGATTGCCGCTGGTGTTGGTCAGGGCCCCGCCCGTGGTAATGCGCGTCAGTCCGCCGCCGTTGTTGACGATGCTGCCCTGGGTATTGTCGATGAGGCCGCCCGATGCGGTCAGCGTGTTGCCGGCATCGAGCTGGCCGACGCTATTGAGCAGCGCACCGGTGACGGCAACGTTGAGATCGCGCCCCGCACTGAGCTTGCCACCTTGGTGATTGTCCAACTGGCCGCGTGCGGTGACGCTGAGGTCGCGTGCGGCTTGCAGACTGCCGCCGCTGCTGCTGATGTTTTCTGCAGTGATCACTGCATCGGTGCCGGCACCGATGGTGCCGTTGCCGTTGTCCAGGCCGCGATTGAGCTCTACGCGCAGACCACCGCCTGCTCCGCCGCTGGCGACTGCCTGCACGGTGCCGCCGGCATTACTGAGGCTGTCGACGCGCAAGGTCAACGCACCACCACTGGCCTGCAGCAGGCCGTTGCGGTTGTCGGTGGTGCCGCCCGTTTGCACGTTCAACCCACGTGCGGAGACCGAACCATTGACGTTGTTAAGGCTGGCAGCGGTCAGCACCGCATCGCCAGCTGCGGCAATCGCGCCGCCCTGGTTGTTTAACCCGCCACTGGCACCCAGCGTCAGTTGACCCTGCGTCAGGATACGCCCACCGCTATTGCCCAACGCGCCACGACTGGTGACCGACAAGGCGCCGGTGCCGGCGTGTTCGATCCGCCCCTGCGCATTCTCCAGGCTGGCCGCGGTAATGGTCAGATCCTGCGCATTGCTGGCCAGCGTGCCGCCGGTGTTGTCGATCGCGCCGCCGATGCTGACACGGGTCAGCCCGTTGCCACTTTGCACCAACCGCCCGCCGACATTACTCAAGCTGCCGCCGTCGATACTCAGCTGGTTGGCCTGCATTTGACCTGCGACGTTGTTGAGACGCCCGTTGTCGATGTTGCCGCCTGCCTGCACGGTGAGCGTTCCACCAGCGAGCAAGTCGCCACCGCGATGATCGAGGCTGCCGCCGGTGGTCAGTGCAACGTTGCCGGTTGCGCGCGTACTGGCACCCGCCAGTTGCAGCTGGCTGCCCTGCGCGGTGAGGTTGCCGCCGGCCAGCAATTTGCCGGAGGCGCTGAGCTGACGATCAGCGATCAGGCTCAGCGTGCGTCCGCTGCCCAGGCTGCCGTCTGCGTTGATACCGGCACCAACCGTGCCGGCGACACTGATCTCGCCAGCACGCAAACTCAAGTTACCCGAGGCGGTAGTCTGCCCGGCATTCTCGATACGCGCGCCTTGCAGGCCCACCGTCGTACCGCTGACGGTACCCTGCTGACGCAACACGGCATCGCTGGTCAGGGTGACCTGCTGAGCACCGACCTGGCCGGCCACACTTAGGTCGCCCTTCGAGCGCAATTCCAGCGTGCTGCCTGCACTCAAGGTACCGCTTTGTGCCAGCGTGCCATCGGCCTGCGCCGAGAAGGTACCAGCCGATGCAAGGCTACCCCCGAGCTGCAGGTTGCCGCGGCTGATCAATGCAACATCGCCGCGCTCGCTACCCAACTGGCCGCTGCTGCTGACTTGCGCCGCTTCCACGCGCAAGCCATTGCCGCCAATCAGGTCACCGCGATTGTCCACCGCTCCAGTGGCGATAACACCCAGGCGTTGCAAGCCGTAGGCCTGGCCAGTCTGGCGCAGCGACCCGACGCCCAAGGCGAGTTGATTGCCGGCGCGCACGGCGCCAGCATTGTCGAGCAAGCCGCCGATGGCGAAGGTGGCGTCGCCCTGCGCGAGCAGCACGCCGCTGGCGGCATTGCTTGCGCTGGCTGCGGTGACGTTCAAGCTCTGACCAGCGACGACTTGCGCCGCATTGGTCAACGCGCCAACTGCGCTCAGCACCACATTACGGTCGGCTTGTGCGACACCGGCAACCGCCAGGTCGCCGGTGCTGCGTAGGTTCAAGTTAGTGGCTGCATCGAGTGCGCCACGGCTGTCGATCGCGGCACCATCCAGGCTAATCGCGCCACCGCTTTGCAGTACGGCAGCCTGACCGGTACCGATCCGCGCGCCGCGCAGGGTTGCATCGCCACTCGCCACCGCCTGTCCGTTCATTGTCAGTGCGCGCTGCGCCTGCAGATCCAGTTGCGTTGCCGACTGCAGCGTGCCTGCGGCGGTGAGATCGCGACCGGCCTGTAGCGCGATCGATTGCGCCTTGAGCGAGCCGGCCTGCTGCAGATCGCCAACTGCAGTGGCCTGCAGTGTGGTCGCTGCGGCGACAACGCCTTGCAGCGTCATGTCGCCTTGGCTGATCAAGCTGACGTTGGCAGTTTCGCTACCGAGCTGGCCGCTGCTGCGTAAGCTGCCTGCCTCCACCTGCAGCGTGTCTTTGGCAATGAGGTTGCCGCGGTTGTCCAGCGTGCCAGTGACCTTCGCGGTCAGGGCCTTGCCTGCAATCGCAGTACCGCCCTGATCCATGCTGGCGGCGGTGATGCGCAGATCGCCGCCGCTCTGCAGGCTGCCGCCGTTCTGCAACGCGCCAGTGGTCAGCGTGACGCTGCCATCGGCCGCCAACACGCCGGCCGCCACGTTGTTGATGTTGCCTCCCTGCACCGACAGATCACGGCCGGCAATCACCTGGCTCGCATTACTTAAGGTGTCGGTTGCGCTCAACACGACATCGCGATTGGCTTGCGCCACGCCTGCGAGCGCAAGTGCTCCCGTGCTGCGCAGGCGCAGATCCGTGCCGGCGTCGAGCGTTCCACGGCTGTCGATTGCCGCACCATCCAGGCTGATCGCGCCGACGCTTTTCAGCACGGCGTCGCGGCCGGTGGCGATGCTGTTGCCGCGCAGGTTGGCGTCACTGCCCGCCTGCGCCTGACCGTTCAACGTCAGGCTGCGCTGCGCCTGCAGATCCAACGCAGACGCGGACTGCAGGGTTCCACCGGCAGTCAGATCGCGGCCAGCCTGCAAGGTGACGGCCTGCGCGTTGAGCGAGCCGGCCTGCAGCAGATCGGTGCCAGCGGTGGCTTGCAGCGTGGTCGCCGCAGCCACAACACCGTGCAGATCGATCGCGTTCTGGCTGGTCAGCGTCAGTGCGCCGTTGACCGAGCCGAGTTGCCCGCTGCTGACGATGCTGTCGGCAGCGATGGTCAGGTCCTTGCCGGATACCAACTGGCCCACGTTCTCGAATGCGCCTGTCGACGAGATCGATACCGCATCCCCGCTGTAGACACGGCCGCGCTGCAGCAGCGTGCCGGTGTTCAGTGCAAGGCCACGCTCGCCATGCAGGCTGCCATTGTTTTCCAACACCCCGGCGACATCGACGCGCAGGTCGCGTAGTGCGCCCAGCGTTGCCGTTGCGGCGTTGTTGGCACTGGCAGCCTGCAGGTGCAGATCGCGGGCTGCGACGACTTGAGCGCCATTGTTCAACGCGCCCGCAGCGGTCAGCGCAACATCGCGCCCGCCCTGGACCACGCCAGCCAGTGCAAGATTACCGGCGCTACGCACGTTCAAATCGGTCGCCGCATCGAGCGAACCGCGGCTATCGATGGAGCCGCCATCCAGGGTGATGCCGGCACCGCTCTGCAGCACTGCTGCAGCGCCTGTCAGAACCGTTGCGCCGGTGACGGTTGCCTCACCCGTACTCGATGCTTGTCCATTCAGGGCGAGCGTGCGCTGCGCCTGCAGGTCCAACGTGGATGCCGATTGCAGAGTGCCATTTGCAGTGAGGTCGCGCCCCGCCTGCAATGCGATCGACTGCGCCTTGAGCGAACCGGCCTGCTGCAAATCGCCGCCAGCAGTTGCACGCAATGCAGTGGCCGCTGCAACCACACCCTCGAGTTGCAGCGTGTCTCGGCTGTTCAACGTGACATCGGCCCGCTCGCTACCCAACTGCCCACTGCTACGCAGCGTGGCCGCATCGACCTGCAACGCATCCTTGGCGATCAGATTGCCGCGATTGGCCAGCGTGCCTGCGATGGCGGCGCGCAACGCCCTGCCTGCAGACGCGCTGCCGCCCTGGTCCATATTTGCTGCGCTGACCTGCAGATCGCCACCGGCCTGCACGCGGCCAGCGTTGTTCAGCAGTGCCGTAGTGGTCAGGGCGATGTTGCCCTCGCCCGCCAACACACCGCTCGTGGTGTTGTCGAGGCTACCTGCCTGCAACGACAGATCGCGGCCTGCAAACACCTGCGCTGCGTTGCTGAGCGCGCCGGTGGCATTCAAAACAACGTCGCGCCCGCCTTGTGCCACACCCGCCAGCGCCAGATCGCCCTGGCTGCGTATGTGCAGATCGCTCCCTGCATCCAGCTTGCCGCGGCTGTCGATGGCCGCGCTGTCCAGCGCAATCGCTCCCGTGCTCTGCACCATCGCATCCTGGCTGGTTGTCAGTGTGGTGGCGCGCATCGAGGCATCACCGCCAGCCTGGCCCTGGGCAGCAAATGTCAGAGCACGTTGTGCCTGCAGATCCAGCGTGGACGCTGATTGCAGGTTGCCAGCAGCGGTGAGATCACGCCCGGCACTCAATGCCAGCGACTGCGCTCTTAGCGACCCTGCCTGCTGCAGATCGCCAGCGGCGCTGGCCTGCAGCGTGGTCGCAGCGGCAACCACGCCTTGCAGCGCGATATCGCCCTGGCTGCCCAGACGAACACCTGCCGCTTCGCTGCCGAGTTGACCGCTGCTGCGCACGCTGCCGGCATCGATCTGTAGCGCGTTCCTGGCAATCACATTGCCAGCGTTGTCGAATGACCCGCTCACAGCTGCCGAAAGCGTGTTGCCCGAGCTGGCGCTGCCGCTTTGCGTGAACGCGCCTGCGGTCAGCTGCAGATCGCTCGCCGCATACAGGCTGCCGGCATTTTCCAATGTGCCAGCCGTGCGCACGCGCGCGCCGGCATCCGACGAAAACGCGCCACTTTGCGCGTTGCGCAACGAGGCTGCCTCTACATCCAGCGCGCCAGCTGCGATCACCTTCGCACGGTTCTGCAGTGCTGCGCCCGCCTGCAATGTGGCTGAGCCAGCGCTCTGCACGGTGCCGTCCAACGCGAGCTCGGCAGCACTGGTGATGCGCAGGTCGCCACCTGCATCGATGACACCGTTGTGCTCGACCGCTGCGCCACGCAATTGCACCGCGCCGTCGCCGCGGAGCTGACCACGCTGACGCAGCGCGCCGTTCGCCTGCAAATCGATCGTGCCTGTCGAACCCACCACGGCATCGCTGACGAGCTCACCGCCTGCGGCGATCACCAACCCACCGTCGGTGGTCTGCAGGGTGCCGGAGAGTGCGGTATCCCCGCCGCTACGAAGATTTACGCGACCGGCGTTGACGATGCCCGAGACTTGCGCATCCGCTGCGGCATCCAGGCCCAGGGCAGTACCTGCCACGGTGTTGCCGCTGAGCGCCAGACCGCCGCGGCTGCGCAGCAGCGTCTCCCCACGCTGGCTGCCGATATCGCCACGACTGTCCAGCTGCGCCGCGTCGATGGTCAGCGCATTGCCAGCAACGAACGTGCCGCTATTGACCAGACCACCCGCAACCGCCGCCTGCGCATCGCGTGCGGCCGCCAGACTGCCTGTCGTTGTGACAGTTGCTGCCTGGAGACGCAGATCGCGGCCGGCGTAGCCGCTACCGGCATTGTTCAACGCACCTGCACTGCGCAACTCCAGATCGCCACCCGCAGACACTGCACCGCGCTGTGCGATGTCGATACTCGCCGCATTGAGCGCCACTGCATCCGCTGCAATCAGCTGACCCTGCAGTTCCAGCCGACCGCCGGCTTGCACATCAGCACCCTGCCCGGCCTGCGCCAATCCACCCAGGCGCGCGTCGCCGCTGCTGTTCACGCGCAAGGCGGTGGCCGCGTCCAGGGTGCCCAGTGCATCAATCGCGTTTGCATTCAGCCCGATCGCGCCGCCGCTCTGCAGCGTGCCGGTCAGGCCAATCTGGCCCGCGCGCAGGTTTGCAGCGGTTGCCGCATAGGCCACACCGTTGCTGCGCAACACACCATCGGCGCCCAGATCCAGCGTACCAGTCGTATGCAGGCTGCCATCGGCATTCAATTCCGAACCGAACAGACGGATGGCACCGGCGCTGCTGCGGCCGCTGTGGCTCAACGTGCCACTGGCTTGTGCATCCAGGATACCGGCGGCGACCAGATCGCCTGCCAGGGTCATGCGCGCGCCGCGCAGACGCACATCGCCTTGCTGCGAGCCGAGCACGCCGCGCTGGTCGAGGTCACCGGCTGCACGCACACCCATTCCATCGCGCGCCACCGTGGTCCCGCTCAGGCTCACCTGGCCGGCGCTGTCGATCTGCAGATCGCCACTCTGCGCCGCCAGGGTGCCGCGACTCACCACGCCAACACCGGCTTCGGTCGCAATCAGGCGAATACGGTCGGCATACATGCCGCCCAGCTGCGCCACGTCGATGCCGATCGACGGTGCCGCGCCATCGGTGCCCGGCACCACCTCCAGCAGCATGCCGTCATAATTGACCCGCCCTGCACCCGCGGCAGCGACCAGTTCCCTGGTCCAGATCGAGCCCTCCACGCTGAGCTGACGCGAGAGCAGGTCCAGGCGATCCACATTGAACGCATCCAGACCGTTACTGCCGATACTCAGCGCACCGCCGGTGATGCTGAAGCCGTTCAACGCGCCATCGCTGCCCAGGTTGGGCGTGCCGGTGGTCAAGGTCACGCGCGAGGTATTGAGAAACCCGCAGCCATCGCAGGAAATGCCGTTGGGGTTGGCGATCACCAGCTGCGCCTTGGCACCGGCGATTTCGGTGTATCCCTGCAAGCGGCTGCTGGCCGAGGTGACCTCGTTGAGGATCAGCGAGGCGGCACCGCTGCGTTGCAGATTGTTGTTGCCGGCGACATAGCCGCCCAGCTCGGTCTTGGAGATCTGCGCGCTGTTGTTGAGGATCAACCCGTTCGGGCCGACGTTGAAATTGCTGTAGCGGTTATGCGAGATGCCGCGCGCATTGGGCGCGACGATGTCCACCACCGGCACGCCATTGGCGGCGACCTGTTGACCGGGTGTCTGCCCGCCGGGATTTGGCGTTGGCGCCACCTGTGCCCACGCCGGAAACGATGTCCAGGTAACCGTGCAGCACAGTAGCAACGCAAGCGCGCGCTTGCTTTGTTCGGCCAGGTAAGCACGTACGCTCATCGCTTCGGTGTCCATCGTTTCTCTCTCGCCACTGGTGGGCGTCATCAATCAACAGCGCGCTGCCGGCTGGCGGCGCGATCCATGTCAGAACTGGTAGATCACACGCGCGCCATACGCCGGCTGCGCACTTCCAAACCCATCCGGGCGATGGATCGCCCAGCCTGCAAACGCATCGATGCTGGCACCGAACCAGCCGCCGCGCAGACCCACCGCGCCGCCCACCAGACTGCGGCCGCGCAGGCCGCTGGCACTGGTGCCATCGATGCGACCGGCATCCAGGCCCAGGTACGGTGTCAGCCCGATCTGCTGGATCGGAAAACTCAAGGTGTTGCGCCAATACGCGCCTTTTTCCGCGCCCAAGGTCGCTTCGCCATCGAAGCCACGCACGCTGTAGCGGCCCCCGATGGTGACGAACTCCGAGCCAAGCAACAGCTCGCCTGCGGTTTGCGCACGCAGGCTGCTTTCCCACGCCATCGGCACCGGTCCCAGCTTGAACGGCATGGCGGTGCTCACGTCCAGCGTGGTCACGCCATAACGGAATGTCGGGAACCCGATCTGCGGGTCGTAACCGGTCCACTGGCTGTTGAACCACGGCGTGCCACGCCGATGCGCGATACGCACGTCCAACTGCATCGTCCCCAGATAACGGCGATGGGTGAAGTAGAACTCCGCGCTGCTGGTATGGCGACGCTGGATGCCGATCTCCACGCCATCCAGATAGCTGCGCGCACGCCGCCGGCCAACCGTGACACCGGCAGAGGTCTTGCTGGTGCCGTTGCGATGCAATACGCGCTGGATATCCAGCTGCGCGTTGCTGGATTCGCCGCTGGACTGGAAGGTCTGCAAAAATCCGTCCACGCGCTGGTGATAGCGGTATGACGAGGCCGACAACGCAAACGTCCACCAGCCCCACGGCAGGTTGTAACTGAGACTGTTGCCGCGCGTGCCGCGCTCTTCGTCGCGCGTGGCCAGGTCATGGCTGTAGCCGACACTGAGCAGATCGTTGAGGCCCAGCAGGTTGTCCAGCGAAAAATCCAGCCCGCTCTGCACGCGCCCGGTGGCTTCCACGCCAGAGTCGTCGGCATTGGCCACGCCGCGCCAGCGCCGACCATGCTGCAAGGTGATGACCAGATCCGATTCGCCCGGTGCCTCGCCCGGCGCGATGTCGATCTTGGCGTCCTGCGAAGGCAGTCGCTTGAACTGCTCCACCGCCTGCTCGATCGCACGCAGGTCCAGCAGGTCGCCGTGCCGTAGCGGCAGCGCGCTCTTCCAATGTTCGCCGCCGGTGTCGGAAACCACGCGCACCGCACGCAAGCGGCCGGGCATCAGTTCGAAACGCAGTTCGCCGCGCGAAAGATCCTGTTCGGGCACGCCGATGCGGGTGGTGACCAGGCCGCGCGCGACCAGTTGGTCCAGGGCGCGACGGCGAATGATGTCGATACCCGCGCGACCGATGCAGCGGCCCTCATAACGACGCAGCGAGGTCCACAACCACGCAAAGCGTGCACCGTCGTTCCCTGCACCGGACAGGCGCACGCGGGCGATCGGGAAACACAGTTCCTCCTTGGGCAGCACGGTGCTGCGCGCATCCACGCGCTCGGCATCCTCGCGCGGGCCGGCGAAGGGTGCTTGTCGCTCCTGTTCCTGACGCCGCTGAATCTCCTCGGCCTGGCGCAATTGCTCCTGCCGATCCAGCGTTGTCGGTGCCGTTTGTTGTGCAGCCGCCAGCCCGGCGACAGCCCATAGGCAAGCCGCCAGCGCCATTGGCGCCGAACGCGTCCACATCTGTCCTGCCCCCTGTGCGGCGGGCCGCGCCTTGGCGCGCCGTCGCTCACACCGCTATGCCTGGCCACCAAGACGGCGACCCAACCCTTCAACACAGCGAGTGCGGCGCAACTGTGATGGAACGTTAAGAACTGGTCAACGCGCCATGTAGGGGCCACCCTGTAAGAAAAACCCGACCCTTTCACTTTTGTGACGTAAATCACTTAAAAAGCGGGCGAAAATATCTCGGCCCACGCGCTCACTACCAAATTACGTTGCTCCCAAACCTGAAACATCCGGCAACGTGCGGCTATCGTAGACAACAGAGTAATTACCTTTACTGCATATCTAACTGCGACCAGCGTGGCAAATCAGCGGCGTAGTTGAGTGATGCCGGTCTGGTCAATATTCAGGCCCCGTGGCGCCGCTTGAAGGCAATTAATTGGGGCGCGAAGATTGCCTCAAGGCATTTTTCGTGACTCATGTCACATTTGAAGCAGACTGATCCGATGAAGATCGCGTTAAATTCGTGATGACGTAGGCTTTACATGGGCATACGCAGTATCGCCAGTCGTCATACGCCTGGACCGCTAATGCACTGCCTTTTCCCCCAGCTTTTGCAACCACGTGCGTCGCGGTTGTCTTGACCGCACGGGCGCACTCACTCCTCTGCTCAGCCTCGCCTTGATTGCCGCATGTGTGCCCCAGGCGCACGGTGGTGAAGTGCGGCCGAACGGGGTGACTGACGCCTCCACCGCCCTCACTCCCATGCAGCAGGCTGAGCAATTGCGCGGCCAGCAACGCCATGCGGATGCCTTGGCCATCTATGAGCGCGTACTACGTGCGAACCCGCGGGACCGTGGCGCCTATGCCATGCGTGCGATCACGCTGAGCGACCTCGGCAGCGCACAGCTCGCGGCAGAGGCCATGTGGCGGCATCCGGACTGGTTCTCGCAGCAGGAGCGCGAACGCATCGAAAACGATCGCGTCGCCCGCATGATCGGCTGGGCCAGCGCCGAGCCCATCGATGCGGCGCACCGCTATGCCGAGACCGATCAGGCCCTGGTCAATGTCGCCCGCATCGAACGCGAATCACCGCCGACGCTGACGTGGGAAGCCACGCGGCTGCGCGTCGACAGCCTGGTCGCGCTCAACCACCGTCAGCGCCATCGCGACGTCGTGGCCAACTATCAGGCGTTGAAGGCGGAAGGTATCGAGGTTCCCGCCTATGTGCTGCCGACGGTCGGCGATTCGCTGATGGGCCTGCGTCGCCCGGCCGAGGCCGAAGCCGTGCTCCGGCAGGCCCTGCAGCACAATCCCGACGACTTCAATACGCAGCTGCTGCTGGGCTATGCCTTGCTCGAGCAGGAACGCTTCGACCTGGCGATGCCGCTGTTTGAAAAACTCGCGGCCACGCAGGCGCCGTGGCCGCGCCGCAACGGTGCCAGCAGCGGCTACGAAAACTGGGATCGCTTCAGCGCAGACATCGCCCTGGCCACCGCACGTTCGGCGGCCAACCACAATCGCGACGCAGACGCCCTGTTGCGCGAACGTGTGGCCATCGGCCCCGACAATGCGGAGCTGCAGGCGGCACTGGCCTCGATCGAATTCCGTCGCGGGCACCCGAGCGCAGCGCTGCAACGCAACGCGATGGCATTGACGCTGGATCCGCACCAGAAACAGGCGCGCAGTGGCGTGGTCGAAGCGCAGCGCGATCTGGATCGCCTGGATCTGGCCGCAGCGACCTTTGCGCCTCTGCGCAAGGAATATCCGGATGACGCCGGCCTGCAGCGGCTTGGCGCCTCGCTGGAACGCCAACGCGGCTGGCAGGTACATCTCAGCCATGCGCGCGGCCGCAGCGACAACGACACCCTGACCAACAGCACCTCGCCGCTCGGCAACGACTTCGGCAGCACGCTGCTGGAAGCCGAATCGCCGCTGCTCGGCGAGCGCTGGCGCGTGGGATTGCGTGCACGCGACGATTGGGCCGATTTCCAGGACACGCGCGTGCGCTATCGCAGCTTCTGGCTGGGCACGCACTACCGCTACGACCGCCTGGATGTCAGCGCCTACGGCGGACGCGCGCTCGATGAATTCGATCGCGATGGCACCGCCTGGGCGCTGGATGCCGGCTGGCGGTTTTCCGATGCCTGGTACGGCAGCTTGGCCTGGCGCACACGCGATCCGGACGCCTCACTGCAGGCACGCCGCTTCGGCATCACCGGCGACAGCATCGGCGCCGCTCTGCGCTGGACACCCAACGACGAAAGCCGTTGGGAACTGCAGGCACGCCAGCTGCGCTACAGCGACGGCAATCGGCGCGATCAGCTGGATCTGTCCGGCAGCCAGCGCCTGTGGGCCAGACCGCACGTGCTGCTCGATGGCCTGTTCGCCGCTTCGGCCGGACGTGCCGAAGACGACCGCGCCGTCAATTACTTCAATCCGCGCCGCAACTCTGCGGTGGCCGCCGGCGTGCGCATCGATCAGATCGGCTGGCGTCGCTACGACTACGCCTTCCGGCAGCGGCTGGAGGTCACCGTCGGGCCGACCTATCAGTCCGGCTTCGGCAGCCAGTGGGTGCCCAGCGCAGCGTATCGGCACCTGTGGTCGCTGGGCGACGGCAGTGCGCTGAGCTACGGCGTGAGCTGGTCGCGCCCGGTCTACGACGGCCAGCGCGAACAACAACTTGGATTCGACCTGGATTTCCGATGGGGAGGTACGCCTTGATCCGCCTGCCGCTGTTGCTGGTCGCCTTGCTGCTGATGACGTTCGCGTCGTCGGCGCAGGCGGGCCTGCTGGTGCTCAGCTACCACGATATTCGCGACGACGTCGCCGCCAAGGGCGATCCCGATCGTTATGCGGTGTCCACCAGCAACTTCGCCGCGCATCTGGACTGGCTGCGTTCGCATGCCTACCACCCGGTGAGCGTGCAGCAGGTCCTGGATGCACGTGCCGGCAGGCGCGCCCTGCCCTCCAGGCCGGTGTTGCTGACCTTCGACGACGGCTTGCGCAGCGTCTACACGCGTGTGTTCCCGCTATTGCAGGCCTATGGTTATCCCGCGCTGGTTGCCCCCGTCACCAGCTGGGTTGAATTACCGGCCGGCCAGGTAGTGCCCTACGGCCATCGCGATTTCACCCACGATGATTTCGTCACCTGGGCGCAACTGCGCGAGATGCAGGACAGCGGCCTGATCGAAATCGGCTCGCACAGCGATGATCTACACAAAGGTATCCCCGGCAATCCATTTGGCAATCAGACCCCGGCCGCGGTCACCCGTCGTTGGGAGGCGGGCAAGGGCTATGAGAGCGAAGCGGATTATCGCCAGCGCATCCAGACCGATCTGCGCCATAGCCGCGACGCCATCGTGGCGCATCTGGGCAAACCCCCGCGCGCCATGGTGTGGCCGTATGCCGCCTACAACCGCGCCAGCAACGCCATTGCCGCGCAACTGGGCATGACGCTCAGCTTCGACCTGGAAGGCCGTTCGCACGAAGCCGATATCGGCCAGCAGGGCCGCGACCGCGTGGACGGGCAATCGCTGGCCAGCCTCGGCCGCCTATTGCTGTTCAACAATCCCGATGTGCGCGACCTGGCCGGCGAACTGCGACGCGACCTGTCGCGCGACGGCCTGCGTGCGATCCAGATCGATCTGGATTACGTCTACGACCCGGACCCAGCGCAGCTGGCACGCAACCTCGACATCCTGGTCCAGCGCATCAAGGACATCGGCCCCAGCCATGTGTTCCTGCAGGCCTTCGCCGACCCGGATGGCGATGGCGCAGCCGATGCGCTGTACTTCCCTAACCGGCATCTGCCGATGCGTGCGGATCTGTTCGGGCGTGTGGCCTGGCAGCTGCGCACCCGTGCCGGCGTGCGCGTGTTTGCCTGGTTGCCGGTGCTGGGCTTCCATCTGCCCGACGCGCAGCAGCAGGCGGCGCTGCAGATTCGCGGCAAGGACCCGAAGGATGTGCCGCGCCTGGATCCGGGCAATCCGCGCACGCATCAGCTGGTCGCCGACATCTACGAAGACCTGGCCGCCAACACCTACTTCGAAGGCCTGTTGTTCCACGACGATGCCTACCTGCGCGACGACGAAGTGCCTGCCTACGGCAATGGCGATCCTGCCACGCGCACGCAGCAGCTGATCGGCTTCACCCAGGAGCTGAAAGCAGCCGCCGAACGCTGGCGCCCCAAGCTGGTGACCGTGCGCAACCTGTTTGCGCAGCCGGTGCTGCAGCCGCATAGCGAAGCCTGGTTCGCGCAGCGCCTGGACGCGTTTGCTTCGGCCTACGACTACACCGCGCTGATGGCGATGCCGTACATGGAGCAGGCCAACGACCCGCAGCAGTGGCTGCAGCAGCTGGCGCAGCGTGTCGGCCAGCAGCCGCATGGTTTCGAGAACACCATTTTCGAACTGCAGACTGTGGATTGGCGCACCGGCAAGCCTTTGCCGGAGGGCGTGCTGCTCGAACACAGCAAGTTGCTGCTGGCTGCGGGCGTGCGCCACCTGGCGTACTACCCCGACGACTTCATCGGCGGCCACCCGTCTGTTCCCGAAGCGCGCGAGGCCATGTCGGCTCGGCAATTCCCATATATCGAGCGGTAGCCGATGACGACCAGCCTCCTGTTGGGCGCCCTGTTCAACTTCGCGTTTTTCTATCCCATCATCATGGCGTTCTTCTGGATGATCGGAGGCACGTACTACTACCTGCGACGCGAACGCGGCACGCCAGGTCCCTCGTCGCCGCCACCGTTGGCCAGCGAGCCGTTCGTGTCGTTGCTGGTGCCCTGCTACAACGAGGCCAAGCATGTCGGCGAAACCATCGCCGCGATGAGTGCGCAGAACTACCCGGACTTCGAGATCATCGCCATCAACGATGGCAGCAGCGACGACACGGCCCAGGCGCTCGACGATCTCACCCACCAGCATCCGCGCCTGCGCGTGGTGCACCTGGAGCAGAATCATGGCAAGGCCAACGCGCTGCGCGTCGGCACGCTGGCGTCGCGCTCGGACTATCTGGTGTGCGTGGATGCCGACGCCATCCTGGACCCGAACGCCACCCGCTGGATGGTCGGCCACTTGATCTCCGGCCCGCGCGTCGGCGGCGTCACCGGCAATCCGCGCGTGCGTAACCGCACCACGCTGATGGGCCGCATGCAGGTGGGCGAATTTTCCGCCATCGTCGGTCTGATCAAGCGTGCGCAGCGTGTCTACGGGCGGCTGTTCACCGTGTCGGGCGTGATCTGCGCGTTCCGGCGGTCGGCGCTGCATCACGTCGGCTTCTGGTCCGACAACATGGTCACCGAAGACATCGACATCTCCTGGCGTCTGCAGCTGGACGACTGGGATATCCGTTACGAACCCAATGCGCTGTGCTGGATCCTGATGCCGGAGACCTTCCGTGGCCTGTGGATGCAGCGCCTGCGCTGGGCGCGCGGTGGTGTGGAAGTGTTGCTCAGCCATGGCCGCCGCGTGCTGTCCTGGCGCAGCCGACGCATGTGGGGCGTGCTGCTGGAATACGCGCTCAGCCTGGCCTGGGCCTACACGATGCTCTTCATCATCGTGCTGTGGCTGCTTGGCAAGGTCATCACGCTGCCGCCTGCGCTCTACGTCGACACCATCCTGCCGCGTTGGCATGGCCTGGTGCTGGCGGTGGTGTGCCTGATGCAATTCGCCACCAGCCTGGTGATCGAACGCCGCTACGAAAAAGGCCTGGCGCGCCAGTTCTTCTGGGTGATCTGGTATCCGGTCGCCTTCTGGATGATCGGCATGCTCACTGCCGTCATCGCCTTCCCCCGTGCCCTGCTCGCGCGCCGCAGCAAACGCGCCCGCTGGAAAAGCCCCGACCGAGGAATCCAATGACACCGCCCATCATCAACCTGCCGCAACGCCTCGGCCGCTCGCGCCGCCTCGCCTACGGCGCCGCCACCGCCGGCGCCTGGATGGTCTACTTCTATCTGTGGGCACCACTGGCAACGCTGATCGCCTGGTTCTTCGGCCTGCGCAGCGCCTATATGGAGCTGTACCTCAAGCACAACGCGCTGGACCCGTTCGCACTGGGCGCCCTGCCGGTGATCGCGCTGATGAGCGCCATCACCACCGTCGGCTGGGCCGAGTACAACCGCATCCGCTTCGCCAAGGCCGACCAGCGCAAACGCCGCCGCACCGTGCTTGAGCCAGAGGTCGATCAACGTCTGGGCGTCCCCGAACAGCTCGGCAGCCTGCTGCGCCATAGCCGCATCTCCTCGGTGGCGATGGATAAGTTTGCAAGGCCGGTGGGGGTGCGGGTTGTGCGGCATGGGTGAGTGGTCAGTGAGCCTGCGACATTATTTCTGGCAGGTTGAAGTATCTACTATCGCCTCGCCTGCAAAGAAACAACTAACAAAAGTCAAGAACGCTTACCTTGGCACATATTTCTACGCAGCGATCTTCAAAGAATTTTGGAAATTCTCCATGCGATCATGCCGATCCACTAGGCAGCCTCACTCAATACTCTATCGCCGTTCATCCTCTAAACGTCTTTGCTCTTCCATTTCATGCTGTTCTTGCAATTTTAGATTGATTAAATTTTCTTGAGTTTGAAAGTCATCAATCATTGTTGCCAAGCGAAAGATTTCCGTCCCTAACGACAAGCACAACATAACGGCATAAGAGAAAAATAAACCGCCAAGCCACCAAAAAAATGGCTTAAGCATAAAACCAATCTCGACAAGCGTCGCAAAAGGCGGCTTTAATGTCTCGTAAAAGAACTTAGCAAGCAAAGCCAAAACTAAAGCGATAAGCTGCACCATGACAAAGTGCGTAAACATAGCCATGAATGCGATAAAAGGTGACTGATCACAAGAGCCCGGCACCTTGCCCGCAATTGTAGAACGCAAAGCATCACTACCAAGGCTAACGAATATCGCGACGCCGGCAATTGCAAAACCGACCAACCCTGGCACAACGGAGGTAACGAGGTCCCACCACTTCGGCTGCTGAAAATACCAATAACCCAACCCTGACACAACTGCAGCAGCATAAAAATATCTTGATGCGAATATAGAATTCCACCCTCCATATTCACCGAAGTAGCGGGGCATGCCCATTTTAATCTCTCAGTTCATCTAGTGCACGGTCGGCTGCGATTCCGAATTCGCCCTCGTCCAGGGTGTTTTCAGTCGCATCGTAAACATGAACATACTCGTATGGCGTCTCAATTGTTGAGATTTTCACCAAACGGTTACCACGTTTGACGGTCGCTTTGACCTGCCCGTTATTAGAAGCTACTCGCAAGTCGCTCTTCAATTGTTCATCGGGCTGAATGAAGTCATTCTTACGCGCAGTGATAGATTGCTGAAGCCTGAGTGCGTGCAATTTCTGCAACCGCTCTTTGTACTGCAACTCAGCTGCTTTACCAGTATCCGGATTTGGCGCGTGAACTACAAATTCGATCGCTCGGAGAGTCTTACTGTTAATAATCTCATCGATTGTTTCGCGAGCAGGCAAAACTGTACACACCACCTCACCGAATTCAAACTCTATGGGTGCCGTAGACAAAAGACGCTGAAAAAGAGTACCTGCGTTGTTTGGAGTTAAACGAGACCCTGCATTCCCTATTTCGAAAACGAGCACGTGACTTTTCAGGTAAAGCCGATAACGAAAGAACTTGGCGTTTGGTTGTAGATTGGCAGGAATGCTCAGACCCTGCTTGTCGTCTTGCTCAGCCACTTTTCCGGATCGGACGTTCATCCAATCGCCCTTGACATCGATCTGCGTGAAGGTTCCGATGAGCCCCTGGACGTACGGATCACCAGCGGGCCCGCTGGCCTCCGGAGCCAAGGTCACCAAACCAAATCTGTCCCCCCGGATCCGAGCAGCCTTGCGAGCCCGACCAACCTTCCTGATCAACAACTCATAAGTTTTTTGACTGTGTGGCTGCGTCACGATGTTTAGCGCACCAACACGAATTACTTTATCCATGCGTCCCCCATTGACGTGATCCGCGTCACTCACGCATCCACACCTTAGGCGCAGACGCCTGCAGCATAACAGTCAAGACAGTCAAGCAATAATCAGGGGGTTAGACAAGCATATCTGGCTGTGCCAACTGTGCCAGCGAGCTACCGTAATTGGCTCAAATTTGGCAAGAGACAAACAGCCGACATTCCTAAGCTGTTGATCCTGGTGACCCCGGCCCGATTCGAACGGGCGACCTTCCCCTTAGGAGGGGGACGCTCTATCCAGCTGAGCTACGGGGCCAAGGTGGGCATTGTCGCACGATCGTTGCGATTGCCAAGCCGGCGGGTGGTCGGCGGAGCCTGCTAAAATCGGCGGCTACCCGTGTCGCGGGGGCCCCGGCCGCCGCGCGACCGTCCCGACCTTTGGAGATCCCATGTCCGCTGACCTGCTCAAGGCGCTCGACCTCGCCGCGTCCAATTTCGGTACCTATCTTGGCGAGGCGACCTGGTCGCAGGCCACCGGCGCCGGGGTGCTGCAGCCGCTCAATCCGACCACCAACGCGGTGATCGCCGAGGTGCAGGCGACCACGCCGGAAGACTATGAGCTGATCGTCCAGCGTGCGCAGGCCGCCTTCAAGGTGTGGCGGACCACGCCTGCGCCGCGCCGCGGCGAAGCCGTTCGCCTGTGTGGCGAGGCGCTGCGTGCGCACAAGGATGCGCTGGGCTCGCTGGTGGCGCTGGAAATGGGCAAGAGCAAGCCCGAGGGCGACGGCGAAGTACAGGAGATGATCGACATCGCCGACTTCGCGGTCGGCCAGAGCCGCATGCTGTACGGCTACACCATGCACTCGGAGCGGCCGGGCCACCGCATGTACGAGCAGTACCAGCCGCTGGGCCTGGTCGGCATCATCAGCGCGTTCAACTTCCCGGTGGCGGTGTGGGCGTGGAATGCGTTCCTGGCGGCCATCTGCGGCGATATCTGCATCTGGAAGCCGTCCAACAAGACGCCACTGACCGCGATCGCGACGATGAAGATCTGCAATGCGGCATTGAAGGACGCCGGCTTCCCGGACATCTTCTTCCTGATCAACGATGCCGGCTCGGCGCTGTCGCAGAAGTTGGTGGAAGACACCCGCATCCCGCTGATCAGCTTCACCGGTTCGACCCAGATCGGCCGCGTGGTTGCGGAAAAGGTCGCCCACCGCCTGGGCCGTTGCCTGCTGGAGCTGGGCGGCAACAATGCCATCATCCTGGACGAGACCGCCGACCTGAAGCTGGCCATCCCGGGCATCGTGTTCGGCGCGGTGGGCACCGCCGGGCAGCGCTGCACCACCACGCGCCGCCTGATCGTGCACGCATCCATCTACGACAACGTGCTGGCCACGCTGGTCAAGGCGTACAAGCAGCTCGACAGCAAGATCGGTGACCCGACCGACCCGGCAAACCTGATGGGCCCGCTCAACAGCCAGGGCGCGGTGGAGCAGTTCCTGGCCTCGATCGCCAAGGCCAAGGCCGCTGGCGGCACGGTCGAAGTGGGTGGCACCGCGATCGACCGCCCCGGCAATTTCGTGCTGCCGGCCATCGTCACCGGGCTGCAGAACAGCGACGCGGTGGTGCAGCACGAGACCTTCGCGCCGATCCTGTACGTGATGAAGTACAGCACGCTGGACGAGGCGATCGAGCTGCAGAACGGCGTGCCGCAGGGCCTATCGTCGTCGATCTTCACCCAGAACCTGAAGGCGGCCGAGAAGTTCCTGTCGGCGGCCGGCAGCGACTGCGGCATCGCCAACGTCAACATCGGCACCTCGGGTGCGGAGATCGGCGGCGCGTTCGGCGGCGAAAAGGAGACCGGCGGTGGCCGCGAATCCGGCTCGGATGCGTGGAAGGTCTATATGCGTCGCCAGACCAATACGATCAACTACTCCGACTCGCTACCGCTGGCGCAGGGCATCAAGTTCGATCTTTGATCGACACGCAGGCGCGCCGGGCATTGAGCCGGCGCGCTGTCGCAAGCTTGCCGGAGCATGGCTGCCACGTTGCGCCTGCGCCCGGCTCAGCCAATCAGCGGCGGCCTGGTGCCTGGATCATTTGCAGTGCGCCACGCAGCTGCGCACGATCTCGGCACCCAACGTCTCATCGGCCGCTCGGCCCGATAGCGGGGCGACCAGACACGCAAGCCCTTCCATTCCCATCAAAACCGGCTACGCACCGCGTCTGGCCGCAGACGGCACGCCATTCGGGCGGCGGCTCTGGGATAATCAGGACACGCCAGCCGTCGGCTGCCGCCACTTCAGGAGTTCATGATGAACGTCGTCGTTCGACAGACCAGTGCCATGGCCATCGTCAGCCTGGTCTCGGGCATTCTCGGCTGGACGCTGATCCCGTTCCTCGGCAGCCTCTGCGCCATCATCACCGGCCACCTGGCGCGCGGCGAAATCCGCCGCAATCCACAGGGGCTGGACGGCGATGGACTGGCCATCGGCGGGCTGATTCTTGGCTGGCTGGCAGTTGCGCTCTGGGTGGCAGGGGTGGCGATCTTCATCCTGTTCTTCGGCGGCCTGGCCTGGCTTGCGGCCGCCAACAGTTGAGCATGGCCGCGCCCTCCTCCGCCCAACGCTTCAACGACCGCGTCGCGGCCTATGTGCGCTACCGGCCGAGCTATCCGCCGCAGCTGCTGCGCTGGCTGCACGAAGAGCTGGGCCTGACGCCGGCCACCGCGGTGGCCGATATCGGTGCCGGTACCGGCATCTCCAGCCGGCTGTTTCTGGAGGCCGGTTATCCGGTCACGGCGGTGGAACCCAACCCGGCCATGCGCGCAGCCGCGCAGCAGTGGCTGGCGGAGTTCCCCAAGTTCCGCGCGGTCGACGGCACCGCCGAGGCCACCGGGCTGGCCGATGCCAGCGTCGGCTTGGTGTCTGCGGCGCAGGCCTTCCACTGGTTCGACGTGCAGGCGGTGCGTGCCGAGTGGGCGCGCATCCTGCAGCCCGGCGGGCTGGCGGTGATCTACTGGAACAGCCGCGAGCTGGACACCACCGACTTCCTGCGCGGCTACGAGCAATTGCTGCTGGACTACGGTACCGACTATTCGGCCGTGGCCGAACGCTATCAGGACGATGCCACCATGCAGGCGTGGTTCGGCGAAGGCTTCCGCGCGATGGCACGCTTTCCAAATGTGCAACGGCTGGACTTCGATGCCTTGCGCGGCCGGCTGCTGTCTTCGTCGTATGCGCCGCTCGCGCATGACCCACGCCATGCCCCGATGCTCGCCGCGCTGCGCACGCTGTTCGATGCGCATGCACGCGACGGGCTGATCGACTTCCAATACCAGACCCGGGTGTTCGCCGGGGGATTGAACTGACCCGCATGTATTCGCTTGCCCGCCCCTTGCTGTTTTCCCTCGATGCCGAGCGCGCCCACGCGCTGGCATTGCGCTCCATCGATGTCGCCTACCGCACCGGCACCACGCCGCTGCTGGCCAAGCGCCCGGTGCCGCTGCCGACGCCGGCCTTCGGTCTGATGTTTCCCAACCCGGTCGGGCTCGGTGCCGGCCTGGACAAGAACGGCGAGCACATCGATGCGCTGCTCGCGCTGGGTTTCGGCTTCGTCGAGATCGGCACGGTGACGCCGCGGCCGCAGGAAGGCAATCCCAAGCCGCGCATGTTCCGCTTGCCGGAATACCAGGCGGTGATCAACCGCATGGGCTTCAACAATCTGGGCGTGGATGTGCTGGTGGCCAACGTGCAACGCGCGCGGCGGCGCGGCGGCCTGCTCGGTATCAACATCGGCAAGAACAAGGACACGCCCAACGAGGAAGCCACCAGCGACTACCGCTATTGCATGGAGCGCGTCTACCCGCTGGCCGACTACATCACTGTTAACATTTCTTCGCCCAACACTGCCGGCTTGCGCGAACTGCAGGAAGAACAGGCGCTGCGCCGGCTGATCGCCGATTTGCGCGACACCCAGGAAGCCCTGGCCGCGCAACACGGCAAGCGCGTGCCGATGCTGGTGAAGGTGGCGCCGGATCTCAACGATCGCGACATCGATGCGGCCGCGCGCGTGCTGGCCGATCTGGCGGTGGATGGCGTGATCGCCACCAACACCACGGTGACGCGCACCCTGATCGCCAACCATCCGCTGGCTGCCGAGGCCGGCGGCCTGTCGGGCGCGCCATTGCTGGGGCAATCGACGCTGGTGCTGCGCCGCCTGCGCGCACGCCTGCCGGAGTCGATTCCGTTGATTGGCGTGGGTGGCATCAACTCCGGTGCGGATGCGGTGGCCAAGATGGCGGCCGGCGCGACGCTGGTACAGTGCTACAGCGGCCTGGTCTATCGCGGGCCGCCGCTGATCGGCGAATGCGTGGACGCGATCCGTCGCCGCCGCGAAGCGCCCAGCGGCGGTGCGGTGTCGCCGCTATGAGCGATGCAACGCAAGCCGGCTGGCGTTTGAGCGAACACGCGCCCCTGCGCGCGCTCAATACCTTTCATGTCGATGCCACGGCGCGCTGGTTGCTGAGCATCCACATAGCCGATGCCTTGCCGCAGGCGCTGGCGGCGCCGGAGATCGCCGGGCAACCGCTGCTGGTGTTGGGTAGCGGCAGCAACGTGCTGCTGGCCGGCGACCCGCAGGGCTGCGTGCTGTGTTTCGAAAACCGCGACATCGCCATCATCGCGCACCATGCCGACCACGCCATCGTGCGCGCCGGTGCCGGCGTCAACTGGCACGCGCTGGTGCTGTATTCGCTGCAGCAAGGCCTGTCGGGGCTGGAGAATCTGGCCTTGATTCCCGGCACCGTCGGCGCCTGCCCGATCCAGAACATCGGCGCATACGGCGCGCAGGTGGGCGACTTCATCCATGTGGTGGACGCCTTTGATCTGCATGCCCAGCAGTTCGTGCGGCTGACCGCGGCCGAGTGCGCCTTTGCCTATCGCGACAGCGTGTTCAAGCAGCAGCCGGAGCGTTATCTGATCGTCGCGGTGGAATTCAATCTGCCGCTGCTGCACGAGTTGCGGCTGGACTACGCCGGCATCCGCGAGGAGCTGGCGAGCATGGGCGCCGACCTGGCCGGTGCCGCCGATGTGGCGCAGGCAGTGATCAACATCCGTCGGCGCAAACTGCCGGACCCGGATGTGCTCGGCAATGCCGGCAGCTTCTTCAAGAATCCCTTGCTGCCCAGCGAGCAGATCGCCGCGCTGCAGGCCACCTTTGCCGATATGCCGGTGTATCCCGGCGAACAGCCTGGCCAGGGCAAGTTGTCGGCTGCCTGGTTGATCGAGCAGTGCGGCTGGAAAGGCCGGCGCGAAGGCGATGCCGGGGTGTCGCCGGATCACGCCCTGGTGCTGGTCAACTACGGCACCGCCAGCGGTGCGCAGCTGCTGGACTTTGCGCGGCGCATCGCCGAATCGGTGCGCGAGCGTTACTCGGTGATCCTGGAGCCGGAGCCGCGCATCATCGGAGCGCATTGGTGACAGCGCAGCAGGCATCACGACGTGCTGCGCTGTGGATGCTCACCAGTACCTTCGCCTTCGGCCTGATGGCCATCTGCATCCGGCTGGCCTCGGGCACGATCGCCACCACCGAGATCGCGTTCTTTCGCAATGCGTTCGGGCTGTTGGCCCTGTTGCCGCTGATCCTGCGCGCCGGCAAGGCGCTGCCGCGCACACGGCAATTGCCGCAGTACCTGGCACGCACCCTGATCGGCCTGGCGTCGATGCTGTGCGGGTTCTGGGCGATCGGCCATCTGCCGTTGTCGCAGGCGATCTCGCTGTCGTATTCCACCCCGTTGTTCGTCACCGTGCTGGCCGTGGTGTGGCTGCACGAACAGGTGCGCCTGCGCCGCTGGCTGGCGGTGGCGGCCGGATTCATCGGCGTGTTGGTGATCCTGCGGCCAGGCTCGTCCACCTTTACGCCCGGCCTGCTGATTGCACTGCTGGCAGCGGTGATCAGCGCCGTGGTGGCGATCCAGATCAAGCAGCTCTCGCGCAGCGACGACTCGGACACCGTGGTGTTCTACACCTATGTGTTCTGGGTGCCGATGTCGCTGATTCCGGCGCTGTTTCAGTGGAGCTGGCCGCAGGGCATCGACTGGCTCTGGCTGGCGGCGACGGGCATCTTCGGTACCGCCGGGCAGCTGTTCTGGACGCGCGCACTCAAGCTGGGCGAAGTCTCCGCACTGCAGCCGATCAGCTTCATGCAGCTGCCGCTGGTGGCGCTGCTGGGCTGGTGGCTGTTCGGCGAGGCGATCGAACACCATACCCTGTTTGGTGCGGCCATCATCATCTGCGCCAATGTCTACATCGCCCATCGTGAAAGCGTGCTGGCGCGTCGCGCCGCCACGCACGCACCACTGGAAGGCGCAAAACCGGGCGAGTGATCGACCGTCTGCGAGCGGCCTGACCGGCCCGCGCGGTGGCGTGGCGACGATGCCGACGTACACTGCGCTGGTGAGCGCTCCCCGGCCATCGAAGGGGCGATGCGCACCCACTTCGTTGACTGTTCCAAGGTGAGGTCGGCATGCCGGTTCCAAGCAAGACCATCGGCCTGATCGGCGGCATGAGCTGGGAATCCACCCTGCCCTATTACCGCATCATCAACCAGCGGGTGCGCCTGGCCTGCGGCGGCCTGCACTCGGCCAGGCTATTGCTGTACAGCGTCAATTTCCATGAGATCGAGCGCCTGCAACACGCCGGCGACTGGGACGGCGCAGGCCAGGCAATGGCGGCAGCGGCGCGCGCGCTGCATGCCGGCGGTGCCGACTTCCTGGTGCTGTGCACCAACACCATGCATTGCGTTGCCGATGCGATCACCTCCGCAACGCCGCTGCCATTGCTGCATATCGCCGATGCTACCGCCGATGCGTTGATTGCCGCGGGCGTCACCCGGGTCGGGCTGCTCGGCACGCGTTTCACCATGGAACAGCCGTTCTATCGCGAGTGCCTGGCTGGGCGTGGCCTGCAGGTGCTGGTACCGCCGGCCGACGCACGCGCGCAACTGCATCGGGTGATCTACGACGAACTCTGCCAGGGCATCATCCGGCCGGAGTCGCGCGGCTATTTCCGCCAGGTCATGGCCGACCTCGGCCAGGAGGGTGCGCAAGCGATCATTTTGGGCTGCACCGAGATTTCGCTGCTGGTGGACAGCAGCGATGCGCAGCTGCCGTTGTTCGACACCACCGCACTGCATGCCGAAGCGGCGGCGCACGCAAGTGTGCGCGACTGATCGGCACCGAAGGCGCAGCCAGCGCGCCTTTCCCGAAGTGCATGCGCCTGGCCATGGCGGGCAAGCGTGCAAGCTGCGCGTTGCCGCGGCGATGCCACTGACGACGCCTACCTCACTGCTCCAGCACGCGGATGCGCGCGAGCACCTGCCACAGGATGTCCTGCCTTGAAGACCCCTTCCGCAACAGGCACCGCACCCGCAAGCCAGCTCACACGCGACGACTACAAGACCCTGGCCCTGTCCGCCCTGGGCGGCGCGCTGGAATTCTACGACTTCATCATCTTCATCTTCTTCGCGACGGTGCTGGGAGAGCTGTTCTTTCCGCCGGGCATACCGGACTGGATGCGGCAGTTGCAGACTTTCGGCATCTTTGCTGCCGGCTACCTGATCCGTCCGCTGGGCGGGATCGTGATGGCGCACTTCGGCGACCTGCTCGGTCGCAAGCGCATGTTCGCGCTGAGCATCGGGTTGATGGCCTTGCCGACCCTGGCCATCGGCGTGCTGCCGACCTACGCGCAGATCGGCCTGGCCGCCCCGCTCCTGCTGCTGACGATGCGGTTGCTGCAGGGCGCAGCCATCGGCGGCGAAGTTCCCAGTGCATGGGTCTTCGTCGCAGAGCACGTGCCTGCGCAACGCAGGGGACTGGCCTGCGGAACACTGACCGCCGGCCTGGCCGCCGGGGTGTTGCTCGGTTCGCTCAGCGCCGGGGCGATCAATCGCGCTTTCACCCCGCAGGAAATCGCCGACTATGCCTGGCGCCTGCCGTTTTTGGCCGGCGGCCTCTTCGGCCTGCTTTCCGTGTATCTGCGACGCTGGCTGCATGAAACGCCGGTGTTCGCCGAGCTGATGGCGATGCGTGCCGTCGCGCGTGAAACGCCGCTCAAACTGGTGCTGCGCGATCATCCACGCAGTGTGGCGCAGTCGTTGTGGCTGACCTGGATGGTGGCAGCCGGGGTGCTGGTGGTGTCGTTGATGACGCCGACGCTGTTGCAGAGCGCGTACCACTACCCGGCAGCGGTCGCCTTGCAGGCCAACCTGCTCGCGGTCCTGCTGCAGGCGATCGGCTCGATCGTGGCCGGCGCCTTGTCCGATCGCTACGGCAACGGACGCGTGCTGCTTGCCGGCAGCGTGTTCCTGGGCGCCAGCGCCTGGCTGTTCTATCGCCTGGCCGGTGATTCGCAGTTGCTGTTCCCGCTGTACGCCCTGCTGGGCGCGGCGCTCGGCGTCCTGGGAGCGGTTCCGCGCGTCATGGTCGAAGCGTTCCCGCCAGTGGTGCGCCTGTCCGGCGTGTCGTTCGCCTACAACCTGGGCTATGCGGTATTCGGTGGCCTGACCCCGCTGGTGGTGGTGATGTTGCTCAAGCAACACCCGATGGGCCCGGCGTATTACATGATTCTGCTGGCCGCGATCGGCAGCGTGATCGGGCTGCAGTTGTGGCGCCGGGAGCGCGCACGTCGTTACTGAGTCGAACGCCGTGCCGGTCTGCGTCAGTCCCGGTCACACACCTGCGCCGACCACGTTCGACGTCGCGCGGCCGTGCCCTCAGGCCGAGGTGAGATGGCGACGCCAATGCGGCCGCCGTGCGCCGCGAAACATCACCAGATACAGCCCGACCACCCATACCAGCGCGGCCGACCAGCCACCCAGGATGTCGGAGGGATAATGCACACCCAGGTAAATCCGCGACACGCCGACAAGCACCGCGAACAGGCTGGCGGCAATGGTCACCGGCCAGCGCCAGCGCGTGTTCCAGGCCAGCGCGATGAGCACCGCAGCGAGCGTCATCGAGCCCATCGCATGCCCGCTGGGAAAGCTGAAAGTGCTTTCCGGGGCGATCGATTCCCACAGGCTAGGACGGTCGCGCTGGAACACCTGCTTGGCGCCCATGTTCAACAAGGCCGAGCCGCCAAAGCCGAGTGCGGCAAAGGTTCCTTCGCGCCAGCGCCGCAACATCAGCAACACCAGCACGATGGCGATATCGGCCGGGATCACCCCGTATTGGTAGCCGATCTTGGAGATCACCCCGAAAAACGCATCCAGCCCCGGTGTGGCGATGCTGCGCATGCTCCACAGCAGGGGCTCGTCGAAATAGAAATTTTCCAGCTCGTGGACTTCGTCGGCCAGGTCGACGAACAAGCCCAACGGCAGCAGCACGCCGGCAAACAGCAACGCCATGCGCCACGCATTGCTGCGCAGCCATTCCCTGAAACCGGCCGGCGATTCAGCCGGCGCGGCGGACATAGGTGCGTTCGACGTACTGATCGATCAGATCGATGAACTCGTAGGCGATGTTTTCGCCACGCAAGGTCACGCTTTTTTCGCCATCGATGAACACCGGTGCCGACGGCGCCTCTCCGGTACCCGGCAACGAGATGCCGATGTTGGCGTGGCGCGATTCGCCCGGCCCGTTGACCACGCAGCCCATCACCGCCAGGGTCATGTTTTCCGCGCCGGGGTTGCTGATCTTCCACTCCGGCATCTTGGCGCGCACGTGGTTCTGCACCACCCCGGCCAGTTCCTGGAAGAACTCGGAGGTGGTGCGGCCGCAGCCCGGGCAGGCCGTGACCATCGGCGTGAAGGCGCGCTGGCCGGTGGTCTGCAGCAGTTCCTGCGCGACGATCACTTCCTGGGTGCGCGACTGGCCCGGTTCCGGCGTCAGCGAAATGCGGATGGTGTCGCCGATGCCTTCCTGCAACAGCACGCTCAGCGCCGCAGCCGAGGCCACGATGCCCTTGCTGCCGATGCCGGCCTCGGTCAGACCCAGATGCAGCGCAAAGTCGCAGCGGCTCGCCATGTCGCGATATACCGCGATCAGTTCCTGCACACCGGATACCTTGGCCGACAGGATGATGCGCTCGCGCGCCAACCCCAGCTCCACCGCGCGCTCGGCCGAATCCACTGCCGAACGGATCAAGGCCTCGCGCAGCACGCGGCCGGCATCCCAGGGCGTAGCGCGTTGCGAGTTCTCGTCCATCAGCTGCGCAGCCAGCGACTGGTCCAGCGAGCCCCAGTTGGCGCCGATGCGCACCGGCTTGTCGTACTTGATCGCGAACTCGATCAGCTGCGCGAACTGCAGGTCCTTCTTCTTGCCGAAGCCGACATTGCCTGGATTGATGCGGTACTTGGCCAGCGCTTCGGCGCAGGCCGGCTCGGCGGCGAGCAACTGGTGACCGTTGTAATGGAAATCGCCGATCAACGGCACCTCAATCCCCATCATGCGCAGCTTGTCGACGATGCGCGGAATGGCCGCGGCCGACTCGGCGTTGTTGACGGTCAGGCGCACCATTTCCGAACCGGCGCGCCACAGGTCGGCCACCTGCTTGACGCTGCCGGCGATGTCGGCGGTATCGGTATTGGTCATCGACTGGACGACCACCGGGTGGCCGCCGCCCACAGTCACGCTGCCGATCTTGACGGCCTGGGTGATGCGGCGCGGCCAGGCGGTGGCGTCGGCGGGAGGGGTTGGGCGAGTCACGGCGTCGTACATCGCGGTATTTTAGCCTGTCATCGGTCCGCTCACAGCTGAAGCGCTGCGCGGGTCGTCTTCCGGGCCGATGCGACGGTTTGTCGCAGGCCGCCACGCCCTCGAGCGCATAGCATTGCCGTGATGAATTCCTCAGACGCCTCCTTCCTGCGGACCCTGTGCAGCCTGCGCTGGCTGGCCACCGCCGGCCAGGCCGCCACCATCCTGGTCGCCACCGGCCTGATGGGCCTGGACCTGCCGCAGCAACCCTTGTGGGCCGGCGTGGCCGCACTGGCGGTGTTCAACCTGTATGCGCAACTGCGGGTGGCCCACCGCGGCGCGGTCAGCCCGGCCACCGAGTTCGGCCACATCCTGGTCGATGTCACCGTGCTGACCTGGATGGTGGGCTGGAGCGGCGGCATCGCCAACCCGTTCGGCTCGCTGTTCCTGGTGCTGATCGCGCTGGCCGCGCTGGCCCTGCCGCTGGGCTGGGCGATGGCCGTGGCGGCGTCCTGTGTGGCCGGCTATGTGATCAGTGCGGCGTTCGGCCTGCCGCTGCCCTACGGCAGCTTCGACCCGCTCAGCCTGCACATGTGGGGCATGGCCGCCAACTTCCTGCTGTCGACGGTGGTGGTGCTGGCCTTCGCTACCCGGCTGGCCTTGTCGATGCGCGAACGCGAGCGCGAGATCTCCACGCTGCGCGAGCGCTTTGCGCGTAACGAGGGCATCGTCGCGCTGGCCACGCACGCGGCCTCGGTGGCGCATGAACTCAACACGCCACTGGCGACGATGACCCTGCTGGTCGACGACATCGCCGACCAATGCGACCAGGGCGAATTGCGCGAGGATCTGGACACACTGCGCGAGCTGCTGGTGCAGTGTCACGAGCGCGTGCTGGCGCTGGCCGCACCGGCCGACAACGGCCACCTCAGCCGCGAGGTGGCGGTCAAGGACGTGCTGGAACAATGGCGGCTGGTGCGCCCGACCATCGAGCTGCGCCGCAACGACGATGCACCGATGCGCCTGCTGCTGCAGCCCGGCGTCAGCCATCTGCTGATGGTGCTGCTCAACAATGCGGCCGATGCCGGCGAACGTGCCGGCCGGCCGCAGATCGATCTGACTCTGCGCGTGGAGCAGGACCATCTCAGCGGCGAAGTCCGCGACTACGGTCCGGGCTTCGACACCTCGCAGGCCATGCTGCCGGGCACTTTATTCAACAGCGGCAAGCACGACGGCATGGGCGTCGGGCTGGCGCTCTCGCACGCCACCGTCGAGCGGCTGCAGGGCGAATTGTGGATGCTGCCCGCCGAAGGCAGCGGCGCCCGCGTCGGTTTCCGTCTGCCGCTCTCCGAACACGAGGCACTCGCATGACAAGCACTCCCCTGCGTACCGGCCTGCTGGTCGACGACGACACCTTGTACCTGCGCACGCTGCAGCGCAGCCTCGCCCGCCGCGGCGTGGAAACCCTGACCGCCACCGACGCGGCCAGTGCCCTGTCGACCGCGCGCAGCGCCCTGCCCGATTTCGCCTTGATCGATCTCAAGCTCGGCCACGATTCCGGTCTGAGCCTGATCCAGCCGCTGCGCGAAATCCGCGCCGACATGCGCATCCTGCTGGTCACCGGCTATGCGAGCATCGCCACCGCGGTGGAGGCGATCAAGCTCGGCGCCGACGACTACCTGCCCAAGCCGGCCAATATCCCCACCATCATGCGTGCGCTGGGCGAAGAGGACGACGAGCTGCCGGAGCCGGACGAAGAAGAGACCGCGCGGGAAATGATGACACCACTCAGCCGCCTGCAGTGGGAGCACATCCAGCAGGCGCTGCACGAAACCGGCGGCAATGTCTCCGCCGCCGCACGCCTGCTCGGCATGCACCGCCGCTCGCTGCAGCGCAAGCTGACCAAGCGGCCAAGCCCGGGGCCGTTACGCGAGCCCGGGCGTTGAGGCCTGACATCGAGACATTGAACCATTGCGCTTTTCAGGCGCTACCCGAGGCTTGATCCGTTCAACCATGGCGCTGTTTTTTTTGGCGCGATCCGACGCTTAAGTCAAAAGCTCGGCGAGTCGAGAGCGCGGTGCCCTCGCCGCTTGCGGGACACGCCGTGAATCCATCCATGGAGGCTCCTTGGCGGCATCCATGCCGCCAAGGGTCCCGCAACCGGCAAGGACACCGCACCAGAAAGTTGGTCGGCTGCTTTTTAAAGATTGTCACTCGGCCTGCGATAGCAGATGCGACGTTTGTAGCTTGCGTGTTGAAAGCCTGTTTGTTGCTCGGCTTGCGACGGGAAAATGATCAGAGGTTGATCGAACACTTAGTGCTCCGAACAACGTACGGCATGCTCTGCTTGCAAACATGCACACCGACCATCTCGACGGGTCCTTGTCCGCTCACCGTCGCGGGACCTTACGCGGCATGGATGCCGCGTAAGAGCCTACAGGGACGTACTTGCGGCGTGTCCTGCGATGGTGGGCGGGCAAGGGCCCTGCAGCCAAGCAGCAGATCAACTGCGCTGCAGCTCTGCAGCAAACTATCCAGGCATCCCGAAAAACCAAAGACGCTGACCGCAGGGCGTCACTCTCAACGTGGCCCGAACACGCTCGCCCTGCGCGAGGTCGCGGTGATGCCATCGGCGCCCAGGATCAAGTTGCGCCCCCAGCTGCTGAGGCGCGTGGCGTTCCAGCCGATTGCGATATCCAGCGATTGCGTGCTGCTGTCATTGCCCGACCACGACCAGCCCAGATAGCCGACGTTGTATTCGCGGGCACGGCGCATGATCGCTGCCTCGTCCACGTGCGCGCCGCGATGGTCTCCACCGAACTCGCCGATCACCAGCGCCAGCTTTTTATCGCGGAAGGCGCGCAGATAATTGTTGACCGTCGCATCGCTGCCGAACACTTCGTACATGTGCACGCTGAAGATCAGGTTGCGGCGGCTGTCGCGCGCCAGCAACGCGGCAGCGTTGTCGCGCATGTAGTACTTCCAGTCCTGGCCCCAGTTCGGCGCATCCACCATCAGTGCGTGAGTCAACCCGGCCTTGCGCAATGCGGCGATTGCGGTTGCATGGCCGTTGACCCATTCGCTGGCGCTCAACTGATTGCCGAACGGCTCGTTGCCGATGTTGATGATGACCTGGTCTTCGTTGCCGATCAGCGCCTTGCGGATGCTGGTCCAGTACGCAGTAGCGTGGGCCAGGCCAGCGGCAGCGCCGTCTTCGCCATAGCCGGTGGTGTCGTGCACTTCCAGCACCGCGATCAGGCCCAGGCTTTTGCAACGCGTGATGATGCGCGACACCTCGGCCTCCGGTGTGCGGTTCCAGCGATAACCGGAACTGAGCACCACGCGCACGCTGTTGGCGCCGGTGGCAGCGATGGCAGCCAGGGCCGCGTCGGTACGGCTTGCATACCAGGCGTGCGGCAGATTGACGCCACGCAAGACCACGGTGTTGCCATTGGACTCACGCAGTTGTGTGCCGGACACCGACAGCCCCGCGTGCGCGGCAGACGACACTGCCAGGCCTGCAACGACCAGCAGCATGCGGTGGGCAAAACGAGACAACGGTGATTTCACGATCGATTTTCCAGACAGAGGGGAGGACGACGAGCGATGGCGGCACTCACAGAGCTTGTGAACACTGTGTCAATTTGACGTGCCAACCGATGCAACCCCTGTCACATATCGAACAAGCGCCGAAACAAGTGCGCTGAACGATTACGTTGTTATGGGGCAACGAAGCAGGCGCACCCTCAGTGATCGGCAAGGGGTCGCCAATGTTTAGCGGCGTCGCGCCAGCGCCGGCCGCGACGCCGCACGTTTGCTTACATCACGCATGACGCGGGAGTCAGAGCGACCGCGGGCCTGGCGCCCGGCTGTCGCCTCATGCTGTGGCCTGATGCCATCGCGTAGCTGTCGTCCCTGCAGCGGCTCAGTCGCAGCCATCGCATGGCAAGCCCCGCTTCAACTGAACGGCGCCCAGCGCGATCGGTCAAGGGATTACGCTCCAGGCCGATAGAAGCGCATGCAATCCGCGCTCGCTCCCGCCAAGTCCCCTCCCCCGCCCGTGGTCGACGAGTCGACCCGGTTGTCCGTCCTGCGTGGCCTGTGCCTGCTGGACTCGCCGCCGGACCCGGTGTTCGAGACCATCGCCGCCATGGCCGCCCGCAACCTGGGCGCGCAAATCGCGCTGGTGTCGCTGGTGGACGAGCATCGTCAGTGGTTCAAGGCCCGCATCGGCCTGGAACCGCAGGAAACACCGCGTGACCAGGCGTTCTGTGCGCATGCGATCCGCGCCCCCGAGGTGATGGTGGTGCCCGACGCGCAACTGGATCCGCGCTTTTGCGACAACCCGCTGGTGCTGGGGCCACCCTTCATCCGCTTCTACGCCGGCGCGCCGCTGACGCTGCGCGACGGCCACCGCATCGGCACCTTGTGCGTGATCGGGACCAGCCCGCGCCCGGGCCTGGATGCCGAAGCGATCACCCAGCTGGAAGGCCTGCGCGACCTGGCGGTGCTGCGGGTGGAAAACCTGCGCAGCACCACCTACCGCGACGGTCCGACCGGGCTGCCCAATCGGTCGCGCTTTGCCGAGGACCTGGATGCCTGGTTGTCGCAACGCGACAGCGCGCCGGCCACCACCGCGGTGGCGGTCGACATCTGCGGCAGCGATTACTTCCGTGACATGGTCAAGGCGCTGGGCTGGGATTATGCCGACGGTTATGTGGCCATCGCCCAGCGTCGGCTGGCGGCGTATCTGCCCGCCGGCACCGCGCTGTATCGGCTGGACCCGACCACCTTCGGCTTTCTGGCCCAGGCCGAAACGCAGCGTCTGTCCGCGCTGTGCACCAAAGTCTCCAAGGCCTTTGCCGAGACACTGGAACATCAGGGCATTCCGCATACCGCAGTGGCCTCGATCGGCGCGGTCTCGTTGCAGACCAGCTATGGCGCGGCCGACACCATCCGCTCGCTGACCACCTCGGTGGATATCTCGCGCGAACGCGGCGTGCCGTGGAGCATGTACGAGCGCAAGCACGACGTGGCCCAGCGCAACACCTTCCGCCTGCTGGCTTCCCTGCCCGCCGCGCTGGACAGCGCCAGCCAGCTGCGCCTGCACTACCAGCCACGCGTGGACCTGCACGATCACCGCTGCGTCGGAGTGGAGGCGCTGCTGCGCTGGCAGCATCCGATGATCGGCCCGGTGATGCCCGCCGACTTCGTGCCGATGGCCGAAAAAACCGCGTTGATCAACCGCATCACCGCCTGGGTCATCGACAACGGCATCGCCCAGGCCGCGCGCTGGCAGCAACAGGGCCTGGATTTCAACCTGGCCTTGAACGTGTCGGCCGCCGATCTGGACCGGCCCGGATTCGTCGGCCTGCTGCGGCGTGGCCTGGAGCGCCACAACCTGGATCCGCGCCGGCTGGAGATCGAATTCACCGAAAGCGCAATGATCCGCCACCCCGAGCATCTGGCCGAGCAATTGGCGGCCATCGCGGCGCTGGGCGTGCATATCGCCATCGACGACTTCGGCACCGGCTACAGCAATTTCAGCTATCTCAAGCAGCTGCCGGCCAGCTCGTTGAAGATCGATCAGTCCTTCATCCGCTCATTGCCGGACAACCGCACCGACCGCACCCTGGTGCCGGCGATGATCCAGCTCGGCCACAGCCTGGGCCAGCGCGTGGTCGCCGAAGGCATCGAGTCGGCAGAGGCCTACACGCAGTTGCGTGCCTGGGGCTGCGACGAAGGCCAGGGTTACTGGATCGCCAAACCGATGCCGGCGGCTGCATTGGAAACCTGGCTGCAGACGCCGTGGTATGAGCAGTTCGAAGCGCCGGTCAACCTGCTCGCCGCAAGCCTGGCCGCGGCGCGGGTGTAAGCGGAAGCAGCACAGCAGCCAAAACGCACGCGGCGCGACACCTGAGTGTCGCGCCGCGTGCGCACAACCAATGTCAGTGGACTGGCTGGGCGATTACCAAAACACCGCGTACAGCGCGACCAGGATCACCACCACTCCGATCGCACCGACCTTGAAGCCCAGCGTGGTGCCGTAGGCCACATCGTCGGTGCGGATCAGGTCGCGTGCCTGGGTGGGCGCGGTCATCAACGACACCAGCACCGCCAGCACCAGCGCCGCCACGAACACCACGCCGATGCGGTCCATGAACGGCAGTTCCGGCCAGGCGAACTTGAGCGCGAACGACAGCACCACCGAGCCGATCGCCGCGGTCAGTGCGCCGGCTTCGTTGGCACGCTTCCAGAACAGGCCAAGCATGAAGATCACCACCACGCCGGGCGTAAAGAAGCCGGTGAACTCCTGGATGAACTGGAAGCCCTGATCGAAGTTGCCCAGCAACGGCCGCGCGGTGAGGATGCCGATCACCACCGCCACGATGGCCACGATGCGACCCACGCGCACCAGTTGCTTCTGCTCGGTCTGCGGGCGGAACTTGGCGTAGAAATCCAGGGTGAAGATCGTCGCCACCGAGTTGATCTTGGAGGCCAGCGAGGCCACGATCGCCGCCACCAGCGCCGCGAACACCAGGCCCAGGATGCCGGTCGGCAACAACTGCATCATGGTCGGATAGGCCTGGTCGGGCTTGGCCAGGTCCGGCGCCAGCACCACCGCGGCAATGCCCGGCACCACGATCACCAACGGCATCAGCAGCTTCAGGAACGCGGCGAACACCATGCCCTTCTGCGCCTCGCCGATGTTCTTGGCCGCCAGCGCGCGCTGGATGATGTACTGGTTGAAACCCCAGTAACTGATGTTCATCACCCACAGACCGCCCAGCAGCACGCTCAGGCCGGGTAGGTCCTTGTAGAACGGATTGTCCTTGCTCAGGATCATGTGGAAGTGCTCCGGGTGCGCACTCCACAGATGCTTGAAGCCGGCCAGCACGCCGGCACCGTCGCCGATCCGCGCCAGGGTCAGCCCGGCCACCAGCAGGCCGCCCAGCACCAGCAGCGTGACCTGCACGATGTCGGTCAAGGCCACCGCTTTAAGACCGCCGTACAGCTGGTAGACCAGCGCGAACACGCCGATCAACGCCAGGGCCAGGGTCTGGTCCATGCCGGTGACTTGGCTGACCGCGATCGACCCCAGCCACAGGATCGAGGTCAGGTTGACGAACACGTACAGCAGCAGCCAGAACACCGCCATCAGGGTGCGGATCCACTTGCCGTACCGCTGTTCCAGGAACTGCGGCATGGTGTAGATGCCGTTGCGCAGGAAGATCGGCAGGAAGAACTTGCCGACGATCAGCAGCGTCAGCGCCGCCATCCACTCGTAGGAGGCGATCGCCAGGCCGATCGCATAGCCGGAACCGGCCATGCCGATGATCTGTTCGGCCGAGATGTTCGCGGCGATCAGCGAGGCGCCGATCGCCCACCACGGCAACGACTTGCTGGCCAGGAAGTAATCCTCGGCGCTCTTGCTGTGACCTGCCTTCTCGCGCGAGACCCACTGCGCGAGCACGAAGATGCCGGTCAGATAGACCAGCACAATCACGATATCCAACGTCGCCAAACCCACTGCACTCTCCTGTCTGGCTCTGGGCTGAGCGTCGTGGACCGGACAGGTCTGCAGACTGCCGCCGCCCGCACTGCGTGCGTGGCAGCAGCGCGGCGAACCGCAGCTGCAGGCCGTCCCGGCCGATCGACGCGCGCGTCCCGCGGCGGCTGATGACACCACCGCTGAGGGTGGCCGCTGTAACACGTCGCCGGGGCCGGCGACGCATGTATGTGGTTCTTACCTGGGCATACCCGCAAGCGCGCCTGCGGGTGTGCTGCTTACTTGACCGGGCAGTCGAGCGTGACTTCGGCCTCGTTGAGTGCGCCCAGCGCGATCTTCGACACCGACAGGTCCAGCGCCGCAGCGCTTTCGATGCTGGCGACCTGGGTCAGCCTGGTCACATCCGCACCGGCCACCGCGAAGCACTTCAACGGCACGCCCACCACCTTCCACTGGCCTTGCGGCAGCGCGGCCAGGGTCTTCTGCGCATCGACGCGGCCGCCGCACTTGTCGCCACAGCCCACGCCCAGCCACACCGGCGCGGTCACTGCGCTGTCGCGGCGCACGGTCAGCTGCAACTGCACATCGCCATTGCTCTCACGCGAGACATCGACCGGCTTGCCGGACACCAGCAATACGCTGGAGGCCTTGGCACCGGACCAGACCAGGCGCCGCGCATCTTCCTGCGCCTTGTGGTCGACCGCGGTCATCTTCAGGCTGCCATCGGACAGACCCACCGGCAGCGTGGTGGCCGGCATGTTGGCCTGGCCGGCATTGGACAGCTGCATCGCAATGCCCAGTGCCGGCTTGCCGCGCACGAAGTAAACCCCGCCCACCGACTGCTCGCCGGACACACCCGATTCCTCCGGCAACGCAGCCAGGTCGCCCTTGTCGGCATAGGTCAGGCCGAAGCCGAACTTGAACTGCGGGTCGTAATCCTTCTGCCCGACGTTGTTGGCGAACTGCACCGCGGTCTTGGGCCAGGAGAAGCTCAGCTTGCCCTTGAAGTCGTTCTGTACCGTGCCATCGGCCTTGCGCAGCAGCACGTCGGCAATGCCCTCGCCTTCCGAACCCGGCAACCAGGCGGCGACGAAGGCATCGGCGGCGTTGATGTACTGGTTCATCCACAACGGGCGCCCGCTCAGGAACACCGCCACCACCGGGATGCCCTCGGCCTTGAGCTTCTTGATCAGCGCCAGCTCGCTCTCGTCGCCCGGCTTGTACAGCAGGGTGGCGATGTCGCCCTGGAACTCGGCGTACGGGTTCTCACCGAACACCACCACCGCCACATCGGGCTTGGTCTTGTACGCACCATCGACTGCCAGCTCGGCCTTGCCGCCGGCGGCCTTGATCTGCTTGTCCAGGCCTTCCCAGATGGTGTTGCCATTGGGGTAGTCGCTGCGCTTGGTGCCGGTACCCTGCCAGTTCAGCGTCCAGCCGCCGGACTGCTTGCCCATGTCGTTGGCGCCGTCGCCCAGCACCAGCACGCGCTTTTTCGGATCCAGCGGCAGGATGCCGGCCTGGTTCTTGAGCAGCACCAGCGACTCGCGCACCGCCTGGCGGGCGATCGCGCGGTGTTCCGGCGCGCCGAGCAATTCGTAGTTGCCGCCGAGCGGGCGCTTGGATGGCTTGCCGGCTTCGAACAGGCCCAGGCGCAGCTTGACGCGCAGGATCCGGCGCACCGCATCGTCCAGGCGCTCGGCCGAGATCTGGCCCGACTTCACTGCCGCCAGTTCGGTCTCGTAGATGCCCTTCCAGCTGTCGGAGGCCATCGCCATGTCGACGCCGGCAATGAACGAGGCCGGGCAGTTTTCGTTGGTGCAGCCCTTGACCTGGCCGTGACCATTCCAGTCGCCGACCACGAAACCGCCGAAGTTCATGCGGCCCTTGAGCACGTCGGTCAGCATGACCTTGTTGCCGTGCATCTTCTCGCCGTTGAAGCTGTTGAACGAGGCCATCACCGTCTGCGCACCGGCCGCGATCGCCGGCGGGTAACCGGCCGCGTGGATATCGCGCATGGTGACTTCGGACACCTTGGTGTCGCCCTGGTCCTTGCCGTCGGTGGTGCCGCCGTCGCCGACAAAATGCTTCACCGAGGAAATCACGTGGCTACCGTCGAGGAACTGCGGGGTGCCCGGCACGCCCTGCACGCCTTCCACCATCTTGCCGGCGAAGCTGGCCACCACATCCGGCGACTCGGAATAGCCCTCGTAGCTGCGGCCCCAGCGGTCGTCCTGCGGCACCGCCACGGTCGGCGCGAAGGTCCACTCCATGCCGGTGACGCGGGTTTCGGCGGCGGTGACTTCGCCGATCTGCTTGATCAGCTCCGGGTTGCGCGTGGCGCCCAGGCCGATGTTGTGCGGGAACAGCGTGGCGCCGACGATGTTGCTCTGGCCGTGCACCGCATCGATGCCGAAGATGATCGGAATCGCGTTGCCGCCCTTGGAGGTGTCCATCGACGCTTCATAGAAGGCGTCGGCCAGCTTCAACCATTCGGCCGGGCTGGCGTCGTACTTGCCGCCCGGATCGGAATTGCCGCCGGCCAGCACCGAGCCGATGCGGTACTTGCGCACATCGTCCGGGGTCATGCTGGCGATGTCGCCCTGGATGGTCTGCGCGACCTTCTCTTCGACGCTCATCTTGGCCATCACATCGGTGATGCGCTGCTCCAGGGCCTGGTCCTGGGCGAACGGCCACTTCGGCGACGGCCACTGGTCGGGATGGATCGTAATGGACGCCTCGGCAGGTGCGGTGGCCGGTGCGGTCTTGCTCGCCTCGGCAGCGGTGTCCTTGCCTTGGCAGGCGGCCAGCATCAGCACCGCAGCGGCGGTGGCCAGAGAGAGGGCACGACGCGCGACAGGCGCGGCGGTACGACGAAGCAGCTTGTCCAAGATCCAGGTCTCCAGGTGGTTCTCCCCACGGCGATGCGTGACGCCGCAGGCCATTAGGCGGCGTACGCTTGCGTGATTCCCCTACCCTGTCAACAACGCGCGCTTGTATGCCAAACGACGGCCAACTTATTGGCCCGGGCTATAGGCTTGGAATACCGGCAGCACCTGTCAAACCACGGCAAAGCGCCGAATCCGGCGCGGCGCTTGATCTTTCGCGGCGACGTACTTTGCTGCAATGCACCACTTCGCAGGCTCCGCACTGCGCAGCCCCTGTCGCCCGCGCGGGTATTGCCGGGTTCGCTTGCAGGCAGGTGTTCGAACGCCCGCCAACGGGTGAGCTCGCCGTCAAACAACTGTCATACCTCGGGCCTAGCGTGACCGGCTTGCCGATGCGCCACCGGCCATCGTTGATCGTCGTCTTTGCCTGGAGTTTCGATGTCTGCCTCCCCCGATCCCGCCCGCCGCCGCCTGATGCAGTTGCTGGCGTCCGTCCCGCTGTTGCCGCTGGGCAGCGCCAGCGCCGCCGCCCTGCAACACCTCGGTGGCGCGGCACTGGCCGCACACCCGTTGCGGCCGTCGGACAACCCGACCCAGCTGGTGTTAGCCACCTTCCATGGCATGCCCGCACCCAGCCTGGCCAACCCCGCGGCGATGGCCACCACCACGGTGGGGTCGGCGCTGACAGTGGCGCGCAGCGACGGCAGCACCCAGCGTTATGCGCTTGCGTACCACCCGTTCTTCGTCACCGGCGACCAGGTGCCCGACGGCAAGGGTGGCACCGTGCTGGCCGGTGGCTATTACGACATTCAGCATCGGCCAATCATCGACCGCTCCAAACCCGGTGCCGAACGCCCGTTCTTTTCCGATTGCCCGGACGGCTCCTCGCTGCTGACCCTGCCCGATGCCAAGTTGCCCGGGGTCAAGGGCAACCATGTATTTGCGGTGGTGCAGTTCGAATACACCACCCGCGACCAGGCCGGCAACGACACCAACCGCCACCTGCCCGCGCCGATCGCGGTACTGACGCTGGATCAGGACCCGGCCACCGGCAAGCTGTCGCTGGTGAAATACCACAACGTCGACACCGCGCCGGTGCACGGGCTGTGGACCACCTGCGGCGCCAGCCTGTCGCCGTGGAATACCCACCTGTCCAGCGAAGAGTACGAACCCGACGCCACCGCGCTGGCCGGCAACACCCAGTTCCGCAGCTACAGCACCCATCTGTACGGCGACCCGGAAAAAGCCAACCCGTATCACTACGGCCACCTGCCCGAAATCACCGTGCACCCGGACGGCACCGGGAGCGTGCGCAAGCACTACTGCCTGGGCCGCATCTCGCACGAGCTGGTGCAGGTGATGCCCGACCAGCGCACCGTGCTGATGGGCGACGACGCCACCAATGGCGGTCTTTTCATGTTCATCGCCGACCGCAAGGCGGACCTGTCGGCCGGCACCTTGTACGTGGGCAAGTGGCAGCAGACCTCGGGCGTGGGCCCGGGCGCGGCCACGTTGCGCTGGATCAAGCTCGGCCACGCCACCAGCGCCGAGATCCAGGCCATGGCCGACCGTCTGACCGCCGCCGACATCCTCGACGTGCATCTGAGCGACCCGGGCGATGCGTCGTTTACCAAGATCCCGTTCAACGGCACCTTCAACTGGATCCGCATCAAGCCGGGCATGGAGAAGGCGGCGACCTATCTGGAAACCCATCGCTACGCGGCGCTGGCCGGCGGCAGCCTGGGCTTCACCAAGCTCGAAGGCACCACCGTCAACGCCCGCGACAAGATCGCCTACATGGCGATGTCCTACATCGTCACCAGCATGCGCAACGGCTCGGGCGATGTGAAAGTGGAAGGCCCGGATGCGGGTGCGGTGTACGCCCTGAATCTGCGTGGCGGCCAGCGCGACAGCCACGGCGCGCCGATCCACAGCGACTGGGTGCCGATCGACATGGCCGCACCGGCCGCGCTCACCGGCCACGATCTGGCCAAGGCCGACGCGCTGGGCAACCTGGCCGACCCGGAACGGCTGGCCAACCCGGACAACCTCAAGTTCTCCGAAGCGCTGCGCACCTTGTTCATCGGCGAAGACAGCAGCCTGCACGTGAACAATTTCCTGTGGGCCTACAACGTGGACAGCGGTACGCTGACGCGGGTGCTGTCGGTGCCGGCCGGCGCCGAATCCACCGGCCTGCACGCGGTCGACCAGATCCACGGCTGGACCTACGTGATGAGCAATTTCCAGCATCCCGGCGACTGGGAAAGCCCGCTGCACGACACCGTCAAGGCCACGCTGGATCCACTGATCCGCGCCAACTACAAGAACCGTTTCGGCGCAGCGGTGGGCTATCTCACCGGCGACCCGGTGGCGGTGAAGCTGGGCAAGGCGTAAGCGCCGCCTTTGCAGTTGCAGCGCTGCGTGACGCTACAGCCGACACGTGCAGCACGGGGTTTTCGCTGCTGTCGCAAGGCCAGTAGGAGCGCACCTGGGTGCGTGGAGATTTGCCGGTATGCCTGTCGCGCCCGGGTGCGCTCCTACGGGTGAGGTCGACACATGCAGCGTGGCGTTCTCGCTGCTGTCGCAAGGACGGTAGGAGCGCACCTGGGCGCGAGGAGCTTTGCCGGCATGGCCTGTCGCGCCCGGGTGCGCTCCTACGGGTGAGGCCGACACATGCAGCATGGCGTCGCGCTGCTGTCGCAAGGCCAGTAGGAGCGCACCTGGGCGCGAGGAGCTTTGCCGGTATGGCCTGTCGCGCCCGGGTGCGCTCCTACGGGTGAGTCGATGGATGTCTGGCAGCGTCAGTGAGAAGCAGATCAGACCGCAAGTGCCTAAGCGCGGTTCAGGACTGCCGCAACTCCAGCGCCGCCATCACGATGGGCTTGGCCCAATCGGGCACCTGCGCCAGTTCTTCGGGCGTTTGCGGGTACTGTAGGCCGTTGCGGTCCAGTTCCAGCACCAGCAGCGGCGCGACCTGCCCGGTCGCGTCGGCAGGCGCGCTGTTGTCGTAGACATGCAGCACCGACAGGTGCGGCAACAGCGCGATCAGGTTGGCGCGCGAGGCATCGTAACGTTCGCGGATCTTGTGCTCGGGGATGGCATGCCCGCCCGCGGCCACGCGCGCTGCCACACGTGCGATATGCAGCTCGACGCTGGACAGGCCGCAGAACCAGACCGCCACCGTGTGCGTCGCGCAGGCTTGCCGCAGCAGGCGCGGGATGGTGGTCGCGCCCAGGGTGGTTTCGAATGCATAGTCATGACCGGCATCCATGGCCTGACGCAGCCGCCGCACGCCTTCCTGCCAGGCTTGCGCATTGGCGTCTCCGGGTGACCAGCCCTGCTCCACCAGGTCCCGGGTGAACGCATCCGGGTTGAACCAGGTGGCGCCGTCTTCCCGCAGCAGGCTGCCCAATAGCGAACTCTTGCCGGCGCCGTTGACGCCGGCCAGGACCAGAATGTTCCCCACGATTTAGAGCGACGGCCCCAGCGTGATCTTGCTGCCCCGGCGTGCCGGCTTGCCGATCACCTGGGCCAGGCCTGCGCCATCGGTCACCGCCGCAAGATGCGCATCGAACCTGGTCTGCAATACCTGCAGCGACTGCGCGCGCGTCGAGGCGGCCATCGCTGCACTCGCCTGGCTGACCAGCCGGCGGTATTCCTCCGCGTCCACCACAACCGCCTCGGGGTGATTGTGGTTGGTGATGACCACCGCGCCATGCGAGCGCACCTTGCGCATCAGGCTGGGCCAGCCCTTCACCTTGATGTCGGCGGCGGGAGATTTTTCGAGCTCGGGCAGATCCTGGAGGCGAGACATGGGACGGTCCTGCGCGCTGTGGTGGCCTCAGCCTACTCCCAACGTCCCATTTTGGGAAATTTGGCCATTTTGGCCTAACCTCCTGCCAGGCGGGATCTCCAGAAATGAAACGGGGCCCGCAGGCCCCGTCGTCTGACACCCATCGATGCGCGACAGGCTCAGCCGCGCAGCTTGGCCAGCAGCTCGCGCGTCACCGGGTCGGCCACATCGGCCGACTCGCCCTTCAGCGCCGGCAGCAACTGGCTGGCCAGCTGCTTGCCCAGCTCCACGCCGAACTGGTCGAACGCGTTGATGCCCCACATCACCGACTGCACGTAGACGCTGTGCTCGTACATCGAGATCAGCGCACCCAGCGCCTGCGGGGTCAGCGCATCGAGCAGGATCACCGTGCTCGGGCGGCCGCCCGGATAGCTGCGGTGCGGATCGCTGCTGTCCTGGCCGTTGGCCAGCGCTTCGGTCTGCGCCAAGACGTTGGCCATCAGCGCGACGTGGTTTTCCGCATACGGATCGTCGTTGTGCACGGTGCCGATGAAATCCGCCGGCACCACGCTGGTGCCCTGGTGCAGCGCCTGGAAGAAGCTGTGCTGCACATCGGTGCCCGCACCGCCCCACCATACCGACACGGTGTCGCTGTCCACTGCAGAACCGTCGAGCTTGACCCGCTTGCCCAGGCTTTCCATCACCAGCTGCTGCAGGTAGGCCGGCAGCAGGGCCAGGCGCTGGTCGTAGGTCATTACCGCATGCGTGGCGCTGCCGAGCAGGTTGCGGTTCCACACCGCGGTCAGGCCGTGCAGCACGGCGACGTTTTCTTCCAGTGGCGTGTCGAGCACATGCGCGTCGAACTGCGCAGCACCTTCCAGCAATTGTTCGAAACGTTCGAAGCCGATCGCCAGGGCGATCGGGAAACCCACCGCCGACCACAGCGAATAACGCCCACCGACCCAGTCCCACATCGGCAGCACGCGGCTCGGTGCGATGTCGAAAGCCTTGGCAGCGCGCTCGGGATTGGCACTCACCGCGTACAGACGCTCGCTGCCGCCCAGCCAGGCGTGCAGGATGCTGCCGTTGAGCAGCGTTTCCTGGGTACCGAAGGTCTTGGAAATCAGGATGCCGGCGGTATGTGCCGGGTCCAGCGTGGCCAGCGTGCGCTGCATGGCCGCGCCATCGACGTTGGAGACGAAGTGCACGCGGAAACGCGCACCCGACGGCGCCCGCAAGGCATCGGCCACCAGCCGCGGCCCCAGGTCGGAACCGCCGATGCCGACGCTGACGATATCGGTGACGTCGGTGGCTTCCAGCTGCTGGATCAGCGCGCCCATGCGTTGGCGGACTTCCGCAGCGGTGGCATACGCTTCGGAGGCCACCGGCGCATCGGTCAGGTCGCCGCGCAATGCGGTGTGCAATGCAGCGCGCTGTTCGGTGACATTGACCTGCTCGCCGCGGAACAGGCGCTGGAACGCGCCGGCCAGGTCACGCTCGCGCGCGATGGCGAACAAGGCATCCAGCGCGGCGCGGTCGTACTTCTGCCGCGCGAAATTGAAATACAACGGACCGACCTGCCTGGCGTATTGCGTCGGCCGTTGCGGCTCGGCGGCAAGCAATGCGGGGATGGCAGCGCCGCGCAGGCGCTGGGCGTGGGCGTGAAGCGCGTCGAATCCGTTGGTATGTGTCATGCGGCCTGCGTGGGGATGCTGTGGTTGGTGTGGGTGATCGTGTTGCTGCCGTCCACATATACCAGATTGGGCTTGAAGGTCTCGGCTTCGGCTTCGCTCATGCTGGCGAAGGCGGCCACGATGATCAGGTCACCGACCTGCACGTGACGCGCGGCGCCGCCGTTGAGCGAAATGATGCCGCTGCCTTCGTCGGCACGGATGGCATAGGTGCTGAAACGCGCACCGTTGGTGACGTCCCAGATATGCACCTGTTCGAACTCACGGATGCCGGTGGCTTCCAGCAGCAGGCCGTCGATGGCGATCGAGCCTTCGTAATTGAGCTCGGAATGGGTGACGGTGGCGCGGTGGATCTTGGCTTTCAGCAGGGACAGGTGCATGACGGGCAACGGCAAAGGAAAGCCGGCATTTTAGCGGAAAGCGCCGGTGTCCACCGGCCTGCCGCGCAACCGGTGGTGAGGGCTTCAGGCCGGCACTGGACAAACACGCCTGTGCGCAGGATCGCAGGCGTCGCCGGTCACGGCCTGACGCAGCGCCTGCAGCGGCATCAGACCGCTCAGAATTCCAGGTTGTCGATCAGCCGCGTGCTGCCCAGACGGGCGGCGATCAGGGCCACGCGCGCGCCGGCATGGCTGTCGCCCGGCTCGCTCAGGTCGGGCAGCCGCACCACCGCGTAATCGACGCGGAAACCGGCCTGTTCCAGCGCCTGGGTGGCGGCGTCCTCGACCTGCGCACGCGACGTGCCGGCCGCGTAGCTGTCGCGCATCTGCAGCAGCACCTTGCGGATCTGGGTCGAGCGCGGGCGCTCGTCGGCGGTCAGATACTGGTTGCGCGAGCTCATCGCCAGGCCGTCGGCCTCGCGCACGATGCTGCCGCCCAGGATCTCGATCGGAAACGCCAGGTCGGCCACCATCTGGCGGATCACCGCCAACTGCTGGTAGTCCTTCTTGCCGAAGGCGGCCACGTCCGGCTGCACCTGGTTGAACAGCCGCGCCACCACCGTGCACACGCCGTCGAAATGCCCCGGCCGGCACACCCCTTCCAGCACGTCGCTGACGCCCGGCGCATGGATCGGCGTGGCCAGTACGGTGCCGAGCGGATACATGGTGTCCACGTCGGGCAGCCACAGTGCATCGCAGCCGGCGTCTTCCAGGCCGCGCAGGTCGGCCTCGGGCGTGCGCGGGTAACGCGCGAAGTCTTCGTTGGGGCCAAACTGGGTCGGGTTGACGAACACGCTCGACACCACGCGGTCGGCGTACTGGCGCGCCAGCATCACCAGCGAATAGTGGCCGGCGTGCAGATTGCCCATGGTCGGCACCAGCGCCACGCGCAGGCCCTCGCGCTTCCAGCCGGTGACCAGTGCGCGCAGGGTGGACAGATCGGTCAGGGTCTGGATCATGCGGCGTACGCGTGCGCTGCGTCGGGGAAGCTGCCGTCGCGCACGGCCTGCGCGTAAGCGCGCACCGCGCCCGCCACCGAGCCACCTTCGGCGAGGAAATCCTTGACGAACTTGGGCCGGCGGTGGCCGCTGTCCAGGCCCAGCATGTCGTGCATCACCAGCACCTGGCCATCGCAGCCGGGGCCGGCGCCAATGCCAATGGTGGGCACACTGAGCGCGGTGCTGATCTGGGTGGCGATCGGCGTGGGCACGCATTCCAGCACGACCAGACTGGCACCGGCGTCGACCACGGCCTGCGCGTCGCGGCGCAACTGCTCGCCGGCTTCGCCGCGCCCCTGCACCGTGTAACCGCCAAAACGCAGCACCGATTGCGGGGTCAGCCCCAGGTGCGAGCAGACCGGGATCTCGCGCTCGACCAGATAACGGATCACCTCGAGCTTGTGCCCGGCGCCCTCGATCTTGACCATCTCCGCGCCGGCCTGCAGCAGTTGGGTGGCAGCGTCCAGTGCGCGCTCGGGCGTGGCATCGGCCTGGAACGACAGATCGGCCACCAGCAACGCCCGCTCCAGCACCCTGGCCACCGCGGCGGTGTGGTAGACCATGTCGGCGGTGGTCACCGGCAAGGTCGAATCGTGCCCCTGCACCACCATGCCCAGCGAATCGCCAACCAGGATCAGGTCCACGCCGTTGGCATCGAAAGTCCGCGCAAAGCCGGCGTCGTAGGCGGTCAACATGACCAGTTTTCGACCCTCGCGCTTGGCCTGCGCCAAGGCGGGCACGGTCCAGGGCTTGCTGTCGGTATGGCTGCTCATGAAGTCATTACGTGGGGTGATAAGCCGGCCATTATCTACCCAATCGGCTCCAGCCCGCAGACATCGATGGCCTGCAGGGCGTGTCGCACTGTTCCATGGCCCGGAATGATCGCCTCCGGAGCGAGCTCGGACAGCGGCAGCAGCGCAAAGGCGCGCGCCTGCAGATGCGGGTGCGGGACCTGCAGGCGTGGCAGGTCGATCACCTGATCGGCGTACAGCAGCAGATCCAGATCCAGCGTGCGCGGGCCCCAGCGCTCGCCGTCGATACGCTGCCGGCCGAAGGCCTGCTCGATGCCGAGCAAGGCCTCCAGCAGTTGCAATGGCGCCAGCGCAGTGCGCAGCTGCGCCACTGCATTGATGAAATCGGGCTGGTCTTCGCGGCCCCAGGCCGGCGTGCGGTACAGGCGCGAGGCGGCAATCAGGGTGGATTGCGGTAGCTCGCCCAGTGCGGCGATGGCCGCGCGCACGCTGGCCTCGGCCGGACCCAGGTTGGCGCCCAGGCCGACGAAGGCGGTGTGCACGCCCTACTCGCCTGCCGGTGCGCCGGTGCGACGGCGGCGACGGCGCCGCTTGCGCGGTGCACCCTCCTCGCTTTCGTGATCGGCCTGCGCGGTTTCGATCGCATCGACCAGTTCCTGGCCGGAGGACTCCTGCGCCTCGCGCCAGAACTCCACATCGGCGGCGTGATCGGCCGAGGCGAACTGGCGCAACACCAGGAAATCGAACGCGGCGCGGAAACGCGGGTGCGACAAGGTGCGGAACACGCGCTTGCGCTGACGCGAGGAGAAGCGCGTCTGCAGCAGCCAGATTTCCTGCATCGGCAGCGAGAAACGGCGCGGCAGCGCCACGCGCTCGAGCTGATGCAGGGTGACCCGGTCGGCGGCGCGACGCTGCGCGTCTTCCGGCTGCACGCCCTGCGCCTGCAGGCCCATCAGGGTGCGGCAGAACGCCGGCCAGAGCAGCAGGGCGAACAGGAACGCCGGCGACACCGGCTCGTCGTTGGCCACGCGCGCATCGGTATTGCGCAGGCCTTCCAGCACCATGGCGCGCAATGCGCCACTGCGGTTGGAGCGCAATGCGGCCGCACTCTCCGGGAACAGCGCACCGAGCAGGCCGTAACGCTCCAGCCCCTCGAAACTGGCCACACCGTGTCCGGACAGGAACAGCTTGAGAATCTCTTCGAACAAGCGCGCCGGCGCGGCCTCGGACAACAGCCCGGCCAGGCGCGGGATGGGTTCTGCGGTGCCGGCTTCGATATCGAAGTTCAGCTTGGCCGCCAGACGCACCGCGCGCAGCATGCGCACCGGATCTTCCTGGTAGCGCAGCTCCGGGTCGCCGATCAGCTTCATCAGGCGTGCCTGCACGTCCTCGAAGCCGCCGCAGTAGTCGCGTACCGAGAAATCCTCGATCGCGTAGTACAGCGCGTTGCAGGTGAAGTCGCGACGGATCGCATCGTCTTCGATGGTGCCGTAGACGTTGTCGCGCACCAGCCGGCCGTTATCCAGTTCGCGGTCGCCGCTGCCGTCGTCGATGTTGGCGCGGAACGTGGCCACTTCGATGATCTCGCGGCCGAACACCACATGCGCCAGGCGAAAGCGGCGGCCGATCAGGCGACAGTTGCGGAACAGCGCTTTGACTTCCTCCGGCGTGGCGCTGGTGGCCACGTCGAAATCCTTGGGATGGCCGCCGACCAGCAGGTCGCGGACTGCGCCGCCGACCAGGTAGGCACCAAAGCCCGATTCGCGCAGGCGGTACAGCACGCGCAGCGCGTTGGGGCTGATGTCCTTGCGCGAGATGGTGTGCTGATCGCGTGGGATGACGCGCAGCGTGAACGGAGATGTAACTGAGGGTTCGATGATGGCGCTTCCGTCTTGTGTTGCAGGATTGCCCAACGGGTTTTAGCGCACTATACTAGCGCGCTGCACAAGACGCACCAAACGCTCCCTTCGTCTAATGGTTAGGACGTGGCCCTCTCAAGGCTAAAACAGGGGTTCGAGTCCCCTAGGGAGCACCACCGTCGTCTGACTGCAGAACACGCCAAGACCCCGCATTGCGGGGTTTTTGCGTTATTGGGCCTGGGTGGTTGCCGCTGGTCGGGTGGACGCGCATTGATCCCACACCGGTCAGACAAGTGCAGCTCCCATGGCAACGCCATCGAGCCAATGTGCTGAGATGCGCCGATTGGCTGAGGCCGGTTACGGCGCCGGGCGTTGCGGGTTGCGCCTTACCGCCGATCTCGCACTTCAGTTCTGCTGCTGCACGTCATGCACCCTGGCAGCGGCGCATGGGCGTGGCCCTTACCGATCACCCCACTACAAAAATCATGTACGGCCCGATCAACACATAGGCCTGCGCGACAGCGCGTCCGCATCGCCGCAGCGTGCGATCAATCCCGCATTTGCGCGCCGCAACGGCAGATCGACGTGAATGTTTGCATTGCATGGCAACTCCTCACTCGGCGAAGGAATGAAACGCATCGGCATCGGCATTACTGTCGGTTTCGGCGGTGGCGTCATGGGCATGCAGACTTTCCAGGTGGCGCACTGCCACATGGAAGACGGCGTGGCGCTCGGCCAGCACCTTGCGCAACCGCCGCGCGGCATCCTCGACATACATCAGGTTGGCGCCATTCAAGCGGGCAAACGCCTGCTCGTCGATACGCCGTACCGCCGCCTGTACCGGCGTCGCCAGTGCCTGTTCGCACAGGCCGACCAGCTCGCGGATTTCGAAGCGCTGCACGCATGCGCTCAGCTCCACGCGCACCTGCGCCACGCTGCGCTGGCTGTGCGGCGTGGCGTACGAACCGTTGTGTTGCAGCCATTGCGCAACCTCTGCGACTGGCAACGCATCGCGCCCTTGGTGCTGCTGCAAAAACGCATCGCTCAGCAACTGGCGCGACAAGGCTGCAGAACATGGACAGGTGGAGGCATACAGCACATCGACCTGCAACTGGATCTCGGTGCGGCCTGCCCTGGATTGCGCATCGATGCGCACCGGATAGGCGCGCCAACCGCTCAGTCCTTCGCTGCGCAGCGCCGGCATCCGCAGCATCAACTCGAAGTTCAGCGCCAGCCGCGCCGCACGGCTGCCGCAATCGGCATGACTGTCGATCAGCGCCTGCAGCAGCTGCGACACCATCGCCGGCGACACCGGCTGCTCCAGATGCCGATCCAGCAGGCGGTACAAGCGCGACATGTGGATGCCCCTGAGTTCGGGGCGCGGCAGATCCACTTGCACGCTGGCACGCGCGGCCACGCTGCCGCCGGGCCCGGCATCGGCCAGCTGCAGCGGCACGGCGATGTCCTGCATGCCGACCCAGCGCAGCGGCGCGCTCAGTGTGGAAGGTTCGGTAACGGCAACATCAGGCAGCGTGGCGGACATTGAAAGCTCGTAGAAGGAGATGAGGGCAATCGCGCCTCAGGCGCGACCGGGAAACATCTGGAAGTAATCGTCGATACCGGCATGCAGCGTTTGCGCCAGTTCGTCCTGATGCGTATCGCCGCACAGCCGCCGGCAATCGTCGCGATTGCTCATGAAGCCGGTTTCCACCAGCAGCGACGGAATATCCGGCGACTTCAACACGGCAAAGCCGGCCTGCCCGACCTGGTCCTGATGCAGCCGCGTCACCTGCTGCAGCCGCCCGAGCATCACCTTGCCGAACGCCACGCTGCTGGCGATGGTGCCGCTCAGCGACAGGTCGGCCAGCACCTGCGACAGCACCGGGTTGCTTGGCACGCGCAGACGGCGCGCGCTGTCGCCCATGTCGTCGGCGGCGTTTTCGCTGTCGGCGATCCAGCGCGCCAATGCAGAGCTGGCGCCGTTCTGCGACAAGGCAAACACCGACGCGCCGCGCGCCTGGCTGCTGGGCGCAGCATCGGCATGGATGGACACGAACAGATCGGCATTGCGGCGATGGGCGATCAACACCCGCTCGTGCAACGCCACGAAGCGATCGTCGCTGCGGATCATCGTCGGCCGGTAACGCGGATCGGCCGCCAGGCGCTGGTGCAGCCGCCCCGCGATCGCCATGGCCACATGCTTCTCGTAGCGCGCATCGGCACTGACCGCGCCGGGATCCTTGCCGCCGTGACCAGCGTCGATGGCGACCACGTAGGGATGCAGGCGGGAGCGCGTGGGCGCAGCCGCCGCAACGGCCGGCTCGGTGGGATCGGCTGCGGACAACAATGCACTACCGGGCACAGCAGCAAGATCGACCACCAGTGCACCATCCTCCCAGCGCGCCGTGGCTGTCAGCGGCTGCGCCAGATCGAGCACCACGCGCAGCCCATCGCCGTGCGAGCCGCTGCGGATGGCGACGACTGCGAGATCGTCAGGCAATGGATCGATCTGCGGCGGCTGCGCCGAAATGCCCGGCAGGTCGATGACCAAGCGCGCTGGATTGGACAGGCTGAAGCTGCGGTAGGCGACCTGCGTATTCAATGCGAGTCGAAGTCGCAGCCCCGCATCCTGACGCTGCAGATTGCAACTGCGCAGCATCGGCAGCGGCTGCGCGTGGACCAGGCGCGGCGACAGCAGCAAGGCTGCGCTGACGGTGTGCAACACCTGCCGCCGCCTCATTGGGCCAACCCCGCTGGATCGACGCGGCCACCGCGCCGCTTCGAGCACGGGAGGTTCGGCATGGTGACCAGGCAAACGACACTCTGCGGCAAGGAACGCGACACGGCGTGACCGGACGAACGATGGATGAAGTGTTATAAAGTAACACTCGTTGCGCAAAATCAAGCCCGCCGTGCCTCGCCACTGCCCTCACGTTCACTTTTACCGAAGAGCGCCTCGATGTCGCCCGTCATCCCCGACAGCTATACCGCCTGGCGCCACTGCATCGAAGTCGACTGCGCCCAGCCGCTGACCGCCCCTTTCATCGCCCAACGACTCGCCAGCCTGCGCGACCTCGGCGACCGCCACACCCAGCAGTTCTTGCGTCGTTGGGGCGAATCTCATCATCGGCGAGTGATTGGATGGTTTGAACGTGCCGGTGGCGAACTCGAGCCGAGCCGCTAAATAGCGCGCGCTCCAGCACTGCACATCACGCCTGACCGGATAGGTCCAGGTAACAGCGGATGCGGTTGACTGTTCCTCGCTGATCGGCGGACGGTATGCCGCAGCGATTTTCTGCGACAAACAATCAACAAAATCTGCCATTCAACACGTAACGTATAAGCGCCTGAATCGCAGGCGGAGTTGCCCCATGCAGGGGGAAGGCAAAATCATGAAGAACGCAAAAACCTGGCCTATGGCTTTTTGTTTAATCGTTGGACTCTTCGCGTCCAGCGCAGCGATGGCTGACTGTTGCCCCAGTGGCGGCATCGGCGCGCCCGCCGTCGGGCTTGGCGATAGCAATCCCAAGGCAGCCAACCTCGCTATGGACTCCTCGCTTGCCATCTACGAGTTCCATCGTGATGGCGTGACATATTTGCAAATCAACGATGTCACTGGCGTGGTCCACGCTGTCGTCGCCCGGGTGGATGACGCTCTATGGACACTACCAATGGGCAAGGATGTAGATCGCGTTGTATTGCCCAAGAAAAATAAAATCTCCTCAGCTCCAAGCGTGAGCGGGCTGACTGCAAACGATATAGCCCAGCGCAGTCAAGCCCAGCTTGTCTATAAGACAAGAAACTTCACAGTGCTCACACGGCGCGGAGCAACTGGGGATCAGTGGATCGTGTCTCCCTGACCAGCACGGGATTGGCTTCAGCGACCAGGAATGTCAGAACCAATGCATGGCGGCGATGAAACATGCCGCCATGCGCTTTCAATCTTGCTTTCAGTTCTGCTTCTACGTCATTCGAGTCGCGCCGTACTGTGTCAACCGATGAGGAATCAGCAATAACACGTACTGCGACACCACGGGTCTCCCTCGCTATCCATGCACGCACCTGGATGAAATGCCTACCAGCCGGAGGCAGAATCTCGACGCAATTGAGCACACTGCGATAGGCGCTCAACTGTAGCTCCAAAGACAGACTCCTACAGTCGCCACGAAACACACACTGGAACTTAGAAGCACAAAAGCGCTCAAGCGCCGGCGAACATAGCGCTTGATACAACCCATGCGTCTCTATTTCCAACGGATACAATGCAGCCACATATTGCTGCAACAGCTGCGATTCGATAACACCCACTCGTGTCATCTCCATCGCAACCGAATGCTGCCCTTTTGCTCTCAAATCGGCCACCACATCTTTGCGCATCCGATTGATCTGCACATTGATGTCGGAGTATTCAAGCACGCGATTGCGCAACAGGCGCTCGGCGCTGGCGTAACTTGCGCGACCAAAGGTATAGATATCATCCTTCGACTGATTCGATATACCGCCGCGGACAGGCTCACGCAGACGGGCGTTGAAGACAAACAGAATCGTCGTCACAAACGCATAAAGCAGTTGGATATTGAAAACAGCCTGATCAAAGAACCCGAGCTGATACACCTTAGGCATCGAAAACTCAAGCGCAAAGCTTGCCAACAGCGCCCCTAAGGCATTCCCTCTCCACCCATGCCTGAAAGTCAGTACCACCATCGGTACGAGCATCGCGACCATCAAAACGTTTCGAATCGATGGATCATTCATGACACTAAGGGTGAAGAAGAAGCTGAGGACAACAACCACAGCGACGCCAACATCCCGCGGAAAACTGGAACGCATAGGGCTCTCATTCCAATTGGCCCACAACATTACCGGCAACAACAGGGTGAGCACGCCGAGATAGCTGCCCGCCCCATATCGCAACAGCAGGTCGATTACAGGGTAGATCGGCGGCCCACCGAGCAGTCCATTCAATAACAGGCTGCATAACGCATTCCAAAGCGCTAGCGCGAGAGCCGCGGGGACAAGCCACTGCTCCCGCTTGACGATGTAAGGAGCGCGGTAACGCAGTAGTCCAATCGCACAGGCAATCAAGGGCACGTGCAACAGGGGGCTCAAATACGACCAGAGCGGGCTGAACCCCTGAAGCTCGCCCAAAGGAATCCGCAGGAACAACATCGCTGCAGCGTCCCCCGCCAACAGAAACGGCCACTCCCGATAAGGTCGATAGAGCAAGGTAACAACCCGCAAGCCAACTGGCAGGTACCACTGATCAAGGGAAAAACGCCAAAGCATCAGAAATACCAAGCAGTAGCACACGCTGATCAGCATGCCCCTGACAAGCCCTTTAGCTACTGCCATACCACCACTCCTTGGTTCCACGATTCGCCCTAGTCTGGAGGGAAACTGCCTGGTGGAGTATAGCGGTGGCGCACAATTTGCAAAAAGAGCCGGTGCACTTTCAGTCGGTTATCGCCGTTGAAGACGCGCATTGCACTTTGCTGGTGCATTGGGCCACGCGGGAATCAGGCCGCCTGACACAGCACAGGTCAGAGCTGCCGGCAGTTACGAGACGACGCACGCACCCAATCCAGCCCAACGATGACAGCCAGCGCGATTGAGGCGCCCGCAGGTATGCGAGACATCGGCAAGATCCCGGCGAGACCGTCAACGAACAAGGCCGCGCAGTGCGCGGCCTTGTTCGTCTTCCATGCCGCTATCAGCATAACGGGGGAGATCAGCCCTCCATCTGCTCCAGCTCCTTGCCTTTGGTCTCGTAGACGTACTTGAGCACGAAGAACACCGAGATGAAGGCGGCGACGGTGTAGATGCCGTATGCGCCGGCCAGGCCGATACTGCCGAGCAGGATCGGGAAGCTGACGGTGATGGCGAAGTTGGAGGTCCACTGCGCGGCGCCGGCAATGGCCAGGCCCGAGCCGCGGATCTGGTTCGGGAACATCTCGCCCAGCATCACCCACATCACCGGGCCCCACGAGGCATTGAAGAACACCACGTAGACGTTGGCGGCCACCAACGCGAGCATGCCCATGACATCGGACATGGCGAGCTTGCCGTTGGGGTCCAGCGAGGCGGTGGCGAAGGCATAGGTCACCAGGGCCAGCGAGACCGCCATGCCGGCCGAGCCGATCCACAGCAACGGCTTGCGGCCGATCTTGTCGACCAGCATCACCGTGACCAGGCAGGCGCCGATGCTCAGGCCACCGGAGAGCACGTTGATCAGCAGTGCGTCCTGCTCGGAGAAGCCCACCGCCTGCCACAGCACCGCGCCGTAATAGAACACCACGTTGATGCCGACCAGTTGCTGGAACACCGCCAGGCCCACGCCGATCCAGACGATTGGACGGATCTTGCCGGTGGCCTTGTTGATGAGGTCGGAGAACTTGGGCTTGTGCTGGTCGGCCGACATCGAGGCCGAGATTTCGGCCAGCTTGGTCTGCGCGGCGGCGTTGCCGTACAGGCGCTTCAGCACCACCAGCGCCTGCTGGCGGCGGCCCTTGACCACCAGGTAGCGTGGGCTTTCCGGGATGACCAGCAACAGCAACAGGAACAGCAGCGAGGGAACCGCCTGCATCCAGAACATCCAGCGCCAGGCGGCCTGCCCGGCCCATAGCGGCTCGGTGGAGGCGCCGGCGGCGTTGGCCAGCAGGTAGTTGCTCAGGAACGCGCAGAACAGCCCGCTGATGATGGCGATCTGCTGCATCGTGGCGAGCCGGCCGCGATAGCGCGCGGAGGCGACCTCGGCGATGTAGGCCGGCGAGATGACGCTGGCGGCGCCCACCGCAAAGCCGCCCATCACGCGAGCGAAGATGAAGAAACCGGAACTGTGCGAGGCACCGGCGCCAATGGCCGAGAGCAGGAACAGCGCCGCAGAAATGATCAGGACCGCGCGGCGGCCCCAGCGGTCGGCCAGACGGCCGGCAAAGAAGGCGCCGATGGCGCAGCCCAGCAGCATCGAGGCGACTTCGAACCCGGTCTCGGCGGCGCTGGAATTGAAGGTCTGCTTCAGGCCGTCGACAGTGCCGTTGATCACACCGCTATCGAAACCGAACAAAAAACCGCCGATCGTGGCTACGCAACTGATCAGGACGATAAAACGGGTGTTCTCACCGGCATCGGGGGCGCCGTTTACGGAGACACTGGACATGGATTCACCTGGAAGCATGCAAGGGAGCGGCCACGGGGGCGGCCGACATCGGCCGGCGACGCGCAGTGCGCCGCCGGCCACGGGACATCAACGCGTCAGATACTGGTTGATCAGGTTCTCGTAGGCTTCCTGACGGCCACTGAGCTGCTTGGGTTCGTTGCCGGCGGCGTACTTGGCCAGATCCACCAGCGTGCTGCTGCCGTTGGCAAAGTCCGCGCCCGCGCCGCTGTCGAAGCTGGCGTAGCGCTCGGCCCGCCACTGCTCCAGCGGCGAGGAGGTCAGCAGTGCATTGGCCACTTCCAGCCCGCGTGCGAACGCATCCATGCCGCCGATATGCGCCAGGAACAGATCCTGCGGGTCGGACGACTCGCGGCGCACCTTGGCATCGAAGTTCAGCCCGCCCGGTGCCAGCCCGCCCTGGCGCAGCACCACCAGCATCGCGCCGACGGTGTCGTACAGGTCGGTCGGGAACTGGTCGGTATCCCAGCCGTTCTGCGGGTTGCCGCGGTTGGCGTCGATGCTGCCCAGCAGGCCGGCGTCGGATGCCACCTGCAGGTCGTGCTCGAAGCTGTGACCCGACAGTGTGGCGTGGTTGGCTTCGATGTTGAGCTTGAAGTCCTGGTCCAGGCCGTGCTGGCGCAGGAAGCCGATCACCGTGGCGCTGTCGAAGTCGTACTGGTGCTTCATCGGCTCCATCGGCTTGGGCTCGATCAGGAAGTTGCCGGTGAAGCCGATCGCGCGGCCGTAGTCGCGTGCCAGGGTCAAGAAGCGCGCCATGTTGTCCTGCTCGCGCTTCATCTGGGTGTTGTGCAGGCAGGCATAGCCTTCGCGGCCGCCCCAGAACACGTAGTTCTCGCCGCCCAGCTCGACGGTGGCATCGATCGCAGCCTTGACCTGCACCGCCGCACGCGCGACGACATTGAAGTCAGGATTGGTCGACGCACCATTCATGTAACGCGGGTGCGAGAACAGGTTGGCGGTGCCCCACAACAGCTTGATGCCGGTGTCGGCCTGGCGCTGCTTGGCGATGCCGACCATGTGCTTGAGGTTGCTCTGGTACTCGCCGATGTCGTCGGCATCGGGCGACAGGTCGATGTCGTGGAAGCAGTAGTACGGCACGCCGAGCTTGGTGAAGAACTCGAACGCGGCATCGGCCTTGGCTTCGGCACGATTCAACGCGGTGTTGCCGATATCCCACGGGTACGCGCGCGTGCCCGGGCCGAACGGATCGGCGCCGTTGCCGCAGAAGCTGTGCCAGTAGGCCACGGCAAAGCGCAGATGCTCGGCCATGGTCTTGTCGCCGACCTGCTTGTTGGCGTCGTAGACCTTGAACGCCAACGGGTTGTCCGAGTCGCGGCCTTCGAAGCCGATCTTGCCGATACCGGGGAAATATTCCTTGGCGCCGATGTAGACGGTGTTGCTCATGGGGTGGAATGTCCTTGCTGCTGGGGGAGTTGTAGAAAGCGTGTCGATCAGCCGGCGTAGAGCGGGCTGACCACATGCAGGTGCTTGAGGAAGTGCTGGTAGTGCTGCTGATACTGGGCCACGCGCTGCGGATCCGGGCGCGCCGACAGGCTGTCGTCGACCTGCAGATGCTCCAGCACCACATCCGACAACGCGTGCGTACCGCCGTCATCGCGATCGCAGGCCCACAAGGCCTGCAGCGCGGCACCGAAGGCAGCGCCTTCGGGCTGGGTCGGCACCACGACCTGCAGGTTGAAGATATCGGCCACCATCTGCCGCCATTGCGCGCTCTTGCTGCCGCCGCCGGTGAGCAGGATGGTGTCGAACTGCAGACCCGCCGCAACGAACGCATCGAAGCCGTTGCGCAGGCTATAGGTCGCCCCTTCCATCGCGGCGCGGTAGAAATGCGCCGGGGTGGTGTTGTGCAGGTCCATGCCGAACAGGCAGCCGCGGGCGGCCGGCAAATCCGGGGTGCGCTCGCCGTTGAAGAACGGCAGCAGCACCAGCCCATCGGCGCCCGGCGTGGTGCTGGCGATCAAGGCGTCGGTCTGCTCGCGGGTGATCGAGAACATGCGCATCACCGCCTCGGTGGCGACGGTGCAGTTCATGGTGCAGATCAGCGGCAGCCAGCCGCCGCTGGACGAGCAGAACGCGGCCCAGCGTGCCTCGTCGTCCACCACCGGGTGATCGGCGTAGGCGAACAAGGTGCCCGAGGTACCCAGGCTCATGGTCAGCCGCCCCGGCACCACGTTGCCGGTGCCGATGGCGGCCATCATGTTGTCACCGCCGCCGGTGGTGACACGCACACCGGCCGGCAGATTCAAGGCATCGGCGGCGGCGTCGGACAAGGCATAGACCGCGCCGGTCTCCACCAGCGGCGGCAGTGCCTCGCGCAGGTCGCGTTGTGCGTCCACCGCGCCGAGCATGCGCTCGGACCACTGCCGCGTGCGCACGTCCAGCCAGCCGGTGCCGGAGGCATCGCCGACTTCGGCAAAGCGCTCGCCGGTGAGCCAGAAGTTCACGTAGTCGTGCGGCAGCATCACCGTGGTCATCGCCGCATACGCCTCGGGGCGATGCTTGCGCGTCCACGGCAGCTTGGAGGCGGTGTAGCCGGCCATGATCGGGTTGCCGGCGGTGGCCACGCTGCCTGCGGCGCCGCCCACCGCATCCATGATTTCCTCGCATTCCAGTGCGGTGCTGGTATCGCACCACAGCTTCACCGGTGCGGTGACGCTGCCATCGGCGGCCACCGGCACGAAGCCGTGCTGCTGGCCGGAGACCGAGATGCCACGCACCTGCGCACGCTGCTCGCCATCGAGCTGCGCGAAGCAATGCACGATGCCGTCGATCCACCACTGCGCCTGTTGCTCGCGGGTGCCGTCGTCGCGGCTGATCAGGTCCATCGGCGCGGCGATCGTGGCGACCACGGCGCGCTCCTGCGGATCGTAGGCCACCAGCTTGACGCTCTGCGTGCCCACATCCAGTCCTACGTACAAGCTCATTGCGTCACCAATCGGTTGTTGTTGAGGCCCACCAGCCGGGTGCGGCCGGCACCCAGTTCCAGGTCCAGGGTCTGCCCTGCGTAAGACAGTTGATAGCGCCCGCCCCGCTCGCTGTGCACGTGTGCCTGCTGCAGGCGGCCGCCGTCCCAGTGCAGGTCCACGCTGGCACCGCCCCGCACGCGCAATCCACGCACACTGCCGCGCGGCCATGCCTTGGGCAAGGCAGGCAGCAGGAACACGCTGCCGCCCCAGCTTTGCAGCAGCATTTCGGTGATGCCGGCGGTGCCGCCGAAGTTGCCGTCGATCTGGAACGGCGGATGCGCGTCGAACAGATTCGGGTAGGTGCGCTCGGGCGAGATCAGCAATTGCAGGATGCGGTAGGCATGCTCGCCATCGGCCAGACGTGCCCATAGATTCAGCCGCCAGCCGATGCCCCAGCCGGTGGTGTTGTCGCCGCGCGTTTCCAGCGTGCGCTTGGCCGCAGCGGCAAGCTCGGGCGTATCGCGCAGATTGATCTGGCTCGAAGGATGCAAGGCATACAGATGCGAGACATGGCGGTGATGGATCTCCGGCGCCTGCATGTCCCAGTCCTGTTGCCACTCCTGCAATTGCCCCGCCTTGCCGATGCGGTTGGGCGGCAATTGCTCGCGCAGCGTGCTCAGTTGTTGCGCGAAGGCGTCGTCGACCTTGAGCAGCTTGCTCATCGCGATGCATTGGGCGAACAGATCGCGCAGCAGCTGCGCATCCATGGTGGGGCCGGCACACAGCGCGGCGTTGAACGGATGCTGGTTTTCCGGCGAAATCGACGGGTTGGTCACCATCGCGCCGGTCTGCGGATCGCGCACCAGCGTGGCGACGAAGAACTCCGCCGCGCCCTTGAACAAGGGGTAGATCCTGTCCAGATAGGCACGGTCGCGGCCGTAATCCCAGCGGTCCCACAGCTGCTGCAGCAGCCAGACGCCACCCATCGGCCACAGGCTCCACTTGGCGCCATCGATCGGCCCGGCCTGGCGCCACAAATCGGTGTTGTTGTGCACCACCCAGCCGGGTGCGTCGTACATCGCACGTGCGGTGTGCGCGCCGGTCTTGGCCAGATCGAACAACATGGATTCCAGCGGTTCGACGCATTCGTGCAGCGCGTTGGCCTCGCTGGGCCAGTAGTTCATCTCGGTGTTGATGTTGATGGTGTACTTGCTTTCCCACGGCGGCTGCATCAGATCATTCCAGATGCCCTGCAGATTGGCCGGCTGGGTGCCGGGCCGCGAGCTGCAGATCAGCAGGTAACGACCGAACTGGTGATACAGCGCGGCCAGCGCCGGGTCGTTGCCCTGCGCAAAACGCTGCACGCGCTCGTCGGTGGGCAGTGCCGCCGCCTCGCTGGTGCCGAGATCGATTGCCACGCGCCGGAACAGCCGCTGGTGATCGGCCAGATGCGCACGCAGCAATGCGGCGTAGTCCAGCTTGCCCGCCTTCTGCATGCTTGCTGCGGTCAATGCCAGCGGATCGCCATCGACTGCATCAAAGCGCTGATAGCTGGTGGCAGCGGTGAGCAGCAGCACCACTTCATCGGCGGCCTCGATGCGCAGGCGGTCGCGCAGCCCGCTGAGCGTGCCGCCCTTGACCTGCGGCAGCACGCGCAAGGCAAAACGCAGCTTGCCGTCGATGCCGGCGAAGCTGCCGTTGCGGCCGCTGAACAGCAGCCCGCCCTGCTCCGCCGTGACCGCGCCGGTCTGCGGGCTGTCGATGCCCACACGCAGGGAAATCGCGCGTGGCCGATCGCAGGACAGGCGCACCACGATGCATTGCGACTGCGCCGACACGAACACCTCGCGCCGATGCAGCGCGCCGCCGGAGCGGAACGTGGTGGTGGCCACGCCGGTATCCAGATCGAGCTGGCGGCGGTACTCGCTGATGCCGTCGGCACGATCGAAATCCAGCAGCAGATCGCCCAGCGGTTGATACGGCATCTGCTTGAGCGGACGCGAGAGCATCTTGGCGTCGGCCAGGGTTTCGGCTTCGGCATAGCGCCCGGCAAACACGAGCGCGCGCACCTGTGGCAGGGCCGCCAGCGCTTCGGGGCTGGTGGCATCGTACGGGCCGCCCGCGTACAGCGTGTCCTCGTTGAGTTGCAGGCGCTCGTGGGCAATGCCGCCCCACACCATCGCACCCAGCCGGCCGTTGCCGACCGGTAGCGCCTGCACCCACTCGTTGGCCGGTTCGCGGTACCACAGCTGCAAGGCATCGCCCGCAGCAACGGCAGGCAGCGATTGCTCGCCGGCAGCCTTGGCCGGCGCAGCAATGGCGGACGCAGCCGGCGCAGCAATGGCGGACGCAGCCGGCGCAGCGCCCAGCGCCGCGAGTGCGGCGCCGGTTGCCTTGCAGACTTCCCTGCGGGTCAGCACGTGCACCACCGTGCTGCATGACCGGACCTGCACGCCCGAGCCTTGCGGCGATCCGGCATCTGCGCACTCACTGACTGACAACGAGTTGCGATCATCGACGACGCGCTTTGCCGGACGCAATCTTGCGCTGCAACACGCTGACCGGATTACCGTCGTACTGGATGCTGGCATCGGTCCTGGGCTCCAGCGCACCGGCGTCCTCGCGCGGGCCGTCGACAAAGCGCACATTGACGGTGCGCTTGGCCTGCATGCCGGTCCAGCTGCCTTCGCGCTTGCCGATGCTCAGCTCGCCCTTGGTCTGGTTCCAGCTCAGCGGAATGCGGCTGAACTCGCCCTTCTCGTAGCCGTAGCCCTTGCCGTCGTCCTCATACAGCGAGAACTGGCCGTCGGCACCGGTGTAGACCACCACGGTGAGCGGCGCATCCGGCTTCTGATCCACGTATTCCTGCACCGGGCCGGTCGGCACGATGGAACCGGCGCGCACGAACAACGGCATGCGCTCGATCGGCGCGGCCGCCTCGATACTCTGGCCGCCTTCGTAGCGCTTGCCGGTGGCGAAATCCAGCCAGCTGCTGCCGGCCGGCAGATAGACCTGACGCGAGGTGGCGCCGAAGCGGGTCACCGGTGCGACCAGGAAGGCCGGGCCGAACAGGTACTGGTCGTTGATGTCGCGGACCTTGGGGTCGTTCGGGAAGTCCATCATCATGCCGCGCATGATCACGCCATCGCGCTGATAGGTGTCGCCGGCCAGGCTGTAGATGTACGGCAGCAGCGCGTAACGCAGGCGGTTGTAGTACGCCATGCTGTCGTAGAACGGCGTGCCTTCCGGGGCGATGTTCCAGATCTCGCGGTACGGGAACTGGCCGTGCGAGCGGAAGATCGGCACGAATGCGCCGAACTGGAACCAGCGCGTGTTGAGTTCGCGCCATTCCGGCAGGTGCGCCGGGTCCTGGTTCTCGTAGCGCTTCTCCACCGCAAAGCCGCCGATGTCGAAGGTCCAGTTGGGCAGGCCCGACAGCGCCATGTTGACGCCACCGGAGATCTGGTCGCGCATGTCGTCCCAGCGCGAGACGATGTCGCCGCTCCACACTGCCACCGCATTGCGCTGGGTGCCGGCGTAGCCCTTGCGCGAGAGGATGAACACGCGCTTGTCGTCGGCCGCACGGTCGCCCACGTACACGCCATGGGTGTGCGGCAACGGGTAGGAGTTGAAGTATTCGGTGGACGAGCCCAGCGCGTTAGGCGTGGTGCGCGCCTTGCGCTCGCCGATGTCCAGGTTGGAATGCACGTCCGGTTCGTCGGCATCCATCCACCACGCATCGAAGCCCTTGCTGTTGAGCTTTTCGTTGACCTGGCGCCAGTAGATCGCCTGCGCCTTTTCCGAATACGGATCGTAGAACGAGTTCTTGTAGCCCTTGCCGATCCAGTCCAGCTCACCCACTTCCACGTTGCGCTTGAACATGAAACCGGCTGCGTCCAGTTCCTTGTAGTTGGCGGTGGTGGGATAGAACTTGGGCCAGATCGAAATCATGATCTGCGCATGCATGTCGTGCACCGCCTTGACCATGCCGTCCGGATCGGGGAAGTGCTGCGGGTCGAAATCGTGCGAGCCCCAGGCATTCTCGGGCCAGTACGACCAATCCAGCACGATGTTGTCCAGCGACAACTTGCGCTTGCGGTATTCGGCCACCGCGCCGACCAACTCGTCCTGGCTCTTGTAACGCTCGCGGCTCTGCCAGAAGCCATAGGCCCACTTGGGCAGCATCACCGACTTGCCGGTGAGCTCGCGGTAGCCGGCCACGGCCTGATCGTAGGAATCGGCCGAGACGAAGTAGTAGTCGATCATCTGGCCGGCTTCGGACCACAGCGACAGGTCCTTCGCTTCGGCGGCCGGCAGCGGGTCGCGGTGCAGCAGCGCGATGTAGCTGGGGTCGATCAGGTCCCACTCGACCTTGACGGTGTGGCGCGTGCCCGGCTCCAGATCCAGCTTGAACTCGTGATTCCACGGGTTCCAGTTCTGGCGCCAGCGATCGACGACCAGCTTGCCGTCCACGTACAGCTTGGCGTACTCGCTCGAATACAGCGAGAAGGTGTGCTCGCCACCGGTGAGCGCTTCGATCTCGCCCTCCCAGGTGACCTGCATGCGGCTGTCCTTGTCCTTGGTGATCGCCTTCTTCGGATACTTGGTCAGGTCGCTGAGGTACTGGTAGTTCACCTCGCTCTCGCGGCGTTCCACGATCTGCTTGCCGTTGATCGCATAACGCGCGGTCAGCGCACCGGCCTTGCCCTTGGCGTCATACAACTTCAGCGTCTTGGGCAGCGGCTGCAGGCCGCGCGGGTCGCCCAGGCGGCTGATCGAGTTGTTGTCCCACAGCAGGCCGTAGTTACGACTGGACACCAGGTACGGCACCGCCATGTCGATATTGTTCTGCTGCAACTCGATGTTGCGGCCCTTCTGGTTCATCCAGCCCTGCTGGTGCTGGCCGAAGCCGTACAGGGCTTCGTCGTCGGGCGACTGGAAGCGCTGACGCACGCTCAGGTCCTGCTTGCCCTCCACTTTCAGCGGCGCAAAACTGCGCCCGCCGGCAACCTCCGACAACACCGGCTTGCCATTGGCATCTGCGAAGCTGACATGGCCATCGACGGTGGACACAGTGGCGGTGACCTTGCCGGTCTTCAGCTGCACGCTGTCGCCCTGCTCGGCCAGCTGGAAGTTGCCGTCGCCCTGCACCGGTACGCGCATCAGGCTGGGGCTGCGCGCGAAGTCGCCGTCCGGGTCGGCACTGACGCGGATGATGCCGGCATCAACCACCTGCAGACGCACCGGTGCGGCGTCCTTGGCGCTCGGCACCACGGTGACGCCATCGGCGGCCTTGCGCACTTCCTGCGCGTGCGCGGCATTGGCCAGCAAGGCCAGCGACAACGCCAGGCACTGCGCAAGCGGTGTACGTCGGGTGGCAGGCGCATGGCCGGCGGAACGGTTGATGGTTTGCATGTTCACTCCCTTGGAATTACGAAACGCTGCCGCGGGGGCGGCAACGCATGGGTTCATTGCGTTCGACCTGGAAGCCGGCGTGCTGCGCAGCGATCTGGCTGCGCAGCAAGTGGCCGTGCAGGTTTACTTGTAAGTGGCCAGCTTGATCTTCAGCAGCTGCGGCGCGCTGGAAAAATTGACGCCGTAATCGGTCTGGTCGCCGTTCCAGTTGCGCTCGAACTTCCAGTCGCTGCCGTCGTAGACGCCTTCCTCGACGCGGTCGTAGAGCATGTTGGCGGTCGCATCGCTGGCCGGATGCAGGGTCACGCGCACGTGGTAGCCGGTGACCAGGAATTCATCCGGGCCGAGCTCGGCAATCAAGGCCGCGCCGATCGGCTCGGAGTTGCCCGGCGGCTCGCCCTTGAACCAGAACTGCGGCACGCCGTAGGTGATGGTGGCGCCCCAACGCTCGTTGAGCTGCAGCTCCTGCACCGCCTGGCCGGGTTCTTCGGCAGTGCCGTGCAGCTTGCCTTCGGACGCGGCCTTGGCGAACGGACGCATGCCGCGCTTGACCAGCTCGAAACCCAGCGCGAACGGGGCCAAGGTTTCTGCGTTGACGTGCTTGGCGCCCAGCGGATAGTTGGAATAACGCGTGTAGTCCATGCCGAACGCCGACCACCCGATGCCGTCGTGGCCCAGCGCGGGGAACAGATAGCGCGCGTATTCCGGGCGGTTGCCTGTTTCGGCGACGAACAGCGCATTGTCCGGGCGGGCGTAGCGCTCCAGTACCGTGGTGTAGGTACGGTACTCGGGCATGTAGATGTCCGGCGCCAGCAGGTCGATATGCGGGCCGGCGGCCTTCCACACATCCAGCACGTTGTCGGTGGGGCCACCGCTGGCGTACTGGCCGGGCTGGCCGGGATTGAACGGGCCACGCAGGGCGGCGTTGACGTACATCGGCAGCGGGTATTCGGCCTTGCCGGCTTCGGCCACCTGGTCGATGTAGCGACCGATCGACCAGGCATGGAAGATCTCGTCCGCATCGGCACCGAACACCTGTGCCCAGCTGCCCGGCTGCTTGTTCAAGCGCTTGAGCAGTGCGTCCGGCACCGGGCCGTCGAACAGCTTCTGCGCCATCGGCGAGAAGTCGCGCACGCTGCCGTAGGTGCCCGGCTCGTTCTCGGGCTGGATCATGATCACGGTGTGCTGCGGATCGACCTGCTTGAGGTGCTGCATGAAGGCGACAAAGGCCTTGCGGTCGGCATCCAGGGTGGCCTGCGCATGCGGCGACAGCGACCCGATCGCCTTGCCCTCGCGCGTCACCACGCGCGGGAAGCGCTGGTTGTCGGTCTTGACCCAGTGCGGCGCATACGCAGGGCCGTTGTTCTTCCAGGTCGCAAACCACAGCAGCACCAGCCGCACCTTGTGCTCGCGCGCCTGCGTGAGCAGCGTATCGACGAAGGAGAAATCGAACTTGCCTTCTTCCGGCTCGACCTGCTCCCAGGCAATCGGCACCTGCACGGTATTGGGGCCCAGCACCTGCATCGCCGGCCACACCTTGTCCATCACGCCCGGATAGTTGCTGGAGTTGTTGACCTGCGCGCCCAGGATCAGGAACGGCGCACCATCGACCATCAATGCGTGCTTGCCGTCCTTGCTGACGAACTGCGGCATCGGCGTCTGCGCAGCCGGCGCCGCTGCCGTGGCAGGCGTGGTCGCTGCGCTACCGGCAGTCGGTGCGACTGCGGCCGATTTGGCTTTGTCGTCCTGCTCGCCGGATTGGCACGCTGCCAGGGCCAGCGTCAGCGCGGACAGCAGCAGCGGACGCAGGCAACGGCGTGCAGGGGAAGAAGCGATTAGACGTGCAACGGGGGAATGCATGGACATAGGACTCCGTGTCACCAGGTATCGGTGCGGAAGGGGGAAACGGGAAGCTGTTCGCGATTGACCAGGTTGGCGTCGTCCGGGTTTTCGCTCCAGCCGTAGCGCACCGCGACCGGTGCAGCCACCGCGTCGCTGCGCACGATCACGCGATCGCCCTCGATGCGTGCGGTGGCCGGATGGAAGTGTTTGTCGGCACCGGCGACGCGGAAGCCCTGCACTTCGCCACCATTACGCACCTGCAAGGCACTGCCCTGCAGGTCGAAACTCAGCATTGCCTGACCATCGGCAAAGCGCGCCTGCTTGAACACCGGCGCGCTGTACACCAGTGTTTCGCCATACGCCACATGACGTGCAGCAAGCGCAAGGCGATGGCCGACATCGCGCTTGTTGGTGGGATGGATATCGGTGGGGTTGCCGATATCGATGATCACCGCCTGCCCGGTCGCCGGCAGCGCCAGCGTCTTGGACTGCGACTCGCGCAACAGTGCCCACGGGCTCAGCTCGCCCTTGTCGCCGCCGGCCTTGAAGTTGGCCAGCTGCACCCACAGGAACGGCAGCGTTTTCGCGCCACGTTCGGCGCGCCATTGCTGGATCATCGCGGCGAACTGTTCACGGTACTTCAGCGCGCCGGTGTCGCTGGCATTGGTTTCGCCCTGGTACCAGATCACGCCCTTGACCGGGAACGGCTGCAGCGGATGGATCATCTGGTTGTACAACAGCGTGGGCAGCTGATTCTTGTTGTCGACCAGCGATACACGCACGGCGGCGGGGCGGAATTTCCAGCCGCCCAACGCGCGTTTGGCACCCGCGCTGGTCTGCACGAAGCGCTGCTCGTCCGGACCATGCATGCCGCCACCGCCACTGAGATCTTCCACCCGCACCGCGATGTGGTTGACCCCTGCATGCAAGGCCGAAGCCGGCACGCTGTAGACGCGCGGCAGGTTCCACTGCTTTTCGGTCGTGCCGACCTGCTGGCCATTGACGTAGGTGATGTCCGAGTCGTCGATCTGTCCCACGCCCAACGTGATGCCGGCCTTGGCTTCGGCAGCGCTCAGGGTGACCGTGGTGCGATACCAGGCGATCCCGTCCATGCCGTCATAACCGCTGGATTCCCACTGCTGGGTGGTCGGGATGCTGTCCCAGTCGCTGTCGTCGAATGTCGCTTCGCGCCACTGCGGCATCTCGCCATCCACCTTGGGCCAGCGCGCGATGCGCTTGCCGGTGGCGGCCTGCGCAGCGGCATCGCGCTGCTTGATCGCCTCGATCGCGCCCTGGTTCTGCCCGGCATCCAAACCCAGTGAGGCCGCATCCATCCAGGCCTCGATCGCGCTGCCGCCCCAGGTGCTGTTGACGATACCGATCGGCACGCCAGTGCTGGCGCGCAGCTCCTTGGCGAAGAAATAACCGACTGCGGTGAACTCGCCGGCGTTGTCCGGTGTGGCGGCCTTCCAGTCGCCGCCGGTCAGGCGCGCTTCCGGCTGCAGCGACCACGACTTGGGCACCTTGAAGTGCCGCAACTGCGGGTCGTTGGCGGCCGCCACCGCCTGCGGGCCATCGCTGGCCTGCGCCAGCGGCAACTCCATGTTCGATTGGCCGCTGGCCAGCCACACATCGCCGACCAGCACATCGCGCACCTGCAACTCGCCGCCGTCTCCCTGCACGCTCAGCACATAGGGGCCGCCGGCCTTGTGTGCGGGCAGGCTGACCTTCCACTGGCCCTTGGCATCGGCCTTGGCGGTGGCCCGCTTGCCGTCGAAGCTGACCGTGATCGCGGCATGGGGCGTGGCCCAGCCCCACACCGGCATCGCCTGGTCGCGCTGCAGCACCGCGCCATCGGCAAACAACAACGGCAGGCTCGGTTGCGCCAATGCGGCAGGGCTGGCCAGGACCAGGCCCAACAGGCAGCCACGACGGATGAGGGAAACGGTCATGCAGTGATCTCCAGGGTCGGCGCGGCCACTTGGCGCGCAGCGATGCGACGGCGCATGCCGCCGTACACGGTAAGACAGCGCGATGACGCGCACGGGGACGCAGCACTCATCGTGGATCGCCGTAGAAGATGCCACGCCCACCGGTGGCGAAGTACACGCGCCCGGGGAGGCGCGGGTCGCCGGTGACGCTGTAGGGCTTGCCGAACCGGTGCGCGTCGTCGTTGATGCGCAACCAGTGCGCGCCTTCATCGTCGGAGCGGAACACGCCGTCCACTCCATCCACGCGGCCGGCCAGATACAGCGCCGGCGGTGCGCCATCGCGCAGTGCCTTGCCGATGCCCAGCGAACGCGCCTCATCCGGCGTGGACAAGGTCTGCAAACGCCCGTCCTGCCAGCGCATCACGCCCAGCGCGGGGCTGGCCAGATACACCACCCCCGCCCGCCACGGATCCGGGCGCAGCTGCGGGCGCGCCCGTTCGTCACGCGCCGGGTTGCCGGCCTGTACACCAGTATCGCGAAAGCTCACTGCACCATCGCGGCTCTCGTACAAGCGCCCGCTGGCGGTATCCACTGCATACCAGCGCCGCGCATCGACGCGATCGGCCACCGCCACTGCGGTCTCGGGCAGACCCTGCACACGCTGCCAGTGCTTGCCGAAATCGGCGGTGCGCCAGTTGCCGCCTTTCTCGGGCGCCCACACCACATGGGATGCATCGGCGGCAATGGCGATGTTGCCGGCGCCCTGCCCGGCTGGCGGCTCGCTGGCGAACGCCGTCCACTGCGCGCCGCCATCGCGCGAGTACAGCGCACGGATCTCGTTGTTGCGGCGATCGCGCACGGTACCGCTGCGCACCACCCACTGCGCGGCCTGCCCGGCGGCATCGATGCTCTCGCCATTGGTCAGGCGCGGGCCGGCGTATTGCAGCTGCGCACGCTCCAGATCGTCATGCCGGAAGCCGTCGATATCGCCCAGCGCACTGAGCAGGTGCGCGCCCTGCATCGGGCTGAGCAGATCCAGCGGCACGGTCTCTTCCAGCCCGCGATCCTGGAACCACCACTGCAACGGCCGCTGCTGCCTGGCGAAATCCTGCAGGTTGCGCGAGGCCCAGATGCCGTAGCCGGTGACGAACAAGGCGTGGTTGCTGTCGAACGGATCGATCGCCAGCGCGCCCATCCAGTGCGGCGTGGCCTGTGCGGTCCACGGCGCTGCGCTGTGATCGAACTGCGCGCCCGCCAGCAACGGCGTCCAGCTGCGCCCGCCATCCACGCTGCGGAACAGCTCATCGCGCGGGCTACGACGGCGGAAGGTGCTGGCCAGCAGCACCTGCGGCTGTTGCGGATCCACCGCCACCGCGCCCCAGCCGAAACCATCGCCGCTGGCCGGCTGCGCGATCGGGCTGATCTCGCTCCAACGCCCCTGCGCCGGGGTGTATTTCCACAGCGCGCCGCCGGCCATCAGGTCAGGCCCGGGCTGGTCGCCGTAGCTCAGGTACCACTGCCCATCGCTACCGCCGGCCATATGACTGGGACGCAGGCCCTTGGGCTGCCCGGCCACTGCAGACCAGCTGCGACCTGCGTCGTCGGAGACATACAGACTGGTCTGCGCGGTGGACACGCCGACATAGATGCGCGGGGTCGGACGGCCGGGGCGGCCGCTGGCGGCATCGAAGACGACAAAGGCGATGCCCACCGCCTGCTCGCGTCCGACATGATTGCGCGCCGTCGCGCCCGCCATTGCCGCGGCGGGAAATGCGTCCACCCGCGCCCAGTGCGCGCCGCGATCGTCGCTGCGCCACAGCCCTGCATCGCGTGAGCCCAGCAACAGCACACGGCCATCGTGCGGGTCCACCGCCAGCCGTTCGCCATTGGCACGGCCCAATTGATTGCCGCCGAGTTTGAACGGCAACTCGGCACGCTCGAAACTGCGGCCGCGATCAAACGAGCGCAGCACCGCGGCATTGCCAGCGCGCTCGTGCATGTAAGTACCTGCGGCCAGATACAGCGCCTGCGGGTCGGCAGGATCGACCGCGAATGCGTCGATCCCCATCAGGTTCCAGTCGTCGGCGCCCAGCCAGTCGGTCAGCGCCACCCACTGCTGCGCGCGCGCATCCCAGCGGTAGGCACCACCGACATCGGTGCGTGCATACGCAAGATCGCGCTCGGCTGGATGAAACAGCACACCGGTGACGAATCCGCCACCGCCGATGGCGACGCTGCGCCATTGGTAAGGCCCCTGCACCGCCGGATCAGCGGCCTGCAGCGGCAAAATCGAAAGCGACAACAGCACCAGCAGTGCCAGCCATACACGGACCGGCCACATCGCTGCGGTAACGCGGCGCACAGTAGGCGGATCGATCACAGCGATCATTCCTCCGGCTCCTCTTGCGATCGACGGCCTGCCGTCGATAGGAAAAACACCGGCCCGACGGGCTGCCTGCACAGCTCGCCGGACCGGAGACGCACTTCCTACGGCGCGTTCTACAGGCTGGCCCGCAATGTCAGGCCATACCGACGATCGTTGATCACGAAGTCACGGTAGCGCGACTCGGTGCCCAGGTAGCTTTCGCGACGGGTATCGAGCAGATTCACGCCATCAAGCGAAATCGACCATACATCATTGATGTTGAAACGCAGCGAGGCATCCAGCTGGCCGAAGCCCTTGTTGTAGACCGGCAGGTTGCCGGTACCGTTGCCCGCGGTGGTCACCAGCCAGTCGCTGCGCCAGTTGTAGGCCACACGGCCCTGGAAGCGCGAGGTTTCGTAGCTGAGGATCGCGTTGTAGCTGTTCTTGGACAGGCCTTCCAGCGGCACGGTCAGCGCCTGGCCGTTGGTGTCGGTGGCAGTAGGGCTCGGTGCCTCGCTGTCGACATAGGTGTAGTTGGTCTGCAGGCCGAAGCCGCTCAACCAGCCCGGCAGGAAATCGAAGAACTGCGTATAGCCCAGTTCCGCACCGCGGATCTTGCCGGCATCGCCGTTGACCGGACGGGTGATCTGCCAGACCTGGCCGTCGTAGACCTCGTTGAAGACGGCATTGGCGATGAAGCCTTCGACCTTCTTGTAGAACAAGGTGCCGTACATCATCGAGCCCTGGCCGAAGTACCATTCCAGCGCAGTGTCGAACTGGTCGGCCTTGACCGCTTCCAGACTCGGGTTACCCGCAGTACCGGTGAAGGTCGAGGCACCATTGGAGGTGCCGGTGCTCAGGCTCAGGTTCGGGTTGAGCCGGTCGAAGGTGGGACGGGAGATGCCGCGCGAGGCCGCAAAACGCCACTGCAGCTGATCGCTCAGCATCCAGCGCAGGTTCAAGCTGGGCAGCACGTCGGTATAGGTCTGCTGCGCATCCACCGGGATCAGGCCACCGCCTTCGCTGTCGGTTCCGGTGCGCACGCCCTGCGAGCCCACCTCGGTGCGCACCACGCGCACGCCGATGTTGCCGTCGAACGGAATCGAGTCGCTGTCCACGCCGAAGCGCAGCACGCCATAGGCCGCGTAGGTCTTCTCGTTCTGCGTATTGATGTTGTTGGGCGCAAATTCCAGCGGGCTGGCACCGAAGGTGGCCAGGGTCTGCTCGTAGTTGGCGACTGCCGAGTCGGCAGCCGTCAGCGTGCGGCCGAAGGTGCTGCTCTCACCGCGGAAGAAGTCGGTGATCGGGTTGGTCACCAGGCCGATGGTCGGGTACTGCGAGAACGGCGTACCCGAGCAATCGTTGATGCACATGAAGCGGTAGATATTGCCCTTGGTCTCGGCATCGCGGTCGGTGTAACGCACACCGGCCTTGAAGCTGCGCACGAAGTCGCTGTCGAAGGCCAGGTCCATATCGGCGCGCCAGGCGAACTCAGTGCCCTTGTTGTCGTCCTTGTTGTCCAGGTGCCAGCGCCAGCCGTCGTAGTTGTTGGCATCGGCCAGATAGCCTTCCGCGCCGCTGGCATCGGTCACCGACAGGCGCGGCAGATCGCCACGGAAGTCGACGTTGAACTGCGGGCTGGTGTCCTGCCCGGTGGCGATGATGTAGCGCGTGCCCTTGGTGGTGGCATCGACGTACTGGAAGTCGGTGCTCAGGGTCAGCTTCTCGTTGACCGTCCACTTGGCCCCCAGCGAGTAATCGGTGGTCACCGAATGCCGCTCAGTCAGGCTGGTGTTGGATTCGGTCGGCACGTTCTGGAACGAGCCATTGACGAACTCGTTGCGGTCGTTGACCTGGATGCCCGGCAAGCCCTGCATCGGGTTGGCGCCGGTCAGGGCGAAGAACGAATAATCGTGCCAGCTGAAGTCGTAATCCGAACGCAGCACCTGCGTATAGACCTCGACCGAATCGTTCGGACGCCACTGCATCGCGAACGCACCGGTCTTGCGCTCGCGCTCGCCGATGGTGGTGTTGATACCGGCGCCGTGCGGCACCGACACGCCCTGGCCTTCATAGCCCGGCAGATCGGTCTGCGTGTACCACGGCTCAATCGAGATGGTGTCCTGGCGGAACGGGCTCTTCTGCTGCGAGTAGTTCACCAGCAGGCCGATCTCGCCGATGCCGGTCTGCCAGCGATCGCTGAACAGGCCCGAGAATGCCGGCTTGCCGTCGTCGGCCAGGTCGTAATAGTTGTATTGGACGCTGCCGGCGATCTTGCGGCCGTCGTAGTCGAACGGCAGGCGCGTGCGCAGGTCGACGGTGCCGCCCAGGCCACCTTCGATCATGTCGGCCGAGGGATTCTTGTACACGTTGACGCCGCCGAGCAATTCGGCCGACACGTCCTCGAAGCTCAGGCCACGGCCATCGTTGGCGGTGAAAGATGTCACGGCCATTGAGTTCGGTGCGCACCTGGGTCAGGCCGCGGATGGCGATCGAGCTGCCTTCGCCGTAGTTGCGCGAGATCTGGATGCCGGAGATACGCTGCAGCGCCTCGGCGACGTTGTTGTCGGGCAGCTTGCCGATGTCTTCGGCAACGATGGAATCGACGATCTGCTCGGCGTTCTGCTTGACCAGCTGCGCCTTGGTGACGCTGCTGCGCGTGCCGGTGACCTGCACGGTGTCGAGCTGCTGGGTGGTGGAGTCCTGGGCCGGGGCGGCAGTGGTGGTCGCGTCCTGCGCGTAGGCCTGCGCGCTCAACAGCGTGGCCACACTGAGGGCCATCACGGAGCGGCGGAAATCACGGATCGAACGCTGACCCACAGTCCGGCCTGCCGGAATGTGGCGATGTTGCACTGACATGGTGCTCCCTCCCAGGACGCATGTACTTCTAGTTTTTAGCGGGTCGGTGCGCGAACGCCCTGCCCGTCGTTGGTGCTGGCCCGCATCCGCCCACGACCGGTAGGCCGGGCGGGTGCGATGCGTGGTAATCCTGACGAGGCTTACCTAGCGGCTGCGGCCGGAGCATAGGGCGGCGCCGTCGTGCCACACCAATGAAATATTCCTGGAAAGGTATTCGTAAAACCTATAGCAACGCCGACAAACCCGCTGGGTCTGGCATTGCGGATCCGGATGGCCGGAGCGGCCAAAGCGGGCTCAAGTCTGCGAGCCCGCGCACGGCAGTTCCGTGATGGCCCTTGCTTACCAGTTCATGCGCAGCACCAGCGAATAGCGCCGGTCGTTGACGAACGAGGAGCGCGTATACAGACGCGGATCCACCTCGCCGCCTTCGTACGAGGTTGGCCCCATCAGCACCTTGGTCACCGTGTTGGTCAGGTTGTTGGCCTGCACGCCCAGTTGCAGATGCTCGTTGAAGCGGTAGAAGAACGAGCCGTCGAGCTGGCCATAGTCGTCGGCCCAGGTCGGCAGACGGGTGGACGCATCGCTGGTGGTCAGCAGGTAACGCGAGCGCCAGTTGTAGGCCAGACGCAACGACAACGGGCCCTTCTCGTAGATACCGGCCAGGTTGTAGCTGCGCCGCGACAGGCCTTCCAGCGGCAGCTCGACACCGGTGACGGTGGTATTGGTGTACGGGTCGGTGGCGGTGTTGGCGCCGCCCTGGCTGTCGACGAAGGTGAAGTTGGCATTGACGCCGAACCCGCTCAGCCAGCCCGGCAGCTGATCGAAGAACTGGGTATAGCCCAGCTCCGCGCCGCGGATGGTGCCCTCGTCCATGTTGTACGGGCGTGTCACCAGCCACGGGCGGTTGTCGTAGATCTCGCTGCGGGTCTGGGTGGAGAAGTAATCCTTGACCTTCTTGTAGAACAGCGTGGCGTAGAGCATGTCGCTGGTGTCGAAATACCACTCCAGCGCGGTGTCGAACTGGTTGGCCACCATCGGCTTGAGGTTCGGGTTGCCGGCCGTGCCGACAAAATCGGTGGCCTGGCCGGCGTCGTTGGTTTCCACGTTGAGCAACACATACGGCTGCAGCTGGGTGTAGTCCGGGCGCGCCATCGCCTTGGAGGCGGCAAAGCGCCACTGCAGGCTGTCGGTGAAGCGCAGCCGCAGGTTCAGGCTGGGCAGCACGTTGGTATAGCTGCCCTGGGAGTTGTTCTCGAAGTACTGCCCGGTATAGCGCGCCTGCAGTTCCGGTGAGACATTGAGGCCGGCCAGGTTCTGGAACTGGCCGAAGCCTTCGGCCTGGGTCTTGGTCTGCACCACGCGGATGCCGATGTTGCCGTCCACCGGCACGCCCCAGGCCTCGTCGTTGCCGAAGTACAGCGCCGCGTAGGCGGCCTGGGTGCGTTCGTGCTGGCGGTTGGTGTCCTGCGGCTGATAGGTGTCGGGCGCCCAGCCGTAGCCGCGCAGCGCCACGATCTGCTGGATCATCTGCGAGGCGGAGCGGTAGTTGTTGACAAGGCTGCTGTTGGGCACCACCAGCGTGGTCGGCACGTTCACCCCACCGCGGAAGAAGTCGGAGAAGGTGAACAACGACGACTGGTCGGTCATGAACTCGGACATATTCGCCAGGCCGTTGCTGGTGCCCGGAATGGCGGCCCAGTTGTCGGAGATCACGCCCCAGTTGTAGCCGGAATTCTTGTTGATCTGATTGCGGTCGGTGGCGCGCATGCCGAAGCGCGCAAAGCGCAACCAGCTGCTGTCATCGAAGGTGTATTCCAGATCCACGCGGGTGGACAGCTGCCGCCCGCGGTTCTTGCCCAGATGGTCCATTGCCGCCGCCCAGAAGTAGTTGGACGGGTCCTGGGTAAAGGCCGGATTGGCGATCTGCACGCTGGGATACTTGCCCGACACGTCGTACGACAGGCCCGGCAGATAGGTCGCACTGAACACGGTGAAATCCAGCTGCTCGTTCTCCGACTCCACCAGCTGCATATCGCCCTTGATCTGCAGGTTGTCGTTGAAGAAATGGCTGAAGCCCACCGACATGTCGGTGGTGGTGGTGCGCTGTTCGGAATAACGGTTGTCGGTATTGAAGCGCACGCCATCGCCGGTGAGCACCCCGCGCCACGAGCTGGACACCGGCGAGCCGCGCAGGAAGGCGCCGCGATCGTCGTAGTCGAAGGTGGTGCCCGGTGCCGGCGTGATGCTGTTGTTGCTGTCGTTGAAGAACGCGGCGCGCTCCTGCCAGTTCATCTCGTAGCGCGAGCGCAGGAACTGCGCATAGATCTCGGTGGCGTCGCTGGGCTTCCACTGGAACGCCGCCGCGATCCCGTCGCGCTTGCGCTCGAAATCCAGCTGACGCCAGTTCACCCCGCCCGGCACGAACACTTCGCTGCGCCCGCTGCCGGCCAGCACAGCCTCATCGGTCCGCCGCACGTACGGCTCCACCTGGATGCCGTCCGAGCGCGTGGCCAGCTCCGAATGCGCGACATCGATCATGAAGCCCATTTCGCCGATGCCGGTGTTCCAGCGGTCGCTGAACAGGAACGAGGCCGACGGCTTGTACTTCTTGCTCATGTCGCCGTAGTTGTAATCGACATTGCCGCCAACGATCCGGCCCGGATTGTCGAACGGCATGCGCGTGCGCAGATTGACCGTGCCGCCCAGCCCGCCCTCGATGATTTCCGCCGAGGGGTTCTTGTAGACGTCCACACCCGCCATCAACTCGGCCGGCACGTCTTCGAAGCTCAGGCCGCGGCCGCTGGCGGCGCTGAAGATGTCGCGCCCATTGAGTTCGCCACGCACCTGGGTCAGGCCGCGGATCATCACGCCGCTGCCTTCGGCGGAGAAATGGTCCGGGTCGCTGCGTGCGGCGAAGTGATCGATGGTCACGCCGCTGACGCGCTGCAGGGTTTCGGTGACGCTGCGGTCGGGCAAGGCGCCGATGTCTTCGGCACTGACCGAATCCACGATCTGGCTGGCATCGCGCTTGATCACCTGCGACTTGATCAGGCTGGCGCGCACGCCGCGCACTTCCACCGTATCCAGATCCACCGCGCTGCCGGCGGTCTTGCCGTCCGGGGCGGTCGGGGACGACGGCGTCTGTTGTGCGTACACCGGTGCGGCGAGCAACAGCCCGATGCTGACGGCCATGGCGGAATGACGCAAACGCGGGGTACGACGCGCGTGCACGCCCGTCCCTGCCGAGGCATGGCTTGAAAACTTGTACATCTGAATCCCTCCCAGGACGCAAGACGACTGAAGACTGGTTGTCGCGGCACCGTCAACGGGCCGCATGATCGTGCAGGACGCGGACGTCGCCGCCCGGCTCCACTTCTCACTGCATGGCGGCTTGGCCGCCGATCACCTGCCCGACTTCACGTGCGCTTCAGCGTGCGATCTGGCTCACAGATATAGGCGCGTGGTCTAGCGCCAGCCAATGAAAAATTCACAGCCTGGTATGCCGTGCCGGAATACAAATGGAAGAGCCCGCTTAACCAGTGGATTCCGGCCCGCGCAGACCGGGGTACAAACGCCGCGCGGTGGTGCGCAGCGCCTGCAGAATGCGCTCGGCCCCCGGCGGCAGGATGTAATCGCGCCGCCGGATGATGCCGAACGACTCCATGCGGACGCCCAGCTCGATCGGCAGCACGGTCAGCAGCTTGGCCTGGATCAGCGGCGCCACCGATTCCACCGGCAAGGCGGTCAGCATGTCGGTGCCACGCAACAGCGTGGAGGTCACCGGCAGCGACGAGGTCTCGATCGCATTGGTCGGCGTCTGCACGCCGTGCTCCATGAACATCGAATCCAGCCGCGCGCGCAGCACGCTGTCGGCCGGCGGCAGGATCCAGCCGTGCCGCACCAGATCCGCATGCTGCAGGCCGGCCCGGCTGGCCAGCGGGTGGCCGGCACGCGCGATCACCGAATGCGGCTCGTCGGCCAGCGGCTCGAACTCCAGCTCGCCCACGCCCTCCGGCCCCAGGATGCGGCCGATCACGATGTCCAGCTGGCCGTCCAGCAACTTGGCCACCAGCGGGCGGCTGTAGTCCATTTCCACCCGCACCAGGATGTCGGGGAACTCGCGCTTGACCTCGGCGATCGCCTGCGGCACCAGGTTGGTGCCCGGATTGACCACGGTGCCGATCGAGGCCTGGCCCATGCGCCCGGCGCGCAGCGCGGCGATTTCCTCCTGCGCCCGGCCGATCTCCGACATCGCCGCACGCGCACGCCGGATCAGCACATGGCCGTACCAGGTGGGCTCCACCCCGCGGGCATGCCGCTCGAACAGTTTCACCCCCAGCATGTCTTCCATTTCCGCCAGCAGCTTGGAGGCGGCCGGTTGGGTCATGCTGGCGGCCTCGGCCGCACGCAGCACCGAACGTTGTTCGTGCAGATGCAGCAGCAGCAGCAACTGGCGCGTCTTGAGGCGGGCAGCGTTGAACCAGGGAGTGCCGGAATTTGCCATGAGGTATCGCCACGCAGCTGTATTCGTAGGAGGAATAGAATATGCCGAAAATTTCATTTGCAGCACATATCTCCCCGCGCGAGGCTATCGAACGCCGCAGCAGGAGCCCCTACCTCCCGGGCGCGGCCAGAACAGACGTGACCCATCTTCCACGAGATGGCAACACGCACGCCATGATTGCGGAGGTGGACGACGATGAGGGCAACTTGCCGGCCAATTGCAGGCCGTTGGAGTGCGCACGCAAGTGCCGCAGCCACCTCGTCGCGACCGCCTGTCGCCCTCCGTGCGCTGCCGTGCAGCGCTGCAACCTCCCCCGACGCTGGCGCCCATCCGGACGCTGGCGGCCGCTTTCCGCTCTATCGCGAGTAACACGATGACCTCAGACACCACCGCCAGCCTGTTCGCCCTGCCGCTGATCGCCATCCTGCGTGGCATCACGCCGGAAGAAACGCTCGACCATGTCGGTGCACTGATCGACGCCGGCTTCGACGCGATCGAGATCCCGCTCAATTCGCCGCGCTGGGCCGAGAGCATCGCCCTGGCCCAGCAGACCTACGGCGAGCGCGCCTGGATCGGCGCCGGCACCGTGCTGCGCAACGACGATGTCGACACCCTGGCCGAGATCGGTGCGCGCTTCATCGTCACCCCGAATACGCGCCCGTCGCTGATCCGCCATGCGGTGTCGCGCGGGCTCACCGTGGTCGCCGGTTTCGCCACCGCCAGCGAGGCGTTCGACGCCATCGATGCCGGCGCCACGATCCTGAAGCTGTTCCCCGCAGCCACCTATGGCGCCGCGCATGTGCGCGCGCTGCGCTCGGTGCTGCCCAAGCATATTCCGGTCTACGTGGTCGGCGGCGTCAGCCCGCAGACCCTGGCCGGCTTCCTTGCCCAGGGCGCCGCCGGCGCCGGCATCGGTGGCGAACTGTACAAACCCGCGCAATCGCTCGAAACGACCCAGACGCATGCACGCGCCTTCGTGCAGGCCTACCAGGAACTGCAAGGATGAAGATCACCCGCCTCACCACCTACCATGCCGCACCGCGCTGGCTGTTCCTCAAGGTCGAAACCGACGAGGGCATCACCGGCTGGGGAGAGCCGGTCATCGAAGGCCGCGCGCGCTCGGTGGAAGCCGCCGTGCACGAACTGGCCGGCTACGTCGTCGGCAAGGATCCGGCGCGCATCAACGACCTGTGGCAGACCATGTACCGCGCCGGCTTCTACCGTGGCGGCGCCATCCTGATGAGCGCCATCGCCGGTATCGACCAGGCCTTGTGGGACATCAAGGGCAAGGCGCTGGGCGTGCCGGTGTACGAGCTGCTGGGCGGGCTGGTGCGCGACCGCATGAAGACCTATCGCTGGGTCGGCGGCGACCGCCCGGGCGCAATCATCCAGCAGATCACCGACTACCGTGCGCTGGGCTTTGACACCTTCAAGTTCAACGGCACCGAGGAAATGAAGCTGATCGACAGCGCCCGCGCGGTCGATGCGGCGGTGGTCAAGGTCGCCGAAATCCGCGAAGCCTTCGGCAACAGCATCGACTTCGGCATCGACTTCCACGGCCGCGTCGGCGCGCCGATGGCCAAGGCGCTGCTGCGCGAGCTGGAGCCGTTCAAGCCGCTGTTCGTCGAAGAACCGGTGCTGGCCGAGCAGGCCGAGTACTACCCGCGCCTGGCCGCGAGCACCTCGATTCCGCTGGCGGCCGGCGAGCGCATGTTCTCGCGCTTCGAATTCAAGAACGTGCTGTGCGCCGGCGGTATCGGCATGGTGCAGCCGGACCTGTCGCATGCCGGCGGCATCACCGAGTGCGTCAAGATCGCCGCGATGGCCGAAGCCTACGATGTCGGCTTCGCCCCGCACTGCCCGCTCGGGCCGATCGCGCTGGCCGCCTGCCTGCATGTGGACTTCGTTTCGCACAACGCGGTGCTGCAGGAACAGAGCATCGGCATCCACTACAACGAAGGCGCCGACCTGCTCGATTACGTCATCAATAAAGACGATTTTCAGTGTGTCGATGGCAGTATCGCCGCGCTGCCCAAGCCCGGGCTCGGTGTGGAGATCGACGAAGACATGCTCAAGCGCGCAAACGAAAATCCGCCGGACTGGCGCAACCCGGTCTGGCGTCACAGCGATGGCAGCATCGCCGAATGGTGAGCACGCCCGAACACACCGCCGTGCTGGCGGTCGACAGCCGCTGCACGCATGGCGAAGGCGTGCTGTGGTGCGAGCAACGTGAAGCGCTGTACTGGGTGGACATCAGCGAGAAGCGGCTGTGGCGGCATCATCCGCACAGCGCACACACGCAGTACTGGACGCTGCCGGACCGCCCCGGTTGCCTCGGCCTGATGGACGACGGCCGCGTGCTGATCGCGCTGGCCAAGTCGGTCTGCATCGCTGACCCCGACAACGCCGACGCCGACACGCTGCCGCTCGAGCACCTGGCCGATATCGAAGCCGACAACCCGCATACGCGCAGCAACGACGGCCGCGCCGACCGCAACGGCAACCTCGTGTTCGGCACCATGGACGAGCACGACCACAAGGCCGCACGCGGCGCGATGTACCAGTTCTCGCTGCGCCACGGCCTGCGCGCGCTGCCGCTGCCGGGCGTGTCGATCCCCAACTCGATCTGCTTCAGCCCCGACGGCCGCACGCTGTATTACTGCGACTCGCTGCGCCCGCAGATCCTGTGCTGCGATTACGACGCCGACACTGCGCAGACCAGCAACGTGCGCGTGTTCACCACGCTGGATCGCGACGATGCCGAGCCGGACGGCTCCATCATCGACAGCGAAGGCCATCTGTGGAACGCGCAATGGCGCGCCTGGCGCGTGGTGCGTTACCGCCCCGACGGCAGCATCGAGCGCATCGTGCAGCTGCCGGTCAAACACCCCACCTGCAGCGCCCTCGGCGGTGCCGCGCTGGACCGCCTGCACGTGATCAGCTCGCGCCTGGACCACAGCGCCGAAGAACTGGCGCGCACGCCGGAAGCCGGCGGTCTGTACGTCTGCGACGTGCCGATCAAGGGCCTGCCCGAGAGCCGGGTGGCCAGCGCATGATCGCCATCGACTGGGGCACCAGCAGCCTGCGCGGCTACCTGCTCGCTGCCGACGGCACGGTGCTGGAGCAACGCCGCGGCAGCGACGGCATCCTGGCCTGCCAGGGCTGCTTCGCCGAGGTGCTGAGCACGCTGATCGACGGCTGGGATGGCCCGCTGCTGCTGTCGGGCATGATCGGCAGCCGCAATGGCTGGGTCGAGCAGGCCTATCTGCCCTGCCCGGCCGATACCACCGCACTGGCGCAGGCGATGCGCAGCTACACCGACCTGCTGCCCGGACGCACGCTGTGGTTCGTACCCGGCGTAAGCACCGGCGAGCAGCACGGTGTGCCCGATGTCATGCGTGGCGAGGAAACCCAGCTGGTCGGCCTGATCGCCGCACTCGGCGACGGCGAGCACGTCGCCTGCCTGCCCGGCACCCACAGCAAATGGGCGCAGATCGCGCACGGCCAGCTGACCGGTTTCGCCACCGTCATGACCGGCGAGCTGTATGCGGTGCTGCGCCAGCACAGCATCCTGGGCAAGCTGATGCAGGACGATCCTGCGGACCTGGACACCGATGCCTTCGCGCAAGGCGTCGACCGCAGCGCCGCGCCCGGCGGCCTCAGCCACCACCTGTTCGGCGCCCGCACGCTGGGCCTGTTCGACCGCCTCACCGCCACCGCGCTGCCGTCCTACCTCTCGGGCCTGCTGATCGGCCACGAACTGCGCGAGCAGCGCGGTACTCACGCCACCGTGCACCTGGTCGGCAGCCCCGGACTGGCGCAGCGCTACGCGCTGGCGCTTGCCCATCTGGGCGTGCGGACGCAGCTGCATCGGGAAGATCTGGCTGCGACGGGATTGTTCGCGCTGGCCAGGCAGCGCGACTTGGCCTGACCGGAGACGGTCAGGACCGCGCCGAGCGGCCAGGGCTGGAGGCCGACAAATCCCGCCAACCCCACACCGGCCACCGGACTGCTTTAGAATTGACAGGCTAAACGCCGGATTCCGCCATGCCTTTTGTTGTCACCGAAAACTGCATCAAGTGCAAATACACCGACTGCGTCGAGGTCTGTCCGGTGGATTGCTTCCACGTCGGCCCGAATTTCCTGGTCATCGACCCGGATGAGTGCATCGACTGCACGCTGTGCGAGCCGGAATGCCCGGCCAATGCGATCTACCCGGAAGACGACGTCCCGGCAGGCCAGGAAGGCTTCGTCGCGCTCAACGCCGAGCTGGCCAAGGCCTGGCCGGTGCTGACCGTGCGCCAGGAGCCGCTGCCCGATGCCGCCGAGTGGGATGGCAAGCCGAACAAGTTGCCGCTGCTGCAACGCTGAAACGGCGCCCGACGGCATCCAGCCGGGCGACAACGCAGCAACCAAGCGACAGCACCGCATCAGAACGCAAAACGGGCGCCCGAAGCGCCCGTTCTGCTGTCTGCAGTTGCTGCAGCGGCCTCAGCCGCCCAGCTTGCCCTTCAACGCCGTGATGACCGCCACCGGCGCTGCCGCAGTGGCCGGCATGCCGCGCGGATCCACCGCTGACACATAGCTGCCGGCTTCGACCTTCACCACGCGCACCAGGAAACTGGAGCCTTCGTAGCTGACGTCGTAGGAACCGAGCATCTGCGCCTTGCTGGCGATGGTCAGGCCGGGAATGTCGGCCAGCGCCGCGCCGACCTTGGCGAACACCTCGTCGCGCTCGCCCGGCGTGGTGAAACCGCTGTTGGCGCTGGCGGACGGCGGCGCCGAAGTGTTCTGCTGCGCGCTTGATGCCAGCGTCGGCACCTTCATCGCACCGGAGGTGTCGGGCAGGTTCAGATCCGGCGGCACTTCCAGCGGACGGGCTTCCGGGGCCAGCGCGTAGTCACCGCGTGCGCCCTTGTGGAACCAGCTGCAACCGCTCGTGGCGGCGACGGTGGCGGTCGCCAGCAACGCGAGCGAGAGCACGCGGACGGGGGAAACGGAATGACGCATCGATAAATCTCCTGGGTCAGGCCGCGAGCATTTCGCGGCTGGAAAGCGCTTCCAACGCAACAGCGTCGGCGGCAAGGCGGTCGGCGGCAGGCTGGTGCGCCGCAGAAAGGGGCAATAACGGCAAACGCAGGCCGTGCCCGATCCCGGCGCGCTGCAGCAGCGCCTTGACCGGGATGGGATTGGATTCGATCCCGCAGAAACTGTGGTACTCGCTCAGGCGTGCGTCCCACGTGGTGGCCGCCTCGCGCTGACCATCGCGGGCCAGATCGCACAGCCGCCGGTACGCCGACGGCAACGCGTTGGACGCCACCGAAATCAGCCCGTCGGCACCGGACAGCATCGCCTGCGCGGCGCTGCCATCGTCACCGCTGAGCACCACGAAGGACTCGCTGCGCAGCGCCACCAGCGCGGCAACGCGCTCCGGCTCGCTGCGCGCTTCCTTGATACCGACGATATTTGGATGGCCGACCAGCGCAGCAACCGTCTCCGGCAACAGATCGCATCCGGTGCGGCCGGGCACGTTGTACAGCACCACCGGCAGCCCGCCGTTGTCGGCAACCGCCTGGAAATGCGCCTGCAGGCCGGCCTGGGTCGGACGCACGTACGGCGGCGTCACCACCAGCGCGTACTGCGCACCCAACGCCGCGGCGCGGCGCGTCTGCGCAATGGTCTTGGCGGTGCCTGACAGGCCGGTACCGGCCAGCACCGGCACGCGGCCGGCCACCTGCGCAACCGCGGCGCGCAACAAGGTGTCGTACTCCTCGTCGCTCAATGCCGCAGCCTCGCCGGTGGAACCGGCGACGACAATTCCCTGCACGCCGCCGTGCAGTTGCTGTTCCAGCAACCGCCGCCAGGCATCCAGGTCGAGTGCGCCGTCCGGACCGAAAGGGGTCGCCAGCGCGGTGATGATGCCGGAAAGGGACAAGATTCTGCTGCTCTTACGTGACAGGAAAGGCCCGCGCGCACGCGGGTTGTGGCCGCCTGCATGTTACTTGCGGCGCGAAACCACGGGCAAGTATGCTGGTCACCGCCAGGGCGCCTGCCCGGGCGGCCATTCAGCCTGATGCAATGCCGGAAGCCCCTTTGACCGACTCGACTCCCCGGCCTTCGCCGACCGAAAACCACCTCCTGATCAACGCCTACACGACGCATCCGGAGTCCCCCCTGTTGCCCGTCACCCGCCGCATCGCCGACAGCGGCTGCAATCTCGTGGACGCCCGCCTGGCCACGGTGGGGCGCGATGTCTCGGTCACCGCCCTGGCCACCGGCTCCTGGGATTCGGTCGCCAAGCTCGAAGCGATGCTGACCCGGCTCGAGCGCGAGGAAGGCCTGAAGCTGGTGTGGTACCGCACCGGCCCCAAGCAGACCCAGTCCAACCTGCTGCCCTACATCGTCGAAGTCATCGCCGCCGACAAGCCGGGCATCCTGTTCCAGCTGGCCGATTTCTTCGACCGCCAGGGCATCACCATCGAGAACCTGCAGAGCACGCGCTACCGCGCCATGCAGACCGGCGCGGAGATGTTCTCGGCGCAGGTGACGATCGGCGTGCCGGCCAACATGCACATCGCCGCGTTGCGCGATGATTTCCTGGAATTCTGTGATCACCTCAATCTCGACGCGATCATGGACCCGATGAAGTTCTGAGGCAGACGTTCCGATGGCCATTGCCCTTTCCGCACTGAAACAGATGTTCGAGCACATCCGCTCCGAGACCGACTGGAATCTCGACGGGCCGTTGCGCTGGGAATATTTCTTCGCCGACCCGGCGCAGCAACCGTTGCAACACCTCGCCGAGCAACTGACCCGGGACGGCTATCGGGTCATCGACATCTTCCTGGGCGAACGCGACGAAGACGATGGCGACGACGAAGAGTCCTACTTCCTGCACGTGGACAAGCTGGAACAGCACACCATCGAGTCGCTGAATCAGCGCAATGCGCAGTTCGATGCGCTTGCCAAACGTTTCCACGTAGCTGCTTATGATGGGATGGACGTCGGCCCGGCTTGACCGCGCCGCACGCCCCTCCACTTAGGGCTGAGCAACGATGACCGACGCTGTATTCGAACTACCTGCTGCAAGCTTCGACCTGCCACTGTCGCTGTCCGGCGGCACCAGTACCACGCTGCGCGGCTACGCCGGCAAATGGGTGGTGCTGTACTTCTACCCGAAGGACAGCACGCCCGGCTGCACCACCGAGGGCCTGGATTTCAACGCGCTGCTGCCGCAGTTCACCCAGGCCGGCGCGGTCGTGCTGGGCGTCTCGCGCGACTCGGTGAAGTCGCACGACAATTTCTGCGCCAAGCAGGGATTTACCTTCCCGCTGGTCAGCGATGGCGACGAGGCCCTGTGCCGCGCCTTCGATGTCATCAAGGAAAAGAACATGTACGGCAAGCAGGTGCTCGGCATCGAGCGCAGCACCTTCCTGCTTTCGCCCGAAGGGGTGGTGGTGCAGGCCTGGCGCAAGGTCAAGGTCGCCGGCCACGCCGACGCCGTGCTGGCCGCGTTGAAGGCGCACGCCAGACAGTGACGCCCCCTGGTTTCCCGTGTCCTCCATCACCCTGCCCTGCAGGCGTGATGGCTCGCCCCTGCTCCATCACTTGGAAGACCCAATGACCCGAGGCAAGCGCATCTACGTGCTGGACACCAACGTGCTGATGCACGATCCCACCGCGCTGTTCAAATTCGAGGAACACGATGTGTTCCTGCCGATGCAGGTGATCGAGGAACTCGACAACGCCAAGAAGGGCACGTCCGAAGTCAGCCGCAATGCGCGCCAGGTCAGCCGCTTCCTGGACGAACTGCTGGAAAACACCAACGCCGAGCAGATCCAGGCCGGCATCCTGCTCAGCCATCCGCAGGGTATCCAGCTCAAGGGCCAGGCCGCGATCGGCCGGCTGTATTTCCAGATCCATCCGATCGATCCGGGCCGCACCTTCGGCGCGATGATTCCGGACAACAAGATCCTGGCCTCGGTGCTGGCGCTGTGCGAGGAGCATCCGGATGTGCCGGTCATCCTGGTGTCCAAGGACATCAACCTGCGCATCAAGGCCTACATCAGCGGCCTGAATGCGGAGGACTACCAGAACGATCGCGCGCTGGATGATTTCAGCCTGCTGTTCACCGGCGCCATCGAGCTGCCGGAAAACTTCTGGGAAAAGCACAACCAGGACCTGCGCAGCTGGAACGAGCGTGGCCGCACCCATTACGAGATCGTGCTGGCCGAGGACGAAGACTGGTATCCGAACCAGTACCTGTACCTGCCGGGCGAGGACGAAGTGGAGCTGCGCGTGGCCAAGGTCGGCGGCGGCAAGGCCACGCTGTGCCTGGTCGACGATTTCCGCAGCGGCCAGCACGCGGTCTGGGGCATCGTGGCGCGCAACCGCGAGCAGAACTTCGCGCTCAATGCCTTGATGGACCCGGAAATCGACTTCGTCACCCTGCTCGGCACCGCCGGTACCGGCAAGACCCTGCTCGCCCTGGCCGCCGGCCTGGCGCAGACGATGGATCAGCAGCGTTACCGCGAAATCATCATGACCCGCGCCACCGTCAGCGTCGGCGAAGACATCGGCTTCCTGCCCGGCACCGAGGAAGAAAAGATGACGCCGTGGATGGGCGCGCTGACCGACAACCTGGAAGTGCTCACCCACAACCAGGACGGCGGTGCCTGGGGGCGTGCGGCCACCAACGACCTGCTCGCCAGCCGCATCAAGATCCGTTCGATGAACTTCATGCGTGGGCGCACCTTCCTGTCGCGCTACCTGATCCTGGACGAGGCGCAGAACCTCACTCCCAAGCAGATGAAGACGCTGATCACCCGCGCCGGCCCCGGCACCAAGATCGTGTGCCTGGGCAACGTCGAACAGATCGACACGCCCTACCTCACCGAAACCACCTCCGGCCTGACCTATGCGGTGGATCGCTTCAAGGCATGGCCGCACAGCGCGCATATCACGCTGCGGCGCGGCGAGCGTTCGCGTCTGGCCGACTTCGCCTCGGAGGTGCTGTGATGCACAGGCTGCGCGGCGCGGCGGCGCTCGCCGTGATGGCACTGGCCAGCTGCGCGACCGCGCCGCCGCCAGCGAGCGTGCCGACCAACCTCAAGAACGGGCAGTCCTGGGTCATCACCCGCCAGGGCATCGCCGAGCAGGTGCTGGACACCTGCTCGCGCGACAGCCCGGCGCGGCATCCGGGCCAGATCACCGGCTACTGGACACCGAGCCAGCAGCAGATCGAACAGCTCGAATCCCGGCAGGATGCCTTGACGCCGACCATCCCCGAGCCGCGCGATTTCGATCGCCAGTACGTGGGCGTGGTGATCCAGGGCCAGCAGCTGATCTACATCAACGCTTTCAAACTCCCGAACGATCCGCCGGTGAAACCGGCCAAGGAAGCGATCCGGGTGTGCGATGGCGGCAGTGCCTTCTGGGGTGCGCTGTACGACCCGCAAACCGGCGCGTTCTCGCAGATCGCCGTCAACGGTACGCCCTGACCGGCGATGGGAATCCTGCTGCCGCGCTGGGTCTGGATCGGCGCGGTGGCGTTATCGGGCGTGGCCGGCATGGTCAACGTGGTCGGCTACCTGGGCTCCGAGCATCAGGTGGTGAGCCACCTCACCGGCACCACCAGCCTGCTCGGCGTGGCCCTGGTGCAGAACAGCGCGCCGGAGATCGGCTTTCTCTGGGGCATCCTGATCGCCTTCTGCGCAGGCGCCATGCTCAGCGGCCTGATCATCCAGGACGATGTCTTGCGGCTGGGACAGCGCTACGGTGCAGCGCTGCTGCTCGAAGCGCTGCTGTTGCTGGCCGCGATCCCGCTGTTCAAGCTGCACCATGTCGGCGGCGCGTTGGTCGCCGCAGGCGCCTGCGGCCTGCAGAACGCCATGGCCACCACCCTCAGCGGCGCAGCGGTCCGCACCACCCATCTGAGCGGCATGTTTACCGACCTGGGCATCGGCCTGGGACATCTGCTGCGCGGGCGCCCGCTGCAGGTGCGCCGGCTCACGCTGAGCGGGCTGATCATCGGCGGCTTTCTCGGCGGCAGCATGCTCGGCACCTGGCTGTTCCAGCGCTGGCACTACGACGCGCTCTACCTGCCGGCCGGCCTCACCGGAGTGACCGGTGCCGGCTACGTTGCCTATCTGCAATGGCGTCGCTGGCGCACGCGCTGATCCGCACATCCGCCAGGCAGCAGTGCAGAATCCCCCCATGACCACGTCCAGCACGCTGTCCGCCCTGACCATCGCCGGCTCCGATTCCGGCGGTGGTGCCGGCATCCAGGCCGACCTCAAGACCTTCGCCGCGCACCGCGTGCATGGCCTGTCGGCGATCGCCGCATTGACCGCGCAGAACACCCGCGCCGTCACTGCGGTGCATATCCCCCCGGTCGCGTTTCTGCGGGCGCAGATCGATGCCTGCTTTGCGGACTTCGAAATTCAGGCAGTCAAACTCGGCATGCTCGCCAATGCCGAGGTCATCCATTGCGTGGCCGATCTGCTCGAAACCCATCGCCCACCGTTCGTGGTGCTCGACCCGGTGATGGTGTCAACCAGTGGCGCCCGCCTGCTCGAAGACGCCGCGCTGGAGGCCCTGCGCACGCGTCTACTGCCGCTGGCCACGCTGATCACACCCAATACGCCCGAAGCCGAACTGCTGACCGGCCGCCGCATCGACGATGCCGATGCCTCCGAGCACGCCACCGCTGCCCTGCTCGAACTCGGCGCCAATGCGGTGCTGCTCAAGGGCGGTCACCTGCACGAGGGCACGCGGGTGATCGACCGCTTCGATGACGGTGTCACCCAGGACGTGTTCATGCATCCGCGCCTGCAGGTCGATGCGCATGGCACCGGTTGCAGCCTGTCGGCGGCCATTGCCGCGCAGCTGTGCCAGGGCCTGTCCCTGCTCAACGCCTGCGAAGCGGCCATCGACTACGTTGCGCGTGCCATCCGCCTCGGCCACAGCCCAGGGCACGGCGAGGTACTGGTGCTGGACCATTTCGGTGCCGCGCCCAGCCCATGAGCGTGCAGGCCAGCACGATCGCCGTGACCGCTGCGGATGGACATGCCTGGCAGGTGCTGCGTCACGCACCGGCGCGGCCGATCGCCAGCCTGCTGTGGCTGCCGGCACTGGGCGTTGCCGCGCGGCATTACCAGCCGTTCGCGCACGCCCTGGCCGGCGCCGGTATTGCGGTGTATCTGCACGAGTGGCGCGGCAACGGCAGCAGCACCCTGCGCCCCTCGCGCGAGCACGACTGGGGCTATCGCACGCTGCTTGCCGACGATATCCCCGCCAGCCGCGCGCTGCTCGACCTGCATGACCCGCAACTGCCGTGCGTGCTGGGCGGTCATAGCCTGGGCGGCCAACTGGCTTGCTGCCATGCCGCGCTGCAGCCGGCACGGATTGCGCAGCTGTGGCTGGTCGCCAGCGGCTCGCCGTACTGGCGCAAGTTTCCGGTGCCGATGCGCTACGGCCTGCCGCTGATCTTCCGGCTGCTGCCATGGCTGGCACGCACGCAAGGCGTGCTGCACGGGCGAACGCTCGGTTTCGGCGGACCGAGGCGCGCAGCCTGATCGCCGATTGGGCGCAGGTCGGTCGCAGCAATCACTATCGTGCGGCAGGCACGTCGTGGGATCTCGAGCATGCGCTGGGCCAACTCGATCTGCCGATCAGCGCAGTGACCTTCGCACGCGACCGCTTCGGCCCGCCCGGCGCCTTGCAGGCCTTGCTGCAGAAAATGCCGCAGGCACGTGCCGAACGTGTTGCCTTGGACGATGCGCAACTGGGCGCGCGCAGTGATCACTTCGCATGGATGAAGACGCCTGCCGCCGTGGCCGCTGCACTGCGCAGGCGTCTTGGCGATGAGGGTAGCGACAATCGAATGTCACAAAGGGATTGACGAGGACTCCGGGCATCCGCATAATTCCGCTCCTGACGACGCGCCCGTAGCTCAGTTGGATAGAGTACCTGGCTACGAACCAGGCGGTCGGGAGTTCGAATCTCTCCGGGCGCACCATCTTCAGAACAATAAGAGACAGCCTTCAACCGCTGTCTTTTTAGTTACAAGGGTCTGATCGCATTGCGACGGATCTGCAAGTTGGGAATGCAAGTCAAAACAAGATAATGCGCCCGTAGCTCAGTTGGATAGAGTACCTGGCTACGAACCAGGCGGTCGGGAGTTCGAATCTCTCCGGGCGCACCAATCTTGAAGAAAACGACCAGCTTGCTGGTCTTTTTTTTGCCTGTCGTTCGAGTGCACGGCGTGGCTGCGCTGTTACCACGCAGCGAATGCAAAGCAGCAGGTGCCAAAGACCACCATGCGCGCCGCAGAACATCGCGTCACAGCCAGTCAGGCCATCGCACCCAGCACATTGGTCCTGGCAACCACCGCCACCGGCAGCAGCGAGGTCACCGGATGCCCGGCGTCGCGCCATGCATCCAGCCCACCCAGCAGCGGCCGCACATCGCGATAGCCGCGCTCGCGCATCCGACCAGCCAACCACGCCGCCGACACCTCGTCCGGACACGCACAGTAGATCACCACGCTGCGATCGCGCGGCACGCTGGCCAGGATCTGCGCGAGCTGACGCTCGTCGGCAAACACCGCGCCGGGAATCGTGTACGGCTGCAGATCGCGGTGGCCCGGCGCACGGATGTCCAGCACCGTCGGCCGTAGCGCTTCGTCGCCATCGAGCAGCGGCACCAGCTCGTCCACCGCGATACGCGCGTGCTCCAGCGAGCGCAGCAAGGCATGCCGCCGCCACCAACGCCAGCCGACGTAGCAGGCCAGCAACACGGCCAGCACGGCAACGGCACCGGAGCCCAGATCCGACAGCAACGCGAGCACGTCCTGCACCTGATGCGCGAACAGCGCGCCCAGGCTCAGCCCGACGAACGCCCACAGCGACGCACCCAGGGCGTCGTAGCGCAGGAATGCCGCCGGGCGCACCCGCATCGCACCGGCCATCGGCACCGAGACCATCGACAGACCGGGCACGAACTTGGCCACCGCCAATACCCGCACACCCCAGCGCGAGAAGAACCGCTCGGTCTTCTTCATGCAGGTATCGCGCGACAGCGACAGCCGGCACAGCGACTGCAGGGTGCGATTGCCGAAACGGCGGCCGGCCAGATACCAGGCCAGGTCACCGAGCAGACTCGCCAGCACCGACACTGCCAACGCCAGCAATCCGGCCAGCCAGGCGTCGCTCCCGCCCTGCAGCGCGTAGCCGGCACCGACCAGCACCAGGGTCGGCAGCGCCGGTACCGGCAGGCCCAGCGACAACGCCAGCACGTTGGCAAAGACCAGCGCCAATCCGTACTGTTCGATCAAGCCTTGCATGCGGCGACCCTGCGCGACGGCGAGGGCCCATTATCCGCCCTTCCTCACGCACGCGGCTGCCCGGCGGCGACGGAACGATACGTTTCGGCAAGCGACTGCAACCAGCCATCGAACAGTCCATCGCGGCGCAGTGCGCGCCGCCACCAGCCCAATGCCTCGCCCTCCTCGCCCGGCCGCCACGCCAGGTAGAAGGTTTCATCAGGTTTACGGGTTTCCACCTGCAGCTCGCGCAGCCGCCCGTCCTGCAGCGCGCCGCGCGCATACGGCTCGGGCAGAAAACCGTAGCCGGCACCGGCCAGCTGCAGCTGCAGCTTGGCCTGCATGTCCGGCACGGTGAGCACATCGCGCGCGGAGAGCAGGCCGACCGTGCGTGGCAGCAGACGCCGCGCCGAATCCGCCACCGCGATCGCACGATGTTCGGCCAGCTCGGCCGCGCCCAGCAGGCCGGCGCCCGCCAGCGGATGCGTGGAGGCCACCGCGAACACGAAGCCCAGCGTGCCGATCGCCTCGGCGACATAGCCGCCACCGCTCGGCCCCTCGCCCGCCGCCACGATCAGGTCCACGCGCCGATCCAGCAACGCCTCCCAGCTGCCGGACAAGGATTCGCTCACCACGCGCAGGCGGGTGCTGTCGGCCACCGTGTAGAAGTCCAGGATCTGCGTCTGCAGCAAGGCCACCGGCAGGATCGCATCCAGCCCGATCGCAAAGTCCGACTCCCAACCCGACGCCACCCGCCGCACCCGCACCTCCAGCTCCTGCGCGGCCCGCAGCAGCTGCCGCCCCTCGCGCAGCAGTTCGCGCCCGGCCTGGGTCGGTGTCGCCTTGGGGCCGACCCGCTCGAACAGCTGCACACCCAGATCGTCCTCCAGCTTGGAGACCGTGTAGGAAATCGTCGACGGCACCTTGAACAACACCCTGGACGCGGCCGTGAACGAGCCGCGGCGGTCGATCGCATCCAGGATCTGCAACGCTTCCAGGCTGATTTTCATTGTTCGATTTTTTCGATGGTAGCGACCAAATCTACTCGCTTTTTGGCGCCGGCGCGGAGGTAGAGACTAGCCATCAAGCCGCCGGGACACCGATTCATTCCCTGGCGACACCAACCCTTCAAGGAGAAGCAGCATGTTGAATGTCCGCAAGAGCGAAACCCGTGGCCGCGCCGAACATGGCTGGCTGTCCTCGCGCCATACCTTCTCCTTCGCCAGTTACCACGACCCGCGCCACATGGGCATCGGCCCGCTGCGGGTGATCAACGAAGACAAGGTGATCCCGGGCGAAGGCTTCGGCACCCACGCCCACCGCGACATGGAGATCATTTCCTACGTGCTGGGCGGCGCGCTGGAGCACAAGGACAGCATGGGCACCGGCTCGGTGCTGCACTACGGCGACGTGCAGCGCATGAGCGCCGGCAGCGGCGTCACCCACAGCGAGTTCAATCACTCCGCCAGCGAACCGGTGCACTTCCTGCAGATCTGGGTGATGCCCGAGCGCAGCGGCATCGAGCCCAGCTACGAGGAGAAGCATTTCGATGCCGACAGCAAGCGCAACCAGCTGCGCCTGATCGCCTCGCCCGGCGGCGAGCACGGCTCGCTGCGCCTGCACCAGGATGCGCGCCTGTATGCCTCGATCCTCGATGGCGAGGTGCGCCTGCAGCAGCCACTGGCCGACGGCCGCATCGGCTACGTGCAGGTGGCGCGCGGCAGCCTGAGCGTCAATGGCCAGGCGCTGTCGGCCGGTGATGCGCTGCAGATCACCGATGAGCCGGAGATCGTGCTGGCCGATGCGCGCGATGCGGAAGTGCTGGTGTTCGATCTGCCGAAGTAAGCGACACCAGCTCAGCACGCAGCGTGCCGCCGACACGCCGGCACGCTGCACACTCGAGAGTTGCCGATATCAAAAAGCCCGCTTCCGGCGGGCTTTTTTTGTGCTCAAGCAACGCTGATTGCAGGACACCTGCGATGACGCGGCCACGCTTGACGCGACGCATCGCCAACACCACGCAGTACTGCATCACTGCGCGAGATCACGCCGCCTGCGGCCTGGCAGGCCTGGCAAGCGACGTGCTCGGGGTCTCGCTGCGCACGACAGCCGCCGCTGCGGCGCTATCGCTATCGCCATCACCATCGCCATTGACCAGAGCAAACAGCGCGTCGGCATCGGCTTCCAGCACACGCGCCGAGCGCGCCAGATCGTCGACCATCTGCGCCTGGTCGCGCGCCTGCACACCGATCGATTGCAGCGCGGTGTTGGCGGTGGAAATGTCCCGCGCCTGCTCCTGACTGGCAGCGGCAATCTGCTCCACGGTGGCGGTAACCCGCAGCACCGAACCGACCATGTCCTGCATCACCGCCCCGGCCTGCTCGGCCAGGCGCGAACCATCGCCCACCTGGTCGGTCGCGTTGTCGATCAAGCCACGAATTTCCTTTGCCGAGACACTGCAGCGCTGCGCCAGGCTACGCACCTCGGTCGCCACCACGGCAAATCCACGCCCCTGCTCGCCAGCGCGTGCCGCTTCCACGGCTGCATTCAAGGCCAGGATATTGGTCTGGAACGCGATGCCGTCGATCACCTCGATGATCTGGCCGATACGGTCGGTGGCCGCGCGAATACCGGCGGTGGTCTTGACCATGTCGGCGATGACGGTGGCGCCGCGCCGTGCCACATCGGCCGATGCCTCGGCCATGCGCTGCGCCGAACCGGCGCTGTCGGAATTGCTGCGTACGGTCTCTGCCAGCTGATCGATGGTGGTCGAGGTCTGCGCCACGGCCGCCGACTGCGTGGACGAGCGGCTCACCAGTTCCTGGTTGCTGACCGAAATATGGTGCGCCTCGCGCTGCACGTTCTGCGCAATGCTCATGGTCTGCTGCATCAACTGATGCATGCGCTCGGCCGAGCGCACCTGATCGGTGACATCGGTGGCGTACTTGACCACCTTGTACGGGCGTCCGGACACATCCAGGATCGGGTTATAGGACGCCTGGATCCACACTGGACTGCCGTCCTTGCGCAGCCGACGGTAGCGGCCCGCATCGAACTGCCCACGCGCCAGCTTCGCCCAGAAATGCCGATAGTCCTCGGAGGCGCCATAGCTTGCGTCCACGAAGATGCGGTGATGCTGGCCGATCGCCTCCTCGGCGGAGTACCCCAAAATGGCCAGGAAATTGTCGTTGGCACTCAGCACGCGCCCTTGCAGATCGAATTCGATCACGCCCATCACCTTGTCGATGGCCTGGATGCGTCCATCGGCGTCGGCCGAATCGATCACCTGGCGGGTCACGTCGGTGGCGTACTTGACCACCTTGTACGGCCGCCCGTGCTCGTCGAGCACCGGGTTGTAGGACGCCTGGATCCACACCTCGCTGCCGTCCTTGTTGAGGCGCTTGTAGCGCCCCGCGTCGAACGCGCCGCGCCCGAGCTTGTCCCAGAACGCGCGATAGGCCGCCGACTGACGCGTTTGCGCGTCCACGAACATGCCATGGTGCTTGCCGCGGATCTCATCGAGCCGGTAGCCCATCACCGCAAGGAAATTCTCGTTGGCATCGAGCACCGTGCCATCCAGCGAAAACTCGATGACCGCCATGACCTTGTCGATCGCATCGATGCGGCCTTCGAAGTCGGCGGTCTGGCGCACCTGCGTGGTGATGTCGGTGGCGTACTTGATCACCCGGTAGGCCTTGCCCGCGCGATCCAGCAACGGGTTGTAGGAAGCGTTGATCCACACCTCGCGCCCGTTCTTGTCCAGCCGGCAGAACCGCCCGGCATTGAAGTCGCCGCGACGCAGCGCCTGCCAGAACTGTCGATAGCCTTCGCTGTCGCGGTCGCTGGGGGTCACGAACATGTGGTGATGCTGACCGACGACTTCGTCCAGCCGGTAGCCCATCAGCGACAGGAAATTCTGGTTCGCATGCAGGATGCGGCCATCCAGATCGAACTCGATCACCGCCATCACCCGGTCCACCGCATCGGCCTTGTGCTGCAGCCCACGGCTCAGTGAAGAAAACAGGCGTCCAAGCAGCGGCGGCAGGCGCATCGGGGTGAGATCCGAGAGAGGTGTCACAGCCTTAGCGACCCGTGCCCGGCTTACTTGAATCGCCGCCTGCAGCGCGTTCGTGGCAGTTCAGATGCTGCGGCCGGCACAGCCGCCGGCGTTACTCCAGCGATGCCACTGCAGACCGTCATTGACCTGCCGGCACAAATGAAAACGCCCGCAAATCAGGGATTTGCGGGCGTCTAGAACACTGGCGGAGCGAGAGGCCGATATTGCTTTCTCACTCTCCATCACGCTGTATCACGTTGCTTATGTCTCAAGGTCTGCGACGCTCTATTCGCATCATGCTGACTCACGCAATCGCACGTCGAAACATGGGACAAAGCATGGGGCAGCATGGCTAGGCCCACGAACCGATTAAGTGCCAGAGCGGCACAAACCATCGCCGGGAAAGGCTACCACGCTGACGGTGGAGGCCTCTATTTGCTCGTGGGTCCATCCGGGGCGAAGTCCTGGGTCTTCAGATTCCAACTGCGTGGCCGCCGGCGGGAGATGGGACTGGGGTCCACCGCTCTGGTTACTCTGCTGGAGGCGCGTCGCGCGGTCGTCGACCACAGGCGTACGCTCCTGGAAGGCCGTGACCCCATCACCGCCCGCGTGCAGGCCAGGTCGGTCGGACTGACGTTTGGCGAGTGCGCCGATGCGCTCATTGAAAGCCAGAAGGCCGGTTGGAAGAACGACGCCCAGGCGGAGCAATGGACGCAGTCGCTGCGAGATCACGGGCCGGCGCGGGACATGCCCGTGGCTGATATCGACACGGCGCACGTGATGGCTTGCCTGCGGCAGATCTGGACCACCAAGACAGAGACCGCGTCGCGCCTGCGAGCGCGCATCGAGCGCGTGCTCGACTGGGCGAAGGTGCATGGCCACCGCCAGGGCGACAACCCGGCGCGCTGGCGCGGACATCTGGACAATCTGCTGCCCAGACCGAGCAAGGTGCGCAAGCCCCAGCACCACGCGGCGATGCCCTACGGTGATGCGCCGGCCTTCATGGCCCGGCTGCGCGAGCGCGACGCCCGTAGCCGGCGCGCGCTTCAGTTCACCATCCTCACCGCGGCGCGGACTGAAGAGGTGACCGGATCGAGCTGGGATGAGTTCGACCTGGCCGCCGGCATGTGGTCTATCCCGGCCGAGCGCATGAAGGGCGGCCGTGACCACTTCGTGCCGCTGTCGACCGCCGCACTGACGATCCTGCGCGGCCTGGATCGCAAGCTGCCACCGTTCGCGATGTCCGAGAACACCATGCTGTACCTGGTGCAGAAGCCGGCGCCCAAGGGCTTCGGCCTGCCCTTCACCGTGCATGGTTTCCGGTCGTGCTTCCGCGATTGGGCAGCAGAGACGCAGGACACGCCTGGCGAGGTCGTAGAGATGGCGCTGGCGCATGCGATCCGAAACAAGGCCGAGGCCGCTTACCGGCGTGGCGCGCTCATCGACAAGAGGCGGGTGCTGATGCAGGCGTGGGCAGACTACCTCATTCCAGTGGGCGACCCCGCGCAGATCTGATGTCCACGAAGGTGTCCTTTGCCGCTATCCGGCGCCACAGTGCTTTGGCCAAGCAGCCTCGATCTGCGCAACCTCAGCTCTCAATCGGGTCTCGTGACGGCACACCCACTGCTCAGCGCCCGCCATGCCAGCCTCAAAGCTGCTGCAGTCGCGTCGTCGCGCTGGGCGATCTATGTTCTGCAGGTGATAGTCGAGATAGATGTACCACGCCCCATTGTCGACCCGTCGCTCCATTCGGGCGACACCGGTCAGGCTCAGCGCGAGCTTGCGGGGCACACCTTCCTGCCCGATGAATACCGTCGTCCAGTAGAACCCTTCGGGCAGCATGCCTATGCCGCCAGCCGGTGCTCGTAGAACGGGTGCCGCTTGTCGTCGAAGATTGCCTGTAGCGCGTCCAGGTTGCGCGGGTCTGGATTGAGCCAGGCGTCGACGTGCTCCGGCTTGATGTTGATGATCGTCCGGTCATGGCCAGCGGCGGCGACCTCGGGCTCCGGCTCATCGGTGATCGCGGCGAACGACAGCAGGTCGGGTTCGACGCCTTCGGGATCGCGCCAGTGCGACCAAAGGCACGCCACCAGCATCGGCTCGCCGGTGCGCGGCACGAACTCGATGCGCTGGTTTTGCCCGTCTGGGCCTTCGACGTTCTCGTAGAACCGGTCGGCCACCATCAACCCGTGGGTGTAGCCAAACTGCCGGCGCCAGAACCCTTCCAGGTTGTCCCGGCGGGCGTTGTATGTGCCGGGAAATTTTCGGTCGTACATTGCCGGCGTGCCTGCCGGGCGGCACTGGTAGCGCATCGGCTTGACGACACGCTGGCCGTTCTCGACCACCAGCACCGGGCAATAGACGCCCGGGAATATCCGGCTGTCGTCCTGGCCGCGCGTGCCATTAAGCGTGTCGAGGCGCCGCTGGGCCTGCTGGATCTTGTTCGTGCCGATGCGCACGTCGTCGCGTGCCTTCTTCGTCTCCCTGACCTGCAGCGCCCGCTCGGCATCGCCGACACGGCGCTTCTGGTCGAAGATCTCACGGGTGAGCGTGTCAGCCTCTGCCGCATCCGCCGCACGCAGGTTCTCCTGCAGCTCGGGCGGGCCGATCTCCAGCAACTCACGCACCATCGCACGTGGCGCCTTGATGCGCCGCGCCTGGGCGCCCTCGCCCCACCAGAAGGTTTTTACGTAGGTGTCGATGTCCATAACGGCGCCGAACGCCCGCTGGAACTCTTTGAACTCGGCTCGGATTAGCGCGGAGTAACACATGGCCGCCTCTCAACAGTCGCGGTCGGGATCTTCGAGCCCATGCCAGGCCAAGATCTCATCGAGCCGCCGGGAGACGAATTGGGCATCGTCGCCCGTGACGGCACCGTCGCCGACGACGTCCGCCATCCCCGCAAAGGCCTGCCAGAAGTGGCAACGGTCGGGGCTGTTTGCAAGCAGCGCAGGCACGGCCGCGTCCAGGTTGTCGAGGTGGGTTCGGAGTTGGGCTCTGTCCATGCCCGGAGTATCGGCACGGCCGTCTCAGGGCGTGAGACAGGTGGCCGTAGACTGCGCGCATGGACACCACCACCCCCAGCCTCTTCGAACAGCTGCAGCAGCGGCTGGCGTGCGCTTCCGAGCCGCTGGAAGTGCTCAACCAGTTCGAAGCGGAGCTGCTGTATGCGTTCCCCGCCGAGGCAACGGCGATTGTCGAGCTGGTCGCGTCCTGGGGGCATCGTCTGGGCGTGCTCACACACGACGACCTTCAAGGCTACGTCTAGAGTGCCGGCTTGGCGCTGCTCAGGCGCTCCCGGGTTGAGCGACCAGCGGTCCCGGGTCCGGCAACTGAAGATTGGCAGCGATATGGGATTCACCATATCGGCATGGTCCCCACAGCCGCGTCGGATTTCTCCGACCGCGCGCGGCGTGCAGGCATAGCTCAAATGAACGTTTTTTTGCGTGTGTTGGCCATGCATCTTGGCCTTGCGCCGAGATGGCCTCGGGCCGCCGGTACTGACCGGCGCAGCACATTCGGAGAAAGTAATGCACGCACTGTTGATCACCGCCGCCGCGGCGCTTATGGGCGTCGCCATCCCTGCCGCCGCTGGCGAAACCAGCCACTTCGACCGCACCGTCCAGCTATATGAGGAAACGTCCACCGTCGGCGAGACGCTGGATGCATTCGTCACCCGCATCGCGCCGCGCGCCCGCGCAGCCTCGGTGACTTCCCGAACGATCGTGTGCGGACAGATCCAGGGCGCCGGCCCCTACACCCTGGCGCTCAAAACCGACGGGCGAAAGGAGTGGTGCGAGGTACCGAAGACCGCCGCGCCCTATGTGCTGGTCAACGGCATCGCGAAGGACGCGCGCGAGAACCACATCCCGGCCATCTATTACCGCCGGCCCGGCTACCTGATAACCCCCTGGAGCATCAAGTTTCAGGACCGCACCGGCGTGCGGCGCGTAGAAGCATCTCCGATGCTTAGGTAGCGGCCTGACTATGTCGCCTGCGCTGCCTAACTCACATCCCAGAAGGCAAGCAGCTGCCTTATTGCTTCCGGCTTGGTGCCCGCAGCCGCTAGAGCGATCCGTGTCCTATCCCAGCGCTGAGCGCTAATTTGAACGATTGAGCCAATCTCCACTTTGCGACAGGCCATTTGCCAACCAGGGAAATGGCGCTCCGTGATCGGGCCGTTGTACACCTCTGCAATCAGGTCGTGCCGACTCGATAGCTTGATGCGGTCGTAAATTTCCCGCACATTTGCCGGTGCTCCTTCGATGTACTGGAAGAAGCGCAGGCCATCATGCAACAGCACGCCAGTGACCCCCAGTCGCCCATTGCGTGCGCTGGCCGAGACCAATAGGCGATCGATCTCAGCGACGGACATCGGTCGGCGGACCTCGCTCACATAGGCAACGGCATACAAGGGCAAATTTTTCAAAGAGTTCTACCTCGCGCTGGCCAGAATCTATCCGATGGGTGCGGACGAGATCGCACCGGGATGTCCATGGGCCGGGTGGGACGCAAGTATCGCGCCGGCAGTGAGGATCAACAAGATTCGTTGCTGAACTCGTACGGCTTTCGCCGACGCGCTCGTTACGCTGCGGTCCGTTCGACTGTCACGAGACTGGCTGCTACCGCACTGTCCGTTGCAGCCTTGATCAGCGCCTGGAGTTTCCAACCGGCCAGCTCCTGCGTCGCCTCCGCGCCGGGATATCGGATGGCGTAGGTCGGCGCGATCAGGTCAGCGATGGGCGCCGCCAGCACGCCGAGGGCGGCGCCGCGATCCTCGACCTGGAACGTCACGGTGCCGGTGTCGTTGATCGGGTTCCAGATGATCGTGATCTGCTGCGCGAGCGGGTCCGCATCCGGGTCCGGTGTCACCACGTTCGCATCATAGGCGGCGCGGGTTGCTGCCTTGATGCCCAGCAGCAGATGCACACCGGGTTCGGTGACAGTCTCGCCCGCCACCTCCACGACCGCGCCGGTCGCTGAGTCAGTATCGGTCGTCGAGGGCGCAGTGATCTCGTAGCTGCGGCCGATCAGGTCGCTGATCTGCACCGTGAGCACGCGCAGGAAGAAGCGCTCCAGCGTCTGCGTCCAGCCATCGGGGTGAGGCTTGGTGGTCATCTGCTCGAGGTGGAACTCGACCGGTCCGTCATTGGTGGCCGGGTTCCATCGAATCTCGATGCGTGGCGACACGATCTTTGTCTGCGTGCCGAAGGTTGGGTTTTCGCTGATAAGCATGGTCAGTATCCAGTGACGTCGAGTATGGGAGCGCGCACCCAGGCCTGGCCGTAGTTGCCAGGGGGTGGCTGAGGGTTGTTGTCGGTGCCGGTGCGCAGATCCTGAGCTGTGTCGATGGTGGAAATGGATGCGACGTTGCCTTTGATGTTGACCACTCCCTTGCGCCAGAGCTGCTGCACCTGCCATTGCGGGCCGCCGCCAATCGGGCCGCCGATCGCCAGCATGATGTTGCCGGTGGAGCCGGCCAGCGCGGCATAGGTCCGCCCTGCCGGCAAGGTGATCGACCCGCCCTGATTGGCATTGCCCTGCAGCAGCGCCCGCACCTTCATGTACTTCAGCGTGGCGTCGAACACGACCTGATTGGTGGATGGGTTTCGCACCACGAAGTAGTTGCGCTGCCCGAACGTCGGCTCATCGAAGACGTAGGCGGTGAAACTCCCGCCTGTCGTCCAGCCTGTAAAGGTGAAGTTGCCACCGCTTTGGGTCCGCTGGGCGAGCACAGCATTGCTTTCGCCGAGAAATGCCAACGCGGGGTTCGTGCCGGCGACAGTCAGACTCCAGGCCTTCAGCACGCCGCTACCGCTAGGGGCGATGGTCTGCTTAGATGCGAGCGCCAGGTTCTTCCAGTCTTCCGAGATCACCACGCGGTTAGGGCCGGCGTTGATGCGAGCAAGAGCCACCTCAGAACCTCCCGTAAAACAGTGTGCCGCCTGCACGAGCGGTCAAGCTTGCAGACGGCGATGCCCAGCTGATCGTGTTTCCGTCGTCAGTGATCGACGGGAGCAAGCTATTGCCTGCTCCGCTATCTGCCACAAACCAGTAGTAGAGCTGGTTGGCACTGCCTGTGATCGGCACGGCCACCGAGCCGCTGCTACCGCTGGCGATAGCAATCGCGCCCATGTGCTGAGTAAGCAGGTCCGAGTCGGCTTGGTCGGTGACCTGCAACAGCACGACGTTGGTGGCCGCATCGGTGATTCGCAGAAACGTCGTCACACGCCCGCCCCGATGGCCACCACCTGCACACCGTTGGGCGCATAGCAGTAGATCTTGCCGTTGACGATCTCACTACGGCCCTGCCCGGCATCCACACCGATGAACCGCACTTTGTCGAAGGCAAAATCCAAGGTTGCTGTCTGGCCATTGTTGACCGAGCGTGCACCCGCAACACGACCATTTACGTCCAATGCCAGCGTCCAGGATGCCTGATAGCTCGCGACGCCGTTCTCGTTGACCGTCATCCTTGCCTCGAGCGACTGCGTGGCGGACACCATGCTGGGCACCGAGTTTTCGTCGGTGTACAAGGTCGAGACGGAACCGGTCTCCAGCTTCACGCGGCGAAAGCTGACATTGGCGTTGGTCTGCTCGCAGATAAGGCGCACCCGAATCGTGGCAGTGCCCGCAGCTGGAGGCGCCGACGCAACGATTCGCTGCCAGGCGCCGACGATGGACGAATCGCTGGCGACAGTGGCACCGCCCACCGGCTGCCCCGATGAGTTGAGGTAGCTCAGTTCAATGCGCGCAGTCCCAACAGAACTATTGCGGTACACGTCCGTTGCCACCGTGTAGGTGCCTGCGGGCGCGGCACGATCCTGCACCGCTGCGAGTCCGTTCGCAGTGGCCTGGTTGAAGCCAAACGCCAGGTAGTAACCGAACCGCGCCTCGTTGGCGATCGACATGCCCGTAGGCAACGTCCAGCCCAGAGCGCCCTGCGAGAACGTGGGATTGACCAGCATGTTGCCATTGACATTGGTCTTTGCCACAACGCCGGTGAGCGCTGTGCTGGTGGCCGTCGTCTCGTTGCCGATCTGGGTGACCCGGGAATTCAGCGCATTGACTGTGCTGGTGTCGGCCTTCCCGGCCACGGTCGCGTTCGTGCTATCAATTCGCTGGCCGAGCGCGGTGTCCCGATCTGCGCTTGCGGTCTCGACCGACGTCACGCTCGCCGATGTTGCCAGCGAGCCTGTGCCAGTCGGCATGCGCGCCTCAACGACGCCGATTCTCTGACCCAGCGCGCTATCTGCGTTGGTGCGTGCGGTTGCCTCCGACGTCACGCTTGCCGCCGTGGCGAGGCCGCCATTCCCGGCCGGCATCCGCGCCTCGACGACGCTGGTGCGCTGTCCCAATGCACCATCCGCACTTGCTCGCGCGGTCGCCTCGTCACTCACGGATGAGGACGTCGCAAGCTGTCCGTCCCCGGCGGGCAACCGCGCGACCACTGCTGCCAGGCGGGTGGATTCCGCCTCGAGCTCGTTCGCCGTCTGGTTGGCGATATCGAGGGCAGCGGCGACCGCTTCACCCGCGCTGGAGTAGTTGCCCACGTTCTGCCAGGTCGCCGGGTTGTCGGCCGGCATCACTCCGGAATTGGCCGCCCGCGCCCGATACAGGCGCCCGTCGTAGCGAACGAAGTCGCCCTCCGGGTAAGACGCGGTCGAGGTCCACTCGTCCGCATTGACCAGATCGCCCAAAGCAGCGTTCAGCGCGTCGGCGTGTGCGATCGCGTCATCGCGCGCCTTGTTTGCCGCAGCCAGCGCCTCCTCTGCGATCTGCCTGTCGCGCTCCGCCGCTTCCAGGAAGCCCTGGCGGATCTCCTCGGTGGTCTTGTCTATCGCCTGCTGCATCTCCTCTTGCAGCTCGCCCAGGTTCTTGCCCAGCGTCTTCGTGACGTACTTGGCCGCCACCGACAGCGTGCCGTTGGTGTTCCGGGCGCGGATGGCGAACGTCCACTTGCCCGAGGACGGGATGGGCGAGTCGAATGCACCGGTGTGGTAACCGCTGTCCCCTACCGGCGTCATGGCGTCCCACGCCGGCATCGGCGCACCCTGCGCTGGGGCCTGGGCGTAGCGGATCTCCGCGCCGGCCAGGTTGGCCGACTGGATGGTGTCGTTCCAGAAGCCCCAGGTGTAGCGCCGGATGCCGCCGGAGATCTCCTCCACGTCGAACAGGTCGTAGTTCACCGGCGGCGCGTCTGCGCCGATGGTCGTGAAGATCAGCGAGGCGCCCACGCCCATCTGCCCTTCCGGGCCGAACGGACGCACGTTGATGGTGTAGGTGCCGGCGCGCGGGATGCGCCACCGTGCCGTGCGCGTGCGTGTCTGCGCCACCTCCACCAGCTCGCCATTGCCGTCCGACGCCGAGGCGTACACCACGGCGTGATCGAACGGGCCGGTGATGTCGAAGGTGGCCACCAGATCGGTGGCAGTGACATCGCCGGTGGTGATCTGGTCCTCGCTGATTGCAAGGTTGCTGAGGATCGGCCTGGTTGCAAGCGATGAGCCATTTTCCGGCCGGATGTACTGACCGGTCTTGACGTAAATCCAGAACTCGGGGCCCTCCGGCACCACGTTGATGCTTGCGCCTTTGAGATCACTCTCCGGCTCGATCACCACCACGCGCGCGCGCAGGCCGGGTGTGGCCTTGAAGTCGTAGATCCACACCGTGTCATGGGCCGGGTTGTCCTGCCAGCCCCCCTGCACCATTGAGTCCGCATAACCCTCACCCGGCAGCGGCGCATCGTCCGGCCATTCTTCGACCAGTTGGATGGTGTCCGTCGCCTCGGTGAAGTTGCGCACGCGGAAGGTGCGATACACCGCCTCGCCCGGGATGCGCAGGCCGATAAAGGCGCTGCGCGCATCTGGCGGCGGGACTGGCTCGTCCAGCGTCAGCGTGACGGTGCCCAGCAGCGCGCTCCGCTCTGCCGCCACGATGCGCCCGCCGAATCCCCACTGCGTGAGGTCGTGGGAGATCGACAGCATCGACATGCGGCGATAGGACAGGTACTGCAAGTCCTGCGCAAAGCCGATGTCCTTGTACTGGAACAGGCTCTGCGCGAGGTGGTAGCGCGCCATCTCAGCCGCATGCGCCTCTCGGCCAATGCCCTCACCGGTCAGCCGCGCCGGGCTGATCATGTCTTCGACCTTGATGCCCGGTGCCGGCACGCGCAGCATTTCGACCTTCTTAGTCGTGCTGTCGAAGTAGCTGTACTCAATGCCGTCGGCAGCGCTGGCCAGCGTGTAGTCCACGCTGAAGCTGCCCTTCTTCATCTCAGCCATGTTGACCACGCCCGAGAGCGGCTGCTCGTCGGCGGCCCACACCACCGAAAGGCGACCGCCGGCCCAGGTAACCTGCCCCATGCCCGCCAGCGCGATCGCCTGCAGCACCTCGTCGTGGTTGCGCTCTTCGGTCAGCCAATAGTCGTAGGTGTAGCCGTTTGCCTCGCAGTGGGCCATGAAGCCCTGCAGCGACTCAATGTCGATCTCCTCGTCACTCTTGCCCATTCCGGCGATGAGCCTGCCGTTCTTGTCGTAATAGCCGCGGGCGTACTTAAGGATGTGGGCGCCGTTGTTGCTGGTCTCTTCGTTGACCCAGGAGCCGTTGCGCCACACCGGGATCGGCGCAGCGATGTGCTCGGCCACCAACTCATCGGGTTGGCCATTGAGCTGGCCGGTGCCCCTCATCAGGATGCCGCTGCGCGAAAGGCCGACGTACGTCGCGGTATCGGCCTGCACGCTGCCCATCGTCGACCACTGAAAGTCGTTTCGCTGGGTGTTATCGCCCTCGTAGTTGCCCTGCCCCAGGATGCGCACGCGCACGTCGTACTGGCCCTTGGCCACGTCCGCAGACAGCGTGGCGCGCTTGCTGACGTCCAGCTTGTCACCGGTGAACGTCTGCGTGGCAAGCGTGGTCCAGATCCCGGTGCCCGCAGGCGCGTACTGCACCTGCACAGTTTCGGAGACGTTGAAGGCCTTGCCCGAGGTGCCCACGCCGCCCAGCACGTATTCCAGGTTGATCTGGATGCGCACGGTGTCTGCGCTGGTGGTGCGCGTAACGAAATCGGCCGTATCCGGCAGCTCACCGCCATCGGTGGTGTCCACGTTGCTGTAAAGCGGGATGGTTTCGTCCGGCATCTGGCTATAGCCGGAGTGGTAGACGCTCACGCCCTCGTAGCTGGACAGCGGTGTGCCGGCATTGGTGAACACGCCCACGCGGCCCACGCCGATACCCGGCGTAAGCACCATGCCGATGTACTGGTTGTCGCCCTCGTAGAACGTGTAGGGCTTGCTGGCGAAGTCGGGGGCGATCGGCATGCGACCAAACAGCAGGCCCACCGGCTCATACGGGCGCAGACGGTTCCGCGGCGCTGCCAGGCTGTAAACCGTGCCGGCGGTACTCGGGCCAGTCGGACTTTCGACCTTCGGCCCCAGCGTTTTATTGATCAGGAGCGAGCCGGCAACAAAGGCTGCCGTGTATGCAACCGCTGCACCGGTAGTACCCAGCCCCGCAGCCCACGTCGCACCAGCGCCGCCAGTGAAGTAGATCAACGCGGCCATGGCCACGATGTACAGCGCATTCCTGCCGACAGCGCCGCGCACCTCAATGACCTGGCCATCCTTCGGATAGACGTAGGCCCACAGATGCCGCGGCACGACGCGCCCACCGATCGACACCGACCAGTCGCCCTGGTCCAGATCGATCACGTGCCGATGCAGGAAATCGCACAGGCGCTCGCCCGGCTGCAGGTCCATCGCGATGTGGCGCTGCCCTTCCAGCGTCACCGGATGCGGCGTCAGCACCAGCTGGCCGTTGCTCGCAGGCGTGGTCATCAGACCCATGTGTAATACCCCTCGATCCGTGCGCCGTAGTCCGGCAGCTCGCGCACCCGATGCAGCCAGCTGCTGCCGAGCGCGCTGGTTGTGTGAAGCACCCAACCCTCGTGGGCCAGGTAGAAGAAGACGCCGACGTGCCCGGGCCGGCTTTGGCCCTTGTCGAACATCAGCACCAGGTCGCCGTCGGCCGGCCTGTTGGTTGGCGCCGCATATGCACGGGACAACTCGCCTAGCGCCACCTGCCCTGCAGCACCACGCGGGCGCCGCGCCGGCACCTGCACGTCGCGGCCGAACAGCTCGCGCTGCACCTGCATCACCAGGTCGGCGCAGTCGTAGCTGTCAGCGTCGTACGGGATGTTGAGGAACCGCTCCACCTCGCTGGCCCGCATCAGAAGATCCCCGGCAGCGTGTGCGGATTCGCGCGCAGCTTTACCGCCTGCTGGCGCATGAAGAAGTCCACGCCAATCTGCGCGGTGATCAGCGGGCCGGCAGCGCGCACCTGTGTCAGCGGCAGGTAGAACCGCCGGGCGATGACGTCGGGCTGCACACGGTCCGTGATCAGGACACGGCACATCACCAGCTCGTTAGGCTGGACGCGCTCCAGATCCTCGGTAATGCCGCGACCCACGTTGTCCACTTCGAGCTGCGCGCGTGGTGTCTGCCCGGCCTGGTCAGCTGGCGGCGTAAACCGGAACCGGCAGCGGATGTAGAGGTTGCCATTGCTGACCCAGTCCTGCGTGTCGTTGACGATGCGCAGGACTGCACCAAACGATGGCGCGGTCATCTCCAATAGTTCGAGCGGTCCGTCGGTGTCGGTGACGCGCTGGCGGCGCTCCTGGAACGTGCTCATCGCAGGTACTCGATCTGCACGTCACATTGGTACGGGCGATCGACGCCTTCCACGGCGCGCAGCTCGCCAATGTCTCCGCCGATGAACTGCGCGGTGATTTGCTGTCCACTTCGCGGGTGCGCCATCGTGAACGTGCCGACAACCTTGATCACATCGAAGTACCAATCCAGGAATGCCGTGGCGTCATCCTCCGTGGAGAAATCGAAGGACAGCAGCAGATTCACCACCATCCGCGAGTTGATCCGCTCCTGTTTGGGCAGGCCGCGATCCATTTCCGTTCGATTGACTGAAGGCACGGGCCGCTCGCGGATGGCGTCGTAAAGCACGCCGACATAGCTCGGTAGGCTTGCCATCAGCGTCGCGGCCTTGTGTCGAAGCGGCTTTCGATGGCACCGGCCATCCGCCCGCCACTTGCAATGTCGGCAGCACCGATGTCGATGATCATCTTGCGCAGCTCACTGCCATCCGCACCGCGGCTGCGCTCTTCGCGCTGCTGCGTTGGTTGACCCGAATAGTTATTGATCTCCACAGCCATCTGGCCCCCACCGCGTCCGGCAGCGGGCATCACGGTTCTGCCAACCAATCCGCCCGCCGCATAACCTCGGCCGCTGCGTATCGTGCTGAGCAGGGAAAGAAATGCACCTGGTCCACCAATCGATGCGATATCGCGCTGGCTCAGCACGCCCTCGCCCTTGTGCACGACACCCGCCGGCTCGAACTTGCCGCCCGGCCCGGTGAAGCCGCCGGTGTCCCAGCCCTGCAGCGGGATCGTCTCGCGCTGTACGGCTCCCACCTGGCTGCCACCGAACACCCCACCCAGCAGGCTGGTGATCCCCTTGCGCACAGTGATCCGCGCAAAGTCAGCGATGATCGAGTTAGCCATGTCGGTGAAGCTGAGCTTGCCGGTCGTGGTGGCCTTGACCACCATGTCCTCAAACGAGGTCAGCGCCGACGTGGTGGCACTTTCCACCGCACCGGCCGCGTTGCTCGCCTCATCGCGGTAGTTTGCCCAGGCAGCCGCCGCTCCCCTGCCCCAATCGGCCTGCGCTGCCGACATGCGCACGTACCCATCGCGGATCACCTGCACACGGCGCTCGGTAGCTTCACGCACCGCCGCCTCTTCGGCCGCGGCAGTCGCTTCATCGATTCGCCCAGTGTTCTTCTGCAGAGCGAGCTCGGTGAGCCGCTGCGCTTGCTCCCGGTAGACGCCGTTGAGGCGCTGCTGGATCTCGAACTCGCGATCGCCTGCGCCAACCCGGGCGATCATGGCGTCCATGTCCTCCTGCAGCGCATCGGTGCTGGCGTTGAGGGCTGCCTTGTAGGAAGTCAGTGCGTCCTCGCGCTGCTTCTTCAGCTTGCTCTCTTCGGTGGACAACACCTGCAGGGCCGCGGCGCCCTCGGTGCGCACCTTGGCCAGCTGCGCCTCCAGCTCGCCAACCTGCTTATTGACGTCGATCGACTGCTTGCCGCTGACGTTGCGGCTGTTGAGGTAGTCGATCTGCTTCTGCAGCGACTGCGCCTCTGCGGCAGTGCCCCGCTCGGCCAGCTCACGCATGCGCTGGTAATAGGTCTCGGCCGTCACCTCACGCGCCTGGTACTGCGCCTGCAGCACCTTGGTGCTGGTGGCGATCTGCGCCTGCTCGGCGGTGAACGCATCCTTGATGCTTTGCAGGCCTGCAGAGCGGCTGACAGTTGCGAGACTTGTGGCGCCCCGCGCGCCCTTCGCGGCATCCGCTTTGCGCAACGCCTGCTCGCGTTCGGCAAGCAGCTTGGCGTCCGTCACGCCCTCCTTCGCCGCATCCTCCCGCATCTGCTTGATGCGGCCCTCCAGGTCGAGCGTCTTGCCCAGCTGACGGTTTGTCTCCTCTTGGAACTTCAGGCGTGCCCGCGCTTGCTCAGAGTCGACGGTGGGCGCTTGATCGACCGTTTTGACCACGTTGGAAAAGTCCGGCCCGGCCGCGCTTTCCAGCGCGCCCTTGGATGCCTTGATGAGGCTGCCCAGCGCACCCAGCGAATTGAGCATGCCGCCGCCGATCGTCTGGCCAGCGGTGCTCTTATTGGCCTGATCCTCCTTCTGGGCGATCTCGTCCAACAGCCCCGAGTAACGAGCAAGCCCACCGACGACGCCACCTGAGTTGGCTAATGCGGCGCTCAGCCTTTTCCAGACGACACTGTTGCCGAGCGCGTCCTGCTTGGAGATCACGCGGTCCAGCAGATCGGCGTATTTCTCGACCTCGCCCCAGGCGCCAGAAGCCTCGTCCTTGATGCTGGTCCACGCCTTGGACATCGCCGGCATGTCCGTCTGAGCGCGCCGCGCCACGCTCTCCAGGTGCGAGTCGTAGAGCTGGACTGCCTCAGCAACAGCCTGCTGCTTGTTGCCTTCTTCGACCAGGGTATTGATGCGGTCCAACTGTGTCTGGGTAAGGAAGTGCTCGGTCTCGTTGAGCTTAAGCAGCGCCTCGACCGGATCCTTGCGGATGTCCTCGAACTTGGCGATCGTTTCGTCGATCGCCTGCCCGGTCGCGGCCTGCATCAGTGCAGCGCTGGCCGCGACCCGGTCGAACTGCTCTCCGGTGAATTTTCCGGACTCGGCAACCTTGAGCACCGCCTCGCGAGCACTGCCCAGGGAAACACCGTCCAGCTGATCCAGCTTCGAAACCAAGCCCTCCAGCTGGCCAGTGGACGCAGCGGCGTAGTTTCCGGTGGCAAGCAGCGCCTTGCTAAAAGCGAAGGATCTATCCTCGCCCTGCTTCCAGGCCAAAGCTACTGCTGCCACGGCGGCGGCGGTGATCGTCAGCGGATTAACCAGCCCGAGCAGCGCGGAGGAAACGCCCGAGAGCGCAGGCCCGACGCCGCCAAAGCTGTCCTTGATCTGGCCACCCTGCTGCACAAGCACCGTGAAGAAGGGCATGCCACCCTGCAAGCTGGTGAAAATGTCGGTGAACTGTGCGGGCAGCTGTCGCATAGCCGCTGCCGTCTGACCAGCAGAGATGCCCAGTTGCGAAACCGGGTTGTTTGCCGGCAGCGGCTGACTGGCCTGTTTCTGCACAGCCGCAAGCTGGCCGCGCAGCAACGCGAGGCCCTGCTTGATGTCGTTCACGTCCGCACTGATGCGAACACGCAGGTTTGCGGATTGGTCTGCCATTTAGCGTGTCAGGTCCTTCAGGTACTTCGTAAAGGCGGCGGGCTCAGCACCCATCGCCATCCGCACGGCCTGCGCCGTGGATGCTTCGCGCATCAGCAGCTGCTCGCGGTCATCGCGCACAGCTGCTGCAGCAAATGCCCTGGCTTGAGCCTGGGTGTAGGTCAGGACGTCTCGCCGCTGATGTCCGCGGGCGACGAGGAAGTGGACGAGATCGGCCCATCCGGTTGCGCCTGCTTCATTCCCACCGCTTCGATCGCCTTGCCGGCGGCTCGCATCAGGCTCGGCAGGCGCTGGCCGAAAAAATCTTCATTGAGCTCCACTACCGCCTCGACGAGCGCAGCGGCATCTGCCAGAGAGGCGCCGGCAACCCATGCTTCCGGCTTGCCTGCCACGATGGCGCCGCCCTTTGCGAATGCAGCAGCATCCTGCTCGAGCACATCCATCAGCAGAGCGGCCACCTCGATGGTGGCGCCTGCACTGACCAGGCTCGCAGCGAGGATGACCCGGCCGAGGATCGGCCGGGTTGCTTTCATGAAGGGGCCGATCTGCGCCAGTGTCAGCGGCGTCACTTCCAGCTGCTCACCACGAAAGATGATCAGGCGGCTGGGCGGCGTGATCACGTCGATGTCGTCAGCGCTCATTCCTGGATGTCCACGGTGAAGTACTGCGACAGGCCTGCACCCTTGCTGGTGTCGGCCAGCAGAGCGCCAGTCACTTCGCCGGAGCCGTACTCTTCGCCGATCAGGCCCAGCTGCGCCATCACGCCGCCGCTGACCTTGTGCGCATGCACGCGCACTTCTTTGCCGCTGCGCGCCTCGTTGAGGCCCAGGAACAGCACCTCGTACTGCTTCTGGCTGGTGGTCAGTGCTTCCACCCGCTTTGCTGCACCGTGCGAGTACGCGATGGTCAGGTTGGCAGCTCCGTTAACGGGCGCAGGGATGTCGCTATCCGCCGGAATGAACAGGCCGCCATCGCGGAGTTCGTAATCGGCGCCTGCGTCGTAGGTGGTCGTACCGGCAGGGTTCTTCACCGAGGTGATCGCAGTAGCACGGCGTGCCAGGGGAATAAAGCCGCCCGGATATGCCACCACCGCCTCGGCAACCACGTTACCAGCTGCAACCGTCGTCACCGTTCCGCGCAGTGCCCGGGCGAAGTTGGCCGGTGCAAAGTCGTGGAAGGTGTAGGCCATCTGCACCTCGGTCACACGGTCGACGCGGTTGCGCGTACCGCCGCCGGGCTTCGTGTGGTCCGCCAGCGTGATGGTGTTCGTCTGCGGGCTGAAGTTCAGCGCGCTGACGTTGCCGACCTCTTCGAAGGGAGCGGCCGCGGCGAACTCGCGGATGAGGACCTTGCCGCTGCCCAGGTAGCTGTAATCGTCCATCGTGTATTGCCTCTGTGGTGATGCCGCTTGGGCGGCGGGTTACTTGGGGATGTGGGATTGGTAGGACACGACGGCCCCCACCCAGCCGGCACCGGCATCGGGCTTCACGGGTTCCATCGATAGGTACTGCGGGAATTCGATGCCGACCGGGTATTTCCCCTGCTGATCCGACATCGCCTCTTCTACGTCCGAGATGGCGGCATCCAGCGCGGCCTGTGCTTCATCCAGCGCGGCGGGCACCTTGACGACCACCACCACCGTCGTCAGCCGATGCGTCCGCACCAGCGCGGCCTGGCTTGCTCGCTGCTGTTTGGTCACAAGCACCGTCAAAACGGCAGCCTCGTCAGCATCGACTTGGCCCGGCTCAAGGGTGAAGGCAAGCCCGACATCGGTCGAAAAGCCATTCGCCTTGGTGATCCGCTGCACGCATGCGCCGATGGCGGCGCGCAGCTGCTGCCGCGGGCTAGCCATTGGCGACCACCCACTGGCTGATCGACTCGTCCTGCCGGATCCGCTGGTCAAGCACGAACACCTCACCGTCCAGTGCCAGGCGTGCAAAACGAACCGGCTCCACCTCCGCCCGCTGGAAAGTGACGAGCGTTTGGGGCGCGCTCACCGGAGCTTCGTCGTCGCCGAAGTTGGCGACATCGCGGTCGATGGTGACCGTGCACGGCAGTTGGGCGCCGCCAGGGGCTGTGTAGACAGCCCTGTCCGCGAGGCCGGCGCCGTTGAATACGGCAAACGCTGTGGCATCGAAGCGGCACAGAAAATCGCGCTGGCTCATCGTTGCACCTTGGTGATTGCGGTCTGGATGGCCTTCTCCAGCTCACGGTTGAAATAGAACGGCATCAGCTTGTGCCAGGTGCGCTGGGCCAGCCCGAAGATGTCGTAGCGCGGCTTGTAGGTCGCCTGCTTGGTGAAAATGAAGATGCTTCGGACGGCGCTGCCGAACCCGGTATTGATGCGCTCGTAGATGCCAGGTTTGAGGCGGCCTCGTTGCTTCGTAATGGCGAAGTACTGCCCCCCACGCTTTTTCCGCGATTGCCGGCGCCGCACACTGACGCTGCTCTCCCGGTTTTCGTTCTGGTAGCGGTCGCGTTGCGCCTGCAGCTGCGACAAGATCGCCGTCACCTGGCTGCCGCGCACGTTGCCGTACTGGTCTGGGGTGGCGCCGCGGCCGATCACTGCGAACTGTCCTGCCGGCATGAGCCCTTTGGCCTGCAGTAGTACTTCGATACCCTTCTTTCGACGGCTACCGCCTTCCACCTCGGCAAGCAGGTACTTGGCTGGCGGCGTGCCCTTGAAGGCCTCGTCGCGCAGGAAAATCTCGGCGAAAAGACGCTGCTTCGTCGCCTTGCGGTACATCGCCGCATTGATGGTCAGCGGCGCGGGGCTATCGAAGACACGGGGCGCGGTGCGTTTCCACGTCTCCCGAATTTCGAATGCGGTGGCATTACATGCCTGGACGATTGCGAAGGGCAATTGATCACGCTCGAGCGCGGTGAACTGCCGGCCGAGCATGTTGTCGGCGTCGACATCGATCTTGATCTGGCTCATGCGTCCCTCAGCGCAGCCCGGCGCGCATCACGCGCCGGGCTACTTGATCAGGCGTTGCCGCTGGCCTTCAGGCGGATCACCGCACGCGGGCGGGTGTTGAGGTTGATCGGGTTGGACTGGCTCTCCATGTCCACACCCTTGTTCATCCGCAGCGGCTCGAGCTTGGTGTAGTACGGCAGGCCGATGCCCTTGACCGTCTCCATGTAGTCCGCCGGCGCGAACCGGGTGATGAACATATCGGGCACACCGAGCGGGAACGCCAGCGCTTCGCCGGCCGGAATGAACGGCTGATTGCCCAGGCCGCCGACCATCTCTTCATAGACCACGCCGCCCAGTTCGAAGCCAGCGCGGACGTCATTGCGCAGCGCCGCGCCGTCCTGCCAGCGCGCGTAGGCGTCACGCACGTCTTTGTGATCGATCAGCGCATCGAAGAACTCCGGGCTGCACAGGACACGTACGCCGCTGTAGGGAACGCCACCCAGTTCGAGCTCGATGGCGCGCTTGACCGCCAGCGACTTGCTGCGCACCTTGGTGGCATCGGTCCCCAGGCCGAAGGGGATGGTGACCTGCTCCACGCCGAACTCGTCGTACATGTCCCAGATCACCGAGCCGTCGGCATCGAGCACCTGGCCGCGGATGGCGCCGATGCGGTGGTACTCGATGGTGTAGTCGACGTCGCGGCGGTGAATGACCTGCAGCGCGTTGATGACTGCCGCAACGCTCTCGCCCGCAGGATCATCGTCACGCACCACATTCAGCAGCTCGTCGGCCATGACCGTCGAGCGCTGCGGCAGATGCGCGGTCTCGAAGATCCGGACGTTGCCACGGGCAAGCGCCTTGGGCTGCGCCGGCGCGCCGCGCGGAACATTCGGCACCAGCACCAGCTTTGCGCCGTTGATGCCGACCTTGACGATGTTGGTGCCGACCAGACCCGCTTCGGTGAACAGGCCGAGCTGCGCGATGCGCGTGGGCGTCGCCGGCAGATTGTTGACATAGGCGTTCAGAGCGCCAGGGCTCAAAACACCAAGTGCCAGGAGGGTTTGCAGATCCATGATTGGTTTCCTTGAGGCAAATAGAAAGCCCCGCTTTCGCGGGGCTGGAGTGGTGCCGAATGCGGGTTGATCAGGCCGCGGCGGTGATCACGATCTCGTCGCTGACGTCGGAGGTCAGCCCGGCCGATGCAGCGGTCAGGGTGAAGGTGCCGGCCACGCTGAAGGACACGGTCGGCCAGGTCACCACACCGTCGACCGCAGCCTTGGCGCCGCCACCGGTGAGCGCCCCGCCGCCCGCGGTCTTGGTCAGGGTGACCGATGCAGCGCTGCCGTTGACCAATGCACCGAACACATCCTTGATGTGCGCGACCACTGGCCCGATGGGCGCGCCAGCGGCACCGCCGACGGGCACCTGGACGAACTCGATGTGGTGCGCGGCACCCGACTTGATCGGCACGAACGTCCAGCGGACCGAAATGCCGGCCTGCTCCAGGCTCTGCACGGCCAGCAGCTTTTCATCGGCAGTGGTGTCGCTAGCCCAGCTCAACAGCTCGCCGTGCACCTCCGCGTCGCGGGCGATCGCCGTGGCCTTGACGGCCTCGGTCGACGCGTCGACCGCGCCATACAGGACCTTGACCGCGTCGGCGCCGTCGGCGGCCTTCGTGTTATCGGCCTTGAGCAGCGTGCCGGCGACCAGGTTGCCCTGGCCAGCGGGAATGACGATCAGCTCGCGGCTGCGCTGGCCGTTGCTTTCGGACAGCAGAAACTCGGCGTTACGGACGCCATTGATGTAAAGCTCCATCTTCAGTTACCTCGTTTTTGGTAGATGGTTGCGGGATTGAGGGAGGCCTTCACTTCAGCCTCCCGCTTCGCGGCGTCCGACGCCGGAAGAGTGGTAACGATCTGCGCGACGCGCCCTTCCTCGGCCTTCAGAGCCAGGAGCTGGGAGCGCACCGCGCTCAAATCGGTGTTTTTCTCGACGTAGTCCGCCGCCAGGGATTCGCCGCCGCGCATTGCAGCTGCGCAGGCATCACGCACGCTCGTCGCATAGGCCACGGCGTCCTCCGGCGTCTGGCCGGTGATCGGGCCGCGCCGGATAAGCGCCATCTGCAGATCGGCGGGCAGTGTGCTCGCGGCAATCACGCGACTCTCGATTGCAGCCGCACGCTCTGCTGCGGTTTCATCGCTGGCGGCGGCCAAGGCCGCAGGTCGCGGTGCGGCCAGCTCGACTCGGCCCGCAGTAGCCACGGCAGCGGCTGCGTCGTCGGCCTCTTCGTCGTCACCCGGCTGCGGTGGCGCATCAGCGTCCGGAGTACCCAACTCGGCAACCATGTCGTCCCACGTACCCAGACGCGTGGCAAAGCCGGCAGCGACGGCGGAGGTGCCTCGAAAGGTTCCCGCCTCCGTCGCGCGCACAGCCGCTTCGTCCATACCGCGGTTGCGCGCCACGGTGCTGACGAACAAGCCGTAGAGCATGTCGATATCGGCCTGGGCGTCGGCCTGCGCTTCTTCGCTCAGCGGGAAATTTGGGTTGAAGTCGACCTTGCGTGCGCCGCCATAGATGGCAGTGACCTTGAGCCCCATCTGCGCGTTGTTCGCGCTCCAGTCGTAATGGAAACCGACCACGCCAATCGAACCGACGCCACCGGTGCGGCTGACCCAGATCTGGTCGCACGCACTGGCCAGCGCGTAGGCGGCCGAGTACGCATAGTCGTCCACGAGCGCATGGATCGGCTTGACGCCGCGCGATGCGTAGATGTGGTCGGCGAGGTCGAAGCAGCCGGCGGCCATGCCGCCAGGCGAATCCAGGCGCAGGACGATCGCGTCGACCTTGTCGTCTGCAAGGGCCTCGTCGAAGACGTCGCGCAGAGCTGCGTAGCTCACGGGGCCGCCGCCGCTCGGGCCAGGCATCGGACGATTGACCAGACCGCCACTGACGTTGATCACCGCGATGACACGACCAACGCTCTCGGCAGGCGCCGGGCTGGCCTGCACGTTGTCCACGCTGGTGTCGGCCCCCACGACCACACGGTCGCAGCTCAGCAGGGTGTCGTCGCTCGTCACCGCGCCTTCGAGATAGGCGCCGATCAGTGCCTCGCCCATGCCTGCGTGCACCAGCAATGGCCGGTTGAGGGCGGCGGTTGCGAGCGAGGCGACAACCGGGTGCTTGCTGCGGCCGAACAGCCGCGCGAGGAGGCCAGGCTTATTGCTCATCAGGGTTTCCTTCATCGGTGGCACCCTGCGGGGCGCCTGAGTTGCCGTTGTCTTCGCCGTGCGACTGCTCGGCGCCGGATGTGTTTGTGCGGCGTGGGTCGCTATCGAGCACCAGCCCGAGCGCGTCGGCGCGGTCGTTGCTCGCCTTGATTTCGGTATCCACCTGCTCGGGATCCTCGCCTGCACCCAAGATCACCTTGTCGCGAGACTTGAAGCCGGCGCGCACGGCGGCCTTTTCTGCGCCCACGTCCTGGACCGGGTGGCTCCAGGGCCAGCCCTCGGGCACCCATAGCGTTTCCGTGACCTCGTCGCGCTGGTCCGCATAGCCGGGCACGGCAAGCAGGCCGGCCAGCACGGCCTGGTCAAACCATGCGTCACGGACGCGCTGGCAGAACATCGGGATCATGTAGAGCCATTGGTCCGACTCGATCACCCGGCGGAATTCGTTGAGGATCAGCCTCAACGCGCGGTCGGAGACGTTCCGCAGATCACCGGTGAGCACCTCGTAAGGAATGTCGTGCCCGGCGGCGATCGCCATCAGGTGCCCGCGCAGGAACTCGGCGTAATCGGTGCCGGCGCCGGGAGGCGTCGAGAACTGGACCTCGTAGCCCGGTGGCAGCTCCTGCATCGTCGCCGGCTCCAGGCCAGCGAGCGGCGTGCCATCGGCATCCAAGCCCGTCTGCATGTCATCCGTCATGGGCGTGGCGCCGCCAGGCTCACCCTCTTGTGCCTCGGGAACCTTGTAGAACCCTGCGAACAAGTTGGCGATGGCCTGACGCTCGAGGACAGCGTCATCGAGCCGGTCGAGATTGAACATGCGCAGCAGCACCGCCGCCGATGCGGGCACGCCGCGCAGCGCGCCGGCCCGGTTCGGACGGTAGAGGTGGATCACTTGCTCTGCCGGCACACGCACAAGCTCGTGGCCGTTCGGCACCATCGCCTGGTCGCCCGGGTGCTCGCGATACATCCAGTACGCCACGCGGCGTCCGATCGCATCGAACTCGATGCCTTCGCGGATCACATTGCCGTTGCTGGCCACTGAGTAGTACCCGCGCGGGCACTGCTCGGATTCCACCAGCTGCACCTGCACTGGCACCGGTAGCCCATCTGTCGGACGACGGAAGCGGATCCGTGCGAACACCTCGCCGGCTTCCTTCCACTCCCGCCACGCCAGTGCCTGCTGTCCGTAGAAGTCCAGCACGCCGTCGGCATCGCTGTACTTGATCCACCGCTTCCACAGCTTGGACGTCGCAGCCTTGAACGCCTTGGTACCCCACAGCGGCTTTGCCTGGATGCCCGTGGCAATGCCATTCGACACGCTCTTGTTGAGCGCGCTGACAGCCCACGGGTCATTGCGTGCAAGGTGCCGCGCGCGCGCCAGCACCGTAGGCAAGTTGACCAGGGCAGCATTCGGCCCCTGCACCACCGGCGGCAGTAGGCGCAAACGCCTGCCCATTCCACCTGCGCGGTAGCTTCCTTCGAACTCAGCCATTACCCGTACCGGATTGGAACAGGCGCATGGTGCGACGTCGGGGCCGCACACCAAGGCTTGCGCCGAGCTCGCCGCGCATCTGGGTCAGCAGGCTGCGCATCTCCTTCAGGCTGTGATAGGTCACCTGCCGATCGCCATAGCGCACGGTCAGCGTGCCGCTCGCGATCGCCGATTCCAGCGAGGTGATTTGTTCTTGCGTGAATGCCATCTCAGCGTCCCAAGTATTTGCTGCGTACAACCCGACGACGCGGAGCGCGCGGGCGCGGGGTTTCCGCCACCTCACCCACGACCACTTCCGGATTTCGATCCCACTCTGCTGCCCACGCCGGTGGAGCGTCCCAGCGAATTGCAGGGACCTTCAGCCACTGCGCGAGCGCCTCTGCGTATACCGCCAGGTCGAATGCTTCGTTGCGTCGCTTCGCCAGGTTCTCCCAGCCCTTGGCGGTGCGCGTTTCCGCGACCAGCTCTTCGAAGTAGCTCGTCGGCAGCCAGTCCGGGAAGTGATAGAAGCCGGGGCCCGGCTGCTCGCGCTTCACGTTGGCCGCGACGGTGTCTTTGAGCCTGTCGACGTTAAGCAGCAGCTGCGGCACGTCGCCGGCTGAGCCGGACTTACGATCTTTGCGCTTGCTGCTGTCCGGATAGGTCTCGCGGAACAGCGCGCCGTTACGATTCGGATCGCCCTTCACCAGGCGGACGCGCCAATGCAGGCCGCGCAGCTTGAGCGAACGCCAGAACTCCAGCGCGCGCACCGATGTTCCCGACTTGCCACCCCAGTCGATACCCACCGCACGGATCGGCATGCTTCTGCCGGTGTCGTCCTGCAGCTGATACCGGCGCTGGATGACCTTGTCGACCAGGCGTTCCCAGTCTTCCAGGTACTTCGCTGGCTCTAAGCCGAGGAAGCCGCCGGCGCCATCCTCGCGCTGCGACGTGCGCAGTGCGAACCAATCGACCACCCAGCGCTCCAAGCCGCCACCTTCGCCCGGCCCCCATCCAGTGACTTTCACCACAAAGCGGTTGGCCTGGATGTCGACGGTGGCGAGCAGGAACCTGACACCTTGCGGCACCACTCCAGCGGGCCACGTCTCTGCGCGGTCCTCCATATCGCTCGGGTTCGATGTCGAACGCGCCGCCATCGGGAGATAGTTGATCGCGCCATCGACGTTGTGCGTCGACTTCAGCGGCTTCTCCTCACCTGTCGTGGCAAAGGTGCGCAGCGCCTGCAGGTATCGCTCCATCAGCGATTCCCAGGACTGATACACCGCAGCCACGCCACCGAGCCAGTAACTCGCGATGCGCGTGTCGATCGACTCGCCTTCAATCGAGCCATCTGGGTGAATTTCCTGCCCCTCTCCCACCCATCGGCCAGCTTCGTTCATGCCGGCTTTCCAACGGTGCGACAGCCCGTCACCGCAGTGCGGGCAATGCAGGAGCGAGTACTGCCGGGCCATCTTCTGCAGATCATCGACCTGCACGCGCTCCAGCAACTCCTCAAGCGGCGGCAGTGCGAAGCCGTCGTATCCGGGCGCCGCCTGGAAGCGCTCGCCGCAGCTCGGGCATGGCCAGTACCACCGCCGGCGATCGCCGCGCATGTAAAGCGCGGCGATGCCGGCGGCTGGCGGGGCGTGGTGCGGGTGTGTCGCCCTCCACGCGCCGTCTGTGTAATCGGCCGCGGGACTCGACTCTGCTACGCAAATTCCCGCCGACATGAAGGTCTGCGTGCGCTTGAGCGCCAGGCCGAAAGCCTCGTCGATCGACAAGTCACCGGTGTAGTTGTCCACGTCCGTCATCAGGACGTCGTGGATGTCCTTGCCGGAAAGGATCGACACCGATGGCCAACCGAAGCGCAGCGACATTCCCGACCGAAAGAACTTCAGCAGGATGTTGTCGTCGTGCGACCGCGGGCTGAGCCTCTTGCGGAGATCGGGGCTTGCGGCGATGCCCCGCGATATACGGGTCTTGCTGTAATCCTCCGCCGCGTCCTTCGACATCTGCACGATCATCGTGTCGGCCGGATTGCACGTGATCGTGTACGCCAGCCGGCCATCAATGAGGGCGATCGTCTTGCCGGAACGCGCCGGCCCCACGAACACCACAGCTTCGTAAAGCCGACTCGCAGTCAGGTCCAACGGCTCGACCATGTACGGCGCAACGCGCGGATCCCAGGGGCCGGCGGCGCCGCTCGCGTTCGCGATGTGGAGCGACTTTGCCCCATCGCTTACGCGCACCCGGCGCGGCGGCCGGATCATCTCGGCTACACCGAGCCTGACCTCACGCGCGGTCGCGTACTGGCTCATCGCTGATTGCCTCATACATCGACTGTCGGACGCGGTCGCATTCCTCCTGGGCCTTGATGACCTGCTCCGGACTCAGCGATAGCTTTCGCTCCAGCACGTCCGGCAACGTGTCGAAGAACTGGACAACTTTTTTCACCAGCTCGGCGTAATCGGCTTCCACCTCCGCCGCCGGCACCAGCAAGCCGGTGGTTGTCTCGACCTTGAGCCGTTCGTTTTCGGACTGGTAATAGGCGCGCCGCTCCATAGGAGGCAGGTCGCGTGGATCGAGAATTTGCTCTGATCCGCTGGCGCCATTCGGGCTTACCAGTGCGGGCGCAGCATCGGCGAGCCGATAGATGTCGTTGGTGCCGCGCTTGCCAGACGGCGGTACGCCGGCTTCCCGGAGCCGCTTTGCAGCGGTGCGCCGGTCCATCCCGAACTCGTCCGCCAGCCTGGCAATCGACCAACCTGGCGAGAAGTCCCGGATGTCAGCCATGTCTTACCTGATGTACAGCGCGCCCTGCCCTGAATTGCGGGTTTTCCCCGGGGATTTCTTCACTTTTGGCCTACCTGTGGTGGAGCATCCCTAGGGGCCGAAATACTGTCGCGCACCGGGGTCCGAATTCCCCGCGGTAGGACCGCCGACGCGCCAGGGTCCCCGGCCAACCTGAACGGGTCAGCTTTTCGTTCATATTCAGCTTCGCCGTTCAGGTTAACGTCTCCGTTCATGTTCCACGATCGTGGAACATGAACATTGATGGATCTGTTCAGGTCCGCGCCGCTTTGCGCACCGAGAACTGCATCCGCGCTCTGTCCACCCCTGTGCCCAGCGGTGAGAAACGTCCGGTCGGCCAGCACTACGGCTTGGCAGGCACGGAGCTGGTCGTCGGCGTCACGCCCGATTCGAACAATTCGGCCCGCAAACTCTTCTCGGCGCTGGGTTCCCGCATCACGTTCGCGGGTGCCGGCTGCGGCTTCGGTGAGGCGCTGGGTTTCACAGCTGGCCCAACCGTCCCGCAGCTTGAGAGCACCGATGCGCAGGTCAGCCACAACAGCATCAGGGACGGCCTGGGCCGCCTGCCGGTCGTTTTCATGCTTGGCTCCAATGTCGGCCAGCACCTCGGCCTGTTTGTGTTCGGTGGCGCGCGCGGCCTGCTCAACTTGTAAGGCCTGCTTACCAGTTGCGGCCTCGCCTGTGGCCACTGCCGCCTCGGCCCGATCACCGCGCCAGGCCCAGCCGGCACCGAACATGGCGCCCGACCACACCAGCGCGGCGATGATGGCAATCGCTATGCGGTTCATGGTCACCGCGCCAGCCGCTCGTCGCACGATCGCTTCGTGCCGGGGGCAACTTCTCCGCAGCGGGTGCAGTACGTAATCCCGCTGCTGGCGTTCAACTGCATGTCATGGCTGGACTTGTTGCGCGCGGCCACGTCCTGCTCGGACAGCTTGTCGCGCAGCCGGAAGCCCAGCAGCGGCCACACCTGATCGAACGCGTTCTGCCGCGCCAGCTTGCGGCCGATATCGGCGTCGAAGTTGGCGGCAACCACCGGGCCTCCATTCACGCCCACGATGCGATGCCCGTTGGTCAGCACCAGGACGCAGATCGTCACCAGCCCCAGCTCCTCGCACGGGGCCGGCTGCGGATCGAAGCCTGGATGCGCACCCCACACGCCTTGCTGCGCGTTGAAAAAGTGCTCGCTGGCGATTGATGCCTCGATGTCCGCCAGCAGCACACGCGGCGCGGTCAGGCCCTTGTCCTGGATTTCCTGCTCGATGCTCTTGTCGTCCATCTCAAGCCCTCGTATTGGTGTTGGTGTAGGTGATCCAGATCCAGGCCAGCGCGGCCAGCAGCACGCCGCACAGCGCGGTGATCAGCCAGCCAGGCGGATCGCGTGGCGGCAATCCACGGTCCCAGCGGTCAGCCACCTGCTTTCCTCGCGCTGTTGGAACCGAAGTAGTAGCCGCCGACGATGCCGGTCAGGTTGACCAAGCCGCCGACCAGCAGCAGCACGATGTCCTTGTTGCCGGCCGGTATCGAGATTCCCAGCATCGCCGCGAGGATGATCAGATTCGTGGCGATAACGAGCACTGCAAGACCGCCGCGCGCCTGCGCCAGCGTGTAGCGCGCGAAGGTCATGTCGGCAGGCTCGCGGCGCCCATGGCCAACCGCATTACCAGCCGCGACACCGCGCGCTTGTCGCGCTCGGTTGCATCGCTGAAAAGCTCCCAGCGAAATTCCTGGATAACCGAACCGAACTCCAGCCAGTCGCCGCGCCGCGCCGCGGCCCACAGGTCCGTCGCGTCGCGCACCAGCTCGGCGCCGATAATGTCGGCGATCGCGATGATGTACGGCAGCGATCGGCGCATCTCGGGGTGCACCGCCAGCAGTTCGAAGAAGCGGCCGCGCAGTGTCTCTTGCGCTTCCATGACGTCCTCGGTCAGCTCCAGCGTGGCCACCCGTTCGCTCTGTTCGCGTGTCTCGATGGCACGGCCGTAGCCAAGCCGCAGGACGTTCCGCGCATCGCGGCGCGGGCGCGACGTGCGCCCCCAGCACTCCTGCAGCAGCACCACTGCCTCGTCGAGCGATTGACGCTCCGCAGCCAACAGGGTGGCGTCGTCGAGGTCCGGCACCATCATGCTCCGAGCGCCTTCAGCGCCTTGGCGTATCGCGCACGTCGATCGGCGGCGCCGTTCTGCCCACCGTTGACGCGCTCGGTGATGTCGTCGAACCGGCCAGCGTCGGCCAGCGTATTGAGATTGCGCGTATCCCAGAAGGCCGCGGCAGCCAGTGCGCCCCACTTGGGCTGCTCCAGCGCCTCCGGCTGCTTCTCGAAGTCCGGCACGTCCCGCACGCCCTTGGCGCGCAGCGTGTCGCGCATGCCGGCGTAATTGGCGCGGCCCGTGTTCTGGATCGGGCCGCGGCCGCGGTATCGATAGCCGTCGCCGCTCGCTTCGTCTCCATTGCCCAGGCGGTTCGCATACGCCGCATTGCCCAAGCCCACCGAGTTGCGCGCCAGTTCCTTTGCCCTTGGCAGCAACGACCGCCAGCGGCTGTTTTCCTTCGCGCGCTTGCAAGCCTTGATCAGGTTTTCGAGGCTGTAGTTCAGACCTTCAACCACGGCGCTGAGACCGGTCGACTCGTGGCCGACCTGCGCCAGGAACGCGGCCACGCGGCGCGGCGTGCTGATGCCATACAGGCGGCACGCCTCGCTGATCGGCTCGATCCAGCGCTCCGCAGTCTGGTCGGAGCAACCCACCGCCTGCTTCAGTTGTTGGGCGGTCAGCTGCATTCAATGCTCCATAAACGCGAAAGCCCCACCAGATGGCGGGGCTTGAGAATTTGCAGGCGGCCGTTCCCAGCCCTTCATCGGCCGGCATCTGCCAACCCAACCTGCGTGATTGTTGAGCCGGCACAGTTGATGCGTCGCTGAGGCGCCGCCGTCACGGAGCGCCCCTTCTATGCGACTCCAGCGGGGAGCCTCACGGCTGGCCGGTTGCTTGGATCTGCATCAACTGTGACTACCGACTCGAAAGACTTGCTCTAGCTATGAAATACGAGAAATCGCCGTGACTTTTGATAGAAGCCTTCTTGTACGCCTCAGCGGCCGCTTTAGCGGTGCCGAAGGTCCCAAGCCGCTTTCTTTCCCCTCTAATGGTTATCTCAGCCAGCCAGCGCACGCCCCCGCCTGAGCGATGCAGAGCAGTCACGCCCTTGTACCCGGATTCGGAATCAGCGCGCGGCCGGCGGTTCCAACTGTTTTCAGCGTGGTCGCACACTCGAAGATTACGTCGCGTGTTGTTGAGCCCGACCCCATTCCGATGGTCAACGAGCTGATGAGCCTTCGGAGAAGCCAGCAACCGGTGCATCAGAACCAGGTTTTCCCCGCTGCCGGATACGGCATAGACCTTGTCCTTGTCACGCATTTTCCGCCAGTCACGACTAGACACGCGAGACACATCTTCTTCGTCGACCAGAGCAAACCCGCCATTGGTGAGTTTGATCAGTTCGGGCATAAAAAAACCGGCTTGCGCCGGCATCTTCGGAGATGTTTTTACTGGAGGCGTTCTTCTCACCAATGCGCTCAATTTACTTATTTACCCCTGGGTGTCAAGCATATTTTTCGTCCGTCCATCCCGACCTCACGCCAGCACTGCCCGCCGGCTCCGTCGGGCCAGTCCGCATGCGCGCCGGCAGCCTCCATCGCGCTGCGCATTGCGCCCTTGTCGGCCTCCTGATCCGTGCGCATGTGCAGCCACGATCCGTGCTGCCAGTACTCGCCGAGAGCTGACGCCATGCCAGCAACAGCCGCGTGCGCCGCACGTTCGCTGCAGGTGGGCATGGTCCAGACCTTTGCGATGCGCGCCGGGCATGCTTCCTGCACCTGCTTCAGCGTGGCCGCCAGGTCCACAGCCCGACCGAGGCGGAACGCGCTCTTCCCGTCCGCCAGCGGCACCGCCGCCAGGTACACCCACCACCGCTTCAGCGCGCGCTTCATGCGCCTTTCCCGAGATAGCGCTGCAGACGCCAGTAGCAGGCAAATGCGAACAGACCGGCGGCGACCTGATGCTTTCCAGCAACAAACACCACCACGCCCGCGCCGTATGCCGAGTACTCGATGCCAGCCTGGATTCGATCAGCCATCTTCATGCTGAGTACTCCGGCTTGGCGGCGAGCATGGCGGCGTCAATGGCGGAATCAAGGCCGTGCTTCGGGCCGCTGGCCAGGTTTATGTAATGCGGCTCATCACCTATGTGCACATCACGAAGCCACCGATACCGTCCCGTAGCGCGGCGCAATTCATCAATCGCCGGTATGCACTGGGTCGTCAGGTCGCTGCCAGCAGGCAGGCCGAGCGCATAGCCGAACCTCTGCAAGGTGGCGTGGTAGACGCGCTCCTCATCGTTTCGGCGCAACGCATCCATGAGCATTGGCCGCATTTCGGTTTCCCATACGTGCTTAGGTGAGCCTTCGTCGGTGCCGGGAATTCGAACCCGCGCGCCGATGCCGAGCATTTCGGCCACCTCGTAGAAAGCGTCGATGTATCCGGCCTGCTGCTGGGACAGCGCGGCGATGATGGCGCGGAGCGCGGTAGGTACGAAAAGCAATTTGCCGTCGCCGCCATCGCGGATGCTGGCTGCTACCTCTCTTGCTCCTTCGATTTCAGGCATTAATTCAGCGTCTAGATCAACCTCAGCTGCCAAAAACTCCCGCGCCCGCTTCTCGATCTCGTTCATGCTGCCCCCTTGATGTCTAGGAATCCGTGTTGGTGCCACCAGCGCAGCGTGCGAGCCATGCCGCGCAAGGCGTAGAACAGCCAGTCTTCGCTGCCCCGCTTGAGACCATGCGTGGTGCCGTTTGAGTCAAATGCGCGATGGCATGCGCCGCAGCCGAACGTGGCGCACACATCGTCGGGCTTCTGCGCGCCACCGACCTCGCCAGCGATGCGAATGTGGCAGAGCATGCAGCCCTGCCCGTCGCACACCCCTGCGATGTTGAGCATGCAGTGCGCCTCGTGGTGGCCGGCGCTCTTGCGTAGTGCGTTCGAGATGATCATCGCCCCTCCTGATAAGCCAGCATCTTCTCGGCCGCGCTGCCGGTGCATGGGTTACGGTGGTCGTTCGCGTGCGGGCAGCGTTTGTTGCCGCACTCGGAGCACACCACCATGCGTGCGTCACACAGGGTGACCGGCCAGCAGGTCGCGCACCCGCACGGCGGCACTGGCTGCCCTTTCGTGTCTCTGACGAATTCACCCCAGCTCATGCGACCACCTGCAGCAGCGGGCGGAGCGCGTTCGGGCGCAGGCGCCGGCCGACCAGCTCGAACCCGGCCGCGCGCAGGGTCAGGTAGGCGCCCTGGCGCAGCGGAGCGTGCCCGGCGTTGGCGATCAGGTTGTTCGCCGTCTCCATGCGCTCGAAATTCTTGCGGCCGCGCCCGCAGTAGTAGCCCCGCAGCACGCAGGCCATGACCACATCCTGCCGGGCGATGCCGCCGATCACGTCCTCCACGCGCTGGGCGCGGGCGTCCACCTCCAGCGGCTTGAACCCGACGTTAGGCGGCGGCATCTCGCCGCGGTGCTCGATCAGCACCTGCAGCATGTTCTTGCTGGCCAGGCCCAGGTAGTCGAAGTCCCGGTGCAGCGCGAACTCGGAGCCCCACCATTCCAGGTCGGAGCGCGTCGCCTCGGTGAAGCTGTCGAACTCGGCCATGGTCAGGCCCTCCCCTGCACCGGCTCCGCGCTGCCGTCCCGGCCCAGGCACCACACTTGGCCGTCGACGTGCACGTTTGCCCACCGGGCGCCCTGCAGCAGCAACCAGTGCGTCGCGTCGTCCAGCGACTCGAACTCGTGGCGCGCGGCGCGCGGGTCGGCTGTGTTGGTGTTCGTATCCATCAATTCCCCCTCTTCTCTGCTGCTGCCGCGATGCGTTCGAACTTGCGGGCCTGGTATTCGTTGGCCTGGATCGCCGCGCTTTTGCTTCTGCGCTCACGCTCGCCAATGGCCGGCTTGCTGTGGATGCCGTCGAGCCGCGCACGGATCTGGCTGGCTTGGCTGCGCGCCCAGGCCGAGCGTTTGGCCGGCGCAGTCATGCCCGGCCGTTCCCACCGCGGCCGAACGCGGTGCGCAGGCGCTGCGTCCAGACGTACAGCGGCCAGCACCAGCTCGCGCGAAAGCGCGCGTTCTCGCTGCTGACCTCGATCAGCTTCTGCAGGTTGCTGCCCAAGTTGGCGCGCAGCACGTCCTTGGTCGGCTGCTTCATGCGGCGCGGCTGCGGCGCGGGCTGGTTGGAAATCAGGTCTTCGCTCATCGGGGCCTCAGTGGTGCGTAACGGTGGAAAGCGCGGACGGCGCGCTCAGCGCCTTGGCCAGGTTGGTGAGGCCCTTCGCGGTGACACGCACCTGCGTGCGGACCAGCTCGCTGCCGTCCGGCTTGGTGCCAACGAAAACCTTGTGCCAGAGCAACCCATTACGCAGCGGGCCGGCGTAGGCGAAGAAAGTGGCGGAGAAAGGGTGGCGATAGATCCACAGCTTCAGCTGCAACATTTCCAGGAACTTGCGCTCAGGAACTTGCAAGGCCTTGGCGGCCTCGCGCAGCGTCAGCGTGCCCTCAGCAGTGGCGATGCGGTCCAGGGCCGCAGCCTTGGGTTCCAGCTCTTCAACGCGGCCGGCGTAGCTGGCAAGCAGCCCACGCAGAGCGGCCGGGTCCGACAGCAGTACCAATGGGTCAGAGCTCGGCGCCGTTACCATCTGGTCGTAGGCCCGGATCACCTGCAGGTGAAATGCCGGGCTGATCCACATTGCGTACGCGTAGACGAGCTCCTTAGCGACGAAGGTGCCTTGCACCGTTCCGCCAGCCGTGCTCAATACGCTCCTCACATCTGAGGAGCGGTCGATCTCGTGGGCAAGAGCCTGGGATTGGTCCATTCGCAGCCAGTTGGCCGGCTGGTGCCGCTTCTGCCCGCCGGCAGCGCGGTGCAGGTCGTTGAGGCAGTAGCGCCCTTCCGCATCCCGGCGAATTTCGGTGTTTGCAATGGTCAGTTGGCTCATGACTGGCTCCCATACCGCGCGATCAGCGCTGCATCTGCGAAGGCTTGGCCGGCCGCCTTCTCGCCCAGATCAACCCAGCGCGGCCACAGCTGGATGGCGCGGCTGCGCGCGGCGTCCTTCTCCGATCCGATCAACCCGGCGCGCTTCTTCCATGCCTGCGGGGTGACCAGCGTCACCGGCAGCATCAGGGCCGCTGTCACGCCCTCCACAACCCCGGCCGCGTGCCCGAAGGTGTAGACGCTCGACACACCCTGCTTAGGCATCGCATGCACCTGTTCAATGAAGACGTGGCCGGTGTCGAAGTCCTGAAGGAAGCGGGCCACTGCTGCGGCGTCTACCCGCGTTGACTGGCCGACCTTGAGGGTGGGCATTCGGATCCACTCGACCGGAAGAGGCTGCGCGGCGCTTTGCAGCACGACCAATGCGCCCGAGCAGCCCGGATCGATACCAATGACGTAGCTCATGCGTTACTCCGATCGGGGATGTACTGCTCGACACCAGGCAGACGGGTTACCTGCCCGCCGGCGCGGATCCAGTCGTCGACGGTCTGCACCGGCGGCCGAGCGGCAACTGGCCGACCGAGCACGGAAGCGCGGATCGGGATGACCGTGTAGCCCTTCGGCGATCGCACCGGCTTCGTCTTGGCCGCGAGCCGGGCCTGCTGCTTGGCCTCTCTTGCCGCTTGGCGAACGGCCAGCCGCTCCGCCTTCTCCTGCGCCAGCCTTTCCGCGCGCGCCGCCTTCTGCAGCGCCTCGTCCTGGCGCCGCTCCGCCATCGTGCGCCCGCCGTTATCGAGGTGCCGCTGGCGCATGTAGGCGCGGTGCTTCTCGACCCGGGACAGGCTCTCGCCCTCGTGCGGCGGCGGATCGCACACGAATGCGTATGCCGGGCGCGGCCCGTTGCCGACGCGCTTGAGGTAACCGGCGTCGGCGTTGTCTTTGATGGCGCTGTAGTACGGCCGGCGATTTTCGGCACCCTGGGCGATGCTCATGCAGTCCAAGATCACGCGCGGCGAATGCGCGCCCGGGTTGGCCTTGAGCCATTCGCGAACGCGGGCGGGATAGGCCTTCATGCGGCCCCCTTCAGCAGCGGCTTGCTGTCGAGCAGGTCGGCAAGCTCTTCCAGGCGCTCGCGCATCTTGGGCGATGCAGAACCGGAGACCTGCACGGTGCCGCTCAACAGAGCCACCGGATTGAATGCAGGCTCCGGGCCCTCGATCTTGAGATGGCTCTGCACCGCCTCGTGGGTGAGCTGCCCGCGCGCGACTGCCTGCCGCAGCGCCGCGTCACGCCCGGCCACGTCGAAACCGATCGACGCGTCGTACGCTGCAGGCTGGTGTGCAGCGCGCGCCTCTTTCACCAGCCGCGCATACGCTTCGAGGAACGCCTGGCGTGCGGCGATCTTGTCACCCATGTTCATCAGCGACTGCGCCACCGCCCAAGCGGCCTGCATCTGCCCTGTCCACACCACCGTGTTGCGCTCATCGGCCGCGAGGATGGCTGTCGCCCATGCTTCGTTCGGCGTCGGATGGCCGTCGTCGATGCGCTCGATGATGGCCGCCAGCGACAGCCGCCCCTTCAACTCGCGGCGGCATTGAGCCAGCGCGGTATCCAGAGCACCCATCGGGTAGACCGACAGGTCATCGGCCATCAGAGCTGCAGCCATCGGGCGGATTTCGTCGCCGATCACCTCGGCCGTGGCCACGAGCAGATCGATCAGCTTGTCCTGCTGCTGGTTACTGAGCATTGGTGCTCCTCCGAGCGTTGAGCAGCGCTTTCGCTTCGGCAGCGGCGCTGAAGTTGGATTCGGTGCGATCGGTCTGCTGCGCCCGGGTCTGCGTCATCGTTCGGCCGGTGGCCCACTGCGTGCGGTACGCCTCGGCCTTGGCCAGCAACAGCCCGAGGTCGTGCAGGCCCTGCACCACGTAGCGCTCGTTGACGGTCAGGAACCACTCGGCCACCAGCGGGGCTTCGGTGTGCCCGAGGCGCTGGACCAGCTGCTTGACGTTGGCGTTGACCTTGGCGTTCCGCACCGGGGTGACGTGGTGGCGGTGCCGATACGCAGCGGCGTACGCAGCCCACGTGCATCGGCATGCCGCCTGCAGCTCCGTCTCGGCATCGGCATCGGCTGCCGGCGGCGCCGCATGGCCCGCCGGAGATGACGGTTCATCTGACGGTTCAATGAGGGTTATATGACGGTTAGGCGGCGCCCCGTGCAGGTCCAGACCTGCGCCCGGTGCCGGACCCCCTGCAGCGGGCGCACCCTGAGGTGCAGCGGGCGCACCCCCTGCATGGGGCGCATCCCCTGCGCCCGGTGCAGTACCCGAAATTGCTGCCTTTCCGACCTTGCGCTTGCCCTTTGCCGGCGACTTCGATTCGTCGTACTTGGCAGGCGTGACCGTGTAATTCGAGCTGCTGTTGAACCGGCGCTCCCGCGCCAGGATGCCCACGGCTTCCAGGTGATCCATGGCGCTGCGCACGGCGCGCTCGGACAAACAGCACCGGCGTGCAATCGTGCCGACGGCCGGCCAGCACACGCCGTCGTCATTGGCCTGGTCGGCCATGGAGATGAGCACCGCTTTTTGCGGACCGCTCAGGCCCTGCAGCGGCCAGCACTGCGACATGATGATGGTGCTCATAGGCTGATCACCACGCCGCCGAGCGCGTGGCCCACGCGATGGTCGGCCAGCTGACGATCCTGCTCGCGCAGCGATTCGCCGCGCACGCGGCCCAGTGCCTCGTCGATCATGGACGAGGCCACCGCGTCACTCACATGCGCTGCAGCTGCAATCTCGGCCGCGTTGCAGCCTTGCTTCAACAGATCCCACACCTGACGTCGCGACATGTTTCGAACTGGCTCTTGATGACCGAGCAGATGGTGCACAAGAGGTCCACGAGCGCGCAGGGCCCTTTTCTGTGGATAAGCTGTGGATTTCATTGATCGCCGCCTTGCGCTGCTGCCTGCGCCGCTTCCTTCTCCGCTTCCTCGGCGACCGCTTCCCAATGGGCGACTCGCTTGTCGAGATCCTTGATGCGTGCGGTGAGCAGAGCGCGCAGGGACGGGTTCGTGGTTGCCCGGCGTGTGAAACCCGCGGTTTCCCTCATGAGCTGCGTGGAGTCGGCCATTGAGCGGGCACGCGCTGCCTTGTCCAGCGAAGGACCTTTCAGGCCGTCCGGTGTCGCCTGCAGCGACTTCAGCACCAACGGATGCTTCGATCCCCAGGACATCAGCGCGCTCCCGCTTCGGCGGCGGCACGTCCCAGCGCGGCCAGCCGCACAAGGGCCGCCTGCCCTTTCAGACACAGCTGTTCGAAATTGGCTGCCTCGTTACTGCTGACCATCAGATCAGCGAGCATTTCCGACAACTCAACTGCGATAGCACCTTTCACCGCGCTTACGGACAAGAACCCATCCATCAGGCTGCCTGATGTCTCTGGATCGATCTTCTGCAGCACGTACCCATGCTCGCCCGCCAGGGCATGCAGCATCCGGTGATCACCCGTAACGGACAGAATCTGGTCGGCCTCAGCCCATGTCAGATGGTGCGCTGAGCTATTGATGTTGACCTTGTTTCGGAGCATCGCACCGGACATCTGGTGCGGTTCGCCTTGCCGATTTCGTGTGAGCAGACTCGGAGCAAGTGCCTCAGCACCGCCGGGATACAGCTTCACCGTGTGGAGTGCTGCAACGTGAATGTTCATCAGGGTCTGTCCTAAACGTTTTCTTGAGTGACGGCGGCCGGCAACATCACGGCCATGGAGAACAACTGCTCTGGAACAGCACCGGCCTCAGCCGGAACGCATCAAAATGGCGTCGCCCTCAGCGCGGTACGCTGGTGCCCCCACGGCTCCAACGACTGCCCGCAAGGAGGGCGACATGGACGAAAAAGAACGGATTGCGCAGCTGGAAACCGAGCTAGCGCGGCTGCAGACGGAATTTGCGATCACGCTGGGGAGAGCGAACGGGTTGCACCTGGTCGTCCTGACCATGGCGCGCCACTGGGGCAAGCCAGCGGCGGCGATCACTGGACACCTCGACGAAGCCATCGAAGCAGGCGAGGCAACAGCGCTCCACTACCCTTTGCGGGAGGAGACACTGGCGGAACAGTTACGCATCGCGAAGCAGGTGTCGCAGACATTGAAAGCGGCAGCGGGAGATACATCAGCCCGTTGACCCTGCAGTCGCTGTCTACGGACACGGTCGGAATGCCGGGATATGCATCGCGTGATGCTTCTTCAGATGCTGAAGCGGTGTCGTATTCGCCTTCGCTGAAGATCCACCTCATCCGGTGGCCCTCAAGGTATGTGTGCGGCCATGCCAGCAAGCCAAGCACTTTCATCACCGGCCAGTTCAACGACAGGCGGACTCGGAGGGGCACGGCTTTGCGAATAGGCAGCGCGCGCATCTCAGGCCACCTCCACGGGGACGATTCGCTCTGCGTCCAGATCGGACGGAGCCTTTGGTTCCTCGGTCGGCTGCGTGGCCACCAGCGCCAGGACGGTGGGCAGCGCGGGCAGCGGCGCGTCCTCGCCCCAGGCCTCGACCCGGTCGCGCGGAAGCTTCAGCAGCACTGCCAGGCCGGCGTCGTTCGAAAGGCCGAGCTTTGCGCGCAGCGCGCGCTTGGTGATGCCAGCGCTGACCTGCTCCACGCTGTCGCCTTGCTCAGAAAAAGCTGGAAATGGACTGGGGCCAAAGATGTCGGGCCGCAGTTCGTGCTTGCTGATGCCCGTTACCGACTCGATCGATCGGACGCGCTCCACTGGAATGCGGCCACGCGACTTCCACTCGCTGATAGATGCCGAGCGAATGCCCAACTGGTTCGCCAAGTTCTGTTGCGATCCGGCGACGACGATTGCTTTCTGCAAGGGGGTTTGGCTGTCCATGCGAGCCATATTAGGTCGGACCTAATAAACAAGCAACAGGGCAAACCTAATATTTCTGAAGGCATCATTTAGGCTATGCCTAAGAGACCCCCCGACAAGGACGCGCCTGAGTTTGGTCGTCGCCTAGTGGAGCTGCTTTCGAGCCACAACGTGCCCAGGCGCGGCGCCGGCGCTTACCTGCAGCGTCAGTACAAGGTGTCGAACGTGACAGCCAATGACTGGCTGAATGGCAAGTTTCGCCCAGAGATCGACACGGCGCGGCGGATCGCGGCAGACCATGGAGTGAGCTTCGACCAGTTGTACTTCGGAGCCAGCAGCCAACCGGACGTTGAAGACCCATACGCCGAGGTCACCGGATGGTCGCAGGCAGTGGGCCTGGGCGCTGGCGCTGAGGCGACGGAGTACGCCGAGACCCACAGCCTCAAGTTCAAGAAGACCAGCCTGCGCCGCCGCGGCATACTGGGCCGCGACCTGGCCGTGTACTACGGCCGGGGCGACAGCATGGAGCCGACCATCCAGGACGGCGACGCCATCCTGTTCGACACGTCGGACACCCGGCCGGTCGACGGCAGCCTGTACGTCATCCAGGTCGACGGCATGGCCAACCCCGAGTACTACGTGAAACGCGCCCTCGTGCTCGAGGCCGGCGTGTACTTCCAGAGCGACAACCCCGCCGGCGACCACCAGTGGCGCAAGCCAAAGCCCATGGTCTCGAAGAAGCACCCGATCACCATCATCGGCCGTGTGCACTGGGTTGGCGGTTGGCGAGACTGACGAGATTTGCTACCTCCTGAATGGCGATGCCAAAATCAGCGGTTCAGGAGCCAAGCTTTTAAGGGAACAGGGGATAACATGGACGGCATGACGCAGTTCCGTATCACATATGATGGCTCCGCATTGGCTACCCACGAGATGGATGCCAGAGAGCTGGCACCTGCGCTGCTTGCAATGGCCGATCTCTTGGACGCCAGCGTTAGAGCACTCCACGGCGACAAGGCCAAGGCTCAGATCAACGTCAAGGGCTCTTTCAAGACGGGCAGCTTTAACATCGATTTCAATACGGCGGTCAGCTACCTGACTGCCATCAAGGACATCTTTGCCGGCGACGGTATGACCGCCGCGGCGAATGCCGCTGCAGTTCTGGGAATCCTGGGATTTGCTGCCAGAAAAAGTGGGAAGGGATTGGGCTATGTTCTGAAATGGCTCCGAGGTCGACGCATCACCCATGTCCGTTTAGATGATAACGGAACCGCCACCATCCAGGTCGATGAAGATTCGCTTCAAATCGAGCAGCAGGTATTGACATTACTGCGAGACTTATCCGTCCGCGAGGCTTTCGATAGGGTACTTGCTCCGCTGGATCAACCTGGAGTTGATTTATTTGCAGCAGGGAATGATGAAGAATTTTCTCTCGTAGTAACGGAGAAAGAGCGAGTGTTCTTTGCACCCCCAGCAGGGGTTGATGAGCTGCTGTTGGAAGAGCGCCGCAAGATGGCGTTCTCAATAGTTGCCCTGACTTTTAAAGAAGACAACAAGTGGCGCTTGTCAGATGGTAATTCGACCATCAATGCAAAAATATCTGACTCTGACTTCATTGCCGGCGTGAACTCTAACGAGATTGCGTTCTCCAAGGGAGATGTTTTGATTTGCGACGTACTTGTGACGCAATGGCAAACAGAGGCTGGCGCCAAAACAGACTACGAAGTAATTCAGGTGATAGAGCATAAGCGCGCCGCCAGACAAATTTCTTTGCCCGGGATAGACCCACCAAGAGGCGGCACTGCCAAGCCCTGACCCACCCCGCTTCGGCGGGGTTTTTGCTTTGTGGGGCCTGGTGCTGGCGGCCACAGAACCGGCTCGATCGTAGAATCCGCCGGATCGGCTCACCGGCTGAGCTTCTGCTCGAGCTCGAAGTCCTGCAGTGCTTTGCGGTACTGGGCTGCGGCAGGTCCCACTGCGACAAGCTGCGCCTCACGTGGCGAGTTGGCCGCAAGCATTGAATCGAGATAGGCGGCCCACGATGTGTAGGCCTGCTTGGCAGCCGCTTTAACCGGCTCAGGCATATTCGACCTGGTGATGATCTTCAGCTGATCGAGAGCTTGGCTGTCGTACTTGGCACGCTCCTCGTGCATCTGGCGAAGTGCAGTCGCGATCCCCTCCCCGTCGCGGTACCCGGCGGACGTGAAAGCCAGCTTTTGCTTCATCTCGCAAGCCAATAGCCCCGAACTGAAGGCCATCGACATGTGCAGCGGAGCTAGCTGGGTAGCGTTTTGCGCAGCCCGCGCTTCTGCTTTCTTTGCAGCTGCCTGTTCCTGCTTTGCAGGCGAGATACCGAATTTCCCCCGCTGTATCTCTTGCGCACCCACTGCTGCGACAGAGGCCAGACCTCCCAAGACAGCAGCAATCGCCAGCACTTGTCGGCTTCTCATTCCCGCTCCTTCGATTGCACGCTCGACAACGGCACGAGGCCGCTTCCCTACAGCTAACGCGATAGTAACAAACCGCCACTGCTCAGCACGCATGAACGACTTCATAAATTATTAGGCTCGACCTATTGACGCTATATTAGGTTTAACCTAATTTAGCTCCGTCGCCCCAGTAACACGGCATTCCGCCGCGGGGCACGGAGACTCAGATGCGCGCCGTCACCGCTCGCCTCACCTGCCTGGCCCTCGCCGCCGCACTGGCCGCAGGCTGCGCCGTCACCGGCCAGCCCGCCGCAGAGCCCACCACCGCCACCGGTGAGGGCATCCCCGAACAGCTGTCGATCACCTCGCTGCGCTTCTGCGCCGCGCTGGCCGTCTACGAGCTGGCCACCGTCGACGACTGGAGCCTGCGCGCCGGCATCGCGCGCGCCGCCCTCAACGGCTTCGCCACCGCCGGCCGCGTGCCGGACTGCGCCGAGGGTGTCGCCGCCGTCCTGACTCGCGACGAGTTCAGCGCCCGCCGCTGGCAAAACGCGCTCGACGCCGTGGACGCGGTCGGCTCCGGCGACTACCCCCTCCCCGACTCCTGCGCCCGCGCCAACGCGGTGATGCCGGCCGATGCCGCCGCCTTCCCAGCAACCGCGCACGCGCAGTGCGTCATGCATGGCCTGGCCTTCGTCGAGGTGCAGCCGTGAGCGCGCCTGTCAATGTGTTGGCAGCTATCGACGGATGCCTGGCCGGAACGCGTGAGGCTCTTCCCAGCATTCCCAAGAAGCATCGGGAGGAGTGCACGATGTTCATAGCCGAAATGGAACAGGCGCGCGCGGCCGTGGCCAACCTGTTCGAGAAGGGCCGCCAGCTCTCCGCCGACCTTGAGCACGCCATCGCGATCGCCAACGTCGGCAGCCCCGACACCGTGCACGTCCGCCACCCAATCCGCGTGGCACTCGACCAGTTCGATGAGGCGCTGCGCGCCGCCGGCGGTGCCGCATGAGCCGCCAGTCCTACCGCCACACGGTGAAGGGCTTCCACTACGACGTGGACCTGCGCTGGGACGCCAACAGCAACAGCTGGCTGCTGCAGTCGCTCGTGCGCGGCGTGCCGTCCGTGTCGATCGTCATCGGCCGCAGCCACGGCATCGACTTCGTCGCGCCCGAGCCTGACGTCGCCAAGGGCCACTACCTCTACGTGCGCGGCGCCTTCATCGACCTGCCGGAAGAAAGCTGGCGCGAGCTCAAGTGCTGGTACGAAGCGATCGCCGATGCCGTCGCGCCGGCGCCGCCCGTCGAAGACCTGCCCCGCAACCTGCCACCCATCGCGCCGCCGCTGGCGCCCTACGTACAGCGCGCGCACGCATGAGCACCAATCAGACACCCGAACAGCGCGCGGCCCTGGCCCGCGCCAAGAAACCCGGCGCGCACCCGTGGCGCATCTGGCAAGGCACCGCGAGCCAGGAGCGCGCCGTCGCGCGCCGCGCCGAAACCATCGTCCCCTACACCACGAGGCTGATCACGAAATGAATGGAGTTCGCCAATCACCAAGGACTGATCAGCCGTCCCTCTTCGGTCAAATCAATGTTCTGCAGAAAATCCCGAGCAGCCTCAAGCGCATCCGCCTCGCTTTGAAATGGGTCGTGGATATTGCGAAACACCAGCTTGTCGCTTTCCTCCCCATCCGCGCCAATCACGACCAGCTTGGCGTCGAATCTGCCGGGCGGATCGACACAGAGCTCCGTGGTGGCTTTTACGGTAAAGCCGCGAATATTTCGCGTGGTTCCAGCCTCGTATGCATTCATGGATCCGCTCCAGCGTGGCCGTTCTCGGCTCCCGGGAGTATGCGCCCATGAGCCAGTCCAAGCTCCAGTCGTTCCTTGAAGCCAACGTCAGCACCGCGATCGGCTTTGCCATCAGCTGGGCTGTCACGCCGCTGATCCTGGCCGCGTTCGGCTACTCGGTCGGCGCCGGCAAGGCCTTCGGGATCACCGCGGCGTACACCGTCATCTCGATCGTGCGCGGCTATCTGGTCCGCCGCGCTTTCAACCGCATGGAGGCACGCCGGTGATCCACGTTGGCGACTGCCTCAGCATCCTGCCCACCCTGGCCGACGCCTCGGTCGACGCGATCGTCACTGACCCACCTTACGGCTTGTCCTTCATGGGCAAGCGCTGGGACTACGACGTGCCAAGCACCGCCATCTGGGCCGAGTGCATGCGCGTGCTCAAGCCCGGCGGCCACCTGCTGGCCTTTGCCGGCACCCGGACGCAGCACCGCATGGCCGTGCGCATCGAGGATGCCGGCTTCGAGATCCGGGACATGATCGCGTGGGTCTACGGCTCAGATTTCCCGAAGTCGCACAACGGCGAATGGGGCGGCACCGCGCTGAAACCGGCATTGGAGCCAATCACCCTGGCGCGCAAACCGCTGCTCGGCACCGTAGCGGCAAACCATGCGCTTCATGGAACTGGCGCACTGAACATCGATTCTTGCCGCGTTTCCGCCGAGAAGATGCCAGCGAACACCGGCGCTGGCGGCATGCCGCGGCGGAGCACAGATGAGCAGCGAGGACCAGGGACAGTCACCCAGCCGCACGATCTCGGCCGGTGGCCGGCGAACGTTTTGCACGATGGCAGCGAGGAAGTACTGGCGGCATTTCCGGACGCGCCGGGCCAACTTGCTAACGCCAGCACCAACCGCGACCAGCGCAAAACGCAGAACACCTACGGGGCTATGCGTCGTGGCCGCGGCGACGAGCCAAGCGTCGACAGTGACAACGCTGGACAGGTTGGCTTCCGGATGCGCCCAGGTATGCGCAGGCTGGATGAAGGGAGCGCGGCGCGGTTCTTCTACTGCGCCAAGGCCAGCAAGGCCGATCGGGATGGCGGCCTGGAGTCGCTAGAAGCAAAGCCGCATGCACTTTCAGGAGGAAGCTGCGCTGCGATCGCATCGGGCGCGGAACTGGACCGAACGCATTCGCTTGGCTTGAATCGAGTGAAGGACCGCCGCAACAACCATCCAACGGTGAAGCCCACGGACCTGATGCGCTACCTGTGCCGCTTGGTCACGCCCGCCGGCGGCACCGTGCTCGACCCCTTCATGGGGAGCGGCAGCACCGGTAAAGCAGCCGCGCTCGAGGGCTTCGCCTTCGTCGGTATCGAAATGGACCCGGCTTATGCAGCGATGGCGGAGGCACGCATTGCCGCCGCCATCGAGGCAGCCGCGCGCGAGGCAGCACTGCCGACACAGATCGGCCTACCGCTGGGAGACGTCGCATGACCCTTGCCCTCCTCGGCCGCGGCCTCGACGCCATCCTGCAGCACGACCTCGCCGGCATGCCGCGCCAGATCACCGACGCCGCGCGCCTGCAGCGCTACGAGTGCGCCTGCCAGCTGCGCCGCGCCCAGCTCTCACCAGAAGCCCGCGAGATCGACCAGCTGCGCGAGCAGTTCGGCCGCAACTACCAAACCGCCTGGCGCAACGGCCAGCGGCCAGACCTCACCCAGATGCCGCAGCGCTTCGCGGCGATCGACAAGGAGCACAACCATGCGTGACCTGACACAGGCCGAGTTGCACGCGCTGCGCCACTCGCTCGGCACCGGCCAAGACGGCAGCAACCCGAGCTACCGCAATCACTTCGTGACAGGCTCCGACAGTACCGATTATCCGACGTGCATGCAGCTTGTTGGCTTGGGACTCATGCAGCGCCGCGGCGGCAATGCGCTATCTGGCGGCGATGACATCTTCACCGTCACGGCAGCCGGCCGCGCCGCAGAAGCTGCGCAGGTCGAGCCGACGCCGAAGCTGACGCCCGGGCAGCGCCGATATCGCGCATTCCTGGACGCGGATTCGGGAATCGATTTCGGGCAGTGGCTGAAGAGCCGAGGCCAGTGCCATGCGTGAGCGCCCCATCCGCCTCAAAGCGCACGAGGTGCGCGCCATCCTGTCCGGCGCGAAGACGCAGACCCGGTGCGTGGCGAAGCCGGTAAAGCACCCGGACCTTGGCAACGTCTACACCCCTGGCGCGCTGGTACTTGAGGGCGAGCCGCAGCACGTGATCGATCGCGCATGCCCCTTCGGCCAGCCCGGCGAACGGCTGTGGGTCAAGGAAACGACAGTGCGCGTGGAAGAGCACGGGTACATCGGACCGGTCTACGCCGCCTCGCAGGAAGGCCAGGATGTAATCAACTGGGGGCTTGCGCCGGCACCCGATGACTGCACGGACGTCGAGCCGTACGAAATCAAGCTGCGCCCGTCGATCCACATGCCGCGCTCAATGTGCCGCCTGGTGCTGGAGATCACCGACGTGCGCGTCGAGCGGCTGCATGCAATCAGCGCCGCGGACGCCGAGGCCGAGGGCATCGACTTCCTGCGGCACGTACCTGACGCCGACGAAACCCTGACGCCCCAGCAGCTTTTCCACTGCCTCTGGGATGGCACCGGCGGCGACTGGGACGCCAACCCCTGGGTGTGGGTCATCTCCTTCCGTCGCCTCCCCTAATTCTCTCTCCAAGGACCAAACATGTTCTTTCGCAACCTCACCATGTTCCGCTTCCCCACCTCCCTCGACCTGTCCGCCGTCGAGGAGCTGCTGCCCCAGTGCGCGCTCAAGCCGGTCGGCGCGCTGGAGATGGCCTCGCGCGGCTTCGTCTCCCCGTTCGGCCGCGAGGAGACCGAGCAGCTCAGCCACCGGCTGGGTGACTTCCTCTGGTTGGCCGTCGGCGGCCAGGACAAGATGCTGCCCGGCGCCGTCATCAATGATGCGCTCGAGCAGAAGTGCGCCGAGATCGAGAAGCGCGAAGGCCGCCGGCCGGGCGGCAAGGCGCGCAAGCGCCTGAAGGACGACCTGATCCATGAGCTGCTGCCGCGCGCCTTCGTCAAGAGCTCGCGTACCGACGTGATCCTCGACTTGGCGCACGGCCTGGCCATCGTCAACACCTCCAGCCGCAAGGCCGGCGAAAGCGTCGTGTCGGAGATCCGCGGCATGCTCGGCAGCTTCCCGGCCCTGCCCCTCAACGCCGAGGTGGCGCCGCGCGCCGTGCTCACCGGATGGATCGCAGGTGAGCCGCTGCCGAAATCGCTGAGCATCGGCGAGGAGGCCGAGCTGCGCGACCCTATCGAGGGCGGCGCCATCGTGAAGTGCCAGCACCAGGAGCTGCGCGGCGACGAGATCGAGAAGCACCTGGAAGCCGGCAAGCAGGTCACCAAGCTGGCGCTGGTGCTGGACGACAACCTGTCGTTCGTTCTGGGCGATGACCTGGTGATCCGGAAGCTCAAGTTCCTGGACGGCGCGCTGGACCAGCTCGACGACGTCGAGGGCGACGGTGCGCGTGCGGAGCTGGATGCGCGCTTCGCGCTGCAGTCGGCCGAGTTGCGCCGCCTGTTCCTGGTGCTCGAGCAGCCGCTGCGCCTGTCGAAGGCGGAGGGCTGAGTCCATGACCACCACAGAAGATTTCGTGCAGTGCGTTGTATGCCAGGGCATCGTCAACCACATGTGCCGATGCAGCTGCGGCTACGCCGATCCCGTTGCGGATGAACGTCTGAACCAACCTTCCGGAATTTCCGGACAGTTGCAGCAGACTGGCGCGGCAGACCGTCTGAACGAACCATTCGGAGATTCCGAACAGTTGGGGACCGATGCGGCGAGCGGCGGGGATGCGCTCGATGCATCCGCCGAGGCTGCCTGGAAGGCGTTGCAGGAGTCAGGTTACCTCTTCAGCGGTGAGCCGTTTGCCGACGCACACGCGGATGACAAGGCCGTCATGCGTCGAGTCGTTAACGCAGTCTTCGCCGCCCGCCAGCCGGTGGGGGTGGAGCCGGTGGCGGGCGGTCAACAGCGTTATCGCTTCGTAGACGGCTCGGCGGGCGGGTTGATGGTCGAATGCCCGGAAGGTGAGTTTGTGCGCTACACCGCCCCGCCCGCGCCTGCTGCCGCTGTGCCGGTTGATGCTTGGGAACAGGCTTTTTCAGAACTGTTGGAAATTTACAAGCGGAACAAGTCGCGCAGGTGGGTGCTTGAAATGCTGCGTGAGCGCGTAGATGCATTGCTAGCCGCCCACGCCCAGCCGGCAGCGGCCGGAGGTGATGCGTGATCAGGTCCGTCTTCTACTGGCTGCCCACCCCACTCCTGCGCCTGATCGCGCTGCGCTTCTGCCAGCGTATGCCGATGGGAACCGCTGTCGTGGTGAGTCCGCGACCAGGCGTCTTCTTCGAGGTCAAGCAGGCTAAGCCGGAGGTGCAGTGATGCCGAAATACTTCGTCGATGACATTGAGGTCGAGCGCAGCCATGCGATGAAGGTGTGGCACGGATCAAGGACTTATAGGCTGGCCAACCCGCGGACGCGCGGCTACATCTTCCTAACTGCGGAGAAGGGCGAGAGCCGGGATGGAGAGATGCAGCACCTGGCCGAGGCAGGCGTGCGCATAGCCCCGGATCGGGAGGTGCGCAATGGCTGACGGCTCCCGCACCCTGCCCCGCCAGGCGCGCAACAACGGGCTTGCTGTTGGCGGCCGACCCATCCGCGTGCCGGTCGGCAAGGCCACCGTGCGCCAGGTGCTGAAGCGACACCTCCTCGAGGAGGGCAAGCGCATCCAGGATCTGGCCGAGCCATGGCAGTGCTGCGTGCAGAACGTCTACGACCGCCTGTCGCGCGGGCGCGTGCTGGCGCCGGGCCATATCGATGCAGCGATCGCGTTCCTGCGCCTGGACGAATTCGACGCGGCTGAACTGCGTCTGCTGGGCGCGCGCGAGGCCGGCTGGAACATCGACACGAAGTACCTGCTGAAGGAGACACCCGATGCCTGACACCGAGACCGAGCTGCGGCTCCTGCCCATCAAGGACGTGCGCGCAAAGGTCGGGCTTAGCCCGGCGACGATCTACCGGCAGATGCAGGCCGGGAAATTCCCCAAGCCGCACAAGGTCTGCTCCCGTTCGCTCTGGCTTTCGACAGAGCTGGACGGATGGATCATCCAGCAGACCGCATCCGCAAGTGTGGGGCAGAACATGGGGCAGGCAGCCTAGAAAACGAAAAAAGCCCCGTTTTACGGGGGCTTTCTTCTTGACATTGGCGGAGCGAGAGGGATTCGAACCCTCGATAGAGCTTTTGACCCTATACTCCCTTAGCAGGGGAGCCCCTTCAGCCGCTCGGGCATCGCTCCAGTTTTTGCGTCCTGCCGCGGTGTCCGTTGCAGGCCGCGAAGAATACCGGGTAAGAGGGGCTAACGTAAACCCTTTATGACGATCAATTCGAAGAATCGTCGCCCTGATGCGCACCGGAAGCGACCGGCTCATCCCCACGCTGGATCCGCTGATAGATTTCTTCGCGGTGTACAGCAACATCTTTCGGTGCGGTGATGCCGATACGCACCTGATTACCCTTGACGCCGAGTACGGTCACAGTGACCGAGTCGCCGATCATCAAGGTTTCGCCTACCCGGCGAGTGAGGATCAACATTTTGCAAATCTCCTGGAACCGGTGGGTTTCCCACCAGCATCGGCGGCCGACTGACGAGGCGCGCCCTAGGTAAAGGGAATAGACCGGAAATGGTAGCGGGACACCCTGCCAACCAGCAAGGCATACCAGGACAAGTGTTCAGCCCAAGTGTTGCTTGACCCAGGAGGGCACGCCTTCCAGCGCGGTCGCAAGGGCGGGACCATCCTCGCCACCACCCTGGGCGAGATCCGGACGACCGCCGCCCTTGCCTCCGATCTGACTGGCGATATGGCCAAGGAGTTCCCCCGCCTTCACCTTGCCAGTTGGGCTGCCGTTCACGCCGGCCACAAGCGCAACCTTGCCGCCAGCAGCGCCTGCCAGCACGATGACCGAGTCGCCCAACTGCTGCTTGAGGCGATCCATCGCATCGCGCAACGCCTTGGCATCGAAGCCCTCCAGACGCACGGCGACCACCTTGACGCCTGCCACATCGACCGCGCCGGAACCCAGGTCTGCAGTTGCGCCGGAAGCCAGCTTGGCCTTGAGCGACTCCAGCTCACGCTCGAGCCGCTTCTGACGTTCGGTAAGCGCGCGAACCTTGTCGACCACCTCGGTGGCGTTGCCGCCGAGCAGGCTGGCCGCCTCGAGCAGACGTCGCTCTTCATCGGCGACATGGTCCAGCGCGCCCTGCCCGGTCACCGCCTCGATGCGACGCACGCCCGAGGACACACCGCCCTCGGAAGTGATCTTGAACAAGCCGATGTCGCCGGTGCGGGTGACATGGGTGCCGCCGCAGAGCTCGGTGGAATAGCCGCCCATCTTCAGCACACGCACGTTCTCGCCGTACTTTTCGCCGAACAGGGCCATTGCGCCGAAATCCAGCGCCTCCTGCATGGCCATGTTGTGCACTTCCACGCTGTGGTTGGTGCGCACTTCGGCGTTGACCTTGCGTTCGATCACGGCGAGCTCTTCGGGCGTGATCGGCTGGAAGTGCGAAAAGTCGAACCGCAAGCGGTCCGGTGCAACCAGCGAGCCCTTCTGCTGAACATGCGTGCCCAGCACCTCGCGCAGGGCCGCATGCAGCAGATGCGTGGCCGAGTGGTTGAGGATGGTCTTGCCGCGACGCTGCACGTCGATGCCGCCTGCCAGCACATCGCCCAATGCCAGCGCACCTTCGGTGATGCGCCCGACATGGCCATGGAACTGGCCGGCAAACTTCTGGGTGTCGGTGATCTCGATGGAGACATCGCTACCGCTCAGCTGGCCGCTATCGCCGACCTGGCCACCGGACTCGGCATAGAACGGCGTGCGGTCGGTGAACACGATGACTTCGTCGCCGGCTTCCGCACGTTCGACCGGGCGGCCCTGCTTGAGCAACGCCACGACCTTGAGCGCATCGGCGTCATAGGCCTCGTAGCCCAGAAACACCGTCGGCGACATGGTGGCGACCAGATCAGCGGGCAATGCGACGCCGCCACCGAACTTGCCGGCGGCACGCGCGGTCTCGCGCTGACGCTCCATGGCGAACTCGAAGCCCTCCATGTCCACGCGCAAGCCACGCTCGCGTGCGATGTCGGAGGTCAGATCGACCGGGAACCCGTAGGTATCGAAAAGGCGGAACGCATCGGCGCCGGGAATCACTTCCTGCGCGCGCGCGGCGACGTCGTCAAAGATCTTCATGCCGGCGTCCAGCGTCTCGGCAAAACGCTCTTCTTCGGCCAGCAATGCGCGCGCGACAGTCTCCCGCGCGACCACCAGTTCGGGATAGGCCTCGCCCATCAGCTCGACCAGGGTCGGCACCATCTTACTGAAGAACGGCTGGCGTACCCCCAGCATCCAGCCGTGGCGCAGCGCACGCCGGATGATCCGGCGCAGCACATAACCGCGGCCTTCATTGGACGGCAGCACACCGTCGACGATCAGGAACGAACAGGCGCGGATGTGATCGGCGATCACCCGCAGCGACTTGTTCTCCAGATCGGTGACGCCGGTCAGCGCGCTGGCCTTGCCGATCAAGGCCTGGAACAGATCGATCTCGTAGTTGGTATGCACGTGCTGCAGGATCGCAGCCAGACGCTCCAGGCCCATGCCGGTGTCCACGCACGGCGCCGGCAGCGGCACCAGGGTGCCGTCGGGCTGGCGGTCGAACTGCATGAAGACCAGGTTCCAGATCTCGATGAAGCGGTCGCCATCCTCGTCCGGGGAGCCCGGGGGGCCACCGGCGATATGGTCGCCATGGTCGAAGAAGATCTCGGTGCACGGGCCGCACGGACCGGTATCGGCCATCTGCCAGAAGTTGTCCGACGCGTACGGCGCACCCTTGTTGTCGCCGATGCGCACGATGCGGCTTTCCGGAATGCCGATCATGTCGCGCCACAGCGCGAAGGCTTCTTCGTCGGTGTGGTAGACGGTGACCAGCAGCCGCTCGGCCGGCAGCTTCCAGACCTGGGTCAGCAGCTCCCAGGCCCAGCTGATGGCGTCCTTCTTGAAGTAATCGCCGAACGACCAGTTGCCCAGCATCTCGAAGAAGGTGTGATGGCGCGCGGTGTAGCCCACCGAATCCAGATCGTTGTGCTTGCCGCCGGCACGCAGGCAGCGCTGTACGTCGGCCGCGCGCACGTAGCTGCGCTTCTCCGCGCCAAGGAAGACATCCTTGAACTGGACCATGCCGGAGTTGGTGAACAGCAAGGTCGGGTCGTTGCCCGGCACCAGCGGCGCGGATGGCACGATGGTGTGGCCCTTCCCCTCGAAGAACGCGAGGAAGTCACTACGGATCTGGGAAGTGCTGAATTTGGCGGGTGCGTTCATGTGCTGGCATTGGGCGGGCGGCAGTCCCGGTCACCCAATGAGATGTGGGCGCAGATGAGCGGAACAACCTGAAACCACAAAGGGTAGCAGGCCTGACGCCCTCAGTCCTCAAGGTCGAAGCGCGTGGCGCTACGAATGCTGTTGCCATCGAAACCACGCCGGGCCAGCAGATCGGCGGCCTTGCGCCGTTGCGGCAGATCGGTGGGGCCCTGGTCGCCAAAGCGACGCCGGATCAGATCGCGCGCGTTTTCGGTCCAGTCGCCCTCAAATGTCGCCATCGCGGCGCTGATGGCATCGCTGTCCAGGCCATGGGTTCCGAGCTCGGCGCGGATATGCAGTGGGCCGTAGCCCGAGCCTGCGCGATTGCGCACGACCGAGGCCGCAAAACGGGTGTCGTCCTGCCACCCCTCGTCAGCCAGGCGTTCCACGGCCGCCTGTGCAGCGTCCGGCTCAATACCGCGTGCCAGCAGCTTGCGGTTCAATTCCTTGCGCGAATGCTCGCGCCGCACCAGCAACCCCAGTGCGCGTTGGACCGGCGTCTGCTCCTTGAACCGGCGTCCCCGCTTTGGCGCGGGCTGTTGCTCGTCCATCGTGGGTGTCCCGAGTACCAAACTCACAGCATCAATGCGCCGTCCATGGCGCCTGCCCTCCTGGCCTTCAATAGATCTACCGCGGGAAGCGACGGCACTGACTCCGCCGTCCCCGCGATAGAAAACCTGCCACATCCATCAGTGCTGCCGTCCTGCCATCAGGCGGACGCGGCCGGTAGGCAGGCAGAACCGGGGGTGGCCCCGCGGACGTCCCGGTTCGCGCTGCCGCCGAAACACCTACCTGATAACGGCCGAGCTCGCACTGCCTGGCTGCTGTTATTCCTTCTCGACGTCGTCGCCGGCTTCGCGCGGCGCTTCGGCCGGCTGGAACTTCTCGCGCAGCTCGGCTTCCAGCCGCACCGCAACCTGCGGGTTGTCGCGCAGATAGCCACGCGCGTTGTCCTTGCCCTGCCCGATGCGTTCTTCGCCGTAGCTGTACCAGGCGCCGGCCTTCTCGACCAGCTTGGCTTCCACGCCCATGTCGATCAGCTCACCCTCGCGGCTGATGCCTTCGCCGTAGAGGATTTCGGTCACGACCTGCTTGAACGGAGGCGCCAGCTTGTTCTTGACCACCTTGATCTTGGTCTGGTTGCCGATGATTTCGTCGCCCTTTTTGATCGCGCCGATACGACGGATGTCCAGACGCACCGATGCATAGAATTTCAGCGCGTTGCCGCCGGTGGTCACTTCCGGGCTCTGGCCCGGCATCATCACGCCGATCTTGTGGCGCAGCTGGTTAATGAAGACCACCAGCGTGTTGGAACGCTTGATGTTGCCGGTCAGCTTGCGCAGCGCTTGACTCATCAGGCGGGCCTGCAGACCCGGCAGCTGGTCACCCATTTCGCCTTCGATTTCCGCCTTTGGGGTCAGCGCGGCGACCGAGTCGACCACCACGATGTCCACCGAACCGGAACGCACCAGCATGTCGGCGATTTCCAGCGCCTGTTCGCCGGTATCCGGCTGCGACAGCAGCAGGTCGTCGACATTGACGCCCAGCTTGGCGGCGTAGATCGGGTCCAGCGCATGCTCGGCATCGATGAAGGCTGCGGTGCCGCCCTTCTTCTGGCATTCGGCAATGGCCTGCAGGGTCAGGGTGGTCTTGCCCGACGATTCCGGACCATAGATCTCCACCACGCGGCCCTTGGGCAGGCCGCCGATCCCCAGTGCGATGTCCAACATCAGCGAGCCGGTCGGAATGACTTCGACGGCCTCGATCACACGGTCGCCCATGCGCATCACCGAGCCCTTGCCGAATTGCTTCTCGATCTGGCTCAATGCGGCGGAAAGGGCGCGCTTCTTGTTCTCATCCATCTGGGTGATCCTTGTCAGTGATTTCGGTGTAGGGCTAATGTAACGGCGGTGTATCGCACAGGCTGAGACTGGCTGCGACACACTCAGATTAGGGAGGCGGCCATGGCGACGGCAGCGGGAAATCCTGCGGCACCGGCTCGGGATAACGCCAGTGAAGCCATCGGCGCAGTACTCAACGATTCGGCCTCAACAGCCCGCAGTACAGGCCCTCGATCGCGAAATCCTGATCCGGCAATACTTCGATCGGCGCGTAGTCCGGGTTGCGCGGCAGCAGGCGGATGCGGTCCTTGCCGATCTTCAACAGCTTGACCGTGATCTCCTCATCGATGCGCGCCACCACGATCTGCCCCGAGCGCGCGTCGCGGGTGCGGTGCACCCCGATCAGGTCGCCGTTGAAGATGCCTTCATCGCGCATCGAGTCGCCCTGCACCTTGAGCAGATAGTCCGGCGACGGCGAAAAGAACACCCTGTCCAGCACCACGAAGTCGTCCGAGCCGATATCCGCGCCGATCGGCAGGCCTGCCGCCACGCGTCCCAGCACCGGCAGGCGCAGCACATCGTCGCGTACCGGCTCGTTTGCAGCGGCAGGCGGGGTGCGCGGCTGGGCGCCCTGCCCGGCCAGACGGATACCGCGGGCCTGGCCGGGGACGCGACGGATCGCACCGGCCAGTTCCAATGCCTCCAGATGGTATTGCGCGCCGCGCACACCCTTGAAGCCGAAGGCGCGGGCGATCTCGGTCTGCGAGGGCGGTACGCCGTCGGCATCGATGCGCTCGGCGATCAAGGCCAGGATTGCTTGCTGGGTATCGGTCAGGTCCATGGTTAGTAGTATTACTACTAACTGGCGCCTGCGCAATAGCCGTGTCGTGCGCCATGCGCAGTCCGGCAATCGGGGGTCAGCATGTGCCGTGTCTAGCGGCGGCTGCGCCAGATGGAGAACAGGATCCAGACGCCGCAGATGGCCGCGCCGATGAAACCGCCGACGCCCAACGCGAGCAGCCAGCGGCTGGCACTGCCACCAACACTGTTCATGACGATCGACGAGCCGATCACCAGCGCGGCAGTCACGATCCCCATGGTGAGCCGGTTGGCCGCGCGATCGACCTGCTCGCCGAACTCGCGCAATGCACGCGTTTCGATCTGCAGTTGCAGCTTGCCGCGCCGTGCGGCCTGCAGCAGCCGCTTGAGGTCGCGTGGCAGATCGCCGATCAGGTCGATCGCGCCGGTCACGGTGCGACGGCTGCGCCGCAGCATCGCGCTGGGCGCATAACGCTGCAGCACCACGCGTTCCAGATACGGGCGCGCCTCGGTGGCCATGTCGAAATCCGGATCGAGCTGGCGCCCCATGCCTTCGAGCGTGAGGAACGCCTTGATCATCAGCGCCAGATCCGACGGCAGGGTCAGCCCGTGATCGCGCAGGATCGAGGTCACATCGCCCAGCATCGCGCCGATGCGCAGCTCCTTCAGCGGCACGCCGCGGTACTCGTCGACGAAGGCACCGATATCCTGCTGCAGCCGCGACTCATCGATCTCCAGGCTGGTACCGGCCCATTCCAGCAGTACGTCGATGACCGCTTCGGCGTCGTAGCTGACCATGCCATGCAGCAGTTGCGCGACCTGGAAGCGGCGCTGCTCGGAAACGCGCCCGACCATGCCGAAATCGATGACGGCGATGCGCCCGTCGCGCAGATAAAAAATGTTGCCCGGATGCGGGTCGGCGTGGAAACAGCCATCCTGCAGCACCATCTTCAGCACGATCCCGGCACCGGTGCGTGCGAGCGCCTTGCGGTCCAGGCCAGCCGCATCCACGGCGACCAGGTCCCGCCCCGGGATGCCGTCGATGAATTCCTGCACGTTGAGCGATTCGCAGGTCCACTGCCAATAGACGGACGGCACCACCACCTGAGGGTCGTTGACGAAATTGGCTGCGATGCGCTCGGCATTGCGGCACTCGGCGGCGAAATCGAGTTCGCGCCGCAAGGAGACGGTGAATTGCTGCACCACTTCGGCGGGGCGATAACGCTTGAGATCGGGCGCACGCGTTTCCACGATTTCCGCCAGGCGCGCCAACAGACGCAGATCCGCATCGATGACATCGCCAATGCCGGGGCGGCGGATCTTCAGCACTACTGGTGTGCCATCGGCCAGCCAGGCGCGATGCGTCTGCGCCAGCGATGCCGCAGCCAGAGGCTGTTCGTCCAGGCGTGCGAACACGCTTTCCGGCTCCGCGCCCAGGGCTGCGACCAGTTGCGGGCGGATCTGTTCGAACGGCAGCGCTGGCACCGCGTTCTGCAGCTCGCTCAGCTCTTCGATCCACTCCGGCGGCAGCAGGTCCACGCGCGTGGCCAGCACCTGCCCCAGCTTGACGAAGGTCGGCCCAAGTTCCTCGAGCGCGCGCCGCACCCGCGTCGCGGCGGACATGCGCAGGCGGCCCTCGGCGTTATGCCAGTGCAGCAGCTTGCCGGCACGTTCGAGCACGTCGGCAAGCCCGATGCGCCGCACCACATCGCCGAATCCGTAACGAATCAGCACCGCGGCGATTTCCTGCAGCCGCCCAAGATCCCGAACGGTGCCGAGCGCTTCCCACATCAGCACACCGCCTGCGATTGCGCTGCGGCAACGGGCCGCATGGCGTTAACGTGCATCACTGCTTGTGTGCGCTCCTTGCAAACGCCTGTTGACCATGCACGACCACGCGCAACGCCTGTGGCTACATGATCGCTCGCGCGCAGGACGGCGCGGTGGCCGGTCGCCGCAGGCATCGGCTGCCGCGCGGCTGCGCGCCGATCATCCAGCAACGCCCGGACAGCGCCAGCAGATCGGCGCAGCAAGGACAACGGCAACGCATGAGCAAAAAACGGAAGCATCGGCACGCAGGTTGGAAACGGGACCTTGTTTGTAGCCGATCTGCACGTGCCTGTCGCGTCATGAATACCTGCGGGCTTAGCCGAGGTTGCGCTTGCGCATGCATCTTGCTGCTTTGGCAATGCGGTGCTTGGGCCTTCGAAACCTAATACCGCAACCGCAAGGTGAGCCCATACGTGCGCGGCGCACCCAGAAATGCATTCCACGAACCCGCCTGTAGCGGCGCATCGATGACGATCTGGCGATAGGTTTCGTTGCCGAGATTTTCTGCCCACGCTTCCAGCATCCAGCGCTTGTCGTCGGCGCCGATGCCCAGCCGTGCGTTGAGCACCGTATAGCCCGGTTGTGCCTTCTGCGGATCCAGATCGGAGCCGGCGTTGTACTCGGAAACATACTTCGCGCCGACATTGAACCGGCCGGTCATGCGATTGCCGAGCGCGTGCTCGTAGCTGACCGAAAGATTGGCCGACCAGCGTGGCGCAAAACTCAAACGACTGCCCGGCAGCAGTGCCAGATCGGCGTCCGGCAGCGGATCGTCGCCATACGCGGTATCCGTGTAGCTGAGCCCGCCCTGCACCATCAGGCCGGGCATGGCGCCCTGCCACAGCAGTTCGGTATCGATGCCGCGCGACACCACGCTGGGAATGGCGCGCACCACGAAGCTGGTCCCGAGGAAATTGTTGAGCTGAAAGTCGCTGAAGTCCTGATAGAACAGCGCGGCATTGAGCAGCAGGTTGCCACCGAGCCAGCTGGTCTTGGCGCCGAGCTCGTAACTGTCGACGAATTCGCCGGGAAACGCGGTGTCGTCCACCGGCAGGATGCCTTGCACGCCGCTGGACAAACCATCGGAGGACTGCACGCGATCCAGGTTGAAACCGCCGGCCTTGTAGCCGCGTGCGGCGGACACATAGGTCATCACCGCATCGCTCCAGCGGTACGCCAGCTTCGCCGTGCCCGACCATCCTCGCTCGGTGCGGCGTTGCTCGGTGCGACGGCCGGCATGGGCGACGTTGGCCCAGGGCAGACAGGTGAAACCGACCACTTGTGGTGCGATTGTCGGCACCGCCGACGCAGGCACGCCGCGCGCGACCAGCGCGGCCCCGATACGCCGCAATGCGGCCGGATCGAGCTGACCGTTGGCCGCGAAGTAACTGGCGCACGCCGAGCTTCCATCGGGATTTTCGAACCTTGACTGCAATGCCTTGTGCTCGTAGGTGTAGCGCAGCCCAACCACCACATCCAATGCATCGGTGGCATGCCAGGTGTTATTGGTGAACAGCGCGGCACTGGTGCCATCCTGCCGAAAGCGATCCCAGCTACCCTGGCCGCGAAACAGCGTGCCGGCCGGCAAGCCGGTGGCATCCGCGAGAAAGCGCGTTGCATCCGCACGGGTGGCCAGCGCCGGATTGACCCGTGCAAGCAACACGCTGGACAGATACGGCTCGTAGGCACTGCCGAAGCGATAGGACTCGTTGCGATGCAGGGTTTCGTCGGCGTAGAACGCACCGACCATCCAGTCCAGGTGCTCGCCCGATCCGGCCAGGCGCAGTTCCTGGCTGAAGGTCTTGAACCGGGTCAGCATCTCGTCCTCGCGCGGCGCGCGGTAGAGGATGTCGGCCGCACTGTAGTCGAAGTCCAGGCCGTTGATGGATGTCCAGTCGCGCAACGCGGTGATCGAGGTCAGCACCGCCTCGCCCAGCCACGGCGTGATCCAATCCAGCTGCGCCGACACGCCCTTGTCCTGGATATCCTGCGCGGTGCTGCGATTGCTGTAGGCACGCCTGCCTTGCGGATCGGCACGCGCAATCGCGCCCTGCCCGCCTGGTGCCAGCGCATCGATCAGTGCTGCGGTCGGCCCACGTTCGGTGGTGACGGTGACGCAGCAGTTTTCCCGGCGGCGGGTGTAGTCGGCAGCCAGATTGATGTCCAGGTCGGCGCCGGGTTCCCATAACCACTGCACGCGCGCAGTGCGCAGGTTCTGGTCGCCATCGTCGCTGGCGGTGCGCGGGCCGGCCCCGGTGATCACCTGTTCAAAGCCGTCGCGACGCCGCCTGGCCGCATAGACGCGCAAGGCACTGGTGTCGCCCAGCGCATCGTTGAAGGCGCCGGCAATCCCGAGCGCGCCATAGTTGCCCACGGTGATCTCGGCATCGGCGCTGCGGGTAAAACTGGGCCGACGCGTCACCACGTTGATGACGCCGGCCGAGGTGTTCTTGCCGAACACGGTGCCTTGCGGCCCCTTCAACACCTCGATGCGCTCAAGCTCACCGAGGTCGGCAAAACCCACGCCGTTGCGTGCGCGCGCCACCCCATCGATGACCACACCGACCGAGGATTCGAGCCCGGCGTTGTCGCCCACGGTGCCAATGCCGCGAATGCGCGCGGTGGTCTGTGCAGCGCTCTGACTGCTGGTCACGATCAAGCCGGGCACCAGCACCTGCAGTTCCTTGATGTCATGCACGCCGCTGTCCTGCAGCAGTTGCTCGGGCAATACCGAGACCACCACCGGCACGTTCTGCAGCGATTCCTCGCGCTTTTGCGCAGTCACCTTCAGCGACGCCAGCGTTGCCGGCTCGTTGCGCTGTTGCTGCGTGGCCGTTTGCGCATGCAGCGGCGATGCCTGTGCGGCCGCGAAGAGCGCCAGCGCAAGCCCGGTGCTGCGTTGCTGTTGCATGCGCATGCCTGTCCCCCCGACAAAGAGCCCGCAATGCACTGCGGCGAGCGCCGCAGGTCGCGTGACGCCACACCTTAGCGAGTGAACGGGGTTGGACAACACCGCTGGCAGAAGCTGCGCAGCGCACAGCGAACGCAATGCAACGAAAGCTGCATTGCAGCCATGCATGAACTGCGCAATCGCTGGATGTCGGAGACAATCGCCACGGCCAGCGTCGCATTGCGCGCAGCATAGGCGCACGCGCGGCTTCTTCCGTACGAGGACTAGAGCAGTGCGCTCAAGCCCTGCAGCGCGGCAACCACGGTCTGACGCCGCACTGCATCGCGATCGCCGGCGAACTGAAACAACTGCGCAGTGGCATAGCCGCCGCGTCGCTTCCAGCCGATCCATACCGTGCCGACCGGCTTGTCCTCACTGCCGCCACCCGGGCCGGCGATGCCGGTCACCGCCACCGCGATGCTCGCGCCGGAATTGACCAGCGCGCCCGACACCATTTCGATCACCGTTTCGCGGCTAACCGCACCATGCACTTCCAGCGTCTGCGGCCGCACGCCCAGCAAGGCCTGCTTGGCCTCGTAGCTGTAGGCGGCCATGCCGCAATCGAACCAGTGCGAGGACCCGGCCACATCGGTGACCGCCTTGGCGATCCAGCCACCGGTACAGCTCTCGGCAGTGACCAGGCGCTCGCGCGCGGCAAGCAGCTGTTGACCAAGGCGTTCGGCCAGCTGCTGCAGTTCGGAATCGGCGGACATGGACATGGGCACGGCGAATGAAGGAGCAACCGACGTTTTAGCCGAATTTGCCGCGCCTGTCTGCGCTGGCGCCCAATCCGCGCCAGCGACGACGTGGCCGGGGTTCAGTGGCGGTGTGCAGCCGATGGCAGCGGGCATCGGCTGCGCTGGCGACAGGATCGCAAGGATATCGGCTGCTGGCGGACGTTCTTACGCCTGCACCACTGCTGCAGACACGCATTTGGTCGTGCCAGCAAACAGAACGCCACGGCCAAGCAGCGCGATCGCTACACCGCTGCCCTCATCTGCCGGCCCTGACCACATCGATCTGCACGGCCGGCACAAGCCGACCCTGCAGCGCCGATCACGACTCCCAGTCTTCGCGACGGTCGGGCAGCATCGCGCGCAGTGGCGCCCCGTCGTCGCCGGCAGCCAGGCGCTCGGCCTCGACCATCGGCAGGTCGACGTCCAGCAACCAGCCGTCCTCGTCGGACTGCTCGCCGCGCACCACTTCCAGTTGATGCAACTTGGAGCGCAGACGCCCGGCCGATGGCGGCAACCGCAGTTGCCCGGTCACATGGCGCAGGTCCAGTCGCTGCCCGAGCGCATGCTGCAGTTCCTGCAGCCCGCGTCCGTCACGCGCGGAAACCCACACGCGTTCGCGCCGCGCCTGGTCGGGAATACCGTCCTGCGCATCGTGACGCACCTGCGCGCCTTCGATCTTGTCGATCTTGTTGAACACCAGCAGTTGCGGCAGATCGCCCGCACCCACCGCATGCAACACTTCATCGACCTGCTGGATGCGTTCCTCGCGCAGCGGGTCGGCCGCATCGACGATATGCAACAGCAGATCGGCGTCGCGCGCCTCGGACAAGGTCGAACGGAATGCGGCGACCAGTTGGTGCGGCAGATCGCGTACGAAGCCGACCGTGTCGGCCAGGATCGCACTGCCGCCGGGCAGCGCGATGCGGCGCACGGTGGGGTCGAGCGTGGCGAACAACTGGTCGGCCACGTAGGCCTCCGCACCGGTCAAGGCGTTGAACAGCGTGGATTTGCCGGCATTGGTGTAACCGACCAATGCAATCCGCGGCAGTTCGCTGCGCATGCGCGCGCGCCGCATCTGGGTGCGCTGCACCTCGACCTTTTCCAGCCGCTGCTGCAACTGCTCCACCCGCTTCTGCAGCAGGCGACGGTCGGTTTCCAGCTGGGTTTCGCCAGGGCCGCGCAGGCCGATCGAGCCGCCGCGCTGACGTTCCAGGTGGGTCCAGCCGCGTACTAGCCGGGTGGCCATATGCCGCAACTGCGCCAGCTCCACCTGCAGCTTGCCCTCGTGGCTGCGTGCCCGTTGCGCGAAGATGTCCAGGATCAGGCCGGTGCGGTCGATCACGCGCCGCTCCAGATAGCGCTCTAGATTGCGCTCCTGGCCGGGCGACAAGGTGTGATTGACCAACACCAGATCCGCACCGGTGGCCTCGGCAGCGGCCTTGATCTCTTCCAGCTTGCCGCTGCCGATCAAGGTCGACGGGTTCGGTTTGTCGATGCGCGCGGTGAGCGTGGCCGCCACCGTGGCGCCCGCCGACTTGGCAAGGTCGGCGAACTCCTCCAGCACATCCTCTTCGGCAGGCCCACCGGAGTGGGTCTGAATCAACAACGCGTGTTCACCCTTGCGTGAGCGATCAAACACGCACTACTCCATTACTGCTCGACGTCGTCATCTTCCGCCTGGTTGCCTTCATTGGATTGCACATACCCACCACCCGGTCCCACGCGCACATTGCGCGCCGGCACGACCGTGGAGATGGCGTGCTTGTAGACCATCTGACTCACGGTATTGCGCAGCAGGACCACGAACTGATCGAACGACTCGATCGTGCCCTGCAGCTTGATGCCGTTGACCAGATACACAGAGACCGGCACCCGCTCGCGCCGCAGCGCGTTGAGGAATGGATCCTGTAAAGATTGCCCCTTAGCCATCGAAAACTCCTCTTCATTATTGTTCTTATAGTCCCGGTCGACACCTGCCATCCCCAGCCGGCCCCGGAAACGGGATGTTACACGCCTGAAGCCTGCCGTACAGCGGGACGTTGACCGAGGAAGCCGACAAGTGCGCTCTCCAGTCGATGGCGGTCATGCTCCGGGTCGAACCAGCGCGCGTCGAGCTCGCCACGCAGCCAGGTGAGTTGCCGCTTGGCCAGTTGACGGGTGGCCTGCACCGCCTTGTCACGGAAGTCGGCCAGGCGACCGGCCCCATCCAGGTACTCCCAGGCCTGGCGGTACCCCACCGCGCGCACCGCGGGCAGATCCAGCGGCGCGGCGACTGCACGCAGTTGCGGCAATGCCCGCAGACGTTCCACCTCGGCCAGGAAATCCTGCGCCAGCATCGTGTCCAGGCGCTGTTCGATGCGTGCATGCAGCACTGCGCGCTCGCGCGGCGCCAGCACCACCTTCAGCACCCGCACCGGCAAGCGCGGGCCCGGCGGTAGCGCCTGCCAGTAGCTGATCGGCCTGCCGCTGATGCGGTAGACCTCCAGGGCGCGCTGGATCCGCTGCGGATCGGTGGTATGGATCCGCGCCGCCGCGACCGGGTCGACGTCCGCCAGTTGTGCGTGCATCCGGGCCCAGCCAAGTTCGCCGGCTTCGGCTGCGATCGCCGCGCGCACCGCCGGGTCGGCCTCGGGCAACTGCGACAGCCCTTCCAGCAAGGCGCGGAAGTACAGCCCGGTGCCGCCGGCCAGAATCGGCAGCTTGCCGCGCGCCACGATCTGCTCGATCGCCTGCCGCGCATCGCTGGCAAATTCCGCCGCCGAATAGATCTGCCAGGGCTCGCGCAGATCGATCAGGTGATGCGGCACCGCCGCGCGCATCGCCGCATCCGGCTTGGCCGCGCCGATGTCCAGGCCGCGGTACACCAGCGCCGAATCGACGCTGACGATCTCGCCGTTCCAGCGCTGCGCGGCGTCCAGTGCCAGCGCGGTCTTGCCGCTGGCGGTCGGCCCCATCAGCGCAATCGCCAGCGGGCGGCGGTCGGCCGGCATCAGTCCTCGTCCGGCCAGCGAATGCTCGGTGCCGCCGGTGCGCTCACGCGCGGCAGCGGAATCGCCGCCATCGCGCTCCACACCTTCAGGGCATCCACGGTGGCGGCCACATCATGCACGCGCAGCAACATCGCGCCGTGCTGGGCGGCGATCAGATGCGCGGCGACCGAGCCGTATACGCGCTCTGCGGCGACCTGGCGCCCGGTCAACTCACCGATGCTGCGCTTGCGCGACAGCCCCGCCAGCACCGGCAGGCCGAACTCCTGCAGGCGCTGCAACTGCGCCAGCACGGTCAGATTGTGCGTGGTGGTCTTGTCGAAGCCGAACCCCGGGTCGAGGAGCAAGCGGCGCTTGTCGATCCCGGCCATTTCGGCCGCGAAGATGCGCTCGGCCAGGAAACGATGCACCTCGGCCACCACGTCGTCATAGTGCGGCGCGTCCTGCATCGCATGCGGCGCACTGCGTGCATGCATCAACACCACCGGCACCCGCAATTCGGCTGCTGCATCCAGCGCGCCCGGCGAGCGCAGCGCATGCACGTCGTTGATCATGCCGGCGCCGGCTGCGACCGCCGCGCGCATCACCTCCGGCTTGTAGGTATCCACACTGATCGGCACAGTGGTCTGCTCCGCCAATGCCTGGATCACCGGGATCACGCGTTGCAGCTCTTCCTCCAATGACACCGGCGTGGCACCGGGACGGGTGGATTCACCACCGATATCCAGCAGCGCAGCGCCCTGCTCGACCAGACCCAGGCCATGCGCGATGGCAGCCTCGCAGCTGGCGTGCTGGCCACCGTCGGAAAACGAATCCGGCGTGACATTGACGATCCCCATCACCTGTGGCGCATCCAGTCGCAGCTCGCGACCGGCGCAATCCAGCTTGAGGGCAGTGTCGAACATCAATGGTGTCTCCTTGGATGGTTGCGATGAGCGCCGACAGGGTGATGCGGCGCTATAACGCATCAAGGCCGGGAATCGCTTCCCGGCCTTGATGAATGCTTCTGCAGCTGACCGATGCGTTGGGTTACAGCTGCTCGGCCGGCCCAGCAATCGGCGGCAACGGACGCGGGCTACCCTTGTCGTTATTGTTGCCACCGTCCTTGTCGGACTTGCCCCAGCCTGCCGGCGGCGGCGGCTCGCGGCCTTCCATGATGGCGTCGATCTGCGGCACGTCGATGGTCTCGTACTGCAGCAGCAGCTGCGACATCGCATGCAGCTTGTCCAGGTTCTCGGTGAGGATCGCCTTGGTCTTGCTGTAGGCCTTGTCCAGGATCGAGCGCACCACTTCGTCGATCATGCGTGCGGTCTCGTCGGAGACGTTCTTGTGCTGGGTGACCGAACGACCCAGGAACACCTCGTCTTCCTCCTCGCCGTAGGCCACCGGGCCAAGCTCGTCGGACAGGCCCCACTTGGTGACCATGTTGCGCGCCATCTTGGTCGCACGCTCGATGTCATTGGACGCACCGGTGGTGACCTTGTCGCCGCCGAAGATCAGCTCTTCGGCAACGCGGCCGCCGTACAGCGAGCACAGCTGCGACTCGATCGCCACGCGGTTCATCGAGTAGCGATCGCCTTCCGGCAGATACATCGTCACGCCCAGGGCGCGACCACGCGGAATGATCGTGACCTTGTAGACCGGGTCATGCTCGGGCACCAGACGGCCGACGATGGCGTGGCCCGCCTCGTGATAGGCGGTGAGCGTCTTTTCGTCCTCGCTCATGGCCATCGAGCGACGCTCGGCACCCATCAGGATCTTGTCGCGCGCACGGTCGAAGTGGTCCATGCGGACTTCCTTCTCGCTGCCACGCGCGGCAAACAACGCCGCCTCGTTGCACAGGTTGGCCAGATCGGCACCCGAGAAGCCCGGCGTACCGCGTGCGATGACCATCGGCACCACGTCGTCGGCCAGCGGCAGCTTGCGCATGTGCACGCGCAGGATCTGCTCGCGGCCCTTGACGTCCGGCAGGCCGACCACGACCTGGCGGTCGAAACGGCCTGGACGCAGCAGCGCCGGATCCAGCACGTCGGGACGGTTGGTCGCCGCGATGACGATCACGCCTTCGCCGCCTTCGAAACCGTCCATCTCGACCAGCAACTGGTTCAGCGTCTGCTCGCGCTCGTCATGCCCGCCGCCCAGACCGGCGCCGCGATGACGGCCCACCGCATCGATTTCGTCGATGAAGATGATGCACGGCGCATGCTTCTTGGCCTGCTCGAACATGTCGCGCACGCGGCTGGCACCCACGCCCACGAACATCTCCACGAAGTCCGAGCCGGAGATGCTGAAGAACGGCACCTTGGCTTCGCCGGCGATCGCCTTGGCGAGCAGCGTCTTGCCGGTACCCGGCGGGCCCACCATCAGCACGCCGCGCGGAATCTTGCCGCCCAGCTTGGTGAACTTGGTCGGGTCGCGCAGGAAATCGACCAGTTCGCCGACTTCTTCCTTGGCCTCGTCGCAGCCGGCAACGTCGGCAAAGGTGATCTTGACCTGGTCCTCGCCCTGCAGCTTGGCGCGCGACTTGCCGAAGCTCATCGCACCCTTGGCACCGCCGCCACCGCCCTGCATCTGGCGCATGATGAACAGCCAGAAGCCGATGATCAGGATGACCGGCAGGAAATTGAGCACCAACGACCAGAAACCAGGCCCGGTGGAGGGCTTCTGGCGGGTCATTTCGATGTTCTTGCTATACAGCACGTCGACCAGCTTGTCGTCGCGCGGACCGTAGACGGTGGCTTCGCTGCCGTCGGTGCGCTTGAAGCGGATCGCGTTGACCGCCAGGTTGGTCTCGTCGGTGTAGTCCACCGATTTAACACGGCCTGAGTCCACTTCCTTCAGGAACTGGGTGTAGGTGATCGAGTCGGGGCCGACACCGCCTGCCATCCGCGGCGAAAAGCTCTGGAAGACGACCATCAGCACAACCGCGACGACCACCCACAGCAGCAGATTCTTGGTCAAGTCGTTCATCCTCATTGGCTCCGGTGCCCTCTACTCTTCAATTCTTGAAACACGGTGGTCATTGGCAGCTTACTTGATCTGGGCACGCTTGCCCTGACCGAGCGCATAAACTTCCGGGGAGCGCTTGCGCGAGGCCGCCGGCTTGCGAATCGTCACCTTGTCATAGCGGCGGCGAAGCTCACGAATGTAGTCGTCGGACCCGACACCCTGGAACAGCTTGATCAGGAACGCCCCGCCCGGTTTGAGGTGGGTATCGGCAAATTCCATCGCCAGTTCCGCCAGGTGCATCATCCGCGGTTGGTCGACCGCATCCATGCCACTCTTATTGGGGGCCATATCGGACAGCACAAGGTCCACCTGCACATCGCCCAGCATCGCCTCGAATTCCGATAGGACGGTTTGCTCCCTGAAGTCGCCGTGAAGGAACTCCACCCCGGCCAGCGGCGGCATCTCCAGGATATCCAGCGCCACCACCCGGCCACTGTCGCCCATGGACTTGCGCACCTGCTGCGACCAGCCGCCCGGCGCCGCGCCCAGGTCGACCACCACCATGCCCGGCTTGAGCAGGCGGTCGCGCTGGAGCAGTTCTTCCAGTTTGTAGGCCGCGCGCGAGCGCATGCCTTCGGCCTGCGCCTTCTTGACGAACGGATCGGCGAAGTGTTCCTTGAGCCAGCGCTGGCTGCTTTTACTACGGGAAGGCATCGGCAAAGGGGTCTGAACGGGTCGCCATGATACCCTGAACACCCTTTGCTTCCCTTTGATCCTGCATGTCCATTGTTCTCACCTCCGCCCAGAACCGTTTCCTGCGCGGCCAGGCCCACGATCTCAAGGCACTGCTGCAAACCGGCGGCAAAGGGGTCACGCCGGCATTTCTGGCCGAACTCGAGGAAGTGCTCGAGCGCCACGAACTGATCAAGGTGAAGGTGACATCGGAGGATCGCGAGGCCCGTGACGCCATGATCGCCGAACTGACCGAGAAGACCGGCAGCGCGCTGGTGCAGCGGATCGGCCATGTCGCCATCCTTTACCGCCCCAGCAAGGAGAAGCGTCAGATCGTGCTGCCGCGCGGCTGACCCGACGAGTTCGACATGCCTTTAAGCCAGGAACACCCCGACTACACCTATGCGCTGCGCGCGGCCGATGGCCGCCACGCCAAGGTCAACGACCAGATTCTGCAGCGCAGCTTCATCCTGATGCCCGACGAGCTGGTGGAAGGCTGGCCGGTGTCGAGCCTGGAACAACTCCAGGTCGCGCATATGGACGCGGTGCTGGCGCTCGCCCCGGCGGTGATCCTGCTCGGCACCGGCGAGCGGCAGCAGTTCCCGAAGACCGACGTCCTGGCAGCCTGCCTGACCCGCGGCATCGGCCTGGAAGCGATGACCAATGCGGCCGCGGCGCGCACCTACAACGTGCTGGCCAGCGAAGGCCGCCGGGTGGCACTGGCGATGATTCTGGAAGGCCGGGATTAGGGAGTCGGGAATCGGGAATCGGGAATCGGGAATCGGGAATCGGGAATCGGGAATCGGGAATCGGGAAAGCAGGCCGGGCTGAAGTTTCTCTGTCAAACAATAATTTGACAAAGCCCAAGATGCCGTGCCTCTGCAGGGCGTCGCACGCGGCCCACCGATAAAGCTCCAGCCCAAGGCTGTTGCGACTCCCTATTCCCTATTCACTTTTTAGGCAGATACAGCAACGGATCCACCGGCTTGCCGTTATAGCGGATCTCGAAGTGCAGCATGTCGCGGGCGGCGCCGCTGCGGCCCATCTCCGCGATCTGCTGGCCGGCCTTGACGCTTTGGCCTTCGTTGAGCAGGCGCTTGCGGTTGTGTCCATAGGCGGACAGCCACTGGTCGTTGTGCTTGATGATGATCAGCTCGCCGTAGCCGACCAGGCCGGCGCCGGAGTACACCACCACACCGTCGGCCGCGGCACGCACCGCCTGCCCGCTGGCGCCGGCGATGTCCACGCCCTGCTTCGTGGTCTCGCCGCTGACGAAGGTGCCGACCACCACGCCGTCGGCCGGCCAGCGCCACGGAAATCCGCTGCTGACCGGTGCTGCGATCGGGGCACTCGGGCGCGGCGGAACCACCGTGCCTGCGCTGGAGGCGCTGCCGCCCGGCCTGCTGGCTCCGGGCGGATAGAGCTTGAGGGTCTGGCCGGGATAGATGGTGTTGGGTGAGGACAGGCCATTCCAGGCCGCCAGATCCGGCGCGGTGATGTTGGTGCGGCGCGAGATGGCGTACAGCGTGTCGCCGCGCTGCACGGTGACGGTCGCACCCGGGCGCGGCACCGACGGACGCGGCGTCGCGGACGGACGCGCGGACGCCGAACCACCGCCGGCTCCGGGCGAACGCACCACCGTGGCGCTGCTGCAGGCGCCCAGCCCGACGGCGACTGCGAGCAGGACTGCTGTCTTACGTACCGAATTCATCTGCAACTTGCTCATCCGTTGGTTGTCTTCCACACCAGCCAGCCTGCTCCCACCGCCAGAACGGCCATGGCCACCCAGCCCAGCGGCTCGATCCAGCGATGCAACGCGGCCTCGGCACGCGCCCCACCCAGCCGGATCGCGCCGGCCACCAGATACACGCGCTTGCCGCGCCCAACCAGCATGCTGGCAATGAAGGGCAGGATCGGCACGCCGACCACGCCCGAGGCCCAGGTAAAGATCTTCAACGGGATCGGGGTGAAGCCCACCAGCACCAGCGCCCAGAAGGCCTTCCACGGCGAATCGGCGACCAGCGTGCGCAGCGTCTCGATCTGCGCCTGGATCTTCGCGCTCCAGCCCAGCCATTCGATCAGCGGCTGCAATGCGGCGAAGGCGAAATGGCCGAGCAGGTAACCTACCAGCGCACCGCAGACCGAGCCGATCAGGCTCAAGGTGGCGAACCACAACGCACGCTTGGGTTCGGCCAGCGACATCGGTGCCAGCATCACCTCCGGCGGCACCGGGAAGATGAAACCCTCCACGAAACTGAGGCCGGTCAGCAGCGCCGGAGCGCGGCGATTGCGCGACCAACGAATGGCCACGTCGTACAACGGCCCGAAGATCTTCATCGAGAAACTCTCATGGATTCAATCCAGCATGCCCGACAACAGCGGGACGAACGTGACCGGCGCCAGAACCTGCTGCTCGATCGCGCCGTCGGCAGCGCGCGTGAGTTGCACCAGTGACTGCGACGAGGCACCACCGACCGGGGCCACCAGCCGCCCGCCGACCGCCAGCTGATCGACCAACGCATCGACCAGCGCCGGGGCGGCCGCGGTGACCACGATGGCATCGTAGGGGCCGTGTTCGGGCCAGCCGATGCGGCCGTCGTCGTGCTTGCTGCGCACGTTCATGCCCAGGTGCCGGAAGCGCTTGCGCGCCTGTCGCAGCAGGTCGCCGATGCGCTCGACCGTGTACACCTCCAGCCCCAGCGCGGCGAGGATCGCGCCCTGGTAGCCGGAGCCGGTGCCCACTTCGAGCACTTTGGTCGGGCCGACCTGCAGCACCGCCTCGGTCATGCGCGCGACCACCCAGGGCTGCGAGATGGTCTGGCCGTGGCCGATCGGCAAGGCGGTGTCTTCGTAGGCACGCGAGGCCAGCGCTTCGTCGATGAACAGATGGCGCGGCACGGTGCGCACCGCGTTGAGCGTCGCTTCGTCCTGGATGCCGGCCTCGCGCAGGCGCTCGACCAGCCGGTCGCGCACGCGTTGCGAGGTCATGCCGATCCCGACCGATTCCGGTTGCAGCCGCAGCCTCGGCGTCATGCCGGCGTATCCAGCGCGGCGGTCAGGCCGCCCACCCAGCCGGCCACCGTCTCCAGCGCCTGATAGCGGGTCAGGTCGACATGGATCGGGGTGATCGAGATATGCCCGGTGCGCACGGCATGGAAGTCGGTGCCGGCGCCGGCGTCCTGCTCCGGCCCGGCCGGGCCGATCCAGTACACGGTGCGGCCGCGCGGGTCGCGCTGCGGCACGCAGGGCTCGGACCGGTGGCGGTTGCCCAGCCGGGTGACCTCGAAACCGAGCACCTCCGACCAGGCCAGGTCCGGCACGTTGACGTTGAGGATGGTATCGGCGGGCAACGGGTCGGACTTCAGCCGTGCCACGATCTCCACCGCGGCGCGCGCGGCGGTTTCGTAGTGATGCGCTTCGTGATTGTGCGTCACCAGCGAGACCGCCACCGCCGGCAGGCCGAGGAAACGGCCTTCCATCGCGGCGGACACGGTGCCCGAATAGATCACGTCGTCGCCGAGATTGGCCGAGTTGTTGATGCCGGAGACCACGATGTCCGGGTCGTAATCGAGCATGCCGGTCAACGCCAGATGCACGCAGTCGGTGGGCGTGCCGGCAACCGCGCAGGTCTGCGCGTCGATGCGGCGGGTGCGGATCGGCACATCCAGCGTCAGCGAATTGCTGGCGCCGGAGCGGTCGCGGTCGGGCGCGACCACCATCACTTCATGACCGGCATGGCGCAGCGCCTCGGCCAAAATCTGGATGCCGGGGGCGTCGACACCGTCGTCGTTGCTAACCAGTACGCGCATGGGACTCCTCGGAAAACCGGGTCATGATACCGGATGCGTCCGCGCCCTTCGCGCTTGATCTTCGCTTGCACCTGGGGTTGGGCAGGTTAGGCTGTGGGCATGTCGCATCCTGAAGACGAAGACGACGGCGCGCTGTTCCGCGCAGCGATCGGCGCGGTCAAGCCGATTCGTGAAGTCGCCCCACCGGCCAATGCCAAGCCGCGCCCCAAGCCGCGCGCGCGCATGGCCGAGCGCGACGATGCGGAAGCGCACACCGAATTCGCGCGTCTGCTGCGCGACAGTGCGCCGTTGGAGGCGGGCGATACCGCCAGCTACCGGCGCGAGAATCTTCCCACCCGATTGTTTCAGCGGCTCAAGCGCGGTCAATTCTCGATCCAGGACGAACTGGACCTGCATGGCGCCACCGCCGCGCAGGCCGAATCCCTGCTGCGGCAGTTCCTGCTGGAAGCGCATGCGCACGAGCATGGCTGCGTGCGCATCATCCACGGCAAGGGGCTGCAGTCGGACAATGGCGCGCCGGTGTTGAAAAACCTGATGGATCGCCTGCTGCGTCAGCGCAACGATGTGCTGGCGTTTCATTCCGCGCCGGCCACGCAAGGTGGCACCGGGGCGCTGCTGGTGTTGCTGGCGCGGCGTTAGCGCCGATTGGGCGACGGGTCGCTGGTGCAGGCATGCGCTTGCGCAAAGGACGCGTTGATGGGGGAGGCCTGTCGCGGCCAGGTCCGCTCCTACGCGGTGACGTGCTTGCCGGGTAGCCAACGACAACCGAGCAGGCCTAGGCGTCGGAACGCAGGCCGGCGTTGAGACGGCCGGCGTCGCTGACTTCGCCCAGCTCCCACAGCACCGCGGTGGCGTAGCAGCCCGGCGGCAGTGCGAATTCGATCTGCAGGCTGTCCGCATCCAGCCAGCGATACGCCAGTTGTTGCGGACGCAAGCGCAGTGCGCGGCGCTCCTGCTTCAAGCCCGCGGCCTCCAGACCTTGTCGCAGCACCTCCGATTGCGGGTCGGACAGCGCGCCCTGCTCCACCGCCGCGGCCTGCCCGGTCGAACGCAGTTCGCCGGCGCCCCACAACGGCCCGCTGGGATGGATGTCGAAGCGCGCCAGGCGCTCTGCCAGTACATCGGTGAACGGCTCGGGGCCGAACACGCTGCGCGAGCCATCCAGCATCCACGCCTCGCCATCCAGCGCGGCGTCCCAGCTACCCTGCTCCACGCGTGCGGTGAGCAACCGATTGAACAACGCCGAGCGCGCCGCCGACAGCAGCATCGAGCGTTGATCGTTGCGCAGCCGCCGCCGGGATGCCGGCGCCGCTGACAAGGTGCAGTCGGCATTGGACACATAACCGAACATCGCCAGCGCGGAGGCCACGTTGCCGCCGTCGCGGCCGAAACGCTGTTCGCCAAACCAGTTCGGGATACCGCGCGCGGCGATTGCCTGCAGGCGCTGTTCGATCGCCGCGTGCTCGCCCTGCACCTGGCGCAACGTCAACACGAAACGATTGCCCAGCAGTGCGCCGCGTTGCAGCTTGCGGTTGTGCCAGGTGCTGGCGATGACCTGCATCTCATCGTCGTCGAGCGCGGCGAGCTCCGGCGCGATGCGCTTGGGCAGATGCACGCTGAAGCGCTGCGTGGTCACCGCATGGCGGTCCTTCAGCCCGGCGTAGCTGACGCCCATCTCGGCGATCCCGGCCCACTGCGCGAGTTTTTTCGCGATATAGGCGGTGTTCTGCCCACGCTTGCGGATGGTGAGCAACAGGTGCTCGCCCTCGCCGGTGGGCTCGAAGGCCGGCAGCTCATCGACCTGAAAATCGTCGGGCGTGCTGCGCATTGCCGCGCCGAGGACCGCAGCGCCATGCGCGCGCGGCAGAACAGAGGTGTCGCTCATGCTGTGATTTACCTTCGCGCCGACAGGTCGTGCGCTATGTGCCGAATGCCTCGGCGCGGTGGTGTCGCGGTGCGACGCCAAGACGAGCCCGGCGCAGGTAACCGCGATCTGGAGCGGCTGGAACAGCTGGCCGGCAGTGGCCGGATGCGTGGACGGCAGGCTCAGCACTGCAGGGTATGCGGGATGATCGCCATGCCCGGCACCGTCCATGCCACCGACGGTGCGCGCAGGCGTTTGTCAGTCGCGGTCAGCCGGCGATCTTGCCGAGCAAGACCGCCGCTTGGGCAGCAATGCCCTCGCTGCGACCGGTGAAGCCGAGCTTTTCGCTGGTGGTGGCCTTGACGCTGACCGCATCGAGTTCGATCGCCAGCAGGCCGGCGATGCGTTCGCGCATCGCCAGCGCATGCGGGCCGATCTTGGGACGCTCGCAGATCACGGTGACATCGGCATTGCCGACGCGCCAGCCACGCTCGCGCAGCAAGTGATCGCAATGCTGCAGGAACTGCGCGCTGTCGGCGTCCTTCCAGCGCGCGTCGGACGGCGGAAAGTGCTGACCGATATCGCCCAGCGCCAGCGCGCCCAGCATCGCATCGCACAGCGCGTGCAACACCACGTCGCCATCGCTGTGCGCGAGCACGCCATGGCTGTGCGCGACGCGCACGCCGCCCAGCATCACGTGGTCGCCCGCACCGAACGCGTGCACGTCGTAGCCCTGACCGATTCGAAAATTGAAAGACATGGTAATCCGTGGTGATTAGGGAGCGTCGGCGTCGTGGTGCGCGCCAGCGGACGGCGCATCGGCGTGGCCAACGACCACCCCGGCGCGCGGACCGGCTGCAGGCGACTGGGCATCCACCGCCACGCCGCGGCGCGCCAGTTCGAATTCAAAGCGCGCCAGATCCGTCGGCGTGGTCACCTTGAAGTTGTCTTCGGCACCTTCCACCAGCAACGGGCGCAATCCCAGCCGCTCCATCGCCATCGCCTCGTCGGTTACGTCCACGCCAGCGGCCGACGCTTCGGTGAGGCCGCGGATCAGTTGATGGCGACGGAACAGCTGCGGGGTCAACGCGCGCCACAGCCGCTCGCGTGGCTCGGTGGCATCGATGCCGCCATCGTCGCCGGCTCGCTTGAGCGTGTCGCGCACCGGCGCAGCCAGGATCGCGCCGACCGGATCGCCGCGGCCGATTTCCAGCAGACGCTCCAGATCGGCCAAGGCGAGATTGGGCCGCGCGGCGTCGTGCACCAGCACAAAGTCATCGGCCCGCACGCTCTCCGGCAGGGCCAGCAATCCGGCCAGCACCGATGCCGCACGTGTCCCGCCGCCGACGCAGGTCAGCACCGGCTTGTCCTGCACCGAAGTCCAGCCTGGCCAATCCGCATCATCGGGCGCGATGGCCACCACGATGCCGGCCACCACCGGATGCGCGGCAAGCGCCGCCAGCGTGTAGGCCATCAGCGGTTGCCCGGCAGCAGGCAGATACTGTTTGGGGGTCTGCCCACCAAAGCGCGTGCCGCGCCCGGCGGCCGGCACGATCGCCCAGATCGAACCGGTCATGGCTGTTCCGCCGGAGCGTCACGCTCGACGGGCGCAGCGGACGGCGCGGCCACTGCGGGCGGCAGCGGTGGTGCATCCTCGACCACGCGATAGAACGTCTCGCCCGGTTTGATCATGCCCAGTTCGCTGCGCGCGCGTTCCTCGATTGCCGCCTCGCCGTCCTTCAAATCCTTCACCTCTGCTGCCAACGCCTGGTTGCGTTGGCGCAGACCTTCGTTGTCCTGTGTCTGATGCGCGACCTGGGCTTCCAGCATCATCACTTCACCGGAATTCCCAGGCCCGAACCAGAAGCGGTACTGCAGCCAAGCCAGCAGCACCGCCAGCACCAGCAGTAGCCAGCGCCAGTTGCGCACGGCTTAGCGCTTGAGCGAAACGAACGCGTCGCGGCCGGCGTAACGCGCGCCGGAGCCCAGCGCCTGCTCGATGCGCAGCAACTGGTTGTACTTGGCGACGCGGTCGCTGCGGCACAGCGAGCCGGTCTTGATCTGCGTGGCGGTGGTGGCCACGGCGATGTCGGCGATGGTGGTGTCTTCGGTTTCGCCCGAGCGGTGCGAGACGATCGAGGCATAGTTGGCCGCATGCGCCATCGCAATGGCTTCCAGCGTCTCGGTCAGCGTGCCGATCTGGTTGACCTTGATCAGGATCGCGTTGGCAGTGCCCGAGTCGATGCCCTGCTTGAAGATCTTCGGGTTGGTGACGAACAGATCGTCGCCGACCAGCTGCACCTTCTTGCCGACGCGGTCGGTGAGCAGCTTCCAGCCGGCCCAGTCGTCCTCGGCCAGGCCGTCTTCGATGCTGATGATCGGGTACTGCGCGACCCAGTCGGCCAGGAAGTCGACGAACTGCTCGCTGGTCAGGCGCTTGTTTTCGCCGACCAGGTTGTACTTGCCGTTGTCGTAGAACTCGCTGGAGGCCACGTCCAGGCCCAGCAGCACGTCTTCGCCGGCGGTATAGCCGGCCTTGCCGATCGCCTCGAGGATGGTGTCCAGCGCTTCGACATTGCTGCGGAAGTCCGGCGCAAAGCCGCCTTCGTCGCCCACTGCCGTGCTCAGGCCGTGGCCCTTTAGCACCGACTTGAGCGCGTGGAAGATTTCGGTGCCGGCACGCAGCGCTTCGGAGAACGAGCTGCAGCCGACCGGCAGCACCATGAACTCCTGGAAGTCGACGTTGTTGTCGGCATGCGCGCCGCCGTTGATGATGTTCATCATCGGCACCGGCAGTGCCACGTCGGACTCGGTGATGGTGGACAGGTACTGCCACAGCGGCTGCTTACGCGAGGCGGCCACGGCATGCGCGGCGGCCAGCGACACACCCAGCAGCGCGTTCGCGCCCAGGCGGCCCTTGTTCTCGGTGCCGTCCAGGTCGATCAGGCGGCGGTCCAGACCCTGCTGGTCGGCCGCGTCGAAGCCCTTGAGCGTCTCGGCGATGGTGCCGTTGACGTTCTGCACCGCATGCAGCACGCCCTTGCCCAGGTAGCGGGTCTTGTCGCCATCGCGCAGTTCCACCGCTTCCTTGGTACCGGTCGAGGCGCCCGAGGGCACGGCAGCGCGGCCGAACGAGCCGTCGTCCAGCGAGACTTCGGCCTCCAGCGTGGGGTTGCCGCGGGAGTCGAGGATTTCGCGGGCGAGGATCTTGGCGATAGTGGTCATAGGTCGATCGGTTACCAGTAAGGGGGAAGTACACCGGAAACAAGCTGCGGGATTATCGCCGCACACCGGCACATTGCCAAATCGCGTGAAGCTGCCGCACGCAACAGGCCGGCAAGCATGCCGCTAGGCCATCAAGCCCAGCAGCGGTAAACCAGACAGCAGCAGCAAGACCGACAGCGACACCAACGCAACGATCGCTGCGCCGGATTGGCGAGCCAGCCGCAACGCCAGCGGACCGGCGATCAGGCAACTTGTGATCGCCACGGCGGCCAGCAGCAGCGTGACCAGCTTTGGCACCCGCGTGGCCTGCATGGCATGGTCGCCGTCGCCCGGCATGCCGATGCTGGCAGCGACCAGAAACACCATCGCGGCCATACACGCCCACGCGGCGATCGATGCGACCAGCGCGATCCAGCCCCAGGGCCAGTGGCGCCACTGCCGACGCTGGCGCTGCGACGCGGCCAGCGCCCATGGATCGGAACTCATGCGAAGCGCGCGAACCCGTGCTTCTTGGTGACGGCATCCAGTTCCATCAGGGTCTCGAGCAGCTCTTCCATGCGGTCCAGCGGCCAGGCGTTGGGGCCGTCCGACAAGGCCTTGGACGGATCCGGATGGGTTTCGGCAAACAGGCCGGAAATGCCCACCGCCACCGCCGCGCGCGCCAGCACCGGCACGAACTCGCGCTGGCCACCGGAACTGCTGCCCTGCCCGCCCGGCAACTGCACCGAATGGGTGGCATCGAACACCACCGGGCAGCCGGTGTCGCGCATGACGCTCAGCGAGCGCATGTCGCTGACCAGATTGTTGTAGCCGAACGAGGCGCCACGCTCGCAGACCATGATCTGCTCGTTGCCGGTCGACTTGGCCTTGTCGACCACCGGCTTCATGTCCCACGGCGCCAGGAACTGGCCCTTCTTGATGTTGACCGGCTTGCCGGCGGCGCAGACGTTCTTGATGAAATCGGTCTGGCGTACCAGGAAGGCCGGGGTCTGCAGCACATCGACGACGGCGGCGACCTCGTTCATCGGGGTGTATTCGTGCACGTCAGTCAGCACCGGCACGCCGATCTGCTGCTTTACCGCAGCCAGCACCTTCAGGCCCTCTTCCAGGCCCGGGCCGCGAAAGCTGGTGCCGGAGGTGCGGTTGGCCTTGTCGAAGCTCGACTTGAAGATGAAGTTGATCCCCAGCTTGCCGGTGATTTCCTTCAGCTTGCCGGCCACGTCGAGCTGCAGCTGCATCGACTCGATCACGCAGGGGCCGGCGATCAAGAACAACGGCTGATCCAGGCCAACGTCAAAGTCACACAGTTTCATCAGGTCACCTATTGATTAAAGCCCCTCTCCCGTCGGGAGAGGAGTTGGTGTGCGGGTACGGTTGCGAAGCGCTGCTGACGTGCGATGGTTTGCCCTGGCTGACGCGTGGCAACGCGTCCGTCATGGCTGGCAACTTCCGGTGCGTTGCGGCGCCGCTCATCCGGCGCTGCGCGCCAGCTTCTCCCGACGGGAGAAGGAGCGGTTCAGGCACGCGCTTCCTTCAGCAGTTTTCCGCCCGCCTTCTTCTCGCGCGCAGCGCGCACGAAGCCGATGAACAGCGGATGCCCGTCGCGCGGGGTGGACAGGAATTCCGGATGTGCCTGGCAGGCCAGGAACCACGGGTGCGCATCGCGCGGCAGCTCCACCATCTCCACCAGCGTGTCGTCCATCGACTTGCCGGAGATCACCAGGCCGGCGTCTTCCAGTTGGGTGCGGTAGCGGTTGTTGAACTCGTAGCGGTGGCGGTGACGCTCGGCGACCACATCCTTGCCGTACACCTCGCGCGCCAGCGTGCCCGGCTTGAGCCGCTGCTCCTGCAGACCCAGCCGCATGGTGCCGCCCAGGTCGGACTTCTCGTCGCGCTTTTCCACTTCGCCGGTGGCGGTGCGCCATTCGGTGATCAGGCCGATCACCGGGTGCGGCGACTGGCGATCGTTCTCGGTGCTGTTGGCTGCGTCCAGATCGGCCACGTGGCGGGCATAGTCCACCACCGCCGCCTGCATGCCGTAGCAGATGCCGAAGTACGGCACCTTGTGCTCGCGCGCATACTTGGAGGTGAGCACCTTGCCTTCGAAACCACGGTCGCCGAAGCCGCCCGGCACCAGGATGCCGTCGATATCCTGCAGCGCAGCCATGTCGCTGCCCTCCAGATCCTGCGCTTCCAGCCACTTCAGGTTGACCTTGGTGCGCTGGCGCAGACCGCCGTGACGCAGCGCTTCGGCCACCGACTTGTAGGCGTCCTGGTGGTCGACGTACTTGCCGACCACCGCAATGGTGACCTCGTCCAGCGGGTGCTTGACCGCATCCACCACCGCAGCCCATTCGGACAGGTCGGGCGCAGCCACCTTGTCGCGCAGCTTGAACTGATCGATGACCAGTTCGTCCAGGCCCTGGCGACGCAGCTCCAGCGGCATGCCGTACAGCACATCGATATCGGGGCAGCTGATCACCGCGCGCTCGGAGACGTTGGTGAACAACGCGATCTTGCGGCGCTCCGAATCCGGTACCGGCTGCTCGGAACGGCACAGCAGCACGTCCGGCTGGATACCGATCGAGCGCAGCTCCTTGACCGAATGCTGGGTCGGCTTGGTCTTCAACTCACCGGCGGCGGCGATGTACGGCACCAGGGTGAGGTGCATGAACATGGCCTTTTCGGCGCCACGCTCGGTGCGCACCTGGCGGATCGCTTCCAGGAACGGCAGCGACTCGATATCGCCAACGGTGCCGCCGATCTCGATCAGCGCCACGTCGAACCCGGCGGTGGCCTCGTCGATGCAACGGCGGATCTCGTCGGTGATGTGCGGGATCACCTGCACGGTGGCGCCCAGGTAATCGCCGCGACGCTCCTTGCGGATCACGTTCTCGTAGATCCGACCGGTGGTGACCGAGTTCTTGCGCGACAGCCGCGTGCGCACGTAGCGCTCGTAGTGACCCAGATCCAGGTCGGTCTCGGCGCCGTCGTCGGTGACGTAGACCTCGCCATGCTGGAACGGGCTCATCGTGCCCGGGTCCACATTGATGTACGGGTCCAGCTTCATCATCGTGACCTTCAGGCCACGCGCTTCCAGAATGGAGGCAAGCGAAGCGGCGGCAATGCCCTTGCCTAGCGAGGACACTACGCCGCCGGTAACAAAAATCAGGGGGGTCATGGGGCTTGAAGCCTCCCGGAAAGCCATAGTTTAGCGGGTGACGGGCGAATGCCCAAGGGTTGCGTGACGATCATGTCGTCACAGCGGCGAAAAACGCGCTGCGCCTGGCGCGCAAATGCAGACGCCCCGACCAAGGCCGGGGCGTCCGTGTGGCGTTGTGCCGTCGCGCGATGAAATCAGCGCGCCGGCTTTTCTTCTTCCTCTTCCTCGCGCGTGGCGGCGTCGGCCTTGGGCTTGTGTGCCGCAGCAGCGGCGCGGCGCTCGGCCTTGCGCTCGGCTTCGGTCTTGGCCTTGGCGTCGTCGGCCTTCTGCGCGCTGGCGCCGGTGCCCTGACCGGTCTGCTGAGGAGCGGCCTGGGCCATGGCAGGAAGCGCGGCCACTGCGGCAGCACCGAGGGTGAGCATCAGGATGTGCTTGAACTTCATGGTGTCCTCCGGGTTCGGTGACATCCTCAGGTGGGGACGTTTGGTTCCGAATCCAACGCCAGGGTATCCAGCCGCACCCCGCCCTGCACTGAACGCCTGTCGCGTGCAAAAAATCGGCCCAACCCCCACACTTGCGCGTCGTTTCACGTGCCAACGAGATGCATGAACACCCGTTATAACGCCGCCGATATTGAAGTGCTGTCGGGCCTGGACCCGGTCAAACGCCGCCCTGGCATGTATACCGACACTGCGCGCCCGAACCATCTGGCGCAGGAAGTGATCGACAACTCGGTCGACGAGGCGCTGGCCGGTCACGCCAGGCAGGTCGAAGTGACCCTGTACAAGGACGGCAGCTGCGAGGTGTCCGACGACGGTCGCGGCATGCCGGTGGACATGCACCCGGAAGAAAAGATTCCCGGTGTCGAGCTGATCCTGACCCGGCTGCATGCCGGCGGCAAGTTCAGCAACCGCAACTACACCTTCTCCGGCGGCCTGCACGGCGTGGGCGTGAGCGTGGTCAATGCGCTGTCGACCAAGGTCGAGCTGTTCATCAAGCGCGAAGGCAGCGAGCACCGCATGGAGTTCCGCGACGGCCACGCCGCCTCCAAGCTGGAAGTGGTCGGCACCGTCGGCAAGAAGAATACCGGCACGCGGCTGCGCTTCTGGGCCGATCCGAAGTATTTCGACACGCCCAAGTTCAACGTGCGCGCGTTGCGTCATCTGCTGCGCGCCAAGGCGGTGCTGTGCCCGGGCCTGACCGTGAAGCTGCATGACGAGGCCACCGGCGAGCAGGACAGCTGGTACTTCGAGAACGGCCTGCGCGACTACCTCAAGGGCGAGATGGCCGAGCACGAAATGCTGCCGGCCGACCTGTTCGTGGGCAGCCTGAAGAAGGACACCGAGATCGTCGACTGGGCTGCGGCCTGGGTGCCGGAAGGCGAGCTGGTGCAGGAAAGCTACGTCAACCTGATCCCGACCGCGCAGCACGGCACCCACGTCAACGGCCTGCGTTCGGGCCTGACCGATGCGCTGCGCGAGTTCTGCGACTTCCGCAACCTGCTGCCGCGCGGCGTCAAGCTGGCGCCGGAAGACGTGTGGGACCGGGTCACCTTCGTGCTCAGCCTGAAGATGACCGACCCGCAGTTCTCCGGGCAGACCAAGGAACGCCTGTCCTCGCGCCAGGCCGCCGGCTTCATCGAAGGCGCCGCGCACGATGCCTTCAGCCTGTATCTGAATCAGAACGTGGAGATCGGCGAGAAGATCGCGCAGATCGCCATCGACCGCGCCAGTGCGCGCCTGAAGACCGAAAAGCAGATCGTCCGCAAGAAGGTCACCCAGGGTCCGGCCCTGCCCGGCAAGCTGGCCGACTGCATCAGCCAGGATCTGTCGCGCACCGAACTGTTCCTGGTCGAGGGCGACTCGGCCGGCGGCTCGGCCAAGCAGGCCCGCGACAAGGACTTCCAGGCGATCCTGCCGCTGCGCGGCAAGATCCTCAACACCTGGGAAGTGGCATCGGGCAGCGTGCTGGCCTCCGAGGAAGTGCACAACCTGGCGATCGCGATCGGCTGCGACCCGGGCAAGGACGACATCACCGGGCTGCGTTACGGCAAGGTAGTGATCCTGGCCGATGCGGACTCCGACGGCCTGCATATCGCCACCTTGCTGACCGCGCTGTTCCTGCAGCATTTCCCGGCGCTGGTCGCGGCCGGCCACGTGTTCGTGGCGATGCCGCCGCTGTTCCGCGTGGACGTGGGCAAGCAGGTGTTCTACGCGCTGGACGAGGAGGAAAAGACCACGCTGCTGGACAAGATCGCGCGCGAGAAGCTCAAGGGCCAGGTCAGCGTCACCCGCTTCAAGGGCCTGGGCGAGATGAATCCGCAACAGCTGCGCGAATCGACCATCCACCCGGATACGCGTCGCCTGGTGCAGCTGACCATCGACGATGGCGAACAGACCCGCTCGCTGATGGACATGCTGCTGGCGAAGAAGCGCGCCGGCGATCGCAAGCAGTGGCTGGAGACCAAGGGCGATCTGGCATCGCTGGAGGTTTGAATTCGCTGAAAACCTGAAGACACCAAGCAGCGGAAGCTTCGCCCCGCATCGGGGCGAGAAGGCACTGCTTGCGCAGGTATCTTCGAGCGCCCGCGCTGCCAGCCCGGGCCGGGGGTGCGAAGCGGAAGTTGGAGTGAGGGTGAAGCCGATGATTCACTGTGGTGGCGCGTGGCGACGCGCTTGCCATCGCAGGCAGTGATATCCCTCTGAGGCGCCCCTCATCCGCCCCTGCGGGGCACCTTCTCCCGAGGGGAGAAGGAAGTGTTACCGGTTTTCTTTTCAGTCGACGCGGATTTCAGCGGACTGCGCAGACCCCACCCTTTGGCTCAGACGACTGCCTGCAGCGGCACATGCTGCTCCAAGCCAGGCAGGCCACGTCGGCCAACGCGACACACATGCCTTTGTGCACAGCCATCGGACGCCATCGGCGGCCTAGCATCGTCGCTCCCTGCCGAATCTCCGATGCTCATGCCCTCCCTTCTCCGTGCCAGCCTGCTGGCCTGCGTCCTGCTCAGCGGGAACGCGCTGGCCGATGCGCCCGACAACAACGCTGCAAAAACCGACACCAAGTCCGATGCCGCCGCCGCCAAGCCCGCGCCACTGCCGGCCGATGCCAGCGTGCGGCAAAGCACCCGCGTGGGCGGGCGCACGCTGAGTTACACCGCAACCGTCGGCACGCTGCCGGTGCGCGATGCGCAGGGCAAGACCACCGGCGAGGTGGTGTTCACCGCCTATACCGTCGATGGCAAGGACCGCCCGGTGACCTTCGCGCTGAATGGCGGGCCCGGTGCGTCGTCGGTGTATCTGAACATGGGCGCGATCGGACCCAAGGTGGTGGGTTTCGGCGCCGAAGGCGACAGCGCCTCCGCGCCGGCGGCGTTGCGCGATAACCCCGGCACCTGGCTGGACTTCACCGACCTGGTGTTCATCGACCCGGTCGGCACCGGCTTCAGCCGCGCCCTGATCGGCGACGACGAGGCCAAGAAGCAGTTCTACAACCCGCAGGCCGACGTGGAATATCTCTCGCGCGTGGTCTACGACTGGCTGCTGAAGAACCGCCGCCTGCAGGCACGCAAGTACCTGGTCGGCGAAAGTTATGGCGGCTTCCGCGGCCCGCGCATCACGCAGTACCTGCAGACCCGGCTGGGCGTGGCGATGAACGGCGTGGTGCTGGTGTCGCCGTATCTCAATCCCACCCTGGACGACAACAGCGATGTGTCGCCGCTGGCCTGGATGATGACGCTGCCCTCGATCGCCGCTGCACACCTGGAACGCCAGGGCCAGCTCAGCGACACGGCGATGCGCCAGGTGATCGATTACACCCGCGGCGACTACGCGGTGGCGCTGATGAGGGGCCGCACCGACCCGCAGGCGACCGAGGCGATGCTGCAGCAGGTCACCCGCATGACCGGGCTGGACGCGACCTATGTGCGTCGCTCCGGCGGACGCCTGGAAACCCAGGCCTACCTGCGCGAGGTGTTCCGCGACAAGGGCGAGCTGAGCAGCCGCTACGACTCCAACGTGACCGCGTTCGACCCCTTCCCCAACGATCCGGAGCAGCGCGCCAACGCCCCGCTGCTGGACAGCATCATCGCGCCGACCACCACCGCGATGGTGGACTTCGTCACCCGTGTGGTCGGCTGGAAGGTCGATGCGCGTTATCAGGCGCTCAAGTACGACGTCAACAAGCTATGGGACTGGAACGACGAACTGCGCAAGGGCGCGGTCACCCAACTGCGCCAGTCGGTGGCGATCGACCCCAAGCTGCGCGTGTTGATCGCGCATGGCTGGAACGACCTCTCCTGCCCGTTCATGGGCTCGGTGCTGACGGTGGACCAGATGCCGACCATGGGCAGCGACCCCAAGCGCGTGCAGGTACGCGAATATCCCGGCGGCCACATGTTCTACAACCGCACCGATAGCCAGGCCGCATTCCGCAACGACGTCAAGACGATGTACGAAACCCGATGAGCATCACCATCGCCGGCCGCACACGCGGCGGGCGATGCATCACGCCAGCCGCAACTACCAGCCGCAACTAAATGCGCAACCGGCTGCGCTGCCACCAAGCAGCGCAATCACCCTCCCGACCGCCGCGCACACGCATTGCACCCGTTAATCCGGAGCGGCAAGCGCTGTCGGACGCTAATCAGCCGCACATATCAGGCAGCGCACCAGCTGCTACGAATCCCGAATCCCGAATCCCGAATTCCCATTCCCGATTCCCGAATCCCGATTCCCCATTCACAACGCCCCAGCCCGAACAGCCTCCACATTCCACCCCAGCCACTCGTAAACCCGATAGCGCGCAATGCCCAGGTACTCGTGCAAGGCGACATCGGCCACGGTGAAGTTGTAGCTCTGCGGCAACCACGCCCAGGACGCGGTCAACCAGTCCGAGCGCACCGGCGTGGCATCGATGCCGAAGTGGCGGAAGTACAGCTCGGCACGCCGCAGATGCGTGGCCGAGGACACCAGCACCACCCGCTCGGGGCGGTACTGGCGCAGCAAGGGCTGGCTGAACTGCGCGTTCTGCCAGGTGTTCATGCTGGACGGCTCCATGATCAGGTCGGCCTGGGCGATGCCCAGCCCGATCAGCACCTTTCGATACACCACCGCCTCGGACAGGCCCAGCCCGCGCGCGTCGCCGCCGCTGATCTCGATCTTGCAGTCGCCGCCATGCGCACGGCACTGCCGGTACAGCCGCGCCGACTCGACGATGCGGCCGTAGGCGAACATGTTGGCCTCGGCGGTGGCGTCGGGACCATCCGGCCGCACCGTGCCCGCGCCCAGCAGCACGATCATGTTGCGCGCGCGCCAGTCGTTGAAATCGTTGACGCCGGTCTGCTGCAGCCCGTGCAGCATCCAGCTCGCCAACGGGCCGCAGCCCACCAGCAGCAGCAACGCCAATGTGGCCGCTGCCAGCGCACGCGCACTGCGCAGCCAGCGCCGGCGGCCGATCAGCCAGGACAGCAAGAACAGCACGCACACCAGCGCAAGCATCATCGGCGCGTTTCCTCAGGCAGGACGCGTTGGCACATCAGGGTCGAATGGAACGGCCTGCAACAGGGCACGCCGCGGTTGGCGCGCATGCTCGCCCACCGAGGTGACCACAGCGCGACATCGCTCAGGTCCAGCCGAACCATTCGAAGCAGCGCAGGATCAGATACGCCACTCCGCCGGCGGCCGGGATGGTCAGAATCCAGGCCCAGACGATGCGCTCGATCACGCCCAGCCGCAGCGAGCGCGGGTTCTTGGCAAAGCCCACACCCATGATCGCGGTGGAAATGCTGTGCGTGGTGGACACCGGCATGCCGAAGTGCGCGGCCACGGTCAGCACGGTGGCCGAGCTGGTTTCTGCGGCAAAACCGTGGATGGGATGCAGCTTGACCATCTTGTGGCCGAGCGTCTTGATGATCTTCCAGCCGCCCGAGGCGGTGCCGGCGGCCATCACCACTGCACAGGTCAGCACGATCCACATCGGAATGCCGGCACCCGCGGCCAGGCCGGTGCCCGGATGCAGGAACGACAGCCAGCTCGGCAGATCGTCCAGCGCACCGGCCGACTGCGCGCCAATCAGGGTCATCGCGATGATGCCCATGGTCTTCTGCGCGTCGTTATGGCCGTGGGCATAGCCCATATAGGCGGCCGAGGCGATCTGCGCCTTGCCGAAGAAGGCATTGACCCAGCGCGGACGCGCCAGCCGCCCGATCGGCCCGCCCAGCCGGGCCATGCCGGCGATGATCGCCCACAGCAACAGCATCACCACGATGCCGAGCAGGAAGCCGGCGATCGGCGAGGTGATCATCGGCACGAACACCTTCCACAACAGGCCCTTGTTCTTGGCCCAGTTACCGATGTTTTCCGACCAGATCAAGGCGTTCCAGTTGTTGTGCGCGGCGGCAAGGCCGGCGCCGCACAGCCCGCCGATCAAGGCGTGCGAGGACGACGACGGCAGACCCTTCCACCAGGTGATCAGGTTCCAGATGATGCCGCCCAGCAGCGCACACAGGATCACCTGCGGGGTGACTTCGACCACGTCGGTGTTGAGCAGGCCGGAGGCGATCGTCAATGCCACCGCGGTGCCGGTGAGCGCGCCGATCAGGTTCATGCCGGCGGCCAGCATCACCGCCCAGCCCGGCGACAGCACCTTGGTGGCGACCACGGTGGCGATGGAGTTGGCGGTGTCGTGGAAGCCGTTGATGAACTCGAACACCAACGCCGCCAGGATCACCACCAGAACTAGGGTAAGCACGCGGCGACCTCAGCTGTTCTTCAACACGATCTGGTACACCACCACCCCTGCCTCGCGGCAACGGTCGATGGCCTTTTCCAGAATCTCGAAGAATTCCTTGAGCAGGAACATCTGCAGCGTGTCCAGGCGGCCGGAATAGATGTCGCGGTACAGCTCGAGCATCAGCCGGTCGGCCTCGTTTTCCAGCATGCGCAGCTTGTCGTTGAGCGCGGTCATGCGATCGATGTTCATCTGCGGCAGGTCGGCCACCATCTCCACCACCACCGCGGCGGCCTGTTCCAGCATCGCCGCGCGCGGGGCGAAGTCGATGTGCTCCAGATGCTTGGTGGCCAGCGAGTAGCGGTCGGCGAACTTCTCGACCTGCTTGGGAATCTTGTACAGGGCCGAGCCCAGCGCTTCGATGTCCTCGCGCTCGATCGGGGTCATGAAGCTGTCCACCAGCGCCTGGCCGATCTTGTCCGAGGCGGCGCGTTCGCGCAGGCGAGCCAGCTTGAAGGCGTCCAGCGCGGGTTGGCGGTCGGACGTGCGCATCATGGCGTGCAAGGCCTTGGTGCTGTCGTAGGCGGCCTGCGCCGCTTCGTTCAGAAGCGCATAGAACTGCTTGCCGGAGCCGAAGATGGTCTGCAACGAGAACATGGGTGGAAAACTTCCTGCCGTCGAGGGAGAGACGGACGCCAAGCGCGAATTATGACCGTTCCATGACCTGTCTGGGTATCTCGGCGGCGCAGGCGGCCTTCACATCGGCATTTCCCGGCTCGAACCACCCTGTGGTTTGCTAACATGCTCCCGCGCCCTCGGGTGCACCCTATGGAAGACGACCCTATATTCCCCCGTTGCCGCCCCGCCCCTGTGCGCGCCGGCCAACCCAGTGCTCGCCCGCCCTCCCCTTCACTGACCGGGGAAGACGCCCGTGGTTGAGTTTCTGATCGTCATCGCGCTGATCCTGCTGAACGGCTTCTTCGCGATGTCGGAAATGTCCTTGATGACCTCGCGCAAGAGCCGGCTGAAGCAGATGGCCGGCTCCAGCAAGCGCGCCGCCCGCGCCCTGGCGCTGGCCGAAAGCCCGGAAAACTTCCTGTCCACGGTACAGATCGGCATCACCCTGATCGGCATCCTCACCGGCGTGTTCGGTGGCGAGGCGATCGGCGAGGCCATCAGCAGCTGGCTGCAGGGGCTGTTCCCGGCGCTGTCGGCCTCGTTCGAGCTGGTCGGCAAGCCGCGCCCGTACTCGGTGGTGATCGGCAGCACGTTGGCGGTGGCCCTGATCACCTTCCTGACGCTGATCTTCGGCGAGCTGGTGCCCAAGCGGCTGGCGCTGCGCAACTCCGAGGACATCGCCGGGGTGGTGGCGGTGCCGATGGCCTGGCTGGCAAAGATCGCCGCGCCCGGCGTGTGGGTGTTGGCGCGCTCGACCCGGCTGGTGCTGCGCATGCTCGGCATGGGCAAGGACGAATCGGCATCGGTGACCGAAGAGGAGATCCGCATGCTGGTGGCCGAAAGCCACGAGGCCGGCGTGATCGATGCGCACGAGCGCGACATGATGAACCGCGTGATGCGGCTGGGCGACCGCACCGCCGACAGCCTGATGACGCCGCGCAACCGCATCGCCTGGCTGGATGCCAATGCCGAGCCGGAACGCAATCTGCTGGTGATGCGCGAACACGAATTCTCGCGTTACCCGGTCTACCGCGGCAGCGACCAGGACATCGCCGGCGTGCTGGAGGTCAAGTCGCTGGTCACGCGCATGGATGGACACGGCGCGCAGCTGTTCCAGGCGCTGCGCGACACCTTGTTCGTGTCCGAATCCACGCATGCGATGAAGCTGCTGGAGATCTTCCGCGAAGAGCAGCAGTCGATGGCGCTGGTGGTGGACGAATACGGCGAAATCCGCGGGCTGGTGACCATCAGCGACCTGATGGGCGCAGTGGTGGGCCGCCTGCAGGCGGTGGAAAACACCGACGAGGACGCGCTGGTGGTCACGCGCGCCGACGGCTCGCTGCTGATCGACGGCTCGTTGCCGGTGGAGGAACTGCGCGAAGTGCTGGGCGCCGAACTGCCGGAGGCCGACGAAGGCGACTACCACACGCTCGCCGGCCTGTGCATCTACTACTTCGGGCGCATTCCGCAGGCGGGCGAATTCTTCGATTGGGCCGGCTGGCGCATCGAGATCGTCGATCTGGATGGCGCACGCGTGGACAAGCTGCTGCTGAGCCGCGTCAGCGACGAGGGCAGCGATGACATCGTCGGATAACCGCGTACCGCCTTCGGACGGAGCGGACGACGCGCAGATGCGCTATCGCAACGAAGGCATCCGCAGCCTGCTGGCGGCCTTCAGCGAGGGCGATCCGGAGCATGTGCTGCGGGTGCGCGAGATCCTGGCCGATCTGCAGCAGAGCGCGTTCGGGGTGTTCCTGTTCCTGGCGATCCTGCCGTCGTTCATTCCGATTCCCGGCGTGGCCGGCGGCATCAGTGGCCCGCTGACGGTATTGATCGGGCTGCAGATGATGTGCTGCCTGCGCAAGCCATGGGTGCCGCGTTTCATCGGCGATCGCGGGCCGCGCCGCAGCACCAGCCAGCGTTTCGTCGCGCGGCTTGCGCCGACGCTGCAACGCCTGGACCGGCTGCTCAAGCCGCGCCTGCACGGCATGCTGGACCGGATGCCGGCGCAGATGTTCACCGGCGTGCTGCTGGTGCTGGTCGGCATCCTGCTGACGCTGCCGATTCCGTTCACCAACTACATCTTCGGACTGATCCTGCTGCTGTTTGCGCTGGCCCTGCTCGAGCGCGACGGCGCATTGCTGCTGGTGGGCTGGGCCGCTGCGCTGATCTCGGTGGCGGTGTTCGGCGTCACCTCGGACCAGTTGCTGGACCTGATCCGCGGTTGGTGGCCGGCCGCCTGGCGCTGAGCGCGCGACGGCCGGTGCACCTGGAGCGCAGCTACTTCAGATCGACCACGCGGTTGTCCGACAGGCTGCCGGTATCGTCGGTCACGGCCGTCATCACGAAGTACAGCGCCTTGCCCAGCAGCCCGCTCGGGCCATCCCAGTACTCGGCCGATTCGGCGCGCACATGGATCAGGCGCAGGTTGGGGTCGTCCTTGCCACCGGGGAAGAACACCTTCATCGCCGGCGACCACAGCTGCTCGATCTTGGCGCGGTCATCGACCACGCGTGCGGTACCGGCGACCGATACGTAGCTGTTCTTCGAGGCCGAGGCGTAGGCCACGTTGACGCGCGGATCTGCGGCGATTTCAGCCACCTTCGGGCTGTCGGCGGCGGTGGCGAACCACAGGTCGCCATCGAATTCGACTTCCTGCGTCCCCAACGGCCGGCTCACCAACTTGCCGTCGGCCGACACGGTCGTGAACATCGCGATGTCCACGCCGCGGATCAATTCCGCCAACTGCTTGATGCTCTCGCTGCGTTCCTGAAATTGCATGCTGGTGTTCCCAATGGAGGTGCATGCATCTGAGCGGATCGCCGCGCAAAGCGACGTGAATCACGCAGGAGTCACGTCCAGCTCGCGGCAGGCCATGGCGGCGATTTCGAACGAACGCAAACGCGCAGCATGGTCGTAGATGTTGGCGGTGAACAGCAGTTCGTCCGGGGTGTGGCGCTCGATGAACTCGGCCACGCCCTGCGCGATCTGCTCGGCATCGCCCAGCACCGTGCACGCCAACGCTCGCTCCACGCCGGCACGCTCGTGCGGCTGCCAGAAGCTGTCGATGTCGTCGATCGGCGCGGGAATCTTGCCCGGCTTGCCGCGACGCAGGTTGACGAAGCTCTGCTGCTGGGTGGTGAACAGGCGGCGTGCCTGCGCTTCGGTCTCTGCAGCCACCACATTCAAGGCCAGCATCACATGCGGCTTGGCCAACTGCGCGGACGGACGGAACTCGCGGCGGTAGATCGCCACCGCCTCGTCCATCGCGTCGGGCGCGAAATGCGAGGCGAACGCGAACGACAAGCCCATCGCCGCGGCCAGCCGCGCACTGAACAGGCTGGAACCCAGCAGCCACACCGGCACGTCGAGACCGCCCCCCGGCACTGCCTGCACCAGCTGCCCCGGCACCACCGGCGCGAAGTAGCGCAGCAGCTCGGCCACGTCCTGCGGGAAATGGTCGGCGCTGTCGAAATAGCGGCGCAGGGCGCGCGCGGTCGGCTGGTCGGTGCCGGGCGCGCGGCCCAGGCCCAGGTCGATGCGCTGCGGATACAGCGAGGCCAGCGTGCCAAACTGTTCGGCCACCTGCAGCGGCGCATGGTTGGGCAGCATGATGCCGCCGGCGCCGACGCGGATGGTCTTGGTGCCACCGGCGACATGGCCGATCAGCACCGCGGTGGCGGCGCTGGCGATGCCCGGCATGTTGTGGTGCTCGGCCAGCCAGTAACGCTGGTAGCCCCAGCGCTCGGCGTGCTGGGCCAGATCGAGCATGTTGGCGAAGGCATGGGTGGTGTCGCTGCCTTCGCAGACCGGCGCCAGGTCGAGCACGGAAATGGGCGTCATCGGATGACTCCGGGGAATGAGTGATGTGTAAAAGATGGGGCTGGCCAGGCGGCTTTGCCACCTGCCCAGGTGGCGCTGGGGGGATTACAGCATTCCAGTGGTCAAACAACGGGAGGACCTGCAGCTGGCCACTGTCCCGCTCCGTGCCCAGGCCCAGGCCCGCGCCTCGCTGGACGGGTGCTGCAACGCAGGCGCGGCAATGGCGCGCAAGCCATGCATTCGCCTCGGAGAGAGGGGCTTCACGCTGTGCGCGATGGCCGTTGGTGTCTGGCGCTCGTCGAATCGCCTGCGAATGCAGTTGCCTGGCTGCGAAGTACGGGCGCCGGGTGACAGGGCTGCTAGCTATGATGGACACCGCACTGGCAGCGCCTGCATGACAATGGCTTCGACCGCTCCGCTCGACCCCGCTTCCGCCACCCTGCACATCGCCGCGCGGATCGACCGGCTGCCGGCCAGCGCCACGCTGTGGCGGCTGGTCGGCCTGCTCGCGCTGGGTGGATTTTTCGAGTTGTACGACCTGTTCCAGACCGCCTACATCAGCCCGGGGCTGATCCGCGACGGCATCTTTGCCAGCGCTGCCGATGGCGCGTTCGGCATGTCCGACCAAGCCGCGTTTGCGGCGGCGACGTTTCTGGGCCTGTTCGTCGGCGCGGCCCTGCTGAGTCCGTTCGCCGACCGCTTCGGGCGCCGTCCGGTATTCACCTTCGCCCTGATCTGGTACACCGCCGCGACCGTGGCGATGGGCCTGCAGCACACCGCCACCGGGGTCATCGTGCTGCGCTTGGTGGTCGGGATCGGCCTGGGCATCGAGCTGGTCACCATCGACACGTATCTGTCCGAGCTGGTGCCGCGGCATATGCGCAGTGCCGCATTCGCGTTTGCATTCTTCGTGCAGTTTCTGGCGGTGCCTGTGGTGGCGCTGACCGCCTGGCTGCTGGTGCCGCATGCACCGCTGGGGGTGAGTGGCTGGCGCTGGGTGGTGCTGCTGAGCGGGGTATTTGCGCTGGCGATCTGGTGGCTGCGCAGCCGGTTGCCGGAATCGGCCCGCTGGCTGGCGGCGCAGGGACGCCATGCCGAAGCCGATGCGGTCTTGACCCAGCTCGAAGCGCGCTGCGCGCGCGATCTGGGCGCGCCCCTGGCCGCACCGCAGCCGGTTGCCCCCTCGCCGGCCAGCGACATGCAGACCGCGATGCTGTGGCGTGCGCCGTATCGCGGGCGCATCGGCATGCTGGTGGTATTCCATATCTTTCAGGCGATCGGCTTCTTCGGCTTCGGCAACTGGTTGCCGGCACTGATCTCGGCGCAAGGCACCGGCGTGACAAAGAGCCTGGCCTATTCCTTTGCGATTTCGCTGGCCTACCCGCTGGCGCCGCTGCTGTTGCTGCGCTTTGCGCAGCGCTGGGAGAACAAATGGCAGATCACCGCATCGGCCCTGGGCGCGGTGCTGTTCGGCGTGCTGTTTTCGCTGCAGCATCAGGCGCTCGGCATGGTGCTGTGCGGGGCGATGATCGCGTTCTGCAATGCCTGGATGAGCTTTGCCTATCACGGCTATCAGGCCGAGCTGTTCGCCACCGCCTTGCGCGCGCGGGCGGTGGGCTTTTGCTATTCCTTCAGCCGTCTTTCCACGGCGGTGAGCAGCGTGCTGATCGGTTGGCTGCTCGCCCAGGTCGGCAGCCATGGCGTGCTGGCCTTTATCGTGATCAGCATGTCGATCGTGGCCAGCGTGATTGCGCTATTGGGCCCGCGCACGCGCAATCGGGCGCTGGAAGAGATAGCCGGCTGATCGCGTCGCCGACGCGAGCACGCCACGTGACATCACGCGTCTGAGCTTGCAACCGCATCGGCGTGGGCAGCGGTCTGCGCCGCCACTGCAATGCCCAAGACAATCGTGCGATCGGCCACTGCGGCCAGGCTGGTGCGATGCGAGACCACCACCAGCACGGTCTGCGGCAGGCGTTGCCGCAGCATGCACAACACCTGCTGTTCGGCCTCTGCATCCAGTGCGCTGGTGGCCTCGTCCAGCACCGCCAGGGTCGGCTTGCGCAACAGCACCTGCGCCAGCAGCAGGCGCTGCGCTTCACCACCGGACAGGCGCCCATCCGGGCCGTTGATCGGGCTGTCCAGGCCTTGCCCGTCGCGCTGCAGACGGGCGCCCAATCCGACGTCGGTCAGCACCTGCCACATGCGTGCATCGCTGGTGCCGGGCAATGCCCAGTCCAGACAGGCGCGGATCGTGCGCTGCCACGGCCGCACCCCCTGGCCCAGGTAGGCGCCATGCAGCACCAGGGCGCGATACGCGGCGAAATCCAGCCGGCGCCCGGCCATGTGCGCGGTGAACTGCGCAGGCGGGGTCTGACCCGAGAGCACGTCCATCAGACTGCTCTTGCCGATGCCGGAGGGACCGACGACCAAGGTCAGCTCGCCGGGCAGCAACAGCAGCGGATCGAGAGCGAGCCTGGGCAACGGCGGTGCCAGGCCGATGTGTTCGAGATGCAGGGCGGCCGGCAACGGTTGTGCCGGTGCGGCCGACGCCGGTGGACGCGTCGTGCCCAGCGCCACATAGCGCCGCCACAGCTGCAACGCCGGCCACGCCGAGCGCAGTTGCTGCACGCTCTGGCGGGTGCTGACCAGATACGGCAGCAGGCGCCCGAGCAGCAGGCTGACGGTGATCAACGCAGCGCGGTCCGCGCCCTGCCACAGGTTGGCCAGCACCAGGATGCCGGCGATGGCAGCCACTGCGGTGGCTTCGAGCATCAGCCGGCTGCCCGCCACCAGCGCCTGCTGCTGCGCGTAGCCCTGCCCCAATCGAGCGGAAATGCGCTCGTAATGGAGGGTTTCCAATGCTTCGCGCTGGAACGAACGTACATGCCGCAGGCGCCGCGGGAAATCTTCGCTCAGCCAGAACAGCTGCGTCATGTCGGCCACGTAATCGCGGCTGATGCGCGCCTGGGTGTCGCTGCTGGAGATGCGCAAGCCCAGCCACGCCAGTGCCAGCAGCAGCGGCGTGGCCATCAGCAACGCGGGGGCGATCATGACCGCGATGCAGATGCTCACCAGTGCGGTCATTCCGGCCACCAGCAGCTGCAAGGTGGCACTGAAACCCTGGGTGGCGATCTCGATGTTGTAGGTCAGCACATTGGCGATTTCCGCCGAGCTGGCACCGGACAGCGCCGGCAGCGGCGCATCGATCAACGCCGCATGCACGCGCTGCCGCAACCCGATCGCGTAGCGGCTGGTCAGCCGTGCGGCCAGCCGTGCGCCATGCCAGCGCAGTGCGGCAAACACCAGGCTGACACCGGCAAACAGCGCCACCTGCATTGCCAGACCAGCCGGTAACGCCAGCGCGTAGCCGGCCAGGCGGACGGCATGACCAGGCTGCACCAGCGGCACCAAACTGACCGCGACCAGGCTGCCGGCCAGTGCGGCCAGCAGCGACAAGCCGACATAGAGCGCGATGGTCGACACATCCGCCGGCACCAGCGTGCCGACGAAATCGCGCCACAGCGCACGCATGGGTTTGCGATCTGCAGCCGCGCGTATCTCAGTCACGCCTGACGCTCACGGTGGAATACGGCATGGCGTCGGCCCGGCAGGGGACGCACCGCTGCCGCGCTGCCGGCGCGCTCACCGCAACACCTGCAGCAGCGCGTCCAGCGCGGCCTGGGGATGCGCCCCGCGGCGCAGGGTGAACATGCCGATGCGCTGTACCTGTTGGACAAAGCGCTGCCAGCCCGGTTGCCCGGCCGCATACGGCTGATCGTCTGCCAGGCAAGCGGCGATGCGTTCGGCGGGCATTGCCAGCAATGGCTGCGCGGGATCGCTCGCTGGCATTGCCGACAGCATCACCACCGCACACAGCTGCAAGGGCGCGCGCGCCAGTTGCGCACGGCCGTGGCGGATGTCGATCTCGAACTTTTCCACACCGCTGCGGCGGCGGATGGTTGGCGATGCGTTGATCCACGCGCGGGTGTCCGCGTCGACCAAATCCAGCGCGTCGGCACGCAGATGCAGGAAGTTGGCAACACCGGTGGTGAGGAGACTCTCCGGCGCCACGAACACGCCGTCTTCGGCGATGAAATCCAGGCCATGCAGCAGGCTGTGCAGCGCCAGGGTCGATTTGCCGGCGCCACTGGCGCCGAGCAACAGCACACAGCGTCCCTGCCGGCCCACGCAGGCGCCATGCAACGGCACCAGGCCCATGCCGCGCGCCGCCAGCAGGAACACCGAAAATTCGATCAGCTCGTAACGCACGTGGTAGGCGTGGGCGAGCATGTCGTCGGAAACCACCAGCATGGCGCGGCGCGCGGGCACCGACAACATCAGGTAATTGCAGGCATCCATGACGCCGCACAGCAATCCGCCGCTGGCATGGGTGCGCACCCGTGGCGGCTGTGCGCTCGAAGACGCGTGACCACGCGCCACCAGATCCAGCGTGATATGGAATTCCGGCGCACCCGGCAGGCGATGCGCAGGCAGGCCCGCGTAGGCCAGGTCCACCAATGCCAGCAGCGCGTCGCTGTCGCTTTCGAAGTGGAACAGTGCGCCGAGGATCTGCCGGCGCACGCACTGCCGACGCGGCCGATGTTCGCCGAACGGATCTGCTGCCACTGCCGCCGTATCCGGCGTGCCAGTGCGTGCGTCATCGCACACCGGCATCAATTGCGCCAACGCAGCCGACTGCGGCATGCCCTTCCACCCGTTGCATCGATCAGCCGGTGTGTGCCGAACGGCACCAGAAAGGTTGCCGCATCCGCATCGGCACGCGTGCCCAATGCACGCCAACAACGGCATGCCGATCGGCGCAACCAAAGCCACCTCCATCCGCACCTACTGCCGAGCCGAATGCCGGTGCCTGCGCACGCCGCTGCTGCGCGCACCTGGCGACAGAACGAGAGCCTTGTGCAGATGCTAAAGATCCAGGTCAGTCATTCGTATTTCCTGCGTTACGACCCCAAGCAATGGGAGCGCGGCAAGCCGTATCCACCGCTGGCGACGCTGCAGGTTGCCGCGTTATTGCGCGAGCGTGGCCATGCACTGAGCCTGTTCGACGCGATGCTGGCCGACGACGTGCAGGACTACACCGGCGCCTTGCACGCTGCGCAGCCTGACCTGGTGGTGTTCTACGAAGACAACTTCAACTTCCTCACCAAGATGTGCCTGAGCCGCATGCGCGAGGCGGCCTGCCAGATGATTGCGCAAGCGCGCGCGGCCGGCTGCCGCGTGCTGGTGGCAGGATCGGATGCATCCGACAACCCGGATGTGTTTCTGGCTGCCGGCGCGCATGCGGTGTTGATCGGCGAAGGCATCGCGCCACTGCTCGAACTGGTGGCGCGCGTCGAAGAAGATCCCATTATCGATACAGACGCCTGGCTCGCGGGCGTTGCACGTATCGCCGTCAGCTCATCTGCTGCAGCACACGTGCATCGTGGCGCACAACCGCCGGACGCGCGCCTGAGCGGCCTGCCGGCCTGGGACCTGGTCGACATGCCGCGCTATCAGCGGTTCTGGCGGCAACGGCACGGCTATTTCAGCCTCAACATGGCCGCCTCGCGCGGTTGCCCGTTCCGCTGCAACTGGTGCGCCAAACCGATCTGGGGCAATCACTACAAGCGCCGCGATGCGGAAGACGTGGCTGCCGAGATGATCCATCTCAAGCGCAGCTTCCAGCCCGATCACCTCTGGATGGCCGATGACATCTTCGGCTTCCATATCGATTGGGTGGAAACCTTTGCGCAGCGCCTGAGCGATGCCGATGGCGCGATCCCGTTCACCATCCAGACCCGTGCCGACCTGGCCAGCGAGCGTATGGCTGCTGCGCTGGCACGCGCCGGCTGCGCCGAGGCCTGGCTGGGTGCCGAAAGCGGTAGCCAGCGCATCCTGGACAAAATGACCAAGGGCACCGAGGTTGGCGAGGTCATCGCCGCACGCCGGCGCCTGGGTGCGCACGGGATCCGCGTGGGCTTCTTCATTCAACTCGGCTACCTGGGCGAAGAACTCGACGACATCCTGGCCACGCGCGCACTGGTGACGCAGGCCAATCCGGACATCATCGGCGTCAGCGTGTCCTACCCGCTGCCCGGCACCAAGTTCTACGAAGAAGTGAAAAACCAGCTGGGCGGCAAGACCCATTGGCAGGACAGCGACGACCTGGCGATGATGTTCCATGGCGCGTACGACTCGGAGTTCTACCGCAGCGTGCGCGATCTGCTGCATACGCAGGTGGACCTGCAGCAGGCGCGCGCCACGCTAGGCGCCGATGCCTTTGCACAGGCCTCGGACACGTTGGAAGCACGCTGGTCCGCCTTGATCGCCAGCGAACAGCAACATCGCACCGAGCCGCTTGGCGGCGCTGCCGCACATCAACCACGCCGGTTGGCCAGCGTGCTGGTCGGCTGACGCACAACCCGCCGACCTCGCTTCCCGACCCCACGTTGCCTTTCTCGGAATCTCCGCCGCATGCAGCCTTCCCTTCGCACCATCAAGCACGGCCTGCAGACGGCCACCGAACGGCTGGCCCGGGAATTGGCACAGCCCGGCGAGGCAGTGCCGCAGTGGGACCGGCTGCAATGGCAGCTGGCCGCGGCCGCGGCGGCCGCGCATGGGGTGTCGCCGCTGCTGCAACGCCGTTCGCTGTGGCAGGAGGTCGACTGGACAGCGTTCCTGCACGACCAACGCAGCCATGTCGAAGACCGCCATCGGCGCATCGCGCTGCTGCTGACACGCATCGACGCGGCAGCGCGTGCGGCGGGCATCGCCCTGGTCGGTCTCAAGGGCACCGCCTTGCATCGGCTCGGCGTCTATCTGCCCGGCGATCGCCCGATGGCCGATATCGATCTGCTGGTGGCGCCGGAGGATGCGCCCGCGGCGGCGGCGCTGTTGTGCGAGCTGGGTTACGTGGCCTCCTTCGAACAATGGAAGCACCAGGTGTTCAAGCCGCTGCAGGGCGAGGCGGTCGCAGGGTTGGGGGAGCATCGCGATGCGCCGATCAATCTCGAGCTGCATACCCGCATCCAGGAACGCCTGCCGCTGAGCAGCGTGGACATCACCGCGCGCATCCTGCCGGAGCGTCCGCAGCCGGGATTGAATCCCTACCCGTCGGTCGGCGCGCTGATGTGCCATCTGCTGCTGCATGCGGCCGGCGGCATCTGCCAGCGCAGCATCCGCCTGATGCATCTGCATGACCTGGCATTGCTGGCCACGCGCATGGGCCCGCGCGACTGGGAACAGTTGTGGGACGACCCGGCCATGGCACCGTGGTGGGCGTTGCCACCGCTGCTGCTGTTGCAACGTTATTACCGCAGCGTGGTGCCGCCGGCGGTGATGGCGCGGCTGCAGGCCGATTGCCCGCGCCTGCTGCGCATGCGTGCGGCCCGCCAGACCCTGACCACCGCCTCGTGTTCCAACCTGTGGTTGTCGGCCCTGCCCGGCATCGAGTGGTCACGCTCGCTGGGCGAAGCGCGGCAGTACCTGCGCAACCGGGTGGTGCCGTCGGCCGAGAGCCGCAAGGAACGTGCCGACATGCTGCAGACCCAATTGTGGCTTCAGGACCAGCCGTGGGTGCGGCAGACCCAGCTGCGCCGGGTGATGACGCGCCTGACCCGGCCGGTGCCGCGCACCGACATGCTGTATGTGGTGCGTGCAGCGCTGGACGGCTATCTGCAGCCAGTCTGAGCGCGGCTGACAACGCTGCTGCGCTCACTGCTGCACCGGCGAGGCCGATGCCCTGAGGCGGCAGGTATCAGCCGCACAGTCCGATTCCGAGCGCGCCGTCCACATCCATCCATCTGCCGCTCGCGACGTCTTGTTGGCCATTCCAGGACTGCAGCAGGCGTGCACAGGCTGCCGCTTCTTCAACCGATCGCCCTTGCGAGGATGTCACCACGTTTGGCCTGGCAGCCTCGTTGCTGCACCGCGCGTATTGCATGGCGGCTGATGCAGGCTGCGTCCCTTGCGAGCGCAGTCAGCGCAGCGGCCGCGCCTCGCACAGTTGCCGATACAGCTGCTCGAACAACCGCGTGGTCAACGCCGCGTCCTCGCGTACCGCACGGCATTGCGCCGCCCAGGCCAGGCGCAGGCGCAGCTCGTCGTCGGCCAAGACCTGGCGGACGGCTTCTGCCAGCCCGGCCCAGTCGCCCGGCGGCACAGCGAGCGCACACACCGGTGCCCACTCGACCAGATGCCCGACTGCGGTGCCGACGGTGGGCACGCCGGCGACCGCCGCTTCCAGTAGCACCAGCGGGCCGGCCTCGTGCAAGGACGACAGCACCAGCAGGTCGGCCGTTTGCATGATCGGGCGCAACTCGCGCTGGGTCTTGAAACCAAGAAAACGCACCTGCCCGCCCAGGTCCAGCTGGTGCACCAGGCGCTGCATGGCGCCATCCAGCGTATCGACGCCGACCATGTCCAGGGTAAAGGCGACACCGGCGCGTTTGAGCGCCGCCATTGCCTGCAGCAAGGTGGTCTGGTCCTTGACCGGATTGAGGCTGGCCACATGCAGCAAGCGGGCGATGCCGCCGCTGCGTGCACGTGGCGCCGCCGGTGGCCAGGCCCGCAGATCCACGCCCAGCGGCACCCGCTGCGCGTGGATGCCGAGCGCCAGCAGCAACTCCAGGATGGGCGCACTGGCCGCGGTGACGCGATCAGCCAGGCGCAGGATCACCGCTTCGCGCAGGCGCCCGCGCCAACGCTGCCGGCCGCCGTAGCCGATGCCATGCAATGCGACGAGTTCGCCACCGGCGATATGCACCACGCTTGGACGACGCAACAGCCTTGCCGCGGCGACCGCGATCAGGCTGCAATAGCCGGAAAAGATTGCCTGGATCACATCGAAGGGGGCACGCCGGTGTTCGCTGGCGATGGCGGCGATCGCGCGCGTGCGGGTGCGCCTGGCGCCGATGTTGTGCACGGTGGCGCCGCGCAATGCCCAGGTACCGGGCAGCGGCTCCTGGTGCAGCACGAACACATGCACCTGGTGATGGCGCGCCAGCCATTCGATCAGGGTCAGGAACACCGGGATCACGCGGACCTCGCCGCTGCGGTCGACGCCGCCTGGGACCACCAGGGCCAGTTTCATGCGGCCCGCCCTGGCGCGGCGGCCAGCAATTGGGTATACGCATGCTTCCAGCGTTGCCCCACCGCGGCAAACGACAGCCGTGCATCGAAATGCGCGCGTACCTGTGCGCGGTCGGGGCGTTGCCGGAAGACCCGCAACAGCAGTTCCGCCAGGGCCGAGGCATCGCCCACCGGCCACAACGCGCCGACTGCGCCGCCATCGCTGAGCGCACGAAAGGCCGGGATATCGGTCAAGAGCGGCAAGGTGCCGCAGGCATAGGCTTCCACAGCCGCGTAACCGCAGCTCTCCGCATGGCTGGCGGAGACGAACAGGTCGCAGGCACGCAGCAGCGTTTCCACGCGCGCATGCGGCACCTTGCCCAGCAACTGCACGCAGCGCGCCAGCGACGGATCGGCGCGCAGGCGCTGCTGTACCTGCTCCAGCAACGGCGCCTGGTCGAACACGCACCACAGCCGCAGCCCCGGCAACACGCGCGCGGCCAGGGCGATGGCGTCGAGCACGCACAGCGGATCCTTGGCCGCGCTCAGATGCCCGACCCACAACACGCAGGGGTCGCCCTGCAGGCGGGTGTGCTCGCGTGCCTGCAGGCGATCGCCCGGCGAGAAGCGGCTGCTCGATTCGGGAATCGCAAACAGCTGCGTCCTGGCCTTGAACAGGCGCGCCTGTGCGAACGGCTGCGCCATGTCCTGCGAGGTGAACGCGATCCCGGCGGCGGCAGCGTAGCGACGCCGCCACACACTCCGGGCCCACCAGCGCGGCGGGCGATTGGCGTGATCCTGCAGCAGGATCGGCGTATGCGGCAGCAGGCGGGCGAGACGGCGTGCATCGCCGGCAAATTCCAGACCGTGGACATGGACCACATCGGCGCCGATCTCGCGCAGCGTCGCCGCAAGCAGCGCTGCGCGCTGCGCACTGCCGCGCGCACCCAGCTCGACGAAGCGGTAGTCCACGCCCTGGCGGGTGAGCCGCAGGTTCAGTGCAGAGGCCTGGACCACCGCCACGCGCACCCCGGCGCTGGCGACGGCCTCGGCGATATCGGCCAGCGATGGCCATTGCGCGAACACCTGCTCCGCCGTCAGGCCGGCCGGCGTCGGCACCAGATTGAGTTGCGCCACCCGCAAGCTCATGACAGCGACCGCGCCCGGATTGCACGGCCTGCAAGCGCGATCGGGCCACGTGCCGCGCAGCGCGCGGCGCGCAAACGGCAAGGCTTGCCCGCGGCCGAGGTGCTGCAGGCACATGCCAGCATGGCCGCCACGTTGCTCACGCGATGCGCCGCAGCCGCAACACCAGCGCGACCGGCACCTGCAGCGCGGCCTGATCGAACCGTGCACCGGGCGCGATGTCGGCCGGGTCCAGCATCGGCTCGGCCACTGCTTCGATTTCCATCCCCAGCGCCGCACAGGCCGCATGCCAATGGCTGTAGAGATGTTGCGTATGCCGCACCGCGTACTGCCGGCCATCGGCCTTGAAGTCGCGCCGCCAGCCCAGCGCATGGCCGATCGGATGCACATCGCTGCACAGCACGATGCCGCCGACGCGGGTGACCCGATGCAGTTCTTCCAGCGCCGGCCATAGCCGCTGCAGATGGCCGACCACCAGGCCGCAGACGCTGAGATCGGCCACCGCATCGTCCAGCGGCAACTGCTCCAGGCTGCCCTGTTGCAGGCGCATACGCGCCGCTGGCCAGTGCTGCGACAGCTCGGCGTGCGCACGCTGCAGCATCTGCGGCGACAGATCCACGCCGGTGACCTGCAGCGCGCCGCGCCGCAAGGCATGCAGCATGTAGCGGCCACTGCCGCAGCCGGCGTCCAGCACGTGCTGGCCCTGCAACACGCTCGGCATCAGCGCGAGCATGGCGCGTTCCTCGGCCAGCATCACCGGGTTGTGCGCATGCGGCGGATACGCCTGCGCCCACAGCGCATACGCCGCTGCCGGCTCCAGCGTCGGCACTGCGCTCACGACAGCGCACCGCTGGTGGCCATGGCCACGCCGGGCCGGTGCGCTGTCAGCGCCACGCGCTGCAGGCCCGGTTCCAGTGCCAGCACCGCCGGATCGGCCAGCGTGGCATCGAGCAGCTTGGGGCGGCCATCCAGCAGCACCGGCACGGTCGAGACGCCTGCAGCGTCGAACCAGTCGGCAAAATCCGGGTCGGCGATGCGCGGGACGCCATCGCGTATCACCGCACGCAGGTCGCTGCGTGTGCAGCCCACCACGCTGTCGGCCGGGTCGCCACCGCGGTCGCGCACGATCACCAGATCGGCCGCCGCCCCCGGCGCCAGGCGTCCACGCGTGGCCATGCGCAGGATGCGCGCCGACTGATGGGTGACCAGGCCGAGCAATAGATCCGCGGCCAGCCCGCTGCTGGAGGCAATGCGCAGTTCTTCCAGCAGATCGCGCGAACCGCTGACGCGCGAATCGTTGCCCAACGCAAGCCGGCCCGCCATGCACAGGCGCCAGGGGTCGAGCGTGCGACCCAGCAGCGCAAGATTGCTCGACGGGCACCACACCACCGCCGCGCCGCATGCGATCACCCGCTCGATGTCGCACTCGCCCATGCCCACGCCGTGGATCAGCACGCTGTTGGAGGCCAGGCAACCGAGCCGATCCAGTTCCTCCAGCTCGGCGGCCGCCACCGCGTCGGTGCCTTCGGCCAGGTGGATCATCCAGGGGTGCTCGGGCGAGGTGGCGGCAAAGCTGCCCTGCACCGGTGGACCGTAGCCGGTCCATCCCAGCGCATAGCTCCAGCCGAACTCACGCAGCAGGCCAACCGGAAAGCTGGCCTCTTCCAGGGTGGCATGCCACGGGTCGTGCTGCGCCACGCAGGTGACGCCGGCCAGCAGATTCTTTAGTCCACCGTGACGCAAACGCACCGCCTTGGGCACACGCAGGGCCGCGGCCACCTCGGGATGCTGGAAATGCGCCTGGAATGCCTCGATCCACGCATAGCTGTTGGGAAACGCCGCGCCCTGCGGCAGCGGCGGCACGCAGTTGACCTGCAGATGATCGTGCGCATTGATCAGGCCGGGCGCCAGCACATGCCCCTGCAGGTCCAGGCGCAGGCTGCGCGTGCCGAGCGTGCCGCCGAAGCGCCCCGCGCGGATGGTCAGCGGCGCGCGCGAGGGGCCGGCCAAGGTGATCGAGCGCGCGCCCTGCAGACAGACATCGGCCATGGACATCGGCGTCTCCACTCAGCGCTTGCGCATCACGATCAGGAAGTGGTCGCCCATGTCGCGCAGCAACGGCAGGCCGCCCAGCCGGTCGTCGCACTGGCCCAGGCGCGCGGACAGGCGCGGATGCCGTTCGCAAAAATCCACCAGGTACGGCGGCGGCAGGAACAGGCTCAACGCGCGATAGCGGTCCAGGACGAAATGCTTGGCGAAGGCGCGGTAGAACTCGCGCGGCAGGTGGTACCAGGTCCAGATGGTGTGGCCGTTCATGCCCACCGCGGTGACCCCGCGCGCGGCCCGCACCGCGGCGCGTTTGAACCGCCCGCGCACGCTGTAATGGCCGATTTCCCAGGGGCAGATGCGCCCGATCACCGAGAACACCAGGCAGCCATCGGCGCGCAGCAGACGCGCGCATTCGGCCGCCACCGCCGGCAGATCCGGCGCGCAGTTGAGTGGGCCGAAGTTGGAATACATGCCGTCGAAGCTGCCCTGCAGCTGGTCGAGCTGCTGGATGCCGACATGGGCCGCGCTCAGGCGCTCTTGCAGGCCCTGCGCTGCCGCGCGATGGCGGGTGCGCTCGACCATCGCCGGCGACCAGTCGGTGGCCAGCACGTGGTAACCGCGACGTGCGAATTCGCCGGCATCCAGGCCGGTACCGCAACCCAGGTCCACCAGATGCGAGCCCACCGGCAGCTCGGCCGCGACGGTGTCCCACAAGGTGGTGCGCATGCGCTGGATCAACGCGTTGTTGCCGCGTGGGCCGTCGTAGTCGGGCGCAACGCTGTCGAACGCGCGTTGCGTTTCCAGCAAGCGCTCCGGGGCCACCGTGCCACCGCGCGCCGCATGCTCATTGGCCACCGACATGCGCAGCCTCCCACACCGATCCAGCTGTTCTCACGACACTCTCCAGACGCGATACCGCCAACGCGGCAATCGCTTGATTGACCGGTGAGTGCCTCGCGCCGGCGGTTTGGTTGCAGCGTGGGCAGCCTTGCGCAGCGTGCCGCACGGCGCTGCGCAGATCAGCCGGCGGCGCGCGGGGCGGCCACCGTGCGGCGACGCCATGCATTGCGCAACACCGCCGCCAGCACCGCCAGCCCCGCCCCGCCGAGCAGGCCGGCGGCCCAGGCGGTGACGGCATTGGGAAACGCCTGCTGCTCGGGCACGTACAACGGCCATGCCAGCGAGGTCTGGTAGGTGTAGCGCGTGGTCAGCCGGGCAATCAGATCGTCGCGTTCGCTCTTCAATGCGCGCACGGTGGTGTTGCTGTCGGTCAACAGCACGCCTGCCAGAACCTGGACCGGCGTGGCCGCAGCGGTGCCCTGCCCGGCCTGCACCTGCTGCTGCAACTGATCGCGGTTGCGGATTGCCGCGCGCAGATCGCCGGTGAGGCCTTGCAGGCGTGTACGCGCCAGTGCGAGCGCCACGGCATTGGTGTCGCCGTGCAGGCCCTGCAAGGCGCTCACCGTCGCCATCGCCAGCTTGCGCGCCTGCGCCGACGATTCGGCCCGGATGGTCACCCCGATCAGATTGGCATACGGGTCCGGGTCCGGTTTGAGGCTGCCGCGGTACAGCTGCGCAGCGCGGCTTTTCAGCGGCACGCCGGCCTGGCGCAGCACCGCATCCTGGAACAGCCGCGTCTTCATGCGGTCGATCACGCGCTGGAACGGTTCGACCTTGGGGTCGCGCCCGGCCGGCGTGGGGCCGATCTCGCCGACCTGGATCCAGGCGGTGGCTTCCCACTGCGGCCTGGCCAGGCGGGTAAAGGCAAAGGTCAATGCAAGCACCACCAGCAGTGCGGCCAGCGCCCAGCGCCATTCGCGGCGCAGGATGCGCCACAGGTCGATCAGATAGATATCGTCGTGTTGAGTCATGGTGCACCGGCTCTGGAACAGGGTGAAGCGAAGCGGCCGCGCATTACGCAGCAGCGGTGGGTACGGCATTGCGGGTAGGCAACAGCACCGTGCAGGCATGCAACACCAGGCACAGCGCGATGAAGCCGAAATTGGTCCAGGTGAAGGCCTGCGGCGCGAACGGCGACATCAGGCAGGCATACGCGATGCGCAGGAAGATCAGCACATGGAAGATCGACAGCGAGCGGTTGAGCAGGCGCACGCTCCACACCAGCCCTGCATACAACGTCAGCAGCGCCAGCAACGCACCCGGCGCGCCCCAGGCCATCAGGAACGGGAAGAATTCGGTCCCCACATTGATGTTGGGCGCGTCCAGCGGAATGCTGGTGCCGGCGGTGGCGATCGAGCCACTGAACGGCACCAGCTGATTGACTAGGAAACTGGCGTTGACATAGCCCTTGGCCAGGATTGCGCCGAAGTTGTACGGCCCGGCGCTGATGTACAGCAGCAACCACTGCACGCCCTGCGGCATGGCGCGATACAAGGCACTGAATGGCAAGGCGACCGTGACCAGCGAGCCGGAACGCAGTGCGCCGAGGATGGAAAACACTCCGCCACCGGCCAGCACCAGCAGGCCGATGGTCTTCCACGGCAGGCGACGTGCCGGATCGCGGCGCAACAGCATCACCAGCACGAACGAAAACAGCCCGGCAAAGATGCGGTTGCGGTCGATCACCACGATCGGAAACACGAACCCCAGTGTCAGCATCGCCGCGCGCAGCCCGCGATGGCGCACGCACAGCAGCGCGATCGGCGGCAGGATCCAGCACATGTTGGAGATGTGCCGCACATGCGCGCGCAGCGGACTCAAGGTCGCATACGAGGACGGATCGCTGAACAGCGGAATCGGAAACAGCGCCACATCCACGATGCAGAACAGCGTCACCACCGCCGCCAGCGTCATCACCAGGAACGCATCACGGGTGCCGGCGTAACGGTAGGCGCGAAAGCGCTCCACCGCAGGCAACTGCACGCGCAGCACGGCATCCAGCACGCAGGTCGCGGCGGCGGCGGCGGCCAGCAGCGCGATGCCGTCCGCATAGTCGCCGGGCAAGCTGTAAGTCAGAAGCGTCAGCGCGCAACTGAGCAGCATCGGCAGTGCTAGATAAGTCGCCGGCCGGCGTAGCAGCGTGCTCATGCCGATTTCACCGTGCTGCGCGCCGACCTGGGTCGCCACCTGGCCGGCAGCGACATCCAGGCATAGGCGAGCAGATGCCCGATAACCCGGTGCGGCCGGCGCTGCAGGAACGCCACCTTTGCGGCGATGTAGTGCGACTGCGCGTGCAGCAGGCTGCGCTCGGGCGCATCGAACAATTCCGCACAGCGCCGTGCCACCTGACGCGACTCGCTCAGGTTGGCGATGCGCGCGCGCACGTCCACGGTTTTGCTGAGATTGTGGCCATGCAACCGGTACGCGCACACCGGCACGTCGACAAAACCCAGCGCATCACGCGCGGCCAGACGCAGGAAAAAATCCCAGTCTTCGATCCGCAACGACTCGTCCCAGCCGGCGCGCGCATCGAAGGCACTGCGGCGCAGCAGCGCCACCGCGCCGCCGACCGCCCACTGCTGGATCACCGCGCGGCGGATGCCGGACGCGGAGCGGTACAGGTCCACATCCACCCGATGCAGGTCGCGCATGGCGCTACCGTGCAGCAGCTGCCCATGCTGGTCGACCACACAGGCATCGCCGATCACCGCCAGTTTCTGCGGATGCGCACGCAGGTAGCGCACCTGTGCATCCAGCCCGCCGGCCAGCAGATAATCATCGCTTGCGCCCAGCCGCAGGTACTCGCCGCGCGCACGCAGCGCCAGCTCGTTGAGTGTGGCCGCCACCCCGCGATTGGCGCGCTGCACGAACTGCACCGGCAGCCGGTGGCCATGGCTGGCGATCCACTGCGCAATCTTCTCGCCGGTCGCATCGCTGGAACCATCGTCGATGATGACCAGTTCCTTGCACGGGTACGGGTCCTCCAGCACGCTGTCCAGACAGCGTTGCACGAAGCGTTCGTGGTTGAAGGCCGGGATCAGCACCGATACCAGCGGCCAGCGTGCACGCCCGAGGGGTTGGGTGGAATCGCTCATGCCGGCTGCACCAGATAGCGCCGCACCACCACGATATTGAACAGCAGATACAGCACGTAGTTGGCGACGAAGGCATACATCGCACCGATCAGCCCCCATTGCGCGGTGAACAGATACACCAGCGCCAGATAGCTGGCGGCAAACACGCATTCGGAGATCACGAACAGCCGCGTCATCGCCTTGGCCAGCATCACGTACGACAGCACGAAGGCGGCGATCTTGATCACATCGCCCAGCAGCTGCGGGGCATACAGCGGGGTGGCCTGGGCAAACCGGGCGTCGAACAGCAGCCAGGTCAGCCAATCGCGACACAGGTAGACGCCCAGCGCCATCACGATCACCGCCGGCAGCACATGGCGATACGCGGCACGCAGCTCGCGCCCGAGCGCTGCGCGCTCCTGCAGCGATGCCAGCTTGGGCAGGTAATACACGTTGATCGCGGTCGTGAAGAACAGCAGATACGCATCCGACACCCGGCTCACCGCCTGCCAGTACCCCACCTGCTGCCAGCCGAACTGCAGCGCCAGATGGTCGCGCACCAGCATGGCCACCAGCTGCGGCACCAGCGTGGAGGTCAGCGTCATCACCGAGAACGTCGCCAGCCTGCGCGTCATCTGCGCATCGAAGCGCATGCGCAACATCTCGCGTCGAAAATAACCGCTGCGCCGCAGCGCCGGCACGCCGGCCAGCAACCACAGCACCTGACCCAGTACCAGCGCCAGCAAGGCGCCCTGCAGCTGTGTCCGGCTGGACAGCCATGCCACCAGTACCGTGCTCAGCACCGCACCGCTGACCTGCACGAATGCCAGGCGGCGCACGTCCATGAAGCCGTTGATCACCGCCAGGATGTAGTTGACCAGTGCGATGCCCAGCTGCGCCACCGCCACCACGCAGATCAGCGGCCGGTACGCCGCATCGCCGAGCAGGCGCTCGGCGATGGCGCCACTGAACAGCAACGCCAGTGCCGCCATCACGCAGGCCGCGCAGAACGCGTACCACAGCGCCGCGCTGAGCAGACGTGCCAGCGCAGCCGCGTCGTCGCGGTACTCGGCCACGTACTTGACGATGCCGGCACTGATGCCGCCGCCTGCCAGCACCGCCAGCACCGACATCAGATTGAGGAACTGGCCCAGCCGGCCGACCCCCTGCGGGCCGGCGTAGACCGCCACCACTTTCACCACCACCAGCGCGGCCAGCAGCTTGGCCAGCGTCGCAACGCCGGTGTAGGCGCTGCTGCGCACGACATTCATGCGGGGGCGCCAAACGACTGGCATGCTGCAATCACGCGCGCAACCGACGCATCGTCCAGCGCCGGCCCCATCGGCAGGCTCAGCACTTCACGGTGCAGCCGCTCGCTCACCGGCAGGCAGGCATCGCCCAAGGTGGTGTAGGCCGGCTGCCGATGCGGCGGCACCGGGTAATGGATCTGGGTATGGATGCCCGAGCGCAGCAGATGCGCCTGCAAGGCATCGCGCTGGGCGCTGCGCACCACGAACAGATGCCAGACGTGCTGCGCTTCGGCCACCACCGTCGGCAGCGTGATCAGGGGATTGTCGATGCCGTGCAGGTAGCGTTGCGCCACTGCGCGGCGACGGGCGATCTCATCGTCCAGATAGCCCAGCTTGACCCGCAGGAACGCCGCCTGCATCTCGTCCAGCCGCGAATTCACGCCCTGGCAGAGATGGTGATACTTCACCTGCGAACCGTAGTTGCGCAGCGCACGGATGCGCTCGGCCAGGCGCGCATCCGAGGTCACTATTGCGCCGCCGTCGCCGAGTGCGCCCAGGTTCTTGGTCGGGAAAAAACTGAACGCTGCCGCATCGCCAAAGGCGCCGGCACGTCGCCCGTTCGCACTGGCACCATGCGCCTGCGCGGCATCTTCGATCAGCAGCAGCCCGTAGCGATGCGCCAGCGTCTGTAGTGCCGCCACATCCACCAACTGCCCGTACAGATGCACCGCCATGATGGCCCGCGTGCGCGGGCCGATCGCCTTCTCCACGCTGGCCGGGTCGATGTTGAAGGTCGCAGGGTCCGGCTCCACCGGTACCAGCACCAGGTGGTTCTGACTGATCGCAAGAAAGGTGGCGATGAAGGTATTGGCGGGCACGATGATTTCGTCGCCCTCGCGCAATACGCCCAGCTCGCGATAGCCGCGCAGGATCAGCGACAACGCATCCAGCCCGTTACCCACACCCACCGTCTGCGCGGCGCCGCAGTAGCTGGCGAATTCTTCCTCGAAGGCGGCCAGCTCCTGACCAAGCACATACCAGCCGGCATCGATCACCCGCGCCGCAGCCAGCTTCAGCTCCTCCGCATACCGCGCATTGACCGCGCGCAAATCCAAGAACGGCACATCCATTACAGCATCCACCGATAAAAATCCTGTACCACGGCGCGTGCGCCGAAACGTTCTTTTTGTTCGACCAGACCGTCGTTGAGCACCTGGCCGGCCTGCTCGGTCGAGATACCGAAGCTGAAGTAATGGCGCTGCTCATACACCTGGGTGATCAGCTCGGCCAGCAGCAGGCTCAGTGCATCCAGCTGGCGACCGCGCGCGGACACCGCCAGATACTGGGTATGCACACTGCGACCGAAATCCAGCACCAGCGCTGCCGCCAACAGCTCCCCCTCGGCTCGCGCCTCATGCAGCACGATCTGCTGCGGAAACCGGCGTTGCAGCAATTGCAGCTCGTCCAGCCGATGGGTCGGCGCCACGTGGTGGCGCTGCAACACCTCGGTCAGCAGGGCATGAAATTCATCGAGTCGGGTGCCGACCTGGATCTGCATACCGGCCTTGCGCGCCTTGCCCAGCGAGCGTCGACGTTCGGCGCTGAACGCAAATGGCTCGCGCAATGCGATCGCCGAGGACAGATCGCGCCGGTACAGCTGCGCGCCTACGCGATGCAGGGCATACAGGTCTTCTTCGGCCGGATATGCGTGAAAGATATGCGGCACCGGCTTGTACACAAGCTCGCGCACGCCACGCGCGCGATAGTGCGCGGCGATCTGTTCGAACACCTGCAAGGTCGCACCCGCGCGCAGGGCCGTGGACGACAGCAGGCCCGCATAGGTCAGGCCGGCGTGGCTGCTGACACAGTCGCCCTCCACATTCGCCGGCAATACCGCCGCCACCTCGCCACCGCGCTCGATCAGCAACGATGCGTCCACGAAGCGGTCGGCGTGATAGTCCATGTAGCCGCGCCGATGCAACACGTTGCCATTGCGCGAGGACGCCACCAAGGCATCCCAGGCAGGCGCATCGCCGGGCAGATACGGCCTAACCGAAAACATGGTGCCCCTGCAGGCCCGGCGGCAACGCGGCATCGGCCAGGCCGAAGCCGGCCTGCCCCATCGCATTGCCGTTGTAGAACATCAACACCCGATCATGCTGCTGGATCAAGGCCGGGTAACAGAGTGTCTGCGCATCCCAGCCCTGCTCGGACAGCTGCAGCCCCAGCTGACTGTCATCGCGCTGCCACTGCACACCGTCGCGACTGGATGCGAAACCCGGGAAATAACCGCCGTGCGTATCGCCGCGGGTGAAATACATCAGATAGCGATCACCCAGGCGATACACGCGCGGACGGCCGATACGGTATTCGTCGCCCTGCGGACACAGGCACACCACATCGTCGGCAGGGATATGGCGCAGATCGTCGGTCTCCGCATAGCGGATGTGGTAGCGCGGATACGGCTGGCCGCCGATGGTTTCCCAATCGTCGCCCACCGCGTACCACAGCCGCCACCGCCCATCCTCGAAACGTGCCGAATGCACCGCGGCAATCGTGCTGCGCCCGGGCGCGCGATCCAGCAGCGGTGTGTCCTGCAAGCGTTGGAAACGCTCGCCACCATCGCGGGACAGCGCAAGCCCGGTGAAGGCCAGGAACTTGGCCTTGGCCACGCGCTGGAAGCCGACATAGAACATGTACAGCCCATCCGGCCCGGCCACCACATCGCCGAGAATCATGCCGTTGTCGTCGAAACAGCCAGCGCGGCCGATGTCCAGCACCGGCTGCGAGCTGACACCGACGATCTGCGTCGGTGCGTCGGCGCGCACGTCCACATAGCCGATCCGGCTCACGCCCTGCGCATCGCGAAATCCCGCATAGACACGCAGCACCTGCGCAGACAACCGGTAGGGCGTCGGCGTCAGCGCGGCGTGCTGCATCCAGCCGCCCACACCATCGCGTGCGATGTCGAAGACCAGGCCGCGCTTGGTCCATGCAAACATGCTCACAGCTCCACGTCGAAGCTGGATCTGCCGGCCACCGCGCGCGCCGGCGAGCCGACGTAGACACGCTCGGCATCGGTATGCCGGGTGACCAGCGCACCGGCGCCGATGATGTTGTCGGCGGCGATGCGCACCTTGTCGCTGAGCGTGGCGTTGACACCGATGAAGCTGCCGCACCCGATCTCGCAATAGCCGGAAATCACCGCATGCGAGGCGATGAAGACATTGTCCTGCACCACGGTACGGTGGCCGATATGGTTGCCGCTCCACAGGATGCAGTTGTCGCCGATCCGGGTGAACGGCTGGATCACGTTGCCTTCGAACAGGAAGCAGTTGGCGCCGATCTGCGCATTGCGCCAGACGAACGCACGCGAGCTGACATAGCTGGCGCAGCGATAGCCACGCCGCAGCATGTCCTGGAAAAAGCGCGTCCGCAGGCGATTGAGCTGCGTGGCCGGGATGGCGACGAAGACCTCGTACTGTTCGGGCGGATAGCGCTGCTCGAGCTCTTCGTAGGCCACCACCGGCAACTCGGCCAGCGTGGGCCGCAGCAGGAAGTCGCGCTCCACGCTGAAGGCCACCACGGTGTAGTCGCTGTCGTGCTGAAAATACTCGCAGGCGATCTGCGCAAATTCGCCTGCGCCCACGATCACCAAGGGCTTGTGCACGCTCATGCTTCCAACCTGCGTGCGTCCAGACCGCTGCCAGCGCGCACTTCGCTGAGGAACTGGTCGTAATCAAGAATGTAGTCGGCGGGATCGTAGAACTGGTCGGCCAGCACCATCAGCACGCAGTCGGGGCTGAAGCGATGCAGGTCGCGCCACACCATGCGGCCGAGCAGCAGGCCCTGCGATGGATCGTCCAGCACCACTTCCTGCTGGCCGTGGCCGTCGCCCTGATCCAGCAGGATCGTCACCGAGCCATGCAAGGCCACGGCCAGCTGGTTGAGCCGGCGGTGTGCATGCTGTCCGCGATGGACGCCGTTGCGGGTGCCGAACAGGTAATACACACGACGTATCTCGAACGGGACATTGCGCTGCTGCTCCAACGAGATGAGCAGCCCGCGATCGTCGCCGTGGGTATGCAACTGGATGCGTTCGATGGCCATGATCGGAAGGGCGTAACCGCTGACTGCACGTAGTGCGACATGCCTGAGTGCGCCGGCATGCGCGAAAGGTTGCGCGGCGTCACGGCGCTGCGAACCCGTGTGCGCGCAAGCGCAGTCGCTGTCGCCAACCCCGTGGCCAGGCACGTCATCACTGCACGGCGATGCAACCTTTCAGCGGCCGCGCCGCACATATCGGTGCACGTTCACGTGGCCGCAGCTCGGCCGGCGTGGGGAGCCAGGCCTGGCAGCGCACCGCGCACTGCCGGATCCAACGACACCAGCGCAGGACACCGATCGATGAGTTCATCCCCCCACGCGCCCGATGCGGTTGCAGCCGACAGTGCCAGTGCGCTGCCAGAGCAGGCCGCACTGCCGGCGCGCGTCATCCCGCTGCCCAGACCGATGCGCGTATTGCATTGGCTGACAGTGTTCTGCCTGGCCATGGCAGCCACGCTGATCCTGCTGCGCGCCGAGCTGGAAGGACGCGCCCTGCGGCAGTGGCTGATGGAAGGCCATCGCCACTTCGGTTTGATGGTGCTGCTGCTGTTCGTCCTGCGGGTGGGCCTGCGCATCCGCCTGCGCGCGTTGCCGCCCGGCCCGCCATCGCCGCTGCCGATGCGGCTGGCTGCAGGCGCCACCCACCTCGCGCTGTACGGCTTGATGGTCGCCCTGCCGCTGATCGGTTGGTCGTTGAGCAACGCCTACGCCAAACCGGTCTATCTGTTCGGACTGACGCTGCCCAATCTGGTTGCGCCGGATGAAGACCTGGCCGACACCCTGAGCACCTGGCACTTGAATGCCGCCTGGGTGTTGCTGGCCTTGGTGATCGCGCATATCGGCGCCGCCCTCTGGCATCACCTGGTGTTGCGCGATGGCCTGCTGCACCGCGTGCTGCCGGGAAAACGCCGATGAGCTCCATCGTGTTGCCCGCCGTCCCCCGCTCCCGCAGCGCCGACCCCCGTACCGTCGAACAAGGACTTTCCATGCCTACTCCCCAGCCCGCTCCGCGTCGCACCCCTGCCACGCGCACCGCTTCCCTGACCTCCTTGTTGTGCGTGTCCGGCCCGTTGCTGCTGCTGGCCAGCACCCAGGCGCAGGCGATTCCCTCGTTCGCACGCCAGACCGGTTCGTCGTGCGCGGACTGCCATGTCGGCTCCTACGGTCCGTCGCTGACGCCGTACGGCATGCGCTTCAAGCTCGGCGGCTTCACCGATACCGACGGCAACGGCACCAAGATCCCGGCCTCCGGCCAGGTCACCTGGACCCGGCGCAATCCCAGCCGCGGCGACAGCAGCGCACGCATCAACGAAGCGGACCTGTATCTGGCCGGACGGGTCAACGACCACGTCGGCGGTTACTCCAAGATCCGCTCCAACAACGGCGGCAACGACACCTTCAACACCCAGCTGGACGATGTGGATCTGCGCTTTGTCAGCAAGCCGTTCCAGCTGGCCGGCAAGGACGCAATGGTCGGCGTCAGCATCAACAACAATCCCGGCGTGTCCGACCCGATCCAGGTGCTGCCCAATGCATCGACGTTGAGCCCGGTGTCCAATGCCGGCTCGGCCAGCATGCTCAGTTCGTCCTCGCTCTCCAACCGCGTGATCGGCGCCACCGTGTACGGCCTGTTCGACCGCAACTGGTACGGCGAAGTCGGCAGCTACAGCGCGCTGTCCACCGACGCGCAGGACCACCTGGGCTGGAACCCCAACGGCGACCCGGGCAGGCTCAGCGACACCGGCTATGCGCGCTTTGCCTACATGAAGGACATGAAGCGGCAGTTCTTCTCGGCCGGCCTGACCGCCATGACCACGCGCCGCCAGCGGCTGCGCAGCGGCGGCCCCAGCGATGACCTCACCGATCTGGGCTACGACCTGACTTATCAGTTCCTCGGCACCCGCGAGCACGTACTGTCGCTGGCCTACGTCAACATCTACGAGCGCCGCAAATACGGCAGCCCGCTGCTGCCGACCGACCCGAGCATGTCCCCGCGCGATCGCGGCAGCGTGCGCGATCAGAACATCAGCATGAACTACGCGTTCAAGCAGACCTACGGCGTGCTGGCGGCGCATCTGATCAACAGCGGCTCGTTCGATGTGGCGCGCTATCAGCCCTACGGCATCCCCGACACCACCGCCAATCTGATCCTGCTGTACTGGACCCCGTTCGGCAAGGAAGGCACCTACACCACCAATGCCAACGTGCGGTTCGCGGCCACCTGGTTCCGCTTCGACAAGTTCAACGGCAGCACCACCAATGTGTTCGGTGGCGGCATTCCGATCACCAACCCGCGCGATCTCGACAGTTTCGCGCTGTCGGTCAATGTCTCGTTCTGATCCCCCACACGCGTAAGGACCCCCATGAAGTCATTCCACCAGACCCTGTTGTGTGCCCCGCTGGCCGGCCTGCTGCTGGCCGGCGCCCTGCTTGCCCCACCTGCGCACGCGGCCGACGGCAAAGGCGTTTTCATGACCGAATGCGCCGAATGCCACAGCGCCGCCCAGGGCAAGAACAAGAAGGGCCCGTCGATGTTCGGCGTGGCCGGGCGCCCGGCCGCCAGCCTGGCCGACTACAGCAATTACTCCGATGCGCTCAAGGCCAGCAAGTGGCAGTGGACGCCTGCTCAGCTCAAGACCTATCTGTCGCAGTCCTCCTCCAAGGCCTTGCCGGGCACCAAGATGAAGTACGAAGGCCTGGAAGATCAAAAGGAACTCGACGCGCTGATCGCCTACCTCAACACCCTGCACTGATCGCCACCGGCGTGCTGGCGCCAGCGCTGCCGGTTGGCATCCGGAAGCGCGATCGCCGGCGCATACCGGCACAGGTGCGCGTTGCCTGTGCCGGTTCCTTCGCGTATACGGACGGAACAACCGCCGTCGCAGCGGTCTCGTCTTGCGTGATGGGTCACTATCGCGCCCCTGTTCCATGTAGACGCCTACCCCATTGCCGAATGCCTTGACTGCCAGGCCTTACCCGCTCCGGACGCGACGCAGCTGCGCCTGCGACGGGCAGCCGTGGCTCGCGAGCGGCCACTGGGCGGGCCGGCGACGCTGCCACACGCCCCGGGGCACGCCGCACTGCCGGCACGCGCAGGCCGCACGGCGACGCGCCGCGTTGCGCCACTGCCTGCTGCTGGCCCTGGTGTTGGGCCCAGGCAACGCCATCGCCGGCACGGTCGGCGGCGCGGTGGCGGTGACCTCGCAGTTGATCGACCGCGGCATCTCGATCGCGCCCAACAAGGCCACCCTGCAGACCGCCGGCTACTGGCTGCCTGCACCGGGCTGGTCGATGTCGGCGTCGGTCGCGCTGCAATCGCCCTCGCTAAGCAGGCCGGTGGCGGTGACCGCCCAGGCCGCACGCGCCTGGATGCTGGGCGACCGCTGGCAGATACAGGCCAGCGCGCTGTATTACGGCTACCCCACCAATCAGGCCACGCGCACCTTCGACCGCCAGGAGGCCAGCCTGGCCTGGTCCTATCGCGACGTGCTGACCTTCTCGGTGTCGACCTTCAATTTCCCGCGCGCCGACCAGTCGCCGTGGAATGTCGCCATCGACGTCACCGCCAATATCCCGCTGCGCGACGACCTCAGCCTGACGGTCGGGGCCGGCTCGTCACGTTTCCCGGCGATGGCCTACGGCGCCGCCCGGTCCGGCCGCTATCAGTATGGGCAATTCGGCCTGCGCTGGAGTCGGGACCGATGGACGCTGAAGCTGGAACGCATCGTCACCAGCGACAACACCCCACGCCTGCAGGGCGGCCCCGGCGAAACGCCCTGGCTGGGCACCGCGTCGGTCACCTTCTGATCCCCACGCAACCTTTTGCCCGCCCGCGGGCACTGACATGCGTCCTAAGCCGTGCCTGCCTCGATGAATGATTCCGACCCCCTGGGTGATGCCACCGATCGCATGCTGCTGCGCCGCATGGCGGCGGGCGATCGCGCCGCGTTGTCCACCATGTACACCAGCTATCACGGCCGGCTGTGCCGCTTCCTGTCGCGCCTGACCCGGCGCCCGGACATCATCGAGGAAGCCATCAACGACTGTTTCTGGATCGCCTGGCAGAAGGCCGGCGACTTCCGCGGCGATTCGCAGGTTTCGACCTGGATCATGGGCATTGCCTACCGCTGCGGCCTCAAATGCCTGCGCCAGCATGACGGCGAGGCCATCGACGATACCGCGGTGGTGGAAGACCACGCCCCCAGCGCCGACGACAACGACGACCGCGAGCTGCGCGACTGGCTCGACAAGGGCATGGAACGGCTGTCGCCGGACCAGCGCCTGGTGATCGAACTGGTCTACGGCGTCGGCCACAAGCTGGAAGAAGTGGCCGAGATCATGCAGTGCCCGGTAGGCACCATCAAGGCCCGGCTGTTCCATGCGCGGGTCAAATTACGCAATGTGCTGCCCGGTCTGGCCGGCGGCGCCCCCTATACGGAGACCATGCAATGAAGACGTTTTTCATCGCGCCTGGCAAGGAATGCTCGCACGCCTGGGAACTGATGCCCGCGGTCCTGCTCGACAGCGCCACCGAGGAAGAGAACACCTGGCTGATTGCGCACGTGGCCAAGTGCGCCTCGTGCAGTGCCGAGTTCGCCCAGCAGAACCGCCTGCGCCAGGCGCTGGCGCTGCCGTCTGTGGTAAAGCTGGACGCCAACGCCGGCCTGCAGCGCCTGCTCGGCCGCCTGGACGCGCCGGAGCAGGCCAGCGCGCCCGCGCCGCCGCCAGCGCGCCGCTCCGGTAGCTGGACGGTGCGCGCGTTGGCGGCCGCGGCGCTGGTGCAGGCAATCGGCCTGGGCGTCATGGGCGTCAGGCTGGCCGCGCCCGCGCCCTCGCACGACTACCGCACGCTCAGTAGCGCCACCGCCCAGCCGGTGCCGCAAGGCGCCATCCGGGTGGTGCCGGACGCCAAGATGACCGTGGCCGACTGGGACCGCCTGCTGCATGCACAGCAGTTGCAGGTAATCGGCGGGCCCAACGAGATGGGCGCCTACACCGTGGTGCCGGCCCAGCCGCAACCGCCGGTCCAGTCGCAGCAGACCGTGCAGCAACTGCGCGCCAACCCGGGCATCCGCATGGCCGAGATCGTGTCCGCACCATGAAGCGCCTGCTTGCCATCGGCATCATCGCCGCCTGCATCTGCCTTGGCCCGCAGGCCGCCGCGCAGGAGCCGGCGCCCGTCGCCGCCAGCGCCAGCACGCCACCGGCGGCCGATGCGCATACGCCCGACAGCAGCCGCGACATCCTGCTGGCGGTGGCCAACCCGCTCAGCGCACCACCGGCCCGCGCCGGGTCCAGCCTGATCGGCTACGCCTCCAGTTATTACGGCGCCGGTCAGAAGGCCGCCGTGCGCATGGAAGCACTCAAGCAGCGCTACAAGCTGCGCGAAGTCTCCGGCTGGCCGATCACCTCGCTGGGCCTGTATTGCGCCGTGCTGCAGCCGCCGCCGGGAGTGTCGCGCGACGAACTGGTCAGCGCGCTGGCCGACGACGACGGCGTGGAGCTGGTGCAACCGGTGCAGGATTTCTCGGTGTTTTCCGCCGACGCATCGGAAAAGACCACCGCGCTGTCCGGCTACAACGACCCCTATGTGGATCTGCAACGCGGCTTCATCGCCACCGATGCGGCCAGCGCGCAGACCGTCACCCAGGGCCGCGGCGTGGTGGTGGCGGTGGTCGATACCGGCGTGGACACCACGCATGCCGACCTGAAGGCGCGCATCCGCGACGTGCACGACCTGGTTGACGACTCGCCGGTGATGACCAGCAGCGACTCGCACGGCACCGAGGTGGCCGGCATCATCGCCGCCGGCAGCAACAACCATCAAGGCATCGTCGGCATGGCGCCCAAGGCCATGCTGAGCATCTACAAGGCCTGCTGGTATGCGCCCACGGTCGGCGCCACCGCACGCTGCAACACCTTCACCCTGGCCAAGGCGCTGGCGGCGATCAACAACAGCTCCGCGCGCGTGATCAACCTGAGCCTGGGCGGCCCGGCCGACCCGCTGCTGAGCAAGATGCTGCAGCACCTGGTGCAGCAGGGCCGCATCGTGGTCGCCGCGATGCCGCCCAACGGCCGGCTGGACGGCTTTCCCAACGATGTGCCGGGCGTGCTGGTGGTGCGCAGCAGCAGCCCCACCGCGGCCATGCCCGGCGTGCTCAGCGCCCCCGGCAAGGACATCCTGACCACCCAGCCGAACGGCCGCTACGACTTCACCTCCGGCTCGTCGATGGCCACCGCGCATGTCAGCGGCGTGGTCGCGCTGCTGTTGTCGCTGTCGCCGTCGCTGGACGCCACCTCATTGCGCGAGCTGATGCAGCGCACCAGCAAGCTCTCCGACGGCCAGTTGCAGGTCAACGCCGGCGCCGCCGTGCAGGCGCTGGCGCCTCCCGCCAGACATTCCAACTGACGACACCGGCATGGCCAAGTGGATTCCCTTGTGGCTGCACAGACTCAGCTCGCCGCCGACTTTCTATCGCGTGGCCGGACGCGTGCGTCCGTGGGCCTTGGGCCTGGCGCTATTGCTTGGTGCGGTAGCCGCCTACGGTGGGCTGGTGCTGGCGCCGCCGGATTACCAGCAGCACGATGCCTACCGCATCATCTTCATCCACGTGCCCAGCGCCTGGATGAGTCTTTTCATCTACGCGGCGATGGGCGTGTCCGCGTTCATCGCACTGGTATGGCGGATCAAGCTGGCCGAGGTGGTGACCATGGCCTCGGCGCCGATCGGCGCGGCCTTCACCTTCATCACCTTGTGCACCGGCTCACTGTGGGGCAAGCCGATGTGGGGCACCTGGTGGACCTGGGATGCGCGGCTGACCTCCGAGTTGCTGCTGCTGTTCCTGTATCTGGGCGTGCTCGGCCTGTACCACGCGGTGGAAGACCGCCGTCAGGCGATGCGTGCGGCCGGCTTGCTTGCATTGGTGGGCCTGGTGAATCTGCCGATCGTGCATTACTCGGTGGTGTGGTGGAACACGTTGCACCAGGGCTCCACCGTGCGCCTGCTCGGCCCCTCCACGATGAGCGCGGACATGCTGTGGCCGCTGCTGACCATGACGCTGGCGACCAAGTGCTATTACCTGGCCAGCCTGTTCGGCCGCGTGCGCGTGGACCTGCTCGCTCTGGAAAGCGGCAAGAACTGGGCGCGCCGCATCGTGCTGACGGAGCGCACCGCATGACGACCCTGCTGGCGATGGGCGGTTACGGGCAATACGTGTGGACCGCATACGCGCTGTTCGTACTGGTGCTGCTGGCCGACCTGGCATCGCCATGGTTACGTCGCCGCCGCCTGCCGCGCGAGCTGCGCAGCCAGCTGCAACGGCAAACGCCGCGGCGCACGCGCGAGCTGTCGGCAACGGCGCCGCTGGAGCGTGACGCCCCATGAACGCCACCCGCAAGCAACGCCTGTGGCTGGTGATCGGCGCACTCGCCGCTGCGGCATTGGCGGTCACGCTGATCGTGCTCGCGCTGCAGCGGAACATGAGCTACCTGTTCACGCCCAGCCAGGTGCATGCCGGCGAAGCGGCCAGCTACCGGCAATTCCGCCTCGGCGGCATGGTCAAGGCCGGCTCGATCCAGCGCGCCACCGACAGCCTCACCGTCCACTTCACCGTGATCGACAAGCATGCCGCGACGCAGGTCGAGTACACCGGCATTCTTCCGGACCTGTTCCGCGACAACCAGTCGGTGATCGCCAACGGGCGCATGCAGGGCGGGCGCTTCGTCGCCAACGAAGTGCTGGCCAAGCACGACGAAACCTATATGCCGAAAGAACTGAAGGACGCGATGGCCGAAGGCCATGTCGGCAAGCCGATTCCCGCCGCCGCGGTGCCGCTGTCTGCGCCGCGCTGATGCGGCGCGCAGGCTGTTCCTTCCCTCGATGATTCCTCTTCGCTGCACGATGCGATTCGCCCATGACGCCTGAACTCGGCCAGATCGCACTGATCCTGGCGTTACTGCTCTCGCTCGCCCAGGGCGTGCTGCCGCTGATCGGCGCCTGGCGCGGCAATGGCGCGTTGATGGGCCTTGCGCGGCCTGCCGCGGTCGGTCAGGCGCTGTTTGTGTGGATGGCGTTCGGCCTGCTCGCCTGGTCGCTGCTGTCGCTGGATTTTTCGGTGCGCTATGTCGCCGACAACGCCAACATCGCCCTGCCCTGGTACTACCGCTTTGCCGCGGTGTGGGGCGCGCACGAAGGCTCGTTGCTGCTGTGGATCGCGATCCTGTCGACCTGGACGCTGTTGCTGGCCGCCTTCAGCCGGCATCTGCCGCAGCATTTTGCCGCGCGCGTGCTGGCGGTGCTGGGGCTGGTGTCGGTGGGCTTTCTCGCCTTCATCCTGCTGACCTCCAATCCGTTCGCGCGGCTGTCGCCGATTCCGCTGGATGGCAACGAACTCAATCCGGTGCTGCAGGACCCGGGCATGACCTTCCACCCGCCGGTGCTGTACACCGGCTATGTCGGCTTCTCGGTGGCGTTTGCGTTCGCGGTGGCGGCCTTGCTGGGTGGCGAACTGGAACAGGCCTGGGTGCGCTGGGCGCGGCCGTGGACCAATGTGGCCTGGGCCTGCCTCACCGCCGGCATCGTCGCCGGCAGCTGGTGGGCGTATGCGGAACTGGGCTGGGGCGGCTGGTGGTTCTGGGACCCGGTGGAAAACGCCAGCTTCATGCCATGGCTGGTCGGCACCGCGCTGATCCACACCCAGGCGGTCACCGAAAAACGCGGCAGCCTGCGCGCCTGGACCATCCTGCTGTCGATCCTGGCGTTCTCGCTGTCGTTGCTGGGCACCTTCCTGGTGCGCTCGGGCGTGCTGACCTCGGTGCACGCCTTCGCCGCCGATCCGCGCCGTGGCCTGTACATCCTGATCTTCCTGATCGCCGTGGTCGGTGGCTCGTTGCTGCTGTATGCGCTGCGCGCGCCCCGGATCGCTATCGGCAAACCGTTCGCCGCCGCCTCGCGCGAGACCGCGATCCTGATCGGCAACCTGCTGCTCACCGTGGCGGCGGCAATGGTGCTGCTGGGCACCTTGTTTCCGCTGGTGGCCGATGCCTTCGGACTGGGCAAGGTGTCGGTGGGGCCGCCCTACTTCGGTTTGCTGTTCCCGCTGCTGATGTTGCCGGTGATGCTGTTGCTGCCGTTCGGCCCTTATCTGCGCTGGGGCAAGGCAGAGGCGGCGCCGCTGCAGGCACTGGGCACGCGCGCCGGCATCGCCGCGGTCGCCTGTGCGCTGGTCGGCAGCCTGTTTGCCGAGGGCCAACCCAGGGCGATCGCCGGCATCGGCGTCGCCGCATGGGTGGCGGCCGGCACAGCGCTGTACATGTACAAGCGCTGGCGCGAGATGCCGCGCGGCCGGCGGTTTCCGGCGGAAATGGCCGGCATGCTGCTCGCGCACGCGGGCGTGGCGGTGTTCGTGGCCGGCGTGCTGGTGTCGGAAAGCCTGTCGGTCGAACGCGACGTGCGGCTGTCGCCCGGGCAGACCGCCGAGATCGCCGGTTACGCCTTCCGCTTCGACGGCGTGCAGCTGATCGACGGGCCGAACTGGAAGGCCGAACAAGGCAGCGTGCAGGTCAGCCGCGATGGCCAGCTGGTCGCGCAGCTGCATCCGCAAAAACGCCTGTACAGCAGCGAGCGCATCCAGACCGAATCGGCGATCGACCCCGGTATCACCCGTGATCTGTATGTCGCGCTCGGCGAGCCGCTGGACGATCAACACATCGAGTACGACTGGACGCTGCGGCTGTACTACAAACCCTTCATCCGCTGGATCTGGGCCGGCGGCCTGCTGATGATGCTGGGCGGCTTCGTCAGCGCCTGTGCCCGCCGGTTTCGTGCGCCGGCGCTCGCCACGACGGCGGCACCGGCACCGGCACCGGCACCGGCACCGGCACACGGCACCAGTGTCACTGCGCAGGAATCGCACGCATGAACCGTCTGCTGCCCTTGCTGGGTTTTTTGTTGCTGGCGGCGCTGTTCGGCTTCGGCATCTACTGGACGATGCAGCACAACCCGCGCGATGTGCCCTCGCCGTTGATCGGCAAGCCGGCACCGGCGTTCTCGCTGCCGCGGCTGGATCGGCCCGAGCAACGCGTCAGCCGCGATCAGCTGCTGGGCAAGCCTTACGTCCTCAATGTCTTCGGCAGCTGGTGCGCCGAATGCGTGCACGAACATCCGGTGCTGATGGCGCAGGCCAGCCGGCTCGGGGTGGCGTTGATCGGCTACAACTACAAGGACGCGCCTGCCGACGCCACGGCCTGGCTTGCGCAGTACGGCAATCCGTATGCGTTGGTGATTGCCGATGAAGCCGGCCAGACCGCGATCGATTTCGGTGTCTATGGCGCACCGGAGAGTTTCCTGATCGATGCGCAAGGCGTGATCCGCTACAAGCACATTGGCGTGCTCACGCCCGCGGTCATCAACGACGAATTGCTGCCCGCCATCGCCGCACTGCCCGGGGGCACGCAGTGATGGCGGCACGCTGGGTTTGGCGCTGGTACTGGCGCATGCACGGCCGGCAACTGCGTCTGCTGCTGGTGCTGCTGCTGGGCGTGCTGCTTGCACCGCCGCTGGCGGCGCAGGCGGTGGACCCGCTGCCGTTCAAGAACCGCAGCGACGAAGCGCGTTATCAGCGTCTGACCGCGCAGTTGCGCTGCCTGGTGTGCCAGAACGAGAACCTGGCCGACTCCAATGCCGAGCTTGCGCGCGATCTGCGCCACCAGGTGTTCGCGCAGTTGCAGGCCGGCAGAAGCGATGCGCAGATCAAGCAGTACATGGTCGATCGCTATTCGGACTTCGTGCTGTACGACCCGCCGGTCAAGCGCGGCACCTGGCTGCTGTGGTTCGGTCCGTTGCTGCTGCTGGGTGCCGGTGCGGGCGTGGTGATCCATACCGTGCGCAAACGCGCGCGCGCCGGTACGCCGGTGGCGCCGCAACCGGAGGAAGAATGGTGATGACCGGTTTCTATGTCGCAAGCGCCGCGCTGGTGGTCGTCGCCTTGCTGTTCGTGTTGGTGCCATTGCTGCGCCAGCCAACGCGCAGGGGCAATGCACGCTACAGCCTGCCGATTGTGCTGGTGCTCGGCTTGCCGATCGCCACGGCCGGCTTGTATCGGCTGGTCGGCGCGCCGGATGCGATCGCACGGCGTGTGTATGCGACGGCGCAACCGGCAGACGCGCCTGCCGCCGCCGCGGGTGAGCAAGCCCGGGCCGCAGAGGCCAACGCCGACGCTGCGCAGGAGCAGGCGCTGGAGTCGTGGATGCAGCAAGCCAGGACCCACGAGCAGGACAACCGCCCCGCCGATGCGCGTGAGGCCTATGCGCAAGCGCTCAAAATCGCGCCGGATCTCAGCGCCGCCATCGTCGGCTGGGTGGCCGCGGACATGGCCAAGCGCAGCGATTTCGCCATCGACGCCAATTCACGCAGGCGCATGCAACAGGTGGTCGCACGCGAGCCGGATCATCAACGCGGGCTGTGGCTACTGGGCATCAGCGACTTTCAGCAGCAGGACTACCGCGCTGCCAGCGAGCACTGGCGGCATCTGCATGGCTTGCTCGCCGCCGGCTCGCCGATGCAGAAGGCGGTGGCCGACAAGATCGCCGTGGCCGAGTCGCTGGCCAGCGCGCGGCAATCCGGGCGCGCAGCGCCCTGACGCCAACCTCAGGCTGCATCCCTCATCAAAGACGCCCCGGTGCCAGCCGACGGCAGCGCCGTTGTGGTGTCAGGCGCGATTGACCGCGCAACGCCATCAGGCCGACGGCCCCAACACCTCGTGCAGCTTTCCGCTGAACTCGCCCAGCGTAAACGGCTTGGCAATCATGCTCATGCCGTCGGCAAGAAACTCGCCGCGATCGCGCGCGGTTTCCGCATAGCCGGTCATGAAGATCACCGGCAGATCCCGCCGCGACTGCCGCGCAATCTCCGCCAACTGGCGCCCGTTGAGTCCGGGCAGGCCCACATCGGTCACCAGCAGATCGATGCGCCGTTGTGAAGCCAGGATCGGCAGCGCGGCATCGGCGTCGGCCACCACATCGGCCTCATAGCCCAACTCGTTGAGCAGCTCGGTCACCAGCAGCCGTACCTGTTCGTCGTCTTCCACCACCAGCACCTGCTGGCCGCGCCCGGCCACCACGGCACCGGCTTGCGGTTGCGGCGACAGCGCCTGCGGATGGAGACCGGCAGGCAGATACAGGCTCACCGTGGTGCCCTTGCCCAGCTCGGACTCCACCCACACCTGCCCGTTGGACTGCTGCATGAAGCCGTAGATCATCGACATGCCCAGGCCGGTGCCCTGCCCGATCGGCTTGGTGGTGTAGAACGGTTCGAACACACGCTCCAGCACATCGGCCGGCATGCCGGCGCCGCTGTCGGTCACCGACACCACCGCGTAATTGCCCGGCGCCAGCGTCACCCCGCGCCCGAGTTCCAGCGGCTGCGCTTGGACCTGCAACTGCCGGGTGGCGATGCGTAGCTGCCCGCCATCGGGCATCGCATCGCGAGCATTGATCGCCAGGTTGAGCAGCGCGCTTTCTAGCTGGTTTTCGTCGACATACGCCTGCGGCAGGTCGGCCTGCAGATCGGTTTCCAGGTGCACCGATTCGCCCAGCGTGCGCGCCAGCAATTCCTGCAGCGACACCACCAGGTCGTTCAGATGCAGATGCCGCGCTTCCAGCGATTGCCGGCGCGAAAACGCCAGCAGCCGTTGCGTCAGTGCGGCCGCGCGCAGGGCCGACGCCGACGCCACATCCAGAAAGCGACCCAGCCCTTCGGTGCGACCCTGGTCGATGCGCAGGCGCGCCAGATCCAGCGCCGACAGGATGCCGGTCAGCATGTTGTTGAAGTCATGTGCGATGCCGCCGGTGAGCTGGCCCACCGCTTCCATCTTCTGCGCCTGGCGCAATGCCGCCTCGCTGGACTCGCGTGCCAGCATCTGCTGCTGCAGCTCAGCGGTGCGCTCGGCCACCTTGACCTCGAGCAGGCTGGCCTGCTGCTGGATCGATTCCAGCGCCAGCGCGCGCGCGGTGATGTCGGTGGCAAATACATGAAAGCCGTCCACCTTGCCGTCCGCATCCAGGCGCGGCATGTAGCGGATCTCCGCATCACGCCGGCGTCCGTCGGCGTGCGGCCAGCTGGCCTCCACCGTCAACGCCCGCCCGGCCAGTGCGGCCTCGATCCAGGCGCGGCGCTGCTGCACCACCGCCGGCCCCACCACATCCACCATCGGGCGCCCGATCACCTCGGCAGGCGGGATGCCGATCCAGTCTTCATACGAGCGGTTGGCGAAGCGGTACACCAGATCCTTGTCGATGAAGGCAATCAGCACCGGCAGCGCATCGGTGACGCGGCGCAGCTCGGCCTCGCTCGACATCAATGCCATTTTGCTTTCGGCCAACTGCTCCATCTGGTCACGGATCACGAACTGCTTCTGGCGCGAGCGCAAAGCAGTGGAAATCGCGCTCAACAACGAAGACGAACTCAGCGGCCGTTCCAGCTCGATGACATTGGTGACTTCCGCCGGCAGCGTGGCCTGGCGCCCGTTATGGGTGCCGCGCGGTGCACGCAGCAGCACGAACGGAATATCCGACCAGGCGGCCTGGCTCTGCAGGATGCGCGAAAGCTGCTGCAGATCGCCGCCGACCGCTTCCTCGGTCAGCACCACCACGCCGGAGGCATCGAGCAGGTCGCTGGCCAGCGCAGCCAGCGAGCCGTACACCCGGCGCGTCAGTCCGCGCTGGCCGACGATGCCGGCAATGCTCTCCGCATCGCGGCCGAACGGCGCGATGATGTGGACGATGGACCCATCCGGGTCACAGGTAGTCAAGTGGACGATCCAGCAACGGCGTATCGTCCCCAACGAGATGCGGAGTACCGGTCAGCACGCCGTGGAATTTCTCCAGCGGCTCGCTCAGATGGATACCGCCCGTCCCGATGCGCAGCTCGCGGATCGAATCCTCGTGCGCGCCACTGCGGTTCTTGATCACCGACAAGGCCTTGCGGATGCGCCCTTGCGCCTCGAAGAAGCGGAACAGGATGACGGTGTCGGCCATGTAGGAGATGTTGAGGTTGCCGGTGGACATCGTGCCGACCAGGCCATGCTGCGGATTGACCAGGAACGTGGTCACACCGCTCTGGTTGAGGTAGGACAGCAGCTCGTGCATCTGCAGCATCAGCTGCTTTTCCTGCGGCATCGAGGTGAGATAGCCGTTGAGGCTGTCGATCACCAGCACGCGGCAGTTGCGCTGTTCCACGCTGGCGCGCACCGCCCAGGCGAACTCGCCCGGGGTCAGCTCGGCCGGATCCATCTGATGCAGTTCCAGCAGGCCCGCGTCCAGATACTTGCGCAGATCCATGCCCAGGCTCTCGGCACGCGTCAGCAAGGTGCCGGTGCGCTCGTCGAATTCCAGGATGCAGCAATGCTCGCCGCGCTCGCAGGCAGCGGTCACGTATTGCAGCGCGATATTGGTCTTGCCCGAACCGGCAGGCCCGGTCAGCAGCGTGCTGGTACCGCGCAGCGGCCCCCCATGCAGCAGCGCATCGACACGCGCCACGCCACTGGACACGGCATCGCCAATGAACGGCACATGGTGATCGGAGGCGATCAGCCGCGGAAAGATCCGCATGCCGCCGGTGGTGATGGTGAGGTCGTGGTAGCCGGCGATGAAATCCACACCGCGCAATTTCTGCACCTGCATGCGCCGCCGCGCCGCACCGAAATCCAGCGTCATGCGTTCCAGCGAAATCACCCCGTGGCACAGGCTGTGCAGATGCGCATCGCGTTCGCCGTTCTCGCCGGTGAGGTCGTCGACCAGGAACACGGTGATGTTGCGCGGTGCAAAGAACTGCTTGAGCGCCAGCACCTGACGCCGGTAGCGCAGCGAATCCTGCGCCAGCAGGCGCAACTCGGACAGCGAGTCGAACACCACACGCGTCGGCTTGACCCGGTCCACCTCGGACTGGATCAGCTTGATGGTGCCATCCAGCTCCATTTCCCACGGATGCAGGATGGACTGCTGGCGTCCATCGCCCAGAAACGCCTCGGCCGATGCCAGCTCGAAGATATGCAGCGCCTCCAGCGACCAATTGTGCGAGGCGGCCACTTCGTTGAGCTCGTCGATGGTTTCCGACAAGGTCACGTACAGGCAGCTCTCGCCCTTTGCAGCGCCATCGAGCAGGAACTGCAGCGACGCGGTGGTCTTGCCCGAGCCCGGCTGGCCCTCCAGCAGGTACAGGCGGTTGGGCGGCAGGCCGCCGCGCAGGATGGTGTCAAGCCCCGTCGTACCAGTCGTAATGCGGTTTGCGATCATCGGCTTCAGATTTTCCATAGGTTTAAATTTATCACGGGCGCATCACTGACCGCTGCGCACCAATTAATGGATCAGCTTGCTTGGCGCGAGCTGAGCGCCCGCGATACCGGTAGCGTGCTGTGACCTGCGGCGCGCTTTATGACAGTTCCGACACGTTCGTCACGCGCGTGGGCCTAGCGTTACGCCTGAAGTGCATCGCATGGTTACGATCGCTCGAGGACATCGGTGAATCACGCATCATGTAACGCCCGTATCTTGTTGGTCGAAGACGACGATGCCATTCGTGCGATGACCGCAGATATCCTGGGTGACGAGGGCTATCAGGTCATCGCGTCGCCAGATGCCGAGCAGGCGCTGGAGCAGCTCAACCAGGCGCGTCCGTTCGATCTGCTGCTGTCCGATATCTGCCTGCCCGGCATGAACGGGCGCGACCTTGCCGACAATGCGCGCCGTCTGTATCCCGCCCTGCCCATCGTGTTCATGACCGGCTATGCCGGGTCCATTGCCAAACGCGCGGATTTTCTCGATACCGGCATGCGTCTATTGACCAAGCCGTTTTCGTTGCGCGACCTGCTGGGCATCGTGCAGACCGCGCTGTAAGCAAGCCCGACCCAATCATCGCCAGGCCTGCATGCAGGCCTCAGTGCGATTTGCGCTCCAGCAGCTGCGCCACGCGGCGTTCCAGGTCCACGGCCAAAAACGGCTTGGTCAGCACCTCCATGCCCTCCTCCAGTTGCCCGGCGCCCACCGCCGCGGTTGCCGCGTAGCCGGTGACGAACAGCACGGGCAGCGTCGGCCGCGACTGCCGCCCCGCGTCGGCGACCTGACGTCCGTTCAATCCGCCGGTCAGGCCGACGTCGGTCACCAGCAGATCGATCGTCTCCTGCGAGCGCAGGCGCTCCACTGCGGCGCTGCCTTCGGCGGTCTCGATGACGCGGTAGCCCGCTTCGCTCAGCACTTCGGACATCAGCACGCGGATCGCGGTTTCGTCTTCCACCAGCAGCACCGTGCAGCTTGGCGCGGTGGAACGCAGCGGTTGCTCGGTCGCCGGCACTGCCTCGTCCTGCGCCAGCACGCCATCGAAGCGCGGCAGGTACAGCGCCATCGTGGTGCCGACGCCCACCTCCGAATCGATGCGCACGTGGCCGCCGGACTGGCGGGTGAATCCGTAGATCATCGACAAGCCCAGACCGGTGCCCTGCCCGATCGGCTTGGTGGTGAAGAACGGCTCGAACACCTTGGACATCACATCGGCGCTCATGCCGGTGCCGGTGTCCTGCACGCTCAGGCACACGTACTCGCCGATCGGCAGGTCCAGCTGCTGGGCGGCGCCGGCGTCCAGCACCCGGTTGGCGACGGCGATGGTGAGCTCCCCGCCATCGGGCATCGCATCGCGCGCGTTGATGCACAGGTTCAATAGCGCGTTTTCCAGCTGCGGCGCATCCACCAGCACTTTCCAGGGGTCGGCTGCAGGGCGCAGCCGCAAGGCGATCGAAGGCCCCAGCGTGCGCGCGATGATGTCGTGCATGCCCTGCACCAGTGCCTGCACGTCCAGCGCGGTGGGCGCCAGGGTCTGCCGGCGCGAAAACGCCAGCAGCCGCTGGGTCAATGCGGTGGCGCGCGCGGCGCTGGATTGCGCCATTTCCACGTAGCGCTCCAGGCGGTCGTACTTGCCCTGTTCGATGCGCGTCTGCAACAGCTCCAGACCGACGCTGATCGCCGTCAGCAGATTGTTGAAGTCGTGCGCCAGCCCGCCGGTCAGCTGGCCGACCGCCTCCATCTTCTGGCTCTGGCGCAGCTTTTCCTCGGCCAGCAGCAGCGCCGCGCTGCGTTCGCGCACGCGCTCTTCCAGCGTTTCGGTCAGCTGGCGCAGCTGCTGTTCGGCCAGCCGCTTGTCGGTGATGTCGGCAGCGGTGCCGAACCACTCCACGATCTGCTCGCGCTCGTCCAGCAGGGGAATCGCGCGCATCAGGGTCCAACCCACCCGCTGATCGGCATCCAGCACGCGGTATTCCACATCCAGCCCGGTCTTGTTGACGATCGAATGCGCAATGGCTTCGGCCAGCCGCGCGCGATCGTCCGGGTGCACCATCTCCTGCTGCCAGTTCAAGCTTGCCGAGAGCGCATCGCTCAGCGCCCCCTCGCCAACCAGCTGGCGAAGCTCGCGCCAGTCGGCGCTGGCCGAGAAGATCGACTGCGAGGACGCGCGCACCAGCGCATCCAGCCGGCGCTCGCTCTCGCGCAGGGCTTCGCTGGCCAGCCGCTCGGCGGTGCGGTCGCGCAGCACCTTGACAAAGCCGATCGCCGCACCGGTTTCGTCGCGCAGCACCATCAGCGACCCGTTCGCCCAGAAACGCTGGCCGGACTTGCGCACATGCCAGCGCTCGTCCATGCCGCTGCCGCTTTCCAGCGCCGCCGCCGCCTCGATCAGGATCTGCCGGCGCTCCACATCTTCCGGGGTGAAGGTGCGCTCCAGCGTCTGGCCCAGCATTTCGGCTTCGCTCCAGCCCAGAATGCGCTGCGCGCCTTCGTTCCAGGACGTGACCAGGCCGTGCAGGTCGGTGGCGATGATCGCGTAGTCCATCACGCTGTCCAGGATCTGCCGGTTGCGCACTTCCGCCTCGCGCACCGCGCGTTCCAGGCCGATGCGGTCGGTGATGTCCAGGCCCTGCACGAAGATGCCGGAGACGGTGCCGTCGGCGCCGGCGATCGGCTGGTAGACCAGATCCAGCAGGCGTCGCTCCACCGGGCCGCCCGGCTCGGCCTGCACGTTATAGGCCAGCGCATTGGCCGCATAGGCACGCCCGGACTGGTACACCTCGTCCAGGCGATGCAGATGCCCCTGCTCGACCAGATCCGGCAAGGCCTCGGCCAGCGGCTTGCCGATCACGTCGCGGTGCCCGATCAGGCGCGAATAGCACGGGTTGGCGAACTCCACCCGATGTTGCGGACCGCTCAGGAACGCCATGAACATCGGCGCCTGCTCGAACAACCGGATCAGCCGCTCGTGCTCATCGGCAAGCCGGTTTTGCGCCACCTTGCGGTCGGTGACTTCGTTGGTGACGCAGAACGCGCCGCCCACACGTCCATCGTCCAGATAGATCGGCGAGAACGAGAACGTCCACCAGGTGTCTTCCGGCGTGCCGTAGCGGTTCATGCCGATCGGCACTTCCTCGAAGCGCGAGGCGCGCCCCGCGAACGCGGCCTCGATTGGCGCACGCACCGCCTCCCAGGCATCGGCCCACAGTTCCTGCAGCGGCGCACCCAGCGCATGCGGCTGCCGCGGCCCCAGGATCGGCGTATAGGCATCGTTGTAGAAGAAGGTCAGCGCATCGCCCCACACCACATACATGCTTTCCGGCGAGCTGAGCATCAGGCTGACCGCATTGCGCAGCGGCGACGGCCATTGCGTGGTCGGCCCCAGCGTTGTTGCGGCCCAATCGTAGGCGCGCACGGCTTGCGCCATGGCGCTGTCGCCATACGGAAACGGCGCGCTCATGCGGCGCCCGATCGTGCTGCCGTCCAGCGGCAGTCGTCCTGCGTGCAATGCGCAACGCGGTGCGCGGCCGGCTTACCAATCACCCAAACAAGCATCTTTGACGAACCATTGAAGAGGAACCAGGGGCCAACGCCGCGCATCGCCGGCTGGCAGGATCGGACCAGGCCGACCTGCCGGCCTGACCTGCCACCAGCGCCATCCGGCATTGCCGTGGGCGCCCTGCCCGGCGTGCAGCGCCCGCCTACGTTACAACACTCAGGTGACGATGCCTGCTGACTGCGCGCCGGCCCCACCATGGCGCACGTTGCCGCGCGGCAGCCGGCATGGATGTCTCGACGCGGCGCGCAGGCAATGCCCCGTGGTGCGCGTGCCCGGATAAAATCGCGAGATGGCCGAAAGGCGTGGCACGGTAACGCAGATGCAGGATCGCGACGTACTCATTCACCCACTGGCTGCGGTCGCACCGGGGTATCTGGCCAACCATGCTGCGCGGGTCTTCAATCGTCTGGTGGATGCGCAACTGCGGCCGCATGGCGTGTCGCTGGCACTGATCGGGCCGATCATGCTGCTGTCCTGGAAAGGGCCGATGCTGCAACGCGATCTGGTGATCGACTCGGCGGTGAAGCAGCCGGCAATGGTGGCCCTGCTGGACAAGCTGGAGGGCCTGAAGCTGATCAAGCGCTCCCCGGCGCCGCAGGACCGCCGCGCTGCGGTGGTCTCGCTCACGCCGCGTGGGCGCAAGATCGCCGAGATCGGCGGCAAGATACTGATCGATCTCAATGCCGATGCGCTGAAGGACTTCTCCCCCGAGGAGGCGCAGCAGACTGTCGCGTTCATGCAGCGCCTGATCGCCAACCTGGAGCAGCGCGACCGAGACATGTAATATCACTTCTGATATTTATTCTTCCGGGTGATCTGTCATGGCGTGTCGCATCCTCATCACCGGCGCAAGCGTCGCCGGCAACAGCGTGGCCTGGGCGCTCGCCCGGCAGGGGTTCGACGTCAGCGTCGGCGAGCAGACCGCGCAGTTTCGCGATGGCGGCCAGAACATCGACGTGCGCGGGGTCGGCCGCGAGGTCCTGCAGCGCATGGGCCTGGAGCAGGCCGCACTCGATCACGGCACCGGCGAGGAAGGCACCGCCTGGGTCGACGACCACGGCCATGCGGTGGCGACCTTCAAGACCGACGACATGGACGGCGATGGCCCGACCGCAGAACTGGAAATCCTGCGCGGCGATCTCGCCCGCCTGCTCTACGACGCCGCCCGCCAGCAGGCCGAGTACCTGTTCGGCGACCGCATCGCCAGCATCGATGACGACGGCGAGGCTGCCACCGTCCACTTCCAAAGCGGACGCAGCGACCGCTTCGATGCCGTCATCGTCGCCGAAGGCGTCGGCTCGGCCACGCGCGAGCTGCTGTTCCCCGGCGAGAACGACCCGCGCTGGATGGATCTGACCATCGCCTACTTCACCATCGCACGCACCGCCGACGATGACCGCCTGTGGCGCTGGTATCACGCCACCGGCGGGCGCAGCATCTCGTTGCGCCCTGACCAGCACGGCACCACGCGCGCCATGCTGTCGCTGCAGAAAGCCCCCGAGGGCGAGCAGGACTGGGATATGGCGACCCAGAAGGCCTATCTGCGCGAACGCTTCGCCGACGCCGGCTGGCAGGCTGCGCGGGTGCTGGACGGCATGGACACCACCGACGATTTCTACTTCGATGCCTTGCGGCAGGTGCGCATGCCGCGCTGGCACGCCGGCCGCGTCGTGCTGACCGGCGACGCGGCCTGGTGCGCAACCCCGCTGGCCGGCATCGGCGCCACCCTGGCGGTCACCGGCGGCTACGTGCTGGCCAACGAGATCGCACGCGCCGCGACGCTGGAACAGGCCTTCGCCGCCTACGCCGACGCCATGCGGCCGATGGTGGAACAGGGCCAGGGCGTACCGAAGATCGGCCCGCGCCTGATGAATCCACACAGCCGGCTCGGCATCCAGCTGCTGCACGGCGCACTGAAATTCGCCAGCCAACCCAGCATCCAGAACATTGCCGCCAAGCTGATGACGCCGTCGATGAAGGCGCCGGATCTGTCGCGCTATGACTGAGGCCGTCTGAATCGGCGGCTGTGCTGCGGTGGCGGCACGGTGCGTGCTGATCGACGCCTGCCATCGGCCGCGGCTCCGGCGCTGCGGCCGTCTCCACGCCTCGGCCACTCGCTGAGCCTGAATCCGCTTCTGCCCTGGCGCTGACCGGCACCAAAGCGCAGCGCTGCGGCCGCGACCGGTAGCTTGCGTCCTGATCGCCCTGGCCTGACGGCATTGCGAAGCCAACCGTGGATGAATCCTGCCGCGGCGGACGGTTTCATTTCCGCTGACGCAGGCCGCTAACGAACAGGTCGAGACATCCTTCGTGCAGCGGCGACGCTGCCGACCCCATCGGTGTCCCGGGCGCATCGCCTCCCAGCTGTTGCTGGGATTCTCCCCGCTCTTCCGCTCGCCGGATCACCGATCAAACTCCCTATGTCCCTGCTTTCGAATCTGCGCATCGGTCAGCGCCTGGCCCTCGGCTTCCTCGCGATCATTGTCCTGATGGTGATCCTCACCGTCGTCGGCATCCAGCGCGTACGCAGCATCGACCAGCAGCTCACCGCCATCAACGAAGTGAACAGCGTCAAGCAACGCTATGCGATCAATTTCCGCGGCAGCGTGCACGACCGCGCGATCGCCCTGCGCGATGTCGTGCTGCTGGACGACCCCGCAGACCGGCACACGGCAGAACAATCGATCGACAAGCTCGCCGCGGACTACGCCCGCTCCGCCAAGCCACTGGACGACATGATCGCGGCCTCCACGGACGCGGAAGAAAAGGCCATCCTCCAGCGGATCAAGGCCATCGAACAGCGCACCATGCCGTTGATCACGCAGGTGCGCGCGTTTCGCGATGGCGCCGACAAGCCGCATGCCGAACAACGCCTGCTGCAGCAGGCGCGCCCCGCCTTCGTCGCCTGGCTGGCCAGCATCAACGCCTTCATCGACCTGCAGGAGGCCAAGAACCGCGCGGCCGCCAAGGACGCGGTGACCACCGCGCGCGGCTTTGCAATGCTGATGGTGGTCTCCACCGTCATCGCCTTGCTGCTGGGCGCCACCATCGCGTGGTTGCTGACCCGCAGCGTGGTGCTGCCCTTGCGCCAATCGCTGCGACTGGCCGAGCGCATCAACGACGGCGACCTGCGCAGCCAGGACCTGCCCACCAGCAAGGACGAACCCGGCCAGCTGCTGCGCGCCATGCAGCAGATGCAGCGCCGCCTGCAGGATGTGATTTCCGCCCAACGCAGCATGGCGGCCCGCCACGATGCCGGCGAGATCAGCTACCGCACCGACGCCCAGCAGTTCCCCGGCGAATACGGGCACATGGTGCAGGACACCAACGCCTTGGTGCATGCGCACGTGCAGACTCAGCTGCGCATGACCGAGGTCATGGGCAGCTATGCCATCGGCGACCTGGCCCCCGAAATCGAGCAATACCCCGGCGAGAAAGCCGCCATCACCGCCACCATGCAGCAGGTCAAGCAGAACCTGCGCGCCATCAACGCGCAGATCCAGCAGCTCACCCAGGCTGCCTGCGCCGGCAACTTCGCGCTGCGCGGCCAGCCGGAAAAGTTCGAACACGACTTCCGCCTGATGGTCGAAAACCTCAACACCATGATGGCCACCTCCGACACCAACCTGGCCAGGTTTTCCGACCTGCTGCGGTGCATCGCCGATGGTGACCTGACGGTGCGCATGACCGGCAACTTCCACGGCGTGTTCGCCTCCATGCGCGACGATGCCAACAGCACCGTGCATCGCCTGACCGACATCGTCACGCATATCCAGACCACCTCCAACAGCATCGGCTTTGCCGCCGAAGACATCGCCAGCGGCAACCAGGAACTGTCCCGCCGCAGCGAACAGCAGGCCGCCAGCCTGGAAGAAACCGCCGCCTCGATGGAAGAACTCACCTCCACCGTCAAGCAGAATGCCGAGCACGCCGGCCGCGCCAACCAGCTCGCGCTGGGCGCCGCCGCCATCGCCTCGGAGGGACGCGACGTGGTCGGCCAGGTCATCGAACAGATGTCCGGCATCGAAGCCTCGTCCAGGCGTATTGCCGACATCATCTCGGTCATCGACGGCATCGCCTTCCAGACCAACATCCTCGCGCTCAATGCCGCCGTCGAGGCCGCACGCGCCGGCGAACAAGGCCGCGGTTTTGCCGTGGTGGCCTCGGAAGTGCGCACCCTCTCGCACCGCTCATCGGACGCCGCCAAGGAGATCAAACGCCTGATCGACGACTCCGTGCAACGCGTCGCCGACGGTGCAACGCTGGTGCACAAGGCCGGCACCACCATGGGCGAGGTCGTCACCAGCGTCCAGCATGTCACCGACATCATGGGCCACATCTCCGCCGCCTCGCAGGAACAGGCCGGCGGCATCGAACAGGTCAACCTGACCATCGCCCAGATGGATGAAACCACGCAGCAGAACGTCAGCCTGGTCGAAGCCGCGAGCACGGCGGCCCGTTCGCTGGAAGCGCATTCGACCCAGCTGACGCAGGCGGTCGAGGTGTTCAAGGTCAATGCCTCGGTGATCTGACTGGCCGGGTGGCGCGATCCTTAGTGACTGGCCGTATTGCTGCCTACTCTCGCGCAATGCTGACACTTGCGCGAGCGCACCATGGCGAAATGACGCTGCATCGCATTGATGTGGTCGCTACATCCGCACAGTGCACCGAAGACACCAGCTTGCATCTCCACAACACACGGGCATGATTGCCGCCATGGAACGTCTCCGCCCCGTCCGCACGCTGGTGCTTGCAACACTTCTGGTCGCCTGGCTTGCCGCGTGCGCGGCGGCTGGCCCCATTGCCAGCCAGCCCATCGAAGGCCCGGTACGGCTGGGAGAAATCGCGTCGGTCGATGGCCCCAAGGTTCGTCCCGACCGCGTCATCGAAGACAGCCGTTGCCCGGCCGGGGTGCAGTGCGTCGTGGCGGGCCGGTTGATCGTCAGGGCCACCGTGCTCGGCGGCGGCTGGTCCAAACAGATCGATCTCACGCTTGGCATCCCGGTGCCTGTGGCCGATGGCCAGTTGACGTTGGTCGCCGCCACTGCCCCGCCAGCAGACTCGGCAACGGCCGCCGCGTCGGACATGCGCTTCACCTTTCGCTTTCAGGGCGGCCGTTGATCAAAGTGCTTCAGACCCGGGGCGATGCAGCACGAACGCGAGGCCCTGCAGGCGCCCACACGTCATCCAGCGCTGCTCGTAGCCGTTGAACCGAGGCGTACGCGTGTTCTTGCGTTGCAAAGCCTGAGAATCCCATCAGCAAACCGCCCGACGATGAGGGGCGCATTCGCCACCTGCTCAATGCCTGAAGTGGCAGTCCATGTGCTTGGGCGGCCTGCGCCAGCAGCGCATCGCTTTGCCCTGTCGCCGGATAGGCCAGCACCTGGAGTCCGCCGGCCTGAGGCTGGATCGCCATGCGGGAGCCAAAGATATCGGTGAGCGCATCGACCAAATAGCTGCGCCGCTGACTGTAGAGTGCGCGCATCTTGCGCAAGTGACGGGAGAAGTGCCCTTGCTCCATGAACTCGGCGACCGTGGCCTGTGACACGAAGGATCCCACGCCGCCAAGCTGCCCGGCTGCATCGATGAAACGTTCGGTCTGGGCCTTGGGGACAACCAGATAGGCCAGGCGAAGACCAGGGAAAAGCACCTTGCTGAAAGACCCCGTATAGAGCACGCGCGCATTGTCATCCAGGCTACTGAGCGCCGGGAGGGGCCTGCCTTGGTAACGAAATTCGCTGTCGTAGTCGTCTTCTATCACCCATCCATTAGCCTGGCTGGCCCAGTCCAGCAGTTGCAGGCGGCGAGGCAATGACAGTGCCACGCCCGTCGGGCTTTGATGGGCAGGTGTGACCACGGCGAATCGCGCCGCAGGGCTTTGCTTCAGACCTTCGCCTACGTTCAAGCCCTCCTCGTCTACTGACACCGGCTGCAGCTGCATCCCGGAGCGCTGCAGAAACTGGCGGGCGAACAGATAGCCCGGATCTTCGTACCAGCCGACATCTCCTGTTTTCAGCAGGGTGCGACAGATCAAGTCCAGGGCACCCGGGTAGCCTGCGGTCACGAACACCTGCTCGTATGTGCAGGCAACGCCTCGAGCGCTGGCCAGGTAGTTGGCAATCGCACGGCGTAGCGGCTCATAACCTGCCGCTTCGGGGTAGCCCATGGCTGCCGTATCCAGCGAGCGCAGGTGACGCCCCGCCAGGCGTTTCCACACCTTGCTGGGGAATGCATCGAACGCCGGCACGCCGAGTTGGAAAGGCCTGCTGAGCACGCCTGCAGACGACGCATCCAGCGAAGGCACCGCGCGCAGCGGAGGGTGACGTTGACGCCGGCCAGCGCCCACGCTGCATGCCATGGGCGACACCACGGTTCCGGCTGGCCCCCTGGTCAGAAGGTAGCCCTCACTCACGAGCAGCTCGTAAGCCTTCTCTACCGTTCCCCGCGCAACCCCTACTTCGCTGGCAAGACTGCGCACCGAAGGCACCCGGTCACCCGGGCGCAGCCCGCCTTGCGCAATTGCGTTTCGGTAGCGCCAATACAACTGCAGAAACATCGGCAAGTCGCGCGCCGGCTCGCACTGCCCCCTGTCACTCATGCCCTACTCAACTCTTCAATTCTTGCCCCATCCAGCTGGGACATCAGTCTCCTAAAGTAGCCGTAGTCGCACAAGATGCGGCTGAAGTTCCGCCGGGCACCCGAGCATTGCTCGCCGCTCATCCCTGTTCTGCGGCCTCATTGGCGCAGCGGCAGCGTCAGCGGGTTTGCCTCCTAAAAACGGCTGCTTGCTGCCACTGACTCAAGACTGGATTCTGCGTGAAAACACTTCGTTTGCCTTACCAAACCCTATCTCCAGATGCCTACAAAGGATTTGGCATCACCAAGAAGGCACTGGAGCAGAGCAGCCTCGGCAAGCCCCTGATTGAACTTGTCTACCTGCGCGTTTCGCAACTCAATGGCTGCGCCTTTTGCCTGGAAATGCACGCTGCTGCGCTACGTGCCGGCAGCATGCCCGACGCCAAGTTGGACAGCCTGGCCGGGTGGCGGGTGAGTCCGCATTTCAGCGAACGTGAGCGCCTGGCCCTGGGGTGGACCGAGTCACTGACAGATATTGCAAATAGCCGAGCACCTGACGATGACTTTGCTCTTCTGAAAGCTCATTTCAGTGACGCCGAGATTGCCGACCTGAGCTTTGCCATCGCGCTGATGGCCGCATTCAATCGTTTGGCGATTGGCATGCGTCAGTAAGCTCCAGCGCTTCAAGGCAAGCTGCCCGCCCTGTCACGCAACGCTGATAGCCGCCAAGGCTCAGAACAGGAGCTTGAGGACCGGCTAGAGTCCGGCGCCAGCACACTGCACTGCTGGCGACTGCTCATTGTTGCCTTCGCTGATCCAGGCGCGGCGTATGACTACGCTATGCATTGGATGGCCAGGTGCTGTGTATCGAGCGGAATGGCAAGCTCTGCCTTGCAGTAGCCCGGGCTAGGATTGCCCTCTGGCCTGGGGAAAACAGCGCTCCATTCGATCCGTCCACGCTGCCAACTGCTCAAGCGTATACGCCTCGATCGGCTTTGCCATTGTCGAGGAGGCCTTGTGTTGCGAAACGGTCGCAACCAAGGAGGAGGAAAGGCGATCCCAACAACGCATCAGCAGCACCGGCGATGGATGCGAAGCAACCAGGGCCTCAAGCACCGCGCCTTGAGCCACCCTTGCTGCCTGCAGGTCACTCAAGGCATCCACAACCGCTGTCATCCATTGCTCGTTCAACTGCTCCATACCTTTCAACAACGCTGTGGGAAGCGCATAGCGTATCCGGATCCACATGTCCTTGGTGGTGCGTTTTGCCAGTCGGCGCAAACACAGCTGAACAAGCAAGGTGATGCCGAGTTCAAGCAGAGCATTGCATGACAGACGTCAGCGGTTGCCGACAGCTAACGTAGTTTCTGCAACCTAGAACCATGGCTTGAAGAGATACATGGCAGGACGAAACCACGCTGGTTGGACGATGATCGATGCCACCTGACGTTGAGCGCGGCAATCAATGCTCAAGCTGTGATCAGGCAACTCAAGACGGATGGCGAAGGCACCAAGGACATCGTCATTTCGGAGCGATGTGCAGTCCAACCTGAAACGAATCCCCAGCCACCACCAGAAAATGAAATGAGAGCATGGAGCGGCTGCCAACTGAAAAGCTGTGCTGATGCAGACCTTGCTTGGACTCAATGCAAACCCGCCAGCGATGAAGGTCGAAATCCAGGCGCTGCCAGCAGCGTCTTCACCGCACACGGCGACATCGGCCGGCCCCACTTCAATGTGCGGATCACGGTCGAGCGCCTGAAACAGCGCATGTCTCTCCCTCTCGCAGTCAGCAACCCATGCCCTCTGGCACAGGACGCTTGTCGTTCCCGTGGTTACCGTTCGAGGACCTACTCGATCCTTCGTCCAGCATGTTTCAACAAGGCTCCTCAAGCGCACATCCCCGCCCGGGCATTCCTGCACTGGGACATCCTCTGGCACGCATCGCAGCGATCGCTGTCATCCTCGCACTGGCGCACTACCGCTGGGTGCAGTTTCCCTGGCGGATGCCGCTTGTCGGCATTCTAGGGATTGCCCTGGTCTGGCTGGAAACGCGCTCGCTGAGTGCCTGCGGATTAAAGCCTCAGTCGTCTCGCGCCTTGCTCGGCTGGACGCTGCTGCTGCTCGCGCTGGTCATCGGCGTCATCAATCCGTTCGTGCAACCGCTGATCGATGCGCTGACCGGGACCAAGGCCGACTACAGCGGCTACGGCGCACTGCTTGGCAACGTCAACGCGGCCGCCCACCTGGCAGGCGGCGCCTGGCTCAGCGCCGCACTTGGCGAGGAACTGGTCTTCCGTGCGTTTCTGATGCACCACCTCGATCACCTGCTGGGCCGCCATCGTGGCGGACGCGTGATGGCGGCAGTGGCAGGGGGAGCCCTGTTTGGCGCGATGCACCTGACCCAAGGCATCTCGGGGGTGCTGCTGACCGGGCTTGTCGGCGCGTTGTTCGGCTATGTCTATCTGCGATCACGACGCAACCTCTGGGCGATGATCCTGGCGCATGGCTTGATCGACAGCTGGGGCATTGCGACGCTGTATCTGGGTTGGTATTAGCAGACATCCACCAGGATCCGCTTGCTTCGGTGCCTCACTGCCAGCAAATCCTTGGCACGTCATCCGTAGATGCTGGACGATAGCGTCTTGTCCTTCTCTACACGAGCATTGTCAGACATGACCACCGATAGCGTGCTTTCGATCGTTCAAGCGCAGCTGGATGCGTACAACGCCAAGGATATCGACGCGTTGCTGGCCACCTATGCTGACGATGCCGAGCATTACACCTTGCACGGACCACAGCTGGCCAAGGGACATGCCATGCTTCGCGAGCGGTTTCTGGCCCGCTTTCAAGAGCCGGACCTGCATGCGCAGCTGTTGTCGCGGACCGTCGTCGGCAACATCGTCACCGACGCGGAGCGCATCACCCGCAACTTTCCTGACGGCATCGGCCTTGTTGAGATGCTATGCATCTACGAGGTGGTCGATGGAAAAATCCAGAGAGCCTCATTCGCGACGGGCGCACGCATTGGCACTGCACCTGCTCGATGAAACATTTCAGGCGATCGGTCTACACCGGGCGCCTTTTTCAGGCCAAGCATAGAAAAGCCATTGAACCCATTCTGGTTTCCAGTGCACCGCCCTGCTTCCCGGCATTACCAGGTCACAGGGCGGCACCGGCTACACGCGTTATGCAGCCAATGCGAGCTTCGCCTTGCCAGCGACGCTGCGTGAACTGTTGGCAACACTCTCCACCAACGCAGTCGCCTGATCCTCAAGTGCACGGGCCGACGATGCCATGGTGTCAACCAGAGCGGAATTCTGCTGCGTCGCTGCATCCATCTGCGAGATGGTTTGATTGATCTGCTCGATGCCAGCGCTCTGCTCGTGACTGGCCGCGGCAATGCCGCTCATGATGTCGTTGACCTGCCGCACCGAGGAAAGCAGTTCTTCCATGGCCTTGCCCGCCACGTTGACCTGCTCCGCGCCCTGCCCCACCTTTGCACCCGAATCGGCGATCAGGTCGCGGATCTCCTTGGCCGCCATGGTGCAGCGCTGCGCGAGGCTGCGCACCTCGGACGCAACGACCGCAAAGCCACGTCCCTGCTCGCCAGCCCGCGCCGCTTCCACGGCCGCGTTCAAGGCAAGGATATTGGTCTGGAACGCGATGCCATCGATGACGGTGATGATTTCGCCGATCTTCAGCGACGACGCCTGGATTGCCGCCATGGTGCTGACGACACCATTGACCAGCTCACCGCCATGCAACGCGGTCTCCGCGGCCTTGCTCGCCAGCGAATTGGCCTGACGCGCACCTTCGGCGTTCTTGCGAACGATGCTGGTCATTTCCTCCATGGAGCTTGCAGTCTCCTCGAGCGCCGCCGCCTGCTGCTCCGTGCGCCGCGACAGGTCATCGTTGCTGCGCACGATGTCGCCTGCCGCACTGCTGAGCGTATTTGCCACCTCGCCCAGCTGACGCCCGGCTTCCACGTCCATCAATGCTCCAACCGCGCGCAACGGCGTGCCGTCGGCAGCGCGCTTGGTCAGGCCGCGTGCGCGGAACCAGCGGTACTGGCCGTTCTTGAGCTGCAGGCGATACTCGATATCGAAGTTGGTGCGGCCACTGCGGTCGTTCAAATGCGCCGCGAACGCGTTCAGAGAGCGCTCCTTGTCTTCCGGGTGCAGCCGTGACGCCCAGCTATCGAGCACGTTGGGGAAGTCCTGCTCGGACTCGAAGCCGAGCAGATGGCGGAACTGCTGCGACCACCAGAATTCATTATTCGGATTGATCGGGTCACCCGCGATCACGCTCATGTCCCACAAGCCGTCGCTGAGCATCTGTGAGCCGAGCTCGAAGCGCGTCAGCGTGATGTCGAGGAACTGCTCGCGCTCGCGACGCTCGGTAATGTCGGTGAGCGAACCCGCCACCCGGAGCGGCAAGCCCTGCGCATCGCGCTCGGTGGTGCCGAATGCGCGGAACCAGCGATATTCGCCTGACTTCAGACGCAGGCGGTTTTCGACATCGTAAGGAGTTCGACCGCTGCGATCGGCAAGGTGCGCCGCAAAGGCATCCAGCGTCGGCTGCTTGTCATCCGGGTGCAGGCATGCGACCCAACTGTCCAGGACGTTGGGAAAATCCTGTTCAGAGGCAAAGCCCAGCAGCCGACGCATCTGCGGCGACCACCACACCGGGCTGTCGGGGTGGCTGGGATCGCCGGCGATGACGCCAATATCCCAGAGCCCGTCGGTCGTACCGCTGGCGACCAGCTCGAAACGGCCCTCCAGATGGCGTAACGCGGTGGTCGCGTCTTCCGCCTGGGCCTTGGCCAGGTCACGCTCCTGCTGGGCCGCATACAAACGCTCGGCCATCTTCTTGAGCAGCAGAGCCGATCCGTTGTTGGGCCACTGCGCACTGCCACCTTTCAACGTGGCATCAACCGCCTTGGTCAGTGCGTCCACCTTGTGGCTGTCGGAGAAAAACATAGCGGCCTCTGCTGCTTGCGTTGGGGATGCGTCCCTAGCGGCAGCAATCGGCCGTTCTTGATGGTTCTTTCCCGATCCACCACCTTGGGTGAGTCGAGCATTCAGCTAGGCAGAAACACCAGTCCTGATGGATCGAGCCCGCGCTCTGCTCCTCCTTGCCAAACGCGGCGGCGGTCACCCTGGCATACCAAGCTGGTCGCCGCGTTCGCTCAAGGACTTATCAAAATCCTTACCTGGTAGCTGCGATCCGCGGCACTCCGGCCCGCGGATGCAGAGAGACTGCATGACACGAGGCAAGCAGCGAGAACAACTAGACGCCAGTCGGCTCGTGGATCGGGCAGCGATTGAATTCGGAGCGGAATCGGCGCGAGGCTGCCATCACGATACGGCGCGCCCGGTTGATAGCGCCCAGCGGCCGGTGAGCGGCCAGGGCATGCCACGGCGAGAAGGCGATACGGTCTTCCAACTGCTGCGAGTTCTCTCCGTCCCAACCGGCCTGGCGCTCGACCACCACGCGCGCGACCGCCACAAAGGGGCTGATGGATTGCGACCACTCTATCGACGCATCCTCGACCGGCATCTTTTCCACATCCCGGCACAACTGCACGCGCAACTCCCACTCGGCCGGGCTATCCAGGGTGCTGATGGCGTGATGAACGGCCTCGCGCTGTGCATCCGGGGAGTCGCCAACTTCCTGCCCATCGAGTTCAACGAGATTGCTGGACACCGGCGCCAGCGAGAACTTGGCGATGTAACGCCCGTAGAGATACGGCACCTGCGAGAAAAACGTCTCGCCCAGCGGATGAACCTGCGGCTGTCCGCCCATCTGCTTAATGCTGCCGCTTCCGCCGCCGATCTTTTCAAGCGTGTGCTCGACACCCCGAAGCACTCTTGAAAGCGCCGCCTTGGCGCCCGGCGCCTTTTCCGTGGTCGTCGCCAGCACCCGGAAATTACGCAAGAACCCATCGGGGCCAGGAGTGGTGAAGGAAGGGCCATTGACCATCAAGAAATCCTGGCTGTGCTTCTCGTCTCCGCCCTCGACGCGCTCGCCGCTGACACCCAACACCTTCAAGGCCAGGGCGCGCGGGGTCGAGACAGCATCGCTCAGTTGTTCTGCAGGTGGCGATGACAGGCGGATGTAAGCATCGTACTGCCCGGTCCCTGCGAACAGGCCTTGTCGCAGCTCTTCGGGCAGATCGTTGAATACGCTGAGCTTGGCGGTAAACAGGCCCTGCCCTTTCGCATGGACTGCGCGGTGTGCATGTCCTTCCTTCTCGGCCACGGTCGTTGCCATGTCAACGAACAGCGCTTCCAAGGAACGAATGGTTTCCTGCTCACTGACGCTGGGCGTTTCCAGATCGGGGCGATATTCGACGGGCGCGTTCATGAGGTTCCTGGCTTTATGGCTGGTCAGGCCAATGTGCTCCACCCGCTGTTTACGCTCCGTCGAAGCCGTAGGCAGTCACTTGTCGAGGGCCGCACGCCTAATCTGGCCTGCACTTGCAATGGCAATGGCAATGGCTAATAGACGCGCGATCCGGCCTACACCCGGCATTCCTTTCGTTTTTCTAGTCGAAGCTGCCGCTTCGTTAGAGAAACCCGCGGCAGTCCTCGCAGGCGGCTGATCTTGCTCATTTCATGAACAATTTATAGCCAGGCCACGCCCCTGATGTTTTTCCTCGTTCGCTGCCGCAAGGCTTAACTCCCATCAGCACACCAACACACAGTAATCACCGTTTGAAAGACGGCGGTGTTGTCGCACTGGCAGCCTGCACCTGCACCTGCACCTGCACCGAGGTCAGGGCACTCGCTCAAACGACACCATATCGCGTTGACCATGCAAGAGCAGCGAAAGCACGGCGCTGCCATCCGGACGCATATGCATCCTGGCTTGGCTGTCGCTGAGCCGCCGGCGGTAGCCTCTATCGTTGGCACCGATCCAGGTAGTCAAAGCACCTGCCTGCGCGCGCTCAGAACGGCATAAACCTGCCCTGTGCCGCCGCTGGTGGACAGGATTCCGCGCCAATCCCCGGGCGGAATACTGTCAGCCGCAGCAGCCGATGCTGCAGGCAGCACTAAGCAAAGAGCGAGCGCCAATCATGCGAAAGACGCGACGAGGACGATGATGTCGACCGGACATTGGAAGCGCCCATGGCGAATTTGACCGCGTGGAGAGGCCGTCTCGGCATTGCTCAGCAACGGCTGCAGCAATCGCGGGGACGGCAAGCAGATGATGGCCATGAACCAGCTGCTGCGCCGAGACAGAGACGGCAGAGATTTGCAGACGCGTTGGCTACATCGGTTGGCAGCTGCCCTGCGCACGGTCCGCTGCAAACGGCACAGCACTGCCTGCCATGACGAATCGGCGGGTCTTGAAAAAAGCGGGCGCCTTAGTGCTCTGCAGCGACATATGGCGGACCGCGACCGCGCCCGACGATGATGAGCACTACGTCTACGCTATAGCCCTCTAACGCCGCATTCTCTGCCGCCGTGCGCGGAAATTTGCGTTTATGAGGCGGAAATAGCGACGTTCGAGGCGCTCTCTCGACGCCCATGCATCATGGCCTGCGCGATCACGTCGGCATCTTCCTCGTCGATACCGAACAAACCTAAGCGAAGCTGATAGCCCCAGTTGGCGCCGACCTGGGTGAAGGCGAGCCGGCCAAGCAGTGGCAGGATCGGGGTTTCTTCCGCAGACTGCCAAACGACATCCCGCCGCCAGGGCCTGAAGCCGCTTGCCATCTCCACCTGGTAAGGTGCGCTATCGCGCGCTGCGCCGATCGCGGTGAAGGCTTGGCAACGTTCCTTGGCCCCGAAGGTGACGGTCGGCGAATAGTAAATCACGCAGTCGCCCGGCCTGATGCGCCTGAGCGGCGCCGCTTTGCCGTGACAGACCTGCATGAAGCCGGCCTCTCGACCGATCCGGACATGCTCCGCCGAGGCTACGGCAATCCAGGCCTTGGACATGGCTCACATCTCCTCGTTCACGGTGTAGACGCGCAGACGATGCCCGTCCGGATCGGCGGCGACGAAGCTCCGACCGAAATCGAGGTCGGTGGGCGGCAGGGCGATATCCGCGCCCTTGTTCCGCCAATCGGCATGGGTCGCATCGACCATGGCGGCCGTATCGACCTTGAACCCTATGTCGCAGCCGCCGCCCACAGCCGCCGGCGCGGGTTCCACGCCCGTCTTGCCCCAGAGGCCGAGCCCCAGGCCGGAGGGCAGGATGAACATGGCGAAGGTCGGGCTTGCGTCCACGGGTTCCTGCCCGAGCAGTTTCGTGTAGAAGGCGGCGCTCTTCAGCGCGTCGGTCACATAGAGAAGAATGCTGTTGCTGTTGGTCATGAGTTGCACCTGTCGTTCGTTGGACAGGCATGATCCTATGACCTGATGCTGCCAGTTTCCGGCAGCATCAAGCATCCGGGCGCGGTATTTTCTGGATCTCCCGCCACTGTTTCAGCAGCACCTGACGTCGCTTGGGATAGCGGGCGTCGAGTATCTCCGCACAGGCGATGCGATCCGTGCGGAAGGAGCGAAAATCCTGGCGCAGTTCGCACCATCCGACCAAAACGCGCACTTGATCGAAAAAGGCGAGCGCGAATGGCCAAACCACACGCTCCGACCCTGTCCCTGATCCATCGCGATAGGACAGCGACAGTTTGCGTTCGGTGCGGATCGCTTTGCGCAGCAGCGCCGGGTCGATCGCGTCGGCCGGGATGTTGGCACCAGGCCCGACCAGCAGTGACGACGCATCCAGCTCGTCGCGTAGTTCGGGTGGCAATATGGCGGCGATCCGCGCCAGTGCGCTTCTCGCCGCATCACGCAGATGATTGTCTGCTCTGTCCGCTACCCAGCGCGAGCCCAAGACGAGCGCTTCGATCTCCTCTGCCGGAAACATCAGCGGCGGCAGAAGGAATCCCGGTTTCAGGACGTAGCCGACACCCGGCTCGCCCTCGATGGTGGCGCCTTGCGCTTGAAGGCTGGCGATATCGCGATAGAGGGTACGGATGCTGACGCCGATCTCTTCGGCCAGCACCTTGCCGCTCACCGGACGGCGGTGGCGGCGAAGCGTCTGGAGAAGGTCGAAAAGGCGTTCGGAGCGGGACATGCAAGCAAGCTTATAGCCACTTCCTGCTGCCATATAGTGGCAGGATGAGACTTGGCAGGTACAGCAGCCATGCGGCAATCGGCGGCTTTGGTGTCGCTATCGCACAGAATTTCGCGCCACGGCGTGAAATCGGCAGGCTGGCGGAGAGAGTGGGATTCGAACCCACGGAAGGTTTGACCCTTCGCCGGTTTTCAAGACCGGTGCCTTAAACCGCTCGGCCATCTCTCCGATGCTGCCTTGCGTGACCGCCGAAGGCGTCGTGTGATCACGCTTGCGCCACGCGCGATGCGGGTGACGTATGTCGATGGACGCGGCATTGAGCGGCGCCATCAACCCGGGATTGCTCCCGGGCGCGCATTCTCGCATGCCCGGACGCGCTTTGCTAAGCGCCACGTGTTGTTGAGCTGCACAGCTCTGCCAAGCGGTTCCGCTTGCCGGGTTACGCAGCGTTCTCGATTACGCAGCGCTGCCAGGCGACAGCGCTGATGTGCCGACGTCGACGACCAGGCGCAGCGCTTGGCCGGCTTCAGCCACGAACAGGCACGACGCTCAGCCGGCTTCCGCCACGGCCAGGCGCGGTGCGGTCGCGGCCGCACGCTTGAGCTTTTCGGCCAGCTCGGCGCAGTTGCCGCCGCAATCCAGGCGCGAGCGTTCGATTTCCTGCGGCAGGTGCTCGGCCAGGAAGTCGATGAACACCCGCACCGCCGGCAGCAGGCCGCGGCGCGAGGCGAACACCGCGTGGCAGATGCCTTGCGGCAGCGACCAGTGCGGCAGCACCACTTCCAGCTCGCCGCTGCGCACTGCCTGGGCGCACACGGTTTCCGGCAGCATGGTGATGCCGAAGCCATCGCGCGCCATCGACTGCAGCAGCGGGAAATCGAAGCCGGCCAGACGCGGCTGCAGGTCCACGCGGCGCATCTCGCCGTTAGGGCCGTGCAGTTCCCAGCGCTGGTGCGCTTCGTCTTCGCTGGTGCTCATGGTGGTGTGGTTGGCCAGCTCGCTCGGGTCCTTGGGACGCCCGGCGCGGTCCAGGTATTTGGGGCTGGCCACCAGCAACTCCTGCACCTGACCGAAGCTGCGCATCACCAGGCTGCCGTCATCATCCAGGCGCGATCGCACGCGCAGCGCGATGTCGTAGCCTTCGTTGATGACGTCGACGCGGCGATTGCTGATGTTGAGCTGCAGCCGCACCTTGGGGTACTTGGCCAGGAATTCCGGCAACAGCTTGGGCAGTTGGATCTGCGCCAGCGAGACCGGAACGCTCACACGTACAAGGCCACGCGGCTCGGCACTGAGACGATCCACCACCTCGCGCGCGGCCTGGGCTTCGGCCAGCATGGTCTGCGCGTGCCGATGCACGCTGGTGCCGACGTCGGTGACCGCGAAGCGGCGCGTGGAACGCTGCAGCAGGCGCACGCCAAGATCCGTTTCGAGCTGGCTGATACGGCGGCTCAGACGCGACTTGGGGATCCCGAGCGCACGCTCGGCCGCGGCAAAGCCGCCGTGGTCCACCACCATCGCGAAGTAGTACAGGTCATTCAGGTCGTGCATGGCGCTGGCATCCATGAATAGAACGATAGGTGATATTTAACCACCTTTATTCCAACAGAGCAACGACCTGATACATCAGAAATGTAGTTCCTTGCAGCCAGAACATCGGCCTCTTGTGCACGGAGCTCCATCGTTTTCGCCGCCGCTACGCGCGGCACCCAGCGCAAATGTCGGCGGGTAGCGCTCGCAAGATCCGCCAGGGTCTTCCAGGCAATGCAACAAGCCGTGCGCCATGGAAATGCAAACGGGGCCAGTGCCGGCCCCGTTCTCGATCAATATTTTTAACAGCTACCCCACCGCAACCTGGGCAGCTAAGCGGCAGCGAGCAACATGCTCAACAAGGCTGACGAGCGAGCCGGAGCTGGCAATCGCCAGTCGAGACTGGCTGCCCGCCCGGAATTGAAAATGAAGATGCACGCGCGCCCCTTCCCGGCCTCGGCCGCGCCCGTCTGGACGCCGCGCAGCCGGTGCCTCGGCCGCTCTTATCCGATCCGCTCGAGCCCACCCATATACGGACGCAGCACCTCGGGCACATCGATCGAGCCGTCGGCGTTTTGGTAGTTCTCCATCACCGCGATCATCGCGCGGCCCACGGCGGTGCCGGAGCCGTTGAGCGTGTGCAACAGCTCCGGTTTGCCGCTGGCCGGGTTACGCCAGCGCGCCTGCATGCGCCGCGCCTGGAAATCGCCGCAGTTCGAGCACGACGAAATCTCGCGATAGGTGTCCTGCGACGGCAGCCACACTTCCAAATCGTAGGTCTTGATCGCCGAGAAGCCCATGTCGCCGGTGCACAGCAGCACCTTGCGATACGGCAGGCCGAGTTTTTCCAGCACCACCTCGGCGCAGCGGGTCATGCGCTGATGCTCGGCATCGCTGTGTTCCGGCGCGCAGGCAGTGACCAGTTCGACCTTTTCGAACTGGTGCTGGCGGATCATGCCGCGTGTGTCGCGGCCACCGCTGCCGGCTTCGGCGCGGAAGCACATCGAGTGCGCGGTCATGCGCAACGGCAGACGCTCGGCATCGACGATTTCGTCGCGCACGATATTGGTCAGCGGCACTTCCGAGGTGGGGATCAGATAGCGGCGCGACTCGCCCACTTCGGTCTGAAACAGGTCGTCCTCGAACTTGGGCAGTTGCCCGGTGCCGCGCATCGACTCGGCATTGACCAGCAGCGGCACGTTGGTCTCTTCGTAGCCATGCTCGCCGACATGCAGGTCGAGCATGAATTGCGCCAGCGCGCGGTGCAGCCGCGCGACCGGCCCGCGCAGCACGGTGAAACGCGCGCCCGACAGCTTGGCGGCGGTCTCGCCGTCCAGCCAGCCGTGCGGCGCACCGAGTTCCACATGGTCCTTGACCGGGAAGTCGAACTGGCGCGGCGTGCCCCAGCGCGACTGCTCGACATTCTCGCTCTCGTCCTTGCCCTGCGGCACGTCGTCGGCCGGCAGATTGGGCAAGCCCAGCGCGATGGTCTCCAGCTTGGCGCGAATCACCTCCAGCGCTTCTTCGGAGGCTTTGAGCTCATCACCGAAACCGGCCACTTCGGCCATCAGCGCAGTGACATCCTCGCCCTTGGCCTTGGCCTGCCCGATCGCCTTGGACTTGGAATTGCGCTGACTCTGCAATTCCTGCGTGCGCACCTGGATGCGCTTGCGCTCGCTTTCCAGCGACTCCAGTTCCGCAGTGTCCAGGGAGAAACTGCGCGTGCTGCGCAGGCGCTCGGCAAGGTCGGCGGGATGTTGGCGAAGCAGGGCCGGATCTAGCATCGGGAGTCTGTGTGTCGGTAGGAAGCGCGAGATTATCGCCTGTTCCGTCACCTGCTGCGATCGATTCACCGCTGCTATGCCAGAATTGGCCCGATCCTTCAGGTGAGCCCTATGCCCGCGCCCCGCCCTGCGTCCGATCGTCAGATCGTCCTGCGTCTGCCCCGCCACACCCTGAAAATTGCCGGTATCGCCTTCGTTGCCGGCCTGCTGCTGTTCCTGCTGGTGTGGGCCACCGGCCGCAAGGACGACTTCTACAAGGCCTCGCCGGCGCAACCGGCTGCAGGCGCGCAGGCTGACGACAACATCCAGCCGCTGCCCGCACCGCTTCCGGCCCAGGACGGCGCCAGCGACATGCCGCAGGCCAAGCCACCGGAAGAAGCCCCGACACTGGTGGAAACTGCGCCGCCAGCCCCGCCCGCGCCGACGCCCTTGCCGGAGGACGCGGTTCCCGGCGCGCCGGGCGCAGCACCGGCAAACACCGCGGCGGCCGCAGGCGGAGATCGCCCGGTGCCGATGCAGGGCCAGATGCCGCCGCCGCGCTACCCCTCGGCTGCCTTGCGTCGCGGCGACGCCGGCGATGTGGTGGTGCGGGTAGACGTGGACGCGGCGGGCAACCCGGGCGGAGTGACGCTGGTGCAACGCAGCGGCTCGCGCGATCTGGACCGCGCCGCGATGGAAGCGGTGCGTCACTGGCGCTTCCATCCGGCCCAGCGCAACGGCCAGCCGATTGCCGGCAGTCTGGATATCCCGTTCGAGTTCAAGCCGGCGCAGTAAGCCCCACCAATAAGTCGCGTCGTGCGCACCGCACACGACGACGGCCGGACTGCCGCAATCGACGAACATCACTGCGCGCTAACCGGACAAGGCGGGTCGAACCAGACCCTGACTCGGCTTGACCAAGCTGAATGTCTACCGCCGTTTAAATCGTCCTGAGCGCCCTGCCTTAGCTGGGCCTCAGGCAAGGCCGACCAGACTGGTCACGTCATCCCAAAGATGCGCCAGGAGGCCGGCCATGTCCTTCATCTCCAATTCCTCGTCACACCCTACCCAGGCACTGCCGCCCCGCCCCGTGCATGCGCAAGACCGTGTGGGCGACGACATGGCCGACGGCGCCTCGCCGTGGCTGTGGGCGACCCTGCTGGCGCTGCTGGTGGTGGTGCCGACCTGGTGGTGGGCCCGCCATAGCGATGAATCGTTTGCGACCGACACGCGCCCCGCGCCTGCGGCCAGTCGGCAGATCCTGCCGACCTCGGAGGGCCCGCGTGCGATGACCATGATCGCGCATCAACCCACGCGCGCGCCGGTCAGCACCGAAGAAGCGATTCCGCTGCCGGGCAATGCGATGCCGAGCTACCCGTCGGACATCGCGCAGGCCGGGATCTCAGGCAGCCGCACCGCGCGCCTGCAGCTGGACGTGCAAGGCCGGGTGAGCGATGTGAGCATCGTCGATCGCAGCGGCAGCAATGACCCGCGCCTGGATGCAGCGGTGATCGACAGCTTGCGTCAGTGGCGTTTCGAGCCAGCCACCCGTGATGGCCATGCCGTCGTCAGCAGCGTGCAGGTGCCGGTGGAGTTCACCGCAGAGCGCTGAGCGGGATCATCAACCAATTCGGATCGTAATAGCGCCGTGCTGGCTGCAACGCGGCATCTAAAACTCAACTTACAGGCGTCGCCACTCACGACGCCCTTCGATCGATCAGTCCTCATCCGACGAGCAGTCCTCAACCGGTAAGGGAGCTGCCCGCCTTTCCTGTCGAAGCCGTGTCGCTACTCAGGCCGTTTCGAGCCCAAAACCGGCGCCCCGCGCCAGGCTGTCGAAGCCCGGGAACGAGGTTGCGACATTGGCCACGTCGTTGACCCGCACGCTGCCGGTGGATAGCTGCCCGGCAATGGCAAACGCCATCGCGATGCGGTGGTCGCCGTGGCTTTCGATCACGCCGCTGCCGATGCTGCCGCCGTGAATGGTGGCGCCATCAGGGGTTTCGTCCACACGCACGCCCAGCGCGCGCAGCCCGGTGGCCATGGCTGCAAGGCGGTCAGATTCCTTGACCCGCAGTTCGGCAGCGCCGGTGACCACCGTCTGCCCGGTTGCCGCAGCGGCGGCCACAAACAGCGCCGGGAATTCGTCGATCATGTCCGGCACCAGCGCTTCGGGAATCTGCGCGCCCTGCAGCGGCGCATAGCGCACGCGCAGATCGGCCACCGGCTCGCCGCCATGTTCGGCATGACGTTCTTCGGCGATATTTGCGCCCATCAGCCGCAGTGCCGCCAGCAACCCGGTGCGACGTGGATTCAGGCCCACCGCACGCAGCAGCACCTCCGAACCGGGAATGATGCTGGCTGCCACGATGAAGAACGCGGCCGACGAGAAGTCGGCAGGCACCGCGATATCGGTGGCGCGCAGACGCTGACCACCGCGCAACCGCGCCTTGCCGGGCGAGAAATCGATCTCCACCCCAAACGCGGACAACATGCGCTCGGTGTAATCGCGGGTGGGATGCGGCTCGCTGACCGACGTCTCGCCCTGCGCATAAAGGCCTGCCAGCAACACCGCGGATTTGACCTGCGCACTGGCCACCGGCGAGACGAAGTCGATGCCATGCAAGGTCTGGCCGCCGTGCACACGCAGCGGCGGGGTGCCGTCGTCCTCGGTGTCGATGCGCGCGCCCATCTGTGCCAGCGGGCCGGTCACACGCCGCATCGGGCGCTTGGACAGCGACGCATCGCCGACCAACTCGCTATCGAAACGCTGCGCCGCCAGCAGGCCGGCGAGCAGACGCATGCCGGTGCCGGCGTTGCCACAGTCCAGCGCCTGGCTGGGCGGCTGCAGGCCATCCACGCCGACGCCGTGCACGATGCGCTGCGACGCCGACGGCGTGTCGATGCGCACACCGAGCTGGGCGAAAATGGCCGCGGTGGAGCGCGTGTCTTCGCCTTCGAGAAAGCCGTCGATCTGCGAGACGCCATCGGCCAGCGCGGCGAACATCACCGCGCGATGCGAGACCGACTTGTCGCCGGGAATGGCCAGGCTGCCCTGCAATGCGCTGCCCTGCCGGGCGATCCAGTGGTGCGTGCTGCTGCTCATGCGTGTGATCCGATTGCTGCGGCATCGCCCTGTGCGGCGATACGTGTTGAAGAGTGTCGTGGCGCTACCGTCACCTCGGCCGGTGACGGCGCGCCCGTCAGGACGGCGCTGGCGTGACGCCCGGCGCTCAGGGAATGGCGACCGGGTACGAGCCCAGCACCTTGATCTGCGCCGAGTGCGCTTCCAGTTCGGCCAGCGCCTGCTTCATCGCCTCGTCTTCCACGTGGCCGGCCAGGTCGATGAAGAAGCCGTATTCCCACTTGGCCTGGTGCGAGGGACGCGACTCGATGCGGTTCATGCTGATGCCATGCCGCGCGAACGGGCTGAGCACGTCGAACAACGCACCCGGCTTGTCGTGGATGAACACCAGCACCGAGGTGCGGTCATGCCCGGAGGTGGGAAAGATCTGCCGGCCGATCACCAGAAAACGCGTGGTGTTGTCGTCGTCGTCTTCGATCGACTTCATGATGACTTTCTTCAAGCCATATACATGCGCGGCGCTCTCGCCGCCGATCGCCGCGGCGTCCTCGGCATTGCGGGCGCGGCGTGCGCCTTCGGCATTGCTGGAAACGGCGATCTTCTCGACCTTGGGCAGGTGCGAACGCAGCCAACCGGCGGTCTGCGCAAACGACTGCGAATGCGCGTAGATGCGCTCGATGTCTTCCAGCCGGCCGTTGCGCGAGAGCAGGTACTGGTGCACGCGCAACTCGACTTCGCCGCAGATTTTCAGGTTGGAGGTCAGGAACATGTCCAGGGTGACCTGGATGGTGCCCTGGCCGGAATTTTCCACCGGCACCACGCCGAAATCGGCATTGCCGGCTTCCACTTCCTGGAACACTTCCTCGATGGTTGCCATCGGCAGGCCAACTGCCGAACGGCCGAAGTGCTTGAGCACCGCCTGCTGGCTGAAGGTGCCTTCCGGGCCGAGATAGCCGATCTTCAACGGCTCCTGCTGGGCCAGGCACGCGGACATGATTTCGCGGTACACATGCACCAGCACTTCATCGCTGAGCGGGCCTTCGTTGCGGTCCACAACCATGCGCAGCACCTGCGCCTCGCGCTCGGGCCGGTAGTAATCCACCGCCGCGGCGAGCTTGCCCTTGGCCTTGCCGACCTGGTGGGCAAAGTTGGCGCGTTCGGCGATCAACGCCTGGATGGTGCGGTCGATCTCGTCGATCTTGGCGCGCACATCGGCCAGCACCGGCGCAGCGGTGGCCGGCTTGATCGCGCGCTTGTCTGAGGCGTTGGCCGCGGACTTGGCGGCGGACTTGCCTGCCGGTTTGGTCTTGCCGCCGGTGGCGGCACTGGGCTTGCTGGACTTGGGAGCCATCGCTCGGCATTCCTTGAAATTGCGGCGCATGCGCCTGCGCGGCATGCGCCGCGGTCGAAAAAAGACTCAGCCGTGACGCTGCTGGAAGTCGTGCATGAAGCTCGCCAGCGCCTGCGCGCCCGCCACCGGCATCGCGTTGTACAAGGACGCGCGAATGCCACCGACCGCCTTGTGCCCCTTCAGCGCCAGCAGACCGGCTGCCTTGGATTCGCTGACGAACAACGCATCCAGCTGCTCGTCGGCCAGGAAGAACGGGATATTCATGCGCGAGCGCACCGCCGGCTTGACCAGGTTGCGATAGAACCCGCCGGAACCATCGATCGCGCCATACACCAGCGCGGCCTTTTCGGCGTTGCGGCGGGCGAATTCGTCCACCCCGCCCTGCTCCAGCATCCACTTCACGGTGAGTCCGAGCAGATACCAGTTCCAGGTCGGCGGCGTGTTGAGCATCGAATCGCGGGCGGCATGCGAGGCGTAGTTGAAGATGTCCGCACGCGGCTGGCCGGCGCGTTCGAGCAGGTCGCGCCGCACGATCAGCACCGAGATGCCGACCGGGCCCAGATTCTTCTGCGCGCCGGCATAGATCAGCCCGTAGCGCGAGACATCCAGCGGCTCGGAGGCGATCGACGAACTGAAATCGGCAAACAGCGGCAGGGTGCCCACCGCCGGCGTGTCGCGGAACTCGACGCCGTGGATGGTTTCGTTGGCGGTGATGTGCACGTAGGCCGAGTGCGGCGACAAGGTCCAGCTGGCCACTGGCGGAATGTCGGTGAAGCCGCCCGCCTGGCCGTCTGCGGCAATGCGCGCATCCACATAGGTGGCCGCCTGCTTGATCGCGGTCTTGCCCCAGTGGCCGGTGATCACGTAGTCGGCGGCCTGGCCGGGTGCGGCGAAATTTAGCGGCAGCAGCGCCTGGATGGTGGTGGCGCCACCGGCAGTGAACAGCACCGCGTAATCGTCGGGAATCGACAACAGGGTGCGCAGATCGGCTTCGGCCGCGGCCGCCACGGCCATGAAATCGGCGCTGCGGTGGCTGATTTCCACGATCGAGGCGCCGACGCCGTTCCACTCGACCATCTCTTCCTGCGCCTGGCGCAGGACCGATTCCGGCAATGTCGCAGGGCCGGCACTGAAATTGAACGCGCGTGTCATGGCACACCTTGTCGAGCTAGCCTTCTAGTATGCCGCAGCGCACCGGCCTTGGCAGCGTTGCAGAAAAGTTGCATGTGCATCCTTCTCACCCACGGCGACGTATGGTTTGCGTAGACCATCGGCAGCGTCATCACCATGGTCCGGTATTCTCATCAGCAGCCACTGTCAGGAGCGAGCCATGTCCCTTCGCGATGTCTTGAAGACGCCGTCCAGCGAGATCACCGATGAGGCCGTCTACCGCGACCGACGCCGGCTGCTGCAGCTGTTTGCGCTGACCCCGGCGCTGGGCGTGGCCGGCTGCGCCGAGGCCGATCCGCCGCCTCCGCCCAAGACCGTGGTGACCCCGGCGCAGGCGCGCAGCGGCTTCCGTACCGCCGAGGAACTGACCCGGCTGGAAGACGTCACCAGCTACAACAACTTCTACGAGTTCGGCACCGACAAGACCGACCCGTCCAAGGCCGCCAAGACCCTCAAGCTGTCGCCGTGGTCGGTGAAGGTCAGCGGCGAATGCGAAAAGCCCGGCAGCCTGTCGCTGGACGAGTTGCTCAAGGGCATCAGCGCGGAGGAACGCATTTACCGGCTGCGCTGCGTGGAAGGCTGGTCGATGGTGATCCCGTGGACGGGCGTGCCGCTGGGTGAGGTGCTCAAGCGCTTCGCCCCGACTTCCAAGGCCAAGTACGTGGCATTCACCACGCTGGCTGATCCGCAGCAGATGCCCGGCGTGCGCTACCGCTCGATCAACTGGCCGTACCGCGAAGGCCTGCGCATCGACGAAGCGATGCATCCGCTGACCCTGTTGGCCACCGGCCTGTACGGCAAGCCGCTGCCGCAGCAGAACGGTGCGCCGCTGCGGCTGGTGGTGCCGTGGAAGTACGGCTTCAAGAGCATCAAGTCGATCGTGGAAATCCGCTTTGTCGAAAAGATGCCCGAGACCGCGTGGCACGATCTGCAGCCGTCCGAGTACGGCTTCTTTTCCAACGTCAATCCGGCGGTGGATCACCCACGCTGGAGCCAGAAGACCGAGCGCCGGATCGCCGGCACCGCCAGCAAGTTGTTCGCCGAGCGCATCGCGACCAAGCCGTTCAATGGCTATGCGGACCAGGTCGCCTCGCTGTACGCGGGGATGGACCTGAAGAAGTGGTTCTAAGGCAGTGATGCCCCCCCGCATAGGAGCGCACCCGGGCGCGACGGACGTCACCAGGAATGCCCGTCGCGCCCGGGAGCGCTCCTACGATGCATGTTGATGCCCGTGCGGCATCGCTTCCTTCTTCGAGATCGCATGGCCAAGACCTCCGCATCCCTGATCGCCGCCAAGACGCTGGTGCATGTCGCCGCGCTGACGCCGATCGCCTTGCTCGGCTGGCAGTTCTGGCAGGTATGGCAAACCGGCAGCGATGCGCTGGGCGCCGATCCGGTGGCCGAGATCGAGCACCGCACCGGGCTGTGGGCGCTGCGCTTCCTGTTGATCACCCTGGCGATCACGCCGCTGCGCCAGCTCACCGGGCAGGCGACGCTGATCCGCTTCCGGCGCATGCTCGGGCTGTACGCATTCTTCTACGCCAGCGTGCATCTGGCGGCCTACCTGAGCCTGGATCTGCGCGGCTTCTGGACGCAGATCTTCGAGGAGATCCTCAAGCGCCCCTACATCACGGTGGGCTTTGCGGCATGGCTGCTGTTGGTGCCGCTGGCGATCACCTCCACCCAGGGCTGGATGCGGCGGCTCAAGCGCAACTGGGGCCGCCTGCACATGCTGATCTACCCGATCGGGCTGCTAGCAGTGCTGCATTTCTGGTGGCTGGTGAAATCCGACATCCGCGAACCGGCGTTGTATGCCGGCATCCTGGCGGTGCTGCTGGGCTGGCGGATCTGGAAGAAACTCAGCGCGCGCCAAACCACAGCAAGGCGCTCAACGCCGCCGCCAGCAACACCGCGCTGAGCAGCAGCCATGGCCAGCGTGCAACCTTGACCGGCGCACGCACCGGCTCGCCAGGCGCGCGTGGTGGCGGCAACGGCTCCGACTCGGGAAGGTCCCAGGTGGTGCCGTGATGGATCCGCGGCACCTCCACGACAAAGCGGTGGCGGGCATCGAACACAACCTGGTCGCCGGCCTGCAGCCAGCCGTCGCGCACCTGTACGCCGTTGATCCAGCTGCCTTCTTCCGAACCGAGATCGCGGATCAGCACGCGGTCGCCGTGACGTTCCAGGCGCGCGTGCTGCGCGGCGAAGGCCGGGTCGTCGATGACGATGTCCGCAGCCGGGCCGCTGCCGACCAGGCGTGAGCGGTCCAGCGTGAAGCTGCGCCCGTGATGGCGGCCGCCCAGCCCGCGCAACAGCAGACAGACCTCGCTCAGGCCGGCATCGTCGTCTGCAACGTCGTTGGCCGGCGCGCTCGATGGCGCACTGCGCAGGAGCATCTCCACGCCGTCGGCGTAGATCGCATCGCCGGGGCGCAATAGCGCCATGCGCCGCACGGGACGTCCGTTAACGTGGATGCCGCGGATCCCGTTGGCCACCTGCAGCCACAGCCCGCGCTGGTCCAGGCAGAACTGCGCCAACAGCAACGCACCCTGCGCATCGGCAACCACCCGCACGCTGCCGGAGGCATGGCGGACGATCCGGTGGACGCCGGGCTTGAGGGAATGATCCGGCTGCTGCCGGTGGGTGAAATGAACTTGCAGATCGCGCACCCGCCGCAGCCTAGCAGGTTTGCCCCGCGCCGCGGCCAACAATGTGACCGGCGTCCTGCCGACGCAGGTACGGCACCGAAGTGGCGTCGCTGCTCGGCCACACGCGCGCCGCACTTGGAGCCTGGCCCGCGCATGCGCACAATGCACGCTTCTTTCGTCTTCCCCATGGAACCCATGTCCAGCATCGATATCCGCCACGACCATGCCTTGTCGCCGGCCCAGGCCCGCGCAGCGATCGACGCGGCGGCGCGCAAGTTGACCGATCGCTATGGCGTCGCCTCGCATTGGGAAGGCGATACCTTGCGCATCGCGCGGGCCGGCGTGGATGGGGCAATCACCCTGCTGCCGCAGCAGGTACATGTCACCGCCGAGCTCGGCTTCCTGTTGTCGGCGATGCAGCCGATGGTGGAGTCGGAGATCCGTCGCCTGCTGGCCGAAAAACTCGCCTGAGCATGCCGCGTCGCTGGTCCGGGCCTGATCGCCAGGCCATGCCCTGACCGCGCCGGTGCTTCAGCGACAAGTCACCCGCGCGGCCCGTTGCAGGCGGATGCTCTGAGCGTGCTTCACCTGCTCGATGCAGTGCCGGGACTAGGGTGAAGGCAACGTCACTTTGGCAACCCACAGGAGCATTCCATGACGACCGGATACGATCAGAACGGCAAGCGCGATGATGCCGCGCACGGCTTCCAAGCGCAGGCAGAACAGATTTCGCGCCGGCTCGGCGAATCGGCGCAGACGGTGTGGCTGGCCGGGCTCGGTGCGCTGGGACGGGTGCAGAGCGAGGGTGGCAAGTTGTTCGACTCACTGGTGCGCGAAGGCGCAGCCTACGAGCGCAGCGGCCAGCGCAAGGCAGCCGAAAGCGTCGATGAGCTGCGCGAAGAGGTGGAGACCCAGTTCGAGCAGGCACGCGACACCGCAGTACGCGGTTGGGACAAGCTGGGCAAGGCCTTCGACGAACGCGTCAAGGGCGTGCTGCGCACGCTCAACATCCCCGAGCAGGACGAACTGGAAAACCTGCGCCGCGAGGTGGAATCGCTCAAGGCCCAGGTGCGCGCCAATACCGCCGCGACCAAGCGCGCCAACCGCACCGCCAATCAGGCCGCACAGGCCGCCAGCAGCGACACCACCGGCGCAGGCTCGACCGGCGGCAACTCCAGCCCTGGCAGCGCTGCGTTCGATGGTGAATAAGCCGGTCCGGCAATGTTGCAAAGCAACATGATTTTTTAGACAATCGGGAAGGACCCGCCAGTCCTGTAATACGAAGTCCGTTTGCTCCCCTCCCCTCACGGCTTCGGACTGGCGGGTCTTTCGCTATCTGGATCACGGTGCGTGGTATCGCCGCCCGCGATCCATTGACGAATCTGCGGCGAAGGATTCTTCTAGGCGCACCGCTTCGTCATACGTGCCATACCTTCGCTTGATGCTCATGCCTTCCTGGACTGTGGCGCTTGTGGTTTCCCTGCTGCTGTGGGCGGTGGTGTGCGCCTATGTGTGGCTGGTGCGCCGCCGTGCCAACGAAACCAGCGAGGGCGTGCGTGCGTTGGCGTCGATGCACTGGCGCGACTTTTCCGCCGTGGTGCAGCGCGTGCTGCAGGAGCAACGCGGCTGGCAACCCACCCAGGTGCCGCAGGACGGCCTGCCGACGGCCGACTTCATGATGCAGACCGAGCACGGCACGCGCCTGGTGGCCTGCAAGCACGGGCGCGGCTACCGCATCGGCGTGGCAGCGGTGAACGAGCTGGGTGCGATGGCGCGGCTGGCCGGCGCGGGCGGCGGCGTGATGGTGACCGAGGGCCGCATGGAACGCGAAGGCCTGGCGGCCGCCGAGAAGCAGTCCATCGAAGTGCTGGATGGCGTGCGTCTGTGGCCCTTGCTCAAACCCTATCTGCCGGGCGATGTGGAAACCGGCGTGGTCGGCATGGCGCGCCGTCGCGCGATCCGTCACAGCCTTATTGCCGGTGCAGCGCTGGCAACCCTGGCGCTGGTCACGGTGCTGGCCTTGCAACCGGTGGCGCCGCCTGCGCCCACGCAGCAGGCAGCGGTGGTGGCCGCAGCGGTTGCTGCAACACCTGCACCGCAGGGCACGAGCTCGCCGCAGGCCGCGCCGCCATCAGCCGCACCGCTTGCATCGACACCATTGGCAAGTGATGCCGAACCGGATGCGGCGACCATGCAGGGCTATCAGCGCGAGGTGTCAAAGGCGCTGGCACAGACGCCCGGCCTGGTGCGCGGCATCTGGATCACCCAGGCAACGCTGGCGGTGGATCGCTCGGTTGACGATGCGGCGGCGTGGCCGTTGATCTGCCGCGAACTGCAGCGCTACCCCTACCTGCGCACCGTGCGCGTGCAACTCAATCCGCGCCCCGGCGTGGAGGAGGCGGTGCGCTGGCGGCAGTGCACGACGATCTGATTCATGCATCGCCCCATGCGCCTGCGCGCGAGGTTTGAGGGTCAGCGCATTCCCGGTGCGAACCGTGCCACCAGGTCGTAGGATCCGCCCAGGAACAACTGCCGCACGTAGGTGACCGGCTGGTCGCCGCGCCAGGTGTGGCGATCGATGACCAGACAGGCCGCGCCATCGTCCACCTGCAGGCGTTCGGCTTGCGCGGCGTCCGCACTGACGGCGCTGATGCGGTGTTCGGCGCGCGTCCACGGCACGTTGCGCAACAACCAACTGCCCGGCGCCACGTCGGTGAACGGCTGCAGCAATGCCTCGGGTACGGTGGTGGTGTCGATCACCCGCTGCTCCAGCGCGAACGGGCGGCCGTCTGCCAGGTGCACGCTTTCCAGCGCCAGCACCTTGCCGCTGCTGCCCAGGGCCCGCTCCTGCGGCACGCGCAGGCGCGGGCTGCGCAGTCGACGCGACAACAACGCGAACCGGTAGACGTGGCCGCGCGCGGTCATTTCCACTTCGATGTCGGGGATCGACAACGCGACCTGCTCCAGATGCGGATGCGGGCGCGCCACGAACGAGCCGGTGCGGCGACGACGTTCGATCATGCCGGCATCGGCAAGCAGGCCGAGCACCTTGTTCACGGTCATGCGCGAGCAGCCGTATTGCGCCATCAGCTCGTGCTCGGGCGGCACGCGGTGACCGGGCGGCCAGTCGCCACTGTGGATGCGGCGTTCCAGATCCTGCCGGATGCGTTGATGCAGGGTGCCGGGCGCGGCGATGGGGGTGGCGGTCAAAACAGGTCTCCGGTCAGACCCGCATTGTGCGCGCATCCGCTCATTTGCTCAGCAGCGATCGCAGAACACCGGCAAAACGCGCGGCAATCCGCGCGCGATCCACATGGCGCCCGTCGCGCACCACCGCTCGCCCGGCGCGCCAGACAGTGCGCACCGCACCGCCGCGCGCGGCGAACAGCCAACTGTCCAGCAGCGCGTCGTCGTTGCGTGCCAGCAGCGCCGGATGGGTCGGGTCCAGTTCGAGCAGATCGGCCGACGCGCCGACCCGGATGCCGCTGCGCGCAATGCCCAGGGCCTGCGCCGCACCCTCGCCCGCCTGCTCGAACAGCCAGCGCCCGCTGGAGGCGCCCGCCTGCGCCAGCACATTGCGCGCCTGTAGCTGCAGACGCTGGCCGTATTCGAGCAGGCGCAGTTCTTCGGCTGCGTCGATCAACACATTCGAATCCGAGCCCACGCCAAAGCGCCCACCCGCAGCGGCAAATGCCTGCATCGGGAACAGGCCGTCGCCCAGATTCGCCTCGGTGATCGGGCACAGCCCGACCACCGCGCCGCTGTCGACGATGGCCTGCAGCTCGCTCGCGTCCACATGCGTGGCATGCACCAGGCACCAGCGCGCATCCACCGGCGCGTTGGCCAGCAGCCACTGCAGCGGGCGCTGGCCGGACCAGGCCAGGCAGGCCTGGACCTCGCGCTGCTGCTCGGCGATATGGATGTGGATCGGCCCATCGGTGAGTGGCACCAGCGCCGCCAACTGCTCCGGCGTGACCGCGCGCAGGCTGTGTGGCGCCAGCCCGAGCACGGCATCCGGCAATGTTTTCAGGCTGCCCTTGCAGTCGTCCAGCAACCGCGCGAAGCCGTCGATGTCGTGGATCAAACGACGCTGCGCTGCGCTGGGCGCCACGCCACCGAAATCCGCATGCGCATAGAACACCGGCAACAGCGTCAGCCCGATGCCGGTATTGGCGGCGGCAGCGGCGATGCGCCCGGACATTTCGCCGGCCTGCGCATACGCCGCGCCGCCGGGGCTGTGGTGCAGGTAATGGAATTCGCCGACGCGGGTGAAGCCGCTTTCGAGCATCTCCACATAGGCCTGTTCGGCGATCGCCTGCAGGCTGTCCGGATCGAGCCGGTCGACAAAGCGGTACATCAACTCGCGCCAGCTCCAGAAACTGTCGCCACTGCGCCCGCCCACTTCGGTCAGCCCGGCCATGCCGCGCTGGAATGCGTGGCTATGCAGGTTGCCCAGCCCGGGCAGCAGCCGCTCGACCCGGTTGTCGCCGGCAGCGGGTGCGGTGCCGGGCTGCACCGAGGCGATGCGCCCCTGCGCCAGGGTGATCCGCACGTCGCCCGCCCAGCCATCGGGCAAGAGAGCCCGCGCCGCCCACAACGCCTGCACCTGTTGGTCTGCCACTGGACACCCTTGATTGCCGGTTCTATTGTATATACATATCAGACACCACGAGCCTGCGCCATGCATTGCGACGTCCTCTGGCACAACGCACAGCTGATGACCCTGGACGCAGCCGATGGTGGCCTGGGCATCGTGGACGATGGCGTTCTGGCCTGCCAGGACGGCCGCATCACCTATGCCGGCCCGGCCGCGCAGGCCCCGGCGCTGACGCCGGACGTTGCGCACGATTGCCGGCGCCGCTGGATCAGCCCCGGCCTGATCGATTGCCATACCCATCTGGTGTATGCAGGCAATCGCGCCAATGAATTCGAGCAACGCCTGCGCGGTGCCAGTTATGCCGAGATTGCCGCAGCCGGCGGCGGCATCGTGGCCACGGTGCGCGCCACCCGCGCCGCCGACGACGCAGCGCTGCTGGCCGCCAGCCTGCCGCGCCTGGACGCCATGCTCGCCGAAGGCGTGACCACGCTGGAAATCAAATCCGGCTACGGGCTGACGCTGGAGGACGAAACCAAGCAGCTGCGCGTGGCACGCCAGCTCGCGGCACTGCGCAAGGTCGAAGTGGTACCGACCTTCCTCGGTGCGCATGCGGTGCCGCCGGGCGGCGATGCGCAGAGCTATATCGACGCCGTCTGCACGCAGATGATTCCGGCGATCGCCGCGCAAGGGCTTGCCGAGGCGGTGGACGTGTTCTGCGAGCATCTGGCGTTCTCGCCCGCGCAGGCCGAACAGGTCTTCCGCGCCGCGCAGGCGCACGGCCTGTACATTAAGATCCATGCCGAGCAACTGAGCAATCAGCATGGCGCGCAACTGGCCGCACGCCATGGCGCGTTGTCGGCCGATCACATCGAATACCTGGATGACGCCGGCATCGCCGCAATGGCCGGCGCCGGCACCGTCGCGGTGCTGTTGCCGGGCGCGTTCTATTTCACCCGCGACACCCAGCTGCCGCCGATCGCGGCGTTGCGCGCCGCCGGCGTGCCGCTGGCCCTGGCCACCGACTGCAATCCGGGCACCTCGCCGCTGACCAGCCCGCTGCTGGCGATGAACATGGCCGCCACGCTGTTCCGCATGACCGTGGACGAATGCATCGCCGGGTTCACCCGCGAAGCCGCACGCGCGCTCGGGCGCGGCGAGCGACTGGGCCGGCTGCGCGCCGGCCTGCATTGCGACCTGGCGATCTGGGACATCGATGCGCCAGCCGACCTGGTCTATCGCATGGGCTTCAACCCTCTTCATGCCCGCGTCTGGCGCGGGCATTCCTGCTGAATCCGGAGTCATCATGAGTGCTTCTATTGTCTTGCAGCCCGGCCAGGTCACGCTGGCGCAGTGGCGTGCGCTGTATCGCGGCGCCGACGTCGTGCTGGACGACGCCTGCGCGGCCGCGGTGCTGCGCAGCGCGCAGACGGTGGAGGCCATCGTGGCGCGCGGCGAGCCGGTGTATGGCGTCAATACCGGCTTCGGCAAGCTGGCCAGCGTGCGCATCGAACGCGAGGACCTGCAGACCCTGCAGCGCAATATCGTGCTCTCGCACGCCGCCGGGGTCGGCGAGCCCACGCCGGTGCCGGTGGTGCGGCTGATGATGGCGCTCAAGCTCACCAGCCTGGCCCAGGGTGCTTCCGGGGTGCAGCCGCAGACGCTGGCGTTGCTGGACGCGATGCTGCGCCTGGGCATCACGCCGGTGGTGCCGTGCCAGGGCTCGGTCGGTGCCTCGGGCGATCTGGCACCGCTGTCGCACCTGGCCGCGGTGATGATCGGCGTCGGCGAAGCCTTCGTCGGCGGGCAACGCCTGCCTGCCGCCGACGCGCTGGCGCAAGCGCAGCTGCAGCCGCGCGTGCTGGGCGCCAAGGAGGGCCTGGCGCTGCTCAACGGCACCCAGTTCTCCACCGCCTGCGCCTTGGCCGGGCTGTTCGAGATCGAAACCGTGCTGCAGGCCGCGCTGGTCACCGGCGCGCTGTCGGTGGAAGCGGCCAAGGGCTCGGACACGCCGTTCGATGCACGCATCCATGCCTTGCGCGGCCAGCCGGGGCAGATCGCCACCGCTGCCGCGCTGCGCGCGCTGATGGCCGATTCGAGCATCCGCGAATCGCATCGGCTGGGCGATGTGCGCGTGCAGGATCCGTACTGCCTGCGCTGCCAGCCGCAGGTGATGGGCGCGGCGCTGGACATCATGCGTCAGGCCGCACGCACGCTGGAGATCGAGGCCAATGGCGTCTCGGATAACCCGCTGGTGTTCAGCGATACCGGCGAGGCCTTGTCCGGCGGCAACTTCCACGCCGAGCCGGTGGCCTTCGCGGCCGACATGCTGGCGATGGCGGTCTGCGAAATCGGCTCGATCAGCGAACGCCGCACCGCGATGCTGGTCGACCCGGCCTTGTCGGGCCTGCCGGCGTTTCTCACCCCGCGCCCGGGCCTGAATTCCGGTTTCATGATTCCGCAGGTCACCGCTGCGGCCCTGGTGTCGGAAAACAAGCAGCGTGCGTATCCGGCCAGTGTCGATTCAATCCCGACCTCGGCCAATCAGGAAGATCATGTGTCGATGGCGGCGCATGGCGCGCGGCGTCTGCTGGCGATGGCCGAGAACGCCGCGCACGTGATCGGCATCGAACTGCTGGCGGCCGTGCAAGGCTGCGACTTCCATGCGCCGCTGCGCTCCAGCGCCGCGCTGGAAGCCGCGCGCGCCCTGCTGCGCGCGCAGGTACCGACCCTGCAGGACGACCGCTATTTCCATCCCGACATGCTGGCGGCCAGTGCGTTGGTGCGTTCGGGCGCGCTCGCGCAGGCGGTCGCCATTGCCTTGCCAGGCGTGGAGCAGCACGCATGACGCGCCACGTCGCAGCCGCTGGAATGAGCTCGGCAGCGTGGTGTCCGCGCGTGCAAGGTTTTGCGTCACTGCCGAGCGCGCATCTGCGCGACGACCATGCACTGCGCGCGATACGTGCGCGCGGACTGCTTGCGCGTCAGGCCGTGGTGCGCGCTTGCGCGCCGCGCGCCGAGCGGATGCAGGCGCGACATCGTCGCGTCTTGACGATCGCACCAGCACAAGGCGCACCGCGATGAGCGCCCTGCCCTGGCTCAAGATCCACCGCGGCGATGCGCCGCTGATTCTCAGCTTCCCGCATACCGGCACCGAGCTGCCCGAGGAGATGGTCGACCAGTTCGTCTCGCCCTGGCTGGCACGCCGCGATGCCGATTGGTGGGTGCATCAGCTGTACGACTTCGCGCAATCCCTCGGCGCCACCACCGTGCGCACCGCGATCTCGCGCTCGGTGATCGACGTCAACCGCGATCCCAGCGGAGCGTCCCTGTACCCGGGCCAGAACACCACCGGCCTGTGTCCACTGACCACCTTCGACAACCAACCGCTGTATGCCGACGGCGCCGAACCCGACCAAGCGCAGATCGCCTGGCGCCGCACGCAGTGGTTCGACCCCTATCACGCTGCGCTCGCTGCCGAGATCGCGCGCCTGCGCACGCAACACGCCAGCATCGTGGTCTACGACGCGCATTCGATCCGCTCGCATATTCCGCATCTGTTCGATGGCGAGCTGCCGCAGTTCAACATCGGCAGCAACGACGACCGCAGTTGCGATCCGGCCCTGGCCGATGCCGTGGAGCAGCTATGCCGCAGCAGCGGCTCGAGCACCGTGCGCAACGGGCGCTTCAAGGGCGGCTGGATCACCCGCCATTACGCGCAACCCGGGCATGGCGTGCATACGCTGCAGATGGAGCTGGCGTGCCGCGGCTATATGCGCGAGCCGGACACCATCACCCCGCAGAACTGGCCCACGCCCTGGCCCCCCGCACATGCGGTCGCACTGCGCGCGGTGCTGCGCCACGTGCTGCTGGCCTGCCTGCAGTTTGCCAATACCACCGCTCACTCCTCCGCCACCACGCCGCCTGCGGCGCACCGTTGATTGCAAGGAAACCGGCATGACCCGTCACGATGCAACCCGCGTCATCCGCGCCGCCACCGGCACCACGCTCACCGCAAAAAGCTGGCTCACCGAAGCGCCGCTGCGCATGCTGATGAACAACCTGGACCCGGACGTGGCCGAGCGCCCGCAGGAACTGGTGGTCTACGGCGGGATCGGCCGCGCCGCGCGCGACTGGGAATCCTTCGATGCGATCGTCGCCGCGCTGACCCGCCTGGACGACGACCAGACCCTGCTGGTGCAGTCCGGCAAGCCGGTCGGGGTGTTCCGCACGCATGCCGATGCGCCGCGCGTGCTGATCGCCAACTCCAACCTGGTGCCGCGCTGGGCCAGCTGGGAGCATTTCAACGAACTCGATCGCAAGGGTCTGGCGATGTACGGCCAGATGACCGCTGGCAGCTGGATCTACATCGGCGCGCAAGGCATCGTGCAAGGCACCTACGAAACCTTCGTGGAGATGGGCCGCCAGCATTATGGTGGCAGCCTGGCCGGCAAGTGGCTGTTCACCGGTGGCCTGGGCGGCATGGGCGGCGCGCAGCCGCTGGCCGCGGTAATGGCCGGCGCCTCGTGCCTGGCGGTGGAATGCCGCCGTTCCAGCATCGACATGCGCCTGCGCACCGGCTACCTGGACACCTGGACCGACGACCTGGACGAAGCGCTGCGCCTGATCGAGGAATCGTGCACGGCGAAGAAGCCGCTGTCGGTCGGCCTGCTCGGCAATGTCGCAGACGTGCTGGACGAACTGCTGCTACGCGGGGTCAAGCCGGACCTGCTGACCGACCAGACCTCCGCGCACGACCCGATCAACGGCTACCTGCCGCAGGGCTGGACGGTGGAGGAATGGGACGCGAAACGCGTGAGCGCGCCGACGGAGGTGGAAGCGGCCGCGCGCGACTCGATGGCCAACCACATCCGCGCCATGCTCACCTTCCACGCACTCGGCGTGCCCACCGTCGATTACGGCAACAACCTGCGCCAGATGGCGCTGGAAACAGGCGTCGACAACGCGTTCGACTTCCCGGGCTTCGTGCCCGCCTATATCCGGCCGCTGTTCTGCCGCGGTATCGGCCCGTTCCGCTGGGTCGCGCTCAGTGGCGATCCCGACGACATCGCCAAGACCGATGCCAAGGTCAAGGAGCTCATTCCCGACGATGCGCATCTGCACCGCTGGCTGGACATGGCTGCCGAAAAGATCGCCTTCCAGGGCCTGCCTGCGCGAATCTGCTGGGTCGGTCTGGGCGACCGCCATCGGCTCGGCCTGGCCTTCAATGCGATGGTGCGCAGCGGTGAACTGAAGGCACCGGTGGTGATCGGCCGCGATCATCTGGACTCGGGCAGCGTCGCCTCGCCCAACCGCGAGACCGAGGCCATGGCCGACGGCTCGGATGCGGTCTCCGACTGGCCGCTGCTCAATGCCCTGCTCAATACCGCGTCCGGTGCGACCTGGGTGTCGCTGCATCATGGCGGCGGCGTCGGCATGGGCTTCTCGCAACACGCCGGCATGGTCATCGTCTGCGACGGCAGCGAGGCGGCCGACAGACGTCTGGAGCGCGTGCTCTGGAACGACCCGGCCACCGGCGTGATGCGCCACGCCGATGCCGGCTACGCCATCGCCACCGACTGCGCGAAGCAAAAAGACCTGGATTTGCCGGGCATTCTCGGCTGAGGATTCTCGGCCCGAGTTCCCTCGCCGACCGCGTGCACGCCGCACGCTGTCGGCACGCAGCACGCGGAGATCACCGGTTGTGAGCGCACCATCCGCAGCAGGCGACGACGATCCGCTGCGTTCTGCCGGCGGCTTCCAGCTCCATCAGGTCTACTTGCAGGCCGATGCAGCAGCGGCCAGCAATGCGTTGTCATCGAGCACCGGTGCCGCCCCGCTTGCTGGATAGGCCGCTGCGATCGCCTTCGCCGCGCGATCGGCGTCCGCCTGGATGTACCACTGCGACGACGGCGACAGCGAACGCCCGCGCACCGCCTGCTCGAATCGATACTGCCCCCAGTAGATCGCCAACGGCTCTTCCAGCGCGTTGAGCGGGTTACGCAAGGTGGCCGCACCCGGACACAGCCGCACGAAGTTGGCAGCGAGCATGCGTTTGCGCGCCAAGGGCTGCCCCGCAGACAGGTAATGACTCAATTCATGCAACACGATCGGCGCCCAGTCCATCGAGGCCGTGCCGGCACGCGCATCATGCTGCGAATACAGCAGCATGGTGCGTCCGCGTACCTTGGCCTGGGTGGTGTCCGGCTCCGGCCACCAGACGAATCTTGCCTGGAACACCGCAGGCTCCGGCACTGCAAAGAATGCCCGCATCTGCGCTGCCAACCGCGAGACGGCGGGCTTGGACAGTTCCTCGCCCAGCTCGCGCGCCTGTTGCTCGAAACGTGGTGCAACGGCGACCACGCGCCTGGCACGCGGAACGAAGCGGGCAAAATACGCGCGCAACATCGCCTGATCGTCTGCCGACTGCTCGGCAATGGCGTCGTCCGCTGACGCCTCAAATCCCGCATTCCCGAGGAAATGCCGCGAGAAAGGATCCACCTCACGGGTGGCATCTGGCGCAAACACGCGGTCGAGCATCTCCAGATCGTCGTCCTTTGCCAGCCCCGAGGTACGCCGACGGAAAGCTGCGTAGGCCACAAGTGCTGCACGATCGGCCGGGTCCAGCCCGCAATGGGTTTCGAAATAGCTGCGATACACGGGCGCCGTATAGCCCGGCAACCAGTCCGACAGGTTATCCAGCAGATTGAACAGGTCCGTGGCCTCGCTGTAACCCACCTGCGCGGGTGCCGATGACGGCATAGCTGGCGCGGCATGCGCGGTGGCACACATCACGACCCAGATCAGTCCGGCTGAGCGGACGCGCCGCAGCGTTGGCGGCCAGCGATCGATCCATCTGCGCATGCAAGGCTCCGGGCTGGCGGGTGCGCTGATTCGAGCATGCCGGGATACCGCCCGCCACGTGCCTTTGGTAAGGGGGCGCGAAAGCTTCCGGCTTCGGGTTGCAAGCGAGGACATCGTTGCCCATCACATTCTCGACGATTGCCCTCAAGTCCGCCGCGTGCGGGCCGACAAGGTATGCAACGTTTCGAGGGATCTCCATGGGCATCTTGATCTACCTGGTGCCTGCATTCGCGCTCTGGGCGCTGATTGCCACCGTGCTGGCGTTTGTGCGTGGCCGCCAGCTGCGCGCCGAATCCGGCCAGCTCGCCAGCACCCAGGACAGCCTTGCCCGCTACCAGGCTGCGCTCTCGCAGGCGAAGGCGCGTGCGGCCGCCAGCGTGCTGGAGCTGGAATCGCTGCAGCGCAGCTACACCGTCCTCAAGCAATCGCTGGAGCAGCAGGAACAGACGGCCGCCGAACAGGCGCCGGCTGCCGACAGCCAGGTGATTCCGATGGTGATGGTGCAGCGGCTGGATATCGCCAACGAGATCGGCACGTTGTTCGCGCACGTCGCACGGGTGGCACGCAGCCTGCGCCGCTACAGCGCCTACAGCCGCGGCCACACTGCGCCGGAACCGGCCACCGCCCGCTACGACCTGCATTGGCTGGCCGATTGCCTGCACAGCTTCGACCAGATCGGCTATGCCCTGTTGCGCGGCAACGTCGCGGCGCTGATCACCGCCTGCCAGGACCTGCTGTCGATGTACGACCACTATCTTAAGGACGGGTCCGGCTACAACAGCCGCGACACCTTCCAGCGCCTGAGCAGCGATGTGCCGCTGTCGGATGCCACCGATGCCATCCGTTCGATCATCGTCAAGGCCACGCTGGCGCAGGATGTGCGCGATGCGGTGATGGAAGATGCGGTTGCGGCTAACGTTGGGTGAGTCGGGAGTCGGGAATCGGGAATCGGGAATCGGGAATCGTAAGAGCGTGGGTGCGGGTTCTGTTGGGTCAACAGGTAGATGCATGCTGTTTGACCGCTTCCTGATGCAGCGACTGCTGTGATGCGATTGCCCATAAAAAAAGCGCACCGCTTGCGGTGCGCTTTTTCGTTTCAGGCCTCGGGAATGGCCGGCCTGCCTTGGTTGGCGGGTTTGACCGCTGCCTGCGTCATGGTGCCTGCTGCGGCAGCGCGTAGGCCACCACGGCATCGCCTGCGGGCGTTTCCATGAAGTGGTGGCCGCCGGCCATGATCACCAGATACTCGCGGCCGTTGTAGGCGTAGACCATCGGGTTGGCCTGGCCGCCGGCCGGCAGCTTGGCATGCCACAGCTCCTTGCCAGTGGCCAAATCGATGGCGCGGATCAGGTCGTCGGTGGCTGCGGCAATGAAGATCAAGCCACTGGCCGTCACCACCGAACCGCCATTGTTGGGCGTGCCGATCTCGATCGGCAGACCAGAGCGGATGCCGAACGGACCATTGCCGCGTGCGCTGCCGAACGGGCGGTCCCAGAGCGTCTTGCCGCTGGCCAGATCGATCGCACGGATGCCGCCATACGGTGGCTGCTTGCACAGCAGCTTGGTGAACGGCAGGCGCCAGCCGGCGTTGACGTTGATCGCATACGGCGTGCCGGCCTGCGGATCGCCCGCACCTTCCGCGCCACCAGCATCGCCGCGCACTTCATCGCGCGGTGCCCAGCCCAGTTTGTCGGCCTTGGCGCGCGGCACCAGCAGGTTGTAGTTAGGCATGTCGTTGTAGTTGGCCACGATCACGCCGCGCTGCGGGTCCACCGACACGCTGCCCCAATCCGAACCGCCGTTGTAGCCGGGATATTCGATCGAATGACGGTCGGCTTCCGGCGGCGTGTAGATGCCCTTGTAGCTGGCCTTGCGGAACTGGATGCGGCACACCAGCTGATCGATCGGCGTCATTCCCCACATGTCGCGCTCGGTCAGATCCGGCTTGCGCAGCGTGTGGTACAGCGAAAACGGCTGGGTCTTGGCACGCATCTGCGGCTCCACGCCACCACCTGGCACTGCGCGTTCTTCCACGCCTACCAGCGGCTTGCCGGTACGCCGATCCAGCACGTACAACTCGCCCTGCTTGCTCGGCAACAACACCGCCGGCACGTTGACACCGTCCTTGGGGAAGTCGATCAGGCTCGGCTGCGAGCCCAGGTCGTAATCCCACGCATCGATATGCGTGGTCTGGAAATTCCACACCGGCTTGCCGGTGGTGACATCCAGCGCCACCAGCGAGGTCGCGTAGCGATTCTCCTGCGGCGTGCGCGAGCTGCTCCAGTAATCGGCGGTGGAGTTGCCCATCGGCAGATACACATAGCCCAGCTGTTCGTCGGCCGCGGCGGTGGTCCACATGTTCGGCGTGCCACGCGTCCAGGTCTGGCCCGGCGGTGGTGCGCCGTTCCAGTCCGGATGGGTCATGTCCCAGGCCCAGCGCAATTGGCCGGTCACCGCATCGAAGCCCTCGATCACACCGGACGGCTCGTAACGCTTCTGCCCGTCCAGCACCTGATGGCCGGTGACCACCACCCCGCGCACGATGGCGGGCGGCGAATTGATCGACACATAACCCGGCGGCGTCTGCCCCATGCCGACGGTGATATCGACCTGACCGTTGTTGCCGAAATCCGTGCACGGCTTGCCGCTACGCGCATCCAGCGCGATCAGGCGGCCATCCAGCGTGCCTTCGATGATACGCGTGCGGCACAGCGGCGCCCCATCCGCTGCCACCGTTGCGGCGGCGTCGTTGGCTGCCGCCGGCACCTGGTAGTACGACACACCACGGCAGGCGGCCGTATACGGAATCGCCTCGTCCTTGACCTTGGGATCGTAACGCCAACGCTCCTTGCCACTGGCGGCATCCAGCGCGATCACCTGATTGCGCGCGGTGCACAGGTACAGGCTGTCGCCCACCTTCAGCGGCGTGGTTTCCGCACCCCAGCGCTTGCTCGGCAGGTCGCCGGTGTGGAAGACCCAGGCCTGCTTCAATTGTGCAACGTTGTCGCGGTTGATCTGCTGCAGCGGCGAATAGCGCTGCCCGGCCTGGCTGCGTCCATATGCGGCCCAGTCGTCGTCGGCAGGCGCATTGCCCGGCTGCCCGTCGGCGGCGGCCGGCGCTGCAGACGCGCTGCGCTTGACCAGACCCGCAGCCATGCCGGCGGCGTGTGCCAGCGCGCCATCGGCCTCGGTCACCCCAAACGGCACGAAGGCGAGCGCGAAGGCCACCACGAACACCGCCGCCAGAACGCCGGCCACGCTGCGCGACACCGCACGCGACACCGGGCGCTCCAGCTTCGGCAGCAGCAGCGCCAGCACGAATGCCAGGCCGACGATCAAGCCCAGCCGCGGTACCCAACGCCAGTAGTCGCTGCCCGATTCCCACCACGTCCACGGCAACGTCGCCGCCACCACTGCGGCAAACCACCACGCGCCCGCATTGCGACCGCGAAACAGCAATACGCCGGCGATCAGCAAGGCCACGCCCACAGGCGCGTAATACCAGGAGCCGCCCAGCGCGGCCAGCCACACGCCGCCTGCCAGCAGCACGGCGCCCAGCACTCCAATCACGCCTCCCAACGTCGCCAGCGCCCAGTGGCCGCGACGGGAAGGACGATGCAATGTCGTCATCAGTTGTTCCTCTTCGATCTGCGGCGACGCAACGCCGCCGCACCGCCCACAACCTTCGACCCGCGACGGTGAAAAAACCGCGTTCTTTGCGAACGCCGTCGAAAAACACTGCGTTGCAGATGTCACCGCGTGCAATAAAAAACGCCGGCTGTGCGCCGGCGTTTTTCTTCAGCTACGTTGCTCGCCAGATGCGATCACGCTTCGGTCGGTGGCAGATCGCCTGTGCTTGCTGCCGGTGCAACCGCTGCATCGTCCAGCACATCCTCTGCCTCATCCAGCGAGGCATCCAGGCGTTCGACCGCCTGCAGCTTTTCGCCCTTGGACAAGCGGATCAAGGTCACGCCCTGGGTATTGCGACCCACGCGCGAGATCTCCGAACCGCGGGTGCGCACCAGCGTACCGCCATCGGAAATCAGCAGCACTTCGTCGGTGGCGCCCAGCAGCACCGCACGCACCAGCTTGCCGTTGCGCTCGGTGGTCTGGATGCCGATCACGCCCTGCGTACCGCGGCCCTTGCGCGGGTACTCGGTCAGCGGGGTGCGCTTGCCGTAGCCGTTCTCGGTGGCGGTGAGGATGTAGGCCATGTCGTCGCTCTCGGCGACGTCGATCACTTCCGCCTCGACACCATCCGTACTCTCCACCACGTCCTCGACGCCCTCGTCCTCGACATCGCCTTCAACGCCGCCGGCACGCTCGGCCACGATCAGGCTGACCACCTCTTCGCCCTTGGTCAGACGGATGCCGCGCACGCCGGTGGCGGTACGGCCCATCGAACGCACGGTGGATTCGCCAAAGCGCACGGTCTTGCCGTTGGAGGCGAACAGCAACACGTCGCGATCGCCATCGGTCAAGGCCACACCGACCAGCGCATCGCCCTCGTCGAGGTTGATCGCGATCTTGCCGCGTGCCAGGCGGAACGCGAATTCGCTCAGCGGGGTCTTCTTGACCGTGCCGTTGCGCGTGGCGAAGAACACATAGCGGTTGTCGGCGTATTCGCGCACCGGCAGCACCGCCTGCACACGCTCGCCGGGTTCCAGCGGAATCCAGTTGATTATCGGACGGCCACGCGCATTGGAGCCGGCCTCCGGCAACTGGTACACCGGCAGCCAGAACACCTTGCCGCTGCTGGTGAAGGTCAGCAGCGTGTCGTGCGTGTTGACCAGCCACAGCTGGTCGATGAAATCCTCTTCCTTGGTCGCCGCCGCAGACCGGCCACGGCCACCACGGCGCTGCGCACGATACGCGCTGACCGGCTGGCGCTTGGCATAGCCGGCATGCGAGAGCGTCACCACCACGTCTTCCGGCGAAATCAGGTCCAGGATGTCCAGATCTTCTTCGCTGTGACGGATCTCGGTGCGGCGTTCGTCGCCGTACTCCTCGCGGATGTTGATCAGCTCGTCGCGGATCACCTGCAGCAACACGTCGGGGTTTTCCAGGATGCGGATCAGGCCCTGGATGACCTCGAGCAACTGCTTGTACTCGTCGGTCAGCTTTTCCTGCTCCAACCCGGTCAGGCGATGCAGGCGCATTTCCAGGATCTGCGAAGCCTGCACTTCACTGAGCTGATAGAAGCCGTTGGCCAGGCCCACGCCCGGGGCCAGATCTTCCGGCTTGGAGGCTTCGGCACCGGCGGCGCCCAGCAGAGCGCCGACCAGACCCGGTTCCCAGGTCTTGGCCAGCATGCGCTCGCGCGCCTCCTGCGGGTTGGCCGAGGTCTTGATCAGCTCGATCATCTCGTCGATGTTGGCCAACGCGACGGTCAGGCCTTCCAGCACGTGCGCACGCGCACGCGCCTTGCGCAGTTCAAAGATGGTGCGGCGGGTCACCACTTCGCGGCGGTGGCGGATGAACGCCTGCAGCATCTGCTTGAGGTTCATCAACTGCGGGCGGCCGTCGATCAGCGCCACCATGTTGATGCCGAACACCGACTCCATCTGGGTCTGCTGATACAGGTTGTTGAGCACAACCTCGGCCGACTCGCCGCGCTTGACCTCGATGTAGATGCGCATGCCGTCCTTGTCGGACTCGTCGCGCAACTCGCTGATGCCTTCGAGCTTCTTTTCCTTGACCAGCTCGGCGATCTTCTCGATCAGCCGCGCCTTGTTCACCTGATACGGAATCTCGGTGACGATGATCGCTTCACGGCCGTTGTCGGCCACTTCCACATCGGCCTTGGCGCGCATGCGCACGCGGCCACGGCCGGTGCGGTAACCGGCAGCGATGCCGGCGGTGCCGTTGATGATGCCGGCGGTGGGGAAATCCGGGCCGGGGATGTATTCCATCAGGCCTTCGACATCCAGCTCTGGCGTGTCGATCAAGGCGATGCAGGCGTTGATCGCCTCGGTCAGATTGTGCGGCGGGATGTTGGTGGCCATGCCCACCGCGATACCGGCCGAGCCGTTGACCAGCAGGCTCGGGAACCGGGTCGGCATGACCGTCGGTTCCTGTTCCTTCTCGTCGTAATTGGGCTGGAAATCGACGGTTTCCTTGTCGATGTCGGCCATCAGCTCATGCGCCAGCCGCGACATGCGCGACTCGGTGTAACGCATCGCCGCGGCGGAGTCGCCATCGACCGAACCGAAGTTACCCTGGCCGTCTACCATCATGTAGCGCAGCGAGAACGGCTGCGCCATGCGCACCAGCGTGTCGTACACCGACTGGTCGCCGTGCGGGTGGTATTTACCGATGACGTCGCCGACGATACGCGCCGACTTGAAGTAGGCCTTGTTGCTGTGTGCGCCCAGCTCGTGCATGGCGTACAGGACGCGACGGTGCACGGGTTTGAGGCCATCACGGGCATCGGGGAGTGCGCGGCCCACGATCACGCTCATCGCGTAATCGAGATAGCTCTTGCGCATCTCGTCTTCCAGATTGACCTGGATGATTTCCTTGGCGGTTTCTGCCATTCGGGTTCCGTAAGTGAGGTGGCGGGCGAGCCGGAAAGCCGCGTCGGGGGCGCCCTGACAACAGGCTGCCGACCCCACGCTCCCGCCGATCGATTCAAGCCCCGGATTGTATCACGAAGGGGCACCACGATGCCGCCGGTTTACCGGCCAGAAACAAGCACTTGCAGGATTTTGGCGGGACGATGCGGCGATAGTGCGCCGCACTGGCCTTAGCTGCCGAACGCCGCCTGCATGCGCGCCAGGTCCGGCTGCGCGATCACCCCGCGTTCGGTGACGATCGCATCGATCAGGCTGCCGGGGGTGACATCGAACACCGGATTCCAGGCATTGATGCCATCGGCCACCGTGCGCACGCCGCCGACCCCGAACAATTCGCCCGGGTCGCGCTGCTCGATCTCGATCTGATCGCCGCTGGCGGTGTCCATGTCCACCGTGGACGACGGTGCCACCACCATGAACTTGACGCCGTGGTGGCGCGCGGCGATCGCCAGCTGATAGGTGCCGATCTTGTTGGCGGTATCGCCGTTGGCGCAGATGCGGTCGGCGCCGACGATGACCCACTGCACCAGCCCGGACTTCATCAGATGCGCGGCGGCCGAATCGGCGATCAGGGTCGCGTCGATGCCGTCCTGCTGCAGCTCCCACACGGTCAGGCGCGCGCCCTGCAACCACGGCCGGGTCTCGCCGGCAAACACCTTGGCGATGCGCTGCTGCGCCATGCCGGCACGAATCACGCCCAGCGCGGTACCGAAGCCGGCGGTGGCCAATGAACCGGTATTGCAATGGGTCAGCACGCCGCTGCCGGTCTCGATCAACGACGCACCGAGCGCGCCCATATGCCGGTTGGCCGCCAGGTCTTCATCGGCGATGGCCTGCGCCTCGCGCGCGATCACCTCGCGCCAGTCGGCACCGGCAGCGCCCAACACGCGACGCATGCGCATCAGCGCCCAGGCCAGGTTGACCGCGGTCGGACGCGCGGCATTGAGCCGCAACAGCGCCGGCTCGAGCTTCTGCAAGGCCGCACTGCCGTCGTCGGCAGCGATGTCGCGCGCCGCCAGCACCACGCCCCACCCGGCCGCAATGCCGATCGCCGGCGCGCCGCGCACCGCCAGCGAATGGATCGCCTCGGCCACGGCGTCGCTGGTGTCGCAACGCACATGCTCGACCACGAAGGGCAGCTTGCGCTGGTCGAGCAGTTCCAGGGCATCGCCCGTCCACAGCAGCGGGCGGATATGGTCGTAGCGGGCGTAATCGATATGGGCGCTGTCGTTCATCCGGACATTGTAAGGCGCCCGGGCAGCCCAGTCAGTGGCCGCATTGCTCAGCCCGCCGGCGATGCCGCAAACCGAACTGGTCGAGTGCGCGGTGCCCGCACCGCTTGCGGGACACGCCGTGAATCCGTCCGTGGAGGATCCTTGGCGGCATCCATGCCGCCAAGGGTCCTGCAACCGGCGAGGACACCGCACCAGAGAGTTGGCCGGCAGCTTCTTGAAAGCCTGTAGCGCAGCCTGCGCGAGGCGGATGAGAAGTTGGCAGGCGGCGTGTTGAACGCCTTTCAGTTGCCCGGCTTGCAATGGCAAGGCAAAGAGAAACTGGCCGACGCACAGTGATCCAACCAGCGCACGTCATGCCCAGCTTGCACCACGCACACCGACCACCCCGACGGGTCCTTGCCCGCCTACCGTCGCGGGACCTTACGCGGCATGGATGCCGCGTAAGAGCCTACAAGGACGTACTTGCGGCGTGTCCCGCGATGGTGGGCGGGCAAGGGCCCTGCAACCGAGCCACAGATCGCCCGCTCCACGCCCGACGCATCCGCACCCCGTTCAATCACATCTCAGGACAACCGAAAGCTTGAGCGTCTCAGTCGACGATGAACTCGGCGCGGCAGCCGTCGTTGACCCACACGCCGTCGCGGCTCCAGCCCCAGGTCTGGCCTTCCACGCATTCCTTCTTGGAGATCTGCCGGCCTACCCGCACCTGGCGCTCCACCGAGATCCCGCAGGTGCGGCGCGCGCCCTTCTTCGATTCGCAGGTCACCATGCGTGGCATGGCCACGAAGCCGGAACCGTCCTCGGCAGCGACCTCGAATTCGCCATCGCAGCCGCGCGAGACCCAGATTTCGTTACGGCGCGCACCCCAGCTGCGGCCTTCCTTGCACGGCCACACCGAGCGCTGGCGTAGCAGTCGCACCGGCGCACCACGCAGCACCACCGGGCACACCACCTTGCCGCCGTTGGAATCGCAGCGCACCACGCGGCGCATCTGCGGAGCGCTCAACACCCGCGCGGCCGCAAACTCCGCACGGCAGCCCTGTTCGACCCAGACGCCACCGCGTTCGATGTCCCACTCGCTGCCACGGATGCAACTGGTCTCGGACAGCTGGCGCACCAGCTGGACGCCGTGCTCGGTATCCATCGCACAATGCACGCGCGCCATGTCCTTGGACTCGCAACGGACGACGCCGGAGGCGCGATCCGCCGCACGCGCATCGGCCAGCATCAGCAGCGGCAAGCACCACAAACCGCATAAGCTGATCAGCCACTTCATGCCGACAATCCTCACCCAAACACACTCTGCGCCGCGCCCCCGTGGACGCCACGATGAGAGCATCATCGATGTGAAGATAGCAATACGGTGGCGATGACAGCGGGATGGCAGCCGGCGCGCGCCCTGTGCCGCGCAGACACTGCGCGCCGCCGCGGGTCAGGCGCGGGCGAACGCGAAGGCCAGCACATCGGCAATCTGCGTGGTGCCGCGCATGGCCATCAACAGCCGGTCCACACCGACCGCCACGCCCGCGCAATCGGGCAGTTGCGACAACACCGCCAGCAGCCGCTCATCCACCGGCAACTGCGGCAATCCGCGCGCCGCACGCACCGCGTTATCGCGCATGAAACGCGCACGCTGCTCCTGCGCATCGTTGAGCTCGTGGTACCCGTTGGCGACCTCGTAGGCGCCCAGATACAGCTCGAAGCGCTCGGCCACCGGCGGCTCCCCGGGGCGGATGCGCGCCAACGCGCACTGGCTGGCAGGCCAGTCGTGCACTACGGTCAGCGTGTCGCTGGCAAAGCCCGGCTGGAGGCGATGGGTCATCAGCAGATCCAGCCAGTCGTCGCGGGTCAGGCCATCCGGATCGATGGCGATGTCGTGTAGCGGTGCGCGCAGCGTTTCGATCGAATCGCTTAGCGGGTCGATGCCCAGCGCCTGCACGAACAGCGTGCGATAACTCAGCACCTGCACCTGCGCCTGGCGCCCGACCAGCGCAAGCGCGCAGCGCACCAACTCAACGGTCTCCTGTGCCAGGGCGCGATCGTCCCAACCCACCCGGTACCACTCGAGCATGCTGAACTCGGGATTGTGGCGGCCGCCGGCCTCGCCATTGCGGAACACCCGCCCCAGCTCGTAGCAATCGCCCACCCCGGCCGCCAGCAGCCGCTTGAGCGGATATTCCGGCGAGGTGCGCAACCAGCGCACCGGCGCGCCGGCATCGACATGGCCGCTGAAGCGCGTGCTGAAACTGTCGATATTCGGCTCGGTGTTGCCGGCCTCCGACAGCACCGGCGTCTCCACTTCCAGCACGTCGCGCTCGGCGAAGAAAGCGCGGATCAGCGCGTTGAGCCGCGCGCGCAACCGCAACGCGTCCAGATCGACCTGCGTCGCGGTCATGGTTGCTGGCCGTGCTCGCCGAGGAAGGCCAGCAAGCGCGCCTCGTCCCAGATCTCCACGCCCAGCGACTGCGCCTTGTCCAGCTTGGACCCGGCTTCTTCGCCGGCCACCAGAAACGCGGTTTTCTTGGAGACGCTGCCGGCGACCTTGGCGCCCAGCGCTTCCAGCCGTTGCTTGGCCGCATCGCGGGTGAGCGCGGCCAGGGTCCCGGTGATCACCACGCTCTGGCCGTCGAGCGGGCCGGTTTGCAGCGCGTCGGCGTCGGGCAGACGCGACAGCACCGTTTCCATCGCCTGCTGCGCAGCGCTTGCCAAGGCCGCATTTTCCGGCCGCTCCAGCCATTGCAGCAGCGACGCCACCACCGGCGCGGGAACGCCGGCCTGCAACAAGGCATCGGACCCGGCGCTGCGCAGCGCATCGAAGGAGGCCACCGCGGCAGCCAGCTGCTGCGCACGCACCGGCGTCACCTTGGGGATATCCATGTCCTGCAGCACGCTGGCAAAGCTCAGCGCCTCGCGCAGTTTAGGCGATGGCGGATGCGCATCGCCGATGCGCACGCCGCGTTGCAGCAGGTCGTCGATGGCCTGCTGATTGCCGGGCTGGTCAAAGAAGTGCCCGAGCGAGCGCGCCACCTCGCCACCGATGTCGGGCACGCGCTTGAACAGCGGCCAAGGCAGATGGCGGATCAGCTCCAGATCGCCGAACCACGCCGACAAGGCCTTGGCGGTGCTCTCGCCGACATGCTCGATGCCGAGCGCAAACAGGAAACGCTCCAGCGTGGTATCGCGTGATTGCTCGATCGCCTCGATCAGGTTTTCCGCCCACTTGGTGGCGATCTTCTTGCGGTTCCAGTCGAACGCCGGCAGCCCGGCGCGCAACAGATCCGCCTGCCAGGTTTGCGGCGCCTCGCGCTCGCCGGCCAGGTCCACCCCGATGCCGACCACGGTGTTTTCCAGCTCGCCGTACGCACCGCTGGCCAGATGCTCGCGCGCCTCGCGCAGGAACGCTTGCGGGCTTTCGGCAGTGCTGATCATGCGCAATTGCAGCAGCTGGTCCACGTTGAGCAGATACAGATCGGCCACGCCCTGCACCACGCCACTGTCGACCAGCACCTCGATGAATTTTTCGCCCAGGCCATCGACATCCATCGCGCGGCGCGAGACGAAATGCCGGAACGCTTCCTTGCGCTGCGCCGGGCAGGTCAGCTCGCCGGAGCAGCGCCACACCGCCTCGCCTTCCTCGCGCACGATCTCCGACCCGCAGACCGGGCATTGCGTGGGCATCTGCCATGGCTGGGTGCCGGGCGGCCGTTGCTCGGCAACCACGCCGGCCACTTCGGGAATCACATCGCCCGCACGCCGCACGATCACCGTATCGCCCACGCGCACATCCAGCCGCGCGATCTGGTCGGCGTTGTGCAGCGTGGCGTTGGTGACGATCACCCCGGCCACGTGCACCGGCTTGAGCCGCGCCACCGGCGTGGCCGCACCGGTACGGCCAATCTGGATCTCGATCGCCTCCACCGTGGTGGACTGCTCCTGTGCCGGGAACTTGTGCGCGATCGCCCAGCGTGGCGCACGCGAGACAAAGCCCATCTCGCGCTGCCCGGCCAGATCGTCGAGCTTGTAGACCACGCCATCGATATCGAAGGGCAAGCCATCGCGCGCCTCACCGATGCGTTGGTAATACGCCAACAGGCCGTCGCTGCCCTGCACCACCTCGACCAGGGCGCTGACCGGGAAACCCCACGCGCGCAACTGCGCCAGGATCGCCGAATGCGTCTGCGGCAACGCACCTTCGCTCACTTCGCCCACGCCATACGCAAAGAAACTCAGCGGTCGCTGCGCAGTGATGCGCGCATCCAGCTGACGCAGCGAGCCGGCGGCGCCATTGCGCGGATTGGCCAGCACCTTGCCGCCCTGCACGCGCATCTGCGCGTTGTAGGTCTCGAAGGCGGCACGCGGCATGTACACCTCGCCGCGCACCTCCAGTACCTGCGGCCAGCCTTCGCCACGCAGGCGCAGCGGAATCGCCTTGACGGTACGCAGATTGGCGCTGACATCCTCACCGGTGGCGCCGTCGCCCCGCGTTGCGCCCTGCACGAACTCGCCGCTTTCGTAGCGCAGGCTGATCGCCAGGCCATCGAGCTTGGGCTCGGCCGAGAACAGCGGCTGCTTCACCTCCAGCCGCTCGCTGATACGCCGTACGAACTCGGTCACTTCCTCGTCGCTGAAGGCATTGCCCAACGACAGCATCGGCAGGGCATGGCGCACTTCGGCAAAGCGCGACGCGGCCAGGTGGCCGACGCGCTGGGTCGGCGAATCGGCGCTGGCCAGCTCCGGGTGCGCCGCCTCCAGGGCTTCCAGTTCACGCATCAGGCGGTCGTAGTCGACGTCGGCCATCTGCGGCTCGTCGAGCACGTGATAGCGGTAGTTGGCGTCCTCGATACGATGACGCAGGGCGCCGATGCGCTGAGCGGGATCCGGGCTGACAGTCATACGATCGCTGGGCTGGCTCTGGGCCGCCCATTCTAACGGGCCGTGCCGGTGTGCAAGTGCTGCCGGACCGCCGACCAAACCGGGCGACAGCGAGCCCGGCAGCGATTTCCCGATAGGCAGACAGGCACAAACCCGCTAGCGTGGCGCCCTCTTTGCCTGCTCGCCTGGAGCTCACCGTGCCGTTGCCCGTTTCGCGCCGTTCGTTTCTCAGCCTTGCCAGCGTTGGCGTGGCGATCTCCGCACTGGGACTGGCACCCGCGGCCGAGGCAGCCCGCAAGCGTGCCGCTGCGCCTGCCAAGCCAGGCGTGGCGCCGGCAGCGGGCGCGGTGTTTCTCAATCTCAACGAACATCCGCTCGGCCCCTCGCCCGCCGCAGTGGACGCGGCAACGCGCTCGCTGGCACGTGCAGGCCGCTATCAGTTCGAGATGGAACAGGACCTGCGCAACCTGATGACCGGCGAGCTGCAACTGCCCGGCGACCATCTGGCGTTCTTTCCCGGCTCCAGGGACGCACTGCTGCGTGCCGGCAGCCTGTTCACCTCGGCACGTGCCGGGCTGGTGGTGGCCGACCCGAGCTTCGACCCGATCATCGACAGCGCCACCGCCCGCGGCGTGCCGGTACGCAAGGTACCGCTGCGGGCCGATGGCGCGCACGACGTCAAGGCGATGGCCAAGGCCGACCCGTCCGCCGGCCTGATCTACCTGTGCAACCCCGGCAACGCCAGCGGCGCCATCACCCCGCGCGCCGATATCGAGTGGCTGCTGGCCAACAAGCCGGCCAGCGCAGTGCTGGTGGTCGACGAGGCGTATATCCACTACAGCAACGAGCCGTCCGTGGCGGACCTGGTGCGTCAGCGCCAGGACCTGATCGTGCTGCGCAGCTTCTCCAAGCTCTACGGCATGGCCGGCCTGCGCCTGGGCGCCGCGCTGGCGCCGCCGGGGCTGCAGACCAAGCTCGCCAGCCTGGGCAGCAACCCGTTGTCGGTACCGGCAATGGCCGCCGGCATCGCCAGCCTCCGCGACCCGCAACTGGTGCAGACCCGCCGCGCGGAGAACGCCCGCGTGCGCGATGACACCATCGCCTGGCTCAAGAGCAAGGGCTACACCTGCCTGCCCACGCAGGCCAGCTGCTTCCTGCTCGACGTCAAGCGCGACGCCGGCGTGTTTGCCGATTCGATGCAGAAACAGGGCGTCATCGTCGGCCGCAGCTGGCCGATCTGGCCCAAGCGGGTGCGTGTGAGCGTCGGCACCGAGGCGGAGATGCTGCGCTTTCGCGAGGCCTTTACCAAGGCCAAGCGCTGATCGCCAAGCACGGAGTGGCCATCCCTTCCCCTCTCGGGAGAAGGTGCCCCGAAAGGGCGGATGAGGGTACGCCTCGGAGATCTACCAACACCTGTAATGACAAACGCGTCGCCACGCGCCGGCAGACCTGGATCACCGACTGCTGCACTGCTTCGCCTCCGCACCCTCACCCCTCTCCCGCCGGAGAGGGGCGTTGATTTCCTATCGCGTGGGAGTTGGAAGCGGCGCGGCAGCATTCGGACGCAGCACGCGCCGGATCCACACGTAGCTGAGCGCAAACGTCAGCGCCATCGACACCGCAATCCACACCAGGAGCTGGCGCAGTATCGGCGGGCCCTGAAAGATGCGTGCGTAGTAGCTGGCATCCAACAGCGCGATCGCATGCGGCAGGAAGACAGTGACGATAGGCGTTGGCACTGGCGCAACCAGCAGCGTCACCGCAGCGGCAAACCCGATCGAGCTCCATTGCGCGCGATGTGGGCTTGTCGACGCGCCTTTGCGCAAACGCAGCGCAATCCGCGACACCACCCATAGCAGCGGTGCGGCCAGGATGGCCCACACCGCCAGCAACATCAGCACCGCCAGCGCGCCCTGCAAGCTCCACATCGTTCACCTCTACGCTAGGACGCGCCCTGCGGCAGGTCGCGACTTAGACCGCGTATGGACGACTCACGGTCGGGATGACTCACGGTCAATGGCTCGCAACCACTGGTCAGCGACGCTCGATCACCAGCGGTGCGCAATCACCACCCACGCACATCACCAGCAGCGCGCACTTAAAAGCAACACGCACTCACCAGCGCGGCGACTTGGTCAGCGGCGGTGCCTGGTGCTGGCGATCGTAGGCGCGCAGTTCGTCGCGGATATGCGCCACGCGCTGGCGGCCCAGCGCATTGCGGCTGTCGTCCAGCACCACGCCGTCGAGCAGTTCGGCCATGCGCTGCACGGTCGGCAGCATCTTTTCCCAGGCATCCAGCGCGGTCATCGGCGCCGGCAAGGTGAGGAAGAACGCAATCGCCGGGGTCTGCATCTCGCGGATGTTGGCCATGTCGAAGCTGCCGGGCTTGAGGATGCTGGCCATGCTGAAGATCGGCCCGCGCTCCGGATGCCCCTCCACCAAACGGTGGAAGACATTCATGTGACCGAACACCAGCCCGGTCTTCTCCGCAGCGACCACCACATCTTCGCCGCGCAGCACCTGGCCGGCCTTGGCGGCCACGAACAGCGAGACGATCTTGTCGAAATCCTGGTTGGGCCGCTTGCCGACATCGTTGCCGCCGGCCGCATCGGCATCGGCATCGTCCAGGTTCAGTTCGCTTTGCTCGGCGCCTTCATTGCGCTCGAACGGGTCGCCGTCCACGCCAGGCTCGCTGGAGATCACCGGCTCGCGGCGCTCGCGCGGTTGCCCGTCGTCCTTGTCGACCCGGCGCCCTTGCGGCGATTTTTTCGGGCGACCAAACAGGAAGATGGCCGCGACCAGCAGCAGTCCAGCGATCAGGATCCCGATCCGGATCATGGCCATGTCGGACATTCAGCGTGCCTCCGCATAAGAGTGACAGGTGTCGATATTCCGACAAGCATGGCACGTCATGCCGCACCCGCCAAACGTGCGGCCTCTTCCAGGTCCACGCTGACCAGGCGACTGACGCCCGGCTCGCGCATGGTCACGCCGGAGAGCTGGCGCGCGGCCTCCATCGTCGCCTTGTTGTGGCTGACGAACAGGAACTGCACCTTCTCGCTCATTTCCCGCACCATGTTGGCCAGGCGGCCGACATTGGCTTCGTCCAGCGGCGCGTCCACCTCGTCGAGCAGGCAGAACGGCGCGGGATTGAGCTGGAAGATCGCAAACACCAGCGCCACCGCGGTCATCGCCTTCTCGCCACCGGACAGCAGCGAGATGCTGGACACGCGCTTGCCCGGCGGGCGCGCCATGATGGTCACCCCGGTGTCGAGCAGGTCTTCGCCGGTGAGCTCCAGATACGCATGACCACCGCCGAACAGGCGCGGATACAGTGCCTGGACGCCGGAATTGACCCGGTCGAAGGTGTCCTTGAAGCGGCCGCGGGTTTCGCGGTCGATCTTGCGGATCGCCTCTTCCAGCGTCTCCAGTGCGGTGTTGAGATCCAGATTCTGCGCGTCCAGATATTCCGAGCGCTGCGCCGCTTCGCCGTACTCCTGGATCGCGGCCAGGTTGACCGGTTCCAGCCGCCGCATGCGGCCGTCGATCTGGCCAACTGCGGCTTCCCACTCGGCCACGTTCGCGGCTTCCGGCAATCCATTGACGACGTCCTCGAGCACGAAGCCGGCTTTCACCACGGCGGCCTCCAGTTGCTCTGCGCTGAGCACCAGCGCCTGCTGGTCGAGCTTGCGCTGCGAGATGCGCTCGCGCTGGGCCAGCGCCTGTTCGTCTCGCTGCTGGCGAGTCTGCTCGTAGCTGCGCAGCTCGCCATCGATGCTCTCCAGCATGGTGCGCGCTTCGCTCAGCACGCGCTCGGTGCGCACACGCTCGCTCAACGCGGCCTGGTGCTCGTGCTCCAGCGTTTCCACCGGCGAGTCGCCGTCGCTGAGCTGGGCGACCAGGTCCTCCAGGCGCGTATCGAGCTGGCCGCGCTGGCTGTCCATGCGTTCCAGCGTCTGGCTCAGCGAGGTGATCTGGGTACGTTGCGATTCCAGCGTCAGTGCCAATGCATGCATCGCATCGCGCACGCCACGTGCGGCATCGCGGGCCTGATCGCGCGCATCGGTGAGCTGACGGCGTTCGTTCTCCAGCGCCTCGCGAGTGCCTTGCAGGTCGCCCATCAGGGTCACCGCGTCTTCGAGCTTTGCGCGCGCCTCGCGTGCCTGTTCGCGGCTGGTGTCCAGCGTTTCCAGCAGCTGCGACAATTCGTTTTCGATGCGTTCGATGCGCGTGCGCGCGGCATCGACCTTGCCCTGCTGACTCTGCAGCTGACCGGCCAGTTCGGACACGCTGCGGTGCGCCATATACAACTGGCGCTGCGCATCTTCGCGTTGCTGTTCGGCCGCCAGCAATTGCTCGCGGAAGCTGCCCAGGCGCTGCTCGAGTTCGGCCTCGCGCTCCTGCAGCGTTTCGATCTGCGCACGCAGCTCCTGAATCTCGCGCTCGCGCAGCAAGGCGCCCTGTTTGGCGGCACCGGAGCGCGACACCCGCACCCAGCCCTCGCCCAGTCGCTCGCCGCTGCGGGTGATGACCGAATCGCCTTCGGGCAGGCTGCGCTGCAGCGTACGCGCGGCCCCCAGATCCTCGGCCGCGTGCAGGCGCGCGAGCAGGCGACGGATCGCGATCGGCCCCTGCACCTTGGCCGCCAGCGAGGTCGGCGCGAAGCTCGCGTTGTCGCTGGCACCGGACACCAGCGCGATGCGACCCTCGCCCAATTCGCCCAGCGCATCGACCAGTTGCTCCGGCGCATCCACCAGCACGCCTTCGATCAACTGCCCCAACGCGCCTTCCACCGCGTTTTCCCAGCCGCTTTCGACCGTGATGCGCTCGCCGACACGTGCGGCAGAATCCAGCCCGCGTGACTTCAGCCACGCCACTGCGGCGCCCTGCTCCTGGCCGAGTGCGGCCTGCTGCAGGGTTTCCAGCGACGACAGCCGGCCACGCGCAGCCTGCGCCTGCTTGCGCACGTCGGCCAGTTCGCCCTGGCTGGCGCGCTGTTGTTCCTGTAGCCCGCCGAGCGCGTGCTTGCGCGCTTCGACCTGCTCGGTCAGCCCGTCCAGCGAAGTCTTCTGGGTTTCGTGGCGCAGCTCGATCTGCTCGAACGCCTCGGCCAGCGCATCCAGGTCCAGCCCCGCGCGCTCATTGACCAGCGCTTCGCGGCGGCGCTCGGCCTCCAGCGACTGGCGATCGAGATAATCGACGCGCGTGCGCTCCACTTCGCCGGCACGCGAGGCTTCGCCGGTGTCGCGGTTATGGGTTTCCCAGCGCTGCTGCCAGTCGGCCAGGCGCGCTTCGGCCTCGCGTAGCGACTCCTGGCGGAATTCGTGGTCTTCGCGCAGCTGTTCCAGTTGCGGTTCGGCAGCGTCCACCGCCTCGCGCAACACCGCCAGCCTGGCCGAATCGCCGCTGATGTGCTGGGTCAGCTCCTGCAACTGGCTCTGCGCCTCGTCGCGCGCCTTGTGCAGGCGATGCGAGAGCTCGCGCTGATGCTGGATCTGCTGCTCGATGCGCGCCAGCGCGCCACCAACCTGATAGACATCGGCCTGCGCCTTGGCCACCGCTTCGGCGGCTTCCTCGCGACGCGCGCGCCCGGTTTCGATCCGCGCCTCGGCATCGCGCTGTTCGGCGATCAATTGCTGCAGCCGGGTCTCTTCCTGATTCAGTTTTTCGCGCAGGCCCTGCAACCGGCCATCCAGGCCGCGGTATTCCAGCGCCTTCCACTCGGCGTCCTTGATCCGGCGCTCTTCCTGCAAGGCCTGATACTGCTCGGCCTGGCGCGCCTGGCGCTGCAGATGCGCCAGTTGCTTGGTGATCTCTTCGCGCAGGTCGCCGAGGCGATCGAGGTTCTCGCGGGTATGCCGGATGCGCGTTTCGGTTTCCTTGCGGCGCTCCTTGTACTTGGAAATGCCGGCGGCTTCTTCCAGATACACGCGCAGGTCTTCCGGGCGCGCCTCGATGATCTGGCTGATCATGCCCTGCTCGATGATCGAGTAGCTGCGCGGCCCCAGGCCGGTGCCCAGGAACAGGTCGGTGATGTCGCGGCGCCGGCACTTGGTGCCGTTGAGGTAGTAGGCGCTGTTGCCGTCGCGACTGACCAGGCGCTTGACCGAGATCTCGTTGAACGAGGCGAACTCGCCGCTGATGGTGTGATCGGAATTGTCGAAGATCAGCTCCACCGTCGCCTGCGACACCGGCTTGCGCGCCGAGGAGCCGGAGAAGATCACGTCGGTCAGCGAGTCGCCACGCAGGCGGCTGGCCGAACTTTCGCCCATCACCCAGCGCACCGCATCGATGATGTTGGACTTGCCGCAGCCGTTGGGACCGACGATGCCGGTCATGTTGGTGGGCAGGTGCAACGTGGTCGGGTCGACGAACGACTTGAAACCGGACAGTTTGATCGTGGACAGGCGCATGGGACTGAAGGTTCCGGGCACCGCACGGGCGAGGCCGGCAGGCGCTTTTCCTGTGAAGCCGCCCCTAAGCCCTTGATCCACAAGATCTATGGGCCGTGGAACCGGCAATGGAGCATGAGTATAGCGGCCCTGGCATCGCTGGCGTGGCCGCAGAAAGACGAAGGGCGCCTAACCAGGCGCCCTTCGGGTACAGCGTGCAGCGTGGATCAGGCGTCGGATTCGACGATGACCTTGACCGAGGTTTCCACATCGGCGTGCAGGTGCAGCACAACGTCGTACTCGCCGACATTGCGGAATGCGCCTTCGCCCAGGATCACTTCGCTCTTTTCCAGCGGCAGGCCGGCGGCGGTGAACGCCTCGGCGATGTCGCGCGGACCGACCGAGCCGTACAGCTTGCCTTCGGTCGACGCATGCGCGCCGATGGTGACGCTGGCGCCTTCGAACTTGCCGGCGCGGCTCTGTGCATCGGCCAGGATGGTGTTGGCCTTGGCTTCGTAATCGGCACGCTTGGCTTCAAACGCTTCGACGTTGGCAGCGGTGGCCGGAACGGCCTTGCCCTGCGGCACGAGGAAGTTGCGGCCGTAACCCGGCTTGACGCTGACCTTGTCGCCCAGGCCGCCGAGGTTGGTCACTTTCTGCAGAAGAATCAGATCCATGGTGGTGCTCCGTTATTCGTTAGCGCCGGCGCTTTGGCCGACGCAACGTTTGCTGTCCGAATAGGAGAAGCCGGGAATCGGGATTGGGGAATCGGGAATCGTAAGAGCCCGACCGGCACCGCACCTTTAATTACCGGACTTCTATCAAGTCAAGAGCCCGCATAGTGATGTGCGGGCCGTTGTGAGGACTCACATGCGGCCGCATGGCCTATTGCGAGAACTCACTTCATTCGTGCGGACCGCTTTGAGCGCCCCGCAACTAACGACTGATTAAACGTCGTGATTGTCCGTGTACGGGATCAGCGCCAGGAAACGCGAGCGCTTGACGGCCGTGGCCAGCTGACGCTGGTACTTGGACTTGGTGCCGGTCACGCGGCTCGGCACGATCTTGCCGTTCTCGGTGAGGTACTGACGCAGGGTGTTGAGATCCTTGTAATCGATCTCTTTCACGCCCTCGGCGGTGAACTTGCAGAACTTGCGACGACGGAAGAACTTAGACATGACAGCGCTCCTTAAGCGGCTTCGGCGTTGTCGCCGTCGGTATCTGTGGCGGCAGGTGCAGCATCGCCCTCATCGTCATCACGACGACGACGCTCGCTACGCTCGGGCTTGTCGCCCTTCTCGTCCTTGCTCTTCATGATCAGCGACTGCTCGGTGTCCGGGCCGTCGCGCTTGACGACCAAGTGACGCAGCACCGCATCGTTGAAGCGGAAGCTTTCCACCAGCTCGCTCAGCACGGCCTGGTCGACTTCGATGTTGAGCAGCACGTAGTGCGCCTTCACCAGGTTCTGGATCGGGTAGGCCAGCTGACGGCGGCCCCAGTCTTCCAGACGGTGGATGGTGCCGTTACCGCCCTCGATCAGCGACTTGTAGCGCTCGATCATGGCCGGGACCTGCTCGCTCTGATCCGGGTGGACCAGGAACACGACTTCGTAATGACGACTCATGTTGTATTACCTTTCGGATGTGGCCACGTGGGCCGGACAGCTCCCCGGTGACCCGCGCAAGGCGGCCGGTGGAGCAAGGATTCCCGCCCGGAACCGGGCAGGAAGCAGGAAAGTATGGCAGTTCAGGCGCTTAGCCGCAACCGGGCCGAGCCAGCGGCCAAGCCTAGGAACGTGACATCTGCGCGGCGACTGCTTGAGCCCCTCTCCCGCCGGGGCGATAAGGCACCGCTTGCGCGCCACTGGCGCGCGCACCAGCGAGCTCAGCGATGCTCGGCTTCGGTCGTAAAGCTCTCCCCGCAGCCGCACTCGGCAGTCGCATTGGGATTGCGGAAGGTGAAGGTCTCGCTCAGGCCGTGCTTGCCGAAATCGATGCAGGTGCCATCGACCAGCGGCAGGCTGACCGGGTCGACGAAGATGCGCACGCCCTCCTGCTCGAACACCGCGTCGTCGTCACGTTTCTCGCGCGCCAGGTCGGTGACATGGCCCCAGCCCGAGCAACCGGTCTTGGTCACGCCAAAGCGCAGACCCAGCGTCCCCGGGGTCTGCTGCACGAAACGCTGCACGCGCTCCAGCGCGGCGGGGGTGAGGCTGATGGCCATGGGGGGTGCTCCGGAAACGATGGGGGCAAGTATAGCGAGGCTGCAATCACGGGGGCTGCAGCCGCTGCGACGACGTGTTCCCCAAATGGGGCCATGTCCGGCCTTGGACAAGCGCAACCACCCGCAAGCGGTTCAGATGCTCGCGCCAGCGCGCCCGCAGCCAGTAAACTCGCAGACCATTCAAAGTCGCTACGGCGAGGACAAGTCATGACGGTGGTCAGCGTTGAACATGCGCTTGCGGGAAAACTCCCGGAAGGCGGCGAAGTCACGGTACGGGGGTGGGTGCGCACGCTGCGCGGATCTGCCGGACTGGCCTTCATCAACGTGACCGATGGCTCCTGCTTCGCTCCGATCCAGGTGGTGGCCAACGATACCCTGCCCAACTTCGACGAGATCAAGCGCCTGACCAGCGGTTGCTCGCTGATCGCCAAGGGCGTGCTGGTGAAGTCGCAGGGCAAGGGTCAGTCGTTCGAGATCCAGGCCAGCGGCGTGGAGATCGTCGGCTGGGTCGAAGACCCGCTGACCTACCCGATCCAGCCCAAGCCGATGTCGCCGGAGTTCCTGCGCGAAGTGGCGCACCTGCGCCCGCGCACCAACCTGTTCGGCGCGGTCACCCGCATCCGCAACTGCCTGGCGCAGGCGGTGCACCGCTTCTTCCACCAGAACGGCTTCAACTGGATCAGCACCCCGATCATCACCACCTCCGACGCCGAAGGCGCCGGGCAGATGTTCCGCGTCTCCACGCTGGACATGGTCAACCTGCCGCGCGATGCCAGCGGCGCGGTGGATTTCAGCCGCGACTTCTTCGGCAAGGAAACCTTCCTGACCGTGTCCGGCCAGCTCAACGTGGAGGCCTACTGCCTGGCGTTGAGCAAGGTCTACACCTTCGGCCCGACCTTCCGCGCCGAGAACAGCCACACCACGCGCCATCTGGCCGAATTCTGGATGATCGAGCCGGAAATCGCCTTCGCCGATCTGGCCGAAGACGCGCGCCTGGCCGAGCAGTTCCTCAAGTACCTGTTCCGCGCGGTGCTCGATGAGCGTGGCGACGACCTGGCATTCCTGGCCGAGCGCGTGGACAAGAACGCGATCGCCAAACTCGAGGCCTTCATCAATGCCCCGTTCGAGCAGATCGACTACACCGAGGCGGTGAAGCTGCTGCAGAACTCGGGCAAGAAGTTCGACTTCCCGGTCGAGTGGGGCCTGGACCTGCAGACCGAGCACGAGCGCTGGCTGACCGAGGAACATATCGGCCGCCCGGTGGTGGTGACCAACTACCCCGAGCACATCAAGGCCTTCTACATGCGCCTGAACGACGACGGCAAGACCGTCGCGGCGATGGACGTGCTGGCGCCGGGCATCGGCGAGATCATCGGCGGCAGCCAGCGCGAAGAGCGCCTGGATGTGCTGGATGCACGCATGGCGCAGTTCGGCCTGGACCAGGAGCACTACAGCTGGTACCGCGATTTCCGTCGCTACGGCTCGGTGCCGCATGCCGGCTTCGGCTTGGGGTTCGAGCGCCTGGTGGTTTACGTGTGCGGGCTGAGCAACATCCGCGACGCCATCCCCTACCCGCGCGCGCCGGGCAGCGCCGAGTTCTGATGTGAGCCTGCTGGCCGCCGCCACGCTACAGTTGCTGGCCTTCGCGGCGGCGTTGCTGGGCGCCGGCATCGCCGGGGTGCGCGGCGTCCGGCTGGCGCAGCTGGCAGCCGCACATCCGGGTGCCAGCGCGTGGTGGCAGGGTGACACGGCACGCAGGTCGATCATCCACGCCGTGCGTCCGTTATGGTGGACCATCGCTGCGCTGGTGATCGGCGCAGCACTTCCCCAACTCGCACTGATGCTGGCGGGCACATGACCCTGTTCTTCGCACTGTGTTTTGTCGGTGTGGCGGTTGCCGGCCTCACCGCCTTGCTGATCTTCTGGCCGCTGACGCTGGTGCACCTGCGCGACCGTCATCCCGAGGCGCTGGCCAGCTTCGGCGAGCCGGCCTTCATCAGTCCTGCGGCGCTGCGCTGGTTGCTGGCGCGGCGCTACCGCAGCCATCGCGACAGTGCGCTGTCCGGCCTGGCCACGCCGGCCTGGCTGTCGCTGCTGACCATCTTCTTCGGCCTGGGCATGGCAGCCCTGCTCGGCCTGCTTTCCAAGGTAATGCCATGAATACACCGCAAGACACCGCACACGACGACCACGATTCGTGGTGGCTGGCCACGATCGGCCGCACGCTGATCTGGGCGCGCCTGCGCGTCAAGCAGGCCGGTACCGCCGAAGTCCTGGACAGCGACGGCAAGATCCTGCCCTACGACAGCGAAGACAGCGCCCGCGCGGCCTTGTTCGATGCCGAATTCGTCGCGCTCGACGGACTGGACGAAGAAGACGCGCTGATGCGTGGCTTCTCGCTCGACGAAGTGTCGCCGCCGCGCGGCGACGACGATGCGGACCTGCGCGAACGCATGGTGCTGACCCTGGGCGGTCGCGCCTGACATGTACACCCCGCGCGCGTTCGCGCAGACCGATCTGGCACTGCTGGACTGGCTGATCGCGCGCGACCCGTTCGTCACCCTGATCAGCCACGGCGAGGACGGACAGCCGGCGATCTCGCATCTGCCGGTGCTGTACCGACGCGATGACCAGGCAGTTGTCATCGAAGGCCACTGGGCGCGCCCCAATCCGCAGGCACGCAGCCCCGGCGATGCGGTACTGGTGGTGCAGGGTCCGCACGCCTATGTGTCGCCCAGCTGGTATCCGGACAAGGAAGCGGCCGCACGCGTGCCGACCTGGAACTACGCCGTGGCGCATCTGCATGGACGCTGCGAGCAGGTGAGCGATGAGGCGGCGCTGGGCGAGCTGATCGGTCGCATGAGCACCCACTTCGAACAAAGTGTCGGCAGTGACTGGCTGTTCGAGATGGAACGCGACAGCCACCGCCGCCAGTTACGCGGCCTGGTCGGCTTCCGCTTCGTTCCCAGCCGCATCGAGCTGACCTTCAAGCTCAGCCAGAATCATCCCGCCGTCAATCAGCGCAGCGTCAGCCAGTTCCTGGCGCAGCAACCCGACCAAGCCTCGAACGCGATCGCAGCGTTGATGCAGGCGGCAATGAATGCCGATACGACGCGCTGAGACGGCCTCAGTCGCGCATTGGAAAGACGGATCACCACAGGGTTGGGACGCGTCGGCCACATTGCCGGCCGACGCCGGCGTGCCTGGCACCCTATTTCCCCGAAGACTGGTGCAACTCAGCCAGCACGGCGCGATCGCTGCGGCACAAGCGCTTCAGAGGGATCGCTGCCACAGCCGGATGCGGGATCAAGTGGAGAAAGTCCTTGCGCGATTGCATAGCGGGTGAGCTGGGCAATACTTTGAATATTGAGTTTCAACATGCAGTTTTCGCGATGCGTGCCCACCGTTTTCACGCTCAAGTGCAAGCGCGTGGCGATCTGCCTGGTCGACAGGCCTTCGGAGTAGAGCTGCACGATTTCGCGCTCACGTGAGGTCAGCCGGGTATACGCAGAATCGTCTTTGGCGGCTCGACGCAGTCCTGCGATCAACGAACGCGACATCTGCGGACTGATATAGATCTGATCCTGACCAACGAGTTGAATCGCACGCAGCAACTCGGCGAAGGTACTGGTTCGCGCCAGATAGGCTTTTGCGCCAGCTTCGAAGACCGCGCTGGCACGCATGCAGGCGTCGGACGGAGCAATGCAGATTGCCCGGCTGCCGGGACTGCGTTGAATCAAACGTCGCGTCAGATCGATGCCATTGAGGCCAGGGAGCAGGACATCCACCAGGACGATATCCGGCTGCTCTCTGGCAGCGATCTGCAGACACGCCAGTCCGTCTTCGGCATGCCCCACCACTTCGAAACCCGGAACCTTTTGCAGCAAAGCGACCATGCCTTCCACGAGGATGGTGCGATCAGCAGCGACGACGATACGTGTCTTCATCATTCCCTCGGTTACACGAATGGGGACCGCGATGTGCAGCGGCATTCGAGCGGCGCGCTGCAGCGAATCGACAGATGCTCGGCAGGAGCACTTGAGCGAGCTTGTCATACGCTCACCTCGGCACCATCGGTTCTGGACTGATTTGGCGACCGTCAAATGCTGGTTCGCACAACGGTGTAGATGTCGGTGCGACGCAATGACGGGTAGGTTTGCCTGAGGTGTGTTACGCACGTTGAACCGGAGCCGAAGCGGACTGTGCCGCTCCGGACCAACACACACCACCACCTACTGCTCGGCACGCTGTGCTAGACATCGTTTCTGCATAAGACTGCCGATAAAAAACGAACGCGGTTCTAGCTGCAGCTCAACCGCGAAAGCTTACGAGTCGCCGGACATCATCTGCCTGGCAAGGCTGGTCAGTTGCTGACGCACCTGGTCCAAACGCGGGTCCGCTTCCAACTCGCGCTGCAGATCCAGCAGACCTGCGGCAAGTTCGCCACGCGCGCGTATACCTTCAGACTCGACCGATGCGCGCTGAGACTGGATCGCTGCAGCGGCGTGTTGGTTGGAATCGCCGCGTACGACCGTTTCCATGACATCGACCATGCGTTGCAGCAGGCGATAGACGGCACTTGCCGAAAATCCACCCATCATCGCCAATGCGGGTTTTCCGAACGCGCCCAGGCTACTTTCGGCAAACAGATCCTCCGGCAGCAACTCCACCAATATCAGACCGGCGATGAGGCCCAGAATCATGCGCGCGGCATAGGAAGAATCGAATCGCGGATCGTACGTCGCGTCGGCGACGTAACGATGGGCCTGGAACAGGGCGGAAAACGCTGCGCCAAGCCCGGCACAGGCCAGGATGAACATCACATTCCAGCCCAGCGTGCTGCCCGAGGAGTCGAGAAATCCCAGCGCGATGTTCTGCTCGTTGACAAGGCTGGACATCGCCAGCCCGACCACTGAGGCAAGACAGCCGACCGAGCTTAAGGTCAAGGTGCGGATCAGCGGAATTGGACCGAGCCAGCGCAAAAATCCACCGCGTAAGCGCTCCCGCTCGATCAGCACCACCGCTTGCGGCGTTGCGGGTTGGATCGCGCGAACCAGCTGTCGGTGCAGAGCGGCCAATTCGCGCGCGCCAGCTTCGCCATGCAGGGAGGTGCCAGGCGTCACCCGTAATTCCGCCAACCGGCCAGGCAGATCGGGGGACATCGCCAACCCCTGCTTTAGCGCATACGACACCATGGCCCGACATTCGAGCTCCAGCTGTTCAAGCACGCTGGAGAAGACCGGCCCGGTGAATCCTGCCGGCGAGACGGACTGGGCCACCGCGCGTCGCCGCAGGCCGACGCGCATCCTGGTTCGCTTCCACATAAGTGATTCCCAACATGCAGGCGCGCGTCCAGCCCGACCTCAGGGCATCCGTTCGAACAGCGTCGTATCGCGCTGACCTTTCACAACAAGAGCAAGCTCTGCGCTGCCATCGTCGCGAATCCGCAGGCTGGCTTGGCCATCGCTGAGCTGGCGGCAATAGCCTCTATCGTTGGCCCCGACCCAGGCATTCAACGCGCCTGCCGCACGCCCGGCATAACGCAATTCCACCTGGCAGTCGCGGGGGGCGCCATAGCGCAGGCGACCGAGCACGTCTCCCGGGCGGACGGTGGTCGCCACGATCTCCAGCTGGGCGGAAATCAGGCCCGCCCCGCGCCAACGCCCAGCTTCGGCCAAACCTGCGCTGCTCTGATCCAAGGCAACGACCAACGGCGAATCGCGGCCGGGCAGCGTGAGTTGCATGCCGGACGTCGCCCCCTCCGTCACCTCAAGCTGGGCGCGGCCACCGGCTAGCGCATCGCAAAACCTGCCGCCATTGCGAGACAGCAGCGCGTAACCGTCCGGCTGCGCTCGTAGCTCCAGCGCACAATTGAAAGGAGGTCCAAACCGCACGTCCGCCGTTTGGGTGCCGTCGGCTCCCACCGCGCGCCCGCTCAGGCGGACATAAACCGGGCCAGCACCGCCGCTGGCGGACAGGATTCCGCGCCAGTCACCTGTCGGAGTGCTACCAGCCGGAGCGGCCTGTACTGCAGTCAACGAAAGACACAAGGCCAGTGCTGAGGTGATGCGGAGAACGTGACGTCGATGATGAGGTTGGGTAGACATGAGAAAGCTCCGATAAGAAGTTGGACAGGATGGAAAGATCGATCAAGCTGCTGCTCAGCACACCGGCTGCAGTAATTACCAGAACTGCAACCAAGCAGATGATGAAGATGGACCGCCGCCGGCACCGAGACCGCCGGCAGAGATCCGCATGCAGGGCCGCCACATCGGTTCCCAGCCGCTCGGCGAGCGCGCGGGCATCGGCATCTGACAGCAGCAACCTCACGGCACCGCTCCGGGATCGGAAGATGGCACGTCCACGAACGGATGAAGCGTCCATTCCTTCAGCGCGATGCCATCTAACCAAAGCACGCCACGCGGACGCTCGCTGCCTTGATAGCCGATTTTCAGCGCGTGGCTTGGCGCACGGCTGCGTGGCGGCGCGATACGCAGCGCCAGTCCGGGAGCGCCGTCGCTCTGCGTGACCGGCTCTATTTGCACGTGCAGCGTCAACGAAAACTCGTTGATTTGCGATAGCCGCAGCGCACGCAATTGGCAGACCGGAATGGACAGCAGGGTCTCCATTTCGCCCTGGGCCGTTCCGTCATCATCCATGCAGCGAACCTGCATGCTGCAGGCGGCCACCGCGGCATCCACCAGTGCGGCGTGGTGCTGGCGGCATCGCTGTTGCGCTTGTCGGACGGCCTGGTCGAGCAGCTCCACGAAGGCGTCCAGGGAATAGCTCGCGTGTGCCATCTACGGCTCCGTCAGCCAGATCGGCTTGCGCTTGAACCCAACGTGGTAGCACAACCATTGCAGCACCACCTGATGCTCGCCCAGCTGCACAATGGTGAAGCTCTTCTCGATCCCGAGAATCGTTCCCCTGGGCGCTTCGCTGAGGCAGCGATTGAGCAGATGCTGCGCGGCCTCGACCTGCTCAGCGGTCTGCATCTTTGCCGGGTTGTCGCTGCCGACGACGATGCGCTTGATGTAGCTCACTTCTGACAAATCGATCATCGGCAACGACTCGGGTGATAGAAAGGTGTAGGACTCAACAGCGACGCTTACGGCACCGGCACAGGCGCAGTGACTTTACGTGGCGCTGCGGCGGTCTGCAGGATGTCGAGCACGCGCGACAGCCCTTCGGGGGTGCCGCGATCTTCGGCGTGCAATGCGACGTGATACTTGGCCGAATTATCGGAAGAGCGCGTGTTTTCCTTGTGGCTGGACACCGACCCCTGCACGTTGACCTTGGCCTTGAACACGCCCCAGCCGACGCTTGCCTCCAAATCCACCTTGAGGCTCTTGTCTTCGGCTTCCTTTTCCGAAAACGAGGATTTGACTTCCATGTCGAAGGTCACGTCCACGGTCTGAATGCTCAAATTGGGAACGTTGACCAAGGTCAGCAGCGGCACGACGATCTCGACTTCCTCCTCGGCCATCCCGGTACCGCTGGGGTCTTCGACCGGGCGTTTGAACTTGAACTGCGCGGTCCGCGTACCGCCGTTTCCGTTAGGATCGGCAGCAGGGTCGGTCGGCGGCAGAAAACCGATGACCTTGATGAAGTCGGCGGTGGCACGGGCCAGCATGACCTGCGCATCGCAGGCTGCACGCAACGGGGCGCCGATCAGGTCCGCCATCGGCAGGCCCTTGAATTGGTCGGACATATTGACAATATCGCTCATGGTGTTCTCCTGAAGAGTGGTTGTTTAAAAAAAATCGATGACGGCGGGGATCAATCGCCCTTGACCGTCTTGAACACGCCTTGCGACTGCGCAAGGCGATTGATGAGACGTGCCACGCCTTCGGTCGGCTCGCTGCCTTCCACGCGTAACACGACATGCACCGCACTGTGCCGCGCACTTTTTGCATTGGAGCCGAGGTCGATGCCGATCTGGCCGGGCAGCGCTGGCGGCTTGGGATGCCAGTCATCGACGGCGGCGGGAACCGCCAGCGACGCCGGCAACGCGGCTTCGTCCAGTTCGCTGAGCTCGCCGAGTTGTGCATCGAAGCTGATCTCTACGTCCTTGATGCGCAGGACGTTGGACGACACCAGCGGCAACAGCGGTGCGCGATACAGGTCTTCATCGTTCTCGCCCGCTTCCGGGTGCTGCGACGGCAAGCGGATCAGAACGCTTCTGGGACGATTGTCCTCGTCAAAGAACGCGCCCAGGTTAGCCATCTGGTGCTGTTCGATCCGGTCCTGGGCGTCGATAACTGCCCCGGCCAGCGCTTCGATCAGATCATTGAGGGAGATTTGCGCCATGTTGGGCTCGTTGGTCGGAGATGTCGCGGGGACGGTGACGGCTCAGGCCGCGCTGGGAAAGCTATCCACGCGTGCCAGCCACCCCTTGAGAAACTTGCCAAGCGCCGGTCGCGCGGCGACCAGTCGCTGGTAGTAGTCCTTGCGGCCGACCTTGTAGCGTGCATACAGGTCTTGCTGGTTGCTGGATGCCAGGGCGGCGAAGGTCGCCGGTCCCATCCGTCCGTCCACCACCAGCGCGCCGCCGGTCTGGGCATTGAGCACGGTCTGCAGCAGCTTGATCGCGTTGCCGCCGGCGTTGACATAGAAATCGAACAAGATGTTGGCCAACGGCTGCAGTGCGATCTGGTCGGCGCGTAGCCGGTCCCAGTACTGCGTCTTGTAAATGACCCCGGCCTGGGCATCGGTCAATGCACGCAGGTTCGCCAAGCTGGGCTCCACGCCCAGCAAGTTCTGGGCGCAGGCCTTGAAGGTCAGCAGCGTGATGCCCTTGTTGGTGGCACCGCCCGGATCGGCGGGGTCGTTGACGAAGCCGCCCTCGTGCTTGAGCAGGGTCGGAAAAAACATGTTGAAGTCAGCCATCGGCGCCACCTGTTGAATTGATCGGTGGCGCCAGTTTCCGCATCGGTGCAATGGCGGGACATCGGCCCTTCACCGATACTACGAAGCCTGAAAGCTGATTCATCCCGGGCCCCGACAGGGGCCACCAACACTGCGTTTTCTGGAATACTGCGCGCATGAACGAGCTCAACCATTTGCTTGAAAACAACCGTGCCTGGTCCGAGCGCATCCGCCGCGAGGACCCGGAATTCTTCTCCAAGCTGTCCACCCAGCAGACGCCCGAGTACCTGTGGATCGGCTGCTCGGACTCGCGCGTGCCGGCCAACCAGATCATCGACATGGCCCCGGGCGAGGTGTTCGTCCACCGCAACATCGCCAACGTGGTGGTGCATACCGACCTGAACTGCCTGTCGGTGATCCAGTTCGCCGTCGACGTGCTCAAGGTCAAGCACATCCTGGTGGTCGGCCATTACGGCTGCGGCGGCGTGTTTGCCAGCCTGACCCAGAAGCGCATGGGCCTGGTCGACAACTGGATCCGCCATGTCACCGATGTGGCCGACAAGCACGAGGCCTGCCTGCACGATGCGGGCGACCTGCCGGTGCAGCACGCGCGCCTGTGCGAGCTCAACGTGCTCGAGCAGGTGGTCAATGTCTGCCGCACCACCATCGTGCGCGACGCCTGGGACCGTGGCCAGGCACTGCAGGTGCATGGCTGGGTCTACAGCCTGCGCGACGGACGTGCACACGACCTGGGCATGTCGATCGACCGCCCGGAGCTGCTGCAGGAACGTTACGACGCCGCACTGGCGCGCATCCAGGCCGATCACGCCGAACGCTGAGCGGCACCCGCATGCCATCCAGCCGCGGCGCCCATCGGCGCCGTCGGTTGGCTATGCTGGACGTCTTCTTTGCCGAGGAACGTCGATGCTGGTCCCGCCGATCAACCTGCAAGCCTGGATCGAGCAACACCGCCACCTGCTCAAGCCGCCGGTGGGCAACAAGTGCATCCAGCAGGACGGCTTCATCATCATGATCGTCGGTGGGCCGAATGCGCGCACCGACTATCACTACGACGAAGGCCCGGAGTGGTTCTTCCAGCTCGAAGGCGAGATGGTACTGAAGGTGCAGGACGAAGGCGTGGCACGCGACATCCCGATCCGCGCCGGCGAGATCTTCCTGCTGCCGCCGAAGGTGCCGCATTCGCCGCAACGCGCGGCTGGCTCGATCGGCCTGGTGATCGAACGCGAGCGCTTGCCCAACGAGCAGGACGGCCTGCAGTGGTATTGCCCGCAGTGCAATCACAAACTGTACGAGGCGATGTTTCCGCTGCAGGACATCGAAACCGATTTTCCGCCGGTGTTCGATCATTTCTACCGTTCGCTCGCGCTGCGCACCTGCAGCCAATGCGGGCATCTGCACCCTGCGCCGGAGCGCTATGCCACTGTCGAGGCATGAGTGGGCGATGGCCCAGCCAATTCCAGGCACGCGTCGCACAGGTCTTCGAGCGCATTCGCTCGGCGGCGGCCATCGGCGCGCCGCCGCGCCCTCGCAATGCCGCGCAACGCAATGATGATGCAGCTGTGCGCAGCGCGCCGTGTGTCGAGCGTGTGCACGCGCCGCAGCTGCGCTGTGCGCCCGCGTTGAACCCCATGCCATGCTGCGCACTCTGATCGACCTCAAGCCGCGCGACGTGCCATTGCGCGTAGCGTTGCGCAACACCGCCGCGGTGGTGCTGCCGCTGGCCGTCGGCGTGGCCACCGGGCATGTCGCCGCCGGTCTGGCCGTGTGTACCGGCGCGCTCAACACCATGTTCACCGACCAGCCCGGCCCGTACCGTGCGCGCCTGCAGCGCATGCTGATGGCCGCGCTGGCAGCAGGCCTGGCCGCGTTGCTCGGCATCTGGGTCGGCCACAACACGCCGGCATTGGTGATCGCCGGGTTGCTGCTCGGCCTTGGCGGCGGCTTGCTGGTGGCACTTGGCCCGGTGGCAGCGCGGGTGGGGCTGACCAGCATGATCCTGCTGGTGGTCAGCGCCGACATGCGCCTGCCGGTGCAGCAGGCCGCGGGCGTGGCGGCATTGATCTTCGCCGGCGGCCTGCTCCAGGTAGTGCTGGCACTGGCGGCCTGGCCATTGCAACGCTATCGCCCGGAGCGCTTCGCGCTGGCCGACCTGATGCGTCAACTGGCCGGCATCGCACGCCAGCGTCCGGAAGCCAGCGCCCCGCCGCCGGCCACCCAGGAAGTGCTCGATGCGATGGTGATGCTGCATGGCGAGCATCGCTCGCGCGCGATCGCCGTGCAGAGCTTCCGCATCATCGCCGAGCTGTGCGAGCGCGTGCGGCTGGAGCTGCTGTCGCTGGCCGATGTCGATACCCGCCTGACCGACTCGCAGGCGCGCCCGGCGATCGAGCGCGTGCTCGAACGCAGCGCCATCGTGCTGGAACAGCTCGCGCATGCGATGACGGTGGGCGAAGACCCGCTCGCCGCCAATGCCTCGATGACCGGTTTCGACGATCTGGTCGCCGCACTGGCGCAGTTCCAGCACGACAACGCCGATACCCGCGAGCGGCGGCTGGTGCGGGTGGCGGTGGCGCGCGCGCAAGGCCTGGGCGGCCAGCTGCGCGCCCTGATCCGCAACGCGCATTGGGCCAGCAGCCGTGGCGAGATCCAGGCGCAGCTGGCCGAAGCGCGCCTGCCGGCGGCGCTGCGGCCCGCAGCGACGTGGGCCACGCTGCGCGCGAACCTGGATCTGTCCTCGGTGGCCTTCCGGCATGCCTTGCGCTGCGGCGTGTGCCTGGCGCTGGCGATCGCCTTCCAGCGCTGGCAGCAGATCCCGCACGGCTTCTGGATTCCGATGACCACCGCCATCGTGCTCAAGCCGGATTTCGGCGGCACTTTCAGCTTCGGCGCCTTGCGCGTGGCCGGCACCTTCGTCGGCCTGCTGGTGGCGACCTTGCTGGCGCACCTGGCGATGGACGGCGCCAGCGTCCGCCTGGCGTTGCTGGCGCTGTTCTGCCTGGGCTTTCGCCTGCTGACGCAGGTGAATTACGGCATCGGCGTGGCGTTTCTGACCGGCATGCTGGTACTGCTGCTGTCCTTCGAAGGCGTGGCACCGGGCGAGGCCATCGGCGCACGGCTGCAGGCCACGGTCGCCGGCAGCGCCTGGGCATTGATCGCCTACGCGGTGTGGCCCACGCGCGAGCGCCGGCATATCCGCGCCTCGCTGGCGCAGCTGCTGAGCGCCTATCGCGATCATCTGCGCAATCTGCTGCTCGGCAGGATGGAGGATCTGGGCGATACCCGCGCTGCTGCACGCGTGGCGCGCACCAACGCGCAGGCCTCGATCGAACGGCTGCGCGGCGAGCCACGCAGCCGACGCAATCTGCATGAGCTCAAACTCGCCGAATCCTTGCTGGCCAACGGCAACCGGCTGATCCGCGCCACCCTGTCGCTGGAGGCGGTGCTGCGCGACGGTCACCCCCTGCCTGCGCTGGAAGCGCTGCCCGCCTTCGCGCAACAGGCCGACCAGGCGCTGTCCGAGCTGATCGCCTGCCTGGTCGACGGCGGCATTCCCGCCGCAGCCACCTTGCGCGGCGCCGAGCGCCAGCTGTCCGATGCGCTAGCAGCCCTGCCCGACGGCTCGCCCGCCACCGCCGCACTGGCCGACACCATCGACCGCATCACCGACAGCATCGGCACCTTGACGCATCTACTGCGCCCTGCCCGGCCAGCCTCGACCACCGCGGCAGCCGAGGCAGCGGCCGCGCATGACGGCGCACACGGTGCCGGCGGGTAAACTGCGTCACTGACCTGCGTTGCGAGCCGTGATCATGACCGACCTGCTGTCCCGCGCCCATGCCGTTGCCCTGGACGCCGCCGACCCGCTGCGCCACCTTCGCGATGACTTCGTGTTCCCGCAGCATGCCGGCCAGGACCAGACCTATTTCGTCGGCAATTCGCTGGGCCTGCAGCCGCGCGGCGCGCGCGCGATGGTGGCCGAGGTGCTCGACCAGTGGGGCGCGCTCGCGGTGGAAGGCCATTTCACCGGTCCCACCCAGTGGCTGACCTATCACCAACTGGTGCGCGATGGCCTGGCGCGCGTGGTCGGCGCGCAGCCCGGCGAGGTGGTCGCGATGAACACGCTGAGCGTCAACCTGCATCTGATGATGGCCAGCTTCTACCGGCCCACGCCCGAGCGTGGCGCCATCCTGATCGAAGCCGGCGCGTTTCCGTCCGACCGCCATGCGGTGGAATCGCAACTGCGCCTGCATGGGCTGGATCCGGCCACGCAGCTGATCGAAGTGGAAGCCGACCAACCCAATGGCACGGTCTCGATGGCGGCGATCGCCGATGCCATCGCACGGCACGGTCCGCGGCTGGCGCTGGTGCTGTGGCCCGGCATCCAGTACCGCACCGGCCAGGCCTTCGAGCTGGGCGAAATCGCGCGGCTGGCACGCGCGCAGGGCGCGATGGTGGGTTTCGACCTGGCGCATGCGGTCGGCAATATCGCGTTGACGCTGCACGACGACGGCGCGGATTTTGCGGTGTGGTGCCACTACAAATATCTCAACGCCGGCCCCGGCGCGGTGGGTGGCTGTTTCGTGCACGCACGCCATGCCAACAGCGACCTGCCGCGCATGGCCGGTTGGTGGGGACACGAGCAGCAGAGCCGCTTCCGCATGGAGCCGCAGTTCGTGCCCTCGCCTGGCGCCGAAGGCTGGCAGCTGAGCAATCCGCCGGTGCTGGCACTGGCGCCGCTGCGTGCGTCGCTGGAGCTGTTCGATCAGGCCGGCATGCCGGCGCTGCGTGCCAAGTCCGAACAACTCACCGGGCACCTGGAACAGCTGATCCACGCCCGCGTGCCGCAGGTGCTGCAGATCGTCACCCCGGCCGCGCCGGCGCAACGCGGCTGCCAGCTGTCGTTGCGGGTGGCCGGTGGCCGCGCGCAGGGGCGCTCGCTGTTCGAGTACCTGCAGTCGGTCGGCGTGCTCGGCGACTGGCGCGAGCCGGACGTGATCCGCATCGCACCGGTGCCGCTGTACAACCGCTTCAGCGATCTGCATCGGTTGGTCGAACAGGTGGAAACCTGGGCCAGCGCCTGAGCACACGCGGCACAGACTGTGCCATCGACCAGATCGGTGCGTGGGCCGGAACCGGCACACGCGCACGTACACTCCGAACCCGCACCTGGCTGATCGCGGCAGGTGACGTTGCCAGCCATCCCTGTTCTCCCCCTTCGCCGGCACTTGCGTCCGGCCGCTGCCGGATACCGCATTGAGCGCAGTCTCTCCCCGTTCCCTGACCTTGATCGGCGCTGGCCTGGCCGGTTGCCTGCTGGCCATCCTGTTGTCGCGCCGCGGCTGGCAGGTCACCGTCTACGAGCGCCGCGGCGATCCGCGCATCAAGGGCTACGAGTCCGGCCGCTCGATCAACCTGGCGCTGGCCGAGCGCGGCCGCCATGCGCTACGCCAGGCCGGTGCCGAAGACGCGGTGATGGCCAAGGCGGTGATGATGCGCGGGCGCATGGTGCATCCGTTGATCGGCGAACCGCAGCTGCAACGCTACGGGCGCGACGACAGCGAAGTGATCTGGTCGATCCACCGCGCCGCGTTGAATGTTGCACTGCTGGATCTGGCCGAACAGGCTGGCGCGCGCGTGCATTTTTATCGGCGCCTGCACACGGTGGACTTCGATGCCGGCTATGCGCGCTTCATCGACGACCGCGACGACCAGCCGCACGAAATCCACTTCCAGAGCCTGATTGGCAGCGATGGCGCCGGCTCGGCGTTGCGCGCGGCGATGCAGCGCAAGTCGCCGCTGGGCGAGCGCACCGAATTCCTCGATCACTCCTACAAGGAGCTGGAAATCCCGCCGCTGCCCGGTGGCGGTTTTCGCATCGAAGGCAATGCGCTGCACATCTGGCCGCGCGGGCGCTACATGTGCATCGCGCTGCCCAACGACGGCGGCACCTTCACCGTCACGCTATTCCTGCCCAACGCCGGCGAACCCAGCTTTGCCACCACGCGCACCGGCGACGAAGCGCTGGCCCTGTTCGCGCGTGATTTTCCCGATGCCCTGCCGCTGATCCCGCAGCTCAAGGAGCATTGGGAAGAGCATCCGCCCGGCCTGCTCGGCACCCTCACCCTGGACCGCTGGCACCTGGGCGGCCGCGCACTGCTGATCGGCGACGCTGCGCACGCGATGGTGCCGTTCCACGGCCAGGGCATGAACTGCGCGTTCGAAGATTGCGTGGCGCTGGCAGAGCAGCTGGATGCACACGAGGATCTGGAAACCGCGTTTGCCGCGTTCCAGGCCGCACGCCGTGACGACGCCGCAGCGATCCAGCAGATGGCGCTGGAGAATTACCTGGAAATGCGCGACCGCGTTGACGATCCCGATTTCCTGCTGCAACGCGCGCTCGAACAGCAACTGCAGGCGCGCTGGCCCACCCGCTTCGTGCCGCATTACACGATGGTGACCTTCCTGCGCACGCGCTACTCGATCGCCCTGGCGCGCAGCGAGATCCAGCGCCAGATCCTGGTCGAGGCCACGCGCGGGCACAGCGACCTGTCGCGCATCGACTGGGCCGCGCTGGAAGCGGTCGTGCATGCGCGCCTGCAGCCGCTGGAAGGCGCGCACTGATCCACTCGCACAGGCCGGCGTCAGCAGGCGTAGGCGCGGATAAGAGATACTAGGCAGCACTGGCGGCGCCCTGCGCAGTGCGCCGCGGATCTGGATTTCATACGGCATGCCTGACAGCTTTCTCTTCTACGACCTGGAAACCTTCGGCCAGGATCCACGCCGCACACGCATCGCACAGTTCGCCGCGGTGCGTACCGATGCGCAACTGCGCGTGATCGAAGAGCCGATCAGTTTCTACGTGCAGCCGGCCGACGATCTGCTGCCCTCGCCGTACGCGACCATGGTCACCGGCATCACCCCGCAACACGCACTGCGCGAAGGCGTGAGCGAGGCCGAAGCGTTCGCGCGCATCTCTGAGCAGATGAGCCGGCCGCAGACCTGCACGCTGGGCTACAACTCGATCCGCTTCGACGACGAGTTCGTGCGCTGCGGGCTGTTCCGCAATTTCTACGACCCGTACGAGCGCGAGTGGCGCGGCGGCAATTCGCGCTGGGACCTGCTCGACGTATTGCGGCTGGTGCATGCGCTGCGCCCGGACGGCATCGTCTGGCCGCAGCGCGAAGACGGCGCCACCTCGTTCAAGCTCGAACACCTGGCCGATGCCAACGCAGTGCGCGAAGGCGACGCGCACGAGGCGCTGTCGGACGTGTACGCCACCATTGGCATGGCGCGCAGGTTCCAGCAGCATCAGCCCAAGTTGTGGGACTACGCGCTGCGCCTGCGCGACAAGCGCTTTGCGGCGACGCTGCTGGACGTCATCGCGATGCAACCGGTGCTGCATATCTCGCAGCGCTATCCCGCCTCGCGCATGTGCGCCGCCGCGGTGCTGCCGTTGACGCGCCATCCGCGCATCGACAGCCGCGTGATCGTGTTCGATCTGGATGGCGACCCTGAAGTGCTGTTGCGCCTGAGCCCCGACGAGATCGCCGACCGGCTGTATATCCGCGCCGCCGACCTGCCCGAGGGCGAGCAGCGCATTCCGCTCAAGGAAGTGCACTTGAACAAGTCGCCGGCGCTGGTGGCCTGGCAGCATCTGCGCGCAGCGGATTTCCAGCGCCTGGGCATCGACCACGACGCGGTGCTGGCCAAGGCTGCACGCCTGCGCGAGCTCGGCCCTGAGCTGGCCGAAAAAGTGCGCCAGGTGTACGGCAACGAGCGCGCTGCGGCGCCGGCGGTCAACGATGCCGATGCCTCGCTCTACGACGGCTTCCTGGCCGAAGGCGACAAGCGCCTGCTGGCGCAGGTGCGCGCCAGTGCGCCGGCCGACCTGGGCGCGCTGGAGTCGCGCTTTCGCGACCCGCGCCTGGTCGAGTTGCTGTTCCGCTACCGCGCGCGCAACTGGCCGCAGACGCTGTCGTTCGAAGAGCAGGAACGCTGGAATGTCTATCGCCGTCAACGCCTGCTCGAAGACCGTGGCCTGGGCGAGCTCACGCTCGATCAGTTCCATGCGCAGATCGCGGATTTACGGCTTGCTCACCCCGACGATGCTACCAAGCAGTCCCTGCTCGATCAGCTCGCCGCCTGGGGTTTGGACCTCCAACGCACGCTATGACCACCTATTTTTCCGACGCCAGTTTCAAGTTCCTGCGCGCCCTGGCGCGCCACAACGACAAGACCTGGTTCAACGACCACCGGCATCAGTACGAGGCGCATGTGCGCCAGCCGTTCCTGCAGCTCATCACCGACCTGCAGCCGGCCCTGGCCGAGGTCAGCGAGCACTATCGCGCCGATCCCAAGACCCAGGGCGGCTCGCTGTTTCGCATCTACCGCGATGCGCGTTTTTCCAACGACAAATCGCCGTACAAGAACTGGCAGGGCGCGCGCCTGTTCCATGAGCGCCGCCGCCAGGTGCCGGCGCCGTCGTTCTATATCCATCTGCAGCCGGGCGAGAGCTTCGTCGGTGCCGGGCTGTGGCATCCGGAGCCGGACACCCAGCGCAAGCTGCGCCAGTTCATCTTCGACAATCCTGCCAACTGGAAAGCGGCCGCCTACGAACCCAGACTGCGCCGCAAGTTCGCGCTGGACGACAGCGAGAAACTGGTGCGTGCACCGCGCGGCTTTCCCAACGAGTTCGAGTTCATCGACGATCTCAAGCATCGCAACTGGGCGTATCTGCGTCATCTCGACGATGCCGTCATGACCGGCCCGCGCCTGCGTCAGACCATCGAGGCCGACTTGGTGGTGCTGGCGCCGTTCGTCGACTATCTGTGCGCTGCGCTGGATCTGGAATTTTGATGGATCGCGCGGCGCCGACAGCCATCGACGCGGCGCCGGCGACCGGCACACCGAAGCGATCTCTCGCTGCGCGGTGCCATGCATCGATGCGTCTTGCGCCAACCACCGCCATGGACTGCACACCATGAACAAACGCTGGTTGCTGTTGCCTGGACTGGCCGTGCTGCTGCTTGTCAGCTATGTGGTTGCAGGCCCGTACCTGGCCATTCGCGGCATCAGCCAGGCCGTCGCCAATCGCGACGCCGCGCAGCTGGAACGCCATGTGGATTTCCCCAGCCTGCGGGTCAACCTCAAGGCGCAGCTGGACGATTACCTGGTTCGCCAGGCCGGCAGCCGCATGCAATCGAGCCTGCTCGGCGGGTTCGCCCTGCAGCTCGCCAGCGGTATCAGCGGTGCCGGCGTGGACACGCTGGTGACGCCGCTGGGCATCGGCGCGCTGCTGCAAGGCCATAGCGTGTGGAATCGCGTCACCGGCGACACCGTCAGCCCGGACACCTACGCGGCCCCGGCGCCGGCGCGTCCGCTGCAAGGCGCCGAGCGGCGCTTCGAATCCACCCGCCGCTTCACCGCCACTACCCGCACCGCGACCGGCGCGCCGGTGGTGTTCGTGCTGACCCGCCAAGGGCTGCGCTGGCGGCTGACCGATATCCAGTTACCGCTGGCAGATGCGGAAACTCCGCTGCCCCCATAAGCGCGCGCCTGCGAACGATGTGGAGGTTTTCTGCCTCGCAGGCTGACGCCGCGCGCCCGACAGCGGCTCACGAAAACCGCCAGGCCCGCTCCATCCACGCTGCCTGCAGCCGCAGCATCGACGGCCGCAGTTGCCGGCGCGCCGGCCACGGCAACGTCGCCAGCGCCTGCTCCGCAGTGCCCGGCGTGCGTTTGCCGTTCCAGGCGTACAGCAGCTGGTTACGCGGATCCGGCTCGGGCAACAGCAGCACCCGCCCATCGAATACCTCGCGCAGCGTGGCCAGATGCCCGGCCAGCGGCACCTGGAACAGGTTCAGCGCCAGCACACCGCCGGGCGTCAGCGCAGCGCGGCAATCGGCGTAGAACTCGGGGGTGCACAACGCCGGTGGGATGCCATCGGCATCGTAGGCATCCAGCAGCAACAGGTCGTAGCGCCCGGCACGCGTACCGATCCATTGCGCACCGTCGCCATGCGTAACCTCAAGCCGCGCATCGTCGCGCGGCACGCCAAACGCATCGCGCAACGCCAGCACCCGCGCATCGGCGTCCACCGCCTCGATGCGCGTGCTGCGCAGATACCGGTGGCAGAACTTGGCCTGCGCGCCGCCGCCGAAGCCGATCAGGCCGATGCGTTCGGGCCGCGGCTGCAGCCATAGCGCCGCCAGCATGCCGCGCGTATACGGCAGCATCAGCCGGTACGGCGCCCAGCGCGACATGCGGGTCTGCACGGTGTCGTCGGCGAAGTACAACTCCAGCTGGCGCCAGCTGGAGCGCAGCGCGGCGCGTCCGGCCGGCTTCGGTGCCTCGCTCACCTGCCCGGCGGATCGTTGGCCACGCCATGCGGTACGTGGCCGGCCGCCACGTGCTGGTGCTGGCGCGCACTGTCGATGTTGTGCTGCGAGTCGTCGAAGAAGATGTCCGCGCCAAACGCCTCCAGGAACGGCCCCTTGTGGCGCCCACCGAGGAACAGCGCCTCGTCCAGACGCACGCCCCACTCACGCAGGGTGCGGATCACCCGCTCGTGCGCCGGCGCCGAGCGCGCGGTGACCAGCGCGGTGCGGATCGGCGAGGCCTCGCCCGGCGGGAATGCCGCCTGCAGCGTATGCAGCGCCGACAGGAAGTTGCGGAACGGCCCCACCGACAACGGCTCGCGCGCACGTTCGCGCTCGTGGCGCCCGAATGCCTCCACGCCCTGCTCGCGCGAGATGCGTTCGCTCTCGTCGCCGAAGATCACCGCATCGCCGTCGAAGGCGATGCGCAGCTGCGTCGACAGGCGGCTTTCGTCGTTGTCCACGATCGCCGCGGCGGCCTCGGCGCGTTCGCCCGGCGCGCGCGGCATGATGGTCGCCGCCGCAATGCCATGGGTGAGCGCACGCCGTACCGACTCCGGGTTGGCCGACAGGAACAGGTCGGTGCCGAACGGCTTCACGTACGGCCAGGTCGGCTGACCCGAGGTGAAGGTCGCCCGCACGATGCCCAGGTTGTAGTGCTGGATCGAATTGAAGATGCGCAGCCCGGTGTCGGCGGAATTGCGCGACAGCAGGATCACTTCCACACGCGGGGTTTCTTCGGGCACATCGTGGTTGAGCGCCAGCAGCTTGCGCACCACCGGAAAGGCGACGCCCGGCTCCAGGATGTCGTCCTCATGCTCGCGCTGGAACGCCGAATACGCCTCCACGCCATCGGCCTCGAACAGCGCATGGCCTTCTTCGAGATCGAACAGCGCGCGCGAGGTCACTGCGACGGTCAGGAGTCTTGGGGAATTATCAGCCATTGGGGTGCCGGGAATGGGGAATCGGGATTGGGGAATGGGTCGGAGCAACAACGAATTTTCTGGGATTTGAGATGGTTACTTGCACTGCATCGTACCTTGGGCACGCGCAGGCTCGGCTGCACGTCGCGCTGCTGCCGTTGCCAATCCCGAATCCCCACTCCCCAATCCCCGCTCCTCAAACCGCAAACTGTTCGCTGAAGATGCGTTCTTCCAGATTGTGTTCGGGATCGAACAGCAGCGTCACCTGGCGCTGGGTGGATTCGCGGATGGTCACTTCGACCACGTCGCGGATCTCGTGCGAGTCGGCGGTGACGCTGACTGGGCGCTTGTACGGGTCCAGCACGCGGAAGCACACTTCGGTATCGGCCTTGAGGATCGCGCCACGCCAGCGGCGCGGGCGATACGGGGCGATCGGCGTCAGCGCCAGGGTGTGCGAGCCCAGCGGCAGGATCGGCCCGTGCGCGGAATAGTTGTAGGCGGTGCTGCCGGCTGGCGTAGCGACCATGACACCATCGCCGATCAGCTCGGCGATGCGGGTCTGGCCATTGAGATCCACGCTCAGGTGCGCGGCCTGGCGGGTCTGGCGCAGCAGCGAGACCTCGTTGTAGGCCAGCGACACCGTGCTGGCACCGGACTCGGTCTGCACCTGCATTTCCAGCGGGCGCAGATGCGCCGGTTCGGCACGTTGCAGACGCGCGAGCAGGTCGTCCTCGTCGTCGCGGTACTGGTTCATCAAGAACCCGACCGAGCCCAGCTTCATGCCGAACACCGGCTTGCTGGCAGCGCCGTGCCGGTGCAGGGTCTGCAGCATGAAGCCGTCCCCGCCCAGTGCGCAGACGATGTCGGCGGTGTCCAGCGCGTGATCGCCATAGCGCTGCACAAGACGCGCGCGCGCGGTCACCGCCGGCTCGGCGTGACTGGCGAGAAAGGCAATCCGGGGTGGTGCGGTCATCGTTGACTCCAGAGCATGCGAATCAGCATACCGCAGCGCTGTGGTGGGCTTGTTGGCTGGCCGCCCCGCCCTCGCCTGCGCGGACGCGCCTGCGCGATCGGGCGCCACCGGTGACACGGCGCGCGTCAGCGCAACGGGCGCGGCAATCCCGCTTGCGTAATGCGCGTGCTGCCCGGCCAGGCGTCACCGGGCCACTTCCTCAGGCGGTCAACCGCCAGGCGCGATGGATGCGCGCATGCCGCTCGAAATCCGGGTCGATGGTGCGCGGGCTGATTTCCTCGCACTGCGCAAACTCGGCCACCAGTTCTTCGTCCAGCTTGAAGCGGCGGAAGTTGTTGGAGAAATACAGCACCCCACCCGGCGCCAGGCGCGCCACTGCCGCGCGCAACAGCCGCACATGCTCGCGCTGGATGTCGAAGTCTTCGGCGCGTGCGGAGTTGGAGAAGGTCGGCGGGTCGCAGAAGATCACGTCGAAATGCGCGCGCTCGGCTTCCAGCCAGGCCAGCGCGTCGGCCTGTACCAGCTTGTGCTTGCTGCCGGCCTGGCCGTTCAGGGCCAGGTTGTCGGCGCACCACTGCAGATAGGTACCGGACAGGTCCACGCTGGTGGTCGAGCTCGCGCCGGCCACCGCCGCTTCCACGCTGGCCACGCCGGTGTAGCAGAACAGGTTGAGGAAGCGCCGCCCCTTCGATTGCGTGGCCATGGTGCCGCGCAACGGGCGATGATCCAGGAACAGACCGGTGTCCAGGTAATCGAACAGATTCACCCGAAGCAGCGCGCCATGCTCGCGCACGTTGATGAACTCGTTGCGCTGCTCGAAGCGGCCGTACTTGCTGCCGCCCTTGCCGCGCTCGCGCGATTTGAGCGCCACGCGTTCGCCCGGCACCTCGAACACCTCGCGTGCGGCGGCCAGCAGTTCGCCCAGACGGCGGCGCACGTCGGCTTCCGGAATCGTCGCCGGCGCCGCGTATTCCTGCACATGCAGAAACACGCGGCGATCGCCATCGGCTTGCTGGTACACGTCGATGGCGGCGGAGTATTCCGGCAGATCGGCGTCGTAGACACGGAAGCATTCGATGCCTTCGCGTGCGCGCCACTTCTTGAACTTCTGCAGGTTCTTGCGCAGGCGGTTGGCGACCATCTGCGCGCCTTCGCTGAGCGCGGTCGGCGCCGCCAGCGGGGTGCGCCGCGGCACCGCGATCGGGTCGCAGACGATCAACGCGCACTTGATCGCGCCATTGAACAGCTGGTATTTCTTGCCCGCGCGCAGGCCGGTGGCATACGCCAGCTCGGCGTTGCCGCACAGCAGGCTGGCCCGCCATTGCGGCACCGCACGCTGCAGGGTATCGCCCAGGCGGCGATACAGCGCCGCATCGGCGGCCAGACGTTCGTCGTAAGGCGGATTGCACACCACCACGCCGGTGGCCTGCGGCGGGGTCTGCAGGTCGCCCACCTCGCGCACGCCGAACCAGATCGCCTCGGCCACGCCGGCCACTTGCGCATTTTCTTTCGCGGCGCGGATCGCATGCGGGTCCATGTCGCTGCCGTGGATCACCTGCCGGAGCGCGGCGCGGCCGAGACTGTCGCGCTCGCGCGCTTCGCCCACCAGTTGCTGCCAGCCCTCGCGGTCGAAGCCGCGCCAGCGGCTGGGGAGATCGCTGCCATAGCGCTGCAGGCCGGGCGCCACGTCGGCGGCCATCAGCGCGCCTTCGATCAGCAAGGTGCCGCTGCCGCACATCGGATCCAGCAGGCCGCCGCCATCGGCGTAGGCGCGCGGCCAACCGGCGCGCAGCAACACCGCCGCGGCCAGATTCTCCTTGAGCGGCGCATCGTTCTGCGCCATGCGCCAACCGCGCCGGTGCAGCGGGCCGCCGCCCAGATCCACCGAGATGGTGGCGCGGCCCTTGCGCAGCGACAGGTTCAAACGCAGATCCGGGCTGTCCACGTCCACCGACGGGCGTTCCAGGCCCTGCCGGCGCATGGTGTCGACCACCGCGTCCTTGATCCGCTGCGCCGCGTAACGGGCATGCGTGATCGCGGTACCGGAGACATGCGCGTCCACCGACAGCGTGTGGCCGACGGACAGGTGCTCGTCCCACGGCAATTCGGCCACCCCGGCATACAGCGCGTCCTCATCCGGGCAATCGAATTCGCTCAGCGGCCACAACACGCGGCTGGCCAGGCGCGACCACAGCACGGCGCGCTGCGCGTCGCGCAGGTCGCCTTCGACGTTGACGCCGGAGATGGTGGCGGTGGCCTTGCTGGCACCGAGCGACAGCAGCTCGTCGGCAAGCAGGTATTCCAGGCCCTTGGCACAGGATGCGAAGAATTTCACGTAGGCAGGTATCGATGGAGACGCTGGCCGTGGGGGCGAGCGTGGGAGCAGGACGCTGGGCCGGCGCCCGGGAGGGCAAAGCCGTGGCCGCCGCGGACGGGGCGCAAATGGTCGGCCATCGGAGCCGGCTTTACCAGCCCGCCGGCCGGATCGCCCGCCGCGCGGTTCACCACGGCGCCAGCCGCCACTGCGGCTGCGCAGTCTCCAGGCGCTGCTGCAGGCCCAGCCGCTGCAGGAAGGCGGCATCGTGCGAGGCGACGATCAGCGCCCCCTGGTAGCTGCGCAGCAGCGCCTCGATCGCCTCCACCGCGGCCAGGTCCAGGTGGTTGGTCGGCTCGTCCAGCAACAGCAGTTGCGCCGGCTGCGCCCGGTACAGCGCACAGGCCAGTGCCACCTTGAGCCGTTGGCCGCCGCTGAGCTGGCCGGTGGGCAGGTCGGCACGCTGCTGGTCCAGCCCCAGCAGCGCCAGGCGCAGCCGCTGTGCGTGGGCTGGCGCGTCCGGATCTGCATCCTGCAGCTGCGCAGCGGCCGAGCGCGCCGGATCCAGCAGGCCCAGGTGCTGATCCAGATACGCCACCGGCACATGCACCTGGCAACGCCCCGCGCTGGGTTGCAGGCGCCCGGCCAGCAGCTGCAGCAACGACGACTTGCCACTGCCGTTAGGGCCGACCAGGCCGATCCGCGGCTGCCCATGCAGCAGCAGATCCACCTGCCGCCCGCCCAGCCGTCCGTCGGCCAGCTCCACCTGCTGCAGCGTGGCCAGCTGCCGCGATGCGCCGGCGGGCGATGTCGGCGCCAGGAGCGCGATCGTGGGGTCGTCCTGCACCAGCGCTGCGGCCTGCACCACCGCCTCGCTCAACCGCGCCTGTTCGGCCTGGCGTTGCTGTTGCAGCCGTCCCGCGCTGACCTCGCTGCGCTGCTTCTGCGCGCCGAGCAGGATCGCGGCCTGGTTGGCCTGCCCTGCGGCACGCGCGCCGCGTGCCTGGCGTTGCTGTTGACGCTGCTGCTGTTCGCGCAGCGCCTGCTCACCGCGTGCACGCGCCTGTTTGCGCTGGGCCAGCAACGCGCTGGCCGCCTGCTGTTCGATGGCGCGCTGCTGCGCATAGAACGTGTAATTGCCGCCGTAGCTGCGCAGCCCCTGCGCGGACAATTCAACAATGCGCTGCATCGCATCGAGCAGGCCGCGGTCGTGGCTGATCACCAGCAAGCCACCGCTCCACGCCAGCAACTGATCCATCAGCCGCTGGCGTTGCGGGCCATCCAGGTGATTGCTGGGCTCGTCCAGAATCAACAGGTCCGACCGGGTCAGAAACGCACCGGCCAGTGCCACGCGCGTCGCTTCGCCGCCGCTGAGCTGCGCGGCCGGTGCACGCGGGTCGCGCCCACCCAGGCCTTGCCGTTCGAGTTCTGCGGCAAATTGCGCATGGGCGGTCCAGCGCTCGCCGACCAGTTCAAAATCGGCGGGCGCAACGCTGCCGGCGGCGATACGGTCCAGCGCATCCAGCAGCGGCGCAACACCGGCCAGTTCGGCAATGCTCTGCCCCGGCGCCACGCGCACGCGCTGCGGCAGGTAATGCACGCTGCCGTTGCGCACGTAACGCCCTGCGCTGGGCAGCACCTCGCCGGCCAGCAGGCGCGCAAGCACGCTCTTGCCCACGCCATTGCGCCCGACCAGGCCGGTGGCGCGTTGGTCGATGTGGATGGACAGATCGGAAAATAGCGGGCTGCCATCGGGCAGCACATACGCAACGCTTTCCAGCGTCAGCGACGGACAGGTCATACGGGTCTCCATTGCATGCCAGCACACGCACCGATCCAGCCGGACCGGCAGCGGGTAAGGCCGTCATCACGACGGCGGCATCAATGGCGCATTGGACCAATCCTCAGACAGTGGGCAACGCGGCAAAGTGTAGGTCAGCCTGCGACGCAAGCCAAATTCCGGACACCGCGGCAGGATTGACCGCGTTCAAGCGCAGCATGGTGAGCACCCACCCTTGCAGACATGCTCAAGCTACTGGCGGCCGGCACCCTGCTGGTTGTCAGGCGCCCTCAAAAATAACGCGGCAAGTGCTCGCCGAAGGCCAGTACCCGCAGCCCGCACACTTAACACGCAGCACGAAACTCGCCCGCCAGGCCTACGTCAACCTGCATAGCGGCGCATACGACGCGGCCGATGCCTTCGCCCCCCCCCACTCAGCGGGCCGCAGGTCTCCGGGCGACCACCGTAGGAAAGATGCTGGCGCGATCATCGATGAAGCGGAGATCGGTGAACCCGGCGCTTTCCAGCTGTGCGCGGGTCTGCGCGTGGGTGCGGAACGAGGCCCAACGCGCCTGGACGATCTCGGCGAACACCAGGTTCTGCAGCGTCAGCGCCTCGGGATCGATGTGTTCCAGCTTCCACGGCGACTCGGCAGACAGCGTCGGCGGCGGTGTCAGGAAACTTGCGACCAGCACGCCACCTGGCGCCAGCCTTTGAAAAAATGCGCGATACAGCGCAATCACGCGCACCTCGTCCGGCTCATAGATGTTCAAGCCATTGCTGGTCAGCACATCCAAGTGATCGTCGGCACCAGGCGTCCATGCGTCCTGGAGACGAAGCGAAAGCTGCCCCTCCAGCCCGCGCGCACGTGCGAGGTGCAGCGCCCCTTCCAGCGCCTGCGGGTCCAGGTCGATACCGATCAGGCGCACGTCCGGACATTCCCGGTAGTCCAGCAGCAACAGCTCGCCCATCCATCCGCAGGGCACCGATGCCAGCGTCATGCCTGGCCGCAGCAGCTCCTGCAGCTGCTGCTGGAAGATGCCGAAGCGTTCGCGGGTCGCCAGCACCGCAGGTGCCTCTTCGAAGATATGCCGTTCCATCGCCGACATCGACTCGTTCGGCTGCGCATCGGCGCGATACGTCACCAGCCGATGGGTCCAGTAGGCATTCAACCCGCGATGCCTGAGCAGAAACCGCCCGAACTCGGTGGCCCAGAGCGCATCGACCAGACCGAGCAGACGCTGGACCACCGCATCGGGCCGGTTACCGCTCTGGCGCAGACGCAATGTGAGCGATGCCAGCAACGCAGCATCGTCCTGGTCATCGCTGCCGTGGGAAATCAGCCGGCCCGCCTGCGCGGCCTGGCCCAGGTCTTCGTCATCACGTTGCATCGTCCACCTCGACAGGAGCGCGCCAATCGCAGCGCTCGCCATGCTGCGATCACTCCCGGCGCGACGGTGTCTCTACAGCGATGGAAGATGCGGCCGAGCGAACTGCCACCGCACGCAAGGCCTGGCGTGGATCACGCCAGGCGGTCGCCAGCGGCTGCACTCAACCCAGCCCGAAGGCCGGGTGATAGGCGACATCGGCCAGCGGCAGCAGCCGGTCGCCGAACGCCAGCGCCTGCAGCTCGGACGCTGGGACGCCGGGCAACACCAGCCCCGGCTCCACCGCAAAGCCCAGACGCCGGAAAAACGCCGGCTCGCCCAATGCCAGGCAACCGGCAGCGCCACGCTCGCGCAAGCTGCCCAGCGCCGCCTGCACCAGGCGTGTGCCCAGTCCCTGGCGCTGATGCCCCGGCCCGATCGCCAGCGGCCCCAATGCGTACCAGCCAGGCGAATCGTCCGACAGCGACACCGGCGACACCGCCAGGTGCCCGACCACATACCCGTCGTGGTCGGCCACCAGCGACAGCGCCAGCGCGCCGTCGTTGCGCAAGGCGGCGATCACGTGCTGCTCGTCGTGGCGGCTATGTTCGTCGCGCATGAACGCGACCATCGTCAGCAGTTCGATCGCCGCAGCATCGCCATCGCTGGCTTCGCGAATCAGCACGTTCATCGCAGGCCCCGCAGCACGCACACCTTCAACCGGTTGCGCATCACAGGCTCTGCAACAGTTCGGCGAAGGCGCGCGCCGACGCATCCACATGCGACGCCAGCCGGTGTTCGTCGTCGACCAGCAGCAAGCGCGCATGCCGCGCCTGCGCCCAGGCGATCACCTCACCGGCCGGAATCAATTCATCGCGCCAGGCATGCACGATGGAAATCGGCACGCGCGCCGCATCCAGTGCCGGCAACGGCCCCATCCGGGTCGGCGGCACCATCAGGAACAGCCCGCGCGTGGGCACCTGCAACGACACCTGCGCGGCGATGTACGAGCCCAGGCTGGAACCGACCAGCACCAGCGGGCCCTTGTCGGCCGCCGCCCGCGCGATCTCCAGCAGGCGTTGCAGCCGGCCCTGCACGTCGCCGAGCGAACTGACCTCGCGGCGTGCGTCCAGATCGGTGTAGTCCGGGCGCTCGTGGGTCCAGCCCAGCTGCTCGGCGACATCGGCCAGGGCGGTGACCTTGAGCGCATCCGGGCCGCTTTCGAAGCCGTGCGACAGGATGCAGTGACCGCGGCTCATAACGCCTGCACCGTATCGCCGATGCGCAGCACGCCGCCACGCAGGATGCGCGCGCACAAGCCGCCATGGCCGCGCATTGCGTTGTAGCCGCCCGCGCCAAGTGCGTCTTCCATGCGCGAGCACGGATCGCAGGGGTCGGTGCCTTCCAGCTCGACATCGCCGATGCGGAAGCGCCGCCCCTTCAAGGCGATCAGCGGGATACCGGACACCACCAGATTGCGGCGCAAGGTGGCCGGCGCAATTGCTGTATGACCGGCCAGCGCTGCGATCACCGGCAGATGTTCGGCCTGGATCAGGGTCACGCCACGCTTGCCGCTGCCGCCCTTGTAGCGGTCGCCGACCAGGCCGATGCCGGTGGTGGCCTGCGCCGCGTCCACCGCGATCATGTCCACGTCGCGCGCCGGGCGCACGCCGATCCAGGTCACCTGGCCGGTCTGCGGCAGGGTTGCCATCAATTTGCCCAAAGGGCTGTCGGGATTCAAAGCCATCGTCGAATGCTAGCATCCGCCCCATGTCCGATGCCGTCCTGCCGTCGCCACCGATCACCTACGCGCCGTTGCCCTACGAATCGCGGCTGGCGCGACGCGCGCTCACGCAGATCGACATGGTGGTCATCCATTGCACCGAATTGCCCGACATGGCGATGGCGCGCGAATACGGCGAACGCGTGCTCTACGACAGCGGCACCGGCAACAGCGGGCATTACTACATCGACCGCAACGGCAGCATCCAGCAATACGTTGCGCTGGAGCGCGTCGCGCATCACGTGCGCGGCCACAACCCGCATACGCTGGGCATCGAACTGGTCAACAGTGGCCGTTATCCGCACTGGCTGGACTCGCGCCATCAGTGCATGAGCGAGCCATATCCGCCGGCGCAGATCAATGCGCTGATCACGCTGCTGCAATGGCTGCAACAGCAATTGCCGTCGATACGCCGCATCGCCGGCCACCAGGCACTGGACACCACCCAGGAAGCGGCCAGCGACGACCCGTCGCGCAAGATCCAGCGCAAGCTCGACCCCGGCCCGCTGTTTCCGTGGCCGCAGATCGAAGCGGCGATCAGCTGGTCGCATACGCCGCGCTAGCAGCGGTGCCCACGGCACCATCGGCCCCGCATGTCCCTTAGCTGGTGCAGCACTCAGCGATCTGCGGCGCGGTAGGTCTTCTCGCCTGCATTCACCGCCAGATCCAGGCGATTTTCCGGCGATGCGATCGGGCAAACCACATGCGGCGTCAGCGCGCAGGGCGGATTTTCGGCCAGATTGAAGTCGAGCACGAGCCGGCCATCGTGGGGCGGCGCGGTGTAGAGATAACGCGCGCCGCCATAACTTTCCTTGCCGCTGGTGCGATCGGCGAACAGGAAGAACAGGCCCTGCCCGTCGTCGCTGACGATCGGCTGCAAGCGGTATTGCTGGCCATTGCGTGAGAACACCGCCTCGCCCGGCACCTCGACGGTGAGCGGTGTGCCGATCGACGTCAGCAATGTGGTCGTGCGCGGGGTGGGATACGCCTGCCAGCGCGCCTGGATGCGCCAGTGCGGATCGGTCGGAAAATATTCCAGCCCGGCGAAATGGCTCAGCAACGGCGCTGACGGGTCGCGGAAACGCCAGCCGAACAAGCTGCCGGTCTGCACCAGATAGAACTGCCGCCCTTCCACATCCAGGCGATCGCCCCGCTGCCCTGCGCGCTCCGGCTCCAGGCGGACGCGATCGACGCGCTGCCCGTTCAAGTACACCGGTACATTGGCGGCGGCGTCGAAGTGCACGCGGCCGTCGCCATCCAGCGTCAGCTGCCCCAGTTGCGCAGGACCGGCCGGCAATACCAGATCGCTGCGCGGATCGCTGCCCACCTGGTAACGGCCTGCACGCACACGCCCGGAGCCGGTGTAGCTCAGCCAACCGTCGGGCGCACGCAAGCGCTGCAAGCGCTCGGCGCGTGCACGTTCGAGTTCGACCTGATACACCGCATGGCGGTCGCTCTGTCCGCGACCGGCAATGCGCGCACCGTTGGCGTCGGCGGTCGACCCCGCCGAACAGGCAGCCATCGACAGCATCGCGACGCACAGCGCGCCGACCTGCAACTGCAACCGCATGAGTCACCCAGCACTGCGAGAAACTGCGCTCCGCGCAGCGAACCTGCGTCCCCACAGGTCACCGTTCCTGCCGCCATTGTGCCTGCAATCAGGGGCCGGTCGCGACCGGGCGTGTCGCATCCTGCAACCAACCGCTCCAGGAGCCGGCGTAAACACGCGCGCCCGACAAGCCGGCCACTTCCAGCGCCAGCAGCAGATGGCAGGCGGTCACGCCCGAGCCGCACATCACCACTGCCTGCTCAGGACGATACGCGCCCAGCAGCGCTGACAACTCGCTGCGCAGTTCCTCGGCCGGCTTGAAACGACCATCGCGCAGGCTCACACCCAGCGGACGACTCACCGCGCCGGGCACATGCCCGGCCACCGGATCGACCGGCTCCACCTCGCCGCGAAACCGCTCGGCGGCGCGCGCATCCAGCAACCAGCCCGGCGCCTGATCCAGCTGCGCCAGGATCTGCCCGGCCTCGACCACGGCATCGCCATCGAAGCTGCCCGGGTACGCCGCGCCATCGTGCAGTGCCGGCGGCTCTGTGCTTTCCGGCAACCCCGCCGCGCGCCAGGCGGCCAGCCCGCCATCGAGCACCGCCACGCGGCGATGCCCCAGCAACCGCAGCATCCACCATGCCCGCGCCGCGGCCATGCTGCCGTCGGCGGCGTCGTAGATCACCACCTGGCTGTCGGGGTCGATCCCCCACTCGCCCAGCCGCCTGGCAAATGCCGCGCTGGCCGGCAGCGGATGCCGCCCTTGCGCCGGCTGCGACAGATCGGCCAAATCCTCGTCGAGATCGGCGTAGTGCGCGCCTGGCAGATGCCCCTGTGCATAGGCCTTGCGCGCTGCATCCGGGTCGGGCGCAGTCGGTGGCGCAGCGCGCGCGTCCAGCAGTCGCAACTGCGGATGCGGCAATGCCGCGGCCAGCGTGGCGCTGTCGACCAGCGTGGTCCAGTGGGGTTCCGCAATCATGCAACCTGCTCCAGACGACGACGAAGATTGAGAAGAATGGCCGCGGTGGCGCCCCAGATGCGGTGGCCGGGCCAGTCGTATTCCAGCACGCGGCGTGGCCGGCCGCGAAACTCCAGCTCCACGCTGCGCAGATTGTCGGGGTCCATCAGATAGGCCAACGGCACCTCGAACACCTCGGCCACTTCATCCGGCTGCGGCACCGCCACAAACGCCGGGTCGATCACCGCCACCACCGGGATGACGCGAAACCCGCTCACGGTCAGAAACGGATCCAGATATCCCAGCGCATGCACCTGGCCGGCACCGAGCGCGATTTCCTCGCAGCTCTCGCGCAAGGCCGCAGCGGCCGCATCCGCATCCGACGGCTCGACCCGGCCACCGGGAAAACTGACCTGTCCGGCATGGTGACGCAGGCTGTCGGTGCGCCGGGTCAGCAGCACCATGGTGCCCTGCGCGCGCGGCACCAGACCGCACAGCACCGCGGCCTCCGCAGACGCGCCGCCTTCGGTCAGGTCGATCAATTCGGCATGATTCCAGCCCGGCCCGTCGGGAGCGGTGTCCAGCGCATACAACGCACGCTGCAGCTGCGCGCATTCGGGCAGCCGCGCCGCCAACGCGCGCGCGGGCAGAACCGTGTGCAGATATTCCTGACGTTCGCCGTCGCTCATGCTCATCCAGCGTGCAATTTCATCCAGGCTGCGCAGGCAGCCGACACAGTGCGCCTGCGCGTCCAACGAACATACACCGATACACGGGCTGGGCAGGCCAGTGCGGTTCGAATCCGTGTCGCTCATCGCTGGCTCCCGCCGCACCGCATCCTCACGCCGTCCGTCCATCCTGTCGCGCATTCGGTGGACCCAAACGACAACGCCGGCCTGGTGGCCGGCGTTGTCACAGCAACAGCAAACGCAATTACTTGACGCTGACCAGCTTGATCTCGAACTGCACGGCCACGTTCGGCGGGAACGGGGTACGCGGGTCGGCACCGTAGGCCTTCTCCGGCGGCAGGGTCACTTCCCACTTCGAGCCGGCCGGCATCTGCAGCAGCGTGTCGCGCATGGCCTGCATTTCGACTTCGCTGACCTTGATGGCCGGGATCTGCTGCGCCGGACGCGCCTTCTCGCGGTCGCCGAACGGGAACGGACCGGCCACTTCCAGCTGCACAGTGCTGGCCTGGGTCGGCTTGGCGCCCTTGCCGGCTTCGATCACGCGGTACTGCACGCCGCTCGGCAGCGTCTGCACGCCAGCGGTGCCCTTGTTCTTGGCCAGGAACTGGTCGCTCTTGGTCTTGTTGGCCGCAGCGGCCTTGTCGTATTCGGCCTTGGCCTGCTGGGCACGGCCCTGCTCACGCTTCTGGAACGCTTCGACAGCCGGCTTCAGCTGGTCGGCGGTGATCGCCGGCTGCTTCTTGGCATAGGCGTCCTGCAGACCCTTTACCACCGAGTTGATGTCGAGCTGCTCGCCGCGGCCGGTGAGCTCGGCAAGGTTGTTGCCGTAGTCATAGCCGAAGTAGTAGCTCAACTTGCCCTTCTCGGACGTCGTGTCCTGGGCCAGTGCATTGCCCGTCAGGGCCAGGGCCGCCACAGCGACCGCGATAGAACGCAACTTCATCAAACAATTCTCCAGGGTGATGGCACAGGACGGGTCTGCCGCCTGAGATGACGCGCTAGGATAGCGGCCGCGATAGCGAACCGCTACTTATCACGAAAGCTATGACCAGCAAGGCTTTCGGAAGTTCCGTATTTACTAATTTTTTACGTTCGTAAGGATTTCCATGTCCAATCACGTCATTCTGATCGCCGACCACGCCAGTGTACGGACGATCACGGTCAATCGACCGGACAAACTGAACGCCTTGAACCAGGAAACGCTGCAGGCGCTGGATCACGCCTTCGCCGAAGCTGCGAGCGCGGACGACATCCGCGTGGTGATACTGACCGGCGCAGGCCCCAAGGCGTTTGTCGCCGGCGCGGACATCGCCGAAATGCGCGATCTGTCGGCGATGCAGGGCCGCGAGTTCTCGCTGCTCGGCCAGCAGCTGATGCGCCGGATCGAGCGCATGCCCAAGCCGGTGATCGCCATGGTCAATGGCTTTGCACTTGGCGGCGGGCTGGAGCTGGCAATGGCCTGCCATCTGCGCATCGCCGCATCCAGCGCGCGCCTGGGGCAGCCGGAAATCAATCTCGGCCTGATCCCCGGCTTCGGCGGCACGCAACGGCTGTTGCGTCTGACCGGGCGAGCGGCAGCGCTGGAACTGTGCCTGCTCGGCCTGCCGATCGATGCCGCGCGCGCGTTCCAGTTGGGTCTGGTCAATCGCGTGGTCGAGCCGGAGGCACTGCAGGATGAAACCCTCGCCCTGGCACAACGCCTGGCCGCCGCCGCACCGCTCGCGCTGCGCGGCATCCTGGATGCGGTGGTGTTCGGTGGCGAATGCGCCATCGAAGAAGGCCTGCAGCTGGAAACCGCGCAATTTGCGCTGTTGTTCGCTAGCGACGACATGCGCGAAGGCACCGGCGCCTTTCTCGAAAAACGCCCCGCGCACTTTCTCAATCGCTGATCGGCCTGCCATGACGTTCGACCTCACACCGGCACCACGTCCACTGGCCCTGCAGCTGTTCGACTGCGTCCACGCCGACGATCTCGATCGTGCGTTGGCACTGGGCCTGATGGAGTACCGGCCCGATCCACGCGACGACCTGCTGGATCCGGCCTGCCCGCAGCTGAGCGCGGTGCTGCTGGCCGCACAACAACGGCTGCGCGATGCCTGGGCCGCACGCGACCGCTACCGTGCACGCGCCGCGCGCCTGCAACGTCGCGCCGCCGAACGCGATGCACGCCGGACGCCGGCACCGGCGCCCAGCCAACCGGCGGCCGCCGCATTACCGCCGCTGGCTGCAGCCATCCTGGCGCGCGCCAAGGCCAAGGCCGCTGGTGGAGCACAGCCATGAACACAATCCACGTCACCGCGCCGGCACGGCGCGGCAGCAACATGCGCAAGCCCGAAATACAGGAGATGTTTGCGCGCCTGCGCGAGCTCAATCCGCACCCGACCACCGAGCTGGAATACACCACGCCGTTCGAGTTGCTGATCGCAGTGCTGCTGTCGGCACAAGCCACCGATGTCGGCGTCAACAAGGCCACCCGCAAGCTGTATCCGGTGGCCAATACCCCGCGCGACATTCTCGATCTGGGCGAAGAAGGCCTGAAGCGCTACATCGCCACGATTGGCCTATTCAACGCCAAGGCCAAGAACGTTATCGCCACCTGCAGGATCCTGCTGGAGCAATACGGCGGCGAGGTGCCGCACGATCGCGCTGCACTGGAGGCCTTACCCGGCGTCGGCCGCAAGACCGCCAACGTCGTGCTCAACACCGCGTTCGGCGAGCCCACAATGGCGGTGGACACGCATATCTTCCGCGTCGCCAACCGCACCGGTCTTGCGCCGGGCAAGGACGTGCGCGCGGTCGAGGACAACCTGGTCAAGGTCATTCCTGCCGAATTCCTGCACGACGCACACCACTGGCTCATCCTGCACGGCCGCTACGTCTGCAAGGCACGCAAACCCGATTGCCCAGGCTGCGTGATCCACGACCTATGCCGCTACCGCGACAAGACCCCCGCACCCGCCGAAAAGCCGACAACGCCAAAAGGCTAACCAGCCGTCACGGCAACCAACCCGCAAAACCAACGCCAAGCAATCACGCCGGCAAAGCCTGCGTGTGCTTTTACGAATCCCAAATCCCGACTCCCCAATCCCCGCCCCAAAAAAAATCGCGACCGGGATGATGCGTCTTGCGGCGCCATGCATCACCCGGTCACGATAGATGTCACCCGGCGCGAGCGCCGGGCGTCTGCAGCAGGTCTACGCCGCCTTGGCTTGCTCCACGCGCTGTTCGACCAGCGCGCTTTCCACCGTCGGCTGGCCTTCCACGCGTCGATCCAGCTCGTTCCAGTCCACCACCAGCTCGCAGCCGCGCGAGGCCGCATTCCGGCTCCAGTCGCGCAGCAACTCGATGCAGGCGTGGTCGACGTGATGCAGCTTGGCCACGTCCAGATGCAGTGCGGTGTTCGGCGGTACGCTTTCCAGCGTACGCGCCATCGCCGGCACCTTCAGGAAGGTCGCCGAACCCTGCAGGGTCAGATGCATCTCGTCCTTCTTGTGCTCGTGCTCACGCACGTCCACCTTCAGGCGCGAAGAATGCAGGGCCAGACGGAACAACGACAGGCCGAAGCCGATCAGCACGCCGGTCAGCAGGTCGGTCGCCACGATCGCGAAGGTGGTCGCCAGGTAGATCGCCGCGGTGCCGCGACCATAGGTCGCCAGTTCCTTGACCTGCCCGATCTTGATCATCTTCACGCCGGTGTAGACCAGAATGCCGGCCAGACACGCCACCGGCGTCATCCGCAACAGCCACGGCAGCAGCATCGCGAACACCAGCAACCAGCCGCCATGCAGCACCGTGGACATGCGCGTGGCCGCACCGGCCTGCACATTGGCCGCGCTACGCACGATCACGCCGGTCATCGGCAATGCGCCCAGGAAGCCGCACAGCATATTGCCCACGCCCTGCGCCGCCAGCTCACGGTCGTACTGCGTACGCGCGCCCTGATGCATGCGATCCACCGCCGCCGCCGACAGCAAGGTCTCTGCGCTGGCGATGAAGGCAAAGGTCACCGCCGACACCAGCAAGGTCGCATTGAACACGCCGAAGATGTCCGCCACGCTGGGGATGCTGATCGCCGAGAACAGATTTGTCGGCACGTCGACCTTGTTGACGTTCAGGCCCTGCAACTGCACCGTCGCCGTGACCACCACCACCGCGATCAACGCACCCGGCAGAAAGCGCAGACGCTGCGGACGCAGCTTGTCCCAGGCCAGGATGATGCCGATGGTGGCCAGGCCCACGAACAACGCGGTGCGGCCGGTCCCTTCGGTGATCGCCTGCCACACCACGGCCGGCAATGCAGCGAAGTTTTCCAAACCGCGCGCCTTGGGAGCGGCGTCCATCAGCACATGCGCCTGCGAGGCCACGATCAGGATGCCGATGCCCGACAACATGCCGGCCACCACGGCCGGCGACGTCATCCGGAACCACACGCCTGCGCGGCACAGACCAGCGATCAACTGAATCGCACCGGCCAGCAGGATCACCGGACCGAGGGCGGCAATGCCGTGCTCACGAACCAGTTCGAACACCAACACAGCCAGGCCGGCGGCCGGTCCGCTCACCTGCAGAGGAGAGCCCGCCAGGAAGCCGACGACCAGCCCACCGATGATGCCGGTGATCAGGCCTGCGGCCGGCGGCATGCCGGAAGCGATCGCAATGCCCATACACAACGGGAGCGCGACGAGGAAGACCACGACAGACGACAACAAATCACGTCCGAACAGTCCCTGGCGGAAATATCCGCCGATACCTGATGTGTTCATGATGTGCTCCGTCAGGCGAGTTCAGCGCGCACGACTTGCTGCAGTCGCGGACGTGGGGTGGCTTCGGGGGTGTTGTCCGCCAACAACGGACGGAAGCCACCCTTCTCGGCATCGAAGGCGCGGATCTCGCCATGGGCGATGTCATAGATCCAGCCATGGATGCGCAAGGTACCGGCCGCCAGACGCGCGGCGACCACCGGCTGCGTACGCAGATGGTCCAGCTGCGAGACCACGTTCTCTTCGGTCATGCAGCTCAGCGCTTCCTGGCTGTGCGGATCGTGTCCGTGATGGGCAGTGACGTGACGCGCTGCATCGGTGTGCTTGAGCCAGGCCGCCACGGACGGCACGTCTTCCAGCGATTCCGGCTTGAGCACCGCCTTCATTGCGCCGCAGTCGGTATGACCGCAGATCACGATATGCCGCACGCCCAGCACGGCGATGGCGTATTCGATCGCCGCAACCACGCCGCTGACATGCTGGGAGTAAGGCGGCACCACATTGCCGATATTGCGATAGACGAACAATTCGCCCGGCTGTGCGGAGAAGATCAGCTCCGGCATGACACGCGAATCGGCGCAGGTGATGAACAACGTATGCGGACTCTGGCCACCGGCCAATTCCTGAAAGCGCGCACTCTGGCGCGGATACACTTCCTTACGGAAATGACGAAAACCTTCTAGCAAACTTTCCATGGGAGATACCTCTAGGCAACGAATGGCCATCCGCGGCGCAAACCGCGAAGTGCAAAGACGAACAAATCAAAGGAAGCCGGTGCGCTGCACCGGTTGACGCGACTAACGAAGGATCAGGCGCGCACTGCGTTAGGAGGACGCAGTTGCGGGATCAGGTCGCGTTTTTGAGTTGCCGGCGCGTAATGCGCGTACCAGGAGGGGAAATAACGTGCGACCACCGGCCATGCCTGGGAGAGCAAGGGGATATCGTCTGCAGAATGGGTATCGACCTGGGTCTGTGCGTCCCCATCGCCCTGCACATCATCGGCTGCGTCACGTTCTTCGCCAGCATCCGCCATTACCGCCACGCCGTCGCCCACAAGCGCATCGTGGATGCGGCTGTGCGCATCGGCCGCCGACCACGCAGTAAGCGCGAGCAGGCAGACCAACAGCAATTGGAGGAATCGAGGAAACATGGCCTCGAAACTAACAATTTAGAACGCGCCTGTGCAAGTGGTGCGACGCACAAAGCGCTTGATAGGCCACAGTTCCACCTGGTTGGTTCAGGTCGCAATAAGCTTGAGCTCGCTGAAACGGTGAACCGCGCCACTGTCACATCTGTCATACGACGCGGACCGTTCAGACTCATGACACACACTGACAAAAAACAAACACGCGTAAATCTTTGTCTTTGTTGAAAAAAATCAGATTGCAACGCGATCTGAAGTTGTCACATTAACGCAACTTTCACGCCATAGCCTGCGCTCACTTTCTCAGGTCGCAAGGCACATATGAAACTTTCTCCCACCCTGCTTGGCTCCGCCCTGCTGCTGGCGCTGGCCGCACCCGCCGCGCACGCCGAAATCGCCATCGACGTGATCGGCGGCTCGGAGATGTCGCTCGAAGGCCTGGTCCAGGCCGACGGCAACTGGTTCCACAACGATGTGCAGGACCTCAATGGCCCGATCGGTGCCAATGGCGACAATTCCGAGTTCAGCATCCGCCGTGCCGAGCTGGTGCTCAAGGGCAAGGGCCCGGGCAATTTCGAATGGGTGGCCGGTTACGACCCGAGCGTGCTGAAGGAAGTCACCATCCGCGGCACCACCATCCGCAGCACCGGGCGTTTCCTCGACAACAACATCAAGTACAAGTTCGCCGGCAACGCCAACAACTACCTGCAGGTCGGCCAGTTCAAGCAGCCCAACAGCCTGGAAGAGCTGTCCAGCACCAAGAACAACGACTTCGTCTCCAAGGCCGCAGTGACCAACACCTACGGCATCTCGCGCCGGCTGGGCGTGGCCTACGGCATGGGCGACAACGACTGGAGCATCACCGCCAGTGCGTTCGGCCGCGAACTGACCCGCAACCAGGCACACGGCAGCGGCTACGGCGCGCGCGGCACCTGGGCGCCGATCAACGAGAGCGGCAACGTGCTGCACTTCGGCCTGAGCTACCTGGGTTACGACACCGACGACGACACCCTGCGCCTGCGCGCACGCCCGGACGCCGACCTGACCACGGTGCGCCTGATCGACAGCGGCGCCATCACCAACGTGGACAGCGTGGGTGTGGCCGGAGCCGAGGCGATGTGGATCACCGGCCCGTTCAAGCTGCAGAGCGAGTTCTTCCAGGAAAACGCCAAGCGCATCGGCAACAACGCCAACGATTACAAGAGTGACGGCTGGTACGTCAGCGGCGTCTGGAACATCACCGGCGAGACCTGGGGCTACAAGGCCGGCGTGCCGACCACCCCGCTGCCGAACGCGCCGGCCTCGGGGATGTGGCAGCTGGCGGTGCGCTACGACACCCTGGACCTCAACGACGGCCACCTGGTCTCCAACGGCACCACGCCGTTCGTGGACGGCGTGCTGGGCGGCAAGATGGACGTGTGGACGGTCGGTGCCAACTGGTACTGGCGCTCCAACTTCAAGTTCGCACTCGACTACGCGAAGGTGGAAAGCACCCGTTACAACAGCGCCACGCGTGGCCTGGTCGACGACAACCCGTCGATCATCGAGGCACGTGCGCAGTTCTACTGGTAAGTGCGCGCTGGATCGGCCGCCGTGCTGCGCTCCCGTGAGCGCGCCACGGCGGCAACCATCGTGATCCGACCCGGCAACGCGCCCCGCCGCAACGCCGTCATCTGCATGTCATCTCCCGGACACCGCGCGGTCATGCCCCTGCCCTGCAATGGCACGACCGCGGGACGTCCTCATCCCTTCGCTACAGGAGCTGTTCCGTGATCCACTCTCTGAAGACCCGTCTGGCCGTCGGCGTGCTCACCGCCTCGCTGGCCTTGTGCGCCCAGGCCGCCGATGTCACCGGCGCCGGTGCGTCGTTCATCTACCCGGTGATGTCCAAGTGGTCGGCCGACTACAACGCGGCCACCAAGAAGCAGGTCAACTATCAATCGATCGGTTCGGGCGGCGGCATTGCCCAGATCAAGGCAGCCAGCGTGGATTTCGGCTCGTCCGATGCGCCGCTCAAGCCGGAAGAACTGGCCGCGGCCGGCCTGGCGCAATTCCCGTCGGTGATCGGCGGCGTGGTGCCGGTGGTCAACGTGCCCGGCGTGGCGGCAGGCGCGCTGAAGCTGGACGGCAAGACCCTGGGCGACATCTTCCTGGGCAAGGTCAGCACCTGGAACGACCCGGCGATCGCCGCGCTCAACCCGGGCGTGAAGCTGCCCGACGGCAAGATCACCGTGGTGCATCGCTCCGACGGTTCGGGCACCAGCTTCAACTTCACCAACTACCTGTCAAAGGTCAACCCGGACTGGAAGGGCAAGGTCGGCGAAGGCACCGCGGTGCAGTGGCCGACCGGCATCGGCGGCAAGGGCAACGAAGGCGTGGCCGCGTACGTGAAGCAGATCAAGGGCGGCATCGGCTACGTCGAGCTGTCGTATGCGCTGCAGAACAAGATGGCCTACACCGCGATGAAGAACGCCGCCGGCAAGTTCGTGCAGCCGTCCGACGAGACCTTTGCCGCCGCCGCCAACAGCGCCGACTGGGGCAACAGCAAGGACTTCTACCTGGTGATGACCAACGCCTCCGGCGACAACGCCTGGCCGATCACTGCCACCAACTTCATCCTGGTGCAGAAGAAGCCCAAGAACGCGGCCGGCCTCAAGAACACGCTGGAGTTCTTCCGCTGGGTCTACAGCAAGGGCGATGCGCAGGCCAAGCAGCTGGACTACGTGCCGCTGCCGGACAGCCTGGTAACCCAGATCGAAGGCTACTGGGCCAAGAACCTGCCCAAGTAACGCCAGCCACAGCGACAGGAACGACGCCGTCTCTCTCCCCGGCGTCGGCACCGGGACGCGGCCCCCACGGGGTCGCGTCTTTTTTGTGATGCCTTCGCCAAAAGGCACTGTCATGCACGTGTAACAAAAACATCATTTCATAGCGTGGTCTGCCGGGTCCCCCGGCCAACCCAGCCTCGGAGCTTCCATGAAACTGCAGTCGGCCAGCCTGACCGCCCTGTCCCTCACCATCGCCCTCGCCCTGGCCGCTTGCTCGCCCGGCAAGGATGCGCAGTCTGGCGACACCGCCAAGGGTGCCACCGCCGCAGGTGCCACCGCTGGCGACAGCAAGAGTGCCGAGATCTCCGGCGCCGGTGCCTCCTTCATCTATCCGCTGGTCTCCAAGTGGTCGGCCGACTACAACGCCGCCACCGGCAACAAGGTGAACTACCAGTCGATCGGCTCCGGCGGCGGTATCGCGCAGATCAAGGCCGGCACGGTGGACTTCGGTTCGACCGACAAGCCGCTGGACAGCGCCGAACTGCAGCAGGCCGGCCTGGGCCAGTTCCCGTCGGCGATCGGCGGCGTGGTGCCGGTGGTGAACCTGGAAGGCATCGCACCGGGCAAGCTGCGCCTGACCGGCGCGCTGCTGGGCGACATCTTCCTGGGCAAGGTCACGATGTGGAACGACGCGGCGATCGTCGCGGCCAATCCGGGCGTAACCCTGCCGGCGACCAAGATCAACCTGGTGCATCGCTCCGACGGTTCGGGCACCACCTTCAACTTCTCCAACTACCTGTCCAAGGTCAGCCCGGAGTGGAAGAGCAAGGTCGGCGAAGGCACCTCGGTGCAGTGGCCGGGTGGCGTCGGCGGCAAGGGCAACGAAGGCGTGGCCTCGTACGTGCAGCAGATCAAGGGTTCGATCGGTTATGTCGAACTGGCCTACGCCCTGCAGAACAAGATGCCCTACGCCTCGCTGCAGAATGCGGCAGGCCAGTGGGTGGAGCCGAATGCGGAAAGCTTCGCCGCCGCTGCCGCCAGCGCCGACTGGGCCAACGCCAAGGATTTCAACCTGGTGATCACCAACGCACCGGGCGAGAAGGCCTGGCCGATCACCGCGACCAACTTCATGCTGATGCACAAGCAGCCCAAGGATGCGGCGCGCAGCAAGGCGACGCTGGACTTCTTCAAGTGGGCGCTGGACAACGGCCAGGCCCAGGCCAGCGAACTGCATTACGTGCCGCTGCCGCCGGAACTGGTCAAGCAGATCCAGGCCTACTGGGCCAGCGAGTTCAAGTGATGCCCTGCACCCGCTGTCATGGCGGGCTGCGCTGCGGTGAGGTGCCTGCGGGCGCCTCGCCGTTCCTGCTGTCTCACGCTCCCGCCAGTGCGCGGGTGACGAGTCCAATCGAATGAATGCCACCGCCATTCCCGAAGCGATGACCGCCCCGCGCGGCCGCGACCTGCGCGATGCACGTGCCGATCGCCTGTTCAAGCTTGCGCTGGCCGCCACGGTCGTCTTCGTCCTGTTGGCGCTCGGCAGCGCCGCGCTGTCGATGCTGTGGGGCGGACGCCATGCCTTGCAGATGCAGGGCCTGAGCTTTTTCTATTCCGCCGACTGGAATCCGGTGGAAAACAAATACGGCGCGCTGGCGCCGATCTACGGCACCCTGGTCACCGCATTGATTGCGATGGTGATTGCGGTGCCGGTGAGCTTCGGTATCGCGTTCTTCCTCACCGAGGTGGCGCCGCGCTGGCTGCGCGGCCCGGTCGGCACCGCCATCGAACTGCTGGCCGGCATCCCGTCGATCATCTACGGCATGTGGGGCCTGTTCGTGTTGGTGCCGGTGATGACCGAGCACGTGACGCCCTGGCTCAACGATCACCTGGGCACGCTGCCGTTGATCGGCCCGTTGTTCCAGGGCCCGCCGTTGGGAATCGGGTTGCTGACCGCAGGCTTCGTGCTGGCGATCATGGTGATTCCGTTCATCTCCTCGGTGATGCGCGAGGTGTTCCTGACCGTGCCGACGCGCCTGAAGGAATCGGCGTACGCGCTGGGGTCGACCAAGTGGGAAGTCAGCTGGGACATCGTGCTGCCCTACACCCGCTCTGCGGTGATCGGCGGCGTGTTCCTGGGCCTGGGCCGTGCGCTGGGCGAAACCATGGCAGTGGCGTTCGTGGTCGGCAACACGGTGCGGCTGTCGCCGTCGCTGCTGGAGCCCGGTACCACCATCGCCGCGCTGATCGCCAATGACTTCGGCGAGGCCACCGAAACCTATCGCTCGGCATTGCTGCTGCTGGGCTTTGTCTTGTTCATCGTGACCTTTATCGTGCTGGCGATTGCGCGCTTCATGCTGATGCAGCTGTCGCGTCGGGAGGGCAACTGATGTCCTCGGTCTCGCAATCGTTGTACAACCGCCGCCGCGTGACCAACGCGATCGCACTGTTGCTGTCCTGCGTCACCGCGGTATTCGGCCTGTTCTTCCTGGCCTGGATCCTGTGGACCTTGTTGTCCAAGGGCGTGCCGGGCATCGACGTCAACCTGTTTACCAAGATGACACCGCCGCCGATGCAGGAAGGCGGCCTGCTCAATGCCTTCTTCGGCAGTGCGGTGATGTGCGGCCTGGCGCTGGCGATCGGCACGCCACTGGGCATTGCCGCCGGCACCTGGCTGGCCGAATACGGCAATGCACGCAAGGCCGGGTTGGTGGTGCGCTTCGTCAACGACATCTTGTTGTCGGCACCGTCGATCGTGCTGGGGTTGTTCGTCTACACGCTGTACGTGATGCAGACCGGCGGGCGCTTCTCCGCGTTTGCCGGCGCGCTGTCGCTGGCCTTCATCGTGCTGCCGGTGGTGGTGCGCACCACCGATGAAATGCTGCGCCTGGTGCCGGCGCAGATGCGCGAAGCGGCGTTGTCGCTGGGCATCCCGCAGTGGAAGGTCACCGTGCAGGTGCTGTATCGCGCCGCCTCGGCCGGCATCCTCACCGGCATCCTGCTGGCCCTGGCCCGCATCAGCGGCGAGACCGCACCGTTGCTGTTCACCGCCTTCGGCAATCAGTACTGGAACAGCAACGTGTTCCAGCCGATGGCCAGCGTGCCGGTGATCATGAATCAGTTCGCCGGCAGCCCCTACGAGACCTGGCAGACCCTGGCCTGGTCCGGCGCGCTGGTGCTGACCGTGTTCGTGCTGCTGGTGAGCCTGGGCGCGCGCGCCCTGCTATTGCGCAACAAGATTTCCAATGACTGACCTCTCCCTCCGGACACCCGACATGAACGATCTCCAAAACGCCATGCCGATGCATCGCATCGCCGTTCCGGCCGCCAAGGGAGCACCGGCCGCGCAGGCGCCGGTGAAAGTGGCCGCACGCAATCTGGATTTCTATTACGACAAGTACCACGCGCTCAAGGGCATCAACATCGAGATTCCGGAAAAGCGCGTCACTGCGCTGATCGGGCCATCGGGTTGCGGCAAGTCGACCCTGCTGCGCATCTTCAACCGCATCTATGCGCTGTATCCGAAGATGGAAGCGCGCGGCGAAGTGCTGCTGGACAACGAAAACATCCTGTCGCCGAAGTACCCGATGAACCGGCTGCGCAGCAAGGTCGGCATGGTGTTCCAGAAGCCGGTGCCGTTTCCGATGACGATCTTCGAAAACGTCGCCTACGGCATCCGCCACCACGAAAAACTGTCCAAGGCCGACATGCAGAACCGTGTCGAGCAGGCGCTGCGCCAGGGCGCGCTGTGGGACGAGGTCAAGGACAAGCTGGGGCAAAGCGCGCTGGGCCTGTCCGGCGGCCAGCAGCAGCGGCTGTGCATCGCACGCGCGGTGGCGCTGCGCCCGGACGTGTTGCTGCTGGACGAACCGACCTCGGCGCTGGATCCGATTTCCACCAGCCGTATCGAGCAACTGGTGGAAGAACTCAAGCGCGAATACACCATCGTGATCGTGACCCACAACATGCAGCAGGCGGCGCGCGTCTCCGACTACACCGCCTTCATGTACCTGGGCGACCTGATCGAGCATGACCGCACCGAAACGATTTTCTCCCAGCCGTCCAAGCAGCAGACCGAGGACTACATCACCGGCCGTTTCGGTTGATGTAAGGCGGGCCATCGCAACGCCGCATTGACGCAGCTCCGCCTCACTGCCCGGCACGACATTTGCATCACTCGCGATGTCGCCAGGGTTACGGCGGACATCCACCACCGCCACGAATCGAGATCACGATGAACCAGCACCTCAACGACCATATCGTCAAAAGCTACGACGAGGAGCAGCACCGTCTTGTCGCCGAGATCGTGCGCATGGGCGACACGGCGGTGGCGCAGCTGGAAGCCGCACTGGATGTGGTGGAGCGTCGCGACGACAACGCCGCGCATCGCATCGTGGTCAACGACGAGGCGATCGATGCGCTGGAGCATGCGATCAGCCACGACGTGATGCGGCTGGCGTTGCGTGGGCCGATGGCGCGCGACCTGCGCGAGATCCTGGCCGGCCTGCGCATTCCGGCCGATATCGAACGCATCGGCGATTACGCGGCCAATGTCGCCAAGCGCTCGATCGCGCTCAATTCCGCACCGCCGCTGCCGCAGACGGTGGGACTGCGTGCGCTCGGCCAGATGGCCGCCGATGCCGTGCGCGAAGCGGTGCAGGCGTACCGCAACAAGGATGCCGATGCGGCCATCCGCGTACGCGATGAAGATGCACGCCTGGATGCGCAATACACCGCGCTGTTCCGCGAGCTGCTGACCTACATGATGGAAGACCCGCGCAACATCACTCCGTGCACGCACCTGCTGTTCATGGCCAAGAACCTGGAGCGCATTGGCGACCACGCCACTAACATCGCCGAGAACGTGTGGTTCCTGGTCCACGGCGAACAGCCGCTGCCCCCGCGCCTGAAGCGCGACGACACCAGCACTACCGGCGTCATCTGATCGTCAATGTGTGCCGGCGGCATTTGCCGGCACAGGCCGCAACGCCTTATTTCATTACGTATTCAGCTCCAAATGCCTACGGTGAACTCGCACAGGCTGTTCCTGTGACGCAGGAGTAGGCAGATGAAACGCATCATCGGATCCCTCATGGTTGTGTCGCTGTTGACGTCCGGCGCAGCGTTCGCCACGCCGCAACAGCATGACGACCGCGACCGCGGCGAGCAGCACCACGACGCGCGTGGTCCGGATCGCCGCGACGATCATCGCGACGGCAGACACGATGACAAGCGTGACCACCGCCCCAGCGCGCACAACGACGACCACCGCAACGATCGTCGCGGCCCGCCGTATCGGCGTGGCGAGCGCCTGGCACCGGACCACCGCGGCATACGGGTGACCGACTACCGCAAGCATCACTTGAACACGCCGCAGCGCGGGCACGAGTGGCGCCGCGTGGACAACAACTACGTGCTGATTGCGGTGGCCACCGGGCTGATCGCAAGCGTGGTCGCCGCCCGCTGACGCCAGCGGTGTAGCACAGCTTCCGGGCCCGATCCGTGGCAACACGGGTCGGGCTTTTGTTTGCCGGATCGCCGCTCAGTACACGCGGGCAGGCCCCCAGCTGCCACGATCGGGCCGGCCGTGCGACCTGCTAGGCTATGCCGATGAACGAACCGGTCGACCTGCAGCCTGCCCCCTCCTTCCTGCCCATGTCGCGGCGCTTCCGCGGCTACCTGCCCGTGGTGGTGGATGTGGAAACGGGAGGATTCGACTGGAACAAGCACGCCCTGCTGGAAATTGCCTGCGTGCCGATCGAAATGGATGCCGACGGGCGGTTTTTCCCCGGCGACACCGCCAGTGCCCATCTGGTGCCGGCGCCAGGACTGGAGATCGACCCGAAGTCGCTGGAGATCACCGGCATCGTGCTCGACCACCCGTTCCGCTTCGCCAAGCAGGAAAAGGACGCGCTGGACCATGTGTTCGCACCGGTGCGTGCGGCAGTGAAGAAATACGGCTGCCAGCGCGCGATCCTGGTGGGGCATAACGCGCATTTCGACCTGAACTTCCTCAACGCCGCGGTTGCGCGTGTGGGCCACAAACGCAATCCGTTCCATCCATTCAGCGTATTCGACACCGTCACCCTGGCCGGCGTGGCGTACGGGCAGACCGTGCTGGCGCGCGCGGCACAAGCCGCAGGCCTGGAGTGGAATGCTGCCGATGCGCATAGCGCGGTCTACGACACCGAGCAGACCGCGCGACTGTTCTGCACGATCGCCAATGCCTGGCCGGGGCCTGGCGCGGGCTGATCGAGCCGGGAATCGGGAATCGGGATTGGGGAATCGTTAAAGCAGCGGGGCTCCCTGCTTGAGACATCAGCAGTTGGCGGCGCCACTGCGTGTGCCCTTACCCTCCTCCGTTCTTCGGGCACCTTCTCCCGCAGGAGAAGGAAAGCGCTAGGCACCTTGGCTCTGCGATTCTCGATTCTCGATTCCCGACTCCCCAATCCCAGCACCTAACCCACACAGATGCGATCGCGCCCCGCGCTCTTGGCCTGGTACAGCGCCTGGTCGGCGCGCTGCATCAGCGATGAGCCGGTGTCGTCGTCGCGCAACTTGGCCACGCCGGCACTGAAGGTCACCTGCAGGCCTTCCACGCCGCCCCAGCCGTGGCGCGCGTGAAACAGCTCGCGGATGCGCTGGCACAGCGCCTGCGCATCCTCCAGCGTCGTGTCGGCCAGCAGCAGTGCGAACTCTTCGCCGCCCAGGCGTGCCGGCAGGTCCGACGCGCGCGCGGCGGCGGTCAGCAGCACGCCGACTTCGTGCAGCACCGCATCGCCACTGGCATGCGAATAGTGGTCGTTGATGCGCTTGAAATGATCGATATCCAGAATCGCCAGCACCAGCGGGCGCGCGCTGCGGCGGGCGCGGCTGATGTCGCGCGCCAGCGCCTCGTCGAAATGCCGGCGATTGGGCAGCCCGGTCAGGGCGTCCTCGTGCGCCTGGCGCTCGAACACATCCGACTTGATGCGCAGCCGCGTCAGCAACTCGCTCTTTTCCTGGTTGGCCTGCAGCAAGCGCTGTGCCTGCAGTTGCAGATCTTCGGTGCGTTTGCGCACCAGCTCGGCCAGGCGCGCGTTATGGGTCTTGTAGCGGCGCAACAGGAATCGGTACACCAGCGCCAGCAATAAAATCGCACCCAGTACTGCGGCAAGACGCACGTCCTGGCGCTGCCACCACAGCGGCAGCACCTCGAACGCCCACACCGCCTCGTGCGGACTCCAGGCACCGCCCGGGTGACGGGCCGCCACATGCAAACGGTAGCGCCCCGGCGGCAGGCCGATGAATTCCACGCTGCGTTGCCGGCCACGCTCGGTCCAGTCGTTGTCCAAGCCTTCCAGCCGCGTGCGGTATTCGATCCGCTCCGGCAGCAGAAAACTCATGCCGACGTAGGACACATTCAGGCGATGCCCGCCCGGCAGGCGTGCCTGCTGCCGCCATGTCAGCGGACGTGCGTCCTGCTGCACGCTCTCGATCACCGCAGGCGGCGCGCGCCGCTCGCGAAAGCGCTGCAGGCGCGCCGGGTCGACCGTGCTCACGCCGCCGGCGGTGACCACCCAGATCGAACCATCGGCACGCGCGATCATGCTCGGCCCGGAGCTGCCGTTGGCCTGCGCGTTGCCCATGCCGTCGATCTCGCCATAGCGTTCGATGACCAGCCGGCCGCGTCCATCGGCAACCGCGTTGAGCTGCGTGAGTTGCGTGCGCAACACGCCGCGATTGCTGCTGATCCAGGCATTGCCGAACCGGTCGCCGACCAGCTGGAACACCGTATCGACCGGCATGCCCTGCTCCAGCCCCACGCGTGCGAGCCTGCCGTTGCGCACCCGGTACAGGCCGCGATCGGTCGAGATCCAGACAGCGTCACCGATGCGCTGAAAACCGAACACGCTCCGCGCGCCGCCCAGCGCTTCCAGATTCAATTGCTGCAGTTTTCCCTCGCGCAGTACCGCCGCGCCGTCGACCGAGCCGATCCACAGCGCACCATCGATGCTGGCCAGCGCGGTCACCACGCCATCGGGCAGGCCGTCGACGGCCAGGGGCACCCGCTTGCCGTTCACCAGCTTCACCACGCCGCGCTGCGTGGCCAGCCACACCACGCCGGAGTCGTCGATCACGATGGCGCGGATATGCCCGCTGGGAATGCCCTCGGCGTCGCCGTAATGCCGCAGCAGGCGTCCGTCGCGCAGCACGAAGACGCCATCGGCATAGGTGCCCACCCAAAGATCGCCGTGCCGATCCAGCGCCAGGCTGAGCACCGAGAGCTTGCGCCCGGATGGCGTGGCCACCGCCACCGGCACGATGCGTCCGTCCGGCAGCATGCGATCCAGGCCGGCAGTGCTGGCGATCCACAGGCTGCCGTCGCGGTCTTCCAGCACCGCGCGGGCGTAGTCGCCGCTCAGCCCATCGCGTTGGCTATAACTGCTGAACAGGGTTTCGCGCAGCCGAAACAGCCCGCCGTTGGCGCCGACCCAGATGCTGCCTTCGGCATCCTCGCGCAGGCTGACGATGCGCCCGGTCGGCAGGCTGCGACCAGCCGGCAGATGCTCCACTCCATGACTGCCGATGCGCAGCAGCCCCTGATTTTCGCTGCCCAGCCACAGGTCGCCATGGTGGTCCTGCAGCATCGCGGTGAAATGGCCCTGCCCAGGCACCCGCCGCACCAGCTCCGCAGTCTCGCCCCGCAGCCGATACAGCTGCTCGCCGGCGACAACCCACAGGGTGCCGTCCGGCGCGCGGTATGGCCACGCCAGCCCCGGCGGCAGGCCGAACGCGGCCGGAGCGCGATGCATGCGCCCGTCCGGTTCGCGATAGATCAGGCCATCCAGCGTGCCGATCAGCAGCCGGCCCTGGTCGTCGAACGCCATGCGCGGAAAGCTGCTCTGCAGCGGCACCCCATCGCGCGGCGGAAAATACTCGAAGCGCCCATTCGGCCACAGGCAGCCCAGCCCGTGGCCCTCGAACAGCAGCCACATGCGGCCGTGCGCATCCATGGTCATTGCATGGATCAGCGCCTGCGGCCACTGTCCCTGCCGCTGCCAGTGCCGCCACTGTCCGTCGCTGCCGTGCCGCACCAGATTGCCGCGCGCATCGCTGAGCCACAGCGCCCCGTCGTGGTCGACGTACAAGGCGCCGACGCCATTGTCGGGCAGGCCGGGACGCGTGCTGCGGTCGATGATCCCGAATTCCAGGCCGTTGTAACGCACCAGGCCTTCCCAGGTGGCGAACCACAGGTAGCCATTGCGGGTCTGGGCGATATCGCGCAAGGAGTTGTGCGGCAGGCCGTTACGCGAGCTCCAGCTGTCGATCGCGTAGTCGCGCAGTGGTGCCGTGCCGGCCGGTGCAGCCAGTGCCGCGAGCGAGCACAGCGCCAGCAGCATGCAGACAACGGCACCGAGCCAGCGCTGCGGCCGCTTGTCTCCCCGTGCCGACGCCTTGGCATCGCATCCGTTCTCGCCCGTCGACCAGGCCCCCGCCCCATCTCTCATCAGACATAACACGCCGTTCGCTGGCGATATGGTAGGCAAAAACGGGCACGCGCGCCGGTCAATCGTCGTACGCCTTGGTCAACGTCATGCGCGGCGGGCCACCTGCGCGCCCGGCACTGCAGCGGCAAGCGCACCAGCGCCATGGTTTGCGCAGATCGGCCACTGCGTGGGTGCGCGGATCGAACCGCGCCGCACGCGCGATCTCGCCGTGCCGATCGACGTGCGCGGTTCGCCATTGGCACGCACGTGCGATGCAGAGTGGGTGGCAACACAGGGCGAACAGTCGCCAGCTGGATGCGGACGACGTGCAGCAAGCGCAGTGCACGGGTGGTGCATGCCGAGTCGGGGCATCGGCCGCGCCCGCGCCCACCTGGCGGTGAGCGCAGTCGTTTCGGTCGCCGCCTCAGGCGCCCAGGCGCTGGCGTACCGCTTCGAACAGGGTCACACCGGCGGCCACCGACACGTTGAGGCTTTCGATATCGCCCGGCATCGGGATCTTGACCAGGCCATCGCAATGCTCGCGGGTGAGACGACGCAGGCCGTCGGCTTCGCCACCGAGCACCAGCCCGACGTTGCCGCGCAGGTCCACGCTGTACAGCGACGCCTCGGCTTCGCCGGCCAGGCCATACAGCCACACGCCCTGCTTCTGCAGATCGCGCAGGCAACGCGCCAGATTGGTCACCGCGACCACCGGAATACGGTCGGCCGCACCGGCCGAGGTCTTGCGCACGGTCGCGTTGACCGTGGCCGACTTGTCCTTGGGAATGACCACCGCAGTGACGCCGGCCGCGGCCGCGCTGCGCAGGCATGCACCGAGATTGTGCGGGTCCTGCACGCCATCAAGGATCAGCAGCAAGGCACGTCCCTCGGCTGCGGTCACCAGCGCTTCGAGCTCGTTTTCGGCCCACAGCCGCGCTGCGGCATAGCGGGCGACCACGCCCTGGTGGCGCACCTGTCCACCGACGCCATCGAGTGCCTGGGTGTTGACCCGGCGCACGTCGATGCCCTTGCGGCGGGCCTGCTCTTCGATTTCGATCAGGCGCGGATTCTTGCTGCCGGCCTCGATCAAGACCTCGCGCACGTTGTCGGCGTCGTTCTCGACGGACGAGGCGACGGCGTTGACGCCGACGATCCACTGATTCTGCTTGCTGCTCATTGCGCCGGATACGAAGAGATAAAGGGGAATGGTAGGGCCTGCGGCCTGCCACGTCACGGCCGGAGCGCAGACGGCGCTGCCAGCACGGAGATCGCGTTGTTCCTGGGCCACGGCCAGAACCTCAGCACGCCGTACGGCCGATTGCGGGGATGGCGCTCGCACCATTGTGATGGTGCCGGCACCTGCACGCACCCGCTATCGCGCCCCCCCCCCTGCGATCTGCACTCACGCCTGCGGGCGCGGACTCACACTGGCCACTGCGCGGTATCGTGATCCGGATGCTGCCTTGACACCACATCGGCCAGAAACGCCAATGCGGCGACATCGTCCTCGGTGGTGCGCGCCGGCAGACAGGCCAATGCATCGACAAACGGCAGCTTGCGCTCCACCCCGTACTGGATTGCCGGAGGCAGCCGCTCGGGCGTATCGAACGCACCGGCAGCAATCGCCAGGCCGTCGGGCGCTTCGTAGGTCAGCGGCGTTCCACATTCGGCGCAGAAGCCACGCAACACCATCGATGAAGAGGCGAAGCGCTTCGGCTCGCCGCGTGTCCAGCTGAACTCGACACCGCGCACCGAAACCAACGGCGCATAGTAGGCACCGAAGGCTTTTTGACACATGCGGCAATGGCAGATCGAGGCGTCCGTCAGCCCGCCGCGCACGTGGAAACGCACGGCGCCGCACTGGCAGCCACCGCTGTACTCGATTGCTGCGTCCATCGTCGCCTCAAACCTTGAAAGTGGGCACCCAGCACGCGTTACGAGCGTCTGCCCGCAACGACCTGCAGCTCAATATCGGGCGATCCATGGCATCGCGAGCCGCCGTCGGACGGCGGCTCGCGGTCCTGCAGACGCGCTTAGTACTGCTTCTTCTTGCGCTTGGCCGGCTGAGCGCTCGGCGGCGGCGGCGGTTCGGGCGAATCGCCGCGATCCTCGGCCAGGCGGAAGTCGATCTTGCGTTCCTCCATGCTGGCCTTGAGTACCAGCACCCGCACCGGATCGCCCAGACGGAACGTGCGGCCACGGCGCTCGCCACTGAGCGTCTTGCGGATCGGATCGAACTGGTAATAGTCCTGCGGCAGCTGGGTGACATGCACCAGGCCGTTGACCTTGGACTGGGTCAACTCCACGAACAGGCCGAACCCGGTCACGCCGCTGATCACGCCATCGAACTGGCCGCCGACATGCTTTTCCATCCACGCGGCGCGATACCGCTCGTCGACTTCGCGTTCGGCTTCGTCGGCACGCCGACCACGCTCGGAACACTGCAGCGACAGGGCCGCCATCTGACGCGGGGTGTAGATGTATTTTTCCGGGCTGGCGCCGGTCAGGGCGTGCTTGATCGCGCGGTGCACCAGCAGGTCCGGGTAACGCCGGATCGGCGAGGTGAAGTGCGCATACGCCTCCAGCGCCAGACCGAAGTGACCATTGTTGTCCGGCGAATACACCGCCAGGCTCTGGCTGCGCAGCAGCACCGATTCCAGCAACGCCGCATCGGGGCGCGCGCGCACCTTCTTCAGCAACTTGGTGTAGTCGCCGGGGCGCACCTTGCTCCATGCCGGCAGGCTCAGCTGGAATTCCTTGAGGAACTCCAGCAGGTCTTCGTATTTACTCTCCGGCGGCCGTTCGTGCACGCGGTACGGCGCCGGCACATGCATGCTCAGCAGGTAACGCGCGGCCTCGACGTTGGCGGCGATCATGCATTCTTCGATCAGCTTGTGCGCATCGTTGCGCACCAGCATGCCGGCCTGGGTGACTTCGCCGGTGTTGTCGAGCACGAAGCGCACTTCGGAGGTTTCGAACTCGATTGCGCCACGCTGCGTGCGCGCCTTGGACAGCACGTTGTACAGCTGGTGCAGGCGCTGCACCTGCGGCAACAACGGGCCGATGAAGGCCTTGGTGTCGGCATCGTCTTCGCCCACCGCCTTCCAGACCTGGTTATAGGTCAGGCGCGCATGCGAGTTCATCACCGCTTCGTAGAAACGCGAACCGGTGACTTCGCCGTCGCGGCCCACCTGCATGTCGCAGACGAAGCACATGCGGTCGACCTTGGGCATCAGCGAGCAGATGCCGTTGGACAGGGTTTCCGGCAGCATCGGCACCACGAACCCCGGGAAATACACCGAGGTGGCGCGCTTTTGCGCTTCGTCGTCCAGCGGCGTGCCCGGACGCACATAGTTGGACACGTCGGCGATCGCCACCACCAGACGGAAACCGTCGATATTGGGCTCGCAATACACCGCGTCGTCGAAATCCTTGGCGTCTTCGCCGTCGATGGTGACCAGCGGCATCTGCCGCAGATCCACGCGCCCGCCGATCATCTGCGGCTCGACCACCAACGGCACTGCCGCGGCCTCGTCCAGCACTTCCTGCGGAAATTCGTGCGGCAGCTCATGGCCGTGGATGGCCATCTCCACCACCAGCGACGGGGTGAGCTTGTCACCGAGCACCGCGATGATCTTGCCGATCGCCGGGCGCCGCGCATCCGGCGGCGCGATCAGTTCGCACACCACCAACTGCCCTTCGCGCGCCTCGCCGATGCCATCCGGCGCGATCTGCACGTTGCGTTGCACGCGCTTGTCGTCCGGGTCGACATAGGCCACGCCATGCTCGTAGAAGAAGCGTCCGAGCATGCGCGACATACGGCGTTCGAGCACGCGGGCGATCGCACCTTCGCGACGGCCGCGGCGGTCGATGCCGGTGACGTTGGCCAGCGCACGATCGCCGTGCATGACCTTGCGCATTTCATAAGGCGGCAGGAACAGGTCGTCGCCACCTTCGTCCGGCTTGAGGAAACCGAAGCCTTCCGGATTGGCGATCACCACGCCGGCAATCAGGCTGGTCTGCTGCACCGGCGCGTAGCCGCCGCGACGGTTCTGCACCAGCTGCGCTTCGCGCACCATCGCCGCCAGGCGCTTGCCCAGCGCATCGATGCGGTCGCTGAGATTGAGTTTTTCGGCGATTTCCTCGGCGGTCTGCGGGCCATCGCAGGCGTCGAGCAACTGCAGGATGGCCTCGCGGCTGGCGATCGGCTCGGCGTAGCGCAGTGCTTCGCGATCGGCATGCGGATCCTTGAACTCCGCCGCCGGCGCGGACGCTTCGGTCGGCGCCTGCTGGAAGCGTTCCGGCGGCGGCGCCGGCGGACCACTCTTGCGCGGATGCGGTGCGCGTGGCGCCGGCGGCGTGGGCAGCGCTGGCGCTACCGGCAGCTCGGGCGAGGCGTTGGCGGCCTTGTCGGCAGCGCGCTTGTTGGCGGACTTGGTCGACGCACCGGCGGCAGCGCGGACCAGGAAGTCCGGCATCCAGCCCGGCAACTTCTGTTTTTCGGCGGTGGTGGACTCGCCCGGGCTGGTGGACTTGCGGCGACTGGGCCGATCGGAATCTGGGGTGTTTTTCTTTGTCATTGCTTACATGGTACCCCTTGCGGCCGCGCCATGGGCAGCAAGCCTCGCCCGGCCGGCCATCATTGCCGCTCGCCAGGCATTGACAAGCCCGCCGGGAGTCTGCAAAATTCGCGGCTCACCTGCCCAGGTGGCGGAATTGGTAGACGCACTAGCTTCAGGTGCTAGCGGGGGCAACTTCGTGGAGGTTCGAGTCCTCTTCTGGGCACCAGTTTAAAAAGACCTCCGAGCGATCGGGGGTCTTCTGGTTTCTGGGGTTTGGAAAGTTCTGACGGTGGCCGTGCGCCTGCGTTGCCGGCCGATGGCAGCCCGCCATTGATCGGCGGCCGGCGCTTCATTCCGATCACGCCATGACGCAGCAACCGTGCAACCGGATAGCCTGCTACACCACAGCAGCGCCCTCTTCGACGCCGCTGCCCTGACTCCGCAGCCCAGGACGGCTTATGGCGTTGCCGTGATGCCCGCCTCGCGCAGCGCCGTGGCCCAGATCGCATACCCGGTCTCACTGGGATGGGTGCCGTCGGGCATCAGCGCCTCGGGCAAGGTCCCGTCCGGCTGCAGCATCCGAGGGCCGATGTCGACCAGACGCACGGACGGATCCTTGCCATAACGCGCGACCAACAGCCGATTGGTCTCAGCAATGGGCGCGCGCTGCGCATCCCCGGCATGGCGGCCGCGCGGCATGATCGCCATCAGGATCAGCTGACTCCTGGGCAAACGGCGACGCACCTCGCTCACCACCGCCTCCACACCCTGCGCGGTCTCGGCCGGCGTGGCGGCGCGCGCTTGCGCGGTGCCGGTGAAGTTGTTGGTGCCGATATGCAGCACCACCCAGCGCGGATCCAGGCCGTCGAGCTCGCCCTGGCGGATGCGCCACAGCACGTTCTGGGTGCGGTCCCAGCCAAAGCCCAGATTCAGCACCGGGGCCCTGCCGTACAACCAGCTCCAGGACTCGGGGCCACTGACACGCGTGGCCTGCGGTGGGCCGGCCCAGAAGTGCGTGATCGAATCGCCGATCATCACCACCTCGGGCTTGAGGGTGCGCGCTGCGGCCAGCGCCGCATGGTGACGCGCATACCAGTCGTAGGAGTCCTGCTCCAGCCGGTCGACCGGAATCAGCGAGGTCGCAAAATCGCGGCCCAGCGCGGCAACCGGCTTGACCGGCGGCTCGCCGAGCAGGCGCGCCAGGGTCGGCTCGATCGCCTCGGCCAGCATGCGCTGGCCTTGCGTGTCCGGATGCAGGGCAGCGGCCGGCGGGCGGAAGCGGGTGTCGTAAAACAGCTCGGTGCGCAGCTTGCCGTCGCGCTGGAAGATCGACCCCACATCCAGATAGGTCACGCGTGGATTGTCGCCATAGCGCACCGCCAGGCCCTGGTTGATCTGCGCATCGCGGCGCGACTTCTCGCTGGAGATGTCGCTGGGCAGCACACCCACCAGCAAGATCTGCGTGCGCGGCAATTTCTGTTCGATCGCCGCCACCACCGCATCGATACCGAGCTGGGCCTGCTCCGCGGTCTGGCCGAGGTGGCCGGTGTTGTTGGTACCGATCAATACCAGCGCGACCTTGGGCTGCAGGCCATCGACCTCGCCATTGGCCAGCCGCCACAACACGTGTTCGGTGCCATCGCCGCTGAAGCCCAGATTGAGCGCGCCACGGCGGCCGTAGAAGGTCTGCCAGATCGGCTGAAAATCCTCGTCCGGTGCCTTGGCTTTCTCGTAGTTCTGGGTGATCGAATCGCCGATCAACAATAGAGGGGTGTCGGCGTGCTGATTCACCTGCTCCAGCACCTGCGCATGCCGCTGCGCCCACCAGGCTTCCTGCAGGCGGTCGGTGGGCACGATCGAGGGCGGCGGCGTTTGCGCGGTTGCCGCAGCGCAGACCAGCAACAGCGCCCAACAGACCAGCACCGGAACACGGGCGGACAACGAAAGGCGGGAAAACACAGCGTGCAAGGACCGGGGCATGCGCGCACCAGAGGCCAGAGAAGCTGCGATTGTGATCCGCGCGCGCCGCGCGCGACAAGGTCGGGCGCAACCATGTGCGATGTAGGGCTGTGACGTTGCTTGCGGTGTGCCGGCGCCAGGCCAATGACACGGCGCCGCTGCGATATCTGACCGCCCACGTCTGCGTAGGAGCGCGCTTGCGCGCGATGGGGCGTTATCGAGAACGCCGCTTCGCGCGCAAGCGCGCTCCTACATAGTGCGAGGCAATCGCCAGCGCCAAGGTGCCGGATCGACTGCTGCGCAGCTCGGGCCGATGGTGTCGACCGCAACGTACTGCCGGATCATGCTCTTCAGCGCAGGCCGGTCTCGCCACGGGCGATCACCAGGCGCTGGATTTCCGAGGTGCCCTCGTAGATTTCGGTGATCTTGGCGTCGCGGAAGTAACGCTCCAGCGGCATTTCCTTGGAATAGCCCATGCCGCCGTGGATCTGCACCGCCTGATGGGTGATCCACATCGCCGCTTCCGAGGCGGTGAGCTTGGCCACGGCCGCTTCGGTGCCGAACTTCTGGCCCTGCCCCTTCAACCAGGCCGCGCGCAGCGTCAGCAGCAGCGCCGCATCCAGCTTGCATTTCATGTCGGCGATCTTGGCCTGGGTCATCTGGAAGGTGCCGATGGCCGCACCGAAGGCCTTGCGCTCCTTGACGTAGGCCAGGGTCGCCTCATAGGCGGCACGCGCGATGCCGACCGCCTGCGACGCGATGCCGATGCGCCCGGCGTCGAGCACGCTCATCGCGGTCTTGAAGCCCTCGCCTTCCACGCCCAGCACTTCCTCGGGCTGGGCGATGTAATCGGCAAACTCGATCTCGCAGGTGGCCGAGGCACGGATGCCGAGCTTGGGCTCGGTCTTGCCGCGATGGAAGCCGGCGCGATCGGCGTCGACCATGAAAGCGGTAATGCCGCGCGAGCCCTTGTCTGGCTCGGTCACTGCAAACAACACGATGTACTTGGCGACCGGGCCGGAGGTGATCCAGCTCTTCTTGCCGTTGATCACGAAGCTGCCATCGGCCTGCTTGACCGCGCGGCAACGCATCGCCGAAGCATCCGAACCTGACTGCGGCTCGGTCAGTGCGAACGCGCCGATCTGCGCGCCTTCGGCGATCGCGCGCACGTACAGCTGTTTCTGCGCCTCGCTGCCGTTCTTCAGGATGCCGGTGCAAAACAGCGAGTTGTTGACCGACACGATGGTGGAATGCGCGCCGTCGGCGGCGGCGATCTCGATCATTGCCAGCGCATAGCTGATCGGGTCCATGCCGGCGCCACCGTACTCGGCCGGCACCTCGATGCCCATCAGGCCGTTTTCGCCGAGCAGGCGGATGTTCTCCAGCGGGAACTCGCCGCTGCGATCGAACTGCTCCGCGGTGGGGGCGATCTTTTCCTGGGCGATGCGGCGCGCCACATCCTGGATCATCAATTGTTCTTCGGTAAAGCTGAAATCCACGTCGCACCCCTCCAGGCCTAGGCTGAGCGCCCATTGTAGCCCCAACCATTCGCATGCGTATGTAGTTGACCCCACACCCTGCCCGGCCGAAAATATCTCCATATCGCGATATAGAGATATTCATGGATCTGGAAGACTGGTCGGCGCGCCTGAAGGTATTTGCCGACGCCACCCGCGTCCGCCTGCTGACCTTGCTAGAGCAGGAAGAACTCACCGTGGCCGAGCTGTCGGCGATCACCCGCCTGGCCCAGCCACGCGTGTCCACGCACCTGGCCAAGCTCAAGGAAGCTGGCCTGGTGCGCGACCGCCGCGCCGGCGTGTCGGCTTACTACCGTTTCGACGAAGTGTCGCTGGACCCGGCGCAGCGCGCCCTGTGGCTGGCATTGAGCACCGGCAGCGACGACCCGCTGCTGCGTCAGGACGCCGAGCGCGTGGCCGCAGTGCTGGCCAACCGCGCCGCCGACCAGAACTGGGCCGATTCGGTGGCCGGCGACATGGAACGGCACTATTCCCCGGGGCGCACCTGGGAGGCGCTGGCGCGCACCGCCCTGCCCTTGCTGGAAACCGGCGACGTGCTCGACATCGCCTCCGGCGACGGCGTGCTGGCCGAGCTGGTGGCGCCACATGCCACCCGCTACATCTGCATCGACACCAGCGCACGCGTGGTCGCCGCCGCCAGCGAGCGCCTGCGCAAGCTGCGCAATGTGGAAGTGCGCGAGGGTGACATGCATGCGTTGCCGTTTCCCGATGCCAGTTTCGATCTGGTAGTGCTGATGCATGCGCTCACCTATGCAGCCAAGCCGGCGCAGGCAGTGGCCGAATCCGCGCGCGTGCTGCGCCCCGGCGGCCGCCTGCTGCTGTGCAGCCTGGCCAAGCACGAACACCGCGCCGCAGTGCATGCCTATGGCCACGTCAATCTTGGCTTTGCTGCCAAGGAACTGCGCAGGTTTGCCGAGAAAGCCGGGCTGGACGTGTCCAGCCTGGAGACGGTGACGCGCGAGAAGCGCCCGCCGCATTTCGAGGTGATTTCATTGATTGCGGTGAAGCCGGCAATTGGGAGTCGGGAATCGGGAATCGTTGAAAGCAAAGGCACTGCTTCGCGGAGAGCTGAATCATGACGCAGGTATCCAATCCCCAATCTCCAATCCGGTTTGCATTGCCCTGGCTGCATCCCGAGCGCGCCGCCAAACTCACTGCCGCGCTCGCCGAACGCATCCTCATCATCGACGGCGCGATGGGCACGATGATCCAGCGCCACGATCTGCAGGAGCCCGACTATCGCGGCAGCCGCTTTGCCGACGGTTACGACAGTACACAGGTACACGTGCATGGCGCGGGCTGCGATCACGCACACGCACCGGAAGGCCACGACCTGAAAGGCAACAACGATCTGCTGTTGCTGTCGCGCCCGGAGATCATCGCCGGCATCCATCGCGCCTATCTGGACGCCGGTGCCGACCTGCTGGAAACCAATACCTTCAACGCCACCTCGGTGAGCCAGGCCGACTATCACCTGGAACATCTGGTGTACGAATTGAACAAGGCCGGCGCGCAGGTCGCGCGCGCCTGCTGCGACGAAGTCGAGGCGTTGACCCCGCATAAGCCGCGCTTCGTAATCGGCGTGCTCGGCCCCACCAGCCGCACCGCTTCGATCAGCCCGGACGTCAACGACCCCGGCTACCGCAACACCAGCTTCGACGCCTTGCGTGACACCTATCGCGAAGCCATCGACGGCCTGATCGACGGCGGTGCCGACACGCTGATGGTGGAAACCATCTTCGACACGCTCAACGCCAAGGCCGCGCTGTATGCCATCGAGGAAGTGTTCGAAGCGCGCGGCGGACGCCTGCCGGTGATGATCTCCGGCACCATCACCGATGCCTCCGGACGCACCTTGTCCGGCCAGACGGCCGAGGCGTTCTACGCCTCGGTCGCGCACGGGCGGCCGCTGTCGGTGGGCCTGAACTGCGCGCTCGGTGCCAAGGACCTGCGCCCGCATGTGGAAACGCTGGCGCAGATTGCCGACGCCTATGTCAGCGCGCATCCCAATGCCGGCCTGCCGAATGCCTTCGGCGAGTACGACGAAACCCCGGAAGAAATGGCCGAAACCCTGCGCGAATTTGCGCAGGCCGGTTTGCTCAATCTGGTCGGCGGCTGCTGCGGCACCTCACCGGATCACATCCGTGCGATCGCCGAAGCGGTCGCCGACCTGCCGCCGCGGCAATTGCCTGGCGCGCAGGAGCTGGCGGCGTGATGCAGAGCGATGACACTCATCCGTCCTTCGGGCACCTTCTTCCGCATGCGGGGGAAGCAAGCGTGCAGCGCCGGATGAGTGCAGACGACTGCGTCCCGTCACTTCCTTTTCCGATCCGGGCTAGCAACGCGGCCGCCCTTCTTCAGAGCATCGCATGAGCACTCCCCGCCACACCCGCCTGTCCGGCCTGGAACCGCTGGTCATCACCCCGGACCTATTGTTCGTCAACGTGGGCGAGCGCACCAACGTCACCGGCAGCGCGCAGTTCCGCAAGCTGATCAAGGAAGAGCGCTACGAAGAGGCGGTGGAGGTGGCGCGCCAGCAGGTCGCCAACGGTGCGCAGATCCTCGACGTCAACATGGACGAGGGCCTGATCGATTCGGAAAAGGCGATGACGCGTTTTCTCAACCTGATCATGTCCGAGCCGGATATCGCGCGCATCCCGGTGATGGTGGATTCCTCCAAGTGGAGCGTGATCGAAGCCGGCCTGAAATGCCTGCAAGGCAAGAGCGTGGTCAACTCGATCTCGCTCAAGGAAGGCGAGGCGCTGTTCATCGAACAGGCGCGCAAGGTGCTGCGCTATGGCGCTGCCGCGGTGGTGATGGCCTTCGACGAAGTGGGCCAGGCCGATACCTGCGCGCGCAAGGTCGAGATCTGCACGCGCGCCTACAAGGTGCTGACCGAGCAGGTGGGCTTTCCGCCGGAAGACATCATCTTCGACCCGAACATCTTTGCCGTGGCCACCGGCATCGAGGAGCACGACAACTACGCGGTGGACTTCATCGAAGCCACCCGGCAGATCAAACGCATGCTGCCGCACTGCCATGTTTCCGGTGGCGTTTCCAACGTGTCGTTCTCGTTCCGCGGCAACGAGATGGTGCGCCAGGCGATCCACTCGGTGTTCCTGTTCCATGCGATCAAGGCCGGCATGGACATGGGCATCGTCAACGCCGGCGGCATGCCGATCTACGACGAGCTGGACCCGGAGCTGCGCGAACGCGTGGAGGATGTGATCCTCAATCGGCGCAAGGACGGCACCGAACGCTTGCTGGAAATTGCAGAGCGCTACAAAGGCAGCAAGGGCGCGGCGAAAGTCGAAGACCTGGCCTGGCGCGAGAAGCCGGTGCGTGCGCGGCTGGCGCATGCGCTGGTGCACGGCATCGACGCATTCGTGGAAACCGATACCGAGGAAGCGCGCCAGCAGTCCACCCGCCCGCTGGACGTGATCGAAGGCCCGCTGATGGACGGCATGAACGTGGTCGGCGACCTGTTCGGTGCTGGCAAGATGTTCCTGCCGCAGGTGGTCAAGTCCGCGCGTGTGATGAAGAAGGCGGTGGCGTATCTGCTGCCCTTCATCGAAGCGGAAAAGCTGCGGACCGGCGATGTCGGCAAGTCCAACGGCAAGATCATCATGGCCACCGTCAAGGGCGATGTGCACGACATCGGCAAGAACATCGTCGGCGTGGTGCTGGCATGCAACAACTTCGACGTGGTGGACCTGGGCGTGATGGTCTCGGCGCAGGTGATACTGGACCGTGCACGCGCAGAGAATGCGGACCTGATCGGCTTGTCCGGCCTGATCACGCCGTCGCTGGAAGAGATGTCGCATGTCGCACGCGAGATGCAGCGGCAAGGCTTCGAGATTCCGCTATTGATCGGTGGCGCCACCACCTCGCGCGCGCACACCGCCTTGAAGATCGACCCGCACTACACCGCCCCCACCGTGTGGGTGAAAGATGCCTCGCGCGCGGTGGGCGTTGCGCAATCGCTGATCTCGCGCGACCTGCGCCAGGCCTTCGTCGCCGCCAACGATGCCGACTACGCAGAGATCCGCACGCGCCATCGCAACCGCGGCGACGCCAAACGCCTGGTGTCGCTGGAAAAGGCACGCGCACAGCGTTTCGACGGTGACTGGGACACTTACACACCACCCGCCCCGCGTCAGCCGGGCCTGCACGTGTTCGACGACTATCCGCTGCAGGAGTTGATCGAGCTGATCGACTGGACCCCGTTCTTCCAGGCCTGGGAACTGGCCGGCAAGTTCCCGGCGATCCTCAGCGACGAGGTGGTCGGCAGCCAGGCCAGCGAGTTGTACCGCGATGCACGCAAGATGCTGCGCACCATCGTCGCCGAAAAATGGCTGACCGCGAAGGCGGTGTTCGGGCTGTGGCCGGCCAATGCAGTCGGCGATGATGTTGTTGTGCTGACCGAGCCTGCGGAATCGGGAATCGGGAATCGGGAATCGCAAGGCGATGCATCGGCGCCCGACCATTCCCGATTCTCCATTCCCCATTCCCTGCACTTCCTGCGTCAGCAAGTCGACAAACCCGTCGACCGCCCCGACTTCTGCCTGGCCGATTTCATCGCGCCCAAGAGCAGCGGCAAGCAGGACTGGATCGGCGCGTTTGCAGTCACCGCCGGCATCGGCATCGAGCCGCATGTAGCGCGGTTCGAAGCCGCGCACGACGACTACAATGCGATTCTGCTCAAGGCCCTGGCCGACCGTCTGGCCGAGGCGCTGGCCGAGCGCCTGCATCAACGCGTGCGCACCGAATTCTGGGGCTATGTGGAGGATGAGACGCTGGACAACGAGGCGCTGATCGCCGAGCGCTATCGCGGCATTCGCCCGGCTCCGGGGTATCCCGCCTGCCCCGAGCACAGCGAAAAGCGCACCCTGTTCGACCTGCTCGATGCCGAGCGTCATACCACGATGACGCTGACCGAAAGTTTCGCGATGCTGCCCACCGCAGCGGTCTCCGGCTACTACTTCAGCCATCCCAAGAGCCAGTACTTCGTGGTCGGGCGCCTGGGCAAGGAACAGGTGGCCGACTACGCCAAACGCAAGGGCATTACCGTGGCATTGGCCGAACGTTGGCTGGCATCGAATCTGGATTACGACCCGGAATAAGGGCAGCTGCAGACCGCAGATATCGTAGGAGCGCACCCGGGCGCGACGAGGCTTTACCGGTAAAGCCTCGTCGCGCCCGGATGCGCTCCTACGCGGCGCCGACGCATTGCGCGGCGGCGCCCTTGATCACGCCAGCATCAAGCAGCCGGCCGCAACACGTTCAAGACCTCGTAGCACGCGCCCATGGTGTGGTAATCGGTCTTGCCGGCGGGGCTCTTTTCGTCGCTGTACTTGCGGTTGTCCGCATCCAGAATGCGGTACCACGCACCATAGCGGTGGTCGATCATGTGCTCCCAGGAATACGCCCAGAGCTTGTCGTACCACTGCCAGTAGCGCGGCTCGCCGCTGCGCTGCGCCAGCAACGCCGCCGCCGCCAGCGATTCGGCCTGCACCCAGAAGTATTTGTCGTCGTCGCAGACCTTGCCGTCCGGATCGAAGCCGTAATACAGCCCGCCACGCTGCGCATCCCAGGAGCGCTCCACCGCCACATCGAACAGATGTTGCGCGGTCGGCAACAACCAGTCGGTCGGTGCGTAGCGATCCAGCAGCATCAGCAGCTTGGCCCATTCCGTCTGATGGCCCGGCTGGAAACCCCAGGGGCGGAACAGGTGCTTGGGATTGTCGCGGTTGTAGTCCCAGTCGATGTTCCACTGCAGATCGTAGTGTTCCCACACCAGGCCATCGGCCTTGGCCGCCTGACGCCGGGTCATGGTGTCGGCCAGCGACAGCGCACGATCCAGATAGCGTTGCTCGCCACTGGCTTCGTACGCGGCGATCATCGCCTCGCACATGTGCATATTGGCGTTCTGGCCGCGGTAGCTGGTGAAGTTGAACTGCGCATCGGCTTCGTCGCGGTACAGGCCGAATTCCGGCTCCCAGAAGTGCTTTTCCAGCAGCTGCCAGGTCTCGTCCATCCATGCGCGCGCCTCCTCGATGCCCGCCTTCAGGCCGCACGAATACGCCAGCAGCACGAAGGCCACGCCGTAGCAGTGATTCATGTCGTCTTCGACCACGCCATCACGCAAGGTCCATGCGTAACCGCCGGTGGCCGGATTGCGATGCACGTTGCGCAGATAGTCCAGGCCGTGACGCACCGCCTGCAGGTACTGCGCATCCCCGAATTCGCGATACGCCATCGCGTAATTGAAGACGAAGCGCGTGCTGCTGACCAGATGCCGATGCCCGGCATCGTAGATCGAACCATCGTCGCGGAAATACTGGAAAAATCCGCCCGCCGGGTCGATCGCGCGCGGGTGGTAGAACGCCATGGTGTCGGCGATATGCTGACGCAGTACATCGGCCGAACGGAAATCGGGTGCGGGGCTCGCAGGCAAACGGCTCATGATTGTTCCTGGATCAGGGAATGGACTTCATCGACGCTCGGCATGGCCGCAAACGCGCCCTTGCGCGTTACCGCGAGCGCGCCGACCGCCGCGGCAAAACGGATCACCTCGGTGATCGCAGCGGCATCGCCGGACAGCTGCTCCAGCGTGGATGCACGCGTCGCCAGCTGAAACAGCAAGCCACCGACGAACGCATCGCCCGCCGCCGTGCTGTCGCGCACCTGCACGCGGAAGGCCGGCACCTGACCCGAATCGGTGCGTGTCTGCCAGTGCACCGGGCCACCACCGTCGGTGACCAGCAACCAACTGGCCTGGCCCTGCCAGAGCTTGCGGGTGACCGCGCTGGCGTCGCCATCGAGCGTGCCGGCCAGGTAATCGAGTTCTTCGCGCGAGAGCTTGACCACATTGGCCAGCGCCAATGCCTCCCACAGCAGTGCAGCCGGGTCCACGTCCTGCGGCCACAGCATCGGGCGCAGGTTGAGATCCAGGCTGACGATGGCGCCATCGGCGCGTGCGCGGCGCATGCCGTCCAGCGTGCATTGCGCGATCGCAGGCTCGGTCATGCTGTTGGAACACACATGCAGCACGGCAGCCTGCGTGAAGCCGTCCGCAGCGAAATGCTCCGGCCGGAACAGCAGATCCGCCGCAGGCGGACGATAGAAACTGAAACTGCGTTCGCCGGCTTCATCCAACGCCACGAAGGCCAGCGCGGTCTTCGCCTCATCGGTGCGTACGATGCCATCGGTGGCGACGCCGGCCTGCTGCAGGCTCTGCAGCAGAAAATCGCCGAACATGTCGCGCCCCAGCATGCCGACGAAATGCGCTGCGCCGCCCAGGCGCGCCACCGCGACCGCGACATTGGCCGGCGCACCGCCGGCGTATTGCGCAAACGTGCGTGCCTCATCCGGACCGGCCTGCGGCAGTGCCAGCATGTCGATCAAGGCCTCGCCAAAACACACCACCCGGTTCTTCAAGGCACTCATGCGCGCGCCTCCGCCAGTGCGCCGCGCAGACGCGAGCCCCAGATGCCGTAGAACACGATGTACAGGTAGCACACCAGCGGCAACACGAACGACTCGTGCAGACCGATGCTGTCGGCCAGCAGACCTTGCAGATACGGCACGATGGCGCCGCCGACAATGGCCATGATCAACAGGCTCGAGGCGCGGCCGGTCAGCGGACCAAGCCGCTCGATGCCGAGCGTAAAGATGGTCGGGAACATGATCGAATTGAACAGGCCGATCGCCACCAGCGCATACACCGCCAGCATGCCGCCGCTGGCCATGGTCAGGCCCAGCAGCAGTGCGTTGATCCCGGCAAACACCGACAACAGCACGCGCGGCGACAACTTGGCCAGCAAGGCCGAACCGATGAAGCGGCCGATCATCGCCAGCGTCCAGTACGCCGACACGTAGTGGGTCGCCTCGCGCTCGGTGAACCCGCCGATCTGCGGCAACGAGAAATAGTTGACCATCAGGCTGCCGATCGCCACTTCCGCACCGACATAGAAGAAGATCGCCAATACACCGAAGCGCACGTGCGGGTGCGCCAGGGCATCCAGCAGCGAATGCCTGCTTTCATCCTTCTGCGCGCCCGCATCGGTCAGGGCCGGCAGACGGAACAGGAACACGAAGATCGCCAGCAGAAACAGCACGATGCCCAAACCGATGTACGGCCCCTGCACGGCCTGCGCTTCCTGCACGCGATAGGCCAGTTGCTCGGCTTCCGGCAGCACCTTGAGCTGGTCGCCGCTCATCACCGTGTTGGACAGGATCAGCCAGCCACCGAACAACGGCGCGATCGCGGTCCCCAGCGAATTGAGCGCCTGCGCCAGGGTCAAGCGGCTGGACGCACTGCGCTCCGGACCCAGCAGCGCGACATACGGGTTGGCCGCCACCTGCAGGATGGTGATGCCGGTGGCCAGCACGAACAGCGCGCCGAGAAATGCGCCGTACACGCGCAATTCCGCCGCAGGCCAGAAGCCCAGCGCACCGACCGCGGCAACCGCCAGCCCGGCCACGATGCCTTGCTTGTAGCCAAGCCTGGCCACCAGCCAACCGGCCGGCAGCGACATCAGGAAGTACGCGCCGAAGAAGGTGAACTGCACCAGCATCGCCTGCGCGAAGTTGAGTTCGAATACCGCCTTCAGATGCGGGATCAGGATGTCGTTGAGGCAGGTGAGAAAGCCCCACATGAAGAAGATCGTGGTGACGACCGACAACGCAACGCCGTTGTTGACGGGCGCCTTGTTGCCGCTAGGCACTGTGGACTGCGTGGAAAGGGAAACCATAGGAATTGCCTGGTCAGCGGCCTGAGGCCTTGGTGGGGGAATGGGCGGGGGAATCGCTGGGGGAGTGAAGCGGAATCACGGAGCTCAACGCGCTGGCGCTGCTGGCACGGATCTTCAATTCGACTGCGGCGGTCAGGCGCTGCGATGCAAGGGCGGGACTCCCGATACGCTGCAACACCAATTGCGCAGCCTGGCGCCCGCGCGCGCGCGGATCTGCGGCCAGCGTAGTCAGCGCGGGCGTAAACAACGCGGCTTCGGCGATATCGTCGAAACCGGTCACCGCGAAGTCGCGCCCCGGCACGATGCCATGCATCGCCAGCGCCGCCATCAGGCCCAACGCGACGCTATCGTTGTAGCAGACCGCCGCAGTTGCGCGATCGTGCGCGGTGCTACCCAACATGCGACCGGCGCACAGCGCAGCATCCTGCCGGTTCGGTGCGGATTCAACGTAATGCACGGCCAGACCGGCATCGGCCATCGCGCGCGCGTAACCGGCGCGGCGTTGCCGGCAGGAACTGGATTCGGCATGACCACCGAAGAACACGATGCGCCGATGGCCTTGCGCGATCAGATGCGCGCAGGCAAGCAACGCGCCCTGCTCGTTGTCCAGTGCCAGCAGATCCCAGCCAGCGCCCTCCACTTCGCGGTTGAACAACACCACGTTGTGTTGTCGTCCCAGCACCTGGGTCAGCGCCTGTGCCTGGCTGCCTTCGGCCGGCGACAGGATGATGCCGGCTGGAGTGTGCTCCATCAACGAGGTCAGCACCGCCTGCTGGCGCTGCGTCGATTCGCCGGTACTGCCGAGCAGGGTCACATAACCGGCCGCGCCCAGCGCTTCGTCAACGCCTGCGGCGAATTCGGCAAAGAACGGGTTGGACAGATCGTTGATGACCAGCGCGATGCTGGATGAGGTGCGGCAGCGCAGATTGGCCGCAGCACGGTTGTAGACGTAGTGCTGCCGATCCAGTTCTGCCTCCACGCGCGCGCGCGTGGTCGCATGCACCAGCGGGCTACCGCGCAGCACCAACGACACCGTCGCGCGCGATACGCCGATGGCACTGGCGATATCGCGTAGGGTCACCGCCCCGCGTCCGCTGCGGCGCGCGTCGCCGTGCTCCGAAGCGGAGGGCGCCGGTTTGGCACGCGTCACGTTGCCGGCCTTGCAATGGGAGAAGTGCGCATGCATCTGGCGTCGATTGGATCGATCCAATTAGGCCTTTTCCGGGCACTCAATGCATGCGGCAGTGCAACATAGACAGCGGCCGCGACGTCGCCGCCGCCTTCCATTATCCCATCACTGAAAGGCAATCGACAGGCCGATCCCGCCCTGCCAGTCCGGGCTCTCCGAGGTCAGCCCGCGCAGCACCGAGACATCCAGTTGCATCGCGTGCGGCAGCTGCCAGGCACCGCCGGCGCCGGCCACACGCGAATGCTCGCTGCCGGTATCGAAACCTGCCTCGACATAACTGCTGAAACGCTCGCCGGAAAAGAACGTGTAGTTGGGCGAGAAGGTCCAGGTATGCCCGTCGCTGTCGCGCGCATAGTTGACGTATAGCGCCAGTGCGCGCTGCTGGGCCAGATCCCAGGACGCGGTCACGCCCAGTTCGCGCGCGTAGCCATCACTGAAGGCAGGGCTACCGGTCGGCACGCTGTAGCTGCCGAGCGCGGCCCAATGAAAGCTATCCGACTGCGACGGCAATGCCACCTTCAGGCCGATATGGCTATCGCCTCCGCCACGCACATGCGCACCGCCGCTGTGCTGCCAATTGTAGCTGTCGCTGCCGACCTGCAGTTCCACGTTCTGGAACAAGCCAAGGCGCAGCACCGTATCGGCGGTGTACTGCGTGATTCGCTGCCCGTCGCTGCGATCGGTACTCGCATCCGGCAGCCCCTGCTCCCAGGCGAACACACCCGGCTGCAGCACCTCGGCGGCAAACGGAATGCCGGGACGGTCAAACGCGGGCGCATCCTCCGTCTGTGCAGCGGCCTGCCCACTCATCCCGCATAACGCAAGCATGGCAGCGGCCAACACCGTGGCGCGCGTCGCCTGCAAACCCGAAGCGCCACGCGCGGTGGACGCAACCGACGCAATGGCACGGGACTTCAACTCTTTCGACAACATGGACATACGCAGCACCATCTGCAGGAGTGGGCAGCGACGCAGTGGGCACCATGCCCGGCTGCGTCGACAGTAACGCGGCGATGGTGCCGCGCGCGCCGTGACCGGCCCGTGTATCGCCAGCGGCACGTCAACCTTTCCTGAGCAGCCGGTCCTTTATTGAGCCACCGATGCCGACTCTGGCAAGCCACGCAGATGCGCCGCGAAACCCGGCAGCAGCACACGGTTGCCATACCCGCTCAAGTGATCGGCATCGAAGAACAGCGGCCGGCCCTGCTGTGTCGGCGCGCACACCTGCGCATCGCACAGCGACGGCAGCGGGTCCCAGATGCTGGCGCCCCCTAGCCCGGCTGCGATGCGACGCAATCCATCAAGTGCCGGCGCGCGATAGTCTTCCATCGCCTTGCGCTCGATCTGCATGCCGTTGGCACAGATCGCATTGCCACGATTGAACCAGTCCGAACATCGGTAAGGCGGTGCCCTGAGCACCGGTTTGGGCGCTTCGAACACAACCAGAACGCCCCGCGCCTGCACCGGTGCCAGCAATGCGATCGTCGCCGCCACCGTCGCATCGCGTTCGCGCCGTGCCGGCTCGCTCTGCAGCGTGGCGATATTGCCGTGCAGGTCGAACAACACGTCCTGCTCGGCCAGCCGCGGCACCCGCAAACCAGGCAGGAACAGCACATCGCCCGCACGCGCCCTGCCCGCCACGTCCTCCAGCGCCGGCCGCAGGAACGCGTCGCAACCTGCGCCCTGACCGCCCGGTTGCATCGATGCAACCGCACACCCGGCCACGCCATACATGCGCACGCTGCCGCCTTCCAGCAACGGAAAACGCCGCAGCATTTCGTTGTAGGCCAGCGCATGCGAATCGCCGATCACAAAGACCTGGCGCTGGCTGGCCGCAGGACGCGAACACTGCCCGCGCGCGAAGATGCGCACCGGCTGACCGCCCACCGATGCGTTGCTGGCGATCAGGCGGCAGTCCGGCAGCTCCTTGCGCAAGCCGCGCGCATACGCATACCAATCCAGCGGGTGGCGGCTGACCACACTCAACGAGGTATACGGCGTCGACTTGATCACTGCCGATTGCACGCCGAAGGCCAGCACCAACGCAGCGAGGCCGGCCATCACCACGCGCACGTTCGACCAGCCACCCAGACGCCGATTGCGCCAAGGCAGTTCCACCCAGCGATATGACGCCGCCGCGCAAACGACCGTCAGCACCAGCGCCAGCAGCTTGGCCGCCACCGCATCCAGCCCGATCGTCCAGCGCAGCAGCACCAGCACCGGCCAGTGCCACAGATACAGCGAATACGAGATGCGCCCGATCGCCGCCACCGGCCTGGCGGACAACACGCGCCCGATCCAGCCCTCGCTGTGCCGATGCAGCAACGCCAGCACCACCAGCGTGCCAACCACCGGCCACAGGCCATCGCTCCAGGGCGAATGCCCAGGCCGCGCATTCCACAGTCCGTTGCCGATGCCTGCCAAGGCCAACAGCAACAGCACTGCGCGCAACGGTGCAGGCAGGCCGATGCCTGCTGCGAACACACGCTGCCCGTCGCGGCGGCGCAGCAGTGCCATCAGCTGAAACAACACCACGCCGGCACCCAGTTGCCAAAAGCGTGCGGTGGTCAGATAGAACGAAGTGACCTCGTGTCCCGGCACCTGCGTGCGCTGCCAGGCATAGCCCAGCGAGGCCGCGCTGGCGAGCGCGAACAGGCCCAGCGACCAGGCACGTCCGGCACCGCCACGCATCCAGGCCAGGAACATCCACGGAAACAGCAGATAGAACTGCTCCTCCACGCCCAGCGACCAGGTCTGCGTATACGGATTGAACTCGGCACGCGGCGAGAAATAATCCTGACCGACGCTGGCCAACACCCAGTTGCTCAGCCCGAACAAGGCCATGCGTCCGGTCTTGGTGCTGGCTTCGCTCAGCCACGACTCGGGAATGAACAAGGTCGAAAACAGCGCGGTGACCAGCACGCAGACCAGCAAGGCCGGTGCGATACGCCGCAAGCGGCGCGCATAAAACCGCGCCAACTCGGCGGCCACCGCAATGCGCGGCAATCGATCGACAGACGCACTGACCACAAACCCCGAGATAACGAAAAATATATCGACGCCGGTGAAACCACCGGGCAACCAACTGGCGTCCAGGTGATAGGCGATGACCGACAGCACCGCCAATGCACGCAATCCGTCGATATGCGCGAAGTAAGCATTCCCTGTCGCCGAGCGCGTCATCCTGATCCTTGAAATTTCGTCACTTGCACACAAGCGGCCGACCCCATCGCGAGCGGCCGACCCGCGCACTCTAAAACGCGTACGGGCCGGCATGCAGGAGAACTACATCTCCCGCCTTGACGCATCGACCGCATCCACCGGCGGCTACGCAATCGGGTTGACCGCCACTCAACAGATGGGCACCCATCAGGTGCCCATGTGCCAACACAAAACCATCTACGCAGCCTTACCAGACCAGGTCGTCGGGCACCTGATACTGGGGATCGGCATACGGGTCTTCGCCTGCCGGTGCATTCGGGTCCACCTTCAGTGCCACCGATGGCGCGAATACCGCTTCGGCTTCGGCCAGGACCTCGGCAGTTACCAATAGGTAACGACCGTTGAGCTGCAGCACGCCGAGCTCGCCGGCGTTGAGCGCCTTGAGCTGATCGGCAGTCACGTAGATACGCTTGATCTTGCCGCCATACGGGAAATGCCGGGCGATATCCGCATCGGCATGATTGAGCCCCTTGTCCTTGAGCAGCTCTTCGAGCTTGGCCTTGGCCTCGCGACGCAGGCGTGCTTCTTCCTGCTTCAGCCGCTCGGCTTCGATACGCTCGTCCTTCTCGCGTTGCGCGCGAATCGCATAGGCCTTGGCCAGGTCGATGTCCTCACGCGTGCGTGCCGGCCTGGGTCCGCGGCGGTCGGCCGTGGACTGCGGCGGACGTTGCGATCCTGCCGGCTTGCCATCGTTGCGACGCTCCGGCCTGCCGTCATTCTTGCGCTCGCCCCTGCCGTCGGTCGCCGCAGCGGCATGCGGCCGCTGCGGTCCCCTGCCCTGGCCGCCCGGCTTGTTGCCGCCGGGCGCAGGCCTGCCACCGTTGCCATGTTGACGCGCGGCAGGCCGTGCGTCGGGTTTGCGTTCGGGCTTGGGCGCGGACTTGAAGCCCAACCCAAGCAACTGGTCACGTAAGGTATCGCTCATGGCGGTGGCAATCTGCAATCAATAATGCGGAGGCGGCGGTTCATCCGCTGCGTCGGCAAACAACGTGGAGCGCACCTTGCCCAGATCCTCGAGCAGGTGGCGGATCAGTTCGGCATTGCGGGCGCCCGTCAAACGGGCGTCCGCAAGTGCTTCACTCAGTTCATTGAGCGCCTGCTCCTGAAAGGACAGGCGCGTTTCCAGTTCAACCAACCGCGCGTCCAGTTCCTGGTCGCGCGGCGAGAGTTGCTCATGCATGCAACGAACGGCCTCGTCCGATGGCGTAGTAGGCCAGACCTGCGGCTTCGATTTCCTGCGGGTCGTAAAGGTTGCGGCCGTCGAACACGACGTCGTCCTTCAAGGCCTGCTTGATCTTGCCGAAATCCGGGCTGCGGAACTGCTTCCACTCGGTGACCACGACCAGGGCGTCGGCGCCTTCCAATGCGGCAAATGCCTCGTCGCAGAAAGTCAGGTCGTCCCGCTCGCCGAAAATGCGCTTGGCTTCATGGGTCGCTTCCGGGTCGTAGGCACGCACGGTGGCACCGGCTTCCCACAACTGCTCCATCAAACGGCGGCTGGACGCGGCACGCATGTCGTCGGTATTGGGCTTGAACGCCAGGCCCCACACCGCGAAGGTCTTGCCGGCAATGCTGCCGGTGCCTTCGGCGCCGTAATGCCGCTGCACCAGTTCGAACAGGTGCCCCTTCTGCGCGTTGTTGACGCTTTCCACCGCGTTGAGCAGGGTCGGCTCCATGCCGTACTGTTCAGCGGTCTTGGCCAGTGCCTGCACATCCTTCGGGAAGCACGAGCCGCCATAGCCGGCGCCGGGGTAGATGAAGTGCCAGCCGATGCGCGGATCCGAACCGATCCCGTTCCGCACGTGCTCGACGTCCGCACCGACGCGCTCGGCAATATTGGCGATCTCGTTCATGAAACTGATCTTGGTCGCCAGCATTGCGTTGGCCGCGTACTTGGTCAGCTCGGCCGAACGCACGTCCATCTCCACGATGCGGTCGCGGTTGCGGTTGAACGGCGCATATAGACGACGCATGCGGGCGATGGCCGCCGGCTTCTTGGCGCCGATCACGATGCGATCCGGACGCATGCAGTCGGCCACGGCGTCGCCTTCCTTGAGGAACTCGGGGTTGGAGACCACATCGAACTCATGGTCCACGCCGCGTGCGTCCAGCTCTTCCTGGATCGCCACGCGCACCTTGTCGGCGGTGCCGACCGGCACGGTGGACTTGTTGACGACCACCGAGGGGCCATCGATATGGCGACCGACGGTACGCGCAACCGCCAGCACGTACTGCAGGTCGGCACTGCCATCCTCGTCCGGCGGCGTGCCCACGGCGATGAAGGTGATTTCGCCGTGCGCAATCGCCTCGGCCGCATCGGTGGTGAAGCGCAACCGGCCAGAGGCGTGGTTGGCTTTCACCATCGGCTCCAGGCCGGGTTCATAGATGGGAATCACCCCACGATTGAGACCATCAACTTTCGCCTGGTCGATATCCACGCAGATAACGTGATGACCTACTTCCGCCAGACAGGTACCGGTGACAAGACCAACATAGCCGGTACCAAAGATCGCAACTCGCATGGGTGGGGGTACTCCTGTGGGGGATCAGGGAAGGATACCCATCAGTTCGACATCGAACGTCAACGTTGCGTCTGGTCCGATCGGCCCCCCCTGCGTGCCGTTCGGGCCATAGGCCAAGTTGGATGGAATCCAGAAACGGTATTTCGAACCGACCGGCATCAACGCGACGCCCTCGGTCCAACCTGCAATGACTTGATTCAGACCGAACTCCGCCGGCTGGCCGCGCTGGTAGGAGCTGTCGAACACCTGCCCGTTGAGCAGCTTGCCTTCGTAGTTCACGCGCACCGTGTTGGTGGGCATCGGACGCTCGCCGCTGCCCTGGCGCAGCACCATGTACTGCAGGCCCGATGCGGTGGTGATCACGCCCTTTTCGGTCTTGTTCTTGGCCAGGAATGCATTGCCTTCCTCGCGATTCTTGGCACCGGCAGCACCCTGCTTGGCAGAGGCGAACGCCTGCATGGTGGCAGCGGCTTCCTGCTGGGTCAGACGCGTGGTGCCCTTGGCGAACACGGTGCGCACCGCTTCCATCAGGATCGACAGGTCGATCTCGTCCTTGATGCCGGCCAGCGACGGACCAACCGCGCGATCGCCCAGCATCAGGCCGACATTTTCCTTGGACGGCGCGGCCGGCGCGCTACCCGGCGCCATGCCCGGGACCTGCTGGCCGTTACGCGCCGCCAGCGCGGTGCGCAGTGCGGTGTCGGTGGCCTGGGTCTGCTCGTCGGACAACAGCGGCTTGCCGCCCTTGAATGCATTCTCGATGGCGCGTTGCAGTGCGCTCACATCGATGTCCTGGGCAATCGGCTCGAACGAACGTGCCACGTCCATACCGATGGCGTAGCTGACGTTGTCGCGCGTGCTCTTCTCAGACGATGCATTCAAAACTGGCTTCTCCTTGGTGGCCGCTGCGGCCGGTTGCTGCGACATCGCCGGCATCGATGCCGACAGTGCCACCATCAGTAGCGACGCCGCCGCGCCGCGCTTTCCCATCTTCATTCGATGCACTTCCCGAAAGTGAAAAGACACGCCGACGCCGGCGCTGAATGCGCATTGTCGCATGTGCGCGTGGCCTTGCGAGCGCCGTGCTCAGCGCGACGGCGCGTTGAGCTCGCGTTCGATTGCCGCCAGCACGCTCGGATCGTCCGGTTTGATCTTGCTGGGGAACTGCGCCACCACCCGTCCATTGCGCCCGATCAGATACTTGTGGAAGTTCCAGCCCGGCGCCACACCGGTGGCCTGGGTCAGCCGTTGATACAGCGGCGTGGCCTGTGCACCCAGCACATGCACCTTCTCAAACATCGGGAACTTGACGCCATAGGTCAGCGTGCAGAATTCCTGGATCTGCTTCTCAGATCCGGGTTCCTGCCCCTGGAAATCATTGGACGGAAAGCCCAGCACCGAAAAACCGCGGCTGCCGAAGCGCTGGTTGAGCGCCTCCAGCCCTTCGTACTGCGGGGTGTAGCCGCACTTGCTGGCGGTATTGACCACCATCAGGACCTTGCCGCCGTAGGTACGGTTCAGGTTGATTGGCGCCTTGCCGGCCAGTGGCCGGTAGTCCAGATCCAACACCGGCGCGCCGGCGGGCAGCGCCGAGGCGGAGAAAAAGCCAGCGAATACAACGACCAGCAGACGCTTGAGCAACATGAGCGATCCCTTTCGATAGGTCCGGGCCACCCGCCGACGCGGGGTGCCATCAGTTGGGTATGACAGGCAGTTGACTGCCTGCGTGTCGGTGTTATAGTTGAATACAACACCAGTCATCCAACGCAGGGGAAAGCATGAACAGCACACGCTTCACGCGACCAGCTCCATTGCTGCTGTTCGGCAGCGCCCTGTTCGCCATTGGTTGCCTGGGAGCCGCTTCCAGTCAGGTCACGGAGTCCGGCGCCGATTATGGCGTGTCGGAGGCGGTTACGGAAAACGCGACAACTCCCCCCGAGGCGCGCACCCGGCCCAGCCGGCACCTGCGCGCTTCGCTGTCGATGCCCTATTTCTCCTTCGCGCAGGTTCTGCGCCCACGGAGCTGACCATGAACGACATCCAATGGAGCGACGGCGCTCCCATCTACCGCCAACTCAAGGAACGGGTGATAGCCATGATGCTCGATGGAATCCTCAAGCCTGGCGACGCCCTGCCCTCGGTACGGCAGGTGGCGGCCGACTACCAACTCAACCCCATCACCGTCTCGCGCGCTTATCAGGAACTGGCCGACGAGAACCTGGTGGAGAAACGCCGCGGCCTGGGCATGTTCATGACCCCGGAGGCCGCACAGAAATTGCGCGGCAGCGAGCGCGAGCGTTTCCTGAATGAAGAATGGCCCGCAGTGCTGGAACGCATCCAGCGCCTGGGACTGTCCATCGACGATCTGTTGCCACAGGGAAAAACACCATGACCGCCGTCTCCTCCGACCATGTGGTCGACGCACGTGGCCTGCGCAAGGCTTACAAGCATCGGCTCGCGCTGGACAACACCAGCTTCACCATCGCCGCCGGGCGCATCGTCGGCCTGATCGGCCCCAACGGCGCCGGCAAGACCACTGCGCTCAAGGCGGTGCTGGGGCTGACCGATTTCGATGGCGAACTCAGCGTGCTCGGCATGGATCCGCGCACCCAGCGCAACGCGCTGATGAACGAGGTCTGCTTCATCGCCGACGTGGCGGTACTGCCGCGCTGGCTGCGGGTTGGCGAGGCGATCGACTTCGTCGCTGGGGTGCATCCGCGCTTTGATCGCGCCAAGTGCGAACGCTTCCTGGCCAATACGCAGCTCAACCGCAAGTCGCGGGTGCGCGAACTGTCCAAGGGCATGATCGTGCAGCTGCACCTGGCGCTGGTGATGGCCATCGATGCCCGCATCCTGGTGCTGGACGAGCCCACCCTGGGCCTGGACATCCTGTATCGCAAGCAGTTCTACCAGCGCCTGCTGGAGGACTACTTCGACGAGCAGAAGACCATCATCGTCACCACCCATCAGGTCGAAGAGATCGAACACATCCTCACCGATGTGATGTTCATCCGCGATGGCCGCATCGTGCTGACCGCCGACATGGAAAACGTGGCCGAGCGATACACCGAAGTGCTGGTGGGTGCCGAGCATCTCGACGCCGCCAGAGGCCTGCAACCGATCGACGAGCGCAGCCTGCCGTTTGGCAAGACCGTGATGTTGTTCGATGGCGTGCCGAAAGCGCAGCTCGCCCGTTTTGGCGAAACCCGCAATCCCGGCCTTGCCGACCTGTTCGTTGCGGTCATGAAGGGGACCTACGCATGAATGCACTCACCCACCAAGCTTCTCCCGCACGCACGTTCGGCTGGCTGCTCAAACGCGAGTACTGGGAACACCGTGGCGGTTTCGTCTGGGCGCAGATCATCACCGGCGGCATCGCGGTGTTCTTCGCGCTACTGGGCGCGGTGATCGGCGCGATCAGCGCGCGTCGCAACATGATCGGCGACAGCATCACGATGGACGATCTGGCCGAATACACGCGCACCCTGGGCCAGGTCGGCGACGGCCTGCTGCTCGGCGGCATCGGCATCGCCTCGGTGGTCCTGGCGTTCGTGGTGTTCTTCTATTCGCTGGGCAGCCTGTACGACGACCGCCGCGACCGCAGCGTGCTGTTCTGGAAATCGCTGCCGGTGTCCGATGTGCAGACGGTGCTGTCCAAGGCCGCCTGGGCGCTGCTGCTGGCGCCGCTGATCGCCATCGTGATCGGCGTGCTGGTCGGCCTGGCACTGTGGCTGATCGCCATCGTGGGCGCCTCGATCGCGGGCGTCCCCAGCCCCTGGGCCCTGGCGACCCATTCGCACCCGTTCTCGTTGCTGTGGCTGTTGCTGAAGACCGTGCCGATGAGTCTGCTGTGGGCATTGCCGACGGTGGGCTGGCTGATGTTCTGCTCGGCCTGGGCCACTACCAAGCCGTTCCTGTGGGCGGTGCTGTTCCCGCTGCTGGCCTGCGTGATGCTGAGCATCCTCTCGGCGATGCCGGGTATCTCGCTGCCGATCGGCTGGATCTGGTACATCGTCGGCTACCGCGGCCTGCTCAGCGCCCTGCCCGGCACCTGGTCGCCGCGTGCGGTCAGCGGCAACCTCGACAGCAGTGCGATGCAGAACCCCAGCGACCTGGTGCAGTGGGCGCTGCAGCACACCGACAGCGCACGGGTCTACGGCAATCCGGATATCTGGATAGGCGCTGCAATCGGCGTTGCCCTGATCGCCGCCTCCATCTACCTGCGCCGTCGGCGCTCCGAAGCCTGAAGGACATCCCATGCGTCGTCTGCTGAGTCTGGCCATCCTGTTCGCCGTGCCCGGCGCTGCGTTTGCCGAGGAGCAATGCAAGTTCTCCGAACCGCGCAGCCTGGAGTTGAAGCTGAGCGGAGTGAAGTCGGTGCTGTTCGAAGTCGGCTCAAACGACCTGCATCTGGACGCCGCGCCGGGCAACGGCGGGCGTCTGGGCGGCCGCGCCTGCGCCGCCAGGGCCGAGTTGCTCAAGGGCCTGACCGTCACCCAGAAGCGGGTCGGCGACAAGCTGGTGGTGACGCTGGCCGACGACCGCCCACTGCGTATCTCCATCGGCGACAGCTATTCGTACCTGGACCTGCGCGGCAGCGTGCCGGACACGCTGCTGGTGCAGTTCGACGTGGGCTCCGGTGACGCCGAGATCAGCGGCGCTGCCGCCGTGAGTGCCGATGTCGGTTCCGGTGACATGGCCATCCGCCGCACCAAGGGCCGGGTCACCGCCAAGGTCGGTTCCGGCGACATCGAGCTGGAAGAGATGGGGTCACTGCGCGTGCTGGCGGTCGGCTCGGGCGATCTCAAGGCCAGGCAGGTGCATGGCGCGGCAGAGGTCGGCAAGGTCGGTTCGGGCGACGTCAAGCTGCGCGGCGTGGCAGGCAACGTCAAGTTCGGCACGATCGGCTCCGGCGATGTCGACATCGACGATGTGCAAGGCGATGTCGGCGTGGAAGCGGTCAACTCTGGCGCCCTGAGCGTGCACAAGGTGCGCGGCGACGTCAGCGTCGCGCGCAAGGGCAGCGGCGATATCGACGTCAGCGATGTGGCCGGCACCACCCGCGTGCCGACCGACAACTGACCACTGCATTGACCATTCAAGAGGGGGACGGCTAATGAAACTGTTGATTTGTGCGGTACTGGTGGGCGCGCTGCTGGTCGGTTGCGGCAAGTCCGAACCCACGGTCGTGGTGTCGGGCAAGACCAACGCGAACGGGGTGATCTTCAACGGCAAGAGCCTGACGCTCCACCGCGACGGCCTGCCCGCGGCCACCATCGGCGTGGATGGCGCGCTCAGCATCGCCGGCAAGCCGGTGAGCCTGAACGATGCGCAGCGCCAGGCGATGCGCGGCGTCTACGTGCAGATCCAGGGCGTCGCCGATAAAGGCATCGACATCGGCACACAGGGCGCTGCCTTCGGTGCGCATGCCGCTGGGGAAGCGCTCAAGGGCGTGCTCAGCGGCAACACCGACCAGATCGGCGACAAGATCGAAGCGCAGGCGGAAACCTTCAAACACACTGCGATGCAGATCTGCGATCAGCTGGCCAAGCTGCGCAACGCGCAGGACGCCGCCGCGCAACTGGTGCCGGCATTCGCGCCGTACTCGACCCTCAGCCAGCACGATGTCGACGACTGCCGCAAGTAAGCGCAGCCTTGATCGCCGCTGCGCCCACATCGACGGGCGCAGCGGCTGACCGGAACAGGATGGATCGTCACGCCGATTGCTGCGCGCAGGCCAAGCACCCAACATCGGCCTGCGACATCTTGTCAGCCGCGCCATGTGCCGCAGGCGCCGATCGGCTGGCCGGAGCGGGATTACACTAGTGCGCTCCCCTGAACCCGGCGACCCCATGAACAAGTTGGTGATGCTCTGCATGGCGCTCCTGCTATGCGCCCTGACCGCCTGCGGCGACCAGTCGTCGCGGCGCGCCGAACGCGGCAAGCCGCGCGTTGCCATCACCACCCAGTCGGTGATGATCCGCCGCCCACCCGCGGCCAATGCGGAAATCACCCCCGACGGCACGCTGAACATCGACGATATCGCGCTGCCGCAAAAGGAGCCGACGCGCGCCAAGTTGCAGCTGCTGTTCGGGCACCTGCAGATGCTGCGTCAGCAGGCCGTCAACGAGGCTGGCGCGGACCCGGAATACAAGTCGATCAAGCTGACCGCCACGCCGGAGATCCAGAAGCTCAGCGGCGAATTGCTCGATGAAATCCCGTCGCTGCAGCCGTATCGCGAGAGCTTCGGCAACGTGCAGGCCGAGCGGCACTGAGTCCTGGCGACGCCGCGGATTCGCGCAAAGCCATGTAGGAGCGCACCTGGGCGCGACGGGGCGTTGTCGATAAAGCCCCATCGCGCCCAGGTGCGCTCCTACGCACGCACGCTGCGGTGGTCAGCCACCGCCACCCGTGCTGCCGGCCTGGATGCCACCGCGGGTCAGCGCAGCCGGATCCAGCAAACGGCGCAGATCCGCTTCGCTGAGCCCGCTGTCTTCCAGCGCCACGTCCAGCACCGGGCGCTGTTCCTTGTAGGCACGCTTGGCGATCGCCGCGGCCTTCTCGTAGCCGATGATCGGGTTGAGCGCGGTAACCAGGATCGGATTGCGATCCAGCGCCTCGCGCACGCGCTCCTGGCGCACCTTCAACCCGGCAATCGCGCTATCGGCCAGCAGCCGCGCCACATTGCCCAGCAAGTTGATCGAGTCCAGCAGGTTGTAGGCGATCAACGGCAGCGTCACGTTCAACTGGAAGTTGCCGGTCTGCCCGGCCACGGTAATCGCGGTGTGGTGGCCGATCACCTGCGCGCAGGCCATCACGGTGGCTTCGGGAATCACCGGGTTGACCTTGCCCGGCATGATCGAACTGCCCGGCTGCAGCGCCGGCAACTCGATCTCGCCCAGCCCGGCCAGGGGGCCGGCATTCATCCAGCGCAGGTCGTTGGCGATCTTGATCAGTGCCACCGCCAGCGCATTGAGCTGACCGGACAACTCCACTGCATCGTCCTGCGCAGCCAGGCCTTCGAACTTGTTGTCCGCACTCTCGAACTTGAACTTGCTCAAGCCCGACAAGGCCTTGGCCACCTTGCCGCCAAAACGCGGATCGGCATTGATGCCGGTGCCGATCGCGGTGCCGCCCAGCGGCAGCCGCCGCAGGCGCTTGAGGGCATCGTCGATGCGCTCCTGCGCCGAACTCAGCTGCGCCGACCATGCACCGAATTCCTGGCCGAAGGTCAGCGGCATCGCATCCATCAGATGCGTGCGCCCGGTCTTGACCACCTTGTCTAGCCCCTTGCCGCGCTTGTCGATGGTCTTGCGCAGATGCTTGAGCGCCGGCTGCAGGTGTTCCTGCACCGCCAGCAACGCCGACACCCGGATCGCGGTGGGCACCACGTCGTTGGAACTCTGACCGAGATTGACGTGATCGTTGGGATGCACCGCGTCCTTGCCGGCGCGCGTGGCCAGCGTGGCGATCACCTCGTTGGCATTCATGTTGGACGAGGTGCCCGAGCCGGTCTGGTAGACGTCGATCGGAAACTGCGTGTCATACGTGCCGTCAGCGACCTGCAGCGCTGCGTCCTGCACGGCCTTGCCGATCGACTTGGGCAGCAGCCCGAGTTCGGCATTGACGCCGGCCGCAGCTGCCTTGATCAGCCCCAGAGCGCGGATGAAGCCGCGCGGCATCGGCTGGCCGGAGACCGGAAAATTCTGCACGGCACGCTGGGTCTGCGCGCCCCACAAGGCATCGGCGGGCACCTGCAGCTCGCCCATGCTGTCGTGTTCGGTCCTGAAACGTTCGCTCATCTGCACTCTCCGCACATGGTTGGTTTGTGGTGATGGATGGCTGGCAGCGGGCGCACCCACGCTGGCGAGACTGCCTACGATACTCGCTCGCGGCGTTGCGACCGTGTCGTCGCAAGCCGTGGGCTAGACTGGCCAATGATCCATACGAGGTACCACGCCGCCATGGGCGACGACCCTGACTGTAGAAACGCATCGTTTGCGTCTTGCTTGCTTGCACACCGCCCCGGCACTGACGCGCAGCCGCTGACACGCAACGTCACTGCTGTAACGCGGCACGGAGGCGGACGCCATGTTGGGTAATGTGCTGCTGTTGTTCGTCGCATTGCTGCTGGTGCTGTTGAACGGCTTCTTCGTCGCCGCCGAGTTCGCGCTGGTCAAGCTGCGTCACACGCAGGCGGTGGGCCTGGCGCAGAACAACGGTTGGCGTGGGCGGTTATTGCTCGGGGTACATGCGCATCTGGATGCCTACCTGTCGGCGTGCCAGCTCGGCATCACCCTGGCCTCGCTCGGCCTGGGCTGGGTCGGCGAGCCGGCCTTCGCGCATCTCCTGCAGCCGCTGTTCGACACCGCCGGCCTGTCGCCGGAAGCGGCACAGTTCACCGCACTGGCGATCGCCTTCAGCCTGATTTCGTTCCTGCACATCGTGCTGGGCGAACTGGCGCCCAAGACCATGGCGATCCGCCGCCCGGAGCGGATGTCGCTGTGGACCGCCGCGCCGCTCTACGTGTTCTATTGGCTGATGTACCCGGCGATCTGGGTGCTCAACACCAGCGCCAACCGCCTGCTGCGGGTGCTGGGCTGGGGCGATGTGGAGCACCAGTCGCATCGCTATTCGCGCGAGGAGCTGATGCTGATCGTCGGCCGCCAGGATCCCAACGCCGCCACGCCCGATCACGGGCTGGCCCTGATGAGCCATGCACTGGAACTGCCCGACCTGGTCGCCGGCGACCTGATGCGCCCGCGCGAGCACCTGCGCAGCCTGCGCGAAGGCATGACGCTGGAATCGGTGCTGGCCGAGTTCAGCGAGTCGCGCTACAGCCGCTACCCGTGGTTCGACGCCGATGGCGAGCAGGTGCTGGGCATCCTGCATACCAAGGATCTGCTGGTGGCGATGGCGCGCAGCCAGGACCTGGACGATCTGCGCCCGTTGCTGCGCCCGCCCACCCTGCTGACCCTGGAAACCCCGATCCCCAGCGCGCTGGAGCAGTTCCGCACCGGCACCACCCATCTGGCGCTGTGCGTGGAGGACGAGGGCCGTATCCTGGGCTTTTTCACCCTGGAAGACCTGCTGGAAGTGGTCGTCGGCGAGATCGAGGACGAGCACCGCCACGTGGTGCGCGATGCCCCGATCCGCAGCCAGGACGGCTCGCTGCTGGTGGCCGGCAGCACCTCGATCTTCCGCCTGGAACGCCTGCTGGGCCAGGACCTGAGCGCGCCGGACCACGTCAATTCGGTCGGCGGGCTGATCGTGCACCGGTTGCAGCGGCTGCCCGAAGAAGGCGAAACCCTGGAGCTGGACGGCCACGCACTGACGGTGCGGCGCATGGCCGGGCACCGGATCCAGGCCATCACGGTGCGGCCGATCGGCGAAGCCGGCGCCGGGGCGGCGTAGAATACGCACCCCCGCCAGCCTCCCAGTGCCCTGCCCATGTCGGATTCCGCCCTGCTTGCCCTGTCCCCGCTCGACGGCCGCTACGCTTCCAAAGTGGATGCGCTACGCCCGATCTTCTCCGAATACGGCCTGATCAAGGCGCGGGTCAAGGTCGAGATCGAATGGCTGCTGGCATTGGCCGCCGAGCCGGGCATCGCCGAGCTGGCGCCGTTCTCGGCCGCCGCCACCCAGACCCTGCGCCGCCTGGCCGACGACTTCAGCGTCGGCGATGCCGCGCGGGTCAAGCAGATCGAGCGCACCACCAACCACGACGTCAAGGCGGTGGAGTACTTCATCAAGGAACAGCTCAAGGACGATGCGGAGCTGGGCCCGGCGCTGGAATTCGTGCATTTCGCCTGCACCAGCGAGGACATCAACAACCTCAGCTACGGCCTGATGCTGGAGCAGGCGCGCCGCGAGGTGCTGCTGCCCACGCTGGACGGCATTACCGCCAGCCTGCGCACCCTGGCCCATGCCCAGGCAGGCCAGCCGATGCTGTCGCGCACGCATGGCCAGACCGCCTCGCCCACCACGCTGGGCAAGGAAATTGCCAACGTGGTCGCGCGCCTGGAGCGGCAGCGCAAGCAGATCGCCGCGGTCGAACTGACCGGCAAGATCAACGGCGCGGTCGGCAACTACAACGCGCACCTGGTGTCATACCCGGAGCTGGACTGGGCCGGGTTCGCGCAGCGCTTCGTCGAAAGCCTGGGCCTGGTGTTCAACCCCTACACCACCCAGATCGAGCCGCACGACAATGTGGCCGAAATCGGCGACGCCAGCCGCCGCGTCAACACCATCCTGATCGACCTGTCGCGCGACATCTGGGGCTACATCTCGCTGGGCTACTTCAAGCAGAAGCTCAAGGAGGGCGAAGTGGGTTCATCGACCATGCCGCACAAGGTCAACCCGATCGACTTCGAAAATGCCGAAGGCAACTTCGGCATCGCCAATGCGCTGTTCGAGCACTTTTCCGCCAAGCTGCCGATCAGCCGCTGGCAGCGCGACCTCACCGACTCCACCGTGCTGCGCGCGCTCGGCACCGCGTTCGGCCATACCCAGGTCGCGCTGGATTCACTGGCCAAGGGTCTGGGCAAGCTGACCGTCAATCCCGAACGCCTGGATGCCGATCTGGATGCGGCCTGGGAAGTACTGGCCGAAGCCGTGCAGACGGTGATGCGTCGCCACGGCCTGCCCAACCCCTACGAGCAATTGAAGGCACTGACCCGCGGCCAGGGCATCACTGCCGCGTCCATGCAGGCCTTTGTCGAGAGCCTGCAGTTGCCGGAGCAGGACAAGCAGCGGCTGCGGGCGCTGACGCCGGGTGCGTACACCGGGCTGGCCGAACAGCTGGCGCGCGCGATCTAAGCAGCGGTATTCATCCACCGGTATCACGCCCTTGTATCCAGCTGTCAGGAGTATTGCCATGGCATTGCGCGCGCTGCTTTCTGCCTCCCTGCTTGCGTCGGTGGCCTGCGGATTGCTGGCCTGCGGGAAGCAGGCCACTCCCGACTCGCACCCCGACTCCCCCGCTGCCGCGCCGCACGCGCCGGCCGGCGTGGCGGCCGCAGCGGTGCCGCCGGTTCCTTCGGTTCCGTCAGTTCCGAGCATGGACGGCGCCACCCAGGTCGCCAGCAATGGCGAGCGGCAGACACTGATGGTCACCTCGACCAGCGGCACGGTCAGCTGCGACGGCCATAACGTCGATCTGACCGGCCAGAACGCCAATCTGGTCCTCAAGGGTGACTGCGGCACGATCGCGGTACTGGGCCAGCATGCGATCGTGCAGATCGAGCGCGCCGAGGCAGTGCGCATGGTCGGCAACGATACCCAGGTCACCCTCGCCGGCGATGCCGGGACCATCGAACTGTTCAGCCGCACCTCCACACTCAAGGCCGGCCGCATCGGCACGCTGCTGGTGCCGGGCGACGACAACCAGGTACAGGCGCAGGCGATCGCCTCCGCCACGCTGCACGGCCGCGGCAACCGCATCACTCAGCAATCCGGCACTGCGGTGGTCAACGACTACGGCAGCAACAACCAGATCTCCACCCGCTGATCTGCTGACACCGAGACACCCAGCTGCATCCCCGGCCCTGCATGGCCCGGACGCGCACCGCAACCTCACCGCGACACCCGCATGCAAGGCAGCGCATGGCGGGCTGGGCGACAATAAGCCACCTCGCCGGCCGCACCGCGCCGGCCCTCCAGTCGGACCCGTGACACCATGAAAAAGACCCCCGCAAAAAAGATCGCCGCCAGGAAAGGCGCGCCACTGCCCTTCGAGATCCACGCCACCCGCGACCAGCCGCTGGGCATGCCGGTCGAGCGCTTCCTGCGCAACTACTGGCACAAGCACCCGCTGCTGATCCGCAACGCGTTTGCGGACTTCCAGTCCCCGCTGCAGCCCGAAGACCTGGCCGGGCTGGCCTGCGAAGACGGCGTGCTGGCACGCCTGATCAGCCACGACCGCGCCACCGACGACTGGAACGTGCGCACCGGCCCGTTCCAGGAAACCCACTTCCCCGGCCTGCCCGACCATGACTGGACCCTGCTGGTGCAGGACGTGGATAAGTGGGACGCCGATGTCCGCGCACTGCTGGAGCAGTTTCGCTTCCTGCCGCGCTGGCGCATCGACGACATCATGATCAGCTTCGCCGCCACCGGCGGCTCGGTCGGCGCGCATGTCGACCATTACGACGTGTTCCTGCTCCAGGGCCAGGGCCACCGCCGCTGGCAGATCGACGCACGCGCGCAGCAGGGCCGCAAGGCCGCGCCGCTGGCGTTCCGCGACGATGTCGAGCTCAAGCTGCTGCGCGACTTCAAGCCCACCCACGACTGGGTGCTGGGCCCGGGCGACATGCTGTACCTGCCGCCGCTGGTGCCGCACCACGGCGTGGCCGAAGACGCCTGCCTGACCTTCTCCATCGGCACCCGCGCGCCGTCCTCGGCCGAGCTGATCGGCGACTATCTGGACACCTTGATCGCCGATGCCGACGAGGCCGTGCGCTATCACGACGAAGACCTCAAGGTGCCGGCCGATCCGTACGAGATCGACGTCACCGCGATGAACCGCGTGGTCGAAGCGCTCAACGCGCTGCGCATGAACGATCCGGATCGCCTGGGCGACTGGTTCGGCCGCTTCATGACCACCTACCGCGCCTCTGGCGACGTAGTGCCGGCACCCGAACCGATTCCCCGCGAGGCGGTCGAGCAGGCGCTGGAAGAAGGCGTGCTGCTGCACCGTCACCCCTGGTCGCGGCTGGCCTGGCGGCGCGCCAAGCGTGGCGCCACCCTGTTCTGCAGCGGCCTGGAATTCGCGCTGTCGGCCAAGGACGCCGCACGGCTGGCAGCGGCCGAAGAGATCGACGGCGCGCTGTATGCGCAGCTGTCCAACCGTGGCCGCGAGGTGGTGCTGGAGCTGCTGGCGCAGGGCCATTACCAGCGTGCCCACGAGGACGCAGAGCACGACTTCGAGGACATCGACGACGACCAGGCCCACGTCCTGAGCCTGTCGGCCGACCATGACGATGCCGACGAAGGGGCCGACACGCCGGACGCAGACGATGAGATCGACGCCGAAGCCGACGTCGAGCAGGTCGCCGATGCCGCGGACGGCCCGGCCCAGGCTGAGGAGGCCGAACAAGGCGAGGACGCCGACCAGGACGACGACCGCGGACTGGCCGACGACAACGCGGCATCGGACGCTGGCGACGACGACGGGTCCGACCAGCGCGCATGAGTTCCCAGGCCGGGCCGCAGATCGTTTCGCTGGATGCGGCGTCCGACGCCGCAGCCCTGCGTGCGCTGCGCCTGGCCTGCGGCACCGGCAGCACCGACGACAGCGCTGCCGACTGGGACGCCCTGGACCCGCTCAGCCTGCACCTGGCGCTGCGCAGCGAGGACGGCCAGTTGATCGGCTCGGTACGGCTGACGGCGGATCGGCGCATCGACCGGCTCGGCGTGCTGCCGGGATGGCGCCGCCGCGGCCTGGCCGACCGGTTGCTCGCAGCCGCCGTCGCCACCGCGCAACAACGCGGCTGGCCCGGCCTGCAAACCCGCGTGAACACAGACGCCGAGGCCGTGTTCGCACGCCTGGGCTTCCTGCCGGACACCTCTTCCGACCGGCACCCGGCTAGCGCGGCAACGGCGGGCGATCGTCCGGGCAGGCCGCTGCACCGCCGTCTCGACGGCCCGATGGCGGTGGACGACCTGCGCGCGGCCCTGGCCGCCACCACCGGCCTGCTGTGCGCCGCACGCCGCCAGGTGCTGATCTATACGCGGGCACTGGATCCACCGCTGTTCGACAACCCCGCAGTGCTCGATGCGCTGCGCCGCTTCGCCACCGCCCGCCACGACAAGCGCGTGCAGGTGCTGGTGCAGGACACCGCCGCCGCGGGCGCCAACAGCAGCGCGATGCTGCGGCTGGCCCAGCGCCTGCCCAGCGTGTTCCGCTTCCGCGCGGTCAGCGATCCGGTCGATGCCAGCTACGCGTCGGCCTATGTGGTGGGCGATGACGCCTACTACTTTCGTCCAACAGGCCATCGCTTCGACGATGGCGAAACCTGGCTGTCGGGCGCGGCGCGCAGCCGCCAGCTGGAGCGCGAATTCGCGCAGATATGGGAGCGTAGCGCGCTTTGGAACGAACCGCGCGCACTCGGCATCTGAGACCGCAGCGCCCTTCGCACGTAGGCGCCAGGCGGTTGCACCTACCCGTCCGGTCAGCTGGCAGACGCCCCCTCACTAGCGCAAGGGGGTATAATTTTTCGAGATTTGAGACCGACCGACAGGGCATCTCGCCCCGCCGCTTCCGCACAATCATCCCCACAGCAGACCCGACTTACCATCGTGGATAATCTCCTAAAGCAGTTCGCACAGTCATCGCAGCTCGCCGGCGGCAACGCCGCCTATATCGAGGATCTGTACGAGCAGTACCTCGTCGCCCCGGACAGTGTTGACCCGAAGTGGAAGAGCTATTTCGATGGCTTCAAGGGTCGCGATGCCGGTGATGTACCGCACTCGGCAGCCATTGCCCACATCCTCACCGCCTCCAAGCAGGCTGCCAACGCCGGCACCGGCGCAGCGGCCAGTGACGAGCGCGAGCGCAACGTCGGCCGCCTGATCACCGCCTACCGTGCGCGTGGCCACCTCGGCGCGCAGCTCGACCCGCTCGGCCTGACCCCGCCGGTCAACCCGCCCGATCTGGACCTGCCGTTCCACAGCCTTTCGCAGGCGGATATGGACAGCGAGTTCAGCACCGGCGGCGTCGGCGGCCAGCCGCGCATGAAGCTGAAGGATCTGCTGGCCCGCCTGAAGGCGACCTACGCCAGCACCATCGGCGCAGAGTTCATGCACATCCAGGAATTCGACCAGCGCCAGTGGATCTACAAGCGCCTGGAAGATGCCGGTGGCAAGATCGCCGGCGACGCGGCCAGCCGCAAGCGCACGCTGGAGCGGCTCACCGCTGCCGAAGGCCTGGAGCGCTACCTGCACACCAAGTACGTCGGCCAGAAGCGCTTCTCGCTGGAAGGCGGCGACGCGCTGATCCCGATGATGGACGAGATCATTCGCCAGTCCGGCAACGATCAGGTCAAGGACATCGTGATCGGCATGGCCCACCGCGGCCGCCTCAACGTGCTGGTCAATACGCTGGGCAAGAACCCGCGCAAGCTGTTCGACGAGTTCGAAGGCAAGTTCGAGCACGCCCACGACGACCGCGCCCACACCGGCGACGTGAAGTACCACATGGGCTTCTCGGCCGACATCGCGGTCGGTGGCGACAAGCAGGTGCATCTGGCGCTGGCCTTCAACCCCTCGCACCTGGAAATCGTCGACCCGGTCGTGGTCGGCAGCGTGCGTTCGCGTCAGGAACGCTTCGGCGATGCCGAGCGCAAGACCGTGCTGCCGATCCTGATCCACGGCGATGCCGCATTCGCCGGCCAGGGCGTGGTGATGGAACTGTTCCAGATGTCGCAGGCGCGCGGTTTCGCCGTCGGCGGCACCGTGCACATCGTGGTCAATAACCAGATCGGCTTCACCACCAGCGCCCGCGACGACGCCCGTTCCACGCTGTACTGCACCGACGTGGCCAAGATGATCGGCGCGCCGGTCTTCCACGTGAACGGCGACGACCCGGACGCGGTGATGTTCGTGTCCAAGCTGGCCTACGAATTCCGCCAGCAGTTCAAGAAGGACGTGGTCATCGACCTGGTCTGCTACCGACGCTGGGGCCATAACGAGGCCGACGAACCGGCAGCGACCCAGCCGGTGATGTACCAGACCATCCGCAAGCACAAGACCACCCGCGAGCTGTACGCCGCCAAGCTGGAAAGCGACGGCGTGCTTAGCGCCGACGAGGCCAAGGCGCTGGTCGACGGTTACCGCAACAAGCTTGATTCGGGCGAGTACACCACCGAACTGGCGACGCGCAAGCCGGACGAATTCGCCATCGACTGGTCCAAGTATCTGGTCGGCACCGCTGCCGATCCGGTCGACACCCGCGTCAAGCGCGAGCAGCTGGACCGTCTGGCCAAGCTGATCACCACGATTCCGGAAGGCGTCGAGCTGCATGCGCGCGTCGGCAAGATCTACGACGACCGCGTCAAGATGGCCGCCGGTGAGCAGGCCGGCGACTGGGGCTTTGCCGAAAACCTGGCCTACGCCACCTTGCTGGCCGAAGGCCACAAGCTGCGCCTGGTCGGCCAGGACGCCGGTCGCGGCACGTTCTTCCACCGTCACGCGATCCTGCATGACCAGAAGACTGACAGCTACCACCTGCCGCTGCGCCAGCTGGTGCAGAACCCCGAAGACGCCACCATCATCGACTCGCTGCTCAGCGAAGAAGCGGTGATGGGCTTCGAATACGGCTACTCCACCACCGACCCCAATGCGCTGTGCATCTGGGAAGCGCAGTTCGGCGACTTCGCCAATGGCGCGCAGGTGGTGATCGACCAGTTCATCGCTGCTGGCGAAGCCAAGTGGGGCCGCATCGCGGGCCTGTCGCTGTTCCTGCCGCACGGCTATGAAGGCCAGGGCCCGGAGCACAGCTCCGCGCGTCTGGAGCGCTTCCTGCAGCTGTGCGCGCTGGAGAACATGCTGGTCTGCGTGCCGACCACGCCGGCGCAGTGCTTCCACATGATCCGCCGCCAGATGCGCATGACCACCCGCAAGCCGCTGGTGGTGATGACGCCCAAGTCGTTGCTGCGCCACAAGCTGGCGGTATCGAGCCTGGAAGAACTGGCCGAGGGCGAGTTCCAGCATCTGATTCCCGACGCCAAGGCCGATGCCGGCAAGGTCAAACGCGTGGTGCTGTGCTCGGGCAAGGTCTATTACGACCTGCTCGAAGACCAGACCAAGCGTGGCCAGGACGACGTCGCCATCCTGCGCGTGGAGCAGCTGTATCCGTTTCCGCGTGCGCAGCTGGCCGCCGAGCTCAAGGCCTATGCCAACGCCACCGACGTGGTGTGGTGCCAGGAAGAACCGCAGAACCAGGGTGCGTGGTACCAGATCCGCCACCATCTGAACTTCTGCCTGGCCAGCGGCCAGAGCCTGCATTACGCCGGCCGTGCCCGTTCGCCCTCGCCTGCCGCCGGCCATATGGCCGACCACATCGTCGAACAGCAGAAGCTGGTCGCCGATGCGCTCCTCAATCCGTTCAACGACCAAGTCGCTGAATAACTCCTCTTCCCCAAAGAACGAAAACCCTAGGACGCTCCCCGAATGGCCACCGAAGTCAAAGTTCCGGTACTGCCCGAATCCGTTTCCGACGCCACCATCGCCAGCTGGCACAAGAAGGCCGGTGAAGCGGTCAAGCGCGACGAGAATCTGGTCGACCTGGAAACCGACAAGGTCGTGTTGGAAGTTCCTTCGCCGGTCGACGGCGTGCTGAAGGAAATCAAGTTCGAAGCCGGCAGCACCGTCACCAGCAACCAGATCCTGGCGATCATCGAAGAAGGCGCCGTGGCTGCGGCCGCACCGGCCGACGAGAAGAAGGCCGAGGCACCGGCTCCGGCCGCTGCTGCCCCGGCCGCTGCCGCCCCGGCCCCGGCCCCGGCTGCTGCCGCTGCGCCTGCCGCTGCATCCAAGTCCGCTGCCGATGCGCTGCCGCCGGGTGCGCGTTTCTCCGCGATCACCCAGGGCGTGGATCCGGCCCAGGTCGAAGGTACCGGCCGTCGTGGCGCGGTGACCAAGGAAGACATCGTCAACTTCGCCAAGGCCGGCGGCGTGGGCAAGGCATCCGGCGCCCGTCCGGAAGAGCGCGTGCCGATGACCCGCGTGCGCAAGACCATCGCCAAGCGCCTGATGGAGTCCAAGAACTCCACCGCGATGCTGACCACTTTCAACGAGGTCAACCTGGCCAAGGTCTCGGCCGCACGCAAGGAGCTGCAGGACGAGTTCCAGAAGGCGCACGGCATCAAGCTCGGTTTCATGAGCTTCTTCGTCAAGGCCGCCGCCAACGCGCTGCAGCGCTTCCCGCTGGTCAACGCCTCGATCGACGGCGACGACATCATCTATCACGGCTACAGCGACATCTCGATCGCGGTGTCGACCGAGAAGGGCCTGGTCACGCCGGTGCTGCGTAACGTTGAGCGCCAGTCGTTCGCCGACGTCGAACAGGGCATTGCCGACTACGCCGCCAAGGCGCGCGCCGGCAAGCTGGGCCTGGACGATCTGCAGGGTGGCACCTTCACCATCACCAACGGCGGCACCTTCGGCTCGCTGCTGTCGACCCCGATCATCAACCCGCCGCAGAGCGCCATCCTGGGCATGCACGCGATCAAGGAGCGTCCGATCGCCGAGAACGGCCAGGTCGTGATCGCCCCGATGATGTATCTGGCGCTGTCCTACGACCACCGCATCATCGACGGCAAGGACTCGGTGCAGTTCCTGGTCGACATCAAGAATCAGCTGGAAAACCCGGGCCGGATGTTGTTCGGTCTGTAAGAGCCGGGAATCGGGAATGGAGATTCGGGAATGGGACAAGCGCCCATCGACCGCTCCATTCCCGCCTGGACCTGGATGGGACGCAGCAGGCGCACGCATGCGCTCTTGCGATTCTCCATTCCCTATTCCCCATTCCCGTGAGCAAATGAAATGAGCGAACAATTCGACGTCGTCGTCATCGGTGCCGGTCCGGCCGGTTATCACGCTGCGATTCGCGCGGCCCAGCTGGGTATGAAGGTCGCCTGCATCGACGCGGCTATCGGTAAGGATGGCAAGCCGGCGCTGGGCGGTACCTGCCTGCGCGTGGGCTGCATTCCGTCCAAGGCGCTGCTGGATTCCTCGCGCCAGTTCTGGAACATGGGTCACCTGTTCGGCGACCACGGCATCAGCTTCAACGACGCCAAGATGGACGTGCCCACCATGATCGGCCGCAAGGACAAGATCGTGAAGCAGTTCACCGGCGGCATCGCGATGCTGTTCAAGGCGAACAAGATCACCCCGTACTACGGCTTCGGCCAGCTGCTGCCGGGCAACATCGTCAAGGTCGCCCAGCACGAAGGCGGCGAGATCGAGCTCAAGGGCACCAACGTGATCCTGGCGCCGGGCTCGGAGTCGATCGAGCTGCCGTTTGCCAAGTTCGAAGGCGACACCATCGTCGACAACGTCGGCGGCCTGGATTTCACCGCCGTTCCCAAGCGTCTGGCGGTGATCGGCGCCGGCGTGATCGGCCTGGAGCTGGGCAGCGTGTGGAAGCGCCTGGGCGCCGAGGTCACCATCCTCGAAGCGCTGCCGGATTTCCTGGCGCTGGCCGATGCCGAAGTGGCCAAGACCGCGCTGAAGGAATTCAAGAAGCAGGGCCTGGACATCAAGCTCGGCGCCAAGGTCAGCAAGACCGAGATCACCGGCAGCGGCGATGCCAAGCAGGTGGTGGTCAGCTACACCGACGCCGCAGGCGAGCAGACCCTGACCGTGGACAAGTTGCTGGTGGCCGTGGGCCGCAAGGCCGCGACCAAGAACCTGCTGGCCGAGGGCACCGGCGTCAAGCTCAACGAGCGTGGCCAGATCGAGGTGGACGGGCATTGTCACACCGGCGTCGATGGCGTGTGGGCGATTGGTGACTGCGTGCGTGGCCCGATGCTGGCGCACAAGGGCTTCGAGGAAGGCATCGCGGTTGCCGAGTTGATCGCCGGCCTGCCCGGCCACGTCAACTTCGACACCATTCCGTGGGTCATCTACACCGAGCCGGAGATTGCCTGGGTCGGCAAGACCGAGCAGCAGTTGAAGGCCGAAGGCGTCGCCTACAAGGCCGGCAGCTTCCCGTTCGCGGCGATCGGCCGTGCCGTGGCCATGGGCGAGCCGGCCGGCTTCGTCAAGGTCATCGCCGATGCCGAAACCGATCGCGTGCTGGGCATGCACCTGGTTGGCGTGGGCGTGTCCGAGCTGGTGCACGAAGGCGTGCTGACGATGGAATTCAACGGCTCGGCCGACGATCTGGCGCGCATCTGCCACGCCCACCCGACGCTGTCCGAAGCAATCCACGACGCCGCGATGGCAGTGAGCAAGCGCGCGATTCATAAGGCCAACTAAGCCGGGAATCGGGAGTGGGGAATCGGGAATCGTAAGAGCGTTCCCATCACCTCACTCTTCATGCTGACGCCGGACCTAGGTCCGGCGTCATGCGTTCTGGCTGCTGTGTTTGCTTTGACCCATTCCCGATTCCCAACTCCCGATTCCCAATCCCATGAAAAGCATCTGCGTCTACTGCGGTTCCAATGCCGGCAACAAACCCGCCTATGCCGAGCGCGCCACTGCGCTGGGGCAACGCATCGCCGAGCAGGGCCTGCGGCTGGTATATGGCGGCGGCAACGTCGGGCTGATGGGCACCGTGGCCAATGCGGTGCTGGCGGCCGGTGGCGAGGTGACCGGGGTGATTCCGCAGCAGCTGGCCGATTGGGAAGTGGCGCACCGTGGGCTGACCACGCTGGAAATCGTCGGTTCGATGCATGAGCGCAAGATGCGCATGTTCGAGCTGTCCGATGCCTTTGTCGCCCTGCCCGGCGGCTTCGGCACCATGGAAGAGATCTTCGAGATGCTGACCTGGCGCCAGCTCGGCATCGGCAACAAGCCTTGCGCGTTCCTGGATATCGAAGGGTTTTACGCACCGCTGATCGGCATGATCGATCGCATGGTGGAAGAGCGCTTCCTGCATCCGGACCAGCGTAGCGACCTGTGGTACGGCGCCGATATCGAACAGATGCTGGAGTGGATGCAGCACTACACGCCGGCGCAGGCCTCCAAGTGGATCGACGAGAAGCGCCGCTCCACCCTGGTGTGATGCGGGGCGACGCACGCTCCCTGCCCCATCGCAGGCCAGGCCCGGCGTCAGGCACGCGCTTCAGTAGGCACGCAGCGGCGCTGTAGTCATACGTCAGCTGCGTGGAAGTAGCCACGCACCGGGCCATGTCTCACTTATGCGGCCATCGCTCGGCGCGATGCCGCACCCGGCGGCGCCTGCCACGACCCGAATCGTGCGTCACGTTGTTCGCCAAGTCGACGGAGCAGCCACACGGCCTGCGTGTAATGGCCCCAGGGCCTGCGCGCACCCATTGCGCATCTACCCGTCGGCGCAACGCCGCAACGCATCCCTCTGCCGATCTGCAAGCTTGCAACGGCAGTCACGATGGCTGCGGCGTCCGGCGCGACCGGCTCGCATAGAATGGCGACGATGCTCGATACCCTCGCCGCTGACGCGCACCACAGCCTGGACATCAAGCACAGTCGCTTTCTGGCCAACGCTGCGGCACTGGACTCTCCCGCGCAGGCGCTGGAGATCGTGCAGCGCGTGTCCGTTGCCGATGCCACCCACAATTGCTGGGCCTATCGATACGGGCAGGACTACCGTTCCAGCGACGATGGCGAGCCCAGCGGCACCGCCGGGCGGCCAATCCTCGCGGCCATCGATGGGCAAGGCTACGACCGCGTGGTGGTGGTGGTCACGCGTTGGTATGGCGGCATCAAGCTCGGTGCCGGTGGGCTGGTGCGTGCCTACGGCGGCGCCGCGGCCGAATGCCTGCGACTGGCAGCGCGACAGCCATTGGTTGCGTTGTCGCTGCTCGACCTGCAATGTCGGTTCGACGACCTGGGCCTGGTGCATTCTGCCTTGAGCGCCTTCCACGCCGACAAGCTGGACGAGCGCTTCGACGCGCAGGGCGCGGCACTGCGCGTGCAACTGCCTGCCGATCAACTGGCCGGCTTGAAAATGCGCCTGTGCGACGCCACTCGCAACCGTGTCCATCTCTCATCACCGGAAGCCGCATGAACCAGCCAGCCGCCGCCAGGCCCAACCCGTTGCGGAAGCTTGGCAGCCTGCGCACCTTGTGGCCGTTCGTGCAGCGCCAGCGTGGCCTGTTCGCCGCCTGGCTGATCGCACTGGCCATTTCCTCGGCCGCCACGTTGAGCCTGCCGGCGGCGGTCAAGCAGATGATCGACCATGGTTTCTCCGGCGGCTCGCAGATCAACCACGCCTTCGCGCTGCTGTTCGCGGTGGCGGTGGTGCTGGCGGTGGCAACGGCCGCGCGGTTTTATTTCGTCGCGTTGCTGGGCGAAAAAGTGGTGGCCGATTTGCGCGGCCGCCTGTATGCGCATCTGATCGGGCTGGACGCCGGCTTCCATGATCGCAGCCGCAGTGGCGAGCTGGTGTCACGCCTGTCGGCCGACAGCGAGCTGCTGCGCGGGGTGATCGGCACCACCATGTCGGTGGCGCTACGCAGCTCGGTGACGGTGATCGGCAGCATGGTGATGTTGTTCGTGACCAGCCCGCGGCTGGCCGGCTTCACCCTGATCGGCATTCCGCTGGCGGTGCTGCCGATCGTGCTGGGCGCACGCCGCCTGCAGAAGATCTCGCGCGCCAGCCAGGACCGCGTCGCCGATGCCAACACGCTGGCGGCCGAAACGCTGGGCGCGGTGCGCACCGTGCAGGCGCATGCGCGCGAGCGCTACGAGAGCCAGCGGTTCAGCCAGGCCCTGTTCGCCGCGATCGATACCGCACGGCTGCGTATTCGCACCCAGGCCACTGTGACGGCGGTGGCGATCATGCTGATCTTCGGCGCCATCGTCGGTGTGCTGTGGCTGGGCGCGCACGATGTGATTGCCGGACGCATGACCCCCGGCACGTTGGGACAGTTCGTGTTGTACGCGCTGATCGGCGGCGGGTCGGTCGGTGCCTTGGCCGAGGTCTGGAACGAGTTGCAGCGCGCCGCCGGCGGCATGGGCCGGGTCGGCGAATTGCTTGACGAGCAGCCGGCGATCTTCGCCCCGGCCACGCCGCAGCCCTTGCCAAAGCCGCTGCGCGGCGCGATCCATTTCGATCAGGTGGTGTTCCATTATCCGCAGCGCCCCGATGCGCCGGCGCTGGATGGCTTCGACCTGCATGTCCATCCGGGCGAAACCGTGGCGCTGGTCGGGCCCTCCGGCGCCGGCAAGAGCACGGTGCTGGCGATGTTGCTGCGCTTCCACGACCCGGTCAGCGGCAGGCTGCGTATCGACGAGGTGGACCTGCGCGATACCGACCCGGTACTGCTGCGCGAACGCATCGCCCTGGTGCCGCAGCAGCCCACGCTGTTTGCCGCCAGCGCCGCCGACAACATCCGCTATGGGCGCCTGGACGCAAGCGATGCAGAGGTGCAAGCCGCCGCCGCGGCCGCCGAGGCCGACAGTTTCATCCGCGCCCTGCCGCAGGGCTACGCCAGCGAACTCGGCGAACGCGGCACGCGCCTGTCCGGCGGCCAGCAGCAACGGGTGGCGATCGCGCGCGCCTTGCTCAAGGACGCGCCGATCCTGCTGCTGGACGAGGCCACCAGCGCGCTGGATGCGCAGAGCGAACGCGCCGTGCAGCAGGCGCTGGACCGGTTGATGGAAGGCCGCACCACGCTGGTCATCGCCCATCGCCTGGCCACCGTGCTCAAGGCCGACCGCATCGTGGTGATGGATGCCGGCCGCATCGTCGCGCAGGGTACGCACGCGCAGTTGATCGCCGAAGGCGGCCTGTACGCCGAACTGGCGCGGCTGCAGTTCATTGATCAATGACGCCTGGGTGACACCGGCGTGTGCTGTCATGCCGGCGTGTCCGCGGCAGCGGCCCGGGCCGATCCTGCGCCCCCACGCGCCCCCACCTGACGACGTCACGCATGCCCCGCCCCAGAACCACCCTTCGCCAGCTCAGTTATTTCGTCGCGCTCGCCGACACCGGCAGCTTCACCCGCGCCGCAGAGCAGATGGGCGTGTCGCAACCCTCGTTGTCGCAGCAGATCCGGGCGCTGGAAACCATCGTCGGCGCCGCGCTGTTCGAACGCGGCGTGCCGGCCATCCTGACCCCGTTGGGGCGCGACCTGCTTGATCGCGCGCGCAGCATCCTGCTGGACGTCGCCGATCTGGAAGACGTCCGCGCCACCTCGGCCGACACCTTGATCGGCACCATCCGGCTGGGCGTATCGCCCACGCTGGGCGCCTATCTCATGCCGAGCCTGGTCGCGCGCCTGCACCGCGAACACCCGGCGCTGCGCGTGCACGTGCGCGAAGGCCTGCCGACCGCGCTCGCCAGCGGCCTGGCCAGCGGCGTGCACGACCTGATCCTGGCGCAATTGCCGGTGGCCGGGCGCGGCCTGCATAGCGAGCGGCTGTTCCGCGAACCGCTGCACGTGACCATGGCCGCCGATCACCCCTTGCGGGCCAAGACCTGCATCACGCCGGCCGATCTGCGCGGCGCCAACCTGCTCACCTTGATGCCCGAGTACCGCCTGGCCGAACAGGTTGCGGCGATCGCCATGGACGTCGGCGCCAATGTGCTGCGCGATTACGAAGGCACCAGCCTGGATGCGATCCGCCAGATGGCCGGGATGGGCATGGGTCTTGCACTGCTGCCAGACCTGTATGTGCGCCAGGAAATCCGCGAGGGCGACGATGTCGTGGTCCGGCCGATCAAAGGCGGACGCTACTATAGGGAGATCGGGCTGTTGTGGCGGCAGGGCGCAGGACGCGCGCCGGCCTTCGGCCTGATCGCCAATCTTCTGCGTGCGGTGGCCGCATAGGAAAATCCTATGCGTCGAATAAGTGCTGCGGCCTTGTTCGCCAGCTGCAACTCGTCAATGCTTCATTGAACTCATCAACGGAAATCGAATGGCGGGCAAGCAGATCGGATGGCGAGAAGCGGGAGCCTGGCTGGCGGAAATCGTCGGGCCGGACATGCCCTATGTGCGCCTGGCCATGGTGTACGGAGTCGCGATCAGCCTGCTGTCGCTGGCCACGCCGATCTCGGTGCAGTTGCTGATCAACAGCGTAGCCAATACCGCACTGCCGGCGCCGCTGTGGACCCTGTCGAGCCTGCTGCTGGGCCTGTTGCTGCTGGTCGCCGGCCTGAGCGCGATGCGGGTGTGGGTCATGGCGCTGTTCGAGCGCCGGCTGTTCGCACGCGTGGTGTCGGAAATCACCGTGCGTGCGGTGCATGCGCAGAATCCGTTCTTCGCCGACCAGAACCGCGGCGACATGTTCAACCGCTACTTCGATCTGGTGGTGGTGCAGAAAGCGGTGCCGAGCCTGGCCATCGGCGCCTTCACCATCGTGCTGCAATCGGCGGTCGGGCTGATACTCACCAGCTTCTACCACCCGTTCTTCCTGGGCTTCAATGCCTTGCTGCTGCTGGTCATCTTCGGCATCTGGATGATCTGGTCGCGCGGGTCGATCCGCACCGCGGTCGACCTGAGCCATGCCAAGCACGAGGCTGCGCGCTGGCTGGAAAGTGTCGGCGGCTCCAACGGCTTCTATAAGTCCAGCCGCCACCTCAACTTTGCGATGGACCGCTCCGAGTCCGTCACCGCCGCCTATGTCGACCGGCATCGGCGCCACTTCCGTTACAGCTTCACCCAGACGGTGGCGTTCCTGCTGGTCTACGCGATCGCCAGCGCGGCGCTGCTGGCGCTGGGCGGCAACCTGATCCTGCGGGGCGAGTTGTCGATCGGCCAGCTGGTGGCGGCCGAGCTGATCCTCAGTGCTGTGTTCTACGGCATCTCGCAACTCGGTGCGTACCTGGACGCGTTCTACGACCTGGTGGCCAGCTCCGAGGAACTGTCGCTGCTGTTCGCCATCCCGCAGGAACGCGCGGTCGTGGCACCCGGCAAGACGCCCGGCAACAGCGCGGTGCGCCTGGACGGGGTGGTGATCGACGGCGCGCGTTTCGATTTTTCGCTGGCTGCCGGCGAGCAGCTGGTGACGATCGCCGATGGCGGCGCGGAGCGGCTGCTGGCGATGATCCTCAAGCGCCACGTGGTCCCCGATCGCGGGCTGGTGATGGTGGGCGGTGCGGACATGGCCACCTTCGACATGTATCTGCTGCGCTCGGAAGTGACGGTGCTCGACCGGCCGACCATTGTCGAAGTCACCATCCGCGAATATCTGGCGCTGGCATCGGCCGATGTGAACTCCGAGGCAATGCTGGAGGCGATCGATGCGGTGGGCTTGCGCACCCGCATCGCCGCGCTGCCGCACGGCCTGGACACGCGGCTGGCGGCCTCTGGCTACCCGCTGTGGATCGGTGAAGTGATGGCCTTGAAGCTGGCCAATGCGCTGCTGGTGCGCCCGCGCGTGCTGATGCTGTCGCAGCTGTACGACCTGATTCCCGCCGACCGCCTGGCCGGCGTGCTGCGACGCCTGAAGGCGGCCGGCACCACGGTGCTGCTGTGCACCGGCCGGCCGGAAGACATCACCCTGGATGGCTGGTTCCACCTGCAGCCCGAGCGACAGCAGCGCTTTGCCACCCGCGCCGAACTGATCGCCTCCACGCAGGAGGCAAACGATGCAGCACGCTACTGATCGCAACGCGCACTTCCCCACCCTGGCGGCGATGCGCCCACCCAGCATCGCCAAGGCGCTGGCCTGGATGCTGCTGATCGGCATTGTCATTGCCAGTGCGATCCTGGCGCTGGCGCCGTGGGTGCAGACCGCCAGCGGCAAGGGCCAGGTGGTGGCGCTGGATCCGGGCGACCGTCAGCAGCAGGTCACCGCCTTCGTGCCCGGCCGGGTCGAGCGCTGGTATGTACACGACGGCCAGCATGTCTCGCGCGGCGATCCGATCGCGCGTGTCGGCGACCTGGACCCGGATCTGCTCGCCCGCCTGGCCAGTGAACGGGCGCAGGTGCAGGCGGAAATCACCGCGATCCAGCAATCGCGCGCGGTTGCCAGCATCGATGTGGCGCGCAGCAGGCAATTGCTCGCCGAGGGGCTGGCCGGCCGCCGCGACTTCGAACTAACCCAGATCAAGGTCGCCGAGGCCGATGCCAAGCTGGCCGAATCGCGCGCCAAGCTGACCCGCATCGACATCCAGTTGAACCGCCAGTCGGCGCAGCTGGTGCGTGCACCGCGCGATGGCCGCGTGCAGCAGCTCAACGCCGCCAGCGGCAGTGCGATGGTCTCGCCCGGCACGGTGCTGGCGGTGATCGCGCCGGAGCGGGTGGAGCGTGCGGTCGAGCTGTTTATCGACGGCCGCGACGTGCCGCTGATCCGCCCCGGCCGCCCGGTGCGGCTGGAGTTCGAGGGCTGGCCGGCGATCCAGTTCAGCGGCTGGCCGTCGGTGGCGCACGGCATGTTCGATGGCCGCGTGCGCGCCATCGACCCCAATGCCGCGCCCGATGGCCTGTTCCGCATCCTGGTCGAACCGCAGCCGGGCAAGCCGGCCTGGCCGGCGCAGGAATTCGCCCGCCAGGGCGGCAAGGTGCGCGGCTGGGTGCAGGGCGAAACGGTGAAGGTGGGCTACGAACTGTGGCGCCAGCTCAATAATTTCCCGCTGGAGTTCGGCCGCCGTCCGGCGGCAACGACGACGCAGGATGAGGGCAAGGCCAAGGCGGCGCCCAAGGCCGAAGACGACGAGACCGGCAAGAAATGATCCGCCGTCTTGTCGTCCTGCTGATCGCGCTCGTACCGGGCGTGGGCGCCGCCCAGACCACCCCGCTGACGCTGGATGAGGTGCTGCGCTCCTCTGCACGCTCTTCCCCGCAGATCGTCGAAGCGCTGGCCAAGGTCCGCCAGGCCGAGGGCAAGGGCATCTCGGCCGACGGTGCGTTCGATACGGTGTTCGATCTCGACGGCCGTTCGCGCGAGGCCGGCTACTACGACGGCAGCACGATCGAAAGCACCGTCAAGCGTCCCTTCGATGACAACGGCGGCTATTACTACGGCGGTTACCGCTCCTCGCGCGGCGCGTTCCCGGTCTACGAAGACAAGTCCTACACCGACCGCGGCGGCGAAGTGAAAGTCGGCGCGCTGTATGCGCTGCTGCGCGACCGCGTGGTCGACGAGCGCCGCACCCGCCGCAGCGTTGCCGGTGGCGATATTGATGTCGCCCAGTACGAAGCGCAAATGGTCGCCATCGGTGTGCAACGCCGCGCGGTGGATGCCTACCAGAGCTGGGTCGCGGCCGGCCTGAAGCTGCGCGCGTACAACGAGCTGCTGCAGCTGGCCGAGCAGCGCCGCAATGCGATTTCGCGGCAGGTGACGCTGGGCGCGCGGCCCACCATCCTGCTGACCGAGAACGACCAGAATCTGGTCCGCCGGCGTGCCCTGGTGGTGCGTTCGGAGCAGGACTTCGCCAACGCCGCCAATGCCTTGTCGCTGTATCTGCGCGACGATGCCGGCATGCCGTTGATCGTCTCCACCGAGCGCCTGCCGGCCGATACGTCGGCGCTGGAAGGTCTGGCCGGTGCCAGCAGGATCACCGCGCCGGTGGAGCGCCCCGATTACCGCGCGGTGCTGACCCGGATCGACCAGGCCACCGCGCGGCTGATGCTGGCGCAGAACGATCTCAAACCACGCCTGGATGTCAGCTTCGAGGTCAGCAAGGATCTGGGGGCGCCCGGTGTGGGCGGCCCGAACCGCTCGCCGACCGATGCGATCATCGGCTTCCGCTTCAGCGTGCCGCTGGAAAACCGCACCGCCAAGGGCAAGGTCGCCGAGGCACGCGCCGAGATCGAGGCGCTGGATCAGCGCAGCCGCTACCTGCGCGACCAGATCACCGTGGAGGTCGAATCGATCGTCATCTCGCTCACCGCTGCCGAGCGGCTGGCCAAGATCGCCGACGAAGAACGCAGCCTGGCCGACCGCCTCGCCGTGGCCGAACGCCGCCGCTTCGAACTGGGCTCGGGCGATTTCTTCCTGGTCAATCAGCGCGAGGAGACCGCCAACGACGCCCGCGTGCGCCTGATCGATGCGCAGGCGCGCATTGCCTCGGCGCGTGCCGAGCTGGCAGCGGCAACGGCCGACCGGGACGCGTTGCAGCTGAGCCGTTGAGCAGGCTGCGGGGCGGCTCGCCAAGCGTTGCCGCAGTGCGCAATGACGCCCGGGTAACACCTGCCTGCGCATGCTCGCCTGCACCGGCCCGGCGCCGGGCGTGCGGTCCCTGGCGGCTCGCACTGCGACCCTGAAATCCTTCGGAGGTGCGTATGTCTTTCCGGCAATTTCCCGCAATCGGTGCAGATGGCGAGTCCTACGTCATCATCGAATTCCGCGACGAGCTCGAATCCCGCAACGGGCAGCAAGGCCGCACGCAAGCGCATACCGCGCCACGCTACGAACTGCCCGATGGGCGCCGCCTGCAACGGCAGGGCCAGCGCTTCGTCACCGATGGTGGCGAACTGCGCCTGTCGACGCCATGAAATAGCACTGGTCATTTTTTGACCAACTTACCCGTAGCCGTTGCAGCGCAATGGCTGCGCACAGTTATCCACATGCTTGTGCAGGTTTCATCCACACCCTGTGTGGATGAAACCGGTGCGCCTTGTTCGGCATTGCGCCCAGCGACAATATCCCTCGCCCTTGGGGGCATCGCATGCGGTGTCACTCGGCCAGCACATGATCGGTGCCTGACATCTGCACCCTGCTGCGGCCATCGACAGTGGGCAAGCCCACGACCGCCCCGCACTGCTGCTACCCGTTGCGGTCGGAACGCTCCAGCACCCGCCCGATGCCGCTGCGGTCGATTTCGCTGGCTGCCTGCGCCAGCGCGGCGCGATCGCTGCCCGGCTCGAACCCGATGCGGAAATGCAGCTCGCCCACCGGCGTGCGCGAGGAGTGGATCGACGACAGGTTCACCCCGTGCTGCTCGAACACATGCAGCAAGGCACGCAACGAGCCGGGCTGGTCTTCCGGCAGATACACGCTCAGGGTCAGCGGCTCGGTGAGGTCGGCCAGCAGGTAGCCCACGCGCTCATAGGTGTAGTTGCCGGCCGCGAGCGATTCGCCCTGCAGCGCCTGCGCGTTGTCGTCCAGGAACCGGGCGCGAAACTGCGCGCGCGCCGCATCGTCACCTTGCGCGACCAGGGCGCGCAGCTCCTGCAATTGCAGCAACAGCCGATCGAGCATCTCGCCGACGTACGGGTTGCCGAACTGGATGTCTTCGTAGATCGCCGGATTGAGCGAGAGGATGCGCGCGATCACCGCGGTATCCAGCTCGAACGAGGCCGAGCGATACGGCATCAGCGCGCGTAGCTCGCCGAGCAGCGGCGCGTAGTCGCGCAAGGTGCCGGCCTGCGCCAGATGGGTGGCGTGCACCATTGCCTGCACCAGCGCCATCACGCGGTCGTGATGCTCGGGCGTGGCGTACACGCACTCGGCCTGCAACGCGGTACACAGCGCCTGTACCCACGTGGACCAGTGCTGCAGGCGTGCCTGGCAGACCACCATCACCCGCCCTTTCAAGGTGGGCGATTTGGGCGGTGCGGTCATCGGATGCAGGCCGACGACCTCGGCCGGCGAGGCAAGCATCGCGGCGACCGGTGCCTGCTTGATCGAGGTGACATCCATCCACAACTGCGACGCGGCACGCGGGCCGGCAAGATCCACATAGCGCTCGATCAAGCCGGCGGTGTGGCGGATCGGTGCAGAGAAGATCAACACATCCGCTCGCTGCGCCAATGTGGCTTCGTCGATGTCGCCGTCCCCGGCCGGATCGAAGCCGATCACCTCCAGCCGCATGCGCGTGCGCAGGAACTGCGCCAGCCAGCGTCCGTAGGCGCCGGCGATGCCGACGATGCCGACCACCGGCTGCGCCATCACGCCAACCGCTCGACGGCAAAGCGCGGTGCGGCCGCGAGTGCGGCCGGCGCGGCGGCCAGCACATCGAACTCTTCGAAGCCTGCAGCCAGGGTCGCTTCCAGCGCGCTGTGCACGCCGCTGAGCGCATGCCCCACCGCCTGCTCGAACGGCACCTCGCGCAGCAGCAAACCGATCAGCAATGCCATCAGCACATCGCCGGTGCCGGCCACATCCACCGGCAGATGCGGCGTGGCCCAGCGATACACTGCCGCGTTGCTCACCGCCAGGGTTACCAGCTCACCGGTCGCGCCGGCCACGCTGTGCGCAAGCACCCATTGCGGGCCGCGCGCCAGCAATGCGCGCGCGGCAACGATGGCATCGTCCTGCTGCAGACTCGGCAAACCGGTCAGACGCCCGAGCTCGAACGCATTCGGCGTCACCAGCCAGGCATGCGGCAACAGCCGCTCGGCGAAGACGCGCTCCAGTCCAGGCTCGACATACGGGCCGGTGTGCGTGTCGCCGATCACCGGGTCCAGGCAATACCGCAGCTGCGGCGCCTGCGGCAGGGTCTGCTCGAGCCAGTCGGCGAATGCCTCGCCATTGGCCAGGCTGCCGAAGTAGCCGGAGACCAGCATGCGCGCACGCTGCGGCAGGCCGCGCTCGGTGGCACCCAGCAACAGGTCGGCCAACCAGTCGGCCGGCAGGATGCGGCCGCGCAAGGTGGCGTAGAACGGCGCGTTGCTCAGCAGCGTGGTGGGCACTTCCGCCACCCGCAGGCCCAGCGCACGCAACGGCGGCACCGCCGCGCTGTTGCCGGCATGGCCATAGACCAGTTGCGATTGCACCGAGATCACATCGATCGGCGAAGGACCATCCGGGCGCTGGCGGCGACCGTGGACGAGGTGACTGTCGGGGGCATTGTTCATCGCCGCATTTTACGCCAGCACCACCGCGCGCCCAGCGTCGATCGATGCGACCGTCGTCTGCTCGCCGCTGCACACTGCGCCGCCAGGCTGGTCTATGCGCCGGCAGCAGTCGCTATCGCCCTTACCTCTGTGGGCTCCCGCCGCACAAACGCAAATGCCGGCCTCCAGGGCCGGCATTCGTCTGAGAACCTCGCTCCAATGGTGCAAATTTCCGGGCACTCGGGAGCCGGCATCCGCTCACACGAATCCCGAATCGCCACACTGGCGCACCATCCCTGTAGGCCGGGTCACGCCGCCCTTACGATTCCCCAATCCCGATTCCCGATTCCCGATTCCCAGCCTCAGGACGTCATCCGATCCCAGAAGCCCTTGACGCCGTCGATGAACGTGGCCGACTTGGGCGAATGCTTGCGTGCATCCTCACCGGTGAACGTGGCTTCGAACTGCTGCAGCAACTCGCGCTGGTCGGCGGTCAGGTTCACCGGCGTTTCGACCACCACGCGGCAATACAGATCCCCTTCGGTGCGGCTACGCACTGAGCGCACGCCCTTACCGCGCAACCGGAACAGCTTGCCGGTCTGGGTTTCGGCCGGAATGCGGATTTCTGCCTCACCGCCCAGGGTCGCCACACGCACGGTGTCGCCGAGCGCCGCCTGCGAGATGCGGATCGGCACTTCGCAATGCAGGTCGTCGCCGTCGCGCTGGAAGATCGCATGCTCGCGCACGCGCACTTCCACATACAGATCGCCCGGCGGCGTGCCGGCCGGACCGGCCTCGCCCTCGCCTGCCAGGCGGATGCGGTCGCCGGTATCCACGCCGGCAGGCACCTTGATCGATAGCACCTTGTCTTCTTCCACGCGACCGGCGCCGTGGCAGGTCTTGCACGGATTCTGGATCAACGTGCCGCGCCCGTCGCAATGCGGGCAGCTCTGCTGCATGGCAAAGATGCCGCGCTGGATGCGCACCTGGCCGCGTCCATGGCAGGTCCCGCACACTTCCACCTTGCCGTCTTCCGAACCGCTGCCGTGGCAGGGCTCGCACTCGATCAGGGTCGGGATCTCGATGCGGCGCTCGATACCGGCGACGGCTTCTTCCAGATCCAGTTCCAACACATAACCGACGTCGGCGCCACGTCGCGCAGCGCGCGGACCGGCGGCGCCACCGCCGAAAATATTGCCGAAGATATCGCCAAAGATATCTCCCATGTCCGGGCCACCCGGCCCACCACCACCGCCCATGCCGTGCTCGAACGCAGCGTGGCCATGCGCATCGTAGGCGCGGCGCTTGTTGCCGTCCGACAACACTTCATAGGCTTCCTTGCACTCCTTGAACATCGCCTCGGCAGCAGCGTCGCCTGGATTGCGGTCCGGGTGGTGCTTCATCGCACAGCGCCGATACGCCTTCTTCAGCTCCTCGTCGCTGGCGCCACGGGCAACGCCCAGCACTTCGTAGTAATCGCGTTTGCTCATGGCAGGGAATCGGGAATCGGGAGACGGGAATCGTTCAAAGCGCACATCCTCAGTAAATCGCAATCGAAGTGGAAGGGTCCAGACAACGGGAAGGAGCGATGCCGCAGCACCGCTCCTCCCATTCTCGATTCCCTATTCCCCACTCACGCCTTCTTGTCGTCCTTGACCTCGGTGAACTCGGCGTCCACCACGTCGTCGGCGGCCTTGGAGGCCTGCGCGTTACCGCTGGCCGCATCGGCATTGCCGCCCTGCTCTGCCGCGGCGGCGGCTGCGTACAGCGACTGGCCGGCCTCTTCCAGGGTCTTGCTGCGGGCTTCGATCTGCGCCTTGTCGTCGCTCTTCATGGCGGTTTCCAGATCCGACAGCGCCGCTTCCACCTTGCCGATCACATCGCCACCGACCTTGCTGCCATGCTCGGTGATCGCGGTGCGGGTGGCGTGAATCAGGCCATCGGCCTGGTTACGGGCCTGCACCAGTTCCTGGAACTTCTTGTCTTCCTCGCGGTTGGCTTCCGCGTCGGCGACCATGCGCTGGATCTCTTCGTCCGACAGACCCGAACCGGCCTTGATCTCGACCTTCTGTTCCTTGTTGGTCTTCTTGTCCTTGGCCGACACGTGCAGGATGCCGTTGGCGTCGATGTCGAAGGACACCTCCACCTGAGGCATGCCGCGCGGCGCCGGCTCGATGCCGGACAGGTCGAACTTGGCCAGCGACTTGTTGAAGCGGGCCTGCTCGCGCTCACCCTGCAGCACGTGCACGGTCACGGCCGACTGGTTGTCCTCGGCGGTGGAGAAGGTCTGCGAGGCCTTGGTCGGGATGGTGGTGTTCTTTTCGATGATCTTGGTGAACACGCCGCCCATGGTTTCGATACCCAGCGACAGCGGGGTCACGTCCAGCAGCAGCACGTCCTTGACGTCGCCGGCCAGCACGCCGCCCTGGATCGCAGCGCCCACGGCCACGGCTTCGTCCGGGTTGACGTCCTTGCGCGGTTCCTTGCCGAAGAAATCGGCAACCGCCTGCTGCACCTTCGGCATGCGGGTCTGACCGCCGACCAGGATCACTTCGTTGATGTCGCTGGCGCGCAGGCCGGCATCGTTCAACGCGGTGCGGCACGGCTCGATCGACTTCTTGACCAGGTCTTCCACCAGCGCTTCGAGCTTGGCACGGGTCAGCTTGATGTTGAGGTGCTTCGGGCCCGAGGCATCGGCAGTGACGTACGGCAGGTTCACCTCGGTCTGCTGGCTCGTCGACAGCTCGATCTTGGCGCGCTCTGCGGCGTCCTTCAGGCGCTGCAGTGCCAACGGATCCTTGCGCAGATCGATGCCCTGATCCTTGTTGAATTCGTCGACCAGGTACTCGATGACGCGGTTGTCGAAGTCTTCGCCGCCCAGGAAGGTGTCGCCGTTGGTGGCCAGCACTTCGAACTGCTTCTCGCCATCGACTTCAGCGATTTCGATGATCGACACGTCGAAGGTACCGCCGCCCAGGTCGTACACGGCGATCTTGCGGTCACCGCCGTTCTTGTCCAGGCCATAGGCCAGGGCGGCCGCGGTCGGCTCGTTGATGATGCGCTTGACGTCCAGACCGGCGATGCGGCCGGCGTCCTTGGTGGCCTGACGCTGGCTGTCGTTGAAGTAGGCCGGCACCGTGATCACGGCCTCGGTGACCTTCTCGCCCAGGAAGTCCTCGGCGGTCTTCTTCATCTTTTCCAGCACGCGCGCAGAGATTTCCTGCGGTGCCATACGCTTGCCATCGCTGGTCTGCACCCAGGCATCGCCGTTGTCGTGGGCAAGAATGCCGTACGGCACGTGCGAGATGTCCTTCTGCACTTCGGCGTCGGTGAACTTGCGGCCAATCAGGCGCTTCACCGCGTAGAAGGTGTTCTTCGGGTTGGTCACCGCCTGGCGCTTGGCCGAGGCACCGACCAGCACTTCGCCATCCTTGGTGTAGGCGACGATCGAAGGCGTGGTGCGGTCGCCCTCGGAATTTTCGATGACGCGGGCCTTGCCGCCGTCCATGATCGACACGCACGAGTTCGTGGTGCCGAGGTCAATACCAATGATCTTGCCCATGGATACGCTCCTGATGATTCTGTAGCTGTGTCCGGCGACGCCGGGTCTGGCTGAGATGTGGGGGTGGTGCGCAGGTGTTCAAGCCACCTGCACGAATCTGCGTTTCGCGCATGCGCCCGGCAGTTCAGCCGGGCGCTGCGGTTCAGTCGTGCTTGGCCACGACCACCAGGGCCGGGCGCAGCAGACGCTCGTTGAGCAGATAGCCTTTCTGGAACACCTGCACCACGTGGCCCGGGGCGATACCCTCGGCCTCGCCCTGGCTGATCGCCTGGTGCTGGTCCGGGTTGAACGGCTGGCCGACCGGGTCGAGCAGGGTCAGGCCGTTGTCGGCCGCCACCTTGAGCAACTGCTTGTAGGTCATGTCCAGGCCATCGCGCAGCGGGCTGGGCTCGGTGCCGGCCGCAGTCAGGCCGGCGTCCAGGCTGTCGAACACCGGCAGCAGCTCGCCCAGCAGCTTCTCGTTGGCGAACTTGCGTGCGTTCTCGACATCGCGGGCGATGCGCTTGCGCTGGTTTTCCAGATCGGCCCGCTCGCGCAGGGCATCGGCCTTGACCAGCGCGATCTCGCTGCGCAGCGACTCGATCTCGGCCTTGAGCGGATCGGTCTCGGGTGGGTTCTGGGACAGGTCTTCGGAGTCGAATTCGGGGTGGTCTTGGTTCATGTGCAGTTCCCGGGCAAGCGGAACGCCCGCCCCAACGTCACCCCGTATGTGGGCGCGCGCGCGCGTTTCAAGCAAAACGATCGTATCGATCGCTGCCGCTTATCGCGTGCCGGGCGGTTCCATGGCCGCGCCCAGCACCTGGGCGGCGGTCTGCACCAGCGGAATCACCCGGTCGTAGGCCATGCGTTTGGGCCCGATCACGCCCAGCACGCCCAGCACCTGGCCATTGGCGGCATACGGCGCGGTGACCAGCGAGACATCGTCCAGCGACACCATGCCGGTCTCTTCGCCGATGAAGATGCGCACGCCCGGCGCCTGGATGGTGCGTTCGAGCAGCTGCAGGATCTCGCGCTTGCTGGCGAAGGCCTCGAACAGCTCGCGCAGCCGGTCCAGGTCCGACAGGTCCTGCACGCCCATCAGGCGGGTCTGCCCGGCCATCACCATGTCGTCGGCGTCGGCCGGCACCAGCGCCTCGCTGGCCAGATCCACGCTATGCGCCAGCAGCTGCTCCATCTCGTTCTTGGCCATGCGCAGCTCGCGCAGCAGCGAGGCGCGGATGTCTGACAGCGCGCGCCCGGCAAATTGCGCATTGAGGTAATTGGCCACCCGCTCCAGCTCGGCCGGCTCGTAGGCCCGGCGCGGCTCGATCACCCGGTTCTGCACCTCGTTGTCGGCAAACACCAGGATCGCCAGCACCCGGCGCGCGTCCAGCGCCACGAAGTCGATATGCCGGAACGCGAACTGCTCGCGCCGCGGCGCACTGACCACGCCGACGAAATGGCTCATCGCCGACAGCATCTGCGAGGCGCTGCCCAGCAGCGACTGGGTGCCGTTGCCGCTGGCAAGCTCCGCGCGCAGGCGGCGCACTTCTTCCTCGCCGGGCGACTGCATCTGCACCAGGCTGTCGACGAATACCCGGTAACCGTGCGCAGTGGGCACCCGCCCGGCCGAGGTATGCGGAGAGCTGAGCAGCCCCACATCCTCCAGATCGGCCAGGATGTTGCGGATGGTGGCCGGGCTGACGTCCAGCCCCGCGTGCTGGGCCAGCGTCTTGGAACCGACCGGCTCGCCATCGCGGATATAGCGGGCAATCAGCGTCCGCAGCAGTTGGCGTGCGCGGGGATCGAGCGTTGGGGACTGTGACGCGCGCATGGGATCATCCGGTGAGACTGGGCATAGATAATGTCTGGCCCTGCGGTTGGCAAGCGTCTTATTCCCTGCCCGCCGCTCCCACCCTAAGCTTCCCCAAAGCGTTCACACTCGATCCCATGCTCAGACACCTCTCCATCAAGGATTTCGCCGTCGTCCGCGCCACCGAACTGGAATTCGGGCCAGGCATGACCGTGGTTTCCGGCGAAACCGGCGCCGGCAAGTCGCTGATGGTGGACGCGCTGGGCTTCCTGTCCGGGCTGCGCGCCGACAGCGGCGTGGTCCGCCACGGTGCCGATCGCGCCGAGCTGTCGGCCGAATTCCAGCTGCCGGCCCAGCACCCGGGCCTGACCTGGCTGTCGGACAACGAACTCGACGACGATGCGCAATGCCAGCTGCGCCGGATCATCCGTGCCGATGGCGGCTCGCGTGCCTGGATCAACGGCCGCCCGGTGACCTCTTCGCAACTGGCGGAGCTGGCCTCGCGGCTGGTGGAGATCCACGGCCAGCACGAACACCAGGCCCTAATGGCCCGCCACAGCCAGCTCGCCCTGCTCGACGCCTACGCCCGCAACGGCGCGCAGCGCGAGCAGGTGCGCCAGGCCAGCCAGCGCTGGCAGGCCCTGCTGGACGAGCGCGATGCGCTGTCCGCGCAGGGCGATGTCTCAGACCGCATCGGCTTCCTGGAACACCAGCTCAGCGAACTGGAACGCGAGGACCTGGATCCGGCCGCGATCGCCGCGCTGGACGTCAATCACCGCCGCCAGGCGCATGCCACCGCATTGATCGGCGCCTGCGACAGCGTGGCCCTGCAGCTCAATGGCGACGACGGCGCCTCCGCGCTGGGCCTGCTGCAGGACAGCCGCCACGACCTGGCGCGCGTGGCCGAGCACGAGCCACGCCTGGGCGAGGTCGATGCACTGCTGGACAGCGCCGTCATCCAGATCGAGGAGGCGCTGGCCCTGCTCGACCGCGTGCGCGACGACCTGGAGGCCGACCCGGCCCAGTTCGAGGCGATGGAGCGCCGGCTCGGCCGCCTGCACGATCTGGCCCGTAAGCACCGCGTCACCCCGGACGAGCTGGCCGCCCAGCGTGACCGCATGAGCCTGGAAGTGGAGAGCCTGCGCGGCGCCGACGAGCGCCTGCAGCAGCTGGACAAGCATATCGAGGCGGCAATCGGCGTCTGGCGCGGTGCGGCCAGCAGCCTCAGCGCCAGCCGCACCACCGCTGCCGAGGCCTTGTCGGCCGCCACCACCACGCTGATCGGCGAGCTGGGCATGGGCGGCGGGCAGTTCCTGATCCAGCTGCAGCCGCAGGACACCCTGCGCCCCGACCCCAACGGCGCCGAACGGGTGGAATTCCTGGTCGCCGCCAACGCTGGGCAGCCGCCGCGCGCATTGCGCAAGGTCGCCTCCGGCGGCGAGCTATCACGGATTTCGCTGGCGATCGAGGTCGCCGCGCTCGGGCTGGACAGCGTGCCGACCATGGTCTTCGACGAAGTGGATTCCGGCATCGGCGGCGCGGTGGCCGACATCGTCGGGCAAAAGCTGCGCGCCCTGGGCGAAGAGCGCCAGGTGCTGTGCGTGACCCACTTGCCACAGGTGGCCGCCAAGGGCCACGCGCACTATCGGGTCAGCAAGGCGCCGGTGGACGGCATGACCCAGAGCGCGGTCGAACTGCTCGGCCCGCAGGCGCGCCAGGAAGAACTGGCACGCATGCTGGGCGGGGTGGAAGTCAGCAAGGAAGCCCGCGCGGCGGCACGCAAGCTGCTGCAGAGCGCCTGAGCCGCCGGCGCAGTATCGGCCGCCATCGGGGGTGACCAGGCAGCCGATGGCGGCAAACGTACAAGGCGGCCGAAGCCGCCTTGTCGTTGCCGCACTACCACCGGCTTGCCGTCAGCGCGGACGCTTCTTGCGCACGTACAGCACCAGCGAGTGCTCTTCCAGCTCATAGCCATGCTGGGCGGCGATCTGCCGCTGCAAGGCCTCGATCTCTTCGCTTTCGAACTCGATCACGTGGCCGGTGTCCACGTCCACCATATGATCGTGATGGCCGCCGCGATCCAGCTCATAGACCGCCTGGCCGCCTTCGAAATTGTGCTTCAGCACCAGGCCGGCAGCCTCGAACTGGGTCAGCACCCGGTACACCGTGGCCAGACCGATTTCGTCGCCATGGTCGAGCAGCTGCCGATAGATGTCTTCTGCGCTGAGGTGGTGCTGGTTGCTCTTCTGCTCGAGCAGCTCCAGGATCCGCATCCGCGGATGGGTCACCTTGAGCCCGACTTTGCGCAGGTCGTGGGTTTCCATATGTTCTCCGTTCATTGGCGATTTAGCGCCAGCTGCCATCAAACGGGTCGCGGCGACCGGCGGGAGTGTATCATCGGCGTGATTTCCTCAGCACTTAATCCCCGATGCGTAATCTCCTGCTGGTCGCCGCCGTTGCTCTTTCCACCGCTGGCTGCGGCATCATCTACAAGCAGCCGATCTACCAGGGCAATCTGATCAAACAGAATGCCGTGGAGCAACTGCAGGTAGGCCAGAGCAAGCAGCAGGTCAGCGCGTTGCTGGGTACCCCTTCGATCCCCGATCCGTTCCATTCGCAGCGCTGGGACTACACCTCCACCCAGCGCGTGGACCGTCTGGCGCGCACCGAGATCAAGAACTTCACCGTGTTCTTCGAAAACGAGCAGGTCGTTCGCTGGGAAGGCGATTATTTCCCGTCGCAGGACGAGCAGCTGGCCAAATCAGCGCCCAAGCAGTTCGGTCGCAATCTGGCCCGCGACAAGAAGAAGCAGCGCGGCCGTTGATGCGCTTGGTCGCGCACTGCGCGATCGCCTGCGTGTCGCCGCACCAGAAACGCATCCGTTTGAACGGATGCGTTTTTTATTTTCCTGGTCGCAGAGACGTGTTCGGTCAGGAACTGCAGCGCTGATCCAGATATCGACATCTGTGGCTTTCTGTCAGCCGTATCGGGGCGACATGCGCCAGTTCAAGCTACCGGCTGCGCTCGCTTGTCCAGATCGCTCACTAGAAGAGCTCGCTGTTGCGCACGGCGCGCATGCATCGCAGTGCCGGCCAACAGCTATCCGTTGGGGCCGGCCTTTTTGCTCGGTCCGGCACGGCGACGCCGTGCCTCCTTCGGATCCAGCAGCAGCGGCCTGAGCAGTTCCACCCGGTCGCCGTCACGCAGCACCTGATCCGCGCGTGCGATCAGCCCATGGATCGCCTGCGCGGCAGGTGGTCGATCCGGTGCCAAACCGGAGGCGGCAATCGCCTCGGCCACAGTGGCGCCCTCGGCCAGCTCCAGCGACACCGAACTGCAGTGGTCCGGCCAGGCCAGCACGACGTCGACCCGCATGCTCAGACGTCGCCGCGATCGGCGACCCGCACGAAATCGTTGACCATGCGGTCGGCCAGGCCCTGAAAGCCCAGCGCCAGCGCCGGGCCCAACAGTCGCGAGCTGGTTTCCACTTCCAGGGTCAGGCTGACCTTGCAGGCGTTCTCGCCCAGCGACTGAAACTCCCACAGGCCTTCCAGGCGCTTGAACGGCCCGTCGCGCAGATGCATGACGATGCGCTGCGGACGTTCGAGCACGTTTTCGGTGGTGAACCAGGTGCGGAACGACCCCAGCCCCAGATCCAGCCGCGCCACGATATGCGCCTGGTCCTGTTCAAGCACCTGCGCAGCATCACACCAGCCGAAACGGCGCGGATAGGCGGCAACATCATTGACCAGATCGAACATGCGGGTGGCCCTGTGTTCGACCAGGGCGCTGCGACGGATGGTAGGCATTCGCTAACTTGTGAAAGACAGAAGATCGTTTGATGACGCCGAATCGGCGACAATGGCGGCATGAGCAAGAAACCAGCCAAGGATAAAGCAAACGGCGCGACGGCCACGAAAACCATCGCGCTGAACAAGCGTGCGCGCTACGAGTACCACCTGGAAGAGCGCTACGAAGCCGGCCTGGCCCTACAGGGCTGGGAGGTCAAGGCGATCCGCGCCGGCCGCGCCAACATCATCGACGGCTACGCCTATGTGCGCTCCGGCGAGATCTTCCTGATCGGCGCGCAGATCACCCCGCTGATCCAGGCCTCCAGCCACACCGTGCCGGTGGAACGTCGCGATCGCAAGCTGCTGCTGCACCGCCGGGAAATCGACAAGGTGCTGAGCAGCGTCGAACGCGACGGCTACACCCTGGTGCCCACCGCGCTGTACTGGAGCAACAACAAGGTCAAGCTGGAAATCGCGCTGGCCAAGGGCAAGCAGAACCACGACAAGCGCGACGCCGCCAAGGACCGTGACTGGCAACGCGACAAACAGCGCGTGATGCGGCGGCATAACCGGGATGCGTGAGTAGCCGGGATTGGGGATTCGGCATTGGGGATTGGTAACGGCAAAGCCGACCGCAGCCGGCGTTTGCATGGCTCCCGGCCCCGGCGAGCAACGCGGCGCGTAGAACCCATGCTCTTGCGAATCCCCAATTCCTAATCCCGAATCACGTCGCTCCAAGCATCCGCATCAAATTCGGCACTCCCCTGCCCTGCACATAGCGATCGCGTTGCAGGTCGGTGCTGGTGTCCAGCATCAGCTGCTTGACCCGATCCGGAAAGCCGATGAACTCGCGGCGGGCGGAGAGAAATCCGGCCAGCACGCCGGAGACGTGCGGTGCGGCCATGCTGGTGCCGCTCATCTCCACCATCAGGCTGGCCGGATCTTTTGGGTCGAAATCGTAATAGGCCGACAGGATCTTTTCGCCTGGCGCCACGACATCCGGCTTGCCGCGCCCATCGGCGGTCGGGCCGCGCGACGAAAAATACGACACGCCGTAATTGTGCGGGCTGCTCTTGTGCACCGAGCCGACCACGATGGCGTCTTCCAGATTGCCCGGGTCGCTGATCGACAGATCCATGTTGGCCGGATATGCATCGCCGTCGTTGCGCATCAACCAGGCCAGGCCTTCGTTGCCGGCGGCTACCACCACCAGTACGCCTTGCCGCCATAGCCGCCGCAACTCGTTGCACAGCGGCGTAAAACCGCAGCCGTAGCTCTCCGGATCGAAGTAACCGCCCAGGCTCAGATTGACGCCGTGGATGACCAGCTCGCCGGCGCGCTCGTTGATCGCTGCCACCTGCTGCACCGCCTTGATCATCCACGAATCACGGCCGTTGCCGGCATCGTCCAGCACCTTGAACCCGTACAGCTGGGTGTCCGGCGCCATGCCGGCAAACTCCAGCGGTTTGCCCGGGTTGCCCTGCGCGTCGGGAATCACCGCCCGGCTATGGCCGGCGATGATCCCAGCGATATGCGTGCCGTGCCCGTGCCGATCCAGCCGGGCGAAGGCATCGCCGTCAGCGCGCGTCAATCGCCTGGCTGCACCCCGCCGCGTGCAATCCCATTGCGCCACCACCGTGTCGCGCTCCCCCTTTGCGAAGAAATGCGGGTGACTGGCTGCGATACCGGTGTCCAGCACCGCCCAGCCGATCTGTTGCCCGCGTGCGCGATACGCGGTGCGCGCCGCATCGGCATGCAGGACGTTACCGGACACGTTGATCAACGCGCGCTTGCCGGCATCGCGCCACACGCGCCGGAATCCCAGCGCGCGGTAGCGGTCCTGCAGCGATTCGATCTCGAACCGCGTCAGCCGCGCCGACACAAACCGTTGCAAGCCATCTTCCAGCTCGATCGCCTCGTCCAGCGCATCGCCGCTCAAGCCGGTGCTCGCTGCAGCGGTCTGGCGCAATTGCGCCAACAGCAGCGTACGCGTGGCGGCCGGGTCGTCGCCCAGCAACCGTCGATCCAGCTCGATCAGCACTTCGTGCCGGTACTCGGCGCCATGCGCTTCCAGCTGCTCGCTGAGATCCTTGATCAGCACCGCGTTGGAGACCGGTTGGTCGAAGCCGACGCCCACCGCTTCGCGCACCGCCGCGCGCACCTGCGGAATCGACAGATAGCCCGAGCCCGAATGCGCGTTGTGCTGCCAGTCCGGATTCAGGCGCGCGCCCGCGAGGTTTTCGAAACGCCCCTTGGCATTGGCGATGTCGTCGCCGAGATCCGGATCCAGCGCGATCGGGTCGCGCGTGTCGGCCACGTTGATCCAGCGCCGTACGCACGCGGGAAACGGCAGCTTGCGCGTGCCGGTCCAGCGCTTGAACATGCTGCGCACCTGCGGCAGGCCCAAGGGCGAGCCCAGGGTCAGGAACAGGCTGACCTCGCACTCGGCCGCCTGGAGCTGACGCAACACGTCAAAGGCGATCATCGATCCCTGGCTGTGCGCCACCACCACAAACGGCCCGCCACCCGAGCGCAACCGCTGCGTCAGGCTCTCGCGCATCAGCGCCGCACGCTCGGGCACGAAGAACAAATCGTGCACGTCCTGCAGCAGCGCGGCGGAGATCAGCCGCAGCAGCACGCGGTTAATCGCATCGATCGGACCTTTGGCCTGCACCTGGCCCGCCGCCGGCATCGCGGGCGCGGCATCCAGTTCGTCCAGCAAGCGGTGCAGATCGACACGCTCTTGCTCGCTCTGCGCCAAGGCATCGGCGAGCAAATGCAGATCCTGCTCGCCTGGCACCAGCCCAAGCGTGCTCAAGGCGCGCTGCACGCTCTGATTGAGCGCCGGGCCGACATCGCGTGCGTCGCAGTTACCGGGTTCGGCAACCGGATAGCGCTCGCGATTGACCCAGTACGCCAGGCGCGTGCGCTCGCCCATCGGCCGCCCGAACAAGGCCTTGTCCCACTGGCAGCGCAACACCTCGGCCGGCGGCTTGTTGCCGATGCCATGGATGTAGATCACGGTACGCGCCTTGCCCTGCACGCGCGTCAGCCCGGTGCCCTGCGCCTGCTGCTGCGCGGCCTTGGTTGCGCGCCGAGGGCTGGGGGCGTCGACGCCCGATGCACGTTTGCGGGGCGTGCTGCGTGCCTGCCGCGGACCTGGGGGCTTACCTGTCGCCATCGCTTCGCTCCTTGATTACCAGACTTTTCCGTCCGATAGGACTGAAGCCACTGTAAGCGCTGCACGTCTCACCACTTGTGACAGGGCGCTCCGATCCCTACACTGACCAGGTCAGCGTTTTGATGCTTTCCCCGGGGGTGCACTGGTTTCGACGGGGGTCGCGAAGTCGCTTGGCGCATGCCGAGGGGGCAGCTTTCCTCGTTAATCCAGCAGCAAACTTTTAGTTGCCAACGATGACAACTACGGTTCGGACTTCGCTATCGCCGCTTAATTGGCTTTAGTTGTAGTTCTACAGCCGCCTAAGGCGAACCCCCGAACCTACTTGTGCCCGTGCTCGTAGGTGTAGGGTCATTATCACGGAACCATCGGTAGTGGCTGCCTGTCAGCTACCGGTTAGATAAAGCAGGCTGGTTTCCAGGTGCGCTTTGCCAACCGTGCTGCCTGGGAATGAGATCTAACGGAGGGCTAAGCATGTAGTGCTGGGGATGGAGTGCTTCCGGACGGCGGTTCGATTCCGCCCACCTCCACCAATGAGCGGATCTTGAAGATCCGAAGAAGGCCGGGAACCCCCGTAAAACAAGGGTTCTCGGCCTTTTTTATGTGCACTGCGGTGCGCAGGTGAACGTCGCAGGATCGGAGACTCTGGGGGCATATTTTGGGGCACTTGCCCCCAACTGCCGAACAGATGCCCCCACTGACCGATCTCGCAATACGCCGCGCCAAACCTACTGCGAAGACCCAGCGCTTGTACGACAGCGACGGGTTGTATTTGGAGCTCTCGCCCAAGGGGGGGCGCTGGTACCGCCTGAAGTATCGATTCGGTGGCAAGGAAAAGCGGCTGGCCCTCGGTGTCTACCCAGAGGTGCCGCTGGCACTGGCCAGGCAGCGGCGGGACGAAGCACGCCAGTTGGTGGCTCAGGGTATCGATCCGGGCGAGCACCGGAAAGCAGCAACGGCTGCGCGTGCAATCCTCGGCGCCAACACTTTCGAGGTGATCGCCAACGAGTGGCTGGAGAAGCGCAACTGGGTGGATGGGTACCGCGTGAAAGTCGTCGGGTGGTTCACGAACGACGTGTTCCCCTACATCGGCGCGCGGCCGGCGGCGGAACTGGAAGCGCCCGAATTCCTGGCGGTGGCCAGACGCATCGAGAAGCGCGGCGCCTTCGAGTCGGCGCATCGGATCATGCAGAACTGCGGCCAGGTCATGCAATACGCCATCGCCACCGGGCGTGCCAGCCGCAACCCGGTGGCGGATCTGCGCGGCGCGCTGAAGCCAACGCCCGAACGCCACCTTCCGGCGGTGACCGATCCGGACGAGCTGGGGCCGCTGCTGCGCGCCATGGACGGCTACAAGGGCAGCCACGTCACGCGCTGTGCTCTCGTGCTGGCACCGCTGCTATTCGTGCGCCCGGGTGAGCTGCGGCAGGCCGAGTGGTCAGAGTTCGACATCGAGGCCGCCAGGTGGAACATCCCCGCCGACAAGATGAAGATGCGCCAGCCCCACGTTGTCCCGCTCTCGCGCCAGGCGCTGACTGTCCTGGCGGACCTGCAGCGGCTCACCGGTGCCGGCCGCTACCTCTTCCCCAGCACCAGGACGAAGCTCCGGCCGATGTCGGACAACGCGGTGAACGCCGCGTTGCGCCGCATGGGCTACGAGGTAGGCGCGGTGACCGGCCACGGCTTCCGCGCCACAGCTCGCACGATCCTCGACGAGATCCTTGGCTTCCGGCCGGACATCATTGAGCACCAGCTGGCGCATGCAGTGAAGGATCCCAACGGCCGGGCTTACAACCGCACGACACACCTCGCGGAGCGCGTGCGCATGATGCAGCGCTGGGCTGACTACTTGGACGAGCTGCGTAGCGCACGATGACATTGACCGCCTCAGAAATTGATGCGAAGGCGTGCGACTGACTTGCAGGCGTGGCAAGATCATTTGCAAACTCACGGGCGATTTCCGACTTTTTGCTGAATCTGGGGAGCATGGATGGCAGGTACGCCGAGATGGACTTACATGCTGCGCATTCCGGGCGCTAGCCCGGCTACGTTGCCAATGGATAAGCTGGCCGACTACCTCAAGGAGTTCGCCGAGCTGTTGGGCTTGGAAAACAGGCCTGTGTTCGTGGGCATCAAGAACGCCAGCATCGGCTTGAAAGGCAAGGTGCCGCCCCGGCGCCGGGATCAAGCGTGGAAACGTGTCCAGGAAGCCAAATACCGGCCTGCCAGCAGGCCAGGACGCCACCTGAAAGCCATCGAAACCCTGCTGGGCCGCGATGGCTTTCGCGAAGCCGAACTCAAGGATAATGAAGGTAAGGTGCTGTGCCTGTTCCGCTCGGAGGAGCAGATTCCCATGCAAACCATGACTGTCAGAAAGCACGGCGCCGTTGACGGCGTTGTGACCGGCCTCAAAGGGGCCGATGACACCATGCACCTCTACCTGCGTGACCAGATGAGCCGTGACCACAACCTCGTAGTGCGTGATGAAGCGCTTGCGCGCGAGCTCTTGCGGCATTTCCGCGCTGGCATGGTAAGGGTGCGCGTCTATGGCAGTTGGCAGCGCACCGATGATGGCTGGGTGCCAGAGAGCGGCAGGTGCGTGGTGGACAGCTACGACCAGCTCGATGAAACGCCGCTTGTGGAGGTGATGGCAAGCCTTGCCAAAATTGCCGGCAATCGGTGGGCCGAGATGGATGACCCCATGGCGGTGTGGCGCGAGTTGCGGGGGATCCATTGAGCATGAACGAGCTGCCCGCATTAGTTGCCTTCGACTGCAATGCGCTGGTCTGCCTGACCGGCGCTGATTGCGACGACAAGACCAGGCTGGTGCACCTCTTCGAATCGATCGACAAGCGCAAGGGGCAGGCGATCATTCCCACGCCCGCGCTAGCGGAGTATCTGATTGGTGCGGATCGGGCAGGGCTTGAGTACGTTCAAGCTTTCGACAAGCGTTCAGCAATCAGGGTCGCGGACTTCGACATCGCGGCTGCGTTCGAGGCGGCGCAGATGCACGCGGCGGCACTCGGGCGTGGCGACAAGCGGGACGGCGCCTCCGAGGTGTGGCAGAAGGTGAAGTACGACACGCAAATCGTGGCGATCGCCAAGGCCAACGGTGCCCGCCTCTTGATCTCCAATGATGCCGGCGTCCGCGCCTGCGCCGCGCGCATCAACCTCAAGGTGATGAGGGCCGATGAGCTACCGTTCCCCGATGCTGCCAGACAGCACGCACTTCATATGGAAGGTGGCGAAGCAGCTGCGGGCGCCTGATAGCGTTTACGCGCGAACTCGGCCGCCACCTCAAAAGCCTTAGCGATCGCTAACGTTACCGGCGGCGGTACCACTGGGCTTGCGGCGATCGTCAGCGACACAGGTGCCTCAGTCGCCACATTACGCCGAACCCTTGCCAGAAATGGCAACGGTCAGAGCTGCTCTTCAACAGCGCCGGCACCGCGGCAGCCAGATTTTTGAGACAAGTTCTGAGCGTGGCTTCGTCCATAGGCGCCATGCTATCAATGCTAGTCGCAAGAGTTGCCGAAGTGTCTCCGCCCATAGATATTATTTCTCAACAAACCCATAACCCGGACTAGAAATGGAAATTCCAAGCCTGCCAACTGACAACCTCTACAAGTTTGCCGCATTGGCTGGAATTATTTTAGTCGTACTCGGCATTGGCTATCCAGCCTTGAAATTTCTTGAAATCGAATTAATGGCCAATGAAGTGACTACCGAATATAGCGCATCTACCGCTAGAGCCGAAGCTTTCAAGCGTTTGAGCGAGCGCTTGGCAGACAGCAAGGCAACAAAGGATCAAATCGATCGCTACGAGAGTCTGCGCGATAAGGGCCTGGAAGAGGCGGCATTGCTTCGTGGCAAATCAGATAAACTAATCCTGCTATACAAATTCGGGCAATTTTATGTAATAGCCGGGGGTATGGTAAGCATCCTAGGAATCCTTTTAACTTCGTGGGGGTTTCGGAGGTGGATAGTGGTACAAGGAATAATTGACGCACTTCTTATAAAACAGCTATCTACCCATAAAGGTCCCACACCAGCTCGGGAGACCCGTAATCCTTAAGGCGGGCAGAGAGCTCTCTCGAAGCCACAAGGGTTGAGCTGCCGTACCTGGACCCGTGTCCAGCATAAGTTGATTGCGCTCGACGGGTAGCCGCGAGTATCGGCTGCTGACGCATGCACGCGTCAGATATTGCCGATCCATAGACAGGCATACGTCGTGAGTAGACACCTGCAAATGAACGTTTTTCCCCAAGCGAGCGCCACGCATCTCTAGAGTCGCGCCGAGATACCCTCGCGCCGCCGGCAACAACCGGCGCAGCTGATCCGGAGAACGCACGCACTGCTGATCACCGCCGCTGCGGCACTTCTCGGTGTCGCCATCCCTGTCGCTGCCGGCGAACACAGCCAGTTCGGCCGCACCGCCCAGCTGTACCAGGAAACGTCCACCAACGCCGAGACGCTGGACGACTTCATCACCCGCATTGCGCCGCGCGCCCGCGCTGCATCCGTCAGCACGCGAGCGATCGTTTGCGGCGAAATCCTGGGCAGCGGCCCCTACAAGGTGGCACTCAAGACCGATGGGTATGCCGACAACTGCCGCGTGCCGAAAACCGCCGCGCCGTATGTGCTGGTGAACGGCATCGCAAAGGATACCCGTGCGGACCACTTCTCGATCGCCAACCGGTTCCGCCCCGGCTACCTCGTCACGCCGTGGTCCATCAAATTTCAGGATCGTAGCAGCGTGCGCAAGGTTGACGACGTCGGTCACTGAGACGCCACTTCAGTTGGTGATGCCGGAGGTTGCTTGGCATTCGCAAAACGGCCTACGAAAGCTACGAGCGATAGATATCGCCTGATTCCGCGCCGACGGGTCAGAGTCCCCGACCCGCCGGCAACTACACACGAATCTATCGTGACTTCAAGCCAAGGGGATCAGAGCCAGATGTAGCCGATGATCCCGTCGCTCGCGGGGTTTCTCACATTTTCGCAGTTCACGTCCAAAGTTTCGAAGTGGTCCGCCCAATTTCCGGGCTGCAGCCCACCGCGCATGCAGCGATAGAGCGGCACCGTGCCGGGAAGCTGGGTTGATGCAACATACCCGGTGATGGGCATAGATGCCGGGTACGGGACCTGGCCCTCGCAGTTCGGGTCAGGAGAGGTGAACCGATCGCGATAGTTGCTGGTGATGCACGCGTAGAGCGTGTGCCCACCGGCAAACGGCGTGAACGAAATGAAGCCTAGTACACCCTGACGCTTGCCTGGATGACTTTGCCCGACAGTCGTGATGGGCCTAGCCGAAAATGTGTCTTCTTGGAACTTCCAGCGTTCGAGCGAAACCAGAGTGACTCCCTCCGGCACGAGTGCAGGCTGTGCTGCTGCCTCCGCTGCAACTCGCGGAGTTACTCCAAGATACCGAACGTCCTGCGCGGCGGCGTTACAAGAGGCAGCGAGGGCAACCCCAGCCGCCGCAGCGATGAAGAAATTTCTCATGACAATCCTTTCGATCCATGCGAACTCACTGTCCGCTGGCGGAGGATAGCAAAGGCACGCATATGTCTGGCTGCTGCAACGCGACAAGACGGCCGAGCCAATAACCCGGATTCAAACGTCCGCCAACTCCGCTGCAGCGAACGTAACGTTCGACGCAATCGCCGCGTCAGTTGCAGCCTTGATCAGTGCCTGGAGCTTCCAGCCCTCGAGCGCCTGGGTCGTTTCCGCGCCGGGATAGCGGATGGCGTAGGTCGGCGCGATCAGGTCGGCGATGGGCGCCGCCAGTACGCCGAGGGCGGCGCCGCGATCCTCGACCTGGAACGTCACGGTGCCGCTGTCGTTGATCGGGTTCCAGATGATCGTGATCTGCTGCGCGAGCGGTTCCGCATCCGGGTCCGGCGTCACCACGTTTGCATCGTAGGCGGCGCGGGTAGCCGCCTTGATGCCCAGCAACGGGTGCACGCCAGGCTCGGTGACCGTCTCGACCGGCACCTCCATGACCGTGCCGGTCGGTGGGTCAGCCTCGGTCGTCGAGGGCGCGGTGATCTCGTAGCTGCCGCCGATCAGGTCGCTGATCTGCACCGTGAGCACGCGCAGGAAGAAGCGCTCCAGCGTCTGCGTCCACCCATCCGGGTGCGGCTTGGTGGTCATCTGCTCGAGGTGGAACTCCACCGGCCCGTCGTTGGTGGCAGAGTTCCATCTAATTTCGATGCGAGGCGCAACTATCTTTGTCCGAGTACCAAAGCTAGATTTTTCAGTGATAGCAGCCATGTAACCCCCTTGAATTTAAAGAAATAATCTCAGATTCAATGCAGCCAGAGATCCACTTCATGTGAACACAACAACCAAAGACATTAACATTCCGTATATGATTGGTCTCGGCGACAACGCCAACCAAAGGATATGGAGCAAATGGAACTCACACGTAAGGCGTGGCTGCTGCCACTTCTATTCATCGCCCCGATTTGCCATGCTAAATTGGGATTTAGTACGGGGATTAGCGGAGAAGGATCAGGAAAGCAACCTGTGCAAGCACGGGCTGCTGCCGAGGCCAATCTAAAGCGCAACTGTAAAACAACTTACGATGGCATCGGGGTTGCCAATAACTACAATGTCTACAGTAACAGTGGACAAGCTAGCCTTGGCTTCAGCGCCATGGCATTTGGCACGTGTTCTTACCAGAGACTGGAGCCCCCGCACATTTACGGCTTCAACAAGAAAGCAGCCCCAACTGCCATAACCAAGCTGTGGTGGGATGCCGATTACTCAAAGAAGACCGAGATAACGCTGCCAATGTACTTGGGCGGCACAGATGAAAAGAAAATATTTGGAACAGCGGATTTCAACGGGGATGGCACAGAAGACTATTACGTCTTTAGTCGCAGCAATACAGGCTCTGGCACAACAGAAGTTCATGTTATAGACGGCCGAAACCCTCAGAATTTCCTACTACAGACGCCAACTCCGCTTCACGAGACCGGCACCGGATCTGATTATAAGTTCTTACTTGCAGACCGCGATGGCGACAACGTACCTGACGTCTATGTTATCAAGAAAAACGGAGGCAATGGCAAGACAGAAATCCACATCCTTGACGGCGCAGCAAATTATACGCGCTTCAACGGCCAGTTTGAGACTGCATTAACCTCCACAGGAAATGATGTTTCTTTCGATTTCGCGCTAGGAGGATGGGAGAACGGCGTATCACCCGACCTCTACGTCATAACAAAGATGGGGCAATCGAATACGACAGAGGTACATATACTTACGTCCGTTTCAGATTTTAAGACCTATAAGCTTCACGCAACCACTGGATTAGGCGTTACAGGGAACGACAACTCTTATTCCTTTAACATGGGCGATTATAATCACGACGGCAGGCTTGACCTTTTTGCTGTAAGAACTAGCAATGCAGATGCAGAAGTCCTAGTTTACGACGGCAGCACTGGATTCAAGACTCTGCTCTTAGCCGTCCCTACTCCCGCCCAGACTTTGGGCAAGATTAAGGACTGGCAGTTTGTAGTTGGCGCAGGCATGTAATGAATGGCGCGCGGGGGCGGATTCACTGGGAATCCGTCCCGCTACGCATGCGGAGTTATTTAATAACCCGTGACATCTAGAATTGGGGAACGCACCCACGCCTGGCCGTAGTTGCCGGGGGGCGGCTGGGGAGTTCCGCTAGTGCCTGTGCGCAGATCCTGGGCAGTATCGATTGCGGAGATGGATGCGACATTACCATTGATGTTGACCACTCCTTTACGCCACAGCACTTGCACCTGCCATTGCGGGCCGCCGCCGACTAGGCCGCCGATAGCCAACATGATGTTGCCGGTAGAGCCGGCCAGTGCGGCGTAGGTCCGGCCCGCAGGCAAGGTGATCGAGCCGCCCTGGTTTGCATTGGCTTGTAGTAGCCCCCGCACCTTCATGTACTTGAGGGTTGCATCGAAATGCACCTCATCGGTGTCTGGATTGGTGATCACCAAGTAGTCTCGCCGCCCGAAGTTCGGATAGTCGAAAACCATGGCAGTGAAGCTGCCGCTGGTGCTGAAACCGGTGAACGTGAAGTTGTTCCCGCTCTGGGTGCGCGTGGCGAGCACGGCGTTGCTCTCCCCCAGAAACGCGAGGGCAGGATTGGTGCCGGCGACCGTCAGGCTCCAGGTTTTGAGCACGCCGCTGCCTGTGGGTGTGATCGTCATCCATCAATCAGCTCCAGGTGTTGCTCGGTTCCGGCGGCCGCTCGCGCGCCGCGGCTTGTTCTTCGCGCACGGCACGCAGGTAGGCGTCGTCCATCGCCATGAGCATCTCCACCTCTTCGGGGAGCACATCGCGCAGCAGCAGTCGCTGCCACGCGTCGAGTTCGGCGTAGGACAGCGCCTCAGGGCCGGATCGGCGCCGGCCTGATATCAACCAGAACCAGTCCCACACGTGCGCGGCTTCTTCTGGCATATCGACGGCAGGCGCCGGTTCCTCGAAGCGTGCGTTGCGCTGCCGCCGCGTCTCTCCCTTCGCGTCCGGCATGTCGTACCGGACGGTGAGATACGTGGCGTCAGAGAGCCTCGCCTTCAGCGCTGCGAAAAAACTCTGCGCGGTTCCCCAGCTCCACCTCGAGCTGGTCGCTGATCCACGGCAGCTCCTTCAGCACCTTGCGCAGGGCTTCGTCGGTCAGCGCGGGCTTGCTGCCGTGGAAGGTCAGGTCGCCCTGCCACTCCCAGCCGCCCACAGACGCAACGAGCATGTCGGTGCGGCCCTGCTCCATCTTCTCGGCGGTGATCTTGCCCTTGCCCGTCAGGCGCTCATCCAGCGCCTTGCGGCTGGCCCCGCGCACCTTCGGGTGGGTATCGGGCAGCAGGGTGATGCGCAGGCCCACAGGGGCCTCGGTGGCGGGATGCTTGATATCGATGACGCGCTCGGCGGCAACGATGGTGGTCAATTCGGTCATAAAATCTCCAAAAAAAACCCGCCGGTTGGCGGGTTATGCAAAGACACTTAAGAGCTGGACATCACCTTCTTTTTATCGGCACCATTTCGTACGTCTGTCCATTCAATGTCGTATCAAAAAAACCTGTCTTTCCATTCAACTCCGCCGAAAGGTAGATACTCCCCCTCACGTACAAAGACAGCCTAGCCCCTTCCAGAGACCATCTATCAGGCGTAAATTGATCGCTTCCTTGTTTCCATTCGGTCCGCACGTATCCATCATCATCAAACGAGTGAAATTGTCTTACAAAAGCTCGCTCGACCAATTCAACACTGAAACTGTGAAGAAGCAAATATGTGCGCAAAGCCCCTGTCACTTCTTCAGAAGAAATATTATTCAGGACAAAGTTCATCGATACGTACCGAGAGTTTTTCGCAGCTAAATCCAATATTTCCCGCTGAAGTTCCGCAATAACTTTATCTCGCGTAGAGAGGGAAGCCCTCAACTCCCTGCTTTTCTCTTCTGTCAACAACATTAATCCATCAGACCTTAGCTCTAGGTCTCGCTGCCTGCGCTGATGCCATAGATTCCAGCGATGCACTAGTGCACTTATCCATGGCATCACCAGCAAGAAAAATGCGGTAGATATGAGTGGAAATATCAGGTTCATCGAAATCCACGCACCCGGCATACCATAGATTTCGTCATCAATAAAGTCGAATCTCTTTCCCGGCTTTAGATTAGAAAATAATACAAACAGAACTCTATGGTTAATTAGCAGCCAACTTAGCGCAAACAAGCCCGCAATCGGACTGCGCAGCCTGACATTAATTGCCCCCTTCAACTCATTCTTCAACTCAGACAGTGTGTTGTTCGCTTCGTCAGACATACCCCCCCCTTTTTTCCCATATTAGAAAATAAGAAGAGGTTTAACCACCCATAGATTCCGCCTCTGCAGTGTGCCCGCAGAAGCGGACGCAAAGCTCAGACTCACAGTCACGGCACCACCTGCGAAGACACTTCGATCGGCACCTGGTTGAGCGCCAGCGAGTAGACGTGCAGTACGAAGTCCTCGTTGCGGCCGCCAGGCGTGCGGGGACCAGTGACCAGGCCGCGCAAATACTCGATTTCGCCGGACGGACGCTCGACCTTGAAGGCGTAGGCGTCGGTGACCGACGGCAAGCCGGCGGCACGCATCGCGACCTGGCCCGGGTCGTCCAACACGCGTGCCACCTCGACCTCGGGGTCGCCTGCATTCGAGATGCCCTTGCCCTTCAGTGCGACAGCGGTGTCCCACGTGTCGTAGGTGACGATGTTGGTGGTCAGACCGCGCTCGCCGACGCTGCCGACCTTCTTGACCTGCACCCAGGTCAGCGCCGCGAACTGGGTCTGGGTCAGATCCTCGTTCTTCGGCGTGGCGCAGATGTAGAGCTTGGAACCGCTGTTGGTTTGTGCCTAAGCCATTGCTGATATCTCCTCGCGTTGAGCATAAAAAACCCGCCAAGTAGGCGGGTTCTGTAATAGAGCAAATCGGTTATCTCGGGCCTAAGCTAGCTCCTCACTTAAACCCCCTAGGCTTCGGGATGCGTGGCTCAGGACCTGGAATCTTCCCTAGGGCGTCATTCGCAGCTGCTCGACACTGCTCCTCCACTTCGCGAACCTTCGCAAGCTGCCGCTCCAACTCTTCAATTTTCCTCGCAATGTCAGCAAGTCTATCTCTCAGGCTTGCATCCTGATGAATCGCATCAGCCTCCGCGCGAAGCCATTTCAACCACGCTTCTAGAGCCATCCGCAGTTTTGCAGCAAGAACCGCTGCTCGAAGCTTCGCTATGGCGATCGCAATCGCTCCGATGGCCTCAGGTGGGACATGCCCTGCGGCCCGATGCCGGTCAATCTCTTCGCCGATCGCGTCAGAAATTCCCTTAAGCTCCCCTTCCACGTCGAGTGGAGGCCCTTGCAAATCGATGGCAGCTAATTCGTCCTGCAGTTCCTCTAACTCATCCATCGCACAGCTCCGTTGTGAGGCGTTTTTGATGCTAACAGCCTCTCATCCGAAACCGCGCCATCTAACTGTGACGGGATGCATGACTCTCTCTGGATCTTGAATGATGGTTGAGGTCCAGGGCATGCCGTACACGCGCATGCCGGCGAAGATCGTGCCCTTGGCGAAAGCGGCGATGATCTGATCGGTGATGCGCGTGCCGACCATGATCCCGCCGCCTGGGCGGTAGCACGCTGACAGCTGGCCGAAGCCCTGCAGCAGCGACGGGCCATCGTCGCCCATGCCGTAGTTCTGCGTTTCGTTCGGGAACCACTGCAGCTCCAGCCATGCGCCATCCGTCGGCGGTGTGAAGGCCAGGCCCGGATAGGAGCACGGCAGGCCGATACTCGCGGCGAAGACGCCAACCAGGCCGGCAAAGGCGTCATAGATCGCGGTGTCGCTCATGGAATGCGTGCCTTCACCTTCGCGGTGACCTCGTTGACGATGAAATCCCAGTTCTGTGCAGCAGCGCGCATGAAGCCCTTGCCGGCCGGCTCGTACTGCCGGCCCAAGCTGTCCTTGCCGCTGAACCCATGCTCCATGCGCATCGCATAGGCGGCGGTCCAGCCGGCCCAGACGGCCTCGCCCAGCTGCAGGGCTGCGAAGACCAGCGCGGGCTCGCCGCTTTCCGAGGACGCCGGACCATCTTTGGATGCGACGGCGGAGTTGCGCAGGAACCCGGTATCAACCGGCATCCTCCCGCCCTGCCCCTCCGGCGTGTTCGCCTGATCCATCACCGCCTGCGCCGACTCGCGAAAGATGGCCTCCTGCCGCTGCTTCGCCTTTTCCGCGAATGCACGGACCTGGTCACCGAACTTGCTTGCCACGTAGCACCTCCGCCGTCATGTCGATCCGGTACTGCTTCATGCAGCGACAGCCGACGATCTCCTCCGGGCCGGCGCCGAGGCTCGTGACGCCCGGGTAGTTCAGCAGTGCGCCGCTGGGCGACTGGAATGGCTCGCCGAAGACGCGCCGCTGCCCGTTTATGGCTTTGTGCGTGTGCCGGGTCCGCTGGTCGCCAGTGTCCGACCACGTGCCGATGACGTTGTCTGCCGACAGCGCGCCGGATTCGATCTGCTGCCGATAGGCCTCCTCGCGTCCAGCGCTCAAGCTGCCGATCGACTCGGTGCGCGCAATCATCTCGCCACGCAGCTGCAGTAGCCGGTCGGCGTAGCGTCCAGCGATTTTGTCGATGTCCGCCTGCGATACCGGCTTGCCGGCGGCGATGGCCCGCTTGACGATGCCGTCGAGGCGCTTGTCGCGGCGCTTACGGCCGAAGTACTTCGCCATCTCCTTCGGGTCACCGCTGGCCAGCTCCCCGCGCATGCTCTGCACGAACTGGCCCTGCTGCGATGTCAGGCCCAGCACGCCGCCGGTGCGCCGGCCCGTGTCTCCCACGCGCCCCACGATGTCCAGCGCGCTCTGACGAGGATTGCGGCCGGCGACCATGCCGCTCTCCAGCACGTTGCGGATCAGCGTGCGCTGGTCGTTGACGATGCCGGTGATGAGGTTGCTGGACTTGTCGCGCAGCCAGGCCTCGGCGGTGGGGTTGCGCAGGTCGAAGCTCGGACGCAGTGCGGGCGAACGCACGTCCTGCCGTGGCTTGTAGTTGCCGGCGATGATCGGATCCAGGCTGAGCCGCATCTTCGGCATCTCCGACACACCCTGCTGCCCGCCTGCTGCGTAGGCGTTGCGCAGCGCTTCGCCCAGATCCGCAAAGCGCGGCTCGTCCAGCCCCATGACGGTGAGCACGTCGTCGATCCGCCCGGCCTGCAGCAGGTCCGCGATGAGCTGCACGCCTGCCTGACTGGTGACCTCGGATATCGCCTTGAGGAACGCGCGCGCGACGGCTAGCTCCAGCTTCGCCGCCAGCTGTTCGAGTTGGCGGGAAGTCGTTGCGGCCATCAGCGTCTCGCGTGAAATTCGAAGAGGAGGATCTGCCCGCCTGGTGACAGCGGCTGCAGGTCAATGAAGCGATACAGCACGCCGCCGAGCAGGATCCTGTCGTCCTTCGTCGGCTCGATGGCCACATCGGTGGAGATCAGCCCCAGCTTGTCCCCCTGCAGCACCCGCGTGGCGTCACGGTTGGTCAGGCTGTAATCGACTTCCACCACCTTGCAGTCGTGCCGCGTCGGTGGCCCCTGCTGCGGGTTGTGCGGCGGCCCGGTGATGGCGCCGTCGCGCTCCAGCTGTGTGGCGTATCCGTAGCCACCGATCAGCCTGCGAGCGGTCGCTTTCAGTCGTGCATAGAGCGCGGCGGCCATCAGACCACCCTCACGGCTGGCATCACCATCGGGCGACGCAGCAGCGGCGCCAGGATCTCGTCGATGCCCGGAATGACCGGACGGTTCGGCGTGCTGCCTGCAGCGGTGCTGGCACCGTATGAGACTTCGATCGGGCCGACCTTCTCGCGCGTGACCTGTGCGCTTGCGACGTAGTCCGGCGATAGGCTGCCGGGCTCGATCAGCTCGCGCAGCGCTGCTTCGTACGCCGCGTGCTCCACCTCGATCGGCACTGCGTCGGCGGCGATCAGGTTGCCGTCGTAATCGACTGCGCCTGTGCGGGGCCATTCGTTCGGCTGGCCCCGCCCCTCGGTACGCACGCCGGGGAACATCGACTGCCACCGGCCCTGAGACAGCAGCACCCGGTACCGGCCGTCGATGTAGTCGGTACCGCGCACCAGGGAAGCCCTGCGGGCCTCCTCACTGCCTCCCGCCCATGCCGCGTTGCCACGGACCAGGTGATACGCGTCTGCTCCTTCCAGCGTGCCGTACATGGTCAGCTCCCGGTCTTGGGCTTCTCGGCGCCGTCCAGCGCGGCCTGCAGCTTCTCCAAGCCCCAGCGCTTGTCGTGCTTGATGCCGACGGCTTCCAGCTTGGCGATCAGATCGACCTTCTTCTGGTCATCGGCGGCCTTCGCGTCGATCACCGCCTGCGCGGCAGCAGCGGCTTCGGCCTTCAGCGCGTCGAGCGATGCACTGATCCGCGCCTCGCGGTCCACCTCGTCCAGCGAATTCCAGTCCTCCAGCGACTCGGCGGCCTTCGCGTCGATCACCGCCTGCGCGGCAGCAGCGGCTTCGGCCTTCAGCGCGTCGAGCGATGCACTGATCCGCGCCTCGCGGTCCACCTCGTCCAGCGAATTCCAGTCCTCCAGCGACAACGCCGAGGCCTTGAACGCGTGCTGCACGACATCGTCGCGCGTGACGCTATCGCCGCCTTCGATGAGCAGGATGCTGTCGGGCAGGTTGAACGTGCCGAGCAGGAACGGCGCGGTGTCGTCCTCCGACTCGCTGAGGATGTTCGCGGCGAGCCACGCCTGCACGACGGCGTTTTTCTTGATGGCCTGCCAGTTGGGCACGATGGCCGGCGAGCCGGGAATGATCTCGGTGCCGTCCGGCAACGCCAGCGGCGTCTTGTGGTTATTGCTGATCTTCATTGCATGCTCCGGTGTGGCCCCGCCGGTGACGCGCGGGGCCGTTGTGGATCAGATGCCGTCGACGTAGACGACCTGCTTCGGGAGGCGCACGTCCAGGCCGCCCAGGCGCATCACGCCCGGCACGTCCCAGCGCAGCGGGCCGCTCTGGTACACCGGCAGGAACCGGTGCGGCATCGGCATGTGCAGCTTCAGCACATTGGCGTCGTAGCGGTACGCGATCATGCGTGCGACGCCGCCGGCACCTGCCGTGTCCAGGTCACGTAGACCGCGCACCGTCAGCTGTTGCCCGGTGGTAGCGGTGTAGACGTTGTTGGCCAGGAAGTACTGCAGGATGGTCATGTCGCTGTTGTCGCTCATCTTCTTGGTGGAGATGAGCATGAACTTCGACCACGGCAGCAGCAGGCGATCGGCGATCGCGGTGGTGTTGGTGCCGTTGAACACGTTGAGGATTGCCGAGTTCATGTCGGCGACGATCTGGTCGGGCGTGGCGGTACCGGCGGCCTGCAAGGTGCCCCATGCGCCGGTGGGCGCTGCAACCGGCGTTACGCCGGCAGCGTTGAACAGGCCGGTGAAACCCTTGCTTGCGTCGCCCTGTAGCGCCACGCGGTCCACCATCACCTCCGAGGCACGGCGCGTGACGGCAGCGTCCTCGTTGGGCAGGTTAATGCCGAGCAGCTGCGCGCGGCCGACCTCTTCCCAGCCGTAGCCGTAGCCGATACCTGCGGTGTGCACTCCGGTCTGGAACTGCGAGCGGTTGGTGCCGGCCTTCGGGATATCGTCGGCGTTGCCGTTGATCCAGTCAGCCTTGCCGTACTGGTCCTGCGAGTAGTAGGTGACCGACGTGGCGAACTCGCTGCCGGACGTATCGACCGGGATCAGGTCGCGGTACTGGATATCCGGGTAGACGGTGCGGTAAACGCCGGGCTCGATGATGGTGGTCTGCGAGACCACGAAGCCCATGACTACCTGGGCGTCGAAGAGTGGATGTGCACGCATGCGGATAGGCTCCTTAGCCGAGACGGACAACGGCCAGCTGGGCTGCCGCGGTGGTGCTGGTGTCCCAGCGGGCGCCGGTGATGGCGGTGTTGTTGGTGGCGACGTTGGTGAACGCGCCGGCTGCGGTGAGGTACACCGGATCGCCGGCGGCGACGGCGACCGAAGCGGTCACCCAGATGTCGCCCTTGGTGATGACGCGCGCCGATGCACGCTGCGGGAACAGGTCCAGGCCCGTGGCCGAGCGATCCAGCAGCGTGATGCCGACGAACTTCAGGTTGGCGCCGCCGAACGTGACGATGCCCTTGTCCGTCGCGCCCTGTGCCACGGCCAGGCCGAACGCGAGGCCGGCGACGTCCTCGACAGTGCGAGAGATGATGGTGGACGGGATCATCGTGGCCTGCATGCCGCGCACGGCTGCAGGCTGGATGTCCGGGTAGTTGGTTTGCAGTGCCATGGCTTAGGCCCCCTGGTTCTTGGTGCGGTAATCGAGGCCGGCGACGGACGCGGCGTAGCCGTTGTCCTGCACGACGGTGCGGTGTGCGGCGCCATCGCTCAGTGCGCGCGTGACCGGATCGAACGGCTTCACGCCATCGGCGAGGATGTCGAAGCGCGCCTCGATGTAGGCGTCGCCCTTGCCGGCGATGGCGGCGTCGCCAAGCTTGCCGACGACGGCAGCCTTGCGAACGTCCGCATCGCTCTTGCCGCGGCAGTCGGTGTCGCGGATTGCCTTGGCCGTGGCCAGCAGGTCGCCACGCGCCTGCACGCGTGCATCCAGGGCAGCGGCGTCCAACACCTTGCCCTTCAGGTCGTCGATGGCGGCATCGGGCTTGGCGATCTCGGCATCCTTCAGCGCCAGGGCTGCGGTGTGCTCGGTCGCCTGGCGCGCGGCAACTGCGTTGGAGTCGGAGAGCTGGCGCTGCAGCTTGTCGATGGCGATGGCGCTGGCGTCGGTGCATTCGACCGGCAGCCCATCGACCATGACGGTCCGGGTGTTTGTGTTGCTCATGGTGTTGTTCCTCGTTGGGTTGTCGGCGCGATCCTTTCCACCGGGGGCGCGCCCATTCCCGATGCGAAACTGAGAGCCGGCCCGGCCACGGCGGACCAGGGCCAGGTGGTTGTTGCGGATGTCTCGCTGCACCGCGTCGTAGTGCTCGCCTTCCGGCGTGGTTCCAGCTGTCCAGTCGATCTCGGCCGAATAGCCCTGCGACAGCTCGCGCTTGCCGGCCTCGTAGTCGGTGATGGCCTGTTGATCCATCAAGACCAAGGGCACGCGCACGCGCGTCTGGTCATGGGCAACTTCGTCGCCGGTCTGGCCGACCGCGTACTTCTTCCAGTTGTCAGCGTTGACCTGTTCCGGCGGGTGGTAGTTCGTCATGGGCCGATGCGCATAGCTGCGCAGCGTCTCGTCGGAGAACACCTCCTCAGGCGGTCGATACAACCGCACCACCTCCAGGTCAGGCCGCCCGAGCTCGCTGCCCAGGTAGTCTTGGATGCCCGTGCGCGCGACGGATGCCTCAGCCACGAGGTAGCCGTCCGCGGTGCGGCGTGGCGCCGACACCGAGACTCGATCGGTTAAAAACATTTTTCCTGCTCCCAATGAAAAAGCCCCGCGTGGCGGGGCTCTGAATTGACTGTTGGAAGCTATCCACTCGCTAGGGCATCTCCCCTACGAATGGGCGTTCCGGTAGAAGCTGCTGAACTCATCGTCGCTAACAGGTTCCCAGAGGCCAGAAAAATTGCTCTCGATCTGGCCAGTTGGCGTGAGGTGGAATGGACCCGTCTGGATCCGCGCGTGGACCAGATTGAGCATATCCTGCGTCACGGGCCCCTGATCGCTGAACTCGGTGGGGGTGTCCTCGTGGGAAACCATGATCTCGGCCAGCAACTGCAATCGCGCCTGGGGCGTATCACTATCAGCGATGAAGTAGTGGCCGACCTCGTAGCCGTCTTCGACGTAAGCGCAGTAGAGATGAAATGGCATTGCAGCTTCCTTGCTTGATGTAATGCCCGATCCTACGACTTGGCTACGCCTGCCGCAATGCCGGCCGCGGCGTCCTCTTCATCGTCGCGTTCGTCCCCCTTCGGCGTTCCGTAGTGTTCCATTTCCGACTCCAGGCCAGGCGCAACGCCCGCCTCAGTGAGCATGTTCACCGCTACCTTGCTCATCACGTCGTCCGGGATCAGCTTCGTATCCGCGATCGTCTTGATCGTGTCGGCCGTAGTCTTGCCGTTGGTGGCGCGCTCGGTGTCGCTGGTCTGCCACAGGCTGCGCCAGCTGTAGAACACGTCCTTCGGTCGGCTGCCGAGCGCCGAGTAGATCAGGCACTCATCCAGCACCGACATGGCCGGCGTGTAGATCAGCTCCTGGCCTGCCTTGATGCGGTCGTAGTAGTTCCGGATGTCGTTGTCGCCGGTGCTGTTCAGACCGCCGGGCGACTGCCCCAGCAGACGCGTCGACGGGATATCCGCCGCGCCCGACACCTGCTGCAGGAAGGCAAGCATCACGTCGACCAATCCGCTGAAGGAGGCCGACTTCTGCGTGTACTTCTCCTCCCCATCCAGCACCAGCATGCCGTTGATGCCCTTGGCCATCGCCGCGAGCTGCAGGCGCTGAAGCAGCTGCGCCTCATACGCAGGATCTGCCAGCTGCGACATGAGATTCGGGATGTTCAGCACATCGACCTTCGCCTCGAACACCAGGCTGTCGATGTTGGCGCTCGTGCTGTCTGCACGCTTTACCGAGTCGCTCACCGCCATCAGTACCGAGTCGCCCCAGCCGTCACCGTTATCGATGTCCGGATCTGGCCGATGGGCACCGTGCAGGATGACCAGCCGCGAGGGATGAATCTCGACCTGGCCAGCTCGGGCTGAGGTGAGCGTGTAGAACGCCGGTCGGCCGAAGCTGGGCGACTCAGCGTCGCGATCCAGCTCACCTGCGCTCAGGATGCGCTTGGTCAGCACGTTGAGGTGCTTGATGCCCTCTTTCCTCACCCGCGTCGGGTCCAGGGGCTTGCTGACATCCGACTCGCCGGTACCGATGTAGATCGCTGCGCCACCGAACAGCCGCGCCTTGGTGTGCGCCTCCAGCAGCTTCACCTGCAGGCCAAGGCGCTTCTCCTCCGCCTTGAGGGCGCTGATCTGAGTCTGATCGGCGTTCCATGTGCGCCAGTTGCGGCAGCCGTCGAGCGCGGGGATGTCGATAATCTTGCGAGCGAGCCACGTGCCGCAGTAGGCGTTGCTGGCATCAATGTCGCTCAGCGGCGCGAGCGCGTAGTGGCTGTGCACCGCCTTGTCGCGCGAGGTGCCCAGGTTGGCCACGAGATTGACCAGCCCGTCTTTGAATTGTGCGAGCTTGCCCATCAGAGTGCGTTTCCAAGGTTGTAGGTGCTGCCTGTGACCAGCTCAGCGAATGCGCCAGAGAGTGCGTCGACCTGGTCGTCGTGCTTGGCGTTGGGGAACTCGGCGATCTCGTCGAGGAAGGCGGCCACCCAGGGGCCATTCACCAGCTTGATGTTCCCGGCCTCGGCCTGCGCCTCCACCGGTGTTGCGCGGACCTCCTTCGATCCGGACTCGATCGCAGCCTTGACGTCCCAGCCGGCGAGCAGCTTGATCTGGTGCGCGGCGTTGGACTTGCCGGCGGCACCAGGATCCTGCGGGATGCGTACCTTGATCGTCCTGCCATCCTGCCGCGCGGTGTTCGTCAGCATCCGTTCCACGCCGGCGGGCGACACCTGGTCGCGCACCACGTCGAGCACGTAGTAGATGCCGCCGACCTCGCCCAGCAGCAGGCCGACCGTGTAGTCGGGATCGCTGCTGGTCTTCTCCTTCGGATCGGTGGCGCCGAAGTCCCAGCGCCGAACCTTGCGCGCGGTCGAGATGGCCGGCGCCGCTTCGACGACCTCGAACCAATCCCGCTTGAACGAGCCACCGTCGCGCGGTGTTGGCCGCTGCTGGTACTGGCCGGCATACGCGTAGGTGCCTTTGGCGCGCTTCAGCCATTCGATCTCGGCGCGGGGAAAGCGCTCCGGAAAGAGCAGTTCGCCCACGTGGGTGCGCGGATCCTCGAAGAACAGCTTGCCGTCGACGTAGGTGCGGCACGGCCCGCCGGTCTTCTTGCCGTCCTTGTCCGTCCGCTCCTCCTCGAACTCCATCGGGAGGTTGAGGTGGACGAAGCCCAGATCCAGCTCCATCGCCACCGCTGCAATGTCCTGCTGGTGCAGGCGCTGCATGATGATGACCATGGCCGACGACGTGATGTCGTTGAGGCGGTCGGTGATGCCCTCGCGGAAGATGCGGACGGCGGTCTTGCGCTCGGCGTCGCTCTCGGCTGTTTCGGCTGAGTGCGGATCGTCGACCTTGACCCGATCGCCGCGTCCGCCCGTCATCGAGCTGAAGGGTCGGGCCTCACTGAAGCCGTTGCCGGTGTTCTCGAACTTGCCCTTGGCGTTCTGGTCGCCGCGCAGCTTCAGCGGCCACGCCGCCTGGTACTGGTCGCTCTCGATGAGGCGCCGCAGCTTCAGGTTGTCGCGCAGGACGTTTGGCTGGCTGTAGGAGGTGGCCAGCGTCTGCAGGTCGGCGCGGCCGCATGGCCCCCACTCCCAGGCAGTCCAGAACACCAGCACCAGCGACTTCATCATGCCGGGCGGCACGGTAATCAGCAGGAACTAGATGCGACCCTCTGTGACCGCTTCCAGGTGCAGGCACATCGCCCGCAGTGCCCAGCCGATCTTGAGCGGCCGGGTCGGTTCAAGGACGTGCCAGTGCTCGCGAATGAATCCCTCCAGCGACTGCGACCGCGCTCGGATGCCTTCGACATCCTCAGCAATGCGCAGGCGCTCGCGCGCAGGCGCTCGCGCTCAGCCTCCCGCCTCGCCCTCTCCGCTCGGATCTCCGCCAGCGACGGCAAGCGGACCGAGGATCGATTCAAGGCAATCGAGGTCATCGTCGGACACATTGCTCAGGTCGTAGGTGCCGATGGCACCGGAATGGCGGTGGCGCTCGACGGCGAGGCCGTACAGCTTTGCCTTGCCCATGGTGGCGGCGACCATCGCGGACGCCTGCTTCTCTCCCTGGGCAATGCCACGGGCTTCCTCCAGCTCTGCAGCCAGGGAATGCACGGTCACGGCTGCCTGCTGGGCGACCTTGGCCTGCGCCTTCTGGATGGCGGCGGCGATGTCGGGTTTGGTCAGGTTCTCCGACCCGACACTCCTGGCGGTCTTCTCGCTGTACCCGGCGCGGATGGCCGCCTGGGTTGCGATCTGGTTCTTCAGGTACTCGACCACGAACCGCTGCTGCTTCTGGGTCAGCCCGGGCGCTGCACGCGCCTTGGGCTTGGGTTTCTTCTTGGGCATGGGTTCGGCCTCTAGACGGCCCGCGGAACGAGCATTAAAGAAATTGCCAGGCCAGCCGATTATCCGCCCATGGAATTACCAATGAAATTTCGCGTTGCAATGTGGGTGATCGGAACGCTGCTCGGCATTCCGACCAGTTACCACGGGCTCGTATGGCTTCAGACGAAGGTGGCCAAGCAAAGCCTGAACTGTTTCCAGGACCTATCCGCCGCTGATTACTACTCGTCATCAGAGGCTGCACGCGCCGCCGAAGCTAGTTTTTCCGCATGCCGCGATGCTGTGGATGCCAAAAAGGGAACCATCGAATTTCTGCGTGAAGAACGCCGTCGCACGCATCACTGACTGCGGTCTGCGCTGATCACGGTTTGGCAGGCGCGGAGCTGGTCGTCGGCGTCACGGCCGACTCGAACAACAGCGCCCGCAAACTCGTCTCGGCGCTCGGCGGCCGCATCACGTTCGGCGGCGCCGGCGGAAGCCTCGGTGAGGCGCTGGGTCTCACAGCTGGCCCACCCGTCCCGCAGCTTGAGAGCACCACTGCGCAGGCCAGCCACAACAGCATCAGGGACGGCCTGGGCCGCCTGCCGGTCTTCTTCATGCTTGGCTCCAATGTCGGCCAGTGCCTCGGCTTGTTGGTGTTCAGTGGATCGGGCGGCCCGCTCCCCGGCTAGGGCGCCGAGGGCGGCCCCTGCCTTCTGCTCGCTGGTGGCGCCCTCGGCACGATCACCCCGCCAGGCCCAGCCGGCACCGAACATGGCGGCCGACCACACAAGCGCGGCGATGATGGCGATCGCCGTGCGGTTCACGGCGCTCTCTCCGATACCGCCTTGGTCACCGCCGCACCGCACAGCGGGCAGGCGATCTTGTAGTAATCGCCCTCGCGCTGGTCGGGCTGGCGAATGGCCTCGTTGGTGTTCCACTCGAACACGGTGCCGCAAGTGTTGCAGGCGCTCTCGTGGGTGTCCCCGAGCGACGGGTGACGCCCCTGCTTGATGATGCGCATGGTCAGATCCTTGCGTTGGTATAGGCGATCCAGATCCAGGCCAGCCCGGCCAGCAGCAGGCCGCACAGCGCGGTGATCAGCCAGCCGGGTGGATCGCGTGGCGGCGGCAGGCCGCGGTCCCAGTTGTCGGCCATGTCAGGAGCCCGCCTCTCGCTGCGCCCGGTAGTAGTAGCCACCGATGGCACCCATCAGCGGGCCCAGGTTGCCCAGGAGCAGCATCAGCACGTCCTTATTGCCCGCCGGGATCTCCGAGTTGACGAGCACCGCGATGGCCAAGCCATAGAGCAGGAACACGATCAAGGCGATGCCGAGTCGTGCTGTGCCCATGTTTCGGCTGATGAAGGTCATGGCGTGACCGCCGATGCTCCCATGACCAGGCGCATGACCAGGCGCGACACTGCGCGCTTATCGCGCTCGGTGGCATCGCTGAACATCTCCCAGCGGAACTCCTGGATCACCGAGCCGAACTCAAGCCAGTCGCCCTTGCGTGCCGCTGCCCACAGTTCGGCGCTGCCGCGCACCACGGTGGCGCCGATGATGTCGGCGATGGCGATGATGTACGGCAGCGAGCCGCGCATTTCCGGGTGCACCGCCAGCAGCTCGAAGAATCGACCGCGCAATGTCTCCTGGGCTTCCATGACGTCCTCGGTCAGCTCCAGGGTGGCGGCGCGCTCACTCTGCTCACGGGTTTCGATCGCCCGGCCGTAGCCCAGGCGCAGCACGTGCCGGCTGTCGCGACGTGGGCGGGTTGTCCGGCCCCAGCATTCCTGCAGCAGCAGCACCGCCTCGTTGAGCGATTCGCGCTCTGCGGTTAGCAGGGCTTCGTCGTCCAGGTCCGGCATCGTCATGCGCTCCCGACCTTGCCGCCGGCCTTCTTGTACGCGGCGATGAGCTTCTCGATGGCGTACTCGGGCTGGCCGTAGCCGGCACCCGGTAGGCTGGCCCACAGGTTGCGCACCTTCGCCACCGCTTCCACGAAGCGACCGGCCTGGATGTCGGCGATCGCGCGCCGCTCCTTGATCAGCTGCAGCGCCCACCGGTCCTGCGAGAACGGGCCGAAGTCCGGCAGCTTCAGCAGGTCGCGGTAGTGCGCGTAATCCTTGAGCATGAACTGGTAGCGGCCAGACGCGTTGCTAGTCAGCCCCTTCGTGTTGATCGCCTTCGACTTGCGGCCGCCGGCGAACGGATGCCGCGAGTAGTCGGTGAAGATCTCGGGCTTGCGATCCGCGCCGGTGACGATGACGTCATACCCGGCGTTCTTCGTCGCTGGGCTGGTCGATGTGCCCTCGGAATGCGCCAGCATGTCCAGGAAAGCCACGACGTTGCGGCCACCGGCTTGTTGGGACGTGATGACCGCCATGATTTTCTCCAATGTTTTCTGCAGAGCTCCAGGCCTAATACAGCAGGCAGCGCAATCAGGAGCCGCTAGAATCGGGCTGCCGCCAGAAGGCGGCTATCTATAGGGGAAAGGAATGAATGACACCGACTACCTCCGCCTGATTGCCGCAATGGTTGCTGACATCCATAAGCAGACCGTTACGGATGGCGATGTAAATTCAAAGCTAGTTTCAGCAGCGCTGTGGAATCAAGAAGACTGGGCGATTCGCTGGGAACACAATTATTTATTTCCCGATGCGGAGAACCCGCCACATGTTAAGTACGTTGTATCGGTACTCGGCATGTGGACAACCATCGAAGACTCGTATGGGCTATTGAGCGAGGCAGAGCAATCTAAAGTAGCTGCCGAAGCCAAATTCAATAGCGGAAAGAAGCCCGAATTTCACGGCTTTGACGGCAATGAGGAGGCGGAGTACTCCAGCGTTGCCCGCATGCTGATTGAACATCTAAAACGATTTGAGACCTTCAAAGAGCGCTACATGAACACGCACTCCCCGACGACCGAGAGGTATACGAGAATGCTTGAGGTATACAAACCAATCAATTCAGCCCGCTCAAATAATCCACACAACGGATTGAGCGCAGAAGAACTAATCGAAATTCTCAACGCCCCTTATAAGAGGTAAGTGGAAAGCCGCGGTGTTCTGCCACCGCGGCTATTGGGGTGCCCGCCCCGCTGCCGGCTAGGCACGAGGGTTGATCCGGTCTGGGATGCGGGCATTGAAGAACGGCGAGCACCGCCGCGGTGGTCCTGTCCCTTCAGCAGGTCCGCTGCGCCGCGCTGGTCCCGCCCAGCTGGGCAGTTCGCGGCAGTGCTCTCCGATAGGTACCGACCGCCGCCGGCGGATTGGTGGGCGGCGTCATGTCGCCGGCCCGTGCGCGATCCCGGCGCGCAGCGCCTCGCTTCTCGACGAGGACCTGGCACGCTGGCAGCGGTCGGTGTTGGGGCCCCAGAAACGCGAAAACCCGGCGCTAGGCCGGGTTTTAGGGGGAACTTTTGACAGTCGCAGAATCAAACCATTTGCTTACGTCACTGTCAACCGTGGCGGCCAAACCATTCCAAAGATCTGCGGTAGGCATCGAACCGAGTGCCGTATACATCCGTATAGACCAACGCGATCTCCAGTCGTGACAACTCTAGACGTAGCACGCCGATATCTGCTCCTGCCTGCATGGGATCTCGCGCAAACCTGAGCAATACAATTTGCCTCATCTGACCCACATGGCGCCTATCAATGTTGTCGACGAACCACTCGCACGATTTCAGGCTGGTTGCTTTATGGAGTGCATCGAACCTTTCCACACCGTCCTGCAAGACCCTTAAGGAAAGCATCCTCATTGGCCCTACTCCAACGTTTTCTAGCGCGACCGTGATTTGATCCTTGAGGTCTTCAAACTTCACTTCAGGAATTGGAGTGACAGAAACCCTGTTATGCGTCTTCTGGGCGCGCCAGGCCAAGTAGGCGATAAAGCACGCCAAAGAGGCGCGCGGAGGCGATCGAACGCGGCCTGGTTGCGCCGGAAGGCATGGGGAACGTGCTGGCCACGGCCAGCGGTGGCGGCGCGCGAGATCTCGATCAGCCACTGCCAACCATCACCACGGGCGGCGCAGGCGGCGGGCGTCCTGGCTGTGCACGTCCCCAACTGGTGGAGCCGCTCATCGTGATGCGCACCAACAGCGATGGCGGACGCACCTCACGTCCTATTGATGAGCCTCTGCCCACAATCTGCACCGCCGGTGGCGGCTTCCTCGCTGACCCGCTGATCGTCCCGGTGTCGAACAGCAGCAACAAGGCGCCGCCGCGCAGCACCGAGGAACCGCTGCGCACAGTTACCACCGCGAAGGGCGGCGATCAGGCAATGGCAGTGCCGCTCGTGGCGCCCTACTACGGTGGAGGCTCAGGCCTGACCGCTGCTGCGGTCAGCGAGCCAGTGCCTAGCGTGACCACGAAAGCACGTTTCGGCCTGGCTGAGCCTGTGCTGATGCGTGCCGGCCACGGGGACAGCGACGGCCGCGATCCAGCCAGCCGCATCCTCAATCCCGACGCACCGGTGCCAGCTCTGACCGGTTCCAACGAGGTGGCCATCGCACAGCCGATAGTGATGCAGGGCAACGTGGGCATCGGCCGCTCGCGCGACATGCGCAGCGCGGCCGATCCTTTGCCGACGATCACGACATCCGAATCGCTGGCACTCGCCCTGCCAGTGACTCACCACGGCGACACGCGGACCCATGGCATGGACGAACCGCTGCCAACTATCACCGGTGCCAACCGCGGGAAGCTGGGCCTGGCGGCGACATTTTTGGTGCCGAACTATGGCGAGCGAGACGGACAGTCGCCGCGGGTGCACAGCGTTGATGAACCCGTTCCGACGGTCACCACCGCGAACCGCTTCGGAGTAGCAGAGCCAGCTGCAGCGGTGGCCGACGAGATTCGAATCGACATCAACTACCGGATGCTGCACTGGCGAGAGCTGGCGCGCGCAACTTCCTTCGATGACGAGGGCGAGGTCTACGACTTCGCGGGCAATGCCACCGAGATAACCAAGCAGATCGGCAACGCGGTACCTAACCGCACGGCAAAGGCGCTCGCCCTGTCACTGCTGAGGGATCTTGTATGAGATCAGGGCTCCCAAATCTTATCTGTGCCGTTCCAGATCGCGGCATTCGTAGCCACGGCAGCAACCAACCGTGCTCCATGAACGCAGTCCGCTTTACGTTGATAGCCTTCTGCAGAGTCTGCGATTTTCTTCGAATTGACTGCGTAAAGGGTCCAGCGCCATTCACCCTTTGCGTCCTTGTAGATAACGAACTGCTTCGGAGCCTCCGCCATCGCACGTCCTTTATGCCAAGCCGCCTTGGCTCGACCGGGACGTTACTCCCTACATCTGGCATCCGCAATCTGGCTAGGGACGCATGAAGCCCCAGCTCTTCCCGCGCGAGCCCCGCCGGATGAAACAGCCCGCCAAGGATCTGCTCCGGCAGCAGCTCGCCATGGCCGCCGACCACATCGAGCGGGTCACCGCCGAGAACCAGGCTCTGCGCGCCATCTGCGCAGAAGCCATCAACACATGCCAGGGCCAGGCCGAGCAGCTCCGGGCCGCACTGGTAAGGAAGGAGAACATCAAATAATGAGCAATACGAATCCCCAGCAGCGTCTGCTAAGGCTTAAAGATGTGATGAACCAAGTCAGCCTCTCCAAGTTCACCATATATGCGATGATCCGCCGCAAAGAGTTTCCAGCTCCGATCCACCTCGGAAGTACGTCAACTTGGGTAGAAGCAGAAATTCAAAATTGGATTACCGCAAAGATTGCTGACCGTTCGGCCGCCTAGCTTTCATTCTCACGATCTGCGGGAATGCAAGCGATCAATATAAGCGCAGGTAAAATGACACAGATAGCCGCAAGTATTTCGCGAGCAATTGAGAAAAACTCGATCGACCTAATTGTCTCCCGTGACGTCAAAGACGTTTTCCGAGAAGAGACAAAGAAGGGAAAAAGCAATTTGGTGACCACCAGCTTTATCGCGATCTTGATCGCAACTCTTGAGCTTAAAATATCAAGCTTTGCTGGGATTGCTTCGGCGTCTGGCATTCTTGCAGCAGATGTGACGCGCGGATTGGCGTGCCTAGCGGTTGTTTATTTCCTCGTTGCATATGTTCTCGACGTCTACCTAGATGCTGCGACCTGGAGCTTGGAATCAAAGCGCCTCCGCATCTCTCCTTATCTGGTTTTAGTTCGCCATACAGAGCAAATGTATAGGAATTGCTCCGAACAGCTTAAAAACGTCGAATGGACAATAAACCACCTTATATCCCTCGAGCCCAGTCTGCGGGACAACTCGATTTCTTTCAAAAACTTTCAAGATGCTACCGGCCAACTCCCAGCTATTGCTAAGTATCAGGACGAGCTGCTTACGGAGATCCGCCCGCTGCTGCAAAAATGGTCCGAAACCCTAAGAGCGTTCGCTAAGCAAAGGAACCAGAGGCGCGCTGCACAGGCATTTCGAGTTTGGTTCTGGGACGTAACGACCCCTGCCTTACTTGCAGCCCTAGCAATCTGGAAGACATGCGATGGCCTGCCTCTGATTGTTTCCCGTCTTCTTGCCGTTTAAGGCAAGGGAAGTTGGGGGCATCGTTAGGGGTATCGGATGGCAGTCAAAAATTTCTTTCTCTTACCGATCAACCACTTACATTAAAAAATTGGTAGAGCCCACCTCCACCAAACAACGGTCCTAAGACGACCGACTAAGGCCGGGACTCCTCGATGCAGAGGGCTCCCGGCCTTTTTCATGGGCGATACCCTGTCCTGGAGACGCACGATCGACAGCGAGATGGCTCTGACAGGATGCCTCGCCAGTTGATGCCCGGCAGCCCGTGCATCGCAGCCGACTGCAGGCTTACCTGCTGAGTCAATTAGTGACGTTTACGGTCTGTTCGGTGCGTTCGGCGGGTGTAGTTGCGACGACGTTGTCCGCGTCATGCGCCGGCACGGCATCGCCACGCAGTTGATCGAAGAGCGCGAGCAGTTCGGTGGCTTCCTGCTGCAGCAGGACCAGGGCACTTTTGTTGGGCTCTTGCATGTCGCTTCCGTCGAAGACGCTCCCCAGCGTTCTCCCGGAACGGAAGCAAACGGTATGCCAGCTCATCTGGCACTGAGGAGCGCCGGCTTGGTCGATGCGACCAGACGCACATGCGCCTCAGGCGGATTCGAGCTGCCGTTGCGCTTCGGCGTGCATGGCTTCCAGCGTCACCATGCCGGCGACGCGGGCGGCGGCCATGGCGCTGCGGTGGTCGGGAAATGTGGCGGAGAGGGCACTGCCTGCCAGGTCGCCGGCGCTTGCGGCACCAATCTGGGCGATCTGCCAGTCGGCAACCCAGCCGCGGCTAGGGCCATCGCCCTGGGCAGCGCGACAGGTCAATTGATAGCTACCTAGAAAAATGACCAATCTGTTGCCCGGCTCGGTGACGAACGCGAAGGATACCGCCGTGCCGGCGCCGGAGCGACCTCAACCCCTTCCCGCAGCTGACTGGCAAGCGAAGTGGAGCATAGGCACGCGGCTTGCATCAGCCTCTACCAGACGATCGGTGTTGGGGAACACGGTGTTGACCAAAAAAGCAAAACGCCACGCCGCCGGCGCCTTGTTGCTCGGCGGGATGATCTTCGTCCTGATCGGCGTGGGCGGTTATTTCACTACGCAGCGTTCGCTGTCCGACGCCGGCTGGGTGACGCATACGCAGGAAGTGATTGCCAGCATCGACGAGATCCAGGCCGGGATGCTGTCGGCGGAGTCGTCGGTGCGCGGCTATGTCCTGACCGACAACGAGGCGTTTCTCGGGGTGTACGCCGATGCGATCGGGCGGCTGCCCGAGCGCATCGTGCGGCTGGATGCCCTGGTGCAGGACAACCCGGTGCAGCGGCGCAACGTCGTAGCGCTTGGACGCCTGGTGGACATGCGCCTGGTACAGATCAACGACCTGTTGCACAGCTATCGCAAGCAAGGCCTGGATGGCGCGCGCGCGTCGATCGCACGTGGCGTGTTCCAAACCTCGTCTTCGCTGCGCCGCCAGGTGCAGACCATGACGGAACTGGAGCGCCAGCAACTGGTAAAGCGCAACGACACCAATGCGCGCAGCGCGCAGTGGGTGCTGTGGGTGACGGTGGTCGGGATCTTCAGCGGCTTGCTGGTGATGTTGCTGGCCTACCGGTTGCTGTCGCGCGAACTGGAACGGCGCGTGCTCGCCGAAGACGCGGCCAGCACGACCAGCGAACGCCTGATCGAATCGTTCGCCACACTCGAACGCACGTCGGCGGGGCTGGAGGCGCTGGCACGTTACTCGGGCCTGCTGCAGAACTGCCGCAATGCCGAGGAAGCACTGGAAATCACCGCACGCACGATCGCTCCGCTGATCCCCGGCGCAGCCGGCGCGGTCTATCTGTTGCGCGCCTCGCGCGATCGTGCCGAGCAGGTGGTGGCCTGGGGCACGATGGCCGACGACGACAACGCCAGCATCGCGCCGGATACCTGCTGGGCCCTGCGTCGCGATCGCACGCACGTGGTGGAAGACGCCAGCCAGGGCATGCTCTGCCAACATGTCGGCGCCAATCTTCCGGCGCATGCCAGCACCGCCTGCATCCCGTTATCGGCACAGGGCACGCAATTGGGAATGCTGGCGCTGCGCAGCGAAGACCCGCGCGATCTGGCCTCGCTGACCGTGGCCGAGGCCGCGGCCGAACAACTGTCGCTGGCGTTGCACAACCTGCGCCTGCGCGAAACGCTGCGCCAGCAATCCATTCGCGATCCGTTGACCGGTCTGTACAACCGCCGCTATCTCGAAGAAGCGCTCAATCACGAACTGGCGCGCTGCACGCGGCGGGTACAACCTTTGTCGGTGCTGATGCTGGACGTGGACCACTTCAAGCAGTTCAACGATCTGCACGGCCACAGCGGCGGCGACCGCGTATTGGCGGCAATCGGCGACTTCCTGCTGGCACAGACGCGCGGCGAAGACATCTGCTGCCGCTACGGCGGCGAGGAGCTGACGATCATCCTGCCGGAAGTCGATCTGGCGACCGCCTGCAGGATGGCAGAGAAGCTGCGTGCCGGCATCGAGTCGCTGCAGGTCATGGCCGATGGCGTCTCGTTGCCGAAGGTCAGCGCCTCGTTCGGTGCGGCCAGCTTTCCCGAACATGCAGGCAATATGGCGCAGTTGCTGCGGCGCGCGGACGAGGCGCTGTACCGCGCCAAGCAGGCCGGACGCAATCAGGTGGTGAGTGCGGGCACCCCGGCTGCAGGCTAAGGCATGCCGTTATCGGCATTGAACCTGCGCCTGCAGGCATACCTTCGTGCCATGCCCTGCAATATAAGCGTTTTAGTGCCCGCGCAGACCAGGATTCAAGCGCAACTGCGCCCATCCGCATCGGTTGGAATCAGGCCAGCGCCTGCCAGCATGCCGTCGACGCGCGTCCGCACATAGGCCGCGTCCTCGGCCGCGGCACTGCTCAATAGGGCCTGGGCACGCGCTTGAAAATCGAGATAGTCGAAATCCGCATCTTCATCGGCCGATAGCTGCGGCAGTTCGTCCTGCAGCGCATCCAGGCGCGTGTCGAGTTCTTCGCGTGTGGGCATGGCAGACTCCAACGGCAAAGACGCTACGGTTGCGGCACGGCCGTCAAGGATGTGCGAAGCCCGGCGCGGCAACGCTTCATTTTCCTACCCGTTGCCGCGGCGCGTGCACGCTCAACTTTCGCAAGGCTCCGCCGATAATGATGCCGACTCCTATAGAACCTTCCCTGTGATCCTCCACCTGCGGCGGGATTTCCGCCTCGGCATCGTCAAGATGCTGGGGCCGATCACCGCGCTGTTGCTTTGCCTCTATGCGGTGTACCTGGCCATCACCGGTCAGGCGCTGGCCTGCCTGATCACTGCATCGCTCGGTGTGCTTGCGATATGGCGTGGCTGGAAGATGCGCGATGCCGAACGCACCGGCGCCGGTGGCGTGTGGCTGGCGTCCATCAATGTCGGCGGCTGTCTGGTCGCCTGCTGGAGCGGCGGCGATGGCGCCCTGCCCTGGCTGTTTCCGGTGCTGGCCACCAACTACTTCCTGTGCGGCCCGCGACGCGCCGTGCTGCTGAGCCTGCCGTTGCTGGCGGCGCTGTTGCTGTTGCCGGGCCTGATCGTCAGCCCCGGCCAGGGCGTGTCGACAGTCGTGGTGACGCTGGTGACGCTGGCGGTGGGGTATGCGTTTTCGCTGCGCATGCAGGACGACCGCGTGCATCTGGAAGAGCTGGCCTCGCTGGATGCGCTGACCGGCCTGCCCAACCGGCGCATGCTCGAACGTGCGCTCACCCATCAGATCGACCGGCGCCAGCCGCATGAACGGCTCAACAGCCTGATCATTCTGGATCTGGACCATTTCAAGGAGGTCAATGATCTCTACGGGCACGCCGCAGGCGACGCCGCGTTGTCGGATCTGGCCACCATCCTGCGCTTTGAAGTACGCGAGCCGCATCAGGTGTTCCGCTTCGGCGGCGAAGAATTCGTGGTGCTGTTGCGTGCCGGCTCCCTGCAGGAACTGGAAGCGGCCACCGAACGCCTGCGCAAGGTGATCCGCAACGGGCTGCGTGGCCCCGGCGGGAGGATCACCGTGTCGCTGGGCGCGGCGCGCCATGACGGCGAAACGCATTGGCAGGACTGGTTTTCGCGTGCCGATGCCGCGCTGTATCTGGCCAAAAACGGTGGCCGCGACAGCGTGCGGGTGGCCGACTGAGCGTAGCTCCTCGTAGGATCAGCCAGCCCGCAGCCACGCCGACTCGGTGCCCGAGATCCATTCGCCGTATTGGCGGACGACGCGTTGGCGCCGCTTCTCTCCACCGGCGCAGCTAAGCCCGACTAACAAGACGTAGCGAGTAGTCGTCTGGTGGTTGCGGAAGGTGCGCAGGAACACGCACATACCGGTGGTACATGCCAATTCCGGGCACCAACCGCGCCCGCCCGAGGGCTGCGCAGTGGTGTGCCAGCCGTTCCAGGACGCGCTGGCACAGCCGGGTACCTGCAGGACGACCTGACGGCCGCCCTGCAGCCCTGCCCTACCGATTGAGCACGGCCACCGGTGCGGCAGGCGCTTCGCCCTGCTTCCAGCCGCCCAGCGCCTTGTACACACCGACCACGCCGACATTCACCGCGGCTTCGGCCTGCGCCAGCGCATCGTCGGCGGCCAGCTGGGTGCGTTGCGCGTCCAGCAGGGTCAGGAAGTCTTCCGAGCCCTCGCGGTAGCGGATCTGCGCCAGTTGTTCGGCACGCCGCGCCGCATTGGCCTGCTCCACCACGATCGCCAGGCGCGCCTGCTGGCGGCCATAGCCGATCAAGGCGTTCTCGGTGTCTTCCAGCGCCAGCAACACGGTTTGCTGGTATTGCGCCAACGCACCGTCGGCCTGCGCCTTGCTGGCACGCAGGCGTGCACGCACGGTGCCGAAGTCGAATGCCGCCCAGCTGATCGACGGGGTGATCGACCAGGCCTTGCCGCTGCCCTCGGTCAGCCTGGCCGCGTCGCCGGACAGGAAGCCGACAAAGCCGCTGACGCTGATGCGCGGGAACAGATCGGCGGTGGCCACGCCGACCTGCGCGGTGGCCGCTGCCAGGCGACGTTCGGCGCTGCGCACGTCCGGGCGCTGACGCAGCAATCCGGCGGTATCGCCCAGCGGCAATGCACGTGCGAACGCGGGCGTGGTACGCGCCACCAGGGTGGCGTCCAGGGCATTGGGCGCCTGGCCGAGCAGCACCGCCAGGCGATGGCGGTACTGCGCTTCGGCGGTTTCCAGCAACGGAATGTCCGCCTCGATCGCCTTCAGGCGCGCCAGGCTGCTCTGCACATCCAGTTCGCTGCCGGCGCCCAGATCCCAACGCGTCTGCGTCAGCCGCTGGGTGTCGTGCAGGTTGGTCAGCGTGCGCTTGGACACCTCCAGCTGCTTTTGCGTGCCGCGCAACTCGAAGTAATTGCGCGCCACTTCGGCAGCGACGGTGACCTGCACGTCGAGCAGACCGGCCTGCTCGGCTTCCAGATCCGCACGCGCCGCTTCCGAGGCGCGCCGCTGACGGCCGAACAGATCCAGCTCCCAGGCCGCATCCAGGCCCAGGGTGGTCTGTTCGGTGAGGAAGCGCTGGTTGCCGGCAACCACCTGCTGTTGTTCGCGTCGATCGAAGCTGCCCTGCGCGGTGATGTGCGGGGCCTGGTCGAGACGACGCTCGACGAACACCGCACGTGCCTGCTTGACGCGCGACACGGCGATGCGCAGATCGTGATTGGCGAACAAGGCATCGCGCACCAGTTGCTCCAGCACCGGGTCGTCGAACTGCGACCACCAGTTACCGACCGGCGATTCGCTGCTGAAGGCCGCATCCTGCGCGCCCTGCAAGGTCACCGCGGCCGGCGGGTCGGGCCGGTAATCCGGCCCCACCGCGCAGCCGCTGAGCACCAGCGCGGCCAATGCCACGCTCAGGAAGTTTCTTACCATGGCAACACTTCTCCCAGATGCGTAAAGCTGCCGGTGGCGCCGTGCGCGTCGAGCAATGCCATCTGCACGCTGCTGTACGCGCCCTGCTCCACCTCGATCTCGCCGCCGCCACCGTTCATGTCGGTTTTGACGTAGCCCGGATGCACGGTGTTGACCTTGATGGCGGTGTCGCGCAGCTCATGGGCCAGGTGCACCGTCCAGCTGTTGACCGCGCTCTTGGAGGCGTCGTAGGCGGGAATCTTGAAGTCGTAGATCGGCGAACCGGGCTGGGTATGCAGGGTCAGCGAGCCGAGCATGCTGGACACATTGACGATGCGCCCGGCCAGCGAGCGACGCAGCAGCGGCAGGAATGCCTTGGTGACGCTGACGACCGCGAACAGGTTGGTGTCGAAGGTGCGCTTCCACACCTCCAGGCTCTGCTGCGACGGCGTGCGCTGCATGTCCTCGATCATGATGCCGGCGTTGTTGATCAGGATGTCCAGGTGGCCATGACGCTGTTCCACCGTGCCGACCGCCGCAGCGATGCTGATGTCGTCGTTGACGTCGAGCTGGATGGCCTCCACCGGCAGGCCTTCGGCCTGCAGCTTGAGTGCGGCGGCGACGGCATCGTCGCGCTTGCGCCCGGCCAGCAGCGTATGCACGCCGGCCTGGGCCAGTTGCCGAACGGTTTCCAGGCCGATGCCGCGGGTGGCGCCGGTGACCAATGCGATCTTGTGGTTGCTCATTTCAATGTCCTTGTACTGCGAATGGGGGTTTGGGACGACGCACTCACGCCTTGACGTGATCGTGCGCAACAGTGGCCGGTGCAGCGGCTTCGCGACGCGTCACCCACTTGCGCAGCGCCACGTAGAACACCGGGGTCAGGAACAGGCCGAACAAGGTCACACCGAGCATGCCGGCGAACACGGTGATACCGGTGACCGAGCGCACTTCGGCGCCGGCGCCATGCCCGAACACCAGCGGCACGGTGCCGGCGATGAAGGCGATGGAGGTCATCACGATCGGACGCAGACGCAGGCGGCAGGCTTCCAGCGCGGCGTCGACGATGCCCTTGCCATGCATTTCGAGTTCGCGGGCGAACTCCACGATCAGGATCGCGTTCTTGCACGCCAAGCCCATCAGCACCACCAACCCCACCTGCACGAACACGTTGTTGTCGCCGCCGGTGAGCCACACGCCGAACAAGGCCGACAGCAAGGTCATCGGCACGATCAGGATCACCGCCAGCGGCAGCGTCCAGCTCTCGTACAACGCAGCCAGCACCAGGAACGCCAGCAACACCGCCATCGGGAACACGATCAGCGCCGAGTTGCCCTGGGTGGATTGCTGATAGCTCAGGTCGGTCCACTCGATGTTCATGCCGTTGGGCAACACCTTCGGCGCCATGCCGGCCAGCGTCTGCATCGCCTGGGTGGAGGAGAGCACGCGCGGGTCCGCTTCGCCGATCAGGTCGGCCGCCGGGTAGCCGTTGTAGCGGATCACCGGATCCGGGCCGTAGGTCTGGCCCAGCGTGACCATGCTGCCGATCGGCACCATCTGCCCGCGATCGTTGCGGGTGCGCAGGTTGGCAATGTCTTCGACGCTGTCGCGGAACTGTCCATCGGCCTGGGCGATCACCTGATAGGTGCGACCGAAGCGATTGAAGTCGTTGATGTAGGACGAACCCAGATAGGTCTGCAAGGTGTCGAACAGGTTGGTCAGCGGCACGCCCTGTGCCTTGGCCTTATCGCGATCGACCTTGGCATCGAGCTGCGGCACATTGGCCTGATACGTACCGATCGGGAACTGCATGCCCGGCGTCTGCGAGATCGCACCGGACATCGCATTGACCGCACTCTGCAACTGGCCATAGCCCAGGCCGGCGCGGTCCTGGATGTACAGCGAGTAGCCCGAGCCCTGCCCCAGGCCCAGGATCGGCGGCGGCATGAACGCAAACGCAAAGCCCTGCTGGATCTGGCTGATGCGTGCGTTGATCTCCGCATTGATCTGCGCCGCAGTGCGGCTGCGCTGGCTGAATGGCTTGAGCGTCAGGAACACCGTGCCGGTATTGGGCGTGTTGGTGAACTGCAGCGGGTTCAGGCCCGGGAACGCAATCGCGTGGTCCACGCCTTCGGTCTGCAGCGCGATCTGGGTGATCTGACGGATCACTTCGTTGGTACGTTCCAGCGAGGCGCCTTCCGGCAACTTGGTACCGGCAATCAGGTACAGCTTGTCCTGGGTCGGAATGAAGCCGCCCGGCACCACCTTGAACATGAAGCCGGTGACCACCAGCAGCAGCACATACACCGCGAACACCGCGCCACGCTTGCCCAGGGTGCGCGAGACCGCGCCCTGGTACTTGTGCGAACTGCTGTTGAAGAAGCGATTGAACGGACGGAACAACCAGCCGAACAAGCGGTCGATCAACCGCGACGGGCCATCCTTCGGCGCGTCATGCGGCTTGAGCAGCATGGCGGCCAGTGCCGGCGACAAGGTCAGCGAATTGATCGCCGAAATCACCGTGGAAATGGCGATGGTCACCGCGAACTGCTTGTAGAACTGGCCGGTCACGCCCGACAGGAACGCCATCGGCACGAACACCGCGCACAGCACCAGCGCGATGGCGATGATCGGCCCGGACACCTCGCGCATTGCCTGATGCGCAGCAGCCAACGGGGCCAGCCCTTCTTCGATGTTGCGCTCGACGTTTTCCACTACCACGATCGCATCGTCGACCACGATGCCGATCGCCAGTACCAGGCCGAACAGGCTCAGCGTGTTGATCGAAAAACCCAGCAGGTAGAGCGCGGCGAACGTTCCGACCACCGACACCGGCACCGCCAGCAACGGAATGATCGAGGCGCGCCAGGTCTGCAGGAACAGGATCACCACCAGCACCACCAGCAGCACCGCTTCCAGCAGCGTGTGCACCACCGCGCTGATCGAGTCGCGCACGAACACGGTCGGGTCGTACGCAGCCGACCACGCCATGTCCTGCGGGAACTGCTTTTCCAGCTCGGCCATCTTGGCGCGCACCGCATCGGACAATTCGATCGCGTTGGCACCCGGCGACTGGAACACGCCCATGCCCACTGCGTTCTTGTTGTCCAGCTGCGAGCGCAAGGTGTAGTTGCCAGCGCCCAGTTCCAGACGCGCCACATCCGACAGGCGCACGATCTCGCCGCTGTTGCCGCTGCGGATCACGATGTTGCCGAACTCTTCTTCGGTGGTCAGGCGGCCCTGCGCATTGATCGACAGCAGGAAGTCGCTCTTGTTGGGCATCGGCTCGGCGCCAAGCTGGCCGGCGGAGACCTGCACGTTCTGCTCGCGGATGGCCGCGACCACGTCGCTGGCGGTCAGCCCGCGCGCGGCGACCTTGTCCGGATCCAGCCAGATGCGCATGGCGTAATCGCCGGCACCGAAGATCTGGATCTGGCCCACGCCCGGCAGGCGCGACAGTTCGTCCTTGACCTTCAAGGTGGCGTAATTGCTCAGGTACAGCGAGTCGTACTTGCCCTTGGGCGAGGTCAGATGCACGACCATGGTCAGCGTCGGCGACTGCTTCTGCGTGGTCACGCCCTGCCGCCGCACGTCCTCGGGCAGACGCGCCTGCGCCTGACTGACGCGGTTCTGCACCTGTACCTGCGCCTGGTCCGGATCGGTACCCGGCTTGAAGGTCACGGTGACCACCAGCACGCCGTCGGAGCCGGCGACCGACTTCATGTACATCATGTCTTCCACGCCGTTGATGGCTTCCTCAAGCGGCGTGGCGACGGTCTCGGCGATGACCTTGGGATTGGCGCCCGGATACACCGCACGTACCTGCACGCTCGGCGGTACCACTTCCGGGTACTCGCTGATGGGCAGCAGCGGCATGGCGATCAGGCCGGCAGCGAAGATGATGATCGACAGCACCGCGGCAAAGATCGGCCGGTCGATGAAAAAACGGGAAAAGTCCATTGGGGTGGTCCTGAAAGAGGTTGCCGCCAGGTGGCGGCGCGGCACAGCGGCCCCGAACCGGCCTTGTTTCAAGGCCGGTGGTCACGGACGCGATGCAGCGATGAATCAGTTCGAGGCGGTGCGCTTGTCCGGTGCCGTGGCCATGGCCACGGTCTTGGCATCGACCGGCATGCCAGGCATGAAGATCTTCTGCACGCCATCGACCACCACGCGGTCGCCAGCGGCCAGTCCCTTGCGCACGATGCGCAGGCCATCGGCATTGCGGCCCAGCTCGATGTCGCGCCGTTGCGCCTTGCCGTCCTTGTCGACCACGTACACGTACTTGCGGTCCTGATCGGTCAGCACGGCCTTTTCGTCGACCAGCATGGCCTTGAACTGGCCGCTGCCCAGCAACTGCACGTGTGCATACAGGCCCGGCGTGAACTGGCGCTGCGCGTTGTCCAGCACCGCACGCACGCGGATGGTGCCGGTGCTGCGGGTCACCTGGTTATCCAGGAAATCCACGCGCCCGGTGTGCGGGAAGCCCTGCTCGCCGACCAGGCCGATGCGCACCGGCAACTCGCCGCCGCGCGCATCCGGACGCTCGCCGTTGCGCGCCATCTGCGAATAGCGCAGGAAGGTGCCTTCGTCGGCATCGAAGTACACAAACACCTTGTCCAGCGACACCAGCGTGGTCAGCACGCTGGCGCTGTCGCTGGCGGTGACCAGATTGCCGGCGGTGACCATCGCACGCCCGGCGCGGCCATCGATCGGCGCACGCACGCGGGTCCAGTCCAGGTTGAGCTTGGCGGTATCCAGCGCGGCCTGTGCGGCCAGCAGATCGGCGTCGGCCTGATCGGCGGCAGCGCGGCGCTGCTCCCAGGTCTCGGTCGAGATGGCCTGCTGGTCGGACAATTTGCGGGCGCGTGCCGCTTCGCTGCGGGCCAGCGTGGACTGCGTGCGTGCACGCACCAGCGCGGCATTGGCGCGCGCAAATTCGGCACGGTAGCTGCGGTCGTCGATGCTGAAGAGCACATCGCCCTTCTTCACTTCGGCGCCTTCGACGTAGTTGACCTTGTCGATGTAGCCGGACACGCGCGGGCGCAGCTCAACGCTTTCCACCGGCTCGATGCGGCCACTGAATTCGTCCCACTGGCTGATCTCCTTCAGCAACACCGGGGCGACGCTGACGCTGGGCGGCGGCGGCGCGCCGGTCTCGGCAGCCTTGCTGCCGCAACCGGCCAGCACAACCGCGAGTACGGCGCCCGTCAATACAGTACGCAAGGGAAAACGGAACGGGGTGGCGTTCGGGGTCATGGGGAAATCTCTCGGGTGGGGATGGGAAAATGCAGACCTGCGAGCCGGTCGGCCGAAGGAGCGGCGTGCAGACGACGGCTGACGGTCACGATGGCTTGCCCGGGCTGGCCAGGCCCGGCGATCAGCGAAACTGCGGCACGGCCGACATCCACGGCGCGGATCCATTCCGGACACGCGTCCTTGGCACGGCCCGGCGTACACACCGGCTGCTCGACCGACAGCAGGTGCACGCGGACGCCGAGCGGCTTGGCCTCCTCGTGCAGGACCTGGGCGAGCATGCGGGTGGCGGCAGCGGCAATCGAGGTATCGCCGTGCGCGGCCCAGGCACGCAGCGCGCAGGGGCTGCCCAGCAACAGGTAGCGGCCGCCGCCCTCGGCCTCGGCCAGCAGCGGCAGCAGATGCCGCGCGGCCGCCAGGTGCGGCAGCACGTCGCGCTCGATGCGGCGACGCAGCGCGGTGACCGGGCGGTCCAGCAGGCGGCCGGCCTTGAGCGGGCTGCCCACGCTGGCGATCACCGCCGCCAGCGGACGCGGGCGCTGGGCCAGCTCGCCGGCCAGCGCCTGCGCCGAGGTGTCGTCGGCGACCGAGCCCTGCAAGGTCTCCAGCAGCGGTGTGTGGCCATGCTGCGCGCGCAGCGCGTCGAGCTTGGCGGCGTCGCGTCCAATCACCAGCACCGGCATCCGGGCATCGAGCAAGGCGGCGACGATACCGGCGCCGACATTGCCCGCGCCGCCAATGACGGCCGTCTCGGATTGGACCATCCCGGTCATGGGACTTTCACTCCCGACATCGGGACAATTCCGCGCTGTGCCAGACGCGCCGACAGTCCAGTCCGCTGTGTCGGCGCGCCGCCGGCCTGACGCCGGGGCGATGCCGAGAAAGTGCGCGAAACGCCGGCACGCGGGCTTCTCGCCGTGGAAACCACTGGATCGAAGGCACCTTCGATGGCGCTACGCGATGTCGACGACAAGCCGAAAACATTGCACAACCACATGGCCGTGCTCCTGCATGGAGGGGATGCCGCATAAGTTAGGCCCCAAACCAGCACTTGATTAGTCCGGATTTAGGGGAATAATCGTCCCGTAAGCGGTCTAATCCCTCCTGACCCCTGGAAGGCAGTCCCATGACTCACGATCTCAACGACACCCTGATCTTCGTCAAGGTGGTCGAACAAGGCAGCTTCATCGCCGCCGCCAACGCGCTCGGCCTGCCCAAGACCACCGTCAGCCGCAAGGTGCAGGAACTGGAAACCCGGTTGGGTGCCCGCCTGCTGCACCGGACCACGCGCCGCATCGGCCTCACCGAAGCCGGCTCGGTCTATCACGAACATTGCCAGCGCATCGCACGCGAACTGGAAGAGGCCGAGAGCGCCGTCGGGCAGTTGCAGTCCGGTCCGCGCGGCTGGCTGCGCTTCACCGTGCCCTACTCGCTGGGCATCACCTGGATCGCACCGTTGTTGGGCGAATTCCATGCGCAATACCCGGAGATCCAGCTGGACATGCATCTGGGCAACGAGAAGCTGGACTTGATCGGCGGCGAAGCTGATCTGGCATTGCGTGTCGGCGCGCTGCCCGACTCCAATCTGGTCGCGCGCAAGCTCGGCAGCCTGCGCACGCAGGTCTTCGCCAGCCCGTCCTACATCGAGCGCTATGGCGAGCCGCTGCATCCGGACGAGCTGCAGTTCCATCGCACGCTGGCGCTGCGCAAGAACCGCAACGTGCACAACAACCGCTTTTTCTGGTCGCTCAGCGACGGCAGCGATGTGCGCGATTTCCCGGTCAATCCGTTGATGGTGGCCAACGATCCGGCTGCGCTCAATGGCGCGGTGCTATGCGGCGAAGGCTTGCTGTTGACCGGCGATGTGATGGCCAAGCCGTTCGTGCAATCGGGTCTGGTGCGCCGGGTGCTCGCGGGTTGGACCGGGCCGGAGGTGGACTTCAACGCGGTGTTCGCCGGCGGCCGCCTGGTCTCGCCGAAAGTGCGCGCCTTCGTGGACTTCCTGGTGACGCGGATGAACTTCGACGCGGACTACATGATGGCGCAGTGCCCCGCGCGTCTGGCCGCGCAAAAGGCCGACAACGATGCAAAGATCGAGGTCGGCGCAGACGCGGAACTGCGTGCAGAAGGCAAGCGCATCCTGGAAAACGTCACGGCGTAGTCCGTAATCAAATAGTCGCCTAACGGAGCACCCTTCTCCCCCTCGGGAGAAGGTGCCCGAAGGGTGATGGGGAGACGTTGCCCGTACAAGCGAAAACGTCCCGGCTGCTACAAATCTCGAATCCCGAATCCCGAATTCCTGCAGGGGTATCGGGGCCATCCGGCGCCGGTACTGCTTGTCGCGGCGAATCACCATGACCGCTGTCGACCGATGCAATCTTGAAGCAACCGCGCGCGCTTTAGCGTGGTCTGGAGATCCGACGCTGCGTTGGTCAATGCCTAGCGATAACGTCTAGCTGCAAGTCAAAAGATCAGTCGGTCGAGTGCGCGGTGCCCTCACCGCTTGCGGGACACGCCGTGAATCCGTCCATGGAGGCTCCTCGGCGGCATCCATGCCGCCGAGGGTCCCGCAACCGGCAAGGACACCGCACCAGAGAGTTGGTCGGCTGCTTTTTTAAGGATTGTTACTCGGCTTGCGATAGCAGATGCGACGTTTGTAGCTTGCGTGTTGAAAGCACGTTTGTTGCTCGGCTTGCGACGGGAAAATGGTGAGAGGTTGATCGAACACTTAGTGCTCCAAGCAACGTACGGCATGCTCTGCTTGCAAACATGCACACCGACCATCTTCGATGGTCCTTGCCCGCCCACCGTCGCGGGACCTTACGCGGCATGGATGCCGCGTAAGAGCCTACACGGACGTACTTGCGGCGTGTCCCGCGATGGTGGGCGGGCAAGGACCCTGCAGAAAACCCTCAGATCGGCAGCTTTGCACCTGATGCGCCTGATCAGAAAATTCGCAGCGCAAAAAAACAGGCCGCTTTCGCGGCCTGTCTTGCTTACTCATCGCGGCTCGTCAATCGACTCGCCACGATTCAGTGCGGCAGACTCAACGCATGCCCGTGTTGTTCCCGGCACCCTCCGAGCGCAGCGGGATTAGGCGGATTTCGACGCGGCGGTTCTGTGCGCGGCCGGCATCGGTGCTGTTGTCGGCGATCGGGTAACGCTTGCCGGCGCCCATGGTTTCCATGCGCTCACGCTGCACGCCTTGTGCGGTCAGATATTGCGCGACCGCGCCGGCGCGTTCTTCGGACAGACGCTGGTTGACCGCGTCGCTGCCGACGCTGTCGGTGTGACCGACCACTTCCACCATGGTCTGGTTGTACTCGCGCAGTGTGGACGCCACGCCATTGAGCGCGCTGTAGAACTGCGGCTTCAATGCAGACTTGCCGAAGTCGAAGGTGATGCCGTCGGGCAGGTTCAGGGTGATGTTGTCGCCCTGACGCTGCACTTCGATGCCGGTGTTGGCGGTGCGCTCACGCAGTGCGCGCTCCTGGCGATCCTGGTACTGACCAACCGCCGCGCCGCTGAGCGCGCCGATGCCGGCGCCGACCATCGCATGCTGACGACGCTCGGTGGCGCTGTCGCCGGTCAACAGACCAGCGGCCACGCCGATCGCGGTGCCGATCAGCGCGTTGCGGCCGGTGCGGTTCTGCTGTTGGGTCTGCTCGCCGTACTGGTCGCGCTGCACATACGAGCCGCCGGTGGCGCAGGCGGACAACGCAATGGCGCTGGCCAGGGCAACGGCAAGGCTCTTGGTGGCTGCTGGGGACATGGTGTTCTCCTGTGGCCGGACCATCCGGCACTCAATCGTGTCGGCGAGGATAAACAGGCCAACGCGACTGGCGCATGATGAAACCGACCTCCGATCGCGCGCAGCTAGTGCTGCATTCAGGAAAACGTTTTCTGCGTGGACAGCACCATGTATCCGCGTCACGCATTCGATGATGTACGAAACAAGCGTTGCAGCGCACGCACGCAACGCTTCAGCCTTGCAAAAGCAAACACGCAGAAGCGAGCATCAGCTGACCACGCTATCAGGAGGTCGCTCACCCTGCCGCACGCGCTTAGCCGCGCGTCTTCGCATACGCCGCCAGCGCCGCATCGCGGCCTTCGGCCAGGCCGATGATCGGCGTGCGCGGATACTCCGGTGCCAGACGCGCCAGCGACAACGGATGCAGCCACGGTGCGAAGCGTTCCTTGACCGCAAGCTTGCCGAGCTCAGGTACCCAGCGCGTGATGTAGGCGGCCTGCGGATCGAACTTCTCCGCCTGCGTGACCGGATTGAACACACGGAAATACGGCGCCGCATCGGCGCCGGTACCGGCCACCCATTGCCAACCCAGGGTGTTGTTGGCCAGGTCCGCATCCACCAGCGTGTCCCAGAACCAGCGCGCGCCTTCGATCCAGTGCACGCGCAGATGCTTGCACAACAGGCTTGCCACGATCATGCGCACGCGGTTGTGCATCCAGCCGGTGTGCCAGAGCTGGCGCATGCCGGCATCGACGATCGGAATGCCGGTGCGGCCCCGCTGCCAGGCCTGCAATGCGACCGGGTCCAGCTTGGCCCAGTCAAAGCCTTCGAAGCGCGGGTTGAGATTCTGGTTGGTGGTGTCGGGAAAATGGTGCAGCAGGTGATACGCAAAATCGCGCCAGCCAAGCTGGCGGATGTAGCCGTCGATCTCGGCACCGTTGCGTGCGTTGCGATTGGCCTCCAGCGTGCCGGCGATCCGCCACGGCGCGATCTCGCCGAAATGCAGATGCGGCGACAACTGCGAGGTGCCGACCCGGTCGGGCCGGTCGCGGTTTTCGCGATACCCGGACAGCGCGCCATCGATGAAGATTTCCAGCATCTCGTGCGCGCCGGCCTCGCCGGGCTGCCAGTGTTCCCAGAAGCCTCGGTCCCAGTCCAGCGCCGGCAGCAGCCCCAGCGTGTCCAGCGCAGCGCTCTTCAAGTGCGCAGGCAACGGCGGCAGGCTGCGCGGTGCCGGCACGGCAGCCGGCAATTGCAGCTGCGTAAGCGCATTGCGCCAGAACGGGGTGAACACCTTGTAGGGGCCGCCCTGCTGCGTCGTCAACTGCCACGGTTCGACCATCAGTGCGGAGTTGCAGCTCTGCACTTCGATCCCGCGCTCGCGCAGGCTGCGCTTGATCTGCGCATCGCGCGGCTGCGTGGCCGGCTCGTACTTGCGGTTCCAGTACACCGCCACCGCCTTGGTCTGCGCGATCACCTCATCCAGCACCTGCGCGCTGTCACCGGCGCGCATCACCAGACCGCTGCCCAGTGCGCGCAGGGCCGCGTCCAGCGCCGCGAGCGAGCGATGCCGCCAGCTCCGCGAGGCGGCGCCTGGCGTCCACTCGCCCTCTTCGTGCGGCGCATCGATATACAGCGGAATCGGCTGATGCCCCGCATCCAGCGCAGCCTGCAAGGCCGGGTTGTCCTGCAGGCGCAGATCGCGACGGAACCAGACGATGGCGTAGGACATACAAGCTCGGCAGCGGCGATGAGGCGCGCAGCATAAGCCAGCAGATGCAAGGATGGCGCGATGCCGCAGCGACGGATTGCCGCCCGGCATCACGCAGGAGGTTTATTCGAAACTGCCCACCGAATCGTGGGCCAGATTGTCGAACCGGGTGTATTCGCCGAAGAACTTGAGCTTGCACGACCCGGTCGGTCCACCGCGGTGCTTGCCGATGATGATCTCGGCCAGGCCCTTGTCCGGCGAATTTTCCTTGTTGTAATAATCGTCGCGATAGATGAACACGATCATGTCCGCGTCCTGCTCGATCGCGCCGGATTCGCGCAAGTCGGCCATCACCGGGCGCTTGTCGGTCCGTGTTTCCAGTGAGCGGTTGAGCTGCGACAACGCAATCACCGGCACGTTGAGCTCCTTGGCCAGGCCCTTGAGCGAACGCGAGATTTCCGAAATTTCGGTCGCGCGGTTTTCGCTGTTGCCCGGCACCGACATCAGCTGCAGGTAGTCGATGACGATCAGGCCCAGGTCGTGCTCGCGCTTGAGTCGGCGGCACTTGGAGCGCAGCACTTCCGGCGACACGCCCGGCGTGTCGTCGATGAAGATCTTGGTTTCCTTCAGCATCTTGATCGCGCCGGTCACGCGCGCCCAGTCCTCGTCTTCCAGCGCGCCGGTACGCAGGCGTTGCGCATTGATGCGGCCATTGGACGAGATCAGGCGCATCGCCAGCTGCGATGCCGACATTTCCATCGAGAATACCGCCACGCCCTTCTTGGATTTGATCGCGGCATATTCGGCGATATTCAGCGCGAACGTGGTCTTGCCCATTGCCGGACGCGCGGCCAGGATGATCAGGTCGGTCGGCTGCAGACCGGAAGTCATCGCGTCGAAATCGTTGTAGCCGGTCGGCAGGCCGGTGATGTTGCCGCCGTTTTCGAAACGGCTGCGCAATTCCTCGAAGGCGTCCTTCAGCGCGCCCGGCATCGCCACGAAGTCGGTGCGCCCGCGCGCGCCGGCCTCGGCGATCTTGAACACCGCCTTTTCCGCCGACGACAGCAACTCCACGCTGTCGCGCCCCTCCGGCTGGAAGCCGTCGTTGACGATGGTGGTGCCCACTTCGATCAGCTGCCGCAACACCGCCTTGTCGCGCACGATCTCCGCATATGCGGCGATATTGGCTGCCGAAGGCGTGGTGCTGGCCAGCTCGATCAGGTAGGCGCCATCGCCGACCTGCTCCAGCTTGCCCTGCGATTCGAACCACTCGCCCAGGGTCACCGCATCGAAGGGGCGGTCCTTCTCGTTCAGTTCGCGAATCGCACGGTAGATCAGCCGGTGATCGCGGCGGTAAAAGTCGTTTTCGGTCAGCTGGTCATTGACCCGGTCGAACGCATCCGGCGCCAGCATCAACCCGCCGAGCACGGCCTGCTCGGCCTCGACCGAATGCGGCGGTACCCGCAACTGGTCAAGCCGCGGCTCGGGACGATCGTAATCGTCGTCGTCGCGATCGCGATTGCGCTTGGAACGGAAACCAGGACGAGCGGACATGGACAAACAGACCTGACGCGAGGGAGACGAGGGCAGGAAGCATAGTCATCGGCGGCGCCGACGACCATGCACAACTCTGTGGATAACTGGTGGACAGCCGGTGCATCACCGTTCTACGCGACCGCTGTCGCAACCGCCGAGACGCTTGCTGCGCCGGGGTTTGCACCGCGTCACCGGTGCCGGTTGGCGGCTGTCTCCAGGCCCAACGCCGCTGTGGTCAACTCAACGCTTGGACTGTTCGACCAGGCCCAGGAAGGCGTCGACGAAGCCCTGCAGGAACTTGCGGCTGTCGGCGTTGGCGACCTGGTCGTCGGCACCGAACAGGCCGTCCTTGTACTGCAGGAAGACTTCCGGTTGGCCAAGCACCCGCATGTCCAGATACGACAGCACATTGCGCAGGTGCTGCTGCGCGGTGGCGGTGCCGATCGCCCCGACCGAGATGCCGACCACGGCAGCCGGCTTGCCCGCAAACGCGCTGTCACCGTAGGGGCGCGAGCCGGTATCGAGGGCGTTCTTGAGCACGCCGGGAATCGAGCGGTTGTACTCCGGGGTGACGAACAGCACCGCGTCAGCCGACCGGATCTGTTGCTTCAGCCGCGTGCCCTCTGCCGGGTAATCGCCATCCTGGTCCTGGTTGTACAGCGGGATGTCGCCGATCTCCACATACTCGAACACGGCCTTGTCGCCGGCCAGATGCTCCAGCGCATGCGCCAGTTGGCGGTTGTAGGACGCGGCACGCAGGCTGCCGACCAGCACGGCGATGGTGATCTTGCTCATGGGGAACGCTCCATTGGGGGAATCAGCGCCCGACTCTAGTGAGCCTGGCGCTCATACCCGGTGAAGCGCGGTTGCCTCAGCGGCCGATCGCGGCGCGTTGGGTGCGCCAATGCACCTGCCAGGCCTGGAACATCAGCACCGTCCACAGGTGCGTATGCCATTTACGCTCGCCGCCGTTGAAGTCCCGCCACAGCCCGGCCACGGTGTCGGCGGCGAACACGCCGTCGCGCTCGAGCGTGGCGTGCGCCAGTAGATCGTCGGCCCAGCCGTGCAGGTCGCCACGCAGCCAGGCACTGACCGGCGCGCCGAAGCCGCGCTTGCCGCGGTAGACCATCGGGTCGGGCAGATAGCGGCACAGCACGCGCTTGAGCAGATATTTGCTGACCCCGTCGCGGTACTTCAGCGACAGCGGCAGCGACCAGGCGAACTCGGCCACCCGCCAGTCCAGCAGCGGTGCGCGCGCTTCCAGCCCCACCGCCATCGTGGTGCGGTCCACCTTGCACAGCAGATCGTCGGGCAGATAGGCGGCAAAGTCGGCCAGCATCATCGCGTCGGCCGGCGTGCCGGAACCGTGCAGTGGGTCGGCCAGGCTGTAGAAACTGTCTGGCTCGGTGGCGCCCAGCACCACCGCGGCCGGATCGCGCCAGCGCGAGATGCGGTTGCGGTAGATGTCGCCGATGCCGCGTGCGCCGGCCTCGGCCACCAGCGCGGCCAGGCCGCCGGTGCGCGAGGACTCGCCGTTGCGGCGTGCCGCCAGCGCCATCAAGCGCCGCAGCGGCCCCGGCACCAGCCCGTGCATGCGCCAGTTGCGCAGCGCACGCTGGTACCGGCCGTAGCCGAAGAACAACTCGTCGCCACCATCGCCGGACAGCGCCACCGTCACCCCGCCGCGCGCCAGCCGTGCGACCAGCGCGGTCGGCACCTGCGAGGCATCGGCGAAGGGCTCGTCGAACATGTCCGGCAGGGTCGGCACCACCGCCAGCGCGTCGGCGCCGCTGACATACAGCTCGGTGTGGTCGGTGTGCAGATGCGTAGCCACTTCGCGCGCCAGCGGCGCTTCGTCGTGATGCGAACCTTCGAAGCCGATGCTGAAGGTATGCACCGGCTGGCTGCTCTGCGCCTGCATCATCGCGGTGACGATCGACGAATCGGTGCCGCCGGACAGGAACACGCCCACCGGCACGTCGGCCACCATGCGCAGCGCCACCGCATCGCGCAGCACGGCGTCGAGCTGCTCCTCGGCCTGTGCATCGCTACCGGTGAACGGCGCCGCCAGCGCGCGCTGCATCGCCTCGCGCGCGTTCCAGAACGGCTGCTGCGCCTGGTCCGGCCGATGCGCCGCCGCGCCGGCCGCCACCATCTGCGCATCCAGCCGCAGCACCCGCCCGGGCATCAACTTGAAGGTGCGCTCGTGGATGCAGGCCGGCGCCGGGATGTAGCCCAACCGCAGCAGCAAGGTCAGCGCATTGCGATCGACCCCGTTATCGAAGTCCGGGTGCTGCCACAGCGCCTTGAGTTCGGAGCCGAACACCAGGGTGTCGCCGGCCCAGCCGTAGTACAGCGGCTTCTTGCCGACGCGGTCGCGGGCCAGATACAGGCAGTTGTCGCGCTCGTCCCACAATGCCAGCGCGAACATGCCATTGCAGCGGGTCAGGGTGTCGTCCAGCCCCCACTCCACCACCGCCGCCAACAGCACTTCGGTATCGGAATGACCACGGAAGCGGTGCCCGAGTGCGGACAGCGCCGCGCGCAGCTGCGCGAAGTTGTAGATCTCACCGTTATAGGCCAGCACATAACGGCCATCGGCCGAGCGCATCGGCTGATGGCCCAGCGGCGACAGATCCAGGATGCTCAAGCGTTGATGCGCCAGCGCCACGCCGGCCTGCGCATCGCACCAGGTGCCGGCATCGTCGGGGCCGCGATGACGCAAGGCGGCGCCCATCGGCCGCACCAGCGCATCGAGTTGTTCGCCATGCATGCGTGGCGAGGCCAGCAGCAGTCCAGCCAATCCGCACATCGTCAGTGCTCCTGCCGGCAGCGCATGCCGCTCATGCCGTCACCGTGCCGGGTGCAGGCGCCGGCATTGCAATAAAACCGGGCACTGCCTGCACGCGCTGCAGCCAGGCACCGATCGCCGGCCAGCGCTCCAGATCGAAGCCGCCGTCCTCGGCGCAATGGGTGTAGGCAAACAGCGCGATATCGGCGATGCCGTAATCGTTGCCGGTAAACCAGCGGTGCTGCTGCAGGTGCTGCTCCATCACGGCCAGCGCCTGCTCGCCGCGGGCGCGCAGCTGCGGCAGTTCGGCGCGGCGCACGGCATCGCGCGGCGTCCATAGGCTGATGAACCGCGCCACCGCCACATATGGCTCATGGCTGTATTGCTCGAAGAACATCCAGCTCAAGGCCTGCGCGCGCTGCCACGCGTCGGTGGGCAGATACGGCGTGCCTTCGGCCAGCCAGAACAGGATTGCGTTGGATTCGGTCAGCACGCGGCCGTCGTCGCGCTCCACCATCGGCACCTTGCCGTTGGGATTCTTGGCCAGATACGCGGGCGTGCGGGTTTCACCTGCGGCGCTGTCGACCTCGACCCAGTGATAGCGGCTGCCCAATTGCTCCAGCAGCAGGCGCACCTTGTAGCAGTTGCCGGAACTGGACATGCCATGGACGGTCAACGGGGGACGCACGGTCGACATCAAGCTGGCTCCGCGGCAGCAACGAGGGGCTGGCAGTGTCACAGCCCCGGGGGTCTTTGCAAAGCCCTGCACCGATTCTGCTGCAAGGCGTGGCCGCGGTTGCCTGCGCTGCCGGCAGCGCGGCTCAGCGCATCACCACCAGCGCCACCGGCACACCCAGCACGGCGACCAGCATGCCCAGCACCGACAACGTCAACGCCAGCGCACCGAAGGCCCGCGCCCGTGCGCAGCCGGTCGCACCGGCAACCGCCTGGACCGCGGCGATCGACCACCACAGCCCGCCTAGCAGCAGCATCAGCACCGCCATGGCCACCTGCGCCAGCCCGGCCGGATCGTGCACACCGGTCCGGAACAGGACGATATCGCCGCCAACCGCGGCCAGTGCCGCCAGCAGGCAGACCAGCCAGGGCAAGGCACTGCCCAGCAGCGCCGGCAGCAACACCGCAAACTCCGCAGTGCCGCCCATCCAGCGCAGCATCCATTGCAGCGACACGCAGCCCACCAGCGCAATGGCCAGCATGATCGCCACGGCGATGGCGTGCACCCACAACGGCTGCGGAGACACCCACATCCAGCTCGAGAGCACCAGGATCAGGCCGAACACGCACCACGCGCTCCAGCGCGCGCCGGCCTGCATGTGCAGGCGCTGCGCAACGGTGTGCGGATCGAACAGCATCCCGCCCAAGCCACCGCCGCGCCACCAGGCCAGGCATGCCAGCACCAACACGATCAGCGCCAGCAGCGCGGCCAGCGGATAGACGAAGACGTGCATCTCCAGCGGCTGTCTGCGCGGGTGTGGCTTGAGGTCGTGATTGAAGTACAGCAGGTCGCGGGCACGCTCCATGTCGGCGGCTGCACGCTTCACGCCGCTGGCGGGAATGCGGTCGGACAGGCGCTGCCACTCGCCGACGATGACGATGCGTCCTTCGTGCGTGGAGACCGTGCGCGAGAACCGGAACCACGGGTTGGCGACCACCTGCGTATCGGCTTCCACCCGCACCGCCGGGTCGACCCGCACCCGCACGGTCTGCCGCGCCAGCCGCGGGCCGCCCAGCGCCAGCGGGCTCTTGCGCGCCGTGGTGGGCAGGGCGTCCATCCATTCGCCGAGCTGGAACAGCGGAAAGCCCAGCGCGTCGCCCTCGTCGGTCGGCCACTCCAGACGGTAGGCCTCGTGCGTGCGCACGTTCAACACATCGGCCGCGTCGATGGTCGGCACGCCGACCTGCGTCAGCGCGGTGTAGTACTGCTGCATGAATTCCAGGTAGTGCTCGCCGACTGCCTGCGCACCGTTGTCGTCGAAGCTGGTCGCCACGCGCTCGCCACGTCCCTGGCGATACGTCGTGTCCACGGTGAAGGTCGCCACACGCTGCGGCTTGCGCAGCGAGATCACGATCTCCTCGTCCACCTCGACCTGCGGCAGCGTCGGCATCGGCGATGGCACCGCCACCAGGTCGCGCTGCCCGGCCACGACCGGCAGGCCGCGCACGAACGGCAACGGCCGGCGTTGCGCCAGCGGGCCCTCTTCGCGGTCGCGCGTGGCATCCACCCATACCTCGCCCTGCGGCAGGTGCGCGCGCACCACCACATGGTCGAACGCGTAGGGACTGGGCAAGCGCAGATCCAGCCCGTGGCCCTTGTCGCTGCTCACCAGCACCGGCTCGGCGCGGATGCCGGCTAGTTGCAGCAGCGCGATCAACAGCGTCGCCTTGTCCTTGCAGTCGCCGTAGCGATTGCGCAGCGTCACTTCCGGCGTATGCGGCGCGTGCGAGTTCTCGCCCATGTCCAGGCCGACGTAGCGGATCTCGCCCTGCACGAAGGCCACTGCACGCAGCAGTGCACCCTGCGGGTCGTCGCGGCGCAGCTGCAGGTTCTGCACCATCCCGTCGGCAACGCGCGCGTCCTTGAACGCGTGCGGATACAGCTGCGCTGCCCATGCCGCCACTGCCGCCCAGTTGCCGGCAGTGGAGACTTCGATCCGGCCATACGGATCGACATCCTCCGGGGTGTCCTTTTCTTCCTGCACGGCGGGCAGGTCGCGTGCGGCGATGTCCAGTGTCGCCACATCGCCGGTGCGGCTGACGTCGCGGCTGAAACCGGGCGCAGTCACCCGCCACTGCAATCCCATGCCGGCCGGATGCCGCACGCGCACCCGGCGCTCGCCCAGCGGTACGCCGTAGCGCGCATCGAATACGTCGTAATAGCCCTTGCCGAACACCGGATTGCTGCCGGTGATGGTCACGCCGTAATCGACCCGGTCGCCCACGCGCAGGTCCGGCAAGGTGATCGACAGCGTCAGCGCGCCATCGATCAAACCGTCTTCCAGTCCGCTTTCGCGGCGCAACCGGGCATAGTGCGCCTGCTTGCGCATGTCGATGCGCTTGCCGTCGCGCCAGACCTCCAGGCTGTTGAGCGCCAGCTGCTGGTACTGCGGCTGGTAATCGATGGAGATCTGTCCGGCTTCGTCCAGACTTTTCGCACGCTGCACGGTGTAACTGAGGCGGCGATACGCCTGCGGCGCCGCGCCAGTCAGATCGACCTGGTCGGACACCAGTTCATAGCGCAGCCCGCTGGCACCGGGCACCTTGTCGGGCACCGCATCGGCAATGACCCAGGCCGGTGGCGGCGCCATGCGCGGCGCCTCGCTGGCCTGTGCCGGTGCGATCACGCTCGCCACCACCGCCAGCACGCAACTCATCCAGAACACGCCACGCAGACGTCGCTTCCCATCCCTGTCGATCAACACCCACTCCTCGTCAAAACGCATTGAGTCCCGTCAGCGCACGCCCGACCACCAACTGATGCACGGTCTCGGTACCCTCGTAGGTGATCACCGATTCCAGGTTCAGCGCATGCCGGATCGCCACATGTTCGGTGGTGATGCCGGCCGCGCCCAGCAGATCGCGGCACTCGCGCGCCACATCCAGGGCCATGCGGCAATTATTCCACTTTGCCAGCGAGATCTGTTCCGGCCGCAGCTGGCCGGCCTGCTTCAGCCGCCCGAGCTGCAGCGCCAGCAGCTGCGCGGTGGAAATCCGCCGCGCCATGTCGGCCAGCTTGATCTGCGCGCTCTGCGTGGCCGCCAGCGGCCGGCCGAACAGGATGCGCTGCCCGCTGTAGGCCAGCGCCTCGCGCAGACAGGCCACCGCCGCGCCGATCGCGCCCCAGGCGATGCCATAGCGCGCCTGATTGAGGCACCCCAGCGGCGCCTTCAGACCGGCCGCGTTCGGCAGGCGCATCTGCTCCGGCACGTAGACGTTGTCCAGGAACAAGCCCGAGGTCACCGACGCGCGCAGGCTCATCTTGTGCGCGATGTCCTGCGCACTGAAGCCGGCGCTGCCGGTCTCGACCAGAAAGCCGCACACGCCGTCATCGGTATGCGCCCAGATGATCGCCAGGCCGGCAATGCTGCCGTTGGTGATCCACATCTTGGCCCCGTTCAAGCGCCAGCCGTCGCCCTGCCGCACCGCACGCGTGGTCATCGCGGCCGGATCCGAGCCGCCCTGCGCTTCGCTCAGCCCGAAACAGCCGATCAGACGGCCGGCGGCCATCTCCGGTAACCAGCGCTGGCGCTGCTCGTCGCTGCCGTAGGCATGGATCGGGTACATGCACAGCGAGGACTGCACGCTGACGAAGCTGCGCAGGCCGCTGTCGCCGCGCTCCAGTTCCTGGCAGATCAATCCGTACGCCACCGCGCCCAGGCCCGCGCCGCCATCGCGGACCGGCAGGCTGGCGCCCAGCAGGCCGAGCTCGGCCAGTTCCGGTACCCATTCGCGCGGAAAGCGCCCTGCGTCGAAGGCATCGCCAATCGCCGGCAGCACCCGCGTATCGGTGAAGCGCGCCACCGCATCCTGCACTGCCCGCTCTTCGTCGGTCAGCAGCGCACGTACATCGAACAGATCATCGGGACGCACTGGCATGTCGGCTTCCGCTGCAGGAGAAGTGGCGATTATCAGCCAGTTGCCGGCCGAACATGGCGGCGACCTGTTCAGCGCACGGACGTCGTCACCAGTGCCTGGAAACGAAAAGAGCCGGCAATGCCGGCTCCTTTCTTGCCAACCAGCGATCCTGCGCGGATCGCTGCCAGCGGTTTACTGACGCGTGCTGCCCGCATCCACACGAACGCCCCTGTCACCGGCGGTCGAAGCGGTCTGGGTCACCAGCTGACCGTCGACCACCGGCAGGCGATCGCTGGCCGGCTTGTCGTTCATGCGCACGGTCTTCTCGAAACCGTCGTAGCGGTAGGTCACGTCGTAGGCCACCACGTTGTCCGCATCGCCCAGCGAGATGCGCTCGCCCGGCTTGCTGTCCATGCGCATGGTGCCGGTGGTGCCGTCGGCATTGCGGTAGGTCACGTCGTAGCCGACCACGCGCGAGGACTGCGAATTGGCATTTTCGGTATGGCACTGGCGCTCGGTGCGATCCACCACGCGGCCGCCGACATGGTTGCGGTCAACGCGATTACCGACCATGCCGCCACCGACCGCACCGGCCACCGTGGCCAGCTTGCGGCCGTTGCCGCCGCCGACCTGGTTGCCGAGCAGACCGCCGATCACCGCACCGGCGACGGTGCCGCCGACATTGCCATCGCGCTCGGGCAGACGTTCCTGCACCACCACGTCGCGGCAGACTTCGCGCGGCGAGGAGCTGGTGGTGGTTTCGCGGATGGCCGCGCTGTTGACGACCTGCGCGTACTGCGGCTCGCGCTCGGTGATCGGGGCGACCTTGACCACGTCGGCATATTCCAGACCACGCGGTGCCGGCTCGCCGTTGGCGACGAAATCGCCGGACGACGGGCGATTATTCATGAAGGCGGCCGTAGCCACGCCTCCAACCAGCAACGCACCAGCAGCGACCAGTATAGTTGTCGTATTGCTCTTCATGATCCAGCTCCGTGCGGACACGCCGCGTTGTTGACGGCGTGATTCCAGCACGCGAACCCTGAACAAAAACGCCCTCGCTCATGAACGCCGCAGTTAAGTTCAGCTAGCGGTTATTTCATGCACTGCTAACAGCCGGAGCATCCGCATGCGCAATCCCGTTACCTCGCGCGCCCTGGACTGGGCCAGCAAGCTGCGCTACCCCACCTTGTTCAAGCTGGCGGCGGCGCTGTTTCTGGTCGACCTGGTGCTCCCGGACCCGATCCCGTTCCTGGACGAGCTGCTATTCGGCCTGACCACGCTGCTGCTGGCCAACTGGAAGACCCGCAAGGCACCGCTGCCCGCGCCGGTGCGTCACGATTGATGCAGCTGGTCGATAGCCACTGCCATCTGGATGCCGGCGAGTTCGACCACGACCGCGCCGCGGTGATCGCGCGCGCGCAGGCGGCCGGTGTCGTGCAGCAGGTGATCCCGGCGATCACCGCCGCCAGCTGGCCGGCGCTGCGCTCCGTCTGCACCCAGGCCCCCGGGTTGCATCCCGCCTACGGGCTGCACCCGATCTTTCTCGATCAGCACCGTCCCGAACACCTGGAGCTGCTGGCCGAGTGGATCGAGCGCGAGCGGCCCTGCGCCATTGGCGAGTGCGGGCTGGACTTCTATCTGGACGGGCTGGACGCGCAGATGCAGCGCGATTATTTCGACGGGCAACTGCAGCTGGCCAAGCGCTTCGAGCTGCCGCTGATCGTGCATGCGCGGCGCGCCACCGAAGAGGTCATCGCCCGCATCAAGGCCGTGGGCGGCCTGCGTGGTGTGGTGCACAGCTTTGCCGGCAGCCCCGAACAGGCGCAGCAATTGTGGAAGCTGGATTTCATGATCGGCCTGGGCGGCCCGGTGACCTACCCGCGTGCCAATCGCCTGCGCGGCCTGGCTGCAACGATGCCGCTGGAGTGGCTGCTGCTGGAAACCGATGCGCCGGATCAGCCCGACGCCAGCATCCGCGGCCAACGCAACGAGCCGGCCTACCTGCGCACGGTGCTGGACTGCATCGCACAGCTACGCGGCGAGGCGGCCGAGCACATCGCCGCGCAGACCAGCGCCAACGCGCGGCGGTTGTTCGGGTTGCCGGGCTGAGCGCACTGCCCGTTGCCGCACGAAGCGGCAACACGCGCACTCACCCCGCCGAGGCAGCCTCGGCAACAGGCTTGGCAGCAGCCACCTTCGGCTTGAGCAACATCTCCAGCGCCTTGCCCACCGCGACAAACGCAAAGGTGCCGGTGATATGCGTGGCTGCGCCCAGCCCTGCCCCGCAATCCAGCTTGAGCGTGGCGTCGGCATCCAGCTGCGGACGGATGCCGCAGACGCTGCCATCGGCCTGCGGGTATTTGACGTTCTCCAGCGAGTACACCGCCGGCACACCGAAATAGCGCTGCGGATTCTTGGGGAAGTTGAATTCGCTGCGCAGCTTCTTGCGGATCAGCGCCAGCATCGCGTCGTGTTCGGTGCGCGAGACATCGCGTACCCGCACCAGGGTGGGATCGGTGCGCCCGCCAGCGGCGCCCACCGTCAGCAAGGGCAACTTGCGTCGGCGACACCAGGCGATGGTTTCCACCTTCACCCGGAAGCTGTCGCAGGCATCGATCACCAGATCGAACGCATCGCCGAGCAGCTGTTCGATATTGCCGGCGGTGAGGAACGACTCCACCGCATCGGCTTCGATTTCCGGGTTGATCGCCACGCAGCGCTCGGCCATCGCGCGCGCCTTGTTGCGTCCGTACTGCCCGGCCAGCGCCGGCAGTTGCCGGTTGGTGTTGGACACGCACAGGTCGTCGGCATCGATCAGGCGGATATGGCCGACGCCGGTACGCGCCAGCGCCTCGACCACCCACGAGCCCACGCCGCCCATCCCCACCACCGCCACGCGGCAGGCAGCCAGCCGCTCCACCGTGCCGACTCCGTACAGCCGGTCGATACCGGCAAAGCGTTCACGCCATTGTGCTTTCATCGGCCTATTTTACGCGCGCCGCTCAGCCCGCGCCCATCGACATGCTGATGTCCGCGTCCACCGGAGTTCCGTCCATGCCCGCCTCGCCCACCGAACAATCGCGCGCGTCCCGCTATGCCTTCCTGCTGGTGCTGGGCATCCTGATCGGGCTGGTGTGCACGGTGATGGTGGCGCGCGTGCTGCAGGCCAGACGCAACCCGGTGCCGGACAGCCTGATGCAGGTGATGGCTTACCAGCTGCGCGCCCTGCAACCCGATACCGATGGTGGCTGCAACTCCACACGCCAGCGAGCGCGACTGCAATCGTTGCGCCTGCTTGCCGACGAACTGGAGCCGGCCTTTCCAGACATCGGCGAGGACCGCCGCTTCGGCGAGCATGCCAGCGCCCTGCGCACTGTCCTGGACCAGGCACGGCGCACGCCCCCAGCCGATTGCGCCGCGCTTGCCGCACTCAGGCCACAGATCAATGACGCCTGCGAGGCCTGTCATCGCGACTTCCGCTGACCCGCCATCGCACCTCCGCATCGACGCGCAAGGCAGCGGTAGTGAACAACACGCTCGGGTTTCGTTAAGCCTGGAGTGATCCAGTTGGCAGACCGTTCACCCTGACCAACACAGGATGACGTCGCCGCGGCCCTGACCGCTTTTTCGAACCACCCCGGAGAGACCTCATGAAGACCCGACTGCTCGTCATTGGCCTGGCTGCAACCGCAACGCTGGTTGGCTGCGCCACCTCCCAGCCCCAGTACGGCAGCTACCGCGGCGACCGCGGCTACGATCAGGGCTATTCGCAGCCGCAGGCACGCTGTGTGGATTGCGGCATCGTGACCCGCATCGATGAAGTCGGCCCGACCCGCAGCGCTCCTACCGGCACCGGTGCGGTGCTCGGCGGCATCGTCGGCGCGGTGGCCGGTCGCCAGATCTCCAAGGAGACCGGTGGCAGCAAGGGCAACAAGAACGTCTCGGCCGTGGCCGGTGCCGCCGCCGGCGCGCTGGCGGGCAATGCGATCCAGAACAACGTCACCAGCGACAGCTTCGATGTGCAGGTGCGCATGGACGACGGCCGCGTGATCGTGGTGAACCAGCGCGACCTGGCTGGCGTGCGCGAAAACGCCTATGTGCGCGTGATCAACGGCAAGGTCGTGCTGCGCTGATCGGCGCGCTTACCAGTAGCGGCCAGGAAAACCACTGCGCTCACCGTCAGGCCGGCGCAGTCGGCGCCCGGAATCGACATGCATCCACGTGTGCTTCGATCTCTTCGTGCCCGCCTGACCACTGCTCGCTACGTTCGATTCGCCAGTGTTGGCGAATGACAGAAAGGCCCGGCGACGGGCCTTTCTGCTGTCTGCGCGATGGCCGCGGTGTTGCGCCGCGCTCAGACCACCTGCACCGCATCGGCCTGCAGGCCCTTCTGTCCCTGCACGACGGTGAAGCTGACCTTCTGGCCTTCCTTGAGGCTCTTGAAGCCCTGGATCTGGATCGCACGGAAATGGACGAAGACGTCCTCGCCGTTTTCGCGACTGATGAAGCCAAAGCCCTTGGCATCGTTGAACCACTTCACGACACCATTCTCGCGTTCGATATTGGACATCTCGACTGACTCCCTACGACACTGTGATGGACTGACGGTGGTGGCTGTGATTGCAAGGAGGAAGCGAGGTACAAGGATGTAGCGGATCGAACGATCTACCGCATCAGGCCACGATTCACGGTGACCGTTGCAAACAGCAGCGCTGGCAACTTAACCCGCGCCAAACGAATTTTCAAGCAGCCCTTGCGCAATTTTGTCAAGCCTGAAACAGGACATTTTTAAACATCATGGATACCACCGTCGTCTACTACATCCTGGCTGGCGTGCTGGTCCTGATCGGCCTTGCCGGAGTCGTCCTGCCGGCGCTGCCAGGCCTGCCACTGGTGTTCGCGGGGCTGCTGGTGGCCGCCTGGGCCGATGGCTTTGCCCACGTCGGCTGGGTGGCGCTGGTGATTCTGGGCCTGATGACGGCGTTGTCGTTTGCGATCGACTTCCTTGCCACTGTGTACGGCGCCCAGCGGGTCGGCGCCAGCAAGGCGGCACTGTGGGGCTCGGTGATCGGCTCGGTCGTCGGCATCTTCTTCATGCCGATCGGCTTGTTCGTCGGGCCGTTCGCCGGCGCGTGGCTCGGCGAATACTGGCAGACCCGCAAATCCGACCAGGCCACCAAGGTCGGCTTCGGCACCTGGCTGGGCATCGTGTTCGGCACCGCCACCAAGCTGGCACTGGGCCTGTGCATGCTGGGCGTGTTCGCCATCGCCTGGTTTTTCTAGCGGATTTCCAGCGCTCAACGAGGCTGATTGGGTCGGTTGATCGCCTGGACGACGATAACCCCAGCCGCCCACACGGTCGCGGACAGCTGTCGACTGCAGGTACCGCCCGGATGTTATGCCACCGTGTACACACCGCGTATGCAGGCGCGACCGTTAAGCTTCGCATCTGACGCGCCTGCCTGGCGCCTTTATTCGGCCAGACTGCCCATGTCCAAGCACCGCACCCGTCCCTTGATGCTGATTGCCCTGGCGGCCGCGCCGCTGGCGCACGCACAGGAAATCGCCCCTACCCCCGCCTCGCCGCAGGCCTGCACTTCCGTCACCTCGGATGCGGCACGGCTGGCCTGCTACGACCAGGCGCTGGGCTATACCCCGCAGCTGACCGCCGAGGCCGATGCCGCCGCGCAGATCGCCAAGCAGAAAGAGTCCAAGCCGCAGGACGAACGTGCCATCAGCCGCGTCGGCGACTTCTTCCGTGCCGATGGCCAGGATCAGCCCAAGGCCGAGGCGGTCGCCAATGCCGGCCGCGGCTCCTTGCTGGACCGCCGTTGGGAGCTGGCCAAGGACTCCAAGCTGGGCACCTTCCAGTTGCGCGGCTACAAGCCGGTGTATCTGCTGCCGGCATTCTGGACCAGCGACTCCAACCGCACCCCGCAGTCGCCGAACCCGGCCAACTCGGTGTCCACCCCGCAGCAACTGGACAGCACCGAACTGAAGTTCCAGCTCAGCTTCAAGACCAAGGTGGTCGAGGATCTGTTCGGCGACAACGGCGACATCTGGATGGGCTACACCCAGAGCTCGCGCTGGCAGGCCTACAACACCGATGCCTCGCGCCCGTTCCGCGAAACCAATTACGAGCCGGAAGCGATGCTGGTGTTCCGCAACAACTACAGCCTGTTTGGCTGGAAGGGCCGCATGAGCGGCATCAGCATCAACCACATGTCCAACGGACGCGAAGATCCGCTGTCGCGCTCCTGGAACCGGGTCATCCTCAACATCGGGCTGGATCGCGAGAACTGGGCACTGACGCTGCGCCCGTGGTTCCGCATCAAGGAAGACCGCGCCGACGACAATAATCCCGATATCGAGGATTACATGGGCCGTGGCGACGCCACCCTGGTCTACAACAAGGACGGGCACGAAGTGGCATTGATCGCGCGGCATTCGCTGCGCGGCGGCGACCGCTCGCATGGCTCGGTGCAGCTGGATTACGGCTTCCCGATCACCAACCTGCTGCGTGGTCACGTGCAGGTGTTCGACGGCTACGGCGAAAGCCTGATCGACTACAACCACAAGGCCACCTACATCGGCCTGGGCGTGTCGTTGCTGGAGTGGTTCTAAGCACAACGCACCGCTGCGTTGAGCAAGGTCGAAAAATATTGAAAGCCGGCATGCGCGCATGCCGGCTTTTTTACTTGTGGACTTGCAGCTTGGAGCGGCAAAACGTAGCAAGCAGCCGTCAGCTGGGCGCGCAGGAATCGTAGTGCATGCGTGGCATGCAGGTTCCGGACACGGCTCACGCCTGCCTGGCGGTAAGCGCAGCAGTTTGATAGTCGCTCCAAGTTCTGCAGCGCTGACAGCTAGGCTGCTCCGCACCCTCCGCTCATATAAAAAAGACAGCGCAGGAGATCATCCTGCGCTGTCTTCATGAAACGGCTTTGGCAGCGATCAGACGTCGAAGAAATCAACCTTGCCGTCTTTCAAGGTGTAGTACGCACCGACCACGCGGACATTGCCTGCGCGCAGCGGTTCGAGCAGCGCCGGCTCGGACGCGCCACGCAGGCGGTCGACGGTGCGCTTGACGTTGGCCTTGACCGAGGCCGCCAACAGGTCGTCGCCGCCCTTGCTCTTGGCGGTCAGCACGGCCGGGACGATGGGTTCGATCATCGCGCCGATCGCGCCCGGGAAGAATGCGTTCTTCTCCACCACCGACACCGCCGCGGCGACCGCGCCACAGCTCTCGTGGCCCATCACCACCACCAGCGGCACGCCGAGCTGGCTGACCGCGTATTCGATCGAGCCCAGTGCCGTGGTGTCGACGGTATTGCCGGCATTGCGGACGATAAACATCTCGCCCAGGCCGCGGCCGAACAGCAGTTCCGGCGGCACGCGCGAATCCGAGCACGACACCAGAATCACGAACGGGGTCTGCCCCAGCGCCAGTTCCAGACGGCGCTTGCTGTCGGAAATGACCTTCTTGGGGCGGTTTTCCACGAAGGCGGCATTGCCGTCACGCAGCACCTGCAATGCCTGCTCGGCATTGAGATCGGTCTTCTTCGACGGCGCCGCGCCGACGGCGAACGGCAGTGACGCGGCGGCGGCCGCGATCGGCGCACAACAGGCACATTGCAGCAGTTTTCGACGGGATGCGGAATGCGACATGGACGAGTCCCTGCTCTCTGGTTGTCTGGCGATCGTACACCGCGCCAGGCGCGTCACCACGGCGCGACTGGAGCTTGTGTCGACACGATTTCGCGGCCCGCGCCCTTCGGTTCAGGTCCAGTCCGTCAGACCTTCGCGGCGATAGGTTTCCTGAAATGCCGGGCGGGCTTTCATTCGCTGCGCATGCGCCTGCAAGGCCGGCCAGGTGTCGCTGGGCCGGGGCATGTTGCGCGACCAACGCATCATCATGGTCAGCATGAAATCGGCCGCCGACAGGGTCTGCCCGAGCAGATACGGGCCATTGGCCTGCAGGTGTGCATCGACCCGCGCCCAGGCCGCCTCCAGTCTGGCGCGTGCCTGGGATTGCGCGGCATCCCCGTGCGCGGCGCCGGCCGGCTCGTCCGGATAGAACCAGGCCCGGTACGCCGGCTGCAAGGTGTTGGCGCAGAAGAACATCCACTGGTAGTACGCCGCGCGCTCGGGGGTCCCGACTGGGGGTGCCAGCCCGGCCTGCGGATGCAGGTCAGCCAGATGCAGCACGATCGCGGCCGCCTCGGTCAGCACGTGTCCGTCGAGCACCAGTGTCGGCACCACGCCGGCCGGGTTGAGCGCCAGATACTGCGGCGATTTCTGCTCGCGCCGGTCGAAGTCCAGCGGATGCAGCACGTGCGGCACCTCCAGTTCGATCAACAACCAATGCACAACCAGTGCGGCAGTGCTGGGGGCGTGGTACAGCGTGGTGGTCATGCAAACTCCTTCGTTTAGTTGGTACAGGAACGCAAGCAGGCGAGCTTGCGGGGTTCACAGCGATTGACATCGCTCTGCTGCGTGCAATCGAACACCTGAGCCATGCAATTGGCCCGCTGCGCCGGATTTTGGATTGAATCGCAGCTCTTTCCGCGTGGTGCAACCGCCATGCGGCAGCTGCTTTCGCTGGGCCGGTCGGCGGCGCACTGCGCGTCGCGGCGGTTGCACTGCGCGATGCAGCGCTCCATCGCCGAGGGGCCGTTGAAGCGCGTTGCGGTGTCGCTGGGCTTGAGCGGCTTTTTCTCGGCAAACGGTACTGGCGCGGTGGGTTGCGGCGCATAGTTGCCGGACGGAAACAGCACGGTGGGCTGGGTCTTTTGTTGCGCTGCCAGAGGCAGGCTGGCGCACACCAGGAAGGCGAGGCAGACGAGACGGAGCATTCCTGTTCTCCTGAGGGTGCCGGCATGTACGCCCCGAGCATAGCCAGTTCCTGTTGGGCCGTCCCGCCACCCTACGTGGGACACGCATGCAGGCGTTTTTTCCAGCACATAGGCAACGCGTGCGAACAGCAGGCACGCGCAGCGCCCAAACTGAAAACGGCGACGCAGTGCAAGTGCGTCGCCGTTCCAGGGTTACTTATTCCACCACGACCGGAATCTTGCCGATGCGCGATTGCCATTGCCGCGGGCCGGTCTTGTGCACCGATTCACCGGTGGAATCCACCGCCACGGTCACCGGCATGTCCTTGACCTCGAATTCGTAGATCGCCTCCATGCCCAGGTCTTCGAATGCGAGCACGCGTGCGGCCTTGATCGCCTTGGACACCAGGTACGCCGAGCCGCCGACCGCCATCAGGTACACGGCCTTGTTGTCGCGGATCGCCTCGATCGCCGCATCGCCACGCTCGGACTTGCCGACCATGCCCAGCAGGCCGGTCTGCTCCAGCATCTGGCGGGTGAACTTGTCCATGCGTGTGGCGGTGGTCGGGCCGGCCGGGCCGACCACTTCATCGCGCACCGGGTCGACCGGGCCGACGTAGTAGATGAAGCGGTTGGTGAAGTCGACCGGCAAGGTTTCGCCCTTGTTGAGCATGTCGATCATGCGCTTGTGCGCAGCGTCGCGGCCGGTCAGCAGCTTGCCGTTGAGCAGCACCACCTCGCCCGGCTTGAAGCTGGCCACTTCCTCACGCGTGATGGTGTCCAGGTTGACCCGGCGCGCGTTGGTCGGGTTGTAGGTGAGCTTGGGCCAGTCTTCCAGCGACGGCGGGTCCAGCATCACCGGGCCGCTGCCGTCCAGGGTGAAGTGCGCATGGCGGGTGGCCGCGCAGTTGGGAATCAGCGCCACCGGCAGGTTGGCGGCGTGGGTCGGGTAATCCTTGACCTTGATGTCCAGCACCGTGGTCAGGCCGCCCAGGCCCTGCGCGCCGATGCCGAGCGCGTTGACCTTTTCATAGAGTTCCAGCCGCAGCTCTTCGGCGCGATTGGACGCACCGCGCGCCTGCAGGTCGACGATGTCGATCGGCTCCATTAGCGCTTCCTTGGCCAGCAGCATGGCCTTTTCGGCAGTGCCGCCGATGCCGATGCCGAGCATGCCCGGCGGGCACCAGCCGGCGCCCATGGTCGGCACGGTCTTGAGCACCCAGTCGACGATGGAGTCGGACGGGTTGAGCATGGCGAACTTGCTCTTGGCCTCCGAACCGCCGCCCTTGGCCGCGACGATCACTTCGACATGGTGGCCGGGCACGATCTTGGTGTTGACCACCGCCGGCGTGTTGTCGCGGGTGTTGGTGCGCTTGCCGGCCGGATCGGCCAGCACGCTGGCGCGCAGCTTGTTGTCGGGGTGGTTGTAGGCGCGGCGCACGCCTTCGTTGACCATGTCTTCCACGCCCATCGTGGCGTCGTCCCAGCGCACCTGCATGCCGATCTCCAGGAACACGGTGACGATGCCGGTGTCCTGGCAGATCGGGCGATGGCCTTCGGCGCACATGCGCGAGTTGATCAGGATCTGCGCGATGGCGTCCTTGGCCGCCGGCGACTCTTCGCGCTCGTAGGCAGCGGACAGGTTCCTGATGTAGTCGACCGGGTGGTAGTAGCTGATGTACTGCAACGCGTCGGCGACGGACTGGATGAGGTCTTCCTGCTTGATCGAGGTCACGGCTGGCTCTACGGCTGGCGGGGGCAATCCGGCCATTTTAGTCGAAACTCCCGGCGTGTCCGGGCGTTGCGTCAATCGAGGCGATTGATCGGGCCTGCGATCGCACGCGGGGGCTGCCCCCGCGGTATTGGCGCGCTACAGGCAAGCGACCACGTTGCTTGCACGCGTGCAGTCGGCAGCGGCGCGCCAATGCCGCCGTGGGCGCGGCGCACCTCCAACACCCCGCGCCGACGCGTGACGCTGCACACTAAGCCGATGTCAGCCTCCCGTTCCGGCGCCCCTGCGCCTGCCGCTCCCCGTACCGGCCCCACCCTGCGCGAGCGCCTGGATGCGCTGCGCAACCTCCCGCCGTTCCTGCGCCAGATCTGGCAGACCAGCCGCTGGCTGAGCGCCAGCAGCATCGGCCTGCGCGTGCTGCGCGCGTTGATGCCGGTGGCCTCGTTGTATATCGGCAAACTGATCATCGACGAGGCCATCCACCTGGTCGGTCAACCGCCGGCCTTCGACTCGCTGGCGCAGGCGCTGGGCAGCGGCCGGCTGAACCGGCTGCTGGAACTGCTGGCGCTGGAACTGGCCCTGGCGATCGGCTCGGACCTGCTCGGCCGGCTGGTCGGCTACGCCGATGCCTTGTTGTCGGAGCTGTTCAACAACGCCGCCAGCGTGCGCCTGATGGAGCACGCCGCGCAGCTGGATCTGGAGGATTTCGAAGACCCCGACCGGCAGGACAAGCTGGATCGTGCGCGGCGCCAGACCATGAACCGCATGAACCTGATGAGCCAGCTGTTCGGCCAGGTGCAGGACGCCATCACCGTGGTCAGCCTGGCGGTGGGCCTGGTGGTGTATGCGCCGTGGTTGATCCTGCTGCTGGCGATCGCACTGATCCCGGCCTTCATCGGCGAGGCGCATTTCAATGCGCTGGGCTATTCGCTCAACTTCCAGTGGACGCCGGAGCGGCGCCAGCTCGACTACCTGCGCCAGGTCGGTGCGAGCGTCGAGACCGCCAAGGAAGTCAAGATCCTCAACCTGCACCGCTTCCTGATCGCGCGCTATCGCCGGCTGGCCGACAAGTTCTTCCAGGCCAACCGCGCGCTGGCGCGCAAGCGTGCGTTGTGGGGCGCATTGCTGGCTGCGCTTGGCACCCTGGGCTACTACATGGCCTATGGCTACATCGCCTGGCGCACCGTGCGCGGCGATTTCAGCATCGGCGATCTGACCTTCCTGGCCGGCAGTTTTCTGCGCCTGCGCCAGTTGCTCGAAGGTCTGCTGATCGGGTTCTCGCAGGTCGCCGGCCAGGCCTTGTATCTGGACGATCTGTATTCGTTCTTCAACATCGTGCCGGAGATCCGCTCGCGCCCGAACGCGCTGCCGGTGCCGCGACCGATCCGCCAGGGCTTCGTGTTCGAGGACGTGGGCTTCCGCTACCCGGATGCCGAACAGTGGACGGTGCGGCATCTGGATTTCGAACTGCGTGCTGGCGAAGTGCTGGCGCTGGTCGGCGAAAACGGCGCCGGCAAGACCACCCTGGTCAAGCTGCTGGCGCGGCTGTACGACCCGGACGAAGGCCGCATCCTGCTCGATGGCCGCGACCTGCGCGACTACGACCTGGACGATGTGCGCGCCAACCTGGGCGTGATCTTTCAGGACTTCGTGCGCTATCACCTGAGCGTGGGCGAGAACATCGGTGTCGGCCAGGTCGATGCGATGGACGATGCGCCACGCATCCGCGCCGCTGCGCAGCGTGCGATGGCCGGCGAGCTGATCGACAGCCTGCCCGATGGCTACGACCAACTGGTCGGGCGCCGCTTCAAGAACAGCGTGGACCTGTCCGGCGGGCAATGGCAGAAGATCGCCATCGCGCGCGCCTACATGCGCGATGCGCAGCTGATGATCCTGGACGAACCCACCGCCGCCCTGGACGCGCGCAGCGAGTTCGAGGTGTTCCAGCGCTTCAAGGAACTGTCCGACAACCGCACCGCGGTGCTGATCTCGCACCGCTTCTCCAGCGTGCGCATGGCCGACCGCATCCTGGTGCTGGCCGCGGGCCGCATCGAAGCCAACGGCACCCATGCCGAGCTGATGGCCCAGGGCGGGCGCTATGCGGAGCTGTTCGAGTTGCAGGCGGCGGGGTATCGGTGAGGCCGGGATTGGGGAGTCGGGATTCGGGAATCGTTAAAGGCGGCGTTCCCGGCGTCTGATCGGTGCTGAGCGTCTTGCCCCGGGGGCCTCCGGGATCCTTATGCAGCTGAACCGATTCCCTATTCCCTATTCCCCATTCCCAGCCAAATGAGAGCCTCTCTCATTTGGCCGGCTTGAGGTAGAATTGCCAGGTACTCTTCCCACGACACTTACCGGTATGTCTTCCGCTTTCGGCGCCGAAACGGTGCTTGAGGTCCGTCACTGGACCGATGCCTACTTCAGCTTCACCACCACCCGCGATGCCGGTTTCCGCTTCGAGAACGGGCAGTTCGTGATGATCGGTCTGGAGACCGAGACGCGTCCGCTGCTGCGTGCGTACTCGATCGCCAGCGCCAATTGGGAAGAACATCTGGAGTTCTTCAGCATCAAGGTGCCGGACGGCCCGCTGACCTCGCGGCTGCAGCACATCCAGCCGGGCGACAAGGTGCTGGTCGGCAAGAAACCCACCGGGACGCTGCTGATCAGCGACCTGCACCCGGGCCGCAACCTGTATCTGCTGGGCACCGGTACCGGTCTGGCGCCGTGGTTGTCGGTGATCAAGGACCCGGAAACCTACGAGCGTTTCGACAAGGTGATCCTGACCCAGGGCGTGCGTTTCGTGCAGGATCTGGCCTATCGCGACTACTTCGAGCGCGAGCTGCCGCAGCACGAATTCCTCGGCGACATCCTGCGCGAGAAGTTGCTGTACTACCCGGCGGTCACGCGTGAGGCGTTCGCCAACCAGGGCCGCCTGACCGAGCTGATGGCCGATGGCCGCATGCAGCAGACGCTCGGGTTGCCGCCGCTGGATCCGGCCAACGACCGCTTCATGATCTGCGGCAGCCCGCAGATGCTGGCCGACCTGCGCAGCCTGCTGGATGCGCGTGGCTTCCAGACCTCGCCACGCATCGGCACGCCGGGGCATTACGTGTTCGAGCGCGCCTTCGTCGAGAAGTGATGCGGCGCGCGTGAGACGTCAGCGCGATGCGGCGTTTACGCAGACCGCGACGCCGGCATGCACTGTCGTAGGAGCGCACCTGGGCGCGATGAAGCGTTGCCGGTAATGCCTCATCGCGCCCAGGTGCGCTCCTACGATTCAACTAACGCGCGCTCGATATCTGCTGCCAGCGCTTCCGGCTTGGTGGTCGGGGCGTAACGCTCCAGCACCGTGCCATCGCGGCCGATCAGGAACTTGGTGAAGTTCCACTTGATCGCTTCCGATCCCAGCACGCCGCGCTGTTCGCGCTTGAGCCATTGCCACAGCGGATGTGCGCCGCTGCCATTGACCTCGACCTTCTCGGCCAGCGGAAAATCCACCGCGTAATCGAGCGAGCAGAACTGGCGGATCTGTGCGGCATCGCCCGGCTCCTGATGACCGAACTGATCGCAGGGAAACCCGATCACCACCAGACCACGCTCGCGATAGCGCTGCCACAGCGCCTGCAGGCCTGCGTACTGCGGAGTAAAGCCGCATTTTGAAGCGACATTGACTACCAGCACCACCTTGCCGGCGTAATCGCGCATCGAGCGGGGCCGGCCTTCCAGGTCGGTGAATTCGAACGTGGAGATATCGCTCATGGCTGCCCTGAAGTGTGCGAGGTGGGCAGCGTAACCCAGCAGCCCGCGGTGTCGCATCGCGGTTGCCGAGCGCGTCAGCCGGGAGGGGCGGTTTTCAACGAATCCGTCGCCGCAGCCAGTTGGCCCTTCCCGCTGGTCCCGGCCGCTGCCACGGCGCGCTACCGGCCAGCATCCGTCAGGCGGACTGATCGAGACCTCGCTGCCCGCCGAGCAGCCGGAATGCAGCCGAGTGGAACACGCCGCAGCGCATGCCGGCAGCGCCGGTCCGGCGGCTGCGCGCCCGTGGTGTCATCGGTCATGTGCCCACAAGACCAACACTGCTCGTGCCCGCCTGGTGGCATCGCAATGACCTTGCAGCCATGCCTTTTGTCACACGCCTGTCCGGCCCGGCTGGGGTAGCCTCGGCGGTTCGCACTTTGGAGCCACCCTCTTGACCACCCGTCTCGCCTTTGCCCTGGCCGCTTCCCTGGGACTTGCCATGCCGTCCTACAGCATCGCCGCACCCGCCACCACGCAGGCCGCCACCCAAGCCAACCCCTTCTTTGCCGACAGCACGCTGCCGCTGCACTACCCGCAGTTCGACAAGATCAAGGACAGCGACTTCGCACCCGCCTTCGACGCCGGCATGACCGAGCAGTTGAAGGAAGTGGAAAAGATCGCCAACCAGAAGGCCAAGCCGAGCTTCGACAACACCCTCATCGCGCTGGAAAAAAGCGGCGCCACGCTGGATCGCGCCACCACGGTGTTCTTCAACCTGGTCGGTGCCGACACCAACGATGCGCGCAAGAAACTGCAGGCCGACTATTCGGCGAAGTTCGCCGCGCACCGCGATGCGATCTCGCTCAATGGCAAGCTGTTCGCGCGTATCCAGACGCTGTACGACCAGCGCAGCAAGCTGGGCCTGGACGCCCAGGGCGTGCGCCTGGTCGAGAAGTACTACAGCGATTTCGTACGCGACGGCGCCAAGCTCTCCGATGCCGACAAGACCACGCTCAAGGCGATGAATGCCGAGCTGGCCAACCTGGGCACCACCTTTAGCCAGAATGTGCTGGCCGAAGTGAATGCCGCCGCCGTTGTCGTTGATGACGTCAAGCAGCTCGATGGCCTGTCCGAAGAGCAGATCGCCGCTGCCGCCGAAGCCGCCAAGGCGCGCAAGCTCGACGGCAAGTACGTGATCGCGCTGCTCAACACCACCGGCCAGCCGCCGCTGACGCAGCTGAAGAATCGCGAACTGCGCAAGAAGATCTACGACGCCTCGGTGTCGCGTGGCAGCCACGGCGGCCAGTACGACAACACCGCGCTGGTGGCGCGCATCATGAAGCTGCGCGCCGACAAGGCCAAGCTGCTCGGCTTCCCGACCTACGCTGCCTATTCGCTGGAAAACCAGACCGCCAAGACACCGGAAGCGGTCAATGCGATGCTGGGCAAGCTGGCACCGGCGGCAGTGGCCAATGCCAAGCGCGAAGCGGCCGATCTGCAGGCGATGATCGACAAGGAACAGAAGGCCGCGCGCAAGCCGACCTTCAAGCTCGAAGCATGGGATTGGGCCTACTACAGCGAGAAGGTGCGCCAGGCCAAGTACAACTTCGACGAGTCGCAGCTCAAGCCGTATTTCGAGCTGAAGAACGTGCTGGAAAACGGCGTGTTCTATGCGGCCAATCAGGAATACGGCCTGACCTTCAAGCAGCGCACCGATCTGCCGACCTACCGCGACGACATCACCGTCTATGACGTGTTCGACGCCGACGGCAAGCAGCTGGCGATCTTCATCGCCGACATGTATGCACGCGAATCCAAGCGCGGCGGTGCCTGGATGAACTCCTACGTGTCGCAGTCGGCGCTGACCGGTTTCAAGCCGGTGGTCGCCAACCACCTCAACATCCCCAAGCCGCCGGCCGGCCAGCCGACGCTGCTGACCTGGGATGAAGTGACCACCATGTTCCATGAGTTCGGCCATGCGCTGCACGGCATGTTCTCGGACGTCAAATACCCGTATTTCTCCGGCACCAGCGTGCCGCGCGACTTCGTCGAGTTCCCCTCGCAGGTCAACGAGATGTGGGCCGACGAGCCGTCGATCCTGAAGAACTACGCCAAGCATTACCAGAACGGCACGCCGATGCCGCAGGCGCTGCTGGACAAGGTGATTGCCGCGTCCAAGTTCAACCAGGGCTTTGCCACCACCGAGTATCTGGGTGCGGCCATGCTCGATCAGAACTGGCACCAGATCAGCGCCAGCCAGGTGCCCGACGCCGCTGGCGTGATGGCGTTCGAAGCCAAGGCCCTGCAGCAGGACGGCATCGCCTACGCGCCGGTGCCGCCGCGCTACAAGACCCCGTACTTCAGCCACATCATGGGCGGTTACGCGGCCGGCTATTACGCCTACATCTGGTCGGAAGTGCTCGACGCCAACACCCAGCAATGGTTCAAGCAGCACGGCGGGCTGAGCCGCGCCAACGGCGATCGCTTCCGTCAGACCCTGCTCTCGCGCGGCGGCAGCGTCGATGCGATGGAACTGTTCCAGAACTTTGCCGGCCATGCGCCGCAGATCGAGCCCCTGCTCGAGAAGCGCGGCCTGAGTGCGCAAGGTGGCGATGGCGCCACGCCGGAAGCGCCGCAGTCCAAGCCGTAATCGCACTGCGTTGAAACCAAGACGCCGCCCGGAGCGATCCGGGCGGCGTTTTTGATGGTCGCGATGAAACGTGCTGCGGGAGCCGCAGACGCCGCGCTCAGAGCTCGACCGAATCCACGCCGTCGAGCAATTTCCTCAACAGCTTTTCCAGCCGCACCTGCTCGGCATCGCTGATGCTGGAGGTCTCTGCATTGAGCAGCGTGCAGGCGTCGGGAAGCAGGCTGTTGATCAACGCCAGGCCTGCCGGCTGCAAGGTCAGCATGATCTTGCGCCGATCGTCCGGGCTGCTGCCACGCGCGATCAAGCCCTTCTCGCACAATTGGTCGGTAAGCCGGGTGATGTTGGCCGGCTTTTCGCTGGCGGCCTCGGCTACCTCGGTAGGCGTGATCGCCTGCTCCGGGGTGCCGTAGAGCATCATCAGAATCTCGTATTCCGGCGGGCTGATACCGTATGGCTTCAAGCGCACACAACCCTGCGTATGCAGTCGCTTGTAGAGATGCTTGATCAGCCGCACCAGGACGGCTGGTTCACGCGGAAACGCCGGATAGCGCACACAGGTGTGGTCCACGCGACTTGCGGTTGGATCGAAACTACTCATATCACCCGTTTGATTACATTACTGAATGGCCAAGCCATTCAATCACATCATCTGCGGGGTGACACCTCAGCGTGCGAAGAGATGTACATATTCCGGCGCGACCGATGCCAACAATGTCGAGGCAGCGACCTCGGCCGTTTGCGTGCCATCCGAATACGGGCCCACCTGATACGGCGGAAACACGAACCGAAGCGCGGTGATCTGCCCGGCCGGATTGAGTACCGGCACGAACTGGGCAAAGTTGTCGACCTGCGCGGCAGTGCCTTCGGCAATCATGCGATCGGCCGAGGCCACCTGCTCGGCCTGTTCTGCGACCGGCACGCGATCGGCTTCCACGCGCTGGGTGGCGGCGTTGTGCAATTGCACGGCCACCTCGCGCCCGATCTTTTCCCAGCCTGCCGGGTCCGGAATCAAGGCCTGCGCGGTCAATTGCCTGCGCTCCTTGACCAGCCAGACGAAGCGCGCCACCAACGGCTCGCCATGCGCACCACCGGTATAGCGGCTGCCGTCCGCAGACACGACGATCAGGTCCGGGGTCTGCAATACGGTCTCGAACGCCAGCGACAACTCGTAAGGTGCGGCAGGCCTGTCGTTGCCAAGCCCGGACACCGCCTCCATGAGTTCGGCGCGTGCTGCCTGCGCATAGCTGCGGATCAGTGCGCTCAGCTCGGGAAATGCGTCCAGCCCACGCGGATAGCTGATACCCACCATGTAGGCGGGCGCCTGCTCGATCACATCCTCCAGCGGGCCGCTTTGCACCAGCACGGGCTCGGCCGGCGGTGCCGCGGCGGCAGTTGCGTCAGCTGCCGGCTGTGCCGATTCGGCCGTTGTCGGCTCGCGCTGCGTACATCCTGCCAACACGGCCAGCATCAGCAAGCCCCGGACTGCGTTCACTCCTGACAACCGCCCCATTCCCACCTGCTCCCCATCGATACATCTGCAAAGACACGCTGCCGGCGATCAGGCCAGCAGATCCTGAAACTGGTGGTGCCGCCGGATATACGCCTCGGCGTAACTGCAGGCAGGCACGACCTTGTAGCCCTGCTGGCGCGCATGCGCCAAGGCAGCCTCGACCAGCACTGCGGCAATGCCGCCTCCACCGATCGCGTCGGGCACATGCGTATGCGTGATGGTCATGCGCTCACCTTCCAGACGGTATGCCAGTTCGGCACGTTGTCCATCGGTGTCTACGCTGAAGAGCTGCTGCGTGGAATCGTGGTCTGCCTGCACTGTCGCTGCCTCCATGGTGGTCTGCACGAGGCAGTGACGATGGCGAGCAGTGTGACCAGCGCGGCGCCGCGCCTGCGTGAAAATGAATCGATGCTGTGACCGCCCGCGCAGCCTGCCGGACCGGCACTTAAGTTCGCTCGCGCCGCGCCGATAGCTGAGCCGAAGGCGCCCGTTGCACCCGGGCCGGTGCGACCCGCCGACGCCTTCGCCTTACCTACGAGGAGTCACCGCATGCACAACGATTCGGCAGGACACAGCGCAGACAGCGATAGCTCGCTGCTGGAAGGCCTGTTCCAGTTCGCCATCAAGGGCGACACCCACAACCCCGACTTCGCGCAGCTCAACGACACGGTGTACCAGCGCCTGCAGCAGGCCTACGGGTCGGTGCCCACGAGCAGCGTCGCTGGCGACCAGAACCGCGACGCGGCCTGAGCCGGCATCGCGTCACTCGCCAGGACCGCTCGCGCACTCGCGAGGGTCCTGGTACGGTCGCCCAATGCGACCCGCTCATCCCGACACCTTCGACCTAACCGCGCGTGTCACCGGCGGCCAGCGGTCGGTTTGCCAACCGATCAGCCGAAACGCGGATTGGACAGTTGCTCCAGGAATACCTGCAGCACGCGCGGCTCCATGATCAGCATGAACATCACGCCGAACGCGGCACCGGCCAGGTGCGCGCTGTGGTTGATGCGATCGCCGCCGCGGCGGTCCATCCACAGGCTGTAGCCGACATAGAACACCGCGTAGATGATCGCCGGCGCCGGAATGAACAGCACCAGGATGATGGTCCATGGCTGCAGCAGGATGAAGGCGAACAACACCGCCGACACTGCGCCGGAGGCGCCCAGGCTGAGATAGTTCGGGTTCTTCTGGTTCTTCAGATAGCTGGGCAGGATCGAGACCACCAGCGCCGCCAGATAGAACAGCGGGTAGGTCAGCACGCTGCCGGTCAGCTTGGTCATCACGTTTTCGATCACCCGGCCGAAGAAGAACAGCGTGATCATGTTGAAGACCAGGTGGCCCAGGTCGGCATGGATGAAGCCGTAGGTGACCAGGCGGTCGTACTGCTTGTGCTTGTCCAGCGCCGGCGGCCACAGGATCAGGCGGTCGGCCAGCTTGCGGTTGTTGAACGCCATCCACGAGACGATGCCGGTGATGGCGATCAGGATCAGGGTAATCATGCGGACCTCAGGCAGAACGGTAATTGTCGACCATGCGATACCCGCGCGCGTACAGGCCGAAGGCCAGTGCCGCCAGGAACGCGAAGGCCGCGAAGAAGAACATCAGAAATGCCGCTTCGCTGAGCCCAGTATCGGCGATGTGGGAGGTCACCGTGGCGTTGCGCACCGCCACGTTCGACAGCAGCACCCATAGATTGCCCACCGTGGTGGTCAGATACCAGAAGCTCATCACCACGCCCTTCATCGACGGCGGTGCCTGGCTGTAGGCGAACTCGATGCCGGTGGCCGACACCAGCACCTCGCCGAAGGTCAGCAACGCATAGGGCAGGATCTGCCAGGCGATATGCATCGGCTCGCCGCCGTCCATGCTGATCTGGATGGCGCCGACCGCGATCCAGGCCAGGCCGCCGAAGGCGATGCCGCAGGTCATGCGACGCAGCGCTGTCGGCTCCCAACCGCCACGCCGCAGCAGCGGATACAGCACCAGATTGTTGAACGGGATCAGCAGCATCACCAGCAGCGGATTGAGCGCCTGCATCTGCGATGCGGTGAACCAGGCCGGCATCGTCATCTCGCGCCCCTGCAGGACCCAGGTCGAGGCTTTCTGGTCAAACAGCGAGAAGAATGGCGTGACCAGCGCGAAGATCACCAACACCCGCAGCAGCGCGCGCACGCCTTTGACCGCAGTATCGGGATGGATGCCGCGCGCACGCTCCAGCTGCCACCAGGTGCCGCCGCCGATGCCGGCCAGCAACAGCACCAGCGCCATGCACAGGCAGATGACGATGCCGAGCTGGTCGACCAGCGCGAAGCAGGCCAGCGCCAGCAGCACCGACACCACTGCCAGCATCAGTCCCGGACGGCCCTGCCCCGGCGCCTGTGTCAGCAATGCGGTGCGCACCACCGCACCGAAGCCGTGCGGGTCCTTCGGCGGCAGCGGCACCCGCACATAGCGCCCGCGGCCTAGCCAGAACACCAGCGTGGCCACGAACATCAGGATGCCGGGAATGCCGAACGCCCACGCCGGGCCCAGATTCTTCAGCGCCAGCGGGATCAACAACGAGGCGAACAACGAGCCGAAGTTGATGATCCAGTAGAAGCCGTCGAACACCACCTTGGCCAGGTGCTTGTTGGACTGGTCGAACTGGTCGCCCATGAATGAGGCCACCAGCGGCTTGATGCCGCCCGCACCCAGCGCAATCAGGCCCAGCCCGAGGAAGAAGCCGCTGCGGCTGCCTTCGAACAGCGCCAGGCACGCATGCCCGGCGCAATACACCAGGCTGAACCACAGAATGGTGTTGTATTTGCCGAAGAAGCGATCGGCCAGCCAACCGCCGAGCAGCGGGAAGAAAAACACCCCGATCATGAAGCTGTGCAGGATGTGCTTGGCCTCGGCCTCGCGGCCGGGTCCGCTGACCTCCTGCAACAGCAGCGAGGTGATCAGGAACTGCACCAGGATGTTGCGCATCCCGTAGAAGCTGAAACGCTCGCAGGCTTCGTTGCCGATGATGAAGGGTATCTGGCGCGGCAGCCGCGCACCGGCAGTGGGGCTCGGCAAGGTGGAAGTGGTCAAGGGCAGTCCGGTCGCGCAGAAAACACGCGCTATCGTACCGGCGGCCGCCGGTTGGCCGCCATCGCGACCATGGGATAAGGCCTTAAATACGCGCTGCATGCATCGACATCGCCACGCTCGTTGCCGCCGTTGCGGTGCACCTGACACGTCGTCCGGCCCAGGCGTGCCGAAAAATGCTGTCGGTACGCCGCAACCACGCCGATCACACGCAAGTCATGACGCAGTGCAGATTGGCCTGCTGCGCCGGCTCGGCTACATTGCAAACGTTTTCCTGGAACACTGGACCGCTGGATGCCCCGCTTCACCCGCCTGGCCCTAAGCCTGTTGCTGCTGACCACCGCCCCTGCCGCACTGGCCGCCGAACCGCTGACTACCCAGGCCGAGCGCAGCGGGTTTGCGCAGACCGGACGCTACGATGAAGTCATCGCGCTCTGCGATGCCTTTGCGCAGCGCTACCCGCAGGCGGTGCGCTGCATCGAGTTCGGTACCACTCCGGAAGGCCGGCCGATGAAGGCGCTGATCGTCTCCACCAGTGGCGCACTGGATGCCGACAGCGCTGCGCAGCGCAAGTTGCCGGTGGTGCTGGTGCAAGGCGGCATCCATGCCGGCGAGATCGACGGCAAGGACGCGGGCTTTCTGGCCCTGCGCGAATTGCTGGACGGCAAAACCGGCAAAGGCGTGCTCGACAAACTGGTCTGGGTGTTCGTGCCGGTGTTCAACGTCGACGGCCATGAGCGCTTCGGCGCCTGGAACCGGCCCAATCAACGCGGCCCCGAGCAGATGGGCTGGCGCACCACCGCGCAGAACCTCAATCTCAATCGCGACTACCTCAAGGCCGACGCGCCGGAAATGCAGGCGATGCTGCGGCTGGTGCAGCAGTGGGATCCGCTGATGTACGTGGACCTGCACGTCACCGATGGTGCCAAGTTCGAGCACGACGTATCAGTGCAGGTGGAGCCCGTGCACGCCGGCGATGCCACGCTGCAACGCGACGGCACGCGCTGGCGCGATGCGGTGATTGCCGACCTGTCCAGACAGGGCTCGCTGCCGCTGCCGTATTACCCCTCATTCGTGCACGAGGACGACCCTACATCGGGTTTTGCCGACGACGTGTCGCCGCCGCGGTTTTCGCATGGCTATTTCCTGCTGCGCAACCGCTTCGGCATGCTGGTGGAAACGCATTCGTGGAAGACCTACCCGGTGCGCGTACGCGTCACCCGCAACGCCATCGTGTCGGTGCTGCAGCAAGCCGCGCGCAACGGCGCCAGCTGGCGCGCCGATGCGCTGGCGGCCGATCAGCGCGCCACCAGGCTGGCTGGCGAGATGGAGCCGTTGAGCTTCGCTGCCGGCCCGGCCGCACGCACCGTTGCCTTCCGTGGCTACGCCTACACGCGTACGCCCTCGCCGATTTCCGGCGCGTTGATGACGCGCTACGACGAGACCAGGCCACAACTCTGGAAGGTGCCGTTACGCGATCAGATCAAGCCGGACGTGGTGGTCGATGCACCACGCGGCGGCTACCTGGTGCCGGCCGCGCAAGCGGCGCTGGTGGCGGAGAAACTGCGCCTGCACGGCATCGCCTTCGACACCATCGCCACCACTGCCGCCCATCCGGTGCAGAGCTTCCGTGCCGACAAGGCAACGTTTGCCGCGCGTTCCAACGAAGGCCACCAGAACCTGGAGATCACCGGGCAATGGCGCGATGAAACCCGCACCGTGCCGGCCGGCTCCTTGTTCGTGCCGATCGCCCAGGCCAGGTCGCGCCTGGTGATGGCGATGCTGGAACCGCAGGCGCCGGATTCGCTGCTGCAATGGGGCCTGTTCAACACCGCATTCGAGCGCAAGGAATACATGGAGGATTACGTCGCCGAAGAGGTCGCGCGCGACCTGCTTGAGCGCGACCCGGCAGTGAAGGCGCAATTCGAACAGCGCCTGGCCAGCGATGCGGCCTTCGCGGCCGACCCGAAGGCACGCCTGGAATTCTTCGCCCGCCTGCATTCCTCCTGGGACGAGCGCTACCGCCTGTATCCGGTGTTGCGCACGGCACAGACCCAGTTCTGAGGCGGCGCCCGCTTCCGGCAAGCATCTAAATCGGCGCGTACGCGCGCCTTTCGAACCCGGGCACCGCGGTGCCCTCCCCTGATTGCAACCGCACCACAAGGACCACCTGTGCCACATCTCGATATGAAACCGTTTACACACTCCAGGCCACGCCGTCTCGCGCTGGCCATCGCCCTTGGCGTCAGCACCGCGTTTGCCGCCCCGCTCGGCGCACAGACCGTCGCCGCAGCGCAGCCGTGGATGGACATCGCGCTGACCGCGGACCAGCGCGCCGACCGTCTGCTCGCGCAGATGAGCGAGGACGAAAAATTCCAGATGCTGCGCAGCTACTTCGGCCTGGGCACCGACAAGATTCCCAAGCCCGAGGGCGCGCTGGGCTCGGCCGGCTATGTCCCCGGCGTCCCACGGCTGGGCATCCCGGCGCAGCAACTGGCCGATGCCGGCGTGGGCGTGACCAATCCCGGCGGCATCCGCAAGGGCGACTTCGCCACCGCGATGCCGTCCGGCCCGTCGGCTGCGTCGAGCTGGAATCCGCAGTTGGCCTATGCCGGCGGCAAGACCATGGGCCGCGAATCCTGGCAGCAGGGCTTCAATGTGCTGCTGGCCGGCAGCGTCAACCTGCAGCGCGACCCGCGCAACGGACGCAATTTCGAATATGCCGGCGAAGACCCGCTGCTGGCCGGCACCATGGTCGGCGAGTCGATCCGCGGCGTGCAGAGCGAGCATGTGCTGTCGACGATGAAGCACTACGCGCTCAACGACATGGAGACGCGACGCAATTTCCACAGCGCCGAGATCGGCGAGCAGGCGATGCACGAATCGGACCTGCTGGCGTTCGAGATCGCCTTGAAGATCGGCGACCCGGCCTCGGTGATGTGCTCCTACAACAAGATCAACGGCATCTACGGCTGCGAGCACGATTACCTGCTCAACCAGGTGCTCAAGCAGGAATGGAAATACCCCGGCTACGTGATGTCCGACTGGGGCGGCGTGCACAGCGGCTCCAAGGCGGCCCTGGCCGGACTCGATCAGCAATCGGCTGGCGAAGTGTTCGACGCGGCGGTGTTCTTCGACGCACCGTTGCGCATGGCGGTGTCGGCCGGCGTGGTGCCGCGCGCGCGCTTTGACGACATGGTCAAGCGCGTGCTGCGCAGCCTGTTCGCGCATGGCGCGTTCGACCATCCCACCCAGCGCCAGCCGATCGACGGCAAGGCCGGGCAGCTGTCCGCGCAGCATGTTGCCGAGGAAGGCAGCGTGCTGCTGCGTAACGAGCAGGCCACCTTGCCGCTGTCCAGGGACGTGCGCCGCATCGCGGTGATCGGTGGGTATGCCGACAAGGGCGTGATGTCCGGCGGCGGTTCCTCGCGTGTGGACTACACCATCAACGGTGGCAACGCCGTACCCGGCCTCAACCCGACCACCTGGCCCGGCCCGGTGATCATCCATCCGTCCTCGCCGCTGCAGGCACTGCGCGCCGCGTTGCCGAACGTGCAGATCGATTATGTCGACGGCAAGGACCGCGCTGCCGCGGCACGCGCGGCCAAGGCCGCCGATGTGGCGATCGTGTTCGCCACCCAATGGTCGGCCGAATCGGTGGACCTGCCGGACATGCAATTGCCCGACAACCAGGACGCCTTGATCGAGGCGGTGGCCAAGGCCAACCCCAAGACCACCGTGGTGCTGGAAACCAATGGCCCGGTGCGCATGCCCTGGGCCGAGCGCGTGCCGGCGGTATTGCAGGCGTGGTATCCGGGCATCGGCGGCGGTGAGGCGATCGCCAACCTGCTGACCGGTGCGGTGAATCCTTCCGGCCATCTGCCGGTGACCTGGCCGGTGGACGAATCGCAGCTGCCGCGTCCCTCGATCCCGGGCCTGGGCTTCAAGCCGGCTAAGCCGGGCGAAGACAGCATCGACTACGCCATCGAAGGCGCCAATGTCGGCTACAAGTGGTTCGCCGCGCGCAAGCTGACCCCGCGTTATGCGTTCGGCCATGGCCTGTCGTACACGCAGTTCCGCATGGGCGGGCTGCGCGTGGAAGCCAACGGCAGCCAGCTCACGGCGAACTTCGAGGTGGAAAACATCGGCCAGCGCGAAGGCGCCGCCGTGCCGCAGCTCTACGTCACCCTGCCCGACGGCCATGCCACCCCGCTGCGCCTGATCGGCTGGCAGAAGCTCACGCTCAAGCCGGGCGAAAAGCGCACCGTGCAGGTGATCGCCGAACCCAAGACGCTGGCCGACTTCGATGCCAAGGCGCGTCACTGGACGATTGCCGCCGGCACCTATCGCGTGCAGCTGGCGCGTTCGGCAAGCGAACCGGTGCAGAGTGCAGAGGTCAGCTTGCAGGCGGCGCAGCTGCCGTAATCCGGTGTGGTGGCGGGCATGCAGTGCGCATGTCCGCCACGCCGTCTTCTCCTTTCGCCAGCAGACACCGGCCACCACGAAAAATTTGTGCCGGATGCGTTGACAGCGTCGCGCGCAACTTGCACAATTCGCCTCCTGAGTCGCCCAGGTGGCGGAATTGGTAGACGCACTAGCTTCAGGTGCTAGCGGGGGCAACTTCGTGGAGGTTCGAGTCCTCTCCTGGGCACCACGACTCATGGTAGATCGTAAAAAACCCCGCTCAGGCGGGGTTTTTTGCGTCTGGGCGATGCGATTACACGATGGTGTGCGGCATCGGTGATGTCTGCAGATCGGCAGCGTCGCAAGGGTGCGGCGCCAATGACTTTCGACACGCGACCACCTGTTGCCGCAGTGGCGACCATGCGCAACGCCTCCACGACGGCAGCACGCCCCATGCGCATCCTCCTCTGGCTTGCCCTGCTGCCGGCCGTTGCCAGTCCGCATGCACGGGCACAGCAGACCGACAAACACGATGCCCCGCGCCATCGCGCGCAGGTGTCTTCGCAGCAATGCGGTCTGGGCACACCGTTCAATGTGCTCGCCGACAGCGGCGGCATCTGGCTTTACCGCGACAGCGATTGGCCACGCGAAATTTTCTTCCACGGCGGCGAACTGAGCATCGACCACAAGCTGCAGCAGACCAGCACGGCCGATGCACGACGCCTCTGGGAGATGGAACAACGCACCCGCGCATTGATGCCGCAAGTTGCCGGCATTGCACATCAGGTGATCGACCTCAGTTACGACGCGCTCGGTGGTGTCATCGAGGTCATGACAGGCAGTGCGCTCAACGCCCGCAAGATCGAACGGCTGCGCAAACGCGCACGCGCGTATGTCGACGGCACCCTGGGCAAGGGGCGTTGGGAGCAGAAGGCCTTCGGCGGCAACTTCGCAAACTACGTCGAACACGAAGCCGAGCAATTCAAGGGCAGCATCGCGCGCCACATGCTCTGGCAGATCGTCACCGGGCGTTCGGACGGAATCGACAAACGCGCCCAACAGATGGAAGGCCAACTGGATGCAAGGCTGGACGCCCAGGCGTCCACCATCGAGGCCAACGCCAACGCGCTGTGCACCCAGGTGCAAGCACTACGTCAGTTAGAAGACGCGCTCGAGTTCCGCTACCAGGGCAAGCCGCTGCAACTGCTCGCGCCCCTACAGGACGACACGCCGCGCCATGACACCGAGCATGACGAACCGAAGCCCGACACCGGCGACGCACCACCGAACCGCGCAGTCGGGCTGCAACCAGCAGCAAACAGCTGAGACCTCACGCCGTCGGTCGGATCATTGTTTCCCGGGCGGGGCGGGCATGTCCTTGATGCCCTGCCGAATAGCGCTTGAACGGGCGAGATCTCCGCTTGCTTCATACGCCTCGGCAAGGCTGTCCAGCGCATTGCGGGACACCGGAAACAGCAACACGTTGAGCGCGAACACACGAATCGCCGCATCTGCGCCGGTCAAGGCTGCAGCGCCCCCACCGCTCCAAACGGTTTGCTGGTTGCTTTGCAAAGCGCTATGCGCACCGACCATCCCGACTGGCTCTTGCCCGCCCACCGTCGCGGGACCTTACGCGGCATGGATGCCGCGTAAGAGCCTACACGGACGTACTTGCGGCGTGTCCCGCGAGGGTGGGCGGGCAAGGGCCCTGCAGCCAAGTCGCAGATCACCCGCTCTGCACTAGACCGGCATGAAGTCGTTGTCTTAGCCGATGTTAGAGCGGCCAAGCGCCTTGTCACCGGCGCCTAATGCCCACCCGCCGCCGCTGCGCCACCTGCGCCCGCACCGAACGGCGGTTTGGCCAGCCACAGGAAGAAGATGATCGCCAGGAAGGTCCAGCCGAGCAGGTAGAAGATGTCGTTGAAGCCCATCTGCGAGGCCTGGTGGTTGATCATGTTGTTGAGCGAGGCCGCGCCGCGTTGCAGGTCGCCCTGCCCCATCGCGGTGACCTGCTCCTGCATGCCCGGGGTGTACACCGAGATGTGTTCGGTGATGTGCGCATGGTGCACCTGGGTGCGGCGTGCCCACAGATAGGTGGTTAGCGATGCGGCAAAGCTACCGCCCAGGGTACGCAGGAAGGTGGCCAGGCCGGAACCTGCCGCGATCTCGCGCCCGTCCAGGTCCGAGAGCAGGATTTGCAGCACCGGCATGAAGAACAAGGCCACACCCACGCCCATCACCAGCTGCACGGTGGCCACATGGCTGAAGTCCACCTGCAGGTTGAAGTTGGAGCGCAGGAAGCTGGTGAACGACAGGAAGATGAAGGCGACGGTGGCGAGCATGCGCAGGTCGAAACGCAGCGCGTACTTGCCCACGAATGGCGTCATCAGCACCGGCAGGATGCCGATCGGCGCAGTGGCAAGGCCGGCCCAGATCGCGGTGTAGCCCATGTCGCGTTGCAGCCATTGCGGGATCAGCAGGCTCACGCTGAAAAACGCCGCATAGGCCACCACCATCGCCAGTGTGCCGGCGCGGAAGTTGCGATGCCGGAACAGCTTGAGATCGACGATGGGATCCTTGTCGGTAAGCTCCCAGATCACAAACACCACCAGCGCCACGGCAGCGACGCAGGCCAGCACCACGATCTTGTCGGAAGAGAACCAGTCCTCGTCGTTGCCCAGGTCCAGCACCAGCTGCAGCGCACCGACGCCGACCACCAGCAGGATCAGGCCGATGTAGTCCATGCGCGGCTTTTCCAGCTGCTCGGGGCGATGGCGCAACTGCGAACCGACAATACTGCTGGCGATGATGCCCAGCGGCACATTGATCAGGAAGATCCATTCCCAGCTGTAGTTGTCGGTGATCCAGCCGCCCAGGATCGGGCCGGCGATCGGTGCCACCACGGTGATCATCGCCAGCAAGGCGAGCGCCTGCCCGCGTTTTTCGCGCGGGTAGATCGACACCAGCAGGCTCTGGGTGATCGGGTACATCGGCCCGGCAACAAACCCCTGCAGCGCGCGCGACACCACCAGCATGCCCATGCTCTGGGCCAGGCCGCACAGCAACGAGGCCACGGTGAAGGCCAGCGTCGACCATACGAACAACTTGGTCTCGCCGAAGCGGCGGCTCAGCCAGCCGGTCAGCGGCAGGGCGATCGCGGTGCTGACGGCGAACGAGGTGATGACCCAGGTGGCCTGCTGCGAACTGGCGCCGAGATTGCCGGCGATGGTCGGCAACGAGACGTTGGCGATGGTGGTGTCCAGCACCTGCATGAATGAGGCCATCGCCAGGCCCACGGTGCACAGCGCCACGCTCGCCGGGCGAAAGCCGGCGGCGGGCGCAGGTGCCGAGGGACCGCCTGGCGCGGTGGGAGCTTGCGAAGACATGCTGGCTTAGCCCGCCTTGGACGCAGCCTGCGCAGGCAGGTTGTCCTGGATGATGCGTTGGATGTCCGCGTCGGCGGCCTGCAACTGCTGCGCATACACGTCGGTGGAGAACACCGCGCCATTGGCGAACTTGGTCGGCAACACGCTGCCCTGCTGGTCATGCAGGTTGACGTCGACCTTCATCGACAAACCGATGCGCAGCGGATTGCCGGCCAGTTGCTTGGCATCGACCGCAATGCGCACCGGCACGCGCTGCACGATCTTGATCCAGTTGCCGCTGGCGTTTTGCGCCGGCAACAGCGAGAACGCGCTGCCGGTGCCCAGGCCCAGGCTTTCGATGCGGCCGGTGTAGTCCACGCCGCCGCCGTACAGATCCGAATGCAGTTCCACTTCCTGGCCCAGGCGCATGTGCTTGAGCTGGGTTTCCTTGAAGTTGGCTTCCACCCACACCTGCTCCAGCGGCACCACCGCCATCAGCACGCTGCCGGGCTGCACACGCTGGCCCAGCTGCGCCGAGCGACGCGCCACGTAGCCGGACACCGGCGCGATGACACCGGTGCGCGCATGGTTGAGATAGGCCTGACGCAGCTGCGCGGCGGCAGTCTGCACGTCCGGCTGGTTGGCCACCGCACTGTCGTCCACCAGCGCGCGGTTGCGTTCGAAGCTCTCACGCGAACCGCTCACCGCCGCTTCGGCCGCGGCCAGTTCCTCGCGGGCATGCGCCAGTTCTTCGTTGGAGATCGCGCCGCTGGCGGCCAGATCCCTGCGGCGTGCGAAGTCGGCACGTGCGCTGCGCAAGCTCACCTCGCGCGAGGACAGTTCGGCCTGTGCGCCTTCCACGCTGCGGTACAGACCACGCACCTGGCGCACGGTCTTGGCCAGATTGGCCTCGGCCTGCTGCAACGCGACTGCGGTGTCGGCCGGGTCCAGCTGCACCAGCAACTGACCGCGCTCCACGCGCATGCCGTCTTCGGCGCCAATGCTGACCACGGTGCCGCCGACCATCGGGGTGATCTGCACCTGATTGCCCTGCACGTAGGCGTCGTCGGTGTCCTCGTGCCAGCGGCCGACCAGGAAGTACCACACCACAAGACCGATGATCGCCAGGATCACCACAATGGCCACGATGCGCAGCGCCGCACGGCGCTTGCTAGGCGCGGCCGGCGTAGGTTGGGAAGAAGTTGGAGTCGTCTGGCTCATCGTCGCTGTCTCAGGAATTCGGTTGTGCGGAAGTGGTCGCGGCGTGTGCGGTGTCGCGCGCAGGTTCCGGCGTGAATCCGCCGCCCAGGGCACGCTGCAACCTCACCGAGGCCAACAGTTGTTGCGATTGCAGGCTGGCCATGCGCTGGCGTGCGAGCAGCAGCTGCTCCTGCACGCTGAGCACTTCCAGGTAGCTGCCGATGCCGGCGCGGTAGCGTTGCTGCGCAAGCGCGAAGGCGGCGGTCACGGTCTGCACCGCGTCGTCCTGCGCACGCGCACGCTGCTCCAGCGAACGCACGGCGTTGACCTGGTCGGCCACCTCGCGCAGGGCGTCAATCACCTTCTGGTTGTAATCGGCCACCGCCAGGTCGTATTGCGCATCGCTGCCGGCCAGATTGGCGCGCAGCTTGCCGCCATCGAAAATCGGCAGGCTCAGCGCCGGCGCAACCACGCCGAACACCGAGGCGCTTTCCAGCAACTGGCCGACATCGCGATTCACCACACCGCCCAGCGCCGTGATGTTGAAACTGGGGTAGAAACGGGTCTTGGCGGCGGCGATATCCTGATCGGCAGCCTCCACGCGCCAGCGCGCGGCGACCACATCGGGGCGGCGGCCCAGCAGGTCGGCGGGCAGGTTGCTCGGCAGCTGCGTGGCGATGGCCGCCCCCAGCGTCGGGCGCGCGATCTCCAGCCCGCGATCCGGGCCCTGCCCGGCCAGCGCGGCCAGGGCGTTGCGGGCCTCGTCGATCTGCTGCTGCGCGGACTGCAGCTGCTGCTGCGCCGACGGTACGCGGGCCTGCGCTTGGCGCACCTGCAGATCGCTGTCGATGCCGGCGCCGCGGCGTTGCCGGGTGAGCTCCAGGGTCTTCTGCACGCGAGTCAACTCATCGTTGGCCACGTCGTGCAGGCGCCATGCGTAGTCGAGCTGCGCATAGGCTTCGGCGATCGCCGCCGACAGGTTCAGGCGTGCCGCCTGTGCGTCCACCTCGGCCGCATGCGCCTGGTCCACCGCCGCTTCCCAGGTGGCGCGCTTGCCGCCCCACAGGTCCACGCCATAGCGGAAGTCCAGCACCAGTTGGCCGTTGCCGCCGAACTTGCCGCCGCGCTCATCGCCCACCATCGATTCGGGCAACTGCACGCCCGCATAGCCACCGGACACCGACAGGCTGGGGCCGCGATCGGCCTGCGCGCTACCGATGCGTGCCTGCGCCTGACGCAGGCGCGCATCGGCCGCCGCCAGGCTGGGACTGTGCTGCAGGCCTTCGGCGATCAGCGCGTTCAATTGCGCATCGCCCAGGGCGCGCCACCAATCGCTGGCCGGCCAGGCGGCCGGGCTCAGGTTGGCCTGCGCGAGGGTGCGCTCGGCATGCAGCGCGCCCGGCTCCAGCATGGTGCCGTGCGGGGCAAGCCCGCGGCTGCTGGCGCAGGCGGCCAGCGCCAGCGTCAGCGTAGTGAGGACGAGCGGCCGCGCAAGCTGCGTGGAGCGCAGGCGCAGCATCTGGATCGGGGAACTAGCAGCGTTCATGAGTTGAGTGCATCGCGGACACGGATGAGAAGAGAGGTGAGTTGTTCGCGCTCGGGCGGAGCCAGATCCCGCAAGCCATGCTCGATGGCGCGCTCGCCACGCAGCTTCAGGCGCTCCCACAGCGCCACGCCCTGTTCGGTCATGACGATCTGCAGCGCACGCCGGTCCTGCGCATGTGGCTCGCGTCGCACCGCACCGAGCGCTTCGAGCTTGTCGAGCAGGCGGGTGACCGCGCTCGGGGTCTGGTCCAGCGCCAGCGCCAGCTCGTTGGCCGTACAGGGCGAGCGCACCGCCAGGATCTTCAGGCCGACGTAGTGGCTGAAGCCGAAGTCCGGCAGCTCGCCTTTCATTTCGGCGTCGAGCTGACGCATCAGCGCATCGCGCACCTGGCGCAACAGCAGGCCGAACGACGGCGAGGCGGTGGAGAGGTCATTCATGGCGGGCTATTTTCTTCCGAAAAATATATTTGTCAACGCAAATATTTCTAACGGGATTAAACCGCCAGCAAGGATCGCCACCTTACGCGCCTGCACCGCTGGCCTGGTAATACAATTGCGCCAATGACTGTCGAAAACCCGCCAACCACGGTAGACGCCCTGCCACCCGGCGTGCGCGCCAGCTTCGAGTGGGCCGACGGACCGGAGGTGATCGCGTTCCTGGCCGACCTGCGCGCGGTATGGGCGCCGGAGACGGTTCGGCATGCGCATGTCCGCGGGCAGCTGATGTATGTGGAGCACGGTGTACTGACGGTGCACACCGAACAGGGAACCCTGTCGCTGCCGCCGGGCTGCGCCGGCTGGATGCCGCCCGGCCAGCAGCACACCGTGGAACTGGCCGGGCCGCTGCGCGGCTGGGGCGTGGTGGTCCGGCCGGACGCCTGCGCAGCGTTGCCCGCGCAAGGCGGGGTGATCCGCCTGACCGGGCTCGCCCGCGAGGTGATCATGCGCGCGGCCGACTGGCCGCTGGGCCAGCCGCTCGACCCCGCCCGGCAACGCCTGGCCGCGGTGCTGCTGGACGAACTGCACCAGGTGCAGATCGACCACCTGCACCTGCCGATGCCGGCCGACCGGCGGCTGCTGCGCATCGCCCGGCAGTTGCTCGATACCCCGGCCGACCCGCGCCCGCTGGACGCCTGGGCCGATTGGGGCGGGCTGTCGGCGCGCAGCCTGAGCCGGCATTTCCGCAGCGAGACCGGGCTGAGTTTCGCGCAATGGCGGCAGCAGGCCCGGCTGGCAGAGGCGCTGCGGCGGCTCAGCCAGGGCAGCCCGGTCGCCCAGGTCGCCGACCAGCTCGGATACAGCAGCCCCAGCGCCTTCGTCAGTGTGTTCCACCGCCATTTCGGCGCTCCACCCACGCGTTATCTGGCCGGCACGCATGCGCGCGGCTTGGCATCCCCCGCCGCATCCGGATAATCGGCGCTCTTCGAGCTCGCGCCACGGCGCGGGCTCCTCTTTCGTAGGACCTGGCTTTACATGACCGATCTGACCCGCCCCACCTTCCATGGCTTCGAGCAGCTGCCGCTGCGCGAGTACGCCGAACGCGCCTATCTCGACTATTCGATGTACGTGGTGCTCGACCGCGCCCTGCCGTTCCTGGGTGACGGCCTGAAGCCGGTGCAGCGGCGCATCATCTTCGCGATGAGCGAGCTGGGCCTGAATGCCGCTGCCAAGCCGAAGAAATCCGCGCGCACCGTGGGCGATGTGATCGGTAAGTACCATCCGCACGGCGACAGCGCCTGCTACGAAGCACTGGTGCTGATGGCGCAGCCGTTCTCGTATCGCTACCCGCTGATCGAAGGCCAGGGCAACTTCGGCTCCACCGACGACCCCAAGTCGTTCGCGGCGATGCGTTACACCGAATCCAAGCTGACCCCGATCGCCGAGGTGCTGCTGGGCGAAATCGGCCAGGGCACCACCGATTGGGCGCCCAACTTCGACGGCACCCTGGAAGAGCCGACCTGGCTGCCGGCGCGCCTGCCGCACCTGCTGCTCAACGGCACCACCGGCATCGCAGTGGGCATGGCCACCGACGTGCCGCCGCACAACCTCAACGAGATCGTCAGCGCGCTGCTGCGCCTGCTCGATAACCCCGATGCCACGGTCGCCGAGCTGTGCGAACACGTGCTTGGCCCGGACTACCCGACCACCGCCGAGATCATCACCCCGGCGGCCGATCTGCGCGCAATCTACGAAACCGGCCACGGCAGCGTGCGGGCACGCGCCACCTACAAGAAAGAACACGCCAACATCGTCATCGATGCGTTGCCGTACCAGGTCTCGCCGTCCAAGGTGATCGAGCAGATCGCCCAGCAGATGCGCGCCAAGAAGCTGCCATGGCTGGAAGACATCCGCGACGAGTCCGACCACACCAGCCCGGTGCGGGTGGTGCTGGTGCCGCGCTCCAACCGTGTCGATGCCGAGCAGCTGATGGGCCACCTGTTCGTCACCACCGACCTTGAGCGCAGCTACCGCGTCAATCTCAACGTGATCGGCCTGGATGGCCGCCCGCAGGTCAAGAACCTCAGGCATTTGCTGAGCGAGTGGCTGAGCTTCCGCAGCGATACCGTCACCCGCCGCCTCAACCATCGCCTGCAGAAGGTCGAGCGCCGCCTGCACCTGTTGGAAGGTTTGTTGATCGCCTTCCTCAACCTGGACGAAGTGATCCGCATCGTCCGCAGCGAGGACGAACCCAAGCCGGTGCTGATCGCGCGCTTCGCGCTAAGCGAGGAACAGGCCGAATACATCCTGGAAACCAAGCTACGCCAGCTGGCGCGCCTGGAAGAGATGAAGATCCGCGGCGAGCAGGAAGCCCTGGCCAAGGAACGCGCGCAGTTGATGGCGATCCTGGAAAGCAAGACCAAGCTGAAGAAGCTGATCAAGGACGAACTGACCGCCGACGCCAAGAAGTTCGGCGACGCACGCCGCTCGCCGCTGGTGCAGCGTGGCGCGGCGCAGGCGATCGACGAAACCGAGATGGTCACCAGCGAACCGATGACCGTGGTGCTGTCGGAAAAGGGCTGGGTACGCGCGGCCAAGGGCCACGAGGTCGACCCGGCCGGCATGTCCTACCGCGAAGGCGACAGCCTGCTGGCGGCGGTGCGCAGCCGCAGCACCCATCAGGTGGCGTTCCTGGATTCGGAAGGCCGCGCCTATTCGACCGCCGTGCACACCCTGCCCTCGGCACGTGGCAATGGCGAACCGTTGACCGGCCGTTTCTCGCCGGCCTCGGGCGCGGCGTTCCAGGTCATGGCCAGCGCCGACAACGCCGCCCGCTTCGTGCTGGCGTCCTCGCACGGCTACGGCTTTGTCACCCGCTTCGAAAACCTCACCGGCCGCAACAAAGCCGGCAAGGCGATGCTCAACCTGACCACCGGCGCGCATGTGCTGACGCCTGCGCAGGTGACCAATCCGCAGAGCGACCGCATCGTCGCCGTCACCAGTGCCGGCAATCTGCTGGCGGTGAGCGCCAGCGATGTGCCCGAGCTGGACAAGGGCAAAGGCAACAAGATCATCGACATCCCCAAGGCCAAGCTCGGCACCGAGCGCGTGGTCGCAGTGGTGGCGGTGGCACCGGGCAATACGCTGCTGGTGCGCAGCGGCGCACGCACCATGAGCCTGTCGTTCAAGGATCTGGATACCTACGTGGGCGCGCGTGCGAGTCGCGGTGCATTGCTGCCGCGAGGGTGGCAAAAGGTGGACGGGCTGGAAGTGCAGTAACGGCTGTTCACCGACGTGGCGCGCAGCGGCGCGTTCGACGCTGCCGCTGCCTCGATTCTGCCGATCTGCTGCAGGGCCCTTGTCCTCCCACCATCGCGGGACACGCCGCAAGTACGTCCGTGTAGGCTCTTACGCGGCATCCATGCCGCGTAAGGTCCCGCGACGGTGGGCGGACAAGGACCGGTCGAGATGGTCGGTGTGGGTGGTTGCGAGCGCGGCGTGCGTGGTTGTGCGCAGTGCATGTCGCACGGCGGTGCGGTGTGGTCGCTTCCTTTCGATCTGCATTGTCAGTGCCATTCCTTGCATCACGGCACTCGTCAACGCAAACCAACAAGACAACATCATGGACACAGATTTCTGGCTGCAACGTTGGCAGAACGGTCAGACCGGCTTCCATCAGGACCAGGTGATGCCGTTGCTGCAAAAGCACTGGCCGGCGTTGCAGTTGCCGAAGGCTGCCCGCGTGCTGGTGCCGTTATGCGGCAAGACGCTGGACCTGCACTGGTTGGCCGCACAAGGCCATCGCGTGCTGGGCGTGGAGATATCGCCGCTGGCGGTGACGCAATTCTTCGCTGATGCCGGCCTGCAACCGCAGCGCCACAGTAGCCGCGCGGGCGAGCACTTTATCGCCGGCCCGATCGAAATCATCTGCGGCGACGCGTTTGCACTGGAGCCAAGCGTGCTGGCCGATTGCAGCGCCTTCTACGACCGCGCCGCATTGATCGCCCTGCCGGCCGGCTTGCGCCAACAGTATCTGCACACCACGTACGCGCGCCTGCCTGCGGGATGCCGCGGGCTGTTGATCACCCTGGAATACCCGCAGGCCGAAAAGGCCGGGCCACCGTTTTCGGTGGACGCTGACGCGGTGCACGCACTGTTCGACACGCAATGGCGGGTGCAGCCACTGGAACGCCGCGACATCCTCGACCTGGAGCCGCGCTTCCGTGCCGACGGCGTCACCGCCCTGTCGACCGGCGTCTATCGTCTGCAACGCAACTGACGGTCGCGGGCGAACTCTGTCATCGGCGAGCGCTGCCGACGCTCCAGTCAGGCGACGCTGGCGTTGCACAAGCAGCGCAGCGCGCGCCGATCAGCACCGCGCGGCGTTGCGCCACGCGATGGTTCGCACAACAGCGAAATGCGCCGAGCAACACCGCCGCAGACCGCGGGCAGTTGACGCAGACCACGCAGCAAGGCGATGCCCCGCGCGGCACCTGCCGATTGCAAATCTGCGCTACGCACGCTCAGCGGCTGCGCAGCGCCCAGTCACCGGGCTCAGCCGGCGACGTGGCCCTTGTCGATCTTCGAGGTCTGGTACAGCCCCAGGCCGATCCGCTTGATCAGGCCCAACTGCTGCTCCAGCCACCAGGCGTGGTCTTCCTCGGTGTCTTGCAGCTGCTTGAGCAGGATGTCGCGGCTGACGTAATCGCCGTGCTCTTCGCACAGCTTCATGCCGGCGGCGAGATTGGCGCGCACTTCGTATTCCACCACCAGATCGCGCTCGAGCATCTCCACCACGGTCTTGCCTGGCGCAAACTCGGCCGGCCGCATGTCCGGGTCACCTTCCAGGAACAGGATGCGCCGCAGCAGCGCATCGGCGTGCTCGGTCTCCTCTTCCATTTCGTGATTGATGCGCTCGTACAGCGCCATCAGGCCCTGGTCCTCGTAACGGCGCGAATGCAGGAAATACTGGTCGCGTGCGGCCAGTTCGCCGCGCAGCAGCTGTTTGAGGTAGTCGACGACTTCGGGATGGCCTTTCATGATGTGCTCCAGCGACGCAATGCGCGCATGGTGCCCTAAGCCGCGGCGCAATGATCTAATCGGAATCACTTTCAGTTGCGCTTGCGGCCAGACCCGCCACGGTCATGACCGGCCGCCACACTGTGACCGAACTCAAGGACTCGACAATGCGCAAATGGCTGGGCCGGCTACTGCTGGCAATCGTGGTGTTGATCGTGGCGGCCGTGTTGGCCGCGTATCTGCTGATGCGTGGCAGCCTGCCGCAGCTGGATGGCAACAGCGCACTGCAGGGCCTGGCGGCACCGGTCAGCGTGCAACGCGACCAGCGTGGTGTGGTCACCATCGATGCGACCAGCAAGGTCGATGCCATGCGCGCACTCGGCTATGTGCATGCGCAGGAGCGCTACTTCGAGATGGACCTGATGCGCCGCGCACCGGCCGGCGAGTTGTCCGAGCTGTTCGGCGCCGCGGCGCTGGACCTGGACAAACGCAATCGCGTGCACCGGCTACGCGCCCGCGTGCATGCCAGCCTGGATGTCGCCGCCGGCAGCCAGCGCGCGGCGCTGCAGGCCTATACCGAGGGCGTCAATGCCGGGCTGGCCGCGCTGCGCGTGCGCCCGTGGCCGTACCTGTTGCTGCGGCAGACACCGCGCGCGTGGACGCTGGACGACTCCATCCTCACCGGCATGGCGATGTATGCCGACCTGCAGGACAACGACAACCAGACCGAACTGGCTGCCGCCCGTATCCGTGCGGTGGTGCCGGCGGCGCTGGCGGCATTGCTTGACCATCAAGGCTCCAGCTGGGATGCGCCGCTGTTCGGCCCCGCGCAAGGCGACGCCGTGCTGCCCGACGCCGCCGCCCTGGATCTGCGCCGCCTGCCGCATCCAGCCGCCACCGCAGGCGCCGAGCCGCCGACGCCGGGCAGCAACAACTTCGCCGTGGACGGCAGCCTCACCAGCGATGGCCGCGCCATCGTGGCCGACGACATGCACCTGGGCCTGCGCGCGCCCAATATCTGGTTCCGCGCACGCCTGCGTTACCCGGACACCAGCGCGCCCGACGGCAAGGTGGATGTCACCGGTTTCACCCTGCCCGGCTTGCCGGCGGTGGTGGTCGGCAGCAACGGGCATGTGGCCTGGGCCTTTACCAACAGCTACATCGACACCGCCGACTTTGCGCGGATTGCGCCGGCCACGTCGGGTCATCCGCAAGCGCTCACCACCCATGTCGAAACCATTCGCGTGGCCGGCGCCGCGCCGGTGCGTTTTGCGGTGCGCGAGAGCGCCTGGGGACCGGTCCTGCACGACAACGCCGATGGCAGCCTGCTCGCGCTGCGCTGGGCCGCGCAGCTACCCGGCGCGATCCGGCTTGACTTTGCGCAGATGAGTACGGCGGCCGATGTGCAGGCCGCCTTTGCAGTGGCGGATCGCTCGGGCATTCCGGCACAGAACCTGTTGCTGGCCGATCGCAGCGGGCGCATCGCCTGGCGGTTGATCGGTGCGCGCCCGGTACGCAATGCCGGCTGTGACCCGAGCGGCATCGCCGAACTGGCAAGCTCGGCGCAGGGTGCGGACGCGGCACCGCCTACGGCAACGGCGACACCGGCGCCAGCGCCGGGCGGCTGCCTGCCCTGGCCGGTGCGCAGCGACGCTGCTCCCGCCCTGATCGATCCTCCCTCGCACCGGCTCTGGACCGCCAACAGCCGCGTCGTCGATGCGCAGCAGTTGGCCACGCTCGGCAGTGCCGGCTACGACCTGGGTGCGCGTGCGCAGCAGATCCGCGACGACTTGTTCGCCAGGCAACGTTTCAACGAGCTGGACCTGCTCGCCATCCAGCTCGACGATCGCGCCGTGCTGCTCACGCGGTGGTGGCAGTTGTTGCGCAGCGTGGTCGAGCACAGCAAGGACCCGGCCTTGCAACAGATCGAAGCCGCCACCCGGCAGTGGGACGGGCACGCATCTACCCGCTCGGCCAGCTATCGCATCGTGCGCGGCTTTCGCGGCATGACCATCGACGCAGTGGAAGCCGGCCTGCTGGCGCCGGCAAAAGCCGCCCTTGGCAAGGACTTCCTGCCGCCGCGTCGCGCGCAGCTGGAAGGCATCGTCTGGCCGTTGCTGCAGCAGCGCCCGGCGCATCTGCTGCCGCCTGCCTATGCAAACTGGGATCAGCTGCTTGCCGAGGCTGCACGCAATGCGCAGACGGATCTCGCTGCGCAGGACGGCGCCTTGAGCGAACGCACCTGGGGCGAACGCAACACCGCTGCCATCTGTCATCCGATCGCGCGGGCATTGCCTGCGCTTGCAAAGCGCTGGCTGTGCATGCCACCCGACCAACTGCCAGGCGATCGCGACATGCCGCGCGTGCAAGGCCCGGCCTTCGGCGCCTCCGAACGCATGGTGGTGTCGCCCGGCCACGAACAGGACGGCATCGTGCATATGCCGGGCGGCCAGAGCGGACACCCCTTGTCACCGTTCTGGGGCGCAGGGCACGACGATTGGGTACACGGCCGGCCAACCCCGTTCCTGCCGACCGCAACCCGCTACACGCTGCAATTGCAGCCGAAATAGGCGTGTTCTTGCTGTCTCGTCCGTCGACACAGGTTTCGACAGTCGTTGGGGGCTGGACGAACGCAAAATCGGTGTCTGCGTTCTGCCGATCGCACCCCGCACCCCGCACCTCGCACCTCGCACATCTGGATACCCAAGTGTCCGCAGCCACGCCCGCCCACCGACCTGCCCAATCAAGCGAGCACAACATGCTAAGATGCATTTGATAACCATTCCCATTAGTGACCAATGCGCCCCACGCTCCTTGTCACCGCGCTCGCCGCTGTCTTGGCTTTGCCCTCGCCCCGCGCCTTCGCCCAACAACACACCAGCACCTCGGCAGCCGTCACCGACCTCGATGGCGTCGACGTCGTCGGCCGTGCGCAGACGCTGTACAAATCCGACGATGCCGCGGTGGCCACACGCACCGACACGCCGTTGTCGCTGGTGCCGCAGTCGGTGCAGGTGCTGCCGCGCGAACTGATCGACGACCAGGCCGCGCGTCAGATCACCGATCTGTATCGCAGCATCAGCGGCATCAGTTTCTTCAGCTATGCCGGCGTCACCCTGCGCGGCTTCCGCCAGGAGAACGTGCTGTACGACGGATTGCGTGGCGATCCGTATGCCGGCTTCTCGGTGCCGCAGCTGTTCAATATCGAACGCGTGGAAGTGCTCAAGGGCCCGGCCGGTGCGTTGTATGGCGGCGGCGAACCCGGTGGCGTCATCAATTACGTCACCCGCAAGCCCGGCCATCAGGCCGCGCGTCGGGTGGAGCTGCAGGTGGGCAATCAATCCTTCGGGGCGGCCTCGTTCGAGGCCACCGGGCCGGCACGCGAAGACGGGCGCATTCGCTACCGCGTTGGCGCCTATGCCGATGGCGAGGACGGCTTTCGCCGCAACACCGATAGCCAGAGCCAGATCGGCGATGCGTCGGTGGCGTTCGACATCGGCCAGACCGGCGAGCTCACGCTGCAGTACACCGACATCACCCAGAACCTGGGCGGCAATCGTCTGCGCGGCGTGCCGGTGGACGACGAAGGCAACTTCCTCACCGACCGTCGCTGGAACCACAACGAACCCACCGATTTCCTCGACATGCGCGCCAAGGTGGCGTTCGCGCAGTACCGCTTTGCGCCGTCGGATGCATGGGATGTGGACATGGCGATGCGCTGGTTCAAGAACGACGAGCATCAGATCTATCACGAGCCGATGGGCCTGATCGACCGCGATGGCGACGGCACCGCCGAATGGATGACGCGGCAGCTGCGCAACCAGTTCCGCGACAACGATGCGATCTCCAGCAACGTCAACGCGGTGTTCCGCACCCGCATCGGCGCGGTCGAGCACAAGCTGCTGATGGGCGCGGACTACTATCGGCTGGATGCGGATTTCCGCGCGCAGACCGCCAACACCGCAGACACCGGCCGCGTGCGTGGGCCGGTGCCGGGCATCGACCTGTTCAACCCGGTATACGGCCGCAGCGGCTTTTACGACTACGGCCTGGACAGCCTGCCCTGGCGCGCCACCAGCACCCGCAGCCAGCGCTATGGGGCGTATCTGCAGGACGAACTCACGCTGACGCCGCGCTGGTTTGCGATGGCCGGACTGCGTTGGGACGGCTTCAAGGACGACAACCGTCTGGACGGCTCGCGCGTCACCGGCAACGATCTCAGCTGGCGTGTGGGCAGCACCTTCGTGCTGCGCGATGGCATCAACGCGTACGCGAGTTATGCCAGCGGCTTCCTGCCGCAGGATGCGGCCAATCAGGACAGCAGCGTCGGCGGGCCGTTCGATCCCGAGCGCAGCACACAGTGGGAAGTTGGCCTGAAGACCGCGCTCAACGATGGCGGGCTGACGCTCAACACCGCGCTGTATCGCATCGAACGCAGCAATATCGTGCAGGCCAACGGCAGTATCGTCGATGGCGTCAATCAGCTCTCCGCGCTCGGCCTGGTGCGCAGCGAAGGCATGGAAGTGGATCTACTGGCCGACCTCACCGAACGCTGGGTGCTCAACCTGACATACGCCTACAACGATGCACGCGTGCTCGATGCGGGCACCAACGGCATCACCAATGCATCCGGCGACCGCTTCGCCAATGCACCGCGCAACACCTTCGGTCTGTGGACGCGCTACGACCTGCCGGCCTGGAACTCGGCAATTGCCTTCGGTGCCGACTATGTGGGCGAGCGGGTCAGCCTGGAAGGCCAGCGCGTCAAGCCGTACGCCATCTTCGACATCAGCTGGCAGACGCAGTGGGATGCCTGGAAACTACAGGTCAACGTCAAGAACCTGTTCGACAAGGTCTATGCCGCCAGCGGGTTCACCGAACGCACCGGGCACTTTCCTGGCGAACCGCGCCGTATCTACGCGCAGCTAGCCTACAGTTTCTAAGCGTGGCGAACGGGCGCCTGCCCAGGCCTTGAGCGATGCTGCAACTGTGACGCTGGTCGGTCAAAGCGGCCGCTGCACGCACAGTTGCGGCCTCAACCACGGCCGTGCAATGAACCTGCGCCGAATCAGGCAGGCCGGAATCAGCCAGACTTTAACGTCCGGTGGGACACACTAGAGGCCGTCGCGATCTGCAACGTGTTTGCGCACGATCGCCCTCCTCCCCCCACTGACCGGAATCCGCATGCCTCAGCTTGCCCGCTCCGTTTCCGCCCTGTTGCCCCTGCTCGTTGCCACTGCCTGCTCGGCAGCGCCGCCCGCCAAATCCGGCCCACCAGATGCGCCGGTCGCCGCCTGTACCGCCAAGGTGCGCCCCGGTCAGGATCTGCAGAAAGCCATCGACAAGCTCCCGCAAGGCGATGCGCCTGCGGTGCTGTGCCTGGAAAAAGGCGAATTTCCGCTCAACGGCCTGGTCTCGATCCACCGCGGCAATCTCGTCTTGCGCGGCAAGGGCCCGACCACGGTGCTGCGCATGGCCGATGGCGTGCAGCAACCGGCGCTGGTGGTCGGCGACTACGAAAACCAGCAGCCGACCGGCGTGATCCGCAATGTCAGCATCGAAGACATGCAGATCGTCGCCAGCACTGGCGACAAGGAATTCATGCCCGAGCGTCCGTACCTGAGCAATAGCGCGGTGGTCGTGCGTTCCGGCCAGGGCATCCGGCTGGCCGGCCTGCAGGTCAACAAGTGCCGCAGTGCCTGCCTGCTGAGCGAGTACGACACCCGCGAGATCACCATCGAAAACAACGATGTGTCCGGCGCGATCTGGGACGGCGTGTCGTTCAACCGCACCGCCAAGGTCACCATGGTCAACAACTACATCCACGACAACGTGGCTGCAGGCCTGACCACCGAGCATCTGGAAGACAGCGAGATCCGCAACAACCGCTTCGAGCGCAACGGCAGCCAGGGCATCTATCTGTCCGACGCGCGCCGCAACCGCTTCAGCAACAATCAGTTCGACGGCAACAAGGTCGCCGGCGTGTTCCTGGCCTGCGCCATCCGCTATCGCACGCCGGAAATCCTGTGCTGGGACAACAGCATGAGCCAGGACAACGTGTTCGAGAACAACCGCTTCTCCAATACGCCCTTCACCTACACCATCGGTGTGGACCGCGCTGCAAACTGCACGGCGGCCGACTTCAAGCCGAACCTGTGGCGCAACAACCAGGCCGACGTGGCCGGCGTGGATATCGAGCCGCAACGCTACGGATACTGCGTGCGCCACGAGTGATCGCAGCGGCGGCCGGCAGCGCGTGAGCGCATGCCGGCCGCTGAGTTTCAACCTCGATGCAGCAGCGTTACGACGCCAAGGCCTGTTCGTGCACACCGGCAATCGCACGGCCGGACGGGTCGGCCATCGCGGCGAAACTGGCATCCCAGGCGATCGCAGTCGGTGACGAACACGCGATCGACTTGCCACCGGGCACCGTCTCCGCAGCCGCCTGGCTGGGGAAGAATTGCTCGAACAGCGTGCGATAGAAATAGGCTTCCTTGGTCTGCGGCGGATTGACCGGAAAGCGCTTGGAGGCGGCGCCCAGTTCGCGGTCGCTGACATGCGCGGCGGCGTGCGCCTTGAGTCCATCGATCCAGCCATAGCCCACGCCATCGCTGAACTGCTCTTTCTGCCGCCACAGGATCGATTCGGGCAGATAGCCGGCAAACGCTTCGCGCAACACGCCCTTTTCCATCCGCGTGGCGCCGCTGCTGGTCTTGTCGATCATCTTGAAGCTGGCGTCCATGCGCATGGCCACGTCCAGGAACTCGCGATCCAGGAACGGCACACGTGGCTCCACGCCCCAGGCCATCATCGACTTGTTGGCGCGCAGGCAATCGTAGTTGTTGAGTGCATCCAGTTTGCGTACCAGTTCCTCGTGGAATTCGCGTGCGTTGGGTGCCTTGTGGAAATACAGGTAGCCACCGAAGATTTCGTCGCTGCCTTCGCCCGACAGCACCATCTTCACGCCCATCGCCTTGATGCGTCGTGCCAGCAGGAACATCGGCGTGGAGGCGCGGATGGTGGTGACGTCATAGGTTTCGATATGGCGGATGACCTCCGGCAGCGCATCCAGGCCCTCCTCGAAGCTGTACTCGAAGCCGTGATGCACGGTGCCCAGCGCGGCGGCGGCGACTTCGGCGGCGGCCAGGTCCGGCGAGCCTTTCAAGCCGATCGCGAACGAATGCAGGCGTGGCCACCAGGCTTCGGTGGTGTCGTTCTCCTCGATGCGATGACGTGCATAGCGCGCGGCAACGGCGGCGACCAGCGACGAATCCAGCCCGCCGGACAGCAGCACGCCGTACGGCACATCGGTCATCAACTGACGATGCACCGCACGCTCGAAGGCCTCGCGCAATTCCTGCAACTGCACCTGCACGCCTTCCACCTCGGCGTATTCGCGCCAGGAGCGCTCGTAATAGCGGCTCAGTGCACCGGTGGCGCTGTCGTACCAGTGGCCGGGCGGAAACTGCGCGGCATCGGCGCAATCGTCCACCAGCGATTTCAGTTCGGAAGCAACCCGCAAGCGGCCTTCGCGATCGTGGCCCCAGTACAGCGGCACCACGCCGATCGGGTCACGCGCGATGAGCACCCGCCCGGCCGCCTTGTCCCATAGCGCGAACGCAAAGATGCCGTTGAGGCGGTTGAGGTAGGAGGCCGGCGCATCCTCGCGGTACAGCGCATTGATCACCTCGCAATCGGAGCCGGTCTGGAAGGCGTATGGCTGCACCAGCTCCTGCTTGAGCTCGCGATGGTTGTAGATCTCGCCATTCACCGCGAGCGCAAGCGCGCCATCTTCTGACAACAAGGGCTGCGAGCCGCCAGCCGGGTCGACGATGGCCAGCCGCTCGTGCACCAGGATCGCACCGGCGTCGACATACACGCCGCTCCAGTCCGGGCCACGGTGACGCTGCCGCTGCGAACATTCCAGTGCCTGCCTGCGTAATGCCTGCAGATCGTCACCGGGTTGCAGGCCGAAAATACCGAAGATGGAACACATGGAAACACTCCTGATGAAACTGCGGGGGTTGGCGGCCGATGGAAGAGCGTGCTGCACGAGAATGACACCCATAAAAAAACCCGCATCGGCCGATGCGGGTTCTCTGATTCCTGGGCGTTTGGTTTTACTTCGCCTAGTCGCAGACCCGCATCGGCCGCGCACGATTGTTCGCGCGCAGATTGTTGCGGTTGGCGTTATTGACGAGGTTGGGCAGGAGCGATGACATGCCTCGACCGTATCCCGCTTTCGACGGCGGCGCAACTGTTGCGATGGCAACCAAGCCCGGCATCGCAGACCACGCCGCGGTCGCACCGGCGTATTGCGAGGATAATGACCGCCCCCAACAATCGGCAGTAATGGAATGACCCCACGCATCGGACGCATGCCGCCCCTGGCCCTGTTGCTTGCAGTGTTGCTGCAGGCCTGCAGCAGCGCCCCTCCACGCACCGATCCAGTCTATCTGCAGCAGCTGGAACAACACGCGGCCGATGGCAGTTTCGACAGCGCGTGGAGTGCGGCCGAACGCCTGGAGGCACGCAACGACCCGCGCGCCATCCACTGGTACGAACGTGCCGCTGCGATCGCCCCGTGGACGTTCCGCAACACCCGCGCCGAACTGGCGCTGGGACGGATCTGGGCAAGCGGGACGCTCTTCCATCCCGACAGCCCCTACATCGACCAGCGCGTCGCATTACGTGCGTCGCCGCGCAAGGGCGAGCATTGGTACCTGGCAGCGGCCATGCATGGAAACCCGTATGCCATCGCCGAGCTCGCCAAGTTTCACCGCGACCGTGGGGAGGCGGCTGCGGCGTTGCGCTGGGATCTGCGCGCGACGATCTATGAGCGCTCCGCATCAGGATCGTCGGGGCTTCCCGCCGCCATCGCGCCAAGCGGAGGTGCATTGCACCCGCTGGTACGCGACATCCAGCGCCGCGCCCGTAACGGCGATGCCGAGGCGCAGGTCGATCTTGGCGCACTCCATGAAAAAGGAATGGGTGGCGTGGACAGAGACGGTACGGAGGCGCTGTGCTGGTACCGGCGCGCGGCGGACCAGGGCAATGTGTATGGTCAGTATTTCTCTGGTCTGCTGCTCGGACGCGGCAGCAGCGGCGTGACGCGCGACGTGGAGACGGCGGCAACCTGGTTTGCCAAGGCGTCCGCACAGACGTTCTATATCGCGGACGAATCGCATTGGCGCGAGGCGATCAAATCGCCGTTCTGGACGTTCGACTAGCCCCCCGAGCCTTGTGCGTCCATGCCACCTGGCAATGCAATGCAATGCAATGCAATGCAATGCAATGCAAGCGCGATGCAAGCGCGATGCAAGCGCGATGCTGCTGCAATCCAAAAGGTCTTAGTGCAGCTTGGCGATGCCCGCGTCGCGCAGCAGCATCGGCATGCCGCAGGTGAACGCGTGCCGTGCGCTGGCTGCGTAGTGTGCAAACCAGCGCGCGGCATGGGCATGTCCTGGCAACTCAGACCAGCAGGCGTTCGATCAGCGTGCGGTACAACGCCGGCAGCGCTTCCAGGTCGGCCACGCGCACGTGCTCGTCGACCTGGTGGATGCTGGCGTTGACCGGGCCGACCTCGATGCATTGCGCACCCAGCGGCGCGATGAAGCGCGCATCGGAGGTGCCGCCGCCGGTGCTTTCTTCCGGCGGTGCGCCGGCGAACTGGCCCAGCACCTCGCGTGCGACGCTGCGCAGGCGGCCTTCCGGGGTGTAGAACGGCTCGCCGCTGCGATGCCAGCGCAGCGCATAGTCCAGCCCGTGGCGATCCAGCAATGCGGTGATTTCCGCTTCCAGCCGCGGCGCATCCCACAGCGGGGTGTAGCGCAGATTGAAGGCCACCTGCAGCTCGCCCGGAATCACGTTATTGGCGCCGGTGCCGGCATGGATGTTCGACACCTGCAGGCTGGTCGGCGGAAAACTCTCGAAACCCTCGTCCCACTGCCGCGCCACCAGCTCGGCCAAGGCCGGCGCGGCCAGATGGATCGGATTGCGCGCCTTGTGCGGATACGCCACGTGCCCCTGCACGCCCTTGACGACCAACGTGCCGGACAGACTGCCGCGGCGGCCCACGCGCAGCAGGTCGCCCAGCCGTTCGGTGGACGACGGCTCGCCGGTGATGCACCAGTCGATCGCCTGCCCGCGCGCGCGGAACAGCTCGGCCACTCGCCGCACGCCGTCGATGGCATCGCCTTCTTCATCGGAGGTCAGCAACACCGCCAGCGTGCCGGCATGCTGCGGGTGGGCGGCGACGAACTGTTCGGCAGCGATCGCGAAGGCGGCCACGCTGCCCTTCATGTCGGCCGTCCCGCGCCCGTACAGCACACCATCGCGGATCTGCGGATCGAACGGATCGCTGGTCCAGGCCTCGCGCGGCCCCGGCGGCACCACATCGGTGTGGCCAAGCAGCACCAGCACCGGCGTACCGCTGCCATGTGTGGCCCACAGATTGTCGACCTGGCCCAGGCGCAGATGCTCGCAAGCGAATCCGGCAGCCTCCAGGCGCCGCGCAAGCAGCGCCTGGCAGCCAGCATCGTCCGGTGTCACCGAGGCACGTGCGATCAGCTCGCAGGTCAGTTGCAGTACGTCACTGGTCATGCTCGTCCTTCCGATAAAAGATGCACCTGGGCTGCCGGCATCGGCAGGTCGCCTGCCTTCCCCGCGCCCGCCCCGCACAGGCCTGTGCGAACCGATGACGCGGTGGCGCCATCAGGCGATGTTGAAGCGCGCCTTGAACCCGTTGTCGGAGAAGCCCTGGCTGAGCGCGCCATCGTCGCTCACCACCACCGGGCGGCGGATCAATTGCGGGTATTCGCGCAGCAGCAGCTTCCATTCGGCGTCCGAACCCGGCGTCTTCTTGTTGTCGGGCAGCTGGCGCCAGGTAGTCGAGGACTTGTTGATCAAGGCCTCGAATCCGCCGGCCTGGCCGGCCCAATCCACCAACGTCTCCGGCGCGGGCGTGTGCTCGCGGTAATCGACGAAGCTGTAGGCCACGCCGAAGCGGTCCAGCCACTTGGTCGCCTTCTTGCAGGTGTCGCAGTTCTTCAATCCATAGAGCGTGGTCATGTCGTCGCCTTTTCGACTCCGCGGCGCGCGTTTGCACGCGCCAACAGGGTGGTTACCAGTTGATCGTGTTCCTGCCCGTGTGCGGGCAGGAACATCACATCGGCGCGTGTGCCGTGGAATTTCAGCGCCATCCGCCGCGGCGGAATCAGCCATGCCGCATCGACCGAGCGCAACTCGGCCAGGTCCACATGCTGCGACCGTCCTTGTTGCACGATCTCCAGTGCATCGCCCGCATCGCGGACCTGTGCCCAGCGGGCGGATGCCCATGCCAGACGCAGGGTCATCAGCACCACCAGTGCAGGCGCCAGCCAGCGCAGGACCTCCAACTGCTGCGGCACGCCATCGCGCAGCAGCGAGCCTGCCACGTAGAGCGCTACCCATCCCAACCACAGGGCCGGGATGCCCCAACGGACCCAGCCACTGAGCGGCCGCGACAGCATGGTGCCGCGCGCAGGCTGCGCGGTACTCAATCGGCCAGGCCGCGCAGCAATTCGTTGACGCTGGTCTTGCTGCGCGTCTTGGCATCCACCTGCTTGACGATCACCGCGCAATACAGCGAGTGCGAGCCATCTTTCGACGGCAGCTGGCCGGACACCACTACGCTATAAGGCGGCACGTAACCGTAGGAAATCTCGCCGGTGGCGCGGTTGTAGATGCGTGTGCTCTGGCTGATGAACACGCCCATGCCGATCACGCTGTGGTGCCCGATGACCACGCCTTCGACCACTTCCGAACGCGCACCGATGAAGCAATGATCCTCGATGATGGTCGGGCTGGCCTGCAGCGGTTCGAGCACGCCGCCGATGCCGGCGCCGCCGGACAGATGGCAATGCGCGCCGATCTGCGCACACGACCCCACCGTGGCCCAAGTATCGACCATGGTGCCTTCGCCCACATACGCGCCGATATTGGTGAAGCTCGGCATCAGCACCACGTCCTTGCCGAAGTAGCTGCCGCGCCGCGCCACCGCACCCGGCACCACACGCACGCCGGCCTTGCGGAACTCGGCCTCGCCGAAGCCGGCAAAACGCGACTCCACCTTGTCCCAGAACGGTGCCGGCTGCGCGTCGATCACGGCCATCTCGTTGACGCGGAAATACAGCAGCACCGCCTTCTTCAACCACTCGTTGACGGTCCAGCCACCCTGCCCGTCCGGCTCGGCGACACGGAACTCACCAGTCTCCAGGCCGTCGATGACGCGGGTGACAATGGCGCGGGTGGAGCCGTCGATCTCGTCGACGGTCAGGCTGGCGCGGCGCTCGAATGCGCTTTCGATGCCGAACTTGAGCTCGTCAGTACCCACCGGCGTTGCAGCGCCGCGCACGGTCTTTTCGGCGATCGGCAGTTTCTTCGCGGCTGCAGCCTTCTTGGCGGCCGGTGCGGACACCACGCTGGTCGGCTGCTTGGCCACGCGCGGGGCCGCACTGGTCGCCGGCTTGGTCGCGCTTTTCTTGGTCACCTGCTTGGTAACGCTCTTGCTGGCGGCCACAGGCTTAGCAGCCACCGCGGTGGCCTTGCGCTTGTCGACGGCCGGTGCCTGGGGCACTTTGCCGCTCTTGCTCGGCGCGCGCTTGGGCGCTGCGCCGGTGGGGGTCGCGCCCTGCTTGCGCGCGGTCTTCTTGCTGGTGGCCATGGGGGGTCTCCGAACGGACTACTTAGGTGGGATCGAGGCAGGCGCACAGCGCGTCGCGCAGCGCCTGCCGGGCGGATTCGGGCAACGGGCGGTCGTGCTCGTCGGTGATCTGGAACTGGTCTTCGGCGCGCTCGCCGAAGGTGGCGATGCGCGCATCGTGTACACGCAGGTGTTGCAGGCGCAGCACATTGGCCACATCGGCCAGCAAGCCGGGGCGATCGGGCGCAACCAGACTGATGCGGGTGCGGCGGCCACCGGCGCTCTCGCTGAACTCCACGCGCGGCGCAAAGCGGAAGTGGCGCAGCTGGCGCGGCACCGCACGCCGCGAGGGCCGCACCTTGTGCAGGTCGCCGGCCAGCACCTGGCGCAAGGCTGCGGCCAGGCGCTGCGGGTCGCCATCGGCGGAACTGTCCTGCGGCAGCACTTCGAACACGTCGAAGATCGCATCGTGCGGCGCATCCAGCACGCGGGCGCGATGGATGCCATACCCCTTGCGATCCAGCGTGGCGACGATCGCGGAGAACAAACCATCGCGATCGGGGGAATACACGAACACTTCCAGCGCATCGTTGTCCGGCACCGCGCGCCGCGCCTTGACCATGGTCTGGCCGATCTGCACCTCGATCAGCGACACCGCCTGCCAGGCCAGTTGCTCGGGACGGAAGCGCAGGAAGTTTTCATCCGGCATGCCGGCGAACTGGCGGTCGATGGTGGCATCGTCGTGGCCTTGCGCCTGCATCAGCGCGCGAGCGGACTCGCGCGCTTCGCGCAGGCGCTCTTCGCGCGGCGGCGGATGCTCCAGGCCCTCGCGCAGCGCGCGCCGCGCGGCGAAATACAGGTCGGCCAGCAGCCGGTCCTTCCACGCGTTCCACAGCTTGGGACTGGTGCCGGCAATGTCGGCGCAGGTCAGCAGATACAGGTAATCCAGGCGCTCGCGCGTGCCGACCAGGGTCGCGAAACGGTGGATTACCTCCGGGTCGGAGATGTCCTGCTTCTGCGCGGTGACCGACATGCGCAGATGCTGTTCGACCAGCCAGGCCACCAGCGCGGTATCGCCTTCGCTGAGCCGGTGCGCCTGGCAGAACGCGCGCGCATCCACCGCGCCCAGCTCGGAATGATCGCCGCCGCGGCCCTTGGCGATGTCGTGAAACAGGCCGGCCAGCAGCAGCAATTCCGGCTTGCGCAGGCGCGGCCAGACTTCGTGGGTGATCGAAAAACGCTCGTCGGCGCGACCGGCGGCAAACAGCGAGATGTTCCGCAGCACCATCAAGGTGTGCTGGTCCACCGTGTAGACATGGAACAGGTCGAACTGCATGCGCCCGGACACGCTGGCGAATGCCGGAATCCATTGGCCGAGCACACCCAGGCGCGCCATGCGGTTGAGCGACTCCACCGCCCGCGGGCCGCGCAGCAGTGCCATGAAGCGGTCGCGCGCGGTCGCATCGGCGACGTCGTAGGCCGGCAACTCGCGCAGCACCTCGGCCAGCGCGCGCGCGGTCAGCGAATGCAGCCCGCGTACCTCGCGGTGCGCCGCCCACTGCGCAAACAGCGCAAAGACCTGCAGCACATCGCCGGCCGGCCAGTCCTCTGCATCTGCGGCCAGATAACCGCGACGCAGACTGAAGCCCTCGCCCAGCGGCTCCGGCACCGCCTCGCCGTCGAACTGTTCTTCGAAGCGTTGCAGCAAGCGGTCGCTGATACGGCGGATCAACGCAGCGCTGCGGTAGAAGCGCTGCATCATCTTTTCCACGCCCAGGCTTTCCGGGTCGTCGGCAAAGCCCAGCCGCTCGGCGAGCGTCTTCTGGTAATCGAACCCCAGCCGCTCTTCCGGCCGTTTGGCGACCAGATGCAGGCCGAAGCGTAAGCGCGCCAGCTCCTCGCGTTCGCGCCGCAGCGCTACGGCCTCGTCGAAACCGACATGGCCGAGCCCGACCAGCGCCTCCAGATCCTTGACCCCGAACGCGCGCAGCGCCATCCAGCCCAGCGTCTGCAGGTCGCGCAGACCGCCGGGGCCGTCCTTGATGTCCGGCTCCAGATTGTCGGCGGTATCGCCGAAGCGCTGGTGTCGCGCCAGTAGCTCTTCGCGCTTGGCCTGGAAGAACTCGCGCGCCGGCCACACCTGTTGCGGCGAAATCGCTGCCGCCAGCGCGGCACGCGCCTGGCTGCCGGCCACCAGCGGGCGCGATTCGATCAAGGCGGTCAGCACCGTCTGATCGGCGGCCGCGGCGGTGCACTGCGCCGGCGAGCGCACCGCGTGGCTGATCGGCAGTCCCACATCCCACAGCAAGGCGAACAGCCGCGCCAGGGCCTGCTCATGCTGTTGCTGCACGCCGGTCTTGCCCAGCACCAGCACATCCACATCCGAGCGCGGGAACAGTTCACCGCGCCCATAACCGCCGACGGCATGCAACGACAGCCCGGCATCGGCCGGGATGCAGCGCGTCCACGCATTGCGCATCAATTGATCGACCGCGCGGGCACGCAGGGCCACCAGGCGTTCGATCGGCTCGCCCTGGTCGAAGCGCTTGCACAGCCGCATGTCGGCATGCACCAGCAGCGGGCGCGCTTGCGCGGCCCACTCGGCATCGCCGGCGACACCCGGGTCGGGTCGGTCCGCCGGCGTGGCCGTCATACCGGAGCGGGAGCGTTCGGCGACAGCGTCAGCACATCCACGCCATCTTCGGTCACCGCGACCATGTGTTCCCACTGCGCGGACAACTTGCGGTCCTTGGTCACCACGGTCCAGCCGTCCGGCAGGGTCTTATGGTGGTAGGTGCCTTCGTTGATCATCGGCTCGATGGTGAAGGTCATGCCGGGCTTGAGCACCAGGCCTTCGCCGGGACGGCCGTAATGCATCACCTGCGGCTCGTCGTGGTAGACCTTGCCGATGCCGTGGCCGCAGTAGTCGCGCACCACGCTGAAACGCTCGGCTTCGGCGAACTTCTGGATCGCGTGGCCGACATCGCCCAGCGTTGCGCCCGGCTTGACCGCACGGATGCCGCGCCACATCGCCTCGTAGGTGGTTTCCACCAGCCGCTTGGCCATCACCGACGGCGTGCCGACGTAATACATGCGGCTGGTGTCGCCATGCCAGCCGTCCTTGATGACGGTGACATCGATATTGACGATGTCGCCGTCCTTCAGGACCTTGGCCGCGCTCGGGATGCCGTGACAGATCACGTTGTTGACCGAGGTGCATACGCTCTTGGGAAAGCCGCGGTAGCCGACGTTGGCAGGAATGGTGCCTTGCACGTTGACGATGTGGTCATGGCAGATGCGGTCCAGCTCGGCCGTGGTCACACCCGCCTGCACATACGGCGCCACGACATCGAGCACCTCGGCAGCCAGACGGCCGGCGACGCGCATCAGTTCGATTTCTTCTTTAGTTTTCAGATTGACGCTCATGACAGCGATTATCGCCGATTCGGGCTGAATCTGAACGGCCTGCGCGGGCGTTTTTTCTGCTGGAGGCAATCCGCCGTCAAAACGGACGGGGCAGCAGGAAACTGGCGGCGCCGCGTATTCATGTGTGACGCACTACCGCGCGCGTCAAAAAGTCCATGAACGGGGTCATCCGAAAGACATCGCAATTTTGCGAAAACTCTCAGGATAAACAGCGAGATAGCCAAATCATTCAGGGTAATCTTTGGCACAGCTGATGCATTGGAGGCAGGGCGACGAGTCGTCGCGTCACCAATGACCAGACCGGTCAAGGAAATGTCCATGCGTACTGTCCGCCCTGTCCTGCTGTCCCTCGGCCTGCTCTCGACCATTGGCGTTGCCACTGCAGCAGATACCACCACATTCAACGTCAAGATCGCCGTCACCAAGGCCTGCACCATCACCGCTGCCTCGGCGACGGACGTCGACTTCGGCTCGGTGTTGTCCACCTCCACCGCCAACGCCGACGCCAACGGCAGCGTGACCGCGCAGTGCACCGCGCTGACCCCGTACAACATCGCCTTGAGCGCGGGCAGCAATGCCGGCACCGCCAACGACGTCACCACCCGCCGCATGAAGAACACCGATGCGCTGGTCACCACCAACAACTTCATCGCCTACCAGCTGTACCAGGATCTGGGCCGCAGCACGGTATGGGGCAGCACCACCGGCACCAATACGCTGAGCCGCACCGCCACCGGCATCAACCAGGTCTATCCGGTCTACGGCCGCGTGACCAACCCGTCGGCCAACAATCCCGCGACCGGTACCTACCAAGACACCATCACCGCCACGATCGTCTACTGAGCGCGCGCATGCCATTGCACCACCGCCTGTCGTACCGGATGCCGGCCTGGCTAGTCGCGGCCGGATTGAGCCTGACGCTGGCGCTTGGCAGCGGCGTGCCGCTGCAGCCGGCCCATGCGGCCAGCCTGCAGCTGGCGCCGACCTCGCTGACGCTGAGCGCACAGCAGTCCGCCGACGGGCTCTGGCTGAGCAACAGCGGCAGCGCGCCGGTGCAGGTGCAGACCCGCGCCTATCGCTGGACCCAGCGTGACGGCAAGGACCAGCTCGACCCGACCCAGGAACTGCTGATCAGCCCGCCGATGCGCACGCTGGCCGCCGGCGAGCGCCAGCTGATTCGGGTGATTCGCGCCGGGCCCGCGCCGACCAGCGAGGAAGTCTGCTACCGCATCATCGTCGACGAACTGCCCAACGCCGATGCGGATCGCAAGGGTATGCAGTTCGTGTTGCGCTACTCGGTGCCGATCTTCCTGCTGCCGCCGGGCAAGACCGAATCCACCCCGACCTTGAGCACGCAGGTGATTGCCGGCAGCGACGGCAATGCGCAGATCCAGATCAGCAACACCGGCAATGGGCACGCCCAGGTCGCCGACCTGCAGCATCGGGTCGATGGCACGACCAGGACGGCATTGAACGGGCTGGTGGGTTATGTCCTGCCCGGCCAGACCATGCGCTGGTCGCTGGGGGCACCGCTGGCCCAGTTCGGCCGCGGCACCATCATCGCAAGGATCAATGGTGAGGCGGACGAACGCACCTTGTTGGCCGCGCCAGCAGCGCCGTGATGCGGGCCGGCTGGCGATGACGCTGCTTGCGACCGCCACCTGCCTGGCACATGCCGCCTCCGGCGATCTGGCCGACATGGCGCCATTGCCCGATCAGGCGCCGCAGAACGTGGCAGCCCTGCCGCAGACGCTGTACCTGGATGTCAGCCTCAACCAGGCCGAGCGCGGCCTGGCACCGTTCGAACTGGTGGACGGTCACCTGCGCGGCTCGGTCGACACGCTGCGCAAGCTGGGCTTCCTCCTGGCCGACCGCGCCGCCAGCGAGCTGGTCGACCTGGATCGCCTGCCCGACGTGGAGGTGCGCTACGACGCTGCGCTGCAACGGCTTGCGTTGCAGGTGCCGCTGGCGCAGCTGTCGCTCTCCACCACGGTACTGAAGGCCGAACAGGTCGCACCGCCCAGCGCCACTGCCTCGCCGGGCATGCTGCTCAATTACGACCTCTATGCCACGCGCAATGCCGGGGCCAGCAGCGTGTCGCTGGCGACCGAAGTGCGCGGTTTCGGCATCGGCCGCGGCATGGTCGACACCACCGCGGTGTTCCTGGCCTACGACCGCCCGCAGGACCAGCGCTGGCGCAGCGAAGCGGTGCGCCTGGACAGCGCCTGGCAGATGGATTTCCCCGACAGCGCCACCAGCCTGACGGTCGGCGACTTCTACAGCGGCTTTGTCGACTGGAGCCGCTCGATCCGCCTGGGCGGGATACAGATCGGCCGCAATTACGCCTTGCAGCCGTACCGCGTGCTCACTCCCACGCCAAGCTTCCTGGGCGAGGCGGTGGTGCCGTCGACGGTGGAGCTCTACGTCGACGGGCTGCGCCAGTACAGCGGCCAGGTGCCGGCCGGCCCGTTCCAGCTGGCCGCGCAACCCGGCATCAGCGGCACCGGGCAGGCGCAGATCGTGGTGACCGATGCGTTCGGCCAGGTGCGCCGGTTGGACTTCGCGTTCTATGGCACGCCGCAACTGCTGGCGCGCGGCATTTCCGAGTGGTCGGCCGGCATTGGCCATCTGCGCCAGGACTACGGCGTGCGCTCGTTTTCCTATGAGTCGCGCACGGTCGCCAGTGCCACCCTGCGCAAGGGCCTGCGCGAGGACTTCACCATCGAAGCGCATACCGAGGCCGGCGGCGGCGTGGTCAACGCCGGTGCCGGCGGCGTGTGGCTGCTCGGCGCAGGCGGCGTGGTCAACGCGGCCTACGCGCATAGCCGGATGGATGCGCTGCGCGGCGGCCAGTACGTGCTGGGGTATGCCTGGAACAACCGTCGTTTCAACTTCACTGTCGGCACCCAGCGCACCCACGGCGACTATCGCGACCTGGGCGCGCTGCAGGGCGCGTTGCCGGCGCGCATCAGCGACCGCGCGGTGTTCGGCATCAACGTCAATCCGATCGGCTCGCTGGGCACCAGCTATGTGCGGCTGAGCTACCCGCAAGGCGACACCTCGCGCTACGCGAGCCTGTTCTGGTCGCGCAGTTTCGGGCGCAACTGGGCGGCCAATCTATCCGGCAACCAGAATCTGGATGTGCGCAGCGACCGCAGCCTGTACCTGTCGCTGTCGACCACGTTCGGCGAGCTGCGCCAGGCCAGCGCCTCGATGCAGCGCAACGGCAACCGCACCGGATTCGTGGCCGATCTGAGCCAGCCGCTGCCCGGCGACGGCGACCTGGGCGGGATCGGTTGGCGCCTGCAGGGGCGTGCCGGCGACGATGCCAACGGCGGCTTGGCCGAGCTGGGGTGGTTGAACCGCGTCGGCCGCTACAACCTCGGCGTCGCCAACCAGGATGGCGCCAACTTCGGCTATGCCAGCGCCAGCGGCAGCCTGGTGTGGATGAACGGCCGCGGCTTTGCCGCGCGCGATATCCAGGATGCCTTCGCGGTGGTCTCCACCGACGGCCAGCCCGGCATTCCGGTACGGCTGGAGAATCGCCTGATCGGCGTCACCGACGCGCGCGGAATGCTGCTGGTCACCCCGCTGCAGTCGTGGCAGCGCAACCAGCTTTCCATCGACACCCTGAACCTGCCGGCGGACCTGCGCGTGGACCGCGTCGATACCGCGGTGACACCGCGCCAGCAGTCCGGGGTGGCGGTGCGCTTCGGCATCACCCGGGTACGTGCGGCCATGATCGTGCTGCATGACGCCCAGGGCGTGCCGTTGCCGGTCGGCAGCGTGGTGCAGCGCGAAGGCGATGCCGAACGCGTGGTGGTGGGCTACGACGGCGAGACCTATCTGGACAACCTGCAGACCGACAACCGCATCCTGGTGGAGCTGCCGGATGGTCGTTGCAGCGCGCGCTTCACCTACCCGGCCAACCCCGGCGGCATTCCGCGGGTCGGCCCGCTGCCCTGCGTCCTCGAGCAGAAAACCCCATGAGCCTGCCCGCACTGTGGCGCCTGGTCGTTGCGCTGGCGATGGCCACGTTGTGGCTTGCACCCGGCCAGGACGCGCGCGCGGACACCACCTGCAGCGTTACCCTCGGCACCCCGCTGGCGTTCGGCAACGTGGCGGCCAACGGCACCACCGATGCGGTGGCAACGCTCAACGTCTCCTGCGCGACCGCCGCGCTCAGCGTGCTCGGCTATGCCCAGGTGAGCCTGTGCCTGGACCTCGGGCCGGGCAGCGCCAGCAATGGGCTGTACGCGCCGCGCCGCATGCTCAACCCCACCAGCGACAGCCTGGACTTCCAGATCTACAGCGAGGCCACGCGGACCCAGGTCTGGGGCGCCACCGGGTCGACGACGCCCTCGCCGCGCCTGCTGACGTTGTCCTACGGCGTTCCGGTGGTCACCGGCGGCTCGCAGACGACCAGCGTCACCGTGTACGGGCGGATTCCGGCCAACCAGATCCTGTCGGTCGGCAACCACACCAGTAATTTCGGCGGTGCCGACACGGTGCTGCGCTACTCCTACAACGAGAGCGTCATCGGTGTGCCACCGGCGCCGAGCAGTTGCACGGCCGGCGGCAGCGGCGCCAAGACCGCCAGCAACGCGTTCCCGTTCACTGCCTCGGCCAACGTGCCGGCACGCTGCAATACCTACGTCACCACCGACCTGGATTTCGGCAGCATCGCCGGCACCATCGATACCGCCATCGACCGCACCTCCACCATCAGCCTGTCGTGCACCAACCGCACCGCCTGGAACATCGGGCTGGGCGATGGCATCAATGCCACCGGCAGCGTCCGGCGCATGCGCCATGCCAGCAGTGCCAACTACATCGCCTATGAGCTGTACCGGGACGCCGGCCGCGGCAACCGCTGGGGCACCAGCATCGGTGTGGATACGCTCAGCGGTACCGGCAACGGAGTCGCGCAGACGGTGACCGTGTATGGCCGCGCGCCGGCACCGCAACAGCCCATTGCGGGCGCCTATAACGACACGGTGACCGTCTCCATCACTTACTGACAGTTAATAAAGTTCACATCGGGGGCGTCGCTATTTGTTACGTCTCCAATGCAAACGATTGCCTTCATGACGCTGGTCACTCTGTTGAAGCGCCTGACGCTGGTCGCCCTCGTCTGCAGCGCGAGCTCTACCGCGGCCAACGCAGCCACCGCTCGCGGCCCGGAAAACTTCACCCTGCACATCGGCCTGCGCCTGCTCAGCGGCTGCGAGCTGCGCACTGCGCCGCCACGCGCCAGCTGTTCTCGAGGCACGCCGATGGCGATCGCCCCGCCGGCCAGCAGCACCGATGCCCCCGCCGTCACCAGCACCGGGCAGGATGCCAGCGCACTTGCCGGGCCAGCGCCTGCCGGCAGCGCGCCCATCACCACGATCGCGTTCTGACCATGGCCGCGTCTCGCTCCTGTTGCGGCCTGCTGGCGCTGGCGCTGGCCGGCCTGGCCATCGGCGGTAGCGCCGTTGCCGCCGAGATCGCCATTGCCCCGACCACCGCACGCATTCCCGCCGACAGCGACCAGGCCACCGTCTGGCTTTACAACCAGGCGGCACTGCCCTGGCGCGCCGAAGCCAAGCTCTACCGCTGGCGCCAGGACGGCGACCGCGAGCTGCTCGAACCGGCCACCGCCGCCACCGTCAGCCCGGCGCATTTCGAAATTGCTCCGCAAGGCCGGCAACTGCTGCGGGTGATCCGCCTGGGCCCCAGCCCGGTGCAGACCGAAGACAGCTACCGGTTGGTGGTGACCCAGCATGCTGCCGGTAACGACACCGAATTGCTGCGCTATTCCACCCCGGTGTTCGCCCTGCCCAGCCAGCCCGGCGACCCGCACCCAGCGCTGCAGGCAAGCCTGTCGGGCCAGGGCAGCGGCCGCGCACTGAAGGTCCACAATGCCGGGCTCAGTCATGCCAGGCTGGCCGACCTGGCCTACATCGATGCCGGCGGCACCCGCCGCAGCATCCGCGATGATCTGGCCGGCTACGTGCTTCCCGGCCAGACCCGCCAATGGCCACTGCCAGCCAACCTGCCCGCCGGCAGTGGCCGCTTCGTGGCACGCATCAATAGCGATATCGAGACGACGTTAGCGTTGGAGCCGTGAGTAGGGAATCGGGAATGGGGAGTCGGTACAGCGCATCGCGGTAGCTGATCCTTCGTGGGCTTGTGGACGCTCACGGAGCTAAGCTTTCCCGATTCCCGATTCCCGATTCCCGATTCCCGATTCCCGATTCCCGATTCGCCAATTGCGCGCGCCCGCTCTGCCGGCTATACTCCGCCGGCTGTTTTGCGTCTCTTGCGCATTGCGTCGTTCACGTCGGACGTCATCGACGAATTCACACCTGCTGCCACCATCCGTGCCGGGGTGCCCCGCGAGGGGTTCGTCACGGAGGCGACAGGGAAGCCCAACCCCGGAATCGTTTGTGCGCATCCTTTCGCAAGGGCCCGCACATCCATGTGCGGACTCTTCAAAGTCCAGTCCGCGCACGTAGATTCCGCTACCAGGAGTTACTTCAATGCCCCAAGTCACCATGCGTCAGATGCTGGAAGCCGGCGTCCATTTCGGTCACCAGACCCGCTACTGGAACCCCAAGATGGCGCCGTACATCTTCGGCGCGCGCGGCAAGATCCACATCATCAACCTCGAGAAGACCGTTCCGCTCTTCAATGACGCGATGAACTTCCTCTCCTCGATCGCGCAGAAGCGCGGCACCGTGCTGTTCCTGGGCACCAAGCGCAGCGCGCGCGAGTCCATCAAGGAAGAAGCCGAGCGTTGCGGCATGCCGTTCATGACCCAGCGCTGGCTGGGCGGCACGCTGACCAACTTCCGTACCGTCAAGCAATCGGTTGCCCGCCTGAAGGAACTGGAGTCGGCCGAGACCGACGGCACCTTCGACAAGCTGGTCAAGCACGAAGTGCTGGGCCTGCGTCGCGAGCGCGAGAAGCTGGACGCCTCGCTGGGCGGTATCAAGGAAATGAACCGTCTGCCCGACGCGATCTTCGTGATCGACATCGGCCATGAAGACATCGCCATCAAGGAAGCCAAGAAGCTCGGCATCCCGGTGATCGCGGTGGTCGACACCAACTACGACCCGGCCCTGGTCGACTACGCCATCCCGGGCAACGACGACGCCATCCGTGCCGTGCAGCTGTATGCACGTGCCGCCGCTGACGCCGTACTGGAAGGCAAGGCTGCTGCGCCGAACTCCGCTTCGGTCCGCGAAGAAGAGTTCTCGGCCGAATCCGCCGACGAAGGCAAGGGCCGTCGCGCTCCGGCCAAGAAGGGCGACAAGAAGGCTGACGCACCGGCCGACGCTGCCGCTCCGGCTGCCGAGTAATCGGCCTGCAATGCGGCCGCACCATGCTGTGCGGCCGCAGCCCCGACGGGTCCAGCGCGGCCCGTCGCCGAGGCCACTGAACATTTCTACGGGGGCGGCCGGCCTGGCTGCGCCGTCTCCTACTGGCGGAACACTCCGCCGCACGCATTCGTCCATATGAGGTAATTCCATGGAAATCACTGCTTCCCTGGTCAAGGAACTGCGCGAGCGCACCGGCGCCGGCATGATGGAGTGCAAGAAGGCACTCGTCGAAAACGCAGGCGACATCGACGCCGCTGCCGAATGGCTGCGCAAGTCGGGTCTGGCCAAGGCCGACAAGAAGGCTGACCGCGTTGCTGCCGAAGGCCGCATCGCCACCGCGCAGGCCGGCGGCAAGGCCGTGCTGGTCGAAGTCAACTCCGAGACCGACTTCGTCGCCAAGGACGAGAACTTCCTGGCCTTCACCGAGACCGTGGCCACCGCCGCGCTGAACTCGGATGCAGCCGATGCCGAAGCGCTCAAGAGCGTCAAGCTCGACAGCGGCGAGACCATCGAGGAGCGTCGCGCCGCGGTCATCGCCAAGGTCGGCGAGAACCTGCAGGTGCGTCGCTTGGTCCGCATCGACAGCGCCAACAACGTTGCAGCCTACGTGCACGGCGGCCGCATCGGCGTGCTGGTCGAGCTGAAGGGTGGCGACATCGAGCTGGCACGCGGCATCGCCATGCACATCGCCGCGATGAACCCGCCGCACGTCAAGGCCTCCGATGTTCCGGCCGAGTTCGTCGCCAAGGAAAAGGAAATCGAACTGGCCAAGATGTCCGAGAAGGACAAGGCCAAGCCGGCCGAGATCCTGGAAAAGATCATCAGCGGCAAGATCAGCAAGATCGTCAACGAAGTGACCCTGTACGGCCAGCCGTACGTGCTGAACACCGACCAGACCGTCGAGCAGGCCGTCAAGGCTGCCGGTGCCGAGGTGGTCGGCTTCCAGCGCCTGGCCGTTGGCGAAGGCATCGAGAAGGTGGTGGAAGACTACGCCGCCGAAGTGATGAAGCAGGCCGGTCTGGCCTGATTCTCGCCACTGCGTAGAAAAAGCCGCGGCTTGCCGCGGCTTTTTTTTGGCCCGCCGCTGTCGCGCAGGTCCATCGACGCACGAAGCTGAAGCGAATGCATCCGCCGGGCACGCAACCGGCCTCAACTCTACAGATGTCGTTGCGGTTGCCGCTACAACTGGATGCCGACCAGGCTTTCCGCGTCCATCACGCACGCGCTGCAGCGCGGCGACGGCAGAGCTTGGCGTGCCCCATTAACGAGCGCAGCGGTATGCTTGCGCCCACCGTCGGCGATGACCCATGCAACCAGATCTACAGGCCGCCCTGCACTACTGCCGCAACCTGCCCTCGCCCCCAGGCGTTGCGTTGCGCGTCATCGAGCTGGCGCAGGACCCCGATGTGGACATGACCACCACGGCCAACGTCATCGGTATGGACATGGCCCTGAGCGCGCGCATGCTGCGGGTGGCCAATTCGCCGCTGTACGCCAGCCGCCGCCGCATCGACAACCTCGGCCAGGCGCTGACCATGCTCGGCCTCAACGCCACCCTGAGCCTGGCGCTGGGGTTTTCGATGGTGCACGGCGTGCGCAGCACCTTCACCGCGCATCCGCTGCATGAGCGCATCTGGCGCCGCGCCGGCCTGTGTGCGCTGGCCAGCCGCATCCTCGGCCAGGCCTACGGCATCCGCAAACCCGAAGAACTCATGCTGGCCGGCCTGTTGCAGGACATCGGCAAGCTCGCCCTGCTGCAGGGCGCGCCCGAACTGTATGCGCCGCTGCTGGAGCAGGCGCCCGACAACGCCGCCCTGCTCGATGCCGAACGCGAGCATCTGGGCGCTAACCATGCCGAAGTCGGCGCCTGGCTCGCGCATCAATGGCAGTTGCCGCCGTACCTGCAGAACGCCATCGCGCAGAGCGAGGAAGAGCCCGCCAGCCTGGAGCCGTTCATGGCCTGCGTCGCGCTGTCCGGACGCCTGGCAGACATCTGGCTGTCGGCCAGTGCCGCGGCCGCCACCGAACACGCGCAGCGCCAGGCGCAGGACGTGCTGGAACTGGATGCCGAACGCTTCGAAAAGGTGATCGAACGCATCGCCGAATCGCTGCCGGAACTGGAAGCCCTGTTCGACATCCGCGTGCCGCAACCCGAGCACATCCAGATGATCTTCGAACAGGCGCGCGAGCTGGCGATGCTGCGCAGCCTGCGCGAGTTGCAGGATGTCGCCGAAGCGCGCCGGCATGCCGACGAATCGGAAAACCGCATGCGCCATCTGGCCGAACAGGCCAGCCGCGATGCATTGACCGGCGTGTTCAATCGCCACCAGCTCGGCACCGCGCTTGCGCACGAGTTCGAGCTGGCATCGCGCCAGAACTGGCCGCTGTCGATCGCCTTCATCGACCTGGACGACTTCAAGCGCGTCAACGATGCGCATGGCCATCTGATCGGCGACGAGGTGCTGCGCAACTTCGCGCAGACGCTGCAGCGCATGGTGCGCACCAGCGACCTGGTGGCCCGCTATGGCGGCGAGGAATTCCTGGTGCTATTGCCTAATACCGCGGCCGAAGCGGCGTTGGCGGTGGTCGAGCGCATCCTGGCCGAGACCGCACGCACGCCGATGGCGCAACTGCAGGGCGGCCCGTTGCACATCACCTTCTCGGCGGGACTGGCCACCCACGGCGGTGGCGACCGGCAGTTCGAGAGCATCGAGCATCTGCTGCAGGCCGCCGACAGCACGCTGTATCGCTCCAAACATCGCGGCCGCAACCGCGTCACCGCCTACGATGCGACCGACATGCCGACGCCGCAGCCCCCGCGCGCGCACTGAGCAACGCGTCACGGCATCGCCAACTACCGAATTTTTACCACGCCCGGTGACAGGCTTCCGCTAGACTTGCCGGCGTTTGCCGATCCCCCACACCGAGGTCTCCCCCATGTCTGAACTTCCCTATCGCCGCATTCTTCTCAAACTTTCCGGGGAGGCGCTGATGGGAGACGGGGATTACGGCATCGATCCCAAGGTCATCAACCGCCTCGCCCATGAAGTGATCGAAGCCCAGCAGGCCGGTGCGCAGGTCGCGCTGGTGATCGGCGGCGGCAACATCTTCCGCGGCGCCGGCCTGGCCGCCAGCGGCATGGACCGCGTCACCGGCGACCACATGGGCATGCTGGCCACCGTGATCAACGCGCTGGCGATGCAGGACGCGCTGGAAAAGCTCGGCGCCAAGGTGCGCGTGATGAGCGCGATCAAGATCAACGATGTCTGCGAAGACTTCATCCGCCGCCGCGCGATCCGCCATCTGGAAAAGGGCCGCATCGCGATCTTCGCCGCCGGCACCGGCAACCCGTTCTTCACCACCGACTCGGGCGCGGCGCTGCGCGCGATCGAGATCGGTGCCGACCTGCTGCTCAAGGCAACCAAGGTCGACGGCGTGTACGACAAGGACCCGAAGAAGCACCCCGATGCGGTGCGTTACGACAGCCTGACCTACGACCAGGTCATCCTGCAGGGCCTGGAAGTGATGGACACCGCCGCCTTCGCGCTGGCGCGCGACAGCGACCTGCCGCTGCGCATCTTCGGCATGAGCGAGCCCGGGGTGCTGCTGCGCATCCTGCATGGCGAGCAGATCGGCACGTTGGTGCAGGGTCGGAGTTGAGGCCGGGAATCGGGACTGGGGATTCGTGAAAGCGCAGTGCTGACGCCTGCGTTGATGCTTGCCGGTGGAGCGGCTCCAGCGGAAGCGGCGCCGGCAAGTGAACCGGCTGCGCGGGTCCTGACGACCCGCGAGTCGTGAAACCCCAGTCCCGGCTATAATCTCCGGATTCAGCTCCACACGGATTCCGGCGATGCTCAACCAGATCAAACAAGACGCGCAGACGCGCATGACCAAGAGCATCGATGCTCTGCGCCATTCCTTGACCACCGTACGCACCGGCCGCGCCTCTCCGGCGCTGCTGGACGGCATCAAGGTCAAGGCCTACGGCACCGACACCCCCCTCAACCAGGTCGCCAGCATCAGCGTCTCCGAAGGCCGCTCGCTGGTCATCAGCCTGTTCGACAAGGGCATGATCAAGGACGTGGAAAAGGCGATCTACGCCTCGGATCTGGGCCTGACCCCGACCGTGGTCGGCACCGTGATCCGTCTGAACCTGCCGCCGCTGACCGAGGAGCGCCGCAAGGAGCTCAGCAAGGCCGTGCATGGCGAGGGCGAAGACAGCAAGGTGGCCATCCGCAACATCCGTCGCGATGCCAACCAGCAGGTCAAGGATCTGCTCAAGGACAAGGCGGTCACCGAAGACGAGGCGCGCAGCGCCGAAGACGACATCCAGAAGCTCACCGACAAGGCCATCAAGGATGTGGATGAGGTCGTCAAGGCCAAGGAACAGGAACTGATGACGGTCTGATCGTGGCATCGCCTGCCATGCATCCAGCACCTTCCGCTGCCGCCGTGCCGCGCCACATTGCCATCATCATGGATGGCAACGGGCGTTGGGCGCAGCGTCGGCGACGTCCGCGCATGATCGGTCATCGCGCCGGCGCGCGCGCGGTCAATCGCACCATCGATTTCTGCCTAGAAAAAGGCGTCTCGGCGCTCACCCTGTTCGCGTTCTCCAGTGAAAACTGGGGCCGCCCGCAGGAGGAAGTCGACGCGCTGATGAAGCTGTTCCTGCATGCGCTCGATCGCGAGGTCGACGAACTGCAGCGGCGCGGCGTGCAGGTGCGCTTCATCGGCGATCGCAGCCGTTTCGCGGCGCCGCTGCGCGAACGCATGGCCACCGCCGAACGCATGACCGCCGCCAATGCGCGGCTGGTGCTGAGCATCGCCGCCAGCTATGGCGGCCGCCAGGACATTGCGCTGGCCGCGCGGGCATTGGCCGAAGAAGTGGCCGCCGGCCGCCTGCAGCCGCAGCAGATCGACGAAGCGCTGCTGGCCAGCCGCGTCGCGCTGGCCGATCTGCCGGCGCCGGACCTGTTCATCCGCACCGGCGGCGACACCCGCATCAGCAATTTCCTGCTGTGGCAGCTGGCTTATACCGAACTGTGGTTCACCGAAACCCTGTGGCCGGAGTTCGATGCCGGCGTGCTGCAGCAGGCACTGGATGACTATGCCGGGCGCGAACGTCGCTTCGGCCTGACCAGCGCCCAGATCGCCGACAAGGCGACGGAGAGTTCCTCCGCATGACCAAGACCCGCGTGATTGCCGCGCTGATCATGGCGCCGCTCGCCATCTGCGCGATCGTGCTGCTACCCACGCAATGGCTGGCGGCGCTGGCGGCGATCCTGTTCCTGACCGGCCTGTGGGAGTGGCTCAAGCTCTCCGGCATCGACGACAGCCTGCCGCGCACCGTACTGCTGATGCTCAATCTGCTGCTGATGGTGCTGATGGTGTGGGCCTCGGCCGGCTCCATGGTGCTGTTCCAGATCGCCGCCCTGGTGGGGGTGGTCTGGTGGCTGCTGGCGTTGTTGTGGCTGCGCTTTTTCACCTTCGGTGCCGATCACGGCAACGGTCAGGCGCGCGCGCTCAAGCTCGCCGCCGGCACCCTGGCGGTACTGCCGGCCTGGGCCGCGCTGGTGCTGCTGCATGCCAACCCGGACAAGGGCAACCTGTGGCTGCTGACCGCGCTGACCATGGTGTGGGCGGCCGATTCGGGCGCCTATTTCGCCGGCCGCGCGTTCGGCAAGCACAAGCTGGCGCCGCGGGTCAGCCCCAACAAGACCATCGAAGGCCTGCTCGGCGGCATGGTCGCCGGCATCGTGGTCGCCTGCGCATTCGGCTGGCTGGCCGGGCTGACCCTGGCGCATGTGCCGCAGCTGGTGCTGGTCTCGGCGGTGGCGGTGCTGGCCTCGGTGCTGGGCGATCTGTTCGAGAGCCTGCTCAAGCGCCATGCCGGCGCCAAGGACTCGGGTGCGGTGATTCCGGGCCATGGCGGCGTGCTGGATCGTATCGACGGCGTGCTCGCCGCCCTGCCGGTGTTCGCACTCGGCAAGGAAATTCTCGGATTCTAGGCATGGCTGGCTCCCCTCTCCGTCAGGTCGCCGTGTTCGGCGCCACCGGCTCGATCGGTGCGTCGGCACTGGATGTGATCGCCCGTCATCCGCAGCGGCTACGCGCCAGCGTGCTGTCGGCCGGCAGCAAGGTCGACGAGCTGCTGGCGCTCTGCGTCACCCATCGCCCTGCGCATGCGGTGATCGCCGACCCATCCCTGTATCCGGCACTGCGCGACGGTCTGCGCGCGGCCGGATTGGCCACCCAGGCGCACGCCGGCTCCGACGCCCTGGATGCGCTGGCCGCCAGCGATGCCTGCGACACCGTGGTCGCGGCGATCGTGGGAGCGGCCGGCCTGCCCTCCACGCTGGCCGCGGCCCGCGCCGGCAAGCGCCTGCTGCTGGCCAACAAGGAATCGCTGGTGCTGGCTGGCGAGCTGCTGACCCGCACCGCAGCGGCGGCCGGCGCCGAGATCATCCCGATCGACAGCGAACATAGCGCGATCTTCCAGTGTCTGCGTTCCTGCGACGCCAGTCGCGGTGTGCGCCGGGTGATCCTGACCGCGTCCGGCGGGCCGTTCCGCGGCTGGGACCGCGCCGCGCTGGGCGCCGTCACGCCCGCGCAGGCGGTCGCCCACCCCAAATGGTCGATGGGGCCAAAGATCTCGGTGGATTCGGCGACGCTGATGAACAAGGGCCTGGAAGTGATCGAAGCCCATCACCTGTTCGGCCTGCCCGGTGCGCAGATCGATGTACTGGTGCACCCGCAGAGCCTGGTGCACTCGCTGGTGGAATTCGTCGACGGCTCCACCCTTGCCCAGCTCGGGCTGCCGGACATGCGCACCACGCTGGCGGTCGGCCTGGCGTGGCCGGAGCGGGTCGAGTCCGGGGTTGCCGGGCTGGACCTGCTGACCCAGGGGCGGCTGGATTTCGAGGCGCCGGACACCGCCGCATTCCCGTGCCTGCGCCTGGCCTGGGAGGCGCTGGAGGCCGGCGGAACCGCGCCGGCGATCCTGAACGCAGCCAATGAAGTGGCTGTTTCAGCGTTTCTTCAGGGCCAGGTGGGTTTCCTAGCGATTCCCGCGTTGGTCGAACACACACTGACAACGCTCCCACGGCACAATGCCGACTCCCTCGATACCCTGCTTTCTGCCGATGCGCAAGCGCGGCAGATCACCGAACGCGCCCTCGCCCATCACAGCCTTCATGCCTGATCGATTTACGCAGACGAGTTGCATCCATGGGTGATTTCATCGGTTCGGTCTGGTGGATGATCGTCAGCCTGGGCGTGTTGGTGACCTTCCACGAATTCGGCCACTTCTGGGTCGCGCGCCGCTGCGGCGTCAAGGTGCTGCGCTTTTCGGTGGGCTTCGGCAAACCGTTGTGGATGCGGCGCGACCGTCACGGCACCGAGTTCGTGGTGGCGGCCATCCCGCTGGGCGGCTACGTCAGGATGCTCGACGAGCGCGAAGGCGACGTGCATCCGGCCGAACAGGACCAGGCCTTCAACCGCAAGACGGTGTGGCAGCGCATCGCCATCGTGGCGGCCGGCCCGATCGCCAACCTGCTGCTGTGCATGGCGATGTTGTGGGCGATGTTCGTGGTCGGCAAACAGGATTACTCGGCCACCGTCGGCCGTGCCGATGGCCTGGCCGCCGAAGCCGGCCTGACCCCGGGCGAGCGCATCGTGCGCATCGATGGGCGCGATGTCAGCAGCTGGAGCGATGCCAGCATGCAGCTCACCACCGCGGCGATGGACAAGCGCGATATCCGCGTGCTGACCGCCACCGACGGCGCCGGCAACCGCGAGCACACGCTGCGGCTGTCGCAGCTGCCGGCTGGCTTTGACGAGCGCCGCGTGGCCTCGCTGGCCGGCATCGGCTGGCAGTTCATGCTGCAGCCGCCGGTGGTGGGCCAGGTGGTCGCCGGCTCCGCGGCGCAGGGGCTGCTGCAGCCGGGCGACCGCATCGTGGCCATCGACGGCCAGCCGATCCGCTCGGCCGACGAGATTCCCGCCCAGCTGCAGGCACTGGGCGCGCAGGGCGGTACCGGCATGATCGAGGTCGCGCGCGGCGAAGACCGGCTGGCGCTGGAAATCGCCCCGCGCCGGTCGCTGCAGGGCCAGTGGCTGCTGGGCGTGGGATTTGCGGCAGCGCAGGCACCGGCCTACGACAGCCGCCAGCAGTACGGCGTGTTCGCCGCGGTGCCGGCGGCGATCCGTGAAACCGGCCGGATGACCGCCGATTCGCTGGGCATGATGAAGCGCATGCTGACCGGCCAGGCCTCGGTCAAGAACATCTCCGGGCCGGTCACGATTGCGCGCGCAGCCAACGCCTCGGCCGAACGCGGGCTCGACTGGTTCCTGTATTTCCTCGGATTGCTGTCGCTCAGCCTGGCGATCATCAACCTGATGCCGATCCCGATCTTGGACGGTGGGCATCTGCTGTATTACCTTATCGAGTTGGTCAAGGGCAGCCCGATCAGCGAACGGGCCATGATTGCCGGGCAATATGTCGGCCTGGCGGTCCTGGCCGGGCTGATGGGACTGGCGTTCTACAACGACATCCTCGGCCTGGTTCCACGATGAAGCTGCTCCACTCTTTCCGCCTGTTGTCGTCGTCATACGTCGGCATCCAGCAACACCCGAAATCGACTCCAACCGGATGTGACATGACGCGTCTTCCCACTCGCCGCCTGCTTGCCCTCGCTCTTGCCGCCGGCCTCAGCCTGCCAGTCGTTGCCCTGGCCGCAGAGCCGTTCGTTGCCAGCGACATCCGCGTCGACGGCCTGCAGCGCATCGCCTCCGGCACCGTGTTCACCTATCTGCCGGTGAACCGCGGCGACACCGTGGACGATGCCAAGGTCGCCGACTCGATCCGTGCGCTGTACCGCACCGGCTTCTTCGAGGACGTGCAGCTGGATCGCCAGGGCAACATCCTGGTGATCACCGTGAAGGAACGTCCGGCGATCAACAAGCTCACCGTGACCGGCAACAAGGACATCAAGTCCGAGGAACTGCTCAAGGGCCTGGGCGACATCGGCCTGACCGAAGGCGGCACCTTCGATCGCCTGAGCCTGGACCGCGTGACCCAGGAACTGACCCGCCAGTACAACAACCGCGGCAAGTACAACGTCGAGATCACCCCGACGGTGAGCCCGCTGGACCGTAACCGCGTGGACGTGGCGATCGCGATCAAGGAAGGCAAGGCGGCCAAGATCCGCCACGTCAACCTGATCGGCACCGAGAAGTTCGCCAACGAGGACATCCTGGAGAACTGGGAATCCAAGGAGCACAACTGGGCCTCGTGGTACCGCCGTGACGACCAGTACTCCAAGGAAAAGATGTCCGGCGACCTGGAGAAGCTCAACTCCTGGTACCTGGACCGCGGCTACGTGGACTTCAGCATCGACTCCACCCAGGTGTCGATCAGCCCCGACAAGCGCGACATGTTCGTCAGCGCCGGCGTCACCGAGGGCGAGCAGTACAAGATTTCCGAGATCAAGGTCACCGGCGACACCGTGCTGCCGCAGGCCGACATCGAGCGCCTGGTCATCCCCAAGGCCGGCGACATCTTCTCGCGTGCGCTGCTGGAGTACACCTCCGATGCCATCACCAACACGCTGAGCAACGTTGGTTACGCGTTCGCCAAGGTCAACCCGCTGCCGACCCCGAACCGCGAGGACCGCACCGTTGCGGTGAACCTGCAGGTGGTGCCGGGCCCGCGCGTGACCGTGCGTCGCATCCTGTACAAGGGCAACAGCCGCACCTCCGATGAGGTGTTGCGCCGCGAAATGCGCCAGTTCGAAAACACCTGGTACTCGCAGGCGGCGATCGACCGTTCCAAGATCCGTCTGCAGCGCCTGGGCTACTTCGAGAGCGTGGACGTGGAAACGCCAGCGGTACCGGGCAGCAACGACCAGGTCGACGTGGTCTACAACGTCAAGGAAACCACCTCCGGCAGTTTCGTGTTCGGCCTGGGCTACTCGCAGAGCTTCGGTGTGACCACCTCGGTGCAGTTGTCGCAGAACAACTTCCTGGGCGGCGGTAACCGGGTGGCGGTGGAGGCCTCGCGCAGCAGCTATCAGCAGCGCTACGCGTTCTCCTACACCAACCCGTTCTTTACCGACGACGGCGTGTCGCTGGGCTACAACCTGTCCTGGCGCTCGCTGGACTACTCGGACTTCAACACCGCGCAGTACAACAGCAAGAATGGCTCGGCACAGGTGGTGTTCGGCGTGCCGATCACCGAGAACGACACCGTCTCGGCGATGGTCGGCATCGACAGCAACCAGATCAATACGTTCCAGGGCCAGACCCCACAGGCGATCATCGACTACATCGATGCGGTCGGTACACGCACCTTCCATGCCTGGCGCACCGAACTGGGCTGGGCACGCGACACCCGCAACGACTTCTTCATGCCGACCCGCGGCATGTACCAGCGCGTCGGCCTGGAGACCACCCTGCCCGGCTCCACGGTCGAGTACTACAAGCTCAACTACCAGATCTCCAACTACTGGCCGATCATCCCGGCGATCGTGTTGAACACGCGCTTCGAGCTGGGTTATGGCGACAGCTACGGCAACGACAGCTCGCGCGTGCTGACCAATCCGGACGGGTCGACGCGCACGGTCACCGCCACCGGCCTGCCGTTCTACGAGAACTTCTACGCTGGCGGTACCAACTCGGTGCGCGGCTTCGAAGACAACACGCTGGGTCCGCGTTCGGAACGGACGGTGAACTATTCGCGCGGCCAGCCGCTGGGTGGTTCGTTCAAGACCGTCGGTTCGGTGGAAATGTATTTCCCCAAGCTGTTCGACAGCCCGTCGGCACGCGTATCGGCGTTCTTCGACTTCGGTAACGTCTACGACGGCGTGGACAACTTCAAGGCCAACGAGCTGCGTGCGTCCACCGGCGTGGCGCTGTTGTGGCGCGCACCGGTCGGCCCCATCTCGATCAGCTACGCGTTCCCGCTGAAGAAGGAAGACAACGACGAGATCGAACGTCTGCAGTTCACCTTCGGCGGCCAGTTCTAACAGCCAACGGCAACAAAAAAGGCGGCCCGCGTGTGCGGGCCGCCCGTGTATCGCCGGTGGGACGTCGGCCGGTCAGAACCAGCTGTCGAACCAGGTGGAAACGGTATTGGACAGGCAGCTGGCGATTTCGCCGGCAGGCAGGCTGAGACACTGCAGTTGCTGCTCACCAGTGGCCTTGCCCTGATCGATATCGAAGGTCTGGGCCGATGCACTCGCGACCGCGCCCATCATGACCAGACCACCAAGGATGGAAAGAACGGTTTTCATATGCTTGCTCCTGGATTCGCCGCTTGATTGCGACAGGACCCTAGATACGCAGGCTTTGTTGGGAACTGTTTAATGGTGTTTTTTCCCCGTTAAAGCGGCGCTCCCACATTTACAAGAGGTTCACCCCGATGCGCTTGACCGCCAGTGCAATTGCCGAACAATTTGGGTTGACCGTCGTTGGCGATGGCGCCGTCGAAGTCAGTGGCGTCGCCACCCTGGCGCATGCCGGCGCCGGGCAACTGAGCTTTTTGTCCAATCCGCGCTACCGGCCGCAACTGGGCCAGAGCCAGGCGGCCGTGGTGGTCCTGCGCGCCGACGATGCGGCGGATGCACGCGGCACCGCGCTGGTCGCCAAGGATCCCTATACCGCCTTTGCCAAGATCGCGGCCTTGTTCGACGTGGCGCCGGTGCGCGAACCGGGGATCCACCCTTCCGCGGTGATCGATCCCAGCGCACAGGTTTCGCCGAACGCCCACGTCGGCCCGTTCGTCAGCATCGGTGCGCGCAGCCGCGTGGGCGATGGCTGCGTGATCGGCACCGGCAGCATCATCGGCGAAGACTGCGTGGTCGAGGACGGCAGCGAGCTGATCGCCCGCGTCACCCTGGTCACCCGGGTGCGCCTGGGCAAGCGCGTGCGTATCCATCCCGGTGCGGTGATCGGTGCCGACGGCTTCGGCCTGGCGATGGATGCCGGCCACTGGATCAAGGTCCCGCAACTGGGCGGCGTGGTGATCGGCGACGACTGCGAGATCGGCGCCAACACCTGCATCGACCGCGGCGCACTGGAAGACACCGTGCTGGAAGAGGACGTGCGCGTGGATAACCTGGTGCAGATCGCGCACAACTGCCACATCGGCGCACATAGCGCCATCGCCGGCTGCACCGGGATTGCCGGCAGCGCCAAGATCGGCCGTTACTGCCTGCTCGGCGGGCATGTCGGCGTGGTCGGGCATCTGGAGATCTGCGACAAGGTGGTGATCACCGGCAAGTCGGTGGTACGCAATTCCATCCATGAGCCGGGCGAGTATTCGTCCGGCACCCCTCTCACCGACAATCGCACGTGGCGCAAGAATGCCGCGCGCTTCAAACAACTCGATGTGCTGGCAAGGCGCATCCTGGCTGTGGGCAAGGAGAAAGAATGAGTCACCCCACTTACGAGCTGCCGATCGACGTCAACCAGATCCAGACGCTGATCCCGCACCGCTATCCGTTCCTGCTGATCGACAGGGTCATCGAGCTCGACCTGGATGCCAAGCGCATCGTCGGGCAGAAGAACGTCAGCATCAACGAGCCATTTTTTCAGGGCCATTTCCCCACTCGCCCGGTGATGCCCGGCGTGCTGATCATCGAGGCATTGGCGCAGGCCGGTGGCGTGATGACCCAGCTCGGCCTGGGACGCGACGCGCTGTCCAAGCTCTTCTACATGGTCAAGGTCGACAATGCCCGCTTCAACAAGCAGGTGGTGCCGGGCGACGTGCTGATGCTGGAAGTGCAGATGAAGCGTCTGATCCGCAACATGGGGTGCTATTACGGCGAGGCCAAGGTCAACGGCGAAGTCGTGGCCAGTGCCGAAGTCATGTGCGCCGGCGCCAAGGAATAACCCGTTTTTGGAGGTGAGACACGATGCGTGATCAAGCACCCTTGATTCATCCCACCGCCGTCATCGATCCGTCGGCGCAACTGGCCAGCGATGTGCGCGTGGGCGCGTTTTCGCTGATCGGCGCCGATGTGCAGATCGATGCGGGCACCGAGGTGGGGCCGCATTGCTCGATCCACGGCCCGACCCGGATCGGCCGCAACAACCGCTTCATCGGCCACGCCGCGATCGGCGGCGAACCGCAGGACAAGAAGTACGCCGGCGAGCGCACCGAACTGGTGATCGGCGACGGCAACGTGGTCCGCGAATTCGTCACCATCAATCGCGGCACCGGCGGCGGTGGCGGCATCACCGTGGTCGGCGACGACAACTGGATGCTGGCCTACACCCACGTGGCGCACGACTGCCATGTCGGCAACCACTGCGTGTTCTCCAACAACACCACGCTGGCCGGCCATGTCACCGTGGGCGACTACGTGATCATCAGCGGCTTTGCCGGCGCGCATCAGTTCTGCCGGATCGGCGCGCACGCCTTCCTGGGCATGGGCGCGCTGACCAACGGCGACGTGCCGCCGTTCACCATGGTCGGCAGCGAATCGCTGGGCCGCCCGCGCGGCATCAACAGCGAAGGACTCAAGCGGCGCGGCTTCGATGCCGAGCGCATCACCGCGATCAAGCGCGCCTACCGCACGCTGTACGTCGCCGGCCTGCCGCTGGCCGAAGCCAAACTGCAGCTGGCCGAACAGGCCAAGAGCAGCGAAGACGTGCGCGGGCTGCTCGAGTTCATCGAGGCGGCGGAAAGGCCGTTGTTGCGATGACGGGAATCGGGAATCGGGAATCGGGAATCGATGCCGGCGCGCACACTGACGCGCCTGCCGCCGGCCCATCGCCAGCACTTCCGATTCCCCATTCCCCACTCCCGATTCCCAGCGCGCAAACGCGCGCCCCGCGCATCGCGCTGATCGCCGGCGAAGCCTCCGGCGACATCCTGGGTGCGGGCCTGATCGAACAGCTGCGTCGCCGCTATCCGGGCGCTGAATTCGTCGGCATCGGTGGCGATGCGATGCGTGGTGCCGGCTGCCAGACCTGGTTCGATGCCAGCGAGCTGGCGGTGATGGGGCTGACCGAAGTGCTGCAGCATCTGCCGCGGCTGTTGAAGCTGCGCCGCGCCTTCCGCGAGCGGGTGCTGGCGTGGAAGCCGGACGTGTTCATCGGCATCGACGCACCGGATTTCAATCTATCAGTCGAGCGCTGGCTCAAGCAGCGCGGCGTGCGTACCGTGCATTACGTCAGCCCGTCGGTCTGGGCCTGGCGCGAGAAGCGTGCGGAAAAGATCGGCGCCAGCGCCGACCTGGTGCTGTGCCTGTTTCCGATGGAGCCGCTGATCTATGCCAGGCACGGCATCGATGCGCGCTTTGTCGGCCACCCGATGGCCGACGACATCGCCTACCAGGCCGATCGCGCAGCCGCGCGCGCCAAGCTGGGTCTGTCCGCGTCCAGCACCGTGCTGGCGGTGTTGCCCGGTAGCCGCCATGGCGAAATCAGCAAGCTCGGCGATACCTTCTTCCAGGCCGCCTGGCTGGTGTCCGAGCACCTGCCCAACCTGCACGTGCTGGTTCCCGCGGCCAACCCCGGCTGCAAGCAACTGCTGGCCGAACAATTGTCGCGGTCGTCGCTGCAGGTGCTGCGTTCGCACCTGCTCGACGGCCAGGCGCGCACCGCGATGCTGGCCGCCGACGTGGTGCTGCTGGCGTCGGGCACCGCCACGCTGGAGGCGATGCTGGTCAAGCGCCCGATGGTGGTCGGCTACAAGGTCGCCCCGCTCACCTACCGCATCGTCAGGACGCTGGGCCTGCTCAAGGTCAACCGCTACGCGCTGCCCAACATCCTGGCCAACGACGACCTCGCCCCCGAGCTGATGCAGGACGACTGCACCCCGGAACGGCTGTGCGTGGCCCTGCTGGACTGGTTCAAGCACCCGGAAAAGGTCGCCGCCCTGCAACCGCGCTATCTCGCCCTGCACGCCGAACTGCGCCGCGACGCATCGGCACGCGCGGCCGATGCGGTGGCTGGGCTGCTGGAGGGCCGGGATTCGGGAGTGGGGATTGGGGATTCGGCAGGGGCAAAAACGTGAAGATCATTGCTTCGGGTGCACAAGCCGATAGCGCCAACGCCGAGGCGCGCCAGTCGCCCTTGTTCGGCCAATCCCAAATCCCCAATGCCGAATCCCGGCGTTTGATTGCCGGTGTCGACGAAGCGGGCCGCGGCCCGCTTGCCGGGCCGGTGGCGGTGGCGGCGGTGGTGTTCGACCCGAGCAAGCCGCGCATCAACGGGCTGGACGATTCCAAGCAGCTGAGCGCGCAGCGGCGCGAGCAGTTGTATGCGCGCATCGTCGAGCGGGCGCTGGCGTGGTCGGTGGTGCTGATCGACAGCGAGGAGATCGACCGCATCAACATCTACCAGGCGACCATGCTCGGCATGCGGCGTGCGGTGGAGGGCGTGGCGCATGTGGCCGGGTTTGCGCGCATCGACGGCAACCGGGTTCCCAAGGGCCTGCCCTGCCCGGCCGAGGCCTTGATCGGCGGCGATGCGCTCGATCGCGCCATCATGGCCGCCTCGATCGTGGCCAAGGTTACCCGCGACCGCCTGATGCACGAGCTGCACGCCCAGCACCCGGAATACCGCTTCGACCAGCACAAGGGCTACGCCACGCCGGTGCATCTGGCCGCGCTACGCAGCCACGGACCGTGCCCGCAGCACCGCCGCAGCTTCGCCCCGGTGCGGCGTGCACTGGGTATCGAGGCGGCGCAGTCGCCGTGGGACGTGCCCTGCGCGGCCCCGGCCGACGACCTGCTGCTGGCCGACTGACCGACCGCCCTCCAGGCGAACCTGGAACGGTAATGGCGTCCTCCATCGCTTGGCGCGCATGCCGCCGCTGCGGCCATGGCCTGGAGCGTCGCGCCCCGCACCCGCAGCCCTGCACGCCTGCCGATCCGCGCAATCGCCACCGTCGCGCTGCGCGCAGCTAGCCGAAGCCTGAATCGGCCGCACGGCCCAGCCCCCGTGGCAGCTGGCCGCGGCCCTGCGCCGGCGCTGTCAAGCCTTGTTCGACCCGACCACGCTCGCTACCCTGACCACGCATTATTCCGGTCTCGCATGTCCACTTCCCGCTTCGTCCATCTGCACGTCCACACCGAGTTCTCGCTGGCGGATTCCACCATCCGTGTGCCCGAGAAACCGGATCAGGCTGACCCGAAAAAGGCCAAGCAGGCCAACCTGCTGAGCCGCGCGGTCGAACTCGACATGCCCGCGCTGGCGGTCACCGACCTCAACAACCTGTTCGCGCTGGTCAAGTTCTACAAGGCCGCCGAAGGTGTGGGCATCAAGCCGATCGCCGGCGCCGACGTGATGATCGCCACTCCGGACATGACGCCCTGGCGCATGACCCTGCTGTGCCGCGACCGCGAAGGCTACCTGAGCCTGTCGCGCCTGCTGACCCGCGCCTGGATGGAAGGCCACCGCCCCGAAGGCGGCGTGGCGATCCACCCGGAGTGGCTGCAGAGCGGCCACGCCAACCTGTTCGCCCTGGCCGGGCGCGACAGCCTGGCCGGGCGCCTGTTCGGCGAAGGCCGCGCCGACCTGGCCGAGCAGCAGCTGGCTGACTGGCAGCGCGTGTTCGGCGATGGTCTGCATCTGGAACTGACCCGCACCGGGCGTGAGGGCGAAGAACGCTTCAACCAGTTCGCGCTGCATGCGGCCGGCGTGCGCGGCCTGCCGGTGGTGGCCAGCAACGATGTGCGCTTCCTGTACGCCAGCGACTTCAATGCGCACGAGGCGCGGGTGTGCATTTCCTCCGGCCGCGTGCTCGACGATCCCAAACGTCCGCGCGAGTACAGCGACCAGCAGTACCTGAAGTCCCGCGACGAAATGGCCGCGCTGTTCGCCGATGTGCCCGACGCGATCGACAACACGCTGGCGCTGGCGCAGCGCTGCAACATCGAGATGCGCCTGGGCACCTACTTCCTGCCCGCCTACCCGGTGCCGGAAGACGAGACGCTGGACAGCTGGATCCGCAGCCAGTCGCGCGATGGCCTGGCCGCACGCCTGGAAAAGAACCCGATCGCGCCCGGCAAGACCCGCCAGGACTATGTCGACCGGCTGGAATTCGAGCTGGACACCATCATCAAAATGGGCTTCCCCGGCTACTTCCTGATCGTGGCCGACTTCATCCAGTGGGGCAAGAACCAGGGCATTCCGATCGGCCCGGGCCGCGGTTCCGGTGCCGGCTCGCTGGTGGCGTGGGCGCTGCAGATCACCGACCTGGATCCGCTGCCGTACAACCTGCTGTTCGAGCGCTTCCTCAACCCGGAACGCGTGTCGATGCCCGACTTCGACATCGACTTCTGCATGGACCGCCGCGACGAGGTGATCGACTACGTGGCGCGCAAGTACGGGCGCGAACGGGTCAGCCAGATCATCACCTACGGCACCATGGCGGCCAAGGCGGTGGTGCGCGACGCCGGGCGCGTGCTCGGCTTCAGCTATGGTCTGGTGGACAGCGTCGCCAAGCTGATCCCCAACATCCTGGGCATCACGCTCAAGGATGCGATGGGCGAAGGCAAGGACTCGGAGATGGCCTCGCCGGACCTGATCCAGCGCTATCAGGTCGAAGACGACGTGCGCGACCTGATGGATTTGGCCCGTCAGCTCGAGGACCTCACCCGCAACGCCGGCAAGCACGCCGGCGGCGTGGTGATCGCGCCCGAGCCGCTCTCCGAATTCTGCCCGCTGTTCGCCGAACACGACCAGGACGGACGCGGCAAGAACCAGGTCACCCAGTTCGACAAGGACGACGTCGAAGCGGTCGGCCTGGTCAAGTTCGATTTCCTCGGCCTGCGCACGCTGACCATCATCGACTGGGCGGTCAAGGCGATCAACGTGCGCCACGCACGCGCCGGCATCGACCCGGTCGACATCAGCGCCATTCCGCTTGACGATGCCCCCACCTACAAGGGCGTGTTCGCCTCGGGCAATACCGGCGCGGTGTTCCAGTTCGAATCCTCGGGCATGCGCCGCCTGCTCAAGGACGCGCGCCCGGACCGTTTCGAAGACCTGATCGCGCTGGTGTCGCTGTACCGCCCCGGCCCGATGGACCTGATCCCGGACTTCAACGCGCGTAAGCACGGCCAGCAGGAGATCATCTACCCGGATCCGCGTACCGAAGTCATCCTCAAGGACACCTACGGCATCATGGTGTACCAGGAGCAGGTGATGCAGATGGCGCAGATCGTCGGCGATTATTCGCTGGGCGGCGCCGACCTGTTGCGTCGTGCGATGGGCAAGAAGGTGCCGGCCGAAATGGCCAAGCACCGCGAGATCTTCCGCGAAGGCGCGGCCAAGGGCGGAGTGAGCGCGGCCAAGGCCGACGAAATCTTCGACCTGATGGAGAAGTTCGCCGGCTACGGCTTCAACAAGTCGCACGCCGCCGCCTACGCGCTGGTCAGCTACCAGACCGCCTGGCTGAAACGGCATTACCCGGCCGAATTCATGGCCGCGACGCTGTCCTCGGACATGGACAACACCGACAAGGTGGTGGGCTTTCTCGACGAGGTGCGCAATCTCGGCCTGACCGTCAAGCCGCCGCGCGTCAACGAGTCGGCCTACATGTTCGAGGCCGCCAGCCCGGACACCATCCAGTACGGCCTGGGCGCGATCAAGGGCGTCGGCCAGGGCGCCTGCGAGGCGATCGTCGAAGAACGCCAGCGCGGCGGCCCCTACACCACGTTGCTGGATTTCTGCACGCGCGTGGGCACCGCAAAGCTCAACCGGCGCACGCTGGAAGCGATGATCAACGCCGGCGCGATGGACGGGCTGGGCAAGAACCGCGCCTCGCTGATGCTGCAGCTGCCGGAAGTGGTCAAGGCCACCGAGCAGTTGGCGCGCGAACGCGCCTCGGGCCAGAACTCGCTGTTCGGCGGGCCGGACCCGAGCGCGCCGGCGCTGCGTCTGGACCTGCCCGAAAGCAAGGAATGGCCGCTGGGCCAGTTGCTCACCGGCGAGCGCGAAACGCTGGGCTTCTATCTCAGCGGTCACCCGTTCGACCCGCACCGCGACGAAGTGCGCGAGCTGGTCGGCTGCGACCTGGGCGCGCTGGAGAAGATCCTCGCCTCGCAACAACGCGGCGGTGGCGGTGGCGGCGATGGCGAAAAACGCGCCTGGCGCCCGGAAGTCAGCGCGATCCTGGCCGGCCAGGTGATCGGCGTGCGGCGCAAGGGCGACAGCCAGGTGTTCGTGCAGCTCGAAGACGGCCGTGGCCGGGTCGAATGCAGCGCGTTCTCCGATGCGATGGCCGAGTTCGGGCATCTGCTCACCCGCGACCGCATCCTGATCGTCAAGGGCGGCCTGCGCGAGGACGAATTCAACGGCGGCTACAGCCTGCGCATCCGCCAATGCTGGGACTACGAACAGATCTGCGCCGACCACGCACAGCGCCTGTCGCTGCGCCTGGACCTGCGCGAGAAACAGGCCTGGAAGCGCATCGACGCGCTGCTGGCCAAGCACCGCCCCGGCAAGACCCCCCTGCGCCTGGACCTGCTGCTGCGCGCCCCGACCGGCGGCGTGGCCGGCATGCTTGACCTCAACGGCAGCCACTCGGTGCGGATCGACCAGCAGCTGATGGACAGCCTGCGCGCCGACCCCGCGGTGCGGACCTTGAAGATCAAGTACAGCCCTCCGTGGGCTTGAGGGGCGGGGATTGGGCATTCGGGATTCGGGATTGGCAACAGCAACCCGGACGCAGCAGCGCCGCTTTTGCCAATCCCGAATCCCGACTCCCGAATCCCCGCCACCGAACGGCCCCGTACGGGCCGAAGGCAGCGCTTCAGCTACACTCCCCGCCTTACGTTGACGACACCACTGCATGAATCCTAACTACCTCGACTTCGAGCAACCCATCGCCGATCTGGAAGCAAAGATCCAGGAACTGCGCAAGGCCAGCACCGGTCCTGCAGTCAACGTGGACACCGAGGTGCGAGCGCTGCGCGACAAGCTGCGCGTGCGTACCGCACAGATCTTCCGCGACCTGTCGGCCTGGCAGGTCTCGCAGCTGGCGCGCCACCCGCAGCGCCCGTATACGCTGGACTACATCAACACCATCTGCGACGAATTCCAGGAACTGGCCGGCGACCGTGCCTATGCCGACGACAAGGCGATCGTCGGTGGCCTGGGCCGCATCGATGGCCGCGCAGTGGTGATCATCGGCCACCAGAAGGGCCGCGACACCAAGAGCAAGGTTGCCCGCAATTTCGGCATGCCGCGCCCGGAGGGCTACCGCAAGGCGCTGCGCCTGATGAAGCTGGCCGAGCGTTTCCGCCTGCCGTTGCTGACCTTTATCGACACCCCGGGGGCCTACCCGGGCATCGGCGCCGAAGAGCGCGGCCAGTCCGAAGCGATCGCGCGCAACCTGCTGGAGATGGCCGAGCTGAAGATCCCGGTGATCTGCACCGTGATCGGCGAAGGCGGCTCCGGCGGCGCGCTGGCGATCGGCGTGGGCGACCGCACCTTGATGCTGGAATACGGCACCTACTCGGTGATTTCGCCCGAAGGCTGCGCCTCGATCCTGTGGAAGGACGCGGCCAAGGCCAAGGACGCGGCCGAGCAGCTCGGCTTGACCGCCAAGCGCCTGAAAGGCTTGGGCCTGGTCGACAAGGTGATCCGCGAACCCACCGGCGGCGCGCATCGCAATCCCGAGCAGATGGGCAAGCGGCTCAAGGCGGTGCTGCTCAACGAGCTGGAAGCGCTGGAAAAGCTGCCGGTCGAGGGCCTGCTGCAGCGTCGTTACGAGCGCCTGCGCAGCTACGGCGCCTACGAAGGCAACTGATCGGCGGCAACAAGCCGGGGCGATGGTGCTGCGCGCAGCATCGCCAGCCGGCAAGACGATTGGCCACCATGGAAGGACCTGTTCGGATATGAGCCCGCTACTTCTGCTGTCGCTGGTATTGCAGGCTGCCTGCTGCGTGCACGTGGTGCGCAGCGGCCGCCCGCTGTACTGGATCTTCATCCTGCTGGCGTTTTCGTTGCTGGCGGTCCTGGTCTACGTGTGCGTGGCGGTGATCCCGGACCTGCGCAACGACCCGACGGCGCGCCGTGGCCTGCGCAAGGTGCGTCAGCGCATCGATCCGCAACGCGAACAACGCGATGCATCGCGCCAGCTGGATGTGGCCGACACCCCCGAGAATCGCCGCCGCCTCGCGCAGACGCTGCTGGAACAGGGCGACTACGCGCGTGCCGCCGAGCTGTATCAGGGCGCGCTGCGCGGCATCTACCAGGACGACCCGGACCTGATGCTGGGCCTGGCCAAGGCCCAGTACGGGCTGGGCCAGGCCGCAGAGACACGCAGGACGCTGGACGCGTTGATCGCGGCCAATCCGACATTCCGTTCGCACGACGGGCACCTGCTGTATGCGCGCGCAGTCGAAGACAGCGGCAGCATCGACGAGGCGCTGCACGAGTACGAAACGCTTGCGCAAGGCTATCCGGGCGAAGAAGCACGCGTGCGTTATGCGCAGCTGTTGTTGCGCGCCGCGCGCCCGCAAGACGCCAGGGCCGTCTTCGAGCAGGTGCTGCGCCACGCAGCCGCCTCGCCCAAGCATTACCAGCGCGAGCAACGCGCCTGGATCGACCTGGCGCGCAAGGGACTGAGCGAGCTCGGCGCCCAGGCGTGATCTCCGCCTGACGCGATACTCAAGCGGCGAAACACGGATGGTGAGAGCACCGTGTTCCCCAGAAGACTGGTACGCAACGAAGAGTACCGCGATGCCCAGAAAGCCTGGGATAGCGGCAAGCCTGAAGACCCGGATCGATCACCTGCTGCAATCGTCGATGCAGCCGTTTCGCAATGGCGCCTTGGCGGAATCCCTCGACTATCCGCGCCACATCACCGCAGTGCTGCGCGAACACGCCAGCGTCGACCGATGCATCCGGCAAGCGCATGCACCGCCCGGGCGTTGTGTCAGAACGGCTTGGCCAGCACCAGCCAGATCACCCCGACCAGCAACACCACCGGCACTTCATTGAACAGCCGCAATGCGCGGCCGCTGGGCAGGCTGCGGCCCTGATCCACGCCCTTCAACCAGCGCCCGGCCACGATGTAATGCGCCAGGATCAAGGCCACCGCAAACAGTTTTGCGTGCAGCCAGCCACCGGCCACCATCGTCGGGAAATCCGGAATCACCCGATAGCCCTGCCACAGCACCGCGCCCAACAGCAGCGCAAGCCCCAGCATGCTGTGGCCGAATTTGTAGAGACGGCGCCCCATCAGCACCAGGCGCGTACGTACCGCAGGCTCGGCACCGGCTTCGGCGATATTGACCAGGATGCGTGGCAGGTAGAACACCGCCGCCATCCACGCAGTGACGAACAACAGATGGAAGGTCTTGATCCACAGGTACAGGGTCATGTGCTGGCTTCGCTGGCTGGCGTAGGATGGCCCGCATTTTCACCTATCCGCTCACGCGAAAGCACCTGACGTCCATGTCCGAACCCGACGACAAGCAGTACGACGCCCACTATTTCCGCCGCTGGTACCGGGATGCCGGGCTGGCCGACCCTGCGCGCCTGCGACGCAAGGTCGCACTGGCGGTGAGCCAGGCCGAGTACTACCTGGAGCGCCCGATCCGCAGCGTGCTGGATCTCGGCTGCGGAGAGGCGGCCTGGCGCGCGCCATTGCTGGCGTTACGCCCCAAGCTGAGCTATCTGGGCTTCGACAGCAGCGCCTACGCGGTGCAGCGTTACGGACGCAGCCGGCAGATCCACCCTGCCCGCTTCGGCGATTTCGCCTGGCTGCGCCCCTGCGCGCCGGTGGATCTGCTGATCTGCTCAGACGTGCTGCATTACGTACCCACGCGCGAGTTCAACCAGGGCCTGCCGGGGTTGGCCGAGATGTGCACAGGCGTGGCATTTCTGGAAACCTTCGCCGAAGAAGATGCCTTCGAAGGCGACCACGATGGTTTTCAGGCGCGGCCGGCGCGCTGGTATCGGCGCCGCTTCGCCAGCGTGGGGTTTGCTGCACTCGGCTCGCACTGCTGGTTATCGCCGCAGTTGGCCGATGAGGCATCTGCGCTGGAGCGCGGCTGAGCAGGACGCTGGCCGGTTGAGGCACGCATGGCGAGCGGCTTCGCCGCGCACCCTCACCTCCTCCCGCAGGAGAGGGGCTTTATTCCGCTCATCTCCCCGCAGACAGAGAAACGTCACTCCCTTCTCCCGCCGGGAGAAGGTGCCCCGCGGGGGCGGATGAGGTTGCGTGCGAAGCCTGGTGGAGATTGAACGCTGATAAAGGTTGAGTGCACTGCGCTTCGCCCTGCACCTCACCTATCCATCCCCTGCAGGAAAGAGGACTCGTCCAGCAGCCGTAGGGTTCTGCGACGAACGCGCGCTTTCGACTCGCATAGCCATCCAAAGAATCACCAATCGCGGCAAACCAAATCGCGGCCAATCAACGCGCTGACGCCTGCCATAAGTCGTATGACAGCCTCTACCGTCCGCAGCCCCATTAAGGTGCAAATGCGCCAAAGGGGGTATGCTGCGCGGCAGCAAAGAGCCGCACGGATGGGTGGAATGCTTTATCAACTGCACGAGCTGACCCGCAATCTGCTAGCCCCTTGGGTGCACCAGGCCCAGGCGAACGCCAAGATGTTCTCCGACCCCGACAGTCTGTGGGCCTCGCTCCCGGGCGCCGAACGCATGGCGGCCGGCAATGAGCTGTTCCATCGCCTGGGCAAGGAATATGAAAAGCCGGCCTGGGCGCTCGACGACGTCGAGGTCGACGGCCATTCGTTGCCGATCATCGAACGCGAAGTGCTGAGCAAGCCGTTCTGCCGTCTGCTGCGCTTCAAGCGTTTCAGCGACCATGTCGAGCTGATCGGCACGATGAAGCAGCAGCCGGCCGTGTTGGTGGTGGCGCCCTTGTCCGGCCACCACGCCACCCTGCTGCGCGATACCGTGCGCACCCTGTTGCGCAACCACAAGGTCTATGTCACCGATTGGGTCGACGCGCGCATGGTGCCGCTGGAAGCCGGCGCTTTCCGGCTCGAGGACTACATCAGCTACATCCAGGAGTTCATCCGTCACATCGGCGCCGAGCGCCTGCATGTGGTGAGCGTGTGTCAGCCCACCGTGCCGGTGCTTGCGGCGGTGTCGTTGATGGCCACCAACGACGAACCCACGCCGCGCTCGCTGGTGATGATGGGCGGGCCGATCGATGCGCGCCGCAGCCCGACCCAGGTCAACAACCTGGCCACCGAAAATGGCATCGAGTGGTTCCAGAACAACCTGATCCACACCGTGCCATTCCCGTATCCGGGCCACGGCCGGCAGGTGTATCCGGGCTTCCTTCAGCATGCCGGCTTCCTGTCGATGAACCCCAACCGGCACGTGATGTCGCACTGGGATTTCTACACCGATCTGGTCAAGGGCGACCTGCAGGACGCGCAGGCGCACCGGCAGTTCTACGACGAATACAACGCCGTGCTCGACATGCCGGCCGAGTATTACCTGGACACCATTCGCGTGGTGTTCCAGGACTTCCTGCTGCCGCAGGGCAAGTGGAAAGTGGATGGCCAGCTGGTCAAGCCGTCGGCGATCCGCAATACCGCACTGCTCAGCATCGAAGGCGAACTGGACGATATCGCCGGTCTTGGCCAGACCGAAGCGGTGCACGATCTGTGCACCGGGATCGACGCGGCGCATCGTCGTCATCTGGTAGTGGAAGGTGCCGGCCACTACGGCATCTTCAGCGGCCGTCGCTGGCGCGAAGTGGTGTACCCGCAGGTGCGCGAATTCATCGCTCGCTATGATGCCGACCCGGTCGGCAGCCGCGATCCCGCCACCGTCACCCCGATCCGCAAGCGCGGCAAACGCGCCTGATCGGCCGAAAAATCGGCGGACAAAAACGCCCCTTGATCGAGACCGATCAAGGGGCGTTTTTTATGCGCAGATTTTTGGTTCCAGTAAAAACAGCGCACTGCGTGGCAACGTGCGCGGCGCCCGCACCAGACAGTTGCCGGTCGCTTTATTGAAAGTGCTTGCCACCACGCACACCGACCATCTTCGATGGTCCTTGCCCGCCCACCGTCGCGGGACCTTACGCGGCATGGATGCCGCGTAAGAGCCTACACGGACGTACTTGCGGCGTGTCCTGCGATGGTGGGCGGGCAAGGGCCCTGCTGCCAAGCCGCAGATCCGCCGCTTCACAACTGGTCCATGCGCGCTATCCAGACTCCTCAGGACGCAACGCCTAGAGCAATCGAGACTTAGAACGGTGGCGTCGTTTAGCCAAAATCGGATGCTTAACTCAAGAGCTTGGTGATTCGAGCGCGCGGTGCCCTCGCCGCTCGCGGGACACGCCGTGAATCCGTCCATGGAGGCTCGTTAGCGGCATCCATGCCGCTAAGGGTCCCGCAACCGGCGAGGACACCGCACCAGAGAGTTCGTCGATTGTTTGTTTAAAACCCTGCACATCGACCATCTCGACTGGTCCTTGCCCGCTCACCGTCGCGGGACCTTACGCGGCATGGATGCCGCGTAAGAGCCTACAAGGACGTACTTGCGGCGTGTCCTGCGAGGGTGGGCGGACAAGGGCCCTGCAGCCAAGCCACAGAGCGGCCGCCCTGCAACTGCTCCATCCGCGCTGTCCAACCACCTACACGACTACGGGACTTCAAGTCGTTGCGTCTTTCAGGCCTTTCACTACAGACCACGTAACACTGCAGCGATCGCAGCCGCGTGCCATACAACCCGCAATCACACGCTGCACTCAACCTTCACCGCTCTTGACCAGCAAATGCTTGGCGAACATGCCGTGCAGCTTGCCGAAGGCGCGTGCCAGATGCAGCGTGACGAACAGCAGCAGCACGCCCACGACGAACAACGGCAGCGTCATCCAAGCGCTGGTGACATCCACGCCATCCCAGGTCAGCACCGCCGTGTTGTCGAACAGCAGCACCAGCGGTGAAGCGGCCAGGCCCAGCGCCAACGACAACAAGGTGGTGAACACGCTGAAGTAGACAATGCCCAGCGGCAGCATCAGCAGGAAGTACAGCATCGTGCTCCAGGTGAGCGCATCGGTGAACATCGCGCCGATGCGTTGCAGCCAGCCACCTTGTGGCCCCGGATGGGCAGGACGACGCGGCATGCGCACGCCCAGCAGCGTTTCCACCACGCGGCCTTCCACCAGTGATAGCACCCGCACCGATCCGAAGAACAGCACCAGCAACGGCACGCCGATGATCAGGATCATCAAACCCGCCGACAGGCTCGCGCCGGTGATCACCCAGGTGAAATAGAACACGCCGGTGACCAGCGACAGCAGCATGTAGAACAGCGCGCCGTAGCTGCGTGGATCGGCAGCCACGCCGAAGAATCTGCCGAACCACGTGCTGCGTCTGCGCGGCAGCGGCGGGCGCAGTGCACGTGTCACCGTCACTTCGGTTTCGCGATAGATCTCGGCCACCTCATCCGGCGCACCGTAGCTGCCTGCCACGCCGGCGATTACTTCCGCTTCGCTCTTGCCGGCCTGCTCGGCCAGTTCGGCGCGCAGATACTCTTCGGCGTCGTAGAGCGCGTCCTGGATCATCGCCGGATCCGCGCCGGCCAGGGCCTGGCGCAGTTGTGCCAGGTAATCGGGAATGGTGGTCGGCAACGGGCGTGCCTGCGCAATGGTCGTCATGAGTGGGTCCCCTCCAGCACTGAGTCAACGGAATCGCGGGTGGCGCGCCAGGCGGCGGTCCAGTCGCGCAGGCAATCACACCCGGTTTGGGTGATGCGGTAATAGCGCCGCGGCGGACCGGATGCCGACGGCTCGACATGGCTCTGCAGCAACCCGGCCCCCTCCAGATTGCGCAGCACCGGATACAGCGCGCTCTGCTTGCCGCTCAGCACACCGTCCAGCCGCTCCATGCGCTTGGCGATCAGATAGCCGTACAGCGGCTCCTCGGCCTGCGCCAGCACTGCCAGTAGCGCCAGAGACACCGTGCCCGCACTCAGCTCTTTCTGAAATTTCCGCAGGTAGGCATCGGGTTCGCTCATCGGCCATCTCCGCTAGGTCGAAGGCAATGCTATTGCGAAGTTGGGTATAGTGGATGTGCCGGTAGTCATGAGGCGGGGATTGGGGATTGGGGATTCGCAGAGCATTCCGGCTGAGAATTTCCTAGCGTTAACTCAAGCGGACTGAAGAAGAACTGGAGCGTCACTTGCACGCCTGTTTTTGCAAATCCCCAATCCCGACTCCCCAATCCCCGCTCATGTGCTTAGAACCATTGGGTTACTCCCTTTGCGGCAGCGCTCCACTACAGTCATTGCCCACTGAGCCGATACCACTCGCTCAGACGACTCACTTTTTTCGATAGGGCGACACGATGCGACTAGCACGCTTGGCACAGCCGGCCATGGCTGAAACTTCCTTTGGTGCCACCCGGCGCCTGTGCCTGGCGATCGGGTTGTCACTGCCGGGATTGGGGTTTGCGCAGGCGCAGACCGCGCCGGTCAATGCCGAGCAGACCCAGCCGGAGCCTGCCAAGGCTGCGCCTGCCGCTCCGGCAGCGCCCGCTACCGCGAAGGGTTATCCGCTGGAAGCGCAGGGTTGGGGCGCCAAGCAGGGCGGCAACATGTGGCAGGTGCGTTGGGCCGAAGACTGGTCGTATCTAAAGGATCCGTCCAAGCGCAAGAGTCCGTTCGATCCACTTAAGTACATTCCGTTCAATGAATCGGGCGATGTGTATGTCTCGCTCAGCAACGAATTGCGCGTGCGCAGCAACACCATCACCAATCCCGGTTTGATTCCCGGCAGCCATTCGCAGCAGCAGTATCTATTGCGCGCGTTCTTCGGCGCCGACTTTCATGTCGGCGAGCACTTCCGTCTGTATACGGAACTGGCGCACGGCAGCCTGGATGGACGCAACGAAGGTGCCAAGACCGGCACGCAGGAAAACAACGCGATCCTGCAGCAGGTGTTTTTCGATGTGAAGGGCCGTGTCGCCGATGCCGACCTCGGCCTGCGTGTCGGCCGTCAGGTGTTTGTCGATGGCCCCGTCACGCTGATGGCATTGCGCGACAACACCGATATCTTCGTGACCTTCAACGGTGTGCGCGCCTGGGCGATCGGCGAAAAGACCCGCGTGGACCTGTTCGATTTCAACTTCAACCTCGATGGCACCGAAGGCCTGGGCGACGATCGCATCGACCGCTCGCGGCACTTCCGCGGCGTGGTCGGCGGCTATCGCATGCCGACCGCCAAGCCGATGTACCTGGAGCCGTTCTTCTACCAGTTCCGTAACGACAATCAGGTCTGGGGCCGGCAGACCGCCGAAGAAAACCGCAACTATTACGGCCTGCGCCTCTGGGGCAATGTGGGCAAGCTGCGCACCGACTCGTTCGTGACCGTGCAGCGCGGCAGCTACGGCGGGCGCGATCTGCGCGCCTACATGGCCAGCACCTCCAACGCCTGGTCGCTGAGCGAATCGGGCTGGAAACCGCGATTGGGCTTCCATAGCGAAATCGCTTCCGGCGGCGGTGGCTCCTCCGGCACCGGCACGCTGCGCAACAACAACTTCCTCTATGGCAATACGATCTACTTCAGCTGGGCGACGTTCTTCGGCCCGGTCAACCTGGTCACCGCTGCGCCCACGTTCACCTTCTCGCCCACTTCCAAGATCACCGTGAACCTGGAATGGGAAACCCTGTGGCGGCAGACCACCAGCGATGCGATCTACAACAACCAGGCACGCGCCTACGCCCGCACGCAAAGCACCGGCGAGCGCCGCATCGGCACCATGCCGCGCATCAACGCCACCTGGAACATCGACCCGAACTGGTCGGTGACCTTCCGCGCCGAACACCTGATGGCCGGGCCTGCGCTCGAAAAGGCCGGTTACGGCGATTCGACCTTCGTGATGGGCTGGTTGAATTTCCGGTTCTAAGCCCGCGCTACGAGCGGCGCGTTGCATTGCGCAGCGCGCTCTTGCGCGTCCATGCGAGCAGGCGGAAGAAAGCTGATGTTGATAGCAACGCTGCACGCTTTCGCTATCACAGATGGCGGCACTGCCAACTTGGCGTATTAGCCTTCCTACGCAGCACGCAAGACGATGCTCCGCCAGCAGATGTAGCGGCAGCCCAAAGCGGGGCCGAGGTGGATCGCATGCACCCGCCCCACCCGTCCGCTGGACTTCAATGGTTAGGGCGCCTGGTTCTTCGGGGCCACTGCCGCCCCGGACTGATGCGCCATCCGGCTGCCTGCGAGCGGCCACAGATCCTCCATGACACCGTCTTCAGGCCTGGCGTATTGACGCAGCTGCATGCTCAGGCCGTCCGCAGCGGGCTGCAGTGGTCGCGCTTGCCCGCGCAGCGATGGCGGCAAGCCGGCAAGGCGCTGCTCGAGTGTCTGCGCATCACCAGGGTGATCGCGTAACCACAGCACGGCCGATAACGCGCGCAGTGCGGCGGCAGTGTCTTGCCGCTTATGCTGGTAATTTGCATAGTCAGGGCGTGCCAGACCCGCCAACAGACACCCCACTGCATTGGCAACGCAACCCATCGAGACGGTGTCCGGCACTGGAATCAGTGCCTGCGGCACCGCTTGATCCTGCGCCAGCACGGCCCGTACCGGCGCGCTGCATGCCCAGGTATAGGTCGGAGCCATCAGCGCATGGGTGCGTTCCTGGTCGAGTAGATGCAGCGACAATCGATCGTCCCAGGACAGATCGGTTGCCTGGCCGTTGTGGCTGGCTTCCTGAAATATCGAAAGCGCCATCCTTGATTCGCCGTGCAATGCGTCGCATAGCGAGATCTCATCGACCGCAAGCGGCGCAAATGCGGCCAGGCAGTGCGCAGGCAACGGATGCTGCGCCGGCAGCTCGGACAGCATGTCGGCAAGCAGGTGCGCATTGGTGCGCAGCATCGCCGCGCCAAGCATCGGCATGAGCAGATTGTCGCCGCTGCGCAGCAGTACGCGTGCAACCTGCGCATCGGTGCAGACACCCGCCAACGCCTGTGTGGTGCGCCCTTGCACAAAGTCCAGCGCGTTGCTGGTTATCGACACATTGAACCGAGGCAGTGGCGGCAACGGCGCAGTGGCAGAAGGCGGGAACGGGCTTCGGTAATCGGCGTAACCGGCCAGATCGCGCAGCTTGAACAACAACGGTATCTGGGTAGCCAGCGCATCGGCATAGGCTTGCGGCTGCTGACGCACGCGGTCCAGGCAGCCGGCATGGCGCGCGCATGGCGCCGGGGCTGTGGCCGGCCAATCCGGGTGGCGCGGATAGCGCGTGGCCGCACTCTGCAGCTGCATGCCTGCCGGCAAGCGCGCGAACCGCTGCACATCCTGCGCAACCAGCGCATTCCGCTGCGCATCGGGTACCGCGTACCCCAACGACCATAGCGCGGCGAACATATTGGGCCCACGCAGCGGCGGCTGCGGTTGACGCAGTTGCGCCAACGCCTGGCGCTGCGCGTCAGGAATCGGCCAGCGCGCGGAGATCGCGTACAGGGCCACCAGCAGGGCAATCAGGATGCATAGCCCCAGCAGGGCCGACTTGAGGAATTTGGCGAGCATGCGGGGGCAACCGTCCGTGGATGAGCTGCGCCATCTTAGAGCGGCCCGGACAGAGCCGCGAGTGGCATACGCCGATGCGCATTTGCCGTCTCCCCGGCGAACAAGGCGCACCGTGCGCCTGCACCGGACGCGGCCGAATGCCTACAATGCGCGTATGTCCGAATCCCCCACTCCGCCCACCCGCCCTTCCCTGCAACGCGTCTTTCTGACCGGTTTGCTCACCCTGCTGCCGGTCTGGCTGACCTGGGTGGTGGTGAAGTTCGTGTTCTCGCTGTTGTCGGGCATCAGCAGCCCGTGGGTGGTGCCGTTATCCGAACGCATCGCCGCCTCGTTCCCCGACTATCTGGGCTGGATCAAGGCACTGTGGGTGCAGAACACCATCGCGCTGATCGCCACCGTGGGCGCGATCCTGTTTGTCGGCATCCTGAGCCGGCGCGTGATCGGCCAGCGCCTGCTGCGCTGGTTCGAGGCGATCATGCGGCGCATCCCGCTGGCCAGCGTGGTGTACGACAGCGCGCGCAAATTGCTCGACATCCTGCAGACCCAGCCCGGCAGCACCCAGCGCGTGGTGCTGATCGACTTCCCGCACCGGGACATGAAATCGGTCGGTCTGGTTACGCGGGTGATCAAGGAACAGGGCACCGGCCGCGAGCTGGCAGCGGTGTACGTGCCGACCACGCCCAACCCGACCTCCGGCTATCTGGAGATCGTGCCGGTGGAGCTGCTCACGCCCACCGACTGGAGCGTGGACCAGGCGATGAGCTTCATCATCTCCGGCGGCGCAGTGGCGCCCGAATCCGTTCCCTTTACCCGTACCGCGGATCGCTAACGCCATGACACAGGTGCGCACCCTCGACGATCGTGCGGTTCGCCTGTTCATTGCGCTGGCGGCGTTCTTCTGCGTCAACGCGGCATTGGCCGAGTTCATCGGGGTCAAGATCTTCGCGCTGGAAGACACCCTCGGCATCGCGCCGTTGAACTGGAACCTGTTCGGCCAGACCGGCTCGCTCAGCTTCACCGCCGGCACCTTGCTGTGGCCGGTGGTGTTCATCATGACCGACACCATCAACGAGTTCTTCGGCAGCCGCGGGGTGCGTTTCATCTCGTGGGTGGCGGTGGCGCTGATCGGCTACGGCTTCGTGTTCGCGTTCGCCGCCATCGCACTGGCGCCGGCGGCTTGGTGGGTCACGGCGGCGCAGAGCCAGGGCGTGCCCGACTACCAGGCCGCCTTTGCAGCGGTCTTCGGCCAGGGGCTGTGGACGATCGGCGGCTCGCTGGTGGCCTTCCTGTTCGGCCAGTTGATCGATGTATCGGTGTTCCATCGCATCCGCCGCGCCACCGGCGAAAAGCACGTGTGGCTGCGCGCCACCGGCTCCACGGCGGTGTCGCAGTTGGTGGACAGCTTCGTGGTGATCTACATCGCCTTCGTGCTCGGCCCGCAGCATTGGTCCACCGACCAGTTCCTGGCGGTGAGCACGCTCAACTACGTCTACAAGATGGGCTTTGCGATCGCACTGATCCCGCTGCTGTATCTGGCGCGCCGCGCCATCGGCGCATACCTGGGCGCCGAGCGCGCCGAGCAACTGCGCGAAGAAGCCGCCGCCGGCTGACAACGCAAAAACCTGCCGGCCGCAGCGCTGCCAGGCGAGGACCCGCATCCGTGGCGTTGGCTCGCACTCGGCCTCATCGGTCCGGCATGTCGCCTGCCTGACGACCGCTGGCTGCGTTTACCGATCATGCAACGCCCGCAGCGACCGCCCATCGAAATTTTGTTCAATCCGTCGCCGCGCTCGCTGGCCATGCTGTTGCGCCCCGCTACGGATTCCGCGCCATGGACCATCTTGTCGCAATGGCCAGCTTCGCGCTGGTGTGCTCGATTTCGCCCGGGCCGGTCAACCTGGTCGCGCTGAGCACCGGCGCCAGCGCCGGCGCGCGTGCCGGGCACGGCCATGTGATCGGCGCCACCGTCGGCTTCGTCGCGCTGCTGGTGTTGGTGGGCATGGGACTGCAGCAGGTGCTGCTGCGCTGGCCGCTGCTCGGCCGTGCATTGCATCTGGCCGGGGTGGCGTTTCTGCTCTACATGGCCTGGCGCCTGCTGCGCGACGATGGCGTCATCCAGACCGACGAGGCGCGCCCGGCGGCCTCGTTCTGGACCGGTGCAGCAATGCAGTGGCTCAACCCCAAGGCCTGGTTGGCGGCGACCTCCGGCGTTGCCCTGTATGCGACGGCAGGCACCACGCAACTGGCGGGTTTTGCGGCGTTGTATGCGCTGATCTGCTATCCCTCGCTGGGGTGCTGGTTGCTGGCCGGCGCCGTGCTGCGGCGGCATGTGCAGGTGCCAAGGCAGCTGCGGCGGTTGAACCGGGTGCTGGCCGCGCTGCTGGTGCTGAGCGCGGTCTATCTGTTGCTGGAATGGGGCACGGCATTGCGGTAACGCCCTGGCGTCACCGCCCAGGCACGTTTGAAGCTGCGCTGCAGATGCGCCTGGTCGGCGTAGCCATGCGCGTAGGCGACCTCGGCAATGTCACCACCGCGCCGCAAGGCCTCGCGCGCACGCTGGAAACGGCAATCCAGCAGATACGCATGCGGGGTCAGCCCGTGCGCCTGACGGAAGCCACGAATCAAGCGCGGTGCCGGCATCCCGGCCAGCGTGCATAGCTCGCGCAGCGAGACCGCACGTGCATGATGGGCCTGCAGATACTCGGCTACCCGCTGCATCGGCCCGGTATCGACCGCAAGCGCACGACTGATCGGCTCCACATGCAGATGCAGCCGCGCCACGAATGCGATCAACGCACTCTCGCGTGCCAGCGCATCGGCATTGCCATCGATCAACACGGCATGCATGCGCTCGAAGGCGGTATAGGCTGCCGGGGTCTGGCACAGCGGCGCTGCGAGCATGTGCACATCCGCATTGGCGGCCAGGCCGAGTGCGCGTTGTTGTTCGCGCAGCCACGCCACGTCCAGATACAGCATGCGGAACGACCAGTCCTGCTGCTGATCCGGATTGCAGGCATGCACATCGCCAGGGTTGATCAGGGTCAGCGACCGCGCGCCCACCTGCGCTTGCATGCGTCCATTGCGATAGCGCGCCAGCCCGCGATCGATCGCACCCACCGACCATTGCTCATGCGTATGCGCGGCATAACACAGGCTGCGGCTGTTGATCACTTGGCGCAGTTCGACGAAGGGCAACGCCGGATCGCGCCAGAAGCCCTGCCCACCCTGCACGGGCAGCTGCGTCCCGCATGTCGATTCATCCCTTGGCATGTGCGCAAGCCTATCGCACTGCAACATGCCTGCGTGCTGCAGGCGTGCGCAGCGGGCTTCATGAATTCCAGGCGCGCCCCGTGTGCCGCATGGGTGGCCGGAACGGTGCGGATCGGGCAAGCTCCCCGCTCGCTTGTTCCCGGAGCCGGTAATGCCCCTCAGCTTTTCCCGCCTGCTGTCCCTGGCCCTGGCCGCCGTGCTGAGCCTGTCAGTGGCAGCGCCCGCCGATGCGGCCAAGAAGAAAACCGGCAAGGCACAGACCACGCAAACCCGCGCCAAGGCGAGCAAGGGCAAGAAGACCGCCAAGCCGGCGGCCAAGACCACCAAGGCCGCCAAGGGTGGCAAAGCCGCCAAGCCCAGGCCGCGTGCCGTGGCCGCACCGGTGGTGTTGACCAAGGCGCAGCAGCTCAATTTGCTCTACGACCAGTACTGGGATGCCTCGCTCAAGCTCAACCCGCTGCAGGCCACCTTCCAGGGCGAGACCCGCTACAACGACCAGTTGCCCAACTTCCTGTCGCCGGCGTTCCGGCAGCAGTCGCACGACTTCACCGTGCTGTGGCTGGGCAAGGCCGAGGCGCTGGGGCCGGACGGGCTGAGCGGGCAGGACCTGCTGAGCTACCAGATCTTCGTGCGCGATGCGCGTAGCGCACTGGCGGCCGAGCAGTTCCCCAGCTGGATGCTGCCGATCAACCAGTTCTACAACATCGCCAGCATCGCGGTGGTGCTGGGCTCGGGCACCGGCGCGCAGCCGTTCAAGACGGTCAAGGACTACGACAACTGGTCGCGGCGCGCGGTGGGCATCCCTGACCTGTTCGACCAGGCCATCACCAACATGCGCGCCGGCATGCAGGCCGGCGTGGTGCAGCCGAAGGTATTGATGCAGAAGGTGCTGCCGCAGCTGGACGCGATCATCGCGCGCAATGCCGAAGACAGCCTGTTCTGGGGTCCGGTGCGCAACCTGCCGGCAGACATGCCCGAGGCCGACAAGCAGCGCATCACCGCCGAGTACAAGCGACTGATCGAAGTGCGGATCATGCCGGCGTACCGGGCACTGCGCGGCTTCATCGCCACCGAGTACCTGCCGGCCTGCCGCGACACCGACGGCCTGACCGCGCTGCGCAATGGCGCGGCCTGGTACGCCTACGACGTGCGCCAGAGCACCACCTCCGAGCTGACCCCGGAGCAGATCCATCAGGTCGGGCTGGACGAGGTCGCGCGCCTGCAGGCAGAGATCGCCACGCTGGCCAAGCAGGTCAGGTTCCGCGGCAACCTGCCCAAGTTCTACAAGTTCATGCAGACCGACAGGCGCTTTGCGTTCCGCAGCGAGACCGAACTGTTGGGCTACTACCGTGGCCTGCAGGGACGCGTGCAGGCCGCGGTGCCGCGCCTGTTCAATGTGCAGGGCATGCCGGCGCTGGAAGTGCGCGTGGTGGAACCGCAGCGTGCGCAGTCGGCCGCCAGCGGCTCGTACATGCGTCCCAGCGGCGACGGCAGCACACCGGGCGTTTTCTACGTCAACACCTCCGACCTGGACACGCGCCGGACCTGGGAGACCGAGAGCCTGTATCTGCACGAGGCCATCCCCGGCCACCATTTCCAGCTCGGGCTGCAGCAGCAGCTGACCGACCTGCCCAAGTTCCGCCGCCTGGGCGGCGAGACCGCCTATATCGAGGGCTGGGGGCTGTATGCCGAATCGCTGGGCCGCGAACTGGGCCTGTATCAGGACCCGTACAACTACTACGGCTATCTGCAGAATGCGTTGTGGCGCGCGATTCGCCTGGTCACCGACACCGGGCTGCACAGCAAGGGCTGGACCCGCACCCAGGCGATCGACTACATGCTCAACAACTCCGCCATGACCCGGACCGATGCCGAGGCCGAGGTGGACCGCTACATGGCCATCCCCGGCCAGGCGTTGGCCTACAAGGTCGGCGAGATGAAGATCGCGCAGTTGCGCGAGCAGGCGCAACGCGAACTGGGCCCGCGCTTCGATGTGCGCGCCTTCCACACCGAAGTGCTCAAGGACGGCTCGGTGCCGCTGGATATCCTGCAGGACAAGATCCAGCGCTGGATCGCCACGCAGAAGGGCTGAGGCAGCTCAGCCCGCCACCCGCGCACGCGCCAGCGCGGCGATGTCGCGCGGTGTGGTGCGGCAGCAACCGCCGATCAGCCGCGCACCGGCCGCCAGCCACTGCGCATGCTGGTCGGCCAGGGTGCAGGCGGTCGTGCTTCCGGCATGCCACTGTTTTGCGCCGGCATCGTAGTGCTCGCCGGAATTGGGGTACACCACCAGCGGCAGCGCCGTCAGCGCGGACAATGTCTGCAACGCGGCGGTGACCTGCTCCAGCGCAATGCAGTTGATGCCCACCGCGATCACCTGCGCACACGCATCCAGCGCGGGTACGACCTGCGCCAGCGCGGTGCCATCGCTCAAATGCGCCGCATCGCGCAGGGTGAACGAGAACCACGCGTGCAGCTGCGGGAACTCCTCCAGCAGCAGGCGCAGCGCGACGATCTCGTTGGCCGACGGCAGCGTCTCGCAAGCCAGCACATCCACCCCCGCCTCGGCCAACGCGGCGATGCGCGGGCGATGGAAGTCCATCAGTTGCGCCAGCGGCAGGGCGTAGTCGCCCCGGTATTCCGAGCCATCGGCCAGGTAGGCGCCATACGGCCCGACCGACCCGGCCACCCATAACGGCGCGTCCTGTGGTTGCGCCTGCAGATGATCGACACGCGCCTGTGCCGCCAGGGCCACGCTGCGTGCGATCAGCGCCTGCGATTGCGCCAGGTCCAGCCCGCGCGCGGCAAAGCCCAGCGGCGTGGCCTGGTAGCTGGCAGTGATGGCGCACTGCGCGCCGGCAGCGAAATAGTCGCGATGCACCTGATAGATCAGCTCCGGCTGCTCCATCAGCACGCGCGCCGACCACAGCGCATCGTTGAGATCGCAGCCGCGCTGCTCCAGTTCGGTGGCGAGCGCGCCATCGAGCAGCACGTAGCCGTCCTGCTGCAGCGCCTGGCTGAAAGGCGCACCGGCGCGCGGCTGGCGTGGAAGAATCGTCATGCGGGTTGCCTCCTGCTCGCAAGCCATTGGGTGAGTGCGTAGGCGCCGTAGCACAGCGCCACGAATGGAATGCCGCACCACAACGCAATGCGCTGCTGCGGATCGAATGCCAGGCCGATGCAGGCCAGCAGACAGAGTGCAAAGCCCAGCAGCGGCGTCCACGGATACCAAGGTGCGCGATAGGCCAGGCTCTCCGGCGCGATGCCGTCGCGCAGCAACTGGCGACGGAAACGATAGTGCGAGGCGCAGATGCTCAACCACACCACCACCACCGCAAAGCCGGACACCGCCGAAATCGCCACGAACACGGTATCGGCCGCATAGACGCCGGTGAGCAGCGCCAACAGGCCGCCCAGCATGCTCAGTACCAGGGCCGGCAACGGGATGCCGCGCCGGGTCAGGCCTGCGAGCCGCGCCGGCAGCGTGCCTTCGTTGGCCAGCGACCACAGCATGCGCGCGGCCGCATACAGGCCGGAATTGGCCGCCGACAGGATCGCCGTCAGGATCACCGCATTCAACACATCGGCCGCATACGGGATGCCCAGCAACTCGAACGCGCGCACGAACGGGCTGGTGTCCACCGCCGCCTGCTCGGCCGGCAGCAACGCGGCCAGCACCAGCACGGTGCCGACGAACAACACCACCAGCCGCACCAGCGTGGTACGGATTGCCAGCGGAATCGCACGCGCCGGCTGCGCGGTTTCGCCAGCGGCCACGCCGATCAACTCGGTGCCGGAAAAGGCGAAGTTCACCGCCACCATCGTCATCAGGATCGGCAGCGTGCCTTGCGCAAACCAGCCGTCGGCGCGCAGGTGGCGCAATCCGGGTGCCGGCGACCCATCGGCCAACGGCAGCACGCCGATCACCGCCGCGCCGCCAAGCACGATGAACAGCACGATCGTGATCACCTTGATCAGCGAGAACCAGAATTCGCCTTCGGCAAACCAGCGCGCCGACACCGTGTTCAGGCCGAAGATCAGCGCGCAGAACAGCAGGCACCACGGCCATGCCGGCGTGTGCGGGAACCAGTACTGCATGCAGAACGCCGCCGCAGTCAGGCTCGATCCCAGCGCCACCGTCCAGGTGAGCCAGTACAACCACGCCACCACGTACCCGGTGGCCGGGCCGAGATAACGCGCGGCATACACATGGAAGGCCCCGGTCTGCGGCATCGCCACCGCCAGCTCGCCCAGGCACTGCATCACCAGATACACCACCAGCGCGCCGATCAGATAGGCGATCACCGTGCCGAGCGCGCCGGTGCTGGCGATGATGTAGCCGGTGTTGAAGAACAGCCCGGTGCCGATGACCCCACCCAGCGACAACATCACCAGATGGCGCACCTGCATGCTGCGCTGGAATTGCGGTGCGGCGGTCGGCGACGATTCGGGCATAGGTACATCTGATCGGGGGGAAGCTGCATCCTGCCACGTGCAGGCAGACGGGCACAGCCGTGTGCGGGCGAGCCGTGAGCCATGAGCTTTCGCTGACTGACGGGCGGCGATGCTGCCGATTGGTTTCCGCAGGCCCTCGGCATGCCGCATCATCGCCATCCAGCTGCGCAAACATCTGCGCGCGGCCGGTTTGCCCACAAACCTGCCAATGCCACAGCGGTGCATGCGATGACCTTGCTGCGCTCTGCATCGCGGGCACACGCCGGCCTTCTATGTGCGACGCGCCTTTGAACGTGCCGGGTCGAACTGGACCTGCACGCGGGCATGCGCGCCGCTGTCTTCGTCGTCGATGACCACGCCGCCGACCTTGGGATGCTGCACGTTGGCGCCGAGCGTGATCGCCGGCGCCTCGATCATGCCGTGCCGCAGGCTGCGCGGCGCGCCCAGCGAGGCGCTGCGCGAGACCTGCACCTTCGGCCGCACGTCGTGCAGCAGTTCGCGCGAGATCTCGCGCAGGAAGCGCGAGGGCAGGACGTTCGCCGTGCCGGTCAGGGATCGAGCCGGCAATAGGCGCCCGGTGTGTAGCCGAAGCTCTCGCTCATCGCGTTGCGAAACTCGGCGAACGTGAAGTCGGTCGCCACCCGCATCAACACGCCGGCATAGGCACCGCCGGTTCTGCCGCCGCTGCCGGTGCCCCACTGCACCTGCCAGGTCGCGTAGGTGTTACCGTCGTGGGTCTGGGCGCGCTGCAGGTCCACACGCAGGCCCTTGACCAGTTCCATTCCCGCAATCACGCCTTCGCTGTTGGCGTAGTCGGCGGGGACTTGGATCACGGTAGCGTCGTTGACCTCGCTGCGGCGGATGCCGACATGGTTGGCGATCTTCGCCGCCAGGTAGTCGTCGAGCACATGCTTGCGTATCGTGCTGCTGGTACTGCTGAACGTGCCGGTGCCGTTGTTGGTATAGGTGGTCATGGAGACAGTCCTCTTGTGTTGGGTGGATGCGCGGATGGGCGACGGCGTCGGGCCGGTCAGAGTTGGTGCAGGCGTTCGATGAACCCGGCGCGGTCCTCGATGCGTTGGTCGGTGGCGATCAGCGGCCGGTCCTGCCAGGTCGCCTTGCCGACGCGGACGAGGGTTGCCTGGGCATCGGTGAGATCGCCGGCCTTAACCCCCACGCTCTCGGTCAACTGCGCATAGCGGATCAGCAACCGGTCACGTGCGATGTAGACCACCTGGCTGGACGTTGCCGTATGCATATTGATCTCGATCTGCTCCACCAGCGCCGGCAACCGGTGCGATGTCAGCAGTTCGAGGCGATTGACGCCGCAGATGCACGACCAGCCGGCAAACATGCCGTCCTCGGTGAGCAGGGGAGCAAATTGCGGCAGCCAGGCCAGCGAAAAGCAGCTATCGACGATCAGCGCCGGCGTGCGGATGCCGATGGTGACCAGATCCTCGATGAAACTCGTGACCTCTTCGACACCTTTGCAGTCGTTTAACTGGATCGGTGCGCCTTGGTTGTCGACATCGCCGTGGCCGCCGCCGATCCACAGCGTGTCGTAATGCAACTGCGGCGTGCCCTGCTCGGTGCGCGGCAAAGCTGCGACGATCGCGTCGCGATCAGGCAGCGTGCCGGCCGTGTGCCGGATCACATGCACGCCCTGGGGGATGGATTTGAGATGCTGCGGCTGGAACGCAAGAATGGACATGGGCAGACTCGGTTGGCATGGAAGGACGATGCCCGGCGGCGTCATGCAAACGCGCACCGGTACGACATCGGTGTCCAGCATCGGTTGCGTCGACAGTGCAGCCCATCGGCAAACCCCTGAGATCGGCCTGCCACGCGGAGGATGTCGGCGGAGCGGAGGATGTCGGCGGAGAGCACCACGATGCGCTTCCGCATTCCCGGCCAGGAATCGCGCATGCGGCGCTACATGTCCGTGCAGGGGCGTTGGCGGATCAGCCGTGCTGTGGTCCTCGATGTGCACGCGCGGAGCGCTGCGTCACGCGCATTGCATCGCTGCCGCACGATGTCGATCAGCCATCCTGCAACGCGTGCGCAGACGAGCACAGCCGTATGCCAGGGCCCGCGGCTAACTATCGGGCGGTTATGCTGCCGATTGGTTTCCGCTGGTCTTCTGACATGCCGCATCATCGCCACCTAGCTCCGCAAACATCTGCGCACGGCCTGCTTGCTGTGGGCTTGCCCACAACCCTGCCAATGCCGCAGCACCTTGCATGCGATGACGCTGCTGCGTCCTGCATCGCGGGCACGCGCCCGCCGTCTGCATGCGAGGCGCCGCCGAGCGTGCCGGCACTGCCCGGCTGGTCGACGTCAATGCGTTGGAGCGCGGCATGAAGCTCGCCGGCATCCACCATGTGGCGATCATCGCTGGCGACTACGCGGTGTCCAAACGGTTCTACTGCGACATCCTGGGCTTGCGCGTGCTCGATGAGCATTATCGGCAGGCGCGCGATTCCTGGAAGCTGGACCTGGCACTGCCCGATGGCGGCCAGATCGAGCTGTTCTCGTTTCCCGCCGCACCGCTGCGCCCCAGCCGCCCGGAAGCACGCGGCCTGCGCCATCTTGCCTTCCGCGTCGAGGATCTGGACGCGGCCGTGGCGCATCTCACTGCGCACGGCGTGGCCACCGAAGACATCCGCATCGACGAGTACACCGGCCGCCGCTTCACCTTCTTCGCCGACCCGGATGACCTGCCGCTGGAGCTGTACGAAGTGGGTTGAGCGCAGCATGCCCTGCGGGTTCGGTCACATCCGCCCTACGGTCGCGTCCAACAGGCGTAGTCGATCGTCTCTGTGACTTTCGGCGGATGCGGCACTGCAGTAACGCCGTGAAGATCAAGCCACCCAGGACACAGGAACCGTCCATGCTGCAGATCCGTGCGCTGTCCAAGACCTACGCCAATGGCGTGCATGCGCTGCAAGGCGTCACGCTCGACATCCCTCGCGGCATGTTCGGCTTGCTGGGGCCAAACGGCGCCGGCAAGTCGTCCTTGATGCGCACGCTGGCCACGCTGCAGGAACCTGACTCGGGTAGCGTCAGCCTGACCGGTGCCGATGGCAGCAGCATCGACGTACTCGCCGACAAGGACGCATTGCGGCGCCGGCTGGGCTATTTGCCGCAGGATTTCGGCGTGTACCCGAAAGTGAGCGCGCTGGACATGCTCGATCACTTCGCCGTGCTCAAGGGGCTCACCGATCGCGGCCAACGCAAGGAGGTGGTCGAGCGACTATTGCAGCAGGTCAACCTGTGGGACGCGCGCAAGCGCAAGCTCGGCACCTATTCCGGCGGCATGCGGCAACGCTTCGGCATTGCGCAGGCACTGCTGGGCAATCCGCAACTGGTCATCGTCGACGAGCCCACCGCCGGGCTGGATCCGGAAGAGCGCAATCGCTTTCTCAATCTGCTGGCCGAAATCGGCGAAAACGTGGTGGTGATCCTGTCCACCCACATCGTCGAGGACGTCACCGACCTGTGCCCGACGATGGCCATCATGAACAAGGGCCAGGTGCTGCTGAGCGGGCGGCCCGCCGATGCGATCGACATGCTGCATCAACAGGTCTGGCGCAAACAGGTCAGCAAGCAGGCATTGCCCGATTACGAGGCGCGCCTCACCGTGCTGTCCACGCGCCTGATTGCCGGCCACCCGGTGATCCACGTGTTCAGTGCCGACTGCCCGGAGCCGGGGTTCGAACAGGTCGCTCCCGATCTTGAGGATGTCTATTTCCAGCGCCTGCGCAAGCAAGCGCTGGCCGCCTGACGGAGCGCGGCGATGATCATGGCGTTCCTGCGCTTCGAGCTGCGCGAACAACTGCGCTCGCCCTTGCTGTGGCTGCTGGCCGCGCTGTACGCGTTGCTGGCGTTTGCCGCGCTGTCCAGCGATGCCGTGCAGATCGGCGGCGGCATCGGCAACGTGCTGCGCAATGCGCCTACGGTGATCGCCACGCTGCTGGGGCTTTTCAGCCTGCTCGGCCTGCTGGTGATCACCCTGTTCGTCAGCAATGCCCTGCTGCGCGACTTCGACCTGGGCACTGCCGAGCTGGTGTTTTCCACACCGATACGGCGGCGCGACTACCTGCTCGGCCGCATCGGTGCTGCACTGATCGCCGGCATGCTGATGTACGTGGTGATCGCGCTGGGCATGTTCGCCGCGCAATTCATGCCGTGGATCGATCAGGCGCGGCTCGGGCCGGTCGCGGTGCTGCCCTATCTGTGGTCGCTGCTGGTGCTGGTGCTGCCCAACCTGCTGTTCACCACCGCGCTGCTGTCGGTGCTGGCGGTGACCACGCGCAGCATCCTGTGGGTCTACATCGGCGTGATCGTGTTCTTCGTACTGTACGGCGTGAGCCGTGCGCTGATGGCCGACCTGGACAATGTGTGGATTGCCACGCTGGCCGACCCGCTCGGCATTCGCGCGCTATCGCAGACGCTGCGCTACTGGTCGGTGGAGCAGCGCAACCACCAGCTACCGCCGCTGACCGGCTACCTGCTCGCCAATCGCGCGGTGTGGCTGGGTATGAGCGGTGTGTTGTTTGCCGCCACGTTCGCGCTGTTCCGTACCGAGCGCAGCGGGACGCGACGGCGCCGTGGGGTGGCGTCGGTTGCGCCCGCTGATGCACCTCCCGCCAGCGCGCACGTCAGCACGACACGCCTGACGGTCACCCCGCGCTTCGGCGCGGCCACTGCATGGCGGCAACTGCTGCGCCAGATCCGCTTCGACACGCTGGGCGTGCTGCGCAGCGCACCGTTCGTGGTGCTGCTGATGCTGGGCCTGGCCAACTTCATTCCGACCGCGCTGTTCAACGCGCGCTATTACGGCACCGCCGTGCTGCCGGTGACCTCGTTGATGCTGGAGGCCCTGCAAAACAGCTACAGCTTTCTGCTGATCATCGTGGTGCTGTTCTATGCCGGCGAGCTGGTGTGGAAGGAGCGCAGCAACCGCATCGACGGCATCACCGACGCAATGCCGGTCCCCGATTGGGTGCCGCTGCTCGGCAAGTTCGTCGCCTTGCTGGCGGTGATCGCCAGCTTCCAGGCCGCCGGTGCGTTGACCTCGATCGCGCTGCAGCTGGGCCGTGGCTATACCAGCATCGAGCCGCTGCTGTATCTCAAGACGCTGGCGCTGGGCTCGGTGCTTTACGTGCTGATGGGCGGCATGGCGCTTGCGCTGCAGGTGCTGAGCAACAACAAGTTCGTCGGCTATGCGCTGCTGATGCTGGTGTTGATCGGGCAATCGGTGCTGTCGATGCTCGACTACACCCAGAACCTCTACACCTTTGGCGGCTGGCCCAACGCGCCGTATTCGGACATGAACGGCTACGGGCACTTCCTGCCCGGCCAGTTGTTGTTCCAGGGCTATTGGGGCGTGTTCCTGCTGGCGCTGCTCCTGCTGTCCTCGGCGTTCTGGCCGCGCGGCGTGGGCCCTGGCCTGCGCCAGCGCGTGCGGCTGGCGTTACGGCGCCTGCGCGGCCCGACCGGTGCGGCCCTGGCGATCACCCTGCTCGGCTTCGCGGCGATCGGCGGCTGGCTGTACTGGAACACCAACGTCTACAACAGCTTCCTGTCGCCGGAACAACAGCTGGACCTGCAGGCACGCTACGAGCGCGATTACCGCAAGTACAAGGATCTGCCGCAGCCGCGCATCGTCGCCGTCGACAACCACGTCGACCTGCATCCGGAAAGCCAGTCGGTCGTGGTCGATGCCACCTGGACGGTGCGCAACACCCACCCCACACCGATCAGCGAAGTGCACATCGGCATGCAGGGCCGCACCGGCGACCGCAGCCTGGTCAAGGTGGATCTGGGCGGGCAGACGCTGACCACGCACGATATCCCGGCCGGCTATCGCATCTACCGCCTGCAGACACCGCTGCAGCCCGGGCAGGAGCGCGTATTCCGCTTCCGCGTGGACCAGCATCCGCATGGCCTCACCGCCGAGCAGGCGCAGACCGAACTGGTCGCCAACGGCAGCTTCTTCAACACCACCCTGCTGCCCTGGTTCGGCTACAACACGCAGACCGAGATCAGCGACCGCAACGAGCGCCGCAAACGCGGCCTGGGCGAGCCCACCCGCATGCCCAAGCTCGAAGACCAGGCCGCGCGCGCCAACACCTACGTCAGCAACGATGCCGACTGGCTCGCTTTTGCCAGCACCGTCTGCACCGCGCCGGACCAGATCGCGCTGGCGCCGGGCTATCTGCAGCAGGAATTCCAACGCAATGGCAGGCGCTGCTTCCGCTACGTGATGGATCGTCCCATGCTCAACTTCTATGCCTACCTGTCGGCACGCTGGGAAGTGCGCAAGGCGCGCTACAAGAACATCCCGATCGAGATCTATTACGACCCCAAGCACCCGTACAACGTGCAGCGCATGATCGAGAGCGTACAGAAATCGCTGGCCTATTACGAAGCCAACTTCAGCCCGTATCAGCATCATCAGGTGCGCATCATCGAGTTCCCCGGCTACGCGCGGTTTGCGCAGTCGTTCGCCAATACCATTCCCTACTCCGAGTCGATCGGCTTCATCGCCGACCTGCGCGACAAGAACGACATCGACTACGTGTTCTATGTCACCGCGCACGAAGTGGCGCACCAGTGGTGGGCGCACCAGGTGATCGGTGCGAACGTGCAGGGCGCCACCCTGCTGTCCGAATCGCTGGCGCAGTATTCGGCGTTGATGGTGATGGAGCGCGAGTACGGACGCGCGCATATGCGCCGTTTCCTCCGCTACGAGCTGGATCGCTACCTGGAAGGCCGTGGTGGCGAAACCATCGAGGAATTGCCGCTGTATCGGGTGGAGGATCAGCAATACATCCACTACCGCAAGGGCTCGCTGGCGTTCTATCGGCTGCGCGAGGACATCGGTGAGCAGGCGCTCAATCGCGCATTGCAGCGCTTTCTGGCGGCCAAGGCGTTTCAACAACCGCCTTACACCACCTCGGCCGAGCTGCTGCAGACCATTCGCGCCGAAGCACGCCCGGACCAGCAAGGGCTGATCACCGACCTGTTCGAGAAGATCACCTTCTACGACAACCGCGTGGTCAGCGCACAGGCACGCAAGCGCCCCGATGGCCGCTTCGAGGTGACCGTGCAAACGCAGGCGGCCAAGCTGCAGGCCGATGGCAAGGGCAAGGAGCATGCAGTGCCGCTGGACGACTGGATCGAAGTGGCGATCTACGGCGCTCCGGCCGGCAAGGACGCGCAGGCGCCGGTACTGGCCTTGCAACGGCAGCACGTCACCAGCGCCGCGCCCAGTTTCACCATGACCGTGGACCGCCTGCCGGTCGAAGCCGGCTTCGATCCGGACAACAAGCTGATCGACCGCGTGCCGGCGGACAACCGCAAGCAGGTAACCCTGCAGTAGCCGAATGAACGCATTCCGCAGCGCGTCTTTCCGCCACCATACTCCACGGTATACATTCCGGTCAGGCCGCCGACGGCGGCCATAGCAATCCCTGGGAGGGGACACATGCGCAAGACCTTCAAGACCCTGATGCTGGCCCTGCCGCTGGCCGCCGCCTCGCTGCTGGCCCAGGCCGCCGATTCGCCGGTGGGCCGCTGGAAGACCATCGACGACGAGACCGGCAAGCCCAAGTCGGTGGTGCAGATCGAACAGCTCGGCAACGGCACGCTGAGCGGCAAGGTGGTCGACATCCTGCAGTCCAACCACGGGCCCAACCCGACCTGCGACAAGTGCGATGGCGCGCTCAAGGGCAAGCCGATCAAGGGCATGACCATCCTGTGGGGCCTCAAGCCCGACGGCACCGCGGTGTGGAGCGGCGGCTCGGTGCTCGACCCGGCCAAGGGCAAGACCTACAAGGCCAAGGTCACCCTGACCGATGGCGGCAAGAAGCTGCAGATGCGCGGCTATGTGGGCATCGAGGCATTGGGCCGGACCCAGACCTGGATTCGCGAGTAGTCGGGAATCGGGATTGGGGAATCGGTACGAGCAGGCGCCCGTGAGGGCGCCTTTTTTGCGCGTGTCCATCCTGACGCTACATGCGCGGCCAAACACCTGCGCGCCTCGACAACACGGCCGCATGACCCTGCTTTGACCGATTCCCCAATCCCGATTCCCGATTCCCAGCCCCAAACCCGGCTCCCGACTAATGCGATAATCGGCTGTCCCCCCGCATTACGCCTGCCATGACCCGCACCGCACTCGTCACCACCGCCCTGCCCTACGCCAACGGGCCGCTGCATCTTGGCCATCTGGTCGGCTATATCCAGGCCGACATCTGGGTGCGCGCGCGCCGGCTGCGCGGCGACAAGACCTGGTTCGTCTGCGCCGACGACACCCATGGCACGCCGATCATGCTCGCTGCCGAAAAGGCCGGGGTCACCCCGGAAGCCTTCATCGCCAACATCCAGGCCAGCCATGAGCGCGATTTCGCCGCGTTCGGGGTGACCTTCGATCATTACGATTCGACCAATTCGCCGGTCAATCGCGTGCTCACCGAGGCGTTCTACACCAGGCTGGAGGCCGCCGGTCACATCAGCCGTCGCTCGGTGGCGCAGTTCTACGACCCGGCCAAGGGCATGTTCCTGCCGGATCGCTACATCAAGGGCATCTGTCCCAACTGCGGCAGCGCCGACCAGTACGGCGACAACTGCGAGGTCTGCGGCGCCACCTACGCGCCGACCGAGCTGAAGGAGCCCAAATCGGTGATCTCCGGCGCCACGCCCGAACTGCGCGACTCGGAGCATTTCTTCTTCGAAGTGGGCCATTTCGACGGATTTTTGCGCGAGTGGCTGGCCGGCGATGTGGCGCTGCCCGGGGTCAAGGCCAAGCTCAAGGAATGGCTGGACACCGAAGGCGGCCTGCGCGCCTGGGACATCTCGCGCGATGCGCCGTATTTCGGTTTCCAGATTCCCGGCCAGCCGGGCAAGTATTTCTACGTGTGGCTGGACGCGCCGATCGGCTACCTGTGCAGCTTCAAGACGCTGTGCGCGCAGATGGGCGAAGACTTCGACGCGCATCTGGTGGCCGGCACGCAGACCGAACTGCATCACTTCATCGGCAAGGACATCGTCAATTTCCACGGCCTGTTCTGGCCGGCGGTGCTGCACGGCACCGGCCATCGCGCGCCGACCCGGCTGCACGTCAACGGCTACCTCACCGTGGACGGCGCCAAGATGTCCAAGTCGCGCGGCACCTTCGTGATGGCGCGGACCTTCCTGGACGTGGGCCTGGAACCGGAGGCGCTGCGCTACTACTTCGCGGCCAAATCCTCCGGCGGCGTGGACGACCTGGACCTCAACCTGGGCGATTTCATCGCGCGGGTGAATGCGGATCTGGTCGGCAAGTTCGTCAACCTGGCCAGCCGCTGCGCCGGCTTCATCGGCAAGCGCTTCGACGGCAAGCTGGCCGACGCCCTGCCCGACCCGGCACAGTACGACCGCTTCGTCGCCGCGCTGGCGCCGATCCGCGAGGCCTACGAGCGCAACGACGCGGCCAGCGCGATCCGCCAGACCATGGCGCTGGCCGACGAGGCCAACAAGTACATCGACGACACCAAGCCATGGGTGATCGCCAAGCAGGACGGCGCCGATGCACAACTGCAATCGGTGTGCACGCAGGGCCTGAACCTGTTCCGGATCCTGGTGGCCGCGCTCAAGCCGATCCTGCCGCGCACCTGTGCCGAGGCCGAAGCCTTCCTGTCGGCACCGATGACGAGCTGGGAAGACGTCGCCCGCCCGCTGACCGCGCACGTGATCCAGCCCTACACCGCCCTGTTCACCCGTATCGACCCCAAACTGATCGACGCCATGACCGACGCTTCAAAAGACACCATGGCCGCACCTGCGGCACCCGCTGTCACTACCGCCAAGCCTGCCCCGTCCAAGGCCGAGACGAAACCGGCGGCTGTTGCCAATCCCCAATCCCCGATCGCCACTCCCAGCCTCATCGGCATCGACGATTTCGCCAAGCTCGACCTGCGCATCGGCAAGGTGCTGGTGTGCGAATTCGTGGAAGGCTCGGACAAGCTGCTGCGCTTCGAACTGGATGCCGGCGAACTGGGCAAGCGCCAGATCTTCTCGGGCATCCGCGCCAGCTATGGCGAACCGGAAGCGCTGGTCGGCCGCAGCGTGGTGTTCATCGCCAACCTGGCCCCGCGCAAGATGCGCTTCGGCATCAGCGAAGGCATGATCCTGTCGGCCGGCTTCGACGGCGGCGCGCTGGCACTGCTGGACGCCGATGGTGGTGCGCAGCCGGGGATGCCGGTGCGGTGAGGCGGGATTGGAGATTCGGGAATCGGGAATCGTAGAAGCTACAGCTGATAGTTGAGGAAGACCTCACACGCGTGCCTGGCCCGACCGCTCATCCGCCCCCTGCGGGGCACCTTCTCCCGGGGGGAGAAGGAACAGACACTGCGCTTCCAACCAATCCCCACTCCCAACTCCCCAATCCCCGCCCCCATGCACCTGGCCCTGTTTGACTTCGACCACACCATCACCACCTGCGATAGCTATGCGCGCTTCCTGCGCAAGGTGGCGACGCCTGCGCAGCTGGCGACGGCGAAGTGGCAGGCCGGTCCGTGGGTGTTCGGCTATCGGGTCGGGCTGGTCTCCGCACACGCATTGCGTGCGCGTGTCACGCGGCTGGTCTTCAGTGGTCGCTCGCTGGATGAGATGGCCGCCCATGGGGCTGACCATGCACGCAACGCATTGCCCGGGATGTTGCGCGCCGAGATGATGCGACGCATCGACTGGCACCAGGCACAGGGGCATGAAGTCGTGCTGGTGTCGGCATCGCTGGACCTGTATCTGCAGCCGTGGTGCGCCCAACATGACCTGTCGTTGATCTGCAACAAGCTGGAACACCACGCCGGCGTGCTGAGCGGGCGCTATGCAGACGGCGATTGCGGCCCGCACAAGGCCGCGCAGATCCGCCTGCGCTACGACCTGTCGCACTACGAATGCGTCCACGCCTACGGCGACAGCCGCGAGGACAAGCCGATGCTGGCGCTGGCGCAGCAGCGCTGGTATCGCGGCAACCTGCTGCACTGACATGCACATCGCAACGCCCGCCTCATCGCCCGATCTGGTCGAACGCCTCGACCGCCTGCTGCCGCAGACCCAGTGCGGCCAGTGCGGCTATGACGGCTGTCGCCCGTATGCGCAAGCCATGGCCAACGGCCAGGCCGATGTCGATCACTGCCCGCCCGGCGGCGACGCCGGGGCACGCGCGTTGGCGCACGTGCTGCAGCGTCCTGCACGCCCATACGACCGCAGCCGTGGCAGCCACACGCCGCCGCAGGTGGCCTGGATCGTGGAGGCCGATTGCATCGGCTGCACCAAATGCATCCAGGCCTGCCCGGTGGACGCCATCGTCGGCGGCGCCAAGCACATGCATACGGTGATCGCCGCGCTGTGCACCGGTTGCGAGCTGTGCCTGCCGGCCTGCCCGGTGGACTGCATCGCGCTGCACCCAGGCAGCTGAGCGGCTGGCGAGGCGGCATACCGCGTCAAACGCAACGCTGGCCAGCGTTGCGCGCATCGCACCGCGACGCCATCCCTGACCAGCGGCACCGGCCGCCAACGACGCCCTGTTTGTCAGGAACGTCCTGACGCGTCCGGCGCATCCGTGCTGCGGATGCGCTCGTATTGGTAGGCACTCCCATCGAGGAATCCGCCGATGCGCCCACTCGCCGCCGCCGTTGCCGCGCTCGCCACCGTCTGCCGGCCGATTCCGCCGTTGTTGCTGCTGGTGCTGGGCGGCCTGCCGCTGAGTGCGGCTGCGGTCACCCGCGTGGATGGCGATGCCTTCGATGGCGACAGCGGCGCGCTGCGCTATCGCGAGTCGCACTGGCTGCTCGACGATGGCGGGCGCGTGGTGCTGTATCGCTGCCCGGATGGGCGCCCGTTCGCGCGCAAGCAGGTCGATGGCGGCGGCAGCTCGCCCGACTTCAGCCTGATCGACGGCCGCGATGGCTATCGCCAGGGCGTGCGGCAACGCAACGGCGTGCGCGAGATGTTCCAGCAGGAGCCCGGCAAGGCCGAGCAGCGCACGCCATTGCCGGCCGACGACGGCCCGCGCGTGATCGATGCCGGCTTCGATGCCTACCTGCGCAGCAACTGGGACGCGCTCGCCAGCGCGCCGCAACGCGTGGACTTCGTGCTGCCCAGCCTGCAACGCCAGCTGGCGTTCCGTGTCGAGCGTATCGGCGATACCGGCGGCGAGCGCCGATTTCGCTTGAGCCTGGATGCGTGGTACGGCGCGGCCGTGCCCTCGCTCGAAGTGCGTTATGCCATCGCCGACAAGCGCCTGCTGCAGTTCCGTGGCGTGGGCAACCTGCGCGATGAGCGTGGCCGCTATCCGCACGTACGCATCGTTTTTCCGGACACCGCTGCGCGTGCCGTCGGCGCCGATGAACTGCGTCAGGCACGCGAGCAGCCGCTGGCCAAGAGCTGCAGCGCCCCGTGAACCAGACACCTGCCATCTTCACGTTCGACCACACGCGGTTGCGTACAACGGCCCGGTCACTTCTTCCCCATACAGGACCATCGCCATGGCCAAGGCCTACCTCTGGATCAACGCAGTGCTCTACGTCGTCCTGGCGATCTGGTGCACGCTCTCGCCGGCCAAGACCGCCAATGCCGTGGGTTACACCCAGCTCTCGCCGGCCGGCCAATCGGAATACCTGGTCATCTATGGCGGCCTGCAGCTGGGCATGGCGTTCCTGTTCGGCTACTTCGCCTGGATCGATCAACCGCGCACCGGCCTGCTGGTCGCACTCGCGTTCTACGTGCCGATCGTGCTGTTCCGCAGCGTCTCGCTGGCGCGCCTGTGGCCGGTCTCCGCACCCACGGTGGCATTGGCAGGCGTCGAGATCCTGCTGCTGCTCGCAGCAGTGCTGCTGTGGTTTCAGCGCAAGTGAAGGACAGCGTCAGCACAGTCCGGTAGCATCGCCCCCACCTCAAAAAACGCCCGACCGCATGAGTGCCATCCCTGGCCACGACGACGATGAAACCGGACGACTGCTGACCGCAACCGCGGGCGGCGACCGGCATGCCTTCGAAGCGCTGTACCGGCAGACCTCGCCGAAACTGTTCGGGGTCTGCCTGCGCATGATCCCGCAACGTGCCGAAGCCGAAGAGGTGCTGCAGGACGTGTTCACGCTGATCTGGCACAAGGCCGGGCAGTTCGATCCCGCCCGTGCACGCGGGCTCACCTGGCTGGCGATGATTGCGCGCAACAAGGCCATCGACCATCTGCGCGCCAATGCACCGCAACGCCGCAACGTGGCGCTGGACGATGCCGGCGAACTGCGCGCCGGCGATGCCTCGCCGCTGGAGCGCACCGAGCGCGCCAGCACGCGTCGCCGTATCGACCATTGCCTGGCCGAGCTGGAGCCGCCGCGCAGCGAATTGATCCGCACCGCGTTCTTCGATGGCATTACCTACGAAGAACTTGCCGCGCGCACCGACACACCGATCGGCACGGTCAAAAGCTGGATCCGCCGCGGCCTGGCCAAACTCAAGGCATGTCTGGAACGATGAGCACGCCCTTTCCCATCGACCAGGAACCGCCGAGCGACGTGCTGGCCGGCGAATACGTGCTGGGCCTGCTCAGCGCCGACCAGCGCCTGGCTGCCGAACAACGCGTCGCCACCGACGGCCAGTTCGCCCAGGCGGTGACGCAGTGGCAGGAACATCTGGCGCCGTTGCTGGATGAGATCGCCGCAGTGACGCCGCCCGGCCAGGTCTGGGCACGCATCCGCCAGACGCTGGGCTTCGATACGCCGTTGCATGCGGTGGCCTCCGCGCCGTCGGCAACGCCGCCGGCAGGCACGCCGAAGCCAGCGGTGTGGAACAGCGTGCGGTTCTGGCGCTGGTCAAGCGCCGCTGGCCTGGCCACTGCCGCTGTGTGCGTGCTGGCGCTGCTGAACCTGCGCACGCCGCCGGCAGCGGTGCAGCCGCCGCCGGGCACCGGTCCGGTGGTACAGACACCGGTGACGCCGCCTGCAACCACCACCGCGCCGGCGACCGGTATCGCGATGACCTCCACGCTGGCCACCGAAGACGGCCGCCCGGGCTATGTCGCCTTGATGGATGCCGACAAGCACACCATCACGGTGACGCCGCTGGACCGCACCGCCACCGCCGACAAGGTGCCCGAGCTGTGGCTGATCACGCCGGACGGCAAGGCGCATTCGATGGGTACCTTCGACGACCAGCGGGCACGCCGCGCGCAGATTCCCGATCAGCTGATGCCCATGCTCAGCAACGAGGCCATCCTGGCCGTCACGCTGGAGCCGCCAGGCGGTGCACCGGGCGGCATTGCCACCGGGACCGTGGTGGCCAAGGGCGGCATCAGCACACTGGCAATGGCGCCCTGATCCGGCGCGCCTGACGCCGCCTGCGACCACGTCGCAGGCGGCGGCTTCCAAGCAACAGCCTCATCCGCCTCAACCCTGGCTTGCGCCGTTGAATGTGTGCGCAATTGCGCGATTCGTTCGCACCGGCACGCCAACTGTGCGCACGCATGCGACGATCAAACGGGCTGGTGCATCTGTTTGCCGGCTGCGTCCGTAAAGGGTCACGACTACACACGGAGAACCACGCGTGCCGAGTACTGGCTTTGACCCACATGCCGCGCCGCCGCAGCCTGCCGACACCCGCCGTCTCGGGTGGCTCGCAGCACGCACCGGCAGCCTGCGTCGTTGGGTGGATTCGCAAACCGACGAGCCGCTGGACGAAGCACGCGCAGACCGCATCGACTGGCTGCGCGCACTGCCCTTCATCGCGCTACACCTGGCCTGCCTGGCGGTGTTCTGGGTCGGTGCGTCCTGGTTCGCGGTCGGCATGGCGGTGGCCTTGTACGCGCTGCGCATGTTCGCGCTGACCGGGTTCTATCACCGCTATTTCTCGCACCGCGCGTTCAAGACCTCGCGCGTGCTGCAGTTCCTGTTCGCGGCCATCGGCGCCACCTGCGTGCAACGCGGGCCGCTGTGGTGGGCCGCGCATCATCGCAATCATCACCGCCACACCGACACCGGCCGCGACCCGCATTCGCCGGCGCAGCACGGCTTCTGGTGGAGCCACACCGGCTGGTTCCTGACCCCGCGCAACTTCCGCACCGATTGGGAGGTCATCCCCGACCTGCGTCGCTTTGCCGAGCTGCGCTTTTTGGACCGCTTCGACATCGTGATGCCGGTGCTGCTGGCGATCGGGCTGTACCTGCTCGGCGACTGGCTGGCGGTTGCCGCGCCCGCGTTGAAGACCAACGGTGCGCAGCTGCTGGTGTGGGGCTTTGTGATCTCTACCGTGGCCTTGTTCCATGCCACCTTCACCATCAATTCGCTGGCGCACCGCTTCGGCAGCCGGCGCTTCGACACCCGCGACGACAGCCGCAACAACTGGCTGCTGGCACTGCTCACCTTCGGCGAAGGCTGGCACAACAACCACCACTTCTTTCCCGGCTCCGCGCGCCAGGGCCTGCGCTGGTGGGAGTACGACGTCACCTGGTACGGGCTCACCGCGATGTCGTGGGTGGGCCTGGTGTGGGACCTCAAGCCGATGCCGAAGTCGCTCACCCAGCGTGCCGAGCGGGTGAGCCGATGAGCGAGGGCAGGATTGCCGTGGTCGGCAGCGGGATCGCCGGCCTGGGCGCAGCGTGGCTGTTGTCGCGCCGCTACGAAGTCACCTTGTTCGAGGCCGCCGATTATCTGGGCGGGCATACGCATACGCACGACATCCAGCTGGACGGCCAGCGCTATGCGGTGGACAGCGGCTTCATCGTGTTCAACCCGCAGCACTATCCGCTGCTCACGCGCATGTTCGCCGAGCTGGACGTGGCCGCGCAGCCGACCACCATGAGCTTCTCGGTGCACGATGCGCGCAGCGGGCTCGAATACAACGCCGGCAGCCTGGGTGGGCTGTTCTGCCAGCGCAGCAACCTGCTCAGCCCGCGCTTCTGGGGCATGCTGGCCGACCTGCGCCGTTTCTACCGGCAGGCACCGGCTGTGCTGCACAGCGAGGAGCGCTTCAGCACGCTGGGCGCGTATCTGCAGCGGCATGGGTATTCGGACGCGTTTCGCGACCAGCATCTGGTGCCGATGGCTTCGGCGTTGTGGTCATCGCCCTCGCAACGCATCCTCGAATTCCCGATGGGCCAGCTGATCGGCTTCATGGCCAATCACCACATGCTGCAGCTCAGCGGGCGTCCGCAATGGCAGGTGGTGCGCGGCGGCTCCAACAGCTACGTGCGTGCGCTGCGTCGGCGCTGGCAGGTGCTCGAACGCCTGTCCACGCCGGTGCATGCGATCCGGCGCGCGCCCAACGGCGTGGTGCTCAGCTCCCCGTGTGGCGAGGAACACTTCGACAACGTGGTGCTGGCCTGCCATGCCGACGATGCCCTGGCCTTGCTCAGCGACGCCACAGCGGCCGAACAGCAGATCCTGGGCGGCATCACCTACCAGGACAACGACACCGTCCTGCACACCGACGCCAGCGTGCTGCCGCGCGACCGCCGCGCCTGGGCAGCGTGGAATGCGCATGTGCCGGCCGACCCGCAGGCGCCGTGCACGGTCAGTTACTGGATGAATGCGCTGCAGTCGATCAAAGCGCCGCAGCCGTTCATCGTCAGTCTCAATCGCGACCACGACATCGCCCCGGACAAGGTGCTGCGACGCATGCGCTACCGCCACCCGGTGCAGAATGCGGCCGCGCTCGCCGCGCAGACGCGCAAGGCCGAGATCCAGGGCCTGCAGCACACCTGGTTCGCCGGCGCGGCATGGGGCTTCGGCTTCCATGAGGACGGCCTGCGCAGCGGCGTGGACGTGGCCCGTGGCCTGGGAGTGGACTGGTGATGCAGCTGCTGCGCGAAGCCAGCCCCGATGCGGTACCGCTGCCTCCGGGCGAGGACAGCGGTGCCGGCAGCGTGGCCGGCACACTGCGCAGCGCGATCTACACCGGCTGGGTGCGGCACCGTCGGTTTGCGCCCAGAGCGCTGGCGTTCCGCTACCGGCTGTTCCTGATGTACCTGGATCTGTCCGAGCTCGATGCGGTGTTTGCGCGGCGTTGGCTGTGGTCGGTGGGGCGCGCCAACCTGGCGCAGTTCCGGCGCAGCGATTATCTCGGCGATCCGAACGTTCCGCTGGACCAGGCCGTGCGCGATTGCGTGCAGACCCAGACCGGCGAGCGCCCCGATGGCGCGATCCGCCTGCTCACGCATCTGCGCTACTTCGGCCACGTGTTCAATCCGGTCAGCTTCTACTACTGCTTCGATCGCCACGGTGGCCTGCGCTGGATCGTTGCAGAAATCACCAATACGCCCTGGCAGCAGCGCCACACCTACGTGCTGCCGGTCGCGCAGGCGCGCACGCATCGCGACGTGCATGCCTGGCGCTTCGACAAGCGCTTCCATGTTTCACCGTTCATGGGCATGCAGCACCAGTACGACTGGCGTTTCAGCGTGCCGGATGCGCAATTGCGCGTACATATGGAGGTGTTGGATGCGCCCGGCGGCGACGCGCCGGCCACTCATCCTGACGCCGATGGCGCAGGCAGCGAGCGCGGCGCGCGCCGCTTCGATGCCACCCTGGTCCTGCAACGCCAGCCGCTCAACGCACGCACCCTGGCGCGCACGCTGCTGGCCTACCCCTTGATGACCGTGCAGGTGGTGCTGGCCATCCACTGGCAGGCCCTGCGCCTGTGGCTGCGCGGCAACCCCGTCCACGATCACCCTCATCCGCCTGTGCGAGAACCCCGATGAACGCCACGTCCCTGCCCGACACCGCTGCGCCGCGCGCGGCTTCCTGGACGGACCGCCTGTTGCGCAAGCGCCTGCTGGCCACGCTCGGCGAGCTGCGCGATGGACAATTGCAGCTGCACGAAGCCGACGGCGTCACCACCCTCGGCAACGCCAGTGGTGCGGATGCGCTGCAGATGCAGTTGCGCGTCATCGACCCCGGCTTCTATCGCCAGGCCGCGCTCAACGGCAGCGTCGGTGCCGGCGAGTCGTACATGGACGGGCAATGGCAATGCGACGATCTGGTCGCGTTGATGCGCCTGCTGCTGCGCAATCGCGAGCGCCTGGATGCGATGGAGACCGGTACCGCGCGGCTGGGCGGCTGGGCAATGCGCAGCCTGCATGCATTCGCACGCAATACCCGCAGCGGCAGCCGGCGCAACATCGCCGCGCACTACGATCTGGGCAACCCGTTGTTCCGCCTGTTCCTCGACGAGAACCTGATGTATTCCTCGGCGATCTTCGTCGAGGGCGAAGAAGCCCAAGGCGAGGCCGCGCTGGAGCGCGCAGCCACACGCAAGCTCGAGCGCATCTGCCAGAAACTGCGGCTCGGCCCGCAACACCACGTGGTGGAAATCGGCACCGGCTGGGGCGGCTTTGCGCTGCACGCCGCACGCGAGCATGGCTGCCGCGTCACCACCACCACCATCTCGCGCGAGCAGTTCGAACTGGCGACCCAGCGCATCGCCGCGGCCGGCCTGAGCGACCGGGTCAGCGTATTGTTGCGCGACTATCGCGATCTGGACGGGCGCTACGACCGGGTGGTGTCGATCGAGATGATCGAGGCGATCGGCCATCAGTATCTGGACACCTACTTCGCCAAGGTCGGCAGCCTGCTGGCCGACGATGGCGAGGCGCTGATCCAGGCCATCACCATCGAAGACCATCGCTATGCGCAGGCGTTGCGCTCGGTGGACTTCATCAAGCGGCACATCTTCCCCGGCAGCTTCATTCCGTCGGTGGCGGCGATGACCGGCGCGATCGCACGCGCCAGCGACCTGCGCCTGTTCAACCTGGAAGACATCGGGCCGAGCTACGCGTTGACGCTGCGCGCCTGGCGGCAGCGCTTCATGGCGCAGCTGCCGCAGGTGCGCGCGCTCGGCTACGACGAACGCTTCATCCGCATGTGGGAGTTCTATCTGGCCTATTGCGAAGCCGGTTTCCTGGAGCGCTCGATCGGCGATGTGCATCTATGGCTGAGCAAGCCGGGTGCGCGCCCGCCGCAGTTCGTGCCCGGCCTTCCCGTTGACGCATGAAGCAGCTCGGCAACTATCTGGGCCTGCAGGTGCTGTGGCTGGTGGCCGTCAGCGCCGCTGCGCACGCGCGTGTCTGGCCCACCCTGTTGGTGCTGGCGCTGTTCGCGCTGTATCAGCTGTGGCCGTCGCGGCGTGCGCCGGGCGATCTGCAATTGCTGGTCGCCGCGCTGTCGCTGGGCTTGCTGCTGGACACAACGCTGGCCGCCGCAGGCTGGGTGCGTTATGCCGCACCGTGGCCGGGCACCCTGCTGGCGCCGGCCTGGATCCTGGCATTGTGGCTGGGCTTTGCGCTCACGCTCAATCATTCGCTGGCGTCGGTGATGCAGCGGCCGTGGCTGGCGGTGCTGCTGGGCGCGATCTTCGGGCCGTTTTCGTACTGGTTGGCGCAACGCAGCTGGCAGGCGGTGCAATTCCAGCCGCCGCAGCTGCATGCGGCGGTCGCGGTCGGCATCGGCTGGGGCGTGGCCTGCGGTCTGTTGTCGCTGTATGCACGCCGCCTCGCGCGACCATCGCCTGAACACCTGAGGGGAGAACTGCAATGAATGCCTGGCCGCTGCTGCATGTGGGCGTGTTTGCGAGCGTGGTGATGGTGATCGGCTGGCTGTGGCAACGCCGCAGCGGCAATGCCGGCCCGGTCGACGTGCTGTGGGCCGCGTGCCTGGCGGCGGCAGCGCCGTATTGCGCGTGGATGTCCGATGGCGCGCTGCTGCCGCGCGTGCTGGTCGGCGTGCTCGGCGGCGTCTGGGGCGCGCGCCTGGCGTTGCATCTGGGCGTGCGCGTGTTCGGCGACCCGCACGAAGATGGCCGTTATCGCGCCCTGCGCGAGCACTGGAACGGCGACCAACGCAAATTCCTGGGCTTCTTCCTGGCGCAGGCGGTGGTCGTGGTGCTGTTTTGTGTGCCGTTTCTGGCCGCTGCCAGCAATCCGACTCCGGCCTGGAGCGCGTGGAGCACGCTGGCGATTGCGGTGTGGTTGATCGCGGTCGGCGGCGAAGCCCTGGCCGACCGGCAACTGTCTGCGCACAAGGCCAACCCGGCCAATCGCGGCGTCACCTGCCGCAGCGGATTGTGGCGGTATTCGCGCCATCCCAATTACTTCTTCGAGTTCGTGCACTGGTTCGCCTATCTGGCGCTGGCCGTCGGTGCCGGGCCGTGGCCGCTTGCCCTGGCGGCGCTGGGGCCGGTGGTGATGTTCGTATTCCTGTATCGCTTCACCGGCATTCCCTACACCGAGCAGCAGGCGCTGCGCTCGCGTGGTGAGGACTACGCTCAATACCAGCGCAGCACCAGTGCGTTTTTCCCACTTCCCCCTTCGTCCTGAGTCGCCTGGAGAGTCGTATGTCCACTGTCACCATCCCGCCCTCCTCGCTGCCCGAAGAATCCTTCGCCACCCGGCTGGCCGAATCCGGCGTGCTCCCCGACGCCGCATTGCGTTACGGCATCCGCCGGCTGTGTGCGCAACGTCTGCGCGATGAGCGTACCGGCGGTGCCGACGCCAGCGGCGAACGCCAACGCGCCTTCATCGACAGCCTGCGTGCCAGCGCCATCGCGATCGAAACCGATGCCGCCAATCGCCAGCACTACGAATTGCCGCCGCAGTTCTTCACCCTGTGCCTTGGCCGCCGGTTGAAGTACAGCAGCTGTTACTGGGACGCCACCACGCCGGATCTGGATGCGGCCGAAGAACGCATGCTGGCGCTGTACGGTGAGCGCGCCGAACTGGCCGATGGCCAACGCATTCTGGAGCTGGGCTGCGGTTGGGGCTCGCTGACCTTGTGGATGGCCGAGCGCTATCCCGGCGCCACCATCACCGCGGTGTCCAACTCGCGTCCGCAGCGCGCGCACATCCTGGAGCAGTGCCGGGTGCGCGGATTGAGCAACGTGCAGGTCATCACCGCCGACGTCAACGCGCTGGCGCTGCCGCCGGGCAACTTCGACCGCGTGGTGTCGGTGGAGATGTTCGAGCACATGCGCAACTACCGCGAGCTGCTGGCCCGCGTCGGCAGCTGGCTGGCGCCAGGCGGCAAGCTGTTCGTGCATATCTTCTGCCACCGCGACCTGGCCTACCCGTTCGAAGTGGCCGGCGAAGACAACTGGATGGGGAGGCATTTCTTCACCGGCGGGCTGATGCCGGCGGCCGATACCTTGCTGCATTTCCAGCAGGACGTGGTCATCGAACAGCGCTGGGTGCTGTCGGGCGAGCATTACGAAAAAACCGCCAACGCCTGGCTGGACAACCAGGACCGCCACCGCGAGCAGATCATGCCGCTACTGCGGCAGACCTATGGCGACGATGCGCAGCGCTGGTGGCAGCGCTGGCGGATGTTCTGGCTGGCCTGCGCCGAGCTGTTCGGTTACGACCAGGGCCGCGAATGGGGCGTGGCGCATTACCGCTTCGTCAAACGCTGATCGCGCACGCGCGCGCGTCGAAACGACGAGGCGCACCACAGCAGTGAAGCGCGACATGTCGGCGTTTCACTCGATGGTGCGCCGGCAAACGCGCTGACGATCCTGCCAAGCAAATGTGTGAGCGGTTCTTCGCCGCTGTCATCCACTAACGCTGCGCTGCATGTCCGAGCGCATGCGCGCAGATGACACGGCGTCGGCGCGCGATCGAGCCGCGATCCGCGCGCCGCGCTGCGGTCAGCTCGCCGCAGCGGTGATCACGATTTCCACCTTCCATTCCGGCCGCGCCAGTCTGGCTTCGACCGTGGCGCGCGCCGGAGTGAAACCGTGCGGCACCCATTCGTCCCAGGCCTTGTTCATGCCGTCGAAATCGGCGATGTCGGCCAGGAAGATTTCCGCACGCAGGATCTTGGTCTTGTCGCTGGCCGCCTGCGCGAGCAACTTGTCGATTTCACCCAGCACCTGGCGGGTCTGCCCGGTGATGTCTTGGCTGGTGTCTTCGGCAATCTGGCCGGCCAGGTAGCACACGCCGCCATGGACGGTCATTTCCGACATCCGCGGACCCGCATCGAATCGCTGCAGCATTTCAGACTTCCTACGGTTGATTGACCCGGGCATTGTCCCGCGAATGCGGCAAACGTGCAGCCCCGGCGTGCACGTGCTGCGCCAACCACGCGCCGACCCGCACCATCCAGGCCACGATCAGCACGATGGCGCTCTTCTGGCTGATGCCCAGCGGCGCGCTGGTGACCGTGACGTGGAACAGCAATACCGCAAATGCGCACAGCCCCAGGCCGAACGCGGCGGCGAAGTGGCCTTGCCACATCCGGTCGCGGCGGAAGTACCAGGACTGCAGCAACACCGCCGCGATCACGCACAGAAACGTCATGTCGGCCGAGAGCAGGTGCACCGGCATCGCCGCATCGGGCGCCAGCTCCGGCATCCAGCTATCGCCGATCGACACCATGCACAGGCCCACCGCCGCCACCCAGAACAGCCCCACCACGGTGCGGCTGCGCGCGGGCGGTGCAAGTGCCGCATGCAGGCCCAGCGCCATCCACGCCATCGCGGCAGCCAGCACGCAATAGGCCGTGCGCAGCAGTAGGCCGTAGGCGCCGTGCAGATACGCGCTCAGCTGTGCATCGATCCAGTCCAGATCGCCGCGCAACCATTGCAGCAGCAGGATCAAGGCGATGAAGGCCAGGCCCGTGCAGGCGGCGACTGCGCCGGCCTGCCCGGCCCAGCGTGGCGGGCGGGCCGACCCGGGTGGCATCGCAGTGCCGCTGTTGTGTTGATCTTCCATCAGCAGCCTGTCTGTGTTGCAACAGTCATCGTGTCCATATTCGTCTCCTGCGGCACGTGGGCGCGGCGATGCCCTATGATGCGCGCGGCCGTCCTGAGCCGATACCTGTCGGCGCAACCGAACCCTGCGTTCACCTCATTCGGCATCCACGCGATCACCCTGCATGTACCTTGACACCGACCGGCCCATGCAGAGCAACCTCCCGCGCGGCACGCACCGTGCATGTGCCCTTCTTCCCCTTCAGCAGATCCCGTTTCCCTCATGACGGATACCTCCGTGTCTTCCCAAGCGCCAGCCAGCGGGTGGCGCCGCGCCTTGCCGGTGATCATCAGCCTGGCAATCCTGGCAATGGCGCTGCACGCGCTGTCGGGGCAATTCACCGACCATGGCTATCGGCAGATCCGCCAGGCCTTCCGCGCCCTGGGTGCCGGCCAGATCGCGCTCACCCTGTTGCTGGGCTTGAGCAGCTACGCCTGCCTGGTGGGCTTTGACTGGGTCGGGCTCAAGCGCACCGGCAAGCGACTGCATCCGGCGCGCGTGGGCATCACCGCCTTCATGGCGCATGCGGTGGGGCAGACGCTGGGCTTTGCCGCCCTGACCGGCGGCGCGGTCCGCCTGCGCGGCTATGGCAGCGTCGGGCTGACCCTGGCCGAGATCGGCCAGGTGGTGCTGATGAGCACGCTGGGCTTCGTCTTCGGCGCCTGGGTGTTGCTTGGCCTGGCGCTGCTGCTGGAACCGGAAGCGGCTGCACGTGCATTGCCGATCACTGCAGAAGGCATCCGCATCGCCGGCATCGCCTTGCTGGTCGGCTACGTCGCAATGCTGGGGCTGGTCGGCAGACAGGGCCGCGAATTCGGGATCCGCAGTCATCGCTTCTGGCTGCCCGACCGCACCACGGTGCTGGGCGTGACCGCGCTGAGCGTGGTCGAGCTGGGCCTGGCCTCCGCCGCGTTCTACGTGCTGCTGCCGCCGGACCCGGGCACCGGCTACTTCGGGTTTATCGGCATCTGGCTGGTGGCGGTGGTCGCCGGGCTGATCTCCACGGTGCCGGCCGGCCTGGGCGTGTTCGAGTGGAGCCTGCTCAAGCTGCTGCCGCATGTCACCCCCGCCGCGGTGCTGGCGGCCGCGCTGGCCTACCGGGTCACCTACTACATCGTGCCGCTACTGATCTCGGTGGCGATGGCGGCAGCCTCCGGCCTGGGCGCACCGGTGCGCGCCAGCGCCAGCACTGCACGCACGGTATGGAAGGCCTTGCGCCCGTGGTTGCCGCAAATCCTGGCGTTGGCGGTGTTTGCAGTGGGTGCGGCGCTGGTCATCGACGGCACCTTGCCCACCCCGCGTGCGCGCCAGGAAGTGGCGCCGCTGCCGCTGATCGAAACCTCGCATCTGCTGGTCAGCCTGGGCGGCATGGTGCTGCTGCTGATCGGCCAGGGCCTGCAACGCCGCAGCCATGCGGCCTGGGTGCTGGCGCTGGGCGTGTGCATCCTGCTGCCGCCGCTGTCGCTGTTGCGCGGCAGCCATATCTCGGTGTCGTTGTCGGCGGCACTGGCCGCAGTGGCGCTGTGGGCGGCACGCCGCGAGTTCTACCGCCAGGGCGCGCTGCTGGACGAAGCCTGGTCGTGGCGCTGGCTGAGCAATCTTGGCCTGGTGCTGGTGGCCACGTTCTGGCTGCTGTTCTTCGTCTACAGCCACGTCGAATACAGCAACGACCTGTGGTGGGAGTTCGCCACCTCGGCCAACGCGCCACGTGCGCTGCGCGCGGCGCTGATCCTGTGCGTGGGCGTGATCGTGTTCGGCATGGCGCGCCTGCTGCGTGGCGGCCGCCGCCCGATGCCGTCCGCCGATGCGCAGACCCTGCAGACGCTGGCGCCGATCCTGGCCATCAGTACCGACACCCAGGCCTGCCTGGCGCTGACCGGCGACAAGGCCTTCCTGCTCGACGAGCAGCGCCGCGGGTTTGTGATGATGCAGCGTTACGGCGGCTCGCTGATCTCGATGGGCGACCCGGTCGGCCCGCCCGAGGTCGCGCGCGCACTGATCTGGCGCTTCCGCGAGGAGGCCGACCATATGGGCCTGCGCCCGGTGTTCTACCAGGTCGGCGAAAAATACTGGCAGACCTACCTCGACATGGGCCTGACCCTGGTCAAACTGGGCGAAGAGGCGATCGTGCCGCTGGAAGGCTTCACCCTCGAGGGCCGCGACCGCGCCGATCTGCGTCAGGCCTGGAACCGCGGCAAGCGCGGCGGCCTGACCTTCCGCATGCTGCAGCCCGAACAGGTGGATGCGGTACTGCCGCGCCTGTCCGAAGTGTCCGAGCAATGGCTGGAAGAAAAGTCCGGCGAAGAGAAGGGCTTCTCGCTGGGCAGCTTCGATGCGGACTATCTGCGCCGCTTCCCGGTGGCAGTGGCCGAGGCGGAAGGCGAAATCGTGGCCTTCGCCAATGTGTGGTGGGCGCCGGCCGGTGGCGAGCTGTCGGTGGACCTGATGCGGCACAGCGCGCAGGCACCCAAGGGCACGATGGATTTCCTGTTCATCGAGCTGTTCCTGTGGGGGCAAGCCAATGGCTATACGCGCTTCTCGCTGGGCATGGCGCCGCTGTCGGGCCTGGCCGAGCATCGCCTGGCCGGCCGCTGGAATCGCTTCGCCAGCCTGGTCGCACGTCATGGCGAGCGCTTCTATGGCTTCAGCGGCCTGCGCCGCTTCAAGTCGAAGTTCGCCCCGACCTGGCGCCCGCGTTATCTGGTCGCGCCCGGTGGCATGCATCTGCCGGCGGCGCTGCTGGATGTCACCCGATTGATCTCGGCGGATCCGGGCCGGCAGGAGTAAGGCCGCTCGATACCTGCGGTTTTACGCGAATGCCTCGCTCTACTGCGGGCGCTTGCACGTGTGCCTGAAAGCATTGCTTGCCGATCAGCAGTGGCAACGCTGGGCGCGTGGTGCCGCGTCCGGGGGCGGGACCGTGTGGTGACATGGATGTCGCCACCGAGCCTCCACGGATGGATTTACGGCGTGTCCCGACACCGGATGCGGCGCCGCGCCGCCGACCAGCTCCGCACGCCGATCAATCTTGCGCACGACATCTGGCGTTCCATGCGAATGCTTAGGTTTGCTGCGGGCGCTTGCACGGTACCGGTGTGGGACACGCCGCAAGTACGTCCATGTAGGCTCTGGCGCGGCATCCGTGCCGCTCAAGGTCCCACGCCGGCACCCGCGCAAGCACCACCGGTTGGTGCCGGTTGCTGAAAGAAATGCGGAGGGCCTGTTGGCGCTGCAGATCCTTCGGAACGTCACCACTTTTTTTGGCGACATGACAGCAGGTAAATGGCTTACCGATTACATCGGCCACGAAGTCCGCAGGCATCAGCACGTGCTTGAAGCACTGCTTGCCGATCAGGAGTGGCAACGCTGGAAGCGCGGTGCCGCGTCCGGGGGCGGGACCGTGTGGCGACATGGATGTCGCCACCGAGCCTCCAGGGATGGATTCACGGCGTGTCCCGACACTGGATGCGGCGCCGCGCCGCCGAGCAACTCCACACACCGATCAGTCTTACGCACGACATCTGGCGTTCCACGCGAATGCTTCGGTCTGCTGCGGGCGCTTGCACGCGTACCGGCGTGGGACACGCCGCAAGTACGTCCATGTAGGCTCTGGCGCGGCATCCATGCCGCTCAAGGTCCCACGCCGGCACGCGCGCAAGCACCACCGGTTGCTATCGGTTGCGGAAAGAAATGTCGGGGCCTGCTTGGCTGCAGGGGCCGAACCGAAAGATGACAACCGGGTTGTTGACCTGGTTCGGCCTGGAGTTGGGCCGAACCAGGTCAGAAATCCCGCGCTCGCTTACGGCTTCGACAGCGCGTGCAGCTGCTCCATGATCACTTTGGCCAGGGTCGCGTAATCGCCCTTGAAGTGGTGATCACCCGGCAGCGCGACCCGCTTGGCGGCCTGTGCCGACAGGCTTGGGCAGAGCGCGTCCTGATCGTCCTGGCCGTAGATGCACACGGTGGTGCCGGCGGGCAGCCGCTGCACTTCCGGCGCGATCGGCAGGCCTTCATCGTCCGAGCCCAGCCAGTTGCTGACATGAAACTCGTAATCGGCCAGCTTGCCCACCGACAACAGCGCGGTCATGCGCAGGTTCTGCTTGGTCTGCGCCGGCAGCTTGTTGATCGCGGCCGGCAACACGTCCGCGCCCTGCGAGAAGCCGATCAGCACCACCCGCTGACGTTGCCAGCGCTGCGCATAGAAACGCGCGATGCGATCCAGATCGGTGGCAAAGCCCTGCGGTGTGCGCTCGGTCCAGAAGTAACGCAGCGAATCCAGGCCGACCACCGGAATGCCTTGCGCGGCCAGGGCATCGGCCACCTCTTCGTCCAGACCCGCCCAGCCACCGTCGCCGGAGACGAAGATCACGAAGGTATCGTCGTCGCTGTCGCCATCGGGCTTGGCCGGCAGCTCCACCACCGGCAGATCTTCCAGCCCGCCCGGTGGCGGCGGCAGCGCCACGCCCTTCTGCTCGCCCAGCGAACGTGCCGCCGCGCGCAGGCCCGGCAGGATGTCGCCCTGCGCCGAACGCGTGAACGTGCGCGCCTGCGGCACCTGCTTGAGGAAGCCGTCTTCGGCCGCGGCCGGGCAACGCTTGTCCTGGCTGCCGGCAAGCACCCAAGGAATCTGCAATGGCACCGGCAGCAGCGTGTTGCTGCCCGGGCGCACGCCCGGCTGGCAGATCGCCTGGTCGGACACCGTCGCCGGGCAGAGCCCGTCGGTCAGCACGCCGGCTAGCACATGCGGCTTGGCTTGCGCCGCGATCGCATAGGCCAGCGCAGCCCCCTCGCCGTCGCCGACCAGCAGCGGCAGGCGGTAGGTGGGGATGTGGTAGAAGGCCTGCACGTAGCGCGAGAAATTTTCCACATCGCCGACCGAGAACGCGCAGGTACCGCCGGCCTTGCGCAGCACCGCGTAAAGATGCGCGGTATCGACCATCGCCACCATCGCGCCATCGGCGCGCAGGCTTTCCGCCTGGGTCTGGCGCTTGACGTTGTTGCCGGTGCCGGTCAGCCAGATCACCACGCGCTGCGGCTCGCCCTTGGGCATCAGCACCGGTATCTGCTCGAAGCGGCCGTGGCTCACTGGCTGCGTGGTCTGCGCAGCCGCCATGCCCGATAGCGTCAACACCGCCGCGCCGCAGAGCGCGCTCCACATCTCAAGTCGTCGCATGTCGCACCATCGGGAAAAGTGGTTCAAAGATAATCGTTCCAGGCAGCCACGCGAAGCGCGGCGCTTCGCTTATCGCGCATGTGCTCGCTGACGCGCTTCCCAGGCGGCCAAGGCCTGCCGGTAGCGCGCCAGGTCCTCCGCGTACAGATCGTGCACGCACAACGGGCAACCGCTTTCGCAGCACTCGTTGGGCGCAGGCGGCTCGGGCGGCTGCGGGCGTGGATCGTGATCGGAAGCTGCGCGGTCGTGCATGCACGCATTGTAGCGTGCGCCATGGCTGCGCCTGGATGAACCACAGCACGCAGCGTGCCAGGTCAGCGCCCCAGTCGCCGGCGCAGATTGGCCCGCGCCGCAGCGTCGCAGCGCGCATGGAAGTAGTCGCTCAGGAAGATGCGCGGACGCTCGAGCAGGCCGGCCAGAAAGCGCCTGCGGTTGAGCCGGAACAGCAGGCTGGGGACATGCCCACGGTACTCGGCGGCAATGCCCTCGTCATACGCATCGAACACCGCTGCCGGTGCGGCCAGGATCGCCATGTCGCAATCCAGGAACAACGCCGCCTCGGCGTCCACATCCGCTGGCTGCAGTTGTCCATGGCGTGCGGTGAGCAGAATCAGGCGCTGCACGCGCTGCAGATCCACCGACGCCTGCGGCCACCAGCGCGGGATGCAGTCCGTCGCCCAGTTGGCGGACTCCGCCTCGTTGTCACTGCGTCCGGGCTGGTACACCGCATCGTGAAACAGCACCGCCAGCCAGACCTCGACCGGCTGCTGCCAACCCGGTCCGGCGGCGACCTCGGCGTAGTGCTGCAGCAGCGCACGCACATGGCCGAAGTGGTGATAAGCGCGCGGTGGCGTGGCATAGGCCTGTTCGAGCGCGGCCAGGTGCTCGGGCTGCAATGGCAGTGGTGTGGTGGTGGCATCCATGCACGCAGGCTACCGCGTATGCATCTGCCTGCACATCAGCGCAGCGCCCATTGCCCTTCGATCTGGTAACGCGACTGGCCCAGGAAGCTGCGCACCAGCGCGAACTCGCGCACCGTCCACGCCAGCGCATCGCAGCGCCGTTGCGGCAACGACTGGTTGCAATACAGCAGCGTCATGTGCGGCGTGTACTGCGCGTCGCCGGCAATACCCGCATGCGCCAGCTGCCGGCCCAGCGCGCCCTGCAGTTCGTACAGCCCGCGCACCTTGTCTTCGCCACGCAGCACGCATGGCAGCTGCGAGCGCCGGCCGCCGAAGGTGCCGACCCGATCGAACTCCACTTCGAACGCGTCCAACACCACGCGCTCGGCTGCCTGACTGGCGCGGCTCACCAGCGACGGCGGCAAGCCGCCCGCGTAATCGCCCAGATGATGCAGGGTCACATGCAAGCGCTCGCGCGCCAGCGGCTTGCCATCGACATAACCATTGTGCAGCAGCCCATCGGCGATCGCCGCAGCGCGTTGGGCGGTGGCCGCATCGGCCATCACCGCAAAGAACAGGCGTTCGGTGGTCTTCTCCTCACCGAGGCCGAGCGACAACTGCGCCTCGGCCGAGGACAGGTACAGGAACTGCTGTTGCATGGGCTGATTCCACGACCGCGTACGCGGACCTGCCGGGAAGAAGGGCGGCGGATACTAGCAGACCAAATGCATGTGTGACACGCATTCAACGCCAATGCAAAAACGTGGAACGCGTGCAATGCGTGGAACAACAACCGCGCAGCACTGACCACGCGCGACACAAAAAGAAACGGGCAGCTTGCGCTGCCCGTTTCCGCCTTTATCGGTTCACTCCGCAAGCTGCATCACCTGGATGCGCCTGGGTTACGCGCGCAGCTTATGCGGCGTTCTTCATCGCATGCTTGCGGTTACGCATCACGTCGTGACATGCGCGCACTTCCGGCAGCAGACGCAGTGCGGCGTCGCGTGCGGCAGCCGGGGTGTCCTGGTCGGCGATGGTTTCGTCGAACGCCTTCAGCAGACGGTCTTCGGACTCTTCCAGCTCGGCAACGTAGCCGTACTTGGTATCGCCCAACGTGGCGCGCACCTTGCCGTAGAACTGCTGCATGCTGCCGACCATGGTGCCGCTGGTCTCCGGCTTGCCACCGACCGATGCAACCACACTGCTCAGATTGCTGACGATGTCGGACTTCACGCCGGCAATGCGGCGGAACAGCGTTGCAAGCTCCGCATCACCCACCTTGGCGGCCGCTTCTTCGTAGAAGTCCTTGCCGTCGCGGGAAATGGCGATGAGGTCGTTGAGGCTATGCTCGGTCTTGCTCTGAATGCTCATGTGTCGCTCCTGGTTGCGATGGGCCAGCGCTTCGCAAGTTGTGGATGCGTTTGCGCTGGCTTTCGGGGGATGAGGCAATCGATGTGCTGATTGCATGCCTTGGCGTTGTGTACGGCCTTAGCTTGGAGGGACACACATAATCGACATGTGAGTGATGTGGTGATTGTCCTCACGCGATCATGCAGGCAATGAATGGCGATTCATCGATGCCAAGAGCAGGTCAAACCTACTTCGGCTGCCGGCTCGCCCACATATTGTCGACCAGGTTGGGATAGGGACGACCGGCCTCCTCGGCGCGCTGCTTGGCAGCGGCCTTTTGGCTTGCGGTCAGCGGCGTGGAGGCGGATTTACCCTTGGGTTTGCCGCGCTTCCAGGGCGGTGGCGTGTGTTCGGTCATGGCGCTGTACGGTCCGCTTGCAGTGGAGCACGCAGTCTCGACGTGCGCTCGTGAGTTGGCCGTGGATATGGCCTTGCGTCCGGTACGACCCAATCGCAACCAGCACGCCATCTGCCAGCTTTGCCACTCATCACTCCAACTGCAACAGGCAGTGCAGGCCGGCAGCGCCTCAGCAGCTCGACAGCGATGCGCGCTGGCGGCGCTCCTGCCAGACCGCCAGCGCATACACCAGCAAGCCGCCCAGCGCAGTGGCCGCGCCCACGTAGCCTGTCGAGGTCCAGCCCCACCCGGCCGTGATCGCCATACCGCCCAGCCACGGGCCCAGCGCATTGGCGGTATTGAACGCGGCATGGTTGGACGCCGCTGCCAGGGTCTGCGCCTCCGCGGCCACATCCATCAGACGCGTCTGCAGTGCAGGTGCCAGTGCGCCCATGGTGCCGACCGCCACGATGGACACAAACACCCACAGGCCCGACTGCGCAGCCAACGGAAAGGTCAGCATCACCACCACCGACCACACCAGCAATACCGGCACCGCGCGGAACTGCATGCGGTCAAACAGCCAGCCGCCCAGGATGCTGCCGAGCACGCCGCCGACCCCGAACGCCACCATCGCCAGCGGGATCCGCGCCGGCTCCACGCCGGTCACCGCGGTCAGGGTGGGCGCTAGATAACTGAAGACGCAGAACATGCCGGAAAAACCCACCGCGCCGATCGCCAGGGCCAGCCATACCTGCGGCTGATTGAATGCGCGCAGCTCACGCAACGGCTGTTGCCGCGGCTCGTCCGGCGCAGGCGGCAGGCGCGCCGCCACTGCCGCAACCGTGCACAGCGCAAGCACCGACACCGCCGCATAGGCCCACCGCCAGCTCACGATCTGGCCCAGCCAGGTCGCCAACGGATTGCCGACCAGCAAGGCGATGCTCAGGCCCAGCAATACCCGGCCCACCGCAGTAGCGCGTTGGTTGGGCGGGCTGATCGACGCGGCCACCAGTGAAGCGACGCCGAAGTACGCGCCATGCGGCAAGCCGGCGATGAAACGGCACAGCAACATCGTGTGATAGCTCGGCGCCAACGCGCTGGCGAGATTGCCCAGCGCGTAGAACACCATCAGCAGCAGCAACAAGGTGCGCCTCGGCCAGCGCGCGCCAATAATCGCCAGCAACGGTGCACCGACCACCACGCCCAGCGCATAGGCGCTGATCACGTGACCAACCTGCGGCTCGCTGATCTGCAGGCCCTGCGCAATCTGGGTCATCAGGCCCATGGTGGAGAATTCGCTGATGCCGATCGCAAAGCCGCCCATCGCCAACGCAAACAGGATCAGCACATAGTCGCGCCGTGATACGGGCGGCGTTGAAAGATCGGTATCGGACATGCCCGACTCCAGGATGACGGGGCGGCTTATTATTGTGCAACGCAGCAATCGACGGAAGCGCGGTGCCTGCTGCGATTCAGCGCCAGGCCCCGGCACGTCATAGTCTGGCCGCTTTCGACGCGCCAGGAGACGCTGTGTCCTATCGCTATCGCTCGAATCCGCTTTGCTCCGCCACCATCGCTAGGGGGCACTCGCGATCGGCGCGGTGTCGCGCCTGGCGCGTGATCCACACCCAATTGGTTGCTGATGTCCAAATCCACTGAATCCCCGTTGTTCTCCCCCGTGCGCCTGGGCGCGCTGGATCTTGCCAACCGCGTGATCATGGCGCCGCTGACGCGCAATCGCGCCGCCGCCGGGCAGGTGCCCTCGCCGCTCGCCGCCGAGTACTACGGCCAACGCGCCGGTGCCGGCCTGATCGTGGCCGAAGGCACGCAGATCAGCCCGCTGGGTCAGGGCTATCTGGATACGCCCGGCATCCACACCGCCGAGCAGGTCCAGGGCTGGCGTGCGGTCACCGATGAAGTGCATCGCCGTGGCGGCAAGATCGTGCTGCAGCTATGGCATGTGGGCCGCGTCTCGCACACCAGCGTGCTGCCGCCGGGCGAATCGCCGGTGGCGCCCAGCGCCATCCGCGCCGAAGGCAAGACCTACACCAAGGACGGCTTCCAGGATGTCTCCGAGCCGCGCGCGCTGGCGCTGGACGAAATCCCCGCCCTGATCGAGGACTACCGCATCGCCGCACGCAACGCCATCGATGCCGGTTTCGATGGTGTGGAAGTGCACGCGGCCAACGGCTACCTGCTCGACCAGTTCCTGCGTGACGGCTCCAACCGGCGCACCGACGCGTACGGCGGCGACATCGAAAACCGCACCCGCCTGCTGACCGAAGTGGTGCAGGCGATCGCCGACGAGATCGGCGCCGAGCGCACCGGTGTGCGGCTGTCGCCGGTCACACCGGTGTACGGCATGCATGACTCCGATCCGCAGCCGTTGTTCGAACGTGCGGTGGAGCGTCTCAACCTGATCGGCGGGCTGGCCTTCGTGCACGTGATCGAAGGCGCAACCGGCGGTGCGCGCGACAACGTCGCCTTCGACTATGCCGCGCTGCGCGCAAAGTTCGACGGCGCCTGGATCGCCAACAACAGCTACGACAAGGCGCTGTCCGACCACGCCATCAACAGCGGTTACGCCGATGCGATCGCCTTCGGCCGACCCTTCATCGCCAACCCGGATCTGGTGCGTCGCCTGCACGAGAACGCCCCGCTGGCCGAGCTCGACCAGGCCACCCTGTACGGCGGCGGTGCCAAGGGCTACACCGACTACCCCGCCCTGCCGAACTGAGCGCGGCTGCAAAACGCCTGCGCTCACCGCCAGGCGGGCGCGGCCGATGTCCGGAATCGGGATGCACCACGCGTACATTCCGGTTCCTGCGCGCCGTCAGCACTCACTTGACGCCTGCTCGCTCCGTTTTGTCAGCCGCACCAGGTCTCGCCGACACAACGGCTGCGCTCGGTATAAAGCAGCTGCCGTGTCGGATCGGCCGGCCCGCACGCGCACGTTGAACCTGAGTACGTCGCAGGCCCGGTATTTCGTGCAGGCGCGATACGCATCCCTTGCCCGATCGCCCGCGCGATACGGCGGCCATCGTGCATCTGCCAAGACAATCGTTGAACCGGCGCGCAAGGCCAGGCGCTTGTGCGTGTGTTGCGCCTTGGGCTCGGCGAATACGCAAATGCATACACAACACGTTCCTCGCAATGCCGGGAGCTTCGCAACGTAGCCATCCCGGTAGCAACCACATGACGCGTACACCCCGCCCCGCTAGGATCGTGCCGACACTGCTCTCTGGAATGCCGATGCGACCCCTGCTCACTGCCATTGTTTTTTGCACGCTGCTGATCTGCGGGCCAGCGCTTGCGGTGCCGTTCTGGGGCGCGCGCCAGTCCAGCCCTGCCGAAACGGCGCCGGCCGACCTCACGCCGGGCGAATGGATCTGGGGCGGCGTCAGCAAGGGCTGGGGGCCGATGGCGGTGATTGTCAGCCTCACCGAACAACGCGCGTATGCGTATCGCAACAGCATCCTGATCGGCGTTTCCACCATCAGCTCCGGCAAGCCCGGGCACGAGACACCGACCGGTGTGTTCACCATCCTGCAGAAGGACAAGGACCACCGCTCCAACCTCTACAACGCCGCACCCATGCCGTATCAGCAACGCCTGACCTGGGACGGCGTGGCCCTGCACGCAGGCGGCCTGCCCGGCTATCCGGAATCGCATGGCTGCGTGCATCTACCGTCGGAATTCGCACGGCTGCTGTTCGACAATTCCAACATGGGCATGGTGGTGGTGGTCGCGCAGGCCGGTGTGGATGCGGACGCGGTGGTGCATCCCCGCGCGCTCAGTCCGATCGACCCGGCCACCGGTACGCAGCGGGCATTGCTGCCGCTGCCCAACGGCCAGAGCTTTGCGTGGCAGCCGGAGCTGGCACCCACCGGCCCCATCTCGATGCTGGTCAGCAGCAGCGATCAGCAATTGGTGGTGTATCGCAACGGTGTGGAGATCGGACGCGCACAAGTGGCATTGCGCGCGCAGACCGGCGCCGCGCCGCTGGGCACGCAAGCGTTCATCGTCGGCCAGGGTTTTCTGCCTGGCGAAGTACCCGGCTTGCCCGGTCAACGCATGCCCAACTGGATGCGCATCGGCATCCCCGGCAGCAGCGCGGCAGCAGGACAGGCCCTGGATGCCGACACCATCGCGCGGCTGCAGGTGCCGCCGGCCTTCCTGGCCGGCCTGCTGCCGCTGCTGACGCCTGGCGTGGTGCTAGTGGCCACCGACCAACGCATCCTTCCCGAAACCACCGGCGGAAAGCTGCAGGTGCTGGATTCGGACCCGCCCGAGGCGCCCTGAGCGCAGGCTGCGCCGCGTTATCGCGGCAGCAAAGTGAAAGGCGCGCGTAAGGTTGCGCGCGCACATGCGTGCAGCCAGGGATCGGCACGCACTCGTATGCGCTGGCGGTACCGAGCGCTAGCCGCCCACCCGGCGTTGTTGAGCGCGCGACCCGACGCGCGTTGCTGCGATTGTCAGCGCGACCTGCTTGGCAGATGATGCGGACATCCCTCATTGCCAAGGATGTGCGTGATGCGTTTACTCACTGCGGTTCTGCTCGGCAGCACGCTATTCGGTTACGCGTCCTCCACTGCAGCGGCCGAGTCGCTGCGCCCTGCCGCACCAAACGCCGAATGCCTGGATGCGCGCAAGGTGACGGAGCTGCATCAAGCCGATCCGCGCACGCTGGCAGTGGCCGAACAGGGCGGGCGGCTGTTCCGCATCAGCCTGGCGCAGGACTGCCCGCTACTGGCCGCACAAGCGGATGCGAGCCTGCTGGCGGCGCACGGCTGGGTCTGCAACGGTGCGCCGGCATACGTGAGCTCGGGCCAGCAGCACTGCGCTGTCAGCCAGATCGCCACGTTGAATGCGCGCGAATACGCCAGTGCGGCACGGCAACGCGACAGCGGCATCCCGACCCTGGACGGGGTCAGCGTGCGCGAAGCGCGCCGGCGTAATTTCGCCGGCTCGTCCAGCTACTGCTTCAATCCCAGCATGCTGCGTTCGTGGTCGGAAGACGGCCAGGGCCTGGTGGTGGAAGTCTCGCCACGTCACCCCGGCACGCATCGCCACTACCGTGTCGAACTGATGGACAGCTGCCGCGAACTCAGCGGCGCGCCGCCGATCCGCTTCGTCTCCGGCATGGGCCTGAATGCGATCTGCGGCAATCCCGGCGACAAGGTCGATGTGCTCGACGAAATGGCGCTTGCCGGCGCGGCTGCCGGATCCGGCCAGCAGGGCGATCTGAGCACCACGCGTGGCGGCCTGGCCGCGCGGATGCGCCAGAGTTGCACGGTGGCGGCGGTGTATCCGCGCGATTGAGCGACCCGCAACGCAGGAGCGCGCTTACGCGCGATGAGGCGGTCTCGATACCGCTTCATCGCGCGCAAGCGCGCTCCTACACACGCTGCAGGCTGTGCTGCTGGCTCCGCGACAGCCTCAGGCCTTGCGCAGGAAACAGGTCTTCAGCACCAGGCCCTTGATCTTTTCCGAATTGCCTTCGATGTGCTCGGCATCGTCCTCGACCAAGCGGATGTTGCGGATCAGCGTGCCCTGCTTGAGCGGAATCGACGAGCCCTTGACCTTCAGGTCCTTGATCACGGTCACCGTGTCGCCGGCCTGCAGCAGGTTGCCGTTGCTGTCGCGCACCACCGTCGCAGTCGCGGCGGACTCGCCCGCGCTCCATTCGAAGCCGCAGTCTGCGCAAATCAGCAACGCGCCATCGGCATAGGTATTGTCCAGGCCACATTGCGGGCAGGCGGGAACGGAAGACATGCGATTCCTAGGTTCAAAACGGGCGTGGATTGTAGCGCCCCGGCCGCCCGATCACGTCTCCGGCACGGCGCCGGCGCGATAGTGCAGCGCTTGTCGAATGCCCTGCAGGTCGCACGTGCCCAACCCATCGCTTCCCCAAGCCCCCGGCGCTGCGCCAGGATCCACCGCGCCTGCGGCTGGCGAACCGGGCGCGGCAAAGAAAACCGGCTCGCATCTGGTCGTCTATGTCGCGCTGGCCGGCAACCTTGCCATCGCGATCGCAAAATTCATCGCCGCAGGCATTTCGGGCAGCTCGGCGATGCTCAGCGAAGGCGTGCACTCGCTGGTGGACACCGTCAACGAAGTGTTGCTGCTGTACGGCCTGCGCCGCGCCGCGCAGGCACCCTCGCCGACCCATCCGTTCGGCTACGGGCGTGAGCTGTACTTCTGGAGTTTCATCGTCGCGCTATTGGTATTCGCGATGGGCGCAGGCGTGTCGCTGTACGAGGGCATCGTGCATCTGCGCAATCCCGAGCCGGCCAAGAGCCATCTGCTCGCCTACATCGTGCTCGGCGTATCGATCGTGTTCGAAGGCATTTCCTGGGTGGTGGCGCTGCGCGAATTCCGCGCCAAGAAGGGCCGCATGGGCTATTTCCAGGCATTCCGGCAGAGCAAGGATCCCAGCACGTTCACCGTGCTGCTCGAAGACAGCGCCGCCTTGATCGGTTTGTTCATGGCGGTACTGGGCCTGGCCGGCGCGCAGCTGCTGGACATGCCCGAACTCGATGGCATCGCCTCGATCGGCATCGCTTGCGTGCTGGCCTTCACCGCATTCCTGTTGGCGCGCGAAACCAAGGGCTTACTGATCGGCGAACCCGCGCATGCGCACGTCACCGAATCGCTGCTGCGCATTGCCGCCAGCGATCCGGATGTGCGCGCCGCCAACGGCGTACTGACCATGCAGATGGGCCCGAACCAGGTGGTTGCCGCGTTGAGCGCCGAGTTCGAAGACAGCCGCACCACGCCACAGATCGAAGCCTGCGTCGGGCGCATCGAAGCGGCAGCCAAGCGTCAGCACCCCGAGCTCACCGCGCTGTTCATCAAGCCGCAGACGCCGGAAACCTGGCACGCGCGCCGCGCCCAGATCGAACGTGGCGCCGAGAAGGATTAGCGCACGGCAGGGCGTGGAATGCGTGCATCGCCACGCGGCCAAACACCGCAGGTAACGCGCATCGATCGGCTCACCTTCGCGTACCGACGCATCGCGCAGCATTCAATTGCATCGCAGCGGTGACATCGTCACCACCAAGCTGATCCTCGCCCTAACCGCAGCCCCAGCTGCGGTTGCATCATCCGGGCCGATTGCCTACGGTAGGCGGGCACCACTTCTTGGCGTCGTGAGTCAGCCGACGCATCCCACTCGATCACAAGTCATGGAGGTTTCCGATGGAAATCAGCCAGGGTCGCGTTGCGACCATTCATTACATCCTTTCCGACGACAGCGGCCAGGTCCTCGACCGTTCGACGCCGGACGCGCCATTGAGCTACCTGCACGGCGCCGGCAATATCGTGCCCGGCCTGGAACACGCGCTGGACGGCAAGCGCGTCGGCGAGACACTCACTGCCGATGTCGTGCCCGAACAGGGCTATGGCCCGCGCCACGAGCAGTTGATCCAGCAGGTGCCGCGTGAGGCATTCCCGACCGATGTCGAGGTCGTGCCGGGTGTGCAGTTCGAGGCGCGCACCCAGCAGGGCCCGGTGCTGGTCACCGTCACTGAGGTGGGCCCGGAGCAGGTCACCGTCGACGGCAACCATCCGCTGGCCGGGCAGACCCTGCATTTCGCGGTCGAAGTCATCGAGGTGCGCGAAGCCACCACCGAAGAACTGAACGAAGGCCAGGTCGCCAGCGTCGCGGCCTGATCGGGTGTGCCGCGTGCCTGCGGGCATGCGGCAGTTCGGCTGCTGCGACGTCCAAACGCAGCGCGACGGGCGTCGCCGGCAGCAGAAGTAGTAAAGTGCGCGGCCCGCTCACAGGCCCGCTTGCATGAAACTCGGCATCGACTTCGGTACCAGCAACTCCGCCGCTGCGGCGATCGTCGACGGCCAGGTGGTACCGGTGCGCTTCGGCGAGGCCTTGCAGTTCCGCACCACGGTGTATTTCCCCGAGACCATGCGCGACCCGGACGATTTCAGCCTGACCCCGGCGCTGGAATACGAGGTCGAACGGCTGATCGACTCTGGCCGTCGCGACGCCGCCGCGGCCGGCCGCACGTCCAGCACCGACAGCCTGCGCCGCGATGCGATCCGCATAGTGCGCCGCCAATGGATGGAAGAGCAGGTGCGCGAGCCGCGCAGCTCCGCCGCCCTGCTGCAGAACGCGGTCTACGGCGACGAAGCACTGGATGCGTATTTCCTGGAAGGCGAAGGCAGCCTGGTGCAGAGCCCCAAATCGATGCTGGGCTACAACCTGCATCCGCGTGCACGCCAGACCATCACCGGCATCGCCACGCACGTGCTGGAACACATCCGGCTCACCGCCTCGCGCCAGTTCGACATCAATATCCGCAGCGCCACGCTGGGCCGTCCGGTGCAGTTCCGCAGTTCCATCGGCGAGGCCGGCAACGCGCAAGCGCTGGAGATTCTGCAGACCGCCGCCATCGCGGCCGGCTTCGACAGCGTGGATTTCCTCGAAGAACCCGCGGCGGCCGCGATGCATTACCACGTCAGCCACGACAGCCGTCACGACACTGTGGTGGTGGACATCGGCGGCGGCACCACCGACATCGCCCATGCCAGCGTCGGCGACAGCGCCGCTCCGCAGGTGCACCGCGCCTGGGGCATCGCGCGCGGCGGTACCGATATCGATCTGGCGCTGAGTCTGGCCGCCTACATGCCGCTGTTCGGCCGCGGCATCACCCGCGTGCCCACCCACCATTACGTGGAAGCGGCGATGGTGCAGGACATGACCCGCCAGCGCGAATTCCGCCTGCACAAGTACCAGGACGTCCCCGCCCCGTTCGACAAGCGCCTGCAGGCGCTGCAGAACACCGGCAACACCGCGCGCCTGTACCGCGGCGTGGAAGCCTGCAAGATCGCGCTCAGCGAGCGCGACCGGCACCAGGCCGGGCTGGACTTCATCGAACGCGGGCTGGAGGTGGAGGTGCATGCCAGCGCGCTGGTTGCGTCCGCTTCCAGCTACCTGGGCGAACTAGAAGGCTTGCTTGCGCAGGTCCGTGCCGACCTGGACACGCCGCCGGCCACGCTGTTCCTCACCGGCGGCATGTCGCGTGCCGGCTATATCCGCGACACGGTGGCAGCCGTGTTCCCGGAATCGCGCCTGGTGCAGGGCGATCCGTCCTTCGGTGTGGTGCAGGGCCTGGCCTGGGCGGCGGCACGCCAGGCCCGTCCGTCGGACGGTTAAGGCAACGCGGGCGCCCATCCGTTACAATGCACGGTTGCTGCATACCGCTTAGCCGGCTTGTCAGCTAGGCACGCTTGCCGTGCCGCCGCGATTGCGCACCGAACGCGACCGCACCTCTCGACACCGCTTCCGCGCGCGCCACCTTAGCCGCACGCGGTGTCATCGCACTTCCCCGCTACAGGAGGCCACATGGCACGTCCCGCGACCAAGCAGAAATCCCAGCCCAGCATCGCTCGCAGCGAAGGCAAGTCGCAGCCGCTCAGTCGTGAGCGTATCGCTGCCGACATCGCCGCGTTCCGCAAGACCGGCGGCCGGATCGAAGTGCTCACCACCAACTTCGGCCCTGCGCGTAACGATGGCGACAAGATCGCCTAAGCGTCACCCGCAAACCGAAGCGTTGTACCGACGTGCCACCGCAAGGTGGCACGTTCGTTTCAGGCTACAGTTGGCGCAGCCGCTCAGTTGCCGTAATCGATGCGCACCGACCCGGAATGCGACTCGAGCTTGATGTCGCCATTGCCGGCTCCCAGTCGAGTTCTCAGGCTCTTGCCCGGGCCGTACTCCGGCCGCTCCACCTGCCCGGCCACCGAGCGGATGTCGCCGCTGAACACCTCCACCTGCAGCGCTGCCGACACGTTGCGCGGCACGCCCAGGCTGATGGTGCCACTGACGCTCTCTGCAGCAATACTGCCGCCCGGCGCCAGACCGGCCACCGTCAGCGCCGTTGCGCCGGACACGCTCTCGGCGCGCAGCTGCGATACCTGCCCCGCGCCGACCCGGATCTGGCCGGAAACGGACTCGACCGACACTACGCCGCTGGCACCGGCCGGCGCATCGATCTGCCCGCTGACCGTGCCCAGGCTCAGCCGTGCGCTGGCCACCGTGCTGCGCAGCGCGCCGCTGACGGTTTCCAGTTGCGCTTCCCTGGCGCGTCCGGCTGCGACCACGTTGCCGCTGACCGACTTGAGCTGCAACCGCGCCAGATCGACCTGATCGACATCCACCGAGGCACTCACCGCCTCCACCTCCAGCAGCGCCGCGCGCGGAACCCGCAGCTCCAGTTGAGCCCCCCTGCTGTTGCGGTTGTTACGCGGGTAGATCACCTCGAACTGCAGACGGTCCGGGCTTTCATCCACCTCCAGGCGCTGCCCTTCGCCCAAGGTGCCGGTCAGCGCCACGTCGTCGCGGTCCCAGCCGCGCACGCGGATCTGCCCGGCAATGTTGTCCAGTTCCACGCGCCCGCCGCGTGTCAACGGATGGCTTTGCTTCACGGTGGTCTGCGCTGCCGCCGGCAGTGCGCAAAACGCAATCAGCAACAACATGGATAAATGGGCGTAACGCATGGGCATGCTCCTCAGCTTGGAAAGGACGTCTCGCCCTGCGAGGCAAGACGGGTCAGTTGCAGGCGCTTGGCATAGGTGCGTTGCAGCTGCGACAACAGGAATGCAGAGCGCGGACTCTGCGCGATGGCGTGGTGGATGGCCTGTGCACTCTGGTCCAGCTCGGCCAGCGCCGGGCGCAAATCGGCCGGCACCTGCTGCACCGGCACTGCGTCGATGGCCTGCTGGTACTGCCCGGCCATTGCCTGTGCCTGCGCCACCAAGCCAGGGCGCGCCGACGCTGGCGCTGGCGCCTGGGTCGAGCGATCGAGCCCCGGCACGATCGCCACCACCGCCAGCGCAGCAGCAAGCGCCACACCGAACGCGGGCCAGGCCCAGGCACGCTGGCGACGCGGCTGCAGGGCAACCACGTTGGTGTGCGGCGTTAGCGCGGGCGCGATGCGCTCCCAGAGCTGCGCCGGTGGCTGACGTTGCTGCGGTAACGCGCGCAGACGCGCGGACAACGCGGCGTCATCGGTTGCGTGCGGATCAAGCGGATCGTGATTCATGCAATATCTCCCAGCCGCACGCGCAGCAGGCCGCGCGCGCGATGCAATTGCGCCTTGGAACTGCCGACCGCCATCTGCAGTTCGTCGGCAATTTCCTGATGTTTCCAGCCTTCGATGTCGTGCAACACCAGTACCGCGCGTGCGCGCGGCGGCAGCGTCTCCAGCGCGCGCTCCAGATCCATCTGGGTGGCCTGGCAGGCTGCGGCACCTGGAATGGCAGCGAGGATCTCGCCATCGGCGTCGTCCACCATCTGATCGCCCGCAACCGAGCGCGCCCGCAGCTCCATCAAGGCCGTATTGACGGCCAGCCGATGCAGCCAGGTGCCCAACGCGCTCTGGAAGCGGAATTGCGGCAAGGCCTTCCATGCGGCAATGAAGGTCTCCTGCAGCACATCGTCGGCACGCGCCGCATTGCCGCCGCATAGCCGCCACACCACCGCATACAGGCGCGGCGCATGACGGCGGTAGATGGCCTCGTAGGCGGTGCGATCGCCGCCTGCGGCGGAACGCGCCAGCGCCGCGTCGTCGCGTCCGGCCGGACCGTCACAAGCTGAGGCATCGATGGGCATGGAGGTGTCGAGCATATCCACTTCGATGCGCCGGGCAGCGCAAAGGTTTAAACCGCGCCCAGGTATTTTTTCGAGCACGGTTCCAGGAGCGGCCGACAAGCCTACTGCGCCGCCGCCCGGCGGGCCTTGCCGGTGCGGAATCGACATAGACCACTCGTACACCCCGGTTCCGAGCGTGCCGTCTGCATCCGCCTGACGACTGCTCGCTCCATTTTTAGCCGCTCTAAACCTTTTCGCCGGCCGCCGCATCCAAGCCTGCGATGGCGCAATCCTGCGCCGCATCGTTTGCCGGGAGCACGGCCGTTGTCCGCTCCAGGCGCAGGCCCCCTGATCGGACGTCGCCATGCCGCATGTTCTCGGAATACTGCTGAGCCTGTGCTCCACCCAGTGCCCGGCCCCGCTGCCGATGGATGCAGTGCAGCTCACGCTGACGCCTGCGCGCCTGCAGGCCTGCCTGCTGCATTTGCCGTCGACGCGGCTGTCATGCGTCGAGCTGAACTCACCGGCGCACTGGTTGCCGGTACGCCGCGCCGAGCAGCTGTGGCGGCGCGTTGTCGCGTTGTCCGCGCATGGCCGCAGTTCAACGCGTTGACCGGTTGCAGCGTCATCATGAATTTCGGTCGCTGCTGTATCGCCGTGTTGGCCTCCATCAATGCCCATGGCAGCGAGCGCCCCGGCCACGTACAGCTGAGATGCGGCAATCCATCGTAGCACCCTTGACTCAATCTGGCTGCCGCCACCGCTGGGCGCGCGTTCACCCCGCGCACCGGCTGCGCAATGACGCCCCCGTTACAATGGGCGGTCTCTGTGAACCTGCACGATCCGATGTCCGCGTCCGACGCTTTGCCCACCATGATCCGTAGCCTGCTGCCGCACTGGAATCCGCAGTGGCTGACCGTGGCAGTGCTGACGGTCCAGATCGTGTTGATCCTCACCGTTGCCGCGCTGGTTCGGTTGCTGCTGCGGCAAGTGCTGCGCCGCCTGTGTACGCGCTACAGCCTGCCGGCGGAAATGATGATCGGCATCCGTCGCGTGGGCAGCTTCGTCATTTCCGTCACTGCGGTGCTGACGGTATTGAACGTGCTGGGCGTCTCCAGCGGCACCTTGTGGACCGCGTTCACCGGATTCGCGGCGGTCGGTGCGGTGGCGTTCTTCGCGGCATGGAGCGTGCTGTCCAATATCTTCTGCACCTTCCTGATCATCACCACGCGCCCGTTCCGCCTGCACGACCACATCGAGCTGCTGGAAGGCGGCGACAAGCCGGGCCTGAAGGGCCGGGTGATCGACATCAACGTGATTTACACGACCCTGGAAGAAACCGGCGACCACGCCGGTAGCGTGCTGCAGGTTCCCAACAGCCTGTTCTTCCAGCGCACCACGCGCCGTTGGCGCGAGACCAGCCACTTCAACGCCAACTGAGGGCGGTGGACAAGACGTCATCAGCCGTTATCGGGTGACTCGGTCGGCGCGTCGCAAGGACACGACGTGCGAATGTCGCATGTAGATCAAAGCGATGGCCGCAGCCGCCTGGCGGCAAGCGCAGTCGTTTGCCGGTTGCGCTGAAGCCGCGTGACAATCAACGCAGCTGGCTGTCCTTGCTGCCACGACGGTTGTAGCCGCCTTGCGCCGCCTGCTCCTGGTCGTGCGCCTGCTGACAGTTCACGCACAGGTGCACGCCCGGTACTGCCTTGCGGCGCGCCTCGGGGATGGGCGCATCGCACTCCTCGCAGTGAGTCAGGCTTGGGCCCTGATGCAGCTGGCTCCGCGCGCGCTTGATCGCATCCTCGACGGTCGCATCGATCTGGTCCTGCACCGCCCCATCACCTGCCCATCCGGTCGCCATGTTCGCCTCGGCTTGTCTGCTCAGAACTCAAATATGGGCATGCGCCCGGGGAAATCCAAGCCGGACGTGCACAGCGCGCTCAAATCAGGTGCTTTAGCATCCGCCCATTCGCACTCTTCGAGGAAGTCGCAATGGAACAACACGTCCACCCGTTCTCCGAATTATTCGCCCAGTTGGGCCTGCCGTCGGATGAGGTCAGCATCCGCAGCTTCATCGACGAACACTCTCCGCTGCCGGGCGACATGCGCCTGGAGGAAGCGCCCTTCTGGACACCGGCGCAGGCGCAGCTGCTGCGTGAAGAGCGCCTCGACGATGCCGACTGGATCGTGACCATCGATCAACTCAATATCGCCCTGCACACCACTGCCGAAGACACCGGCGTCTGAGTCGCGCAAGGACGCAGCGAGTGCCCTGCGCTAGACCTCGCTCGCGGCCCGCTTGTCGTTTCGTTGGTTGATTAGTTTGCAGGAATAAAAAAAGGAGCGGCCACTGGCCGCTCCTTTGCATTCCGGGCGATGTAGCCGGCATGCGAGTCGCACACCAAAGCCAGGCCTCGGGCGTCAGGTCACCTTCTTGGCGATCGTCATGCCGAGCACGAACAGCACGATGGCGATGATGATGCCGGCCCAGAACAGGAACTTGGCAATCCCCATTGCAGCGCCCGCCATGCCGCCAAACCCGAGCGCACCGGCAATCAGTCCGATGATGGCGAAAATAATGGCCCACTTGATCATGTTTGTTGTCTCCTCATCCGGCACGGTGCCGTGTTCAGTCGTGTGCTTGCGCAGTGGTGCCGCAAAACATGCGCTGCACGCTACGCATCCGGGTGTGCCGCATTCGTGAATACGTCTGACACATGACGCCACATTCGCGCGTGCAGATTCGCCAGCAGCGCCTGCATCGGCGATCATGCGCAGCTCGCAGCAATCGATTGGCATGGACACTCTTCGCTATCTCGCCGGTTACCCGCCCGCAGTCCTGGATCAGGTGCGCGAGCTGATCGCGCAGGACAAACTTGCCCTGGTGCTGGCACGCCGCTACCCGGATCGCCACAGCATCCGCACCGACCGGCAGTTGTACGACTACGTCAAGGCCATGAAGGAGCGCTACATGCGCTCCTCGCCCACCCTGCACAAGGCGATCTATGACAACCATCTGCAGGTGGTGAAGCATGCGCTGGGCACGCATACGGCGATCTCGCGAGTCCACGGTAGCCGGCTCAAGGCCAGCCGCGAGATCCGCATCGCCTCGATCTTCCGCGATGCGCCCGAACCGTTCCTGCAGATGATCGTCGCCCACGAACTGGCGCATCTGAAGGAGGCCGATCACAACAAGGCCTTCTACCAGCTGTGCAACCACATGAGCCCGGACTACCACCAACTGGAGTTCGACCTGCGCCTGTATCTGACCCACCTGGCGCTGTCCACGGACGCTTGATCGCGCACCGGCTAGACGAGGCAGCCCATCGCCGCGACCACCGGTCCATGGCGACCGGTCGCCCGCCTGGGACGCACGACCTGCATTGATCTCGGCGAGGCCGCCATCGACCTACGCGGGCCGCAGCGGCGCCCGCCTGGGATCAGGCACGACAGGGTTGCCGGCCTCTCCTAGAATGCCTCCATGCAGGCACCGTCCCTCCAGCAGCTCACCCAGGCCGCGCAGACCGCCCACCCCGCAGCAATGACGGCGCTGGCACATGCATTGGTGCGCACCGGGCAGCCCGAGCAGGCGCTGGCGTGGTACACGCGCAGTGCGGCCGCAGGCGATGCCGGCGCGCAGATCGAAGCCGGCCGCATGCTGGCCTACGGTGTGGGTTGCGAGGTGGACCTGGCCCGTGCGCAGGAGCACTGGCAACACGCCGAGCGCCAGGATGTTGCGGCAGCGCGCTACCTGTTGGCGACCGTGGCCATCACCGACGCCCCGTTGATGCTCGACACGCAGGCGCAATCCCGCTTGCATGCAGCGGCCGCAGCCAACTACCCGCCTGCGCTGCGCGCGCTGGCCATCCAGCACGGCCGGATCGATCACCCCGCGCAGCAACGCAGCTGCGTTGCCTTGCTGGAGCGCGCCGCGGCAGCCGGTGACGCACTGGCTGCGGCGCTACTGGCCGAGCGCCTGCTGCGTGGCGAAGGTGTCCCGCCGCAACCCGACGCTGCGGCGCAGCTGCTGCTGCAATTGCAGCCGCTGGGTATCGCCGCGGCGCCTGCCGTGCAGATCACACCGCCGGATCCGCTTGGCGACGATCCGCGCATTCGTTTCGCTGCCCGACATGTCGCAACGCGCCGCCACGACGCGCCCATGATCGAAGAAGTCTGCGGCGTGCTGTCTGCCGACGAGTGCCGCCTGTTGATGTTGCTGGCGCGGCCGCACCTGCGCGCCTCCGAAGTGGTCGACCCCGACGATGCGAGCACGCGCCGCGCGCCGATCCGCACCAGCCGCGGCGCCACCCTGGACCCCATCCTCGAAGACTTTGCCGCGCGTGCGGCACAGGCGCGCGTGGCGGCCTGTGCGCAGCTGCCGCTGACCCATGCCGAAGCGCTGTCGGTGCTGTGCTACGCGCCGGGTGAGCAGTACCGCGCGCATCGCGACTACCTGCCGCCCGGCACGATCGCCGCTGACCGCCCCACTGCCGGCAATCGCCTGCGCACCGCCTGTGTCTACCTCAACGACGTCGAGGCGGGTGGCGACACCGACTTCCCGGTCGCGGGCGTGCGCGTGCGTCCACGTGCCGGGTCGGTGGTGTGCTTCGACAATCTGCATGCCGATGGCCGCCCCGATCCCGACTCGCTGCACGCCGGCCTGCCCGTCAGCGCAGGGAGCAAATGGCTGGGAACGCTGTGGTTCCGGCAGCAGCGCTATCGGCAGTGGTGAACAGATTCATACACTAGCCCCCGCCGACGTGGTTTAAAATGTTGCAGCGCGACGTGATCGGACAGGGTCTGCAGACGTCGCGTTTTTGTTTCCCATTGCACGGGTTTCGGCCCGGCCTCAGGGAAGGCACATCACGCAGCCCCGCGGAGCCTTCGATGCTTTTCGAAACCCTCGACACCACCGGCCACGAGCAGGTGATTTTCTGTCACAACCGCGACGCCGGCCTGAAAGCGATCATCGCGTTGCACAGCACCCGTCTCGGGCCCGCGCTGGGTGGCGTGCGCATGCGCCCCTACCCCAACAGCGAGGCGGCGCTGGACGATGCGCTGCGGCTCAGCCGCACCATGACCTACAAGAACGCGCTGGCGGGATTGAATGTCGGCGGCGGCAAGGCGGTGATCATCGGCGACCCAAAGAGTGACAAGAGCGAGGCGCTGTTCCGCGCATTCGGCCGTTTTGTCGACACCCTGGGCGGGCGCTACATCACCTCCGAAGATGTCGGCACCGACGTCAACGACATGGAACAGATCTACCTGGAGAGCGAGTACGTCACCGGCGTGCACCAGGTGCATCGCGGCTCCGGCGACCCCGCCCCGTTCACCGCCTACGGTGCGTTGCAGGCGCTGATGGCCTCGCTCAATCGCAGGCTCGGCCACGAGGAAGTCGGCAAGACCAGCATTGCGATCCAGGGCCTGGGCCACATCGGCATGGAGCTGGTGAAGCTGCTCAAGGAACGCGGCGCCAAACTCTATGTGGCCGATCTGAACCCGGCGCTGGTGGATCGCGCGGTGGCCGAATACGGTGCCGAAGCGGTCAGCATCGAGGAGATCTACCAGGTGCCGGCCGATGTGTTCGCACCTTGCGCACTGGAAGGCGCGATCAACGAAGACACGCTGCCGCGGCTGAAGGCCAAGATCATCTGCGGCACTGCCAACAACCAGCTCGCCAGCGCCGCCATCGGCGAAGAGCTGCACAAGCGCGGCATCCTGTATGCGCCCGATTACGTGGTCAATGCCGGTGGCGTAATGAACGTGTCGCTGGAGATCGACGGCTACAACCGCGAACGTGCGATGCGCCTGATCCGCAGCATCTATCACAACTTGGAAAAGGTCTTCGACCTGTCCTCCCGCTTGGGCGTCGCGCCGCAGCAGGCGGCCGACCAGATTGCCGAGGCGCGTATCGAGGCCATCAGCAAGCTCAAACTGCCGCTGGGCCGCACCGCACCGCGCTTCCTGCACAAGCTGCGCGGCGAGTGACCCACCTGTCCAGGCACGTTGCCTGGACAGATGAACCACCGATCAGGCGCGCCGATCAGAAATCGGCGCTGTAGCGCAGGCTCAGCGCGCGATCGTCACCACGCTCGCCTACCCGCTGGTCGTAGCCGAAGCGCAACTGGCTCTGCGGCCCCAACGGCGCGGCCGCGGTGATGCCGAACAGACCACCCGAGCGCGCCGGCTGCATGCCGCGCAACGGCGCCCATGCGTCCACGCCGATGAAGCTGGCATCCAGCGTCAGGCCTTCGCTGCTCAACGCCTGCTGCCATTCGGCATAACCGCCGAGCTGCACGCCGCGCCAGCGATAGGACGAACGCAGGCCGGCCAGCACCTGGGTGCGCGAGGAGGTGCTGGCATCGGCACGCAAGCCGAAGCCGTCGCCACCGCTTTCGCGGAATCCTTCGCTGCGCAGACGCACGTAATCCAGCCCCATGTAGGGCGTCAGGCTTGCGCGCGCGCCACCCAGGCGATACCCGGTTTCCAGGTTGCCGCTGAGGTAACTGCCGCTGTAGTCGCTGAAGGCACTGCTACGGTCTTCGCCCAACTGCAGGCTGCGCTCGATCTGCCGGTTGACGTTGCCGAAACCCAACTGGCTCAGCGTGTACGCCGACCCCAGCGTGGTGCCCCAGTACAGCTGCCCCTGCACCTGCCGATCGCGCCCGCGTGCACCGTCCAGATCGCCCAGGCTGTTGGAGCGCGTTTCGCCGAAGGCAAAGCCGGTGACTGCGCCCGACGCCAGGCGCAGGTCGTTGCCCATCATCCAGCCGGAGGTGGCGAATCCTGCGGTGGTCACGCCACCCTCGCCCGGCCCACCGAGCGCACGTTGCCAGACGCCCAGCATGCGCGGCTGCTGCGACAAGCCATCGAAATGCGAGGCCAACGCACGCCTGCCCAGATCGATGGTGTCGAAGGTCATCGCTGCCGACTCGGCATGCGCGCGGCCGGACAGACTACGCAGCGAATCGGCGGCAGCCTTGGCATCCGGCGACTGCTGCAACGCCGCTGCGGCGCGGATGAACCCGCTGCTGATGCCGCCAGTGCCCTGCAGTTGCTGCGCATCCACCTGCTGGAACGCCTGCTCGACGCGGATTGCCGACTCCATCGATGCAGTGCCGGTCATGCCCAGCGTGGCGGCGACAGCGGTGGCATTCAAGCTGCGCAAGGCAAGGTAAGCCGTATTGCTGTCGTACGTCAGCGAGGCATCCAGGAAGGTCACCGCCGCGCCGCGGCTGAGCGTATCGAACGTGCCCTGCAACCCGCTGCTGGCCTGCAACAGCGTGTAGGTCGCGTTGTCGACCACGTAATTGCGGCGGCCGAGCACTTGCAGATCACCTGCAATCGTCGCGGTCCCGGTCACGTTCACCCGGTCGCCCACGTTCAAGGCAAGGCGACCGTTGCTGGCCTGCGTGTAATTGCCCGCGATCGACAGGGTCGCACTGTTGACCTGCAGGGTGCCGGCGTTATCGACGCGTCCGCCGATCCTGCCCGCACCGATCAACGTCGCACCATTGGCGATACCAACGCGCGCACTCTGCAGACTGGCCGTCTGCAGAGTGCCGCCCAGCACCTGGGTGTCGCCGTTGAACGTATTGGCGCCACTGCTCAACACCAGCGTACCGGTGCCGCGTTTGGTCAGGCCGCCCGTGCCACTGATGTCGTTGGCCCAGGTGGAACGCAAGGTGTTGACGGTGACATCCACCGTGCCCCAATCAAAGCGCGCGGGCCCTAGCGCCGCCTTGCCGACATTGAGCAGGCCGTAACCGAAGGTCGGGTCGACGCCGGCCGCGCCCAGATCGGTGGCCGTTCCCAATAGCGTCTGCCGCACCAGATCGTTGCTGAAATACGGAAACGCCTGCCACACCAGCGCAGCCGCACCGGAGACCAATGGCGCCGCAAACGAGGTGCCGCTGCCGTAGAAGTAGCGGATATTGCTGGCGGTCGCATCGGGGTCGAGGAACATCGAGGTGCCCGGCGCCACCAGGCAATAGCGCATCGCCACGCCACAGGCATTGGAGTACGAGGCCAGCTGCGTAGGATTGGCGGTATCCAGCGCAGCGACGACCAGCCAGCCGCGTTCCAGATCGGCGGCCGGCAGCGTGCCATTCGGGCCCGGTTGGCTGGGCAGCGCAGCGGTATCGGACGGTTGCGATCGCGATTCGTTACCCGACGCGAACACCACCAGCCCATCGTTGCCGATGACGAACGGCCGGTATTCCTGTGCAATCTGGTTGGTGACCGCCGGGTCGTTCCAATACAGCCCGCCCCAGGAATTGTTCATGATGCGCACGCCGACGCTGATCAGATCGGCATGCACCGGACCCAGGCCAAGCGGGCCATCGACCTCGTTGCCTTCGCCGCTGCCGTCATCGTCCGGTGCTTCGTCGCTGATGATGCGTGCCGACACCAGGCCGGCGCCGCTGGCGATGCCACCCGGCCACTGGCCCACTGCGCGCCCGGCTGCCAGCTGCGCGACCACCGTACCGTGGCCCACCACGTCGCCCGCAGCGACGTTGTTCGTGCGCGGATCCACATAGATGAAGCTGTCGCTGACCCGTCCCTGCAAGGCCGGATGATTGGTATTGATGCCGGTATCGATCACGCCGATGCGATAGCCCGCACCGGTGAACCCCAATGCCTGCGCAGCGCGTGCGTTGGTCAGCGCCAGATGCGCGTCGAATGCGGGTTCCGGCGTCGTCGGCGGTGCCACCACCGGCGGCGGAGGCGGTGGCGGTGAAGTCGGCGGCGGTGCCGGCGGTGGCGACGTCGGTGGCGGTGCCGTCGGTGTACTCGGACGGATACCACCGCCCCCACCACCGCCGCCACACGCGGTCAACGCCACGGCCAACGCCGAGGCCAGGACAGTCCTGGCGACGTCTGTCTTCTTCATTTGGATGTTCTCCCCGAACCCATTCCATGGATAGGGCCCAATCCCGGGCCCGAACGCCGTCTTTATACTGCATCCTCACACGGCTGTCGCAGCTGATTGCGTAGCGAATGTCGCAGCGCCGGGAGCGTGCTGGCGCGAACCGATCATGAGGCAGATAATCGTTTCACTTTAAACGGTATCTCCTTTATGTCCGACATCGTCATCGTTGCTGCCAAACGCACTGCCATCGGCTCGTTCCTTGGTCAATTCAACGGTGTGCCGGCGCCGACGCTCGCCGCCACTGCGATCCGCGGCGCGCTGGCGCAGTCCGGCGTCGCGCCGGCCGACATTTCAGAAGTCATCGTTGGCTGCGTGCTGCCGGCCAACCTGGGCCAGGCGCCCGCACGTCAGGCGGCGATTGCCGCAGGCATCCCCACCTCCACCGGCGCCACCACCATCAACAAGGTGTGCGGCTCGGGCATGAAGGCGATCATGTTCGGACACGATCTGATCAAGGCAGGCTCGGCCAGCATCGTGGTCGCCGGCGGCATGGAGTCGATGAGCAATGCGCCGCATCTGCTGCCCAATTCGCGCACCGGCAACCGCTACGGCAACTTCCAGGCGGTCGACCACATGGCCTGGGATGGGCTGACCAACCCTTACGACGGCCAGGCGATGGGCGTGTTCGGCGAGGCCACCGCCGAGAAGTTCGGTTTCAGCCGCGCCGATCAGGATGCGTTTGCGATCGCCTCGGTCGAACGCGCGCAGGCTGCCCAGCGCAGCGGTGCGTTCGCCGATGAAATCGTTCCGGTCACCGTGGCCACGCGCAAGGGCGAGGTGGTCGTCGACAGCGACGAGCAACCTGGCAAATCCGACATCGCCAAGATCCCGACCCTGAAGCCGGCCTTCAAGAAGGACGGCAGCGTCACCGCCGCCAGCTCGTCGAGCATCTCCGATGGCGCGGCGATCACCGTGCTGATGGGCGCAGACGAGGCGCAGCGCCGTGGCATCGCACCGTTGGCGCGCATCGTGGGGCATGTCACCCACTCGCAGGAACCTGAGTGGTTCACCACCGCGCCGGTCGCTGCCATCCAGAAGTTGATCGGCAAGATCGGCTGGCAACTGGACGAGGTGGATCTGTTCGAAATCAACGAAGCATTCGCGGTGGTGGCGATGACGCCGATCGTCGAGCTGGGCATTTCGCACGACAAGGTCAACGTCAACGGCGGTGCCTGCGCTTTGGGCCATCCAATCGGCGCATCCGGTGCCCGCCTGGTGGTGACATTGGTGAATGCGTTGCGCACGCGCGGTGGCAAGCGCGGAATCGCGACCCTGTGCATCGGCGGCGGCGAGGCGACTGCCATCGCTATCGAATTGATTTAATTGTTTTTAACGGCGATTTTGCAAAACTGAATGCGCGCACGCTTGACACTGGTCTTTGGACCGTCATCATGTCGGGGGCGCGCAATAGCGCGTTGCCTAATCTAACGACGAGGATTGAAACAATGACCATTAACAAGCTGCTGATCGCAATGGCTCTGGGCCTGGCCCTGACCGCTTGCTCGAAGCCGGAACAGGCTCAGGACGCTGCTGCTTCGGCTAACGAAGCTGCTGCCGACGCTCAGACCGCTGCTGACCAGGCTGCTGCCTCGGGCTCGCAGTCGGCTGACGCCGCTCAGGCTGCTGCCAACACCGCCGCTGCTTCGGCTGACACCGCTGCTGACGCTGCCCAGGCTGCTTCCGGCGCCGCCACCGACGCTGCTGCTGAGCAGGCTGCCGACGCTGCCAAGACGGCTGAAAACACCGCCGAAGCTGCTAAGGACACCGCCGAAGAAGCCAAGAAGTAATCACTTCTTAGCTCCAAGCGAGTTCGGAGAAAGCCGCTGGTTTCCAGCGGCTTTTTCTTTGCCCGCGATTTATAGGCGCCTGGCCAGCGTTGCCGTTCCTGCATCGAACCTGCCCCTGTCGCGACGTGTGCTGCGCATACCGCCCATTGGCTGAATGGCCGGCCGCGCATTGACGCCGGCTGCATCGGCCCGTGCATAAGCTCGCTCTTCCAACACCGGAACAGGAACAGGACCACCCATGAAGACGATCCGCATGCTGTCGTTGAGCGCCATCGCCGCTCTCACCCTCGCCGCTTGCCAGGGCCCTGACGCCGAGCAGGCGCAACGCGATGCCGCCTCCGCTGCCAAGCACGCCGCGGCTGCGACTGAACAAGCTGCCGATCGCGCCGCCGTGCAGGCCAAGGCCGCCACCGCCGATGCACGCGTGGCTGCACGCGAACTGGCCGCCGATGCGAGCCGCGCAACCGCCAATGCTGCAGACGCCACCGCCGACAAGACCCGCGAGATGGCCAACAAGGCCGAGCAGAACGCCGACAAGCACGACGCCGAACATCCGCAGCATTGATTGACCGTGTGACCGTATCAACAGTTTGCAGACGCGCCGGCCGGATTGGGCCGGCGCGCTTGTTTCCTGCCAACGGCGACCTCGTGTTGTCGAGGCTGGCAGGCTAGCATTCGTCCATGTCCTCCTCTTTTACTGCGCGCCGCCGCAACCAGCTGGCGCTGGCGTTCTCTGCCCTGATCTTCATCGCCATCGGTATCGGCATCTTTGTCGGTGCCCGCCGCTCGTTGGCCGATGCAGCACTCGTCTCGCATACGCATGAAGTGATCGGCCGGGTCGACGAGATCCAGGCGCGCGTGCTGGATGCCGAATCGGCGCAGCGCGGCTTTCTGCTCACCGGCAACGATGCCTATCTGCTCGACTATCAAACCAGCGTCGAGCGCCTGCCGATCCTGCTCGACAATCTGCGTCGCCTGATTGCCGACAATCCCGGCCAGGTGCAGCACCTGGACACCCTGCAGCGACTGGTGGAAACGCGCCTGCAGCAGATCCAGCACGTGCTCGACGTGTATTCGCAGCAGGGCCTGGAGCCGGCCCGCGCCGGCATCCGGCAGACCGCCTTCCGTACCACCAGCGCGATCCGCGAGCAGGCGCTGACCATGGTGCAACGCGAGCAGGAGCTGCTAACGCAACGGGCCGAAAGCAGCCGGCAGAGTGCGGCCTTGCTGCTGGTGCTGGCACTGGCCGGCATCCCGTTCGGGCTGGCGGTGGTCGGCACCGTCTATGCCTTGCTGATGCGCGAACTGCGGCATCGCTCGCAGGCCGAGAAACGCGCAGCGCAGGCGAATCGCGAGTTGGGCGACAGCGTCGTTGCGCTGCAACGCAGTACCGCCGATCTCAATCTGCTCAGCCGCTATACCGGCCTGCTGCAAAGCTGCATCAGCGCAGAAGAGGCGCTGATGGTGAGCAGCCGCACCCTGGCCAGCCTGCTGCCGGGCGTTGCCGGAAGCGTGTATCTGCTGCGTGCCTCGCAGGATCGCGCCGAGGCGATCAGCCACTGGGGCGAGCCGCTTGTGCACAGCGCACCGCATCTGCTGCCCGAAGAATGCTGGGCGCTGCGCCGTGGTCAACCGCACATCGTCGACGACCTGGGCCGGGATGCGCTGTGCGCGCACATCGGTGCGCCCGAGCACGGCAGCGCCGTCACCACCGCATGCCTGCCGATGTCCGCGCAAGGTACCCAGCTCGGCTTCCTGTTCCTGTCTTCGCCGGGTCCGGGGCCGATGCCCCGCCTGGAAATCGCCGAGGCGGCCGCCGAACAGTTGTCGCTGGCACTGAGCAATCTGCGCCTGCGCGAATCGCTGCGCCGGCAGTCGATTCGCGACCCGCTGACCGGGCTGTACAACCGCCGCTATCTGGAAGAATCGCTCAGCCACGAACTGGCGCGCTGCGCACGCCGCGGCCTGCCGTTGTCGGTGCTGATGCTGGACGTGGACCACTTCAAGCAATTCAACGACAGCCAGGGCCACGCCGGCGGCGATCTGCTGCTGGCGGCGCTGGGCGAGTTGCTGCTGACCCGGCTGCGTGCCGAAGACGTCGCCTGCCGCTACGGCGGCGAAGAGTTCACGGTCATTCTTCCCGAGGCCGATGGCGTCGAGGCGCTGCGCGTGGCCGAGGACATTCGCGGCCATATCGCGGCCCTGGCAGTCAGCGACGGCCCGCGCTCGTTGCCGCGGGTGACGGCCTCGATCGGCGTGGCCAGCTTCCCGGTCGATGGCGAGCTGGGAGCGAGCCTGATCCAGAAGGCCGATGCGGCCCTGTATGTCGCCAAGCACGGCGGTCGTAACCGGGTCGAGCGGCATGGTGCCGCCACGCCCGCAGTGGACTGAGCACACGCGCCATCGGTGCTGGTTTGCGTAACCCGTCACACAAAAGATCGGTCTGCGCGGCGATAGTCGGTTTTGACCCCCGAGCGAGGCAGTCCGATGTCGATGTGGCGCGATCAAGGTCCCAACAAGAAAGACGGCGTTCCCGCAGCCCCTGAGGTCCCGGCTGCCGATGGGCGGCTGTTCACTGCCGAGGCCAGCCCGGCACCCCCGGTGCCCGCCGCCGCGCCACCGAGCGCCGCGCCCGCAGCGGCCACACCGCAGCGCCAGAGCGAGGCCAAGGAATCGCTGATTGCCGCCGACATCAGCATCGAAGGCAAGATCGAGGGCGCCGGTCACGTACGTCTGGCCGGCCGCTTCAAGGGTGATGTCAACGTCAAGGGCGATCTCACCATCGAGCGCGGCGCCAAGCTCAACGGCGGCGTGCGCGCCAACAAGGTGATCATCGCCGGAGAGCTGGAGGGCAATATCGAATCGGCCGCGCAGGTGGAGCTGCAGACCTCCGGCGTGCTGGTCGGCGACGTCAAGGCCGGCAGCCTGACCGTGGCCTCGGGTGCGCGCATGCGCGGCCAGGCCGATTTCGGCTGGGGCGAGGACACCGGCAAACCGGTCGTCGCGGCCAAGCCGGTCGTCAGCGGAGACAGCGACGCCACATGAGTGCGCCCCGCCCGGGCACGCCCGGTGCCACGCGCAGCTGCCCGCACTGCAAGGCGACGATCCTGGAAAGCGCCAGTGTCTGCCCTGCGTGCAGGCACCACCTGCGCTTCGACTCGGCGGCGGCGCAGCACGCACAGCCGGCACCGATCGTGCCTCTCAAGGTCGACGGCACCATTCGCCATCCCGCCGATGGCGATCCATGGGAATACACCGTTGTGGTGGTGGTGCGTAACGGCAAGGGCGAGGAGATTCGGCGCCAGGTCGTGGATGTCGGCGCAATGCAGGGCGGCGAGGAGCGCGGCTTTACGCTGGCGGTGGAGGCGACTGCGGTGCGTTCGCCTGGGCGGCGGTCGCGGCATTAGCGGTTGGTGCGGGGATTGGGGATTGGGGATTGGGGGAATCGGGAATCGGGAATCGGGGTGGATGATGCGGGCCAGCGCCTGCGTGGGTGTTCGATTTCCGAGTCTTGACTGATTGTTCCGGTGAGCAATGGCGCGAGCTGGCGGCGTGCGTGCTGCATTGAAGGCCAGCTCACGCCCCGCCAGGCGCTTGATCGATTCGATGGCCTTGCCTTGATCGCGCACTGGCTCGACTAGCGATTGCGATCTGCAGGCGTTGCCGCATCGGTGTACCGATGCGTGCCATTCCCATTCTCAGGATCTGCACATCGGCTTGGCCAGAGTTGCCGCATGCGCAACGGCAACGGACAACTTGGCGATCTGGTGGTGCTTGGCCCCGAAGGCCTGTACTGCCCGCAGGGCGACTTCCATATCGATCCCTGGCGGCCGGTGCCACGTGCGGTGATCACGCATGGGCATGGCGACCACGCACGCAGCGGCATGGGCGAATACCACTGCACGCACGAGAGCTTGCCGATCCTGCAGTGGCGCCTGGGCGAGCAGGTCTATCACACGCATGCCGACGGCGAAGCCTTCGAGCTGGGACGCGCGCGGGTGTCGTTGCATCCGGCCGGGCATGTGCTCGGCTCGGCGCAGGTGCGCATCGAGGTGGATGGCGAAGTCTGGGTTGCATCGGGCGACTACAAGCGCCAGCACGATCCCACCTGCAAACCGTTCGAAGTGGTGCCCTGCGACACCTTCATCACCGAGGCGACCTTCGGGCTGCCGGTGTATCGCTGGCCGGATACCGCCGATGTCGCGGCCGACATCGTCGCCTGGCGCCACGAATGCGCCGAACGTGGCGAGGCCGCCATTCTGTATTGCTATGCCTTGGGCAAGGCGCAACGCGTATTGGCGGAATTGCGCGCCTGGGATACGCAACCAGCCTTGCTGCATGGCGCGATCGCAGTGGGCGTGGAGGTGTATCGCCAGGCCGGCATCCCGATGCTGGACACCCAACCTGTCAGCGAACACGCGCGTGGCGCCGACTATGCAGGGCAACTGGTACTGGCGCCGCCATCGGCGGCCGGCAGCGCCTGGATCCGTCGCTTCCGGCACGCGCAACAGGGTTTCGCATCGGGCTGGATGCGCATTCGCGGCAATCGCCGTCGGCGCAATTACGACCGCGGTTTTGTGGTGTCCGATCATGCCGACTGGCCGGACCTGCTGCGCACCATCGAAGACACCGGCGCACGGCGGGTGATCGCTACCCACGGCAACACCGATGCCTTGATCCAGCACCTGCTGGAACGCGGCGTCGCTGCCGAAGCCTTCCGTACCGATTTCGGAGCCGAGGAATGAACCCGTTGCCTGCACGTCGTTATGCGCGCGCGCGCCCAAGGATCCGCTTGACCGGCGCACTCGCATTCCGTCGCCACGCGTTGGCATTTCGCGTGCACCGCGCACTGCCGGCGGCGGTGATCGGGCCGCCACGGCCCTACCGGCGCCCGCGTTGTCTGGGCGCATTTACGCGGCGCGCGCTGGAACTGCGTGCTGCCGACAACCGCACCAAGCTGCAGGGCCCGGCGTGAAGCGATTTGCCGCGTTGTACCGCACCCTGGATCGCAGCACCGGCACGCTCGACAAGCGTGCGGCCCTGGTCGCGTATTTCCGCAGTGCGCCGCCGTTCGATGCGGCGTGGGCGCTGTACCTGCTGGCCGGTGGCAAGGTAGCCAGCACGCGCATGCGCATCGCCAGCAGCGGCGAACTGCGCGAATGGATCACCGACACCGCCGGCATCGCCGACTGGCTGGTGGCCGACAGCTACGACCATGTCGGCGATCTGGCCGAGACCCTGGCCTTGTTGCTGGACGACCCGATCACCGAGGCGGCCGATCTGCCGTTGGCCGAGTGGATCGAACAGCGGTTGCTGCCGATCACCAACCAGGACGTGGAAGTGCGCAAGGCCTGCATCGTGCAGGCGTGGCGCAGCCTGGCCTTCGACGAGCGCCTGGTGTTCAACAAGCTGCTCACCGGCGCCCTGCGCGTGGGGGTGTCGCAGCGACTGGTGCAGCAGGCGCTGGCGGAGATGTCCGGGATAGAGATCGCGCGCATTGCACAGCGCATGCTCGGCAGCTGGCGGCCGCATCCGGGCTATCTGGCCACCCTGCTGACCGCCGAGGAATTGCCCGGCGATCGTCAACAGCCCTACCCGTTCTTTCTCGCCTCGCCACTCGAAGCGGAGGTCGAAACGCTGGGCGCGGTCGATAACTGGTTGCTGGAATGGAAGTGGGACGGCATTCGCCTGCAGCTGATCCGGCGCGCTGGCGAAGCGGCGTTGTGGTCGCGTGGCGAGGAACGCCTGGATGGCCGTTTCCCGGAGATCGAACAGGCCGCGCTGCAGTTGCCCGACGGCACGGTCATCGATGGCGAGCTGCTGGCCTGGCAACCGGAACAGCCCTTGCCGATGCCGTTCACCGCCTTGCAGACGCGCATCCAGCGGCTCAAGCCCGGGCCGAAGACATTGGCGGCGGCACCGGCGCGCGTGGTCGCTTACGACTTGCTCGAACTCGATGGCGAGGATTTGCGCGAGCGCCCCTTGCAGGAGCGTCGCGCATTGCTGGAAGGCGTGCTGAGCACGCTCGCCGACCCGCGCATCGTCGCCTCGCCGCTGGTGCAGGCCGGCGACTGGCAGGCGGCCGCGCAGCTGCGCCTGGATGCGCGCGAGCGCGGCGTGGAAGGGTTGATGCTCAAGCGCGCCAGCTCCAGCTACCAGTCCGGCCGCCGCCGCGGCGACTGGTGGAAATGGAAGATCGACCCGCTCACCATCGATGCGGTGCTGCTGTACGCGCAGGCCGGCCATGGCCGCCGCAGCACGCTGTATACCGACTACACCTTCGGGCTGTGGCACGAGGGCCAGCTGGTGCCGATCGCCAAGGCCTACTCGGGGCTGGACGACAAGGAAATCCTGCAACTGGATCGCTGGATCCGCGCCAACACCACCGAACGCTTCGGCCCGGTGCGTGCGGTCACCGCGCACCATGTCTTCGAACTGGGGTTCGAAGCGGTCAACCGCAGCGCGCGGCACAAGTCCGGCATTGCGGTGCGCTTCCCGCGCATCCTGCGCTGGCGACAGGACAAGCCGATGCGCGATGCAGATCACCTGAGCAGCCTGCAGGCGCTGGCACGGTGAGTGCTGCGGCGCAGACGCGCGGCACGCCCTTGCAGCAATGGCGTGCCTGGTTCGCGCAGCGCGGTTGGGCGCCGTTGCCGTTTCAACGCGATGTGTGGAAGCGCTATCTCGCGGGCGAGTCCGGCTTGCTGCATACCCCCACCGGCAGCGGCAAGACGCTGGCAGCCTTCGGCGGGCCGCTGCTGGAGGCCTTGTCCACGCGTGGACGCAAGCCGGCGAGCAAGCCCGCTACGGCCACGCGACGCCAACAGCAACGCACGCTGCAGGTGCTGTGGATCACGCCCCTGCGCGCACTCGCCGCCGATACCGCACGCGCGCTGCGCGAGCCGGTGGAGGCCCTGGGGCTGGATTGGCAGGTGGGCCTGCGTACCGGCGATGCCAGCGCGCGCGACAAGCGGCTGGCGCGCAGCGGCAAGCTCGATGTGCTGGTCACCACGCCCGAATCGCTGGCCTTGCTGTTGTCGTATCCCGACACCGCGCCGCAGCTGTCGGCGCTGCGCTGCGTGATCGTCGACGAATGGCATGAGCTGCTCGGCAACAAGCGCGGCGTGCTGCTGCAGCTGTGCCTGGCGCGGCTGCGCGGCTGGGCGCCGGAGCTGCGCATCTGGGGCCTGTCGGCAACGCTGGGCAACCTGGCGCAGGCGCGCGACGTGCTGTTGCCGCATCGCCCCGATGCCGCGCTGGTGTCGGGCGTCAAACCCCGCGCGATGACCCTGGAGACGTTGCTGCCCGACAGCGGCGAGCGCTTTCCGTGGGCTGGGCATCTGGGTCTGGCGCAACTGGCGCGCGTGCTGCAGAAGATCATGCAGCAGCGCACCAGCCTGGTGTTCACCAATACGCGCGCCCAGGCCGAGTTGTGGCATCAGGCCTTGAGTGCGGTGTGGCCGGATGATCTGGCCACGCTCGCGTTGCATCACGGCTCGCTGGACCCCTCCTTGCGTGCGGCGGCCGAGCAAGGCTTGCGCGACGGCAGCCTGCGTTGCGTGGTCGCCACCTCCAGCCTGGACCTGGGCGTGGATTTCCCCGCCGTCGATCAGGTGCTGCAGGTCGGCAGTCCCAAGGGCATTGCACGCCTGCTGCAACGTGCCGGCCGCGCACGCCATCGTCCGGGCGAATCCGGGCATGTGGTGTGCGTGCCCTCGCATGCACTGGAACTGGTGGAATACGCTGCCGCGCGACGCGCCATCGTGCATGGCCAGATCGAGGCACGGCCGCCACCGCGCCTGTCGCTGGACGTGTTGGCGCAGCACTGTGTGACCCTGGCATTGGGCGGCGGTTTTCAGGCCGATGCCTTGTTTGAGCAGGTGCGCGGCACCGATGCGTTTGCAGCACTGGATCACGCCACCTGGCAGGCGGTGCTGGACTTCATCGTGCAAGGCGGCAGCGCGCTGGCGCATTACCCGGATTTCCACAAGGTCGTGCGCGACGAGGAAGGCGTGTACCGCGTCATCGATCGGCGCGTCGCGCTGCGGCACCGCCTGTCCATCGGCACGATCACCAGCGACGGCAGCGTGCGGGTGCAGTTCCTGCGCGGCGGCCGCCTGGGCGCGGTGGAAGAGCAGTTTGTCGGCCGCCTGCGCCGTGGCGATCGGTTTCAGTTTGCCGGCCGTTTGCTCGAGCTGGTGCGGCTGGAAGACATGACCGCCTACGTGCGCGTGGCCAAGGGTGGCAGCGGCGTGGTGCCCAAATGGATGGGCGGGCGCATGCCGTTGTCGTCGGCCCTGGGGCGCGAGGTCGAAGCGGTGTTTGCCGATCCCGGCGATGCGCCGGAAATGCAGGCGCTGGCGCCGTTGCTGCGCCTGCAGGCCTCGCTGTCCTCACTGCCCGGCCCGGACCATTTGGTGGTGGAAAGCATCAAGGCGCGCGATGGCCGGCACGTGTTCGTGTATCCGTTCGCCGGCCGCCAGGTCAACGAAGGGCTGGCCGCGTTGCTGGCAGCGCGCTGGGGCCGGCGTCAGCGCAATACCTTCAGTTTTGCTGCCAACGATTACGGATTCGTGCTGTCGCCGGCGCAGGATGTGGAACTCGATGCGAACGTCCTGCAGGCGCTGCTGTCGCCGGAGGGCCTGTTTGCCGACCTGCGCGACAGCCTCAACCTGGGCGAACTGGCACGCCGCCAGTTCCGCGAGATTGCGCGCGTGGCCGGCTTGCTGTCGCCATCGCTGCCCGGCCGTGCACCACGCAGCCTGCGTCAGCTGCAGGCCTCCAGCGGATTGCTGTACGACGTATTGCAACGTTTCGATCCCGATCACCTGCTGCTTGCCCAGGCCGAGCGCGAAGTGTTCGAAGGCCAGCTCGAACTGGCGCGGCTTGCGCATGCACTGGAAGATTGCGCGCGGCGCGAACTGCGCCTGTGCAAACCGCGCAGCCTCACCCCATTGTCGTTTCCGTTATGGGCCGAACGCGTGCGCGGCCAACTGAGTACCGAAGACTGGAAGGCCCGCGTGTTGCGCGCTGCCGAACAACTGGAGCGTAAACATGGGCGATAGCGTGCAACTGCAGCTGGCCGGCGAAACAGTGGAACTGCTGGGCGAACGCGCGCTGTATCGACCGGCGCAACGCGCCTTGCTGATCGCCGACCTGCATCTGGGCAAGGCCGATGTGTTCCGTCGCGCCGGCATCGGCATGCCGGCCGGCGGCACCGCGCACGATCTGGAGCGGCTGGATGCGCTGCTGCAGCAGCGCACGGTGGACGCGTTATGGATCCTCGGCGACCTGCTGCACGGCCCCGTACCGCGCGCGGCCTGGCATCGCCGCTGGAGTGCATGGCGCGAGCATCACTGCGCGTTGCGCGTGATCGCCATCCGCGGCAACCACGACCACGCGTTGGCCGGTGCGGATCTGCATATCGAGGCGGCCGGCGAACAGGTCGAAGATGGCCCCTTCGTGCTGCGCCACGATCCGCTGCCGCATCCAACCGGGCATGTGCTGTGCGGGCACCTGCATCCGCTGGCCGCGCTGCCCGGCATGTCGCGCCGCTGGCCGGCGTTCTGGTTGCGCGAGCGCGTCACCATCCTGCCGGCGTTCTCGCATTTCACCGCGGGCATCGTGCCAACGCTGGTCGAAGGTGAGCGCCTGGTCGCCTGCGTGGAAGACGATGCGCTGGCATTGCCGGTGCGTTAGCAGGCGCAACACTACCTGGGCCGGCGCTTCTTCTAAGCGGCAGCTTCGGCCTTGTCGACGGCAACACGCGGCACCGGTTGCGCCAACGCGTCCACAAAGTCCGGCGCCAGTGCCAGCTTGCCGAACCAGCCGTGCTGAGTGCCGCTGAGCACGCGCAACATATGCCCGCGTCCGCCGGGCACGCGTCCCATCGGGCGCAGCAGCAGATCGCGCCCGTGCGCCCAGAGATCACGTTCGGACTGGAACAACGGCGTCAGCCAACGGCTCCAGCGGTGATAGATCGCCACATGCGCCTGGCGCTCGCGCTGATAGTGCTGCAAGGCCGCATCCAGATCGGCGCCGACCCGCAAGGCATCGCGCATCGCCAACGCATCCAGCAGCGCCATGTTGACGCCCTGCCCCAGCTGCGGACTCATCGAATGCGCGGCATCGCCGGCCAGCACGAAGCGGCCGCGATGCCAGCGTGTCACCACCGCGTCGCGATAACTCGCACGCGCCAATGCGCCATGCACTTGCACGGTCTCCAGACGCGCATGTGCATCCGGCCACATCTGCGCAATCTCCTGCCGCCATGCGGCAATGCCGCGCTGTTCCCACGCGGCAAAATCGCTGCACGGCAGGCTCCAGAAAAAACTCAGCCGCGGGGTGGCGTCGCCCGGACGCGTGCCCACCGGCAGCAGGCCGATCATCTTGCGCGCGCCGATATAGCGCTGGCGCAACTCATCGACGAACGGCCAGTCGTCGCGTGGCAGCAGGCACCACAACGCACCCCACGGATACACCCGATCCAGCCGCGTGCCCTGCGCCTGCGCGCGCAAGCTCGATGCAGAACCATCGGCGGCAATGATCAGATCGTAGGGGCCGTGCCAGTGCCCGCGCTGATCCTGCACGCGCGCGCCGTCGTGATCGATCGCGGTGATCTGGGTATCCACATGCAACTGCCCGTGCTCCGGCCAGGCTTCGCGCAACAGCGTAAACAAGGCGCCGCGCTGCATGCCCAGGCCCATCAGCCGCGCATCCAGATCGCTGTACTGCATGTCCATCACCGCGCGTCCGCACGGCGTTTCGCCATACAGCCGGCGCACCGGTGCGCCATGCGCGAGCGCCTGCGGCAGCAAGCCCATCTTCCACAGCACCTGCAACCCGCTGGGCTGCAGCAGGAAGCCCGCTCCCACCGGCCCGGGCGTGGCGGCACGTTCGAACACGTCCAGCCGGTGCCCGTCGGCGCCCAGCAGCACGGCCAGTGCCTGCCCCGCCGTTCCATAACCCACTACCGCAATGCGCAATGCTCGCTGCATGTCCTTCGCTCCCTGGACGGCACCGGCCCCGCATGGGCCGATGCAAAAAAAACCCCGCCGTGGCGGGGTTCTTCAACCGCACAATCGAGTCACATCACTCGACCGGCGTGATGTTCGAAGCCTGGGCACCCTTGGGGCCCTGGGTCACGTCATAACTGACGCGCTGGCCTTCCTGCAGGCTGCGGAAGCCCTTGGAGTTGATCGCGGAGAAGTGCGCGAAGACATCGGCGCTGCCGTCCTCCGGTGAGATGAAGCCAAATCCCTTGGCGTCGTTGAACCACTTGACGGTACCGTTCGGCATGGTGATGCGAGACCTTTGCAATAATTAATGGGTGGTGTACGGCGATGCGTACGCGCCGAGTATGCAAAGCTTATGCCCTGATGACAATCACCCGCGTGCAAGTTCGCCGATCAGCTCCGGCAATCCGGACGAGGCGGCATCGACGTTGGCCAACACCTCCGCCATGGTGATTTCCTGCGCGTCGCCACAGCCGGCCGCCCAGTTGGCCACGATCGCCAAACATGCATATTCCAGGCCTTTTTCGCGTGCAAGAGCCGCTTCGGGCATGCCGGTCATGCCGACCAGATCGCAGCCGTCGCGACGCATGCGAGCGATCTCTGCAATCGTTTCCAGTCGTGGTCCCTGGGTTGCGCCGTAACATCCGCCGGCGACCATCGTGACGCCGGTCACCTTGGCGGCGGCGATGACCTTGCTGCGGAACATCGGCGAATACGGATGGCCGAAATCCACGTGCTGCACCTCGCTGCCCGGCTCTTCGCAGAAGGTGGACACGCGGCCCCAGGTGTAATCGATCAGCTGATCCGGGCACGCCAGCACGCGCGGGCCGAACTGCTCGGTGATGCCGCCGACGGTGTTGAGCGCCAGCACCCGCGCAGCACCGATTTGCTGCAGCGCAGCGATGTTTGCGCGGTAATTCACCTTGTGCGGCGGCAGCGAATGGCCTTCGCCATGGCGCGCCAGGAATGCCACGCGGTGGCCCAGCAACATGCCCACGCGAATCGGGCCGGAGGGCGCGCCATACGGCGTTTCGATATCGTGCGTCTGCACCTGATCCAGCTGTGCGAGCTTGTAGACGCCGGTGCCGCCGATGACGGCCAATGCGATGGAAGTGGAGGACACAAGCAACCTCTGCAACGAAAGACAGGATGGTGACGCGCAGGCCTGCGCGCCGGGCTGCCCGCAGCGACGCGGGCAAACTGCGGCAGTTACTGCTTCATCGCGTAGATGGCGGGAATGCCGCGCAGCTGCTCGTTGACGTCCATGCCGAAGCCGAACACGTAACGGTCGGCCACTTCCACGCCGACATAGTCGGCGGCCACGCCAGGCACGCAGCGGTCGTGACGCTTGACGGTCAACACCGCCACGCGCACGTCGGTGGCGCCCTGCTCCAGGCACCACTGGCGCACGCCCTGCAGCGTGTAGCCCTCGTCGAGGATGTCGTCGACCAGGATCACTCGGCGACCGAACAGCGCAGTGGCCGGACGGTGCTTCCACACCAGCTCGCCGCCGGTGGTTTCGCCGCGGTAACGGGTGGCATGCAGGTAATCGAACTGCAGGTCCTGGCCGCGCGCGCCCAGCTCCAGCGCCAGTTGGCCGGAGAACGGCAACGCGCCATGCATGATGGTGAGATATACCGGCACTTCGCCGGCATAGTCGCGCGCGATCGCGTCGGCAATGCTGGCGACCGCCGCATCGATGGCGGGGCGGTCGACCAGCAGATCGGCTTGGGCCAGGGCCTGGGAAATGGTGAGCGTGGACATCAGGCAGTTGTTCCGAAAGAGGCGGAAAGGGGAGTAGTGAATGAGGCGTCGGAGCCGGCGAGCAGGCCATCCCAGCCCAGCTCGCCGCGGCCGATCAGACCGATCAATGCTGCGGTATTGAGGCTGCGGCCCTGCACGGCCTGCAGCGATTCGTCGACCAGTTCCGGGTGGCAGACCAGCACCACGTCGCAGCCGGCATCCAGGTGCGCATGCACCCGGCCGGCCACGCCGCCGGCGCTGAACGAGGCAGCCATGCCGATGTCGTCGGAGAACACAACGCCGCGAAAGCCCAGTTGCCCGCGCAGGATCTGCTCGATCCAGCGCTGCGAATAACCGGCCGGTTCCGGGGCGACCTGCGGGTAGACCACGTGCGCCATCATCACCGCGTCGGCACCGGCCTCGATGCCGGCCATAAACGGCAGCAGATCTTCGGCCAGCAGGACCTCCAGCGGGCGCGGGTCGCTGGCATGGTCGACGTGGGTGTCTTCCAGCACGGTGCCGTGGCCGGGGAAATGCTTGAGCGTGGCGGCCATGCCGGCACCGTGCAGCGCCTGCACATAGGCGCGGGTGAAGCTGGCCACGATCTGCGGATCATCGCTGAAGGCACGATCGCCGATGGCGCGGTTGCCACGGCCCAGATCCACCACCGGTGCGAAGCTCAGGTCCACGCCGCTGGCGCGCACTTCGCTGGCCATCAGCTGCGCATGCGCGCGCGCTGCGGCGAGCGCGGCCTCGGGGTCCTGCACGTATTGCGCGCCGAAGCTCTGCAGCGGCGCCAGGGCGCTGTAGCCGTCGCGAAAGCGCTGTACGCGCCCGCCTTCCTGGTCCACGCAGATCAGCACCGGGCGCGGTGCGGCCGCGCGGATGGACGCAGACAACTCGGCCACCTGCGTGCGCGAGGCGAAGTTGCGCTTGAACAGCACCACGCCGGCGACCGCGTCGTGCTGTAGCCAGTCGCGTTCCTGTGCGCTGAGTTCGGTACCGGCAACGCCGATCAGAAGCATGTTGGGGGACTCCCGGGCCAGGCGCCACGTTGGCGCAGCGCGGCATTGTCGCAGATGCGCGTTGCAGCGTCAGATCGCGCATTCAGGCAGGCCTATGTTTCAGGCCGTCTCGGCCCCGCCGCTGCGCTTCGGGTGCAGCTCAAAGCACCTCCAGATTCGCCCGCCAATGCGCGGCCTGCGCCTGCACCTGCTCCAGCACCTCCGGTGCCATGGCGTCGAGCTGCCGGTAGGGCAGCGCCAGGCGCTCGTTGGCGCCCAGCAGCGTGCGCTGCCGCGCCAGGAAATCCCAGTACAGCGCGTTGTACGGACAGGCCTGCGGGCCCACCCGCACCTTGCGCTGGTAGCGGCAGCCACCGCAGTAATCGCTCATGCGGTCGATATAGGCCGCGCCGCTGATATACGGCTTGCTGCCGAGCAGGCCGCCGTCGGCGAACTGGCTCATGCCGACCGTATTGGGCAGCTCCACCCACTCGAACGCATCGATGTAGATGCCCAGATACCAGCGGTGCAGGGCCTGCGGATCCAGGCCTGCCAGCAGCGCGAAATTGCCGATCACCATCAGCCGCTGGATATGGTGCGCATGCGCGTTGGCCAGCGAATTGCCGATCGCATCGGCCAGGCAGCGCATGCCGATCTGCCCGTCCCAGAACCAGTGCGGCAGTGGCGCATGCTGGTCGAGTCGATTGGACTGCGCATAGCCGGGCATCTGCGACCAATACACGCCGCGCACGTATTCGCGCCAACCCAGGATCTGGCGAATGAAGCCTTCCACCGATGCCAGCGGCGCATGCCCGTCATGCAGGGCCGCCTCCGCGCGCGCAATCACCTCGCGCGGATGCAGCAGCTTGATATTGAGCGCGAACGACAACAGCGAATGGAACAGCCGCGGGCTGCGCGTGCTCATCGCATCTTCGTAGCGACCAAAGTGCGGCAACGCATGCGTAACGAAGGCATCCAGGTGCCGCAAGGCTTCGTCGCGGTCCAGCGGCCACGGCAGTGCGTCGGCATTCGGCGCACCGAAGCTGCGCACCCCAGCCGCCTCGATGACACTCCACAGCGCGCGATGATCGTGCGCGGCGCGCCACTCCTGCGGTGCGGGCGGATTGCCAGGCCATGGCGCACGGTTGTCGTGATCGAAATTCCAGCGCCCGCCTTCCGGCTCGCCTGTGGCATCGAGCAGGATCCGGTGGCGACGGCGCATCTTTCGATAGAACACTTCCATGCGCCATTGGCCGCCAGCACGAAAACACCCGGCCACCTCATCGCGCTCGGTCAGGAAATGTTCGCTGTCGACCATGCGCGTGGCGAACGGCTGCCGCGCGCACCACTGCTGCAATGCTTCGTCCAGCCGCCACTCGTCCGGCGCCTGATACTCCAGCTGGCTGGCGCGGTAATGCGCGATCAGCGCGTCCAGATTGGCGGGAATCGATTGCCGATTGCTGGGATTCTCGATGGCCACGTAACGCACCCGATGACTGGCCTGCCGCAGACGCGCGGCAAACGCGCGCATCGCTGCGAAGATCGCCAGGATCTTCTGCGCGTGGTGCAACACGTAGTCGGTTTCCTCGCGCACTTCCATCAGCACGTAGACCACGTCCGCATCGGTGGCATCGAACCAGCTGTGTTGCGGATTGAGTTGATCGCCCAGGACCAGGCGCAGCGTGCGCGCAGCTGGCTGCGGGTGACGCTCGCCTGCGGTCGCGTCAAGATTGCTCATCTATGCCGGACGCGTGCACGCGCACAAAGCGTCGCAACGATCGAGGTCGCACGCGCGCGCGCACTGCATAGCGGCACATGGTCTGTCATGCCTGCGCGGCCCGTTTGCGTTGGCGAACGGCCTGGCGTGCAGACGCGCTCTGCATCGACACGCCAGCGCATATCTCCCGCCGCGCATGCCACCGCATCACTCCTGCCCGCTGCAGGCGGCATCGCCGGCACACACACGCGCAGCCAAGGCCACACCGCTTTGCCAGGCCCCTTCGACCTTGCCACCGGCCAACCAGTCGCCGCAGATGCCGATGCTCAGCGGCGCATCCCAGGCACAGCCGATCTGCAAGGCAGGCTCAGTGCTGGCCACCGTCCAGCGATAGGCATCGCAGGACTGCGGCAGGGGCAGGCCAAGCGCGGCCAAGGCGGGCAACACGCTGGCAATCACCGTTTCAGGCGTTGCGTCCAGATGCGCCCCACTCCAGTCGGCAGTGGCATGCAGCAGCCAGGTTTCCACGCCATCCCTGCCCGGCTTGCTGGCGTTGCGTGCCACCCAGCGCAACGGACCGGTGTTGACGAACAAGGCGTCGTACCCGGGGTCGACCGGCCTGTCGAAACGCAGCACCACCGCCCAGGCCGGTAGCATCCGTGCGTTGGCGGCCGTCGTCGCCAGCGTGGGCGCGCTGTCCGCCAGCAATGCAGCTGCAAGCGGTGCCGGTACCGCCAGCAATACGGTGTCGAAGCAGCAGTTGCGTGTCGTTCCGTCTTCTGCCACCTCCAGTTGCCAGGTGTCGCCACTGCGCTGCAGCGATCGCACAGAGGCGCCCAACCGAACATTCAGGGCCGCCGCCAGCGCACGCGCTGGTGCGGCCATGTCCGGCACCCCGACAAAGCGCGTCAACCCGCCCTGCGACGCACGCATGTCGGCACCATCCCAACTGGCGACGCGCGCAGGCCAGACCGCCGCAACGCCGCGCGCGATCCATGCCTCCACCACTGCGACAAACGCCGGGTCGCGGGCGGTGAAATACTGCGCGCCGTGATCGCACTGCCAGCCAGCGCCGCCACAGCTGCGCATACGTCCGCCGGGCATGTCACCCTGCTCGAACAACGTCACGGTCAATCCCGAAGCCTGCAGCCGTTGCGCGCAGGCAAGTCCTGCCAGCCCGGCGCCGATCACCGCAACCGTCCTCGATGGAGTGGGCCGCGTCATCTCGTCAGCGGCAGGCCGTTGCAACACGCCGCCGGCCGTTCACACCGCGCAGCCGTCCGGCCCGCAGGCATCGGGACCACCGATTGGCGCCGATTCGGCGGCCAGCTGCAACAGTGCCTGCGCAAAGCTCTCCGGCGGCTGCGCACCCTGGATCAGGCTGCGTCCATCGATGACGAAACTGGGCACCGCACGGATTCCCAGCGCAGCGGCCTGCGCCAGTTGCGCCTCGACGGCAACGACGCCTTCGTCGGAGTCCAGCAGCGCGCGCACGCGGGCCTCGTCCAGACCGCCAGCGGACCCGGCAGCCACCAGCGTTTCGGTGGCGCCAACGTTTTGGCCTTCGGCAAAATGCGCATGGAACAGCGCTTCGATCACGGCCTGGACATCGCCCTCGCGGCTGGCCAGCCAGATCAGCCGATGCGCGCGCAATGTGCTGACCTGCACCTGCCCACGCCCGAAATCGAACGGCAGGCCTTCGGCGCGCGCAGTGGCCTGGGTCTGCGTCAGCATCTGTTCCACGCGCGCAGCACCGCCGAACTTTTGCGCCAGCGCATCACGCAGCGGGGTCGGCTCCAGGCCAGCATCTGGGTCCAGCTGGAAGGCGTGGTAATGGATGTCCAGCGCCGGTGCCTGCACACCGAGCGCGGCCACCGCCTGCTCGAAACGGCGCTTGCCGATCCAGCACCAGGGGCAGACCACGTCAGACCAGATATCGATGCGCATGAGCGGGGATTGGAGATTCGTCATTGGGGATTCGCAAAGCATAAACCCAATACCAAGGCAGGGATTGGGGGGGGGCGCAACGCAATCAGCCCAGCTCCGACGCATCGCGTTAGCTTTTACGAATCCCGAATGCCCAATCCCGAATCCCGACCTACAAATCCCCGCTCCAGTGCTTGAACGGGTGCGAGGCCAGCGCCAGGTTGTAGTAGCGCACATCGTCGGTGACTTCGGCGCCGATCCAGTCGGGTTTGGCAAAGGCCTCGTCGGCATCGCCGAGTTCGATTTCGGCCACCACCAGCCCGGCGTTGTCGCCGAGGAATTCGTCCACTTCCCACACATGCCCCTGGTACTGGACCAGATGCCGACGCTTGTCGATCAGACCCCCGACACACAGCGCCAGCAGCGCACGCGCCTCGACCACAGGAATCGGATATTCGAACTCCTGCCGGGTATGCCCCACCTCACGTGATTTCAGATTGAGAAACGCGCTCTCGCCCTGGATGCGCACCCGCACCGATGCGTTCTGCGCACCGCTGCGCAGCGCCGCCTGGTCGTTGATATAGCCCTGCGCCATCGGGATCACCGCATGCGCGGCGCTGCGCCAACCGTCGCCAGTCACGAGAAATTTACGTTCGATTTCAATGCCCATGTCCACAAGTATGGCGGGACCTGCTGAAAAATGCTGGCCGACGCAGCCTCGCGACCTCTACACTCCGCCCCCCTCTCATTCAAGGACAGAACGCCATGACAGGCAGCCGATACTCCACCATGCATATTGCGGCGCTCACTGCCGCATTGGTGTGCGCAACTGCCACAGCCGGCGCTGCTGCAGCCACGGTCTCGCTAGCCCAGGCGCAACAAGCGCTGGATGCGGCCATCGCCGATGACATGGCAGCCGACCCGCAGACGCAGGGCGACGAGCTCATGTCCGCCATGTTTCGTCCGCGCTTGACCGCATTGACCGGCTGCCTGCCGGCTGTCGACGCCAAACCGGAGACGCTCGATTGCATCGTCACCGGCCAGGCCGGGCCCAGCGAAAGACACATGACGCTGCGGTTTGTCCCGAAAGGGAACGCGTGGGCGTTGCAGCACAGCGAGAAGGAAATGGAAGTCGCCGCGCCGGTACCCCCGCAGGATCGCGTGCAGGTGCTCCTGCGCGATGTCATCAGCCAGTTGCTTGTGCAGGAGAACGACGCGGCGATGCGCACGCGCATTCAAGACGCCGCGCGTACGGCGCAAGTCTCCGGTATCGAGCACTGCAAACTGGGCAGGGAGGCGCCAGTGGTCGAGTGCGACGTCATCGTTGAGGCCGAAGGCAAACGCGGCACGCGGCCGATGGCCTTCGCGTTGGTCGACGGGCAGTGGCAGAACGCCGTCGAAAAGAAAGACTAACAGCGGCTGACAAATTACTGCGCAATCGCGAAGCGGGCGACGGGTAACCGACGCCCGGAACATAAAGGCCTAGCGCTCAAACACCGCGATGCTTTCCACATGCGCAGTATGCGGAAACATATCCATCGCGCCGGCGGCCTTGAGCGTGAAGCCCTGCTCGTTGACCAGGTAGCCGGCGTCGCGTGCCAGCGAGCCGGGGTGGCAGCTCACATAGACGATGCGCTCGAATTTTTTCAGCGGCAACTGCTGCAGCACTTCCAGCGCGCCCGAGCGCGGCGGGTCCAGCAGCAGCTTGTCGAAGCCCTGCCGCATCCACGCCGCGTTGCGCTGGTCCTGGGTCAGGTCGGCCGCATGGAACTGCGCATTGGCCAGACCGTTGCGCTGCGCGTTGTCCCTGGCGCGCGCCACCAGCCCGGCATCGCCCTCCACGCCGACCACTTCGCGCACACCGCGCGCCAGCGGCAGGGTGAAATTGCCCAGCCCGCAGAACAGATCCAGCACGCGGTCGTCCGGCCCGGCGTCGAGTAGTGCCAGCGCATGCGCGATCATCTTCTGGTTGAGCGAGGCATTGACCTGGATGAAATCCAGCGGCCGGAATGCTAGCTCCACATCCCACTGCGGCAGGCGGAACGACAGCGGCACCTCCCGCGGCCATAGCGGATGCACGCTCTCCACGCCACCGGGCTGCAGGAAGATCGCAAAGCCCTGCGCCTGCGCGAACGCGGTCAGCGCCTGCAGGTCGCGCTCGCTGAGCGGCTGCAGATGGCGGATGGTCAACACCACCGCATCGTCGCCGGCAATGAATTCGATCTGCGGGATGTCGCGCTTGCCGTCCAGGCCTTCGACCAACGCCGCCAGCTGCGGAATCTTCTCGCCGATCTGCGGGATCACCGTGTGACAGACCGACAGATCGGCCACGAAACGCGGATCCAGCTCGCGAAAGCCCACCAGGGTCTTGTCCTTCTTTTCAACGCGACGGACCGAAAAGCGTCCCTTGCGCCGATAGCCCCAGTTATCGCCGACCAGTGCCGGCAGCACCGCCTGCGGTGTGACGTGGCCGATGCGCTCCAGGTTGTCCATCAGCACGCGCTGCTTGGCCACGATCTGCTGCGACTCGTCCAGATGCTGCAGCACGCAGCCGGCGCAGACGCCGAAATGCGGGCAGCGCGGGGTCACCCGCTGCGGCGATGCCTCCAGCACCTCCACCGTCCTGGCCTCGTCGAAATGCCGGCTGCGCGCGGTGGGTTCGGCCCGCACCAGCTCACCGGGCAAGGCGCCACTGATGAAGGTGACTTTGCCGCCCTCGCCGTCGCGGCGGGCCACGCCGCGCCCGTCGTGGCTGAGGTCGGTGATCGCGGTCTGGAACGGAGTACGGTCGAAGCGGTTTCGGGTTCTGGCCACGTGGCGACGAGCTGCGGGCAAAAAGGGTGCGTATTGTCGCAGATGCGATCGATCGCGACCGCTTCGCGCGATGGAACAATTGTCGCGCCCCGCAAACACAGGCACACTTCCGCTGCACGCGGCTGCTAGGACGCGGCATCGCTGACAAGGAGGCAGCATGAACATGGCGACACGCCAGGAACCCCAACCACGCCTCTTGCTGGTAGAGGACGACCCGATCAGCCGTGGCTTTCTGCAGGCGGTGCTAGAAGGTCTTCCCGCCCATGTGGATTGCGCAGACTCGCTGTCTTCGGCACTGGACCGCGCGCGCGCACGTCGCCACGACCTGTGGCTGATCGACGTCAATCTTCCCGATGGCACCGGCAGCGGCCTGCTGCGCGCTTTGCGCCTGCTGCACCCGGACGTGCCTGCGCTGGCCCACACCGCGGACACCAATATGGCGATGCAACGCAGCCTGCAGTCCGATGGCTTTCTGGAAATGCTGGTGAAGCCACTGACCTCCGAGCGGCTGCTGCAGGCGGTGCGTCGCGGACTGGCGCGCGGCCGCTACAGCGTGGCGCCGGTGGGCGTGGTCGACATCGCCGCCAGCGATTGGGACGAAGCGGCCGCGCTCAGCGCGCTCAACGGCCAGCAACACCATCTCAACGCGCTGCGTGAATTGTTCCTGGCCGAGTTGCCGGGCACCCGCGACGCGGTGGATTCGGCCTTGCAGGTCAGCGACGATCAGGCACTGCGCGGCCATCTGCATCGGCTGCAGGCCAGTTGCGGTTTTGTCGGCGCGGCGCGGCTTGCCGGCGCAGTGCGCCTGCTGCGCGGCGACCCGCATTCCAGCACGGCGCAGACCCAGTTCCATGCGGCGGTGGCTGCACTGCTGCACTGAAGGAGGACTTCAGCGATGTCCCTTGGCCCGGCGCAGCGTTGGCGATCGGAACAGGCGACATTGAGCGCCACGCATGATGATGGGTCCGCATGGAGCCCGACGCGCACCTGGCCACCGCTGCAAGACTAGTTGACCCGCCTTGCGACCCTCAACGCCGCCGCGCCAGATCTTCGAGCATCTCCCAGGATTTTAGCCCGCGCCCACTCAGATGATGCAGCAGCACGCTCCGCATGCTGCGACGCAGGCCCGGCATGTCGTCGGCTGCGGGCATGACATCCTGGCCCAACGCCAGTAGCGCCGCACCGGTGACGGTGTCGCGCCGGTCCTGTGCCATCGCCTCGCTCAGTACGCGCAGCGCGCCCTCCTGCGGATCGAGCCGGTAACGCGCCGCCGGGTCGATCGGCTGGCCGTCGCGGTCGTGCTGCAGATCGAACGCAAAGCCCAGGCCATCGAGCACATCGCGCTCGAACTGGCGCAGCCCCCAGGCCAGCGGCAGGCCGGATGCCAGATGCGCACGCGCCTGTGCATAGCAATCGAACAACTCGGGCACCGGGTCGTTACGCGGCGCCAGACGCAGCAGCAGTTCACTGATATAGAAACCGGCCAGCATTGATTCGCCCGCCAGGCGGGGGGCGGTATCCAGCGCCTCGACCTGACGCAGCTGAGCCAGTTCGCCGCGTTGCACAGCTGTGAACTGGATCAGTTGCAGTGGCTGCAGCGCGGCCCGCAAGGCCTGCTTGCGTGGCCCGTGCACCCCGCGCGCCAATAGCCCGACCCGACCATGCTGCTCGGTCAACACTTCCACCAGCAGGCTGGTCTCGCGCCAGGCCCGCACATGCAGGATGAAACCGCGTTCGTGTTCGATCAGCATGGTCTGTTATGCGGCAGGGGGCGCGATTGCAGGACACAAAGAGCGGCTACCGGCGATGACCGCCGTGAACCACTGCCGGCAGCGCACATGATCACAGCCGTCAATGGCAGCGGCCGCGATGGCCAGGCGCGATCCAGTCCATGGAGACATCGCTTGCATCGCAGCTCCACGCCGTTGCCGGTTTAGACGATCGCATCGACAGGCTGCCAGCACGCCAGCAGCGCTGCGCCGCCCCCGGCATCGACCAGGGCCTCACTCGTACCCGAACGCCTTCAACGCCGCTTCGTCGTCCGACCAGCCTTCGCGCACGCGCACCCAGGTCTCCAGGAATACCTTGGCACCGAACAGGCGCTCCATCTGCAGCCGCGCCTTGCCGCCGATGTCCTTCAGGCGGGTACCGCCCTTGCCGATCACGATCGCCTTCTGACCTTCGCGTTCGACCCAGATCACCGCGCCGATGCGCAGCAGCGCGCCATCTTCGGCAAAGCGTTCGATCTCCACCGTGGTGGCATACGGCAGTTCTTCGCCGAGCTGACGCATCAACTGCTCACGCACCAGTTCCCCGGCCAGAAAACGCTGGCTGCGATCGGTGATCTCGTCCTCGCCGAACATCGCTTCGGCCTCCGGTACCAGCTTGAGCAGGTCGCCGACCAGCGCCTCCAGACCCTTGCGCTTGAGCGCCGACACCGGATGCACCGCAGCGAACGTGCGCCCCTCGCTGACCTGGGCCAGGAACGGAAACAACGCGGTCTTGTCCTTGAGCCGGTCGACCTTGTTGACCACCAGCACCACCGGCACTCCGGCGTCGCTCAGGACCTTGAAGGCCAGGGTGTCTTCGTCGTCCCAGCGGCCGGCTTCGATCACCAGCACTGCCGCGTCCACGCCTTCCAGCGAGCCGCGCGCGGCGCGGTTCATCACCCGGTTCATGGCGCGCTTCTGCTCGCGATGCAGTCCGGGCGTGTCGACCAGCACCAGCTGCCCCTCGGGGAAAGTGGCAATGCCCAGCAACCGATGGCGCGTGGTCTGCGGCCGGTTGGACACGATGCTGACCTTGGCGCCGACCAGGGCATTGGTCAGGGTGGACTTGCCGACATTGGGCCGGCCGATCACCGCAACGCTGCCGCTACGGTGGGGGGAAGAGGTTTCGCTCACGTGTTGGAATCCAGTTGTGCGATGACAAGGGTGGCCGCCTGTTGCTCGGCGAGGCGACGCGAGCTGCCCTGGCCTTCGGCGCGGGCGACGGGCTGTTCCAGGATGCAGGCAACATGAAACCGCTTGGCATGTTCGTCGCCGCTTTCGCTGATCAGCGCGTAGGTGGGCAACGGCAGCTGCCGTGCCTGCAGCCATTCCTGCAGCCGGGTCTTGGGGTCTTTCTCTGCCTTGCCCACCGGCAGCGCCGCCAGCGAGGGCTCGAACCACGGCAGCACCACCGCGCGGCAGCTTTCGAAACCGCAGTCCAGATAGATCGCCGCGACGATCGCCTCGACCGCGTCGGCCAGGATCGAATCGCGTCGATGACCGCCGGATTTCAGTTCGCCCGGCCCCAGCGTCAGCCGCTCGCCCAGATTGAGGGTGCGGCCGATCACTGCCAATGCCCCTTCGCGTACGAGTTCGGCACGCGCGCGGGTCAATGCACCTTCGTCGGCCTTGGGCCAGCGCTGATACAGGGCCTCGGCGACCAGCAGGTTGACGATGCCGTCGCCGAGAAATTCCAGTCGTTCGTTATGCGGTGTCCCGGCGCTGCGGTGCCGCAGCGCCTGGGCGAGCAATCCCGGATCGGCAAACGCATGCCCGATCGGATCGCCGCGCTGGAAAGTCCTATTCGCCACCACGTCCCGTCATGTCCTGGGACGTCTCGAATTTACCGACGACATCCAGATTGCCGATCAATTCGCGGCGAACTTCGTAGTTGACCTTCATGCGCCAGCCACCGTCGACGCGTTCGAACTTGACGTCCTCTTTCTTGACGTTTTCCGAGTAGTTGATGTACAGCCGACGAAAGAACAGATCCTGCAACTTGGAGGGATCCATGTTGGCGCTGTCGGGTTCCTTGGCCAGGCCTTTCATGGCCGTACGCACCGAATAGTATTCCTGGTACATCGGAAACAGCTTCATTCCGATATACAGCGCGAACCCCACCACCGCCAGCACCACCACGAACGACGTCAACGTCATACCGCTTTGCTTGCGCTTCATTGTGCTTCCCCCGGCACGCTGTGCGTGCATTACTGGATTCCGGTCCCGATCCGCGACGGATCGAAACTCCCCTTGCAGAACCACCCTTCGCAATTGAGCCAGATCAGGAACGCCTTGCCGCGCAGGTTGGCTTCCGGCAGGAAGTGCGTCTGGGTCCAGAACCGGCTGTCTTCGCTGTTGTCGCGATTATCCCCCATCACGAAATAGCTGTCCGCCGGCACGGTCCAGTCGCCCTGCCCGGCCGGCATGTTGCGATCGACCCACTCCAGCACCGTGTGGGTGCGGCCCGGCAAATCCTCGACCAGCAGCGTGGTGCCGGTCATCTCGGCGCCCTTGCCCTTGCCGATGTATTCGCCCTTGACCGTGTAGCGCATCGGCTTGTCGTTGATGTACAGCGTATCGCCGTGGAAGCCGATCTTGTCGCCCGGCAGACCCACCACGCGCTTGATCCAGTTCTGGTCCGGCGCATGCGGCGGCTTGAACACCACCACGTCACCGCGCTTGGGCTCGCCGGTCGGGATGAACTTGGTATTGGTGATCGGCAGACGGAAACCGTAAGCGAACTTGTTGACCAGGATGAAATCGCCGATCAGCAGATTGGGCATCATCGAACTGGACGGAATCTTGTACGGCTCGGCCACAAAGCTGCGCAGGATCAACACCACTGCCAGCACCGGAAAGAAGGCGCGCGAGTAGTCGATGATGGCCGGCTCGCTGTCCAGCAGACCGGCGCGTGCCGCGCGGCGCTTGGCCAGGAACAGCTTGTCCAGCAGCCAGATGAAGCCGGTGCCCAGCGTCAACACAACCAGGGCAATTTCAAACCATTTCATTGATGTTCCTTTCGGAAAGGGAATCGAGAATCGAGAATGGGGAATCGGAACAGCAGGAGCGCTTGCGCCCTTACGATTCCCGATTCCCGATTTACCATTCCCAGCTACTTATCCATCTGCAAGACAGCCAGGAAGGCCTCCTGCGGAATCTCCACGCGGCCGACCTGCTTCATGCGCTTCTTGCCTTCCTTCTGCTTTTCGAGCAGCTTCTTCTTGCGCGAAACGTCGCCACCATAGCACTTGGCCAACACGTTCTTGCGCATCGCCTTGACCGTGGAGCGCGAGATGATTTGCGAGCCCACGGCGGCCTGGATCGCCACGTCGAACATCTGCCGCGGGATCAGATCCTTCATCTTTTCGCACAGTTCGCGGCCGCGCCGGTCGGCGTAGCTGCGGTGCACGATGATCGACAGCGCATCGACCTTGTCGCCATTGATCAGCGTATCCACACGCACGAACGGGCCGGCATCGAAACGCAGGAAGTGGTAATCCAGCGAGGCATAACCACGCGAGACCGACTTGAGCTTATCGAAGAAATCCAGCACCACTTCGGCCATCGGCAACTCGTAGCTGATCTGCACCTGGCTGCCCAGGTAGTTGATGCCGATCTGGGTGCCGCGCTTTTCCTCGCACAAGGTGATGATGTTGCCGACGTAATCGGGCGGGGTGAGGATGTTGGCGCGGATGATCGGCTCGCGGATCTCTTCCACGTTGTTGAGCGGCGGCAGCTTGGATGGATTGTCCATCGGGATGATGCTGCCGTCGGTCTTGAGCACCTCGTAGACCACGGTCGGCGCGGTCGAGATCAGGTTGAGGTTGTACTCGCGCTCCAGCCGCTCCTGCACGATCTCCATGTGCAGCATGCCCAGGAAGCCGCAGCGGAAGCCGAAGCCCATCGCTTCGGAGCTTTCCGGCTCGAAGCGCAGCGCCGCATCGTTCAGGCGCAGCTTGTCCAGCGCCTCGCGCAGATCCGGGTAATCCTCGGCATCGACCGGAAACAGGCCGGCGAACACGCGCGGCTGCATTTCCTGGAAACCGGGCAGCGCATGCGGCGCCGGGTCGGCCGCCAGGGTCAGCGTGTCGCCGACCGGTGCGCCATGCACGTCCTTGATCGAGGCGTTGATCCAGCCCACTTCGCCGGCGCCCAGCGCGGCGAGCTCCTTGCGCTTGGGCGTGAACACGCCGACCTTGTCGACCAGATGAGTACGGCCGGTGGACATCACCAGGATCTTGCTGCCCGGCTTGATCTCGCCCTGCATCACGCGCACCAGCGAGACCACGCCCAGGTAGTTGTCGAACCAGGAGTCGATGATCAGCGCCTGCAGCTTGTCGGTGTCGCGGGGCTTGGGCGGCGGAATCCGCTGCACGATCGCTTCCAGCACCAGATCGATGTTCAGACCGGTCTTGGCGCTGACCGCCACCGCGTCTTCGGCGTCAATGCCGATCACCGCTTCGATCTCGGCCTTGGCCCGCTCGATGTCGGCGGTCGGCAGGTCGATCTTGTTGAGCACCGGCACCACTTCCAGGCCCTGCTCCACCGCGGTGTAGCAGTTGGCGACCGACTGCGCTTCCACGCCCTGGGCCGCATCCACCACCAGTAGCGCGCCTTCGCAGGCGGCCAGTGAGCGGCTGACCTCGTAGGAGAAGTCCACATGCCCGGGGGTGTCGATGAAGTTCAGGTGGTAGACCTGCCCGTCCTTGGCCGTATACGGCAAGGACACCGACTGCGCCTTGATGGTGATGCCGCGTTCGCGCTCGATCGGGTTGGAGTCCAGGACCTGGGCCTCCATCTCGCGCGCCTGCAGGCCGCCGCACAGCTGGATGATCCGGTCGGCCAGGGTGGATTTACCGTGGTCGACGTGGGCGATGATGGAGAAGTTGCGGATATTCCGCATTGAATCAGAGGACATTGAGGTGGGCGCCGGCGGTGCCGTCGTCAGGGTAACGCAGCATTATCGCACGGTCGGCCCCTTTGGGGCCGGGGATTGGGGAATCGGGATTCGGGAATCGCAAAAGCCAGGCGGGCTATCGCCTCGCAGAGCCGCTCTTGCCATTCCCGATTCCCGATTCTCCATTCCCTCCGTTAGCCGCCGGCCTTCAGGGCCACATAGCTGGTCGCCTTGCCGTCGGTGACCAGCAGCATGACCACGTCGCCCTTCTTGTAGCTGGACAGGGCGCGGTTGAGGTCGGCGACGCTGCCGACCTTGGTGCGGCCGACGCGGGCGATGACCAGGCCCGGCGACAGCGGCGGTTGGGTGCTGCGTGCGGCCGCGCCGGTCACCGAGGCGATGCGCACGCCCTCGCCGGCTTCCAGGCCCAGGCGGCTGCGCTCGGCAGCGGTGAGATCGGCGACCTGCAGGCCGAGCAGTTCCACGCTGGCCGGAGCGCTGGGCTTGGCGTCATCGGCCGCGGTACGCGGGGCGGCGTTGCCGGCGGGGTTGTCCAGCGTCGTCAGGGTGACGGCCACCTTGCGCGGCTTGCCATCACGCAACACGTCCAGGTTGACCTTGGTGCCCGGCGCCATCAGGCCGATCATCGGCGGCAGATCGCTGGCGACATCGATCGGCTTGCCGTTGACGGCGCGGATCACATCGCCCACCTCGATTCCGGCCTTGGCGGCAGGGCTGCCGGGCGGAATGTCGTTGACCAGCGCGCCGCGCGTATCCGGCAGGCCCAGGCCCTGCGCCTTGAGCGAGTCGATCGGGCCGACCGCCACGCCCAGCATGCCGCGGCTCACATGGCCGGTGGCCTTGATCTGCTCGGCAGCGCTGAAGGCCAGGTCGATCGGGATCGCAAAACTGATCCCCATGTAGCCGCCCGAGGCGGAGAAGATCTGCGAATTGATGCCGACCACCTCGCCGCGCGTGTTGAGCAAGGGGCCGCCGGAGTTGCCCTGGTTGATCGCCACGTCGGTCTGGATGAAGGGCACGTAGCGCTGATCCGCATACGGATTGCTGCGCCCGGTGGCACTGACGATGCCGGCGGTGACAGAGTGATCCAGACCGAACGGCGAGCCGATCGCCACCACCCACTGGCCCGGCTTGAGCGTGTTGGAATCGCCCAGGCGTACCGTCGGCAGGCCCTTGGCCTCGATCTTGAGCAGCGCCACGTCGAACTGCTCGTCGCTGCCGACCACCTTGGCCTTGAACTCGCGGCGGTCGGTCAGCTTGACGGTGACCTCGCTGGCACCATCGACCACATGGTGATTGGTCAGCACATAGCCGTCGGCGGAAATGATGAAGCCCGAGCCCATCGACTTGCCGGCGATGCCGCCATCGTCATCGCCGCCCTGGCCCGGCCCCTGCCGCGGCCCGCCCGGCATCTGGAAATCCGGCCCGAAGAAGCGGCGGAAGAATTCCGGCATCTGCTCGTCGCCGGGCATCGCGCCGCCGTCCTGCCCACCCGGACCACCACGCCGCTGGCGCGCCATGGCGTCCTTGCGGGTGATGGTGGTTTCGATATTGACCACACCCGGGCCGACCTGCTCGACCAGATTGGTGAAGTCCGGCAAGCCGGCCACCAGCTGCGGAGCCGGGGTGGCGCTGCGGTTGGCGGCAATCGGGGCAACATCCTTGGCCGCGGGCGCGGACTGCTGCGCGCAGGCGGCCAGCGGCAGGGTCATGGCGATCAGGCCGAACATCTGGGTACGAATGCGGTGGTTCATCAGGTTGCCTCCGATGGCAGGGCGACAGGGGCCAAAGCCCCTGCCTCTGCAGGGGTCCGGCACGATAACGGGAGGGAGGGCGCCGAACGGATGAAGATCGGCGGCGGCATCAATCCTGCGGCGGCTGCACCGGCAGCGGCCGGTTGGGCGCAGGGCTGGCAACGCCCTGCGGCGCAGGCTCGAATGGATAGAACGCGGTGCCCTGTCCGCCTTGGCGGAAGCTGGCATTAAGCGGACTCTCACCGGCGCCGGACAGCGCCGCGCGCGGCCATGGGCGTGCCTGCAGGGTGGTATCCGGATGCGTGAACGGATTCGATGGCGCCGCCGCACTGGCCGTGGCCGTCGTCGCAGCGGGAGCAGCGGACGCCAGCATGCGGGTTGGCGCCTGCTGCTGACGCGAAGCGACGCTGCGGGCGACCTGCTGGTTGCGTGTGGCCGCGCCACGGCGCGTGGATGCCAGCGCGGCGGCCGGCACCGCTGCGGCCAGCGCAGCCACCTCGTCGGGAGCGGCCGGGCCGGGCTGGGCCGGAGCCTTCGGTGCTGCGGGCGTGGCTGGGGCCGCCTGCGTGGCCGCCGGCAGCTGCGCCGTCGTGGCGAACACCGGGACCTGCGCAGACGGCGGCACCGTTTCGGGCAGGCGCTCGCGCGCCATGAACAGGGCGATCGCCGCGACCGAAGCCGCGATCGCTGCGCCACCACCCCAGCGCCAGCGCGTGGCCGCGCGCGTGACTGGCTGCGCCTGCGGCACGGGCTCGTCGGCAATGGCGCTGCGCACGCGCGCGGCAAAATCCAGCGGTGCCGGCGCGCTGGCCGCGCCGCGCAGCACATCACCGCACAGCTGCCAACGCTCGTGGCAGCCGGCCAGTTCCTCGTCGTGGGCCAGGCGGCGCAGCAGGAAGCGCGACTCGTCGGCGCTCAATTCGCCATCCACCAGCGCAGACAGCTGCTGACGGTAGTGACGCTCGAACTTGTCGGTGGTGGACATGGCAGGGTTATGACTCATACACGGTGTCGCTCACGGGTAGCGCTTTCGGTCTCCAACAGAGGCCGCAGCTCGATGTCGATGGCCTCGCGCGCCCGGAAGATGCGCGAGCGCACCGTTCCGATCGGGCAATCCATCTTTCGCGCGATTTCGTCGTAGCTCAGCCCTTCCACCTCGCGCAGGGTGATGGCTGACCGAAGTTCTTCCGGCAGGGCTTGGACCGCACGCATCACCGTTTGTTCCAGTTCCTGTCGCATCAATTCGCGCTCCGGGGTGTCGGTATCGCGCAGGCGGGTGGCACCATCGAACTGTTCGGCATCGCTGATCTCGATATCGTCGGTGGGCGGACGGCGGTTGTGCGCAACCAGATGGTTCTTGGCAGTGTTGACGGCAATGCGGTGCAACCAGGTATAGAACTGCGAGTCGCCGCGGAAACTGTTGATCGCGCGGTAGGCGCGCACAAACGTATCCTGGGCCACGTCCTGGCACTCGCTCCAGTCGGCGATGTAGCGCCCGATCAACGCAACGATGCGGTGCTGGTATTTGCGCACCAGCACATCGAACGCTGCGCTCTCGCCGCGCTGCACGCGCCGGACCAGTTCCAGGTCCAGCTCCTGAGGTGTATCGACTTCGGCCATGTCGGGCCGCACTCCTGTCAGCCCACCGAAGTCGGGCAATGAGACAACCATTGAAAAGAAAAGTTCATACCGATCCGTACGATCGTCACGCATCAGACTAGCTGCACCGATGCGCCACTGGCGACGCCTCGCACGAGGCGCGCGCCGCCCTGCCGACAGGTATGGGTATTTGACGTGAAGGAAACAACCTCTGGATGATAACGACCTTTCCTTATATCTCCGGACGGCCAGACGCATGCTTCCAGGTTTCGACGGGCTCCGATTCAGCCATTGGCAGGCCGACCTGCGCGAGGACGGCGTGGTCGTGCTCAGCCTTGATCGCCAGGGCGCACCGGTCAACGCGTTTTCGCAGGAGGTGCTGCTCGAACTGGGCGCGCTGGTCGAACGCCTGGCGCTGGACCCGCCCAGGGGCGTGGTGCTGCGCTCGGGCAAGCCCAACGGCTTCATCGCCGGCGCCGACCTGAAGGAATTTCAGGAGTTCGACCGCAAGGGCACCGTCAACGATGCGATCCATCGCGGCCAGAGCGTCTTCCAGAAGCTGGCCGAACTGCCCTGCCCCACGGTCGCGGCGATCCATGGCTTCTGCATGGGCGGCGGCACCGAGATTGCGCTGGCGTGCCGGTATCGCGTGGCCTCCGACGATGCCAGCACCCGCATCGGCCTGCCGGAAACCAAGCTCGGCATCTTCCCCGGCTGGGGCGGCAGCGCCCGCTTGCCGCGCCTGATCGGTGCGCCGGCGGCGATGGACCTGATGCTGACCGGCCGCACCGTCGCGGCCAAGGCCGCACGCGCGATGGGCCTGGTCGACAAGGTCGCCGCGCCCGCGGTGCTGGTCGATGTCGCCGCCGCGCTGGCGCTTACCGGCAGCAAACGCCCGTTCAAGCAGCGCGCTACCGCGTGGGCCACCAATACCCTGCTCGCGCGCAAGCTGCTGGCGCCACAGATGCGCAAGCAGGTCGCACGCAAGGCGCGCAAGGAGCATTACCCGGCGCCCTACGCCTTGATCAACGTGTGGGAACGCGCCGGCGGCAGCGGCATCCAGGCGCGCCTGGCGGCAGAGCGCAAGGCGGTAGTCAAGCTCGCCAGCACGCCGACCGCACGCAACCTGATCCGCATCTTCTTTCTCACCGAGCGCCTCAAGGCGCTGGGCGGCAAGGATGCCGGCGCTGCGGCGCTGGCTCCGATCCGCCATGTGCATGTGGTCGGCGCCGGCGTGATGGGCGGCGATATCGCGGCCTGGGCGGCGTACAAGGGCTTCGAGGTGACGCTGCAGGATCGCGAGCAGCGCTTCATCGATACGGCGCTGGGCCGCGGCGGCGAGTTGTTCGCCAAGCGCGTCAAGGACGAGGCCAAGCGGCCGGCGGTGGCGGCGCGCCTGCGTGGCGACCTGGCCGGCGCGGGCGTGGCGCAGGCGGACCTGGTGATCGAAGCGATCATCGAGAACCCGCAGGCCAAGCGCGAGCTGTATCAGTCCATCGAGCCGCAGCTCAAGCCCGATGCATTGCTGACCACCAACACCTCGTCGATTCCGTTGACCGAGCTCCGCGGGCATATCCAGCGCCCGGCACAGTTTGCCGGCCTGCACTACTTCAATCCGGTCTCGATGATGCCGCTGGTGGAAATCGTGCAGCACGACGGGCTGGATCCGGCCAACGTCGCGCGCCTGGCGGCATTCTGCAAGGCGCTGGACAAGTTCCCGGTACCGGTGGCCGGCACGCCCGGCTTCCTGGTCAATCGCGTGCTGTTCCCGTACCTGCTCGAAGCGGCAACCGCCTATGCCGAAGGCGTACCGGGCCCGGTGCTGGACAAGACCGCAGTGAAGTTCGGCATGCCGATGGGGCCGATCGAACTGATCGACACGGTGGGGCTGGACGTTGCCGCCGGCGTGGGCGCGGAGCTCGCACCGTTTCTGCACCTGCCGATTCCGGCGGCGCTGGCCACCGTGGAGCCGGGCAAGCGCGGCAAGAAGGACGGCCAGGGCATGTACAAGTGGGAGAACGGGCGCGCGGTCAAGCCCGAGATCGCCAGCGGCTACGAGGCGCCGGCAGACCTGGAAGATCGCCTGATCCTGCCGCTGCTCAACGAAGCGGTCGCCTGCCTGCACGACGGCGTGGTGGCCGATGCGGACCTGCTCGACGCCGGCGTGATCTTCGGCACTGGCTTTGCCCCGTTCCGCGGCGGCCCGATCCAGCACATCCGCAGTGTCGGCGCCGACGCCTTGCTGGCACGTCTGCAGGCACTGCAGGCGCGCTATGGCGAGCGTTTCGCACCGCGCCCGGGCTGGGAGTCGCCGTTGCTGCGTGAACCGGTGGCGTGAGCGGTCGACGCTGTCTTCGACGTCGATCAGCCACGCAAGCGAGGGGCGATCGGCGACTGGGGTGATCTGCAGGTTGCAGCGCGGCGAGCCATCGACACACGCTTTCACAGGCAACAAAGAACAACGGCGAGCCAAGGCTCGCCGTTGTTTTTACCAACTTGCAACGTGCCTCAGAAACGCAGACCCACACTGGTAAAGAAGTAACGACCCGCTTGGTCGTAACCAGCGAGCGAGTTGCCGTTGAAGGTCAGGCTGCCGCCCACCAGCGGCGGCTCCTTGTCGGCGATGTTGTTGATGCCCAACGTCCAGGTGACGTAATCGCCCAACTGCATCGAACCGGACAGGTCGAAGTAGTTGTATGCCGACACCTTGTTGTCCTGGTTCACTAGGCGTACGTCGGTTGTGCCACGGGTGCCGTCGGTGTTCTGGTAATCCAGCTCACCGTTATAACGCCAGCGCAGACCGACGGTGTAGCGATCGAAGCTGTAGCGCGTGCTCAGCACATGCCGCCATTCGGCACTGTTGCAGGCCACGTTGACCACGCCCGCGCAGTCGTAGGTCACTTCCTGCACACCCGGAACCGGCTCGTACTCTTGCTTGATGGCGTAGCTGCCCATCATCGAGGCGGTCAGGCGCCCGGGGCCGACGCTCCAGGCATACGATGCGGTCAGATCCACGCCCTGGAAATGCAACGAACCAAAATTATCCTGGGAATTGAGGATCAGACCGGACACGTCCGGATCACTACCGCGGAACAGATCGCCCGTCGTGGCATTGCGGCGCACGCGGCTGCAGATATCCGCATTACCGGTCACGCCGCATGCGGTGAGGATGTTGGACGAGCCGATGCTGCGGATCGCGTCGTCGATCTTGATGTCGTAGTAATCCACGCTCAGATCGAGCCCCTTGATCGGGCTGGCAGCAAAACCGACGGTCCAGGTGTTGGCCGTTTCCGGCTGCAATGTCGTATTGCCGCCGCCGATTTCGTTGTACTGGCCGGCCGGGTTGGCTGCAACGCGGCCGTATTGCGCCGCAGTTACACCGGTGTTGGCGCACTGGGCCTGGGTAAAGACCGGATTGGCACCGGCACACGGATCGCTACCGCTCCACAGTCCGATCGTATTTTCGTTATACAGCTCGGTCACGTTCGGAGCGCGGATCGCACGGTTCCAGCCCGCGCGCAGGTGGTACTTGCCATCGACGAATGTTGCACCCAGACCGGCCTTGTAGGTACTCACGCCACCGGAGGTGTCGTAGTCCGAATAGCGATAGCCAAGCTGCATGTCGAGGTGATCCAGGCTACCGGCCTGCGCCACCAGCGGCACCGCGCCTTCGAGGAACAGTTCCTTGACGCCGATGTCGCCGGACACATTGGAGGTCGGTCCACCCAGGCCGGTGAAGTTGCCGGTCTGCATGTTGCTGTCGGCCACCCGCTTGAAGGTTTCGGTACGGGTCTCGACACCGCCGACCAGACTGATCGGGTTATCGCCGGCCCACGGCAGGCTGTAGCCGAAATTGCCGGTCACATAGGCGTTGAACACGCGCATGGAGGTTTCGTAGTTGACGATACCCACGCCCTGCAACGCCTCTGCCTCTGCTGCGGTGACACTGTCGGTCCACACGCTGTAGGGCACGCAACCATCGAACGAACCAGGCTGGCAGCCCAGTAGTGCATCGCGTACGCGCGTGGTCACGAAGTCGTTCCTGTTTTCCGACTTGGTGGTGCTGCGGTTGTAGGTGAACGAGGCGTCGTACGACCAGTTGTCGTTGATGTCGCCCTGGGCGCCGGTGGTGATGCTGAAACTGTTGGTATCCGAGTCGGTGATGCGCGGGCCGCCTTCGACGTTGCGCTTGGCTACGTAGACGGTGAACTCGTCGTCGGTGATGCCCACATCGTTGCACAGGCTACCGATCACCGAGGTGGCGCAGTTGACGTTGAGGTCGGTGAAAAACGCGCCCGACGGCGCGATCTGGGTCGAACTCTTGCGGTTGACGAACAGAGTTTCGAGATAGGGCTTGAAGTGCTCGTTGACCTCGTACTTGATGTTGGTGCCGGCCGTGTAGCGCGTATCCGGACGCTGGTAGTAATTCAACGGCGCGAAGTTGTAGAGATTCGGGGATGCGACCTGCGACCAGGTGCCGCCAGCTGAAGGCTGCACGTAGAACGCGCCAGCCGACGGAGCGACGACATAGAAGTTGGCCGGATCTGCGGTGGCAGAGCCGCCGCACGCCGTGCCGCGGTTGCTCAACGCGCATGCGGAGTAATCGCGCTGGCCCTGCAGCAGTGGATCGTTTTCGCGCCAGGTGGCCCATGCGGTGGCATGCCCCGCCTCACCGAAGCTGCCGCCGATGGCCAGGTCCACATTGCGCGAGATGCCGTCGAAACCGGAGTTTCCAGTCGGATAATCGTAACCGGCGTCGTCCATCAGGCCGCGCATCAAGGTGTTGCCGTTGTCGTGCTGGTAGGCGTTGTAGCCCATGTCGACACTGACACCTTCGAACTCGTCGTCGAGCACGAAATTGACCACGCCGGCGACGGCATCGGAGCCGTACACCGCCGAGGCGCCGCCGGTGAGGATATCCACGCGGCGCACCAGCGCTGCCGGAATGATGCTGATGTCCGGACTCTCGCCGATGCCTTTGGGAATGCGCCTGCCGTTGACCAGGGTCAAGGTGCGCTGCGCGCCCAATCCACGCAGATCGACGGTCGCATACCCCTGCGAGCCATTGTTGGCGAAGTTGTCGAAGCTCGCCGAGAGCTGCGGGTACTGGTTGATCAGATCTTCGACCTTGGTCGAGCCGGTGTACTGGAATTCTTCCTTGTTGATCTCTGCCACCGGACTGGAGGCAGTCATCGTCTGGCTCTTGATGCGCGTACCGGTGACACTGATCGCGTCCAGGCTCTTGAGTTCCGTCGAGGGCTGCTCCTGCGCGCTCACGGTTCCCGACAGGGCCAACGCCGCAGCGCCAACCGTGAGCGATACCCGGATGGCGTCGCGCAGCTTGGTGGTCTTCAATCTCATCTCTCTCTCCGAGAAGTTCGAACGGGTAAGCGCAACGCACCGCATCGGCATCTGAGGCAATGCCGGCACGTGCTGCGACGTCGTTGGCAAGCGCATCAAACTGCGCTTCCACACTGGCGAACGGCCGGACGAAAGAGCGCCCGAAAAAACGTTGCCAACCCGATGTTAAGACCACGTTGAGGAGAATTAAAGCGCCATTCAGAAATGCTCCGAATCGGTGCGGCGAATCCCCAAAAGAGTGCGGATGTCCCGGAAAAAGCGGCCCGATGGCGCTCTTTTCTCTCGTGGAGCCCGATTCCGCCTTTTTCGTTCGTTGGTCGCGAGCCAACCGCTCGCTCAGTTGCAAGAACTATTGGTCGGCCAGCGAAAAACTCTTACAACGCTTCGACGCCGGGCACGATCACGCCAGCTGCCTGAAGTCGCGTCAACACTGGCAGCAGTCCGTCCAGATGACGCCGAGAGCTATGCACCGAGCGTTGGTGGACATCGCCGCGCACCTGCGCTGCGCTCGCAGTCACGAACGGCACATGCTCCAGTTCGGTGATGGTGTCACTGCGCGTCAGCCCGCACCAGCTCAGCACCCGGGTGATCTGCTGGTCGGTATCGCGCACCAACTCCTCGTAGTGCACGTCAAGAATGCTGCCGGGCAGCACCGCATGCCAGTGCCGCATGGTCTGCTGGTAGGCCAGGTAATAATCCGCGAGCTCATCGAGCGCATACGAGAACGGATAGGCGTTGTAGAACAAGGTCTTGTACATCGCATAACAGGTGTCTAGCGGATCGCGCACCAGATGAATGATGCGTGCACGCGGCAGCGCGGCGGCAATCATGCCGCAATACAGGTAATTGACCGGCAGCTTGTCGATGAACACCGGATGGTCGTGCACCAGCTCACGGGCGCCGCGCAGATACTCCTGCCCAAGCGCCGCGAAATCGATCTGCAGCGATGCCTGGGCGGCGGTCAGTTCGGGATTGGTCGACAGTACGCCGGAGGTCGCACTGCCGAGCAACGCACCGAAATCCATCAGCTCCCCGGCCGAGCGTGCACCGCCGCGCTGGATCAGCAGGCGCTCCAGCAAGGTGGTGCCGGAGCGTGGCAAACCGACGATGAAGATCGCCCCCTCGCCCGCATGACCAGGTTGCAGTGCGCGCAAGGAAGCCGGGTCGTACGCCTCGCGCACCTGAGCGATATGCGCACACTCGGCAGCAACGTCGTATTGCATTGTCTTGCGCTTGCAGGCCGCTGCGGTGGTCAATGTCTCGAACGACTCCGCATGCTGGCCCAGGTCCTCTAGCTCCTTGCTCAAGGCGTACAGACCGGCCGCTCGGGCGGATGGTTCCGATAGCGTGGTCAAGCGGTGACGCAGATCGTCCAGATGGTTGTGCTGCCCGGTCTGGCGCCGGAGCGTGGCGCGCAGGTACAAGGCATCGCCCGTGCCGGGTGCCAGTTGCAATAGCCGCTCCAGGGTGCGCTCAGCCGCATCGAATTCACCGCCAAAGAACTGCATGGTGGCAAGGTCGTACAGCAAGCCGGGCTGTTCTCCCAGCAATGTCATCGCATGCCGATACGCGTCGCGGGCGGCCGCCACCTCGTGGCAGCCACTGTACAGCGCACCGATCCGCCACCATGCAGCGCCGTCGGCGGCCGCCAACGCCTGCGCCTGGCCGGCGACAAGCCGGGCCTCGCGTCGGCGACGCAGCTGCAGCAGCAAGCTACCGTACTTGATCAATAGCGGGAGCGATGACGTTGCAACCGCCGCGGCCTGTGCGATGCGGTCGGCTGCGGCCTGCGGATCGCCGTTGGCCAGCCGGGCTTCACTGGCAAGCTCCAGCAGATGCGCATTGCCAGGCTGCTCTGCGCAGGCGCGGTCCGCAAACACGGCTGCCTCGGCATAACGTCCCTGACGCAGCAGTTGATACCCGTTGTGCAACAGTGCGCGCAGCTGTCTCTCAGTCATTCGTTCTCTTCTGTTTGTTGCGATGCCGTCTGTGGCCTGGCTAGTCGATACGGCGGGCGCGTAGCGCCACACCGGCAGCGGTGACCAGCATGTAGCTTCCCATTGCGGCCTTGCGGATCACCACGACCTCGCCATCGGCCAGCGGCCCGCGGCTGGTCGCTTCCGTCAGCGCCCAACGCTGGCGACTGTCCAGCGACACGATGCGCGTACCGTCTGGCTGATACGCCACCGCGAGCACCTTCGCGGTGAGTTGCGCAGGTACTGATTGCTGCGCACCTGTCGCTGCCGAGGCCTGTTGGCTGCTGCGGCCGAATGCCCTGACTGCCCTGTCCGCCTCCGCCGCCCGCACCGCCTGCGTTGGCGGGAAGCTGGCGTCGTAGCAGGCCAGCCGCGGCAAGGGATCAAGCACTTCGGCGCAGCGATGCGTCGGCACGTCCTGCGCCGATGCCGCACAGGCGCAGCTCAACACCGTCAGCCCCCACACCACTCGCTTGTGCATGCGCGCATCTTCACTCGTCGATTGCAGCAGAGCATACAAGGCAAGCGGCGAACGCAGGAAAGACTGCTCATCACCGTCCGGCCACGGGGCGATTGAACGCACCGCTGGCGCCGCCTAAGCTGCAGGTCTCCCGCCCGCTGCAAGAATGCCTGGAAAACGCCTTGGACCCGTCCTTGCAGCACGCCGCACGCTTACTGCAACAAGGCCATCTGGCGCAGGCAATCGCCGCCTATCGCCGCATCCTGCAGGCGCAGCCCCGCTGCGCCGATGCCTGGTACAACCTGGGATATCTGCTGCGCCAGACCGGCGAGGCATCCGCCGCACTGGACGCTTATGCGCAGGCATTGCAGCACGGTGCCGCGCTGCCGGAACAGATCCACCTCAATCGCGCCGCGCTGCTGAGCGACCATCTACATCAGGAGGCGGCAGCGCTGAAGGAACTCGACCTGGCACTGCAGTGCCGGCCGGACTACGCCCCTGCCTTGCTCAATCTGGGTAACCTGCAGGAAGAGCTGGGCGCACGCGACCAGGCGGTCGCCGCCTATCGTCGGCTGCTCGCCAATCCTCCTGTCGATGCCCAGACACGGGCGCTGCAGCTGCAAGCCACCGCACGCCTGCTGCACCTGGATCCTCCAACCCATGCGCAGGACACACGCTTGCTCGCACTTGCGCAGGCAGGCTCGGCCACGGGGCAGGATCCTGCGTTGACGGCCACGCTGCTGCATGCAGTGGCCCATGCCTATGACCGCCTCGGCCTGCACAGCCAGGCATTCGCTGCGGCCAGTGCCGCCAACCGGCATGGCCATGCACATGCGCGGCGCTACGACCCGATCCGCACACAACAGCAGTTCGACAGCATCGCTGCGGTATTTGCCGATGCAAGCGACGCGCGCCCGTCACAGCCCATGGCCGCTGTCGACGACGCGGTACCGCCACTGTTTATCTGCGGCATGTTCCGCTCCGGCTCCACCTTGATCGAACAGGCCTTGTCGCGCCACTCGTGCATTGCCGCCGGGGGCGAACTGGATGCGCTGCCGCGACTGGTTGCACAGTCGCTGTCGCCATTCCCGCAAGCCGCGCAGCATCTGTCCTCGCACACGCTGGCGCAGCTGGCCGCGGCCTATCGTCAACGCGTGGCTGCGGCCGTCCCCCATCACGCGCAACTGCGCTACATCACCGACAAGCGCCCCGACAACTTTCTACTGATCGGGCTGATCAAGCAGCTGTTTCCGGCGGCCAGGATCGTGCACACACGTCGTCACCCGCTGGACAACGGGCTGTCGATCTTCATGCAGCAGCTCAATCCACAACGGTTTGACTATGCGGGCCGGCTGGAGGACATCGGGCATTTCTATGCCGCCTACCAGCGACTGATGGCGCATTGGCTGTCGCTGTATCCGGACGGTATCCACACGTTCGACTACGACGCCTTTGTCGCCGCGCCGGAGCCCAGCCTGCGCGCACTGCTGGACTTTTTGCAGTTGCCCTGGGAACCGGATTGCCTGGATTTCCACAAGGCGCCTGGAGCCGTCAGGACAGCCAGCTACTGGCAGGTGCGCCAGCCCCTGCATGGCGATGCGTCCGGACGCTGGAAGCCCTACGCGACCCAGCTCGCTCCGCTGCGCGACACACTTGCCCGGTTCGGCATCATGCCTGCGGACTGAAGCGGCCGACTACCGGCAAAACCTCATCCCGCACGGTGGTGCGCAATCGCCGTCTCCATGGCATTGACCATCTGCCGCTCCTCCTGGCTCAGCAACGGGTTCCAGACATCGAAGATCAGCACCGCACGCAGCTGCGCGCTCGCGTTGCGCGCCTCATGCTCGATCGAGTCGTCGAACACCAGCACCTTGCCGACCTCCCACTGCCGCCAGTCGTAACCGACCCGGAAGCTGCAGCCCTCGGGCACGATCAACGCAAGATGCGCCACCAGACGTGCGTTGGTCTCACCATGGTGCGGCGGAATGACCGTCTGCGGCGCAAGCACCGAAAACATCGCGTTGGGGCACACGCCGTCGATCTGCGCCGCATCGACCAATGCCAACGCGGCGGCGGTTGCTGGGCACTGCCGCAGATGTTCATCCACCGGCTGTCCATGTGCCCACAGCGGATAGGAACTCCATGCCGGCGAATGGTTGAGCTCCTTCCACTGATTGACCGGCTGGTCCTGCGCGTAGGCGATATACGGTGCAAAGCCGCCCTTGTCCTCGCGCATGACGGCGCGCAGTTCCTGCGCGATCGCCTCGGTCTGACGCTGTACTGCAGCGATCCAGGGGAACGCGTCCGGCGGGTGAAACGGCAGGGCTGGCAGTCGCGGGATGTACAAGCGGTTGGATTGGGAATGGAACGGGCGACTGCGCCCGCATGCGATCGCGGCCGCTTCCTCCCAGCGTCCTGCGAGCGCGGCGTTCACGGCGATGCCAGGAGCGTCCAGGACGGCGCGCAATTGCGCCTCCAGCTCAAGCGTGTCCTGCTCCACTGCCTGCGTGGCCAGGGCCAGCTTGCGACGCAACACCGCAGGCCACTGCGGCTCCGGCGGCGCGACCTTCAGCGCATCGCGATAGACACCGGCGGCGGCGCGCGGACGGCCACGCGCCTGCAGGAATGCGGCCTTTGCCAGCAGCCCGGGCAGGAAGTACGCATCCAGCGCCAACGCCGCGCTGATGGCCTGCCATTCGCCATCCACATCGCCTTGCGCCTGCTTCACCACCGCAATGGTCAGCACGATCATCGGATCGCCCGGGCTGCTTGCGCGTGCGCCTGCCAGGTACTCCAGCGCCGCCGTTGCATCGCCGCGCTGGTAGGCGTGCACGCCCAGGCTGTACAAGGCCTGCGGGTGCGTCGGTGCCAACTGGCGCACCTGTGTCCACAATTGCTCGGCCTGTTGCCATTGCCCGGCCGATGCTGCCGCGCCCGCCTCGGCGATCAGCGCGGCAATGCGTTCGTTGCGTTGTTCGATCTGTACCGCCATCGCGCCGCCGGCCTCGCAGTCTTCCCCGGCTCGATCATACGACCTGGGCGGCAGCTCGGCAGCAGGATGGCTCTCCCCTCGATCGGACACGCTGGCCTGGCTGGGTCCTGCTCCAGGCAATGCCATTCGACCGCCGATCAGACGGCGTGGTCCGCGTCAGTGCGAATGGCCGCCGTGCGAGTGCGCGTGACCACGGTGATCGTCATGCGCGGAGCCTTGCGCGGCCGGCGCCGCGCCACACGGCTCGGTGCCGCAGTCGCCACTCTCTACCTGCAAGGTGACGTGGGTGATCTCGAAACGCGCGTGCAGCAGCTCGGTGAGGGCGTCGCGCAGGCGGTCGCGGTCGGTGGTTTCGCTGACCACCACGTGGGCGGTGAGCGCGGGCGTGCTGGAGGCCAATGCCCAGACATGCAGGTCGTGCACGTCTTCGACGCCGGGGTAGCTGGTCAGCGCCTGCTGCACCTGCGGCAGATCGATGCCCTTGGGCACGCCTTCCAGCAGCACGTTGATCGCCTCGCGCAGCAGCACCCAGGTGCGCGGCAGCACCCACAGGCCGATCAGCACGGCCAGCACCGGGTCGATCCACTGCCAGCCGGTCCAGCGGATCAGCAACGCGCCGATGATTACCGCCACCGAGCCAAGCATGTCGCTCCAGACCTCCAGATAGGCCCCCTTGACGTTGAGGCTCTCGCCGCTGCCGGCGTGCAGCAGCTTCATGGCGATCAGATTGATCACCAGGCCGAAACCGGCGATCAGCAGCATGCCGCTGGAGGAAATATCTTGCGGTGCGCGGAAGCGCTGCGCGGCCTCCCAGAGAATGTAGGCGCCGACTGCGAACAACAGCGCGCCGTTCGCCAGCGCGCCGAGCGCTTCCAGCCGCACGTAACCATAGGTGCGGCGCGCATCGGCAGGACGACGGCTCAGGCGCACGGCAAGCAGGGCGATCATCAGGCCGACGGTGTCGGTGGCCATATGTGCGGCATCGGACAGCAGCGCCAGGCTGTTGGTGATGAACGCACCGATGACTTCCGCCAGCAGGAACGTGGCGGTGAGTCCCAGCGCCCACCACAGCGGTGTCTCGTGGCGGATGTCGCTGGGTGCGTGGTTGTGGTCGTGTCCCATGGATGCGGTGGCCTCGTGCAATGCGCGCACCTTAGGCGCACGCGATGGCGGAGACTATTACACCCGGGCGTGATGACATCACATCACGCGAGCGCGGCGCTGCACCTTGTTGCCCAGGCCGGATAGCGACTTGGAGCGGCCAACAGAACCTCTCAAACGCCGCAGCGATAGCGGCAACGTGTCGGCCACCCTCGCTTTCGTTCGCGGGTGGAGTGATGTCGTATTGGCAGTGACACTGCTCGGATAGAAAGAAGCTGATCAAACCCCACTTCATCGGACGGCTGCGCTGCATGCCCTGCTTGCCCCCTGCTTGCAACCATGCGTACCGACCATCGTGACTGGTCCTTGCCCGCCCACCGTCGCGGGACCTTACGCGGCATGGATGCCGCGTAAGAGCCTACACGGACGTACTTGCGGCATGTCCTGCGATGGTGGGCGGGCAAGGGGGCTCTGCAGCAAAACCACAGCGTCGAGTGCGCGGTGCCCTCACCGCTCGCGGGACACGCCGTGAATCCATCCGTGGAGGCTCGGTGGCGGCATCCATGCCGCCACACGGTCCCGCAATCGGCGAGGACCCCCGCACCAGACAGTTTGCTGGCTGTCTTACTGAAAACCATGCACACCGATCAACTCGACAGGTCCTTGCCCGCCCACCGTCGCGGGACCTTACGCGGCATGGATGCCGCGTAAGAGCCTACAAGGACGTACTTGCGGCGTGTCCTGCGAGGGTGGGCGGGCAAGGGCCCTGCAGCAAAACCACAGCGTCGAGTGCGCGGTGCCCTCACCGCATCAGACAGTTTGCTAGCTGTGTTATTGAAAAAAACATGCACACCGATCAACTCGACTGGTCCTTGCCCGCCCACCGTCGCGGGACCTTACGCGGCATGGATGCCGCGTAAGAGCCTACAGGGACGTACTTGCGGCGTGTCCTGCGAGGGTGGGCGGGCAAGGGCCTCGCAGCCAAGCCGCAGATCATCCGCTCTACAGTCAACATCCCCAGTTCGATCAACTCTCCAGACGGATGCGAAATGCCACTCCGGCTACGCCTCCTTGACGGTGGGCCTAAACGCTTTGTTAGCCGCTCTCAAACCTTGGCCACCAGCTTGATCACGCTGGAGAAATCCAGCGCACCGTTGCCGGCCTGGCTGTTGATCGCGTACAGATTGCGTGCCAGCTCGCCGAGCGGAATCGACACGCCCGCCTGCACTGCGGATTCGGCGACCAGCCCCAGGTCCTTGAGCATCAGATCGTTGCCGAAGCCGCCGCTGTAACCGCGCGATGCCGGCGCGCTGGGCAACACGCCCGGCCACGGATTGCACACTTCGGTGGCCCAGCTGCGCCCGGTGCTGACCGCCATCATCTGCGACAGCACCGCCGGGTCCAGCCCCTGCGCAACGCCGAGCGCCAGCGCCTCGCCGGTGGCGGCCATGATCACGCCCAGCGCCATGTTGTTGCACAGTTTGGCGACCTGGCCGGCGCCGTTGTCGCCGACGTGGAAGATGTTCTTGCCCATTGCCTGCAACACCGGCCGCGCGCGCTCCAATACCTGCGCGGCGCCGCCGACGATAAACGTCAGGCTGCCTGCCGCCGCACCCGCCGTCCCACCGGAGACCGGCGCATCCAGTATCGCCAGGCCACGCGCCTGGGCCTCGGCGGCGAGCTTGCGTGCGCTGGCGGGTGCGATGGTGCTGCAGTCGATCACCAGGGCACCTTCGGGAATCTGCGCCAGGATCCCGGCCTCGCCGAGGTACAGCGCTTCGACATGACGGCTGGCCGGCAGCATCGAGATCACGATCTCGGCGTTGGCTAGGGTGTCGTGTGCGGAGCTGGCGGCATGCGCGCCGGCAGCGACTGCCGCGTCCAGCGCAGCGGGTACCAGATCGAACACCCGCAGCTGGTGCCCGGCCTTGCTCAGGTTGGCGGCCATCGGCCCGCCCATATTGCCCAGGCCGATAAAAGCGATCTTGCTCATGGTGTGGTTTTCCAGGGTTGGGCGGCCATCACCGACTGGCGCGGCCGTTGAATGGTGTGCCCGGCCGCAGCGCAGCGCGGCAAACGGGCGCAGTGGCGTCCCTCGGTCCTGCAATGCAGATGCGGCTCATTGTCCGCATCCGCCAAGACCGTTCGCAGCGGCGTGTCAGCGACTCAACCTGCGCCAAGATCGGCAAGCGGATGCCGTGCAGGCGGCCAGGGCAATTGCAGGAATGCAGCCGCCCATTGCGCATCGGCCTGTTCGAGCGCGGCAGGCTGCCACTGCGGCGTGCGGTCCTTGTCGATCAACAGCGCGCGAATGCCTTCGGCGAAGTCGCCATGCGCGGCGGCATGCAGCGCCACCACGTACTCGGTGCGAAAGGTGTCTGCCAGCGTGCCGGTGCCCGGGTGACGTTGCAGCTCCCAGGCCAGGCGCGCCGAGCCGGGGGCGCCGGCTGCCAGCGTGGCACGCGCGGCCTGCAGCCAGGCATCTTCGCTTTGCAGTGCCAGGATTGCGGCGACCACCTCCTGCAGCGTCTGGCCTGCCACCAATTGCGCGATCAGCGCCGCATGCACCTGCAGCGGGCCCGGCTCCAGCGGTTGCGCAATCCCGTGCAGGAACGCACCGAGCTGGGCGCGATCCTCATCGGCATCGCCTGTCCAGGCATGCGCGTCCAGGGCGTCCAGCACTGCCGCGTACTGCGCATGTTCCAGGCGGACATCCGCAAGCCCGGCATAGATGGCATCGCTGGCATCCAGCGGCGCGCCGGTCAGTGCCAGAAACAATCCGGCGCCGTGCGGCACGCGGCGCAACAACCAACTGCCACCCACGTCGGGAAACAGGCCGACACTGATCTCCGGCATCGCCAGCCGCGAGCGCTCGGTGACCACACGATGGCTGGCGCCGGACATCAAGCCGATGCCGCCGCCCATGACGATGCCGTGGCCCCAGCACAGCAGCGGCTTCGGGTAGGTGTGGATGCGATGATCGAGCCGATATTCCTCTTCGAAGAACGCAGCGGCGTGCGCATTGCCCTGCGGTTGCGCGCGACGTTGCTGCGCATCCGGCACCGCCTCGCGATGCGCGCGCATGCTCTGGTACAGACCATGCAGATCGCCACCCGCGCAAAACGCCTTCTCGCCGGCACCACGCAGCACCACGCAGACAATCCGCGCATCTTCGGCCCAGATGCGCAGCTGTGCATCCAGCAGGCGCGTCATCTGCAAGGACAGGCCGTTGAGCGTCCTGGGCGAATTCAAGGTGGCGATACCGATGCGATGCCCGTCGGCGCAATCGCGTTGTTCGAACAGCACCGGGGCTTCTTCGGGGAGGCTCACATCCAGCATCAGCCATTGCTCCACTGCGGTGCGCGCTTCTCGAGAAAGGCCGCCACTCCCTCGGCCTGATCGGCCTGCTCGAACAGGTCGACGAAGGCTTCGCGCTCTGCCACCAGCGCGGCGGCATGCGTGCCGTGGCGGGTGGACTGCACCAGGCGCTTGCACGCTGCGACGCTGGCCGGACTTTGCTTGCCGGCGCGCTGTGCCCAGGCGATGGCCAGCGCGCGCGACTCGCCCGTGCCCACCACCTCTTCCACCAGGCCGATGCGGTGCGCGGTGGCGGCATCCAGACGCTCACCGAGCAGGATCATGCGCTTGGCCCAGCCCTCGCCGACCAGGCGCGGCAGGTTCTGGGTGCCGCCGGCGCACGGCAACAAGCCGACGCTGGCTTCCGGCAAGGCCAGTTGTGCGTGTTGTTCGGCAATGCGCAGGTCGCAGGCCAGCGCGCACTCCAGACCGCCGCCCATCGCATAGCCATTGATGGCGGCGATCGACACGCCGCGAAACGCACTCAAGGCCTCGAAGGCTTCGCCGAAGCGACGCGCAGCCTCCCGTGCAGCAGCCTTGTCGCCGTCGGCAAACTGCTTGAGATCGGCGCCGGCACTGAAGAACTTCTCGCCGTCGCCAGTGATCACCAGCGCGTAGATGCTGCGGTCCGCATCCAGCGCGCGGACCAGATCGCGCAAGGCCGCAAGGCTGTGCACGGTCCAGGTGTTGGCCGGCGGATTGCGCAGGGTGACGATGGCGACATGGCCGTCGCGTTCGACATGTAAACCGGTATGTGTGCGTGTTGCCCAATCGCTCATCGCAATTCCTCCTCGCCGTTGAGCAGGTGGCGCGCAATGATCATGCGCATCACTTCGTTGGTGCCTTCCAGGATGCGGTGCACGCGGCTATCGCGCAGCAGGCGCTCGATCGGATATTCGCGGATATAGCCGTAGCCGCCGTGGATCTGCAAGGCATCGTCGCAGATCGCAAAGCCGGCGTCGGTGGCGAAGCGCTTGGCCATCGCGCACCACACGGTGGCATCGTGGCTGCCGGCATCGAGCTTGCGCGCAGCTGTGTGCACCATCTGCCGCGCGGCCACCAGTTGCGTGGCCATGTCAGCCAGTTTGAACTGCAGCGCCTGGAAATCGGCCAGCTTCTTGCCGAACTGCCGGCGCTCGCCCATGTAGCGACGCGCGGCATCCAGCGCGCCTTGTGCCGCTCCCAACGAGCAGGCGGCAATATTGATGCGGCCGCCGTCCAGCGCCTTCATCGCCATCTTGAAACCTTCGCCCTCCTTGCCCAGCAGATTGCCGGCCGGTATGCGCACGTTCTCGAAGCTCACCCCGCGCGTGGGCTGGCTGTTCCAGCCCATCTTCTCTTCCTTGCGGCCGTAGCTGATGCCGGGCGCATCGGCGGGTACCACGAAGGCGCTGATGCCGCGCGCGCCATCGTCGCCGGTGCGGGCCATCACCACCAGCACATCGGTGGCGCCCGCGCCGGAAATGAAGGCCTTGCTGCCGTTGAGCAGGTAGCTGTCGCCGTCGCGCTGTGCACGCGTCTTGAGCGAGGCCGCGTCCGAGCCGGCACCCGGCTCGGTGAGGCAGTACGAACCCAGCTTGGCGCCGCTGGTCATCGCCTCGCCCCACTGCGCGCGCACCGCGTCGTTGCCGTAGCTGGCGATCAACCAGGTGGCCATGTTGTGGATGCTGATGAACGCCGAGGTGGATGGATCGACCGTGGCGAGTTCCTCGAACACCACCGCGGCATCGAGCCGGCGCATGCCCAGGCCGCCCACGCCCTCATCGGTGTACAGCCCGCAGAACCCCAGTTCGGCCGCCTTGGCGATCGCCTCGCGCGGGAAGTGGCTTTCCGCATCCCAATGCGCGGCGTGCGGTGCGAGTTCCTTGTCGGCAAAGTCGCGCGCCGCAGCGCGGAACGCCTCCTGCTCGTCATTCAAATCGGCCGTATTGGCGTGTAGCTGGATGGCTGCATTCATGGCGATCGTGTCACTTGAGGGAGATGGTGGTGTTGACGCCGTGGCCCAGCGTTTCGTCGTCGAACCAGCGCGCGGTCACGGTCTTGGTCTGGGTGTAGAACATCACCACCTGCTTGCCGTACGGGCCCAGGTCGCCGAGCTTGGAGGCCCGCGATCCGGTGAACGAGAACAGCGGCACCGGCACCGGGATCGGCACGTTGATGCCGACCTGGCCCACGTCGATGTCTTCCTGAAAACGCCGCGCCGCCGCACCGGACTGGGTGAACAAGGCGGTGCCATTGCCATTGGGGTTGGCATTGACCAGGGCGATGGCCTCGTCCAGCGTGGCCGCCTCCAGGATCACCAGCACCGGACCGAAGATTTCCTCGTCGTAGATGCGCATGCCCGGCCTCACGCCGGAGAAGATCGTCGGGCCGACGAAGTTGCCCTGCTCGAAGCCTGGCACGCTGGGCGCGCGCCCATCCAGTTCCAGTGTGGCGCCCTGTTCGACACCGGAGGCGATCAAGCCTTCCACACGCTCGCGCGCCGCGCAGGAGATCAGCGGCCCGACCTCGGTGCCCGGCGCAGTGCCCGCGCCCAGGGTCAGGCCCTTGGCCTTGGCCACCAGCGCCGGAATCCATTGCCGCGCCTCACCCACCAGCACCAGCGTGGATGCCGCCATGCAGCGCTGGCCGGCCGCACCGAAGGCGGCGCCGACCATCGCATTGAGCGTCTGCTCCTGATTGGCGTCCGGCAGCACCACGGCATGATTTTTCGCACCCATCATGCATTGCACGCGCTTGCCGGCCAGCGAGGCGCGCCGATAGACGTGCGTGCCGACCCTGGTCGACCCGACAAACGACAGCGCCTTGATGTCCGGGTGGTCGCACAACGCGTTGACCACGTCTTCGCCGCCGTGCACGACATTGAGCACGCCCTTGGGAATGCCCGCCTCCAGCGCCAGTTCCACCAGCCGCATGGTCACCATCGGGTCCTGCTCGGACGGCTTGAGCACGAAGGTGTTGCCGGTGGCGATGGCCATCGGAAACATCCACAACGGAATCATCGCCGGGAAGTTGAACGGGGTGATGCCCGCGCACACGCCCAGCGGCTGCAGCAGGCTATAGGTGTCCACACCGTTGGCGACGTTGTTGGCCAGCTCGCCCAGCTGCAGGTTGCCGATCGCCGCAGCGTGTTCCACCACCTCCAGCCCGCGGAACACATCGCCTTCGGCATCGGCCAGGGTCTTGCCCTGCTCGGCGCTGAGCAGCGCGGCCAGCTCGGGCATGTGCTCGCGGATCAGCTGCTGGTACTTGAGGAAGATGCGCGCACGCGTGCCGATCGGGGTCTTGCGCCAGCTCACGAAGGCCTGGCTGGCAGCCGCCACCGCCGCGGCCACTTCGCCGGTGGTGGCGAACGGCACCTGTGCCAGCACCGACTGATCGGCCGGGTTGACCACGTCCTGCCAATGGGTGCTGGCGGAGGTGACGAACTGGCCGTCGATCAACAGGGAAACGCGCGGGACGGAATCACTCATTGCAGGGTCGCTCGCAGTAGGTCGCTACAGATGCTTCGCATTGTTCGCACCGCGACTTGGCATTCCCAGCCCAATACTGCTTAATCACGCTAAGCTGCCGCCACTATTTTGCGAATCTTGCAAATGCCCCAGTCGCCCCTCCCGCTCCGTCACCAGCTCGGCCTGCGCCTGCAGCGACTGCGCCAGCGCCACGGCCTGACCCAGGCGGAGCTGGCGCGCCGGCTCGGGCTGTCGCCGAGCTACCTCAACCAGATCGAGCGCAACCAGCGCCCCCTGACCCTGGCAATCCAGCAGCGGCTCAAGGCCGCGCTGGGCGATCTGGACGGCCTGCTCGACCTGGACGACCCCGCCGCGCTGGTCGAGCCGCTGGACGAATCGCTGCGCAGCCTGGGCCACAGCCTCTCGGCCGCCGAGCTGCGCGTGCTCACCGGCAACCTGCCGCAGGTGGCCCAGGCCTTGCTGGACCTGCACCGCGCTCACCAGCACCTGCTCGAGCGCACCGCCGCACTGGAAATACAGATCGGCGCCGACCACGCCGCACTGCCCTCGCTGTCGCCGGGCGAGCAGGTGCGCGATTACTTCAACCGCGCACACAACTATCTGCCGGAACTGGATGAGCGCGCCGAGGCGCTGTATGCCGAACTCGGCCTGACCTCGGACAACCTGCCGCTGCGGCTGCGCCAACGCCTGGCCGATCGCCACGGCCTGCTGGTGCAGGATGCGCCCGAGCTGCACAGCGACAAGCGCAGCGTGGATACGCAGGCGCGCGTGCTGTGGCTGCCCGCGCATCTGCGCCCTGGCCAGCAGGCCTTCCAGATGGCCGCGCAACTGGCCTTGCTGGAATGCGCGCCCTTGCTCGACGCACGCATCGCCGATGCCGGCTTCGAAGATGCCGAGCGTATCGCGTTGTCACGGATCGGGCTGTCGAACTATTTCGCCGGCGCGCTGGTGATGCCGTATGGCCAATTCCTGCGCAGCGCCCAGCGCTCGCGCTACGACATCGAATGGCTGGCCGATCGCTTCGGCGTCGGCTTCGAGGCGGTCTGCCACCGGCTCAGCACCTTGCAGCGGCGCGGTGCGGCCGGGCTGCCGATCTTCTTCATGCGGGTCGATCGTGCCGGCAACGTGTCCAAACGCCACTCGGCCACCGACTTCCACTTCTCGCATGTCGGCGGCGCCTGCCCGCTGTGGATCGTCTACGAAGCCTTCAACCAGCCCGACCGCATCCTGACCCAGATCGCACGCATGCCCGATGGCCGGCGCTACTTCTGGCTGGCGCGCCAGGTCAGCAGCGGCGCGCCGGGCTATGGCCGCCCGCGCAAGACCTTTGCGTTGGCGATGGGCTGTGACCTGCGCCATGCCGATCAACTGGTGTATGCGCGCGGCTGGGACCTGGACGCAGTGGACGATGCGGTGCCGATCGGCCCCGGCTGCCTGACTTGCGAACGCAACGACTGCGTGCAGCGCGCCTTTCCGGCACTGCCCCGATTATCTGCCAACTCGCGCTAGGCCGAGGCCCGGGTCCTTCGCATCGACCAGGCAACCGTGGTCCGCGGTACAGGCGACCCACGCCGCAACTGTGACCAGGCAGACGGTACCGCTGCACTGCAGCATTCCAACGCGAGATAGCTCCCGCAAAATGCTTCATTGGAATGGAATGGCTTGCGCTTCTACCCTGAAGCGGACACATGCAGGACAGGGGGACGTCAAGGCGATCGACCATCGTCGCAGCGTCACGCAAACGATCAACCAGCTCCACACCGCAGCAACCGCCATGCCCGCGTTGGACACGCCAACGCGCAGCCGCGCCACAGCGCCGCACCAGCGGCCACTATTTCATTCGGTAACTTTGTCCTGGGAGGGATCAAACGATGCCCGTTCACCACACCGGCCACCCGGCCAGCCGGCGCCTGCGCCGCACGCCCGTGCGCGACGTCCTCTGCACCACCATCGCCTGCGTGCTGGCCACCGCGTTCAGTGCGCAGGCACAGGACAGCGCGCCTGCCGCGCCGCCGGCCACTGACGCCACCACCAGTGCTGCGCCGCCGGTCACGCTCGACAACATCACCGTGATCGGCCAGCGCGCCAGCCTGAACCAGGCGGTGCAGGCCAAACAGATGTCCGATCACGTCATGGAAGTGATCTCTGCCGACAACATGGGGCAGATGCCCAACGTCACCGTCGCCGAAGCGCTGGTGCGCCTGCCCGGCGTCAACGGCACCCGCGACCGCGGCAACGAGAGCCTGGCCACCGTGCGCGGCCTTGGCCCGCGCATGACCATGGGCACCGTCAACGGGCGCGAAATCGCCTCCTCCGAGCCCAATCGTGCAGTGCGTTGGGAAGTGTTTCCCACCGAGATCGTCTCCACCGTCAAGGTCTACAAGACCCAGTCGGCGGACTTGGTCGCCGGCGGCCTTGCCGCGACGGTGGACATCTCCACCATCAGCCCGCTGGACTACACCGGCCCGGGCTTTGTCGGCACCGCCGGCCCGGTGTTCTACGACCACGCCAAGGACGTGGACGGCTATTCCCCGTGGGGCAGCCGCTTCGGTGCCAGCTGGGTGCACCACATCAACGACAACCTCGCGGTTGCGCTGGGTGCCACCTACCAGAAGCAGAAGAACTCCAACTCCTCGATCGGCAGCTGGGGCTATACCGATGCCACCACCTCGCGCGATGTGGATGGCGACGGCCGCGTGGACCCGACCCCGTTCGGCGCGGCCGACCAGCTCAAGCTCACCGAGCAGACCCGCACCGGTGCGATGGGCACGGTGCAATGGCGATCGGGCAACTTCGAATTGAAGTTCGACGGCCTGTATTCGCGTATCGAAATCGACGAGGACCAGTTGCAGAACTGGTTCAACGGCCTGGCCTACAGCACCTTCTCGACCGGCGCCAATCCATACACCACGCCGGGCTCGTCCTACACCATCGTCGATGGCGACGTGGTGGCCGGCACGCTGGCCAACTCGAACCTGCAGGTCGACCATGTGGTCAGCCACTACAACGAGGTCAAGACGCTCACCGCCGGCGGCCTCAACGCCAAGTGGAGCGGCGATGTGTGGACGCTGGGCAGCGACCTGTCGTTCTCGCAGGCCAAGCGTGACAACACCTGGCAGGCGGTGCGCTTCGGCAGCAACCCGGACACCGTCTCGTTCGATTTCCGCCGCAGCGTCACCCCCACCATCAGCACCAGCTCGGACACGCCCGAGTGGGGCATTGCCGGCCAGACCGAGCCGCAGGGGCTGCGCGACAAGATCGCCGCGCTGGCGCTCAACGCCAGCCGCCCGGTCGATGCCGCGGCGTTCACCTCACTGGAATTCGGCGCACGCGCCGCGCGCCGCGAGAAGCAGAACCGCCGCTTCATCAGCAACCAGTCCGGCTACGACCAGCCGATCTCGGCGTACCAGGGCCTGATCTATCCGGTCACCATGCCGGACTTGAACGTGCCCACGCTGACCGGCGGCAACATGGATGCCATCGCCCAGATCGGCTTCGGCGGATTCGACCCGGCCACGCTCGACGAACAGTTGCTCGACCACTGGAACGTCAAGGAAGACGTGCGCGAAGCCTTCGCCAAAGCGGTGTTCAGCTCGCAGCTGTTCGGCACCGATGTCACCGGCAATATCGGCGTGCGCCTGGTCAAGACCAAGACCACCAGCGACGGCTTCGATTCGGTCGGCACCACCGTGCAGGCCAGCAGCGACGGCAAGGACTACACCGACGTATTGCCCAGCGCCACCGTCAACTTCCTGATCGACGATCAACGCATCCTGCGTTTTGCGGTGGCCAAGGTCATCGCACGTCCGCCGCTGGACGAGTTGCGCACCGGCCGGCGCCTGGATGACCCCAACGTCACCGTCGGCCAGCTCACCGGCAGCGGCGGCAACCCGCAACTGGATCCGTTCAAGGCCACCCAGGTCGACCTGTCCTACGAGTGGTACTTCCACAAGGAAGCGCTGGCGGCGATTGCGGTGTATCGCAAGGAAGTGGATTCCAGCATCGGCTACCGCACCGACCGTGAGGTGATCAACGGCCTGGATTACCTGGTCAGCGCGCCGTTCAATGGCGGCGGTGGGCATATCAACGGAGTGGAACTCACCTTCCAGACGCCGTTCTACTTCATCCCGCACATGGAAAACTTCGGCGTCTACTCCAACTTCTCGCTGGTCGATTCCAACCTCAAGGAATTCTCGCCGGAAGACAACCCGCTGCCGCTGAGCGGGCTGGCACGCAAGACCGGCACCTTCGACCTGTGGTACAGCAACGGCAGCTTCGAAGCGCGCGTGGGTTACAAGTACCACAGCCCCTACACCGTGGTGTACGGCTGGAATGCGGCGCGGCTGGCACGGCTGCAGAGCGAAGGCACGGTGGATCTGAGCCTGAACTGGCAGTACAGCAAGCAGCTCGGTTTCCGCTTCCAGGCCGGCAACCTTACCAACGAACCGCTGCGCGCCTACACCGACAACAAGCCTAACCGTCTAGCCAATCAGGACGACGGCGGCTATCAGGTGTTCGGCCGTCGCTACTCGCTGGAAGCGACCTACAAGTTCTAAAGCACCGCTGACACCGCTGCTGCACGCCTGCTCCACCACTGCGGGCGGTGTGCGCAATCGCCTACGTCACTGACGTTGTGATTGCGCGCATCGCCCGCACGATGGCACCGCCGCATGCGACGGGCTGTCACCCGCTCCGCGTTTCATTTGTCGAGGAATTGCATGCGCTCCACACGCCGCCTCTGGACGCCCGCGCTGCTCGCGCTGGCCATCTCCACCTTCGCACACGCCGCCCCGGCCCCCGCCACGCTGTATCTGGGCGCGGACCTGTCCTACGTCAACGAGATGGAGGAATGCGGCGTGCAATACCGCGAGAACGGCGTAGTCAAGGACCCGTTCGAACTGTTCCATGCGCATGGCGCCAATCTGGTGCGCGTGCGGTTGTGGAACGATGCCCGCTGGACCCGCTACAGCGACCTGTCCGACGTCAAGAAGACCATCGCACGCGCACGCGCGCAAGGCATGCAGGTGCTGCTGGACCTGCACTATTCCGACGACTGGGCCGACGGCGAAAAACAGCTGATTCCCAAGGCCTGGGCCAGCATCACCGATACCGATGAACTGGCACGCACGCTGTACGGCTTCACCTATGACACGCTCAGCGCGCTCGACCGTGCCGGCCTGATGCCGGAGCTGGTGCAGGTCGGCAACGAAAGCAATTCCGATCTGATGGACAGCAAGCCGTGGGACAAAAAGCGCCCCATCGACTGGCAGCGCAACGCCAAGCTGTTCAACGCCGGCATCAAGGCGGTACGCGACATCGGCGCACGCTCTACGATCAAGCCGCGGGTGATGCTGCATATCGCCCAGCCGGAGAATGTGGAACCGTGGTTTGCCGACGCGACCAAGGCCGGCGTCACCGACTACGATCTGATCGGCATCAGCTACTACCGCAAGTGGTCGACCCAATCGATGGCCGAGCTGGGCAAGACCATCAAGCGCCTGCGCGGCCGCTTTGATGCCGATGTGGTGGTGGTGGAAACCGCCTATCCGTGGACGCTGGACTCCGGCGACACCTCGCACAATCTGCTCGGCCAAGACTCGCTGATTCCCGGCTACCCGGCCACGCCGCAGGGTCAGTTCCGCTACATGGTCGATCTCACCCAGCTGGTGATCGATACCGGCGGCGCCGGCGTCGTGTACTGGGAGCCGGCGTGGACCAGCAGCAGTTGCAAGACCCGCTGGGGTACCGGCTCGTCGTGGGAAAACGCCAGCTTCTTCGACTTCAAGCACGCCAATGAAGTGCTGCCGGCGATCGACTTCATGCGCCACCCGTATACCGGCGTACCTGCAACGACAAGCAAGCCTGCTGCGGGCACACAAGGCAACGCTGCGGATACCGACAAGAGGACCCAGCCATGACCGGCATCAATCGCCGCGAACTGCTGCGCGGCATGCTCGCCAGCGGTGTGAGCGCCGCACTTCCGGTCGGTACGGCCGGTGCGTTGCTGCCCAGCATTGCCGCTGCAGCACCAGCTGCAGGTAATACCGCCACGCCGCTTGTCGCGCTCGGCGATGCAGCCCTGGCACCACGCGAACGGCTGCTGTTCGACTTCGGCTGGCGCTTCCATCTGGGCCATGCCAGCGACCCGTCGCGCGACTTCGAGTTCGGCACCTTCCAGCGCAGCTTCGCCAAGGCCGGCAAGGACACCGCCACCGCCACGCAACTCGGCTTCGACGACAGTGGCTGGGAACTGCTGGATCTGCCGCACGACTGGGCCGTCACCCTGCCCTTCCGGCAGGAACCGATCTCGGCCACCATCACTGAGGAAGATCCGGCCGCCGCGCACGGCTACAAGCCACTGGGCACGAGCTTTCCGGAGACCAGCGTGGGCTGGTATCGCCGCGTGCTGCAGATTCCCGCAGGCGATCTGGGCAAGCGCATCAGCCTGGTGTTCGACGGCGTGTTCCGCGACTGCATCGTGTTCTGCAATGGCCACATCGTCGGGCGTAATGCCAGCGGCTATTGCGGGTTCGAGGTCGACCTCAGCGACGTGCTCGACTACGGCAAGCCCAACCTGATCGCGGTGCGCGTGGATGCCACGCTGGGCGAAGGCTGGTTCTACGAAGGCGCCGGCATCTATCGCCATCTGTGGTTGCACAAGACCGACCCGCTGCATCTGCCGCAGGACGGCGTGTTCGTGCGCAGCACGCTGCAAGGCACCACCGCCACCGCGCAGCTGTCCACCGAGGTGCGCAACGACAGCAGCACCCCGCGCCAGTGCACGGTGCAGGCGCGCGTGACCGCGCCGGATGGACGCGTCGTCGCACAGGCAGCCAGCGCCGCGGTCACTGTTGCACCCGGCCAGGTGCACCTCGTCGAACAGACCCTGCCGCTCGGCGAAGCGGCGCTATGGTCGATCGACACCCCGCAGCTCTACCGCCTGACCACCAGCGTGCACAGCGACGGCAAGGCGGTCGATGCGCTGGTCACGCCGTTCGGCGTGCGCACGGCCGTCTTCGATGCACAACGCGGCTTCCTGTTGAACGGCACGCCGCTCAAGCTGCACGGCACCAACAATCACCAGGACCACGCCGGCGTCGGCACCGCCATCCCCGACAGCCTGCACGAATGGCGCCTGCGCCAGCTCAAGTCGATGGGCTGCAACGCGTACCGCAGCTCGCACAATCCGGCCACGCCCGAACTGCTCGCGCTGTGCGATCGGCTCGGCATGTTCGTGATCGAGGAAACCCGCCGCATGTCCACCGACCCCGAAGCCATGGGTGAACTGGAGACGATGGTGCGGCGCGGGCGCAATCATCCCAGCGTGATCCTGTGGTCGCTCGGCAACGAAGAACCGCAGCAAGTCACCGAGCGCGGCGCGCGCATCGTCAGCCGCATGCAGCAACGCGTGCGCCAGCTCGATCCCACCCGCCCCACCACCTTCGCCATGGACAAGGGCTTTGGCGATGGCGTTGGCCAGGTCGTGGATGTGGTTGGTTTCAACTACCGCACCAGCCAGATGGACGGCTTCCACGCGCAATATCCGCACATTCCGATCTACGGCAGCGAAACCGGCAGCACCGTGTCGGTGCGCGGCAACTACCGGCGCGACGACGCGCGCGGCTACACCCGCGCCTACGACACCGACCACCCATGGTGGGCCAGCACCGCCGAAGCCTGGTGGAGCTATGTCGCGCAGCGCCCGTATATCGCTGGCGGCTTCATCTGGACTGGCTTCGATTACCGCGGCGAACCCACGCCCTACAACCGCTGGCCGAATGTCGCCTCGCAGTTCGGCGTGCTCGACAGCTGCGGGTTTCCCAAGGACAACTACTGGTACTACCGCGCGCAATGGACCAGCGAACCGGTGCTGCATCTGTTCCCGCACTGGAACTGGGACGGCCTGCTGCAGCCCGATGACAAGGGCCGCATCCAGGTCTGGTGCCACAGCAATCTCGAAGCGGTGGAACTGCTGGTCAACGGCGTCAGCCAGGGCCTGCAGCAGGTGCCGGCCTACGGCCATGTCGAATGGCGCGTGGCCTACGCACCGGGCGTGATCGAGGCACGCGGCTATCGCGGCGGCAACTTGGTGCTCAGCGAACGCCGCGAGACGGCCGGCAAGCCGGCAGCGATCCGCCTGAGCTGCGACCGCAATGCAGTGCGCGCGGATGCCGAAGACGTGGCGGTGGTCAAGGTGGAGATCGTCGATGCGCAGGGCCGCCTGGTACCGACCGCCGACAGCCTGGTGCAGTTCGCGCTGCGCGGGCCTGCGCGGTTGATCGGCGTGGGCAACGGCGACCCCGCCAGCCATGAGGACGACAAGGCGCCGCAACGCAAGGCCTTCAATGGACTGTGTGCGGCCCTACTGCAGAGCACGCGCAGCGCCGGCAGCATCGTCTTGCAGGCCACCGCACCCGGCCTCGCCGCTGCCACCCTGCGCCTGGATGCCGACAAGGCCAAACCGCGCGCATCGGTGGCCTGACGCAGGCCGTAGCAGCGGCTGCAGTGATTATCAGGAACCATGTCAGCACCAACCCACCGCAGGGCTGGGAGCCATGACTGGCTCCCGGCACAGTCAGTCGCCTGCGCCCGCGTGCGCAGGCGACATGCAGTGGCGACACCCGCCCGGCCCACCGCCGCTAGGTCGCGCGACTGGATTGCTGGCGGGCCGGTTCACGCATCCGTGCTCCCTGCATCCGGCGCACGCGGAAAGTAGCGGCTGAGCTTTTCTTCCCACGCCTGGAACTGCTCAAGCGTGTAGGCATCCATCGGCCGCGGATCGGTGGCGACCGCCTTTTTCTGTGCCACATACGCGATGCGCTGGGACGACAGCTCGTCCCACGCCTTGCGCAGCATCACCGGATCGGGATGCGAGACCATCATCGCTTCCAGCAGCGTGGCCTGCGCCACGCGTGCGGCCAGCAGGTCGCTGAGCGCCTCGGTCACGGCCTGCATCCACTCTTGCTGTTTCTGTTCCATACCCAACCGAATCGCTTGCCTCGTGCGCCGCCACCATAGCGCGCCATCCGGAACGGCAGTGTGCAAGCACGGTTCAAGATTCAGGTCACCGCGTGATGCGAACACCTGATTGCTCTCTCGATCGCTTCGCCTGAGCCATCTCATGCCCGCGACACTGCATCACCGCAACGATGTGCTCCCGCGCGGCGCGTGGCGGCGCGGGAGCGCAAGCCTCATCGCAAGCGCGAGAACGCACCGATACCCGCGATCGCCAACCGGTCGGCGGGCACCGCCGTCTCCGCGAACGACAGCCGCAGGTAGCGGATCTGGCGGACCTCGGGGAAATTCAGGCGCTGGGTCGAGAGCGCATAGGCGATATTGGACAGCTCGCCAGCACCAGCCGGCTGCCAGTGCTGACCATCTTCGCTGGTTTCAGCGCGATAGCCTTTAGGCGGCGCCGCACCGTTCATCACCGTGCGCGAGGGCGTGAGGCTGAAACCGGCAACCTGACGCAGCGCACCGAGGTCGATGGTCGCCTGTACGGGATGGCCCGGCGTGGGAGCGGGCGTGATCCAGATCGTGCTGGCATCGTCGTCGAGCAACGTGTCCGCCCCTGGCGCGCTGGCCTCGACGATTCGCCAGCCGGCGGTGGACAGCACGTCTGGCGCGTTCGCGATCGGCCGCGCGACCGGCACGGGCGCAACGGCGCGGAACAGCGCGAATTCGCTGATCGCCGGGCACACCGGCGCCTCCAGCACGACCAGGCGCACCCGGCGTGCGGCGACCGGGCGCTCCAGCCGCACGATGCGCTGTGCACCGATGCACTGCGCTTCGGCCAGCCGCCGCCATTGCCCATCGACCTCGGCTTCGACCGCGAAGCGGGTGACGCGCACACCCAGCGGCAGATACTCGCGCAGCCGGATCAGGTCGAAGCTGTGCACCGCCGACAACTCCAGCGTCAGCGTCGGCGTGGTGACCTCGTTCGGCGTGGACCAGTAGCTGTCCGGCTGGCGGTCGAGGACGCGCGCCGGCTCGAACCCGGGGCCACGCGATGCGCTGGCACTGGCCCTGGCACCCTTGGCCAGATCGATGGCGAAGCTTGCGCGGATCGCGTCGCCAAAACTCTGCAGCACCGCCACATCGTGGTCGGGGATGCGGCCGCGTCGGTCGGGCGGAAGATTGAGGTTCATGTTGGTGCCGCGCGCGACCGAGGTGTCGAAATAGCGCACCAGGTTCTCCGGGCTGCGCACCTTGCCGTCTTCATCGGCATGGTAAAACCAACCAGGGCGGATCGAGGTGTTGGTTTCGGCCGGCCACCACAGCGCCCCGCCGCGCACACCGGAATTGCCGTTTTCCTGGGTATACGGGGCATTGGGCATGGTTGGCCAGCTCGGATCACCGGCGATACCGTCCTCGTTGCCGCCCCAGCGGATATCGGCGCCGAGCGGGTCGAAGGTGCAGGCCATCGGCTGGTGCCGATGCACCAGCTCGATCATCCGTGGCCAGTTGTAGTAAGCGGGCGCATCGATCTTGCGCGATTCGCGCGCTCCACCGTAGTAGCCGTCGCCGCCATTGGCGCCGTCGAACCAGAACTCGAACAGGTCGCCATAGCCTGTACAGAGTTCGACGATCTGCTTGCGGAAATAGTCGAGATAGCCGGGACGCCCATACTCGGCATGATTGCGATCCCACGGGGACAGGTAGATGCCGAACGCCAGGCCAGCGCGTCGACACGCCGCTGCCATTTCGCCGACGATGTCACCGTTGCCGTTCTTGTAGGGCGAGTTCCGGATGCAATGCTCGGTCAAGCGCGTCGGCCAAAGACAAAACCCATCGTGATGCTTGGCCGTGAAAATGAGCCCTTTCAGATTGCCGGCCTTGGCAGCAGCAACAATTTGATCGGCTGAAAAATCGCTGGGATCGAATTTGCGCGGATCCTCGTCGCCGTAGCCCCATTCCTTGTCGGTGAAGGTGTTCATCGCAAAATGCACGAAGGCGTATTGCTCCCACCGATGCCAGCGCAGCTGTCGCGCACTGGGCACCGCACCCCACGGCGCGGGGCTGCTGGCGCGTGGCGTTTGCGCGATGCGAGCTGCCGAGGCACTGAAGCTGGCGGCGGCCAGCACACCCGTGGCAAGAAAGGTACGACGATCGATCATTAGCGCCTCCGACTTTGCACAAGTTTCGATCTTAGCTTTTCCCAAGGCGAAAGAGTCCCAAAACAACAGGCGGTTGGTGCAATGCACCGCACACACGCGGGCCTTTGCGCGGCGAGCGCCGAACAGCGTGTCAAGCAAGCCGGGCATGCGTCGTTTGACAGCTGATGGCCGCGCCGCACGCTGCGTTGTTGGGGCTCGCATGGCTGCATCTTGCGTACGCGAAGCGCGTTCCGCGAACAGAACGGACAATGGCTGGCCGACGACAACCAACAAGCACCGCACGACAGCGTCGGCGTGCCAACACCTGCCAAGTTTTGGCATCAACATTGACCGTAGAGGTCTCATCTTGGCTGGTACTGACTTGCGGCAAGTCCACAGGTCATGACGTAGCGGCACGTGCTCGGGCTGACCGAGCCACACGCTCAGGGATCAGGACACCCAGCCGGCAGCCGTGCGCACTAGCGACGCTGTCGCGGAGTCATCTGCGACAGCGGCGGTATGCGTTGAGCGATCCGGCAATGGACGTTTGAAGGCCCCGGCCCGATGGCCAATCGCCCACTTGGACCCAGGGCCGGCACGCTCTCGACCGCCAGCGCAAGGATTTGTCGGTGGGTGGGCTTAAACTTGAGCCTGCGCCGACGTGAGGCGGCTCCTGGTTCCGTCGCAACATCCTGCGCCATTCCAACGCTTCGTCCGTTTCGTCGCAACATCGATTGATCTCGTTTGGAGGGTCGTCGCAACAGCCTCGCAACAAATCACCGTTACTCGCCGCTGGCGACCCTGATTGACCGCCACATCCCGGAAGAACATTTCTTGCAAAGCACTGACACAAAAGAAAAAACCAAGAACACCAACGGGGCTGTAGAGCACACCCCGCTGATGAAGCAATTCTTCGCCGCCAAGTCGGACTACCCCGACCTGCTGCTGTTCTTCCGCATGGGCGATTTCTACGAGCTGTTCTACGACGATGCGCGCAAGGCTGCGCGGCTGCTCGACATCACCCTGACCCAGCGCGGCAGCTCCGGCGGTGCGCCGATCCCCATGGCCGGCGTGCCGGTGCATGCCTACGAGGGCTATCTGGCGCGGCTGGTGGCGTTGGGCGAGTCGGTGGCGATCTGCGAGCAGATCGGCGACCCGGCGCTGGCCAAGGGCCTGGTCGAGCGCAAGGTGGTGCGCGTCGTCACCCCCGGCACGGTCACCGACGAGGCGCTGCTGGACGAGCGCCGCGACACCTTGCTGATGGCGATCTCGCGCAGCAAGCAAGGCTACGGCCTGGCCTGGGCCGATCTGGCCGGCGGGCGTTTTCTGGTCAACGAAGTGGACAGCGTGGACGCGCTGGAAGCGGAGATCGCACGCCTGGAACCGGCCGAGCTGCTGGTGCCCGACGAAGACAACTGGCCGGAGTTCCTGCGCGGCCGCGTCGGCGTGCGGCGGCGGCCACCGTGGTTGTTCGACGCCGACAGCGGCCGGCGCCAGCTGCTGGCGTTTTTCAAGTTGCACGACCTGTCCGGCTTCGGCATCGACGACAAGCCCTGCGCTACCGCCGCCGCTGGCGCGCTGCTGGGCTATGTCGAAGAGACCCAGAAACAGCGGCTGCCGCATCTGACCTCCATCGCGATGGAAGTGGCCAGCGAGGCGATCTCGATGAACGCGGCCACGCGCCGGCATCTGGAGCTGGACACGCGCGTCGATGGCGACACCCGCAACACCTTGCTCGGGGTGCTGGACAGCACGGTCACGCCGATGGGCGGGCGCCTGCTGCGGCGTTGGCTGCACCGCCCGCTGCGCCTGCGCGAGGTGCTGGTGCAGCGCCACCACGCGGTCGGCACCCTGATCGACAGCGGCGCCGATGCCGACGTGCGCGAGGCCTTCCGCGCGCTGGGCGATCTGGAACGCATCCTCACCCGCGTGGCGCTGCGCTCGGCGCGCCCGCGCGATTTTTCCACCTTGCGCGATGGCCTGGCGCTGTTGCCGAAGGTACGTACGATCCTCGCACCACTGGATTCGCCGCGCCTGCAGACGCTGCATGCCGAACTCGGCGAGCACGATGCCACCGCGCACCTGTTGATCAGCGCGGTGGCGGAACAACCGCCGCTCAAGCTCAGCGACGGTGGCGTGATCGCCACCGGCTACGACGCCGATCTGGATGAGTTGCGCCGCCTGTCCACCAATGCCGATCAATTCCTGATCGACCTGGAACAGCGCGAACGCGCCAGCAGCGGCATCGCCACGCTCAAGGTCGGCTACAACCGCGTGCATGGCTATTACATCGAGATCAGCAAGGGCCAGGCCGAGAAGGCCCCGCTGCACTACAGCCGCCGGCAGACCCTGACCAACGCCGAGCGCTACATCACCGAAGAACTCAAGAGCTTCGAGGACAAGGTGCTGTCGGCGCGCGAGCGCTCGTTGTCGCGGGAAAAACTACTGTACGAAGGCCTGCTCGATGCACTCGGCAGCGAGCTGGAAGGTCTCAAGCGTTGCGCGAGTGCATTGAGCGAACTGGATGTGCTGGCCGCCTTCGCCGAGCGCGCGCAGGCGCTGGACTGGGCGCAGCCGGAACTGGACAGCGCCCCCTGCCTGCGCATCGAACGCGGCCGCCACCCGGTGGTGGAAGCGGTGCGCGACCAGCCATTCGAACCCAACGATCTGGAGCTGCATGCCGACCGCCGCATGCTGGTCATCACCGGCCCGAACATGGGCGGCAAATCGACCTACATGCGCCAGAACGCCCTGATCGTGCTGCTGGCGCATATCGGCAGCTATGTGCCGGCCAGCCGCGCGGTGATCGGACCGATCGACCGCATCCTCACCCGCATCGGCGCGGGCGACGATCTGGCGCGCGGGCAATCCACCTTCATGGTGGAAATGGCCGAGACCAGCTACATCCTGCATCACGCCACGCCGCAATCGCTGGTGCTGATGGACGAGATCGGCCGCGGCACCTCCACCTACGACGGCCTGGCACTGGCCGACGCCGTCGCACGCCATCTGGCGCATACCAACCGCTGCTACACGCTGTTTGCCACGCATTACTTCGAGCTCACCGCACTGGCCGACGAGTCGCATGCCGGCGGTGCCAGCGGCATCGCCAACGTGCATCTGGACGCGGTCGAACACGGCGAGCGCCTGGTGTTCATGCATGCGGTCAAGGACGGCCCGGCCAATCGCAGCTTCGGCCTGCAGGTCGCCGCACTCGCCGGATTGCCCAAGGCCGCGGTGACCCAGGCGCGTCATCGTCTGGCCGAACTGGAACAACGCGGCGGCGAAAGCCATGTCGCACAGATGGCGCCGGCCGCATTGGACGCCCCGCAACAGTTCGGCCTGTTCACCGCGCCCTCGTCCGCTGCGCAGGAAGCGCTGCAGGCGCTGGACCCGGACGAACTCACGCCCAAGCAGGCGCTGGAAGCCTTGTATCGGTTGAAGGCGTTGCTTTGAGTGCGGGGATTCGGGATTCGGGATTCGGGATTCGGGAATCGGGAATCGGGAATCGGGAATCGTAAGAGCGTAGTTGCCTGGCTCTAATGCTTTGCGGGGTTGGTCAACCCGTTGCCGTGCTGTTGTCGGATGAAGTGGCTTGACTGCCACTGTGCGGCATCGCTGCCCTCGTCCTGCAGTGCGACGCGTGCCGTGTTGCTCTGCTGGCGCGACGGGCGCACGCTGCGGCAACGTTTTGTCGAACCGGAGACACCCATGACCACGTCCGCCTCGTTGACCGATCAACTCGCCGCGCAGTTGCAAGGCCCGCAGTTGCAGCAGCTCGCCAGCCGGCTCGGCATTGCGCCCGAGCAGGCGCAATCGGCGGTGCAGACCGCGCTGCCGCTGTTGATGGGCGCCCTGGGCCGTAACAGCCAGCAGGCCGGCGGCACCGATGCGTTGCTGGGTGCCTTGCAGCGCGATCATGCCGGCAGCCCGGACATCGGCAGCCTGTTCGGTGCGCTGCTGGGCGGCTCGGCCAGCGGTGCGCAAGGCAATGGCGCTGGTATCGTGGGGCATCTTTTCGGCGACAGGGCGCCGCAGGCTGCCGCTGGTCTGGGCCAGGCCACCGGGCTGGAAACCGGCAAGGCCAATCAACTGCTGCAGTTGCTGGCACCCATCGTGATGGCGTATCTGGCCAAGCGCTTCCTCGGCGGCAATGCCGCTGCCAGCAGCCAGCTCGGCCCGGCCCTGGCGCAGGAACAGCAGCGCGCCAGCAGCGACACCGGGATCAACGGCTTGCTGGGCAGCGTGCTGGATCAGGACGGCGACGGAAAGCTTGGACTGGGCGATGTCATGAAGCTCGGCGGCAGCCTGTTCGGCAAGCGCTGAGATCGCAGGCACAGGTCGGTTCGGCACCGGCGTGCCGTCCATAGCGTCTCGCTATCGATATGGTTGAATAATTCGAATTCCCCAACCGATCGATGCTGCTTATCGTGTGCGCACGCCACCACGATGAGTCCGCCTGATGCGTCTGTCTGCCAGTCACAGTCTGCATATCGACCTATACCGGCGCCTGCAGGCAGGCGCTAGCATCGGCACACCCGGCGACCATTCTCGATAACCCCATGGCCGCATCTGCGCCTTCGATCGATGACCACCGCTGACGCATTGCCCACCTTTTCGATTCCACCAGCACGTGTCCGCAGTTTCGGCACACAGCTCCCCAAGTGCTCACGCACACAGGTATTGCCATGACAACCGAAGCAAAGTGCCCTTTCAATCACGCCGTCGTCGGTACCGGAACCACCAACCGCGATTGGTGGCCCAAGCAGTTGCGCGTGGACCTGCTCAGCCAGCATTCGAGCAAGTCCAACCCGCTGGGCCAGACCTTCAATTATGCCGAGGCGTTCAAGCGCATCGATCTGGCCGCGCTCAAGCAGGAACTGCGTGCGCTGATGACCGACTCGCAGGACTGGTGGCCGGCCGACTTCGGCCATTACGGTCCGCTGTTCGTGCGCATGGCCTGGCATAGCGCCGGCACCTACCGCATCGGCGACGGGCGTGGCGGCGGCGGTCGCGGTCAGCAGCGCTTCGCACCGCTCAACAGCTGGCCGGACAATGTCAGCCTGGACAAGGCGCGCCGCCTGCTGTGGCCGATCAAGCAGAAGTACGGCCAGGCGATCTCCTGGGCCGACCTGATGATCCTCACCGGCAACGTCGCGCTGGAAAGCATGGGCTTCAAGACCTTCGGCTTTGCCGGTGGCCGCGAAGATACCTGGGAACCGGATCAGGAGCTGTACTGGGGCCGCGAAACCAAGTGGCTGGGTGGCGACGAGCGCTATTCGCGTGGTTCGCCCGGCGTGGACGAAGCGCACGGCGTGCTGGTGAAGGACGACGACAGCGAAGTGCCGCACACCCGCGATCTGGAGAACCCGCTGGCCGCCGTGCAGATGGGCCTGATCTACGTCAATCCGGAAGGCCCGGACGGCAAGCCCGACCCGGTCGCCGCCGCGCGCGACATCCGCGACACCTTCGCACGCATGGCGATGAACGACGAAGAGACCGTGGCGCTGATCGCCGGCGGCCACACCTTCGGCAAGACCCACGGCGCCGGCCCGGCCGACAACGTCGGTGCCGAGCCGGAAGCCGGCGAGCTGGAAAGCCAGGGCCTGGGTTGGCACAACCGCTACGGCAGCGGCAAGGGCGCCGACACCATCACCAGCGGCCTCGAAGTCACCTGGACCACCACTCCGGCGCAGTGGAGCAATGACTTCTTCGACCATCTGTTCAAGTTCGAGTGGGAACTGAGCAAGAGCCCGGCCGGCGCGCACCAGTGGGTGGCCAAGAATGCCGACGCCATCATTCCCGACGCCCACGATGCAGCGAAGAAGCATCGGCCGACCATGCTGACCACCGATCTGGCGCTGCGTTTCGACCCAGCCTATGAGGCCATCTCGCGTCGCTTCCACGAACACCCCGACCAGTTCGCCGACGCCTTCGCCCGCGCCTGGTTCAAGCTCACCCATCGCGACATGGGCCCGCGCTCGCGTTACCTGGGAACCGAAGTGCCGAGCGAAGAATTGCTGTGGCAGGACCCGGTGCCGGCCGTCGACCACCCGCTGGTCGATGCGCAGGACGCCGCCGCCCTCAAGCAGACCATCCTCGATTCCGGCCTGAGCGTGGCGCAGCTGGTGTCCACCGCGTGGGCGTCGGCATCGACCTTCCGCGGCTCGGACAAGCGTGGCGGCGCCAACGGCGCACGTATCCGTCTGGCACCGCAGAAGGATTGGCAGGCCAACCAGCCCGAACAGCTTGCACAGGTGCTGGGCACGCTGGAGCGCATCCGGGCCGACTTCAACGGCGCGCAGTCGGGCGGCAAGCAGATCTCGCTGGCCGACCTGATCGTGCTGGCCGGTAATGCCGCGGTCGAACATGCCGCACAGGCCGCTGGTCACAGCGTCACCGTGCCGTTCGCACCCGGCCGCACCGATGCATCGCAGGAGCAGACCGATGTCGAATCGTTCGCCGTGCTGGAATCGGTGGCCGATGGCTTCCGCAACTACGCCAAGCAACGCTACGCAGTGCCCGCGGAGGCATTGCTGATCGACAAGGCACAGCTGCTGACGCTGACCGCGCCCGAGTTGACCGTGCTGGTCGGCGGCCTGCGCGTGCTCGGCGCCAATGTCGGCGACTCCAGCCATGGCGTATTCACCGCCCGCCCCGGCGTGCTGAGCAATGACTTCTTCGCCAACCTGCTCGACATGCGCACCGAGTGGAAAGCCACCTCCGAATCGAAGGAGGTCTACGAAGGCCGCGACCGCAGCACCGGTGAAGCCAAGTGGACCGGCACGCGCGTGGATCTGGTGTTCGGCTCCAACTCGATCCTGCGTGCGGTGGCCGAGGTCTATGCCAGTGCCGATGCACAGGAGAAGTTCGTCCAGGACTTCGTCGCCGCCTGGACCAAGGTGATGCAGCTGGATCGTTTCGATCTGGCGTGAGTTGCAAGGCGCACGCCCTCGTACGTGCGCTTCCAACTCTCTGTTGAACTGCACGTAAGAGATCGACTCGGCACTGAAGACGTCAGTGGAGCGGCGGGTCTGCGGTTTGGCTGCAAGGCCCTTGCCCGCCCACCATCGCGGGACACGCCGCAAGTACGTCCATGTAGGCTCTTACGCGGCATCCATGCCGCGTAAGGTCCCGCGACGGTGGGCGGGCAAGGACCCGTCGAGATGGTCGGTGTGCTTGGTTAAGAGCAGAGCATGACGTGCGCTGGTTGGATACTGTGCGGCTTGCACCAACACCGCCACCACTCGACCGCTAGCCAGCCGGCCAGGTCTTATGAGCGGTTCTCAAGCTTCCGATCGATGGTTCTGCACCGGCTACATCGCGCACCACAACAGAAAACGGCGCTTCCCCCGCGATGGAGAAGCGCCGTTTTTATTGATTGAATAACATGACGGTTGCCAAGGCGTTTCTTGTTTCCGTCAGTCGATTCGCAGCGAATAGCCCGCGCAGTGCTACAACGCGTCGATATCGCCCAGCGCGTTGATCAGCCGGCGTGCGCGCTTGTCAGGCTTGCCCTCGGGTGCGCGATAGCCGGTACGTTCGGCGGCGCGCTGCAGCCGCCATTGCGCCCGCGCTTCGCGTGAGGCATCGCTTTCCACGTACAGCGTCTGTGCGACCGGTGCCGGGCCGCGCACATCGCTCAGCGCGGCAACGGTGATTTCGAAGATCTCGCCGCCACGGTCGATGCGCAGCTGCTCGCCGCTGCGCAGCGTGCGCGAGGGCTTGGGCCGTTGGCCGGCGACGTCCACCTTGCCGTTGTCCACCGCCGTTTTGGCCAGGCTGCGCGTCTTGAAGAAGCGCGCCGCCCACAGCCAGACATCCAGCCTGACCGTCGTCGCTTGTTCCACCAGTTGAGTCATCGCGTTGTGCTTGCCGTCGGATCCAATGGGCTGCTGGCCGCTGCCGTGATCGCCGCTGCATCGGCGCGTCGCAACGGGCTGCGTTGAGCGGGAAATATCTGGGCAAGCTCGCCGGAACTCAAGCGTCGCTGCGGACCGAACCTGGCCTGCCGAGCGCGTCCTGGCTGAGCGGTACAGGCAGATCTGCACAGCTTGTGCCGTGCCTGGTGTCATCGCAACGCCTGACCGCCGCACGCCTCACACCTGCCAATGCTAGTGTTCGCAGCTTCCGCACCACGGCGCGCCTGCGATGCCCAAATCCGCTGTCCTGACCGAAGGCCCGATCGGCAAGAATCTGCTGCTGTTTGCGATGCCGATCCTTGCCGGGAACATCGCGCAATCGCTCAATGGCTCGATCAATGCGATCTGGGTGGGCCGCTACCTCGGCGAGGCGGCGCTGACTGCGGCGGCCAATGCCAACAGCATCATGTTCTTCCTGATCGGCTCGGTGTTCGGCATCGGCATGGCCTCGACCATCCTGATCGGCCAGGCGATGGGTGCGCGCGATATCGCGCAGGCGCGCAAGGTCATGGGCACCAGTGCCAGCTTCTTCGGCGGGCTGTCGGCGCTGATCGCGGTGCTGGGCTGGTTTCTGGCCCCGCATCTGTTGACCGCCATGGGCACGCCGCCTGCATCGCAGACATTGGCAGAGGAGTACCTGCGGGTGATCTTCCTGGCGATGCCGCTGATCTATGTGTTTGCGTTCCTGTCGGCGGCATTGCGCGGCACCGGCGATGCGCGCACGCCGTTCCGCTTCTTGCTGGTGTCGGTGGTGCTGGACATCGTGTTCAACCCGCTGCTGATCTTCGGCCTGGGTCCATTCCCGGCGCTGGGCATCGCCGGCGCGGCCTGGGCCACCTTGCTGGCGCAGGCGGTGGCACTGGGCGGTTTGCTGCTGTATCTGCGCAGCAAACGCCATGTGCTGTGGCTGGGCCGCGCCGATCTGCACCTGTTCCGCATCGCGCCGACCATCCTGCGCGCGCTCATCGTCAAAGGCGTGCCGATGGGCCTGCAGATGGTGCTGATTTCGCTGGCCATGATCGCGATGATGACGCTGGTCAACGGCTTCGGTACCGACACCGCAGCCGCCTACGGCGCCGCGTTGCAGCTGTGGACCTATGTGCAGATGCCGGCGATGGCGCTGGGCGCAGCGTGTTCAACGATGGCCGCGCAGAACGTGGGCGCGGGATTGTGGACACGCGTGGATGCGACCGCACGCACCGGCATCGCTGCCAACTTCCTGATGACCGGCGTGCTGATCGGGCTGCTGATCGTGTTCGATCGCTGGACACTGGCGCTGTTCCTGCCGACCGACAGCCCGACGCTGGAGGTTGCGCGGCATCTCAACCACATCGGGATCTGGTCGTTCCTGCTGTTCGGCGTGAGCTTTGTGGTTTCCGGCGTGGTGCGGGCCACCGGTGCGGTGATCCCGCCGCTGCTGATCCTGGCCTTCGGTCTGTGGGGCGTGCGCGTGCCGCTGGCAAACGCCTTGATTCCGCATCTGGGAGCCGACGGCATCTGGTGGAGCCTTCCGATCAGCTCGCTGTGTTCGATGCTGCTGTCGCTGGCGTATTACCGCTGGGGCGGCTGGCGCAAGGCACGCATGCTGACCACGCCAGCGCATCCTGCCGAACTGGCCGCGGCTGCCGAAGTGCCGGCGCATCCGGCCTCGCCAGTCGCTGATACCGCGCCAATCGCGGGCGCGCCGCAGCCCCGCCAGCGCTGACGTCTGCTGGCACCAGGCGGCACGCTGCCACACCGGCCGACATCACGCGCGAAAGCAGGATCCGGACGCTGCATTGAGTGATCGATACAGCGCGCAGGGATTTCTTGAGTGATCGCCCAGCCGACCGACGCCACCGCTCGCCGAGTCGCGACGAAAAGACATCCCGCCCCAATGAGCAGCAACCGCTTCCCTCACGTGCAAACCTATGAGCATCGCGCACGCACAACCGGCGAATCCCTAATCCCGATTCCCCAATCCCGATTCCCACAACGCAAACGGCCGCCCGAAGGCGGCCGTCTGGCAACAGCAGGACCAGCCTGCCAGTGACTTACTCAGCCTTGGCAGCAGCCTGGCGAGCGGCCTTGGCCTGTGCAGCGGCGGCCAGATCTTCCTTGATGCGGGCAGCCTTGCCTTCCAGACCACGCAGGTAGTACAGCTTGCCGGCGCGCACCTTACCGCGACGCTTCACTTCGACCGAGTCGATGATGGCGCTGTGGGTCTGGAACACGCGCTCGACGCCGAAGCCGTGCGAGATCTTGCGCACGGTGAACGCGGAGTTCAGGCCGGCGTTCTTGGTACCGATCACGACGCCCTCATAGGCCTGCACGCGCTCGCGGTTGCCTTCCTTCACCTTGACGTTCACCACGACGGTGTCGCCCTGGTTGAACTCGGGAAGCTTGCGCTGAATCTGGGCGGCTTCGAAGTCAGCCAGGATGGTCTTGTTGAGTTTGCTCATGATGGGCACCGCGTGTCTGGTGATATTGGACCGGCAGTCGCCGCACGGCGATTGCTCGAGGTTCGTAGGAGGGCCAGACGCAAGGCTGGCCAGCAAGCCGCGTATTGTACCCCAATCGATAATGCAAGAGCTAGGGGTGGAGCCCTTATTTCTTGTCGCCCGGGGCGAGTTCGCGGCGAAACTCGTCCAGCAGACGGCGATCGTTCTTGTCCAACCCGGCCTCATCGAGCAGGTCCGGGCGACGCAACCAGGTCCGGCCCAGCGACTGCTGCCGACGCCAGCGCGCAATTGCAGCGTGATTGCCCGAGCGCAAGACTTCCGGCACATCGCCCCAGTCATGGGTCGATGGATGGCTGTAGTGCGGGCAGTCGAGCAGGCCTTGCGGGCCTTCGAAACTGTCCTGCGCTGCGGATTCGGCGTCGTTCAACACGCCCTCCTGCAACCGCGTCACCACATCCACCAGCACCGCCGCGCCAAGCTCGCCACCGGACAACACGTAGTCGCCGATGGAGATTTCCATATCCACCGCCTGCGCCAGAAAGCGCTCGTCCACGCCTTCGTAGCGCCCGCACAGCAACACCATGCGTGGCAACTGCGCCAGCTCGCGAGCGAGCGGCTGGGTGAGCGGCCGCCCCTGCGGGCTGAGATAGATCACCGGCGCCGGACGCGCGTCTGCCGCTTGCACCGCATCCAGGCAGGCCCGCAACGGCTCGATCAACATCACCATGCCGGGCCCGCCACCGAACGGACGATCGTCCACCCGGCGGTAATTGCCCTGCGCATGCTCACGCGGATTCCAGCCCTGCAATTCCAGCAAGCCACGCTCCTGCGCCCGCCCGACCACGCCGAACGCCGCGCATTGCGCGATGAACTCGGGGAACAGGCTGATGACGTCGATGCGCACTGGGGAATCGGGAATCGGAAGTGGAGAATGGGTAACGCAAGAGCGGAGCGGCGCGATGCGCCATTCCGGTCAGAAATCCGGATCCCAGTCCACCACGATCAGGTTGGCTTCGAAGTCGACCGACTTGACGAAATCCGGCAGCACGAACGGCACCAGCCGCTCGCGATCGCCGCGCACCACCATCACGTCGTTGGAGCCGGTGGAGAACAGGTGCGACACCGTGCCGAGCTTGACGCCCTCGACGGTTTCCACCCGCAACTCTTCCAGATCCACCCAATAATATTCATCGGGCTTGGGCGGCGGCAGCACGCTGCGCGCGACGTAAATCTCGGTTCCGTGCATGGCTTCGACGGTGTCGCGGTCAGTGACGTCGGGGAACACCGCAATCAGATTCTTGCCCTGATCGCGCCCACGTACGCCGCTCACGACCGATTCCTGCCCCGAGGGCGTCCGCACGATCCACGGCTGATACCGGAAGATCGCACTACGCGGCTCGGTCCAGGATTCGAGCTTGAGCTCGCCCTTGACACCAAAAGCGCCGACAATCCTGCCTAACAGGATGCGGCGCTCGGTCGGCTTCATCTGCGTCGACTCTGGGCCAGGCGCTGGCGCCCGGCCCTCCAGGATCAGGCCGCAGCGGCCTGGGACTTGGATGCTTCACGATACAGGTTGCGCACCTTGTCGGTCAGCTGAGCGCCCTGGCCGACCCAATGGTCGACGCGAGCAACGTCCAGCACGACGCGCGGTTCTGCGCCCTGCGCAACCGGGTTGTAGTAACCCAGACGCTCGATGTTGCGGCCGTCGCGCGCGCTGCGCACGTCGGTCACGATGATGTGGTAGAACGGACGCTTCTTGGCGCCGCCGCGGGTCAGTCGAATCTTGACCATGGTGTCGTTTTCCTGAGTTGCCCAGTCGCCAGAATGGCGCGGTAAGCCGGCGATTATAGCGGGCTCCGGCGGCGAAGCCAAGTCACCCCGGAATCGCTCAGATCCCCTGCCAGGCCTGGGTCTGCAGGGCTTGTTCCAGCAATGGCAGCTGCGCGGCCTGCGCCGGCCACGACGCCGCGCCGGCTTGCACGATCGCCTGCTGGCCGCGCGCGTTGCAGCTGAAGGCGCCATCGAAGCTGCCCAGCTCGCTCAGCACGACCGGGCGAAACTCCTGCTGGATACCGAGCGTCTGCAGGCCGGCCTGCAGCAGACGCTGCTGGGTGCCGGGCAGCGCCGGCCCTTGCGGCCACACCACCCTGCCCTGCTGCCACACGCCCAGATTCCAGAAGGCGCCCTCCAGCAGATGCGCCTGCGCGTCGATCAGCAATGCATCGTCGTAACCGGCCGCCATGGCCTGGCGACGCAGATGCAGCAGCGCGAAGGTGCCGACATGCTTGTGCCGGGGTTGCTCGCGCACATGACGGACCGGCTGCACGCGCAACGCGGTAGCTGGCATCCGGGCTGCGGGCGCGATGGAGATCAGCACATCGAGCGCAACCTGGCGCAATGGATCGCGCAGGTCGAAATCTTGCGCAAACACGGTGATGCGCACGCTGGCGTCTTCGCAGTTCGCAGCCGACAACGCAGCGCGCAACTGGACGCGCAGGGATGCCTCCTCGATCGATGCACCGAACAGCGCAGCGCCGTCGTGTTGCAGTCGTTGCAGATGCAGGTCCAGCCCGCGTACCGCACCGCCGCGCACCTGCAGGGTGGTGAAGTGGCCGTAATTGACCAATGCAGCCGCGCCCAACTGCTGCGCTGTCGCCACTGCGCCGTTGCAGAAGATCAGCGGCACAACAACGCCTGTGCTTCAGCCCACCACTGGGTTAGCAATTGCGCGGCAGGCTGGGCAGGTGCCATCCAGGCCGATTGCCCGGCCCAGGCCTGCATGGCGTCCAGGCGGTTGTCGCGCGCGGCGGCCTGACGCATCGGTGCGGTCAGCGCGCGCTGCACCGGATACGGCGCCGGCACCGGCGCCTCGGCCGCAATGGCAGCACGCACATAGGGCGTGGCGAGCGCACGCCCCAGCCGGCCGGAAAATGCACGGGTCGGCTGGGTCTGTTCCGGCTCGGCCTGGGCCAGGGCGTCGGCCCAGGCGCTCGGCAGCGCCGCCTCGGGCGTGCGCAGCAGGCCGGTACCGATCTGCACGGCGCTCGCGCCCAGCGTCAGCGCTGCGGCAATGCCGCGCGCATCGGCGATGCCGCCTGCGGCGATCACCGGAAGATCCAGGTGATCGACCAATCGTGGCAACAAGGCGAACAACCCTGTCATCTGCCGCTCGGCGCGACCGGCATCGAATGCACCGCGATGCCCACCGGCCTCGGCGCCCTGCGCAACCACCGCATCGGCACCGGCCGCCTGGGCCGCACGCGCTTCGTCCAGCGTGGTGGCGCAGGCAAACCAGGCGATGCCAGCGCTTTTCAGCCGCGCAACCTGATCGGGCCGAAACACACCCATGATCGATGAGGCGACGGCGGGCCGTGCGGCGAGCAAGGCGTCGAACTGGGCATCGAAGTCGGCCGGTGTTGCGTCGCCCGCATCCTCAGGAACCGGCGGCCCCCACTGCGACACAAACGCACGCACGCGCGCCTCTGCCGCGGCGTCGCGCACAGGGGCCGGATCGGGAATCCACAGATTGACCTGGGCGGGCCCGGCGCTCGCGCCGCGAAACGCCGCCATCCACGCCACGATGTCCTGCGGTTGCGACAACACCGCACCCATCGCGCCCATGCCGCCAGCCTCAGCAACCGCCGCCGACAACGGCACCGGGCAGGCACCGGCCATGGGGCTGAGCAGGATGGGAAGGCCTAAACCAAAACGCTGCTGGAAGGCGTCGATCTGCGAAAACGAACCCATCGTGCACGGCCTGAAGTGATGACGCGTTATGCGCGAGTTCAACGCCACGCGTGCCTGTCGAAGGACTTACCGCGCGCGTCGCCGATTGAAACTCAACGGAACGGCATGCCGCCGCGGCCGCCCATGGCGCCCATCATGCCTTTCATGTTGCGCATCAGGCCCTTCATGCCACCGCCGGCCAGCTTGCCCATCATCTTTTCCATCTGCTGATACTGCTTCATCAGCTTGTTGACGTCGGCCGGCTGCATGCCGGAGCCGCGGGCGATGCGGGCGCGGCGCGAGCCGTTGAGCAGGGCCGGGTTGCGGCGCTCCTTCTTGGTCATCGAGTTGATGATCGCGATCATGCGCGGCACTTCCTTGCCGGTGACCTGCTGCTTGACGTTGTCCGGGATCTGGCCCATGCCCGGCAGCTTGTCCATCAGCCCATGGATGCCGCCCATGTTCTGCATCTGCTCGAGCTGTTCCTTCATGTCGTTGAGGTCGAACTTCTTGCCCTTGGCGACCTTGGCGGCGAGCTTGGCGGCCTTTTCCTGGTCGACGCTGTGCTCGACCTGTTCCACCAGCGACAGCACGTCGCCCATGTCCAGGATGCGGCTGGCGACGCGGTCGGGATGGAACACGTCCAGGCCGTCGGTCTTTTCGCCGGTACCGACGAACTTGATCGGCTTGCCGGTGATGTAGCGCACGCTCAGCGCTGCGCCGCCACGGGCGTCGCCGTCGGTCTTGGTCAGCACCACGCCGGTCAGCGGCAGCGCCTCACCGAAGGCCTTGGCGGTGTTGGCCGCGTCCTGGCCGGTCATCGCATCGACCACGAACAGGGTTTCGGTCGGGTTGACCGCGGCGTGCAGCGCCTTGATCTCCTCCATCATCGCCGCATCGATGGCCAGGCGGCCGGCGGTATCGACCAGCAGCACGTCGGCGAACGACTTGCGCGCATCGCTGATGGCGGCGCGCACGATGTCGACCGGCTTCTGCGAGGCGTCGGACGGGAAGAACAGCACGCCGACCTGCTCGGCCAGGGTCTTGAGCTGCTCGATCGCGGCCGGACGGTAGACGTCGGCCGAGACCACCATGACCTTCTTCTTGCGCTTTTCCTTCAGGTGCTTGGCGAGCTTGCCGACCGTGGTGGTCTTGCCCGCGCCCTGCAGGCCGGCCATCAGGATGATCGCCGGCGCCGGCACGTTGAGGTTGAGGTCGGTGGCGGCCGCGCCCATCACGGCGGTCAGCTCGTCGCGGACGATCTTGATCAGCGCCTGACCCGGGGTCAGCGACTTGAGCACTTCCTGACCGACCGCGCGCACCTTGATGCGCTCGATCAGTGCCTGCACCACCGGCAGCGCCACGTCGGCTTCGAGCAACGCGATGCGCACTTCACGGGTGGCTTCGCGGATGTTCTCCTCGGTCAGGCGGCCGCGGCCGCGCAGGCGCTCCATGGTGCCGGAGAGACGTTGGGTAAGGGACTCGAACATGCGCAAGGGACCGCGTGAGGGGAAACGGGCGTCGATTATAGCGGCACCGGCCAGCCGGCCGCCCCAGCGGCCGCCCACGGCCCTACCGGCGAAGCCAACCCGCAAGCAGCCTCACCAACGCGCAGCAATGCGCACGGCCAAAGCACGACAGCGCAGCAGCGCCAGGAACGGCGCCTGCAGTGCCAGCAGGTAGCCCCCCGCCCGCTCGCGCTCCGCTCCCAGCACGCCAGCCCACCTCCAGCCCCGCAGCTCGCAACTGCTTTTCCCGATTCCCGATTCCCGATTCCCAGCCCCCAATATGCGAAACTTCCACGATGACAATCGTTCTCATCGCGTTCGCCTTGTATCTGCTGGCCACGGCACTGCTCACCCGCTCGGTGCTGCGCGATGGCAACCAGGCGCCTGCCCGCTGGCTGATCCCGGCACTGGCGGCCGTGGCGCTGCACGCCGGGTACCACGTGCTGGTGGCGCTGCGCACCGCCGGCGGGCCGGACATGCATTTCTTCGCGGCGCTATCGCTATGCGGCCTGGGCATGGCCGCGCTGACGGCAGTGTTCGGCGCGCGCGGGCGCATGGCGGCGGTGGGCGTGGTGGTGTTCCCGCTTTCGGCAATCCTGCTGGCCTGCTATCACGCTTACGGCCACGAACCGAGCTCGGACCTGGGCTGGCGGCTGGAACTGCACGCGTGGATGGCACTGCTGGCCTATGCCACGTTGGGCATCGCCGCGTTGCTGGCGATCATGCTGTGGCTGCAGGAGCGCGCCCTGCGCCGCCGCGACTTCCACACCTGGCTACGCGCGCTGCCGCCGCTGACCGAGCTGGAGACGCTGCTGTTCCGCACGATCACCGTCGGCTTCGTGCTGTTGAGCCTGACCCTGCTGACCGGCCTGCTGTTCGTGCAGGACTTCCTGGCGCAGCGGCTGCTGCACAAGACCGTACTCAGCATCCTGTCGTGGATCGTGTTCGGTGCGCTGCTGATCGGCCGCTGGCGCAATGGCTGGCGCGGCACCAAGGCGGTGCACTGGACGCTGACCGCGATGGCGCTGCTGGTGTTGTCGTTCTTCGGCAGCAAGTTCGTGATCGAGCTGGTGTTGGGGCCGCGCTGATCGCGTTGGCTGCAGGCCCGTCCCGGCCCCACTGTCGTTGCGATACCCGCGCTCAGGCGTCCAGCGCAGCGCTCACCGCCGCCCACGGCTGATCCGGCCCCGGGCTGGCGAAGTGATAGGCGATGCGGCGGCGATACACCTGCCCGGGCCGCAGGATCGTCGACGGGAAGTTGGGGTGGTTGGGCGCGTCCGGGTAGTCCTGCGGCTCCAGGCAGACGCCGCGGCCGAGTCCGGGATGGTGGTCGTCCAGATGCTGGCCCTCGTAGAGTTGCACCGCCGGCGCGTCGCTGCTGATGCGCAGCGCCACGCCACTGTGCGGCGAGTACAACTCGGCAACGCAATCGGCTCCGGCGGCCAGCACCAGGCATTGGTCGTAGCCCTTGCCGAGTACCACCTGCGGGTGCGACGGATCGATCGTGTCGGCCAACGCCGCAGCATGGCGGAAATCGAACGGCGTGCCGGCGACGGAGGCGATCTCGCCGGTCGGGATCGATTCGGCATCCACCGGCAGATAGCGATCTGCCGGCACCCGCAGCACCTGCAGCGCGGCGCGCCGATGCGGGTCGCCGGATAGGTTGAAGTACGGGTGATGGGTGAGGTTCAACGCGGTGGCGGCATCGCAGTGCGCCTCGAAGTCCAGCTGCAGGCTGCGTCCGCGCAATTGCAGCCGCGCACGCACCTGCAGATTGCCGGGATAGCCTTCTTCGCCATCGGGCGAGTCGTAACCGAGCAGCACCTGGTCCGGCGCCTGCTCCAGCACGCTCCACACGCGCCGACCGAAGCCGCGCAGGCCGCCGTGCAACTGGTTGCGCCCTTCGTTGGCCGCCAGCGTGTGGGTGACCCCATCCAGCGTGTAGCGCGCGCCGGCGATGCGGTTGCCGAAGCGGCCGACCAGGATGTTGAGGCTGTCGCCATCGGCGGCGTAGGCCGGCAGATCCGGCAATGCCAGCAGCAGCGGCACCACTCCGTGCTCGGTGGTCAGCCGCAGCGCATGCAGGATGCCGCCGTAGGTGAGCACCTCCGCCTCCAGGCCGTCATCGCTGCGCAGCGTGAGCGCGTGGACTTCGACACCGTCTGGCAACTGCCCGAACACTCGCTGCATGGATCGTCCTGCCGATACTGGAAGCTGGCGAGCATAGCGGGGGAGCGCGGTCGCCGACCATGCCCCGGCGCACATCCTGGCGTGCGACGTGATGACCATGTCGGCGAGACCTGCGCCAGCCTCTGGCTGATTGATCGCGATGCAGCGACAAGCAGACATCGCAGGCACTAGGCTAGCGACGCGCCCGCCCCGCAGCGGCGTGCGCCCCCCTCGATCGATCAGCACAGGAGCGCCAAGCCGATGCAGTGGATTTCCCCCACTTTGCGAATCTCACCCGGACGGCTGTTGCAGGCTGTCGTTGCCGCGGCCCTGCTCGCCAGTGCGTTTGCCGCCCCTGCGGCCGAGGTCAAGGTGACCGGCACGCTGCGCGTTGACCAGCCCGGTGCGCAGGTGTCGCGGCAACTGTTTGGCCAGTTCGCCGAGCATCTGGGCACCGGCATCTACGGCGGGGTGTGGGTCGGCGAAGACTCGGCGATTCCCAATACGCGCGGCTATCGCAACGATGTGCTGGCCGCGTTGAAGGCGATTGCGGTGCCCAACATCCGCTGGCCCGGCGGCTGTTTTGCCGACGAATACCATTGGCGCGATGGCGTCGGTGCGCCGGCCAAGCGCCCGGTCAGCGTCAACACGCACTGGGGCGGCGTGGAAGAGTCCAACCGCTTCGGCACGCACGAGTTCATGGACTTCACCGAACTGCTCGGCACCCAGGCCTACATTGCCGGCAATGTGGGCAATGCGGCGCCGGACGAGATCGCGCAGTGGGCCGAATACATGACGGCGCCGACCCGCTCGAGCCTGGCCAACGAACGCCGCGCCAATGGCCGCGATGCACCGTGGCAGGTGCCTTACTTCGGCGTGGGCAACGAGCTGTGGGGCTGCGGCGGCAACATGCGCGTGGAATACGCGGCCGACGTCTATCGGCGCTACCAGACCTTCGTCAAGGCGCCGGCCAATCAGAAGATCCTCAAGATCGCGCCCGGCCCCAACAACGACGATTACCACTGGACCGAGGTGATGATGCGCGAGGCCGGCACGCTGATGGACGGCCTGAGCCTGCACTACTACACCGTGCCAGGTGGCTGGCCACCGCGCGCCTCCTCCACCGACTTCGACGAAGCCGCCTGGATCGACACGCTGTCGCGCACGCTGGTGATGGACGATCTGATCCGCAAACACAGCGCGATCATGGACCGCTACGACCCGGGCAGGAAGGTCGCGCTGGTGGTGGACGAATGGGGCACCTGGTACGCCGGTCTGCCGGATGCGAACCCGGGCTTCCTGCATCAACAGAACACGCTGCGCGATGCACTGGTGGCGTCGTTGAACATCGACATCTTCAGCGCGCATGCCGAGCGCGTGCGCATGGCCAATATCGCGCAGATGGTCAACGTGCTGCAGGCGATGATCCTCACCGACGGCGACAAGATGGTGCTGACGCCCACCTACCACGTGTTCGCGCTGTACAAGCCCTACCACGACGCCACCCAGCTGCCGTTGCAACTAAGTACACCCGAGTATCGCCATGGCGACGTCCACGTGCCCGCAGTGCACGGCTCGGCGGTCAAGGCCAGGGATGGACACGTCTATATCGCCCTGACCAATCTGGATGCGACGTCGGCCGCGAGCGTCAATGTGCAGGTGGATGGCCTGACGGCGCGCGGGGTGACCGGGCAGATTCTGACCGGGCCGGCGATCACTGCGCACAATACCTTTACGCAGCCGCGCACGGTGGAACCCAAAGCGTTCAAGGGGGCACGCATGCAAGGCAACGCAGTGACTATCGCGCTGCCGGCGCGCTCGGTTGTGATGCTCAAGCTGGAGTGAGCGATGGCGGCGGCAGCATCAACTGCCGCCTTAGTCGTTGGTCGAGAACGACGACTGCGCAAACTGCGTCTTCAGCGTCGTTCGCTCTCAAGCAACCCGGCGTCCATCAGGCATCAGCACGTCACGCCCGCGTGCGCCCTGTCGAACAGAGCACGGAACCAGGCGCCCTCCAGATGTCGAATACTGGCTACACCCCGGTTGCTGCGTGAGCCGGTGCCAGTGCAGGCTCGGCAGTACGCCATTGCATTGGAAGGCGTTCGAGCACGTGTTCCATGAAGGCGCGCACCTTCGGGGTGAAGTCGCGGCGATCGGCGACGCAGAGGTAGATCCGTAGCGGCTCCGGCAATGCCTGGGCGGTGCTGCCGAGATCGGAGACAAACAGCGGCTGCAGCTCGCCGCGCTGCAGGTAAGGCTGCACGACATAGGCGGCCAGCCGCGCGATGCCGCCGCCGGCCGCGGCCATGGTGGCGAGCGCGTCGATGTCGTCGCTGACCATCGCCTTGCCCAGCTCCGGCTGGAAGCGCACGCCATTGCGCACGAAATTCCACGGCAGGCAGCGCCCGTCGACCGGGTAACGCAGCAGCAGGCAATCGTGATACTTCAAGTCGTCCGCACCCTGCGGCGTCCCGCAGCGCGCCAGATACTCGGGCGCTGCGCAGACCACCAGCGGCACCTGGGCGATGCAGCGTGCGACCAGGCCATCTTCCAGCTGCGCCTCGATGCGCAGGCTGACATCCACGCTTTCCTGCGCGTGCTGCACCGCCCGGTCGGTGCACAGCAGCTCGATCTCCAGCTGCGAGTACTGCTGGCGCAGGGCCGGCAGCATCGGGGCGAGCACGTGCCGCGCAAAGGCTGCGGTGCTGGCCACCCGCAAGCGCCCCGCCGGCGCCTGCTGCGGCCCGACCACTGATTGGCGCGCGCGCTCCAGGTCGCGCTCCAGCTGCCGCACCTGCTCGAAGTACAGCGTGCCGCGCTCGGTCAGCGCCAGGCTGCGCGTGGTCCGGTGCAGCAGACGCACGCCCAGGTGCTGCTCCAGTCGCGCGATGTTCTGGCTGACCGCAGCCGCACTGATCCCCAGCAACTTGGCGCCTCCGGCAATGCTGCCGGCATCGACAGTGCTGACAAAGCTACGGATGGACTGAAGAATGTTCATTGGCTAGGCAAGTATTACCAAACGATTCGTAAGTTTTTCTTACGTAAGCCGCAAGGCTACGCGATCTACCCCGCCCGCGGTGGCGTCTCTACAGTGCTGCCCATCACGCCGATCCGCGGCAACCGAGGCCACTGCATGTCGTCATCTCCCCCCTCCTCCTCATTGCTGCGCCCGCGCTGGAAACTCGGCGTGCGCACCACCCCGTTTGTGTTCGCGTTCTATATGGCCACGATCATGGCCTTGCTGATGTGCTTGGTGATCACCGGCGCCAACACCGGCCTTGCCCCCGGCTACCTGTGGCGCGTGCTGGACGCTTACCGCATTGCGATGCCCACCGCGTTCTGCTGCGTGCTGGTGGTGCGACCGCTGGTGATACGGCTGGTGGCCTGGACGGTGCACGCCGGGCATTAAGTCAGGCGTATGCGGCATGCGCGAAACGCTGCCGCGGGCAATCGTGCCGATGCATCCGCAAGGCCATCGATGTGCCGCAGCACCTGGCTTGCCTGCCACGGTGGCATTCCGATGGCATTCCCAGCGCCGTAGCCACTCCAGAGCCTGCCAATGCGTGCATGCGTTGGCGCTCGAAGCATCTGTCGGCTTGAACGCATTGAGCTGGACGCCGCAGATGCGGTCGCGCCCGCAACGAAACATCCGCAGCCAGCTGCTGCCACGCAGCATCCGGCGCATGTAGTCTGCGACCGCCGTCATGCCAATGCTGGATGATTCCGGAATGAACACCACGGAACTGAAACGCGCCACACAATTGCTTTGACACTGAAGTAGCCGCTGCGCAGCGTCACTTCTACATGGACGTCGGTCCACTTTTTGGAGACGCACGCAATGAACACGCTACGCAGTGTCGCTGTGCAGTTCGCCCTGCTGTGCGCAGTGGCGATGACACCAGTCGCGCACGCGCAAACCCTGGTCTGGGAAGACAACTTCAATGGCCCCGGCATCGATGGCAACAAATGGACCTATGACGTCGGCAACGGCTGCCAGATCGGCCTGTGCGGCTGGGGCAACGGCGAGATGCAGTACTACACCAGCCGCGCCGAAAACGCGCGTATCGATAACGGCCGGCTGGTGATCGAAGCGCGACGCGAAGCGTTCCAGGGCATGCCGTTTACCTCGGCGCGTCTCAAGACCGAAGGCCGCATGCATTTCAAGTACGGCACGCTGGAGGCGCGCATCAAGACGCCGGTGGTGGGCAACGGGCTGTGGCCGGCGTACTGGATGCTGGGCACCATCGGCGTGTGGCCAGGTCGCGGCGAGATCGACCTGCTGGAAGCCGGCATGGCCGCGGCGATCGCCAATGGCACCGCCAATCGCCGTATCGGTGCCGCGGTGCACTGGGACTACAACGGCCAGCAGGCCGACTACGACACCAGCTACACCAGCCCGGTGGATCTGCATGCCGACTTCCATGTGTACCGCATGACCTGGGACCCGCAGTTCATCCGCGTGTCGATCGACGGCCAGCAATACTTCGAGTTTGCGATCTCCAATATCGAAGGCGCCTCGCTGCACGAATTCCATCAGCAGCAGTATCTGCTGCTCAATCTCGCCGTGGGCGGCACCTATACCGGCATCACCTCGCCTGCGGCGGTGACCGCGCCGTTGCCGGGCAGGATGGAGATCGATTACATCCGCCTGTATCAAAACCCCGGTTCGCAACTGTACGTGGGCGCGCAACACGCAGCGCCTGCGGGGCGATTCGGCGTGTTCACCGAGCAGGCCGATACCAGCGGGCGACTCAACTTCGGCCAGGATGCCGAGCTGTATCTGTGGAACAACCTCACCCCGATTGCGCAGGCGCCGTTCGAAGGCAGCAACGTGATGGCCTACCGCGCCAACGCCGGTGCCTGGTATGGCCTGGGCATCCAGACCGACTATCGCAACATGGCTGCCTATGCCGGCGGCGCGCTGAAGCTGCATCTGAAAACCACCACGCCATCGACCTTCAAGATCGGCATCAACACCAGCTTTGGCGACAGCTGGGTGGATTTTGCCGCGGGCGGCAATCAGTACGGCCTGGTGCGCGATGGCGCCTGGCACGAGGTGAGCATTCCCTTCAGTGCGTTCTACGACCTGGATCTGCAGGCGGTCAAACAGATGTTCATGCTGGTGGCCGATCCGCCGGCTACGCCAGTGGAGATTGCCATCGACAAGGTGTATTACCAGAGCCGTTGAGCGGCGCAGCCGCAGGATACTCGGTCACGGCCCGCGCGATTGCAGGCACGGCTTTCTGCAGCGCAGGACACATGCAGCCAACGCTCAGGCGTTGGTTGCCACGCCTTTCAACACATCGATCAGCTGACGCAGGCGATACGGCTTGGGCAGAAAATCCACCTGCGCCGGCAGCGGCGGTAATTGCGCCTTTGCAAACCCCGAGGCCAGGATCACCCGCGCCTGCGGTAGCAACTGCGCCACGTGTTCGCTCAGTTCGATGCCCGACATGCCGTTGGGCATGCGGATGTCGCTGAAGACCACATCATAGGGGCCGTTCTCGCGCAGCATGCGCAAGGCGCTATGGCCGTCGTCGGCGGTTTCGACGGTGATGCCTGCATCGCGCAGCGCCTCGCCGATCAGTTCGCGCAATTCCTGCTGATCTTCCACCATCAACAGACGCAGGGATTCAGTCATGCTCAGCCTCCTCGATGGCCGGGAGAAACAGGGTAAAGGTGGTGCCGCGGCCGGGAGCAGTATCCAACTCGACGAAACCACCGGATTGGGACGCAAAGCCGTATACCTGGCTCAATCCCAGGCCCGAGCCCTTGCCCACGTCCTTGGTGGTGAAAAATGGCTCACTGGCGCATTGCGCCACGTGTGCAGACATGCCGGGGCCATCATCGCGCACGGCAATGCTGACGTAATTGCGCGGCCGGCCATGCGGATCGGACGGCGCAACACGCTGCTGCACGGCCGTTTCCAGCACGATATTGCCGCCGCCAGGCATGGCATCGCAGCTGTTGAACACCAGATTGAGCAAGGCCGCTTCCAGTTGGCCGGGGTCCACGCGGATATCGGGCAGTTGCTCGGCAAACTCGAGCGACAAGGCAAGGCCGGCCGGGCAGGCACGCCGCAGCAGTTCCAGCGAGCGCGTCACCACCGCGTTGGCGCCATGGCGTTCGGGAATCAGCCGCTGCCCGCGAGCAAAGGCGAGCAGCTGGCGCGTCAGCAAGGTGCCGCGATCGACTGCCGTCTGCGCCGCTTCCACCAGCATGCGCGTGCGCGCATCGTCGCCGGCACGCAGCGCGATCAGGTCCAGGCTGGTCACCATCACGGTCAGCAGGTTATTGAAATCGTGCGCCATGCCGAGCGTGAGGCGGCCCAGCGCATCCACCTTCTGCGACTGCATCAGGGCGTGCTGCGCGTGCTGCAACAGCTGCTGCGCCTGGTGCCGCTGGTCGATGTCGCAGGTGACCTTGGCAAAGCCGACCAGCACGCCGAATTCCAGCACCGGCTCGATCGCCACGCTCGCCCAGAAACGGCTGCCGTCCTTGCGCACCCGCCAGCCTTCGGTGGCAAAGCGCCCCTCGCGTCCGGCGGTGTCCAGATTGCGGGCCGGCTCGCCGCCCTGCGCATCCTCTGGCAGATAGAAACGCGAAAAGTGCGAGCCAATGATCTCGGCGGCGGTGTAACCCTTGATGCGCTCGCCGCCGGGATTCCAGCTGCACACGTGGCCGCCCGTATCGAGCATGTAGATCGCATAATCGGACACGCTCTGCACCAACAGCTGGCACTGCCGGCTGTCGTGAGAAAGCGGCCCCGCACTGTCGACGGCCGTTTCCGCATCCATCACGCAACTTTCCCCCGAGAAAGCGCGCGACCATAGTGACGAGTGCGTGAAGGCTGCGTGCAAGCCGACCCGGCTGCAGAGCGTCAAAATCCCGGCGATTTGCGCGTGAAACTTATCGGCTACCATGACCGCCCTCCCCGTCCGGTCCGCGCCTTTATGCAGAACATCTCGACCACACGCGACCGCTGGGTGTGGGTGATCGCGGGGGCCCTGATGGCGGGAACGCTCGGCGTGGAATTGGTCACGCCGCTCGGCTATGCGGTGTGGCTGACCTATTTCGTCGCGGTGGGCGTGACGGTTTTCCAGAATCGCGTGCAGGTGCCTCTGGTGGTCGCCGCGCTCTCGTGCGTGCTGCTGGCCGTCGGTTTTCAGCTGGCGCCATCCAGTACCAGTTCCAGTTTTTCCTCGATCAACCGCAGCATCGGCGGGGTGTCGTTCCTGGCGATGGCGCTGGTGGTGATGCAGGCGATCCGCGCGCGCCGCCAGGCCGAACTGGCGCTGTGGCTGCAGCAGGCCGAAAACACCGTCGAAGCCAGTTTGCGCGGTGATCACAGCCCGGACGATCTGGCCAATGCCGCCGTGCGCGCGCTGTGCGACACGCTGGATGCGCAGGTCGGCGCGCTGTATCGCATCGAGGGCGAGCGCCTGCGTCTGACCGGCGGCGCCGCGCTGCCGGCCGATGCGTCCAAGACATTGCCGACCGATGCCGGCCAACTCGGCGAGGCCTTGCGTAGCGGCACGGTGCGCCGGGTGCGCGGTGTGGAGGCCGGACATCTGCAGATCGCCTCGGGCCTGGGCCGCAGCGCCTGCCAGGAACTGCTGCTGGCACCGGTCATCGCCGATGGGCGGGTGATCGGCATCCTGGAGCTGGGCCGCGCCGCTGCGCAGGGCACTGCCCGCACGCGCGAGGAAGAGCTCCTTACGCGCTGCGGCGAAAACATCGGCCTGGCCTTGCGCACGGCATTGCTGCGCGCGCAGCTGGTGGCCCTGCTGGAAGAAACCCAGCGCCAAAGCGAGGAACTGCAGACCCAGCAGGAAGAGCTGCGCGTGGCCAACGAGGAGCTGGAGGAACAAAGCCGCAGCCTGCAGCAATCGCAGAGCGATCTGGAACTGCAGCAAGCCGAGCTGGAACAGACCAATGTGCAGCTGGAAGAGCGCACCCAGGCGCTGGAAGCGCAGAAGCAGGCCTTGCTGATCGCGCAGAACCAGCTGGTGCGCAACAGCAACGAGCTGTCCACCGCCTCGCGCTACAAATCCGAGTTCCTGGCCAACATGTCGCACGAGCTGCGCACACCGCTCAACAGCGCGTTGATCCTGGCCAAGCTGCTGTCGGACAACAAGGACGGCACGCTCAGCCCCGAGCAGGTGAAATACGCGCAGGCGATTCTGTCGTCCAACAACGATCTGCTGGCGTTGATCAACGACATTCTCGACCTGTCCAAGATCGAAGCCGGGCATGTGGAACTGGCCGACGAGACCGTCGCCACCAGCTCGGTGCTGCAGCGCCTGCGCGAGACCTTCGAACCGCTGGCGCGCCAGAAAGGCCTGGCGTTGCAGCTGGCTGCCGAATCGGACGCACCGACGCAACTGGTCGTCGATAGCCAACGCCTGCAGCAGATTCTCAAGAACCTGCTGGCCAACGCGATCAAGTTCACCGAGCACGGCAGCGTCAGCCTGTCGATCCAGGCGCACACGCCGGGCCGGGTGCTGTTCAAGGTCAACGACACCGGCATCGGCATCGCGCACGAACAGACCGAGATCATCTTCGAAGCGTTCCGCCAGGCCGATGGCAGCACGCGCCGTCGCTATGGCGGCACCGGTTTGGGGCTGTCGATCTCGCGCGACCTGGCCCAGCGCATGGGCGGCAGCATCCGCGTGGACAGCCAGCCCGGACGCGGCAGCTGTTTCACGCTGGAATTGCCGATCGACGGCGCGCCGGCCGAGCTGGTCACCGCAGCACAGGCCAACGCGGGTGCGCTGGCGATCGGCGCCACGCCGTCGTCGCAATCCGCCAGTGGCACGGCCATGGCCTCGCGCCTTGATGGGCGCGCAACGGTTGCGTCCACGGGGATGCCGCTGCCGATTCCGGCAGCCGCCGCCCCGCCGCTGCAGCGCGCCGACGATGATCGCGACCAACGCACTCGTCCCGGCCGGCTGATCCTGGCGGTGGAAGACGAAGCACGCTTTGCGCAGGCGCTGGTCGACCTGGCGCACGAGCTGGACTTCGATTGCGTGGTGGCGCCCAGCGCCGAAGAAGCGCTGCGTCTGGCCGCCGAACTGCGTCCCAGCGGCATCCTGCTCGACATCGGCCTGCCGGATGCGTCCGGCCTGAGCGTGCTCGAACGCCTCAAGCGCGATCCGGCCACGCGCCATATTCCGGTGCATGTGGTGTCCGCGCTGGAGCGCAGCCAGATTGCGCTGGAACTGGGCGCGGTGGGCTATCTGATCAAGCCAGCCACGCGCGAGCTGCTGGCGGGCGCGATCCGTCAACTGGAAGACACCAATGCACGTGCGGTGCGCCGCCTGCTGATCGTCGAAGACGACAGTGCGCTGCGCGCGAATCTGCAATTGCTGCTGGCGCGCGATCAACTGGAGATCATCGCGGTGGGCAGCATTGCCGAGGCGATGCAGCAGCTGGCCGGCTCGACCTTCGACTGCATGGTCACCGATCTGGCGCTACCCGACGGCAGCGGCTACGACCTGCTCGAGCGCATGGCCGGCAACGACGCAGTCGCGTTTCCGCCGGTCATCGTCTACACCGGGCGCGCGCTCACCCGCGACGAGGAACAACGCCTGCGCCGCTATTCCAAGAGCATCATCATCAAGGGCGTGCGCTCACCCGAACGCCTGCTCGATGAGGTGACGCTGTTCCTGCACAGTGTGGAAGCCTCGCTGCCCAGCGACCAGCAACGCCTGCTGCGCGAAGCGCGCCGCCGCGACGCGGTGCTGGACGGCGCCACCGTGCTGCTGGCCGAGGACGACGTGCGCAACATCTTTGCGCTCTCCAGCGTGCTCGAGCCGCTCGGCGTGACGCTGCAGATCGCCCGCAACGGCCGCGAGGCGCTGGAACATCTGGCCAAGCATGAGGTGGACCTGGTGCTGATGGACATCATGATGCCGGAGATGGATGGCCTGACCGCGATGCGCCAGATCCGCGCCAACCGCCAGTGGCAGGATCTGCCGATCATCGCGCTGACCGCCAAGGCCATGGCCGACGATCGCGAACGTTGTCTGGAGGCCGGCGCCAACGACTACATCGCCAAGCCCATCGACGTGGACAAGCTGGTGTCGCTGTGCCGGGTGTGGTGCTCGCGGCAATGAACGCGGTGGAGCTGTTCGACCTGGAGCTGCGGGTGCTGCTGGAAGCGGTCTACCAGCGCTACCACTACGACTTCCGCGATTACGCGGTGTCGTCGCTGCGCCGGCGCATGCGCCACGCGATGGCACGCCTGGAGTGCACCCGCGTGGCCGATCTGCAGCACCGCCTGCTGCACGAACCGGACACCTTTGCGCAGGCGATGCAGTTCTTCACCGTGCAGGTGTCGGAGATGTTCCGCGACCCGGCCTACTTCCGCGTACTGCGCGAGCATGCGGTGCCGGTCTTGCGCACCTATCCATCGATCAAGCTGTGGGTGGCCGGCTGCAGCACCGGCGAGGAAGTCTGGTCGCTGGCGATCCTGCTGCACGAAGAAGGCCTGCTGGAAAAGGCGGTGATCTACGCCACCGACATCAATCCCGAAGCACTGGGCATGGCCGAGGCCGGCGCCTTCGGCATCGACCGCATCGCGCAGTTCAGCCGCAATTACCTGGATGCCGGCGGCCGCGGCTCGCTCTCGGATTACTACACCACCGCCTACGATGGCGCGGTGTTCGATCGCCGGTTGAAGCGCAATATCGTCTTCGCCGACCACAGCCTGGCCACCGATACGGTGTTCTCCGAAGTGCATCTGGTGTCGTGCCGCAATGTGCTGATCTATTTCAATCGCAGCCTGCAGGACCGTGCCGTGGGCCTGTTCCACGATGCATTGGTGCACCGCGGGTTCCTGGGCCTGGGCAGCAAGGAGTCGCTGCAGTTCGGTGCGCATGCGCAGGCGTTCGAAACCGTGGCGCGCGAGCAGCGCCTGTTCCGCAAGGCAGCGGCATGAACGAGATGCACGCGGAGGCCGCGCAGTTCGACGCGATGGTGATCGGTGCCTCGGCCGGCGGCGTCATGGCCTTGCAGGCGCTGTTGTCCAGCCTGCCTGCGGACTTGCCGATGCCGGTGCTGGTGGTATTGCACCTGCCGCGCGACCGCACCAGCCATCTTGCCGAGCTGATGGATGCACGCTGCGCCTTGCCGGTGCGCGAGGCCGAAGACAAGCAGCCGCTGCTTGCCGGCAGCGTGACCATCGCCCCGCCCGACTACCATCTGCTGGTGGAAACGCGCGACAGCCTGGCGTTGTCGATGGATGCACCGGTGCTGTTCTCGCGCCCGGCGATCGACCCGTTGTTCGAATCGGCGGCCGACGTCTTCGGGCAGCGCCTGCTGGCGATCCTGCTCACCGGCGCCAGCAGTGACGGCAGCGCCGGCGTGGCAGCCTTGCGCGCGGTCGGTGGCACTGCCTGGATCCAGCGCCCCGACGATGCCGCCTCACCGCTGATGCCCGCCTCCGCTCTCGCCTATGCTGGCGCCGATGCGGTGCTCACCCTGCAAGCGATCTGCAGCCGACTGGAAGCCTTTCACCCATGAATCTCACCGCGACCGGCCTGGCTGCGCACGGCAACGGCGACGAACCCGCCAAGCTGCTGATCGTCGACGACGTGCCGCAGAACCTGGTGGCGATGGAAGCGCTGCTGCAGCGTGACGGCCTCCAGGTGCTGTGCGCCGCGTCCGGCGCGCAGGCGCTGGAGCTGCTGCTCGAACACGATGTGGCGCTGGCGCTGCTGGATGTGCACATGCCGGAAATGGACGGCTTTTCGCTGGCCGAACTGATGCGCGGCTCGCAGCGCAGCCGGCACGTGCCGATCATTTTCCTGACCGCATCGCCGAACGATCCGATGCGCGCCTTCCAGGGCTACGAAACCGGCGCGGTGGATTTCCTGCACAAGCCGATCGAGCCGCACGTGATCCTGAGCAAGGTCAATGTGTTCATCGAGTTGTACCAGCAGCGGCGCCTGCTCAAGGCGCGCAACGCCTCGCTGGAACGCGCGCTCACGCTCAACGAAACCATGATGGCCGTGCTCACCCACGACCTGCGTACGCCGCTGTCGGTGATCCTGCTATGCGCCGACAAGCTCAGCCTGGATGTGGAGGCCGATGGCTCGGCCGCACGCACGCTTGATCACCTGGAAAACAGCGCGCGGCGGATGGCGCGGATGGTCGAGCAGCTGCTGGATTTCTCGCGCCTGCGCAGTGACGGGCTGTCGATGCAGTTCGGCCCCTGCAATCTGGGCGAAGTCACCCACAGTGTGGTCGGCGAAGTGGCGCAGGCCAATCCGCACACGCCGATCGACCTGCGGACCGAAGGCGATCTGGACGGCGATGGTGATGGCGATCGGCTGGCCCAGGTCGTGTCCAACCTGGTCGGCAACGCGGTGCTGCATGGCGGCAGCCAGCCGGTGCGGGTGCATCTGGACGGACGCGAACGCGACACGCTGCGGCTGTCGGTGCGCAATGTCGGGCGCATCCCGGACAGCCTGATGCCGCGCCTGTTCGAGCCGTTCAAGGCCAGCTTCCATACCAGCCAGGGCCTGGGGCTGGGCCTGTTCATCGCCGACCAATTCGTCAAGGCGCATGGCGGCACGCTGCAGGCACGCAACGAAAACGGCGACGTGGTGTTTGAAGCCGTGCTGCGGCGACACAATCTGGCCGCGTAATCGCGGCCAATAGGGCGACGAACATCACGCCGGGCGTTCGCCGCGGCGCCCGGCAAGGCGTGATGTTTGATCGAAGCCCATGCAATACCGATGCTGACGGCCTGTCGTAAGCCCAGCCCATCGCCACAACACAATCCCTCTGACGAACTCATCCAGGACGCGTCACGCAGATTGCCACGCATGCGATCCGACAAGGAAACCGGGCACGACAACGGTGTGCATCGTCATGCGAGCGCGACCAGTGCTCGCCATCCGGATGCACCGTATGCTCGCACTCCACGCGCGGGCGACATCCATCGCGGCGCCGCATTCCAGCTTGTTTCGGTCGCACCAGCATCTGTTCGTCATCATCAGGCGCACGCCGTGCGCCATGTCTGAGGAGGTGGTCATGTCGTATGTGGATGGGTTTGCGCTCGCGGTGCCCACGGCCAACAAGGCCGCGTTTCTGGAACATGCCCGCATGGGCGATGCCATCATCATCGAGTACGGCGCGCTGCGCGTGGTGGAGTGCTGGGGCGATGACGTCCAGCATGGACAACTGACCGACTTCCATCGCGCGGTCGATGCCGGCGACGACGAAACCGTGGTGTTTTCGTGGATCGAATGGCCGGACAAGGCGACCCGCGATGCGGGCATGCGCAAGATGATGGACGACCCGCGCATGGACCCGTCGGTCAACCCGATGCCGTTCGATGGCAAGCGCCTGATCTACGGCGGCTTCGTTCCGATCCTGAGCCTGGGGCAATCGGGCTGAGCACTGCAGCGCGCGTGCGCCAGCTTGTGGCATGAGCGCCGCACACCCGGTGTTGCGGAAGTGGCCGACGGCACCGGGTTTTTTGGCATCGGCCGTTACACTGGCCGCATGCAGCCGCGCTCGCCGCCCATGATGCGCGAGCGCAGCGACTGCATTGCCTGCCACCGGAGACCACCGCATGACCGACGCACCGCTCCTGATCGCCTGCCCGAGCTGCGCTGCGATGAACCGTGTCGCAGCTGCGCGTCTGCGCGATGCCCCCAACTGCGGCAGTTGCCACAAGCCCTTGTTCCTGGGCACGCCGGTGGCGCTGTCGGGCACCGATTTCGACAAGCATGCGCTGCGCAGCGCGCTGCCATTGGTGGTGGATTTCTGGGCGCCGTGGTGCGGGCCGTGCCTGAGCATGGCGCCACAGTTTGCCGCAGCCGCGGCAATGCTCGAACCGCAGGTCCGGCTGGCGAAGGTCGATACCGATCTGCATCCGGCGCTGGGCACGCGCTTCGGCATCCGCAGCATCCCGACCTTGCTGGTCATCCGCGGCGGCAGTGAGCTGGGCCGTCACTCCGGCGCGGTGAGCAGCGCGCAGATCGTCAGCTGGGTGCAGTCGGTGTTGCGCAGCCGTTGACACAAAAAAACCCGCTGCATGATGCACGCAGCGGGTCTGTTCTACGTTCTACGGTCGGCATCACTGCGGCACACGCGCAGTGATGCAGTCGATCGATCAAGCACCGGGAGCGGCTGACCAGAGCACCGTGCAGCCGCCCGCTACTTTTCAGTCGCTCTTACTGCCAGTTGACGTTGACCGACACACCCACCACGCGCGGCTCGTTGTACACCGCCGCCATGTAGTTTTCGATCACGCCCTTGACGTTCTTCTCGTTGGTGATGTTGCGTGCAAACGCCGCTACTTCCCACGCGCCATAGCCGCCGGTGTAGCCAAGCTTGAGGCCGCCTTCGAAATTGCCGTTGGCGCGGAACTCGGTGGAGTCGTACAGCACGAAGCTGGTTTCGCCCTGCTTGTTCCAGTCGGTGGAGACAAAGAAGGCGCCATCGTTGCCCACCGGGATGTCGTAGCGCGCGGCCAGGTTGAGGTTGTACTTGGGCGCGTTGGGCAACGGGTTTCCGTCGATCTGCGCAAAGGTGTTGGCACCGACGCGGATGGTCGGGTCGTTGACCGTGCACACCACCACGCCGTTGAGCGCACAGGCCTGCGCGTAGACGCGATCGTCGTGGATTTCGCTGTGCAGCAGGCTCAGGCCTGCGGTCAGCGACAGGTTGGAGATCGGGCGCCAGTCCAGATCCGCCTCCAGGCCGTAGGCCTTGGCCTTGTCGGCATTGAACAGCACGCCGTTGCCGTCCGAGTCGTTGCCGTTGAGCTGGATGTCGTCCACCGTATAGGTGAAGCCGCTGACGTTCAGACGCAGGCGGTTGTCGAACAGGCTGCTCTTGATGCCGGCTTCCCACGACAGGATGGTTTCCGAATCGGCGGTGGTGAAATCCGAATTGAACACCGCGCTGCGGCCCTGGATGGTCGGGCCGCGGAAACCGCGTGCCACGCGCGCATAGACGCTTAGCTCGGGATTGATTTCATACATCGCGCTGAGATCCCAGCTGGGCTGGGTGTCGGACATGCGCACGTCGCGACGGCCGCGATAGGTCACCGCACCGGCGGCGGTATCGGCGGTCTTGAGCAGGCGGGTCTCCTTGCTGTCCTTGGTCTGGCGCAGACCGGCAGTTAAGGTGAGTGCATCGGTAGCCTTATAGCTGAGCTGCCCGAACCCGGCCCAGGAGGTGTTGGTGTTGCGCAGGCGCACCCAGTTGTTGGGGTTGCGCGCGGCGGTCTGCAGGAAATACGCACGCTGATAGAAATCGGTGGTGTCGCGCCCGTCGAAGTAGAACGCGCCCACCTGCCATTGCAGTGCGTCGTCGCCTTCGCTGGCCAGACGCAGTTCCTGGGTGTACTGATCCAGGTCGCGGATCTGCCCCATCGACTGGCCGAAGCCGTTCGGCACGCCGTTGACCGGGTAGTTGGCCGCTGCGCCGCCATCGGTGTCGCCACGGCTATAGCCGGAGGTGGTTTCGTAGGCGGTGATGGAGGTCAGCGACACGCCGCCGAAATCGTAGATCGCCTTGATCGAGCCACCGTCGGTCTGATACGCCTGCGGGTTGTCGTGCGCCTCGTCGTAGGCCACGCGATCGCGCGGCACGTCGACCTTGTCGCTGCCGCGCGTGACCGCATTGCGCAGGAACAACGTGGAGGTGCCGTCGTAGTCACGCGTATGCACCGAGCCCAGCAGCGAGAACGCGTCGTTGGGCTTGAGCAGCAGCTGCAGGCGCGCATTGCGGTCGTTGTAGCCGCCCATCGCATCCTTGCGCGGCGTGCGCGTGCCATCGGCACTGCTGCCGGCGAAGGTGTTGTCCACCCAGTCGTCGCGGTGCTGGTACAGGGCCGACACGCGGAACGACAGCACGTCGTTGATCGGGCCGCCGAAGCCGCCGTCCAGCGACACCGTGTTGTAGCTGCCGTAACTGGCATCGACGCGGCCGGTATAGGTATCGCCGGGTTTGATGGTGTCGAACTTGACGATGCCGGCGGTGGTGTTGCGGCCGAACAAGGTGCCCTGCGGGCCGCGCAGCACTTCGACCTGGTCCACGTCATAGACCGGGTTGGACTTGAGCACCACGTGTTCCAGCACCACGTCGTCCTGGATGATGGACACCGGCTGCGAAGCGCCGAGGTAGAAGTCGATATTGCCCAGGCCACGGATATAGAAGCGCGGGAAGATGCGCCCGGTGGTGGTCTCGGCATAGAAGCCCGGCACGCGGCCGGACAGCGCCAGCAGCGTGTCGTCGCCACCGGCGGTGAACTCGCGCATCGCCGCGCCCTGCACCACGCCCACCGACACCGGCACTTCCTGCAGGTTCTGCTCGCGGTGTTCGGCAGTGACGGTGACCGTATCCAGCGCGGTCGGGCTGCCCTCGCCCTCGCCTTGGCGCGTCGGCGCCTGCTGCGCAGAGGCAGCGGCGGCCAGCGAGGCAAGCAGCAGGCCGGCGCAGGCACGCGCCAGCGGCGTGCGCTGCAAGGCGGCGCGACGGCGTGCGGGTGCGTGCGTGGTGGCGGACGTCAGGGACGCGGAAACAGACGAGTACAACGACATGCGAGATGATCCTTGGGTAGGTGACGCGAGGGGTGACACGGAGGCAAACGCGGCGATCAACATGATTGCGCGGCGATCAGGCGGGCACGGCCGGTACTTGGAATCGGCACGTCGCACTCGTACACGCCGGTTCCTCCCCCACCGTCCGCTCCCACCTGACAACCGCTCGCCACGTTTTGTTGACCATTCCAGCGTCCGTCGGCACCGGGCATGCCGGCCGACGACGCAAGGTGGCGCCGCGCGCACGATATGTCAGCAATGTTGCAGCTCTATGGCAAGCGTGCCGTTGCGCACATGGCCGCCGTTGCAGAGCCATGCCTCGGCGCACGCCAGGCATTTCGAAACGGCATGCCTGCGCTGGCTGCGTGCTGTCATGCTGGCGCCATGCGGACGCGCTCAGCGGAGAGGAACAGAGCTTGAAACGACTTGGATGGATGGCGGGCGTACTGGCCGCGGTGAGTTGTCAGCTGGCGCAGGCCGGCAGCGCGGTGATCAGCCGGATCGACTACCAGGGCGATGACGGCGGCCCGGTACCGACTGCCGCGCAGTACCGCAACCCGGTCGTGGCCGGGTTCCATCCGGACCCGTCGGCGATTCGCGTCGGCGACGACTTCTATCTGGTCAACTCCAGCTTCGGCTATTTCCCCGGCCTGCCGGTGTTCAAGAGCCGCGATCTGGTGAACTGGACGCAGATCGCCAACGCGATCGATCGCCCCGATCAAATCAAATACGGCAACGACGAACTCACCCGCGGCCTGTTCGCCGCCAGCATCAGTCACCACGACGGCACCTTCTACATCGCCAACACCTGTTTCTACTGCGATGGCGGCAATTTCCTGATCACCGCCAAGGACCCGGCCGGGCCCTGGTCGGACCCGATCTGGCTGGATGCCAAGGGCATCGACCCATCGCTGTTCTTCGACGACGACGGCAGCGCCTGGCTGGTCAACAACGATGTGCCCGCCGGCAAGCTGCGTTACGACGGACACCGCGCGATCTGGCTGCAGCGGCTGGATCTGACCAGCATGAAACTGGTCGGCACGCGCCAGGTGCTGGTGGATGCGGGCTTCCAGCCGGCCAGCAACCCCGAGCATATCGAAGGCCCGCACCTGTTCCGTCGCGATGGCTATTACTACCTGACCGCAGCCGAGGGCGGCACCGGCGAGCAGCATGCACAGATGATCTACCGCAGCCGCCAGATCGCCGGGCCCTACCAGCCCTGGAGCGGCAATCCGGTGCTGACCCAGCGCGATCTGGACCCCAGCCGCAGCGCGCCGATCACCTCCGCCGGCCACGCGCAACTGGTCGAATTGCAGGACGGCTCCTGGTGGGCGGTATTCCTGGCCACCCGCCCGTATCAAGGCAACCACTACACCCTGGGTCGCGAAACCTTCCTGCTGCCGGTGCAATGGCGCGACGGCTGGCCGGTGATACTGCCGCACGGCACGGCTGTGCCTGCGGTCGCCACGCGCCCGCCGCTGCCGGCAGGCACGCAGGACTCACCCACCAGCGGGCCGATGCAGTGGAGCGAGCATTTCCAGGACGCACGCGTGCCGATGCAATGGATGACCATCCATCCGCCAACGACGCCGTGGTATGTCACCGGCCCGCAGGGTCTGCGCATCACGCCCTCGAGCGTGGCGCTGGGCGATATCGGCCGCGGGCAGCCGGCGTATCTGGGCCACCGTCTGCAGCATCACCACGCCACGCTGGCGGCGACCGTCGATGGCAGCACGCTGGCAGCGGGCGAACAGGCCGGGCTGGCAATCGTCGCCAGGGAAACGCATTACCTGGCCGCACTGCTGGTGCGCGAGGATGCCGGCATGTCGGTGCTGCTGTCGCGCCGCGCCGGGACGCAGGAGCCAGGCAGCGGCACCGTGCTGGCGCGCGCGCCGCTGGCCGATGCAACCCAACCGGTCACGCTGCGCTTCGCCCTGGATGGCGCACGCGTGCATGTGGATTACGCGGTCGGCAGCGGTCAGTGGCAGACGCTGCTGGAACAGGGCGATGCCCGCTTGCTCAGCACCGACAGCGCCGGCGGTTTTCTGGGTGCCACGTTCGGCCCCTACGCGTACGCGCAGTGAGCGCACGCCCGCCAACGACACGCCGGCGCTGCCGGCTCACCGGACAGGCATCCAATGCAGCCAGGCGCGCGCAACACGGCGTGTTAGGCACAGGCGGCGCACACCTGAAACACACGTAGCTCGACATTGGACTGGACGCGGTCAACACCTGAGGCGTCGTCGCGGCACATCGTCATCGTCGCGCGGCAGACGCAGGCACCGACAGCTGGCGCCTATGCGCGTAAACCGTGTCAGGCGCGGGCGGCGATCACGCTGCTATCGAGCATCTGCCCGACCATGTTGAGCAGGTCGTTGAGGCTGAAAGGTTTGGGCAGCAGCGCCATGCCGTCGGCCAGGAATTCCTGGCGGGTGGCGGCGTTTTCGGCGTAGCCGGTGATGAACAGGATCGGCAGGCCGGGCCGCAGCGCGCGCGCAACGTCGGCCATGTCGCGCCCGTTCATGCCGGGCAGGCCGACGTCGGACACCACCAGATCGATCTCCACGCCGGCACGCAACTGATCCAGCGCGCCGTTGGCATCTTCGGCTTCGACCACGTGGTAGCCGGCATCGCTGAGCACCTCGCTCACCATCATGCGCACCACGTCGGTGTCGTCCACCAGCAGGATGCGCTCGCTACGTGTACGGGGCGAACTCGGTGCCGGTGCCGGCGGCACTGCGCTGGCGGTAAGCCCGCGCGGCAGCAGCAGGGCCACCGTGGTCCCGCGGCCCACGGTGCTGGTGATGCGGGCGGTGCCGCCCGACTGGCGCGCAAAGCCATAGGTCATCGACAAGCCCAGGCCGGTGCCCTCGCCGATCGGCTTGGTGGTGAAGAACGGCTCGAAGACCTGATTGAGGATGGCCGGCTCGATGCCGCTGCCGTTGTCGATCACGTTCACCGCCACGTAATCGCCATCGTCCAGTTCCGGATCGCCTTGCGCGGTATAGGCCGCGCTCTGGATGCGGATGGTGCCCCGGCCCTTCAACGCGTCGCGTGCGTTGATCACCAGGTTAAGCACCACGTTTTCGAGCTGATTGGCATCGGCCACCGCCACCAGCGGCGTGTCCGCCAGCTCCAGTTCCAGCACGATGTTCTCGCCGATCGAGCGGTGCAGCATGTCTTCCAGCGAACGCACGCGTGCATTGATGTCGAAGGCCTGCGCATCCAGCGATTGCTTGCGTGCAAAGGCCAGCATGCGCTGGGTCAGCGCGGCGGCGCGATGCGCCGAGCCGGTGGCGATCTCGGCCAGCCGCGGCACCCGCTCGATGCGGTTGGACTCGACCGCCAGCTGGATCATGTCCAGGCCGGAAATGATGCTGGTCAGCAGATTGTTGAAGTCGTGCGCGATGCCGCCGGTGAGCTTGCCCAGCGCTTCCATCTTCTGCGCCTGCAGCAACTGGATTTCGGTGCGCTGGCGCTCGGCGATCTGGTGGGCCAGCTCGGTGGTGGCGGTATCCAGTTCCTGGCGCTGCTCACGCTCGCGCAGGCGCTGTTCGGTGACATCCTCGACCAGCAGCAGGCCCAGATCTGGCTCGCGATACGGCGACACGCGCCACTCGGTTTCGCACACCTTGCCCTCGCGCAGGATCGACAAGGCGCCGCTCCAGCGCTCGCGCTGCGCAAGCGCGTCGGTCAGCGCCTGCACGGTGGCGGCCTGGTCCACGCCGGGCACGGCAAGCGCCTCGCCGGGCGTGACGGTGCCGATCAGGCGCTGAAACGCCGCATTGGCCTCATGCGTGTGCAGCCTGGCATCGACCACCGCAATCGGTGCGCTGATGTGCTCGAAGATCTCGCGGAAGCGTGCCTCGCTGATACGCAAGGCGTCTTCGGCCTGGCGCGCGCGCAACAGGGTGCGCAGCGTGGCGACCAGCACGCTGGGGTCGACCGGGTGAATCAGGTAGGCGTCGGCACCGGCCTCCAGGCCGGTGATCATGTCGCCGGTGGCGATCGATGCCGCCGACACGTGCACCACCGGCAGCAACGCGGTGCGCGGCTCGGCGCGTAGCGTGCGCACGATGTCAAAGCCGCTCATGTCCGGCAGATTGACGTCCAGCACCACCGCAGAGAATGCCTGCTCGGCCAGTTTGGCCAGGCCGTCGGTGCCGGTGCCGGCTTCGTCGACCACGAACTGGTGGTGTTCGAGCACGCGGCGTACCGAATAACGCGTCACCGCGTTGTCGTCGACCACCAGAATGTGCGGCTTACTGCCCAAGTGCATCCTCCGCTGCCAGCGTGACCGGCAGCACCACGAAAAATTCCGAGCCCTGCCCGACCACGCTGTTGATCCCCACCGTGCCGCCCAGCAACTCGGCGAACCGCTTGCAGATCGACAGCCCCAGACCGGTGCCGGTGAGGCGTTTCTGCAACGGCGAATCCACCTGTACAAAATCCTCGAACAAGGCGTCGTGAAGCTCGGCCGGAATGCCGATGCCGGTGTCCTGCACGCCGAAGCGCACATGGGTCTCGCCTTCCAGCTGCGCGAACACACGCACATGGCCTTGCGGGGTGAACTTGAGCGCGTTGGAAATGAAGTTGCGCAGGATCTGCGCCAGCTTCTTGTCGTCGGTGTACAGCATCGGAAGCACCGGCGGATCTTCGAAGATCAAGGTGGTGCTGCCGGCATCGGTGAGCGGGCGGAACATGCCGCGCAAGGCCGCAAACAGGTCCATCAGGTCGAACCAGCCCGGCGAGATGGTGATGCGCCCGGCCTCGATCTTGGCCAGATCCAGCAGGTCGTCGACCATCTCGGTGAGCTCGCGTGCCGAGGCGCTGACAAAGCGCACCTGCTTGGACTGCTCGGTAGTCAGCGGCCCGTCCATGCCGTCTTCCAGCAGCCGCGTAATGCTCAGGATCGAGCTGAGCGGGGTGCGGAACTCGTGGCTCATGTACGACAGGAAGCGGCTCTTGAGCTCGGACACGTCGCGCAGCTGTTCGGCCTGCTGATCCAGCTCGGCATACAGCGCCAGCACACCCTGGTTGGTCTCTTCCAGCTCTTCGCGCAGGGCCTGGTTCTGCCGCCGCAGCGCATCGAGTTCGGCCAGCGGATCGAGCGGCGGTGTCTCACCGGAAGCATTCATTGCAGGCCTCCCAGCCGCATGACAAATACGCCGCAATCGTCGCGGCCACGCGTGTAATCGCGCAACAGCACCGCCGCAATCAGACGCGGATGGCGCGACAGCAGTCCCGGGTGATCGCGCAGGTTCCAGCGCGATTGCAGGCCATCGCTGTGCATGACCAGCAGCTTGCCGGCGGCGTCCGGAAAATCGAACGGCTGCGCCTTGCGGAACTGCACCCCGACGATGCCCGGATGCGACGGCATGCCACGCACACCGTCCCCATCGCACAACGAGGCGACGATATTGCCGACACCGGCAAAGCGCACCCGGCCGGTGCTGCTGTCGAACTGCATCACCGCGGCTGCGCCGCCGCGGGTGCCGGACATGCCGGCATGCAGCTGCGCGATGCGCTCGCCGGGCTCGCCGCGGGCCGTGGCTGCAGCGCGCGTCCCGGCATCGGCAGCATCGGCGGCGCCCGGGCCGTGGCCCAGGCCATCGATCACGGTGACGGTCGCCCGCTGCTCGCCAATCGCCAGATGCCAGGCATCGCCGCACACCGTTTCGCTGTGCAGCGGCAGGCGGATGGCGCCGTACGGCAGGTCCAGCTCGGCGCGTTGCTGCGCAAACAGCCGTGCCATCACCACCGCGCCCTTGGCATCGGAATACGCGTCCAGCACCTGCGCCTGGCGCTGGATCGCGCCCAGCCCGGTGCCCGGCGTGCCGGCGGTGGAATAGCCATCGCGCAGGCCGTCCACGAGTGCGAACCCGGGGCCGCCGTCGATGGCACAGATCTCCACGCCCATGCCCTGGCGTGCGGCCACCGTGGACAACTGCAGCCAGCCGCCACGTCCATGCTTGACCATGTTGGTGGCAAGCTCGGTGGCCACCAGCGCCACGCGCCCGCCGGCAGCCTCATCGAACCCCAGCGTCTGTGCCAGCGCCGCCGCCTCGCGCCGTGCCTGCCCGACCTGGCTGGTTTCGTCGACGCGAAACGCGCGCGTGACCTCGCCGGCGAGCATCACTTCCATTTGGTGATGGTGATGCGCGTGCCCTTGCCGGCTGCAGTGTCCAGCACGAAATCATCCACCAGCCGACGGCTGCCGGACAGGCCCAGTCCCAGTCCGCTGCCGGAGGTCCAGCCATCGGTGAGCGCCAGATCCAGGTCAGGAATGCCGGGGCCTTCGTCGCGGAAGGTCAGCTGCACGCCCTTGCGGATGCCACTTTCCACCAGGGCCCAATCCATATCGCCGCCACCGCCGTAGATCACGGTGTTGCGGGCCAGCTCGCTGGCTGCGGTGACCAGCTTGGTCTGGTCGACCAGACGCAGGCCGCACTGCACCACCAGCTTGCGCACCGTCTGCCGGGCCAGCACCACATCCTGTTCGGTGCGCACCGGTTGCGAACCGGTGGTCATGAATCGCGATCGGGTTGCTGCAACAGGCGCATGCCGCGTTCGACATTGAGCGCGGTGCGCACCGATGGCAGGGTCAGGCCCAGCTCGACCAGCGTGATCGCCACGGCCGGCTGCATGCCGACCACCACGGTCCTGGCATCCATGATCGCCGCCAGCCCGGAGATGGTGCTGATCATGCGGCCGATGAAGGAGTCGACGATGTCCAGTGCGGAAATGTCGATCAGCACGCCGCGCGCGGAGGTGGCGCTGATCTTTTCCGACAGGTCTTCCTGCAGCGTCATCGCCAGTTGGTCATGCATGTCCACCTGGATGGTGACCAGCAGCAGGTCGCCCATCCGCAGGATCGGGATGCGCTCCATGTCAGCCTGCCTTGCTGACGGTCACGCCGATGCGCTTGAGCGCCAGCGCCAGTGCGTCGGACAGGTTGGCCTTGGTGACGATGCCCTGCAGGTCCAGCCCCAGGTGCACGATGGTCTGCGCGATCTGCGGGCGCACCCCGCTGATGATGGCGTCGGCGCCCATCAGGCGGATCGCAGTGACGGTCTTGAGCAGGTGCTGCGCGACCAGCGTGTCCACGGTGGGCACGCCGGTGATGTCGATGATGGCGATTTCCGAGCCGGTATCGACGATGCGCTGCAGCAGCGACTCCATCACCACCTGGGTGCGCTGCGAATCCAGCGTGCCGATCATCGGCAGTGCCAGCACGCCATCCCACAGTTTCACCACCGGGGTGGACAGCTCCAGCATTTCTTCCTGCTGGCGCACGATGATGTCTTCGCGGGTCTTCTGAAACGCCTTGACGGTGTACAGGCCCAGACGGTCAAGCAGCTCGGACAGCGCCCACAGCTGCTGGCCCAGTTCCTCAGGCGTATCGGCATACTCGCGCTGCACCAGCGCAAACAGCACCCGCTTGAGCGAGAAGATGAAGTTGGCGGTTTCCTGCGAATCGAAGCCACGGGTAGCGCGGTCGCGCGAGAGGTTTTCCAGGAAGCGACGCACCTCGCTCCAGTCGGCGCTATCCAGGCTGCTGCCGCCGTCCTTCAGGGAAGCGACCAACAGATGCAAAAAGTCCGCACTCTGGGTTTCGATGTCCTGCCGGGAAATCCGTCCATCGCTGCCCAGGCTGGAGCCCAGCCATGCAGCCAACAATGCACTTTCCTGGCCACGAATCGCATCGATCGAGCGCTGCTGCAATGCCACCATGAGATCACCCGCCGAGAGTAGAAGAGAGAAGGCTGGGCATGCGGGACGATGGCGCCCCCTATCTGGCGCGGCGCCCCCACGCCGAAGCGCAGCAGAATAAAGCAATTCAGTTTCGGCAACCAGCGACGAACCTGTAGCGGTCAGAGGAACGTGCAGACAGAGTTTGACATTGCGGCGCACGCGGTGAACGTGAGCGCGACCACGCCTGGAAAGATGCGATGACTGCCGTCCCGTTCCCTTGCCACGGGCGCGACGATTGCAGGCGCGACGGCAGCCGGTTGGCGTCCGCCGCCGGCTCGGCCGTGCATGCTGCGGCCGACCGCTGCGCAACGGTGGTCATGTGCTTTGCGGGCAGAACGCGCCTGACGCCGCACCATATCTGTCGGAACCGCGCATCCCATGGCAGCGGACGCGCCCGCTGCGCCGGCTGGCCCGCTCGTCCACAACCGGCACCGCATGCAACGCGCTGTGCCACCGGCAGGGTGTCTGCGCGGCGGCCGGGCGTGGTCTGATCGCAGCCTGCTTTTTCTCAGGTGGTCGCTCTCCATGTCATCGCTGTTCTCTCCGTATCAACTCAAGGACGTCACGCTGCGCAACCGCATCGCGGTTCCGCCCATGTGCCAGTACACCGCCGTCGACGGCCTCAGCAACGCGTGGCATCAGGTGCACTACGCTGGCATGGCGCGCGGCGGTGCGGGCCTGGTCATCGTCGAAGCCACCGGCGTATCACCGGAAGGACGCATCACCCCCGGGTGCCTGGGCCTGTGGAACGACGCCCAGGCCGAGGGACTGGCGCGCATCGCGGCATCGATCAGCGCTGCCGGCGCCGTGCCGGGCATCCAGATCGGCCACGCCGGCCGCAAGGCCAGTGCCAACCTGCCGTGGGAAGGCGACGACCACATCGCCGACGGCGACCCGCGCGGCTGGGACACCATCTCGCCCTCGGCCATCGCCTTCGGCGGCGGCCTGCCCAAAGTGCCGCGTGAGATGACGCTGGACGACATCGCCCGCGTGCGCGGCGATTTTGTCGCTGCCGCACAGCGCGCGCGCGATGCCGGCTTCCAGTGGCTGGAGCTGCATTTCGCCCACGGCTATCTGGCGCAGAGCTTCTTCTCGGTACACGCCAATCAACGCCAGGATCACTACGGCGGCACTGCCGACAACCGCGCGCGCTTCCTGCTGGAAACGCTGCAGGCTGTGCGTGCAGTCTGGCCGGAACAGCTGCCGCTTACCGCACGCTTTGGCGTGATCGAATTCGATGGCCGCGACGAAGAAACCCTGCAGGAAGCCATCGCACTGACGCGCAATTTCAAGCAAGGCGGCCTGGATCTGCTCAACGTCAGCATCGGCTTCAGCACTCCGACTGCGCAGATTCCGTGGGGACCGGCCTTGCTGGCGCCTTACGCCGAACGCGTCAGCCGCGAGGCGCAGCTGCCGGTTGCCTCGTCCTGGAACATCGACGATCCACTGGAAGCCGACCGCGTCGTCGCCGCCGGACAAATGGAGCTGGTGATGGTCGGCCGCGCGCACCTGGCCAACCCGCACTGGCCGTATGACGCCGCACTGGCCTTGGGCGAAGAACGCCCGTCGTGGGTGCTGCCGCCCTCGTACGCGCACTGGCTGGAGCGTTACGGCAAGCGCAGCTGATCAGACAGTCGCGATGCACTGTGAGATAGCTGTACATGCGAATGCTTAGGTCTGCTGCGAGCGCTTACACCGGGTTTCCAGGGATGGATTCACGGCGTGTCCCGACACTGGATGCGGCGCCGCGCCGCCGACCGACCCCGCACACCGATCGATCTTGCGCACGACATCTGGCGTTTCCACGCGAATGCTTCGGTCTGCTGCGGGCGCTTGCACGCGTACCGGCGTGGGACACGCCGCAAGTACGTCCTTGTAGGCTCTGGCGCGGCATCCATGCCGCTCAAGGTCCCACGCCGGCACCCGCGCAAGCACCACCGGTTGTTGTCGGTTGCTGAAAGAAATGCGGAGGGCCTGTTGGGCCGTAGGTGCTTCGGCATGTCGCCATCGCTGACGATGTGGCAGCGGATAGATGGCTTGCCGATTTGCATTGGCCACGGACTGCGCAGGCATCCGCACGTGCTTTGAAAGCATTGCTTGCCGGTCAGCGGCGGCAATGTTGGGAGCGCGGTGCCGCGTCCGGGGGCGGGACCGTGTGGCGACATGGATGTCGCCACCGAGCCTCCAGGGACGGATTCACGGCGTGTCCCGACACTGGACGCGGCGCCGCGCTGCCGACCGACTCCGCACACCGATCAATCTTGCGCACGACATCCACCGGTTCTAGGCGAATGCTTCGGTCTGCCGAGGGCGCTTGCCCGCGTACCGGCGTAGGACACGCCGCCAGTACGTCCATGTAGGCTCTGGCGCGGCATCCATGCCGCTCAAGGTCCCACGCCGGCACCCACGCAAGCACCACCGGTTGTTGTCGGTTGCGGAAAGAAATGCAAACAGCCAGATGGGCTGCACGTTCTTCCGAGCGTCACCATTCCTGACGACATACCAGCAGTTGGCATGCAACCACGCATGCCAATCCCGAATGCCCAATCCCCAATCCCGGCGGCGGCCGCGTCAGCAGCTAATGCGCGACGAGCTTGATCGCCGCCTACAGCCCGTAACGCTCCACTGCGTCCAAATGCGGGCGCGGGTCCTGATCGCAGGCCTCGGCCAGGCGCAGCCAGCACATCGGGTGTGCCCACTGCGCGGTTGTGGCCAGCAGGACGCGATGCAGTTCCAGCGGTGCCGCCGCTTCCGGCAGCGCCACGGTGAACAGCACGCCCGGCAGACCCGTGCTCGCATCTTCCGGGTCGAATGCCTCCGCGTGTTCCGGATCGACCACGCGATAGTCGTCGCGGCTATGCAGCCACAATTTCCAGCCACGCGCTTCGATGTCCTCGCGCAAGGCGTCGATCGCCTGCTCGCCGGGATGCACGCCATCCACCAGCCAGCTGCTGCCGTAACCACCCGCCTCCAGCACATGCACCTGCGCATAGGTCGGCACGAAACGCTCGCGCTCGGCCTCGTCGTCCGGCGGCGGGTACAGCAACTCCGCATCGAACACCACCCAGTCGCCGACATGCTGGCGCCGATGTGCCGGTGCATTTTCGACGATACGCGCGGTGACCGGGCCGGTGCGCCGCGCGTAGTACTCGGCAGCCTCGCCATCATCCACGCAACGCACGATCACCCAACCCCAGGTTTCTTCGACCACGCCGCTGGTGCTGCTCAGCTCCATGCCGAGCGCCAGCGCCGAGGTACGCACCGCGTCCCACTGCTGCGCCGCACTGGCCGCGGTCATGTGATCCCAATGCGCGGAGCGCGGTTCTTCCATCAACTCGGTCAGCTGTCGATACACCTCAGTGGCATCGGCGAAGCGGCCGGTATTGAGATACATGCGCCCCAGCAAGCCGCGCGCACCGTGCGAGCCGGGCGACAGTTCCAGCAACGCGGTGCAGGCCTGCTCCAGTGCCGGCCAATCGGCCAGCCGCTGGGCCAGCTGCGCCTCGCACCACAGCGCCGCCACCGGCACCAGCGGGCGATACAGCTGCGCCAGCCGGCGCAGGCCGGCCTCGTCGCCACGGCCCAGCAGCAAATTCATCAGCCGGAAGGTCGGGCTGGTTTCGCGATCGGCGTGCCGCTGCACGAAGGCCCACAGCAGCGCGATCGCCTCGTCGTCGGCCGCACACGCGCTCAATGCCGACGCCGTGGTGTCCACCAACTCGGCATCGTCGGGTCGCTCGGCCACTGCCTGCAGCAACCACTGAGCCTCGCGCTCGGGGTTACGCGCCACGTCTTCGCCCTGCGCATCCAGCCATGCCAGCAACTGCTCGGCGGGGACCGGCGCCGGCTCGCCCGCCGGTGCGGTTTCGATGCGCACGGCCAGACCGTCCAGCAGTTGCGTGGCGCCACGGTCCTGGCGCAACTTGGGCACGTGCGCTCGCCCAAGCGCCAGGTGCCGACGCGCAGTCCACACCGCGCCACGCTGCAAGGCCAGCCCGATCGCCATCTCGGCCGCCTCGATCAGGATGCGATGCGCACCCACCTGCGCGTAATGATCGAGCATCACCTGCAGGCGGCTGCCCAGATCCCAGGTGTTGCGCTCGGGCTGGCGCGACACCAGCACCACCACCGCACGTAACCAGTGCAGGCGATAACGCGGCGCGACCTCGCGCCACGGCAGAAACGCCTCCAGTGCCTCGTCGTCGCGATTCAACATCGCCAGGGCGCGGGCTTTCTGCAAACGCCGCGGCTGACTGCAGTTGGCCCACTCCGCCCCTTCGCGTGCGGCCTCGCGCTCGCGCTGCTCGATCAGTGCCAACGCATCTTCTGCGCGGCCCAGCGAGAGCAGGATCGAGATGCGCATGTCCGGCACGCCGTCGTAGATCTGCCCGCCATGCGCAACAATGGTCTGCGACTGCTGCTCCAGATAACTCAGCGCCGCCTCGCCGCGTCCGTCGTCGAGCAAGGCATCGGCTTTTTCGCAGCTCAGGCACTGGTAGCACGACCAGCTTGGATCGATGCGGCCCAGCGTTTCCTCGCAGACCTCGATGCGCTCTTCCACCCAGCCCGGACCATCGATGTTGGCGTAGCACGCGGCCAGATCCTGGGTCACGCACACCGACTGCGGGCACTCCACCGCATCGGGGCGGTGCGCGCGCTCGAACAGCGTCACCGCATCGCTCAGCGCACGCTCGCCTTCGCACAGGTTGCCGACCCGGTTGCGCATTTCCCAATGCCCGACGAACACCTCCAGCCACGGATTGGCCAGCGTCTTGCCCAGCGCACGCGCCTCGGGCAACAGCGCTTCGGCGCGCTCGATCTGCAAGTCGCAGATATGGTCGGTCAGGCGCGTCAGCAGCTGCGCATTCTGCGGCTGCCCGGCTTCGCCCAGATCGTCCTGCAGCTTCTCCACCCAGTTCCAGATTTCCATCGTGTTGCTCCTTCGATGCGGCGCTCAGCGTGCCAGCAATTGGGTCACGGCCTCGGCAAGATCGCCGAAGGCCCGGTTCAAATCCGATCCGCCCGATGCGTTGGCACCGGGCTGCGGCTGGGTGCGCCCCTGCGCCGACACGATCACCTTCAGTGAGCGCAGCAGCCGTGCCGCCACCGCCGCCTGCGGATTGCCGGCGCGTTGCGCCGCCAGCAGCGCCTGCAACGCCGGGTTGTCGAGATTCAGGTAGAGCCGCTGGGTCTGTCGTGCTTCGATCCCGGCCGTGAACTGCCGGGCCAGCCGCAGCGCAGCGGTGGACACGCGCTTGTCGTTCTCGTCCTGCTCCAGCCGGCGTTTCAGTTCGGCCTCGCGGTCGGGCACCACCACCAACGGCAATGCCTCGGGGCTGAAACGCGCCGGCACCAGCGCTTCGCCATCGCCCAGATGCTGTTCCAGCCAGGCCAGTTCGTCGGCCGGCAGCGTGTCCAGCTGGAACAACTGCCGGTTACCCTGCTCGGTGCCCAGCTCGACCAGGCGCACGCCCTTGGCCTGCGCCCAGCGGCGCAGGAACGGCACCACCGCATAGCGGTTTCCGTAGGCCACCGGCACGCCCATCGCGCGGAACAGCATTTCTTCGAAGCCGCTGTCGCTGTCCAGGATCACGTGCACCGCACCCCGCGCCGGCAACTGCTGCGCCGGCAGGTCGCCCTGCGAGGTCGGCACCCGCACGTGTTCCATCAGCAACTCGAACAGACGCTCGTCGCACAGCGCCGCGCCCAGCAACGCCTCGTTATGCCGCAACAGGATGCGCCGCCAGGCTTCCGGCTGCTGACGCGCCACATCGGCCAGGCCCTGCACCAGCGCCTCGGACAGTGCGTGCTGCACGGCCGCGTAGGTGGCATCGCGCTGCAGGTCTTCGCGGCTGGCGGTGGGCGTCAAGCGATTGGATTCGATCACGCCCCCGATAAAGCCCGCCCACGGCGGCAGCAGTTCGCGCGCGTTGTCGTCCAGCAGCATGCCGCGCAGGAACACCGACAGATTGCGATTGTCGCTGGTGCCATAGGTGGCCCCGTCCTGCACCCACAGCAGGCCGACCGCATCGCTGCCCTCCTCCGCGCGCACCGGCATGCAGCACAAGGGTTCGAAGTTGCGCTCGAAACGTGCGGCAAACTCGCGTTGGCGCCGCCAGGCCTGCACCGGATGCAACGGCACCGCGTCGTGCACGCGCCACGGTGGCGGCTCGGGGTTGATCGCCTGGGTGTCGGAGCCAATCCAGATCGGCTCGCGCAACAGCGCGCAATAGCGCGACAGGATCTCGCGCAGCCGTGCTTCCTGGGCCAACGACAGATAGTCCTGGTGCAGTTCCAGCACCACTTCCGTCCCGACCTGCGCACGCGCCGGGACCGGGCTCACCGTGTATTGCTCGGCATTGCTGGAGATATAGCAATGCCCCAGCGTCGGGCTCTGGTAGGAGGTGGTGCGCACGGTGACGCGGCGCGCCAGCACGAAGGCCGACAGAAAGCCCAGCCCGAACATGCCGATCAGGCCGCTGTCCTCATGCCCGCCCTGACGCAGGCCACGCGTATACCCCACGCCGACCGTGGCCAGGTAATCGTGGATTTCCTGCTGGGTCAGCCCGGCGCCGGTGTCGATGATGCGCACGATGCCCTGGGCAGCGTCGGCATGCACTTCGATGCGCGATTCGCCTTGCCAGTCGGGTTGTTCCAACCGGCGACGCAGGATCGAGTCGTGCGCGTTCTGCACCAGCTCGCGCAGCGCGACCACCGGTGTGGAATACAGATGCTTGCTGAGGACGGACATCAGCCCGTTGAGATCGACGCCTGCACGGCGGATCTGGGAGGCGTCCGTCGCCTCGGAGGTGTGATCTTGCATGATCGTTCGTCGTTTCCTTGGCGGCCACGCCCATCCTCGGACGCGCCTTCCTGGGTGGCAGTGCGAGCCGAACAGGATAGCCGCAAGCCACGCCATACGCACGCGCGTCACACTATGACTGCCTTCAGCGCCTGGCCAGCCGTTCGGTCGCCACTGCAGCACACCCTTTGGAAACGACGCGCCACGGCCTGCATCGACGCCCGGCCGTGGCGCGCAACGGCTTAGCGCTGCAGGGTTTCCATCGGCGCCTCATTGAAATGCTGGCGATAGCCCTTGGCCAGCGCCGAGCGGCTGCCCACGCCCCAGCGGCTGGCCGCCTGCAGCACGCTGCCGCAGCCGCCTTCGGCCAGCAGTTCGTCGCGAATGCTCTGCATCCGGTAACGACGCAGCACCTGGGTCGGCGACAGCCCGGTGGCGGACTTGAAGGCCTGCTGCAAGGCGCGCCCGGTGACACCGATCTGCGCAGCCACCTCGTTGATCGACAGATCCGAGCGGTGCGCATTGGTGATCATGTAGGCGTAGGCGCGCCGGTATTTGGCCGGCAGCCGCGCGGAGATGTCGTCGCTGACATGCGCCGGCGTGCCGCTTTCCAGCAGCCGCGGCGCCTGCACCTCGCTGCGCAGGCACTGCACCGCGCCCAGCGCATAGCGGTTGTACAGCAGCAATGCCTGCTCGGTCTTGCCCAACGCCTGGCTGATCTTGGCCTGGCAATACTCGAACTCCAGATTCCAGCGCGGCGCGTGGTGCCGGCCGGCACCGGCCAGGGCACGCTCTGCCAGATCGGCGCGCCCCACCGCCAATGCGGCAAGCGCCAGCTCCACCTGCGCATCCTGCCGGGCGCAGGGCGGGCAACCGGTGGCGGCGGCCGGCAGCGCATCGATCTGCGCATCGAAACCGAAGGTGTCGCCACCGGCGATGCGCAGCAGATTGCGCACGTGGCGCATGCGCTGTGCGAGCACCGGCATGCTCTCGGCCAGGTCGGCGATGCAGGCGCGCAGCTCGTTGGGCTCGAACGCGTGCGCCGCTTCCTCCTGGCGCAGCGTGGCCTGCCAGAACACGTGGTCGCTCATCCGGTCGGCGCGCCGGATGCGCAACTGCGCAATCATGTCCAGGCGCAGCGCATTGGCGATGCGCAGCCACTCGGTTGCGCCGCTGTCCAGGTCCGCCAGCACGTCGTTGGCACGCTCAAGGGTCTGCAGCGCCAGCGTGCTCTGGCCCAAGTGGAAGTGGGTCAGCGCCTTGCCCAGCAGACTCTCACCGCACAGGCAGGCCGGCGTCTCGCGGTCCATCGCCAGCTGTGCAAAGCAGTTCAATGCAGCGCTCAGGCGGCGCTGGCTCAGCATCAACCAGGCGGTATTGCGGCAGGACAGCAACCGCAGTTGGCGCTGATGTCCGCGCATCGCCTTCAAGGCGTGGCGGTAGGCATCTTCGGCCTCCTCCTGATATTCGAGGATCAACAAGGCATCGCCGCTGGCGCCGAGCAGGCCGACTTCATCGTCGGCGCCATCCGCGGCGGCCTGGCCATCACGGCGTTGTTGAAGATGTTGCAGACCTTGCGGCCAGGCACCAACCAGCATCCTGCTTGTATAGGTAGGAAGACGGTCTGCGTACGACAACGCAGAGATCGCCGCGAAGTAGGTTGAAAGGATCATGCCGGGCTCTCTCATAGGGGGATGAGCAAAAACAACAATGCGCCGGTCTGGCTGGCGCAACCGATTGTATGCAGCGGATCCAATGGAATTTCTCACTCGAAGGCACTAAGAAAATCAAAAAACCTCACTCTGTCTCCTGGCAACCCAGTTATGCGGCATGCAGATAAAGGGCACTTTTTGCATACCGCCGGCGCTGTCATGCATAGGACATTGCACGCCATGCGAAACCGTATTGAAGACAGGACTTCTGCCGGAGAGAATTCGCAAGGCAATCCAGAGGCCAAGCCTTGCATTGGCTTGACCGCTGTCCTGGCATGACGTGGCAATGGCTGCTGGCGCGGCGCTTCAGTAAATGAAAGATGCGCTTCAAACGATTGCCGCGCGGTTCCGTTGCATCGACGGATTGGCGACATATTCCATGTGCGCTGCAAGCGCATGCAAATCGCAATACCGTGGTATAGACCTGGACATGCGATGGAATGAACTCGGCGATCGCGCCTGTTGTTTCGCCGGATCGCCTGGCCTGCGCATTGCCCGATGTCGGAATTTTGTTAGTTACTCACGACGCATGCCCTGGATGTAAGAGCTGTGTTGCGCCTAAATGAGCGTACGTTAAAGCCGGCCTACCCAAAGCCGAAGAAAAGTACGCAGCAGTGAAACTTTCTGCCTCGGCAATGGTACATACCATTCGTCCGACCCCAGGTCGGATCCCCTGGCAGCCAAAGGCGATGGCGATGCACTTATCTATACACGTGGGTTTTGTATTGGCGCCTGCTGTCCGCAACAGGCATCCGACGTACGACTGGTACGTGTGCAGACACGGGAAGGCCGGCTGATGCACGGCAACCTTCCCGGCAAGCAAGGATCGGCTTTCCTGTTGACGCAGGACGCGCGTCTGGCATCGCAGGTCAACGCGAGCCTCGCACCGCTCGCCCCGAGTTTTGCGGTGTTTTCCGACGAACTCGAACTTCTGCGCTCGCTGCGGCATTCCCCTTGCGAGCTGTTGATCTTCGATGCAACCTGCGTTGCATCGGACGACAGCTCATTGCTGGCCTGGCAACGCTGCCACAGCGGCCATCCCACGCCGTTGATCGTGCTGGGGCGTTTTGACTGTGCCCACGACATCCTGGCCTGGTACCGCGCCGGCGCACACGATGTACTCGCCCTTCCCTTCAATTCCCACGAACTGCATGTGCGCGCAGCATTGGCGCTGTCGCCGGTGGCCGAGGCGTGCCCCGAGAGCCAGCAGCTGAGTGTGGGCCCCTACCAGCTGATCCGCGACGAAAATACCGTGTATCTGCACGGCAAGCCGATCGTGTTGACCGCACGCGAGTTCTCGATCGCTTGGCTGCTGTTTTCCAGCCCCGGTGTGTGTTTCCGCCGCTGCCAGTTGGCCAAGGCGGTGTGGGGTAGCCACACCGAGTTCACCGACCGCACGATGGAGCAGCACATCTACAAGCTGCGCAAGAAGCTGCAGCTGTGTAATCACAGCGGCGTGGTGCGCATCAGAACCGTGTATTCGCATGGGTACAAGCTGGAACTTGCCCTGCAGGACAAGGACGCACCGACGCCAGGCAAGGCCGTCAGCCCCAGCACCGCCCATCATGCTGCGGCTTGTTGAGCGATGCGGGCCTGCAGGAGCGAAGCGCAGCGATCGGCGGAGGCCTGCGCTTGCTACCTGCTATCGACGCCTGCATTGCAGTGCCTCGGCCGCTGCCATGCGTTGATCTGGCCAGGCATTAACTGACAGAGCTTGTTCGCTGGCGCCACGTTGAGTGGAAACGCACCCAATTAATAGTTCAATAATGTATTGAACATACGAATAGAGCCTTGGCGCATTGCCGGTCGACTGCTTCCTACACCCTGGCAGGACGTCCAAGTTTTTGCCGGCAGTTGAAGAACGCATCAATCGAGCCGAATCCGGCACTCAAACGCACGCGTGTTGTTGGTGAGCCTGCGCCAACCGTACATCTCCAGAAACGACAATGGCGCGGAGGAGACTCCGCGCCATTGTTCGATCAGGCCTTGCACCCGGTTACTGCTTGGGATTCTCGCCGTACTCGTTCGGGCCGGGCGTGCCTTCCAGGCACATGAAGACCAGCACGATGAAGCCGCCGACGTACGGCACCAGGCTGATCAGATAGAACCAGCCCGACTTGCCCTGGTCGTGCAAGCGACGCACGGTCACTGCAATGCTCGGCACAATCAATGCCAGCACCACGATCCCCATGACGGCAGCAACCAGCCATGCCAGTGCACCAGGACCGTTCTCGCCGCCCATCAGTGCAGCCGCAATGCCGAACAGGCCGCCCAACACCAGCAGGACGATCGCCTGCAGCAGCATGAACATCCAATATTCCTTGCGGCGCGAGCGGCCATTGAAGTCGGCGTAGCGCTTGAGTGGCAACAACATCCATTCCATCGTGTTTCTCCTGATAACGCGCAGTGAGCGCTGTCCGTGATCCGGTGCACAGTGCAACGGGCCGCGCATGTTGCCATAGCCGCCCTGCGCTGAAAACGTTTTCTTATCGGCTAATGGCAGATAGCGACCTGCTGGCCGACGGACGGTCAGCGGAGCTGGCGGCGGCCAGCCCGAAACTTCATTGATGTCATTCCGGCATGGCGCAGGCGGCCATACCGCCCACTGCGCGGGGGTGCGGGATCAGCTCATCGCGTGCAGAGCGACGCCTGTGCCGACGGTCGCTCCGCTACCGCGTCGGCATCACTCGGCCGCCGCTTCCAGTGCCTGGCTCAGCCGCTCCACCGCAACGATCTCCATGCCCTTGATGCTGGTGGTCTTGGGCGCGTTGGCCTTGGGCACGATCGCACGCTTGAAGCCGTGGGTTGCGGCCTCTTTCAGACGGTCCTCGCCGTTGGGCACCGGCCGGATCTCGCCGGACAGGCCCACTTCGCCAAAGGCGATGGTCTTCTCGGACAGCGGCCGGTCGCGCAGCGAGGACAACACCGCCAGCAGCACCGGCAGATCGGCGGCGGTTTCCTGCACACGGATGCCGCCGACCACGTTGACAAACACGTCCTGGTCGCCCACCACGATGCCGCCATGGCGGTGCAGCACCGCCAGCAGCATCGCCAGCCGGTTCTGCTCCAGACCCACCGCCACGCGCCGTGGATTGGACAGCGGCGAGGCGTCCACCAGCGCCTGCACCTCCACCATCAGCGGCCGGGTGCCTTCGCGGGTGACCATCACGCAGCTGCCCGGCTGCTGGGTGCTACCGCCGGACAGGAAGATCGCCGACGGGTTGGAGACCTCCTTAAGGCCCTTCTCGCCCATCGCAAACACGCCCAGCTCGTTGACCGCACCGAAGCGGTTCTTGAACGCGCGCAACAGCCGGAACCGGCTGCCGCTCTCGCCTTCGAAGTACAGCACCGCATCGACCATATGCTCGAGCACGCGCGGGCCGGCGATGCCGCCTTCCTTGGTCACATGGCCGACCAGGAACACGGCGGTGCCGGTCTCCTTGGCATAACGCACCAGCCGCGCCGCGCTCTCGCGTACCTGGCTGACCGAGCCCGGCGCCGCGGTCAGCGATTCGGTCCACAGCGTCTGTACCGAGTCGGCCACGATCAGCTTCGGCCGCGCCACGCTGGCATGCTGCAAGATGTTTTCGATGCCGGTTTCGGCCAGCGCGTTCAGGCCCTCCAACGGCAAATCCAGCCGCACTGCGCGCCCGGCCACCTGTGCCAGCGATTCCTCACCGGTGACGTACAGCACCGGCAGCGTGCTGGCCATGCTCGCCAGCGCCTGCAGCAACAGCGTCGACTTGCCAATGCCGGGGTCGCCACCGATCAACACCACCGCGCCTTCGACCAGGCCCCCGCCCAGCACCCGATCGAACTCGCCGATGCCGGTGGACACACGCGCCTGCTCGGACTGCTGCACGTCCTTGAGCGCGGTGATCTTGGGCGCCTCGGCCTTGCCGGCCCAGCCGCTACGCCGCGATGCCGCAGGCGAGGCCTTGCCGCCGGGCGTGGCACTTTCGAGCACGATCTCGCTGAGCGTGTTCCACACCCCGCACTCGGTGCATTGCCCCTGCCACTTGTTGTATTCGGCGCCGCACTCGCCGCAGACATAGGCCGTTTTCGCCTTCGCCATCGTCAGTTAACCAATCGCTTCTGGAGCGACAGGATAGTCGGCGTCGGTCTCAGGATGCGCGACGCTGGCTCGGGAATCGGGAATCGGGAATCGGGAATCGGGAATCGGGAATCGGCCAGGCTGCGGCGTTGCTGGAATGGATGCAACCGCGCATTCCTCCTGCTGCTGCGTTTTCACTCGGACATCGATGGCGCCGAGCGTTTGCCTGGCGCGATGTCTTTTGATCGGTCGGCATCGGTACCGACCAGAAACAGCGTCTGGAGCTGCATGATCGATCGCAATCGGCCATGCAGCCCCAAGGTCTTGCCATTGCCCGCTTCAACGGCTGCGAGCGGGCGGCTGCCACTCAGCGCGGCTTGTACAACTCGCTCAGGCGATCCGGCTTGCCGGGGATGCGTTCCAGATGCGGATACAGCAGGCCGCCGTGGTAATCGATGCGCACGGTGTCGTAGCGGTCAAGGCGCTTGACCAGCAGTTCGATCGGCGCGGTGGTGCCCTTGGCCGCCTTGATCGCGTCCTTGATCACCTCACTGCTGAAGGCGCGGCCGTTGACCGCCACGATGGTGTTGCCGGCGATCAGGCCGGCATTGAAGGCCGGGCCGTCCCACAGCACATCGCCGATATCGCCAGAGGCTTTCAGGGACACGCCAAGCGAATAGGTCAGGCTGGCGTCCTTGTCGTCGCTCTCGTCGGCCTTGGTGGCCAAGTTCGGCTCCTCGTTGTAGACCAGCTTCCAGCCGTTGGCTTCGATGCCACCGTTCAAGGAACCATGCCCGTCCATGCGGCTGCGCAACAGGCTCGCCCAGTCGTAGGGAGCCACGCCATTGAGCGTGGCAACGATGTCGTCGAAGGTGTACGGATTGACGTCCCAATCGCCGTTCTTCATGCCGAAGAAGGCCTTGCCGAAATCGTCGATGGAACGCTTGTTGTTGGTCAGCGCGCGCAGCTTGCTGTCCACTTCCAGCCACATCATCTGGCCGCCGGAGTAATAGTCTTCGGCCATCTGATAGCTACGGTAGGCCTTGGGCCGGCGCATCGACATGGTCGGGTCATTGGTGGTGTCCTGCACGGTGCGCCAGGCCATGCCGGGGCGACCGCGCTCGTAGTTCGCCGCCACGCCGGCCAGCATCTCGCGCGCCTGGTCCTGCGTCCACAGGCCCGAACGCGCAGCCATCACTTCGCCCCAGAACTGGGTCTGGCCTTCGTACAGCCACAGCAGGCTGTCGCCCATCGGCACGTTGAAGTTGGGCGTGGCCAGGTCGGCGCCACGGCGGTACTTGCCGTTCCAGGAATGGTTGAACTCGTGCGCGAGCAGATCGCGGCCGGTCCAGCTCTTGTCCCACTCGGTGAAGTAGGTCGGCACGCCGCTGTTTTCGCTGGAGCGATGGTGCTCCAGCCCGATGCCACCCAACTTCTTGGTCAGCGCCAGCAGGAATTCGTAGTGGTCGAAATGCCGCGCGCCGTAGAGCTTGTCCATCTGCTGCACCAGCGACGCATGCGCCTTGATCTGCTCGGGCTTGGCCTCCAGCGACTTGGCTTCGTCGGCGAACACGTTGAGGTAGACCGGCTGCTTGCCGCCGCTCAGCTCCACGCGCTTGTAGTACTTGCCGGCGAACATCGGCGAGTCGACCAGATCGTCGAAGTCGATCGGCTTGAAGGTCACCGTGTCGCCAACCCGGCGGTCGGTCTCCAGCGCCGTGGCATAGCTCCAGCCGGCTGGCAAGGTGACGCTGGCCTGGGCCTTGATGTTGCGTGCGAAGACGCCGGCCGGATACAGCGCCGTGGTGTTCCACTGCAGGTTGAGCATCTCCGGGGTCATCATCACCCGGCCCTGGTTGGGGGCTTGCGGCGAGAGGAACTTGAACTCGGCCACCAGCTCGCTGGCGCCCTGCGGCACGTCCACGGTGAAGGCATACACATCGAACTGGTCGCGCTTCCACGGCACCACCTTGCCATCGACCTTGATCACCAGACCGGCGAGCTTGTCGATCGGCCCGGTCGGCGAGTGATTGCCGGGAATCCACTGCGGATACAGCAGCGTCATCGGGCCCGGCCGGGCCGGCATGGTGGTTTTGACCTTGAAGATGCGATGGGCCAGATCGGTGGCATCGACGTCGATCTTCAAGGTGCCGTCGAACGGCACGTCCTGCGGCGCGGCAGTTTGTGCGGCCGCAGGCAACGACAGTGCCGCCAGCAACGACACGGACAACAAGGTGGGGATCTTCATCGCAACTCCGCAGGGACCTGGAACAGGCAAGCCCACGATGCTAAGCGCCTGCCCGCGCTTCCCCGTATGCCATAGGTCATGCTGCGCAGCGATTCACACACAAAAAAACCGCCGGTAACCCGGCGGCTTTTTGTCCAGCATGCTTCGATCCGGCGTGCCGTGATCCGGCACAGCGCCGCCTCAATGCATCATGTTGACGTTCATGTTGTGCAGCACCCACAGCGAACCGACGATCACGATGCCGATGATCAGCAGCGAGAACAGGCCCACCTGCACGTTGGAGCGCTGCTCGGGCGAGCGATCCATGTGCAGGAAGTACACCATGTGCACCAGCATCTGCACTGCGGCCATCAGCGAGATCACGATGACGGTGACGCCCTTGGAGAACGCCCCGCTCATCACCATCGCAAACGGGATGACGGTGAGGATCACGGCCATCACAAAGCCGATCAGGTAGGACTTCAGGCCGCCGGCATGTGCATCGGCAGCGGTTTCATGCGCGTGGTGATTGGCCATTACAGCGCTCCCAGCAGGTAGACGACGGTGAACACACCGATCCAGATGATGTCCAGGAAATGCCAGAACAGGCTCAGGCAGGCCAGACGCGTGCTGTTGCGCGGGGTCAGACCATTCTTGGAGATCTGGATCACCAGCACTGCCATCCACAACAGGCCAGAGGCCACGTGCAGGCCGTGCGTGCCCACCAGGGTGAAGAAGGCCGACAGGAACGCGCTGCGCCCCGGACCCGCCCCTTCATGGATCAGGTGGTTGAACTCCCACACTTCCATGCACAGGAAGCCGATACCCAGCAGTGCGGTGACGCCCAGCCAGGCGTACAGCCCGGTCATGCTGCGCTTGTGCGCGGAGATCATCGCAACGCCGAAGCTCAAGCTGCTGAACAACAGCAGGAAGGTTTCCACCAGCACGAACTTCAGGTCGAACAGCTCCTTGGCGGTCGGTCCGTCCACCGTGGCGCCCGAGAGCACCGCATAGGTGGCGAACAGGCCGGCGAACAACAGGCAGTCGCTCATCAGGTAGACCCAGAACCCGAAGACGGTGTTGCCACCGGCGTCGTGATGTTCGTGGTCGTCGTGGCCGCCCGCGTGGGCGGCGTGGTCAAGCGTGGTCGAGGAAGACATGGTCATACCACCTTCGCGGCCTGCGCCGCATGTTGCTGTTCGAGCAGGGCAAAGCGCGCGTTTTCGATGCGCTCCACTTCGTCGGCCGGCACCCAGTAATCGATGTCGTCATCGAAGGTGCGCGCAATGAAGCTGCCGATCATGCCGACCAGGCCGATGATGGCCAACCACCAGATGTGCCAGATCAGACCGAAGCCCATCAGCACACTGAAGGCACCGATATACACGCCTGCCCCGGTATTGCGCGGCATGTGGATCGCTTCGTACTTGGACGGACGCACCCAGCCCTTGCCGTTCTGCTTGTCGGCCCAGAACTGATCGCGGTCGTCGATGTGCGGCAGCACGGCGAAGTTGTAGAACGGCGGCGGCGAGGAGGTGGCCCACTCCAGCGTACGGCCATCCCACGGATCGCCCGTGTAGTCCATGTGCTCCTTGCGCTTCCACACGCTGTAACCGATCTGCACCAGGTTCAGGAAAATACCCAGGCCGATGATCGCAGCACCGGCCGCAGCGACGTACAGCCACGGCGCCCACTCGGGGTGGTTGTAGGTATTCATGCGACGGGTCATGCCCATGAAGCCGAGCACGTACAGCGGCATGAAGGCCACGAAGAAGCCGATGATCCAGCACCAGAACGAGGCCTTGCCGATCTTCTCGTTGAGCTTGAAGCCGAACGCCTTCGGAAACCAGTAGGTCAGGCCGGCCAGGTAGCCGAACACCACGCCGCCGATGATCACGTTATGGAAGTGCGCGATCAGGAACAGGCTGTTGTGCAGCACGAAGTCCACGGCCGGGATCGCCAGCATCACGCCGGTCATGCCGCCGATGGTGAAGGTGATGATGAAGCCGATCGTCCACAGCACCGGCGAGGTCATGTGCACACGACCGCGGAACATGGTGAACAGCCAGTTGAAGATCTTCACGCCGGTCGGGATCGAGATGATCATCGTCGTGATGCCGAAGAAGGCATTGACGTTGGCACCCGAGCCCATGGTGAAGAAGTGATGCAACCACACCACGAACGACAGCACGCCGATGCACGAGGTGGCGTAGACCATCGAGGTGTAGCCGAACAGGCGCTTGCGGCTGTAGGTCGCGATCAGCTCGGAGAAGATGCCGAACGCCGGCAGGATCAGGATATAGACTTCCGGGTGACCCCAGATCCAGATCAGGTTGACGTACATCATGGCGTTGCCGCCACCGTCGTTGGTGAAGAAATGCGTGCCCAGGTAACGGTCGGCACCCAGCAGCGCCAGCGCCACGGTCAGGATCGGGAATGCGGCGATGATCAGAATGTTGGTGATCAGCGCGGTCCAGGTGAAGATCGGCATGCGCATCAGAGTCATGCCCGGTGCGCGCATCCGCATGATCGTCACGAAGAAGTTGATGCCGGTCAACAGGGTGCCCAGGCCTGAGACCTGCAACGCCCAGATGTAGTAGTCGACACCTACGCCCGGACTGTATTCCAGCCCCGACAACGGCGGGTAGGCCAGCCAGCCGGTCTGCGCGAATTCGCCGACACCCAGCGAGATGTTGATCAGCGCCGCACCGGCCACGAACAGCCAGAAGCTCAGCGAGTTCAGGAACGGGAACGCCACGTCGCGTGCGCCGATCTGCAGCGGCACGATCAGGTTCAACAGGCCAGTCATGAACGGCATGGCCATGAAGAAGATCATGATCACGCCGTGCGCGGTGAAGATCTGGTCGTAGTGGTGCGGCGGCAGCACACCTTCGCCGCCGTTACCCGCCAGCGCCTGCTGGGTGCGCATCATCGCCGCATCGGCGAAGCCGCGCAGCAACATGACCAGCGCCACGATGATGTACATCACACCGATGCGCTTGTGATCCACCGAGGTGAACCACTCGTTCCACAGGTAGCCCCACAGCTTGTACTTGGTGATGGCGCCCGCGATGAGCAGGCCGAGCAGGCCGGCACCACCGAGTGCGACCATGATGATCGGCTCGTGGTACGGAACCGCCTCGATCGTAAGTTTGCCTAGCATCACTTGTCTCCAGAAGTGCACATGGCAACCGGCTCTGCAGCCGCTGCCTGATGGTCGCCATGGCCTTTGTTATGGCCCGGACCATTCATGTATTTGTCGACGAGCGAGCGGAACATGCCGTCCTGCACCGACGAGTAGTAGGTGACCGGATACTGTTCCTTGTCGTTGCGGTTGGCGGCCAGCACCTGGTACTCGGCAGCGTTCAACGCGGTCGGCGATGCCTTGACCTTGGCCACCCACGCATCGAAGCCGGCCTGATCGACCGCATGCGCCTTGAAGCTCATCTTCGAGAAGCCGTGACCGCTGTAGTTGGTCGACAGGCCGAAGTATTCGCCCGGCTCGTTGGCCACCAGGTGCAGCTTGGTTTCCATGCCGGCCATCGCGTAGATCATCGTGCCCAGGTGCGGGATGAAGAACGAGTTCATCACCGTATCGGAGGTGATCTTGAAGTTCAGCGGCGTATGCACCGGGAACGCGATCTCGTTGACCGTGGCGATGTTCTGGTCCGGGTAGATGAACATCCACTTCCAGTCCAGCGACACCGCTTCGATGGTGATCGGCTTGACGTCCGAATCCAGCGGCCGGTACGGGTCCAGCGCGTGCGAGGAGCGCCAGGTCAGCACCGCCAGCACCAGGATGATCACGCAGGGGATCGACCACACCACCACTTCGATGGCGGTGGAGTGCGACCAATCCGGCTCGTAGCGCGCCTTCGTGTTGGACGCGCGATATTTCCACGCGAACGCAATCGTCATCACGATCACCGGGATGACCACGATCAGCATCAGCACGACCGAGGTGATCAGCAGCTGCTTCTCGTCGTGGCCGATCTGGCCTTTCGGATTGAGAATGGCCGAGTTGCAGCCTGCCAACAGCAGGAACGGCAGCATCAGGCCTGGACGAAGTACACGCCCGAGATGTTTCAACGGAATCATCGGTCGATCCAAGTGCGAAGGAACGCCAGCCTCGTTCGTCGTATCCATGTGGACTCGTCCTGACGGCGCGCTTCCCGGGGGAAGGCGGCCACGCAGACCGAAGACACGAGTTAGCTCCCTGATTTTAGACTTTGCTGCACCTGCACGAAACCCATCGGCAATGATCTGTCGCAATTAATGCGCGCAAAACTGTGCGACATGTTGTCGCAGCGCTGCGCGGGGCGGCAAAGATGCGGTTGCGGCCATCGATTGCGGCCGGCGCGATGTGCCGCGTATATGGCGGCGCAGCGCCGGGCTGTACGTGCATCGGCCCAAAACGCAACTGGGCCGACCAATGGTCGACCCAGTACTGAAGCGATGGTGCCGGAAATAGGAATCGAACCTACGACCTACGCATTACGAATGCGCCGCTCTACCAACTGAGCTATTCCGGCGAGCCGTGAATTGTAGGAGCGGAGCCGGTGCCCGGTCAATCGCCGCCAGGCGGCGGACTATGCATCCGGGCCTCGAGCCCGGGGCCGAGGCCTTCGAACGATGGCCACCTGCAACTGCGAAACGCCCGGACCTGCCGCATGCACTCGACGCTGACTCAGCGGCCTGGAGCACCCACCATCAGCTGACCAGACGCAACCGCAGTTCCTTGGGCAGCGCGAACACCATCGATTCCGGCTCGCCTTCCAGCTCGGACACACCCTCGGCGCCCAGCTCGCGCAACCGCGCCAGCACGCCATCGACCAGCACCTGCGGTGCGGAGGCGCCGGCGGTCAGGCCGATGTGCTGCTTGCCGACGATCCAGGCCGGGTCGATCTCGCCGGCGTTGTCGATCAGGTAGGACTCCACCCCGTCGCGCCGGGCCAGCTCGCTGAGGCGATTGGAATTGGAGCTGTTGGGCGAACCGACCACCAGCACCAGATCGCATTGGCGCGCCAGATCGCGCACCGCATCCTGGCGGTTCTGGGTGGCGTAGCAGATGTCGTCGTGGCGCGGCCCCTGCATCGCCGGGTAGCGCGCACGCAGGGCCTCGATGATGCCCATGGTGTCGTCCACCGACAGCGTGGTCTGGGTGGTGTAGGCAAGGTTCTCCGGCTGGCGGATCTGCAGCGTGGCGACCTGTTCGATATCCTCGACCAGATAGATCGTGCCCGGGCCGCGTTCGCGGCTCCACTGCCCCATCGTGCCTTCCACTTCCGGATGCCCGGCGTGGCCGATCAGCACCACGTCGCGGCCGGCCCGGCAATGCCGCGCCACCTCGAAATGCACCTTGGTCACCAGCGGACAGGTCGCGTCGAACACCTTGAGCCCGCGGCGCTCGGCTTCCTGACGCACCGCCTGCGAGACGCCGTGCGCGCTGAAGATCACCGTGGCATTGTCGGGCACCTCGTCCAGTTCCTCGACGAAGACCGCGCCGCGCTGCTTGAGGTCGTCGACCACAAAACGGTTGTGCACCACTTCATGGCGCACATAGATCGGCGCGCCCAGCGTTTCGATCGCACGCTTGACGATCTCGATCGCGCGGTCGACACCGGCACAGAAACCACGGGGATTGGCGAGCAGGACATCCATGGCGAGCATTCTACGGGAATGGGGAATGGAGGATGGGACCGGGCGGCGCCGGTGCGCCACGACTTCAGCGTCGATTCCTACTTCCGAATCCCCGACTCGCGCTTGCCGGACTTGTCGAACAGACCGAATACCGCGATCCCGATGGCGCCGCCGACGATCGCCGAGTCGGCGATGTTGAACGACGGCCAGGTGTGGCTGCCGATGTACCACTGGATGAAATCGACCACGTGGCCGTGCATCAGGCGGTCGATCACGTTGCCGATCGCCCCGCCGATCACCAGCGCATACGGCAGCGCGCTGCGCCATTCGCTGCGTGCGGTGCGCGACAGCCAGAACGCCAGTAGCCCGCTGATGCCCATCGCCAGCGCGGTGAAGAACCACAACTGCCAGCCGCCGGCATCGCTCAGGAAGCTGAAGGCCGCGCCGGTATTGTAGGTGCGGTACCAGTTCCAGAAACCGTCGATCACCGGCACCGGGGTGTATTCGGGCAGGCTGGACAGCACCCAGGCCTTGCTCCACTGGTCCAGCCCGATCACGAGTGCCGACAGCAGCAACCAGATCAGGGCAGAGGGTTTGGGGCGTTGACTCATGTCGAAAGGTCGCAGTTGGTGGTGACTTCTCCGACGTCGGAGAAGATGCCTGGATGGCGATAAGTAAGGGCGGTGGCAGATGAAGCTGACGAAAGCTGGATGACAGGCAGGCAAGGATGGCATGGGCACCGGAGCCGGCTCCCCTGCCCCGCCGTGCCGCATGCGCCACGCTTCAGCAAGGGACTGCATGCAGCGCCGGGGCACTCGTCATCCGGCACCAGCGCCTGCCCATGATGCCGCGACAGAGGCACACGCCAGCCCGTACGGGGCCTCAATAACGCGCGGCAGGACCTGCCCGCCGCGCGCCTTCACGCAACCCCGTCAGAACCAGCGGCGTTGCTCGCCGGGGCCTTCGATATTGCTGACGCAGCGGCTGCACAGTTCCGGGTGACGCGGATCGCTGCCCACGCTGGCCTGGTGGTGCCAGCAACGCACGCACTTGGCCTTGCTGGTCGGCTGCGCGCTGACGAAGATGTCGTCGGTGCTGGCCGCAGTCACGGTCACGTCGCCACTGATGAACAGGAAGCGCAGTTCCTCGGCCAGCGGCTGCCAGCGCGCGGCGGTTTGCGCATCGGCGGCCACGGTGATCTCCGCTTCCAGCGCCGCGCCGATCGCCCCGTTGGCACGCATCGGCTCCAGCACCTTGGCCACCTGCTCGCGCAAGGCCAGCAGCCTGTCGACATCGGCACTGCTCAGCGCAGCATCGGCCGGCAACGGCGCCAGGCCGTCGTACCAGGTGGCGAACAACACGTTGTCGACCCGCTTGCCCGGCAGGTAGCCCCACAGTTCCTCGGCGGTAAAGCTCAGCACCGGCGCGATCCAGCGCACGAACGCCTCGGCCACGTGATACATCGCGCTCTGCGCCGAACGGCGGCCGCGTGCATCCTCGGCCATCGTGTACAGGCGGTCCTTGGTCACGTCCAGATACAGCGAGCCCAGGTCGACGCTGCAGAAATTCAGCAGGGCCTGCACGATTTCGGCAAAGTCGTAGCGCGCATACGCGGCAGCGATCTTTTCCTGCAATTCGTGCGCGCGGTGCACGATCCAGCGGTCCAGCAGCACCATGTCGTCCAGTGCCACCAGGTGCTGCAGCGGATCAAAGCCATGCAGGTTGCCGAGCAGGAAGCGCGCGGTATTGCGCAGGCGGCGATACGCATCGGCGTTGCGCTTGAGGATCTCCTGCGACAGCGACATCTCATTGCTGTAATCGGCCGAGGCGATCCACAGGCGCAGGATGTCCGCGCCCAGGGTCTTCATGATGTCCTGCGGCTCGATGCCGTTGCCCAGCGACTTGGACATCTTGCGCCCGTGCTCGTCCACGGTGAAGCCGTGGGTCAGGCACTGCTTGTACGGCGCCGCCTTGTCCATCGCCACGCCGGTCAGCAGCGAGGACTGGAACCAGCCACGGTGCTGGTCGGAGCCCTCCAGGTACAGGTCGGCCGGCTTGGGCAGGCCGCGGTCCACCAGCACCGCCTCGTGGGTCACGCCGGAGTCGAACCACACATCCAGGATGTCGGTGATCTTGTCGTAATCGGCGGTCTCATCGCCCAGCAGTTCGGCCGCATCCAGCGTGTACCACACGTCCACGCCGCCCAGTTCCACCCGGTCGGCGACCTGGCGCAGCAACTCGGTGCTGCGCGGATGCGGCTCGCCGGTTTCGCGATGCACGAACAAGGCGATCGGCACGCCCCAGGTGCGCTGGCGCGAGATGGTCCAGTCCGGACGTCCATCGACCATGCCGGCGATACGCGCCTGGCCCCAGGATGGATACCAGTGCACGTTGTCGATGGCCTTGAGCGCATCGGCGCGCAGGTTGGCCTGCTCCATCGAGATGAACCACTGCGGCGTGGCACGGAACGCGATCGGCGTCTTGTGGCGCCAGCAATGCGGATAGCTGTGCTCCATCTTGCTGGCCGCCAGCAACACGCCGGTGTCGCGCAGCGCTTCGATGATGATGTCGTTGGCCTTCCAGATGTGCAGCCCGGCCAGCACGGTGTCGCCCAGCGGCGGCGTCGACGGCAGGTACACGCCGCGCCCGTCCACCGGGTTGATCTGCGCAGCGCCGTAACGCTCGAGCAGGCCGTACTGCTTGGAGACCTGGTAGTCCTCCTGGCCATGGCCCGGTGCGGTATGCACCGCGCCGGTACCGTCCTCGGCCGACACATGGTCGCCCAGCAGCAGCGGAATCTCGCGCTCGGCATAGAACGGGTGGTTCAGCAGCATCTGCTCCAGCGCCGCGCCCTTGGCTTGGCCGTGCACGACCACCGTGTCCACGCCATAGCGCGACAGCGCCTTGCCGGCCAGAGCCTCGGCGATCACCAACCAGCGCGGCTGGCCGCGATCGGCCGGGCCTTCGACCAGCACGTAGTCCAGTTCCGCGCCCAGGCTCACCGCCAGCGACGCCGGCAGCGTCCACGGCGTGGTGGTCCAGATCGGTACCGCCACGCCCACGCCCGCCGGCAGGCTGGCGCCGAATGCGGCAGCAACAGCCGCCGGATCACGCGCCGGATAGGCGATGTCCACCGTCGGCGACACCTTGTCGGCGTATTCGATCTCGGCCTCGGCCAGCGCCGAGCCGCAATCGAAGCACCAGTGCACCGGCTTCACGCCACGGGTCAGGTGGCCATTGTCGACAACCTTGGCCAGCGCGCGGATCTCGTTGGCTTCGAAGCGGAAATCCAGCGTCTTGTACGGGTTGTCCCAATCGCCGATCACGCCCAGGCGCTTGAAATCGCGGCGCTGCAGATCGATCTGCTCGGTGGCGTATTCGCGGCACTTCTGGCGGAACTGCGCTGCGTCGAGCTTGACGCCGACCTTGCCGTACTTTTTCTCGATCGCGATCTCGATCGGCAGGCCGTGGCAATCCCAGCCCGGGATGTAGGGCGCATCGAAGCCAGCCAGGTACTTCGACTTGACGATGATGTCCTTGAGGATCTTGTTGACCGCATGGCCCAGATGGATCTGGCCATTGGCATACGGCGGGCCGTCGTGCAGCACGAACAGCGGGCGCCCTGCCGCATTGGCGCGCAGTTGCGCGTACAGCCCCTCGCGCTCCCAGCGGTCCAGCATCGCCGGCTCGCGCTTGGGCAGGTCGCCACGCATCGGGAATTCCGTCGCGGGCAGATGGAGAGTGGCTTTGTAGTCTTGGGTCACAGGTCTCTACCGTTGCGCTGGATTTTTTGATAAGTCCGCACATGGATGTGCGGGCTCTTGCGAGGGACTCGCATCATAGGCGGGCTGTTGCGAGGAACTCGCATGTGTTGCAGAAACTGCGTGCCTGTCCAGCACCGCACGCGCCTGCTCGGCATCACGATGCATCTGCACCGTCAGCGCGTCCAGGCCATCGAACTTCTCTTCGTCGCGCAGCTTGGCGACGAATTCGACCTCGATATGCCGGCCATACAGGTCGCCCTGGAAATCGAACAGATGCGCTTCCAGCAGCGGCTCCACGCCGGCCACGGTCGGGCGCGTGCCAAAGCTCGAGACCGACGGCCACGGTCGCTCGGCCACGCCATGCACCCAGGTCGCGTAAATGCCCGACAGCGCCGGCGTGCGCGGGAAACGCAGATTGGCAGTGGGGTAGCCCAGGGTGCGGCCAAGCTGTTTGCCGCGCACCACCCGCCCGCCGATGGCATACGGACGGCCAAGCAATTGCCCGGCGTGCGCGAACTCGCCCACGCCCAGCAGTTCGCGGATGCGCGTGGCCGAGATGCGCTCGCCGTGCAGGTGCACCGGCGCGATTTCGCCCGCTGCAAAGCCGTAGTGGTCACCAAGCGAGCGCAGCAGGCCGATATCGCCGCCACGCCGATGGCCGAAACGGAACTCCGGGCCGATCCAGACCTCTCTGGCACACAGCCGGCCAACCAGGGCCAGGCGCACGAAGTCTTCGGCACTCATCGCCGACAGGCGACCATCGAAACGGATCATGCCCACGCTGTCGGCACCGAAGCCGTGCAACCCTTCAATCTTGGCGCGGGCCAGGGTCAGCCGCGGTGGCGGCGCGGCCGGGGCGAAAAACTCGCGCGGCAGCGGCTCGAAGCTCACCGCCACCGCCGGCACCCCCAGCGCGCGCGCGCGCGCGACTGCGTGCTGCACCAATGCCCGATGCCCCAGGTGCAGGCCATCGAAGGCGCCGATGCAGACCACGCTTCCGTGCGGGAACAGCGTCCCGCCCTCGACGTCTCTAAACAGCCTGCTCATTCCTCGATCCAAACAGATGCCGGCCTGCCGGCCGACCCTCGTTGATGCATAACCCGCAAGTATAGCCGTGCCTGTCAATCCGCATGGGTGCGGCCCCCGGGCCTGTGCCGCCGCGTTCCGGAAGCGGGCACACGATTGCGCGCCTTCCCGGCCAGGGATTGGCCCCGCCCACCGTGCATGACGGCTGGCTCCGCACTTGCTCGGCCAGCTCGGCGGACGACTAGCCCTCGCGCAGATGCCGCGGCCGCAATCCCAGCGCCACTTGCGCCACCAGGTAGGTCGCCCCACCGCTGCCGACCAGCACCGCCAGCCAGCCGATGCGATCCCACTTATCCATCACGGTGAACGATGGCAGCCACCACAGCAGGCTCAACAGCACCGCCACCATCGCCGCGCATGCCAGCAGCAGGCGCAGCGCATAGCCAGCCCAACCCGGCCGGCGCTGGTACACGCCGGACTTGCCCAGCCAGTACCACAGCAAAGCCAGGTTGAGATAACTGGACAGCGCGCTGGCAATGCCCAGCGCCAGATGCAGGCCCGGCTGTTTGCCCAGCGCCTGCATCACGCCCTGCGCCTTGAGCTCGGGCGGCACCATGATCTGGTAGACCACTGCCAGCAACGCGAAGTTGAACACCATGTTGGCGATCAACGCCGCCACGCCGGCACGCACCGGGGTACGGGTGTCCTGGCGGGCGTAGAAGGCCGGCAGCAGCACCTTGAGCATGGCGTACGCCGGCAGGCCGAAGCTCAGGCCGTAGACCGACATCGCGGTCATGCGCGTATCGAAGGCGGTGAACTGGCGGTACTGGAACAAGGTCGCCACCAGCGGCTCGGCCAGCAGCAGCAAGCCGAGCATCGCCGGCATCGCGATCAGCAGCGTGGTGCGGAACCCCCAGTCCAGCGCGCCGGAGAACGCGCTGCGGTCGGTCTTGACGTGATGGCGCGCCAGCGCCGGCAGGATCACCGTGCCCAGCGCCACCCCGAACACGCCCAGCGGCAGTTCCAGGAACCGGTCGGCCAGCGACAGCCACGACTGCGAGCCGTCGGCCAGCCGCGCGGCGATCACCGTGTCCAGCATCAGGTTGATCTGCGCGATCGACGAACCGAACAGGGTCGGAATCATCAGGGTCAGCACCTTGCGCACATCCGGGTGCGTCCAGCCCCAGCGCGGCAGCGTCAGCAGGTCGATGCCCTTCAGGGCCGGCAGCTGAAACAGCAACTGCAGCGCCCCGGCCACCAGCACCGCCCAGCCCAGCGCCAGGATCGGCACGTTCAGCCGCGGCGCCAGCCACAGCGCGCCGGCGATCATGCACAGATTGAGGATCACCGGCGTCAGCGCCGGAATCGCAAACCGCTGGAAGCTGTTGAGCGCCCCGCCCGCCAGCGCGGTCAACGAGACGAATAACAGAAACGGAAACGTCAGCCGCAACAAGTCCACCAGCAAGCCGTATTTATCCGGATCGGTGGCCGCGCCATCGGAAAACACAGACGCCAGCTGCGGGGTGAAGATCAGCCCCAGCGCGGTGATCAGCAGCAGCATGCCACCGAGCGTGCCGGATACCCGCGACATCAGCTCGCGCAGGTCCGAGTGCGGACGGGTCTCCTTGACCTCGGTGAACACCGGCACGAAGGCGGTGGCGAACGAGCCCTCGGCGAACAGCCGACGCAGGAAATTGGGGATCCGGAACGCCACCCAGAACGCGTCGGTGACCGCATTGGCGCCGAAGGTGGTGGAGATCGCCTGGTCGCGGATCAGGCCCAACACCCGCGACACCATGGTCATACTGCTGAATGAGAGCAGGCCTCTCAACATGCCGGGCTTGCTCACGCTGCATCCCTCTTGACAACTGACTTGACGTACATAACTAAGCCCATCATACTTTCCCGCTTGCTTTTTCCACTACACCGATTTTTCAGGAACCCACCACCGTGGCCAATATCAAGTCCGCCAAGAAGCGCGCCAAGCAGACCGTCGTGCGCAATGAGCGCAACACGGGCCAGCGTTCGATGCTGCGCACCGCCGTCAAGAAGGTGATCAAGGCCCTTGACGCCAACGATGCTGCAGGCGCCGAAGCTGCTTTCGCCGTTGCTCAGCCCATTCTCGACCGTTTCAGCGCCCGTGGCCTGATTCACAAGAACAAGGCTGCGCGTCACAAGAGCCGTCTGACCGCTCGCATCAAGGCCATCAAGGCCGCGTAAGCGAGCCGTGTTGGCATCACCGCAGGCCTGGCTTGCGGTGGCATAGAAAAACCCGGCCTTGGCCGGGTTTTTTGTGTGCCTGCGCATGCGCTCAGCCGGCATTGCGTGCCTCGAGCTCGTCCTCGCGCTGCCGGTCGAAGAACGCCATGATGTCCTTCATGATCGGGAAGGTGCCATCGCGGCCCAGCGCCGAGACCAGATACCACGGCGCGGTCCAGCCAAGCTCGGCCACGATCGTCTCGGCCGCAGCGCGCGCCTCGTCCTCGAACATCAGGTCGGCCTTGTTGAGCACCAGCCAGCGCGGCTTCTTCAGCAACTCGGGATCGTGGCGCTCCAGCTCGCGCTCGATGGTGCGCACCTGATCCACCGGCGACGCCTCCACCCCACCATCCATCGGCGAAATGTCCACCAGATGCAGCAGCAGACGGGTGCGCTGCAGATGGCGCAGGAACTGCGTGCCCAGCCCGGCACCGTCGGCCGCGCCCTCGATCAGGCCCGGCACGTCGGCGATGACGAAGCTGCGATACGCCTCGACGCTGACCACGCCCAGATTCGGGTACAGGGTGGTGAACGGGTAATCGGCCACCTTCGGGGTTGCCGAGGACACCGCGCGGATCAGGGTGCTCTTGCCCGCATTGGGAAAGCCCAGCAGGCCAACATCGGCCAGCAGCTTCAGCTCCAGCTTGAGCAACCGCTCCTCGCCCTCTTCACCGGTGGTGGACTGGCGCGGCGCACGGTTGACCGAGCTCTTGAAATGCATGTTGCCCAGGCCGCCCTTGCCGCCCTTGGCCACCAGCAGGCGATCGCCATGCTGGGTCAGGTCGCCGATGACTTCGTCGGTCTGCACATTCATCACCACGGTGCCGACCGGCACCACGATGATGCGGTCTTCGCCGCCCTTGCCGTAGGCCTGGCGACCCATGCCGTTCTCGCCGCGCTGCGCCTTGAAGGTACGCTCATGCCGGAAGTCGACCAGCGTATTGACGTTCTCGTCGGCCACGATCCACACGCTGCCGCCATTACCGCCGTCGCCACCATCGGGCCCACCGAGCGGGATGAACTTCTCGCGGCGAAAGCCGACACAGCCATTGCCGCCATTGCCGGCACTGACCAGGATTTCTGCTTCGTCGACTAACTTCATGAGCTTGCAACCGGGAATTGGGAATGGGGAATAGGGAATCGGCCAAAGAAACCAGCCTGACCCTTGCCGGCGAGCGCACTCACCAGCAAGACAGCAAAGAGCGAGAAGAAACCAGGAGCCGGCTTTTCCGATTCCCGATTCCCTATTCCCCACTCCCGGCCGTCAAACGAAAAACCCCGCAAAAGCGGGGCTTTCCGTCTCGTCCGCCAGGCATGGATGCCTGACGGACTGGCCTGCATGGAGCGGGCGATTACGCCTCGGCAACCACGCTGACGGTACGACGCTTCTTCGCACCCTTGACCGAGAACTCCACCTTGCCGTCGACCAGCGCGAACAGGGTGTGGTCACGGCCGAGGCCGACGCCGGCGCCCGGATGGAACTGGGTGCCGCGCTGACGCACGATGATGTTGCCGGCATCGATGGCCTGGCCACCGAAGATCTTCACACCCAGGTACTTCGGGTTGGAATCGCGACCGTTGCGCGAGGAACCTACGCCTTTTTTATGTGCCATGACTGGTTCTCCTTACTTCTTATCGCCACCGGCGATGCCGGTGATCTCGATTTCGGTGTAGTACTGACGGTGTCCCTGACGCTTCATGTGGTGCTTGCGGCGACGGAACTTGATGATGCGCACCTTGTCGGCGCGGCCATGGGCCACGACCTTGGCGGTGACCGAGGCGCCCTTCAGCGCATCGCCCAGCTTGATGCCATCGCTATCGCCCAACATCAGGACGGTGTCGAACTTGATCTCGTTGCCAGCTTCGACTTCGAGCTTTTCCACGCGGAGCGTTTCGCCCTGCGCGACGCGGTATTGCTTACCGCCGGTTACCAGAACTGCGTACATGACCAGGTTTTCCTCTGTAGTTATTATGGTCGCACTGACGTGCCCTAGGGCAGACAGGAGCGGGATTGTACGGGCTGGCGGGGCTTGGGGTCAACCTGCCGGCCGCCGGAGCGCGGCCATGCCCGATCCACCCATGCAACGCATCATCCGGCCGCCACAGGCGCCCGGTCAGACTGGCATTTGGGGCAATTGCCCTCACCTAGGTCGGCGGGTAGGCTGATCGACTGCCACTCATTCCTGCTGAGCACGCTCGCACCACTGCCGGTTCGCCGGCCCGACATCGGATCCCCCATGGCGATGGATTTCATCCGCATCCGCGGCGCGCGGACGCACAACCTCAAGAACATCGACCTCGACCTGCCTCGCGACAAACTGATCGTGATCACCGGCCTGTCCGGCTCGGGCAAGTCGTCGTTGGCGTTCGACACCATCTATGCAGAAGGCCAGCGCCGCTACGTCGAGTCGCTGTCGGCGTATGCGCGCCAGTTCCTCAGCGTGATGGAAAAGCCGGACCTGGACCACATCGAAGGCCTGTCTCCGGCGATTTCGATCGAACAGAAATCGACCTCGCACAACCCGCGCTCCACGGTCGGCACGATCACCGAGATCTACGACTACCTGCGCCTGCTGTACGCGCGGGTCGGTCAGCCGCGCTGCCCGGACCACGGCTTCCCGCTGGAGGCGCAGACCGTCAGCCAGATGGTCGACCACATGCTCACGCAGGACCAGGAGCAGCGTTACATGCTGCTGGCGCCGGTGATCCGCGAACGCAAGGGCGAGCATGCGCAGGTGTTCGAGCAGCTGCGCGCGCAGGGCTTTGTGCGCGTGCGCGTGGATGGCGAGCTGTACGAGATTGACGCGGTGCCGCCGCTGGCGCTGCGCCAGAAGCACACCATCGAGGCGGTGATCGACCGCTTCCGTCCGCGCGAAGACATCAAGCAACGGCTGGCGGAAAGTTTCGAGACTGCGCTCAAGCTCGGCGAAGGCATGGTCGCGGTGCAGTCACTGGACGACCCGGCCGCGGCGCCGCACCTGTTCTCGTCCAAATACAGCTGCCCGGTCTGCGATTACTCGCTGCCGGAGCTGGAGCCGCGGCTGTTTTCGTTCAACGCACCGGTGGGCGCCTGCCCAAGCTGCGATGGCCTGGGCGTAGCCGAGTTCTTCGACCCGGATCGCGTCGTGGTGCATCCGGAGCTGTCGCTGTCGGCCGGCGCGGTGCGCGGCTGGGATCGGCGCAATGCCTATTATTTCCAGCTGATCGCCTCACTGGCCAAGCACTACAAGTTCGACGTGGACGCGGTGTGGAACACGCTGCCGGCCAAGGTGCGCCAGGCGGTGCTGTTCGGTAGCGGCGATGAGGTGATCAGTTTTACCTACTTCACCGATGCGGGCGGGCGCACCACCCGCAAACACCGTTTCGAGGGCATCCTGCCGAACCTGGAACGCCGCTACCGCGAAACTGAGTCTCCAGCCGTGCGCGAAGAGCTGACCAAGTACGTCAGCCAGCAGCCCTGCCCGGCCTGCAACGGCACGCGCCTGAATCGTGCCGCGCGCAACGTGTTCGTGGCCGACCGCCCGTTGCCCGAGCTGGTGGTGCTGCCGGTCAACGAGGCGCTGAGCTTTTTCCGCGGCTTGTCGCTGCCGGGCTGGCGTGGCGAGATCGCCAGCAAGATCGTCAAGGAGATCGGCGAGCGGCTGGGCTTCCTGGTCGATGTGGGCTTGGATTACCTGACCCTGGAACGCAAGGCCGATACCTTGTCCGGTGGCGAGGCGCAGCGCATCCGGCTGGCCAGCCAGATCGGCGCCGGCCTGGTCGGGGTGATGTATGTGCTGGACGAGCCGTCGATCGGCCTGCATCAGCGCGACAACGAACGCCTGCTCGGCACGCTGACGCGGCTGCGCGATCTGGGCAATACCGTGATCGTCGTCGAGCATGACGAAGACGCGATCCGCCTGGCCGATTACGTGCTGGACATCGGCCCCGGCGCCGGCGTGCACGGTGGCGAGATCTGCGCGCAAGGCTCGTTGCAGGACATCCTGGATGCACCCGGCTCGCTGACCGGCCAGTACCTGTCGGGCAAGCGCCGCATCGAGATTCCCAAGCAGCGCCACAAGCCCAACCCGAAGATGATGCTGCATCTGCGCGGGGCAACCGGCAACAACCTGAAGAATGTCGACCTGGATATTCCGGCCGGCTTGTTGACCTGCATCACCGGCGTGTCCGGCTCGGGCAAGTCCACGTTGATCAACGACACCTTGTTCTCGCTGGCGGCCAACGAGATCAACGGCGCCTCGCATCCGGTGGCCGCGCATCGCGAGGTGGAGAATCTGGATCTGTTCGACAAGGTCGTGGATATCGACCAGTCGCCGATCGGGCGCACCCCGCGTTCCAATCCGGCCACCTACACCGGCATGTTCACGCCGTTGCGCGAGTTGTTCGCGCAGGTGCCGGAAGCGCGTGCGCGCGGTTATTCGCCGGGCCGTTTCAGCTTCAACGTACGCGGCGGCCGCTGCGAAGCCTGCCAGGGCGATGGCCTGATCAAGGTGGAGATGCACTTCCTGCCCGACGTCTACGTGCCCTGCGATGTCTGCCACGGCAAGCGCTACAACCGCGAGACGCTGGAGATCCGCTACAAGGGCTTCAACATCAGCGACGTGCTGCAGATGACCGTCGAGGACGCGCTGCGGCTGTTCGAGCCGGTGCCGTCGATCGCACGCAAGCTGGAAACGCTGGTGGATGTGGGGCTGAGTTACATCAAGCTGGGCCAGAGCGCGACCACGCTGTCCGGCGGCGAGGCGCAACGCGTCAAGTTGTCCAAGGAGCTGTCGCGTCGCGATACCGGACGCACCCTGTACATCCTCGATGAGCCGACCACCGGCCTGCACTTCCACGACATCGAAGCGCTGCTCGGCGTGCTGCACAAGCTGCGCGACGAGGGCAACACGGTGGTGGTGATCGAACACAATCTGGACGTGATCAAGACCGCCGACTGGATCGTGGATCTGGGCCCGGAAGGCGGCCATCGCGGCGGCAGCATCCTGGTCTCCGGCACGCCGGAAGATGTGGCTGCGCACAAGGCGTCCTACACCGGGCAGTTCCTGGCCAAGATGCTGCCATCGGTGAAGGCGCGCGAGACCCGGCCGGCGGCGATGGCCAACAAGCCCGATGCGCGCCCGCCACGCAAGGTCAAACCGGAGAAGGTGGCGAAAGTCGCCAAGTCCGCCACCAAGAAAACCGCAAAGAAGAAGGCAAGCTGATGAGCGAAGAGCACAAGGTGTTGGCACGCATCCCGATCAGCGTGCGCTGGCGCGACATGGACAGCATGGGCCATGTCAACAACGCCAAGTACATTTCGTACCTGGAGGAAGCGCGCGTGCGCTGGATGCTGGGCGTTGAAGGCGTGGCGATGACCGACCGCATCGCGCCGGTGGTCGCGGCCACCAACGTCAACTACAAGCGCCCGCTGCTATGGCCGAACGACATCCTGGTGGAACTGTTCGTCGAGCGCCTGGGCAGCAGCAGCATCACCATCGGCCACCGCATCCTCGACCAGAAGGACGAGGGCGTGCTGTATTCCGATGGCAACGTGGTGGTGGTGTGGATCGATACGCAGACCGGCAAGAGCGCATCGCTGCCGGATGCGGTACGCGCCGCCAGCAGCTGAGATTTGCCAGTTGCGCGCTGGATCTCCAGCGCCATAAGACGACGGCGGCTCTTCCGGGAGCCGCCGTTGTTGTTTGCAGCGATCCTGTCATGCCGCTGCGCGATACCACCGACAGGCCGCGTGATCGAGACCGGACTGACACAGTGAAGTGGCGGCTGCCTGCCACCACGCATCGCGTTTGATCGGCAACATCGCGTAGTGGGCTCTGCAAGAACTGCAACCTGCACGGCTGCAGCCTCGCTCAGCCACGCACTGCGCGCGTTTACGAACCCGGCGCGCGCTTGCGCGCCTGCAGCGTGGTCTTGATCTCGCGGCCATCCTGCAAGGTAAAGGTCACCGGCACCTGCGCGCCTTCCTGCAGCGGCGCACGAGCTTCCATCAGCATCAGATGCAGCCCGCCCGGCGCAAGCGGCACCGACTTGCCGGCCGGCAACGCCAGCTCCGGCACCGCGCGCATGCGGCTGACGCCGTTGGTTTGCGTGGTCTCGTGGATGGACACATCGGCAAACGCACTGCTCTTGGCCGCGGTGACCTGCAACGGCTGCGCACAGCCATTGTGGAACTGCCCGAAGCCCGCTGCCATGCCCATGCCACCGGGTGGCGGAATGCGGATCCAGCCACCCTTGAACTCGGGCAGGCACTGCGCGCCAACGCCTGCACTTGCCAGCATCACCCATGCACCGAGCAGCACGCGTCCGCACATGCGCTGCCTGCTTCGACTGCCGTCTATCATGACCCAACCTCCAGGAGCCCCGAATGAGCATCCAGATCTTAGACCATGGCCGTCTTCGCGAAATCCGTCTGGCGCGCCCGCCGGTCAATGCACTGGACAGCGCGCTGTGCCAGGCCCTGAGCGTTGCGGTGCAGCAGGCCGGCGAGGAGACCGATGGCATCGTGCTGTCGGGCAGCGAGCGGATCTTTTCCGGTGGCATGGACGTGCCGCATCTGCTGGCACACGGCACCAACCGCGCCGCGTTGCTGGCCAGCTGGACGGCCTTCTTCGAGGCCGCGCAGGCGCTGGCCAACAGCCGCGTGCCGGTGGTCGCGGCCATTGGCGGGCATGCGCCGGCCGGCGGCTGCGTGCTGGCACTGTGCTGCGACTACCGGGTGATGGCGCGCAGCGCCGATACCGCCAAGCCTTATGCGATCGGCTTGAACGAGGTGCAGGTGGGCCTGGCCGCGCCTGAAGGCATCCAGCGCCTGTTGCGCCGCGTGGTCGGCGCGCACCGCGCCGAGCGCCTGCTGATCTCCGGGCAACTGCTGCCGGCCGAGCAGGCAGTCACGATCGGCCTGGTCGACGAACTGGTCGATGGCGAATTGGTCACCGCCCGCGCGGTGGCCTGGCTGCAGGACCTGCAGCAGCTGCCGCGCCAGCCGATGCTGACCACGCGCGCGATTGCCCGCGCCGATCTGCGCGCGGCGCTGGCGCCCGAGCTGATCCAGCTGGAGCGCTTCATCGACGGCTGGTACGCGCCGGATGCGCAGGCCGCCTTGCACGGCCTGGTGGCGCGGCTACAGAAGGCCTGACGCCGCTCCCGCACGGCGCGCAGGGGGCGGCCCGCTATAATCGCGGTCCGTCGCACGCCCAGGCCAGCCCCTTGTCCGCCACTGCCGAACCCGTCGTCTCCGAACTGATCAGCCTGCTGTCGCTGGAGCGCCTGGAAGACAACCTGTTCCGCGGCCAGAGCCGCGACATCGGCACCAAGTACGTGTTCGGCGGACAGGTGCTGGGCCAGGCGCTGGCCGCCGCGCAGGCCACCGTGGACAACGGCCGCCAGGCGCACTCCCTGCATGCCTATTTCCTGCGCGCCGGCAATATCGACCACCCGATCGTCTACGACGTCGACCGCACCCGAGATGGCGGCAGTTTTTCGGTGCGCCGGGTCACTGCGATCCAGCATGGCAAGGTGATCTTCTTCTGCGCGGCCTCGTTCCAGCAGCGCGAAGACGGCGCCGAACACCAGTCCGCGATGCCGGTGGTGCCGCCGCCCGAAGACATCGAACCCACCCCGCCGCTGGCGGCGGAGGTACTGGAGAAACTGCCTGCCAAGGTGCAGCGCTGGCTGTCGCGTGGCGGCCCGTTCGAGTTTCGCCATGTGTTTCCGCGCGACGAACTCAAGCCGCCCAAGCGCCCGCCGTTCCAGCAGATGTGGCTGCGCCTGAGCGACCCGGTCGGCGACGACGTCGGCCTGCACCAGGCCTTGCTGGCCTATGCCTCGGATTTCCAGCTGTTGGGCACCTCCACCTTTCCGCACGGCATCAGCTACTACACGCCGAATGTGCAGATGGCCTCGCTCGATCACGCCCTGTGGTTCCACCGCCCGTTCCGCACCGACGACTGGCTGCTGTATTCGCTCGACAGCCCCACCGCACAGGGCTCGCGCGGCCTGGCGCGCGGGCAGTTCTTCACCCGCGATGGCGTGCTGGTCGCCAGCACCACCCAGGAAGGCCTGATCCGCGTGGTGCCCGACGGCAGCGCGATCGCGGTGCCGGCAAACGACTCGCCATGTTGATCGCTGCACCGCGTTCGTCGCGCGCAGGCATGCTGATGGCCGCCTGCACTTTCCGGCCTGGATCAACGTCCTTGCTGCTCCTTTCTTTCAGCTCGAGCAAGCGCATTCGCAGCGCGCCCTGCTCGGCAATCGCTGGCACCCCTTAAGCATGCGCAAGATCTTCAGCAGTCAACGTATCGAAACCGCCGAAGGCGTGGCCGATCTCCTGCGCAACGCCGGTATCGACGTGCGCATGAGCAACGGCCGCTCCTACGAGAGCAAGCGCAGCGGCCAGTTCAGCTATCTCGAACAGGGCAACGCCCAGGCCTACCCCACGGTGTGGATCGTGCACGCCGACGACCAGCCGCGCGCCCGCGATCTGCTGCGCGACGCACGCCTGCTCGACACCACCCGCCGCGATCTGCCGAATGTGGAGTACACCTTCCGCGACGGTGAAAACGGCTCGAGCACCAATGCGCGCAGCTGGGCCTGGCGCATCCGGCTGGTGCTGCTGCTGGTGATCGGCGCGGTCGCCATGTTCGTGGTGCTGCGCCATCGCAATGCCCCGGATGCGGCCAGGCCAGTGGCACCGCCGGCCGCGCAGCCAGCGCCCGCCACCACCGCACCGCCAGCCGCAGAGGACGACGAAGTGCGTGTACGGATCCAGCCGGCGCGCTGAGCGCAGCCACCCGGCGCTGCGCCAGGCGCCACCGCCATCGCCTCGGTCACATCCGCTGCTCGCCTGCGTCATGCTGGGACCAGGACATGGATTGCGCCGATGCACACCGACACGCTGGACCTGATGTTGCAACGCGAACTGCCGGTCGCCGCCGCCGGCTGCCAGCAGGCCTACGGCCGCATCGTGCGCGCTTGCCAGAACACGGTGACTGCCATCGCGCTGGCGATCACCCGTGATATCGCCGCCAGCGAAGACATCGCCCAGGAAGCCTTCCTGCGCGCCTGGCAGCGGCTGGCGCAATTGCATCAGCCGGCCAGCTTCCTGCCGTGGCTGCGGCAGATCACCCGCAACCTGGCGCGCGACTGGCTGCGCGCCAACCGGCATCGCGCGCTCAGCGGCGAAGCGGCGGACCTGGCGATCGCGATGGCCGCCGACCCGGCCCCCTCCCCCGCCGACCAGTTGCTGCAGGTGGAAGAAGAGATCGCCGCGCTCGACATCATTTCTGCGTTGCCCGAAGAGAGCCGCGAGACGCTGCTGCTGTTTTATCGCGAAGGCCAGAGTTCGCGGCAGGTTGCCTCGCTGCTTGGCCTGAGCGATGCAGCCGTGCGCAAACGCCTGTCGCGGGCACGTGCCAGCGTGCGCGGCGAGCTGCTGCGCCGGTTCGGCGAGTTCGCCCGTGGCAGCGCGCCCAGTGTGGCCTTTGCCACTGCGGTGACCTCGGCAACCCTGCTGGCCGCGCCGGGGACGGCGAGCGCGGCCATCGTGCTGACGGGCATGGGGGGCGCGGGCAAATTAGGCGTGAGCGGGCTGACCGGCTCGGCATTGGGCGGGGGTGGCGCGGCCGGTGCGCTAAGCCTCTGGCTCGGCCTGCCGTCGCTGTTCGCCGCCGGCGCCGTGCTGGTTGCCGGCGTCGGCACGTACTGGTCGTGCTGGTATCTGCTGCGCTTTGCGCAGACCGCCGCCGAAGCAGCGGCGATTCGTCGTTTCCTGCACATCACCACGCTGACGTCGGTGCTGGTGGTGGGCAGCACGCTGCTGCTCAAACGCCTGGATGCCAGCGCATGGGCGTCGTTGCTGCTGCTGGGCGCAGGCATGGCGGTGCTCAACTACCAATCCATCCGGGTGCTGCCACGCGTCATGCGCCCGATGCTGGAACGCGATGCGCAACGACGCGGCACCACGCGGGCACCGCTGCTGTATCGCTGCATGTTCAGCCCGGCCGCGATGCTGGTGAGCACGGCGGCGGTCATGCTGCCCATCGTGCGGCACTACATGAAGCTGGGGATGCTCTGATCGCGGCGTGGCGCCATCGCCGCATGCGGCAAGTGCGACCACTCCAGTCAACAAAAACGGCCTCCTGCTTGCGCGGGAGGCCGTTGGTCGATCGGCGCCTTGTTGCGTGTTGCGGTTTACATGCTGCGTGTGACGCCAGTGCTGCCCCGGTCGCAGCACTGCGACCGGGTAAGCGACTGGATGAACTCAGTTGCCCGCGGCAGGCTTGGCCGGCATCGGACGCTTGCCGTGGTCGCCATGCTCGCCCTGACCCCAGCGGCCATGCTCGCCACGCTGCTTGGATGCGGCATCGAACTCGGCCTTGCTCAGCTTGCCGTCCTTGTCGGTATCGGCCTTGGCAAACCACGCGTCGCGATGCTGCTGCATGCGCAGCTCACGGTCGGCGCGATCGACAAAGCCGTCCTTGTTGATATCCATCTCATCGAAGCGCGCGGCGAACTTGGGGTCGGCCTTGGCTTCTTCGCGGCTGATGCGGCCGTCCTTGTTGGTGTCGAGCTTGCTCAGCCATTCGCCGCGTCCACCGCGGCCCGGGCCGCGATGATGCGGGCGCTCATCGCGCGACAGCTTGCCGTCCTTGTTGGTGTCCAGCGTGTCGAACTGTGCGGCCAGCCTGGGGTCGGCAGCGGCCTCGCTGCGATCGATCACGCCATCGCCGTTCTTGTCGAGTTTGGCAGGACGCGGCGCATCGCCGGCGGCAGGCGGAGCGGCGAACACCGCGCCGGTGGACAGGGCAGCCAGCACGGCCAGTGCGAGAAACGGTTTGCGAGACGTCATGAGAAACTCCTGGAATGTGGGAACCACACGCGGCACCTGCATGGGCCGCATCGCGTGGGTGGCGCATCCGGATCCACCGTGCGCTGCCACCAACACCCACATCAACGAGCCATCGGCGCGCGCGTTGACGCGGCAACCGGACGTATTCATCCGGCGGACAGTCGCCGCTGTTGCGACGCGCAGGCGCTATCCTGACGCCATGGCCATCCACGCCGACACCCATGACGACCTGCGCCTGTTCCAGACCGGCGAGCATGCCTGTGGCTACTGGTCCGAGCGCCGCGCGCGCGACCTGGTGCTGGATCCGCACGACCCGCGTCTGGGTGCGATCTATCCGCAGGCCTTGGCATGGGGATTCCGTCGCTCCGGCGATCTGGTCTACCGGCCGCACTGCGAACGTTGCCGCGCCTGCGTGCCGGTGCGCATCGCGGTGGATGCGTTCCGGCCCGATCGCAGCCAGCGCCGTTGCCTGGCGCGCAACCAGGACCTGGTGGTGCGCGTGGTCGCTGCCGAGCGCACCGACGAACAACTCGCGTTGTACCGGCAGTACCTCAAGCACCGCCATCCCGGCGGCGGCATGGACGAACACGGCGCCACCGAATTCGACCAGTTCCTGATCGGCGGCTGGTCGCATGGACGCTTCCTGGAAATCCGCGAACCGGCGGTGGCGCACGCGCCAGGGCGGCTGCTCGCCGTTGCGGTCACCGATGTCACCGAGCATGCGCTGTCGGCGGTCTATACGTTCTACGCACCGGATGCCACTGCGCGCAGTCTGGGCACCTTTGCGATCCTGCAGCAGATCCAGTGGGCGCAACGCGAGCGCCGCGCGCATGTGTATCTGGGCTACTGGATCGACGGCCATGCCAAGATGAACTACAAGCGCCGCTTCAGCGCGCTGGAGGCCTACGACGGCCGCCAATGGCGCGGGCTTCCTGCCGCTGCACCGGAAGTTTGAACCCCGCCGGGACGACATCGGGCTGTCGTCTTGCACATGCGAGAATGTGGCGATGATCAGACCTCTCTTACTGCTTGCGCTGACCGCGCTCTGCGCCGCCTGCGCCCATCAGGCGACCTCTCCGGACACAAGCGCCAAGGCAACTGCCGCCTCCGCGCCGGCCCAGCTACGCATCGCGACCTACAACACCTCGCTGTATTCGGATCAGGCCGGCGGCCTGGTGCGCGAACTGCAGGGCGACAGCGCGCATGCGCGCAAGATCGCCGCGGTGCTGCAGCGGGTGCGTCCGGATCTGGTGCTGCTCAACGAGTTCGACTTCGACCCCGAGCACCGCGCCGCCGATCTGTTCCAGCAACGCTATCTGCAGGTCGCCCAGCCGGGCGGCGGCGCAGCGTTGCGCTATCCGTATCGCTACCTGGCCCCGGTCAATACCGGCGTGCCGAGCGGCCTGGATCTGGACAACAACGGCAGCGTCGGTGGCGATGGCCGCACCCGCGGCAACGATGCCTGGGGTTACGGATTGCATCCCGGCCAGTACGGCATGCTGGTGCTGTCGCGCTACCCGATCGACACGCAGGCGGTGCGCAGTTTCCAGTTGCTGAAATGGAGCGCGCTGCCGGGTGCGCTGCGCCCGACCGACCCGTCCAGCAAACAATCGTTCTATCGCGACGCGATCTGGGCGCAGCTGCGGCTGTCGTCCAAATCGCATTGGGACGTGCCGGTGCGCACGCCGCTCGGTGTGGTGCACGCGCTGGTCTCGCACCCCACCCCGCCGGTGTTCGATGGCGCCGAGAAGCGCAACGTCGCCCGCAACCACGACGAGCTGCGGCTATGGCGCGAGTATCTGGACAATCCCAAGGACGCCAGCTGGCTGTGCGACGACCAAGGCCGCTGCGGCGGGCTGCCCGCCGATGCGCGCTTCGTCATTCTCGGCGACCTCAATAACGACCCGGTCGACGGCGCCGGCCGGCACGATGCGATCCGCGCCTTGATCACGCACCCGCGGGTGCTGCAGTACCCCACGCCGCAGAGTGCAGGCGGCCCGGAAAAAACTGCCGAGTACGCCGCGCAAGGCATTGCACATGCGGGCGACCCGCACCAGGTGACCGGCGACTTCGGGCCGCAGGCGGGCACGATGCGGCTGGACTACGTGCTGCCTTCGCGCCAGTTCACCTTGGTCGGCAGCGGCATCTTCTGGCCCGCCAGCGCCACGCCGGAAGCGGCGATTGCCGATGGCAGCGACCATCATGCGGTTTGGGTGGATGTGGCTGGGGGGCGGTGATTGGGAATTGGGGATTGGGGATTTGACGCGTCGGATGGTTGCTTGTGTCGTGGTGCGATTGCGGCTGGTTGCCGCAACCGCGCCATGACCCGCGCAGCGCTCAGTCCAGCTGGATCTGCACTGCCTCTGCGGCTACCCGCGCCTTCTCGCGCGCGGCGTCGATGCTGTCCGCGCGCGCCAGCGTGACGCCGACGCGGCGGTGACCGTCCACGCGCGGCTTGCCGAACAGGCGCAGCGCGGTATCCGGGTCGCGCAAGGCCTGCGCGACATTGTCGAAGACCGGCACGCCGTGACCATGCGCCAGCAGTGCGCACGAGGCCGACGGGCCGCTCTGACGGATCACGCCGCCGTTTTCCGCACCGACCGGCAGGCCGAGAATCGCGCGCGCGTGCAGGGCGAATTCGCTCAGCTCCTGCGAGACCAGCGTGACCAGGCCGGTGTCGTGCGGGCGCGGTGAGACCTCGCTGAACCAGACCTCGTCGCCCTTGACGAACAATTCCACTCCGAACAGGCCCAGACCGCCCAGGTCGTCGGTGATGGCCTGCGCAATCTGCTGCGAGCGCTGCAAGGCGGCCGCTGACATCGGCTGCGGCTGCCAGCTCTCGCGGTAGTCGCCGTCCTTCTGCCAATGCCCGATCGGGTCGCAGAACGAGGTGCCGCCGGCATGCCGCACGGTCAACAAGGTGATCTCGTAATCGAAGTCGATGAAGCCCTCGACGATGCAGCGGCCGGCACCGGCACGTCCGCCGGTCTGCGCGTAATCCCAGGCCGCCTCGATGTCCGCCTCGCTGCGCAAGGTGCTCTGGCCCTTGCCCGAGGACGACATCACCGGCTTGACCACGCACGGCAGGCCCACCGCGGCGATCGCCTCGCGATACTCGGCAGCCGTGTCGACGAAGCGATACGGCGAGGTCGGCAGGCCCAGTGTTTCGGCAGCCAGGCGACGGATGCCCTCGCGGTCCATGGTCAGGCGTGCGGCGCGCGCGGTCGGGATGACCCGCTGGCCCTGCTCGCGTTCCAGCGCGAGCAGCGTTTCGGTATGGATCGCCTCGATCTCCGGCACGATCAGATGCGGCTGCTCCCGGGCGATCAGCGCGCGCAGCGCCTGGGGATCGAGCATGTCCAGCACGTGCGAACGGTGCGCGACCTGCATTGCCGGCGCGTTGGCATAGCGATCGGCGGCGATCACTTCCACCCCGAAGCGCTGCAATTCGATCGCCACTTCCTTGCCCAGCTCGCCCGAGCCCAGCAACAACACGCGGGTAGCGGAAGGCGACAACGGCGTGCCGAGAGTAGTCATGAGCGCGGTCCAGATCGGGAGGGGGCCGCCATTCTAACGGGCCGTCACCACGGCCGCCGACCGCACGACTTGCATTAACTGATATCACTTTGATATCTTTTTTTCCACTCCCCAAGGACACCGACCTCATGAAAGAGAAGCCGATCAGCTCACTGCCGGGCATTCCGGTCATCCTCGCCGCTGGCGCCGCGTTCGCGGGCGCCGCCTGGTTCATTCTCACGACCCTGGCGGCCGGCAGCCCGACTCCAGCCGGGTTCCTGATTGCGCTGTTGGTGGTGGCGGCGGGCATCTTCATGCTGGCCGGCCTGTACACGCTGGAGCCGAACCAGGCGGCGGTGCTGAGCCTGTTCGGCAAGTACGTCGGCACGGTCAAGGACCCGGGCCTGCGCTGGAACAGCCCCTTCTATGCCAAGCGCCGGGTCAGCCAGCGCGTGCGCAACTTCGAGAGCGGCCGGCTCAAGGTCAACGAACTGGACGGCAGCCCGATCGAGATCGCCGCGGTCATCGTGTGGCAGGTGCTGGACGCTTCCGAGGCGGTCTACAACGTCGACGATTACGAAAGCTTCGTGCATATCCAGTCCGAAGCGGCGCTGCGCGCGATGGCCACCAGCTACCCGTACGACCAGCACGAAGACGATCAGATCTCGCTGCGCAGCCATCCGGCCGAAATCAGCGAACAGCTCAAGCGCCATCTGGACGAGCGCCTGACCCAGGCCGGCGTGGACGTGATCGAAGCGCGCATCAGCCACCTGGCCTACGCGCCGGAAATCGCCCAGGCCATGCTGCAACGCCAGCAGGCCAATGCGGTGATCGCCGCACGCACGCGCATCGTCGCCGGTGCGGTGGGCATGGTCGAAATGGCGCTGGCCGAGTTGCAGAAAAACGGCGTGGTGCAGTTGGACGAAGAGCGCAAGGCGCACATGGTCAGCAACCTGCTCACCGTGTTGTGTTCTGATCGCGGTACCCAACCGGTGGTCAACGCCGGCTCGCTGTATTGAGGTGATGCAATGAATGTCATGGTGCCGTTGGTCGTCGCGCTTTCCGGCTTGCCTGCATTGGCAATCGCCGCCTCCATCGGTGCGGACGACGACGACCGCGCGCGCGGCCTGGGGCTGCGCTGGGCCCTGATCAGTCTGGTCATCCTGATCGGTGCTGCCTGCCTGTATTGGGCCGGCGACAACCGTGCCGGCATCTACACGGTGGTGATCGGCATGCTCGTCGGCGTGAATATCTTGATCGTGTCGATGGTGATGCACCTGCGCCGCCACAGCGGCCGCCAGGAGCGCGAGTGAGCGAGAAGAAGGCCTACCCGCTGCGCATCAACGCCGACGTGCTGGCCGCCGCGCAGCGCTGGGCCGACGACGAACTGCGCAGCCTCAACGCGCAGATCGAATACGTACTGCGCGATGCGCTACGCAAGGCCGGGCGCCTGCCGAAGCCGCAGGGCGACAAGGACGCCGGTGCTTGAACAAGCACAGGCGTGAGTGATCGTCAGAACGGATCAGCTTCCGTTCGCATGCGTCCGCCCCGCCGCCGCTCAGCGGAGCATCTTTATCGCTGCAGGCAAGCGTTCGCGCCGCTACGGACTGGCAGCCCTCACGTGGCACCCGCTAAGCTGCGGCGATGCGCAATTCCCCACGCTTTCTGCTCAACACCTCCGTTATCGAACTGTGGCCGGCAGACCTGCTGCGTGCGCGCGGCAATGCGGATGCACGCGTGCTGGCGCAGGCCGACTGGCTGCTGCGGCGCAAGCGCGACGGACGCTACCTGGCCGCGCATCTGCCGCAGGGCGTGATGCCGTTGGTCCCGCGACTGGCGTACGAGCCGGGGCTGGACGAGGCACTGGCGCTGCTGGAACTGCCAGGCAGGCGTGCATTGGACCGGGCGAGTACGCTGCTGCCGGTCAGCGGCGTGCAGCAGCGGCTGGCGCAGCTGGAAATCGACGTGGAGGCGTATCCACGGCAGACCGGGCTGAGCCTGGTAGCCGAACCTGCTGCCCTGCACTTTGCCGGACGCGATCGTTTTGCGCGTCCGTTGTGGCTCAGCGCCGGCGCAAGCCGTGCATGGCGACAGATGCGGGCCGACGCTGCACGCGCAGGCGTGCTGCTGGATGCGTTGTCCGGCTATCGCAGCCACGATTACCAACTGGCGATCTTCGAACGCAAGCTGGCGCGCGGCCTGACGGTGCCGCAGATCCTGGCGGTCAACACCGCGCCCGGCTTCAGCGAACACCACAGCGGCGATGCACTGGATATCGGCACGCCCGGCGAGCCGCCGGTGGAAGAATCCTTCGAGACCACGCCGGCCTTCGCTTGGCTGCGCGACAACGCGGATCGCTTTGGCTACCGGCTGAGTTATCCGCGCGACAATCCCTACGGCATCATCTACGAGCCCTGGCACTGGCGTTGGTCGGCGGCGTAACGCGCGCGGCAAGCCGCGCGCACCGCACTGCAACGCCCTACTCCTGCGAGCGCGGCGTCGGCACCTTGGCTGCCACGCTGAAGTCGGCGATCTTCCACAGATAGAACGCCGCGTAGCTGCGGTATGGGCCCCAGCGTTCGCCACGGATGGCCAGTTCCTTCGGTGTCGGCATCTGTTCCTGCCTGTCCACGCGCTGGGCGCCCTTGCGCACGCCCAGGTCATCGATGGGCAGCAGATCCGGCCGGCCCAGGCGGAACATCAGCATCATCTCCACCGTCCAGCGGCCGATGCCGCGCACCGGGATCAGCGCCTGCACGATCGCTTCCTCGTCCATGAAGGCGAGCCTGCGCAGGGAGGGAATCTCGCCGTCGCGCTCGCGGCGCGCCAGATCGCGCAGCGCCAGCGACTTGTTGCCGGAGACGCCACACGCACGCAGTGCCGCGTCGTCGATGCGGCCGAGCGTGTCCGCATGCAGGCGCGGCGCACCGATGGCCGCTTCCACCCGCGCCACGATCGTCGATGCGGCCTTGCCGCTGAGTTGCTGGAACAGGATCGCGCGCGCCAACGCGTCCACCGGATCGAACGGCTTGCGCCAACCCGGCTGCGCGGTGATCGGGCCGATGCGCTTCATCCACGCGCCTAGCGCGCGATCGCGCCGGCTCAGGTACGCAAAGGCGGCCTCCACGTCGAATCCGCGGGCATGGCGCGGCATGCTCAGCGCCTCAACGCGCCGATCGCCAGCACCACCCAGCCCAGCATCAGGCTGGTGCCGCCGACCGGTGCCAGGCTGGTGGGCCAGTGCAGCAGCGCGCCGCCGACCAGGCTGCCGGCAAACAGCAGCGTACCGAGCAGCAGCAGATACAGGCCGACCCGGCCAAGTGCACGCGTTTCGGTAGCGCCGAGCACGGTCAGCACGGCACCGTGGCCAAACGCATACAGCGCTGCCAGCTGCAGCCGCGATTGCACCAGCGCATCGGCCACCCCGTGCGAGGCATAAGCCGACAGGCCCACCGCGATGGCGGCCAGCAGGCCGCCGCAAAACGCCAGCAGCGACGGATGTTTCTTGCGACGTTCGAGCAGGGACATAACGAAGTTTCCATTGCAGCGCCGTGGCGCAAAAAAAAACGCGCCGCAGGACTGCGGCGCGTTTTCGTCTGGATCAGATCATCGTGGTGAGACGATTACTTGATGGCCCAGTAGACGTCGTAGGTACCATCCTGCGTAAACGACTTGTCCACGCCGCCCTTCCACGACTCGTACGGACGCTCGGTCACGTCGTTGCCGTTGGTGGCAGCCCAGGCACGCAGGGAGCTACGCACTGCGTCCAGGCCGGCCATGTGGCCTGCGTAGGTCGCAAACGCGGAACGGTGTGCCTTGGTACGCTCGTACTTGACCGGTGCTTCCGACGGGATGTTGACCTTCAACTCCTCGCCCGCTGCAGCAACCGGGGTTGCATCCACAGGTGCGGCAGCCGCGGCGTCGTCCTTCTTGGCATCAGCCTTGGCGGTGTCGGCCTTGGCATCGGTCTTCGGCGCGCCACCGGCACGCTTGCGGACCGGCTGCACCACGTCGAACGCGTACTTGTCGGTAGCAAAGTCGGTGGTCACGATGCGGACCGGACCAGCAGCCTCGAGGCCGTTGGCGTCCATCACACGCTTGATCCACTCCTGGTTGTCCTTGATCGACTTCTTGATCGTCTCGTTGTCACGATCGATGTTACCCGCGGTGACGACCAACAGGTCCTCGGCCGGCACATCGACGAGCTTGAGATCGCTCAACACCGGCTTGCCGTCAAGCTGGGCGCGGTAGTCGAAATTCGGCACGGTGGCCAGTGCGGTCGTCAGACGCGACAGACCCAGCTTCAGGTCGTCGCCCACGTGGCGGCTGACATACAGACCGGCATAACGACCGAACAGGTTCCAGCCGTACTTGACGCTGTAGTCCTGGGTGATCTTGACGTTCTTGTTGTTCTTGCCGGTCGGCGCAAGGGTGAAGTTGGTGACTTTGTCGTAGCCCTTGGTGGGATCGTCGATCGAAATCTCAACACGCTCGTTCTTGACGCTGTTGGTGATCTCCCAGCTGCCGTCGCCGATGTAGCCTTCGGTGGAGCTGTATTCGACGCGTGCACCCTTGCCCTCGGTCGGGCCGACCAGCTTCAGCTGGATCTTCGGGTCACGCAGCACAAGCGGGTTCCAATCCTTGAAACGACGGAAGCTGTTCACGGTGTCGTAAACAATCGTCATCCTGCGGTTGGTCTCAACACTCTCGGACATCTGCCGCTCCGAGGGCAACACCAAGCCCACCACGACAAACAAGCCAGCCACGATCCCCAAGGCGATCAGGAACTCGATAATACGGGTCATTCAGGAGGTCTCCGGGGCCGATCCCACGGCCGGGTTGAGTGAAGCGAAGCCGCCATCCTAGCAGGCTTCGAGAAAGATGTTCAGTTGTGCGACGGGTAGCGCGGTCTTGCGGTGTCATCTACCGCGCAACCGCGCAGTCCATGACTGCGCAATCCCAACCTGCACAAGGGTTTGGGCAGATTGCGCGCAGCTATCATGCACATCGCGCGATGCCTGTGTGTGATGCGATTGCCGCCAGCGCGGTTTTCGTTCCTCCGGCAGCACGCTTGATCGGCGTGGAAACGACCAGACCACCCCACCACGCGCGTTGCCACGCGCGCGGCGTAGCGCGCGCAGCGCCGCGCGCCGGCAGCTGCACCAGCTGCGCTGCCGATCAGACCAATTGCAGCTCGAAGGCCTTCAGCACCGCGCGGGTGCGGTCGCGCACGCCGAGCTTGGACAGGATGTTGGAGACGTGATTCTTGATGGTGCCCTCGGCCACGCCCAGCGAGTTGGCGATCTCCTTGTTGGAGAAGCCGCTGGCCATCAGCCGCAGGATCTCGGTCTCGCGGTCGGTCAGCGGATCGGGCCGGTCCAGGCTGACGAACTCGTTGCGCATGTGCTCCAGGCCCGACAGCAGGCGCTGGGTCACCGCCGGCTGCACCAGCGAGCCGCCGTCGGCCACGGTGCGGATCGCGCCGACCAGCTGTTCCAGCGAGACGTCCTTGAGCAGGTAGCCCTTGGCGCCGGCCTTCAGCCCGGCCAGCACCAGTTGGTCGTCGTCGAAGGTGGTCAGGATGATGGTCGGCGGCAGCGTGCCGTTGCGCGAGAGCATCTGCAGCGCCTCCAGGCCGGACATCACCGGCATGCGCATGTCCATCAGCACCACGTCGGGCTGGACCTGCGGGATCTGCTCGACCGCCTGCTTGCCGTCCGAGGCCTCGGCCACCACCTCGATGCCGTTATCCAGCGCCAGCAGCGAGCGGATGCCCTGGCGTACCAGGGTTTGGTCGTCGACCAGGCACACACGGATCATCAGAACACTCCTTGAGTCACGGCCGCAGGCATCAGTGCCGGCGCGCCTGGAACGGAGATGCGCAGGCCGAAGCCGTCACCCCGCCGGGTTTGAATCTCGAGCTGGCCACCATACTGGTTCAGCCGCTCGCGCATGCCGCGCAGCCCGTTGCCGGGCGCCACCGTGTCGGCGCCGTGACCATCGTCGCGCGCGTCGATCAACACGGTGTCGGCATCGCGCCGCACCTGGATCCACAGGTTGCGCGCACCGGCATGGCGCACCGCATTGGTGATGATTTCCTGGGTACAGCGCAGCAGTACGTGGGCGCGCTCGGGGTCGTCCAGGGTCAGCGGCTGGGCGATGTCCAGATGGATGTCCAGCGACGGCACCTGGGTCACCAGCGGGCGCAGGGCCGCTTCCAGGTCGATCGCGCCGCTGTCGCGCAGGTGGCTGACCGCTTCGCGCACATCGGTGAGCAGCAGCTTGGCCAGCGTATGCGCCTGGCGCACGTGTTCCTGGGCCTGGCCGTCGGTGATGTGGCCGGCCACTTCCAGGTTCAGGCTCAGCGCGGTGAGGTGGTGGCCGAGCAGGTCGTGCAGCTCGCGCGAGATGCGGGTGCGCTCGTTGACGCGGGCGCTTTCGGCCAGCAGCGCGCGGGTGGCGCGCAGTTCGGCATTGAGCCGGCGCTGTTCTTCGCGGGCATCGGTCTGCTGGCGCGCGACCAGGCTGGTCACGAAGATGAACATCGAAAAGCCGCCGTACAGCAGCGACTGCATCAGCGCGGCGAACAGGGTGAAGTCCGGGCGCAGGTAATAGAACACCGGCAGCACCGCCAGCTGGCTGAGCACCAGCCAGGCCACGCCAATGCGCAGCGGCAGCAGCCAGGGGATGACCCCGGCCGCCACCATCATCAGGATGCTGCCCAGCCCGGTCCCGCTCAGATAGCTGACCGCCAGCGCGAAGATGGTCAGCAGCAGCAGGATCAGCCGGTCGTACCAATGCGCATGGCCGCCGCTGCTCAGACCGCGGGTCAGCCAGAAGTAGCTGGCACCGAAGCCGACGAAGAACGCCGACATCAGCAGGCCTTCGGCCACGCTGCGGTGGTCGCCCTCTTCGGCCGCCGGCCAGTAGGTGTACACCAGGGGCATGGCGATCATTGCCCAGGTGAACAGGCCGGCGAAGCGCAGGACGCGCGTATGACTGAGGTATCCCAACATGCAGGCATCTTAGGCGCTCGCCGGGCGGCTGCCCTCTTGCCGGAAGTCATGCATACGCGTGGCATGGCGCGCTGACTTGGCAGCAGGAGCTGCCGGCGTCGGCATGCTGCAGTCGGTTCTCATGCCTGGCTGGCAGCACACGGCGGGTCGCCGCTTCAGGCCACGCATGCAATAATCCGACGCAGATCCGATTTCGGGTCGAGAGCGTTACCCCACGGAGTCCCAATGTCGATCGTTATCCGCGACGTGCGCGAGCACGAGCTCGATTCCGTCCTGGCCCTGAACAACAATGCCGGACTGGCAATCCTGCCGCTGGATTCAACCAAGCTGCAACGTTTCTACGAGCAGGCCGAATACTTCCGCGTCGCCGAGCGCGACGGCAACCTGGCCGGGTTCCTGGTCGGGTTCGGCAGCGGCAGTGCGCATGACAGCAGCAATTTCGCCTGGTTCCGGGACCGTCACCCGGAATTCTTCTACATCGACCGCATCGTGGTCGCCAGCCGCCGTCGCGGCGGTGGCGTCGGGCGTGCGTTCTATGCCGATGTGCAGAGCTACACCGAGTTGCGCTACCCGCAACTGGCCTGCGAGGTGTTCCTGGACCATGGCGCCGATGCGGCGTTGCTGTTCCATGGCAGCTTCGGCTTCCGCGAGGTCGGCCAGAACACCATGGCCGATGTCGAGGTGCGCGCCAGCATGCTGATGAAAGACATGTGCAGCTATCCGTGGGTCAAGGAGACCTATGCCGGCAAGTTGCCCGACCACCTGCCGTGGGTCGGCCGGCCGCGTCATGCCGCCGCCACCGACAATCCGTCGACGGGGAGCTGAGGCGTGGCGAGCGTGAATGTGGATTTTGAACAGGCCGGCGAACTGAAGATCGGCCAGGTGGGCATTGCCAACCTGCGCGTGCGCACGCTGGATGTGCCGCGCCTGGTGCGCGAGATGCGCGAACGCGTGACCCGCGCGCCGAAGTTGTTTGGACGCGCGGCGGTGATCCTGGATTTCGGCGGCTTGTCGCAGGTACCGGACCTGGCCACCGCCAAGGCGCTGCTGGACGGCCTGCGCGATGCCGGCGTGTTGCCGGTGGCGCTGGCCTACGGCACCAGCGAGATCGACCTGCTCTCGCAGCAGCTCGGCGTGCCGCTGCTGGCCAAGTTCCGTGCGCAATACGAGCCGACCGCGGTGAGCCCGCCGCCGCCCCCGCCGCCGCCCCCGCCGCCACCGGCGCGTGCCGAACCCGCAGCGCCCGCGGCGCGGCCGGCGCCTGGGCGCATGCAACGCAACGCGGTGCGCTCGGGCCAGCAGCTGTATGCGGAGAACTGCGACCTGACTGTGCTCAGTACGGTCGGTGCCGGGGCGGAGGTCATCGCCGACGGCAGCATCCATATCTACGGTACCCTGCGTGGCCGCGCGTTGGCCGGCGCCCAGGGCAACCCTGACGCGCGCATCTTCTGCCGCGACTTCCACGCCGAACTGGTTGCCATCGCTGGCCACTACAAGGTGCTGGACGATGTTCCCATGGACCTGCGTGGCAAGGCCGTCCAGGTCTGGCTGGAGCAGGACCAGATCAAGATCGCTGCGCTGGACTGACGCAGCCCAACCACAGAAATATTCGGAGAAATCCTTTGGCTGAAATCATCGTAGTCACCTCCGGCAAGGGCGGCGTTGGCAAGACCACCACCAGCGCGAGCCTGGCCTGCGGGCTGGCACGGCGCGGCAAGAAGGTCGCCGTCATCGACTTCGACGTCGGTCTGCGCAACCTGGACCTGATCATGGGCTGCGAGCGGCGCGTGGTGTACGACTTCGTCAACGTCGTGCATGGCGAAGCCACGCTCAAGCAGTCGCTGATCAAGGACAAGCGCTTCGACAACCTGTACGTGCTGGCTGCCTCGCAGACCCGCGACAAGGACGCGCTAACCCAGGAAGGCGTGGAGAAGGTGCTCAAGGACCTGGCCGCCGACGGCTTCGACTACATCGTCTGCGATTCGCCGGCCGGCATCGAGAAAGGCGCGTTCCTGGCGATGTATTTCGCCGACCGCGCGGTGGTGGTGGTCAATCCGGAAGTCTCCTCGGTCCGCGACTCGGACCGCATCATCGGCCTGCTCGATTCCAAGACCCGCAAGGCCGAGCAAGGCCAGACCGTGCCGGCCTTCCTGCTGCTGACCCGCTACAGCCCGGGCCGCGTGGAAGGCGGCGAGATGCTCAGCATCACCGACGTGGAAGAAGTGCTGGGGCTGAAGGCCATCGGCGTGATTCCCGAATCCGGTGATGTGCTCAACGCTTCCAACAAGGGCGAGCCGGTGATCTTGGATGCCGAGTCCCCGGCCGGCCAGGCCTACGACGACGCGGTCGCCCGCATCATGGGCGAAGAGCGCCCGATGCGATTCATATCCGTGGAGAAGAAAGGCTTCTTCAGCAAGCTGTTCGGAGGGTAAGCATGGGCCTGCTCGATTTTCTCAAGAGCAAGAAGAACACCGCCGAGACGGCCAAGAACCGCCTGCAGATCATCATTGCGCAGGAGCGCAACCACCGCGGCGGGCCGGATTACCTGCCGCTGCTGCAGCGCGAATTGCTGGAAGTGATCAAGAAGTACGTCAACATCGACGCCGATGCGGTGCGGGTTGATCTGGTCAAGGATGGCGAGCATGACGTGCTCGATATTTCGGTCGCCTTGCCCGAAGACGGCGACAAGTAAGTGTCCCCTGCGGCACCGTGTTTGCACGGTGCCGCCTTGACGGCCCGAACCGACCGCGAGCCCTTGCGTGTGACCATCGATTCCTCCCCCAGCCCCGAGCCAGCCAGCGTGTTGTGCGTGGGCGATATCGGCCTGGACGCGCCAGCCGCCCTGCTCGCCCGCTATGGCCTGCGCCTGCATCGCGTGGAAGCCGGCGCGCCGATCCCCGGCAGTTTCTGGGGCGAACCGGAAGCCGGCATCATCGGCTGCGATGTCTATGTGCGTGACGACACGCCGGTGCATTCGCTGTTGCACGAGGCCGGGCACCTGATTGTCCTGCCGGCCGACAAGCGCGCGGCCGTGCATACCGACGCCACCGACTCGGTGGATGAGGAAGACGCCACCTGCTATCTGCAGATCCTGCTGGCCGAGCAATTGCCGGGCGTCGGTAGCGCGCGCCTGATGACCGACATGGACACCTGGGGCTACACCTACCGGCTGGGATCCACGCGCGCCTGGTTCGAGCAGGATGCGGAAAATGCGCGCAGCTGGCTGCTCGCGCGCAACCTGTTACCGCAGTAACGCCGCATCGCCCCTGCCTGATCGCCTGGCCGTGGCGTGCCTGCGGGCCGGCATGCACAGGCTGCCAGCATGCAGCCCCGGGATCGAGTCGGTGGCCACGCACTGCAGTGGCACTGCACTGCGTGGCACGAGCAGGCCACAGACGACGGGGTCGTCAGCATCCGCACAGCCCATGCCGAGTGCTTGCACGTAGAACATGCCGGCTGCCGTCTCCGTGCAGGTCGCGCGCATCGCCAGGCGCGGCGTGTCGTAGTACTACAGGTCGCGCCGCGCAGCAGCACTACGCCGCAGACATCTCCTCAACGCCACGCCGCGTAGGCTGCAGCGCATGCACAGCCTGTTTCTCAACACGGTGCTGCTGGGCGGCACCGCAGCCGATAAATTGTCGGCCGCACAGGCGGCCGGCTTCGATGCGGTCGAATTGTGGGAACAGGACCTGCAGCAGTTGGCGCGCTCGCCGGCGCAGGTGCGCGACGCCCTCCACCAACTCGGGCTTGGACTGACCGACTACCAGGTGTTGCGCGATGTCGACGGTGCCGCTGACGCGCAACGCGACCAGTGCCGCGCGCACGCGCTGCAGATGCTGGAAACCGCCGCCGCGTTGGGCGCGGGCGTGGTGCAGGCACCGGCCAACACGCGTGCCGACGTCGTGCCTGCACGGATCGTCGAGGATCTGCGCTGGCTCGGCCGTGCCGCGGCCGAGCACGGCCTGCGCATCGCCTACGAACCGATGGCGTGGAGCACGGTCAATCACACCCTGCCTGCGGCGTGGGCAAGCGTGCGTGCCAGCGGCGCGGACAACATCGACCTAGTGGTGGATGCCTACCATCTGTTCGCGCCAGGCCGCGGGCTGGACGATCTGGACGCCATCCCGGCCACGCGCATCGCCAATGTGCAGTTATGCGATGTGGCGCAGCCGGTGGCGCCAAGTGCGCTGGCCGCGGTGGCGCGGCATGCGCGCCTGCTGCCGGGCGAAGGCTGCTTTCCGCTGTCGGCGCTGTTGCGGCGCCTGGCCGGCATGGGCTACACAGGGCCGATCGGCATCGAGGTCTTCAACGATGTCCGCAAGGCCGCCGCTGCCCCGGCCACCGCGGCGGCGGCGATGGCCGCACTGCGCAGCTGCCTTGAGCGTGCCGGCGCTTAGCTGCGCTGCGCGCCGCTGAGATCCAGCGTCACCACCGTGCCCTGCCCCGCGCTGGAATCCAGGTGCAAATGCCAGCCCAGATGCTCGCAGAGCCTCCCGATCAGCTCCAGCCCGATGCCGTTGCCCTGGCGTGCGTTGTCGCGCGCCAGGCGCGCGTAGATCGCACTGATCTCCTCCGGCGTCATGCCGTGGCCCGGGTCGGCAATGCGCACCCCCCCTGGTGCCGATAGCGAGACGCGGATGATGCCGCGGTCGCTGTTCTCGATCGCGTTGCGCAACAGATTGCCGATGGCGGTCTGCACGATCGCCACCGGTGCAGTGAGACTGCATGGCGGAAGCGGGTCGGTGAGTACCTGCAGGTCCTTGTCGGCGAGCAGATGCGCGTGGTCGGCGACGATCTCCGGCAGCAACTGGTCCAGACGCAGCGTATCGCTGCTGCGCGTCAGCCGGCCGGGGTCCTTGGCCAGCACCAGCAACAAGGTGATCAACTGCTCCACCGCGGCGCTGGTCTGCGCGATGCGCTCCAGCTGGTGGCGCACCGCCGGCGGTGTGCCGGCTTGTTCCAGCGCCAGTTCGGCGGCGTTGCCGATCACTGCCAGCGGGGTGCGCAACTCGTGGCTGGCACTGTCGATGAAGGCGCGTTCGCGTTCGACGAACTGGCCGTTGCGATCGAGATAGTCGTTGAGCGCGTCGGCAATCACGTACAGCTCGGCGCTGCCCTGCGGGCCAACAGCAATGCGTTGTGCACGCCGCTCGGGACGCAGCGCGCCGATGTCGCGCGCCAGCTCCACCAGCGGGCGCACCAGCCGCGCCATCGCATAAGTGCCCATCAGCAAGGTGATGCCGATCAGCGCGACGCCTGCAGCCAGCATCCAGCGGGTAATGAACTGCTCCAGCGCTTCGAAGTCGGTGATATCCAGCACCAGCGCCAGGCGCCCGGCATGCGGCGTGTCGCGCACCATCACCGCGCTCTGGCGGCCGGCGATTTCCAGCTCGTCGTGCAGGCCGGGATGCAGCGTGCGCAGGACCGGCGGTACTGCCGCGCTGCCGTCGACGCGATACAGCCGCAGGGTGTCCGAGTCCTGCCAGCGGTAATCCGGATTCTGCGCACTGCGATCCAGGATGCTGTCCAGTTCCGAATTCAACAACGAGCGCCACACGCCGTGTTCTGCGCGCTCGTGCAGATACTGCGCGGTGCCGAACACCGCCAGCACCATCAGCAGCGTGTAGCCGAACAACCACACCAGCACGCGGCGGCCCAACGGGCGCTGCCTAAGCATCGCTGCACTCGCCCGCGGCCGGATCGCCGGCACCTTCCAGCGGCGCCAGGCGATAGCCCAGCCGCGGCAGGGTATGGATCAGTTTCTGCGCGAACGGGCCATCCACGCTGCGGCGCAACTCGTAGATATGCGAGCGCAGCATGTCGCCATCGGGCGGATCATCGCCCCATAGCGATTGCTCCAGTCGCTGGCGGGTGACCGCGGCGGGGCTGGCCTGCATCAGCACTTCCAGCAGCTTGCGGCAGGCCGGATACAGGTGCAGCACCTGGCCGGCGCGGGTGGCTTCCAGGGTGGACAGGTCCAGACGCAGATCGGCCACCTGCAGCAACTTGCCGCGTCGGCGCCCATGCGCACGCGCAAGCAGGGCCTCGATGCGGACCTCCAGTTCCGGCAGCGCAAACGGCTTGGTCAGATAGTCGTCGGCACCGGCCCGGAAGCCGGCGATCTTGTCGGGCAGCTCGTCGCGGGCGGTGAGCATGATCACCGGCAGCTCGGACTGGTGCTGCTCGCGCAGGCGGCGCAGAACTTCCGGGCCGTCCATGCGCGGCATCATCCAGTCCAGCACCAGCACGTCGTACTGCTGGGTGGTGGCCAGATGCAGGCCGGTGATGCCGTCGGGCGCTGCGTCCAGGGTGTGCCCGCGCGCTTCGAAATAGTCGAACAGGTTGGCAACCATGTTGCGGTTGTCTTCGATGACCAGCAGCCGCATGAGCGCGTTTCCAGGGCGGCCCGGCAGGGACGATGTGCGCATCCTAACCGAGCCTGGCCGAACACAGCCGCTCTGGATGGCTCCGACAAAATTCCGACCTGCTTGCCGGATAGTGTGGCGCCCCACCGATCGGGGCGTGCGCGTGTCGCCTGCCATCTCCGCCGCCACTTCCCGCCAGCGTGCGCTGCTTGCCGCCGTGTTGCTGATCATCGTCAGCCTGCTGGCCGGGCTGGGCCTGCGTCAGCCCAACCCACCGGACGAGCCGCGCTTTGTGCTGGCCGCACGCAGCATGGTTGCGACCGGTCAGTGGCTATTGCCGCACCGGGGCAGTGAGCTGTACGCCGAAAAGCCACCGGTCTTCATGTGGTTGCAGGCAGCCAGCTACGAGCTGGTGCCGTACTGGCCGGTCGCGTTCCTGCTGCCGTCGCTGCTGGCTGCGCTCGCCACGTTGTGGCTGACCTGGGACATCGCGCGGCGGTTATGGAACCGACGCGTGGCGCGGCATGCGGTACTGGCGTTGTTTGCGGTGCTGCAGTTCGGCCTGATGGCCAAGCGTGCGCAGATCGACATGGTGCTGGTGGCGCTGACCACGCTGTCGTTGTGGGGGATGCTGCGGCATCTACTGCGCGGGCCGGACTGGCGCGCATGGACGCTGGGATTGTTCGCCGCCGGCGTGGGCACGGTGACCAAGGGTGTGGGCTTTCTGCCCTTGCTGCTGTTGCTGCCGTGGATGGCGCTGCCGCGCAAGCACTGGAGCGTGCTGCCGGCACGCGCACAGGCCGGGCGCAGCTGGTTGCTGGTGCTGCCTGCGTTCCTGGCGGGGACCGCGGTGTGGCTTGGTCCGCTGGGCATCGCGTTGTGGCAAAGCAACGACCCGGCGCTGCATGCCTACGCGCATGAGTTGTTGTTCAAGCAGACCGGTACCCGTTATGCGCACGCCTGGCATCACCTCAAGCCGGCCTGGTACTACCTGCAGGTGATCGCCACGCTGTGGTTGCCCGGCTGCCTGGTGTTGCCCTGGTTGCTGCCGGCCTGGTGGCGACGGCTGCGGCGCGGCGACCCGCGCTATCTGTTGCTGCTTGCCTGGAGCGTGTTGGTGCTGGTGTTCTTCAGCGCCAGCCCGGGCAAGCGCGAGGTCTACATCTTTCCGATGCTGCCGGCCCTTTGCATCGCCGCTGCACCGCTTCTGGCCGGGCTGCTGCGCAAGCGTGGCGTCCGCGTATTGCTGACCGGCTACCTGCTGCTGCTCGCACTGGCCGCTCTCGCATTGGGCAGCGGTATCGCGCTGCATCTGCACTGGGCGGAAAACACCGCGCTTCAGCGCGGAATGGAGTTGGCCTCGCTGCGGTCGGTGGGTGTCTGGTTGATCGGGCTGGGCGTGGTCGGCCTGGCGGCAATTGCATGGTCGCGTGGCAAGCGCACCGGCACCGCGATGGTGGTGGTGACCGCCGCACTATGGAGCGTGTACGGCCTGGGCTTGATGCCCGCACTAGACCCCTACAGTTCTGCCGCTGGCTTGATGCAGCGCGTGGGACAGCGCATTGGCCCGGAGGCCGAGCTCGGCATGCTGGCCTGGCGCGAGCAGAACATGCTGCAGGCGGATCGACCGGTCACCGACTTCGGCTTCAAGGCAAGTTGGCAGCAGCAGTGGGCCAAGGCAGGTCCGTGGCTTGCACACGCACCTGAGCGTCGTTGGCTGTTCGTCCTCAAGCAGGCGGTACCGGCGTGCATCGATCCGGCGCAACGGATCGATATTGGCGAGTCCAACCGCAATCAATGGCAGTTGGTACCGGGCACGGCATGGCATGCCGGTTGCGTTGCAACCGCCTCCGACACCAACACTGGCGGTGGCGACAGCGAGACAGACTGAACGCCTGGTAGCGCGTTAACCGCCGGGCAACTCCGGTCCGACCGCTTTCCGACATGCCGCTTTCGAAGATGCCGGGCATAGACCACCGGCCGATGCTTCGATGACCACGCTTCCCGTATACGCACCTGCCCTTGCGCGCACAGCCACCGTTGCGCAAACCCGCTTTCTCATTCGGCATCTGTGGCTGCCGCTGGCCGGTGTGCTGGTACTCAGCGCGTTGTTGATGGGCGCCGGCGGCGACCAGTGGGTTGCCGATGCGCTATATCGGCTGGAAGGTGGGCAGTGGCTGCTCAAGGACCACTGGTTCACCAGCGGCGTGATTCACCGTGTCGGCAAATGGTTGAGTACCGCCGGCGCTGTCAGCGTGCTGGTGCTGGCGCTGGTTGCCTGGTACCGGCCGCGCTTGCGTGTGCTGCGCTGGCCGCTGACGTATCTGGCTGCATCGATCGCACTGTCGACCTCGCTGGTGTCCTTGCTCAAGTCGTGGACGGCGATGGATTGCCCATGGGATCTGAGCCGTTACGGCGGCACCCAGCAGATGATCGGGCTGTTCGAATCGCGCCACGGCATTGCTGCTTCCGGTTGTTTTCCTGCAGGCCACGCCAGCGCCGGTTATGCGTGGGTGGCGCTGTATTTCTGTGCGCTGGCACTCCGTCCTGCGTGGCGTGTTCCTGCATTGTGGCTGGGCATCGCGGCAGGCTTGTTATTCGGGATTGCGCAGCAATTACGCGGCGCGCATTTTCTGTCGCACGACCTATGGTCGCTGGCGGTGTGTTGGGGAACTGCACTTGCACTGTACTGCGTGATGCTGGCTCGACCGCATCGCGCCAATGTTGTGGTGTTGCAATCGGGGGATGCAGCATGAGTACCTATCTACCGCAGTCGCGTGGGCTCAAGCGCCTGCGCGCACTGAGCTGGACGACGCGACCGACGGTCTCGACCGAAACCTTGGTGTTGTTGTCGAGTCTGTTCTTCGCGCTGGTGTGCAACCAGCTGTTCTGGCACACGGCCATGGCCACGCATCCGGGCAGTCTCGGGTTTGCCATCTCCTTGATGGCCTTGCTGGTGGCCGTGCATGCGTTATTGCTGGGCCTGCTGGTGTGGCGCTGGAACGCCAAGCCGCTGCTGACGCTGCTGCTGTTCACCACCGCGCTGGCTGCGCACTACATGGACAGCTACAACGTCTACCTGGATGCAGACATGCTGCGCAACGTGCTGCATACCGACCACAAGGAATCGCGCGAACTGCTCACGCCCGGCTTGATCCTGCCGCTGCTGTGCTACTTCCTGATTCCGGCCACGCTGTTGTGGCGCACGCGCCTGCAAGCACGCAGCATCGGCAGATCATTGGCAATCCGCGCCGGCTTCTTGCTGGTGGTGGCAGTGGTCGGCGCGGCCGGCGCGATGCTGTCGTCGCAGGACGTCTCGGCGTTGATGCGCAATCACCGCGAGGTGCGTTACCTGGCCACGCCGATCAACTACATCGTGGCACTGCGGCAGAACCTCAAATCCGATTCGCCGATCAAGCATGCGCCCAAGCAACCGGTCGAACACGACGCCATGGCCACACCACGTGCACCGGGAAGCCGTCCGCGCCTGCTGCTGGTGGTGCTGGGCGAAACCGCACGTGCGCAGAACTGGGGCCTCAACGGCTATGCGCGCCAGACCACGCCCGAGCTGGCGCAGGCCGGGGTGATCAATTTCCCCGACATGCATTCCTGCGGCACCAGCACCGAGGTCTCGGTGCCGTGCATGTTCTCGCCATTCGGCCGCCGCGATTACAACGAGGACACGATCCGCGGTCACCAGTCGCTGCTACATGTGCTCGAACATGCCGGCATTTCCACGCTGTGGCGCGACAACCAGTCCGGCTGCAAGGGCGTCTGCGATGGCCTGGACATCCAGAAGCTGGACGATGCCACCACGCCAGGGCTGTGCGCCGATGGCCGCTGCATGGACGAGATCCTGCTGAGCGACCTGGCTGCGCAAGTGCGCGCAAAGCCCGGCGACCGCGTGGTGGTGCTGCATCAACTCGGCAGCCACGGGCCGAGTTACTTCGAGCGCTACCCGGCACAGTTCGAGCGCTTCAAACCGGTGTGCAAGACCGCCGACCTGGGTAGTTGCAGCCGCCAGAACATCGTCAACGCCTACGACAATTCCATCACCTATACCGATCACTTCCTCAACCAGGCCATCCATACGCTGCGCGGGCTGCAGGACTACGACACCGCGATGATCTACCTCTCCGATCATGGCGAATCATTGGGCGAAAAAGGCCTCTACCTGCATGGCGTGCCGTACGCGATCGCGCCCAAGGAGCAGACCCACGTGCCGATGGTGATGTGGTTCTCGCCGGAGTTCGCGCGCGACCGCGGCCTGGACGAAACCTGCCTGCGCCACCGTGCCGGCCAGTACACCGACCAGGACGCGCTGTTTCCGTCGGTGCTCGGTCTGATGCAGGTCAAGACCAGCGCCTATGCACGCGAGCGCGATCTATTCGCGCAATGCACGGGATAAACGCGGCTGAATTTTTTAAAGCATGGTTATCGAAGGCGTGCCCTAGCCGCTCGCGCCACACGCCGTGGATCCTTCCGTGGAGGCTCCTTGGCGGCATCCGTGCCGCCAAGGGTCCCGTAACCGGCAAGAGCACACCGCACCGGCAAGTTGGTCGGTGGCCACGTGAAAAGCTGCTTGTCGCTCGCCCTGCATCGGACATCGGGCCTGTGCACCAGCATCTAACAACGCGCATCAAACACTGAGCTTGGATGTGCACACCAACCATCCCAACTGGTCCTTGCCCGCCTACCGTCGCGGAACCTTACGCGGCATGGATGCCGCGTAAGAGCCTACAAGGATGTACTTGCGGCGTGTCCTGCGATGGTGGGCGGACAAGGGCCCCGCAGCCAAGCGGCAGATCAGCCGCTCTGCAACTGATGCATCGGCGTCACCCAATCCTTTGGAGCACGACACCAAAAGCAAGCTGGTGAAAAGCTGCTTGTCGCGCGTGTGTCGGACGTCGAGTATCGGACAACGCGCATTACGTACTGCTCTTACCGTGCACACCGACCATCTCCACTGGCCCTTGCCCGCTCACCGTCGCGGGACCTTACGCGGCATGGATGCCGCGTAAGAGCCTACACGGACGTACTTGCGGCGTGTCCTGCGATGGTGGGCGGACAAGGACCCTGCAGCCAAGCAGCAGATCAGCCGCTCCGCAGCTGATGCATCGGCGTCGCCCAATCCTTTGGAGCAAAACACCAAAAGCAAGCTCGTGAAAAGCTGCTTGTCGCGCGTGTATCGGAGGTCGAGTATCGAACAACGCGCATGACGCACTGCTCTTACCGTGCACACCGACCATCTCCACTGGTCCTTGCCCGCCTACCGTCGCGGGACCTTACGCGGCATGGATGCCGCGTAAGAGCCTACACGGACGTACTTGCGGCGTGTCCCGCGATGGTGGGCGGGCAAGGGCCCTGCAGCCAAGCGGCAGATCATCCGCTCTGCAACTGATCCGCCTGCACCGTTCCATCAACCCAATGCAACCGGTGCCCAGTCTTGAAGCAGCTGGCAGTACATGGCGGGCAAACAGGTAACGGCCGTGCCCGCTTGCGGTGAGCACGCCAATGTGGCACTTGCTCTGACGAGCACAGATGGATTTGCAGCCGTCCGAGTCGCGTACGCCGTGGCAGCGCTTGCGGTGGAACCCGACGCGCTCTAGCCTGCGTCGGACTTCACCGCAAGGACCACCCGTGAATCCTCGTTTGTTGTGGCTGGCACTGGCCGTGGCCACCGGCACCGTGTCGTTGTCGGCCTGCCGTCAGGATGCGGCGGCACCCGCCAAGCCCGCTGCCACCAAAACCGCGCCGGAGGAAAGCGCCGACCAGTTCGTCGCGCGCATCAGCGCCGAGTACAAGGCTGCATACCCGGAACTCACCGCCGCGCAATGGTTGTCCTCGACCTACATCAACGGCGACTCGCAGCTGCTGGCCGCCAAGGCCAACGAACGCTCGCTGGCGCAACTGGACCGCTGGATCGAACAATCCAAGCAGTATGCAGGCACCCCGATGTCGGCCGACAGCGCGCGTGCATTGCAACTGCTGAAATTGATGAGCGCCCTGCCCGCCCCACGCGACCCGGCCAAGCTGGCAGAGCTCACCCGGATCGCCGCCAAGATGGAAGGCGATTACGGTGCGGCCAGTTATTGCGTGGGCGATAGCGAACAACGCCGCTGCCGCCAGCTTGGCGAGCTGGAACAGGTGCTGGCCAGCAGCCGTGATTACGCCGAACAGCTGGATGCCTGGCAAGGCTGGCATGGCACTGCAGTCCCGATGCGCAAGGACTACCAGCGCTTTGTCGAGCTCGCCAACGAGGGCGCGCGCGGGCTGGGCTTTGCCGATGTCGGCGTGCTGTGGCGCAGCGGTTACGACATGCCGCCAGCGCAACTGGCCAGCGAAACCGACCGTCTCTGGGACCAGGTCAAGCCGCTGTACACACAGCTGCAGTGCTATGCGCGCGGCAAGCTCGATACGCAGTACGGCAAGGACAAGGGCGAGCTCGCCGGCGGCATGTTGCCCGCGCATCTGATGGGCAATATGTGGCAGCAGGACTGGAGCAATCTGTGGGACCTGCTGCAGCCATACCCGGGTGCCGGTGACCTGGACATCACCGCTGCGCTGGAAAAACAGTACCAGGGCAACCTGAGTGCGGTACTGGCACGCACCACCGGCACCGAAGGCGGCAGCGGCGCACGCTTCCAGGCCGAGCGCGAAGCGCAGCTGCGCACCGCAAAACAGATGACCGAGCGTGCGCAGGATTTCTACACCTCGCTCGGCATGCCCAAGCTTCCCGACACCTATTGGCAGCGTTCGCAGTTCATCAAACCGCTGGACCGCGACGTGGTCTGCCATGCCAGCGCATGGGACATGAACATGGGCGGCGAAGCGACGCAGAACATCGGTGCGGACGTGCGTACCAAGGTGTGCATCAAGCCGACCGAAGAGGATTTCACCACCATCTATCACGAGCTTGGGCACATCTATTACGACCTGGCCTACAACCCGCTGCCGCCACTGTTCCAGAATGGCGCCAACGACGGTTTCCACGAAGCGATCGGCGACACCATCGTGCTGGCGATGACACCCAAGTATCTGCAGTCGATTGGCATGGTCGGCGAACAGCAAACCAGCCGCGAGGCGCTGATCAATTCGCAGATGCGCATGGCGCTGAGCAAGGTTGCCTTCCTGCCGTTCGGGCTGATGATCGACCGCTGGCGCTGGGGCGTGTTCGACGGCTCGATCCCCCCCGAGCGTTACAACCAGGCCTGGTGGGAACTGAAAGCCAGGTATCAGGGCGTTGCACCGGCGAGCCCGCGCGGCGAAGAGTTCTTCGATGCCGGCGCCAAGTACCATGTGCCCGGCAACACGCCCTACACCCGGTATTTTCTTGCGCACATCCTGCAGTTCCAGTTCTACAAGGGCCTGTGCGAAGCCGCCGGCCATCAAGGCCCGTTGTACGAGTGCAGTTTCTACGGCAACAAGGACGCCGGGCAGAAGTTCTGGTCGATGCTGCAACGGGGTTCCAGCCAACCCTGGCAGACCACGCTGAAGGAACTCACCGGCAACGACCGCCTGGATGCCGGCCCGATGCTGGAATATTTCGCACCGATGAACGAGTGGCTGAAGCAGCAGAACCAGGGGAAATTGTGCGGCTGGCAGGCGAACGCACCCGCGGCCGCCAGCACTACGCCTGTGCCTGCCGTAACGCACTGACGCACGCGCTCCCTGCGGCATGCGGCGGCCCTCACCCTGGCCGCCGCATAACGTTGATTTGATAAACGCACAAAACGCCGGCGATATACTGCGCGCCCGCTGCACCGGCGCAGCATGCAGGATGCATCCAGTGAACAACACCTCCACCGGCCCGGACCCGCGCGACGCGGACCGCAACAAGCAGTTCATCGACGACGCAAACGACCGCGCATTCGACCCGATCTACAGCAGCAAGAGCAGCGACTACGCGCTGGAAGTGGGCGGCAGCAACATCGAGCTCAGCCTCGAAGATCAGACGGTCAAGTATTCCCATACCAGCGAGCAGAGCAGCGGCAGTCCGACGCAGCCGCTGGGCGAGAACAGCCTGCGCAGCAGCCGCTCGCTCGGCCTGGGCAAGCTCAGCGACGCCGAGGCGAAGACCACCACCTTCAACCTCGAGGCCGACGCCAACACCGGCCAGCAGCAAAGCCTGCAGACCAAGCTCGGCGACAGCAAGCTGAGCATCGAGACCAGCACCAGTGCCGGGCAGCGCATGCGTTACGCACTGACGCTGCCCGGTGCCGACCAGCCTGCAGAGGCTGCCACCCGCGTCAATCCGCTGCAGCCGGAGAGCCTGCCGATCGGCGCGCGCGCGGTGATGGATGCCCAGACCTACACCCAGCGCGACACCTCGGCGAGCCTGCAACACCTCACCATGCAAAGCGAGATCACCGAAGCCAGCGGCCGCAGCTACCTGATCGAGCGGGTGGATGAGCGCCACGTGCGTGTGGTGACCGGGCCCAACGCAGCCATCGAGGCAGTGAACGCCGTTGGCCTGAAGGTGGGACCGGCGCAGGCCCTGCTCGGGCGCGCCGACGCCCTGGGCCAGTCGCGTGTGGAGAGCGCGCAATTCGACCTGGCCGATCCACGCGCGCTCGCGGCCATGGGCGACTTTGTGCGCGAGGGCAAGATCGCACCGGGCGTGCCCGGCGTCGATGAGCTACAGACGGTGGAGCGGATCAGTTTCAGCTCGCAGCAGCGTCTGCAGCTGGAATTGGGCCCGCTCAGCGCCGATGTGGCCGGCAACCGGAATCAGGGCACCCAGGTGCGCATCAGCACACCGGGCCAGGACGGCTACACCGTGGTGCAGCAGCTGCAATACGGCGGCAACGTGCCGCTGACGATCGTGCGCCAGTACGACGGCAACGACACCGAGCGCGTGCAGGAACGCAGCTACCGCTTCGAGATCGATGGCGATGTTGCTGCGCCGGGGCTGCTGCAACGCCTGGGCGGGCGCAACGAGGCCAGCGAGGAAAAGGCGATTGCACAGAATCTCAACAGCGCACTGAGCGGCGACATGGCGGGCACCGGTGCGATTGCGCCAGGGCAGAAGACCACGCTGGCCTTCAGCGAGGCGCAGATGCAGGCGCTGATGCAGCAGACCCAGGCCAGCGTCGAAGCCGGCAGGATCGGCGGCAGCTCGCTGGCGGCGCTGGTCGGCGACCGCAACGCCGCACCGCAGTCACCCGAACGCTTCGTGATCGCGATGGCGCGCAATGTGGGCGGCGAGCCGTATCCGTTCGTCGAGCGGCTGCAGCGCATCGCCGACGGCGCCGATGGGACATACGACGGCCGGTTGCAGCGCATCGATGCCGAGGCGCTTCCGCGCCAGGCGGCTGCGGAAACCGCAGCGGCGGATCCGCGCAATCCGGCCAGTCCGGACCATGCGCTGCTGACCCAATGCACCGCAGCGGTAGAGCAGCTGGAAGCCGCGCGCGGCCGCGTACCCGATGCGGACAGTGAGCGCCTGGCAGCCGGCGCGCTGGTGGCCGCACGCGAGCACGGGCTGCAGCGCGTCGACCACGTGGTGCTCGGCCGCGACCCGGCACAGGGCTTCGTGGTCCAGGGAGCGCTGGATTCGCCGGCGCACCTGCGCGGACCCTTCGATGCCCAGGCCGCGCAGCAGACGCCGGTGGACCACAGCCTGCAGCGCGCGCAGGCTGTGGGCGCCGAGCAGGATCGCAACGCCGCCGCGCAGGAACAGGCGCAGCAGCAGGACGTCCAGCGACAGGCACCGGCGCGCTGATTCAGCGCACTGGCTGATCCGCAGCCAAGCGCTGGCGCAATTCAGCCCCGACACGGCCCATCCACGCGGAATGGGCCGTGTTCGGAGCCGGCCTCGCCGACACCGCTGCGTTATGACCTCAGTTGGTGCGCGCGGGCACCAGCTTCTGCGCGAACTCGATCCGGAACGCCTCGAAATCCCTGCCGTCGGCGGCCGCCTCGGCATGCGCCGCGTCCTTGAGCGCGTCCGAATAGGTCAGCCGTACCGGCGTGCCCTGGCGTTCGTGCAGCTCGGCCGCGCGCATGATCAGGGCCAGCACCTGGGCGGCGCTGGTGCTTTCGCCAGCAATGCGGCCGTCCATGCCCAGCACCCATTCGCCGTCGCGGCGGACGATGCCGGCCAGTAGCGTGCGTTGCTGGTCGCGCAGTTCGGCATGCGGCTCGATCGGCGAGACCGGCGCGGGATTGGCGGCGGCCTGGTTGCGCTGGCGCTCGGCGGCACGCTTGCGGGCATCGCGGCGCAGCTTGGAATCGGTGGACATGCAGGCTCCTGTGAGGTCAGAGATGGTCGGCCGGCTCCAGAGGCACTGCCTCCTCGGCCTGGCGGCGGCGCAGACGGCGGCCGCTGCGGCGTTCCCAGCGCCAGAATAGCCAGCCCAGCAGGAAAAAACCGGTCATGCCGATCGCCAGATGGCGCGGGTGTTCACTCAGCAGCGGCGACAGCACCCCGGCCACCAGCGTATTGGTCATCAGCTGGGTGAGGGCCTGCAGCGAGGAGGCCAGGCCGCGCTGATGCGGGTACATGTCCAGCACCGCCAGCGCCAGGATCGGGAAGATCAGCGCCATGCCCACACCGGCCAGGAAGATCGGCAGCACCGCCCAGGGCAGCGCGATCTGCGCCGCCGTCATGGTGTAGCCCAGGTTCGCCAGCGCCGCCACGCCGCAGCAGATGAAGCCGATGCGGATCTGCCGCACCGGGTCCATGCTGCCGGCCATGCGCCCGGACAGGAACGAACCCAGCGTCATGCCGCCGATGGTGGGAATGAACAGCCAGGCGAAGTCGCCCTCGCCCAGGTGCAGGTGGCGCATGATCAGCACCGGCGCCGAGGCGATGTACAGGAAGATGCCGGCGAAGTTGAACGCACCGGCCGCCGCCAGCCGCTGAAAACGCGGGTTGAAGCCGATCCGCACGTAGTCGTGCATCAGGCGGCGCAGCTGCAGCGGCGTGCGCGCCTCCGGCGGGTGGGTCTCCGGCAGCCAGGTCAGCGTGGCCACCAGCAGCACCAGCCCGAACGCCACCAGGAACCAGAAGATCAGCGGCCAGCCGGCACCGCTGAGCAGGATCCAGCCGCCGATGATCGGCGCGATCGCCGGGGCGATGCCGAAGATCATCGACACCTGGCTCATCAGCCGCTGCGCGTCCGCCCCCTGGAACAGGTCGCGGATCACCGCCCGCCCGACGATCATGCCCACCCCGGCCGACAGGCCCTGCAGCGCGCGGAACGCCAGCAGGGTGGGCAGGTCCTGCGACAGTGCGCAGCCCACCGAGCCGGCGATGAACAGCACCAGCCCGCCCAGGATCACCCGCTTGCGGCCCCAGGCATCGGACAGCGGGCCGTGCGCGATGCTCATCAGCCCGTAAGCGAGCAGATAGACGCTGATGGTCTGCTGGATCGCCACCTCGTCCGCCGCCAGGCTGCGGCTGAGCCGCGAGAACGCCGGGAAGATGGTGTCGATGGAAAACGGGCCGAACATCGCCAACCCGGCGAGCAGCAGCGCCATGCGACGGGTGGAAGGCGTGGTGGGGGTCATGCAGGGATCCGAACGTGGTGCATCGGGGGGACGCACGCCGGCGCCGCCCTGGGGGCGGCGTCGGGATGAGCACAAGGGCGTCGATGATAGGCGCTCGCCGTTGCAAGGTTAAGCAAACCCGAGTGCATGGCCTGCCGCCTGTGCTCCGGCGCGTGCGCACGCAGGCTATAATCAGCCGGCAACACGGTGGGAGAAGCGGCACTGCCGCTGCCGAAGGCGCAACAGCCCGTAATCGCTCAGGCCCGATACCATCCGCAGTACAACTCTGGAGAGACCGGCCGATGCCGGCGCCGAAGGGGCACGGAACGCAGGCAGGCCCAGCGCCATGCCGCGTTCTTAAACTCTCAGGCAAAAGGACAGAGGGGCGCGAGGAAGACTGTCGCTGCGACAGGAGGTGATGCGCTGCGCGCGTCACGCCGGTCCGGTGGTTGTCGACCATTCGTCTGCCCCCTGCCCCGGATGCCCGCCATGTCCCAGACCACGTCTTCCTTGCGCGACCTCGAACACCACAGTGCGTTCGTCGAACGCCATATCGGCCCCAACGACGCAGAAATCGCACAAATGCTGGAGGTGGTCGGCCACGCCTCGCTGGATGCGATGACCGATGCGATCGTGCCCGGCAACATCAAGTCGCCAGCGGCGCTGGCGCTGCCCGAGGCGATCACCGAAGAAGAGGCGCTGGCCAAGATCCGCGCCATCTCCAGCAAGAACCAGGTGCAGCGCAGCTTTATCGGCCAGGGCTATTACGGCACCCATACGCCGAAGGTGATCCTGCGCAACATCCTGGAAAACCCGGCCTGGTACACCGCCTACACGCCCTACCAGGCCGAGATTTCGCAGGGCCGGATGGAAGCGCTGATCAACTTCCAGACCCTGTGCGCCGACCTCACCGGCATGCAGATCGCCAACGCCTCGCTGCTGGACGAGGCCACTGCCGCGGCCGAAGCGATGACGCTGGCCAAGCGCTCGGCCAAGTCGAAGTCGGACACCTTCTTCGTGCATGACGCGGTGCACCCGCAGACGCTGGAACTGCTGCGCACCCGCGCCGAGCCGCTGGGCATCGTGCTGCGCGTCGGCACGCCTGAAGAGGCCTTGCAAGCCGAGTGCTTCGGCGTGCTGCTGCAGTATCCGGACAGCTTCGGTCATATCGGCGATCACGCCGCGCTGGCCGATGCGGTGCACGCGCAAGGCGGCCTGGTCGCGGTGGCCACCGACCTGCTGGCGCTGACCCTGATCGCCGCGCCCGGCGAATGGGGCGCCGATATCGTGGTCGGCAATTCGCAGCGCTTCGGCGTGCCGTTCGGCTTCGGCGGCCCGCATGCGGCATTCATGGCCTGCCGCGATGCCTACAAGCGCTCGATGCCGGGCCGCCTGATCGGCGTGTCGATCGATGCCGCCGGCAACCCGGCCTATCGCCTCACCCTGCAGACGCGCGAGCAACATATCCGCCGCGAGAAGGCCACCTCCAACATCTGCACCGCGCAGGTGCTGCTGGCCGTGATGGCCTCGATGTACGCGGTCTACCACGGCCCCGAGGGCCTGACCCGCATCGCGCGGCGCACGCATCGCCTTGCCGCGATCCTGGCCGCCGCCCTGCGCGGTGCCGGCGTCACCGTGGGCGAGCAGTTCTTCGACACCCTGCACGTCAAGGCGATCGATGCCGAGGCCATCCACGCCAAGGCCCGCGCCGCCGGCATCAACCTGCGCGCGATCGACAGCGAAGCGGTCGGCATCAGCCTGGATGAAACCAGCACGCGCGCCGATGTGGTTGCACTGGCCGCGTTGTTCGGCGCGCAGGCGGATGTGGACGCGCTCGATGCCGCCACCGCCGACGCCTTGCCGCACGGCCTGCGGCGCAGCAGCGCGTTCCTGACCCACCCGGTATTCAACACCCACCACAGCGAGCACGAACTGCTGCGCTACATGCGCTCGCTGGCCGACAAGGACCTGGCAATGGATCGCACCATGATCCCGCTGGGCAGTTGCACGATGAAGCTCAACGCCACCGCCGAGATGATCCCGGTGACCTGGCCCGAGTTCGGTGCAATCCATCCGCTGGCCCCGGCCGAGCAGTCGGCCGGCTACGCGCAGCTGATCGAGGAGCTGGAAGCGATGCTGGTCGAATGCACCGGCTACGACGCGGTCAGCCTGCAGCCCAACTCCGGCGCGCAGGGCGAGTACGCCGGCCTGCTGGCGATCCGTGCCTATCACCGCGCGCGCGGTGAAGCACATCGCGACATCTGCCTGATTCCCGAATCCGCCCACGGCACCAACCCGGCGTCGGCGCAGATGTGCGGCATGACCGTGGTCGTGACCAAGTGCGATGCCAACGGCAATGTCGATGTCGACGACATCCGCGCCAAGGCGGAAAAGTACTCCGAGCGTCTGGCCGCGTTGATGATCACCTACCCGTCCACCCACGGCGTGTTCGAAGAGGACGTGGTGGCGATCTGCGAAGCGGTGCATGCGCATGGCGGCCAGGTCTACACCGACGGCGCCAACATGAATGCCCTGGTCGGCGTGGCCAAGCCCGGCAAGTGGGGCTCGGACGTGTCGCACCTGAACCTGCACAAGACCTTCTGCATTCCGCATGGCGGCGGCGGCCCGGGTGTGGGCCCGTGCGCGGTGAAGTCGCATCTGGCGCCATACCTGCCTCGTGCCGGCATCCATGCCGGCGAAGGTCAAACTGCCGCCATCCATGGCGGCGGACTCAACTCCGAAAGCGGGAGTGAACACTCCTCGCGCATCGGCGGCATGGTCAGCGCGGCGGCCTACGGCTCGGCCTCGATCCTGCCGATCAGCTGGATGTACGTGACCATGATGGGCAGCGGCGGCCTGCGCAAGGCGACCCAGGTGGCCCTGCTCAATGCCAACTACATCGCCAAGCGCTTGGCGCCGCACTACAAGACGCTGTACACCGGCCGCAACGGCCTGGTGGCGCACGAGTGCATCCTCGACATCCGCCCGCTTGAAAAGACCAGCGGCATCGGTGCCGAAGACATCGCCAAGCGCCTGATCGACTTCGGCTTCCACGCGCCGACGCTGAGCTTCCCGGTCGCCGGCACCTTGATGGTGGAGCCGACCGAAAGCGAATCGCAGCACGAACTGGACCGCTTCATCGACGCGATGATCCAGATCCGCGAAGAGATCCGCGCCATCGAAGACGGCCGCCTGGACCGCGACGACAACCCGCTCAAGCACGCCCCGCACACCGCCACCCAGGTGTCGGCCAGCGAGTGGACCCACGCCTACCCGCGCGAACTGGCCGCCTTTCCGCTGCCCAGCCTCAAGCAGCAGAAGTACTGGCCGCCGGTGGCGCGCGTGGACAACGTCTACGGCGACAAGAACGTGATGTGCGCCTGCATCCCGGTGGATGCGTACAAGGACGACGTGGAGGCATAAGCGCCACCACCAGGTAAAAACGCGAAACCCAGCCGGTCACACGGCTGGGTTTTTTGTTGCCTTGCCGGGACAGGCCGGCACTGCAGCCGCCACAGGTTTTGCGTTTGTCACAGCCAGGGCGATAGCCCGCTCTTCATGGACAGCGGTGAAAGATTGCCCTCCGGCGCGTGCTGCGCTCATCGCACCGCACTCGACCAGGCGACAGCGATGCCATCTGCCCCTCGCAGGCGGATGCATCAACACTTCATGCAGGACGACTGCGCGAGTAGATACACATACGTCGTAGGCAGCGATACACGCTCACTCCCCAGCGACACGTGTACCCGGCCATCTCATGTTGGCGCCATACCAACCACACGTTTGCCTGCCCTACACGTGCGGTGGAGATGATGGCGGACGTCCTCACGCACACGGCAGACCTGCGCATGCTTCAGCTGAAACACTTCGGCATCCTCCTGCTGGCGGCCTGCACGCTGGCCGCGTGCGCGCCACGCCGCCCTGGCGAGGTGCCGGCGCTGGTGCACGCGGCCGATGCGCAGGCCGAGGTGGTGCAGACCGATGCCGGCGCAGTCCGCGGTGTTGCCGGCGCGCAGGGGCGGGTGTTCTTGGGCGTGCCGTTCGCCGCGCCGCCGGTGGGTGCATTGCGCTTTCGCGCGCCGCAGGCGGTGCCCGCCTGGAAGGGAGTCCGCGATGCCACCCAGGCCGGGCCGGCGTGCCTGCCGCGTTATCGCTTCGGGCAGAAGCAGGTGTCCGAGGATTGCCTCACCCTCAACGTCTATGCGCCACCTGGCCCTGCGCCGGCGCATCCGCGCGCAGTGATGGTGTGGATCTACGGTGGCGCGCTGGAGCTGGGCAGCAATGTCGACTACGACCTGAGTGCATTGGCGGCGCGGCAGAACGTCATCGTGGTGGCGCCCAATTACCGGCTGGGGGTGTTCGGTTTCTTCGCGCATCCGGCGCTGCGTGGCGAAGGCGAAGGCGCATATGCATTGCTCGATCAACAGGCTGCGTTGCGCTGGGTCAGGCGCAACATCGCCGCCTTCGGTGGCGATGCGCACAACGTCACCGTCTTCGGAGAATCGGCCGGTGCCTGGAGCATCTGCTATCAACTGGCCGCACCGGGCGCGGCCGGTCTGTTCCAACGCGCAATCCTGCAGAGCGGCAGTTGCCTGGCCAGCGATTCCAGCCTGTCGCGTGCCGAGGCCGAACGCGGCGGTGTGCGCGTGGCGCAGACGCTTGGCTGCGAGCGCGCAGGCGATGTTGCCGCGTGCCTGCGCGCGCTGCCCGCCGACACCGTGGCCGACGCAAAACCGCAGCGCCGTGGCCTGACCGGCAGCGATGCGTGGGCGCCGATGTCCGGCGGCGAGGTGTTGCCGTTGCCGCCCGCCAAGGCGATCGCCGACCTGCAACATGCGCAGGTGCCGGTGCTGATCGGCACCAACCGCAACGAAGGGCGGCTGTTTGCGCAGCTGCTGTCCTACATCGGCAAGCTCAACCTGCGCAGCGGTTATGAGGCACGCCTCACGCGCATGCATGCCGACCCTAGCGCGATCATGGCGCGCTACGCGGACGTTGCCGCGCAATCGCGCTGGGATGCGTTTGCCGACATCGTCACCGATGGCGGATTCGCCTGCCCGACACGCCGGCTGGGCCAGGCCTTGCGCAGCCGCGCACCGGTGTATGCGTACGAGTTCGACGACCCGCAGGCGCCTTACGGCCTGTTGCGCCTGCCGTTCTCGCATCCGTTGGGCGCGTATCACGCGTCCGAGCTGGTGTACCTGTTCCAGCGTCCGTGGGTGCTCAGTGGCGAGCCGGCGTTCACGCCGGCGCAGCAGGCCTTCGCCGATACGCTGCAGGATTACTGGGGCGCGTTTGCACGCACCGGCGATCCGAACGGGGCTGGCCGTCCGCAATGGCCGCGCTTCGATGGCGACGTTCCGTTGACGCTGTCGCCCGGCAGGATCGGCGCAACGCCCGACTTCGCGCAACGGCATCGCTGCACGTTCTGGGATGCACAGGCAACGCTGACGCCACCGCACGCGACCGCAACGCCGGCACAGTCACCCTCGCATTGATCGCATCATCAGGAGCCACCCATGTCCGTTTCCACCTCATCCCCCTGCCCCACGGTGCGCCTGCGCAACGGACGCAGCGTGCCGACACTCGGGCTCGGCTCGTGGAATCTGGGCCAGGGGCGACACCCGCCGCAGCAGGAGATCGATGCGCTGCAGACAGGCCAGCAGTTGGGCATGCGCCTGATCGACACCGCCGAGATGTATGGCAATGGCCGGTCGGAGCAATTGATCGGCCAGGCCATGGATAGCGCGCAGCGGCCTTATCTGGTGTCGAAGGTCTTGCCGAGCAATGCCAGCGCGCGCGGCATCGCGCGTGCCTGCGAGGCCAGCCTGCAGCGGCTTGGCGTGCGCACGCTGGATCTGTATCTGCTGCACTGGCGCGGCGGCAGCGATCTGCGCGAAGTGGTCGATGCCTTCGAGGCCTTGCGCGATGCCGGCAAGATCCGCGACTGGGGCGTATCGAATTTCGATGTGGAGGACATGCAGGAGCTGTGGGAGATCGAGGGCGGGCAGCATTGCCTGGTCAATCAGGTGCTGTATCACGCCGGTAGCCGCGGCATCGAGTTCGATCTGCTGCCGTGGTGCGCACAGCACGAGGTGACGGTGATGGCGTATTCGCCGCTGGGCAGCCGCGCATTGCTGGATCACCCGGTACTGCACGCGATCGGCGAGCGACGCGGCGTGGCCGCAACTGCGGTAGCGCTGGCATGGGCAATCCGCAGCGGCCAGGTCATTGCCATTCCCGAATCGGGAACGCCTGCACATGTGCGCGCGAATGCAGCGGCGTGCACGCTGCAACTGGACGCGCAGGACCTTGCCGAACTGGACCGTGCGTTCCCGCCACCGACGCGCAAGCAGCCGCTGGACCTTCTGTAGTCGGCATGTAACGGTCGCGTTCGCTGCATGCGTTTGCAGGCCGTGCATCGGTGTATTGCGTGACAGACGCATCGGGCAGCTGCGATCCAGCGCAAGCTTTTGGCTGCATGTGAGTATTCGTTCGCATGCAGACACGTGCACTTAACAGCGCCACTCCCAGGCTCAGTGGATCAGCCCGCATCTCAAGCCCGCCAGAGTGGAGTCCCATGCCCAAGTCCCCCAGCAAGTCCGCGCAACTTCCGTCCACCGCTGCTGTCAGCGCAACTCCCGAAACGTTGCGCGGCACGGGCGATGAATTGCATCAGAAGGCCGGCGGCACCCATCCGCAGCTGACCACCAACCAGGGCATTCCGGTTGGCGACAACCAGAACTCGCTGCGCGCAACGCCGCGCGGGCCGACGTTGCTGGAAGACTTCATCCTGCGCGAGAAGATCACCCACTTCGATCACGAGCGCATCCCCGAGCGCATCGTGCACGCACGTGGCAGTGCGGCGCATGGCTATTTCGAGCTGACCAAGTCGTTGAGCCAGTACACCACTGCCAAGATCTTCACCGAAGTCGGCGAAAAGACGCCGTTGTTCACGCGTTTTTCCACCGTTGCCGGTGGTGCCGGCTCGGTGGACACGCCGCGCGACGTGCGCGGGTTTGCGGTGAAGTTCTACACCAAGGAAGGCAACTGGGATCTGGTGGGCAACAACATCCCGGTATTCTTCATCCAGGACTCGATGAAGTTCCCGGACCTGATCCATGCGGTGAAAATGGAGCCGGACCGTGGTTTCCCGCAGGCTGCCAGTGCGCATGACACCTTTTGGGACTTCATCTCGTTGAGCCCCGAATCGATGCACATGATCATGTGGGCGATGAGCGACCGCACCATTCCGCGCTCGCTGCGCATGATCGAAGGCTTCGGCATCCACAGCTTCCGTTTCCTCAATGAAAAGGGCGACAGCACCTTCGTCAAGTTCCATTGGCGCCCCAAGCTCGGCCTGCAGTCCACGATCTGGGATGAGGCGGTGAAGATTGCCGGCGCCGACCAGGACTTCCATCGTCGCGATCTGTTCGAATCGATCCAGAACGGCGACTTCCCCGAGTGGGAGCTGGGCGTGCAGCTGTTCACCGAGGCGGAAGCCGATGCATTCCCGTTCGATCACCTGGATTCGACCAAGGTCATCCCGGAAGAACTGGTGCCGCTGCAGATCGTCGGCCGCATGGTGCTCGACCGCTGGCCGGACAACTTCTTCGCAGAGACCGAACAGGTGGCGTACTGCCCGGCCAACATCGTGCCCGGCATCGACTTCAGCAACGATCCGCTGCTGCAGGGCCGCCTGTTCTCGTATCTGGATACGCAACTGAGCCGCCTGGGCGGGCCGAACTTCCACCAGATCCCGGTCAATGCGCCCAAGTGCCCGTTCGCCAACAACCAGCGCGACGGCCATATGCAGATGGGCGTCCCCAAGGGCCGTGTCGCCTACGAACCCAGCTCGTTGCAGGCCGATGCACCGCGTGAGGCGCTGCGTGGATTCCCCAGCCATGCGACACCGGCCGAAGACGGCGCCAAGGGCCGCGTACGCGCAGCAAGTTTTGCCGATCACTACAGCCAGGCACGCATGTTCTTCCGCAGCCAGACCGCACCGGAACAGGCGCATATGGCATCGGCGCTGGTGTTCGAGTTGTCCAAGGTGGAAACCGCGCACGTGCGCGAAGCCATCGTCGGTCACCTGCGTCACATCGACCCGACACTGGCACAGCGTGTGGCCGATGGCATGGGCATGACCACGTTGCCGCCGGCACCGCCGGCTGCGGTCGCACCGACCGACATGCCGCTGTCGCCCGCCTTGCAGCTGATCGGCAAGATGAAGGACACCTTGCAGGGCCGCACGGTCGGCATCCTGATTCACGACGGCTCCGATGCAGCGACGATCAAGGCGGTGCGCAAGGCCGCCGAAGCCGCCGGTGCGACGGTTAAGATCGTCGCGCCGAAACTGGGTGGCGCCAAGCTCAGCGACGGCAAGCAGCTGGCTGCCGATGGTCAATTGGCCGGCACACCCTCGGTGGTGTTCGATGCGGTGGCGGTGGTGTTGTCGTCGGAAGCTGCCAAGGCGCTGACACGCGAATCGGCGGCGCTGGATTTCGTCAGCAATGCGTGGGCGCATCTGAAGGCAATCGCCTTCGACGATGGCGCGCAGCTGCTGCTGAAGGCCGGCAACGTCGGCAAGGACGCGGGCGTGATCGCGGCGGCAGATACCAAGGCATTCATCACTGCCGCCAAGACCCGCCAGTGGGCACGCGAACCGAAGGTGCGCATGCTGGCGTAACCGCATCCGCATGGGCTGCACAGGCTTGGGCGCGAACGACTTCTACGTCGTTCGCGCCCAAGTCGTTTATGCAGGCAGCAATTCATCCTCTACGGAAATCGGCGCACCCTCTGCGATGGCCAGTTTTCAACGACTTTTTTGGCAGCGTCTCATAAACGACGCTGCGACTTGGAAACCGGCTGTCTCTACGTTGTTGCGCTGTCGTGTCTTTGGGGTGTCAGCGCGCGCGGCCAGGTCGGCAGTAGAGCGGCGGGCTGCGGTTTGGCTGCAAGGCCCTTGCCCGCCCACCCTCGCAGGACACGCCGCAAGTACGTCCTTGTAGGCTCTTACGCGGCATCCATGCCGCGTAAGGTCCCGCGACGGTGAGCGCGCAAGGACCCGTTGAGAGGGTCGGTGTGCAAAGTCAAGAGCAGTGCACGATGCCCGTTGTTCGCTACTGGTGTGCCGGCGCAATGTCAGCCACACGTCGAGCGATAGGCAGCTTTTCATCCGGCCACCGACCAACTGTCTGGTGCGGTGCCCTCGCCGCTTGCGGGACCGTGTGGCGGCATGGATGCCGCCACCGAGCCTCCATGGACGGATTCACGGCGTGTCCCGCAAGCGGTGAGGGCGCCGCACACTCGACGAACCAGGCTTTTGACTGCATCTACCAAACAAGGATGCAACCCGGAATCCCGATGGATTCACGCAGTTCCCCGCAAGCATTACAGAGGAGCCGTGCTCGACCAACTCAGCTACTGAGCAGTCGTCTTGCTCAGGCGCGCTAAGCCGGTTCGGCAGGAAACTGCGCCGCGTTCGCCAGCGCGCGGTACTCGCGTGGCGTCATCCCGACCGCCAGCTTGAACTGCCGTGCGAAGGCGCTTTGATCGCTGAAACCGCAGGCATGCCCGATTTCGGTGAGGCTCTTGTTTCCGTGCAGCAGATGCATGGCCATCTGCAGGCGTAGCTTGGCCAGCACCTGTTGCGGGGTGAGTTGGAACACCTTGCGGAACGAGCGTTGCAACTTGGACATCGAAAACCCGGTGATCTCCACCAGCGCCTGCATGCGTACGTTCTGCGCGTAGTTGGCGTTGAGGTACGCCAGCGCAAGCCGCAGTTTTTCGTACTGCGATTCGTGCCCGTCCTGCGGCCCCAGATCGCGCGAGATGCCGATGATGCCCTGCACCTTGCCGTCGACCAGCAGCGGACGTTTGCAGGTCAGGCACCAGCCCGGTTCGCGGTTGGCGAATAGATGCAGTTCCAACAGGTTGTCGATCACTTCCCCGGCCAGCACCTGCTCGTCCTGATTGGCGTAGTTGGCGCCCAGCCCGCTGGGATAGACCTCGGCAACGCGCTTGCCGATCAATTCCTTGCGCGATTTCAGGCCCAGCCGCCGCAGCATGGTCTGGTTGACGTGGGTATAGCGGCCCTCGCGATCCTTGACGAAGAACAATACGTCCGGCACGGCATCGAACAACGCTTCCAGATCGGCAGGATCGATGCTCTTCATGGAGGTCATGCGGGACTGGACTCGGGATCAGGAAAGACGCAGCTGGCGCTGACGCGCGCCACCGACGCAGGCCGCAGCGCATGCAGCGCCATGATACGCCGCGCGCCTCAGACGCCAGCGCACTGCGCTCAACGCGGGTTGTCGGCCACCTTGGACGCGGCCGGCGCAGCCTTGCTGTCCACCGCCGCTGCGGTGGGGTTGCCGATGCGATCCAGCGGCACCTGCTGCGCGCGCCAGCCACTGACCACCGCCGCACCGGACTGCGAGCCGACCTGCACCTGCAGGCGTGCACTGCCGCCGGGCGCGATGAACTCGACGGCGCAATCGCCGGCGGCCATGCAGCTGTCGGCGGCGAGCGGATCCACCAGCTGCCAGCCCTGCTCCATCACTGCCTGCGCAAACGCGCGGTAGCCCATGCCGGACTTCAACGTGGCCGGCAGCGGCACGGCCGGATCGCTGGCCACCGCATCGGTGCCAGCCGCGGCAGTCGCAGACACGGGCGCGCGCGCAGGCACGGCGGCGGGCCGCGATGCGGCATTCAGGGCAGGACTACAGACGAGGGCGAGCGCCCACAATGAGGGGCGGAACAAGGTGCGCATGCAAACGGTCCTTGCGATCCTGGCAGGGAGCTGAGGAAGTTAAAGAATCGCTATTTTGACATGGCTTGCGTGCACTGCGGCACTGCTGGCTCATGCTGGCATTCAGCCAGATGCGGTAATCCAGGCCATCTCCAGTGCTGCAAGCGAGCTCATCCAGACGTCGGCGCTGTCAGCGCACAACGCGGCACCTGCGGACATCGTCTTGCGGGCGAAGCGCGACTGCGCAGACGTCGGGTTGAAGACCGGATCATTCCTTTCCATGGCCAGCACTGCGCAGAGTCGCCATCTCCGCAAGCCCGTTGCATCATTGCGGTTTGATCGTGGAGTACCCGATGCCCGACACCACCTCCCCCGCCTATGCGGTCGGCCAGCTCTGGCGCTGCCGCGGGCGTACCGCAACCGAGACGCCGCTGCTGCTGATCAACCAGATCGATGTGCATCCCCACGGCGGCCAGATCCTGCACGTGAGTATCAGCGACATCCAGGTACGTCACGCAGGATTGCCCGATGGGATCCTGGACGCGCTGCCGCACATCCCGGTGATCGCGCAGACCCTGGAGCGCAGCGCTGCCGAACATGTCGGCAATGCCGCGCCCAATCAGGATTACCTGCCGGGTTATGCAGAATGGAAGGCCGCCTTCGACGCCGGCAATGCCGGCTCGTTCGGCATCGCAGTGGCGGAGATCCTGCAGATCGTGGAAGGCCAGTTGGCCAAACGCGATCAGCTGCCGAACTGAGCAAACCGAACGACCCCTGCGACCCGCATCAAAGGCGAGGTCTCACGCGTCATCGCCGCACCAACCGGCACGCCGCTCCAGGCGGCGTGCCGGTCGCGACCTCACTGGCCGATATGCTGCTTCAGCCAGCTGTTGACGGTGTCGTGCCACAGCACGCTGTTGTCCGGCTTGAGCACCCAGTGGTTCTCGTCCGGGAAGTACAGGAACTTGGAATCGATGCCCTTGCGCTGCAGCGCGGTGAACGCGGCCAGGCCCTGTTCGACCGGGATGCGGAAATCCTGCTGGCCGTGGATGACCAGCATCGGCACCTTCCACTTGTCCACGTGCAGCACCGGGTTGAACTTCTCGTAGCCGGCCGGGTTCTGCCAGGGCGTGCCGCCGTTTTCCCATTCGCTGAACCACAGTTCCTCGGTGGCGTAGCCCATGGTGCGGTTGTCGAACACGCCGTCGTGGTCGACCAGGCACTTCCACGGCTGATTCCAGTTGCCGGCCATCCAATAGACCATGTAGCCGCCATAGCTGGCACCCAGCGCGCAGGCCTTGTCGCCGTTGAGGAAGCCGTACTGCTTCTGCGCGGCGGTCCAGCCCTTCTGCAGGTCTTCCAGCGGGCGGTCGCCCCAATGCTGGCTGATCGCATCGGTGAATTCCTGGCCGTAGCCGGTGGAGCCGTGGAAGTCGATCATCACCACCGCATAGCCCTGGCCGGCGTAAGTCTGCGGATTCCAGCGGTTGCTCCAGCCGTTGCCGAAGCTGCCCTGCGGCCCGCCGTGGATCAGGAATGCCACTGGGTAAGTCTTGCCTTCCTGGTAGTTGTACGGCTTGACCACATAGCCGTGCACGGTGTCGTTGTTCCAGCCCTTGAACTGGAACTGCTCGTAGTCGCCGAACTGCACCTCCGGCAGCAGCTCGCCGGCGCTCTGGGTGATCGCACGCAGACCCTGGCCCTGCACGTCGCTGACAAAGACCTGGTCGCCGCTCTTGAGCGAGTTGCGGGTGAACGCCAGCGTGTTGCCGGCCAGGGTCGGCGCATGCACGCTGCCCTCGCCCACCAGCTTGGTCGCCTGGCCGCTGGCGATGTCGATCTTGAACAACGGATGCTCGCCGAGGTCGTCGGCGCTGGTGTAGAGGCTGGCGCCATCGGCGCTCAAGACGATCTCGCCGGCCGAGCGGTCCCACTTGGGGGCGATCTCGCGGCTCTTGCCGCTGGCCACGTCCATCGCCATCAGGCCGAAGCGGTCGGCTTCGAAACCGGGGCGCTTCATCGCGCGGTAGTACAGCGTCCTGCCGTCGCTGCTGAACACCGGGCCGGCATCCCAGGCCGGGTTGGACGCGGTCAGATTGACCGGCGCGGCCTTGCCGGCCGCATCCAGGCGGTACAGGTCGAAGTTGGTCTGCCACGGCTCGTCGTTGCCGGTGGGCTTGACGCCGGCGCTTGCCTTCTTGCCGGTTTCCGGCCCATGCGGCTGCGGCACGCGCACGCTGGCCACCACACTGCCGCCGTCGGGCGACCAGGCGTAATCGTCGTTGCCGCCGAACGGCTTGGAGGGCGCATCGCCGGCCAGCGTGGCGCTGATCGCCGAGGCACCGGCCACGGCCTTGCCGCCGGCAGCCGGCAGGTCGGCGACGAACAAGGTGTTGCGGCGGCCATCGTTCCAGGTATCCCAATGCCGCACGAACAACTGGTCGTAGACCACGCCGCTGGCCTTGGCGCTCTTGAGGTTGGCGAGCTTGCTCTTGGTGCAACCCAGGTCCGAGCCGCAGTCCTGGAACACGCCGGCACTGAAGGCGATGCGCTTGCCGTCGGGCGAGAGCTTGTAGCTGTCCACATCCACCGCAAAGGCGGTCAACTGCTGCGGCGCGCCGCCGGCCAGCGGCTGCGCGTACAGCTGCTGCGTACCGGATTTACTGCTGAGGAAGTACACCGTCTTGCCGTCCGGCGACAGCGCCGGGCTGTTGACGTTCCAGCCGTCGGGAGTGAGCCGCCTGGGCGGCGCGGCATCGCGGGTACGCAGATTGCGCGTCCACAGGCCGGTGGCCGGCTTGCCGTTGCTGCTCTTGGCCTGCCGCTTGGCGAACACCAGCACGCTGCCGTCGGGGCTGAGCGTGGGCGAAGACACCCGGTCCAGCGCGACCATGTCGCGCACATCGAATCCGCGCGCAGCGGCAAGACTTGGCAAGGCGGTCAACAGACACAGGGGCAGCACGGCGTAACGAAGCTTCATCGAGAGTTCCTGCAACGGCAAAACGTCGATGGTAGGCGTTGCTGCGGCGCACGCGCAAAGGCACAAGGTCATGCACCCGCAGGCGCCGCACGTGGCCGCCCTGCAAGGCGCCGAATGCGCGCAGCGTGGCGCGCCGTGCGATAACGGCGCGCCACGCTGTGGGCATGCACTCAGAACGTGAGTTTGGCCTGCAGCCCGACCACCACTGCGTTGCGCGTGTGGGTATAGGCGTAGGTCCCGGGGTTGACGATGTATTGCAGGTCCGGGCGCAACATCAGCCACGGCGTGATCTGCGCGCTGTAGGCAAGCTCGTAGAGCTCTTCGGCAGCGCTCAGCCCGGCCAGTGGCGAATCGGCCGCCACGCCGGCATCGATCAGTTCTGCGCGGCGTGCATCGAGCAGCCGATGATTGATCCTGCCGGCCACATAGCCGAGTGCGATGCGGTCCTGCGTGCGTGTGCCGATGCCCTGGTACACCCCGCCAACCGAATACCACCGTGTCATCAGCGCACTGTCGTGGTCGCTGACCATGTACTGGGCGAATCCGGTCAGGCCGATGCTGGGGTCCGCTCCCGGGGTGAACAGTTTCTGTTCGACAAGCAGATAGGCGCCGTCGCGGCCGGTGCTGCGGCTGGTGTCCAGCCCACGCCTGGGTACCGACGAGGAATCGTAGTAGCCGCCGAACTTGTACACGCCCGGGTAGCGCGCGGCGGCCGGCTTCCAGGTAAATTCGAGCGGAAAGATCGCACCGGTGGTGCCGCTGGCGAACGGCTCGAACGCGTAGGTGTCGCGGGTACCGAAGCCCAGATTCGGGTTGACCTGAAACCAGCCGGCATGCAGGTTGAGCTGCGGGGTCAGCTGCTGCGCGCCTTCGATGCCCCAGCGCGCGGCCGGATAGTTGTACCAGCCGCTATTGGCCGAAAACGCCAGCGGATGCGCACAGAACGCGGCATTGACGAAGTTCACCAGCAACGTGTGCGAAGCGAACTGGTTGCCCATCGCATAGAAGCCCAGTTTCAGATACGTCCTGCCCTGGTTGAAGCTGCGGTCGTAGCTGAACTCGCTCAGGCGGGTGTACTGGCCTCCGTACACTTCCTGGATGGGGAAGCGATTGCCGACCAGGTCAGCGGAGGTGCTGCGGCCGCGGCGGTCGTTGATGGTGACATGCAGGCTGCCACCGCCCCAGCCGGCGAGCTTGGCCATGTCCAGATCCACGCCCACCCGCAGTTGTTGCGCATAGCGCGCGCTGGTGTTTTCGTAGCCGCCATCCACCACGCCAAACGTCTCGGACACGTAGTCGCCGCGGACGCTCACGCCTTGCTCGGCCCAGGCGGACCGGCGCCCACCCCAGTCGCCGGTCAACGTGGTGTCGCCCGCGGCGACTGCGGTGGCCGGCAGTGCCAGCAACAAGGCGTAGCCCAGCGCACTGCGGCGCGGGAGAAAAGACAGACGATGCATCGTGGTTCTCTGATCAGGGCAGCGTGCACGGCCATCGGTGGCGATGCATGGCGGTGTGCCAAAGCGCCGCTGCGGTAACGGGGGCGTTGGCCGGGATATGCGAGACACCCGGCCGTCGGGTTGCAGCCAACAACGGCTGACGCGAGTGCGCAGCCGTCAGGCGCGCGCGAGGTTTGTCCGCCGCTCCGTGACCACGCCGACGCAGCTGGCGACGTGGTCACCGGTGGGCGGTGTCAGTGCGCGTCAGGCAAGCTGTAGGCGATCACGTTATCGCCACGATCGGGCGACTGCCGCGCACCGCCGGCACTGATCACCACGTACTGCTTGCCGGTCTTGTGCGAGACGTAGGTCATCGGCCCGCCCTGACTGCCGACCGGCAAGCGGCCCTTCCAGAGTTCCTTGCCGGTGGCACTGTCGAACGCGCGCAGGTAGTAGTCCTGGGTGCCGGCAATGAACACGAGCCCGCCCTGGGTGGACAGCGTGCCGCCCAGCGTCGGCATGCCGATCGGGATCGGCAGATGCATCTTGATGCCGAACGGGCCGGTGTCCTGCACCGTCCCCACCGGCACCTGCCAGGCGATGCTGCGCGTCTTGAGGTCGATCGCGCTGAGCGTGCCATACGGCGGCGCCTGGCACGGAATGCCCAGCGCCGACAGGAAGCGGTTCTTGTTGACCGCATACGGCGTGCCCTTCAGCGGCACGGCGCCCATGCCGGTATTGACGGCCTCGCCACCACCGGCCGCCTCGACCTTGCGGGTGTCGGCAGGAATCATCTGCACCCACAAGCCCAGGCGCATGTCGTTGGCGAAGATGACGTCATGCACCGGGTCGGTCGACAGGCCTCCCCAGTTCATGCCGCCCAGCGAGCCGGGGAAACTCAGCGAGACATCGGTGCCCGGCGCGGTATACAGGCCTTCATAACGCATCTGCTTGAACGCGATGCGGCACAGCATCTGGTCGATCGCAGTGGCGCCCCACATGTCCGATTCGGTCAGGTGCTTGGTGCCGATCTGCGGCATGCCGACCGACAACGGCTGGGTTGGCGCGTACTGCTCGTGCGCAATATCCGAGCCCTTCACCGGTACTTCCCTGACCTCGGTCAGCGGCTTGCCGGTGGCGCGGTCGAGCACGTAGATCTGCCCGGCCTTGGTGCCGATGACCACCGCCGGGGTGTGGCTGCCGTCCGGGTTGGGGAAGTCGATCAGGCTGGGCTGCATCGGCAGGTCGAAATCCCACAGATCGTTGTGCACGGTCTGGTAGACCCACTTCTCCGCACCGGTGGTGGCATCCAGCGCCAGCACCGAGGCGCCGTAACGGTGATCGAGCGCGGTGCGCTCGGCGCCGTACAGATCGGTCGACGGCCCGCCCAGCGGCAGGAACACGGTGTTCATCGCCGCGTCGTAGGACATCGGTGCCCACACATTCGGCGTGCTGCGCACATAGCTGCTGCCGGCGGCCGGCGCCTGGCGATCGTGCGGATTGCCCGGGTCGAAGGCCCAGCGCTGCGCGCCGGTGACCACATCGAAGCCGCGCACCACGCCACCAGGCATGTCGGTCTGCACGTTGTCGGCCACGCGTCCGCCCACCACCACGGTGGTGCCGGCCACCAGTGGCGGCGAGGTCAGCTGGTAGAACGGATCCGGCGCAGCGCCCAGGCCGGCCTTGAGATCGACCTGACCGTTGTTGCCGAAGCCCTGGCAGAACGCACCAGTGTCCGCATCCACCGCGATCAGGCGGCCATCGATGGTGTTGGTGAACAGGCGGCGACGGCAGTTGGCGTCCTGCGCCACGGTTACCGCGGCGATCGGCGAGGGATTGGCCACGCTCGGCGTCGGCAACGCCGCGTCGGCGTCGAAGTAGCCCAGGCCACGGCAGCGCTGCCAGACCGACGAGGTCGCATTGATCTCGCGCCGCCACAGCTGCTTGCCGGTGCTGGCGTCGAGCGCAATCAGATTGTTGTGCGGCGTGCACAGGAACACCTTCTCGCCCACCTGCAGCGGGGTCAGCTGATCTTCGGCACCGTTGCCGTCGCTGTTGGCGATCTCGCCGGTGTGGTAGGTCCAGGCGACCTGCAGCCGGTCGACGTTGCTGCGGTTGATCTGGTCCAGCGCAGCGAAGCGGCTGCCGCCATCGGTATTGCCGTAGGCGGACCAGTTTTGTTGCACGCTTCCAGGCGGCACCGCCGTCATGCCCGGCCCCGCGTTGCCTGCGACCGGCGGATGCGGCACGAACATGCCGCCGATCCCGGCCACTACCGCCAGCGCCAGCACCGTCGCCACGCCATAGGCCGTACGCCCGGTCGGCAACGCCCGGCTGCGCCGCAGCGCTGGCCAGGCCAGTGCCACCAGCACGGCGAACCCCGCAGGCAGCATCAGCCGCGAGACCAGCGGCCAGAACTCCAGCCCCGCATCCCACAGCGCCCACACCAGCGTCAGCGCAAAGGCGACGCCGTACACCAGCGCACCGGCCGGCCGACGCAGCACGATCAAGACACCGGCCACGACGGTCGCCAGGCCCATCAGCAGGAAGTACCAGCTGCCGCCCAGGCTGGCCAACCTCGCGCCACCCAGCAGAAAGATCAGCCCCACCAGCGCGACCAGCATGCCCAGCACCAGCAGCAATGCCCGGCCGGGGACCGGCAACTTCGATTTCGTTTCCACGTTGCAACACCTCGATCAGGAGATTCCGCCCTGCACTGCGCCCGGCATTCCGATCTGGATGCTACAAGGTGCCCGCACGGCGGCCAGTAGAGGCAGCATCACTGCCCACTTTCTGTCACTCCCCTCCCCGGCCCGCGTACCTCTGGCGAGACCGGCACCGGCATGCCCGGCAGACTGACGACATAGTGTCGCACCGCACCGGGTATTTATTACATATCTGAAGCGGTTGCCTGCGGAACACTGCAGTCCGCACAGGCGCGGACCGCAGCGGCGTTTTGTGTGCGCAGCGCGCGCTGCGCACGTCAGAAGCGGTGCGACATGCCCACATACACCTGCGCGTCCGGGGTGCGGTCGTTGAGGCCGAAATTGGCGCCCACATCCAGCTGCAGCAGCGGATTGAGCAGATACGCAGCGGCGATGTCGGCCGAATACTGCTCGATGGTCTGCGCCGGATCGCGGTTGATCGAGGACCACACTTCCACCGCCATCGACAACTTTGCGGTGAGCGGATGCGCCAGATTGATCGCGTTGATCAGCGCAACATGCTTGCCGCTGCCATCGCTGTCGGCCAACCAATCCACCTCGGGCCCGAAGGTCAGCGAGAAGCTGTTGGGCAGCGCGAAATTGATCGGCAATGCGACGCCGCCTTCCCACTCGTCGTTGCCCAGGCCGGTGCGCGCGGTCGGTGCCTTGACGAACGGCAGCAACGCCACGCTAGCGGTATCGCTCTCGTAGAAACGCGCCTTCATGCGCAGAAAGATATCGCCGCCGCCGCTCAGGCTGCTGCGCGCACCGGTGGCACGGTCGGTGGTCTTGACCTGCAGCTGCGGGGCCCAGTTGAGTTGCAGATCAATGCGGTCGCTGACGCCGTATTTGAGCGTGGGGTTGGTGAAATACGCTGTTTCGACGCGGGTGCCGGGCTGGCTGTCGCGGGTGTAGCTGCCGATGTCGGTTTCCAGCTGCCAGGCGCCGGTTGGCACGGTACAGGTGGAATTGGCCTTGGTCGGGCGATCGGTACACAGCGCCGCGTCGGCGGCCTCCTGTGCCTGCGCCTGCAGCGCAAGGCTGCACAGCACACCGGCCAGGGCGATGCTCAACAAGGGGGCACGGCGTGCGCGGGTGGAACGGTGGGAGATAGCAGCAGTCAGCATTGCAGTGGTTTCCATGGCAAGACGCTGGCCAGATCGCGTGAACGGCCAGCAGTGGGAGGGGGAATGCGCGTGGATGTCGAACGACTGCATGGCCGCTGGAGGGCGGCGTGTTGCCAATCGATCTTATAGGCGTCGGCAGGTCCGAAAACGCCGTCGGTGACAAAAGCGGCCTCAACAGTGTGCGGATGTCGCACAGCGTGATGCGAGTCGCTTTTCCACACCCATCGCTTATGGGGTCAGGCGGTGCGATGAGCTGCGCCGTGGCGCGTCACCGGGATCGATCGAGGCATGCGGTCGCCGTGGTGCACCATCGGTGCGGGAGACGGCACGATACGGAGCAGCCGCATAAAGTCGCTATGCACGAGGACTGGGTGGGGCGTAAAGCCGGCGCAAAGGCGCTGCGGTAGTGCAGACGCGACGGCCTGAGCGTTGTGCGTGCATTGCGCGATCGGCAAACGCTTGATGCGGTGGCGCGGTGTAGCTGCGCTCGCCGTGTCAGCTGATTGACCAGATGCGCCAACGACGTTGCCCTGCACCGGCAATGCAGGTCCGCTCACGGTGGCAATGCACGAGCATGCAGGAATGTTCGAACTGGATATGCCGCTGTGCGGTCACGGCATCGATTCGGTGCACCATGCCTTGCCGGCATGCTGCTGCACTTGCGCGTTCGGCAGCAGGGCCGCATTCGAACCGCGTCTGCGGCAAGGCAATCAGAACAGCGGCAATCCGGTTTCAATGCCACAACGAAAAACGGACACGCATCCAGCGATGCGTGTCCGTCGAGAGGCAGCGCGCAGGCGCATGCCTTGGTGAAGCGTCACCCTCAGGCGGTCTGTTCGCCGCGCTTGCCGATGCGGTACAGCAGCCAGCCGACCAGGGCGAGGATCGCCAGGCCGAACCATTGGTTGAGCTGCAGGCTGGCCGGCAACGCCAGCACATCGGCGCGGCTGGACAGCACGATCGGCACCGCGATGGCGATCCCCATCAACGCCTCGCCGGTGATCAGGCCGGCGGCGAACAGCACGCCCGGGCGATGCACGCGGTCGCGGCCATCTTCGTCGTCGGCGCGGATCTTGTGGAAGCGCTCCACCAGGTGCGCGATCAGGCCGCCGATAAAGATCGGCACCATCAGCTCCAGCGGCAGATAGATACCAATCGCCGCCGCCAGCACCGGCACGCGGAAGCGCTTGCCGGTCTTCTTCAGCCATTCGTCCAGCGCGATGATCGCCGCGCCCACGCCGGCACCGATGGCAATCATCGACCACGGCAGCTGCCCGCCGAACAGGCCCTTGGCGACCGAGGCCATCAGCGTGGCCTGCGGTGCAGCGAGCGAGTTGGGGTGTTGCGGCGTGGCCGGGCCGATGCCGTAGGCCTGCGCCAGCAGGTTCAACACCGGCGCCATGATCAGTGCGCAGGAAAACGCGCCGATGCCCAGCATCAGCTGCTGCTTCCACGGCGTGGCGCCGACCAGATAGCCGGCCTTGAGATCCTGCAGATTGTCGCCGCCCACCGCTGCCGCGCAGCACACCACCGCGCCGATCATGATCGCCGCCACCGCACCCAACGGCGCCGCGCCGATGCCGACCGGCACCAGACCATCCTTGCCGAGCAACAGCACCAGCACCGCCGAGGCGAACAGGATGGTGGAAATGGTGATGCCCGAGACCGGGTTGTTGGACGAACCGATCAAGCCGGCCAGATAGCCGGACACCGACACGAACAGAAAGCCGGCCACGATCATGATGATGGTCATCGGGATCGACACGTGCCACTGCTGCACGATCGCCTGGTACAGGCCCAGCAGCGGCAAGGTGCACAGCACCAGCGCCGCCAGCATCCACTTCATCGGCAGATCGCGCTCGGTCTCGGCGACCACACCGCCACCACTCTTGCGCGCGGCGGCAAAGCCGCTCTTGACGCCGGACAACAGCGACTTGCGCAGCGAGAACAGCGTCCATACGCCGCCGATCAGCATCGCGCCGACACCCAGGTAACGGATCTTCGCGCCCCAGATGCCGAATGCCGCATCGGCCGCCGGCGCACCGACCAGGCTCTGCGCCAGGGCCGGGTCGCTGCCCATGAAGAACTGCTGATACAGCGGAATGGCGATATGCCAGGACAGGATCGACCCGGACAGCACCACGATGCCGACATTCAGGCCGACGATGTAGCCCACGCCCAGCAGCGCCGGCGACAGGTTGGTGCCCAGATAGCCGACCAGGCGGCTGCTGCCCAGGTACGTGGCCTGCGCCCAGGTGTCCGGGATCACCCGCAGGCCGCTGGCCGCACCCAGCTTGACCAGCGCGCCGATCGCACCGGACATCGCCAGGATCTTCAGGCCCGGGCCGGGGTTTTCACCGGCCTTGAGCACCTCGGCCGCCGCCTTGCCTTCGGGGAACGGCAGCGGGTCTTCGACGATCATCGAACGCCGCAACGGCACCGAGAACAGCACCCCGAGCAAGCCACCCATGCCGGCGATGCCGAGCACCCACCAGTATTTGAAGTCCGGCCAGTAGCCCATGATCACCAACGCGGGGATGGTGAAGATCACCCCGGCTGCGATCGACGAACCGGCCGAGGCACCGGTCTGGACGATGTTGTTTTCCAGGATGGTGCCGCCGCCGAGCAGGCGCAGCACGCCCATCGAGACGACCGCAGCCGGAATGGCGGTGGCGATGGTCAGGCCGGCAAACAGGCCGAGATAGGCGTTGGCGGCCGAAAGCACCACCGCCAGCACGATGGCCAGCACGACGGCGCGGAAGGTGAGCTGGCGCGGCTGCGCGTCATGGCTCATGGGCAGTTCCCCTGTGGCAAAAAATCCGGACCACGCTAGCGCCTACACAGGGTTCCGTCCAGCTGCGCCGCGGCGTGACACTGTGCCTGCTGTGGCGGCTGGAATGCCTGGGGATGTATCGACGGGGACAACAGGCGTGTACCAGCGTGTGTCGGCGACTGCATCGCGCATGCGGATCGCAAGCGCATGAGGTCAGACGGTGTGGAGGTGGCGGACACTGCTTCATGGGCATGCAGACGACCGGCACATGGCGTCAGGACGCGTCGATTCGTTTTTCGGCTCGTCGAGCAACAGAGGGACGATGAGCGACGCGCGCCGTGGCCGATAGGTGACAACGAGCGATGGACTCGTCATCACGTCCATCGCTCGTACCGGCGGTCGCCTGCCGCCCGTGCTGGCGGGACAGTGCGCTGATGAGGGGTCGCGGATGAGGCCGCGCGCCCCTAATGGCCGACTAGTCTGCTGCAGCGGCGGGCACGGGTTGCCTTAATCGCTATCGCCGTGATCACTGGACGCTGCCGTTTTTCCTGCACGTCAGGGATCTGCTGCCGGCGATGGTGCGTCAGCGGCTGCGCCGACGCTGGCGGCGTCGGCGCGGCTGTCCAATCAATGCAGCAGTTCGGCAAACGCGCGGTCGGCCTCGATCACGTCCGGCAATGCGGCGAACAAGGCATCCAGATCCACCGTGTCCATCAACGGACCGCGCACCGCCTCCAACGCCGCCGGAGTGGCGCCACCATGTGCACGCAGCGCGTCGGACACCTGCACCGCCTGGGCGACCAGCAGCGGCATCCGCGCACCTTCCGGAGCAGCGGCCGGGCGGACCTGATAGGCGATCGCTTCCTGGATGACGGCTGGCAGCTGCCAGCGACGTACCAGCTCGGCGCCGACTTCCGGGTAGCCGAAGCCCAACTGCAGGGTTTCTTCGGCGGCATGGCCAGCCGATGAGCTGTCGTGATTGATGCGGCTGGCGTAATCCGGCGCGCCGGACTGGATCAGCAGCTCGCCGATGTTGTGCATCATGCCGCAGGTAAAGGCGGTTTCCGGATCCACGCCGTGCTGGCGCGCCAGCAGGCGGCAGATGCCGGCCACCTCGAAACTGTGCCGCCAGAACGCCTTCAGATCGAAGCCCGGGCCGGCGCGGAACGCGCCGGTCATCGCCGAGGCCAGCACCAGGGTGCGCAGCGTGTTGAAGCCCAGCCGCATGGCCGCATCTTCCACGCTGGTGGAGTCGCGCAGGCCGTGGAAGCGCGCCGAATTGGCAAGCCGCAGCACTTTGGCGGCGATCACCGGATCGCGCTCGATGGTGTGCGCCAGCACATCGATGTTGGTTGCCGGATCGTCGAACCGGGCAATCAGGTCCTGCGCCACCTCGGGCACGGTGGGCAAGGTGTGCAACTGGTCGAACAACGCCTCCAACTTCATGATCGCCTCGTGGATGAAAGGTAAGCCAGCGCGGCCGCGCCGGCCTGCATGGTGTAGCACAGACCGGCCGGATGACGCTGCCCCGTCACGGCCGCTATTCACCCGCGCTTTTGCGTCGATCTGTACCGCGTGGCGTGCCGATGCTGTTGCACCGGGTTCGATCGCGAGTCTCAGCCGCGGCAACACGATTGCCGCCCCGCAGGCATTGGCATCGGATGCGCGTGCCTGATGGCCAGCGCGCCCACACACAAGCAGAAAGGCTCACGCTGATATGCGACGTGGATGCGTGTGCGCGTGCCGTAGCAGGCGCGCGTCCCGCACCGTTTCAATGAAAATCGCGCGAGGGCAGCTGCATTTCGCCGAGCAGGTCGCTGAGGTCGTGCAGATCGCCGGCGATGAGATGCTCCACGCCGTCCACGCGCTCCCAGCGGCCGCGGACGGCCAGCAGGCGCGATTCCAGCAACGCGCGGCGGCGGCGCAGCGCCAGGTGCGACCAGACGATGACGTTGATCATGCCGTGCTCGTCTTCCAGGGTGACGAAGATGGTGCCCTTGGCGGTGGCCGGGCGCTGGCGCTGGGTGACCAGGCCGGCGACGTGTACGCCGCTGCCATGACGGCGGCCCTGCAGTTCGCGCAGGCCGAGGATGCGCCGCTGCCGCATCTGCGGGCGCAGCAGCGCCATCGGATGCTGGCGCAGACTCAGGCCGACCGAGCGATAGTCGGCCAGGATCTCCTCGCCTGCGCGCGGTGCCGCAAACTCCACCGGGCGTTCCTGCGGGCTGCCCGGCAACAGCGGCCGACGCGCTTCCACGCCGGCCATCGCCCAGCGCGCGGCGTTGCGGTTGCCCACCATGCCCTGCAAGGCGCCGGCTTCGGCCAATGCCAGGCGCGCCTTTTCGTCGAGTGCGGCGCGCAGGCACAGATCGCCGATATCGGCGAAGGCCCGCTGCGCGCGTGCCGCGGCAATGCGGTTGGCCACCACTTCCGATAATCCAGCGACCTGGCGCATGCCCAGCCGGATCGCCGGTTGTTCGCCGGGGTCTTGGTCGCTGCGCCAGGGCCGGCCACCGACCAGCGTGTTGTCCCAGACGCTGTGCAGCACATCCACCGGCAATACCTCCACGCGCGCACGCTCGGGACTGCCGCGGCGTGCGTCCTGCACGATCTGACTGGCCGAGTAGAAGCCCATCGGCTGCGCATTGAGCAGCCCGCAGGCGAAGGCCGCCGGCTCGTGGCGCTTGAGCCAGCAGCTGGCGTAGACAAGCTTGGCGAACGAGGCGGCATGGCTCTGCGGGAAACCGTAGGAACCGAAGCCCTTGATCTGCTCGAAGATCTGGTCGATGAAGGTGGAGGCGTAGCCTTTGCCTTCCATCAGCGCGCGAATCCGGGTCCGATGCGATTCCATATCACCACCGCGACGCCAGGCCGCCATCGAGCGGCGTAATTTGTCGGCATCGTCCGGGTCGTAACCGGCGTGAATCACCAGCTCCATCACCTGTTCCTGGAATAGCGGAATCCCCAATGTCGGCCCGAGAATCTTCTCCACGCCTTCGGAGGGATAGCTGATCAGGCTCTTGTCTTTGCGGCGTTGCAGATACGGATGCACCATGTCGCCCTGGATCGGCCCGGGCCGCACGATCGCCACTTCAATGACCAGATCGTAGAACTCTGCAGGTTTGAGCCTCGGCAGCATCGCCATCTGCGCACGCGACTCGATCTGGAACACGCCAACCGTATCAGCGCGCTGGATCATCTTGTAGGTAGCCGCATCCTCATCCGGCAACGTCGCCAACTCGTACCTGCGACCCCGATGGCCACGCACCAGGTCCAGCGTCTTGCGGATGCAGGTCAGCATGCCCAGCGCCAGGCAATCGACCTTGAGCAGCTTCATGGTTTCCAGATCGTCCTTGTCCCACTGGATGATGGTGCGGTCGGCCATGGCGGCGTTTTCCACCGGCACCAGCAGCGACAGGGGTTCGTCGGAGATAACGAATCCGCCGACATGCTGCGACAGATGGCGCGGGTGATCGCGCAGTTGCTCCGTCACCGCAAGAATCTTGTTGATCAGTGGATTGGCCAGATCGAACCCGGCCTCTTCGATGCGCTGTTCCATCGGCGTTTCGCCATTGCCCCAGCCGTAGCAATTGGCCAGCAACGCGATCTGGTCCGGCGGCAGGCCGAAGGCCTTGGCCACATCGCGCACGGCACTTTTGCCGCGATAGCAGATCACGGTGGCAGCCAGCGCAGCACGTTCGCGGCCGTACTTGTTGTAGACATATTGCAGCACTTCTTCGCGCCGTTCGTGCTCGAAATCCACGTCGATGTCAGGTGGCTCGTTGCGCGCCTTGGATAAGAAACGCGAGATCAACAATCGTGTCTTGATTGGGTCCACGGAGGTGATGCCGAGTGCATAGCACACTGCGGAATTGGCAGACGACCCCCTCCCCTGGCAAAGAATCTTGCGTAACCGCGCAAAATTCACCACATCGCGCACAGTGAGGAAGAAAGCCTCGTATTTCAGCTCGGCGATCAGCTCCAATTCTTTTTCGATGTCATCGCGTATCTTTTCCGGCACACCATCCGGCCACCGCTCACGCATCCCCTCCTCAGTGAGCTGTCGCAGATAACTCGCCGGCGTATGCCCTTGCGGCACCAGTTCGCGCGGATAGGTGTATTCAAGCCTGGAGATATCGAAGCTGCAGCGCTGCGCCAGGTTCACCGCGGCCTGCAACAGCGCATCCGGATAGATATTGCCCAAGGCACGCCGCGTGCGCAGATGGCGCTCACCGTTGCGGAACAGGTGCGCGCCGCACTCGGCCAACGGCAAGCCGTGGCGGATGGCGGTCAGGGTGTCCTGCACGATGCGCTCGCGCCGCTGCGCCATATGCACATCGCCGCTGGCCAGAGCGGTCATGCCCAGTTGCTGCGCCAGCAGCTGCAGGGCAAGCAACCGGGCTGCATCGTCCTGTTCGCGATGCAGTTCCACCGCCAGGAATGCACGCTCGCCGAACAGCTGCTGCAGCCAGGCGCCCTGCTCGGCCTGCGGCTGCGCACCGGGCAACCACAGCGCGAACACGCCGGGTTCCACAGCGCGAAACTGTGCCTCCACCTCGGCACGCCCGAGCCGGTACGCGCCCTTGCCTGCCGCACGCCGCGCGGTAGTGATCAGCGCGCACAACTGCGGATAGCCGTGCGCGTTTTCCACCAGCAGCACGAAGCGGGTGCCATCGACCAGGGTGAATTCGCTGCCGACGATCAAGCGCACGCCGGTGGCGCGCGAGGCTTCCAGGCCGCGCACGATGCCGGCCAGCGAGCACTCGTCGGTGATCGCCAGGGCGCTGTAGCCGCAGTGGTGCGCGCGCATGAACAATTGTTCGGCACTGGAGGCGCCGCGCAGGAACGAAAAATCCGACAGGCAGTGCAGCTCGGCATAGGCAGGCAACCCGTCGGCGACCATGGCATGGGCGATATCGTCGTTTGCCGCGCGCAACCGCGCGGCGACCGTCCAGGCGCGCGGCATGCGCCCACCGGGCGTATCGCGGTCCACGCCGTCGACGGCGTCATCCCAGCTCATGCGCGCACCTCTTCAACATTGCGCTGCCGCCACACATGCGCTGCAGATCGGCACGTTGTGTTTGCTTCTTCGCTACGTGGCCTCGGGCGCGTGCGGCACCGCTGCGATGACCAGCCCCGCAGGCAACGCTCTGATGCTGCAAGGACACGCAACCGATCATGCGAACCACCCGTGCAGCATCCAGCCATCGACACGGCCAGGAGCGGCGAACGCCCACCCACGCCGGCCGCGTGCGGTTTCCACCACGTAGTAATCGCGGCGCGCCTCGTCGTCGTCCCACCAGCCGCTTTCCAGCCGCTCCGGGCCGGAGATGATGCGCAGCTGCGTCTCGTGCAGGGGCACCGGCTGCGGCAACAGCCAGGTCGGGCGCGGCGGACGCGGCGGCGCCGCAACGTCGCGCACCGCATCGCCAATGGCGCGCCGCCAGGCACGTTCCGGGCGCGGGTCGTCGGCCGGCAGCACGCGATACACCGCCTCATCGCCCAGCCGCGCGCGCAAGCGCTCGCGCAGCTGCGGCCACTCCACCGATTGCTGCGCACGTTGATCGAACAGATCGCGCATGGCCGGCACGAACGGTGGCAGCTGCCGCGCCAGCAGGCGCATCGCCACCACCGGGCGTGGAATCTCCACCCGCTCCAGCCGGTTACGCGCAAGCTCGAACAACAGCGTCGGCGCGCGCTCCGGCGTCAGCAAGCCGATCTCGACATCGGTGGCGCCTTCCTCGTGTTCCAGCCGCAGCAGGAACCGTTGCACACCGCCGTCGCGGATGGACAGGTAGGTGCACAGGTCGCCGATCAGGCGCCGCAGCGGGAACAGCAGCGCCGGATGCATTTCCACCTCGTAGCCGAGTTCCACACGCTGGTCGAAGTGGTCCGGTGGCGCGTAGCACTCCAGGGGGTCGTCGACCTGGCCGTAGAGGCGGTCCAGATGCTCGAGCAGGCCCGCGCCGAACCGCCGGCGCAGCCCATCGCGCGGCAACGCGCGCACCGCCGCCAGCGTGCGCACGCCCATGTGTTGCAGGCGCTCGCCGGCATCGCCCGGCAATGCGGCGCGGCGTACCGGCACCGTGTCCAGCGTGGTGTGCAAGGCCGGCAACTGCGTCACCACCATGCCATCGCGCAAACCGGCCAGCACGCGCGCGGCGCGCGGCGTAGGTGCCAGTGCAAGCCGGTGCCGGAAGCCCAAGGCCTGCAGTTCATCGCGCAGGCGGCGCTCGAAACGCGGCCATGGACCGAACAACCGAAAACTAGCACCTGCCTCCAGCACGATGGCACGCGACCATTGCTGGCTCACCAACGAACTGTGCCGGTACGCCCACGCCGCAAGAAACCGCTGCGTACGCGCCTCAGCCTGGGCCTCGTAATCGACGGTGCGTACATGGGACATCAGCGCATGCGCCGCCGACAGCCGCATGCCGGCTTTCAGGCCGGCGGCGGACGCCGCTGCATTGACCGAGTGCAGGCTGCGCAACTGCGCCGGCCCTTCCACCAACACCAGCGGTGCGTCCGGCTCTTCCAGACGCCGGAGGACGGCGTCCAGCGCCAGCTGCGGCAGCAAGATGCAGGCCCACAACATGCGCGCGCCTCAATGCGCCAGCCGCAACGGCTGCGACGGGACCTGCCCGCCGCGGCACTTGCGTACCTGCCAGGCATCGCGCTCGGGCAGAAATTCCAGCCGTAACGCCGCCGGCGATGCGTTGACCGCATGCTTGCGATCGCGCAACGCGAACGCGCAGCAGTTGCCGCTGTCGGCGGCGACCTGCAGCCGCCGCAATGCGCGTGCATCGCCGGTCTGCGGCCAGCCCAGCACCGCCGCGCATGCGCCACTGCGCAGGCATTGCTCGAACGCCCACAAGGCGTCGCGCGGCTCGGCCTGCACCACTTCCAGATGTTCCAGCACCACCCCGCCCGCCTGCCAGGCCGGCGCATAGGGAATGAACGGCGGCGCCACCAGCACCACACGGCTGCTAGCGCCGGTCATGCGCGCCAGCGTGGGCAACAACAATGCGATTTCGCCCACGCCGTGCGCGGGCAGCAGCAACTCGGTCAGTGCCCGCCGCGGCCAGCCGCCATCGGGCAGCAGCGCATCCAGTGCCGCATGCCCGGTGGATTCGCCGCCATGGGCGATGGCGGTGCCACGACCCGCGCGCCACACCGTGCGTGCGGCCAGCAGGGCGTCCAGCGGCAGCGCGACTGCCGCGTTGCCGTCCTGCCTGATGCGCGCGGGCTCCTGGCTCATCTCAACCCTGCCGGATCAGACCGCAGTACAGTCCTTCGATCGCGAAGTCGGCATCGGCCGCCACCACGATCGGCGCATGCGCGCGGTTGCGCGGCAACAGGCGGATACGTTCGGCACCGCGCTCCAGCCGCTTGATGGTGATTTCGCCATCCACCCGCGCCACCACGATCTGCCCATCGCGCGCCTCGCTGCTGCGATGCACGCCGACCAGATCGCCGTCCAGGATGCCGTCGTCGATCATCGAATCGCCTTGCACCTGCAGCAGATAGTCCGGACGCAAGGAGAACAGCGTGCGGTCCAGCCACAACTGCCGGTCCAGGCCGATATCCGCCCCGATCGGCACACCGGCCGCCACCCGGCCCAGCACCGGCAAGGCCAGCAAGGCATCGCGCGCGGCCCCGCCCGGCATGCGTATGCCGCGCTTCTGATTGGGCAGCAGCTCGATCAACCCGGCCTCGGCCAGCGCCTGCACGTGCTTTTGCGCGGCATTGCGCGAGGCGAACCCGAACGCCTGCGCAATCTCGGCCAGGCTGGGCGACACCCCTGCACGGGCCTGCTCCTGCAGGAAAGCCAGCACCGCCTGACGCTTGGGGGAGAGAGGTTCCATGGGAGTGCAGCGATCGGCCGGGACAAGGTGTACATTTGTACACCTATCAATCGCAGCAGGCGAGATTGGCCCATGCAGGTTGCTGAGCCGCTTCAGCCAGGACGGGCTTGTGATCGGCTGGAGACGGAGTTATAACTTACGTACTAACGAAGGCGTCGACCATGAAGCTCAAGATCACCTCCATCGGCAATTCCGCTGGCGTCATCCTGCCCAAGGAATTGCTCGCCCGCCTGCGGCTGGGCAAGGGCGACGAACTCTATGCACTGGAAACGCCCGACGGCATCAAGCTGACCGCGTTCGACCCGACCCTGGCCGCGCAGATGGATGTGGCCGAGCAGGTGATGCGCGAGGACCGTCAGGTGCTGAACAAGCTGGCCAAATGAACACGCGCATGGTCGTGTGGATCACGCGCGCGCTTGCCCTGGCCATCCACGAACGTCAATTGAGCGAACACGGTGGCGCTGCTGGCATCCGCGATGAGGCCTTGCTGGACTCGGCGCTGGCCCGTCCACAGCAACTGTTTTCTTATGGCGATCCTCCGCCCGATCTGGTGCAGTTGACTGCCAGCCTTGCCTACGGGCTGGCACGCAATCACCCGTTTGTGGATGGCAACAAGCGTACCGCCCATGTCTGCTACCGCGTTTTTCTCGTGCTCAATGGTGCCGAGCTCGTGGCCTCGCAGGAAGAGAAGTATGTCGCCATGATGGGATTGGCTGATGGCGCATGGAGCGAAGCAGAGTTTGCCCAATGGTTGCGTCCACGCGTGCGCTTGCGTGCTGATACGCATGTGCACGAACCCCGCGGGCATTACGGTTGATGCATTGCGTCGCCCCGCCGACGGATTATCGCGGGGCATCCGTAATTGCGCAGGATGACTAGATTCTCGTTCCCACAAAGTTGCGGCTGCACGGATGTTTCAACGCGCCGCCAGATTCAATGCTGCGTGGATTGCCGTTTTAGCAGAGAGGCCATCCATGGCCGTGCATCGCTGCTTTGCAGCTCACGCCGCAGACTGCGAGGGTTCTGAGTGGCTGCTAGTCCGCAATGCCCTCAGTCCTTCGCATACACCACCCCCAGCTTGTCGATCTCCTCACCCGCGCGGCCGGTGAAACCGGCGATATGCCAGCCGCTGGGAGCGGTCAGCGTGTAGCTCTCGCTGGTCGGGCTGCCCACCTGCACGCTGCGGCCTTTGTTGGTGCGCAGGCTCAGCGAGAACAGGCGGGTGCGGTCGTTGTACTTGCCCACGGTGAAGGTGGCCGAGGACAGCGTTTCGTTGGCACCCAGCGACAGTGTGGTCGCCTGCCCACCACTGCCGCCATGCGCGAGCAGCTTGCCGCTGTCCAGGATCACGCCGACGCCATCCAGGCGTGCACCGCCGCGCAGGGTCACGCCACTGAGCGGACGCACGCCGGGGTTGCCGGCCAGATCGTTGAACGGAATGCCATGCGGACCACCGAACTGGTCGCTGGTGCGCAATCGGTCGCCCACGGCCCATCCGAATTGCGCATGCAGCGGGTAGTGGTCGGACAGCGGCTTGCCGGCGCTGTCGTAGAAGCCGCCGCCATCGAGCTGGTAACGGTTGGCCACCAGGGTCAATTGCAGCGCGTCGCGGTACAGGATCTTGTCGACCACTTCGCAGCTATTGGTGGGCGGCGTGCCGCACAACAGCGGTGCGGCGCCGGCCGCCGGTGCTGCGCCCTTGATCAGTTCCACCCACGGATCGGTCAAACCGTTGGAGGCGATCAACTCGCGGATGTTGTCGTCGCTGCGGGTATAGCGCGTATTGGAATCCATCATCACCAGCACCGCATTGCCGGCCGACCAGGTCTGGATGAACTGCGAGAGCTGGCCGATATTGGCGCGACGTGCGGACAGGTCGCCCGCTTCGACCCCGGCGTTGGGGTGCGCGTTGTAGACGTCCAGCAACACGCCGTCGGCCAGGCGCACGCGCATGTAACTGAAACCCTTCGGGGTCAGGCAGTCGGTGCCGTTGCACTGGCTCCACTTGACCCGGGTGAAGTCGCTGAAGGGATAGTTGCTGAGCGTGTTGAGCCCGTCGCCGAACGCGGCACCGCCACTGGTGGCAGTGCGGTAGGGATGCGCGTCGCCAGCGTACAGCGTGGCGTGGTAGTTGAAGTCTTCCTGCACGTTGACCAGCCCGTAAGGCGCCAGTTTCGGTGCGAGCAGTGCGGTGTTGGTGGCCGGCGTTCCGCTGGACAGGCCTTCGGGCAGGCCGGCGACGTTGTAGGTCAACACGTCGAGTACGCCGACGTCCGTTTGCGCCTGGGCGATGCCTGCGCAGGCAAAACCGAGAGTGATTGCGAGACTGACGAGAGTACGTCGCTGGTGGAGCATAAATCGCCTCTTGCAGTGATGAGAAACAGCGGCTGGCACGGTGGCCAGGGAAACGGCGCCGATGCGCCGATGCAACCACGCGCGCCGACCGCGGCCGGCGCGCGCGGCGTCATTCGCTCAGGTAATGCGGGTCGATCGCGGCGTCGATCAATGTCGCCAAGGTTGATAGCGGGCAGTCGTACTCCGGGGTGGCGCTGCTGCAGCCGGGAATGAACACCGGCGATGACGGCGGCGGCGCCTGCAGTGTCAGTGCGCGGCGTTCGCGCAGTTGCGCCAGCGTCTGCGCGGTGTAGCGCAGGCGGATCACCCGCTGCCCATCGGCACGCCGCCAGCGCTCGAAGACCAAGGCGCCGCCAGGCACGGTCTGGTCGGGTTGGTAACCAGGCAATTGCCAATGCAGATCGAACATGCCGGCCAGCAAGGTCAGCGTGCCGTCGTGACCGGACAGCACCACCAGCCGTGCATCGCCACCGATCGGCGTGGCCTGCGGTGGATTGCGATTGCCACTGGTAACACTGCCTTGCTGCAGTGTCGCCAGCAGCCGCGCCGCCAGCGGCGTACTGGCCATGCGCGCCACCGTCGGCGCACGCAGGCGCAGCGCGAACTCGGCCTGATGCGGGGCGAACGCGCGCAGCAGACTGGCTTCGTCCACGCCTTGCCATCCCAACGCGGCAAAGTCCTGTCCGTCGGCCCAGCCCATCAACAGGCTTTCGCTGATGCCGGAGGCTGCCGGTGCCGGGCCTTGGACACCGGCGATACCGTCGTGGGCAGCGCCCATGCCTGCGGGCACCGCATCCAGGCGTTGCTTGCCGGCACCGGCCTGGGTCGGGCACGGCCGCTGCGCGCATTGCAGCAACAGTTGCTGCAAGCTGTCGATCGCATCGCGTTGCGCCGCATTCCAGGCGACCACATCGCCACCGACGCGGCCGGCAATGGCCGCGCGCATCAATGCCGCCGCAGCGGGTTGTCGCAATGCCGGCGCGCCGTCGAACAGTGGATCGGACGCGTCATCGGCGACGTGGTGCACCGTGTTCGTACACCCCGGGGTGAGCGTGCTTGCCAACGCACGCGCCGAAGCGATGGTGCGCTGGGTGCGATTGGCCCAGTAATAGACATTGGCGCAGCCATCGCCATCGAACAGACCCAGCGGCGTGTAACGGGCGCGGTAATAGGCACCGAATAATGCCTCCAGACGCGCACCGTTTGCGGTCAGGTGGCCGGCCGGCACATCGAAGCGTGGCCAGGGACGTGCGGAATAGCGACCCAGTTGCTCCGGGCTGGACATCGCCGCACGCACGCCGTGGCGCTTGAGGATGACGACTTTCTCAAGCGTCTCCGACGTGGCGGCGGCAGGCGCTACCGGCGTAGCCAGGCCGGCCACGATCAAGACAAAAAAACCGATACAGCTACGAAGCAGTAATGACATGAGTGGTCTCAACACGTGATGCAGCTGTTGCACACCGCGATACGCGGCGATGTGCGGCTGGCAACAGCGCCATAGCCGAAGCCATGGCCCTTGCAGATGGCGCCTTGCAGCAAGGCGCCCGGTGGCGGCATTGGCTGCCGCCAACAAACTGGATCGGCGATCACGACGGCTGCGCTCGTCGCAAGGCCTTCATGGCGGTATGTCACCCGCAAACACAGCACCCCCGATGCACATCGCACGTCGCTGACAACTGCTCGCCAGGTCTCCAGCCCTTGTCAAAAGCGCGCGCGCAACCCCAGCGACCAGGTGCGGCCGTAGTCGGTATAGCCGCCGAACAGGTGATCGCCAACGAACTGGCGCTGCACTTCGCCGGTGAGATTGATCGCGTTGACGAACACCGACAGCGTGTCGTTGACCTTGTAGGCGACATTGGCATCCAGGCTGCCGAACCGGTCGCTGTTGAGCGTGGCCACATTGGCGGTGCCCACCGCGTTGAGGATGTCGTCGCTCCAGCTGTAGCTGACGCGCGCCATCAACGGCCCCTTCTCGTAAAACAGCACGGCGTTGTAGGTGTTCCTGGCCACGCCTTCCAGGCTGTCGGTGAAGCTGCCGGTGCCGTCGTGATAGGTCGCCTTGCTGTCGGTCCAGGTGTAGTTGAGCTGCATGCCCAGGCCGTCCAGCGGCGACGGCAGGCCGTTGAAGACCTGCTGATACGCCACTTCCGCGCCTTGCACCATCGCCTTGCTGCCGTTGGTCTTGGACGACAGCAGATAGGTTTGGCCTTGGTAGACCAGGTTGGACATCTGGGTCTGGATGAAGCTGGAGATGTCCTTGTAGAACAAACCGCCAGTCAGTGCCGAGGTGCCGTCGATGTACCACTCGAAGGTCAGGTCGTACTGCCATGCCTCGAACGGCTGCAGCGCTGGGTTGCCGCCGCTGGCGGTGAGGCGTTCGCCACTGGAATTGAAGGTCAGCTTGGACGACAGATCGGTGAGATCCGGGCGCGTGATCACCTTGGCCGCGGAAGTCCGCAGCACCATGTCCTCGCGCACATCCCAGGCCGCGTTGAACGAAGGCAGCACATTGGTATAGCTGCGCTCGAAATGCACCGGCTGTGCGCTGCCGTTGACGTCGGCATGGCCGTCGGTGGCCTGCTCGGTGCGCACCACGCGCGCGCCGACATTACCGCGCAGTTCGCGGCCCGCCAGCTGGGTGGCGAAGTTGCTCATCGCGTACGCCGAGGCAATCTTTTCCTGCACCTCGTAGGAATTCTGCAGGTCGGCGCTGTTGGGCGTGTTGCTCAGATCGGCGCTGGTCGGCCAATTGCCCCAGAACGCGGATTCGATCGGCGCCAGCCATTGCCGCGGCAGTTTGCCGTTGGCGTCCGACAGCATGTCGCCCACCGGCAACGCGGTGAAATAGCTGCCCGGGAAACGTACCCCGGCAATGCTGTTGAGCAGCAGGTCGGCGCGATCGTAGGTGCGCGAGCGCTGGCGGTACTTGGCGCCCACCTTGAAGTCGCGAAAGAAGCTGCCGTCGAGTGTGCGCCTGGCATCGAACTGCAGCGCGTCTTCCTTGTCGCGCGCATCGATCTCGCGCCATTCCAGCCGGCGCCCTGCCACGGTGGCCGGGTTGCTCGGATCGAAGCCGTTGGTGAAGCTCCAGTCCGGTACGTTGTCGCCATCGGCTTGCGGCATGTCCACGCGCATCGACAGGTTGGTGCCGCTGCGCAGACGGGTGCGCCGGATCGGATCGGAGTCGTAGCTGTGCGCCTGCGAGTGGAACGCCACTGCGCCAAGCGTCCACTGGTCGCCGCTCCAGGTGCTGGACAGGCGTGCGCTGCGATTGTCGTCGGTGATGCCGGAGGTCTCGCGCGAGATCTGCACCTGGCCGTTGCGATAATCGAAGCCGGTGATACCGCCGTTTTGCACCCGCAGATTGCTCAGCTTGGCCAGGCTGTCGAAGCCCACGCCCATGCTGTATTCGTCGTAATGCACGGTCTGCCTGGCGTAGAGCAGATCCAGGTTGGTCTCCCACGCCTCGCTGGGCTTCCACTGCAGCGAGGCCGCCACGCCGGTGCGCTCGCGCTCTTCCAGTTCCAGCGTCGGGCGCAGGCCGGTGGGGACGTAGTTGGCGCCGGGCACGCCCGGCACGCCGTTGCGGTAATAGTCCCAGCTCACCTCGTTAACGCGGTCCTGGCGCAGCGTGCGTTGCGCATACGCACCCGAAATCAGCATGCCGAAAGTACCTTCGGCATTGACCCAGTTGAACAGCCCGGAGGCGCGCGGATCGTTGGCCTGGGTGCGCTGGGCCTGGCTGGATTCCAGCGATACGTTGGTCAGCGTCTTGCCCAGCTCCAGCGGGCGGAATGTACGCACGTTGACGATGCCGCCGATGGCGCCTTCGTCCAGGTCGGCGGTGGGGCTCTTGATCACGTCAAGCCCGGAGACCAGTTCGGCCGGCAGCGTGTCGTAGCGGAATTGCCGCCCGGTCTGGCCGGAGGTGCGCACGTTCTCATTGACCGCCATGGTCTGGCCGTTGAGCGTGGTGACCTGGAAATTCGGGCCCAGGCCGCGCACGCGCACGTACACGCCTTCGCCGCGGTCGCGCACGATCGACACGCCCGGCACGCGCTGCAGCGCCTCGGCCACGTTCTGTGCCGGCAGCTTGCCGATGTCTTCGGCGGCGATCACATCCACCACGCTGTCGGCGTAGCGCTTCTGGCGCAACGCGGCGCTGAGGCTGCCGGCGTAACTGCCGAGCACCTGGATGCTGTCCAGTTCCTGCACCGGCGCGTCTGCACGCGGCACCGGCGCCGTGGCGACCGCGGCCGTTGCCGGAACCGCTGGCGGCAGGCCGGGCGCCGGCTCGGCGGTTTCGATGGTCACCGTGGTCGCATCGAGATAGCGGTAGCGCAGGCCGGTACCGTCGAGCAATTGCTGCAGGGCCTGCTCGGGTGCGACGCCGGCCGCGGTGGCGCGGGTCTGCGGGTTGCCGGCCACGCCGGCGGCATAGACAAACTGCAGCCCGGTCTGGCGCGACAGCGCATTGAGCGCTCGCGCCAATGGCTGGGCCGGAATCGCCTCGACCGCGACGGTGGCAGCAGCCGTCTGGGCGCCAGCGTTACCGGCATGCAGGGCGAGAGCGATCGAAAGAAACAACGTACGGCGCATCGTGGAATCCAGTAGGGAAGGAAGCAATGCGCAACACCACCCGCCACGCGGGAATGCTGCGTTGTACCTGGACTACGAGCATCGACAGCGACGATCGGGCACCGTTTTTTGATGAATTTTCTGTGACATCTGCGCAGGCACCGAACGGTGCGGGCGCGACGCACTGCATCTGCATCGCGCTGCGCCTTGCATGCACGCGAGGACGTGAGGTCTTGTCGTGCGTGGACGCAGCCGCAGACGGCCATCGGTACGCACGCGGCGCAATGGCATCGGCAACCTCATCCACTGCGCGCAGGATCAATGCATGTGGGCCACGCGCGCGATGCGGCATGCGCACGCGCTGCACGCATCACGGCGTCGTGCAGCGCCGTGGCTATCGCGTCGCCGTTCCCTGCGCAGGCCGGCTGCTCACGCGCAGCATCCCCGGCGCGCTGACCACGCGCAGGTTCGGCTGGCCATCCAGGAAGGCACGCAGCGCGGCGAGATCGTCACCACGCAGATTGCCGGTGAGCCGCAGCGCACCGGCGGCAGCATCGTCGATCGACAAACGCGTGCGGTTGAGACGATTGAAGTCTTCGGCCACCGTGGCCAGCGGCGCGTCGCGGAACACGATGCGCCGCTGCCGCCAGGCATGCATGGCGGCCACCTCTTCGCTGGCCAGTTCGATCTTGCCGGTGGCCGCATCGATCCGTGCGCTCTGCCCTGCCCCCAGGTTGGCAAGCATCGGCTGCCCATCGCGCGCGTCGCGCCAGACATGGACACGGCCCTCGGCGACCTCGATGCGTGCCTGGTGTTGATACAGGGCAATATCGAAGGTGGTGCCGATATCCTCGACACGCAGATGGCCTGCATGCACCTGCAACGGGCGCCGGTCCGCTGCGACCACGAAGCTGGCCTGGCCACGCAGCAGCTGCAGGTTGCGGCTCCACGGCGTCATGGTGGCACGCACGCTGCTTTGCCCGTTCAAATGCACCACGCTGCGGTCGGCCAACTGCACGCTGCGCTGCTCGCCGTGCGCGGTGGCGTAGGTCTGGGTGCGTGGCCAGGCCCAGCCGGTCAGGATCGCCACCCCGCACAGCGTCGCGGCCAGGCCCATGCGCCAGCTGCGCATGCGTGCATTGGGTTGGCCTTCGCTGCGGCGCGGCCGGGCAGTTGATTGCTGTGCTGGCTGCCCTCGTGACCGCAGCGGCAGCGCAATCACGTTGGGCGGCGCGGCATCGGCGCTCTTGCGCCGGTCGGCAGCAAGCAGGGCATCCACGTCCAGGTCCATGCCACGTATGGCATCGCCCAGCTCGCCGGCCACACGCAGCACCGCCATGTATTCGCGCACATGCAACGGCGATGCGGTCAGCCATTGCAGAAAGCTGGCCTGTTGCGTCGCATCCAACGCCTGCATGCGTTGCAGCGCATGCCAGTGCGCGGCTTCCCCGACAACGCTGCGGCTCGGTAACACCGGCTTGCTCACCAGCTGTCCCCGCTGTCGGCAACCGCCCGTCTGCAGGCCGACAAGCCACGCACCACATGCTTCTTGACCATATGCGCAGACACCCCCATGCGCTCGGCGATCTGCTTGTAACTGAGCCCGTCGCGGTACTGCATCACCAATACCGCGCAGGTGCGCTCCGGCAACGTGGCCAGCAGGGCCTGCAGGCGTTGCTGGCGCTGCTGCCGGTGCGCAGCATCTTCCACGTCGTCACCTGCGGCCAGCAGCTGCGAAAACTGTTCCATCTCGTCGATGCGCAGTGGCGCCTGCTTGCGTCGCGCGGCCTGCTCGCGCGCCAGGTTCAGCGCCACCGTGTACAGATACGCCTCGGGATTGGCGATCGCCTCGCCTTGATCCTGATGCGCACGCAATAGCCGCAGATAGGTTTCCTGCACCAGGTCTTCGGCATCCTCGTTGGCGCCGCGACGCACGAAAAAGCCACGCAGCACCGATCCGTGCTGGGTGAACACCTGCGTCCAGGCGCGGGTGGCGTTGGCTTTCATGCGGGCGCGCTCCCCTGTGCGCTGGGCCGGCTAGCCTGGCCAATGCAGGTGACACCACGATGACGCACCGACGATGGCACCGGCCTGCGATCAAGCGATGTCATGCGCAGCAACGCCGCCATGTTCCGCGCATGACCACGCTCAGGCTTCACGCACGCGTGAAAGAGACCTCACTCACCTACACCACACCTTGACCACGCAGGCATCAAGGTGAGGATCCTCCTCTCAGCCATCGCCACGGGGTTCGCATGAATGCCACACCCGCCACTGCCACGCATCTGGCGCCGGCCACCACCACTGCTGCGCCGACCTACCCGGTCAACCTGCGCATCAATGGCCAGCCTTACCAATTGCAGCTCGAAGCCTGGGTCAGCCTGCTCGATCTATTGCGCGACCGGCTCGACCTCACCGGCACCAAGAAAGGTTGCGACCACGGCCAATGCGGTGCCTGCACGGTGCTGGTCGATGGGCGCCGCATCAATAGCTGCCTGACGCTTGCGGTCATGCAGGACGGCGCCGAGATCACCACCGTCGAAGGCCTGGCCGAGGGCGAACAGCTGCATCCGCTGCAGCGCGCTTTCATCGAGAACGATGCCTTCCAGTGCGGCTATTGCACGCCCGGGCAGTTGTGCTCGGCAGTGGGCCTGATCAATGAAGGCAAGGCGCACGACCGCGACCAGGTGCGCGAGTTGATGAGCGGCAATCTGTGCCGCTGTGGTGCCTACCCGCAGATCACCGATGCGGTGATGCAGGTCATGGGCAAGCCCAGCGACAGCAGCGAGAGCGCCGCCACACCGTGGACGCCAGGGACGGTGCCGGCATGATTCCGCTTACCTACACGCGCGCGGACAGCGTCGATGCGGCGCTGACTGCACTGTCGGTGCGCGGCAGCGACCCGCACCCGGTACCCGCCGAAGCCCCGGTGCGCCTGATCGCCGGCGGCACCAATCTCACCGACCTGATGAAACTGCAATTGATGCGGCCAGGCAGCCTGGTCGATATCAATCGCCTGCCGCTGGACAGCATCAGTGCGCTCCCCGAAGGCGGCCTGCGCCTGGGTGCGCTCGCACGCAATGCCGACACCGCTTATCACCCGGATGTGGAGACGCGGTACCCCTTGCTGAGCGCGGCGATCCTGGCCGGCGCCTCGCCACAGATCCGCAACATGGCCAGCAACGGCGGCAACCTGCTGCAGCGCACCCGCTGCCTGTACTTCTACGACCACGCCACCCCGTGCAACAAGCGCGCACCTGGCACCGGCTGCTCGGCGATCGGCGGGCTCACCACCTACAACGCCATCCTCGGCGCCAGCGCGCAGTGCATTGCCACGCACCCGTCGGACATGTGCGTCGCGCTGGCTGCGCTGGATGCGATGGTGCATGTGCAAGGCCCCAATGGCGAGCGCGACATCCCGTTCGCGCAGTTCCACCGCCTGCCCGGCGAGCATCCGGAGCTGGACAGCACCCTGGCCCCGGACGAGTTGATCGTGCATATCGACCTGCCCGATGCACAGCGCTTCGTCGCGCATAGCGCCTACCTGAAGATCCGCGAGCGCCTGTCGTATGCGTTCGCGCTGGTGTCGGTGGCGGCGGCATTGGACCTGGCCGACGACGGCAGCATCCGCGAGGTGCGCGTGGCCCTGGGCGGCGTGGCGCACAAGCCCTGGCGCAACCCCGACGCCGAAGCGCAGCTGGTGGGCAAACCGGCCACGGCCGAGAGCTTCGGCAGCCTGGCCGATGCCTTGCTACAGGGTGCGCAACCGCAAGGCAACAACGCCTTCAAGCTGCCGCTGGCACGCCGCGCGATCGTGCGTGCCCTGGACGTCGCCCGCGAGGGCACCATCGACAACCGCGGGCGAACCAGCGCGCTGGAGGAAGCGCCATGAACGCACGCAGCACCGACGTACCTGACAACGACCTGAGTCCGCCGGTTGCCGACAGCGGCACCGGCTATCGCCCCACCGGCACCGGCGTCACCCGCATCGACGGGCGTGCCAAGGTCACCGGCCAGGCACGTTATGCCGCCGAATGGCCGGTGGCGGATCTGGCCTATGGTGTGGTGGTCAACAGCAGCATCGCCAAGGGCGAGATCGTCGCCTTCCATCTTGATGCCGCGCGTGCGGTGCCGGGCGTGCTGGAGATCGTTACCCATGAAAACCGCCCGCATATGCGCGGCATGGATGTGTTCTACAAGGACATGACCGCACCGGCCGGTTCGCCGTTCCGGCCCCTGTACGACAACAAGATCCTGTACAGCGGCCAGCCGATCGCCCTGGTGGTGGCCGACACTTTTGAAGCGGCGCGCCACGCCGCCCACCTGGTGGAGGTGGAACTGCTGCAGGACCCGCACGACACCAACCTGATGACCAACCTGGACCGTGCGCACAAGCCAAAGGCCATGAAGGCCGGTTTCTCGCCGCCGCCCAAGGACAAGGGCGAGCCGGACACCGCCTTTGCCAATGCGGCTGTCCAGGTGCAGGCCGACTACTACAGCGGCGTGGAGCACCACAATCCGATGGAGCTGTTTGCCTCCACGGTGATCCGCGACGCCGATGGCCACTTCACCATCTACGACAAGACCCAGGGCTCGCAGAACAGCCGCTGGTATGTCTCGCATGTGTTCGGCCTGAGCAAGCGCAAGGTCACCGTACGCAATCCGTACGTGGGCGGTGCCTTCGGCTCCGGGCTGCGCCCGCAGTATCAGTTGCCGCTGGCAGTGATGGCTTCGATCCTACTGGACCGCTCGGTGCGCGTGGTGCTGACGCGGCAACAGATGTTCACCTTCGGCCATCGCCCGGAGACATTGCAGCGGCTCAAGCTCGGCGCCGACCGCGACGGCAGCTTGCGCGCGATCTGGCACGAGGCCATTGCCGAGACCTCGCGCATCGAGGATTACGTCGAAGTGGTGGTCAACTGGAGCGGGCAGCTGTATGCCTGCGACAACGTGCATCTGGGCTACAACCTGGTGAGCCTGGACCAGTTCAGCCCGATGGACATGCGCGCACCCGGTGCCGCACACGGCGTGCATGCGCTGGAAGTGGCGATGGACGAGCTGTCCTATGAGCTGGGCATGGACCCGCTGGCGCTGCGCCTGAAGAACTATGCCGAGGTCAACCCGGCCGACGACAAGCCCTACTCCACCAAGGCGCTGCGCGCGTGCTACCAGCAAGGTGCCGAACGCTTCGGCTGGGCGAAGCGCCCGCTGCAGCCGCGCGCACGCAAGGAAGGCAACGAGTGGGTCGGCTGGGGCATGGCCACCGGGCAATGGGATGCGATGCAGATGTTTGCGCGCGCGCATGCGGTGCTGCACGCCGACGGTCGGCTGGTGGTGAGCAGCGCAGCCAGCGATATCGGCACCGGGACCTATACGGTGATGGCGATGATCGCGGCCGAAGCACTGGGCCTGCCGCTGGAACAGGTCACCTTCCAGCTCGGCGATTCGACCCTGCCGGTCGCACCGATCGAAGGCGGCTCGTCGCATGTGACCACGGTGGGCTCGGCAGTGGATGGCGTGTGCGCGAAGCTGCGCGCACGGTTGCTGCGCCTGGCGCAGGCGTTGCCGAATTCGCGCTTTGGCAAGGCCAAGCTGGACGAGGTGGTGTTTGCCGATGGCACGCTGGCATTGCGCGCCGATGCCGGCACCACCATTGCCTTGACCGAATTGTTGCGTGCAGCAGAACTGGAACAGATCGAAGACAAGTTCCTGCTGCTGCCCAATGTGCTCAAGCAACGCAAGTACACCCGCGCCACCCATGGTGCGGTGTTTGTGGAAGTGCGGGTGGACGAAGAGCTTGGCACGGTCCGCGTCACCCGCGTGGTCAGCGCGGTTGCAGCCGGGCGCATTCTCAACCCGATCACCGCGCGCAGCCAGATCGTCGGCGGCGTGGTCTGGGGCATCGGCCAGGCGCTGCACGAACACACCCAGTCCGATCACCGCTTCGGTCGTTTCATGAATCACGATTTTGCGATGTATCACGTCTCGGCCAATGCCGACATCCACGACATCGATGTGATCTTCGCCGACGAGGACGACCGCATCGTCAGCAGCCTGGGTGCGAAAGGCGTGGGCGAAATCGGCCTGGTCGGTGTTTCGGCGGCGATCTGCAATGCGATCTTCCATGCCACCGGCAAACGCATCCGCAGCACCCCGATGACGCCGGACAAGGTGATGGCGGACTGAGGCCTGCACCGCAGGTACCCACGCCCCTCAGGTAGAGCGATCTGCCTCAGGCCGGACGCTGCAGCGTGCTGTCGCTGCAGCGTCCGCGGTGACCGCTGGCGCGACACTCAGATCAGCCACGTGTCGATAGTGCCGACCCAGCGTAGACGGCGCGTCCAGCTGATTGGAGGATCTGTCTTTCGGAGGAACCAGCGTCAGCGGCACGAAAGTGCCGCTGGCAGTGGACGCAGCGCCTCCAACAATCCATCCCATGCACTCAGGTGCGCGTGGCCGCCAGAAAATGCGCGCGGTCCTGCTGGGTGCGGCGGCGGATTTCCGCCAGTGCATCGTTCTCGGTCGCTTCCAGCATCGATTCGAACAGGCGCTGGAAATGGTTGCGCATGGCCGTGCGTGCCGCCACCGGGTCGCGTTGCTGCAGGGCCTGCAGGATGGCGGTGTGTTCGTCCACACGGGTGGCGCCGTCGTCGTGGCAGACCCGCGCATATACCTCGCGCACGCGCGGCAATTCGTTGCGCATGCGCCAGATCAGCTGCACGCAGTGCGCCACCACCGGGTTGCCGCTAATCCGCGCGATCGCCAGATGGAAGGCGCGGTCGTAGTCGGCAGCGGCCGCATCGCTGAGCCCCGGTGCGGACAGCGCCTGGATCATGCCGTTCAATTCATCCAGCTCCGCATCGGTGATGTGGCTGGCGGCCAATGCGGCCGCCTCTGCCTCGATCACCGCGCGCGCGGCAGTCAGCTCGAACGCGCTGACATCCGGCAGCGCGCCCTCGTCCGAGGCCAGGCGTGGCTTGACGTACACGCCCGAGCCGATCTTGATCACGATGCGGCCCTGCGCCTCCAGCGCGATCTCGGCCTCGCGCACGGTGACGCGACTGACGCCGAAGCGCTCGGCCAACTCGCGCTCGCCCGGCAGGCGCGAGCCGACCGGGAATTCGCCCGTGTCGATCAGCGCGCGGATCTTGGCGGCAACGGAGTGGTACAGGCGGTTTTCGGACATCGGCGACTCAAACCCTCGGGGTGATCGGCCCGGCACACGGGTGCCGGACAGGTGGGCGACGCTAGAACCGGTAGCGCACCCCCAAATAATAACGTCGCCCGTAAGTGTTGTACTCACGGAAGCTGCCGGGCACCGGCATGTCGGAGATCCGCGGCTCGTTGGTCAGGTTCGAAGCCTCCAGCGACACCGACAGCTGCGCATTGACGCGGTAGCTGGCACGCAGGTCCAGGGTGCCGCTGTCGCGTACGTAGCGGTTCTGCGCCGGGGCGCCGACGAACTTCTGGAAATACTCGGAGCGGTACTTGTAGATGGCCTGCAGGTCGACCGCGCCGATGGCGTAATACAGCTGGCCGGAGAACACGTGCCGCGACAGGCCGAAGATATTGGCCGGCGCGACGATGCCGCTGCTCACCAGGCCGGTTGCCGGGTCGATCTGGTCGCCCAGGCGCAGATCCTGGGTCTTGTAGTTGGAATCGGCGTAGTTGTAGCTCAGCTTGACGCCCAGGCCGTCGAACGGCGCCGGCAGGTAGGAGAAGCGATGGGTGCCGGTCAGCTCCAGCCCGGTGAGATCGCTCTTTTGCCGGGTGGTGACGTCCTGCACCACCGGCACCACCACCGCGGTGCCGTCGATGACGAAGCGCTCGTCCACCACCGTGGGCACCGCGCCACCGGTGAACTGCTTGTAGTACACCGCGGCGCTGAGCAGGGAGTCGGCATTGGGATACCACTCCAGCGACACGTCCGCATTGGACGACAGCAGCGGCTGCGTGCGCGGATTGCCGGTGGCGGTGATGCTGCCGATCGCCTCGCCGACGGTAGTGAATTCGGTCCCCGGTTCCAGGATGAAGGTGCGCCCGGCAGACAGTGCGACCAGATCCGGGCGCGCCATGGCCCGGTACAGCCCAAAGCGCAGCTGGGTCTGCTCGGTAAGGCCGATGTTGGCGTTGAAGCTGGGCAGGAACACGCGGTTGGACGCGCGCACCGTCTGCGCGGCGAAGCGCCCGGTTTCCACCAGCTGGATGGTGCCGTCCGGGTTGTCGACCACGTCCAGCTCGCCGCGCAACCCCACCGAGCTGACGTCGGTGCGCACCCAGCGCACGCCCAGGTTGCCGTCCAGCGGCAGCCCGAACAACGTGCTGGCGAATTCGCCCATCACATACAGCGCGCGGGTCTTTTCTTCCACGTCGGAGTCGGCGGTGCCGCGCGGGTCGGCATTGCGGCCGGTGTCGTCCACGCCGGTGATGGCGCTGAACAGACAGCGGCTATCGAAGGTGGCCCACTGCTGGATGGTGTTGCCGCTGGCACTGGAGAGGAAATCCTCCTGCGGGAACGGTTGCCGGCAGGCCAGGTTGGCGGCGCGGATCGTGGCCGGATCGGTGACATTGCGCTCGACGCGGTCGTCCAGGTCGCGGTAGGTCGCCTCGGACAGGCGCACGCCGCCCTTGATGGAGGTGAGCAGCCCGCTTTCCGGGGTGAAGGCGCCATCGAAGCGCCAGGCCCGGATGGTGTGCTCGCGGCGCAACTCGTCGCGGCGCGCGCGCGCAGCGGCACTGAAATTGTCCGGGTTGTTCAGGTCGAACGCGGGATCGACCACGATCCCCGGCACATCGCCGGCATAGGTGTAGGTGTAGTCCACGCGTTGCCCGTTGATCCCGGGCACGCGGTTGCCGTTGATGTCGGTGGCATTGGAGCGCAGCCGCATCAGGCGGTCGATTTCGCTGCGCTCGGTGCGCGAATACGACAGGTCAGTGGACAGCATCCAGGCCGCGTTCGGGCGCCATTCCACGCGTAGCCCGCCACCGCGGTACTGCTCGTCGCGCACCTTGTAGTCGGTGGAGGATTCCACCGTGCTGCTGCCGGTATGGCCGAGCAAGGCGCCGTTGTCGCCCACCTGGCGGTTGTTGAGGTTGCGCAGGGTCTCGGAGAAGTTCAGCTCGGCGCGGTCTTCGGTCACGGTGCGCTGCGAATCCTGGTAATCCAGGGCCACCTCCAGGCCGTCGAATGGCCGCCATTGCAGCGCGGCGAAGGCCGCGTCGCGTTGATCGTGCTCGCTGATCTGGCGGTACACGCGGCTGCCAGGCGCCAGGTAATACGGCGTCCCCGCCTGCACCTGCGCCGGGGTCACGGCGGTGCAGTTGCGGCTGGCGCCCACCACCTCGTTGGCGTTGCAGGCCGTCCAGGTGGAGCTGCTGCTCATCACCTCTTCCGGGTTGGTGCCTTCCAGCCGCTGCAGGCCGAGCGAGACCCCCAGCTTGCCGGCACCGCGCAGATCGAACTGGTCCAGGTAGCTGACGGTGCCGCGCCAGCCCACGCCATCGGCGTTGCGCAACTTGCTGTCGCCATCGGCATAGGTCGCCCGCCCGTCCAGTTGCACGCGGCGCTTGCCGAATTCCAGCGGCCGCACGGTCTGCATGTTGACCGTGCCGGCGATGCCGCCTTCGACGAAGTCGGCGCGCTGGGTCTTGTAGATCGCCACGGTGTTGATGAGTTCGGAAGGGAACTGGTTGAAGTTCACCGAGCGGTCGCCGCTGCCGTTGCTGGCCTCGCGCCCGTTGAAGGTGGCCGAGCCCAGAAACGGCCCCAGGCCACGGATGGAGATCTCCGACGCGCCGCCCTTTTCGCGATGCGTGGCCGCACCGGTGATGGTCTCTATCGCCTCGCCGATCGACAGCGCCGGCAGGTCGCCGATGTCCTCGGCCGACAGCACGTCGGCCACCACCGTCTGCTCGCGCTTGCTGTCGATGGACGACTGGATCGAGCTGCGGATGCCGGTGACCTTGACCTGGTCCAGCGTGGTGGGCGCTTGCTCCGGTGCCTGCTGGGCAGCATCGCTCTGCTGAGCCAGGGCTGCCTGCGCGCTTGTCAGTGCAACGGCACCCAGCAGCGCCTGGGCTAGCGCATTTCGAATAATTGGTCTAAGCGATTGGACTAGTTTCAGATACCGCACAATTCCTCCTCCCAAAGGATGCTCGAGACCGAGCGTGGTGGAGACTCTACGCGGATAACCGCCAAGTCAATCATTTCTGCGATTTATCGAACGAGCCAACTGACTAGGCCAGTTCTGTGGTCTTTTTTGTGCAATTGCAGCATGACATTGAGCCAATCACGGGCTTCAATACAGACCAACTGGACTATCGTTTTGGTTGACGATCCAGTTTGCACTGTTACCCTCGGCCACCACCGACGCGCCAGCGTCCAGGAGCATCCCGATGCGATCCCCCGTCTCCCTTGCCTGCCTGTTGCTGCTGTGCGCGTCCGCCTGGGTCGGCTCGGCCCAGGCCACCTCGTACCTGGTGCACGACCAGAGCGAGTACGCCGTGGCGGCGGCCGCGCTGCGTGCCGGCGATCGCATCGTGCTGGCCGATGGGCAGTGGCGGGATTTCGCCATCGTGCTGCGCGGGCAAGGCACTGCCGAGCAGCCGATCACCCTCACCGCGCAAACGCCGGGCAAGGTGATCATCAGCGGCACCTCCGACCTGCACATGGCCGGCACCTACCTGGTGGTGTCGGACCTGGTGTTCCGCGACGGCCATAGCCCGGGCGATGCGGTGCTGTCGTACCGCATCTCCAGCAAGGAGCGCGCGCGCCACAGCCGCATCACCGGGGTGGTGGTGGATGGCTTCAGCAAGCCCACCCGCAGCGACTCGGACAACTGGGTGGCGCTGTACGACAGCGACAACCGCTTCGACCACAACCAGCTGGTCGGCAAGACCAATGCCGGCCCCACCCTGGTGGTGGTGCGCGACGCCACCCAGGGCCTGGACAATCGTCATCGCATCGATCACAACTGGTTCGGGCCACGCCCCAACCTGGGCGCCAATGGCGGCGAGACGCTACGCATCGGCACCAGCAGCGATGCCGACAGCGCCTCCAACTCGGTGGTGGACAACAACTGGTTCGAGGGCTGCGACGGCGAGGTGGAGGTGGTCTCCAACAAGTCCGGCGGCAACACCTACCGTGGCAATGTGTTCAAGCAATCGCGCGGCGCGCTGGTGCTGCGGCATGGCGATGGCAACCTGGTCGAGCGCAATGTGTTCTTCGGCGACGGCAAGGCCAACACCGGCGGCATCCGCGTGATCAACCGCAAGCAGACCGTGCGCCACAACTACCTGGAAAACCTGGCCGGCGATGGCTATTCGTCGGCGCTGAGCATCATGTACGGGGTGCCCAACTCGCCTGCCAACCGCTACGTGCAGGTGGATCAGGCCCGCATCGAGCGCAACACCTTCGTGACCGTCAACCAGCTGTACTTCGGTGCCGGCATGGATGCCGAGCGCACCGCCGCGCCGATCAACAGCCGCTTTGCCGGCAACCTGATCGTCGCCGTCAGCGACCCGGTGCGCGTGCTGGGCGACCTCTCCGGTATTGCCTTCACCAGCAACCTGCAAAGCCCGCTGGCCTCCACCCGCCTGCCCGGCGGCGTCAACAGCCGCCAGGTGACGATGACCCGCGCCAGCACCGGCTTGCTGGTCGCCGACAACGCCACTGGCGTCGGCGCCGACCCGGCGCTGAGCTACATCGCGCGCACACAGGTGGGCGTGAGCTGGTACCCCAAGCAGGCAGCGCAGGCAGTCACCGACAGCGGCCGCCGCACCCGCGTCAGGCCAGGGCAGTCCAGCCTGACCGACGCCGTGGCGCAGGCCGGCCCCGGCGATCGCCTGCAACTGGACGCAGGCCGCTACCAGGTCGATGACATCCTCGACGTGGACCGGCCGCTGACGCTGGAAGGCCCGCAACGCGGCCGCGCGCGCATCCGCTTTTCGCAGCCGGCGCTGTTCCAGATCGCGCCCGGCGGCTCGCTCAGCCTGGCCCGGCTCGAGATCGATGGCCGCGCCGCACCCGCGCAGCCGGGCAATGCGGTGATCCGCACCGCTTCCGGCACAGCGGTGGCGCAGTACCAGCTCACCTTGCGCAACACGCACCTGCATCATCTGCACGCGCAACCCGGCTTCGATGTGATCGCACTCGGCAAGGGCAGCCTGGCCGACCATATCCTGCTGGACCGGCTGCTGGTCGAGGACGTCTCCGGCAGCGTGCTGTCCGCACACGCCGAGACCGACGACCGCGGCACCTACAACGTCGAACAGGTGACCGTGCAGCAGTCGCAGTTCCACCGCGTCGCCGGGCCGGTGCTGGACCTGTATCGCGGCGGCCGCGACGAAAGCACCTTCGGCCCGGTGCTGCAGGTGAGCGACTCGCACTTCACGCAGGTCGGCCGCAACGCGGGTGCGTCGCTGCGCCTGCACGGCGTGCAGCGCATTGCGCTGCGCAATAACCGCTTCGCCGACAGCGCCGCGATCCTGGCGCAGCACACCACCGGCACACCCCACCTCATCGCCAGCGGCAATCAGTTCGTCGGCACCCCGGCCTTGCACGCCGACGCAGCGGAGCCCCTGCTATGACCCGTTCCACCCGCCTGTTGCTGCTGGTCCTGGTCGGCGCCGGCAGCACCCTGCCCTGCAGCGCCGCCCCGTTACCCGCGGCCGAACAAGCAGCGCAGCCGCAACCGCGCGCCACCGACGCCGCGCCGGTGCTGGTCACCGCCCAGCAATGGCGCGAGATGGCCAGCGCTGGCGCCAGGCTGCCGGTGTTCACCCGCGAACAGGCACGCGCAGAAGCCAGCGTGCGCGCGGCGATACGCGCCGGGGTGGACGTGCCGGTGCCCAGCGATCCCGGCGGCGGCGCCAGCCACGAGCAGCACAAACGCAACTACCAAGCCATCCAGGCCGCCGGCGCGCTGTACCGGCTCACCGGCGATCGCGCCTATGCCGACTATGTGCGCGACGTGCTGCTGGCCTACGCGCGCCTGTATCCCACGCTGGGCGCACACCCGGCCGGGCGCGGCCAGGTGCCGGGGCGGCTGTTCTGGCAGTCCTTGAACGACTCGGTGTGGCTGGTCTACGCAAGCCAGGGCTACGACGCCATCCGCGACACGCTCAGCGCGCAGGACCGCGCCACCATCGACCGCGACGTGTTCGCGCGCATGGCGCACTTCCTGTGCGACGAAAGCGCCGACAACTTCGACAAGATCCACAACCACGCCACCTGGGCAGTGGCCGCGGTCGGCATGACCGGTTATGTGCTGCGCGATCAGGCGCTGGTGGACAAGGCACTGCGCGGCAGCAGGCGCGATGGCAAGGCCGGCTTCCTGGCGCAGGTGGACCAGTTGTTCTCGCCGGACGGCTACTACGCCGAAGGCCCGTACTACCAACGCTATGCCCTGGCGCCGTTCGTGCTGTTCGCCAACGCGATCGAGCGCAACCAGCCGCAGCAGCACATCTTCCAGCGCCGCGACGGCGTGCTGCTCAAGGCCGTAAATAGCCTGGTGCAGAGCAGCTACGGCGGTTATTTCTTCCCGATCAACGACGCCATCCTCGACAAGGGCCTGGACACCGAAGAACTGGTGGCCGGCATCGGCATCGCCTACGCGCAGACCCACGACGCGCAGCTGCTGTCCATCGCGCAACGCCAGCGCCGCGTGCTGCTCACCCCCGAAGGCCTGGCCGTGGCCACCGCGCTCGCGCAAGGCCGCGCCCAACCGTTCGCCTTCGGCAGCGTGTTGCTGCGCGATGGCGCACAGGGCGACCAGGGCGCGCTGGCGATCCTGCGCAGCGGCGGCGAAGACGGCCAGACGCTGGTGATGAAGAACACCTCGCAAGGCATGGGCCACGGCCACTTCGACAAGTTGAACTGGCTGTTCTACGACAACGGCCAGCGCGTGGTCACCGACTACGGCGCGGCGCGTTTCCTGAATGTGGAAGCCAAGGCCGGCGGCATCTATCTGCCGGAAAACACCAGCTGGGCCAAGCAGACCGTTGCGCACAACACGCTGGTGGTGAACGAGACCAGCCACTTCAACGGCGACTGGAAGGTGGGCGAGCAACACGCGCCGACGCAGCTGCTGTTCGCCAGCACTGCCGACACCCAGATCGTGTCGGCGCGCATGCAGCAGGCCTACGACGGGGTCAGCTTCACCCGCACCCAGGCGCTGCTGTCGCACCCGCAGCTGCGCCTGCCGGTGGTGGTCGACCTGCTGCGCGTCAACGCCAGTGCTCCGGCACGTTACGACCTGCCGCTGCACTTCAACGGGCAGATCATGCAGGTCGGCTTCAAGGCAGAGCGCGCACTGACGCAACGTCCGGTGCTGGGCAAGGCCAACGGCTATCAGCACCTGTGGGTGGACGCCTCCAGCGATGCGAGCACCGACACGCGCAGCCTGAGCTGGCTGCTCGCCGGCCGCTTCTACAGCTACCGCTTCGGCAGCAGCGCGCCGGCGCGTGCCCTGCTGGTGGAGAGCGGAGCCAACGACCCGAACTTCAACCTGCGCCGCGAACCGGCGCTGATCCAGCGCGTCGATGGGCAGGCCGATGTCAGCTTCTTCGGCGTGCTGGAACCGCATGGCGAATACAACGGCACCGCCGAATACGTGCGCGGCGCCAACAGCCGCATCCGCGCCATCGAGCGCGTGCGCGGCGACGATGCCGAGGTGATCGTGCTCACCCTGGTCGGCGGCCAGCGCATCGCGCTGGCGGTGGCCGACGACGCCGATGCACAACGCAGCCACCAGGTGCAGGCCGCCGGTCAGCGCTACAACTGGCGCGGCGGCTACGCGCGCTTCGATCGCACTGCAGGTGCGCAATGAGCACCGCCCGCACGCGCCCCGCAGGCAAGCGCTCGGCGGTGCGCTGGCTGATCGTGGCGCTGATCGCGGTGGCCACGGTGATCAACTACATCGACCGCAACGCGCTGGCGGTGATGTGGCCGGCGATCTCGCGCGACATCGGTGCCACCAAGGAAGACTACGCGCTGCTGGTCACCATCTTCATGCTGTTCTATGCCGCCGGGCAGTTCGTGTTCGGGCGGCTGTTCGACATCATCGGCACCCGGCTCGGCTTTGCCCTGTCCATCGCGGTGTGGTCGCTCTCCATCGCGCTGCATGCCCTCACCCATTCCATCACGGCGTTCTCGGTGGTGCGCGCGCTGCTGGGCATCAGCGAAGCCGGCGCCTGGCCGGGCGCGGTCAAGGCCAATGCGGAATGGTTTCCCGCGCGCGAGCGTGCGTTGGCGCAGGGCATCTTCAATGCCGGCGCCTCCATCGGCGCGATCGTCTCGGCACCGCTGATCGCGCTGCTGTTCCTGTCGTTCGGCTGGAAGGGCACGTTCGTGCTGATCGGCGTACTGGGCATGCTGTGGTTGCTGCCATGGCTGGTGATCTACCGCGCCGGGCCGGACCGGCATCCCTGGGTCGACGCGGCCGAGCGTGCGTTGATCCTGGATGCGCCCGACGCCGGCAGCGCGCCGCCGCCGGCCTACCTGCCCACGCTGCGCCAGCTGATGTCGCACCGGCAAAGCTGGGGGATCGTGCTGGCGCGGTTCTTCCTGGACCCGATCTGGTGGCTGTTCGTGTCGTGGCTGCCGATCTACCTGGCCGAGACCTTCCACTTCGACATCAAGCAGATCGGCGCATTCGCCTGGGTGCCGTTCGTCGGTGCGATGCTGGGCAGCCTGTGCGGCGGCTGGCTGTCCGGGCGCCTGATCGCGGCCGGCTGGAGCGTGGACCGAGCGCGCAAATGGACCATCACCCTGGGCGGGGCCATCATGGCGCCGGCGCTGCTGGGCGCCGTGCAGGCCGCTGACCCGCGCATGGCGGTGCTGACGATTGCCGCCGTGCTGTTCGGCTTCCAGATCGCCATCGGCAATATCCAGACCCTGCCCGGCGACCTGTTCGCCGGCAAATCGGTCGGCTCGCTGGCCGGCATCGGCGGCATGGCCGCGGTGGCCGGCACCTTGATCACCACCTGGCTGGTCCCGGTGATGACCGCAACCTCGTACGCACCGATGTTCATTCTGGTCGCCGCGCTGGTGCCGGCCTCGCTGGCCGCGCTGTGGCTGGTCACCGGCCGCATCCACCGACTCGACGCAGCGGGCACCTGAGCGTGCCCGCTGCCTACCCCGCTTTCCCCACACCAACAGGACACACCCGCATGCACTTCCACGACAAGGTCGCCATCGTCACCGGCGGTGGCCGCGATATCGGCCGCGCCATCTCGCTCAAGCTGGCCGCGGCCGGCGCCAAGGTCTGCATCAACTACGCCAACGACGACGCCAGCGCGCGCGACACCCTGGCACAGCTGCAGGCCGCCGGCGGCCAGGGCATCCTGCACCGTGCCGACGTCACCGATGCCACCGCCGTGGCCGGCCTGCTGACCGCCACGCGCACCGCCTTCGGCCAGCACATCGACGTGCTGATCAACGTGGCCGGCGGCATGCTGGCGCGCAAGCCACTGGCCGACATCGACGAGGCCTTCTTCCATCAGGTGATGGACCTCAACCTCAAATCGGTCTACCTGACCACCCAGGCGGTGGCGCCGCATATGCGCGAAGGCGGCGCGATCGTCAATTTCGCCTCGCTTGCCGGGCGCGATGGCGGCGGGCCGGGCGCGGCCATCTACGCCACCGCCAAGGCGGCGGTGATGACCTTCTCGCGCGCGATGGCCAAGGAACTGGGCCCGCGCGGCATCCGCGTCAACGCATTGTGCTGCGGCATGATCTCCACCCGCTTCCACGACGACTTCACCAAGCCGGAAGTGCGTGCCTTCGTCGCCAATGCCACCCCGCTGCGGCGCGAAGGCCGCCCGGAGGAAGCCGCCGATGCGGCGTTGTACCTGGCCTCGGATGCGGCCAGCTTCATCAATGGCGCCAACCTGGACGTCAACGGCGGCGTGTTCTTTTCCTGACCGACAAAGGAGTCCTGCGCATGCGCTGGCGATGGATGATGACTGCGACACTGAGTGTGGTGCTGGCAGGCCCAGCCACGGCGCACCCCGCGCCACGCTGGGTGCCGGCCTGGATCGCTTCGGCAACCCCGGACCGGCTCGACGGCGGTGCCGACACGCCGCTGCAATTTGCCGATGAAACGGTGCGCCAGGACATGCGCCTGGGCAGCGCGGCAGTGGCCCTGCGCGTGCGCATCAGCAACGAGCTGGGCACCGCACCGCTGACCATCGCTGCGGGCACCGCGCGCCTGCTCGGCGGCGGCGGCGGTGCGCAACCGCTGCGCTTTGACGGGCGCGCCAGCGTGACCGTGCCGCCCGGTGGCGTGCTGCTCAGCGACCCGGTGCCGCTGCGTGCACCGGCATTGGGCGAGGTGGCGGTCAGCCTGTATTTCCCCACGCCGGCGCGCCCGGCGGTACGCCGCACGGCGGTGCGGGTGGTCAAGGGCCAGGCCGAGGTGCCGGACAGCAAGGCGTTGGCGTATCGCCAGAACGTCATCTCCGCCCTTTACGTGCAACCACCGCATCCACGCCAGACGGTGGTGGTGGCGCTGGGCGATTCGATCACCGAAGGCGCCACCGCCACACGCGGCACCAATGGCGATTGGCCGGCCCTGCTGGCCAGGCGGCTGGAGCAGCGCTGCCCCGGCAGCGTGGTGGTGCTCAACGCCGGCATCAGCGGCAACAAGCTGCTCGACGACGGCCGCAGCCCCAGCGCGCTGGCGCGGCTGGATCGCGACGTGCTGGCACTGCCCGGCGTGGACCAGGTGATCCTGTTCGAAGGCATCAACGACATCCGCCACAGCGGTCCGCCGGATGCGATTGCCGGCCGCAATGCCGCCGACATGGTGCTGGGATATCGCCAGATCGTGACCCGGCTGCAGCAACACGGCATCGCCGTGATCGGCGCCACGCTGACCCCGTTCGGCAACTCCGACCGCTACGAACCGGTGGCGGCGGCCACGCGCCAGACGCTCAACGGCTTCATCCGCGACGGGCAGGCATTCGATGCGGTGATCGACTTCGACGCCGCGCTGCGCGACCCGGCCAGGCCGGAGTGGCTACCCGCCGCGCTGACCCGCGACTTCCTGCATCCCAACGATGCCGGTTACCAGCGCATGGCCGAATCGGTGGACCTGTCGTTGTTCTGCAAGGCCCGCTGAGCCGCCGGTCGCCACGCCACGGCGCGCATGCGCCAGGCTGGCTGCCGCGGTGGTGCGGCGGCACCGCCGGCATGCACGCCGGCCTGCCGGCGCGCTAGCGCTTTTTCAGGATGCTGATCTCCCCGGAGGTCTCCAGGATCGCCATGTCGATATCGGCATCGTCGCGGCAATCGGCCTTGCGTTTTGCCACTTCGAAATCGGCGTAGCTGACGTTGTGGCGGACCAGTTCCTTCCAGTAGATCTCACCGCCACGCGCCAGCAGCGCCGGGGTGCCCTGCACCCAGGTATCGATCCGCCGGCTGCGCGCGGTGGCCATGCCCACCAGCCAGTTCAACACCAGCAAGGTGGCCGCCAGGATCATGCCGCCCAGCAGCGAGACGTCCTTGCCGATCAACGAGTTCTGCACCGCGGTTCCCAGCAGCACGATGAGCAGCACGTCGAACGGCGTGGATTGGCCCAGCGCGCGCTTGCCGGTCATGCGCGTCAGCAGCAGGACCACGGTATAGACCGCTACCGCACGCAGCACGAACTCCCACCACGGCATGTCCAGGTGCATCATTTCGTAAAAGCGCACGCGTGTTTCCACGTCCAGCATCGTGTGTCCTGACCGCCGTTGATCGATGGCGCACGCTAGTGCGGAAACGGTGAAGGCGCTGTGCTGTCGCCGTCGTTGCCGAGACCGCCCGCCCGGCACCCATCGTGCAGCGCATCACGGCTTTTCGCTGGCGATCCGTTAGCGTCTGGCCTGGACAGACGGGGATGGCGGGCATGCGGAAAGGGATCACGCGTCGCGGGTTGCTGCTGGGCACCGCTTCGGCAGCAGTGTTGGCACAAGTGCCGGTGGGAGTTGCGCTGCCGCGTCGCGCGGCTGCGGCGCCGGCCTTTATCGATGCGTTGATCGCGCGCATGAGCGTGGAGGAAAAAGCCGGCCAGCTGACGCTGTCCGGTTCGGCGCAGCAGACCGATGCGGCCGCAGCGGCCAATCCGATCAATACCGTGCCCACGGCCGAGGGCCAGCTTGCCGCCGCGCGTGCCGGGCGGGTGGGCGGCATCTTCAATGGTTCCAATGTGCTGTGGCATCAGCAACTGCAGCAGGCCGCGCTGCAGAGCCGCCTGCAGATTCCGCTGCTGTTTGCCGCCGATGTGATCCACGGGTTCACCACGGTGTTTCCGGTGCCGCTGGCCGAGGCCGCCAGCTTCGAGCCGGCGCTGGCGCAACGCACCGCGCGGGCGGCCGCACTGGAGGCCAGTGCGGTCGGCATCGACTGGACCTTCGCGCCGATGGTGGATATCGCGCGCGATGCGCGCTGGGGGCGCGGCGTGGAAGGCAGCGGCGAAGACGTGCTGCTCGGCCGGCGTTTTGCGCAGGCCCGCGTGCGCGGCTTCCAGGGCGAGGGCCTGGATCATGCCGATGCACTTGCGGCCTGTCCCAAGCATTTCGCGGCCTATGGCGCCGCCGAGGCGGGGCTGGACTACAACACCGTCGACATCTCCGAGCGCAGCCTGCGCGAAGTCTATTTCCCACCGTTCCAGGCTGCCTTCGACGCCGGCGCAGTGACCACGATGGTGGCCTTCAACGAGATCGCCGGCATCCCTGCCACCGCCAATCGCTGGTTGCTGGGCGAGGTATTGCGCGGCGAGTGGGACTACCGTGGCCTGGTGGTGTCCGACTACACCGGCGATCTGGAATTGATCGGGCACGGGTTTGCCAGCGATGCGCGCGAGGCGACCAGGCTGGCGTTCCTGGCCGGTGTGGACATCAGCATGCAGAGCGGGCTGTACCTGCAGCATCTGCCGGCGCTGGTGGCCGCCGGCGAGGTGACGATGGCGCAGCTGGATGCCTCGGTGCGGCGCGTGCTGCAGTTCAAGGCCGAGCTTGGATTGTTCGACAATCCGTTCCTGCGCATCATGCCGGCACGCGCGCAGGCGCGGCAGCGGCGCCCGGACAGCCTGGCACTGGCGCGCGAGACGGCGCGCAAATCCATCGTGCTGCTCAAGAACGATGGCGAGCTGCTGCCACTGAAGACGCAGGGGCAACGCATCGCGCTGATCGGGCCGATGGCACGCAACTGGACCGACAGCGCCGGCCCATGGACGCTGTTCGGCGGCGACGACAGCGGCAACGACCTGGCCACCGCCGTGCGCGCGCGACTGGGCAACCCGGATAGCCTGCAGGTGGTGGAAGGCTGCGACTTCGAACATGGCCTGCCCGGCGGCGTGCAGGCGGCCGTCACCGCAGCGGCGTCCGCGGATGTGGCGGTGCTGGCGATCGGCGAGCCGATGCGCTACTCCGGCGAAGCGCAGTCGCGCAGCGAGATCGTCATCCCCGCCGTGCAGCAAGCGCTGCTGGCTGCGGTGGCAGCCACCGGCACCCCGGTGGTGGTGGTGCTCAGCAACGGCCGTGCGCTGGTGATCGATGGCCCGGTGCTCAAGGCGCCGGCGATCCTGGTCGGCTGGTTCCTGGGCTCGGCATCGGGCGCCGCGCTGGCGGACATCCTGTTCGGCGCGCACGGTCCGTCCGGGCGCCTGCCGGTGAGTTTTCCGCACACCGCCGGGCAGGTGCCCTATAGCTATGCACACAAGCCCAGCGGCCGTGCCGACCCGCGCCCGGATGCCTTGCAACCGTTCAAGACCCGCTACCGCACCGCGCCCAATGCCGCGTTGTTTCCGTTCGGACACGGCCTGACCTATGGCCGCATCGAATATGGCGAGCTGCGCTTGAGCGATGCACGCATGGCGGCGACCGGCAGCCTGCGCATCAGCGCGCGCATCGACAACCACGGCACGCGCGATGCCGAGGAAGTGGCGCAGCTCTACATCCGCGACCGCAGCGCCAGCATCACCCGCCCGGTGCGCGAGCTGAAGGACTTTCGCAAGCTGGCGGTACCGGCGGGCGGCAGCGCGGTGGTGGAGTTCGTGCTGCGCCGTGAGGACCTGCTGTTTATCGGCCAGGCATTGAAGCCGACGGTAGAGCCTGGCGTATTCGATCTCTGGGTGGCGCCCTCTGCAGAGGCCGAGGGCGTGTCTGCGAGTTTTGAATTGATGGGCTGAGCACCAGCCGCAATCGGAATGGCTCAGCTCAGGGGATGGATATGGGGCGTATCCCGCTCACGCAGAGGGCATCGCGCCCAGGTTGGCTCGGGAACACATCCCCATTGCGCTGACGCTCACGCTCTCGGTCGCCTTGAGAGGGGACTGGGTCTTGAAAGATTGGACGGTGCGTCTGCCTCGGTTTACAGCGGACGATCTGCGGGTTTGCTGCGGGGTCCTTGCCCGCCCACCATCGCAGGACACGCCGCAAGTACGTCCCTGTAGGCTCTTACGCGGCATCCATGCCGCGTAAGGTCCCGCGACGGTGGGCGGGCAAGGACCCGTCGAGTTGGTCGGTGTGCATGGTTAGGGGCAGTGATGCCGTGCCGTGCCCTGCAATGCGATGCGATGGAGACGCAGTGCGGTCTGATTAGCGTTCTTCGACGCGAGCAACTCGCTGCCATGCCGACATCGATTCACTCGTCATCGAAGGCGCGTCTGGGCAACACGTTGACGCAATCGCTACAACCTTCGAAAGGGTTGTCAGCCACGCTTAGTTCCCGCGCAACACCTCTGCAAGGAACGGCGCAGTGCGGCTGCCACGCTGCCGCGCAACCGCCTCCGGTGCACCTGCCGCCACGACAGCGCCACCCGCACCGCCTGCGCCCGGGCCCATGTCCAGCACCCAGTCGCTGCTGGCGGCCACGCGCATGTCGTGCTCGACCACGATCACCGTATTGCCGGCCTCCACCAGGCCTTGCAGCTGACGCATCAAGGTATCCACGTCGGCCGGATGCAGGCCGGTGGTCGGCTCGTCGAGCACGTACACGGTGTCGCGCCGCTGCGCACGTTGCAGCTCGGTGGCCAGCTTGATGCGCTGCGCCTCGCCGCCGGACAGCTCGGTGGCCGGCTGGCCGAGCCGCAGATAGCCCAGCCCCACTTCGCGCAACACCTGCAACGGGCGCAGCACGCTGGCGTCGTCGGCAAAGAAGCTGGCGGCCTGGTCCACCGTCATCGCCAACACCTGCGCGATGTTGTGACCCCGCAGCGCGATCTCCAGGGTCTTGGCGTTGTAGCGCGCGCCGTGGCAGCTGGGGCATGGCGCGTACACGCTGGGCATGAACAGCAATTCCACATGCACCGAGCCCTCGCCCTCGCAGGTGGCGCAGCGGCCCTTGGCGACGTTGAACGAAAACTGCCCCGGGTCGTAACGGCGGCGGCGCGCGGCCGGTGTGGCGGCGAACAACTTGCGCACCGGATCGAACAGGCCGGTGTAGGTGGCCAAGTTCGAACGTGGCGTGCGGCCGATCGGTTTTTGGTCCACCCGCACCAGGCGGCGCACCTGGTCGAGCCCGCCGACGATCGCACCACCCAGCGGCACCTGCGTGCCGCGCTCCAGCGGGTCCAGCGCTTCGTCTTCCTCTGCCTGGGTTTGTCCGAGATGGGCGGCCAGCAGTTCCACCAATGCCTGGCTCACCAGCGACGACTTGCCCGAGCCGGACACACCGGTCACGGTGGTAAACACCCCCAGCGGCAGGTCCACATCCAGCTCGCGCACATTGTTGCGGGTGATGCCGCGCAACTGCAGCCAACCGGTGGCCGCACGCGCATGGCTGTGCACCTGCGGTGGGGTGCCGAACAGGTAACGGCGCGTGGACGAGGCCTCCACTTGCTCCAGCCCCGCGGGCGGGCCGCTGTACAGCACCTGCCCGCCGTTCACGCCGGCAGCCGGGCCGACGTCGACGATCCAGTCGGCGTGGCGGATCACATCCACCTCGTGTTCGACCACGAATACCGAATTGCCGGCGGCCTTGAGCTGATCCAGCGCGCCCAGCAAGGCCTGCGCATCGGCCGGGTGCAGGCCCGCCGATGGCTCGTCCATCACATACACCACGCCGAACAACTGCGAACGAATCTGCGTGGCCAGCCGTAGCCGTTGCAGCTCGCCCGGCGACAGCGTCGGCGTGCTGCGCTCCAGGCTGAGATAGCCCAGGCCCAGCGCCTGCACCACCTCGATCCGCGCGCGCAGGTCGGCGGCGATGCGTTGCGCGGCAATCGCCTGCTCGGGATGCGTATCGGCCTGCTTGCGCCTGTCGTTGCGCTTGCCACCGGCACCTTCCGCAGCCGGGCGCAGCAGGTCGGCCACCTCGTCCAGCGGCCGCCGCGACAGCTCGCCGATGTCCAGGCCGGCGAAGGTCACCGACAGCGCCTCGCGGCGCAGCCGCTTGCCGTCGCACTGCGGGCACTGCGTGCTGATCAGGTACTGCGCCACGCGCTTTTTCATCTGCGCACTCTGCGTGGTGGCAAAGGTGTGCAGCACATAGCGCCGCGCGCTGGTGAAGGTGCCCATGTAGCTGGGCTCCTCCTTGCGGCGTAGCGCGCGCCTGGTCTCGTCCAGGTTGTAGCCGGCGTACACCGGCACCACCGGTTGCTCGTCGGTGTAGAGGATCCAGTCGCGGGTCTTCTTCGGCAGCTTGTGCCACGGCAGATCGACGTCGTGGCCCAGCGTGGTGAGGATGTCGCGCTGGTTCTGGCCATGCCAGGCACCGGGCCAGGCGGCAACCGCGCGATCGCGGATGCTCAGCGTGGGATCCAGCACCATGGTCGCCTCGGTCGCATCGTAGATGCGCCCCAGGCCATGGCAGGTGGGGCAGGCACCGGCCGGGGTATTGGGCGAAAAGCCGTCGGCGTAGATGATGTCCTGCCCCGGCGGATAGCTGCCCGCACGCGAATACAGCATGCGCAGGGAATTGGAGATGGTGGTGACGCTGCCCACCGACGAGCGCGCACTCGGCGCGCCGCGCGCCTGCTGCAAGGCCACCGCCGGCGGCAGGCCTTCGATGGAATCCACTTCCGGCACGCCGACCTGGTCGATCAGGCGCCGCGCATACGGCGAGATCGAATCCAGGTAACGCCGCTGCGCTTCGGCAAACACGGTACCGAACGCCAGCGACGACTTGCCCGAGCCGGACACCCCGGTGAACACCACCAGCGCATCACGCGGGATGTCCACGTCCACGTTCTTGAGGTTGTGCTCGCGCGCACCGCGCACGCGCACCAGGCCGGAGGAAGACGACGCTGCGCTGGACATGAGTGACACACCGACATTCGACAATGCGCCAGCCTACCGCGTGCCGCATACAGCCGGTGTCAGTGTTGACGGCGAGTCCTGCGGCGCTCCACTCAAGCAACTCGTTGAGCGCCCTGGAATGCATCGGTCGAAGGCGCGGCGCCCTCACCGCTCGCGGGCTATGCCGTAAACCCGTTCGTGGGGGCTAGATGGCGGCATCCATGCCACCACACGGTCCCGCAAGCGGCGAGGACACCGCACAAGACAGTTGCCGGCTGCTTTGTTGAAAACCATGCGCGCCGGCCAACTCAACTGGTCCTTGTCCGCCCACCGTCGCGGGACCTTACGCGGCATGGATGCCGCGTAAGAGCCTACATGGACGTACTTGCGGCGTGTCCTGCGAGGGTGGGCGGGCAAGGGCCCTGCAGCAAACCCACAGCGTCAAGAGCGCGGCGAGAACACCTCACCAGAAAGTCAGTCGGTTGCCTTATCGAAAACTACACACACACCGGCCATCTCGACAGGTCCTTGCCCGCCCACCGTCGCGGGACCTTACGCGGCATGGATGCCGCGTAAGCGCCTACAGGGACGTACTTGCGGCGTGTCCCGCGACGGTGGGCGGGCAAGGGCCCCGCAGCCAACTCACAAACCAGCCGCTCTACAACCCGATCACCCCAGCGCGTGCGCCGGCACCGGCTGCTCGCCGGTCTCCGCCAGCGCCTGCATGCGCGCCACCACACCACTGAACAGCCGTGCAGTCGCCGCGCCACGCGTGCGAAAGATCTCCTCCAGCTCGCCGTAGTACCACAGCGTGCCGGCGCGCCCGGCGGTGAACACGTTGAAGATGTCCTGGCCCACGTCCGGGTTTTCCAGGTCCTGCACGATGGTGCGCGCGTTATAGAGCTTGTCGCAGCCGGACACCAGCAAGGCGCGCTCGGGCGTGTTGCGCAGATGCTCCAGGTAGGCCAGCTTGCGCTCGCGCCAGTCGCGTTTGCGCGCGCTGGCGGTGTTGTCCACCTCGGCCTTGTCTTCGGCGGTGGCATCGGTGCACGCCATCACGATGTCGGCCACCGCATCGCCGAACTGCGCGCGGATCGAGGCCTCATGACCGCCGCCGCAGTCTTCCACCACATCGTGCAGCAGCCCGGCGATGGCCTGCTCTTCGTCGCCGCCGCATTCCAGCACCAACGTGGACACGCCCAGCAAGTGGCTCAGATACGGAATCTGCGTGCCCTTGCGTACCTGCCCGGCATGGGCGATGCGCGCGTAATCCACGGCCAGGGCGTAACGTTCGGTGAGAGCGGTCATGGGGCGTCCGATGCGGGGAATGGCGCATTATCGCCGAGCCCGGTGACGCCCCAGGTGAGGATGGCGCGAGGATGCGTGTGCAGACTCAATGACGCGCTGTTGCGGCCGATACCGCTAGGCTACCTCCACGCCGCACGATTGCTCAGCCATGCCCACGCTCCCCGTTTGCAACGCCTGCCGCGACGGCCAGGACTTTCCCACCGCCATCACCATGGCGTTCCAGCCGATCGTGGACGTGTCCACCCGCAGCATCTACGCCGGCGAAGCGCTGGTGCGCGGCGTCAACGGCGAATCGGCCGGCAGCATCCTGGCCGCCGTGGATGAGCGCAACCGCTACGCCTTCGACCAGGCCTGTCGCATCAAGGCGATCGAATGCGCCGCGCAGATTGCGCTGCCGGCCTTGCTGTCGATCAACTTCATGCCCAACGCGGTCTACAACCCAGAACACTGCCTGCGTGCCACGCTTTCGGCCACCGCGCAGTACGGCTGGCCGCTGGACGCCATCATCTTCGAGGTCAGCGAACAGGAACACCTGGCCGAGCCGGCGCATCTGCTCGACATCATGCGCACCTACCAGGCGCGCGGCCTGAAGACCGCCATCGACGACTTCGGCGCCGGCTATTCCGGCCTCGGCCTGCTGGCCGATTTCCAGCCGGACCTGCTCAAGCTGGACATCGCCCTGGTGCGCGGCATCGACGCCGACCGCAGCCGCCAGGCCATCGTCCGCCACACCACCCGCATGTGCGAGGAACTCGGCATCGCCGTCATTGCCGAAGGCATCGAACACCCGGACGAATACCGCACCCTGCGCGACATGGGCATCCACCTGCAGCAGGGCTATCTGTTCGCCCGCCCAACAATCGGCGAACTACCGCAGGTGCACTGGCCGGAGTAAGTGGGCGTGCATGTGCGCGCGAAGTGAGCGAACCGCCCAGCACAAAAATCCGCACCCGACCAAATCAAACAGCACGCAAGCCGCTTTCACGATTCCCCAATCCCGATTCCCGATTCCCAGCGGCGCCCAGCCCCATCCACACCCCGCCAACCAACCGCGCCGCCTCACACATACCGCGGTATCGGCCCCAGCTGCGGCGTCTGGTCCGGCAACTCCACTTCCACCTCGTCCACATAGCACCAGCCCCAGCCTTCGGGCGGGTCGTAGCCTTCGATGATGGGGTGGCTTGTGGCGTGGTAATGCGCCGTGGCGTGCTTGTGCGGCGAATCATCGCAGCACCCCACGTGGCCGCAACTGCGGCACAGGCGCAGATGCACCCAGGTGCTGTCGATGGCCAGGCAGTCTTCGCAGCCACGTGCGCTGGGCGTGACCTCGCTGATCTGCGCGGTATGTGTGCACTGGTCGCTCATGAGGTGGTGGACTCCTGTGAGGCACTGACAAGTTCGGATGCCGGCACCGGGTTGGCCTGGTGTGCCAGGTATTGATGGATCTGCGCGACGACCGCCGCGCCCTCGCCCACCGCCGCGGCCACGCGCTTGACCGAGCCGGCCCGCACATCGCCGATGGCGAACACGCCGGGGCGGTTGGTTTCGAGCGGCAGACAGGCCGGCACGCCATCGCCGCGTGCGTTGCCGGTGACGACGAAGCCACGCGTATCGGTCTCCACGCACTGCTGCAGCCAGCCGGTGTTGGGGTCGGCGCCGACGAACAGGAACAGGTGCCGCAATTCCACCCGAGTGGTCTGCCCATCGGCGCGCGTGCGCAATACCGCCGCCTGCAGGCCGCGCTCCGGGTCGCCTTCCAGCGCGGACACTTCGGTGCCGGTATGCAGCTGCACGTTCGGCAGCACGGCGATGCGGTCGATCAGGTATTGCGACATCGACGATTCCAGCCCTTCGCCGCGAATGATCAGGTGCAGTTCCTTCACCCGCGGTGCCAGAAACGCCACGGCCTGGCCGGCGGAATTGCCGCCGCCCACCAGCGCCACCACGCCGCCCTCGCACAGCCGCGCTTCCACCGGCGAGGCCCAGTACGACACGCCATGGCCTTCGAAACGCTCCAGCCCGTCGATCTCCGGGCGCCGGTAACGCGCCCCGGAGGCGACCACCACCGTGCTGGCCAGCAGCTGCTTGCCGTCGGCCAGATCCAGCTTCAGCGCACCATCGTCGCGCCCGCATTCCAGCGTGCCGGCCTCGATCGGAATCGCCAGCTCGGCACCGAATTTCAGCGCCTGGTTATAGGCGCGCCCGGCCAGCGCCTGGCCGGAAATGCCGGTCGGAAAGCCCAGATAGTTTTCGATGCGTGCCGAGGCGCCGGCCTGGCCGCCGATGGCGCGCTGGTCCAGCACCAGCACCGACAGGCCTTCGGAGGCCGCATACACCGCCGTCGCCAGACCGGCCGGGCCGGCGCCGACGATGGCCACGTCGTAGCGCTTGTCCGGGTCGATGTCCGGCGTCATGCCCAGGCAATGCGCCGCTTCGGCATCGCTGGGCTGACGCAGCACCCGCCCGCTCGGGCACACCATCACCGGCAGTTCCTGCTCCTGGATGCCAAAGCGCTGCACCAACGCGCGGCCTTCCTCGTCGGAGGCATCGATCACCGTGTTCGGGTAACCGTTACGGGTGAGAAAGCCCTGCAAACGGGTCAGATGCGGATCGTCCGGCTCGCCGATCAACACCGAGCCCGAGGCATCGCCTTCGATCAGGCCGACGCGGCGCAGGATCAACGCACGCATCACCACCTCGCCCACTTCGGCCGAGCTGATCATCAGCGCGCGCAGATGCGCGGTGTCGAACGGCAGCGCCAGGCAGCCCTGCGGCCCGGCACGCCCACCGGCGAGTGAGGCGCGCCCGGCCAGCTGACTGACCTCGCCGGTGAACTGGCCGGGCGTCTGCAAGGTGATCGGTTTTTCGTTGCCCAACCCGTCGCGCCGTACCACTTCGATGGCGCCTTCCAGCACCACCCACACCGGCGCGTGCGCATCGCCCACGTCGAAGACGAGCTCGCCTGCATCGAAACGCTGCGCCGGCCCGCTGGCAAACCGCCGCGTGATCGCCAATTGGCCCGAGTCCAGCTCGGGAAACATCTGATGGTGGCGGGTATCGGCCAGGGACATGGAGTGGCGACGCTGAGGGGGGAGTACATGCAAGCATGGCCAGCCGTGAGGGTGATGGCAATCACCCGAACGGGCCATGCCGGGCGCAACAGAGCGCGCATGCACGAGCAGCACGCGCGTGCATACCAGCGCGGTGTTTGCACAGGCAAGACACATCACGCGGCTGCCAGCGGTACCGCACGCTCACCAGCGGTGATCGGCAGAATCAGCCGCAACCGTACGCGCAGAAGGTGGCAGACGTAGCTGGCGCGCTGGCCGTCAAGCGAGCACGGCACTGGGCCCGCAGTTGGTACGCGGCACTCGTGTGATCCCGTCGCTCCTGTTGCCCGTGAGACTCCGGCTTGCTCCGCACCGTGCCGACGAAGCCACACCACGCCTTGTCAGCCACGCTACGCTTGTACCGGCTCCCAGTGCGGCCCGTGCTGGCCGGCGGCCATGCGCTCGGCCGGGCGCACCCGAAACACCACGCTGATGCGCTCGCCCACCGCACGCGCGGTCTTGGCGATGCCGTGCTCGTGGCTCAGTTGCGAGGCATGGCTCATCGCCAGCAGGCTGCCGGGCGCCAGCTCCACACCGATCGCACGCGTGTTGCCGTCCTTTGCGCGCAGCTGCATCCGCCGCGTCGCGCCCAGCGACACCAATGCGATCGGATACGGCGCCAGCAACGTCTGCAGCTTGTCGTGATGCATCGCCACGCTGTCGCGGCCATCGCGATACAGATTCAGGCCCGCCGCGTTGTACGGCGCAGGCAACACCGCCTGCACCGCATCGAGCAGCGCCTGCAGCGGCAGCCCGGGCGGCAGCGGTGCATCCAGCCGATACGAGGCCAGCAGGCGCGGCACCTCCACCACACGGTCGTACATCTCGCGGCGCTGGCTGCGCCAGTCGGTCGCCTGGCGCAACGCGGCAAAGCACTGCTGCGCCACGGCAGGCGCCAGCAGCTGCGGCCAGTAGCGCACGCCGCCCTGCGTATCGTGCAGCAGCTGCACGGGCACGGTGGGAGTATCGAACAGATCCATCGGGGTGATATGCGGACGGTTTGCGCGATTTCAGCAGCCCGGCGTTGCGATTGCCCATAGCCGAAGCCCCGCATTCGCACGCTCTCTCGCAGTTGCTGGCATTGCGCTCGTTCCGTGCAGAAAGGCGACCGATCTGCGCATCCGCTGCCTCCTGCGCGCAACGCCGGCAACCTCTCAAAGACAGGCACACGCATCACCGCCGCCCGCCGCGCACGGGTTAGCGAGCTCAACGATGCAGGCATGGATGTCATGCGATCAGGCCCGACAGCTGTGCTACGGTCCGGCGCTGCATCCGCCTGGAACCGTTCGCATGCAGCATCGCTCAATCGCCTTCTCTCCCCTGCGTTGGCTGGCGCTGCTTGCCGCCTGCATCAGCTTTGCCGGCAGCGCGGCGCCACGTGGGGACGACGCGGGTTTCAGCGCGGTCGACCCCTTGATCGGCACCGGTGGCGAAGGCCACACCTATCCCGGTGCCACGCTGCCGTTCGGCATGGTGCAGCTGAGCCCGGACACGCAGATCAAGCCGCGCAAGGAGGCCTATGGCTGGGCCGCCGGTTACCGGCATGGCGACACCACGATTGTCGGCTTCTCGCACACGCACTTTTCCGGCTCCGGGCATTCGGACCTGGGCGATGTGTTGCTGATGCCGCAGACCGGCCAGGTCAAACTCGAACGCGGCGACGCCTCCACGCCGGGTAGCGGCTACACCGCGCAGTTCGACCATGCCAGCGAGCAGGCGCAACCCGGCTATTACGCGGTGACCTTGAAAGACCGCAACATCCGCGCCGAACTCACCGCCAGTGCGCGCGTGGGTGTGCATCGCTACACCTTCCCCAAGGGCACGCCGGCGCATGTACTGGTGGACCTGCGCACCAGCCTGTACGACTACCCCGGCAAGGTGCAGTGGTCGAGGCTGCGCGTACGCGGCGATGGCACCGTGACCGGCTTTCGCGAAACCCGCGGCTGGGCACCCGGCCGCCAGCTGTACTTCGCCATGCGCTTTTCGCGCCCGCTCACCGCCACGCAATTGCACGACACCGAGCAGGACATCCCGTACCAGGGCTTTCCGCCGCCGGGCGAGAAGAACCCCGCGCAGCGCGCACAGATCGAAGGCCGGCAGCTGGTCGGCGTGTTCGACGTCGCCAACGACGGCACGCCGCTGGTGGTCAAGGTTGCGCTGTCGCCGGTCAGCGAGGCCGGCGCCATCGCCAATCTCGACGCGGAGGTGCCCGGTTTCGATTTCGACCGCGTGCGCGCCGATGCGCGCGCGCAGTGGACACAGGCGCTATCGGCGATCGATGCGCAAGGCACGCCGCAACAACGCACCCAGCTCTACACCGCGCTGTATCACACCCTGCTCGGCCCCACCCTGTTCATGGACAGCGATGGCCAGTACCGCGGGCCGGACAACGCCGTGCATCAGGCGCGTGGCTGGACCAACTATTCCACCTTCTCCCTCTGGGACACCTACCGCGCCCTGCATCCGCTGCTGACCCTGGTGCAGCCGCCACAACGCAGCAGCGACATGGTCAATTCCTTGCTCGCCTCGCGCCGCGAGAGCGCCTACGGCATCCTGCCCGTCTGGGCGTTCCACGGCCTGGAAACCTGGTGCATGATCGGCTACCACGCCGTGCCGGTGATTGCCGACGCCTACATGAAAGGCATCGGCGGCTTCGATGCCAACGAAGCGCTCGATGCCATGGTCGCCAGCGCCAACTACGGCCCCTACGACGGCATCGCGCAGTACCGCGAGCTGGGCTACGTGCCCATCGACGAAGAAGGCGAAGCCGCGTCCAAGACGCTGGAATACGCCTTCGACGACTGGACCATCGCGCGCATGGCCGACAAGCTCGGCAAGCCCGCCATCGCCGCAGAGTTCAGCAAGCGCGCCGGCAACTGGAAGCACGCCTTCGACCCGGCCACTGGCTACATGCGCGCGCGTACCCGTGCCGGCAACTTCCGCGAACCATTCGATCCATCCACTAGCGGCTACGGCAGCGACTACACCGAAGGCAATGCCTGGCAATACTCCTGGTATGTGCCACAGGACGTCGCCGGGCTTGCCGCCGCACATGGCGGCGACGACAAACTGCTCGCACGCCTGGATGCGGTGTTCGACGCCAAGGTCGACCCCAAGGTGTTCGCGCATATGGAAGACATCACCGGCCTGATCGGCTGGTACGCGCACGGCAACGAACCCAGCCACCATGTCGCCTATCTGTACGCCTACGCCGGCCAGCCCTGGCGCACCCAGGCGCGGCTGACCCAGATCATGGACACCCAGTATCACGCCGGCCCCGAAGGCCTGGCCGGCAACGACGATCTCGGCCAGATGTCGGCCTGGTACGTGTTCACCACGCTGGGCTTTTATCCGGTGGCACCGGGCAGCAACCAGTACATCATCGGCCGCCCGTTCCTGCCGCGCGCCACGCTCAAGCTGCCCAATGGCAAGCGCTTCAGCGTGATTGCCGATGGCCTGAGCAAGGCGCGCAGCTACGTCGGCAGCGTCACCCTCAACGGCCAGCCGCTGACCCGCGCCTACCTCACGCACGAAGAAATCCAGGCCGGCGGCGAGTTGCGCTTCCGCATGCAGGCCACGCCGAACACGCAATGGGCCACCGATCCGGCGCAGCGGCCGTATTCGATGTCGACGCAGACGCGCTGAGTCAGTAGTGGATGCCCATGCGTAGCCCGTAGGCATCACGCTCCACCACCGCCGGCAGGCTGCCGGCGGTGCCTGCGGCAATGCGCTGCGCGCTCCAGCAGGCCACCAGGGCATCCAGCACATCGTCCGGCTTGGCCAGCGCACGCGGCACGCGCTCCAGCAACGCGGCCACCTGCCTGGCGCCATAGCACTGGCCCAGCAAGGCGGCGCGCTGTTGGTGGCCTGCACTGCTCTTCTTGCCCGCCGCCAGGCCATGCCCGCCGGCGAGCACGGCGAACGACACCTCCGGGTGCACTTCGAACACGCGCTCCGCCCACGGCGGATCGGCGCGCAAGGCATCGTCCCAGGCGCGAATCTTCGACAGCAGCGCAAACGACTGCACGCCAAAGCCACGCTGCCCGTCGTGATCCAACACCCGATGCAACGCGGACGCTTCCACCTGCGTGGGTGCATGCAGCATGCCGCGCAATGGCGCGGCAAAGATGCTGCATGCGCGGCGCCCACCCACAAAGCGCCGCGCCTGCACATCCGCAGCGCGTGGCGCGTGCTCGCTTAGACCGATCGGGATATCCACGCCCAGCACAGCGACGTCCCCCAATGCGCTCGCCACCGCGGCCGCCGTGGGGTAGCCGGCAAACTGCAATCCATCGCCGGCCTGCCACACCGCCAGCCAGCCGCTGCCGGCGCCATCGATTCCTACACACTGCATTGCGGTCCTCCCGGTCGTGGCCTGCGTGCACGGCGCAGCAGCACCGCACGCACGCCATCTGCGTGGCGCGTTCACATCATGCACAACATTCGTTCACCCGCACGCATCGCCGCGGTTTCCAGACTGCTCCGCATCGGCCGCAGCACGCTGCGGCCCTGCCATCCCCCACTGCAGGAGCCAGCGCATGTCCAGCACAAAGAACCAGTACGAAATGCAGAACCCGCTCACCCAGTTTCCGCAGCCCAAGTTCCCCGAGCAGACCCAGGAAGCGCCGGGCACCATCCATGCATTGCAGCCCAAGGCCGACCATGGCGAGCAGAGCTACCAGGGCTTCGGCCGCCTGAAGGGCCGCAAGGCGCTGATCACCGGCGCCGACTCGGGCATCGGCCGCGCCACTGCAATCGCCTACGCGCGCGAAGGCGCGGACATCGTGCTGAACTACCTGCCGGAAGAAGAGCAGGACGCTGCGGAGGTGGTGAAGTTGATCGAGGCCGAAGGCCGCAAAGCCATCAGCATCCCCGGTGATCTCAAGGATGAGGCTTTTTGCAACCAGCTGGTCGCACGCGCGGTCAAGGAGCTCGGTGGGCTGGATCTGCTGGTCAACATCGCCGGCAAGCAGACCGCGATGAAAGACATCGCCGACATCACCACCGAGCAGTTCGACGCCACCTACAAGACCAACGTCTATGCGATGTTCTGGCTGTGCAAGGCGGCCATCCCGCACCTGCCGCCGGGCGCATCCATTATCAACACCGGCTCGATCCAGTCCTACCAGCCCTCGCCGACGCTGCTGGACTACGCGTCCACCAAGGCGGCCATCGTCAACTTCACCAAGGGCCTGGCTCAACAGGTCGCCGAGAAGGGCATCCGCGTCAACGCCGTCGCCCCCGGCCCGGTGTGGACCCCGTTGCAACCCAGCGGTGGCCAGCCGCCGGAAAAGATTCCCGAGTTCGGCTCGGAAACCCCGCTCAAGCGTGCCGGCCAGCCAGTGGAGATGGCGCCGCTGTATGTGATCCTGGCTTCGCAGGAATCCAGCTATGTCACCGGCGAAGTGTTTGGTGCCACCGGTGGCTTGCTGCTGTCCTGAGCAAACACAAAGCGAGCTTCCGCCGTAGCGCCACTAGAATCCTGCCGATCGCTGCACGCGCAGCGGTCCGCAGGGTTTTCTTCAATGGCGCTTTTGGTAGTGGCGGCAGTCTCGAATGCCGATGCATCAGCGAAACCGAACCGCAAGGTAGTTCGACCAGCTACACAAAGACGGCTTCGATCATGCGAGCCCCCCCTTCTCCCACCGGGACAAGGTGCCCGAAGGGCGGATGAGGGTACGCCCCCCACCAACGCTCCGCCCACGGCCTACGCTTATTGCGTGATCACCACCGTCTGGATCGCATGCGCGGGAATCTCCAATTCACTCGATGCATCGCCCACGTACAGGTTGTAACGGATCGCCACATCGCTGGCATTCATCACCACCGTGGCCAGGCTGCCATCGGTGTTGAGAAAGGACGTCGTTGCCAGATTGCTGCGGCTGCTGGCCGCACTCACCCGCCGCGCGCCGGGGCGGATGAACTTGGAAAAGTGGCCGATATACCAATAGCTCGGCGTGTAGATCACCTCACCGGTGCGCGTGTCGGCATGCACCGGCGCAAAGCAGTAATTGCCCACGTGGTTCGGCCCGCCGTGCTGGTCGAGCAGGATGTTCCAGTCGGTCCAGCCCACCGCACCATGATTGAGATCGTTGATGATGGCGGTGCCATAGCGCTCGCCATTGGGCCAGTACTGCAACTTTGCCGGGTCGAACTTTTCCACCGCCGCTTCGGTCAGCAGTAGCGGCTTGTCCGGGTACGCCTGTGCCACCGCCGCCACGTTCCCCACCATCGGCGCGAACCCGGCCCAGGTCTCGTACCAGTGGAAGCCCATGCCCCACGCGTATTTCGCCGCTTCCGGATCGTCGAAGATCACATGCGCGCGGTGCAGCATCATGTCGCGGTTATGGTCCCACACGATGATCTTGCGGTCGCCATAGCCGGCCTGCTCCATCGTCGGGCCGAGGTGGTTCTTCAAAAAGTCGCGCTCTTCCTCGGCGGAAAACACCATCGACTCCCAGGTCTGCACCGCCATCGGCTCATTCTGCAGGCTGATGCCCCAGATCGGGATGCCGGCCTTTTCGTAGGCCGCAATAAAGCGCGTGTAGTAGGTGGCCCAGGCCTGCGCATACGCGGGCAGCAACTTGCCGCCCTTGAGCATGTTGTTGCTGTCTTTCATGAAGGCCGGCGCGCTCCACGGGCTGGCGAATGTCGTCAACTTGCCGCCGGCCGCCGCAATGGCCTGACGCAGCATCGGGATGCGATAACGCTGATCGTGCCTGACCGAAAAGCTCTTCAGCGCCGCATCGCCTTCCTTGATATAGGTATAGCTGCCGCTGCTGAAATCCGAGCTGTGGATGGTGGTGCGCGCCAGCGTATAGCCGATGCCCTTTTGTGGGTCGTAGTAGGCAGTGAGCAAGGCGCGCTGCGCAGGCTTGGGCAGCCTGGCGAAGGTCTCGGCACTGGCATCGGTGATCGCCCCGCCGATGCCCAGCACCTCCTGGAAGCGCCGCTGCGGATTGACGAAGATGGAGTTCTCCTTCTCGGTCAACGCATGTCCTGCCCTGGGCGCATCAGCAGTACTGACGCGCATCTGCTGCGTTGCGCCCTGGGCAGAGGTGTAAACGCGTAGTGCACCGGCGGGTGCTGCTGGCGGAGCAGCAGCATCCGCAACTGCGGCATCCACCACTTTCGATGCGGGCTTAGATGCAGACGATGCCGTCGATGCCGGCACCGGAATCGGCGTTGCTGTTGCTGTTGCTGTTGCTGTTGCTGATGCCGATGCTGTTGCTGTTGTTGCTACAGAGGCCAACACCGTTTCAGTCGCAGCACCCCAAACCCCCAGAACCCCCACCATCGACCACGCAATCGTTCGCTTCACCGTGCACCCTCCCAGGTTGGTGACCAAGCCTAACCGACCAACGGGGCGCAACATCGCGCAACAAACGAGCGCAACCATGCACCCTTCCACCATCGGACACTCCCTTCTCCCCTCGGGAGAAGGTGGCCCAAAGGGCCGGATGCGGGTACGTCTGCCAAGAATGCAACCAACCCACTGCAATCAAGGCAACAACCTAAACCCCAACTGGAAAGACAGCCCCACGACTCCAGCAAACGCACCTTCACCCCAGCCCCTCTCCCGCTGGAGAGGGGCTTTGGGTCTGCGCGCGGCATCACCGCGACGAGCATTGATCAGCGGCGTGCCAACCGATTCAAAATCCCAGGCACTTCCAACCCAAGTTCGCGCGCCAAAAACCCCACCGGCCCAATCCGCTTGGCCAACTGCCTGCCCGCCGCCGCATGCACAAACACGCCCCATAACGTAGCGGTCAACGCATCGCAGCCGCGCGCGGCAAACCCGGCAATCAACCCGGCCAGCACATCGCCAGACCCGGAGGTGCCCAACCCGGACGCCCCCCCGCGATGCATCCACAGCGCACCATCCGGCCCGGCAATGAAACTGTCCGCGCCCTTGACGATCACCACGCTGCGCAGCTTCTGCGCAAACTTCAGCGCGTACGCGCCCGGCGCCGCTTCCACCGCCGCCTTGTCGTCGCCGGCCAGGGTCGCCATCTCGCCCGCATGCGGCGTCAATACGAATGGCCGCCCGATCGGCGCCCGCAGGCCACGCGACAACGCGCCGGCATCCAGCACCAAAGTGCACACCGCCTGCTCGGCGGCGCGCCTGACCATCGCCGTGGTGGTGGCCGACGACGCCATCCCCGGCCCGATCACTGCCGCATCGCAGGCCGCCATCGCCCCGTCCAGCGCGCGGTGCCCGCGCACGATCTCGCCCTGCCCGTTCTGCGCCAACCCCAGTACCAGCGCCTCCGGCACCGCCAAGGCCATGCCCGGCGCCACACTGGCGGCGGTGGCGATCTGCAGCTTGCCTGCACCGGTGCGCAGCGCCGCCTCGCCGGCCAGCAGCACCGCACCCGGCACGCGCATCGAGCCGCCCACGATCAACACGCGCCCGCGCTGCTCCTTGTCGCCACCCGGGGCCGGCAACGGCATCGCCCGCAAGGCGGCCGCAGTGAGCATGCGCACGCGCGGGGTGGCCATCAACGTGCCCCGGCCGGGCGGTCGGACTCGGTGGTCACCGGCTCGTCGGCCAGCTCTGGCGGCACGAACTTGGTCCGCAGCAACTCCAGCGATTGCCCATCGGCCGCAGCCGCGTATTCGGTGACACCGCAATTGGGCACATCGCCTTCGCGGTCGATACCCAGGATGGTGGCCTCGTCCATCCGCTCGATCAGGTAGCGGAAGCAATTGACGATCACCTGGTGCCCCACGATCAGCACGCGCGCGCCCACATGGTTGCGCTGCAGATCGCCCACCACCCCGCGCAGGCGAAAGATCACATCGCACCAGCTCTCGCCACCGGGCGGGCGAAAGTAGAACTTGCCCACCAGCTTGCGCTGCTCGGCCAGCTCCGGGAAGGTCGCAAGAATGCCGGCCGTGGTGTAGCGGTCGAGCACGCCGAATTCCTTCTCGCGCAAACGCTCGTCCACGCTGACCGACTCGGCCGGCTGCCCCAGCGCACGCGCCACCGCAGCGGCGGTCTGGCGCGCACGCACATAGGTGGAACTCAGGATCAGCGTCGGGCGCTCGTGCTCGGGCAAACCGGCCATCCACGCCCCCAACGCCTCGGCCTGGCGCTCGCCCAGCGCCGACAACGGCACATCCGCATCGCGGTGCTCCAAGTCGATCAAGGCCGAGCCGTTGGACTCGGCCACATCGCGCGCCACATTGCCCGCGCTTTGCCCATGCCGCACCACCCACAACCGCGCCGGCCACTGCGCCGAGACACCGGCTACCGCACTGTTCTCACTCACATGCTTCTCCTGCACAACGTCGACCTCACGTGTCGCACAGCCGCCGTGAAAACATGGTCGACCAGCGCATCTGTGACCGGTGTTTCAATACGCACGCGCATCCATGACTGATGGCACGGCAACAAGCGAACGCAACGGATGGGTAACGCCGCGCCGGTATACTGCAGCCCCCCGACACCCTGCTGCCCATGTCCAACGTCCTGTTGCTGCGCACGGCAAAAGAGCGCGAAGAACTGCTGCTGGAAGAGGTGCTGGACGCCACCGAGCAGTGCATCGACGTCATCGGCCTGAGCGCCACCAGCTTCGAGCTGATCGCCGAGCGCGCCAAGGTCAGCTGCGGCAGCCTGCTGCAACGTTTCGAAGACAAGGATGCGCTGGTGCGCGCATTGCTGGAGCGCAACTACATGCGCGCTATCCGCCAGATGTGGCTGGTGGAACGCCCGGCCAACGTGCATGTGGTGGATTTCATCGCCGGCCTGCTCGAAGAATGGCTGCTGCAGGAAATCAACATCAAGCGCACCCGCATCGACCTGGAACTGCACCTGGCCACCCTGCGCGACCCGGTGCTGGCCGCCTTCATGCGACGGCAGAGCGCATCGCTGATCGAACACCTCAGCGCCCTGCTCAAGCGCCTGCTGCGCGGCCACGCCGACCCGGCCAGCAGCGAACAGGAATTCCAGGCCCGCGTCTTCGCCGTCGCCGCCATGTGCGGCGGCCTGCACAGCGTGATGACCAGCGGCATGGAACTCAACCGCATGCATTTGCAGTTGATCCTGCGCGAGAGTTTGTCGGGGATTTTGAAGTCTGCGCCGGTGTGATCGGCCGCTTCATTCGCCGTAGTAAGTGGCAATTGCACAGCTGATGCTGTGCGCCTGTGCCGGCTACAGTATTTCGATCAGATAAGATCCAGCTTCATACCAAGGAAGGATGTCGCATGCGAAATCGAATCACACCCAAGGTGGCTATGCTGCTGACGCTGCTCCTGGCGTTTGCGTTTACCAGCGCTCCCGCACTGGCCACAAGTACGGTGGTCACCTTTCGAAGCGCTGACAACACCTACGAAGTCGAACTGTATGTCGGTGGTGGAAGCAAGGAAAACGACGGCATCGCCGGCGCCATGATCCGCTGGCCCGGCTATGCGCACGGGGACCTGCCCTTCACCGGCGTGAAGTACCACATGGATAAGGAACACACCCGCGCAGGCGCTAAATTCGTCAATCCAGGTGATCCTAAATATCCCCCATCTTTTACCGTCGAGATAAAGGGCAGAAGTGGCCGCCTGACCGTTGGCAAGCGCGTCATTCCAGGCAATGCGTCCTGGATCGTGGGTCCTTATGCCTACCCGTAGCGACTCGGCAAACAATAGACATCCATCGCAGGGACGAACGATGAAAACACACATGCGCAGTCTATGGACCAGTCTGATCTTGTTGATCGCCCTGCTGACAAGTACGTCCGCTGCCGCCACCGGCGATGTCCTGTCGTTTGAAACAGATACCGCCGGCTACAGCTTTCTGGTCTATAGCGGAGGCGACCCTGATGGCATCGGCGGCCTGGTCATGACCTGGCCGGACATTGCATCACGCGGGCTTCCATCGGAAAGCACGCAGTGGTACTTCAACCCAACTGCCAACCACATGCGCATCGTTTTCACCAACCCCGGACGCACCGACTTGCCGCCGTCGTTCACGCTTGAAATCAAGGGCAAACGAGGCACGCTCAAGTTCGACAAACGCACGATCAAAGGCAAAGCGTACTGGTATACCGGCTCATTGGCGGAATACTGATCGCCTTTCCCGGATAACAGCGCACTGCAGATACAGCTGGCCGACACTGAGGTGCCGCGTTCCAGCCGATCAGCGTTATCGGCAGCGATCACATCGCCATGGGCGGCGATTGTCAGCAACTGTTCCAGCGCATCCACCTGCTCCGCTTGACGCCGAAGGCAAACGCATCGCCTACATATCGGCCATTGCCTGTTTCCGTGTGCGCGGCAAGGCCATCGCTAGTCGGTTCTTGCAGCCTCCCCTGCGTCGGTAGCGTTGTCAGCAGCATCGGGCCCAAGGCGCGCGGGCCACTGCATCTGCGCCAGCGCCTGCGTTACCTGCTCGGCCAGCAGTTCAAGGCAGAACGCCATCTCGTCCATGCAGATGGCAGGCTGCCTGGCCTGCTCTTCCGCTGGTGTGCGCGGCTGCGCCAAACGCGCCAGAAAGCGCATATGGTCGCGTAGCTGCTGCAAGCGGTACTGCGCGCCTTCTGGCAGGTAGTAGCCTGGGTGTGACTGCACATCGCGTACAACGTCCGACATGGCCTGCTCCTCATTCCATGGAATCAGCCCGCCCGCCGCAAGGCGACGGACGGGAAGTCGGGAGGCTCGAAACCGCGAACAGCCGGCGGGCGTATTCCCCTTGCGAGTGTTGTATTAGCCGCCCTCCCGACGCAGAGCATCGCGTCGGTTGCACCAGCAAAGTTGCAGGCACAAAAAACCCACCGGTTTGTCGGAGGTGGGTACCGCTGTTCGGGGAGTTTCGAGGCTCCGTGCAGCAAGGTTGCTACCGAAAAATTCCTACGTCAAGTATGGATAACGAACGCCGCTGTGAGCTGGGAAACGCATACTTAGCCAGCGGCAACGAGGTTTCCCCGTCGGAGCTCAACCGACTCGCTGCCATCAGCCCGTGCCCAGCACACCGCAGATTCAATTGAACGAGAAAGCTGCCTGTGACTTCGTCACCGCACCGTTACCCGTCGGGACAAGTCCGTTATCGCGCATCCAACCAAGCCACTTACCTAAGATATCCGGCGCAAAGCGCTCCTTTGCCTCATGCCAGTTGCTGCGAAACTCGTTGATCAACCACTCGTCATTGGGATGAAGCCCCTCAGTAAGCGCGTCGTTCCAAACTGCATAGAGCGTTGCGACAGCCTCCAGATCGTCCGTCTTACGCCCCTCAAATAGCGCGATAAGACGATCCAACTCCTTCTGAGCAGAACCGAGTGCGGAAGCCGCTGCTTCGACAGAGCGACTGATGTTCGCACCAATGTGATAGGAGACCTTTTCCTGCCCCGATTTGAGCACCTCGATCGAGGTCGAATACAGCCCTTCTTGAGCGGCACGCTGCTCCACTCGGTAAATCGTCGTATCGAGCGGACCCGCAGCATGGCGACGATATCCATCCATCAGGCCCAAGCCCAGATGGGAATCCGCCAAGAACAGCAACTTCATATGTGCCACACGACCAAAGGTGCGTTGTGACGCGAGCTTTGAAATCAGGTAAGCACTAAAGTCAACAACCTCAGCGCCCGACTTGCTCTCACCATTCAAAGCCTGGCCTACAACCGCATTGGTTAATTGCCCATGCACTTGGATGGCTTCGCCGAAACGGGCCTTCAATTGGTCACAGAGAGCCATCAATTTTTCTATTTTGGCGACGATACGGTATTGTTCAGCGCGAGGGGGAAGTGCAACAAAGAAAAGAGCCTGCTTGGTGATACTCACCTGATTTCGCGTTGTCTGCCTCATAACCAGCCGCGCCTGATCACTCCATGACGGAGAAGAAAAGTACCAGTACAAAAATGATGGATTAATTGCGCCCTCATTTACTCTATAGAACGTAACCGAAGTCCCAAGAAGAAATTTATCATCAGGCCCCTCACGAGAAATTGCTGTCCGCCCTACAGTTGCATTGTGCGTGTACAAAACGTCGCCAATTCTACTCCAGCCTTTTGTAAGCTGCCCTGCCTTAGTGGGAGACAGTCGCGGGCAGTCGTCCCACAAAATGGAGCCATTCGCACTTATCTGCGCAGCAGTAAGAAACAAGACTCCCGCGCCACAGAAATCCTCCTTCCTTGGATAGAAACTGCCATGATTGCCATCCGCATAGTCTACAATATGACAGCTTTTGTATAGCTGATCGACACTTCTATATATCCATGACGCAGGAATTCTCGGCAAGTCTTTTTCTGCAAGCAGAGCCTTATCTTTAATAATCTGCTTGCCAGAACGGACACAATCTTTCGGCAGATCCACGCACTGCTGGTAATAAGCTCCTGCAGGCTCATCATCGGGGTCTTGCGACACTAACTTACCCATAACTGCCAGTTGCAGCAGGGCTTGCTTGAGGGCGTCGATGCTGGATTCGGTGTTGAACAGGGTGTGGAAGTGTTCGGCCAGGCGCTGCCAGCTTTGCGCAAAGTCTTCGGCGTCACTGGCATGAGTCAGGCTGTCCAGCAGCGCCTGTACCAGTTGGGCATGGGCGCTGTCAGCATCGGCCTGCCGGGCTTCCAGCCGGTCGCACAGGGCCATCAGTTCATCGACTTTGGCGACGATGCGGTGTTGTTCGGCTAGTGGAGGAGCGGCTACAACTAACTCATATGCCTCATTGCGATTCAGCCCAGGCTTGATCCCCTTCCCTAGATAGTCCAAGCCAAGGGTGTGAAATAGTTTAAATGCATAATCAAGCGAGAAAGCAGATGGTGGGATGCAATAGTAAGCGACATCTGTAACACAGCAACCCTTGGAAAGACAAAGATTCAGCGCGCCAGCTGACCCCTTCCGGCCAACAACAATACATGGCGAGTCCACGAAGCAAGTGCTGTGGGTGCCGACAATGCCATTTGAGCCATATACAGGGTATTCGCCAGTATTTGATCTCTTGTCAGCCGGCAGATTATCTCCGTATTCGAGAGAGAAAACCTCGCCGAAGCGCCTCCATGCCCAACCATTGGGTAGTTCGAACGGTCTCTCTTCCTCGTCAATCCCCGCCAGCGGCTTCTGCTTCTTGATCTTGCCCTCAGCCACTAACAGCGCCTTCTCCTCGGCAATCCGCTTCAGCAGTTCACTGGCCGGCTCATCGCTCGGATCTTGCGACACCAGCTTGCCGCGCACCGCCAGCTCCAGAATCAGCTCGCGCAGCTTCTTGATGCCATTGGGCGCGCCCGCCAGCAGCGGCAGGTTGCGGGTAAGCAGCGCCGTCATACCCGGCGCTCCAGCGCTTCGGCCAGCACCGCCTTGAGCTGGTCACGCAGCTCGCCAATCTCGCCTTGAAGGGAGGCGTAGTTACGCAGCAGCCTGTCCGGGTCGTGGCTGATCTGCTCGCCAACGTGGGGGTTCTTGCTGTCGAGGTTCCAGTTGCGGCGTTGCAGCTCTTCGAAGCTGACCTTCCAGGCAAATTCGTTTTCCTGCCGTGCGGCAAAGCCATTGGCCTCGCTGCCCCACCAGGCTTCCTCGATGGTGAACTCCTCGACGCGCATGGGCTTGGTCTTGGAGTAGCTTTTGTAACCAGCCGGGTACTGGTGCTCGTAGAACCACACGTCCTTGGTGGGCGTACCCTTGGTGAAGAACAGCAGATTGGTCTTGATGCCGGTGTAGGGGTTGAACACGCCGTTGGGCAGGCGAACGATGGTGTGCAGGTTGCACTCGGTCAGCAGCTTCTCCTTGATGCGGCTCTTGATGCCTTCGCCGAACAGGAAGCCATCGGGCAGCACCACGGCGGCGCGGCCACCGTCCTTGAGCAGGTGCATGATCAGCACGAGGAACAGGTCGGCGGTTTCGCGGGTGCGGAAGGCGGCGGGGAAGTTGCTTTCGATGCCGTCTTCTTCCATGCCGCCGAATGGTGGATTGGCGACGATGCAGTCGACCCGCTCACCCGGCCCCCAGCTGATCAGCGGGCGCGCCAGCGTGTTGTCGTGCTTGATCTGGCTGGGCACCTCGATGCCGTGCAGCACCATATTGGTGGTGGCCAGCAGGTGCGGCAGCGGCTTCTTCTCCACGCCGAAGATGCTGGCCTGCAGGACGGCTTCGTCCTCGGCGGTGCGCACATAGTGCTGGCGCTTGTGTTCAATGGCGCAGGTGAGAAAGCCGCCAGTGCCACAGGCCGGGTCCATCACCGTTTCATGCAGCTTGGGGTCGACCATGCGCACCATGAACTCGGTGACAGGGCGCGGCGTGTAGAACTCGCCTGCGTTGCCGGCGCTCTGCAGGTCGCGCAGCAGCTGCTCGTACATGTCGCCGAAGGCATGGCGCTCCTGCGCCTTGTTGAAGTCCACACCGCTCTGGATCTTGTTGAGCACCTGGCGGATCAGCTGCCCGGACTTCATGTAGTTGTAGGCGTCCTGGAACACATCGCGCACGACAAAGCCCAGCGGCTTGCTGTGGCGCGGCGTCAGATCGCGCAGCTCGGGAAACAGGTCGATATCGATGAAGTTCTTCAGCTCATCACCGGTGATCCCTTCCGGATTGGCTGCCCAGTTGCGCCAACGCAGCCGCTGCGGCAACGGCGAACGGTAGTCCTCGTGGATGAGCTCCCATTCCTGCTCACGGTCATCGAGGATCTTGAGGAACAACATCCACACCAGCTGGCCGATGCGCTGGGCGTCTCCGTCGACGCCGGAGTCCTTGCGCATGATGTCCTGGATGGATTTGATGGTACTGCTGATCGACATCGTGTTACCTGTTGAATGATGCAAGTGCGTCCAGCCGCGTGAAGATCAACTCCTCGCGCTGGCGGTTGTTGTTGGAAGTGGCCTGAACGGCATAGTTGAAGTCGCGGTGGCGCAGGAGTTCGGCGATCCCCTGTGCGATATCCAACTGCAATGCCGTGGACGCCTGCGCGACCTCATCGCACAGGCTGGCGCGGCCATCCACGACATTGAGGATGTCCTCGACATCCCGGCTGGCCAATGGATCACGGTTGCCGCGACCCCGGTAGGCCTCCAGCTTGGTGCCCAGAAAGTAGGCTGAAGCGACCACGCGGATCGTCACACCGGTCGGTAGTGCGTGATCGTACGCCTCACGGAGCGCATCGGCATACCAGCGATTGCTGAATCCGAGGACGGCAGCGTCATCGGGCATGAAATCGACGATCAGCTCGCTGGCATGTTGATCGCGCAAGCGGGTGCGGCAGACGACGTCGTCATTGGGCGAGGTGCGAAAGCCCTTACCGGCCAGTACCTGCTGCAGGCGGTACCAACTGCCCAAGCCCATGACGTGCACGATCAAATCGACGTCTTCGGTAAAGCGAACAGCTTCCCGGCTTACCGCGTCTGTCATCAGCAGACCGGTGGTGCAGCCGCCAACGAAGGCGACTTCCGGCAGCAGATCCGGCCCAAGCGCTTCGGCCACGCGTGCCAGCATGTGCTGCTGGATATCCCAGTTTCCAGGCGTGCCCATTACGGCACTTCCCGCAGGTATTGGGTCAGCACACTGCCGGCAAGCGCCGACTCACGCTCACGCCCCAGCCGGATCGCGTCCACCAGCGCCAGCATGGCGTACAGCTCCGCATCGCGACGTACGGCACGCGGCACGCTCTTGTAGAGCGGCTCCACGCGCTGGCCCTGCTCGCTACCGTAGCCGTCCTCCCAGACGTAGATGTGTTGGCCTGCGGACAACAGGCGATCGACCAGCACGGGAGCTGCGTGTGCCGTGGGAATGCCGCGGACAATCGGGCCCGGACGCGCCGGGAACACATACTTCAGCCCGTTCATCACAAAGCCCAGCAGGGCGCGCGTGTTGGCGCGCGGGATGCCACTGCCGCGCTCGGCCAGGACCAATCCCACGTCCGCGCAACGCCGGAGCGCCTGACTGACTTCCGATTTGCTGATGCCGGTGGATTCCTCAAGGCCACGCACGGAGAATGCGTCTTCGGCCAAACCGCTCGCCCCCCCATCCTCCTGAGCCGCCGACATGGCCCAGCCGCGCCAGTCATCGGGAATGCCGAACACTGCTTTCTCGCCGCCTACAGGGACCGATTGCTGGCGCTCAAGGCTGACCAGCTTCAGCAAGAGCAGGATGTCTTGACTTTTCATGAGTAACGGAAAGGTCCCGTCCCCTGTCCTGAAACAGAGGACAAGAATACTATGAAACGCACGTCAGGCAACGTCCGCACTGCTGTATAGCTGGCTTTCCAGGTCCAGGATGGCCCGTTGGTAATTCGTCTTGCCGCCAAAGGCCGCCACAAGTTCGACCGGTGCTCCAAGGGTACGAAACGGGTCAAGCTGCAGGATCCTGATGTCCTCGATGTGCTCCACCCCGGTGTCGGCGTACTTGTCCAACAAGCCTTCGAGTACCTGCCGCGCCTTGCCCTGATACCTGGCGAAGTAATTGCGCTTGCGCACACCTTCCGCCCGCTCCCTGCGCGACAGCGGCGGTTGATCGAATGCCACGTGGCAGATCAGGTCGAACGGATCGAGCGACTGGCCGAGCTTCTTCTCGACCTCGCCCGCTAGCTCTTCCCATAACACGCCCTGTGTGGCCAGCTCATCGATGATGGCCTTCTTCTGCTGCGCATCGCTCCAGCGCCGCAAGAAGTCATCAAGCGATGCGAACTGGCGCAGGACGCGCTCACGGGTGTAATCGCGCAGCGACTCGGTGATGAGCTTGCCATCGGATCCGTAATACAGGACGCGCTCGGCCACGACCGATACCGGCAATTTGTCGATGACGTATTTGATGCGCTTCGGCCCACCTTCACCTCCGGTGGTGACGTCATCACCGCCATCTGGAGGATCGCCGACCACACCGCCGTCGCCACCCTCGCCGCCCCCGATCTCAGGCGGTACCGGACTGTCATTGGGCGATGGGTTGTAGATCACCTCCGGGTCTCCATCGAATGATGGATCAGCGAACAGTTCGGTCGCCTTCTTGAAATCCATGATGGTGAACCAGTACTTGCCGTAGTCCTCATTGATGCGCCTCCCGCGACCGATGATCTGCTTGAACTCGGTCATCGACCTGATGTGCTGATCCAGCACGATGAGCTTGCAGGTTTGCGCGTCAACGCCGGTCGTCATCAGCTTGCTGGTGGTCGCGATGACGGGGTAGCGCATTTCCGGATTGATGAAATTGTCGAGCTCGGCCTTTCCCTCGTTGTCATCGCCGGTGATGCGCATGACGTACTTGCGATTTTCCGCAACACGCTGCGGATTGAGATTCACCAAGGCCTGGCGCATACGCTCGGCATGATCGATGTCGTCACAGAAAACAATGGTCTTCTGGAATGGACCGGTGGCAGTGAGGAATTCGGTGACTTTCTGCGCGACCAGATACGTCCGCGCTTCGACCACAAGCTGGCGATCCATATCCCGCAGGTTGTAGATACGATCTTCGATCAACTCGCCGTTCTTGTCGCGCATCCCTTTAGGTGGCCGCCAGCCCTGCAGATCGACATCGAAGTCGATGCGCACCACTTTGTACGGTGCCAGGAAGCCGTCATCGATGCCCTGCTTCAGCGTGTAGCTGTAGACGGGCTCTCCAAAGTAAGTACTGCTGGAGACTTCCTTGGTCTCCTTTGGCGTTGCGGTCAGGCCGATATGCGTGGCACCAGAGAAATACTCCAGGATCTCCCGCCACGCAGAATCCTCAGCCGCGCTGCCACGATGGCATTCATCGATGACGACAAGGTCAAAGAATTCCCGAGAGAACTGTTTGTAGATGTTCTTGACGTCCTCTACGCCGGTGACCGCCTGGTACAGGGACAGGTAGATTTCGTAGGACGTATCGATCTGGCGCTTGGTGATCTTGGTCATCGCCGTGCCGAACGGCTTGAAATCGTTGTTTTTTGTCTGATCGACCAAGATGTTGCGATCAGCCAGGAACAGGATGCGCTTCTTCTGGCGTGACTTCCAAAGCCGCCAGATGATCTGGAAAGCGGTATAGGTTTTGCCGGTTCCGGTGGCCATCACCAGCAGGATGCGGTTTTGACCATTGGCCACAGCTTCGATCGTTCGATTGATCGCATTGATCTGGTAGTAGTGCGGCGAGCGACTGCTGCCATCATCGTAGTACGGGGACTCGACCACCTGTCGCGCGTCCTCACCAAGCCCCTTCCAGAGGCAATAGCGACGCCACAGTTCCTCTGGCGAGGGAAACTGATCCAACGTCAGTTCGGATTCGATCTTGTCGCCGGTTGCGGTTCTATCGTGGAAAAGAAATCCATCGCCATTGCTTGAGAACACAAACGGAACATCCAGCGCATCTGCATACCCCAGCGCCTGCTGCATGCCGGAACCAACGGTATGCTTGTTGTCCTTTGCCTCGATCACGGCCAAAGGAAGATTGGCGCGGTGGTACAGCACGAAGTCGGCACGACGCGCCACCCCTCGGCTGTGCAGCTTGCCGCGAACGACGACACGCCCCTTGGTAAAAGCGAACTCTTCGCGCACCTGGAGATCCAGATCCCAGCCCGCAGCGACGATCGAAGGAATGATGAATTTCGTGCAGATATCGCGCTCGGTTAACGACGACTTGTCCATTCAATCCCCTGTGTCTCCACCTTCCCGCCATTAGCGATGCGCCCCAGGCACAGACGCCACTTATCGATTGACTCGCCGCCTAATGATAGTCGTCTTCACGCCAATGCCTGATCGCCAACGGTGACGACCTGATCGCTTGCAACCTCAAACAGCAGCACGTAGCCACTGGCACTGAAACCAATCATCAACTCGCACAAGAACGGGATCCGCCAGCCCCGCTTGCGGTAGCTCATACCATCGAAAGCCTTCTGCCCACTCTCACGCTGCCTATCCGCGCAGCGCCACCCGAAGCGCCTCCCCCGCCAAGCGCGCACTCGCCAGCAGACGCTCCAGGCTCTGCCCATGCCGGGCGCTGGCGGACAGCCCGGCCATGGTGGTGCTGACGAAATCCGCCAGCCGGTCTGCGTCGTGCGGGCACTGCTTGGCGATGTGGGAGCGAATCAACTCCTGGGCGGCGACATGAAAACCACAGGCCGCCTCGCGCGCCTGCGCGTCGTTGCTGCGCGTGCCTTCCAGCACCAGGCAGCCGGTGGCGGCGGGGTCTGCGGCGTAGCAGCGCGCGGCCTGCTCCAGTACGTCGGCCAGCGCGTCGGCCAGCGGGCGGGCGGTGTCCAGGATCTGGGGCAACGGGATGGCCCCGGTCTGCGCGTAGCGGTCGAGGATGCGCGCGTACAGGCCGGCCTTGCTGCCGAAGGCGGCGTAGAAACTGGGCGGATTGATGCCCAGTGCCTGGGTGAGGTCGGCCACGCTCAGTGCGTCGTAGCCGCGCGCATGAAACAGCTGCTGCGCGGTGGCGACCGCTTGATCCGGGTCGAATGCGCGCGGCCGGCCGCGCGCCCGGGGGGTTTCTGTAGTCATAGTTACAAAACTCTTGACGGCAGGCGATATCTATTATGTATTACTCGCTACATTAATTGCGAGGTGATGCATGTCAGCGTTCAAAGACAAGTCGGTATTGGTGCTTGGTGGCAGCCGGGGGATTGGGGCCGCCATCGTGCGGCGCTTCGTGGCCGAGGGCGCACGGGTGACGTTTACCTATGCCGGCTCTGCCGAGGCGGCGCAGCGCCTGGCCGGTGACACCGGCAGCACCGCGGTGCTGGCCGACAGCGCCGACCGCGATGCGGTCATCGACACGGTGCGCCGCAGCGGGCCGCTGGATGTGCTGGTGGTCAACTCCGGCATCGCGCTGTTCGGCGATGCGCTGGACCAGGATCCGGACGCGGTGGACCGGCTATTCCGCATCAACGTGCACGCGCCCTACCACGCCGCCGTGGAGGCCGCGCGGCAGATGCCGCCCGGCGGGCGGATCATCGTGATCGGCTCGGTCAACGGCGACCGCATGCCGCTGCCCGGCATGGCGTCCTACGCGCTGAGCAAATCCGCGCTGCAAGGGCTGGCGCGCGGGCTGGCCCGCGACTTCGGGCCGCGTGGCATCACCATCAACGTGGTGCAACCGGGCCCGATCGATACCGATGCCAACCCGGAAAACGGGCCGATGAAAGACCTGATGCACAGCTTCATGGCGATCAAACGCCACGGCCGCGCCGACGAAGTGGCCGGCATGGTGACCTGGCTGGCCGGCCCGGAAGCGAGCTTTGTCACCGGGGCGATGCATACGATCGATGGTGCGTTTGGGGCATGACGCGGCGACGTCTGCCTTGGCTACGGCGATGAGGGAACTGCGAACATCACGGCCCCGCAAAGCCCGCCTCACGTTGCGAGCGAACGGCCAGCACAAACACCGTGCCGATCTGCGCGACATGGCAGTACAGCGCCAGATTGCCGTGCGCGCCGTGACCGATCACCAGTTCGCACTTGTCGCCGCCGGCCGGCCGATCAGCGGATTGGTTTCCAGCACATCGATGGCCGCAATGATCTCGTGCAGGCGTGCTGCGACATGTGCGGCCTCATGGCGCTGGGGGTGGTCGAAGATCCGCTCTAGATCCGGTGCAACCTCCGGTGCCAGCGCGATACGCGCCATGCTACCGGGCTAGTTTGCGGGCCGTGGGACGCTTTGCCGGCTCGCCGGCCATGCGCTTTTCTAGATAGCCACGCATGTCGTCCCAGGTGATGGTCTTCCCGGACGCCACGATGCCGGCATAACGCTGCTCGGCAACCGCATCGAAATCGGCACGACGCTCGACCGATTCCGCCGTTTCGGCGATCGCTTCCAGGATGAAGCGATGTGACGTCGTGCCGCCCCGCTTCGCTGCTGCGGCAACGCGCATCTTGAGTTCGTCTGGAAGACGGATAGTTGTGAAGCCCGGCAAGACCGGGCTGTTTCCTGTGCTGCGATGACCGCAACGCTCAGCGCTTGCGCGCCTTCAACCATGCCTTGATCTGCGGCAGCGACGCCGCCCGCAGCTTCACCCGCGTCTGGATCGTGTTGATGGCGTTGTCTGCGGCCTGCCGCGAGGTGGGTGCGATGTACTGCCCGGCATAGGCCTTGATCCGGTCGGCGGTGGCAAGCTCGGCCGAGTCCATGCCCAGGCCGGGGTAGTAGCGGGCACGCGAGGTGGAGTCCACCAGGGTGTCCACCTGCGTGCGATGCGCCACCGCGAAGTCGAAGGCAAGCTCCGGGTGCCGGGAAGCGACCCGGTCGATCATGCTCGCACCGGTGGTGGCGCCCGGCTCGGCTGTCAACGCCAGTTCCAGCGCGCGCCTGGCCAGTGCCTCGTCGTTGGGCATGGAGAGGAAGTCGTAATAGGTGTCGCGCACCATCGACGAGGTTTCCTGCCTGGCCAAGGCATGCAAGGCGTCCCAGGTGGCGGCGTCGGCATTGTGCGCAACCGCGCCCAGCACGCTGTCGCGCAGTTCCGGCGACAGCGAGGCGGGGTTGGCCTGGAAGGCGGCAAAGCGCCGGCGTGCCTCGGCGATCACGGCGGCATCGCCCATGTCGCTGAGGGTGGCGATCAGGCGGGTACGCAACTGCTGGATCTGCGCCGAATCGCCATCGCGCTTGTCCCAGCCCAGCGTTGCGAATTCGGCCGCCAGGCGCGGCACGGCATAGGCACGCCACGTGGCGCGCGCAGCCGGGTCGCGCTCGAAGCTGCCGTCCACATCGTCATAGATGCTGGCCACCATGTCCCAGACATCGGGCGATGCGCCTGCCGCCACCTGGGCGGTGAGATCCAGCACGTCGGCCTGCGCCTGCACGCCGGCACCGGCCAGTGCGTTGGTGTCGTTCAACACGCCCACCTGGTCCACCACCGGTAGCGCGGCAAACCTGGTGGTCAGCGCCTTGAACTGCGCGGGCGCATACCAGGTGCGGAAGTAGCCCTTTTGCCCGGCATTGACCACCACCGGTGCGTCGCAGCCGGGCACCTGCACCTGGGCGGTGCCGTCTACCAGCACGCGCACTGGCGCGCCATTGCCGCTGCGCAGGACGACCGGCACATGCCAGCGCAACGGCTGCTTGTCGGGGCGGTCCAGCGTGAACTCGCCCTGCTCCAGCGTCACCGCGGTCTGGCCGCCGACGCAGCGGCTGCTGGCCTTGATCAACGGCACGCCCGGCTGCAGGGTGAAGTCGTGCGCCACCTGGGTGAATTGCTTGCCGGGGGCCACCGCGTCGATCTGCTGCCACAGCTGGTCGGTCACCGCGTTGCCGTACTGGTGTTGCTTGATGTAGCTGCGCACGCCGGTGCGCCAGTGGTCCGAGCCGACGTAGTCTTCCAGCATGGCAATCACCGCCTCGCCCTTCTGGTAGGTGATGGCGTCGAAGGCCTGGCTGGCCTGCTCCACGGTGGCCACGTGCTGCACCACCGGGTGGGTGGTTGCATACGCATCGCGCCGCATCGCCGCGCGGCTCTTCAGCGCCGGGCCGGTCTTGTCGATATCCCATTCCGGATGCAGTTTTGCCGTGGTACGCGCCTCCATCCAGTTGGCGAAGCCTTCGTTGAGCCACAGGTCGTCCCACCACGCCATGGTCACCAGGTTGCCGAACCACTGGTGCGCAATCTCATGCGCGGCCACGGTGAACACGCCTTGCTTGGTGTCGATGTTGGCCACCGCCGGATCCAGCAACAATGAGTATTCAAAGGTAAAGATCGCGCCCCAGTTTTCCATGGCGCTGAAGAACTGGCTGCGACCGGGCGCGGCGATGTTGTCCAGCTTGGGTAGCGGGTACGGGATGCCGAAGTAGGCGTTGTATTCGTGCAGCACGTCGCGGCCGGATTCAAGCGCGAACTGCGCCTGGTCCACCTTGCCCTTCTGCGCGATCACGCCGATTTCGGTGCCGTTGTCGGCGGTGACGGTGGCACGCTCGAAATCGCCCACGCTGACGAACAGCAGGTACGTGGACATCTTGGGCGAGGTCTGGAACGCGATGCGGGTGCGCCCGTTTGCGCCCGGCTTGGACGAGGCCACCGGCATGTTGCTCACTGCCATCTGCCCGGCCGGCGCATTGATCGCCAGGTCGAAGGTGGCCTTGAAGTTGGGCTCGTCCCAGGAGGGAATGAAGCGGCGCGCATCGGAGTTTTCGAACTGGGTGAACAACGCGCGGCGCGCACCTTGCGCGGTGGTGTAATCCAGCGCGAACAAGCCGTTGGCCTGCGTGTTGATCACGCCGCTGTAGTCGATGGACAGCACGTACTCGCCCACTGCCAGCGGCTTGTCGAACGCGAACGTGGCGGTCTGCGCCTCGGCATCGGTGCTGACCTTGGCAGCTTGCGGCTTGCCGCCTTTTTGCGTGAGCGTGCCGCGCGCCAAGCTCAGGTTAGCCGCCTGCAACACGATGCGGTCGGTGGCCTGCAGCACGCTGATATCGATGGCGACCTTGCCGTCGAACGTCATCTTGTCGGCATGCGGCGTGATCTCCACCGCGTAATGCATGGGCTTGGCCGTGCGCGGCAACTGGGTGGTGATGGACGAGGCGGCGGCGCTCGTCGGCGCGGGCGCGGCGGCGAGCACGGAGGCGGCCGGACTTGTACCGAGCAGGGCCAGTGCGATGGCGGTCACCAGGGGAAGACGCATGGGAAATTCTCGATGTGGGCGAAGTGGGCAGGCAAGCGGCGCCAGGCCGCGGATGATCCGCCGGAACAGTGCGCGCAGGCACCGCCGGAAGTCATGGCAAATCTCAGCAATCCTCAAATGCCAACGGCCCGGACAAGCCGGGCCGTTGGACGATGCCGCGTCTGGCGTCAGCCGATCAGGCGAACGGATCCTGCAGCACCATCGTGTGGTCACGATCCGGGCCGGTGGAGACGATCGAGATCGGGCAGCCGGCCAGTTCTTCCAGCGCGCGCAGGTAGGCACGCGCGGCCACCGGCAGCTTGTCCCACTCGGTGATGCCGTGGGTGTTTTCGGTCCAGCCCGGGAACTCCAGGTACACCGGGGTGCACTCTTCCCAGCCCTGCGCGTCCAGCGGGGCGTATTCGGTACGCTTGCCGCGGTATTCGTAGGCGATGCAGACCTTGAGCTTTTCCATGCCGTCGAGCACGTCGAGCTTGGTGATGCACAGCCCGGAGATGCCGTTGATGGCCACCGCACGCTTGAGCGCGACGATGTCCATCCAGCCGCAGCGGCGCGGGCGGCCGGTGGAGGCGCCGTACTCGGCACCGCGGTCGCGGATGCCCTGGCCCACTTCGTCGTCCAGCTCGGTCGGGAACGGGCCGCCGCCCACGCGCGTGGCATAGGCCTTGGCGATGCCCAGCACGTAGTCGATCGCATCGGCGCCCACGCCGGTGCCGGCCAGTGCGCCGCCGACGGTGGTGTTGGAGCTGGTGACGTACGGATAGGTGCCGTGGTCGATGTCCAGCAACGCGCCCTGCGCGCCTTCGAACAGCACGCGCTTACCCTGCTTGCGCAGGTCGTGCAGGATGCCGGCCACGTCCGACTTCATCGGCTGCACGTAGTCGCCGAAGGCCAGCGCTTCGTCGAAGGTCTTCTGGAAGTCCACCGCTTCCACGCCCAGGTACTTGGTCAGCACGAAGTTGTGGTAATCCAGCGCGGTGCGCAGCAGCTCTTCCAGCTGCGGCGGGTAATGCAGGTCGGCGATGCGGATACCGCGGCGGGCAACCTTGTCTTCGTACGCCGGGCCGATACCGCGGCCGGTGGTGCCGATGGCCTTGCCGCCGGCGGCCTTCTCGCGCGCCTGATCCAGGGCGATGTGGTACGGCATGATCAACGGCGCGGCCGGGGAGATCTTCAGGCGCGAGCGCACTTCCACGCCGGCACCTTCCAGCTCGCTGATTTCCTTGATCAGCGCGGCCGGGGAGATCACCACGCCATTGCCGATCAGGCACAGCGCGTCGTCGCGCAGGATGCCGGACGGAATCAGATGCAAGACGGTCTTCTTGCCGTTGATGACGAGCGTGTGGCCGGCATTGTGGCCACCCTGGAAGCGGACCACCGCACCGATCTCTTCGGTAAGCAGATCGACGATTTTGCCTTTGCCTTCATCGCCCCACTGGGCACCGAGCACGACAACTGACTGACCCATGACGGGTGAACTCCTGAGTTTTGCTGCGGCCATCGGGGCCGCGGGATGGGACCGGTTCACGGCTGGCGGCGCCGCCTGGTGCGCGGCTCCATCGGGGAGCGTTGCAGCGGCGCGTGAAGCCCTGACACGGAAAAAGCCGAACGAGGTGCCCTGTGTGAGCGTGCCCGGCCGGCTTTTGTGCATTATCCGGGTTTCCGGTGACGTGCACTACCCCTGGCGGACGGCGGACCGGGGGCTGGTCGGATTGCCGCTGGCCGTCGGTTGCGCGGTGCTCCGGGCGCTGCCGGTCCCTGGCAATCCCAAGCCCCCATCGCGGGTCGTAGGAGCGCACCCGGGCGCGACTGCTTCACCGGTAATGCCTGTCGCGCCCCGGTGCGCTCCTACGCTGCCCGTTGCGGTCGGAACCACCCACTCAGTGACGCACGATCCACAGCGCGATCGCGCCCAGCACCAGGGTCACACCGCCGATGGCACGCAGTTGGGCCGTGGGCAGGCTGAACAGTTGCTCGACCATCCGCTTCCAGGCGGCGGGCGCGGCGAACAGCAGCAGGCCTTCGATGACGGCGATCAGGCATAACGCGGACAGGAACTCGTGCATCAGCAACACCAAGACAACGTGGGAGTTGCAGTGTGCCCGGTTCGGCAGCCCGCCACGCCGCACCGTAGGAGCGCACCTGGGCGCGACGGGCATTGCCGGTAAAGCAGTCGCGCCCGGGTGCGCTCCTACATGGCGAGGTGGCGTGCCTCGCGAGATCTTCAGACCGCCCGACGCACGACCATTTGATCCACGAAAGGCACCGGATCGACACCCGGACACACCACACCTCGTAGGAGCGCACCTGGGCGCGACGGGCATTGCCGGTAAAGCAGTCGCGCCCGGGTGCGCTCCTACGAGGATGCCGGGGTTTGGTCACCTCTCAAAGCCAGATTGCGTCCCAGAACGGGTAATCACCTAAGCGACTGACCAGCCCGGCACGGAGGGGATTGGCGATGAGGTAGCGCGCGGCTGCGTGCAGGTCCTCGTCCTTGCGCAACGCGTGGTCGTGGTAGCTGCGGCTCCAGACCGGTGCGTGATGCTGGCGCTTATCGTTCACCGCGCGCGCTGCACACGCTTTCATGCATGAGACGGCGTTGGCCAACCCGGTGGTGCTTCCAAGCTGCAATAACCAATGCACATGATCCGGCATCAATACCCAGGCCAGCAGCCTGGCGTCGGAGGGCGTTGCCGTGGTGAACGCGCGGCAGGCCGCTGCGGCCAGCAGAACATCTGCGAACACAGGGCGACGCTGCCATGTCGTAGTGGTCAGCAGGTAAGCGCTGTTGGGCGAAGACTGCCTGCCACGGCGCAGCGCGCGATGCCCGGGAGTGTCGATGTTGGCCATGGCGCGATGCTGACGGCCTTGGACCACGCGAGATATCGGCGGTTGCCGCGTTCTGCGCTAGGGATCCATGTGGCGGCTGACTGTCAAAGGCAATCAGCGGGGTCGGCCGGCAAGGCCCGTCGCGCCCGGGTGCGCTCCTAACGGGTCGAGTCTGGCCAACACGACGGGAGAGGCGCTCCAGGCAGCTGCGGACTCCGGACATGACTATCATCACCATCGCAGTCCACGAACGCCATCGGCCCGATCCATCGGCCCACACGCGCCACGCGTAGGAGCGCACCTGGGCGCGACGGGCACTACCGGTAAAGCGGTCGCGCCCGGGTGCGCTCCTACGGTGGGGGGCGCGTCTGTCTGCCCGGCAGTGAGAGTCACATACGACAACGCCCGCGTTAGGCGGGCGTTGTCGTTTCAAGGCATAGCGATCAGCCAGCGATCAACGATCGCTTTTGAGGTATTGCAGGAACGGGTCGTTCTTGTCCAGCACCACCACGCCGTTGCCGTCGGTCATGGAGCCGCGATAGGCCTCCAGACTGCGGTAGAACGCGTAGAACGACGGATCCTTGGAGCCGGCCTGGCCGTAGATGCGGGCGGCGTCGGCATCGCCTTCGCCGCGCAGCTTCTGCGCATCGCGCTCGGCATCGGCCACGATCACGGTGGACTCGCGGTCGGCCTGGGCGCGGATGGTCAGGGCCTGTTCCTCGCCTTCGGCGCGCAGCTTGCTGGCTTCCTGCTTGCGCTGGGCGCGCATGCGCTCGTAGACGTCGGTGATCACCTGGCTGTCGGTCGGCAGGTCGATCTGCTTGATGCGCAGGTCGGTGATCTGCATGCCCAGGCCCTTGATCGCGCCGTTGATGCCCTTGAGCTGGTTGGCGATCAACTCGCTGCGGTCGCCGGAGACCAGCTGCTGCAGGGTGCGCGAGTTGATCTGGTTACGCAGCGAGTCGGTGATGATCGGGGCCAGGCGCGAATTGGCGACCGACTCCTCACCACCGGTGGCGCGATAGAACGCCCGCACATCGGAGATGTAGCCGATGGCGAAGAAGTCCACGCTGACGTCTTTCTGCTCGGCGGTGAAGTAGCGCGCCGGGGCGGTGTCCAGCACCTGGAAGCGGCGGTCGAACACGCGCACCGATTCCACCACCGGGATCTTGAAGTGCAGACCGGGCTTGAGGTCGGCACGCACCACGCGGCCCAGGTTGAGCACCATGGCGGTCTGGTCCTCGCGCACCACGAACACCGAGCCCATCAGGGTCAGCAACACGGCGACGATCAGGCCGATGACTAGCGAATTCTTCATTATTCGGTTCCCTCACGGCCGGTCGGGCGCGGGCCGCGCTCCGGATTGCGGATGCCCTCGCTGCCGCCACTGGTTTGCGGCGGATTCAACAGCACATCCTGCGGCACCATCGACGGCATGCTGCCGTTGCCCGCAGTGCCGCTGTTGCTGGCGGACTTGCTGGCGTCGGCCGGCAGCGGCACATAGATGACCTGGCGGCCATCGCTGCCGATCACCTTGCGGTTCTCCGACAGCACCTTCTGCACGGTTTCCAGCCACAGGCGCTTGCGCGTGACCTCGGGGGCGTTGGCGTACTGCTCCTGCAACAGCGTGAAGCGATCGGCGTCGCCCTCGGCCTTGGAGATCACCGCCTGCTTGTAGCCTTCGGCGCCGGTCCGGGTGCGCGCACCCTGGCCGCGTGCCTCGGGCACCACCTTGGCGGCGTAGGCCTGGGCCTCGTTGATCAGGCGCTCGCGCACCTGCTGGGCGCCGTTGACCTCGTCGAAGGCCGGCTTCACTTCTTCCGGCGGACGTGCGTCCGGCAGGGTCACACCGGTGACGGACAGCCCCGTGTTGTAGGCGTCCAGTGCCGCCTGCAGGCGATCCTTGGAGGCGATGGCCAGCGGGCCGCGATTGTTGAGCACGGTATTGAGGTCGGAACGACCAACCTGCTCACGCACGGCGCTTTGCGCGGCCTGCTCCAGCACCAGGTCGGCATTGCGCGAACCGAACAGGTACTTGCGCGGGTCGCTGATCTGGTACTGCACGTTGAGCGAGACGTTGACGATGTTCTCGTCGCGGGTCAGCACCGGCACCTGGTTGCTGAAGGTCTTGATCTCGGTGGCGTTGACCTTGCGCACCGACTCGACCGGCCAGGGCAGCTTGAAGTTCGGGCCGGGCTGCAGGATGCGCGAGAACTGGCCGAAGCGCAGCACCACGCCACGCTGCTGCTCGCCGATGAGCTGGAAGCTGGAGAACAGCACCATCAGCACCACCGCGACCAGAATCCAGCGCCCCACGCCGCCATCGAACAGCTCCTTCAACGGGGCGGGCAGATTGCCCCAGCCACCACCGTTGCCACCACCGCGCGGGCCCCAGGACCTGCGACGGTTGGGGTCCGGGCCGTCTCCGCCCTTGTTGCCGGGTGTGTTCCAGGCCATGCACGCTCCATGATCGAGGGGCTGTGCGGGCCAGTCCCGCAGTGCCGCCGTGTTGTGTGATTCGATGATTCTACTAGATGGGGCAGACCGACCGTTTTGAAAGGCCCCGATTGACGCATCCCGGTTTAGCCGGCGGGGTGGATCGGGCGGCGACGCATCGGGCGACGGCAGGGCCCGGTCCGGTCCAGGCGCGTGTCGACGCGCTCCCCGGGGCCGGAAAGGCGCGCGTGTGCTGACCTTGGCGTTCGGAGTCAGGCAAGGCCGGAGGGTGAACGCCCTTCGATGCGTTGCTGCCGGTGGCCGCGTGATGCGCGCGCGCGGCGCCAACCGGTCTACCGATTCCACGCTGCGCGAAGCTGGATCAAGCATGCCTTCTTCGATCGCACCAGCCGCGGTCAGCGCCGGCTTGTCGCACTGCGGAGCGAAACCGCGCCCCGGTCGCACCTCGTCGGCGCGCTTAGACGGTCGGCGGTTCGTCTTTCTGGTTGAACACGCGCTCCATCACTTCCAGCAACTCGTCTTCGGAGAACGGCTTGGTGATGTAGGCGCGTGCGCCCTGGCGCATGCCCCACATGCGATCGGTGTCCTGGTCCTTGGTGGTCACCAGGATCACCGGGATGTGCTGGGTGGTCGGCTCGCGCTTGAGCGTGCGCGTGGCCTGGAAGCCGTTGAGGTTGGGCATCACCACATCCATCAGCACCAGATCCGGCAACGAGGACTTGGCCGCTTCCACGCCGGCGGCACCATCGGTTGCGGTGATGGTTTCGTGCCCCAGCTTCTCGACGATGCGCTGAATCCCCAGCAGCTGCGACGGCGAGTCGTCGACGATCAGAATGCGTGCCATGTGTTTCCCCTAGTGTGCGCGGCGAGTGTAGTGCGCCGGCCGCGCTTTCGGTAGCTGGGCCAGGCGGTGCGACCGGCGATGCTGTTGCGAGGTGTTGATCCAGTGACGCGTTGCTGTTGTGCTGTGCAACGCGTACTACGGTGCACAGGGGGCAACTGGATTCAACAACGTTGCAGAAGGTCGTTCAACCCTGCATCGCGCGCATGCTGCCCCGCCCTCAATCCCTCACCACAGGAGAGGCAATTGCTCCCTTCTCCCGTCGGGAGAAGGTGGCGCATAGCGCCGGATGAGGGGACAGCGGCGATTCAACCGCGCAGATCGACGCTGACTGGCGCACCAGCTGCCTGCCGAACCCTCACCCATTTCCCGCTCAACCCACGCGGCCTACACCGATTCGCCGAACGCCTTAGCCAGGTTGCGGTAGGCCTTCTTCTGCGCATCGTCGGTGGGGGCCGGGGCCAGGATTTCCAGCTCCACGATCTGGTCGCCCGGCGTGGTACCCGGCAGGCCGCGGCCGCGCAGGCGCAGCTTGCGCCCGGCGTCCGAGTCGGCCGGCACCTTCAACTCCACCGACCCGCCCAGGGTCGGCACGCTGATGGTGGTGCCCAGTGCCGCCTGCCAGGGCATGACCTGCAGGGTGTACAGGATGTTGCGCCCGTCCACCTCGAACTGCGGGTGCGCGGCGTATTCGATCTCCAGCAGCAGGTTGCCGCCGCCGTTGCCCTGCCCGCTCAGGCGGATCACCTGGCCGGGCTGAACGCCCTTGGGCACGCGCACATCCAGCTGCTTGCCGTTGATGGTGATGCGCACGCTGTCGCCCGCATACACCGCTTCCAACGGCACCGCCAGCTTGGCGCGGGTATCCCCGCGCGCCTGCGGACCCGCGCCTGCACCAGGGCCGGCGCCCGGACCACGCGGACGGCCGCCGCGCTGGCCGGCAAACAGGCTTTCGAAGAAATCGCTGAAGCCGCCACCGGCGCCGCCGTTGCCGAACACTTCCTCGTAGTCGTAGCCCTGCCCACCGCCGTAGCTGGGCGGGGCCTGGAACTCGTCGCCCGGGCGGAAGCCCTGCGCCTTGAGCTGGTCGTAGGCCTTGCGCTTGGCCGGGTCGCGCAGCGCCTCGTAGGCTTCGTTGATTGCCTTGAACTTGTCTTCGGCGCCGGCCTCCTTGCTGACGTCGGGGTGGTACTTGCGCGCCAGCCGGCGGTAGGCGGTCTTGATCTCCGCATCGCCCGCGCTGGGCTCCACGCCCAGCGTTGCGTAGTAATCCTTGAATTCCATCTAATCACCTCTGAAAAAAACGGCCCGCAGCCGAGGCCACGAGCCAGTCATATCGCAGCCGGGCGGGCAACCGCACCTATTCTACGGTGCGGTTGCCGCCGGGAAGCGAAGCATGCCGCTCCGCTCCAGGTTTTGCTGCCTTACTGCACCGTATTGCCGGCCGGGTCCTGGCCGTTGCCGACCTGGATGCGGCGCGGGGTGGCCGCAGGGCGCTTGGGGATGCGGATTTCCAGCACACCGTTGTGCCCGGTCGCGGTGATGCCGTCGGGGTCGGCACTGTCGGGCAGCGCGAAGCGGCGGTGGAAGCTGCCGTAGCGGCGCTCGATGCGCGAGAAGCGCTCGGTCTCGGTGCTGGACTCGCCCTTGCGCTCGCCCTTGATCGACAAGATGCCCTTGTCCATCTGCACCTCGATCTGGCCGGGGTCGATGCCCGGCAGGTCGGCATACAGCACGAAGTGGTTGGCCTCTTCCTTGATGTCCACGCGCGGCACCCACTGCGCGGTCACCACCGCCGATTCGTCGGTGTCGCCGTTCTGCTCGAAGAAACGGTCGAACACGTGCTTGATCTCGTTTTGCAGCGCATGGGTGGGCCACTGGGGATAACGAACGATGTTCATTGCGAGCCTCCAAAAGGTTGGGTGAGGGGCCGGCTGCCGCGGCGCGCGCCGTTGCGCCGGCCATGTGCGTCAGATAGGCGTGCCGCTGCGGATTTCAAGCGCGTTGACGCGCTTTTCCCTCGCCCCTTTCTAGACTTCGTTCAGCCGCAGGAGCCCAGCCCCATGACCATCCACGTTGGTGACCGCATTCCCGAAGTCGTGCTCAAGCGCCTGCGCGAGGGCATCGAGGCGGTGGACACCCACAGCCTGTTCGCCGGCCGCAAGGTGCTGCTGTTCGCGGTGCCGGGCGCCTTCACCCCGACCTGCTCGGCCAAGCACCTGCCGGGCTATGTGGAGCACTTCGACGCATTCCGCAAACGCGGCATCGAGGTGCTGTGCACCGCGGTCAACGACCCGTTCGTGATGCAGGCCTGGGGCCGCAGCCAGCTGATCCCCGACGGCCTGCACCTGCTGCCCGACGGCAACGCCGAACTGGCCCGCGCTCTGGGCCTGGAGATCGACGCCAGCGGCTCGGGCATGGGCCTGCGCTCGCGCCGCTACGCACTGTATGCCGACGACGCCGTGGTCAAGGCCTTGTTCGTCGAAGAACCCGGCGAATTCAAGGTGTCCGCCGCCGATTACGTACTGCAGCACCTGCCCGATTGATGCATTGATTCCCCCCAACCACTCAGAAGGAAACCGGCCAGCCATGTCTAACCAGCCAGCCAAGCAACTCCCCGACGGCATCACCGATACCGCCACCTTGCGCAGCCGCGCACGCCAGAGCATCGAAGACGGTGCCATCACCGAGAGCTACCACGCCGACCGCGAGGCGGTGATCGAGCTGCTCAACACCGCACTGGCCACCGAATACGTGTGCACCCTGCGGTATTACCGCCACTACTTCATGGCCAAGGGCATGCTTGCCGATGCGGTCAAGGGCGAGTTCCTGGAGCATGCGCAGCAGGAACAGGCGCACGCACACAGGCTCGCCGAGCGCATCGTGCAGCTGGGCGGCGAACCGGACCTCAACCCGGACACGCTGACCAAGCGCTCGCATGCCGAATACAAGGAAGGCAGCGACCTGCGCGACATGGTCAAGGAAAACCTGATCGCCGAGCGCATCGCCATCGACAGCTACCGCGAGATGATCGATTTCATCGGCGACAAGGACACCACCACCAAGCGCATCCTGGAAGACATCCTGGCCCAGGAAGAAGAGCACGCCGACGAGTTCGCCGACCTGCTGGAAGGCTGGATCGGCGAGTGAACCGAGTGATTGCAATGCAGCGATGCGTTGCGAGCGATGATCGGTATCGACATTCACGGTGACGTTGAAAGTTGAAATCGACTCGATGATTTAAGCAAACAGGGCGCCTTGAGCGCCCTGTCTGTTTTCTGTGCCGCAGGATGGTGTGCGGTTGCCTGCGGCGGTAGGAGCGCACCCGGGCGCGACGTGGCATTCCCGCTAACGCCCCATCGCGCCCAGGTGCGCTCCTACGGGTGTGTGCACGCTGGCCGGGCGGAGCACCTGCCCAGTCAGCGCAATACGCGAAAGCGCAGCTGTGTCCAGGCACCGTCGCTGGCCATTGCGGTGAGCGTATGCGTGCCGACCTCGGCAAATTCGCGCTGAAATCCCTGGCGTCCGTTGGTCTGTGCGATCCAGCGGCCGTCCAGCAACCAGTCGATGCGCGCGTCGCTGCCCAGTGCACGCAGTTGCAGGCGCACCGGACGCGAGGTGGCGTTGGCACGCGCCAGCGTGGCGCGATCGCTCAGCCCGTCGATACGCAGCACACCGCCACCGGTCATGCGCCCATCGGGCAGACAGTCCGCCGCAAGTGGCGGCAGTTGCGCAGCATTGCGCTCGGCTGTACTGAGCCAGGGCGAGACCAATGCCGGCCAGCGCGCCACTGCATGCGGCACGCGCTCATGCGCCTGGCTGCACTCCTGCGACAGCCGCTGGCCACTACGCGCATCCACATCGAAATGCAGCTGCCCGCTTTGCCATAGCCGTGCGTCGCGCTCGGCAAAGGTGGGCGGCACTGCGCCATCGAGCACGTAGGCGTCGGCGCGGCGTGCGCATTGTGCCGGTGGCGTGCGATCGGCCGCGCCGCCGAGTGGCCAACAGATATCCAAGGCCTGCACGTTGGCGGGCATCGGCACCGGCGCGCTATCGCCGGCGCTGCGCGGCAAGGCGTCTATGACTTCGAACATCAGCGGCAGTGCGGTGACGGCGCCGTACTGGCCCGGCAGCGGCGTACCGTCCGGACGCCCCACCCACACCCCGACCGTGTAGCGACGCGTGCCGCCGATCGCCCAGGCATCGCGGTAGCCGTAGCTGGTGCCGGTCTTCCAGGCCACGCCTGGGCGCGTGGCGGTGTCGAAGGTGCCGCTGCCGTACCCGGGGCGCGGATTGCTTTGCAGGATCTCGCGCACGATCCAGGCCGCACCCGGCGACATCAGCCGGCGCTCGATGCGCGGATCGTCCGGCGTATAGCGCACGCGCCCGGCGATGCCGCCGCGATTGAGCGCCGCAAATGCACCGACCAGTTCCTGCAATTGCGCGCCTGTGCCACCCAGGATCAACGCCAGATTGGGCACGCTGCCGTGCGCAAAGCGCAGCTCGATCCCGGCATTGGACAGCCGCGCAGCAAACCGCGCCGGGCCGATCCGGTCGAGCAGGTCCACCGCCGGCACGTTCAGCGACAACCGCAACGCCGTCGCCGCACTCACCGGCCCATTGAAGGCCGCATCGAAATTGCCGGGCCGGTAGCTGCCAAAACTCTGCGGCGCATCCACCAACAGGCTTTCGGAGTGGATCAACCCATCGTCCAACGCCATGCCGTACAGGAACGGCTTGAGCGTGGAACCGGGCGAGCGCCAGGCCTGCACCATGTCCACATGCCCCAGCCGCTTGCGATCGCCGAAGCTGGCCGAGCCCACGTATGCGCGTGCTTCCATGGTGGTGTTGTCCACCACCAGCAATGCCGCAGAGGTGCGCTCGGGCAGCTGCGAAAAGTATGTCGTGACGCGTTCTTCCAGGGTGCGCTGCAGCTCCACATCCAGCGTGGTCACGATGCGTGCCGCGCGCGGTCGCGCGCTGTGCAACCGCTGCGCGAGCAGCGCCGCATGCAACGGCGGTTTGAGCGAGCGCGTCACCACCGGCTCGATCCGCGCATCGTCCACCTGCGCGCGCGACCACACGCCCAGCTCCACCATGCGATCGAGCACCTTGTCGCGCGCGCGTTGCGCGGCCTCGGGATGGCGATCCGGGCGCAGGCGGCTGGGCGATTGCGGCAACACCGCCAGCAACGCAGCTTCGGCCTGCGACAAGGCCTTGGCCGGCTTGCCCAGGTACGCCCAGCTGGCCGCTTCCACGCCTTCGATGGTGCCGCCATAGGGCGCGCGCTCCAGATACAGCGTCAGAATCTCGCGCTTGCTGAGGTGCGCTTCCAGCTGCAGCGCGCGCAACAGCTGCTTGGCCTTGCCCCACGGCGTGCGCGTATGCGGATCCAGGATGCGCGCCACCTGCATGGTCAGCGTCGAACCGCCGGAGACGATGCGCCCCTGCCCGATCCATTGCCCGCCGGCACGCAGCAGGCCCCACGGATTGACCCCGGGATGGCGCCAGAACCAGCGGTCCTCGTAATTGAGCAGCGCCTGAAGATACAGCGGCGACACACTCTGCGGGCTGGCCGGATAGCGCCACACCCCGTTGCGGTCGGCGAACGCGCGCAGCGGCGTGCCATCGCGTGCCACCACCAGCGTGGAGGTGTCCCGTGATTTGGGTAGTGGCAGTGGGAAGGCCAGGTCCAGCAGCAACACCGCAGACAACAGTGCCACGGCGCTCCAGCGTAGCCCCGTCAACCAGCGCCGGCCACGCCGAGCAACACCATCCTTGCCAGCGACGCGTTCCTGCGTCTGGTCGATCCTTGCCTGCGCGTGCTGCTGCTCATCCATCCTGCCAAGGATGCAGGGCAAAACGCATTTCGGCCACCATCGCGCGCGGCAAGCTGCGGCGTTGAACGATGAACGTGACTGCACGCTCCTGCTTGCGCGACGACAGGTGCGCTAGCCCACCACGTCCGCGTGCGGCGAGCGACGCGGCCTTACAAACAGCCGCAGCAGCCCCATCGCCAGGAATACCGCAGACAGGCGCAACGCAATGCCGAGCCAGCCGCTGGCCGCCGAATCGGAGACCGCAAAGACCGTCCAGGCCGCGTTGAGCGAGACATGCAACACCCAGCCGCTCCAGATCGTGTAGCCATCCTGCGCGTCCACGATGGCAAACAGCAGCGCACCGATACCGGTAATGGCGAAGATCAACAACGCCTCGCCACCTCCACCGCCGGCCCCGAGCCAATGCACACCGCCAAACACAACCGCCTGCACCAGCGCGGCGATTGCCGGACGCCAGGCCAGCGCACGGCAGGCAAAGACGAAGCCGAAACCACGAAACACGATTTCTTCCGCTAGCGGAAACAGCAGCGCCAACCAGAGCAGGCCAAGCAGATCGTCGGTGCCGACCGAGCTGGACTGCGTCCACAGCCCCAGCCAACACGGCAGTGTGGCCAGCAACGTCAGCGCCGGGCCGCGCAAGCCGTTCCAACGCAACCCCAGACGTGCCGCGAGCTCGCCTGGCATGCCAGGACGCAGCAACGCCGCTGCGACGAGCACGAGCACTACGCTGAGCAGATTGTCGAGAATCCCACCGCCGTAAGGCACCGGAATTTTCGGGATTGGAAAACCAAGGGCCTTGGCCACATCACGCACCTGCAGCGCGACCAGCAGCACCAACAACCAGACGACATGCGGCGTGAGTCGGCGCAGGGATGTATCGAGCGGCATGCAGACGTCCTTGCGTGCAAACGAACGCTGACTATAACGGCAACACCACCGACGCAGTTCTACGGATCACATTGCGCGGCGACATCCGCTCCCGTCGCAGGCCAGCTGCATGCGGTGATGCAACGCGACACTCACCGCTTCTCCAGCGACGCGCGATAGCGCAGCAAGGCTTCCGGCGCGTCGGTCTGGATGATGGAAATGCCATCGCGGTGCATGCGGCCCCAGACCTTGTCCGGATCGCGCTCGGCATCGGCGTCGCCGCCGTAGCCGGCGATGAAGCCTTCCCACAGCGAGTTGACCATCAGCCGCACGTTATGTGCCTTGCTCACTGCAACCAACGCCGGCAATTGCGCTGCTGTCATCTTGGGCAGCTCGATTGCGACCGGATGCGCGTTGCGTGTCTGCGCAGTGGCGATCGCGGCCAGGTCGGCAGTGCCATGGGCGTTGATCAGGATCGGGAAGAAATACACCTTGTCGAACGGCAGCATCGCCGCCAGGGGCGGCGTGGCGATGCCGGCTTCGGCCTTGACGATCACCTGGTGCTGCATGCCGGCACGGGCAACCGCATCGACCACCTGCACGTAGATCGCATCCTTGACGTCCAGGTTGAGCAGGATGTGGCCCTTGGACCTGGCCAGCATCTGCTCGAGCGTGACCACGCGTTGATCGGTCAGCGGTGCCTGCGCGCCACCTTCGTCGCTGCGCAGCCGCAATTTTTGCAGGTCGGCCAAGGTCAGCTCGGACAGCTTGCCGGTGCCGTCGGTGGTGCGGTCCACGGTGGCGTCGTGCAGCATCACCAGTGTGCCATCGGCGGCGCGCCGCACATCGGTCTCCATCACGTCGGCACCGATAGCGATGCAGCGATCCAGCGCGGCCAGCGAGTTCTCCGGTGCGCTGTCCTTGAAACCATGATCAGGCGCCGGCGCGTGGCAACCGCGATGGGCCACCACCACGATGCCGCCGTCAGGATTGGTCAGCCGGGCCTGGATTGCGGCCACGCCGGTGGGCGCCGCGCTCGCATGGGTGGCCAGTGCCGCGCACAGCATGGCCGCGGCGGTGGCGGCAGTACGTAAGGTCATCGAACAACTCCGCTTGAAGGGATTAACAGAACTATTGCGTGTCGGTCAGGTGAGCGCGGTCGGCACATGGCCTGGCATCTGCCACGTGCACATCTTGATTTCCACGCACCGCGCGCACTTGCCTGGGCTCGGCTCGTCATGCCAGCTTCGCCGCGCCTAGAACGTCGGCGTAAAGCGCAAGCCGAACCAATAAGTCGTGGGTACCGAATAACTGTCCTTGAGCAGGTTCTGCCCGGGGCCGGTCACGCTGGTGATGCGGCTGTGGGTGAGGTTGCTGACCTGGCCGATCAGGCTGAGCTGTTTACTGATCGCATAGGTCGCGGTGAAATCCAGCTGCGAACGCGGCGACCAATACAGGTCCTGCCAGTCGATATTGCTGACGATGGCACGCAAGGCCTTGCCCTGGCGATTGTAGGCCGCGCGCAGCTCCAGCCCGCCGCTGTTGTAGAACAGCGTGGCGTTGGCGGTGTAATCGGGCTGCCCGACCAGGTTGTCGAGCTTGCGCTCGCGCTGGCTCACATTGCTGCCGCTGCCAACGCTGTAGGGCACATCCAGGCTGCCATCGAGCACCGCAAAATTTGCACTAAAACCGACCCCACTCAGCCACGGCGCAATCGGCGCCAGGGTGTTGACGATGCCGTTGAACTCCACCCCGCGGATACGCGCCTTGGCGGCATTGGCCGGCGTGCTGATCAGCGCGTTGGCGTAAGTGGTGCCGTCGAACGTGAAGCTGTCGGTGCGCGAAAGCGTAAAGATCTCGTCCTGGATGCGCTTGTCGAACACGGCCGTGGACGCGAACGCGTCGAAATCGCCAGGCAGGCGCCATTCCAGCGACAGATCCAGGTTATTGGACACGCGCGGCTTGATGTCCGGGTTGCCGATGGTGACAGTGACGCCTTGCGCATTCGGGTTGCCGGCATCGGCCGTGTTGACGAAGCCGATCGAGGTGCGCGCCGCATACGCATCGTATGGCGGGCGGCCGAGCGTACGGCTTGCGCCGGCGCGCAGGTCCAGTGCACCGGTCAGGTGGTAGGTCATGATGGCCGAGGGCAGCAGATAGTGGTAATCGGCACTGGTCGGGTTATCGACATACACATAGCGGTTGGTCGCGGCATCCAGCTGCCGCTGTCGGCCGACCGTATCGAGCCTGGTGCTGTCGAAATGCAGGCCGCCTTGCACATTGAAACGCTCGCTGCGATAACTGACCAGGCCATAGCTGCCGAAGGTCTTTTCGGTATGGGTGAAGTTGTCCTGATTGCTGAAGGCCTGCTGGTCGGTGCTGTTGAACGCGCTCAGCGGCGTTGCAGCCAGCGCACGATTGGCCTTGTCAGGATCGATGGTGATCAGGTTCAGACCGGCGTAGCGCATCGGCGCCCGGCCGGTGCCCGCCACATCGGCCAGGCCGAATGCCGGCGCACTGGTATTAGGCTGATACTCGACGCGATAGATGTCGTAGGACGGCTTGTCGGTGGTGTACGACATGCCTGCGGCAAAGCCGATGCCCTGATCGCTCTCGCCCTGGTTGAAACCGTAATCCAGCCGGCCGGTGAGGATGCGATCGGCCGCGGTGCGTTTGTAGTCCGGGCGCCAGTACGACAGGCTGTAGTTGCCCAGATCGTTGTAGGCCTGCGGCGACACCCCGAAGTGCTGATCGAAGCCGGAGGTGTCGTAGTTGAATGCGTAGTTGGGCGTGGCATTGATGGTCACACCGCTGCCGGTCTGGCCCACCGGTACCGGTGCGGCGCGGGTGATGCCGGTGGCGTACTTGATCATGCGGATCGGCTCGTCGTAGGTCGCATCCGACCACGCGCCGCGCGCGGAGAATTGTTGCCGATCGGTGGGCCGCCAGATCGTGCCCAGCTGCGCGACCTTGGTGCGCGTGGTGACAATCTGGTTGGAGTAACCCACCTCGATGTCGCCGCCGGGATAGCTGCCGGAGCTGGCGGTCTGATTGAACACCTGGCCACGGTTGCGCGGGTCGATGATGACCTCGTTGCGCTCCATGTTGTCCTTGAAATAGTAGTAACCGGCCGTTGCATAGGCTTCCAGCGCGGCACTGGGATGCACTTCGAACTTGCCGGTGACGCCATAGCGGTCGCGCTGGTTCTGCACGTACCAGTACTTGTCCTGCTGCGGCACCGCCCAGCCATTGCCGAGATTGGCGCCGGTCTGCAGCACGCCGTTGTTGTCGTAGAACCCGTAGTGCACCGTGTCGGTGGTCATATGGGTTTCGGTGTAGCTGCTCAGCGTCTGGTAGTTGGCCGACAGGGTGACCCCGTACTGCTGCTCGCTGCCGAAGGTACGGCTGCCGGTGGCGTTCAAGCGGTAGCCGGGGTCGTCCTGGTCGCGCGGCTTGCCGACATCGTTGGCGTGGCCCAGCGCGGCTTCGGCACTGAAGAACGGCTTGCCGCCGTTTTCGAAAGCGCTGCGTGTCTTGAGGTTGATTGCGCCGCCGGTGGCATTGGGGTCCAGGTCGGGCGTGAAGGTCTTGACCACCTGCAACTCGCTGACCATCGATGCCGGCAGCAGGTCCAGACGCACGCCGCGGGTGATCGAGCCAAGCGTGCCGTTCGGCGTGCCGGGCGAGGCAATGGTCAGCCCGTCGATGGTGACGTTGTTGTAGGACGGGCCCAGGCCGCGCAGTACCGGTGTGGCGGCCTCGTCGCGCGGATGCTCGTTGTCGGTGGCCGGCAATACCGACAGACCGGGCACGCGGCGCAGCGCTTCGACGATGGTGCTGTCGGGCAAGGCGCGCACATCGGTGGCGCTGATCACATCGGTGATATTGGTCGCCGCGCGCTTGCTTTCCACCGCAGCGGCATTGGCACGGCGCACGCCGGTGACCTGCATGGCATCGAGGGTCTGCACGCCGGTTTTGGTGGGGGTGGCCGGTGCGTCGCTAGTGGATGCCTCGCCTTGTGCCGATGCAGGCAAGGTGGGCGATGCAGGCGAAGTGGACGATGCAGTGGATGCAGTGGATGCAGTGGATGCAGTGGATGCAGTGGATGCAGGGTCTATGGAATCAGCGGATGCATCTGCTGGCAATGGAGAACGTTGCCTTGCAGTCGCAACTTCGGCCTCGGGTGTGGTTGTCTCGTCGTTGTTAGCTGTAGCTGCGCTCGCTGATGCGCCCGCGGTCGCGGTCATGGCCGCAGCAGACATTTGAGCGGAGGCATCGGCTGCAATAGCTGCCCACTCGTGGGCGCATGCCTGCGGAGCTGGCGAACACGCCGCAATGGCAACGGCGAGAACGGATAAGTGCAAACGGTACGAATCGGAGCGCTGCATGGAATCCCGAGATCGCGCAGCAGAAACGCCGCGCCTGTGAGAAAGCACGCCACCGTAGCCAGCAAAAATGACCCTTGCGTGTCGCTGGCATCGCATCGAAAAGACAGTGCGCAGTGGTGTCGCCGCAAGCGAATCAGCGATTGTGCTGGCGTAGGAGCGCGCTTGCGCGCGACTGGGCTTTCCCGGTGATGCCCGATCGCGCGCAAGCGCGCTCCTACGGCAGCCAGATTGCATTCCAGAATGGACAATCGCCGACCCGCTCGACCAATCCGGCGCGCAGCGGGTTGGCGATGAAGATAGCGAGCCACAAGGCGCAGATCGTCTTCCCAACGATCCTTGCGTGTCGCTGGCATCGCATCGCCGTAAGCGAAGAAGCGCTGGCGTAGGAGCGCGCTTGCGCGCGATGAAGCTTTCCCGGTGACGCCCAATCGCGCGCAAGCGCGCTCCTACGGCAGCCAGATTGCATCCCAGAATGGATAGTCGCCGACCCGCTCGACCAGTCCGGCGCGCAGCGGGTTGGCGATCAGGTAGCGAGCCACGGTGCGCAGATCGTCGTCCTTGCGCAGGCCGCGGTCGTGGTAGGCCCGCGCCCAGACCACGTCGGGCGTCCTGCGTTGCTGGTTGACCGCACGCGTGCTTGCCGCCTTCATGCAGGACACGGTCCGCGCCAGCGGAGTGACATCGCCTAACTGCACCAGCCAGTGGACATGGTCCGGCATCAGCACCCAGGCAAGTAACGTGGCATCTTCTGGCAGCGCGGCGATGAACGCGCGGCACGCTGACGCGGCCAGCTGAAAATCGTCGAACACACGCCGCCGCTGGCAGGTTGTTACGGTGAGGAGATAGCAGCAACTGCCAGCGAGCGCCGGCCACGACGAAGCGCGCGATGTCCTGCGGAAATAGGGCTGATCATCGATGCATGATGGTCCAGCCACGCAAACGCTTGCATCGGAGTCGGACACTCGCTTCGGTGAGAAAAACCCCGAACGTAGGAGCGCGCTTGCGCGCGATGGGGCGTTACCGGAAAAGCCCCATCGCGCGCGAGCGCGCTCTTACCTTGTTGTCCTACGGCTGCACCACCGTCATCGTCGCTGGTGTGCTGCGCCCCACGCCGCGCAGCTCGGGGCGGTACATGTCTTCCACCAACGATGGCGGCACCGTGTAGGTGCCCGGGGTGACTGCGCGCACCAGGTAATACAACTGCGCCTTGCTGCCCGAGGACAGCGCCAGCGCGGCCACATAGCGGTCGTCGCGGAACTCTTCGTGCTTGACGTCGGCGGCGCTGGAACGCTCGCTGATGCCGATGCCGTCCACCACCACATCGGCCCACTGCTTGGCATCGCCGAGATTGAAGTTCTCGATCTCCAGGCCGGCCGGCAGCAGGTCGGTCAGCAGCGCGTCCGGCATGTCGCTGTTGGCGGTGATGGTGACGCGCACGATCAGCGCTTCGCCTTCCTTCAATGCACGCGGGGTCCACGGTTTGCCATCGGTGGTGTACCAGCTGCGCTCAACGCTGAGGTTGCGCGTGTCCGGCTCCGGTGCGCTGCGCGGGATGCCGGCCACTTCCAGGCTGGCGTACATCGGTGCCTCGCCCTGCGGTGCGAACTGCACGCCGCGCGCCAGGGCGGCGCTGTCGAAGCTGCGCCCGAACAGGCGTGCCGGCGCAATCTCCTGCGTCTCGCCGCCAACAGTCAAGTTGCCGGACACCTGCTTGCCCTGCCCGACCATCAAGGCCTTGCCCAAGCGCGCCAGCGCCACCTGCTCCTGCGTGCTCAGCCACAGCCAGCCGGTGGCGCGGCGTGCATCCAGCGCGCGGCCCAATGCCACTGCGCGGGTGTCGTACTCGGGCTTGGACAAGCCACGCTCGTGCAGCAGCGCCATCATCAAGGCATCGTCGCGGATCGCGCTGCCGTAATCGGCGAAGTACGGCGGACGCTCGCTGCTGTCCTTGGCAAAACCCGCCTTGATTGCCGCCTGCCCACGCTTGGTGTCGCCCTGCAGCGACAACGCCGCGCCCAGATGCACCAGCGACAAGCCGGTCAGCGCCTTGTCGCGCTGGTTGTCGTACAGCGCGCGCAGCGTGCCCAGCGGCGCGCGGTTGACGCGTGCCAGCACATAGCCGGACCAGGCCTGGTTGGCGAACTTCAGGCTATCGCGGCGGTCCTGCCCGTAGAACTCGTTGCCACCGGACAGCAGGTCCTCGCTGAGCCGATTGAGCGCCTTCTGCAGCACGTTGTCGGGCACCGCAAAACCGGCGTCCTTGGCGTCGAGCAGGAACTCGGCGATGTACGGGGTCAGGCCCGGATTGACGTAACCGTCGTCGCCCCACATCGAAAAATGCCCGCTGGCGATCTGCATCGAGGCCAGGCGACCGAATGCGCCTTCCATGCGCTCGCGGCGCTTGCCGGCCTCCAGCCCCTTGGTGCCCAGCGCCCTGGCGGTGGCATCGTCGAGCAAGAGTGCGGCGTAGCCCTTGCTGGTGGTCTGCTCGGCGCAGCCATACGGATACTCCAATGCACCCTGCAGGGCGCTGGCGAAGGGAATCGGCGGCAGCGGGCTGACCACCATGCGCGCGGTTACCGAGCCGGCCATCAGGCCATCGGCAAAGCCGCTGTCCAGGGTGATCGGCGCCAGCGGATCGAGCACGCGCGTCTGCGCACGCAACACCTGCGGCCAGCCGGCACGCACCGGCAGGTCGTAGCTGCGGTCGGCCTTGAAGCCGTTGCCGTCCACACGCACGCGCACCTTGGCCACGCTATAGCCTTCGGTGGCGCTCAGCGGGAAGCTCAGCGTCTGCTTGGCATCCACACCGAGCTTGACGCTGCGCGCGGCCTCGGCGATGGCCAGCGGGCCGATCCCGTCCACGCGCACATTGAACTCGCCCGGCTTGCCGGTGAAGTTCTGCACATCCAGCGTCACCGTGCTGCGGTCGCCCGGTGCCATCACGCGCGGCATGCTGGCCTCGGCCAGGATCGGGGCGCGCACCACGGTTTCCACCGCGTGGTTGCCGAACCGCGTATCCGAATACACCAACGCCGACACCCGCAGCGTACCGTTGAAATCCGGCACCGGCAGTTGCACGCGCGCATTGCCCTTGGCATCGAGCTTCACCGAGCCGGAGAACAGGTCCACGGTCTGCACGCGCGCGGTCGGGCGCTTGGCCTGCGGCAAGGCTTCCAGCGCCATGTCGCCGCCGAACTTGAGCTTGCCGCTGGCGCCTTCGAAGCTCTCGATCACGCGGCCATAGATGTCGTAGGCATCGGTGCCCAGACGACGCTGCGCGAAGAACTGCGCATTGGCATCGGGCACCGGGAAGCGGGTGATGTTGAGGATGCCCACATCCACCGCCGAGATGGTCACGTGCGCTGCCTTGCCGGCCAGCTCCGGCACGCTCACCGTCACCGGCAACGCCTGCTCGGGGCGCATCTGCTTGGGCGCGGCCAGGCCCACCGCCACGCGTCGCGCCTTGCGGTCCATCGGTACATACGCCACGCCCACCGCGCGCGCCGGGGTGATCTTGCTCGGCGCACTGCCGCCGCGGAACACCAGCGCGGTGACGTAGACATCGTGGCGTTCCCACGCGTCGGTCACCGGGATTTCGAAGCTGCTGCCCGGCTTGACGTCGATGTCCTGCACGTACAGCAGCTTGTCGCTTTCCACCAGCAGCACGCCCTTGCCGGCATGCGGCGGGGTCAGCGTGACGGTGAGCGTGTCGCCGGCGCGATAGGCGGTCTTGTCCAAGGCCAGCTTGACCTTGTCCGGGCGCGCGTCCAGGCCGCGGTTTTCGTCGTTCCAGCTCCAGCCGGCGCGGAACGGGTAGCGCGTGGTCAACCCGGTGGCCGGGTCGAACACGTCCAGGCGATACTCGCCCCACTCCACCGGGACCTCGAGCTTGGCGTTGCCGCCGGCGATGTCGAGCGTGCGCGTGTCCTTGTTCTCGAAGCGGCGGGTGAAGTCGTAATCCCAATGGTCGTCGGTGTAGTTCCAGTGGTAGTCGCGCAGCTCGCGCACCAACGTGGCCTTCAGACCCTTGGCCGGCTGCGGCTTGCCATCGGCATCCACGCGGGTAATTTCGAAGCGCGCGGTGCCGTTGGCATCGGTGCCGTCCTTGTCGTCGAACAGGGGGCGCACGCCGACCAGCGCCTTGGCCGGCCACAGCACGCGCTTGACGCTGCGGGTGACGGTGCGCCCGCCGGTCTCGTACACGCTGCCCGAGACCACCGCCGCAATCGTGCTGACCGGCTTGGCTTCGGCCGGCAGCGCGATGTCTTCGCGCAATACGCCATCGCTGCCGAACTCGGTGTCGATCACGTCCTTGGCGTCGCGCGGCAGCTCCAGCGTGGGGTCGCCGAAGAACCAGCCCGGCAAGGAATCGAGCGGATGCTGCTCGACGCTGACCGCAAGCTTGGCGGTGAAGCGGTTGCCGTCGGCCGGCGCGCCATACAGATACGCGGCATTGGCGACCAGCGTGAACGGCTGGCCGGGGCTCAGGGTCTTTTGGGTGCTGTCCAGATCCAGCTTCATGCGCTCGGGCAGGAACTCTTCCACGCGCACGGTCATGCCCTGCACGGCGTCCTTGCTGGCCGGATCGGTGCGGAATTCCACCTGCCAGCGGCCGGTCGGCGCATCGGCCGGAATCTGCTGGGTGAACTCGAAATAGCCCTGCTCGCCCGGCTGCAGCTTGGTCTCGCGGAAGGTCTTGCCGTCCGGCTGCTTGAGGCGCAGGAATACCGGCTGCGGCTTGGTAGGCTTGCCGTCGTTGTCGCGCAGGATCGCCGACACGCGCATGGTCTCGCCGGGGCGATACAGGTCGCGGCCGGCCCAGGCGAACACGTCGAACCAGGCGCTCTCGCGCCCGGCCACTGCGAATTCGCTCAGGTCCAGCGCCGGCTGGTTGAACGGCAGCACCGAGATATCGGTCTTGCTGCGCGCCACCAGCACGTGGCCGGCATCGAGCGTGTAGTTGAGCAGCGCATTGCCGTTGCCGTCGGTGGCGCCCTTGAGGAACAGCTCGCCCTTGGCATCGAGGACACGCACTTCCACGTTCTTGATCGGCTCGCCGCTCTGCAACGAGGCGGTGTGCACGAACAGCTTGTCCTTGTAGGCGCGCGTGTGCAGGCCGATGTCGCTGACGGTGAAGAACGCGGTATCGAAGCCATTGTCGAAACTGCCGGCACGCTTCATCACCGCAAAGTACAGGCCCGGCTCCTGCAGTTCCTTGATGTCCTGCGTAGGCAGGTAGGTCAGCACGCGCTCGTTCTGCTTGCCGCCGAGAATGAAACGATTGACGTAGACCGGGTCGGCCAGCTTGGACAACGGCTGCTTGTCGTTATATTCGCTCTCCAGCTCCCAGCTGCCGCGACGACCGCCGCGCTGGAACTGCTGGAAGAACGCCGGCAACGACTTCTCGCGCACGCGCAGGAACTCCACGTCCACTTCCGGCACGTTGACCGACACCACCGGCAGACCGCGGCTCTCGCGTGCCGGCAGCACGCTGCCTTGCGAAGCGAACCCGGCCACCGGCTTGAGCGCGCCGGTGTAGACCTTCTGCTTGAGTGGCTTGCCCAGGCGGCTGCCATCGGCGGCCAGCAGGTTGGCGTCGACCAGCACGGTGTAGTCCTTGGCCGCTTCCACGTACGGGTAGCGCAGCGTCTTGCCGTCGTCGGACAGCGTCCAGCTGCTGTCGCCGGTGCCGACCTTTTCCTCGAAACGCACCAGCGCATCGAAGTCCTGCGTGCCCACCAACGGCCGCGAGAATTCCAGCGCCAGCGACAGGCCGTCGCTGGTCTGGTCGGGATAGGCGCGCGCCAGCGCAAAACCCGTAATCGCCTGCTTGTCGGCCTTGATCGCCTCGCCGCTGGCGACAGGCAGCTGGCCGCTTTCGTTGCGCTTGCACGCCACCGCGCCGATCGCCACGCCCAGCAAGACCACCCACAGCAACATGCGCCGCGTACCCGACCGCTTCATCCCTGATTCCCGGCTATCCATTCGCACTACCCCATGACTGAGGACGCAAGTATAGCGATGCCGTTCACTTCACCGATGGCGGCATGGGGCGACGCAAGGACTTGCCGATGGGCGGCGATGACGCGCCACCGGGCCAGCGCTGCGATGGCACCGGCGCGCCCGACCAGTGGTGAGCGCAATGGTTTGACACCGGTCCATGGCAGGCCGCTGAGTTGCGGCTTGGCTGCAGGGCCCTTGCCCGCCCACCATCGCAGGACACGCCGCAAGTACGTCCATGTAGGCTCTTACGCGGCATCCATGCCGCGTAAGGTCCCGCGACGGTGGGCGGGCAAGGACCAGTCGAGATGGTCGGTGTGCAGGGGCGCAAACAGGGTATGGCGTGCATTGTTCGGAGGATGGTGCGTCGAACAACCGTTCCATCACAAGCAGAGCAACAAGCAGGCGTTCAACCAAGCAACCGACGCATTTTCTGGTGCGGTGTCCTCGCCGATTGCGGGACCGTGTGGCGGCATGGATGCCGCCACCGAGCCTACAAGGACGTACTCGCGGCGTGTCCCGCGAGCGGTGAGGGCACCGCGCACACGACCAACCAGGCTTTTGACTGCATCCCAAAGTGCGGCCAATAAAACCACTGCGCTCGCCACCAAGCGGGCGCTCACCACATTTTGACAGCCACTCCTAGCGCAACTGCAGCACCGTGCGCATGTACAGGTCGATCAACGCCGGCTTGTCCGCGCGCAGGCAGGCCTGCACGTTCGGCGTGCCTGCGCCTTCGCGGGTGTAGCCCTGCGCATCGACGTCCAGATGCAGCGGCGTGGTCGGGCACAGGTCGGGGCGCAGCAGCCAGGCCACCGGCACTGCGTCGAACAGGGTCGGCGTGGCGCTGGCCCAGGGCTGGTCGGTATTGCGCCACTGGTAATACAGCTGGGTGAGCGCATCGGTGAGCCCATCGCCATGTGCAAACAAGGCGATGCGCTCGGGTTCTTCCAGCGTGATCTGGGTGGCGTCCAAGGGCAGCAACACGATCGGCACGCCGGCCGCGAACACCTGCTGCGCCGCCGGCACATCGGCCAGGATGTTGTACTCCGGCGCTGGCGCGCTGGCCGGCCGATAGGCCGACTTGCCGTAGCCAACGCGTACCGAACCGCCCATCGCCACGATGCGCTTGAGCCTGGCAAAGCCGGCCGGGTCGCGCTGCTGCGCCACTGCGGCGTCGGTCATCGGCCCCAATACCAGCAAGGTCACCTTGCCAGGGTGCAGGCGCGCCTGCTGCAGGATCATCGCCGCCGCATCCGGCAGCTTGCCGGGCAACTGTCCCCTGGCGGCCCAGCGCGCCTGGCTGAAGGGGATCGCGCTGGTGGTACGTGCGCCCACGGCCAACGGAATCTCGCTGCGCCCAGCCTGTTGCAATAGGCGCTGCAGCAGTTGCGCACGCAAGCTGGTGTCGCCCCAGGCCGATGCGATGCCCAGCACATGCAGCTGCGGGCTACGCAGCAACAGCCCGAGCGCAAACGCATCGTCGATGTCGTCGCCGATGTCGGTGGAGACCACCAGCAACTCGGAGGACGTCGACGTCGATGTGGGCGTTGGCTGCGCTGCAGTGGCGGCAGGCGTCTGCGCCCATGCCACTGCCGACGCACACCACAGCCCCAGCATCCACCACATGTTTCGCCATCTCCGCTGCATGCATCCACTCCTGCGACCATAAAAAAACCGCCGGCATGTTGGCCGGCGGTTCGATAGTGCTACACCACGACGCCGATCAGAAGTTGGCGCGGAACTGCGCACCGACAATGCGCGGGTCGTTGATGAAGCCGGTGAGGTTGTTGAAGTCGATCGCACCGGTCACGCGGATCTGGTTGGTGCAGTTGCGGCAGAACACCGACAACTCGTACGCACCCGCGCCCCAGTTGTAGCCGATCTTGGCGCCGCCCTCGACCAGCGGCTGGCCGGTGAACTCCTTGGAGTCGTACAGGAAGAAGTTCACTTCGCTGCGGTAGGACCAGTCGGTGTAGAAGAACAGCTCGCCGTCGTTGCCCATCGGGATGCCGTAACGCAGGGTGGCGTTGGCCATCCACTTGGCAGCCTGCGGCAGGTCGTTGCCGTCGATAATGGCATTGCCGGCCGCATTGAGCGGGTCGGTCACGGTGCAGGTGCGGCACACGCCCACCGACAGGGTCGGGTCGTCGATGCGGGTCCAGTTGTAGGCGCCGCCGGCGGTGACGCGCAGGTTCTGGGTGAGCAGCGCTTCGAAGTCGAACTCGGCGCCGCGCGCCTTGGTCTTGTCGGCGTTGAGCAGGCGCACGTCGTTGGAGACGCCACCCACTGCGGTGAGCTGCTGGTTCTTGACGCGGAAATCGTAGATGTCAAAGCTCAGACGCGCGCGGTTGTCGAACAGGTCGGACTTGATGCCGATCTCGAACGAATCCACCGTTTCCGGCTCGGCCACGGTCAGCGGCGCGGTGCCCGAGGGCACGCCGAAGCTGGCGCCGCGGAAGCCACGTGCGGCACGGGCGTACACGTTGACGTCGTCGTTGATGGCGAAGGTGGCCGCCAGATCGCCGGTGACCTTGGAATTGTCAGTCTCGCCGCTGGACGGCTCGACCAGCGTGACGCGGTCCAGCGCCAGCACGTCGAAGGTCTTTTTGTCGTAGGTGTAGCGGATGCCGGCGCGCAAGTTCAGGCGATCGGTGGCCGCATAGTTCAACGAACCGAACGCCGCCCACGAGGTATTGCGCTGGCGGGTCAGCTGGTAGCTGGCCAGATCGCCGCCGCTGAAGGTGTTGTAGGTGTAGTTTTCGCCTTCCACATCGTCGTGGAAGTAGTACAGGCCGGCCTGCCAGTTGAGCGGGCCTTCGTATTGCGATTCGGCACGCAGTTCCTGGCTGTACTGGTCCAGGCTCTTGATGCCGCCGGCGGTTTCCACCGGGAACGGAATCACGCCCGGGCCGGACGGCGGTGCGAACACCGCGCCGAAGCCGCCGTCGATATCGCCGCGGCTGTAGTACTTGCCGATGCCTTCGTAGGCAGTGATCGAGTGCAGCGCGATGTCGCCCAGGTCCCAGGTCAGGTTGGCGCTGCCGCCGTAGGTCTGCAGTTCCTGGTTGTTGGCTCCATCGATGAAGGACTTCTCTTCGTCGAAGCCGTCCACCAGTTGGTTGGTGCCGGGCTGGATGATGTTGGCGCGGAACAAGCGTGCGGTGCCGTCCAGGTGACGCGCATGCGCGTTGAACAAGGCGCTGAAATCGTCGCTGGCCTGGTACAGCAGCTGCAGGCGCACGGCCGAATCGGTATAGCCTTCCAGATCGCGGCCATCGCGGTTTTCCACCCAGTCGTCGCGGCGCTGGCCCAGCGTGGACAGACGCGCCGCCCAATGGTCGCCCATGGCGATGCTCAGACCGCTTTCCAGGGTCATGGTGCCGTAGGTGCCGTAGGACAGGCTGGCGTAGCCGTCATTGGCGCCGATGGCCGGCTTGACCGAGTTGAACTTGACCACGCCGGCCGGCGTGTTGCGGCCGAACAGCGTGCCCTGCGGGCCGCGCAGCACTTCCAGGCCTTCCAGATCGAAGATCGGGAAACCCTTCAGGAATGCGTTTTCCTGCACCACGTCGTCATAGATCAGCGACACCGGCTGCGAGGCATAGGTGTTGAAGTCGGTGTTGCCGTAGCCGCGGATGTACACGCGCGGGAACACACGGCCGTTGGACGATTCGATGTTGAGGCTGGGCGCCTTGCCCGCGAGCACGCGGATATCCGAGCCGCTGGTGGAGATGGCATCCAGGAATTCCGGACGCAGCACCGATGCCGAGACCGGCACGTCCTTGGAATCTTCCGAGCGGCGCTCGACCGTGACCTTGACCGCGTCCAGGCGCACGACACCGTCGTCGCCGGGCGCCTGCTGGGCAGCGGCATGGAGCGGGAGAAGGGAAGCAACGGCAACGGCGAGCGCGCTGATCTTGAGCGACCGGCTGGCGGACATGGGAAGACTCCGAATTCGGTTGGCGGAGCGGCCTGATCTGCATGCCGCGTTGCAACAGAATTAACACGATTTACACAAATTTGGCAGAGCGCGTGCGAAAAAGTTTTCCGAATTCGAAAAGGCGTTCGAATTAATGCAACACGCGCATGCAATTTGTGCGTTGGGGCCTGCCCGGTCTCAGCGGGCGATCAGCCGCCACCGGCGGCATCGACCGGCACCCGCACCCAGCCTTCCATCAGCACCCGCGCACTGCGGCTCATCAGTGCCTTGGTCACCTGCCACTGGCCGTCCACCAGCTGCGCCTCGGCACCGACGCGCAGGGTTCCGGAGGGATGTCCGAAGCGCACCGCAGAACGCGCCGCGCCGCCCGCTGCCAGATTGACCAGGGTGCCGGGCACCGCGGCCGCGGTGCCGATTGCCACCGCGGCGGTGCCCATCATGGCGTGATGCAACTTGCCCATCGACATCGCGCGCACCAGCAGATCGAGTTCGGCAGCGTGCACCGGTTTGCCGCTGGAGGCGGTGTAATCGGCCGGCGGCGCCACGAACGCCACCTTCGGCGTGTGCTGCCGCGTCGCTGCGTCTTCCACCTTCGCAATCAAGCCCATCCGCACCGCGCCGTGCGCACGCAGGGTCTCGAACATCGTCAATGCACGCGGGTCGCCATTGATCGCTTCCTGCAGCTCGGTACCGGTATAGCCCAGGTCGCGCGCGTTGACGAAGATGGTCGGGATGCCGGCATTGATCAGCGTCGCGGCGATCGTGCCAAGGCCGGGAATCTCCAGCTGATCGATCAGCTGGCCGGTGGGGAACATCGCACCGCCCTCGCCTTCGGCATCGTCGGCTGGATCAAGAAATTCCAGCTGCACTTCGGCGGCAGGAAAGGTCACCCCATCCAGTTCGAAGTCGCCGGTTTCCTGCACCTGGCCATCGGTCATCGGTACATGCGCCACGATGGTCTTGCCGATATTGGCCTGCCAGATCCGCACCGTCGCCACGCCGTCGCGCGGCACCCGCGCGGCATCGACCAGGCCATTGGCGATCGCAAACGGCCCCACCGCCGCCGACAGGTTGCCGCAGTTGCCGCTCCAGTCCACGAACGCGCTGTCGATGGACACCTGCCCGAACAGATAGTCCACATCATGCCCGGCACGCGCACTGGCCGAAACGATCACGCTCTTGCTGGTGCTGGAGGTCGCCCCACCCATGCCATCGATCTGCTTGCCATACGGATCGGGGCTGCCGACCACCCGCAGCAACAACGCATCCCGCGCAGGTCCGGGCTGCTGCGCGGCGGCGGGCAGATCCTGCAGGCGAAAGAACACGCCCTTGCTGGTGCCACCACGCATGTAGGTGGCCGGGATGCGGAGTTGGGGGAGAGGGGTCATGGGAGGGCCGGGATTGGGGATTGGGGATTGGGTGGCAGACCCACGGCAAGGGCCATGGACGCTAGTGCGCTTGCGGTGCTGATGTCGTTTTCAACAAATCTCGATTCCCGACTTCCGATTCCCGGCTCTCAAGAAAATCCTGCGCAAACCGCTGCAGCACGCCGCCCGCCTCGTAGATGGACACTTCCTCGGCGGTGTCCAGGCGGCAGGTGACCGGCACCTGCACCTGTTCGCCGTTGCGCCGATGGATCGACAGCGTCAGCGTGGCGCCCGGCGTGCGCTCGCCGCCCACATCGAAGGTTTCGCTGCCATCGATGCCCAGCGTCTTGCGATCGGTGCCCGGCTTGAACTCCAGCGGCAATACGCCCATGCCGATCAGGTTGGTGCGGTGAATCCGCTCGAAGCCTTCGGCCACGATCACCTCCACCCCAGCCAGACGCACGCCCTTGGCGGCCCAGTCGCGTGAGGAGCCCTGCCCGTAATCGGCACCGGCAATGATGATCAGCGGCTGCTTGCGCATCATGTAGGTTTCGATCGCCTCCCACATGCGCAGCACCTGCCCTTCCGGTTCCAGCCGCGCCAGCGAACCGGCGGTGACCTGCCCATCGACCACCGCCATTTCGTTGACCAGCTTGGGGTTGGCGAAAGTGGCGCGCTGCGCGGTGAGGTGATCGCCGCGATGGGTGGCGTAGGAATTGAAGTCTTCCTCCGGCACGCCCATCTGCGCCAGGTATTCGCCTGCCGCGCTGCCAGCCAGGATCGCATTGGACGGCGACAGATGGTCGGTGGTGATGTTGTCGCCCAGCACCGCCAACGGGCGCAGGCCCTGCAAACTGCGTGCACCGGCAAGCGCGCCTTCCCAGTACGGCGGGCGCCGGATGTAGGTGCTGGCCGGCCGCCAGTCGTACAACGGGCTCACCTGGATGCCCTGCCCCACGCTGCGCTTGAACATCGGGTCGTAGACGCTGCGGAAGTGCTCCGGCTTGACGCTGCGCGCCACCACCGCATCGATCTCCGCATCGCTCGGCCATAGATCCTTGAGCGTCACTGCAACGCCATCGGCATCGATGCCCAGCACATCCTTTTCGATATCGAAGCGCACCGTGCCGGCGATGGCATAGGCAATCACCAACGGCGGCGATGCCAGAAACGCCTGCTTCGCATACGGATGGATGCGCCCGTCGAAATTGCGGTTACCCGACAACACCGCGGTGGCATACAGATCGCGGTCGATGATCTCCTGCTGGATCGCAGGGTCCAGCGCACCGCTCATGCCATTACAGGTGGTGCAGGCAAACGCGACGATGCCGAAACCCAGTTGTTCCAGCTCGCCCAGCAACCCGGCCTCTTCCAGGTACAACTGCACCGCCTTGGAGCCCGGCGCCAGCGAACTTTTCACCCAGGGTTTGCGCGTCAATCCGCGTGCGTTCGCATTGCGCGCCAGCAAGCCCGCGGCAATGACATTGCGTGGGTTGGAGGTATTGGTGCATGAGGTGATTGCCGCGATGATCACCGCGCCATCGGGCATCTGGCCCGGCACGGCATCCCAGACGCCGGCAATGCCGTGCTCGGCCAGCTCACTGGTGGCCACGCGCTTGTGCGGATTGGACGGCCCGGCCATGTTGCGCACCACGTTCGACAGATCGAACTGCAGCACACGCTCGTATTGCGCAGTGACCAGGTCATCCGCCCACAGGCCGGTCTGGAGCGCGTAGGTCTTCACTAAGGCAACCTGAGCGTCCTCGCGCCCGGTCAGGCGCAAGTAATCCAGCGTCTGCTGATCGATATAGAACATTGCCGCAGTGGCGCCGAATTCCGGCGTCATGTTGGAGATGGTCGCGCGATCGCCGATGGTCAGCGCGCTGGCGCCGGCCCCGTAGAACTCCAGATAGGCACCGACCACACGTTGCTGCCGCAGGAACTCGGTCAGGGCCAGCACGATGTCGGTGGCGGTAATGCCAGGCGCCGGCCGGTCCAGCAGTTCCACACCGATGATGTCGGGCAGGCGCATCCACGAGGCGCGCCCCAGCATCACGTTTTCCGCTTCCAGCCCGCCCACGCCCACTGCGATCACACCCAGCGCATCCACATGCGGGGTGTGGCTGTCGGTGCCTACGCAGGTATCCGGGAACGCTACGCCATCGAGCGTGTAGATCACCGGCGACATCTTCTCCAGATTGATCTGATGCATGATCCCGTTGCCCGGCGGAATCACTTCCATGTTTTCGAATGCGCGCTTGGTCCACTCGATGAAGTGGAAGCGGTCGGCGTTGCGCCGATCTTCCACGCTGCGATTCTTGGCGAAGGCCTGCTTGTCGAAACCGGCGTATTCCACCGCCAGCGAGTGATCGACGATCAACTGCACCGGCACCACCGGGTTGACCTGCGCCGGGTCGCCACCCTGCTCGGCGATCGCATCGCGCAGCCCGGCCAGGTCGACCAGCGCGGTCTGCCCCAGAATGTCGTGACAGACCACACGTGCCGGAAACCACGGGAAATCCAGGTCGCGCTTGCGCTCGATCAGCTGGCGCAGGTAGGCCTCCAGCATCTGCGGTTCGGCGCGCCGCACCAGATTCTCTGCGTGCACACGTGCGGTGTACGGCAGCGTTGCATAGGCGCCGGGTTGCAGCGCATCCACGGCGGCGCGTGCATCGAAGTAGTCCAACGAGGTGCCCGGCAAGGGCTTGCGGTACTGGCTGTTCATGGCTGGCGATATCGAAGCGGGCGGGGGTATTTCGGGAATCGGGAATCGGGAATCGGGAATCGGATCCAGGATTTCAGGCGTGTGGGGGGACTGCCATCTCGTTGCGGTTGCCATCGTCTGATCGCCTTCGTTGGATGAAGGCGATCGTGGTGGATTAATCCAACCGCTGGCGCGTCCTCAGGAACGCTGATCCAGCGGTACGAAGACCTGATCTTCCGGGCCGGTGTAATTGGCCGAGGGACGAATGATCTTGCCGTCCATGCGCTGCTCGATGATGTGCGCGCTCCACCCGGCAGTGCGCGCCAGCACGAACAGCGGCGTAAACATCGCCGTCGGCACGCCCATCATGTGGTAGCTCACCGCACTGAACCAATCCAGGTTCGGGAACATCTTCTTGATGTCCCACATCACCGTCTCCAGGCGCTCGGCGATGTCGTACATCTTGCGGCTGCCCTGCTCGTCAGAGAGTTCGCGCGCCACGTCCTTGATCACCTTGTTGCGCGGATCGGACACGGTGTAGACCGGGTGCCCGAAGCCGATCACCACTTCCTTGCGTTCCACACGCGCCTTGATGTCAGCCTCGGCCTCGTCCGGGGTGTCGTAGCGCTTCTGCACCTCGAAGGCCACCTCGTTGGCGCCACCATGCTTGGGGCCGCGCAACGCGCCGATGCCGCCGGCGATGGCGCTGTACATGTCGCTGCCGGTGCCGGCGATCACCCGGCTTGCAAACGTGGACGCATTGAACTCGTGTTCGGCGTACAGGATCAGGCTGGTGTGCATCGCACGCACCCACGAGTCCTTCGGCGCAAACCCGTGCAGCAGATGCAGGAAGTGCCCGCCGATCGAGTCGTCGTCGGTTTCCACCTCGATGCGCTTGCCGTTGTGGCTGTAGTGATACCAGTACAGCAGCATCGAGCCCAGCGAGGCCATCAGCTTGTCGGCGATATCGCGCGCGCCTGGATGATTGTGATCGTCCTTCTCCGGCTGCAGGCAACCCAGCACCGACACGCCAGTGCGCATCACATCCATCGGATGCGCCGACGGCGGCAGCTGCTCCAGTGCGGTTTTCACTGCCGCCGGCACGCCGCGCAGCGAACGCAGCTTGGCCTTGTAGCCGCGCAGTTCGCCGTTGTTGGGCAGCTTGCCGTGCACCAGCAGATAGGCAATTTCCTCGAACTCGCTGGTGGTGGCCAGATCCAGGATGTCGTAGCCGCGGTAATGCAGATCGTTGCCGCTGCGGCCCACCGTGCACAGCGCGGTGTTGCCTGCAGCAGTGCCGGACAGTGCGACGGATTTCTTCGGCTTGAAGCCGGAATTGACGGTGTCGTTCATGCGATGCGCTCCCAAACGGTGTCGTGTTGCGGTGTCACGGAAGAAGTGGCCAAACCTGCACGCAGCAAGGCGCGATCATGCGCCTTTGCGTGCAAACAAGGCGTCCAGGCGCTGCTCGTAGCCGTGGTAGCCGATGCGCTCGTACAGCTCTTCGCGCGTCTGCATGGTGTCCAGCACGGCCTGCTGATGACCATCGCGCCGGATCGCGGTGTAGACCGCCTCGGCCGCCTTGTTGGCCGCGCGAAATGCCGACAGCGGAAACAGCTGGATCGCCACACCGGCCTGCGCAAGCTGGTCGCGCGTGAACAGCGGCGTCTTGCCGAACTCGGTGATATTGGCCAGCACCGGCACGCCCACTGCATCGACAAACCGCTTGTAGGTGTCCAGGTCGTACGCGGCTTCGGCAAAGATGCCGTCGGCACCGGCTTCCACGCAGGCGATCGCACGTTCGATCGCCGCATCCACGCCTTCCATCTGAATCGCATCGGTGCGCGCAATCAGGAAGAACGCCGGATCGGTCTTGGCATCGGCTGCCGCCTTGACCCGGTCGACCATTTCGGCCTGGCTGACGATCTCCTTGCCCGGACGATGCCCGCAACGCTTGGCGCCGACCTGGTCCTCGATATGGCAGCCGGCTGCACCCGCCTTGATCAGCGACTTGATGGTGCGCTCGATATTGAACGCGCTCGGCCCAAAGCCGGTGTCCACGTCCACCAGCAGCGGCAGCTCGCAGACATCGGTGATGCGGCGCACGTCGATCAGCACGTCTTCCAGCGTATTGATGCCCAGATCCGGCAGCCCCAGCGAACCGGCCGCCACACCACCGCCAGACAGGTAGATGGCCTGGTAGCCGGCACGCTGCGCCAGCAGCGCATGGTTGGCATTGATCGCGCCGATCACCTGCAGCGGCGATTCGGCAGCCAGCGCCGCGCGGAAGCGCATGCCGGCGGAAGCGGTGGGTGAGGACGTCATGGCGATTCCAGGGTTGGGATGCAGGACAAGGCGCAAATGGCATGCCAACCCCAAGCCATTGATTCGATTGGGCCAGAACGGAACAAATGTTGCAAAGCTGCAACGCAACGCGCAGCATGCAACATCTTTGCAACGCGGCACCAATGATGCGCAGCCCCAGGTTTACCGAGCCGATGGAGACCGCTCCACCGGTCATCTGGACCGTCAGCGTCTCTCGCCTGACCGGCCTGCTGGCCGACGTCATCCCCGAGTTCGACCAGCGCGCGCGCATCGAGCAGGTCAATCTCGGCTTTGCCGAGGCAGTGGAGGTCATCGGCCAGCGCCTGCGCCGCGAGCGCTGCGACGTACTGGTCGCCGGCGGCTCCAATGCCGCCTATCTGCGCAGCCGGCTCGCACTGCCACTGGCGCCGATCCAGGCCACCGGGTTCGATCTGATGGAAGCGCTGGCGCGCGCACGTCGCATCGCACCGCGCATCGGCGTGGTCACCCATGCCACCGATGTGCCCTCGTTCCGCGCCTTCCAGGACAGCTTCGACCTCGACATCGAGCACCGCCGCTTCGTCACCGCTGAAGACACGCGCGACTGCATTGCCGACCTGCGCGCCAGCGGCATCCAGGTCATCGTCGGCACCGGCATGGCGATCGATTTCGCCGAGCAGGCCGGCCTGCCCGGCGTGCTGCTGTATTCGGCAGATTCGGTGCGCCTGGCGCTCGAACGCGCCATCGCGTTGGGTACCGCACCCGGCAACGAGCGTGGCGCCAGCCGCACCGCCACGCACCGGGTGCGGCGCACCGACGCATTGCTTGGCGAAGACGCCGCAATCGCGCATGTGCGCGAGCTGGTGCTGCTGTACGCCCCGCATCCGGGCACCGTATTGATCAGCGGCGAGACCGGCACCGGCAAGGAACTGGTCGCACGCCAGCTGCATGCCGGCAGTAGACGACGCGGCCGTTTCGTCGCCATCAACTGCGGCGCCATCAGCGAATCACTGCTGGAAGCGGAATTGTTCGGCTACAGCGACGGCGCCTTTACCGGTGCACGCCGCGGCGGCCATGTCGGCCTGATCGAAGCCGCGCAGGACGGTACGCTGTTTCTCGATGAAATCGGCGAACTGCCGATGCCGCTGCAGACACGCCTGTTGCGCGTGCTGGAAGAGCGCGAAGTGCTGCGTGTCGGCGCCACACTGCCGGTCGCCGTCGACGTACGCGTCATCGCCGCCAGCTTGCAGCCATTGCAGGCCCTGGTCGAACAGGGGCGCTTCCGCCGCGACCTTTTTTATCGCCTGGCAGCGTTACGCATCGCCCTGCCGCCGCTACGTGATCGCCCCCACGAGATCGCACTGTTGCTGGCACATTACTTCCAGCAACTCGGCGCGCTGCCGTCGCCATTGTCTCCAGCAGCGCTGCAGCGGCTGCAACAGCACACCTGGCCGGGCAACGTGCGCGAACTACGCAACCTGGTCGAACGCCTGTGCATCCACTGGAAGGCCCAACCGCACGACAGCCTGGACCTCGGTCAATTGGAACGCTGGGCACCCGAGCTGTTCGACATGCGCATTGGCGACAGCGTGGCGGCACCCGAACACAGCGATCTTGCAACCTCGCGCATGCAACTCACTGCCGCAGCGGTCCGCGCAGCGCTCGATCGCGCAAACGGCAATCGCGCCCTCGCCGCCCAGGCACTCGGCGTCTCGCGCACCACCTTGTGGCGCTGGATGCAGGCGCACGCGTCGGCATCACCTGCTTGAGATGCAGCTGCGGGCCCTGGCATCGCCTGCCCGGGCCGCAAGCGCAGACGCTGGTCGCGGGTCTTCAGCACGCAAGATTGGCGATCGGCGGCGACCGGTCATGCGACACGATCACACGACAGGGTCAGCGCGACGTTGGTGATCTGACCCCGCCGCACACGCAGCGCCGCCACCCAGCACTCGCCCAGTGAGCGAGCGCAGCGATCACTTGACCCGCGTGTATTCGGTATCGCCCGTGCTCAGGTGCCCGGTCGCCTGGTCGATCGCGTAGTTGACGGTGCCATCGGCGTTGGACACCTGCAGCACACCCTTGTTCAAGATCGCCGGATGATTCCTGGTCTTGACGCCACCGCCCAGCAGCTCCGGGGTGGTGTCGCGAATGATGAAGCTCTCGCCATTGTGCTCGATGCTGAGCACGTTCTTCTCCGACTTCATGTTGACCCACTTGCCCACGTACTGCTCGCCCACGTCACGGGCACAGCCCGCCAGCAGCATCATTGCAACCAGAGCACTTCCAAGCAGCGCCTTCATCGCCACTCCTTCTTCAACGCGGGGGATTGCAGGATGGCGATTCGTTCCCGAGCCTGCAACAAGCAGGCACAACCGGATGAACGCGGCTGTCAGCGACTTGAACAAACCACTGAATTAACAGGCTCTGCACTCGACTCGCACGGATGTCGGCGACAACGACGATTCGACGGCATCGGCCACGTCCATACCGGCACTTCAACCGAACCAGGTGCCCAGGCTTTGGCAGGACACTGCAGCACAACAAAAAAGCCGGCCCATGGCCGGCTCTTCTTCTCGCGCTGAAACCCTTGCTGCTGTTGGGTTTCGATGGTGGGCGGTACAAGGTTCGAACTTGTGACCCTTGCCGTGTGAAGGCAATGCTCTACCGCTGAGCTAACCGCCCGATGACGCGAGCCGCACATTATAGGGCAGCTGCGGCGCTCGTCAACAGGTTCATCCACTGCAATGATGATGCAATCGAAAACGCCGCGTTCCGGTGACCGGGCGCGGCATTCGCGCTAGCTGGCAGCGATGACGCAGCGTTCGGTTCGGCGCCGTTTAAACGCCCGATACGCAGCTTCGATGGCCCGCGTCCAACACGGCTGCGATCACGCGCACCCGCCTCCACCGCATCGCCTCACATCGTATGCGTCGGCTTGTCCGAGGTCGTCAGGCCCGCCAGCAACATCTCGATCTTGTTGCGCACGCCCTCGCCTTCCGGGCCGTCCGGGAACTGCACGCCGATGCCGGCGGCGCGGTTGCCCTGCGCGCCGGCCGGGGTGGTCCAGACCACCTTGCCGGCCACCGGCAGGCGCTCGCTGGAGTCCGGCAGGGTCAGCAGCAGGAAGACTTCGTCGCCGAGCATGTAGCGCTTGGGCGTGGGTACGAAGATACCGCCGCCTTTCACGAACGGCATGTAGGCGCTGTAGAGCGCGGGCTTGTCCTTCAACGCCAGCGACAAGATGCCCTGGCGTGCATTCATTGCACTCATCGAGTTCCCCTAGAACGTGCCGGACGCTCTCCCTCGCGCCAGGCCAGCAACAATTCCGTCACCGCCAGATCGGCGCGGACGGTGGTACGCAGCAGGTCGCGGGTGCGATTGGCGGCGTCGAACCAGGTCGCCAGCTTGTGCAACCGCGATGGATCGGTCAAGCCGGCCGATGCCTGTGCCAGCGCAAGGTCTGCCGCGTGGCGCAGACGCTGGTCGGCCTGGCCGTCGTTGGTCCAGCGCTGCGCAATATCCACTGCGCTGGCGCGCCCGGCGGCGATCTGCTCCAGGTCCTGCGCCACCGCGCGGCGCACCGCCAGGCCATCCTCGCGCAGCCACTGCGCCGCAAGCCCCGGATGACCGCGTGCGGCATTCAGCGCTTCCTGTGCAGCCCGCTCGTCGACACCTTGCGACAGCAGCCAGGCCAGCGCCTCGTGCGCGGGCGGCAGCTTGAATTCCAGACGCTGGCAGCGGCTGCGGATGGTCGCCGGCAGGCGCGCCGGCTGCGCGCTGATTAACCACAGGTAGCGCCCCGGCGAGGGTTCTTCCAGCGTCTTGAGCAAGGCGTTGCAGGCGGCGCGATTGATCGCATCGGCCGGGTCGACGATCACGATCTGGGCAATGCCGTATTGCGGGGTCAGCGAGAGCTTTTGCGAAATCTCGCGTACCTGCTCGATCACGATCTCGGTGCGCAGCTTGTCGCCGGTGCGGTTGGGAATGAACGAGATCAGCTGCAGGTCCGGGTGGGTTCCAGCGGCGATCAGCTGCCGGCTGCGCTGCGCCAGCGCCGGGTCCGGCGAGCTGGCCAGCACGTGCTCGGCCAGCGCCAGCGCCACCGCACGCTTGCCCAGGCCATCCGGGCCGCAGATCAGCAGGCCGTGTCCGAGCCGGCCGGCGTCCAGTGCCGCCAGCGTCTGGTCGTAGGCGCGCTGCTGCCAGGGTGAAAACGCAGTGGTCATGGAGTGGGCTCCGGTTGCGGCAGGCGACGGCGCTGCAGGTAACGCGCCACCGCGGCATTGTGTTCGGCCAGGGTGGCCGAGAACGCATGCGCGCCGGTGCCATCGCCGACCGCCACGAAGTACAGGGCATTCCCCGGTGCCGGGCGCACCGCCGCCAGCAAGGCCTCACGGCCGGGCATGGCGATCGGCGTCGGGGTCAGGCCGGTACGCGTGTAGGTGTTGTACGGCGTATCGGTGGTCAGGTCGCGGCGGCGGATATTGCCGTCGTAACTGCTGCCGATGCCGTAGATCACGGTGGGGTCGGTCTGCAGCTTCATGCCCAGCTGCAGGCGGCGCAGGAACACGCCGGCAATCAACGGGCGCTCCGAGCCCAGCGCGGTTTCCTTTTCGATGATGGAGGCCAGGATCAACGCCTGTTCCGGCGAGCCGAGCGGCAGATCGGGCGCGCGCTGCTCCCAGGCCTGCGCCAGCGCCTTGTCCATGGCCAGGTGGGCACGCTTGAGCACGTCCAGATCGCTGTCGCCGCGCTGGTAGAGATAGGTTTCCGGCAGGAAGCGTCCTTCCGGGTGCTGGTTGGCGAACCCCAGCCGCGCCATCAACGCCGCATCGTCCAGCGCAGCGATGGATTGCTGCAGCGGCGTGGCGGTGGCGATCGCGGCACGCAGCTGGCGGAAGTTCCAGCCTTCCACGATGGTGAAGCGGTACTGGATCACCCGGCCCTGGCGCATGCGTTCGAGCAGCTCGCGCGGTGACAGCGCCGGCGCCAGCGCGTATTCGCCCACCTTGAGTTTGCCGGCCGCATCGACCTGGCGCGCGAGCAACTGCCATTCCAGGTCGGCACCCTGCGCCACGCCGGCGGCGCGCAACTTGCGCAACGTGGCCTTGAGCGAATCGCCGGGCGCGATCACCACGCTGGGCGCGCTCGCGCTCACCGGTGTCCCGGCAAAGTGCAGGTAATGCCGCCACGCCACCAGCCCCGCAATCGCCAGCAGCGCCACGAGCAACAGGGCCGTGCCCAGCACAGCCAGACATCCACGTTTGCCAGTCACCGCCACACGCACCTCGTCATTGCCCCAGCGCCGCGCAGGATACCGCGCGCCGGTGATGTCCCGTTGAAGCGCTCATGCCTGGTCGAAGGCGCGCAGCACGCCGCGCGCCTTGGCGCGGGTCTCGTCCAGTTCGCGCTGCGGGTCCGAATCCACCACGATCCCGGCGCCGGTGCGGAAATGCACCTGCTCCCCGGCCACCTCGGCAGTGCGTATCAGGATGTTCAGATCCATGTCGCCGTCGCGATTGAGCCAGCCGAATGCGCCGGTGTAGGCGCCCCGCGCGGTGCGTTCGAGCTCGGCGATGATCTGCATGCAGCGCACCTTCGGGCAACCGGTGATGGTGCCGCCGGGAAACACTGCGGCGATCACCTCGCCCGGAGTGACGTCGGCGCGCAGACGGCCGCGTACATTGCTGACGATGTGGTGCACGTGCGCGTAGCTTTCCACGCCCATCAGCTCGTCCACCTCCACCGTGCCCGGCGCGCAGATGCGTCCCAGGTCGTTGCGCTCCAGGTCGATCAGCATGACGTGCTCGGCGCGCTCCTTCGGATGACCGACCAGCTCGCGGATGCGTGCGGCATCGTCGTCGCCAACAAAGCGCGCGCGGGTACCGGCGATCGGGCGCGTCTGCACCACATCGCCCTGCACCGACACCAGCCGCTCCGGCGAGGAACTCACCACCGCGCGTCCTGCCGCGACGAACAGGCCGGCAAACGGGGCGGGATTGGCCGCGCGCAGGCGCGCATGCAACGCCGCCGGATCGACCGCCGCGGCGAACCTCGCATGCCAGGCGCGCGAGATATTGGCCTGGAACACATCGCCTGCGCGCAGATAATCGAGCACGCGCTCCACTGCATCGGTGAAGCGCTCCGGCGCGTCCTCATCGACAGCCTCCGGCCCGACCCAGCCGGGCAATGGTGGCAATGCGGCGCAGGCGGCGATGTCCTCGACGATGCGGGTCAGCAGATCCTCGCGGCCCGGCTCGGCCAGCGCGATGCAGCGGCCTTGTACCCGGTCGCGCAGCACCGCGGCAGGCGCGCGCAAGGCCAGTGCACTCGGCAGGCCATCGCTGCGCGTGGGCAGCTGCAGAATCGGTTCGACCTGCGCGGCCAGTTCGTAATCCAGCAATACCGCCCAGCCACCGCGAAACGGCCAGGGGCTGGTCGCATCGTGCGGCAGGCGCTCGGCCTGCCAGGCCGCATCCAGCGCGTGCAGAAAGCCGCCGTCCAGCACGCGCCCCTCGCCGTCGCGCGTGCGCCCATCGGCGTCCAGCCGCAGGCGTGCGCCGTCTGCCAGCAGCAGCACATCCCAGCGCCCGTGCGCGGTGCCGGAGGCGGTGGATTCGAGCAGTGCCGGATACCGCTGCGGCGCCAGCCGATGCAGCGCCAGCAGGTCGATGTCGGCGTGCAGGGGTCTGGTGAGCGTCATCGGCCGGTTGGGCGTGGGGTGCTAAGAGGCGCCGCCCTGCGAGGGAGGCAGGGCACACATGAAGAGAAGGATCAGCTCGCGGAGCGACGTTCGGCCGCGTACACGCGCCCTGCCCGACCGCCGTAACCTGCCTGCGGCGTGTACCGCGAAGCATTGTTCGCGGTACGCCAGCACCGGGATGTCAGACGCGCTTGAACACCAGCGTGCCGTTGGTGCCGCCGAAGCCGAAGCCGTTGGACATCACCGCATCCACCTGCACCTCGCGCGCCACGTTCGGCACGTAATCCAGGTCGCAGCCTTCGCTGGGCTCTTCCAGATTGATGGTCGGCGGAATGATGCCGGTATGCAGCGCCATCACCGAGAAGATCGCTTCCACGCCGCCGGCCGCGCCGAGCAGGTGGCCGGTCATCGACTTGGTCGAGCTGACCATGGTCTTGTAGGCGTGGTCGCCCAGCGCGCGCTTCATCGCCAGGGTTTCGGCAAGATCGCCCAGCGGCGTGGAGGTGCCGTGCGCGTTGAGGTAACCGATCTGCTCGGGATTGAGCTTGGCATCGCGCATCGCTGCGGCCATGCTGCGCGCCGCGCCCTCACCGTCTTCGCTGGGTGCGGTCATGTGGAACGCATCGGAGCTGGCGCCGAAGCCGACCAGTTCTGCATAGATGCGCGCGCCACGCGCCTTGGCGTGTTCGTACTCTTCCAGCACCAGCACGCCGGCACCGTCACCCAGCACGAAGCCATCGCGCTGCTTGTCCCACGGACGCGAGGCGCCGGTCGGGTCGTCGTTGCGGGTGGACATGGCCTTCATCGCGCAGAAGCCGCCCACCGAACTCGGCGAGGAGCCGCGCTCGGCGCCGCCGGCCAGCATCACATCGGCGTCGCCGTGCTGGATCATGCGCATCGCGGTGCCGATCGAATGGTTGGAAGTGGCGCAGGCCGACACGGCGGAGAAGGTCGGGCCTTTCAGGCCCTTGATCAGGCTGACCTGGCCCGGCAGCATGTTGATGATGGTGCTGGGCACATAGAACGGCGAAATCTTGCGCGCGCCGCCCTCGTGGAATTTGATGGTCTGCTCTTCGATACCGAGCAGCCCGCCGATGCCGGAGCCGAGAATGGCGCCAACGCGTTCGGCATTGCTTTCGTCGATTTCCAGGCCGGAGTCGTCCAGCGCCATGAACGAGGCGCCGACACCGTAATGGATGAACGAATCCATCTTCTTGACGTCCTTGGCGGACACAAAAAGCGTGGGGTCGAAATTCTTGATCTCGCCGGCGATCTTGGTGGTGAACTGCGAGGCATCGATCTGCGTGATCGGGCCGATGCCTGAGCGCCCGTGGATGATTCCATCCCAGCTGGTGGCCAGATCATTGCCTAGCGGCGACACCATGCCCATGCCGGTAACGACAACACGACGACTCATTGCAGATCTCCTCACCACGGAACGGACGGTGCTTGCGGTTTGCGGATGACGCTTGAAAAACACAGGGCCGCATCAGCGGCCCCATGGAATGTCTGACGCAGCAGCGGCTTGACGCACGCCACCGCCGTCAGGAACAACGCATCAGCTCTTGACGTGAGCCTTGACGTAGTCGATCGCCTGCTGGACCGAGGTGATCTTCTCAGCCTCTTCGTCCGGGATCTCGCACTCGAACTCTTCTTCCAGCGCCATCACCAGCTCGACGGTGTCCAGCGAGTCGGCACCCAGGTCATCGACGAACGATGCGCTGGTGGTGACTTCCTCTTCCTTGACGCCGAGTTGCTCGACGACGATTTTCTTGACGCGTTCTTCGATGGTGCTCATTGGGGATATCGCTCCAGATGGAGTAGTGGTGGTACGAAAAAAACGCCATCGGGCTGCGATGGCCGCGTTGGATAGTGTAGTGGAAGCGACCGAGCCTTGCATTGCATCACAAGTCCCGGCCGATCAGCCACTTAGCGCCTCCCGGCGCCGCACGCTCACGGCATGTACATGCCGCCGTTGACGTGCAGGGTCTCACCGGTGATGTAACCGGCGCTCGGGCCGGCCAGGAACGCCACCGCGTTGGCGATGTCTTCCGGCGCGCCCAGATGCCCGAGCGCGATCTGCTGCAGCAGGGCGGCCTTGGCCTCCTCGGGCAGCGCCTTGGTCATGTCGGTATCGATGAAGCCGGGCGCCACCACATTCACGGTGACCCCGCGCGAGCCGATTTCCTTGGCCAGCGACTTGGAGAACGCGATGATGCCGGCCTTGGCCGCAGCGTAGTTGGTCTGGCCGGGGTTGCCGGTCACGCCCACCACCGAGGCGATGTTGACGATGCGGCCCTTGCGCGCCTTCATCATGCCGCGCATCACTGCCTTGGAGGTGCGGAACACGCTGGTCAGGTTGGTGTCGATGATCGCCTGCCAGTCGTCGTCCTTCATCCGCATCAACAGGTTGTCGCGGGTGATGCCGGCGTTGTTGACCAGGATCGAGATCGCGCCGAACTCCTTGCCAATCGCATCGATCAGGCCATCGACCGCCGCAGCGTCGGTGACGTTGAGCTCGCGGCCGTGGCCGCCCTGAGCAGCCAGGCGCGCGCCGATCGCCGCAGCGCCGGAGGCCGAGGTCGCGGTGCCGATCACGGTGGCGCCCTGGGCGGCCAGCGTGTCGGCGATGGCCGCGCCGATGCCGCGACTGGCACCGGTAACGAGGGCGATCTCGCCCTGCAGAGGCTTGCTCATGAATGCTGTTCCTCGAGTGGGGAGCCCGCGGCCGCAGCCGCGAACGATGAGGGCTGCCGGCAGCGCCGGCAGGTACGTCGAATCAGTGTGTCCACGCCTCGAGCGCGCCGGCGTAATCGGCAGGCGTGGCCAGCGGACGGGCGTCCAGGCTCTTGTCGATGCGCTTGATCAGCCCGCTCAGCACCTTGCCGGGGCCGCATTCGGCGACCCGGGTGATGCCCTGGGCGGCCAGTGCCTGCACGCAGCCGGTCCACTGCACCGGCAGGTACAGCTGCTCGGCCAGCGCCTGGCGGATCGCATCGCTGCCGGTGTGCACGCGTGCATCGACGTTCTGCACCACCGGAATCTGCGGCGCGTGCCAGCTCAGTCCGGCCATCGCTTCGGCGAGCTGGTTGGCGGCATCGCGCATCAACGGGGTATGCGAGGGCACGCTCACCGCCAGCTTGACCGCCTTGCGCACGCCACGCTCGGCCAGCAGGGCCAGCGCGCGATCCACCGCCGCCGCATCGCCGCCGATCACGATCTGACCGGGCGAGTTGAAATTGGCCGGCACCACCACCTGGCTGTCGGCCGCCTCGGCACAGACCTCCAGCACCAGCGCATCCTCGGCGCCCAGCACCGCCGCCATCGCACCGACACCGGCCGGCGCGGCGGCCTGCATGAACTGGCCGCGCAGCCGCACCAGGTGCGCACCGTCGTGCAGCGACAGCGCGCCGGCAGCGACCAGCGCGGTGTATTCGCCCAGGCTGTGCCCGGCCAGGACCGCCGGGCGCTGCCCGCGCTGCGCATTCCACAGCCGCCACACCGCCACGCCGGCGGCCAGCAAGGCCGGCTGGGTGTACTCGGTGCGGTTGAGCATCTCTTCCGGGCCGCCCTGGGACAGCGCCCACAGGTCGACGCCGGCGCCTTCGGAGGCTTCGGCGAAGGTTTCGCGGATCTGCGGATGCAGCTCGGACAGTTCGGCCAGCATGCCCAGGGACTGCGAGCCCTGGCCGGGGAACACGAAGGCGAGAGTGGATTCGGTCACGCGTTGCTGCCTACAAAAATCGAGCCGGGATGATACGTGCGAAATCGCCCCGGCGTCTGTACTGCCGCGTATGCAAGGCCCGTCCGACGCGACCGCCGGCACACTTACAGCAAGGCGTTGAGCAGGTCCATTTCGCCATCGGCGAGCCAGTCCACGCACATCACCAGTACCAGCACCACGGCCAGGGAGGTTGCCGCGTGGATGGCCAGGATGGCGCGCGCCAGCGCCCCGGCCGAGCGCCCCAGGCGACCGGTGAGCTGCGCAAACCGCTGCAGGCGCCCGGTCACCACATGCGCATGCGCCGCCACCGCCGGGCCGGCCGCATCGAAGGCGCCCGTCATCAACCGCTGCAGCACCTCGCGGCGGCCGCGGTAGTACTTGGCCACGCCGTAGCCGAACACCAGCCAGTCGCGCGCCTGGGCCTGCGCCAGGTCCATCACTTCCAGCGGGTCTTCTTCGAAATCGATGAAGCCGACCGCCTGCCCGTCGAAGGTCATGTTGCGCGGAAGCGGCTGGCCGAAATACGCACCATCGCGATGGGCAGCGGCAATGGCGGCCACTGCCAGCGCGATCAGGCGGTCGCGCTCGGGCGCGTCGGCCTCGCGCAGGCAGCTGGCAAAGGAACGGCCGTTGTCGCTGAGCACCAGGGCTGCCTGCCCGCAACCGACCACGCGCGGCACATTCACCGCCTGCGCCTGCAGTTCGCCGAGCCGGCGCGCTTCCAGATCGCGCGCGGCATCGCCGCCACGGTGCGGCGGTGGACGCAAGGCGTCCAGGCCCCAGCGGCGGGCAACGAAGTTGAGTGCTCCGAGCGAGACCGCCCGGCTGTCGCGGCGGTACTGCTTCAGCCAGACACGCTGTCCGGCGATGACGATGGGTTCTGCCATAACGGGTCCGTCCCTGACGCTGTCAGGCATCGCCGGCGGACGCGGCGCTGCCTGCGGAACTCAGTAGCGCAGCAGCGCCGAGCCCCAGGTAAATCCACCACCGAACGCTTCCAGCAGCAGCAATTGACCCCGCTGCACGCGGCCGGAGCGTACCGCTTCGTCCAGTGCCAGCGGCACCGAGGCTGAGGAGGTATTGCCGTGGCGATCCACGGTGACGACCACCTGCTCCATCGGCAGATCCAGCCGCTTGGCGGTGGCTTCGATGATGCGCAGGTTGGCCTGGTGCGGGATCAGCCAGTCCAGGTCGTGCTTGTCGTAGCCATTGGCGGCCAGGGTCTCGTCGACCACCGAATCCAGCGCCTTGACCGCGTACTTGAACACGTCATTGCCCTTCATCAGCAACGCGCCGCCGCCGTTCTTGCCTTCGCCGAAGCCCACCGACACGCCGACCGGATCCCACAACAGCTCTTTCTTGCTGCCATCGGCATGCAGATGGGTGCTGAGGATGCCGGTGTCTTCGTCGGCCTTGAGCACGACCGCGCCAGCGCCATCGCCGAACAGCACGCAGGTGGTGCGGTCGGTCCAGTCGACGATACGGGTCAGGGTTTCTGCGCCCACCACCAGCACGGTCTTGGCATCGCCGCTGCGCACGAACTTGTCGGCCACGCTGAGCGCGTAGACAAAGCCCGAGCAGGCGGCGTTGACGTCCATCGCGCCGCACCCGACGTTGCCCAGCCGCGCCTGCAACAGGCAGGCAGTGGACGGGAAGATCAGGTCCGGAGTGGTGGTGCCGACGACGATCAGGTCGAGCTCGTCGGCGGTGACGCCGGCCGCTTCCATCGCCTTCAGCGAGGCGAAATACGCCAGGTCGCTGGTGGTCTGGTCGTCGGCGACGATGTGACGCTCACGGATACCAGTGCGCGAGAAGATCCATTCATCGCTGGTGTCGACGATCTTGGACATGTCGTCGTTGGTCAACACCTTTTCGGGCAAATAGCTACCCGTGCCCGCGATTCTGGAATAGATCCGCTTGCTCATACTGTTCCCTATTGCAAGAGCCGCGGTGGTCGGCGGCTCCGGAAGAAGCGAGGGTCACCCGGCAGCGTCGAACGCGCCGGGTGCCACGAATCAATCTTCTTGGACGGCCGACGACTTGGTCGCAATCACCTTCTTGCCGCGGTAGTAACCGTCAGCGGTGATGTGGTGGCGCAGATGGATCTCGCCGCTGGTCGGATCAGTCGACAGCTGCTTGGCGGTCAGGGCATCGTGCGAACGACGCTGGCCGCGACGCGACGGGGTAACTCGGGATTTCTGCACAGCCATGGGATTGCTCCAACTTAAGTTCGATAACTTGTCTGTCGAGTCGAACAGGACGCTTTACGCCCGCGCCGACCTGTCTTTCCGCCCTTCACAGCGGCGGTTACTGTTTTTTGAACGCTGCCAGCGCCGCGAACGGACTGGCCTTGTCTTGCTCTTCCTGGGTCGGAACCCACTCGGCCTCGACGGCCTCGCTGCCCGGCGCCATCGGCACCACCGGTATCGACAACACCAGTTCGTCCTCGACCAGATCCGCGGCCCGCAGCATGCCATCTTCCGGCACCAGCAAGGCCTCGTACTCGGCCGGCAACGCAGCTTCGTCGGCTTCGTCACGGATCAAACCAAGACGCTGTCTGATTTGCACCGGATACAGAAAACGCTGCAGGCTGCGCTGGCAGGCCAGCGGAAGCTCGACATCGACACTGAGTTCGACATAGGCGACCTTCAGCAGGTCGTCATGATCGAACTGGAGCGAATAGGCACACTCGCCCTCGGTATCGACCAAGCTCCCTTGCAGGCGGGTCATCGCAGAGAGCGGGATGCGGCCATCGAAGCGCCTGCGCGCTGCGACCATCCGCCAAGCATCCAGCATTTCGGGTACGTTCGCGGACATAAGCCGCAGAATGTTAAAGATCCGCCGACGCCCTGTCAAATACCCCTATTCACGCGCCTCGCAAGGCGCCAAGGCTGGCAGACTCCCCTGTCCGTCCTGCCCAGCGCCCCATGATGCCACGCCTGATTCTTGCCTCCACCTCTGTCTATCGGCGCGAGTTGCTCGGCCGGCTGCGCCTGGACTTCACCACCGCCCGGCCGGAGGTCGACGAGCAGGCGCAGCCTGGGGAGCGCCCGGACGCGCTGGCCAGCCGGCTGGCTGCCGAAAAGGCAGCGGCCGTGGCTGCGCAGGCGCCCGACGCCTGGGTGATCGGTTCGGACCAGGTCGCCGACCTGGATGGCCAGGCCCTGGGCAAACCGGGCACGCTGGAGCGGGCGCATGCGCAGCTGACCGCGATGTCCGGCCGCGTGGTGCGCTTCCATACGGCAGTGAGCCTGGTCGGCCCTGGCCGCACCGCGCACGCGCTGGACCTGACCGAAGTGCAGCTGCGCCCGCTGACGCCCGCCGAAATCGACCGCTACCTGGCCGCCGAGCCAGCGCTGGATTGCGCCGGCAGCTTCAAGTGCGAGGGTTTCGGGATCAGCCTGTTCGACGCCATTCGCTCGCAGGACCCCACCGCCCTGGTCGGTCTGCCGCTGATCGCGCTGGCCCGGCTGCTGCGGCAGGCGGGGTTCGAGATCCCGTAAGAATTGCAGTGCGGCCAGGAGTGAAGGCCGCGCACGCACGGAAAAGATCGGGCACGAGCAAAACTCCCCAATCCCCAATCCCTGCACCAGGCACGCAGCCCTAATCGGGCCGAGTCAACTCACAGAACTGATACGGATAATCGGCCTGCCCCACGCGCGAGGACAGCGTGCGGCAACGCGCAGGGTCCAGCGTCAGCCCGTACGCGGCCAGGCGCTGCTGCGCGGCCTCGCGCACCGCACGGTCGGCGGCGGCGACGTCCAGCGCCCTGCCCTTGGCAACGTGGAGTACGCAGCGGCCCGGCTGCGATGCATCCAGTTCGGCACGCAGACCATGTGCGATCAACCAGCGCAGGCGCGTGCATTGCGGTTGCACGCTCCAGCCCAGCTGCTGCGCCCAGCGATTCATCCGGTCGATCCGCAGCTGCTGCTTGTCGCGCGCCGCGCCCAGCATGGCGTAGAGCTGCGGCCGCTCGGCAATCAGCGTGCGCACGCGCTGCCGGTACTGGTCGGTCTCGGCGATATTCGTCGCCACACCGATGTAACGCGCCTGCTGCGGAAGCAGCGGCACCCGCCAGGATTGCGGCTCGTCGCCGACCAGCAACACCGTGGAGGCGGCAGGTTCGCCCATCATTGGTTGCTGCACCTGGAAGCTGTCGCGTGCCCAGGCTTCATGCCCCCAATCCTTCCAACCGACCACCGCGACCAGGGCGCATAGCCCGATCAACCAGGCCGCCTTGCGATCGGCGCGTGTGGCAAATGCGTGCCGGCACACGATCCAGAGCAGCAACGGCGCAAGCAGCTCCAGCACCACCAGATAGCGATGGATGCTGAAAATGGCCTGCCACAGCGCGTACGCAACGCCGAAGAACACCAGCAGGACCACGGCCGAGCGATCCAGCCCGACCTGTCGCACGGGCCGACGCAGCAACCCGCGCCCTGCAGCGACCAGCGTCACCGCATACAGCACCGCCCAACCGGCCTGCACCAGACCGAGATCGCCGATGCGCTGCGGCTTGAAGGTAAACAGCAGCGGCCAGATCAGCTGCTCGCCGAGACTGCGCGGCAACCACCGCACATCGGCGATCGACACCGGCTGCGCCAGCGGCGATTTGAAGACTCCGTTGAACTGCGGAAACAGCGGATTGCCCAGGTGCTGCCAGACCTGCCAATACCAGGGCCCGGCCACCAGCACCACCACCAGCGCCGCAACGCCGGAAAGCACGCCAAGGCCCAGCACGCGCGAACGCAGCCGCCCGCCATCGCACAGGACCGCCGGCACCAGCGCCAACGCGTAGAGCGCATTGGTGAGCTTGAGCGAGACGGCCAGGCCGATCAGTGCGCCGGCGATGGCCCATCGATGCACCGCATGCGCGCCCTGCCGCGCCTGCGCCTGCGCCGACAACACCAGCGCCAGCGCCGCCAGCACCGGGATCGCGCTGGCGGTATCGCCCATGGTGCCGCCAAGCCCGGACAGAAACACCGCGCTGCACATGCCGGCCACTGCAAGCAGCGGCGCCCATTGCGCGCGCCGCGTTTGCCCGGCCAGCACGCGCCATGCCACTGCCGCCACCGGAACGAACACCAGCGCATGCAAGCCGCCCAGCAGCAGCCCGGCCACCGGCCCGGGAAGCTGCAGCATCAGCCAGGCATGCAGCACATCAAGCAACGGGCTGAAGTAACTCTGCATCTGCGCCGGGGCCAGATCCACGCCCAGCCGGTCGTGTGCCCAGGCGTCGCCGATGTAGAGGTGGTAGTTGCGCAGGTCCCAGTTGGCATCCTGGCCCAGCCCAAGCGAGAGCAGCGCGCCCAGCAGCACGACCGCCGTCACCGCCGCGGCGATCTGGCGTGGCGAATGAAAGCCGAAATGGCGATCGGCCCAGCCCAACAGCCGCTGTCGCCGGCCCACCGGCGTCGATGTCGCGATGGACGCCATCAGCGGGTAGCTCCAGGCGCACGCGGCGCCACAACAGTGGCGACACCCGGCTCGGCCAGATACGCCAGATGCTTGGCCTCGACGCGCCCACGCGTGACCGTGTCCAGGATCAGCCCGCACGCCAGCAACAGGAAACCCAGCAGCATCAGCGCCACGCACAGGATGGCCGTGGGGAACCGCGGCACCAGCCCGGTCTGGAAATAGGTTTCGAACAACGGAATCGCCAGCACGATCGACAACGTGGCGCTAAGCACAAAGCCGATGGAGAAGAACAACAACGGCCGCTCGGCCTTGAACAACTTGGCGATGGTGGTGAGGATGCGCCAGCCATCGCGCCAGGTATTCAACTTGCTTTGCGAGCCCTCCGGGCGCACGCCGTAGGCGGTTTCGACCTCGGCCACCGGCATGCGCAACTGCAATGCGTGCACGGCCAGTTCGGTTTCGGTTTCGAATCCCTGCGCATGCGCAGCGAAGGATTTGACGTAGCGCCGCGAGAACACCCGATAGCCGGACAGCATGTCGTCGAAACTGCGTCCGAACAGCAGCCCCGCGCACCGCGTCAGCAACACGTTGCCGACGCGATGACCGGGCCGATACGCGGCCTGCTGCTGATCGCGGCGCGCGCCGACCACCATGTCCAGGCCTTCGTCGATCAACTTGCGCACCAGCGCCGGTGCGGCGGCCGCGTCGTAAGTTGCATCGCCATCGACCAGCACATAGATGTCCGCTTCCACATCGGCAAATCCACGCCGCACCACATTGCCCTTGCCCTGCAGCGCCACGCGGCACACCTGCGCGCCGGCCGCCGCAGCGATCGTCGCGGTGGCGTCGCTGGAATTGTTGTCCAGCACATGGACTGCCGCGCCCGGCAAGGCAGCGGCAAACGCAGCGACCACCGAGGCGACCGTCGCCGCCTCGTTATGGCAGGGCACCAGCACGGCGATTCGGATCCCGGGCACAGGCACGGGAGGGACAACAGTCATGGCGTCGGTCATTGCGTGATCTAAGGTGCGGAAACGGTGATGGGCTGTTCCCACCAGTCTTCGACGCTGCCGTCGTGGCCATGCAGGCGCAGTCCCAGCCAATGCGTGCCCGGCGGCAGCGCATGCGTGTCGAAGGTGGCGTTGAAACCGACGTTGGGGTGCTGCGGGTCGGTGGAGATCTTCCAGTACGGGCGCACATCCAGCGGCGTGCCGTACTCGGCCTGCGCGACCGGGCGCCCGTCCAGCAGCAGCTCTACCTGCGACAGTCCGACGCCGTCCTTGAATGCCCAGCCGCGCACCTGCACCTGTCCGGCCACGCGCACGTCCGGCAGCGGCGTGTCGATCCAGGCCATCGCCGGGGCGATGCACGGCCCGGGCTGGCGTTGCGCCGGCAGCGCGAACAGCAGGAAGCGCTGGTAGCCGTGATCGGTGGACACCACGGTGGGCGGCGGGAGCGGCCCGACCATCTCGCAGATGTCGTGATAGCGCTTCAACAGGTCGCGATAACGCTGATCGCTGGGCGAGAGCACCAGCAGCCGCGGCCCGGCGCGCGTGCCGTCGCTGAGCAGTCCCCACTGCTGCAACTGCGCGCTGCGCCCGTGCTTGTCGTTCAACTCCGCGCGCAGCACCTCCACGTTGGCATCGTGCAGTTGAAAGCCCAGCTCGGCACCGACCTTGAAGTTTTCCGCCAGCACGCGCGTGCCCGGCGGCATCTGCGCAAGCCGGAGCTTGACCGCGCGCGCCAGGTCCTTCCACCCGGCGAAGTTGCGCGGATAGTATTTTTCGCCGGCCGCATGCGCGCGAATCGACGGCACCGACACGGCCAGGTAATAGCCGTACGCACCCAGGGTGCCGAGCAGCGCAATCGCCCAGGCCGCGCGACGCAGCGTATGCGGCCAACGCATCAGGATCACCGGCACCGCCACCAGCAAGGCCAGGTAGCCCGGCAGCGGCCAGTGGAAGCTGATCCGCTCGGCATCGCTGAAGAAGCCGAGCACGAAGATCGCCACGGTCGAAATCCCGCCCAGCAGGCCGAAATACCGCCACTGCGCACGCGAACCGCCACCGGCGCGCGTGCCGGCCAAGCCGACCTTGAGCATCGCCCAGGCCAGCAGCGGGGTCACCAGCACCGCCTGTATCAGCAAGAACCACAGCCCGGTGATCTGAAAGCGCCATGGATGCCGGTCGACCAGCTGGAAGCGCAGCCCGGCCTCGTCATGCTCGGTATTCCAGAACAGCAGCGGCAGCCAGCTCACCGCGCCCACCGTCAGCGCCATCCAGATGCGCGGGTCGCGCATGACCGCGCGCCCCTGCGGAATGCACAGCAGCGCGATGCAGCCCACCCCGATCACCCCGGCAAAACGGTAATGACTGAGCGCGCCGATCACCAGGCCGATGGCGAGCTCGAGCGCACTGGTGGCATCGACCTCGCGCAGCAGCCGCGCGCCGGCATCCATGCACAGCACCGCCGCCAGCGCCATCGGCACATCCGGCACCGCCAGGATGCCGAGCGTGGCCGACAACGGCATCAGCAAGGTCAGGCTACCGGCCTGCCAGCCCAGCGTGGAGCCGAACCAGCGCGTGGCGATATGCGCGATCAACCAGGGAATCAGCGCGGCAATGGCCAGAAACGGCAGGCGCAGGGCCAGCAGATGATGCCCGCCCAGTTCCACGCCCAGCCGCGCCAACCAGGCGGTCATGCCCGGCAGATCCGAATACGCGGCGGCCAGATGCTGGCCTTCCTGCCAGTAGAACGCCTCGTCGACGAACAGCGGCAGCCGCGCGGCGATCAACAGCTTGACGGCCGTCGCCAGTGTCCACAGGATCACGAAGGTGCGATGTGCGCGTTGGTCCCCTTGCATTGCCCTGTGCACTCTTCTTCCACCTACGGAATTGTGATGTCGACACCGCTGCGTTCCACGGAAATGCTAACCGATGCGCTGCGCCAATCGCTGCGGCGCGCACAAGACCAGGTCAATTCGCTGCTGCTGGGCAAGGCGCAGGAAGTGCGCCTGGCATTCGTGGCACTGCTGTCCGGCGGACATCTGCTGATCGAAGACCTGCCCGGCCTGGGCAAGACCACCCTCGCCCACGCGATGGCCTCCAGCCTGGGGCTGGGCTTCCAGCGCGTGCAGTTCACCTCCGACCTGCTGCCGGCAGACGTGCTGGGCGTGTCGGTCTACGACGCCGCCTCGCGCCAGTTCCAGTTCCATCCCGGCCCGGTGTTCACCAACGTACTGCTGGCCGACGAAATCAATCGCGCCCCGCCGCGTACGCAAAGCTCGCTGCTGGAGGCCATGGCCGAACAGCAGGTCACGCTCGACGGCGTCACCCATGCGTTGCCGGAGCCGTTCTTCGTGATCGCCACGCAGAACCCGGTCGATCTGTCCGGCACCTTTCCGCTACCGGATTCGCAACTGGATCGCTTCCTGCTGCGGCTCAGCCTGGGCTACCCCAGCGCCGACGCCGAGCGCGCGTTGCTGTCGGGCGTGGATCGGCGCGAGCTGATCGCCCAGGCCGCACCGCAGCTCAGCGACGCCGACGTGGTGGCGCTGCGCACGGTGGTGGGCCAGATCCATACCAGCGATGCGCTGATCGGCTATGTGCAGGCCTTGCTGCTGCGCAGCCGCCAGCACGCCGGGGTGCGCGTGGGGCTGTCGCCGCGTGCCGGCATCGCGCTGCTGCGCGCGGCCAAGGCCTACGCGCTGCTGCTCGGCCGCGAGCACGTGCTGCCGGAAGACGTGCAGGCCTTGTTCGTGGCGGTGGCCGGGCACCGGCTGGTGCCGGAGGCCGAGTCCTCGTCCGGGCCGGCATTGGCCAAGGCGCTGCTGCACAGCGTGCCGGTGGACTGACCCAGGTGCGTGCGCACGTGCGCGGCATTGGCCGCCGACTCAGCCTGCTGGCACGCCCGCGGGGCGCGGAGGCCTTGCCGATCGTGCTGGATCGGCGGCGCATCTACGTGCTGCCGACGCGCTTCGGGCTGTTCGTCACCGCCTTGCTGCTGGCGATGCTGCTGGGCGCATTGAACTACAACAACAACCCGGCCCTGCTGCTGGCGCTGTTGCTGGCCACTGCCGGGATTGCCAGCAGCATCATGGCGCACCTGCAGTTGTCGGCACTGCGCGTCGAGGCGGTGTCGGCCGAACCGGTGGTCGCCGGCGAACCGTTGCGCATGCGGGTGTCGCTGGCACGTCGCGACAGCCGCGCACGGCGTGGGCTGCGCCTGGATCACCTGGACAGCAGCGGCTTCTGTGCGTTGCTCGAGCACGACATGGCCGAGGTCGACCTGGCGGTGCCCACCGAACGGCGCGGCTGGCAGGACATCGAACGCATCCGCCTGTCCAGCACCCAGCCGCTGGGGCTGGTGCGCGCCTGGTCGTGGGTCTGGCCGGAGACACCGCTGCTGGCCTATCCCAGGCCCGAGGAACAGGGGCCGGCATTGCCCGAGGGCGCCGGTTCGCCCAACCAGACCCGCCTGCACCCGCAAGGCGAGGAGCTGCACCAACTGCGCCCGTATCGCGCCGGCGATGCGCCACGCACGATTTCCTGGAAGCACTCGGCACGCCGCGACAGCCTGCTGGTGCGCGAATACGAGCAGCCGCTGGGCATCGAAGTCACGCTGGACTGGCGCACGCTCAATGCGCTGCCGTACGAGCGCCGCATCGCGCGGCTTGCCCGCTGGGTCAACCTGGCCGAGCGCGACGGGCGGCGCTACCGCTTGTTGTTGCCGGGCCAACCGCCGCTGGGGCCTGCACAAGGTCCGGCCCACCATCACCTGTGTCTGCGCGCCCTGGCCCTGCTTCCCCATGACTGAGCCGTCCGTCCCGATCACCCAGGCCAGCCGCGCCTGGGTGCTGGTCACCAGCTGGCTGGCACTGGCGCCGTTGCTGTTGCAGCTGCCCGGCCTGCTCGCCGGCACCATTGCCGTGGCCGCCGTGCTGGTCGGCGTGCTGAGCTGGCGCGGCACCTTGATGGCACCGGTGCGGCTGTTGCTGGTGGTGGCGATGCTGGGCGCGGTGTACTGGCAGATCGGCATGCGCTTCGGCCGCGACACCGGCTGCGCGGTGCTGGCCGCGATGCTGGCGATCAAGGCCTCCGAGCTGCGCACCTTGCGCGATGCGCGCAGCCTGCTCGGCTTTGCGTTGTTCGCCCCGTTTGCGGCGTTTCTGCTCGACCAGGGGCCGGCGACGATGGGGCTGGCGCTGCTGGCGGTGGTGAGCGCGCTGCTGAGCATGCAGCGGCTGGCCGACGAGGAACACCGCACCGCCACGCCTGCGCTGCGGATGCAGTTGCGCGGCATCGGCAAGCTGGTGGCCATCGGCGTGCCGCTGGCCCTGGCCACGTTCTGGCTGCTGCCGCGCCTGAGCTCGCCGCTGTGGGGCGTGCCCGAGCGCGCGCTGTCGCGGCCGGGCCTGTCGGACAACATGTCGCCGGGCGAATGGATCGACCTGATGGCCGACGACAGCCCGGCGCTGCGCGTGCAGTTCACCGGCAAGGCGCCGCCGCCGCAGCAACGCTACTGGCGCGGGCCGGTGATGTGGGACTTCGATGGCCGGACCTGGCAGCGCGCGCGCTGGACCGGCCGCGGCCAACCCGCCTCGGTCACCGCCGGGCCGCAGCGCTATCGCTATCGCCTGGACTACGAGCCCACCGATCGTCGCCAGCTGGTGTCGCTGGACCTGCCCACGCAGGCGGTGGCCAATGCCGAGCTGTCGCCCGACTACGAACTGTTCGCGCAGCGGCCATTGAGTGCGTTGACCCGCTGGGAGCTGCAATCGGCACCACCGGCACGTTTCGACACCGACCTGCCGGACCAGTTGCGCAAGCGCGCCCTCGCCCTGCCGCCGGGCTTCAATCCACGTACGCTCGCGCTGGCACGGCAATGGCGCGCGGAAGCCGGCAGCAACGACGATGCCGTGGTGCAGCGCGCGCTGCAGTGGATCACCCGCGAATTTGCCTACACCCTGGATACCCCACTGCTCGGCCGCAACAGCGTCGACGAATTCCTGTTCCAGCAAAAGGCCGGGTTCTGCGAGCACTTCAGCTCTTCGTTCGTGGTGCTGATGCGCGCGGCCGGCATCCCCGCGCGCGTGGTCACCGGGTATGCCGGCGGCACCTACAACGGCTTTGGCAATTACTGGGTGGTGCGGCGCATGGATGCGCATGCCTGGACTGAAGTCTGGCTGGCCGGGCGCGGCTGGGTGCGGGTGGACCCCACCGCGGCGGTGGCGCCGGAACGCATCTACGACACGCTGGAAGACCGCGTGCAGGTCGGCGCGGGCAACAATTTCGCCCAACTCGGCATGTGGGCCAGCCTGGGCCAGGTCAGCGACCTGCTGCGCCGCGGCTGGAACGATCTGGTGCTGTCCTTCGATGCCGACCGCCAGCAACGGCTGCTGCAACCCTTCGGCATCGATCGCCTGGACAGCTCGCAGCTGGCCGCCATCTTCGGCGTGTTTGCGGTCAGCGCGCTGGCATGGATGGGCTGGCTGCTGGCGCGCGGCGAGCGTGAGCGCGACCCGCTGCTGCGCGCCTGGCATCGCCTGGGTCGCCGCTACGACAAGCTCGGCCTGGCCCGCGAACCGCACGAACCGGCCATCGCCTGGGCGCAACGTGTCGCCCGTTCACACCCGAATCCGGCATTGTTGGCACTCAGCCAACGTTTCGCTGCCGCGCGCTACGCTGGCGCTGATTCGGACAGCGCCTCACTCCTCAAAGATCTGCAGCAGCATCGCCCGCGAACCGGAGCTTCCTCATGAGTACCCGCTTTCTTCTTCCCATTGTCGCCGCGCTCGGGCTCGCCGCCTGCGCCACCGCGCCCAAGCCGCTGCAGGGTCAGTTCCCTACGGTCAGTCCGAGCGATTCCACCGCCAGCGCCCAGGTCGGCACGTCGGTGCGCTGGGGCGGCAAGATCATCCAGACCAAGCCCGGGCAGGGCCAGACCTGCTTCGAGCTGATCTCGCGTCCGCTCAACGCCAGCGGCCGTCCGGACCGCAACGCCGTGGACGCCAGCGATGGCCGCTTCCTGGCTTGCCGCTCGGGCTTCTACGACCCGGCCGTGTTCGAGCCCGGCCGCGAAGTGACCTTCATCGGCAAGATCGAAGGCTACGAAACCACCAAGATCGGCGAGTACGACTACAAGCTGCCCAAGGTGAATGCCGACGTGGTCTACCTGTGGCCGGTCGTGCGCGAGGTGGATGTGGTGCCGGCCTACCCGTACGGCCCGTGGGGCGACCCGTGGGGTCCGCGCTGGGGCGGTGGCTGGGGCTGGGGCCGCGGCTGGTGGTAATCGACCGCTGAGTCAGTGACACGCAAAAACGCCGCTCGCAGGGAGCGGCGTTTTTGTTTATGCGATACGGCTGCTGGAACAGGCGCTGATGCGCTCGATCAAGCAACCAAGTCAGGGCGTGCCGAACCGTCCCAGCGGCGCGCCGGCCAGCAGATGCAGATGGATATGGAACACCGTCTGGCCGGCATGCTCGCGGCAGTTCATCACGATGCGATAGCCGTCCTGCGCCAGTCCCTGCTCGCGTGCATACGACGCTGCAGCGAGTGCGAGCCTGCCCACCAACAGCGCCTGCTCCGGCGGCACGTCGTCCAGCGTGGGAATCGCATGCTGCTTGGGAATAAATAGCACATGCACCGGCGCCTGCGGTGCGATGTCCTGAAAGCCCAGCACCTCGTCGTCTTCATAGACGATGTTGGCCGGAATTTCGCGACGAATGATCTTGCCGAAGATGGTGTCGGTCATGGGTGGGGAATCGGGAGTCGGGAGTGGGGAATCGCAAGAGCTTACCGCGCGCGCCACTGCTTTTCGCCTCTCCGATTCCCGATTCCCCAATCCCGATTCCCCGCCCTCAAAGCACCTCACCCCGGGTGCCAAAGGCATGCGACAAGGTGCCGCGATCGACGTATTCCAGCTCGCCGCCCAACGGCATGCCCTGCGCGAGCCGGCTCGGGCGCACCGCATGCTGGCGGGCAAGCTGCGCCAGGTAATGCGCGGTCGCCTCGCCTTCCACGGTGGCATTGGTGGCGATGATCATTTCGGTGACCTCACCGGTGGCCAGACGCTCGCCGAGCCGGTCCAGGCCCAGCTCGCGCGGGCCGATGCCGTCCAGCGGCGACAGCCGGCCCTGCAGGATGAAGTACAGCCCGCGGTAGCCGGTGGCATGTTCGATCGCCAGGCGATCGGCCGGCGATTCCACCACGCACAGCTGCTGCCGGTCGCGGCTGCTGCTGGCACAGATCGCGCAGATCTCCGCCTCGGTGAAGTCGCGGCATTGCACGCAATGGCCGACCTTTTCCACCGCATTGGCCAGCGCCGCAGCCAGGCGGCGGCCACCCTCGCGCTCGCGTTCGAGCACGTGGTAGGCCATGCGCTGGGCCGATTTCTGGCCCACACCCGGCAATACCCGGAAGGCCTCGATCAGTTGTTCGAGAAGAGAGGACATTGGGTGGCCGGGATTGGGAATTGAAGATTCGGGATTCGCAAATGCAGAAGCGGATCTCGCTTCCAGCCAATCCCCAATCCCGACTCCCGAATCCCCTCGCTCAGAACGGCAACTTCATGCCCGGCGGCAGCTGCATGCCGGCGGTGGCCGAGCCCATGCGGTCCTTGGATTCGGCGTCGATCTTGTTGGAGGCGTCGTTGAAGGCGGCGGCGATCAAGTCCTCGGCCATTTCCTGGTCGGAGAGGATGCTCGGGTCGATGCGGACCTTGCGGCACTCCTTGGCGCCGGTCAGCGTCACGCTGACCATACCGCCGCCGGCGGTGCCGGTGACTTCCAGCTTGGCCAGTTCTTCCTGGGCGCGCTGCAGGTTTTCCTGCATCTTCTGCGCCTGCTGCATCAATTGGGCAATGTTCCCACGCATGTGTCGTTACTCGTCGTAAGGGCGGATGGAATCGGGAACGACCCGCGCGCCTTGCTGCTGAATCAGCTGCTGCACATTCGGATCGTTCATGAAGGCTGTTTCGGCCGCGCTCTGGCGCTCGCCTTTCTGGCGACTGGCCCGCTCGTGCAGGGTCTCGACATCGGCGTTGCCGGTCTCGATGACGATGCGCGGCGTATTTCCCAACTCGGGCGCGAGTGCCTGCGCAAGGTTGGCGATGGAACGCTCGGAATTGAGATATTCGAAGCCCGGCGCCAGCGCCAGGCGCAGCACGCCGTCGCGATGGCCGATGAAGGCGGCATTGGCGGCGAGCTGACGCGAGGGACCGTTCAAGCCGCTGCGGGTGACCAGATCCAGCCATTGCTCGGCGTCGGCGATGTGGCCGTTGTCGAGCAGGGGCGATGGATCGGTTGTCTGTGCCGGTGCCGGTGCCGGTGCCGGTGCCGATACGGAGGGTGCGGCAACCGATGGCATCGACATCACCGCCGCTGCAGGCGCAGGTACTTCAGCCGCTGCGGCAACTGCCACCGCCGCTTCGGGCGCGACCGCAGCCGGCAACGCCGCAGCGGCTGCTGCGGGTGGCGCCATTGCCGCTTCCGGCGCCAGCACGGGCGTCGGCGCAGCGACGGGGGCAGTGTTGGCGCGCACCGGCGCATCGTCCATCGCCCAGGGCGGCGTGTCGTCGCTGCGCGTGGGAGCTGTCGATGGGCGGCTATCGGTCGACGCTTGCGCAGCGGGCAGCACCACGACAGGCGCGGGCGCAGCAGCGACCGGCGCCGGCGCGGCGACCGCAGCCACGGCAGCAGGCGCGGCGGCCTCCAGGTCGGCCAGTTTCGCCACCGCTGCGGGTGCTGGTGCGGCTGCCACCGGCGCGGCGGCCTGCACGCCAGTTGCCGTAGAACGCGCATGCCCCCCGGCACTGGCACCACGTCCATCGTCACTGCCGCCAGCCGGCACTGCCGCCGCTGGGCGGAAGGCCAGCATGCGCAGCACCGCCATCTCGAAACCGGCGCGCGGACTCGGCGCCAGATACAGATCGCGACGGCCGTTGAGCGCCATCTGGTACCACAGCTGCACCACTTCCGGCCGCAGCTGCGCGGCATAGGCAGTCGGGTCGATGCCATCGCCGACGAATGCCACCGACGGCACCAACTGCTGCACCTGGATGCGGTGCAAGGCCTCGGCCAGCGCCTCCAGCACGCCGCTCCAGTCGGGCGAGAACTCGGCCAGCGCGGCGACCACCTGCATCAGGCGCGCGCCATCGCCGTCGACCAGCGACTGCAGCATCGCGCCGACCTGGGTGCGATCGACCGTGCCGAGCATGGTGCGCACCACGTCCTCGCGCAGCGCACCGCCGGCATAGGCAATGGCCTGGTCGAGCAGCGACAGGCCGTCGCGCAGCGAGCCGTCGGCGGCCTTGGACAGCTGCACGATCGCCGACGGATCCGATTCGATCTGCTCGGCAGCCAGGATCCGGGTCATCTGGCCCTGGATCTGGTCCTCGTCCAGCCGCTTGAGGTTGAACTGCAGGCAGCGCGACAGCACGGTCACCGGCAGCTTCTGCGGGTCGGTGGTGGCCAGCAGGAACTTCACGTGCTCGGGCGGCTCTTCCAGCGTCTTCAGCAGCGCATTGAACGCAGCCTTGGAGAGCATGTGCACTTCGTCGATCAGATAGACCTTGAACTTGCCGCGCGAGGGCATGTACTGGGCGTTCTCGATCACCTCGCGCACATCGTCCACCCCGGTATTGGACGCGGCGTCGATTTCCAGCAGGTCGATGTAGCGGCCGGCGTCGATATCCAGGCAGGCCGGGCACTGGCCGCACGGATCGGCACTGGTGCCGGTCTCGCAGTTCAGCGATTTGGCGAAAATGCGCGCAATCGTGGTCTTACCCACGCCGCGGGTGCCGGTGAACAGGAATGCGTGGTGCACACGCCCACTGTCGAGCGCGTTACTGAGCGCGCGGACCACGTGTTCCTGGCCTACGAGTTCGGCAAAACGCTTCGGGCGCCACTTGCGGGCGAGAACAAGATAAGACATCGGGCAACCAGCTTCCTCTGAACCGATATTGTGCCATGGCGCGTCAAGTTGATCGTTCAGCGGCCGTGGTGCCCCGGCGTTGCCACCCACCGGAGGACTGCCGGACAGCGTCGATGGCCGGCCAACCACCTGCGCTGGCACCGTCATGCCGGACCGGCAGATCCTTTACCTTGTTAATGGCGCCCGCGGCGGCTAGAATCCCGCTCCTGCCGACGACCCGGTCGCACGGCAGGTACGGAGAGGTGTCCGAGTGGTTGAAGGAGCACGCCTGGAAAGTGTGTAAGCGTCTAAACCGCGCTTCGGGGGTTCGAATCCCCCTCTCTCCGCCAGTTTCATGATCCTGCAATGCGATTGCATGGATCCAGGGTCACGCCAGTGACCCACGTCTTATGGTGGCCCCGTCGGTCCCTCGCGACGCTAGATCGAAAATCCCGCCAGGGCCGGAAGGCAGCAACGGTATCGATTGATGCGGGCGCCGAGGTCAACCGGCGGGGACACCACCCCAACCCAGACTGATGGCGCATCGACAGATGCCGCACGCACTCGCCGCGCAATGCAGACGGTGTGCAAGCACCACTGCGACTCGGCACTTTGCGCCCATGCTCAAAGCTGGCCAGTTATTTGCAGCGGCCGTGGCGACGGCTCGGAAATATGCGCAGCGTCAGGCACTTTCCGGCGCGGTCAACCGGCGGAACACCAACCTGATCTTTTGATGTTCCCGCAGCGCGTGACCTGCGAGCGCACTACTGCGTCTGCGATTCCGGATGCAGCCAGCCGGCATCGCCTTCCAGGTAATGCTCGTGCTTCCAGATCGGCACGCGTGCCTTGACCTCGTCGATGATGAAGCGGCAGGCATCGAATGCGGCGCCGCGATGCGCCGCACTGACGCCGACCCATACCGCCATGTCGCCGATACGCAGCTCGCCCACGCGGTGCACGCAGTAGGCATTGACGATGGCAAACCGACCCATTGCCTCGTCGAGCACGCGCTGGCCTTCGGCCTGCGCCAGTGCGGCGTAGGCCTCATAGCGCAGCCCGGCCACGCTGCGGCCCTCATTGTGATTGCGTACCCAGCCTTCGAAACTGGCGAATGCGCCGGCATGCGGGTGCTCCAGCGCAGCGCGCAAGCTGTCGACCGGCAAAGGCACGTCGGAAAGCGCAAAGAGGGCGGAAGTCTGCTCGCTCATGCTCAACCTCCCGACACCGGCGGAATAAACACGATTTCACTGCCATCGCGCACGCCGTCCTCCCAGCGCGCGAACGCGCCATCCACCGCCACGCGCAGCTGCGCCGGCGTCCAGCGCAGGCCATGGCGCGTATCGAGTTCGGCATATAGCGCGCGCAGGTCCTGCGCCTGCGAGTGCACCTGCTCGCTGGCAATGCCCGCTGCCTCACGCAGGCTGGCGAAATACAGCACCGTCACTGTCGTGCTCATTGGTTTGCTCCGATATCGCGCTTGCCACCGCGCTTGGACACCAACCTGGTCGGACCGATGCTCATGCTGTGCGACAACGCCTTGCACATGTCGTAGACCGTCAGGGCCGCCACGCTGGCGCCGGTGAGCGCTTCCATTTCCACACCGGTGCGATGCACGCAGCGCACCGTGCAACGGATGTCCAGCAGCTGCTCGCCCGCCCAGTCGATCTCGAACCGGCAGGCATCGATCGGCAACGGGTGGCAGAACGGAATCAAGTCGTGCGTGCGTTTGACCGCCATGGTGCCGGCGATCACCGCGGTCTCCACGATGCCGCCCTTGGCGCTGCGCAAGCCGTTGGCACGCAACTGTGCGGCAACGGCGGCCGGGAAACGCACCCGGCTTTGCGCGGTAGCGCTGCGCGCGGTGACCGCCTTGTCCGAGACATCCACCATCGTGGGCAGTCCGGAATCGTCCAGATGGGTCAGGCGTGCGGAACGGGATTTTGCAGGCATGGGAAACGACACGATGACAGGCGCTCAGGATGCGACATTCTCGGTGAACGGGGCGCCTGGATGGAACAGCAGTGCCTTACCCGCCGATCAGGAACATCTCCACTGGCTTGCCACGGCGCGGTGTCGATGCGCGCACCTCGCTGTAGCGGTCGCCACGCACGCTCCAGCGCGCACGTAGATGCTCGGACAATCCATGCTCGCCCTCGGCCAGGGCCGGCTTGAGGTCATGGCCCTGGCTGGCGAACAGGCAGGTGTACAACTGCCCATCGGCCGACACGCGTGCGCGCTGGCAGTCGCCGCAGAACGGCACGCTGACCGAACTGACAAAACCCACCTCGCCGGCGCCATCGGCAAATGCATGCCGCTGCGCCACTTCGCCGGTGTAATTGGCATCCAGCGGCAGCAATGGCCAGCGCGCGTGGATGCGTGCGTGCAGTTGCGCGGAGGTCACAACCGCGTCGGCGGTCCAGCCGTTGCAACTGCCCACATCCATGAACTCGATGAAGCGCAGCACATGGCCGCTGCCACGGAAGTGCTCCACCAGGGGCAGCACCTGATCTTCGTTGACGCCACGCTGCACCACGCAGTTGATCTTCAGGCGCTGGAAGCCGGCCTGCTCGGCAGCGGCGATACCGGCCAGCACCTGCGCGATCTCGCCGCGGTTGCCGCTCATGCGTCTGAACAGCTCCGGATCCAGCGCATCCATGCTCACCGTGATGCGGCGCAGCCCGGCCTGGCGCAGCGCCACCGCCTGACGCGCGAGCAAGGTGCCGTTGGTAGTCAGCGCCAGATCCTCGATGCCCTCGATCGTGGTCAGGCGCGCAATCAGGCTGGGCAGATCACGGCGCAACAGCGGCTCGCCACCGGTCAGGCGTACCTTGGTGACGCCGACCGAGACGAAGGCACGCACCAGCGTTTCCAGCTGATCGAAGCTCAGGCGCTGCTGCGCATCGAATCCGTAATCGTCGGGCACGCGATCGGCCGGCATGCAGTAACCGCAGCGGAAATTGCAGGCCTCGATGACCGACAGGCGCAGGTCGCGCAGCGGCCGGCCATAGCGGTCCTGCATCGGCGCGGCGGTCAGGTTCGGCAACAGCAGGGCGCCCATCAGGGCACCATGGCGGCAGTCGGCTCCGCCAGCGGCAGATGTTGACCAGGCACGGCCACGCGATGGCCGCGTGCGCGGAGCACGTCGCCGTCGGCGTCGCTGGCGTAGTGGTACAGCAGCATGCGGCTCAACAGGTCCTGCGGGTATTCCCGCTCCAAATCGTCCACCCCAGTATGCGACGGGTTGCCGTGAACGCCGCAGTCATGCGCGATGAGCTCGCTGTCATCGGCATACCGGGCCAGCATTTCCGGGATCGGCCGGGTGTCGCCGCTCCAGACCAGCGCCCCCTTCAGCCGCAGCCCATAGGCGGTCTCCGGCCAGTGGTGGCGCGCCGGGAACACTTCCAGCCGCACCCCGTCGTGCCAGAACGCGTCGCCGACCGGCACCAGCTGGAAGGCATCCCAGAAGTTCGCGCCGCCCTCGGCCAGCACGTTGGGGTAGTCGGCGACCCGCCGCTGCAGCAACGGCACCACCGGCGCCGGCACGTACAGGCGCGTGCGGCCGCGGCGTTGGGAGAAATAGCTGTCCACGAACAGCCGTTCCAGCCCGCCGACGTGGTCCAGGTGCACATGGGTAATGAAGACCGCCTGCGGCAGATGACCGTACTGGGCCTGGTAGACAGTCAGCCCTTCGCTGCCGCAATCGATGGTCAGCCACGGCGCGCCGGCGCGCTCGATGGTGGCCATCGGCGAACCGAGCGCCACCGCCGACGCATTGCCGACCCCTTGCACCCGCAACGCCCAGTTCATCAGTAGCCCCGGCCCCAGGCCAGTTCGTACGCGCGGTGCAGGCGTTCGTAATCCTTGTCGACCTCTTCGCGGCTGCGGTTGCCGCGCAATTTCAGCAGCGAGCGATGCAGGCGCTTGAGATTGCGTTCGCGCCAGCGCGTGGCCGGAATGCGCAACACGCCGCGGTCGAAATCGATCAACCAGCCATGCCCGCCGGCATCGAACAGGATGTTGTGCGCGTTGAGATCGGCATGATCCAGACCGGCGCGATGAAAGCGCGCGATCAGCCGCCCGGTTTCTTCCCACGGCGCACCGCGCCCGGCGACCTGCGCATGCTCGGCGAGCGAGCGCACGTTCTCCAGGCGTTCCATCAACAATGCAGCGCGATAGCTCAGCCCCTCGCGCAAGTAACAGGCCGCCAACGGTCGTGGCACCGGCAACTTGCGCTTGAGCAGTTCGCGCATCAGCCGGAACTCGGCAAAGCTGCGCGTGCGCCCGGCGCCCTTCCACAGATAGTGATCGCGGCTCACGCGCGCGGCCATGCCGCCGCGCAGGTACTGCCGCAACACGCTGTGACCGAACGGCGCATCCACGAACCACGCCCCACCCCGCCCGCCTTCGTCGACCGGCCGCGCCCTGTCGCCCCAGCGTTGCGGCGAAAACAGCCCGGCATCGGCTTGCCGCAGCCGTTCGCGGTCGAACAGAATGGCGCCATAGCCGCGGCCTTCGCGGTACGGCGCCAGCGCTTCAGTGGCGTCGAAAGAAACCATCTATCGAGTCTAACAACACCATGGCTTCTACGCCCGCCTCGTTATGCCTGCTGCGCCTGTCCGCCCTGGGTGACGTCACCCATGTGGTGCCGCTGGTGCGCACCCTGCAGGCGGGATTTCCGGCAAACCAGCTGCATTGGATCATCGACAAGGCCGGGCTGAAATTGCTCGACGGCCTGCCTGGCGTGCAGTTCCATGCCTACGACAAGCGCACCGGCGTGGCCGGCATGCGCGCGCTCCGCCGCTCACTGGCGCCATTGGGTCGCTTCGATGCGCTGCTGCAGATGCAGGTGGCCTTGCGCGCCAACGTGCTGTCGGCCTTCGTGCCGGCGCGGCGGCGGATCGGCTATGACCGCAGCCGTTCCAAGGACCTGCACGGCCTGTTCGTCAACGAGCGCATCGCCGACCGCCCCGGCATCCACGTACTCGACGCCATCGGCAGCTTCGCGCAGCCGCTCGGCCTGACCCAGACCCAGGTGCGCTGGGACTTGCCGGTCCCCGACGAGGCGCATCGCTGGGCACGCGCACAATGGGACGACGATGGCCGCCCGGTGCTGATGATTTCGCCGTGCTCCAGCCACGCACGCCGCAACTGGTATCCCGACCGCCATGCCGCGCTGGCCGACCATGCCGCAGCGCAAGGCTGGCGGGTCGTGCTGTGCGGTGGCCGCAGCGAGCTGGAACGCAGCACCGCCGATGCCATCGTCGCGGCCGCGCGCACGCCGGTGCTGGACCTGGTGGGCAAGGACACGCTCAAACAACTTCCCGCCCTGCTCGCCCGCGCCGATCTGGTGGTCACCCCCGATTCCGGACCGATGCACATCGCCAACGCGATGGGCACCAAGGTGCTGGGCCTGCATGCGGCCAGCAACCCGCTGCGCAGCGGCCCTTACTCGGACGTGCGCTATTGCGTAGACCGTTACGACGCGGCCGCCCGCAAATACCTGGGCAAGCCGGCCGACCAGCTGAAATGGGGCACCAAGATCGAGTTCGACCAGGTGATGGCGCTGATCACCGTGGACGATGCGATCGCCGCATTCGAGCGTTATCGCAGCGATCATCCGCGCTGAGAATCGGCGTCGGATGATCGCTCGAACAGGCGTTCAATCGCTGCGCAGCTGCGCGCTGCGCCGCGATGCAGACGCCCAGGACAGCCGGGAAACAAGAGCCAAACACCGCCGGCTCACGCGCGCGGCAGCCAATCACCGCGGTGCCGGCCGACTCGAAGTGTGGCGGCGCACCAGAAAGCGCCGCCCACTCACTGACCACCACGCGTATCGGTTACGTAGACCTGCAGTCAGCGGCTCTCAGACACCGTTAGCGCGATAGTCCTGATACGACTTCTCTTCCACGTACGACGAACCCAGCGCCAGGTTGATCTCTTTCTTGATGCGCGCGCGTTCGTCGTTTTCGATATAGACGCTGCGCGCCAGCTGCACGAAGCCGTCGTCGAAGGTCTGCGCCTGCTCCTTGAGCCGGATGTCGTCCTCGATCACCCATAGCCGCTCGTTGACGGCCTTGAGCGCAGCACGCAGACGCACGATGTCGTGGCCGGCGGCCGGATGCGCCATCCAGCTGGTCTCCAGCGCGGACAGCTCGCTGCGCACATTGGCCAGCTTGACGGGGTCGCTCATGCGCTCGGACTTGATCTGCAGGATCGCGATCTTGTCGAGCAGCTCACCAAAGGACACGGGCACCAGGATCTCGGACATGACAGGCCTCCAACGGATATCGGGCGGATTGTAGCCAGCGCAGCAGCGCGCGGCGGCGACACATAAACAAAAGCCCCCTTGCGGGGGCTGATGCGAATCTGGCGGAGAGGGGGGGATTCACTCGGCACTTCGTGCCTTCGCCCTGCGGGCGGCTTCGCCGTGCAGACAGCGCTGCTGTCTGTCGAACCCGGGGCTTCTCACCCCCCCAATGCCGCCGGCGAAACTCACGCGGCACTGGCACAACTACTCGCCTCAATCTGGCGGAGAGGGGGGGATTCGAACCCCCGAGGCGCTATAAACGCCTGCCTGATTTCGAGTCAGGTACATTCAACCGCTCTGCCACCTCTCCAGATGGTCCCCAGTGTCCTGGGGCCGTGCATCATACGGGCACCGGCGCCAAGCCACAAGCGGCCCGGGCCGGCATCGCCGGCACGATCGAAGGTCCGGGCGTGAACCCGCCCTGCGGCATCGGCAATCGGCGTGTTGCTGCGGGCCGGCCGCGCCGCGATGATGGTCACGCACCTCCTCCATTGGCGACCCGCCCCCATGCTCGAATTCGGACACCTTACCCATGTCGGCCTGCGCCGTGACCTCAACGAGGACACGTACTACGGCGACAGCGAGCTGGGGCTGTGGCTGGTGGCCGATGGCATGGGTGGGCATGCCTGCGGCGAAGTGGCCAGCGCCCTGGCACGCGAAACCATCGTGCGCGAGGTGCGCGCCGGCACCCCGCTGGCCCAGGCGGTACGCATCGCCGACGAAGAGATCATCAAGACCTCGCGCCGCTGCAACGACACCTTGCCGATGGGCACCACCGTCGTCGCTGCGCGCGTGCTGGGCCAGCGCTTCGAAGTGGCATGGGTCGGCGACAGCCGTGCCTACCTGTGGCGCGACGGACGGCTGGCGCAGCTGAGCCAGGACCATAGTTATGTGCAGGAACTCATCGCCCAGGGCACGCTGACCAGCGAGCAGGCGCGCGCGCATCCGCATCGCAACGTGGTGACCCAGGCGCTGGGCGTCACCGATCCAGTCCACCTCAATGTCGCCACCATGCAGGGCGAACTCAAATCCGGCATGCAGCTGCTGCTGTGCAGCGACGGCCTCACCGAAGAAGTCGACGATGCCGCGATCGCCGCGACCCTGTCGCAAGCCGATTGCAGCGCACAGGAATGTGTCGAATGCCTGGTCGCCGCCGCACTCGATGGCGGTGGATCGGACAACATCACCGCGATCCTGGTGCGCAGCTACTGAAAGCGGCCAACAAGACCTAGCGAGCGCCCGGCTGGCGGTGAGCGCAAGGGTGTTGTTGGCCCGCATCTGGTTGAAGGCAGACAAGCGCCTGGTCGGTCGAGGGTGCGTTGTCCTCACCGCCTGCGGACCACGCCGTCAATCTAGCCCTGAAGACTCGCTGGCAGCATCCAGGCCAGGCCGCCCAGGGGCCCGGAACCGGCAAGAGCGCTGCACCAGAGCAGGAGTCGGCTACCTGGTTGAACACCATGCACACCGACAATCTCGACTGGTCCTTGCCCGCCCACCGTCGCGGGACCTTACGCGGCATGGATGCCGCGTAAGAGCCTACAAGGACGTACTCGCGGCGTGTCCTGCGATGGTGGGCGGGCAAGGGCCCTGCAGCCAGGCCACAGATCACCGGCCTGCAGCCAAGAGCAAGCTCATCGCGCTCCGCGATAGATCGGATCGAAGTAGCTGTTAGCCGCGCCAAGCGCGGACATCGAACCCGCACGGAAGCCATCATGTGCGCACTACTCGCGCCCAGAATCGCCAGGCTTCAGCGGCGCACTGCACTCCCACCACATCGCCGCCCCGCGCGACAGCCGGACACCCGTTGCCGACAGCAGCACTACCCGGCAGCAGCCACCTCTTCAACCGGCGCATCCCACAACGCGCGCCCGGCCTTCTTGCGCAGGTGCGCCAGGCGCGCCTCGTGCGCCTGCGACTCCGACGCGGTTACCACCACCCGTGCGCGCGGCAACAGCAGCGCCGGATCGAAGGTGATCATGCCCTCGCCATGCTCGCTGCGCTGGCCGGTATCGGCGCTGGCAAAGCCGATCTCTTCCTGGCCCGAGGTCAGCGCGATGTACACATCGGCCAGGATCTGCGCATCGAGCAAGGCGCCATGCAACTGGCGATGCGAGTTGTCCACGCCCAGCCGCTTGCACAAGGCATCCAGCGAGTTGCGCTGCCCCGGATAGCGCTCGCGCGCCATCATCAGGGTATCCACCACGGTGGCGCGCTCGACGATACGGCCGTAGTTGTCGCCCAGCAGCGACAGCTCGTTGTCCAGGAAGCCCAGATCGAACGCGGCGTTGTGGATGATCAGCTCCGCGCCGTCGATGTAGGCCAGGAACTCCTCGACCACATCGGCAAACAGCGGCTTGTCGGCCAGGAACTCCAGGGTCAATCCGGTCACTTCCTGCGCACCGGGTTCGAAATCGCAATCGGGCTTCAGGTAGCGATGGAAATTGTTGCCGCTCGGGCGCCGCTCCAGCAGCTCCACTGCTCCGATTTCGACGACGCGGTTGCCCTTGCGCCATTCCAGGCCGGTGGTTTCGGTATCGAGAATGATCTGACGCATGAATCCTCTTGCTGATTGCTTACGCGGTTGCGCTGCCACCGCGCTGGGCGATGGCCTGATTGCGGGCGAGCACGTCGACGCGCTCGTTGTCCGGGTCGCCATTGTGGCCTTTCACCCAACGCCAATCGATGCTGTGGCGTTGCGTGGCCGCATGCAGCCGCTCCCACAGTTCACGGTTCTTGACCGGGTCGCCGCCGGCGGTTTTCCAACCGCGGCGCACCCAGCCGGACATCCACTCGGTGATGCCCTGGCGCACGTATTGCGAGTCGGTATGCAGCACGATCTGGCATGGCTCGGTGAGCGTTTCCAGCGCCATGATTGCCGCCATCAACTCCATGCGGTTGTTGGTGGATGTGGCTTCGCCGCCGGACAATTCCTTCTCGCGGCCGTTGTAACGCAACAGGGCCGCCCAACCACCCGGCCCGGGATTGCCGAGGCAGGAGCCGTCGGTATGCACTTCAATGGATTTCATCAGCTTCTGGTGTTTGGAAAGTGGTCGGTCGTCAGATCGTGGCTACAGGCTGCGGCCAGCGCGAGGGCATCGCGATCGGGGTCGGCCCGATCGAAGCGGCGGCGCGCTTTTCCACTTCGAGCAGATACACCGCGCGCCAGGGTGCGCGATCGGTGCCGGTAACGCCACGCCCGGTGCGCCAGATCGGCCCCAGGTAGCGCTCGGTCTCCACGCATTGCAGCCCCGCACGCTGCGCCAACAGCCGCCAGCGATCCGGCCGCAACGCCACCGGACCGCGCCGCGCCCAGCGAAAGCGATACGGGCTCAGCGGATTGAGCGTGAACAGCCAAAGCCGGCCGCCCGGCATCAGCAACCGCTCGCATTCGGCAAGGAATTCCGCCGCGCCGCCCACCACCGCATGCTGCACCACGATGGCCTGCAGGCTTTCGGTCGGCAACGGAAACGGCATGGCGCAGCGCGCATCGCCCGCAAAGCGGCCAGCGTTGCGAGTAAGCCGCAGCCCGCGCCCTTGCAGCAGCTCGCGCGGCGGCAGCTCGGGCGTCGGCGTCAGCCACAGCCAGGGCTGCGACGGACGCGTTTGCAACGCCGCTAGCGCCAATTTGCGTTCCAGCAGGAGCAGGCTGCGCCCTGCACCTGTTTCAAACCAGGATGAGACGCCAGCTTGACGGGAGAATGGCGTGGCAGGCATGGTCCCAATTCTATGCGACTGACCGCCCTGCCCGCATTCGACGACAACTACATCTGGGCGCTGGTCGCCAGCGATGGCCGTGCAGTCATCGTAGATCCGGGCCAGGCCGAGCCGGTGTTCGCCGCCGCAGAGCGCGAAGGCTTCAGCCCCAGCGCCGTCCTGCTGACCCACCACCATGCCGACCACATTGGCGGCGTGGCAGCGCTGCAGCAGCGTTGGCCGGACCTTGCGCTGTACGGTCCGGCCGACGAACGCATCCCTGCAGACGCTCACCGCGTGGGTCAGGGCGACCGCTTGAGCCTGCTCGGCAGCAGCTTCGATGTGCTGGAAGTGCCCGGCCATACCCGCAGCCATATCGCCTTCGTCACCGACCGCCATCTGTTCAGCGGTGATACCCTGTTCAGCCTAGGCTGTGGGCGGATGTTCGAAGGTACCGCTCCTCAGATGTTCGACGCGTTGCAGCGCCTGGCCTCCCTGCCTGGCGAAACGCTCGTGTGTTGCGGCCATGAATACACCTTGGCCAATGCGGCCTTTGCGCTGCACGTCGATCCCACCAACGCTGCCTTGCAGCGCCGTCAACAGGAAGCCCAGGCCATGCGTTATGCAGCCCGTCCTACCCTGCCGATTTCGCTCAAGAGTGAACTGGCCACCAATCCGTTCTTACGCACCGGCAGTCCCGAAATCCGCGCTGCGGTGGCATCGCGCGCAGGCGGGGCAATTTCCTCTGAAGTTGACGTTTTCGCCGAACTTCGGCGCTGGAAAGACGAATTTCGCGCATGAGGCGCCTGCTTCTAGCAGTGCTGACCGCGTCGGCGGTCATCGCACCCGCAGCCGCATCGTCCAACGACGCAAGCCGCCCCAAACCCGCAGAGAGCCCGATCACCCAGACCGCCACGCCCGAGGTGCGCAACGGCCGGGAGATCTTTTCGTCGTTCCTGGACGGTCGCGCCGATCCTGGCTGCGACAGCGAGCATAGCGATACGCGCTGGGAACAACATTTCTCGCGCGCGCCGGCCCGCCTGGCGGACGACGCACAGGATGTCTTGCCGCTGTTTGGCTACGTGGTCGATGAACTACGCGAAGCCGACAGGCCGACCGAATTCGCACTGATTCCGTTCGTCGAAAGCGGTTATCGCCCGGGCGCCCGCAACGGCAGCGGCCCCGCCGGCCTCTGGCAGTTCATCGCCACCACTGCGCGCAACCATCATGTGCCGGTTGGCGCGCAATACGACGGCCGCCTCTCGGCAGTGGACTCCACCACTGCGGCGGTGCGTTATCTCAAGACGCTGTATGGCATGTTCGGCGGCGATTGGCGCCTAGCGCTGATGGCCTACAACGCGGGCGAGTATCGCGTGCTGCAGGCCATGCGTACGGCCGGCATGAACGCGCAGAACGCTCGCCCATCCGAATTGCCCGGCATGTCCAAGGTCACCTATGAGTACGTGGAAAAGCTGCACGCGCTCGCCTGTGTGCTAGACCATGCGCAGCAGCAAGGCAATCTGCTGACCTCGCTCGACCGCCCGGTACCGGTACTCACCGAACATGCATTGCCGGCCGGCACCAGCCTCAACGCCTTTGCCGGACAACGCGACATCGAGCCGCAGCTGCTGGCCCGGCTGAATCCGGCGCTAGCCAGCGCCCGCGCCGCGCCGCGCGGCGTGCACGTGCTCGCCCCGATCGCACCTGCGCAGCCAGGTGCGACAGGCGCCGTGGTCGCATCTGCCGACGCGGGCAGCATTGCCGACAACAACGCTGCCGCTCCCACGGTCGTTGCCGCCGCGGCGACGAAGGCATCCAGGCCACAAGCGCGCACCACGCATACGGTGCGCAACGGCGAATCCGCCTGGGCCATCGCACGCCGCTATGGCGTGACCGTCACGACACTGCTGACCAGCAATGGCCTGGACAAGCGCGCCGTGCTGAAGCCCGGCATGGTGTTGTCGTTCGAAGACACACCCTGACGCAAGCCGCCTGTCTTCGGCGCTGTTCCGGCGCCGCTGACACTACAGCTGCATGCTTTTCGTCGACCTTGCACGGGGAGTTGATCACCGCGCCGCGCAGGCGACGGTCGGATGCGAAGAGAGCGCCTGAAACTTACCTTTGCCTGCGCCGCTGCAGCGATGCCATACGGAATTGGAAACCTATGTGGAGTCGGGAACGGACGTACTCGCAGCCGATTAACCCGCTATCGCTGCAAGCCGACCGACATCGCAGTTGATTGAGCGCGCCTGCAGCATCTGCCGCCAACCGACATGCAGCCACCCGTAGGCGCATCAAACGCGCAACCCGACGCTGGCTTTTCTGACCTGGCAGATTGGCCCGGCAAATCGGCACGTTTGAATGACGCACGTCTTCGCACACGCACGCCTGCAATCCTGACGCGCGAAATTCGCAACGCCGGCAGACCTGTCTCGAACCGATGGCAATGCGCATGACGTCAGATCAGTTGCGGCGGGCCATCACAGCCTGTGCCAGTTGCTGCGGGCATCCAGTGCCTGGTCCACGCGACCACAGACTCGCCGCAGCGCCACCGACCGGACACTCCGCACGAAACGCTGGCACCCGCCCACGGCATCGGCCAAGAAAAAGCCCGGTTCCCCGGGCTCTTTCTCCACCAGTCGAACAGCAGCGGTTACAGCTGCGCCTCTTCGATCTGGATCTTGTAGCGCTTGCGCATTTCCTTGACGTACGCCTGCGCCGCGTTGTTGCCGTCAATCTGGCTCAGCTGCTCGCGCAGCATGGTCTGCTGCTCGGCCGGCATCTGCTTCAGGTCGCCCGGTGTCGCCTTGCTGATAACGAACACCGCAAAGCGCCCGCCATCCAGCTCCACCTTACCCACCGACGGCTTGCCGTCGGTCGGACGCGGCGCGCTGAAGATGGCGCGGTTTGCCGCCGGGGTCGGAATCGGCGCGGTACGCGGCAAGCCCGGGATCGGCTGCACCTGCAACTTCTCGCTGGCGGCCAGCGCCTGCAGGGTCTCGCCTTTCTGTACACGTGCCAGCAATGCGTCGGCAGCCGCCGCGGCGGCCTTCTCGGTGCGGTCCGCGCGGACGGCGGCGATTACCTTCTCGCGCACCTTGTCCATCGGCAGGGCCGCCTCGGCGGTGTGGTTGGTCACACGCAACACCACGCTGTGGTTCGGCCCGATGGTGATCGGATCGCTCACCGTGCCGTCCTGCACCAGCGTTTCGGAGAATGCCGAACGCAGCACCGCCGGATTGGCCGCGATACCGCTGGCATCAGCGCGCGAGAACGGGCCCAGCGTCTGCACCGGCAGACCGACCTGCTTGGCTGCCGGCTCCAGCGCGGTGGGATTCTTGTAGACCTGATCCACCAGCTTGCCGCTCACATCCGTAAACGCCTTGTCGGCATCGGCCTTGAGCTGCTCGGCGGCGAGCTGATCGCGCACCTGCTCGAACGACTTGCCCTGGCCGCCCTTGACCTCGCGCAGCTGGATCACGTGGTAACCGAACTCGCTCTTGATCGGGCCGACCACCTCGCCAGCCTTCATCGAGAACAAGGCATCTTCGAACGGCTTGACCATCGTGCCCTTCTCCACCCAGCCAAGATCGCCACCGGCGCCCTGGGAACCGGGGTCCTGCGAATTGGCCTTGGCCAACGCGGCGAAATCGGCGCCCGGCTGCTTGGCTTCCGCAGCCAGCTTGGCTGCTTTTTCCTCGGCGGCTTTCTGCGCGGCAGGATCGCTACCGGCGGTGATCAGGATGTGCGATGCCAGACGCTGGTCCGGCTCAACAAAACGCGCCTTCTCTTCGTCATAGCGCTTGCGCAGCGTCGCCTCGTCAGCGGCGGTTGCCGGCGGCAACTTGGCGGCATCGAGTTCGACATACTCGATCGTCACCGTCTCCGGCTGACGGAAATCCTGGGTATGCCCGTCGTACCACTGCTTGATCTGTGCATCGCTGACCGGCGCGGTATCGGCGGCCGGTGGCGGCAGCATGGCCAGCTGCACGTCGCGCGTTTCGCCCATCAGCTTGAGCAAGCGCTCGAACTCTGCCTTGGTCGCAAAGCCCGACTCGGCGATCGCCTGCGGAATCACTGACTGCTGCAAGCTGTCGCGCACCAACGCATCGAACTGCGCCGGCGTGCGCGGCGGCGTGCCCTGCGCAAGTGCAGCGCGGTACTGGTCGGGGCTGAATTTGCCGTCGACTTGGAACGCCTGAATGCCGGCGATGTAATCGCGCACCGTCGCATCGCCGATCACGATGCCGGCATCTTCGGCACCCAGACGCACGACTTGCTCATCGACCAACTGGTCGAGTACCTGCAATTTGTTTTCGCGCGATTCGAACGTGCGCGGATCGAAATTCTCGCCCTGGCGCTGCCGTTCCTGCATGCGCGCCTGCTCGAAGCGGGCGCGGAAATCCTGGGTACTGATTTCATGGTGCTGCCACAGCAGCGAGACCGGCCACCACGACGGTGCCGATTTCCACCATGTCGGTGGCGCCTGCACCTTGGCCACGTTATTGGCGCCAATGCCGCCGAGGTAGCTGTTGTCGATGACGAACAGGAACGGAATCATCAGCAACCCCAGGATGGCGGTAGCGATCCAGCCTGACGTCTTGTCGCGAAGTTTCTGCAGCATTGGCAAATCACGGCCTGTGGGCGAGCCGCGCAGTGTAACGCGCCTGACGCCGGGCACCCAGCCCAATCCCGCACCGTACCGGATCCGGCATGGCTTTCGGCGCGCAATTACCGCGATAGCGGCCAAAAAAAAGCCCCCGGCACGGAGCCGAGGGCTTTGCATAACTGGCGGAGCGGACGGGACTCGAACCCGCGACCTCCGGCGTGACAGGCCAGCATTCTAACCAGCTGAACTACCGCTCCGCTTTAAACTTGGACTGCTGCTTCCCCACCATTTCCGCAATGCGAATGCGGTGGAGAAAACGAAGCCCCCAATCGCTCAGGGGCTTCGGTATAACTGGCGGAGCGGACGGGACTCGAACCCGCGACCTCCGGCGTGACAGGCCAGCATTCTAACCAGCTGAACTACCGCTCCGCGCTTGAAACATTTGCCTGGTGCTTAATGGTGGGTGCTGAGGGTTTCGAACCCCCGACCCTCTCCGTGTAAGGGAGACGCTCTACCGCTGAGCTAAGCACCCTAGCGAGTCGATTAGTTTACTGCATCCTTCAGGGCTTTGCCAGCCTTGAATGCAGGATTCTTCGAAGCAGCGATCTTGATGCTGTCGCCGGTCTTCGGATTGCGGCCGGTACGCTCAGCGCGCGCGCGGACCTGGAAGGTGCCAAAGCCAACGAGGGTGACGGCATCGCCCTTCTTCAGCGCCTTGGTGATTTCGCTCACAACCGCGTCAACAGCACGGCCGGCCTCAGCCTTGGAGATGTCAGCGGCAGCGGCAACGCCATCGATCAATTCGGTTTTATTCATTCTTGAAACTCCCTTTGCGGCAGATGCCGCGGAATCGACAATCGGCGCTCTTGCCGTTAGCGAAGAACCCGACACAAGTGGTATCGCGTGACGCATCACAATTTGCCGCGCCCACGAGTCGTGCATTTATACCAGCGCCCCCAACCGCACGCAAGCCAAAACCCAATAACGACGCGGGTTTTGGCTTGTTTTGCCTGGGTTTAGACAAGCGGTTTTAGTGCTTGACGCGGGTACCCGGAGTAGTGCGCGACTTGCCGCGAACCGCAACCCGCGAAGCCGTCTTGCGGGCCTTTTCCTTACCCGCCTTCTTCGGTGCCAACGGACGTTCCAACGCAAGATCCAGCACTTCGTCGATCCACTTGACCGGCACGATCTTCAGATCGCGCGTCACGTTGGCCGGGATGTCGGCAAGATCCTTGCGATTCTCGTCGGGGATCAGCACGGTGCGGATGCCACCGCGCAACGCTGCCAGCAACTTCTCCTTCAGGCCCCCGATCGCCGAGACGCGACCACGCAAGGTGATCTCGCCGGTCATCGCCACATCGGCGCGAATCGGCACCTTGGTCAACACCGACACCAGCGAGGTCACCATCGCGATACCGGCACTCGGGCCATCCTTCGGTGTCGCGCCGTCGGGCACGTGCACGTGCACGTCCTGCTTCTGCAGGAAATCCACATCGATGCCGAGTCGCTCGGCGCGCGAACGCACCACCGACAAGGCGGCCGACGCCGATTCCTTCATGACGTTGCCGAGCTGACCGGTCAGGATCAGGTTGCCCTTGCCAGGCACCAGCGTGGACTCGACCTGCAGCAGCTCGCCGCCGACTTCGGTCCAGGCCAGGCCGGTCACCAGGCCGATTTCGTTTTCTTCTTCGGCACGGCCGAAATCGAAGCGACGCACGCCCAGATACTTGTCGAGGTTCTTCGCGTTGACCGTGACCAGCGCCTTGGGCTTGCCCTTCTTGGCGACCACCTTCTTGGCGTCCGGCTGCGGGCCGGCAAGCGCGATTTCCTTGACCACCTTGCGGCAGATCTTGGCGACTTCGCGCTCGAGGTTACGCACGCCCGATTCGCGCGTGTAGTAGCGCACGATGTCCTGGATCGCATCGCTCCCGATCTCGATCTCTTCCGGCTTCAGGCCATTGGCCTTGATCTGCTTGGGCACCAGGTAACGCATGGCGATGTTGAGCTTCTCATCCTCGGTGTAGCCGGGGATGCGGATGACTTCCATGCGATCCAGCAACGGACCGGGAATGTTGAGCGAGTTGGAGGTGGCGACGAACATCACCTCCGACAGGTCCAGGTCCACTTCCAGATAATGGTCGTTGAAGGAGTTGTTCTGCTCGGGGTCGAGCACCTCCAGCAGCGCCGAGGACGGGTCGCCGCGGAAGTCCATCGACATCTTGTCGATCTCGTCCAACAGGAACAGCGGATTCTTGCTGCCGACCTTGTTGAGGTTCTGCACCAGGCGGCCGGGCATCGAGCCGACATAGGTCCGGCGATGGCCACGGATCTCGGCCTCGTCGCGGATGCCGCCCAGGCTCATGCGCACGAACTTGCGGTTGGTCGCCTTGGCGATCGACTGCCCGAGCGAGGTCTTGCCCACGCCCGGCGGCCCGACCAGGCACAGGATCGGCCCCTTCATCTGCTTTACGCGCGACTGCACGGCCAGATACTCGAGGATGCGTTCCTTGACCTTGTCCAGGCCGTAGTGATCGGCGTCCAGGGTGTCCTCTGCGACCTTCAGGTCCTTGCGGACCTTGGTGCGCTTCTTCCACGGCACGCCCAGCAGCCAGTCCAGATAGTTGCGCACCACGGCCGCCTCGGCGGACATCGGCGACATCTGCTTGAGCTTGTTGAGCTCGGCCTTGGCCTTGGTCTCGACCGGCTTGGGCATGCCCGCCTCGGCGATCTTGCGCGCCAGCTCCTCCAGCTCGCCCGGCGCATCGTCTAGATCGCCCAGCTCCTTCTGGATCGCCTTCATCTGCTCGTTGAGGTAGTACTCGCGCTGGCTCTTTTCCATCTGCGACTTGACGCGGCCGCGGATGCGCTTTTCCAGCTGCTGTACGTCGATCTCGCCGTCCACCAGCCCGACCAGCAGCTCCAGCCGCTCGCCGATCTCGGTGATTTCCAGCAGGCGCTGCTTGTCGGCCAGGCGCACGCCAATGTGCGCGGCGATGGTGTCGGCCAGGCGGCCCGGCTCGTCGATGCCGGCCAGGGTCTGCAGCAGCTCCGGCGGCAGCTTGCGGTTGGTCTTGACGTACTGCTCGAATAGCGACATCAGCGAACGCGCGATGGCTTCCACTTCGCGCGGCTCACGCGCGTCGCTGGCTTCGATCTCGATGCCCTGGCCCTGCAGCGCGCCATCCAGCTCGACGACCTTGTCGACGGTGACCCGCGACAGACCTTCAACCAGCACCTTGATGGTGCCGTCGGGCAGCTTGAGCAGCTGCAGCACCTGCGCGAGCGTGCCGACGGTATAGAGGTCGCTGGCGGTCGGGTCGTCGGTTTCGGCCGACTTCTGCGCAACCAGCAGGATGCGCTTGTCCGCCTCCATGGCTTTTTCCAGCGCGCGCATCGACTTGTCACGGCCGACGAACAGCGGAATCACCATGTGCGGAAACACCACCACGTCGCGCAGCGGCAACACCGGCAGATCGAGAACTTCTGGTTGGGACTGGGCCATGGGGCGCTCCGCAGGAATGGGGGTTTTGGGGCGTAAAAAAAGCCGATGGCCCCGTTATGGGGCCATCGGCGAGGTGTTGCAAGTAGCGTTCGGAAACCCTTTATCCGCGAGCGAGGCCGGGGCCCGGCGCAGCGGCATCCAGGCCTCAGTCGCCGGACGCGGCCTTGGCCGGCGCCGGTTGCGCCTGGTAGATCAGGTACGGCTCGGATTTGTGCTCGATCACCGACTCGTCCACCACCACCTTGCTGACATTTTCCTGCGAGGGAAGCTCGTACATCGTGTCCAGCAGCACCGATTCGACGATGGTGCGCAGACCACGCGCGCCGGTCTTGCGCTTGAGCGCCTTCTTGGCGATCGCCGACAGCGCATCGGGGCGGAACTCCAGCTCCACGCCTTCCATATCGAACAGCTTCTTGAACTGCTTGGTGATGGCGTTCTTGGGCTCGGTCAGGATCTTGATCAGCGCCGGCTCGTCCAGTTCCTCGAGCGTGGCGACCACCGGCAGGCGGCCGACGAACTCGGGGATCAGGCCGAACTTGATCAGATCTTCCGGCTCAACCTCGGCCAGGATCTTGCCGACTTCCTGCTTGCGCTCACTGCTCTTGACCTTGGCACCGAAGCCGATGCCGCCGGCATCGTTGGAACGCTGCTGGATCACCTTGTCCAGCCCGGCGAACGCGCCGCCGCAGATGAACAGGATGTTCTTGGTGTCGACCTGCAGGAATTCCTGCTGCGGATGCTTGCGACCGCCCTGCGGCGGCACCGAGGCCACCGTGCCTTCGATCAGCTTCAGCAGCGCCTGCTGCACGCCTTCGCCGGACACGTCGCGGGTGATCGACGGGTTCTCGCTCTTGCGCGAGATCTTGTCGATTTCGTCGATGTAGACGATGCCCTGCTGGGCCTTCTCGACGTCGTAATCGCACTTCTGCAGCAGCTTCTGGATGATGTTTTCCACGTCTTCGCCGACATAGCCGGCTTCGGTCAGCGTGGTGGCATCGGCGATCGTGAACGGCACATTGAGCAGGCGCGCCAGCGTTTCGGCCAGCAGCGTCTTGCCCGAGCCGGTCGGACCGACCAGCAGGATGTTGGATTTCGCCAGCTCGACGTCATCGTTCTTGCTGCGGCTCTCGATACGCTTGTAGTGGTTGTACACCGCCACGGCGAGCGTGCGCTTGGCGCGCAACTGCCCGATCACGTATTGATCCAGCACCTCGAGAATCTCGCGTGGCTTGGGCAGACTGGAGCGTGCCGACTGCGCCTTCTCTTCGAGTTCCTCGCGGATGATGTCGTTGCACAGCTCAACGCACTCATCGCAGATGAATACGCTGGGACCGGCAATCAGCTTGCGGACTTCATGCTGACTCTTACCGCAGAACGAGCAGTAGAGAATCTTGTTGCTGTCGCCGGAACGACCTTGGCGGTCTTCGCTCATGCTTCTGTTACCCAGTTACCCCACCCGATGCACGGGGGTTCGATTTCGAGAATAGCACAGGGTCGGGAGGACATTCGCCCAGCCCGACCCTGCCGGTTTTTCCTGCAATTTCAGCAATCTGGCGATCAAGACGGCTGGATCGACTCTTCCGGACGGCGTTCCAGCACCTGGTCGACCAGGCCATAGGCCTGCGCATCGACCGCACTCTTGAAGTTGTCGCGCTCGGTATCGCGCGCAATCGTCTCCAGGGATTGGCCGGTGTGCTTGGCCAGGATCTCGTTCAGACGCGAACGCAGGGTCAGGATCTCACGCGCATGGATGTCGATATCGGTGGCCTGGCCCTGGAAGCCGCCCAGCGGCTGGTGGATCATCACGCGCGAGTTCGGCAGCGCATAGCGCTTGCCGGCCGCACCCGATGCCAGCAACAGCGCGCCCATCGAGGCGGCCTGGCCGACGCAGATGGTGCTCACGTCCGGCTTGATGTACTGCATGGTGTCGTAGATCGCCATGCCGGCGGTGACCACGCCGCCCGGCGAATTGATGTAGATGCTGATGTCCTTTTCCGGGTTGTCCGCTTCCAGGAACAGCAGCTGGGCCACGATCACGTTGGCCATGTGGTCGTCGATCGGACCGACCAGGAAGATCAGACGCTCCTTCAGCAGACGCGAGTAGATGTCATACGCACGCTCGCCGCGGCTGGTCTGTTCGACCACCATCGGCACCAGGTTCAGGGCTTTGGTCACAATGCTCATCAGTCTTCCTGTAATGGCAGCGGCTTGCGCCGATGCCCGGGTTTGACATCCGCATCCCAGCCATCGGGATGCGGGTTGGTGTCACGCGGTCGCTTACCTTAGACCCGAATGGCGTCCTGGAACGACAGCGACTGCTCGGTGTGCTGGGCGCGCTCGGCGATCCAGTCGATCACCTGCTCTTCCATGACACGGCTCTGCAGTCCACTCATCAGTTGGGGGTCGTTGCGGTACATCTCAATGACCTGTTCCGGCTCTTCGTAGGTCGAGGCGATCAGACGCAGCGTTTCGCTGACGCGCTTGGATTCCAGGCGCAGCTCGTTGCGACGGGCCACCTCGCCCACCAGCAGACCGACCAGCACGCGCTTGGCAGCCGCGTCCATGAAACCCTGGTGGGCATCGGCCGGAATCTCGCCCGGGTTGCGGCCGCTGCGGCGGACCTGCTCGACCTGCTGCGCCAGCATCGAACGGGCTTCGTTCTCGACCAGGCGCGGCGGCATTTCCACGTGCGCATAGGCGGCGATCAGCTGCTCGCCCACTTCGCGACGCAGGCGGTTCATCAACGCGCCCTTGAGCTCGCGCTCCAGGTTGGTGCGGATGTCGGCGCGGAACTGCTCGGCATCGCCACTCTTCACGCCGAAGCTCTTGATGAACTCCTTGTCCACCACCGGCAACACCGGCTCGGAGACCTCGACCGCCTTGACGTGCACCTGCACGGTCTTGCCGGCCAGCTGCGGCACGCGCCATTCGGCCGGGAAGTCGATGGTCAGGGTCTTGTCTTCGCCCTTGGCCAGGCCTTCCAGGCCCTTTTCGATCTGGTCGAACATCACGCCCGAGCCCAGCACGCTGCTGCCGGTCTCCACGCCTTCGGCGGGCAGACGCTCGTCGCCGGCCTGCGACCAGGTCTCCAGCGCCACCAGGTCACCGACCTGCGCGCCGCGCTCGACCGGGTTCCAGGTGCGGCGCTGCAGACGCAGGTTCTCGATCATCTGATCGATGTCGGCATCGGTCACGTCGGCGGTATGACGCACCACCGACAGCTTGGCCACATCGATATCGCCGAAATCCGGCACCACCTCGAAGGTGGCGACGAAGTCGAAATCGCTCTCGCCCTGGTCGATACGCGGGTTGCCGGCCAGACGCAGCGAATGCTCGCGCACCGCCGAATCGAAGGTCTCACGCAGCAGGCCTTCCATCGCCTCGGCACGCACCTGCTGACCAAAGCGCTGCTCGATGACCTTGGTGGGCACCTTGCCCGGGCGGAAACCCTTGATACGCGTGGTCCGCGCAAGTTCGCGCAGGCGGCCACCGACATGCGTCTCCAGGCGCTCCTGCGGCAGGGTGAAGGTCAGGCGGCGTTCCAGATTGCCGGTGGATTCGATCGATGCTTGCATGTTGACTCCTGCCACCGACTGCACAAGCGTCGGCACGAGATGGAAGATGCGGGTTGACGGATGGCGAGAAAGCCGCCGAGCCTTGTAGTTTCGCCGATAACGGCGGCCGCTGCCAGCGGAATACGCGTCACCGCGCCGCGCAATGGAAAGACCCCAGGCCTGCGGCGAGAAGCGGCCGGAACACGCACGGCCGCACTGCATTGGTGCGAAAGGGGGGACTCGAACCCCCACGCCTTGCGGCGTCAGAACCTAAATCTGGTGCGTCTACCAATTCCGCCACTTTCGCGATGCTGTTCCTGCCCGGCCATTGTTGCAGGGATGCCGGGAAAGAAAAAGCATCGCGGGAGCAACAACGCCGCTGAATGTCGCCCACGGCTTGCATCCTGCGCGCCTGGACGAACAGCGCAAGCGCGGCTGACCCTGAGTCCGACGCGCCGACGATAAACACATTCATCATGTAACTCGGCGCGCACTGGCGTACCTTGCTTCCGCCCGCTAGCGCTGGGTAAAGCTGGCATTCGCTAAAATTCCGTTAACACCAGTGAGAGGCAGTCATCGCGATGAGAGATCGCTATCGGCAGATCGTGGCCCTGTCCCGCGACTGCATCAAGGAGATCGACCTCGACGGGCGGATTACGGCCATCAACATCAATGGCCTGACCGAACTGCGCGCCAGCCACCAAGATCAGCTGATCGCGCGGCCCTGGCGCGACCTGTGGCCGCCGGAAGCGGCCGAGCTGGTGGATGCGGCCATCGCCGGCTCCCGCGCCGGTTCGATCCAGGAATTCGAGGCCGCCAGCGTGAACTTCGCCGGCGTGCGCCAGATCTGGCAGGTCGTCACCAGCCCGCTGTTCGATGCGCTTGGCAAGGTGGAAGCGATCCTGGCGGTGAGCAGGAACATCTCCGACCGCCGGGCACTGGAGACCGCCTTTCGCACACTGGATTCAACCCTGACCGCAGAGCGCGCATTTTCCAGTGGTGTGCTGCGACTGGCGCAAGCGCGCGAACATTCGCTGTCGAGCGAACTGCACAGCCTGCGCGACCTGCAAGAGCGCATCGAAGGCGATCTGGACATTGCGCGCGCCGCGCAGAGCGCCGCCGAAAAGATTTCCGAGCAGGCGCAAAAGGGCGAGGCGGTGGGACAACTGCTGGCCGGCGTGGTGCACGATTTGAACAACGTGCTGCAGGCGGCAACCTCGGCCATCGAGCTGGTGGTACAGCGCGCCAGGATCGATGCGCACGACACCAAGCTGTTGAGCGTGGCCGATGCGGCGCTTCAACATGGCTCGGTCATGGCACAGCGCCTGGTCGGGTTTTCGCGGCAGTATCCGTACAGCCCGGAATCGGTGGACCTGGCTGCCTTGACCGAACAGCTCGGCCCCTTGCTCGAACAGGTGATCGGCGCGGATCTGCAATTGCAGCTGCGCACCGCCGAAGGTGGATGCTGCGCAATGGTCGACCGCCACACGGTGGAACGCGCCATCTTGAACCTGGTGATCAACTCCCGCGATGCCTGCCAGGGTGGCGGCGTCATTCGCGTGGAGACCGGCGACGCCGTGGTCGCTGAAGAACAGGCCAACCTGGCCAGGCCGGCCGGGCACTACGTCACCATCGCCGTGGCCGACAACGGGCATGGCATGGATGCGCACGTGCAGGCGCACCTGTTCGAAGCGTATTTCACCACCAAGGATGCCGACAAAGGCGCGGGCCTGGGGTTGGCGCAGGTGTACAGCGCGGTCCGTCAGGCAGGTGGCTTTGTGGAAGTGACATCGGCGCCCGGCCAGGGCGCGTGCTTTACGCTGGCGTTCCCACGCATGCAGCAGAGCGCGGTGCCGGCGCCCGCCGCATCGCCGTAAGCGACCACGGCTGCAGTTGCCCGTCGCCGATCAGGCGTAGCGCACCGCATCGAGGTCGTAAGCGCCATCCAGTGCAGCAAAGAACCTCTTGCTGCGCATGCTGATGGACGTTGCCTGGCGGCCCGTCACCCGGCGCGAGGCGACACTGCCAGGCGCGACCACATCAGCCAGACAAACACGGCGCAGGCGCCACCTGCCGCCAGCCCACATTGCAGCAGCGTCAGCATCACTGCGCGATCAGACATCATCGACCAGCCGCCGATGACCGCCAGCAGCAGCACGATCACCCCGGCCGAGAGCAGACCGCTCAACGCACCGATGCCAACGTGGACCAGCAGGTTGGGGCGGCGCCCGCGATACCACCAGGCGCAGATGCGCGCGCACAGCCATCCCGCCGCGGCGCAGGCAATCACCGGCAACACCAGGCCGTAGGACCAGGCAACGATCAACAACGCGGTCTGTAGGTCGAAACGGGTCAATCGCGCCAGGCCCAGCAGCCCGCCGAGCGGAGGACCGACGATCGCGAAGACGCCAACCTGGCCCAGGATCGAATGCCGCAATGCTCCGGACACCTCAGACCTCATGTGCGCTCGCTCGGCCGGGCGGCGGCGACCGGTGGCGATTGCGCACCTGACGTAGGCCAGACATCGCGCCGGGCCGAGATCGACACTACGTCGCCGCGGCCGCCGACCGAGACGACAGCGAAGCTGCAATCGATTCCCTGCGTCATCTTCTCCTCAGCACAAAAAGAAAAGCACCTAGGCGGATGCCTAAGTGCTTTTATTTGGTGGGCCGTCAAGGATTCGAACCTTGGACCTATTGATTAAGAGTCAACTGCTCTACCAACTGAGCTAACGGCCCTGAAACTGGTCGCACATTGTATGCGCGTTTTTGCTTCGTTGCAACACCCCGCGATGCATCGGGTCCAACTTTTCCTGCAATCAGTGGGGTGGCTGAGGGGACTCGAACCCCCGACATCTGGAATCACAATCCAGTACTCTAACCAGCTGAGCTACAGCCACCACTGAAACCTACTTCCTACCGCACCGCCGATGGCGCGCCCGACAGGACTCGAACCTGTAACCGCCGGCTTAGAAGGCCGGTGCTCTATCCGGTTGAGCTACGGGCGCCCGGACCGAACTTCGCATTCCCACGCCGTCAAGAGCTCGGAATGGTCGGGGTAGAGGGATTCGAACCCCCGACATCCTGCTCCCAAAGCAGGCGCGCTACCAGACTGCGCTATACCCCGGCGGGACCTTTCAATCCCGAAGGCTGGAAAGGTCGGCTATTTTGGGAATGATTGGCCTTGCTGTCAATCACTCTGTGTAAATCGGACGATCCGGTATCCTCGCGGCATCGCTCGCCAAGTCGGCAGGCATCTACATTTCATGGAGAACACGCATGCGTAGCGGCAATCCCGCCCTTCGGGAATCCACCTTCCTCGACCTCGGTTCCGGCTCGGTAGTCACCCGCGATGGTCAGGCGATGACGCTCAACGGCACCGTCAACAAGACCGGCCTGCTGTTGCTGATGGCGGTGGTCACCGCCGCTTTCGCCTGGTCGCAGTCGATCGGGGCCGATGGCGCTCCGTTGCCTGCCGCGCGGCTGTACATGATCGCCGGCGCGATCGGCGGGCTGGTGTTCGCGCTGGCGACCAGCTTCAAGCCGACCTGGGCCCCGGTCACTGCGCCGCTGTACGCACTGGTGGAAGGCTTCTTCCTGGGCTCGATCTCGGCAGTTTACGAGGCGCGTTTCAACGGCATCGTGTTCCAGGCGGTCCTGCTGACCTTCGGCACCATGTTCGCGCTGCTGTTTGCCTATCGCAGCGGCATGATCAAGGCCACCGAGAACTTCAAGCTGGGCGTGGTGGCAGCCACCGGCGGCATTGCGCTGGTGTATCTGGCGACCATCGTGCTGGGCCTGTTCGGCGTGCGCATCCCCTTCATCCACGACTCCGGCCTGATCGGCATCGGCTTCAGCCTGTTCGTGGTGGTGGTGGCTGCACTGAACCTGGTGCTGGACTTCGACTTCATCGAAAGCGGTGTCGAACAGGGCGCCCCAAAGCACATGGAGTGGTATGGCGCGTTCGGCCTGATGGTGACGCTGGTGTGGCTGTACATCGAGTTCCTGCGCTTGCTGTCGAAGTTGCAGTCGCGGAATTGAGCGGGGAATCGAGCGTCGGGATTGGGGATTCGTAAGAGCGATTCCCCCAAATCCCTGGACTCAACGCAAAAAAAAGGGCGCCTGGGCGCCCTTTTTTTTTGCTATCGCCGTGTCGCTCAGAGGCGGCTGGCGATGGCCTTGGCGAAGCCCATGGTGTTGCCGGTGCCGCCCAGGTCGGGGGTCAGCGAATCCTTGGCTTCCAGGGTGGCCACGATCGCTTCGCGCAGGCGCTCGGCGTTCTGCGGCTGACCGATGTGGTCCAGCATCTGCGCGGCACCCAGCAGCAGCGCGCACGGGTTGGCCTTGCCCTGCCCTGCGATGTCCGGCGCCGAGCCGTGCACGGCCTCGAAGATCGCCGCGTCCACACCGATGTTGGCGCCCGGGGCCAGGCCCAGGCCGCCGACCAGACCGGCGCACAGGTCGGAGATGATGTCGCCGAACAAGTTGGTGGTCACGATGATGTCGAACTGCTCAGGACGCATCACCAGCTGCATGCAGGTGTTGTCGACGATCATTTCCTGGAATTCGATTTCCGGGTACTGCGTGGCCACATCGCGCGCCACCTTCAGGAACAGGCCCGAGGTCGACTTGATGATGTTGGCCTTGTGCACCGCGGTGACCTTCTTGCGGCCGGTGGCGCGCGCCAGGTCGAAGGCGTAGCGCACGATGCGCTCGGAGCCCTTGCGGGTGACGCGGGCGCCGGAGAACGCGGTCTCGCCGTCCTCGGACACGGTCTGGCCTTCGCTCAGGTAGGCGCCTTCGGTGTTCTCACGCACCGTGATCAGGTCCACGCCATCGGCGAAACGCGACTTGGTGTTGGGGAACGACTTGGCCGGACGCACGTTGGCGTACAGGTCGAACTTGCGACGCATGGCGACGTTGATCGAGCTGAAGCCCTCGCCGACCGGGGTGGTCAGCGGGCTTTTCAGGGCCACCTTGTTCTTGGTGATCGAGGCCAGGGTGGACTCGGGCAGCAGATCGCCGTGCTTTTCCAGCGCGACCAGGCCAGCGTCGGCGTACTCGTAGGTCAGGCCAGCCTGCAGCGCGTCGAGCACGAACAGCGTGGCATCCATGATCTCCGGGCCGATACCGTCGCCGCGGATGACCGTGATTGTCTGCGTCATAACGTTGGGTTTCCGAACTTGAAGGGGGGAGCGCCAGCCGCAATACCCGGCAGAGCGGCGCAAGGAGGTTTCACAGGCAATTATGCCCGATGCCGGTGAAGGCGCCCAAACCGACCTTGGTCTAAGAGCCCCCGGATGCGCACGACGGCCATTCGGTGCAGCAAACGGCGGCAGAAACGGCCGCGTGTACCACCGCATGCGGGAACAACTTCAGTGCAGATGCCCAGAAAGCACCTGCTCCCAGCCAGCGGGCGGTGCCGAAATCGGACCGCGCCAAGGCAACGCCGCCAACAGCAGGCGGCACACTCCCTCGCCCGCCGTTACGAATCCCGACTCACCACTCCCCCACTCCCGCACCAATCACCCGTGCGCGTGCTGCTCCGGTGCCGGGGCGCCGCCTTCGAGCTGGTCCAGGAAGTCCACCGCGCGCCGCAGATGGGGGATGACGATGGAGCCGCCGACCACCAGGCCGACCGAGAAGGTTTCGAAGAATTCCTCGCGGGTCACACCAGCCTCCTTGCACTGGGCGACGTGGTAGCTGATGCAGTCGTCGCAGCGCAGTACCATCGAGGCGACCAGGCCGAGCAGTTCCTTGGTCTTCACGTCCAGCGCGCCCGCCTGGTAGGTCTGGGTGTCCAGCGCGAAGAATCGGCGCACCACCTGGTTGGGCTCGGCCAGGATGCGCTGGTTCATGCGCTGGCGGAATTCGGTGAACTCGCGCAGCCGGTCGTCGCTGCCGCCGCCGGTCTCGCTCATGCCTGGCCGCCTGTGTTGCCGGCCAGCAAGGGCTCGAGCTTGCCGGCCCGGTGCATCGCCATCATGTCGTCGTAGCCGCCCACATGGACGTCACCGACAAAGATCTGCGGCACGCTGGTGCGCTTGGCCAGCGCGACCATCTTGTTGCGCTCGGCCGGGTCCAGGTCGATGCGCACCTCGGTCCAGGTCCGGCCCTTGCTCTTGAGGAAGTTCTTGGCCGCCACGCAGTACGGGCAGATCGCGGAGGAATACAGGGTGATCTGCGGGCCGCTGGCCGCATCCTGCACGTTGGTATCTTGGCTCACGGGAAACTCCGTGGTTGGTCTGAGGTCTGACAATGGTACCGGGCGACTGGAATTTCCATGTCGTCACCGCAACACTGTGGATTAACCGATGATTCACGCCATCGCGCCGTGCTGCCCGCATGCTCCGCGCACCACCTGGGAGTTCCACTTGCGCCTGCTACCGCTCGCCACCGCCCTCACGCTGGCCGTTGCCATCGGGGTGGCACCCGCGCAGGAAAACCGCCTGCCCGACATCGGCTCGTCTGCCGGCGAGCTGCTGACCCCGGCGCGCCAGGCCGAGTACGGCAAGATGATGCTGGCCGAGTTGCGCAATTACGACTACGTGCTGGACGACCCGCTGATCACCGACTGGCTGCAGACCATGGGCACCCGGCTCGGCGCCAACAGCGACCAGCCGCAGCAGCCGTTTACGTTTTTCATGCTGCGCGACCGCCAGATCAACGCCTTCGCCACGCTGGGCGGCTATATCGCGGTCAATGCCGGGCTGGTGTTGACCGCCGAGCGCGAGGACGAGGTGGCCGCGGTGCTGTCGCACGAAATCGCCCACGTCACCCAGCAGCATGTGCTGCGCGGGGTGGAACGGGCACAGCGCGACCAGATCCCGATCCTGCTCGGCATGCTGGCGGCGGTGGTCGCCGCGCAACAGGCCGGCGGCAATTCCAAGGGCGATGCCACCATGGCCGGCATCACCAGTGCGATGGGGCTGATGCAGCAGCGCCAGATCGACTACACCCGCTCCAACGAATCCGAGGCCGACCGGCTGGGCATCCGCACGCTGGTGCGCAGCGGCTACGACGTGGATGCGATGGCCGGCTTCTTCGAGCGCATGTCGGTGGCGATGCGCGCCAACGAGGGCGGCTACAGCGCGCCGGACTTTCTGCAGACCCACCCGGTCACGGTCACCCGCATCAGCGAGGCCAAGGCGCGCGCCGAGCAGATGAAGAAGAACACCGTGGTGCTGACCACCTCGGTGCCGGGCGGCACACGCCAGGAACGGGTGGACCCGGCCGACCCGTCGCTGTCAGAACCGCTGAGCCGCAACGGCAACGCGCTGCTGCCATATGCGCTGCGGCTGCCGGTGGATGCGCTGAGTCGCAGTGGCGACCAGCAGAACTTCGACTGGGCCAAGGAACGCCTGCGCGTGCTCAGCGCCACCACGCCGGATGCGGCCATCCGCGAATACGAGACCCTGCGCCGCAGTGCCAAGCACGGCCTGACCGACGCGCAGCGCTACGGGCTGGCGCTGGCACGCCTGCGCAACAGCGGCGGCCGGCCCGGTGAGCCGGTGGCCGAACTGACCAGCCTGCTGGAGGCGCACCCCGACAACCTGTGGCTGACGCTGGGGCTGAGCGAGGCGCAGGCGCGGGTGGGCCAGCGCGAGGTGGCCAATGCGCGTTTCGACGCGCTGCTCAAGCAACTGCCGAACAACCGCGCGGTGGCGCTGACCTATGCCGGCGCGCTCAACGAGCAGGCCAGCAAGGAGTCCGGCCAGCGCGCGCGCCAGGTGCTGGAGCCACTCCTGCATCGCAGCAGCGAAGATCCCCTGTTGCAGCAGACCTATGCACGCGCCTGCGAGCTGTCCGGCGACCATCTGCGCGCCAGCGAGGCCTATGCCGAAGCTGCGTACTTGAACGGACGCCCGGAACAGGCGCTGATCCAGCTGGAAGCGCTGAAGAAGAAAGATCTCGACTATGTGACACGGGCGCGGGTGGATGCACGCATCGCGGCGATCACGCCGACCGTGCTGGAACTGCGCCGGCAAGGCATCCGCGACCCGGATCTGTCGACGCGCTAGCGCATGTGACGGTTGGCGCAGCGGTCATTCGGGCGCGTGCCGACGGGTTCAGCACCGCGCCTGCCAGTGGCACAGGCCGCTTTGACCACGGCGGCAGCCCTCAGGCATGTCACATTAGAGTCACAAAACCGTAGTCTACTGGCGATCAACCTAAAGCCAGACGGTAAGCCCCGCGTGCAAAAACGCATTCTGATCGTCGATGACGAACCCGCGATTCGCGACATGGTGGCGTTCGCGCTGCGCAAAGGCGAGTTCGAACCCATCCATGCCGGCGATGCCCGCGAGGCGCAGACCGCCATCGCCGACCGCGTGCCGGACCTGATCCTGCTGGACTGGATGTTGCCAGGCACCAGCGGGCTGGATCTGGCACGGCGCTGGCGCAAGGAACAGCTGACCCGCGAGATTCCGATCATCATGCTGACCGCGCGCGGCGAAGAGAACGACCGCGTCGGTGGCCTGGAAGCCGGGGTCGACGATTACGTGGTCAAGCCGTTCTCGGCGCGCGAGTTGCTGGCGCGCATCCGCGCGGTGATGCGCCGCACCCGCGAGGACGACGAGGACGGCAGCGTGGCCGTGGGCCGCCTGCGCATCGACGGCGCCGCGCACCGGGTGTTCGCCGGCGATGCGCCGGTGCCGATCGGCCCGACCGAATACCGCCTGCTGCACTTTTTCATGACACATCCCGAGCGCGTGTATACCCGCACCCAGCTGCTGGATCATGTCTGGGGCGGCAGCGTGTATGTGGAAGAGCGCACCATCGACGTGCACATCCGCCGCCTGCGCAAGACGCTGGAACCGTTCGGCCTGGAAAACATGGTGCAGACCGTGCGTGGCTCGGGCTACCGTTTCTCTTCGGCAACCTAATGCTTGCCGCACAGCCGGTCGGCCCTGCCGCTGGGCTGGCTCGCACGCCCACCTGACGCTCCGTGGTAACGCCTTCCATGCCTCAACATATCCGTTCCGCCTGGCTCAAGACGCTCGGCACTCTCGCGCTGTTGCTGGGCGCTGCCGTGCTGGTCGGCGTGCTGATCGAGCATGTGTGGATGGCGTTGACGCTGACCGCGCTGGGGGTGCTGGCCTGGCATTACTGGCGATTGCGCCAGGTGCTGCAGCGCCTGACCGCGCGCCAGCGTGCCGAGCCCGCCGCCGGGATCGGCGCCTGGAACGAGCTGGATCGCCTGCTCTATCGCAGCCAGGCCGAAATGCGCGGGCGCAAGCGTCGCCTGATCGAGATGCTGCGCACCTACCGCGCCGCCGCGCAGGCACTGCCGGATGCGGTGGTGGTGGTGGATCGCAACAGCCAGCGCGTGCAGTGGTTCAACCGGGCCGCGGGCGGACTGCTGGGGCTGCATCATCCGGGCGATATGGGCGTGTCGGTGGTGGAGCGGTTGCAGCCGTTGCCGCTGGCGCACTGGCTGGCGGCCGGCCGCAATGCCGAGCCCATGCTCGACGCCGCCTCGCCGGTGGATCCGGACCTGCGCCTGAACCTGCGCCTGATCCCCTATTCCGACGATTACTGGCTGCTGGTGGCGCGCGATGTCAGCAAGCTGCTGCGGCTGGAGCAGGTGCGCCGCGACTTCGTGGCCAACGTCTCGCACGAGTTGCGTACGCCATTGACGGTGGTGCATGGCTACCTGGACATGCTCGACCCGGAAGACTTTCCCGATTCGGGCCCGATGCTGGCCGAGATGCGCAAGCAGTCGCAGCGCATGGCGCAACTGGTCGAAGACCTGCTGACGCTGTCGCGGCTGGAATCGCAGGAAGAACTCGGCGAGGAACACGTGGCGATGGCGCCGATGCTGTCGACGCTGCGGCGCGAGGCCGAAGCGCACAGCCAGGGCCGCCACACCGTGGAAGTGTTCGACGAGGCCGGCGTGGACCTGCTCGGCTCCAACAAGGAACTGCATAGCGCCTTCTCCAACCTGGTCACCAATGCGGTGCGCTACACGCCCGGCGGCGGCACGGTGACGATCCGCTTCGTGCGCGAGGGCGATGGCGCGGCCCTGGCGGTGCGCGACACCGGCTACGGTATTCCCGCCTCGCATCTGCCGCGCATCACCGAGCGCTTCTACCGCGTCTCCAGCAGCCGCTCGCGCGAGAGCGGCGGCACCGGACTGGGGCTGTCGATCGTCAAGCACATCCTGGGACTGCACCAGGCGCGTCTGGAAATCGAAAGCGAAGTCGGACGCGGGAGCGAATTCTCATGCCATTTTGTCGCTGCGCGCGTCGTGCAGCGCGATCAGTCCCTGACACTGTCACGTTCGGCGTGATATGTAAGAGGTGCGCGCCGCAACGCGGTGCGATGCACGCGCGCACGACGCGCTGCATTGCCTGCGCTGCACCTGCTGCGCTGTCACGCCGCACACCATCTCCGTCTTGATGACCGATTCCAATGGGCCACGCCAAAGAACTGCACGACGTCACACCTTCCGAGGACATCGCCACCGATCCGTTGCGCGATCCGGCGCTGTACATCAACCGGGAACTGTCGCAGCTGGACTTCAATTTCCGGGTGCTGGCACAGGCGTTGGACGAGCAGGTGCCATTGCTGGAACGGCTGCGGTTCCTGTGCATTTCCTGCACCAATCTGGATGAATTCTTCGAGATCCGCGCCGCCACCGTGCGGCACGCGCAGGAGTTCGGCCTGCCGCCAGCGCCGGATGGCCTGAGCCCGACCGCCATCCTCAACGCGGTGCACGACCGCGCCGCCAAGCTGGTCGAACAGCAGTACCACGCGTGGAATGAAGTGCTGCGCCCGGCGATGGAAGATGCCGGCGTGGCTGTGCTCAGCCGCACGGCCTGGACCTCGCGCCAGAAGCGCTGGCTACGAGCGTACTTCCGCAACGAGATCATGCCGGTGCTGTCGCCGCTCGGTCTGGACCCGGCGCATCCGTTTCCGAAGATCCTCAACAAGACCTTGAACATCGTGGTGGTGCTGGAGGGCCAGGACGCGTTCGGGCGCGCCGGTCATCTGGCCATCGTGCGTGCGCCGCGCTCGTTGCCGCGCATCATCCAGTTGCCGGCGAGCCTGTCGCCGGAGGGCACGCAGAGCTTCGTGTTCCTGTCCTCGGTGCTGTCCGAGTTCGTCGACGAGCTGTTCCCCGGCATGCAGGTCAAGGGCTCGTATCAGTTCCGTGTCACCCGCAACTCCGAGCTGGTGGTGGACGAGGAAGAAGTCGAGAACCTGGCGCTGGCCTTGCGCGACGAGCTGGTCACCCGCGGCTATCGCCCGGCGGTGCGCCTGGAGATCGCGCACGACTGCCCGGCGCCGATCATGCGCACCCTGCTGCAGAACTTCGGCCTGAACGAAAACGCGGTGTACCGCATTGTCGGGCCGGTCAACCTGAGCCGCGTCACCCAGGTCTACGATCTGGTCCAGCGCCCCGAACTGAAGTATCCGTTGTTCAACCCGCGCACCCTGCGCGACAACGACGGCATCTTCGAGATTGTCAGCAAGGGCGATGTGCTGCTGCATCACCCCTTCGATGCATTCACTGCGGTGCTTGACGTGATCCGCCAGGCCGCGGTCGACCCGAACGTGCTGGCGATCAAGCAGACGCTGTACCGCACCGGCAAGGACTCGCTGATCGTCGATGCGTTGATCCTGGCCGCGCGCAACGGCAAGGACGTCACCGTGGTGGTGGAGCTGCGCGCGCGCTTCGACGAAGAGGCCAACCTGGGCCTGGCCGACAAGCTGCAGGAAGCCGGCGTGCAGGTGGTGTACGGCGTGGTCGGCTTCAAGACGCACGCCAAGATGCTGCTGATCGTGCGCCGCGAGGGACGCAAGCTCAAACGCTATGTGCACCTGGGCACCGGCAACTACCACAGTGGCACCGCACGCCTGTATACCGACATCAGCCTGATCACCGCGGATGTGGAAATCGGCAATGACGTGCACATGCTGTTCCAGCAATTGTCCGGGCTGGCCCCGCGCATGAAGCTGGAGCAGTTGCTGCAGTCGCCCTTCACCCTGCACGCCGGCGTGTTGAAGCGGATCGAGCGCGAAACGCGGCTGGCCCGCAACGGCCGCCCGGGCCGCATCATCGCCAAGATGAATGCCCTCAACGAGCCGCAAGTCGTGCGTGCGCTCTACACCGCCTCGCAAGCCGGTGTGCAGATCGACCTGATCGTGCGCGGTGCCTGCACGCTGCGCCCGGGCGTGCCCGGCGTGTCCGACAATATCCGCGTGCGCTCGATCGTGGGGCGTTTTCTGGAACATAGCCGCGTGTACTGGTTTGGCAACGATGGCGCGGCAGAGTTGTATTGCGCCAGCGCCGATTGGCTGGAGCGCAACCTGCTGCGGCGCGTGGAGACCTGCTTCCCGATCCTGGACCCGGATCTGGCCAAGCGCGTCTACCGCGAAGTGCTGCAGAACTACCTGGACGACAACGTCAACGCCTGGGAACTGGATGCTGACGGCGTCTATCACAAGCGCATCCCGGGCCCTGGCGAGCCTGCCCATTCGGCGCAGATGACCTTGCTCGAACGGATCTGAAAGCGGCGCGGGCTTGGCCCCTCACGGGGCCAACAGCCCATCGGCTACCATGCGCCCATGCCAATGCCCTCCCCCACGATCCCGCCCCTGCGCGATGGCGATTTCCTCGCCGCCATCGACTTAGGATCCAACAGCTTCCACATGGTCATTGCGCGCTACCTGATGGGTCAGCTGCGCGTGGTCGATCGCCTGCGCGAAACCGTGCGCATGGCCGACGGCCTGGATGGCAAGGGTGGCATCTCCAACGAAGCGCGCCAGCGCGCGCTCGAATGCCTGGCGCGGTTTGGCCAGCGCATCCGGGAAGTGCCGTCGTTACGCGTACGCGCGCTGGCCACCAACACGGTGCGTCAGCTGCGCTCGCCGCAGGCGTTCCTGATGCCGGCCGAAACCGCGCTCGGGCATGCGATCGAAGTGGTCAGCGGACGCGAGGAAGCGCGCCTGATCTATCTCGGCGTTGCGCATGCGCAACCGCCCAAGCCCGATCAACGCCGGCTGGTGATCGACATCGGCGGCGGCTCGACCGAGTTCATCATCGGCCGCGGGTTCCAGACCCTGGAACGCGAATCGCTGCAGGCCGGCTGCATCGCCAGCACGCGCCGCTTCTTTCCCGGCGGCAAGCTGTCGAAGAAGAAATGGAAGGATGCGCTGACCGAGATCGGCGCCGAGTTCCAGCAGTTCGCCAATCAGTACAAGGCGCTGGGCTGGCACGAGGCGATCGGCTCGTCCGGCACGCACAAGGCCATCGGCGAGATCTGTGCGGCGATGAAGCTCACCAAGGGCGCAATCACCGCCGAGGCGCTGCCGGCGCTGCGCGATGAACTGCTCAAGGCCAAGCGCATCGAAGACATCCAGTTGCCCGGCCTGGCCGCCGAACGCCGGCCGATCATCGCTGGCGGCATCCTGGTGCTGGAAGCGGCGTTCCAGGCCCTGGGGCTGGAGAAGCTGATGGTCAGCAAGGCGGCGATGCGCGAAGGCATCCTCTACGACATGCTCGGCCGCGGCGGCGAGAACGACCCGCGCGACAGCTCGGTGGCCTCGCTGGTGCAACGCTACGGCATCGACGAAGTGCAGGCGCAGCGCGTGGAAGCCACGGCCTGCCGCCTGTTCGACCAGGTCTGCGAATCCTGGCAGCTGGATGGCGACGACGCGCAGGTGTTGCGCCGCGCTGCGCGCCTGCACGAGTTGGGCCTGATCATCGCGCACAGCCAGTACCACGTGCACGGCAGCTACATCCTGGAGCACTCGGACATCGCCGGTTTCTCGCGCCAGGAGCAGCAGGTGCTGGCATCGCTGGTGCGCACGCACCGGCGCAACGTGCCCAAGACCGCGTTCGATGCACTGCCGGACCGCCTGTTGCTGCCGACCCGGCGCAAGGCCGCGCTGCTGCGGCTGGCGGTGCTGCTGCATCGCGCACACGAATCGGACCCGATTCCGACCCTGGAACTCACCGCCGATGACACCCGCCTGTCATTGATCCTGTCGCAAAGCTGGATCGATTCGCGCCCGCTGCTGCGCGCCGACCTGATCGGCGAAGTCGAAAGCATGGCCGGGCTGGGGATCGCGTTCAAACCGTTTGTGACCTGAGGCCTGCGGCCTCAGGCGGGAATCGGGATTCGGGATTCGTTGACCGCGGCACGTAATGTATTGCGTGTTCGCCCAGATGCGCAAAGGCCGCTTTTGCGAATCTCCAATCCCGAATTCCTAATCCCGTCGCACTTGTCACCGCCGCGACTTATCCGCGCAACATCCATGCCATCGCCCTCCCGGAAGCTAGCGAAAACCGGAGAACGGGCATGCGCTACGCGATCGTTACCGAAACCTATCCCCCCGAAGTCAACGGTGTTGCGCTGACCGTGCACGGGCTGGAAACCGGCCTGCGCGCACGCGGACACCAGGTGGATGTGGTGCGTCCACGGCAGAGCGGCGATACCGATGCGGCCCCCGCCCTGCTGGTGCGCGGCGCGTCGCTGCCGCGCTACCCGGGACTGAAATTCGGGTTGCCGGCAACCCAGCGCCTCGTTCGTCATTGGCAAATCACGCAACCGGATGCGGTCTATGTGGCCACGGAAGGCCCCCTGGGCTGGTCGGCGATGCGTGCCGCACGCCGGCTCGGCATTCCGGTCGCCACCGGCTTCCATACCCGCTTTGACGAGTACCTGCCCGACTACGGTGCCGCCTGGCTGCAGGGCACTGCGCTGCGCTGGATGCGCCGCTTCCACAATCAGGCCGAGGCTACCCTGGTACCCACGCGCGAGCTGCAGCAGTTCCTGCGCGACGGCGGCTTCCAGCGCGTGCAGTTGCTGGCACGCGCGGTGGACAGCCAGCAGTTCGATCCGGCCCGGCGCGATCCGGCCTTGCGTGCCGAATGGGGCATCGAGGGCGAAGGCTTTGCCGCGATCTATGTCGGACGCATCGCCAACGAAAAGAACCTGCCGTTGGCGATTCGCGCGTTCCGCAAGCTGCAGCAGATCCGCCCGAAGGCGCGCTTTGTCTGGGTGGGCGATGGCCCGGCACGCGAAAAGATCGCGCACGAAAATCCGGACTTCATCTTCTGCGGCATCCAGCGCGGCGAGGCGCTGGCGCGCCACTTCGCCAGCGGCGATCTGTTCCTGTTCCCCAGTCGCAGCGAGACCTTCGGCAACGTGACCCTGGAGGCGATGGCCAGCGGCGTGGCCACCGTGGCCTTCGACTACGGCGCCGCACGGGAGTATCTGCGCAGCGGCCACAGCGGTGCGGCAGTGGAGAACGACGAGGCGTTCATCCAGGCGGCCGTCGCACTCACCGACGACGATGCGCTGCGCCAGCGCCTGGGTGCGGCGGCCGCACAGGCGATGAAGAAACTGCATCCGGACAACGTGGTCTCCGACTTCGAGGCCTTGCTGATGGGCATCACTGCGGCACGGGGGCGTTATGTCGGCAACGCGGCTTGAACTTCTGCGCGGTCACGAAGCGCGCTGGTGCCGGCGCGCCAACCACTGGTGCCGGCGCCACCCGGTGCGGCGCGCATTCGCCACCATCAGCAGGCTCGGCGATGGGGTGTTCTGGTACAGCCTGATGGGCTTGCTGGTGCTGCTCGACGGCATGGACGGCGTGCGTGCATCTGCGCACATGGCCGCCACCGGCGTGCTCGCGCTGACCTTGTACAAATCACTCAAGCGCTGGACGCGTCGGCCACGCCCGTACGCGGCCGACGTGCGCATCCGCGCCTGGGTGGCGCCGCTGGACGAGTTCAGTTTTCCGTCCGGACACACCTTGCACGCCGTGTCCTTCAGCATCGTGGCACTGGCCTACTACCCGTGGCTGGCGCCCCTGCTGGTGCCGTTCTCGGCCGGCGTGGCGCTGTCGCGCGTGGTGCTGGGCCTGCACTATCCCAGCGATGTACTCGCTGCCACCGCGATCGGCGTAGTGCTGGCCAGCCTGTCGCTGTGGGGATTGCCGGTGTTGCTCGGCTGAGGATTGAGCGCTGTCATCGCGGCATCTGCCCGACCAGGCCGGTGATCCTCTCGTTGCCGCAGCCAGCCGTTCACCCGGCACTCGCTCCGCGATGCAACGCTCCACCGATTCCCGATTCCCGATTCCCGTCCCGCGCTCCCGCCGTACAATGGCGCGATGACGACCCTGTTCATTTCCGACCTGCATCTGGATCCGGCCCGGCCGGCGATCACCGAGCTGTTTCTGGACTTCCTGCGCACGCAGGTGCCCGGTAGCGACGCGCTCTACATCCTCGGCGATCTGTTCGAAGCCTGGATCGGCGATGACACGCCTTCGACCGCTGCCGATGCGGTGGCCGTGGCGCTGCATGCGGTGGCCGATAGCGGCGTGCCGGTGTTCTTCATGCCGGGCAACCGCGACTTCCTGGTTGGCGAGGCGTACGCACAACGTGCGGGCTTCCGCATCCTGCCCGACCCCACCGTGGTCGATTTGTACGGACACCCGACCTTGCTGATGCATGGCGATCTGCTGTGCACCGACGACACCGCCTACCAGGCGTTCCGTGCGCAGACGCGCGATCCGGTCTTTCAGGCCCAGTTCCTGGCGCAGCCGCTGGCCGCGCGGGTGGCCTTCGCGCAGCAGGCACGCGCTGCCAGCCAGGCGCGTCATGCAGAACTCAAGCAGGGCGACCAATCGCGCTTCGAGACCGTCACCGATGTCACCCCGGCCGAGGTGGAGGCCACCTTCGTGCGGTATGGCCTGGACCGCCTGATCCATGGTCACACCCATCGCCCTGCAATCCACACCCTGCAGGCCGGTGGCCAGACCTGCACGCGCATCGTGCTGGGCGACTGGTACGAACAAGGCTCGGTATTGCATGTGGATGCCGACGGCGTGTCGCTGGAGCAGTTGCCGCTTTAACGTGGCTGACAGCAGCTAGCGAGCGGCCAGCTCGACGCAGGCAGCTCACCCGGAACTCGTTTGCAAGCGACAGATCGCGATGGGCACAGGCGGAGCCATCTACAGGTGAGCGTCTTGCTTCGATATCAGGCCTGCGCATGCTCGGCGTGCTGCTCACCCGTGCTGGAATTCAACTTGACGCGCTGGCGGCACGCCTGATCGCGCCAGCCTGCTGGTACGCAACCGCACGGTCCATGCAGTCTCCAGACGCATCACTGCATGCTGCGCGCATGCTCGGCGTAGTCGACAAAGTCGGCGTTGACTATGTCGTACCAGAGCACCGTGCCATCGGCCTGCACGCGGAAACGATCGCGCACCGGGTTGGTCTGCGGATCGCCGGGGCACTCGTCGCCATGCCGCTCGCGCACTGCGAAGTCGAACGCATCCGCTGCGGGCTCGGCGTCGTCTTCGTCGACGATGCTGATGCAGTTGTCCGGATAGAAATGGTCGTTCTGCAGGCGGGTTTCCAGCACATCCAGCGCGCGGGCGCGGGCATCGTTGCCGGTCGTGGCTGCCGGCGCGGACACCGCCGGTTTGGGTGGCGCAGGGGCCGGGTCGGCAGGTTGCTGTTTGCAGCCGGCAACTGCCAGCGCGACCAGGCACAGCGCCGCATAACGCAGGGACTTGGACATGGGTGCTCCGCTCCGCAGGACACGCCGGCAGCTGCCGGCAGTGCCTCTAGTCTGCGCGATCACTGCGCCTGCGAGTAGCGGCAAAGGCCCGGCACCTGCGTGCCGGGCCCGACGACGGAACGATCGGCTTGGTCCTCAGCGGAAGCCGGCGATGGTGGCCTTGGTGTTGACCAGCACGCGCTGATTGTCGGCGGTGCTGGCATTGCCCATGGGCACGCCGTTGTAGCTGATGTTGGGGTTGGACCAGTAGTTCAGGCGCGGGCAGCTGCTGCTGCAGTCGTAGGCCATGATGGTGCGCCAGCTGTTGCCGTAGCGATAACCGTGCCCGTACGCATACGGCGAGGTGCTGGGGTCGTTGGTGGCGTCGTGCCGGGCGCTCTGCAGATGGCCGATTTCGTGCGCGAAGCTGTAATAGCCGGTGGCGCAATCCCAGTACACCGAGGCAAACGCGGTCGCTGCGGTGGAGCCGATGCCCGATGCCAGGCCGCAGTAGCTGCTGTTGTTCAATACGATCACGCCCACATCGGCGGTGTAGGTGTTGCGGCTGGTGTGGATGCTGTCCATGTAACCGTCGTTGGTCACGCGGAAGCGCTGCAGGTCGGTAGTGAAATTGCCGGTTTCGCTATAGCTGGTGGTCTCGTAACGCGCCAGCTGCAAGGTGATGCCGACATTGCTGTTGATGTAGCCCTGGTTGGCCTCGGCCACTGCCAGTTGCACCAGCGACTGCATGTTGCCGCCGTAGGCGGCCACCGCCTGATTGGTGGCCACCACCAGCACGCGGATGGTCGCCGGGCTGCCCGACGATGCGGCGGCCGCGGTGACGCGCCCGTCGCTGGGCATGTCGATCTTCGGCAGCAGGCTGTATTCGGCCGGGTGTTCCTGCGGCAGGCGGCTTTCTTCCACCTGCACCAGCACATGGCGGCCATCGGCGAGCGGACGCAGCCGAAACAGCTTGCCGGCGTAACGGATGGTGCCGGTGACCGTATCGCCGCTGCGCACCAGGATGGCCGAGTTCAGCGGATCCACACCCGACAGCGTGCGGGCACGGGTGCCGGCGCGCGGGCCGAGGTTGCCGTACCACACGCTATTGCCGCCTTCCAGCGCATCGACCTTGGCCTGGGTGGCGGTGACGGTCTGGCCATCCAGCTGCAATTCCAGCAGCTTTTCCGAAGCGGTGACGGCACCGGCGTCGAGCTGGACCACCTGCGCGTTGGCGGTGGACGGTGCGCTGAGCAGGCGCTGCAACGAGGGTTCGGCAGTGGCGGTGGCGCTTGCGCTGCGGCTCAGCGCAGGGCCGGATTGATACAGCGGCTTGCCGGCAGCGGCGGCCGAACCGGCCAGACACATGGCGATCAGACCCACCGTGGTGCACATCGACTTCGACTTCATCGTCTCTCTCTCCTTAGACATGGAAGTAACGGATGTGAAACACCGGGCCCCTGCCCCCGGGACGCCATTAAGGCGCGCCGGGCCGTGCCGATTGCAAGTTGTTACAAAAGAAAATTACAGTTTTGTGATGTCTGCCGTTGAATGGATGCGATTCCGGCAGTTGTGCGGGAGGACCCAGCGCACAGTCCGGTGATCGAAGGCGCGTTACCGCGCAGGTGGCCTGTCCCGTTTGGCGGTAGCCGGCGCGGGCACGACGTCATGACGAAGGGATGCGATGCGCATCGCCCCGGTGCGCTGCGATCGTTCTGCCACGCAATGCGCTCGGTACTTCATGAGCGAGGCTGCAAACGCACATCAACCAGCGTGGCGTCGGTGCGAGCCAACTCGATATCTGCTCCGCAAATGGCGATCGACAGATCGCGCACTGCAGCCCGCCCACGCATTCACCACCGGCGGCTCAGCCGGCCTGCTCCACCAGATCGGCCAGTTCGTCCTCATCGAAGCCGGCAAGCAGCCGCGCCTGCAGATTGAACGGCCCATGCAGGTAACCGCCGGCGTACTCGTGCAGCAGCGCCTTGAAGCGCGCGCGCGGCTCGATGCCGGCCTGCGCGCAATACCAGCGGTACCAGCGCGAGCCGGCCGCCACATGCGCCACCTCTTCGCGCAGGATGGTGTCCAGCACCTCGGCAGTGGCGGTATCGCCGAGCGAGCGCAGCTTGACGATCATCGCCGGTGTCACATCCAGCCCGCGCGCTTCCAGCACGCGCGGCACCAGCGCCATACGTGCCAGGCCGTCATGCGCGGTTTTCTCGCACATTTCCCACAGGCCGTTGTGCGCGGCGAAGTCGCCGTAGTCGTGGTCGTGCGCATGCAATCGCGCGCGCAGCAGCATGAAGTGGCGCGATTCGTCGTCGGCCACGCCAACCCAGTCGGCATAGAACTCCGCCGGCAACCCGCGGAAGCGATACACCGCATCCCAAGCCAGGTCGATGGCGTTGAGCTCGATATGCGCGATGGCGTGGATAAAGGCGGCGCGGCCTTCCGGGTTGCCCAGCCCACGCCGCGGCACCTCGCGCGGATGCACCAGCACCGGCCTTGCAGGTCGGCCAGGCATGCGGATCGGCTCCGGGGGCGCCGCCTGCGGCGGTGGCAACGGCAACGTGCCGGCACGGAACGCGGCCGCATGTCGCTGCGTCAACGCGACCTTCTCCAGCGGATCGGCCGCTTGCAGGCAGGCGTATGCGGCTTGCAGAAGATCCATCGTGTCCATCACTCCGTCGTTGCGGTAGCCGCTAAATCGACAACTGGCGCTTCGATCTGCAGCGGCGATCGAGACCCCACGCAGCCGTCGCAGGTGCGGTCTGCGAACAACCAGCGGCTGGCGCCACTACCGAACCAGCGCGGCGCACCCGCCTGTCGATCGGCAGTAGCCAAATCGCGCGATCGCCACGCAGGTACTCCTGCGTGGCACAGCGGCTCTAGGCCATGTCTGGGTAGTGCCGAGCTGCAGCGCTACCGCACAGCCTCACGCGCGGCGACGCTTCTTGGCATCGTCCGAGCGCAATTGCTGGATGCGTTCGAAATAGCCCGGTTCGATGCCGGTGATGTACTCGCCGTTGAAGCACGAGGAATCGAACTGCTGGATGTCGGGGTTGCCTTCGCGCACGGCCACTTCCAGGTCTTCCAGATCCTGATAGATCAGCCAGTCGCAGCCCAAAAATTCCTGGATTTCCAGCTCGCTGCGGCCATGCGCGATCAGTTCCTCGGCGGCCGGCATGTCGATGCCGTAGATATTGGGGTAACGCACCGGCGGCGCGGCCGAGGCCAGATACACCTTGCGTGCACCGGCATCGCGCGCCATCTGCACGATCTGCCGGCTGGTGGTGCCGCGCACGATCGAATCGTCGACCAGCAGCACCACGCGGTTGCGGAACTCCAGGTGGATCGGATTGAGCTTGCGCCGCACCGATTTCTGCCGCTCGCCCTGCCCCGGCATGATGAAGGTCCGGCCCACGTAGCGATTCTTGACGAATCCCTCGCGGTACTTCACCCCGAGCACGTTGGACATCTCCAGCGCCACATCGCGCGAGGTGTCCGGGATCGGAATGATGGTGTCGATATCGTGGTCCGGGCGCAGCCGCAGGATCTTCTCGCCCAGCTTCAGGCCCATGCGCATGCGCGCCTTGTGCACCGAGATGTTGTCGATCATCGAGTCGGGACGCGCGAAGTACACGTACTCGAAGATGCACGGCGCGTTGACGGTCGGCGCGGCGCAGACTTCCGAAAACAGCTCGCCGCGCGCGGTGATCACCATCGCCTCGCCGGGGCGCACGTCGCGCACGCGCTGGTAGCCGAGGATGTCCAGCGCAGCCGATTCGGAGGAGACGATGTATTCGGTGCCTTCGGCGTGTTCGCGCTTACCCAGCACCAGCGGACGGATGCCGTGCGGGTCGCGGAAGGCCACCAGGCCCAGGCCCAGCACCACGCTGACCACCGCATAGCCGCCCTTGCAACGGCGGTGCACGCCGGCCACCGCGCGGATCGCCGCCTCGGGGGTGAGCATGCGCTGCGCGTCCAGCTCGTAGGCGAACACGTTCAGCAGCACTTCGCTGTCCGAATCGGTGTTGATGTTGCGGCGGTCGGCTTCGAACACCTGCTGGCGCAAGGCCTCGGTGTTGATCAGGTTGCCGTTGTGCGCCAGCGCGATGCCGTAGGGCGAGTTGACGTAGAACGGCTGCGCCTCGTCCATGCCTTCCGAGCCTGCGGTCGGGTAGCGGCAATGCGCGATGCCGACCCGGCCTTCCAGCACCGCCATCTTCTTTTCGTCGAAGACGTCGCGTACCAGCCCGTTGGCCTTTTGCACGCGCAGGCGCGTGCCGTCTGCGGTGGCGATGCCTGCGGCGTCCTGCCCACGATGCTGCAGGACGGTCAGGCCGTCATAGAGCTGCCCGGCGACGTTCTGGTTGCCGACAATACCGACGATGCCACACATGGTGCGCGTTCTCCGCTACGGCTTGCGCCGTTACTGTGAAGGGGGCCGTGCCTGGCCTTGGGACTCGACCCGAGCCGGGTCGCTTTCTCCGCCGCGAACCTGCGCCGGATCGATATTGGCCGGCATCGCCTGCGCCGGATCGCGTCCGTCGCTGGCGGCTTTACCGGGTTGCCCGAGCGCACGCGTGATGGTGTCGCTCAGACCGGACCCGGACAGCGCCTTGCCCAGGTCCGTATTATCGCCTGCCGAGGGCAACTTCCCCAACTCCGTTGGCAAGTTGCCGAGTTCCATTGATGGCATGTCCATCGACGGCATCCGCCAGGCCGGCAGTTGCGCCCGCATCCAGCTCGCGCCCGGCGACAGCATCGGCATCAGCATCGACTGGCGCCAGGACGGCTCGCGCGGCAGCGGCGTGAAGCTCATCAGCAGCACCAGCACGCTGGCCAGAAAACCGCCGCGCACCAGACCCAGGCCGAACCCGAGCATGCGGTCCATCCCGCCCAGGCGCACCGCATCCACCCCGGCACGGATCACCATGCCGATCACCGCCACGGTGATCAGCACGCCAACGAACACCATTGCGTAGCCGCCGAACGATTCGGTAGCCGATGGATGCTTGCCGTCGGCGATCCAGCGCGCGGCCGGGCCGCCGAACTGGAACGTCGCCCAGCCAGCCAGCAACCACGACAGCGTGCCGACCACGATGGCGACAAATCCGCGCAGCAGGCCCAACAGGGCCGACACCAGGATGATGACGCCCAGCACCATGTCGATCATTGCCCACTTCTCCGCGCGGCGCGCGCGCCGCTGGTCCAACCTGGCTCGGTGTTCATTGCGCTCCCCTCCATGGGTGTGAGGCGATCAGGAAATCCGCTCGCCGCTGGCGATACAACGCAAGCGGCGATCAGGCGGGCTGCGGACGAGCCGCACTGCACGTAGCGAACCAACCGGCATGCCGATCTCCACCATGCACCGCGCCCGCCCGATGGAGGCGCAATGGTTTACGGATGCGGACGCACCATGCCGGAAATGCCGACCTTGGCCGCCACCTGCGCACGCAACTGTTCGGCATCGCCACGGTTGGCCACCGGGCCGACCCGCACGCGGTTGAGCGCGCCCTTGTCGGTCCGCACCTGTTCGACGAAGGCACTGAAACCGGCGGCGCGCACGCGATCGCGCAAGGCGTCGGCGTCTTCGGCGCGCCCGAAGGCGCCCAGCTGCACCGCAAAGCCGACCGAACTGGCCGCAGGCGCTGCCGGCGCGGCGACGGCCGGCTTGGCGGGCTCGGGCTTGGCCGGCTCCGTTTTCGCCACCTCCGGCTTGGCCGGAGCGGGCTTGGGCGCTTCGGCCGGCTTGGGCGCGGCGACCACCGGCTTGGCCGGCTCCGGCGGCAGGCTTTCGGTCTTGGTCGGTGCGGCGGTGCTGGCGGCGGCCACGCTGCTGCTGGGTTTTGCGGCCGGCGCCGGCGCCGGCGTCGGTGTACTGGCTGCAGGCGCTGGCGCGGCGGCATTGGCATCCAGCGTCACCACCTGGGCGTTGACGTCGCTGCGCACCTTCACTGCCTGCAGGCGCGCCGATTCGGCCTGCGCCTGGTCGACATACGGCCCCACGCGCACGCGCCAGGCCGGCCGGCCGTTGATCTGGGTCTTTTCGCTGAAGCCGGGCAGCTGCGCCTGCTTGAGCCGCGCCAGCACCGCGTCGGCATCGGCGCTGGTGGCGTAGGCGCCGAAGTTGACCGCGTAGTTGCCGGCCGCCAGCTCAGGCGCCGACGGCGCGCTGGACGGGTTGGCCAGATCGGCCGCATCCGGGTTGTCCTGCATCGCAGCCGGCGCCGTGGCGGCGCCGCGCATGCCCAGTGCGCCACCGGCCGGCGCATCGCCCGGGGTGACCAGCGGCAATTCGCGGGTTTCGAACTCGCCATTGGCCGGTGCGGCAGGCGCCTCCAGCGGCACATCGGCCACGCCGCTCGACGGCGCAGGGCCCTTGACCAGCATCGGCAGGAAGATCACGGCAAGCGCCACCAGAACGATGGCGCCAATCAGTCGCTGTTTCAGAGCAGTATCCACGTAATGAGACGAGAGGCGGCGTGGCGGGGTGCCGCGGCGATTATAAGGCCGCAGCCGGGCTACCGACCCGGGTGGACTGAACGAAGTGCGTTTAGGGCGTCGGCAACGGTATGAAACGAGCCGAATACCAGCACCCGATCGCCCGGTGAGGCCTGCGCGAGCACCGCGCGCAGTGCGCCCGCCACATCGCCATGGCAGGCCGCCTGCGCTGCGGCACTGCCCTGCAGACGGGCCTGCAAGGCCTGCGCCGACTGCCCTCGCGCACCGTCCAGCCCCGCCAGGGCCCAATGGTCGACCTGCGCGGCCACCGCCTCCACCACGCCCAGCACATCCTTGTCCGCCAATGCGGCGTAGATCGCATGGGTGCTGCCGGTGTGCGCCTGCGCGCCCAGCGCATCGGCCAGCGCGCGCGCGGCCTGCGGGTTGTGGCCGACATCCAGCAGCACCTGCACGCCATCGATGTCGCTGCGCTGCAGCCGCCCGGCCACCCGTGCATTGGCAATGCCCTGTGCCCAGGCGGCATCGGGCAGTTCCACCGGCAAGGCCTGCAACGCGGCGATCGCCGCGGCGGCGTTGGCCAGTTGCACCGGCGCCTGCAAGGCCGGCATCGGCAGCTCCAGGGTCACCGCGACATCGCGCCAGCGCCACTGCGGCGCGTCCGAGTGCTGCGCCTCGATCGGCTCGAAGAAATAATCGCTGCCGGCGCGGATCGCATTGGCGCCCAGTTGGTAGGCCCGCCGCAACACGCTCGATGGCGGGTCGATTTCGCCCAGCACCACCGGCTTCCAGGCGCGGATGATGCCGGCCTTCTCGGTGCCGATCGCCTCGCGGTCTTCGCCCAGCCAATCGGTGTGGTCGATATCCACGGTGGTGATCACCGCCACATCCGAATCAATGATGTTGACCGCGTCCAGGCGCCCGCCCAGGCCGATTTCCAGCACCGCCAGGTCCAGCCCGGAGCGCTGCAGCAGCCACAGCGCCGCCAGCGTGCCGTATTCGAAATACGTCAGTGCGGTCTGGCCACGCGCCGCTTCGACGGCGGCAAAGGCGTCCACTAGTTGCGCGTCGCCGGCCTCGTTGCCGTTGATGCGCACGCGCTCGTTGTAGCGCAGCAGATGCGGCGAGGTGTAGCTGCCCACCTTCCAGCCGGCGGCCTGCGCGATCGCCTCGATAAAGGCCACGGTGGACCCCTTGCCATTGGTGCCGCCGACCACGATGACGTGCCTGGCCGGCGCGGCAAGCTGCAACCGCGCAGCGACCTCGCGCACGCGCTCCAGGCCCATGGCGATGTTCTGCGGATGCTGCTGCTCGATGTAGGCGAGCCAGTCGGAGAGGGAGTCGGTTGCGTTCACGGTCAGGGCTGCGCGAGAAGAACCGCATTATCGCCGTTTGACGGCGCGCAACGCACATCACCAGGCATGCCGGCAGATCGCGCGCCGTCGCATGGGCCGACAGGGAGCGCACAACTTGGTGACCAACTGAGGCAGCGCTGTCGCCCGCAGTCAAGGAACATCGGAAATGGAAGCAATGCGCATGCCCAACACGGAGCGTTGACCGCGCAACAGCACCGAGACGCGCTGCTCGGGATGACGCCGATACTGCGCTTCGTCAATGCACAGATGGCCCGGAAAACGATGCGCGAGCGGCCCGCCACTCAATCGGTATTTACACGCCCGCGCGCTAGGCATGGATGCGGTCTGCATGACATGCGTTTCTTCGAAATCGACGCCGGCGATGCGGGTGTAGATCCAGGGCCCACCTCTGGCCAGCACCAGCCAGCACAGCAATCCCAAGAGCGGCGGCGCCAGGCAGAGCGCCAGCACGGTGTTGAACAGCTGCTTGCCAACGACCGCCTTCCACCCGCCGATGCGATAGGCCGGCGCGACGATCGATACCGTCAGACCGCTTCCCAGCAGCACCATCGGCGCTATCCAGGCCCGACCGGACAGGAAAGGCGCAGGAATGAAGTCGGAGAACGCTCCCAGCGCCAACAGGCCGGACACGCTGCCCAAAACTGCGTAGCGAAGCGCCCTGGGCCACCTGGCAATTGTGCCGATATCACAGGCCACGGTCTCATCCAGCGTCCGTGCCGGGCGTTGTCTTACAGCGCCCGATGCTTGGCTTCACCAAAAAACGGCGTGTGGTGCGCGCAGTCGTTGAGCCGCACCACTTCCAGGTGATCCACGTCCTCGCCTTCGAGCAGGTTGAGCGTGGTCGGTGCCTGGCGGAAGGTCCACAGCCGGGACAGCGGCAGGCCCAGGATCTTGCACAGGATCACGCGGTTGACCGCATCGTGCGCGACCACCAGCAAGGTGTCGGCCGCGCCCAGGCCTTCGGCCGCGCGCGCCAGGCCGCGCCAGCTGCGGTCCAGCACCTGCCGCAGGGACTCGCCGCCGGGCATCAGCACGGTATCGGGCTCGTCGCGCCAGGCGCGCAGACGTGCCGGATCCTTGTCGTTGATCTCGCTGGCCAGCAGGCCTTCCCATTCGCCGTGGGCGATTTCCTGCAGGTCTGCATCGGTCTGCAGCAGGTTTTCGCGGTTGCTGCCCAGCGCCAGCCTGGCGGTGGCCTGCGCACGCGACAGCGGCGATGCCACCGCGCGGGTGATCTCCAACGATTGCAGACGCGCGCCGAGGGCGGCGGCCTGGCCTTCGCCGACCGGCGACAGCGGGATATCGATCTGGCCCTGGTAACGGCCTTCGGCGTTCCACGGCGTCTCGCCGTGACGGGCAAGCAGGATGCGCATGCGCGAGAGATTCCTTGGGGAAGGGGCCGGCTCGCCGCAGCGAAACGGGAGCGCATGATAACCCCTCACGCTGCGGCGCCGGCCGCCCGCGTCAGCGCATGTCGAGTTCCTGCAACAGCTGCGGTGCCGGAGCGACTTCCGGCATGACCCATGGCAAATACCGGCTATCCACGGCGATCGTGCGGGTCATCGCCGGATCGAAGATCCCGTTGCGGCTCACCGACGCCCGGTTGCCGTCGAAGGCCAGGCCGACCCGCCTCATCACCGGCGCGCCCTGGTACGGCTCAGGCCCGCCCGAATGCCGGATCGCTGCGGCTGGGCCTGCCGGTTTCCAGATGCCCGGCCAGACGGCGGCGGAATGCCGCGCCCGGCTGTTCCAGCACCACGTCGTACCAGTGATCACTGGCAGCAAGCGCCAGACGCACGGTCTGGCGCTGACCTGCGGCCAGGTGCAGCGAGCGCGCGGTCGGGTCTGCATAGTCCAGCGCGCGCAGCTGCAGCGTGCACGGCTGCTGCCCGGCATTGCCGATGTCCAGCACCAGCACCTCGCCGTCCTGCCGCGCCTCCAACCATGGCGCAGCCGATTGCGTCCCGGACGCAGCGAGGTCGCCGGCGAATTCGCGCAGGAAGCCATTGGGTCCATGCACGCTCAGCGCATAGCCGCCGTTGTGCGCAGCGCCGACCGGCACATCGTCGAGCCGGGTGCCGGGCAACACGGTGTAGTACCACGGGCCGCCACTCGCAGCGCTGGTGTAGACATTGAACGCGGCCGCCGCAGCGCCGCTGTTGACGAACTGCAGCTGCACACCGCCGTCGCCCTGCTCGCGCGCATGCACCTGCAAGGCATACGGCAACGCGCGCGCCGGACGTTGTCCCGGCTCCTGCCGCGGCATGCTGGCCTGGGCCGGCGGCGCCGGTAGCGGCTTGTTGCGCACCGCGGCGGTGCGCGCGCGGTAGTCGTCGACCGACGGCAACGCGCTCAGTGCCGAGTCGTCCGGCTTGCGGAAATCGAACACGCTGGTCAGATCGCCGCTCACCGCGCGACGCCACGGGCTGATGTTGGGTTCGGCCACACCGAAGCGGCGTTCCAGCAAGCGCAGCACCGAGGTGTGATCGAACACCTGCGAATTGACCCAGCCGCCGCGCGTCCAGGGCGAGATCACCAGCATCGGCACGCGGATGCCCAGCCCCATCGGCACACCCTCGTAGACCTCCCCGCGCGTATCGACATTGCTGCGTCCCATGCGCGCATCCAAAGCCGGCAGCGCTGCGGGAACGTGATCGAAGAAGCCGTCGTTCTCGTCGTAGTTGATGATCAACGCGGTCTTCGCCCACACCTGCGGGTTGGCGGTGAGCGCGTCGATCAGGCGCGCCACCAGCGATTCGCCGTAGGCCGGCGGCGCTTCCGGATGCTCGCAGTACGCGGTGGGCGGCACGATCCAGGACACCTGCGGCAAGCGATCGGCCTGCACGTCAGCGGCGATTGCGGCGATCAGGTGCTCGGCCTGCGTGGTGGCGGCATTGTCTGCAGTGGACCCGGGCACGCAGGCACGTGCGCGTCGATAGCGTTCGTCGCCGGGGTGCAGATCGCGGTAGTGCGAAAAATACGCCAGCGAGTTGCAGCCGAAGTTGTCGTACTCCTGGTACACGCGCCAGTCCACGCCTGCGGCCTGCAGGCGCTGCGCATAGGTGGTCCAGTCCATTGCCGCATAACCGGGCTTGTCGCGCGCCATGTCGGCGGTCCAGTTGCCGTCGTCGGCATTGGTCACCGCCTGCGCGCCGAGATTGCCCACGCTCGGGCCGCTGGTGCCGGTGAACAGGTACATGCGATTGGGATTGGTCGGCCCGTGCAGCGAACAGAAATAGCCATCGCAAATGGTGAACGCATCGGCCAGGGCGTGGTAGTACGGGATGTCGTGACGCTGGAAATATCCCATCGTCAATTCGCCCTTGTACGGCACCCAGGCGTCGTACTCGGCCCAGCGCGCCGGGTCCTGCCCGTGGCCGGCTTTCCACGAGTGATCCAGGCTCTTGATCAACGGCGCGCAGGTGCTTTGCGAATCGAACGCGAACGGCAGCAGGCGACGACCATCGGCGGCCGGCTGGCTCCATACCGGGTGACCGTCGCGCAGCTGCAACGGGCGCGGATCGCCGAAGCCGCGCACGCCGCGCAGCGCACCGAAGTAATGATCGAAGGAGCGGTTTTCCTGCATCAGGATCACCACGTGTTCGATGTCGCGCAGCGTGCCGGTGCGCGAGTTGGCCGGCAGCGCGAGTGCGCGGCCGATCGAGGACGGCATGGCGCCGGCGGCGGTCAGCGCGGCGACGCGCTTGAGGAAATCGCGGCGCGAAGAGGAGGACGTCATGGCTACGGAACCTGCAGGAAATACGTGTACGTCGCCGCACAGTGCGGCTGGGTACGACACGTATAGCGGGCAAGCACGACAGTTTTGCGACAGCCACCGTCATCAATGTTTCATACGTCGTTGACACCCTGCGTCGCGAAACGCCGGTCCTGCACCGCGCGTTGCCCTCAGCCGTGCTCGAACAGGATTCCCCCATGACTTCCGCTCGCCGTTTTCATGTCACTCCGCTGGCACTTGCCCTGGCCGCGCTGCTCCCCGCCATCGCCTCTGCTGCCACACCGGCGGCCGATCCGATTGCCGGTGCAGATGCAGATGCGCCGGTAGCCGATGCCCCGGCCAGCGTGGCCGATGCCGCCACCAACGCCACCCAGCTGGATGCGATCAACGTGGTGTCGCAAGGCAGCACCCGCCAGGTCCAGCGCATCAGCCGGCAGGACATCGAGCAGCTGACCCCGGGCAGCAGCGCCTTCAAGGCAGTGGAAAAACTGCCGGGCGTGCAGTTCCAGTCGGCCGATCCGTTTGGCACCTACGAGTGGTCCACGCAGGTCACCCTGCACGGCTTCGATCAGAGCCGGCTGGGTTACACGCTCGATGGCATTCCGCTCGGCAACATGAGCTACGGCGTCACCAACGGCCTGCACATCACCCGCGCCATCATTTCGGAAAACCTCGGCTCGGTGGAAATCGCGCAAGGCGCCGGTGCGCTGGGCACTGCGTCCAACACCAACCTTGGCGGCACCATGCAGTTTTACTCGGCCGACCCGCAGAGCACGCCGGGCCTGCGCCTGGTGCAGACGGTCGGTAGCGATGCCACGCGCCGCACCTTCGTGCGCGGCGACACCGGCGATCGCAACGGCTTGTCGGCATACCTGTCCTATGCCAATGCCAGCACCGACAAATGGAAGGGCTTCGGCGACCAGCAGTCCGAGCAGGCCAACCTCAAGACCGTCTACCAGTGGGGCGACGGCAACCGTCTGAGCCTGTTCGTGGATACCTCGCGGCGCAAGGAATACGACTACATGGACCTGTCGTTGACCAGCCAGCGCGCACTGGGCTGGGACTACGACTACCTGCAGCCGGATTGGGCCACCGCCGTGCAGATGGCGCGTGCGTATCAGAACACCGGCGCCACCAGCGGCGTGGCCAACGGCTATCCGCAATCGCTGGCCGGGCTGCCCGACGATTACAGCTGGCTCGATGCCAGCTACTACGCGGGTGGCGGCCTGCGCCGCGACAACCTGGCCGGGCTGTCGGGCACGTTCGTGTTCGGCGGCGCCACCCTGGATGCCACCGGCTACTACCACGGCAATCGTGGCGAAGGTCAGTGGGTGACGCCGTATGTACGCACCTCTGCGCAGGTGCCGCTGTCGATGCGCACCACCGACTACGGCCTGGATCGTTTCGGCGGCACCAGCGCATTGAAATGGTCGTGGGGCAACCACGATCTGGAAGTGGGCCTGTGGGCGGAAAACGCACGCACCACGCAGCAGCGCAACTACTTCGCGCTCGGCAATGAAGGCTATACCTCGCTGTACAACGTGTATGAAGCGCAGACCCCGTTCCGTCGCGATTTCCTGCAGCGCTACACCACCCAGACCCGCATGCTGTACCTGCAGGACACCGTGCGCCTGCTCGACGATCGGCTGACCCTCAACTACGGCGCAAAGGCGCTCAGCACCACCACGCGCGCGCAATCGCTGGTGCCGACCACCGCGCTGGCACAGGGTCGCATTCGCGCCGAAGACAACTTCCTGCCGCAGGTCGGCGTGAACTACAAGCTGGACGAGCGCCAGGACCTGTACGCCTCCTACAGCAAGAACATCGCCGCGTTCGGCTTCACTCCGTTCGGCACCTCGCAGGCGGCCTTTGACCGCAGCCGTTCCACGCTGGAACCGGAGGAATCACAGACCGTGCAGGTGGGTTACCGCGTGCAGGATGCGCAGTTCCAGCTGTCGGCCGATGCCTACTTCACCAAGTTCTCCAACCGCTTGTTGACCACCTCGCCGTGTACCGCCGTGCAGACCTGCGCGGCGATCCTGAGCAACGTCGGCGCCGTGCATAGCGCGGGTGCCGATCTGGCCTTGATGTGGCGCCCGGTGGAGGGCCTGAGCTGGTTGAACTCGCTGTCGTGGAACCGCTCGCGTTATCAGGACGACTACCTCAACAACGGCGTGGTCGCCACCTCCGGCAAGGACGTGGTCGGCATCCCCGCGTTGATGTTCTCCTCCAGCGCCAGCTACCAGCTCGGCAACCTGCGCCTGGATCTGGACGGCAAGTACGTCGACAAGCGCTACATCACCTTCCTCAACGATTCGCAGGTGCCTTCGTACTGGCTGTTCAATGCCGGCGCGCGCTACGACTTCGGTCGCGTGGGCGGGGTGGCCGATGTGGCGTTGGCGCTCAACATCACCAACCTCACCGACAAGCGCTATTTTGCCAGCACCGGCACCAACGGCTATGTCGCCTCCGATCCGGATGGCTACAACCAGACCATGGTGGTCGGCGCACCGCGGCAGTATTTCATGAGTCTGGATGTGAAGTTCTGAGTCGCCGCCGCTGTAGCCCTCTCCTTCGGTCCTAGAAGGCATGGCTTGCGCGCCATCGGCGCGCGTGGCTGGGAGCGCCCGGCCCGCATGTGCGGGCTGAGGCGCGGAGCAGGGACTTCTAGGGTGAGGGTAGCGCCAATGATTCACCCTGGCGACGCGTGGCGACGCGCTTGCCATCGCAGGCGGCGACAGATCTCTGAGGCGCCCCTTCATCCGGCGCTTTGCGCCACATTCGCCTCGTAAAGAGGCCGATGTCCCGACGGCAGAAGCAAGATCAAAGCCCCTCTCTCTCCGGGAGAGGGGTTGGGGTGAGGGTACGCTGCGAAGCACCCGGCGCGTTACTGATGAAGGCGCGTGGCGACGCGTTTGTCATTGCATGTACTGGTAAATCTCTGGGGCCCCCATCATCCGCCCCTGCGGGGCACCTTCTCCCGAGGGGAGAAGCGCGGCACCGGCCCTACCCCGCCATGAACCGGGTCAGCCGACATCACTCACTTCCCGCACCGCCGCATGGCCCCGACCTCGCGCCGCATATAATCGCCGTCTTACTTTCACTCAGCAGGTCCCGCCAGATGGCGCAGACGATGAAGGCGCTGGTCAAGCGCGAAGCAAACAAGGGCATCTGGCTGGAACAGGTCGCCATCCCCAGCCCCGGCCCCAACGAGGTGTTGATCAAGCTGGAAAAGACCGCAATCTGCGGCACCGACCTGCATATCTACCTGTGGGACGAGTGGAGCCAGCGCACCATCAAGCCCGGCCTGACCATCGGCCATGAGTTCGTCGGCCGCGTGGCCGAGCTCGGTTCGGCAGTGACCGGCTACCAGGTCGGCCAGCGCGTGTCGGCCGAAGGCCACATCGTCTGCGGGCATTGCCGCAACTGCCGTGGCGGCCGCCCGCACCTGTGCCCCAACACGGTCGGCATCGGCGTCAATGTCAACGGCGCCTTTGCGGAGTACATGGTGATGCCGGCCAGCAACCTGTGGCCAATCCCCGACCAGATTCCCTCGGAGCTGGCCGCGTTCTTCGACCCTTACGGCAACGCCGCGCACTGCGCGCTGGAGTTCGACGTGATCGGCGAGGACGTGCTGATCACCGGCGCCGGCCCGATCGGCATCATTGCCGCCGGCATCTGCAAGCACATCGGTGCGCGCAACGTGGTGGTCACCGACGTCAACGACTTCCGCCTCAAGCTGGCGGCCGACATGGGCGCCACGCGCGTGGTCAACGTGTCCAAGACCTCGCTCAAGGACGTCATGGCCGACCTGCACATGGAAGGCTTCGACGTGGGCCTGGAAATGAGCGGCAACCCGCGTGCCTTCAACGACATGCTCGACTGCATGTACCACGGCGGCAAGATCGCCATGCTCGGCATCATGCCGCGCGGCGCCGGTTGCGACTGGGACAAGATCATCTTCAAGGGCCTCACCGTGCAGGGCATCTACGGCCGCAAGATGTACGAGACCTGGTACAAGATGACGCAACTGGTGTTGTCGGGTTTCCCGCTGCACAAGGTACTGACCCACCAATTGCCGATCGACGACTTCCAGAAGGGCTTCGACCTGATGGAAGAAGGCAAGGCCGGCAAGGTCGTGTTGAGCTGGAACTGATCGGCCAATACGCTTCAACGCAAAAGGCGCCGCGAGGCGCCTTTTGCATGTCCGTTTTCAGAGCGCAGGCAACGCAGCAGGCAAAGCTTAGTGGGTCGAGGGCGCGGCGGCCTCAATGCACCAAAAAGTTGGTCGGTGGTCAGGTAAAAAACACGCTTGTTGCTAGGCGTTGAGACGCTGAGAGGTCCATAGATTGCTTGTTGGAAGTCCACCCGTTGCTCAGCGCGCGACGGGAAAATTGTCGGATGCAAGGTGATCCGGACGATGCACGAGATGGCCTGCTTGCAACCACGCACCGACCATCTCGACTGGTCCTTGCCCGCCTACCGTCGCGGGACCTTACGCGGCATGGATGCCGCGTAAGGTCCTACAAGGACGTACTTGCGGCGTGTCCCGCGATGGTGGGCGGGCAAGGGCCCTGCAGCAAAGCCGCAGATCATCCGCTCCACGATTGAGCTATCGCATGGGCGACTGCTTCAACGACCGACCATCTCGACTGGTCCTTGCCCGCCCACCGTCGCGGGACCTTACGCGGCATGGATGCCGCGTAAGAGCCTACATGGACGTACTTGCGGCGTGTCCCGCGATGGTGGGCGGGCAAGGGCCCTGCAGCAAAGCCGCAGATCAACCGCTCCACGATTGAGCTATCACATGGGCGACTGCTTCAACGACCGACCATCTCAACTGGCCCTTGTCCGCCTACCGTCGCGGGACCTTACGCGGCATGGACGCCGCGTAAGAGCCTACAGGGACGTACTTGCGGCGTGTCCCGCGACGGTGGGCGGGCAAGAGCCCTGCAGCAAAGGCCGCAGCTCAACCGCTCTACGATTGAGCTATCGCATGGGCGACTGCTGCAAAAGACCGACCATCTCAACTGGTCCTTGTCCGCTTACCGTCGCGGGACCTTACGCGGCATGGATGCCGCGTAAGAGCCTACAGGGATGTACTTGCGGCGTGTCCCGCGATGGTGGGCGGGCAAGGGCCCTGCAGCCAGGCAGCAGATCAGCCGCTCCGCAAGTGATCTATCCGCACAATGCATCACTCAAAGACAAAACAGCGAGATTTGATTCCTAGTGTCGTTCAACTTCAGGCACTGAAGAACCCAGGCATCAACTCTTGCCGCCTCACCACTATCACTGCACAGCCGAGTCATTAAAGCCGCTGTTCAAGCGATTGCCATCACGGCATTACGGCCAGGTAACCGTGGCAGTCGCGACCAGATGGTTCTGCGAATTCTGCCGACCGAAGCCGAATTCCGCCGCCTCGCTGGTGTCGTAATAGCCAACGCTCAGGCCCAGCGGACCGAAGGCCTTGCCGACATTCACGCCGAAGTCGTTGTAGTCGTGATCCACCTGACTCAGCGACGAGGTATAGACGCTGTGCCCCGCATGCGCGCCGAAGGTGAAGTCGTAGGGCAGCGACCAGTTGGCATCCAGCGCGTAGTAGTAGCCATCGGTCTTGGTGCCGTAGAGATCGTTGGTGTAGGCAACGGTGAGGCTATAGGTTTTCAGGAACGTGGTCTTGGTGATCAACTCGGCGTAATTGGACGCGCCTGCTCCCAGATACTGGTAGCGATTGACCATCACATCGAAATTGAAATTGGTGCCCAGATCGGTGTTGTAGCCGACAAAGCCATCCACTTCCCAATCCGGATCGCCGGCACCGTAGTCGACATTGGACGTCCAGGTGCCGATGTACAGGCCAAACGGCGTCTTGTAGGTGAGTCCGGCCTGGAAGGCGGGCTCTTCATTGGTCTGCGAAATACCGCGGAACAGATAGTCGCTGGTCACCGCGAAAGTGCCGCTGAAGGGAGAAGCGGCGGCTTCTTCGTCCTGCGCTTGTGCCAACGGCACCACACCGAGCAACAGCAACGACAGACAACACGCGAGCGAGGGCGGCTTCATGGACATCTCCTGGAACGATGGGCGGTCGGATTGCGCAAGGCGGGCCTGCCATGACTTATTAGTCCAACTGTCATTGCAGCGCAACATACAAGTCGCGCTCGCTTGACCCAGCGCACACGCTTGAGCGCAGACGACGCTGATCAGCGTTCTGTCTCATCGACCGCCCGCGCGGAATCTTGATGGGCCGGGAGTGGAGATTGGGGATTCGGGATTGGCAGGATTCGCTTCGCTTTTGCGAATCCCCAATCCCGAATCCCGAATCCCGAATCCCGAATCCCGAATCCCGAATCCAGGCTTAGATCAGACCGGAAACACCCCGTAATGCCGCGCGGCCAGCCGCAGCTGCTGCCCGGGCTGAAAGCTCCCCGCTGATGCCGGCAGCTCTACTTCCACCTCGTTGCCTGCCGGCTCCAGCGTTGCACGCAGGCGCAGACGCGCCCCGCTACGCTGCGACCAGGCCACCGTGGCCGGCCAGCCAGCGTCGTCCGGCACCAGATCTTCCGGCCGCACGTAAACCTCGACCGGGCCGGCCGCCAGCGCGGCATTGGCTGCCGGCAAGGCATGCCCGGCAACCTGGATCTGGCCTTGCGCCAGCACACCGGGGATGCGGTTCACCGCTCCCACGAAGGAGTACACGAACGGCGAGGCCGGCTTGTCGTAGATCATCGCCGGCGTGTCGAGCTGCTCGATGCGGCCACGGTTGAGGATCGCCACCCGGTCGGCCAGCTCCAGCGCTTCTTCCTGATCGTGGGTGACGAACACCGTGGTCAGGCCGGTCCGTTCGTGCAGCTCGCGCAGCCAGCGGCGCAGATCGCGGCGCACCTGCGCATCCAGCGCACCGAACGGCTCGTCCAGCAGCAGCACGCGCGGCTCGATCGCCAACGCACGCGCCAAGGCCACACGCTGCCGCTGGCCACCGGACAGCTGGGTGGGATAGCGCTGCTCCAGGCCCTGCAACTGCACCAGCGCCAGCAGCTCCTCCACCCGTGCGCGGATACGCGCTTCGGCCCAGCGCTCGTTGCCGCGCCGCACCCGCAGGCCGAACGCGATGTTCTCGAACACGTCCATATGCTTGAACAGCGCGTAGTGCTGGAACACGAAGCCGACCCGGCGCGACTGCACGCTCATGCGGGTGGCGTCTTCGTCGCCGAACAGCACCTGCCCGCCATCGGCATGCTCCAGCCCGGCCATGATCCGCAGCAGGGTGGTCTTGCCCGAACCGGACGGCCCCAGCAAGGCCAGCAACTCGCCCTGACGCACGTCCAGGGTGATGTCGTCCAGCGCGGTGAACGTATCGAACTGCTTGCGCAGGCGGTGGATGCGGATGCCCATGTTCACCTCAATGTCGGTGGTTGGCGGCGAGCGAATCGCCGTGCCGCCATTCCAGGTACGTCTTCAGCGCCAGCGTCAGCAGCGCGGTCAGTGCGAGCAACGAGGCACACGCAAACGCGGCGCTATAGGCGTATTCGTTGTAGAGAATTTCAACATGCAGGGGCAGCGTGTTGGTACGCCCGCGGATATGCCCGGATACCACCGACACCGCGCCAAATTCGCCCATCGCACGCGCCGCGCACAGCAACACGCCGTACAGCAGGCCCCAGCGGATGTTCGGCAGGGTCACCCGCCAGAACATCTGCCAACCGTTGGCGCCCAGGCTCAATGCGGCCAGTTCTTCATCGCTGCCCTGCTGTTCCATCAGCGGCATCAACTCGCGCGCGATGAACGGGAACGTGACGAAGGTCGTTGCCAGCACGATGCCGGGCAACGCAAACACGATGCGCGGCAACTGGATCAGCAACTCGCCAAAAAACGGCAACTGCAGCCGCCAGCCTTCGTCGATCAACGGCCATGCCCAGCCGCTGCGGCCGAAGATCAGCACGAAGATCAGGCCAGCCACCACCGGCGACACCGAGAACGGCAGGTCGATCAGGCTGATCAGCAAGCGCTTGCCGGCGAATTGGTGCTTGCTGACCGCCCACGCCGCCGCCACGCCGAACACCAGGTTCAGCGGCAGCACGATGGCAGTGACGATCAGGGTCAGCTTGATCGCCGACAACGCGTCCGGATCGACGATCGCACGCAGAAAGGTCTCCCAGCCGCCGCGCAGCGCCTCGGCAAACACCAGCACCAGCGGCAGCAGCAGGAACGCCAGCAGGAACAGCAGCGCCCCCGCAATCATCAACCACTGCACCCAACGCGGCTCGTTGGTGGCCGAGTCGGTGATGCGGCGGGCCTGTTCGGTCATCTGGCGGGTGTGCAACATGGCAGGCAGCGGCGAAACAGCATCGTTCATGCAGTCCTCCGTTGATAGCGCAGCAGGCGTGCCTGCAGCGTATTGACCACCAGCAGGATCACGAACGACAGCAGCAGCATCGCCGCGGCAATCGCGGTGGCGCCGGCATAGTCGAATTCCTCCAGCCGGATGGTGATCAGCAGCGGCGCGATCTCGGTCGAATTGGGCAGGTTGCCGGCGATGAAGATCACCGAGCCGTACTCACCCACGCCCCGCGCGAAGGCCAGCGCAAACCCGGTCAGGACCGCCGGCCAGAGCCCGGGCAGCACCACCCGCCACACCGTCTGCCAGCGCGATGCGCCCAGCGTGGCCGCGGCCGCTTCCAGCTCCCGCTCGCTCTCGGCCAGCACCGGCTGCACCACCCGCACCACGAACGGCAACCCGACGAACACCAGCGCCAGCACGATGCCAAGCTGGGTGTAGGCCACCTTGATGCCGATCGCCTCCAGCCAGCGCCCGACCCAACCGTTTCCGCCGTACAACGCGGTCAGCGCGATGCCGGCCACTGCGGTCGGCAATGCGAACGGCAAGTCGATCACCGCATCGAACAGGCGCTTGCCCGGAAAGTTGTAGCGCACGAACACCCAGGCCACCCAGGTGCCCATCACCGCATTGAAGGCGCCGGCCGCGAAAGCGGTGCCGAAGCTCACCCGCAGCGCCGACAGCACGCGCGGCTCGCTCCACACCCGCCACAGGCCGTCCCAGCCCAGCCCGCTGGTCTTGATGAAGATGCCCAGCAGCGGGATCAGCACGATCAATCCCAGCCAGGTCAGCGTGATTCCAAGACTCAAGCCCAGCCCCGGCATCACGCGTCGGCGCGGTGACGGCGCTGGGTGGGGTGCAACCGACATCTGCATCGCCTACTTTTTTGCCTGGATCTGATCGAACACGCCACCGTCGGCGAAGTGTTCCTGCTGCGCCTTGTCCCACGACCCGAACGCTTCCTGGATGGTCACCAGCTTGATGTCCGGGAACCGTGCCAGGTCGGCAGGGTCGGCAAATTCCGGATGGCGCGGCCGATAGAAATGCTTGGCCGCCAGCTTCTGCCCTTCCGGCGCATACAGGTAACGCAGATAGGCCTCGGCCACCTCGCGGGTGCCGTGCTTGTCGACGTTCTTGTCGACCAGCGCCACCGACGGCTCGGCCAGGATCGACAGCTTGGGCACCACGATCTCGAACTTGTCCTTGCCCAATTCTTCGCGCGCCAGCAGCGCCTCGTTTTCCCAGGCCAGCAGCACATCCCCAATGCCACGCTGCACGAACGTGGTGGTGGCGCCGCGCGCACCGGTATCGAGCACCGGCACGTTGCGGAACAACGCCTGCATGTAGCGCAAGATGCGCTCGCGGTCGCCCTTGAAGATATGGTCGGCGTAGGCCCAGGCGGCCAGGTAATTCCAGCGCGCGCCACCGGAGGTCTTGGGGTTGGGCGTCACCACCGCCACGCCGGAGCGCAGCAGGTCCGGCCAATCGTGGATGTTCTTCGGGTTGCCCTTGCGCACCAGGAATACGATGGTCGAGGTGTACGGCGCGCTGTTGTCGGGCAGGCGCTTTTCCCAGTCGCTGTCGATCAGCTTGGCCTTTTCGGCGATCGCATCGACGTCGTAGGCCAGCGCCAAAGTGACCACATCGGCCTCGATGCCGTCGATCACCGCCCGCGCCTGTTTGCCCGAGCCGCCATGCGAGGTCTCCACCGTGACGGTGTCCTGCGGATGCTGCTGCTTCCAGTTCGCGGCGAAGGCACTGTTGTAGTCGCGGTAGAACTCGCGAGTGGGGTCGTAACTGACATTGAGCAGGCCGATATCGCGCGCGCCTGCCGGGCCGGCCAGGACCAGCAGGCTGCACAACACGGTCGATACAAGACGAAAGCGGGGGTGGGTCACAGCAATCTCCAAACCGTTGGGGCGCAGCTGAACAGCAAGCATGCCATGCTGCGCAGCGGCACGCAGGCGGTGAAATGACATCAAGGCCGCACCTTATGCCGATTTTGCATGACGTAGTGGTATGCCACCGTGATCGTTAAAATCATGCGTCTCTTGCCACTGCGACCGCCATGACCAACGCTCCCGCTACGCTGACTGCCCATTACGCCGCCGAACTGGAAACCATCCAGTCCCAGGGCCTGTTCAAGTCCGAGCGCATCATCACCGGCCCGCAGTCGGCGCGGATCACCCTGGCCGATGGCCGCAGCGTGCTCAACTTCTGCGCCAACAACTATCTGGGCCTGGCCGACCACCCGGACATCATCCAGGCCGCCAAGGACGCGCTGGACACGCACGGCTTCGGCATGGCCTCGGTGCGCTTCATCTGTGGCACCCAGGATCTGCACAAGCAGCTCGAGCGCACCATCGCTGATTTCTTCGGCACGGAGGACACCATCCTCTACGCCGCCTGTTTCGATGCCAACGGCGGCCTGTTCGAACCGCTGCTCGGCGAAGCGGACGCGATCATTTCCGACGCGCTCAACCACGCCTCCATCATCGATGGCGTGCGCCTGTGCAAGGCCAAGCGCTTCCGCTATGCCAACTGCGACATGGCCGATCTGGAAGCGCAGCTGCAGGCCGCAGATGCGGCCGGCTGCAAGACCAAGCTGATCACCAGCGACGGCGTGTTCTCGATGGATGGCTTCATCGCCCCGCTGGACGAGATCACCGCCCTCGCCCGCAAATACAACGCGCTGGTGCATATCGACGAATGCCATGCCACCGGCTTTCTCGGCGCCAGCGGCCGCGGCTCGGCCGAAGTTAAGGGCGTGCTGGACCGGATCGACATCATCACCGGCACGCTGGGCAAGGCGATGGGCGGCGCACTGGGCGGCTTCACCACCGCCAAGCGCGAAGTCATCGAACTGCTGCGCCAGCGCTCGCGCCCATACCTGTTTTCCAACTCGCTGCCGCCGCATGTGGTGGCCGCCGGCATCAAGGCCTTCGAGATGCTGGAAGCCGCCGGCGAGCTGCGCACGCAACTGGTCGACAACACCCGCTACTTCCGCGAGCGCATGACCGCTGCCGGCTTCGACCTCAAGCCCGGCGTGCACCCGATCAGCCCGGTAATGCTCTACGACGCGCCGCTGGCGCAAAAATTCGCCGAGCGGTTGCTGGAAGAAGGCATCTACGCGATCGGCTTTTTCTTCCCGGTAGTGCCCAAGGGCCAGGCGCGTATCCGCACCCAAATCAGCGCCGCGCACACCCGCGAGCAGCTGGATCAAGCGATCGACGCGTTCATCAAGATCGGCCGCGAACTGGACGTCATCCAGCACTGATGCGCTCGGTGCTGCGCCAACGGCTGCTGCTGGCGGCGCAGACCGATACCCAGGCGCAGCTGTTGGATGGCAACTGGGAAACCCGCTGCCTGCATTGCCGTCGGCGCCTGCAACTGCGCGCCGATGGCGAACCGCTCGGGCACATCACGCTGGAACATGTGGTCCCGCAGGCCTGGTTCGGCCGTCGCGCGGCGGCGGCCCTGTGTGCGCTGGTCGGCGACGATGCGAATGCAGCGCGCAATCTCGCCCTGGCCTGTGCCGGCTGCAATCATGCCAAGGGCCGACGCCACGATGCTAACGGTGCCGGCGACGCCCGCGCCGTCGAAGTGGTCGGTGCCTTGCTCAGCGCGCGTCTGGCGCGCTGGCGGGAGCCGCCGTCAGCGCGCTGACTTCCGCTGGGCTGAGCATCCGCCACGCCCCCTTGCCCAGCTCGCCCATCGCCAGCGAGCCGATCGCCACCCGCACCAGTCGCAGCACGCCGATCTCCACCGCAGCCAACAAGCGGCGGATCTGCCGATTGCGGCCTTCGTCCAGCACGATCTCCAGCCACGCATTGCGCTCGCCTTCGCGCAGCACGCCGACCCGCTTGGCGCGCAGCAGCACGCCCTCGCCGTCCGGATCAGGATCGACCACGCCGGCCTGCAGTTGCGCCAGTTGCGCAGCGCTCGGACGGCAATCGATCTGCACGTGATAGGTCTTGTCCGGCCCGGTCATCGGGTCGGTCACCATGGCTGCCCATTGCGGATCGTTGCTGAAGAGCAGCAGGCCTTCGCTGGCCTTGTCCAAGCGCCCGACCGGGGCGATCCACGGCAAGCCGGCACCATCGAAGCAGCGATACACCGTGTCCCTGCCCTGCTCGTCGCGCGCGGTGGTGACCACGCCACGCGGCTTGTTGAGCATCAGATAGCAACGCGCCGGGCCGGCCAATGGCTGTCCGTCGACATGGATGGTGGAGTGCTGATCGGCGCGGATCGGATATTCGGGATCGCGTATTACGCGCGCGGCCACGCTGACCCGCCCGTCGGCGACCCAGCGCGCCGCTTCGGTACGCGAACACACGCCCAGTTTGGACAGCACGCGCGCCAGCCCGTGGCGTGGCGCGGTGGTCGTACCGGAGGCGCGCGATGCGCCCGCCGGACCACGCGTGCGCTGCCGGGACGTCGCCGGCGCAGGCCGCCGGGTCATGCCGTCCCGACCGCGCTGCTTACTTGTTTTCGACCGACTTGGCGTCGGCCGCAGGCGTTGCCGTTGCGGCAGCAGCCGGAGCCGGTGCAGCCACCGGGCGTGCCTTGACCACACGCACCCCGCGCGCCTTCATCCAGGCATCGAATTCTTCGGCGGTCATGCGCTTGCCGTTCTGGCTCATGTCAAAGCGCCACGGCGTGTTGTCGAACGCGGTGGTGGCCTTGTAGGCGGCCGGATCGTTTGGATTGACGGTGCCGCCGGGCGGAATGACCTTGGCCAGATCCTGGCAGCCTTCCACGCGCAGACGCAGCAGCACGCGGTCTACCGACTGCTCGGTGGTGTAAGGCTGTGCCAGCACGCCGGTGGGCATGCCCAGCTGCACGCTACGGGTATAGAACTCGGCAGCCGCCGGCGCGATGACGGTGGCGGGCAACGGCAGCGGCTGGGACACCGTGCTGCCGGCGCAGTTCGGAGCGGCGTAGGCGGCGGGAATCAAGGCGAGACAGAGCAATCCAGCCGTAGCGGTACGCAGCATCGGGTTCTTCCAATTATGAGTGTGGTGTTGACGCGGCGAGTGTAGGCAGCGATGAACGCCGTTTCAACCGGAAGCGTGCCTGGATGGCAACGCAGACAGGATTTGGCCGCCTAGGGCAGGTTTTGCGGCCCCACAAAGACAAAACCCGGCGCAAGGCCGGGTTTTGTATGCAACAGCTAGCGGTCCAATTAGTTCTGGACGTTCAGCTCGGTACGACGGTTCTTCGCACGGCCTTCCGGATTGTCGGAACCATCCGGGTTGGCGTTCGGCGCAATCGGACGGCTCTCGCCGTAGCCGATCGGACCAACCAGACGCGACGCATCAACGCCGTTCTTGGTCAGGTAGTCGTACACGGTGGTCGCACGACGCTCGGACAGCTTCTGGTTGTACTCGTCGGTACCCTTCGAGTCGGTGTGACCAGCAACCTCAACCTTCAGGTCGGGGTAACGCTTCAGGATCTCGGTCGCTTCGCTCAGGATCGAGACGGCGTCCGGACGCAGGGTCGACTTGTTGAAGTCGAAGTTCACGCCCTTCAGATCGATCGACACAGGCACCGGGCAACCGTCCGGACCGATGGTCTGGCCAGGCTGCGAAGCCGGGCACTTATCGTCGCAGTTGTTGACGCCGTCACCGTCGTCATCCAGGTCTGCGCAGCTCGGGGCAACCGGAGCCGGAGCCGGCGGCGGAGCGGTCGACGGAGCCGGTCCCAACGGGATCACGACGCCAACCGAAGCCAGCACGTCGCCGAACCAGTCTTCCTGCGGAGCAGCAACGCTCTGGTCGTTGAAATCAGCGCGGTAGGCCAACTCGGCACGCACGGCGACGCGCTTGTCGAAGGTGGTCTGCAGACCGACACCAGCCTTGGCGGCAAAGTTGCCGTCCTTCTGCTGGCCCGGCGAAACCGGGTTCGGGGTCGCGTCGAATTCTTCTTCCGAACGCTGGTAGCCCAGACCGAACAGCAGGTAGGGGTTCCAGCCGCGGCCTTCCTGGATGAAGTGGCGACGCAGGTCGAACGAGATGCCGTACTGGCTCCAGTTCTGATCCTGGTTGGCATCGAAGTTCGGGTTCTGATAGTTCAGCTCGCCGTCGATCGACCAGTTCGGGCTAACGAACTTGCCCAGACCCAGGGTGACGAACGGGGCATCATTGGTCAGACGATCGCTGTCCTGGAAGTTGAAGCCAGCGCTACCGGTCAGGTACCAACGGTCATCGAACTCCTGCGCGGAAGCAGCCTGGGCAACCGCCAGACCGCCGAGCAACGCGGCAGTGAGAATTTTCTTGTTCATGTGTATACAGCTCCTTCTTTGGGAGATAAAACCGATAGAGGCGTTGTTCTTGGTAAAGATGCTCGTCACATCCAGAGCCATCGGGGCGCAGATTAAGCCGGCTTCAGTGAAGATCGCGTTAACGGTCATATAACATGTGAAAGCAATCACCAGAGCCGGCGATCCCCTTCAATACTACGTATACAGTTTCATGAAGGGAAGGACCGCGCACTCAGTTTGCACATCTGACTCGCATGAACCGCAGCCCAATTAAGCCAGTTGAATACGCTGGCGGATCCACCTTGACGGCGGGCTGCGCAGTGATGCGAAAACCACATTGGTGAACGCCAGGCCCCGTCCGAGCTGAATTGTGGGGCCGGTGGTTGCAGCGCGACGGCTTCACAACGCACCCTGAACTCCCCACATGGAGCGACCCGATGAAAGCTGTCGTCATCACCCGTCATCTTCCAATCGACGATCCCACCGCACTGCTTGACATGGAACTTCCGGCCCCGTCGGCCCCTTCGGGGTATGACTTATTGGTGCGTGTTGAGGCGATCTCGGTCAATCCGGTCGACACCAAGGTGCGCGCACCCAAGCCGCAGACGCTGGATGCGCCGAAGATCCTGGGCTACGACGCGGCCGGCGTCGTCGAAGCGGTAGGCCCCGAGGTCACCGCGTTCGCAGTCGGCGACGAGGTGTATTACGCGGGCGACATCGGCCGACCGGGCAGCAATGCGCGATATCAGCTGGTCGATGCGCGCATCGCCGGTTGCAAGCCCACCTCGCTCAGCTTCGCCCAGGCCGCGGCCCTGCCGCTGACCACGTTGACCGCCTGGGAGCTGCTGTTCCAGCGCATGCCGTTCTCTTTCGACGGCGCGCGCAATCGCGGCAAGCACGTGCTGATCATCGGTGGCGCGGGCGGCGTGGGCTCGATCGCGATCCAGCTGGCGCGGCATGCCGGCTTCAGCGTGATCGCCACCGCCTCGCGGCCGGAGACCATCGAATGGGTGCGACAGATGGGCGCCCAGCATGTGATCGACCATCACCAGCCGCTGCAGCCGCAGTTGCAGGCCTTGGGAATGCAGAGCGTGGACGCCGCACTCAACCTGGCCGACACCGACCGCTACTGGGAGCAACTGGGCGAGATCCTGGCACCGCAGGGGCATGTGGGCTTGATCGTGGAGCCGCGCGGCCCGCTGTCGATCGGCGACCCTTACAAATCCAAGTGCATCGGTATCCATTGGGAGCTGATGTTCACCCGTGCCCGCTACGCAACCGAGGACATGGTCGAGCAGCACCGCATCCTCAACCGCGCCGCCAGCCTGATCGATGCGGGCGAATTGCGCACCACCCATACCGAAACGCTGTCGCCGATCAATGCGCAGCAGTTACGCGAGGCGCATCGACGGCTGGAAAGCGGCAGCACGATCGGCAAGCTGGTGCTGGCGGGTTGGTGATCGGCATTAGTGCTTGAGTGCGGCTGCTGCATGGGGCCTGGGCGTGTTGGCTTGCGCATAACCTGTTGGCTTGCACATAAGTCAGGGAAGCAAGGCCGCAGCTCACGCGCTTGAATCAGCGGCAAAGCGGGACTGGCCTCCTGATCGTGCGGCCCGCGTTGCTGCTGTGGCGTCGGCGTAATCGCCTTGCGTGCGCCGAAATGCACGCAAGGCGATCTGTTCCGCGACAGGAACGCGGATGTGGATCGGCTCTGTTCTATTAGAGAGTCGCAACTGCGATCACGGCGACCAGCGTGGCCTTTAGTACGTAACCGCCAAGCGGACGCAACTGATCGGGATATTGGCGAGCGCCGGATCGCACGTCAGCCATCCAAGGCCGTCTCGTTTGTTGTTTGCCCAGCTGGGCGCTCTGATACAGATAGAGGTGGAGCGCCCCAGCTGATGCGTGACCAGTTGCGGATACCCTCCGCCCTGCCCTCGTCCCAAGCTGCCGACAGCACCGGCCGCGCGTCAAGACTTGCCGCCAGGCTCGTTTGCCTGCATCGTGCGCACTCCGTACGCCAGCGTATCCACACCATGTCGCCCGCCACCGGCCCGTCCGTCTCGTCCTACCCGCACCTGTTCGCACCGCTCGATCTGGGCTTCACGCAACTGCGCAACCGCGTCCTGATGGGCTCGATGCACACCGGTCTGGAAGACCGGGCGCGCGATTTCCCCAAACTGGCCGCGTATTTCGCCGAGCGCGCTGCCGGCGGGGTCGGCTTGATCGTCACCGGCGGCTTTTCGCCGAATGTGGTGGGCTGGCTCAAGCCGTTCGGCGGCAAGCTGTCGTGGCCGTGGGAGGTGCGCCCGCATCGTCAGGTCACCCGGGCGGTGCATGCGCACGGCGCCAAGATCTGCCTGCAGCTGCTGCATGCCGGGCGCTACGCCTATCACCCGCTGTCGGTGGCGCCGTCCAGACTCAAGGCGCCGATCAACCCGTTCACTCCTCGCGCGCTATCGGCACGTGCGGTGGATCGTCAGATCGCTGCCTACGCGCGTGCGGCGCGACTGGCGCGCGACGCCGGCTACGACGGTGTGGAGGTGATGGGATCGGAAGGCTATCTGATCAACGAATTCACCGCTGCGCGCACAAACCAGCGCAGCGATGCCTGGGGTGGCGATGCGGCCAAGCGCATGCGCTTTGCGGTGGAGATCGTGCGACGCATTCGCGAGGCCTGCGGGCCGGACTTCATCATCATCTACCGGCTGTCGCTGGTGGACCTGGTCGAAGGCGGCAACCAGTGGCAGGACATCCTGACGCAGGCACAGGCGATCGAAGCGGCCGGCGCGACCATCATCAATTCCGGTATCGGCTGGCACGAGGCACGCATCCCGACCATCGCCACCTCGGTACCGCGCGCGGCATTTGCCGGTGTGACCGCCAAGCTCAAGCCGCACCTGCGTATTCCGGTGGTGGCGACCAACCGCATCAACATGCCCGAAGTGGCCGAACGCATCCTCGCCGACGGCGCGGCCGACATGGTGTCGCTGGCGCGCCCGCTGCTGGCCGACCCGCAGTGGGCCAACAAGGCCCGCACCGGCCAGTCGCACGCCATCAATACCTGCATCGCCTGCAATCAGGCCTGCCTGGATCATGTGTTCGACAACAAGCTGGCGAGCTGCCTGGTCAACCCGCGCGCAGCGCACGAAACCGAACTGATCTACGCACCGACACCCAATCCCAGGCGCATTGCGGTGGTCGGTGCCGGCCCGGCCGGCCTGGCTTGTGCGACGGTGGCCGCCGAGCGCGGTCACCACGTCACCTTGTTCGATGCAGGCGATGCAATCGGCGGGCAATTCAACGTCGCCAGGCGCATCCCAGGCAAGGAAGAATTCAACGAGACGCTGCGCTACTTCGGCCACCGCATCGACGCGACCGGGGTGCAGCTGCGCCTGAATACTCGGGTAGAAGCGGCAGACCTGAAAGACTTCGACGAGATCGTGCTGGCCACCGGCATCGAGCCGCGCAAGGTGGACTTCCCCGGCGCCGATCACCCGATGGTCGTGAGCTATCTGGACGTGGTGCTGGGCCGCCATGTGGCTGCCGACAAGGTCGCGATCATCGGGGCCGGCGGGATCGGCTTTGATGTCGGCGAATTTCTCGTGCACACAGGGCCATCGCCGTCGCTGGACCCTGCACGCTGGATGGCCGAATGGGGCGTGGACCCCAGCTTCGAGGCAGCTGGCGCGTTGGCCAGGCCACAGCCCGAGCGCCCTGCCCGCCAGGTCTGGCTGCTGCAGCGCAGCCCCGGCAAACCCGGCGCGCGCTTGGGCAAGACCACTGGCTGGATCCACCGCGCTACGCTCAAGGCCAAGGGCGTGAAGATGCTGGGCGGCGTGGAATATTTGGGCGTGGACGACGCCGGGCTACGGATCCGCGTGGAAGGCGCCGAACAATTGCTCGATGTCGGCACGGTGGTGATCTGCGCCGGGCAGGAACCGCGCCGCGACCTGCTGGCCGCGCTGCAGGCCAACGGACAGCAACCGCATCTGATTGGGGGTGCGGATGTCGCCGCCGAACTGGATGCCAAGCGTGCGATCAATCAGGCCTGCCGACTGGCGGCGAAGTTGTAACACGCGCTGCTGCAAAGCGCTGAACGCCGCAGTAGTCTGCTCGCGGCGCCCGCATGAACCTCCGTGCGAGTGTCGTCTTAGCCGGAGTGGCGCAGCATAAACGCCGATGGTGGCGGTGGTAGAGCGATGACCGGTCTGTCCGTCCGATGTCGGCGCAGGCGTCCATGTCGGCGCCCGATGCGCCGGATCGGTGCGCACCCCAACGCTGCCATCGATCACACCCCCGATAACGCGAACGCCGCTGATCGGCGCAGCGCGGTACATTCTTTTTCCTGTCGCGCAGCTCGGCTATAAACCGCACATGCCCTCGACGCTGACTGCATCGCTGCCTCCCACCCTGCCGCCGGCAGCGTTGCGGGCCTACGTTGCGGCGCATTTCGGCAAAAGCCTGCTGTGGTACACCGGCGAGTTGCTGCTGATTTTTGCGTTGACCGAATACGTCGGATTGAGCGCGGTGGCTGCCGGCGTGTCGGTTGCCGGCGGATTGGTCGTCAGTGCGGTGATGGGCATGCTTGCAGCGCGACGCTGGAGCGCCGGCGTCAGCCTGGCCTGGGCCGGCCGCTCGCAATGGCGCGGCATCGCCTTGGCAGCGATCGCCCTGGCGCTGCTGTTCGTGACACCATCACTTCCCGCCGATGTCCACCTGATCAGCGTATTGCTGCTCAGCCTGCCCTTCCGGGCCGCCTATGCGGTCGGTGACGTCGCACAGAACACCTTGCTGGGATTGGGCCACTGGCCCTGGCGTGGCGCGCGCGGCGTCAGTGCGCTGCGTCTGATCGGTAGCGGGCTGGCCGCACTCCTGGTCAGCGCCGCGATCGGCCTGGTTCTGAAGGCCGGCACACCTGCCGCCGCATCAACTGCGTTGATGGTGGTCGCGCTGGTCAGCAGCATCGCACTGCTGTCGTCATGGTGGTTACGCAACGCACTGCAGCCTTATACGCACACGGCTGCCGCCACCGCATCTCCGCCGCTAGCTGCCTCTTATTGGCGGCGCGATCAGTTGCTGCCCTTGGCGGTCATCGCCGCACTGGCCTTGGCATTGCCGACATTCACCAAATTGGCGCCGTATCTGGCGCAGTCGCGTACCGGCTCGGCCGGCTGGGGCAGCGCGGTATTGATTGCATATGCATTGGGCAGCGTTTGCATACAGCCCCTGGCAGCGCGTTGGCCGACCGTGGCAATGCGTCGATTGGGCCTGAGTGGAGCCGCGTTGTCCGTACTGGGATTGCTCTTCGCCATCGCCACGTCTCGACATTACGTGCTGGATGCCAGCCTGGCCTTCGGCATGGGGTTGGCGGCCGGTAGTGCCGGGCAATGGGTGTGGGCACGCCATGCAGAACTTGCTTCGCGCCATGGTCCCGCACAGCAGGCGCGCGAAAGTGCCGCACTCACCGCGACAGCCCAACTCGCGCTGGCAGCCGGCAGTGGCGTGATCGGACTGCTGCTGGGCACATCCGACTATCACACGGGAAACGATGCGCATCTGGCGTGGGCGATGGCCTTGGGGCCGATGCTCTGCGGCATGTTGTGCGTGCTGATCGCCTGGATCGGCAGTGCATTTGCAATGCCTGAAAAACGCAGACCTGTTGCATCAATGCCGTCGAGTCAGGTCTGACAATCTCGATCAGGCACGACGGTTTTCAATACTTGTGCATAAGGGTCTGCGCTGACTGCAATTGTGGTCTTCGGCAATCGTCACGCATGTCTGCATGCCTGCATGTCTGCATGTCTGCATGTCTGCATGAAATTATTTCGCACCGTGTCGAACTTGATGCGGGTGATTCAAGACGCCTGACACGTTCGAACATGTGCTCTGCGCATAAGCAAAAGCGGCAGCAAGCGCGCAATGCGATTGCCGCATGGCCAACGCAGATGTGCCACTGATACCGTCGAAAGAATCGTGATCGATGATTTTGACGATCTCGGCTGCATATCGTCGCGCGGCCACTACAAGCCATCTAAAATGCCGCTGACGCATTTGTGCGCGATGCATATGCAAGCTTGGCGCGCGACTTGGCGATGGGATGCGAGGGTTAATCACGTCGTGGCGCTTCGTGCCCACTCGTCACAATCAACGCGCATCGAGCAACTTGGACGCCTCTTCTAGTGATTACAACACCGCGTTCTAAGATGCACATGCGAGCGTTCGATGCATGATCCGGGCAGCATCAAGCACCACGCAGAAAGTTCCTTTATGCACCCCGCGTTCGCATCTCGATGTATCCCCGCTGCGGTAGAAAACCGCAGTACGCAAGCACATCCATCAGTGACGATGATGTGTAGCGCAGCCTGCCAATGACGCTACATGCGTAGCTCACGCGCAACGCATTGCGTATCTCGAACGACCGCGCAGACGCTCAACACTGCGCGCGCACCGTGTCGATATCGGTTACAGCACCGCTGTCGCCACCGCGATGCGACGCACACAACGAATGCATCGCACTGTTGTCGTTGAGCGAAGCGGTAGATGCAGCAAGCGATCACACGCGTCAACCCCGCCTATTCAGCCGCGATTCTGTGATCGACGCCTACCTTGCGCCAACTTTTTGACCCACCGCATTTGGTGGGCACCTCCGGTAGATCTTCTTTCGCCGGAGACCGGGCGACCCGTGGCAGGTCGCCTCCCCATGACGCCAAGCCCTCTGTACTGGTGCATCCACCTTGGATGCTCTGCGGATCGGCCCATACGGAGCAAGGAGTTATATGAAACTGGTTTGGATACTTTGGCTGTCGCAGTTGTTGCCGCAGCCGGCTGCAGATTCGTTGTGCTTGAGCACCACCGTGTACCTGGAAGCGCGTGATCAGACCTTGCGCGGTCAGCAAGCCGTCGCGGAAGTTGCGTTGCGTCGGCTGGACAGCGGTTTGTGGGGCGACTCGATGTGTCAGGTGGTCACTGCACGCAAGCAGTTCGCGCCCACCATCGTGGCTCCGGGAACGCAGCTGAAAAACGATGATGCCTGGAACAAGGCGCTGGATGTGGCACTGGCTGCAGAGCGCAACTGGGCGCTGCCGGTGGGTCAACGCAAGGAAATCGTGCCGGGCGCCAGTCACTTTGCCGCAAGCGCGATCGCAAGCCCGAGCTGGCGTAATGCCTATCAGGTGGCCACCATCGGCGACCACACGTTCTATCGCGTACAGAAGCTGCGCCCGCGCACCGCATCCTGACGCTGCCCACGCACTCACGCGTTGCCGCTAAGCTTGCGTCTTCGTTCTTGTGCGGAAATTCTCATGAAGCTGTACACCAAGCCGGGCGCGTGTTCGCTGGCAGATCACATCGTGCTGCGCTGGTCGGGGCTACCCTTCGATCTGCAGGTGGTCGACGCCGCCACGATGAAGTCCCCCGAGTATCTGCGCCTCAACCCGGCCGGTGCCGTGCCGCTGCTGCTTGTTGACGACTGGGCACTGACCCAGAACGCCGCCATCCTCAACTACATCGCCGACATCGCGCCGCTCACCGGCTTGTCCGGCGATGGCACCGCGCGCAGCCGTGCGGAGATCAATCGCTGGATCGCCTTCGCCAATGCCGACGTGCATCCGGCCTTCAAGCCGATCTTCGGCAGCACCGCCTATCTGCAGGACGACGCGCTGATCGCGCGCAGCCATGACGACGCACGCAGCAAGCTGCGCAGCTTGTACGAACGTGTCGACGCGCATCTGCAGGGGCGCAACTGGCTGGCAGGCGACACCCACACCGGCGCCGATGCGTACCTGTTCGTGACGCTGCGATGGGCGCAGAAGGTGGGCGTGGACCTGAGCGGCCTGAGCGCAGTGGATGCATTCGTGCAGCGCATGCTGGACGATGCGGATGTGCAGGCCGCATTGCAGGCCGAAGGCCTGGCCTGAGCCGAGGGTAGCGCGCGAAGGGATCGGTGCAGCGGCCATGCGTCTCGCACCGGCTCTACAACATCGATGGGCATGCCTGTGGCTTTTCCGCGCCGCAGCCCGCCGCATCTCACGCACTGCATCGCACAAGCGCCACACGAAAAAAACGCCGGGCATTGCCCGGCGTTTTCGTTACAACAGCGAGGCGGGAAACTCAGCCCAGCAGATGCGACACGCCGCTGCGCTCTTCTTCCAGCTCGGCCAGGGTCTTGTCGATGTACTTCTGGCTGAAGTCGTCGATCGGCAGATCCTTGACCAAGGTGTACTCGCCGTTGGCGGTGGTCACCGGGAAGCCGAAGATCACGCCTTCCGGAATGCCGTAGGAGCCGTCGGACGGCACGCCCATCGTCACCCACTTGCCGTTGCTGCCCAGCACCCAGTCACGCACGTGATCGATGGCGGCGTTGGCGGCCGACGCAGCCGAGGACAGGCCGCGCGCTTCGATGATTGCCGCGCCGCGCTTGCCCACGGTCGGGATGAAGGTCGATGCGTTCCATTCCTGGTCGTTGATCGCATCGCCGATGGACGCGCCATCGGCGGTGGCGAAACGGTAGTCCGGGTACATGGTCGGGCTATGGTTGCCCCACACCACCAGCTTCTCGATGCCGCCGACCGGCTTGCCAAGCTTCTGCGACAGCTGGCTGAGCGCACGGTTGTGGTCCAGACGCAGCATGGCGGTGAAGTTCTTCGGGTTCAGATCCGGCGCCGACTTCATCGCGATGTAGGCATTGGTGTTGGCCGGGTTGCCGACCACCAGCACCTTGACGTCACGCTTGGCGACCTTGTTCAACGCCGCGCCCTGCGCGGTGAAGATCTTGGCGTTTTCCAGCAGCAGGTCCTTGCGCTCCATGCCCGGGCCGCGCGGACGCGCACCGACCAGCAGGGCGACGTCGATGTCCTTGAACGCCACTTCGGCGTCGTCGGTGCCGACCACGCCGGCCAGCAGCGGGAATGCGCAGTCTTCCAGCTCCATGATCACGCCCTTGAGCGCGGCCTGGGCCTTTTCATTGGACAGTTCCAGCAATTGCAGGATCACCGGCTGATCCTTGCCCAGCATTTCGCCGGAAGCGATGCGGAACAGCAGGGCATAGCCAATCTGGCCGGCAGCGCCGGTCACGGCAACACGAACAGGTGCTTTCATGGGGAGTTTCCTCTGCTAAAAAACATGGGTGGAGGTGCACGCTGGCGTGGCGCAAGGCCTGGCGGCGCGCAGTGACAGACGAACGGCCGCACAAGGCGGCCGTTCGGGGAAAGACATCAGGCGGCGAGGATCTTGTTCCACTCCGCGACGCGGTCGGCCTTGGCGGCCAGCACGGCGTCGGTATCGCCTTCAATCGTCACCTTGTTGATCACATCGCCCTGGGCGACGGCATCGACCACGTCCAGGCCCTGGGTGACCTTGCCGAACACGGTGTGCTTGCCGTCCAGCCACGGGGTGGCGGTGTGGGTGATGAAGAACTGGCTGCCGTTGGTGTTGGGGCCGGCATTGGCCATGGACAGCACGCCGCGCTCGTGGCCGACGCCGTTGTTGGCTTCATCCTCGAAACGATAGCCCGGGCCGCCGCGGCCGGAGCCTTCCGGGCAGCCGCCCTGGATCATGAAGTCGGCAATGACGCGGTGGAAGCTCAGGCCGTCGTAGAAGCCGCGCTGGACCAGGTTGACGAAGTTGGCAACGGTCAGCGGGGCCTTGTCGGCGAACAGCTCGACCACGATCGGGCCGCGGGTGGTGTCGAAATGGGCAATCAGGGACATGGAAATCCTTGCAGGTTTCAGGGTGTATGACAGCCCATTAGAATACACCCGGCCGTGCAGGCGGCCGTGCAGGTTGGACCATCGTCGGGGGTATCCGGGCTAGCTGAATGGGCGTTTTGGACCGCTTGGCGGCCGAACGCAACGGCACGGCAACGAAACCGCTATAATGTCGGGCTTACCTCATCTCAAGACTGGCGCCAGACAGGGGCCCTTTCCGCATGTCTATCGAAAAACTCCGCAATATCGCCATCGTCGCGCACGTTGACCATGGCAAGACCACCCTCGTCGACTGCCTGCTGAAGCAGTCCGGCACCCTGTCCGAACGCACCGTGCTGGCTGAGCGCGTGATGGACAGCAACGATCAGGAAAAGGAGCGTGGCATCACGATCCTGGCCAAGAACACGGCCATCACCTGGAACGGCAACCGCATCAACATCGTCGACACCCCGGGACACGCCGACTTCGGTGGCGAGGTCGAGCGCGTGCTGTCGATGGTGGACTCGGTGCTGATCCTGGTCGACGCGATGGACGGCCCGATGCCGCAGACCCGCTTCGTGACCCAGAAGGCGTTCGCGATGGGCTTCAAGCCGATCGTGGTGGTCAACAAGATCGACCGTCCCGGCGCACGCCCGGACTGGGTCATCGACCAGGTGTTCGACCTGTTCGACAAGCTCGGCGCAACCGACGAGCAGCTGGACTTCCCGATCGTCTACACCTCCGCCCTGAACGGCTACGCCAGCCTGGATTCGAGCGTGCGCGACGGCGACATGACCCCGCTGTACGAAGCGATCATGCAGCACGTGTCGGCACCGGACGTGGATCCGGACGGCCCGTTCCAGATGCGCATCAGCCAGCTGGACTACAACAACTTCGTCGGCGTGATCGGCATCGGCCGCATCCAGCGCGGCGTGCTGAAGAAGAACATGCCGGTCAGCGTGATCGACCGCGAAGGCAAGAAGCGCCAGGGCAAGGTGCTGCAGGTGCTGGGCTTCCTCGGCCTGGAGCGCATCGAGCAGGACACCGCCGAGGCCGGCGACATCGTCGCCATCTCCGGCGTGGCCGAGCTGACCATTTCCGACACCGTGTGCGCGCTCGACGCCCCGGAAGCGCTGCCGGCGCTGACCGTGGACGAGCCCACCATCTCGATGACCTTCCAGGTCAACAACTCGCCGTTCGCCGGCAACAAGGACCTGTCCGGCGGCAAGTTCCTGACCAGCCGCCAGCTGCGCGACCGTCTGGACCGCGAGAAGGTGCACAACGTGGCACTGAAGGTCGAGGAAGGCTCCGACGCCGACAAGTTCCTGGTTTCCGGCCGTGGCGAACTGCACCTGTCGGTGCTGATCGAGAACATGCGTCGTGAAGGCTACGAGCTGGCCGTGTCGCGTCCGGAAGTCATCATCAAGGAAATCGACGGCAAGCAGATGGAGCCGATCGAACAGCTGGTGGTGGACATCGAAGAACAGCACCAGGGCGGCGTGATGGAAAAGCTGGGCACCCGCAAGGGCCAGCTGAAGAACATGGAGCCGGACGGCAAGGGCCGCGTGCGCCTGGACTACATGATCCCGGCGCGTGGCCTGATCGGCTTCCAGAACGAGTTCCGCACCCTGACCCAGGGCTCGGGCCTGCTGTTCCATGTTTTCGACCACTACGGCCCCAAGGAACAGGGCGCGATCGCCAAGCGCCAGAACGGCGTGATGATTGCCAACGCTGCGGGCGCCACCCCGGCCTATGCGCTGGGGCCGTTGGAAGAGCGTGGCCGTCTGTTCGCTGCTGAAGGCGACAACGTGTACGAAGGTCAGCTGGTCGGTATCCACTCCAAGGACAACGACCTGACCGTCAACGCGATCAAGACCAAGCCGCTGACCAACATGCGCGCCTCGGGCAAGGACGATGCGATCAAGCTGACCCCGGCGATCAAGTACACGCTGGAGCAGGCACTGGACTTCATCGAGGACGACGAGCTGGTGGAAGTCACCCCGAAGGAAATCCGCCTGCGCAAGAAGTTCCTCACCGAAAGCGACCGCAAGCGCGCTGGCCGTTCCGGCTAAGCACGGGACGTCCATCTCCGTGAGCAACACGCCCTACAGCCCGGATCCGCGTGCGCATCCGGGGCTGCATGTGATCGCCTTGCTAGAGGCGGTCAAGGGGACGCTTGCGCTGTTGGCGGCGACGGGCCTGGAAATTCTGGGCCCGCTCCCGCTGCAGGACGCGGTCAGCACGCTGATCCGCCGCTTCAACCTGGATCCCGACCACGGCGCACTGCCGTCGTTGCTCAAGACCATCAGTCCCGACGCCGTCCATCTGGCTGCTGCCGCAATGCTGGCCTATGGCCTGCTGCACGTGGTGGAAGCCTGGGGTCTGTGGCGTGCCAAGGCCTGGGCGTCACTGCTGGGCTGCCTGTCGGCGGCCATCTACCTGCCTTTCGATATCTACGCCATCGTCCGCCATCCCGGCTGGACCGCCTGGGGCGTGCTGGCGATCAATCTGCTTGTGGTCGGCGTGCTGGCACGCGATCTGATCAAGCGCCGGCGCCGCTGACGCGCTCCTGCCCGTGTGCGGGCATGTCATACACGTTGTCACCCCGACGCAGCGCCGTTAGCCTGCGAACAGTCCCCGGGGAACACCGCCAATGCGATCCACCACCTTGTCCTTCGCGCTGCTGCTTGCGCTGTGCGGCTGTGCGCATACCGAAAGCCTGACCCCGGCCGGTGCCAACGCAGCCACTGCCAGGCAAGACGATCTGATCGACGCCGATATCGTCGGCCTGCAGGCACGCATGGCGTCAGGGAAGATCAGCAGTCTGGATCTGACCCGCGCGTATCTGCAGCGTATCGCCACCATCGATCGCGCCGGGCCCACTCTCAATGCGGTGATCGAACTCAACCCGCGAGCCGAAGCCGACGCACGTGCATTGGACGCCGAACGCCGCGCCAGTCATGTGCGCGGGCCCCTGCATGGCATTCCGGTGCTGCTCAAGGACAACATCGATGCGCTGCCGATGGTCAACAGCGCCGGCTCGCTGGCACTGGCCGATTTCAGGCCCGGCCGCGATGCGTTCCTGGTGCAGCGCCTGCGCGCCGCTGGCGCGGTGATCCTGGGCAAGACCAACCTGAGCGAGTGGGCCAACTTCCGCTCCACCAAGTCCAGCTCCGGCTGGAGCGCACGCGGCGGGCTGACCCGCAATCCGTACGCCTTGGATCGCAATCCCTGCGGCTCCAGTGCCGGCACCGGCGCGGCGATCGCGGCCAGCCTGGCCACGGTCGGCATCGGCACCGAAACCGACGGCAGCATCACCTGCCCGGCCTCGGTGAACGGCCTGGTCGGACTCAAGCCGACCGTGGGCCTGGTCAGCCGCGACGGCATTATTCCGATCTCGGCCAGCCAGGACACCGCCGGCCCGATGACGCGCAGCGTCGCCGATGCGGCCGCCGTGCTGCAGGCGATCGCTGCGCCCGACCCGCAGGATCCAGCGGCGCGCACTGCACCGACGTCCACACCGGACTATCTGGCGCATCTCAGGCCCGATGGCCTGCGCGGCGCCCGCCTGGGCCTGCTGCGCAATCCCTTGCGCGAAGATCCGGCCATTGCCGCCGCGCTGGAGCGCGCCGTGCAGACGCTGCGCGCCGCCGGCGCCACCGTGATCGAAACCAGCCTGGCAACCGAGGGCCAGTGGGACGCTGCCGAGCAAACGGTCTTGTTGGTCGAGTTCAAGGCCGGCCTGAACGCGTATCTGCGCAGCCACGCCGCGCCAGTGTCGAGCCTGGAGCAATTGATTGCCTTCAATCGCAAGCATGCGCAGCGCGAGATGCCCTACTTCGGACAGGAGCTGTTCGAGCAGGCGCAGGCCGCGGCCGGACTGGACGATGCCGCGTATCTCACGGCCCGCGCCACTGCCAAACGGCTGGCCGGGCCGGACGGCATCGACGCCGCGCTGCAGGCCAATCGCCTGGATGCGCTGATCGTGCCGACCACCGGTGCTGCCTGGGTCACCGACCTGGTCAAGGGCGATACCTTTCCCGGAGCCGGCTACGGTGCGGCCGCGGTGGCCGGTTATCCCGGCCTGAGCGTGCCGATGGGGCAGACCCAGGGCCTGCCGCTGGGCTTGTTGTTCATGGGCAGTGCCTGGAGCGAGCCGCGCCTGATCGAACTGGCCTACGCCTATGAACAACGCAGCAAGGCGCGTGTTGCGCCCCGCTACGCGCCGACTGCGCCCAGCGCATCGGCGGCCGCGCCTGCAGCTACACCGTAGTCGCAGGCTCGCCGTCTTCGGCACCTGGCGAGCGCACGCTCTCCTGGGCGATCGGCGCGGCGGCACGTAGGGGTGGCTTTTCCTGCGCGGCGATTTCGGCGCGGATCCTGGGCAGTGCGTACGGGTGCTCGCGGGTCAGGAAGTCGATCATGCGCTCGCGGCTGATGCAGCGCAGATCGAACGCATCGCCGGAATTGCGCGCGCTCACCAGCAGGCGTACCTGGATCGTGCTCTCGCTGGTTTCGGTCACCTGGGTCACGCACACGCGTCCATCCCACAGCGGCTCGCTCTTGCAGATGCGCTCCAGCTCGGCACGCACCGCCGCGATCGGGGTGCGGTAGTCCAGCCACAGGAATGCGGTACCGAGCAGATCGGCACTGCTGCGTGTCCAGTTCTGGAACGGGTGCTCGATCCACCAGGTCAACGGCACCACCATGCGCCGCTCGTCCCAGATCCGCACCACCACATACGAGCTGCCGATTTCCTCGATGCGGCCCCACTCGCCCTCCACGATCACCACATCGTCCAGCCGGATCGGCTGGGTCAGGGCGATCTGCAGACCGGCGATCAGGTTGCCGAACACCGGCTTGGCCGCGATACCGGCTACCAGGCCGATAATGCCGGCCGAGGCCAGCAGCGTCTTGCCGATCTGGCGTACCTGCGGAAAGGTCAGCAGCACCACCGAGATGCCGAGCAGGATCACCGCGCCCATCACCACCCGGCTCAGCACGCGTGTCTGGGTCTGGATGCGCCGTGCGGTGAGGTTGTCGGACACCTCGATCGGGTTGCTGCGCAGGATCGCCATCTCGCCGGCGGCGACGGCGCGCACCAACAGCCAGGTCACGCAGCCGACGATGCCGACGTGCAGCAGATGCTGCATCGCTGCCAGCCCCTTGCCGGATAGCGGCGTCGCTTCGGTGGCGACGCCCAGAAACAGCAGCGGCAGGATGAAGGCAGCCGGCAGCGTGACCACGCGGATGATGCGTGCGCGGCGATAGTCGCGGCCCTGCATGCGGCGAAACAGCCACAGCATCAACGACCAGGTGACGATGCCCGCCAGCAGCGCGGCACCAAGCGGGATTGCGTATTCGCGGATGACGTTCCAATCGGCAGTCAAACCGTTCCTCCTATGGGGGGAAAGAGGGATGGCTGCAGCATCATGCCGCACGCGGCATGAGCATCACGTCATGCGTACGGTGACATCACGCGCCCAGCGGTTGCGACGCCACCTGCTGTTGCTTGCGCACGATCGCCATTGCGATTTCCAGCGACTGCTCGTAGTTCAGGCGCGGGTCCACGCTGGAGCGATAGGCGCGTTCCAGGTCGCGCTCGGTCAGCTCGCGCGCACCACCGGTGCATTCGGTGACGTCTTCGCCGGTCAGTTCCAGATGCACCCCGCCTAGACGCGTCCCGGCGGCCGCATGCAGATCGAACGACAACTCGACCTCGCTGCGGATATTGTCGAAACGCCGTGTTTTATAGCCATTTCCGGTGCTTTCGGTGTTGCCGTGCATCGCATCGCACACCCACAACACTCGACGCCCATCGCGCTTGACCGCCTCCAGCAACGGCGGCAACTTCTCGGCGATCTGCGCCGCGCCCATGCGATGGATGAAGCTCAGGCGGCCGGGTTCGTCTTCGGGATTGAGCACGTCGATCAGACGCAACAGCTGATCCGGCTGAACCGACGGCCCTACCTTGATCGCGATCGGATTACGCACGCCACGCAGGTATTCCACATGCGCGCCATCCAGCGCGGCGGTACGCATGCCGATCCACGGGTAATGCGTGCTCAGGTTGAACCAGCCCCACTGGCGCGGCACCTGCCGGGTCAGGCCTTCCTCGTACGGCAGCAACAGCGCCTCGTGCGAGGTGTAGAAGTCGATGCGGTTGAGATTGTAGACCTCCGCGCCGGACAGGGTCTCCATGAAGCGCACCGCGTCGCCGATCGATGCCACCATCTTCTGGTAGTCCGCCGCCAGTGGCGAATACCCCACCCAGTCCAGATTCCAGTATTCGGGATGGTGCAGGTCGGCAAAGCCGCCGTCGATCAGAGCGCGCACGAAATTCATCGTCATCGCCGAGCGCGAATGCGCGGTGATCATGCGCTGCGGATCCGGCACGCGCGCCGCTTCGGTGAAGGCTGGCGCGTTGATCACATCGCCGCGGTAGCTCGGCAAGGTCACCCCGTCGCGGGTTTCGGTATCGGCCGAGCGCGGCTTGGCGTACTGCCCGGCAAAGCGCCCTACCCGCACCACCGGCAGGTGCAGGCCATGCACCAGCACCAGGCTCATTTGCAGCAGCACCTTCAGGCGATTGGAGATCGTGCCCGATTCGCAATCGCTGAAATTCTCGGCGCAATCGCCGCCCTGCAGCAGGAAGCGCTTGCCTTCCTGCGCCTCCGCCAGCTGGCGCTTGAGCGCGAAGATTTCCCAGGAGGTCACCAGCGGCGGCAGCTGCCGCAACTCGCCCAGCGTGTGTTCCAACGCAACGGCGTCCGGGTAGACCGGCATCTGCAACGCCGGACGCTGCCGCCAGCTCTGCGGCGACCACTGGTCTGCCTGGTTGACGGACGAATGAGGGGAAGCGGACATCGTGAACTCCAGAAATCTCAGGCGCCGGCCAGCGCCGGAACGAAACGATCAGAACAGTTTGCGCGGACCACGCTGCTTGAAGCCGGCATACAGCGCCCACAGCGCCAGGCCCACAAACCACAGCATGCTCCACATCGGCATGCTCAGGCCCAGAAAGCGCCAATCGATATTGCCGCAGTCGCCGGTGCCGGTCAGCACGGTGCGGAACACTTCGAACGGCCCCATCGTCTCGCTCAGGAAGCTCAACGGCGGCCCGCACGAGGACATCATGTCCTTGGGCCGGATCTGCACCCAGACATGCCGCGCCGCGATACCCATGCCGACGCCGGCAGCGATGAAGCTCAGCACGCCATAGAGCTTGCGCGTGCCCGCTGCGCGCGGCCCATGCAAGGCGCCCAGCAGAAACAACACCGCCAGCGCCGCAAACGCGATCCGCTGGAAGATGCATAGTGGGCAAGGCTCCAGCCCAAGATGCAGCTGTACATAGATCGCATAGGCAAGCAGTCCTGCGCAGGCAAGAAAGCCAAGCAAAAACTGCGCCCGGAAACCCCAACGAAATGGATTCATCGCTACCGCTTGCCTAGGATCGAATGCCCGATTATCAGCCATCGCTGCCGCGGTGACCACGGATGGCTGCATCGGGCAGGTCGTCTGGCAGCAGGCCCGGCGCAGCCATGCAGGTCGACAGTCATGCGCCACCCTGCAGACCGGCGATGCAGCCCGGAAACAGTCACTCTTGCAGCGGCGCCCTTGATCATGGTTGAGCCATGCACGTCGCCGCGCTGCCGCTGAAATACCGATACCAAGATCGACCGCCATGGTTCGGGACCGGCCATAAAAAAGCCCGGCGCTAGCCGGGCTTTTCGAGAATCTTTGCGAAGAGCGAACCGATTACTCAGCCACTTCCTCGGCGACGACCGGACGGTCGACCAGCTCGACATACGCCATCGGCGCATTGTCACCGGCACGGAAGCCGGCCTTCAGGATGCGCAGGTAGCCGCCGGGACGGGTCGCGTAACGCGGGCCCAGCTCGACGAACAGCTTGCCCACTGCTTCCTTGTCGCGCAGGCGAGCGAACGCCAGACGACGATTGGCAACGCCATCGACCTTGCCGATGGTGATCAGCGGCTCGGCGACGCGACGCAGTTCCTTGGCCTTCGGCAAGGTGGTCTTGATCAGCTCGTGCTTGAACAGCGACGCGGCCATATTGCGGAACATGGCTTCGCGGTGCGCGCTGGTGCGGTTGAATTTACGACCGGATTTCTGGTGACGCATGAGTGTGATTTCCTAAGGAATGTTGAGACTGCTTGAGAGACGCTGTCGCCATCCTGGCGCTGTTGAATGGACTGCGGTTGGTCCGAGCCGGCCGTCCTTTGACCGGATGTCACCGCGGGCTTTGGCCCGTCGATGTAAAAAAACAGCATGGGCGCCCGAAGACGCCCATGCGGTGATGCATTAACCAAGCATGCCGTGCTGGGCGACACCGGCCGGCGGCCAGTTCTCCAGCTTCATGCCCAGTGCAAGGCCGCGCTGTGCTAGCACTTCCTTGATTTCGGTCAGCGACTTCTTGCCAAGATTCGGGGTCTTGAGCAACTCCACTTCGGTCTTCTGGATCAGATCGCCGATGTAGTAGATGCTCTCGGCCTTCAGGCAGTTGGCCGAACGCACGGTCAGCTCAAGGTCGTCGATCGGGCGCAGCAGCACCGGATCCACGCCGCTGGCAGCCGGCTTGGCCGCACCGCGATCGCGGTGGGTGAAATCGCCGAACACCGACAGCTGATCGCTGAGGATGTCGGCGGCGGTGCGCACGGCTTCCTCGGCATCGATCGTGCCGTTGGTTTCGATATCGATCACCAGCTTGTCGAGGTCGGTGCGCTGTTCAACGCGCGCAGCTTCCACGGCATAGGCAACGCGACGCACCGGCGAGAACGACGCATCCAGCATCAGACGACCGATGGTGCGGGTCTCTTCGTCCGGACGACGACGCGCGGCAGCCGGTTGATAGCCGAAACCACGCTCGATCTTCAGGCGCATGTTCAGCGCCGTGTCCTTGGTCAGGTGGCAGATCACGTGGTCGCCGTTGATGATCTCAACGTTGTGATCGGTCCTGATGTCGGCCGCAGTGACCGTGCCCGGACCCTGCTTGGACAACGACAGCGTCGCGCTGTCGCCACTATGCATACGAATCGCCACGTCTTTCAGGTTGAGCAGGACGTCAAGCACGTCTTCCTGCAGCCCTTCGACCGTGGTGTACTCGTGCAGCACGCCGTCGATCTCGACCTCGGTGATCGCAAAACCCGGGATCGACGACAACAGCACACGACGCAGGGCATTGCCCAGCGTGTGCCCGTAACCGCGCTCCAAGGGCTCGATCACGACCTTTGCGCGATTGTCGGTAAGACGTTCGATCTGCGGACCACGGGGGCGCAGAACCTGGTTGGCGGTAACCGTCATGTTGCGGGGTCTCCTGCGAACCTCCGGCGGTGCCGGAGGCTCTCCAATGTGAATTACTTCGAATACAACTCGACGATCAGCGCTTCGTTGATATCCGAAGGCAGGTCAGCGCGATCCGGAACGGCCTTGAACACGCCGCTGAACTTCTTCGAATCGACTTCGACCCACGACGGCGTCATGTCGTGCTGCTCAGCCACGGTCAGGGCTTCCTGCACGCGGAGCTGCTTCTGTGCCTTTTCCGACAGCGTGATCGCATCGCCAGCCTTAATCTGGTACGAAGCCAGATTCACCGACTTGCCATTGACCAGCACGCCACGGTGCGACACCAGCTGGCGCGCGGCCGGACGGGTGACGGCAAAGCCCATGCGGTAGCAGACGTTGTCCAGACGGGTTTCCAGCAACTGCAGCAGGTTCTCGCCGGTGTTGCCCTTCTTGGTCGAGGCCTTTTTGTAGTAGTTGCGGAACTGACGTTCCAACAAACCGTAGATGCGCTTGACCTTCTGCTTTTCACGCAGCTGGGTAGCGTAGTCGGAGAGCTTGCCTTTGCGAGCTGCGCCGTGTTGGCCGGGCTTCTGCTCAAGCTTGCACTTGGAGTCCAGCGCACGCGCCGGGCTCTTGAGGGAAAGGTCGGCGCCTTCGCGGCGGGCGAGCTTACAGGTAGGACCGATATAACGAGCCATTTCTTATCGCTCCCTTTAGACGCGACGCTTCTTCGGCGGACGGCACCCGTTGTGCGGGATTGGCGTCACGTCGATGATGTTGGTGATCTTGTAGCCCACGTTGTTCAACGAACGCACGGCCGACTCACGGCCCGGACCCGGACCCTTGATACGTACTTCCAGCGACTTCACGCCGTAGTCGAGCGCAGCGCGGCCAGCCTTTTCGGCGGCAACCTGAGCAGCGAACGGGGTCGACTTACGCGAACCACGGAAACCGGCGCCGCCGGACGTAGCCCACGACAGTGCATTGCCCTGGCGATCGGTGATGGTGACGATGGTGTTGTTGAACGAAGCGTGGACGTGAGCGACGCCGTCAGTGATGACGCGCTTGATCTTCTTCTTCGTTTTCTTTTCTGCTGGCTTTGCCATGATCTATCCCTTACTTCCTGATCGCCTTGCGCGGACCCTTACGGGTGCGGGCGTTGGTACGGGTGCGCTGACCACGCAGCGGGAGACCACGGCGATGACGCAGACCGCGATAGCAGCCCAGGTCCATCAGTCGCTTGATCGCGATACCGATTTCGCGGCGCAGGTCGCCTTCGACGACATACTTGCCGACCTCGGCGCGCAGGCGCTCGATTTCGGGTTCGGACAGATCACGAATCTTCGTGGTCGAGGTAACGCCTGCGGATTCGCAGAGCTTCTTCGAACGGGTACGGCCGATGCCGTAGATGCTTTGCAACCCGACCCAGACGTGCTTCTGGGCTGGCAGGTTGACGCCTGCAATACGCGCCATGACGCGATTCTCCAACTGAGTGATGGCCCGACAGCGCCCAGGCGCCATCCGGCAGGATGGATCAAAAGTGAACTCGGAATTGTAGCAAGGCCTCGGATTGCTTTGAAGCCCGTGGAACCAAAAGTTCCATGGACCCGGCGTGGGGAGTGTGCCCTCGCTCCGGCGCCGGACGATGTTGATCCAGAAAACTTCTCCGAATCGCCTGTACTACTCCCGCACAGGACCACCTCGTCACACCCGCGCGCGAGACGTCGCGCGAGCCGCCCTTCTGATCGGAAGATCGTGGCCCGGGAACCAGGCCGTCTTCACGCAATGAAGATCTAGTGTACCACTTAACTGCGCGCCAGACCGCCGCGCGAGCCACCCTTGAGGTTGGCCTTCTTCAGCAGACTCTCATACTGATGCGACATCAGATGGGCCTGGATCTGCGCGATGAAGTCCATCACTACCACCACGGCGATCAGCAACGACGTACCACCGAAGTGGAACGAGGTGCCCAGCTGGGTGCGCATGATTTCCGGCAGCAGGCAGACGATCACCAGGTACAACGAACCCGCTGCGGTCAGACGGGTCAGCACGCCGTCCACATAGTCAGCTGTCGCCTTGCCCGGGCGGATACCCGGAATCAGTGCGCCCGACTTCTTGAGGTTGTCAGCGGTTTCCTGCGAGTTGAACACCAGCGCGGTGTAGAAGAACGCGAAACCGATGATCAGCGCAGCAAACACCAGCATGTGCACCGGCTCGCCGGGCCCAAGCGCATTAGCGATCTTCTGCAGCCACGAACCCACGCCACTGCCCGATGCCGCCTGACCCGACCACATCGACAGCGTGGCCGGGAAGGCCAGGATGCTGGAGGCGAAGATCGGCGGAATCACGCCTGCCATGTTGAGCTTCAGCGGCAGGAACGAGGTCTGGTTCATGTACGCATTGCGACCGCCCTGGCGGCGCGCGTAATTGACCGTGATACGTCGCTGCCCGCGCTCGACAAACACCACAAACAGCGTGAACGCCAGAATGGTGATGACGATCAGCAGCAGCGAAATGAAGCTCAGATTGCCTTCGCGGAAGGCCTCGACGGTCTGGATCGCCGCCGACGGGAGACCTGCAACGATGCCGGCAAAGATGATCAGCGACACGCCGTTACCGATGCCACGCTCGGTGACCTGCTCGCCCACCCACATCAGGAAGATGGTGCCGGCGGTCAGTGCAATCACTGCGGTGAGCACAAAGCCCATACCCGGCGCGTACACCACCGGAGCGCCACCAGGCGCGGTCTGGTTCTGCAGTGCCAGCGCGATACTGCCGCCCTGCACCACCGCCAGCAACACCGCACCGATGCGCGAATACTGGGTGATCTTGCGTCGGCCGGATTCGCCTTCCTTCTGCATCGCCTTGAGGGCGGGAAAGATGTGCGTGGCCAACTGGATCACGATCGATGCCGAGATATACGGCATCACATTCAACGCAAAAATACTGAAACGGTGCAGGGCGCCGCCCGAGAACATGTTGAACATGTCCACGATGCCGCCGCCCTGCGCCTGCATCAACGAAAGCATGGCATCGGGATTCACGCCCGGCACCGGCACATAGCAGCCGATGCGATAGACGATCAATGCCCCGAGGACGAACAGTAGCCGCTGGCGAAGTTCCGTGAACTTGCCGAGCCCGCCACCGAGGTTACCAATGCCAGCCTGCGCCATCTGCCGATTACTCCTCTACGCTGCCGCCGGCAGCTTCGATTGCTGCCTTGGCGCCCGCACTTGCGGCGACACCCTTCAGCACGAACTTCTTGCTCAGCTCGCCCTTCAGCACGATCTTCGCCTTCTTGGCGCGGCTCGGGACCAGATTGGCCGCACGCAGCGCTGCGAAGTCGATCTCACCGGCTTCCAGCTTGTCCAGCTGGTAGGACAACACTTCGGCACTGTCACGCGCCATCTTGGAACGGAAGCCGATCTTCGGCAGACGGCGCTGCATCGGCGTCTGGCCGCCTTCGAAGCCGGCCTTGATCTTGCCGCCGCCCTTGCGAGCGAACGAACCCTTGTGGCCGCGGCCGCAGGTCTTGCCAAGGCCGGAGCCGATGCCACGACCGACGCGGGTGCGCTCGGTACGGGCGCCGTCGGCGGGCTTGAGGTCATTGAGATGCAAAGTCATGGGATTAGTCCTCAACCTTGACGAGGTAGTGAACGGTATTGATCAGACCGCGAACCTGCGGGCTGTCCTTCAGTTCACGCACATCGTTGAGCTTATTCAGGCCCAACGCACGCACCGACAGGCGGTGACGCGACTGGGTTCCACGCAGGCCACGCACCAGGCGCACCTTCACGGTCTTGTTGGTGTCCTTAGCCATGGTTGAGCTCCTCCACCTTCTTGCCGCGCTTGGCCGCAACACGGGCCGGCGACTGCACTTCCGACAGACCCTTCAGGGTTGCACGGACCAGGTTGATCGGATTACGCGAACCAACCGCCTTGGCCAGCACGTTCTTGACGCCGACCGCTTCCAGCACAGCGCGCATGGCGCCGCCGGCGATGACGCCCGTACCTTCTGACGCCGGCTGCATGTAGACGCGTGCTGCGCCATGGCCGGACTTGACGGCATGCCACAAGGTACCGTTGTTCAGATCGACAGTGGCCAGGTTCTTGCGCGCCTGCTCCATCGACTTCTGGATAGCGACCGGCACTTCGCGCGCCTTGCCATAACCGAAACCGACCTTGCCCAGACCATCGCCGACCACGGTCAGCGCGGTGAAGGTGAACTGGCGACCGCCCTTGACCGTCTTGCTGACGCGATTGACCGCGACCAGCTTTTCGATCATGCCATCGTCGACTTTCTCTTCGCGGTTACGGTCGCGATCACGACCCCGCGGTGCACGTTCTTCTGCCATCTTGATTCCTTGATTGATTGAGTATGTACGGCTCGAAGCCGCTTATGGTTGTGGAGTCACGCTGTGTTCCCGGCACCGTTGCAAAAGAACGGGACGGTCCGGCATCTCACCTGCCGGCGGTAACGCGGATGCGACCGATGGCCACATCCGCAGCAGTGCTTAGAACTGCAGGCCGCCTTCGCGAGCTGCGTCGGCCAGCGCCTTGATACGGCCATGGTAGCGGTAGCCCGAGCGATCGAATGCGACCTTCTCGATGCCCGCAGCCTTGGCGCGCTCGGCGATCAGCTTGCCGACCTTGACGGCCGCATCGCTGTTCTTGCCGTTCTTCAGGCCTTCCTTGACGTCGGCCTGCAGGGTGTTCGCCGCAGCGATCACCTTGGAGCCGTCGGCGGTGAAGACCTGCGCATACAGGTGCTGGCCGGTGCGCAGCACCGACAGGCGAGCGACGCCCAGTTCACGGATGTGCGAACGGGTGGACTTGGCGCGACGCAGACGGGCGATGTTCTTGTTGATGCTCATGATATTTATCCTACGGAAGCTGAAGGGAAAGCGTGCTCCTACCAAAAGTCCGCACAGGGATGTGCGGGCTCTTGCGAGGGACTCGCCATTAAGCCTTCTTGGCTTCCTTGCGAATGATGACTTCACCGGCGTACTTCACACCCTTGCCCTTATAGGGCTCCGGCGGACGGAAACCGCGAATCTTGGCGGCAACTTCGCCGACGCGCTGCTTGTCGGCGCCCTGGACCACGATTTCGGTCTGGGTCGGGGTCGACAGCGTGATGCCTTCCGGCGCCACGAACACCAGCGGATGCGAGAAACCGAGCGACAGGCTCAGGTCCTTGCCCTGCATGGCGGCACGGTAACCGACGCCGACCAGCTCGAGCTTGCGCTCAAAGCCCTCGGACACACCCTTGACCATGTTGGCCAGGATGGCGCGCACGGTGCCGGTGATGGCGATCTGCGACGGTTCGTTGGCCGACAGCGTGGCAACGTCGCCGTCGATGGCGATTTCGACGCCAACCGGCTTCGGCAGGGTCAGGGTGCCCTTCGGGCCCTTGACGCTGACCAGCTCGGGCTGGACCTTGAGTTCAACACCCTTCGGAAGGGAAACAGGCTTCTTGGCTACACGGGACATGATCGATTCCTTCCCTTAGGCCACGAAGCACAGGACTTCACCACCAACGCCGGCTTCGCGAGCCTGCGCATCGGTCATGATGCCCTTCGACGTGGAGATGATGGCGATACCCAGGCCGCCAAGGACCTTGGGCAGCTCGGTCTTGCCGCGGTACTGGCGCAGACCCGAGCGCGAGAAACGCTTCAGGGTCTCGATGACCGGACGGCCTTCGAAATACTTCAGCACGATTTCCAGCTCCGACTTGTTGTTCTCGGTTGCTGTCACGCGCAGGTCGGTGATGTAACCCTCGTCCTTCAGGACCTGGGCGATCGCGACCTTGATCTTGGACGACGGCAATTTCACCGTCTGCTTACCAACCGCGGCCGCATTCTTGATGCGTACCAGCAGGTCGGCGATGGGATCAGTCATGCTCATATGAGTACCTTTGAGTGCACCGATATCCGCTTTCGCGAAAATCTTGTGTTTTCCTGGGGATGGGCCAGGACCCTTTACGCCATGCCAGGCCCATGCGGGCAAGACAGAAGCGGAAGTATACGACAAAAGAGCCCGACTTGCGTCGGACTCCCTTGTTGAACAGAACCATCCTGTTCAAGCCGGCCGCGAACGGCCGGCAATGCTGTTACCAGCTTGCCTTGCGCAGGCCCGGAACGTCGCCGTTCATCGTGGCCTTGCGCAGCATGTTGCGACCCAGACCGAACTTGCGGTAGACACCGCGCGGACGACCGGACAACTCGCAACGGTTGCGGTGGCGGCTCGGCGACGAATCGCGCGGCAGCTTCTGCAACTTGGTCGACGCGTCGATCTTCTCTTCGTAGGACGCATCCTGACTGGAGAGGATCTTCTTCAGCGCATCACGCTTGCCGGCGAATTTCTTCGCCAGCTTTGCACGCTTGATGTCGCGGTGGATCATGGAGGTCTTTGCCATTTCGGATGTCCTCGACGGTCAGTTACGGAACGGGAACTTGAACGCTGCCAGCAGCGCCTTCGCTTCCGCATCCGTCTTGGCGGTGGTGGTGATGGCGATATCCATACCGCGAATCGCGTCGACGGCGTCGAAGTCGATTTCCGGGAAGATGATCTGTTCCTTCACACCCATGTTGAAGTTGCCACGACCGTCAAAGGAGCGACCCGAAACACCACGGAAGTCGCGCACGCGCGGCAGCGAGATGTTGATCAGACGATCCAGAAACTCGTACATCTTGGCGCGACGCAAGGTGGTCTTGCAGCCGATCGGCCAACCGTCACGAATCTTGAACGATGCGACCGAAACGCGCGACTTGGTGACCACCGGCTTCTGACCGGAGATCTTGGACATGTCGGCGACCGCATTTTCCAGAATCTTCTTGTTGGTAGCCGCCTCGCCCACGCCCATGTTGAGCGTGACCTTGACCAGCTTCGGCACTTCCATCGGATTGGTGTAGCCGAATTCCTTCATCAGGGCCGGCACCACGTTTTCCTTGTAAAACTTTTCGAGACGAGTGTTCATGATCGCATTCCTCAGGCGTCGAGCGCCTCACCGCTGGAGCGGAACACACGCAATTTGCGTCCATCCTCCAGCACCTTGAAGCCAACGCGCTCGCCCTTGCCCGTTGCCGGGTTGACGATATTGACGTTGGAGATATGGATCGACGCTTCACGCTCGACCACGCCGCCGGCGACACCCGCCTGCGGGTTCGGCTTGGTGTGGCGCTTGATGACGTTGGCGTTGGAGACGATCACGCGATCGCCATCCACACGTACAACTTCACCCTGCTTACCCTTGTCCTTGCCGGTGTTGATGACGACCTGGTCGCCCTTCTTGATACGGTTAGCCATGTATATGTCCTCCGCTCACAGCACTTCGGGAGCGAGCGAGACGATCTTCATGAACTTCTCGGAACGCAGCTCGCGCGTCACCGGCCCGAAGATGCGGGTCCCGATCGGCTCCTGCTTATTGTTCAACAGCACAGCGGCGTTGCCATCGAAGCGGATCAGCGAACCGTCGGGACGGCGCACACCCTTGCGGGTACGCACCACGACGGCGTCGTAGACTTCGCCCTTCTTGACCTTGCCACGCGGAATGGCGTCCTTGACGGTCACCTTGATGATGTCGCCAATGTGTGCGTAGCGGCGCTTGGAGCCGCCCAGCACCTTGATGCACATCACTTCCTTGGCACCCGAATTGTCGGCGACATCGAGGTAGCTCTGCATCTGGATCATGATTCAGATCTCCCTTATTCGGCCGAACGGGTGACGATTTCGACCACCCGCCAGTTCTTGGTCTTGGACATTGGAGCAATCTCGGTCACACGCACGACGTCGCCTTCGTTGCAGGCATTGTCGGCGTCGTGTGCGTGGAGCTTGGACGAGCGCTTGATGTACTTACCGTACAACGGGTGCTTGACCTGGCGCTCCACCAACACGGTGACCGTCTTGTCCATCTTGTTGCTGACGACACGGCCTTCGACCGTGCGCAGCGCTTGCTTTTCGTTGTTGTCGCTCATCGCGGCCGTCCTTACTTGGTGCTGCCGAGCAGGTACTTGACGCGAGCAATCTCGCGGCGCACCCGGCGGGTATCGTGGGTCTTCGGCAGCTGGCCGGTGACCTGCTGCATACGGAGCGAGAACTGCTCCTTACGCAGATCGGTCAGGTGGGCCTTCAGTTCGTCAGCCGACTTCTCGCGGAGTTGTTTGATATCCATCAGCGCACCGTCCGGGTCACGAAAGTGGTGGTCACCGACAATTTCGCGGCGGCAAGGCGGAACGCCTCACGTGCGATATCTTCGGGAATACCCTCGATTTCATAGATCATGCGGCCCGGCTGAATCTGCGCGACCCAGTACTCCACGTTGCCCTTACCGGAGCCCATGCGGACTTCGATCGGCTTCTTGGTGATCGGCTTGTCGGGGAACACACGAATCCACATCTTGCCGCCCTTCTTGACGTGGCGGCTGATCGTACGACGTGCTGCTTCAATCTGACGCGCGGTCAGCTGACCGTGCGCGGTTGCCTTGAGGCCGTACTCGCCGAAGCTGACGGCGTTTCCGCTCCATGCCAGGCCGTCGTTACGGCCCTTGTGCATCTTGCGATATTTGGTTCGCTTGGGTTGCAACATTGCCGTTACCTCGCTTCACGAGCCGGGCGCGAAGGACGGTCACCACGGTCGCCGCGATCGTTACGATCGTTGCGCGGGCTGTCGTCCTGCTTCTCCTGGCCAACCTGGGAGAAGTCGAAGACCTCACCCTTATAGATCCAGACCTTGATGCCGATGATGCCGTACGTCGTGGACGCCTCGGCAAAACCGTAATCGATGTCGGCACGTAGCGTGTGCAGCGGCACGCGGCCTTCGCGGTACCACTCCGAACGGGCAATTTCTGCACCGTTGAGGCGGCCAGCCACGTTGACCTTGATGCCCAGGGCACCCAAGCGCATCGCGTTGCCGACCGAGCGCTTCATTGCGCGGCGGAACATGATGCGACGCTCAAGCTGCTGCGCGATCGACTCGGCGACCAGCTGCGCATCCAGCTCCGGCTTGCGCACCTCGGTGACGTTGATGTGGGCAGGAACACCCATCATCGCGCTCACTTCCTTACGCAGCTTTTCGATGTCCTCGCCACGCTTGCCGATCACCACGCCCGGACGGGCGGTGTGGATCGTCACGCGGGCGGTTTTGGCAGGGCGCTCGATCAAGATCTTGCTGATACCTGCCTGCGCGAGCTTCTTGCGCAGCATTTCACGCACTTTCAGGTCGGCTGCCAGGTAGGCGGCGAAGTCGGCCTTGCTTGCGTACCACTTGGAATTCCAGTCCTTGGCGATGCCAAGGCGAATTCCAGTCGGATGAACTTTATGACCCATGGTCTTTTCCTTTCCGCTTACTTGGCGGCGCCAACAATCACAGTGATGTGACTGGTGCGCTTGAGGATGCGGGTACCGCGGCCTTTCGCCCGCGCCATGAAACGCTTCAGGGAGGGACCTTCATCAACCATGATGGTCTTGACCTTCAGCTCGTCGACATCCGCGCCCTGATTGTTCTCGGCATTGGCAATAGCCGACTCCACAACCTTTTTGATCAGGTGCGCAGCCTTCTTGTCCGAGAACTTCAGCAGATTGACCGCACGTTCGGCGGACAGTCCACGCACCTGGTCAGCGACCAGGCGGGCCTTCTGCGGGGAGATGCGCGCGGTGCGCAGGATTGCTTTCGCTTCCATCGTCATCTCTCCTTACCTGCTCGACTTCTTGTCGCCACCGTGACCCTTGAAGGTCCGGGTGACGGCAAATTCGCCGAGCTTGTGGCCGACCATATTCTCGTTGACGAGCACCGGAATGTGGTTCTTGCCGTTATGCACGGCGATGGTGATGCCTACCATTTCCGGCAGGATCATCGAACGGCGCGACCAGGTCTTGATCGGCTTCTTGCTACCCGCAGCGGACTCCACCTTCTTTGCAAGGTGGTGATCGACGAACGGGCCCTTCTTAAGTGAACGTGCCATGGTCGATTAGCCCCTACGATCGCGGACGATGAATTGCTGGGTGCGCTTGTTCTTGCGCGTCTTGTAACCCTTGGTCGGAACACCCCACGGGGTGACCGGATGCGGATTACCCTGGCCAGCCTTGGCCTCACCACCACCGTGCGGGTGATCGACCGGGTTCATGGCCGCACCGCGAACGGTCGGGCGAACACCGCGCCAGCGCTTGGCGCCAGCCTTGCCCAGCTTCTCGAGGTTGTGCTCGTCGTTGCCGACTTCGCCGATGGTGGCGCGGCACTCGACCGGCACCTTGCGCATTTCGCCCGAGCGCAGACGCAGCGTGGCATAGATGCCTTCGCGAGCGACCAGCTGGACGGCTGCACCGGCAGCACGTGCGATCTGAGCGCCCTTACCCGGCTTCAGCTCGATACCGTGGACCGTCGTACCGACCGGGATGTTGCGCAGCGGCAGCGTGTTGCCGGTCTTGATCGGTGCGTTGGCACCGGCAATGACCTGATCGCCAGCCTTCAAGCCCTTGGGGGCGATGATGTAGCGACGCTCGCCGTCGACGTAGCACAGCAGGGCGATATGAGCGGTACGGTTCGGATCGTATTCGATCCGCTCCACACGCGCCGGAATGCCTTCCTTGTTGCGCTTGAAGTCGATGATGCGGTAGTGCTGCTTGTGGCCACCACCGACGTGACGCACGGTGATGCGGCCATGGTGGTTACGACCACCGGACTTGCTCTGCGAGTCGAGCAGCGCCGCGTGCGGTGCGCCCTTGTGCAGATCGGGAGTAACCACGCGCACGGCGGAACGACGGCCGGGAGAGGTGGGTTTGAACTTCATCAATGGCATGGGATGGACCTCAGGCCTTGGCCGTTACGTCGATGGACTGACCATCAACCAGGCGGACGTACGCCTTGCGCCAATTGCCACGGCTGCCAGCACGGTTACGGAAGGACTTGCTCTTGCCCTTGACGTTGACCACGTTGACCGCTTTGACCTTGACGTCGAACAGCTGCTCAACCGCGGCCTTTACATCGGCCTTGGTGGCTTCGTTCGAAACTTCGAAGACATACTGGTTGGAGATTTCCTGCAGGCGCGCGGTCTTTTCGGAGACTCGCGGAGCACGCAGCACGCTGAAGATTTTTTCGTTGCTGCTCATGCCAGCCACTCCTCGACCTTCTTGACCGCATCGGCGGTGATCACGACCGTATCGGCCCCGACCAGAGCGACCGGATCCAGACCCTGCACATCACGCACCTGCACATACGGCAGATTGCGGGCGGACAGATACAGGTGCTCGGACGCTTCCTCGGTGACGATCAGCGGGCGCTTGCCCACGTCCAGCCCCTTCAGCTTCTCGATCAGACCCTGGGTCTTGGTGGTTTCGACGTCGAACGCATCGACGATCATCAGGCGACCCTGGCGGTTAAGCTCAGAGAAGATCGCGCAGATGGCCGCACGGTACATCTTGCGGTTGACTTTCTGTTCGAAGCTGCGCGGCTTGGCCGCGAAGGTCACGCCGCCGCCGACGAAGATCGGAGCCGTCAGCGCGCCATGACGCGCACCGCCGCCCTTCTGCTTCTTCGACTTCTTGGTCGTGCCCGCAACTTCCGAACGCGTCTTCTGAGCCTTGGTACCAGCGCGGCCGGCATTGCGATAAGCGACGACGACCTGGTGAACCAGATCTTCGCTGAATTCGCGACCGAACACGGCATCGGAGACCGAGACCTTGTTGTTGCTACCCGTGATAACGAGTTCCATCGTCATCTCTCCTTATGCCTTGCTCGCCGGACGGACGATCACGTCGCCACCAGCTGCGCCAGGCACGGCGCCGCGGATAGCAATCAGACCACGCTCGACGTCGACCTTTACCACTTCCAGGTTCTGCGTGCTTTGCTGCACGGCGCCCATGTGGCCCGACATCTTCTTACCCGGAAAAACGCGACCCGGGGTCTGGCGCTGACCCAACGAACCCGGCGCGCGATGCGACAGCGAGTTACCGTGAGTTGCATCGCCCATACGGAAGTTGTAGCGCTTGATGGTGCCCTGGAAACCCTTACCCTTGGTGACGCCCTGGACGTCGACCTTCTGGCCGACCTCGAAGATGTCCGCCTTGATTTCGCCGCCGACGGCGAAATCGCCGAGCTGCGCGTCTTCAACGCGGAATTCCCACAGGCCGCGACCCGCTTCCACCTTCGCCTTGGCGAAGTGGCCAGCAGCCGGCTTGTTGACCAGCGCGGCACGACGGGTACCAACGGTAATCTGCACAGCGCTGTAGCCGTCAGCTTCGACGGTCTTGATCTGCGCGATGCGGTTTGGAGTTGCTTCGATCAGCGTGACCGGTACCGAGCGGCCGTCTTCAGTGAAGACGCGGCTCATACCAGCCTTGCGGCCTACGAAGCCCAACGAATATTTCTTCGTCATGGTCGTAGTCCTCAGGTCAACTTGATCTGAACGTCGACGCCAGCCGCGAGTTCGAGCTTCATCAGCGCGTCCACGGTCTTGTCGTTCGGGTCGACGATATCGAGCACACGCTTGTGCGTGCGGGTTTCGTACTGGTCACGCGCATCCTTGTCGGCATGCGGGGATACGAGGATGGTGTAACGTTCGATCTTGGTCGGCAACGGGATCGGGCCACGCACTTGCGCGCCGGTCCGCTTAGCCGTTTCGACGATCTCGCTGGCCGAACGGTCGATCAAACGATGATCGAACGCCTTCAACCGAATCCGGATCTTTTGTTCCGACATGACGGAAGCTTCCTTCGTTAAAAGAGCGACGGGCAAGGCCTCTGGGATACCTGCCCCGATATTCCTGACGTAGATGAAATCGCCATGCATCCTGCTGGCGAGGGCATTTCCTCCGCCCAAAAACTGAGGCAGACCGGTAAACCGGCCTGCCCAGACGGAAAAGTATAATGCGCAACAAGAGCACGGTCAACAACATGTGAGTTGTTGAGTGCTCCATGCAACGCGACCTTCCCGGTCTGGCGAACACGAGCGGCATCCTGCCGTTCTTTTCGCTGTAACTCAGCGCCCTACCCAGGGACACCGAGCCGCGCATTATAGCGATGGACTTTTACGGGTGCAAGCACCCTGGCCCGTCAATCCGCCCTCGTGTGCATGCCCGCCCGACCTGGCACACAAAAAAAAGGGCCGGCTTGCGCCGACCCTCTCTTTTGCAGATCCAGCGACTGAACGCCGCCGGGCTGCAGGACTTACTTGATGATCTTGGCAACCACACCGGCGCCGACGGTACGACCGCCTTCACGGATGGCGAAGCGCAGACCTTCGTCCATCGCAACCGGGTTGATCAAAGTCACGACCATCTTCACGTTGTCGCCCGGCATCACCATCTCCACGCCTTCCGGCAGCTGGCAAGCGCCAGTGATGTCGGTGGTGCGGAAGTAGAACTGCGGACGGTAGCCCTTGAAGAACGGGGTATGACGGCCACCCTCGTCCTTGGACAGCACGTAGACTTCAGCTTCGAACTCGGTGTGCGGCTTGATCGAACCCGGCTTGCACAACACCTGGCCGCGCTCGACGTCGTCACGCTTGGTGCCGCGCAGCAGCAGACCGGCGTTGTCGCCTGCCTGACCCTGGTCGAGCAGCTTGCGGAACATTTCCACGCCGGTGACGGTGGTCTTCTGGGTGTCGCGGATACCGACGATTTCGATTTCGTCGCCAACCTTGATGATGCCGCGCTCGATACGACCGGTCACCACGGTGCCGCGGCCGGAGATCGAGAACACGTCTTCGACCGGCATCAGGAACGGACGGTCGACGTCGCGGGTCGGCTCCGGGATGAAGGTGTCGAGCGCGTCGACCAGCTTCAGGATCGCCGGCACGCCGATGTCGCTCTGATCGCCATCCAGCGCAAGACGCGCCGAACCATGGATGATCGGGGTGTCATCGCCCGGGAAGTCGTACTTGCTGAGCAGTTCGCGCACTTCCATTTCGACCAGCTCGAGCAGCTCGGCGTCGTCGACCATGTCGGCCTTGTTCAGGAAAACGACGATGTGCGGCACACCGACCTGACGCGAGAGCAGGATGTGCTCACGGGTCTGCGGCATCGGGCCGTCAGCAGCCGAACACACCAGAATCGCGCCGTCCATCTGCGCCGCACCGGTGATCATGTTCTTGACGTAGTCGGCGTGGCCGGGGCAATCGACGTGCGCGTAGTGACGGTTCGGGGATTCGTATTCGACGTGGGCGGTCGAAATCGTGATGCCGCGCGCCTTCTCTTCCGGCGCCGCGTCGATCGCGTCATACGCCTTGAACTCGCCACCGAAACGCTCAGCACCGATCTTGGTCAGCGCGGCTGTCAACGTGGTCTTGCCATGGTCAACGTGACCGATGGTGCCGACGTTCACGTGCGGCTTGGTGCGCTCAAATTTAGCTTTTGCCATGACTAACTACCTCTAATTGAAAAATTTGTGAGAAGCGGCTGAGCGAACTCAGCCCTTCTTGGTGACGGCGTCGGCGATGTTGGCCGGTGCCTCTTCGTAGTGGTCGAATTCCATCGAGAACGTCGCGCGACCCTGGCTCATCGAGCGCAGCGAGGTCGCATAGCCGAACATTTCACCCAGCGGAATCATCGCATTGATGATCTTGCCCGACGGGCTATCGTCCTGACCCTGCAGCACGCCACGACGACGGCTCACGTCGCCCATCACGTCACCCAGGTAATCCTCCGGGCTGACGATTTCGACCTTCATGATCGGCTCCAGCAACACCGGGCTGGCTTTCGCAAAGCCCTGCTTGAACGCCATCGACGCAGCCAGCTTGAACGCCATTTCCGAGGAGTCGACGTCGTGGTACGAGCCGAACACCAGCTTGACCTTCACGCCCACCACCGGGAAGCCGGCGATCGGACCACTGGTGATCGTCTCGCGCAGACCCTTCTCGACCGAGGGGATGAATTCCTTCGGGATGATGCCGCCGGTGATGTCGTTGATGAAGAGGAAATCGTCCTTGACGTTGTCGCTCTTGCGATCGTCTTCGGTCATCGGCGACAGCTCGATCACCACGTGACCGTACTGACCCTTACCACCGGACTGCTTGGCGTGCTTGTAGTCGGACTTGACGTCGGACTTGCGGATGGTTTCGCGGTAGGCCACCTGCGGCTTGCCGACGTTGGCCTCGACATTGAACTCGCGACGCATACGGTCGACGATGATGTCCAGGTGCAACTCGCCCATGCCCGAGATGATGGTCTGGCCGGATTCCTCGTCGGTCTTGACGCGGAACGAGGGATCTTCCTGCGCCAGACGGCCCAGGGCCATGCCCATCTTTTCCTGGTCCGACTTGGTCTTGGGCTCCACCGCCATCGAGATCACCGGCTCCGGGAACACCATGCGCTCCAGGGTGATGACCTTGTCCTGCGCACACAGCGTGTCGCCGGTGGTGACGTCCTTCAGACCCACGGCAGCGGCGATGTCACCAGCGCGCACTTCCTTGATCTCTTCGCGATTGTTGGAATGCATCTGCAGGATGCGGCCCACGCGCTCTTTCTTCGACTTGACCGGGTTGTAGACCTGGTCGCCGGAGTTCAACGTGCCCGAGTAGACACGGAAGAACGTCAGCGAGCCCACGAACGGGTCGGTCATGATCTTGAACGCCAACGCCGAGAACGGCGCGGTATCGGTGGCCGGACGGGTGTCTTCCTTCTCGTCCTCATCGATACCCTGGACCGGCGGACGGTCGGCCGGCGACGGCAACAGGTGCACGACGCCGTCAAGCATGGCCTGCACGCCCTTGTTCTTGAACGCCGAGCCGCAGAACACCGGCACGATCTCGACCTTCAGGGTGCGCTCGCGCAGACCCACCAGGATCTCTTCTTCGCTCAGGTCGCCTTCGTTGAGGTACTTGTCCATCAGGTCTTCGCTGGCTTCTGCAGCCGCCTCGACCATGAACGAACGCGCCTCGGTTGCGATCTCGACCAGATCGGCCGGGATATCGCGGTATTCGAAGGTGGTGCCCTGCGATGCGGTATCCCAATGGATCGCCTTCATCTTGAGCAGGTCGACCACGCCCTCGAAGCCGTCTTCGGCGCCGATCGGCACCTGCATCGGCACGGCGTAGGCACCCAGACGGGCCTTCAGCTGCTCGACGACCTTGTCGAAGTTGGCACCGGTACGGTCCATCTTGTTGACGAAGGCCATGCGCGGCACGGAGTACTTGTTGGCCTGACGCCACACGGTCTCGGACTGCGGCTGCACGCCACCGACGGCGCACAGCACGAACACCGCACCGTCGAGCACGCGCAAGGAGCGCTCCACTTCGATGGTGAAGTCGACGTGCCCGGGGGTGTCGATGATGTTGAAGCGGTGCTGCGGCATGGACTTGTCCATGCCCGACCAGAACGCGGTGGTCGCAGCGGAGGTGATGGTGATACCACGCTCCTGCTCCTGCTCCATCCAGTCCATCACTGCAGCGCCGTCATGGACTTCGCCGATCTTGTGACTGACACCGGTGTAGAACAGGATGCGCTCGGAGGTGGTGGTCTTGCCGGCATCGATGTGGGCCATGATGCCGAAGTTGCGGTAACGCTCGATAGGGGTGGTGCGGGCCACGGGGAGCCTCTCAATTTCTTGGATTTCGGATGGCCGAACGCCGCCTTTCGGCGGCCTTCGGATTGGATGCGACGCGTAACGCGTCGCAAACAGCACTCAGATGGTGCTGAAGGGCCCCGTTACCAAGGCCCACGAGGTCACCAGCGGTAATGTGCGAACGCCTTGTTCGCCTCCGCCATACGGTGCGTCTCTTCGCGCTTCTTGATCGCGCCGCCACGGCTTTCCGAGGCGTCCAACAGTTCTGCAGCCAGCTTGCGCGGCATGGTGTTCTCGCCACGCTTGCGCGCGGAATCGATCAACCAGCGCATTGCCAGCGCCATGCGACGGGAGGAGCGCACTTCGACGGGCACCTGATAGGTAGCACCACCGACGCGACGCGATTTAACTTCGACAGCCGGGGCCACGTTGTCCAGTGCTTTCTGCACCAGCTCGACGGCATTCGGATTCTTTTCGCCAATGACGTCCATCGCGCCATAGACAATTTTCTCAGCAACCGACTTCTTGCCACTTTGCATCACCATATTGATGAAGCGGGCAATGGTTTCGCTGCCATGCTTTGGATCAGGCAGGACGGTGCGCTGCGGAGTAGAACCTTTACGGGACATTGGAGTGTTTCCTTAGCTCTTCGGGCGCTTGGCGCCGTACTTGGAACGACCTTGACGGCGCTTTGCGACGCCGGCGGCGTCCAGCGAACCACGGACGGTGTGATAACGCACACCGGGAAGATCCTTGACGCGGCCACCACGAATCAGGACCACGGAGTGCTCCTGCAGGTTGTGGCCTTCACCACCGATGTAGCTGATGACCTCTTCCTGATTCGTCAGGCGCACTTTGGCAACCTTACGCAGGGCCGAGTTCGGCTTCTTCGGGGTAGTGGTGTAGACGCGTGTGCAGACGCCACGGCGCTGCGGACACTTGTCCAGTGCCGGGGAGGCACTCTTGTAGGTGGTCGCTTGCCGAGGCTTGCGGACCAGCTGATTGATCGTCGTCATCAGTTGATTCTTCTGATTGAGAGGCCGAGACGGCCTTGCACGAAAACAAAGGCAGGCCGAAAAACGGCCCGCCGAGACAGGGAAGTATAGCTGGCAGGACGAAACTCCGTCAACTTCACGGAATTCTAACCCTGCTGGCCCATCCAGGGCCGGAAAACGGAGGGCCTCCTGCCCTCCTTTTCGCTTGGCTTACGGCGGTCTTGCGACCTCCGTCGGAGCGCTTACTCCTCGTCCGCGCCAGCGTCGGCCACGGCTGCGACCGGCTCGGCTACCGTCGGCTTGCCCGACAGCGTTTCCATTTCCGAGTCGGTCAGACCCGACGACTTGCGACGTCCGGCGTGATATGCCAGACCGGTACCGGCCGGGATCAGACGACCCACGATCACGTTTTCCTTCAAACCGCGCAGGTTGTCGCGGGTGCCGCGCACGGCAGCCTCGGTCAACACGCGGGTGGTCTCCTGGAACGAGGCCGCCGAGATGAACGACTCGGTGGCCAGCGAGGCCTTGGTGATACCCAGCAGCACCGGATCGTACTTGGCCGGCAGTTCGTTGCGCTTGACCAGGCGGGCATTTTCCTCGATGACGCGCTGGCGCTCGACCTGCTCGCCGTTGAGGAACTTGCTGGTGCCTTGGTCGGTGATCTCGACCTTGCGCAGCATCTGGCGAGTGATCACCTCGATGTGCTTGTCGTTGATCTTCACACCCTGCAGGCGGTACACGTCCTGGATTTCCTTGACCAGATACGCGGCCAGCGGCTCGACACCCAGCAGACGCAGGATGTCCTGCGGGCTCGGCTCGCCGTCCACCACGGTCTCGCCCTTGGTCACATGCTCGCCTTCGAACACGATGATCTGGCGGTACTTCGGGATCAGCTCTTCGTGTTCCGACCCATCGGTGTCCTTGATGATCAGGCGCTGCTTGCCCTTGGTGTCCTTACCGAAGCTGATGATGCCCGAGCGCTCGGCCAGGATCGCGGGATCCTTCGGCTTGCGTGCTTCGAACAGGTCGGCAACGCGCGGCAGACCACCGGTGATGTCGCGGGTCTTGGACGCTTCCTGCGGGATCTTGGCAACCACGTCGCCCACGCCGACGGCAGCGCCGTCCTGCAGGTTGACAATGGAGCGCGGCGGCAACAGGTACTGGGCCGGCAGATCCGTATTCGGGATCGTCAGGTCGTTGCCCTTGCCATCGACGATGCGCACGATCGGGCGCAGTTCCTTGGCATGTGCACCGCGACGCTTCGGGTCGGTGATTTCGCGCGAGGCCAGACCGGTCAGTTCGTCGGTCTTCTCGATGACGGTGACGCCGTCGACGAAGTCGATGAAGCGGATGAAACCAGCCACTTCCGACACGATCGGGTGGTTATGCGGATCCCAGTTCGCCACGCCCTGCCCGGCCTTGACCGCATCACCGTCCTTGGCAGTGATGGTGGCGCCATACGGCAGCTTGTAACGCTCGCGCTCGCGGCCATGGCCGTCGAGCACGGACAGTTCGCCCGACCGCGAGACCGCAACCAACGCGCCGCTGGCATGTGCCACCGACTTGAGGTTGTTGAACTTCACCGAACCGGTGGTCTTGACGGTGATGTTGTCCACCGCCGCCGCACGCGATGCCGCACCACCGATGTGGAACGTACGCATGGTCAGCTGGGTACCCGGCTCACCGATCGACTGGGCGGCGATGACGCCGACCGCTTCACCGATGTTGACCTGGTGACCACGTGCGAGATCGCGACCGTAGCAGCGTGCGCACACGCCGAACGAGGACTCGCAGCTGATGGTCGAACGCACCTTCACCGACTGCACGCTGGCGTCTTCCAGCTTGGCAACCCAGGCTTCGTCCAGCAGCGTGTTGCGGGTGACGATCGGCTCTTCGTCGTTGCCCGGCAGGTACACGTCCTCGGCCACCACACGGCCCAGCACGCGCTCCTTCAACGGCTCCACCACGTCGCCGCCTTCCACGATCGGGGTCATGATCAACCCTTCGGTGGTGCCGCAATCGACTTCGGTGATCACCACGTCCTGCGCCACGTCGACCAGACGACGGGTCAGATAACCCGAGTTCGCGGTCTTGAGCGCGGTATCGGCCAGACCCTTACGGGCACCGTGGGTGGAGTTGAAGTACTCCTGCACGTTCAGGCCTTCGCGGAAGTTCGCCTTGATCGGCGTCTCGATGATCGAGCCATCCGGACGCGCCATCAGGCCGCGCATACCGGCCAGCTGACGGATCTGCGCCTGGCTACCACGCGCACCGGAGTCGGCCATGATGTACAGCGAGTTCATCGACTTCTGGTCGATGGTCTCGCCCTTGGCGTTTTCGACCTTTTCGGTACCGATGGTGTCCATCATCGCCTTGGCGATGCGCTCGCTGGTACGCGACCAGATGTCCACGACCTTGTTGTAGCGCTCGCCGGCGGTGACCAGACCGGACTGGTACTGCTCCTGGATTTCCAGCACTTCGGCCTCGGCCTCGGTGAGGATGCCCTTCTTCTCGTCCGGGATCAGCATGTCGTCGATGCCGATCGACACGCCTGCGCGGGTTGCGTAGGCATAGCCGGTGTACATCAGCTTGTCGGCGAACACGACGGTGTCCTTCAAGCCCAGCAGACGGTAGCTGGAGTTGATCAGACGCGAGATGTTCTTCTTGGTCATCTCGGTGTTGGCCAGCTGGAACGGCAGGCCTTCGGGCAGGATTTCGCTCAGCAGCGCACGACCGACCGTGGTGTCCACGATCGAGGTGCCGCTGCTGCGCTTGCCGTCGGCTTCCACGTCCACCTGGGTGATGCGGACCTTGACCTTGGCGTGCAGTTCCACCACGCGGTTGTCGTAGGCGCGCTTCACTTCGCTGGTGTTGGCGAACACCATACCCTCGCCCTTCTTGTTCTCCAGGGCGCGGCTCATGTAGTACAGGCCCAACACCACGTCCTGCGACGGCACGATGATCGGCTCGCCGTTGGCCGGCGACAGGATGTTGTTGGTGGACATCATCAACGCACGCGCTTCCAGCTGGGCTTCCAGCGAGAGCGGCACGTGGACGGCCATCTGGTCACCGTCGAAGTCGGCGTTGAATGCAGTACAGACCAGCGGATGCAGCTGGATGGCCTTGCCTTCGATCAACACCGGCTCGAACGCCTGGATGCCCAGACGGTGCAGGGTCGGCGCACGGTTCAGCAGCACCGGATGCTCGCGGATCACTTCTTCCAGGATGTCCCAGACTTCGGCTTCTTCGCGCTCGACCAGCTTCTTTGCCGCCTTGATGGTGGTGGCCAGGCCGCGACGCTGCAGCTTGGCGAACACGAACGGCTTGAACAGCTCCAGCGCCATCTTCTTCGGCAGGCCGCACTGGTGCAGCTTGAGGTACGGACCGACGGTGATGACCGAACGACCGGAGTAGTCCACGCGCTTGCCGAGCAGGTTCTGACGGAACCGGCCCTGCTTGCCCTTGATCATGTCGGCCAGCGACTTCAGCGGACGCTTGTTGGTGCCGGTGATTGCACGGCCGCGACGGCCGTTGTCCAGCAGCGCATCGACCGATTCCTGCAGCATGCGCTTCTCGTTGCGCACGATGATGTCCGGCGCATTGAGCTCGAGCAGACGACGCAGACGGTTGTTGCGGTTGATCACGCGGCGGTACAGATCGTTCAGATCCGAGGTCGCGAAGCGGCCGCCATCCAGCGGCACCAGCGGACGCAGATCCGGCGGCAGCACCGGCAGCACGGTCATGACCATCCACTCCGGACGGTTGCCCGACTCCAGGAAGGCCTCGATCAGCTTGATGCGCTTGGTGAGGCGCTTGAGCTTGGTTTCCGAACCGGTGCTGGCGATTTCCTCGCGCAGGCGGGTCATTTCCGACTGCAGGTCGATCGTGCGCAGCAATTCGTACACGGCCTCGGCGCCCATGGCGGCGTCGAAGTCGTCGTTGTACTCCTGGCGTGCGGTCAGGTACTGCTCTTCGGTCAGCAGCTGGCGGCGCTCGAGCGGGGTCAGGCCCGGCTCGGTGACCACATAGGCTTCGAAGTACAGCACGCGCTCGATGTCACGCAGGGTCATGTCCAGCATCAGGCCGATGCGCGAGGGCAGCGACTTGAGGAACCAGATGTGCGCGACCGGCGAGGCCAGGTCGATATGACCCATGCGCTCGCGACGCACCTTGGCCAGGGTGACTTCGGTGCCGCACTTTTCGCAGACCACGCCGCGGTGCTTCATGCGCTTGTACTTGCCGCACAGGCACTCGTAGTCCTTGATCGGTCCGAAGATGGCGGCGCAGAACAGGCCGTCACGCTCGGGCTTGAAGGTACGGTAGTTGATGGTTTCGGGCTTCTTCACTTCGCCGTAGGACCACGAACGGATCAGGTCAGGCGATGCCAGCGCGATCTTGATCGCGTCGAAATCCAGCGTCTGGCGCTGTTGATTGAAGAGGTTGAGCAGGTCTTTCATTTGATATCTCCGGGTCGGAGGAATTTCGTAGCTGAGATGAAACCGAGGGCCTTACGTTCCGGATCCCGGCACCGCATCGCGGCGCCGGGATCCGGCTCGATCACTCTTCCAGTTCCATGTTGATCGCCAGCGAGCGGATTTCCTTCACCAACACGTTGAAGGATTCCGGCATGCCCGCGACCATCTCGTGCTCACCATCGACGATGTTCTTGTACATCTGGTTGCGGCCCTGCACGTCGTCGGACTTCACCGTCAGCATTTCCTGCAGGGTGTAGGCCGCGCCGTAGGCTTCCAGCGCCCAGACTTCCATCTCACCGAAGCGCTGACCACCGAACTGCGCCTTGCCGCCCAGCGGCTGCTGGGTGACGAGCGAGTACGGACCGGTCGAGCGTGCATGCATCTTGTCGTCGACCAGGTGGTTCAACTTCAGGTAGTGCATGTAGCCGACCGTGGTCTTGCGATCGAACGCTTCGCCGGTACGACCGTCGTACAACTGGGTCTGACCGCTCTGCGGCAGTTCGGCCAGTTCCAGCATGCGCTTGATTTCCGCTTCGCTGGCGCCGTCGAACACCGGGGTGGCCATCGGCACGCCATCGATCAGGTTCTTGCCCAGGTTGAGCAATTCCTCATCGCTGAACTGCGACAGGTCCACACGCTGTGCATTGATCGCGCTGTCGTGGTTGTAGATGTCGTCCAGGAACTTGCGCAGCTCGCTGACCGCCGCCTGGGCTTCCAGCATGCGCTGGATCTTGCGACCCAGGCCCTTGGCGGCCCAGCCCAGATGCACTTCCAGAATCTGGCCGATGTTCATACGCGACGGCACGCCGAGCGGGTTCAGCACGATGTCGACCGGCTCGCCGGTGGCCATGTACGGCATATCCTCGACCGGCACAACGTTGGAGACCACACCCTTGTTGCCGTGGCGGCCTGCCATCTTGTCGCCCGGCTGGATGCGGCGCTTCACTGCCAGGAACACCTTGACCATCTTCAGCACGCCCGGTGCGAGGTCGTCGCCCTGGGTGATCTTGCCGCGCTTGTCGGCGAAGCGTGCTTCGAATTCCTTCTCGTGCGCCTGGATCTGCTTCTGCGCACGCTCGATGGCGTCGGCAGCGTCTTCGTCCTTCATGCGCAGCTGGAACCAGTCGGACTTCTTCAGGCCGTCCAGATACGCGTCAGTGACGTTGTCGCCCTTCTTCAGGTTCGGACCACCGTTGGCGACCTTGCCCACGATCTGCGAACGCAGACGTGCGTAGATGGCCGCTTCCAGGATACGGAACTGGTCGTCGAAGTCCTTCTTGACGCGCTTGATTTCGGACTCTTCGATCTGACGCGCACGCTTGTCCTTCTCGATGCCGTCGCGGGTGAAGACCTGCACGTCGATGACGGTGCCGTCCATGCCCGGGGGCACGCGCAGTGAGCTGTCCTTCACATCGGACGCCTTCTCACCGAAGATCGCACGCAGCAGCTTTTCTTCCGGAGTCAGCTGGCTCTCGCCCTTCGGCGTGACCTTGCCGACCATGATGTCGCCGGCGCGCACTTCCGCACCGATGTACACCACGCCGCTCTCGTCCAGACGGTTCAGGGCCTGCTCGGACACGTTCGGGATGTCGGCGGAAATTTCCTCCGGCCCCAGCTTGGTGTCGCGCGCAACGCAGGTCAGTTCTTCGATGTGGATCGTGGTGTAACGATCTTCTTCCACCACGCGCTCGGAGAGCAGGATGGAGTCTTCGAAGTTGTAGCCGTTCCACGGCATGAACGCGATCAGCATGTTCTGACCCAGCGCCAGCTCACCGATGTCGGTGGACGGGCCGTCGGCCAGCACGTCGCCGCGCGCGATCACGTCGCCCACATTCACCAGCGGACGCTGGTTGATGCAGGTGTTCTGGTTGGAGCGGGTGTACTTGATCAGGTTGTAGATATCCACGCCGGCATCGGTGCCGCCGCCGATTTCTGCCTCGTTGACCTTGACCACGATGCGGGCCGCGTCGATCTGCTCGATCACGCCACCACGCAAGGCATTGACGGTCACGCCCGAGTCGCGCGCAACCGCACGCTCGATACCGGTACCGACCAACGGCTTCTGCGAACGCAGCGTCGGCACGGCCTGGCGCTGCATGTTGGCGCCCATCAATGCGCGGTTGGCGTCGTCGTGCTCCAGGAACGGCACCAGCGCCGCGGCGACCGACACGGTCTGCATCGGCGAGACGTCCATGAAGTGCACTTCCGCCGGCGGCTTCAGCAGCGACTCGCCCTGGAACCGGCACGGCACGAACTGCTCGGTGAGCATGTTCTTGGCGTCGGTCAGTGCGTTCGCCTGGGCGATCACGTACTCGTTTTCCTCGATCGCCGACAGGTACTCGACGTCGTCAGAGACCTTGCCGTCCAGCACCTTGCGGTACGGCGTCTCGAGGAAGCCGTACTGGTTGGTGCGGGCGAACACGGCCAGCGAGTTGATCAGACCGATGTTCGGGCCTTCCGGGGTTTCGATGGTGCAGACGCGGCCGTAATGGGTCGGGTGCACGTCGCGCACTTCGAAGCCGGCGCGCTCGCGGGTCAGACCGCCCGGGCCCAGTGCGGAGACGCGACGCTTGTGCGTCACTTCCGACAGCGGGTTGTTCTGATCCATGAACTGCGACAGCTGCGAGGAGCCGAAGAATTCCTTGATCGCCGCAGCCACCGGCTTGGCGTTGATCAGTTCCTGCGGAGTCAGACCCTCGGACTCGGCCATCGACAGGCGCTCCTTGACCGCGCGCTCGACGCGGACCAGGCCCACGCGGAACACGTTCTCGGCCATTTCGCCGACCGAACGCACGCGACGGTTGCCCAGGTGATCGATGTCATCGACCACGCCGCGACCGTTGCGGATCTCGGTGAGCACCTTGATCACTTCCAGGATGTCGGAGGTGTCGGTGTGCTCGGCGACCAGACGCTTGGATTCTTCGTCGTTGCGCTCGGCAAAGTACTTCTTGTCGTACAGCACCGACTCACCCAGCACGTCCTTGCGGCCGACGCGACGGTTGAACTTCATGCGGCCGACGGTGGACAGGTCGTAGCGCTCGAAGGTGAAGAACAGGTTGTGGAACAGGTTCTGTGCGGCTTCCTTGGTCGGCGGCTCGCCCGGACGCATCATGCGGTAGATCTCGACCAGCGCTTCGAGCTGGGTCTTGGTCGGATCGATCCGCAGGGTGTTGGACAGGTACGGACCACGGTCCAGATCGTTCACCCACAGGGTGCCGACCGCATCGACGCCGGCCTTGCGGAACGCTGCCAGCTGATCTTCGGTGATCTCGTCGTTGGCATTGGCCAGCAGTTCGCCGGTGGAGCCATCGACCACGTCGTGCGACAGGATGCGGGTGAGCAGGTAGTCGTCCGGCACGGCCAGCGCGGCAACGCCGGCGGCTTCGAGCTGCTTGACGTGACGGGCAGTGATGCGCTTGCCCGCTTCCACGATGACCTTGTCGCCATCGGCCAGGTCGAAGTTCAGCGTTTCGCCACGCAGACGCTCCGGCACCAGCTCCAGCTGCACGCCTTCGTCCGGATTGATATGGAACGTATTGATCTCGAAGAACTCAGCCAGCATCTCTTCGTTGCTGTAGCCAAGCGCGCGCAGCAGGATCGACACCGGCAGCTTGCGGCGACGGTCGATACGGGTGAACAGCGCGTCCTTCGGGTCGAACTCGAAGTCCAGCCAGGAACCGCGGTACGGAATGATGCGGGCGCTGTACAGCAGCTTGCCCGAGCTGTGGGTCTTGCCACGGTCGTGGTCGAAGAACACACCCGGCGAACGGTGCAGCTGCGAGACGATGACGCGCTCGGTGCCGTTGACGATGAAGGTGCCGTTGTCGGTCATCAGCGGGATTTCGCCCAGATAGACCTCCTGCTCCTTCACGTACTTGATGGCCTTGGTCGACGACTCGCGGTCGTAGATCACCAGGCGCACGGTCACGCGCAGCGGCGCGCCATAGCTCATGCCACGCTGACGGCATTCACGCTCGTCAAACACCGGCTGACCCAGCTTATAGCCCACGTATTCCAGCGCGGCATTGCCGCTGTAGCTGGAAATCGGGAACACCGACTTCAGTGCCGCGTGCAGACCGAGGTCCTTACGCTTGTTCGGCTCCACGTCTTCCTGCAGGAATTCGCGGTAGGAATCGACCTGGATGGCAAGCAGGAACGGCACTTCGAGAATCGAGCGCTGCTTGCCGAAGTCCTTGCGGATACGCTTTTTTTCGGTGAACGAATAAGACGTCATGAGTCTTCACCCTAGGCTGCGGGGGCCGCGTCGCGGCGGCCCTGAAATAACAAAATTGTCAGTTGGAAGTCGCTGGTATTGCCGGCACCAGCACGCCTTCTCCCGCTACTTCCAACTACCAACTCGGTGAGGCCGGGAATCGGGAATGGAGAAATGGGAATCGGATGAGCACGCGATGTTGCATTTGCGACTCCCCAATCCCGATTCTCGATTCCCGCCCGAAACGGCCAAAGGCCGGGAGCTTTACGCTCCCAGCCTTCAGTGCATCACCATGAAACGCTGGCGATGCAAGATGCTGCTTACTTGACTTCGACCTTGGCGCCGGCTTCGGTCAGTTCCTTCTTGATCTTCTCGGCTTCGTCCTTGGTGGCGCCTTCCTTCAGGATGCCGCCGGCTTCGGTCAGATCCTTGGCTTCCTTCAGGCCCAGGCCGGTCACGGCGCGAACGGCCTTAATGACGCCGACCTTGTTGGCGCCGCAATCAACCAGCACCACGTTGAATTCGGTCTGCTCTTCGACCACGGCGGCCGGGCCAGCTGCAGCGGCAGCGACCGGAGCGGCGGCGGAGACGCCGAACTTTTCTTCGATGGCCTTGACCAGCTCCATCACTTCCATCAGGGACTTCTCGGCGATGGCGTCGACGATCTGTTCGTTGGTAAGGGACATTGTGATTACCTTTAAATGATTTTCTGGATTGGGGTTCTAGCGAACGCTAGGACATCAAGCTTCGGCAGTCTCGGCGACCGGCGCGGCGGCTTCGTCGCCACCACCCTGCTTGTCGCCCACGGCCTTGACGGCACGGGCAAACATGGCAGCCGGTTCGGACAGCACGCGGGCCAGCATGGCCAGGGCCTGATCGCGGGTCGGCAGCGAAGCCAACACGTCGACGTGGCCAGCCGGGAACAGTTCCCCGCCGATGGACACGACCTTGGCCTGCAACTTGTCGTTGCCCTTGGCGAATTCCTTGATCAGGCGACCGGCAGCGCCGGGCTCCTCCATCGAAAACGCATACAGCAAAGGACCGACCAGCTTGTCAGCGACGACAGCGAAATCAGTACCTTCAACGGCGCGCGCAGCCAGGGTGTTCTTGACAACTTTCAAGAACACGCCGGTTTCGCGGGCCTGCTTGCGCATCGCGGTCATCTGGGAGACCGTGATGCCAGCGTATTCGGCGGCGATCAAGGAGTGAGCCTTGGCGGCGATGTCTGCCAGCTCGGCGACTACTTCTTGCTTCTGAGACAGATTGAGAGCCATTGCACTCCTCCGTTAAAGCCGGGATTGGTGATTGGTGATGGGTGATTCGTCGAAAGCCGTGAAGCAGCCCCTGCAAATCCCCAATGCCGAATCCCAAATCCCCGCTTCAAACTACTCCGCTCGCGGCTCCTGCCGGTTGCGGTCCAGGGCAGCCTCCTTCCTGGAAGCCGGGAACATCGACCGATGTTCCTTTGGTGGCCGTTCTAGACCTGGAGTGGGCTCGATCCGGGATGTCCCAGACGCGCGTAAACCAGAAAGCTCCAGAAGGGCGACACCATCTACGCCGGCCGGCTCTTGCGAACCTGATTAAGCGATCCCGCTACATCGACGGCGACTCCCTGCCAGTGCGAGCATCCATGCCCGTCGTCGATCTGCGCTGACCGCGCCTGCGGTCTTTGACGGCTACCGCCGGACATGCCGGCGATCGCCTTCAAAATGTCCGTTACCCCAAAGGAGGGAACGGACTCCCAGCACACGGTGACCCGGGCCGGAAAAACAATGCTGTACTACATCGACGGGTCAGGCCCATGACAGGCCCGACCCCTCAACTCACTTCAGCGCAAGGCTGGACTGGTCGACGGTCACACCAGGACCCATCGTCGAGCTGACCGACACCTTCTGCAGGTAGGTACCCTTCGAGGTGGCCGGCTTGGCCTTGATCAGATCCAGCAGCAGCGCCTGCAGGTTCGACTTCAGCGCTTCGTCATCGAAGCTGGCCTTGCCGATGGTGCAGTGGATGATGCCAGCCTTGTCGGTGCGGTAACGCACCTGACCCGACTTGGCATTCTTGACCGCTTCGCCCGGGTTGGCCGACACGGTGCCGACCTTCGGGTTCGGCATCAGGCCGCGCGGGCCCAGCAGGGTGCCGAGCTTACCGACGACGCGCATCGCGTCCGGGGTGGCGATGACCACGTCGTAGCTCAGATCGCCGGCCTGCATTTTCTCGGCCAGGTCGTCCATGCCCACCGCCTCGGCACCAGCGGCCAGGGCTTCGTCAGCCTTGGCACCGGCCGGTGCGAACACGGCAACGCGCACGCTCTTGCCCGTACCGGCCGGCAGTACGGTCGAACCGCGCACCTGCTGGTCGGACTTCTTGGCGTCCACGCCCAGGCGCACGGCAACGTCGATCGACTCGACGAACTTGGCCTTGGTCACGGTCTTCAGGATCTTGATTGCGTCTTCGAAGGCATAGGTCTTGCCCGGAACGACAGCGGCCGCAATGGCCTTAACGCGCTTGCTCTGTGCCATGTCTTAGCCCTCCACCGTCAAACCCATGCTGCGGGCAGAACCCGCAATCGTACGCACTGCCGCTTCCAGCTCGGCCGCCGTCAAATCGGCTTCCTTGACCTTGGCGATCTCTTCCAGCTGCTTGCGCGTCACCTTGCCCACCTTGTCGGTGTTAGGGCGCTTGGAACCGGAAGTCACGCCTGCAGCCTTCTTGAGCAGCACGCTGGCCGGGGTGCTCTTGGTGATGAAGGTGAAGGTACGATCGGAGTACGCGGTGATGACCACCGGCGTCGGCAGACCCGGCTCCAGCTTGGAGGTCGCTGCGTTGAACGCCTTGCAGAATTCCATGATGTTCAGACCGCGCTGACCCAGGGCAGGGCCGACCGGCGGCGCAGGATTGGCCTGACCGGCCTTGACCTGCAACTTGATGTAAGCAGTTATCTTCTTTGCCATTTCGATACTCTCCGGGTGCTAGCGCCTTGACTGCAGGCTCCCCATCGGACCGGGAAATCACGTGTCCCGGCTTCACGTTTCTGACCACACGCAGATGGCTGCCATGCGGCAGCCATTGGTTCCCGGCGGTTCGCCAGGTCAGCGAGCCGCGCACTATAACAGCATTCAAGGCGGGCGCCTAGACGGCGCCCGACCGGCGTCAGCCCTTCTCGACCTGGCCGAACTCGAGCTCGACCGGCGTGGAGCGACCGAAGATGAGCACGGCAACCCGCAGCCTGCTCTTCTCGTAATTGACCTCTTCCACCACACCGTTGAAGTCGTTGAACGGACCATCGGTGACGCGCACCATCTGACCCGGCTCGAACAGCACCTTCGGACGCGGCTTCTCAACGCCGTCCTGCACACGCTGCAGGATCGCATCAGCCTCTTCGTCGCGAATCGGCAACGGACGGTCAGCGGTGCCGCCAATGAAGCCCATCACCTTGGAAGTCTCCTTCACCAGGTGCCAGCTCTCATTGTCGATGCGCGGAATACCGGCCTCTTCGTGGGTCTCGATCTGCACCAGCACGTAGCCGGGGAAGAACTTGCGCTCGGACCGGCGCTTCTGGCCGGCGCGCATCTCGATGACTTCTTCGGTCGGCACCAACACGTCGCCGAAACGATCTTCCATCTCGGTACGGGCAATACGGTCGCGCAATGCCTGCGCAACGGATTTTTCGAAGCCTGAATAGGCGTGAACGACATACCAACGCTTCACTGCTTGATTCTCCTCAACGAGCCAGGAACCACTGCGTGAGCTTCTGGATGACGAAGTCGAAGCCGCCCAACAGCAAACTCAGAATGATCACAACAACAATCACGACCCAGGTCGTGCGAATGGCTTCCTGGCGCGTCGGCCAGACCACCTTGCGCAACTCGAACCTGGATTCGGACATGAATTCACGGGTCTCCCGGCCTTTGCCGGTTCCCAAAAATACGAATGCGCCCGCCACCAACCCCACGATCACGGCCAGCGCACGCAACTGCGGCGTCCAGGCCCCGAACTGGGTGGCGCGCTCAGGCGCAGAAAACCAGAACCACACAAACAACCCCGCGATCACCAGGAGCGCGGAGATGACGTATTTCACGATATCAGCGCTGGCAGCAGACGCGCTTTTGGAAGGCTCGATTTTGCTATTCATCCGGCTCTAGTTACCGATCTGACCCGAATCGCTGGGCCGGAAAGAGGAGTGGCACGCCAGGAGGGACTCGAACCCCCAACCTGCGGTTTTGGAGACCGCTGCTCTGCCAATTGAGCTACTGGCGTATGTACTCGTTTACCGCAAACCCTAAGACAACGAAGGCGGACCGCGGTTCAGCCGGCCCGCCATTCGTTTGAATCCAGCCGCCGCGAGGCGACTGGACGCAGGCACTTACTTGATGATCTTGGCAACCACGCCGGCGCCGACGGTACGACCGCCTTCACGGATGGCGAAGCGCAGACCTTCGTCCATCGCGACCGGGTTGATCAGGGTCACGACCATCTTCACGTTGTCGCCCGGCATCACCATCTCCACGCCTTCCGGCAGCTGGCAAGCGCCAGTGATGTCGGTGGTGCGGAAGTAGAACTGCGGACGGTAGCCCTTGAAGAACGGCGTATGACGGCCACCCTCGTCCTTCGACAGCACGTAGACTTCGGCTTCGAACTCGGTGTGCGGCTTGATCGAACCCGGCTTGCACAGCACCTGGCCGCGCTCGACGTCGTCACGCTTGGTGCCGCGCAGCAGCAGACCGGCGTTGTCGCCTGCCTGACCCTGGTCGAGCAGCTTGCGGAACATTTCCACACCGGTGACGGTGGTCTTCTGGGTGTCACGGATACCGACGATTTCGATTTCGTCGCCGACCTTGATGATGCCGCGCTCGATACGACCAGTCACCACGGTGCCGCGGCCGGAGATCGAGAACACGTCTTCGACCGGCATCAGGAACGGACGGTCGACGTCGCGGGTCGGCTCCGGGATGAAGGTGTCGAGCGCGTCGACCAGCTTCAGGATCGCCGGCACGCCGATGTCGCTCTGATCGCCATCCAGCGCAAGACGCGCCGAACCATGGATGATCGGGGTGTCATCGCCCGGGAAGTCGTACTTGCTGAGCAGTTCGCGCACTTCCATTTCGACCAGCTCGAGCAGCTCGGCGTCGTCGACCATGTCGGCCTTGTTCAGGAAAACGACGATGTGCGGCACACCGACCTGACGCGAGAGCAGGATGTGCTCACGGGTCTGCGGCATCGGGCCGTCAGCAGCCGAACACACCAGAATCGCGCCGTCCATCTGCGCCGCACCGGTGATCATGTTCTTGACGTAGTCGGCGTGGCCGGGGCAATCGACGTGCGCGTAGTGACGGTTCGGGGATTCGTATTCGACGTGGGCGGTCGAAATCGTGATGCCGCGCGCCTTCTCTTCCGGCGCCGCGTCGATCGCGTCATACGCCTTGAACTCGCCACCGAAACGCTCAGCACCGATCTTGGTCAGCGCGGCTGTCAACGTGGTCTTGCCATGGTCAACGTGACCGATGGTGCCGACGTTCACGTGCGGCTTGGTGCGCTCAAATTTAGCTTTTGCCATGGGTGCGTGTCTCGGTAATCGTTTGGAGTTAAAGACGATTGAGTAGTGGTGCTCACGAAAGGAATCGAACCTTCGACCTCCTCCTTACCAAGGAGGTGCTCTACCGACTGAGCTACGTGAGCGAGTTTTGCATTATGCCATGCATTTGCGTTCAATGGAGCGGGAGACGGGAATCGAACCCGCACCATCAGCTTGGAAGGCTGAGGTTCTACCGTTGAACTACTCCCGCGCCGGGAACCGCATGCCACAACGTGAAACTGGTGGAGGGAGGTGGATTCGAACCACCGAAGGCGTAAGCCAGCAGATTTACAGTCTGCCCCCGTTGGCCGCTTGGGTATCCCTCCAGCTTTTACTACCGGACCGGTGCGCGATGAGGCGAATTCGGTTCGGGGTGAAGCAGCCCGTTATTTTGTTGTGGGACGCATGCAGTGTCAACAAAAATTTTGAGCAAATCGTCAGCGCCGAAGACGCGCGGCCATCGGGGTCGCGCGCAACCGGTCAGACGTTGAAGCGGAAGTGCAGCACGTCGCCTTCCTGCACGCGGTATTCCTTGCCTTCCAGACGCAGACGCCCCGCATCGCGCGCGCCGGCTTCGCCGCGGTGCTTGATGAAGTCGTCGAAGCCGATCGTCTCGGCGCGAATGAAGCCCTTCTCGAAATCGGTATGGATCACTGCTGCCGCCTGCGGCGCGGTCGAGCCAGCCCTGACCGTCCACGCACGCACTTCCTTGACGCCGGCAGTGAAGTAGGTCTGCAGGCCAAGCAACTTGTAGGCGGCACGGATGACGCGATTCAGACCCGGCTCGTCCAGACCCAGATCGGCCAGGAAGGTGTCGCGGTCCTCGTCGTCGAGCTGCGACAGCTCTTCCTCGATCGCTGCCGAGACCGGCACCACTTCGGCGCCTTCGGCCAACGCATGCCGACGCACCGCGTCCAGGTGCGGATTGTTCTCGAAACCGTCCTCAAGCACGTTGGCGATGTACATCACCGGCTTGAGCGTCAACAGGAACAGATCGCGCACCAGCGCCTTTTCGTCATCGTCCAGGCCGGCTGCACGCCCTGCCTTGCCATCGGCCAGCGCAGCCTGCAATTTGGCCAGCACCGGCTTGCGCGCCGCGGCATCCTTGTCGCCGCCCTTGGCGCTGCGCTCGGCACGGTTGAGCGCCTTTTCCACGCTGTCCAGATCGGCCAGCGCCAGTTCGGTATCGATGGTTTCGATATCGCTGATCGGGTCAACCTTGTTGTTCACATGGATGACATCGTCGTTCTCGAAGCAGCGCACCACGTGGGTGATCGCATCGACTTCGCGGATATGCGCCAGAAACTTGTTGCCCAGCCCTTCGCCGCTGGCCGCACCCGCCACTAGGCCGGCGATATCGACGAACTCGACCGCGGTCGGAATCAGCTTCTGCGGCTTGACGATCTCAGCCAGTTGATTGAGGCGCGGATCCGGCACCGGCACGATGCCGACGTTCGGCTCGATGGTGCAGAACGGGAAATTGGCCGCAGCGATGCCCGCCTTGGTCAGCGCATTGAACAGGGTCGACTTGCCGACGTTGGGCAGGCCGACGATGCCGCATTTGATACCCATAGGTTTTCCAGTGAATGGAGAATCGGGAATCGAGAATGGCAAGAGCAACGCTCCTCCCATTCCCGATTCCCCATTCTCTATTTTTCCGTATGCAGGCGCTTCATCGCCTCGTTGAAATTACCCTCCAGTGCCAGCGGCAGGACATCGATGGCTGCGTCCACTGCAGTGCCGATTGCCGCGTCGTCGTCGCGCCCTGCCCGTCCCAGCACCCAGGGCACCACGCGGTCCTTGTGGCCGGGATGGCCGATGCCGATCCGCAAGCGATGGAATTTACCGTGTCCCAGCAGGCGAATGGTGTCGCGCAAGCCGTTCTGGCCGCCGTGGCCGCCATCGAACTTGAGCCGCGCGATGCCCGGCGCAAGATCCAGTTCGTCGTGTGCAACGAGCAGTTGCTCCGGCTCGATCTTCCAGAACCGCAACGCGGCGGTGATCGATTTGCCGCTGAGATTCATGAAGGTGGCCGGCTTGAGCAGCCAGACCGACTGCCCGGCGATCTCGACCTTGGCGGTCTCGCCGAACAACTTGGCGTCCAGCCCCCAACGCACGCCATGGCGCTCGACGAGGGCATCGACGAAACGAAACCCGGCGTTGTGCCGGGTTTGCGCGTGTTCCGGACCGGGATTCCCGAGTCCGACAATCAGGCGGAGTGCAGACATGCCAGTGACCGCAGCCGATCCCGCGCAGTGCGAGGGATCGGCCGACGGCTTACTTGGTCTCGGCGCCTTCGCTGCCTTCTTCACCGGCAGCGTCTTCTTCCTCGATCCGCACGTGCTTGGCAGCAACCACTGCCACGTCGTGCTCCTTGCCCAGCTTCAGCTCCGGAATTTCCACACCGGCCGGCAGCTTGATCTCGGACAGGTGGATCACGTTGCCCACTTCCAGGGCACCCAGGTCCACTTCGATGAACTCCGGCAGATCCTTCGGCAGGCAGACGACCTGAACTTCGTTGAGTTCATGGGTGACGACCACTTCGCTGGACTTACCGGCCGGCGAGGCCGCTTCGTTGATGAAGTGCAGCGGCACGGCGGCGCTGAGCTTCTCGTTGGCGCTGACGCGCTGGAAGTCGATGTGGATGATCAGCTGCTTGAACGGATGGCGCTGCATGTCACGCAGCAGCACCTGCTGCACGTCGCCATTGAGGTTCAGGTCGAGGATCGACGAGTAGAACCACTCGTTCTGCTGGGCAAGCCAGATCTGCTCGTGGTTGAGCTGGATGCTGACCGGCTCGAGTTCGCCACCGTAAACGATGGCCGGAATGACGCCAGCGTGACGTAGGCGGCGGCTCGCACCCTTCCCCTCGTTCGCGCGGCGCTCGACCTTGATTTCGTGAGTCTTTGCCATGTTGTTTCACTACCTAGATTGGAATACCGCCTCGCGGCGATGAAGCGTCTCACCCGCGACCAGGCGAGACGTGGTACCGGCACCCGGAACTCCGGGCACCGAATGCGGCATCAGTCGACGTAGAGCGAACTCACCGACTCGCCGAAGGCGATGCGGCGAATGGTCTCGGCCAGCAGTTCGGCCACGCTCAGCTGACGAATCTTGGCGCAGGTGCGCGCAGCTTCGTTCAGCGGAATCGTGTCGGTGACCACCAGCTCGTCGAGCTGCGAATTGTTGATGTTGTCCACTGCCGGGCCGGACAGCACCGGGTGGGTGATGTAGGCCACCACCTTGAGCGCGCCGCGCTGCTTCAGCGCTGCGGCGGCGGCACACAGGGTACCGGCGGTATCGACCAGATCGTCGACCAGCACGCAGGTCTTGCCCTGCACATCGCCGATGATGTTCATCACCGTGGCGACGTTGGCGCGCGGACGGCGCTTGTCGATGATGGCCAGATCCGCATCGTCCAGACGCTTGGCGACGGCGCGCGCGCGCACCACACCGCCCACATCCGGCGATACCACGATCAGGTTGTCGGTGCCGTAGGCACGCCAGATGTCGGCTAGCAGCAGCGGCGAGGCATAGACATTATCGACCGGCACATCGAAGAAGCCCTGGATCTGGTCGGCATGCAGATCGACCGTCAACACGCGGTCGGCCTCCATCGCGCAGATCATCTTGGCAGCGACCTTGGCAGTGATCGGCACGCGCGAGGAGCGCATGCGGCGGTCCTGGCGCGAGTAGCCGAAGTACGGGATGACCGCGGTCACCGACGCGGCGCTGGCGCGCTTGAGCGCGTCGATCAGCACCAGCAGCTCCATCAGGTTCTCTGCGCTTGGCGCGCAGGTCGGCTGGATCACGAACACTTCCTGCCGGCGCACGCTTTCTTCGATCTCGACCTGCACCTCGCCATCGGAGAAGCGCGTGACCAGCGCCTTGCCCATGCGGACGCCGAGCTCCTTGCAGATGCTCAGGGCAAGCGGTTTGTTGGCATTGCCGGAGAACACCAGCAGGTTACGTTGGTCTTGCATGGGATCTCTCGGGCGGCGGCAAAGAGCGTGCGGGCGATGATGGAGCTGGACAAAGCCGACCAAATGCCGGGCTTTTCGTTGAATCTCCGCACATGGATGTGCGGGCTGTTGCAGGAGACCTGCATATACGGCTGTTGCAGAGGGACCTGCATGTACAACTGGTGCAGGGAGACCTGCATCAACAACTGGCAGGGGCGGTAGGATTCGAACCTACGAATGCCAGGATCAAAACCTGGTGCCTTGGGCCTCTTGGCGACGCCCCTGCATCAAACCTGTCTCGCATCCAGCGCGTCGAGCAGTGGCGAGTGCGCTGCACCTTCCACGACCCACGCCCTCAGGCTGTCCGGCAACTGCACCATGGCCTGCTCTGCAGCAGCGCGCGTGGCGAATTCGACGAAACACCCGCTCCCTGACCCGGTCAAACGCGGCGTCCCGATCCTGGACAGCGCCTGGAACACTGCCTCAATGGCGGGTTCACGGCGCCGCAGAACCGGCTCGAACGCATTGTCGAGCAGAGAACCCGAAGCGAAGTCCGCTATTTTCACGGGCGCGGCATCCCGCGTCAATTCCCGTGATTGAAATAAGACCGGGGTGGGCACGTGAATTCCCGGATCGACCAGCACGTAGAACGCCGCCGGGAGACCGATTGGGGTCAGTTGCTCGCCGACACCCTCGGCCCAGGCATTGTGACCGCGCACGAACACCGGCACGTCGGCGCCCAGTCGTAGCCCCAACTCGGCCAGCGTCTGGACCGGCAAGCCCAGGCCCCACAAGGCGTTCAGCGCGACCAGCACGGTGGCGGCATCCGACGATCCGCCGCCGAAGCCGCCGCCGGCGGGGATGCGCTTGTCGACCCGGATGTCGGCGCCGGCCTGCGTGCCCGCGCTGGATTGCAGCAGGCGCGCGGCCCGGATGACCAGGTCATCGTTTTCCGCCACGCCGGGCAGGCTGTCGCCGATGCGCCGGATCAGGCCGTCGTTGCGCAAACCAAGATGAATGGTGTCCCCCCAGTCCAGCAGCCGGAACACGGTCTGCAGCAGGTGGTAGCCATCGGCGCGGCGCCCGACGATCTGCAGGAACAGGTTGAGCTTGGCCGGCGCAGGCCAGGCCGACCAGCCCGTCTCCAGCGCGGACATCAGGGCGATACCGTCCACTGATCGACCAGCAGACGCACCTTGGCCTCGCCATTGCGGGCTTCGATGCGCTGCGGCAGCTCGGGCTGGCCGGCGCCGGCCGGCGCCCAGGCGAGAAAGTCGATCGTCCAGCCATCCTGCTGCACGGTACGCGGCCGCCCGGCCGCATCCAGATCCGCGCGTTCGGCACCGGCGTCGGCGATGCGCAGCGCGCGCACCCAGTCCGGCATCTGGTTGACCGGGATGGTCCAGCCGGTCGCTTCCAGCAGCACCTGCTCGGCATCCGGACCGCTGCGCGGGCCGCCGTCCAGCCCTTCCAGGCGTCCGCCGCCGCTGGCGGTGTCGCCGGTGAGCACCCAGCTCTGCCGGGTCACCGGCGCGCTGAGCTGCACGCGGTATTTCGCACCGTCCTGCTGCCAGTCGATGCGGCCGCTACCGCCGTTGCTGCCCTTGCTGATCGCCACCCGGCCCTGGAACGACCAGGCCGGATGCGCCTGCAGCCAGGTCTGGCGTGCGGCTTCGGCCTGACGCGCACCCTCGGAAACCTGTTCGACCACTGCGGCACCGCCGCCCTGCCCTCGCGGCACGCTGACGCAGGCCGACAGCCCGACCAGCACCAGCCCGCTCAGGGCCAGTGTTCGGATCGCCCCGCTCATAGCCCGAATTTTTCCACGGCGCGTTGCAGCGCGCGGTTGTCCGGATCCAGACGCCGCGCCTCATCGAAGTAGCGCCGCGCCTCATCCTGCTTGCCGCTGACCCACAGCACCTCGCCCACGTGCGCGGCGATTTCCGGGTCCTTGACCAGGGCCCAGGCGCGGCGCAGTTGCACCAGGGCTTCCTTGGTGCGGCCCATGCGATACAGCACCCAGCCGTAGCTGTCGACGATGGCCGGGTTATCCGGGTCGGCGGTGCGGGCGCGGTCGATCAGCGCCAGCGCTTCCTTGTAGCGGGTGGTGCGGTCGGCCAGGGTGTAGCCCAGCGCGTTCAGCGCCGCCACGTTTTCCGGTTCGGCCACCAGGATCTTGCGCAGATCGGCCTCGGCACGCGCGACATCGTCACGGCGCTCCCAGGCCAGGCCGCGGGCGTACAGCAGCGCGCCGTCGTCCGGATAGGCGGCCAGGCCGCGTTCGAAGGCATCCAGTTCGCCCGCTGCGTCGTCGGCGCGCTGGTGCAGCTCGGCTTCGAGCACGTAGGCGTCGCGACGCGCGTCGTCGTCGGCGCTGGCATCGCTCTGCAATGCGCGCGCTTCGGCGAGCGCCTCGGGCTTGCGGCCCAGCTCGTACAGGGCGCTGGCGGCGCGCAGGCGCGCCTCGCTCAGCTGCGGGCCGCCGGGCACGCCGCGATACCACTCCACCGCCTCGTCGTAGCGCTTGAGGAATTCGGCGATCTTGCCGAGCAGCAGGCGGCGGTCCGGGTCAGGCTTGGTGGCGTTGCTCTTGAGCTCGCCGTACAGCGCCTCCAGCGCGCTGCGATCTTTTTCCTTGGCCAGCATGGAGGCACGCAGCCCGTATGTCTGGGTGTCCTGCGGCCCGGTCGACAACACCCGCGCGGCGGCTTCAGTCTGCCCCATGGCGTCGTAGGCAAAGGCCAGCGCGCCACGCAGCTCGGAATCCTTGACTGCCTGCGGCTCGACATTCTTCAACAGTGCCAGCGCTTCGTCGTTCTTGCCTTCCTGCTGCAGCTGGGTGGCGTGCAACAAGGCCACGCGCGGCTCTTCGGGGAAGCGGCGCACCACTTCGTCGACGATGCGCTTGGCCAGCGCCGGGCGCTCCATGCGCAGGGCAAGCCGGCCGAATTCCTGCCAGGCTTCGATCTGATTGGGGATGGCGCCGGCCTTGACCAGGTCTTCGAGCACGTCGGCCGAGGCTTCCGGCTCGCGCCCGCCATTGGCCAGGGCGATCAGGGCGAAGCGCCAGCCGCGCGGGTCTGGCTCCTTGAGCAGGCCGAGCAGGTCACGGCGGGCGGTACGCAAGTCGTTGCGGCGCAAGGCCAGTGAGGCCTCGGTACTGCGCATGGACATCGACGAGGGTGCGCGGGCACGCCACAGCGCCAGGGCCTCGATCGCACGCGGGTCGTCGTTGGCCAGCATGGCGATGCGGGCAGCGCGTTCGGCCAGCCCGGCATCGCCAGCCTCGGCCTTGGCGGCGTCCAGGTAGGCGCGGGCGGCATCGTCCAACTGCCCGGCCTGCAAGGCGAATTCGCCGGCGAGCACCGGCTCCAGCGAGGTGGTGCCGGCGCGACCGGGCGGTGGCGCAGGCGGTGCTTTCTTGGGTGCTGCAGTGGCACTGGTGGAGACTGCGACCAGCAAAAGAACACACAGGATGCGAATCGGTACAGGCATCGGGGGCAACCGGGCCGTAAAATGGGGCCCTGAATGGCCGCCAGCTTATCGCAAGCAACTGAACAATGACGTTGTGGGTGCTCGGACTGAATCACCAGACCGCACCTGTGGACCTGCGCGAACGCGCGGCGTTCGCAGGTGACGCGTTGCCGCGCGCGCTCGAATCCCTGCGCGCGTTGCCGCAGGTACGCGAGGCCGCGCTGCTGTCCACCTGCAACCGCACCGAGCTGTATGCGATGTCCGACGACCCGCACAGCCTGGTGAGCTGGCTGGAGACCCATGCGCCGGGCTTGAGCGGCTACCTGTATCAACATCAGGAGGAAGCGGCGGTGCGCCACCTGTTCCGCGTCGCCACCGGGCTGGACTCGATGGTGCTGGGCGAGCCGCAGATCCTGGGCCAGGTGAAGGACGCCTGGGCAGTGGCGCGTGCACACGGCGCACTGGGCAGCGGGCTGGACCGCCTGTTCCAGCAGACCTTCTCGGTCGCCAAGCGGGCGCGCACCGATACCCGCGTCGGTGCCAATCCGGTGTCAGTGGCCTCCACTGCGGTGCGACTGGCGCAGGAATCCTTTGCGCGGCTCAACGAATCCACCGTGCTGCTGATCGGCGCGGGCGAAACCATCGAGCTGGCGGCCAAGCATCTGAGCGAAGGCCGCGTGCGCCGCTTGTTGATCGCCAATCGCACGCTTGCGCATGCGCAGACGCTGGCCAGCCAGCACGGCGGTTACGCCCTGCCGCTGACCGATCTGGACCGCCATCTGGCCGAAGCCGACGTGGTGTTCTCGGCCACCGCCGCGCGCGAGCCGATTGTGACGCGGGTGCAGGTGGAACAGGCGCTGCGCGCTCGCAAGCGCAAGCCGATGCTGCTGTTCGACCTGGCGGTACCGCGCGATATCGAAGCCTCGGTGGCCGAACTCGGCGACGCCTACCTGTACACGGTGGACGACCTGGAACGCGCGGTGGAAGACAACCGCCGCGGCCGCCGTGAAGCCGCCGACCAGGCCGAAGCCATCATCGACCTGCAGGTGGCTCGCTATGTCGAGACCTTGCAGGCCAACGCGCGCCAGGCGCCGCTGAAGCGCTTGCGCGCGTTCGGCGATAGCACCCGCGACGAACTGCTGGCCAAGGCGCGCCAGCAATTGCACAACGGCAAGCCGGCCGACGAAGTACTGGAACAGCTGGCGCATGCGCTGACCAACCGGCTGCTGCATCCGCCCACTGCCGCGCTGCGCGATGCCGCGCTCAACAACGACCTGGAATTGACCAGCGCGGCCGACCGGCTGTTCCCGGAAAAACCGGGTTACCAACATCCCCCTGTAGCCACCCCGATCGTGAGGACCGATGACGCCGACCCTGCGCCGTAAGCTCGAAGCGCTGGCCGAGCGCCGCGAAGAACTGCAGCACCTGCTCTCCGACCCCGATGTGGTCAACAACAACGATAAGTTCCGCACGCTGTCGCGCGAACTGTCGCAGCTGGAGCCGGTGGCCGTGGCCCTGGAAGACGAAGCGCGCGCCAAGGCCGACCTCAGCGCGGCAGAAGCGATGCGCAACGATCCGGAAATGCGCGAGCTGGCCGAAGAGGAGATCGCCGCCGCACAGGCGCGCCTGGAAGAACTGGATGCGCAACTGGCCTTGCTGCTGGTGCCGCGCGACCCGCGCGATGACGGCAACCTGTTCCTGGAAGTGCGCGCCGGCACCGGCGGCGACGAGGCGGCGATCTTTGCCGGCGACCTGTTCCGCATGTATGCGCGTTATGCCGAGCGCCAGGGCTGGAAGGTGGAAATCGAATCCGACAGCCCCGGCGAGCACGGCGGCTACAAGGAAGTGGTGGCACGGGTGGTCGGACGCGGCGCGTATTCGCGGCTGAAGTTCGAATCCGGCACCCACCGCGTGCAGCGCGTGCCGGCGACCGAGTCGCAGGGCCGCATCCACACCTCGGCGGCGACGGTGGCAATCATTCCCGAAGCCGACGATGTGGAAGAGATCGTGATCAACCCGGCCGACCTGAAAGTGGACACCTTCCGCTCGTCCGGTGCCGGCGGCCAGCACGTCAACAAGACCGAGTCGGCGATCCGCATCACCCATGTGCCCAGCGGCGTGGTGGTGGAATGCCAGACCGAGCGCAGCCAGCATGCCAACCGCGACAAGGCGATGAAGCGGCTGAAGGCGCAATTGGTGGAAGCCGAACGCAGCAAGGCGGCCGCCGCCGAAGCGCAGACGCGCAAGTTGCAGGTCGGCAGCGGCGACCGCAGCCAGCGTATCCGCACCTACAGCTTCCCGCAGGGCCGCATCACCGACCATCGCGTGGAGGGCCTGACGCTGTACGACCTGCCCAACATCATCGAAGGCGATCTGGATGCACTGATCGCACGACTGCTGCACGAGCATCAGGCCGACGAACTGGCACGGTTGAGCGACAGCCCGTGAGTGCGCAGGTGCCGCGCGAGCTGCTGCAGCTGCGCGAGGCGGTGCGACGCCAGCCGGGCGATTTCATCGCCTGGCTGATGCTGGCCGACGCCGAACTCGGCATGGGCGCGATCGCTGCAGGCGAGGCCGCGGTGCAACGCGCGCTTGCACTGCAGCCGGGCCATCCGGAAGCGGTGGCGCGGCTTGGCCGGGTGCGCTGGACACAGCAACGGCATGCCGACGCGGCAGCGTTGTTGCAGCAGGCATCGGACCTGGTGCCGCAGCATCCGGGCATCGCGTTGTGGCTGGGGCATGCATTGGAAGATGCAGGCCAGGCCGAAGCGGCCGCAGCCGCGTATACGCGTGCGCATCAGTTGCTGCCCGACGAGCCATATATCGCTGCGCAACTGCTCAACTGGCGACGCCGCCTGTGCGATTGGCGCGAGCTGGATGCGCTTGCTGCGCAGGTGCGCAGCGCCGTGGCGCAGGGCGCTGCTGCGGTGGAACCGTTCGCCTTCCTGAGCGAGGACGCCAGCGCTGCCGAACAGCTGGCGTGTGCACAGACGCGCGCGCAGGCAGTCGCTGCGATGTTGCGCCCGCTACCGCCGACTGCCGTGCGCAGCCAGGGCGGGTTGCGGGTCGGCTTCGTTTCCAACGGGTTTGGTGCGCATCCCACCGGCTTGCTGACGGTCGCGTTGTTCGAAGCGCTGAAGCGCCGGCAGCCGGCGCTGCAACTGCATCTGTTCGCCACCAGCCATGACGACCGCAGCGAGATCCGCGTGCGCCTGGCGAAGGCCACCACGCTGCACGATGTCACCGAGTTCGGGCACCTGGCCACCGCGCAGCACATCCGCGACCAGGGCATCGATCTGCTGTTCGACCTGCGCGGCTGGGGCGGTGGCGGGCGCCCGGAAGTGTTCGCACTGCGGCCGGCGCCGCTGCAGCTCAACTGGCTGGCGTATCCGGGCACGTCGGGCGCACCGTGGATGGACTGTGTGCTGGGCGATGCGTTTGCGCTGCCGCCGGCGCTGGAGCCGTTCTACCGCGAGCGCGTGCTGCGCCTGAACGGTGCGTTTCAGCCGTCGGATACCTCGCGCGTGGTCGCCGAGCCGCCGTCGCGGGCGCAATGCGGCCTGCCCGAGCATGGCGTGGTGCTGTGCTGCTTCAACAACAGCTACAAGCTCAATCCACACAGCATGGCGCGCATGCTGGCGGTGTTGCGTGCGGTGCCGGGCAGCGTGCTGTGGCTGCTGTCCGGACCGGGCCAGGCCGACGCACGCCTGCGTGCAGTGGCGCAGACGCAAGGCGTGGCTGCGCAGCGCCTGGTGTTCATGCCGAAGCTGCCGCACGCCCAATATCTGGCGCGCTACCGGCATGCGGACCTGTTCCTGGATACGCATCCATACAACGCGCATACCACCGCATCGGATGCCTTATGGGCCGGTTGCCCGGTGTTGACGACGCCCGGCGAGACATTTGCCGCGCGCGTGGCCGGCAGCCTGAATCATCATCTGGGGCTGGATGAGATGAATGTGGCCGATGACGCTGCGTTCGTGGCCAAGGCGGTGGCGTTGGCAAGTGACCCAGCGGCATTGAGTGCGTTGCGTGCACGGGTGGCGGAGCGTCGGCGCGAGTCGGGCGTGTTCGATATGGATGGGTTTGCCGACGGGTTCGCGGACCTGATGCAAGCACTCGCGCGCCAACATGGTTGGTCAGGTAACTAGCGGGCTGCTTGCCTTTCCAAGGTAGATGGCTGTCTTCCGCCGCACCCGCACCCCAAGGCACGCGCGCCCAGCTGTGCCTCCTCGCCCCTGCGGGAGAGGTGCTTCAAAGCGTCACTGAGTTTCTTCGAGACCTTTTCAGGTCATGGAAACAACGTGCAGAGCGGCAGCGTGGCCGGGGATTGGCGGAGAGCGGCACACGGATGTGCCGCGGCGGCGAGTCAGACAGGATGTCTGCCGAGCCGAGGAGCCGATCCCCGGCCGCGCTGCCGCCCTCACCGAAGCGAGTACCGACAGGCATCTTGCTTCGCCGTACCCTCACCCCACCCCCTCCTCCCGGCGGGAGAGGGGCGTCCAATCTTGCGGCGTGGGCGCTCGGCGGCACGCACACCAGGGGCGCGCAAGCTGTGCCTTCTCGCCCGCAGGGAGAGCGACTTGTCGATTTGCCACAAACTGTCAGTTGCTCATTGCCAGTGTCAGCGAACCCCGCTGGCAATCAATGTTGTGCGGCTTCACGCCGTGGTGCTGTACCCGGTCGTTCCGGCTCGCTAGGCTTGGGGCATGCCTTCCAATCTCGACTTCATTCCCTTGCACCTGTGCGTGCTGACGGTGTCCGACAGCCGCACGCTGGCCGATGATCGCTCCGGCGACTACCTGGTCGATGCCCTCACTCTCGACGGTCACGTGCTGCATGAGCGCGCCCTGTGTCCGGACGATCGCTACCGCATGCGCGCGATCGTCTCTGCGTGGATCGCCGATGCGCAGGTCGACGGCATCCTGATCACTGGCGGCACCGGCTTTACCGGCCGTGACAGCACGCCGGAGGCGATCACGCCGCTGCTGGACAAGACCATGCCCGGTTTCGGCGAATTGTTCCGCGCGGTCAGTGTCGACGAAATCGGCACCTCATCGCTGCAGTCGCGCGCGTTTGCGGGGCTGGCCAATCACAGTTTCGTGTTCTGCCTGCCCGGCTCCACCTCGGCCTGCCGCACGGCCTGGGAAAAGATCGTGCGTGCGCAGCTGGATGCGCGGACCAAGCCCTGCAATCTGGCGACACTGCGTCCACGTCTGGGCGAATAGCCTGCGCGCTCCATCGCTGTTGGAACGCGCATGTCGCACCTGAAACGCAAGGCCTACAAGAAGTTGCTGGCACCGCTGCAGCTGGAACTGGTCAACATGGCGCGCTGGCTGCGGCATACCAACCAGCGCGCGCTGGTACTGGTGGAAGGCCGCGACACCGCCGGCAAGGGCGGTGTGATCCAGGCCATCGCCAGCCATCTGAACCCGCGCCAGTGCCGGGTGGTGGCGTTGCCGACACCCAACGACCGCGAAAGCACGCAATGGTATTTCCAGCGCTATGTGGCGCACCTGCCGGCGGCCGGCGAGTTGGTGCTGATGGATCGCAGCTGGTACAACCGCGCCGGCGTGGAACGGGTGATGGGCTATTGCACCGACGCGCAGTACGACGCGTTTCTGGAGCAGGCGCCGCGCTTCGAACAACTGCTGGTCGACGACGGCATCCTGCTGTTCAAGTACTGGCTGTGCGTGGATCAGGCCGAGCAGGAACAGCGCTTTGCCGAACGCCAGGAAGATCCGCTCAAGGGCTGGAAACTGTCGCCGGTGGATCTGCAGTCACGCAGCAAGTACGAGGACTACACCGCCGCGCGTGAGCGCATGCTTGAGGTGACGCATACGCCGGACGCGCCGTGGACGCTGGTGGATTTCAACGACCAGAAGCGCGGCCGGTTGAGCCTGATCCGCAATCTGCTGGATCGGCTCCCGGACACCGCGGTGCCCGATGACACGCTGCAGCTGCCGCCACTGGAAGGCAAGCCACACAAGGAACGTTACGGCGTGCTGGAACCGATCGACGATTACGCCGGCCAGTCCTGAGAGATCTCGTCGCTGGCCGCGGTGGCGCGCGGCAAGGGGTACAGGCCGGCCTGGCGTTCGGCCTGCTCGGCCTGAAGCACCAACTGGCTCAGGCGCTGGCTGAACAGCTGCATGAAACCGCGATGCAGCGGGCGCATCGCTTCGATGTAATCGACGTCGTCGGCCTGCGCACCCAGCGGGCTGCAGGACGACAGCAGCACTTCGTCCAGGCGTAGCGCGCTGTCGGGCAGACGCACCAGCGCGGCGCGGCGCAACCAGTCGCGCATGCCCTGACGGTACTCGGCGGCCAGGATGTAGGCCACTTCGACCTGATCCAGGTCCACATCGGGATTCCACGCCAGCACCTGGATGACCTGGGAGCGCTCGTCCAGCATGCGGCTCTCGGCAACCAGCCCGTGCAATTGCTGCAGCAGACGCCATTGGACGCCGGCCGCCTCGCGCTGCGGGGCCGGCATGGTCTCGATCGCCAGCGCCAGGCGGCGTGCGAACAGCGCCGGCACCTCGGCCAGAACGATCGGGCCGGCATCGGCGCCGAGCAGGAAACGTTCGGTGCGCAGCGTGGCGGTGTCGGGCAGGTAGCCGTCCTGCAGCGGGCGCATCACGCCGTGGTCGAGCAGCGACAGCACCACATCCAGCCAGTAGCGACGCTCCTGTTGCAGCGCGCGGTTGGCGGTGGCGTTCTGCCAGGCCGGACGGAGATCGTCCAGACGCGAGATGCAGGCCTGGGCATCCAGGGTGTCCCAGGGCGCGCGGGTGGCGTCGTTGGGATCGAAATTCTCCACGCTGAGCATGCCGCCGCCGAAACGGTGCCAGGCTGCGCCGCGCTGGCTGCCGGCGGGATCCGGCCTGGAGGCCGACAGCGGCACCGCGGGGGCCGGGCGTAACAGCGCCGCGTAGGCGTCGGCCCAGGAGTCGGGCAGACGCGCCGACAGCGGATAGCTGGCAGTGGACGCGCCCAGGCCGTGGCGCGCGAGCTTCAGGCTCCACAGCACCGCAGCGATCACGATGCCGCCGAAGATCCAGGCCAGCAGCCAGCTGGTGGCCGCCTGCCCTGGCTGCAGCACGCGGGTCTGCGGCTGCAGAAACAGCAGCCAGCCGCTGCCCGACAGGACGCCCAAATACAGCCATGGCGCCAGCTGCGCCAGGCGACGGTTGCGGGCAGGCAGTTCGTGCCCGTCGGTGTGATCTTGAGATGGAGCGGCCATACATTCCCCCTGCACGCCTGATCGCGCTGACAAGGTTATCGGCGACGCATCGCAAGTCTGTTGGCCTGCCCGGCTGGCAGCGACTCAGCCAGTTACAAATTCTTCAGTCGGCGGCGGCGCGCAGGGCGTGCGGGTCACCGCGGCCACGCTGGCCGCCGGCGGACCTTGCCATAACCAGGTTTCCAGCACGTCCAGCGCGGCGTCGGGCCCGGCAGCAACCACTTCCACGCTGCCGTCGGGCTGGTTGCGTGCATGCCCACGCAGGCCCAGCGCAACAGCGCGCTCGCGGGTGGAGGCGCGGAACCACACGCCCTGCACCACGCCGGTGACGATAAAGCGCGCCGCCTGCATCAGCCGACCTTGCCGGTGATGCCCACCGCCGTCTCGATGTCGCGTGCGGTCACCGGGCCGAGGAACTGCTTGGCCACCTTGCCGTCTGGCCCGATCAGATACGTCATCGGCAAGCCGCGCGGCGTGGCGAAGTCCTGCGGCGGCTGGTAGGGGTCGAGGATGGCGATCGGGTACGACACCGGGTGGTCCTTCAGGAACGCCTGCATGTCGGCGCTGCTGATGTCTTCATAGGCCAGGCCCACCACTTCGATGGTGTCGCGCATGGTGTGCAGCGCCGACAGCTCGGGCATTTCCTTCAGGCATGGCGCGCACCAGGTGGCCCAGAAATTGACCACCACCCACTTGCCGCGATGCGCGGCCAGGTCATAGGCCTCGCCGGTCACGGTCGGCAGCGACAGCTTGGGCATCTCGGCGGTCTGCTGCACCACCGAGGTGTCGGTTGGGCTGGCCGGGTCGGCGGGGGCGGCCGGCTTTTGCGGTGTCTGTGCGGTGGTCGCCGGCGCTGCACCGCCGGCGGCGGGCGTGCCCTCGCCGGTGGGTTTGCAGGCGGTCAGCAACACCAGCGGCAACAGCAGCGCACAGGCGCCGCGCACAAGGCGCACGGTCATGGGAGGTCTCCGGGAAGGTGGGTGTAGAGGTCGCCGACCGGTTGCGCCAGCACACTGCGCAAGGGTTGGCGCAGTTGTTCCAGCGCAGCGGCAGCGGCCTGGCCGTAGGCATCGTCGCGGCACGGCAGGGGGCGGTCTTCGATCGGCACGCGCAGCTGGCAGCTTTCGTAGAGTTCGGCCAGCGGCACCACGTCCAGGTCGCGCGCCAGCAGCCATTGGCCGCGCTCATCGCGGCGCAGCAGGCGGATGCGTTTGAGTTCGCACAGCAATTCCTGCATCAGCGTGTCGGTGAGCATCGGCTCCAGCGCCAGGATGCGGTCTTCGTCCAGCCCGTTGCCGTGGATGCGCGCCTGGCGGAAGCGGCCGAGCAGGCGCAGCAGGCCATAGATCTCGAAGCCCGGCGGCAGCCGCATCGCTTCGGGCTGGTAACGGAATGCCGCCATCGAAGAGGCCAGCGAAGCGCCCAGCAGCACCGAGACCCAACTCAGGTAGATCCACAACAGCAGGATCGGCAGCGCCGACAGCGCGCCGTAAATACGCTGATAGGTCTGGAAATTGCCCAGATAGAAGCCGAAGCCCCATTTGACGATTTCCATCAGGATCACCGCCAGCAACGCACCCGGCAGCGCATGCCGCAGGCGCACCCCATGCTGCGGCACCACCCGGTAGATCAGCACGATGCAGACGAATTCCACCGCCATCGGCGCTAGCCTCCAGGCGAATTCGGCCAGCCACTGGCCTTCGGTGGTGCGGAACAGCGGCAGCGCGAACACGTAGGCGGCCATCGCCATTGAGGCGGCGGCCAGCATCGTACCCAGGGTCAGCACCGTCCAGTAGATCAGGAAGCGTGTCACCTTCGGGCGTGCGGCGGCCACCCGCCAGATGCTGTTGAAGGTCTGCTCGATGCTGTGCAGGGTGATCAGCAGCGAGGCCACCAGCGCGACCATACCAGCCACAGTGAACTTGCCCAGATCCTCCAGCGAACGATTGAGGTAGTTCTGCACCGAGCGCGCCGCGCCGGGCACGAAGTTGTTGAAGATGAAGTCGGTCAGCGCGTCCTTCCACTCGTTGAAGGCCGGGAACGCCGACAGCACCCCGAACACCACGATCGCCAGCGGCACCAGCGCGAACACCGTGGTGTAAGCGAGCGAGGCGGCCGCCTGGAACAGGCGGTCGTCGAGAAAACGGCGCCACAGGAAGCGCCCGAAGCTGACCGTCCGCGCGCGGTCGCGCAGCCGTTCTTTCCATTGGTGGATTTTGTTCACACGCGACATCGCGCAAGGGTACCCGATGCGCCGTCATCGCGGCCTTGCCGCAACTGCGGCGTGCAGGCAGGCGGTGGCTTGGCCGATACTGCGGCAACTCACACAGGCGGTAGATGCGCGATGGCGGAGATTCTGGTGCTGTATTACAGCCGTGGCGGTTCGGTGGCGCGGCTGGCGCGGCAGATCGCGCGCGGCATCGGCGAAGTGCCGGGCATGGGCGCGCGGCTGCGCACGGTACCGCCCGTGGCGGCGGTGACCCAGACCAGCGCCCCGCCGGTGCCGGACGAGGGCGCGCCGTATGTGGACAAGGCCGATCTGGCCGAATGCAGCGGTTTGCTGCTGGGCAGCCCGACCCGCTTCGGCAACATGGCCGCGCCGATGAAGCATTTCCTCGACGGCCTGGGCGCCGAGTGGGCCAGCGGCATCCTGGCCGGCAAGCCGGCAGGCGTGTTCACCTCCACCGCCTCGATGCACGGCGGCCAGGAATCCACCTTGCTGTCGATGCACCTGCCGCTGCTGCACCACGGCTGCCTGATCGTCGGCATCCCGTTCACCGAGCCGGCGCTCAGCCATACCACCAGCGGCGGCACGCCGTATGGCGCCAGCCATGTCTCCGGCGCCGGCGGCGACCCGCAACCGAGCGAGGACGAAGCGCTGCTGGCGCGTGCGCTGGGTCGCCGGGTGGCCGATATCGCCCGGCGCCTGGCCAGCCCATGAGCGTGCGTGCCACGCACTGGCTGTTGACTGCCGCGCTGATCGCGCTGACGGTGCTGTTCGTGAGCTGGTTTCACGACGACCGCCACCGCACCGCGGCGCTGCTGGTGTTCGCACTGCCGCCGGCGCTGATGGCCGCGCTGGCGCTGCGCAGCGCACGTGCGCGTTTCTGGGCCGGCGTGTTCGCGCTGGGCTGGTTCAGTCACGGCGTGATGGCGGCCTGGAGCCAGCCGCAGGCGCGTGGGCTGGCCTGGCTGGAAGTGCTGCTGGCCCTGCTGGTGGTGGCATTGGTGGGCGGCCCCGGCATGGCGGCGCGCTTCGGCCGCAAGCGCCCTCCACGTTGACCCGCTTGGGCAGCACCCGCGCCGGGGTCGTATCATGACGGCCCTCGCGCGGCCTGCACCGCGCCCGTTTGAAGGACCCGCAGCAATGGAAGACCTCCTGATCGTCACCACCGGTGGCACGATCGACAAGATCTACTTCGACGACAAATCGGACTACCAGATCGGCGACCCGCAGATCGGCCAGATCCTCAAGGAGCTGGGCGTGACCTTCCGCTTCTCGGTGATTCCGATCATCCGCAAGGATTCGCTGCACATCACCGACGCCGACCGCGAACTGGTGCGCGCCACCATCGCCGCCCAGCCGACACGCCACGTGCTGATCACCCACGGCACCGACTCGATGGTGGAAACCGGCAAGGTGCTGCAGTCGATCGCCGACAAGACCATCGTGATGACCGGCGCGCTCAATCCGGCGCGCTTTCGCGGCTCGGATGCCGAGTTCAACATCGGCTGCGCGGTCGGCGCGGTGCAGTCGCTGCCGGCCGGCGTGTACATCGCCATGAACGGGCGCATCTGGAATCCGGAAAAGGTGCGCAAGAACGTCGCCGCCAACCGCTTCGAATCGCTCTGACGCCATGAGCAAGGCCACCCGCGCGACCAGGGCATTGGATGCCGCCGGCGTGGCCTATGTGCTGCACTCCTACGCTTACCAGGCCGATGCCGACGCGAAAGGCGTGCAGGCGGCAAATGCCCTGGGACTGGCGCCGCACACGGTACTGAAAACATTGATGGCCTGGGTCGACGACCAGGCGGTGTGCGTGGTGATCCCGTGCGATCGCCGGGTGTCGCTGAAGAAGCTGGCCAGTGCCTGCAACGGCAAGTCGGCGCGCATGATGGAGGTGGCCGATGCCGAGCGTCGCACCGGCTACAAGGTCGGCGGCATCAGCCCGCTGGGGCAGCAACGCCAGGCCCCGGTCCTGATCGAAGCCAGCGCGCTGGATGCCCCGTCGCTGTGGATCAACGCCGGGCAACGCGGCTTGCTGCTGGAGTTACCGGGCGACGGCATCGTTGCCGCATTGCAGGCGCGGCCCTGCAGTGTTTGCGACTAGCCGCGGCGACACACCGCGCGGCGTGCGTGTCGGCTGGCGCCAGCCGGCATCTGGAAAATCCAAAAGTGGCTCTTGCTTGCGGCAGCAGTCACGCGCGTCCGCTGCGGCGTGAGGCATCGCCAGCGCCATATGGCCGATGCAAGATCACGCCCCAAGGAAGACCGAAGTCCTGCCCCCCACCGGCGCAGGACTCCGCGCACGCTCAGTACGTAGCCACCAGCGTGACCGCCGAGAACGCCAGCGTGGCCTTGAGCCGCACGTAGTACACCCCTGGCGCGGGCGCGCTCAGCGTGCAGCTGTCGGCATTGCCCACCACCGCAGTGCGGCAGTTGTAGGCGGTATCGCTCGGCAATGCACCGGCACGCAGCGACAGATCGGCATTGCCGCTGCCACCGCTGAGCACCACCCGCAGGCTGCGCGTGCCCGCGGGCACATTTACCTGGTAATACAGCGAGCCACCGGTGGCTGCGGCCAGGCCGTTGCGTGCTGCATTGCTGGTCAGGGTGGTCGAGGCGATCACCGCGGCCACCGCACCATCGGCGTTGACCAGCCCTGCCCCGCACCCCTGCGGACACGCCACCGGCAATGCACGCGCAGTGCTCTTGAGCATCGCTTCGACGCTGGCCGCGCTGAGCGGATTGAGCGCCACCGACTGCATCAACGCCACCACGCCGGCCACGTGCGGCGCCGCCATCGAGGTGCCGCTGTAGACCGCGTAACTGGGACTGCCCGCCGCCGTGCTGCCGCTGTTGAGCGTGGACAGAATCGCCTGCCCGGGCGCGGCGATATCCACGCCCTGGCCGAAGTTGGAAAAGCTGGCCTTGGCCCCGGCCGAGGTGGTCGCCGCCACCGCGATCACGTTCGGACAATTGGCCGGCACGCTCTGGGAGACGTCGATATTACTGTTGCCGGCAGCCACCACCACGCTGGTCCCGCGTGACACCGCGCTGGCAATCGCATTGCTCAAGGTGGTCGAACAGGAACCGATGCCGCCCAGCGACAGATTGATCACCCTGGCCGGGGTGGGGTTGGCCGGCACACCGGACACCGCGCCGCCGGAGGCCCACACGATCGCATCGGCGATGTCGGACAGATAGCCGCCGCAACGGCCCAGCACGCGCACCGGCAGCACCTTGGCATTGAATGCCACGCCCGCGGTACCGGCACCATTGTTGGCGGCGGCCGCGACGATGCCGGCCACATGGGTGCCGTGCCAGCTTGAGCTGGACGCGCTCGCACCGCTGCCGCATTCGTTGGCCGCGGCCCAGTCGCCCGGATCGGTGGCGTCGGTGTCGCGCGCATTGCCGTCGCGGGCGATGAAGGCATCGCTGATGAAGTCATAGCCGGCCAGCACATTGGACGACAGCTCCGGATGCGCGGTCACGCCGGTATCGATCACTGCCACCACCGCGCCCTTGCCGGTGGCCTTGTCCCAGGCCGGCCGCACGTTGATGCCGGCGCTGGTGGTCCCCAGCGCCCATTGCTCGGACAGGCGGCTGTCGTTGGGCACCAGCATCGGGCGCAGCAGCATGTCCACTTCCACCCGCTTGACCGCCGGGTCGGCCGCCAGACGACGCATCAGGGTTTCCGCATCGACCCGGTCCAGCGCGCGGTCGGCCACCAGCAATTGCGGCCCGACTCCAAGCCAGCGCGACGACGACAGGCCGAGCGCCCGTCCGCGCCGCGCCGGCACCGCGCGGGCGATCTCGCGTAACGAGCCACTCAGACGCCCACGGTCGCCGGCGCTGCTGTCCTTGTAGCTGACGATGAAACGCTGATGGGCGGACGCCGACCCCAGCCCCTGCAGGCTGACGTCGCCAGCGAATGCAGGCGCCGTGCCGCATAGCAGTGCACAGGCCAGCGCGACATGGCGCAGCCCCTTGAACGGTAAATAACGCATGGATCGACCCCTCCCCGGGATGTCGTGGTGCAAACGAGGGCACATCTGTGCCGCCCTTGCATCGTGGTGAGGCGCGCCGACTGGCGTCGCTGCCCACCTGCCCACGCTATCGACCGGGTATGGACGGACCTGAGCCGGGGTCGCTGGCCAGGCGTGGCGAACCACCGGGTTGGTTAAGGTGGCCGGTTGAAGTCAGATGCCGGCGGCGACCAGGACCGCGCCGTCCTACTCTCCAGCGCCGCCCCCAAAACGCCATTGCCCCGCACTCTGGCGGGGCAATGGGTATCGAGCGTGCTGCAGACACACCGCATCACGCAGACCGCAGCGCTGCCAACGGCTCAGCCGCTGGCAGCGCAAGGCGTCTTACGGGGTCTGGCTGACCGCGCCGGCCGCGTTGACGATGCCGGCACCGCAGCCGCCCGAGCAGGCGCCCGGCAGCGGACGCGCGGTGTTCTTCAACAAAGTTTCCACCGCCGCCGGGGTCAGCGGACGGCTGGCCGCCGACTGCACCAGCGCCACCACGCCGGCCACGTGCGGGGCCGCCATCGAGGTACCGTTGTAGGAGGCGTAGCTGGCGCTGCCCGGGGTGGTGGTGCCGCTGTTGAGCGTGGACAGGATCGCCGAGCCCGGGCCGGAGACGTCGATGGTGCTGCCGAAGTTGGAGAAGCTCGAACGCGCACCGGCCGAGGTGATCGACGCCACCGAAATCACGTTGGCACAGCTGGCCGGGGTGAAGTTGGCCACGTTGGCATTGCTGTTGCCGGCCGCCACCACCACCGTGGTGCCGCGCGACACGGCGCCGTTGATGGCGTTCTGGTAGGTGCTCGAGCAGGTGCCGTTGCCGCCCAGCGACATGTTGATCACTTCGGCCGGATTGGCATTGGCCGGCACGCCTGAGACGGTGCCGCCGGATGCCCACACGATTGCGTCGGCAATGTCGGAGGTGGTGCCGCCGCACAGGCCCAGCGCACGCACCGGCACGATGCGCGCATTGAACGCGGTTCCGGCCACACCGGTGCTGTTGTTGGTGACCGCAGCGATGGTGCCGGCCACGTGGGTGCCGTGCCAGCTGGAGTTGGCCGCTGCCACGCCGGAGCCGCATTGGTTGGCTGCGCGCCAGTCGCCCTGGTCGGCCGGGTTGTTATCGCGGCCATTATTGTCGCGCGCACGCGCCGCGTCGCTGATGAAGTCGTAGCCCGGCAGCACGTTGGCGTTGAGGTCCGGGTGGCTGGTGATGCCGGTGTCGATCACCGCCACCACCACGCCGGTGCCGGTGGCGGTATCCCAGGCCGGACGCACGTTGATGCTCGAGGCGGTGGTGCCGAAGCCCCACTGCTCGGACAGACGGGTGTCGTTAGGGGTCAGCGTCGGGTACATGATCTGATCGACTTCCACGTACTCCACGCTCGGGTCGGCGGCGATGCGGCGCATCAGCGTCTCGGCCTCGGCACGGTCCAGGCCACGGTCGGTCTTGAGCACCTCCGACCCCAGCGCGGTGCGACGCACGTGATTCAGGCCCAGCGCACGGCCGGCGCGTGCCGGCACGGCGGTGGCAACCGAATTGAGCGATGCGCGCAGCGAGGTCGGGCTCACCGCGGCGCTGGAACCGTCCCTGTACTTGACGATGAAGCGGTCCAGGGTGGGCTGCGAATCCAGCCCGGAAAGATTGACCTGACCGGCAAACGCCGGCACTGCCAGCAGCGAGGTCAGCGCGGACACACCCAGGACCACCAGCGCGCGCGTGGGCGCACGACGTTGCGACACATTGGACATCGATCGTTCCTTATTTGAGAGGGTGCCGCAGTTGCGGCGAGATGGCCGAACCGGCTCCACGTGCTGCGGATCGGGTCAGGCAGTGCACGGGCGCGGGCGCCCGGCGAGACGACTGACCGATGTCCATTCCGGTCGAGCGGCAACACACCGCCGGCGCCTGCCGATGCGGCAGACGTGGGCGAGACGTCACTGATGGGATGAAGCGGATCTGCTGCAGCGGATCGGCACTGCCTGGCCGGGGCCAGGCAGTGCCGACGTGCCTCAGTAGCTGGCGCGCAAGGTCACGCCGGAGAACGTGCTGTACGCCTTGACGCGCACGTAGTAAGTGCCAGACGGCGCGCTGATGCTGCAGGTCTCGGCATTGCCGCTGCGGTACGGACGGCAGGTGTAGGTGGTGTCGGTCGGCGCACTGCCGGCACGCACGTACAGGTCTGCATCGCCGCTGCCGCCGCTGATCGCCACGGTCAGCGTGCCGCTACCGGCCGGCACTGCGATGGTGTAGTTCAGCTCCGCACCCGTGGCCGCGCCCAGTCCGGTGACCGGCGTGCCGTTGGTCAGGGTGTTGCCGGTGCCGCCACCGCCGCCGCCATTGCTGCCACTGATGGCGGCAGTCACCGCCGCATCGGCATTGACGATGCCGGCGCCGCAGCCGCCCGAGCACGCGCCCGGCAACGCACGTGCGGTGTTCTTCAACAGGGTTTCCACGGCAGCCGGGGTGAGTGCGCTCGGCGCGACCGACTGCACCAGCGCGACCACGCCGGCCACATGCGGCGCCGCCATCGAGGTGCCGTTGTAGGACGCGTAGCTGGCGCTGCCCGGGGTGGTGGTGCCGCTGTTGAGCGTGGACAGGATCGCCGAGCCCGGCGCCGACACGTCGATCCCGGTGCCGAAGTTGGAATAGCTGGCCTTGGCGCCGGCCGAGGTGGTGGCTGCCACCGCGATCACGTTGGCGCAGTTGGCCGGCAGCGAACCGGACACGTTGGCAGAATCGTTGCCTGCCGCCACCACCACCGTGGTGCCGCGCGAGACCGCACCGCTGATCGCATTCTGCATGGTGGTCGAGCAGGTACCGCCGCCGCCGAGCGACATGTTGATCACTTCGGCCGGATTGGCGTTGGCGGGAATGCCGCTGACGCTGCCGCCGGAGGCCCAGATGATGGCGTCGGCGATATCCGACAGCGAGCCGCCGCACTTGCCGAGTACGCGCACCGGCACGACCTTGGCGTTGTAGGCCGTGCCCGCCACGCCGGTGGTGTTGTTGGTCACCGCGGCCACCGTGCCGGCCACGTGGGTGCCGTGCCAGCTGGAATTGGCGGCGGGAATGCCGGTGCCGCACTCATTGGCAGCGTACCAGTCGCCTTCGTCGACAGGATTGCTGTCGCGCCCGTTGCCATCGCGCGCCGTGGTGGCATCGCTGATGAAGTCGTAGCCCGGCAGGATGTTGGCGTTGAGATCGGCATGGGTGGTGATGCCGGTGTCGATCACCGCCACCACCACATTGGCGCCGGTGGCCTTGTCCCAGGCCGGACGGATATTGAGGCCGGCATTGGTGGTGCCGAAGGCCCACTGCTCGGACAGGCGGGTGTCGTTCGGGGTCAGCGTGGCGTGCAGGATCTGGTCGACTTCCACGCTCTGCACGTTGGGGTCGGAGGCCAGCTGGCGCATCAGGGTCTCGGCTTCGGCGCGGTCGAGTGCGCGGTCGGCCTTGACCAGCTCCGGTCCCAGCGCCAGGCGGCGCACCGAGTTCAGGCCCAGCGCCTTGCCGGCCTTGGCCGGAACAGCGCGCGCGGCGGTGCGCAGCGAGGTGCTCAGCGCGGTTGGACTGGCCAGCGCGGTGCTGCCGTCCTTGTAGGTCACGATGAATTTCTGGTGGGTTTGGGCGGTGGCCAGGCCATCCAGATACACCTCGCCGGCAAAGGCCGGGGTTGCCAGCAACAACGAGGTCAGCGCAGCTGCGCTCAGGATGGTCAGTGCGCGGGGGCACTTGCGGAAAGACTCGTTCGACATCGAATTCCCTTCTAGATCAAAGAGAACCGCCGGAGCGGTGGTAGCCGGTGCCGCCTTCCATAGGTCAGCACCGAGGTCCCGGACCGATCCCCTGTTATCGATCCGTTCAGCGAACCTACCGCACTACAACCAGACTGGACAATAAGAAGTTCGCACTTTCCATAAATTAAATATCAGATTTGTGACACCGTACGGCACCGTTCAGTCAGTTGACGACACATTCGGACATGAATTGCCACATACCTGCTGCGCTGCGCCCAAAAAAAAGGCCCCTGCGCGACCGCGCAGAGGCCTTTTTTGACGCGATGTCTTGGCTCAGGACAGACGCACCAGCCAACCGTGGCGGTCCGGGACGCGCCCGTACTGGATGTCGGTTAGCTCCTGGCGCAGCGACATGGTCACCTCGCCGGCCGGGGCGGACAGGTCGCCGACCGCAAAGCCCTCGCCCTTCAGCTCGCCGATCGGGGTGACCACGGCAGCGGTACCGCAGGCGAACACCTCTGTGATCTCGCCCGACGCCACTCCCTGCTTCCACTCGTCGATGGCGACCTTGCGTTCGATCACCTGCATGCCGCGATCGCGGGCCAGTTGCAGGATGCTGTCGCGGGTGATGCCTTCCAGGATGCTGCCGGACAGTTCCGGCGTCACCAGCGTGCCGTCCTTGTAGACCAGGAACACGTTCATGCCGCCCAGCTCTTCGATGTACTTGCCTTCCACCGGGTCCAGGAACAGCACCTGCGAGCAGCCCTGCGCATAGGCCTTCTGCTGCGGCAGCAGCGAAGCGGCGTAGTTGCCGCCGCACTTGGCTGCGCCGGTGCCGCCCTTGGCCGCACGTGCGTACTCGGTGGACAACCAGATCGACACCGGCGCCACGCCCTTGGCGAAATACGGACCGGCGGGACTTGCAATGACGTAGTACGAGGCCTTGTGCGCCGCACGCACGCCCAGGAATGCCTCGTCGGCGATCATGAACGGGCGGAAATACAGGCTGGTTTCCGGGGCCGACGGCACCCAGCTCGCATCCACCGCCACCAGCTGGCGCAGCGATTCGACGAACAGGTCCACCGGCAGTTCCGGCAGCGCCAGCCGGCGCGCCGAGCGCTGTAGCCGCTCGCCATTGGCCTGCGGGCGGAAGGTCCAGATCGAGCCGTCGGCATGCCGGTAGGCCTTGATGCCTTCGAAGATCTCCTGGCCGTAATGCAGCACCGAAGCGGCCGGATCCAGTTGCAGCGGGCCATATGCGCGTACCTGCGCGTCATGCCAACCGAGCTCGTTGGTCCAGGAAATGGCGACCATGTGGTCGGTGAAATGCAGCCCGAAGCCGGGCGCGGCCAGGATCACGGACAGCTCGTCGGCACTGCGCGGCGACGGGGAACGGGTGGAAGCGAAGGACACGGACACCGGAAGATTCCTGTATGGCAGGCGAAAGGACGCGGCGCCACCTCTTGGACATGGCGCCTGACGATCAGAGCATGCCGGTCTCGAGACGGGCTGCTTCGGACATCATATGCCGGCCCCACGGCGGGTCGAAGACCAGCTCGACGTCGGCTTCGGCAATGGTCGGGATCATCTCGACCTTGCTGCGCACGTCGTCGACCAGGATCTCGCCCATGCCGCAACCGGGCGCGGTGAGGGTCATCTTGACGTCCACCCGGCGCTGATCGTCTTCCTCGCGATGGCTGACCACCGCCTCGTAGACCAAGCCCAGATCGACAATGTTGAACGGGATCTCGGGGTCGAAACAGGTGCGCAGCTGCTGCCACACCAGTGCCTCCACCTCTTCGTCGCTGGCATCGGCGGGTAGTTCCAGCCCCGGCGGGGCCTCCTTGCCGATCGCATCGCCATCCTTGCCGGCAATGCGGAACAGGTTGCCTTCGACAAAGACCGTGTAGCTGCCACCCAGCGCCTGGGTGATATAGCCGTAACTGCCTGCGGGCAGGGTCACCGAATCGCCCTGCGGCACCATGACGGCATCGCAATCGCGTTCGAACTGGACGGGTTCGCTGCTACGGGAGTACATGGGCTGGATATGGGGCCGCGGCGGATGCGCGCAAGTCCGCCATTCTAGCCGACCACGGCAAGGCCGCTGTCGTTGCGGGATGGAGCCAGCGACGACGCTGCATTCCATCGGCGCGTCCATCACCGCGCAAAGTACATCGCGCGCTTTATCATGTGCGCACTGTCAGGAGCTCCAATGCCGCCTACCACCGCGTCCGCCAGAACCGCCCACTGGCTCTGGCCCCCGCTCCTGCTGCTGGGATGCGTCACCGCCCTGATTGCCTGGATGCTGATCGCGCTCGCGCTGGGCAACCAGGCCGGCTGGATGGCGGTGCTGGTGGCGCTGGAAATCGTCTGGATGCTGCGCCTGGGCACGCTGGGCGCCGGTCCCTTGCGCATCGGCATCGCGGTCGTGGCGACCGCGCTGATCATCGTCGGCGCCAACTGGGGCATCGCCTCGGCGCAGCTGGGCAACGCACTGGGCCTCGACCCGTGGACCTCGGCACAGAAGATGGGCACCGGGCTGGCCTGGACCCTGCTGCAACTGGCCAACAACGGCTTCGACCTGCTGTGCTATGCCGCCGCGCTGGTCCTGGCGTGGTGGGCGGCGCGCTGAGTCGGACGCGTTCGCAATGGCTGCCACTAGGCATCCGTTGAAGCTGATGCTTCATCTGCACAGCGCAAGCCACGCCGCTCCTGCTTAGCGCTGGCGCTTTATATTCCTGACGCAGCGATATTCGGGGAGCTCTGCGGCTTGGCTGTGGGGCCCTCGACGCTGTGAGTTTGCTGCAGGGCCCTTGCCCGCCCACCCTCGCAGGACACGCCGCAAGTACGTCCATGTAGGCTCTTACGCTGCATCCATGCCGCGTAAGGTCCCGCGACGATGGGCCGGCAAGGACCAAGCGAGATGGTCGGTGCGCTGGTGCAAGCAATGCATGGTGTGCGTTGTCCAGATCACCGTGCGTTCCATCGGCTTCCCAAGCGCAAGCCGAGTAACCGGCAGCGGCTCAACAAAGCAATCTACAAACTTTTCAGCGTCCCACTGCAAAACGCAACCTAAAGCAGTTGTGCAACTGACCACCGACCAACTTCCTGGTGCGGTGTTCTTGCCGATTGCGGGCCCCTTGGCGGCATGGATGCCGCCAAGGGGCCTCCATGGACGGATTCACGGCGTGTCCCGCAAGCGGTAAGGGCACCGCGCACTCGACTAGCTGAGCGTTTGACTGTCACTAAGCACTGCTGTGACTCAAAAGCTCGGCGGCTTGTTTCGGGCTGGCTGATAAGACTGGCCGGATGGTGCGGATAGAGCGTTCGTGAACCAGCCGATCTGCGGCTCAGCTGCAAGGAACTGGCAGCGAGAACACCGCCCCCTCGACCAAGCAGCTTCGCAAATTCATCCGCCTAGTCAGCCGCACAACCTCTCAGTGCCCGCCCCCGTCCAGCGCCTTCAGCTCGCTGACCAGCGCGCCGGCCGCTTCCGCGCCATCGCCGTACAGCATGCGGGTGTTGTCGGCGTAGAACAGCGCATTCTCGATCCCGGCAAAGCCGGTGCCCTTGCCGCGCTTGATCACTACCGTGTTCTTCGAATTGACCACGTCCAGGATCGGCATGCCGTAGATCGGGCTGGCCGGATCGGTCCTGGCCACCGGGTTGACCACGTCGTTGGCGCCGATCACCAGCGACACGTCGGTGCTGGCGAACTCGGGGTTGATGTCGTCCATGTCGGCGATCAGGTCGTAGGGCACGCCGGCTTCGGCCAGCAGCACGTTCATGTGCCCGGGCATGCGCCCGGCAACCGGGTGGATTGCGAACTTCACCTTGACCCCGCGCGCGATCAGCCGCTGCGCCAGCTCCCAGATCTTGTGCTGCGCCTGTGCCACCGCCATGCCGTAGCCGGGCACGATCACCACCCGCTCGGCAAACGCCATCATCGCCGCCACATCACCTGCCTCGATGGGCTTCTGCGCGCCGGCGATCTCCTGCGCCTGCCCGCCGCCACCGAAGTTGGAAAACAGCACCCCGCTGATCGGCCGGTTCATCGCCTTGGCCATCAGGCGCGTCAGCAGGATGCCGGCCGCGCCGACCATCATGCCGGCGATGATCAGCGACTCGTTGCCCAGCACATAGCCTTCGAAAGCCACCGCCAGGCCGGTGAATGCGTTGTACAGCGAGATCACCACCGGCATGTCGGCACCGCCGATCGGCAGCGTCATCAACACGCCAAGCGCCAGCGCCGCCACGAAGAAGGCGATGATCGCCAGCGGCTGCAGGCTGCTGGCCGCCCAGATGCCGAGCGCCAGCACCGCCAATGCCACCAGCAGATTGAAGGCCTGCTGGCCCGCGAAGGTCACCCGACGGTCGAGCCGGCCATCCAGCTTGGCCCAGGCCACGATCGACCCGGACAGCGACACCGCGCCGATCGCCGAGCCGACCACCGCCAGCACCACCGTGGTGGTGTCCGGCCGCCGCGCCGCCAGTTCGGCGATCGCCTGGGCGCTCCAGTGGGTGGTGTCGCGGTTGGCGAAGAAGGCAAAGCGCAGCAACTCCACCGCCCCGATCGCCGCCGCCGAGCCGCCGCCCATGCCGTTGTACAAGGCCACCATCTGCGGCATGTCGGTGATGGCGACCTTCCTGGCCGACCACCACGCCACGCCGGTACCGATCACCAGCGCGGCCAGGATGAGCGGCACGTTATGCAGCTCGGGCAGGAAGAATGTCGCCACCGTGGCGATCAGCATGCCCAGCCCGGCCCAGCGGATGCCGCTGCGCGCGGTCAGCGGCGACGCCATGCGCTGCAGCCCGAGCAGGAACAAGGTCGCCGCGACCAGATAGCTGGACTTCACCAGCCATGCCAGCAGCTCGGCGGTGGAGACGTTCATGGCGCGTCCCCGCCCGACGGCTTCTTGCTGGACTTGAACATGTCCAGCATCCGCTCGGTCACCACGTAACCACCGGCCGCGTTGCCCGCACCCAGCACCACTGCGACAAATCCCAGCGCCTTTTCCAGCGTGGTATCGGCATGCCCCAGCACCACCATCGCGCCGATCAGCACGATGCCGTGAATGAAGTTGGAGCCGGACATCAGCGGGGTATGCAGGATCACCGGCACCCGCGAGATGATCACGTGGCCGGCGATGGCCGCCAGCATGAAGATGTACAGCGCTACGAATCCGTCGCTCATCGTCGTTCGCTCCACTGGCCGGTGCGGCCCGCCGATCATACCCAGGCCGTGCGCGCCCGGGCGCGTGTCAACCGAATCGGCACTCGCCCGTTGACGTCGTATCGTCTCCGCGGAAGCTACGCTGTGCTGGTGGGAACCCCTTTCGATCCGCAACCTGCCGCACCGGCCGCCACCGCGCCGGTTTCGCTGGACGCCTTCCTGGCCGGCATCGGCCCGCGTGCGTTCCGCTTTGCCGAGGCCGGCCTGCGTCACCGCGAAGATGCGCTGGACGCCGTGCAGGACGCCATGGTGAAGCTGCTCGGCTATCGCGAGCGCCCGGCCACCGAATGGACGCCGTTGTTCTGGAGCATCCTGCGCAGCCGCATCATCGACCTGCAGCGCCGGCGCAGCTTTCGCCTGAAGTTCTGGGCGCCGGCCGAACGCGCCGACGACGAAGGCACCATCGACTGGGCCGACCCCGGCACCGGCCCGGTGGACGAACAACAGCATCAGCAGGCCTACCAACGGCTGGTCGAGGCCTTGCGCAACCTGCCGGCGCGCCAGCGCGAAGCGTTCACGCTGCGCGTGCTGGAAGACCTGGACGTGGCCACCACCGCCAAGGCGATGGGCTGCTCGGAAGGCTCGGTCAAAACCCATCTGTCGCGTGCGCGCGACGCGTTGCAAAAACAGTTCGAGGATTTCCTGTGAACCGCTCCCACGACCCGGCCCAGCTGGATGCGCACCTGCGCCAGCTGCACGCCTCCGCACTGACCAGCCTGCCGCCGCAGACCCTGGCGCGCCTGCGCCAGGCCCGTCACGCGACCGCTCCCACGCGCCCCCGGCGCGGCTACTGGTTGCTGGCGACCGCGTGTTCCGGCCTGCTGGCGGTCGGCATCGGCCTGCAGCTGCGTCCGGGCGAGAGCACCTCGCCGGACCGCGCTCCGACCCAGGTGGTCGCCGGCACCACCACCGATACCGACGACATGCTGACCCAGAACCCGGACCTGTACGTCTGGCTGGGGTCCGATACCGCCCTGGCCATGGAATAAGCACGATGACCCGCACCACCCGCCTGTTGTTGACCCTGCTGCTGTGCGCCGCGCCCTGCGCGTCCCTGCTGGCCCAGGCCCATTCCCCCGGACCGCCGGGACCGCCGCCGCCGGATGGCCCCGGCCCGCGAGGACCCGGACCGCGCGAGGCAGACACGCCGATGCCCGAGTGGGACAAGCTCACCCAGCAGCAGCGGCAGGTGCTGATCGATGCGCTGCGCGAACGCTGGAACGATGTGCCGGAAGAACGCCCGCGCATGTACCGCCATGCGCGCCGCTGGCTGGACATGACTCCGGAGCAGCGCAAACAGGCCAAGGCCGGCATGGACCGCTTCCGCAACATGAGCCCGGAGCAACGCCGCGAGGCCAAGGCCTTGTTCGAACGCATGCGCACGCTCAACCAGCAACAACGCAATGAGCTGCAGCAACGCTGGCAGAAGATGAGCCCGGCCGAGCGCAGCACCTGGCTGCGCGAGCATCCGCCCACCGACGATTGACGGAAGCGCTGCCGCGGCGAGTGCGACCCGCCAGCGCACGCGCGCATCCCGGTCACAGGCGGACATGCGCGCGGCCACCGTAGGAGCGCGCTAGCGCGCGATGGAGCATTACAGATAAAGCGCCATCGCGCGACGCAGCGTTACCGATAAAACGCCATCGCGCGCCAGCGCGCTCCTACCCGCCAACACGCAAGGCGCATGGGCTCGGCGGGGCTACGCAGTCGCTGGCGCCGACCAGCGTGTCTTGGCCAGCAGTTCGTCGTCCCAGTCGAACGACAACGCGCCATCCTTGATCAGCAATGCGGCGAACGCATAGACATTACGCGCGAACATCTCACTGGCGTGCACCGCGCCCTGGCTGGCCAGATTGAGCGGGCCGGCGATCACCACGCCGTCGCGCTCATAGGTGTCGCCGGGCCGGGTAGCGGCGCAATTGCCGCCGGTTTCCGCGGCCAGATCGACGATCACGCTGCCGGCGCGCATGCCGTGCAGCATCTCCATGCTCAGGATCTTGGGCGCCGGCCGGCCGGGCACGGCGGCGGTGCAGACCACCACGTCCACGCTCTTGAGGTGTTCGGCCAGCCGGCGTTGCTGTTCGGCGCGTTCGTCGTCGGTGAGCTGGCGCGCATAACCGCCCTCGCCGGCCGCGCTCACGCCCAGATCCAGGAAGCGCGCGCCCAGCGAGGCGATCTGCTCGCGCGTTTCCGGGCGCACGTCGAAGCCTTCGACCTGCGCGCCCAGCCGTTTGGCGGTGGCGATCGCCTGCAGCCCGGCCACGCCCGCACCGATCACCAGCACCTTGCACGGGCGCATGGTGCCGGCGGCGGTGGTCAGCATCGGAAAGAAACGCGGCGCCAGCTGCGCGGCGATCAACACGGCCTTGTAGCCGGCCATGCCGGCCTGCGAACTCAAGACGTCCATCGATTGCGCACGTGTGGTGCGCGGCAGGCGCTCCAGCGGAAACGCGACTAGCGCACCGGTGGCAATCGCCTGCGCACGTGCCGGGTCGGCGTCCGGCGCCAGCATGCCGATCAGCACGGTGTGGGGCCTGCATTGCTGCAGCAGCTCGGTGGGCGGTGCCTGCACGCTCAGCAGCACCTCGGCCTGGGCCAGTGTGTCTGCAGTGGCGAGCTGCGCCCCGGCCTGCAGATACGCCGCGTCGGCCATGCTGCTGGCACAGCCGGCGCCTGGCTCGATCCACACGCTGGCGCCGAGCGCGACCAGTTTCCTGACCGTTTCCGGCGTGGCGGCGACACGGCGCTCGCCTGCCGCGTGTTCTTTCAGCACCAGCACCTGCACAGCCATGGCTTGCTCCGCTCGCGCGCCTGTCGTCGCGGCGATGCTAGCAGAGCGCGGCAGCCACGCTCAGGGCGTCAGCAAGGCCGGCAGCATCGGGGCGAGCAACTGCTCGGGCGGTGCCAGCGCCACCGCTTCGGTGCGGTGGTCGATGGCCAGACATGCATAGCCATGTGCCGCGCTCCAGGCCAGCAACACCCGTTGATGCAGCAGGTGCGCATCCGGCGCACTGCCATGCCGGGCCAGCCAGGCCGCATTTAAGGCATCGCGCAGGCAGGCCATTGCCGCATCGGTGGCCGCCAGCAGGCGCGTCAGGCTGCGTTGCTGCGGCTCCAGGCTCTGCATCAGGCGAAACTGCTGCGGGTAGGCGATGGCGAACCGGATATAGCCCAGGCCGCCACCCAGCAGTGGGTCGACCTCGCGCTGGGCCTGCACGATCCACTCGACCATGCGTTCGTACCCGTCTGCAACCAGTTCCACCACCAAACCTTCCAGCGAGCCGAAGTGATGTGCCGGTGCGGCGTGCGAAACGCCCGCACGGCGGGCGCACTCGCGCAGGCTCAGCCCGCGCGGACCCGATTCGCCGACGATCTCCCAGGCCGCGCGGCGCAGGGCCGCGGGCAGATCGCCGTGGTGATACGTCGCTGACCTGGGCGCGTGGGACATGGCGGCTTCGCAAATCGGGATGTCATTGGAGCAGGGAATCTTGACGCTGACAAGATTGGCGGTGCAGACTCGCCCCGCATCTTGCCAGCGTCAAGATTTGGCGGCGGATGCAGCCCTTCCCCCAGCGAGTGTTCCCATGGCTAAGGCATCCTCCCGCTGGCGCATGCGCCTGACCCGCACGCTGTTCGGGTTGGCCAGCCGCCTGGCCCCCGGCCCGACCGGCCGCCTGCTGGCGCGCCGCTTCGTGACGCCGGATGCGGCATCACGCCGGCATGCCGCATCCACCCTGGCCACGCTGTCCGACGTGGGCCGCGACAGCCTGTCCATCGATGGCATTGAGATCGCGGTGTATGTCTGGGGCGACCCGGCGCAGCAACCGTATGTGCTGCTCTCCCACGGCTGGTCCAGCTATGGCCTGCGCTTTGCCGCCTGGGTGCCACGGCTGCAGGCGCTGGGCTATGCGGTGGTGGCCTTCGACCAGGCCGGGCACGGCTTGAGCGGTGGGCGCATCAGCTACATGCCGCACTTTGTCGAGGTGCTGCGGCGGATCGGGCGGCGCTTCGGCCGGCCGGCGGCCTTCATCGGCCACTCGCTGGGTTCGGCATCGGTCGTGTTCGCCGATGAAGCGGCCTGGCAGCCGGAGCGCTACGTGCTGATCGCGCCATTGCTGGCGCCGGCCGACGCCGCGCACCGCCAGTTCCGCGCCTTCGGCATCGCGGCCAAGACCTTCGTTCCGTTCGAGAACCTGCTGCACACCATCACCGGCAAACGCTTTGCCGATTTCGATGCGTCCCCGCATCTGCCGCGTTTCCAGCGCCCGGCCCTGATCATCCACGACCGCCGCGACCGCGAGACACCCTGGGACGAAGGCGAGCGTTTTGCGGCGCTGTGGCCGCAGGCGCAATTGCTGACCACCGAAGGCCTGGGCCACAACCGCATGGTCGACCATGCCTCGGTCATCGAAGCGGCGCTGGACTTTATCGGCCCGGCGCGCGCCTGACCGTACCGCGATGCGGCAAGCGCATCGCGCGGCACCCGCTAGTGCACGGTGCTGTTGTGCAACGGATCCAGGCGGTCGATGACACCCTGCATAGCGCTGTCGAAAGCGCCGTCATTGATGTGCTCGCGCAGCCGGCCCAGGCGCACCATCACCGCCAGTTCTTCCGGCGAGGCGACGCAGAAGCGCACGCCGCGGCGATTGACGAACAGCAGCCGCTGCGAGATCGGGCTCACCCACGACAACTTGCCCGCCTGCACCTTGCCGTCCTTGTCGACAAAATCCAGCCAGGTGCCGATATCCATCGCGCGGAAACGCTCGGCATCGGCACTGTCGATGCTCTGCGCCACCGCCTCGGCACCCAGCACCACGCTGACGCTCTCGGCAGCCGGCGGCGGCAGGTTGACCTGCGGCAGCTCCGGCAACGCTTTTTCCAGCTCCGGGCGCGCTTCGGCAATGGCCTGCAGGGTGTCGTGCAATGCGGTGATCGCCACCACCACCGCATCGCCATGCAGGCCGACGCTGGCAAACACGCGGTGCAATGCCGGCTGCCAGACCTGCAGCCACGGCTTGCCGACGATGTGGCGACGCGCCTCGGCCAGTTCTTCCAGCACGCCATCGGCCAGGGCCAGTGCCTCGACGGTGCCCGGGCCTTCGTCGCCGTCGCGCAGGATCGCCATGGTCAGATGGTGCAGCCACGGCTGACGCAGGAAATCCTCCACGGCCCTGGGCAGCGGCGTGCCGGCCTGCGTGCGCTGCTCCAGCTCCGACAGCGCGCGGCTGCGTGCCAGCTCGAGCTTTTCCTGGCCGCGCTGGGTTTCGGTGGCGCGCCGCTCGGCGATTTCCACCCGGCGCCGGTGCTGCGACAGGAAATCGCGGAATTCCTCTTCCAGGGTCAGGAAGATCGCCAGGTTCTCGTTGAATTCGGCCACCAGGCGGTCGACGATTTCCTCGACCTTGCCCATCAGCACGCGCTCGGCAGCGCTGTCGCCGTTGTTGCCTTCGCAGGCCTCGGCCAGCGAATTGAGCAGGCGCCGCGCGGGGTGGGTCTTCTGCACGAACATCTTGCGGTCCAGCAGCGCGACCTTGACGAAGGGCACCACCAGCCGGCCGATCATTTCACGCGAGCGGTTTTCCAGATCGCGTTCGTCCAGCATCACGTCGAACAGCATGCCGACCAGATCGATCGCATCCTCGTCCATCGGGTCCAGGCGCGCGGTCGCCGGGTCCACGCCCAGCCGGGTGGCGCTGGACAGCACTTCGTTCTTCAGCCGCTGCGCCAGCGACTCGGTGTCGTCGCCGATGGCTGCCTGCAGCGTCGCGCTCGGCGTGGCCTGCAGCAGCGACAGCACCGACATCATCTCGCGCTGGCTCAGCGGGCGTTGCTGGCCCACCGCCACCGATGCGGCAGAGGCAGTGTTGTCGCGCACGCTGCGGGTCTGCTGCAGCAATTCGTGCAGCGCCTCCAGCAACATGCCCTGGCTGCCGCCGGGGTGATCGGCCTCGCCCCCATCCATGCCGCCGGCAGCGCCGCCACCAGCCTGGCCACGCTGGGCGGCGGCCTGCATGCGGCCGCGGCTATGCGCCCAGCGGTCCAGGAAGCGGTTGGCCCAGGCCGGTGCGTACTGGTCACCCTGGTCGTCGCCGCCCATGTCGGCAGCCGCGCCCTGGGCTTCGGCCTGGGCACGCTCCTCGGGCGTGTCGCCACGCGGTTGCACGCGCGGCGGCGGGCGCTTGGGCTGGGAGATTTCCGGCATGACGCCGGCCTTGGCCAGCGTCTCGTCCAAGCGCGCATACAACTTGCCGATCGGCTCGGCCAGGTCGCGCTCGCACAGCTTGATCAGCACCAGGCGCACTTCCGGCGCCAGGTCGCAGGTGGCGAAGGCTTCGTGGATCGCCACGCCCAGATGTTCCGGACCGAGCGGGTTGGTGTCGGCCACCAGCTCCAGGCCACCGGCGATCCAGCCCAGTCGGCGGTCCACCCGCGCCAGCACCTGCTTGAAGTCGCGCAGCAGCACGGTGGCCAGGTTGCGCACCGCCAGCCGCGATTCGAGCACGTGTTCGGGCACCAGACTCAGCGGGCCGGTGCCGATGTCGCCTGCCAGGACCACCTCGGCCGACAAGGGCTCGCCCAGCAGCAACGCCTGCCAGCCGTCGTCCAGCTGCTGGCGGAACTGCGTGGCCACTTCGTCGCGCTTGCGGCGCAACTCGCGCATGCCATCAAGAAACAGCAACTGCGATGTTCCCGCGGATTCGGCGCGATCGAACAGCACATCGTCAAAGTGTGCGACTGCAGCTGCAAAAACCTGCGCGAGTGCGGGCACGAACACGGCGTACGCCTGTTCGAGCAAGCGTTGGTCACGGCCCGGATGTCCCAACGGACTGGGCTGAAAAGTCATGCGCAAAGGCTCCCCGCCCCTGCAGGCGTGAAAATATTCAAACGAAAGGAAACAGACGCGGCCCCAAATTCCGCCACCGCATGGTAGGCGTTTCGCTCGTTTGTTAAGTGTGACGCAATTCGCACTTTAGTCGTGACCGCCCAGGGTTTGCGTGTCAGTCGGACATCCTAGCGTGCATCGCTGCGGTGGCGCTTGCCAGCGCGTATTAACCGCCTGCGGGGGTTAAGCCTTCAGCATGTGCGGCCGGTCCAGCGCATCGACGACACCCTGCATCGCGCTGTAGAACGCGTCCTCGTCGCGGTGCAGACGCAGGCGGTCCAGCCACACCATCATCGCCAGCTCCTCCGGCGAGGACACGCACAGCCGCCCGCCGCGCCGGTTGACGAACATCAGCCGCCCGGAAATCGGGCTGATCCAGGACAACCTGCCGGCCTGCACACGGCCGTGCCGGTCGACGAACTCCAGGCAGGTGCCGAGCGCCATGCCGCGGAAGAAATCGGCGGTGACACGATCGAATTCCACCTGCGCGGTGGCATCCAGCATCGGCGTCAGCGGCTCGCCGACCTGCTCGGCCGGACCGGGGCTCGGGCGCAGCGCGCTCAAGGTCGGCGCAAACAGGGCCGGATCCGGCGCTCCCGCAGCCGGCAACGATGGCGTGGACAGCAGCGCGCGCTGCAGTTCCTGCAGGGCCAGCTCGGCGTCGCGTTGCGCCAGGCCGGCCAGCGCAAAAGCCTGCAGCAGCTGCGCACGCTGCGGCTCCAGCGCAGTGTCACCAGGCGCAGCACCCAGTTGCGCCAACACCGCATCGCCCAGGGCCAGGGCGGCTTCCAACGCCGGGCCGGCGCCGTCGCCACGCAACGCCGCCTGTTGCACATACGGCTGCCAGACGCGGCCGAGGAAGTGCTCGACCAGCGGCGGCAGCGGCCCGCGCGCCAAGCGCTCTGCCAGCGCCTGCGCGGCAATGCTGCGTGCGGCTTCGCGGCGTTCTTCGGCGCGCTGCAATTCACTGGCGCGGCGCTCGGCGATTTCCACCCGGCGCCGATACTGTTCGTAACTGGCGCCGAACTCGGCCTCCAGCGTCAGAAACAGCCCCGGATGCTCGTCGAAGTCGCGCACCACCGTGTCGATCACCGCCTGCACCTGGCCGAGCAAGGCCTGCTCTGCCGCGGTTTCGCCGGCATTGCCATCGCAGGCGTCGACCAACAGGTTGAGCAGGCGGCGCGCCGGATGGCCGTCGCGCACGAACAGGTGGCCGTCCAGCATCGCCAGCTTGGCCATCGGCACCAGCAATTGGCCGAGCAGACTGCGCTGCGTATCGGACAGATGGCTCTGCAGCAGGATCGCGGCGAACAACAAGGCCACCAGATCCAGCGCGTCCTCGTCGTCGGGGTTGAGGCAGGTGGTGGCCGGATCCACGCCAAGCGCGGCGGCGGCGCGCCTGACCTGCTGCCGCAGGCCAGGCGCCAGGCTCGAATCGTTGCCGTCGATGGCATCGAAGCCGGCCGCAGGCATGGTCTGCAGCAGCGACAGCGCCGACACCACCTCGCGCGGCGACAACAGGCGCTGCCCGGCAGGTGCGGGCGTGTCGCCATCGGGTTCGCGCTGGCGGCGGGCATGCTGCAGCAAATGGTGCAGGCCGGCCGGCAACAGCTCGCGGCCGCTGCGCAGATGCACGTCGATCGCCTCGACGCCGGCCAACGCGCCCTGCCCGCCCGACCAGTCGGCGAAGAAGCGCGCGATCCAGTCCGGCGTCTCGGCGGCCTGCTCGCCAGCGCCTTCGTCCTGGCGCGGAATGCCGCGCCGCCGGCTGCGCGGCTGCGGCAACTCGCGCAAGCGCGCCACCTGCGCCAGCGCCTGTTCCAGCGCGCCGTAGCGCTGGCCGACGCGTTCCATCAGGTGCTGCTCGCAGACCTTGATCACCGCCAGATGCGCCTTGGGCGCCAGCGTCACCCCCTGAAAGGCCTCGTACAGGGCCACGCCCAGATGCTCCGGCCCGAACGGATTGCTGTCGCCGTCGATACGCAGCCCGCCGGCAATGAAGCCGAGATAGCGATTGAGCCGCATCAGCTCCGTGCGCCACTGGTGCTGCAGCGCGCCGGCCAGGTTGCGCACCGCCAGGCGCACCTCCAGGTCCTGCTCGGGCAGCAGGGTCAGCCCGGCCGCACCACGTCCCAGGCTGCGATCGGCCGACAACGGCCGCCCGGATTCCAGCCCCTGCCAGGCCTTGGCCAGATGCCCGCGAAAACGCGCGGTGATCGGCTCGCGCTGCTGCCGCACCGCCTGGATGGCTTCCAGGAAGTCGTTCTGGGCCGGGCCGGCATCGGCCGCCAGCCGGAACAGCGCCTCGGCCAAGGTGTCCTGGAATTGGACAAAGGCCTCGGCCAGCGGCACCAGCACGATCTCGCGGACCTGATCGAGCAACTGCGGATTGCGGCTGGGGAGCACGGGGGTAGATACGAACTGGGTCATCGGGCGGCGCACAGGACGAACATGGAAGGGATGTCACGACCGAGCCGGCATCGGCCCGCCACCCATGATGCGGCGGGCGTTGGGAAGGGCCCGTCTATAATTGCCCGCATCCTCGCCTCGACCCGGAATTATGCACGCACCATATTCGCTCCAGGCGCTGGACGCGCGCCGCTCGGTCCCCTCCAAACAGCTGGGCGAACCCGGCCCGGATGAAGACACCCTGCTGCGCATGCTCACCTCGGCAGTGCGCGTGCCCGACCACGGCAAGCTGGTGCCGTTCCGCTTCTTGCGCATCAGCGGCGATGCCCGCCAGGCACTGGGCGATTTCCTGGCCGAGCGCAGCCTGGCCGCCGATCCGCTGACGCCGCCCGCCGCGGTCGAAAAAGACCGCAACCGTTTCAACGATGCGCCACTGGTGATCGTGGTGATCGCCGCGCTGCGCCCCGGGCACAAGGTGCCCGAGCAGGAACAGCTGCTCACCGCCGGCTGCGTGTGTTTTGCGTTGCTGCAGGCTGCGCAGGCGCATGGCTTCGGCGCGCAGTGGTTGACCGCGTGGATGGCCTACGACCCGGCGGTGACCGGCTATCTGGGCCTGGCGCAGAGCGAGCGCATCGCCGGTTTCATCCATATCGGCACCCCGCGCCTGCAGGTGCCAGAGCGCGAGCGCCCGGATCCGCGTGCGCTGCTGCGCGACTGGACCCCGTGACCACGCACGCCCCCATGCTTGCAGGCGCGCCGGCGTCGATCAGCCGCCCGACCCCGCTGTATCTGGTCGATGCCAGCCTGTACGTGTTCCGCGCCTGGCATTCGATCCCGGACGAATTCCAGGATGCGCAAGGCTGGCCGACCAACGCCGTGCACGGCTTTGCGCGTTTCCTGCTCGACCTGCTCGAACGCGAGGATCCGCAGCACATCACCATCGCCTTCGACGAGGCGCTGGACAGCTGTTTTCGGCATGCGCTCTACCCGGCCTACAAGGGCAATCGCACTCCGGCACCGGATGCGTTGCGGCGTCAGTTCGCGCATTGCAAGGCGCTGTGCGCAGCATTGGGCCTGAGCGTGCTGGCGCACCGCGACTACGAGGCCGACGACCTGATCGGCAGCGCCTTGCACAGCGTGCGTGCGCACGGCCTGCGCGGGGTGATCGTGTCGGCCGACAAGGACCTGTCGCAGCTGCTGCTCGAGCACGACGAGCAATGGGATTACGCGCGCAACCTGCGTTGGGGCATGGACGGGGTCAAGGCGCGCCACGGCGTGCACGCCCATCAGATCGCCGATTACCTGGCGTTGTGCGGCGATGCGATCGACAACATTCCCGGCGTCACCGGCATCGGCGCCAAATCGGCGGCGGTCCTGCTGGCGCATTTCGGCAGCCTGGATGCCTTGCTGGAACGTATCGACGAGATCCCGTTCCTGCGCCTGCGCGGCGCGGCGCAGATGGCCGCGCGCCTGCGCGAGCAACGCGAGCACGCGCTGCTGTGGCGTCAGCTCACCACCATTGCGCTCGACGCGCCGCTGGCGCTGACCGATGCCGGTTTCACGCGCGCGCAAGCCGATACCGACATGCTGGGCGGCTTGTGCGAGAGCCTGCGCTTCGGCCCGCTCACCCGGCGCCGGTTGCTGGCCGCCTGCGGCGGCGCGCCGGCACCGCGCACTCCCGTTTCCCTGGAACAAGGCCTGCATCCATGAACCGACACGACACCCCGCCCACCGTGGTCTACGAAGGCAAGTACCAGCGCATGGTCGTGCGCGGCACCTGGGAATATTCCGAACGCGTGCACGCCGGCGGCCTGGCCGCGATCATCGTGGCAGTGACCCCGGACGATGCGATGTTATTCGTCGAACAGTTCCGCGTGCCGCTACAGGCCCGCACCATCGAAATGCCGGCCGGCCTGGTCGGCGACGTGCATGCCGACGAGTCGATCGAGCTGTCGGCCATTCGCGAACTGGAAGAAGAAACCGGCTGGACCGCCGAGCACGCCGAAGTGCTGATGATCGGCCCGACCTCAGCCGGCGCCAGCAGCGAGAAGATCGCCTTCGTGCGCGCCACCGGGCTGCGCAAGGTCGGCGCCGGCGGCGGCGATGCCAGCGAAGACATCACCGTGCACGAAATCCCGCGCACGCAGGTCGGCGCCTGGCTGGTGCAGAAAATGGCCGAGGGCTATCAGATGGATCCCAAGCTGTGGGCCGGGCTATATCTGGTCGATCACGCACTGGACGGCACCCCGCGTGGCTGAAGCGACCGCTGCCCGCCTGCTCGGTGCCGACGATCCCGCACCGTTCAGCGTGCACAACCCGCAGGCCGCCTCGCCATGGCTGCTGATCGCCGACCACGCCGGTCAGCGCGTGCCGGCGCGGCTGGCCAATCTGGGCTTGCCGCAGCAGGAGCTGGACCGCCATATCGGCTGGGATATCGGCATTGCCGAGGTCACCCGCCTGCTGGCCGATGCGCTGGATGCGGTTGCCATCGCGCAGACCTATTCGCGCTTGGTGATCGACTGCAATCGCCCGCATGCTTCGGCCACGCTGATGCCCGAGGTCAGCGACGGCACCTCGATTCCGAGCAACCTGCAGCTATCAGCCGACGATCGGCAGCAGCGCATCGATGCGATCTTTGCGCCGTACCACGCGCGCATTGCGGCGGAACTGGATGCACGCGCACAGCGCGGGCAACCCACCGTGCTGGTGTCGATGCACAGCTTCACGCCGATCATGGCCGGCAATGCACGGCCCTGGCATGCCGGCGTGCTGTACAACCGCGACACGCGGCTGGCGCACCGCCTGCTGCAGGCCTTGCGCAACGAGCGGGATCTGGTGGTCGGCGACAACCAGCCCTACGCGGTCAGCGACACCAGCGACTATGCGATTCCGGTCTATGGCGAAGGCCGCGGACTGCTGCATGTGGAACTGGAACTGCGCCAGGACCTGATTGCCGATGCCGCCGGGCAACAGGCGTGGGCGCAGCGCCTGGCACGCATCCTGCCGCCGCTGGCGCAGGCACTGCTGCCGCACTGACTCCAGCAGTCACCGTAAGAGCGCGCTTGCGCGCGATGGGGCGTTATCGGTAATGCTTCATCGCGCGCGAGCGCGCTCCTACGGGGCATGCGGCGGCCGCGCTGATCCGCAGCCTCGGTGACGACGGTTGCCTCGTAGGAGCGCACCCGGGCGCGACAGGCCGTCCCGTTACCCTACGTCGCGCCCGGGTGCGCTCCTACCGCTGGCGCGCGAGCGCTGCTGCAGCTTCCCGTGCACGCTCGCGGTTGCGCTCAGGCGAACCCGTCGGTCGCGCGCACCAGCGCATCGACGTTTTCCGGCTCGAATGCCGAATGACCGGCGGCCGGGCTTACCTGCAGCTGCGCCTTCGGCCAGACCTTGTGCAGGTCCCAGGCGCTTTGCATCGGGCACACCACGTCGTAACGCCCCTGCACGATCACGCCGGGGATGTCGGCGATGCGGTGCGCGTCGCGCAGCAGCTGGTCTTCGACCTCGAAGAAACCGCCGTTGACGAAGTAGTGGTTCTCGATGCGCGCGAACGCCAGTGCGAAGTGCGCGTCCTCGTGTCCGGTGACGAAGTCGGCGTCCACATGCAGGAAGCTGGTGGCACCTTCCCACACGCTCCACGCCTTGGCCGCGGCCAGACGCGTGGCTTCGTCGTCGCTGGTCAGGCGGCGATGGAAGGCGGAGATCAGATCGGCGCGCTCCACCACTGGAATCGCGTTGACGTAATGCTCCCAGGCATCCGGGAACAACCGGCTGGCGCCCTGCTGATAGAACCATTCCAGCTCGAAACGGCGCAGCAGGAAGATGCCGCGCAGCACCAGCTCGGTGACCTGCTGCGGATGGGTCTGCGCATAGGCCAGCGCCAGGGTCGAGCCCCAGCTGCCACCGAACACCTGCCAGCGTGCGATGCCCAGTTGTTCGCGCAGGCGCTCGATGTCGGCGACCAGGTCCCAGGTGGTGTTGTTCACCAGATCGGCATGCGGGGTGGAACGGCCTGCGCCGCGCTGGTCGAACAGCACGATGCGGTACTTGGCCGGGTCATGGAAGCGCCGCATCTTGTCATTGCAACCGCCGCCGGGGCCGCCGTGCAGCATCACCACCGGCTTGCCCTGCGGATTGCCGCACTGCTCGAAATACAGGGTGTGGCGGTCGTCGACCTGGAGGGTGCCGTGGTCGTACGGCGTGATCTCGGGATAGAGCGTGCGCATGCGTCGGTCCTGCGGGAAACCGCTAGTGTATCGGCACCCGGTCTGCACACGCGGGCGCCCCATGCGATCGAGCAAGGGCGGGGCACGGCGAAGCGCGAGGAGTGGAGCGACGGAGCAAGACTCCTGCACGCAGCGCCGGACGGGCGCGGTCGGTGCCCGGAATCGGCATGTCCTGTTTCAGCTCCGAGCGCGCTGTCCCCCCTCCACCTGGCGACCGCTCCGTGGCCCGCCGCGCTAGCCCGCAGCGGGCGACCAGCGCCCCGACGTCACCCGGTCACGCTGCTCCAGGTCCTGATGCGTGGCCACCGCATCGAAGCCACGCGCCTGCAGCAGCCCGGCCACCGCCGCGCCCTGGTCCCAGCCGTGTTCGAGCAGCAGCCAGCCGCCCGGCAGCAGATGCGCAGGCGCATCGGTGACGATCAGGCGGATGTCGTCCAGGCCATCGGGGCCGGAAGCCAGCGCACTGGCCGGCTCGTAGCGCAGGTCGCCTTCGCCCAGGTGCGGATCCTGCGCGGCGATATACGGCGGGTTGCTGGCGATCAGGTCGAAACGCTCGCCGGCCAGCGGCGCGAACCAGCTGCCCTGCCGGCATTCGACATTGCGCAAGCGGTGGCTGTCGGCATTGCGCCGGGCAACCGCCAGCGCCGCCGCGCTGGCATCGGTGGCGATCACCAGTGCCTGCGGCCGCTCGCTGGCGATGGCCAGCGCGATCGCGCCGCTGCCGGTACCCAGATCGGCAACGCGGCGGCCTGGCCGGGCGTCCAAGCGCTCAAGTGCCAGCTCGACCAGCACCTCGGTGTCGGCGCGCGGGATCAGCGTGGCGGTGGAGACCGCCAGATCCAGCGTCCAGAACCCCCGCGTGCCGGTCAGGTAGGCCACCGGTTCGCCGGCCTGGCGCCGCTGCACCAATGCCGCGAACGCCTGCGCGACAGACGGCTCGACCGGATCGCGGCCATGCGCGAACAGCCAGGCGCGGTCGCGGCCCAGCGCGTGCAGCAGCAGCGGCTCGGCATCACTGCGCTCGATCCGTTCGACCGCGCGCCGCAGCAACTGCTCGGCGGCAAGACCGGCTGGGTCCTCACTCATACGGATCATTCACTCATGCGCAACATCGGCTGACCATTATCGGAGATGGAATCGGCCCCTGCAGCGGCAGACGCCGTCTGCAAACTTGATAGCCACAGCCTATCTATACAATTCCATCAATCGATTTGAGAAATCTATCGATCCTACCTACCATGGCGACTGTTCCATCCCCCGCCCCCTTCATCGCACGAGGAAACTCAATGTCTCTTATCAACACTCAGGTCCAGCCGTTCAAGGCGAATGCGTACCACAACGGCAACTTCATCGAAGTCACCGAGGCCAGCCTGAAGGGCAAGTGGTCAGTGCTGATCTTCATGCCGGCCGCCTTCACCTTCAACTGCCCGACCGAAGTGGAAGACGCCGCCGACAACTATGCCGCGTTCCAGAAGGCAGGCGCCGAGGTCTACATCGTCACCACCGATACGCACTTCTCGCACAAGGTGTGGCACGAAACCTCGCCGGCCGTGGGCAAGGCGCAGTTCCCACTGATCGGCGACCCGACCCACAAGCTGACCCGCGCGTTCGGCGTGCACATCGAAGAAGAAGGCCTGGCCCTGCGCGGCACCTTCATCATCAATCCGGAAGGCGTGATCAAGACCCTCGAGATCCACGACAACGCGATCGCCCGCGACGTCACCGAGACGCTGCGCAAGCTGACCGCTGCCCAGTTCGTCGCCAACAACCCTGGCCAGGTCTGCCCGGCCAAGTGGAAGGAAGGCGCCAAGACCCTGGCTCCGTCGCTGGACCTGGTCGGCAAGATCTAAACCGACTGACACCTCCGGCCTGTGGTTGAGGCCGGAGCATCTCCGGCCCAGTACTGGGCCGGGGGTGAACCGGAGCCGGTGCCGGGCTGCCCGCCAGCCATCGCCAGCACGCATTCCCGACATCGCGCCGGCTGCGGTTCATCCCCTCCTCCCCGGCGACCTGCCTCAGCGCAGTGACGCCATGCCCTCCCCTTGCCCATTCCCAGGAGTTCTCCATGTTGGATGCCAACCTCAAGACCCAGCTGACCGCCTACCTGGAACGGGTTACCCGTCCGATCCAGATCAATGCCTCGATCGACGAAAGCGCCGGCTCGCGCGAAATGCTCGACCTGCTCGAGGATCTGGTGCTGCTGTCGGACAAGATCAGCCTGGACATCCACCGCGATGACAACCAGCGCAAGCCCTCGTTCGCGCTGACCACGCCGGGCCAGGACATCTCGCTGCGCTTTGCCGGCCTGCCGATGGGCCACGAGTTCACCTCGCTGGTGCTGGCGCTGCTGCAGGTGGGCGGCCACCCGTCCAAGGCCGCCGCCGAGCTGATCGAGCAGGTGCAGCACCTGGACGGCGACTACCAGTTCGAAACCTATTTCTCGCTGTCGTGCCAAAACTGCCCGGACGTGGTGCAGGCGCTGAATCTTGCCGCCGTGCTCAACCCGCGCATCAAGCACGTGGCCATCGACGGCGCGTGGTTCCAGGACGAGGTCGAAACCCGCCAGATCATGTCGGTGCCCACCGTCTACTTGAACGGCGAGCTGTTCGACCAGGGCCGCATGACGCTGGAGCAGATCGTCGCCAAGCTCGACACCAACGCGGCCAAGCGCGACGCCGCCAAGATCGCCGCCAAAGACGCCTTCGAGGTGCTGGTGGTCGGCGGTGGCCCTGCCGGTTCGGCAGCGGCCGTCTACGCCGCACGCAAGGGCATCCGCACCGGCGTGGCCGCCGAGCGTTTCGGTGGCCAGGTGCTGGACACCATGTCGATCGAAAACTTCATCTCGGTGCCGGAAACCGAAGGCCCGAAGATGGCCGCCGCGCTCGAGCAGCATGTGCGCCAGTACGACGTGGACATCATGAACCTGCAGCGCGCCGAGCAGCTGATTCCGGCCGGTGCCGATGGCCTGATCGAGATCAAGCTCGCCAATGGCGCCTCGCTCAAGAGCAAGACCGTGATCCTGTCCACCGGCGCGCGCTGGAGGCAGATGAACGTGCCGGGCGAAGACCAGTACAAGAACAAGGGCGTGGCCTACTGCCCGCATTGCGATGGCCCGCTGTTCAAGGGCAAGCGCGTGGCGGTGATCGGCGGCGGCAATTCGGGCGTCGAGGCGGCGATCGACCTGGCCGGTATCGTGGCGCATGTCACGCTGGTGGAGTTCGACGACAAGCTGCGTGCCGACGAAGTGCTGCAACGCAAGCTGCGCAGCCTGCACAACGTGCGCATCATCACCAGCGCGCAGACGACCGAAGTGCTGGGCGATGGCCAGAAGGTCACCGGCCTGGTCTACAAGGACCGCACCGGCGGCGACATCCAGCACGTGGATCTGGAAGGCGTGTTCGTGCAGATCGGCCTGCTGCCCAACACCGAATTCCTCAAGGGCTCGGTGGCGTTGTCGCCACGCGGCGAGATCATCGTCGACGACCGTGGCCAGACCAATGTTCCGGGCGTATTCGCTGCCGGCGACGCCACCACGGTGCCGTACAAGCAGATCGTGATCGCGATGGGCGAAGGTTCCAAGGCTGCGTTGAGCGCGTTCGATTACCTGATCCGCTCCAGTGCACCGGTCAGCGCGGATAACGTCGCCCAGGCAGCATAAGCGCACTCAAGCCAGCGCCCGGCCAGCCCGGGCGCTAAGCTCCAGTCGTACCCCGTCACCGCAATGAGGGCTGCTGCACATGAATCTGCGTGACCTGAAATATCTGGTCGCCCTGGCCGACCACAAGCATTTCGGCCGTGCTGCGACGGCCTGCTTCGTCAGTCAACCGACGCTGTCCACACAGATCAAGAAACTCGAAGACGAGCTCGGCGTGCCGTTGGTGGAACGTGCGCCGCGCAAGGTGATGCTGACCCCGGCCGGCCGCGAAGCGGCGATGCGCGCGCGCGGCATCGTGGCCGAAGTGGAACAGATGAAGGAAGCCGCGCGGCGCAGCCAGGATCCGGAAGCCGGCACCGTGCGGCTGGGCATCTTTCCCACCCTGGCGCCGTATCTGTTGCCGCATGTGGTGCCGCGGATCCGCGAGCGGTTCCCGCGCCTGGAACTGCTGCTGATCGAGGAAAAAAGCGATCAGCTGGTGCACCAGCTGCGCGAAGGCCGTCTGGATGCGGCGCTGCTCGCACTGCCATTGCAGGATGAGCAGCTGCATGCCGAATTCCTGTTCGAGGAACCCTTCGTGCTGGCCGTGCCGGAAGGCCATCCGCTGTCGCGCCACGACAGCATGACGCTGGACGATCTGTCCGAGCAGCGGCTGTTGTTGCTGGAAGACGGCCACTGCCTGCGCGAACAGGCGCTGGATGTCTGTCATCTTGCCGGCGCCCTGGAAAAATCCGAATTCCAGGCCACCAGCCTGGAGACGCTGCGCCAGATGGTGGCTGCCAATGTCGGTGTGACCTTGCTGCCGCTGCTGGCGGTCAAGCCGCCGGTCGCGCGCTCGGAGAACATTCGCCTGATCCGTTTCCGCGAAGACAAGCAACCCAGCCGCCGCATCGCCATGGCCTGGCGACGCAGCTCGGCCATGACCGCGTTCCTGGAGCAGCTGGCGCAGCTGTTCAAGGAGCTGCCGGAGAGCCTGTTCACGCTGGACCAGCCGGCGACTGGCCCTAAGGCGGTTGCGGCCTGAGGATTCGGGATTCGGGATTCGGGATTCGGGAATCGGGAATCGGGAATCGGGAATCGGGAATCGGGAATCGGGAAATCGTTTCATGGCTGCGGTTGCTTGACGTGATTTTTTTCACCTGTTCTCGGACATAAGCGACGCGCAAGCGTCGTTTTTTGTTTGGTGGGTGGTTACGACGTGATGTCTCTGGACGCACGTGGCGGTTGCGGCGTCATTGGCACGTGGTGGACTCCCACGAGGCACGTCAAGTCAGTCGCTGGGTGATGGCAGATGGCACGCGCCTGGGCGCTGCAGCGCTGCCTGCCTGATGCGCTGGCCACGGCCCGTCACTCGCGGTGCCGCGCCGGCCTCGCCCGATACCTGCCGTGCACTGCGCCATCTCGCCATGCATTGCGATCGGGCAGCGGCGCCCTCATCTGGGCAGTGAGGCTTGCCATGTTGGCGGGCCGTCATCGTCAAGGAGATTGCCATGACTTCGCAGCACCACAGCGGCTTGCCGCCGTCCATCCTGATTTCCAGCCATGACCTCGCCCGGCTCGAGGCTCTGCTCGATTCCCCCGCTTTCAACAAGCACCCGGCCGCCACTGCGCTGAGTGACGAACTGGGCCGTGCACGCGTCGTGCCGCCCGACCAGATTCCCGGCGATGTCGTCACCATGCACTCCCGCATCGATTGCGAAGATGAGCTGCATGGCGAACGACATACGCTCACCCTTGTGTATCCGCACGAAGCCGATGTGCAGCACGGCCGCATCTCGGTGCTGGCGCCGGTTGGCAGTGCGCTGCTCGGCCTGTCGGTCGGTCAGAGCATCGACTGGCTCACGCCCGACGGGCGCGACCTGCGTCTGCGTGTCAGCGCCGTGCACGATCAACATGCATTGGCCGGCGCCTGACTTCCCACGCCAGGCGCGCTACCGTAGCGCGCTGCGTCCTATCCACGACCCGTTCCACGATTCGAGAGAACCCGCATGACTGCTCCCTCCAAGCTTGCCCAGTTGCGTGACCTGTCTGTCGTCGTTGCCGACACCGGCGACTACGACGCCATCAAGCGCCTGAAGCCGGTCGACTGCACCACCAATCCCACCCTGGTCAAAAAGGCATTGGATCTGCCGGTGTATGCCGACCTGATCGAGCGCGAACTGGCCTGGGGCCGCGAACACGGCGGCGAAGACCGCACCAACACCGTCAACGAAGTGGCCGACCGCCTCACTATCGGCGTCGGCGTCAGGCTGGCCGAGCTGGTCCCGGGCCGTGTCTCCACCGAGGTCGATGCCGACCTGGCGCACGACACCGAGGCGACCATCGCCAAGGCGCGCAAGTTCATCGCGATGTACGCCGAGCGTGGCGTGTCCAAGGACAAGATCCTGATCAAGATCGCGGCCACCTGGGAAGGCATCGAGGCCGCGCGCCAGCTGCAGCGCGAAGGCATCGACTGCAATCTGACCCTGATCTTCAACCGCTCGCAGGCGCTGGCCTGTGCGGAAGCCGGCGTGTTCCTGATCTCGCCGTTCGTCGGCCGGATCCTGGACTACTACGTCGCCCAGGGGCAGACCCCGGCCAGCATCGACGAAGACCCGGGCGTGGTGTTCGTGCGCACGGTCTACAACGAGTTCAAGCAGCGCGGCTCGTCCACCGTGGTGATGGGCGCCTCGTTCCGCTCCACCGCGCAGATCGAGGCCCTGGCCGGTTGCGACCGGCTGACCATCTCGCCGGAGCTGCTGGAAAAGCTCGACGCCGAATATGGCGAACTGCCGCGCAAGCTCTCGCCTGCGCAGGCCGATAACGCGCAGATCACCCCGATCGACAGCGACAGCTTCGCCACCGATCTGGCGGCCGACCCGATGGCCACCGAAAAGCTGGCCAGCGGCATCGATGCCTTCGCCAAGGATCTGCAGGCACTGCGCAAGACCATCACCGACAAGCTCGCCGGCTGATTGCAGCGCGCGGTTCGCAGTGCCAACGCCTGCAGCCTGGTGGCTGTGGGCGTTTTGGTTTTTGCAGTCTGGCTGCGCAACGACGCGTAAGGCAAGGCCCTCGCGACGCTGGCATTGGAAACTGCGGCCGGCCTCGGGCTGCCTTACCTCCTAGGCAACGTTGAGCTTGTGGGCGCATTGACGCCTGCACAGCCGCCACCGAGCTGCCATGCGCGCGTTTTGGCCTGATCGGCGCGCGGTTCGGCGTCGTTCTCCACACGTCGCTTACACCCGCGCAACCCGCACTGCCTAGAATCCGGGTTCCTCAACTGGCGTAGCGGACAATGGCAAACATTGCAGTGGTGATGGTCGACGGCGTGGCCGATTGGGAAATTGGCGTTGTCCTGCCGGCGGCGCGCGAATGGTTCGGCGACCAGGTCGCCATCGCCAGCATCGATGGTCAGCCGGTGCAGTCGATCGGCGGGCTGCGCATCACCCCGGACTTTGCTCTCTCCGATCTAGCGCCGCTGGACGCCGATCTCTGGATCCTGCCCGGCAGCGAGCGTTGGCAGGCAGGCGAAATTCCCGGCCTGAGTGGCCTGCTGGTCGAGCGCGTGCAGCACCAGCGCCCGGTCGCGGCGATCTGCGGCGCCACCATCGCCCTGGCCTACGCCGGCCTGCTCGACCAGCGCGCGCATACCAGCAACGCGCTGGCCTTCCTGCAGGAACACGTGGTGCCGTATGCCGGTGCTGCGCAATACCGGCACGAAAAGGTGGTGACCGCCGATGGCGTGATCACCGCACCCGGCACCAGCCCGGTCGGCTTCGCGCTTGCCTGCATGCGACTGCTGCATCCGGAGCGCACCGACATGCTGGCCCAGCTGCGCGGCATGTTCGCCGGCGAGTTCGTCTGATCCGGCGGATTCCGGCACGCCTGGCGCATTGGCTGCACTGACTGGATGCGGTGGGTCGCCGCACCGATCCATCGCACCGCTTGGCTGTCGGGATTGACCACAATGATGCGCCGGGCCGGTTCGCCTCTCAGCTACACGCGGCGGTGCCGGCGCGTGGTGCGCACGCCGCAAAAAAGATGGCCACGTCGTCTCCGACGTAGCCATTCAAGTTGCCTGGCATGCACTCCCATGCGCTGCCTGATCGTGATAACGCTGCCGGTCACTGTTGGCCATCGGCACGCCGCCACGATCACGTGGATGACAGCGCTTCAATCCGGCCCGCCTTTCCGTCAGGCATCCAGCCCGATCGGGCAGCTCACTCCCGTTCCGCCAAGCCCGCAATAACCATTGGGATGCTTGGCGAGATATTGCTGGTGATCGTCTTCGGCGTAGTAGAACGCGGGCGCCGGGAAACGGATCTCCGTGGTGATCGCGCCATACCCCGCGGCGTCCAGTTGCTGCTGGTACGCATCGCGGCTGGCAAGCGCGGCGTCGTATTGCGCCTGTGTCGTGCAATAGATCGCCGAGCGGTATTGCGTGCCGACGTCGTTGCCCTGCTGCATGCCCTGGGTGGGGTCGTGACTTTCCCAGAACGTGCGCAGCAACTGTGCGAACGACACCGACGCTTCGTCGTACACCACCAACACCGCTTCGGTATGGCCGGTCTGCCCGGAACACACTTCGCCGTAGGTGGCATTGGGTGTCTCGCCGCCGGCGTAACCCACCGCCGTGGTGTACACCCCTGGCAGGTTCCAGAACTTGCGTTCTGCACCCCAGAAGCAGCCGAGCCCGAACTGCACCTGGGCCAGGCCGGTAAATTCCCCACGCAACGGATGGCCGTTGATCAGGTGGGTGTTGTGGAGCGGTAGTGCCTGCTCGCGTCCGGGTAAGGCCTCGCCCGGACGTGGCATGCGTTGTTTGAAAGCGCCGATTCCCAGCATGGTGCAACTCCGCAATCGTGAGGATTGCCTGCTGGATGGCGCCGGCCGTCGCGGCTTTCAAGCCACTACGGCCAATGCGGCGTTACTTCCTGGTCACCGAGGCGGTGGTGGTGTCCGCTTCCGGCATCGCCGAGCTGTGGTGATTGATGATCAGCCACCTGCCGTCGCGCTTCTCGTACACGAAGGTGTAGCGCGCCTGCACGTCGGTCTTCTTGCCGTCCTTGTCGGTCAGCGTGAAGGTGTAGACGCCGGCATCCACCGCGCTGTCGTCATCGAGCACACGCACGGTGCGGTAGTTGACGACGCCCTGCGGCTTCTTGGTCAGGAACATCTCAAAGTACTTTTCGATCTGCTCGCGCGAGGCGCGGACCTCGTTGGACACGGTCGGCAGCAGCACACCGTCCGGGGCATACAGATCGGCCACTTTGTCCGGATTGCCGGTAGCCAGTGCCGCGTTCCAGGTGTCGAACAGCGCGGCGACTTCGCGTTCTTCGCCGCCGGCCGGCAACGTGGCCTTGTCGGTGTAGTGCATCACGCCGCCAGCCAGCGCCGGGGTGGCAGCCAGAGCCAGAACCAGAGAGAACAGAGTGCGACGCATGGGAAATCTCCGTGTGGTTGATGGGGTTGCCGCATCGGGCAAGCTCAGTATCGAAACCAAGCGGCCCCAACAATTCTGCCGACTGGCATATACTCAAATATGCTGATCGGCCTAGAGCGAACTCATGGAAACCCCTACCAATGCTGGCGATTGGCGCCTGACGCTACGCCGCGAAGCATCCGACAGCGCACGCTGGCAGGCGCTCTGGGAGGTCGCGGTGGCGCTGCGTCAGGCACAGACACCGGAACAGGCCTGCGACGCGGTACTGGGCCGGGTGCTGCTGTTGCTGGGCCTGGAACATGGCGCGGTGCTGGCACAGCGTGGGCCGCGCGCGCAGGTGCTGGCCAGCCGCGGCCGCGCATTGCCGCCCGGTGCCAGCGCAGCCGGCGACAGCCATGAAGCGGCCTGGCTGATGCCACCGCGCCCGGCCGATATCCGCGAGGCCAAGGTGCCGATCCATGCGCTGGGCAGCACCCTGGGCATGCTGTGCGTGGCCTGGAACGACAATCGTCCCGCCCCCGGCAACGACGATGTGCAGGCGCTGCAGGCCTTCGCATTGCTGTTGCCGGCGATGGTGGCCGAACCGGCCAAACCGCTCGCCACGCGTCGGCGCAAGCCGGTGCAGGACGACCGCCTCACCGCGCTCAGCAAACGCGAGAAACAGGTGCTGTCCCTGCTGCCGCGCGGCCTCACCAATGCGACGCTGGCAGCTGAACTGGGGATTTCTCCCGGCACGGTCAAAGTGCATGTGGAGCGAATCCTGCAGAAACTTGAGGTAAAAGATCGCACCCAGGCCGCGGTGTACGCGGTCCAAGCCGGACTCGCGCTATGAATGCAATGGCGGTGCGTTGGAACGATTGGCCGATCACCCGTAAGAGCCTGGCGGTGGTGACCCTGCCGCTGCTGCTGCTGGCGGTGGCCCTGATGGCGATCTACAGCGTGGAGCGGCAGAACATCGCCGCCGAAAACGATGTGCGGCAGACGCTGGAAGTGTTGAGCGATCTGTACGAAGCACACGCACTATTGGCCGAAACCGCGGCCGGCGTGCGCGGGTATCGGCTGGTGCGCCGCGATGAATTCCTTACCCCGTACCGCGATGCCGAGCCGCGCCTGCAACGGGTGGCCGAGCGGCTGTCGCAACGCATCACCGACCCGGGGCAGGCGCAGCGGTTTGCGCGCATCAAACCGTTATTTGCGGAAAAAATGCAGGGGTGGCGCCGGTTGCTGGCACCGGATCTGAGCCGCGAAGAAGAGATCCGCCAGCTGTGGGACGGCAAGTACAAGCTCGACATCCTGCGTGCCGAACTGCGCGAACTGCGCAATTACGAAACCGCGCAATTGCAGGTACGTACCGCCAAGGCGCAGGCACTGCGCCAGCGCAATCTCATCATCACTTTAAGTGCGGCGATGCTGGGCGGCCTGGGCGCGGTGTTTGCGGTGGCGTGGTTCGCCTCGGCGCTTTCCGGGCGCCTGCGCACGCTGGCCGCCAATGCCGACCGGCTGGGCGAAGGCTTGCCGCTGGCACCGCAACCGCGCGCCGGCGATGAGCTGGGCCAGGTCGGCCAGCGCCTGGCGCAGGCCAGCGAACTGCTCGCCGCACGTGCGGCCGAAGCGCAACTGGCACGGCGCGAGGCAGAAACCGCCAACCGCGCAAAGACCGAATTCCTGTCGCGCAGCAGCCATGAATTGCGCACGCCACTCAATGCGATCCTGGGCTATGCGCAGGTGCTGGAGATGGATCTGCCCGAGCCCGGGCATCGCCGTCATCTGCAGCATATTCTGGGCGCCGGCCGGCACCTGCTGGGGCTGATCACCGAGCTGCTGGACATCGCGCGGATCGAAGCCGACCAACTGGATCTGAGCCCGGAGCCGATCTCGGTGCGCGCGGCCGTGCACGAGGCGCTGGGCCTGATCGCGCCGGACGCGGACAAGCACGGCATCGCGTTGCAGCCGGCCGCCATCGACGGGCCGTGGACGGTGCGCGCCGATGCGCAGCGGCTGCGCCAGGTGCTGCTCAACCTGCTGTCGAACGCGGTCAAGTTCAATCGTACCGGCGGCCAGGTGCAGGTGAGCGCGCAGCCGGATGGCGAGCAGGTGCGCATCACGGTCGCCGACCAGGGCGCGGGCCTGACGCCGGCGCAGATCGAGCGGCTGTTCACGCCATTCGAGCGGCTGGGTGCCGAGCGCTCGGCGGTGGAAGGCACCGGCTTGGGCCTGGCACTGAGCAAGCGGCTGATCGAGGCGATGGGCGGGCGCATCGGCGTGGACAGCAGCCGCGATGGCGCGCGTTTCTGGATCTCGCTGCCGCAGGGCGAACCGCAACGCAGCGAGCCGGCGCGCGCCATCGTGCCGCCGAGTAATGCGGGCACGGGCGTGTGCCGGCTGCTAAGCATCGAAGACAACCCGTCCAACCAGGCCCTGATCCGCACCCTCAGCGAACGCCGCCCGCAATGGCAGCTGCTGGAAGCGGCCAGCCTGGCGCAGGCGCGCGCGCTGCTGCAGCACGGCGTGCCGGATCTGATCCTGCTGGACCTGCATCTGAGCGACGGCAACGGCGAAGAACTGCTGCGCGAGCTGCAGGCGCAGCCGGCCACGGCCGGCGTGCCGGTGGTCGTGATCAGTGCCGATGCCACCACCGCCACCCTGGCGCGCGTCGGCAATCAGGGCGGGCGCGCGTATCTGACCAAGCCGCTCGATGTGGCGGAATTCTTCACTGTGATCGACGGACTGCTGGCATGACACGCGACGAAATCCTGGGTTCCCGCATCCTCATCGTCGACGACGAGCCGGCCAATGTGCGGCTGCTCGAAGACCTGCTGCAGCGCGAAGGCTTCCAGCAGGTCATCGCCACCACCGACCCATTGCGGGTGATGGGGCTGGTGTCGGCATTCGCGCCGGACCTGATCCTGCTGGATCTGAAGATGCCGGAACTGGACGGCTATGCACTGCTGGAACAACTGGCGCGGCTGTCCGATCCTGGCCACTTCCTGCCGGTGATCGTGCTCACCGCCGACCCCAGCCGCAGCGCGCGCCATCGCGCCCTGGGCCTGGGCGCCAAGGACTTTTTGACCAAGCCGCTGGATACCTTCGAGGTCGCGCTGCGGGTCTGGAACGTGGCCGAAACCACCGTGCTGTTCAAGCGCCTGCGGGCGCTGGCCGCACCGGATGCGGCGCCGCCAGGGTGGCGCCAGCCGGAATGACGCGCGCACATCGTAGGAGCGCACCCGGGCGCGACCGGAGCTTTGCCGATAACACCAGCGTAGGAGCGCACCCGGGCGCGACGTAGCGTTTATCGGCACAGCCTCGTCGCGCCCGAGTGCGCTCCTACGACTTGCGCTGCGCTACAGCGCGCGGGTGACCTCGCCGCACAGGCCGATCTCTGCCAGTACCGCCTGTGCCTGGCTCAGGTGCAGGTCGGCCACGCAGACCTGCAGCACGCCGAAAGCAGGCAGTTCCCCGGCACCGCCCAAGAGCGACTCGCCAAACACGAAGGCGGTGATACCGGCATCCTCCAGCGCGTGCTTGGCCAGATGCGCGTCGATGATGTGACTGGCGCGATACGCGATCTGCATGTCAGCCGCGCTCCAGGCGTTCGCGCGCGGCATCCTGCTTCCACTCGCGCAGTGCCGGCAGCGCATCCAGTGCGGCCAGGTAATCGCCGGCAGCCTCGAACAACGGCACGCCGTAGCTGGCAAAACGCAGCGCGACCGGGGCGAACATCGCATCGACGATGCCGAAGTCGCCGCACAGGAACTGCCCGGCATGGCCATGCTCGGCGCGCAGGCTGGCCCATAGCGCCTGGATGCGGGTGATGTCGCGCTCGGCAGCCGCGTCCCAGCGGGCCGGGCCAGGCGCGCGGGCCAGGTTCATCGGCAGCTGGGTGCGCAAGTCCACAAAGCCCGAGTGCATTTCCGCCGCCGCGGCGCGGGCCTGCGCCCGCACCGACAGCTCGGCCGGCCAGCCGCGGCCATCCAGCCAGCGTTCGTTGACGTATTCGCAGATCGCCAGCGAATCCCAGACATGCAAGGTGCCGTCCCACAGCACCGGCACCTTGCGGGTGGGCGAATAACCGGCGATGCGGGCCTGGAATTGCGGCGTATCCAGCGGCAGCGCGATCTCTTCGAACGGTACCTGGAAATGCCGCAGCAGCAGCCACGGGCGCAGCGACCAGGAGGACAGGGTCTTGTCGCCGATCACCAGGCGGGGCAAAGGCATGCGTGGGGCACTCCGAAGGATCGCCGCAGCGTACGCGCCGGCGGCGGTGCCGGCCAGCCCGTCGTGCCGCCGGCCGATGGCACCCGGCCTGGCTGCAGTCAGCCCGTGCAGCCCCAGGCAGCAAGGCGCTTGCGCGCAGGATCACCGCGCACAGGCCACACGCGATGTATTGCCCCCGACACGCCGCCTACCCCTAACCGGTGCCACCGCCTAAACTTGCGGTTTACCTATTGCTGATGCGCGCATGTCCGAGACCCTAGCCACCGACGCCACCGCCCCGGCGGAGAAGAAAGACTTCATCCGCCAGATCGTCCGCGAGGATCTGGCCAGCGGCAAGCACACGGTCATCCGCACCCGCTTCCCGCCCGAGCCCAACGGCTATCTGCATATCGGCCACGCCAAGGCGATCTGCCTGGATTTCGGACTGGCCTCCGAGTTCGGCGGGCTGTGCAATCTGCGCCTGGACGACACCAACCCGGCCAAGGAAGACCCCGAGTTCGTGGTCGCCATCCAGGACGACGTGCGCTGGCTGGGGTTCGAGTGGGCGCAGCTGCGCCACGCATCGGATTATTTCGAGGTGTATTACCTGGCCGCGGAAAAACTGATCCGCGACGGCCATGCCTTCGTCTGCGACCTGTCCGCCGAGCAGGTGCGCGAATACCGCGGCACGCTGACCGAGCCCGGCCGCAATTCGCCGTTCCGTGAGCGCAGCGTCGAGGAAAACCTGGACCTGTTCCGGCGTATGCGTGCCGGCGAATTCCCCGATGGCGCACGCACCCTGCGCGCCAGGATCGACATGGCCAGCGGCAACATCAACCTGCGCGACCCGGCGCTGTACCGCATCAAGCATGTCGAGCATCAGAACACCGGCAATGCGTGGCCGATCTACCCGATGTACGACTTCGCGCATTCGCTGGGCGATGCGGTGGAAGGCATCACCCATTCGCTGTGCACGCTGGAATTCGAAGACCACCGCCCGCTCTACGACTGGTGCGTGGACAAGGTGGACCTGGCCGTGCATCCGGAGCTGCTGCAGCCGCTGCTGGACAAGGGCCTGCCGCGCGAGGCCGCCAAGCCGCGCCAGATCGAGTTCTCGCGCCTGAACATCAACTACACGGTGATGAGCAAGCGCAAGCTCACCGCGCTGGTGGAAGAACAGCTGGTGGATGGCTGGGACGACCCGCGCATGTACACGCTGCAGGGCCTGCGCCGGCGCGGCTATACGCCGGCGGCGATGCGCCTGTTCGTGGACCGGGTGGGGATCAGCAAGCAGAACTCGCTGATCGATTTCTCGGTGCTGGAAGGCTGCCTGCGCGAGGATCTGGATGCGGCCGCGGCGCGCCGCATGGCGGTGGTCGACCCGCTCAAGCTGGTGCTGACCAATCTGCCGGAAGGCCACAGCGAGACGCTGAGCTTCTCCAACCATCCCAAGGACGAATCCTTCGGCACGCGCGAGGTGCCGTTCGCGCGCGAGCTGTGGATCGAGCGCGAGGATTTTGCCGAAGTCCCGCCCAAGGGCTGGAAGCGCCTGGTGCCCGGCGGCGAGATCCGCCTGCGCGGCGCCGGCATTGCGCGCGTGGACGAGGTGATCAAGAACGACGCAGGCGAGATCGTCGAGCTGCGTGGCTGGCTGGACCCGGAGTCGCGTCCGGGCATGGAAGGCGCCAACCGCAAGGTCAAGGGCACCATCCATTGGGTCAGCGCCGCGCATGCGGTGGAAGCGGAAATCCGCCTGTACGACCGCCTGTTCTCGGTGGAAAAGCCCGATGACGAGTCCGAAGGCAAGACCTACCGCGACTATCTCAACCCCGAGTCCAAGCGCAGCGTGCGCGGCTATGTGGAGCCGAGCGCGGCACAGGCTGCACCCGAGCAGTCGTTCCAGTTCGAGCGTACCGGCTACTTCGTTGCCGATCGCCGCGACCATAGCCCTGCCACGCCGGTGTTCAATCGCAGCGTGACCCTGCGCGACACCTGGGCCAAGTGAGTCCGAACCGCGCCGGGTGCCAGCCATCCGGCGCGGGAACGGCGGCAGGCAGCCGCAGCGAGGCCTGCGGCGATCGACGTGCCGATGGTGGTCACCGCGCGTGATCCAGCCAGCGGGGACGACGCCTCAGAGCGGTATCTTCTGAGTTGATGAGCAAGCGCAATGGAGACTGCGTGCCGCACTTCGTTGCATGCTGCATGGCATGAAGGAGCAGCACGATGCGTGAGCGCTTGATGGTGGGTGTTGCCTGCGGCATCGGCGCAGGTGCGTTATGGGGACTGGTGTTTCTGGCGCCGCAGTTGCTGGCGGCGTTCACTCCGTTGCAACTGGCCGTTGCCCGTTACCTGTCGTATGGCGCGGTCGCAGCCCTGGTGCTGGCACCGCGCGCGCGCCAGACCGCTGCGCGGCTGGGGCGCGCCGAATGGTGGGCGCTGGTGCGTCTGAGCCTGTTGGGCAACCTAATCTATTACGTGCTGCTCGGCAGCGCGGTGCAGTGGGCCGGCAGCGCGGCGACCGCATTGATCATCGGCCTGCTGCCGGTGGTGGTCACCGTGATCGGCACGCGGGCCGCAGGCGCGGTGCAACTGCGACGCCTGGCCGCGCCCTGCGTGTTGTGCGTCATCGGCGTGGCGCTGGTCGCCCTGGACACCTTGCAACATGATGCCGCTCACTACGCCAGCGATCGCACCACCCGCATCGCCGGCCTGCTCTGCGCAGTCGGTGCACTGGTGTCGTGGTCGGCCTACTCCATCGGCAATGCGCGCTGGCTGCGGCGGCGCCCGGACCTGTCCGGTGGCGATTGGTCGCTGCTGACCGGTGTGGTCACCGGCGCATTGGCGCTGTTGTTGGCGCCGGCCGCACTGATCGGCAGCGCGCCACATGCGCCGATCGACTGGGCCAGTTTCTGGGGCATCTCGCTGTTGCTGGGCATCCTGGCCTCGGTGATCGGCAACGCCTTGTGGAACCGGGCCAGCCGGGTGCTGCCGCTGACGCTGGTTGGCCAGATGATCGTATTCGAGACGGTCTTTGCGTTGCTATACGGCTTTGCCTGGGAAATGCGCCTGCCCACGCCACTGGAGCTGGCCGCGATCGCCTGCCTGCTGATCGGCGTGCTGTGGTGCGCAGCACTGCATGCGGAAGCGAAATGACGCCGGCACCTGATGCACGCAGCGGACTAGATTGCAGGCTGTGTCCGCCAGCAACGCCGCCATGTGCCTCCCACAACCATGTCCACGCCCGCCCGCAAACACGCTGCGCAGCGCGGTGTTTTCGCTGTCGTTCGGCCTTGCGGCCTGCTCGCCGCAGCCACCCGTCTCGAACGCGGTGACCCCGGCCGAGGTGTTCTGCACGCTTCTTCCGGGCCGGCCAGATAACGATCTGCCCAGCGACCGCCGCGACGAAAGCATGCAGTAACTGGACCTTGCCACGCGCTGCCACCCGGCGCTGCGCAGACAGCGTTGACTGCGGTGAAACTGCAGACGTGTTGCGGTCACACGTCGCGCCCCGGCCAGCGTCATCAGCCGCAACGCGCGCAGGGCCCCGATCCCCGGGGTTTCCGTAGCTGATCCAGCGCGCGCTACATTCCGCGCATCCGGGGCTTACCATGGCCGCTCACCTGTCCTGATCGGAGCGGCCGCATGTCCCGTCTTTTGTCCCGGTGTCTGAGCACGCTGTTGCTGCTGGCCTGCCTGGTGTCGATCGGCTGCGTGGCCGCACCACCGGCCGATACCGCCGCGCCGCCTCCGGCGACCGGCTCGGCAAGCGGCCCGGCCACCGGCAAACCGGTCACCGTGACCACCACCTGCCGCACCGACGCCGATTGCACGGTGAAGAACGTCGGCAACTGCTGCGGCGCCTTCCCGGCCTGCGTCAACGTCAACAGTGCCACTGACCCCAAAGGCGTGATTGCGCAGTGCCAGGCCAGCGGCATGATGAGCGTATGCGGCTTCCGCGAGATCAGCGCCTGCCAGTGCGTGGCCGGGCAATGTGCCGCAAAGGACGCCCAGGCCGATACACTGCGCCCCGCTCCCCCCTCTACAGAAATGGTCCACTGATGCTTTACGCGCAAGTCCACCTCACGCTGCCCGACTGGATCCACGCGCATGTCGACGACAGCCGCGCCTATCCCAGCGACGAGGACAAGGTGGCGCTGGCAATCGAACTGTCGCGGATGAATGTGCAGGAGCGCAGCGGCGGCCCGTTCGGTGCGGTCGTGTTCGGCCCGGATCACCGCATCGTCGCCGCGGCGGTGAACCGCGTGGTGCCGCAGACCACCTCGCTGGCGCATGCCGAAAACATGGCCTACATGCTCGCGCAGCAGCGCCTGCAGACGCCGCGCCTGAACGATGTGCTGTCGCCGGTAACGCTGGCCACCTCCGCGCAGCCGTGCTGCCAGTGCTACGGCGCCACGGTGTGGGCCGGCATCGACCGCCTGCTGATCGGCGCACGCGCCGAAGACGTGATGGCGCTGACCGAATTCGACGAAGGCCCGCTGCCTACCGACTGGGTGGGCGAGCTCACCCGCCGCGGCATCGAGGTGGTGCGCGACGTGCATCGCGACCAGGCCTGCGCGGTACTGCGCAACTATGGCGAGGGCGGCGGTGACCATTATTGATCTGCCCCGCAGCGATCGCGCACGCCAGGCACTGCGATGAGCGGCCTACTGTGTTACTGCCGCCAGGGCTTCGAGCCGGAGCTGGCCGCCGAGTTGAGCGCGCGCGCCGCATTCGTCGGCATCGCCGGCTATGCGCGTACCCAGCGCAACGACGGCTATGTGCTGTTCGTCTGCGATGAGGCCGCACAACTGGCTGCCAGGCTGCACTGGCGCGAGCTGATCTTCGCGCGGCAGAAGCTGGTGGTGATTGCCGAACTCAAGGGCATCGACCCCAAGGACCGCATCACGCCGATCCTGGCCGCCCTGGAAGGCCAGCCGCGTTTCGGCGATCTGTGGGTGGAACACCCGGATTCGGACGCGGGCAAGCCGCTGGCAGGGCTGGCACGCAGCTTCGGCAACGCCTTGCGCCCGGCCTTGCGCAAGGCCGGCCTGCTCACCGACAAGCCGCAACCGCGCCTGGCACGGCTGCATATCTGTTTTCTCGATGGCGACCACGCCTTGCTGGCGGTGGCCGACAGTGCCGACAGCGCGCCCTGGCCTCTGGGTATTCCACGTTTGAAGCTGTTGCCGGAGGCGCCATCGCGCTCGGCGCTCAAACTCGACGAAGCCCTGCTCACCCTGCTCGCACCGGACGAACGCGAAGCGCTGGTCAAGCCCGGCATGCGCGCCGCCGACCTGGGCGCAGCCCCCGGCGGCTGGACCTGGGTGCTCACCCGCCAGCACGTGCATGTCACCAGCGTCGACAACGGCCCGCTACGCGAGCATGTGCTGGAGACCGGCCTGGTCGAGCATCTGCGCGCCGACGGTTTTCATTGGAAGCCTGCGCAGGCACTGGACTGGATGGTCTGCGACATGGTCGAGCAACCGCGCCGCGTGGCCGAACGCATGGCCACCTGGATCCGCGAAGGCTGGTGCCGCAACACCATCTTCAACCTCAAGCTGCCGATGAAAAAGCGCTGGGACGAGACCCGCCTGTGCCTGGACCTGTTCGAGCAGCAGGCCGAGAAATCGCTGATCGTGCGTGCCAAGCAGCTGTATCACGATCGTGAGGAGATCACGGTGTTGGCGATGCGGGATTAGGAGCTGGGATTCGGGAATCGGGATTGGGGAATCGTAAGAGCTGGGATTCGGGAATCGGGAATCGTAAAAGCGCGGATTGGTGGCGTTGTTATTGCGGTGGGTGCTGGCGGGTATCGCGGGAGCTGGTGTGGTGATTCACCTGCGCCAGTCGCACTGATGGCAATCCGGCGTGATTGCTGGGTAGCCGCTTTTTGGTAGTCGACTGCACGGCCCTTGGGGACTCCATCGTGGCAGGCTGGTGCGCGCCAGCCTGCTCGTTTCGCTTCGGCGGGAAGCTCCGTTGATTGACGAAGCTTAGGCGCGATCAGAGCACGATTCGCTTGCTGCCCTCGCGGGCCGAGCGGTAGATCGCATCGACGATGCGGATGTCGCGCAGGCCTTCTTCGCCCGGCGCACGCAGCGGAGTGCCATTGATGATCGCGAGCGCGTCCTCGTCCATCTGCAGTGCCTGCTGGTGCGGCACCTTGGCGTCGAACACGCGCCCGTCGCTGGCCTTGCCGGTCACGCCCTGGTAGCTCTGGAACGGCGACAACTCATACCAGCCGCGCTCGCATTCGGCACGCAGCACATTCATGTTGTTCCCGAAGCTGGTCTTGCACTCGGCACGCACCGCGTTCGGGAATTCCAGGGTGAAGTCCATATGCTCGTCGACTTCGTCGAACAGTTCGGGGCGATCGGTCCAGCGCTTGGCGGTCACGGCCAACGGCTCGCTGCCCACCGTGTAGCGCGCGGCATTGAGCGGATACACGCCCATGTCGTACATCGCCCCCCCGCCGAACTGGGAGCGCAAGCGCCACGGACGATCGGCCTTGGTCGCATCGTGATAGCCGTTGTACCCGGCCTCGGCGCGCACACGCTGCATCGCGCCGAACGGTTTCTCGCTGGCCATCGCGATCAGGCGACGCGTGTTGGGTTCGTGCTGCATGCGGTAACCGATCGTCAGCGCCACCTTGTTGCGCTTGCACGCCGCGATCATCGCCTCGCATTCGCCGGCATGCATCGCCATCGGCTTTTCGCACCAGACGTGCTTGCCGGCCGCCGCCGCGCGCAGCGTCAGCGGCGCATGCAGATGGGTCGGCGTGACGATGTAGACCACGTCGATGTCGTCGTTGTCGGCGATCCGGTCGAAGTTCTCGTAGTTGTAGACATTGCGATCGGCGATGCCGTACTTGGCCTGCCACTGCGGAATCTTCGCGGGCGTGCCGGTGACGATACCGGCCAGCTTGCAATGCTTGGTCAATGCCAGGCCCGGCGCGAGCTGTTCGCTGGCATAACTGCCCAGGCCGGCCAATGCCACGTTGAGCGGTTTGCCCGGCTTTTTCTTCGGCAATGCCCAGCCGGGCGCAGCAAGCAGGATGCCAGCACCGCCGAACGCGGCGAGCAAACGGCGACGTGTGATCGATTCCACGGACATGCAAACCTCCTTGGCAAGATTGAGAGCGGCTGACACCATCGCGTGCGTTCGTCAGCGACGACAACACACTCGCACCGGAGTGTCAGTGGGTACATGCCGCACCGCGCCCAATCACACTGCCCGCAGGTGGGCGCAGTGCTGCTGTTGGTCGCTCGACGGCCAATGCTGCCCGGGCACCTTACTTGATCGTGCGTGATCACCGCCATGGCCGCTGCGCACGTTCTGGCACACTGGCAACGATCCCATCTGGAGCATGCCGCATGACCGCTGTCGTCCGCCGCCGTTTCCTGCCATTGGCGTTGCTGTTGTCCAGCTCGCTGGCGATCGCTGCCGATGCGCCGTTCGTTGCGCGCGACCTGATCGGCGATGGCGCCTTCACCCACAATGCCGAAGGTCCTGCAGCCGGACCGGATGGCGCGCTCTATGCGGTGAATCTGGGCAAGGACGGCACCATCGCACGCATTGCCCTGCACGCCGATGGCAGCGCCAAGGCAGAGGTCTTCGTGAACTTGCCCGAGGGCAGCACCGGCAATGGCATCCGCTTCCGCGACGGGACGATGTACGTGGCCGATTTCACCGGCCACAAGATCCTGCAGGTGAACCTGCAGACGCGCGCGGCCAGCACCTTCGCCTCGCTGCCCGACGCCGACGGCCCCAACGATCTGGCGATTGCGCCCGATGGCAGCTTCTATGCAAGCGACCCGAACTGGAAGGACAACAGCGGCCGCCTGTGGCACATCAGCCGCGATGGCGTCGTCGCGTTGATGGAATCGGGCATGACCACGCCCAACGGGTTGGACGTCAGCCCCGACGGCAAGCATCTCTACGTCAACGAAAGCATGTCGCGCAAGGTGTGGGTGTACGACCGCGTCGATGGCGGCCTGCGCAACAAACGCCTGCTGATCAGCTTCCCGGATTTCGGCATGGATGGCATGCGTTGCGATGCCGACGGCAACCTCTATATCGCCCGCTACGATGCCGGGCAGATCGCGGTGGTCTCGCCGCAGGGCAAGTTGCTGCGCACGGTCGCGTTGAAGGGCCGCAAGGCCAGCAACGTCGCGTTCGGCGGCACCGATGGCAAACAGGTGTTCGTCACCGTGCAGGATCGTGGCGCAGTTGAAACGTTCAGGTCCGATCGTCCGGGCCGCGAAACCGGACGCTGAAACTGCTGCGCGCGTCGCAACGGTTCTCAGGTCGCGCAACAGCGTCCTGGCATCCTGCAGGTCACCCGTGGAGGACTCCCCATGCAACCGATCGAACTCAAGGACGCGGCTGCCTTCGGCAACGAATTCCTGCGCCTGACCCTGCTGCAGGGATTCCAATCGCTGACCAAGCGCGATCTGGAATTGCTGATCTTCGTGCTGCTCGAACGCGACGGCGCCATCTCGCGCAACAGCTCCAACGCGATGGTCGCGCTGCAGCTGCGGGTGACCTCGGCCAAGGTCAAGGCGTTGCGTCGCGACGGCTATGCGCGCTGGCGCTCGCTGGTGCCCGAAGAAGGCGACGCGGCAATGCAGCGCATCGTCGCCAACGTGCTCACCGAAGACAACCTGCGCTCCGGTGCCAAGCACGTCAGCGAGCGTAGCCGCAAGGAAGGCTTTCTGGCGGTGCGCATCGAACACCCGGATGACGCGCAGCAATTCGAACAGGCCATCCTGGATGTGGGTGCCTTGCCGGTGTACGAGCGCAATCGCGAAGTGGTCGCGGTGCGCTTCGACACGCTGCTGAAAGTCGCCGAGCGCTGGGGCTATCTGCAGCCGGATCCGCAGGCCACCGTGCGCGAGCTGCAAAAGCTCACACCCACCGCCGAAGAAGTGGCGGACCTGTTGAAGAAGGACATCGCGCAGGTGCGTTGGGAAGACGTACGGCGCGCGCTCAACAGCCTGGGCGCCAAGGCCGTGGCCAGCACTGCCGAGGGAGGTCTGAAGGGCCTGTTGAAGATCGTGTTTCCATTCATCCCCGGCTGAGCCGCTGCCCCGGGTGCAGCGTACGAGGTTGCGGCACGGCCATTGGCTCCGGATCCCATCCCGGTTGCCGATGCCGCATCGCGCACGCCGCACCGTCAGCTAGTGCATGCAGGCACTGTCGTCAGACATCGAGCGCACGTTGCCCACCTCAGGACGCCCGACAGCCTCTATGCTTGCGGGCTGTTCCACATCAGGGGGATCTGATGACCACCGTTCGTACCGTTTCGTTTTCCGTATTGCTGCTGCTCGGCGGCCACGCGCTCGCGCAACAGGCGCCGACGCCGGCCAGCAGCATGCCGCTGATCGATGTGCCCAACGTGATTCGCACCCAGCCGCTGTCCAGCGGCGAGGTCACCCATCAGGCCCAGCTGGAGCGCCCGCGCGGCGAGTCCAGCGTGATCGTGCGCTCGATCCAGCCCAACAGCGTGGTCGGCAGCTACCGCATCGACTTCCAGGCCATGGATACCGACGGCGACGGCAGCATCAGTCGCGCCGAGGCTCAGGCCAACCCGGCACTGGCCGATGAATTCGACGCGCTCGACACCCAGCACAGCGGCCACCTGAGCCGCGAACAGCTGGCCGGCTGGCTGATCCAGTAAGTCATTCGGCAGCATCGCAAACAGGGCCGCGCGCGTCCGCGCTACGCAGGCGCGCACGGCCCTTCGTGTGTGACCGCCACAACCTCTTGCAGTGCCCGCTTCGGTCGGCTAGATTGTATTTAACGGATACAATTTGGATGGATCGATGAGCGCTCGCCTGGCCCTTGCCGCAGACCTTGGCTATCAATTGCAACTGGCGACCCTGGCCTCCAGCCATGCCGCGCGCCAGGAACTGGCCGAACTGCATCTGACCCCGGCGCGCGTCACCGCCTTGATCCACATCCGCGACCAGCCCGGCTGCGACCAGACCGAACTGGGCAACCGCCTGCTGGTCAATCGCGCTGCCGGCATGAAGATCGCCAACGCACTGGCCGAGCAGGGCCTGATCGAGCGCCTGGCCGGCCGCGACCGACGCAGCAAGGGCCTGTACCTCACCCCGCTTGGCGAGCGCACGCTCGGCACCGCCCAGGGCTGCCTGGCGCGGGCGGTCGCGCGCACCTGCACCGGCCTGCAGGCCAGCGAGCAGCAGACCTTGCTGCGCTTGCTCTGCAAGTTGAACGCCAGCGCCACGTTGGAACGGGCAAACGTGCCGGACGCCGCGCTCGCCGAAGAACTGTGACTTCCACTCTGTACCGACTCGAAGGAGACGCCGCTTGAACGAGCATGACGTGGTATCGGTCCGCATCGAAAACCGCATTGCCTGGGTGAAGTTCGCACGCCCCGACAAACGCAATGCGATGAGCCCGGCGCTCAACCGCCGCATGATGGACGTGCTGGACGAGCTGGAATTCGACGACAACGTCGGCGTGCTGGTGCTCGGTGGCGAAGGCACCGCCTGGTCGGCCGGCATGGACCTGAAGGAATATTTCCGCGAGACCGAGGCGCAGGGCCTGCGCGGCGTGCGTCGCTCGCAGCGCGAATCCTACGGCTGGTTCCGCCGCCTGCGCTGGTACCAGAAACCCACCATCGCGATGGTCAACGGCTGGTGCTTCGGCGGCGGCTTCGGGCCGTTGTTCGCCTGCGATCTGGCGATCGCCGCCGACGAGGCGCAGTTCGGCCTGTCGGAAATCAACTGGGGCATCCTGCCCGGCGGCGGCGTCACCAAGGTCGCGGTGGAACTGCTGTCTATGCGCGATGCGATGTGGATGACGCTGACCGGCGAAATGGTCGACGGCAAAAAGGCCGCCGAATGGCGCCTGGTCAACGAAAGCGTGCCGCTGGAACGGCTGGAAGCACGCACCCGCGAAGTGGCCCAGTTACTGCTCAAGAAGAATCCGGTCGCGCTGAAGTATGCAAAGGACGCAGTGCGCCGCGTCGGCACCATGACCTACGACGAAGCCGAAGATTACCTGGTGCGCATGCAGGAAGCGGCCAATTCGTTCGACAACAACGCCCGCAAGGAAGGCATCCGTCAGTTCATCGACGAGAAGAGCTACAAGCCTGGCCTGGGCGAATACGACCTGACCAAAAACAGCGCCTGAGCACGTCCTACGGCGCCTGAAGCGATGCGTGCAGCACGCGCATCGCTGGCGCTGCCAGTGGTTTTCTGCACCGAGGAGGGAGTATGGAAGCCTTGTCCGCAACCCTGCGCGGGATCGCCGCGCGTGGGCCGTTGGGCTTGTTCATCGACGGCCAATGGCGCGCAAGCAGCGGCGATCGCGACGTCGATGTGATTGCCCCACACACCGAACAACGCCTGCTGCGCTACACGGAGCCCTCGCCGGCGGACACCGAGGCGGCCATCGCCGCCGCGCGTGCCGCGTTCGACAGCGGCCCCTGGCCGCAGCTATCGCCGCAAGAGCGTGGCGTCGTGCTCAAGCGCGTGGCCGCACAGTTGCGTGCGCGCCTGCCGGAGCTGGCCGAAGCCTGGACCGGACAGGTCGGCGCCACCATCGGCTTCAGTCGCCGCGCCTCGCAGCAGGCACCCGGCCTGTTCGACTATTACGGCGATCTGATCGCAACCCACCCATTCGTGGAGCCGCGTGCACGTGCCAACGGCGGCCGCGTGCATATCGTGCAGGAGCCGGTAGGCGTGGTCGCCACGATCACTCCCTGGAACGCACCGCTGGTGTTGCTCTGCTACAAGGTCGCTGCGGCCCTGGCGGCCGGTTGCACGGTGGTGGCCAAACCCTCACCGGAAACGCCGATCGACGCCTACATCCTAGCCGAATGCATCAGCGCCGCCGGCGTACCCGATGGCGTGTTCAATCTGCTGCCGGGCGGTCGCGAGGTCGGCGAACAGCTGATCCGCCATCCGCAGGTGGACAAGGTGAGTTTCACCGGTTCCACCCAGGCCGGGCGGCTGATCGGGGTGGCCTGCGCCGAGCGCCTGGCGCGGGTCGGGCTGGAGCTGGGCGGCAAGTCGGCTGCGATCGTGCTGGATGATGCAGACACCGCCAAGCTGCTGCCCAGCCTGGTGCCCTACTCGATGCCGATCACCGGCCAGGTGTGCTTCGCGCTCACCCGCGTGCTGGTGCCGGCGCAGCGGCGCGACCAGATCCTGCAGGCGTACTGCGCGGCTGTGGGCGCGCTCAAGCTGGGCGACCCGTTCGCAGCCGAGACCGGCATGGGCCCGTTGGCGCTTGGCCGCCAGCTCGAGCGCGTGCAGTCCTACATCGCACAAGGCAGCGCCGAGGGCGCACGCCTGGTCATGGGCGGCGGCCGGCCAAAGCATCTGCCGCGCGGTTTCTTCATCGAGCCGACGGTGTTTGCCGAGGTGACGCCGGACATGACCATCGCCCGCGAAGAGATCTTCGGCCCGGTGGTGAGCTTCATCGATTACCACGACGAGGCCGACCTGATCGCCAAGGTCAATGCCAGCGACTTCGGCCTGCACGGCACGGTCTACAGCGAGGATCCCGATCGCGCCTACCGCATCGCCCGCCGCGTGCGCAGTGGTAGTCATTCGATCAATGGCATGTGGGTGGACTTCGACATGCCGTTCGGCGGGGTCAAACATTCCGGGATCGGCCGCGAAGGCGGCATCGAAGGGCTGCACGCTTTCCTAGAAACCAAAACCATCTACCTCAATTAGGCCCTTCAGCTCACCGACCGCGCAACCACCAGAGCGCGGTCGCAACGCGATGCGACAGGCACTGCCTTGTCCATCGGTTCCTGCGGTGTGTTCGCACTTTCTGGCGAACGTTCGCCAGGTGTTTTCGCACACGCGTCAACCTTCAGCCGCAGCCGTCGCACTCACGCCAGTCACTCCCCCAATCTGCATTCGGAAGACAGCGCCATGACCATGCCGACCGACTCGATCTCCTTCCACGCCCGCCTCACCCCACACCGGCTTGCCGCCCGCGACCTGCTGCAGGACCGGCAATGGACGTACGCAGAACTGGATGTCTTGATCGGCCGTCTGGCCGCCTTGCTACAAGCGCGCGGCTGCATCGATGGCGAACGGCTCGCCGTGCTGGCGCGCAATTCGGTCTGGCAGGTGGCGCTGCATTTTGCCTGTGGACGCGTCGGCGCGATTTACGTGCCGCTGAACTGGCGGCTGAGCACGGCCGAACTGGATGCATTGCTGCAGCGCGCCGAGCCACGCCTGCTGTTGGGCGACGACGTTGCTGCAGGGCGCACCGATGTCGCCTCGCTGGCCGACTTCGTCGACGCGGCGAACACGCTCGAGCCGGCGGACACCGGATCGATTCCCCCCGAACGCATCAGCCTGATCCTGTTTACCTCGGGCACCTCCGGCCAGCCCAAAGGCGTGATGCTGAGCGAGCAGAACCTGCAGCAGGTGGCGCACAACTTCGGCGTCACCACGCGCGTGGATGCCGGCAGCAGTTTCCTGTGCGAAGCGCCGATGTTCCACATCATCGGCCTGGCCACCAACGTGCGCCCGGTGCTGGCGGTGGGCGGCTCGATCCAGGTCTCCAACGGCTTCGAACCCAGGCGCACGCTGGGCTGGCTGAGCGACCAGTCGCTGGGCATCACCCATTACGTCGGCGTGCCGCAGATGATGCAGGCCTTCCGCAGCCAGCCCGGTTTCGACGCGGCGTCGCTGCGGCATCTCACCGCGCTGGTCAGCGGCGGCGCGCCGCATGCCAGCGATGACCTGCTCGGCTGGCTGGACGACGGTGTGCCGATGGTCAGCGGCTTCGGCATGAGCGAGGCCGGCACGGTGTTCGGCATGTCGGTGGACTGCGCGGTGATCCGCGACAAGCTGGGCGCGGTCGGCATCTCGACCCCTGCAGTGCAGACGCGCGTGGTCGATGGCGATGGCAACGACTGCCCGGTCGGCATGCCCGGCGAGCTGTTGTTGCGCGGCGCCAACCTCAGCCCCGGCTACTGGCGCGACCCGCAGGCAAGCGCCGCTGCGCTCGACGAGCACGGCTGGTTCCGCACCGGCGACATCGTGCGACGCGATGCCGACGGGTTCTTCTGGGTCGTCGATCGCAAGAAGGACATGTTCATTTCCGGCGGCGAGAACGTGTATCCGGCCGAGATCGAAGCGCTGCTTGCCGATCACCCGCAGGTACGCGAATGCGCAGTGGTGGGGATCGCCGACCCGCAGTGGGGAGAGGTGGGCTACCTAGCGATCGTGCCGGCCGACGAGACGCCGGATCTGGAGCAGATCCGCGCCTATCTGATCGAACGACTGGCCAAGTACAAGGTGCCCAAGCACCTGCGCGTGGTCGAGGCGCTGCCGCGGACCGCGACCGGCAAGCTGCAGAAGGCGCGCCTGAAAGATGCGCTGGCCACCGAAGCGTGATGCGCCCGGATGTGGATTACGCCGCGAGCAGCCGGCAGTGACCCGCAGGTTGCTGCCCCGCCACAACAGCGACACGGCAGCGGCCGATGCCAGACAGCACAACGGGCAGCCTGAGCTGCCCGTTGTGTGCATGCCGCACTCCAGCGCCATCGCGACACGGCAGCGGCTTGCGCCGCGCATGCGCGCTCAATCGATCACGCGGACTCGCCCAGCAACAGGTTGTCCTCGCTGATCTGGTCGTCCACCCACACCGCCCCCTGTTCGGCCATGACCGCCAACTGGTGTTCCAGTTCGCGCATCAACAGGCGCACGCCGGGCTTGTGGATGGCACTGCCATCGCGATAGATCACCCCGCCTGCGCGCGCCTGCGACGGCTGCTGCAGCTGGAAGGCGTGCAGCTCGCCGCGTGCGATATCCCCGGCCACCATCATGCTCGGCATCACCGCGATGCTGTCGGTGCCGAGCAGGATCTCGCGGGTAAAGCTGGCCGAACTGGAACGCAGCTGATCGCGCGTGGCCAGCCCGTGCTCGCGCATCACCTGCGCCACGTCGCGCTCGACGTGCTGGCTCAGTGTCGGCAGCACCTGGCGATACGCAGCGGCTTCGGCAATGCGCACCTGGCCGTTGGCAAACAGGGGGTGATCGCTGCGCGCCACCAGCGCGATCGGATCCTGGTACAGCACCTTGCGGATCAACGCGTCGTAGCGGGCCAGCGGATACAGCCGGCCCACCACCAGGTCGATCTCGTTGCCGGCCAGCTTGGGCAGCAGTTCGTCGGTGCGCCCATGCAGCAGGCGTACCCGCAGCGTGGGTTCGGCGCGATACAAGGCGGCCAGCACGGCCGGCAACAGGCCGCTGGCAGCGACCGGCAACGCGCCCACGGTGATGGTGAGCGCATCGTCCTGCAGCAGCCCCTCGAAGGTGTCCTGCGCGCGGCGCAACTGGCCGAGCACGACATGCGCGGTCTGTACCAGCACCTCGCCCATCGCATTGGGGCGCACGCCGCGCGAATGGCGCTCGAACAGCGGCGCGCCGACGATCTCTTCGATCTCCTGCAGGGCACGCGTCAATGCGGGCTGGGTGACGTTCAAGACGCGTGAGGCGCGGAGCAGGCTTTTCTGCCGGTCCAGCGCCTCGATGACACGTAGATGCCGGACCTTGATGCGGTGTTCGAAGAACACGGAGGACATGGTCATGGGGGTAGACCTTACGTTGGGAAGTCGGGGAATGCGGCGGGACGGCACTTGGCCGCCGCCTGCAGCTCAGCGTGCATCGGGTACACGCCGGGTCTGCATGAAGTCTTCGAAGGATTCGCCACGCATGATGGCGTAGACCTGCAGATTGGTCATGCGCACCACGCGGGCGAATTTTTCGATGACGAAGAAATTGGCGCCGTACTGCACCAGGCCGAGCCAGTCGCGTGCACGGATCAGCGCCTTTTCATGCTCGGTGAGGCCGGCTTCCTGCATCAGGGTTTCGGAATCTTCCAGAAAGCGGTCGCGCCATGGGGCGCGGATCATATGCCAGAAGAATCGGTTGATGCGCAACGCGCGGTTGCTGGTGCGCAGATCGAACAGGTAAGTGCCGCCGATCTGGTCCATGCCCTGTACTTGCGGATTCATCGGCCGGCCCTCATGCAGCATTCGCGGTAGACGTGGCGTGCGCGAGCAATTGCGCCGAAGACGGCGCGTCAGCGGCTTCGACGCCCGGCTCGTACAACACTACCGTCATCGCAGTGGTGGTCATCAGGTAGTAGTTCTGATGCAGCTTGCGGATCGGCCCGCCCAGCGCGCCACGCATCGCCAGCCACATGATCTGCTCCACGCTCTCGGCGCCGCCCAGGCGCACGTAATCGGTGTGGGTGAGATCGGTCAGCGTTTCCGGCGCATGCTGGAAGCGGTCCAGAAATTCCATGTCCCAGTCGGTGTTGTTGAAACCAGTGCGCTCGCCGTGGATCTGATGCGACAGCCCGCCGGTGCCCACTACCACCACCCTAAGATCTTCCGGATAGGATTCGATCGCCCGCCGCACCGCCTGGCCCAGGCGGTAGCAGCGGCGCGCGGTCGGCAGCGGGTACTGCAGCACGTTGATCGCGATCGGCACCACCGTGCCCGGCCAGTCCGGCACGTGCGGCCACAGCAACGGCAGCGGCGCCGCGCAGCCATGGTCGATCGGCTTGTCCTGAAAGACCGTCAGATCGAACTCGTCGTTGACCAGACACTCGGCGATATGCGCCTGCAATTGCACATCGCCGCGGATCGGCGGCAGGTTGCGCAGCCCTGCGCCTTCGTCGGCCACCGGGAAGCGCTCGCCGATGCCCAGGGCGAAGGTCGGATACAGGTCGAAGAAGAACGTCGTGCAATGGTCGTTGTAGAAGAACACCAGCACGTCTGCCTGCTGTTCGGCCAACCAGGCAGCCACCGGTGTGTAGCCGTCGAACAACGGCTTCCACAATGGATCCTGCTGTTTGCCCTTGTCGTAGGCCACCCCGATGGTGGGAACGTGCGAGGTTCCGATGCCGCCGATGATGCTTGCCATGCTGCACTCCTGCGATGCACGCCGGCCACCGCTGCTGGCCGATTGCGCATCATTGATTGAGTCGAAATCCGTCCCGCCTTGGGATCCCAACAACGCCGACCAGCCACTCCGGACCGCCAAAACGGTATCCTTGGGATCCAAAGTGCCACCAAGCGCTCTCATCTGCAAGGTTTTTATACCGGTTTTGCGAGTTTTCCCCTTCGAAGGAACGTGCGCTGCAGTACGGCGCGAGAGAATGGAGCCAATGGCGAACAACCACCGATTGCAAGCGGTCCAGCAGCTACGCGAACTGATCCTGTGCGGCACCTTCGCCCCCGGTGAGCGCATCACCGAGGCCGCGCTGGCCGAGCGACTGGCCATCTCGCGCACCCCCATCCGTCAGGCCCTGCCGGCGCTGTGCCAGGAAGGCCTTCTTGTGCAGGCCGGCAACCGCGGCTATGCGGTGCGACGTTTCAGCCAGCAGGAGAGCCTGGACGCCCTGGCGGTGCGTGCCCTGATGGAAGGCATGGCCGCACGCGCCGTCGCCGAACAGGGCGCCTCGGCTGCGTTGCTGGCCACGCTGCATGCCTGTCTGGGCGAAGGCGACCGGATCCTGGCCACGCGCAGCCTGGATGCCGACGACGAGCAGGCCTATGGCGCGATGAATGCCCGCTTCCACCGCGCCATCGTGGTGGCCGCCAACAAGCCGATCCTGACCGAGACCGTGGACCGGTGCACCGTGGTGCCCTTCGTCAGCCCGGTCAATGTGGTGTTCGGCCAACGCTCACCCACCCTGGCCTACGACGATCTGTACTACGGACACCGGCAGCACGGCGCCATCGTCTCGGCCATCGAACAACGCGATGGCGCGCGTGCCGAGCTGTTGTTCCGCGAGCACGCCAATACCCAGCGCCACAGCATGGGCATCTGACGCGCGCACGGGTTTGGCGCGGACAGAGTGCACTGGCTAGGCCTGGCCTGGCGCAGCAGCCTGCACAGCTCAAAACTCGAACGTAGGACTACCCAGCCTTGCGCTGCATGCAGCGTTGCCTGCAGCAGCGTGCTGCTTTCGTCTGCGCCGCAGCACGCACGCAGACGCGCAGGGGTGCATGCTGCGGATACGTGCGGATTTCCACGCCAGAGAGTCCACGCTAGAGGGAATGCACGAACATCAGGTTGACGCTGGTGCCGGCCACCGAATTCTTCACCTCTACCGGCAGATAGACATTGAAATTCAGCAGGTTGTTGGCATCCAGCCGCCAGGACAACCCTGGCCCGAGATAAAACTGCATGCGTTTGCTGTCGGGTACACGCTGCCCGTTGGTGCGGTTGTCCTTCAGCTGCTGCAGGTAGTACCCGTTGATGCCCAGGCGCAGTTGCTCGCTGACCTTCACCGAGCTGGCCAGGTTGGCCCACAGCACATTGCCGGCCTGACCATTGCGAAAACGGAATCCCGGGATCGGCGGTACGCCGCCGGCGCGATCGGTGCGGAAATTGTAGAGATAGTTCAGCCGCATGCTGATCTCCCAGTTGTCGCTGGGTTGCACGGTGAACGCCCAATGCGGCGCCACCGACCAGAATCCGGTGCTCTGGTTGATCGCGACATCGCGATCGAACTTGCCCACCGGAGCAAACGCATCGATCGCAAACCGCTGGAAGAACAGGATTCGCCCGTTGCGCATTACCGGGTCGATCTGCAGCGCCGGGCCGAAGGAGATGTCGCCCATCCCGAACCCGTTGCCGCGCAACTGCACAGGGCTGTCTGCGGCGAAGGACATGTCGTAGTTGACCAGCGGCACGATCGCATTGAGGCTCAGCGACGCGCGCTTCCACCGATAGGGCGTGACGTAGATCAGCTGAGTCAGCAGGACGCTGACACCAACCTTGGGGTCGCGGAAGGCGGCCGAATCGTCGCCGCGCGCGTCCTTGATCGCATCGAAGTCGTAGTGGCGCAGATACTCGATCACCGTCCAGCCCGGCGTCGAGGAGCCGAAGCCATCGAGAAAACTCGTCCCGCCAAGGTTGATGCCCTGCGGCGGTGCAGCGGTTTCCGGCACCGCTTGTGCGGATGCCGCAACGGGCACGCCGGCGCCAAGCAGTGTCAGCAAGGTCAGGACGCGGCGCCGGTACGACGGTAACCGTGGCGGTGCAACGGCACAGCAGGCAGATGAGCTCACGCGTTCCACTAGGCGATTCTCCAATGCGATGGATGGATGACTGCGGCGCGACGTGGGGGAGGAAAGCGGTGCTGCGGTACGCGGCGGCGGCGACTGCGCCGTCCGTGCGTCGTTGGATGGGTTCGAGGCAGCGATCAGTCAGCGCCGATGCGCATCAGCAAGGCGCCAAGCCGCTGCTTGAACAACCAGCGCCCCTGCTCCTGCACCAGCACGTCGTCGAAACTGCCGAGCAACGCTGGCGATTGGGTCGTCCAGGGCGGCGCTGTCGAGGTGTCTGCAGCGGTGTAGAGCAGGACCTTGCTGTGCGCATGCGCCAGGGTCGGCGACTGGATGCTGACCAGGGTGTTGAGCATCAGGTGACAGGTGGTACGCGGCGGGCGGGCGCGGAACGATTGCAGAATCGCCTCGCGTCCATGCACCGGCAGCTCCGGCGCACTGGGGCGGGCGAACACGCCGTCGGCAGTGAACAATGCGGCGAGGCCGTCGTGATCGTGACGATCGTTGAGCAGTGCGAATTGGCGAATCACCTGCTCGCAGGCAATGATGATCGATGCATCGTCGGACATGCAGCCTCCTCGGGTCGTTGCTGAAGAACCGACACGCCTGGTCAGCGACAGCAGCGCACGCGCCGCCAGCCAGACCGGGCCGCCATCACGCGTCCTGCAGCCAGTCGCGCATTGCTGCACTGACGGCCGCGGGCGCTTCCAGCGGCGCCATATGCCCGCTGTTTTCGAAGACCACCAGCCGTGCGTGCAGGATCTGCTGCGCCATCTGCTGGTGCTGGGCCAGGGGGCTCCAGACGTCCTGCCGACCCACGCCCAGCAAGGTCGGGCAGCGGATCTGCGCCAGCACCGGCGCGGCATCGGGGCGCTCCAGCAAGGCTTCGATCTGGCCGGCGTAGTCCTGCACGCTGTGCCGCTGCACCATCGCGATCAGTGGGTTCATCAGCCCGGCATCGGCGTGCCGATCCGGATGCAGCATCGGCGGCAGCCATTGCCGTGCCAGCGCCTGCATGCCTTGGGTGTGCGCAAGCCGCACCAGCGCCGCGCGCTGCTCACGCTCGCCGTCGCGGCGTGGCGCGATGCCGGTGTCCAGCAAGGCCAGGCGCTGCACCCGTTGCGGCGCCTGGCGCATGATCTCCAGCGCCACCCGCCCGCCCATCGAATGGCCGGCCACTGCGAACTGCGGCGGAGCGACGGCCAGTACGTGTGCCGCCATCTGCACGATGCTGTCGAAGCCGGCGAAGTCCAGCACCTGCACCTCGGCCAGATCGCTCAGCGCCGCGCGTTGCGGCTGCCAGATGCTGGCGTCGCAGAGCAGGCCGCAGAGCAGCAGCAGGCCGGGCTTGGACGAACGGGTTGTGGAAGATGACATGGCTCGACTGTAGCCACGCCGGCTTCGCCCGTCGTATGGAACATGCTGCCCGCGTTATAAGCGAATCAACATACCAAGACATGGCCGACGCCGTACGCGTCGGCCGTCAGGCGATCACGCGCTGCCGGAGGCGCGCTTCCACAGCACATCGACCAGCGGCGGCAACGTGCCGGCCAGCCCGAGCACCGACCCGCGCAACAGGGTCAGGTGCATGTCGTCGTTGGAGAACACCGTGTTGATCGCATCGAAGCCATAGGCGGCCACGGTGTTCTCGCTGCGCCGGGTACGCGCCCAGCGCTGCAGCCGATGCGGGGCAGCCCAGTCCGCACGCTTTGCCAGCGCATTGCGCACTTCATCGCGCAACGCAGCGACATCGCGCAGGCCCAGATTGACGCCCTGCCCGGCCAGCGGATGCACCACGTGCGCGGCATCGCCCAAGGTCAGCACGCGGCCACTGACGTATTGCTCCACCAGTTGCCGTTGCAGCGGAAACGCCGTGCGCGCGGAGACCACCCGCACCTGCCCCAACCGCGCCGCAAAGGCCTGGGTCAGCTCGCGCGAGAAGTCGGCATCGTCCAGCGCCAGCACGCGCGCGGCCTCGTCATCCGGCAAGGTCCAGACGATCGAACTGCGGCCATCGGCGAACGGCAGGAATGCCAGCGGGCCGGTGGTCAGGAAACGCTGCCAGGCAGTGGCCTGATGCGGCTGCTCGGTCTCCACGAAGGCGACCACGCCGCGCTGCGCGTAGGCATGCCGCGACACCGGCAGACCGGCGAGCTCGCGCAGGGTCGATGCGGCGCCGTCGGCAGCGATGGCGAGCGCCGCTTCCAGGCGGCTGCCATCGTCCAGGCGCAGGCGCACGCTATGTGCATCCTGCTCCAGCTCGACCACGCGTGCCGGGCAATGCACCTCGATGCCGGCCGCGTGCACGGCGGCCCACAGGCGATCGACCAGCACCGCGTGTTCGATGATCCAGCCGAGTTGTTCGCGGCCCAGGGTGTCGGCATCGAAGCTCAGCTCGCCGCCACCGGCCGCATCCCAGACCCGCATGCGCCGGTACGGCTGCACGCGGGCAGCGCGCACCAAGGACCATACGCCCAGGCTGTCGAGCAATGCGGCATTGTCGGCGGCGAAGGCATAGACGCGTAAATCGGACTGGTCGGCCCGCCAGCGCGCGGGCTCGCGGCCCTCGATCAGGGCCACGCTCAGGCCGGCATCGGCCAGCGCCAGCGCGCAGGCAGCACCAACCACGCCACCGCCGACGATCAAGGCATCGCGGCTACCACGGCGACTCATGCGACGCCCCTGCACAACTGCGGCACATCACCCCGGAAACCCATCGCCCCGCCGACCAGCATCGACTGCAGCGGCGCCGCCTGCGAGGTGGCGAGCAGGCCGAGGCTGCGCAACGGCCGCAGCAACGGCGCCGGATTGCCGGTGAGCCGCGCCAGACCGCTGGAAAACCCGATGGTCTGCTCGCGGTCCACGCGTCGGCGTGCCAGATACTCTGCCAACAACGCACCCGCGCCGGCATCGCTGCGATCGTGCTCGATCAGTTCGGCCAGCGTCAGTGCATCGCGCAAGCCGAGGTTGAAGCCTTGCGCGCCAATCGGATGCAGCGTCTGCGCGGCGTTGCCCAGCAGCACCACGCGCTCGGCGACTAGCTCGTTGGCCAGCACCTGCACCAGCGGGTAAGCGCTGCGCTCGCCGCTGGCGACAAAGCGCCCGGCGCGCCATCCGGCCGCCCGCTGCAACCGGGCCAGCCAGCTGGTCTCGTCGAGTGCGGCCACCGCCTCGGCCTCGGCGCGCGCCACGCAGTGGATCGCGCCGTAATGGCGGTCGCCGCGCGGCAGCAGCGCAGTCGGCCCGTGTTCGCCGAAGCGCTCCCAGGCGGTGCCATCCGGTGGGCGGGAGGCACGCACCCGCGCCACGAACAAGGTCTGCAGGAAGTCGTGCGCATCGCTGCCGATATGCAGCAGCTCGCGCACTGCGCTATGGGTGCCGTCGGCGCCGACCACCAGCCGGGCCTGCAGGCGTTGCTCGCCATCGGCGGTGGCAATCCGCAGCGCACGCAGACCGTCCTGCACCGGCTCGACCCCGATGCAGCGTGCCGGGCGATAGCGGCGCAGCCGAATCAGCTCGTCCAGGCGTGCCTGCAAGGCCTCACCGAAATCGCGCGCCACCACCACCTGGCCGAAGCTGTCGCGGCCGTAATCGGCCGCGTCCAGCTGCACACGGCCGAAGTCGCCGGCCCGGCTGACGTGGATGCGCCGGATCGGCCCAGGGGCGCTGCGCAGCTTGGCCATCACCCCCAGCACGCTCAGCGCATTGACGGTGGCGGCGGCAAAACTCAGGTTGCGCTGGTCGAACACCGCTGGCGGCGTGCCGGCCGGGGTGGCTTCCACCAGCCCGACATCCAGGCCGATGCGGTCCAGCGCAATCGCCAGGCTGGAGCCGACCAGGCCGCCGCCGACGATCAGAACGTCATGTGGATGTGTCATTGCCACATGATAAGCCTTCGCCCATGACCCGTTGCCGCGAGCGGGTGGGACAGCTTGCCGCGCCCTAGCTGGTCTGGCGCGGCCGGCTGATCGCGCAGGGAGCGCTGCCCGACCCTTGCGGGTGCAGGGCGCATCCGGGCACCCACCGATTTGCGTCCGCCGTGTTCGGCAACGGGGGCGCTATGCGGTCGCTTGCGCCAGGCGGGCCACCGCAAGGCCGCCGATGGCGCGGGCGCGCCGGGTTCCACGCTACACTCGCCAGCCTGTGATCCGGCCACCTCCGCGCATGACTCCTCGCTCGCACGACACCCTGGTTTTGAGTCTGCTTGCCGTCCTGATGGCGGCCACGCGGATCAATCACTTCGCGCCGATCCCGGACGCGTCCTGGGCGGTGTTCTTCATCGGCGGCTTCCATCTGGCCGAGCGCACCAGGCTGGCGTTCCCGCTGCTGATGCTGCTGGCAGTGGCGGTGGATTGGCTGGTGATCACCAGCCAGGGCCTGAGCTTCTGGCAGCACTACTGCGTGTCGCCGGCGTACTGGTGCCTGATCCCGGCGTATTTCGCGCTGTGGGCCGGGGGCATGTGGCTGCGTCGGCAGTACCACGGCGCGCAGTGGAGCGCGCTGGCCCGGCTGGCGCCGGCGCTGCTGCTCTCGGTGGCGCTGTGCCAGTTGATCGCCCAGGGCAGCTTCTACTGGATCAGTGCCAGCGTGGCCGAGCCGACCGTGGCCGGCTGCTTCAAGAACTACACCGACTGGCTGGGACCGTATCTGCGCAGCGCCGCGCTGTATGTCGCTGCGGCTGCGGCGATCCAGGTGGCCGCCGAGCGCCTGACCAGCGCACCCGGCCAGACCCAGGCCGGCTGAGATGGGCAACCGGCTCTCGCGTATCTATACGCGCACCGGCGACGACGGCAGCACCGGGCTGGGCGACGGCAGCCGTACCGGCAAGGACGCGCTGCGGGTCAACGCCTACGGCACCGTGGACGAGGCCAATTCGGCCATCGGCGTGCTGCTGGCCGCACCCGGCGTGCCGGAACCGATCGCCGGGCTGCTGACCACCATCCAGCACCAGTTGTTCGATCTGGGCGGCGAGTTGTGCATCCCCGGCCATGCCGCCATCGATAGCGCCGATATCGATGCGCTGGAGCGCCAGCTGGACCTTTTCAACGACACGCTGCCCCCGCTGAAGGAGTTCATCCTGCCGGCCGGGGGCGAGGCCGCTGCGCGCTGCCACCTGGCCCGCACCATCGTGCGCCGGGCCGAGCGCGAGACCGTTGCACTATCGCGCCAGGAGAGCGTGCGCAGCGAGGCGATCGGCTACCTGAACCGGCTGTCCGACCTGCTGTTCGTGCTGGCGCGCGTGCTGGCGCGCGCCGATGGCCAGCAGGAAGTACTGTGGCGGCACGACCGCCGGCGCGGCTGAGCTGCACATGGCACGGCGGACAGGCTAGATTTGCCCCATGTTGGTCTTTACCCACCCCGCCTGCCTCGGTCACGACGCCGGCCCCGAGCATCCCGAGAGCCCCGCCCGCCTGGAAGCAGTGGTGGGGGCCCTGCGCGACGCGTTCCCGGACCTGGACTGGCGCGAGGCACCGCTGGCCAAGCTCGGCGACCTGTGCCGGGTGCACGAGCGCGAACAGGTCGACGCGGTGCTGGAAACCGCCTTCGAAGGCCACCATCGGCTCGACGTGGACACCGTGATGTCGCCCGGCTCGCGCGCGGCAGCATTGCGCGCGGCAGGTGCCGGCATCGCCGCGGTGGACGCGGTGATGCAGGACGCCACCCGCACCGCCTTCTGCGCCGTACGCCCACCCGGGCACCACGCCACCGCGCAGGTGTCGATGGGTTTTTGCCTGTTCAACAACATTGCCGTGGCCGCCGCGCACGCGCGCGACCGGCATGGGCTGGAACGCATCAGCATCGTGGATTTCGACGTCCACCACGGCAACGGCACGCAGGCGATCTTCGAGCGCGACCCGAGCGTGCAGTATCTCAGCACCCACCAGTCCGGGCTTTATCCGCACTCGGGCAGCGTTTACGAGCGCGGCATCGGCAACATTCACAACCTGCTGCTGCAACCAGGCAGCGACGGGCTGCGCTTCCGCAACGTGTGGGAAGACGAGATGCTGCCGCTGGTGGATGCCTTCCGCCCGCAGCTGATCCTGATCTCGGCCGGCTTCGATGCGCATCTGCGCGATCCGCTGGCCGATCTGATGCTCGATGCCGACGACTTCGCCTGGCTGACCGGCGCGCTGCGCACCCTGGCCGAGCGGCATGCCCGTGGCCGGGTGGTATCCATGCTGGAAGGCGGCTACGACCTGCAGGCCTTGCGCGAAAGCAGCGTGGCGCACGTGGCCGCGCTGCGTTGAACCCTACCGGCGCCTTGCTTGCGCCCCCATCGCGATGAACCTCGCCCTCCCGACCAGGGAGCTCTTCATTGCCCCTATGCGGGGTATGCGGCAAGCTAGTCGCCATTTTATTGGTTGAATCACGCGTGCGCCGAGTTCTCCGCCTGCTGCCCCTGCCTTTGAGCATCGCCATCTGCCTCCCGGCCATGGCTGCCGACAAGCCGTTGAACTGGGGACTGTGCCCGGCCGTGGATCCGCTGCCAGGCTTCGACGGCGCGCCCGCCGCAGACGCCAAGGCCGCCGAAATGCGCCAGCAGTTGCCGACCGATATCGAAGGCGACCAGCTGTCCGGCACCAGCACCACCCCACAGTACCAGGGCAACGTGGCGCTCAAGCGCGGCGACCAGTTCCTGGGCGCCGACAACCTGCGCATGGACACCGAGACCGGCAACTACATCGCCGAAGGCCATGTCCGCTACCAAGACACCTCCTTCCGCATGGTCGCCGACCGTGCCGAGGGCAATCAGGACACCGACGCCCACAAGGTCACCAACATCCAGTACCAACTGGTGGACCGGCGCGGCAACGGCGCGGCCGAATCGGTGGACCTGCAGGGCCAGGTCGGGCAGATGCACCGCTCGACCTACACCACCTGCGACCCCTCGCAGCCGATCTGGCGCGTGCGTGCGCCGGAGATCGACGTCGACAACGAGGAAGGCTTCGGCACCGCCCGCAACGCCGTACTGCAGATCGGCAAGGTGCCGGTGCTGTATTTCCCCTGGTTCAAGTTCCCGATCGATGACCGTCGCCAGACCGGCCTGCTGTTCCCGCAGTTCGGCCTGTCCGGCCGCAATGGCTTCGACTACCTGCAACCGATCTACCTGAACCTGGCGCCGAACTACGACGCGACCCTGTTGCCGCGCTACATGAGCAAGCGCGGTTTCATGTTCGGTACCGAGTTCCGCTACCTGTACGAAGGCGGTCGCGGCGAGATCACCGGCAACTATCTGCCCAACGACAAGTTGCGCGACAAGGACCGCGGCAGCGTCTTCTACAGCGGCTACCACAACGTCAACAAGTACTGGCAGGCGCGTGCCAGCATCTCCTGGGTCAGCGACACCCGCTATGTGGAAGACTTCACCAGCCGCCTGAACGGCATGGGCTCGGCCTCCAGCCTGCAGAGTACCGTGGGCATCTACGGTACCGGCGAAACCTGGACCGCCGGCCTGATGGCCGATCGCTGGCAGCTGACCGACTACACGCTGGACGAGCAGGCGCTGCCCTACAACCGCCAGCCGCGCGCCTATTTCACCTGGGACAAGCCATTCGGCATCTTCGAGGCCGGCGTGTACGCCGAAGCGGTGCGCTTCAACCACGACGACTCTTACTTTGTCAGGCCTCCAACCGACGGGAACACCAACGGTGACGACGGCGATGATTACGTGCGCACCAACATCCGCAACAAGGAATACGGCAGCGGTTCGCGCTTTGACATCAAGCCCTATATCTCGATGCCGCTGTCCGGCGCAGCCTGGTTCTTCACTCCGACCGTGGCATGGCGCTACACCGCGTATCAGCTGGATTCGACGCTGGCCAACACCGCGCCGCTGACCGGTGACCGTTCCCCCTCACGCAGCCTGCCGATCGCCTCGCTGGATGCCGGTTTGTATTTCGACCGCGAGACCTCGGTATTCGGCACCAACTATCTCAATACGTTGGAACCGCGCATGTACTACCTGTACGTGCCGTACCGTGACCAAGACGATCTGCCGGTCTTTGATACCCGCCCGTTCACCTTCAGCTATGGCCAGTTGTTCCGCGACTCGCGCTACACCGGCGCCGACCGTCAGAACGATGCCAACCAGCTGACTCTGGCAGTGACCTCGCGCTGGCTGCGCCAGGACGATGGCCGCGAGAAACTGTCGCTGAGTGCGGGGCAGATCCTGTACTTCAACGACTCGCTGGTCACCATCAACAACAGCACCAACACTGCCACTGGCGGCAGCGAGCAGCCGATCGAGCAGGGCAAGTCTGCCTGGGTGGCCGACGCCAACTACATGATCAACGATCGCTGGTCGATGGGCGCCACCTATCAGTGGAACCCCAACTCGCGCAAGGAAGATCTGGCCAGCCTGCGTACGCGCTACCTGCTCAACAACGACGGAATCATCAATCTGGCGTATCGCTACCGTCGCAACCTGATCGATGACAGCGACCAGCTCAAGCAGGCCGACTTCTCCTTCCTGTACCCGATCAACCCCAGCTGGAGTGCGGTCGGCCGTTATTACTACTCGCTGCTGGACCGCAAGCCACTGGAAATCATCGGTGGCGTGCAGTGGGACAGCTGCTGCCTGGCGGTGCGCGCGCTGGTGCGCCGGTTCGTGCGCAACCGCAATGGCGAGATGGACAACTCCATCCAGGTGGAGTTCGTGCTGAAGGGCCTGAGCTCGTTCGGGCAGAACACGGACCGCACTTTGCGCCGTGCTATTCTCGGCTATTACCGCGACGACCTGTACCTGGTCCCGCCCAGCAATACCACGACTAATCCGGACGATTACGATCCGAACTTGATTCCATGACCAAGCCTTTCTCTGTTGTTCTTGCCTCGCTGCTGGTACTCACCAGCACGCTCTCGCCGTTGGCCTCGGCACAGCAATCCCAGCCGCTGGATCGCATTGCCGCCATCGTCGACGAAGACGTGGTGCTGCAGAGCGAGCTCGATCGCGCCGTACGCAACGTCAAGTCGCAGTACGCGGGCCGGGAAAACCAGCTGCCGCCGGACGATGTCCTGCAGCGCCAGGTGCTGGAGCGTCTGGTCCTGGTCAAATTGCAGGTCGGTCGTGCCGATGGCAGCGGTATCCGCGTCAGCGACGAGGAACTCAACCGGGCAATTGCCAGCATCGCCCAGCAGAACGGCACCACTGTCGATGGCCTGCGCCAGAAACTGGCGGCCGACGGCATGGGCTATGGCGATTTCCGCGCTTCGGTACGCGACGAAATCATCGTGCAGCGCCTGCGTCAGAGCTTTGCACAGAGCCGCATCAGCGTGAGCGAAGGTGAAGTGGACACTGCGCTGGCGCAGCAGGCCACCACCGGCAGCCAATACCACCTGGCGCACATCCTGGTTGGTTTGCCGGAAGGTGCGACGGCCGACCAGATCGCCACTGGCCAGAAAAAGGTCGATGGCGTGAAGGCATTGATCGACAAGGGCGAGCTGGACTTCTCGGCGGCCGCAGTGCGGTATTCCGACAGCCCGAACGCGCTGGAAGGCGGCGATCTGGGCTGGCGCAGCCTGGACGAGATCCCCAACGCATTCGCCCAGCTGATCCGCGACATGCAGCCCGGTCAGGTCGCCGGTCCGCTGCGCGGCCCGAGCGGTTTCCAGTTGCTCAAGCTGGTGGAAATGCGCGACGCCAATGCCGGCGGCGAAAAGAAGCTGGTCACCGAATACAACGCACGCCATATCCTGGTGCGCATCAACGACAGCCAGACCGAGGCGCAAGCCAAGGCCAAGATCGACACGCTGCGTGCCCGCATCACCGGCGGCGCCGACTTCCAGGCTACCGCGAAGGAGTCGTCCGAAGACACCAATAGCCGTGGCCAGGGTGGCGATCTGGGCTGGTTCCCGGCCGATGCGTTCGGCCCGGACTTCGGCAAGCAGGTCGAAGGGCTGGCCGATGGCGCAGTATCCGAGCCGTTCCGCACCCAGGCGGGTTGGCACATCGTGCAGCGCGTGGGCAGCCGTCAGACCGACGTCAGTGCCGAAAGCCAGCGTGCGCAGATCCGTGAAACGATCGGCCGCCGCAAGCTGGAAGAAGAGTACAACCGCTATCTGCAGGAGCTGCGCGGCGAAGCGTATGTGAGCTTCCGCACCGGCGACCGCGCCGATGGCGATGCCACCGCCGCTCCGGTCAAGCCGGCCGACCCTGCGGCGCCTGCCGCACCGACGCCGCCGCCGGCACAGCCGACGCGCTGATTCGATGCTCCCGTCGCTCGCGCTGGTGCCAGGCGAGCCGGCCGGGATCGGGCCGGAACTGTGCGTCCGGCTTGCCCAGCGGCCGCGCTCGGATGCCCACCTGATCGCCTACGCCGATCCGGACACTCTGCACAGCGCCGCAAAGGCGCTGTCTTTGTCTGTACGGCTGCTCGATCCGGACCAGCGCGCCCGCGCGCCCGGCGACCTGCCGCTGCATCCGATCCGCCAGGCCGTGCCGACCCGTTTCGGCACCGCGGACCCCGCCAATGCGGCGGCGGTCATTGCCGGCCTGCGTGGCGCTGCCGGCGACTGCCTGTCCGGCAAGTTGCAGGGCATCGTCACCGGCCCGGTGCACAAGGCGGTGGTCAATGCCGGCGGCATTCCCTACACCGGCACCACCGAGCTGCTGGCCGAACAGGCGGGCTGCCCGGTGGTGATGATGCTGGCCAATGCCATCGTGCGTGTCGCCCTGGTGACCACCCATTTGCCGCTGCGCGCAGTGGCCGATGCGATCACTGCCGACGCGGTGACGCGCTGCCTGCGCATCACCGACGCCGCGATGCGACGTGACTTCGGCCTGGAACGCCCGCGCATCGCGGTGCTTGGCCTCAACCCGCATGCCGGCGAAGACGGGCATCTGGGCCGCGAGGAGCTGGACATCATCATCCCGGTACTGGAGCAGCTACGCGGCGACGGCATGCAATTGATCGGCCCGCTGCCGGCTGATACCGCATTTTTGCCGCAAAAGCTCAGCGGCTTCGATGCGGTGGTGGCGATGTATCACGACCAGGGCCTGCCGGTGCTCAAGTACAGCGGCTTCGAGCAGGCGGTCAACATCACGCTCGGCCTGCCCTATCCGCGCGTGGCGGTCGATCACGGCACCGCGCTGGAGTTGGCCGGGCGCGGTATCGCCGACCCGTCCAGCCTGATGGCGGCGATCGAGCTGTGCGCGCGCCTGGCGGCACGCGGCTGAGCGGGACCTGATTGCCCGATCGACGGGGCGCAGCGTGCACGCAGCCCGTCTGGCGTGCCGGCGATGCGCAGAACCGGCACCGCGTGCAGGCGCTGCCACGTTAAACTGCGCACATGAATCATTCTTTCAGCGCACCGGCCAAGAAGTCGCTTGGCCAGCACTTTCTTGCCGACCGGTATTACATCGACCGCATCGTGCAGGCAGTGGACCCGCGCGCCGGCCAGCACCTGGTCGAAATCGGCCCTGGTCAGGGCGCGATCACCTTTCCGCTGCTGCGCAAGCACGGCGCACTGACCGTGATCGAATTCGACCGCGACCTGATCGCACCACTGACCGACGCGGCCGCACCGATCGGCGCGCTGAGCATCATCCATCGCGATGTGCTCAGTGTGGATTTCACTGCACTGGCTGATGGCACGCCGATCCGGCTGGTCGGTAACCTGCCCTACAACATCTCCTCGCCAATCCTGTTCCATGCGCTGGACCATGCCGCAGCGGTGGCCGACATGCACTTCATGCTGCAAAAGGAAGTGGTCGACCGCATGGCCGCCGGCCCCGGCAGCAAGGTGTACGGGCGCTTGAGCGTGATGCTGCAGGCGTATTGCGAGGTCACCGCGCTGTTCGTGGTGCCGCCGGGCGCGTTCCGGCCGCCGCCGAAGGTGGACTCGGCGGTGGTACGGCTGGTGCCGCGCGATCCGGCCACGGTGCTGATCAGGGATCGGCGGCGCTTTGCCGACGTGGTGCGCGCCGGCTTTGGCCAGCGTCGCAAGACCCTGCGCAATGCCTTGTCCAACGTCTGCGAGCCTGCCCATTTCGAGGCCGCGCAGGTGCGCCCGGATGCACGCGCCGAACAACTCGAGGTCGCGGATTTCATCCGCCTGGCCAATGTCGAGCCGGCTTGAGCGCCGCTCCCACACGGTTTTATTTAGACTTTCCGCATGCACGATGATCCGCGCTACCGGGTCGAGGTCGAGGTGTCGCCCCGCTTCCTCGCCCACCAATCGACCCCTGACGAAGGCCGCTATGCCTTCGCCTACAGCATCCGCATCCAGAACGCGGGGGCCGTGCCTGCGCGCCTGATCGCGCGCCACTGGCAGATCACCGACGCCAACGGACGCACCGAACGGGTGGATGGCGAAGGCGTGGTCGGCGAACAGCCCTGGCTGCGTCCCGGCGAGGCATTCAGTTACACCTCCGGCGTGCTGCTGGAGACCGAGCAGGGACAGATGCAAGGTCATTACGACATGGTGGCCGACGATGGCACCGAATTCACCGCCCCGATCGCCGCCTTCGTGCTGAGCGTACCCAGGACGCTGCACTGATGGATGCTGGACTGATGGAGCGCACGCGATGAGCGTCTGGGCAATTGGCGACCTGCAGGGGTGTTACGACATCACCCAGCGCCTGCTGGAAAAAATCAACTTCGACCCCGCGCAGGACACGCTGTGGTTCTGTGGCGACCTGGTCAACCGCGGCGGTCAATCGCTGGAAACGCTGCGCCTGGTGCATTCGCTGCGCGCGCATAGCGTGGTGGTGCTGGGCAACCATGACCTGTCGCTGCTGGCGATCGGCGCGCGTTCGGAAGAGGAACAACGCAAGGTCAACCCGGATCTGCTGCGCATCGTGCTGGCCGAAGACCGCGACCTGCTGCTCGACTGGCTGCGGATGCAGAAGCTGGCGCACGTGGACCGCGAACTGGGCTGGATGATGATCCATGCCGGGCTGGCGCCGAAATGGACCACGCAGATGGCCGAGAAACATGCGCGCGAGGTCGAGCAGCAACTGCAGGGCGGCGGCTATCGCAAACTGCTGCGCAACATGTACGGCGATCAGCCGGGCTGGTCGCCGGGCCTGAGTGGGTACGACCGCAGCCGCGCAATCATCAACCTGTTCACGCGCATGCGCTATTGCACCCCGCGTGGGCGCATTGCCACCGACGACAAGGGCACGCCGGGTACCCAGGCGCAGGGCCTGTATCCCTGGTTCGAAGTGCCGGGCCGAGTCGAGCGCGATCTGAAGATCGTCTGTGGGCATTGGTCCGCACTCGGGCTGACCATCACTCAGGGCGTGCACGCCATCGATACCGGTGCGGTATGGGGCGGCAAACTCACCGCCTTGCAGCTGGATACCGACGAACTGCGCGTGGTGCAGGTGCCGGGAATCCCGATCACGCAGCCGCCGAAGACCGCACAGCGCAGCCGGCCACCGCGCCGTAGGCAACGCCAGCGTGGCGGTGGCGGAGACAATGCGAACGGGAGCGCCGGTTCGCCCGCTCCCAGTGCTGCTCCGCCCGCTCCCGCTGCGGACTAGTTAACGGGCGTGATCGGCGCACTGGTTGCAGAATGCCGGGGTGATGCCTCGGCGATTGCGATTCAGCCTGATCGTGCATCCGCTACGCGACTGGCACGCTTGCACATTGGGCCTTTCGGCACGCGAGCGCATCGATTTGCATCGCCGTCTCGAAACCGCGGACTGCATGCCCTCGGCAGCACCGTCGTGCATGCGCGGCTAAGTGAGCTCAGCGCCGCTGATAGTCCACGTAATCGAATGCAAAGGCATGCCGCGCATCGGGCGCATGCGGCTCGCGTTGCACCGGCTCCCACACGGCCGGGTCGATCGGCGGAAAGTAGGTGTCGGCCCGTTCCACGATGGTGTCCACTTCGGTGACGGCCAGCAGGTCTGCACGCTCCATGCTCAGGCGATAGACCTCACCGCCACCGATCACGCACAGCTCCTGTGCACCGGCCGCCTCGGCCTGCGCAACCGCCTCATCGAGCGACGCCACCGCTTGCATGTCTGCGAACGGCACCTGCCCCGAACGCGTCAGCACCAGATTCACTCGCCCCGGCAAGGCACGCCCCAGCGACTGCGCGGTCTTGCGCCCCATCAAGATCGGCTTGCCCAAGGTCAGTGCCTTGAAGCGCTTGAGATCGTCAGGCAACTTCCACGGCAATTCGTTGTCGCGGCCGATGGCGTTGTTGCGGTCGAAGGCGACGATCAGGGTCAGTTTCATCGGTCCGGATACAGCGTGTCGTAGATTTTCATCGCGGCGTGCCGGCCCATCATTCCAAGGCAGAAAGCCACAAGGTACAACACGGCAATCACCGCCAGCGCCGCCGAAGACTGCTCGCCGAAGATGTTCGTCAGCTGCAGGGGTTCGCCCTTGTACAAGGCAATACCGAAAAAGCCGATCGGTGCGATGAGCAGGATGCTCGTGAGATTCACCAACAGGCTGGCCTGCATTGCCATCAGCGAATCAGCCAGTTTTTCCCGTGCCTTGATCGAATGCTTGGCCATCACAATGCTGTCGTCTCAAGTGGATGCCGGCGGACCATGCCGCAACTCGCTCGTCATACCGCCACCGGCGCCTTGATCGCCGGATGCGGGTCGTACCCCTCGATGGCGATGTCCTCGAAGCGGAACGCGAACAGGTCGGTCACCGCGGGATTCAGGCGCAGGCGCGGCAGCGCGCGTGGCGTGCGGGTCAGCTGCTCGCGTGCCTGCTCGAAGTGATTCGAGTACAGGTGCGCATCGCCCAGCGTATGCACGAAATCGCCCACGCCCAGGCCGGTGGCCTGCGCCACCATATGCGTCAGCAGTGCATAGCTGGCGATATTGAACGGCACGCCGAGAAAGATGTCGCCGCTGCGCTGATACAGCTGGCAGCTGAGCTTGCCGTTCACCACATAGAACTGGAACAGGCTGTGGCACGGCATCAAGGCCATCTGCGGCAGCTCGCCGACATTCCAGGCGCTGATCACCAGCCGGCGCGAATCCGGGTTGCGCTTGATCTCGTCCACCAGCCATTGCATCTGGTCGATCTCGACGCCGTCCGGGCCGGTCCAGCGCCGCCACTGCTTGCCGTACACCGGGCCGAGATCGCCGTTGTCGTCTGCCCACTCGTCCCAGATGCGGACCTGGTGGTCCTTGAGGTAGCCGATGTTGGTGTCGCCCTGCAGGAACCACAGTAGCTCGTGGATGATCGAGCGCAGGTGCAGCTTCTTGGTGGTGACCAGCGGAAAGCCATCGTTGAGGTCGAAGCGCATCTGCCAGCCGAACACGCTGCGCGTGCCGGTACCGGTGCGATCGGACTTCTCGGCGCCGTGTTCCAGCACATGCTGCAGCAGGTCCAGATAGGGCTTCACTTGGCCGCCTCCGCGCCCGCAGTCTGCACCAGCACCGGCTGCAACACCGGCGCGCGGCGCGACATCGCCAGCAACATCAGGCCGCCGATGATCAACGGCAGGCTCAGGATCTGCCCCATCGTCAGCCAGTTGAAGGCCAGGTAGCCGATCGGTGCATCCGGCACGCGCACGAATTCCACGATGAAGCGGAACACGCCGTACAGCAGCGCGAACATCCCCGACACCGCATAGCGTGCGCGCGGTTTCATCGAGAAGGTCCACAGCACCACGAACATCACCACGCCTTCCAGCGCCGCCTCGTAGAGCTGCGAAGGATGGCGCGCGAACTGGTTCAACGCACCGGCGGCGTACTGCGCCTGGAGTTCTGCCGGCAACCTGCCGGCCAGTTCCGGTGCAAGCGGGAAGATCACGCCCCAGCCGGCATCGGTGAACTTGCCCCACAACTCGCCGCCGACGAAATTGCCGAGCCTCCCGAAGCCCAGGCCCAGCGGCACCAGCGGCGCCACGAAATCCATCACGTCGAAGAAGTGCAGCCGGTGCTTGCGCGCCCACAGCCCGCAGGCGATCAGCACGCCCAGCAGGCCGCCGTGGAAGCTCATGCCGCCCTGCCACACCTTGAACAGGATCAACGGGTTGGCCAGCAGGCTGTCGAACGCATAGAACAGCATGTAGCCGATGCGCCCGCCCAGCACCACGCCGAGCATGCCGTAGAACAGCAGGTCGGAAAATCCGTCCATGTCCACACCCGGCAGGCGGCCGCGCAGGATGCGCGAGCGTCCCAGTGCCCAGGCAGAGAAGAACGCGGCCAGGTACATCAACCCGTACCAGTGCACCTGCACCGGTCCAAGCGAGAAGGCGATGGGGTCGATGGCGTGCAGATAGATCATGCGGACCGCGGATCACGAAAAAGCGAGGCGTCTATTCTGACACCTCGCACGCGTTCAGCCTAAGAGCTGGGGACGATCGGGCAGCTCATCTTCATGCTGGGAGCCGGCAGCGGCAGGAAAATGCTCGGTCAACAGCTCGGTTACCGCCTCGATCCCGGCTAGCACCGCCGCCTCGTGCTCGCCCTCGCGCAGGAACTGCTGCATGCGCCGGCACACCTCGGCCCACTGCGCTTCCGGCACCCGGCTGCGCAGCCCACGGTCGGCGACCACTTCGATGGCGTGGTCGGCCAGCAGCAGATACAGCAGCACCCCGTTATTGGCCTCGGTGTCCCAGGTGCGCAATTGCGCGAAGGCCTGCTCGGCACGCTGGCGCGCGGTGTGCCCGCGCCATAGCGCGTCCAGCGGCAGGTCGGCTTCCACCGCCACCATGACCTGGCCGGTATGGGTGCGCTCGCTGGCGGCAACCGCCGCGGCGATCGCGTCCATACAGCTGGCCGGGAAACTGCGCTGCGCCGAGGGCGCGAAGACATGCCTGAGCCACCGCATTACCAGCTCCCCGAGGCGCCACCGCCTCCCGATGATCCGCCACCACCACCCCAGCCGCCGCCACCAAAACCGCCGCGGCCACCGCCTCCAAAGCCACCGAATCCACCACCACCCCAGCCACCGCCGCCGACAAAGCGCCCCGGCGAACCGGACGCCAGGCCGGCCAGCAGCCCGATCACCGCAGCGCCGGCGCTGGCAAACAGCAGCGAGGTAAACAGCAGGGCGGCGCCACCGGCGGCGATGCCGGTCAGCAACGCGCGCAGCGGCCGTGGCAAAGCACCGAGAATGCCGCGCGCCACCATCGCGACCACAAAACCGATGAACAAGGCCATGATCCAGCCGCCGCCACCCGAGCCATTGCCCGCGCCGCCATCGGCGTGCCCGCTGACCGGCGCCGGCAGGGCCTCGCCCTCGATCAGACCGGCCAGCGTCGCAGTCGCCGCACTGATGCCGCCGGCGTAGTCGCCCTCACGGAAGCGCGGCGCCAGATACTCCTGGATGATGCGGTTGGCCGTGATGTCGGGGATCGCACCTTCCAGGCCATAGCCCGGCTGGATTCGCACCCGGCGATCGTCCTTGGCCACCAGCAGCAACACACCGTCGTCCACGCCCTTGCGGCCGATCTTCCACTGGTCGAACACGCGCTGGGTGTACTGCTCGATCGGCTCCGGCTGCGTGGTCGGCACGATCAGGACCTGCAACTGCGCGCCCTTGCGCTGCTGCAAGACCAGCGCCTGCTGCTCGAGTTGCTGGACCTGCGTGGCGTCCAGTGTGCCGGTGGTATCGACTACGGGCGAGCGCAGTGGCGGAATGGCTGCCAGATCCTGCGCCAGGAGCGAGGCCGGCAACAGCAACAGCGCCAACATCCAGAACACCCGCGTGTAGTTCTTCCGCATTCGCAACTCCTGGCTGATTAGCACTGACACTTCATCGGCACTACCTGGCTGATCCTTCTCCCTGCGGGAGAAGCTGCCCCGAAGGGGCGGATGAGGATGCGAGCGAAGCCTCCTACAGTTGAATAGCATGAGGACTTCGTCCCGTACCCGCCCCCGCACCGCGCCCCAGCCCTCGCTAGCAGCGTGGGCGCTCAAAGGCACGTGCGCCAGCGGCGCGCAAGCCGTGCCTTATCGCCCCCAAGGCAGAGAGGCTTGATGTGCCGCTCCTGAAAGTTGGCATTGATCCAACTGGCGATCGATGGGTTGCCATCGCAAACCTAACGATTGCCTCGACATGCCGTGCGGCACATTGCGCAGTATTTGGTACTGCGCAAATTGCATATGCTTACTGCGCGGGCTGCGGTTGCTGCGCAGGCGGCTGCTGCGGCGCCTGCTGATTGCCGAAATCCACCTGCGGTGCGCGCGAAATCTGCGCTTCGTTTTCGACGCTGAAATTGGGCTTGGGCTGATAGCCGAAGATCTTGGCGGTGATCACCTGCGGGAACGAACGGATGTAGGTGTTGTATTCCTGCACCGTCTGGATGTAGCGACCGCGCGCCACGGTGATGCGGTTTTCGGTGCCTTCCAGCTGCACCTGCAGATCGCGGAACGACTGGTCGGATTTCAGCTGCGGATAGTTTTCGCTGACCACCAACAGGCGCGACAGTGCGCTGCCGAGTTCGCCCTGCGCCTGCTGGAACTGCTTGAGCGAGGCTTCGTCGTCGGCATTGACCTGGATCTGCCCGACCCGCGAGCGCGCATTGGTCACTTCGGTCAGCACCTGGCGCTCCTGCTGGGCATAGCCCTGCACGGTGCGCACCAGATTGGGAATCAGGTCGGCGCGACGCTGATATTGATTCAGCACCTCCGACCAACCTGCCTTGACCCCTTCTTCCTTCTGCTGGATCGCGTTGTAGCCGCAACCGGACAGCGAGACGGTCAGGATCAGCAACACCAGGGCGCGAATCAGGACGGGCATGCAGGCGATTCCGTTGAAAGAGAGCCGCAGCATGCCATGCGGCGAGTCAAGCCGGCATGCACGCGTGCGCCTGGCAGGCGATTCGGCCAGGCACGATGACGCCCGGCCATCGGCAGAAGCAGTCGCTGCATGCTGCGGTGACAGATTGATACGTCGGCTGGCGCGATCCGGTGCCTCTCATCGCAACGAAGGTCTCCATGCATCCGCCAATCCAGTCGCCTACAGAAGCCGAATGATGGCTGCGCGTCGCAGCCAGCGCTATTCAGAACAAGCGCGGCAGCAGGATCAGTCCCCAGCACAGCAGCACATTGATCAGCAGCAGGAACACCGCCGCCGAGCCCATGTCCTTGGCACGGCCGGCCAGCACGTGGTGCTCGGGGCCGTAGCGTTCGATCACCGCCTCGATCGCCGAGTTCAGCAATTCGGCGGCCAGCACGATCAGCAACGGCGCGATCAGCGCAATGCGTTCCAGGCCGGACTGGCCGAGCCATAGCCCCAGCGGCAGCAGCACTGCCGCCAGGCACACCTCCAGCCGAAACGAGGATTCGTGCAGCCATGCCGCGCGCAGACCCTGCCATGACCAGACCGCCGCCTTGAGCATGCGGCGCGGACCGCGCGGCACGTGTCCCAGTTGATCGGCCATGCGTCAGTGCTTCCGGCCGCAAGGGCGTGTCTGGGGACGGCTCGAACGCATGGCGTGGTCACTGCTGAGGAAAGTGCGAATCTTGCACCGTCGTGCAGCGCGCCGCCAGGGCGTGACCAGGTGCCGCAACAGCTGGCGTTGGGCCTGCAAGGTCGTCAGATGCTGCCGCATGGCGCAATCTTTTCCACATTGTCGGTATAGGCCCGGCGGCACGCTCTGCGAGCAACCCATGACAGGCGCTGGACGCCTAACGGTTTGCCCTGGGCTTCCAGCCTGTCGCACCATGGTGGTCCGCTTCACTGTCGCAGGTTCTTTCGCATGACCAAACATCCCTTGCGCACGCTGCTGTGCGCGCTTGCCTTGTTGTCCGGCCACGTCCACGCCGCCGCCCCGCACACCACGCCACAGATACCGGCACAGGTGTCCAACGCCGCCTGGGAAGACGACATGCGGCGCTTTTCCGACAGCGATGCGCAACAACCGCCGCCCAAGCACGGCATCGTCTTCGTCGGCAGTTCGTCGATCCGTTTCTGGGACACGCTGGCCCAGGATTTCCCCGGCATGCCGGTGATCAATCGCGGCTTCGGCGGTTCGGAAGTGCGCGACAGCACCTGGTACGCCGACCGCATCGTGATCCCGTATACGCCGCGCCAAGTGGTGCTGTATGCCGGCGACAACGATCTCAACAGCGGCCGCACGCCACAGCAGGTGCGCGACGACGTGCTGGCATTCGTGCAGCGCATCCGCCGCGACCTGCCCACCGCGCGCATCAGCTATCTGTCGATCAAACCCAGCCCGTCGCGCGCGCATCTGCTGCCTTCGATCATCACCGCCAACCGCCTGATCAAGGACGCACTCGCGCCGCTGCCGCACGTGGACTACGTGGACGTCTACACGCCGATGCTCGACGCCGACGGCAAACCGCGCGCCGAGCTGTTTCGCCAGGACATGCTGCACATGACCGCCGATGGCTATGCCATCTGGCGCAAGGCGGTGGCTCCGGTACTGAAGCAGAAGTAGCGCCCTGCAGGTCGATCTGGCGAGGCACTCGCCAGATCGGTCCATTGATCGATTGCGGCAAGCGATCCCGCAGATGCAGCTGGCCTCTACGGTGGATCGCCACAGCGCGCGATCAATGCCGCGCAGTCGAAAACACCATCATCGCAACCGCAAACGGCGCCCCAGACGCATACAGCGCGTCTGCCTCGTTAGCAGACGGTTCCAAACCAGCCAAACCTTATCGATCAGTGCTGCGGGCGCTCCCCCGCGGCAACGGATGACGACAGACCGCGCGAGCCAAGACTATCGTTAACTCAGGCCACCACCACCGCAACCGAGGTACCGACACCGGACTCGCTATGCAGCTCGATCCGCCAGCCGAAGCGATCGCACAGCCGGCGCACGATCGACAGGCCCAGACCGGTGCCCTGCGGGCGCGTGGGATCGGCGCGGAAGAAGGGCTCGAACGCGCGCGCGCGCGCTTCCTCGCTCATGCCGATGCCGGTATCGCGCACGATGATGCGGTCCTGGGTGACTTCCACTTCGATGCTCCCGGTGTCGGTGTAGGCGCAGGCATTGCGCAGCAGGTTGCTGAGCACCACGCGCATCACCCGCGGCGGGGCGAACATCTGCAGGCTGCGGTCGCCGACCATCGTCAGGGACACCGGCTTGTCGCCCAGCAGTTCGCGGGCGCTGTCGACTTCCTCGCTGGCCAGTTCGGCGGCATCGAAGGTTTCGCTTTGCGGGTCGATCTCGGCCTCGCGCGCCAGGATCAGGAAGGCGTCGATCACCGCTTCCATGTCGCGGCCGGCACGCTGGATCCGGCGCAGGCTGCGCTGGGTGCGTTGCGACAGTTCGTCGTCGGCCAGTGCCATGTCGCTGGCCACCCGAATCACCGTCAACGGTGTGCGCAGTTCATGGCTGGCATCGCGGGTGAAATTGCGCTCGCGTGCGACATGGTCGCTGACCTTCTGCCCCAGCGCATGCAGCGCGGCGGCCAATTGCCGGGTTTCACCCTGCAGGTCGGCAGGCAGCCGCTCCGGCGCCAGTTCGTCGACATCGGGATTGCGTGGATCCCACTGCGACACGCGCCGCGCCAGCCAGCTGATCGGCGAGACCAGCCGCTTGGAAATCCGGTAGGTCACCCAGAACACGCCATAGATCGCCAGCAGCACCAGCATCGCCGGCACCACCCCGAACCAGAGTGTCAGGTGCGCCGCACGCGAGCGTGGGAACACCAGGTACAAGCGCCCTTCCGGGCGTTGGTCGACATACACCAGGGCGTCGGCGGCGGCCACTTCGCTGAAGCCCGGCGACAGCCGCTGCAAGGCCGCTGGCGCAGGGTCCCGGCCTTCGCCGGCGGGCGAAAAATAGCCCTGGATGTTGCGTGTATTCGGCGGCGGATTGTTCGGCGCGCTCTTGTGCAGGTGCCAGAAATGCACCGCCTCGTCGGCAAGCACGGTGCGCACCAGGCTGTACTTGATCACAAAGGACAGTAAGTAGCCGCCCAGCACGATCGCCAGGCTCGCCAGGGCGACCTGCAGCAGGAAGGCGAGACGTATTTTTCGTGGAAGCCCGTGCGGCATTGCTGCATCCAGGGGAGAGCGCCGGATTATAGGCAACGCTTCCGTAAGCCCGTCGTGCAGCCAGACGGCAGCACGCGGAAGCGACAGGCGCGTGGGCGCCTAGAGGAGGTGACCGGCCGCCAGAACGGCGGCCGGCCGGTGACATCAGGCCATCGGCTGGGCGATGTCGGCGATGCGATAGCCGGCGCTCTGCACGGTGTGCAGCAGCGGACGGTCGAACGGCTTGTCGATGATCTTGCGCAGGTTGTACAGATGGCTGCGCAGGGTGTCCGAATCCGGCAACCCGTTGCCCCAGATCTCGCGCTCGATTTCCTGGCGGGTGACCACCCGCGGCGACTCGCGCATCAGGATGGTGAGCAGGCGCAGGCCGATCGGCGAGAGCTGCAGCTCGGTGCCGGCCCGGGTGGCGCGCATGCTGACCGGATCGAGCACCAGGTCGGCGACCTTGAGCACTTCCGAGCCGACCTGGCGGCGCTCGCGGCGGATCAGGGCACGCAGACGCGCTTCCAGCTCCTGGATCGCGAACGGCTTGGTCAGGTAGTCGTCGGCACCGAAACCCAGGCCGGTGAGCTTGTCGTCCAGCGTGTCGCGGGCGGTCAGCATCAGCACCGGGGTGGACTTGCGTGCGTCGTTACGCAGGCGGCGACACACTTCGATGCCGTCCAGACGTGGCAGCATGAGATCCAGCACGACCACGTCGTAGCTGTTCTCGGCGGCCAGACGGTAACCGTCGAGTCCGTCCTGCGCGTAGTCGACCTCGAAGCCACGACCTTCCAGGTACTCGCCGATCATTTCAGAGATATTGCGGTTGTCTTCGACGACCAGCACGAGGCCGGACGTTTCCTTGGTCTGACGCATGGACTTTCCTCGGTCTTCAGCTTTGTGAAACATGCCGGATCGGCAGTGGAAAGGGCGTGAAGACCAACTAACGTTCTGTGACGGCGCGCGGTGGCCGCCGGTTGTCAGCGCCCGAGCAACGGACGCAGCGCTGGCCACACCGTTTCCAGCACCCTGGGCTGGGCAGCGGCAGTGGGATGCAGGCCGTCCGCTTGCATCAGGCCTGGCTGCAGCGCAACCTTTTCCAGGAAAAACGGCACCAGCGCGGTCTTGTACTGCCTGGACAGGTCGGCGTAGCTCGCCTTCAGGCGCTCACGGTAGGCGGGGCCGTAGTTTGGCGGCACATCGATGCCCAGCAGCAGCACCTTCGCGCCGGCCTGCTGGCTGAGCTGGATCATCTTTTCCAGGTTGCCCTTGAGCTGGGCCGGGGTCAGGCCGCGCAGCGCATCGTTGCCGCCCAGTTCGATCACCACCACGCCGGGGCGGTGCTTCTGTAGCAGGCCGGGCAGCCGCGTCAACGCACCGGAGGTGGTTTCGCCGCTGATGCTGGCATTGACGACCGCCGGTGGCGTCGCCATGTCACGCTTGAGGCGTTGGTCCAGCAAGGTGACCCAGCCGGACTGTACCGGGATGTTGTGCGCAGCGCTCAGGCTGTCGCCGACCACCAGGATCGGTGCGGCCGCCACCGGACTTTTGGCAGAGGCAATTCCCGGCGCAAGCAGGGACAGTGTCAGCAGCCACAGGACCAGCGCGCCATATCGCAGTGTTCTTTCACGCATTCGGAGATTCCTCATCGACAGTCTGGCCCCCCGCTCCAGCACCCGCACCGCCATCGACGTCCGCGAGGTCGGCAAGTCCGTCAGCGGACCGGAGGGAACACTCCACATCCTCGACAACATCAGCTTGACGGTCAGTGAAGGCGACAGTATCGCCATCGTCGGCGCGTCCGGCTCGGGCAAGACCACCCTGCTCGGCCTGCTGGCCGGACTGGACCTGCCCAGCCGCGGCAGCATCGCGCTCTCCGGCCAGCAGCTGGGCCAGTTGGACGAAGAGGCGCGCGCCGCCTTGCGCGCGCGCGAGGTCGGCTTCGTGTTCCAGAGCTTCCACCTGCTGCCGGCACTCACCGCCGAAGAAAACATCGCGCTGCCGCTGGAACTGGCCGACCGCGAAGACCCGGCGCGGGTGCGCGAGGTGCTGGAGGCGGTGGGCCTGAGCGCGCGTGCGCGCCACTACCCGCGCCAGCTGTCCGGCGGCGAGCAGCAACGTGTGGCGCTGGCACGCGCCTTCGTGGCCAAGCCGCGCATCCTGTTTGCCGACGAGCCCACCGGCAGCCTGGACCAGGCCACCGGCGCGCAGATCAGCGACCTGTTGTTTGCGCTCAATGCCACCAGCGATACCACCCTGGTGCTGGTGACCCACGACATGACGCTGGCGCAGCGCTGCAACCACATCTACCGCATCGACAGCGGCCGCCTGCACGCCCAGCCCGGTTCGGCCGCATGAACGTGCTGCGCCAAGCCGCGCGCGCGGTACGCCGCGAATTCCTGGCCGGCGACCTGCTGACCGTGTTCGCCGCGCTGGTGCTGGGCGTGGCGGTGATGACGGCCGTCGGCACGCTGGTCGATCGGGTGACCCTGGCGTTGACCTCCAGCGCGGCCGAAGTGCTCGGTGGCGATCTGGGCGTGACCGGCCGCCAGGAGATCCCGGCCGACTTCGCCGCGGAAGCGCAGCGACGTGGCTTGCAGAGCACGCGCATGGTCAGCTTCCCCAGCGTGCTGTTCCATGGCGACGCCAGCCAGATGGCCAATATCCGCGGGGTCGGCGCGGGCTACCCGCTGCGTGGGCAATTGCTGGTGTCCGCGGACAGTGCCGGCATGCAGGGCAAGCCTACGGGTGCACCGCCGCCAGGCCAGGCCTATGCCGACCCGCGTCTGCTGGAGGCCCTGGGCCTGCGCGTGGGCGAACAGCTGGAATTCGGCGCCGGCCATCTCACCATCACCGGCGTGCTGCGTGCCGAACCGGATGCCTCCGGCGAGCTGATGCAGCTGTCGCCGCCGCTGCTGGTCAATCGCGCCGATATTGATGGTGCCGGCCTGCTCGGCCCGGGCAGCCGCGCCTCGTACCGGCTGATGTTCTCCGGCGCGCCCGATGCCATCGCCGACTTGCGCGCCTGGCTGAAACCGCGCGCCAGCGAATACCGCCTGGTCGGCATCGAGGACACCCAGCGCGGCATGCGCGCGGCGTTCGACCGTGCGGGCCGTTTCCTGGCCTTGTCGGCGTTGCTGGCGGTGCTGTTGTCCGGTGTGGCCACTGCATTGGCGGCCAACCGCTTTGCAATGCGGCGTATCGACACGGTGGCGGTGTTGCGCTGCCTGGGCGCACGCCAGCGCGACATCCTGGCGATGCTGTCGCTGCAACTGCTGCTCACCGCGATTCCGGCCTGCCTGGTCGGGATCGGGCTGGGCATGCTGGCGCAGGAAGGCCTGGTGCAGGCGCTGGGCAGCCTGATCCCGAACCGGCTGCCGTTGCCGCAGGCCACCCCTGCCCTGGCCGGTGCCGGCATCGGCCTGGTGCTGTTGTTGGGCTTCGGCCTGCCGCCGTTGCTGCGGCTGCGCAACGTGCCGCCGATGCGCGTGCTCAACCGCAGCTTTGCCGCGGTGCCGCCGAGTTCCTTGCTGGTCTACGCCGCGGCATTGGCTGCCACGTTGGCGCTGACCGTGTACGCGACCGGCAACCTGGTGCTGGCCGGCTGGGTGCTGGGTGGCCTGGCCGCATTGGCGCTGGTGGCGATGGCGCTGGGACTGGGCCTGCTGGCCTTGCTGCGGCCGATCCAGCACCGCCTGCGCGGCGCCTGGAAACTCGGCCTGGCCTCGCTGACGCGGCGCCGCGGGCTGAGCGTGGTGCAGCTGGTCGGGCTGTCGCTGTCGTTGTGCGCGCTGCTATTGCTGGCGGTGGTCGGCCCCGGCCTGCTCGGGCAATGGCGCGATCGGCTGCCGGCGGACACGCCCAACTATTTCCTGATGAATATCCAGCCCGAGCAGACCGAACCGGTGCTGCAGACGCTGCGCGGCCTGAGTGTACAGGATGCGGCCGTGGAGCCGTTTTCGACCGGGCGCCTGGTGGCGATCAACGACAAGCCACCGCTGCGCGGCGATCGCGATCCGGCCGACGATGGCGACGGCGACAACCGGCCGGTCAATTTCTCCTGGCGGCATGCATTTCCGCCGGCAAACACCTTGCTGGAAGGCAAGTTCTGGGCGGCCGACAGCACCGCGCCGGAGGCCTCGGTGGAAGAAGGCTGGGCGCAGCGGTATCAGCTCAAACTCGGCGACCGCATCACCTTGCTGCTGGGCGAGCAGCAGCGCAGCTTCACCGTCACCAGCATCCGCAAGGCCGACTGGGACTCGTTCCGGGTCAATTTCTTCCTGCTGCTCAACCAGGGCTTGGTCGGCGATGCGCCGTACAACCTGATTTCCAGCTTCCACCTGCCGCCCGGCAATGCACCCAAGCTGGCATCGCTGAGCCGCGACTACCCCAACATTTCGGTGCTGGACATCGATGCGATCCTCGGCCGCGTGCGCGAGGTGATCGACCAGGTGGCGCAGGCGGTGCAGCTGGTGATGGGTTTCAGCCTGCTGGCCGGCGTGCTGGTGCTGCTGGCGGCCTTGCAGGCCACCGCCGGCGAGCGTCGCTATGACAGCGCGGTGCTGCGCACGCTGGGCGCGCGTCGCGGCCAGTTGCGTGGCGCGGTGCTGGTGGAGTTCGGCGCGCTCGGCCTGCTGGCGGCGACGCTGGCGGTGACCGCCGCCGCGGTGATCGGTGCGGTGGTCGGGCAGAAAGCGTTCGAGATCGCGTTGACGCCGGACTGGCCGCGCCTGCTGCTCGGCGGTGCGTTTGGCCTTGCGCTGAGCCTGCTGGCCGGCTGGTCGGGCACGCGACGCATCCTGTCCACGCCGCCGGCGTTGGCACTGCGGACCGACTAAGGCCGGGTCGGTTGAACCCGCAAACGGGCGGCGCGCAGGCGGCGCCCGTTCGCGTTCCGTTTCACCGCTGCATATACCGGCAGCGCATAAGCACCTTGCCAATCGTACGTTCGCAGCGGCGACCGGACTGCCTACAGTGATGTGTCCGGCCGCCGGCCCAGGCGGCCATCCGTTGCCGTCGAGGTGCCACCGTCATGGCCAGCGTCACTTCCGCTGCGTGTGCGCAGCCGCCGCGCGATGCGGTTTCCCCACAGCACTCTTGCAGTGTCCGGATCGTGCCGTTCGACGCCCCGCTGGGCGCCGAAGTGATCGGCCTGGATCTGTCACAGCCACTGGATGCAGACACCTTCGCGCGCATCCATCAGGCGCATCTGGACTACCACGTGCTGGTGTTCCGCGAGCAACGCATCACGCCGGCGCAGCAGGTCGCTTTCAGCCGGCGCTTCGGCCCGTTGCAGATCCATGTGCTGCGCAACTTCCAGTTGCAAGGACATCCGGAAGTGCTGGTGGTGTCCAACATCAAGGAGAACGGCGAGCCGATCGGTCTGGGCGATGCCGGCCACTACTGGCACTCGGACCTGTCGTACAAGGACACCCCCAGCCTGGGATCGTTGTTGCATGCGCAGGAACTGCCCAGCGAAGGCGGCGACACCTTGTTCGCCAACCAGCACCTGGCCTGGCAGACCCTACCCGACGCGCTCAAGCACGCGGTGCAGGACCTGCGCGCAGAACACAGCTATCTGGCCAAGTACGAAGAACTGCGTGCGCGCAATCCGTGGCGCCCGGCGCTGACGCCGGAGCAGATTGCCGAAGTGAAGCCGGTGCAGCATCCGATCGTGCGCACCCATCCGGAAACCGGCCAGAAAGCGCTGTTTGTCAGCGAGCATTTCACCACCCGCATCGTCGGCTTGCCCGACGACGAAAGTGCTGCACTGCTGCAAGCGCTGTTCGCACATAGCACCGGCGATGCGCTGGTGTATCGGCATCGCTGGCAGCCGCACGACATGGTGTTCTGGGACAACCGTTCGGTGATGCATCTGGCGGCCGGCACGCCCGATCACCTGCGTCGTCGGCTCAACCGCACCACCATCGAAGGCGATGCGCCGTTCTAGCCAAGGTGCTGCCTCGCGCGCGTTCCGCAGCACGTAATACGCTGGGAAATGCGCCTTCTTCCTCCCCCCTCGACTGGAGCGCCGCATGCGTTTGACCGTCACCTCTCACGCACGTCCGCAGCGCCGACGTTTTTCCCGACATGTCGCGCTGCTGCTCCTGGCTGCATTGCCGTTGCTGCACAGCGCGCATGCGCAGGCCGAAGGAAAGCTGCGCATCGCCAAACAGTTCGGCATCGTCTATCTGTTGCTGGACGTGGCACAGGATCAGAAGCTGATCGAGCAGCAGGGCAAGGCGGCCGGCGTGGACATCGACGTGCAGTTCCTGCAGTTGTCAGGTGGCGCCGCCGTCAACGATGCCCTGCTGACCGGTTCGATCGATATCGCCGGTGCCGGTGTCGGGCCGTTGTTCACCATCTGGGACCGCACGCATGGCCGCCAGAACGTGCGCGGCGTGGCGTCGCTGGGCAACTTCCCGTACTACCTGATCAGCAACAATCCGCGCATCAAAAGCATCGGCGATTTCACCCCGCAGGACCGCATCGCGGTGCCGGCCACCGGTGTGTCGGTGCAGTCGCGTTTCCTGCAGCACGCCTCCCAGCAACGCTGGGGCGACAAGGGCACCCACCAGCTGGATCCGCTGCAGGTCGCCTTGCCGCACCCGGACGCGGCCGCCGCGATCATCCGTGGCCGCACCGAGATCACCGCGCATTTCGCCAGCCCGCCATTCCAGGAGCAGGAGCTGGCACGCAACCCGGCCGCGCACATCGTGACCAGCTCCTACGAGATCGAAGGCGGCCCTTCCTCGGCCACCGTGCTGTATGCCACCGAGAAATTCCGCCGCGACAATCCCAAGACCTATCGCGCCTTCGTCGCGGCGCTGGATCAGGCCGCACGCTTCGTCACCGCGCATCCGGAGCAGGCGGCGGATATCTTCCTGCGTCGCAATGGCTCGAGCATCGATCGCGCGCTGGTGCTGCAGATCCTCAAGGACCCGAAAGTGCAGTTCACCGTGGTGCCGCAGAACACGCTGGGGCTGGGCAAGTTCATGCAGCACAGCGGCGCGATCAAGCAGACCCCGAGCAAGCTGAGCGACTACTTCTTCGACGATCCGCTGATTGCGGGCGGGAGCTGAGCGATGAGTCCGTCCACACCATTGCTGCAGGTCGATCACGTCAGCCTGGAATACGCCTCGGCGCAACGCGTGGTGCGCGCCACCCATCGCGTGCGTTTCGATGTGCATGAAGCCGACCGCTTCGTGCTGCTGGGGCCCTCGGGTTGCGGTAAATCCACCCTGCTCAAGGCGGTGGCCGGCTTCGTCACCCCGCGCGAGGGGCAGATCCGTCTGGATGGCAACGCGGTCACCGGGCCGGGGCCGGACCGGGTGGTGGTGTTCCAGGAATTCGACCAGCTGGCGCCCTGGAAGACGGTGCGCGAGAACGTGGTGTTCGGCCTGCGCGCAGCCCGCAAGCTGTCGCGTGCCGAGGCGCGCGAACGTGCCGACGACAGCCTGGCGCAGGTCGGGCTGAGCGCGTTTGCCCAGGCCTACCCGCACACCTTGTCCGGCGGCATGAAGCAACGCGTGGCGATTGCGCGCGCGCTGGCGATGCGCCCACGCGTGTTGCTGATGGACGAGCCGTTCGCCGCACTCGATGCGCTGACGCGTTCGCGCATGCAGGAGCAGGTGCTGGAGCTGTGGGAGCAATCGCGCTTCACCTTGTTGTTCGTCACCCATTCGATCGAGGAGGCGTTGGTGGTCGGCAATCGCGTGCTGCTGTTGTCGCCGCATCCGGGCCAGGTGCGCGCCGAGCTCAACGCACATGCATTCGGCCCACACAGCGCCGGCAGCGTGGCGTTCCAGCAGACTGCGCAGCGCATTCATCGGCTGCTGTTCGACCTGCCCGACGATGTCCTGGATGATGCCAAGGTGGCGCCGCTGCGTCGCCCGGCCGAGCGCCAACGCGAGGCGCTGCCATGAGCCGCAGTACCGCCACCGCGCTGCCGCCACTGCCACCGGTGCGGGCCGAGTACGAAGTTGCCCTGCAGCCGCTGGACCCGGCATTGGTTGCAGCCGCCGCGCCACGGCGCTGGCAGGCACCGCCGTGGCTGCGCAAGGCGCTGGTGCTGGCGGTGCTGGTCGCGGTGTGGGAGATCGCCGCACGCGTGGTCGGCGACGATCTGATGCTGCCCAGCCCGCTGCAGACCGCGCGCGCGTTCTACGACGGGCTGCTGTCCGGCGAGTTGCTGCGCCGCGTGGGCGCTTCGCTGCGCGTGCTGGCGCAGGGCTATGCACTCGGCGTGGTGCTGGCCTTCGTGCTGACCGCGCTGGCCGCTTCCACGCGCTGGGGCCGCGACGTGCTCGGCACGCTGACCGCCATGTTCAATCCGCTGCCGGCGATCGCGCTGCTGCCGCTGGCCTTGTTGTGGTTCGGCCTGGGCACTGGCAGCCTGGTGTTCGTGCTGGTGCATTCAGTGCTGTGGCCGCTGGCGCTGACCACCTACGCCGGTTTCCAGGCGGTGCCGGAAACCCTGCGCATGGCCGGGCGCAATTACGGATTGCGTGGGCCGCGCTACGTGGCGCAGCTGCTGATTCCCGCCGCGCTGCCGGCGATCCTGTCCGGGCTGAAGATCGGCTGGGCCTTCGCCTGGCGCACCCTGATCGCCGCCGAGCTGGTGTTCGGCGCCACCTCCGGCCAGGGCGGTCTGGGCTGGTACATCTTCCAGAACCGCAACGAGCTGTATACCGACCGCGTGTTCGCCGGCCTGGCGATGGTGATCGTGTTGGGCCTGCTGGTGGAGGGCGTGGTGTTCCAAGCCATCGAGCGGCTGACCGTGCGCCGCTGGGGCATGCAGCGCTAAGGGGTGATCGCGGGAGCCACGGGCGCAGCGATGCGTGGCCAGGCGTTTTGCCTGGCCACGCTGCAGATGAACGTGTTGCGCCGGCCACCAACGCCCTGAACCCGCGTGCCGGGCTCATCGGCACGGTCGCGTGCGCTTAACGGGGCTGGCTTATGCTGCCGGCCCCTTTGCTGCCGTCTGCCGCCATGCCTACCGCCCCCTTCACTGCCTATCTGTATCCGGTGCTGTTGCTGATCGCCAGCAACGTGTTCATGACCTTTGCCTGGTACGGGCATCTGAAGTACAAGAGCACGCCGCTGATGATCGCGATCCTGGTCAGCTGGGGCATCGCGTTCTTCGAATACTGCCTGCAGGTACCGGGCAACCGCCTGGGCAGCGCGGTGTACTCGGCGCCGCAGCTCAAGGGCATGCAGGAAGTGATCACGCTGCTGGTATTCGCCGGCTTCTCGACCTTCTACCTGGGCCAGTCATTGAAGTGGAATCACTGGGCCGCATTCGGCTTGATCCTGGTCGCGGCATTCCTGATGTTCAAGGAATAACCATCAAGCGCCATCTCGCTGGTAGGAGCGCACCAGGGCGCGACCTCGCAGGAGCGTCCCGCAGCGCGAGGGGAGTTTTCGGGAATGCCACGTCGCGCCCTGGTGCGCTCCTACGGCATACGGATCCCTAGTTCGCTGGTTCGACCCACTGCGCGAATACCGCGTCCAGCTGCGCGCCCTTGATCCGCTTGCCGTTCTGCACCGCCTCGGCCTGCTGGAACATCGGCATGATCATCGCCATGCCGTCCGGCTTGCTGGGCGCCTTCCAGCCGTCTCGGTGGTAGGAGCGCACCCGGGCGCGACCTCGCGTGAGCGTCCTGCGGCGCGATGGGCGTTTTCGGGAATGCCACGTCGCGCCCGGGTGCGCTCCTACGGCATGCGGGTGCCTAGTTCGCCGGTTCGACCCACTGCGCGAATACCGCGTCCAGCTGTGCGTCCTTGACCCGCTTGCCGTTCTGCACCGCCTCGGCCTGCTGGAACATCGGCATGATCATCGCCATGCCGTCCGGCTTGGTCTTCAGATGCAGGCCGGGTGGCGTATCGAGGAACCTGGCCCAGCGCGTGCGCACCTTGGCCCAGTAGCCCTGGGTGCCCTTCCAGTACGCATAGGCCGGGGCGAAATCGACCTCGGTGGTCTTGCGGTAATCGTTGAAGCCGAACTCGCGCGCGATTGCTTCCTGGCTGCCGTCGGGCTTGCGCAGCACCTTGGTGTTGAACTGTTCGTGGGTCCAGCCATTGGGCGTGAGCGTGTGGCGATTGATCACCGCGAGCGCGTTGTAGTCGCTGCGCTTGGTGTACTCGCGGCGCGGCAACGGGCGCCAGCTCAGGTCGCTGGTCCAGGTGGGATGGCCGTCGGCATAGTCCCAGCGACCGGTGCCGCAATAACGCGGCGCGTCGCTGACCTCGTAGACGCACTGGGTCCAGGCGCCGGCGGTCACTGCCGGCGGCAGCGCGTGCACCGTCCAGGTCTGATCGGCGCTGAATTCGAAACGCTGCGGCGCCTCGTAGATCCAGTCCTGCCGCCAATGCTTGGTCACGTGCCGGCTCTTTTCGTCGACCAGCAGATGCTGCAGCACGAGCTTGCGCGGTGAATCCTCCACCACGATCACCACTTCGCTGGCGCCGCTGCGCATGGCCGATGCACGCTCGTAACCGGGCTTGAGCAACACCGTCTCGTCAAAGGCAAAGTCCACCGCGTATTCGCCCTGCATCGCCAGGATGCTCTGCCGATCGCGCTGGACGTCGGCGGCGGCAATCAACGGCAACAGGCTCAGCGTCAGTGCGATACAACGGGAAAACGTTCGGCTCATCGGAACTCTCGGGAGTGGTTGGAGACGTCAGCGGCGCAGGCGCACCAGCGACGTGGTCATGTCGGAAGGGTTGTTGTTGCTGGATGTGGCGGAGGCCGTGCGCAAGGCGGCAGCGCGCGCGCAGCAGCAATCGTCCACCGCCACGCGGCCGTCGATGCCCTCTTCGCGCGCCAGGCGTGCGGCAACTTCCGCACCCAGCGCCGACACGGTTGCCAGGCTGGCGACAAACGGTTGCTCGCGGGCGGCGGCGGCCTGCAGGCGCAGCGCGCTCAAGCGCCACGCCTCCCCACGCATGCGCCCGGCCAGACGACGCCACAGCCGCTCGCCGACACCCAGCTCATGGGTTTCCATCGGCAACGGCGGCAGCCGCGAGACCAGGCGATCCCAGATCAGGAAATCGCTGTCAGGCAGCAGGCAGATCCGCCAGCAGCACTGCCCCTCGGCATCGAAGAACCAGATGCTCTCGCGCACGCCATCGCTGTCGACCTGCCGGCACGCCGCCGCCCCCACCGCGTGCTGCCAGCCATCCAGTTCGTTGCCCAATGCCGGCCGGTACAGGCATAGCACCGTGCCCAACGCCGCCAACTGCTGCGGCCGCGGCAACGCAGCGTGGGTGGCACGTGCATGCGACAACGACGGCAGCGGGCGGGCGATGGGCATGGCCGCTACCAGCTCACCGCCAGACTGACCGAGGCGGTGCGCCCGGCGCCGGTGAAGCGATCGATCACCGTGCTGCTGGCCAGCGTGCCGTTGGGCAGCGCATTCCAGTCCACATAGCGGCGGTCGGCCAGATTGAAGATGCCGGCAGTGACCTTGGCACCGGGTGCGAACTCCCAATGCCCCAACAGGTCCAGCGTGGCGTAGCCGGCCGGGGTGTAATAGCTGTCCAGCTGCGGGCGACGCTTGCGCGCGACGAAGGTGCCGATCAGCTCCGCGCCCCAGGCATCGCTGTCGAAGGCCACGCCGAGCGTGCCACGCAGCGGGTCGACCGAGTTGAGCGGGGTGTCGTCGGTGAGATTGTCGCCTTCCGCATACGCCACGGCGCTGTTGAGCGACCAACCCTGCCAGCCGGCCAGTGCACCCAGATCGATTCCGCCGCGCGCTTCGGCACCCTTGATCACCACATCGTCCACGTTGCGCGACTGGAACAGCATCAGCCCTTCGGCATTGAAGCCGGCCGGCGCATACGATTCGATGAAGTTGCGATAGTCGGTGTAGTACACGCTGACGCCCAGATAGCCGACTGCATCATTGAAACGCAGCCCGAGTTCGCCACCGCGGCTGGTCTCCGATTTCAGGTCCGGATTGGCGATGGCGGTGTAGCGCGCCTGCAGATTGGTGAAGCCGATATTGACGTCGTTGTATGGCGGCGCGCGGAAGCCGTGCGCGTAATTGGCATACGCCGACCAGGCGTCCGAAAACCGCCACACCGCACCGAACTTGGGAGACACCTGCGTTTCATCGATGGTCTCGGCGGCAACGCCGGGATTGTCTTCGCGGAAGATGTCGTCCACCTGCGGCGACAGCCGGAAATAATCCACGCGCACGCCCGGCGTCAGCGACAGCTTTCCATCGAACAGGCGGATCTCGTCCTGCGCATACAGCCCGAGCTTGGTGGTCTCGCTCTTGGGGAAATCGCGCACCGGGAACACGTCCTGACCGACGCGATTGGTGATCGCGCCATTGGCCAGATTGACCGAGTAGCCATCGCGCTTGGCGCGGGTGTCGGTCCAGGTGCCGTCCAGGCCGTAGGTGATGTCGTGGCTGAGCGTGCCGGTGTCGATGGCTTTGTGTGCATTGACCAGCAGGCCGTACACGCGCTGATCGAAGTTGTGTTCGTTATGACGGCGCGTGTTGTTGCCACGCAGCTCGTCGGTGCGCTGCAGGCTCTCGCTGTCCTGGCGATACAGCTGCCACTGCAGATCGTCGGCCAGCGCCCAATCCAGTGCATCCAGTTCGTGGCGCAGCGAAACGCGCGCGCGGGTCTGATGGTCGCGTCCGTCCTGTGACAGGATGCGCTGCGATGGCGTGGTCACACGCGGGTCGATGCCGGTCAATGCCTCGATGCTGCCGTAGTCTTCGTTGCCTTCCACGGTGAGCTTGAAACGCTGCTGCGCGCTGGGCGCGTACACCAGCTTGGCCAGCACGCTGCGGCCATCGATGCGCTGCGGGTTGGCCGCAGTACGGGTGAAATCGCGGCTGCGGTTGTCGCCCTGGTTCTGTGCTTCCTGGCCCTGGCGATGACTGACCGCCACCATGCCGCTCCAGCGCTCGCCGCCGAACGCGCCGGTGGCGCCGGCGAACAGGCCGTTCCAGTCGCCTTCGTAGCCGAACTTCAGGCCGACATAGCTGTGCTTGTCGGCACTCAGGTAATCGGATGGATCCTTGGTGACGAAGGCCACCACGCCGCCCAGCGCGTCGGAGCCGTACAGCGAGCTGGCCGGCCCGCGCACTACTTCGACGCGCTTGAGCGTTTCCAGATCGACGAAGTTGCGGTTGGTGTTGAGGTAGCTGCCGAAGCTGAAGGTGTCCGACACCGGGACGTTGTCGACCAGGATCGCCACGCGGTTGCCGTCCAGCCCGCGGATGCGGATGCCGTTGGCGCCGGTGAAGCGGCCGCTGCTGCTGGTCACCGACACGCCGGGCGTGTAGCGGAACAGATCCTTGAGCTCGCGCACCAGTTGGTTGTCCAGTTGCTCGCGATCGATCACATCCACCGTGCTCGGCACATCGACCAGGGCACGCTGGGTGCGCGTGGCGGTCACCTGCAACCGGTCGAAGTCGCGGACCTCACGCGCGGCATCACCACTGGCGGCGAGGTCGGCAGCGTGGGCACTCAACGGAAGAGCGGGCAGCGCAAGCGACAGCGCGACCACCAGCGGATGCAGGCGAATCATCGGGAACCTTTGAAGGGAAGTTCCCGGCAGCGTGTGCTGCAGACTAGGCCGCGACCGGCCGCCGGGGGAGAGCGTGGGGTGCGCGGACGGCGGCGGCAACGCCCGCGGCAGGCAACCCGATCCCCTGCGCCAATGCGCGGAATCGGAGGGTGGAACTTACTTGGTCAGGATGAGCTTGTCGTTGCTGGTATGGCGCAGGCGATAGACGCGGTCGCCATGCTGGATCAGCACTTCGCGACGGCCTTTGAGCAGCGCCTCGCTGCTGATGAGGTCTTCTGCAGGGACGGCGCGCGGAGCAGCGCGGTCGCGCAGGTTGACCGGTTCGGAGCGGAGCAGCACGGGATGAGCGGTCATGATCTGGATCTCCAGTCGGTTGGCCAGACAAATAATAACCATTCTCATTTAATGATCAAGAGCCATTCTCATCTTCTCGACACGACCTTTGCATGGGTTGAGCGATTTCGATTCACCATGTCTATTGAAAGGATCTAGCCACCGGTTCCACCGGCGGTTTTTACGCACGGTGATCGTTGGCCTTGCTGATTACATCGCAGGTGGAAGGCACGCACTGGCAAGCGAAAGCGCGACTGGCATGACGCACCTTGCCCCGCAGTGGTTGTCTGACGTGCACGACCGGTCAGATGCGGCTTCTGCTTGTTTTGAAGCGCCCGACGAAAAAGCGTCGCAGCCAACCGTCCCGCACTTGCACCCACCGCATGGGGCATTCCTCAGCGCGTCGCCGCCTCCACCCGTGCCCAACCGTCGGCATCGACCTGGGTCAGGGTCTCCAGCGCGCCGAGATTTTCTTCCAGTTGCGCGACCCGGCTGGCCCCCAGGATCACCGTGGACACGTGCGGGTTGCGCAGGCACCAGGCGATGGCCAGGCGTGCGGGCGACTGCCCCAGCTCGGCGGCCAACGCACAGAACGCACGGGCACGTTCCAGGCGGCGCGCTTCCGGTGCACCCAGCACTTCGTCCTGCAGCCATTGATTGCCCGGCTGGCCGAGGCGGCTGTCTGCGTCCACGCCGGCGTTGTACTTACCGGTCAGCAGGCCCGAGGCCAGCGGCGACCAGATCGTGGTGCCCAGCCCGCCCTCGCACAGCGGTGCGTATTCGCGCTCCAGCCGGTCGCGGTGCAGCAGGTTGTACTGCGGCTGCTCCATCGCCGGAGCGTGCAGGTGTTCCTGCTCGGCGATGCTGATGGCCTCGCGCAACTGCTCGGCGCTCCATTCGGAGGTGCCCCAGTACAACACTTTGCCCTGGCGGATCAGGGCATCCATGCTGCGCACGGTTTCGCGGATCGGCGTGTCCGGATCGGGCCGGTGGCAGAAGTACAGGTCCAGATAGTCCACGCGCAGGCGCTTGAGCGCGGCATGGCAGGCGTCGGTGACATGCTTGCGCGAGAGTCCGCGCTGGGTCGGACGCGGGCTGTCCACCGCGCCGAAGAACACCTTGCTCGACACGCAGTAACCATCGCGCGGCAGGCGCAGGTCGGCGATCACATCGCCCATCACCTCTTCGGCGCGGCCGCGTGCGTAGACCTCGGCGTTGTCGAAGAAATTGATGCCGTTGTCCCAGGCGGCGGCAATCAGGTTGCGCGCTTCGCTGCGCCCGATCTGCTTGCCGAAGGTGACCCAGGCCCCGAACGACAGGGCCGACAGCTGCAGCCCGGTGGACCCCAGACGACGGTATTGCATTGGCAGACTCCAGCAACCTCCGCGGCGCCCTGCCCCGGATCGGCGTGCGCAGTGTAGGACGTGGTGCTTCCGGGGCGACAGGGTTGCGCGGCATCGATGCCGCTCAAGATCCCATGCCCGCAAGCACCACCGGTTGTTGTCGGTTGCTGAAAGAAATGCGGAGGGCCTGGTGGTCTGCAAGTCTTTCGGAGCGTCACCATCGCTGGCGACATGCCAGTAGATGGATGGCTTACTGATCACATCGGCCACGGAGTCCGCAGACATCAACACGTGCTTGACGCATTGCTTGCCGATCAGCAGCAGCAATGCTGGGAGCGTGGTGCCGCGTCCGGGGGCGGGACCGTGTGGCGGCATGGATGCCGCCACCGAGCCTCCAGGGACGGATTCACGGCGTGTCCCGACACCGGATGCGGCGCCGCGCTGCCAACCAGCCTCGCGTACGTGGTCTGCCAGTTTGATGTGAATGCTTCGGCTTGCTGCGGGCGCTTGCACGCGTACCGGCGTGGGACACGCCGCAAGTACGTCCATGTAGGCTCTGGCGCGGCATCCATGCCGCTCAAGGTCCCTCGCCGATACGCGCGCAAGCACCACCGGTTTTCGTCGACGGCTGATTGGAAAAGCGGCGTCCGGTCGGGTGACCGTGCTTCGGGGCGCGGTCTTTGCGGGCGACGCACGGGCAGCGGATCGACGCCCCCGCCCCATGACCTTGCGCAAGCGCGGCTCGCTCGCCCGCGCGCAGGCAACTGCCCGCGCCCGCCCTGGCTCGCCTGCAGGCCAACGAGCGGGCCCTGAATGCTGCTCGCCTTGCCCACGGTCACCCCCTGCTCTAGGCTTCTCGTTTTGCCGTCAGCAGCCCCGGGGATTGGAATGGTCGAAGGTTTGGGAAGGATCGGTTTCGGCCTGTTCGGTCTGGCGGTGCTTATCGGCATCACCTGGCTGTTTTCGAGCAACCGCCGCGCAATCGACTGGAGGCTGGTCGCCACCGGTCTGGCGCTGCAGATTTCGTTCGCCGCGCTGGTGCTGCTGGTGCCGGGCGGACGCGACATGTTCGACTCGCTGGGCAAGGGCTTCGTCAAGGTGCTGAGCTTCGTCAATGAGGGGTCCACCTTCATTTTCGGCAACCTGATGAACATCGACAGCTATGGCTTCATCTTCGCGTTCCAGGTGCTGCCCACCATCATCTTCTTCTCGGCGCTGATGGGCGTGCTCTACCACCTGGGCGTAATGCAGGTGGTGGTCCGCGCGATGGCGTGGGCAATCACCAAGGTGATGCGCGTGTCCGGTGCGGAAACCACCAGCGTGTGCGCCAGCGTGTTCATCGGCCAGACCGAAGCGCCGCTGACGGTGCGTCCGTACATCCCCAAGATGACCCAGTCCGAGCTGCTGACGATGATGATCGGCGGCATGGCGCATATCGCCGGCGGCGTGCTGGCCGCCTATGTCGGCATGCTCGGTGGCAGCGACCCCGCGCAGCAGGCGTTCTATGCCAAGCATCTGCTCGCCGCCAGCATCATGGCCGCGCCCGCCACCCTGGTGGTGGCCAAGCTGCTGGTGCCGGAAACCGGCACCCCGCTGACCCGCGGCACGGTCAAGATGGAAGTGGAAAAGACCACCAGCAACGTCATCGATGCGGCGGCCGCAGGCGCCGGCGATGGCTTGCGCCTGGCGCTGAACATCGGCGCGATGCTGCTGGCCTTCATTGCGCTGATCGCCTTGATCAACGCACCGCTGACCTGGCTGGGCGAGATCACCGGCGCCGCCGCACTGCTGGGCCGGCCGACCAACCTGTCGACGATCTTCGGCTACGTGCTGGCGCCGATCGCCTGGGTGATCGGCACCCCGTGGGTGGACGCGACCACGGTCGGTTCGCTGATCGGGCAGAAGGTGGTGATCAACGAGTTCGTCGCCTACAGCGAGCTGTCGCGTATCGTGAAGGGCGAAGTGCCGGGCGTGGGCCTGAGCGCGGAAGGTCGGCTGATCGCCACGTATGCGCTGTGCGGCTTTGCCAACTTCAGCTCGATTGCGATCCAGATCGGTGGCATCGGCGGGCTGGCACCGGAACGCCGTCACGATCTGGCCAAGTTCGGCCTGCGCGCAGTGCTGGGCGGTTCGATCGCCACGTTCATGACCGCTACCATTGCCGGCGTGCTCTCGCATTTCGGTTGAGGCGGCGCGGGTTCATCGGTGTGACGGTCTAATCGCCGCACGCCACGTTTCATTCAGTCATTCAAGTCAAGGGTATTTATGAGTTCGGTCGTCGTTGTCGGGTCCTTCAATGTCGATCACGTGTGGCGCTGTGATGTCCTGCCTGCGCCGGGTGCCACCATCGCCGGTCGCTACAGCACCGGCCCGGGTGGCAAGGGCTTCAACCAGGCGGTCGCGGCCGCACGTGCCGGCGCCAGGACGCACTTCCTGTGCGCGCTGGGCGACGATGCCGGCGGCGCGCTGGCGCGCTCGCTGGCTGCGCACGACGGCTTTGCGTTGATCGCCGAGCCCAGCAATGAGCCGACCGGTACCGGCGGCATCTATGTCGACGCGCACGGCCGCAACACCATCGTGATCGGTGCCGGCGCCAACTCGGTGCTGAGTGCAGCGTTTGTGGACAACCAGCGCGCGCTGGTGGCCTCGTCCGGCGTGCTGCTGGCGCAGCTGGAGTCGCCGGCGGAGACCATCGAGTCGGCGCTGGCGCTGGCACGCGAATGCGGCGTGCTGACCGTGCTCAACGCCGCACCGGCCAACGCGCCGACCTCGATCAGCCTGCTCAAGCTGTCGGACGTGCTGACGCCCAACGAAACCGAATTTGCGGCCCTGCTCGGCCGCCATGTCGGCGAACGCATCAATGCCGACGATGTGGCGGCGCTGGATGGCAACACGCTGCATTCGCTATGCCGCAAGCTGCTGCCGGGCGGTACCGTGGTGGTGACGCTGGGATCGGTGGGCGCCTTCATCTCGCATGCGGAAGAACAGCTGCGTGGCGACACGGCCGCGCATTACCGCGTGGGCGCGGAAAGCGCGCAGACGGTGGACACCACCGGCGCCGGCGACGCCTTCAACGGCGCGCTGGTGGCCTCGCTGGCGCAGGCGCCCACTGCCAGCTTCATCACCCACGTGCGTTTTGCCACCCGCTACGCCGCGCGCTCCACCGAAGTGGAAGGCGCCGCCACCTCGATGCCGCGCATGGTGCCCGAACCGGCCGTGTGATCCGCACGCTTCAAGCAAACAACGAAGGCGACCGCAGCGATGCGGTCGCCTTTTGCGTTCAGGGCGTCGGCATCCCCATGAGACTGTTTTGATCCGCGAACGGCATGCTGAGGCCTGCCCATCGACGGACGCTGCGAACCCGGCTGCGCCGGAGCTTCGATCTTCTTCATCGGATAGCAATCTGGGCGGCGGTACCTGGCGTGATGCCGCGTCGGGCACCCGTACCCTCATCCGGCGCTGACGCGACACCGTCTCCCGACGGGAGAAGGAAGAAAAGCCCCTCTCCCGTCGGGAGAGCGGTTGGGGTGAGGGTACGGTCAACCAATATTCTCGCCGCTGCCCTCTTTTACTTGGTCGCACGACCCGCACAGCAAACGCGAAGGCCCGAAGGCCGGAACTGCTCTCCCGATTCCCGATTCCCGATTCCCCAATCCCCACCCAGCTACAATGCCACCATGCAGATCGGCCCCTACTCCATCGACCCGAAAGTGATCCTGGCCCCGATGGCCGGCGTCACCGACAAGCCGTTCCGGCTGCTGTGCAAGCGGCTGGGCGCCGGGCTGGCGGTGTCGGAGATGACCATCTCCGATCCACGCTTCTGGGGCACGCGCAAATCGCTGCACCGCATGGATCATGCCGGCGAGCCGGATCCGGTCAGCGTGCAGATTGCCGGCACCGAGCCGCAGCAACTGGCCGAGGCGGCGCGCTACAACGTCGACCACGGTGCGCAGCTGATCGACATCAACATGGGCTGCCCGGCCAAGAAGGTCTGCAATGCCTGGGCCGGCTCGGCGCTGATGCGCGACGAGGACCTGGTGGCACGCATCCTCAGCGCGGTAGTGCAGGCGGTGGATGTGCCGGTGACCCTGAAGATCCGCACCGGGTGGGACTGCGATCACCGCAACGGCCCGACCATCGCGCGCATCGCGCAGGACTGCGGGATCGCCGCGCTGGCCGTGCACGGGCGCACCCGCGACCAGCATTACACCGGCACTGCCGAGTACGCCACGATTGCGCAGATCAAGGCGGCGCTGCAGATTCCGGTGATCGCCAATGGCGATATCGACTCGCCGCAGAAGGCGGCGCAGGTGCTGCGCGAGACCGGCGTGGATGCGGTGATGATCGGGCGTGCCGCGCAGGGGCGCCCGTGGATCTTCGGCGAGGTGGCGCATTATCTGTCCACCGGCGAGCTGTTGCCGCCGCCGTCGTTGGCGTTCGTGCGCGACACCCTGCTCGGCCATCTGGAAGCGCTGCATGCGTTCTACGGGCAGCCGCAGGGCGTGCGCATCGCGCGCAAGCATCTGGGCTGGTACGCCAAGGATCACCCGCAGAGCGCCGACTTCCGTGCAGTGGTCAATCGCGCCGAAACGCCGGAAGCGCAGCTGGAACTGACCCGCGCGTATTTCGACGCCTTGATCGCCGGTGTGCCGCCAGCGCTGTCGGTTGCCGCCTGAGTTTTCCTGCGTTGTTGGAGCTGCAGTCATGACCGCACCGAGCGACACCCCGACCTATCTGCATGGGTTTTCGTCCACCGAACAGGCACGCCTGCTCAAACAGGCGCGCCTGCTGGAAGCCACGCTGTTCAACCAGATCGACTACAGCGGCGCACGCCGGCTGCTGGAAGTGGGCAGCGGCGTGGGCGCGCAGACCGAAATCCTGCTGCGCCGCTTTCCCGACCTGCATGTCACCAGCGTGGATCTGAGCGAGGCGCAGTTGGGCGCGGCACGCGCCAATCTGGAACGGCTGGCATGGTGCCGCGAGCGCTACACGCTGCAACAGGCCGATGCCAGCGATCTGCCGTTCGAGGCGCGTCAGTTCGATGCGGCGTTCCTGTGCTGGGTGCTGGAGCATGTGCCCTCGCCTGCGCGCGTGCTCAACGAGGTGCGGCGTGTGCTGCTGCCGGGCTCGCCGGTGTATGTCACCGAGGTGATGAACGCTTCGTTCCTGCTGCATCCGTATTCGCCCAACCTGTGGCGCTACTGGATGGCCTTCAACGATTTCCAGCACGACCAGGGCGGCGACCCGTTCGTCGGCGCCAAGCTGGGCAACCTGCTGCTGGCCGGCGGCTTTCGCGATGTGCACACCGAGATCAAGACGCTGCATCTGGACAACCGCGAGCCAGGCCGGCGCAAGACCATGATCGGGTTCTGGGAAGAAGTGCTGCTGTCGGCAGCCGACCAGTTGCGCGAGGCCGGTGCGGTGAACGCAGACACCGTGGACGGCATGCGCCGCGAACTGGCGCAGGTGCACAGCGACCCGAACGCGGTGTTCTTCTACTCGTTCGTGCAGGCGCGCGCGACAGTGTATTGAGCGGGTCAACCGCACGGGCTTACTACTACGCGTTGCCGGGCATCCCCGCCAAGCAAGCCTACCGAGCGGCCGGTGCCGGCGTGGTGGCGTGTTCCAGGTCGCCGGTCAGTACCGTGCCGGTGGGCTCGTGCCAGATACGGCGCCACATCTGCGCCAGCACTTCGCCGATTTGATCGCGCGCCACCGGCGCGCGGTAGGCGGCCTGGATCTGTCGCGGCGTAATCGGCTGCCACTGCCCGTCTTGACGGTGGGCCACCACGAAGTTGAAGTTGTAGTCCGGCTCCAGACCCATGCGCAGATCGCTGAGCATCAGCTCGTCATCGACCAGGCGTGCGCGCATGAAGCCGCGATTGAACCAGGTCAACCGGCGCACCGCGTCGAAACCGGCCACCTCGCCCAGGGCCTGGGTGTTGCTGGAATAACCGCGAAACTGCATCGGGCCCTTGTCGGCCACCAGCGAGCGTTCGCCGATCACATAGCCGTTGGGCGTCATCGCCACCACGCGCCACAGCAAGGTGTTGAGCGGCATCGGCACCGAGAAGCGCGGCGCATCCTTCAAGCCGAGCGCGGCCAGCGCACGGTCCGCTTCCTGGTCGACCAGGTGCTTGGCCAGCAACGACCAGCCCAGATAGGCGGAGCTGAGCGCCAGCCCGATCACCAGCGCGTGCTGCGCGAGCGGCCGCGCGCGCGCAAACCATGCCACCGCGCAGGCCAGCAACAGCCATAGCGTGTAGGCCGGGTCGATGATGAAGACGCTCGACCACATTGCCGGATGCGGCTGCAGCGGCCACCACAGCTGGGTACCGTAGACGGTGAAGGCATCCAGCAGCGGATGCGTGATCAAGGCCAGCTGGATCGCCCAGAACCAGCGCTTGGGCGCAGTGGCCACGCGCCCGTTGCCGTAACGGCGAAACAGCCACCAGATCAGCCAGCCCAGCAACGGCAGCACGAACAACGAATGGCTGGCGCTGCGATGCACCGTCATCAGCGTGACCGGATCGTCGGTCAGCGGCAGCAATACCAGCGCATCGAGATCGGGCAAGGTGCCCAGCGCGGCGCCGGCCAACAGGGCGGCACGGCGCTGTCCGGCCGGTGCGATGGCGGCAGCGACGGCGCCACCAAGAACGATCTGGGTCAATGAATCCATCGGCCGATGCTAGCAGGACGGGCATCGTCCAGTGCCATCGCGTGCGTTCTGGCCGGCCGGCAGTCAGCCGGCAGCCGCAGTGCTCGCATCGCGCTGCGGCTCGCGGTCGAAAACGACGCTGCAGCCGCCGTCCGCAGTCCTTGCACCAGGACAGCGAACGCTGCACGCCGCGCACGTCCGGTGGCAGTTGCCGGCAGCTGCGGTCTGCCGGCAACTGCCGCACCTGGCGGCATCAAGCCGCGCGCTGCTGCGCGGCATGAGGTTGCGGCGCCAGTTCGGCCAGCACGTCGCCGTGATGGTTGACCAGTTGCAGTGCGCCGGACTGCGTCTCGCGCAGCGCCGTCAGGCTCTCCACCCAGTCGCCGGTGTTGGCGTAGAGATGGCCGGCCTGCATGCGCAGTGCGGCGCGATGGATGTGCCCACAGACGATGCCGTCCAGATCGCGGCGCACCACATCGGCCAGGCCGGCCGCCACGAAGCGGCCGATATAGCGCTCGGCCGCACCGCTACGGCGCTTGAGAAACTCGGCCAGCGACCAGTAGCGCATGCCCAGGCGCCGCCGCAGACGATTGGTCAGCTGATTGCCGGTGAGGATGCGGTAGTAGAGCCAGTCGCCGAATCGTTCCTGCAAGCCGCCGAAATGGGTTTGCGCGTCGTAGTCGTCGCCATGGGTGACCAGCAGCCGGCGGCCGTCCAGCAAGGTGTGGACGCTGCGTCGGCGCACCTGCATGGCCGGCATCACCAGACCGCAGAAGCGGCGGATGGCACGGTCGTGGTTGCCGGGCACGTAGATGATCTCGGTACCGCGCCTGGCCTGCGCATGCAGGGCGGCGATCACCTGCTGATGCGCCGCATCCCAGACCGCGCGCCGCTGCGACATCCACCACAGGTCGATGATGTCGCCGACCAGATACAGGGTCTGGCAACGCTGGCGGCCGAGGAACGCGGCGATCTCGGCGGCATGGCAGTGCCGCGAGCCCAGGTGCAGGTCGGACAGGAACAGGGCGCGGACGGGAGGGTGCAATGTGGACACGTGCATGCGGACATCTCCAGGGCAAAAAATGTCGGCCGCGATCGGGCGCTGTGCAGGCAGGCGGCGTGCGCCGCCCGCAGGCATCGGCAGCGCGCTGACACAGATGCGCCCGCAGCAAGCCGCGGCGGAGCACTGCAATCGGACACCCGCATCCCGGCTCGTGGTCGCCATGGCAGCCATGCGCCCTCGCCCCGGCACGCTGTCCAGCGACATCGCGCATTCCCCTCCAGCGGCGTGGCTGCACGCAGCCATGCCGCCAGGCACGCGCGCATGCTGACCGGTCAGTACGACCATTGCATGGCAAGCTGAAGACACCCGGATGACCGTGCAAACCCCGCCACGACACGGGTTTAACGCCACAGCGGGCTGTTCAGGCGCACAATGCACAGGGTTGTCGGACGGTGTATCATCCGCACCCATCTTTTCATCCGAATCAAGGGATATAAGCCTGATGTCCAGCTACCTGTTCACCTCCGAATCGGTCTCCGAAGGCCATCCGGACAAGATCGCCGACCAGATCTCCGACGCAGTGCTGGATGCCATCCTGGCCCAGGACAAGCGCGCCCGCGTGGCATGCGAGACGATGGTCAAGACGGGCGTGGCGATCGTTGCCGGCGAAGTGACCACCAGTGCCTGGATCGACCTGGAAGCGCTGACCCGCAAGGTCATTCTGGACATCGGCTACAACAGCTCCGACGTCGGCTTCGACGGCGAGACCTGTGGCGTGCTCAACCTGATCGGCAAGCAGTCGCCGGACATCAACCAGGGCGTGGATCGCAAGAACCCGGAGCAGCAGGGCGCCGGCGACCAGGGCCTGATGTTCGGCTACGCGACCAACGAGACCGACAGCCACATGCCGGCCGCGATCCACCTGGCGCACCGCCTGGTCGAGCAGCAGGCCAAGATCCGCAAGAAGAAGAACTCGGCGCTGTCCTGGCTGCGTCCGGACGCCAAGTCGCAGGTCACCCTGCGCTACGAAGACGGCGTTGCGACCGCGATCGACGCGGTGGTGCTGTCGACCCAGCACGATCCGGGCATCAAGCAGAAGGATCTGGTCGAAGCCGTGCGCGAGGAAATCCTCAAGCCGGTGCTGCCGGCCAAGTGGCTGCACAAGGGCACCAAGTTCCACATCAACCCGACCGGCAAGTTCGTGATCGGCGGGCCGGTGGGCGATTGCGGCCTGACCGGACGCAAGATCATCGTCGACACCTACGGCGGCTGGGCGCGTCACGGTGGCGGTGCGTTCTCCGGCAAGGATCCGTCCAAGGTCGATCGCTCGGCAGCCTACGCCGCGCGCTATGTGGCCAAGAACGTGGTGGCTGCCGGCCTGGCCGACCGTTGCGAAGTGCAGGTCTCCTACGCCATCGGCGTGGCCGAGCCGACCTCGATTTCGGTCACCACCTTCGGCACCGGCAAGATCGCCGACGAGCAGATCGAAAAGCTGATCCGCAAGCACTTCGACCTGCGTCCGTTCGGCATCATCCAGATGCTCGACCTGATCCACCCGATGTATCAGCAGACCGCGTCCTACGGCCACTTCGGCCGCAAGCCGAAGGACTTCTCCTACACCGATGCAACCGGCGCGCAGCACACCGCCACCGCGTTCTCGTGGGAAAAGACCGACCGCGCCGACGCCCTGCGCGCCGACGCCAAGCTGAAGTAAGCCAACCGCTCCTGCGGGAGTGAAACTGGCAAGAAGTGCAGATGGGCCGCAGATGCGGCCCATCTGCGTTTTGGCGGAATGCGTACCGTCATCGAGGCTTGCGTGGGAAGCATCGCCTGCCGATCAGCAGTGGCAATGTTGGAAGCGCGGGGCCGCGTCCGGGGGCGGGACCGTGTGGCGGCATGGATGTCGCCACCGAGCCTCCAGGGATGGATTTACGGCGTGTCCCGACACCGGATGCGCCGCCGCGCTGCCGACCGACTCCGCACATCGATCGATCTTGCGCACAACATCTGGCGTTTTCATGCATCTGCTTCGGTTTGCTGCGGGCGCTTGCACGCGTACCGGTGTGGGACACGCCGCAAGTACGTCCATGTAGGCTCTGGCGCGGCATCCATGCCGCTCAAGGTCCCACGCCGGCACCCGCGCAAGCACCACCGATCATTGCCGGCAACTGAAAGAAAAGCGGCGGCTGGTTAACTGATCGTGGTCTAGATCTTGTTCCATCGCCACTACCTAAAGACGAAGTGTTGAGGTGATCTCGACGACCTGACCGGCCTAATCCGCAGGCGCCACGTCTGCTTGAAAACATTGCTTGCCGATCAGCAGCAGCAATGCTGGGAGCGTGGTGTCGCGTCCGGGGGCGGGACCGTGTGGCGGCATGGATGCCGCCACCGAGCCTCCAGGGATAGATTCACGGCGTGTCCCGACACCGGGTGCGCCGCCACGCTGCCGACCGACTCCGTACACCGATCGATCTTGCGCACGACGCTACCTGCTCCATGCAGATGCTTCGGTGAGCTGAAGTTGCTTGCATATCGCAGCCCCGGCATTGCGTTCAAGGCTCGCGTTGCAACTGTTGCTCCAACGCCTGAGCGAACGCCTCCAACGGGCACGCCATCCGTTGCTCGCCCGTGCATAGACCCAAGGCCAGTTCCTGCTGCAACGGCGGGTGCGCTAGATCCAATGGCGCCAGCGTTCGCAGTTGATCCAGCGATTGCGCCAGATACCGCGCACGCACCACCTGCTGCCCATTCGGTTCGCGCCATAGCTCCAGCAGCAATGCACCACCCGGCGGCGGATCGTCGGCACCGTAGCCGGGGAGATGAAAGTGCACGCCCAGCAAACCGCTCAACGCAGCGATATGCGTATCGCTGCCAACGAAGACCGAGACCTTTGGCGCCTGCACATCGCCGAAGCGCTGCAGCACTTCGCGCGCCAGCGGTGCGCCCGAACGTGAGGCCATGTAATGCGGGCGCGCGTAGATGTCGAACAACAAGGCGTGCAGGCGCGATACCTGCGCCAGCCGCTCGGGTGTGGCGCGGCCCCAGCCCACCTGCGACAGCGGCAGGCCTTCGGCGTCTTGCAGCAGCAACACCTCGCCGGTGCCGGAGGTCAGGTCGATCGGCCCACCCAGGGCCAGGCCGCGCCCGTTGGCCGACGGTGCCAGCGTGGACGGCATCTGCGCGAAGTCGCAGGGCGTGCGCGTGCAACCCAGGATCTGCTGCATTGCCTGCAACTCGGCTGCGTGCCCTAGCAGCAATGCGGCAGGGCCACCGGTTTGCCTTTCGATCGCCGCAACCGCCGCCGTGCCATCGAACGGCACCGCGCCGGCTTCGATCGGGCGGAACAACGGATCGTTGCTGCCGGCCTGGCGATGTCCGGCGACGATCCCGCAGCCTGGTGCCAGTGCCTCGGCCAGCAAGGCGCCGCTGTCGATGGTGCGCTGATCGGTATTGGCCCAGACCGACACGCTGCCTGCTGCCGGGCAGCCGCTACGCGGCAACACGCCCTGCTGCGCCAGCCATTGACGCAGATAGTCACCGCTCAACTGCACGCCGATGCGCCCATGCGGCGTCAGCAGGCTGGCCGGTGTGGACCATTGCGGCCACGGCGCGTCTGCATAGTGCGCTGCGGCAGCTTCGCCCTGCAGCGGTGCGCGCACGCCGTGCCGGAAGACAGCCACCACGCGTTCCAGCTGCGCGGTCTGCGCGATTGCGGGCGGCCCGGACGGACGCGGCGTGCAGCCGATCAGCAGCAGCGCGCCGAGTGCGAGTGCCGGCATCCGCCATCGCGGCCGCAGCGCTGCCGTCGAACGTTGCCTGACGCCTGCGTGCAACGGCGCGACGATCCTGCACGACGGCAACGACGCGATCCCCATCGCGTCGTTGCCGTCATCACTTGCGGGCGCCTGTTCACCACCCTGCCCCGTTTTCTTCGCTTGCCTGAAACCCATACCTGTCGGTCATCCCGTTGGTCATCGCGGAATTTACCGGGCCAATGTGCAAGGCAGACGACACCTGGCGGAACTTACCCAACATGTCCGAGAAGCCGCCACACGGCGATAACTGCTCCGAAGCAGTTGCACGGTTGCGGTACCAAGAGCGGCCAACACAAGAAAGCTGGCGGTCGTCAGGTGGGTGCGGAGGGCGCGCTCAGAATCGAAATGTACGAGTGGTCCATTCCGCTTCCGAGAACCGGCCACACCCGCATGGCGGCGACGCAATCGGTATGTTGGCCGCTCTAAGTGCGGTATCAGTCTTGTCCACCGCAACTCGTTGCATGGTGGTCGCCTTGAGTAGATCCCCGCGCACCCACCGTCAGGACGCACTGCACGAGGCAGCGGCGCACTGACATGAGATGGGCCGGCATCTGCCCATCGACAAATCTGCCCGAACCGCCTGCGCAGCGCGCCAGCTGTCGGGGATCGTCATGGTCCTGCGACTGTATGCGTGCAGATCGGCCCGCACTCAGGTGCGCAGGAAGATTTCCACGCGTCGGTTGAGTTGTCGCCCGCCGGGGTTGTCCTGCCCATCCAGCGTATTGGGTGCCACCGGTTGGGATTCGCCATAGCCTTTAGCGCCGGCCGACTGCGCGGCACCGCGGGTGCGTAATGCGGCCAGCACCGCCTCGGCGCGGCGCTCGGACAGCGCCTGGTTATAGGCGTCGCTGCCCTTGGCATCGGTATGCCCGCGAACCTCCATGTCCTTGGCGCTGACCTTGCCGAGTGCGGCCGCCAGCACGTCGAGCACGCGCGCGGCATCGGGGCGGATTTCGGCCTTGTCGAAGTCGAACAGGATGCGCTCGTTCAAGGTGATCAGATAGCCGCACGGTGCGCCGGGAAGTGCGAACTTCTGCAGCAGCGGAAAGCGCCCGGCCGGCGGCACCTTCGGCAGCGGCGGCATGCGCACTTCGCGCGGCGGGGTACCGACGGTGCCGGTGCCATTGCCGCGGTTTTGCACCAGCCCGTCCGGGCCGTTCCAGGTTCCCGAGCCGTCGGCGTTGATGGTGATCAGACCGCGCGGGCCGTTCCAGGTGCCGCTGCCATCGCCGTGGTTGTCGACCAAGCCGCTCTTGTCGCTGTTCCAGGTGCCTGCCCCCTTGCCATCCAGACTGATCAGGCCGGCCGAGCCGTTGTAGGTACCGGCACCGCTGGCCTGGACCTGGATGATCGCGTCGTCGCCACCGGCGCCGCTGGCGTTGATGGTGCCGCTGCCGTCGGCATTGACGCGGATCAGGCCGCCGTCGAAATTCGCAGTACCGCTGCCATCGGCCTTGAGGTCGAACAGCCCGCCGTCGCCGTTGCGCAGCAGATTGCCGTTGGCATCGACGCTGGTGATACCGGCGTCGTTGATCAGGCTGCCGCCATCGCCGCAGCGTGCCGGCGTCACGCTGACGCCTTCGATCGGGTCGAGAATGTCCTGCAGCGAGGCTTCCAGTGCGCGCTGCGCCGGGGTCACGCCGGCAATCTCCGGCACCACGATCGACGGGATGGCCGGGAAGTCGGGCACCGCTTCATCGGCGACCGGTGGCGATGCGGACGGAGGCGCTGCGGTCTGCGCTGCCGGCGGCGTGGCGCCCGCAGGGTCGGCGGCCTCGCGTTGACCTTCGCCGCGGCCGCAACCGGCCAGCAGCAAAGGCACCCAGATCACTGCCGACAGCGTCTTGCGCATTGCGTCTTCCCTGGTTTGAGCGTGTTCGAGAACCGCCTGATAGCACGGGCCAGGTAAACAACGCGCTAAACGCGGCCAACGCAACGACTGAGCGCCCGTCAGGCAGTGCGGTCGTTGCCCGGTATCGGCATGCTCGTGCACTCCACCTCCTGCGCGTCGTCCCCACCCACCGGATGACCGCGTGTTGCCCAGGTTTGCCGGCCTAGGCGTGAGCGATCACAACACCGGGACGCGTACCGGACATGGTGCGCATTGGCAGCGGACAAACTCCACACCCCGCGGTGCGTGACTAGCAGCCACGCCTTCCAGCGATGGTGCAGCGCACTCAGAACGTCGCAGGCGTCGCAGCCGGGCGCGCGGCCTGCGTCTGGTTTGTGTCTGCCGCTTCTGCTTGCAGCTGCTCGTGCAGGATGCGGCGGATTTCCAGAATCGCCTGCGGGGTTTCCTGCACGCTATGCCAGGAGGTCACCACCAGCTCCGACTCGGCACCGTCCAGATGCGCGCTGCGATACGGCACCAGGCCATCGTCGGAATCGGCCAGCGGCACCTGCGGTTTTTCGCGTCCGACAATGGTGTGGTAATGCACCTGCGGGGAGATCGGCAGGTCCATGCTGGCGCGTACGAACGGGTCGGTATCGCGCAGGTTGTCGATGCTGGTCGGCGGCAGCAGGCGCCGCTTGCGTCGCGGGTCGTCGCCCTGCGCGCGCCGCTCGCTGCTGGCTAGGTCCTGAAACACATCGCCGAAGCGATCCAGCAAGGCGATCGGCAAACGCACCAGGCGGCCGACGAAGCGCCCGAGCCCACCTTCGGCCAGGGGCGTGCCGCGGTGCGGCGCGGCGATGAAGATGGCGCGGTCGACCTGCGGCATTGGCGAAAAATGCAGCAACGGCGACAACTTCGCGCGCACGCGTGCGCCGCGCTCGCCGTCCAGCCGGTAGTTTTCCAGCAGGGAATTCCACAGGCGCTCGCCCGACGAAGACACCAGCAGGCGCCCGATCACCCCGCCCATGCTGTGGCCGATCAACACCATGTCGCGCGATGCGATCGCCGTGCCGGACGGATCGAAGTGCTGCAAGCTGCGTTCCACCAGCGCCTGGATTTCGGCGCGGTTGACCGCCACCGGCGCATTGGTGGGGTAGTACACCTGCCAGATCTGGTAGCGCTGGCGCAGCGCTTCATCGCCCATCACTTCGTTGGCGACATTGACCCAGGCTTCCGGGCTGCTGGCAAGGCCATGCAGCATCAGCAGCACGCGTCGGTCCGGGTCGTAGGGCTGCATCAGATACAGATGCGGGCGGTCGATGCCGCGCGCGCTGCCCAGCATCGAGCGCAGGGACTGCGCGGCAAACCCTGACCTGGCCAGCCACAGGCCATACGCGGCGGTGAAGTTGGCTGCCAGCGGCACGCGCTGGCCATGCAGTACCACTTCGTTCTGGCGATACGGATCGTAAGGCACCACGGTGACGGCACGACCGCGCAGCACCGCATCCAGCGTATCGCCCTCGAAGCGCAGCAGCAGCGTTGCCGGTGCATACGGCATCTCGCTGAAGGTGGGCAGCGGACGCTCAGGTGTCGCGACAGCGGCAGCAGATTGTTGCAAGGCCAGCCCGGCAGGGTCGCCGACCACCTGCGGGTCCACCTCGGCCACCAGTTCGGCGCCGAAGCCGTCGCGTCGATACGTGCTGCGCAGCCCATCGAAGCGCAATGCCGAGGCGGCGAAGATCGCGCGCGGCGTGTTGCCGCCGCCCGGCAACCGATATGCAGACATGTCGATACCCACCTGCCAGCGGCCTATGCTGGTGGGTTCGCGCTCGCTCTGGCCGGTCTGCTGCGCGCGTGCGAACAGGCGTTCGATCACCTGCTGCACGGCGTAGTTGTAGTAGTCGCGCACCTGCGTCTGGCGATTTTCAAACGCACGCGCACTGGGCGCCCGATCAGTGAAAAACAGATACGCGTACGCATGCCGCGCGGCCTCCAACCAGGCGTCGACTGCGGCATCGTTCATGGTTGTCGGGTCGCGCCCGCCCAGCGCAATCGCATGTGCGGTCCATAGCTCGGCCTGCGTTGCCAGCCGGCGCTCATCGCCGATGCCTGCGACGGTGGCGAGTTGCTGCAGGCAGGGCAGCGGGTCGCTGCGGCAGGCCTTGGGTTGCAGACCGGCCACCTGCACCGTCTCGCCGCTGGCCTGGCTCAACGCGCCGGTGCTGAGCACATCGCCACGCGTGCGCGCGATGAAGTCGCCGCTGCTGTGCGATTGCACCGTGACCATGGCGCAGCCGCTCAGCCACAGGCTCGCCAGTACGCCCGCCAGCACTGCAGCGGTACGACATCCACGCAGGCAAGCCTTCACCGCGGTGCGCTCGCGGTTGCCCCAGGCGCCGGTGCCTGCGGCATGCCGGCGCGGATGCGCTCGGAGAAATCGGCCGCCTTGTCGGCGGCGATCGCGCGTGCGGTGAAATGCCCACGCTGCTTCAGTGTCGCGAAGTCGTAGCCAGGCATCAGCCCATCGTGATCGTAGGCGTATTCGTCGGCGTAGCCGGACAGCAGCAGGCGATGATCCAGCGGCAACGTGGGCTGCAATTGCCGCGCCAACGCAAACACGATCGTGGTGCAGTTGCTGGTGAGCGTGTTGTAGAACGCCGGCGCGCGATTCAAGTCGTTGGCCAGGCCCACGTAGCCCATGAACATGCGGCGCAGCCCGGCCTTGGGAATCGCCAGCCGATACAGATACATGTCCTCGCCGCGCACATTGGTGCGCACGCGCAGGATGTCGCGCTCGTCGGCGGCGACCAGGGTCTCTTCGAAACTGCGGAAAAACCCGCCCAATGCCGAGAACGACTCGTCGCGCTCCTTGCGGATTTCCAGCGAGAACACCACGTGCGAACCGTCGTCGAAACCGAACGACACCAGGGTGTGCGCGATCGCCGGGCCCATCCAGTACGACAGCGCCAGATCGGCACTGACCAGACGGTCCAGATCGTACTGGCGGGTTTCCCAGCGCGGCTGGTAGTCGGTTTCGCTATGCCAGTCGAAATTGCGCACGTTGTGCAGCGTGACGATGTTGCCGTGCACCTCCGGCTGCAGGCGCTGGGCGACATCGTCGGCCCAGTCGCGGTCCTGGCTGGGCTGCATCATCCACCACGACACCGCCAGCACCGCAAATGCCGCACTGAAGATGCCCACCAAGGCCCAGTTCTCGCGGCCACGGCGCAGGCCCCACAACGCCGCGATTGCCATCGCGCACCACGAGCCCACCCACGCCACGCGCACGAACGCATTGCCGGTCAGTGCGAAATAGATCGCCAGCCCGCCCCAGAGCGCGGCCAGCACCAGGGCCACCCGCAGCGCCCAGCGCCCGATGCGCGAACGCGTGGCCGGTTTCATCGGGTGCCGCCTTCCGGCACCTGCATGCCCAATGCATGCATCAACAGATCGGCCGAACGATGGGCGAGGCGTTTGCGTTCGGATTCGTCATTGCCGCGCAGGCAGCTGCCCAGCATGTCGATCACCAGCAGCAGCTGTTCGTCGTCGACATCGGCGCGGCACAGGCCGGCATCGCGGGCGCGATGCACGAATGGCAGGAAGATGCTCACCACGCGCCGGTCGGCGGTTTCCACCGCCGGGTGCGCGCGTTCGATGGAACGCCAGAAATCCACCAGCGGCGCGGACTGGGCGATGTGCTCGGCCACGTCGTGCAGCAGCACGGCCAGTCCGTCCGGGCGCTCGGCCAGATCGGCGGCCAGCCGCTCCAGGCCGTCCAGGCCGCGGGTCATCAGCGCGGTCATCAGCGCGAGCCGGTCGGGGAAATTGCGGTACAGCGTGGCGCGGCCAAGGCCGGCACGCTCGACCACCAGCTCCAGCGGGGCATTGACGCCGTGTTCGCTGAACACTTCGTCGGCGGCATCGAGTATCTGCCGGCGGCGCAGCGCGGCATCAGGGCGGGAAGTCGTCATCACGGCATTATCGGACAGATTTGTCCGGTTACGCCAGAGTCCGCTTGACGATTCCGCGCCCTCTCCGACCAACGGTCGGATCAGCCGGTGTTCTGCACGCCTTGCGAGACGCCGTTGACGCAGGCGACCAGCGCGCGCAACAGCTCGTCGTCTTCGCCATCGGTGGCACGCCAGCGTTGCAGCAGGTCCACCTGCAGCACGCTGATCGGGTCGATGTAGGGGTTGCGCAGGCGGATCGACAAGGCCAGCCGCGGGTCGTGCTGCAGCAGCGACTGCTGGCCGGTCAACGCCTTCACCCAGCCCTTGGTCAGCGCCAGCTCGGCGCCGATGCCCGGGAAGAACCGCTGGTGCAGGTCGCCCGACAGCCGCGAGAACAGCTCGGCAATGGTGAGGTCGCCCTTGGACAGCACCATCGCCACGTCGTCGAGAAAGGTGCGGAAGAACGGCCAGTCCTGCGCCATCTCGCGCAAGGTGTCTTCGTGCCCGGCATCCACTGCCGCCTGCAGGCCGCTGCCCACGCCGTACCAGCCCGGGATCACCGCACGCGCCTGGCTCCAGGCAAACACCCACGGAATCGCGCGCAGGTTGGACAAGGCCGCGTCCTGGCCGAGCCGGCGCGACGGGCGCGAGCCCAGCGTCATGCGTTCGATCACGTCGATCGGCGTGGCGCGGCGGAAGTACTGCATGAAATCCGGCGCGCCGACAAAGGCGCGATACGCCACGGTGCTGCGTTCGGCGACCAGGTCCATCACCGGCCGCCAGCGATCCTCGCGCGGCTCGGGCGCACGCGGACGCAGGCTGGACAGCAGCACCGCGCCGGTCATCTGTTCCAGCGAGCGCAGCGCCAGTGCACGGATGCCGTACTTGCGATGGATCACCTCGCCCTGCTCGGTCACGCGCAGCCGGCCATCGACACTGCCGCGCGGTGCGGCATCCAGCGCGCGGCTGGTCTTGCCGCCGCCACGTGCGATCGAGCCGCCGCGGCCGTGGAAGAAGGTCAGCCGCACGCCCAGCTCGGCGGCGGCTTCGAGCAGTTCCACCTGCGCGCGCTGCAACCCCCAGCGCGAGGCGGTGATGCCGCCGTCCTTGCCGCTGTCCGAATACCCCAGCATCACCATCTGCGTATCGCCGCGCGCAGCCAGGTGCTGGCGGTAGACCGGATCGGCCAGCAGATCCTGCACGGTGCCGGTGCCGCCGCGCAGATCGTCCACGGTTTCGAACAGCGGCACGATATCCAGCGGCACCGCGCCGGCGTCGTCGACCAGGCCGCCGCGCCGCGCCAGCGCCAGCACGGTGAGCACGTCGGCGCGGTTGTGCGCCATCGAGATGATGTAGCTACCCAGCGCATCGGCGCCGTGGCGGCTGCGCGCATCGGCAAGCGCGGCAAACACCGCATCTAGCCGCGCGTTGCCTTCGTCGGCTACGCGCGGCAGCACCTGCTCGCCGGAGGCATAGGGGCCGAGCAAGGCAGCGCGCTGCTTGGCGTCCTGGTTGTCCCAATCGGCCTGGCCCAATGCATCGGCCACCGCACGCGCATGCACGCTCGATTCCTGGCGCACATCCAGACGTGCCAGATGAAAGCCGAAGGTACGCACACGCCACAACAGGCGGCGCACCGCGAACCAACCGGCGTGCAGGCCCTTGTTGGCCTGCAGGCTGTCCAGGATCAATTGCAGGTCGTGTTCCAGCTCGGACGGGCTGGTGTAGGCACCCTCGGCATCGTCCAGCGTGGCCTGCAGGCGCGCGCGCATCAGATCGTTGAGCAGCCGGTACGGCATGTCGCCGTGGCGCGGACGTGAGCGTGCGGCGTCCTCCGGCAACAGCGCGCGGTAGCGCTGCAGTTGCTCGCTCAATGCCGGGCTCACCGCCACCAGCGTGGTCGACTGGCTGAGCAGGCTGGCCAGTTGCCAGAGTTCCTTCTGATAACGGTCCAGCACCGCACGCCGTTGCGCATCCAGCGTGCCGGCGATGGTGACGGCATCCACGTTGGGGTTGCCGTCCATGTCGCCGCCGACCCAGGTGCCAAAGCGCAGCAGCCGCGGCAGGGTCGGTACGCTGCCGTAGGTTTCTTCGATGGCGTGTTCGAGAGTTTCGTACATCACCGGGACCACGCGATACAGCACCTGGGTGAGATAGAAGCCCACATGCTCGCGCTCGTCTTCCACGGTGGGGCGCACCGGCGAGGAGTCGGCGGTCTGCCAGGACGCGGTCAAGGCCATGCGGAAGCGCGCCGCGTCGGTGGCGCGCTCGTTGGGCGTGCGCATGCCATCCAGGTTGTCGACCAGGCTGGCGACCATCAGCTGCTCTTTTTCCAGCAGCGCGCGGCGCACCGCTTCGGTGGGATGCGCGGTGAACACCGGCTCCACGTCGATTCGCGGCAACCACTCGCTGAGTTCGTCCAGCGTCACGCCCTGCGCCTTGAGCCGGCGCAAGGCATCGTGCAACCCGTCCGGCTGCGGCGTGTCGGTGCCGCTGCGCTGGTATTCGCGGCGGCGGCGGATGCGGTGCACGCGCTCGGCGATGTTGACCACCTGGAAATAGGTGCTGAAGGCGCGCACCAGCGACTCGGCCTCACGCGGCTCGCGCCCGGCCAGCTGCTCGCTCAGCGTCGACGGCGGGGCATCGCTCTCGCGGCGCGCAATCGCCGTGGTGCGGACGCGTTCGATCTCATCGAGGAATTCCGCAGAGACCTGCTCGGCGAGCAGGTCACCGACCAGTGCACCGAGCCGACGCACATCGTCGCGCAAGGCAAGATCGGGGGTAGCGAACACAAGACTGCTGCGGTACTCGTTCATCGGAAACGCACACCCTCTCAAGCGCAAAGTCGTCGAAGACTAACCCAAAAGGATTAGATGATCGCGACCGGCACGACGGTTTCAACACCAACCATCGTGTGCTGGCGCACGTGGCGATGAATCTCGTAGGAGCGCGCTGGCGCGCGATGGGGCTTTCCCGGTCATGCCCCATCGCGGGCAGGTCCGCTGCTACGCGAGGTGGCTGTTCTGGTCATGCTGCGTCGCGCCCGGGTGCGCTCCTACCGGTGATCGCGGCAATCGTGTGGACGGCGCAGCGAATCTTCCCGGGACGCGAGGCGGACGCATTCGCCGTAGGAGCGCACCCGGGCGCGACGAGGCGTTATCGATAAAGCCCCATCGCGCGCAAGCGCGCTCCTACCGGTGCCAGCGCACCATCGATCAACGCGTGCGCGTAGCGCCGGTCTCCTTCAGCGGCTCGCCGAGATTGGTCTTCAACCACTGCTCGCTCTCGGCCAGCATCTGCAGGATCGACTGCCGCGCGCGGTACGCATGCGATTCGTTGGGCAGCAGCACCAGCCGCGCGTTACCGCCCAGGCCCTTGATCGCGGCGAACATGCGCTCGCTCTGGATCGGGAAGGTGCCGGTGTTGTTGTCGTCCTGGCCATGGATCAACAGCAGCGGATCCTTGATCTTGTCGGCGTAGTTGAACGGCGACATCGCCTGATACACCGATTGCGCCTGCCAGTAGTTGCGCTCCTCGGCCTGGAATCCGAACGGGGTGAGCGTGCGGTTGTAGGCCCCGCTGCGCGCGATGCCGGCCTTGAACAGCCGCGTGTGCGCGAGCAGGTTGGCGGTCATGAAGGCGCCGTAGGAATGCCCGCCGATGGCGATGTGCTCGCGGTCGGTGATCCCGCGCCGCACCACTTCGTCCACCGCGGCCTGCGCATCGGCGACCAGCTGCGGCACATAGGTGTCGTTGGGTTCGGCATCGCCTTCGCCGACGATCGGCATGGTCGGGTTGTTGAGCACCACATAGCCGATCGCCAGAAACGCCTGCGGCCCCCAGTAGCTGATCGCATTGAAGCGATAAGGCGAGTCGGTGACCTGGCTGGCGGTGTCGGCACTCTTGAACTCGCCCGGATAGGCCCACATCAGCAGCGGCCGCGGTCCGTCGCGCTTGGAGTCATAGCCCGGCGGCAGCAGCAGCGTGGCGGTGAGGTCCACACCATCGGCGCGCTTGTAGCGGATCTGCTCCTTCTGCACGCCACGCAACTGCGGCAGCGGATGGGCGAAATGCGTCAACGCACGCGGCGCAGGCGCTGCATCACCCAGCGCCTGCACGACATAGTTGGCCGGCTCCTCGGGCGACTCGCGGCTGAGCAGCAACTGCGTGCCCTGCGCATCCAGCAATGCCAGCGGTGCGGAATAGCTCGGCGCCTGCGAATGGAACAGGCGCGTGGCACGCTTGCTCTGCAGATCGAAGCGATCCACGAACGGACGGTCGCCTTCCGGCGAGGCGCCCTTGCCGAGCAGGAACAGGCTGTTGCCATCGGCGCCGGTCTGCAGCAGGGTGCGGCCCTTGCCGTCGGCCACGGTCGCCGGCGTGCCGGGATCGTTGTAACGGTCCTGCGAGGAGCGGTCCCAGAGCAATTCGGGCGCGCGCTGCGGCTGGTCCGGTGCAATGCGCCACTGCTTGGTGCGGCGGGTCTTCCACCAGCTTTCGCTGAGGATGGCCAGATCGCCGCGGCCCCACTGGATGCCTTCGAAGCGGCTGCCCAGTTGCGCCAGCGTGACCGGCGCACGCGTAAATGGCGCAGCCTGCATCAGCACCGCATCACGGATCTTGCTCTCGCGTGCCGGGTCGCCGCCGTCCTGCGCCTCGGCCCAGACCAGCGTGGCCGGCGCATCAACGCGCCAGGCGATGTCGCGCACGCCCGCGGGCACGGCATCGTTGCCGGTCGGCAGGCCTTCCACCAATGGCAGCCTGGCGATCTGGCGTACCAGCTTGCCCTGCAGGTCCAGCACTTCGATACGGCGCGCGAAGTTGTCCACCGGCACCAGATACGAGAACGGCCGCTCGCTGCGTTCGCTCAGGATGTAACGGCCATCCGGCGACACCGACAGATTGAGATAGATGCCGGGCGTGGCGATCGGGCGCACCTGCCCGCTCACGCTGACGATGATGGGCTGGCCGGTGGCGTAATACTCGAACACGCGCGCATCGGCCTCGTTACGCAGCAGGTCCTGATAGGTCGGCAGCGAGCGCACGCCGGCAGCGGCGCTGGTCTGCTGGATCGCCGGGCCGTCGGGCACCGCATCGCGGGTGGGCGGCGCGCCCTGCCCGGCCACTTGCTGCAGCAGCAGACCGCTACCATCGGGCAACCAGCGCAGATCGTCGTTGACGCTGGTGTTCAAACCGGCCACCAGACGCCGCGCCTGCCCGGCCGCCACGTCCACCAGCCACAGCTCGTTGGCACCGCTGGCCGCGTCCTCGCGGCGGAACGCCAGGTAGCGCTGATCCGGCGACCAGCTCAACGTGGCCAGCGACAGTGGTGACGGCAGCCCGGCGATCTGCCGCTCGCTGCCGTCGGCCACCGACAGCAGCCACAGCTTGTCGGCAAAGGAGAACCGGCTGCTGGCGAAGGTTTTGGGATGGATGCGCAGGCCGGCCAGCTTGAGTTCGGGCTGGGCCACCTCGGCGATGTCAGGCAACGCCGGCAACTGCACCATCGCGCCCAGGTCGCGTTTGGGCGACAGGTGCAGCAGCGGCGCGCGCGGGGCATCCACCACTGCCTGCAGCGCCTTGGAGGGCAGTTGGTAGCCAGTGCTTGCCGCAGCGGCAGGCGGGCCAGCCGGCGCGACGGCTGCGGCCGCAGCCAGTGGTGCGCTCAGCGCCAGTACGCCTGCCAGGGCCCATCGCTGTTGCCGCCTGCCGTGCCGTGCATCGGGTGTCGCCTGCATTGTCCATCCCCAGTGTCGATCGACTCCGGACCATAGCAGCCACACGCTCCCCCGCTCCCCTGCCGTTGGTTGGGGCGCGTGCCACTTCAAGCCGGCCAATTCATGCCGGAGGGGGTTGCTGCCGATATAATCAACGCTCTCGTCGAGGGGCGCTGCGACCGGTATGGCGGACTGATCCGCCAACTGCATGAAAAGTGCAGGAAATACGGCCAGGCTCGACAAGCATTCATCGTTCAACGGCGCCCCGCATTGCAGACATTGGTCTGCTTACCGGAGCTATTGCATGAACGCTGTCACGAAAATCGCCCCACATGACGATTACAAGATCGCCGACCTCTCCCTGGCCGATTGGGGCCGCAAGGAGCTGGACATCGCCGAGCACGAGATGCCGGGCCTGATGTCGATCCGCCGCAAGCATGCGCAGACCAAGCCGCTGAAGGATGTACGCATCACCGGCTCGCTGCACATGACCATCCAGACCGCGGTGCTGATCGAAACGCTCAAGGACATCGGCGCCAACGTACGCTGGGCCTCGTGCAACATCTTCTCCACCCAGGACCACGCGGCCGCCGCGATCGCCGCCTCCGGCACGCCGGTGTTCGCCTGGAAGGGCGAGACGCTGGAAGAGTATTGGGATTGCACCCTGGACGCGCTGACCTTCACCCTGCCCGACGGCACCCAGACCGGCCCGGAGCTGGTGGTGGACGACGGCGGCGACGTCACCCTGCTGATCCACAAGGGCTATGAGCTCGAAAATGGCAGCACCTGGGTCGACGAGCCGGCCTCCTCGCACGAGGAAGGCGTGATCAAGGCGCTGCTCAAGCGCGTGGCCGTCGAGCGTCCGGGTTACTGGACCCGCGTGGTCAAGGACTGGAAGGGCGTCTCCGAAGAGACCACCACCGGCGTGCACCGCCTGTACCAGATCGCCGAAGCCGGCAAGCTGCTGATCCCGGCCATCAACGTCAACGACTCGGTCACCAAGAGCAAGTTCGACAACCTGTACGGCTGCCGCGAGTCGCTGGCCGATGGCCTCAAGCGCGCGATGGACGTGATGCTGGCCGGTAAGGTCGCGGTGGTCTGCGGCTACGGCGACGTCGGCAAGGGCAGCGCTGCCTCGCTGCGTGCCTACGGTGCCCGCGTGATCGTCACCGAGATCGACCCGATCTGCGCCCTGCAGGCGTCGATGGAAGGCTTCGAGGTCAACACCATCGAATCCACCTTGGGCCGCGGCGACATCTACGTCACCACCACCGGCAACAAGGACATCATCACCGTCGAGCACCTGCAGGCGATGAAGGATCAGGCCATCGTCTGCAACATCGGCCACTTCGACAACGAGATCCAGGTCGATGCGCTGAACGCACTCAAGGGCGTGGAAAAGATCAACATCAAGCCGCAGGTCGACAAGTACGTGTTCGGCAACGGCAATGCGATCTTCCTGCTGGCCGACGGCCGCCTGGTCAACCTGGGCTGCGCCACCGGCCACCCGAGCTTCGTGATGTCCAACTCGTTCGCCAACCAGACCCTGGCGCAGATCGACCTGTGGGAAAAGCGCGACAGCTACGAGAAGAAGGTCTACATCCTGCCCAAGCACCTGGACGAAGAAGTCGCGCGTCTGCACCTGGAGAAGATCGGCGTCAAGCTGACCACCCTGACCAAGGACCAGGCCGACTACCTCGGCGTGGACGTGGCCGGCCCGTACAAGCCGGATCATTACCGCTACTGATCAACCGGGCGGCCGATTGCCCGGATGTCACCGCTTGAACAGAACGGGCGCCGCAAGGCGCCCGTTTTTTTTGCAGGATGCTGGATGGCGCCACGTGCAAGCGGACCCACATAGCGACCAATCTGCGTTCGTGCCATGCGGCATCGACATGCATCGCATGGATGCAACGCCTCGAGCAAGACACCATGGAATCCAGCACGCCAGACAGCGTTGCCGTCGGCATGGCAGCTGTTGCCGTGTACGATACTCGCGCAAGGCTTGCGGCTTACCTGCGTGGCAACAAGACTGGTCAACCACTACGTAACACCCATCGTCAAAAGGAACCAACATGGGCGGCTTCAGCATCTGGCACTGGATCATCGTTCTTTTCTTCTTCTGCAGCATCGCTGCCGTGATCAGCCTGATCGTCTGGGTCGCAAAGCGCGCGTCGCCCAAATCGACTGTGGCAACGACAGGGTCAGCAGCGCCAAAGAGCGCTCAAGCCAGACTGCTGGAGCTGGACACGCTGAGGTCGCAGCAGTTGATCACGGACGCGGAATACCAACAGCGCCGCAGCCATATCCTCAGCGAGATCTGAGCAGCGGCTGCAACGCATGAACCATGTTTCCGCTGTCCTGGATCAACATGTCCATGTGATCTGCGACAGTGCCATGCGCCAGCGATTGCTGACGCGTGGCACTTCGATGCAAGACCGCATCAGTCTGAGCTTCAAGAGCCCTGAAGAACTTTCCGAAATCCTCAGCCTGCTGCAGTCACTGCAGATTCCCTTTGCCGACGCACCTGCGGGTTGGCCGCCGGCGGCCGTCTTTGCGCAGCTCAGGGATCAGGGACTGGTACAAGGCGCGATCACTACCGTCGTATGGGTCGCCCCGGACATGCCCGTGCTCGGCGTCGGCTAGCACGCATCAGCGCCAGGGTTGCCGGCAGCTCGCCAGGTGCAATCCACGCAAGGCTGCGCTTGAGAATGTCGGCTGCTGCACATACGCCTGCGGCTAATAACTTTCCAAATTCCGCTGACCACTATGGCGCTGCAACGCTTGCGCCCAGTCATGGCGTGCGTTGGTGATTCCTTACCGCATTCGCACTTTCAAGAGAATTTGTCATGAACAAACGCATGCTCACGTTGGCGCTCTCGGCGCTGGCATTGACGGCCGCACCCGATGTCTTTGCGCAGTCCGCATCCGGTGACGGTGCGGGTTGGTTCGTCAACGGCGGCGTCGGCCGCACCTCGCTCAAGAGCGGGCCCTACGATGGCAGCGCTACCGGCTACAACATTGCCGCCGGGTATCGCTGGAACGTGCTGTTTCCGTGGTTATCGATTGGCCTGGAAGCTGGCTACAACGATCTTGGCAATATCCAGGCGAAAAACCTGTTCAACGGTGATGCCGTCGTGGAAGACGAAAGCCAGCTGCATGGCTGGACCGTTGGCCTGAATCAACGCTTCGCACTGGGCGACAGGTGGTACGCCAGCATGCGCGGCGGGCTGTATGGCTGGAAGGGCCAGGGCCTGCGCAATGACACTGTGTCCGACCGCTCCGACCTGGACAAGCTGTCGTGGTATGCAGGCGCCGGCGTGGGCTACAACCTGGGCGAGCACTTCAGCATCGGCGCCAACTACGACCATTACAACGCCAAGAAATTCGATGTCGATCTGAGCACCGACATGGCATCGGTGAATGCCGAGTACCGGTTCTGACAGCCATCAGCATGTCGAGCTGCGGCGAGTCCGAAACAGCAGACGCAGCTCGACTCTGCAGCCATACGAGCAACCACGTGTCACGCTCGACGAAAGGATGCGCCGATGGCGGCGAAGCGGCACCGCGCCGCCGCCACGCCGGAGTTCAAGAGCAGCGCTGCTTTCCCTAGCACGGGAAAATCCCACGATACGAAGCGAGCCATCTACCTGCTACGGCCGCCAGTTCGCATTGCGTTCCCAGAACGCCACGCTGCGCCGGTAGGCATCGCGGTCCAGTGCCACACCGGAGCCGCCCTCTTCCACGCCCAGTGCATTGCGCAGCATGGTGATGGGCGCCATCGGAATTTCTTCCGGCTCGGTGGTGTAGAGGCAACCGACCACGCCCCAGTCGGCGTCGATCGGCGCGCCCTCCTTGGCCAGCTGATCGCGGCTATACAGGATCGGCAGCAGATACGTCGCCACCGGTGGCTCCACACCTTCGAACCAGCGCACCAGCACCGGCAATTCCTGCGTGCTGCGTGCCTCGTAGCCGGAGCGCAGCTGGTGGCGGTTGTCGTCGGTGATCGGCGCAGTGAGGCAGCGCGTCGAGGTCCAGTTGCGGTGCACATGCAGCTGACAAAACGGCGCATAGCCTTCGATCACACGCACCGGCGCCTCTTCATTGAGCCGCTGGATGAACTGCTCGGGCGTGCAATCCTGGATGGCGTTGCGACGACCATCGCGGGGAAACAGACGGGTGCGGGCAAACGGTGTGAGAACGATGGACATGACGGTGGTGGGTGGCAAAGAACGCCAGGGTAGCCTGCAGCCCTGCCATGCGGCCACTTACCAGATCAGATCGTCCGGCACCTTGAACTGGCTGTAATAATCGTCGTCGCTGTCCGGCGCCGATGGCGTGCTGCTACGGCCATGATCCAGCACCACAGCGTCCGCATCGCGGCTGTAGACCTTGTCGGCGGCGGCGCGCGGAATCAGCTCGAAGCCATCGCCATGCCGCACGATCACCAGCGCCCCGCTGGCCAGCTGGCTGCGCAGCGTGGGATTGACCAGCACGCTGCGGATGACGCTGCCGTCGTTGAAGCGGTAGTCGATCTCGCCATCGCGCTTGACCTTGTTGGTCTCCACGATCTGCCGGACCTGGGCCAGCACTTCCTGCCGCCGCAGCTGCAGCTTGCGTTCTTCGGCCAGCGCGCGATCGCGCTCGGCGCGCTCGGCCTGTAGCCGCGCCGCGTCCACCTTGTCGACCTCGGCCGGTGCCACGGCCGCGCCCTTGGCATGACGCTGCTTGTTCTGCTCGCGCGCGACCTTGTCCACCTGGGCCTTCTTGACCAGGCCGGCCTTGAGCAGTTGTTCTTGCAGCGGATTGCGCATGGGAGGGGAGCCGGTGAATGTGCGCCCAGTTTACCGCGCCCCGCGCCACCCAGCCTGACTGCCCAAGCCCGCCCCGGCTGCAGCACCGCGCAGTGCCGCGGTACCGCGATTCACCGGCACCGCGCAAAGCGCGACCTGCATCGGGGTTTTTGCAGGTACTCGCATTGAATACGTATGCACAACAGCGATGTTGCGCCGCGATGCACGCTTAGCATCACCGCGCGCTGCACGCCGTGCGCGCGCTTTCCGGAACAGGGGCCGGAGGCCTTGATGCGGGTATCGCGCAACATGCGTGTGCTCGCGCTTACCGACTGGAGATCCATCCGATGCGCGATACGCACACTCCACCCCCACCCTCACGGCTTCAACGCAGCTCGCGGCTGCTGCTCGCCGCGCTGGTGCTGCTGCTGACCACCGCCAATGTGCAGGCCGATGTGATCCTGCATGCCTTCAATTGGCCGTATGCCACCGTGGAAGCACGCGCCAAGCAGATTGCCGATTCCGGCTATCGCAAGGTGTTGGTCGCTCCCGCCTATCGCTCGCAAGGCAGCGCGTGGTGGGCACGCTACCAGCCGCAGGATCTGCGCGTGATCGATGGCCCGCTGGGCGACACCGCCGCGTTCTCGCGCATGGTACAGGCGCTGGCCAATAACGGCGTGGAAACCTATGCCGATGTGGTGCTCAACCACATGGCCAACGAGGCGGCGACACGTTCGGATCTCAACTACCCCGGCAGCGCCGTGCTCGCGCAATACGCTGCGAATCCAGGCCGTTACGACACCTTGCGTCTGTTCGGCACCTTGCAATCGAATTTCCTGAGCGCCAGCGATTTCGGTCCGGCCCAGTGCATCACCAACTACAACGACGCCTACCAGGTGCGCACCTATCGCATCTGCGGTGGCGGCAGCGATCCGGGCCTGCCCGACCTGGTCGGCAACGATTGGGTGGTGCAGCAGCAGCGCGCCTATCTGCAAGCGCTGAAGGGCCTGGGTGTGACCGGCTTCCGTGTCGATGCGGCCAAGCATATGAGCTTTGACCATCTCAATCGGGTCTTCGATGCGGGCATTCGTTCCGGCGTGTATGTATTCGGCGAAGTGATCACCGGCGGCGGCAGCGGCAATGGCGATTACGACCAGTTCCTGGCGCCGTACCTGCAGTCCACGCCGCATGCGGCCTATGACTTCCCGTTGTTCAACGCGGTACGCAATGCATTCGCCATTGGCGCCAGCCTGCAGCAGCTGGTGGATCCCGCGTCCACCGGACAGGCGTTGCCGGGCAATCGCGCGGTGACCTTCGCCGTCACCCACGACATCCCCAACAATGCCGGCTTCCGCTACGCCATCCTCGACCCCGTCGACGAGACGCTGGCATACGCGTATCTGATCGGCCGCAACGGCGGCATGCCGATGGTCTACACCGACAACAACGAAAGCGGCGACAACCGCTGGGTCAACGCCTATCTGCGCGACGACCTGCGCCGCATGATCGGCTTCCACAACGGCGTGCAAGGCAGCGACATGCAGGTGCTGTCGTCCAGCTCCTGCCATGTGCTGTTCCGGCGCGGCAGCCTGGGCATCGTCGGCATCAACAAGTGCGGCAATCCGGTCACCACCACCGTGGCGATGAATGGCAGCGTGCTGTACTGGAATGCGGATTATGTGGATGCACTGGGCTCGGGCAGCGTGGTGCGCATTTCCAGCGGCTCCTACACCTTCACGCTGCCGGCGCGCGGTGCACGCATGTGGCGCCGCTGAGCTGTCTGGCCAGCACGAGGCGTCCGCAGCGTGGTTGAAGCCCGATCGTAAAGACACCCGGCCTTTGACACAAAAAACACCGGCTTATCGCCGGTGTTGTGGATGCTGCAACAGGTTGGATGGTGCGACCGGCTACCAGGCGAACGGCGCGGTGACCTTGCGCGCGCCGAGCATGAACGCATCGGCCACATGCACGAACGGGGTGACATCCACCTCCGATTCGCCGGCGCGCACCAGCTGCACGAAACGCCGGTACAAGCCGTCGTATTCGCCGGCGGCTTCCACTGGCTGCGGCTGGCCATCGATACTGAGCCTGGCACCGCCCTCACTGAGCATGAGTAGGCCATCGGTGGTGTCCACTTCGATATCCCAGCGCTGATGGCCGGTCTGCAGAAAATCCAGTTCCGCCGTCACCGGCACCCCTGCGGTATCGACAAAACCGAGCCTGGCGTACAGCGGTGCCTGGCGATTTTCCGGCGTGTGCAGCTCCGCTTCGCGCAGCGCGAAGGGGCGCGGCAGCAGATGCGTGACGATGGACAGCGCATTGATGCCGGGGTCGAACACGCCCATGCCGCCCGGCTCCAGGATCCAGTCCTGGCCCGGGTGCCAATGGCGAATGTCTTCCTTCCAGGTGATGTGCGCGCGCAGGATCTGCTTGTCGGCCAGCCACGCCCGCGCAGGCTCCACGGCAGCGGCGCAGCGCGAATGCCAGCTGGTGAACAGGCTGCGTTGCGCACGCTGCGCCAACGCGCGCAGATCGTCGATCTCGGCCAGGGTGGCGGCCGGGGGTTTTTCCAGGAACACATGGCGCCCGGCGGCCAGCGCGGCCTGTGCCTGCGCGTGCCGCCCGACCGGTGGCGTGCACAGCGCCACCGCTTCAATCTGCGGATGCGCCGCGAAGGCCTCTTCCAGGCTGTGGTAGGCCGGCACTCCATCGACCGTACCATGCCGGCTCACCGTGGCCACCAGCTGCACATCGGCACGCGCGGCGATGGTGGGCACGTGCTGGTCGCGGGCGATCTTGCCGATGCCGACAAGGGCAATGCGCAATGCGTCTGGATGCTTCATCGAAACCTTCGGGCTGATAGAGACGTGGCGGGACCCGCGCGATCGCCCGTTTCGGGCACATGCACGGAGACTGGTGCAGCGGCGCGCTGCAGCAGCGCACGCAACGGCGCAGTGTAAGGTCAGGCTGCGGTTCGCTGCGAGACATCGCTCCTGCTTGTTTTGCTATACCTGCGCCGCCCGGTGGCCGTGCAAAGGCAGCCATCGCTGGGTTGTTATGGCGGCACCACTGCTAATGTGTCGGCCGGCGTGCCGCAACCAGCTGAAGACGGCGTATCTCAGGATCAAAAAGCGCACGCGGCCCGGCCAATCCTGCCGACACGTCAATTGACGCGTGGGCGGGCATGGACCACGATCGCCGCCGGCACGCGGATCTACTGCCCCTTTGAAGGATCACACCGATGTTGCATCACCTTTCGCTGGGCGTCCGCACGATCGAGGCGTCGGCCGCCTTCTACGACGCCGTACTTGCCGCACTCGGTTATGTACGGGTGTGGTCCGACCTGGAGCCGGGCACGCTCGATCAGGCGGTCGGTTACGGTCGGCCTGGCGGCGATGACAGCCTGGCGTTGAAGCAGCGCCAGGCTGCGCAATGCGCGCCGGGGGCCGGCTTCCATCTGGCGTTCGCCGCCAGCGATGCGTCGGCGGTCGATGCCTTCCATCTGGCCGCGCTGCAGCACGGCGGCAGCTGCAACGGCGCGCCCGGCCTGCGGCCGGACTACGGCGACGGTTACTACGCTGCGTTCGTCATCGATCCCGACGGGCACCACCTCGAAGCGGTGGTCAACACGACGGTCTGAGCGCGGGCGCTTGTCTACAGTTGCGCGGCTGCATTTGTGCGAGGCTTGAGCACGAGACTGATCTGCAGAATGCGCTCCGGCGCCATTGGCGCACTGGCGCTGACCACTGGCAACCGCGCAGAGGCCGGCAGATTCACGTCTCCGCGCACGCGATGCACGCGCTGCGCACCGCCATGGTGGATGCAAGCAATGCCACGCCCAGAAACTTCCGCGTCGCCACCTGTCTGACCTGAGTTCGCAGGACAGACAGTTGGCCACATGCGCTCACATCTCCAGCACGACCTTGCCCAGGTGGCTGCCCTGCTCCAGATAGCGGTGCGCTGCAGCGGCTTCGTTGAGCGGGAAGCGCTTGTCGAGCAGCACGCGCAACTTGCCCTGCGCGATCCACGGCCACACCACGCGCTCCACTTCCGCGGCCAGTCGCGCCTTTTCGTCGGCACTGCGCGGGCGCAGCGTCGAGCCGGTGAGGATGGCCTGCTTGCGCATCAGCAGCGGGATCGGCACCTCGATGGTCGAGCCGGCCTGCGAGGCGATGTAGACGATGCGCCCGCGTGGGTTGAGCGCCTCCAGGGTGTCGGCGAATACCGCAGCGCCCACCATGTCCAGCGACACATCCACCCCGCCGTGCGCCTTGGCCACATCGACGAACGATTCGGTGGTGGAATCGATCGCTACATCGGCACCCAGTTCGCGCGCCTGCGCCGCCTTGCCCGCCGAACGCGCGGTCGCCAGCACATGTGCACCGGCGGCCTTGGCCATCTGGATCGCAGTCACACCGATCCCGGAAGTGGCGCCGTGCAGCAGCAGCCATTCCCCGGCCGCCAGCCGGCCGTGCTCGAACAGGTTGGTGTACGCGGTAAAGATGGTTTCCGGCAGCGCCGCGGCATGCGCCAGATCCATGCCCGGCGGAATCGGCAGCACATGCCGCGCGTCGACCGCTGCGTACTGTGCGTATCCGCCACCGCCCAGCAGTGCACACACCCGATCGCCCACCTTCCAGCGACCGGCCGGCTCCACGATCTCGCCGGCGATTTCCAGCCCGAGCGTCTGCGGCGCGCCGGGCGGCGGCGGATAGTGGCCGGCACGCTGCAGCAGATCGGGACGATTGATCCCGGCCGCATGCACGCGGATCAGCACCTGCCCCGGCGCAGGACGCGGGCGCGGCTGCTCGCTGGCGTACAGCGCATCCGCATCGCCCTTGCCATCGCGGATGGCGATTGCAGTCATCGTGGTATCGCTCATGCGCAGCACTCCGTAGAAAGTGCGCCCAGTGTAGAGCCGCCTGCGTCAACGTCCGGCGCAAGCCCGGTCGCGACATGGCACGCAAGCGCGGCGCAACCACTGTCTCCACAACTCACGGCAGGCAATGACGCGATGGCCGGCATCACGCGTGAAACCAGTGCTGCAACAGAAGCGGTTCACCTGGTCGATGCGAGGCTTCACTCGCCGCCGCGCGGCAAGCGCCTGCAGGTCCCCGCAGATCGCGCCGTCCTTCCGCTGACAGCACGCGAGGTAACCGAATGCAGGGCACCCGCAACCAAATATGCATTCATCGCGATGAAGCGATATTATGCCAGTACGATCTGCCGGACCCGCCGCGATGACGCATCTCAGTTTCGAGTTCTACCCGCCCAAGACCGACGACCAGCGCGCCCAGCTGGACCGCACGGCGGCCAGGTTGAAGGGCTATGCGCCGGAGTACGTGTCGTGCACCTTCGGTGCCGGCGGCTCCACGCTCAGCTACACCTCCGAGACGGTGCGTCACCTCAAGCAGAAGCACGGTTTCGAAGCCGCCCCGCACCTGTCCTGCGTCGGCGGCAGCCGCCAGGAGATCCGCGAGCTGCTCAAGTTGTATCGCGCGATCGGCTGTACCCGCATCGTCGCGCTGCGCGGCGATCTGCCCTCGGGCATGGGCCATCCCGGCGACCTGCGTTACGCCTCGGACCTGATCGCCTTCATTCGCGCCGAACACGGCGATGCGTTCCGGATCGAGGTGGGTGCGTATCCGGAAACCCATCCGCAGGCGACCGACGCGCTGAGCGATCTGCGTTACTTCAAGGCCAAGGTGGATGCCGGCGCCGATGCCGCAATCACCCAGTATTTCTACAACGCCGACGCGTACTTTCATTTCCGCGACGCCGTGCAGCGCATGGGCGTGGAGATCCCGATCATCCCCGGCATCATGCCGATCTCCAATTTCTCGCAGTTGCGGCGCTTTTCCGAGCAGTGCGGTGCAGAAATTCCGCGCTGGATCAGCAAGAAGATGCAGTCCTACGGCGACGATGCCGATGCGGTGCGCGCCTTCGGTGCGGAAGTGGTCGCCACCGTGTGCGAGCGCCTGATCGCCGGTGGCGCGCCTGCCCTGCACTTCTACACGCTCAACCTGGCCAAGCCGACCACGCAGGTGCTGCAGCTGCTCGGGCGCTGAGCCAGCCGCTCGCAGCCATGCCCTCGGCAGGCGTATCTATGCGGGCACATCATCAGCAAGCGCGCGCGTGATGCGCAAACGCCGTGCAAGCTGCCACGGTCCCGGCGCGTTGCTCGCCGGCTCACGCAGGCCCCGTTACGCTGCGCCGATGCCTCGCCTCCTGCTGCCATTGTTACTGCTGTTCTGCCTGTGCCCGGCCACGCGCGTGCAGGCGCAGGAGATCCGTCGCTGCGTGACAGCGGACGGGCAGACCATGTTCACCGACCGCCGCTGCGAAGATGTCGGCGCTGCGGCGCGCGCGCCGCCGGCCACGCGCACGCAGGGCAACACCGGCCTGTATCGCTACGGCTGCCCGCGCCGGCTGAGCGAGCTGGTGTCGTTGCTGCAACTGGCGGTGGACAGCCGCGACGTCAATCGGCTCTCCAGCCTCTACCTGTGGAGCGGCCAGTCCGACGCCGCTGCCAACCAAGTGCTGAGCCGGCTGGAAGCGATCGTGCAACGCCCATTGCTGGACATCGTGCCGATGTACCCGCAACGCGATCCGCCAACCTGGGAAGCCGATGCCGGCACGGCAGCGGCTCCATCCCTGGACGGCAGCGCCATCGACGCCCCACTCCCGGCACCGCCAAGCCGCCCGCGCCCCTGGGGCCTGCGCCTGGAACAGAACCTCGCCAGCGGTGCGCCCGCAAGCAGCGTGTTGCGGCTGCGCCGGCAGTACAACTGCTTCTGGGTGACGTTTTAGCGCAGCGCCCGGCGTAAGCGGATTGCAGCGGCCAAGTACATGCGACGGCGCATTGCCCCGGCAATCGGTGATGGTGACGATGGTGGTGTGGGCTGCGAGGCAGTGAGCGTATCGGCTCAGAGACCCCGAACCTCATGCCTCATAGGTAACGCTTGCAGGCTATGCGACAAGCCGGCCCATGATCTGCGTGACCGCCTGCTGCGGGCTCAGCACGGCGCTGTCGATCACCCAGTGCGGCTCGGTCCAGGCCACGTAATCATGCGCGAGCACGGAGGCCCACCCCGGCACGCGCAATCCGACCACGTCGCTTTGCCGCGATTCCACGCGCTGCCGATGCACGTTGCGATCGCTGCACACTACCTCGATCTCCAGCAAACGGCTCCGTGTGCGACGCGCTACATCGCGCCACGCTTCACGGGTGACCGGCAACGGGTTCACGCAATCGGCAACCACCACGTGACCCTGCTGCAGATTGGCCTCGGCAAGTGCGTAGGCGGTCATGTAGCCGGCTGCTCCGACGTCGTTGGCGAGTGCACCACTTTCGCGTAGTGACTGCTCGATCGTATCGATACGCAAATAAAACCCAGTGCATTGCGTCAGTAGCGCCCGGGCAATGGAACTCTTGCCGACGCCCGGCAATCCGCCGAACACCACCAGGATCGCTGACTGCAGGGTCACTGCGGCCACAGCGCGCGAATCGCCGCGATGCCTTGCGCGCCATGCGAACGGGCTTCGCGCAGGTCGTCGACCTGCATGCCACCGAGTGCGTAGATCGGCAAGGAGACCTGCTCGCGCAGGCGTTCGAACCCATCCCATCCCAAGGGTGTCGCACCCGGATGCGACGCGGTCGCCTGCACCGGGCCCAGCACCGCAAAATCGCAGCCAAGACGCTGTGCGTGGCGCAGATCTTCCAACCCGTGACAGGAGGCGGCGACCAGCTGCTCGGCCGGCAACGGGCGCTGCTGCAGGCTGGCCAGTTGCTCCGAACCCAGGTGCACGCCGATGCCGAGTTCGCTGGCCAGTGCGATGTCGCGGTTGAGCAGCAGTTGCGCGCGCGCACGGCCGCGCAGGCGCATCACCTGCTGCAGCAAGGCTTGCCAGCGCGCCGGTTCGGCCTGCAGCGCACGCAACTGGATGCGCGTGATGCCGTCCTGCAGCGCACGCTCCAGACCTTCCAGCCACAGCGCGTCATCGTCCGGCTCGGGCGTGATCAGATAGCGGTCGGGCTGGCGCAGCACACCGACCACCGGCACATCGGCCGGCGGCATCGAATACCGGGCCAGCTTGTCGGCGGCCACCCAGGTCATCGCCTGGCCTTCGCGGCCGCGCGGGCTGCCTTTCCATGCGGTGATGTGGCGCACTTCCAGGCGCAGCCGCTTGTCCGGGTACAACTGCGGCACGTCCATCAGCCACTCGCCGACCTGCGCCTCGATACCGAGCTCTTCGTTGAGTTCACGCACCAGTGCCTGTTCAGAGGTTTCGCCAGGTTCGCGCTTGCCGCCCGGAAACTCCCACAGGCCGGGCATGTCGCGGGTTTCGGTACGGCGGGTCAGCAGGATGCGGCCGCGGGCGTCGGTGATCACGCCGGCAACGACGTGGATGGATCTTAGAGAATCAGGCATGGCACAAGAGTGCCGCGAGTGAGACGTTCAGTGCAATCGCTTGAGGGCGGGGAATGGAGATTTGGGAATCGGGAATCGGTTGAAGCACGCACCATGCCCGCCTTTGCAATTCCCTATTCCCTATTCCCGATTCACGCCTACAGCGGATGCCCGATGCGCCAGAGCACGCCGCTGGGATCGTGCAAGGTGAAATCGCGTGCGCCCCATGGACGATCTTCCGGCGCGCTGCAGCTCACCCCGAACTGCGCGCCCAGGCCGGTGTCGTGCACGTGCTGCCACCAGCTGTCGGCATCGTCCACCCACAGGTGCAGCATCAGGTTCTCGGCCAGTTCGCGCAGATAGAAATCCTGCAGCAGGAATGCGCAATGCGTGCCATGCCGGAAGCAGGTCACATTGCCTACCTCGTCCTCCTGCACGAAGCCCAGCGCGCGATAGAACCGCTGCGACACCGCGTAGTCGCGTGCAGGCACAAACACCTTCAATTGCTGGCTGGACAGCAGCGCCATGACCGCACTCCACGCAGGATGTGCATCGAGCATACGCCCCGCAGTGGCACCGGCGGAGACGCCTGCATGCGGCAGGCGCCGTTGGCGCCGCGAGAGATGGACAGCGTGTGGCTGGCCTGCCCTGCCGAGGCCCACCGCAAGACAGCTCGCCGGACGCTTCCAGCGTCTATGCCGTTGGTGTCCCGTCGTTGCCTGGCAACGATGCAGGCAATGCCGTTGGCGGGGAGCTGGACAAGGGTGAGAGGTCCCGGCGGGGCATTGCACCCAGCCTCCGACACTCCATGCCCTGCACATCAGCAGCTCCACCGGTTCCCATCCGTAAGCAGAGCCCCCTTGGTAAGGGAGCGCGCCAAAGGCGCGGGAATCGGAAGCAAGGACCGTGCACCAGGCATCCGCGTAGCGGATGCCTGGTGCGCAGCCCGCTTCGCGGGCTGCGCCACGGTCAACTCAGCTCAGCTGAGTTGACCGTGGCAGTGCTTGTACTTCTTGCCGCTGCCGCAGGGGCACGGATCGTTACGGCCCACCTTGGGCTCGTCGCGGGTCACCTGCGACACCGGCACCGGGGCGTTGCCGCCCTGCATCTGTTCCACTTCCTCGTCGGCACCGTAGCCGCCGGCGTCCTGATGCTGGAACTGCGAGGCCATCAAGCGCGCCTGCGCCTGCAGACGCTCCTGCTCTTCCAGCTCGGCCACTTCCTCTTCGCTGCGGATGCGCACGCGCGCCAGCAGGTTGATCACTTCGCGCTTGACGTTCTCCAGCATCTCCGAGAACAGCTCGAAGGCTTCCTTCTTGTATTCCTGCTTGGGCTGCTTCTGCGCATACCCGCGCAGATAGATGCCCTGGCGCAGGTAATCCATCTTGGCCAGATGCTCCTTCCAGCCCTGGTCGAGCACGGTCAGCATCACGTGCTTCTCCAATGCGCGCATGGTGTCGTTGCCCACCGCCGCTTCCTTCTCGGCAAAGTGCGCATCCACCGCTGCCTGCACCTTGGCCGCAATCTGCTCGGCGTCCAGTTCTTCCTGCGTGCGTGCCATCTCGCTCAGCGCCAGCGGCATGCCCAGTTCCGATTCCAGCGTGGCTTCCAGACCCTTCAGGTCCCACTGCTCATCGACCGAGTTGGGCGGCACGAAGCGTGCGACCAGGTCGTAGATCACATCGCCACGGATGCCGTCGACGTTGTCCTTGACCGATTCGGCATCCAGCAATTCGTCGCGCTGGGCGTAGATCACCTTGCGCTGGTCGTTGTTGACGTCGTCGAAGTCCAGCAGGTTCTTGCGGATGTCGAAGTTGTGCGCTTCCACCTTGCGCTGCGCCTTTTCGATCTGCCGGCTGACCAGACGGTCTTCGATGACGTCGTCTTCCTTCATGCCCATCATGCGCATCGCCTTCTGGACCCAGTCCGAGGCGAAGATGCGCATCAGGTTGTCTTCCAGCGAGAGATAGAAGCGCGACGAACCCGGGTCGCCCTGACGACCGGCACGGCCACGCAGCTGGTTGTCGATACGGCGCGACTCGTGCCGCTCGGTACCGATGATGTGCAGGCCGCCGGCCGCCTTGACCGCATCGTGACGACGCTGCCATTCGGTCTTGGCCGCAAGGCGCTGCTCGTCGCTGATGTCGTCGCCCATGGCATGCAGCTCGGTTTCCAGCGAACCGCCCAGCACGATGTCGGTACCGCGACCGGCCATGTTGGTGGCGATGGTCACTGCGCCCGGCTGGCCGGCGTTGGCCACGATGGTGGCTTCGCGCTCGTGCTGCTTGGCGTTGAGCACTTCGTGCTTGACCCCGGCCTTGCGCAGGTGCTCGGACAGCATCTCCGAGGTCTCGATCGAGGTGGTACCCACTAGCACCGGCTGGCCGCGCTTGGCGCAGTCTTCGATGTCGGCCAGCACCGCGTTGAACTTGCCCTTGCGGTTGAGGAACACCTGGTCCGGATGGTCCTTGCGCACGGTCGGGCGGTTGGTCGGGATCACCACCACTTCCAGACCGTAGATGCTCTGGAATTCGTAGGCTTCGGTGTCGGCCGTACCGGTCATGCCGGACAGCTTCTTGTACATGCGGAACAGGTTCTGGAAGGTGATGCTGGCCAGCGTCTGGTTCTCACGCTGCACCGGCACGCCTTCCTTGGCCTCGACCGCCTGGTGCAGGCCATCGGACCAGCGCCGCCCGCTCAACGTGCGGCCGGTGAATTCGTCGACGATCACCACCTCGCCATCGCGCACGATGTAGTCCACGTCGCGCTGATAGATCGCATGCGCGCGCAGCGCGGCATTGAGGTGATGCACCACGCTCAGGTTCTGCGCGGCGTACAGGCCGTCCTCGGCATTTTCGAGAATGCCGGCCTGCATCAGCAGTTCTTCGGCGTGGCCCATGCCCGCCTCGGACAGATGCACCTGCTTGCCCTTCTCGTCAATCCAGAAGTCGCCCTCGCCCTCTTCGCTTTCCTGCTTGGTCAGCTGCGGCACGATGCGGTTGACGCGGATGTACAGCTCCGGCGACTCGTCGGCCGGGCCGGAGATGATCAGCGGGGTACGCGCCTCGTCGATCAGGATCGAGTCGACTTCGTCGACGATCGCGTAATGCAGGTTGCGCTGGTAGCGGTCGGCCTTGGACAGCGCCATATTGTCGCGCAGGTAATCGAAACCGAACTCGTTGTTGGTGCCGTAGGTGATGTCGCTGCCGTAGGCCTCGCGCTTGTCGCTATGCGGCATGCCCGGATACACCACGCCCACGCTCAGGCCCAGCCAGTTGTACAGCTTGCCCATCTGCGCGGCGTCGCGGCGCGCCAGGTAGTCGTTGACCGTGACCACATGCACACCCTCGCCCTGCAGCGCGTTGAGGTACACCGGCAGCGTGGCGACCAGGGTCTTGCCTTCACCGGTGCGCATCTCGGCGATCTTGCCCAGGTGCAGCACCATGCCGCCGATCAGCTGCACGTCGTAATGGCGCATGCCGAGCACGCGGCGGCTGGCCTCGCGGCACACCGCAAAGGCTTCGGGAAGAATCTTGTCCAGGGACTCGCCGGCGGCAAGTCGCTGCTTGAACTCCGGGGTCTTGGCTTGCAGCTCGGCGTCGGAGAGCTTCTCGATCGTCGGCTCCAGCGCATTGATCTGGGTGACGAGGCGGTTGAGCTGGCGCAGCTGGCGTTCGTTACGACTGCCAAAGACACGGGTAAGCAGACTGTTGATCATTGAAGAAACCGGTTGAAAAGGAACGGTTTGACCGACGCCGGTCCCCAAGACCCGGCCGCCGTAAACGAAACAGGGCGCACTGCGCCCTGTCGATGGCAACACCCTATTGTAGCTTGGGGCGGGCCTTCACGAATCAAGCGCCGCCCGCGCCGTCGTCAACCGCGCCCGCGGCGGCCTACCGGCGTGTTGGTATCGCCCAGGAACTTGCGCGGATTGACCACCCGCCCGTCCGCCCACACCTCGAAATGCACGTGGGCGCCGGTGGAGCGCCCGCTGGATCCGGCCCGGGCCACCTGCTGGCCGGCGCGGACCAGGTCGCCCACCTTCACCACCAGGCGCGAGTTGTGCGCGTAGCGGGTCACATAGCCGTTGCCGTGGTCCACTTCCACCACGTTGCCGTAGCCGCCGCGCACGCCGGCATAGCTGACCACGCCGTCGGCGACCGACATCACCGGGTCGCCCACGTTGGCGTGGAAGTCCACGCCCTTGTGGAAGGCCGAACCACCATCGAACGGATCGGCGCGGCCGCCGAAGCCGGAGGTGATGTAGGTGTTGCGGATCGGCATCCGCGAGGGCACCGAATTCTGCTCGAGCTGATGATCGAACATCAGCGCGGCCAGCACGTTCAGTTGCTGGCCGGAGGCGGAGAACTGCTGTTCGACCTGCCCCAGCGTCTGCTTGAGCGACTCAACCGGCATGTCGCTGACCGGCTCATCGCCGCCACCGACGCCGACCGGGGCGTCGAAGTCGAACTCGCCGTCCTTCAGCTTGCCCATTTCGGTCAGCCGCTCGCCCAATGCATTGAGACGGGTGGCCTGCGCCTGCAGCTCGCCCATGCGCGCAGCCAGTGCGTTGACCTGCGCCTGCGAGGCGCGCTGCGCCTGGGCCAGCTCGGCCTGCTGCCGGGCAACCTTGGCCTGCAACGCGGAATTGGTCACCATGCCGGTGGCGGTGCTGGCACCGATGCCGATCAACATGCCCAGCCCAAGCACGGCGCCGAGGACTACCATCGGTCGATCCGCGGCAAAGCCCTGGAACTGGCGGGCCAACCGCTGCGCCCGGGTTTCGCGAGATTTGATTACAACTTTCTTCAACGCCATATGAGTGTCATGTCCAAGCCCAAGTCCAACGCACGCAACCCTTCCGTCCCACAACCGGCCATCGAGGCCGCGTTGGGTGAAAAGGCTGGCGACCCCTTGCGCCGAGCGTTGTGGCTCGATGCGCTGGACCGGCAGTTGCGCCCCCTGTTACCGCCTCATCTGGCCACCCGTTGCCGGCTGGCCAATGTCAGAGACGAACAGCTCGTTTTTCTGGTTGATTCACCTGTCTGGCATGCCAAGTTGCGACTTGCCGAGACCCAATTACTGGATGCCGCCCGATCCATCGGACTGAAGGCCACCGCAGTGACCATCAAGACCACCACCACCCCGCTGCATTCCCCAATGCAGCAGAATCGCGAGCGTCCGCGCCCCGTCTCGGAGGCCACGCACAGAGGCCTGCGCAATGCGCTGGCCTCCCTGCAGGATGTTCCACCCACCAAACGGTGAGCACCGCGCCGCTGGTGCGAAGCGGCCGCCGCAGCGTGAAAGAATTGCGAAGACCGCGCACGACCCGACGCATCCTAGCGGGCCTCAGCCACGCAGGAGTTAGAGAAGTCTTAAATAAAAGTTAAGAACGGGCCTGTAATCCGACGCAGTTCACACTTCGAACGCCAACTGCGGCATTCCCCGACATCAGGCGTAGACGGGGCTGGCGTAGGTGACCGGCGGTTGCACGGTGCCTTCCGGGAAGCTGACCCATTCCCAGGCGGCCTGATCCGCCAGCAGTGCACGTACCAGCTTGTTGTTGAGCGCGTGGCCGGACTTGAAGCCTTCGTAGGCGCCCAGAATGGCGCCGCCGGCCAGGTACAGGTCGCCGATGGCGTCCAGGATCTTGTGCCGCACGAATTCGTTGGTGTAGCGCAGGCCGTCCTCGTTGAGGACACGGAACTCGTCCAGCACGATGGCGTTGTCCATCGAACCGCCCAGGCCCAGATTGCGCTCGCGCATGTATTCAAGGTCGCGCATGAAACCGAAGGTGCGGGCGCGCGAGATTTCCTTGACGTAGGCCGAGGTGGAGAACTCGATTTCCTGGCGCGACTGCTTGGCCGGGATCATCGGATGATTGAATTCGATGGTGAAGCCGAGCTTGTAGCCCTCGTACGGCTCGAAGCGCGCGATCTTGTCGCCCTCACGCACTTCCACCGTCTGCTTGATGCGGATGAAGCGCTTGGCCTTGTTCTGCTCGACGATGCCTGCCGACTGCAGCAGAAACACGAACGGGCCGGACGAACCGTCCATGATCGGCAACTCGGCCGAGGACAGTTCGACGATGACATTGTCCACACCCAGGCCGGCCAGTGCCGACATCAGGTGCTCGACGGTCTGGATCTTGGCGCCGTTGCAGGTCAGGCCGGTGCACAGCGTGGTCTCGGTGACCAGTTCGGCATCGGCAGGGACTTCGACGATTGGCTCCAGGTCCACACGCCGGAACACCACGCCATGATCGACCGGAGCCGGTCGTAGCGTCATGTACACCTTGTCGCCGCTATGCAGGCCGACGCCGGTGGCGCGAATGGTGTTCTTGAGAGTGCGTTGCTGGGTCATATGCGAAGTCTGGATGAACAATGCAGACAGACGCTGAACCGGCTGTCTAATCCGTAGAGATTATCTGAATTTTAACAAGTCGCGCGTGACGGGAACTGTAATCCCCGAGTCACGCCACTGCAAAAGCTGCCGGATCGTGGCCGACCCGGCAGAAAGGACATGGCACTGCACCCCCGGGGCGAACCCCGGGGCGGAACGGACCGCGCCGCCGTAACGACGCAGCCGACGATCCTCAGTCGGCCTGGCGGCGCAGGAACGCCGGGATATCCAGGTAGTCGTTGGGCAGGTCTGCGGCCGGCGCAGCCGAACCGCCGCCGTTGTTGCTGCCGCTGCCGACCGAGTCGCTGCTCGGACGACGCAGGCCCAGGCCCATGCTGCCGCCGACGGCCTTGGACACCGCATCGCCGCCGCTGGTATCGAAATCGCCGAACTCCGGCTGGCCGGTGGTGGCATTGCGCACCAGCTTGATCGGCGCGCGCTGGTCCGGACGCTGGGTCTGGCGGGCAACCGCACGGTTCAGGCCAGTGGCCACCACGGTGACGCGCACTTCGTCCTGCATGTCCGGGTCAAGCACGGTGCCGACGACCACGGTCGCATCTTCCGAGGCGAACGCCTCGATGGTGCGGCCGATCTCGTCGAACTCGGACATGGTGAAGTCCGGGCCGGCGGTGATGTTGACCAGGATGCCGTTGGCACCGGCCAGGTTGACGTCGTCCAGCAGCGGGTTCTGGATGGCGGCTTCGGCAGCGGCCTGCGCGCGATCGTCGCCGCGTGCCGAGCCGGTGCCCATCATGGCCAGGCCCATTTCCGACATAACGGTGCGCACGTCGGCGAAGTCGACGTTGATCAGACCCGGACGCACGATCAGATCGGCGATGCCCTGCACGGCGCCCTGCAGCACGTCGTTGGCGGCGCGGAAGGCCTGGATCATGGTGGCGTTGCGGCCGAGCACGGTGATCAGCTTTTCATTGGGGATGGTGATCAGCGAGTCGCAATGCTGGCTCAGTTCCTCGATGCCCTTGAGCGCGACCTGCATGCGGCGACGGCCTTCGAACGGGAACGGCTTGGTGACCACGGCCACGGTCAGGATGCCCATTTCCTTGGCCAGCTGTGCCACCACCGGCGCTGCGCCGGTGCCGGTGCCACCGCCCATGCCGGCGGTGATGAACACCATATCCGCACCCTGCAGCGCGTCCATGATGCGCTCGCGGTCTTCCAGCGCGGCCTGGCGGCCGACTTCCGGATTGGCGCCCGCGCCCAGGCCCTTGGTGACGTTGGTGCCGAGCTGCAGCTGCAGCTTGGCGCCACAGTTCTTGATCGCCTGCGAGTCGGTGTTGGCGGTGATGAACTCCACGCCATCGACATTGGTGTTGACCATGTGCGCAACCGCGTTGCCGCCGCCGCCGCCCACGCCAACGACCTTGATTACCGCGTTGGGAGCCATCTTTTCGATCAGTTCAAAATGTGCCATGTCAGTGTCCTCTTTAGATGCCGTGAATGGGGAATCGGGAATGGGGAATCGGATTGCTCCGTTCGCCAGCCCAACACCCGCATGTCGGCGAATGTTGTTGTTTGAATGCCGGGAATGGGAAGTTGGGAATGGGGAATCGCAACAGCGAATCACCTCCACGCCAACCACTGCTTCCTCGACGGAACCGCAAAAAAACTACGCTCTGCCCGCTCTCACCGCTCTCCACTCAAATCTGCCGCAACCGCTTTGCCTTTGCTTCAACTAATTCTCGAATCCCGATTCCCGATTCTTCAGAATTCCCCGCGATACCAGTTCTTCAATTTCTTGAACAAGCTCCCGGCGCGGCCGGTCGGGATCGACGGGCGGCGTGGGTGTTCGATCTGGCTGCCCATCAGCAGCAGGCCCACGCCGGAGGCGTGCACCGGGTTGCCGACGACTTCGCCCAGGCCGGTGACGTGCTGGGGAATGCCCACGCGCACCGGCATCTGCAACATTTCTTCGGCCAGTTCGACCACGCCTTCCATCTTCGACGCACCGCCGGTGAGCACCATGCCGGCGCGCACCATTTCCTCGAAACCGGAACGGCGCAGTTCGGCCTGCACCATTTCGAAGATTTCCTCGTAACGGCCCTGCACCGCCTGCGCGAGCGCATGTCGCGGCATGCGGCGCGGCGGGCGATCGCCGACCGACGGCACCTGGATGCTTTCTTCGGCGGTGGCCAGCTGCGCCAGCGCACAGGCGTAGCGCACCTTGATCTGCTCGGCTTCCGGGGTGGGCGTGCGCAGCATGTGCGCGATGTCGTTGGTGACGTGGTCGCCGGCGATCGGCAGCGAGGCGGTGTGGCAGATCGCGCCCTGCACGTAGACCGCAAGGTCGGTGGTGCCGGCGCCGATGTCCACCAGCACCACGCCCAGTTCGCGCTCGTCGGCGGTCAGGACCGCCACGCTGGAGGCCAACGACGACAGCACCAGATCGTCCACCTGCAGGCCGCACTTCTGCACGCACTTGGTGATGTTGGCCGCAGCCGACTGCGCGCACACCACCAGATGCGCGTGCACCTCCAGGCGCACGCCGGTCATGCCGACCGGATTGCGGATGCCTTCCTGCGAATCGTCCAGCACGTACTCGCGCGGGATCGCATGCAGGATGCGCTGGTCGGCAGGAATGGCCACGGCCTTGGCCGCATCCAGCACGCGCTCCAGATCGCTCCAGGTCACTTCGCCGTCGCGGATCGGCACGATGCCGGGCGAGTTCTTGCACTGCACGTGGTTGCCGGAAATCGACGCGTACACCGAGCGGATCTCGCAGCCGGCCATCAGCTCGGCCTCTTCCACCGCGCGCTGGATCGACTGCACGGTGGATTCGATGTCCACCACCACGCCGCGCTTGAGACCGCGCGATTCATGCGAACCGATGCCGATCACTTCGATCGGATTGCCGGGCGAGTACTCGCCGACCAGCGCGACGACCTTGGAGGTGCCGATGTCCAGTCCAACGATGAGGGATTTGTCGCCTTTGCGGTTCATGTCTTAAAGCCGGGAATAGGGAATAGCGAATGGGGAATGGTCAACAGCGGTGCACGGAGGCGAGGAGAATTGAGGACAAGTGCGTGAGGCGCAGCGGGCGACGCCGGCTTGGGTTTCTTATCCATTCCCGATTCCCCACTCTCCATTCGTCGTTCGACTGTGAAGCCGTTGGTGTAGCGCAGGTCGGCGCGCGCGATCGGGCGTTGCGGGTCGGCCAGTTGCGGCAGCACGCGGGCGAAGCGCTGCAGGCGCGCGCGCGCATCGTCGCGGCCGATCACGATCTGAACGCCGTTGCTCAGGCCCAGCGACCAGCTGCCGCGCGCGTCCATTTCCAGCCGCTCCACATCCAGCCCGGTCGGCGCGAACAGCGCGCGCGATTCGTTGTACAGCGCCACCACGTCCTGGGTCTTGCTGTCGGGGCCACCGAGTTGCGGCAACTTGAAATCCTTCAACAACGGCGGGGTGCGGAACAGCCGGCCCTGCTCGGACAACATGCGGTCGGTGCCCCAGCGCGCGAACGGCTTGTGCTCGGTGACGTGCACTTCCAGCACGTCCGGCCAGCGCTTGCGCACCTGCGCACTTTCCACCCACGGCAGGCGCGCGATGGCGTCCTGCGCGTTCTGCAACTTCACCGCGAAAAAGCCCGCGCGCGCATATGGCAGGACCACCGCGCGCAACTCTTCGGCCGGCACCCGCTTGAAGTCGCCCGACACCCGCAAGCGCGCCAACGGCCAACGCTCGGCACCGACCCAGCCATTGAGCACGGCCACCACCGGCAACGCGACCAGCGCCACCGCGAGCAACCACGCCAGGATGCGCAGGGTGGCGTTCATACGCGCGCTCCGCGCGCGGGAATGGGGAATCGGGAATGGGGAATCGTCAACAGCGGCGCACTGCCGGCTGTCGCTTTTGCGATTCCCCATTCCCGATTCCCCATTCCCAGCGTCATAGCGTCTGCTCCAGCACGCGCCAGACCAGTTCTTCGAAATCGATGCCGAGCTGGCGCGCGGCCTTGGGCACCAGCGAGTGGCTGGTCATGCCGGGGGCGGTGTTGACCTCCAGCAGATACAGCTGGCCGCTGGCGCGGTCGCGCATCACGTCGACGCGGCCCCAGCCGCGGGCGCCGGCGGCACGGAAGGCGTCCAGGGCGAGCTGGCGCAGTTGCGTCTCGGCATCGCCGTCCAGGCCCGGGCATAGGTACTGGGTGTCGTCGGCCAGATACTTGGCGTTGTAGTCGTACCACTGGCCCTTGGGCACGATGCGGATCGACGGCAGCGCGACCTCGCCGAGCACGGCCACGGTGAGTTCGTCGCCTTCGATCAGCTGCTCCATCAGCAGCGCGCCGTCGTAGCGCGCCGCCAGTACCACGGCTTGTTCGAGCTGGGCCTGGTCGAACACGCGGCTGATGCCGACGCTGGAGCCTTCGTTGGCTGGCTTGACGATCACCGGCAAGCCGATCTGCCGCGCGGCGGCATGGATGTCGTCGGCGCTGGCACCGGCGGCCAGGCGCGCATAGCGCGGCGTGGACAGGCCCAGTGACAGCCACACCTGCTTGGTGCGGATCTTGTCCATGCTCAACGCCGAGCCCAGCACGTTGGAGCCGGTGTACGGCACCTTGAAGGCTTCCATCAGGCCTTGCACGATGCCGTCTTCGCCGCCGCCGTTATGGCCGTGCAGCACGTTGAAGACGCGATCGAAGCGTTTTTCGACCAGGGCCTGCGCCAGGGCCGGAATGCCATCGACCGGCTGCGCGTCGACACCGCGCGCGCGCAGTGCGTCGAGCACGTTGCTGCCGGAGTTCAACGACACTTCGCGCTCGGACGAGGTACCGCCGAGCAGCACGGCGACGCGGCCGAACGCGGCCGGATCGCTGGTACGTGCGTTGGGAATCACCGCGCTCATGCGCTCGCTCCGGTGAAACCGTTGTTGATGATGTGCTGCGCGACATAGCCGATATCGCCGGCGCCCATCATCAGCAGCAGATCGCCGTCCTGCAGCACGTCCGGCAGCACTTCGGCCAGGCCGGAAATCTGCCCGACCACCACCGGCTCGCTGCGGCCGCGCGCACGGATCGCACGCGCCAGCGCGCGCGCATCGGCGCCCGGAATCGGCGCTTCGCCGGCCGGGTAGACCTCGCTCAGCACCAGCGCGTCGACGGTGCTCAGCACCGCGGCGAAGGCATCGAACTGGTCGCGGGTACGGCTGTAGCGATGCGGCTGGAATGCCACCACCAGGCGCTTGTCCGGCCAGCCGCCACGGGCGGCGGCGAACACCGCTTCCAGCTCGCGCGGATGGTGGCCGTAATCGTCGACCACGCGCACGCGCGCACCGGTGCTGGTGGTGACTTCGCCCAGGTCGTTGAAGCGGCGGCCGATGCCGGCGAAGTTTTCCAGCGCACGCGCGATGGTCTCCGGCGCCACGCCCAACTGCCAGCCGATCGCAGCGGCCGCCAGTGCGTTGAGCACGTTGTGGCGGCCCGGCAAGGCCAGCGTCACCGGGGTGGTGGTGCCTTCGGGCAGACGCAGCGTGAAGCGCATGCGCGGTCCGTCCTGCACCACGTCTTCGGCGCGTACGTCGGCGTTTTCGCTCATGCCGTAGCTCATCACGTGGCGCGGCGTCTTGCCGGCCAGCGCGGCCACTTCCGGGTCGTCGATGCAGAGCAACGCCAGGCCGTAGAACGGCAGGCGCTGCAGGAACTCGGCGAAGGCGGCCTGGATGCGTGCGAAATCGTTGCCGTAGTTTTCCAGGTGATCCGAATCGATGTTGGTGATCACCGCCATCAGCGGATTCAGGCGCAGGAAGCTGCCGTCGCTCTCGTCGGCCTCGGCCACCAGCCACTGGCCGCCGCCGAGCTTGGCGTTGGCGCCCGCGGCCAGCAACTGCCCGCCGATGACGAAGGTCGGATCCAGCCCGCCCTCGCTCAGCACCGCTGCGGCCAGGCTGGTGGTGGTGGTCTTGCCATGCGTGCCGGCCACTGCGATGCCGCGACGGAACCGCATCAGCTCGGCCAGCATCGCCGCACGCGGCATGATCGGAATGCGCTGGCTGCGCGCTTCCATCAGCTCGGGGTTGTCCTCGCGGATCGCGCTGGACACCACCACGCAATCGGTGCCGAGCACGTTGGCCGCCGAATGCCCGCGCATCACCCGCGCACCCAGCTTGGCCAGCCGCCGCGTCGCCACGTTATCGGAGTTGTCCGAGCCGGAGACTTCGTAGCCCAGCGTCAGCATCACCTCGGCAATGCCGCTCATGCCGGTGCCACCGATACCGACGAAATGCACGCGCGGAAACGCCCGTACCAGATCGCCACTGTCCTGCAGACGGCGGATCACGCGGCACCTCCGGTGGAGGTGCGAATCGGGAATCGGGAATCGGGAATCGTGTAAAGCGAGGCACCGGCGGCGTTGAGCGCCTGACCGGTGCGCGTGTTTTCTTGCATCACTGTCTGTTCCTGCAATTGTTCTGAGCTCTGCCCATTCCCCATTCCCGATTCACCACTCCCGGCTTCCTGCAGAATGATGTCGGCGATGCGTTCGGCGGCGTCCGGCTTGGCCAGGGTGCGGGCGGCCTGCGCCATCGCCAGGCGGCGGGCGGGGTCGGCGAGCAGGGTCTGCAAGACCTGCTGCAGGCGCGCGGCCAGGGTGTCGTCCTGCTTGAGCAGCACGGCGGCGTCGGCGCCGACCAGGTATTCGGCATTGCGGGTCTGGTGGTCGTCCACCGCGGCGGCGAAGGGCACCAGCACGCTGCCGATGCCGGCGGCGCACAGTTCGGCCAGCGTGGAGGCACCGGCGCGGCACACGACCAGGTCGGCCCAGGCGTAGGCGGCGGCCATGTCGGCGATGAAGGGCTCGACGCTGGCGTTGACGCCCGCCTGCGCGTACGCGGCCTCGGCTTCGGCGCGCAGCTTTTCACCGCACTGGTGGCGCACGTCCACATCCGGGTGACCGAGCGCGGCCAGTGCCGCCGGCACGGCCTGGTTCAATGCGCGTGCGCCCTGGCTGCCACCGAGCACCAGCACGCGTACGGCATTGCCACGGCCGAGCAGACGCGTGGCCGGCGCGGGAAGCGCTGCGATTTCCGCACGCACCGGATTGCCCACCGCTTCTTCGCCGGCGAAGCTGCCCGGGAAACCGGTCAGCACGCGGCGCGCAAACCGCGACAACACCTTGTTGGTCATGCCGGGCGCGCGGTTCTGTTCGTGCACCAGCAACGGCACGCCGAGCAGCCGCGCTGCCAGGCCGCCCGGGCCGGCCGCAAAGCCGCCGAAACTGATCACTGCACGCGGCTGGCGCTTGCGCAGCACGAAGCCGGCCGTGCGCACTGCGCGCATCACCCGCACCGGTGCACCGAGCAATTTCACCAGGCCCTTGCCGCGCAGGCCGCTGATGGCCAGCGTGTCGAGTTGAATATCGTGCTGCGGCACCAGCCGGGTTTCCATTGCGCTGTCGGCGCCCAGCCAGGTCACCGGCACGCCACGCGCGCGCAGCACCTTGGCCACGGCCAGACCCGGGAAGATATGCCCGCCGGTGCCGCCAGCCAGAATCATCACCGGTCGGATCCCCGCACCTGGATATGCAGGCGTTTGCGCGGGATTCGCATGAGTGCTCATGCAATCCTCCCGAAGGTCGGTTCCACACGTGGCTGCATGCGGCTGGTGCCGCGCAGGAACTCGGACGCATGCGCAGACGTGGCCGAGACTGCAGCAACCGGTGCCGGCGCGGGTGCGGCGGCAACCGGCTCGCGCTGCGGTTTGCGCGCGGGCGCGTAGGCCGGCGTGGCCGACTCGACCACCGGTTCGGCCGGCTCGGCCGACGGTGCGCCCGCACCCTGCGGCGACAACTTGCTGCGCAGGCGCTCGGCACGATCCATTTCGTAGGACACGCGCAGCAGCAGGCCCATCGCCACGCAGGTCATCAGCACCGACGAACCGCCGGAGGAAATCAGCGGCAGGGTCAGGCCCTTGGTCGGCAGGATGCCCAGGTTCACGCCTACCGAGACGAAGCTCTGCAGGCTGATCCACAAGCCGATGCCGAAGGCGATGTAGCCGGAGAAGTGACGCTTCATTTCCACGCAGCGCATGCCCAGCCAGAACGCGCGGCCGACCAGCAGCGCGTATAGCGAGATCACCCCGCACACGCCGACAAAGCCGAGTTCTTCGGCGATGACCGAGAAGATGAAGTCGGTATGCGCTTCGGGCAGGTAGTTGAGCTTCTGCACCGAGGCGCCCAGGCCCACGCCGGTCCACTGGCCGCGGCCGACCGCCATCAAGGCGTTGGACAGCTGATAGCCGGAGCCGAGCTGGTCGGCCCACGGGTCCAGGAACGAGGTGATGCGACGCAGCCGGTACGGCTCCAGGATCGCGATGAAGGCGAACACCGGCAGGCCGAACACGATCGGCATCGACATGCGCGGCAGGTTCACCCCGCCCAGCACCAGCATGCCGGCGGTGATCGCCAGCAGCAGCGTGGACGAGCCGAAGTCCGGCTGCATCAGCAGCAGGCCGACCAGTGCGATCGCCACGCCCAGCGGCTTGAGCATCGCCGGCCAGGTCGCATTGACCTCATCGCGGAAGCGCACCAGATAGCTGGATAGCCACACGATGTAGAGCACCTTGACCGCTTCGACGGTCTGGAATTTCGACACGCCCAGGTTGATCCAGCGCTTGGCGCCGTTGACGCTGCTGCCCAGGCCGGGCACGAACACCACCATCAGCAGGCCGAAGCAGGCCAGCAGCAACACCTGGTTGTACTGCTCGATGGTCTTGAGCTCGGTGCGCATCGCCCAGAACGCCAGACCCACGCCGATGCCCAGGAACAGCAGATGGCGGGTCAGGTAATAGAACGGATTGTCGGACAGCTCGATCGAGCTGGATGCCACCATCACCACGCCCAGCGAGGCGAGCGTGGCCGCGGCCCCGAGCAGCCACGGGTCGTAGCGGCCGCCGATGGCGTCCAGTCGCGTGGCCTGGCGGGACATGTCGTTCATCAGCGCACCTTCAACGTGGCAAGGCCGATCAGCACCAGCACCACCGAAATGATCCAGAAGCGCACGATCACGCGCGGCTCCGGCCAGCCCTTGAGTTCGAAGTGGTGATGGATCGGCGCCATGCGGAACACGCGCTTGCCGGTCAGCTTGAAGCTGGCGACCTGGATCATCACCGACAGCGTTTCGATCACGAACACCCCGCCCATGATCACCAGCACCAGCTCCTGGCGCACGATCACCGCGATGGTGCCGAGCACCGCGCCCAGCGACAGCGCGCCGATATCGCCCATGAACACCATGGCCGGATAGGTGTTGAACCACAGAAAGCCCAGGCCTGCGCCGGCGATCGCCGAGCAGATGATGATCAGCTCGCCGGCCCCGGGAATCAGCGGGATCTTCAGGTATTCGGCAAACACCACGTTGCCCGAGGCGTAGGCGAACACGCCCAGCGCACAGGCCACCAGCACGGTCGGCATGATCGCCAGACCATCCAGGCCGTCGGTCAGGTTGACCGCGTTGGAGAAGCCGACGATCCAGAAATAGGCGATCACCACAAAGCTCACGCCGGCCAGCGGCAGCGCGATCGACTTGAACATCGGGATGTAGAAGGTGATCGCCGCCGGCACATCGGCGGTGTAGTACAGGAACAGGCCCGCGGCCAGGCCGAAGATCGACTGCAGCAGATACTTCCAGCGCGACTTCAGGCCGTTGGGATCGCGGCGCACGATCTTGATCCAGTCGTCGTACCAGCCGATCGCACCGAAACAGACCATCACCGCCAGCACCAACCATACGTAACGGTTGCGCAGGTCGCCCCACAGCAGCACCGACAAGGTCACCGTCAGCAGGATCAGCGAGCCGCCCATGGTCGGGGTGCCGGCCTTGGAGAAATGCGTCTGCGGGCCGTCCTGGCGGATCGGCTGGCCGCCCTTGAACTGGGCCAGCTTGCGGATCACCGCCGGGCCCATCCACAACGACAGGAACAGCGCGGTCAGCGCGGCCAGGATGCCGCGGAAGGTCAGATAGTTGAACAGCCCGAACAGGCTCTCCAGTTGCTGCAGCCAACGCGCCAGCTCAAGCAGCATGGGATGCGTCCTCCGCCGGGGCGAGCAGCGCGGCGACGATGCGGTCCATGGCGCTGCCACGGGAGCCTTTCACCAGCAGCGTGGGCGGGGTTTGCGCCGTGGTGGCGGCAGTCTGCGCCGCCGCACCGGTGTGTTCGTACATCGAAGAAGATTCCTGCGTTTGGGTCGGCGAAACGGCGAGCTGCGCCAGATCCGCCTGCAAGGCCGCGATCAACGCGGCATGGGTGGCGAACACGCGGCCGCCCTCGCCGAACGCCTGTGCGGCGGCGGCACTGAGCTCGCCCAGCGCGTACAGGCGCTGCAGCTTGGCCGCGCGCGCGCGACGGCCGGCGGCGGCATGCAGGGCGGCGCCTTCCGGGCCGAGTTCGCGCATGTCGCCGAGCACCAGCCAGCCTTCGCCAGGCGCAGCGGCCAGGGTGTCGATGGCGGCATCCAGCGAGCCGGGGTTGGCGTTGTAGCTGTCGTCGATCAGCACCGCGCCACTGGGCAGGGTGTGGGTGATCTGGCGACCGGCCACCGGGCGCACCTGCGCCAGACCGGCGGCGATGATCGGCAAGGCGATGCCCGCACCCAAGGCCAGGCCGGCCGCGGCCAGCGCGTTGAGCACGTTGTGGCGGCCCGGCAACGGCAGCGCGATCTGCGCCTGACCTTGCGGGGTCACCAGGGTGAATTGCGCGCCACTGGCCTGCAGCCGCAAGCCATGCGCGGTGATATCGGCACTGGCCTGCAGGCCGTAGCGCAACACGCGGCGGCCCTGCACCGGCTGCGCATGCAATTGCTGCTCGAACCAGGCACCGAATGCATCGTCGGCATTGATCACCGCCACGCCATCGGCCGGCAATGCGGCGTAGATGGCGCCCTTGGTGCGGGCGACGCCGAGCAGGCTGCCCAGGCGTTCCAGATGGGCGGGGGCGATGTTGTTGACCAGGGCCACGTGCGGCTGCGCGATCTCGGTGAGATAGGCGATATCGCCCGGCTTGCCGGCGCCCATTTCGTAGATCGCCAGGTCCGCATCGTCCGGCGCCGCGATCACCGCCAGCGGCAGGCCGATCTCGTTGTTGCGGTTGCCCGGCGTGGCGTACACGGTGGTGCCGTCGACACGCCCGGCCTCGGTCAGGATGGCCAGCAGCAGCGCCTTGACGCTGGTCTTGCCGTTGGAGCCGGTCAAGGCGATCACCCGCGTGGCGCGGTCGCGCTGCATGCCGGCGGCGATACGCGCCAGCGCCAGTTCGGTATTTTCCACCAGCACCTGCGGCACGCTCAGCGCCGGCAGCAGGCGATCGACCAGCACACCGCTGGCGCCGTGCGCCACCGCGTCTGCGGCAAAGTCGTGCCCGTCGAAACGCTCGCCGCGCAGCGCCACGTACAGGCTGCCGTTGGCCAGCGTGCGGGTGTCGTTGCCGACGGTGTCGATGATGGCGTCGTCGCCATGCAGCTCACCACCGGCCCAGTGGGCGATCAACGACAGCGGCGTGAGCTTCATGCGCGCACTCCCAGCACGGTACGCGGCAACAGGGCCTGCGCCGCCACGATGGCGTCGTCGAAGGCATGCCGCACGCCGGCGACTTCCTGGTATGGCTCGTGGCCCTTGCCGGCGATCAGCACGATGTCGGAGGCACTGGCCATGCTGATGGCCTGATGGATCGCGGCGGCGCGGTCACGCTGTACGATGGCCGCATCCGGGCGCGCGAAGCCGCGCAGGATATCGGCCACGATCACATCGCCATCTTCGCCACGCGGGTTGTCGTCGGTGACGATCGCCACGTCGGCATTGACCTCGACAATGGCCGCCATCTGCGGGCGCTTGCCGGTGTCGCGCTCGCCGCCGCAGCCGAACACGCAGATCAGCCGGTCCTGTGCATGCGAGCGCAGGCTGGCCAATGCCTGTTCCAGCGCGTCGGGCGTGTGTGCGTAGTCGACGACCACCAGCGGTGCGCCATGCGCGCCACCGAGGCGATTCATGCGGCCGTGGATCGGCTGCAACCGACCGAGCACTTCGGCGATCTGCGCCGGCGCGATCTCCAGCGCAAACAACGCACCGGCCACGGCCAGCAGGTTGTCCACGTTGAAGCGACCCAGCAGCGGCGAGTGCACCGGATGCACCTGGCCGTCGAGATGCAGCGCGAAATTGATGCCGTTGTGATCCAGCTGCAGTGCCTGCGCACGCACGCTTGCCTGGGCCTGCGCGCGCGAACTCACGCCGATCGCGCGCAGCGCAGGGTCGAGCGAAGCCAGCAGCGTGCGGCCGAAGTCATCGTCCAGGTTCACTACCGCCGCCTTCAATCCGGCGCGCGTGAACAGCCTGGCCTTGGCCGCACCGTACTGCGCCATGTCGCCGTGGTAATCGAGATGGTCGCGGGTGAGATTGGTGAACACCGCCACGTCGAAATGCACCGCATCCACGCGGCCCTGGTCCAGCGCATGCGAGCTGACTTCCATCGCCACCGCCTGCGCGCCCGCGTCGTGCAACTGCGCCAGCAAGGCATGCGTCTGCAGCACCAGCGGCGTGGTGAAACCGGTCGGCACGGCGCTGCCGTACAGGCCGACACCCAGGGTGCCGAGCGTGCCGGCAGGGGTGCCAAGCAGCGTCAGGGCCTGCGCCAGCAATTGCACGGTAGAGGTCTTGCCGTTGGTGCCGGTGACGCCGACCATGCGCATCGCCCGCGAGGGCTGGCCGTGGAACTGATCGGCCATCGCGCCCAGGCGCGCACGCAGGCCCGGCACCGCGATCGCGTCGGCCGGTGCCGGCAGATCGGCCGGCGCCGGCGGCTCGAACAACACCGCCGCCGCGCCATTGGCGCGCGCCTGGTCAACGAAGCCCAGGCCATGCGCACCGAAACCGGCGATCGCCACGAAGGCATCGCCCGCACGCACCGCACGGCTGTCCATCACCAGGCCCGACACCTGCACTTCGTGCGCAAGCGGCACGTCCGGCAACAACTGCGACAGCGGCATGCTGCGGCTCACTGGCGGCTCTCCTGCAACGGTGCAGGCTGGGAGGGTGCGGGCAATGCAGCCGGCGCGAGTGCGGTGGGAATACCCGCAGACACTTCATCCACCGGGTCCGGTACCAACGCCGGATCCAGATCGGCCGGCTGCGGCTTGACCACCGGCTGCCCGGTCTTGCCGGCCGCCTGCGCGGCCAGCCACGACTGGATGTCGTCCGGCGGCACGTCCATCAGCCGCAGCGCGCCTTCCATTACCTTGTGGAACACCGGCGCCGACACCAGGCCGCCGTAATACACCTTGCCCTGCGGATCGTTGATCACGATGACGGTGGCAAAGCGCGGCCGCGTGGCCGGTACCAGGCCGGCAAACAGCGCGTTGTAATGCCCGCGCTCGTACCCGTTGGCGCCGTTCTTGCGCGCGGTACCGGTCTTGCCGGCGACGTGATAGCCCAGGATCGCCGCGCCCTTGGCGCCGCCCTGGGTGACCACGGTTTCCATCATGTCGATGACCTGGCGCGCCACTTCCGGAGTGACCACCTGGCGGGTTTCGTTGTGCTGGCCGCGCACGAAGGTCGGCGGGGTCAACTTGCCGCCGTTGCCCAGCGTGGCGTAGGCCTGCGCGATCTGCAGCGGCGTCACCGACAGGCCGTAGCCGTAGGACATCGTGGTCTTGGACGGGCCGCTCCAGCGCGCCGGCTGCAGCACCACGCCGGCCGATTCGCCGGGAAAACCGCTATGCGGGGCAGCGCCGTAACCGAAGTTGCGGATCGACTGATAGAAGGTCTGGTCCGGCACCTTGGCGGCGATCTTGGCCGCGCCGATGTTGGAGCTGCGGGTGATCACGCCGGTGACGTTGAGCACGCCGTTGTTGCGCGGCACATCGCGGATGGTGAAGCGCCCCACCGACATGTAGCCGGGGTTGGTGTCGATGACGGTGTCCTTGGTCACCACACCGGCGGTCAGCGCGGTGGCCACGGTCAGCGGCTTCATCGTCGAGCCCGGCTCGACCAGATCGGTGACCGCACGGTTGCGGCGCGCCGACGGGTTGATGCCGGTGACCGCGTTGGGGTTATAGGTGGGCAGGTTGACCATCGCCAGCACTTCGCCGGTGGCAACATCCATCACCACCATCGAACCGCCGGCCGCATTGTTTTCGACCAGCGCGTTGCGCAGCTCCTTGTAGGCCAGGAACTGGATGCGGCGGTCGATGCTCAGCGTCAGGTCCTTGCCCGGCTGCGCCGGACGTACCAGATCCACGCTCTCCACGATCGCGCCGCGCGCATCGCGCACCACCTTCTTGGAGCCCGGCTTGCCGCGCAGCCATTCGTCGAAGGCAAGCTCCAGGCCTTCCTGGCCGCGGTCGTCGATATTGGTGAAGCCCAGCACGTGGGCCATCGCCTCGCCTTGCGGATAGAAGCGACGGAACTCGCGCTGCGAGAACACACCGGGGATCTTCAGGTCGACGATCGCATGCGCCTTGTCCGGGTTGATCCGGCGCTGCAGGTACATGAATTCCTTGCCGGCCTTCTGCGCCAGCTTGGCGTTCAACTCGTCCAGCGGCTGGCCGAGCGCCTTGGCCAGCTCGGGGATGCGGTCCGGATTGCGCAGCAGTTCCTGCGGATTGACCCAGATCGATTCCACCGGCGTGGACACCGCCAGCGGCTCGCCGTTGCGGTCGGTGATCATGCCGCGCGAGGTGGCGATCGGCAGTTCGCGCAGGTAGCGCGCTTCGCCCTGGCGCTGGTAGAAATCGCGGTTGACCAGCTGCACGAACGCCGCCCGGCCGATCAGCGTCACCGAGCACAGGCCCAGCGCGATGCCGACCAGCGTCAGGCGGCCACGCAGGTTGAAGTTGCTGCGCGCGCGGTTGCGGCCGGCCTTCATTCCGCACCTCCGTGTGCGCCACCCTGCGGGCGGCTACGCCGTGCACAACGGCTGTCCTGCCGTTCGGTCACCTGCCGTCTGCTCATGGGCGCACCACCACGATGTCGTTGGTCTCCGGGAACTTCATCCCGATGCGCGCACGCGCAACCTGATCCACGCGATTGCTTTCCGCCCAGGTGGCCTGCTCCAGCTGCAGCCGGCCGAATTCGATATTCAATTCATCGCGCGTGTGCTCGAGCTTGGACAACTGCACGAACAGCTTGCGATGCATGTGGCGCATGTACACGACCCCGATCGCCGAGGCGATGCTGCAGGCAAGCAGCACGATGAGCAGCAGACGGCTCATGCAGCGTCTCCGTTCGGAGACGCCGGGAATCGGGATTCGGGATTCGGGATTCGTGAAGCAGCGGCACTGTTGCCTTTGCCCATTCCCGATTCCCCATTCCCCATTCCCAGCTTTTCAGCCACCCGCAACACCGCGCTGCGGGCGCGCGGGTTGACGCTCAGTTCGGCGTCGTCGGCCTTGATGGCGCCGCTGATCAGTTGCAGGGTCGGCACGAACGGCTGCGCTTCGGGCAGGCGGCGGTTGCTCGGCGGGGCCTTGGCGTAGCGGGCCATGAACTGCTTGACGATGCGGTCTTCCAGCGAGTGGAAGCTGATCACCGCCAGGCGGCCGCCGGGCTTGAGCGCGCCCAGGGCGGCATCCAGGCCGGCTTCCAGATCGTCCAGCTCGCGGTTGATGTAGATGCGGATCGCCTGAAAGCTGCGCGTGGCCGGATGGGTCTTGCTGTCGCCGCGCGGCATCACCGAGGCGATCAGCTCGGCCAGTTGCGCGGTGCGCAGCAGCGGCTGTTCGGCGCGGCGGGCCACGATGGCGCGCGCGATGCGGCGGCTCTGGCGCTCTTCGCCATAGGTCCACAGCACGTCGGCGATCTCGCGGTCGCTGGCATGCGCCAGCCACTCGGCCGCGCTCTGGCCGGCGTCAGGATCCATGCGCATGTCCAGCGGGCCGTCCTTGCCGAAACTGAAACCGCGCCCGGCCACGTCCAGCTGCGGCGAGGACACGCCCAGATCCAGCAGGATGCCATCGACGGTTGCCGCAGCGACCACTTGGCCGAGACCGGCGAAGCTGCCGCGATGGATGGACACGCGCGCATCGTCACCGAACGACTGTTCGGCCACGGCAATCGCGTCGGGGTCTTTGTCCATCACCAGCAGTCGACCTCCCGGGCCAAGATGTTGCAGCACGCCACGGGCGTGTCCGCCACGTCCGAACGTGCCATCGAGATAGGTTCCGTTTTCGATCACCTGCAGGCCGTCCAGAACCTGCGTGTACAGCACCGGCACATGGGCCGCCGGTGGCTGCGACACCGGGTGACCGGGCTGCGCTTCACCGCGCATCCGGGCACCCCGGCTCACAACCTGAGATCGAGCAATTCATCGCCCAGATCCCCGTCAGACAATGTCTGCTGGATCAGTGCGCGATGTGCCTGCTCGCTCCAGAGTTCGAATTTGTCGCCCATGCCCAGCAGCACGGCCTTCTTCTCGATGCCGACCGCATTGCGGTGGCTGGCCGGGATGCTCAGACGGCCATTGGCGTCCAGCTCCAGCACTGCGGAAGAACCCACCAGTTTCTGCTGCAGCGTGCGGACCACGCGCTGGGTATTGGGCTTGGACATCACATCGTCACGCACCCGCTCCCACTCCTTTTCCGCATACAGCCACAGGCATCCGGCTTCGAACGGGTTGTAGGTGAGCACCAGGCGATTGCCGCTCACGCGCGTGACCAGGTCGCGGTATGCGGTTGGCACCGCCATACGCCCCTTGTCGTCCACCGTGATGGCAGTCTCGCCCTGAAACACCGAATACAACCTCGAATACCCGCTGGGGGATCATTGAACCACGAAAAACCACAAAACACCTGGTTTTCCCTCCGTTGCCCACCTTAGCAGCGCGTCAAAGGTTGTCAACAACTTTGAAGGTCACAAATCGCCAGTTGCATCAATGAGTTGCAGCACTCTTTAGAGACTTGTTCAAAGGTTATCCACAAGTTGCTGTTTCATCTCAGATTTTGAGATTGAACAAAAATTCAGGGGCGTGAAGGCCATGTAAACCCGACCGCAGTCTCACTTCACACTGCGCCAGCTGCACATGGGCATTGCGCAAACAGGCGACAATCAGACCTATGTGCCTGGTCGCTCTTGCCTGGAAAACCCACCCGCATTGGCGCCTGCTGCTGGCGGGCAACCGCGATGAATTCCACGACCGGCCGACCGCTGCGCTGGCGCGCTGGCCGGCACCCGCCGACGGCGTGCTGGCGGGCCGCGACCTGCGCTCGGGCGGCAGTTGGGTGGGGTTGGGCGGCGACGGCCGCGCCGCGGTGGTGACCAATGTGCGCGACCCGCTCGCCACTGCGTCCGGCCGCTCGCGCGGACATCTCATCGCCGACTACCTGGCCGGCAGCCTGGACGCGGCCGTGTACGCCGGCGACCTGGCAGCGGCTGCGCACGAATTCCCGCCATTCAATCTATTGCTGTGCGACGCCGAGCGCTGCGAACACCTCAGCAACCACCCGCCGTTGGCACGCACGCTGGCGCCGGGCATCCACGGCATGTCCAACGGCCCGCTGGATGCGCACTGGCCCAAGACCGCCGCGCTGACTGCAGTCCTGCGCGACTGGTGTGCCGCCGGCAGCGACGACCTGCAACCGCTGTGGACCGCCCTGGGCAACCCCGCCATCGCGCCCGACGCCGCCCTGCCCCACACCGGCGTGGACCTGCCCACCGAACGCCTGCTCTCGGCCGCCTTCATCAACGGCTCCAGCTACGGCACCCGCGCCAGCACCATCGTCGCGGTGGACCACCAGGGCAGCGGCTTCATCCACGAACGCCGCTTCGGCCCCGCCGGGATCTTCCAGGGCGAAAGGCGGCTGGACATCGTCGGGACGCGTCGACAATGACCGCAGCAAGCAGCGCACAGTGATCGCAGCCAAGGCAAGGCGCCTCAGCAAACCACCCAAGTGCAAGCCCCCCTTGCGTCAAGGGGGCGCGGCGACAGCCGCGGGGATTTGGCATGCCTAGGAGCGGGGCCCGCGTTTTGTACTGCCAAAGGCGGTACGAAGCGTGGGTGTCTTCTTAGGGCGAACGCCCGAAAGAAGGTGGCGGAGCCGGCCGGTAAGCCGGGTTCTGTCGTGGACAGTCATTCGTCTAGGCGCTACGTCACCGCAGCGCTCAAGCAACCTACCCGGATCCAGCGCGGGCCACGCCAATGGATCCCTATTTGGTCTTGCTCCAGGTGGGGTTTGCCGTGCCGGTCCGTTACCGGACTCGCGGTGCGCTCTTACCGCACCATTTCACCCTTACCGGCCCCTCGCCACCCCTCTGCTGCCTCCGAACGCACTTGGCGATGCTTGTGCATCGCCGACACGTTTCAGTGGCGGCAGAGGGGTGACGAGGGACGTAGGCGGTATCTTTCTGTTGCACTTTCCGTCGGCTTGCGCCGCCCAGGCGTTACCTGGCACCTTGCCCTATGGAGCCCGGACTTTCCTCGGCACTCTTGCGAGTGACGCGACTGTCTGGCCGACTCCGCCGGGGCGCACTATACGCTATCGCCACCTTTCAGAACGGCGCCGCGAGCCGGCCCCGCCATCGCCGGCAGGCCCGCAATTGCCGGTAGGAGCGCACCCGGGCGCGAGAGGCCCTACCGAGAAAAATCCCAGTGCACGTCAACCTGCTCCTGCAACAACACACCTAGCCGCCATACAAGGCCTTGCGCGGCGCACCGGTCAACTCGGCGGCTAGCTTGGCGGCAGTGGACGGCGGCAGGTGTTCGGCGAGCTTGGCGTAGACGCGGCGGCCTTCGGCCAGTTGGCCTTCGGCGGCGTCGGCGGCGCCCTGCACCATCACCACGAACTCGCCCTTGCGCTGGTTGTCGTCGGCTTCGACCCTGGCCTGCAGCTCGGCCAGGGTGCCGTCGAGCACGGTTTCGAACAGCTTGGTCAGCTCGCGGGCGATCACCGCCGGGCGCTCGTCGCCGAAGGCCCCGCGCAGGTCGGCCAGCGACTCGACGATGCGGTGCGAGGACTCGTAGAACACCAGGGTGCGGGTCTCCCCGGCCAGGTGCGCCAGGCGCTCGCGGCGGGCGGCGCTCTTGGCCGGCAGAAAGCCCTCGAAGCCGAAACGGTCGCTGGGCAGGCCGGCCACGCTGAGCGCAGCGATGGCGGCGCAGGCACCCGGCACCGGGCTGACCCGGATCCCGGCCGCGCGGGCGGCGCGCACCAGCTTGAAGCCGGGGTCGCTGACCAGCGGGGTGCCGGCGTCGCTGACGATGGCCAGCGACTCGCCCTCGCGCAGGCGCGCGACGATGCGCTCGGACATGGCTTCTTCGTTGTGGTCGTGCAGGGCCAGCAACGGGCGGTCGATGCCGAAATGGCCGAGCAGCTGGCGGGTATGGCGGGTGTCTTCGGCGCAGATCGCGGCCACGCCACGCAGCACCTCCTGCGCACGCGGCGACAGGTCGGCCAGGTTGCCGATCGGCGTGGCGACCACGTGCAGGGTTCCGGGGGAGGTCATCAACGGTATTCCGTAGGGCAAAGGGTAGAATCGTAGCGTTTTTAACGGTCCGCCCCGGCGGGCCCCGTCCAATGGATCTGAAATGAACAAGCGTGTTGCAAGGATCTCCGCCCTGTCGCTGATGGTGATGCTGGCCGCCGGCTGCGCCACCAGCAGCGTGACCCAGACCGCCTCGCCGACCCAGAGCGCGGCGCTGGCGTTGCTGGACCAGGGCAAGCCGCGCGAGGCGGCGCAGCAACTGGAAGCCGAGGCGGCCAGCGCCAGCGGTGCGCAGCGCAGCCGCCTGCTGGCCGCGTCTGCATTCGGCTGGCACGACGCCGGCGATGACGCACGTGCGCGCACGCTGCTGGCGCAGGTGACCCCGCGCCATCTCAGCGGCGAAGACCGCGCCCGCTTCGCGCTATTGACCGGCGAGCTGGCGGTGATCGACAAGCAGGCCGCGCAGGCGCTGCAGGCCCTGGGCGACAGCCCGCAAGGCCTGCCGCAGCCGCTGCAGACCCGCTGGCTGCTGGCACGCGCCGCCGCACTGGAAGGCACCGGCGACCTGTTCGGGGCCGCCGCCGACCGCGCACGCGCCGACGCCAGCCTGACCGGCACCCCGCGCAGCGAGAACCAGCGCGCGATCGTGCGCCTGCTCGCCGCACTCGACGATGCCACGCTGAAGGGCCGCACCGCGGCGCTGCCGGCGGGCGACCCGCTGTACAACTTTGCCGGCCGCGCCTTGATCAGCCGCGGGCTGGCGCTGCCGCGCGCCTTCGATCGCGACGCGCAATGGGGCTTTGACACCAGCAAGCGCCCGCCGGCCGAACGCGACGGCTATCGCCCGCCGGTCAAGCTGGGCGTGCTGCTGCCGCTCAGCGGCAGCCTGGCGACCGCCTCGGCGCCGGTGCGCGACGGCCTGCTGGCCGGTTACTACGCCGAAACCCGCCGCCGCCCGGAACTGCGCTTCTTCGACACCGCCGGCACTGCCGCCGGCGCCAATGCCGCCTACGACAAGGCGGTGAGCGCCGGGGTCGATTACGTGGTCGGCCCGTTGGGTCGCGACGAGGTCAGCGCGGTGTTCGCACGCGGCCAGCTGGCAGTGCCGGTGCTGGCGCTCAACCGCCCCACCGACAACAAGGCACCACCCAGCGGCAGCGCCGGCTTCTCGCTGGCGCCGGAAGACGACGGCATCATGGCCGCCGAATACCTGCTCTCGCGCGAGCGCCGCAACGTGCTGATCGTCGGCACCAGCGACGACAACGGCAAGCGCACCATCAAGGCCTTCCGCGACCGCTTCAGCGAACGCGGCGGCAGCGTCGCCGGCAGCATCAGCGTGGCCGAGGTACCGGGCGACATCGGTGCGCAGCTGCGCAACTACGGGACTGCCGATGCGGTGTTCCTGGCGGTGCGCGGCAACACCGCGCGCGCGCTCGCGCCGCAACTGGCCTTGAGCGGATTCGCCGGCAAGTCGCGCGTGGGCACCTCGCAGCTGGTGGCCGGCACCGGCAAGGTCGAAGACGATCTGGCCCTGGACGGCATCATCTACCCGAGCGAGACATGGACCGCGCTGGGCGTGTCCGGGCTGCCGGCCTCCACCCAGGTCGCCAGCACGCTGCCCAGCGCACGCGGACCCGGCGCGCGCCTGTTCGCGTTCGGCTACGACGCCTGGAAGATCAGCGCATATCTGGAAAAACTCGCCACCGGCACCGACGGCGGCCTGCGCGGCGCCACCGGCACGCTGCATCTGGATGGCTTTGGCAACGTGCTGCGCACCCCGGCTTGGTCCACCTTCAACGGTGGCCGCCCGGTGCCGATCGCCGACGGCCGTTGACGCCATGCCGGCAGCGCGCCAGCAGCGGGGTGCGGCGGCGGAGGCGGCCGCACGCGCGCTGCTGGAGCAGGCCGGGTTGCGGCTGGTGGTGGGCAATGCCAACTACCGCGGCGGCGAACTGGATCTGGTGATGCGCGACGGCCAGGCGCTGGTGTTCGTGGAAGTGCGTTATCGCCGCGACAACCGCTTCGGCGGCGGCGCGGCATCGGTGGATGCGCGCAAGCGTCGCAAGCTGGTGCTGGCCGCGCAATTGTTCCTTGCCCATCACCCAGCACTGGCGACCTTGCCGTGCCGCTTCGATGTGGTGGAAGCCAGCGGCGAGCCGCCGGTGCTGAACTGGATCCGCGACGCCTTCCGCGCCGACGATTGCTGACGACGACCCACGCGCGATGCCCACCATCATCACCCATGCCGCGGTGCCGCTGGCGCTCTGGTGCGCCAGTGAACGCGGCCGCCTGTCGCCGCGCCTACTCGGTGCCGGCATCGTCGCGGCGATGTTGCCCGATGCCGATGTGCTGGCGTTCGCGTTGCATGTTCCGTATGCGGATGCGTTCGGCCATCGCGGTGCCAGCCACTCGTTGTTGTTCGCCGGGCTGATCGCGCTGCTGGGTGGTGCTGCGCATCGCCTGTTGCGTGCGGACGCACTGCAGGCAGCAGCGTTCTTGTTCGTCTGCGCCGCATCGCACCCGCTGCTGGATGCGATGACCTCCGGCGGACTTGGCGTTGCCCTGACCTGGCCATGGAGCGAGGCGCGCTGGTTCGCGCCATGGCGGCCGATTCGCGTGTCGCCCTTCGCCAACGGTTTCTTCAATGCGCGCGGCCTTGCCACGCTGCTCTCCGAGCTGCGCTGGGTCTGGCTGCCGCTCACCGTCGCGGTGCTGGGATGGAAATGCATCCAGCGCGCGGCACCACAGGATCACACTTCATGACCGATGTGCTTCCCACTGCCCTGGCCGCGTTGCTGGCCGCGCGGCTTGGCCCCGATGGCTGGTTGACCGGCGACGACGCGCGGCGCCGCTATGGCGAGGACGATTCGCGCCGCTGGGCGTTGCCCGCCGCCGTCGCCTTGCCGGGCGATACCGAGGATGTGGTGGCGATCGTGCAGGCCTGCCGCGCGCATGGCGTGCCGATCGTGGCACGCGGCGCCGGCACCGGCACCACCGGTGCGGCGGTGCCGTTTTCCGGCGGCGTGGTGGTGTCGATGGCACGCATGGATCGCATCCTTGCGCTGCGTCCGGCCGATCGCTGCGCCATCGTGCAACCGGGCCTGCTCAACGGCCAATTGCAGCAGGCCTTGCAGCCGCATGGCCTGTTCTGGCCGCCGGATCCGTCCAGCGCGGACATCTGCAGCGTCGGCGGCAACCTGGCCACCAATGCCGGCGGCCCGCGCGCGGTGAAATACGGCGCCACCCGCGACAACGTGCTCGGCCTGGTCGCTGTGACCGGCACCGGCGAGGTGATCCGCTGCGGCGGCGCGTACACGAAAAATTCCACCGGCTACGACCTGACGCATCTGCTGGTCGGCAGCGAAGGCACCCTGGCGATCATCGTCGAAGCGACCTTGAAGCTGACGCCGCGCGCGGTCGCGCAAGCCGGCGTGCGCGCGCTGTATCGCGATGCGGCCAGCGCCGCGGCGGCGGTGTCGCGCATCATGGCGCAACCGACCACGCCGACGATGCTGGAATTCATGGATGCCAGTGCAATCGCATTACTGCGCCGCAACGACAGCGATGTGCCCGAGGCCGGCGCGATGCTGCTGATCGAAGCCGATGGCGATCACGACACCCTGCCCTACGCATTGCAGGCCTTGCATGATGCCGCCGATGGCGAGGGCGTGGTGAGCCTGGACGTGGCCGCCGATGGCAGCGCGCGCGACAGGTTGTGGGCCGCGCGGCGTGCGCTGTCGCCGGCATTGCGCACGATCAAACCGGGCAAGATTAACGAGGACGTGGTGGTGCCGGTCTCGCGCATCCCCGAACTGGTGGCCGGCGTGGAAGCGCTTGCGGCCGAATTCGCGTTGCCGATCGTCGCCTTTGGCCATGCCGGCAACGGCAACCTGCACGTCAACATCATGTACGACCCGGCCGATGCCGACGAGGACACGCGCGCGCATGCCGCATTGCCGCGTCTGTTCGCACTGGTGCTGTCGCTGGAAGGCACGCTCTCCGGCGAGCATGGCATCGGCGTGGCCAAGCGCGATTTCATGGCCCAGGCCTTCAGCGCACCAACGCTGGCGGCGATGCGCGCGATCAAGGCCGCACTGGATCCGGACGGGATTCTCAACCCGGGCAAGGTGTTGCCACCCGTTGAGTGACCCGCTTGCAGCGTTGCAGCTGGATTGCCGAACGTGATCCGGTGAACGCTGCGTTGGCCTGGCTCGTTTCCGCGGTCGGAGAGCGCAGTGCGCCGATGGCACGATCATCGGCGTCGAAGTCGAAGTCGAAGTCGAAGTCGAAGTCGAAGTCGAGAGAGTGTCTCCCGCAGCAACGATGAACTGCGGATCAGTACCGCCGCAACTCAACGCAACTGCGCATCCAGCCAATCCAGCACGCGCTGTTGCGCATCCACGCCATGCTCGGTTTCGTAAAACCAGTGCGGGCCACGCGGATAGGTCACCTGCTCGACCGCTGTGCCCTGCAGTTTCAGCGCGCGGTACAACATGTCGCCTTGCGATGGCGGTACGCGTCGGTCGGCCTGCCCATGCAGGATCAGCACCGGCACCTGCACCTTGTCGGCGTAGCGTATCGGCGAGTGTGCGTCGTATTCGACACGGTTGCGCACCGGGTCGCCGAAATAGCCTGGCAGGTAATCGGGCACATCGGTGGTCAACGCCATGGCGCCGATATCGACCACGCCTGCACCGACGATGGCGGTCCTGAAGCGCGATGACTGCGTCACCGCCCATGCAGACAGATACCCGCCATAGCTCCAGCCGCCGATGGCCAGACGCGCAGGATCGATCACGCCTTCGCGTTCGAGTTGGTCCACGCCGTCGAGCACATCCTGAAAATCCGCACCGCCCCAGTCGTGGCGCGCCAGCTCGGTAAACGCCGCACCCTGCCCTTCGGAGCCGCGCGGGTTGGGTAACAGCACCGCGTAACCATGGGTGGACAGCAGTTGCGCCCAGTCATGCCAGGACCCCAACCAGCCGGACGCCCAGGCAGCTCCCGGTCCCCCGTGGATCTGCACCAAGGTCGGCAACGGCGTTCCCGCCTTCCAGCCGGGCGGCGTGACCAACACGCCCGCGATCGATCGCCCATCGCGCGATGAAGTCCAGTTCAATTCGCGCAGCTGGCCATGCGCCCAGGTGGCGACCTGTGGATTGGCGTTACTGCGCTGCGCGAGCTGACCAGCGCGTAACGTCCAGACCTCGGCAGGCTGGTCATCACGCAGACCGAGATAGGCGATATCGCCATTGCGCGCAACGGTGAATGCCTGGTACGGAATCTGCGGCCGGGCAAGCGGCTTCCAGCGCCCGCTGTCGGCATCGATGCGCAGAAAGGCGCCACGTACGCCTTGCAACCCTTCGCCGATCAAGCTGCTGTCGTTTTGCCAACGCGCCAGCCACAAGGTGCCGGGCCAGTCCTGTGCCAGCACCACACGCCGCTGACTGCGCAGCTGCTGCACCACCAGATGCGCCACCATGCCGTGCTCGCCAAGTTGCCCGTACAGCAGCCGGCTGCCATCCGGTGACCATTGCAATGGCAATGCCGAGGCATGCGGCTCCAGCACCGCACCAAGCACGCCGTCCTGCGGCGACAACAGCTGCACGCGCGATGCGTACCAGTAGTCGTTGAGCGTGGTGCCGTCGGACACGCGCAGTGCCAGTTGCCGGCCGTCCGGTGACCAGGCGAGGTCGTGCACCTGCAGGCCGGGCGGTGTCAGCACACGCGTCTGGCCGCTCTGCAGATCACGCACCCACACCCGTGAAAACCGGGTTGGCCGCTCGATCTGCACGGCATCGCGCTTTGCGTCCGCATCGGCCGTTGCCTGCGCGGTGGGCGGATCCAGCGCCAGGTACGCGATCTGGCGCGCATCGGGCGACAGCGAGAACTCACTGACCTCGCCAGCCGAACGCGTCAGCAGCTGCGGTACCGCCCCTCCCATCTGTTGCCAGACCTGAGCTGGCGCCAGTTGCTCGCGGGTGGCGTCGTCCGGCAACGGCCGCGTCGACAGGAAGAGCAGCCTTCGGCCATCCGCAGACCAGCGTGGATGCTGGTCGTTGGCCTCATCGGTTGAGGGCATCGACACCGCGACAGCGGTACCGCGTGCGGGTATCTGCCAGATCTTGCTGAGCGGCAGCTTGCCTTGCGCCTGCGGGATGGCGACGGTGTAGGCGATGCGGCGACCATCCGGACTGATCTGGGGGTCGCCCAAGCTGCGCAGCTGCATGATCTGCGCAGGCGTCGGCACGGTCTGTGCAAACGCGCAGCCGCTCAACAACAGCCAAGCCGACAACAGCCACAGCACACCGAACCGATACCGCATGTCACCCACCTCTTCCAAATGCCGACGCATGCTGCGCCGCGCATGTTGGCATGCCATTAGCGGCGGCGTGAAAGCACCTGCAACGCGTTCCAGACCATGTCCTTGGCCCGCGCCTGGTCTCGTTCCAGGGCATCCCCATCAGGGCGAGACCCTCGCCGCATTGCACCCACGTGCTTGCGGGCTCCTGCATCGCGCGACCGAATGCTCACCCGGCTTTGCACTGTTCGGGACAACCGGATCTCGCTCAAGCTGTCCGCGCCGTCGCCACAAAACAGCTGCGCTGCGCCGGTCAGCGCGTTACCCCGATAAAGCGCAAACCCACGCCCGGCTCGGTGACGATGTAGTGCGGGTCGGCGGCATCGTCGTGCAGTTTCTGGCGCAGCTTGCCGACCAGGATGCGCAGGTAATGGGTGTCTTCCTCGTGGGTGGGGCCCCACACCTCGCGCAGCAGTTGCGGCTGGGTGACTACGCGGCCGGCGTGCTTGAGCAGCAGCGCGAGCAAGGCGTATTCCTTGCGGCTCAACGGCACCGCCTCGCCATCGAGGGTGACCTCGCGCAGGCCCAGGTGGATGTGCAGGCGGCCGTCGTCGAACACGCTCTCTTCCACCGTGCTGCCGGCGCCGGCCTGGCGCAGCAGCGCGCGGATGCGCGCCATCAGTTCCTGCACGCCGAACGGCTTGGTGACGTAGTCGTTGGCGCCGGCATCGAGCGCGGCGACCTTTTCGGTTTCGCCGGCACGCACGGTGAGCATGATCACCGGCACGTTCGACCACTGGCGGATCTCGCGCAGCACCTCGTGGCCGTCGCGATCGGGCAGGCCGATGTCCAGCACCACCAGTTCGGCGCCCTGCCCGGCCAGCGTGGCCAGGCCTTCTTCGGCGGTGCCGGCCTGCAGCACGCGGTAGCCCTGCGCACGCAGGCTGATGTCGAGAAAGCGGCGGATCTGCGGCTCGTCGTCGACGATCAGCACACGGGCAGGCGGGATGGCAGTGGGGTCAGTCGGCATCGGGGCGAGGTGGCGCGGCGGGAACGAGCAACGGCAGCGTAATGCGGATCGTGGTGCCGTGACCATCGGCACCGGCCAGCGCCTCCACGCTGCCGCCATGCGCGCCGATCATGCCCTGGCAGATGGTCAGGCCCAGCCCGGTGCCGTGACGGCCGCGGTCGCCACGCTCCACGCTGTAGAACATGTCGAAAATGCGCGCGCGCTCGTCCTCGGGAATGCCGGGGCCCTGGTCGCCGATATCGATCTGCAGGGCGCCGGCCTGCAGCCGTGCCTGCACGGTGACGGCCACACCGGCTGGCGAAAATTTCGCCGCATTCTCCAGCACGTTGAAGATGGCTTGTTCCACCAGTGCCGGGTGCACCCAGATCGCCGGCAGGTCGGCGGCCAGATCCAGTTGCAGGCGCACCGCCGGCTGGTAGCGCTGCAGCCGCCGCGTGGCCGAGCCGATCAGCTCGTCCACGCCGATCCAGTCGCGCTTCAAGGTCAGCCCGGTGTGGCCGAGCCGGGTCATGTCGAGCAGGTTCTGGATATAGCGATCCAGCCGCTCGCCTTCGAGCTGGATGGTGTCGAGCAGGCTGTGGCGGTCCTGTGCGTCCATTGCATCGCCGTAGCTGGCCAGGCTGCTGGCCGAGCCGATCATCGAGGCCAACGGCGAGCGCAGATCGTGCGAGACCGAGGACAGCAAGGCCGAGCGCAGGCGCTCGGTTTCGCCACTGACGCGCGCGCCTTCCAGATCGGCGACCAGGCGCGTGCGCAGCGCCGCCTGGCCGATGTCCTCCACCATCGCTTCGGCCAGCCGACGCTCCTCCAGGCCGGGCCGCTGCACGCTCTGACGAAAGCGCAGCGCCGCCACCCCCAGGCTGCCGCGTTCGTGCCGCACCGGCAGGCACCACCACTGCGCACCGGCCAGCGTATCGGTGAAGCGGCCAGCCGGCTGACCGTGGCGCTGGGTCCAGTCCGCCGCGCTGCGATCGAGTGCACCGAAGCTGGCCGGTGCATCGCTTTCGCGCTGCTCCAGACGCAACCAGGCCTCTGCATCCAGGGCCGTGGCCAGCGCGCGACGGCCGGCTTCCAGCACCTGCCCCAGGTCGGCGGCGGTGCTGAGCTCGCGGGCCAGCGTCTGCAGCGCATTGGCATGCGCATTGGCGGCGCGCAAGGCCAGCACCTGGCTGCGCAGGCGCGAGGCCAGGCGGCCGGCGACCAGGGCAGCGATCAGGAACAGGCATACCGTCACCACGCCCTGGCGCGCGCTGATGTGCAGGGTGAAGCGCGGTTCGATGAAGAAGAAGTTGTAGGCGACAAAACTCAGCAGCGCGGCGATCACCGCGGCGGCCATGCGCGTGCGCGAGGCCACCAGCACCACCGCGACGATGAACACCATCGACAGGTCGTCGATGTCGGTCCAGCGCTGGATCACCCATGCCACCGCGACCGCGGCAGCGGCCGCGATCGCCGCAAACGCCAGGTCGTAACGCTGCAGCCACTGGCGCGGATTGCGCCAACGCTGGCGCGCACGTGCGCGCGCATCGGCGGAGCTGACGATGACCAGTTCGTAATGCGCGCCACGCTGCAGCAATTGCTGGGTCAGCGTGCGGTTGAACATGCGCGCCAGCGGGCGCTCGCGCGTGCGCCCCAGCACCAGCGTGGACACGCCGTTTTGCGCGGCGAAATCCAGCAACGCCTCGGCGACGTTGGCGCCGTGCAGCAGCGCGGTATCGCCCCCCAGGCGGCGTGTCAGTGCGAAGGCGCGGTCGATCTCCAGCTGCCAGGCGGCGTCGGCCACGGTGCGCGTCTGCACGGTGACCACCGTCCACGGGGCATCGCGTCGTTCGGACAACCGCCGCGCCACCCGCACCAGATAATCCGAGCTGCCACGCCCATCGATGGCCACCACCACGCGGCGACGCAAGGCGGCAGTGCCCGGCAAACCGCGTGCGGCCTGGGTGTCGCGCAGATCGCTGTCGACACGGTCGGCCGCGGTCTGCATCGCCAGCTCGCGCAGCGCGGTGAGGTTGGAGGGCGAGAAAAACGCCTGCAAGGCCTGCGTCGCCTGCTCGGGCAGATACACCTTGCCCTGCTGCAGGCGCTCGATCAGTTCGCGCGGTGGCAGGTCCACCAGCACGATGTCGCGCAGGCGGTCGAACACCGCATCGGGCACGGTTTCGGACACGCGCACGCCGGTGATGCGCAGCACGATGTCGTTGAGGCTTTCCAGGTGCTGGATGTTGACCGTGGTGTAGACATCGATGCCGGCATCGAGCAGTTCCACGATGTCCTGCCAGCGCCGCTCGTGCCGGCTGCCCGGCACGTTGCGATGGGCCAGCTCGTCGATCAGCGCCAGCTTCGGCTTGCGCGCCAGCAACGCGTCCAGGTCGAGTTCTTCCAGCTCCCGGCCCTGGTAGTTGATGCGGGTGCGCGGCAGCAGCGGCAGGCCATCCAGCAGTGCCGCGGTTTCGCTGCGGCCATGGGTTTCCACCACCCCGGCCACCACGTCCATGCCCTGGCGCAGGCGCTCGCGCGCCCGCGACAGCATGGCGTAGGTCTTGCCAACTCCGGGCGCTGCGCCCAGAAACACGGTCAGGCGCCCGCCATGTTCGCGCTGCAGTTCGCCGATCAGCGCGTCGGCTTGTTGGGTGCGGGCGTCAATCATGGAGGCCGGGATTAGGGAAGCGGGATTGGGGATTGGTGCAGCCTACCGCGAGCTGACAGCTCTAGTGCTGTTGCTTTAGCCCATTCCCGATTCCCGACTCCCCATTCCCCGCGCGATCCAGCGCCAAATTCAGTGCCAGCACATTCACCCGCGGCTGCCCGAGCAGGCCGAACTGTGGCTGTTCGGTGGCGGCCCTTACCAGCGCGGCCACGCGCTGTTCCGGCCAGCCGCGCGCGGCGGCGACGCGGCGTACCTGGACCTGGGCGCCGGCCGGGCTCAGGTGTGGATCCAGGCCACTGCCGGACTGGGTGATCAGCTCGGCGGGGACCGCCTCCGGTGCGATGCCGTCGCGTGCAGCCACCTCGGCGCGCGTGGCGGCGATGCGGGTTTGCAGGTCGGGATTGGAACGCGCCTGATTACTGCCGGCCGCAGCGGTCGGGTCGTACTTGGCCGCCGAGGGGCGTGGCTGGAAATAGCGCGCATTGGCAAACGGCTGCGCCATCAGGGCCGAGCCAACCACACGCGCGTCGTCGCGCAGCAACGAGCCATGCGCCTGCTCGGGGAACAGCGCGCCGGTGATGCCGGTGGCGACCAGCGAATAGCTCAGGCCCAGGCCCAGCAGGATGAACAACGCCAGCATCACCGCCCCGCGCAGGGCGCCGTCGTCACGCAACGGCTGCGCCGTGGACGGACCGGTTTTCGAAGAAATCGTCATGACTCAGTTCCCCAAAGTGGCGACAAGCGCCAGGTCGATCAACTTGATGGCAGCAAACGGCAGCAACACGCCACCCACGCCGTACATCAGCATGTTCCGGCGCAGCAGGGCCGTGGCGCTGAACGGGCGAAAGCGCACGCCGCGCAACGCCAGCGGAATCAATGCCGGGATGATCAGCGCATTGAAGATCAACGCCGCCAGCACCGCATGCCGCGGGTTGGACAACTGCATCACGTTGAGCGCGGCCATCGACGGAATCGCCGCGGCAAACAGCGCCGGCAGGATCGCGAAGTACTTGGACACATCGTTGGCCAGCGAGAACGTGGTCAACGCACCGCGCGTGATCAGCTGCTGCTTGCCCACTTCGACCACTGCCAGCAGTTTGGCCGGATCCGAATCCAGATCGACCATGTTGCCGGCCTCCTTGGCCGCCTGCGTGCCGGAGTTCATCGCCAGGCCCACGTCGGCCTGGGCAAGCGCCGGCGCATCGTTGGTGCCGTCGCCGACCATTGCCACCAGCCGCCCGCCGGCCTGCTCGGCGCGGATGCGCGCCAGCTTGTCTTCCGGGCGCGCCTGGGCGATGTAGTCGTCCACGCCGGCTTCGGCGGCAATCGCGGCGGCCGTAAGCGGGTTGTCGCCGGTGATCATCACCGTCTTGATGCCCATCGCACGCAGCTGCGCAAACTTTTCCTTGATGCCTTGCTTGACCACATCGCTCAGCTCGACCACGCCCAGCACATGCCGGCCTTCGGCCACCACCAGCGGGGTGGCGCCGCCACGCGCGACTTCTTCGATGCGGCCGTTCAACTCCGGCGACACCGTGGCGCCCTGCGCCTGCACATAGGCCACGATCGCATCGCCGGCACCCTTGCGGATGCTGCGCCCGGCCAGATCCACGCCGGACATGCGGGTCTGCGCGGTGAAGCCGATGAAATGCGCGCCCTCCGGCTCGACCGCCACCGCGCCCTGCTGGCGTGCCAGCTTCACGATGGACTTGCCTTCCGGTGTCGGGTCGGCCAGCGAGGCCAGCATTGCCGCATCGCGCAGCTGCGTACGGTCGATGCCGGCCAGCGGATGGAACGCGGTGGCCTGCCGGTCGCCGTAGGTGATGGTGCCGGTCTTGTCGAGCAACAGCACGTCCACGTCGCCGGCCACTTCCACCGCCTTGCCGGATTTGGCCAGCACATTGGCAGACAGCGCGCGGTTCATGCCGGCAATGCCGATCGCCGGCAACAGCCCGCCGATGGTGGTCGGGATCAGGCACACCAGCAGCGCGATCAGCAACAGCGGATCCAGCGTGACGCCGACAAAACCCGCAATCGCCGGCAGCGAGGCCACCACGATCAGGAAGGTCAGTGTCATCGCCGCCAGCAACAAGGTCAGCGCAATTTCGTTCGGCGTCTTCTGCCGGTTGGCGCCTTCCACCAAGGCGATCATGCGGTCCAGGAAACTATGCCCCGGCTCGGCGGTGACCTTGAACACGATCTCGTCGGAGAGCACGCGCGTTCCGCCGATCACGCCACTGCGATCGGTGCCGGCCTCGCGCAGTACCGGTGCCGATTCGCCGGTGACCGCCGCTTCGTTGATGGTTGCAACGCCGCGCACGATCTCGCCATCGGCCGGGACGAATTCGCCTTCGGACACCATCACGTAGTCGCCCGGGCGCAGCTCCGCCGCCGGCACGCGGGTCTCGCGGCCGCCAAGTGCGGTTTCCACCCGGCGGGCGACCAGATCCTTGCGTGCACGGCGCAGCGATGCGGCCTGCCCACGCCCGCGCGCTTCGGCGATGGCCTCGGCGAAATTGCCGAACAGTACGGTGACGAACAGGATCGCCGTCACCGCCCAGCCGAATCCGGCATTGCCATACCCGCTGGCGGTGATCACCGCCGCCAGCAGCGTGCCACCCATCACCACCGCCATCACCGGGCTGCGCAGCAGATGCCGCGGCGCCAACTTGAGGAAGGCCGCGCGCATTGCCGCCACCAGCACGGTGGCGTCGAACAACGCCGCGTCACCGCGCGCGCGTTTTTCAGTCGTATCGATCGTAGACATTGCTCAAACTCTCAGGACGCCGCCAGGGCGAGGTGTTCAGCGATAGGACCCAGCACCAGTGCCGGCATGAACTGCAGCACGGTGAGCACCAGCACGATCGCCATCAGGGTCAGCGCGAAGGTTGGCGTTTCGACCTGCAGGCTGCCGGCCGATTCCGGCGCGCGCCGCTTCACTGCCATGCGCGCGGCCACCATCAGCGGCAGGATCAGCGCGGGATAGCGGCCCAATGCCAGCACCGCCGAGCAACTCAGGTTCCACCAGTACGTCGCATCGCCCAGGCCTTCGAAACCCGAGCCGTTGTTGGCAAAGGCCGAGGTGTACTCGTAGAACACCTGGCTGATGCCGTGAAAGCCGGGATTGGAATTGGCGGTAAATGCCGGCACCGCCAGCGCCACTGCGGTGAAGCCCAGCACCACCAACGGCTGCAGCAGGATCAGCAGCGCAAGCAACTGCACCTCGCGCGCTTCGATCTTGCGGCCGAACAACTCCGGCGTGCGCCCGGTCATCAAACCGGCCAGGAACACGCTCAGCAGCAGATACACCACGAACTGCTGCAGGCCGCAGCCGATGCCGCCCCAGATCGCGTTGATCAGCATGTCCACCAGCGTGACCAGACCGCTCAACGGCGCCAGCGAATCGTGCATCGCATTGACCGAGCCGTTGGAGGTCTGCGTGGTCAAGGCCGCCCACAACGCAGACGCATCTGCGCCGACACGCACCTCCTTGCCTTCCATCAAGGCAGCCGAGCCGGCGCTGGCCGAATACGCTTCGGACCACAGCAACAGCGCGGTGGATGCGACCGACATCGTCAGCATGGTGCCGAACACCAGCGCGGTGAGGCGCTTGCGCCCGGTCAGATAGCCGACCATGAACACCACGCTCATCGGCAACAGCACCAGCGCCAACGTCTCCAGCAGGTTGCTCAGCGGCGTGGGATTTTCCAGCGCCACCGAACTGTTGGGGCCGTACCAGCCGCCACCGTTGGTGCCGAGCTGCTTGACCGCGACCATCGCCGCAACCGGCCCGACCGGAATGGTCTGCTTGGACATGCCGGCGCTGCTGTCCAGCGGTGCGGCGGTGGCCGCACCCTGCAGCGTGGAGGGCACGCCCTGCCAGCCGAGCAGCACGGTCCACAGCAGGCACAGCGGCAGCAACACACGCACGCTGGCGCGGATCACATCCGCCCAGTAATTGCCGACGTCTGCCTCCGGCAATGCCTCCAATCCGGTAGCCGACTGCTGCCGCCCCGGGCGCGGCATGACCTCCGGCTCCTCCAGCTTAGCCACCCGTGGCTTGGCGCTGGCCGTCGCATTGAATGCCGGCGAGGCATCGAACACAGTTGCGACCGCCCGCCCACCGAACAATGCGCGCAAGGTTGCCACCGCCAATGCCAGGCCCATCATCGGCGTCACCACCTGCAGGCCGACGATGCCGGTCATCTGCGCCAGATACGACAACTGCGCCTGGCCCGAGTAGTGCTGCTGATTGGTGTTGGTGACGAACGACACCATGGTGTGCAGCGCGGTGTCCCAGCGCATGTTCGGGATGGCGTCCGGGTTGAACGGCAGCCACCCCTGGGTCATGAACACTGCCCAGGTGAGCAGGCCGACAACCAGGTTGCTGAGCAGGAACGCCACCGCATACCCACGCCACGACATGCCCTGCTGCGGGCGGGTGCCGAGCAACGCATACAACGGCCGTTCGATCCAGCCGAACAGTGCGTCGCCACGCATCGGGGCGCCGCGCATCACCGCTGCCAGGTAGCGGCCCAGGGGCCAGGCCAGCACGATGGCCAGCGCGTAGACAAGGAGAGTTTCAATCATTGGAGCGCACTCGCATCAGAAGTCTTCGGGGCGCAGGACCACGTACAACAGGTACGCGGCGGCAACGAGTACGGCCACGCCGCACAACAGGGACAACCAGGCAGGCATGTCGGCTACTCCCCGAGACGCGCGCAATGCGGCGCGATGGATGCGAGATGCGACGGCGCATGCAGCGTCTGCAGGCCGACAAGGCAAAGCGCTGCGGCACCGCGCGCGTAGCGGCGATGGAGCAGACAGGTCAAGGGATGCATCGGGATCGTCCACGGCGGAACCGCTCCGCCAACCTGCGCAGTGTCTTCCCGGGCTGCGTAAAGTCGCTATGGACCTGCGACAGCCCCCGCGTAAATTCCGCATAAATGCTGTGTGGCGACGGTCTGCAGGCACGTCTCCACGCTATGCAGTCGTTTCCGGGCAACTTCGGCCTCCAGTCCCAACTCAGGACGACCAGGTTTTGAGTCAGGGCGTTATGAGGTTGGAGCAGAGCCTCGTTGGTCGAGGGCGCGGTGCCCTCACCACTTCCGGGACACGCCGTGAATCCGTCCATGGAGGCTCCTTGGCGGCATCCATGCCGCCAAGGGTCCCGGAACCGGCAAGGGCACCGCACCAGGATTTGCTGAGGTTGCTTTATCGAAAGCCTGCTGATTGCTCGGCTCGTCTTGGCAACTGATTGGCCATGCTGCAAACACTGCATGCCACGCCCTGCTTACCCGTGCGCACCGACCATCTGGACTGGTCCTTGCCCGCTCACCGTCGCGGGACCTTACGCGGCATGGATGCCGCGTAAGAGCCTACATGGACGTACTTGCGGCGTGTCCTGCGATGGTGGGCGGGCAAGGGCCCTGCAGCCAAGCTCACAGCGTCGAGGGCGCGGCGAAGACACCGCACCCGTTACCGGCTGTTTTGAAAAACCATGCACACCGACCATCTGGACTGGTCCTTGCCCGCCCACCGTCGCGGGACCTTACGCGGCATGGATGCCGCGTAAGAGCCTACAGGGACGTACTTGCGGCGTGTCCCGCGATGGTGGGCGGGCAAGGACCCTGCAGCGGAGCCGCAGATCAGCCGCTCTACAACTGATCTAGCCGCGCGACCTCATCCCTAATACACAAGGACACAAAGACAACCGGGATTCCGAGTCGCAGCCTCGCTCACCAGATGCCGTCAAAACCTGGCGAGGCGAGCACACAGCGCCCTCCCCGCTCGCGGAACAGCCCGTGACTCCGCACCTGGAGGCTCCCACGTGTCCACACCTGTCGACGGAGCGCTCACCGCCGCTGCACTAACGTACCGGAGTCATCCATCAGAGTCCTTGCACATGCCTGTCAGCTACTCGATCAGCCTGCCCGACCCCAAGCTCGCCCGCGGCGGCGATGCGAGCGTGAGCTTTAGTGCCCATGGTGCCGAGGCCTTTGCCGAACAGTTGCAGGCTGCCTTGCGTGATCCGGCCTGGTTCGATCGCTGGCGCCAGCTGCAGGCCGACCCGGACGCGGTGGACCCCAGCCTGGGCGTGACCGATCCGTCGGCCACGGTTACCGGCAAGCAGGGCGATCTGCGTGTGGACCTGGTCGCCACTACCAGCATCCCCGGCGACCTGCTCAAGCAACGCATGCAGGCCCTGGCCGGGCACCACTGGGAACTGCGCGACGTACGTTGAGTTCCACGGCCGCCGCGTGCACGACGCGGCGGCAACGTCGCTCAGGCCGGTGCGTTGTCTGCCACACGCCGCGGCCAGCGCCATTTCAGATTCACCGCCAGCGTGCCCACCACGATCAGCGCCAGGCCCAGCCACTGCACCGGTACCAATGCGTGGCCGTAGAGCAGATAGTCCAGCAGTAGCGTCACCAGCGGATAAACGAACGCCAGCACCGCAATCGTGGCCACATGCAGATGGCGATAGGACGAATAGAACAGCACATAGACGATGCCGCTGTGGATCACGCCCAGGCCCACCAACCACAGCCAGTGCAGGCCCGGATGCAACGCCGCACTGCTGGAAAACCCGGCCAGCAGGAACGTGCCGACCCAGCATTGCACCGTCACCACCGCCAGCGGCCGCTCGCGGCTGATGCGGCGCGACATCAGCAGCGACGCACCGCATAGCAACGCCGCCAACAGCGTGAGCGCGATGCCGATCAGATAGCCACGGTCGGCCGCCTGCCACAACCGCGCCGGATTTGCGGAGCAGGCCACGCCGACGAATGCCAGCAACGCCCAGCCCAGATCGGCACGCCGCGTGCGCTCGCCCTGCAACAACGCGGCCAGCAGCAACATCACGAACGGAAACACATGGTAGACCATAGTCGCCACGCCGATCGACGAGCGCGCCATGCCGGCGAACAACGCCACCCAATTCAACACCAGCAGCACACCGCTGACGATGGCATCGCGCAACAGCGCACGCTCGCGCCACAGCCCTCGTAGCTGTCCACCGACCAAGCCACATCCGCTAAGAAACAGCGCCCCGAACAGGCAGCGATAGAACACCGCCGTCACCGGATCCTGCCCGCTTTCGCGGACGAACACGCCGACCGAACCGATCAGGACTTCGGCAACCAGCAATTGCCAGACCGCCCGTCGCCCGGCGCCGGTCGATGTCGCTTGCACGGGCAATGGAATACTCATAGCGCAATGGTTCCCTGCAGATACTGGACAGCACTGCCACGCACGTAGACATGCTGCGGCTCGACCCGGCACTGCAGTTCGCCGCCACGCGCGGATGCCTGCAGCGCGGTGAGCTGCGTCTTGCCCAGCCGCTGCGCCCACAGCGGCGCAAGCGCGGCATGAATCGATCCGGTGACCGGATCTTCGCTGCCGCCGTTGGACGGCCAGAAATAGCGGGAGACAAAATCATGCTCAAGGCCTGGTGCGGTGACCGCCACATCGCGCGGCGCCAGCGCCAGCATCCGGCCCAGATCCGGCGTCACCGCACGCACCTGTGCTTGGTCGGCGTAGACAGCGATATACGCCTGCGCATTCGCATAGACAGCTTGGGGCGCGATCGATAACGACTCAGACAACGCGTGCGGCACCACTTGCAGCAGCGACGGCTCCTGGTTGGGGAAGCGCAGCTCGAAGCTGCGCTCGTCCACCCTGGCAACGGCGATCTCACCGACAGCCGGCGCACGCAAGCGCAGCGGAAACGCCGCCAGCTGGTGCGTCGCGATCACGAACGCGCTGGCCAAGGTCGCATGCCCGCAGAAGCCGACCTCCTTGAGCGGAGAAAACCAGCGGATGTCGAATACGCCACTGTCGTCGCGGACGAAGAAAGCGGTCTCCGAAAGGTTGTGTTCGCTGGCGATGGCCTGCATCACCGGCTCCGGCAACCAGGCCTGCAACGGCACCACGGCTGCCGGATTGCCCCTGAAACGCACCGTGGTGAACGCATCGACGATAAACACAGGAAGCAGCACGGCCAACCTCACAAAAGGGAACCCATACCTGGCGTACTCACCGGGCACGGCCAGTCTGCAACGTGCTACCCGACCATCACAGATTCAGATACGCTGCAAATTGACCAATACAGATGGAAGGCGCCCGCAGATGTTGCTGTACGAATCGCTGGCCACGCAGCTGCGGCAGCAGATAGAAGGCGGCACCTTGCGTGCCGGCGAGCGCCTGCCCTCGATCCGGCAACTGGCCGCCAACCATGGCATCAGCACTGCCACCGCCGTGCAAGCCTGCCTGCAACTGGAACGCGAGGGGCGCGTGCAGGCGCGCCCGCGTTCGGGCTACTTCGTGCGCAGCACGACGCCTGCGTTGCCGGCCGCAGCACCCGTCACACGTCGGCGCAAGCCGGGCATGGTCGACAACCCCGCCTTGCAGCGCGTGCTCGACACCTTGGCGCGTACCGACCTGGTGCCGCTACACACTGCCACCCCCGCGCCTGCGCTATTGCCCACCGCACAACTGGCCGCGGCCCTGTCGCGGCAGCTGCGTCGCCAGCGCTCGGCGGCGTTGGATTACGCACCGCCGCAAGGCCAACCCGCACTGCGCCGGCAGATCGCACAACGTTATGCACACTGCGCAACCACCGTCGACGCGGAAGAAGTGGTGATCACCGCCGGCGCGATGGAGGCGATCAGCCTGGCGCTGCGCACGCTCACCGCACCAGGCGATGTGGTGCTGGTGGAAACGCCCACGTATCACGGCATCCTGCAGGCGGTGGCGGCACTGCGCCTGAAGGTGCTGGAGGTACCCAACCGTCCCGGCCAGGGTATCGATGTCGCGCGTCTGGATACGCTGCTGCAGCGCACGCCGGTGCGTGCGGCAGTGCTGATTCCCAACTTCAACAATCCCAGCGGTAGCCTCACGCCCGACAGCGCCAAGCGCGCATTGCTCGACAGCTGCGCACGCCATGGCACCGTGGTGATCGAGGACGATATTTATGGCGAACTGGATTGGTCGGGGCAACGTCCACGTCCGCTGCGCCACTTCGATACCCATGCCAACGTGATCACCTGCGGCTCGTTCTCCAAGGTGCTCTCGCCCGGCCTGCGGGTGGGTTGGTTGCTGGGTGGCGACTGGACCGACGCCCTGGTGCGCGCCAAGTACTTTTCCACCGTCGGCAGCGCCAGCCTGCCGCAACTGGCACTGGCCGACTACCTGGCGCAACACGATCTGGAACGGCATCTGCGCAAGCTGCGCCGCACCCTGGCCGACAACGGGCAGCGGCTGCGCGATGCCATCGTGCGGCATTGGCCGGAAGGCACGCGCGTGGGCGACCCGGCAGGTGGGTTATCACTATGGCTGCAGTTGCCCGACGGCGGTAGCGGCCAGGCCGTGTTCGAGGCCGCGCTGGCAGAACGCATCGGCACCTCGCCCGGTCATCTGTACTCCAGCCGTGGCGACTACGCAGATCACCTGCGGCTGACCTGCGGCCAGCCATGGAGCGACACGCTGGAGCGCGCGATGCGCCGATTGGGCAAGCTTGCGGCGCAGGTGGCGCGTTAGCCGTTCTTGGTTTGTGGCAATGGCTATAGCCGACAAGATAATGATGTGACGCAGCTGGTCGACGCAGACTTTGGATGCGAAAAGGCCGCTTGCGCGCCTTACAAGGAAGTCTGCAGGGCATTGTGTTGAAGCCTGCCTGTTGAATGCGCTGTATTGAAAAGCTGACAGGACGCCGTTATCCAAACAACGGCACGCCATGCTCTGCTTGCACCAGCGCACCGACCATCTCGCCTGGTCCTTGCCCGCCCACCGTCGCGGGACCTTACGCGGCATGGATGCCGCGTAAGAGCCTACACGGACGTACTTGCGGCGTGTCCCGCGATGATGGGCGGGCAAGGGCCCTGCAGCCACGCCGCAGATCGGCCGCTCTACAAGCCCATCTGCCCGCTCCACCGGGCTTCACCCGTACCCTCATCCGCCCCTGCGGGGCACCTTCTCCCGAGGGGAGAAGGGAGGTCAATTCGAGGCTTTATTCATGCCACGGCCCACGCAACACGGCAGCGCGGCAATGCAAGATAACCCAATGCGCGCCACCATCCACCATCGCATACCACGCATCTACTGCGCACTCGACCAGCCGATCAACCACGCAATGCCGCGGCATGGTGCGCGATGTGTTCGCCGATAAAGCTGGCGATGAAGTAGTAGCTATGGTCGTAACCGGGCTGCAGCCGCACCGTGACCGGATAACCGGCGGCCTTGGCAGCCTGTTCAAACAGCGACGTCTTCAGCTGGTTCTCGAGGAATTCGTCGCCATCGCCCTGATCGATCAACAGCGGCAGGCGTTCCTGCGCCTGTGCGATCAACGCAGTGGCGTCGTACGCTTGCCACGCTGCGCGGTCCTGACCCAGATACTGGCCGAATGCCTTCTCGCCCCACGGCACCTGGCTGGGCGCCACGATCGGCGAGAGTGCCGACACGCTGCGATAGCGGCCCGGATTCTTCAACGCGATGGTCAAGGCGCCATGGCCGCCCATCGAGTGGCCGCTGATCGCGCGCGCGCCGGTGGTGGCGAAGTTCGCTTCGATCAACGCCGGCAATTCGTTCACCACATAGTCGTACATGCGGTAATGCGCCGCCCACGGCTGCTCGGTGGCATCTACATAGAAGCCGGCGCCCTTGCCGATGTCGTAGCCATCCGCGTCGGCCACATCGTCGCCACGCGGGCTGGTGTCGGGCGCGACGAGGATCACGCCATGCTCGGCCGCATACCGCTGCGCGCCGGCCTTGCTGATGAAGTTCTGTTCGCTGCAGGTCAGCCCGCTCAGCCAGTACAGCACCGGCAACGGACCATCGGCGGCCTGTGGCGGCAGATAGACGCCGACCTGCATGCTGCAGTTCAAGCTCTGCGACTGATGCCGGTAGACATCTTGCCAGCCGCCGAAACAGGCATGGTGTTCGATACGTTCCATGAGATTCCTTCGATAAAAACCTGCGGCCGGCACGAGCGCCGGCCGCGGGGTTGGACGATCAGTGCAGCAAACCTTTCTTGCGTGCCACGTTGGCGGCCAGCGCATCCATCAATCCCGGCGACAGGCAGTCGTACGGGGTCAGTCCGAGCTCGTTGAGGCGCGCACGCACGCCGTCCATGTCCGCCGGCGGCGTGCCGGTTTCGATGATGGAGGATACGAACGCCGCAAAGCCCGGCGGCGACCAGCCCGACTGCTGCGACAACTCGGTATGGATGAAGTCCAGCCCGTAAAACGCGTGCCCCTTGTCTTCGATGCGACCGAACATATGTACGCCGCAGCCGGTGCACGCATGCCGCTGGATCGCCGCGCTTTCGTCGACGACCTTGAGCTTCTCCGCATGCGCGGTCACCGTGACCTTGTCGCGCGGCACCACCGCAATCACCGAAAAGGTCGCGCCTTCCGGCTTCCAGCATTTACTGCAGCCGCAGGCGTGGTTGTGCGCGGTCTGCGCAGCCACGTCCACGGTCACCTTGTCGCTGGCGCAGTGACATTCAAGGGTTCCGCCCTGAAAGCTTTCTGCACCGCCACGCGCTACACCACTGTCTACCGAAGGATGAATCGAGACGCTGGTCATCATGCCCCTCCCGGAGTATCGGGTACCACGTGCGCGGAAGCGGCCGCGCGCCGCTCCTGGCCGTACGGTCAGAAATGGATCACGGTGCGGATCGACTTGCCTTCGTGCATCAGGTGGAAGGCCTCGTTGATCTCTTCCAGCGGCATGGTGTGGGTGATGAAGGGATCGAGATCGATCTCGCCCTTCATCGATTGTTCCACCATGCCCGGCAACTGGGTCCGTCCCTTGACGCCGCCGAAGGCCGAACCGCGCCACACGCGGCCGGTCACCAGCTGGAACGGACGGGTGCTGATTTCCTGGCCGGCGCCGGCCACGCCGATGATGACGCTCTCGCCCCAGCCCTTGTGGCAACACTCCAGCGCCGAACGCATCACGTTCACGTTGCCGATGCACTCGAAGCTGAAGTCCACGCCGCCATCGGTCAGCTCGACGATGACCTCCTGGATCGGCTTGTCGTAGTCCTTGGGGTTGATGCAATCGGTGGCGCCCATGCTGCGCGCCAGATCGAACTTGCCAGGGTTGGTGTCGATGGCCAGGATGCGCCCGGCCTTGGCCTGCACCGCGCCCTGGATCACCGCCAGCCCGATGCCGCCCAGGCCGAACACTGCCACGCTTTCGCCCGGCTTGACCTTGGCGGTGTTGTGCACCGCGCCGATGCCGGTGGTGACGCCGCAACCGAGCAGGCAGACCTTTTCCAGCGGCGCTTCCGGGTTCACCACCGCCAGCGAGATCTCCGGCACCACGGTGTACTCGCTGAAGGTGCTGCAGCCCATGTAGTGGTAGATCGGCTCGCCGTTGTAGGAGAAGCGCGTGGTGCCGTCGGGCATCAGGCCCTTGCCCTGGGTGGCGCGCACGGCCTGGCACAGGTTGGTCTTGCCCGACAGGCAGAACTTGCACTTGCGGCATTCGGCCGTGTACAGCGGGATCACGTGGTCGCCGACCTTGACGCTGGTGACGCCCTCGCCGACCTGCTCGACGATGCCGCCGCCCTCGTGGCCCAGCACGGACGGGAAGATGCCTTCCGGGTCGTCGCCGGACAGCGTGAACGCGTCGGTGTGGCACACACCGGTGTGGGTGATGCGGACCAGCACTTCGCCAGCCTGTGGCGGTGCGACGTCGATCTCGACGATTTCCAGCGGCTTGCCGGGTCCGAATGCAACTGCTGCACGGGATTTCATGTGGTGGCGCTCCTGACGATGGGGTTCAAGGACGGGCACGGCAGGCGCCGGCCCGGTGGGAGTTCATTTGAGATAGGACCGGACCAGCCCGAGCAGCTCCTGCACCCGCTCGGCGCGCTGCGCGTCAGAGGCGGCGGCGTGGCCGAAGTCTTCGCGGATATGCGCTTCGAGCACCTGCGACATCAGCCCGTTGACGGCACCCCGGATCGCGGCGATCTGCTGCAGCACAGGCGCACAGTCTGCGCCCGCCTCCAGCGCGCGCTCAAGCGCGTCGCACTGCCCGCGCAGGCGCCGTACGCGTGCTAGCGCCCGCTTTTTCTCCTGCGGCGAATGCGGCATGACGGCTCCGGCTAAATACTGGGGGGCAGTATATGGATTCGCCCGAAAAAATCCATGCCCGCGAGGAAGTTCGCTCAACCAGCGCCGAAGACGGCTGCGGCATGGATCGGCGCCCAGCTGCAACAACATCCGCGCCAGCCATGGCGCTGACCGTCCATCCAGGCGCCTGCCGCTCGTCGACCCGTGCTGCTGCGCTGCTGCGGATTACGCGTGCCGGCCGCCGCTGGCGTCGCACTGCAGCACGCCACTGGCAGGCGTGTGCAGGCGCAGCACGCATATTCAGCTGTCGTCGCTTTCTAAACGCATGCTCTCCGACACCGGCAGCTCGATGGTGCAGCGCACGCCGTCCGGCCCCAGTACGTAGGTCGTCTCGGCCTGCAGCTGATACGGCAGCGCGCGTTCGATCAGCTCGCGCCCATAGCCGGAGCCTTGTGCCGCTTCGCCAGGCGCCGGCATGTGCACACCGGTCTCGCTCCACTCGATGCGCAGGCGCGTGCCCTTGGCGGTACCCAGCAGGCGCCAGCGCACCCGCAACTGGCCGCCGGCCTGCGCAAGCGCGCCGTACTTGTTGGCATTGGTCGCCAGCTCGTGCAGGGCCAGCGCAAAGGTCTGCACGGTGCTGGAGCGCAGACGCACGCCAGCGGGGCCGTCCAGTGTCACGCGGTCGCCTTGGCCTTGCGCATCGATCGCACCCATGGCCGACAGCTCGACCCGGATCAATTCATCGAACAGGATGCGATCGCCTTCGTTCAGGCGCGACAGCAGGCCCTGCACGCGCGCCAGGGCATCCAGGCGATCGTTGTAGATCAGCGCCAACTCGGCGATGGTCTTGCTGCTGCGCTGCGTGCGATTGAAGACCACACGCACCACACCCATCAAATTACGCGTGCGGTGCTGCAGCTCGGCCAGCAACACTTGCTGGCGATCTTCCCACTGCCGTCGCCGGGTCACGTCCTGGCCGATCTTGAGATAGCCCAGCGGCTCGGCACTGCCATCGCGCAACGGCCGCGTCGCGCCCTCGATGAACACGTGCCGGCCATCCTTGCATTGATGCCAGCGCACATTCGGCGCGCCGCCGGTGTAATGCGCCTGCTCGATCTCGCGCTGCGGCACGCCGGTCAGCCGATCTTCGGCAACGAAGGTCATGGCGATGTGCTGGCCGATCGCCTCTTCCGCGGTCCAGCCGAATACCGCCTCCGCACCCGGCGGCCAGGTCTGGATGTGTCCGCGCGTGTCGGTGGTAAAGATTGCGTAGTCGAGCGCGCTCTCCAGGATCACCCGGTAGCGCTCCTCGCTTTCGAGCAGCGCTCCCTGTGCACGCGCACGCTCCAGCGCCGCCCAGGTGCGCTCGGCAGTTTCCTCTGCCAGACGGATCTCGGCGGCATTCCAGTTGCGCGCGCTGCGTTGATTGACCACGAAGGTGGCCACCAGCCGGCCGCCCTTGATCAGCGGCACCACGATCAGCGCAGCGATCTGGTTGCCCAGGTAGGCCGCGCGCTGATCATCGGGCAAGGCAGGATCGGTGGCGGCATCGCGCACCACCCAGGTCTGCGCGTCGAGCAGCCAGGGCATCGGCCAGTCGGTCAACGCAAAGCGACGCGCATGACTGGTTTCATCGGGCTGATGCCAGTCACGCTCGACCACGTACTGTTGCGCCCTGGCATCCACTTCCACGTAGTAGGCGCGGCCGGCGTTCAGATGCTCGCCCAGCACGCGTGCGGCCTCGCCCTGGATTGCGGCCGGATCGGGCAGTGGCCGCAGGGCGTCGGAGAGTTTCAGCAGGAAGGCATTGCGGTCCTGCACTTCGCGTAGCGCCGCTTCGGTGAGCTTGCGGTCGGTGATGTCGAGCACGAACTCGAAGCCGGTGCCGTCGGGCAAGCGCTTGGACGCAAACAGGGCCCAGCGCCGGGTTCCGTCCTTGCACAGGTATTCGCGCTCATACGGTGTGGCACTGCCCTTGGTCCTGAGTTCCTCGAACGCCCGCTCGCACAGGTCCCTGGCTTCGGGTGGGGTCAGCGCCTGCCAGGAGAGCGTGCCCGCTTCCACGTCGGCACGGCTGTAGCCGCTCATTTTCAGGAAGGTGTCGTTGGCATCGGTGAGGCGGCCGCCCATGTCGAAGTAGGTCGCACCGACGGTTTCGATCGTCAATGCGGTGCGGAAGCGTTCTTCGCTGGCACGCAGCCGCGCGTCGGCGCGTTTCTTGTCGGAGATGTCGCGGAAGTACACCGACATGCCGCCATCGTTGGTGGGATAGATGCTGATATCCACCCAGCACCCCAATGCCGGCGACAAGGCTTCCAGCCTGACCACCTGACGTGTCTGCGACGCCTGCACATGCGCCTGATACGGAAGTGACCCGATCGAGTCGGGAAACTGCTCCCACAGCAGGTTTCCCAGCAGTTGGTCGCGAGCACGCCCCCACAGCAGCTCGGCTTTCTGATTGATGTAGGTGAAGCGCCCCTGCGCGTCGACGCCATAGAAGGCATCGGAAATACTTTCGAGGATGTCGCGATTGCGCTCGGCAAGCGCGCCCACTTCCGTCTGCACCTGGCGCTGCACCGTGACGTCCTGCACCACCGCAACGCCACCGGTCACACGGTCCTCTTCGCGCAGCGCCACCGCAGTGATGCGCAACCAGCGCTGCGCGTTACGAGGATCAATGAAATCCACCGGCACGGTCGTGTCTTCGCCGCGCAGCGCGCGAGCGCAGGGAAATTCCTGGATCGCGACCACCTGCCCCTGCTGATCGACACCGGCCCGCGGTTGCTCCTGCACTGATTCGCGCGAAGGAACCCGCTCTGCCAATTGGTCACGCAATTGTGGATTGCGGTAGGTGAAACGGCCTTGCGTATCGAACAGGCCAATTCCGATCGGAACCTGATCGAGCACATAGGTCAGCCGCGCCTCGCTCTCGCGTAGATGTTCCTCGGCCTGCTTGCGCGCGGTGACATCGGCGCCGGCACCGAACCACTCGGTGATGCGCCCATCCGCATCCAGTGCCGGTACCGCCTTGGTCGCCATCCACGCAATGCTGCCGTCGGCGCGTCGCACCCGATGCTCGAACACGATCGCGCTGCGCGCGCGGATGCCTGCATCGATCCTGCTCCGCACCAGCGCCTGATCCTCTGCAGGGATGTAATCCATGATCCAGGAACGGCTGGTCGCCATCGCATCGGCAGCGCGTTCGCCGGCGGTCAGCTGGTGCATCTCGTCCCAGTCGGCGCTCATACGGTAATGCACTTCGGAACTCGCCGCCGACAGCGCGGCAAGCCGCGATTCGCTGGTACGCAGCGCCAGCTCGGCACGGTGGCGCTCGATGTAGTCGGCAGCCGTCCATGCGAGCAGTTCGAGCAATCTGAGTTCATGCTCCGCAGGCCGATACGGCACGGTGAACTGGGTCCCGAGCAATCCCAGCAGGCCACCGGCACGATTGAACAACGGAGTGAACTGGGCAGCACGGATGCCGCTGCACAGCGCTGCCTCGTAATCGGGGGTTCCCTTCAACGGGGTAAAGGTTTCGATGTCCTCGATCACCAACTGCCGGCGTTCGCGCCGCACGGTGTCGCAGGTCGCCTGAAAGCCGTCCTTCAGGAACTGCTGCACGAATGCACTGCGTTCGTCATGTCCGCGATAGACACGCAGCTCCATCTCGCTGTTGTGGGCGCTGACCAGTTGCACGCAGCCGCAATCGGTACGCGCGAAGGCACAGGCAAGCGCGGTGATTTCCTGCAGCGCGATGCGGGCATCGGCCTGTGCCGCCAGGCTGACCTGTAGTGCATGCAGGCGACGCATGCCGGAAAGCTCGTCCCGCAGCGCCGCGTTGTCCTGCATGGTGTCGTCGGGCACGGCACTCATCGTGTCCGGCTCTTGCCTGCGCGCATCGTCATCGATCATTCGTACCGGGTGAGCCCACACAGTGGGCAATCGATGGCGAAGAGCTTGTCAGTAGCGTGCTCGACACTGCCGAGTGTCGTCGGGTGCCTGGTGTACGGATAGGACCCGGCTGAAGCATCACGGAGGGAAATCGCTTCAGTCGGCCTCGCGACTGCCTGGCGGTTGTCAGAGGATCCAGGTAGAGGCCGCCAAGCGCGGCCAGCGTCCGCTTCGTCCGGATCCAGCAATGCGTCGCGCACGGCGACCGCCGCTCCTGCGCAACTCACTCCAGCTGCAGCGTCGCCGCCAGCAGCTGGAACCGACGGGCGGCGTGATCAGCACGATCAGCCATGCCGCGGCGGTGGCGCAAAACCTTCGGCCTCCAGGCATTGCGACAGTGCTGGCGGTGGCGGGCCGAGGGGCGGCGCGTCAGGCGCAGGCAACGCGATGCCTTGCGCGGTGGCACAGGCCTGCAACGCGGCGTCGAAGTCGGGATCATGGGGTGGCGGACCATGTGGTTCGCCAGGCCCGTGCGGGCCATCAGGCGCCGGGCCGTCGCGCCAGGGCCCGCCGGGCATCGGCGTTGGCCAGCTCACGCCTTTGCTGGCCAGACAGCGCTCAAACGCACTGTGGTCCATGCCCTGCGTAGGCGCATCGGGATGCGGCGTGGCCGCAGCTGGCGGGGGCGATGCCATCCCTTGCTGTTGAGCGCAGGCCTGCATCGCGGCCAGATCGCTCGCACTCGGTGGTGGTGGTGGCGGACCACGCTGCGCCTGCGGTGGCGCGGGCGGCGGTGGCCCGCCGGAAGGCGCGCCGCAGAAACTGGCGCAGCCGCCCAGGCCCAGCACTGCTAGCAATGCACTGATGGCAACGGCTGTGGAGCGTGTCTGGACCATCGTCGATCTCCCTGGCTGGATGGCGCATGCGCGTACCGCACGCACATGGCAATGGCGGGCGATACCCGCTTGGTCAGGCAGAGCGTTGCATCGTGATATGTCGTGCATTTGCCGCTGCGCGCCGATCGCTGGCGTGCGCCGTCATGCAGCGTGCAAGACCTGGGACCACGCCAGCACCGTGCTATATCCAACACGCCGGAGCGTTGTCAGAGCGGTGACCCGGCTAAGCCAGGGGCTAACGCATCAGTTCTCGACGACCGCCTGGGCCACGTCTGTGGCGACGTCCGCCGCATCTGCCGGCAACGACGCCAGCACCGCATTGCGAAAGCGCGCGGCGAATGCGGCATCGTTGGCCTGGTAGAACGCCCGCGCGTTGGCCGACAGCTGATCCAGCTGCGCCTGCGGCAAGGCCAGCGCGGTTTCCACGGCCTGCGCAATGCCGGCCGCATCCACGTAGTAATACGACGCCAGACGCCGCTGGCGCACCTCGGCCACCGGAATCAGCAGCCCGTGCTCAGGCCTGACCAGTTCGTTCATCGGCTCACCGTCGGTGGCCAGCGTCACCGCGCCCACGCTCAGCGCTTCCATCAGGTAATGCCCGAAGCCTTCGGCCTCGGATGGGCATAGATGGAACAGGTGCGCATTTTGCAGGCGGCGCAGTTCGGCGTCGTCGAGATAACGGACGCGGTGGTCGATGTTCGGCGCCACCACCGGCTTGCCGGCCGTGCGCGGATTCTGCACCACCGTCAGCAGCGGCCATTCCGGATGCCGCTGCCAGGTCTCCAGCAGCACGCGGGTCCCCTTGGCGGTACTGCGCCCGGCCAGATGGAAGAACGCACGTTGACGCGGAACCTGTGCGTCGTGGCGATCCGGGCTGGTGAAGCCGATGAACCGCGTGGTGCAGCCCAGACTGCGGAAAATCCGCTCCGCGTGATGGGTTTTGCACAGAACCGCGTCGAACTGCGGCAGCCGCGGCAGCCACTTGGGCAGCAACCATTCCGGATTGGGCACCAGCAGGTTGGTCTGGCCCAGCGGCAGGCAGCGCGCATACACGCGCTCGGAAAAGATCTGCACCGGCACCCGCCCGAACAGCGCGCGACTGGCCCACAGACGGGCTTCGCGTGCGGTGTCGTGCAGCCGCTGACTGGTGAAGCCCACTTCCTGCACCGGTACGCCGCCGGCACGCAGCGTCTGCGCCATCAGCACCATGTCCCGGGTCAGGCCCACGCCGTTGTCGCGGCTGATCACCCGCATCATCGGAAATGCCTTGTCATGCGTACACTCGCCATTGCTACGGCACAGTGTCGATGGCCCGGTTTCCTGCGCGATGTCCCGTTCTGTCATGTTGCGTCACACGTGTGCCAAAGGTTGACAAATTCAATCATTATGATGCGTGCTCCAGCCCTGCAACTGCGAGCACCATGTATCCGGTAGCCACCACCCTGCGCGGGCCAAGTGCCGCGCCACCGACGATGATCTCCATGGACATGCAACAACCCTGCGTTCTTGTGGTCGACGACGACCCGGACCTGCGCAAGCTGATCGGCGAGTTCCTCAGCGCCCACGGTTACCAGGTGGACGTTGCCGAAAACGTGGCGGAGATGCGCAAGAGCATCGCCCAGCGCCGCCCGGACCTCATCGTACTCGACGTGATGATGCCCGGAGAAGACGGCCTGAGCGCGGCGCGGGCGCTGGCCAGCGAGCGCGGTTCACCTGCGGTCATCATGCTCAGCGCGCTGGGCAACGACACCGATCGCATCATCGGCCTGGAAGTGGGCGCCGACGATTACCTGGCAAAACCCTGCAATCCGCGCGAACTGCTGGCGCGGGTACGCGCCCTGCTGCGCCGCAGCCAGGCCAGCAGCGAGCAGGCCGACCACCGTGGCAATGTCTACGAGTTCGCCGGTTGGCGGCTGGACGTGGTGCGGCGCGACCTGCGTGACCCCACCGGCATCTTCATCAACCTGTCCGACGGCGAGTTCGCGCTGCTGCGTACCTTCGTCGAGCATCCGCAGCGGGTGCTCAGCCGCGACCAGTTGCTGGACTACGCCCGTGGCCGCGACACCGACGTCTACGACCGCGCCATCGACAGCCAGATCAGCCGCCTGCGCCGCAAGATCAACGAGCGCGTACATACCGAGTTGATCCGCACCGTGCGCAACGAGGGCTACATGCTGCTGCCGGGCGTTTCGCGTCTGTGAGTAAACCGGCACGTCGCGGGCTGTCGATCTTTGCCCGTACCTTCGTGCTGCTGGCGGTGGCACTGCTCACCGCCCAGGCGGTCGGCATCGCCCTGCTGGTGATGCGCACCCCGGTCTACGAGCCGCCGGTGCATCCGCCGGAAGTGGTGGCACTGCTGTCCACGCGCATGCCGGCCGGCACCCAGACCCTGACGGTGCACGAATCGGCCCAGGCCCCGCTGCCGCCGGCAGGCCAGGTGCGCGACGGGTTCGCCGAAATGCTGCTGGCCCATTGGCTGGATGTCTCCGAGCAGCGCGTGCGCTTCTACCGCAGCGCCGACGATCGCCAGGGCCCGCGCATCGGCATGTCTCCACCGCCGCGCATGCCCGGCCAACCGCAGGCATTCGGGGCCGATGATGGCGATGCCGGTCACGCCGGCGATCGCCACGAGGCCTTGCAGCGTTCGCCGCCGGCGCCAGGCGACTGGCCGCGCGATCGCCACCCCGGTGCCCTGCCCTTCGGCAATGGGCTGCGTCCGGACGACAGCCCCGGCGCCTGGGAAAGCGAGCGCCTGACCCCCGGCGTGCCCTTGCTGGACGGCTTCACCGCCGCGCTACAGCAGCCCGATGGCCGCTGGCGCACGGTCGAGTCGCCACCGCGGCGACTGTCGGCCGAGTTCAAGACCCATGTGGTACTGCTGTTCCTGGCCGGCCTGCTGGCCAACGTGCCGCTGGCGTGGTGGTTCTCGCGTGCACTGTCGGCGCCGATCAAGCGCTTTGCCGAAGCCGCCGACCGGCTGGGCCGCAACCCGGATGCTGCCGCATTGCAACGCAGCGGCCCGCCGGAGATCGTGCGCGCGGCCGATTCGTTCAATGCGATGCAGGCCCGCCTGAACCGCCTGATCAACGAACGCACCCACATGGTGGCGGCGATCGCGCACGACCTGCGCACGCCGCTGGCGCGCCTGTCTTTCCGCCTGGACGGCCTGCAGCCGCCGTTGCGCGACAAGGCGCTGGCCGACATCGACGAGATGAAGGCGATGATTTCCGCCGCGCTGGATTTCATCCAGAACGATCGCCACCGCGGCAAACGCGCGCCGCTGGATCTGCGCCTGCTGGTGGAAAGCGTGGTCGACAACGCCACCGACATCGGCGCCGATGCCGAACTGCTGCCCGGCCAGGCGATCACCCTGGATGGCGACCCGCTGGCCTTGCGGCGCGCAGTGATGAACCTGCTGGAGAACGCGCTGAAATACGGCAAGCGCGCGCGCCTGCAGCTGCAGCGCGATGGCGAAGACGGTGTGCTGTGGATCGATGACGACGGCCCCGGCATCGACCCGACCCAGCGCGAACAGCTGCTATTGCCGTTCGTGCGCGGCGAGTCCTCGCGCAATCGCGACACCGGCGGCATCGGGCTGGGCTTGTCGGTGGCGCACAGCATCGTGCTGGCGCATGGCGGCGACCTGCGCCTGGACAACCGTGCAACAGGTGGCGGCCTGCGGGTGACGGTGCGCCTGCCGTGCATGCCGGAGCGGCGCTAGGGCCTAGGGCCGCGCTGGAGTACGTTCTCTCGCCCAAGCTCGGCGGTGCAGGCCGGCGCGCACCCGAGAGTTCACGCCTGCAAGCAACGATCCGCGCGATCGATCAGCCGCGCGCGACGACTGCTGCGATCAGCAAGCGCTCAGTACGCAAACTCGCGGAACACGCGATCGATGTCGCCCTTCCATGCACCGTGATACAGCGCCAGCTTGCGCTCGGCCGCGGTGACACCGCTCTCGGCGATCTCGGCGATCACGTCCACAAAGCCGGTTTCGTCCTGACCATCGGCATTCAGGCGCGCACGCCGACGCAGGCCCTCGCGGGCGATCTTGACCGCTTCCACCGCCAAATCGCGCACCGTCCCATTGCGGAACGGCAGGCCGAGTGCATGCTTGGGCACGCCATCGCGCAGCGCGTGGCGCTCGGTGGTGCTGAAATCCTTGACCAGATCCCAGGCCGCATCCAGCGCGGTGTCGTCGTACAGCAACCCCACCCAGAACGCCGACAGCGCGCACAGGCGGTCCCACGGGCCGGCGTCGGCGCCGCGCATTTCCAGATACTTCTTGAGGCGCACTTCCGGGAACGCGGTGGTCATGTGGTCCGACCAGTCGCGCAGCGTCGGCAACGCGCCCGGCAGTGCCGGCAACCTGCCTTGCATGAAATCGCGGAAGCTCTGCCCACTGGCATCGACATAGACGCCGTCGCGGTAGGAGAAATACATCGGCACATCGAGCAGATAATCGACATAGCGCTCGTAGCCGAAGCCGTCTTCGAACACGAAATCCAGCATGCCGGTGCGGTCGGCGTCGGTATCGGTCCAGATGTGCGAGCGGTAGCTGAGGTAGCCGTTCGGCTTGCCTTCGGTGAACGGCGAATCGGCGAACAACGCGGTGGCGATCGGCTGCAACGCCAGCGACACACGGAACTTCTTCACCATGTCCGCTTCGGTGGCGTAATCCAGGTTGACTTGCACCGTGCAGGTGCGGGTCATCATGTCCAGGCCGAGCGAGCCGACCTTGGGCATGTAGTTCTTCATGATCTGGTAGCGGCCCTTGGGCATCCACGGCATTTCATCGCGGCGCCACTTGGGCTGGAAGCCCATGCCCAGGAACCCCAGCTGCAACTCACCGGCCACCTGCGCCACTTCGTCCAGATGGGTGCCGGTTTCCACGCAGGTGTGATGCAGGGTTTCCACTGCCGCACCCGACAGTTCCAACTGGCCGGCCGGCTCCAGCGTCACCGAGGCGCCGTCGCGCAGCAGCGCGATGGTGTGGCCGTTTTCCTGCACCGGCTCCCAGCCGAAGCGGGTCAACCCGGTCAGCAGCGCCTGGATGCCGCGCTCGCCTTCGAACGTGGGCGCGCGCAGGTCGTCGAGCTGGAAGCCGAACTTTTCGTGCTCGGTGCCGATCCGCCAGTCAGCGCTGGGCTTCTCGCCGGAGGCCAGCACCTGGACCAGCTCCGCGCGTTCGGTGATCGGCGTTTCGGCAACGTGGCTGGGACTCGACAAGGGCAGGCTCGCAGGAAAATTTAGGGGAACGATGTGGGGGTCCTCCCCAGCCACCGCAAGGCCCGCACTATAACCGCAGGGCATGGAAAGAATTGCTGCCATCGGCCGGGCCTGAGATTTCCATCCATGCGCACGGCGTGGCCGCGGCAGCCGAGGCCGGGCGTGACGGAGGCGCAGTGGGTCGCAACCGTCCAGGCTGAAACTGGACACCCGCAACTTCCCGCACGCGCGGATCCACGGCGTCTGATCGTCCTCAGCCACGCAGCCGCGATCCTGTAGCATCGCCCGGCCATGACCGTTGCGCCCACACCCACCGACGCCCTGCTCGCGCAGATGGCCAGCCTGCTGCACTGCGAGCGCGCCGAGGGGTTTGCCTGCGTGAGTGCGCGGCGCGAACACGGGGCGCGCTCGGTGGATCTGACCCAGGCGCAGTTCGCGATGGTGCTGCAGGGCCGCAAGCAGGTGCGCAGCGCGACCCAATCGCTGCAGTTCGTGCCGGGCGACCTGTTCCTGGTGACGCGCCGTTGCCGGATCGATGTGATCAACACGCCCGACCCGCAGACCGGGCTCTACCTCAGCGTGGTGGTTCCCCTCTGCGAAGAGGCGCTGGCCGCTGCACGCGCGTTGTGGAACGAGCCGCTGCCCGAGGCCGGCGCCGACATCGCGCAGCTGCCGGCGATCGATTTCGCGCTGACGCTGCGGCAATGGCGCGATGCGCTGCAACACGGCCTGTATACCGAAGCACGCCTGGCGCTGGCCGCACTGGTCGTCACCCTCTGCCGCCGCGGCCACGGCGGCCTGTTGCTGCCGCCGGCGCCAAGCGTTGCCGAGCAGGTGCGTACGCTGATCACCGCGCAACCGCAGCGGGCGTGGCGCTCGCGCGATATCGAAGACAGTCTGGGCATCAGCGGCGCCACCTTGCGCCGGCATCTGGCTGCCGAACACCGCTCGCTGCGCGAATTGATCACCGACGCGCGGCTGGCGCACGCCATGGCCTTGCTCTACAGCACGCGCTGGCCGCTCAAGACCGTGGCCGCGCGGGCCGGCTATCGCTCTACCCGCAGCTTCAGTCAGCGCTTCCAGCAGCGCTACGGGCTGGATCCGGCCAGCATCGGCAATAGCCGCTAGATCGCCGACGCGAGCGCTTCGCGCAGCGCAATGAGCGAACCGCGCAGGTCGCCGCGGCCAGCATGGCGACACCGCGGCGCTTGCCGCCTGTCCTGGAGCTGCCCATGTCTGTTTTTTCCGCGCTGCGTCCGCTGGCGCTGCTGTTGCTCGCCGCAAGCGCCACGCTGGCGCACGCCGCTGCGCCCGCATCCACCCACGCACAGGTCCCCGGCTTCTACCTGCAGCGCATCGGCACGCTGCGCGTCACCGCCTTGTTCGACGGCAGCGTGGCGTTGACGCGGCAACAGCTGTCCAATGTGGCCCCGGCAGAGCGCGACCGCCTGCTCGCGCAGGGCTACGTGCCTGAAGACGGCAAGGGGCTGCAGACGGCAGTCAACGCCTACCTGATCCAGGACGGCCGCCACCTCAGCCTGGTCGATACCGGCACCGCGCAGTGCCTGGGGCCCGGCCTCGGTCAGGTGCTGAGCAACCTGCGTGCCGCCGGTTACGACCCCGCCCAGGTCGACGATGTGCTGCTCACCCACGCGCATCCGGACCACCTGTGCGGCCTGCTCGATGCGCAGGGCAGGCCGGCCTTTCCCAACGCCACGGTGTGGCTGTCCGAGGCCGATGCCGCGTACTGGCTGGACCCGGCCTCGGAGGCCGGCGCCGCGCCGATGCTGCAGTTCGCCTTCCCGCTGGCACGCGCGGCGGTGGCGCCGTATCAGGCCCAGGGTCGGCTGCGCCGCTTCCAGCCCGGTAGGAGCGCATTGCCAGCCGGCATCACCGCGCTGGACAGCCAGGGCCACACGCCCGGCCACGTCTCCTATCGCTTCGACGGCGGCACCGGCAACACCGTGCTGGTATGGGGCGATGTGCTGCACTACCACGCGGTGCAGTTTGCCCGGCCGGACGCCTCGTTCGAGGCCGACAGCGACCGCAGCAAGGCGATCGCCTCACGGCGTCGTCTGCTGGCGCAGGCCGCCGCCGGCCGCTGGTGGGTGGCCGGCGCGCATCTGCCGTTCCCGGGTCTGGGTCATGTGCGCCGCGAGGGCAAGGCGTTCGCCTGGGTGCCGACCGAATTCGGCGCCGTGCCGCAATGAAAACGGCGAGCCCTGGCTCGCCGTCCTGATGGTCTGAAGGCCAGGCGCCATGCGCCAGGCCCGCCTCGGCTCACTCCGCGGCGGGCGCCGCGACGTCCAGACCCAGCCAGCCGCCGACGATGCCGCGCAACTCGTCCACGCCCTGGCGCGACTCGCCGGAGTAGGTCTGCACGGTCACGCTGTCGCCGAAGCGCGAGGTCACTTCCTTCTTGACCTTCTGCAGCGTCTGCATCTGCTGGCCACGGCCGAGCTTGTCGGCCTTGGTCAGCAAACCATGCGCGGGCAGGCCGCGCTCGGCCGCATAGCCGAGCATCTGCAGGTCGTAATCCTTGAGCGGATGGCGGATGTCCATCACCACCACCAGCCCGCGCAAGGCTTCGCGGGTGCGGAAATAGCGGTCGATGAAGGCCTGCCAGTGCGCCTGCAGGTCCTGCGGCACCTTGGCGTAGCCGTAACCGGGCAGATCCACCAGATAGCGCTCGGGCTGGATCTGGAAGAACACCAACTGCTGGGTGCGGCCGGGGGTCTTGGACACCCGGGCCAGTGCGTTCTGGCGGGTCAGCGCGTTGAGCGCGCTGGATTTTCCGGCGTTGGAGCGGCCGGCGAAGGCGACCTCGTAGCCGCCATCGTCGGGCAATTGCCGGGCGTTGTGGGCGGACAGGTGGTAGCGGGCTTGTTCGATAAGGAGCGACATCTCCCTAGGATCGCACGTTCGGGGCCTGACGGTTTTGCTGCACTGTTCGTTGACCCTGGCGCAAAGGCGTGTCGATAATCGAAGCACGCCTGCCACAGCCAGCACCCAACGCGCGCGGGCCGGGTCCATACGGAGCTTTAGCTGATGCGCCATGCTCGTGTGCTAGTCCTCGCCGCCCTCGCCGTGCCGGTCATCGCCGCCGTGGCGTTTGCGCAGTCGGCGGTCACGCCGATCCCCGATCCGCCGCCGGTGCGCATTGCCCCGCTGGAGGTGGACCTGTCCAAGACCACCTGGGGCGATGCCAAGGCCGGCCAGACCAAGGCCGCCGCCTGCGCGGCCTGCCATGGCCCGGACGGCAATCCGGCGGTGGCCATGTACCCGCGCATCGCCGGCCAGACCGAGCGCTACGTGGCGCACCAGGTCGCCTTGATCGCCAGCGGCGAGCGCAATACCGGCATGTCGGCGGTGATGGTGCCGTTCGTCAAGGACCTCACCGCGCAGGACATGCGCGACCTGGGCGCCTACTTCGCCACGCAGAAAACCGCTGCCGGGGTGGCCGACGATGCGGTGGTCAACGAGGGTCCGTACCAGGGCCTGAAGTTCTACCAAGTCGGCGAAAAGCTCTATCGCAGCGGCGATGTCGCGCGCGGCGTGCCGGCCTGCATGGCCTGCCATGGCCCGTCCGGCAGCGGCAATCCCGGCCCGGCGTATCCGCGCCTGGGCGGCCAGCATGCCGAGTACGTGGCGCGACGCCTGAAGGAATACCAGGCCGGCACCACCCAGGAGCGCAACCCGGCGCTGTTCAATATCATGGCGCAGGTGGCGCACCCGCTGACCGAGCAGGAGATCCAGGCGCTGGCCAGCTATCTGCAGGGTCTGCACGACCGCGCCGACGATGCCGCCGCCGCGCAACTGCCCGCAGCAACGCCCGCACGCTCATGAGCTGACCGCCGCAACCGCCACACCGTGTCACGACGCCGGTCCCGCGACCGGCGTCGTCGTTTCCCGCCCTCCCTCTTCCCACCCCCACGGAGCCTGCATGAATCTGTTTTCCCGCCTGTCCCTGCTGTTGTTGCTGTTAATGCCGCTGGCGGCCTGTGCCGCCGACAAGAACGCCCCGCCGGTCGAAGGCGACGACTACATCGTCATCGACGGCGGCCAGCCGTACGCGCCGCTGGCCGGCAAGGTGGAAGTGGTCGAGGTGTTCGGCTACACCTGCCCGCACTGCGCGCACTTCGAGCCGACCCTGGAGGCCTGGGTGGCCAAGCAGCCGTCGTATGTGCGCTTCACCCCGGTGCCGGCGGCCTTCGGCGGGTTCTGGGATGCCTTCGCGCGTGCCTACTTCGCCGCCGACATCCTGGGCGTGGCCAAGCGCAGCCATCGCGCCATGTTCGAGGCGATCCACGAAAAGCAGACCGTGCCGACCCAGAACGTCGCCCCGGAGGAACTGGCCGCCTTCTACGCCGGCTACGGTGTGCCGCAGCAGCGCTTCATCGAGACCTACAAGAGCCAGGCGGTCGACGCCAGGCTCGATGCCGCGCGCGAATTCGCCAAGCGCAGCAAGCTGCCCGGCACCCCGGCGATCATCGTCAACGGGCGCTATCTGATCGGCGCGCGCAACTACCCGGACATGCTGCATGTGGCCGACTACCTGATCGCCCGCGAACACGCTGCGCCTGCCAAGCGCTGAACCGCGTAACCGCCACCGACGGCCGCCCGTGGCATCATGCGCCCCGCGGCCGTCCGGCCCTTTCCTCGCCCCACGCTGGAGATCCAATCCGATGAAGACCCGCTTCGCCCTGACGCTGATGGCGCTGCTGCCGATCCTGGTCGCCTGCAAGGCCCAGGACGGCTCGTCCGATACCGCACCTGCCGCCACCACGCCGGCGGCCGAAACGGCGCCTGCTCCGGCCGCTGCCACGCCGGCCGCCGACCCCGCCGCACCGCCTGCAGTTGGCGAGAGCGCCAGCACCCCGCCGGCCGCCGCCCCCAGCGCCGCACCGCGCGCGCCGAACGGCCCCGAACCGGTCGCCGGCACCGACTATCTGGATATCGAAGGCGGCCAGCCGTACCAGCAGGCCGCCGGCAAGATCGAAGTGGCCGAGGTCTTCGGCTATGTCTGCCCCGCCTGCAACGCGTTCCAGCCGCTGATCGGGCCGTGGAAGGCCGGCTTGCCGTCGGACGTGCACTTTGTCTACGTGCCGGCGATGTTCGGCGGCCCGTGGGACGACTACGGCCGTGCGTTCTACGCCGCCGAAACCCTGGGCGTGCAGGAAAAGACCCACGAAGCGCTGTACAAGGCCATCCACACCGAGCAGACCCTCAAGGGTGAGCGCGGCAAGGATTCGGTGCAGGACATCGCCGCGTTCTACGCCAAGTACGGCGTGGACCAGAAGACCTTCATCGACACCATGAGCAGCTTCGGCGTGTCGGCCAAGACCAACCGCGCCAAGCAGTTCGCCACCCGCAGCAAGCTCACCGGCACCCCGTCGTTGATCGTCAACGGCAAGTACCTGGTCAAGGGCCAGAGCTTCCCGGACATGCTGCGCATTGCCGATCACCTGATTGCGCGCGAACGCGCCACGCTGGCCAAGTGATCCTGTCGATCGCCGCCCTGTGAACGCTTCGGATTCGCGCACCCTGCGGGTGCTGACGGCCAATATCCAGGCCGGCTCCAGCACCCGCCGCTACAGCGATTACGTCACCCGCAGCTGGTCGCATGCGTTGCCGCTGGGCAGCAAGCGCACCAGCCTGGACAGCATTGCCAAGCTGGCCGGCGAGCGCGACATCGTCGGCCTGCAGGAGGCCGACCCGGGCAGCCTGCGCTCGGGTTTCACCAACCAGACCCACTATCTGGCCGAGCGCGCCGGCTTCCATTACTGGAGCCACCAGCCCAACCGCCGCATGGGCGGTGTCGCCTCCAGCGCGAATGGTTTGCTCAGCAAGCTGGAACCGCTGGAAGTGCAGGACCACGCCCTGCCCGGCCGGATCGGCGGGCGCGGCATCCTGCTGGCCAAGTTCGGGCAGGGGCGCGAAGGCCTGGCGGTGGCGGTGGCGCATCTGTCGCTGGGCGCCAATTCGCGCATGGCGCAGCTGGCCTTCATCGCCGAATTGTTGTCCGAGCATCCCAACGCGATGTTGATGGGCGATTTCAACTGCATGGCCGACCGGCCGGAAATGCAGGCGCTGTACCGGCACACGCGGCTGCAGCCGCCGAGCTGCGAAGTGCATACGTTCCCTAGCTGGCGTCCGGACCGGGCGATCGACCATATCCTGGTCAGCGACAGCCTCACCATCGAGCATATTGAAGCGATTCCCGCAGCGTTCTCCGACCATCTTGCGGTGGGCATGGATATCCGCGTGCCGCTGCAGCTGCTGCGCTAGCCACCCCGCAAAGTGACTACGGGTTCGCACTGGCGGACTCGACCGATGACACCCCCTCGACACCGCCTGTGCGATAACGCAGGCGGTTTTTCGTTGGGAGCACAGCACGTGATACGCGTCATATGAGTGTGTCGGCATGAGTGCGGTTGAGCCGCAGCTGTTGCCGGTGCGCACCCTGCGCCCGGTGTTCGTGCTGGCGGCCACGGTGGTGTGTACGTTTGCGTTGTTGGTGTCGTTGTTTCCGCTTGAAGCGGGCCGCGTGCTGCTGGACGCACAGACCTGGGCCTCGCGCAATGTCGGCTGGTACTACCTGCTGGCGATGACGGTGTATCTGGTGTTCGTGCTTGGCGTGGCCTTGTCCAGCTACGGCAACATCAAGCTCGGCGCCGATCACGACGAGCCGGAATTCAGCTATCTGTCCTGGGCCGGCATGTTGTTCGCCGCAGGCATCAGCATCACGCTGTTCTTCTTCTGCGTCTCCGAACCGCTCACCCATTACCTGCAACCGCCGCAAGGCGGCACCGGCAGCGGTGAAGCCTCTGCACGTCAGGCGATGCAGTTGCTGTTCCTGCATTGGGGACTGCATGGCTGGGGCGTGTTCGCGCTGGCAGCGATGGCGCTGGCGTATTTCGCATTTCGCCACAACCTGCCGCTGGCCCTGCGCTCGGCGCTGTATCCGCTGATCGGCAAGCGCATCAACGGGCCGATCGGCTATACCGTGGATGCGCTGGGCATCGTGGCCACCGTGTTCGGCCTGGGCGCGGACATGGGCTTTGGCGTGCTGCATCTCAACGCCGGCCTGAGTACCTTGATGGATGTGCCGCACACCCATTGGGTGCAGGTCGCGCTGATCGTGGCGATGATGGGCGCGGCAATCGTGGTGGCGGTGTCCGGCGTCGAGAAAGGCGTGCGCTGGATGTCGGACATCAACATGCTGCTGGCGATCGCGCTGCTGCTGTTCATGCTGTTCGCCGGCCCCACGCAGTATCTGCTCAACGCGCTGATCCAGAACCTGGGCGACTACCTGGGCAGTGTGGTCAACAAGAGTTTCGATGTGTACGCCTACGGCGGCCGCAGCGACTGGCTCGGCAACTGGACGGTGTTCTACTGGGCGTGGTGGATCGGCTGGGCGCCATTCGTGGGCCTGTTCATCGCGCGTATTTCGCGCGGCCGCACCATTCGCGAGTTCGTGCTCGGCGTGTTGCTGATACCGCTCGGTTTCACCCTGGCCTGGCTGTCGATCTTCGGCAACAGCGCGCTGGACCAGTTGCTGCATCACGGCCAGGGCGCGCTGGCGCAACAGGCCATCGATGCGCCGCAGACGGTGCTGTATTCGCTGTTGCAGAGTTATCCATGGAGCCGCACGGTGATCACGGTGACGGTGGCGATCAGCTTCGTGTTCTTCGTGACCTCTGCCGATTCCGGCACGGTGGTGCTGTCCACGCTGTCCTCGCACGGCGGCGAGCCGCACGACGATGGCCCGCGCTGGTTGCGCGTGTTCTGGGGCGTGCTCACCGCGGTGGTGACCGGCGGCCTGTTGCTGGCCGGCAGCATGGACGCATTGAAATCGGCCGTGGTGCTGGCCTCGCTGCCGTTCTCTGCGGTGTTGCTGCTGATGGCCTGGGGCTTGTCGCGCGCGCTCAGCGAAGAATCGCAACGCAAGCGTGCGCAGCTCTACAGCCCCAGCCCGCTGATCGGGCAATCGCGGCATCACCGCGGCTGGCGTCAGCGCCTGGGCCAGGCGATGCATTTCCCGGCGCGCGATGAGGTCTATCGCTTCATGCACGACCAGGTGCGCCCGGCGATCGAAGCGGTCACCGCGCAACTGCAGGAAGAAGGCTGGCAGGTCAGCAGCCGGCTGGACGACGACGACATGGAAATCAGCGTCGACCACGGCGAGCAGCAGGGCTTCCGCTACCAGGTGGTGATGCGCGGCTACCTGACGCCTTCTTTCGCCGCGCAACGCCTGCGCAACCAACGCTATTACCGCGCCGAAGTGTATCTGTACGAAGGCAGCCAGGATTACGACCTGGTCGGTTACAGCCGCGAGCAGATCATCAACGACATCATCGATCAATACGAGCGTCACCTGCAGTTCCTGCATCTCACTCGCTGAGGTGCCGCCGCTGCCGCGTGCGCCCCACAGGAGGTTTGTCATGCCACGTTTTCCCGACCAGTTGCTGTATATCGGCGGCCGCTATGTTCCCGCCCGCGGCGGCCACACCTTCGAGGTGGTCAACCCCGCCACCGGCGAAGTGCTAGCCAATGTGCACAACGCCGGTGCCGACGACCTGGATGCCGCGGTCGACAGCGCCACGGCCGGCCAGCAGCAATGGGCGGCACTGACCGCGGTGGAGCGCTCGCGCATCCTGCTGCGTGCGGTGGCGCTGCTGCGCGAGCGCAACGACGCGCTGGCAGAGCTGGAAACGCTCAACACCGGCAAGCCGCTGAGCGAAACCCGCAGCGTGGACATCGTCACCGGCGCGGACGTGCTGGAGTACTACGCCGGGGTGGCGCAGGCGCTGCAGGGCGCACAGGTACCGTTGCGCGAAGGCAGCTTCTTCTACACACGGCACGAGCCGCTCGGCGTGGTCGGCGCGATCGGCGCATGGAATTACCCGATCCAGATTGCGCTGTGGAAGGCCGCGCCCGCGTTGGCGGCCGGCAACGCAATGATCTTCAAGCCCAGCGAAGTGACACCACTGACCGCACTCAAGCTGGCCGAACTCTTCACCGAGGCCGGCCTGCCCGATGGCGTGTTCAACGTGCTGCCCGGCGACGGCGCCGGCGTGGGCACCGCGCTCACCGAACACCCGCAGATCGAAAAGATTAGCTTCACCGGCGGCACCGCGACCGGGCGCAAGGTGATGGCCAGTGCCTCGAGTTCGTCGCTGAAAGACGTGACCATGGAACTGGGCGGCAAGTCGCCCCTGATCGTCTGCGCCGACGCCGACCTGGATCTGGCCGCCGACATCGCGATGATGGCCAACTTCTACAGCTCCGGGCAGGTCTGCACCAACGGCACGCGCGTGTTCGTGCCGCGCGCGCTGCGCAATGCCTTCGAGGCGCGGCTGCTGGCACGCGTGCAACGCATCCACATCGGCGACCCGCTGGACGCGCGCACCACCTTCGGCCCGCTGGTTAGCGCCGCGCACATGCAGCGCGTGCTGGACTACATCGAACAGGGCAAGGCCGAGGGTGCGCGCCTGCTGTGCGGTGGTGAACGTCTGCGCGATGGCGCGCTGGCACAGGGCTGCTATGTCGCACCGACCATCTTCAGCGACTGCACCGATGTGATGACGATCGTGCGCGAGGAGATCTTCGGCCCGGTGCTGAGCCTGCTCACCTACGACGACGAAGACGAAGCGATCGCGCGCGCCAATGCCACCACCTACGGCCTGGCCGCAGGTGTGGTGACGCCCGACCTGGCGCGCGCGCATCGCCTGATCCATCGCCTGCAGGCGGGCATCTGCTGGATCAACACCTGGGGCGAGTCGCCGGCAGCGATGCCGGTGGGCGGCTACAAGCAATCCGGCGTGGGTCGCGAAAACGGCCTGGCCACGCTGCAGGCTTATACCCGCACCAAATCCATCCAGGTCGAACTGGAACGCTACGCGTCGGTGTTTTGACCGGCCGACGCCACCTGGCAGGCCGTCGCCGGCGATACCGGCGAGCTGCGCGAGCTGAAGCCTGTAGACCGCGCCGCCATTTCGAACAAGAACAGCCGCCCACCGCGCAATCGTCTTGAAAGCCGCTTCACACCGGCACCGCAACAAGGAGAACCCTATGCAACGCGAATACGACTACATCATCATCGGCGCCGGCTCGGCAGGTAACGTGCTGGCCGCGCGTTTGACCGAAGATCCGGGCGTCAGCGTGTTGCTGCTGGAAGCCGGTGGGCCGGATTATCGGCTGGACTTCCGCACCCAGATGCCAGCGGCACTGGCGTTTCCGTTACAGGGCCGTCGCTACAACTGGGCCTACGAGACCGAGCCGGAGCCGCATATGGACAACCGGCGCATGGAATGCGGGCGCGGCAAGGGATTGGGCGGCTCGTCGTTGATCAACGGCATGTGCTACATCCGCGGCAATGCACTGGATTTCGACCATTGGGCCAAGCGGCCGGGCCTGGAAGACTGGAGCTACCGCGACGTGTTGCCGTACTTCCGCAAGGCCGAGACACGCGATATCGGGGCAAACGATTATCACGGCGGCGAAGGCCCGGTCAGCGTGGCCACGCCGAAGAACGACAACAACGTGCTGTTCCATGCCATGGTCGACGCCGGCGTGCAGGCCGGGTACCCGCGCACCGACGATCTCAACGGCTACCAGCAGGAAGGCTTCGGGCCGATGGACCGCACGGTGACGCCGCAGGGCCGCCGCGCAAGCACCGCGCGCGGCTATCTGGACATGGCGCGTCCGCGCGACGGCCTGCACATCGTTACCCATGCCACCACCGACCGCATCCTGTTTGCCGGCAAGCGCGCGATCGGCGTGCATTACCTGGTCGGCAATAGCAGCGAGGGCATCGACGCGCATGCACGCCGCGAAGTGCTGGTGTGTGCTGGCGCGATTGCCTCGCCGCAGCTGCTGCAACGCTCCGGTGTCGGCGCACCGGATCTGCTGCGCGCACTCGACGTGCAGCTGGTGCACGACCTGCCCGGCGTCGGCCAGAACCTGCAGGACCACCTGGAGGTCTACATCCAGTACGCCTGCACCAAGCCGGTGTCGTTGTATCCGGCGCTGCAATGGTGGAATCAACCAGCCATCGGTGCGCAGTGGTTGTTCGCCGGCACCGGCACCGGTGCCAGCAACCAGTTCGAGGCCGGCGGCTTCATCCGCACGCGCGAAGAATTCGACTGGCCCAATATTCAGTATCACTTCCTGCCGGTGGCGATCAATTACAACGGCAGCAATGCAGTGAAGGAACACGGCTTCCAGGCGCATGTGGGCTCGATGCGCACCCCCAGCCGCGGGCGCGTACATGCCAAGTCGCGCGACCCGCGCCAGCATCCGTCGATCCTGTTCAACTACCAGTCCACCGATCAGGACTGGCAGGAATTTCGCGATGCGATCCGCATCACCCGCGAGATCATCGCCCAGCCCGCACTGGACGCCTACCGCGGCCGCGAAATCAGCCCGAGCGCGGACTGCAAGACCGATGCCGAGCTGGACGCGTTCGTGCGCGCACGCGCAGAGACGGCGTATCACCCGTCCTGCTCCTGCGCGATGGGCACCGATGATATGGCGGTGGTCGACGGACAGGGCCGCGTACACGGCATGGAGGGCCTACGGGTGATCGATGCCTCGATCATGCCGCGCATCATCACCGGCAACCTCAACGCCACCACCATCATGATCGCCGAGAAGATCGCCGACCGCATGCGTGGCCGCACGCCACTGCCGCGCAGCACCGCCGACTACTACGTGGCCGGCGATGCGCCTGTGCGCGGGTGATGCTAGAAAACGCAGTGCGCTACCCTGGGGCGAGTGCGCGGTGCCCTCAGCGCTAGCAGGATACGCCGCAAGTACGTCCTTGTAGGCTCGGCGGCGGTATCCATGCCGCCACACGGTCCCGCAATCGGTGAGCACACCGCACCAGAAAATTTGCAGCGTATTTGCTGAAATCCCGTCTTCTGATCTGGTTACGTTACGAAGCTGATCGGATGCGCCATTACCGAACAACGCACGCCATGCATTGCTTGCAACCATGCACACCGACCATCTTCGATGGTCCTTGCCCGCTCACCGTCGCGGGACCTTACGCGGCATGGATGCCGCGTAAGAGCCTACACGGACGTACTTGCGGCGTGTCCCGCGATGGTGGGCGGGCAAGGGCCCTGCAGCGAAGTTACAGTTCAACCGCTCTGCAATTGATCTATCCGCACTCTCCAGTCAATTCAAGACAACCGAGATTTCGAGTAGTAGCGTCCTGATATGCAGTCAAACGCTAGCTAGTCGGGTGCGCGGCGCCCTCACCGCTCGCGGGACACGCCGCAAGTACGTCCTTGTAGGCTCGGTGGCGGCATCCATGCCGCCACACGGTCCCGCAATCGGTGAGCACACCGCACCAGAAAATTTGCATATTGCTTGCTAAAAGAGCGTCTTCTGATCTGGTTGCGTTGCGAAGCTGATCGGATGCGCCATTACCGAGCAACGCACGTCATGCACTGCTTGCAACCATGCACACCGACCATCTTCGATGGTCCTTGCCCGCTCACCGTCGCGGGACCTTACGCGGCATGGATGCCGCGTAAGAGCCTACAGGGATGTACTTGCGGCGTGTCCCGCGAGGGTGGGCGGGCAAGGGCCTTGTGGCGAACCAGCAGATCGCATGCTCTGCCGGTGCTACATCCACACCGTAGACTAAAACTTCAAATCCACCCGCGCATACCAGAAGCGTCCACCGGGGATGTCGTAGGTGGAGGCGTCGTAGCCATTGAGGGAGCACGACAGGCAGAGCGGCGGATCCTTGTCGAAGACGTTGTTCAAGCCGGCCGTGAGCTGCAGCCCCTTGAGCCAATCGACGCGATAACCCAGCTGTGCATCGTGGTAGGTGATCGCATCCAGGCGACTGGTGCCTGTGGCAGGATCGGAACACACCGCAAATTCCACCGCATCGCCGCATTGTTCGGTGAGTTTGGAGATGTGGCGCGCCGTCCACGATGCGGTCCAGTTGCCCAGCGACCAGTCCAGTACCGCGTTGCTGGTCCATTCGGGGATCGCGCTGTCCACCACTTCGATGCCCGGCCCCTGCGGCTGGCGCTGCCCTGCCGCACCGAGTGCCTCGTAGCGGCCCACAAAGGTGTTCTGCCAAGACAATTTGAAACGGCCAAGCGCCGTCTCTGGCAAGGTCCAGAACAGGTCTACATCCCAACCGTCGGTCTTGATCGAACCCAGATTGGTCAACCGGTTGTTGAACGCATTGATGCCGCCGGTGGAGGCGCGCCCGATGCCATTGCAATACAGCGCGTCCAGTGTATCCACGCACAGATCCAGCTGGGTTTGCGCATTGATCGCCTGGATCGCGCCATCGACATGATGGCGGTAGAAGGTCATTTCCAGATCGAGGCGATCGGACCAGCTGGCATTGCTGGCAAAGCCAGGACTGAACACGAAGCCGGCACTGAAGCTGCGCGAACGCTCCGGATCCAGTTGCTCGTTGCCGCCCGTGGTGACCGAGATCTGCTGGTTGGCCTGTTGATAGCCGGCCGGCACACCGAGCGACGCACAATTCGCGGCGCTACCGCGCGGCGAGGTGCCGCCCAGCCCGATCGAGCATGGATCGGACAACTGCAGATCGGCGCGCGCGGCCGAACCAAACAGCTCGCCGATGGTCGGCGCACGGAAGCCTTCTGCATAACTGGTGCGCAGCACCAGCTCATCGGTGACCTGCCAACGTAAGCCGTATTTTGGCGTGAACTCGCCACCGAAAGTGGAGTAATCCGAATAACGGCCGGCGATATTCAAGTCGAGTTTGTCGCCCAACGACGAATTGGCGAAGATCGGGATATTGAGTTCGAGATAGGCCTCGTTGACGTCGTAGCTGCCTGACGTCGGCAACGATGGCACACCGTTGTAGCGCCCCGCCACGGTGAGCGGGTCGGGTTGGTAGTACCCTTCGTATTTGCGGTATTCGTAGCCGGTGGCGAACGACACCGCACCACCGGGCAACTGGAACAGCTCGCTGCTCAGATTGGCGGTGAACAGGCTCAACTCGTTCTGGCTGCGGTCGCGCACCACCGGCTGGATCCAGCGCAACATCTCCGGCGTGATGCTGCCGGCACCGCTGAAGATATCCAGTGGCACGCAGCCGGCCACCGCCGCGCACGCGGCCGGATCGCCCAGGCCAAGGTTGATGTTGTAGAGGTTGTAGCTGCCGTAGTTGGTCTGTTCGGCCTTGTTCTTGCTGTACATGCCGTTGATGTCCCAGAACCAGGTGCGCGCCGCACCTTCGAAGGTGCCCACCAGACCGGTGCCGAAGTATTGCGTGTCGACCTGCTGCTCGAAACGGCGCGCCCCGCCTTCCACCGGGCGGCGACCGAGCTGGATCAGGTTGGTGGCCGAGTTCAACTCGAAGCCGAACGGATTGAACGGATTGAGCGCGGAAATCACGATGTTGTCGGCCAGCGGATTGCCGGTGCCGGCATCGGGGCCGAGAAAGATCGGCTCGGGCGCGGCCTGGTTGGTCGACTCGCGCCGGTTGCCCAGCGCCTTGACGTACCACTGCACGTCGTCGTTGAAGTAATAGCGGAATTGCGCGAACACGCCCTTGCGCTCGGACGGTGTCAGCAACAGGTTCTGTTCGGCAAAATTGTAGCGGTCTGCGGTGCCGAAGCAGTGATAGTCATCGCTGCGCGTGCAACCGGCGCTGCCATCGTATTGCGGCGTGCCGACGCCGGCATTGGGCGTGAGGTTCTGGCGCACGCCGGTATTGGGGTCGACGAACTGGAAGCGACCATCGGGCGTCGCCGAGCTGGCAAAGGTCAGCCCGGTGCCCGGGATCGGGAAGCGGGCCTGCGCACGGTCGCGTGCGTAGATCGGATCCTGCTTGACGTAACTGGCGCCCAGAAACAGGCTGAAATCCTCGCCGCTGGTGCCCCAGGCCAGGTCCATGCCCTGGTTGGCGCCGTCGCCCTTGCCGTACTGCCCGTAGTTGAGCGTGACCTGCGCACCGTCGAAGCTGCGCCGGGTAATGATGTTGACCACGCCGGCGATCGCATCCGAGCCGTACAACGACGAGGCGCCGTCTTCGAGCACCTCGATGCGCTCCACGATCGCCAACGGAATGGTGTTCAGATCGGTCGACGAGCCCACGCCGGAGGCCGAAGACTCGTTGACCCAGCGGATGCCATCGACCAGCACCAGCACGCGCTTGGAGCCGAGATGGCGCAGATCCACCTGCGCCGAGCCGGCGCCCACACCGCCGCCATCGGGTGGAAAGCCGAAGTTGCCCGACGAGTTGAACTTGGCGTTGAGCGCCGAACCCGATGCGGTGAGTTCCTGCAGCACCTCGCCGATCGAGGTCAGGCCGGTGCGTTCGATGTCAGCGCGGTTGAGCGTCTGGATCGGCACCTGGCCCTGCAATTCTGCGGTCTTGATGCGGGTGCCGGTGACCTGCACGCTGTCGAGCGTGCGCGTACTCGGGGTGGCCTCGGGCTGTTGCGCCCAGGCGAGTGTGGGAATCAGACACAACGACAACTGCACGGCCAGGCATGACCGAGGGGAGCCAATCAGACGCTTCATCCTTTCTCTCTCCAGAAGGACTTGCTAAGTGTCCGCACGCCCCCGTGCCCTGCGGTCCGCCCCAACTTTTAAACGAAACCTTAACGCCCCGCAAGCCAACCATGCAGGCAGTGAGAGACGCTTCGCACTGCGCGCCGGGCCGCAGACCACGAGCGCGCGCCAACGGGACGCGTCTGCACCTTGCGGCGCATGTCGCTGCCGACAACGCTGGCGGGCGTCGATCCTGCACGTATTCACTCAGGTGCGCAGGCGCGCTTCGGTATCATCGCGAAATGACTTATGCCACCCGTCTTGCCACTGTTTTCGTCGGCCTGCTGTGCCTTGGCAGCACCACGCTGCATGCCCAAAGCCTCGACCCGCAACTGACCGCCATGCGCGATGCCATCGCCGCCGCAGAGCGCGGCCAGTCCGATGCCGGTCAGCTCGGTGCCCTGAGCCGTCACCCGCTCTATGGCTGGCTGGAATTTGCCACGCTCAAGCGCAACATCGACAACGTCTCCAACACGCAGGCGCAGGGATTTTTGCAGCGTTATGCAGGCCAGCCGGTGGCCGAAAGCTTCCGCAGCACCTGGTTGCCGGCAGTGGCGCGTCGTCAGGACTGGACCACGTTGCTGACCAACTGGAAACCCACCGACAACGTCGGCCTGCGCTGTGCGCAGCTGACCGCGCGACAGGCAACCGGCAAGCTGGATGCGCAGTGGAGCCGCGATGCGTTGACGTTATGGCGCACCGGCAAGGGCCTGCCCGATGCCTGCGATCCGGTGGTCGCCGGGCTGGAGTCGCGCGGCGAGCTCACTCCGGCGCTGCGCTGGGAGCGCGTGGAGGCGGCCGCCGATGCACAACTGCCTGCGGTAATGCGCACGGGCGCACGCGGTCTGCCGGCAGCCGATCTGGCCCTGGCCAACGACTACGCCGCGTTTCTGGACAAGGTGCATCCGCGTGCATCGAGCTGGCCCAGGACCGAGCGCAGCCGACGCATCGCGGTCGATGGCCTGGCCAAGCTGGCCAAGAGCGACCCGGATGCGGCCGAGCAGCAGCTGCCGCAGCTGGCCAGCGCGCTCGGCTTCAGCGAGGCGCAGCGCGGCCAGGTGCTGTACCAGATCGCGCTGTGGACGGTGGCGTCGTACCTACCTGATTCGGCGCGTCGCCTCAATGCAGTGCCCGATGCCTCGTACGACGAGCGCCTGCACGAATGGCGCGCGCGCGAGGCGATGTCGCGTGGCGACTGGCCAGCGGCATTGGCGGCGATCCGCAAGATGCCCGCCACCCAACGCAGCGATTCGCGCTGGCAATATTTCGAGGCGCGCCTGGCCGAGAAGACCGGCGCGGCCGCGGCCGCGCAGCCGCTGTATCGCGCAGCCGCGCAATCGCCGACCTTCCACGGCTTCCTGGCCGCCGATCGTCTGCAGCAGCCATACCGGCTGTGCCCGTGGGAGCCCAAGGACACCCCGCAGGCCAAGGCCGCCGTCGCGCGCGATCCAGCATTGATCCGCGCCATCGCGTTGTTCCAGATCGACCGCCCCGGTTGGGCCGTGGCCGAGTGGAACGATGCCGCGAGCCGCTTCGACGACACCCAGCGCCGGCTGGCGGTGCAGGTGGCCAGCGAGAATGGCTGGTTCGATCGCGCAGTGTTCGCGCTTGGCAAGCAGCCGGACGAACAACGCCTGTATGCATTGCGCTTTCCGCTGCATCACGACGACAGCATTCGCCGCGAAGCGGCCAAGAACGCGATCGACCCGGCCTGGGTGGCAGCAGAGATCCGTGCCGAAAGCATCTTCAATCCACGCGCACGCTCGCCTGCCAACGCGATGGGCCTGATGCAGGTATTGCCGGGCACCGGCACGGCCGTGGCCAAGGGCATCGCCCTGCCCGGTTATGCGGGCGCCACCAGCCTGTATGAGCCGGACACCAACATCGCCATCGGCACCGCCTACCTGCGTCAGTTGCTCAATACCTACGGCCTGCCCTACCTCACCATCGCCGCCTACAACGCCGGCCCGGGGCCGACCGGGCGCTGGCAATCGCAACGGCCCAACTTCGAGCCGGACTTCTGGATCGAGACCATCAGCTACAAGGAAACCCGTGAGTACGTCGCGCGCGTGCTGGCTTTCAGCGTGATCTACGACTGGCGGCTCAATGGCGACATGCTGCCGCTGAGCGATCGCCTGATGGGCAAGCTGGTGGACAAGCGCCTGAAACCGGTGTGCACGCCAGGCCAGGCGACCACTAACGCGGCGCAGGACTGAGCTCCCAGTCAGCCGCCGAACATGGCGGCTGGATGAGGCGGTCGTGCTTGTGCGGTTGCAGGGGTTGTCTTGGCCTGGGGCGCAAGCTAGGCGATGCCGCTCTGGTACTCGCCTTTCGTTCGCTCCTAAGCTTCGGGCTTTGAGGCTTCAGACTCTGAAGCTCTGAAGCTCTGAAGCTCCGAGGCTCTGAGGCTCTGAGGCTCTGAGGCTCTGAGGCTCTGGGGCACTGGGGCACTGGGGCTAACCAAGCTTTCCCGACGTTGCGTTGTTTCGGTGCATCGAAAGCTCGGGTCGGCGAGTGCGCGGTGCCCTCACCGCTTGCGGGACACGCCGTGAATCCGTCCGTGGAGACTCGGTGGCGGCATCCATGCCGCCACACGGTCCCGCAACCGGCAAGGACACCGCACCAGAAAGTTGGTCGGCGGCTTCTTGAAAGCGTGTTGCCCGACCTGCCTTGGGCAGATGGGGGATTTGTAGCTTGCTTGCTGAAAGCCTGCCTGCTGCCCAGGTTGCGATGAGAGGCTGGTCGGACACACCGTGATTCGAACAATGCACGTCCTGCCCTGCTTGCCCGAGCACACCGACCATCTCGACAGGTCCTTGCCCGCCCACCGTCGCGGGACCTTACGCGGCATGGATGCCGCGTAAGAGCCTACATGGACGTACTTGCGGCGTGTCCTGCGATGGTGGGCGGGCAAGGGCCCTGCAGTAAAGCCACACATCACCCCGCTCTCCAGCGGATCTATCCGCAAAGCCGTAGATCGTCCACCGCGCCTTGCGGCGTGTCCTGCGATGGTGGGCGGACGAGGCCCCCGCAGCAAAACCACACATCACCAGCCCTACAGCGGATCTATCCGCAAAGCCGCAGATCAGTCGCCCTACGACACACGCACCGCATCGGGCATCATGTCGCGATGAAGATCTATCTTGTTGGCGGCGCAGTCCGCGATGCCCTGCTTGGCCAGCCCGCTGGCGACCGCGACTGGGTGGTGGTCGGTGCCGATCAGGCGCAGATGGAACGCCTGGGCTTCAAACCGGTGGGGAAGGATTTCCCGGTGTTCCTGCATCCGCGCAGCGGCGAGGAGTATGCGTTGGCGCGTACCGAGCGCAAGTCCGGGCGCGGCTATCGCGGCTTCGTGGTGGATGCCGATCCTTCGGTGACGCTGGAAGAGGATCTGCTGCGCCGCGACTTCACCATCAATGCGATCGCACGCGACGAGGACACTGGCGAGTTGTTCGATCCGTATGGCGGCGCGCGCGATCTGCAGGCGCGCGTGCTGCGGCACGTGGGGCCGGCCTTTGTCGAAGATCCCGTGCGCGTATTGCGCGCTGCCCGCTTCATGGCACGCCTGGCACCGCTTGGTTTCACTGTCGCGCCCGAGACCGCAGCACTGATGCGCGAGATGGCCGCCAGCGGCGAGCTGGACAGCCTGGTGCCCGAACGTGTGTGGCAGGAATTGCGCCGCGTGCTGGAGAGTGCGCAGCCGTCGGCATTCCTGCGCACGCTGCACGATACCGATGCGCTGCGCGTCATCCTGCCCGAGATCGATGCACTGTATGGCGTGCCGCAACGTGCCGAGTTTCATCCCGAGGTGGATACCGGCATTCACCAGGAAATGGTCAGCGACATGGCCGCGCGACTGGCGCCCGGCGACGCGCTGGTGGGCTTTGCCGCATTGACCCACGACCTGGGCAAGGCACTCACACCAGCGGAAGAATGGCCGCGCCACATCATGCACGAACAGCGCGGCGTTGCCCCGCTGCAGACATTGTGCGAGCGACTCAAGGTGCCACAGGATTATCGCCAGCTCGCCATCATCGCCTGCCGCGAACACTTGAACGTACATCGCCTGGCCGAGCTGCGCGACCGCACAGTGCACGAGCTGCTGGTGCGCTGCGACGCGTTTCGCCGCCCCGAGCGCATCGCGCAACTCGCGCTGGTCTGCGAAGCCGACAAGCGTGGCCGGCTGGGCAGCGAAGACGCCGCGTACCCACAGGGCGAACAACTCAAACGCCTGCATGCCGCTGCGCTGGCCATCAATGCGCGCGACCTGGCTGCAGAAGGCCTGCAAGGCCCGCAGATCGGCGAGGCATTGGCGAAGGCGCGGATTGCGGCGATTGCGGCCGCAAGAAAGCCCGGCACATAGCCGATGCATCGCGCATACCGTTGTCTAAACGCAACGGGGATGTAATCGCGCCAAGCAAAGCGTTGCCGCTCAGATCCGGACTAGCGAAAGATCCCCGGGTCGAAATTGCAACCGCGAGTCGCCGTCATTGCAATAAGGCGGCTGCCCGAGAGCAGCCGCCGGCCGACGTCACAGCTTGAAATTCAGGCTCAGCATGAAAGAGCGGCCGTTCTTGTAGATGTAGTACGGCTGGTTCTTGTTGCCGATGTAGCTGAAGTAGGTTTCGTCCAGCAGATTGGTAGCTTCCAGCGCCACGCGCAGGCGCTCGGTGGCCTGGTAGCCGAACGAGGCATCGACCTGGGTGAATGCATCGGTCATCTGCTGGCCGTTGAGGCGGCCGATCTGGGTGAAGTATTCCGAGCGCCAGCCCAGATTCACCCGCGCGCTCCATTTGCCCTGCTCGTAGTACGGGCTGATGTTGTAGGCGTTGCGCGAGTTGTACGGCAGGCTGTAATCGCCGTCGGTCTTGGAATCGGAATAGGTGTAGTTGGCCACCACGCCGAACCCGTTGCCGAAGTTGTGCTGCAGGTTGAGCGCAACGCCGCGCACCTTGGCGTCGCCGGCGTTGGTCGGCACGGAGGTCTGATAGGTGCTCGAGCCGCCGGTGGCGTTGTTGAAGAACACCCGGTCTTCCACGGTGGTCAGGATGTAGTTGGAGATATCGCGCGAGAAGAACTCGCCGCTGAGCAGGCTGCTGTCGGAGAAGTACCACTCCAGCGATGCGCCCAGGTTGGTGGACTCGTACGGACTCAATCCAGGATTGCCCGTGGACGCGGTGAGCGTGGTGTCGTCGGTGGCCACGTACGGGGTCATGTTGGTGTAGCGCGGCCGTGCGATCACCTTGGAGGCAGCAAAGCGCAGCATCAGATCATCGCGCAGGTCGTAGGCGATGTTGAAGGACGGCAACCACTTGCCGTAGCTGTTGAGGAAGTTGACCGGCGTATAGCCGCCACCGGGCGCGTAGCTGAAACCATCGGTGGAATCGCGGGTGTGCACGTAACGCACGCCGACGTTGCCGCGATAGCGCTCGCCGGAAAAATTGCCCTGCAGGAACCAGGCGCGGTTCTGTTCTTCGATGCTGTAGTTACCGGCGTAGCTGATCGGCAAGCCGTCATTGCCTTCAAGGCCACCGATGTACTGGCTGATGGCGCCGCTGTTGATGGTCGACCAGCGCTGCATGTCGGCGCTGGTCGACAAGCCGTCCAGATAGCCCGATGGCGTGGTGCCCGGCGAGAACGCGGCCAGCGTGCTGCCGTCGTTCGGGGTCCAGGTGCGGCTGTAGGAGGACTGCCCGGTGGCATGATTGGTCAGCTTGATGCCGGTGAGGATCTGGGTGAACGGCCCCCACTCCACCGCATGGTCGAAGTCCAGCTGCAGGTAGCGTTCCTTGTCGTACTGCGGGCTGTGGCTGGCCGAGGCGTTGTTGAGCTGCATCGCCGCTGCGTTGGTGGGGTCGGTGCTGTAGTCCATCGCGGTGCGGCGCCCGTCGATGTTATAGCTGTAACCGGCGAGGTTGCGGAACTGGATGCCGTAGATACGCTCGGCACCGCCCTGTGAACTGGTGTAGCCCACTTGGCTAGACGCATTCCAACCATCGCCATGCCAGTCGGCGCGTAGATGGATGCTGCCGGTGCTGACCTCGCTGTTGCGCAGGTAGCCGTCCAGGTAGGTGTTGGACTGGTCGCCGAACGTACCCGAGGTCGCCACGCCATTCTCGAAGCCCAGCGCCTGCGCATCGCCGGGGGTGGAACCCCAGTAGCCGTAGCGGCTCTGGTTGTAGTTGTCGAAACTCTCCTTGACGTACAAACCGGTCAGGTTGAGCTCGAAATCGGCATCCGGCTTCCACTGCAGCGCCGCACTGACGCCGTCGCGCTTGCGCGTCTGCTGGAACAACGCGGTGTTGATCGAGGTCGGAAACACGCCGGTGTTGTTGCCGACCACGGCCGCCGGAAACCCTGCGCCTTGCACGTTGTCGTAGCCGAAGATTTCCACGCCATCGCGGCGCAACACGCGCTGCGAATGCATCACCGAGGTGAGCACACCAAGCGTTTCATCCTGGTTCTTCCAGCTGTACAGCGCCGAGGCATTCGGCTTGCCCTCCTCGGAACGATCGTTATAGCCGTAGCTCACCGTGCCGGTCAGGGTGTTGCGCTCAAGATCCAGCGGCTTGCGCGTGTGCACGATCACGGTGCCGCCGATCGAGCCCTCGTCGATGCGTGCCTCCGGTGTCTTGTAGACCTCCATCAGGCCGACCACTTCCGGCGCCAGCGTGCTGTAGTTGAACGAGCGGCTGTCCGGGTCGTTGGGATCGCCGCCCCAACTGGTGGAGGCAATGGTCTGGCCGTTGAGCAGCACGCGATTGAGTGCCGGATCGGTGCCGAGAATGCTGACCTTCTCGCCTTCGCCGAACTGGCGATCCACGGTGATGCCGGACAGGCGCGACAGCGACTCGGCAACGTTGGTGTCGGGGAATTTGCCGATGTCTTCGGCGCTGATCGCATCGACGATCGCATCGGCATTGCGCTTGACGTTGAGTGCCTTGCCGAGGCTGGCCTGATAGCCGACGACCTTGACCTCGTCCAGCGTGGATACCGAGGGATTGGTTTGCGCGGGCGCCTGTTCCTGTGGGGCTGCAGCCTGCTCCTGCGCACCTGCAGGCAACGCGGCAATACCTGCCAGGGCGGCGCCACCGATCAACAGAGTGCGGACTGCAGTACTCAACGGCGTGCGCCGCAGCGGGTGTGCATGACAGAACAGGTGACGGGACAACTCGAACACACGGGAAGACGGCATTGCGTAGACCTCTTGACGGATGTCAGGTGGCAACCATGTGGTTGCACGACAACGCGCGATGCGCGTGACATACCCGCACTCCGTCCCCTGTGCCGGATGCGAGCAGCGTCCCGCATCACCGTAGCGGCGTGCGGGTCAGCCCCAGTCCGACTAGCAGCCGGACGACAACGCTTTCAAGATTTCAGAAGTGGCTCCTGCTCGCTGACAACGTTATCAGCGAAGGTGCCTTTCGCAGCCGGGGCTGTCAACTCGCTGCCACAAATGCCCAATTTCATGCCTGAAACCGCACCGACAATGCAGATATTGGAATGACAGCGTGATCGCGATCGCATTCATTTGCTTCGATGAGCAGACCACTGCGCGTAGCGGCCTGATGCCATAAGGCTGCGCAGCCGGATGTTGCGATGCAGAGTGTGTTGCAGGCTTTGATGTGGTGGATGGTGTACGCAGCGCATTGCCAAACTACCGCGATTGCATTGCTGACGTGCTGCAAGTGCATGCGGCTGCAGTCATCGTCGAGCGTCTACTGCAACGGAAAGCGCGTCGGTCGCAACGCGTGTTGCGTGACACCGGAAGCGCCCGAGTTCTTTTTGGCCGCTCCATCATTCGACACTGATTTCTTTCCGGAACTTGGCGAAAGCACGCCCTGCACTCGCGCGCACACGATCATGCTGCAGCGTACCGACGATGGCGGTTTACCGCAGACAAGACCGCAAACAAGGCTTCAAGCGCATCGCGCCGCACGAACGGGTTCGTGCGGCGGCGCGCGGACTTACTCGCGCTGCCCGGCGACCCAGGTGGCAAGTACCTGCACGTCTGCATCCACCAGCACCAGATCGGCCTGATAGCCGGGTGCAATGCGGCCCAGGCGCTGGCCCAGGCCGATGCATTGCGCCGGATAGGTGGACGCCATGCGCGCGGCTTCGGCCAGATCCACGCCCAGCCACTGCACGCTGTTGCGCACGGCCGTGGCCATGTCCAGCGCCGAGCCGGCCAGTGCGCCGTCGGCATTGCGTACCACGCCGTCCACGGCGGTGATGGTTTCGCCGTACAGGTCGAAACTGGGGCCGTCGGCACCGACCATCGGCATGGCGTCGGTGACCAGCAACAGCTTGCCGCGCGGTTTGGCGGCCAGCGCCACGCGCAGGCTGGCCGGGTGCACGTGCACGCCATCGACGATGATGCCGCACCACACATCGGGGTCTTCCAATGCGGCACCGACCGCGCTGGGCTCGCGCCCGGCCAGCTGCGACATCGCGTTGTACAGATGGGTGAAACCACTGACGCCGGCGGCGATGCCGTCGCGCGCCTGCTCGTAGCTGGCCGCGGTGTGGCCGGCAAACACGATCGCGCCGCCGGCGACGAAGGCGCGGATGTCGTCCAGCGGTACGCGCTCGGGTGCGAGCGTGATCAGGGTGACGCCGTTGTCCAGCGAGTTATCGACGGCAATCTCGTGCGCGTCGGGCAGGCGGAACTTGTGCGCGTCGTGCGTGCCCTTGCGGGCCGGGCTCAGGTACGGGCCTTCCAGATGGATGCCGAGCACGCCGGGCACGCCTTGCGCGATGGCCTGGCGCGTGGCGTCGATCGCCTCGGCCATCACCTCGGCGGTGTCGCTGATCAGCGTCGGCAGCATGCCGGTGGTGCCGTAGCGGCGATGCGCCGCCGCGATCGTGGCCAGGGCCTGCGGGTCGCGCGCATTGTTGAACAACACGCCGCCACCGCCGTTGACCTGGATGTCGATGAAGCCGGGCAGCAAGGTGGCGCCGCCCAGATCCACGCGCGTATGCGCCTGCGCAACGCGCGCATCGTCGGCCGCCACCACCGCCTGGATCTGCGTCCCGGCCAGCAGGACCACCAGCCCATCCTGCAAGCCATCGTCGGTGAGCACGCGTGCATTGCACAACGCTTGAATCGGGGAAGCATCCATGTTCAAACGGTTTCCGTGACCTTGTTCAAGTGCGGCGGCAGATCGGGATTGTTGCCACGCTGCAGGGCCAGCGCGTTGATCGCGCGGTAGAAGCTCTGCACGGTCAGCAGCGGCGCGCTGGCCGGATGCGCAGCATCCACGAGCGGCAGGTCGCCGTCGGGGGCGGCCAGCCACACCTGCGCGCCACGCGCGCTGAATTCTGCGGCGAGCGCACGCGTGCCGGCGCCGGTTTCGTCGGGCTGGGCGAACACCAGCACCGGAAAGCCCGGCCCCACCAGCGCCATCGGGCCGTGCTTGACCTCGGCCGAGCTGTACGCCTCGGCATGCAGGCCACAGGTTTCCTTGAACTTCAGCGCCGCTTCCTGCGCCGCGCCCAGGCCCAGGCCGCGACCGAGCACGAACAGGTTGTGTGCCGGCACCAGGCCGGCAGTGAGCGCGGACCAGTCGGCCTGCCAGGCGGCGCGCAACTGCTGCGGCAGTGCCTCCACCGCCGCGAGCAGGGCCGGGTCGTTCTTCCACACAGCGCCCAGGTGCAGCAGCGCAGCCAGCGAGGCGAGATAACTCTTGGTGGCGGCAACGCTTTTTTCCGGGCCTGCGCCCAGCGGAATCACCACCTCGGCCAACTGCGCCAGCGGCGAATCCTCGACGTTGACCAGCGCCACCACGCGCGCGCCGGCCGCCTTGGCGGCCTCGGCATTGCGCAGCAGGTCCGGGCTCTTGCCCGATTGCGAAATCACGATGTACAGCGCGCCGCGCAACTGCAGCGGCGATGCGTAGACCGAGCCCACCGACGGCGATGCAGAGGCGGTCACGATGCCCAGTTGTGTTTCGAACAGATACTTGGCGTAGGTCGCTGCGTGATCGGAACTGCCGCGTGCGCAGGTCACCACGAACGGCGGCGGCGTATCGCGCAGCGACTGCGCGAGGGCGGCGACGGTGTCGGCATTGCGGGCGAACTGTGCGGCGACCACGTCGGCGGTCTGGGCCGCCTCGCGGAACATCAAGGTCTCGGTTTCGGTGGGAAGGCTCATCGTGCTCAGGCGGATTCGGGAGGAAGGGATTTGGCAGACGGCGTCTGCGCCGGTGCAGTGGAACCGCGCACCACCAGCTGCGGCACGAAGCCGCGGTTCTGCAATTGCGCGGGCTGGTCGTCGTAGGCATCGCTGCGCAGCTGGCTGATCAACAGGCGTGCGGCATGCCGCGCGATGTCGTCGGTGGCCTGCTTGGCGGTGGTCAGCGCCGGCCAGGACTGGCGCGAGAAAGGGCTGTCCTCGAAGCCGGCGATCGACAATTGATACGGCACGTTCATGCCGGTGGACTTGGCCGCGGCCAGCACGCCCGCGGCGATTTCATCGTTGCTGCCGAAGATGGCGGTGGGCGGCTCGCGCAACGACAGCAGCCGGCGCGCGCCTCGGAAGCCGTCGTCGAAGGTGTAATCGCCGGGAATCACCAGGTGCTTGTCCAGGGTGATGCCGTAGTCCTTCAACGCGGCCTCGTAACCGGCGTAGCGCTCGCCGCTGGAGCGGTGCTGCGGGCCACCCCACAGGAACCCGATGCGTTGATGGCCCAACTGGACCAGATGCTCGGTGATCTCGTAGGCGGCAGCGCGGTCGTCGATATAGACGCAGGGGCCGTCGCCCGGATCGTCGGTGGCGGCGATGATGCGCACGCTCTTGATGCCGCGCGCAGCCAGGCCGGCCATCAGCTCGGGGCGCTCGGACATCGGTGCGGTCAGCACCACGCCGGCCAGCCGTGAGCGCTGCACCCATTCGGCCAGTTCTTCGGCCAGCAATGGCGAGGTGGAATCGCAGGGATGGATCTGCAGGCCGAAGCCGGTTTCGCGGCAGGCGGCCAGCACGCCGTTCTGGATGCCGATGATGTGATACGGGTTGGGATTGTCGTACACCAGGCCGATCACGAACGGCGTGCCGCTGCGCAGGTTGCGCGCGGACGGATCCGGTTCGTAGTCGAGATCGGCGATGGCGCGCAGCACGCGCGCGCGCGTGGCCTGCATCACCGACGGTTCGTTGTTGATCACGCGCGACACGGTCTTCAACGAGACCTTGGCGCGCTCGGCGACATCTTTGATGGTGGGCCTGCGCATGGGTGTGCCTTGTTCGTCGGAACGCATCATGCTGCCTGGTTCACTTGGCCTGGGCCGGCAGGCCCACACGGTAACCGCGCAGCGAATAGAACAGGATGTAGAGATAGCACGGCACCATCAGCGCAGCGAACACGACCTGGAAGTCGTAGTGCTGTTTGAGAATGGCGAACAGCTGCGGAATGATCGCGCCGCCGGCAATGCCCATGACCAGCAAGGCCGACCCGATCTCGGTGAAGCGACCGAGCCCGCGGATGGCCAGCGGAAAGATCGCCGGCCACATCATCGCGTTGGCAAAACCGAGCGCGGCCACGAAGCCCACCGACACATAGCCGTGGGTCAGCAGCGCGCCCAGCGAAAACAGCACGCCCAGCAGCGCCGACACGCTCAGGTAGCGCGCCTGCGAGATCACACCCGGAATCAACGCCAGGCCGACGATGTAGCCAACCAGCATCGCGCCCAGCGTGTAGGAGGTGAAGATCTTGGTGCTGTCCAGCGGCAGATTGAAGCCGTGGCCGTAGGTGCCGATCGCATCGCCGGCCATCACTTCCACGCCCACGTAGACGAACAGGCACAACACGCCCAGCCACAGGTGCGGGAACTGGAAGATGCTGGACTTCTGCACGCCAACCGCACTGCCGGGCGTTGCATTGGCCTCGGAGGCCCGCAGCTCCGGCAGCGGCGAGAACAGCACACCGATCGCCAGCAACAGCAGCACGCCGGACATCACCAGATACGGTGCGTGGATCTTGGCGGCAAAGGCCGTGAGCAACTGCTGCTTGGTCGCCGCATCGGCGCTGGCCACCTGCGCGGACAGATCGCCGATGCCGTGCAGCACCAGCGAGCCGATCAGGATCGGCGCCAGGATGCCGGCGATCTTGTTGCAGATGCCCATCAGCGCGATCCGCCGCGCCGCGCTCTCGATCGGCCCGAGGATGCTGATGTACGGGTTGATCGCGGTCTGCAGCAGCGCCAGGCCGCTGCCGATCACGAACAGGCCGCCCAAGGCGCCCGGATACCAGCGCTGGGTGGCGAACTGGCCGAAGCCGGCCGCGCCCACCGCCATCACCACCAGGCTCAGCGCCAGCCCCTTCTTCATGCCGGTGCGCTTGAGGATCCACGACGCCGGCAGCGCCAGGAAGAAGTACGACAGGTAGAACACCATCAGCACCAGGAAGGCATTGACCTCGTTGAGGTCGAACGCCAGCCGCACGAAGGTGATCAGCGGCCCGTTGATCCAGGTGAAGAAGCCGATGATGAAGAACAGCACGCCGACGATGGCGATCGAGACAACGGGATTTGCGGGCCTGGCGGTAGTCATGGATCGGCTGGCTCTTGAGTTGTCGGTTGGGGGGCGCCGCGCTGGATCAGCGACGCAGTTCGGCGACGAAATCGTAGAAATCGTTGTGGCAATAGGTGTCGGTCAATTCGATCGCGCTGCCGTCGCGCGCATAGCCCACGCGCACCACATGCAGGATCGCCTCGCCGGTCTTCATGCGCAGGTGTTCGGCCAGCCGCGCGGGTAGATTGATCGCGCGGAAGTACTGCAGCGCGCGCACCACCGGAGTGCCCTGCGCGTCCAGGTAGCTGTAGAGCGAATCGCCGATCTGCTCCGGGTCGGCGACGATGCGCTGCGGCAACACCGCATGCTCGTAGGCCATGACCCGGTCGTCGGCGCTGCGCAGGCGGGTCAGCGAGGCCACCGCCGCATCCGGCGACAGGCCCAGCCGCAGGATCTCTTCGCCATGCGCCGGGCGCAGCCGCCGCTCCAGCCAGCGCGTGCCGGGCTCGTAGCCCTTGATGCGCAGCGTCTCGCTGAAACTGGTCAGGCCGCTGAGCTGGTGCTGGATCTGCGTGGTGACGAAGGTGCCGGCGCCCTGCCGGCGCGAGACCAAACCCTGTTCGACCAGCACGTCCACGGCCTGGCGCAGGGTCACCCGCGAGATCTGCAGCCGCTCGCACAGCTGGCGCTCGGCCGGCAGCGCCTCGCCGGCCTTCCACTGCGCGCTGCGGATCTGCTCGTCCAGCTTGCTCGCCAGTTGCAGATACAGTGGCGTCGGCGCGGAGGCATCCAGCGTCAGCGCGTCCATCCGGGGGTCGGAGTCCGTCCTGGCTTCGGTTTTCGGTTTGGCCATTGCATGTCCTCCGGACCGACTTGGATTCGTTAGGTCCAATATAGTACCAATTTGCCCAGCGCGCATTAGCGGCTGTGGATTATTGGGAGCGGTGACGGGCCCTGGCTGACCCAGGCATCCAACGCGCTAGTCATGGGCGGGTATGCATGCCGATCAGCAGGCCGGTGCCGGGCTGCGTCACCCGTTGCCGGGTCGGGCAATCACAAACGCAGATACCAGCGCCGCCGATCCATCCACCAGCCCACGCACCAACACAGCAGCGTGTAGCTCAGCGCGCACAGCAGCGACCCAAGCGGGCCCGGCGCAATGGTCTGGAACACGCGGATGCCGGCCCAGGCGTACAGGTCCAGCCCGGAGCTGCCGGCCGGGAGCAGCCGCAGCACCACCACGAACAGTTCGGAGAACAGGTAGATCGCCAGCGGGTTGCGCCCCAGCACGGTGAAGAAGCCGCTGCCGCCGCTGCCGCCGCTCCAGCCGCGCAACTCCAGCAGGTAGACCAGGACGCCCAGCGCCAGCAGATCCAGGCCTACCGTGCAGGCGACGAACGATCCGCTCCAGAGCTTCTTCGACAGCGGCCAGGCCGGGTGCCAGAGCAATGCCAGCAGCACCAGCCCCGCGCCCGCTAGCAACAGGCTGCGCGTGGCGGCACCGGTCTTACCGTGCCGCTGCAGGAAGCGCCCGCCCAGATAGCCGGCCAGCACGTTGACCGTGGCCGACAGCGTGCCAAGCAGGCCCTCGGGGTCGAAGCCGCCATCCTTGCGATACAGGTGCGCGCGCCCGTACAGCCACAGATCCAGCCGGGTGCCGGCGTTACCCGTCTTGCTCAGCTCCGCACCGGGCTGGCCAAAGACGTACAGCAATGCCCAGTAGCCCAGCAGCAGCGCGACGCAAACCGGCGCGATAGCGCGTGGCGGCAGATAGCGCACCAGCAGCGCTGCGAGCAGATAGCACAGGCCGATCCGCTGCAGCACGCCGGTCAGGCGGAGTTGATCGACCGCAGTGAACGCCCATCCACCATCGGGCTGCGGGTGGAAGAACGGAAACCAGTACATCAGCACGCCGCACATCACGATCAGCGCGGCGCGCTTGCCCACGCGGGCGAGGAACTGCCGGTGCGGCGTGCCGGTGGCCAGCGCAAAACTCATCGCGCTGCCGACGGCGAACAGGAACGAGGGAAACACCAGATCGGCAAGCGTGAAGCCGAACCAGGCCGCGTGGGTCAACTGCGCATATGGCTGCGCGCCGGGCCCGGCGGTGTTGACCAGGATCATCAGGAAGATGGTCAGGCCGCGGAACACGTCCAGCGACAGGAAGCGTTCGCGCCCGGGTGCTGCGGTTGCAGTGCCAGCTGCAGCGGGGAGTGTCTGTGCGCTCATTGCAGTTCCTTGCCCAGCGACTGCAGGCGGAGGCGGCGCGCAGACGTGCTGCCCGTGACGAGCGTCATTGCATCGGCGCTGAAGCGCTCATGCATGGCCGCGATGTGCGATACGCGTCTGCTCATTGGGCAGTACCTTGCTTGGTGCTGCGAATGGCACCGTGCGCCATGCCGTGCACGTCGCCTTGGGCAACGCCTTGCGTTGCATCGCGCGTACTGCCTTGCACATTGCGTTGCATGGCGCTTTGCAAACCCTCTTGCGCGTCCACCTGCGCCAGCAAGCTGCGCAACAGTGTCAGTGGGTCGCGGGGTGGCTGCCGCTTCGGCACTTCGTCTTGCGCGGCCCATTGGCGCTCCCACGCGGCAAGCTGCGCGTTGACTGTCGCTGCGTCGAACGGTGTGCCCGCCTTGCGTGCGGCGCGGTATGCACCGAGAAAGCGTGTCCAGCGCTGCAGATAGAAATCCGCGTACATGCCCTGCCATGCCTTGGATGCGTAATCGGCCAGATTGCCGTCGCCGCCCCAGATGCTGACCTGCGCACGCGCATTGCCGACATAGGCACGCCGCAGTGCGGCATCGTTGCCGGCGGCCGCGGCGGCCTGGCCGGTCCAGTCGGCCAGGGTTTCGTGCTGGCCGCCGACCAACGCATCCAGCCCCTGCACCAGTTGCGTGGTGCGTGCCAGCAGCGCATCGCCGCGTGCGAAGTCGCCGGCGTCGTAGGCCTGCACCACCGCCTGCAATTGACGGTCGGCATGCAGGCTCAGGTAGTGCCGTGCGTCTTCGATCAGGTCGTAGCGGTACAGCGGTGCGTCGGCATAGCGGTCGGCCTGCTGCAGCAACGCATCGATGGCGCGGCGCAGGCGTTGCGGGTCGCCGGGGCGGTCATCGAAGCCAATGATGTCGGCGGTCGGCCGCTTGAACAGCAGATACGCGCCGGCGCGCTTGTTCCACCAGCGCGGCGACCAGTAGCGGGTCTGGTAGATGCCCGCTTCCAGATCCGACCAGGCCTGCAGCAAGGCCGCATCGCTGCGGCCGTAGCGCGCGCGGGTGTATTGCGTGAGCCATTGTGACCAGGATTGCTGCGGCCCCTCCCAGGCCAGCGCGTAGAGATAGTCGTAGACCACCGAGTTGCTGTGCAGCCCTTCCGGAAACACGCCAAAGCCGCGCAGATTGCGTTTGTCCGGATCGGCCAGCAAGGCCTGCAGATCGTTTCGATAAAACGTGAAGTCGCCGTACAACGGGTTGCTGGCGCCGTAGTTGTGCACGTAGCCATAGATCCACTGCTTGTTGTCGAAGGCCTGCGCTGCCCTCCAGGTGCCGGGATAGCGGTCGTTGCCGATGTCCAGCACCATCAAGCGCGCGTCGGGCACCTTGCCGAGAAACGCGGCGATCGCCTGCGGTTGCCAGAACTCGCGGTCGGCACCGAACAGCCAGCCCTGCATCACCCAGGTGGCCTGCGGATTGACCTGCGCGATGGAGCGATACAAGGCCTGCCCGTACTCGGCCAGGCGTGCATCGCGTTGCGCCGCCGGCACGGCCTTGGCACGTGCCGCATCGGAGTTGGCGATGCTGTCGCCGTACTTGGCGGCGGCCACGTCGCTGCCGTCGTCGGCCACCGGCGGCAGCATCTCGTTGAAGGCGTCGGCCAGATAGAACTCGCCTGCACCATAGGCCTGCGTGTACAGCTCCAGGAACCGGCGCGCGACCTGGGCGAACAACGGATCGCGCGGATCCAGCCAGTAAGTTTCGTGGAAGCCTTCCCAGGCGCGCATGCGATAGATGCGCGCGTTCGGATGCGCCTGCGCGAATGCCTTGGGCACGTAGCCGGCAAACGCAGGCAGCACCGGTTGCATGCCCAGCTCGCGCATGCGGGTGAGGATCTGCGTCTGCAGCACGCGCTTGCTGTCGATCCATTGCTGCGGCAACGGTGCGCGATAGCCTTCGATATTGCCCATGCGCTGCCAAGGGGTGAAGGCGGGGCCGGAGAAATACTCCGCCAGCGCGTCATCGCCCACGTCGAACTCGCGCCACAGCGCCTGCCAGATCGCCTCCTGCCCTTCCATCGCCAGCGGCATGTCGATGCCGTGCAGCGCCATCCAGTCGATCTCGCGCTGCCAGCGCGGCCAGTCCCAGAACGGCGTGGTGTAGCCGTAGGTGCAGGTGTTGAGATAGGCGCGATGGGCAAACGGCGTGCGCACCTGGCCGCTGCTGTAGGCCGGCCATTGCGCCGGCAGCGCCACGCGGTCGCCTTCCCAGCTCATCGAGGCTGCACCGGCCTGGCCTAGATAGGCGTAGGCGCCACGCGTCAAGGCCACCTGCGAGGAGCCGGCAATGCGCACCGTGTCGCCGCCGGCATCGATGCGATACCAGTCCGCGCCGTCGCCGCGCGGCGCCACGCGCATCTCGAACTGGGTGGCGCGTGCGCCAATCAGGCGTTGCAGCACCGCCTGAGCGGGCGGTGCGGCCAGCACGGTGAGGGGAATGGCGAGCAATGCGCCCAGCACTGCGCCGGCGAACAGCCGCGCGGGCGAGGACGGGAAAAACGATGAGGTAATCATGGCGAGTTCCGATACTGCACGGTGACGACGTCGTGGAATCCAAACGGTTGATCCGCAGCGACCTGCAGGATCACCGCCAGCGTGCGCGCGCCGGTCGCGGGTGCAAGCGCCAACTTGATCGGTGTGCCGGCCGCCGCCTGCGTCACTGCACGGCCATCCAGAAACACCTGCGCCGGCCCGCTGAGGCGGCCCAGGTCGAGCATGCCGCCGTGGGCCTGCACGCCCTGCCACGGCGTGAACTGGGTGCGGTACAACACGTAGCCGGCGCGTTCGGGCGCGGTTTCCAGGGTGCCGGGCAACGTGTTGCTCCAGCTGTTGTTGTCGTTGGGGCGGCGCGAGAGATCCGGTGCCGGCGGCTGCGCGAAGGCAGCGGTGTGGCGCCAGCTCTCGACCACCATCACCGGCGCCACGATCGGCACCGTGGCTGGCAGCGGCACCGCCACGCGCGCGATCTCGATCACCGCATCGCGCACGCCTGCGCTGCGCGCCTGCAGCCGTAACGCGCCTGCGCCACGCCCGGCCTGCACGATCGCCTGCGCCAGCCCGTTGAACAGGGCCACCTGCATGCCCTGATCGGCGGCGTGTGCATTCGGGTCGCCATTGCCGACCCCCAGCAAGCGGCCGCCGCTGATCTGCAGCGTCAGCATTGCATTGCAATCGGGCACGTGGCGACCTTGCGCATCCACCGCTTCCAACGTCACCGGCTGCGCATCGCGGCCATCGCCGCGCAGCTGGGGACGGTCGGGCGTGAGCCGCAGCGCGACAGGCGCGCCGGTGGTTTCCACCCGCGTACGTGCCACCTCGCGGCCGTCGCGCCAGGCCACTGCTTCGAGCACGCCCGGCGCATAGTCCACCTGCCACTGATTCATCTGCGCGCGATCCACCGCCTGTTTGCCCAGCGAGCGGCCATTGAGCCACAGCTCCACCTGCATGGCATTGCAGAACGCCATCACCTTGATCGGCTGGCCTTCGCGGCCGGGCCAGTTCCAGTGCGGCAACAGGTGCAGCACCGGCGCATCGTCGATCCACAGCGCGCGGCGCAACCAGTAGGCCCCCTTGGCAAATCCGCATTGATCCATGATGCCGAAGAACGCGCCCACCGACGGCCATTCGAACGGCGTGGGTTCGCCGCGATAATCGAAGCCGGTCCACACGAAACCGCCGGCGACGAACGGACGTTCGGCAATCAGCTGCCAGGCACGGCGGTGGGTATTGCCCCAGTCCGCGGCCAGGCTGTCGTCTTCGGCCACCACGTGCGCGTCCAGGTCGGTGAACCACGCGCCGCGGGTCTGGAACGCGCTGGTGTCCTCGCTGGACAGCATCGGCGTGCGCGGCCGCGCCGCATGCACGCGGTCGTAGTTGAACTGGCGATAGTTGAAGCCGAGCACGTCCACCACATCGGCCGCGCCACGGGTGGCGAACATGCCGTCGTTCATGCCGGCGGTGATCGGGCGGCTGTCGTCGAGCGCGCGCACGGCGCTGGCTGCGCGCGCCATGATCGCATAACCGGTGGCGGTGCCCTGCAGCGGCTCCTCGTTGAGCAGCGACCACAGGAACACGCTGGGATGGTTGCGCTGGCGCCGCACCATGTTCTGCAGCAGCGCCACATATTCGGGTGCGGGATTGAACAGCCTGTTCTCGGCCATCACCAGCATGCCGAGCCGGTCGCAGGCCTGCAGCAGTTCCGGTGCCACCGCGTGATGCAGGCGGATGGCATTGCAGCCCATCGATTTCAGGCGCTGCAGGCGAAACGCGTGCAAGGCATCGGGCAGCGCCACCCCGACGCCGGCATGGTCCTGATGCAGGCATACGCCCTTGATCTTGAGCGGGCGGCCATTGAGGAAGAAGCCGTGGTCGGCATCGAAGCGCAGGCTGCGAAAGCCGATCTCGCACTCGGCACGGTCGCTGCGGCCGTCCGCGCCACGCACGCTGGCCTGCACGCGGTACAGCACCGGCGTGTCCACGCTCCAGCGCTGCGGCTGCGGCACCGACATGCTGATGGCCGCCTGCGCGGTACCGAATGCAGCCACGCGCAGTTGCGTCTCGCCACTCGCCACGACAACACCGTCTGGGTCGCGCAGCGCCACATCCACCCACGCCTCGGCAGGCTGTTCGCCGCTGTTGGCCAGGTCCAGCTGCACCGGCAGCTGCCAGAGATCGCCCGGGCCTTCGCGCGGCACCGCCGCCAGGCCATCGCCGGCGATATGCAAGGGCGCACGCAGCACCAGCCAGGTGTGCCGGTAGATGCCGCCGCCTTCGTACCACCAGCCATCCATCGCCTCGGCATCGACGCGGATGGCGATGCTGTTCAAGGCATTGCCGTAGCGCGCGACCGGCGTGAGATCGATGACCAGCCCGTTGTAGCCGCTCCAGCTGCGCGCCATCAGCATGCCGTTGACCCACACGGTGGCATGGCTGGCGATGCCGTCCAGACGCAACTCTACCGCCTGGCCGCGCACGGATTCGTCCAGCCGCAGCGTGCGCCGGTACCAGGCAATGCCGCGCGGGCGATAGCCCTGCGCGATGTTGGCGTCGGCACGCACCATCTGCTCCACCACAAAATCGTGCGGCAGTTGCAGCTGTCGCCAGCCGGTGTCGTCGTAGTCCGGCGCCGCTGCACCCCAGGCGCGGCCGGCCTTGGCGTTGTCGTAGGTATCGTCCTGCGCCAGCAGGCGTGGCGGCGGCAGATCACCGGCATGGAAGCGCCAGCCCTCGTCCAGGTCCAGCCACTGGCCGGCGTCATCGGTGCCCGCTGGCGGTGGCGCGGGACCGCGCTTGCCGCCATCGCCCGCACGTGTCGCTACAGCGTTCGCCGCGCCCGGCAGCAGCGCCGGCACGCCGAGCAGCGACGAGGCGCAGACGCTGCCGGCAAGGAACTCACGCCTGCGCATGATGGCGCCCGCCAGCCTGCACCGCAGGCGCGCTACGTGACGCACGCGGCGCGCGCGCGGCCACTGCATGGCGCGCGTCCATCACACCTGCGGCATTGCCTGCGCTGCTGGCTGCCACCCGCAGCGATGCCTGACGGCGCAGCGCTCGCTGGCCCGGCATCACAGCATGTCCCACTGCATCGACAGGTAGTAGCTGCGGCCGGTGACGCCGGTCATCTGCCAGCGGCTGGCGATGTCCTTGTAGGCCTCCTCGGTGCGGTTGGTGAGATTCAGGCCACCGAGCTGGAAGCTCAGCCTGTCGTTGACCTGGTAGCCGAGCACTGCATCCAGCTGGGTGCGCGCCTTCATGGTGTGGCCTTCGCGCGCGAAGAAGCTGTCGCTGCTGTCCTGTTCGTACTCGCTGCGATGGTTGAGCGAGACGCGGGCCGAGTAATGCGCGCTCTCCCAGTACGCGGTGGCGTTCCAGGTCTGCTCGGACAGGTTGCGGATCTGGAAATCGGTATCGCGCTGCGGAATCACCCGGGTGAAGTTGGTGGTCACCCCGAAGCCGTCGATCGGCAGCCAGGCATCCAACGATTGCGTCCAGCCCAGCTCGTAACCGCGGATCTTGACCTTGCTCGGGTCGTTGGTGGTGGCGGTGATCTCGTAGATATCGCTGCCGCTGTCCACGCAGTCGCCAGCCGCGTTGCTGGACAGCGCGGTGCCGTTGAAGGCGGCCGGGCAGACGATGCTGTTGAAGGTGCCGTTCTTGATGTTCTTCCAGAAGCCGGCCACGGTCAGCGCGCCACCGTTGCCGTAGTACCACTCCAGGCTCAGGTCGGCCTGGTCGGCGGTCAGTGCCTTCAGATCGGTCTGGCCCTGGGTGACGACATAGGTGGTGGTGCCGCCGGTATTGGTGCCGGCGGAGATGGTCGAGGCGATGGCGGTGTTGCTGTCCAGGATCGGCCGCACCAGTACCTTGGCGGCGGCAAAGCGCAGCAGCAGGTCGTCGCGCATGTCCAGCACCAGATTCAGGCTGGGCAGCCAGTTGGAATACTCGTACGGCGCGCGCGCGGTGCCGATCACCACATTGGCGTCGTCGCTGGCGGCCTGCGCCTGGGTCAGGTAGGTGTCGGTGGTGCGCTTGGTGTTTTCGTAGCGTAGGCCGAGGTTGCCGCGCAGGCGCATGCTGCCGATGTCGGTATCGATGCGCGCCATCGCATAGGCCGAGGAAATGTCGTTCTCGATGCTGTAGCTGCTCTGCGGTGCGAACAGCACCGGCACGCTGATGCCAGCGGCGGCCAGCGAGCGCGCGTAGGCCGCGATGTCCGGGGTGACCCAGCTGTCCTGCGAGGCCAGCTGCCCGTCGAGGAAGTTGCTGACCGTGCTGTTGGCGGCCGACAGCTCCGGGAACATGTCGAAGCCCGACACCGCACCGGTCCTGAGCAGGTACAGGAAGTCACGCCGGCGCACGTCGCGCTCGAAGGTTTCGCGGCGGTACTTGGCACCGAAGCGCACCGCATTCAACGCACCCAGCTCCAGATACCGTTCGGCATCCAGCTGCAGCGACCATTCCTTGTTGCTGAGCGACTGGATGGAACCGTTGGGATATTCGCTACGTACCAGATTGCGCTTGTCCCAGGCGCTTGCATCGGTGGCGTCGGCATCGGTGGTCAGCGAGATCGCGTCGGGATTGGAGGTATCCAGCAGCGTCGCCGAAGGGATCCGGCCCAGGATCGCGGCACGTTCGTTCTCGTCGGTCTTGCCCTGGGTGTAATTGGCCGCGCCACTGAGCGTCCAGGCCTCGCCCTTCCACTTGAAGTCGTAGGTGAGCAACTGCGTGGACAGGTCGTGTTGCTCGATCTGGCGGTTGTTCTCCAGCCAGTAGTCCGATGCCGACACCTGCGTGGCGGTCAACCCGTTGGTCTGCAGCACCGTCAGCGGGCTGCGCTCGAACGAGTACACCAGCTGGTTCATGTCGTTGGCGGTCTTGTCCTGCGAATACAGCGCAGTGAGGTTCATCTCCAGCTGGTCGTTGGGCTTCCATTGCAGGCCGCCATTGAACATCTTGCGCGTGGTCTCGCGCTCGATCGAGCGATAGCGCGGACGACGCGGGATGTACAAGGTGCCGGCGTCGGTGTCCTGCGTATACCAGCGGTCGATCCACAGATAATCGGCGCGGTCCTTGAGCTTTTGGTAGCCGGCACTGAGGAACACGCCCAGATCGCCACCGCCGAACTTGAACTGGTCGATATAGGTCAGCACGCCCTTGGGCGTGGGCGAGCCACCGGCGAACTCTGCATATTGGGTCTTGGCCGAGAACAGCAGCTTGGTCTGCTGGTAGTCCAGCGGTTTGGTGGTGTTGATGTTGACCGTGCCGGACAGGCCACCGGCATCCATGTCCGCCGACGGCGACTTGATCACCTCGATCCCGGCGGCCACTTCCGGCTGGATGATGTCGTAGCGGAACCCGTCGGTGAAGTCGGCGCTCTTGATCACCTGGCCGTTGATGGTGGTGGCCGAGTACTGCGGGCCCAGACCACGCACGCTGATGGTGGAGCCGCGCCCGTTGATGGTGGAGATCTGCACGCCGGGGATGCGCTGGATCGCCTCGGCGATGTTCTCGGCAGGAAACTTGCCGATGTCCTGTGCGGAGATGCCATCGGTCATGCGCACGTCGTCGCGCTTGTTGTCCATCGCGGTGATCAGGCTCTTCTGGTAGGAGCTGGTGACCTTGACGGTATCGAGCTGGGAGATCTGCGCCGATGCCGGCGGCGGCGATTGTTGCGTCTGCGCACTGGCACCGCAGGCAAGCAGCGACAGCGCGATGGCGACGGACAGCGAGGAGGGCGAACAACAACGCAACGAGGCACGCGGGACAGGTGACATGGGAGATCCTGAGGTGGAATGGCTGGACGACGACGCGGCTGGCATTCCGATCGATCAGCAAAGACAGATCACGACGCTGGGCAACCCACCCACACGCGCACAGGCCACCAGTTCCGGACGTGCGGAACCGCCTGCGATCTGTTGTCTGCGAGCACCCCGTACGGCCCCCCGTGGGTGCCGATGCCGCCTCCCTCCCAGGACGGACATCGCATGCCATTGCTGATCAACGGCCCTGACTGGCAAATACCAATTCAGTGGATTTGATTCTTATGGTCTTTAAAAGATCCTGTCAACAGTCACTGTCGAAAGTGTTTGACTGGCGGCTGCGAACGCGCCTGAGCCCCGCTTTTCAAGACCTTCGACGGTGCGCAGAGGATCATTCGGGTGCGTGGCGGGCATCGTTGTCACAGGACCAGTCGCTGACCAATCCCTAGTAACCAGACCAATTCCGGTGGGTCCGGAATGTGTGGGCCGCAGTGCACGCGTTGCGGGCTGGATCACAGTCGGCCGCCGCACGCTCCCGCGTGATCGGGGCCGCGTGTCTGCCCTATCAACGCGGCCCATCGACTGCTGCAATGACTGTCCGCGGCGCAGCAGCGACAACGTTGTCAAGGGTCAATGAACTTCGCCACCGCAGCGGCCACGATGAAGACACCAGCCACCAGGCATGCACGCTAATGGTGCAGACGAAAGATTTCTCGCCGCGCCGCGCGTAACAGCAGTCCTAGCGCAATTGCCCCTGGTCGATGCGCAACAAGCTGCGCTCCGGGGTGGCGGCAAAGCCCAGCAACTGCAGGCCCACGCCCAACACTTCGTCCTGCCCCGGATCGATGCGTGACTGCAATTGCCAACGCCCATCGCGCCACACTTGCAGCTGTGCATCGGCCTGCACGCCGGCAGGCAACGGTGCATCGGGCAGCAGACTCAGCACGGCGCTGTCATCCACGCACCGCGGCTGCCCGGACAAGCGCAGCGGCGGCAGACCGGGCAGCTCGCCCGCCCCGCTCGCCAGCAGTTGCAGGCCGACCCGGCCACCTGCCTGCACGCAGCCGGTGGCATCGAACAGCAGATCCACCTGCTGCAGCTCCACCGCCAGATCGATCAAGGCCATGCCCGCCGGCTGGCGCAACAGCAGCTGGCCCTGCGCATCGCCGATACCGTGTTGCGCGCCATCCACCAGCAGCAGTTGCAGGTGCGGGGCCTGCAGGTGCACCTGGCGCTGTCCACGCAACAGCGGCCAGATGCGCGGCCGCACCATGACATCGCCAAAGGCGATGCCTTGCCATTGCACCTGCCGCAAGGTGCCGGCCCATACCGGCCCCTCCACGTCCAGCGCCGAGAACGGCAGCCCCTCGCGTGGCAACACCAGGCGCAAGGGCAGCCATGCCAGCAGCGCAACGCCCACCATCAACAGGAAGACCAGGATCCAACGCAGGCGCGTCACGGTGCAGGCTCCGCAAACCCGCAGCGTACCCGCAGTTGGCCCTGGTCGCGCACGATGCTCAGCTGCGTCGGCGCCACGCCATGCGCCTGGCGCAACCGCTCCAGCCAGCCGAACAAGCTGGCGGCGCTGACCGCATCGATCTGCACGTCCACCCCGCCCGCTGCGTTGCGCTGCTGGGCGGTGATGCCGATGCCGGCATCGCGTGCGCTGCTTGCGATGAGCTCGCTCAGTGCCGCCGTACCAGGTGCAGCCGTACGCCTGCTCGCCGCTGCCTGCGCAGATGCATCCAGCATCAGCTGCGCCGCAGCGCCATAGCGCGCCTGCGCCTGGCCACGCCAGTGCCGCAACGGGGTGTAGAGCGCATACCAGGCGACGAACGCGGCCACGGCGGCGCACATCACACCCAGCACCAGCCGCTCGCGCGGCGCACGTGCCTGCCACCACCGCATGCCGCGTTGCATAGGTGCAGTCATCGCAATGGCTCCAGCACGAACGGCGTCCGCAGGCGATCGTCCTCGCCCTGGCTGCTGCCGGGCTGCAGTTGCCACCCCTCCCCGGCCAGCCGCGTGGACAGCTGTTGCAGGCTGGCGCCATCGGCGTGCAGCAGGGTGCCGCGCAGCGGCTGTGTGGCGTGATAGTCGAGCCGATCCAGCTCCACCGCCGGAATGGCATCGACCGCTGCGAACAAGTCGCCGAGCTGCAGGGCCAGGCGATCGGCCGCCGCTCCCGTGTGCCGGCGTGCCTGCAGCGCGGCCGGCACCGCCGCCGCATCGCGCACGCCCAACTGCGCGGCGGCGCGCGATTGCAGCAGGCGCGCGCCAACTTCGTAGCGCAGTGTCTGCGCCAGCAGCAGCACCAGCGGCGACAGCAACACCAGTGCGGCCAGCGCCGCAAGACGGCGCGTAGTGACCGTGTGCGCAGCGGCCGGCCTTGCAGCGAATGCGTGCTGCAGCAGGTTGATCGGTGCGCGCGTGGCGCCTTGCGCAAGGCAGGCAATGGCGTGCGCGGTGTCCTGCGCTGGCGGCTGTGCTGGCGCGCGCGCGCCCAGCATGCGCGCAGCCTCCGGCTCCAGGCTGCAGGCCAGACCTGCGCCACGGATCAGCCAGCGACCATCCCAGTCCACCACTGCCGCCGCAGCGTCCGCGCCGGGCTCCAGCAACAGGCAATCGGGCACCACCGCATCGGGGACGACGCCCAGCTGCGCTGCGCGCGCCAACCACTGCTGCATCGTTGCGCCATCCACCGCAGCGACCAGGCGCGTGCCATCGGCCTCGCTGCGATCGGCGATCACCACATGCAGCGCCGGCGTCTCCACAGCCAGATGTTCGGCCAGTTGCAGGCGCGCGGCCGCGACCGACTGCGCGATGCTGCTGCCGGGCAGGCTCAGCCAGCGCAGATGCACATCCACGCCCGGCACCACCAGCACGGTGCGTGCGGACGGTTCATACGGCGCGCTGGCCACACGCTGCGACAGCACCTGGCCATGCGCGTCCACACGCACGGTGATCGCGTGCGCGGTGGCATCGGCGGGCAGCAACAGCAAGGTAGTACTCATTCGTCGGAACTCCATTGGCGCGCCACCAGCCGCACGCGCCCGGCAGGATCCTGCTGCAGCAAGGCGTCCAGCACGACTTGCGCGCCGGCATGGTCGACCTGGCTGTAGAGGGAAAAATAACGGGTGCGTAATTCGATCTGTTCCAGCGCTGCATTGGAAAGCTCGGCTTGGATCAGCGCAGGCAGGCTCAGGAAAGTTTTGACGTCGCGCCATCCTCCGGCCGGCCGCGCGGCGATGACGCGGCGCGCGGCCGGCAATTCCAAAGCGCCCTCGGTCAGCGCCACCAGCACCGGCGCATCCTGCAGACGCAACGTATTGATGTTGACCGGCGACAGCCGCGCCTCCGGCAGTGCGCACACATGCGGCCGCAACTGCGCGATCACCTGCGGCGTGTAGCCGGTGATGGCGCGCAGCTCGCTGACGCCCGCCAGCAGGGTCGCCCCGCTGCGCAACGGCACTGCCGATTGCAGGTAGCGATCGTCTTCGGCGCCCTGCGCGCCGGGCTGGCTGTCGCTGTCGATCCAGTCCACCAGCGCATCGGTCAGCGCCTGCGCCTGTTGCGGTGCGATGCCCAGCACCTCCAGCAAGGCGCGGTACTGCGCTGCGCCGTCGTCGCTGCGCTGCCACTGCTCGGGCGCACCGGCAACCACGCTGTTGAGATTGAAGCAGCCGCCGCGGTCGCGCAGCCGCACGCTCACTGCACCGTCGTCCAGCGGGAAGGTCACCGGTTGATCGTTCCAGCCACCCTCCAGCGTGGTACGCATCGGGTCGCGCCTGGCCAGTGCCTGCAGGCGTTGCCGGGCGAGGGTTTCGGTGCCCAGCGCATACCACTGCGCCTGCGTCATCGCCTCGCCGTTGCCGCTGCGGCGCAGGCCAAAGCGCAGATCGTCCAGCACTGCGACCATCAGCAACGTCATCACCGCCACCAGCAACAGCACCGTCAGCAGTGCAACGCCACGTTGCTGCCTGCATGCGTTCAAGGTCTTCATCCGCGTCCCTCCGGCAGCAGGAACAACTGGCGCACGCGGCCCCATTGCTCCAGGTCCAGCTCCAGCGAGATCGCATCCGGCAGTGCGTCGAGCCCGCCGCTCCAGCCATCGCTCCATTGCGCGCGATAATGGAACCCGACCACCGCCGAGCGCACCCCACGCAACACCACCTGCGGTGGACCGGCGACTGCACCGTCGAGTGCGGGGCGTGCACTGCGCTCCAGGCGTCCATCGACCACGCGGTATTCCACGTATTGCAGCGACGCGCGAGGCGCGTGATCCGGATTGCTCCAGCCGCGTCGTACAAAACCGAACAGCGGCCCCGGCACACCGGGCGGGCTTGCGACGAACGCGGTGCGTGCAGCGCCGCCCTCCCTGTTGCGCGTGCGCCGCACTGCGGCCTGCTGCAGGTCGCTGCGCAGCAGGCCATGTGCAAGCTGGAACTCGCGAACCTGCAGCAAACGTGCGCGCACCGCATCGCGCTGGTCGATGCTCTGGCGCATCACCACCACCGCCGCGACCGCCACCAGCGCGAACACCGCCAGGGCGACCAACAGCTCGATCAAGGTAAAGCCCGCGCTGCCACGGCTGCCCGCTGCGCTGCGACGTACACGCATCATTCGGCGCTCCGCAGGACGCTGAGGCTGGCGATCTCCTGCGCCTGCGCTGCGACGCGCACCTGCACCTGGATGCGCACGATGCCCGCACCATCGGCCGGCATCGACTTTCGCTGCCAGTCCCAGGTGCGGCCACCTAAGGTCTCTTGCCCATTCGCCGGCGCCAGTGCTGCGGCCGTGGGCGCGAGCATCGCTTCGATCGCCTGATTCTCCGCGACCACCGCAGCCAACGCGCGCTCTTCCAGCACCACGGCGGTACGCGTGCTTTCACCGGACAAGTTCAATAAACCCACTACGGCCATGCCGAAGATCGCCAGCGCGACCATCAGTTCGAGCAGCGAGAATCCGGCGCTTGTACGCCGATTACCGTAGTGGTGCATCGACCCGTACCACGCCGGCGGCATCCACCACGACCTGCACCTGCTGTTGACCGTCGGCCAGCGCAATGCGTTGCGGCGTGGCCGCACCGGTGGGATCGAAACGCACGCTCAGTTGCGTGCCGCCGACCGGCAACGCGGTCTGCACACCAGCCGGCCAACGCATGGCGACGAAGGGTTTTTCGTCCAGCGGCACCCAGCGTTGTTGCGCCTGACGTCGGAATGCATAACCACCTGCATCGACGGTCACCTCGACCATGCGCAGGCTCAGGATCGCTTCGTCGCGTGCATGCAGCAAGGCGCTCGCCAACGTATCGGCCTGATCGTGCAGATCGCGCCGCGTATCCGGCAAGGTCATCACCACCAGGGTGCTGGCAAGCGCGGTGATCACCAGCACCGCGAGCAGCTCGAGCAAGGTGAAACCACGCATGCCCGCATGCGGCGAGCCTGCGGTCACGTGCATCACGCTGGCCGGTTGCGCAAACATTTCGGCAACTCAGCGCCAGTTGCCGATATCGGCATTGTCGGCGTCGCCGCCTTCGGCTCCATCGGCGCCGAACGAGTACACATCGAAGCCACCACTGCGGCCCGGGCGACGGTACTGATACGCATGCCCCCACGGATCTTCCGGCAGGCGGCGGATATAGCCGCCCTGGCGATAGCGCTCGGGCCGGGTCAATCCGCTCGGTGCATTGAGCAGTGCCTGCAACCCTTGTTCGGTACTCGGGTAGCTGAGGTTGTCCAGCCGATAGGTTTCCAACGCCTGTTCCAGCACCGCCACGTCGGCGCGCGCTTTCTCCACCATGGCGCGGTCCTGGCTGGGCATCACGTTGATCATCACCACCGTGGCCAACAGGCCGATGATGACAATCACCACCATCAACTCGACCAGGGTGAAGCCGCGCATGCGCCCGCGCGATGTGAGCGAGCCGATGCGTGCGCGAGGATGGATGGACTGCATGAGGATCTCCAGGGATAGGCGGCCGCGCTCAACCAAGCGCGAGGGTGTTGAATTGCAGGATGGGCAGCAGGATCGACAGCACGATCACCGCCACCACCCCTCCGAGCAGCACGATGATGGCCGGCTCCAGCAGGCTCATCGCCGCGGTGGTGAACGACGCGAACTCGCGCTCCAGATAATCGGCGGCGCGCTCCAGCATCGGCGCCAGCCGCCCGCTGTTTTCGCCGCTGGAGGCCATATACAGCAGCGTCGGTGGAAACACGCCGGCGCGCTTCATCGCCGCGGCCAGGCTGCCGCCTTCGCGGATTGCCGTGACCATGTTGTCGGTGGCCAGCCGCAAGGCGCGGTTGTCGACGGTGCGCGCGGCGATCATCAGGCCTTCCATCAGCGGCAGCCCGCTGTTGACCATGATCGCCAGCGTGCGCGCCATGCGTGCGGCGTGCAGGTCGCGGATCAACCGGCCGAGCAAGGGCGCGCGCAGCACCGCACGGTCGGCCGCCAGGCGCAGCTGCGGGCGCCTGAGCAGGCGCAGCGCTGCGATCACCGCAATGACCAGTGCCACCAGCAACGGAATGCCTGCATGCAACAGGAAGTTAGACACGCCGATCACCGCGCGCGTCAGCCATGGCAACGCGCGGCCCATCGAATCGAACTGGTCCACCACCTTGGGCACCACGAAGGTCATCAGCACGATGACCACCGCACCGGCGGTCAGGGCCAGCGCCGCCGGATACACCAACGCAGACTGCAGCTTGCTGCGCACCTGCGCCTGCCGCTCCAGCAGGTCGGCCAGGCGCTCCAGCACCTGCGGCAGCGCCCCGGCACTTTCGCCCGCGGCCACCATCGCGCGGTACAGCGGCGGAAACGCAGTGCCCTGGCGCGCCATCGCATCGGACAGGCGGAAGCCTTCGACCACCAGCCCATGCGTCTGGCTGGTGATCCGGCGCACGCCGCGCCGCTCGGATTGCGTGCCGATGGTGCGCAGCGCTTCTTCCAGCGGCGCGGTTTCCACCAGCGTGGCAAGTTGCCGGGTGAACAGCACCAGATCCTTGCCGCTGAAACGCGCCGGACGCACGCTGCTGGCCGCCACCGCCGCCTCCACGCGTACCGGCACCCACTGCCGCTGCTCCAGTTGCACACGCGCATTCTGTGCGTTGTCTGCAGTGATCACGCCCTGGCGGCTGTGCCCATGCAGGTCGAGCACGGTGTAGTCAAACCGTGGCATGCGCATCGTCCTGCTGGCGGGTCACCCGCAGCGCTTCTTCCAGCGTGGTGAGGCCTTGCAGCACAGCGGCGCGCGCGGCATCGCCCAGGCGCGCTGCGCGTGCGAAGGCCGCTGCAGCCAGGGCATCCTCGTCGGCGTTGTCGCCGATCAGGCGGCGCATCGCATCGTCCACCGCGATGGCTTCGTAGATGCCCACGCGCCCGGCATAACCGCTGTGGTGGCAGGCCGCGCAGCCCACGGCGGCGTAGATGGTTGCATCGTCGGGCGCCTGCAACATCTGCCGCGTGCTGGCATCCAGCGGGTGCGGTGCGCGGCACTGCCTGCACAGGCGACGGACCAGGCGCTGCGCCAGAATCAGCCGCAGGCTCGATGCGAGCAGGAATGGCTCGATGCCCATGTCGCGCAGCCGCGTGACTGCGCCCACCGCATCGTTGGTGTGCACGGTGGAGAGCACCAGGTGGCCGGTGAGGCTGGCCTGCACGGCGATCTGTGCGGTCTCGGCGTCGCGGATCTCGCCGATCATCACCACGTCCGGATCCTGGCGCAGGATCGCGCGCAAGCCGGCCGCGAAGGTCATGCCGACACGTGCGTTGACCTGGGTCTGGCCGACGCCGTCGATGGCGTATTCCACCGGGTCCTCCACCGTGAGGATGTTGCGCGAGCCATCGTTGAGCAGGCTCAGCGCCGCATACAGCGTGGTGGTCTTGCCCGAGCCGGTCGGCCCGGTCACCAGCACGATGCCGTTGGGCACCTGCAGGGCGCGCTGCACGGTGTGCATCACCGCCGGTGGCATGCCCAACTGGGCCAGCGACAAGGTGCCCTGCTCCTTGTCCAGGATGCGCAGCACCACCCGCTCGCTGCTGCGCGTCGGCAGCGTGGACACGCGCACGTCCAGCGCCTTGGCGCCCATCACCAGCGACACGCGGCCATCCTGCGGGATGCGTTTTTCGGCAATATCCAGCCGCGCCATCACCTTGACCCGCGACACCAGCAACGGCGCGATGCGTCCGGGCAAGGTGGCCGCCTCGCGCATCACCCCATCCACGCGCAGGCGCACGCGCAGCCGCGATTCGTAGGACTCCAGATGTACGTCCGAGGCGCCCAAGCGCGCGGCCTCGGCGATGATGCCGTTGATCAGGCGAATGATCGGCGCATCGTCCTGGCTGTCGAGCAGATCGGCGGTGGGGATGTCGTCGATCAACGAATCCAGGCTGCCGTGCAGGTCCAGCGCCTCCACCTGCACGCCCTGCTCCATGCCGGCATCGGCGTAGATCTCCGACACATGCCGGTCGAACACCGACGGCGCCAGCGTGCGTACCTGCAACGGCATGCCCAGCGCACGCCGCAGCTCGATCAGCGCCTGCACATCGCCGCCTTCGCGCAGGCCGATCTGCGCGGCGCTGTCGCTGCCCAGCAGCACCACGCCGTGGCGCTTGGCGAACGCGTAGGAAATGCTGGCGCGCGCGGTGTTCATGGCATCAGCGCTGCGCGGGACGCGCGCCGGGCGCAGGCGTTGTTGCCGGCGCAGGCACGGCCGACGATGGCGCGGCCGGCAGCTGCGGCGGCTGCGCGCGCAGGTAGTCGCGCACCAATGCATCGAGCGCGGCTTCCGGGTCGCCATCGGCCAACTGGCGATCGCGCAGATAGGTGTAGCGCGGCGCGGTCATGCGCTGCGCATCGGCCGCGTCGCGGATGATGGTCGGGCGGATGAACACCATCAGATTGGTCTTGTCGCGATTGCGCGACTTGTGCCGGAACAGCGCGCCCAGCCCGGGCACATCGCCCAGCAGCGGCACCTTCTCCACGGTCTGCCGGTCGTTCTGGTCGAGCAGGCCGCCAAGCGCGACGATGGCGCCGTTTTCCACCACCACGCGGGTTTCGATCTGGCGCTTGTTGAACACCAGCTCCGACGACTGCGCGCTGACCGGCCCGGCAATCGCCGAGACTTCCTGCTTGATCGCCAGGGTGATGCCGCCGGCAGTATTGATCTGCGGGCGCACTTCCAGCTCCACGCCCACGTCCTGGCGCTGGATGGTACGGAACGGGTTGTCGTTGGCCGCGCCCAGCACTTCGCCGGTGGTGATCGGCACCTCCTGCCCGACCAGGATGCGCGCCTGCTCGTTGTCCAGGGTCATGATCGACGGGGTCGACAACAGGTTGGAATCAGTGTCGCTCTTGACCGCATCGATGATCATGCCGAACACCGCATCGTTGCTTTGCCCGGCCAGCCCGATCAGGCCGCCGCTCAGGCCCAGCAGCGATTGCGCGGCCACATTGCGCGCCTGTTCCAGCACCGAATCGTCTTCGCCGTTGTTGCTGCGCGTGCCGGCCGCCGCTGCGGCCAATGGCACGATGCCCGGCGAGGCGCCACTGTACTGCGTGGCGATCAACGGCACCGTGCCATTGCGCCCGGCCAACAACAGCTGCACACCCAGACGCTTGGCGGCGGTGTCGGAGATCTCCACCACGATCGCTTCGACCAGCACCTGCTCGCGATGCACGTCCAGCTGACGGATCACATCCATCAAGGCACGCTGGGTTTCCGGGTCGGCATTGATGATCAAGGCGTTGGAGCCGGGGTAGCGCACGATCACCGGGCGCTTGCCGGCGGCCGGTGTGATCACCTGCGTCTGTGCAGCGCCCGCAGCAGCGGCGGCCACATCCACCGCGTTGGAGCGCGTGTCCTGCCCGGGCTGCGCCTCGTTGCCCGGGGTCTGCCCGACCAGCTGCTGCAACACCGGCAGCAATTGCTCGGCGCTGGCGTGCTGCAGCCGCACCACGCTGACATCGCCGCGGCGTTCGGCACGCCCGTCCAGATCCACCGCGGTGCGTACCACCCGCTGCACCAATGCAGGGTCGCCGCGCACGATCAGCGAATTGCTGCTTTCCACCGGCAGCACCGACAGCACGTTGCTGCGCTCGCCCGCCTGCCCGAACAGCGAGGTCAGCGTGCGCGCCAGTTCCTGCGCAGAGCTATTGCGCAAGCTCACCGTGTCGATCGCCGCGCGGTCGGTGTCGATCTGCGCGACCAGGCCGCGCACCCGACGCAGATTGTCGGCGTAGTCGGCAATCAACAGGCTGTTGCCCTGCGGCATCGCCATGATCACGCCGCCGCGCCCGATCAAGGGCTTGAGGATCTCCGCGGCGCTGCGCGCGTCCACGCGTTGTAGGGTGAACACCTGCGTGGCAAATCCCAGGTTGCCGTTGGCGGCGCTGGCCGGCTGCTGTGCAGCGGTATCGTCGGGAATGATGCGGTAGGTCGACGGCCCGCTGGACACCGCGATCAAGCCATTGGCACGCAAGACCGCCAGCAGCATGCCGAGCAGATCCTGTTCCGACATCGCCTGCGCACGCGCCACGTTGACTGTGCCCTGCACGCGCGTGTCCACGATGAAGGTGATGCCGGTGGCACGCGACACATCCTGGATGAAGGCGCGCAGGTCCACATCCTGCAGGCGCACGGCCGGCGCGTCGGCGGCATGCAGCGACAGCATCGGCACCGCCGGCAGGGCGAGCAACAACGTGGCCGAAAGCAGCCATCTGGGGCGGGCAGCAGTCATTGCGGGCGCTTCAAGGTCATGGTGTGGGTCTGGCCGTCACGGCGGTAGGTCAGCGTGGCCGCCTGGCCATCGCGTAGTTCGTCCTGCAGCTCGCGCAGGTGTTCGGCATCGAGCGTGCGGCCATTGAGTTGGGTGAGCACATCGCCCGGCGCCAGGCCAGCCTGGCGCAGCAGTGCACCATCGCCGCGCGGCATCACGGTGAAGCCACTGCCGTCTTCGCTTGCACGCAGGCCGGCGGTGGTGAGCAGTTGTTGCGGGTCAACGGCCGCCGCCGTGGCCGTGCCAGCCGCAATGCCGACATTCGACGTCACCGCAGGTGCGCCGCCCACTGCTGCAGTCGTGGTCGCTGCTGGCGATGTGGCCGCCGCTGACGCGGTGGATTCCACCAAGGCCAGACGTCGCACGCCGCTACCGGTACGCAGCAGCACGTGATCGCTCGCGATCGCCTGCACCGTCACGCCAGGCACAACGATATCGCCGATGCGATACGCACCTTGCTTGCCATCGCCACTGCTCAAGAACGCGGCTGCCTGCGTGCCACCTGCACGTACGCCATGCAATACGACGCCGTCGCTGCTGCTCTCGGGCACGCTGCGATAGAACACATCGCGGCGCAATGCGGGCACATCCGCACCAGCTGCCGTCGCTGCCTCGGCAGTGCCCAACGGCCCGATCGGGGCGATCACCGCCCACACCACGCGCGCGCACTGCAACGCGAGCAAGGCCAGCAGCACGCAGGCCAGTGCGCTGCGGCCGCGCGCCGACATCAGGGGTTTCAAGGAGGGCAAAGCGCGCTGCAAAGCGGACATCCGTCTCAGGATTGCGGTCGGATGACAGAATGCGGCAGCAATGTGTCAGTTCGAAGAAAGTGATGACACAGGCCGACACACGGCGACACAGACCCAGATGCAAACACCCGCCATGCGAGGCAGGGCGGGCGTTTGCGATACCGGCAGCGGGCGTCGGATCAGAAGCGCGCTGTCACACTCAGGTCATACGTCACGCCGGGCTGGTACTCGTACAGGTCCACCCGATTGCTGCCCAGGCTCTGATATTCCTGGTACTTGGTCTTGAGCAGGTTGCGTGCGGCAAAGTTCAACGACAGCGTATTGCCCGACCACACCAGGCCCTTCTTGATCACCAGATCCAGCGAGGTGCCGGGCTTGTCGATGTAATCCGGTTGCCCCGGCCGGCCACGCGCGGACACCCGCTCGCCGACATAGTTGGCGATCAAGGTGGCCTGGCTGTGGGTGCTCTCGCTTTCCACACCGATCTGCAGGTTGGCGATGTCATCGGACTGCCCCTGCAAGGCCGAGCCATCGCGGATGAACAAGGTCGCCTGCACCGGCGCGGTGAAGCCGAACGGCTGCACGGTGTCGCCATCGCTGGCACTCACCTCCGACTTGGTGCGCGTGTAGTTGCCGGACACGAACACCCGCTTGTCGCCCCACCAGTCGGCCGCGATCGGCAGGTCCAGATATTTCTTGGCCTCCAGCTCGATGCCGTACAAGGTGGCCTCGGGTGCATTGATGAAGCTCTGCACGATGCCGCCGCCGGGTGCATCGTTGACGATGGCTTCGATCGGCTTGTCGATGCTCTTGTAGAACGCGCCGACGGTGAAATACTCGCCCGGCTCGAAGAACCACTCGTACCGCGCATCCAGGTTGACCAGCTCGCTATCGACCAGGAACGGATTGCCGAAGAACTGGCGGTCGATGTCCGGGTCCAGATACTGCTGCGGCGCCATCTCGCGGAACTGCGGGCGCGCGATGGTCTTGGATGCACCAAAGCGCAGCTGCTGGTTCTCGGCAAAGTTCCAGGTCACCGTGGCCGATGGCAGCGCGTAGCTGTTCTCCAGCGGTGCCACGCTGTCCTGGCGCACGCCAGTGAAGATGTCGTACGGATGCACCGCCTGCGTGGCGTCTTCGTAACGCACACCGACGGTGGCGCGCAGGGTCGGCACGATCTCGCCCTCGGCCTGCAGATAGGCCGCCTTGACCTTCAGCGTCGCATCGTACGCGGCCGCACCGAAGCTGCCGGTGGTCTCGCGCAGGCGCAGCAGATCGTTGCTGAGGTTGTAATCGGAGATCAGGTAATCCACACGCTGGAACTGGTTGTAGAACGGCAGCGGGCCGTCCAGCGCCAGGAAGCGGAACTCGCGGCTCCACGCGCTGCGATCGTTGTCCAGATAGGCCAGACCGCCCTTGACGGTGAAGTCGTGCTCGATCGGCAAACGCCAGGTCACATCCACGCCGCCGCTGGCCACCTTGTCGTCGACCTTGCTGAAGCGGGTGTAGTTCTGCACGCGCGAGGCATCGTGCGCCCAGTAGCCATCGAGCAATTCGTAGCGAATGCCGGTCTCGTACGGCACATCGCGGCTGGCATTGGCCACCGCTGCGCGCCATTCGATCTTGAGATCGTCGTACTCGCCGAACGCGTGCGTGCCGCGCAGCTGGTTGTTGATCAGCTGGCGCTCGTACCACTCGGTGTTGTCGTCGCGCACATCGAAACCGGCCAGCTCATCGCGGCCGGCACGGCTGCGCGCCACCTTCAATGCATCGTGCACATACAAGGTGGTCCAGCTGATGGTGTGGCGGCCGTACTCCCAGCCCAGGCCCAGCATGCCGTTGGTGCGCACGTTGTTGCGGGTGGTGGCGAAGTCGTAGTTGGAATTGAACTCGACCGTATCGCCGACAAAGATGCCGTCCTGCTGCCTGCCGGTACGCGTGCGCCACTCGTTGTCGTAGCTGGCCACCGCGATGATGCCCAGCTTGGCCTCGCCCACGTCCATGCTGTAACCGGCACTGCCGCCGACATTGACGTCCGGGGCGATGCTGTCCTTTTCCTGCAGCACATACAGGTTGGCGTCGTTCAAGCTGCGGCCGATACGGCGGATGTCCTCGCGCGAGAAACTGCCCAGATCCACGCGCCGGCCGCTCTGGATCGCATCGCGCAACGCGGCAGGCTGCTTGCGGGTGCCGTCGTCGTAGCCCCATTCGTCATCGCCGGAGCCGTAATAGGTCAGGCCTTTTTCGCCGGTGCTGACGCTGTTGACGCCGCCACCCACGGTCAGCGACAGGAAGGGTTTTTCCGGCACTGCCATTGATTGCAGATCGATCACGCCACCGCCGAATTCGCCCGGATAATCGGCCGAATAGGTTTTCTGCACGGTCACGCTGGCCAGCACATCGCTGGGGAACAGATCCAGCGGCACCACGCGCTGCATCGGCTCGGGGCTGGGTAACGGCGAGCCGTTGAACAGTGCCGACGAATAACGCTCGCCCAGGCCGCGCACATACACGTACTTGCCGCGCGACAGGCTCAGCCCGGTGACACGCGTCAGCGCCACCGCCGCGCTGCTGTCGCCGGTGCGCTCCATGTCCTCACGGGTGACGAACGATGCCACCTCTGAGGTCTGCAGCATCGGTTCGGGAATGTACTCGCCGCGCACCACGACCTGGTCGAGTTGCTTGGGCGCACTGGTGGCGGTGCTGCTACTGCCGCTGCTGGCGCCGGCATCGGTGGTGGTCGACTGCGCCAGCGCAGCGCCGGAAAACAGCAAGGTGGAAATGGAAAGAGACAGGCCCGTCCGCGAGAGACGGGCGACAGCGGAGGTTCGCATCGTGGGAGCCCTGGCAACTGAAAGATGAAGCTGGACGCATCACCAGGCGACCTGATGGCCGCCTGGTGATGCTGTGCCTCAGCAGGGACGATCGGCGGTCAGGCCACAGGTCCAGCCCTGCCACCAGGTGTCGTTGGCATCGCGCACGCCACCGATGTAGTTCACCTGCTGGAAGAAGCTGCTCACCCCGTTCAAGCCCTGGAAGGCCGGCACGGCGTTTTCGTTGGCGCCATTGACGAAGGTGTTCTGCAACGTGGACACACCGTTGGCGACGTTGTTGGTGCCGGCCGCGAACTGGGTGGCCGCACGCGCGTCGCTGCCGAAAGCCGTCGGGCAGGCGAAGAACACCGAGTTGAAGGTCCCGAGCGTGTCGGCATCGGCCAGGTTGAAGCACACCAAGCCATCACCGCTGCCACCGGCCGGACGCGTGACGACCGAGTTGTAGAACGCGGCCTGCGTGCCCTGGTTGAGCATGATCGCCGCACCGGCGCGCGCATTGCCCACGTAGGTGAAGTTGGCCACCTTCGGACGCGAATACGGCTGACGGCGCAGGCTGCTCCACTCGTTCATGCGGTCGCCGCCACCGGCGCGCTGCACCACGATGCCGAATTGCAGGGCGCCGTTCCAGCCGGCGTCGGTATCCAGCGAATCGTCGTCGGCGCCGGTGATCACGATGTGGCTGCCGTTGACGGTGCCACCGAACCATTCGATACCGTCGTCGGAGCTATTGTGGATCTGCACATGATCCAGGCGCGTGCCGCTGCCCACGCCGGCCAGGGTGATGCCCTGCAACTCGTTGTTGGGCGAAATTTCGAAGCCCGAATACATCACCCGCAGGTAGCGCATGGAGCCGCTGTTGTCGGTGGCGCTGTTGCCACCGTAGAACGCGTTGGTGCCTTCCACCTGCGCCTGGCATTCCGGCGTACCGGAGACCGTGGTGCCCGGGCAGTTGTTGATGGCCGCACGGCCCAGCACCACGATGCCGCCCCACAAGCCGATGGTGTTGGCGCTGACCTGGCCCTCCAGCGCCTGGCGCGCGGTGAACACGATCGGGGCGGTGGCGCTGCCTTCGGCAAAGATCTGCGAACCGCGGTTGACCACGATGTAGTCGCTACCCGCCGAACCGAACAGGGTCACGCCCGGCTCGATGGTCAGGATGCCCTGCGTGCTGCCGGCGGCCGGTGCGATGGCGTTGCCGCCGCGGTCGGTGCCCACGTTGACGCGTCCGCTGATCGAATACGCCGTGCCCGCACGTGCCGGCACCACCAGGTTGCCGTTGATGGTGTCCGGCAGCTGGCAGGCGCGAAGCGTGTTGTTGGCGATGGTGCCGACGTTGGAGAAACCGGTCGGGCAATCGGCGGCCGGGCCGGTCGGTGCCGGAGCGGGCGTCGGTGCAGGCGTGGGCGCCGGGGTCGGCGCGGGAGCCGGCGTCGGTGCCGGCGGAAATGCGCCCTCGCCGGGCGAGGCGACACGATCGGCACCACCACCGCAGGCTGACAAGGCCAGCGCGGTACCAAAGGTCATGAGAAGTGTCTTGCTGCTATTGCGAACGGACATGCGGCTGATCTCCAGGTCAAAAAAGGTCCGGTATGAAGAGGAGTCGTCAAGAATTGGTTGCGTTCCGCTCACTGCAGTGGCGAGCACGTTCAAGATCCCCGTCACTTTTATAGGGGCTGTCTGTGTCATTTGTCTTACGACGACACAATTGACACATGTCTGCCACACATTGACATGCACTGTAGAGGGATGACGTCGACCCCCATTCCCGCTGCCCTGGGCGACTGGATCATTGCGCAGGCAATGGCCGGCCAGCCGCCCGAACAAGCGCTACAGCCGCTCCTGGATCAGGGCTGGAACGAACAAGACGCCATCGACGCAGTCGAGGCCCTGCTGCGCGACCACATCCAGCAGCACGCGCAGACGCATGGGCTGCCGGTGCCGGTGCGCGTGCCGGCAGTGCTGCAGCACAACGATGCCTCGTTGCTGGATCTGGGCGATCGCCAGGTGCGCGTGCTGGTCAGCCTGTTGCTGCCGCGCGTGGTGGTGCTGGGCGATTTTTTGTCCGATGCCGAGTGCGAGGCATTGATCGCACTGGCGCAGCCACGCCTGGCGCGTTCGCGCACGGTGGACAACGACAACGGCGCGCAGATCGTGCATGCCGCGCGCACCAGCCACAGCATGTGCCTGCAGCTGGGCCAGGATGCGCTGTGCCAACGCATCGAAGCACGCATCGCCCGCCTGCTCGACTGGCCCGTGGACCACGGTGAGGGACTGCAGGTGTTGCGCTATGCCACCGGCGCCGAGTATCAGCCGCACTACGATTACTTCGACCCCGCGGCCGCCGGCACGCCGGTGTTGCTGCAGGCGGGCGGCCAACGCGTCGCATCGCTGGTGATGTATCTCAACACGCCCGAACGCGGCGGCGCCACGCGCTTTCCCGATGCGCACCTGGACGTCGCTGCGGTGAAGGGCAATGCGGTGTTCTTCAGCTACGACCGCCCGCATCCAATGACACGCAGCCTGCATGCCGGCGCACCGGTCCTGGCCGGCGAAAAGTGGGTGGCGACCAAATGGCTACGCGAACGCGCGGTACGCATGCCCGGCTGAGAGCGAAGATTGAAAGCTACGCAGTCGCTGTGGACGAGCATCGCGCACTGCTGTCAACGTTGCACACCGACCATCGCCACCGGTCCTTGCAGCAAACTCACAGCGTCAAGAACACTGCACCAGAGAGTTTGTTGGCTGTTTTTTTTGAGAGCCATGCACACCGATCATCTCGACTGGTCCTTGCCTACTCACAGTCGCGGGACCTTACGCGGCATGGATGCCCCGTAAGAGCCTACATGGACGTGCTTGCGGCGTGTCCTGCGATGGTGGGCGGGCAAGGACCCTGCAGCAAACTCACAGCGTCAAGAACACTGCACCAGAGATTTTGTTGGCTGTTTTTATTGAGAGCCATGCACACCGACCATCTCGACTGGTCCTCACCCTCTCACCGTCGCGGGACCTTACGCGGCATGGATGCCGCGTAAGAGCCTACACGGACGTACTTGCGGCGTGTCCTGCGATGGTGGGCGGGCAAGGACCCTGCAAAAAAGTCGCAGACCAGCCGCTTTACAACAGATCTACCCGCGCGACCCAAACATGCGCTTGTCCATCCCCAACATCACCAACCGCAGTGGCGTCCACGCCAGGCACAGGCCGGCGAGGATGCCCAACGTGTCGGCCAGCGCATCGTACGGATCCGCGCTGCGGTTGGTGGTCAGTGCGCCTTGCGCGATCTCGATGCCGATCCCCAGCAGCACCAATCCGAACGCCGCAGACAACAGCGCGCGGCGGGTGGCGAACAGCTGCACCGCCCCCCAGCACAACAGCGCGAACGTCAAAAAATGCTCGGCCTTGTCGCTGTTGGACGGCAATTCCGGAAACTCTGGCGGCGGCCCCATGCATACCGCAATCACCACCAGGATTGCGGTGATCCACAGGCCGACCCACAACCGAGGCCGCTGGAATGGACGCAGCGCCGGACTCACAGCCGCCATGTGAGATCGCCCGCCAGAAATGCCGGCGCAAAATCGACGTCGCGCGCAAAACCCATCACCTGGAAGCGCTCGCCCATTTCGCTGGGCAAGGTCAGCCGCTTGATCTGCTCACGCAGCCGCATACGCCCTACCTCGTCGGTGCGCGTGTCGGCCTGCGCCAGCAACGCATCCAGGCCGTTGCCGAGAAGAAAGCTCGCTTGCGTGCAGTAGCCGGCCAGTTCGAAACCGGCTCCGGTGCCGGCTTCGGCCAACGCGGTGAAGTCCACCGACGCAGTCAGATCCTGCAGGCCCGGCCAGCGATACAAGTCCTCATGCATGCGATGGCGATAGAACGCGCGCAGGGTGCCGTCCTCGCGCTGCGCACGATAGAACTCGCCACGCGGGTAACCGTAATCGACGAACAACATCGCGCCGCGCTTCAGACCGCCGGCCACCGCCTGGATCCAGTAGGGCAACTGCGGCAGCAGCTCGGAGCGATAACCATCGGCGAAGGGCTGCTCCAGATAACGTTCCAGATGCCGCACCGCCGCGCCCAGCAAGGCATCGGCCGGCTGCTCGCCGCGCGCGAATTGCTGCTGCGCATCCAGCACCACGGTTTCTTCATACACCTCGCCATCGCGCAGCGTGAAGCGCGGCGTGGGCAATGCGTCGATCACTTCGTTGGCGAACAGCACCCCGTCCCAATCGTCCGGGAACGGCCCGTCCAGCCACTCCACCAGATCGAAGACCGGCGGGATCAGGCTGCGTCCAAGCCGCTCGCGCTGACGCTCGCGCAGGTCGGCGCTGGGCTCCAGGATCGCGTAACGCTCCGGCAGCGCATCCAGCTCGAGCAGGCGCTTGAGCGTGACTTCGGCAAATGCACCGCTGCCGCCGCCCACTTCCAGCACGCGCGCCTGCGGCCCGAGCTGCTGCAGCACCGGTGCCAGCGCACCGGACACGGTGGCCGCGAACAACGGCCCCAGCTCCGGTGCGGTGACGAAATCGCCAGCCTCGCCGAACTTGCTGGAGCCGGCGCTGTAATAGCCCAGACCCGGCGCGTACAACGCCAGCTCCATGAAACGCGAGAACGGAATCGCACCACCACCGGCGGCGATCTCGGCGCGCAGATGCGCGGCCAGCCGGTCGCTATGCGCCAGGGCGTCCGGATCGGGAGTAGGAAGGTCGGCGTGCATGCGGGCACCGGTTGCGGGGACAATGCACAGGATAGCCGAGCCCTTTGCAACGCCGAGCGAGTACGCCATGACAGACAGTTCCAAGGTGGTGTTGATCACCGGTGCAGGTCGCCGGATTGGCGCGCAGATCGCCACCACGCTGCATGCGGCGGGCTACCGCGTTGCCCTGCATGCGCACCGCTCCGGCGAGGCGCTCGGCGCGCGCGTAGCGGAGCTCTGCGCCCTGCGCGCCGGCAGCGCGCAGGCCTTGCACGCCGACCTGCGCTTGCCGGAGGCGCCGGCGCAGCTGGTCGCCGACTGCATCGCCGCGTTCGGCCGCCTGGATGGCGTGGTCAACAATGCCTCCGCGTTCTACCCCACCGCGCTCGGCGCAGCGACAGCCGCGCAATGGGACGAGTTGTTCGCAGTCAATGCACGCGCGCCGTTCTTCATCGCCCAGGCTGCCGCCGCGCAGCTACGCCATCATCGCGGTGCCATCGTCAACATCACCGACCTGCACGCGCAGCAGCCGATGCGCAATCACCCGCTGTACGGCGCGTCCAAGAGTGCGCTGGAAATGCTGACCCGCTCGCTCGCGCTGGAACTGGCACCGGAGGTGCGCGTCAACGCGGTCGCGCCCGGCGCGATCCTGTGGCCGGAAGAAGGCAAATCAACAGCGGCCAAGCAGGCGCTGCTCGCACGCACGCCGCTGGCCCGCATCGGCACGCCCGAGGAAATCGCCGAGGCGGTGCGCTGGATGCTGGACGACGCGGGCTTCGTCACCGGCCACACCCTGCATGTGGACGGCGGCCGCCAGCTCAGTTGAGCTGCAACGGCGCTAGCGCGCCACATCCAGCGCCGGGGCCGCGTCCAGCGCCACCGTCGTGAACGCGATGCTGTGCTGCGGATGCGCCTGCCACAGCGCGGCCAGGGTCTGCCCGCTCAGCGGATCGACAAAATCGGGCGCGATATCGGCCAGCGGCTTCAACACGAAGGCATGCTTGAGCTCGGGCCGCGGGATGCGCAGATGCCCGGGGCCTTCGATGATGCAATCGCCGAAGAACACCACATCCACATCCAGGGTACGGTCGCTGAAACGCGGGCCGCTGCGATCGCGGCCGTGCGCATCTTCCAGCGCATGCAGCCAGTGGTCCAGCGCAACCAGGTCCATGTCCGTGTCCAGCGCCACGGCGTTGTTGACGAAGTCCGGCCCATCGAAGCCCACCGCCGGCGTGCGATACGCCGGCGAGACGGCAAGTTGGCCGAAGCGTGCGCGCAAGGCGTCGACGGCCAGGCGCAGGTAATGGGTCGGCTGGACGTTGCTGCCGAGGCTGAGAAGCACGGTGGTCATGCGTTATTCGCGCATGCGGCCAGCGTGGGCGTCAACTGTTGCAATCGTGCCGCACCTGAGCCTGCCCGCCTGCAGCGCGCCAGACCCTGGCCTCAGGCCACTTCCAGGGCATGCGCCACGGCGCGGAACACCCGGCGCATTTCCAGTGGTTTGCGCAGCACATGCACCGGGATATCCGGCGGGAAGTGCGAACGTTGCAGTGGCGCGCCGACATCCTCGAGCACGATCGCCGGGCCGTGGTAGCCCAGCTCCTGCATGCTCAACAACACGCTCACCGCCGAGAGCTGGATGATGTCGCTGTCGATGATCACCAGGTCCGGCATCGCGTGCTGCTGCACCAGTTGCAGCGCCGCCGCACCATCGGTGGCCAGCTGCGGTTGATAACCCTGGCTGGACAAGGCATTGCCCAGCAGCGACAGACGCGTGGCCTCGCCATCCACCAGCAGGATGCGCTGCCCGTGCCCCAATGCCAGCGGCGGCTCGGTGTCGGCAATCGTCACCGCGGCCGCACGCATCGGCACGATCATGTCGAACCGGGTGCCCTCGCCCAGGCGACTGTCGACCACGATGCTGCCGCCGTAGCTTTCGACGATGCGCTTGCAGGAAATCAGCCCCAGGCCGGTGCCATCGGCCTTGGTGGTGAAGAACGGACTGAACAGGCGTGCGCGGGTGTCCTCGCTCATGCCCACGCCGGTGTCGGCCACGCTCATGCGCACACGCGTGCCGTCGTGGCGATCGGCCGACAGGGTCAGCATCCCGCCGCCCGGCATCGCCTGGATCGCGTTCAAGCCCAGGTTGAGCAGGCACTGCTGCAACTCGGTGTAGTTGGCCTCGATGGTCAGATCCAGCGGGATCGTGTCCATCTGCAGGCGCACGCCGTCGGGCAGGCTGCTCTTGAGCAACATCTGCACGGCCTGGAACAGGCTGGCGATCGACACCTGCTCGCGCGGCTTGTTGGAGCCACGCACGAACGAAAGCATCGACTCGGCCATCTCATGCCCGCGCCGGCCGCACTCGGCCACCACGTTGGCCAGCTGGCGCAGCTGCGGATCATCGGTGCGTCCGGCCAGCAGGTCGGGCACGATCAGCAACGGCTGCAGGATGTTGCGCAGGTCGTGGCTCAACCCGGCCGCCAGCATCGCCAGGCTTTCCAGCCGCTGCGCGCGCATCAGCTCGCTCTCCACGCGCTGGCGTTCCAGGTCGGCGCGCGCCTCGCGGATCGCGCGGATCACCGCGCTCGGCAGGCGGGTCGGGTTGTGCTTGATGATGTAGTCGTTGGCGCCGTCCTGCAGCGCCTTGACCGCGGTCTCCTCACCCATGGTGCCGGAGACAAAAATGAAGGGCGTGGCGCCGTTCTGGCGCACCAGGCGCAGCGCCTGATGGCCGGAAAAACCGGGCATGCTCAGATCCGACAGCACGATGTCCGGCTGGAATTCATCCAGTGCGGCACGCAGCGACGGCTCGCTGTCCACCCGCTCGAACGCCGCATCCAGCCCGGCATCGAGCAGTTGATCGGACAGCAGCTCGGCGTCTTCCGGTGAATCTTCCACCAGAAGGATCTTCAGCTGCTCCAGTTTGCCCCCCTCTTGCAGCATGGGTCAGTCCAGCTCCGGTGCCTGATTGATGACCGCCCAGAAGGTGCCGAGCGTCTTGACTGCGTTGAAGAACTGATCCACGTCCACCGGCTTGACCACATAGGCATTCACGCCCAGGTCCCAGCTGCGGGCCAGGTCGCTCTCTTCGCGCGAGGACGACAGGATCACCACCGGCAGGCGCTTGAGCGACTCCTCGCTGCGGATCTGCTTGAGCACTTCCAGCCCGTCCAGGCGCGGCATCTTGATGTCCAGCAGCAACACCGCCGGCAGGCCTTCCTCGCGATCGGCGAAGATGCCCCGACGCAACAGATAGTCCATGGTCTCCACGCCGTCCTCGACGTGCACGATGGGATTGGCCAGGCGGGCTTCGCGCAGGGCGTCGACGGCCATTTCCGCATCGGCCGGGCTGTCTTCTGCCAGAAGAATGGTACGGATGGCGGTCATACATTGAACTCTTGGTTGGGCGCTTCAAGCGCAGGTGGAAGCACAAAATAGAACGTGGCGCCTTCGTCGACCGCGCCTTCGGCCCAGACCCGGCCGCCGTGGCGCGTCAGCACGCGCCGCACGCTGGCCAGGCCGATACCGGTCCCGGGATATTCGCTGGCCTTGTGCAGGCGCTGGAACACGCCGAACAACTTGGCGCTGTATTCCATGTCGAAGCCGGCGCCGTTGTCGCGCACGCTGAACTGGTGGCCGCCGTCGGCCATCGGCGTATAGGTGACCTCGATCCTGGCCACCTCGCGCTTGGTGCTGTATTTCACCGCATTGCCGAGCAGGTTCATCCACAGCTGGCGCATCATGTTCTCGTCGGCCACCAGCACCGGCAACGGCGCGATATGCCAGTCCACACGGTGGCCGGTGTTCTCGCTCTGCACGTTGGAATCCAGGATCGCGCGGGTTTCCGACACCAGCGACTGCATGTCCACCGCCTGCAACCGCAGCGCGCTGCGGCCCAGGCGCGAGTACACCAGCAGATCGTCGATCAGCGACGCCATGCGCCGCGCCGAGCTGCTGATCACTTCCATGTAGTGACGCGATTTTTCGTCCGCCGCATCGCCCAGGTGGCGCGCCAACTTGTCGGAGAATCCGGCCACATGGCGCAGCGGCGCGCGCAGGTCGTGCGAGACCGAATAACTGAAGGCTTCCAGTTCACGATTGACCTCCGACACCTGCTCCACCTTGCCTTCCATCTGCCGGTTGAGCTCCTGGATGCGCAGCTGCGAGGCCTTCTGCAGGCTGATGTCGCTGACCGTCATCAGCACCACGTCTTCGTCGCTGGTATCCGGCAGCGGCATGCGCCGCGCGTTGATCAACATGGTGCGCAGCACGCCATCGGCGGCGCGCTGCTCGTGTTCGTAGTCCCACAACTCGCGGCCGCGCAGCAACACGTCGGCCAGCCGCTGATGGATCTGCGCATCGCGCCAGACGCCATCGCCCACGTCCTCTAGCGGCATCGATTCGTTGCCGCGCTCGTCCAGCCCGTACAACTCGGCAAACGCCGGGTTGTGCAGCAGGATGCGCTGGCCGGAATCCAGCAGCACGATCGGCTCGCGCACGGTCTGCAGCACCGACGACGCGCGGCCGTTGGCGCGCAGGTATTCCTGTTCGGCCGCCAGGCGGCGACGGATCTGCCGCTGCAGCAACCAGGTCACCGTGCCCAGCAGCAGCAACTGCACCACCAGCGTGCCCCAGCTCAACACCGCGTAATGCGTGCGTTCGGTGTCGGCGCGCGCACTGCGCAACTCCAGCAGCTTGCCCTCGGCGTCCTGCAACTCGTCGATCAGCACGCGGATCGGGTTGTTCAGGGTCATGTCGTTGATCAGCAGACGGATCTGCTCCGGCGCGGTGGTCACCGCAATCCGCTCGGCCAGCAACAGGCGCCGTTCGATGGTGCTCTGGATGCGCCCCATCCGCACCTGCTGTGCGGGGTTGTCCTTGGTCAGCACGATCAGCCGCTGCACCGCGGCCAGCGACTCGCGCCGGCCGCGCCGCATGCGCTCCAGCAGGGCCGGGCGCTGCACGCCGTGCGAGCGCATCAAGGCTGCCGATTCGGTGTCGCGCATCGCCGCTTCCAGGCGCTGGGCGGTCTCCTGCACTTCCTGGCTATGCGATACCCACACCGCGGCCTGGTTGGCGTTGTGCGCCATCTGCTGCAGCAGCAACGACGGCACCACCACAATCAGGAACACGGCAACTGCCAGTAACGGCAGGCGCCAGCGATCCCATCTGTCTTCTTGGACCGTTGTCTGCATTGCTAGGTCGGTATCCGCTCGCTGCCAGGGCCCCGAAGGCAAGTCGGCATTGTCTCCGATCAGGCCCAGGATGAGATTAACGATTCAGCCTGATCACTCCCACGGCGACATAGCTGAATGGGCATATCATAAGTGCAGTAAACGTGAAAATGGTGCGAGCGCTTCACCGCCTGTCGGCTTGCCTGAGGCCGCGCACCGGCAACAAAAAAGGCGCACTCCATGGAGTGCGCCTTGTGCTCGGTTCAGCCGCCTCGCCTCGGCTGCCCCGGCATTCGCTACCGCTGCAATTACATCTTTGCAGCAACGACCTTCAGGCCGGTGGACTTGACGCTCTTGACGCCTTCGATGCCCTTGGCAACTGCCACGGCCTTGTCGTGCTCGGCCTTGGTAGCAACCGTGCCGGTCAGGGTGACGATGCCGTTCTTGGTCTCGACCTTGACGTCGGTGCCCGACACGTTGTCGGTGGCCAGCAGATCGGCCTTCACCTTGGTGGTGATCCAGGTGTCGGTCACCGGCTTCTTGGATTCGTTGATGTTGTCGGCAGCGTGGTCCTTGTGCGCGGCGTGCTCCTGTGGCGCAGCGAATGCCTGCGAGGCACCCAGCGTCAGACCGAGCGACAGTGCCAGAGCCAGCAACTTGCGTGCATGTGTGATGTTCTTCATCGGATGTACCCTCCTGTGAATGTGGCGGCAGTCTGCAGTGGCGCTCGTCGTGCACACGTGACTGCCGGATGCAGGGGTTGTGAACCCGGCGCACACGGGTGGGTGCAATACCATGCAGGCCTCCTCCGTCGTTGCGATGAACCGTTTTCAATGCCTAAACCGTTCAATCTGGCCGTCGTCGGCTATGGCTATGTCGGCCGCACCTTCCATGCCCCGCTGATCGCCGGCACCCCGGGCCTGGCCCTGCACAGCGTGGTGTCGTCCAAGCCGCAGCAGGTACAGGCCGACTTTCCCGATGTCGCCGTGCTGGCCGATTTGGAAACGGCACTGGCCGATCCGGCGCTGGACGCGGTGGTGCTGGCCACCCCCAACCAGACCCACGCACCCTACGCGTTGCAGGCCCTGGCCGCCGGCAAGCACGTGCTGGTGGACAAACCCTTTGCGCTGGACGCCGCGCAGGCGCGCGAGGTGGTGGCTGCTGCCGCCGCGGCCGGGCGCATTGTCAGCGTGTTCCAGAACCGGCGCTGGGATGCGGACTTTCTCACCGTGCGCCGGCTGATCGACGAAGGCCAGTTGGGCGAGGTGGTGGAATTCCATTCGCACTTCGACCGCTTCCGGCCGCAGGTGCGCGACCGCTGGCGCGAAAGCGACATCCCCGGCGCCGGTCTCTGGTACGACCTGGGGCCACATCTGCTCGATCAGGCGCTGCAGTTGTTCGGCACGCCGCAGGCGATCGGCGCGGACCTGCAGCGCCAGCGCAGCCAGGCGCGCAGCGATGACTATTTCCACGTCACCCTGCGTTACCCGCGGCTGCGCGTGATCCTGCATGCCGGCTCGCTGGTGGCCGACAGCGGCCTGCGCTTTGCCGTGCACGGCACCCGTGGCAGCTACCTCAAGCACGGGCTGGATACCCAGGAAGACCAGCTGCGCGCCGGACGCCGCCCCGGTACCGCCGGTTGGGGCGTGGACCCGCTTCCGGGCACGCTGACCCGCGTCGACGACGAAGGCCGCGTGCACACCCACCAACCCGATACCACGCCGGGCGACTACCGCCAGTGCTACGCCGCATTTCGCGATGCCCTGGCAGGTGCCGGCCCGGCACCGGTCAGCGGTGCCGACGCGGTGCAGGTGATGGAACTGCTGGAACTGGCGCAACGCAGCGCCGCCTCGGGCCAGGTGCAATGGCTGGAAGGCGCAAGCACGGCGTCGCGCGGCTGATGCACGGCCGGGCGCCGATATAGGCGCCCAGCTGATATTCGGCATCGGCAATGGCGCGCCCGCGCCCTGCGGTGCCACGTCCGGGCACCGCGTCAATGCACACTGCCATCAGTCAGCGCGCACGCCGGCAGTCGCCAGACACAGACGCGGTGGAACAGACCTGCACTGCGCGCCCGACATGCAGGCGCGCAGGCATCGGCGCGATCGCTCAGACGTCCTTGCTGCCGATCGTCGGCGCGGCTTCCGTGGTGGTCTTGACCGCATGACCACCGAACTGGTTGCGCATTGCGGCCAGCAGCTTGTCGGTGAACGAATCCTTGTCGCGCGAACGCAGCCGCTCCATCAGTGACAAAGTGATGATCGGCGCCGACACTTCCAGGTCGATCGCTTCGGCCACCGTCCAGCGCCCTTCGCCCGAATCGGCCACGAACGGTGCGATACCGGCCATGGTCGGATTGTGCGCCAGCGCATCGGCGGTGAGATCCAGCAACCACGAACGCACCACGCTGCCATCGCGCCAGATCTCGGCGACCTGGTGCAGATCCAGCGCAAAGTCGGTCTTGTGCTGCATCAACGCAAAGCCCTCGGCATAGGCCTGCATCATTCCGTATTCGATACCGTTGTGGACCATCTTGGTGAAGTGGCCGGCGCCGCTCGGGCCGACGCGGCCCCAGCCCTTGTCCGCTGCCGGCGCCAGCGTGGCCAGGACCGGATGCAGCGTGGTCACCGCCGCTTCGTCGCCGCCGACCATCAGGCTGTAGCCTTCCTGCAGGCCCCAGACGCCGCCGCTGGTGCCGCAATCGACAAAGGCGATCCCACTGGCATGCAGCAGCGCGGCGCGGCGTTGCGAATCCTTGTAGTACGAATTGCCGCCATCGATGACGATGTCGCCGGCCTGCAACAGCGGCAGCAGCTGCGCCAGGGTGTCGTCGACGATCTTGCCCGCCGGCACCATCAACCACACCACGCGCGGGCTCGGCAGCGCGGACACCAGCGCGGCCAGCGCATCGGCAGTGACAATGCCCTTGGCCTGCGCACTGCTACGCGCGGCTTCGCCCGGATCGTAGCCATGCACGCGGTGTCCGCCGTGCACCAGGCGCTCGGCCATGTTGGCGCCCATGCGGCCCAAACCCACCATACCCAGTTCCATAATCGCTCCTCATGATCTGATCAGTGCAGGGTGCCACGCCCGGCGTACGCTGGCGTGGCGGAATTCTCAATGGATTGTTCCGCCGCGGTGCCGGCGCCGCACTGTTGCAGCTGCCAGTCGATCCAACGCCAGTACAAGGTGCTGCGCAGATTGTGCAGGGTCAGGTCGATGGCATACGGCGTGCGCGGATTGCGATCGAGCAGGCGCGCCACGTGGTACCCGATCGGCTTGATGCCCTTGGGATGCACGTACACCAGAAAGCCCTGGTAGAACGGGTCATCCAACAGACTTTGCAGTGTTTGCAGGCGTGCCTGCTGCTGCGGATCGAGCGTGGCGCGCAGCGCAGCATCGCGCTCGTACAGCAGCCGCTCGAAACGACGTTTGCCCGGCCCGCGCAGCTCCCTGGCCAGCTCCCAGATCTGCCGGTTAAGCGCGTCGTAATGCGCAAAGCCGCCGTGCTGCGCCAGCGCCTGCGCCGCCGCATCGCTGACGTCCACCACCACGAAGTTTTCGGCCTGGTTGTGGATGTCGTCCAGAAACGACTTGTCGAACACATGCGCGATAAACCCCGGCGCGCCGACAAATGCCTGCCGCCCCAGCTGCGCGGTCCTGGCCGCCTTGCCGTCGGCGAAGAACTCGCCGGCATGCGCGCCCAGCAGGATGCTGTCGGTGTCGTGCAGGGTCAGAAACGTTCCGATCGACAACTCGCCCGAGGTGAACACCTGATCGAATCCGGCATCGCCATACAACTCGCGCTGGGTGGCCAGCTGGGCCACCTGCCGCCCCACCCCGCATTCGGAACGCACCTGGCCGCGATAGAACGCATCCAGCGCCTGCGCATTGCTGCCGCGCGGTTGATAGCCGCGCCCGAAACTGCGAAAGCCGCTCCAGCCCTGCGAGGCCGCGCCACGCCAGCCGAATCCGATCCAGCCCAGCTGCAGCGCCGAAAACCGATAGCCCGGGTTGTCCTGCAGTTGCGTGGTGGCACGCCGCGTCGCCGCACCGAGTTCGAACGCGTACGCGCATTGGGTGGCGCTATCGTCCAGCAAGGCCTCGAGCGCAGCGCCGCGTTGCTGCGCGTTCCAGCTGGCCGGCAGCGTCAGCTGCAGATCGCCGGCCGCACGCGCCTGCGCAAGCGAGCCGCGCGTACACGGCTCGCCACGCTGGATCACCGGCGCACTTACCGCAGCGCTGCGAATATCCCAGCCCAGTCGCCGCAGCAAGGCATCGACGCAGTCCACAGACGCCTTGCGCGCGGTCTCGCTCGGCGTGGCTGCGGCGGCCTGCAAAAACTGCACACCGAGCAATGCGGCCGCGCATAGACACACGGCAACGCGGGAGCGCGATTTGGGCCGCGCAGATGCGGATGCAGACGCACGCTGCCTCAATCCCGTCCACAGCCGCAGGCGGGGCTTCTGGAACGCACTCATCGGTACAATGTGATGTAGATCGGCAGCAAGGTGCTGCATCCTCAGACGTAGAAAGCCCCGGCAGGACCGGGGCTCGCAGGATTCACTGCATCAGGTTCAGCGGCGTTCGCAGACGCGCTCGACCTGACGGTTACCGTTGGCTTGCTGCCGGTTGCCCTGGATGGTGCGGCCCGCTGCACCGCCGGCAACTGCGCCGGCCACGGTTGCCAGCTTCTTGCCGTTGCCGCCGCCGACCTGGTTGCCGAGCAGGCCACCGATGGCCGCGCCGGCAACTGTGCCGCCGATACGATTGGGATCGGTCGAGTTCTTCTGCACTTCGACATTGCGGCAGCGCACGCGCGTGCCATCGCCGAACTTGCGGCCTTCATCTGCCTCGGTATAGCGCTGCTGATGCGAGCGCGTTTGCGCCTGCGCCAGGGTGCTCGTCGCCATCAACGCGATCAGGGACATACCCACAAGGGAATTGCGCATCTTCATCGTCTGTCTCCATCTCGCCCCTTGGCGAGTCATGGTTCCACTTTCGCCACTTGGTCGAGAACGCAACGTGAAGCGTATAACCGGCTATTCAGGCTTTGGAGCAGAGCCTGAATCGCTCCGTCACGGCTGGGTTGCTGGCTCGGTTTGCGGCACCTGGGCTGGTGTCGGCGGCGGGTCCTGCGCCTCTACCGGCAACGGCGCCACTGGCGGCTGTTCGACAGGTGTTGCAGCAGGTTGCGGCGCAGCTGTTGCTGGCGTGGCGGGAGCAGTGGCCGCCTCGCTGGCCTGAGCGGCCGCAGGCACCGGAGCCGGTGCTTGTGATATCGCATGCGCCGGAGGCGGCGGTGGCGGAGCAGCAGTTGCAGGTGCAGGCACCGCTTCGGTCACCTTGGGCAGATACGAATTCAGACGGTCGAAGAAGCGTTTGTAGAAGGCCGCGTCCTGCACCGTGGTGCTGGACACGCGCACCAGCGAATCGCCGCTGCTGCCGACCGGCAACGACAACGAACCAAGCACGCCGACACCGACGCTGGCCGAGGTCGAACTCTTCTTCAGCGCGTAACGGTCCTGCAATGCGCTGACGAACACCTGCGCCTTGCCGCCGTCCTGCGTGGCGCAGGAAATGCGCAGATTGAGTTGTTCGCTCTGGTCGGCTTCCTTGAGCTGGAAGTTCTTGCTGCCTTCCACCGCAGCGGCATCGGCACGCGTCACCGCATAGCCCTGGCTCAACAACACCCGGCGCGCGGCCTCGCAGGCCTGCGGCGAGGTGGACGCCACACTGCGCGAATAGGTGTCGTCGGAATTGAACGACTCACGCATCAGCATCGTGTCGCCCTTGCTGCCACCACAACCAGCCAGGGTTGCCAGCGCGCCAAGCAGGGCACCGCGCGCAATCAGGGAAGAACAAGACATGGAGACATTCCGGCATCCAAAACCGGCACAGAGCATAGCCGCAACCGGTGTGCGCGCGGCGTCGCGTGGCCGATCAGGGCAACGGCGGTTCATCCGCTGGCAGTTGCAGGTCCAGCTGCAGGCGGCTGCCGTCTGCGCCGATGCGCTCGGCGCGCAGATAGTGGTGCGTACGCACCGCCGCCAACGCGACCGGCGCCCGGCATGGCTCGCCCCACAGGCTCAAGGCGAATCCCTGCGCCTGCAGCCAGACGGTAAGACGGTCCCAGAGCGGCTGCTCGGCCTGCAGGATCAGGTCCAGATCCGCCGGCCCCTCCGGCACCGACTCGGGCGCCTGCAGCCAGCGCGCGTAGCTGCCGTGCACCTCCACCGGCAGGCCGTCCGCGCGTAGCGCCTGCAGCAGCAGCGCTGCCTGCTGCAGGTCCAACTGCGCACGGCAGTGCTGGAAGATCAGCGCGTACTCGTGGCTGCGATTGCTGTGCGTGCCTGCAGGCGCCAGAGCCGCGCCAGGACGCCGGTAGCACAGCACCCGCTCCTCGCGCAGGGTGAACAGACTGGCAAGGATCCGCCCCAGATCCCACGCCTGCGGGATCACCCGCCCGCCGACGACGACGTTTTCCACCATCGCCACGCCGAAGCCATCCGCTCGCATCCGCTTGCGCAGGGCGTGCAATACCGCCCGCATCCCGGACAGGTAGCCCGCGTAATCGGCACTGGCATACAACTGCCCCGGCAATGCCGCACCGCGCCAGTGGCAACCGAAATACGGCACGTTGGTCAGGCACAGATCGACCGCCGCGGCGGGCGCGGTGTCGACCAGCGTGCCGACCACGACCGGCGCCTGCACGCCATGCCGCTGCAGGCGCGTACGTGCCAGTTGCGCACGTGCGGCATCGATCTCCATGCCATGCGCGCCACGCCCTTCCAGCGCCGCCGCCAGCAGCGTGCTGCCGAATCCACAGAACGGGTCGAACACCTGCGCGCCCGGCACGCTGAAGTGCCGCACGAACGGGCGCATTTGATTCACCCAGCCGCAGTCGCGCCCACCAAGCGGATCGGCTGCGCGCAGATCCTCGGGCAATGCCCAGGACGGCTCATCCGGCGCCGGCGTCCACCAGCTGCGCTGGTCGAGCTCATCCATCGCCCGGCTCCCACAGCACATCGGCATCCGGGTCCCAGCCCGCGCACAGGCGGCCATTGGCGAAGAACACCAGCTTGTAGAGGTCGCCGGTGGCGTGGCGTGCGTGCATGGCCGCGTAGTCGGCGCTTTCGAACACCACTTCCAGGCCGTCCTCGCTGCGCATGCGCAGATTCCAGAAGTAGTACCCCTCGGTCATGCCGTCGGCTTGCCAATGCGACCACCACGGCTGCTGCATGCAGTCCGCCAACAGGCTTTCCATGCCAATGCGATGCTGCGCGATGTAGCGCCAGGTGCCATTGCTGCGGTACGCATCGTCCAGACGCGACAACTCGCGAAAGATCACCTGCGTGGCGCCACAGCGGCGCGCCCACGCGATGTACTGCGCCACGCCATCGGCACAGTCCACGCCGCCCCGCTGCACGATGCAGACCAGCCGCACCGGCACGCGCGCTGCGATGCGTTGCGCCGTCCGCGCGAAAATGGCCGCATCGGCAATGGGCTCGTCGGGTCGAAAGCGCATGATCGCGTCGTTGCCGGCCTGCAGCGGGTGGTGACGCGACAGCTCGATCCACGACAGGCCGAAGTCGACCAGGGCATCGAGCAACTGCGCTCCTCGCGCGCGCGCCAGGCCGGCGCCATTGCTGTACAGCACGCGCTGCTCCACGCACGGGCCGTCGGGCGTCGTCGCCAGGGTTTGCAGCAAGGCCTGCAACCAGTCCGGGTCGTCGGTCATCTCCAGGCCGGACAAGGAATACGACAACGGCACCCCGTGCAGCAGCTGCAACGCAGCGCGCAACTGCGCAAAGTAGTCCGGCCCTGGCCGCAACATCGCTGCCGCCGGGCCACCACGGTGTTGACGCAGATTTTCCGAACAGAAGCCGCAGCGCGCCGAACATGGCCGTACCGAGGCATACGGGGTCAAGGTGATCGGCAACGCTGCCCGATACGCACGCTCGCCGATGCGCAGTGCATGCCATCGGCTGCTTTCGCCCTGCTGCGGCACGCGCCGCCGCAGGCTGGGCGCGGCGGCGCGCAACCCGGCCAACAGCGGCGATGCAGACAGCAACGAGTCCTCATCGAGGGAGGCGTGCATACCGTCAGCCGCGCGGCGAACGTCAGCGACGCGCGGCATCGGCACGTGCGCGCACCTGCTCCAGCGTCCACTCCTGCTGCATGACGCCGTTCTCCCACACCGTCACCAGCGCATCTTCGCTGTCGGCATGCGCGTCCACTTCATCCAGCAACGCGCTGCGATAGCTGCCATCGGCACAGTCACGCAGCAGCGTCAATCGACCGCGCTTGCTCTGCTTGCCCTTGTCGGTGATCGGGTCCTTGTAGACATCGATCCATTGCCCGTCCACGCGCACGGCCGAGCACTTCAACGCAAACTTCTGGGTGTCGCGATCAACCTTCTGCAACAGCGCACCGCCCATGCCGAAGGCGACGTTGTCGGCGGCATAGCCGGCAGCAGTGATGCGTTCGAGAATCGCGCGCAGCGACTGCGGATTGATGCCATCGCCCTGGATCACCCGCACATGGTTGAGCACCTTGTAGCCCTTGCCGTTGACCTGATGGCCGAACGCCTCGTCCAGCAGCAGCAGGCATTGCTCGACCACATCCACCGGGTCGCCCGAATCCGGACGGATCACCACCGTCGCACCGGAGGCAATCACCTCCTCGCGCAAGGTGGTGCCCCAATGCTCGCGGATCGCGCGGTAGATGTCGTAGCTGTCCGAGACCACCGCCACCAGCGAACCGGGGCGCGCGAACTGCGCCAGCATGTTGCGGTACGCATCGGCCTCGCGCTCGCGGCCCCAGCTGGTGATGGTGCTGTGCTCGGCAGCGGGAATCGAATAGCCGGCTACCGGCGTGTGGTAATGCGCACGCGCCAGCAGCAACGCCGACAAGGTATCGGTGCCGAGGAAGTTCACCAGATGCGCGGCACCGCCCAGCGCGGCCGAGCCAAGGCTGGACACCCCACGCGCACCAAAGTCATGCAGCTTGAACGGCAACTGCCCTTCCGGCTCGTCGCTGGTGCGCTGCAGGTAATCGCGCACCACCTGCTTCACCTGCCAGCTCACCGTCGCCACCGTCACCGGGTACCACACGCGCAACAGCAGCGTTTCCAGGTACGACGGCACCCAGAACGCCTTGGGATCGGTGGATTCGATCGTCATCAACACATTGTGCGTGGGCACGACCGTGCCTTCGGGCACGGCACGGATGCGGATCGGCAGTTGCCCGCCGAGACGATCGACGATGTCGCGCCAGCCGGCTTCGTTGAACGGCTCGCCATGTGCGGCCAGCAAGGCCTTTGCATCGTCGATGTCGGCATGCGTCACCGGCCGGTTGATGGCCTCTTTCAGGATCGACTGCAGGCCGAAGAACACGGTCTGGTCGTAGACACCACCGCGTGATTCGACATAGAAAAACGCCGCATCGGTGCCGGGTGGATACTGCAGCCAATGGCTGGCCTTGTAGCTGTCGGTGTTGAGCAGCAGGTTATCGAGGTAATGCATGACGGAAGCTCCTTCGCGTCGAATGAACCAGCGGTCTGTCCGCCGGCGGGAGGCTACGGTTCAAGCCGATCCTGGATTGCGCGCGGACGCCTTGGGTGGATGACGGCACGCAATCCTTGTCGGCCTCAGCCGCGACCCAGGAAGAATTCGAGGATATGCAGATGATCTTCGTACAGCCGCGGGCCCATCGCCATCACTTCGGCAAGCGGGATCCAGCGCGCCTTGTCGGCATCGTCGCCACCGCGCACCGCGGGCAACTCACCGGCCGGAAATTCGAAATGGAATGCATGGGTGATGGTGCGCCCACGCAGGCTGCGCTCGGGGTGGTCGAACACCTGGCGCCCGCGCAACGATCCCTTGAGCACCGGCACCGGCACTTTCAGCCGTGTTTCCTCGCGCAGCTCGCGCAGGCAGCCGTCCAGCAGCCCTTCGTCCTGGCCGACGAAACCGCCGGGCAATGCCCACAAGCCCTTGCCCGGCTCGGCGCGACGACGCACCAGCAGCACGTGGCCAGAGTGCACCACCACCGCATCGGTGGTGACGAAGGTCGGCGGATACGGCGCATCCTTCCAGGCGGCGCGATATTGCTCGATGAAACGGTATTCGGCCACCAGCTGCGCGTAGCTCGGCGAGTTGCGCCGGAACGCTTCCAGCATGTCGTACACCGGCGCCGGCACATTACCGCGCAGCATCAGCAACCCACCGTGGAAGCCGATCTCGCCGGCCTCGAACAGATAGCGGCGCAACTCGGTGGCCGACAGCGTGGCGGTATGTTGCACATCTTCCAGCGGCCACTGCGGAAACTCGCGCAAGTAGTAGCTGCTGGCGTCCTTGTCCATGCCGATCAGGCCGATGCGTGCATCGAGCGTGCCGCCATCGGCCTGCACGGCCTCGGCGACCTGGCGCTGCACCTCGGCAATCCACAGGCTTTCGTTGTACAGATGGTCGCGCAACGGGCGCAGGATCAGCCGCTGGCTCTCGCCCGGCAACGCGGACTCGATCATCACCGCACGTTCGGCGACGGTCCACGGATTACGAATGGTGCGGGGCGTGTCGGCAGAGCCGATCAACACGATGAGCTTGTTCGCCTTGCCCAGCGCGTGGCGGGCGACGGCGGCGTGGCCGTTATGAAAGGGCTCGAAACGCCCGATAAACACGAAATAGTCGTACTGCGGTGCCATGAGAATCCCTCACGGTTAAGTAGGCAGCCAGCGGTCTATCCGATGGCTTGGTGCAAATGCTACGCCGATGCGCGACGACGTCAAGCGGGCGCGGTATGTCGATGACATTTCGGTCATGCATGCCGATTAGACTCGCCGATTGGTCCTTGAGGAATCCGCCTGCATGTCACGCCTGTCCGTTCGCGCCATCTCACGTTCCCTGTTCGCTGCACTCGCGCTGCTGTGCATTGCCTTGCCTGCGTTGGCGGCACCTGCGCCCGCACCCTTGCGGGTGATGTCGTTCAATGTGCGCGTGCCGGTGGATACCGATGGCGACAAGCGCTGGAGCGTGCGCCGCACGGCGATGGCGGCATTGGTCGGACAAGCGCACCCGGATGTCTTCGGCACGCAGGAATTGGTGCAGGAGCAGGCGCAATATCTGGCTGCGCAATTGCCTGATTACCGCTGGTTCGGCAAGGGCCGCCGCGGCGACGACAGCGACGAGCACATGGGCGTGTTCTACGACAGCCGCGCGTTGTCGGTGGTGGAATCGGGCGACTTCTGGCTGTCGGAAACGCCACAGGTCCCCGGCAGCAGCAGTTGGAACACCGACCTGCCGCGCATGGTGACCTGGGCCCTGTTCGAGCGTCGCAGCGACAAGCGCCGCTTCTATCTGCTCAACACGCACTTCGCCCACCGCGACCAGGACGAGGCCGCCCGAGAGCACAGCGCGCGCCTGATCCTGTCGCGCATCGCGGCGCTGCCGGCAAACATTCCGGTGGTGCTGACCGGCGACTTCAACAGCGATCCTGACCAGGGCACCTACCGCGTCCTCACCGCCTCGCTTGGCGATGCACGCGCCCGTGCCCCCGAACCGCAAGGCCCGGAAAAAACCTTCCAGGACTTCACCACGCAGCCGACCCGTCGTATCGACTGGATCCTGTTCCGCGGCCTGACACCAACACGCTTTTCCACGCTGGATCAGCGTCCCGGCGGTGTATTGCCGTCCGATCATTATCCGGTGCTGGCCGAATTCGCCTGGCCGCGTTGAGCGCGCCGGCGACGTGATGCTGTCCCGATGCCGGCCGCTCTGACGCTACGCAGCTCAGTCGCGTTGCAGCCAATCCACCAGCGCTTGCAGCATGGCCGACGGCGCAGGCTCGCAACGCAGCACGATCGAAAGTTGCCGCGGTGCCCAGGCTGCATCCAGGGGCACCGTGGCCAGTTGATCGCGCACGCATGACCGCTGCACTGCGGCGTGCGGGAGAATCGCCACGCCCATGCCTTGTGCGAGCATGCGGCACAACACGTCGATGCCTTGTACCTTTGCACGCATGCGCACCTGCACGCCGGCGCGGTTCATCTGCACGCGCAGATGCCGTTGCAAGGCGCTGTCGGCGGCCAGTCCCAGCGTGTCCATTCCCGCGAGCTCGCTCAATTGCAGCGTCGCGGCACCGGCCAGTGGATGCGCTGCAGCCATCACCAGCACCAGTCGATCCTCACGGAACGGCAGCACCTGCAGCCCACTGAGATCGGCATGACCCGCGACCACGGCGATGTCGGCGCGTTCCTCGCGCACCGCATCGGCAGCTTCGTCGCTGCCCTGCTCGGTCAATGCCAGCTCCAGCTGCGGATGTGCGATGAGAAAATCCGCCAACCGTTCGGGCAGCCATGCCGACAGCGCCGCGGTATTGGCCGCCAGCCGCAGCGTCACCTGGCCACCGCCACCGTAGCCGCCCAGCTCCAGCTGCAGCGCGTCTGCCTGCCGCTGCAATTGCCGTGCGTGCCGCAGCAACACGCCACCGGCCGGAGTCAGGCTAACGCCGCGGCGCCCGCGTTCCAGCAGTACGGCGCCCACCTGCAGCTCCAGCGCACGAATCCGCGCACTGGCAGCGGCCAGCGACAACGCCGCGCGTTGCGCACCGGCAGTAATGCTGCCGGTCTCGACCGCCGCGATGAACAACCGTAAATCGACAAATTCCAGATGCATGAGCGCTCCACAAGCACGTGTACGTCAATCGACGTGCACTCGTCGCCGACAAGACAGGTCAGCCAAGCCAAGGGCCTCTGCACGCGCGGCATCCCTCCTTAGCCTTCGGCGCTGCCGAAGCCTGCATCAAACAATCACGCATTGTCTGCCGCGGAACAAGCCCGGATCCTTGGCTGCATGGAGACATTGCACACCCACTGGCATCTGATCGCAGGCGTTTTTTTATTGGCTGGCTGGGTCAAGGGCGTGGCCGGGATGGGCTTGCCGACCGTTGCGATGGGGCTGCTGGGTCTGTGGCTGACGCCTGCCGAGGCAGCGACCTTACTGGCTCTGCCTTCGCTTGTGACGAATGTGCAGCAAGCCTGGGGGCCGGACACGGCGACCCTGTTGCGACGTCTGTGGCCATTGCTGGCCGCCGTGACGCTGGGCACCTGGCTGAGTGCTGGGGTGCTAACAGGCGCCGACCCCAGCCTGGTCCGCGCCGGGTTGGGCGCGCTGCTGGCGCTGTACGCCTTGCTTGGGCTGGCCCGTCGGCACTGGACGATGCAGGCACGTCACGAACCGTGGGCAGGGCCACTGGCCGGGCTGGCCACCGGTCTGTTGAGTGGCGCCACCGGCGTATTCGTGCTGCCATCACTGCCCTACCTCACCGCCCTGCAACTCCCGCCCGAGCTGTTGATCCGCTCCCTGGGCTGGTGTTTCGGCGTGGCGACGCTGGCGCTGGCCAGTGCCCTGGCCTGGCACGGCGCGCTACCCCGCGCGGCGATCGCTCCGTCGTTGTGGGCACTGCTACCCACCGCCATCGGCATGTGGCTGGGTGCCTGGGTGCGCAACCGCATTTCTGCCGAGACGTTTCGGCGCTTCTTTTTCACCACCTTGCTGGTGCTCGGCCTGCAAGGCATCTGGCAGGCCTTGGCGTAAGCCACGTCGGGCGCAATGGAGCGCCGCACGGCCCACAGGTATGGCAGCCGGCAATCGATCATCAGTCAAACCCGCTCGCGCAGTAGTGCCGGACATGAAAGGGTCGCCCAATAAAAACGCCACCGCGATGCGGTGGCGTTTTGCATTGCAAGCTGATCTTGTCGCCAGCTGTTCGGCAGACGATCAGTCGGCCCAACGTCCCGGCGCGGTCGACTGCGGCAGCACCTGCGCCGACAGCGGCTGGTCCTGCGACAGCAGGCCCAGCGCATCGGCGAGGATGGCGGCCGATTCGTGCAGCAACGGATCCGGGCGCTTTTCTGCGGCCTTCTCACGCGCGGTGTCCTTGACGATATCGCGCTCGTTGCCGGTCAGGCCGTCATCGCTGTCTTCGGCAAGCGGGTCCAGCGGCAGCCCCAGCTGCTTGCGCACCTGCTGGCGATCCTTGCGCTGCTGATCCTGCTTCTGACGCTCGGCAACGCGCTCGGCTTCGTTCAACGAAATGTACTTCTTGGCCTTCTCATCGCGGAACTGCTTGACGTCCTCTTCCCACCACTGGAATTCCTTGTCGGTGGCAATGCGTGCGGTATGCAGGCCCTGCAATTTGGGCAGCAGCGGCGCGAAGTTGCCGTACTGGGTGTGCGGTGCGGCGGCAATGCGCGTCCACGGCAGCGCGTTGTCGTAGGTGCTCTCGCCGAACTCGGTGGCATCCACGCTGGCCGGGAATGCGATGTCCGGCACCACGCCCTTGTGCTGGGTGCTGGAGCCGCTGACGCGGAAGAACTGCGCGATCGTCAGCTTGACCTGCCCATAGCGCTGCCCTTCCGCCGCCGGCCAGCGGTCCAGGTCGACGATGTTCTGCACCGTGCCCTTGCCGAAGCTGGTTTCACCGATCACCAGGCCGCGACCGTAGTCCTGGATGGCACCGGCAAAGATCTCCGAGGCGGATGCCGAGCCGCGGTTGATCAGCACGCCCAGCGGACCATCCCAGGCCACCTTGGGATTGCTGTCGCCATTGACGGTGACCCGGCCGCCGGATTCGCGCACCTGCACCACCGGGCCCTGCTCGATGAACAGGCCGGTGAGCTCGATCGCCTCGTCCAGCGAACCGCCGCCGTTGTTACGCAGGTCCAGCACCACGCCGTCAACCTTGTCGGTCTTAAAGCCGGCCAGCAGTTTGGCGACGTCACGCGTTGCCGATGCATAGTCGGTCGCGTTACGACGACGGCCTTCGAAATCCTGATAGAAGCCCGGCAGCTTGATGATGCCGATGCGGCGCTCCGGCTCGCTGCCCTTGGCCGGCAGGGTGATGGTCTCGCCCTTGGCGGCCTGCTCGGCCAGGCGCACCTTCTGCCGGGTCAGCGTCACGGTGCGGTGCTTGCCGTCGATGCCCGACTCGGCGGGGATGTATTCCAGGCGCACCTGGGTGTCCTTGCTGCCGCGGATCTTGGCGACCACATCGTCGATGCGCCAGCCGATCACATCTTCGATCGCGCCATTCTTGGCTTGGCCCACGCCGACGATACGATCGCCCGGCTTGAGCGTGCCATCCACCGCCGCCGGACCGCCCGGGATGACCTCACGGATCACCACCATGTCGTCCTGCTTCTGCAGCTGCGCGCCGATGCCTTCCAGCGACAACGACATCTGCTGATTGAAGGTTTCTGCGGTGCGCGGGGTGAAGTAATCGGTGTGCGGATCGACCGCATTGGTGTAGGCGTTGACGAAGAACTGGAACACGTCCTCGCCCTTCAACTGCTTGACCGAATCGGCCAGCGAGACATAACGCTTATCCAGCGTCTTGCGAATGTCGTCAGGCTTCTTGCCGGCCAGCTTGAGGCGCAGCCAATCGTTCATCACCGACTGCCGCCACAGCACGTCCAGCTGCTTGTCGTCTGCCGCCCACGGCACGTCCTTGCGGTCGTACTCGAACTTGTCGCTGCCGGAAAAATCGAAGTCCTGCTTGAGCAGGTCGCGCGCGTACTTGACGCGCTGATCGACGCGCTTCTTGTAGACCGAAAACACCTGGAACGCCGGCTCCAGATTGCCGCCACGCAGCGCATCGCCAACGCCCGTCTGCAACGGCGCAAAGCTATCGATGTCGGCCTGGGTAAAGAACTGTTTGCTGCCGTCCAGGGTTTCCAGATAGCGCTTGAAGACGTCCTTGGACATCGCCTCGTCCAGCGTGCGCGGACGGTAGGCATAGCGGCTGTCGGAGAGCAGACCGTAGACCAGCTTGGTCGCGGTGGCCTGGTCGGGCGTGGCTGCCGCCGGCAACGCCGTGTCGGCGCGTGCGAGCAAGGCCATCGGAGTGGTCAACACCAGCGCCAGCAGGCCGGCCTTCATGGACGCAGAAACGTTGTAGGTCATCGAATGGCTCTCGGCACAGGGCCGACGAAAGAAAGGCGGTGAACGGATCAGACAGCATGACAGTGCCGAAAGTTGCTGGCGTTGTCATCCACTGGCTGAATCAGCCTAGCGCCGGGCCTGTAGCGGATTGTGAACGCGACCGTACCCTGCCAGCCAAGAGCAGCGGCCGGAGACACCACGACCCCGCGGTGTGCGGGGTCGTGTGAGTCGTTCTAGCTCGAAATCATCGGAGCTACGCGAGGGCGGTCGCGGGCAGTTCGCGAAGACACGCACTCGGCGTGCGGCCGGCTGCGGCATCAGATGACACAGCACCGGCAGCCGCGCCCGCCTGAGCGTAGGCGTTATCGGCTGGCTTAAGCAGCGACGCCCGCGCCGGCGGCCTGACGATCGGCGTGATACGAGGAGCGCACCATCGGCCCGGAGGCGACGTGGCTGAAGCCCAACGCATTGCCGTAGTCCTCCAGCGCCTTGTATTCCTCCGGCGTCCAGTAGCGCATCACCGGATGGTGGTGCGGCGTCGGCTGCAGGTACTGGCCGATGGTGATCATGTCCACATCGTGCGCGCGCAGGTCGCGCAAGGTGGCCTGCACCTGCTCCATCGTCTCGCCCAGGCCGAGCATGATGCCGGACTTGGTGGCGATGGACGGATGCTGCGCCTTGAAACGCTGCAGCAGGGTCAGCGACCACTGGTAGTCAGCACCCGGACGCACGTTCGGATATAGGTCCGGCACGGTTTCGATGTTGTGGTTAAACACGTCCGGCGGGCTGAGCGCCAGGATCTCCAGTGCGCGGTCCATGCGGCCCTTGCCGCGGAAATCCGGGGTCAGGATCTCGATACGGGTCTTGGGTGAGCTGACCCGGATGGCCGAAATGCAGTCGACGAAATGCTGGGCACCGCCGTCGCGCAGGTCGTCGCGATCCACGCTGGTCACCACCACGTACTTCAGGCCCATGTCGGCCACGGTGGTGGCCAGGCTGGCCGGTTCGTTTGCATCCGGCGGCTTGGGCCGGCCGTGCGCCACATCGCAGAACGAGCAGCGCCGCGTGCACACCTCGCCCAGGATCATGAAGGTCGCGGTGCCGTGGCTGAAGCACTCGTGGATGTTCGGGCAGCTGGCTTCCTCGCAGACCGTGACCAGGCGGTTTTCGCGCAGCTTGGCCTTGAGGTTCTGCACTGCATTGCCGGACGGAATCCGCACCCGGATCCAAGACGGCTTGCGCAGCACCGGCGCATCGACGAACTGCACCGGCGAGCGGTTGATCTTGTCGCCACCGATCTGCTTGACGCCGGTCTGCAGCGGCGCAGGTGCGGCGGTGTCGCCGGAGACGACCTGCAAGGGGATGGAACGGGCGATAGGCTGGGTCATGGCAATAACGGGCGCTCAGGCCGGAAGCGAAAGGTCGGGCAACGCGGAGACAGGCTGCAAGACGAGACCGAACTGGCGCGCCAGCTGATCGAGCAGCACCGCCTTGACGGCGTCCATCCCGGAGGGGCCGCCCAAGTCTAGCACCGAGGTCACCTGCAGGCCCTGGTAGCCACAGGGGTTGATGCGGTGGAACGGCTCCAGGTCCATCGCCACATTGAACGACAGGCCGTGGAAGGTGCAGCCGCGCCGCACCCGGATCCCAAGCGCGGCGATCTTTGCGCCGCCCACGTACACGCCCGGCGCGCCTTCGCGGCGCTCGGCGAGGATGTTCCATTCGTCCAACGTGTCGATCAGCGCCTGCTCGATCTTGCACACGTAATCGCGCACGCCGATCTTGAGCCGACGCAGGTCCAGCAGCGGATAGACCACCAGCTGGCCGGGGCCGTGATAGGTGACCTGGCCGCCGCGATCGACCTGCAGCACCGGAATCTCGCCCGGCGCCAGCACATGCTCGGGCTTGCCGGCCTGGCCCAGCGTAAACACCGGCGCATGCTCTACCACCCACACTTCGTCGGCGGTGGCCTCATCACGCGCATCGGTGAAACGCTGCATCGCACGCCACACCGGGGCGTACTCCTGTCGACCGAGGTCGCGCAACTGCGCCGGCAGCACGGGAACGGGGCTTTCCACTGCCTGGACCGCTACAGCGTCCACTTCACTTCCGGGTGATCGCGCAGCGCCTGGTGCGCAGCGTCGAACTGCTCGCGGCTCTCGGCGCGGAAGCCGATCTTGACCGAGACATATTTGCCGCTGGACGAATGCTTCCAGCTGATGCTTTCCTCCAGCAGCTCCACACCGGTGGCGGCGAGCAGGCGCGGAAGTTCGCTTTCCAGCCCGCGCTCGGCCGCGCCCATGGCGCTGAGCTCGAAGGTACCGGGAAACTGGAAGCCGTGATCGGGGTTGTCGGTGCTGATTTCCATACGCCCATTATCGGGACGATGGCGGACAAACCCAAGCCCGCACCGGTCGAACGGATGGGCGCGTCACGGCCGGGGAGCCGGGCGGGCGGCCCCCAACTTTCAGCAAGAATCTGTCATTACAGTCCCGGACCAAACACAGCTACGCGCCGGTGATGGTTCTACACGGCAGGGCGCCGGCAGAAAATGCCTTCTGCTCCTGCGCACATTCACGCGGCGCAGCAGCGGCCGCAGGCACCTTTGCTGAACATCGTCCTTTCCTACCTTTCCAGGCCCTCCATGCTTCGACCGCGCGCGTTGTCCGCTGCCCTGCTGCTCTCTCTTTCCGGGCTGTCGATGCCGGCCCTGGCTGCCGACCAGTGCGACTCCAGCAGAATGAGCCGGACGCCGCCGGCGGTGAACTTCCGGGTCGACAACGACCTGTTCGGCGGTGAGGATCAGGATCAGGGCTATTCCAACGGCGCGGTGCTGACGCTGGTGTCGCCCAACCTGGTCGACTACACCGACGACCCCTGCCTGCCGCGCACCGCGCGCTGGGTCAACGGCTATCTGGAGCGTCTGCATCCGGGCGAGTTCGACCAGCAGAACATGGTGTTCTCGATCGGCCAGGCGATTTTCACTCCCACCGATCCCACCCGCCGCGATGTGATCCCGGACGATCGCCCGTATGCGGGCATCCTGCTGGCGAGCTTCGGCTACAACGCGCGCAACGATGCGCATCTGCGCACTACCCAGCTGCAGGTCGGCGTGGTCGGCCCGTGGGCATTTGCGCAGGAAGCGCAGGATGCGATCCACGATGTGCTGGGCGACGAAAAATTCCAGGGCTGGGACAACCAGCTGCACAACGAGCCGCTGATCAACCTGGTGCACGAGCGCATGCGCCGCTGGCCGGGGGATGCGGCAGTCAATGCAGACGGCTTCGGCTGGGATTTCATTTCGCATTGGGGCGGCGCGGTCGGCAACATGGCAACGCATCTGAATGCCGGTGGCGAGGTGCGCTTCGGCTGGAAGCTGCCGGACGACTTCGGCAGCACCCCGACCCGCCCGGCCGGCGAGAACACCGCCCCCAGCCGGCTCGGACGCGCCAGCGGCTGGTCGGGCCATCTGTTCCTGACCACCGATGCGCGCTGGGTGCTGCGCGACATCACCCTGGACGGCAACACCTTCCGCAACAGCCACAGCGTGGACAAGCGCCCGTTCGTGGGCGATGTCGGCTACGGCCTGGCGGTGATGTACGGCCGCTGGAAGTTCGCCATCGCCCGCTACCACCGCACCCGCGAATTCGACACCCAGCGCGAAACGCCGGTGTATGGCAGTTTCACGATCAGTCGGATGCTTTGAGGGCTGGGATTGGGGAGTCGGGATTGGGGATTCGCAACAGCGGGCTGCTAGTGCTTCGCTGCTGCTCTCGCCTTTGCCAATCCCGAATCTCCAATTCCCAATCCCCGCAAAGAAAAAGCCGGCTTTCGCCGGCTTTTTCTTTGGATCACTCCGATTCCCACCACATCCAGAACGCATCCCAGAGGCGCTTGAAGAAGCCGCCCTCTTCGACTGCGTTGATGGCGACCAGCGGAGCCTGGGCGATGATCTTGCCGTCCAGGCTGACCTTGACGGTGCCGATCTGCTGGCCCTGCTTGATCGGGGCCTGCAGGTTCTTGGCCACTTCCATGCTGGGCTTGAGGTCGTTGTAGCGGCCGCGCTGCAGGCTGACCAGCAATGGCTGGGCCACGCCCAGCTGCACTTCGTCCTGCTGGCCCTTCCAGACCTTTTGCTTGGTCACGACCTTGCCGGGCGCGTACAGGCTGTGGGTTTCGAAGAAGCGGAAGCCCCAGTTGAGCAGGGCCAGGCTGTCGTCGGCGCGCTGGCGCTCGGACGAATCGCCCATCACCACCGCCACCAGGCGCTGGTCGCCGCGCTTGGCCGAGCTCAGCAGGCAGTAGCCGGCCTCGGAGGTGTGGCCGGTCTTGATGCCGTCCACTGCCGGGTCGCGCCACAACAGCAGGTTGCGGTTGTTCTGCTTGATGCTGCCAACCTGGAATTCCTTGATCTTGTTGTAGGCATAGGTCTCCGGGTAATCGCGCACCATCGCGCGGCCCAGCATCGCCAGGTCGTAGGCGGTGGAATGGTGACCTTCGGCGCTGAGGCCGTGCGCGTTGACGAAGTAGGAGTCCTTCATGCCGATCTTGGCGGCGTAGCTGTTCATCAGCGAGGCGAAGGCTTCTTCGCTGCCGGCCACATGCTCGGCCAGTGCGATCGCGGCATCGTTGCCGGACTGGATCGCCATGCCCTTTTCCATGTCTTCCAGACGCGCGGTCTGGTTGACCGGGAAGCCGCTGTAGCTGCCGTCGGTGCCGGCACCGCCCTCGCGCCAGGCGCGCTCGCTCATCATGACCTGGTCGTCGCGCTTGACCTTGCCATTCTTGATTTCGGCCGCGACCACGTAGGACGTCATCACCTTGGTGATGCTGGCCGGCGCCAGCTGCTGGTGGATGTTTTCACCGGCCAGCACCTGCCCGGTGGCGTAATCCATCAGGATCCAGGACTTGGACACGGCCGGCGCGGGTGCGGGCGGAACCGGGACGGCGGCCGGCGCAGCGGCAACGGCAGGCGTCGGCTGCGGCGCAGGGGTCTGCGCGCAGACCAGGCCAAAGGCAAACGTGGCCACCGCAGCGGCGGCGAAGCGGAATTTCATTGAAGAACGACTCCTGACGGGCCCGAAGGCTGGGTAATGCGAAATTGTAAGGCGCCACGGCGATCAGGGCGACGCGCGCGATGCTGCGCGCGCCTGCGCAGTTCAGCGATGGCGGCAGACGACGCGCCGAACGTGGCTGACGCACTGGGCGATCGAGCAAGCTGCATGGGGCGCGTCGTGATCGCCGCTACCCGACGCTAGCTGTCGATAGCGGGCGCCGGGCTACCTGCCGACGCCTTGGCTGCCGGATCGATCGTGGCTAGTTGGCGACGATCTGCGGGCGCCCGAAGCCCAGGCCGGCGATGCGCTGCGCGATTTCCGAGGCATTGGCGTGATCGCGCGCGTTGACGCGCAGCCGCCACAAGGTGCGACCGCCGCTGACGATGTCGCTGACACTGGCACCGGCGATCCCGGCCGAGGCAAGCTGCGACAGCGCGCGGTTGGCGTTTTCGCGGCTGGCGAAACTGGCCACCTGCAACAGGATGTCGCCCAGTGCCGCCTCGGCCACGCTCGGCGCTTTGGCCGGTACCGGTTCGCTCCTGAGCGGACGTGCCGGCGCGCTGTCGGCAGGCTTGATCGCCGCCACCGCGACCGGGGCGGCTGGCGCGACCGCGACCGGGACAGCCGAGGCAGGCCGCGGCGCGGCGGCAGCCGGCTTGCCGGTGGCCACGCGCACGCCCTGCGACTTCATCCAGGCATCGAAGTTGTCGGCGTTGCCGGGCTGGCGCGAATCGGCCACGCGGTAGCGCCAACGCTCGCCCGCGGGAATCGCAGCGGCCCCTGCACTGCCTGCCGCTGCGGCGACCACCGGAGCGGCGGCAATGGCGGCCACTGCGCGCGGGGCGGCGGCCGGCCCGGTGCGGGTGGGCAGACGCTGCACCAACCCATCGATCTGGCTGGCGCCGGCGGCCGGCCGTGCGGCGGCCACCGCAGTGCGGACCGGCGCGCTGCCGCTGCGGCGCTTGGCCAGCAGATTGCCGTTGTCGGCTTCGGTCAGGCCGCGTACCTCGACGTTGCCGGTGCCCTTGCCGGTGATGCCCAGCTTGACCGCAGCGGCGTAGCTCAGATCGATCACGCGGCCATCGTGGAACGGGCCGCGGTCGTTGACGCGCACCACCACCGAGTCGCCGGTGTCGGTGTTGGTCACCAGGGCGAAGCTGGGCAACGGCAAGGTCTTGTGGGCGGCGGTGAAGGCGTACATGTCGTAAACCTCCTTGTTGGAGGTCAGCCGGCCGTGGAATTTGCTGCCGTAATACGAGGCGGTCCCACGTTCGACATAGTCGCCGGGGTTGTCCATCACCACGTAGCGCTTGCCCAGCACCTCATACGGCGAGCGGTTGCCCACCGCCGAGCGAGGCTCGTTGGTGACCAGCGGTTCGGGGATGCAGGCCACATTGGGCACGTGGTCCGGCGTGGTGTCCTTGACGCCGGGCTTGTAAAGGCCGCCGGCGGTGTAGTCGCCGCGCGTGGACGGGTCTTCTTTGGCGGGTGCGTACGGCGAGGTCGAGGGGCAACCGGTGGCCACATACGCCGGCCCCTTGCCATCGACCTTGACGCCCTTGATCGCGCCGCTGCCGCCGGTGCCGGCGCTTTTCTTCGGTGCACTGCTACAGGCCGCCAGGCCGAGCATCAGCGCCATCGGGATCAGCCACTTGGGGCCTGTCGTGCTGTTCATGCCGGGGGTAACTCCTTGCCGGCGATGGCCTCGGACAGCTGGAACACGGCCATCGCGTACATCTTGGAAATGTTGTAACGGGTGATCGCGTAAAAATTCTGGAAGCCCAGCCAGTACTGCTTGCCGTTGGCATCGTCCAGGGTGATCGGAGTGGCGGTGCTGCCGGCCACCACCGGGGCATTCGGGTGATAGCCGCGCGCGGACAGGTCGGCCAGCGTGTACACAGGCGACCAGTCGGTGGGATTGAATTCCTCGTGGCCGGCGGCCAGCGTGGCCGGCACCGCGACCTGGCCACCGCGCACCCAACCGCCCTTCTTGACGAAGTAGTTGGCGACCGAGGCAAACACGTCGTTGTGGTCGGTGAACAGGTCGCGCTTGCCGTCGGCATCGCCGTCGACGGCGAACTGGCGGTAGCTGGACGGCATGAACTGGCCCATGCCCATCGCGCCGGCATAGCTGCCGATCAGCGTGGTGACATCGAGCTGCTCTTCCTTGCCGAGCGCGAACAGCTGGCCGAGTTCATCGCGGAAGAACAGCTCGCGACGCACTTCGCGTTCGAGCTTGGCCGGGTCGCCGCTGCGCGGGTAGCGGAACGCCAGCGTGTACAGCGCGTCCAGCACGCGGTACTTGCCGGCGTTGCTGCCGTAACTGGTCTCCACCCCAATGATGGCCACGATCACCTGCGCCGGCACGCCGGTGGCCGCTTCGACCTTGCTCAGCTCGGCACGATGCTCGGCCAGGAACTTGCGGCCGCCATCGATCCGCGCCTGGGTGATGAACATCGGGCGGTATTCGTTCCACGGTTTGACCCGCTCGGCCGGGCGCGACATCGCGGTGACGATGGCGTCCTTGAACTGCGCCTGCGCCAGCACTGCTTCGATCTGTGCGGCGTCGATGCCGTACTTGGCGGCGGTGTCGCGCACGAAGTTGGCGCGGGCGATCTCGAACGGCACCGGGGTCAGGTCCACCGGCGGCAGCGCGGGCGCTTCGGCAGCGGCACTGACGGGCGCGACCGGGGCGCTCGGTGGCTTGGCCGGGGGCGCACTGGCGGCCGGCGGCGGGGTCGGAGGGCTGGGCTGGGTCGCGCAGGCGACAAGGCCGAGGGTGAGCAGGCAGGTCAGAGTGCGTCGAATCATCGGCCGAGGGTAACAGAGAACAGATGAACTTCTGGCAATAAGACCATGAAAGGAAAGAGCTTTAGTTTGCCGCTTTGGGCGGCAGGGGATTTGGGAGGGGGAATGGGGAATGGGGAATGGGGAATGGGGATTCGGGATTCGGGAATCGGGATTCGGGAATCGGGAGGTGCGTGGCTCGTGTGCCGACTGGGGTTGTCTGGTGGACCGTGGCAAGGCGCTGGCGGGGCTTGCGTTTCGTGGGCCTGCTTCTGGTTTGTTCCTCTGATGGTATTAGCGGCCGACTTGGGTCCCTTGAGGTCGATCCGGCCGTCAGGCGCGGCCGGAGTGGCCGCGCCTGGTTGATCACAGGGCCGGGAAACGTGGCGCAGTGGAGCAAGTGGGCACGTTGCCGCTGAGTTGCACGCTGGATGTGGTGACGTTGCTGCCGGTCGGGGTAAGCGCGCTGTTGCTCAGCCCGATCTGCGCATCGCTGGCGGAGACCGCGGTATTGCCGGTGGCCACATTGGCCAGCGTCAGGTCCAGCGGCGTCTGCGCATCGAAGCCTTTCAGGATCCAGCCCTTGCCCTTGAGGCCGACATCGCCGGTGGTACGCAGGCCGTTGACGACGATCCCGGCGAAGCTGGGCTTGGTGCCGCTGCCGCCCACCGAATAGAACGGGTTGATCACCAGCGGGCTGGTCACCCCGTACAGGCAGGTATTGCGATAGGTGACCAGGCTGACCGGGCCGCCCTTGGCAAGGCTGGTCTTGATGCGCAGCCCGGTGTTGTCGGTACTGCGGTTGCCGGCATCGTCGGTGGCGGTGATGGCGTTATTGTCGACCAGCACGTTGTTGACCCCGGACATCACTTCGCTGCCGATCGAGATGCCGTGGGTGCCGTAGCAGCGGTTGTCGCGCACGCTGATGTTGCCGGACTTGGACGCAATGGTCTTGATCGCCACGCAGTCGTCGCCGCCCATTACATCGTTGTCGACCAGGCTGGCGTTGACCACGCTGTCCAGGTCCAGGCCATCGGTATTGGGGCTGGTCGCCGGCGACTTCACCCGCACGCCCCAGATGGTCAGGCCATCGACGATATGCGCGAAGAAATGGAAGTACGCCGCATTGATCAGATTGACGTTGTAGAGGGTGAACGTGTTTGAGTTCTGCACCTTGACCAGGTCCGGGCTGTTCTGCACCTGGCCGGCAGCCTTGGCGTTTTCGCCGAACTCCCACCAAGTGGTGCTCTTGCCGAGCATGGGCAGGTCGCCGCGCCCGTCGATCGTGCCCTGACGCCCGCCGGTGCGTACGCCCATCACGCCCGACCTGGTGCCCTTGACGCTGATCAGCGGCAGGCAGCCGCCGCTCTTGGCGCCTGCGACACCGCAACCGCTGCCGTATTCGGCCGGATTGCGCGAGCCGTACAGGGTCACGCCCTGATCGACGACCAGGGTGACGCCGGTGGGAATGGTCAGCGGGCCGCTGAGAAACGCGTTGCCGGTACCGGCCTTGAGCAGCACGCTGCCGTTCTTGCCGGTGCAGGCAGTCAGCGCGGCCTGGATGGCTTTGGTGTCGGGCGGCGCGCTTTCCAGCGCGGCGTCGAACAGCCGCCCGCTCGGCGTGTAGCTGGCACTTACCGGCTGGCAGGTGGCGGGAATCGCCGGCTCGGAGACCGCGCGCGTATCGCCGGTGGCAAGGTTGATGGCGCCGGCGTGTGCGGCGAACGTAAGACAGACACCGCCGATCGCAGCGGTTAGCAGTTTCATGGAAGAGGTCACCTGGAAGAGGAATGGCGCGTGCCTGCAACTGCAACGCGACCCGGCCGCGCGCAGGACGGCGGCGCATCGGACTCTACGGAGCGACGCGCCTATTCACAGAAGGCGAGCGAATCCGATACCGCATGCGCGAAGCGGCCCCGCGCCGGGATGTCGTCATTGCAACGCAGCGCGCAGAACCGCGCGCGCCTTGCGCAGCGTCAGCTGCGTGTCATGCGCCTGTCGCAAGCGGCGTGCTGCGCCTGGCCAGGTGATTGGCTCTTTCGACACGGGTGAGTGCCTGTCAGCGTCGGCTGCAGAACGTGCCGGCTCAGTAGCCGTGCACCGGGCGGTGCGCCTTGACCGCCATCACCAGGCCCAGCCCGGCCAGCAGCGACACCGCCGAGGTACCGCCGTAACTCATCAGCGGCATCGGCACGCCCACCACCGGCAGCAGCCCGGAAATCATGCCGCCGTTGACCAGCACGTAGACGAAGAAGGCCAGGCCGGTGGCACCGGCGACCAGGCGCGAATAGGTGTCGCGCGCCTGCGAGGCGATCCACAGGCAGCGCGCGATCACGATCAGGTACAGGCTGAGCACGGTTGCCACCCCGATCCAGCCGAACTCCTCGCTGAGCACCGAAAATGCAAAGTCGGTGGTCTGTTCGGGAATGAAGTTCAGATGCGACTGCGAGCCCAGCCCCCAACCCTTGCCGTCGAAACCGCCCGAGCCAATCGCGATCTTGGACTGGATGATGTTCCAGCCGGCGCCCAGCGCATCGTTTTCCGGGTTGAGGAACATCATGATGCGGTCCTTCTGGTACGGCCGCAGCAGCCAGAACCAGGCCACCGGCGCGGCCGCCGAGACGCCGCCCACGCCCACCGCCACCCACCACCACGGCAGGCCGGCCAGCAGCAGCACGAACACGCCACTGGCGGCGATCAGCACGCCGGTGCCGAAGTCCGGCTGCAGCATGATCAGCGCGGTCGGCACGCCAATGATCACGCCGGTCACCAGCACGGTGGAGATGCGCGGCGGCAACGGCATGCGGTGCAGATACCAGGCGGCCATCATCGGCAGGCTGATCTTGAGCAGTTCGGCCGGCTGCAGGTAGAACAGTTTCAGGTCCAGCCACTGGCGTCCGTACTTGCCGGTGCCCAGCGCGAACACCGCCAGCAGCGGCAGCATCGACAGGCCGTACACCCACGGCGTCCAGGCGCGCAGGCGCAGCACCGACATGCGCGAAATCCCCCACATCGCGGCCAGGCCGATGACGAAGCGCACGGCTTGCGCCATCACCAGGTGATCGCCGTTGGCGGCGCCGCCCGCGCTCTTGAGCACCGACAGGCCGATCACCATCAGCGCACCCAGCGCCAGGCACAGCATCCAGTCCAGGCTGCGCGTGAAGCGCGCAACCATGTCCACCAGCCAGCGCAGGATGTCACTCAATGGTCGGTCTCCTGGACCGCATCGGGCACGTCCGGCACCACCGGCTGCGCCGGCGTGTTGGGGTCCAACGCCACCGCGGTCTGGCCGATCACCACCGGCAGCTCGTCCAGCGTGGCCGCGGCCGCATCGCCGGCCTGGCGCGCATCGGTGGCGCCGGCTTCGAACTGGTTGACGCCCACCGCGGTCATGCCGAGCTCGCTGTCCAGCGGCTCCAGGCCGGCGGGCAGCTTGCCGAGCAACCAGGCGTCAAAGATCTTGCGTGCGATCGGCGCTGCCGAGCTGGTACCGAAACCACCGCCCTCCACCGCCACCGCCACTGCGATGACCGGGTTGTCGGCCGGCGCGAAGCCGACGAACAGGCCACGGTGGCGCAGATGCAGCGGCAGGCTGCGCGGGTCCACCGCGGCCACGCCCTTGCGGCTGACCACCTGCGCGGTGCCGGTCTTGCCGGCCATCTGATACGGCGCGCCCGGCGTGATCGCATAGCCGGTGCCGCCGGGGCGCATGGTGTCCATCATGCCCTCGCGCACCACCTGCAGGTGCGCCGCGCTCGGGCTGATCGGCTTGCCCGGCGGCTGGATCATCGGCTGCCAGGGGTGATCGAAGCCGGTGCGCTGCTCCAGCACCAGGTGCGGGCGCAGCAGCAGCCCGCTGGCGATCGCCGACACCCCGCGCACCAGTTGCAGCGGGGTCACCTTCCAGTCGCCCTGGCCGATGGCGATGTTGACGGTGTCGCCGGGATACCAGCGCTCCTTGCGGGTCTTGTACTTGTAGGCCGGCGACGGCAGGATGCCGCCGATCTCGCCGAGCAGGTCCACCCCGGTCGGCTGGCCGAAGCCATAGTCGCCCAGGTAGTGGTCGAAGCGCTCGATGCCCATGTCCACCGCCAGCCGGTAGTAATAGGTATTGACCGACTGGGCGATGGACTTGCGCAGATCGGTCCAGCCATGGCCGCCGCGGTGCGAGTCGCCCCAGCCGCGGCTGACCCCGGGCAGGTAGAACATGCCGGTGGACAGCACCCGGTCTTCCGGCCGGCGCAGGCCGCTGTCCAGGCCGGCCAGCGCGATCAGCGGCTTGAGCGTAGAGCCCGGCGCCACGCCGCCCAGCACCAGCCGGTTGAACTGCGGCCGCGACGGGTTGTCGTTGAGCATCTTGAAGTCGGTATGCGAGATGCCGTTGACGAACAGGTTGGGGTCGTAGCTGGGCAGGCTGACCATGCCCAGGATCTCGCCGGTGCGCGGGTCCATCGCAATCGCCGCGCCCTCGTGCTCGCCGAACGCGGCCACCATCGCGCGCTGCAGGTCGGCATCCACCGACAGCCGCAGGTCCGCGCCCGACTGCGGCGCGACCCGGCCGACGGTGCGGATGGCCCGCCCCTGCACGTTGGTTTCGACCTGCTCGTAACCGACCTGGCCGCGCAGGTCCTGCTCGTAATAGCGCTCCAGCCCGGACTTGCCCATGTGGGTGAGCGCGGCATTGCCCTCGCCCAGCACCGCCAGGTCCTTCTCGTCGATACGGCCGACGTAGCCGATGATGTGCGCGAACAGCGGCCCGTACGGGTAGCGCCGGGTCAGGTAGGGCTCCAGCTCCACCCCGGGAAAGCGCCAGCGCTCCACCGCGAAGCGCGCCATTTCCTCATCGCTCATGCGCAGCTTGAGGGTGAGCGGCAGGAAGCTGCGGCGCGCGCGCCGCTCGCGGTTGAAGCGCTCCAGATCCTCCGGCGCGATCGGGATCACCTTGCCCAACGCGGCCAGCATGGCGTCCATGTCGGCGACCTTGTCCGGGGTCACGTCCAGGCGGAAGGCCGGCACGTTCTCGGCCAGCAGCCGGCCGGTGCGGTCGTAGATCATGCCGCGCCCGGGCACCACCGGCTTGGGCTTGATGCGGTTGGCTTCCGAGCGCGTGGCATAGACCTCGTGGTCGAGCACCTGCAGCTTGAAATACCAGCCGCCCAGGCCAACCAGGCAGATCACCACCATCACAAAGCCCAGCACCGCACGCCGGCGGAACTGCTCGGCCTCCGCGTGCGGGTTCTTGGGATGACGGCGCCCGTGCATGGCTTACTTCTTGCTCCGCTTGCCCAGCCGCACCGCATCCAGCAACACGAACAGCGGCGGCCATAGCGCCATGCCCAGCAGCGGCGCCCACCAGTAGCTCCACGGCAGGGTCGGCTCGCCCACCGCCAGATGCACGGCCGAGGAGACGATGCGGTCGTTGAGCAGCAGCCCGCCGATCGCCAACGCCTGCTGCGAGACCGGGAAGAAGCGCATCCGCGCGCGGAAGCGCTGCAGGATGAAGGTCATGATCACCAGCCGCAGCGCCTGCTCGCCGAGCAGCCCGCCATACAGCAGGTCGGCCAGCACGCCGGCCACGAAGGCGATGCCCAGCCCGACCCGGTCCGGCTCCTCGATCACCCAGTACGCCAGCACCAGCGCCAGCCAGTACGGACGCAGCGGCTGCACCACGATCGGCAGCGGCAGCAGGCCCAGCACCAGCGCAATGACGATGCTCGCCGGCAGGATCCAGGTGTTGCGCATGCGGGTCATTGGTCCGTCTCCTGCGGAGCCGGACGGGATTGGGGAGTAGGGATTGGGGATTGGCTGGAAGCAGCGCCCTGTGGTGGGGACGAACCGGAATCGGGATTCGGGCCGTTGGATGCGGTCGATGCGGGACGGCGGGCGGGCGTGCTGGCCGGGCGGCCGGACGCTGGCGCACTGGACGGCAGCGCGCCGGGCGCGGCAGGTGTCGCTGCGGACCGTGCAGGCGCCGAGGTACCGGTGCCCGATGCCGCGGCGGCCGTCGGGCGCGCGGTATCAGTCGCTGCGCTGGAAACACCGCCCGCAGGCGTGCGCGGTGTCGCAGTCACCGGCGCGCCGGCCGCCGCCGCGACGCCGTTGCTGTTGCCGTTACCAATCCCAACTCCCGAATCCCCAATCCCGGCCCCAGGCACCACCCGCAGCGGCTTGCCAGCGCGCAGCAGCAGCACATCGCGGCCGCGATCGAGCTTGGCTGCCGGGGTCAGTTCGCCGACCAGGAAGGCGTGGGTGTCGTCTGGATGCAGTTCGGAGACCTTGCCGACCGGGAAACCGGCCGGGAAGCGGCCACCGAGGCCGGAGGTGACGATTTCGTCGCCCACCTGCACGCCGGCACTGAGCGGGATGTCGCGCAGTTCCAGCCGGTCGCCGCGGCCGTAGACGATCAGGCGCACGCCGTTGCGCGCCACGCTGACCGGCACCGCGTGGTCGGGGTCGGTCAGCAGCAGCACGGTCGAATGCAGCGGGGTCACTTCGATCACCTGGCCCATCAGCCCGCCGGCGTCGATCACCGCCTGGCCCAGCAGCACGCCATCGCGGCTGCCGGCGTCCAGCAGCAGGCGTTGCCGGGTCGGGTCCAGGTCGATATCCAGGATCGGCGCCAGCTGCACGTCCAGCCCGCGGCGCTCGGCGACGTTGAGCAGTTCGCGCAGCTGCGCATTGTCCAGCGCGGCGGTCTGCAGCCGGGTCAGCCGCGCATTGGCCACCAGCAACTGATTGCGCAGGGTGCGGGTTTCTTCCACCAGTTGCGCGTGGGTGGCGGCGTTATCGCGCACCTGCGAGCCGATCCGCCCCGGCAACCCGGCCACCGCCCAGATCGGCTGGATCAGCAGGTTGGCCTGCAGACGCACCTGGCTCAGCCAGCCCCCCCGGCTATCGAGCGCGATCAGCACGATCGCCAGCACCAGATAGACCAGCAGCCGCAGCGTGGAGGTGACTTCGCCCGGACGGGAGGCGACGGGAGGACCGGCGTAGGAGGGCACTGTCAGGGCCGGGATTGGGGATTCGGAATTGGGGATTCGGGGAGCGGTTGACTGCCCCCGATACGGATGCGGCTAAAACGTGAACTAGCGGAACTGCGGAGCAGTCCTACCGGGCCGTGGGCAGGAACCGCTTTTGCGAATCCCGACTGCCGACTCCCCAATCCCGAACGCTTCACTCCGGCGCGAAGAACTCGTTGCCGTGCATGTCCACCAGCTCCAGCGCGCGACCGCCGCCGCGGGCCACGCAGGTGAGCGGGTCGTCGGCGACCTGTACGTGCAGGCCGGTTTCTTCGGAGATCAGGCGGTCCAGGTCGCGCAGCAGTGCGCCACCGCCGGTGAGCACGATGCCGCGCTCGGCCACGTCGGCACACAGTTCCGGCGGGGTCTGTTCCAGCGCCAGCTTGACCGCCGAGATGATGCCCGACAGCGGCTCGTGCAATGCCTCGAGCACTTCGTTGGAGTTGATCTTGATCATCTTCGGCACGCCTTCGGCAAGATTGCGGCCGGAGATTTCCATCTCCTGCACCTCGTCCTGCGGGTAGGCGCAGCCGATCTGCAGCTTGATGCGCTCAGCGGTGGCTTCGCCGATCAGCATGCCGTGGTTGCGGCGCACGTAGTTGGTGATCGACTCGTCGAAGCGGTCGCCGCCCACGCGCACCGACTGCGAGTAGACGATGCCGTTGAGCGAGATGACCGCCACTTCGGTGGTGCCGCCGCCGATGTCGATGACCATCGAACCGCGCGCCTCGGTCACCGGCATGCCGGCACCGATCGCCGCGGCCATGGGTTCCTCGATCAGATACACATCGCGCGCACCGGCTTCTTCCGCCGATTCCTTGATGGCGCGGCGCTCGACCTGGGTGGAACCGGCCGGCACGCATACCAGCACGCGCGGGCTCGGGCGCAGGAAGCGCGACTTGTGCACCTTCTTGATGAAGTGCTTCAGCATTGCCTCGGTGTAGGTGAAGTCGGCGATGACGCCGTCCTTCATCGGGCGGATCGTGGTGATGTGGCCCGGGGTGCGGCCGAGCATCTGCTTGGCCTCGGCGCCGACGGCGGCCACCGAGCGCGTGCCGCCGATTGCGCGGTCCTGACGCACCGCCACCACCGAAGGTTCGTTCAGCACGATGCCCTGCCCGCGTACGTAGATCAGCGTATTGGCCGTGCCCAGGTCGATGGACAGGTCGTTGGAGAACATGCCGCGGAGTTTCTTGAACATCGAGGGAGTTGTTCCTGGGTAAGTCGCGTGCCCGCCGCCAGACTGGCGAAATTTTGGGCAGAAAACGAAGTCCACTAGCCTAGCAATCCCCCCCGGTGCGGGCAAGGAAAAATCGGCCGTTGCGGCGTCGTTTTCATGTGCCGGTCACGCCGGGCATGGCATGCGGTTGTGGCCCTGATCGGTCACAGCCGTTACCCTTTGCGCCGCGGCGCGCGCGCCGTCCCGCTGCCATGCCCGGCAACTGGCGGGTAATTCCCAACGCAAAGGCCTGACTCGATGTCCGCACTGATCTGTGGTTCCCTCGCCTACGACACCATCATGGTGTTTCCGGACCAGTTCAAGAACCACATCCTGCCGGACAAGGTGCACATCCTGAATGTGTCGTTCCTGGTCCCGCGCATGCGCCGCGAGTTCGGCGGTTGCGCCGGCAATATCGCCTACAACCTGCATCTGCTCGGCGGCGCGCCGATCCCGATGGGCACCGTGGGCCAGGACTTCGGCCCGTATCGCGAACATTTCGAAACGCTGGGGATCGACCTGTCGCGGGTGAAGATCATCGACGACCTGTTCACCCCGCAGGCCTTCATCACCACCGACCACGACAATAACCAGATCACCGCGTTCCATCCGGGCGCGATGATGCGCAGCTACGAGAACCACGTGAAGGATGTGCCGGGCGTGACCCTGGGCCTGGTCGGCCCGGACGGGCGCGAGGGCATGATCCAGAATGCGGAAGAGTTCGCTGCCGCCGGCATCCCCTTCATCTTCGATCCCGGCCAGGCGATGCCCTTGTTCAACGGCCCGGAACTGCGCCAGTTCATCGAGCAGGCCCAGTACGTGGTGGTCAACGACTACGAATCCAACCTGCTGCAGGAACGCACCGGCTGGGACGAGAAGGACATCGTCTCGCGCGTGCAGGCCTACATCACCACGCAGGGCCCCAAGGGCGCGCTGGTGCATACGCCAGAAAAGACCTACGACATCCCGCCGGCGCACGAGCGCCGCGTGGTCGACCCGACCGGCTGCGGCGACGCCTTCCGCGCCGGCCTGATCTACGGCATCCAGGGCGGCTACGACTGGCTGACGATCGGACGGATGGGCAACCTGATGGGCGCGCTGAAGGTGGAGCACCCGGGCACGCAGAACCAGCGGTTCGACTTTGCCGAGTTCAACGACCAGTTCAAGCAGCAGTTCGGCTACGCGCTCTGACGCGCACCGCCGCTGATCAGCGCTTTTACCCGTTCCCCCTCGGGAAAAGGTGCCCCACAGGGGCGGATGAGGATACGAGCGAAGCCCCGTGCAGGTTGAACAGCACAACGCTTCGCACCGTCCCCTCACCCCAACCACTCTCCCGCAGGAGAGGGGCGCGTCGGCACCGCAATTGCTGCAATGCAGTTTGAGCATCAGCCCGATCTGTGCCTCTACTGACGTTTCGCGCCCACTGAGGAACGCTGGCCCATGTCCGAGCCAAGCGTTGTCGCCGCCACGTCCATCGCCCTGCCGGAGATCGAGCCGGATGCGCTCCGGCAGATCCGCCGGTTGCGCGACATTGCGCCGCTTGCCGCACCACTGTCGCGCTCGTGGCGGCGCTGCCTGGACGATTACGCGTTGTTGCCCGAGGCAGCCCCCGAGCCGCTGGTGCACGATGCGCTGCACGTGCGCGAGCGCCAGCAACGTCTGGGCGATGTGCTGCGCATTGCCAAGGTGGAGATGGAAAACCTCTACGAGCAGATCGCCGGCAGCGGCTACGCCGTGATCTTTGCCGATGCCGAGGCGACCGTGCTGCACAGCGTGCACGACCCCACCCTGCTGCGCGAATTCCGCCAGGCCGGTCTGTTCTGCGGCGCCAGCTGGGCCGAGTGCCATCAGGGCACCAACGGCCTGGGTACCTGCGCGGCCGAGCGCACCGCAGTGAGCGTGCACCGCGGCGAACATTACCTGACCCGCCATCTACCGCTGTCGTGCAGCGGCGCGCCCATCCTGGACCCGCATGGCGGGCTGCTGGCGGTGCTGGATGCGTCCACTCCCAATGCGCAGGACGGCAAGCAGATCCAGCGCCACACCGTGGCCCTGGTGAGCATGTCGGCGGCGCAGATCTCGCGCTCGCATTTCCTCAACCAGTTCGGCCATGCGTTCATCCTGCGCTTCCATAGCCGGCCCGAGTTCGCCGGCCTGCTGCACGAGGCACTGATCGCGATCGATACCGATGGCCGCGTGCTGGCAGTCAACGAGGCGGTGCTGGAGCAACTGGGCAAGATCGATCGCAGCCAGCTGGTGGGCCGCAACATTGCGCAGGTGATGCAGCTGGATTTCGACACCCTCGAGCACCGCGCCGGCAGCGATGCCGGCACCTTGTGGTCGATCCGCTGCGCCTGCCATGGGCGACGGTTCTACGCACTGGTGCGCCCGCCGCGCGCGCGCGCTGCGCTGCCGGCGGTGGGTGGGCCGGCACAGCTGGCACCGGATACCGAGCTGCAACCCGGTGAGCATGTCGGCTCGGATTCGCGCATGCGCCACAACCTGGCCAATGCCTTGAAGCTGGCTGCGCATCGCGTGTCGATTCTGCTGCGCGGCGATACCGGTACCGGCAAGGAGGAATTTGCCAAGGCGGTGCACCGCGGCTCGCCGTGGGCCGGCGGCGCGTTCGTGGCGATCAACTGCGCGGCGATTCCCGAGGCGTTGATCGAGAGCGAATTGTTCGGATATGCGCGCGGTGCGTTCACCGATGCCGCGCGCGAAGGCCGCCATGGCAAATTGCTGCAGGCCAGCGGCGGCACCCTATTTCTTGATGAAATCGGAGACATGCCGCTGCCCTTGCAGAGCCGCCTGCTACGCGTGCTCGAAGAACAATGCGTCACCCCGCTGGGCAGCGAACGCGCGGTACCGCTGGAGCTGCACGTGATCAGTGCCAGCCATCGCGATCTGGCGCAGCGGGTGGCGGCCGGCGAGTTTCGCGAGGATTTGTATTACCGGCTCAATGGCGTGGTGCTGCACCTGCCACCGCTGCGCGAGCGCAGCGACAAGGCCGAGTTGATCCGCACCCTGCTGCGCGAGGAAAACAGCGAGCACAGCGTGCGCATCAGCGAAGAAGCGATGCACAAACTGCTGAGCTACGCATGGCCGGGCAACCTGCGCCAGTTGCGCAATGTGCTGCGCACGGCGGCGGTATTGTGCAGCGACGGCGTGATCCGCCTGCCCAACCTGCCGCAGGAAATCGTCGATGCCGGCAGCGCACCGTGCCTGGTCGATGGCCGCGCGGTGGCCGCCGACGACATGCCCGGCCGCGTCGCACTCGACCAGGCCGAACGCCTGGTGCTGCAGCAACAACTCGAACGCCACCGCTGGAATGTCAGCCGCACCGCCGATGCCCTGGGCATCAGTCGCAATACGCTGTATCGCAAGCTGCGCAAGCATGGCCTGGATACCGGGTGATTGAGGGGCAGGGATTTGGGATTCGGAATTGGGGAATTGAGGGGCAGGGATTCGGGATTCGGAATTGGGGATTCGTTAGAGCCCATGCTGGTTCTTGGCGCTGGTATTTGGAGCGATTTATCAAGAGCACTTCTTGACCATCAGGTGGGTGCCGCTGTTGTTTGGTGCGGCATGCACCACTTGTGGATGCCGCGATTGTGGAGCGGATGATTTGGAGCTTGGTTGCAGGGCCCTTGCCCGCCCACCATCGCAGGACACGCCGCAAGTACGTCCTTGTAGGCTCTTACGCGGCATCCATGCCGCGTAAGAGCCCGCGACGGTGGGCGGGCAAGGACCGATCTAGCTGGTCGGTGTGCACGGTAGGAGCAGTGATTGATGCGCGTTGTTCGATCATGACGTGCCGGCTCAACACCTGATGCACAACGCGCTACAAGCAGCTTTCACGCGACCACCGATTCACTCTCTGGTGTGGTGGCATCGCCGATTGCGGGACCGTGTGGCGGCATGGATGCCGCCACCGAGCCCCAGGGATGGGTTCACGGCGTGTCCCGCGAGCCGTGAGGGCACCGCGCCCTCGGCCAGCGCAGCTCGGTACCATCCAGATAACGCTGCGGGTGACTGGCGATTGCACCTTGCGCCTTGCGAATCCCTAATCTCCAATCCCGAATCCCCAGCCTCATAACGCCCAGCGTATGCCGATCAGATACTGCCGCGGCACACCTGGTGCGAGAAACCGCGCCGGGCCGGTTTCCACTGGCGCATCCTGCGGACGCGCGAGTTCGCCATCGGGGAACACGTCTTCGGCCACGGCCGCGTAGGTCGCGTAGCGGCGGTTGAAGACGTTGTCGATGCGGGCGAACAGCGACAGCCGCTCGCCCAGTTGCCAACGGGCCTGCAGATCCACCAGCGCGTAGCCGGCGGTGCCGATGTCGATGCGCTCGGGTGCGGGCTCGCCGTCTTCGGCATTGTCGACCTGGCCATCCTCGTTGCCGCTGGCCACGCGCCCGGCCACCGCACGCACCCCAGCACCCAGAGTCAGCGCATCGTGCTGCCATTCCACGCCGAGCTTGAGGTTGTGGCGCGGCGATGCGGCGATGCGCAGGCCTGGCCGCAAGGCGATCACGCGCTCGCCGGACAGCAGCTCGCCATCGCTGCGGTAGGTCGCATCCAGGAAGCTGTAGCCGGCCGACCATTGCCAGTCGCCGCTGCGCAGGCGCAGCGCCAGATCCGCGCCCTGGTAGCGGGTGCGGCCGACATTGTCGAAGTAACCCAGTTGGGTGTCCGGTGCACGCAGGAACAGGATGTCGTCGCGATTGTCGGCGCGGTACACCGACAGGCTGGCGTTGCTGTCGGCCGACGGCGCCCAGCGCGCGCCGAGCTCGTACGTGCGCGAAACGATCTGCTCCAGACGCGGGTCGGCCTGCAGGCCGGTCGGCAAGCGGCATGGCTGGGTGGGATCGGCGCAGCCCAATTCGATCGCGGTCGGTGCGCGGCTGTTTTGCGCGACCGAGCCATACAGCGTCAGCCCCGAATCGAGCCGATGGGTCAACCCTAACGATGGATTGGCCTTGGCATAGACGAAGCGCTCGCGTGGGCGGTCGCCGTCTTCGGCGGTGGAAAGGATGTTGTCCACCACCACGCGATTCCAGCGCACTGCGGCGGTGAGATGGGTGGCATCGTCCAGCGCCCAGGTGTCGGCGACGAACACGCCCAGCGTTTTGGTGCTGCCGCGCACGCCGGAAAAGAACGCGCGCTCGGCATCCGGATCGGCAGCGACCGAGCGGTCCGGTTGCACCCAGCCGTCGCGGGCGAATTGCCGATAGCGCACATGGCCGCGATCGAAGGTGACGCCGGTGCTGAGCGCATGCGCACCCCACTGGCTGCTCAGGTTGACTGCCAGGCCTTGCGCCTCCTGGCGCATCTGGGTGGTGTTGAGCGCGCCGGTGGGCAATGCATCGGCATCGGCGCGCGCGACATCGCAATCGGCATCCAGCGCGCTGCCATCGGCGGCATAACCTGAGGCGCATTCTTCGACAAATTCTTCGTAGTCCTCGCCGATATCGCCATTGACGGTGTCGCGGCGGCCCACGCGCGCGTAGGCCAGTGCATGCAATGCGGTGTCCGCATCGAAGCGATGGTCCAGTTGCGCGGTGAACAGCGTATTGCGATTGCGGGTGAGATCGGGCGAGGTGTACACCGCGCGGCGGTCGGCGCGATACAGGCCGGGCTCGGGGCCATCGTCGGTGTAGCGCGTATCCGGCAGCAGGCCATTGCCGATCAGGCGGCTGCGCCCGTGCAGCACCGACAGGCTCCAATCGGTCTGCTCGCCCTGCTTGCCGACCTTGCCGAACACGGTTCCCAGACGGCCCTCGGAGGCATCGCGCCAGCCGTTCTCGTCGAAACCGGTGACCGCGACGAAGCCATGCCAGCCGTCCTGGCTGGCGAGCCCGTAACTGGCATCCAGTCGCTTGCGCGCACCGCTGCCGATGCTCAGCTCGCCCTGCACTCCCGGTGAGGTGAGGCCCGACGCGGTAGACAGCACCACCGCGCCACCGAGCGTGTTCGGCCCGAACAAGGGATTGGAACCGGGCATCAGGGTCACCGCGTTGATTGCCGACTCGGGCAGCATGTCCCAGCTGACGATATCGGCGAACGGTTCGTTGAAACGCACGCCATCCAGATACACCGACACGCCTTGCGAGGCGCCGGGCAAGGCGGAGGCACGAAACCCGTGGAAGGTGAGGTCGTTCTGGAACGCGCTGCCCTGCACATCGTTGCCATCCACGCCGACGAAGCTCCGCTGCAGCAGATCGCCGAGGTTGTTGCTGCGCGCGCGCGACAGCTCGCTGTTGGTGGCCGATTGCACCATGTACGGCAGCTGTGCCGCATCGATGGTGGTGCCGGGGATCGGCGTGGCGGTGACCTCGATGCGTTCCAGCCAGGTCACCTGCGGCGCCTCGGCCGCCACTGCCAGCGCGCTGCTTGCGAGCAAGGCGCTGACGCAGGCGCCTGCCAGTGCGTGATGGTGCAACTTCGCTGTGCTGCGTGTGCCTGCTGCCATCTGCGTCTCCCTCAATAGAGCACGATCGATTTGATGCCGCGCGCCGCACGCAAGTCCGCCAGCGCCTGATTGATGTCATCCAGCGCCAGTGTGCGGGTGATCAACGGCGCCAGCCGGATGTCGCCGTGCAGATAGCGCGCGACATAGCCGGGCAATTCGCTACGCCCTTTCACTCCGCCGAAGGCGCTGCCGCGCCACACCCGCCCGGTCACCAGTTGAAACGGGCGCGTGCTGATTTCCTGCGCGTCGTCGGCCACGCCAAGGATGACGCTCTCGCCCCAGCCCTTGTGGCAGCACTCCAGCGCCGCGCGCATCGCGCCGACATCGCCCACGCATTCGAAGCTGTGGTCGGCGCCGCCATCGGTGAGGTCCACGATCACCTGCTGGATTGGTGCGCCGTAGTCGCGCGGATCCAGGCAATCGGTGGCGCCCAAGGCGCGCGCCAGCGCGAACTTGGCCGGGTCGATATCCACCGCGATGATGCGCCCGGCCTGCGCCAGCACCGCGCCCTGCACCACCGACAAGCCGATGCCGCCCAGGCCGAACACCGCCACGCAGTCGCCGGGCCGCACATGCGTGCTGTTGAGCACCGCACCGACGCCGGTGGTGACCGTGCAGCCGAGCAGGCAGACCTGATCCAGCGCTGCCTCCGGCTGGATCCGCGCGACCGCGATCTCCGGCACCACGGTGTATTCGGAAAACGTGCTGATGCCCATGTGGTGCAGGATTGGCCGGCCGTGCAGCGAGAACCGGCTGCTGCCATCGGGCATCAGCCCGCGCTCCTGGCTGCTGCGGATCGCCTGGCACAGGTTGGTGCGGCCGGAGCGGCAGAACTTGCACACGCCGCATTCGGGCATGTACAGCGGGATGACGTGATCGCCGGGCTGCACGCTGGTGACGCCGATGCCGACCGCCTCGACGATGCCCGCGCCTTCCTGCCCCAGGATCACCGGGAAGCTGCTTGCTTGCCCATGCGCCAATGCATGCGCATCGCCATGGCAGATGCCGGTGGCGACCAGGCGCACCAGCACCTCGCCGGGCCGCGGCGGCTGCAGGTCCACCTCTTCGATGGTCAGCGGCTGGTGCGGACCCCATGCCACCGCAGCGCGTGTCTTCATCCGGCCTCCCTGGCGCGCTGCGGCATGCCCGCCGCTCAGCGCGCGATGACCACGCCCCACGGCAGTTCGCCGACGGGGATCTGTTTGATCTCGCGCAACGCGACGGTGTCGATCACGCTGACCGTGTTCGAGCGCCCGTTGGCGACATACAGCTTGTCGCCGGCCGGGGTCAGTGCCGGATTCCACGGCCGCAGCCCCACCGCGATTTCGGCGAGACTGAGCGCACTGTTGGTATCGATCACGCTGAGCGTGCCGGCACCGCCGTTGGACGCATACAGCCGCGTGCCGTCGGCCGACAACGCCACGCCCGCCGTGCGCACGCCGGCCGGCAGGCTGGCGCGGCGTTGGCGCGTCTGCAGGTCGATCACGTCGACCACGTTGGCGGTTTCCTGCGCGATGTAGACGCTGTGCCCGTCGGGCGCGAACGCCATGCCGCGCGGATGGCCGCTGGTGGCGACCACGCCACGCGAGCGACCGGTGGCCAGCTCGATCATGTCCATGTCGTTGGAGCCCTCGTTGCTGGTGAGCAGCCACTGCCCGTCCGGCGTGTAGGCGCAGTGCTCGGGCGCCTGCCCGCGCGTGGCGATCACCTGTTGCACGCTGAACTGTGCCGCATCGATCAACATCACCTGGTTCTGGCCTTCCACGCACACCGCAAACTGCTTGCCGTCCGGCGACAGCGCAATGCCTTCGGCGTTCTCGCCGATCTCCACGCTGCGCAGCACCGCGTCCTTGTCGGTATCGAGTTCGATCAGGCGGTGATGCTCGGCATCGATCAGGTACAGATGCCCCTGCGGGCCCGGCAATACCTGCTGCAGGCGCTTGCCCAGCTGCCCCTGTGCGCTGAGCGTACGCACCACCGTGTCGGTGTGCGTATCGATCACCGATACCGTGCCGCTGCGCTGGTTGGGCACATAGGCAAATGCCGGCGGCGTTGCGGGCACCGGTGCCGCGGCCTTCGTTGCGGGCATCGCTGCCGCCGGCGCCGCGTTGGACGCCGGCAGCTCCGCATCGCGCCGGCAACCGGCCAAGGCCAGCAGCGCGCCCAGCGCAGTTGCCGCAAGCAGGCACCGCCAACCGGTTGGCGCTGGCCTCATTGCGCCTTGCCCGCGGTCTTGTTGATCGAATGGATGAAGGCGAGCAGTTTTTCGGTGTCGCCCGGCTTTAGCACCGGCGCGAACGGCGGCATCTGCCCGACCACCTTTTCATGCCCGACCCGCGTCTTGCCGTGGGTGATCATCGCGGCGGTGCCTTCGCTGATCAGCGTGCGCAAGGTGTCGTCGTCGCTGCCATACACCCAGATGTCGTTGGTCAACGGCGGGCACATGCCGCCGCCACCGGTGCCGCCATGGCAGGCATTGCAGCCGGCGGAGAAATAGATCTTCTTGCCCTCGGCGATCAGCTCGGGCGTGACCTTGACCTCCGGCCCCTTCGGGATCGGCACCACGGTGGCCGGCGCTGCGGGCGGCGTGGCCGGATCCGGCGCAGGCCCGGCGGCCGGGTTGGGCACCGCGGCGCTCGCCGCTGCAGGTGCAGCAGTACCGGTGGCCGGCGCCGGCGGACTGACAGCCGGTGCGGTGGCCGCCTCAGGCGCGGGCGCGGGCGGCGGTGCGTCCTTGCCGCAGGCGGCCAGCACGACGCTGAGCATCACCGCGCACAGCGGTGCGCGCATGGAACGATCGAAACAACCCACGGTGGACTTGCGCATGAACGAACCTTTCTGATCGGAGGGAGCACCGCGCACCCCGTGCGCGCGGCGGGTGACGCAGTCATTGCCGGGAGGGGCGCCTGGCCTCGGTAAGCAGCGTGGCCAGCGCGTTATCGCCGCGTGCCTGCGCTAATGCAGCGGCGGTCTTGCCGTCGCGATTGCGTGCGGCAGGGTCGGCGCCGGCCGCCAGCAGGCGCTTGGCCGCCGCGTCGCGCCCGGCCGCGGCGGCCAGCATCAATGCGGTGACGCCGGCCTGGTTGGCGTGGCCGACGTCGGCACCGCCGGCCAGTACCGCATCGAGAATCGCCGGGTCGTCGCGCGCCACCGCGAACATCACCGGCGTGAAGCCGGTGGCATTGGCACGCCGCACATCCGCGCCCGCCTTGAGCAAGGCCTGCACCACGCCGACATCGGCGTAGGACACCGCCAGGTCCAGCGCGCTCCAGCCATCGCTGGAGACGGTGTCCACCGGCGCGCGCTTGCCGAGCAACCTGGTCACGCTGCCGGCATCGTTGGCCCAGGCCGCCTTCATCAAGGCGGTCCAGCCGCTGCCATCGCGCGCATCCAGGCGTGCGCCGGCATCGAGCAGCAGGCCGACCAGATCCGGTTCCTGGTTGCGGATGGCCTGATGCAACGGCGGCTCGCCGAGCAGGTTGGGACGGTTGGCATCGGCGCCATGCCGCAACAGCCACGCCGCACGCACCGCGTCGCCGGCATCCAGTGCATGCGCCAGTTCCTGGTTCGGGTCGGCACCGTCGGCGATGCGCAGTTGCAACTGCGCCAGCTCCTGCGAGGACGCAGCCGGGCTTGGCGCCTTGGACACCGGCATCGGCGTCGCATACGGCCCGTGCGCGGCCAGATCGCCGGCTACCACGCAGTCGCCACAGCGCACCAGCGGCACGTGATAGCTGCGCAGGATCTCGGCGATCTTTGCTGAACTCTGTTGCATGGCCGTGTTCAACGCATCGCGCAGGTCCGCGTTCTTGCGCGACACCGCCCACGCCATCGAATACTCCAGCACCGCATCGTCGATGGTATTGAGCGGCACCATGCCCAGGCCGCTGCGTTGCGCGTAGTAACCGGCCACCGGGCCCCAGGATTCGGCCGCATCCAGTTCATTGGCGGCGACGCGCTCGACCAGCTTGCCGGGATGTTCTTCCGGCGCCGTGGCCGAGTCGTAGAACAGGTATTGCACCTGGCCGCTGATGCCGTGCTCGTACAGGGCCTGGCGTGCGGGCGAGCTCTGGAACACGCCCAGCCGCAGTGTTTTCAGCGCCGGATCGTCCAGCGATGTCGGCACCAGATCCAGGCCCTTGCGCGTCACCAGCACATAGGCCGAGCGATACAGCGGGCGCGTGGTCAGGCCCTGCTCGAAATCGCTGTTGAGGTCCATCAACACATCGCAGCGGCCGGCAGTGATCGTGCTGCGTGCCAGCCCGCGTTGGTAATAGGTGCGCCACTCGTATTCCAGGCGCCGGCCCATCGCATCGGCCACGACCTGCGCAATCTTGTTCTGAAAGCCTTCGCCGGCCTTGTTGGACAGCGGCATGTTGCCCGGGTCGGCGCAGACCCGCAGCACGTGCGGATCGGGCGCTGGCGGTGGAGCACTGGCCGTGGCCGGTGCCGCAGTGGAGGCCGCCGTCGCGGACGCCGCAGCGGAAGCAGAAGCGCGAGCCGTCGGTGAGGACGGCTCGCGAGTGCAGCCTGCGGCGACGAGTCCGAGGCTGCAAAGCACAAGCAGCTGACGCAGCTGCCGGTGCATGCCACGCGCACCGGCAGCGAACTGCCGGTGCGCGCGACCAACGCCTTGCGTGGAACTCATCGTGCGGTCTTCGCGGCGGCATTGGCGGTGCCGCCTGCAGCCGCAGTGGCGGTGGCGGTGGCGCTGGCGGTCACGGTCTTGCCGGCGCCATCGATCCGGAAGCTATGCACCATGCCGCCGAGCGGGATCTTGTCGAAGCCGGCACCGAATGCCAGCCCCGCAGCCCCCAGCGCGCCATACGGATCTGACGGATCCAGACCTGCAGCCACCGGCAGGCCGATCCAGCCACCGATGCCGGAGAACACCGCCACGTACTGGTGCCCATTGGCCTTGTAGGCGATCGGGTTGCCGATGATGCCGGAGGGCAGTTTCATCTCCCACAGCTTCTTGCCGGTGTCCTTGTCCACCGCACGGAACCAGCCATCCAGCGTGCCGTAGAACACCAGCCCGCCGTCGGTGACCAGGGTGCCGCTCCACACCGGGAACTTCTCCTTGATCTCCCACTTGGACTTGCCTTCCACCACGTCGAAGGCCTTGACGATGCCCAGTGCACCCGGCTCGTTGGGCTTCATCATCACGTTGGCGAACACGTACGGCAGGCCCATCATGGTGTTGCCGCGTTCCTGCGGTTCCAGCTCCATATGCCAGTTGTTGGTGCCGCAGAAGAACACCGCTGAATTGGCCGGATCCACCGAGCACGGCTGCTGGTCCTTGCCACCCATCGCCGACGGGAAGGCCTGCACCTTCTTGCCTCGCTCCAGCGGCGAATGCGCGGCCACCTTGACCGGGCGGCCGGTCTTCATGTCGATGCGTTCGGCCCAGTTGGCTGGCACGAACTTGTGTGCGCGCAGCAGCGTGCCATCGCGGCGATCGAGCACGTAGGCAAAGCCGTTGCGGTCGAACTGCACCACGGACGGAACTTCCTTGCCGTCGATGGTCAGATCGACCAGGATCGGCTCGTTGATGCCGTCGTAGTCCCACTGGTCGAACGGCGTCTTCTGGTAGCCCCACACCGCTTCGCCGGTATCGATCTTGCGCGCGAACAGGGTCATCGACCACTTGTTGTCATGCTCGCCGTTGTTGCATTCCTCCTGCGAGGTCTTGCCGCAGCGATACGACGGGCTCCACAGGCCGGGATTGCCGGTGCCGTAGTAGAGCAGCTTCAACTTCGGGTCGTAGCTGTACCAGCCCCAGGCCGCACCGCCACCACGCTTCCATTCGTCGCTGGGAAAGGTCTTGACGCCCAGATCGCCGAGCTGGCCATGCTGCGGGTTGGCCTTGTTGAAATCCGCACCCAGGCAGATCGATTTGTCAGTCCCGGCCGCATCGCAAGACCAGGCCTGCTTGCCATCGGCCAAGTTGTAGGCAGCGACACGTCCAAGCACGCCGAACTCGTTGCCGCTGATGCCGGCCACCACCTTGCCGTCGGCGATGATCGGCGCCATGGTGATGGTTTCGCCCTTGTCCGGGTGCGCGAGTTTCTGCTTCCACACTTCCTTGCCGGTCTTGGCATCGAGTGCAATCACATCGCCGCTCAGGCTGCCGAACACCAGCTTGCCATCGGCATAGGAGGCGCCGCGGTTGACTGTATCGCAGCACGCCACCGCCACCGAGCGTTCGTCCTGCTGAGGGGTGTACTTCCACAACACCTTGCCGCCGTCGTCCTGCGCAGCCAGGTCGATGGCGAACACGTTGTTCGGATACGCGCTGACCATGTACATGACGCTGCCGATCACCAGCGGCTGGCCTTCGTGGCCGCGCGTGGCATCAGTCTTCATTTCCCACGACATCTTCAGGTTCTTGACGTTGTCGCGATTGATCTCGGCCAGCGGGCTGTGCCGGGTGAGCGCGAAGTCGCGCCCGATGCCGCCCCAGTTATCCGGGTTGCTGGCATTGGTGGTGAACTCGCTGTCGGTATCGACCACGGCGGCGGCCGTCGGCGCGGCGGGTTTGGCGGCCGGTGCGGGCGTTGTCGTTTCCGTGGCTGCGTCTTTCTTGCAGCCGGCCAACGCGGCGCTCAGCGCAAGCATGAGCAGCACACGGCTGCGCAGGCTGCGACAGGAAGATTGATGCATATGCGTCTACCCCTCTCGATTGAACAACCAGTCGGTTGAAACATTCCGCAGCGCAGGCGTTGCACCCGCCAGTTGCACCGCGGACGTCGGAAACGTCGAGAGGGAAAGAGCAAACGCCATGCCAGCGCACTGGTGCGACGCACCATGTTGGAGCAGCAGGGTTTGCTGTGATGGCAGTCGCTTGCGCAAGGCGCACTGTCACGGTTCTGGCACAGTTTGCGCCGGGCGTGCTGTGACATGGATGGTGCAGCGGGTGTGGGACTGCCTGTCAGCTGGTGCTGCGCACCTTGCACGCTTGAGTCGACATAGCTCACTGTGGCTCGCGCAAGGCAACACCTCACCTCACCGAAGGCCAGCTACGTCGTCGACTGGGGTGCTGCCGCGTTTCCCTTCTCCCATCGGGAGAAGGTGCCCGAAGGGCGGATGAGGGTACGGCGCAGACAGCCGTGTGCTGTCCGGCTTGCTGATGACGCGTTGCAAGATTCAGCAGCGTCCACGCCCTTTCGAGCGCATGTCACCCTTCCAATGCGATGACGGTGTCCTGATTGTCATCGTCATCGTCATCCAGCGACACGCGGCCAGCCACGCATCGCACTCCATGCTTTGCGCGCGCCTGGCCTACTCGCCAAACCTCACGCTAGCGGCTCCACTGCGCCAGCAACTGCGTGCAATCCTGCAACCGCCAGTCGGCAAGGCCGGGCCATGGATCGCCGGGTGTGTTGACCAGCACGGTGCAGGCACCGGCTGCACGGCCACAGGCCAGGTCGTTGTGGTGATCGCCGACCATGACCAGTGCTGTGCCATCCACCGCCCAGCGTTGCGCGAAGTACTGCAGGCCATCGGGTGCGGGTTTGGGGGCGGCTTCATCGCGGCCGACGATGTCGTCCCAGGCGAATGCATCGTGCAGGCCGATCGCCTGCAATGTCACCTGCGCCAATGCGCGCGCATTGCGGGTGAGCATGCCGAGCCGGCATCCGGCTGTCTGCAACGCACGCACCAGGGCCACTGCACCGGGTGCGGGCTGTGCGGCCTGTGCGAGTTCACGCTCGTGCTCAAGCAACCAGGCGTGTTTGGCTGCGGCCTGCTCGGCCGGCAGTGATGCCAGGTGGTGCAGGATGTCCGCCTCGGGCGGGATCTCCAACGCGCGTCGGATCAACGCGAAATCGTGCACCGCTTCGGTCAGCGTGCCGTCCATGTCGAACACCCAATGGCGGTAGCTGGACAACACGGGCGAGATCTGTGTGATGGCCATGGCGTCCATACGTGAGGAGACTCCAGAGATGGTTGAGGCAACGCCGCAAGCCGTCAGGGAACGCACATCGCGCACTCACCCGAATGGACCGGCACCTCATGACGATGCCGTACGCCGACTGCGCAGCTGGTGCCGTGCAAGGGCGGTGCGCCTACTTCCAGCCCGGCATCTGGGTGGTGTCCAGGCCACCCACGTCGAACTCTGCCGTGCGCTTGCCGCCGGCCTTGACCGGGAACGCGATGCTGATGCGCTTGGCATTGCGCACCAGCTTCCACAGCGCCTTGTCGTCGTCGATGAACATCGCGATCGCTTCATCGGTGTCGGGGCGGTGCGCGGCCATCGGGCGTGGTGCGCCACCATCGGCCGAGACCTGCACCTTGCAACCGCCATAGCAATTGAAGTCGCCGGCCTTGAGCACGAGATAGCTGTGACGCTTCCACTGCGGGTGATCGCGGAACACCAGGCTCACCGGCTTGGGGCCGCTGCCGTCGACATCCACGCGGCTCTTGGCATCGATCATCGCCGAGCGCTGCGTGCCGCCCTTGGCCGGCACCTGCGAGTACTGCCACAACGCCTGCATGCGGCGCAGTTCGCGCGCCTGGTCGCCCTTGGCCTTGATGTCGGCATAACCGGGTTCGATGCGTGTGGCCGCAGCGGTACCGGCGTAGCCTTCCAGCAGTGCGGCGCCATGCGCACGCGCCATGTCCCAGTTACCGGCCTTCACCGCCTCGTCGTATTGCTTGGCGAGTGCGTCGGCCTGTTGTTGCTTGGCCTGCGCCTGCGCGCTTGCCTGCGCCTGACGCTGCGCCTCTCGGTCGGTACAGCCACTCACTGCAGCGACGCACAAGGCCGCGCTCAGCAGATACTTCATCGTCGACTCCGGAAGGCATGAAAGGCAGCGGCAACGATACCAGCCTGCCCACGACAGCCGCGATAAAACTGCGGCACGCCGTAGGAGCGCACCCGGGCGCGATAGAGCATTCCCGGTAAAGCCACGTCGCGCCCGGGTGCGCTCCTACGACGGCGATTGCAGGGCACGGTGCTAGAGCAAGGGCACGGTGCCACCTGCACGATGCAGCAATGAAAGCGGCGGAGGGCGTCTGCAACGCCCTCCCCTGCCATTACGGCTGCGGCTGCGCCGGCGGTGCCGCCTTGGCCTTGGCGATCATCTCGGCCACCGATGCGGTGGTGATCGGGTGGTAGCTGGGCCTGGCCTTTTCGAAGGCCTGCTCGGCGAAGGCGATGCCGTCCGGGGTCTTCAACAACTCGGCGTAGATCGGCAGCACTAGCTTGCGGCGGCCGACGCGTTCGATGAACTCGCCTGCAGCGGGGCGCGCATCGGTGTAACCGCTGCGGATCGCCAGCGGATACCAACGCATGGCGATTTCGCCGTTCGGGGTGCCGGTGAAGTGATAGGCCTCATCCAGCTGCTTGAGCTGCTCGGGCTTGAGCGTGGCGCCCATGCCGCTGAGAAAATGCACCCATTCCTGCGTGCCCCACTCGCCGGTGACCTGCTTGCTCGGCAGCGTGCCGCTGCCGCTCCAGGCAATGCGCGCGGTGTCCACGATCGAGAAGCTGCGCGAGCGTGCCTTGGCGGCGAAGGCCGGGATGCCCGGCTGCTTCAGCCACGCATCCACCTCGGCCGCGCTGACCGTGTTGGGATGCTTGTCCAGCAGGTTCTTGTTGAGGTAATCGACGAACTGGTCGGTGGTGGCGCTCTGGAACGCATGATCGTCGAACCAGCCGCGCAGGAACGGGTCGAACACCTCGCGGCCGAAGCGCTGCTCCAGGAACTGCAGGAACCACGCGCCCTTGACGTAGGCCACCTGGCTCAGGGCTTCGTCGGGGTCGCGCTCGGCCAGCGGCGGCAGCGCCAGCGCCTGGTCGGCCGGCGCCATGCCCTTCACTTCGGCCAGCAGGTCGCCCTGGTCGATCTCGCGCTCCATCTCGGCCATCTCCACGCCATACAGCGCCTCGGTGATGCGGGCCTGCACGTAGGTGGTGAAGCCTTCGTTGAGCCAGATGTCCTTCCAGCTGGCATTGGTCACCAGGTTGCCGGACCAGCTATGCGCCAGTTCGTGCGCGACCAGCGAGACCAGCGACTTGTCGCCGACGATCACGGTGGGCGTGGCGAAGGTCAGGCGCGGATTCTCCATGCCGCCGAACGGGAACGACGGCGGCAGCACCAGCATGTCGTAACGGCCCCAGCGATACGGGCCATACAGTTTTTCGGCCGCACCGATCATCTTTTCGGTGTCTTCGAATTCCTTGGCGGCCTTGTCGGCCATGGCCGGCTCGGCCCAGACGCCCGAGCGCGCGGAAATCGGCTTGAACACCACATCGCCGGCGGCGATCGCCAGCAGATAGGACGGAATCGGCTCGGGCATCTTGAAGCTGTAGTCGCCGTCGCGCGCGGCCTTGGGGTCGTTGTCGGCGCTCATCAGCACCATCACGTCCGGGCGCGAGGTTACGTGCGCGCTGTAGGTGAAGCGCACGCTCGGGGTGTCCTGCAACGGCACCCAGCTGCGCGCGTGGATCGCCTGCGACTGGCTGAACATGAAAGGCAATTGCTTGCCTTCGGTCATCGACGGCTCCAGCCACTGCAGGCCGGAGGCAGTCGGCGTGGTGTGATAGGTGATCACGACCTTGGCAGGCTGGTTCGGCGCCTCGATGGTGAGCTTGCTGCCGAAGGTCTTGTCGGCCGGCGCCAGCGCGAACTGCAGCGGCGCCAGCGTGCCCTTGCCGTCGTCGGCCTGCACCTGCGCAATGCTCAGCTCGCGCGTGTCCAGCACCAGCTGCTTGGCGGCCTTGTCCTTCCATTCCAGCGTGTAGGTGGCGGTGCCGCCGATCTGCTTGGCGTCGAAATCCAGCTTCAGATCCAGCGCCAGATCCTTGATGACCACCAGCTGCGGCTGGGCGTAGGAGCTTTCGTCGTGGTTGCGGGCGTCTGCTTTCACGGGGGCCTTGGCAGTGGTGGCCGGCGCAGCGGTGCTGGCGGCCGGCGGCGTGGACTCGTTGGAACAGCCGGCCAGCGCAATGGACACGGCCAGGGACAGCGACAGGAACGGGAAGCGCATCGACGGCACCGCAGCGAGGGAATTGGGCATTTTAACGCCCCGGGCCGTTGCCTGCCCGTGCGGCTGATGGCGAGCGCTTGCCGGCTGCTCAACCTGCGCCGGCTGGGACACCGTGCATGTCGCTGGCCGCATCGGCGCGAACCTTACGCAGCAACGGCGTTAATGGCGTAACTCAGGTTACCCGTGCCTAGCGTGCTTCGGCCTGCGGCCCGGCCGCCAGCCGATTGCCGGATCGCCTAGACCACCGGATGGCTGCGCGGGCTGTCATGCCCGTCGCGTACCAGACGCCGGCCGCCGGAAAACTTGGCGCGATACATCGCCGCATCGGCGCGGCGATACAGCTCGGTGGCATCCAGGCCACGCTCACACACCGCGCTGCCGGCGCTCACATGCAGCGGCGCCTCGTCGGCATCCTCGCGTTCGAGCATCGACAGCCATTGATTGAGCTTGAGCGTGGCGTCGTCCTCGCTGGCATGCACGCCGATCAGGAACTCGTCGCCGCCCCAGCGCCCGATCCAGTCCTGCGCGCCCAGCCAGCCGTAGGCAGATTCCACCAGCCTTACCAGCACGCGATCGCCGGCCAGATGGCCGAAGCGGTCGTTGATCGGCTTGAGGTTGTCCATGTCCAGTACGAACAGCACGAACGGCCAGCCTTCGCGCTGCGCAGCGGTGACCGAATCGCGCATCGCCTGTTCGCAGCCGCGCCGGTTCAAGGCCTCGGTCAGCGGGTCGAACAAGGCGTGCTTCTTGAGATCGCGCATGCCGGCATCGATGCCGCGCAGGCTGCGATTGATTCCGCGCAGCAACCGCCCCAGTTCGTCGTCGCCATGTTCGGGCAGGCTGGGCAGACGTTGATCGGCGTAATACGCATCCAGCGCGTCGGCGGCGATGCGCAGCGGTGCGAGCAGGCGATACAGGGCCGACAGGGTCGCCGCGGTGCCAGCCAGCGTGGCCAGCAGCGCCACGATCACCACCGACCACAGCGGGCGCCCGCTCAACTCGCTTTGCGCGGCCAGCCAGGCGATCAATAACAGCAACGGCAGGTGGATGCCGACAAAGGTCACCGCCAGCAGCTTGGCGCTGAAGGAGCGGGGAAACACGCGCGACAACCCTGCGTACAAGCGCATCCACGTCTCCGGCAAAAGAGCGCCTAGTGTCGCCGACCGTTGGTGGAGCCAACGCGACGGGAGTCTCAAAAGTTTGTCGGCAAACGCACCTGCGCACAGTGCAATCGTGCGGCAAGCGAACACGAGCATGGCGTGCTCGTGCGATGCCGACGCGCGGTGTCCGGCGCATGCTGCGCGCCGGACCGGACGCTCAGATCACGCTGGGTCGGATCCGGGTCAGATCTTGTAGCCGGAGTGGATCGCCACGATGCCGCCGGTCAGGTTCTTGTAGTGGCAACGCGCAAATCCGGCCTCGCCCATCATGCCCTTGAGCGATTCCTGCGGCGGGTGCTTGCGGATGCTTTCTGCCAGGTACTGGTAGCTGTCGGCATCGCGTGCGAACAGCTGGCCCAGCCTGGGCAGGATCTTGAACGAGTGGAAGTCGTAGATCGGCTTGAACCAGTCGGCGGTGACCTCGGAAAATTCCAGCACGCGCGCCTGCCCGCCCACCTTCAACACGCGATACATCTCGCGCAGCGCGGCATCCTTGTCGGTGACATTGCGCAGGCCGAAGGAAATGGTCACCAGATCGAAGCTCTGATCCGGGAACGGCAGCGCCTCGGCATTGCATTGCACGTAATCGAAGCCGGCCACCAGACCGCGGTTGGTCAGCCGGTCACGGCCAACCGACAGCATGCCGGCGTTGATGTCGCCCAGCACCACCGCGCCCTCGTTGCCGACGCGCTCCTTGAGCAGCACGGCGATGTCGCCGGTACCGCCGGCCAGGTCCAGCACGCGGTCGCCCGGCTTCACCTGCGCGGTCGCCACGAAGTAGCGTTTCCATGCGCGGTGCACGCCCAGACTCATCAGATCGTTCATCAGGTCGTAGTTGCGCGCGACCGAGGTGAACACTTCGCCGACCAGCTTCTGCTTGTCCTTGGCAGCGACGTCGCGGAAGCCGAAATGGGTGGTACCGGAGGTATAGGGGGATTCGCTCATGGGCGGATTATCGCACTGCTGACGCCGCCATGACCGCAACCGGACCACAATCGCTGCCTTCCCTGCGACCGGCCCTGCGAGCCCTGCGTGCACGACAAGTACGTCCAGCGCGACTGGCAGCCCCACGAGAAGCCCACCCTGCCCGGGTCGGCCTCCACCCCCCTGCACTCCACCCGGCGCCGCATTCAGTACGGGCTGGTGGGCGTGGTGGTGGCGCTGACCGGCGGGCTGAGCAATGCGCTGGTCACCGCCAACCTGACCTATCTGCAGGGCACGCTGGGCGCCTACGCCACCGAAATGGCATGGCTGCCGGCCGCCTACGTGATGACCAACATGTCGGCCAACCTGCTGCTGGTGAAGTTCCGCCAGCAGTTCGGGCTGCGGCGCTTCACCGAGATCTTCCTGGCGCTGTATGCGGTCATCGCCTTCGCGCATCTGTTCGTGCACAGCCTGAGCTCGGCGATCACCGTGCGTGCTGCGCACGGATTGGTGGGCGCCGCGCTCAGCTCGCTGGGTCTGTATTACGTGATCCAGGCGTTCCCGGCCAGGTACCGGCTCAAGGCAGTGGTGACCGGGCTGGGGGTGACCCAGCTGGCGTTGCCATTGGCGCGGGTGTTCTCCACCGATCTGCTGGAATTTGCGCAGTGGCAGGGCCTGTACCTGTTCGAACTGGGCCTGGCGGTGTTCGCGCTGGCCTGCGTGCTGGCGCTCAAGCTGCCGCCCAGCGACCGCTATCGGGTGTTCGAGCCGCTGGATTTCCTCACCTTCAGCCTGTTCGCGGCCGGTTCGGCCGGGCTGGCGGCGGTGCTGTCGCTGGGGCGGCTGCTGTGGTGGACCAGCACGCCGTGGCTGGGCGTGATGCTGGCGGCCTCCATCGTGCTGCTGTGCACGGCGGCGTGGATCGAGCACAACCGCCGCAACCCGATGATCAACACGCGCTGGCTGGCCAGCGGCGACATGCTGCGGCTGGGCCTGGCGATCCTGCTGATCCGGCTGGTGCTGTCCGAGCAGAGCACCGGCGCGATCGGCTTCTTCCAGACCCTGGGGCTGGCCAACACGCAGCTGCAGACCCTGTTCGCGCTGATGTTGCTGGGCGCAGTGGTCGGCGTTGCCGCCAGCGCGTGGCTGATCAATCCGGCGCGGGTGGCCGAACATCTGATCATTGCGGTGGCGGCGATCTGCATCGGCTGTTTCATGGATGCCGATGCCACCAGCCTCACCCGCCCGGAGCAGATGTACGTCAGCCAGTTCCTGCTCGCGTTTGGCAGCACCTTCTTCATCGGCCCGGCGATGGTGGCCGGGCTGGGCCGGGTCATCGCGCAGCCGGGCAACCTGATCAGCTTCATCGTGCTGTTCGGCATGGCACAGAACATGGGCGGCCTGCTCGGCAGCGCGCTGCTCGGCACCGTGCAGGTCGTGCGCGAGAAACACCATTCCAGCCAGCTGGTCGAACATCTGGCATTGACCGACCCGCAAGTGGCCGCGCGCGTGCAGGCCTATGCCGCGCTGTACGGCCGCAGCATCGGCGACCCGGCGCTGCGCCAGGCCCAGGGCGTGCGTGCCCTGGGTAGCGTAGCCACGCGCGAAGCCAATGTGCTCGCCTATAACGACGTGTTCCTGTTGATCGGCTGCATCGCCATCGCCACCGGGCTGTGGATCCTGTCCGTACTGGTGTGGCGGCGTTATCTGCGCCCACCCGCTTCGTCCCCCTCTCCTGCTTCCACCGCGCGCCCATGAATACACCTGCAGCTTCAACCTCTCCCGCCGATCTGCAACGTCGCAGGCGGCGCCGCATCGGTGGCGTGATCGGCTTCGGCGGGCTGGCCCTGCTCGGCGTCGCACTGGTGCTGTATGCATGGCGGTTGCCGCCGTTCGTCAGCGCCGTCGAGCGCACCGAAAACGCGATGGTGCACGGCCAGATCACGGTGATCGCGCCGCAGGTCAGCGGCTATGTCACCGAGGTGCCGGTGCAGGACTTCGCCCACGTCAAACACGGTCAGTTGCTGGCCAGGATCGACGACCGCATCTATGCCCAGCAGCTCGAACAGGCCAGGGCGCAGCTGCAGACCGCGCAGGCCAACCTGTCCAACTGGGACCAGCAGCGGCATAGCGCCGATGCCACCATCGCCGAACAACGCGCCGCACTGAGCAGCAATCAGGCCCAGCGCGACCGCACCCGCTCGGCGTATGCGCGCGCGCAGCAGCTGGCCGAGCAGAAACTGGTATCCGAACAGGATCGCGACACCGCCTTCGCCGCACGTGCGCAGGCCGATGCCGGCGTGGCGCAGGCGCGTGCCGCCGTGCAGGCCGCCGAGGAGAACGCACGCAGTGTCACCGTCAATCGCGCCGCGTTGGAAGCGGCGGTGGCCAACGCGCAGGCGGCCGTGCAACTGGCGCAGATCAATCTGGACAACACCCGCATCCTGGCCCCGCGCGATGGCCAGCTCGGCCAGCTCGGCGTGCGCCAGGGCGCCTACGTCACCAATGGCACGCAGCTGATGTCGCTGGTGCCGGACACGCTATGGATCGTGGCCAATTTCAAGGAAACCCAGATGGCCAAGATCCGCATCGGGCAGCGCGCCAGCTTCACCGTGGATGCGCTGGACAATGCGCGCCTGCACGGCCGTGTGCAGGAAATCTCCCCGGCCGCCGGCTCGGAATTCAGCGTATTGCCGGCCGACAACGCCACCGGCAACTTCGTCAAGATCGCCCAGCGCATTCCGCTGCGCATCAGCGTCGATCCGGACCAGGCGCTGGCACCGCGGCTGCGCCCGGGCATGTCGGTGGTGGTGGCGATCGACACCGACAGCGCGGTCGACTGACGCGACACAGCCGCTATCATGCGGTGATGTCGTCCCTGTCCCCATCCTCGCTGCACTGGCAATGCCTGCGCTTCGACCAACTGAGCACCACGCAGTTGTACACGCTGCTGCGGCTGCGCTCGGATGTGTTCGTGGTGGAGCAGCAGTGCGCGTATCCGGAGCTGGATGGCAAGGACAGCCTGCCGGGTGTGCTGCATCTGCTCGGTAGTACCGACGACGGTGCGTTGGCCGCCTATCTGCGCGTGCTACCGCCCGGTGTGAGTTACCCCGAGCCGAGCATCGGCCGGGTAGTGATTGCCGCCACGCAGCGCGGCCACGGCTTCGCACACGCATTACTGCGGGAAGGCTTGCGGCTGGTGCACCGGCAGTGGCCCGCCAGCGCCGTGCAACTCGGCGCGCAGGCGCACCTGCAGGCGTCCTACGCCGCACACGGTTTCACGCCCTCGTCCGCACCGTATCTGGAAGACGGCATTCCCCACATCGACATGCTGCGTCGCGCCGACGCCGCCACCCAGGAGCCTGCATGATCACCACCCCCGACTACCGCGCACTGCTCGACACCGCCATTGCCGAAGCCCGCCAGGGCCTGGCCGAAGGCGGCATCCCGATTGGCGCGGCGCTGTACCACAACGACGGACGTCTGCTCGGTTGCGGTCACAACCGGCGCGTGCAGGAAAACGATCCCTCCGTGCATGGCGAAACCGATGCCTTCCGCAAGGCCGGCCGGCAGCGTCGCTACAAGGACACCATCATGGTCACCACGCTCGCGCCGTGCTGGTACTGCAGCGGGCTGGTGCGCCAGTTCAATATCGGCACCGTGGTGGTCGGCGAGTCGGTCACCTTCCAGGGCGGCGTGGCCTGGCTGCGCGAGCACGGCGTCACTGTCATCGACCTGCAGAGCCAGGAATGCATCGACCTGCTGGGCGGCTATATCTCGGCCAACCCCGACGTGTGGAACGAGGATATCGGCGAGGACTGAGCGGTTTGGCTGCAGCAGTTTGGCTGCTGCGGTTTGGCTGCAGAGCGGTTGATCTGCGGCTTGGCTGCGAGGCCCTTGCCCGCCCACCCTCGCAGGACACGCCGCAAGTACGTCCTTGTAGGCTCTTACGCGGCATCCATGCCGCGTAAGGTCCCGCGACGGTGGGCGGGCAAGGACCAAGTCGAGATGGTCGGTGTGCTTGCTTAAGAGCAGTAAGGGCAGTGCGTGATGCACGTGGTTGAACCTGATGCGCCGGCTCGAAGTCCGACACACGTTTCGGCAAACAGCTTTTCACGCGGCCATCGACCAACTCGCTGGTGCGGTGCCCTCGCCGATTGCGGGACCGTGTGGCGGCATGGATGCCGCCACCGAGCCCCCAGGGACGGGTTCACGGCGTGTCCCGCGAGCGGTGAGGGCACCGCGCCCTCGACAGACTCAGCGTTTGACTGCATCCGGGCAGATGCGGCTAACAACACCGCCAGGCCAGCGCGGTCGGAATCGGCATGTCCAACGCGTACACGCCGATTCTGGTTGCATCCACACCGACCTGATGACCGTTGGCACCGGCACGCAGGTGCACTGCGATCAGAGGATGTAGCGGCTCAGGTCCGGGTCCTGCACCAGTTCGCCGAGCTGCGCATCGACATAGGCCGCATCGACCGTGACGCTCTGGCCGTCGCGATCCGGCGCCTCATAACTCAGCACATCGAGCAGGCGCTCCAGCACCGTGTGCAGGCGGCGCGCACCGATGTTTTCCTGTCGCTCGTTGACCTGCGCAGCGATCTCGGCCAGGCGCTCCACCGCATCGGCGCCGAAGGTCAGGCGCACGCCCTCGGTCTGCAGCAGGGCTTCGTACTGCTTGATCAACGCCGCCTTGGGCTCGGTGAGGATGCGCACGAAATCGGCCTTGGTCAGCGCGGTCAATTCGACACGGATCGGGAAACGGCCCTGCAATTCGGGAATCAGATCGCTGGGCTTGGCCAGATGGAACGCGCCGGAGGCGATGAACAGGATATGGTCGGTCTTGACCGTGCCGTACTTGGTCGACACGTTGGAGCCTTCCACCAGCGGCAACAGATCGCGCTGCACGCCTTCGCGACTGACATCGCCGCCATTGGAGCCGGCTTCGCCACGCTTGGCGACCTTGTCGATTTCATCGATGAACACGATGCCGTGCTGCTCGCAGGCTTCGATCGCCGCGGCACGTACGTCGTCTTCGTTGACCAGCTTGCCGGCTTCTTCTTCGATCAGCAGCGGGCGCGCGGCCTTGATGGTGAGCTTGCGCTTCTGCGACTTGCCGCTGCCCAGGTTGGAGAACATCTGCCGCAGCTGCTGGCCCATTTCCTCCATGCCCGGCGGGGTCATGATGTCCATGCTGGCGTTGACCGCCACTTCCAGCTCAATCTCGCGCTCGTCCAGCTCGCCATTGCGCAGCATGCGGCGGAACTTGATGCGGGTGTCATTGTCCTGCGCCGACGGCTCGTTGCGCGCCGCTTCCGGATCGAACCCGATCCCGGCCGCACGGCGCGGCAGCAGCGCATCCAGGAGACGGTCTTCGGCGCGTTCTTCGGCCTGGTTGCGCACGCGCACCTTGGCCTGTTCGCGATACAGCTTGACCGAGGTGTCGGCCAGGTCGCGAATGATCTGTTCCACGTCCTTGCCGACATAGCCGACCTCGGTAAAGCGCGTGGCTTCGACCTTGACGAACGGCGCATTGGCCAGGGTGGCCAGGCGCCGCGCGATCTCGGTCTTGCCGACGCCGGTCGGGCCGATCATCAGGATGTTCTTGGGCATCACCTCGTTGCGCAGCTCTTCGGGCAGCTGCATGCGGCGCCAACGATTACGCAGCGCGATGGCAACCGCACGCTTGGCATCGTGCTGGCCAACGATATGACGGTCGAGCTCCTGCACGATTTCGCGCGGAGTCATGGTTGAAGTGTCGGAATTTGGCATTGGGGATTGGGGATTTGTAAAAGCGGAGTAGGAACGATCGATGCGTGTCCGGGCGCAGGGAAAGGAGTGCTTTTGCGAATCCCCAATCCCAAATCCCGATTCACAGCTCTTCGACCACCACATTGCGATTGGTATAAATGCAGATATCACCGGCGATGTTGATCGCTTCGGTAGCGATGGTCTTGGCATCGAGTTCGGTGTGCGCCAGCAGCGCGCGGGCAGCCGACAGGGCGTAGGAACCGCCCGAACCGATGGCGATGATGCCGTCTTCCGGTTCGATCACATCGCCGGTCCCGCTGATGATCAACGAGGTTTCCTTATCGGCGACCGCAAGCAGCGCTTCGAGCTTGCCCAGGCGGCGCTCGGTGCGCCAATCCTTGGCCAGCTCCACGGCGGCACGGGTCAGTTGCCCATGTTTGTCGAGCTTGGCTTCGAACAGCTCGAACAGGGTGAACGCATCGGCGGCGGCGCCGGCAAAACCGGCCAGCACCTGCCCCTCGCGGCCGAGCCGGCGCACCTTGCGCGCATTGCCCTTCATGACGGTGTGGCCGAGGGTAACCTGGCCATCGCCGGCAACGGCGACATGCCCACCACGCCGAACCGAGATGATGGTGGTGGCGTGAACGATGTTGGGGTTCTGGCTGGGGTCCATGGGTCCTCCGGGGGTTTCCAATGAGGTGGGGACGCCCCTGCCGGGTTCAAGCATGCTGCGCGCATGTGGCGCGGGCGGCTGATGCAGCGCGCTCAGACGGCAGACAGCATGCGTCTGCGCTACCGGCACGCAGGGATTGAGCAGCCGCACACGAGAACGATTGGGAGCGTGGTGTGCGCTTCGGGGTGAGCTGCGTGATCGTCGCCGGCGCCGGGAAGCTGCCGCGCAAACCTGTCACTGCAGTACGCGGCCGTCATATGCGCATCACTGCAACAAACGCTCCGGCCCGAGTAACCACGCAGGCCCGCGCATGGATGCGCGTACAAGCGCCGATGCCTGCGCTCCAGCCCCTCTCCCAATGGCAGAGGGGCTCAAGAGCGGCGATTCGCGCGTGGCGGTACTTCAGAGAAGTGTTTAACCGCTAAGCGCAACACACGCCGCACCACTCACTCAGCAGCTTTCTTGCGCCTGGCCCGCGGATGCGCGGCGTCATAGACCTTGGCCAGGTGCTGGAAATCCAGATGCGTATAGATCTGCGTGGTGGCGATATCCGAATGGCCGAGCAATTCCTGCACGCCGCGCAGGTCGCCGGAGGATTCGAGGATGTGGCTGGCAAAGCTGTGCCGCAGCATATGCGGATGCACATCCTTGAACATGCCCTGGCGCACCGCCAGTTGCTTGATGCGGATCTGCACTGCACGTTGCGAAATCGCACCGCCGGCGCGGCCGGGGAATACATGCGTGTCGGCCCGCCCGCCGCTGTCGCGCAGCCAGTCGCGCAGCGCGCCGATCGCATGCGAGCCCACCGGCACCAGGCGCTGCTTGCCGCCCTTGCCGAGCACCATCACCAACCCGCTGTCCAGATCCAGGTCGCGCCAGCGCAGCGCGCAGAGCTCGCTCAGGCGCAGCCCGGACGAATAGAACAGCTCCAGCAAGGCGCGATCGCGCAGGCCCAGCGGCGCGTCGGTCGGCACCTCGACCAGACGCACCGCTTCATCGGCATCCAGTACCTGCGGCAATTTACGTGGCGCCTTGGGTGCACGCAGCGCCGCCGCCGGACTTGCGGCAATGCGGCCATGCTTGAGCAACCAGGCGTAGTAACTGCGGCATGCCGACAGGCGACGCTGTAGGCTCTTGGGCGACAACCCGCGCCGGTGCTCGGCCGCAACGAACTGCCGCAACTGTGCGCTATCGAGCTGCGCCACATCGTCGATGGCCTGTTCGCCGGCCCAGCCCAGCAATGCGGCAAGATCGCGCTGGTAGGCATCCAGCGTATGCGCAGACACCTGCCGCTCGACCTGCAGATATCCCAGGAAATCGTCGACCGACGCCACCTCAGACTCCCCGCTGCCGCGCCGTCGGTGCGGCCATCCAGCGCAGGCTGCACGCGTCGGCGCACCCTGCATTGCGCATCATGTGTCGAAGCGCTGTAAGGCCACGCCCAGGGACTCCCCCATCATGCGCAGGAACAAGGTGCCCATGCCGGGATAGAAACGGTTGGCGTCGCTGCTGCCGACTGCAATCAGGCCGATGCCGGGCAACGGCAGCAGCGCGGTGGATTGCACGTTGGCAGCCTGGTCGGCGTACAGCAGCGCGTGTTTTTCCGTCTGCAGGCGGCCGCAAATCGGCTCGCCGTCGCTCAGGCAATCGCGGAACGGGGCAAGTCGTGCATCGTCGGCGGCGATGACCTGCAGCCAGTCGGCCTCCAGGCCGGCGACCGGCTTGAGCAACACCAGCCGCACCAGTTCGCCATTGAAATCTTCCGCCAGCGAGGCGGCCATCGCCTTGAGCGTGTCGGCCGCGCTGGTCTGGCGCATCAGCGCCAGGGTCAGTTGATGCGTGCGTACCGCCAGGCGCTCGTTGTCCTGCGCATTGTGGCCAAGCTCGTGCAGGCGCCGCGACAGCTCGCGGTTCTTGTCGCGCAGCACTTCCAGCTGATAGGTGGCCAGCGAGGCGGTGGGGCCGTCGTCGCGCGGCACCAGCAGACTCACCGCCAGATCCGGGAACTGCTTGAGGAAGGTCGGGTGGCGCCGCAACCAGGTTGCCACTTCGTGCGCGCTGAATTTGTCCGTGTTCTCGCTCATCAGTTCCACTCTCCATCGAAGACGAACACGGCCGGGCCTGACATGACGACGTCCTGTTGTTCGCCGGCCCAACGGATGCGCAGCTCGCCGCCAGGCAAGGACACCTGCACGTCGCGCTCAACACGGCCGCGCTGCATCAGCACCACCGCCGCCGCGCATGCACCGCTGCCGCAGGCCAGGGTTTCGCCGACGCCGCGCTCGAACACGCGCAGGCGCACATGCGTCGGGTCGACCACCTGCACAAAGCCGACGTTGACCGAATCGGGGAACGCGGCGTTCTGCTGCAACAAGGCGCCGACGCGCTCCACTGGCGCTGCGTCCACCCGCCCCACTTCCACCACGGCATGCGGGTTGCCCATCGACACCGCGCCGAAGCGCACGGTTTCGCCATGCACAGGTAACGCGTATTCCTCGCGCGCGTGCGCAAAGCCGGCCAGCGGGATCTGCGTGGGCTCGAACTGCGGCACGCCCATTGCCACCGCATAGGTGCCGGCATCCAGACGCTGCACGCGGTGGGAGGTGAACGGGCTATCGATAACGAAGTCATCGTCCTGCGCGGTGCCGTCGCGCACCAGCCAGGCCGCCACACAGCGCGCGCCGTTGCCGCACTGGCGCGCGGCCGAGCCGTCGGAATTCCAGATGCCGTAGGCGGCCACCGCCTCGCTGCTGCGCGGGGTTTCGATGGTCAGGATCTGGTCGCAGCCCACCCCGAAATGGCGGTCGGCCAGGCGTGCGGCCAGCGCCGCATCCGGCGGCGGCGTGCCGTCGCGCAGGTCCAGCACCACGAAATCGTTGCCGGCGCCATGCATTTTGGTGAAACGCAGACGCCCGCTGCGGCCGTCAGCGCTCATTGCCGCTGCTAGCGGGCTGGTCGGTGGTGGGCGCGGGCTGCGTATCGGTGTTCACCGGCGCAGGCGCAGGCGAGGACTCATCCAGCGGTTGCGGCGCGTCCGGCGGCTGCAGCACGGGCTGGGCTTCCACCGGCACCGGCTTCTGCGGCATTACCAGCGGGCCCTTGTTGCCGCAGGCGGCAAGCAGGACAAAGGTCGCACCAACCAGTGCGAGACGAACAGACGGTCGGGACATGATGCTCATGGCCGAAGTATAGCCAGAACACCCTGACTGCCGTGCGCTCAGTGCGCGCTGGGCAACGCGCGCGGTGGCGGCTCGGGGCGCAGCCATAGCCAGATCGCCACCACCGCCATGCTGCCGATCGACAGGCATTTGACCCAGAACACCGGCACGCACCACAGCATGATGCCGGCGCAGACGGTCATGGTGAGCGTGGCCATCCACTTGGCCTTGCGGCTGACCGCGCGATAGGTCTGCCACTCGACGATCGCCGGGCCGAAGCGCGGGTGCGAGAGCAGCCAGTTATGCAGGCGCTCGGAGCCGTGCGAGGCCGCCCAGGCAGAAATGAGGATGAACACGGTCGTCGGCAGGCCGGGCACGAAGATACCGACGATGCCGGTCGCCAGGCTGGCGTAGGCCAGCAACCACCAGGCCCAGCGGAATCGAGTCGGTCGCGTCATGGGTAAATGATACGGCCAGCGGGCGCCGAGATGGTCCGGGCATGCCCTTCTCCCACCGGAAGAAGGGGGCCCGAAGGGCGGATGGGGTATGTCTGCACGCAGGGCTGGGAGAGTCCCGCCCTTACCAATCTCCAATCCCGACTCCCCAATCCCCGCCCCTCAACTACTTGACCCCGAGCTGATCCAGCACAAACGCATACGACTCGGCGAGTTCGCGGTAACGGCGGAAGCGGCCGGACTTGCCGCCGTGGCCGGCTTCCATATTGGTGCGGAACACGATCGACTGGGTGCCGGTGTTGTCGTCGCGCAGCTTGGCCACCCACTTGGCCGGCTCCCAGTACTGCACCTGCGAATCCCACAGGCCGGTGCCGACGAACAGGGCCGGGTAGGCCTGCCTGGTCACGTTGTCGTACGGGGAGTAGGACAGCATGTAGTCGTAATAGGCCTTCTTTTCAGGGTTGCCCCACTCGTCGTATTCGTTGGTGGTGAGCGGGATGCTGGCATCGAGCATGGTGGTGACCACGTCGACGAACGGCACCTGCGCGACCATCACGCGGTAGTCCTGCGGCGCCATATTGGCCACCGCACCCATCAGCAACCCACCGGCGCTACCGCCGGAGGCGGCAACGCGATCCTTGGCGGCATAGCCCTGTTCCACCAGCCCGCGGGTGACGTCGATGAAGTCGGTGAAGGTGTTCTTCTTGTGCAGCAGCTTGCCGTCGTCGTACCACTGGCGGCCCATTTCCTGGCCGCCGCGGATGTGTGCGATGGCATACACCACGCCACGGTCCAGCAGGCTGATCGCCGGCAGGTTGAACGCCGGGTCCATCGACATGCCATAGCTGCCGTAGGCGTACTGGAACAGCGCCGCAGTGCCGTCCTTCTTGAAGCCGCGCTTGTACACCAGCGACACCGGCACCTTGACGCCATCGCGCGCAGTTACCCAGACGCGCTCGGTGACGTACTTGCCGGCGTCGTAACCGATCACCGGCTGCTGCTTGAGCAGCTTGCGCTCGCCGGTCCGCGTGTTGAGCTCATAGGTGGTGGCCGGCGTGGTCAACGAGGTGTAGCTGTAGCGCAACCACTCGGTGTCCGGCTCGGAATTGACTGCCAGACCCATCGAATACGCAGGCTCGTCGGCCTTGACGTACTCATGACTGCCATCACCCTTGAGCAGGCGTACGCGCTCCAGGCCACCGGAGCGCTCTTCGATCGCGGTAAACCCGTCGAACAGCTCGAAGTTCTCGATATAGACCTTGTCATCGTGCGCCACCCAATCGGTCCACTGCTTGCGCGTGGTCGCATCGGTGGGTGCGGTCACCAGCTTGAAATTCTTGGCGCCATCGGCATTGGTGCGGATCACCCAACGTCCATCGAAATGCTCGGGGTGATATTCGACATCGCGCTCGCGCTTGGCCAGCAGGGTGAACCGCTCGGGATTGTCGGCCGGCGCATAACGCGTCTCCGACGACACCGTGCTTTCCACGCCGATGGTGATGTACTTGTCGTCGCGGGTACGGCCGATGCCCATGTAGAAGCTGTCGTCCTTCTCCTCGTAAACCAGCACGTCGTCCTTGGAGGGCGTGCCCAGCACGTGTTTCTTCACCCGCACGGTGAGCAGCGTTTCCGGATCGTTCTCGACATAGAACAGGGTCTTGTTGTCGTCGGCCCAGACCACGTTGGCCGACACGCCTTCCACCGTATCGGGGTAGATCTCGCCGGTGTCCAGATTCTTGAAACGGATCGTGTACTGGCGACGGCCCACCGCATCGTCGGCCCAGGCCAGGATGCGATTGTCCTGGCTTACTTCCGCATCGCCGACGCTGAAGTAGCCCTTGCCCTGCGCCATCTGGTTGACGTCGAGCAGGATCTGTTCCGGCGCGTCCATGCTGCCCTTGCGGCGCGCCTGGATCGGGTAGTCCTTGCCGGCCTCGAAGCGCGTGTAGTACCAGTAGCCGCGCTCGCGATACGGCACGCTGGCGTCATCCTGCTTGATGCGCCCGACGATCTCGGTATACAGCGTATCTTCCAGCGGCTTGAGCGGCGCCATCACCGTGTCGGTGTAGGCGTTCTCGGCGTTGAGATAGGCCAGCATCGCCTTGTCCTCACGCTTGTCGTCGCGCAGCCAGTAGTAGTCGTCGTTGCGGGTGGCGCCGAACGGGGCCTTGACCACATGCGGACGCTTGGCCACGTCCGGCGGCGACGGGAGAGCTGCGATGGCGGAAGGAACAGATGTGGTCATCAGGCTGGCGATCAGAAAGGTGAGGACAGGCTTCATCAGATTGGGGTCCGTTGGATGAACGCAATGCCATCCCAGCGCCCGAGTGTGGAAGAGGCTGGCCGGGAGCGTCATGTGCCCGAGGTCATGCTGCTCTATCCTCTTCGGCATGGACTCCCTACATTCGCACGCTCCCCGCTACAGCCGCCGCAGCCAGGACATCGCCCCGTTTCATGTGATGGCGCTATTGGCGCGCGCCAATGCGCTGGAACAGGCCGGCCACGATGTGATCCACCTGGAGATCGGCGAACCGGATTTCACCACCGCCGCACCGATCGTCGCGGCCGGACAGGCCGCACTGGCGGCCGGACACACCCGCTACACCGCCGCCCGCGGCCTGCCCGCGCTGCGCGCCGCCATCGCCGGGTTTTACGCGCAGCGGTACGGCTGCGCTATCGATCCGGAACGCATCCTGGTCACCCCGGGCGGCTCCGGCGCATTGCTGCTGGCCAGCAGCCTGTTGGTCGACCCGGACAAACACTGGCTGCTCGCCGACCCCGGCTATCCGTGCAACCGGCATTTCCTGCGCCTGGTCGAGGGCGCCGCGCAGCTGGTGCCGGTCGGCGCAGACACCGATTACCAACTGACGCCAGGCCTGGTCGACGCCTGCTGGAACGCCGACAGCGTCGGCGCACTGGTCGCCTCGCCGGCAAACCCCACCGGCAGCGTGCTGTCGCGCGCGCAACTGGCCGGCTTGTCGCAGGCGCTGCATGCACGCGGCGGCCACCTGGTGGTGGACGAGATCTACCACGGCCTGACCTACGGCATGGATGCGCACAGCGTGCTGGAAGTGGACGACAGCGCCTTCGTGCTGAACAGTTTTTCCAAGTACTTCGGCATGACCGGCTGGCGCCTGGGCTGGCTGGTCGCCCCGCCCGCAGCGGTGCCGGAGCTGGAGAAACTCGCGCAGAATCTTTACATCAGTGCCTCCACGATCGCCCAGCACGCCGCGCTGGCCTGCTTCACGCCCGACAGCATCGCCATCTTCGAAGCCCGCCGCGCCGAGTTCCAGCAACGCCGCGATTACCTGCTGCCCGCGCTGCGCGCACTGGGCTTGAACATCGCCGTCGAACCGCAAGGTGCGTTCTATCTGTATGCCGATATCAGCGCATTCTCGGACGATGCCCAGGCCTTCTGCGCGCATTTCCTGGAGACCGAGCATGTCGCCTTCACCCCCGGCATCGACTTCGGACACCACCGCGCCAACCAGCACGTCCGCATCGCCTATACGCAAAGCCTGCCACGCCTCGAGCAGGCGGTGGAGCGGATTGCACGTGGCTTGCAACGTCTTTGATCGAACCAGCGCCAGTGCGCACGGCGCATCTCTTCGATCAGCGCCTCGCTGTGGCCATAGGTTCACTGCATCTGGAATGCATCTCTTCTACGTGCGCACGTACCCTCATCCGCCCTTCGGGCACCTTCTCCCGACGAGAAAAGGAAACGGCCAGGTGTCGCGGCGCTCCTGATCAACCGCAACGCGCGTCAGCACTCACCTCTGCGCGGCGCAGCCATTCAGATCGAAGAATTGCCGTGCAATGTCCAATCGCTGCTCGGGCCCGGCCCGGTACCACACCGCTTCGCGCAGGTCGGGCAACAGAAAGTGCGCTGGCGCCGGTGCGCCCAGACGCGGCACCTCGCTCAAGACGCGATAGTCCGCATCTGTACCGATATAGCTGACATCGCCCAACGGGCGCGGCCCGCCGTCGGCGTCTGGCGGATGCCAGCCCGGCGCAGTGACGTCGGTCGTCGAGGCAATGTGCTGACTGCCGTCACTGCCACCATTCCATGGCAGAAACCATGCATCCCGGCCGGAGCTTGTGGAGTGCACGCGCAACGCCAAATGTGATGGCCACTGTGGGCCGCTGGCGACCTGATGGAATTCGGCACGCATGTCGGGGTGGTCACGCAGCACATAGTGCGCATCCTGAGCAGCACAGCCGCTCAATGCCAAGGCAACCATCAGCGCCAGCATCGACCACTCTCCGACTAGGTCAATCAATCGCAAAACATCCAAAACAATACGGGCGCGCCGACCATTGCCGGCGCGCCCGTATCGGCGCATCAACTCAATCCGCCAACCGCTCCCACAGGAAGCTGTAGGCCAGCGCCGCCATGTGCGCGGCCTGGGCGTTGTTGGCCGCACCGCCGTGGCCGCCTTCGATGTTCTCGTAGTAGGTCACGTCCTTGCCGGCCTCGATCATCTTGGCGGCCATCTTGCGTGCGTGGCCCGGATGCACGCGGTCGTCCCGCGTGGAGGTCAGGAAGATCACCGGCGGATAGGTCTTGCCCGGGTCGAACAGGTGATACGGCGAGAAGGTCTGGATGAACTTCCAGTCGTCGGTGTCCGGGTTGCCGTACTCGGCCATCCACGAGGCGCCGGCCAGCAGATGGCTGTAGCGCTTCATGTCCAGCAGCGGCACCTGCACCACCACCGCGCCGAACAGCTCCGGATACTGGGTCAGCATGTTGCCGGTCATCAGCCCGCCATTGCTGCCGCCCTGCACGCCCAGATGCCTGGTCGAGGTGATCTTGCGCGCGACCAGGTCCTTGGCCACCGCAGCCATGTCTTCATAGGCCTTGTGGCGGTTCTGCTTGAGCGCGGCCTGGTGCCAGCGCGGGCCGTATTCGCCGCCGCCGCGGATGTTGGCCACCACGTAGACGCCGCCCTTTTCCAGCCAGGCGCGGCCCAGTCCGCCGGAATAATTGGGCGTCATCGAAATCTCGAAACCACCATAGCCGTACAGCAGGGTCGGCGCGCTGCCATCGAGCTTCAACGCCTTGGGGCGCACCAGGAAATACGGCACGCGGGTACCGTCCTTGCTGGTGGCAAAGTGCTGCTCGATGCTGTCCTTGCCGGCATCGAAGAACGCCGGCATGGCCTTGAGCGGCTGCGGCGCGGTGCCCACCTCCACCCACGACAAGGTGGTCGGGGTCAGGTAGTCGGTAACGGTCAACCACAGCGCGTCGCTGTCGTCGCTGTCCACCGCGCTGACGTCGACGGTGCCGAACGCCGGCGCACCGACGAAGGCGCTCTTCTTCCAGCCATCCTGCCCAGGCGTGATCACGCTCAGGCGGTTCTTGACGTCTTCCAGCACGTTCAACACCAGGTGCGAACGCGTCCAGGCGATACCTGCCAGCGAGGTGCTGTCGGTGGGCTCGAACAGCACATCGAAGCTGCGCTTGCCGGCCATGAAGTCGTCAAAGCGCGTCGCCAGCAGCGAGCCGGCCTTGTAGGTCTTGCCGGCCACGGTCCAGGGTTCGCGCAGTTCCAGGGTCAGCCATTGCCGCTTGACCGACTTGCTGGCCGAGTTGGGTGCATCCACCTTCACCAGCTTGCCGTCGGCGCCCTTGAGATACAGCTCCTCGTTGTAGAAGGCCAGCGTGCGGCTGACGAAATCGCGCTCGAATCCGGGCGTGTCGTCGTGCATCGCGGCGATGTACATGTCGGTCGGCTTGCCCTCGTACACCACCGTGGCGGCGCTGAGCGGAGTGCCGCGCTTCCACTGCTTGGCGATGCGCGGATAGCCGGAGCTGGTCATCGTGCCGGCACCGAAATCGGTGAACACGTAGACGGTGTCCTGGTCGATCCAGCCCAGCCCGCCCTTGGATTCGGGGCGGAAGAAGCCGTCCTTGACCCACTGCTTGCCAGCCAGGTCGAACTCGCGGGTGACATCGGCATCGGCGCCGCCGCGCGACAGCGCGATCAGGCAGCGCTGGTAATCCGGGCGCAGGCAGTCGGCGCCGTGCCACACCCAGTTCTCGCCTTCGGCCTTGTTGAGCGCATCCAGGTCCAGCACCGTTTCCCACTTGGGCGCCGGCTTGCGGTATTCGTCCAGCGTGGTGCGCCGCCACAGGCCGCGCTCGTGCTGCTTGTCCTTCCAGAAGTTGTAGTAGTACTCGCCGATCTTCTGCACGCCGGGAATCTTCGCGTCCGAATCCAGCACTTCGCGGATGCTGGTTTCCATCTGCTTGAAGGCCGGCGTGGCCGCCAGGCGCGCCTCGGTCTTGGCGTTCTGGGCCTTGACCCAGTCCAGCGACTTGGCGCCGGAGACATCTTCCAGCCAGGCGTAGGGATCGTTGGACACGGCGGTTTCCTCTGCAGAGACGGCGCCAGCGGTGATCAGACCGGCAACCAGGCAGATCGAGGCGAGTTTGGACATGAATGTTTCCGGGAGAACGAACGCCGGGAACGTAGCATAGCCCTCCGCCGCCCGACCCTGCCGAAGGTCAGGCCGCGCGCGCCTGTGTCGCCGCACGCGAAGTGCTGCGTCGGCGTTGCGCCTGCGGCCCGCGCCGACGTGGCGTGCCGCGCCGCGCACCTGGCCGCACCAAGGCCGGCAATGCGAACCGGTGCAGGCTCCACCAGGCCAGCATCGGCATGCCGACCAGCCACAGCGGCAGCCAGCCGATCCACTCGCTATGGCCGCGCGCGGCCGGCCAGACCAGCACCAGGGCCAGGCCGGCCAGGGCGATCTGCCGGACCGGGCGCAGCACGCGCGGGTCGGGACGTTCGGAACGACGAGAAGGACGAATCGACATGGCGGCACTCCGTGGCAGGAAGGATCAGGACAGGCCGGCAGGATTGCCTGCGCCCATCTCACCGACTGCGACCTGGCGGCGAAAACCGGAGAGGCCGCCTTGCCGGGTGCCGGCGCCGCAGCGCGATAACCACCGCCAGGCCACCAACGGCGCCCTCTTGCGCGCCCCGACCCGGGCGCCCGGTTGCCGCGTTTGAGGCAGCCGCGTGCGCCAGACCCGACCGTTGACGCGAACTTGCCCCCTGCATGCGGTAGTGTGCTGCTCCAACTGCCCCTTTGTGATGTTGCGATGCGCCTGACCGTTACGATCGCCCTCGCTTTTCTGTTCGTCCTCGGCCTGCCCGTGGCATCCGCCAAGGACGCGCCTGCCAGCGAGCCGGCGGTCGATCTGTCCAAGATCATGGGCACCTGGTACGTGATCGCACGCATGCCCAACCCGGTCGAGCGCGGCCACGTCACCAGCCGCGACGAGTACACCCTGGTCGAAGACGGCAAGGTGGCGGTGCGCTATCTCTACCGCGAGGGCTTTGGCGAGCCGGAGAAAGAGGTCAACGCGCGCGCCTCGGTGGATGCAGAGAGCGGCAACCGCGACTGGCGGGTATGGTTCTACAAGGTCATCCCGGTCAAGCAGCGCATCCTGGAAATCGCACCGGACGGTTCGTGGATGCTGATCTCCTACCCCGGCCGCGACCTGGCCTGGATCTTCGCGCGCAAGCCGGACATGAGCCGCGACCAGTACCGCAAGCTGGTCGACAAGATGCGCGATGACTATTCCATCTACACCGACAAGCTTAAGCGCGTGCCTCAGCTGCGAGAGCAGGTCGATCGTTTGGGGTTTGAAGTGCCCAACAAGCGCTGAACTTGGCGGATGGGCCGGTCGGTTGCCCGGCCGGATTCAGTTGTCACAGGCGTCAGCCAATTGGTGCTTGGGTCGATAAGATCCGGTGCAATGCGTCGCTATCGACCTTGGTACGTCAACTTCAATTGCACGCTCCCGGCGCGGTTGCAGCAGGAACTGCGCTGCAACGCGCGTTACCACCATTGGCGGCATTGACGCGCGCTACGCTGTATTAGCGGCTACTTCGGATACGCGCACGCAGCTGTCGCACGACAGCTTGCTCCAGGCACCACGCCCCCGCCACGCTCAGTCGTAGTTGCTCAAGGCCAGCGACAGCAGCGCCTTGGCCTGCTCGCGCAGCGAGACCGGCTCGACGATTTCCGCGTCCGAGCCGTAATGCAGCACGTCCATCAACAATTCGCGCGAGTTGCTGTACGGCACCTTGAGTTCGTAACGGCCATCGGCCAGAAAGCGGCCCTGCTGCTTGGAATGCCAGTGCTCGTCGGCGACCCAGCGCGCGGCCTTGGCACTGAACACGATGGTCGCCCAGCCCTTGGGCGCGCCGGAAAAAATGCCGTAGCTGGCCGCCAGCTGCTCGTCCAGCTCGCTGTCGGGCACATCGCGCGGCACGCTCTCGAGCAGGCGTGCGTGATTGATGCGGTCCACCGCAAAGCTGCGCACGCCATCGCGGCCGTGATCCCAGGCATCCAGGTACCAGTTATCGCGGTAGTGGGTGATGCGCTGCGGGGACACGGTGCGCTTGGTCGATTCGTCGGTGGAACGGGCGCGATAGTCGAAGCTCAGCTGCTTGCGCTCCAGCACGCCGGAGGCCACGGTGCGGAAGCTGGCTTCGTCCAGCTTGCGGCCGCGGTGCGGAATCACCCGCACCCGGTCCACCGGCCATTGCGACACACCGGCCTGAGCGGCCAGTAGCCCTTCGATGCGTTGCTGCAGCGGCGCCAGCATCGAGGACAACACCCCGCCACCGGTGCGCGCCAGCAGTTGCTGGGAGGCCAGCAGCGCGTGCAGTTCTTCCGAACTCAGCCACAGGCCGGGCAGTTCGAAGCGGTCGCTTTCGCCGGAGAGATAACGGAACCCCGATTCGCCGTCGCCTTCCACCGGCGCCATCAGCGCATCGCGCAGAAACGCCAGGTCGCGGTACACGGTTGCGCGGGAGCAGCTCAGCTCATCCTGCAGCCGCGCCACCGTGACCGGGTAGCGTGCCGATTTGAGCAAGCGATGCAGGGAGTTGATGCGTTCGTAGCGGTCCATGCGTCGATTATGTCCGAGTCTTTGCGTGGCAGGGTGAGCGTCGCTGTAAACCGGCAATCATGCCTGGGTCGGCGCCGCGACTGTGCGCGTGCGGCTAGGCCGCTGGCCTGCGGCACGCGCAGGTCGGGCCTGCTTGCGAGGTGCCAGTCGCTGGCGTTGCGCAAGCCAACGCCCGAACCCCTTCTGAAGCGCAGCATTCACTTGCTCATGACGCAGCCGCTCAGTCCGTTATCATGAAATCGCTTCCACCCTCTTTCGCCCCCTGTCCTCCAAAGCGAGCCGCCCATGTCCCGCCGTGCCCCGTTGTCTGCCCTGCTGCCGCTGTTGTTGATCACGCCCACCGTCTGGGCCCAGGCAGTCGCACCGGCCCCGGTGGACCCGGCCGCCGCCGTGATGCCGTCGCCGTGGGGCGGGAGCAGTGGCGAGCTCGGCTATGCCGCTGCCCATGGCAACAGCACCACCGACAGCCTCAACGGCCGGATCCGCCTGCGCTATACCGACGGCGACTGGATCCACAGCCTGGATGCCACCGCGCTGCGCTCCAGTTCCGAATACACCAATACCAACGACGACGGCAGCACCTCGCGCGAGCGCCAGACCACCGCCGAGCGCTACACCGGCAGCGCCGGCAGCGCGCTGCAGTTGGGCGAGCATCGCCAGCTCACCGCCACCGGCCGTTACGAACACGACGACTTTGCCACCTACGACCGCCTGGCCACCTTCGGTATCGGTTACGGCACGCGCCTGATCGATGCCGAGCGCTTCTACCTGGATGCGCAGATCGGCCCGGGTATCCGGCGTGCGCACAACAGCGACGAAGACCGCAACGAGACCGGGCTGATCGGGCGCGGGTTGTTCGACCTCAAGTACACCGTCACCGACAACACCGACCTGATCAACACGCTGCTGGTGGAATCGGGCGAATACAACACCTACGCGCAGAACGATTTCGGCGTGCAGGTCAGCATGAACTCGCACTTCGCGCTCAAGGCCGCCTGGCAGATGCGCCACAACAGCGAGGTCAGCGACGGCGACAAGAAGACCGACACCCTGACCACGGTCAACCTGGTCTATACGTTTAAGTAAACACCCGCAAATGTAGGAGCGGCCCTGGCCGCAAAGGGCGTTCCCGGTAGAGCCTCTCGCGGCCAGGGCCGCTCCTACGAAGAGCGCAGCTTGCTGGACAGGCCCTGCGCGACGTGGTGGTCAATCGGGTCCATACGTTCGACTACGCAACCGCAATCTGTAGGAGCGGCCCTGGCCGCGAGGGCTTTCCCGATAACGCCTCTCGCGGCCAGGTCCGCTCCTACGAAGAGCGGCGCTGCGTGAGGGCGGGCATTGCGGGCTTGGCGGCGAGGTCTGAGTTGCACCTGGCTCGGCGTCGATGCCGGCCGCGTTACGGGCTGACGCGACGGCGCGTTACAGCTCGGCCAGCAGTTGCGCGGCGCCCTTGTCGAACAGGCCTTGCGCGACCAGGCGGCCGAGGGCCTCGGTGTCGTCGGCGCTGCCGTGCGCCTCGGCGTGGATCAGGCGTCCATCGCTGGCGCTGCCGACCATGCCCTGCAAGAACAGCCCCTGCCCTTCCCAACGCGCGAACGCCGCCACCGGCACATGGCAGCTGCCGTGCAGCGCGCGGTTCATCGCCCGCTCCGCTTCCACGCAGGCGCGCGTGCGGCCGGCGTCCAGAACCGCCAACAGGCCGTGGATGCGCGCATCGTCGCCACGGCATTCCACCGCCACCGCACCCTGGGCCGGTGCCGGCAACCAGTCCGGGACGTCCAGACGCGCGGTGATGCGCGCATCCAGGCCCAGCCGCTGCAGGCCGGCGCAGGCCAGCACGATGGCGTCGTAACCGCCGTTGTCGAGTTTGGCCAGGCGGGTGTTGACGTTGCCGCGCAGGTCGATCAATTCCAGATCCGGGCGGGCCGCGCGCAGTTGCGCCTGACGCCGCAAGGAGGAGGTGCCCACGCGGGCGCCCAGCGGCAGCGCCTGCAGGCTGGCATAGAGATTGGACACCAAGGCATCGGCGGCATCGCCGCGCTCCATGATCGCCGGCAGCACGAAGGGCGCGTCCAGCTCCATCGGCACATCCTTGAGCGAATGCACAGCGCAATCGGCCTCGCCGCGCAGCATCGCCAGCTCCAGCTCCTTCAGGAACAGGCCCTTGCCGCCGATCGCGGCCAGCGAACGGTCTAGCACCTCGTCGCCGCGGGTGCTCATCGGCACCAGCGCGACCTCCAGCCCGGGGTGGTGCTGGCGCAGCGCGGCGGCGACGTGTTCGCTCTGCCAGAGGGCGAGCGGGCTCTTACGGGTAGCGATGCGGAGCGTGGTCATCGGGCCATTATCACGGACCGGGCGCGTAACTCCTACCTGGGGCGCACGCCGGCGCCCGCAGCACATTGCCGCGACCGAGCAACGCACCTCACCACACGTGACAGGTCACGCCCTAACGCAATTGCTCGCGCAGGCTGGCCACGCAGCGGCGGCTCACTTCCAGCGGGTGCGGCACGTTGCGCAGCACCGCGTGCACCTGGCCATCGCCGCTGCGGCGCAGTTCCACCAGCTCGGCGCGCGCGACCAGGCAATTGCGGTGGATGCGCACCAGGCGGTCGGCGAATTCGTCTTCCAGCGATTTGAGCGACTCTTCGATCAGGTCCTCGCCGCGGGCGTGGTGAACGATGACGTACTTTTCCTCGGCCTGCAGGTAGCGGATGTCGCCGATGGCGATCAGCCGCAGGCTGCCACGCAGGCGTGCGCACAGGTGCGTGCGCAACGGCGGCGGCGTGGCGCTGGGGGCGCGCCCGGCCAGGAAGGTGGCCACCTTTTCCAGTGCGGCGGCCAGGCGTTCGGGGCGCACCGGTTTCATCAGGTAGTCCAGCGCGGCGGCATCGAAGGCCGACAATGCGTGCTGGTCGTAGGCGGTGCAGAACACCACCGCCGGTTGCGGCTGGCTCTGGCGCAGCAGGCGCGCGGTTTCCAGGCCGTCGACGCCGGGCATGGCGATGTCCAGCAACACCAGGTCCGGATGCAGGTGATGGCACTGCTGCAGCACCTGCTGGCCGTTTTCGGCCTCGCCGATCACTTCGACATGCGGATGTTCGCCCAGCAGCAGGCGCAGGCGCTCGCGCGCCAGCGGCTCGTCATCGGCGATCAGCACCCGCACTTGCGTGGCCGTCATGGACATCCCCCTTCGCTGCAGCGACTCCCCCGTCACGACAGCGGCAATGTGATCTCACAGGCATAGTAGCCCTCGGCCCAGCTGGCCGCCATCCGTGCCCCGGCACCGAACTGGAACGCCAGCCGGTGCGAGATGCTGGCCTGGGCGTGCCCGGCCCCGGCCACCAGCGGCAACTGGGTGCCCGGCTGCGGGGCCGGATTGACGATACGGATCTGCAACTGGTTGCCGCGCTGGCGCAGCGACAGGTACAGCGTGCCGCCCTCGGGCATGCGCGAGACGCCGTGCAGCACGGCGTTTTCCACCAGCGGCTGCAGCACCAGGCGCGGCATCGGCAGCTCCCACGGCAACGGCTCCTGCCGGTGCCAGCGCACCTGCAGGCGCTCGCCCAGGCGCAGCGATTCGATCGCCAGGTAGCGTTCGGCCAGTTCGCATTCGGCACGCAGGCTGGACATGCCTTCGCCGGCACCGAGCGCGGCGCGGAACAGATCCGACAGGTCCAGCACGGCCTGCTCGGCCACCACCGGGTCGCGGCGCAGCAGGCTGGCGATAAGATTCATACTGTTGAACAGGAAATGCGGGCGGATGCGTGCCTGCAAGGCATCGGCCTGGGCACGCGCATTGGCCTGCACCTGCGCTTCCCAGCGGTCGCTGACGTAGAAGTAGCGCAGTGCCAGCGCGGTGATCAGCACCACCGTCGCCGCGCTGCCCAGGGTGAAACGCCAGAAGCCGACCAGGGGACCGAGCGGCGCCTGGTCGAGCGCCGCATACAGGGCGTGCACGATTCCGGCGCCGAGCATCGCCACCACCGCGGCGATCGACAGCGCGGCCAGCCCGCCCACCCGTGGCGGCAGCCGCGACAACGCCGGCCGCAGTACGCACAGCAGCACGCTGACCGCCAGCGCCAGCCACAGCGCCAGGCCGCTGGCAGAGACAAAGCGCGACAAGGTGATGCTGCGCGCCGCGCCGGCGTCGGGCACCAGGGTCACTACCAGCACCACCAGTTCGGCCAGTCCCAGCATGGCGCCCAACCGCGGCAGCCGGCACAGGTCCGGCATCCAGGCGGTCTGGGGCGCGTGCTGAGCCATGGCCTCAGGCGGCGGTGAAGCGCGCCTGCATCCAGGTGCGCAAGGCCTCGATTTCTTCCAGGCAGACCTGGTGGCCCATCGGGTAGGTGTGCCAGTCCAGTTCGAAACCGAGCGTGCGCAGGGTCTGCATGCTGGCCTGGCCGGCACCGAACGGCACCACCGGATCGGCGGTGCCGTGGGCCATGAACACAGGTTGGCGGGCAGCGGCCGGCTGCAGCTGGCTGGCGGCCGCTGCCGGCTCGGGCAGGTAGGTGGACAGGGCGATCAACCCGGCCAGCGGTACGCTGCGCTGCAGCCCGACCGCCAGGGTCACCGCGCCGCCTTGCGAGAACCCGGCCAGCAGCATGCGCTCGGGGGCGATGCCGCGGGATTGCTCATGAGCGATCAATGCCTCGACCTGGATCACCGATTCGGCGATGCCAGCCTTGTCAGCACGCGTAGCGAAATCCATGCCGACGATGTCGTACCAGCCGCGCATGCGCACACCGTTGTTGATGGTGATCGGGCGGATCGGCGCATGCGGAAACACGAAGCGCAGCGCCGGCCAGTCCGGGCGCACCAGTTCCGGCACCATCGGGGCGAAGTCGCTGCCATCGGCGCCCAGGCCGTGCAGCCACAGTACGGTCCATTGCGGGTTCGGTCCGGTCTCGCGTTCGATCACTTCCAGCATCATCCAGCTCCGCTTGCGGGCTGGGCATTATGCATGTCGCCATCGGCCAGGCCGATCACGGACCGGCCGAGCCAGATGCGTCGACCGGTCTCGGCGCCCGTCGTGGGCGCTTTGCTTGGCGTGACAGACGCGGAGGTCGCAACGTGCACCGATCCCGCCATGCGCCGCTCGCACGCTCAGATCAGCGACGGCTCCAGCGCGGCGGCGCGGCGCAGCTCGGCTGCACGCACCAGCACCTTGGGCGGATCGAGCTCTTCGGGAATGCAGAAGATGCCGGCGCGGCGCAGCCCCAGGCCAGTGCGGCGCAACGAGGTCAATGCCACCACAGGGATCGACACCGCCATGCCCACGATCACCGGCGCCATCCAGGCCGCCAGCGATGGCGACACCGTATAGGCCACCGCGCCCATGAACAGGCCGAACACGGTCAGCCCGCCGTAGCTGCGCAACAGCGCCGGCCACGACAGCTTGCCGTCGTCGCGCACCTGCGCATCCCAACCCGAATCCTTGCCGGCCAGTACCTCGAACACGCCGCGTGACTGCAGGTACATCACCACCGGCGCCATCAGCGCCGCCAGCACGGTTTCCAGCAGGATGCTCAGCAGCGCGCGGATGGCACCGCCGCAGGCGCGCAACTCGCGCGGGTTGAGCAGCAGTGCGATGTAGCCTAGAAGCTTGGGCGCCAGCAGCACGAACATGGTGCAGACGAAGATCCAGATCGCGTTGCCCTGGCTGCTGCCATGCCAGTAACGGGCGGGCGAGAACGGCAGGTCGCCGGCCAGATCGATTCCGCCGCCGGCCAGCGGAATGCCGATGCCGATCAGCATCAGCAGGCCCCACATCGGCGCGGTGAAGTAATGCCCGATGCCGATCAGCATGTGCATGCGGCTGATCCAGTGCAGGCCCTTGGCGCCGACCACCTTGGCGTGCTGCAGGTTGCCCTGGCACCAGCGGCGGTCGCGGATCAGCAGGTCGGTCAGCGTGGGCGGGCCTTCCTCATAGCTGCCCTGCAGGTAGGGCACCATGTGCATGGCCCAGCCGCCACGCCGCATCAGCGCCGCCTCGACGAAGTCGTGGCTGAGCACATGCCCGCCGAACGGCTTGCGCCCGCGTAGCGACGGCAGGCCGGCGTGGTCGGCGAAGGCCTGGGTGCGGATGATGGCGTTATGGCCCCAGTAGTTGCTCTCGGCGCCATGCCACCAGGCCACGCCAAAGGCGATGATCGGCCCGTACACGCGCCCGCCGAACTGCTGCATGCGGGCGAACAGGGTCTGCCCGTTGACCACCGCCGGCAGGGTCTGGATCAGGCCCACGTCCGGATTGTTCTCCATGCCGGCGACCAGCCGCACGATGGTGTCGCCGGTCATCACGCTGTCGGCGTCCAGGATCAGCATCTGCGGGTAGTTGCCGCCGAAACGGCGCACCCAGTCGGCGACATTGCCGGCCTTGCGCGCGGCATTGTCGGCGCGGCGGCGGTAAAAGATGCGCCCGTGCCCGTCGACGCGGTCGCACAGCTCGTTGTACACCAGCTCTTCGGCACGGCCGATGTGTTCGCGGGTGGTATCGCTGAGCACGAAGAAGTCGAAATGCTCCAGCTGGCCGGTTTCGGCCACCGATTCGTAGATCGCCTGCAGGCCGGCCAGCAGCCGGCGCGGATCTTCGTTATAGGTGGGCATCAGCAACGCGGTGCGCGTGTGCAGGGTCGGAAGCGGCGCTTCCGGGTCGATGCCGAGCTTGCGTCCGGCGCGCGCCACCACGGTGACGAAACCAGCCACCGCGCTGGCGAAGGACATCGCGATCCAGGCGAACAGCAGCACGAACAGGCCGAGCAGGCAGCCTTCCAGCACGCTGAGGCCATCGGGCCACAGCACGCTGAGCATCACCCACACCGCCACGGCGGTAGTGGCGAAGGTGCCGCCGATCAGATAGAAACGCCGCAAGCCGATGCCGACCGGCGCGGTGCGCTGATGCGGCACCTGCAGACGGCCTTCGCGCAGGGATTGCTCGGGCATGGCCAGCGGCGCTTCCGGTGGCAGCGTGGGCTGACCGGCGTCGAGGGCGGAAACGGGGGGAAGATCGGTTGGTGCGGGGGAAAGAGTCACAGTGCCGTCCATCAAGGCTGCCCGCCGCACGATCGCGGCAGTGTGGGCTGAAGCGGGAGATCCCTCCCCGCTACGCGTGGCGACGTCACCGCATGCACCGCAGTGCGGGCGAGCCCGGCAGTGCGGGACCACGTCGCAGAATCAGCAGCTCTAAGACCACTCCGATGCACAAGCTCTCCTGGCTGCGACGATGACGTCGCGGCTCATCTTAAAGAATCGACCGTTAAAGGAAACGAAGGCCGCGCTGCAGTCTTCGCCCCACCCGACGAGGACCGCGCGGCAGACTACGCCGCAGCGACCGAACGCTACCCCAACAGATTGCAGCCTGGCACGCGTGCTGTCACGGCCGGCAAACCGCACTGTCATGTCAGACAACTGCAAGTGATGTGCCAGGACCTGCAATCGGTTGCAGCGCCAGCTTGTTGGCGCGCGCGATCACGGCGGTGGGGCTGAGCGGATCCGAGGCATTCTGCCGCGCGTCATGGTGTATCGGAATAAGCGATGTCGGGCCTGGCCCACGTCGGCGCAGTGCACGAAGGCTGCGTTGCGCCTGTAATCGCCGGCAAGGACACCGCACCAGGGAGTGGTCGGTGGCCAGGTGAAAAGCTGTTGGTCGAGCGATGGACATCGGACGTTGAGCCGCGTCGTTAAATGCATCGTGCATTGCTTGCACCATGCCCACCGGCCATCTCCGATGGTCCTTGCCCGCCTACCGTCGCGGGACCTTACGCGGCATGGATGCCGCGTAAGAACCTACACTGACGTACTTGCGGCGTGTCCTGCGATGGTGGGCGGCAAGGGCCCTGCAGCCAAGCGCCAGATCAGCCGCTCTGGCGCCCTCCCTGTCCGGAGGCGGCACATGCGCACATCGCACATGCCGCATCGAACAACAGCAGCGCCGCCTGACGGAAGCGCTGCCGCTGTATCGGCCGATGTTACTTGCGCGCAGCCTCGCTGGCGTCACGGGTGGCGCGGAACTCCGAATCGGAGCTCCAGTTCGGCCACTGGCGCGAATCGGCCAGCTGCTGGCCCAGCGCGTACAGCACGCCCAGATCGCGCGCGGCACCGGCGAAGGTCCAGTCCGGCTTCCACTCGTCGCCCTGCTGGTGATAGCGCTTGGCGGTGTAGTCGTCGGAGGCGGCCTTGCCCGCGGCCACCCCGCCCACTTCCCAGTCCTGCCCGGCCGCATACGACAGCGCCGGCACGCCACGCTTGGCGAAGGAGAAATGGTCCGAGCGGAAGAAGTACCCCGCCTGCGGCTTGGGATCGGGCGTGTAGCGCAGCTTCCACTGGCCGGCGACAGTCTTGAGCTGATCGAGCAATTCGAGTTTTGCGGTGCCGTAGATGCCGAAATCGCGCGATGGCACGAACGGGCTCATGCCGTCCATGTTGATCACCGCCACGGTGGTGTCCAGCGGATACAGCGGCTTGGAGGCGTAGAACTCCGAGCCCAGCAAGCCCTTCTCCTCGGCGGTGACCGCCAGGAACACCACCGAGCGCTGCGGCTTGGGGCCGGCGGCAAAGCCGCGCGCCAGCTCCAGCAGTGCGGCGGTGCCGCTGGCGTTGTCCAGCGCGCCGTTGAAGATGGTGTCGCCGCGTGCGTCCGGCTTGCCGACGCCGATGTGGTCCCAATGCGCGCTGTAGATCAGCGTTTCATCCGGATGCGTGCTGCCTTGCAGCCGCGCGACCACGTTGTGCGAGGTGATCACGTCGGATTTGACCTGGTAGCTGGCGCTCAGCCCCTGGCCCTTGAGTTCCACCGGCTTGAAGCCGCGCGTCTGCGCCTGCTTCTTCAAGGCGTCGAAATCCAGCCCGGCCTGCTTGAACAGGTCGGCGGCCAGGTCGCGCTGGATCCAGCCTTCCAGGGTGGGATGCGCGGCACGCGGGTTGTCGCGCACCACGTCGAACATGGTGTTGGTGTTGGAGCTGGCCACGGTGTCCCAGCCGTAGGAGGCGGGCGCGGTTTCGTGCACCACCAGCACGCCGAGCGCGCCCTGGCGGGCGCCTTCTTCGTATTTGTAGGTCCAGCGGCCGTAGTAGGTCATGCCGGCGCCGTCGAAGGCGCCCTTGCCGGTTTCGAAATCCGGGTCGTTGATCAGCACCACCGCGATCTTGCCCTTCAGGTCCACGCCCTTGAAGTCGTCCCAGTCGCGCTCCGGCGCCTTGACGCCGTAGCCGACGAACACCAGCGGCGCGTTGGCGATGTCGACCTTGGACGAGCCATCCAGCGCGGCGCGGATGGCGATCTGCTTGCCCTGGGTCAGCGCCTGCGGCTTGCCGGCGTGCTGCAGGGCGATGGTCGGCGTGCCGACGATATCGGCGCGGCGCAGCGGCACCGCCTGGGTCCAGGCGCGCTTGCCGTCGGTCAGGTCGCCGCCCGGTTGCAGGCCGGCGTCGGCGAACTGCTTGCTCAGGTAGGCAATGGTCTTTTCCTCGCCGGCGGTGGCCGGGCCGCGGCCTTCATAGGCATCGGAGGACAGCTCCTTGACGTCGCGCGAGATGCGCGCGCCATCGAAGCTCGGCGTCGCCGCCATCAGTGCGGTCGAGACCGCCATCGCCAGCATTCCCATTGCAACGCGTTTGGTAACAACTCGCTTCACTGCAGCACCCAGGTAGTGTCCGAACAGCCCTGGAGTGTAGCTACTGCGGCGTCTGATCGGGTGTGCACGGTAGCGAGCGATGCATGCCGTCGCGCTGGCGACATGCATCGGCAGCGACGCAGCATTGATCGATAGGGCCAGCTAGCGATGCGGCGCGGCGCAGCACATCGCGCTGCCACCTGGCACGGCATCCACCTTGCGCCTCATGGCGCTGGATGCCGTCAAACAGCTAAAGGCTGCGGCGGTCTATGCCGCAGCACCGCCGCCGAACGCCACTGCCGCTCAGAACAGATCGACGCTGCCGACCTGCTGGGTGACCTGCTGCATCCTTCCGCTGGCCACCAGTTCGGCGTACACCTCGGTGCGATTGCGGCCGTGCTGCTTTGCCCAGTACAGCGCCTTGTCGGCTTCGTCGAGCAACTGGCTGATCAACTGGCCGTCGGTGAGCTCGACGATGCCGGTGCTGAGCGTGACCTTGCCGACCTGCGGAAACACCTGCTCGGCCACCGCCACGCGGAAGCGCTCGAACAGGCTCACCGCGATGTCGCGGTCCACGCCGCGCAACACGATCACGAACTCCTCGCCGCCGAAGCGGAACAGCAGATCGTCCTGGCGGAAGCAGCGCTGCATCAACTGCGCAACCAGCAACAGCACCTCGTCGCCGTACAGGTGGCCGAAGCTGTCGTTGACGCGCTTGAAGTGATCGATGTCCACGATCCCCAGCCACACGCCTTCGCTGGCCGCTGCATCCGCACCACCGGCGAACAGGCGCAGGATCACATCGTCAAAGGTCTTGCGGTTGCGCAGGCCGGTCAACGCATCGCGCTGGGCATCGTCGAGCAGGCTGCGGTAATTCTGGAAAAAACGCGCAAAGCCCTGCAGCATCACCTGTTCGGCGGCGCCGGGTGCGCGCGAGCCGCCCACGCGCAGGCAGGTGCGGATGCCGCGTGCTTCCATCATCGGGTACACCAGCAGCGCGCGGCCGTCCTGCTGCAACTGCACCACATCGCCCGGCCCGTGCAGGTCGGCCAGTTGCCCGCGCATCTGCGCGTCGTGGATGTCGGCCACCGTCAGCGACAGCCGGCCATCCTCGCGCAGCCGCGTTTCGGCCATGGTGCGGCCGTCCGGCGCGATGCGCAGCAACGACAATTCCTCGGACGCGCAGACCTCGCGCATGGTGCGCAGCAGACTCAGGTCGAGCAGATCGGCATCGCGGATGGCGGTCAGGTCCACCATGCGTTCCAGCAACGGTGCCGTGGTCATTGCCGCACCATCCCGCGGGCAGACGCAGGCCCGCAGCGCCGGTCACGGCACGCGGGCACACCTCTCGGGCTGGAAGGCACTGGCATCACGACGGGTTACCGGCAATCTCGATGCCGGTTCATCGGCGCTGCACGCGCGAACTTGAGTCCGCCGGCTGGCCGGCGCAGCGCACGGCCAGCCGGCGTACACGGATGTGCAGGCGCGCGACCGGCCGGTACACCAGCGCGCTTACGGCAGTGCGGACTCCAGCGCATCGTCGCCCAGCGCGTGTGCCTGCATCAGGCGCCGGCTGCCGGCATTCAGACCTTTGACCTGGACGTCCAACCCATGATGGCGCAGCCGCTGCACCACCTTGTCCAGCGCCGCCACTGCGGTGATGTCCCAGAAATGCGCGCGGCCGACGTCGATCACCACCGCGCGGCCGGGCACCTGGCGCGCGTCGAAGGCGTCGATGAACACGTCGGCCGAGGCGAAGAACACCTGACCGCGCACGTGGTAGGTGCGCACGCCATCGTCGCCGTCGCTGTGCGTGATCTGCAGCAGCCCGGCCACCTTGAAGGTGAAGAACACCCCGCTCAGTACCACGCCCACCGCCACCCCCGCGGCCAGGTTGCGGGTGACCAGGGTCACCGCCACGGTGGCCAACATCACCACACTGGAGGTGCGCGGATGGGTAACCACGGTGCGCAGCGAACGCCAGTCGAAGGTCTCGGCCGAGACCATCACCATGATCGCCACCAGCGCGATCACCGGTACCTGCGAGACCCACGGCTTGAGCAGCACCATCAGGATCAGCAGGAACACCCCGGCGAACAGGGTGGAGAGACGGCCGCGCCCGCCGTATTTCACGTTGCCCACGGTCTGCCCGATCATGCCGCAGCCGGCGATGCCGCCGAACAGGCTGGCAGCGGTGTTGGCCAGACCCAGCCCGGTGCACTCGCGGTTCTTGTTGCTCGGGGTGTCGGTAAGTTCGTCGACCACGCGTGCGGTCATCAGCGATTCGAGCAGCCCCACCATCGCGATGGCCAGCGCCGGCAGGGCGATGATGCGCAAGGTCTCCAGCGTCAGCGGCACCGCCGGCCATTGCAGGACCGGCAGCGCATTGGGCAGCTTGCCCAAGTCGGCCACCGTCTCCAGCGGCAGGTGCAGTGCCGAGCCCAGCACCGTCAGCACCAGGATGCACAGCAGCGGCGAAGGGATTGCCGACACGCCCGGCAGCGGCAGCCGCGGCAGGCCGTAGATGATGAGCAGGCCCAACGCCAACATGCCCCAGGTGGCCAAGTTGGCGTGCTGCAGATGCGGCAGCTGCGCGGCGAAGATCAGCACCGCCAGCGCATTGACGAAGCCGGTGCGCACCGAACTGCTGACAAAGCGCATCAGCACGCCCAGCCGCAACAGACCGAACAGGATCTGCACCGCACCGGCCAGCAGCCCGGCCGCCAGCAGATAAGGCAAGCCGTGCGCGGCCACCAGCGGTGCGGCCACCAGGGCAACCGACCCGGCCGCAGCGGAAATCATCGCCGGGCGGCCGCCGAAGAACGCGATGACAATCCCGATCACGAACGACGCGAACAACCCCACTTGCGGGTCGACGCCGGCCACGAACGCAAAGGCGATCACTTCGGGAATCAGCGCAAAGGTAGCGACCGCACCGGCCATCAGTTCGCGCGCAGGCGAGGCGCGCCATTGCGCCAGTTCGGCACGCAGAAAGGACATTGGAAGACACTCCGGGGACAGAAAGGACAGCCTGCGGACAGGCGACAGCGGCGATAGTGTGCGCGAAAGCGACCCGGCCCGCAGCCTGCGTGTGACCGGTGCGGCAATGCGCCTTTCTGTGGTCCGGATCACGCCAAACAATGTAGCCGCGGACCAAGATGCCCCCCTCACCGGGTTCGGGTGTCGAGCCGGGTTCGCTAGGGAGATCACCATGTCCATCTTCAGGACCGCCAGTACGCTCGCACTGGCCACCGCGCTGGCGCTCGCCGCCGCACCGGCCTTCAGCTACTCCATCAGCAACAACAAGATTGTCGACGACAGCGGCAAGGTGGTGCAGCTCAAGGGCGTCAACGTGTTCGGCTTCGAGACCGGCAACCATGTCATGCACGGTCTATGGGCACGCAACTGGAAGGACATGATCAACCAGATGCAGGGCCTGGGCTTCAACGCCGTGCGTCTGCCGTTCTGCCCGGCCACCCTGCGCAGCAGCACGATGCCGACCAGCATCGATTACAGCCTCAATGCCGATCTGCAGGGCCTGAGCTCGCTGCAGATCCTGGACAAGGTGATCAACGAATTCAACGCGCGCGGCATGTATGTGCTGCTGGATCACCACACCCCCGATTGCGCCGCCATCTCCGAGCTCTGGTACACCGGCTCGTATTCCGAAGCGCAGTGGCTGGACGATCTGCGCTTTGTCGCCAACCGCTACAAGAACGTGCCCAGCGTGATCGGCCTGGACCTGAAGAACGAACCGCACGGTGCCGCCACCTGGGGCACCGGCAACGCGGCCACCGACTGGAACAAGGCCGCCGAGCGCGGCTCGGCCGCAGTGCTGGCGGTGGCACCGAAATGGATCATCGCGGTGGAAGGCATTACCGACAATCCGGTCTGCTCCACCAACGGCGGCATCTTCTGGGGCGGCAACCTGCAGCCGCTGGCCTGCACCCCGCTGAACATTCCGGCCAACCGGCTGCTGCTGGCGCCGCATGTGTACGGGCCGGACGTGTACGCGCAGGCGTACTTCAACGACAGCAATTTCCCCAACAACATGCCGGCGATCTGGGACCGCCACTTCGGCCAGTTCGCTGGCACCTATGCGCTGCTGCTGGGCGAATTCGGCGGCAAGTACGGGGAAGGCGACGCACGCGACAAGGTCTGGCAGGACGCGCTGGTGAAGTACCTGCGCAGCAAGGGCATCAACGAGGGCTTCTACTGGTCGTGGAATCCCAACAGCGGCGACACCGGCGGCATCCTGCGCGACGACTGGACCAGCGTGCGCGAAGACAAGATGGCGCTGCTGCGGACGCTGTGGGGCACGGTGAGCAGCACCACGCCGACTCCGACTCCCACACCTACTCCCACGCCAACTCCGACACCGACACCGACACCCAGCGGCAGCTTCAGCACCAAGGTGAGCGTGGACAGCCAGTGGAACGGTGGCTACTGCAATCGCGTGCAGGTCACCAACACCGGCACCGCCAGCGGCACCTGGGCGATCTCGCTGCCGGTCACCGGCACCGTCAACAACGCCTGGAACGTCACCTGGTCGCAGAGCGGCAGCACGCTCAAGGCCAGCGGGGTGGACTTCAACCGCACCCTGGCCGCCGGTGCGACGGCCGAATTCGGCTTCTGCGCGGCAGGCTGATGCAATAAGGCGGGCACGCAGTGCGTGTCCGCCATTACCTTGCACACTGCCGACGGTCTGCAAGTCACCAATGTCGCGTCACCCATCGATCGCTGGATCGATACCCATGACCTCGTAGGAGCGCCCCCGGGCGCGATGAAGCGTTATCGATAACGCCCCATCGCGCCCGGGGGCGCTCCTACATTGCATCCGTCGCAAGCGGACGCTGCCGCAATTAGCATTCAACCCGCATGTGAATCAGCCGCTATTCATGACATAGCGCCCTGCGCGCGTTCTGGATGCCGTCCCATGCCTGTTGTCTCCCTGTTGCGTCGTCACGTTGCCAATCTCCCGCTCACTCGCAAGTTCGTCCTGTTGTGCAGCTTGCTGACGGTGGGCGTGATCCTGCTGGCAGTGGCCGCGGCCCGCCTGCAATACCTGGACCTGATCGAGGCGCGCAAGCTCAGCGTCAAGACCGAGGTGGAGATGGGCCTGACCGTGATGCAGCACTACGCAGACAAGGCCAAGGCCGGCGAGCTGACGGTCGAACAGGCCAAGGAAGCTGCGCGCACCACGCTGGCCGACATGCGCACCAACGACGGGGTGGATTACTTCTTCATCGTCGACCCGCAGATGCGCATCCTGATGCATCCCAAGCGCGCCGTCGGCACCGACATGAGCGACTACAAGAGCGATGCCGGGCAGTACGTCTATCGCGACATCAAGACGGCGATCGAGCGCGGCAACGGCTTCAGTTATTACAACGCGCCCAAGCCGGGCAAGCAGGAGCAGCTGCCCAAGATCAGCTATGCCAAGACCTTTCCGGCCTGGAACTGGGTATTGGTGATGGGCGTGTACGCCGAGGACATCCAGGTGCAGGCCTGGGGCTTCACCCGCACCTTGACCTTGATCGGCGGCGCCTTGGTGGCGATGGTGATCGGCCTGTGCTGGTTGATCGCCTCGGCGATGGCGGCACCGCTGCGGGCAGCATCGCGCACTGCAGAGGCGATCGCCTCGGGCCGCTTCGACAACGATATCCGGGTTGAATCGCGCGACGAAACCGGCCAGCTGATGCACAGCATGCAGCAGATGCAGACCCAGTTGCAGCGCTTCAACGGCGAAATGCAGACCATGATCCGCCTGCAGCAGGGCGAGAACATCGCGCACCGCATTCCGGAGGATTTCCCCGGCGATTACGGCACCCTGGCGCATGGCGTGAACACGGTGGTGTTCGAGCATCTGGATGCCATCAACGAGGCGATGGACCTGATGGGCGAGTACGGCCGCGGCGATCTGCGCCGCGACATGCGTCGCCTGCCTGGCCAGCGCGCGGCGCTGCACGAAGCGCTGGACACGGTGAAGAGCAACCTGTCGGCGATCAACAGCGATATCGCGCGCCTGGCCGATGCGGCCGCACGCGGCGATTTCTCCGCACGTGGCGAGCAGGCGCGCTACCAGTTCGCATTCGCCGAAATGGTGCAGGCATTGAACCGCCTGATGCAGCAGGCCGATGCAGGCCTGGACGATGTCGGCCGCATCATGGCCGCGATTGCCGATGGCGATCTGTCGCAGCGGGTGGAATCGCATTACGAGGGCGCATTCGGCCGCCTGGCCAATGCGGCCAACCGCACGGCGATCCAGCTGACCACCATCGTGCAGGGCATCCAGCACTCGGCCGAGATGATCAACACCGCCGCCGGCGAGATCGCCAGCGGCAATGCCGACCTGTCCACACGCACCGAGCACCAGGCGGCGAACCTGGAAGAAACCGCCGCCTCGATGGAAGAACTCACCTCCACCGTGCGTCAGAACGCCGACAACGCGCGCCAGGCCAATCAACTGGTCAAGGGCACCGGCGAAGTGGCCGAAAGCGGCGGCCGCGTGGTGCAGGAAGTGGTCAGCACCATGCAGGCAATCACGCAATCGTCGGCGCGGATTTCCGACATCATCGGAGTGATCGACGGCATTGCGTTCCAAACCAACATCCTGGCCTTGAACGCGGCGGTGGAAGCGGCACGCGCCGGCGAGCAGGGCCGCGGATTTGCGGTGGTGGCCACCGAAGTGCGCGCGCTGGCACAGCGTTCGGCCGGCGCGGCCAAAGAGATCAAGCAGCTGATCTCCGATTCGGTGGAAAAAGTGGCGCAGGGCTCGGACCTGGTGCAACAGGCCGGCAGCACGATGACCGAGGTGGTCAGCTCGGTGCAGCGGGTGACCGACATCATGGCCGAGATCACCGCCGCCAGCACCGAGCAAAGCGCCGGTATCGAGCAGGTCAGCACCACGGTGATGCAGCTGGACGAAATGACCCAGCAGAACGCAGCGCTGGTGGAAGAAGCCACCGCTGCGGCACGCAGCATGGAAGACCAGGCGGCGGATCTGACCCGCGCAGTGGCAGTGTTCCGGTTGGTACCCCAGCAGACTGCCCTGACGCAACGGCGTTCGGTGGTGCAGGCGGCTTGATGGATGCGGAGCCCCTCTATCTGCGGGGCGAGAAGACACCGCTTACGCACCACTGGCGCGCGTGGCGCAAATGCGGGCTGGGGGCGCGAAGCGGCGGTCCGGGGAAGGATGCCCTGAAGCCGCATCTGCATCAGAACAAGCGCGTCATCGGATCAAAAGAGGCTGATCAGACCGCAGTTCATCGGACAACCGTGCAAGGCACACGGCTCGCAACCATGCACACCGACCATCTCGATGGGTCCTTGCCCGCCCACCGTCGCGGGACCTTACGCGGCATGGATGCCGCGAAAGAGCCTACAAGGACGTACTTGCGGCTTGTCCTGCGATGGTGTGCGGGCAAGGGCCTTGCAGCGAAGTCACAGATCCGTCGCTCTGCAACTGAGCTATTCGTATTGCAAGTCGGTCGAAGCGCAACGCATAGAGCCACCAAGATTTCGCCCCGTTGAGGCGTGATTCGATGCCAAGTCAAACGCTCGGTGAGTCGAACGCGCGATGCCCTCACCGCTCGCGGGACACGCCGTGAATCCGTCCATGGAGGCTCCTTGGCGGCATCCATGCCGCCAAGGGTCCCGCAATCGGCAAGGACACCGCGCCAGAGAGTTGGTCGGCTGCTTTCTTGAAAAGCTCGCCAACTTGCGCTGGGAACATGACCCGACGCGCAATTATCCGAACAGTGCTTACAGCACATCGCTTGTGTCATGCGCACCGACCATCTCGATGGGTCCTTGCCCGCCTACCGTCGCGGGACCTTACGCGGCATGGATGCCGCGTAAGAGCCTACAAGGACGTACTTGCGGCGTGTCCTGCGAGGGTGGGTGGGCAAGGGCCTTGCAGCCGAGCCGCAGATCATCGCTCTGCAATCGATGCATCCATTCCCTGCATCACCTCTCCAGACGACCGAGATAATGGGTCTCAACATCGCGGGTGGTGACCATCATCGATGCGATTGACGCGGTTTTATGGGTAGGACGCACCCTCATCCGCCCTGCGGGCACCTTCTCCCGGTGGGAGAAGGGAGTGCTCTGATTGACGCGGGGTTATGGGTAAGTCGTAGCCTCGCTTGCCCTGCGGGTGCCTTCTCCTGTTGGGAGAAGGGCGTGTTGCTGCATGCGCTGCGTCAGCGCGTGGCGTCGCGGCCGGCGGTGTCGTTGCCGTGGCGGGCGCGTTTGACGGCGTACATCGCTTCGTCTGCCGCGTGCATCAGGCTGGCGGCGTCGGCCTGCTGGCCGTGTTGCCAGGCGACGCCGATGCTGGACCGGATTGGCAGATGTTGCTCACCGAACACCGCACCCGCTGCCGATGCGGCGCGAATCCGGTCTGCCACGGCTGCGCATTCGGTCTGCGGATCCTGCAGGTTGTCCAGCAACACCACGAATTCGTCGCCGGCCAGGCGTGCCACCAGATAGCGGCCTTCGGCCGCCTGCTGCAGGCAGCGGCCGAAGGCGACCAGTACCGCGTCGCCGGCGCGGTGGCCGTGGACGTCGTTGATGCGTTTGAAGCCGTCCAGATCCAGGAACATCACCGCGACCGCACACTGCTGCTGTTGCGCCTGGGTCACCGCAACCTGCAGCGCCTCGGACCAGGCGTGGCGATTGGGCAGGCCGGTCAAAGCGTCGCGGGTCGCGCGCTCATGCATCAGCCGATGCAGGGTCTTGTGCGCGGTGACATCCTGCGCCATCAGGAAGAATCCCTGCGCCTGCGTCGCCGTGCCCTGCATTTCCGGCACCAGGGTGATTTCCACATCGCGCGGTGTCGCGCCACCACGCAGAACGTGTTCGAAGTGGGCCCGCTGCCCGGCGCTCACCTGCTCCAGCGCAGCGCGCGCCTCCGCACCGAGGTCCTCGCCCAGCACCTGGGTGATCGCGCAGCCGACCAGACTGGCCGGCTCTACGCCGAGCCAGTCGCGATGCGCCTGGTTGGCGAACAGGCAGCGCTGCGCGGCATCGTAGTGCCCCACCAGGGTGGGGGTGGCGTCGCTGATCGCGCGCAGCCGCGCTTCGCTTTCGGCCAGGCGTTCGGCGGCGACATGGCGTTCGGTGACGTCCTGGATCTGCGAGACGAAATGCACCGGCGCGCCGCTGCTGTCGCGCACCAGCGACACCGACAGCTGCGCCCAGATCACCGCACCCTGCTGGCTGATGTAGCGCTTGGCCAGGCTGTAACTGTCGCGTTTGCCGTCGATCAGTTCCTGCACCAGGCGCAGGTCCATGTCCAGATCGTCCGGATGAGTGATGGTCTGGAAAGTGGTGCGCAACAGCTGCTCGCGCGGATATCCCAGGATGCTGCACAGCGACGGGTTGACGTCGCGCCAGTCGCCATCCAGCGAGACGATCGCCATGCCCTGCGGGGCGGTTTCGAATGCACCGCGGAAGTGCTCGGCCGCCAGCTGCGCGGCGGCCTGCGCCTGCAGCTCGGCGGTGACGTCGATGGCCATTGCCAGGTAGCCGGACACCCCCTGCTGCGCGTCGTGGATGATGTTGAAGCACAGCCGTACGCGCCGCAGCCCGCCGTCCTTGCGCACCAGGGTCCAGAGTTCTTCTTCGAGCAGGTCGCCTGCGGCAGCGGCGGCCAGCTTGAGATACGACGGCGGCGACAACGCCAGCGTGGCCATGTGCCGCTCCAGCTCGGCCGGCAGATGGAACTGCGCCGGGCAGCTGCCCAGCACCTCGTCCGCCGTGTAGCCGAGCAGGCGCTCGGCGCCGGGATTGAACAATTTGATGCGCCCGTTCGGATCGAACGCGATGATCGCCACATCCTGCGACGCGTCGACCAGCGACTGCAGGCGTGCGCGCTCGCCTGCCAGCGCAGCCGAGGCATCGCGCAGCTGGGTGATGTCGTGCATCACGCATACCGCGCCCAATGCCGCGCCCTGATCGCTGACCACCGGGTCTGCATTGCACAGCACGCTGCGTGCCGGCTGGCCGGTGGCGCGGATCACCATCTCGGCATTGCGCACATGCTCGCCGGCCCAGGCGCGCACCAGCGGGATGGCCTCGGTGGGCAGCAGCGCACTGCCGTCGGCGTTGTAGAGATCGAAGTGCTGCGCCCATTGCGTCGGCGGCAACAGGCGCGGATCGGTGCCGTGCCATTGCCGGGCGGCGTGGTTGAATTCATGCAGCAGCCCGTCGCTGTCGCAGGACACCACGCCGTCGGGCATGGCCTCCAGCAAGCGGCTCAGGGTCTGCCGCTGCGCTTGCGCGGCCAGCCGGTCGCGACGCGCCTCCAGTTGACTGACAGCCTGGCGCGCCAGACGGATCAGGCCTTGCTTCTGGTTCTCGTCGAGCACGCGCGAGCGGGTGCTGAGCGTGCACAAGGTGCCGTAGGCATAGCCTTCGCGGCCGACCAGCGGCACGCCCACATACGAGCGGATGCCCGGCGCGGCAGTGACCAGCGGGTTGAGCGCAAAGCGCGGGTCGGCCTCGGCGTCGGGGATCTCCAGCAGCTCGGTCCCCATCACCGCATACGAGCAGAACGACGCGCTGCGCGGGGTGCCTTCCAGATCGGTGCCGCAACGCGCCTTGAACCACTGGCGGTCGGCGTCCAGCAGCGACACCAGCGCCATCGGGGCGCCGGTAATGTTGGCGGCCAGCCAGGCGATGTCGTCGAATTCGGCCTCCGGCTCGGTATCCAGCACCCCCAACCGACGCACCGCCTCCACACGCAGGGCGTCGTCGGCAGGAATCGGCACGGGCGGCAACAGGAGGGTCATGGCGTGATCGGCGGGCAACGTCTGGGCAAGGTAGGTCGCCCCAGGTAACGGCGAGGCGATGATCAACTTGAGTGCGTGCGGCCGGGCCTGCTTGCTGATGGTCAGCGTGCCGGTGCCGAGCCCGCCCCCCGATCTGCCGGCATCGGGATGTTGGAAGGCGCCAAACACGACCGGGCACGTGCCGGGCCTGCGCAATCGATCGTCCCACCGGGCGTGATGCACACCGGCCATCTGTACCCGCCACGCCGTCACGCCCGTGCCGGATGGGAACCACTTGCGACGCGCTGGGGGGACATGTTGCGGTTGCTGCGCCCTGACCAGCGCCGGCCCGGGCGTCCCGTCGCGCGCCGTCCTGCCGGCAGCCGCACCTGCCCCCCTGCCGGACAGCATTTGCGACGCCGACAGGCAGCCACTACCCTCGGCCGATTGTCCTGTTCTGGAGTGTCACATGCTGCGTCCGCTGTCCCTGTTGATCGCCGGTGTGCTCGGCGTCGCTGCCGGTACCGTTGCTCCCGCCGTCGCTGCCGCCCCGGCCAGCCTGTCCAAGCCCGCGGCCAGCAGTGCTATTCCCGAAATCGGCTACACCCGCTTCACCCTGCCCAACGGCCTGACCGTGGTGGTGCACGAGGACCACAAGGCGCCGGTGGTGGCGGTGAGCATCTGGTACCACATCGGTTCCGGCGACGAGCCGGCCGGCAAGACCGGCTTTGCGCACCTGTTCGAGCACCTGATGTTCTCCGGCTCGGAGAACAACAAGGGCAGCTTCTTCGCGCCGCTGGAAAAGGTCGGCACCACCGACATGAACGGCACCACCTGGTTCGACCGCACCAACTATTTCGAGACCGTGCCGACCACTGCGCTGGACACCGCGCTGTGGCTGGAATCGGACCGCATGGGCCACCTGCTCGGCGCGATCGGCCAGGAAGAACTCGACACCCAGCGCGGCGTGGTGCAGAACGAGAAGCGCCAGGGCGAGAACCGCCCCTACGGCCGCGTGGACCAGAACATCCTGTCCAACCTGTTCCCGGCCAACCACCCGTACCAACACGACACCATCGGCTCGATGGAGGATCTGGACGCGGCCTCGCTGGCCGACGTCAAACAGTGGTTCAACGACAACTATGGCGCCGCCAACACCACCCTGGTGCTGGCCGGCGACATCACTGTGGCGCAGGCGCGTGCCAAGGCGCTGCAGTATTTCGGCGACATCCCGTCCGGCAAGCCGGTGGCGCGCCAGCAGCCGTGGGTGACCCCGCTGGCCGCGCAGAAGCGTGGCGTGCAGCACGACCACGTCTCGCAGCCGCGCATCTACCGCACCTGGGCTGCGCCGCAGCTGGGCAGCGATGCGGCGATCCAGCTGGACCTGGCCACCACCGTGCTCGGCGGCGGCAAGACCTCGCGGCTGTATCAGCGCCTGGTCTACCAGGACAATCTGGTCGATGACGTATCAGCAGCGATCCAGCCGTTCGCGCTGTCCAGCCAGGTGCAGATCCAGGCCGACGTGAAGGACGGCGTGGACCCGGCCAAGGTCGAGGCGATCATCGACGAGGAGCTCAAGAAGTTCATCGCCCAGGGCCCGACCGCCGACGAGCTGCAGCGCGCGCAGGTGGCCTACCGCGCCGGCTTCGTGCGCGGGCTGGAAAAGGTCGGCGGCTTCGGTGGCAAGGCGGTGATCCTGGCCGAGGGCCAGGTCTACCGCGGCGACCCGGGCGCCTACAAGCAGGATCTGCAGCGCGGCCAGGCCGCCACCGTGGACAGCGTCAAGCAGACCGCCGCCACCTGGTTCGGCAAGGGCGACTATCTGCTCACCGTGTTGCCGGCCGGCAAGGATTTCGACCCCGCCGCCGAAGACAAGGCAGTGGTCGCACGTGGCGAAGAACCCGGCAAGCCGGCGCCCAGGCTGCCGGCCGCCGGCAAGTACAAAACCACCGCCTCCACGCTGGACCGCAGCAAGGGCGTGCCGCAGACCAGCCAGTTCCCCGACCTGAGCTTCCCGCAGCTGCAGCGCGGCAAGTTGAAGAACGGCGTCGAGGTGATCCTGGCCGAGCGCCACACCATCCCGGTCACCCAGGTGGAACTGCTGTTCGATGCCGGGTATGCGGCCGACCAGGGCAACAAGCTCGGGACCGCCAGCTTCAGCGCCGCGCTGATGAACGAGAGCACCGCCGCGCTGGATTCGGTGGAAGTGGCGCAGCGTCGCCAGCGCCTGGGCGCGATCACGGCAGTCGGCTGCGATCTGGACAGCTGCAGCGCCTCGCTGGATGCGCTCAACGACCAGCTGCAGCCGTCGCTGCAGCTGTTCTCCGACATCGTGCGCAACCCGGCCTTCAAGGCTGCCGACATCGAGCGCATCCGCGGCCAGTGGCTGGCCGGCATTGCGCAGGAAAAGACCCAGCCCAACAGCCTGGCGCTGCGTGCGCTGCCGCCGTTGCTGTTCGGCCAGAACCACCCCTACGGCATCCCGCTCACCGGCAGCGGCACCGAGGCGACGATCAAGAGCCTCAACGCCCAGGACCTGCAGGCCTTCCACCGCCAGTGGCTGCGTCCGGACAACCTGCGCATCCTGGTGGCCGGCGACACCACGCTGGCGCAGATCATCCCGCAGCTCGATGCCGCCTTCGGTGACTGGAAGGCACCTGCCACGCCGTTGCCGAAGAAGAACCTGGTCCAGGTCGCCGCGCAGCCCAAGCCGCGCGTGTACCTGATCAACCGCCCGGATGCGCCGCAGTCGGTGATTCTGGCTGGCCTGCTCGCACCGTCCACCAAGGCGCCGGACAACCTGGCGATCGGCGTGGCCAATGGCGCCTTCGGCGGCACCTTCACCTCGCGCCTGAACATGAACCTGCGCGAGAACAAGCGCTGGGCCTACGGCGCCGGCACCCGCATGCTGGATGCGCAGGGCCAGCGGCCGTACATGTTCTCCGCGCCGGTGCAGACCGACAAGACCGCCGAGTCGGCCAACGAGATCCTCAAGGAAGCCACCGCGATCATCGGCGACAAGCCGCTGACCACCGACGAGATCGAGAAGATCAAGAACCAGCGCATCCGCGCCCTGCCCGGCAGCTTCGAAACCACCGGCGCGGTGCTGGGTGCGATCGAAGGCATCGTGCAGTTCGACCGCCCCGATGATTACGTGCAGACGCTCAAGCCGCGCCTGGAAGCGATCGACCAACCGGCCGCGCAGAAGGCCATCAAGGAAATCATCGCGCCCAACGCGATGACCTGGGTGATCGTGGGCGACCTGAAGAAGATCGAAGCCCCGGTGCGTGCGCTCAAGCTGGGTGAGGTGCAGGTGCTGGACGTGGACGGCAAGCCGGTCAAGCGCTGAGGCTGGTCAGTCGCACACCGACGGCGCGGCTTTCGAGCCGCGCCGTTTCCATATGCGCGGTACGCAATGGTGCGTGTGCGTATGAGTCCCCGGTTCCTGCGTGCAATGCGCAGGCATCGCACTCGGGTTTGAAATCTCGCGCCGGCGCTTCAGTCCGCCGGTTGCATGTCCCCTAGCCTGCGCAGCGCGGCGGGGATGCGGATCTGAATCCGCCCTGCAGGCCGTGCTCGGGCGCATGGCAAATCCACGCCGCGTTATCGGCGGTGCCGGTATCGTTACATCTTTCTCGCTCGCGCTTGCCTGGCTTATTCGATGAAGCAAATGCCCCTGGCTGACGAAGCCTCCCGCCAACAGGTCCTGGACGGCTATCGCATCGTCGACAGCCTGCCCGAGGACACCTACCAGGACGTGGTGCAGGTGGCGGCCTCGCTGTGCAACACACCAATCGCACTGATGTCGCTGGTCGATCGCGACCGCCAATGGTTCAAGGCCCAGCTCGGCCTGGGCATGCAGCAGACCGACCGCAGCCAGGCCGTGTGCGATCACGCCATCCGCAGCCCCGAGCAATTGATGGAAGTGCGCGACCTCACCCAGGACAGCCGCTTTGCCGATGTCTCTGTGGTCACCGGCGAGACCGGCGCGCGCTTCTATGCCGGCATGCCGCTGGTTACCTCCGATGGCGTGGCGTTGGGCACCGTCTGCGTGCTCGACACCGAGCCGCGCACGCTCACCGACATTCAACGCACCGGGCTGCAGGCATTGGCACGCGTCACCATGCGCCTGCTGGACGAGCGCAAGCGCGAGTTGCAGCTTGAGCGCGAGGCGATCCTGCAGCCGGTGGCACCGGTTGCCGCCCCGGCGGCCGCCGACACCGGCTATTACCTGGTGATCCTGGAAGTACAGGAACTGGCTGCGCTGGCCGAAAAACAGAGCGAGCGGCTCCTGGGCCGCGCCTTGCAACAGCTCGACCAGGCCCTGGCCGCGCAGGCGCAAGCCAACGGCGACAGTGTGGACCGCGTGACCGACAGCGCCGAATTCATCGCCGTACTGCGCGATCCCAATGCCGAACAGAAGCTGCAGCGCTTGCGCGATATCGCCCAGCAGCAGCATGCGCACGGGCTGACGGTGCTGATCGGCCAAGCGCAAGCAACCCGTGGCGACGAGCCGATCGGGCAGGTGTTCCTGCGCGCGGAAGTCGCGCTGAGTGTCGAGAAAGACCGCTATCGGCAGAGTCTGGCGCAGGACGGGCTCAGCGCCTGATGTAGCGCGGGGCGACAGTACCGGCTGCCGGCTGATCCGCCGTTTCATAGACCTGCCCTCACAACTCCCGCTGCGCGCCTCCAGCCGCGCTTGCGTCGCGGGCGCTCCAGGGCACACGCGCCCTTGCTGCGAAAGCCGCGCCTTCTCGCCCCGGCCGGAGGGGAGTCTATTCGCGATATCTGACGAAGACTGCCTTACTTCTTCAAGTCCTGTCGGGACGCTTCCCTTTTCCCACCGGGAGAAGATGGCGCGCAGCGCCGCTCGTCCACTTCCACTTCGCGCGGCGACCAGGTGATTGAGCGGTGTGGGTGAGTCGGGTGCAGAGCTGCGGATCTGCGGCTTGGCTGCAGGGCCCTTGCCCGCCCACCATCGCGGGACACGCCGCAAGTACGTCCGTGTAGGCTCTTACGCGGCATCCATGCCGCGTAAGGTCCCGCGACGGTGGGCAGGCAAGGACCAGTCGAAATGGTCGGTGCGCATGGTTACAAGCAGGGCATGACGCGGCGTCTGGATGACGGCGCATCCGATCAGTTGCCAACGCCAGGTTTGGCTGCAGGGCCCTTGCCCACCCACCATCGCAGGACACGCCGCAAGTACGTCCTTGTAGGCTCTTACGCTGCATCCATGCCGCGTAAGGTCCCGCGACGGTAGGCGGACAAGGACCAGTCGGGATGGTCGGTGTGCACGGTAAGAGCAGTGCTTGATCCGCGTTGTTCGGATCGTCGTGCGGCCAAAAATCTTCACCATCGCAAGCCGAGCAACAATCAGGTTTTCACCTGGCCGCCGACCAACTTTCTAATGCGGTGTCCTTGCCGGTTGCGGGACCCTTGGCGGCATGGATGCCGCCGAGGAGCCTCCACGGACGGTTTCACGGCGTGTCCCGCAAGCGGTGAGGGCACCGCGCATCCGGCTCACTCGCCGTCACGCGTCAACGCTGCAAATGTGGCCGGTACGTTGCCGCCATCGAGACAGTTTTAGAGAGGGGTTGCCCGCCACTGCTGGTCAGCTGCACCCAAACGCATTCACTGCACCACTCACCCGATCGCACACTGCTTCAACTGGCGGTCCGCGTACCACAGCGCGCGGCGGGCCAGATCGTAGGCGCTGTCGGCCTGGCGCGGCAGCATCTGTGCGGCCATCACCGGGTCGGCGCCGTTGTTCAAGGCGTGCTCGGCACGCTCCAGATCGCCCAGGTGCGTGCGCACTGGCGACAACAGGGATTTGCGCTTGGACGCATCGCAACGCGCGCTGCGCTGTTCCAGCGCGGCCAGCGCCTCGCGGATGCGGCGGCTGGCTTCGCCCTTGAGATCGGGCGGCGTCTCGTGCGCGATCGGCGCGGCCTTATAGGCATCGCCGGTCGCCTCGCTGCCCACCTCGGCCTGATTGCCCGCCAGCGCGGGGTTGAAGCGCACATCCGGCGGTGGTCGCGCCTTCGCCACCTGCGTCTGCGGCCCGTTGAGCATGTCGTTGAACTTCTTCATGCCGCGATTCATTTCCTGCATCGCCACATCGCCCAGCGTGCCGTCGCTCTTCCAGTCCTTGGCAAAGCGCGTGTCCTGGTACTGCACCGGATTGACCCGTTCCATCACGTTGCGCGCCTTGGCCTGCGCGCGTTCGTCGGCCATGCCCGGCGGCACCGCGGCGCCGGCCTGCGCCATCGGGTCGACCTGCGCATCGCGCGGCATGCGCAAGCGGCCTTCGCGGGTGTAGAGCTGGGCCGCCATCGATTCGCCAGCGGGCGCGTTGGCGGCGGCCACCTGCCGCTGCGGCGGTGGGGTACGTGTCGGCGGTGGCGCACTGCGCGCGGATGAGGCCGCGGCCGGCGCCGCGCGCGGTGTGGAATCGCGCTGCTGCGGCGGTGTCACCGGCGCTGGCAGCGTCAACTGCGGCCGCGGCACGAAATACACCTGCAAACTGTCGTCGTGTCGCACCGTGTCGCGCGGTGGCGGCATATACAGCAACAGACAGGCAAGAAAGAACAGCATGGCGCCCGTGCATGCGACAGCGGCGACATGCGGGACAAGCGTTTCCTTCCTGCGGGTAATCACAATGCGGGAGACCGATAAGATGAGAGATGCGCACGCCGCACCGTGAACCCGGTGCAGGACGCGCAAATCTAGCGGGCGTGGCGTTTACGCGCGTTTGAAATTCGTTGTCTGGGCCGCAGGCGCCAGCCGCCATTCACATTAGCGAGCGTGGCGGCCGACGCCCGCTGCTTGCCGACAGGCGCTTCCCCTGCCCCGGCGGTATGAATCCTGCGTGCCATGCCGGCGCTCGGTCGCCCTACAGCGGTTGATGCCGGCTGCCCAGGATGCGCAGGTACCTCAGCCATCCTCCGAGCGGTACAGCCGCTGGCAGACCTCGCAGAAAAACGCCCGCCGCCCGGCCTTGCCCAGGTGCTTTCGATACTGCAGCGGCGCGCCGTCGCGCGGGCAGCTGGTTTTGGTATGCACCTGATAATGCTTTTTCAGCACGAAGGCCTTTTTCCAGGTGTAGAAGTCGAAGCTATAGTCGCGCGCCTGGGTAACCAGCTCGCCGAGCTTGCGCGCCGGCAATGCGCCCACCGTGCTTTCCGGATGCACACGTATGCGATGCAGCACTTCGTTCTTGATGATGTTGCCGACGCCGGCAAAGATGGTCTGGTCCAGCAATGCATCGGCGGCCAACATGCCGGGTGCGGCGCGCAACTTGCGCCGTGCCTGCGCGCCATCCCAGAGCGGGTTCATGACATCCGCCGTCCAGTCGTAGACCTCATCCAGCGGGCGCTCGATGAACTGCACCGAGCAGGCGTAAAAATTCAACCGCTGACCTTTGGAAAACTCCAGGCGCAGACGCGGCACCGCATTCGGCTTGTCCTCGTCGATGCGATAACTGCCGAACAACAGAAAGTGGATGCGCACGCTGAACTGCGCGCACTCGATCAGGAAGTGCTTGCCCCAGCTGCGTAACGCCAGCACCTTTTGCTGCTCCAGCCGCGCGATGTCCTGCTTGCTGTTGCCGGACACGCGCAGGATCTTGCGACCGACAAATGCTTTGGTCTGCTCGCGCAGGATGACAAGGGAAGGACCTTCTGGCATGCGCCCAGTATCGAAGTCGTCGGTGAGTCGGCCGTGAGCGCAGTGCACACGCAACGCTGACATGCGCGCATGCATTGCTGCCCACCCCTCTTGCGTACACCTCATGAAGGCTCGTTCATCCATCGCCGTGCCGCGCGTGCGCTGTGGCTGCGCAGGCTGGTCGATCCCGGCCGCCGACCGCGCCGCATTCGGCGATGGTGCCAGCGTCCTGCAGCGCTATGCCACACGTTTTGATGCAGTGGAGATCAACTCCTCGTTCCATCGTCCGCACCGTGCCAGTACCTACGCACGCTGGGCCGATAGCGTGCCGGAGGATTTCCGCTTTTCGGTCAAGCTGCCGCGCAGCATCAGCCACGATGCACGCCTGCAGGGTACTGGTGCATTGCTGGATGCCTTCCTCGCCCAAGCCGGTGCACTGGGTACGCGACTGGGCTGCTTGCTGCTGCAACTGCCGCCCAGCGCTGTGTTCGATGCGCCGGTGGCGGCCAGGTTTTTCGCCATGCTGCGGCGGCGCTGGGACGGCGGCGTGGTCTGCGAACCGCGCCATGCCAGCTGGTTTCTCCCGCAGGCACAGGCGCTGCTGGCACGCCACCGCATCGCACGCTGCGCCGCCGATCCGGCGCCGGTGCCGGACGCCGCCACACCGGGTGCGACAGCCGGCCCGCAGTACTGGCGCTGGCATGGCGCACCGCGCATCTACTACAGCAGCTACGACGACAGTGCGCTGCAGACACTGGCCGACGCGGTGCTCAACGCAGCGCAGGACGCGACGCATCCGCAGGCAGAATGCTGGGTGATCTTCGACAACACTGCCGCCGGGCTGGCGGTGCCCAACGCGCTGCAGCTGCAGCGTTTGTTGCAGACCGCTCTGCCGCGCCAAGGCTGACGCATAAGGACAGCAAGCCGCCTGGCTTTGTTCGGCGTGCCGCCGGTGCGTCCACGCCGCTGCAATCGGTCAGGCGAGCAAGGCCGAGCTGCCGCCGGCCAGTCCCCGCGCGCGCCGGCCGCCGTGCACTGGCAGTGCCGCCCGCCGTTCGCCACGTGCCGCCCGCCGCGGGCTGTGGCGCGCATCTTGCAGCGATGTCGGCAATCCGACGCGGTCCGCACGTGGCTCAAGCTGCCTCGATCCGGGCCGATAGGCCTGAATCGGCAACGCAACCCGCGCAACCACCTGCAGCACCGCGTCGGATCACCTTGCTGAATCCAGTCGTCTCCGTGCGAAGCCTGTCGGCCTGCCGACACCGTCGTCCGGCCCCGCCCGCCACTTCGGTCGTTTACCATGCCGCACGTCACTGCCCGTTCTGGAGATGCCATGAGTTCTGCCGCGCCCCCGTGCTGCACGTCGCTGCTTGGCCTGTCGCTGAGCATGTTCGTGGCGCCCTGCACGCTGACCGCCGCGCCCATGGACACTCCGGTCGTCAACGCACCGGCGGCCACACCGCCCACGCCCGACCTGGCCTACCCGGAGCTGTTCCAGGCGGTGCAGAGCGGCGAGCTGTTCGACGACCAGAAGCACTTCGTCGACTTCCTGCCGCTGCGCGACCCGGCGCTGATCAACGCCGACTATCTGGCGCAGCACGATCACCCCGGCTTTGACCTGCGCAAGTTCGTGGACGCCAATTTCGAAGAGTCGCCGCCGGTGCAGACCGACGCGATCCGCCAGGACACCGCGCTGCGCGAACACATCGACGAGCTGTGGCCCAAGCTGGTGCGCAGCCAGACCCACGTGCCGCCATACAGCAGCCTGCTGGCGCTGCCGCATCCTTACGTGGTGCCGGGCGGGCGCTTCCGCGAGGTGTATTACTGGGATTCCTACTTCACCATGCTCGGCCTGGTGAAGAGCGGCGAGACCACGCTCAGCCGCCAGATGCTGGACAACTTCGCCTACCTGATCGACACCTACGGGCATATCCCCAACGGCAATCGCAGCTACTACCTGAGCCGCTCGCAGCCGCCGTTCTTCTCCTACATGGTGGAACTGCAGGCCGGCGTGGAAGGCGAAGCGGTCTACCAGCGCTACCTGCCGCAGCTGCAGAAGGAATACGCCTACTGGATGCAGGGCAGCGAAGACCTGCAGCCCGGCCAGGCCGCGCGCCATGTGGTGCGTCTGGCCGACGGCAGCCTGCTCAACCGCTACTGGGACGAGCGCGACACCCCGCGCCCGGAAGCCTGGCTGCACGACACCCGCACCGCCGCCGAGGCCGGCGACCGCCCGGCCGCCGAGGTCTACCGCGACCTTCGCGCCGGTGCCGAGAGCGGCTGGGACTACACCAGCCGCTGGCTGGCCGATGGACAGAACCTGCGCACCATCCGCACCACCGCCATCGTGCCGATCGACCTGAACAGCCTGCTGTATCACCTGGAGCGCACCCTGGCCCAGGCCTGTGCGCAGCCGGGTGCCGAGTGCACGCAGGACTACGCGGCGCTGGCACTGCGCCGCAAGCAGGCCATCGATGCGCACCTGTGGAATGCGGCCGGTTACTACGCCGACTACGACTGGCAGACCCGCAAGCTCAGCGACCAGGTCACCGCCGCGGCGCTGTATCCGCTGTTCACCGGCCTGGCGACCGACGCGCATGCCAAACGCACCGCCAGCACCGTGCGTGCGCGCCTGCTGCGCCCCGGTGGCCTGGCCACCACCGCAGTGAAGACCGGCCAGCAGTGGGACGAGCCCAATGGCTGGGCACCGCTGCAATGGGTGGCGGTGGACGGCCTGCGCCGTTACGGCGAAGACGCGCTGGCGCGCACCATCGGCGAGCGCTTCCTCACCCAGGTGCAGGCGCTGTTCGCGCGCGAGCACAAGCTGGTCGAAAAATACGGCCTGGAAGCCGATGCCGCCGGCGGTGGCGGCGGCGAATACGCGCTACAGGATGGCTTCGGCTGGACCAACGGCGTCACCTTGATGCTGTTGAACCTGTATCCGGACACCGCGACCAAGCCGGCGCCGGTCAAACGCGTGCGCAAGCCCGAAGCGGCCACGCGCTGAGTGTGCGCCAGCGGCTGCCGGGCACTGCTCGGCAGCGCTGGCTGCCTCGCGGCTCTGGCAGTCGGCAACACCGGCGGATCGCTGCACCCCCATCGTCTGATCGCTGCGCCAGTGCAGCGCGCAGCAGCGTGTTCGATTGGTTGCTGCTACTGCACCACCGGCCATGCACTGCCGTCGTAACCCAGCCGGTTGATGCCCAGGCGCGCGTCGCCGCGGTCGTCGTAGTAGTGGTAGACCAGGATGTCGCCGTCGCCATCGCGGAACACCGATTGCCCGCCCGGCCCATGCATGCTGCCCAACCCGGACTGGATCACCGTGCCGCCGCCGTTGCGCATGTCCACACCGGCGCGATCCAGGTACGGCCCGGTCACCGAGCGCGCACGCCCCACCGCAATCTTGTAGGTGCTGCTGGCGCCCTTGCAGCACGCATCGAACGACACGAACAGGTAGTACCAGCCATTGGCCTGCTGGATGAAAGGCGCCTCCACCGCGCCCGGGGACGGCCGGCTCGCCAGGCTGTAGCGCGTCGTGTTGCCGGACAGCTGCTTGCCGGTGCCGGGATCGAGTTGGATCAGCTTGATCCCCGACCAGAACGAGCCAAACGCCAACCACCATTTGCCATTGCCATCCACCACCAGATTGCCGTCGATGGCGTTGTAGTCGTCGCTGCTCTTGGAGGTGTAGACGATACCTTGATCCTTCCACGAGCCAGGCTTGCCGGTGCTGCTGCTGGCAAGCGCAATCGCCGAGGTGTTGGTGGCGAACTTGGAGGCGGTGTAATACATCAGATACTTGCCACCGTGGAAGGACACATCCGGCGCCCATAGCTGGTTGTCCGGGTTGTAGCTGCGCACCCAGCTCGGCATGCTGCTGAAGATCGCGCCCGCATTGCTGAACTTGGTGCGGTCGGTACTGGTGACCACGCCGGTGGTGGCATAGATGTAGTAACGCCCATCGCTCAGCTTGAGCATCGACGGATCGTGCACGATGGTGTCGCCGCTGACCACACCCGGCCCCACTGCCGCTTGCGCGGGTGCGCTATACAAGCCAGTGGCAGCAGTGGCCAGCGCCAACAGCGACGCGATCGCGCCACCACGCAGCGACATTCCAGACCAGCTACTTTCCATTCGACTGCCACCAACAACGCGCATCGCCCCACTCCTTGAACAACGTAAAGACGTTTTCTATAGGAGCAATCTAGCCCGGCTAGCAATGCCACGAATCCGACGCTGATCTCAGAAGCACGGTGCAGGCGAGTTGGCACTGCGTTTTGCGACGCGCCTTCGTAACGGAGCGTGCGATGCAGCCGAGTGCTGGGCGTGAGTCTGTGGATCGAATCTCGATCGCAGCGAGGTAATGCACCGGTGCCTGCACCCCGCATGCGTCACCGATACGCTATGTCATCATCAACGCAACGCTGTACGCGTCATTCCACCCGCACGCGTAGATCCCGATTGGCGACGGCCTCATTGCCGCTGTAATCACGCGCGGTTATGCGGAGTACGTAGTCGCCCGGCGGCAGCGCGCCGGCCTGCCACTGCCCATTGCCGATGCGACCATCACGCACCATGTTGGTGACCAGATAGCGGAAGCGCGTCACCGCGCTGCCATGCACGGTGATGCCGCTGTCGGGCGCGTAAGCGGTGAGCACCGCAGCCGGATCGGCCGGCATGCGATCGAACACGATCATCATGCGTGGCTCCGCTTCGCCGGCCAGCGGCACGCCTTGCGCATCCAACACCTGATACCCCAGCGCATACAGCCCCAGGCGACGACGCGGCAGATTGCGATCCACCTGGTCCCAGGCCTCCACCACGATCTGCACCGCAGTCCCGAGCGGTACGTTAACCCTGCCGCTGGTCATCGGCAGGGCTTGGCCAGCTGAGTCGAGCAGACTCACCCGGTCAATATGCGGCGCTACATGGTCGGCATAACCGACAAAGCCCATTTGCACCGCATTGCGTTCGAAGCCGTTGGCACCTGCGGTCAGATGCACATGCGCCATGCCATTGAGCGTACCCAGCGCATCTCCGGCACGGAAACGCGTGCCGCGCAGCACACGCATGCGATCGGGCTTGCCATCCATATCCGTCACCAAATGGAAGCGCTGCGGATCCAGCGGCATCCCTTGTGCGGTGCGGCCCACGCGCATATGGGTGTAGCCGATCGTGTCCAGTGCGAACCATTCGCCCAATTACCCCACCCCCCAGGTCGGGTACGGGCTGGAAACTTTGGCATCGGCAATGGCGTACACGGTTTGGCCGACATCGCCACGGATATCCAGGCCCGCATGCAGATGATCGCGGCTGAGACCCTGGTAGTTGCCACGCACCTCGCCAAGCGTGCCGACCACCTCATGCCACCCGGCCTGCGGCTGCAACGGCCAGCGGCCCTGGGTGACGGGCAACGGCTGCGTGGCAGCCGGCCCGACTACGGGCGCGGCGTTCGCGTTCGCCGCAGTGGCCGGCACCAGCCGATGCACGCGTGCGCTGCCGGCATCGCTGACATACACCGCACCTTGCGCATCCACCGCGATCCCCGCCGGGCGCGACATGCGTTGCATCACGTCCTCGCCGCTCATTGTCACCACATGCCCGGCACGCGTCACCTGCAGCACGCGCCCGCTTGCATCGCCCACGTACAGCACGCCGTCGTGGGTGAGCGCAAGAGTCATCGGGCGATGCAACAGCGGGCTGAGGTCGGCAGGATCGCCACCGATCAAGGTGCTGACGCTGCCATCCGGTGCAATGCGGCGAATCGCGTCGTTACGCATGTCGGCCACCCACACCACACCGTGCGCATCCACCTTGAGGTCGGTCGGCGTATCGAAGCGCGCCTGATCGCCAACACCATCGGCCATGCCCGGCAAGGCGCCGCCGGCCAGGGTGCTTACCTGCCCATCTGGCGCGATCACGCGGATGCGATCGTTGTAGGTATCGGCGACATACACGCGCCCTTCTGCATCCACCGCCACGCCGATCGGGCCATTGAAGCGTGCCTGCGCAGCGGCACCGTCGCGAAAACCGGCACTGCCATCGCCAGCGAGCGTGGTCACCACGCCTTGTGGCGTGCGTTTGCGGATCGCATGGTTGCCGGTGTCGGCGATGTAGAGATTGCCGGCCGTATCGAAGGCGATACCCGATGGCGTATTGAATTCCGCCGCCGCGTCAACGCCGTCGCCGAATCCTTCCTGCCCACCGGCCACAGTCTGCACGCTGCCGTTGTCGAGCAGCCTGCGAATGCGGTTGTTGTCGCCGCCATCGGCGATGTATAGCGCGCCGTGCGGACCGATCGCCAGTCCGTAGGGATCGGCAAACCGTGCATCGGCAGCACGGCCATCCACTGCGCCACGCACACCGCTGCCGGCCACCCACTGCAACTGCGCCTTCCAGCCCAGCGGCGTCGCCGTGGGACCTTGTGCTTGCGGCAGCGCATCGGGTGCCGGCGCAGACCACCAGCTCGCCAGCAAGGCCGCCGCGCCTGCCAGAAGAACTGCGCAGATCCATAGCGCGTATCGTTTTGTCATGCCGGTCGCGGGTGTCGGAGGACTCGCACTTTAAGCGCTTCTTGCGGGTTGCAGCGACTGGCGGGCAGTGGTGCGTGAAGCACAAGACGCACTGCGCTACTACCACAACGCCGGCACCCACTGCCCACGTGCGCTTGCGCGTGCTACTGGCGCACAGGCCTGCCGCGTATCATGCGCACTCTTTCACCCTCCAGGACGGACCCATGGCCGTACGCACGCTCAACGAATTTCTCGCCCATTCCAAGGAAAAGGACGTCAGCCCCGATCCGTTCGAACTGGAAAACCCGCACCTGCTGGAAGTGCGCCTCGACGGCATGGTGTGGTCCAAGGCCGGCGCCATGGTCGCGCGCACCGGCAACGTCAAGTTCACCCGCGAGGGGCTGCTGGAACAGGGTCTGGGCAATCTGCTGAAGAAGGCGGTCAGCGGCGAAGGCATGCAGTTGATGAAGGCCGAAGGTCAGGGCCGGGTATATCTGGCCGACCTCGGCAAGCTGGTGACCTTGCTGCGTTTGAATGGCGAAGCGATCTTCGTCAACGGCAACGACGTGCTGGCGTTCGAATCCGGCGTCGAGCACAAGATCACGATGATGCGTAAGGTGGCCGGCATGCTGTCCGGCGGCCTGTTCAACGTGCGCCTGAGCGGCCACGGCATCGTGGCGATCACTTCGCACTACGAGCCGCTGACCCTGCCGGTCACCGCCGCCAGCGGCCCGGTGTTCACCGACCCCAATGCCACCGTGGCCTGGTCGGGCGCGCTGTCCCCGGAGTTGGTCACCGACGTGTCGATCGGCACGCTGTTCGGCCGCGGCTCGGGCGAAAGCCTGCAGATGCGCTTTGCCGGCGAAGGCTGGGTGGTGGTGCAGCCGTATGAAGAGGCCAGCTTCCAGGCCAAGGGCTGATCCAGGCCGCCCGGCAGCAATCAACAATGCGCATCGCCTGGTTGCACGCTACGCAGCGGGGCAGTTTTCCAGTCACGGCGCAGTGCGCAGTGACAGCTGCGCATCCCAGCCCACCCTGTAGGAGCGCCCCTGGGCGCGAGGGAGTTCCCGGTAAAGCCGCGTCGTCCCGGTAATGCCGCATCGCGCCCAGGTGCGCTCCTACGGGGTTTCCTGCAGTCTGCCGCGCGCTGCACAGCTACCGCGCTGCCCTAGCCTGGCATTGCGTAGTCACGCCACCGGCGGTCACGCCACCGTAGGCAAAGGATGATTGCGTTGACGGCACCTCGTAGGAGCGCCCCCGGGCGCGAGGGCCTTCCCGGTAACGCCGCATCGCGCCCTGGTGCGCTCCTACGGGGTTTCCTGCAGTCTGCCGCGCGCTGCACAGCTACCGGGCTGCCCTAGCCTGGCATTGCGTAGTCACGCCACCGTAGGCAACAGATGATTGCGTTGACGGCACTCTGTAGGAGCGCCCCTGGGCGCGAGGGCCTTCCCGGTAACGCCGCATCGCGCCCAGGGGCGCTCCTACGGGTTTCCTGCAGTCTGCCGCGCGCTGCGCGGCTACCGAGCTGCCCTAGCCTGGCATTGCGTAGTCACGCAACCGTAGGCAACGGATGTTTGCGCTGACGGCACCTCGTAGGAGCGCCCCCGGGCGCGAGGGCCTTCCCGGTAACGCCGCATCGCGCCCTGGTGCGCTCCTACGGGTTTCCGGCTCTGATGCATCACACCCAGCCGCGCTTGCGGAACCATGCCAACGGCACCAGCATGCTCAGCACGATCACGCCCAACGCCCAGTAATACGCGTCGTGCCACTTGAGCTCGGGCATGTAGGCGAAGTTCATGCCCCAGATGCCGACCAGCACGGTGGGCGGAATGCCGACCACCGACGCCACCGCCATCACCTTCATCACGTTGTTCTGGTCCATGTTGATCATGCCCAGCACGCTGTCGAGCAGGAACTCGATGCGGTCGTCCATGTGCTGCTGGAACTCGCTCAAGGTGGTCAGGTCCTTGTGCAGCAAGCCGATGCGTTTGGCCGCATCGGCACCGAACCAGTCCGGTGCGGCGCCATCCAGATAGGTGACCAGGCGCAGCAGGCCTTGCCCGGCATTGTGCAGCCCGCCCAGACGCCGGCCCATGCCCCCGACCTGATGCAGCATGCGCTCCAGGTCCTTGGTTTTGTGCGGGTTGTCGAACACCTGCCGGGTGGTGTCGGTGACCTCGGCTTCCAGTGATTCCAGCCGGTCTGCCAGGCGCCCCACCAACTGGTCGAAGATGCGCAGCAGCAGATCGTCGGCACTATGGCAGGGCTCATGCGCAAGACGCGCGGCCACCGCATCCAGCGAACCCATGTGCTGCTCGCGCAGGGTCACCAGCATGGTCGGCGACAACGCAAAGCCCAGCGGCGCAGTCGGGCCATCGTCATCCTGAAAGCGCGGCACGTTGAGAAACAGCACCTCGCCCTGGCGCCGCACCCGGCTGGAGAATTCGATCTCGCCGATGGCCGCGCGATCCGGCAGCGCAAAGCCCACCTTGTCTGCGGCCTGCGCCAGTTCCTGCGCGCTGGCCTGGCACAGGTCGACCCAGCAACCTTGCGTGTGCTGCGTTCCGGCAATCGGGTGCGTCGTGATCATGCGATGGGCCGTGGCAATGGATGGCGGCGAGCATCCCGTTCCACCCGATCCGCGTCAACGTCGCGCGTAAAACGCGCTTAGCTGCCAGTGGCCTTTATCGCAGCGCCGTGCAGCCACAAACGTCAAGGCCCCGCGGTGCGGGGCCTTGATGAGGTCTTCGTTGGATGTCTTTGCTGATACGCGCGCTCAGCCGCTGCGCGTCTGCTGCCGCTTCACCGCATAACCGATCGCCAGGATCAGGAACCACACCGGGCTGGCCAGCAAGGCCTGGCGTGTGTCGGCCTGCAAGGTCAGCAGCACGATGACGAAGGCGAAGAATGCCAGGCACACGTAGCACATCAATACGCCACCGGGCATCTTGAACGCCGAGGCCGCATGCTGCTCGGGCCGCTTGCGCCGGTACGCGATGTAGGCGCACAGGATCAGCGACCACACGAACATGAAGAGCACCGCCGACAACGTGGTGACCAGCGTGAACGCAGTGACCAGGTTGGGGATCAGGTACACCAGCATCGCGCCCAGCAACAGGCATAGGCAGGAGAACAGCAGGCCACGTGCCGGCACCGCTGCACGCGAGAGCTTGGCAAAGCCCTTGGGCGCATGCTGCTCCTCGGCCAGGCCGTAGAGCATGCGGCTGGTGGAGAAGATGCCGCTGTTGGCCGACGAGGTGGCCGAGGTCAGCACCACGAAGTTGATCAGGCTCGCGGCCGCCGGCACGCCGGCCAGCACGAACAGCTCCACGAACGGGCTCTTGTCGGCCACCACCTGCCGCCACGGCGTCACCGCCATGATCGCGATCAGCGCCAGCACGTAGAAAATCAAAATGCGCACCGGGATCGAGTTGATCGCCTTGGGCAGGTTGCGGCGCGGGTCGGCAGTTTCTGCGGCGGTGGTGCCGACCAGCTCGATGCCGACGAAGGCGAACACCGCGATCTGGAACCCGGCAAAGAAGCCGCCAATGCCCATCGGGAACATGCCGCCGTCATTCCACAAGTTCGACAGCGAGGCCACATTGCCCGACGGCGAACGGAAGCCCCAGGCCACCAGCCCGGCGCCGGTGAGGATCAAGGCGCAGATGGCGATGATCTTGATCAGCGCGAACCAGAACTCCATCTCGCCGAACAACCTGACCGTCACCAGGTTCAGGCTCAGCAGCAATAGCACGCACAGGATGGCCGGGATCCACGGCGCCAAGCCGGGAAACCAGAACTGCGCATAGGCGGCAATCGCGATGACGTCGGCGATGGCGGTGATGATCCAGCAGAACCAGTACGTCCACCCGCAGAAGAACCCGGCCCACGGCCCGAGCAGGTCGGTGGAGAAGTCGATGAAGGACTTGTACTCCAGGTTGGACAGCAGCAGCTCGCCCATCGCGCGCATCACGAAGAACAGCATCGCGCCGATGATCAGATAGACGAACAGGATCGACGGGCCAGCCAGGCTGATCGTCTTGCCCGAGCCCATGAACAGCCCGGTGCCGATCGCGCCACCGATGGCGATCAGCTGCAGGTGGCGATTGGAGAGACTGCGTTGCAGATGATCGGGCGCGGACGGATCGGACATGGGGCACGGCACCGGCAAGTGAACAAGCCGTCAAAAATACGAGATCGCGGCAGCGCGCACCAGCGGTTTGCGCTGCGGCGCCGGGTAGGCCGCAGCGTGCGCCGGCGAAGGGTGATTGGCTTGGCCCATCGTGGTGCGCCGCTTATCTTCGCGTCCACCGCTGCGTTCATTGAGGAACGACAGCCATCGGGGATGCGCGCAACGCATCGCCGGAGCAGTCATCGCCCTGCCTGGCACTGGTGCGTTGCAACGCTGTCCACTCGCGCTGCGCACGCACATGCCACGCACATGCACTGCAAGCGCACGAGCACAGCCTTTCGACCACGTCCACGCCATGCCTGCCGTTACGTCGGTCACCAGCGCAACGCAGCATGGTCACCGCTGGCCGGCGATGCATCAGCGCACACCGCCGACAACGGCGGCGCGGCATCCCGCACAAACCGCGATCCCCATTCCAGTGCGGCTGCTTGCCTGCCGCAGCCCCCACACTCCTGCCCGCTTCCTTGACCCGGCGCACGGACCGCAGATGACGATCGCTGGTCTCCTGCGCAGGCCATTCCTCAGGACACTCCCATGCGCGCGCATACGCATCTACTGCTTGGCCTGGCCTTGCTGACTCCCGTGACCGCACTGGCCGTGCAGGTCGACGCACGCGGACACCTCACCGATGCGCGCGGCCAGGCGCTGCAGGTACGCGGCGTGACCTGGCCCGGCTTCGATCGCGCAGCGCTTGTGGCCACCGGACTGCGCAGCAATACGCTGCAGCAACTGCTGGATCAGATGCAGGGGTCGGACATCAATACCGTGCGCGTGCCGATCTGCGCGGCAACCCTGCAGGCCAGGCCGGTGGCCGCCGCCGAGTTAGCCGGCGACCCCGCGCTGGCTGGCCTCACGTCCCTGCAACTGCTCGATGCCGTGGTGCGCGCCAGCACCCAACGCGGCATGCAGGTACTGCTCGCCTTTGCCGATGGCGGCTGCGATGACGCGGCGCCGCAGTTAGGCACGCAGCACGACGCCTGGATGGAGGGCCTGGGCCTGCTCGCGCGCCGCTACGGCAGCACCGCGGGCGTGCTCGGGATCGACCTGGGCAGCAGCGGCTACCGCAATGCCAACTGGGCGGGCAATGCGGCAGACGCCGACTGGAACCGCATCGCTGCGCGGGCGGCGGCGGCAGTGCTGAAGCAGGCGCCGGCCTGGGTGATCGGAGTGGAGGGCGTGGGCAACGACGCGCTCTGCAGCGACTCCGCACGCAAGGCCGCCGGCAGCAATCTGCAGCCGCTCGCCTGCGTGCCGCTGCGCATTCCGGCCGCACATCTGCTGCTGATGCCGAAGCTGGCCGGGCCGGATCGCGACGCGGCGGACGCATTTGCAGCGGCCGACTTTCCGCGCAGCCTGCCGGCGAGCTGGCAGCGCGACTTCGGACAATTCTCGGCCGATCACGCGGTGCTGCCGGTCAGCCTGGGCGGCGGCCTGGGCGATGGCGATCCACGCGACCGGGCATGGCAACACGCACTGAGCGGGTATCTGAGCAACACCGGCATGCACAGTGCCGTGCTCGGCAGTTGGGAGGTGGGCAATGCCAACAACGGTGGCCTGCTCGCCAGTGATGGGAGTCCGCGTGCCGACAAGCTGCAGGTCCTGCATCAGGCCTGGGGGCTGACGAGCGCCAGCGCCGCCCCGCCATCGGCAAAGACGGCCGCTGCCGCGGATGCCAGCAAGGCCACTGGCTGGAACAGCACCTTCACCGGCACCGCGACCTACACCAGCTCCGGCTATTCCGGCGGGGCGGTGCTGCTGGATCCGATTCCGAGCAATGCCTTCATCACTGCACTCAACCCGACCCAGATGAACTTCGGCGGGGTCAGGGCTGCACTGGCTGGCGCCTATCTGGAAGTGACCGGACCCAAGGGCAAGACCGTCGTCTACGTCACCGACCTGTACCCGGAGGGCGCATCGGGCGGCCTGGATCTATCGCCAAACGCGTTCGCTGCCATCGGCGACACCGTGCAGGGGCGCATCCCGATCAGCTGGAAGATCGTGCGCGCGCCGACCACCGGCAACGTGCAATACCGCATCAAGGAAGGCAGCTCGCGCTGGTGGGCCGCGATCCAGGTGCGCAATCACGCATACCCGGTCGTCAAGTTCGAAGTGAAACAAGGCAACAACTGGAAGAGCCTGCAGAAGATGGACTACAACCACTTTCTCGGCGAGCAGCTCGGCAACCAGCCCTTGTCCATTCGCATCACCGATATCCGCGGCAAGGCCATCCTGGATACGATCCCCGCGCTACCCGAAGATGGCAACAAGCCGGTGTACTTCGAACCCGGGCATGTGCAGTTTCCTTGACGAGGGCATCGCGCCCTCGACCATCCGGTCTGGCAACCTCCAGGCGGTGCTGAAAGAATCTCAGTGCCGGCCGCGCATACCCGGTGGCTACTCAAGTGCTTGGTTAACCGCTCTTGCCCACCCGCATCAACCACCCGCAAGCCCGCCACCGACGCGGCCAGGCAACGCCTGATCGTCGTCTTCTTCCAGATTGCCCACCTCCTCGCGCAAGCCGCCCTGCTGCGGGGTCTGTTCTTCCAGCGGGATCTGGTCTTCATTGGTATCCGGATCGGGCGTGCCGTGTGCCGACAGCCCGGCAATGGCGGTGGTCATCGGACGCGCAGTGCGTGGATTGAGCTGCATGGGGTGACTCCGATCGGTTCGAATGAAGCATCGACAGTGCGCATCGCAGCGCTACCGCACCGTGATCCCGGGCAGGATCGTGCTGACATGCCGTTGACGTCGACCACGTCGTACCGGCCGCGACTATCATGGCCGCAACTTTCCGAGGCCACGTCATGCGCCATCGCATCTGCCTTGCGTTCCTGCTCAGCTGCGGCCTTGCGCACGCAGCCGCGCCCGAGCCTGCCTCACGCCTGGATGCGGTGCTGCAATCCGGCGTGCTGCGGGTCTGCACCACCGGCGACTATCGCCCCTACTCGCTGTTGCGTGCCGACGGGCAGTTCGAGGGCAGCGATATCGCCCTGGTGCAGTCACTGGCCGGCAGTCTGGACGCGCGCGTGGCGTTCGTCCGCACCAGTTGGCCGCAACTGATGACCGACCTGCTCGCCGACCGCTGCGATATCGCGGTCGGCGGCATTTCGGTCACCTTGCAACGGCAGCGCCAGGCCAATTTCAGTGCGGTGCTGGATGTGGACGGCAAGATTCCGCTGGTGCGCTGCGCCGACCAGGCGCGTTACCGCAGCCTCGCGCAACTCAATCGCCCCGAGGTGCGCGTGATCGAACCGCCCGGCGGCACCAACGAGGCCTTCGCGCGCCAACAATTGCCGCGCGCGCACCTGCGCCTGTTCGCCGACAACACCACCATCTTCCAGGAGCTGCTGCAGCAGCGCGCGGACGTGATGATCACCGACGCCTCCGAAGCGCTCCACCAGCAGGCACGCCTGCCCGGCCTGTGCGCAATCGCACCGGAGCAGCCGCTGCAATACGGCGAAAAAGCCTTCCTGCTACCGCGCAACGACCAGCCCTGGAAAGCGTACGTCGACCAGTGGCTGCACCTGAGCAAGGCCAGCGGCGAGTACGCGCGTATCGTTGAAACCTGGCGCGCACCGCGCAAGGAATCCACTGCGCCGTAGCGGGAATCGGGAATCGGGAATCGGGAATCGGGAATCGGGAATCGGGAATCGTAATAGCATCCAGCGCAGCGCAGCAGTTCGAAGCAGCGCGGTTCCGATTCCCCATTCCCGACTCCCCCTTCCCGCGGCGCACAGCGCCGCCCTCAAACAATCTTCGTCCGCCGCCACCACCGCGACACCTGCTCCTCGCGGATCAGCGTGAACAGGCCCGCGCCCAGAATCAGGGCGATGCCGACCGCCATCGGCCAGTCCAGGTGGTCGTGAAACAGCAGGTAGCCGAAGGCGATCGCCCACAGCATCTGGCTGTATTGCGTTGGCGCAACCACGCTCACCGGCGCCATGCGCGTGGCGTACATCAAACAGATCGCCGCCAGGCCGGCAAGCAGGCCGTAGCCGGCCAACAGCCCCCACTGATACAGCGTGGGCCAGACAAACGTCGGCAACATCATGATCCCGCCCATCACCAACGGGCCGATCACCCCGGCGCCGTACAAGGTCAGGCGTTTTTCGCTATGCCCGGCCATGCGCAGCGTGATGACCGAGATCGCACCGACCAGGCCACACACGATCGCGGCCACATGCCCGTGGGTGAGATGGCGAAAGCCCGGGCGCAGCACGATCAACACGCCGATGAAGCCGACGATCACCGCCGACCAGCGCCGCCAGTGCACTTCTTCCTTGAGAAACACCACCGACAGCACGGTGACGAAGATCGGCATCAGGAAGATCAGCGCAAACGCCTCGGCCATCGGCAAGGTGGTGAACGCAATCACCGAGGTCAGATTGCCGATGGCACCGGTGAGCGCACGCAACAGCCACAGGCTGGGTTGCTTGGCCATCACCAGTTCGCGCAACCGGTCGTCCGGCTTCTTCAAAAATGGCACAGCCACCAGCATCAGCAGTGCACCGAGAAACAGCACTTCGTAGACCGGCAGCGTGCCTTCCAGCAGCTTCACGAACGCATCGCTGATCGAATAGGCTGCATAACAGGCAAACCCCAACAACACACCCTTCAGCATTGCCGATCCTCCACGGTTGGCGCCAATCGGACAACATGTCGACGGGGGCAGTGCGCAGTATGCGGTGCGGCGTGCGCCAGAGGAATCGGCGCATGCATCCGGGCACGACGGCTCATGCATCACCACCGGCACGCCATTGCAGACGACCCGCCGCTCCACGTCGCTGCAGATATCGCCGCTGCACTGCCGCGCCACCGTGCCGACGGTGCGCTGGATGCGCATGCGCGATGGGGTCGGTTACGATGCCAGTCCATCCCTCGCACCCGCAGCGCGCGTGACGCGCGCCCACCAGACCAGCGACTCGTGCCCCACTACTCCGGCCCACTACTCATTTCCTCCGATGCCCAGGCGCTGCTTGCCGCGCGCGGCAGTGGTCTGACCCAATGGACCGGCTCGCTGGACCTGGGCCGCAGTACCGGCACCGCGCAGCTGGATGCGCAGACCTGGCAGTGGCGCGGCAGGGGCTACCCGTATCCGGGCAAGTTCAAGGAGCGCACGCTGTACTTCTGGGACGGTGATGATTTCGCCCCGATCTCGCGTTTCAGCGGTGCGCTGATCAAGCTCGTTCCCACCGAATGGGGTGCGCCCACCTTCGAGATCGATGGCATCAAGATGCTGCCGTCGGCGCAGCTGTCGCCGTTCGACGATGCGCGCCGCAAGGTGGCGCTGGTCGACCCGCGCGGCAAGATCGTGCTGGATACCTGCGGTGGGCTGGGCTACTTCGCCGCCTGCTGCCTGGAGGCCGGGGTGGCGCAGCTGCACTCGTTCGAAAAGAATGCCGACGTACTGTGGTTGCGCACGCTCAATCCCTGGTCGCCGGACCCGGACGATGCCGCCTACGGCGGACGCCTGCAGCTGACCCACGCCGATATCTCGCAGTACATCACCACGCTGGCAGACGATTCGGTCGATGCCATCCTGCACGACCCGCCGCGCTTCGGCATTGCCGGCGAGCTGTATTCGCAGCTGTTCTACGACCAGCTGGCGCGGGTGTTGCGTCGTGGCGGGCGCCTATTCCATTACACCGGTGCGCCCAACCGGCTCACCAGCGGGCGCGATGTGCCCAACGAAGTGAGCAAACGCCTGAGCAAGGCCGGCTTCAGCACGCAACTGGCGCTGGATGGTGTGCTGGCGACGCTGCCGGCGCGGCGCTGATTGCAGGATGTTTGCCGCAACCGAAAACGTGTAGCCAGTCGCCGCCAGCTGGAGGTTAGCGCTGCACGCCAAGCCGCAATGCAGCAGGCAGATGCCGACCCGGGCGCTGGCCGCCTCCGTCTGCCTGGAGTGCAGCCGGTGTGCCAGCCACGCCTGACCAGCAAACGGATCTGCGATACTGCAGCGCCCACGACAAGGACGTTGCATGCGCATCCGCTTTCCGACCTGGTTGCTCGCCGCGCTGTTGGTGATGACCGGCGCACACGCGCAGACCGCGCCGCAGACGTCGCCGCCGCCGCAGCCCATGTCCGAAGTCACCACCCGCCATCCGGTGACCACCGCGGTCCTTGCCGGGCGTACGATTCGCCTGGGCGAACACGCCGGCAAGTGCGCAATCCTGCGCGATGACGAAGTGCTCCCGCTGGGCATCGGCGCACCGTGCTACTTCAGCATCAATCGCGAACACGGCGCCCAGGTGCACCACTTCCACGGCAGCGACATCGTGCTGGTGCAACACGCCCACCCCACCTCTGCGCCGGACTGGGATATCAAGCTGTATGGGGCGATCTGCGCGTTCGAAGCGCAGGCCGTGCGCGAAGTCGATGGCGTGCTGGAACCCGGCAGCGTCGCCACTTCCTGGCACTGCGACCCGACCATGGGAGCCGATCAGAAGCAGTTCGTCTACAGCTATGACACCTGGCCCAAGCGCGAGACGCAGCCGCCATCACGCAAGCAAAAGCAAAAGCAGACACAGCCCTGATGGCCGCATGATGCGCAGGCATCGATCGGCGCAAACGGTTGCCACGGCCTTGTGACCCGACGGCTGATCAACACCGTGTACCAAACAGCGGCTTGCCGCACGCCTGCGCAGCCGCGTCGTCGTCGACAGCACGGCACCGCAGTTGCGCATGCTGTGCAACCACCGCGCAGGTCATCGCCTGCCGCGTCGGTACGTCGTCCAGGCAACGTAGGTGAACCAGGCGATGAGCGCCAACGGCACACTGGTCAGCAACGCATCCCAGCAGACGGCGATCCAGAACCGCTGCGGGTCTGCATCCGCGTAGAAGATTCTGGTCGGCCGGCCGCGGATGACGCTGATATAGCGCCCCGTGACGATCGCCTCCAGCACCAGCCACAGCCGCATGCAGCAGGCGATCGCCACGACAACGGCTCCCCCGCCAATGATCCATTCGTGGATCCGGGATGCTGCGGGAGCTGGCGCAGGTGGCGGTGATTTGGGCCGCTTCTTTTTCACGCAGGCATCGGTTCGATGGTGGCGGCGCAGTTTACGCGCAGCGCAACCGGCCGAGGCCATCCATCGCACGCATGCAGCACCTGGTGGTCGCGCAACGAGCGCATGACACGCACCTGCCGGCTGCACGCGGCCGCTATACTGATGGCGCAGCGCACTCGCTCAGAGTGAATGGAATGCTCCACGCTGCATTCGTCTCAGGGAAGATGGCCAGCAACAGTGCAACATGGATTGTCCGGGCGCTTCCTTGGGGTTTTTGCCGTCTTCGCCATGCAGTGGCAACAACGGCCTCGTACCAAGGATCTTTCGCTTTGAAGACGTTCACCACCTTCCTGCTTGTCTCTCTCAGTCTGCTGCTGGCTTCCTGCGGTGGCGGTACCACCACCGGCGCCTCCAAGCTCTCCTCCAGCGACTACCTGCTGCACAACATTTCGGTCTGGAATGGCGCGGTCACCATCATCGACCCGTGGGTGTCGGGTGATCGCGGGCAGAGCCTGGTGGCCGATGCCGTCGCGCACAAGCCGCTGGACAGCTACAAGACCGCACTGGGCAGCCAGCGCAAGGCACTGGCCGCCAACGCGCAGGCCAATACCGCCGTGGCCTCGGGCGTGCCCGACAACGCCAAGGACCTGGACGGCAAGCTGACGGCCTACCTCAAGAGTGCCGACGCGATGATGGCCGCGCTCGAACGCGTGGCCGCCCTGCCCAACGGCTACGGCAACGCCGAGCTGGCGCCGTTGGCCAAGGATCTGGAAACCGTGTCCGCCCAGCTCAACACCAATATGGAAGCGCTGAATACCGCGCAGCGCGCGTATTCCAAGCAGCACAAGATTGCGATGCAGGAAGTCAGCCAGTAAGCAGCGCAGCCGCGATTTTTCCTGCAGGCCGGCATGGTCTGCAGGGGAAATCGCAACACGCCGCTCAGTTGCTCAGACCGAACATCAACGAGCGATGCGTTGCCACGCCGGCCATTGCGCCGCTGGCAACCGCAAAGGCGATCGATGCCGCCGGGTTGGCCACATCGCCGCAGGCAGCGATACCCGGCACCGAAGTGGCCTGCATGGCATCCACCGCGATATGACGGCCCAGCGGCCCATCGCTGGTACTGCAGCCCAGCGATGCGACCAAGGCACTGAGTTCGGTCTGGGTGGTGATGAACAAGCCATCCAACGCGCAGACCTGCCCATCGCGTAACACCAGCTCCAGCACGTCGCCGTCGCCTTGCAGCGCCGCCACTGCGCCGCCCACCACGTGCACGCCACGTGCCTGCAAGTGCGCGTGCTGTGCCTCTTCCAGCACCACCGCGTCGTTCAAGAACAGCTGTGTTGCACCCCAGTCCGGCAGCATGGCCGCCTGATGCACCGCAAAGGCGGAGGTGGCGAGCACGCCGATGCGCCCCTGGCCCAGCTCATAGCCGTGACAGTACGGGCAGACGAACACCTGCGTTCCCCAGCGCTGCGCCAGGCCGGCCAGCGCCGGCAGACGATCGACCACCCCCATCGCCAAAACAACGCGACGCGCGGTATGCGTGGAGCCATCGGCCAGCGTCACCTCGAAGGCTTCCGCCTCGCCGCGTAGCTGTATCACCTGGCCGTCGGCCCATTGCACGCTCGGATAGGCCAGCAGCTGCGCATGTCCGGTCTCGGCAATCTGCGCAGGTGATGCACCGTCGCGGCTGAGAAACCCGTGCGAGGTGGTGGCAAAGCGATTGCGGCGCTGGCCGCTATCGATCACCAGGATCGTACGCCGGGCACGCGCCAGCTGTAGCCCGGCCGACCGTCCGGCATAGCTGCCGCCAATGATGATCACGTCGTGCTGCATGTCCGCTCTCGGTTGAAATCCGCCTTATGTACTTTTCGATGTTACATTAAACGACCGGCGATTCAACCGCGCTGTGCAGACGTGGTTACCTGCTCGATGGCTGACGGATTGCGTGTGCGACCGAGGGTTGATGCGCTGCCCGCTGTCACGCTTGCCGTGATCGGCTTCTGTTCGCGTCATCGCCTGAGAGCAGTGGGCAGTGCGGCGTGGCGATGCTGCGCGGGTGCGCACATACACGCCACGCCAGGAGCCGACAGCGTCCTGGCGATTGCGCCTGGCTAAGCGCGCCCTGTCTGCGATCGATGCCGACCAGCTGCCGCAAAGCACATGCGTACGCGACGCACGGGACTGCAAGCACAGGCACACCGCGCGCCTGCCATCCCGGCTGCACGCCATGTACAACGGCGCATGCAACAGCTGGTGTGCGTCAGCGCCTGCGTCTGCCTGTCGGCAGACCGGCAGGCAGCGAGGCTGCCGTGCACAGTGCATCGAACTCGTCCGCCAGCGTTGCCAGCGTCACCGTGCCCAGGCGCTGCAGCAACACGGTTTGTGCCTCGGCCAGCGCGTCGGCGATGGCCGCGTTGACCACGCGCTCCACGCCACATTGCGGGTTGGGGTGATCGGCGCCGATCGCAAACAGATGCGGGCCGCCCACTGCACGGTGCACGTCCAGCAATGTCACCTGGGTCAGGTCGCACGCGATATGCCAGCCACCGTTGTGGCCCTTGCTCGACTGCACGTAGCCGGCAGCACGCAAGCCGGCCATGGTCCGACGCACCACCACCGCATTGGTCGACAGCATGCCGGCGATCTGCTCGGAGGTCATCGGCTGCTGGCTTCTGGCCATGTGCAACAGCACATGCAGCATGCGGGAAAGACGGCTATCGGTTCGCATGCGGTCTCGGTTCGCTCAATCGACGGAAGGCAACGTGGCAGCGCCACCGCACGATTGTGCCGCAGCCCCGCGCAGATGTCGCAGCCAGCGCCGCGCAGCCGCGCATGCAGCAGTCAAACCACTGCCCATTGATCGCGCCCGGCGGTCTTGGCGGCGTACAGCGCAAGATCGGCCTGCCCCAGCAGCACATCCAGACCGCTCCCCGCAGTGACGCTCACCGCGCCCATGCAGAAGCGCACCGGCTGGTCGGCGGGCAGGCCGGCGATCTCGATCGCGGCCACCGCGTTGCGCAGCCGTGCGAACACCGCCGGAATCTCCTCTGCGCTGCAGCCCGGCAGCACCAGCAGGAACTCTTCCCCGCCCAGCCGGCCCAGCCGATCCTGCGTGCGCAGCGCCAGCCTGGAGGCGCTGGCAAGTGCCTTGAGCACGGCATCGCCGGCGGCGTGGCCATGCATGTCGTTGATCAGCTTGAAGTGGTCCAGATCGATCAATGCCAGCATGCACGGGACCTGCGAGCGCACCGCCTGCTCGACCTGCTGCTGCGCCTCGGCGCGAATGGCGCGGCGATTGGGCAGGCCGGTGAGTTCGTCGCGCATCGCCAGCCGCGAGAGTTGCCGCCGATGGCGCGCACCGAAGGCCAGCACCACCAGCGCGCCCAGCAACAGCAGGCAGGCCGCGCAGAGCGCAATCCACAAGGCGCGTTGCCCGGCTTCGCGGGCCTGCAACGCCAGTTGCGCGGTCTCGCTGCGGCGGCGCAGCTCGGCGGTTTCCGCGCCACGGCGTGCATCTTCATAACGCGCCTGCAGGCGCAGCATCACGGTGTCACGCTGGCGATCCAGGCTCTGCGCGCGCAGCGTGTTGGCGCGCTGCAGTTCCTGGTAGGCCTCGGCATGCCGCCCCTCCGCTGCCAGTGCCTGGGCAATGGCATCGAGCAGTCGCGCGCGCCGCACCAACGGCAGATTGGGATCGTCCGCTGCCCGGGCCGCGATGATCTCCATGCCGAGGCTGCCGGACTTGAGCGCGGTCAATGCCCGCAACAACACCGCATGGCAGGCGGCCACGCGGCCGACATTGCCCTGGCGTTGCATCAACGGCAGCGCCTCGCGCGCCATTGCCAGTGCCGCGGTGGCATCGCCGGCGTCGATCAGCACCTCGCTGGCGCTGGTCAATGCCGCGGCCACGCCGGCCTGATCGCCCAGCTCGCGGCTGAGCGCCAGCGCGCGCCTGAAATGCAGCAGCGACGCGTCCGGCTGCTGCGCTGCCAGCGAGGTGCCGTATTCGTATTCGATCAGGCTGCGCTGGAAGCGTGCCGGCTGGCCGCGCAGGCGCGCCAGGGCGCGCTGCAGATAGTCCTCGGCATCGTTGTCTTCCGCCGAACGGCCACCCACCCGGCTGGCCAGAGAGCCGAGCTGGGTCAAGGCATCCAGCTCCAGGCTCAAGTTGTGTTCGCGCACTGCACACTGGTAGCTGGCCTGCGCCGCGTTCCAGGCCTCGTCGCTGCTGCCGGAGGCGAGCATGCTCCACATGTCGACCGCTTCGATCTCGCACAGCAGATCGTTGCGCCCCAGCGCGCGCGCTTGCTGACGCAGCGCTTCCAGCCGCGCCAGCATGCCGCGGTTGGGGCTCTCGCGCACATCGCTGAGCGCCTGCACGATCGCCAGCCACAGCTGCGCCTGCGCCGCGTTGCCGCGCACCCGTTCCAGCAGCGCATGCGCCTGGGCCAGGGCTGTCTGGCGGCGCTCGGTCTCTTCCAGCGAAATCAGCACCCGCGCCTGCGCGAGCGAAGCCCAGAACTGCGCATCGGCGTCGCCATCGCTGCGGGCACGCTCGAACGCAGCCTGGGCGGCCTGCAAGGCGGCCCTGGGGTCGTCGATCGCGGCGGTCTCGATGCTCTTCCACGGCTGCGGCTGCGCCCACAGCGCCGCGCTGAACAGCATTGCAGCCATCCCCATGACCATGCGCCGCCAGCGTGGCGTCGCACTGCTCATCGACACCTCACGGCAACGATGAGCCACACCGCATGGCTGCCGTGCACAGCAAGCGCCGCCCGGCCCGCATCGGGTTTGCTGGTTGCTGCGGCACTCGAGCTCTCCCATGGTTGGCTGGCGGTGGAATCGGGGCGATGTCGGCGTCTGAATGACGCCACTTCGATGCAAAAACACGCGGTCATGATGACCGGCGAACACGGCAGGTCATGTGATCGCCACGCTATGCCTCAAGATCGTTAGCGGCCTGCGTGCAGCGGGCTTGAATCGGCCGGCAGATCGCATGACCGCGGCCTGCGGCCGTGCCCCTTGGCAAGCGCTGCGGCCCTGCGGGCGACCCGCGCCGTCGCGGCTGCTGCACATCGCCGCATGCAACCACCCCGCGACAGCCACGTAAACTGCGGCACGGCACCTGCTGCCGCCCCCCGGATCCTGGAGACGCCGTGACATTCCGCCTGCCCCGCCTGCTCACGCTGCTCGCCGTCGCCTTGCTGTCGGCCTGCGCCACCCAGGCGCCGCGTGCGCCACAGCGCTCCCCGGACGCGGTCAAGGCCGACATCGCGCGGCGCCTCCCGGCCACGCTGGGCGATCGCAACGGCTGGGCCGACGATGTCTACGTGGCGCTGTCCTCGCAGGGGCTGGACACCAGCGCCGAGCACATCTGCGCGGTGCTGGCGGTGACCGAGCAGGAGTCGACCTACCAGGCCAACCCGGTGGTACCCAATCTCGGCAAGATTTCGCGCGCCGAGATCGACCGCCGCGCCAGCGCGCATCACATTCCCGGCTTCATGGTCGATGCCGCCCTGCGTATCGACTCGCCCGACGGCCGCAGCTATGCCACGCGCATCGCGAGCGCGCGCACCGAGCAGGAGCTGAGCCGCATCTTCGAAGACTTCACCGGCAGCGTGCCGCTGGGCGCGCGTTTATTCGACGGGCTCAACCCGGTGCATACCGCCGGGCCGATGCAGGTCAGCATCGCGTTTGCCGAGCAGCATGCCGAGCGCTACCCGTATCCGCCCGGTGACTCGATCCGCCACGAGGTGTTCAGCCGTCGCGGCGGGCTGTGGTTCGGCACCAGGCACCTGCTCGGGTATCCAGCCAGTTACGACGCCCTGCTGTACCGCTTTGCCGACTTCAATGCCGGCTGGTACGCCAGCCGCAATGCCGCCTTCCAGGCGGCGCTGAGCAAGGCCAGCGGCATCGCGCTGACCCTGGACGGCGACCTGCTGACACCCGGCGCCGGCCTGGATGCACCCGGCGGCACCGAGCGCGCCGCACGCGCCCTGGGCAGCCAGCTGGCGATGAGCGACCGGCAGCTACGCCGCGCCCTGGAATCCGGCAATTCAGCCGATTTCGAAGACACCGCGCTGTATCGCCAGGTATTCGCGCTGGCCGAGCGCAGTGCCGGCAAGCCGCTGCCGCGCGCGGTGCTGCCCGGCATCACGCTGGAAAGCCCCAAGATCACCCGCACCCTCACCACCGCCTGGTTCGCGCAACGGGTGAACGAGCGCTGGAAGCGCTGCATGGGCAAGTAAGCGACTGGCTTGCCGCGCTGCGAGCACTGCCTGCGCTGCGCACCGCCATCTCATTCCCCGCTCAGGCGACTGGTCAGCACATCGCCGACAACAGGGCCATGTTCCACCTTGCCATCGCTACCGCGTTGATAGTTGATGCCGACCCGACACGCGGCAGGGTGCATCTCCCAGACCCAGCCATACAGGGCGCGCCCGGTGTCTGGCGGCGAGCGCAGCGGCATGTTCATGCGCAGCCCATCGTCCTGGCCTCGGTCCAGTGTGCACATGACGGTGCCGGCGCCGTCGTCTTCAGCGTCGGGGTCGACGTCGTCCACATGGGTAATGGTGGCGATGATCGCTTCGGCAGTCACCCGTTGCTGTAACGCGCGTGGAAGATCGGCAAGCGGGGGCGCAGCGCGTCCACCGGATGGCTCCTCGACAAATGCATCGCCCAACCTCACCTTGCGAAAGTAGTACTCGCTGCGGCCCAGCGTTTTCGCGCCATCCATGGCCGTTGCCATGTCTGCCAGCTCGTCGGCGCGCAGCAGGAACATGTCGGTACCCGAGCGCATGACCACCAGCTGCGCATCGTTGGCATCGCTACCACTGGAGTCGCTGCGCAACCGAATATCGAGCGTCACGTGTTCGTCGCCAATCTCGGTCTGCGTTACCTCGTAGCGGCCCGCATACGCACGCACATCGGTGCGTGCAAGGCTGCGATGATCGATTTTCCAAAACAGCAGGCGATACTGCCCATTGGGCTCGATCGCCAGCATGCGATGCCAATCGATATACGACGAAAGGTACACGCCGTGCAGGTCGTTGCTGCACTGTGGCTCGTTGAAGAGGCCCTCGAACATAGAGCGCTGCGCTGCGGGCAATGCCTCGCCATTGGTCGTAGGTGCATCGGCGACGGTTGCAGGGCCGTCGACAGCATCGCCAAGTCGGCTGTGCAGCGCCAACGCATCGACCTTGTTGACCCGCAACATCTGCATCGAAAACATCATCTGATCGATCTCGTAGACCTCGCCCGCAGCCAGTGCGCCGCACTCTTTGCGCGCGGTGGCGAGCAGGGCCGATGGGATCAGGGAGTCGCAGAATTCCGCCTCGCACAGGGACTGGTTGAAGAAGTCGTCCAGGCTCCAGCTCAGGTCAGCGGCGGCTTTGGAGACCGGGTCCAGGTAGACCACGTCTTCGTCGGTGGCGGTCAGCTTGCGGTAGTACAGCAGCGCGCCGAAGGGGGTGAGCGCGATCGGAATACGCCGCACCGCATCGGGTGGCGAGACGATCCAGCGATCCAGCACCGGTTGCCATTGCCGGGGGTCGATCAGCGCGAGTTGCATGTCGCCATAGTGCCCCAGTCCTTTTTGGCGCCAGAGTTCAAGCAGGCTGGCAGGCAGCACCGGCGCATAGGCGGCAATCAGATCCGCCGGGGCAGGTTGCGTCTTGCGCGGCGGGTGCGCCTTGATGAAGGGGGACAGTGCCAAGCGGCGGAACCATGACATCAGACGGCCTCCAGTCAACGTTGCGTGCATTCAGTAAACCCAAATCGTGCCCAATGGCCCTGTGTGGACGCCGGGAAGCGTAGTTCATGCCGGGATATTCCCGCAGTCAGTGGCTGGCCGATCACCGGCGCGCGTGCGCTCCACGGGTGTGATCTGCCTCGATGGGCATCGCGCTCGACGAACCTCATCGGTCACGCTGTGGCGGTGCCGGACCGGCCGATGCGCTCGGCAACCGCTCCATCACAGGTCCGCCCCGCTTCGGTCGCCGAAACGCGTGCGGCCCGCCCCAGTCGACAATGGCGCGAACACGACTTCTGGCAGAGGCGCCCGGCCCCTCTGGCGGGTAGCATCGGACGGTCGCGCCGACCGCGTTGCGCGCTCCTTTCGTCCCGGAGAGTCTTTCATGCCCACCCCCTTGCCGTTGCGGCAGCTGTTCGTCGCCATCGCCCTGGCCACCCTGCCGGCACTGGCCAGCGCACAGACGCCTGCCGTCACCGAGGCCGACTACGCCCGCGCCGAGCGCCTCACCAGCTATCTGGCGCAACCGCTGGTCGATCACCAAGCCACCCGCATCGACTGGCTGGACGCCACCCACGTGGTCTATGTCGACCACGATGCCAAGGGCAACCAGCTGTTGCAGCTGGACACCGCCACCGGCAAGAGCGCGCCGATCTTCAAGCAGTCCGCGCTGGTCGCCTCGCTCAATACGCTGCTGAAGACCGGCGACAAGCCGCTCAAGGCCGACACCTTCGCCCCGGTGGTCAAGCGCACCGCCGATGGCCGCTACCGCCTCAACGTGCGCGACACCGCCGTGGTCTGCGATGCGCGTGCGCGCTGCAGCAAGCTGTATGCAAAGGACATGGCCGAGCCGGGCGTGCTGTCGCCGGACAAGCGCAGCGAAGCCTTCATCCGCAACTGGAGCCTGTGGGTGCGCGATCTCGCCAGCGGCCAGGAGACCCAGCTCACCCGTGACGGCGTGGAAAACTTCGGCTATGCCACCGACAACGCCGGCTGGCAGCACAGCGACAACGCCATCGTTGCGTGGTCGCCGGACTCGCGCAAGATCGCCACCTTCCAGCAGGACCAGCGCAAGACCGGCGACATGTACCTGGTCAGCACCAAGCTCGGGCATCCGGAACTGCAGTCGTGGAAATACCCGCTGGCCGGCGACAAGGACGTGACCATGATCGAGCGCGTGGTCATCGACGTGCCCACGCGCAGCGTGCTGCGGCTGAAACTGCCGCCCGACCAGCACCGCTCCACCCTGTGCGATGACGTGAGCTGCTCGCCGGGCCTGTGGGACGATGTGAAGTGGGCGCCGGACGGCAAGACGCTGGCCTTCGTGTCCACCTCGCGCTTCCACAAGCAGGCCTGGTTGCGCATTGCCGATGTCGCCACCGGCGACGTGCGCACCGCCTTCGACGAAACCGCCAAGACCTATTACGAAAGCGGCCAGGTCGCCGCCAACTGGGCGTACCTGCCCGGCAGCAACGAGGCGGTGTGGTTTTCCGAGCGCAGCGATTGGGGCCAGCTGTATCTCTACGACCTGGCCACCGGCAAGCCCAAGCGCGCGATCACCACCGGCGAGGGCAACGTCACCGAACTGCTGCGCGTGGACCCGGTGACGCGCACCGCGTGGTTCGTCGGCGTCGGCCGCAGCCCGGGCGTGGACCCGTACTACCAGCAGCTGTGGAAGGTGAGCCTGGACGGTGGTGAGCCGGTGCTGCTCACGCCAGAAGTCGCCGATCACAGCATTGCGCTGGCGCCCGATGGCGCCCGCTTTGTCGATACCTACTCCACCTCGGTCACTCCACCGGTCACGCTGCTGCGCGATGCCGGCGACGGACGCACGGTCAGCACGATCGCCACTGCCGACATCAGCCGCCTCAAGGCGGCCGGCTGGGTGCCGCCGGAGCCGATCACGGTCAAGGCGCGCGATGGCAAGACCACGCTGTACGGCCTGATGTTCAAGCCCAGCAACTTCGACCCGGCGCGCAAGTACCCGATCATCGATTACGTCTATCCCGGCCCGCAGACCGGTTCGGTCCGCGGCCGCAGTTTCCTTGCCGGCCATGGCGACAATCAATCGCTGGCGGAGCTGGGTTTCATCGTGGTCGCCATCGACGGCATGGGCACACCGTGGCGCTCCAAGACCTTCCACGACACTTGGTACGCCAACATGGGCGACAACACCCTGCCCGACCAGGTGGCCGGTCTGAAGGAACTCGGCCAGCGCTATCCATGGATCGACCTGGGCCGCGTCGGTATCTGGGGCCACTCCGGCGGCGGCAATGCATCCACCGCCGCGATGCTGCGCTACCCGGACTTCTTCAAGGTGGCCTGGTCGGAAAGCGGCAACCACGACAACCGCGGCTACGAGGACGACTGGGCCGAGAAGTATCACGGCGAGCACATCGTCAACAAGGACGGCAGCTCCAACTACGACGATCAGGCCAACGCCACCCACGCCAGCAAACTCAAGGGCAAGCTGATGCTGGTGCACGGCACCCTGGACGACAACGTGCCGCCATATCTCACCCTGCTGGTGGCCGATGCCCTGATCAAGGCCAACAAGACCTTCGACATGCTGATGCTGCCCAACGCCAAGCACGGCTACGGCGAGCTCACCCCGTATGTCAGCCGCCGCCGCTGGGACTACTTCGTGCAACACCTGCTCGGCGCCACGCCACCGGCCGACTACCAGATGAAGCCGATGCCCAAGAACTGAGCGACGTGCACGGCACCTCTCCTTAGAACGCCAATGCAGCAGCGTGCAGACAACGAACCGCCACACGCGCCGCTCGTTGTGGCGCCAGCCGTACGTACTGGCGCTGTACGCTTCCACAGCGCTGGAACCTGCTGATGACGACTGCGCTGTGCACCGGCAAGCGGAACATCGCTGGCCGCCGACGCGCTTCAGATGGCGGGCTGACGGAAGAGTGTGGACATCCACACGCCTCCGCCAGCCCGGCCACATGCTCACCAGTCCATGGCGACCCGATGCACGTGGCTCGGCAATGCAGCCACCTCATCCAACCATGCAATGCCGATCGTCAGGCAGTGGCGGGGTCGGGAATCGTCGCGGTGGCGGGCGTTGCCTGGTTGTACTTGATCGAGGCGATTGTATTGCACAGTCCCACCAAGGTCTGCCAATCCTGGTTGGCGGAATTCAGATTGGACTGAAGCTGTGGCAGGTTCAAATTGGTGACGTTTCCGTTGCAGTTGGTCAAGTCCGTCACCACGGTATTCAACTCGGACTCAAGCTCTTGCCAGACCTGCAACACCAGGGAAATCTGCGTGCTGGCAGCCTGCGAAAGCGCGATCAATCCATTGACCTGGTCATTCAGCACCGCCAGGCTCGCCGCCTGCTGGGTCACAGCATTCATATTGCTGTTGTCGGCCTCTACCTGGCTCTTCAACGCCTGAATCTTGTTAGATGCGATGACCATCGTCGTGATCAGTGCTGCGGCAGCGACGATCCCGAATGCCAAGCCGATCCCAAACGAAAAAATTGCAATCACCGCGCCAGTAAAGAAGGCGACACCTGCCGCAATCGCAGATGCCGTCTCGACGGTTTGCCAATGGCTGATCTCCGACTGCAGCGACGCGATATCGGCCTTGAACGCAGCGATCTTGGCCTGATCCACCTCCTGCTCCTTGGTCGAGTCAACGACTGCCTGCGCCAGCACTGCCGCATCGGAGGTCAGGTTATTGCTGAATGTAGTGATGGACTGCTGGACATTCACCGCACTCTGCGTATAGGACGTGATTTGGGAAATCATGCTGCCGAACTGAGACTTCAGCGCAGCAATCGCAGCGGCATTGGTCGGATCGTTTTGCAGCACCGCCACCAGGGAATTGATGGTGGACATGCTGACATTGAAGGAAATGCCATAGCCCGCAATCGAGTTGGGGATACTGACGAGATTGGTCGCAATCGGATACCAGCCATTGGCGTGAATCTGTGCATCGCTGAACGCTGTCTGGAACGTGCTGTACCACGTGGGCGAAGGCGAGATCGTTGGCAACTGCGTATTGCCGATGCCCAAGACATAGGCCATGACCGCATTATTGGCATTGAATGCGTTTGCAAGTTGCTGATCGATGGGCAAGGGATCGTTGGAGACGGCAGCCAATACACGCGAGGTACCGATCGCACTCGCGATGCTGGTCACCTGCGGGGCCGAACTCAGAGCAAAGGGAAAAAACGGCTTCTTCTGCGCTTGCATGGATCGTCTCCTGATGCTGTCAACCAATGAATCGAGGAATGTCACCGCCAGATCCGGACCGCTGGTTCTCGGATCCAGACGTTCTGTTTACGTCACCTGCGTGTGGTCCAATGGATCCGTTCGCCTTAGGTCCATGCCGGACTGCGACCACCGATGCCCGAACCCGGACGCGTTGGACGCTCCATCAACGCTTGCCATTGAACACAGCGACTGCCGGCCTGCTGCCACAACGGGACAGCACCGATGATCGATGCTCTCGAGAACGCTGCCGTGCTATCTGCGAAAGCACCGAGTGCCCGAGAACCCCAGCATCCCCGAACCGATGCGCACCAACCCGTCGATTTGTCTCAGCCGGCACATCGTCCGGCAGGTGCAGGCTCTACCACGCCGATCGCCAGTGGCGCCCATACACAGCGGATGCGCTGGTCGATCACCTCAACTGCAATGGCGATCACGCCGCATCGGGGTTCGCCCCGACGCGCTCAGCCGACAGTTCGCGTCGGCACACCCAACAGACCGATACGCCGGAACCACATTTCCAGCGGCACCGTCACCAGTGGCGGCAACGCGGCCAGCAGGCTCAGCGCCCACGCCCACCACGGCCAGCGCAAGCGCAGCGCGGCAAGCACGCTGACCGCCACATAGAACAGGAAGGCCGCGCCATGCAGGCGCCCGAACAGCCACACCACAAGCTCGGTGGTGTGCGTGCCGTACTTGAGCAACATGCCGAGCAACAACCCGGCCCAGGTCAGCCCCTCGATAAAGGCGGCCACCGCAAACAGCCGGCCGATCGGCGACAACGCAGAAAAAGCACGCATGCAGCACTCCAGACGGACAGGGATTGCCGCGACGCGATGGCGGCGGCGACGCCCGCTGGCAGTTGCATTCTACAGAGCGCATCGCGCATCGGCAGCCGGCCCGCGTTCCTGGCGATAATGGTAGCCCTTGCACCACCTGCCGGCCTCCCATGCGCACCCTCTTCTTGCTCGCCGTGCTTGCACTGGCACTGCTGCCCACCACCTCCATCGCCGTACAGCTGCAGGACGGCGACTTGCTGTTCGTCACCGCCGCCCGCACCGGCCTGAGCGGCGCCATCGACGATGCCACCGCCAGGCAGGATGCCCCCAGCTTCGATCATGTGGCACTGCTCGCCCATGACGCTACCGGACAGGTGCTGCTGCACGCAGACGAACAAGGCTCGCGGCAGCAGCCGCTGCAGGCATTCGTCGAAGAAGCCAACGCCAAGCATCGGCAGATCCATGTGTACCGGCTGACGGAAGAACAGCGCAATGCGATCCCCGGCGCCATCGCGCAGGCACGGCGCATGCTCGGCAAGCCTTACAACCAGACCTACGTGCAGGACGACAACAGCTACTACTGCTCGGACTTCATCGAACGCGCGTTCCGCGCACGGCACGTCTTCGCCCTGCAACCGATGAACTTCAAGAACCTGCAGACCGGCAAGATCTCGCAGTACTGGACCGACTTTTACCGCAGCAAGGGCATGGACGTGCCACAAGGCCTGCCCGGCACCAACCCGAACGATATGGCGGCCGCTCCCGTGCTGGCGTATGTCGGCCGTTTGAATTGATGCGCGGGAATGCCGCGCGTGGTCAGGAGAGCATGTTGAACAAGGCATTGCCGGCAGGGCTGCTCGCTTTGTCACTGGTTGGCTGCATCAATGCACCACCCGCATCGCAGGAAAAGGCGGCTGTGCCGCAGCAAACACCGGCACCTGCCAAAGCGGCCATGGCCACCGCGCTAGCTGGGCAACGCGGCGAAGGCCAGCCGTACGAGATTGTCGACAGCCAGGTTTGGGATGTCCCGGATCCGGCATCAGGCCGTCGCTATCAGGTCGTTGTCGGCTTGCCGGCCGGCTACGCCGACCACCCGGAGCGTCGCTATCCGGTTCTTTACGTCACCGATAGCGACTATGCGTTCCCGGTGGTGCGGCAGATCGCGCGCCGCTTGAACGGCGACGGACCGGCGATCAAGGACTTCATCCTGGTCGGGCTGTCCTACGCGGTGGGCGACGAGCCAATGCCCAGCCGGCGGCGCGATTACACCCCGACGCTGGAAAATGGCGGCACCGCACCTCCCAATGCAACCCACGGTGGCAGTACGGCCTACGCGTCCTACCTGCGCCAGCAGGTGCTGCCCTTCATTGCCGGCCGCTACCGAACCGACGAAGGCAGGCGCCTGTTTCTCGGGCATTCCTACGGTGGCCTGCTCGGCACCCAGATCCTGTTGAGCACACCGCAGATGTTTTCCGGCTATCTGCTTGGCAGCCCCTCGTATTGGTACGGCGAGCACGCCACGGCCGCGCAGGAAAAGCGCTTCGCCGCGGTACACACCGATGCGCCGGCGCGGGTCTACATGTACGTCGGCGAGTACGAGCAGGTGCGCTACAACAAGCAGTACGACATGGTGATCGATGCCAGGAACCTGGTGCAGACGCTGCGCGCGAGACAGTATCCGTCGCTGCAGCTGGAGCTGGAGGTGCTCAACGACGAAGATCACCTGAGTGTCGCACCGCGCGGCATCACCCATGGGCTGAAGTTCCTGTTGGGCACCAAGGCACCCTGAGTGCAATGCCGCGCGCCTGATTGCGCGGCGCAAGCCGATACATCCCCGGCAGCGCATCGCAAGCACATCCAGTGCTGGGGGCACCGCCAATGCACGGCATGCACAAGCTCTTGCCAAGGCCCATACATGCGCCGTCCTAGTGTGTGCACATCCATACAGCGTGCCGCACGCAGCGCATTCCGCCTGCGATTGTTGAGTACATGCAGAGGTGTACATGGCTTTGATTCATTCCATCCTGATGGGCGCCGTCGCCGGCATGCGCTCGATGACGCCGCTGGCGGCGGTCACCAATGCTGCGCGTACCGGCAAGCTTCCTGCCGACAACGGCGCACCGCCGCTGCTGGCCAATCCGCTGGCGTCGGCCGGCATGCTCGCGCTTGCCGGCGGCGAGCTGGCAGGCGACAAGATGAAAACCGCGCCCGACCGCATCGTGCTGCCTGGCATGATCGCGCGCATCGCCACCGGCGTGATCGTCGGCGCGGCCCTGGCTCCGCGCCATCAGCGCGGCGTCGCCGCACTGCTGGGCGCGTCCACCGCAGTGGCGGCCGCCTACCTCACCTTCAACCTGCGCATGCGTGCGATCGACCGCTACGGCCAGACCAGCACCGGCGTGGTCGAAGACGCGATCACGGTAGGCGCGGCGACGTTGATCATGCGCGATGCGGCCAAGCACTAGCGCGACGTCCCTCACCTAAGCCTGTCGCCCACTGCAACCACAGGGCGTGCTATGGCGACGGCTGTTCCACCGTCGCCATAGCGAAGCGATAACCCGGTGCGCGGTCGCGCTGCGGCAGCCGCAGCGGCGCAAGTCTCACAGCCTACGCAGGCCGGTAGATCGCACAGAGCTTGTTGCCGTCCGGGTCGCGCACGTAGGCCAGCCAGACCGGCCCAATGCGACTCTCACGCACGCCCGGTGGATCTTCGATGGACACCCCACCTGCCGCCACCGCAGCGTCGTGGAATGCCTGCACCTGCTCGGGCGAGCCGCAGCTGAAGCCCACGGTGGCGCCGTTGCCGCTGGTCGCGGGCGCATCGTTGATCGGCTCGCTGACAACGAACGTGCTGCCGGCATGGCGATAGAACAGGCGCACATGGCCCGAGCCGGCAGGATTGACCAGTGGTTCGGCGGCACCCAGGACGCCGCCGAGCACCGCATCGTAAAACTGCCTGGATCGCGCGATATCGTTCGATCCCACCATCACATGATTCAGCACACATCACCCCTGTTCGTATCGAAGGCGCACAGCTTAGGGCAGCACGTGGATATCCGGCAGCATTCGGCGAATAGCTGCATCAGCCGCCACGCCCGTGCGGCGCCTGCAGATCCAGCACCGGCCCCAGCGGCACGATGCCGGTGGGGTTGATCATGTCGTGACTCTGGTAGTAATGATGCTTGATGTGCTGGAAATTCACCGTGTCTGCAATACCCGGCATCTGATACAGCTCACGCAGGTAGCCGGACAACTGCGGATAGTCGGCAATGCGCCGCAGGTTGCACTTGAAATGGCCGACATACACCGCGTCGAAACGCACCAGCGTGGTGAACAGCCGCCAGTCCGCTTCGGTGAGCCGGTCGCCGCACAGGTAGCGCTGCTGGCCCAGGCGCGCATCCAGCCAATCCAGGCTCTCGAATAGCGGCACCACCGCCTCTTCGTACGCAGCTTGCGTGGTGGCAAAGCCCGCCTTGTACACGCCATTGTTGACGGTGTCGTACACGCGCGCATTGATCGCATCGATCTGCTCGCGCAGCGGCGCCGGATAGAAATCGCCGGGCGCAGCACCAACCGCGTCGAAGGCGCTATTGAACATGCGGATGATGTCGGCCGACTCGTTGCTGACCACCGTGTTGCGCTCGCGATCCCACAGCACCGGCACGGTCACGCGCCCGGAATACTGCGGATCCGCCTTCAGATAGACCTCGTACAGATGCTGCGCCTGGTGGAGCGCATCGCCTACCACGCCCGGCCCTGGCGCAAACGTCCAGCCCTGCTTGCCCATCAGCCAGTGCACCACCGACACGTCGATCATCGACTCCAGACCTTTCAGGCGCCGGAAGATCAATGTGCGATGCGCCCACGGGCAGGCCAGCGACACATACAGGTGATAGCGCCCGGGAGCGGCCTGAAAGCCACCGTCCCCATGCGGGCCGGGGCTGCCATCGCGCGTCACCCAATTGCGGAACTGCGATTGCGAGCGTTCGAAACGCCCACCGCTCTTGTCGGTGTCGTACCAACTGTCCTGCCACTTGCCATCGACCAACAGGCCCATGCTGCCTTCTCCGCTACCGCAATAGGCCGCAACCCTAGCCCAGCCGGTTTGGAGAGTGCGTGAGCGGCCGTGGTGGCGTGAGCGGACGCGAGCAGCCAGCAGCGTTTGCAGACCGAAGACCCACCGCTGCAAGGCAACAGGAACCCCGCGTTGCCGTCGGCCGGCAGCGCGCGCTACCTGGCAATCACCGACGTGCCGGAAGGCACCATGTAGCAGGCCTGCGCCTTCTTGCAGGCATCGGCATTGAGCTCGGCGATCTGGCTGGCCCGCTGCCGCACCCTGGGCACCGGAGTCATCACCGCTTCCACTGCCTTGGCACGCCATTGGCATCAACACCTCGGGATCGGCGAAAATAGCCGCGGTCCGGACGCTCCGGCCTGCGGCGGCAGCGGTCCAGGCCAGCGTGGCCGCTGGCGGCCATCCATCACGTCCACCGCGCCGCCCCGCTGCATGCGCTCCGCCTTCTGTCGCTCTTTTTTCGGATCCATCTTGAACACCAACGCCCCACCCCCGCCCGCCGACGACCTGCCCCTGACCGACCGCCTGCGCGCGGCGCTGGACCTGCTGGAGGCCATCGAGGCCGACCGCAGCGTGCTCGACACGCTGCCCGAGGCCGACCGCGTGCGGCTGCATCAGGTGGTGGCCAGGGTCTATCACCCCGAGCCCAAGGCGCGGCGGCAGCTGCTCAAGCAGCGCGAGCGCGAGCGGCATCAGGAGAAGGTGCGCAAGGCCGAAGCGCTGCTCGAGCAGCGCGGCATCCGCGCACTGCGGCGCAAACCGGTGTTCAGCACGCCAAACTTTTTCCCGCCGCATGCCGCCGGTCTGCACGACGCGCACAACGGCCAGAATGCCACTGCCGCACCGGAGCCCACGCATTCGCCGGAGTTGCGTCACTGCTACGTCTGCAAGCAGAAGTTCACCCAGCTGCATCATTTCTATGACCAGATGTGCCCGGCCTGCGCCGAGCTGAACTACTTCAAGCGCACCGAAACTGCCGACCTGCGCGGACGCGTGGCGCTGCTGACCGGCGGACGGGTCAAGATCGGCTACCAGGCCGGCTTGAAGCTGCTGCGCGCCGGCGCGGAACTGATCGTCACCACGCGCTTTCCGCGCGACTCGGCCGCGAGGTACGCGCAGGAGCCGGACTTCAACGAATGGGGCCATCGCCTGCAGGTGTTCGGCCTGGATCTGCGCCACACCCCCAGCGTGGAGGCGTTCTGCAGCCAGCTGCTGGCCACCCGCGACCGGCTGGACTTCATCATCAACAACGCCTGCCAGACGGTGCGCCGCCCGCCGCAGTTCTACGCGCACATGATGGCCGGCGAAACCGCCGCGCTGCATGAGTTGCCGGAAACCGTACGCAATCTGGTCGGCCATTACGAAGGCCTGCGCACGCCCGAACTGCTGCGCGATGCCTCGGCAATGGCGCTACCGGCGGTGCATGGCCGCGGCCTGGACGGCGCCGACGGCCTCACCCGCGCCGCCGAGCTGTCGCAGGTGGCGTTGCTGGACGATGAGCTGGTCGGCCAGCAGCATCTGTTCCCGGACGGACGGCTGGATCAGGACCTGCAGCAGGTGGATCTGCGCGGGCGCAACTCCTGGCGCCTGCTGATGGACGAAGTGCCCTCGGTGGAACTGCTGGAAACCCAGCTGGTCAACGCCATCGCGCCCTTCATCATCAACGCGCGGCTGAAACCGCTGATGCTGCGCACGCCCGAGCGCGACAAGCACATCGTCAACGTCTCGGCGATGGAAGGGCAGTTCTACCGCAACTTCAAGACCACCCGGCATCCGCATACCAACATGGCCAAGGCCGCGTTGAACATGATGACTCGCACCTCGGCGGCCGATTACCAGAACGACGGCATCCACATGAACAGCGTCGACACCGGCTGGGTCACCGACGAGGATCCGGCGGACATCGCCGCACTCAAGGTCCAGCAGGAACGCTTCCACCCGCCGCTGGACATCGTCGACGGCGCCGCGCGCATCGTCGACCCCATCATCCACGGCGCCAACACCGGCGAGCATGTGTGGGGGCAGTTCCTCAAGGACTATGCGCCGACGGATTGGTAAGGGCTCTCAATCGGCAGGTGCCTGCACCGGCGCCTGCTGCAAATGTTGCCGCCACGTGCATAACGGCCGAGCTCCCTTGTCGCCCCATTGACTGCACCGCCGCTAGCGTCACGGTCAATCAACCGAGACGCCCACATGACAGAGCACGGTAAGCCCAACCCGATCATCGACACCCTCTCCAACGTCATCGGCGCCATCCGTGCCGACGACGACATGCACGACCTGGCCCAGGCCCACGATGCGCTAGAGCCCAAGGCCATCGAGAAGCTGACGCCGGCCGAAGCCCGGCAGCAGCCGACCATTGCGGATGCGGTCAACAAGCTCCTGCACGACCAGGGCAAGTCCGCCGACCCGGAGGCGCTGGTGCCCGGCGTCAAGCGCACCTCCCACACGCTGGAAACGCCCGCCGGCAATCTCCCGGCCTTCGTCTATACCCCGCAAGGTGGCACCGCACTGCCGGTCATCGTCTATTTCCACGGCGGTGGCTGGGTGATCGCCAATGCCGAGGTCTATGACGGCGGCGCGCGCGGGCTCGCCAAGGAAACCGGCGCCATCGTGGTTTCGGTCGACTATCGCCAGGCGCCCGAGCACAAGTTCCCCGCCGCCTGGGACGACGCGCTGGCCGCCTACGAATGGGTGCTGGCAAACGCGGCAAGCATCGGCGGCAACCCGCAGCGTGTCGCCCTCGCAGGCGAGAGCGCCGGCGGCAACCTCGCCATCGCCACGGCCGTAGCCGCACGCGACAAGGGGCTGCCGGCACCGACGCATATCCTGGCGGTGTACCCGGTCGGCCAGACCGGCAGCCTGCACACCGAGTCCTACATCGAAAACGCCATCGCCAAGCCCCTCAACAAGGCCATGATCGAATGGTTCGTGGGGCACCTGATCCGCAGCGACGCCGACAAGGCAGACACCCGTCTGGACCTGGTCAACGCCAACCTGAGCGGCCTGGCACCGGTGACGATCATCAACGCCACCATCGACCCGCTACGCAGCGATGGCGCCAAGCTGGAAGATGCGCTGAAGGACGCCAATGTACCGGTCGAGCGTGAGGTCTACACCGGCGTGACGCACGAGTTCTTCGGCTGCGCCGCCGTCGTTGCTAAGGCGAAGGCCGCACAGGAGTACGCAGGCAAGCGGCTGCGCGAGTCTTTCCGCTAAACAAGGCACAGCGTCTGGCACGACGGGCGTGCCACGCAACAACAGGAACAGATAATGTCCACGCGAGGGCCGCCCTGGCATACCAGGCGGCCCTCTTTTTTGATCCCAGTTTGTGCGTTATCAAAACTATTACTGTCGGGACAGGGTATTGACTCCAAGCCTGCCTCGTGGGCAGCACGATGCGACAGGCCTGTGACTGAAAAGGACTACCGCAGCAACTCCTGCCGCAGCCATTGCATGTACGATCCGGCCAGGGGAGGAGTCGCGGTCAGACAAGGAGTTCGCCATGCATGGGATCCACTCCAAACGTACCATCGCCTATACGCAGGTCAGGCGCGCCCTGCAATCCGGCCGCTATCGACCCGGTCAGCGCATCGATCCGACAACGCTGGCTGCCGAGTTCAAGGTTAGCCCCACGCCGGTACGCCTTGCGTTGCATCGCCTGGTCGGCGAAGGCCTGGTCATCGATCACGCACGCTATGGCTTGCAGGTGCCGCTGCTCACCGAAGTCGCGCTGCGGGATCTTTACGACTGGATGGACCGCCTGCTGCGGATGGCCTGCGATATCGGCGTTGCATCGACACCGCACGCCGCTGGCGAGTTGGAGACCACCACCGCACCTACGGACGTGGTCAAGCAGACCTGGAAGCTCTTCGACGCCATCGCCCATGCCACTGCGCATTGGTCGCTGCATCATGCCGTCAGGCAGACCAACGACCGGTTGGCACCGGTGCGACGTGCCAAACATGGCCTGCTCGACTCTCTCGAGGAAGAACTGGCAGAGCTCACGCTGCACTGGCAGCAGCGCGACCTTGCCGCGTTGCAGACAGCGTTGCATGCCTATCACGTACGCCGTATCCAGGCCGTGCCGCGCATCGTGGCGGCGATGAATGAGCGCATCAATCAGGCTTCCAGCTTCGACGACTGAGTGTCGTCAGCGCAGCACATTGCGGGACCTGCATGCTGTGCTTGCGAGCTGCCTGTGACGTGCGCCTGATGTGGCGTGAAAGGTGCGATGCGACGCCACCGGCCAGATTTGCGCGGTCATCTTCGATGACGGTCACACAGTGCATTTAATTATGACGGTGTTACGACTTAATCATTTGAAAATCAATACACCCGTTTCCTAAAGTGTCTGTGTCATGGATCCCCATGACACAACCAGGAGACAGCGATGAACATCAATGACACCACCTACAGCGATGCATCCAGCGAGATCACGGTGCTTGGCGTTGCCAGCACCGACACCAAAGGCGGCCCGCTCGCTGGCGAAGAAATCGGCGGCTTCAACGTGCCTGGCATTTCCGAAGAGTGAACCCGAGGCGTGCCTGAGCGCACGCCTCTCCCACCAGGAGTAGAGACCATGGATACCAGCAACAACGACGCGCACACCACGACGTTTGGTCAGGATCTCATCGTGCTTGGGATCGCAAGCCTGGACACACAGGGCGGGCCACTGGCAGGCGAAGAAATGGGTGGCAGCACCACGCTGGGCATCAGCCAGGACTAGGCGCAGCCAACGCGCGGCGGTCGCCACTCGGCTGTACATGCCGATGAGCAACTTCCCGGGCCACGGGGCGCACTGCAACGGTGCGCCCCTTCTCTCAAGGACAGCGCCATGCACCGCTACACATTGCGCAACGACCTAACGTTCTGCCGCATCGGCGAGCGCCTGGTATTCCTGGATGTCGGCAACGACCGCTATTTCCGCCTGCCCCAGGCACCGGAGCACTCCCTGCTCGCCTACCTGGCACATGACCCGGTGTCGGACCTGGAGATCAACGACCTTGTCGAACGGGGCTTGCTGGTGGAGCGTTCGCAAGCGACCGCCGGCCCGCAGCTTCCCGTCATGCCTGTTGCGCGTAGCGCGATGGAAATGCCTGTACCGGCGCGACGACCACAGCTGCTTGAAAAGCTCGAGGTGCTGGCACTTGTGCTGTCCACACGCCTGGCATTGAAGCGCAACCCGCTTGGCAGGGTACTTGGCAGCCTCTCCGCTGGAGCACAGGGCCAGGGGATGCAGCAACGCTCGCTCGCCGGACTCGAGCAACGGCTCACCGATGCAGCGTCCGTTTTCCGGCGCGCACGCGTGTGGGTGCCGGTCGAGATGCGCTGCCTGCTCGATTCAGTCGCATTGGCAAAATTCCTGCGTAGGCGCCAGCTTGACGCCCAGCTTGTCTTCGGGGTCGCACTCGATCCGTTTTCGGCCCATTGCTGGGTACAGACGGGCGATCTGGTCCTGAACGACACGGTCGGCAACGTCCACGCGCATACCCCCATCCGGGTGGTGTGATGTACCGCTACATCGCCTTGTTCAACCATGCGCAAGCACACCGCGATGGCGACCGCGCCGGTATCGATGCGTCGTTGCGCCAGATCGGGTTACAGCTACGGCAACGCGCTGGGCACATCGACCTGTATGCATCAGACGACACGCCCGTGCTCGACCTGCCTGGTGGTGGCGCACTGATCGGCCATGTCTTTTCGCAGCGCGACAACGCCCCCTTGCTGGACGGCGCATCGCTGCATGCGTTGTCCGCAGCACAGCGGACGCGGCACCTGATCGAGACGCACTGGGGCGAGTACCTGCTGTTGCATGCACCGCGCGCGGACCCGAGCGCCATCACCGTCATGCGCGAGCCTTCCGGCGGCGTGGCATGCGTTTACGCGCTACAGCATGGCTTCATCACTTCAGATATTTCGATCGCCACGCATGCCGGTGTGTACACGCGTGAGATCGACTGGGACTCCATCGCCCATCATCTGTACTACCCGCACCTCAAGACCGAGCGCACCGGGCTTGTCGGCGTACGCGAATTGCTGCCGGGCAGCCAGCTGTGTCTGCAGTCCAACCACAGCAGTGTCGAGCAAGTCTGGAACCCCTGGGATTTCGTCGCAGCCTCTCGGCGCCGGCACGACCCACTCGACGCACAGGCACAGCTGCGTCAGGCGGTCGCTTCCAGCGTCACGTGTTGGGCGCGGACCGATGCGTCCGTGCTGCTGGAACTCTCTGGCGGCCTGGACTCCTCCATCCTGGCCGCATGCCTGAAAGACACCGCCGCTCGCGTGGCGTGCTGCAATCTGGTCACGCCGGTGCCTGGCGCCGACGAGCGGCACTATGCCCGGCAGATGAGCGATCTGTTGAGCACCGAGCTGATCGTGCGCACGCTGGGGCTCGACGCTGCACCGGTCGATTTCGCACCGCCGGCACATGCGGTCGCGCCCAGCACCTGGTTTCTGCAGCATGCCTCCAATGCGCTGAAAGAAGCGATCGGCACGCAGCTGGCTATCACCAGCTTCTTTTCCGGCGGCGGTGGCGACACCGTGTTCTGCAACACCAGAACCGCCGCGCCCGCCGCAGACGCCTTCCGTGCAGGCGGCCTGCGCGCCGGCTTCAGCGCAATCCATGCACTTGCCGAACTGCACCAGTGCACGCTCTGGAAAGCAGGCAGGTTGACGATCAAGAAACTCCTCGCCAAGGCCGGACCGCCACGCAAGCCGGAGCGATCGTTCCTGCCAAGCATGCAGGCTGCGCTTCCACTGCAATCGCATCCCTGGTTCGATGCCCCACCCGACAGCCTGCCCGGCGACCGCGAACGTATCGTCGATCTGGCCGGCACCCAGGTGTTCCGCGATGGGCTGGCACGCAGTGCGTCGTGGCACCTGCGCATGCCGCTGCTGTCGCAACCGGTGGTGGAGGCCTGCCTGACAGTGCCGAGCTGGATGTGGATCGCTGGCGGCCGCAATCGCGCCGTCGCACGCGATGCGTTTGCGGATGTGCTGCCTGCGCAGATCCTGCATCGCCGCAGCAAAGGCACCTTCATGAACTACTCCGGCGCGGTCTATCGTCGGGGCAGGCAGCAGATCCGCGATTATCTGCTGCAGGGTCGGCTTGCAGGCCAGGGGCTGCTGGACGCCGATGCCCTGCGCCACCATTTCGACCACACAGTGGCCGACGGCGACCACAGCGTCATGCGCATCTTCGACCTGTGCGCGGTCGAGAACTGGGTCCGTCATCAGCGCTGAGGTTGCCTGCGCTGCGTAGATGCGTGTCGCCCGCCTGCCAACGTGCCACGCGGAAGTTGCACCACACACGCTAGTCGCCACGCGCCGGCAGTGCCGCCTTGATTGCACGCCAGCGCGCATACTGCGCGGCCTTTTCCGGCGCAGCGTCCTGGTAGTCCTGCAACCAGAAGCGGAACCAATCGACGTTGCGCGCATATACGGCCAACTTGTGCTGCGGCTGGAACTTCTGGTGCGGCTCGTTCGCAAACACGTACAACTCGGCGCGTTGCGCACGCAGCAGGGGAATCAGGTAATCCAGCGCGTACAGATACTCCTGCTCGGAGTGCTGGAACAGGATGGGCGCGCGAATCCGCTCCAGCTTGAACGCCGGCGACAACACTTTCCATCGCTCGGGTGTCTGCTCCGGTGCACCCAGGCCCCACATGTCGCGCAGCCCCTTGAGGAAGGGCTCGCCCTTCATGCTGCCGAACAGGTAGTACGATGGCGACACCACCGGGTTGGCTACCGAAGCGGCGGCCAGCAGGTTCGACTCGGTGGCCGTCCACAGGGTCACCGCACCGCCGAAGCTCAGCCCGCCCATGCCCACCCGCGTGCGATCGATGCCGGCCTGTGACGACAACAACGCCACCGCGCTTTCCACCGCCGCCAGCCCTTCGCCGTGCCGTTCCACCGCATCCATGGTGTAGCCGGGCAGCTGATTGATGCACAGCGCTGCGATGCCTACCTGCGCCAACGCGGCGAGCGGCCACTCATCGCCCACGCCACCGCGTACGAAGCCAGGGCAGCTGTAGTAGGTGACGAACAACGGCGGCTTGCCCGCGCCGGTACCGTGTGCCGCGAAGAACTGCCCGCTGTATCGCCGCCCGCGTGCATCGTTCCACTGCAACAGCCGTGCAGGCGTCGCACGCGCCATGTCCGCTGCAAGCTCCGCATTTGGATCGAACAGCACCTGCCGCGTGCCATCGTCCAGGCCGATACGTTCCAGACGCGGCGGGCGATCGGCTTCGGCTGTCACGCACACCAGCGCAACGGCCGAGGCACCGCAGCGTGCCGCCGGGTCACGTCCGCCATTGATCAAACCGCGCCCCTGCACCACCAACCGCACCTGCCCGGTGGCCGGATTCCAGCGCTGGATGGATTGCGCCAGGCCCAGTGCAGGATCGGTGATGGTGAAGAGCAGCTCCGCACTCCCCGGGCGCCACTGCACTGCACTGATTGCCTTGTCCACGCAGGCCGCCGCGGTGCAGCGCACGGCCTTGCGGGCGTGTGCACCGGGCAAGACGGACAGCGCCACCTGCGGACGGAATAGCTGGCCCTTGCCATCACCCACACGCGACAGCACCGCAACCGCCCCACCGGGCGCAGGCACGGACTGCCACACGTCACCGTCGACACCGTGCGTACTGATGGGCGATTCCTCCGCAGGCAACGGCACATCCGCGAGTGGCCGCGTGGTTGCCGTGGCCAGGTCCAGCGCCAGCCAGTGCTCCGGCACATCGGCCGACAACCCGGTGCGATCGAACCACACCGTGCCGAAACGCTGCGTTGCCAGGCGTCCTTGCACATTGCCCGAGCGGAACAGGCCCTGCCCGAGCGGCACCGTCTCGTCGATCCGGATGCCTTGCGCATACTCGTCCTGTTCGGCCGCCATGACCTGTGCGCGCGTGGCACCGACGCGGTAACGCAGCACCCGCCCATCCGCGTCCAGCGAAAACTCCTGCACGTCGGCCGCATCGTGGGTTACCGCTTGCGCGCCGGAACCGTCAGCCGCCGCGCGCCACACCGCAATCACGTCATCGATCAACGCGCGGTAGTACAGCCAGCGGCCATCCGGCGACCACAGCACCTTTGCAGGCAAGGACCCGCCTGCCGAATCGCGCAAGGGCACGCCGCCATCGGCGACGCGTCTGGGTGCAGCGTCCTGCAGGCCCTGCACGTACCAGACGCTGTCGTAGGTATTGCGCTGCACCGCTGCCTGCTCGGTGCGAAAGGCCACGCTGCGGCCATCCGGCGACAGCGTGGGGCTGCCGATATCCACCACCTCCAGCAATCGCTGGGGCGATACCGTTTGCGCATGGCCCACGCACGCACCTGCCGCCATCAGCACGCCTGCAAGCAGCAGGCGCCATGGTTTGTGATTCCTCACACACACACTCCTCTCAGCAACGCTCAAGGACCATCGCTAGTACATCGGCTGCAGCAGGCAGCCCACGCATCACCAGTGCTTGGACACCGACACGCTCACGAAGCGACCAATCGCCGAATAGTTGGTTGAGTCGTACGGCGCCACGTACAGCGGCGAGGTCACCCGATACAACGGCGGATCGCGATCGAAGGCGTTGTCCACCGACGCGCCGAATTCCAGCCCCGCCCACGCATCGCGGCGTGCGCCGGTGGCGTAGCGCAACGCCATATCGAATGTGGTGAACGATGCCGACTCCACCCCGTCGGCGCGGTTGCGCACCCCGCCGCGGTAGTTACCGAACAGCGAGGCAGTGAGCCCGCCCTGCTTCCATACCGCGCCCACGCGGCTACTCAGCTTGGGCGGGTTGAACAGCGTGCCGGACAGATCGAACGTCGGTTGCGCGGGCAACGTCTGCTGCGTGCTGTCCAGCCAGCTCGCCGAGCCACGCAAGGTCAGCGTGCCGCGCGCCAACGCCACCTGGTAGCTACCGCTCAGGTCCAGACCCTCGATGTCCTGCTGCGCCACGTTGGCGTACTGCGTGTAGATGATTGCCGCCACCCGGCTAGGGTCGTAGGCGACGCCGGCAAAGTTGGAGAACCGGCTGGCGAGCGCGATCACATCGGCCTGCGCCTGCGGCGTCGGCGTGCGGTCCACGAAGGGCGCGTAGATCGGATTGCGCAACGCCTGGCTGGCATTGGCGATCGGCTGCAACACGCGGTTGCTGTAGTCCACCCCGAACCAGGTCAGCTCCGCCTCCAGGCCATCCAGCGCCTCGGGGTGCCAGGCCAGCGAGACCGAGCGGGTGATGGCGCGCTCCGGCTGCAGATCCTGGTTGCCGCCATCGGCCACCAGCACCGTCGTCCCGGCGGGAAAGCCCACCCCGCCGAACGCGCCCGGCTGGAACAGCCACGCCTCCTGCGCGTAGTTGCGCTCGAACAGCGTGGGCGCCTTGAACGACTTGCCCCATGAGGCCTTGAGCGTCACATCGCTGCCAGGCGCATACAGCACACCGAACTTGGGCGTCGTCACCCCGCCGAAGCTGCTGTAGTCCTCCCCGCGCACCGCCGCTGTCAGCGTCAGTCGCTGCACACCGGGCAGGCCCTGTGCCGGGCCCACCACCGGCAGGTGCAGCTCAGCATAGGCAAAGCGCGCGCTTTCGCTGCCGTCGATCGTCTCCACGCCACTGACGTGGTTAACGTTACGGAACGTGTTGCTGCGATACCCCACCCCGGTGGCCAGGCGCGCATCGCCTGCCGGCAGCGCGAATAGCGGCCCTTCGGCACCCAGCTCGTAACTGCGGCTGTCGTTGCAGTAGCACAGGTCGGTCACGCTCATCGCACCGCTGGCCAGCGCCGTTTCCTGGCGGTATTGATCGTGCTTGCTGTTGCCGTCGGTGGCGCCCAATGTCAGCGTCCAGTCGTTGGGCAACCACACCGCAAGGCTCGGTGACAGCAGCAGGCTGGTGGTGGTCGGAGTGACCCGGCTATTGCGGCCACTGACGGCGTAAAAGTGCAGTTGGTCGCGTTCAGTGCGTAACGCATCCAGGCGCAATTCGGCATTGTCGCCCAGCGCCTGGTAGGCACTCAGCAGCCCGCTGCGCAGGTCGCTGCCCGGATACAGCGTGGACGGGTCGGTGAGTTGAGTGGTGTAACTACGCTGACGGCTATAGATGGGGTCTGCGGACACGTCCTGATAGGTCGCGATCACTCCACCACTGCGCCAGGTGGTGCCGGCCGTAACGCTGTATTGCCGCGAGGTGAGCCCGCCTTGCGTGGCCCGCCCGAAGCGCGTGCCAACGCTCACCCCATCGTAGTCGCGCTTGAGGATCACATTACCGACGCCACCCACCGCGTCCGACCCATAGATTGCCGACGCACCGTCGGCCACGATCTCCAGCCGCTCCACTGCCTCCACCGGGATCGCGCCGAGGTCCACCGCCTGGGTGAATCCACCATAGGCCAGCCGGCGCCCATTGAGCAGGGTAAGCGTGGCATCGGCGCCCAGCCCGCGCAGGTTGAGGCTCGCACCACCGGTCATGTTCTGGTTCGCATTGCCGGCCCCGGCCAGATTGCCGCTCAGCACGCCCGGGTTCTGCCCGCCGGAGAAGTTCTGCGGCACGCTGCGGATCACCTCGCCCAGATCGCTGAAATCCTCTTCCTGGATACGCGCCGCGCTGATCGAAATCACCGGCGATGGAACTGCACCGCCCTTGATGCGCGTGCCGGTGACTTCGATGGACTCCAACTCGGTCGCGGCGGTTTGCGCCGGCACGGCCGCCGCAATCGCAGCCTCCGGCGAGCCGGGCCTGGGCGGCTCGCCTGCGTTCGGTGCCACGGCTGGCGGCGTTTTCTGCGCCGCTGCAGGAGGTTGCGTCGCCCCCTGCGCTGTCGCTGCGCGTGCCCCCACTGCACCTGCCGCCCCGCTCGCCACGGCTAGCAGGGCGATGGAAATGGCGTTGCGTAACGTGCGTGTCTTCATGCTGCGTCCTTTGGCTTGCCTGGGTTGGCCCGCCGACGGCGCACTCCGGGGCGACCCGGCGCGCATCGCCAGCTGAGCAAGATCGGTCCTGCACCCGACTGCTGAAACGCGGGCACCGCAACGCGGCGAGCAGCGACCAGTATCACTAACTGTTTGATTTTCGAGCAATCATTGCGCACGCAAAATGGCTCCGGTACCCATCCGGGCCCGACACGTCATCGCTGTGTATGCGATTGCCCTTTCCCCACTACCCGCTACGCGTCCGCTACGCCCGCATCGCCATCACCAGAGCATGCCGGCTGTGGCTACGTGCACAGGCGCATCACCGCGCTGCGCATCCGCTGCCACCGCTGGGGTTTGCACGCGTTGCACAGCCGTGCGTTCCTGCGCCGCAAGGTTGTGCAGCGACAGCAGCGAGACCACCGCCAAGGCCAGTCTGCTGCGTGCATGATCAAAACCGACACCGCTCCCCGATACTGCCCGTCGTGCTTGCATGTGCATCCTTCGCGTCCTGGGCGCGGCACCATCGCCATTGCGTCCCCCGACAACAAGTGATGTTGCGCAAGCGCAATGCCCTACCAGCAACGTGTGCAATATGCAGGCAGCGCTGCAACAGAGCGCACATTCAACGGTTTCCGCAACACGCAGTGCGGTTTGCTGAGTGCCGAGTGTTGAGTGCGCGCTACTGCATCGGCAGGTGATGCACCGCATAGCCGATCGCGGCAACCAGCATCGCTGCCAGCAACAGCCAGGGCCAGCGACGACGCCGGGCAGAGGCCGGCGTCAGCAGTTCCAGATCGCGTGCAGTGGCGGCCTGCAACTCCGGATCATCCAACACTGCCGACGCGTGTTCGTCCACGTCGAGCAACTGCTGGTAGGCCGCACGGTGGCGCGGATCGGCAGCCAGCCACGCCTCGCGCGCAGCGCGCTCGGCAGCAGTCTCGCTGCCGCGTCGAACGAGATAGGCGGCCGCCTGCGCGTGGATGCGCCCGGACTCTGCACGCATGGCTGGTGACTCCCGACGGGCCGTCTGCTGCGGCCTCGCGCACGATGCTACCAGCATCTTCCGGCGGCGCCAGCCAGCCGCCTTGCAGCCCGGTTACGGCGGCAATTCCCCCACTGCCGCGCGACATGCCAGCAACGCACGGCTGATGTGCTTCTCCACCATCTTGGTGGAAATCCCCATCTTCGCGGCGATCTGCGGATAGGTGAGCCCGTCGAACCGGCTGAGCTTGAACGCAAGCCGGCACTTTGGCGGCAGCTCGAGCAGGGTGCGCTTGAGCAACACATCGAGCGTCTGGCGTGCATCGGCAATCTCGTCCACGCCGGCCTCGTCGGCGCTGATCGGCGCAACCTGATCCAGCGACACGTGCTGCGCCGCCAGCCGCCGCTGACGCGAGCGCCGCTGCTCGATCACCAGGTTGTGCGCGATGCGGTACATCAGCAGCCGGCGGTCGCCGATGTTGGGCGCATCGCGGTACACCATCATCCGCGAGAAGGTCTCCTGCGCCAGATCTGCAGCGGTCTCGGCATCGCGCGTACGGCGGCGCAGGTACACCAACAACTCGGCATGCAGTGCGGCCAGTGCCTGGTCGAACTCGGCGCGGAGACGGTCCCTCTCGGCGAGCGACGGCTGCCCGCGCGCCATGGGCGGCCCGTCACGCGAGCTCATCGTGGTCGCCGCGCCTTCGGCCAAGTGCCGCTGCCCACCAACTTCCCCACGCATCTTGCGACACGACGCACCAGCGCAACGCGCGCGCGAGGGTCATGCAAGTGGATCTGAACATGAGCAGTGCAGCCGAAAGATGGAGAGTGGGTGGTGGGCGCCGCACCCCGAACCGCAGCCCCACCTCTTCCTCTATGACGGCAAGCGATGCTAACCCCCTACGTCTTGCGCGTTAGTCAGCCTCGGTCGAGATCACCACGCACTCCACCCCTGGTCGCAAGCGCGTCCTGCCCGCGGCATCGCACGGTTACAACGATTTTCCCCTCGCACTCCATGCGACAGCAAAGCGGAATGCTGCAGCAGTTGCGAACAATGGATACGCGGCTTGCTGCGAAGCGTGCACCAGGCCAATGCATGTGCTCACCTGACGGCTGGCGCGTGCGTGCATGCAACGTCGACCACTACTCAGCTTCTGTGTGCCGCCTTTTGAAACTCGACGGGCCCATGAGCGCCCGGATACTTCTTCTTGATCAAGATGCGATCGGACGGCGTGACACAGCTGTCCTGCAGCGAACCGGGCACATGTGCCTCATCAACGAAGAACTCTTCGTAAGGCAAGGGCAGCACGGACGTCTCCTTGCCGCGATCGAATTTCAGCAACAGCCTGTCATCACGCTCGAAGCACAGCCGCTTCCACGCGAAATCGGTCAGCCCGCCGGCTTCGACCACAGCCGAATCCTTGCCGGCCAGCAGCGCCACAACATGCATGGAAAACCGCTCCTCGGAAATCGGCGGCTCGATCTTGGCGCATCCCGCAAAGGTGGCAACTACAAGTGCAGCCGATGCGGAAAAGTAACAAGGGAAGATAGCAAATCGCATATGACGCGGCTCCTTCCAGCGGTAGAGCGATGGTCTACCAGAAGTGGCCAGCCTCCGCATCATTGCAAAGGTGGCAACTCCCTATTCCACTAAACGCTAGCCCTACCCACATAACGGACGCACGAATGCAGGGTGCTGTGGAGCCGTTGAGGTTCTGATCAGGCAATTACAGGAGATTTGAGTAGTCGCCGATCTGATTGCATATCTGTGACGGCGGGTTACCCACCTTGACGACTCTCCGTAGCCCCTTCTCATATTTCTCTTTCGGTGCAACCACACGGTAGACGAGATAGAACCCTTGCCGAGTTTCCCAAAGACCAAACGTCGACATCTCTGAAAATCGGAAAATTTCTCCATTAGATTGAATAACGTCAAAGCTACATTCGGCGTATGCACCGAAGCCACAGCTGGCATCCAGGTAGCGCAGCCCGCCTCGCCCATCCAGATCAAAGTGATAAGAGCGGCCGTTCTCGTCTTCGAAAATCTGCGGTGTCACTCGCAGCGCCTGAGTTGTGTTTGCGCTCTCCCAGTCCAAGACCTCCGCACACAGCGATGAGCCGGACGGCTTGTCCACACCAATCTGAGCGAATATCCAGGTGCAACCCGTTGTAGCGAGGAACCAGAACACGACATTAGTCAGTGAATTTTTCACGGGCACCTCTCAGCCTCCGTCGCATTCAGTGACAGCCAATACCGACGACATGGAATGTCTCAGCGCGCTATTGATGGTCCTGTCTGAGTAACAGCTTGCTGCGACTGCTCCAGCGCCTGCTGCTGTTCGCGCGCCTGGGCCTGAGTCTGGTTGATTGCCTGCAGGCGATCGAACGACTGCTTCTCTGGTGCCTGCACGGCGTCCACCGTCGGCATGTGCGCGCGCTGGTGTGCCGGGTCGTTGAGGGCGCCCTGGACGACAAAGACCTTCTCGCCGCCGGCCAGCTGACCTGTTGGATTGTTGAGCACAACATGATCCACCCGCGACAACCCTTCCTCTTTTGCCAGCGCAAGCAGGCTGGCAGTCATGCGCTGGCTTGCCCCGTCCCACTCTTTGCCGTGCTGGGCGTCGAGCTGCATCACACCACTTTTGATCTGCTGATACAGCGTGTGGTCCGCATGGCCTGGCTGTGAGGGCAACAACGGGGTCTTCGGTGGTGTCAAGGGTGATTCAGGGCCAAGTCCACCCTGCTTCACATCAGAAGAAGCGATATCACTAACGGCTCCGGGCTCCGGCCGCCCTTGTTTAAGCTTCCAGGGGACAATGTGTTTGTCGTAGTAATCGCCATAATATTGCTCGTATGTCTTACTTGGCCCAACCGAAGGTTGTTCCGTCTTGAATATCTGGGCGATCTGATTCAACGCCGCATTGCGAGTGATGCGGCCTGCCATTTGTTGATCGGCAATTGCTTCGTACTGCTGCGGCCTATTTCCGCTACCAGCAATACCAATATCTGGCCCTTGATTATTAAAAATCTCACGCCGAACCAGTGCGTTACTGAGCGTTGCTGCAGCTTCGCCGCGGAGCATGTTACTCACATAAGCTTGTTTGGACGAATAATCAGGAGGCTCGGCGAACCGATGATGACCAATCTCATGCGAGAGCGATGCGGCGAGTCGCCCGCCCTTGCCGATCGCATTCCGGTCAATCACGATCTCCTTGTCAGGCACTATGTAAGTGCCCCCGCCTGCATTACCCCACACAACGCCTATGCCATCACGCTTGAGCTGAGATAAGCCTGCTTGTAGCGTAGGTGACTGAGCAAGAAACGGAGTAAGTGCGGGGTCTTTCAGCGGTGAGGTGGGCGGTGCGCCGGCAGATGATGCACCCACCTGCTTAGGTTGCGGAATTTTTGATTCTTCATTGCCTTCCATCGCATTTCCTTTGCTTGAGCAACTAAGCCTTTAGTCACATTTTATTGATCGAGATATAACTTAGGTGCGCCTGGTCTTCAGTCAGACCAAAAGTGACTTTTGTACGGTCAACCGTCATCACCCAATATGCTCTCGAATCGGGTGCATCCGGACGTGGTGGATAGGGCATAGCATCTGCCCAGGGGGCATGCACAAAGGTTGGACCAGGTGGAGAAAAATCGATCAGCAACTTTCCACGCGATGGATCATCTGTTGCATTACTGAATTCAACGCGCTGCAATTTCTCACCTGCCAGTACACCACTCTCGCTGACACGCAACTCTCTTTCCTCGTCTAACTGGGGTGGTCCGAGTTGAGTGTGAAGTTGAGCACTGATGGCAGCGCTATCTTGGAAGTCAGTTGCGATCAAACGATCTACGTCTTGCTTGAGGCGTTCCGTCACGTCTTTGCTCCTGGTTTCAACGGAGGGCTTTGCAGCCGCTACGGCTGATTGATTGCGTGGAGTGCTGGGGGCACATCCCGCATGAAAGGTGCATAGTGCCAGCAGTGCAATTGGTAACAACGTTACCTGAGGGAAGGCATTACGTCCTTGGTTAACTTGCCGGCCATGGGATTTCCCAAGGTGAAGGGCCATCTCTCTGATCCTGCGCTAAGAGTGTCGCTGAAATTTAACACGTCAATGACCTCAAATCAGGCGGCGGCAGCAATTACTCCACGTAGTTCTGCGTTCGCAAGATCGGCTAGCGGCGGACGGATCCAGCTGAATGCGGCGGGCGGCGCTCACCGACGCGCCCTAAGCTGCTTTGCAGGCACCTCCACCGGCGGCAACACCTCCATCAGCAGCTGCCCTTCGCTCGCGGTGATGCGCAGCTTGGTGCCGATGGCAAAGCCCAGTTGTTCCAGCCATAGGCCGCTGAGGCGGACGTGGGGCACGTGCTGGTCGCCGGCGTGGTTGTGGGCACCGGGGTAATGGGTGTAGCTGACAGTGCATTGGCGCGGGCGGCGGGCGCGGCGGGGTGCACGTAGCGTGCCGGGGCCTTGCGGGGAGGCGTCCGGGTCGGGCGGCAGCATCGGTGGCAGCTTGGTGCGGTCGGGTTCCACAACAACCCACTGCACCCGCTTGGGTGGCGCGGGGCGCGTACGCGTGCGGGTGGGCCGTGCGCTAGCAGATGCCGTGGGTGGGCGGCGGCGTGTCATGGCGCCTCCGGGTGGTGGTCGGTGATGGATGCGGCAACGCGCTGCTGCAACGCCACGGCCCTGCGTGCGAATCGGCGGCGCGAGGTGTGCGGTAATACAACGAGCTGGCGACTCAGCGGATGCGCGAGATGCTCGCTCGCCTGCTCAACAACTGCGCGTGCGGCCAGCCGGCGCAGCACCTCGCCCACATCACACCGCAGGTAGTGAGCGGAAGCTGGCGACAGATCAACCGGCACAGATGCCGGCCTGGATGGTGCGGTAGACATGGCAACGCCCTCCTGGAACAACCCAAGAACCGCCGCCAACGGCGACGGGATGTCGGGAGGTTCGAAACCGCACAGAGCCGGCGGGCATATTCCCCTTGCGGGTGTTGTATTAGCCGCCCTCCCGACGCAGGCATCGCATCGGCTTGTACCTGCAGGATGCAGGCACAAAAAACCCACCGGTTTGACGGAGGTGGGTACCGCTCTGTGAGGAGTTTCGACGCTCCTTGGGCCTAGATTGCGAGTGCAGCGTGTGCGTGTCAATAGCAACTGAGGAGGATGTTTGACGCGTCTGTGTAGCGTGCTGGCGCACCACCGGCAGCTGAGGAATACTGACGATCACAGCCATTCGTTGGCTGCGCGATCCCCGAGGGAAGCCAGGTGAGTTCAATGGATGAAGTAGCAACGGAACACAGCGCCGACATTGATGGAGAAGCGATCAAGCTCACAGACCCGAGCTTTCCATCGCTCTCTTCAGCAATGGCCCATTACGCACAGGTGACCGAGCAGAGCCGCGCCGGCCCAGTCGAGCGCTGGAGCTTGGCGATTGGCCTGATCGGTGCCGGCATCGGAATCTTGTCCGGTGCTCTGTTGGACGGCAAAACTGGCAGCTGTTTAGCTGTCTTCGGACTTGTGACTGAGCTGACAGGCTTCCTGATTTCGGCAGCGCTAACCGTCAAGCGCGAATGGCCGGGGTTCCGTCGCCCCTATGCGGATCACGCAGAGCTGATGGAGCGGGAGTTCCATCAGTATCAATCGATCGTTGCGTCGCTTCGAAGATTTCCGCTGGAACAACGCCGCCGGCGCGAGGCATTCATGCGTGACCGTCGCACCAACATGCACGACCGCCTGGGCCTGTTCACCGGTGGCATGGAGAAGCTTGGCTTCATGCCTGTCCTGCTTGCCCTCTATTTGCAGTTGAAAGACTGGCGTTTTGGCGACTGGACGGTACTGAGCAAGATCACCCTAATCCAGGGCGTGCTGGCCTTCACGCTACTGTTTGCCTTTGCGATGTCATGGCACCTCATTCGCCTACGTATACGCGTGCAGTCTTACGAGCAATTGTTGGCTGAGGCTAATCGTCAAGACAGCGCCCCCAACAAGTAGATGACCGGCAAGCGCTGCAGCTCGAGCCGTGGCGTAGTAATGAGCCCAAACTGCCATGGAGACATTGCATATCTACTGGCTTATTGTTAACACCCAAGCGTGGCTGTGAGCGAGTTTTAATATCCTGACTTCTAGCTTGCCGAGGTAGCAGGTGCTAACGTACCTCGTCAGATCCCATGCTGGGCATGAACGTGGATATGAAAAGTAGACTGATGTTTGCTACGGGGCTACTCGCACTCTCAACCTTGGCTGCTTGTGCAGGAGGAAACATGCGCTCTGATTACAAGAAGAATGATGTTCAGCCGGTCAAGATCGAAAAATCAGGCGATTCACTTCAAATCACGTACCACATGCCTGCAGAAAGCCTGTTTTATTCTCCTGGTATTGATTTCGTAAATGAGGGCGGCGTATTGCGTATCGCCATCCGCAGATGCGGCATCAAAGAGAAGTGTGATGCCATGGCGAAGGCTGCCTTGCCACCCGCTGAGCCTTGGACACCGAAGGTCACCGTACCGTACGGGGGCGAAAAGGTCGTACTGGTCTACGCAGACACCGAAGAGACGTTGACTCCATAATTCCAGTCAAGGAGCGATGCAATGGGCACCGAACCGGCTAATGAGCGCGTTGTGCTTGGAATACACAGCAATGGTGGACAGGGCGACCTGACTGACGGCCATGCCTGGATTACGGTCAAACGAGGCGATTCGCCTACGGAATACTATGGATTGTGGCCCGACAACCATCCGATGGTGAAGGATAACGGGGCTGGCACCGACATCCGTTCCGGAATGGAAAAGGGACAGCGTTCTGATGCCGACCGCTACTACGAACTCTCACCGGCTCAAGCCAAAGCCCTCGATCAAGCGCTTCGCGAGAATGTCACCTGGGAACTAAATAACAACTGTTCCTCGTGGGCCAGCGAAACGGTGTGCCGCGTCACCGGAAAGCAGGTCGATGCGGGAACATGGTTACCAACCGTGGAAACACCGAATGCGTTGATCGACACCATTCGCGAGCTGGAGTCTCGGCATCCTACGTCCCCGTCCACGCCTGAAGCGAATGAGCCTGCGCGCGAGGGACGATCAAGTAACTCACTTGGGCAAAATGACTCATCGCAAGAACGTAGCAACCCTCGGACCAAGACAATGACTGATCCAGAGCATGCTGGAAATCGTCTTTTCGCTGGACTACGAGAAGGGTTGCCTCAGCACATCTCCGATGAACGGGTCGCCTTCGCTGCTCAGCGTGCGCACGAAGCCGGAATAAATGACATGTCCAAGGTGGGACGGGTCATTGAGCGGGAAGGCGACGTGTTCGTCGTAGGAACGACTCCTGGATTCCGCGCATCGGTACTTGCGGGCGAGCAACCTCCCACCCTCGAACATTCCAGTACAGTGCTAGCCCAACATGCTGCCGCACAGCCTTCAATGGAACCCAATGCTCAGGCCGTTAGTCCCCGAATGGTTTAGCGAATTTCTAGAACCAACCAGGTGCGTGCACGCTTGGACGACGGCCCGGCGGCGGGTCCCTGGTCCGATTATCCAGCCAATCTTGGCCAGCGTGTGCACTCTGCACTGACGCCCCATACCTGTTGACTTGCTTGGCAATGGACCGATTGAGCGATTCAACGCCTACTGCGCCTTGGTCGATGAACCCCTGTCGGACGAATTGCTCGCCAGCATCCGCCTTCATCTACAGCAGCAGCGAGCTCTGGACCAGGCAGCCTTCCGCACGACTGTCGTTGCCAAAACCCGCCCATTTGCGGGCGTCAGGCCCGCTCATCGGCCACGCAAACCGAACACCGCCGACTGATAAGTTAACCTGCCCCTGTTATTTCCTATTTATTTCTTGACCCCAATTGCAGCGACACCAAAGGTAAGGACTACCAGCGCAACGCCAGCTAAGATCATCAAGGACGCAGCAGCAGAAAATTTGATAATCCTCCCCTTTTTCCTAAAGTTGCTCTCGAAGTACTTAAAATAGCGCATCCCCGATAGGATCAACCAAAATAAGGACATTGAAAGCAAGAAAATAGCCATCACAGCCTGAACAGATGGTGCTACAGCCAACGAAACAAAGGGCTGAAGCACAGCACCTATTTTCATTGCCCATAACTTTCGCACTTGCTGCGGCCATCACGGCCGTAGTTACAAGATTTCGTCCCAACTCAAGCGTCGCTTCTACAAAACTACCTTGTTTTACAAGCTGATCATCTTTTTGCAATTTCAACAGAAACCCTGCTCATCGCCACCTCCATCACTTTAAGCTAGCGCCCCATAATAATTAAAGGACTGGACATATGGACGCCATCAATCAAGTAAGTCAACCTGACCCCGTTACTCCATTGGCGTCATCGTTGTAGACCTTTCCAGGCCCTGACATCAGGCCGTGCTCGATGGGCGCAAACCGGAAGCTGGTTTGTTCCTTCGCGTGCGTGACTGTGTAGTACATGTGCCCTGCCGCTGATGTTCCACCGTCAAGAAGCGGTGTCCCCGGCGCGGCAACGTAGAAAGTGACAGCGTATTTATCGTCCATGAGGTGTTCCTACTTTGATTTGTGCCGGTAAGCGACGAGCAACTCGGATTTGATCGATGCCAACTGCGGCGGATGGCCAAGCAGCCTGATGCTCAGCTGATACCTGCCAGGCTGAATTCCTTGCGCCCATGCGAAGGCAAGCTGCGTGTAGCGACGCTCTGGATATTCCAGACCCGCAGATTGAAGGGATGAGCCATCCACATCGTCCAGCCACACGCCTGGAACACGCCCGTCTGCACTCACAGCGATGGTCCGAGCGGGGACGCCTGCCTGCGATTCAACACGCACCAATGGCATGTTGATTGCGCCGCTTGGTTCAAGCCGTTTCAGAACAAGCTCAGCCTGCAGGCCGGATCTGCGGAGCGCTTGAGCAGCTTCAAGTGACTTCAGAGCATCCTCGTCACCGACGCGGATACCCAGGAAAAGTGTGCCAGTCGCGCTCTTGCCGGGAGGCTGCACGTTGAATTCGACCACCATCGGACTGGTCATCGCCGCCAACTGCAGCGGTCGTACGATGGGGACCTGCCCATCAGCCGCAACGCGCGTTGGCACGTCCTGCGTTTGGGTTGTCTGTGCCTGGCAACCTGTCAGCAGCGAGATGCCTGAGCAAACCAGAACGCATAGCAGTAGTTGCCAGTATCGTTGCATGTGTATCCCTTCACTTTAAACAAGACTAGCAAGCCGCGCGTCTATGGCTCTGCTTATTTATACACCGCTAACAGCGGTCAGGTTTACTTCCTACGCGAATTTCAGGCTGCGGACTTATGTTTCAGGGTGTCCTCGCTATCAGCACCAATGCCTTGCTGCGCCCCTTGCCAGGTGGCCAGACTCCCGCGTATCGACGTTCCCAGTATCCCGCAGCACATCGTGCAGCGCGGGAACGACCGCTTGCCGTGTTTTCTGGATGATGGCGACCGATTGCGCTACCTGCACCTGCTGCATGAGGCACTGCACGCCACGGACTGCCAGCTGCATGCCTATGTGTTGATGAACAACCATGTGCACTTGCTTGCAACGCCACCTGCAATAGGACGGATGGTGCAGCTGATGCAGCGGACTGGGCGTAACTACGTGGCGCTATCAATGGCCGCCACGGCCGCACCGGTACGCTATGGGAAAGGTGCTACAAAGCTTGTCTCGTAGACAGTGCTGACTACGTTCTTCGCTGCTATCGCTACATTGAGCTCAATCCGGTGCGTGCTCGCCTGACCGATAACCCGGCAGCGTATCGTTGGTCCAGCTGCCCAGCCAACCTAGGCCAGCGCAAACACTCCCGCACTGACACCACGTCCCTGTTGGCTTGCGCTTGGCAGCGACCCGATCGAGCGATCCAACGCCTACCGTGCCCTGCTCGATGAAGCCCTCTCCGACGACCTGATCGCCAACATTCGTCTTCATCTACAGCAGCAGCGAGCCTTTGGCCACGACGCCTTCCGCGCAATGGTCGAAGTCAAGACCCACAGCTTTGCGGGTATTAGGCCCGCTCATCGGCCACGCAAACCGAACACCGCCGACTGATAAGTTAACCTGAGCCCGTTATTTCGAGTGATAAGTCAACCTGACCCCGTTAATTCAGATTCGCTAAAAATTATATCCTAGATACAATAACTTTCATCCCAACTGTGAACTTGGATGCTAGGTGGTCATCCACGGGTAGATCTGTGTCACCCGTGGCATGCCAAACACCTACGGAAGGACTGACTATCGCAGCCATTAAACTGGCAGCAACAAAGATTTTTGGACCAAATGGAAGAATAACTAGATTTGAAGAGCTAGAATGATCGAGGGCCAATAGCGACAACCTGGATAGTAGCTCGGCCGGAGCATCAACTCGATACCTGAATAGCCTGGAATTTCGATCCGCCTGCTCAACTAGCTGCCGATTGTTTGCCATGACTTCAGTGTCGTACTGATCGATTGGAGATTCAGGGAAGAACACCCAATTATCAACCGCATCGAAATACTCATGAGCACCTTCGGCTTTAGCGGCTTCGTAGCCTAGCCCGAGAATCAAAGCAGTGGACGCAGACGGATCACTCGGCCACCCAGCGAAGCGCGGAGATAGCGGGCTGATAAATTCGTTGCGAATGGAGGTTGCAGGCGGCGGTGTAAAGTTAGCTATGACATATCCAACTGTCAGTTGAATTTCACGGGCACCTTGGCAAGAGGAAAATAATGCGTCAAAGAATCCGGCCATATCACGCCGCGTCATGCAACTAATATCAACAAAAAGTCTCAGTGGATCCTTGTCAGCAAATGAAGACATTAGCACTGAAAGTTGCTGAGGCATTGTATCTGCCTCGACAATCTCGGCCATTGGCAGTCTTCGACGCACCTCAGCCGACAGATCCGCATGTGCAAGAGTTTCATTTCGCCTTATTAAGACCCACACTTTTGCCTTAGAGCCGATAAACCTGTCAGGAATGGCCCAAGCGCGACTCTCGCCTGTGACCGCCAAGATATTTAGATCATTTAGCTCAAAATTTCCCGGCACCACATCTTCCGCTCTTGCTATAAAGTATCTATTCACAACAACTTCCCTTGCCTCGGCGACGAATCGAGATTAATGCGCGAATCAGACGGAGCCTGGCTCTCCCCAGGGCTAGCAAAGCTTACGTCAAACAGCTCCCCCCCCTTGATGGCACCACTTAGCGAGCGCTCTTTGGTACTGCGCAAAGGCAACTGATACCTCGGCGCTAAACGATAGCTAATCCTAACTCGCGCATCGACCAAGGACGGAGCACCGTGCGCTTGCCCAAGGGGCGCAGCAACACCGCTTCGCATGATAACGAGCGCGCCGAGATCAATGCACAGCTTGATGTAGTCCCCGTAGCGATGCAGGGCTTTTGGGTCCAGCTTAAACGACAACGCCGGATCGCCGCTAAAAGCCTTTCTATAGAGGGTAGACTCCAACTCCTCCCCCAGCGCATCTATAAAATTCATTAGCGTCCAATTCTGAGCAAGCGAAGATACACCAGTAGGATAAACTGTGAGCTTCGATACAAACTGATTGGTATAATCTTGCAGAGCAGCGGACTGTACACCCTGGCTTCTGAAATCGCTTCCTGAGAGGCTGGAGCTCGCACGAAGCAGGTCAACGAGTGTGAGAGTCCACCGTGGATTTCCCTCGGCTAGATCCAAGAGATTTGGATAGCCAAAGTATGCCTCTCCGCTTTTCCTACCACCCTTCCGTTTTGAAGCACCATCGCTGAATCTCTCAACTTCTCGGTCCCTCAGGTAGACCAAGGGAGTGATCTTCCTAACGTAAGTTCCTACGCCTGAAGCATCCGAGATGGGGGGGTTGCAAGGGTCGACCTTACGACGATCCATTTCCTCGCGGAACGACTCATCCTTCCCATATAGACTAACAAATGCTTCAATGCGAGCTCGACGCATCGACTCCGTCTGATCTCCAATTCGATCATCATCATCGCCACCAAGCCGGCTTAATCCAAGCAATCGACTTAAATCTTCCCCACCACCATTTCTAGCCAGCGCCTTAACAAAAAGTTTCTCTGAAAATGCTCGCGCGTCCTTGCTCTTCTCGTACCACAGCGGAATAGCACGATAATCATTTTCAGGACTTGGGGCCCCATTATCTCCAGAGAACATCAGATCTGTACCTGTCGGGCTGAGCGCGAGCTTGAATTTGATCGACGGATCAGTTGAACGGAGAGCCTGCACCACTCCATGAAGAATTTCGGATGGAACAATCTCCAGCTCGTCTAGTAGAATTGCCCACCGTTGCTCGGGGCGACCCAGTACGCTGTTGACCGTCTGTATGGCCAGTACAATATTGTCAAGCCAGGTCGACGACATGAATCGATTAACTGACAGTATGTCAGACCATGTACAGCCGCTTTCTGACATCGCGGCTAAATGACCTATTTCTTGCTGCCTCGCTCTCAGCGCGGATTTCAAGCCCAGGAAAGACGGAACTCCGATTTTCAAAAACCATGTCGAAGCCAATTGCGAAACTACGTCAACTTCCTGATTTCGCTCAAGCGGAAAGAATACGTTCGGAAGAAATTCCTGGTATTTTTCCCAGCCTCTGACGCAGGCCTCAATTGCTCCAACTAGAGCGATACTTGTCGCAATTGAGAAAGCGGCCTCCATGTAGTACTTCCTCACCTGTGCTGGCAACGCGCTAAGACGCGCCTCAAGCTGCCTCGCCCATCTAACGTCGGCGGGCACGAACACTCCAATGAATTTTATTGGATCTTCGTTATGCGCTGTGGCCCAGGCCGCGTAAGAGTCAGGGGTCAGCATTCGAAGCAACGTGGTTTTCCCGCTTCCCCTAGGCCCCTCTAGAACACAATGTGAATCGCTTAGCAGCATTTCAAAGGCAGCTGGCGCTATAAACCCCTCAGCTACATCAGCGTCTTTCAAATCACGTGCATTAAATACGCTCGCGCCTCCAAAATTCTCCTTCCCGCTCATTTTATCCTCCCAAATGCAATGTCCGCGGGAAAGCTATGGTCTTCCAGCCAGGTAAACTCCCCCCCGAGTGCCTCTACGAGAGATCTAAGCATCTCCAGCTGGCCGGGCATTATGTACCGGAGCTCAGGAAGAGCGTCTACGAGCTCAGCCCACTTAAGGTAGGGCTCGGCTGCTGTGCTTATTTTAGTTGATATGTTATGAGCTAACTGATGAAGATCGACAGGGGGGAATGAGAACCCCGATCCACTCGGAACGCCATGCGAGGTTTTTTCCGCAACAACCCAGTGGTGATCAATCCAAGAGAGAGAGGTGACCGTTCCCTTAAGAGTCGGCATGGCTCCCTGCGGAATCTCTATGTCAATCATGTAAGCCTGCTGCCTAGTGTAGACAGCAGCTACCGATCTCGCGAGATCTGCCCCGAGACTCCCCGCGGCAAAAACTATTGGCTGGAAGCCTGCGCCTTGCGCCATGACTACGCGACCATCATGTTTATGTCCATGCACAACAAGCCAGGGACGGCAGGATTTGTTCAGTATATTTATTAACTCGGGGCCGTTGTACATTGGAATTCTCCCGAGATCATAGTTTGGCGACTCATGACTTATTGGCGGGTGATGCAGAACAGCAATAAAAATCTTAGCACCACAATCAGCGATCTTTTGCTTAATCTCCGAGCCGAGCCGCCTAATTGCAGAATCACCTATCCTACCGCGCTCGAATTCGTTCTCTCTGGTGGTTGGGTGAAAGTGACTTGAATTAATCAACAACAAGAGAAGATCTCCGTCATCGATAAATTCATATCCTTTGCCCCAGTAGACCATGTCCCGATCCACTCCATTCCAAATAGAGCTTGGGTATCCGTCAAGGTCCTGCAATACGCCTATAGGATCAATTGCGGCCTCTACATTGCCCGCTCGATCATGGACCTCGTCGAAGACTCTTGAGCTTACCTCATGATTTCCAGTTGCAGTTATGAGATGGCGTGCACTCACTGCTTCCTTTAATTCGTTCAATCGCCCCCAGCCCTCGCGAAGGGCTTCGGCAGAAGCTTTGTCCGTGATATCCCCCGGACAGATGATGTAGTCTGCTTTGATTTGTGCGTCTTGCACATACCTAATCAGAGATTCCATCGGATCATACTGCGCCTGCCCTCGACTGGTCACCTCGGGCCGTATCTGCGAGTTTTCATGTTTTCGGTAGTGCAGGTCAGAAACAACGACAAACTTTATGGAACTGGACATCATGCCCCCCCTAATAGTTCCTAACGAGAATCTCCGCAGCAGGCTTCCTTCCCTTCACAAAGCCACTGACATTACGAGGAACCTGAAGCGCGAATATGTTCCAATCCGAAAGAGCTGCGCGCACTGTTTCCGTATCTGCATAGGACATAAGAATTTTCGCACCTCGGCGCGACGCGCGCCTAAGCGCAGAATCCAGCCTATCAATATCATTCTCCAGAAATGATCCTTTTCCATACTCGCCACGATCCCGCGCGCCTCTTCCCGCATATGGAGGATCGAGATAGATAAAATCTCCCCTCCCTCCCATTGACACAATTTCTTCAAAATCGTCGCAGTGAATATCGGCCATCTTAAGCCGATCAGCAAGGGCTGCCAGCTCGCTCTCCGAGGGCATGCCGGGCACGCGGCTTCCCCTGGGAACGTTAAAATTTCCCTGGCGATTCGTCCGATATACGCCGTTAAAGCAAAGCCTATTGAGATACAAAAATCTCGCCGCCCGATCTTCAGTCGCCATATCCAGGGGATTAAGTGAGCGCACTTTGTAGTAAGTGTCCTCCTCCAATCCCCAAGCACTTGCCAGGCGAGCAACCATCCGAGGGCGCCATCGGACCATTTTGTAGAAGTGTATCAACTCAGGATTTATGTCTCCAACTATCGCGCGCGTCGGCGGCAGGCTCAGCCATAACGATAGAGATCCACAAAAGGGCTCGATGTATCGAGAAAATTTACTTGGCATATGGGAGTGGAGCTCAGGCAAGAGCTTCCGCTTGCTCCCGGCCCATCTTATTGGCGAATTTATCGAATCGAAGTTCTGCATCTTCTCGCACCTTCCGCAACCGTAGGCTACTTCAGATCGCGCCAGGGTGGCACAAATAATGAGGCCCCCTATGTGGGGGCCTCTTGATGATGATAGCTAGTCAATCAAACCCCTACAGGATTCGCCTTCTCAGGATCAATCTTGTATTGCTTGATCGCCCGGGCCACATCCTTGCCCGTCATCTTGCCATCCTTCGCCAGCGCGGCAATCGCTGCATGCGCGATGTAGTAACGGTCGACCTCGAAGAACCGGCGCAGGTTTGCACGCGTATCCGAACGACCGAACCCATCCGTGCCGAGCACGGTGTAGGTCATCGGGACGAAGGCGCGGATCTGGTCGGCGAAGGCGCGTACGTAGTCGGTTGCGGCGATGGCCGGGCCCTGGCGGCCTTCCAGCAGCTGGGTGACGTAGGGCTTGCGCTGTTCGGCCTCCGGGTGCAGGCGGTTCCAGCGTTCCACGGCGTAACCGTCGCGGCGCACTTCGTTGAGGCTGGGGCAGGACCAGATGTCGGCGGTGACGCCGAAGTCCTTGTCCAGCAGCTCGGCCGCGGCAATGGCCTCGCGCAGGATGGTGCCGCTGCCCAGCAGCTGCACCCGCAGCTCGCCCTTCTTGGGCTTGCCGGCGTCCTTGAGCAGGTACATGCCCTTGATGATGCCCTCGGCTGCGCCGTCCGGCATGCCGGGGTGGGCGTAGTTCTCGTTCATCAGGGTGATGTAGTAGTACTCGTCGATCTGGTCTTCCATCATCGCCTTCATGCCGTGCTGCATGATGACGGTGACTTCGAAGCCGAAGGTCGGGTCGTAGCTACGCACGTTCGGGATGGAGCCGGCAATGACCTGGCTGAAGCCGTCTTCGTGCTGCAGACCTTCGCCATTGAGCGTGGTGCGGCCGGCGGTGCCGCCGAGCAGGAAGCCCCGCGTGCGCATGTCCGCTGCCTGCCAGGCGATGTCGCCCACGCGCTGGAAGCCGAACATGGAGTAGTAGATGTAGAACGGCAGCATCGGCACGTCGGACACCGAGTAGCTGGTGCCGGCGGCCATCCACGAGGCGATGGCGCCAGGCTCGCTGATGCCCTGCTGCAGCACCTGGCCGGTCTGGTCTTCGCGGTAGTACATCAGCTGGTCGGCGTCGACCGGCTTGTACTTCTGGCCGAACGGGGCATAGATGCCGATCTGGCGGAACATGCCTTCCATACCGAAGGTGCGCGCCTCGTCGGCCACGATCGGCACGATGCGCGGGCCCAGTTCCTTGTCGCGCAGGGCGATGTTGAGGCTCTGCACGAAGGACATGGTGGTGGAATAGCTGCGCTCGCCGCTGTCCTTGAGCAGGCGCTCGAACTTGTCGAGCGTGGGCGCGACGAACGACTTGCTGGCCTTGGGACGGCGCGAAGGCAGGAAGCCGCCCAGCACGTTGCGGCGCTCCTTGAGGTACTGCACTTCCGGGGAATCTTCGCCGGGGTGGTAGAACGGCACCTGGCCGTCTTCCAGCTGGGCGTCGGTCACCGGGATGTTGAAGCGGTCGCGGAAGTGCTTGACCGCCGCGTCGTCCAGCTTCTTGGTCTGGTGGGTGGGGTTGAGCGCCTCACCGGCCGAACCCATGCCGTAGCCCTTGACCGTCTTGGCCAGGATCACGGTGGGCATGCCCTTGGTGTTCACGGCCTGGTGGTAGGCGGCGTACACCTTGTGCGGGTCGTGGCCGCCACGGTTCAGGCGCCAGATGTCGTCGTCGGACAGGCCGGCGACCATGGCCGCGGTCTCCGGGTACTTGCCGAAGAAGTTGGCGCGCGTGTAGGCGCCGCCGAAGGCCTTGCAGTTCTGGTATTCGCCGTCGACGGTTTCCATCATCAGCTTGCGCAGCACACCGTCGGTGTCCTTGGCCAGCAGGGCGTCCCAGTAGCCGCCCCAGAGCAGCTTGATGACGTTCCAGCCGCCGCCACGGAACACGCCTTCCAGCTCCTGGATGATCTTGCCGTTGCCGCGCACCGGGCCGTCCAGGCGCTGCAGGTTGCAGTTGACCACGAAGATCAGGTTGTCCAGGCCTTCGCGGCCGGCCAGCGCGATGGCGCCGAGGGTTTCCGGCTCGTCGCTCTCGCCGTCGCCGATGAAGCACCACACCTTGCGGTCGGACTTCTCGATCAGGCCGCGGTTTTCCAGGTAGCGCATGAACTGCGCCTGGTAGATGGCGGCCAGCGGGCCCAGGCCCATCGACACAGTGGGGGTCTGCCAGAACTCGGGCATCAGCCACGGGTGCGGGTAGGAGGAGATGCCCTGGCCGTCCACTTCCATGCGGAAGTTGTCCAGCTGGGCTTCGCTGATACGGCCTTCCAGGAAGGCGCGGGCGTAGACGCCCGGGGCGCTATGGCCCTGGATGAACAGCAGATCGCCCGGGTGCTGGTCGCTGGGCGCGCGCCAGAAGTGGTTGAAGCCCACGTCGTACAGCGTGGCGCTGGAGGCGAACGAGGCGATGTGGCCGCCCAGGTCGCCCGGCTTGCGGTTGGCCCGCACGACGGTGGCCATGGCGTTCCAGCGGATGATCGAGCGGATCTTCCACTCCAGCGCGGAGTCGCCGGGGTTCTTGGCCTCGTTGGCCGGTGCGATGGTGTTGACGTACTCGGTGGTGGGCGAGAACGGCAGGTAAGCGCCGGCGCGGCGGGTCTGTTCGACCATGCCTTCCAGCAGCTGATGGGCGCGCTCCGGGCCTTCGACGTCGATGACGGCCTTGATCGATTCGAGCCACTCCTGCGTCTCAAGCGGGTTCGGATCGTTGTGCAGCACTTCGTTCAACCAGTTCATTAGCGCTCCCGGGGGGACACACCCCGCGGGTGTGTCGACATCGTGAATTCGTGAACCCCCAAGTGTACCGCACGCACCTGTTGCCATTCCTCGCTACGGGTGCGTATGGAATGGGACGGTGTCGTGCGCGGGTGGGGTACCGATGCCGGCTGGGACGACGATCCGGTGCAGCGGGCGCTGCCGGTATACGACCAAAGGATAAGGGCCACCGGCCGGAATGGACCGACGCGCATACCCGTAGGAGCGCACCCGGGCGCGAGAGGCGTTACCGGCAAAGCCCGGTCGCGCCAGGCATGGGGGGGGGCGCCTGGCGCCCTGTAGGAGCGCACCTGGGCGCGAGGGGCGTTACCGGTAAAGCCCGTCGCGCCCGGGTGCGCTCCTACGGTGGTTAGGGGGTGGTCAGAACGCTTGTAGCGCTTCGGTCAGCTGGCCGTTGTTGTTGACCGCGCCCATGGTGTAGCCCTGCCAGCCGGGGTAGGCGTTGGGTTCCCAGTAGAAGATGCCGAGCACGCGCGATCCGATGGCGCTGCTGCGGCTGAGCAGGTTGGTGAGCATGGCGCGGGTGGTGGCGGCCTGCTGCCAGTCCATGCCGACCTCGGCCACGATCACGTCGCTGCCGTAGCGGGAGATCATGTCGCGCATGTTGGTGTCCAGGCGGTTGTTGTAGTCCTGCCAGCTGCCGACCGGCGGGTAATGCGACATGCCGATGACGTCCCACTTGCCGCCGGCCGAGCGCAGGTTGTCGAAGAACCAGCGGAAGTTGGCGTTGTCGTAGCCGTTGGCCAGGTGCACGATGACCTTGGCGTTGGGGTACACCGCCTTGGTGGCGTTGTAGCCGCTGTTGATGAACTGGCCCAGCGTGGCGAAGTTGGGCGTCTTGCCCTCGTTCCACAGCATGCCGCTGTTGATCTCGTTGCCCACCTGCACCCAGCTGACGGTGATGCCATTGTCCTTGAGGTATTTGAGGATGCCCTGGGTGTGGCTGTAGACATCGGTATTGAGCTGGGCGACGGAGTGGCCCGCCCAGGCGGACGGCTTGGTCTGCTTGCCGGGGTCGGCCCAGCTGTCGCTGTAGTGGAAGTCGATCATGATGCGCATGCCCTGTGCAGCGGCGCGCTTGGCCTTGTCCAGGGTGTCACGGCCATCGTTCCAGCCGCCGGACGGGTTGACCCACACGCGCAGGCGGATGGCGTTGCCGCCCACATCCTTGAACAGCTTGATGAAGTCGGTGGTGTTGCCGGCCGCATCGCGAAACACCTGCGGCGGGTTGGCCGCGGCCTGCTGGTTGAGCCAGCTGACATCGGCGCCCTTGGCGATGCCCTGCGCGCCGGCGCCGGCGCTGAGGCCACCCAGCAACAGCACCAGCAGCAAACGGTGGTACCCCTTGCGAAAAACGTGCATGAACCCTCTCCCTTGATCGATGGATGTCGCGCCACGTGGCGCCCTGCCTGATCCCCCTGAACTCGCCGCGTACCTGTGGCGATGCGGCGCTGCCCGCGGCGGCCAGACACGCCGCGAAACGGTGGCGATTGCAGCACGGCGGCGCAATGCGGTCGCGCTCGCTATAGCTGCTGCGTGGTTGCGGCATATCTCGCGGCGGCAAACACCTTGCGCCAGCGAACTGGCGATATTTTCGCCAGCGCATTGTTGTGCGGGTGCAACAGAAAACCGGTGCGATAGTGCGCAGCGGGTCTGCGATTGGACATCGGTCGCTGAGGTGACAGGCGTGGTCGACTGTTACGGCAGCACAAGCAGACCTGGGCTCGATGCGATGCGACGCGACGCGATGACGCGCTACCAGCTTCCCGGCACCGGGGCGCGTTGCTGGAAGCACATACCATCGTCGTACGCACGCCGCTCACCGCTCACCGCTCACCGCGCGCAGCGGCTGCGGCTGTGACTGCGGCTGCGTGGCTGTGGCTGTGGCTGTGGCTGTGGCTGTGGCTGTGGCTGATTCTGAAACGACACCCCTGGCTCGATCACCGTCACCGGCGCTCCGCGGCAAGCTGAGATTCCAGCTCGACAGCAGCAGTCCGACGGGTGAAGACTGCCCGCCTTCCTGCTGCCCTGCCCGCTCGGCGCACTCGACAAGCTCGCGTCCGTAGATGGGCAGCGGCCGAACGAAAAACGCCGAACAAGCCGGCGTTTTTCTGTGCACCATGCGATGGCGGCAGTTGGCGGATCGAAGCGCCGCCGCGTCAGCCCTGCGGGTCGGGCGCAGTCACCGCATCAAGCGCGACTACCAGCCCATAGCGAGCGGCCGTCAGATGGTGCGGCTGGCGCGCCCGCCACCGCAGTGCAGGCGTGGTCCATGCCGATTCCGGACAACGGCTGCGCCCACCTGAAGGCTGCGCAGCCGTTTTGTCGGCTGCCCAACGCCACGCATGCATAACGCACTCAGCCCAGCGCGCGTGCGCTCTGCTGTTGTTGCTGGGTCTGGGTTTGCTGCTGCTCCAGCGCCACCGACTGGCGTGCGGCATTGTCGACCACGCGCTGGCTGCTCTGCTCCAGCGGGGTGTTCATCGCGGTCATGGTTTCCACGCTGACACGCAGCTGCGCGGGGTCGTCCACGCGGCCCTGCACGGCGAAGGTGCGTGCGGCATCGGGGCTCATCATCACCGCGTCGATGCGCTGGCCGCCAGCGGCGTGCATTTCCGAGGCGAGCGAGCCGGACAACTGGGCGCTTTGCTGGTCGGACGCGCGCCCTGCACGTGCGTCCTGTGCGTGCACGCCACGCTGCGCGTCCTGGAACAGGGCGTTGCCCACATGCCCCGGCTGATCGATACGCAGCGAGGTGTGCTCGTTGCCGTGCTCGCGCGCGTCGCGCTTGGCAGGCTCGCCCGGAGCGAGCGGGCCGCGGATGGCATCGATGGCGTCCTGGCCGAGCCCGCGACCGCTGCGGCTAATGACGGTGATGCCGGCGCGGATCTGATCCAGATCGGTGCGGTACTCGTTGATCATGCGCTTGTTCGTTTCCGCAAGCGTGCGCGCACCTGGATCGCTGAGGACGGAACCTTCCTTCAAGAAATTGTCGAGTTTGTGCGCGCCTAACGAGGTTCCTGCAGCGAGCACCGGAGAATCCGGAATCAGAAAGTTCGCTCTGCTATTGCTGTAACCGGCGTGACCGAGCGTACTGATCTCATCCGGCTTTGCGTAGATGCGCACCTGGCCGAAATGCGGCGACGCTGCACTCACCGGGTCGGATGCCATCACATGGTTCACCATGTTGTTACCGCCCTCCGGGATCCGATAGGACAGGCTGGCCGCACCATACGAATTGAAGGTCTCGCCCTTGAGGTCGTAGTGATGTGCGGAGATCTGCGCGAGCGCACCACCGAGCGAATGACCCGTCATCGTCACTTCCGGTTGGTGCCCGGTCCGGTTGCCGTAGTCCTTTGCGTAGTCGAGTGCATGCTTGGTCAGCGCCAGCGCATCGTCGGCTTGCGGGTTGTGACGGCTGCGCACCATTGATGCATCGGTCAGGATGTCATCGATCTTGCCCTCGGTGCCGCGATGCGCGACAACGATCTCACCAGTGCTTTCACGGCGATAGATCGTGCCCTGATAGCCGGTAGCCTTGTTGTCGACATGCTCCAGGATGGCGTACTTCTCGTTTCCGACCGGAACCAATTCCTCATGACCCGGCGCACGCCGTCCAACCGCGTGATTCTTATACGTATCCTCGGACAAGTCGGCGTAGTGCTGCGATGGGACGGTCATGGCGCAACTTCCTTGGCAGCCAATGTGATGGTGAAGAGATTGTCGCGAATTTCCGGCTTGAACTTGTCCGGGCTCAGCTCACCGGTGTCCGGAAAGCTCTTGGACTCCGAGCGCGGATACCCTTCCTTCCAGTAGTACTTCGTCTGCGGCTGCTGCGCAGTCACCGTCTTGCCTTCGATAAACGACAGGAAGCGGGTCTCTTCCTCTGCACCGGTGGCCTTCAGCAGCACGCTGGCACCGCTGAATTCCCAATGGCAGACGCCGCGACCGTAATAGTCCTCGTCCTGCATCAGGTCCAGATAGACGGTGCCGCGGTACTCGGTGTCGGAGATCTTCTTGAGTGCGAAGTCTTCCTGGCTGGTGATGCGCCCGGCGGTGCCGGTTTCGGGCTGGATCTTGCCGCATTCGGCTTCGTTGCTGACGTCGTACTGCGCCGCGCCCTGCACCAGGCCGAAGGCGCCGGGCGCCTTGTCCAGCGTCAGCGTGACCTCGTAGGCCTTGCGCGGGTTGGGATTCAACTTGGCAAGGCCGCGGCCACCGGCCTCGACGTCGGCTACTGCGGCGGCCTCGGTTGCGGGGGATTGGGTCTGGGTCATGCTGGTCTCCGGGGCGTTACAGGCCGTAAGCAAAAGGGCCAGCAGGCTCGGGGTCAGAATCTGGCGCAAGGCCGGCCTCCATGGCGATAGGGGGAGTCAATCTAGTTTGCTTGACCCGCTGGGGTCAATTTACGGCAGCTGAGGATGAGGCGGCCGTGAGCCGGTTGCCGGCGGCCGCAAAACTGCCATGATCGGGGCCATCCGCCGCCACGGAAGCGCGCCATCGCCACGGGCCCCACATCGCCAGCCGACAGCGTGGCCGTCACCCCGCGGGTGCACTGGCGGCACAGCCTGCGCATGCGCGTGTTGCTGGCCGCCACCGCGGTGCTGGTGGTGTTGCTGGCGTTGCTGGGCACGGTGTTCTACCTGGGCGCACGCGCCGAGCTGGTGGAGGCGGCGCGCACCGAGGTGGATGGCCTGACCGAGCAGACCGCGAGCAGCCTGGCGGCGATGCTGGACTCGGTGCAGGTGAGCGGCCGCACGCTGGCGGCCAGCAGCAGCGCGGTGGGGCTGCAGCCGTTCAATCTGCGCGCGCTGTTGCTGGCCACGCTCAGCGGTGACCCGGATATCGGTGCGGCGCGGTTGATCATCGAGCCGCGCACGCAGAAGGCGCGCGACACCGGGTTTGTCTGGTACGTGCATCGCGACGGCACGCGCGTGCTGGAGAAATCGGTGCAGGACCTGGGCTACGACTACCGCGCGATGCCGTGGTATCTGCGCACCCAGCGCGAAGGCCGCGCGTGGTGGTCCGAGCCGTACCTCAACGCCAATGGCGGCAATGCGCTGTACACCAGCTACAACCTGCCGTTGCGCCGGCCGGGCGATGCGGTGGATGCCGCGCCGGTGGGGATGGTCAGCGTGGACCTGCCGCTGCAGCACCTGCGCGAGATCATCGACCAGCTGCCGCGCGACAACGGCATCCAGCCGATGCTGCTGTCGCCCGAAGGCATGCTGGTGTTCAGCCCCGACCCGGCGCTCAACCTGCGTTACACGCTGGAGCGTTACGTGGCGCATTCGCGACCGGATCTGGCACCGTTGCAGCGCGCGGTGGCGGCGGGCCAGCCGATCTCGTTCGCGCACACCGCGCCGGATGGCGAGCACTTTTTGACCCACAGCGCGGCGGTGGGGCGCAGCGGCTGGACCTTCGTGCTGTCCGCCTCGGAAGGCTATGTGCTGGCGGGCCTGAACTGGCTGGCCGCGTGGGTGGCGCTGGCGGCGTTGCTGGGCGCGGTGGTGTGGTGGTGGCTGATGGGGCGGATCACGCGCAAGCTGACGCGCCCGATCGAGGAATTGACCGATACCGCCGAGCACTTTCGCCGTGGCGAATTCGCATACCCGCTGCAGCACATCGAACGCCGCGACGAGGTGGGCGTGATGGCGCGTGCGTTCGACAGCGCGCGCGATGCGATCCGCGACCACATCGCGCAGATCGGCGAGATGACCGCCGCGCGCGAGCGCATGCACAGCGAGCTGCAGATTGCGCGCGAGATCCAGCAGGCGATGCTGCCCTCCGGGCGCACCTTCGACCGCGCCAGTTCGCATCTGGAAACCTGCGCCTGGCTGGAGCCGGCCAAGGCGGTGGGCGGCGACTTCTACCACTTCGTCGAGACCGAGCCGGGGCTGCTGTGGTTTGTGGTGGGCGATGTGTCCGACAAGGGCGTGCCGGCCGCCCTGTTCATGGCGCGCGCGGTGAGCGTGCTGGAAATCGCCGCGCGCCGGCATACGCGCCCGGACAGCATCCTGATCGCCGCCTCCACGCGGCTGGCCGAAAACAACGACACCTGCATGTTCGCCACGGTGCTATGCGGGGTGATCAACGTGGTGAGCGGCGACTACTGGCTGGCCAGTGCCGGCCATGAGCCGCCGGTGCTGATCGATATCGACGGCAGCGCGCGGCCGTTGCCGCTGGACACCGGCGCGCCGCTGGGGATCGAGCCGCAGGTGGCCTACCCGGTGCTGCAGGGCCGCATGAGCGCCGGGCAGACGCTGCTGGGCTATACCGACGGGGTGACCGAGGCGATGGACGAGCAAGGGGCCAGCTATGGGCTGGAGCGCCTGCTCGGCGCCTTGCGGCCACGCCGCAGCGCGGCGGCGCAGTGCAAGGCGGTGATCGCCAACATCGCCCACTTCACCGGCCAGGCCGACCCGTACGACGACATCACCCTGCTGGCGATCCGGCTGCGCCAGGAGCATGCTGGGCGGGTCGCAGACGCTGGCCGGGACGCACCCGGAAAGGCAACGACCTGATGAAGCTCGACCTGGCCATCGCACCCTCGCTGGCCCAGCTGGCCGGCGCCAACGACGCGCTGGAACACTCGCTCACGCTGGAAGGCCTGCACGCCGAGCGCATCGGCCAGGTGCGGCTGATCGTGGAAGAGCTCGGCTGCAATGCGCTCACCCATGGCCAGTGCGCCGAGCAACCGCTGCGCCTGCAACTGCAGCTGGACCCGCAGGCGCTGGTGCTGGAGATGCACGACCCCGGCAGTGCGTTCGACCCCACCACCGCCGCGATGCCGGACCTGAGTGCCGAGCTCGACGAGCGCGCGATCGGCGGGCTGGGGCTGTTCCTGGTGCATCAGTTCGCCGATCACATCGACTACCGCCGCGATGGTGCATACAACGTGGTGCGCGTCACCCTGCTCCACCCGTACGCCCCCGTCCCCGAGGCACTGTCATGACCACGCTCGCCATTCAGATCGACCCGCCGCAGGACACCCGTCAACGCGTCATCCTGACCGGGCGCCTGGACACCCACACCTACCAGGATCTGGACGCGGCGCTGTCGCCGCTGCTGGGCACCCTGATCACCACGCTGGTGCTGGACCTGACCGCGCTGGAATACATCTCCAGCGCCGGCATCCGCTGCATCTTCAAGGCGCGCAAGGCGCTGGCCACGCGCCAGGGCAAGGTGCTGGTGACCAACCCGCAGCCGCAGATCCGCAAGGTCTTCGACATGGTCAAGGCGGTGCCGCTGAGCGATGTCTTCGCCTCCACCGAAGAGCTGGATGCCTACCTGGCGGCGATGCAGCGCAAGGTCATCGAACAGCATGCGCAAGGCGATACGCCGATCGTGCCGCATTTCGCCGAGGCCTGAGCGCGGCCAGCGCCGCACCGCGAACAGGCGCCGGCTGGATGTAGACGGCGCGCTCGGCAGAAGGACACGCGTGGTACATGCCGACCCCGGCATCGGACGTGCGCCTGCCTGGCGATGCGCGCAGTGGTTGTGCCGATCGCGTTGCGGTGTCACCTCGCCTGTGCGCACATTGGTGGCGTGTCTGCGTACGGCGCGTGTGCAGCAATGGTTAGGCTATGACGCCCTGATCCCCGCGTTGCGATGCCCAAGCTGATCATCTTCGATTTCGACGGCACCCTGGCCGACTCTTTCGGTTTCTTTCTGAGCACGCAGCGCGTACTGGCCCAGCGGCACGGCTTCCGCGCTGCGCAAGCGCATGAAGTGGACGCCGCACGCCGCCTGAGCACCCGCCAGCTGCTCAAGCAATCGGGCCTGAGCAGCTGGCGCATCCCGCTGGTGGCTGCCGACTTCATCCGCCTGATGCGCGCCGCCCCACCGATGGCCTTGTTCGACGGCATTGCCGAGGTGCTGCAGGCCCTGCACGCCCGCGGCACCCGCCTAGCCCTGGTGTCGTCCAACTCGGTGGAGAATGTGCAGCGCGCGCTGGGCGAGGAGCTGAGCGCGAAGTTCGCAGTGATCGACGGTGGTGCGCATCTGCTGGGCAAGCAGCGCGCCTTGCGTCGCGTGTTGCGCAGCACCGGGCATACCGCAGCGCAGGCGGTGTACGTGGGCGACCAGGTCGCCGACTGGGAGGCGGCGCAAGTGGTGGGTCTGCCGTTTGCTGCGGTGGCCTGGGGCTATGCGCATCCGGAGGCGTTTGCGGCATTGGCGGGGGCGCAGTTGATCGAACGCGTGGATGACTTGCTTGCGTTGGGCGGGGAGTAGGCGGCGGGGATTGGAGATTTGCAGGAGCAAGAAGCTTCCCGGTGCTGCGTGCGCACCTACCCTCATCCGCCCTTCGGGCACCTTCTCCCGATGGGAGAAGGGATGTGCGATCTCGGTGCGCGTGGTGATGCGCCCGGACAGCGCCGACTTCTAGACCCCACCCACCCTCGGTAATGGCGCCGGCACGTTCAACATGCCGCCCGCTGCCACGTACGCCGCCAGGGCCTGGCCCTGGCTCAGCAGATGCCCGTGCATCGTGCGCTCTGCGCCTTCGGCGTCACCGCGGCGTACGCATGCCATCAGCTCGCGGTGCTCGGCCAGCGACTGCGCCATGCGCCCGGGCGTCAACAGCTGCCGGCCGCGGTGCATCTTGAGGATGCGGTGCAGATCGTGGGTGACGCGGATCAACCACGGATTGCCGGCGTACTGCTGCACGGTCTCGTGGATCAGGTAATTGTTGCGGTAGTACTCGGCCAGGTCGCCAGCGGTGGCGGCGGCTTCCATTGCCGCGTGCAGCTCTTCCAGGCGTTGCACGCCGGCCACGTCGATGCGCTTGACCGCATCGTGGGCGCAGCGGCCTTCCAGCATCGCCATCACCGGGAACAACTGGTTGAGGTCTTCCAGCGTCAGCCGCGTGACCCGGCTGCCGCGGCCGGCGTCCAGCTGCACCAGGCCTTCGGCGGCGAGCAGCTTGAGGCTCTCGCGCAGCGGGGTGCGGCTGATGCCGAGTTCCTCGGCCAGCGCCGGCTCGTCGATCCATTCGCCCGGCGGCAGCGCGTAGTCATAGATCTTCTGGCGCAGGCGCTCGGCCACTTCCTCGTACAGCGGTACGCGCTTCTTGGCGTTGCGCGAATCAGGGGCGAGGGTCATGGCAGGCGGGTCGTCGATGCTGGCGTGGGGGCGCCCATTCTACCGGGGCGCCCCAATGCCCTGCCGGACGCGGGCCGGATCACAGCCAGCCCGGCACCACGAACAGCAGCCAGGCCACCAGCGGCCCCAGCAACACCACCAGCCCGCTGTAGACCAGGAAGCGGCGGAACAGCGCGTCGCGCTCTTCCTTGGCGGCCGAGGCCACCACCAACGCACCGTTGGTGGAGAACGGGCTGACATCGACGATGGTGGACGACACCGCCAGCGCGCAGATCACCCCGGCCGCACCGAGCTGGCCCTGCATCAGGAACGGCACCGCCAGCGGGATGGTGGCGCCCAGCACCGCCGCCGACGAGGCGAATGCGGAAACGATGCCGCCGACGTAGCAGACCAGCAGCGCCCCCAGCAACGGCATGCCGATATGCGACACGCCGGTGCCGATGTAGTCCACCGCACCGGCCTTTTCCAGCACCGCCACATAGGTGACCACGCCGCTGATCAACAGCACCGTGGACCAGCTGATGCCGTCCACTGCGCCCTTCTGCGCGCTGGGCGAGATCAGCGCCAATGCCACCGCCACGGTGATCGAGACCAGGCCGACGTTGAGGTTGTAGACCAGCGCGGCGACGCCCAGGCCGAGCAGGCCGACCAGCGTGATCACCCGATCGCGCGTGATGGCGACCGCCTCCAGCGCCAGCGGATTGGTCGACAAGGTGCCGCCACCGGCAGCCACCAGCGAACCATGCCCTTCGATCGCGAACGGGCGCTTGGAAGCCTGGTCGTCGGCCACCGCCACATACTGCGCATCGGCCAGCGACACCTCCTGACGGCGCATCAGCTTGAGCCCGCCGAAGGCGCAGAAGCAGATGATCGCCATCATCAGGTTGAAGCCAAGGCTGGTGAGGAACACCGCCATTTCGGTGACGTCCAGCCCGGCCTTTTCCACCACCTTGTTGGTGATGCCGCCATACACGCTGATCGGCGAAAAGCCGCCGCCCTGCGCGCCATGGATCACCAGCAGGCCCATCATCAAGGGATTGATGCGGTACTGCTTGGCAAAGCGCAGCGCCACCGGGCCGATGATGGCCACCGCCGCCGGCCCGAGCGCACCGAAGGCGGTGAGCAGGCCGGTGATGACGAACATCACCCAGGGAATGGCGACGATGCGCCCGCGCACCGCGCGCACCGCCCAGTGCACCAGCAGATCGATGGTGCCGTTCTTCTGCGCGATGGCGAACAGATAGGTGATGCCGACCAGGGTCAGGAACAGGTCGCCCGGAAAGCCGGCCAGCACCTCCTTGCCGTCCAGACCCACCCACACGCCACCGATGATGAAGGCCAGCGCGAAGGCCACCGCGCCCATGTTGATGGGCAATGCGGTGGCGACGATGAACATGATCACCAAGCCAAGAATCGTTGCAATTTGCGGGGTCATGCGCCCTCCCAGACACCTGATACGCGTACAGCACGGATGGCCACCCGCCACCCAAGGGTCACGCCGTGTGCAGCACCTGCTCGACCGTCATGCCGCACGCTCGCATGCGGCGTTGACCCACTCGACCACCCCGTGGGTGCTCTGAAATTCGTCGACCGATCGCGCTTCGCAGTCCGGCACGCGCTCGCGCGCCATGCGCGCCAATGCGCTGCCTGGCCCCAGTTCGAGAAACACCCGCGCGCCGCGTTCGGCAGCCTGCACCAGCACCTCGGACCAGCGCACGGTCTGCGCGATCTGTGCGGCCAGCGTGTCCACCACCAGGGCCTGCGTGGTGACGGCACGCGCATCGATGCCGGCCAGCACACGCAGCCTGGGCGCCTGCACGGCCGCATTGTTCAATTCGACGGCGAAGGCGTCGGCAGCCGCCCGCAACCACGGCGTATGCGCCGGCACGCTCACCGGCAACGGCGTGACGCGTGCGCCCTGCGCCTGCGCTGCATCGCCCAGTGCCTGCAGCGCCGCCTGCGGGCCACCGAGCACGGCGTGGTCGTCGCCATTGACGATGGCGATGGCCGCGCCATGCGTCCGGCACAGCGCCTCCAGCGTGCGCAGCGGCAGGCCGAGCACCGCCATCAAGCCGGCATGTTGCGGGCTGGCCGCGTCCATCAGGCGCGCGCGGGTGGCAGCCAGCTGCAAGCAGGTGGCGATCTCCATGCTGCCGGCCACCGCATGCGCGGCCAGCTCGCCGACGCTGTAGCCCAGCACCAGCACCGGCGTGGGCAGCTGCGCACGCAGCACCTGCCAGTGCGCCAAGGTGCCGGCGCAGACCAGCGGCTGTGCGATGGCATTGGTGTAGCGGGAGTTGTCTGCCGCCAGCGTTTGCGCCGAGGCGCCAAGCACCTCGCTCGCGGCAGCGATTACCTCGGCCGCGGCAGGCGCATCGGCAACCCGCGCGAACATCGCGGCGTGCTGCCCACCCTGGCCGGGACAGAGCACGGCCAGGCTCATGCGATGGCCTGCTTGCAGAACATGCTGTGCCTTGTGCGAGCGTGGCCCTCATTCGCGCTGCGGGCATTTTGTTCCGTGACCAGGACAAGCAGGCCGTTCACTGAGACAGTGCGACGGGCCGCGCCGCCACACGCCTGCGTGGACGTTGCCCTCGCAGCTGCCAGTGCTCGACACAGGCTCATGCCGTCTCCTGACAGTGCAGGAACCAGGCACAGGCCAGCAGATCGGCGCTGCCGCCTGGGCTCAGGCGACGTGCGACGAATTGCCTGCCGATGGTGTGCAAGCATTCGCGCCACTGCGGATGCGCGATGCCACCATCGGCCAGAAACGCGTGCGCCTGCGCCTTTGCGTAAGCCAGCCCGTCTTGCCCGCCGCGGTGCAGCAGGTTGAGATCGTCGACCTCGGCAACCAGGTGCATCAAGGTCTGCGCCAGTGCGGCCTCGCGCGTGGCGCCGCGGTTCAGTGCGCTACGCAGAGACGGCAGTGCGATCTCGCGCAGCAATGGATACCCGACCGCGGCCTGTTCGCGCACGCCACTGATCCGGAACGCCGCGCGCACGCGCTGGCCATTGCTGCGTGGATCTAGCGGCGCGGCCTGCAATGCATCGCGCCAGACCTGCACCGCGCTGCAGACTGCTTCGCCGGCAGGGGCATGCCCATGCACGGCACGCAAGCGCGCCGCCTGCGCAGTGAGCAGGCCCAGGCTGAAGATCGCACCGCGGTGGGTATTGATGCCGCCGGTGGCGCGCAGCATCGCCGCTTCGGCCGCGATGCCGAGCTGGCGCAATTGCTCGAACGGCGCGTTGTCGATACCGGCCTGTGCAATCGCGACGAAGTAGCAGCGCAGGGCGAACAGGCTGCGCAGGAATGTCGACGCGTCCATATCGGCATGGCTGCCGCTGTCGAACGGCGTGACCAGGCCGGGCTTTGGCGCGCAGCCGAGTTCCGCATGCAGGGCGGCGACCGCCAGCCGACCCAGCCGATGCGCCAGTGCGCTGGCAGTGCCGGCTTCAGGATGCAATGCGTCTTGCCGGGCTGCACTGTCTTGCAGCTCGCCATGCGTGCATGCAGTGCGCGATGACGCATGCACGCGGTTCGAACCAGCGCCTGCGCGCGCGAGGCGCAGTAGCGGCTGCGGCGGTACGTCGTGCGCCGCTGCCGGTGTCGGTGCGAGCGTCGATTCACGATCGGCACACACCTGGCGCGTCGATTGGCTGGCAGCATCAACCAGGGATGGTGCGATGCCCGTTTGTTTGGCTCCTGTCACTGGCCGCTGCCGCCCCACCGCGTTGCAAGGCGTCACGGAGCGCCTGGCATCGGCAGTGCGTTCGACCAGCGTGCTCATGCCGCGCTCCACACCGGAAACAGCGCGCTGCGCGGCAGCAAGCGGCAGCTGTTGGGGGACTTCACCAAGACCTGTTGCGCGCTGCCGGCGTACTCGCGCCAGTTCACCGCGGTGTCGTCGGGCAGCAGCAGTTCGCCGTCTGCGCGCAGCCCGTGGCGCTGTTCCCAGCGCTGTAGCACTGTCACCACGGCCTGCGCCTGCTCGGGTGTGGTGATGGACCACAACAGGTCCAGATCCGATTGCGCGTGCACATACGCAAGCCCGGTCAGGGCCTGCCATGCGAAGCTGCCGAAGACGCGCGGCTGCAGCGCGTTGGCATTGCACTGGGTCAGCAAGGCCTGCAGTGCAGGCTGCATCGCGGCGGGTGCGGCTGCGATCACCGCGTCCAGCGCCAATGGCGCGGTGCTGCGCGCAACCTCGTCCAGGCCGGCGCTCAATGCCAGGCGCTGCTTGCCTTCGTCTGGCGGCAACGGCACGCCCAGCCGCAGGCTGCCGGGTGCCTCGCTACCATCGCCACGCGCCACCACTGCCGGCAGACCAGCGGCAAACCACTGCTGCAGCCGTGGCTGCGCACCCGGCGTCAGCGCCTGCCAGCGCACGTCGGGATGCAGCCACACCAGTGCGTGGCGGCCGGGCATGCTCAGCCCTCGCCCGCGGCCACGGCGGCAGCGACATCGCGCGCCAGGGTGCGCCCGCCACGCTGCGCGCCAAGTGCCCGGCGTTGATCGCCATCGCTGGGCGCGGACAGGGCATCGCGCAGCGCCTGCGCCAGATCGCCATCCCAGAGCGACTCCACCGCGCCCATGCGCACGTAGTTCTCCACGCCAGGCGCAAACACCGGCGAGCTCTTGCTCAGCGCCTGCAAGGTGTCCACGCTCTGCTTGGTGACGCGCGCCATCGCGCGCAGATCCATCACGCGGATCTGCGCATCCGGCAATGCGTGGATATGGTCGGCCATCAGACCGAACGACAGAAAGCCGCCGCTGACCGATTCGCCATACACCAGCGTGACCAGCCGCGCGCCGCGCTTGCGTGCCAGATCCAGCGTGCATGCCAGATGCGCGAAATAGCCGTTGATGCCGAGTAGTTCGTCGCGGCGCGCTAGCCGTTGCCCTGCGGTATCGGCCAGCATCACGATCGGCCGCTGCGGATGCGCGCGCGTGCTCGCCAACACGGTCGCCGCCAGTGCCAGCGCGTGGTCCACACCGACTTCCAGCTTGTTGGCGGTACCGATCACGGTGACCTCGCCCGCGGCCGTGGTGGCACTGCCGGTGAGCACATCGTCGTTGCGGGCGATGGCGTGGCCGAGCGGAAACAGCTGGTCCAGCAGTTGGCTCAGTTCCATGGCGTGCTCCGGTCGGCGGTGGCGGCGAGGAAGGCGTCGGTGTCCAGCAGCGGCAGGCGCTGCGCCTCGACAATGCCCTGCCGCTGCCAGATCTCCAGGCCGTCGCGGCAATCGCCGTAGGCGGCGATACGCGCGGACAACTGCTGCTGTGCAAGTTCCAGCGCCTGCAATGCGGCCTCGCCTTCCGGCTCGGCCAGCGTGTCCAGCGCCTGCACGGCGGCATCGGCGAATGCGGCGATGCGGTCGGCCACCAGCGTCTGCGCCTCGCCCAGCAGATAGCGGTGCTTGCCGCCGGTGACGCGCCACACCAGGGCACGGTCGCGCGCGTCGAACTCCTCCACACCGCGCACGGTTTCGATCACGTCCGGGCCGGACAGCGACAGGCGGCCTTCTTCGGACATGATCACCGCGCTGCAGCAGCGCGCCACGATGCCCATGCCGCCGAAGGCGCCGTTGCCGCTGCCGATCAAGGCCAGCACCGGCACGCCGGCGGCGCGCGTGTTCAAGGTGGCGCGCATGATTTCGGAGATGGCGATCAGGCCGGCGTTGGCTTCGTGCAGACGCACGCCGCCGGTGTCGAGCAGCAACAGCACTGCCGCCGGTTGCGTGGCGGCGGCGCGTTCGAGCAGGCCGGTGAGCTTGGCACCGTGCACCTCGCCGACGCCGCCGCCCATGAAGGCGCCTTGCTGCGCGGCGATCAGCACGTTACGCCCACGCAGCGTGCCTTCGCCGACGACGATGCCGTCATCGAAGGCGCCGGGCGTGTCCAGCTGGGCCAGATGCGGGCTGATCAGGCGACGGCGCGGACCGACGAATTCGCGGAAGCTGCCGGCATCCAGCACGCCATCGATACGCTCGCGCGCATCGGCCTCGTAGTAGCTGCGCTCGGCCATGGGAATGGTGGTGCTCATACGTATCTCCCAACGACATGCGTAGGAGCGCACCTGGGCGCGACTGAAGCGTTACCGGGAACGCCCGTCGCGCCCTGGTGCGCTCCTACAGCATCGCTGCGGTATGCCGGTTCGTTGTGGCTGCGCTCGGCACTATCGACAATGGTGCTCCCAACGACGCGCGTAGGAGCGCACCCAGGCGCGACTGAAGCGTTACCAGGAAAGCCCGTCGCGCCCTGGTGCGCTCCTACGGGGTGAGAGGGATAGCTCATGCGGCGGCTCCCTGCAGGACGTCCAGCGCCTGCTCCAGGCGCAGGCTCACCACCGCCGGCGTGGCGCCGACATCGTTGATGCTGATGCGCACATCGCGCAGCGGATGGCGCGCGGCGAAATCGTCCAGCACCGCCTGCCAGATGGTGCCGAACCCGCGCGCGGCGGTGAGGATCTCGATCTCCATCGCGCCGTCCAGCGGCACGCGCTCGACCAGCACTTCCAGGTTGCCGGAGGCGACCACGCCGACCAGCGCATGGTCCAGCCCGGCGCGTGCGCCATGCTGACCATCGAAGCGATACCGCAGGGTTTCCATGCTGTGCCCCTACCAGTTGCGAAAACGTTTCGGCGGGTCGTACAACCCACCGGACCAGCGCACCAGGTCCTTGACCGTGCGCGCGGCGAGCAGGTCGCGCGTGGCATCGCGTGGACGGATGCCCAAGTCTTCCGGCCGCTTGATGACGCCGCGATCGCGCAGGTTTTCCACCGCGCGTTTGTCGCGGCCCAGGCCGACGGCGGTGTAACCGGACACGCCACGGATGGCCTGCTCGCGCTCTTCGGCGCTGCGGCACAGCAACAGGTTGGCGATGCCTTCTTCGGTCAGCACGTGGCTGACGTCGTCGCCGTAGATCATCACCGGCGGCAGCGGCATGTTGGCGCGCTCGGCCAGCTCCCAGGCATCGAGCCTGTCGACGAAGGCCGGCGCCATGTGTTCGCGGAAGGTTTCCACCATCTGCACCACCAGCTTGCGTCCGCGCGGCATCTCGCCGGGGCGCGCCGCCTCGCGCCCGGCCTTGAGCCAGGCGTCGCTGGCGTGCCGGCGGCCGCGCGCATCCGAACCCATGTTGGGCGCGCCGCCGAAACCGGCGATGCGGTCGCGCGTGGCGGTGGAGCTGTTGCCCTGCAGATCGATCTGCAGGGTGGAGCCGATGAACATGTCGCAGGCATACAAGCCGGCGGTCTGCGACAACGCACGATTGGAGCGCATGCTGCCGTCGGCGCCGGTAAAGAAGATGTCCGGGCGTGCGGCGATGTAGGCCTCCATGCCCAGTTCCGAACCGAACGAATGCACCGAGTGCACGAAACCCGATTCGATCGCCGGGATCAGCGCCGGATGCGGATTGAGCGCCCAGTGCCGGCAGATCTTGCCCTTCAGCCCCAGCGATTCGGCATAGGTGGGCAGCAGCAATTCGATCGCGGCGGTGTCGAAGCCGATGCCGTGATTGAGCCGGTCCACGCCGTATTCGGCGTAGATGCCCTTGATCGCCATCATCGCCATCAGCACCTGGATCTCGGAGATCTGCGCCGGGTCGCGGGTGAACAGCGGTTCGATGTAGTTTGGCCTGGGCGCCTGGGTGACGAAGTCCACCCAGTCGGCCGGGATGTCCACGCGCGGCAGCGTGTCCACGATCTCGTTGACCTGCGCAATCACGATGCCGCCCTTGAACGCGGTGGCCTCCACGATCACCGGGGTGTCTTCGGTATTCGGGCCGGTGTAGAGATTGCCGTGGCGGTCGGCGGCCTGCGCGGTGACCAGCGCGATGCGCGGGGTCAGGTCGATGAAATAGCGGCCGAACAATTCCAGGTAGGTGTGGATGGCGCCGATCTCGATGCGGCCCTCGCCGACCAGCCCGGCCAGGCGCGCGGCCTGCGGGCCGGAGAACGAGAAGTCCAGCCGCTTGGCGATGCCGCGCTCGAATACGTCCAGATGCGCGGGCAGCGACAACACCGATTGCACCATGTGCAGGTCGTGTACGCGCGCCGGGTCCACCTCGGTGAGGCAGCGCGCCAGGAAGTCGGCCTGCTTCTGGTTGTTGCCTTCCAGGCAGACGCGGTCGCCGGGTTCGATCACCGCCTCCAGCAGCGCCACCACGTCGTCGGCGGCCACCACGCGCCCCTGCGGCGCCAGGGCTGCGGCGCGCTGCAGGCGCTGGCGCCGGCTTTCGGCCTGGGTGTCCCACTGTCGACTCATGCGTCTGCCTCACCGGGCCAAGCCCGTAATGTCGAAGTAATTACATCGTAATTATGGAGATCGACTGTGTCTAGCCGCGTTGCAGCATGGTCGGCAGGGATGACCAGGCCGGTCAGCCGGGCGACAGGCAGGTGCTTGCAGGCCAGCACGCTTCGATATATCTTTTCGCCATACTTCGATATATCGAATGACAATGCGCTCCCGCCACGACGACCTGCCGAGTGAGCTCGATCCATCCGCGGCGCCCAGTGCGACGCGCCGCGGCGGCGCCGGGCGCGCACGGCCGCTGGAACATGGCGACCTGCGCTTGCTGCTGCTGGCGCTGATCGAGCAACAGCCGCGCCATGGCTACGAGTTGATGCGGCAGATCACTGCGCTGTTCAAAGGCCTGTACACGCCCAGTGCGGGCGCCATCTATCCGGCGCTGGCGCAGCTTGAAGCCGATGGCTGGGTGCAGACCGCGCTGGACGAAGGACGCAAGCGCTACCAGGTCACAACCTCCGGCCGCACGCATGCGGCGCAGCACCGCGACGCACTGGATGCGGCGCTGGCCCGCACCCACCGCCGCGCGCGCGAGCTGATCAAGGCACAGACCCCGGCGCCGATTCGCGAGGCCATCCACCGCATCAAGCACGGCCTGTTTGCGCGGCACGGGCAATGGACGGATGCAGAAACCACACGCATTGCCGCGCTACTCAACGCCGCCGCTGACGGCATGGAGCGCGACGACGGCTGAGTACGCCCATCGCTGTGGTCCGAAGCCAACCGATACCGGTTTGAATGCGACTTGCGGCAGTGACGCGTCATCGCGGTGTTTGCGTTACGCGGCGTCAGTGGCATGCATGCATTGCTGTCCCTGCGCTGTTCTGCGATTTGATCAGTGTGTCGCTGCACGAAATCGACCTTGCTTGGTTGGCAGATGCACGCGGCTTCGCCCGTACCCGCATCCGCCCCTGCGGGGGCACCTTCTCCCGACGGGAGAAGGATGAGCAACACCCGCTTTTTTTCGCCACTTGGCTGGCCAGATCGTCATATCACCGTTTGCAGTCACTCCCCCGCCGCGCATCTGCGCGCCACATCCAGGAATCGCACTACATGGCCATCCACACCCACACCCAACTCCGCCGCGATCCGCGCCTGCGCTCCGTGCAGGTGGTGCGCTGCGAATCGCTGACGCCGCAGATGCGTCGCATCGTGTTTGGCGGCAGCGAGCTTGCCGGCTTTCAGAGCGAGGCACCGGACGATCACGTCAAGCTGTTCTTCCCCAATGCCGATGGCGCCTTCGTGCTGCCGACGATGACGCCGGACGGCCCGCGCTATGCCGAAGGCGCGCTGCCCTCGCCCGGCCGCGATTACACCCCGCGCGCATTCGATCCGCAAAGCGGCGAGCTGAGCATCGACTTCGTGCTGCACGGCGACGGCGTGGCCTCCAGCTGGGCGGCGCAGGCACAGCCCGGCGACACGCTGAAGATCGGCGGTCCGCGCGGCTCGTTCCTGGTTGCCGACGACTACGACCACTACGTGCTGATCGGCGATGAAACCGCGCTGCCTGCGATCGGCCGCTGGCTGGAAGCGATGCCCGCCGACATGCATGCAGAGGTCTTTATCGAAATTGCCGATGCGGCCGAGCGCCAGGAACTGCTCAGCGCCGCCGAGGTGGAGGTGTACTGGCTGGAACGCAACGGCTTCGATGCCGCCAGCAGCACGTTGCTGGAAGACAGCCTGCGCGATTACGAGCCGCACGACGGCGACACGTTCTACTGGATCGGTACCGAATCCATGCGCGCGCGTGCGATGCGCAAGTTTCTCGAAGAGCACATGGGCGTGGACAAGGACTCGGTACGCGCGAAGGGCTACTGGAAGGCGAACCCTGCTGCGGAGTGAGGCGTTGGCGTGCGCATCGTGGCGGGGCGGAGGGTGGAGCTCTCGCGGCCTGGGCCGCTCCTACAAAAGCCGGGGGGTTGTGGGTGCAGGTGCGCTTGTTTGGGCCTGCGGCTGTGGTCAAGCGCTCAAGCAAAAGCCCGCCGATCGGCGGGCTTTTGCGTTCCGCACATCGGTGCGATCGCTCGCACCGATGCATCGACTGCGCTGCGACTTACTTGGCAGCAGCAGCGTCACCGGCCTTGGCCTGCAGGGCTTCGGTGGTGATGCGGATCTTCACTTCGTCGCTGACGTTCGGGGCGTACTGGCCCACGCCGAAGTCGGTGCGCTTGATGGTGGTGGTGGCGTCGAAACCGGCTGCCGGCACCTTCTTCATCGGGTGCTCGCCGGCACCGTTGAGGGTGACGTCCAGCACGACCGGCTTGGTCTGATCCTTGATGGTCAGATCGCCGGTGACGGTCAGCTTGTTGGGGCCGGCCGCTTCGACCTTGGTGCTCTTGAAGGTGGCGGTCGGGAACTTGGCCGCGTCGAAGAAGTCACCGCTCTTCAGGTGCTCGTCGAACTTGGCGGTGAAGCTGTTCAGGCCCGACAGCGGCAGGGTGACCTGCACGGTGGACTTGGTCACGTCGGCCGCGTCGTACACCAGGGTGCCGTCGACATTGCCGAAATGCGCGCTCGGGTTGGAGAAGCCGAAGTGGCTCCACTGCGCGATCACGTCGGTGTGGCTCGGATCCAGCGTGTAGGTGCCGGAGGCCACTTCCACGGCCGGGGCGGTCGAGGCGGCCGGCGCAGCAGCCGGGGCCGGGGTGGTGGCAGCGGCATCGGCCGGTGTGGTGGCGGCCGGGGTTTCGGCAGCAGGTGCGGCGGCGTTGTCGGCCGGCTTGGAGCAGGCGGCGATGGCCAGGGTCAGGGCGAGCGGCAGCAACAGTTTGTGGGTGGTCTTCATTGAAACTCCTTGAGATGAGGGACCGCATTGGATCAACGCGGATGGAACAGACGCAGACGGACGAGGACTGCAGGAAAATCGAAACGGGCGCCCGGGGCGGGTTGCACAAGGCGCGGTCGTCAGGTGGTGCGGGTGGCGCGCCCCGAAGCCGGAGTGTACGTGGCTCCTGCCTGCCGGAGCGCCGGCTGCGCCCGCCCGACGGTGCGCGCAGCCGCGGCGCCAGCCGCTGTTACTCGATGCGTGCGGCTTCGTCGAAGCTCAGCCGCGGCAGCCGCGGGAACAGCCCGGCCGGATCGCCGTAGCCCAGATTGACCAGGAAGTTGGACTTGATCGGCGTGCCGGCGAAGAACGCCGCATCCACCTTGTCATTGTCGAAGCCGGACATCGGGCCGGCATCCAGACCCAGCGCACGTGCGGCCAGGATCAGGTAGGCGCCCTGCAGCGAGCTGTTACGGAACGCGCCGGACACGCGCATCTCGCGCGAGCCTTCGAACCAGCTCTTGGCGTCGGCATGCGGGAACAAATACGGCAGCTTTTCGTGGAACTCCTCGTCGGAGCCGATGATCACCGTCACCGGCGCGGCCAGGGTCTTGGTGGCATTGGCCTCGGACAGTGCCGGCTTGAGCTTCTGCTTGCCCTCCGGCGTGGTCACGAACACGAAACGCGCCGGCGACCCGTTGGCGGCGGTCGGGCCCCACTTCAGCAGATCGTAGAGCTCGCGCAGCTGCGCCTCGCTGACCGGCTTGTCGAGAAAGGCGTTTTGCGTGCGGGCGGTGCGAAACAGCTGATCCAGCGCGGCAGCGTCGAGCAAGTCGGACATGGAGACTCCGGGAAGCAAGGGAATGGGCGACAGTAGGGTGCAGCACCGGCGCCAGCGTGAAGACCCGCAGTGTAGAGTGACGCGATTGCGGCAACACACGCTCAATCTGAAACAAATCTATGTCGGATCTGAAACGATGGCGCTGACCTGGGCGGTCAGCGACGGCCGCGCCGGCAATGCACGCCAGGCCGAGGCCTTGGCGCAGGCGCTGCACTCCGCACCGGTCACGGCGCTGCATCTGCAGGCCCGCGCGCCATGGCGTTGGGCCGCACCGCGCCTGTTGCCGGGCGCGCAGGCGGCGTTTGGATCCGGCTTTGCCCGGCAATTGCAGCAGCCGCCGGCGCTGGCGATCGGCTGCGGGCGCCAGGCCGCGCTGGCCACCCGGCTGCTGCGCACGCGCGGCAGCCGGGTGGTGCAGCTGCTGGATCCGCGCCTGGACCCGCGCCACTGGGATCTGCTGGTCGTGCCCGAGCACGATGCGCTGCGTGGCGCCAACGTGCTCACCCTGCTCGGCAGCCTGCACCCGGTGGACGATGCCTGGCTGGCCGCCGGGCGCGCCGCCTTCGCTGCGCTCGGCGTGCAGCCCGGCCCGCGCCTGGCGCTGTTGATCGGCGGCCCCACCACGCAGCTGCCCTGGACCACCGAAGCGCTTGCGGCACTGTGCACGCACCTGCGCGCGCAGGTGCTCGCCGCCGGCGGCAGCCTGCTGGTCACCACCTCACGACGCACCCCGCCCGAGGCGATCGCAACGCTGCGCAAGGTGCATGCAGGCCTGCCAGGCCTGCTGTGGTGCGACGAGCGTGACGGGCCCAACCCGTACGCCGGCCTGCTGGGCTGGGCCGATGCGATCGTGGCCAGTGCCGACTCGGTCAACCTGCTCTCCGAAGCCTGCGCCACGCGGGTACCGGTGGCAGCGGCGTTTGCCGGACAGGCACAAGGCCGGGTGGCGACATATGTGCGGGCACTGCAGGCGCGTGACCGTCTGTGCGATGCCGGCGATGTTTTCGCAACGCCGCCGCAGCTGCATCCATTGCGCGAAACCCAGCGCATCGCCGCACTGGTGCGTGCGCGCCTGCACGTATGATGGTGCCGCCGCCGATGCCACCGGGCAGACACAAAGACGCTGCACTCCCCATGCAACTTGCACACAAACCGCGCGGTTGGCCTGCAACGGCGCTGTTGCTCGTCTCCTTGACGTGCGCACTCCCCGCCATCGCGGCGCCGGTGTGCACCCCGCACTATCCGACCCCCGCCACGCTGGCGGCGATGTTCGACATGGCCAGGTCCACCCAGCAGGCGCTGGACGCAGTGGACGGTGCGCAGGTCGTGCTGCTGGCACGCGGCGGTCAGGATCTGAGCCGCTATGGCTTGAAACACAGCCATCTGGCCTTCGCGCTGCGCGAGGACGACGGCACCTGGCGGGTGAAGCACCTGCTCAATCACTGCAAGTCGGACAACTCCGCGCTGTATCACGAAGGTCTGAGCAACTTCATCGGCGAAAGTGCCCTCACTGCCGATCTGCGCGTCGGCGTGCCGGCACCGGCGCTGCAGCAGCAACTGCGCACGTTGCTGCAGGATCCGGCCACGCTGGCACATGCGCTGCACGAGGCGCGCTACAGCATGATCGCCTACCCGTTCTCCACCGATTATCAGAATTCCAACCAGTGGGTGCTCGAAGTACTGGCGGCGGCATTGGCGGCGACCAATGCAGCAGATGCGACAGCTGCACCGGTGAGCGATCGACGCAGCGCGCAAGCCTGGCTCAAGCGCAATGGCTACCAACCTACCCGCCTGCATCTGGATCTGAGCAAGCGCATTGGCGCCCGTTTCTTCGTCGCCAATGCCGCAGTGACCGACCATCCCGCCAGCGAGCGCATCTCCGGCAACTATTCGGTGATCACGGTCGAGTCGGTGTTCGATTTCCTGCAGCAGCAACAGATGCTGCAGCAGGACCAGTCCATTCCCCACAGCGTTGCCACGCACGGAGCATCTCCATGAATATCCCTCTTCGATCTGCCGGCCTTGGGCTGCTGCTGGCCATCTCGTTCGGCCAGCCGATGCAGGCCCATGCGGGCCTGACCACGATCACCCGTGGCGATGCCTCGGCGATGTCGGCGATCCTGGTGATCTCCGCGCCGTACTTCGTGTCGTTGGCGCTGGGCCATAGTGCCATCGCAGGCTCGGAAGCACTCAGCGACGCATCGCACAAGGCCTCGGCCGGGCCATTGCCGCCGATGCGGGTGAAGTCGGTGGAAAAAAAGACTGACGGCGGCTGCCAGGTGCAGTTGCAGGATCCGGCAAACGCCGAGAACACCGCGCTGCTGCGCTGGCCGGCTCGCCAGGGCGACCCGACTGCGGGCTTTCGCGTTGGCGAGACGGTGACCTTCCAGCCGAGCCCGGCTGGTGCAGGCTGGACGGTGCAATCGCCACAAGGGCAGGCGCTGGCATTCGTGCCGACCGCGGAATCTGCCGCGCAGAACAGCAGCACCACCTGGTGATGCAGGGAAGCGGCTTGCAGACGCTGTCGGCCAGGATGGCGCGTCACTGACGCACCGTTTGCGGACATGATGCTGCGTGCCGTGCGCGCAGGGGCATCTTCCACTGTCTGCCGAACTGCCTGCGTGATGGTTTGTTGATCACCGACGCGTACGGCCACGTGCTGTTGCGGAGCCTTGGCGCGCCGATGCGTGGCACGCATGTACGCACGCAGGTAATTGCCAGCGCGCTGATCGCGCCGTAATCGGTAACGCTATAGGCGCAGATTGACCTGGTGACCCGCCGGTATGCGCTCGAACGGCAGCGCGGCGCTCACGCATCACGCGGTTGCGCGAGCACGAGTGATCCGCAGCGCGTCACTCAACAATGCTGGCGGCCATACGTTGACCAGCACGCTGGTTGCACCAACGGCACGCCGTCGTGTCGTGCATGCGCATTAGCGCACTGGCCCGCATACGCCAACGCGCGGATAATCCGCGCTGTTCTGTCACTACCGCACCGTCATGTCCAGCACCGCGCCGACGCCGTTCGCCCCACTCACCGCGCGCGCATTGGCGTGGGCGGTCCTGGCCATGGGCGCGGTGGTGCTGTTGTCCAACATCCTGGTGCAGTACCCGATCAACGATTGGCTGACCTGGGGCGCGTTCTCGTATCCGCTGGCGTTTCTGGTGAGTAACCTGATCAATCGCCGCTTCGGCCCGCGCGCGGCGCGCAAGGTCGCCTGGTGCGGGTTTGCGCTAGCGGTGGTGTTGTCGCTCTGGCTGGCCACCCCGCGCATCGCGGCGGCCTCGTGCACCGCCTTCATCGCTGCACAGCTGCTGGATATCAGCGTGTTCGACCGGCTGCGCAGTGGCAATTGGTGGCGTGCACCGATCGTGGCCACCACCTGCAGCGCCACGCTGGATACGACGATCTTCTGGAGCATCGCCTTTGCTGGCGCTGGACTGCCATGGATCAGCTGGGCGGCCGGCGACCTGGCGGTGAAGCTGGGCATGGGCGTGTTCCTGCTCGGCCCGTTCCGCGCACTGCTGTGGCGCAGTGCGCCGCGACCGCAGGGCTGACCGGCTCGCCTACGCACCGGCAATCAGGCCAACACCAGGCGCGGTGCAGGGACGCCATTCCAACGCACCCGCGCTTCTGCCGACCCGGCCTGTGCGCTGCACGCGTCTCACCTTGCAACGCCAGCTACCGGTCACTCAAGGCGGTAGCGTTGCCACGTCCTTGCCGAGCGGAAACTCCAGCCCTTGCGCGTGCGCGGTAGTGAAGATGCTGTGCCGTGCCTGCTCGATGGCAGGCGTTGGCGGGATCAGCCGCGGCCGGCGATCCAGAGTGCAACTCAGGCCCGCTTCCACCAAAGTGGCATGCGCCTGGTGCAGCGGTGCGGCACGCTCGGCCGGCAGCCATTGCACCTGCACTAATGCATCGATCAAGGCGGGCGTGGCGCAGGCCAGCAGCAACTCAGGGTGCTGTGCAGCCTGGCCGAGCACGCCGGCCTGCAGGACGAATTCCAGATCGACCAGGCCGCCGGCGCCCTGCTTGAGATCCAGCCGCCCCGCATCGCTGCGATCCAGTTCGCTGCGCATGCGCGCGCGCATCTTGCGCACGTCCTCGTGCAGCACGGCGGTATCGCGTACGCGTGTCAGCGTGTCGGCACGCACCTGCGCGAAGGCCGCGCACAGCGCCGCATCGCCGGCCACCGCACGCGCACGCACCAGCGCCTGATGCTCCCAGGTCCAGGCGCGCTCGCGCTGGTAGTCGCGGTAACTGGCCAGCGATGACACCAACGCGCCCTTGCCGCCATCCGGGCGCAGCCGCACGTCGATCTCGTAGAGACGGCCGGCGCCGGTTTCCGCGGCCAGCAAGGTCATCACCTTCTGCGCCAGCCGCGCAAACCAGCGCCCGGCTTCCAGCGCTCGCTTGCCATCGGAGGCTTCCACCTCGCGTGGATGGTCGTAGAGAAACACCAGATCCAGGTCCGAGCCGAAGCCCAGCTCCAGGCCGCCCAGGCTGCCGTAGCCGATGATGGCAAACGCCCCGCCCGGCACCTGCCCGTGCGCGGCGATCAGTTCGCGGCGCGCCAGCTGCAGCACCGTCTGCACCACCGCTTCGGCCAGCCAGGCCAGTTGCTGGGTGCTGTCCACCGCCTGCTGGCGGCCATCGAGCGTGGCCAGCGCAATGCGGAAGCTCAAGGCGAGCCGGCGCTCGTTGAGTTCGCGCAGCGCCGCTTCGGTGTCCTCGATCTGCAAGGTGTCCAGGCATGCAGCGTGCAACGCGTCGCGGTCGGGCAACGGACCGCTGATGCGGGTGTCGAGCAATTCGTCCAGCAACAGCGGATGCGCAGCCAGGCGTTCGGCCAGCAAGGCACTTCGCGAGAGCACATCGACCAGGCGTGCGAGCGCGCTGGGTTGTTCGTCCAGCAAGGCCAGGTAACTGGTGCGGCGCAAGGTGGATTGCAGCAGGCCGAGCATGCGGCGCACGGCGGCGTCCGGCTGGCTGGCGCGGGTGGCCGCATGCAGCAGCGCCGGCATGACGCGGTCCAGCCGCGCGCTTGCGGTATCGGAGAGCGCACGCACGCCGGAGGACTGCGCAAAATCGGCCAGCACCTGATGCGCGCCGGCTGGATCGTGCAATCCGATGCCGGCCAGCGGCGCGGCATCGCCTTCCGGCAAGGCGCGCCAGTAGTCGGCAAGCGCGTCGGGGGCGGTGGCGCGCACGCGCGGTGCCAGCAGCTCGGCGAATTCGGCGGCAACGCGCGCGCGTTGCGGGGCGAGTGCCTGCAGCAGTGCCGGCCAATCCGCATAACCCAGGCCCAGCGCGATGCGCTCGCGATCCAGCGGCGCCTGCGGCAAGGCATGGGTCTGTGCATCGCGCAACATCTGCAGACGATTTTCGAGCCGGCGCAAGAAGCGATACGCCTCGGTCAATGCATGCCCGTTGTCCGCATCGATCTGGCCTGCCTCCACCAGCGCCTGCAGGGCAGGCAGCAGGCGACGCTCGCGCAGGCTCGGCTCGCGCCCACCGCGAATCAGCTGCAGCGATTGCGCCAGGAACTCGATCTCGCGAATGCCGCCCGGCCCGCGCTTGATGTCGTCCAGACGATCGTGGCGGGCGACTTCGGCAGTGATCGCCGCCTTCATCTCGCGCAGGCCGTCCAGTGCGGTGAAGTCCAGATAGCGCCGGTAGACGAAGGGGCGCAGCGTCTTGAGCCAGGCTTCGCCGGCATCGATATCGCCGGCCACCGCGCGCGCCTTGAGCCAGGCATAGCGCTCCCAGTCGCGTCCTTCGCGCTGGAAGTACTGGTCCATGCCGGTGAACGACAAGGCCACCCGCCCGGCCGTGCCGAACGGGCGCAGACGCAGATCCACGCGATGGCTGAATCCATCGGCCGTGGTCTCGTCGAGCAGCTTGGCCAGCTGCTGGCCAAGCCGCGCAAAATATTCCTCCGCTGCCAACGGGCGGGCACCATCGGACTGGCCGCCCTGCGGATACGCATAGACCAGATCCACATCCGAGGAAAAATTCAGCTCGCCACCACCGAGCTTGCCCAGCCCGAACACCACCAGCCGCTGCACGCTGCCGTCTTCGGCAATCACCTGGCCGTGGCGGTTGCGGAATTGCTGCTCCAACGCCTGCAGCCCACATTGCAGGCAGGTTTCGGCCAGGCGGGTGGCACCGGCCAGGGTGGCATCGACGCTGGCCAGATCGAGCACATCGCGCCAGACCAGGCGCGTGGATTCGGCACTGCGGTAGCGTCGCAACTGCGCCGGCCAGGCCTGGGGCTGCGCGGGGTCGAGCACCGGCAGTGGCAACGGCGGTGGATCCGGCTGCGCCAGGTGCTGCAGCAATGCCGGCTGACGCGCCAAGGTATCGAGCGCAAACTCGCTGGCAAGCGCAACCTGTTCGAGCTGCCGAGCGAAGTCATCGCCCGGCCAGGGCTGGTCGGCCGGCACGGCATGACGGACACGCGCCACGGCCCGCTCGATCAGGGCGGTGAGCGCAGGAGACACGGATGAGGTAGGCAGCGACATGCGCCGATTCTGGCATCCCTGCGCGATGGCGGCACGTGCATGCGGGCGATGCAGCAGTGTCTAGAGGCAGCAATACGACTACTGGGTTCATCACCGCGCTGCGTGTGGTCCCATCAACATGCGGTCATGTGGGCGGGCGTGATGTCCGTACTGGTTGCGGGCTCCTTGGCGGCTTGTTCGACGTCTCGTTTTTTTTTGGGCGTTGTGTCTGAAGGGGACTCAGCAGTGTGGATAGATCAGTTGCGGAGCGGTTGATCTGTGACTTGCTGCAGGGCCCTTGCCCGCCCACCATCGCGGGACACGCCGCAAGTACGTCCGTGTAGGCTCTTACGCGGCATCCATGCCGCGTAAGGTCCCGCGACGGTGGGCGGGCAAGGACCTGTCGAGAGGGTCGGTGTGCATGGTTGCAAGCGGTGCATGCGGTTCACGACGTGCGCTGGTTGGATCACTCGGCATTCGCCCAACTTTCATCATTTCTCCATCGCAAGCCGAGCGGCAGGCAAGCCTCCAACACGCAACCTGAAAATGCCACGTCTGCGACGCAGTCCGAGTCACACGCTTTCAGGAAAGCAGCCGACCAACTGTCTGGTGCGGTGGCCTCGCCGGTTGCGGGACCGTGTGGCGGCATGGATGCCGCCACCGAGCCCCCAGGGACGGGTTCACGGCGTGTCCCGCAAGCGGTGAGGCCACCGTGCACTCGACTCACCGAGTTTTTGATTCAAGCATCCGATCGCGGCTGAACAAGCCCACCTTTCTCGGTCTCGACTGCCTTGTGCCTTGTGTACTGGGGCTTGGGAAGTGCAGATGGATCAGTTGTAGAGCGGCGGCTCTGCAGCCTGGCTGCAGAGCCCTTGCCCGCCCACCATCGCGGGACACGCCGCAAGTACCTCCGTGTAGGCTCTTACGCGGCATCCATGCCGCGTAAGGTCCCGCGACGGTGGGCGGGCAAGGACCAGTCAAGCTAGTCGGTGTGTGTGGCCTTCAAACAACAGCAAACTACAGCACGCGCCAGCCCACCACCCCGCATGCGACGCAGCCCAGCAGCACTGCCAGCCACGCACTCCAGCGCGGCGCGTACGCCAGGCCCAGCGCTACCCACAGCGCGGCCACGCTGACAAACCCCAGCCACAACAAGGTGCCCACCGTTCCGCCCCAAGCGATCACGCACAGCATCAGCGCGGCGATCAACAGAAAGACAGCCATCGCACGCAGCAACCATCGCTGCATGATCGGCGCAGTGCGGCGGCCGGTGAGCTGCTCGTAGTGGCGATGCATCGCCACGGCCAGGGCCATCATCGCGGCATGGCAGAGCGCGGTGTCCAGCAGCGCGGTGATCAGGCCATCCATGGCGGATGTCCCAGCAACCAGCTCGCGCCGCCCAGCGCAGCGATACCCACGCCCAGCCAGCCCCACATGCGCAATGCACTGCGCGCACGAAACATCCACAGCACGACGACGGTGTAGATGGCGAAACTCAGCAAGGTCGTGCTCAGCACCGAAACCGCAGGCGACACGCCGGCAAACCGCGACAGCAGCTGCGCCAGCACGCTGCAACCGGTGGAGGTCAGCGTATAGCCGCCGACGCTGGCAGCGAGCACGCGACCGGCAACCGACCAGCGGTAGCGCGTCACCGACGCGGTGCTAGAAGCAGGCTTCACAACACATCCATCGCGGCAGCGGCACCACGCCTGGCGCGTGTCGGCACCGGTCGCACGGCGCTGCGGTGCGCCCGATATGCCGCGTAAGCAAATGCAACGCCGAAGACGAGCGAGACCAGCTCGACCCCGGCGCGCTGCAGGTCGCCCGCAGCCAGGTACACGCCCAGATGCTGCCCGGTGGTGACCGCATTGAGCAGGGGCAAGCCGACACACAGCAGCGCCGTCATCGCCAGTTGCTCCACCCATGCACGCGCGGGCGGGCGCAGCAGTGCATGCAGTAGCGTGGCTGCCCATACCCACAGGAATGCGTGGATTTCGATCTGGCTGCGCCCGGCCTGCGCGATCGGCACCAGGCGGTTGGCATAAAAATACGCAATGCTCGCCAAGGCGGTTCCCGCAAGCGCGGCGACATTGAGCGCTTCCACCACCCGATAGATGCCGGCGGTGGCCGCGCCGAACTCCTGCTCGCTACGCCGACGCCGCTTGATCGAAAACAGCAAGGTGCCGGTGGCCATCATCAAGGTGCCGGCCAGGCCGCAGATGAAATACAGCCATTTGCTGGTCCAGCCGCCGAACCCGGCCACGTGCAGGGTCTTGATGACTTCTTCCACATCCTGCGCGTGCAGGTCCGTGCGTGCGGCATCCGCATGCCGCTCCAGCAGCGCGCCGCTGTTCGCGTCGAACACCACGCTGTTGGCCGGATTGAGCAGGCGCCGCGAGCTACCGGTCGCGGCCACGCGCGCGATCACGCGCAGCTTGCTGCCGGGTTGATCGGGCCGCTCGATCACCAGCGTTTGCGCAGGCGTAGCGTTGAGCGAGTCTGCTCGCTGCACCAGCTCCGGCAGATAGGCGGGCACGTTGTTGACTGCTGCTTTGTCTGCGCTGGCCGCAGGCATTGCCGGCGACAGAGCATCGGCGTAACGCGTGTAGGCGTCTTCGTCGCTGCCGTACAGCGCGTGCAACGGCGCGGGCATGTAGCTGGTGTAGAAATACGCCAGGCCGGTGTAGACGATCATCAGCAGGAAGGGCAGCGTCAGCACCGCCGTGGCGTTGTGCGCGTCCAGCCACGAGCGCTGGCCCTTGCCCGGGCGGAAGGTGAAGAAATCCAGAAAGATCCGCTTGTGCACGATCACCCCGGATACCAGCGCGATCAGCCCGCACAGCGACATCCAGCCCACCAGCCAATAGCCGGGAATGCCGCCATGCAAGGTGTAGTGGAAGCTCATGAAATGCCGGCCGCCTTCGGTCTGCCGGCCCCACGGAGACGGCAGCAGCTCGCCACTCCCGGGGTCCAGCGCTGCCTGATCCTGGCCCTCCGGTGTCCGCCAGAACAGCGTGAGCGCCTCACCCGGATGCGCGGGCAAGGTGATCCGCCACAGGCGTGCCTGTGGCGCAAGCTGATGCAGCTGCGCCAGTGCACGCGGTACCAGCGCTGCTTCCGACAGGACCGTCTGCGTGCTCGCACTCGGCAAGGCCGGTGTGCCCTGCATCCAGTTGGTGATCGGATCGCGAAACACACTGAGCGTGCCGGTCAGGAAGATCGCGCACAGCAACCAGCCACAGCTCAGGCCGCACCAGGTGTGCAGCCAGGCCATGCTTTGGCGAAAGCCTTCTTTCATCCGGCACGCGCCATGCGCCACCGCAGCGCTGGTGCGCGCATCACAGCGCGCCGCGCAGGGTCACCATCACGTTGCGCGGTTCGCCGTAATAGCGCCCGTTAACGAAGCTCGACAAGGTGTTGTAGTAGTGCTTGTCGAACACGTTGTTGAGATTGACCGCCAACGACCATTGCCGGTTGACCTGGTACCGCGCCAATGCATTCCAGACCGCACGCCCCTGGATCGGCGCGGTGGCAGTGCCGATCTGCCGATACGCCGCGCTCTGCGCGCTGACACCGCCACCAACGGTGACGTCCTGCAGCACGCCCGGTAGACGGTAGGTGGTCCATACCCGCAGCAAATGCTTGGGCGTGTAGCTGTTGAAGGTCTGGCCCTGGCTGCTGACATCCTGCAGGTAGGTGGTGCGGTTGAAGGTGTAACCGGCAAACACGTTCCAGTCGCGCAGCACCTCGCCGCTGACTTCGGCATCGAACCCGCGGCTGCGCACCTTGCCGCTGTCGATGTAGCAGAAATCGTTGTTGCGGCAGGTGGGGCTGGTGGTCAGGTCGGCCTGGGCGCGGTTCTTCTGCTCGATCTGGAACAGCGCAAACGCGCTGTTGATGCGCCCGTCCAGCCACTCACCCTTGATGCCAAGCTCGTAGTTGGCACCCGTCATCGGCTTGAGCATCTCGCCGGCTTCGGTCTGCGCGTTCTGCGGCTGGAAGATGTCCGCATAACTGGCGTAGGCCGACCAGGTCGGGCTCAAGGCGTACAACAGGCCGGCATACGGCGTGACCTGCCCTGTCTCGCGGGTGTGCTCGATCGATTGCGACGGCGACAGCCCGGTGGTGGTGGTGTTCCACAGGGTGTCGTGCCAGCTCACGCGGGTGCCGACGATGGCCCTCAACGGATCAGTCAGCTGCCAGCGCAGTGCGCCGTACAAGCCGAATTCGCGCGAAGTGCCATGCCGGGCCTCGCGTGCATTGGCGAAGATTTCCGCATCGCTGATCGCCCGCACATTGCGCTGCAGATTGAACACGTTGAAGGTCTGGAAGTTGTTCTTGTTGCCGTAGACCGTATCCACGGTGGTTTCGGCGAAGTTGCTGCCGATCACCAACTCGTGCCTGCGCCCCAGTGCATTGAACTGCCCGATCACATTGGCGTCGAAGCCGAAAGCGTCCGCATCGGAAATAGTGCGCGCGGCCAGCAGCGCGCCGGTGCCGTTGGCCGGATTGATCGCGCGGCTGGAGCTGGCATATTTCAGATTGTGCAGCTCGCGCACCTGCACCGCACTGAGCTTGAACACCCAGTCGGCATTGAAGCGATGGTCCAGGTCCAGATACAACCCGCGATTGGACGAGGACTGCCGGTTCCATGCCGCACCCAGATTGGTCTGGCGCGGCAGGCCGATATCGCGGCCATCGCTGAAACTGGGCAGACCGCCGAAGAACGGCCGGCCTTCCACCTGTTCGTAGCTCACGCCCAGGCTGAGCTGGGTCTGCGGCGAGAACGTGTAGTCGAGCGTGCCGTAATAGGTGGGCGTGCGGCGCGTGACCCCATCGACGAACGAGCGCTGCTCCTGGTAGTCGATCACCCCGCGCGCGCGCAATGCGCCATCGGCGCTGAGGTTGGCGCTGCCATCGATCAGCGCGCCGTAGCGATCCCAGCTGCCGCCCTGCACCATCACGCTGACGCCTGGCACATCCAGCGCACGCTTGCGCACCAGGTTCACCGCACCGCCGGGGTTGCCCGCACCCTGCAGCAGGCCGGCCGCGCCGCGCAACACTTCGGCGCGATCGTAGATGCCCATGTTGGCGCTGTAGTTGCTTGCCCGGCCATACATGCCGCGATTGAGCGGCACGCCGTCGTACTGCACCGTGGTGATGTCGAACCCGCGCGAATAGATGTACTTGCCGCCCTGCGGGCTCTGCACGATGGTGATGCCGGTGGTGCTGGCCAGCGCGTCGTAGACCGAGGTGATGTTCTGCTCGTCCATCAACTGACGGGTGACCACGCTGATCGACTGCGGGATGTCCTTGAGCGACTGCTCGCCGCGGCCGATGCTGACCGCGCGCGCGGTATAGCTGCCGGTTCCGCTGGTGGTCGCACTGCGGTTGGCCTGCGCGGTCACTTTGATGGTGGGCAGCAGCCACGCGTCCACCTCGATATTGTTCGCGCTCAGCTGCGGCGCGGCGCGCAGTACGTAGCCGCCGGTCTGCAACGGCACGGCCTGCAAGCCGCTGCCCGCCAGCAGCGCGGCCAGGGCGGCCGATGCGGTGTAGCTGCCATCCAGCCCGGCAGTGGTCTTGCCGTCGGTCTGCGCGGCGGTGAAGCTCAGCAACAGGTTGGCCGAACCGGCCAGTTCACGCAGCGCCGGCGCCAACGGGCCGGCGGGGATGCGATAAGCCTGGCGTGCATCCTGCGTGGCAGGCGCGGTCTGGGCGATGGCATCGGGCATGCCCGCACACACGCCCAGGCTGCAGAGCGCAACCGCCACGGCGGTGCCGAGCGGCCGCTGCACGGCCTGCACCAGGGCGTTGCGCTGCAACGACGAAGAAGAAAGTTGGCCGCGGCGGCGGGCAGTGATCGACATGCTGTTCCCACAAAGGTTTGGTGTCGCACTGACACCGTCATTGGGGAGGTGCCACAACTGCGGCGATCGGGCAGCCCGGATGCAAAATTTTTTTCGGCGACGTGCCGGCTGGCAGCGCCTCAGCTCTGCCCGGCCGCCTGCACCGTCACCCAGTAACGGCTGCGCCGGCTCACTCGCACCGGTAGCACGCTGGGCAGCATTGCCAGGATGCGGTCGGTGTCGTCCAGCGGGAACACGCCGGAGACGCGCAGGCTGCCCACCTGCGGGTCGCAGCGCAACAGCCCGGCGCGATAACGGTCGAGTTCGGCGATGAAGGCATCCAGGCGCCACTCGTCGGCGATCAGCTGCCCGCGCACCCAGGCCGCGGCCTGTGCATCGACCGGCGCGATGGCGCCGAGCGCCTCGGCAGTAAACCGACACTGCTCCCCCGCATGCACGCGCCCGACGGCCTGCGCGGCCGCACGTGGCCGCACCTCCACCGCGCTTTCCAGCACGCTCAGCCGGGTGTCGTGTTCGTCCTGGCGCACGCAAAAGCGCGTGCCCAATGCATGGATATCGCCCTGCGCGGTGCGCACCAGCAGCGGCCGCGCATCGTGGCCCGCGCCCAGCGCGTGCGCGGTGGCCACCATGATCTCGCCGGCCAGCAACTGCAGCAGCCGCTGCTGCGCGTCGAACCGCACGTCGATGGCGCTGCGCGTGTTGAGGGTGATGCGGCTGCCGTCCTGCAACTGCACCTCGCGGCGCTGGCCGGTCGTGGTGGCGTAATCGGCGGTGGCGCGCTGCCAGCGTTCGGTGCGCGAGGCCAGCACGCCGGTGGCCCCGGCCACCCCGCCCCAGAGCAGCAGGTTCAGCGCCTTGCGCCGGCCAGGTGATGCCTGGCCGTTGCTGCCCGCATACGGCGACAGGCTGCGATAGGCCGCCTGCGGGGTCAGCGTCTTCAGCCGCCCGGTTACCGCCTCGATATGCGCCCACGCCCGCGCGTGGTCCGGATGCGCATCGCGCCACTGTTGCCAGCGCTGCAGCTGCGCCTGGCTCGCAGTGCCGGACATCAGCACCGTCAGCCACTGCGCGGCCTGGTCGGCGACCTCGGCGCTGATCGGTTGCCCGCCGGCCAGCGGCGCGCGCTGGCCGGCAGCGGTGCGCGCACGAGGTGAGGCGGCGTCAGCCATCCGTGCAGCTCACGCCGACAGGGCGAACAGACAATGCCGGTTGGCACGCGTGAGGTATTGCTTGACCGAGCTGCTGGACACGCCCAGCCGCTGCGCGATCTGCGCGTAGCTCAGCTCCTGCAGATGCGCCAGCAAAAAGGCTTCCTTCACCTTGGGCGGCAGGCCATCCAGCGCCTGGTCCACCTGCTGCACCGCTTCCAGCGCCAGCAGTTGCAGCTCCGGCGACGGCGCCAATTCCTCCGGCAGCGCAGCCAGCAGTTCCAGGTAGCTGGTTTCCAGCAACTTGCGCCGCTGCCGGTGCGCCATCAGCCGGCGCGCGATGGTGGCCAGGAACGGGCGCGGCTCGCGGATCTCGTCGGCGGCACCCGCGCTGATCACGCTGATGAAGGTGTCCTGCGCCAGGTCGGCAGCCACGAACGCATCGCCCAGCTTGCGCCGCAGCCAGCCCTGCAGCCAGCCATGGTGGTCGGTGTACAGGCGCTCCACCTGCTGATGAAGCGCACCTTGCGTAACCGACACGATGACCTCCTGGACGGCTGGACCCAGGCGGCAAGGCGCCCGGCGATAAATGAGAATTGATCTCATTCTAGCGGAAGCCGGCCACATATGCAGGCGCGGCCGCTGGCCCCCCCCATCACGCGGATCGAAAACATGTAGGCGGTTGATGCTCAAAGCGACCCGGCAGTGGCCCGACCAAGCCTTCAATATCTGGGCGTTTCGCGCGCTGCGCGGAGGCCAAGTGGCTTGGCTGGCCAAGCTTCAGGCAATAAAAAAGCCCGCTTGCAGCGAACTGCCAGCGGACTTTGCTCCCTCCCCCACGTCGGGATGCAGGATCATAGTGCGCGCCCCGAACGCCACTTGCACGCTGCACTGCAAAACAACACCAGGCAGTACAGAACTGGCGCTTTTTCCTTCACACCGCACTGGCGCGCGGCAGCCTCAGCGCAGCAGATCGGGCTGGGCCTGGTACCACTCCGGTGCACGCAGCAGATGCCATTCCGGGGTCTGGCCGCGCAACCCTACCGCTGCGCTCAACATGCCCCAGCGCGCGAGCAGACTGCCGCTGCGTTGGCTGCCCTGCAAACGCAGGCGCGCATCCACCTGGAAGCGTTGGTTGCGCGCCTGCAAGCGATCGACGATGACGGTGTCGCCCTGCCAATGCACGCGCCCGGTCACCTGCGCCTGGCCTGCATCCACCAGCCGCAGCATCCAGTTCGGAATCGAACGGTCGCGCGCGTACAGCGCCATCAGGAACGCCAGATCGCGCACCTGGATGCGCACGCGACCATCCACACCAACCGGCTGGTGCCATTGCATGCGGGTGTCTTCCAGCACGATGCGCGCCCACCAGCCATCGCGGCGCTGACCATCCGGCCCGGTGAATCCGATATTGCGTAGCTGGATGGTGCTGGCGTCGAGGCGAAAGTTTTCCGCACGCAGATCGCCGCGCTGCAAGCGCAGATCCGCATCCACATCGCCACGCAGTGCCAGGCCGGCAAACTGCAGCCGCGCCGCACGTGCACCGATACGCAGACCGCCCTTGCCGATACGCCCACCGGGTTCGATCTGCAGATCGCCACTGAGCACACCGTTGCCGCCATCGAAGCGCAATTGCTGCTGCGGCAGATAGCGGTTGTAGGCACGCAGATCCGGCACGCGCGCATTGGCGAACACCAGATGCGCACGCGTGGCGTCGCGCAGCGTGGCCAGGTTGCGTGCATCGGCGCGCGTCTGCAGATCCAGACGCAGATCGCGGCCCTGCACGAACGGGCGCGTGGGCGCATCGCTGTGTGCAATGGAGAACTGCTGCATCTGCAAGGCAAGTGCCGGCAGCAGCTGTCCGTTCGCATCGGCGCTGACACGCAGGTCGGCACTGGCCTGCCCATCGATCGCATGCCCCATCACGCCGACATGCGCACGCACGTGCGGCACCTGCAGACGGCTGCCGGCACCGAGCTGGCCGCGATCGATGCGCAGATCCGCATCCACTAGCCCGTCGCCTTCCAGTGTCAGCCAGTCCACGTCCGGGAACAGCGCCGGAATCCAGCTCAGCGAGGACAGCTGCCAGTGCAGGCGCGCATGCCCGGAGGTGCGCGGCAGCAGGCTGCGCATCGATTGCAGCGGCAGCTGCCGGCCCTGCACGCGCAGATCCGCATCCAGGGTCAGCCCGGCATCGGCCGGCTCGGGCATGCTCACCTGCACGCGCATGTCCTGATCCACCTGCAGTTGCGCTGCAAGCTCGCCCAGCAGGGCGGCCGGCGTGCGCGTGCTGTCGTGCAGGGGAGCGCGCCATTGCAGTTGGCTGCCGGGTTGCAAGGCGCCACGTACCCAGCGCAACTGCCCATCCGCACGCCCCGTGCCGGCGCGTGTGGCGAGCGTGTGGCGCCCCTGCGCATTGCGTACGACATCCAGTGCCGCAGTGTCGCCATGCACGCTCACCTGCGCATCGGCAAGCTGCAGCATGGCCAGCCCACGTGCCTGCTCCGGCGCATGCCGCGCGATGCTGGCTTCGATACGCAGCTGGCCGTTGCGCAGCACTTCGCTGTCACCCCAGCGCATGCGTGCGTTGTCGAAGCTCGCCCGCGAGGGAAACACTTCCATCGGCCCGCCGCGCAACTGCTTGAACAGGCCGAGCTGCAGCTGACCATCGCCTTCGATCCGCAGCTGACGCAGCGTCACTGCCTGCACCTGATCGGCGACGATGCGGTCGAACTGCAGGGTCCAGGCCGGAGCGGTCGATGCGGGACCTGCGGGTGCGCCAGCGGTATTGGCGACCCCAGAGGATGGCGGCACGCGGGCGGCTGCGCCGGTCGTCCGTGCGGGCGGCTGCGTGCTCGCCGCGACGTCCGGGGTGCGTGTGGGTAGCTTGTCCTGCGTGGTCGTTGGCGGCGGCATACCGGCTGCGTCAGCCGGCGTTGCGGCAGCGGCCTGCGTGTTCGGCGCTGTCGCCGGTGCTTGCGTCGCCACGGTACCGGCTGTGGGCACAGCCGCCTGCGTGCCGCCGCGCACCCCGTGCGCATGCAGCTCCGGCACCAGCAACTGCCGATGCAGCAACGGCAATAGCCGCACCTGCCCGCTCATGCGCTGCGCGCTGACGTTCCAGCGGGTGCGTGTGGAGCGGCCTTGCAACTCCACCTTCCACAGCGTCAGCCGGCCCGGCCACCAGGTCACTGCCGGGCCCCAGTGCATGGTGAACCGGTCCGGCTTGCGATTGAGCGCGGCCGGCCCGAGTGGCGTGTTGAGCAACAGGTTGCCGAGCAGCAGATAGCTTGCGTACACCACCAGTAACGCCAGCAACGGCCAACGCACCGGGCGGGGCAAGGTCTGCCAGCGGGCGCGAACAGGCATCGTCATGACGGCAGGCTCCTGAAGACCGCGCACGCGGCGTGGTGCAGTGTGCCAAGGAAACCGTGAGCGCGGTGCGCAGCGGCGATTGCGGCTGGGCACCGGCAGGTGCCGGGTGTGCATTGGATGTCCTACACGCCCGGCAGTGCGCGCAGTGCCTCATCGAAGACGGCAAGGCTGGCCGCATTACGCAAGCCTCAGACAACGAGCCGCTTACTTCGCCTTCGACACCGCCGGCAACAATCCCGGCCGCGCGTCGTACCATTCGCGCGCGCCGGCCAGATGCCACTGGCGCTGCTTGCCATCGAGTTCGATCCCGGCGCCCAGCACGCCCCAGCGCAGATACAGATCGCCGCGCCGCTGCTCGTCGTTCAAGGCCAGCCTTGCACGCAGCGACAGCCGCGCATTCTCCGCATGCAGGTCGTCGATCAGCAACTGCTGCTTGCGCCAACGTACCCTGCCGGTGGCGTCGAACTCGCCCGAATCCAGCAAGCCCAGTACCCAGCGCGGATAGTCGGCGCGTTGCGCAAACACCGACAGCAGCGGCGCGACATCGCGCATGCGGATCGCCGCATCGGCATCCACCTGGAACGGTGCGTTGGCCTGGATGGTGCCGGCACCGACCTGCATCTGCCCCCACCAGTTGGCGTCGCTGCTGTCGTCGCCCACACGCATATTGCGCAGGCGTACGCGCGTGCCGCTGAGGTCAAAAAACTTGTTCTTGAAATCGGCACGCTGCAGCTGCGCCTGCAATTCGGCATCGCCACGCATCTGCACGCCGGCCAGCGCCAGATGCGCGCCCTGCCCGCGCAGGTTGGCGTGACCGCTGCCCACATCGCCAGCGGCATTGAGCGCCACATCGCCGGTCAGGCTGCCGCTGCCGCCGAGCAGGCGCACGTTCTTGCCGGGCAGGTAACGGTTGTAGACGGTGAGATCGGGAACGCGCGCATCGCTGAAACGCAGCTGCGCCTTGAGCGTGTCGCGCAGGCGCGCCAGTTCGGCATCGCCATGCATGGCCAGCTGCAGATCACGGCCGTCCAGCAGGACCTGCCTGGGCGCATCGCGCGGTGCGGCCTTGAAGGTGGGGATGCTCACCTCCAGGTGCGCCTGCGGCGTGGCGGCATCGTCGATGCGTCCATGCGCCTTGGCGATACCGGCCAGCCGCGTATCGAACACCTGCGCCACCGCCTCAACACGCGGAATCTCCAGGCTGCTGCCGCTGGCGAGCCGCCCCTGCGCCAAGCGCAGATCGGCCTCGACCAGGCCGCCGCCTGCGAGCTGGAACCAGGGCTTGCGCACGAACAGCTCGGCGATCCAGTTCAGCGATTCGAACTGCCAGCGCCCACGCACCTGCCCGGACAGGCGCGGCAGCACCTGCGCAGGATCCTGGAAGGGAATGCTGCGCCCGGCGATGCGCAGATCGGCCTGCAGCTCGCTGCCCGTCTTCTCGTCGCGCGGCAGGCGTGCCTGCACACGGATGTCGCGCGCCACGTCCAGCTGCAGCGCCAGCATGCCGCGCTCGGTCGCGCCGACGCCGGCCATCAACGGCAGACGCCAGACCGCATGGCTGCCTTCCTGCAGGGTGCCGCGATCCAGCGTGATGTCGGCCTCCACCCGCGCCGCAGACGGCCCGCTACGGATGTCCACATGCGGCGCGCCGGTGTCGATCTTCAACGCCACGGTCGCCGCCTTCAGCTGCAGGCGTGCGTGGGTAATGCCGAGCTTGCGCAGGCCCGGCGCCTGGTCGCGGTAATGGCGCGGAAACTGGAATTGCGCATCCAGCTGCGCGCCATTGAACACCTGCACCCCGTCATAGCTGACCACCGCATCGCGAAAGCCCGCTTCGGAGGGAAACAGCTCCGACGGGCCGCCCTTGAGCTGCTTGAGGAAGCCGACGCTGCCGTGGCCCTGCCCGGCGATCAGCAATTTGCCCAGGCGCGCACTGCGGATGCTGTTGCTGGTGATCGCATCGAAGCGCAGCGTCCAGCCCTGATCGCCGCGCGGCGGTGGCGGAATGGGCGTGTCGGAGGTTTCCACTTCCGCTTCCAGGCCGGTGGCATGCAGCCAGGGCAGGCGCACCTCGCGCCGCAACAGCGGCAGCAAGGCCACGCGCGCATTGGCGCGGTCGGCGTGAAACACGTACACGGTGCGGTTGGCCTGCCCGCGCATGCGCACGTTCCAGGCCATCACCTGCCCCGGAAACACGGTCAGTGCCGGGCCGGTCTGCATGGTGAATTTATGCGGCTGCCGATTGGTGACGGCATCGAACAACGGCGTGTTGAGAAACAGGTTGCCGGCCAGCAGATACAGCGCATACAGCGCCACCAGCACGACCACTGCGATACGCCATGGCCGGGGCCAGCGCTGGAAGCGGTCGCGAAGAGAGGACATGGGCGCAGGCAGAAGTCGAGTCTGCCGCCACTATCGCGGTTGCGCTGGCGGCGAGGCGTGAACATGGCCGGTAGCGCATCACCGCATCCGCTGCACGGCAGCTGGGGACGCGTTGACGATTAGTGCCACAGCGCAGCAGCGCACAGGGCTTGCCGGCCTGCGCTCACCAGGCGACCGCCGGCCTGCCAGCGGCGACGCCAACGCCAGGCTGCAGATGCGGCAACGAAAGCGGACGCAGCGTCGATGTGTTGCCCCATCCGACCTGCCACGCAACAGTCCGCTTCGCACGCAGTTGCGGCCATCCGCACCATTGCATTGCACCATGGTCGCAGCGCGGCCAACGCATGCAGCGGCGATAATGGCAGTCCCCTGTCCCGCTGTGCCGCCCATGTCCGACGAACGCATCCTGTACGCGCCGCTGCGCGAGCGCCTGGTTTCTGCCGAGGCCGCTGCCGCATTGATCCAGCCCGGCGAGACCGTGGCGATGAGCGGCTTCACCGGCTCCGGTTACCCCAAGGCGGTGCCGATGGCGTTGGCGCAGCGCATCGAAGCGGCGCATCTGCAGGGCCAGCCATTCCAGATCAAGCTGATGACCGGCGCGTCCACCGCGCCGGAACTGGACGGCGCACTGGCCAAGGCCGACGGCATCGCCATGCGCATGCCGTTCCAGTCCGACCCGGACGCGCGCCAACGCATCAACGCCGGCACGCTGGACTATATCGACATCCATCTCAGCCACGTCGCCCAGCACGTGTGGTTCGGCTTTTACGGGCAGATCGACACCGCCGTGGTGGAAGTCTCGGCAATCCGCGCCGACGGCAGCCTGGTGCCGTCCACCTCGATCGGCAACAACAAGACCTGGCTGGACCTGGCCAGCAAGGTGATCATCGAAGTCAACGACTGGCAGCCGGCCGGCCTGGATGGCATGCACGACGTGTACTACGGCACTGCGCTGCCGCCGCAGCGCAAGCCGATCCCGTTGATCCACGGCGACGACCGCATCGGCGAACCCAGCCTGCGCTGCGACCCGGACAAGATCGTGGCAGTGGTACGCACGCATGGCCCGGACCGCAACAGCCCGTTCGCTGCCGCCGACGACAGCAGCGAACGCATCGCCGAGCACTTGATCGCGTTCCTGCGCCACGAAGTGGACAAGGGCCGGTTGCCGGCCAGCCTGCTGCCGCTGCAATCGGGCGTGGGCAATATTCCCAATGCGGTGCTGGCGGGGCTTGCACGCAGTGGCTTCCGCGACCTGGAAGCGTTCACCGAAGTGATCCAGGACGGCATGCTCGCGCTGCTGCGCGATGGCGTGCTGCGCTACGCCTCGTGCACCGGTTTTGCGCTCAGCCCGGAGGGCAACGAGGAGTTCAAGCGCAATATCGATTTCTACCGGCAGCGCATCATCATGCGCACGCAGGAGATTTCCAATCATCCGGAGCTGGTGCGCCGGCTCGGCTGCATCGGCATGAACGGCATGATCGAGGCCGACCTGTACGGCAACGTCAATTCCACCCACGTGATGGGCAGCCGCATCATGAACGGCATCGGCGGTTCCGGCGACTTTGCGCGCAACGGCTTCCTGTCGATCTTCCTGAGCCCCAGCATCGCCAAGGCCGGCAGCATCTCGTCGATCGTGCCGATGGTTAGCCATGTCGATCACACCGAACACGATGTCTCGGTGATCGTCACCGAACAAGGCCTGGCCGATCTGCGCGGCCTCACACCCAAGCAACGCGCACGCCAGTTGCTCGATCACTGCGTACACCCGCGCTACCGCGATGCGCTGGAAGATTATGTGGCGCGCGCCAATCGCGACAGCTATGGCAAGCACACCCCGCATCTGCTGACCGAGGCGCTGTCGTGGCATCAGCGCTGGTTGGAGACGGGGGATATGTTGGGGTGAGCGGGATTCGGGAATCGGCGGTTTTAGCGCAGCGTGGCGGCGTTGCTAGAGGGATCTGAGCACGGCCGTCATGCCAGTGTTTAACGCTTCGCGAACTTCATTGCTGGCGCCGACATGCTGCGACATCGCGATGTCACGGATGTGGCGGATAACGTTCCTGCCCGCTCGCATTCGGCGGCAGGACGGCTCTCTCCCCTCCTGCCGCTGGGCGCGACGGGTCACCACTGGGTGGTGTCCAATCCGTCGGGCCGGCTCCCTGCGCCGGCCCGGCGTTCTCGTTCTGGAGCGGCCATCAGCACGCGCACGCTTGTGGTCATTGCCAGGCTGCTCAAGAGCGGCTTATCCCTTCTCCCGGCGGGAGAAGATGGCGCGCAGCGCCGGATGAGGGTACGCGCGAAGCCTCGTGTTCTCACCCCACCGCCTCGCCGATCACGCAGCTTCGGCAACCCGCCTTGCGCGACGTGCGCGCACCGCTGTCGCCAGGCGCTCAAGCACCTGCACCGAGGCGTCCCACCCCAGGCAGCCATCGGTGATGCTCTGGCCGTAGGTCAGTGCGCAGCCCGGCACCAGTTCCTGGCGTCCGCCGACCAGGTGGCTTTCCACCATGACGCCGACGATGCGGGTCTCGCCGCCTTCCAGTTGCGTGGCGATGTCATCGATGACCTTGGGCTGGTTCTCGGGATTCTTGCCGCTGTTGGCGTGGCTGGCGTCGATCATCAGGCGCGCCGGCAAGCCAGACGTGTTGAGCACCTGGCTTGCCGCTTCCACATTGGCCGCGTCGAAGTTGGGCTGCTTGCCGCCGCGCAGGATCACGTGGCAATCCGGGTTGCCTGCGGTCGCGGCCACCGCAGTGTGGCCGTCCTTGGTCACGGCCAGGAAATGATGCGGGTGCGAGGCCGCACCCACCGCGTCCACCGCAATCTTGACGTCGCCGCCGGTGCCGTTCTTGAAGCCCACCGGGCACGACAGGCCCGAGGCCATTTCGCGATGCACCTGGCTTTCGGTGGTGCGTGCGCCGATCGCGCCCCAGGCCACCAGGTCGGCGATGTACTGCGGCGAGATGATGTCGAGGAATTCCACACCGGCCGGCAGGCCGAGGTTGTTGATGTCGCGCAGCAGACCGCGCGCCACCCGCAGGCCCTTGTTGATCTGGAAGCTGCCATCCAGATCCGGATCGTTGATCAGGCCCTTCCAGCCGATGGTGGTGCGTGGCTTTTCGAAGTACACCCGCATCACGATCTCCAGCGCGTCGCCGAACTGCTCGCGCAGCGGGCGCAGGCGGTGCGCGTAGTCCATCGCCGCGACCGGATCGTGGATCGAGCAGGGCCCGATCACCACCGCCAGGCGGTCGTCACGGCCATGCAGGATCTCGTGCAGCGCGGCACGCGAATTGGTCACGGTCTCGGAGGCGCGCTCGTCGCAGGGCAGCAGCGACAGCAGCTGCGAGGGCGGGGCAAGGGCTTCGATCTTGCGGATACGCAGGTCATCGGTCACAGGCGGCATAACAGTGTCTCGGTGGGCGGTGTTGCATCAGGGAGCCAGGCGCGGCGGCAACAAAAAAGCCGCCAGTGTGCGCTGGCGGCTTTTCGGGAATGCTGCTGAAGATTTCTTCAGGGTGAGCGCAATCCGTCCTCCGCCAGCGGCATCGGAAAACCGTAGTACCAAAAGTAAAACTGGCTGCGGGGTGCGTTCATTGAGTGCATTGATACCACGCACGTTTGGCCGTTGCCACTGTTTCATCGGCAACGGAACGTTGCAGCGGTGCTCCCGCAGGGTGCCTGCAAGCCGCATGTGTCGCGCCGACCACCGCGGCACACGACAAGCTGCGCGAACCGATACGCGGCATTACCACGCGCGCGTTGGCAGGCCGGGATCGAGCACGGCTTGCCTGCGCAGGTGGCATCGACGATGCATCGCACGCCACGGCGCTATGCCGTGACGTGCGATGCGGCCAGCACCTTCAATCAGAACGTAAACACATATTCCGCCGCCACTTCGCGGCCGATCGGGTTGAACAAGGTGGTGTTGTAGAAGCCGTAACCGTAGAAGCGCTCCTTGTTCTCGTAGCCCACTTCGTTGAACACGTTGTTGACGTAGAAGTTGACCTTGGCGTGGTCGGTGATCCTGTAGCCGGTGCTGAGGTTCCAGTAGATCGCCGGGCCGACGCGGCCGAAGTAGCGCTTGCTGCTCTCGCCCAGATGCACGTTGGCGGTGTCGGTGACCACGCATGCGTCCGAGGCACTGGGTTGGTAGCCGTCGTCGAAGCGCTCGCAGGTGCCCCAGTTGACCGCGCGCATGGAGCCGAGCCGGCGGAAGTACACCGTCCAGTCCCAGGCGCCGCCGTTGTCCCAATGCACGCTGCCCCGCACACGGCTGCGCACGCGTTCGTCGCGGCGGTTTTCATCGCTGTCGGTGCGGTAGATCTGCTCGCGATAGGCCAGCAGGTTGTTGTAGTCCAGCGACAACTGGAAGTTGCCCCAACCCGCGGTGGCAAGCCGGTATTTCAGCGAGGCATCGATGCCCGAGGTTTCCATCTGCGCCAGGTTGATCGGGCCACGCTCGATGCTGGCGATGGTGCCGTCGGCGTTGCGCAGCACGCGCGAGGTGATGGTGTCGCAGTAGCCGGCGCCGCCGGGATTGTTCCAGGCGCCGCCGCTGATGGTGGTGCCGGTGCGGCAGCCGGCTTCGGCCGACAGGATCTCGTCGCGGTCCAGATCCTTGATCATTTCCTCCAGCTCGATGCGGTAGTAATCCACGCTCAGCGACAGGCCCTGCACGATGTCCCACACCACCCCGCCAGTGAACGAGCGGCCGGTTTCCGAGCGCAGATCCGGCGTGCCGCGACGGTTCACGTCCACGGTGTAGTAGATGTTGCTGTTCTCGTCGTTGCAGCCGCCGGTGAGATACGCGCCGGTGGCGATGCAGCGGTACTGGTCGATCACGGTCTGGTTGGTGGAGCTGGGTTCGCCGAGCACGTAATGCATGTCCGGCGCGCGGAAGCTGGTGGCCAGCGTGCTGCGCAACAACAGGCTCTCGACCGGGCGCCATTCCAGACCCGCGCTCCAGGTGGTGTCGCTTTGGGTGCCGACATCGGTCGGAATCGCCGCCGAAGAACGGTAACTGCCGTAGCGATCGTAGCGGCCGGCGACATTGGCGCTCAGCGTCGACAGCAGCGGAATCTGGAATTCCAGCCCGGCCGAACTGCGCATGCGCTCGCCGCCGCCACTGTCCACCACATCGACCGGATAGCACTCGTTGGCGCAGGGGTCGGGCGACAGCTGGTAGCCCTGCTTGGCGACTTCGGCCACGGTGGCGAAGCGGATCGGCCCGGCCCAGCCCTGCACCAGATCGCCGCTCAGGCTGAAGCTGGCCTGGTTCACCCACGAATACGCTGAGTTATGCGATTTGGCGACCAGGTCGTCGTACTCGCTCGAGGACAGCGGCGCATACAGGCGCGCCTGGTTGATCGCATAGATCGGCGTGCCGTCGGCGGCGGTGCCGGTGGGGCTGCCGAGGAAATAATCGGTGGCGCGGGCGGTGTCCACGGTGCGTACGTATTCGTCCACTGTGTAGCGCGAGCGGCCCACGCTCAGCTCCCAGTCGAAGCGGTCGGCCCACACGCCACGCAAGCCGGCGCTCAGGTCCCAGGACTGCTCCTTGTTGTAGTTGGCCAGCCGGTCCCAACCACCGGCCTCGCGCCGGGTGAGCTGCCGGATCGCATACAGCGAGCGGCCGGTGTCGGCGTCCTGGAACGGACCCAGATACACGTACGGCGGGTCGTAGGTCCAACGGCCGATGCTGCGGTTGGCCGACAGCGTGGCCCAGGCTTCGGTGTGCTCGCCGAACTTCCAGGTGCCGTAGAGATACGCCGAGTAGTCCTCGCTGCCGGTGACCAGCCCCCAGTCGCCGTAATCGCGCGCCACGCCGCAGTAGTCGCCGGCGTTGGTGACCGCCCCGGTGTTCTGGTTGTAGCTCAGCCGCTGCCCGTCGATGAACTCGCCGCCGAAGCGCGCGCAGGTGCCGGCGGGCGGTGCGAGGCGTTCGTTGGTGTTGGCATCGACCAGGCTCAGGCCGGTGAACGGGTTGAAGCCATAGCGGCGGTTCTGCCCGGTCCAGTTGGAATAGGCCATGTCGTCGGAATCGTCCATCTCGGGGCGATCGCGCCCGCTCAACGGATCGCGCCGGGTGGCCTGCAGCGCGTAGGTCAGGCTCCAGTTTTCGCCGGTGCGCCCGCCGGCCCAGGACACGTCGAAGCTGTCGCGGCCGCCTTCGGTGGCAGTGCCGCCGCGCAGCCGCACCTGGTCGCCCTGGTAATCGCGTTTGAGGATCACGTTGACCACGCCGGCCACCGCGTCCGAGCCGTAGATCGCCGAGGCGCCGCCGGTCAGGATGTCGATGCGCTCCACCGCCGCGGACGGGATGTTGCTGTAGTTGGAAAAGTTGCTCTCGCCGCCGTACGGCAGCGGGTAGTCAGCCACGCGGTGGCCGTTGACCAGCAGCAGGGTGCGGCCCGGCCCCAGGTCGCGCAAGTTGATCGGCGAGGCGTTGGGCGTATGCGAGCCCCATTGCGTATCGGCCTCCACCGAGCCCTGCTGGTTCATGCTGTTGAGCACATCGTAGACGGTGGCAAAGCCCTCCTGCTGGATCTGCTGCGCGGAGATGGTGACCACCGGTTGCGCGCCTTCGACCTGCGCGCGCTTGATGCGCGAGCCAGTGACGCTGACCGCGTCCAGGGTGGAGGTGGTGCGCGGTTGCTCCGGCTCGGCCTGCTGGGCCGCCACCGACGGTACGATGACGGCGGTCAGGGCGAGGGACAAGGAAATCGACAAGGCAAGGCGATGACTGCGGCAGTTCATAAGATCCCCGGGAGAGGCCGGCATGGCCGGCGTGGCGTTCCACTGCAACGACGCCTGCGAGCGATGCACCGCATCGCCGCCCCCTGTCCGATGGCCCCCCGACCGTTCGGCGCAAGCGCCTGCCCAGCGACGCTAGGTTGGCGCTGACATCGATGTCAACACACTGTCATGCAAGTGTGATGGGGTCCACAATCCACACGATGGCACGCACGTCGACACGGTTGGGGCCGCGAACCGATTGCGCGAACCGGTGGCATCTGCGCCGCGTAGGAGCGCACCCGGGCGCGATTGGGCGTTCCCGGTGAAGCCCCTTCGCGCCCTGGGGCGCTCCTACGGGGTCATGGGGTCTGCGTGGCCATGCAAGCGCCGAGTTCGACACGGTTGGGGCCGCGAACCGATTGCGCAAGCCAATGGCATCGGCGCTGCGTAGGAGCGCACCCGGGCGCGATTGGGCGTTCCCGGTGAAGCTCATTCGCGCCCTGGGGCGCTCCTACGGGGTCATGGGGTCTGCGTGGTCATGCACGCATGGGTTCGACACGGTTGGGGCGCGGGCCGATGATTGCGTCAGGCGATCGATGCGTAGGAGCGCACCCGGGCGCGACTGGGGCATTCCCGGTGAAGCCCTTTCGCGCCCAGGGGCGCTCCTACGGGTCATGATGGGGTCTGCGTGGCCACGCACGACCTCTTGCGGCATCCAGCTCATCGCCCACAAAAAACCCCGCCTTTCGGCGGGGTCCTTTTTTGCTGCAACAGCCGAGTGGCGTGGATCAGAAATCCATGCCGCCCATGCCGCCCATGCCACCGCCGGCCGGCATCGCCGGCTCGTCCTTCTTCGGTGCATCGGCCACCATGGCTTCGGTGGTGATCATCAGGCCGGCGATCGAGGCTGCGTTCTGCAGCGCCGAGCGGGTGACCTTGGTCGGATCCAGGATGCCGAACTCGACCATGTCGCCGAACTCGCCGTTGGCCGCGTTGTAGCCGTAGTTGCCGGTGCCTTCCTTGACCTTGTTCAGGATCACGGACGGCTCTTCGCCGGCATTGGCCACGATCTCGCGCAGCGGGGCTTCCATCGCACGCAGGGCGATCTGGATGCCGTGGGTCTGGTCTTCGTTGGCACCGGTCAGGTTACCGACGGCCACCAGCGCACGCACCAGGGCCACACCGCCGCCCGGGACCACGCCTTCTTCGACGGCTGCACGGGTGGCGTGCAGGGCGTCTTCGACGCGGGCCTTCTTTTCCTTCATTTCGATTTCGGTCGACGCGCCGACCTTGATCACTGCAACGCCACCGGCCAGCTTGGCCACGCGCTCCTGCAGCTTCTCGCGGTCGTAATCGGACGAGGTGTCTTCGATCTGGGTCTTGATCTGGCCAACGCGGGCTTCGATCGTGGCCGAGTCGCCGGCGCCGTCGATGATGGTGGTGTTCTCCTTGGAAACCTGCACCTTCTTGGCGCGGCCCAGGTCCTTGATCGTGGCCTTCTCCAGCGCCAGACCCACTTCCTCGGAGATCACGGTGCCGCCGGTCAGCACGGCCATGTCTTCCAGCATCGCCTTGCGACGGTCGCCGAAGCCCGGTGCCTTGACGGCCACGACCTTGACGATGCCACGGATGGTGTTGACCACCAGGGTGGCCAGCGCTTCGCCTTCGACTTCTTCAGCGACGATCAGCAACGGCTTGCCGGCCTTGGCCACGCCTTCCAGCACGGGCAGCAGGTCGCGCACGTTGGAGATCTTCTTGTCGTGCAGCAGGATGAACGGGTCGTCCAGGTCGGCCGACTGGCTCTGCTGGTTGTTGATGAAGTACGGGGAGAGGTAGCCGCGATCGAACTGCATGCCCTCGACCACGTCCAGCTCGTTTTCCAGGCCCGAGCCTTCTTCAACGGTGATCACGCCTTCCTTGCCGACCTTCTGCATCGCTTCGGCGATGATGTTGCCGATCGATTCGTCCGAGTTGGCCGAGATGGTGCCGACCTGGGCAATCGCCTTGTCGTCGGTGGTGGGCTTGGAGATGTTCTTCAGCTCGATGACGGCAGCCTTGACGGCCTGGTCGATACCGCGCTTGAGGTCCATCGGGTTCATGCCGGCGGCTACAGCCTTGGCACCTTCGCGGATCAGGGCCTGGGCCAGCACGGTGGCGGTGGTGGTGCCGTCGCCGGCGTTGTCGTTGGTCTTGGAAGCGACTTCCTTGACCATCTGCGCGCCCATGTTCTCGAACTTGTCAGCCAGTTCGATTTCCTTGGCGACGGAAACGCCGTCCTTGGTGATGGTCGGCGCGCCGAAGCTCTTCTCGAGCACGACGTTGCGGCCCTTCGGGCCCAGGGTGGCCTTGACGGCATTGGCAAGCACGTTGACGCCACGAACCATGCGGGTACGTGCGTCTTCACCGAAACGAATGTCTTTAGCAGCCATTTGTATGTAACTCCGGAAATGGGGAATAGGGAATGGGGAATCGGCAGATCAACAGCGTGAATCGGGGCGGGGTGGGATGGCGAAGTGGGTTAGCCGCTTTGCCCATTCCCGATTCCCAACTCCCGATTCCCGGCGCATAGCGCCTGATCAGCCGATGACGGCCAGGATGTCGTCTTCGCGCAGCACCTTGTACTCGACGCCTTCGGACTTGTAGCTGCTGCCGGCGTACTGGCCGTAGATGACCTTGTCGCCGACCTTGACCACCGGCGCGCGCAGGCTGCCGTTGTCCAGGGGCTTGCCGGCGCCGATGGCGACGACTTCACCCTTGGTGGACTTTTCCTTGGCGGAGTCCGGGATCACGATGCCGCCGGCGGAAACTTCGTCGGCTTCGATCGGCTTGACTACAACGCGGTCGTGAAGCGGCTTGATGCTCATAGAGAAAGACCCTCTTAAGTGATTGATTGGTCTGGAAATTATCGGCGATGTTAGCACTCGTATGTGACGACTGCCAGCACAGCGCGCGGAAAAAACCCGACAGAGCGGGTGCGGGCCAGAGATTGTGCTGTGTGGCCAGCTTTCAAGGGCTGGGGGCAAAAAATTTTCGCCGGGCAGTTCCGTGCCAGGGCCACGACGCGGCCGATACGACCTGGCGCGCATTGCCCCGCTGGCAACGGTCAGCCGGGTGGGAACCGGGCTGCGCAATCGCCAGCTGCGCCTGAGACCAGCTACCGAGCCACTGGCACGCCGGACGGTGCGCACCGAGCAGTCGCCGGAGCAGCCGCTCTAAAAATGGAACCAGGTTCCACCGATTGTCATGCGCACGTTTTACAGTCGGCCACGCATTCCCCGATCACAAGGAGCTGTCGATGAGGTTGCCGTCCCCCGCCCGTGTTTTCCCCTTGCGCTGGTCCCCCAGCTGCACGCTTCCCCTGGCCTGTGCGCTCGCGCTGGCCGTCCCCACCGCCCACGCGGCGGTGTTCATCAACGAACTGCATTACGACGACGCAGGCGCCTCCGGCGACAGCGGCGAAGGGGTGGAAGTAGTGGCCACCGCCGGCGAATCGCTGAGCGGCTACCGCATCTATCTGTACAACGGCAGCACACCGGGCGCAGCCACGGTCTACGCCAATACGGCGATGCCGGCCGGCAGCCTGGTCAGCTGCGGCAGCCAGGTGCGCGTGGCCACGGTGGGCTACGCCAGCAACGGCGTGCAGAACGGGCCCAACGACGGCGTGGCGCTGGTCGACCCCAATGGGCAGCTGGTGCAGTTCCTCAGTTACGAAGGCGCCATCACCGGCAGCGGCGGGCCCGCCGCCGGCATCACCAGCCAGAACCTGCCGGTCAGCGAGAGCAACAGCAGCGCGGTCGGCAGTTCGCTGCAACTGACCGGCACCGGCAGCAGCGCGGCCAACTTCAGCTGGGCCGGCTCGTCGGCGCAGACCTTTGGCGCGTGCAACCGCGGCCAGAGCTTCAACGGCAGCGGCGGTGGCGGCGAGACCGGCGCCGCACCGACGATCACCAGCACCACCCCGACCCAGGGCGCGACCGGCTTTCCCGCCGCCGGCGACCTGAGCGTGAGCTTCAGCGAGGCGGTGACGCTGAGCAGCGGCGCCTTCGCACTGAGCTGCGCCAGCTCCGGCACGGTGGCGCTGAGCTACCCGACCAGCGGCACCCGCTTCAGCCTGTCCACCAACACCGCCTTGGTCGGCGGCGAGCGTTGCACCCTGGCGATCACCGCCAGCGCCATCCGCGATGCCAGCGGGCTGAGCCCGGCCGCCAACCAGTCGATCGCCTTCACCGTGGCCACCGCCAGCGGCGGCGGCACCGGTTATTACTCGCGGGTCAACACCGCCAATGCCAGCCAGCTGCGCTGTTCGCTACATACGGTGATCAAGGGCCACACGGTCTATCCGTACAGCGGCTCGGGCACCAGCACCTGGACCATCCTGGAAATGGCCGATGAGGATCCCAACAACAGCGGCCGGATCCTGGACGCCTACCGCAACCGCAGCTACGCCAAGGGCAGCGACCGTGCCGGCACCGGGAGCGGGCTGACCTACAACCGCGAGCACACCTGGCCCAACTCGCTGGGCTTCGGTAGCGCCAGCGGCGACAAGGGGCTGCCATATGCGCCCTATACCGATACCCACATGCTGTATCTGACCGACACCGCCTTCAACGCCGACCGCGGCAACAAGCCCTATGCGGCCTGCACCAGCAGCTGCGGCGAGCGGGTCACCGAGGTCAACGACGGCAGTGGCGGCGGCAGCGGGCGCTATCCTGGCAATTCCAACTGGGTACGCACCCCGGATGGCAACGGGGGCACCTTCGAGGTGTGGGGCAAGCGCAAGGGCGACATGGCGCGTGCGGTGATGTACATGGCGATCCGCTATGAAGGCGGCACCGACGCGGCCACCGGGCAGTCCGAGCCGGACCTGGAACTCACCGACGACCGCAGCAAGATCGTGCAGACCTCGGCTTCGCCGGCCTACATGGGCCTGTTGTCCACGCTGCTGGCCTGGCACCAGGCCGACCCGCCGGACGATGCCGAGCGGGCGCGCAACCAGGTGATCTTCAGCTTCCAGGGCAACCGCAACCCGTTCGTGGATCACCCCGAATGGGCGACCTCGAGCCTGTTCACCTCGGCCAAGCCGGCCAGCTGCCAGCTGGCCAATTGATCCGGCCCGGCCCGGCGCCCCAGGCGCCGGGCCGTGAGACGGCCTGCAGCGGCAATCCACATCCCCGCACTACGCCCGCTTACTCCGGTGTAGTGCCATCGCACTCTCGCATGGTCGGCCACCAAGGCGCAGGCATCGCTGCCCTGCCGCCAGGCCCAGCGAACTTAATGCCCTGTTCCGGAATCTGCGGTCGATCCCCCGCAGACAGGGGATTACACTGCGCGGTCACATGAGCGCCTCTTCCCTCCATCTGTTGTTCAGCACCTGCCCGGATGCCGACAGCGCCGAGCGCATTGCGCGCGTGCTGCTGGACGAGCGCCTGGCCGCCTGCGTCACCCAGTTGCCCGGCGTGCAGTCGCTGTACCGCTGGAACGGGGCGATCGAGCGCAGCCAGGAAGTCCAGCTGTTGATCAAGACCTGGGAAGACCGCCTGCCGGACGCCATCGCGCGGCTGCAGGCGCTGCATCCGTATGAACTGCCGGAGGCGATCGCGGTCCAAGCCAGCGCCGGGCTGCCGGCGTATCTCGATTGGGTCCGGGCCGAAACCCGCAAGGAATCCTGACGTCCATGAAGTCTCTGTCCCGCTGGATCGCCCGCTGCGCATTGCTGGCCGTACCCTTGCTCGCAGCGCCGCTGGCGCTGGTGGCGCCCCTGCCCGCGCAGGCCGCGGTCACCGAGGCCGACCTGCTGCCGGTGGATCAGGCCTTCACCCTGAGCGCCACCGCCGACAGCCGCGACAGCATCGCGCTGCGCTGGAAGATTGCGCCGGGCTATTACCTGTATCGCCACCGCATCAGCGTCAAATCCGGGCAAGGCTTTGCCGCCGGCGAGCTGGCGCTGCCGGAAGGCGAGAGCAAGCACGACGAGTTCTTCGGCCAGGTGCAGACCTACCGCAAGCAGTTGCAGGCCAGGCTGGCCGGCAAGGCCGATGCCGGGTTGCAGACCGCCGTGCTGCAGGTGCAATACCAGGGCTGCGCCGACGCCGGCGTGTGCTACCCGCCGCAACGCCGCGAGCTGCGCGTGCGCCTGCCCGATGCCTCGGCTCCCGCCGCGACGTCCGCCACCCCTCGCGAAAACCTGGGCGCACTGGTGCCGCGCGCACCGGCAGGCCCGCGGCTGTTCGGCAGCACCGGCCAGGCCGCCGGCGTGGACGCACTGCCGCTGCCGGCCGAGCAGGCCTTCACCTTCGAAGCCATCGTCGGCGACGGCAACAGCCTGCTGCTGCGCTTCACCCCCGCGCCCGGCTATTACATCTACCGCGACCGCACCTCGCTGGCGCTGGAAGGCGCCGGCGGCGTGCGTCCCGGGCTGCCGCGCTGGCCGCAGGGCAAGGCGCACCGCGATGAGCACTTCGGCGACGTGGTGGTGTATTTCGACCAGGCCGAAGTCACCTTGCCGCTGCTGCGCGAGCACGCCGAACCGGTCAAGGCGACCCTGGTGGCGACCTTCCAGGGCTGCCAGACCGACGGCATCTGCTACCCGCCGATGACCCGTCGGGTGGCGCTGGAGTTGCCCGCCGGCACGGTGTCGCCGCAGAACCAGGCGCAGGCGGCGCCGCTGATGATCTCGCCGCTGCCGGCCGGGCAGCTGCCTGCGGAACCGGCGCCGGCACCGACGCCCGCGGCGACTGCAGCGCCAGCCGCAGATGCCTCGGCCGACAATCCGCAGCGCACCCAGCCGCCGCACACCGACAAGGGCTTGCTGGCGATGCTGGTGCTGGCCCTGCTCGGTGGGCTGGTGTTGAACCTGATGCCCTGCGTGCTGCCGATCCTGTCGCTGAAGGTGCTGGGCCTGGCCCACAGCGGCGAGAGCCGCAGCCACGCGCGCAGCCATGCGATCTGGTATTCGCTGGGCGTGCTGGTGTCGTTTGCGGCGATCGGCGCGCTGGTGATCGGCCTGCGCGCGGCCGGGCAGGCGGCCGGCTGGGGCTTCCAGCTGCAGCAGCCGTGGTTCGTCGCGGCGCTGGCCTATCTGATGTTCGCGGTGGGGCTGAGCCTGTCGGGCGTGTTCACGCTGGGCAGCAATCTGGGCGGCATCGGCCAGTCGCTGGCAGCGCGCAATGGCCCGCTGGGCGATTTCTTCACCGGCGTGCTGGCCTGCGTGGTGGCCAGCCCCTGCATCGCCCCGTTCATGGGCACCGCACTGGCGTATGCCTTCACCGCCCCGGCGCTGCTGGCGATGCTGGTGTTCCTGGCGCTGGGCCTGGGCCTGGCGCTGCCGTTCCTGCTGATCGGCTTCATCCCCTCGCTGGCGCGGCGCCTGCCCACGCCCGGCGCGTGGATGGAAACGCTCAAGCAGGTGCTGGCGTTCCCGATGTATCTCACTGCGATCTGGCTGCTGTGGGTGCTGGGCAAGCAGCGCGGCGTGGACGCGCTGGCGCTGATGCTGGTCGGCGCCACCCTGCTGGCGCTGGGCCTGTTCTGCTTCGAGCGCAGCCGCTGGAAGAGCCATCGCATCGGCATGGGCCTGGCCGCGGTGATGCTGGTGCTGGCGATCGTGCCGGTGGTCGGGGTCACCCGCCTGCGCCTGCCGGCCGCCACTGCCGCCGAGGGCGTGGTGGCGTTCTCGCCGCAGTTGCTGGACCGGCTGCGCGCCGACAACCGTGTGGTGTTCGTCAACATGACCGCCGACTGGTGCGTGACCTGCAAGGCCAACGAGAAGAACGTGCTGAGCAGCGCCGACTTCCGCGACGCGCTGCGCCGCGTCGACGCGGTCTACATGAAAGGCGACTGGACCAACGTCGACCCCAGGATCAGCGCCTTCCTCGACCAGCACCAGGCCGTCGGCGTGCCGCTGTACGTGGTCTACGGCCCGGGCGCACCGCCGGCGGTGCTGCCGACCGTGCTGACCAACGCGATCACCGAGGATGCGTTGCTGCGCGCGGCTAGGTGAGCCGGTCGGTCAGACCCGCGGGCCGGCGCGCCGGCTCGAACGGCGGCCTGATGCATGGACGGCATGGGTCGATGATGAAGGGATCGAGCGCCGATCGGCGCTGAAGTGGCTGGATGCCGGCGAACACCAGCCGACGCTGCCGAGCACGCCACTCGACAGCACGACAGATAGCAGCAGGGGCCGGGGACGCACGGCAGCGAACACACCACTTCCGCGAATGGACGCGCTGCACTACGCCCCATGGTGATTCAGCAGATGGTCGGCATGCGATCGACCGACCGGGAAGACTGGGCGCCTGCCGCGAAACCGCAGCCCCACAGGGCCTGGCACACCAACGCGGCAGCGTGCCACCACGAAATTAAAACAATCGTTTAAAACAGACCTAACTTCGTCTATCTGGACAGCATCGGCGACATCGCGCAGACTTCCGGCCTTTCCGCTCTCCCGGATGTCATGGCCCACCTGCTGCTGTTGCACGGCCCCAACCTCAACCTGCTCGGCACCCGCGAGCCGGATGTCTACGGGCGCACCACGCTGGCGCAGATCGATGCGGCTCTGGTGGACCGTGCGCAGGCCGCCGGGCATACGCTGGCCTGTTTGCAGTCCAATGCCGAGCACGTGCTGGTGGAGCGCATCCACGCCGCGCGCGAGGACGGCACCGCCTACATCCTGATCAACCCGGCCGCCTTCACCCATACTTCGGTGGCGCTGCGCGACGCGCTGCTGGGCGTGGGCTTGCCGTTCGTGGAAATCCATCTGTCCAACCCGCATGCGCGCGAGCCGTTCCGTCACCACAGCTATCTCAGCGACAAGGCCGATGGCGTGATCTGCGGCTTTGGCGCCGACAGTTACCGGCTGGCGCTGGAAGCGGTGATCGCGCGGCTGGAACGCGACGCATGACATCCCGATCACCCACGCCGGCGTCCGCGCCGACGGCCTGACCCCCTTCCGCCGGCAGCCGCCGGCAACCTCCACCGATTCACCTCATGAGGCCCTTATGGATCTCCGCAAAATCAAGAAACTGATCGACCTGCTCGAAGAATCCAATCTCGCCGAAATCGAGATCAAGGAAGGCGAAGAAAGCGTGCGTCTGGCGCGCGTGCCCAAGGGCACGACCGTGATGAGCGCGCCGGTGCAGCAGTACGCACCTGCCCCGCCCGCGCAGGCCCCGGCCGCCCCCAGCATGCCGATGCAGTCGCCCACCGAGGCTTCCACCGGCGGCGCCAAGCAGGCTGCCGCCCTGCCGGAAGGCCACGTGCTGCGCGCGCCGATGGTCGGCACCTTCTACACCTCGCCCTCGCCGGACAAGCCGGCCTTCGTCACCGTCGGCCAGCAGGTCAAGGCCGGCGAAACGCTGGCGATCATCGAGGCGATGAAGATGTTCAACCCGATCGAAGCCGACGTCTCCGGCACCATCGTGGCCATCCTCGGCGAAACCGGCCAGCCAGTGGAATTCGATCAGCCGTTGTTTGTGATTGGCTGAGAGCCGGGAATCGGGAGTGGAGAATCGGGAATCGGCAAAGCGGCCTCATGAACGCCTGGAGGCCTGGCGCGATTCCATGGAACTTGTGGAAATGATCTATCGGTTCACCGAGGTCTTTCCCGAGCAGGAACGCTACGGTCTGACGGCGCAACTGCGCCGTGCGGCCATCAGCGTTCCATCGAATATCGCCGAAGGTGCGGCGCGACGTTCAACTCCCGATTACGCGCGGTTTCTCTCGATTGCGCGTGGCTCGCTCTCCGAACTGGATACACAGGTCCAGATCGCCGTACGACTGGGCTATAGCAACACCGAAGACGAAGACATCGTCAGCCAGCAGGTCGACCAGGTCTTCGCCAAGCTCACCGCATTGATGAATGCCTTACGCAGACGTGGAGCCGCACCATGATGCCCGCTTCTCCCCATTCCCCATTCTCGACTCCCTATTCCCATGCTCGATAAAGTCGTCATCGCCAACCGAGGTGAAATCGCGCTGCGCATCCTGCGCGCGTGCCACACGCTCGGCATCCGCACGGTCGCGGTGCATTCCACGGTCGACCGCAACCTCAAGCACGTGGCCATGGCCGACGAGTCGGTGTGTATCGGCCCGGCCGCCTCCAGCGACAGTTACCTCAACATCCCGGCATTGATCGCCGCGGCCGAGGTGACCGATGCGCAGGCCATCCATCCCGGCTACGGCTTCCTGTCGGAAAACGCCGACTTTGCCGAGCGCGTGGAAGAATCCGGCTTCATCTTCATCGGCCCCAAGGCCGACACCATCCGCCTGATGGGCGACAAGGTGGAGGCGATCCGCGCGATGAAGGCCGCCGGCGTGCCGTGCGTGCCCGGTTCGGGCGGTCCGCTGGGCGACGACATCGTCGCCAACACCAAGGTGGCGCGCGAGATCGGCTACCCGGTGATCATCAAGGCCGCCGGTGGCGGCGGCGGGCGCGGCATGCGCGTGGTGCATTCGGAGGCCGCGTTGAAGGCCGCCATCGAAACCACCAAGTCCGAAGCCAAGGCCGCCTTCAGCAACGATCAGGTCTACATGGAGAAGTTCCTGGAAAATCCGCGCCACGTGGAAATCCAGGTGCTGGCCGACGGCCAGGGCGGTGCGATCCATCTGGGCGAACGCGATTGCTCGATGCAGCGCCGCCACCAGAAGGTGGTGGAAGAAGCGCCGGCCCCGGGCATCACCGAAGAACTGCGCAACGAAATCGGCAAGGTCTGCGTGGATGCCTGCATCCGCATCGGCTATCGCGGCGCGGGCACCTTCGAGTTCCTGTTCGAAGACGGGCGTTTCTACTTCATCGAAATGAACACGCGCATCCAGGTGGAGCACCCGGTCACCGAGCGCATCACCGGCATCGACCTGGTCTGCGAGCAGTTGCGCATCGCCGCCGGCCGCAAGCTGACCATCAAGCAGAGCGACATCGTGCTGCGCGGGCATGCGATCGAGTGCCGCATCAATGCCGAGGACCCGGAAACCTTCATGCCCAATCCGGGCCTGATCACCGCGTTCCATCCGCCCGGCGGCCCGGGCGTGCGTGTGGATACGCACATCTACGCCGGCTACAAGGTGCCGCCGAACTACGACTCGATGATCGGCAAGCTGATCGTGCATGGCCCCGATCGCGAGACCGCGATTGCGCGCATGCGCGTGGCGCTGAGCGAGATGGTGGTGGACGGCATCAAGACCAACATCCCGCTGCAGCAGCGCATCATGCGCGACAAGGGCTTCCAGGCCGGTGGGCAGAACATCCACTATCTGGAAAAGCGCCTGGCCGAGCGCAAGAACAAGTCGATCGCGCTGGTCTGATCGCACCGGCCAGTGCACCGCGCAACAAGCCCGGGAAACCGGGCTTGTTGCGTTGTTGCCCGGGCATTGCGGCGGCAGTGCCTCAGGCAGGCCAGCCGACCTATGCGTAGGAGCGCACCCGGGCGCGACCGCGCTTTATCGGTGGAACCTCGTCGCGCCCAGGTGCGCTCCTACGGGATCCTGGGTGCTACCGGATCCGCGGTGCCGGCTGCTGGCTGCCCGGCACCGGCACGATGCCGCTGGAGGAGGCCGGGTCGACCACGGTCATGGTTTCGGTGGAGCCATCCGGCCACACCACCTGGAAGGTGGAGCCGGCCGGCAATGTCGAAAACGGCATCGCGCTGCTGGCGCGGTAGACCGCGGCCACCTGGCTGGCGCCATGCCGTCGCTGCTGTTCGTCGGCGGCGACCGTGGTCGACTTGACCGACAGCGGCTGGTAGCGGTGATCGGCGGTGTCGATCATCACGATGCCCACGGCCGCAGCCGAATACGCCACGAACAATGCGACCCAGAACCAGAACTTGGCGCCATGCGCCAGGCGACGGTAATTCATGACTGCGCTCCCGGCTCGGAGACCAAGCTATCGACCATCTCATCCACTCTGTCTGCTCCCTGCCGCGGCACCGCGGCATCGAATACGAACGACACGAAATCCTGTGCGCTGTTGCGCGAGCAGATGCCCGCGTTGGCGCAATAACTGGTGACCAGGGTGCTGTCAGCGCTGCAATCCAGCCCCAGCCGGCATGCAGCCACCTGCCAGGCCAGCTCGGCGAACTGATCGCCGGCCACGTAGCCGTCGAGGCTGTCATCGCCACTGGCGCGCGCACCCATCGCCGGCGCCAGCGCCAGATAGGCCTCCGGGTCGCGCGAGGCCAGCACGCGCTGCACCAGCGCGCGCTTGTAGCTGGGCGAGCGCTGCAGCGGCTCGCCCAGCGCCAGCAACGCCGCCTCGGCAGCCAGATTGCCCGCACGCGCGGCCGCCTGCCGTTGCTGCGCCACCAGCCGCGGGCCCAGGCCGTCGCCGGGCGCAAAGCCGGCGCAGCGTTGCGCCACGCGCGTGCGCGCCGCGTGCATCGCCACCACGCCGGGCGTGTGTTGCGCGGCGATCCAGGCGCTGTCGGCGGCGTAACCGGCCGGGCTGGACGCATACGGCGCGCAGTAATCGTAGACGCGGCTCAGGCGCCACCCCGCCTGCGCATTGCCGGCGCGCACCTGCTGCTGCAATTGCTGCGCATAGCGGTACAGGTCCGGCTGCGCGTCCACCGCATCGCGGAACGGCAGCTGCAGGGCAGTGCCGCGTTCGGCGGGCGCGTGCGCCACCGCTGCCGGCGCGCCGGCACGGGCATTGCTTGCCACCGCCGGCGGCGCGGCGGTGGGCGAATCGCCCGCTTGCGCGCGCACATGCCACCAGGCCGCCGCCGCGAGCGCGACGGGAGCCAGCAACAGCCAGAGATGGCGGGCACGAGCAAGCGGCATGGACAGCGGCGACCCTGCTGCGGAAAGCCCCGCAGCGACGGCGCGGAGTCTAGCACCCGCATCCGCGCACGCTGGCGCGCAAGCGGACGCTGCCGATGCAAACGGCGGACGGTGCATTGCATGAGGACGGTGATCTGCGCGGGTGTGGCGTGGGTGGCGCGCAGCGGGCGTTTGGTTGCCGGCGCGCCCGCGTGCTGCGCCGGCAGCGGCCGCCGCCACTGCGCTGCATGCGCTGAGTGCACCGATCAGGCGACGGCATCCGCCGTATCGCGCACGCGGTGCGTCTGCCTATCCGGCCCCCGTCGCGCAGGAGCCCGCCGGCATGAATGGTCTACGATGCACGCTTTCGAATTGCCCGACCGCCACGATGCCGTTTCTTGAACTGACCCTGCCCTGCTCCGACGCCACCCAGCCCCGTTACCAGAATGCGCTGGACGACATCGGCGCGCTGGCGGTGACGCTGCTCGACGCCAATGCCGATACCAGCAACGAGCGCGCCATTCTCGAGCCCGGCGTCGGCGAAACGCCGCTGTGGAACACCATGGTGCTGAACGCGCTGTTCGACGGCGACAGCGATGCGCTGGTGCTGCTCGCCGCGCTGGAAGCGTTCGACCCCGGGCTGGACTGGAGCCAGGTCGCGTTCCGCACGGTCGACGACAGCGACTGGGAACGCGCCTGGATGGATCAGTTCAAACCGATGCAGTTCGGCGCGCGCACCTTCATCGTGCCGTGGAATCACGCGCTGCCCGAGGCCGCGCAAGCGCCCGACGCCGCGGTGATCCGTCTGGATCCGGGCCTGGCGTTCGGCTCGGGCACGCACCAGACCACCGCGCTATGCCTGCGCTGGCTGGACAGCCTGGCCGGCAGCGGCGAGCTGCAGGGCCGCAGCGTGCTGGATTTCGGCTGCGGCTCGGGCATTCTCGCCGTCGCCGCGCTGAAGCTGGGCGCGGCCAGCGCGGTGGGCGTGGACAACGATCCGCAGGCGCTGCTGGCCACTGCCGACAATGCCGAGCGCAATGCCTTGCAGGCGCAGCTGGCGGTGTACCTGCCGCAGGATGAGCCGGTGCAGACCTATCCGGTGGTGGTCGCGAACATCCTGGCCTCGGCGCTGGATGCGCTGGCCGACACCTTGTCCGCACGCGTGGCACCGGGCGGGCGGATTGCGCTGTCGGGCATCCTGCATGGTCAGGAAGACGAGCTGCTGCAGCGCTACGCGCCCTGGTTCGAGCAACTGCGTTGCGAACGCGACGAAGACTGGATGCGCATCGACGGCGTACGCCGCCACTGACACCGCCTCGGGTCAGCGGTGTGGCCGGCCGGCGCGGATCTGCGCGGTGGTCACCGCATCGGCCACGCTGATGGCGCGCAGGCGGGTCACCGCCTGCCAGCCGGCACGCCGCAGCGCCGCGTTGCGCCACGGCCCGGCCTGCCGGGCCAGCTGCACGCGCAGGCCCAACTCGGCCAGCAGCAACGCCGCCCAGGCCGGCAGCGACCACGTCCGCGGGCCCAGACTGGCCAGGCCGCCGGCCAGCGCCAGCAAACCCACACTGAGCGCCAGCAGCCGCCAGTGCCGCTGGCGCAGCGCCCACCACCGCGGCGCCAGCCCGGCCGACCACTGCGTGCCGTCGGCCACTGCGGTCCACGCGTCCTGGCGCTGCCAGACCTGGTAACACGGCGCGCCCCGAAAGCGAGTGATCGCCGGATCCAGCGGCGAATGTGCCGGCCATGCGGCTGGTGGTGGCGTGGTGGAACGGGCAGATTTGGGAGCGGCTGGCTCGACCATGGATGTCCTCCTTGAGTTCGCTGTGATCCCGTCATCATTGACACCCGGACAGTATCGCAAACATATGGGCATATGAAAGGTATACGAACTATCCCTGATTGCTGCTAGGGCTATATCTCCCGGCCCGTTCCCCACTCACGGTGCCGTGTGAGCAAGTTGTACGAACGCGTCCGCGAAGCCCGCGCCCTGACCAAGCTGACCCAGGAAGGCCTGGCCGGCGAGCTGGGCGTGACCCGTAGCGCGGTGGCGCAGTGGGAGATGGCCGAAGGCACCGCGCCCTCGGTGGACAACCTGATAGGCCTGGCCAGGCGCAGCGGCATGGCGTTCGAATACCTGGCCACCGGCCGCGGCGAGCGCACCTTCGGCCCACCGGTGCCGACGATCGCCGAAGAACCCGCGCAGTACCGCCATCTGGACGAGCAGCAACGCGTGCTGCTGAACCGCTTCGACACGTTGGCGCCGCGCCAGCGCAGCGGCCTGCTCGATCTGTTGCTGGCCGAGGGCAAGACGCGGCGTCGGCGTTGAGTTGGGGATTCGGGATTCGGGATTCGGGAATCGGGAATCGGGAATCGGGAATCGGGGGCAGGCTGCTTGGGGCTTCGTTTGTAAGGCAAGCTCGGAGTGGTAGCTGGCTCAGTCGGATTTGGATGACGTGGCGCCGGTCGTTGCGTTTGCTTATTGGTTGGAATGCTGCCTTTGCTGGAATGTGGCTTAGGGCTGCGGCCGGTTCGAGCTGCGGCAGGGTTGTCACAGCGGCGCGACGGTTGGCCAGTCAACGGGATGCGTACCCTGCAGTCGATGGAAGCGGCATCTGCGCTTGCGGCTGCGTGCCGCACGCAGGACGCGCCCGGGTTCGCCCATTGGCGTGCGCGTGGTTGAATAGGGTTCTTCCCGCTGCACGCCTGCCGATGTCCGAGACCCCGCCACCGCGCCGCCCCCTGGCCACGTTCCTGCGTGCGACGCCGGCTGCCCCGTCGCTGATCCCGACCCCGGTGGTGCCTGCGGCCGACGCGCCGCTGCACGCGCCGCCGGTGCCGGCCGGCGCACTGGTGCCGGCACCATTGGCCGAGCCGGTGGCCGCACCGGTGGCGCCGCTCGTTCCGCCACCGTCTGCGCCACCGGCGGCCGCGCCGCGCGGCGATTCGGTGCCGGTGGACGTCGTGCTGCCACCCGGCGATGCCGACCAGACCGCGGCAGATGCCGCTGAGCCGGACCGGTTGGCGTGGACCACGGCGACCACGCGCCAACTGCCCGGCGATCCTGCCGAAGACACAGCGGCCGGCCGCAGCGACACCCACGCCGGCCTCGCCGGCATTGCCGCTGCACAGTCGGCCGCCGTGCATCCGCGCGACGTAGCGGCCGCCGGCGTGGCAGGCACAGACCGGCAGCGTGAGCACGGCACCGCGTCCGCCCCCGCTTCCGACCTGGCCGCCCCGCCAGCACCCGGCACCGCTCCGGACACGGACGCCGAGCCCAGCGGCAACGACGCGGGCGCTGCCGACGCAGCGGCGCCCGCCCAGTTCCAGCCACTGCCGGCCCAGCCCGCGCCTGCGTTCGCACGCCGCGGGCTGAGCCGGCCACGGCTGCGCGCCAGCGGCCGCCAGTGGGCGTTGCTGCTCGGGCTGGTCGGCCTGCTGGCCTTGCAGATCGTCATCGCCGACCGCGCGCAGCTGGCGGCTGATGCGCGCTGGCGCCCGCTGGTCAGCGCCGCCTGTGCAGTGGCGCGCTGCACCCTGCCGGCCTGGCGCGAGCCGGCCGCGCTGACCTTGCTCAATCGCGAGGTGCGGCCGCTGCCCGGGGTGCCGGGCGTGCTGCAGATCCAGGCCAGCTTTCGCAACGAGGCACGCTGGGCGCAGGCCTGGCCATGGCTGCAGCTGTCGCTGTCCGACGCCGACGGGCGGGTGATCGGCACGCGTGTGCTGGCGCCGCAGGAGTATCTGGGCCAGCCGCCGGCGGCGCAGGACACGCTCGCGCCGGGCCAGGCGGTGCAGGTGGCGTTTCGCGTGCGCGAACCGGCCGCGAGCACGGCGGCCTTCAGTTTCGACTTCCGCTGAGCGGACCCGACCTGCGCCCACCGCCACACGGGCGTGGCGAGCGGGGAGGTCACGCGCTAGACTCACTCCCCCTCGCCGGCCACGCGTCCCGGCTTCGTGACACTGGGAAACCTCCTTTGAACGCAGCCCCCTCTCGTCCTGACACCAGTCGTGGCGCCCCGAAGTCGCCGCTGCGCGAACACGTGGCCCAGTCCGTCCGCCGTTACCTGCGCGACCTGGACGGCAGCGACGCCGACGACGTGTACGAAATCGTGCTGCGCGAGATGGAGATCCCGTTGTTCGTGGAAGTGCTCAACCACTGCGAAGGCAACCAAAGCCGCGCGGCGGCGATGCTGGGCATTCACCGCGCTACGCTGCGCAAGAAGCTGAAAGAGTACGGGCTGACGTAAGCCGGGATTGGGGAATCGGGATTGGGGAATCGTTAGAGCGTTGGGGTGTGCTGCGGGCTGGTAATGCGCTGCGCTGGCACGCTTGGTGATGACGCGGCTGATGGACGATCTCGTTGCGCGTTGTGGAATGTTCTGCGTGTTGATGCCCGGTCGGGCTGCCCAAAGTGTTCGCTCTTGATCCCACGCCTTGGCGCAGGACTTCCGTCACGCCCAGCGTGCCCCGCTCGCGCGCGCTCTTCATCTGATCGGGCCAACCGCCGGGGATCCGGCGGTTGGCTGCAGTGCTCAATCGGCGATGCCGATCGCCTGGGCGAGTTGCCTGCTCAGTTCGGCAATTGCGTCACCGCTGCTTGATCCGCTGCCGGGGCCGGGCCACTGCCATGGTCCGGCACGATGGTGGCGAGCGTGTCGAACGGATCGTCGAACTTCTCCACCACGTTCTTGTCGTCATCGATCTGATAGGCGGTGTCGGCCTCGACGCCCTCTTCCCCGGTCTTGGCGATGATGTTGGTGTAGCGCTTGCCGTCCCAGCAGCGAAAGATCAGCACCGAGTCTTCGCCACCGGTCAGGGTGGAGCCCAGGCTGCCGATCAATCGGCTGTTGGCGCCCGCCGTCAGGATGCTGTTCTTGCCGGCGGTCAACTTGCTGCGGTCGCCCGCCATCAGCGTGCAGTCATCGCCGGCGGTGAGCCTGCTGCGGTCCCCAGCGGTGAGGAAGCTATTGCTGCCGGCCAGCAACTTGCTGCGATCGCCTGCGATCTGGGTGCTGTCGGCGCCAGCGATCAACTTGCTGCGGTCGCCTGCGGTCTGCACGCTGCCCATACCGGCGATCAACGTGCTGCGCGAGCCGGCCGTCTGCGAACTCAGCTTGCCGGCAATCAGCATGCTGCGGTGACCGGCAATCTGGGTACTTTCGTGTCCTGCGATCAGCGAGCTGCCATAGCTGGCGATCTGGTTGCTGCCGTAGCCGGCGGTCAGATAGCTGCGCACGCCGCTGGTCAAGCTGCTGCCATAGCCGGCAATCAGCGAGCTGTCCTGCCCGGCGATTTCGGTGCTGCCGTAGCCTGCGGTCAACGAGCTGTTGTCCTGCGCGGTCAGGGTGCTGCCATAGCCTGCGGTCAGCGTGCTGTCGCCACCGGCGGTCTGGCTGCTGCCGTAACCGGCGATCAGGGTGCTGGAAAACCCGGCGATTTCGGTACTGCCGTAGCCGGCGGTGAGCGAGCTGTTTTCCAGCGCGGTCAGCGTGCTGCCGTAACCGGCGGTCAGGGTGCTTTCGTAACCGGCGGTCTGCGTGCTGCCATAGCCGGAAATCAGGGTACTTTCGTAGCCGGCGGTGGAATTGCTGCCGTAACCGGCGGTCAGGATGCTGCCATGGCCGGCGGTTTGCGTACTGCCGTAACCAGTGGTGAGCCAGCTGATTTCCTGCGCGGTCTGGGTACTGCCGTAGCCGGCGGTCAGGGTGCTTTCGTAACCGGCCGTCTGCGTGCTGCCATAGCCGGCAATCAACGAGCTTTGGAAGCTGGCGGTGGAGGTACTGCCGTAACCGGTGATCAACCAGCTGCTGCTCTGCGCGGTCTGGGTACTGCCGTAACCGGCGGTCAATGAGCTGTCGTAACCGGCGGTCTGGGTACTGCCATACCCTGCGATCAGCGAGCTGTCCGGGCCGGCCATGGAGGAACTGCCGTAGCCGGCGATCAGCGAACTGCTTTCCTGCGCGGTCTGGGTACTGCCATAGCCGGTGGTGAGAATGCTCTTGTAGCCAGCCGTCTGCGTACTGCCGTAGCCGGCAATCAGCGTACTGTCATGCCCTGCCGTCGAGGTGCTGCCGTAACCGGTGGTGAGCGTGCTGCGCTCCTGCGCAGTTTGCGTGCTGCCGTAGCCGGCGGTGAGGATGCTCTTGAAGCCGGCCGTCTGCGTGCTGCCGTAGCCGGCGATCAGCGAACTGTCCGAGCCGGCGGTGGAAGAACTGCCATAGCCGGCAGTGAGCATGCTGCCCTCTTGCGCAGTCTGGGTGCTGCCATAGCCGGTGGTCAGGATGCTCTTGAAGCCGGCCGTCTGCGTGCTGCCATAGCCGGCGATCAATGAACTGTCCGAACCGGCGGTGGAGGTGCTGCCGTAGCCGGCAGTGAGATCACTGCCTTTCCGGGCAGTCTGCGTGCTGCCGTATCCCGCCGTCAGGGAACTGTCGCCGCCCGAGGTTTGCGTACTGCCATAACCGGCAATCAGCGTGCTGTCGGCACCAGCCGTCGAGGTACTTCCATAACCGGTGGTGAGGTCGCTGCCCTTGCGCGCGGTCTGCGTGCTGCCATAGCCGGCGGTGAGCGAACTGTCACCGCCAGAGGTTTGCGTGCTGCCATACCCTGCAATCAAGGTGCTGTCGGCGCCAGCGGTGGAGGTACTGCCGTAGCCGGTGGTCAGGTCGCTACCGCTGCGCGCGGTCTGCGTACTGCCGTAGCCAGCGGTGAGTGAGCTGTCACCGCCAGAGGTTTGCGTGCTGCCGTACCCTGCAATCAAGGTGCTGTCGCCACCGGCCGTGGACGTACTGCCGTAGCCGGTGGTGAGGTCGCTGCCCTTGCGCGCCGTTTGCGTGCTGCCGTAGCCGGCGGTCAGCGAGCTGTCGCCGCCGGAGGTCTGCGTACTGCCATAGCCGGCGATCAGCGTGCTATCGGCGCCAGCGGTGGAGGTACTACCGTAGCCGGTGGTCAGGTCGCTGCCGCTGCGTGCGGTCTGCGTGCTGCCGTAGCCGGCGGTGAGTGAACTGTCACCGCCAGAGGTTTGCGTGCTGCCGTACCCTGCAATCAAGGTGCTGTCGCCACCGGTCGTCGAGGTACTCCCATAGCCGGCGGTCAGGTCGCTGCCCTTGCGTGCAGTCTGCGTACTGCCGTAGCCGGCGGTGAGCGAGCTCTCGCCGCCGGAGGTCTGCGTACTGCCATAGCCGGCGATCAGCGTGCTGTCCGCACCGGCGGTTGCGGTGCTGCCATAGCCGGCGGTCAGGTCGCTGCCTTTGCGCGCCGTTTGCGTGCTGCCGTAACCGGCGGTGAGCGAGCTATCACCACCGGACGTCTGCGTGCTGCCATAGCCCGCGACCAGCGTGCTGTCGGCGCCGGCGGTGGAGGTACTGCCATAGCCGGTGGTCAGGTCGCTGCCGCTGCGCGCGGTCTGCGTACTGCCGTAGCCGGCGGTGAGTGAACTGTCACCGCCAGAGGTTTGCGTGCTGCCGTACCCTGCAATCAAGGTGCTGTCGCCACCGGCCGTCGAGGTGCTGCCATAGCCGGCGGTCAGGTCGCTGCCCTTGCGTGCAGTCTGCGTACTGCCGTAGCCGGCGGTAAGCGAACTTTCGCCACCGGAGGTCTGGGTGCTGCCATAACCGGCGATCAGCGTGCTGTCCGCGCCGGCAGTTGCGGTGCTGCCGTAGCCGGCGGTCAGATCGCTGCCTTTGCGCGCGGTCTGCGTGCTGCCGTAGCCGGCGGTGAGCGAGCTCTCGCCACCGGAGGTCTGGGTGCTGCCATAACCGGCGATCAGCGTGCTGTCCGCACCGGCCGTGGAGGTACTGCCGTAACCCGCGGTGAGGTCGCTGCCGGTGCGGGCAGTTTGCGTGCTGCCGTAGCCTGCCGTCAGCGAGCTGTCGTTGCCCGAGGTCTGCGTGCTGCCATAACCGGCAATCAGGGAGCTGTCGGCACCTGCGGTACCGGTGCTGCCGTAGCCGGCGGTGAGGTCACTGCCGTCCTGCGCAGTCTGCGTGCTGCCATAGCCGGCGGTCAGCGAGCTTTCTCCGCCCGAAGTCTGGGTGCTGCCATAGCCGGCAATCAACGAGCTGTCGGTGCCTGCGGTGCTGGTGCTGCCGTAGCCTGCGGTGAGGTCGCTGCCGTTCTGTGCGGTCTGGGTGCTGCCGTAACCGGCAGTCAACGAGCTGTCGCCGCCGGAAGTTTGCGTGCTGCCATAGCCGGCGATCAGCGAGCTGTCTGCACCCGCGGTTTCCGTGCTGCCGTAACCTGCAGTCAGATCACTGCCATGACGCGCGGTCTGGGTGCTGCCATAGCCGGCCGTCAGTGTGCTGCCGCCGCCTGCGGTCTGGGAACTGGCATAGCCGGCGACGATGGTGCTGTCGGATCCGGCCACGCCGGTGCTGCCATAGCCGGCGATCAACTCGCTGCCGTTACCCGCGGTTTCGGTACTTCCATAGCCTGCGATCAGCTGGCTCTGATCGGCGCCGGTGAGCGTGCTGCCGTAGGTGGCGATTTCGCGTGTGCGCAGGATCGCAGCTGAAGCTTGTGCGATTTGTGGATCGATGCCGTGGGTCGCAACCGGCATTGGCGCGGTGGAATGCGCAGCGCTTTCGACGAGTGGTGCGGTGAATTGCGCCTGCGCTGCCTTGGGAATGAAATCCGCGGCAACGACCGGCGTTGCCGGCGGCTCCGGCTGGAGCGGCGCGTGCTGCGCAATGCCCGCGGCAATGCACTGCATGGCACCGGCGCGGCTGCCGGCGTAGACCACCTCGGCCCGGGGAAACTTGATCATGCCCTCCTCGCCCAGCCAGATGATGTCGGCGGTATCGACCATGCAGACCACCCAGTGCGCATCGGCATGCATGTTCAGATGCGCATTGGTTCCCTGTCCCCACAACAGGCCGGTCAGGCCGTTTTCCTGCTTGATGGTGGGCTGCCAATGCCGGCATTCGACACTGCCCGACTGCGGCCAGATCAGCCCGCAATGGTCGGACATGTTGTTGGTGCAGGTGCGTAATGCCAGGACTTTTTCGCGATTCATAAGGGTGATCTCATAGGAATTTTCCGAGCAGCTGCGCAAACCGGCATGCATGCCCTGGCCGACGAACGGGTGCGGATCGTCCTGCCGTGAGGGCGAGACGGATCGGCCCATTGGCAAGGGCAGTACCGGCACTGCGACGGTTGGTCATCGACGAACGCCACAAGGCGCACGCGCGCTGCGGTGTCTTGCTTGAATCGCAGGGTCATGGACGGCCGTGACGGCAAGACGCAGCGGGGAGTGATGGCAAGGCTGGCTCCTGCGCGACAGCCGTTGCAGCAAGTAGCGACGGGACGCCTCGCCGAAAGCGTCGTTGCTGGTGAACCGGTTGAGTGAATCGATCAGCGAGCACAGATCGTCGGTCAGCCCGGCGCTGGCAACTGTCGCCGCAGCAGAAGACAGGTGCGCATGACCGAAGAACAGGCATGCGTTGCACGCCCGAAGACAGGTCTTTTTGATCAATCTGCGACCGGCTCCGGATTGTGTTCGTCAGTGCACGACCGGAACCAAAAAGAGTTCTGCGCAGCCATCAAATCCCGTCGCGAAAGATTTCCGGACTGACAATGGAATGCCATCGCCACGCGCAGGCATGCAGCCACGCACCGTGGCAATGCCGTGCGGGGCTTTGAATGAGAACTGCGTTATTACTTGCAAGTGATCCATCGTCGCGTTCAGACGCTGCACCGTTGGCAGTTTCCATCCTGCTGGGAATTGCCCGAAGCGATAACTGCAGTCAGGCAACACGCTCAGCAACGCGCAGGCATCAGCAACTTTTGCGACTGGCGGCCTGGCAGATGCAATCGCCGCCGCAGCATCGAACGTTGCGACGCATCACATCACGATCAAAGCCCTGTCACCCTCTGCCCGCACCGCGGCATCGTCGCCATCCCGGTGCTCGGCGCCGCTGCAAGTCTTGCGCCGAGGCGGGTCACACGTACATGCCCGGCCACAGCGGGTGCCGCGGCGGCCACCAGCAACGCCACCGCTGCCGTGAGCGAGCCGGTGGCGCTGATGCCGCCGCGCGACAGCGCGCCCGCCATCGGCCGCAGCAGCGCCTGGCAGCGCCTTTTCAGCGCATGGATCGACGCCATTGCGGGCGCACGGGTCCATTCAAGCGCCGGCGCGGCCTACAATATGGGCTGCCCCGCTTTGATATCCCCCACCGATGGCCTCTGATCTCCTGCCCGTGCGCCGGGCCCTGCTCTCCGTTTCCGACAAGACCGGCCTGATCGATCTGGCCCGCGCGCTGGCAGCGCGCAACGTCGCGCTGCTGTCCACCGGCGGCACCGCCAAGGCGATCCGCGAGGCGGGCCTGCCGGTCACCGACGTCGCCGAGCTGACCGGTTTCCCGGAGATGATGGACGGCCGCGTCAAGACCCTGCACCCGCTGGTGCACGGCGGCCTGCTCGGCCGCGCCGGCATCGACGAAGCGGTGATGGCTGAACACGGCATCGTGCCGATCGACCTGCTGGTACTGAACCTGTATCCGTTCGAGTCGGTGACCGCCAAGGCCGACTGCACGCTGGCCGATGCGGTGGAAAACATCGATATCGGCGGCCCGGCGATGCTGCGCTCGGCGGCGAAGAACTTCGCCCGCGTGGCGGTAGCCACCGACCCGGCGCAGTACGCCGAGCTGCTGGCCGAACTCGATGCCAACGACGGCCAGCTGTCGGCGGCCAGGCGCTTTGCGCTGTCGGTGGCCGCGTTCAACCGCGTGGCGCAGTACGACGCGGCGATCAGCAACTACCTGTCGGCGGTGGCCGACAGCACCGAAAACGTGCCCACGCGCAGCCCGTTCCCGGCGCAGATCAATTCCAACTTCGTCAAGGTGATGGACCTGCGCTACGGCGAGAACCCGCACCAGGCTGGCGCGTTCTACCGCGACCTGTATCCGGTGCCGGGCACGCTGGCCACCTTCCAGCAATTGCAGGGCAAGGAACTGAGCTACAACAACCTGGCCGATGCCGATGCGGCATGGGAATGCGTGCGCCAGTTCGATGCGCCGGCCTGCGTGATCGTCAAGCACGCCAACCCCTGCGGTGTGGCGGTGGGCGCGGCCTGCGGCGATGCCTACGAGCTGGCCTATGCGACCGACCCGACCAGCGCCTTCGGCGGCATCCTGGCCTTCAACAAGACCCTCGACGCGGCAACCGCCAAGGCCATCCTGGATCGCCAGTTCGTCGAGGTGCTGATCGCCCCGGACTACGAGCCCGGCGCGCTCGATTACGCGACCAAAAAAGCCAACGTGCGCGTGCTCAAGATCCCGCACGGCAACGGCCTCAACAACTACGATACCAAGCGGATCGGTTCGGGCCTGCTGATGCAGTCGTCCGACAACCGCGGCATGTCGCTGGGCGAGTTGAGTGTGGTCACCCAGCGCGCGCCCAGCGAGGCCGAACTGGGCGATCTGCTGTTCGCCTGGCGCGTGGCCAAGTACGTCAAGTCCAACGCGATTGTCTACGCCAAGGACCACCGCACCATCGGTGTGGGCGCCGGGCAGATGAGCCGCGTGGTCAGCGCCAAGATCGCCGCGCTCAAGGCCGAGGAAGCCAAGCTCACGGTGGCCGGCTCGGTGATGGCGTCGGATGCGTTCTTCCCGTTCCGCGACGGCATCGATGCCGCCGCGGCGGCCGGCATCAAGGCGGTGATCCAGCCCGGCGGCTCGATGCGCGATGGCGAAGTGATCGCCGCCGCCGACGAACACGGCATCGCGATGGTGTTCACCGGCGTACGGCATTTCAGGCACTGACGTGCCGGGAATGGGGAGTTGGGAATCGGGAATCGGCAAAGCGGTTCCCTGGATGCCACTCCACATCGTACGGCCTGCAGAACCAAAGACTTTGCTATTCCCCATTCCCTATTCCCCATTCCCGGCACTCAAATGAAAATCCTCGTCATCGGCTCCGGCGGCCGTGAACATGCCCTGGCCTGGAAGATCGCGCAGTCAGCGCGCGTGAGCGAGGTGCTGGTGGCACCCGGCAATGCCGGCACTGCGACCGAAGCCAAGTGCCGCAACGTGGCGATCAAGGTCGACGACCTGGATGGCCTGCTGGCGCTGGCGCAGCGCGAAGCCGTGGCGCTCACCGTGGTCGGCCCGGAAGTGCCGCTGGTGCTGGGTGTGGTCGACCGTTTCCACGCGCTGGGCCTGCGCATCTTCGGGCCCACCGCCAAGGCCGCGCAGCTGGAAGGCAGCAAGGCCTTCGCCAAGGATTTTCTGGCGCGCCATGGCATCCCCACCGCGTACTACGCGGTGCACACCGAGGTAGACGCCGCGCTGGCCTACGTGCGTGAGAAAGGCGCGCCGATCGTGGTCAAGGCCGACGGCCTGGCCGCCGGCAAGGGCGTGATCGTGGCGATGACGCTGAGCGAGGCCGAAGACGCGGTGCGCGACATGCTCTCGGGCAATGCGTTCGGCGATGCCGGCGCGCGCGTGGTGATCGAGGAATTCCTCGATGGCGAGGAAGCCAGCTTCATCTCGATGGTCGACGGCAGCCACGCCTTGCCGATGGCCACCAGCCAGGACCACAAGCGTGTCGGCGATGGCGACACCGGCCCCAATACCGGCGGCATGGGCGCGTACTCGCCGGCTCCGGTGGTCACGCCCGAGGTGCACGCGCGGGTGATGCGCGAGGTGGTCGAACCGACCGTGCAAGGCATGATCGCCGACGGCGTGCCGTTCACCGGTTTCCTGTACGCCGGGCTGATGATCGATGCGCACGGCGCACCCAAGGTGATCGAGTTCAATGTGCGCTTCGGCGACCCGGAAACCCAGCCGGTGATGCTGCGCCTGCAGTCGGACTTGGTGGATCTGCTGGACGCCGCCATCGACGGCAAGCTCGACAATACGCAGGCGCAGTGGGACCCGCGTCCGTCGCTGGGCGTGGTCATCGCCGCCAAGCCGTATCCCGAAGCCCCGATCACCGGCGAGGTCATCAGCGGGCTGGACGCGGTGCCGGCCACCGCCAAGGTCTTCCATGCCGGCACCGCGTTGAATGCAAACGGTGAGGTGGTCAGTGCCGGTGGCCGCGTGCTCTGCGTTGCCGCGCTGGGCGACAGCGTGCTGGAGGCGCAGCGCAGTGCCTATGCCGGCCTGCAGCCGATCCACTGGGCCAGCGCCTTCCAGCGCAGCGACATCGGCTGGCGTGCGATCGCCCGCGAGCAGGGCGCACAGGCCTGAGCGGCTTGCCCCAGGCACTTGCGACAACGCGGCTACTGACAAAGAACTAGCCGCCCTCCACCCCGATGGCGCGTGCCTGCGGCAATAATGCCCGGGCACCTTGCCTTGCAGAGACTGTGGCCACTTCTTCCTTCGAAACCCGCCTGAGCCGCCTGTGGGCCCATGAAAAGGCCAGCTACGGCCTGCGTGTGTTCATCGCGCTGGCGGTGGCAATGGGCGTGTGCTGGCACTGGCAGCAGCTCACCGCGGTGCCGGCGCTGTTCCTGGGCGCGATCGCCAGCGCCATCGCCGAGACCGACGACAACTGGCTGGGCCGCATCAAGTCGGTGCTGCTGTCGCTGCTGTGTTTCGCCGCCGCCGCCGCGTCGGTGGTGCTGCTGTTTCCGTATCCGCTGGCGTTTGTGACCGGCATGGCGGTGGCGACCTTCTCGTTGACCCTGCTCGGCGCGCTGGGCGAGCGCTACGCCTCGATCGCGCAGGCCACCGTGGCCTTGTCGATCTACGCCATGATCGGCATGGACCAGCACGGCAGCCACGATCCGTCGATCGCCTGGCATGGCGCGATGCTGCTGCTGATCGGCGCCACCTGGTACGGCGTGCTGTCGATCCTGTGGACCCTGCTGTTCGCCAATCGTCCGGTGCGCGAACGGCTGTCGCGGCTGTTCTTCGAGCTGGGCCGGTATCTCAAGCTCAAGGCCGACCTGTTCGAACCGGTGCGGCAGAGCGACCTGCACGCACGCCGGCTCGCGCTGGCCGAGCAGAACGCCAAGGTGGTCGGCGCGCTCAACGCCGCCAAGACCGCGATCATGAGCCGCTTCGGCCGCTCGGGGCGGCCGGGCGTGCAATCGGGCCTGTATTTCCGCCTGTACTACATGGCGCAGGAATTCCATGAGCGCGCCAGTTCCTCGCACTATCCCTACGAAGCGCTGACCGACGCGTTCTTCCACAGCGACGTGCTGTACCGCTGCCAGCGCCTGCTCGCGCTGCAGGGCAAGGCCTGCGCCGCGTTGGGCGAGGCGATCCGCCTGCGCCACCCGTTCGACTACGGCGACAACAGCCGCCTGGCCACCGAAGACCTGCGGCAATCGCTGGACTACCTGCACGCGCGGGCCGACCCCGCACTGGCGCGTCTGCTCGGCGCGCTGGAATTGCTGGTGACCAACCTGCAGAGCATCGAACGCAAGCTGTCGGAAGCGGCCCAATCCGATTCCACCAGCGACAACCTCGACACCCGCCTGCGCGACTCCTCGCCGCATACCCTGCGCGAAATGGCCGCGCGTCTGATGCAGCAACTCACGCCCGGCTCGGTGCTGTTCCGCCACGGCCTGCGCATGGCCATCGCGCTGGTGGTCGGCTACGCCATCATGCAGTCCATCCATGCCGACAACGGCTACTGGATCCTGCTCACCACCGCCTTCGTGTGCCGGCCCAATTACGGCGCCACCCGCCTGCGGCTGGTGCAGCGCATCGCCGGCACCCTGATCGGCCTGGTCGCCACCTGGGCGCTGATGCAGCTGTTCCCCGGCACCGAAGTGCAGCTGCTGCTGGCGCTGGCCGCCGCGCTGATCTTCTTCATCACCCGCACCGATCGCTACATGCTGGCCACCGCCGGCATCACCGTGATGGCGCTGTTCTGCTTCAACCTGCTTGGCGATGGTTTCGTGCTGATCTGGCCACGCCTGATCGACACGCTGATCGGTTGCGCGATCGCCGCGGCCGCCTCGTTCCTGATCCTGCCGGACTGGCAGGGCCGCCGCCTCAACCAGGTGATGGCCACGGTGCTGGCCAGCTGCGCGCGTTATCTGGCCCAGGTGCTGGAGCAATACGCCAGCGGCATGCGCGACGACCTGCCCTACCGCATCGCGCGCCGCGACATGCACAACGCCGATGCCGCGTTGTCGGTGGCCTTGTCCAACATGCTGCGCGAACCGGGCCGCTATCGGCGCAACCTGGATGCGGGCTTCCGCTTCCTGGCGCTGTCCAACACCTTGCTCGGCTATCTGTCTGCGCTTGGCGCGCACCGCGCCGCGCTCGATGGCGAACACGATCCAACCATCGTGCAGGCCGGAGACTACCTGCAGCGCGCGCTGGGCGAAATCGCCACCGCCTTGCGCGAACGCCAGCCGCTGCCGGCGCACGACGAAAGCCAGGAAATCGTCACCGCCGAAGCGCTGGAGCAGCATGCCGTGCAACTGCCGCCCAAGCAGCGCCTGGTGCGCGACCAGCTGGCACTGACCCTGCGGCTGCTGCCCAAACTGCGTGCCGCTGCCGTGGCGGTCACCACCGCGCCGGCAGAGGGCGCACCGCGCCTGGCGACCAGCAAGGCCTAGTGCGTCGTCGGCGGTGCGCATGCGCGCCGCCCAGCCACTGCCGCATCGATGTGGGCGGCGATGCCGACGCACCGCGATGCGCGCGCAGGCCACTTGATCCGGTGGCCGCGGCGCCGTTCCGGCAACGCATCTACTTCCAGTGCTTGCGCGCCACGCTCAGTCCCACCCAGCCCAGTGCCGCCACCGCCAGCACCGCCCCACCGATCACCACACCGTTCCAGCCGGCCTGCGCATATGCCGCCGTGCCCAGCGTGGAACCCACCGCACCGCCGATGAAGTAGCAGGTGATGTAGGCCGAGGTGATGCGATTGCGTGCGTTCGGATTGCGCTGGTAGATCACGCTCTGGTTGGCGATGTGCACGCCTTGCACCGCGATATCCAGCAGCAGCACGCCGACGATCAGCAGCGCGATCGACTGCGGCGCAAACGCCAGCAATCCCCACGACAGCAGCAGCATCACCAGCCCGCCCCAGCTGACGCGGTCGCCATGGCCGTGATCGGACCAGTGACCGGAACGGTTGGCGGCCAGCGCGCCGGCCGCACCGATCAGGCCGAACAGCCCGATCACCGCCGTGCCATAGCCATACGCAGGCCCGGACAACAGGAACGCCAGCGTGGTCCAGAACATGCTGAAGCCGGCAAAGATCAGCCCGCCCAGCACCGCACGCGAGCGCAGCACCGCATCGTCGCGCAGCAGCTTCAGCACCGAACCCACCAGCTGCGGATACGACAGTTGCGCATTGCCCGGGTGCCGCGGCAGTCCGCGCCACAGCAGCCAGGCGGTGACCAGCAACAGGCCGGAGGCGATCCAGTACACCGTATGCCAGCCGCCAACGCCGGCCAGCACCCCGGCCGCGGTGCGCGCCAGCAGGATGCCCAGCAACAGGCCGCTCATCACCGTGCCGATCACCCGCCCGCGCTCGTGCGGGGCGGCCAGGGTCGCGGCAAACGGCACCAGGATCTGCGCAGCCACCGAGCTGGCACCGGTGACGATCGTGCCAGCCAGCAACATGCCGAAGCTATGCGAGGCGGCGCTCACCAGCAGCCCCAGCGCACTGAGCACGAACAGGCCGACGATCAACCCGCGCCGCTCCAGCCGGTCGCCCAGCGGCACCAGCAACAGCAGCCCCGCCGCGTAGGCCAGCTGCGCGGCGGTCACCACCGCCCCGGCACTGCGCACCTGGATCCCGAACGCCTGCGCCAGCGTCTCCAGCAAGGGCTGGGCGTAGTAGTTGCTTGCCACCGCCAGCCCGGTGGCGGCGGCCATCAGCAGCACCAGTCGGCGCGGCAATGGCGGGTGGGCAATCGGTTCGACGGTCATGGCAGATGCCTGCTGTAGGAATGGGCGCAGTGTGGGCAGCGACGCGGCATCTTTCCAATGTATTGTTTTCACCGTGTCCATCGCGTTTGGAGATCGCATGCTGACCCTGCGCCAGCTTGAGTTCGCCGTGGCCGTGGCCGAGGAAGGCGGCTTTACCGCCGCCGCACGCCGGTGCAACACCGTGCAATCGGCGCTCAGCCACCAAGTCGCCAAGATCGAGGAATCCCTCGGTGCGCGCCTGTTCGAGCGCGGCACCCGTCAGGTGCGGCCCACCGCAGCCGGCGAGGTGTTTCTGCACAACGCCCGCGCCACCCTGCGTGCGGCCGAACGCCTGCACGAGGAAATGGCCCAGGCCCTGGGCACGGTGCGCGGCCGGCTCACGCTGGGGCAGATCTCCTCACTCACCACCGTGCAGCTGCCGACGCTGCTGCGCGCCTTTCGCAGCGCGCATGCGCGGGTGGACGTGCACCTGCGCACCGCCATGAGCGAGGCCCTGCTGCACGACCTGGGCGAAGGCCGGCTGGATGTGGCCCTGGTCGGCGTCGGCCCGCAGGTCGCGGTGCCGGAACAGCGGCTGCTGCTGCACGAGGAAGCCCTGGCCTTGATCGTGGCGCCCAGCCATCGTTTCGCCACGCGCAAGCGGGTGGCGCTGGCCGAGCTGGACGACGAACCGATGGCCGGGCTGATCGCCGGCGCCGGCGTGCGCGGCATCGTCGATGCGGCCTTCGCGCAGGCCGGCCTGCGGCAGCGCCAGCAGTACGAGGTCACCCATGCCGACCTGATGCGCGAACTGGTCGCCGCCGACCTGGGCGTGGGCATCGTGCCGCAGACCATGGCCACGGCCATGCGCGGGGTGGTGACGGTCGCGCTGAAGGAGCGCTTCGGCTTCCTGACCTATGCGGTGTGGCGGCCCGATCCCACCCCGGCCACACGGGCCTTCATGGCGCTGCTGCGCGCCCAGGCCGCGCGACGTGCGCCATCGGCACGCGCGCCGCGCTGAGCGCATCGGCATGCACCAGCGCGCCGTGGAAGCCTGCTAGGCTGCGCGCGTTCGCAAAGGAAACTGCATGTCCGGTCACAGTCAGTTCGCCCTGCTCAGGCAGCGCCGCTTCTTGCCGTTCTTCGCCGTGCAGGCGTTGGGCGCGTTCAACGACAACGTCTATCGGCAGGCCATCATCGGCCTGTTGTTCTACCTGGGCATCGATGCGGCGCAGCGCACGCTGTACACCAATCTGGCGCCGGCACTGTTCATCCTGCCGTACTTCCTGTTCTCCGCGCTGGCCGGGCAGATCGCCGAAAAGTTGGAAAAGCAGAAACTCATCGTGATCACCACCACGATGGAGATTGCGATCATGTCGCTGGCGGCGGTGGGGTTTGTCACCGAGAACATGGTGATCCTGCTGGTTGCGCTGTTCTGCACCGGCCTGCAGTCCACGCTGTTCGGGCCGGTGAAATATTCGATCCTGCCCTCGGTGCTGAAACCGGAGGAACTCACCGGCGGCAACGGCCTGGTCGAGATGGGCACCTCGATCTCGATCCTGTGCGGCATGATCTTCGGCGGGCTGATCTTCCAGATCGCCGGCAGCCATGGGCCGGTCGCCGCGGCCACCGCGGTGATCGCGATTGCCGTCACCGGCAACCTGGTCGCGCGGCTGGTGCCCAAGGTCGACGCTGGCGCGCCCGAGCTGAAGATCAATTGGAACCCCATCCCCGAATCGCGCGCCATCATGCGCCTGACCCGGCGTACGCCGGCGGTGCGCAACGCCGTGCTCGGGGTGTCGTGGTTCTGGTTCGTCGGCACCGTGCTGACCGCGCAGTTGCCCACCTACGCGCAGGTCAATCTTGGCGGGCAGCAGGATCTGTACGTGTTCGCGCTGGCGCTGTTTTCGATCGGCACCGGTGTCGGCTCGCTGCTGTGCGAGCGGCTGTCCGGACGCACCGTGGAAATCGGCCTGGTGCCGCTGGGCGCGTTCGGCATCAGCGCATTTCTGCTGGACCTGTACTTCGCGCGCCCCGGTGCTGCACCGGCCACCGATCTGTCGATCGGCCAGTTCGTGCAGCAGGCCGGCAGCGTGCGCCTGATCGTGGACCTGGTCGGCATCGGCCTGTTCACCGGCTTGTTCGTGGTGCCCTTGTTTGCGCTGATCCAGAGCCGCACGCCCAAGGCCGAACTCTCGCGCGTGATCGCCGGGCTCAACATCCAGAATTCGTTGTTCATCGTCAGTGCCGCCATCATCGGCATTGCGCTGCAGCTACCGCAGCTGGCGCTGTTCGGCGTGCGCATTCCGCTGCCGGGCCTGAGCATTCCGCAGGTGTTCCTGGCCCTGGCGCTGGCCAATACGCTGGTGGCGCTGTGGATCTTCACCCTGGTGCCCGAGTTCCTGATGCGCTTTCTCAGCTGGGTGCTGGTGAGCGTGCTGTACCGGCTGCGCACGCGCGACATCGACCGCCACGTGCCCGACGAAGGCGCCGCGTTGCTGGTCTGCAACCACGTCAGCTACATGGACGCGCTGATCCTGTCGGCGGTGATTCCGCGCCCGGTGCGCTTTGTCATGTACTACAAGATCTTCCGCATCCCGGTGATGCGCTGGATCTTCCGCACCGCCAAGGCGATCCCGATCGCCGGCGCACGCGAAGACCCCGCGCTGATGCAGCAGGCCTTCGATCGTATCGATGCGGCGCTGGCCGACGGCGAGCTGGTGTGCATCTTCCCCGAAGGCGCATTGACCCGGGATGGCGAGATCGCACCGTTCAAGTCGGGCGTGGAGAAGATCCTGCAACGCCGCCAGGTGCCGGTGATTCCGATGGCACTGCGTGGCATGTGGTCGAGCATGTGGAGCCGCCGCGACACCCGCCTGGGCCGCATGCGCGTGCCGCGCCGGATCCGCGCGCATATCGAAGTGGCCGCCGGCGCAGCGGTTCCCGGCGACACGGCGACCGCCGCGCTGCTCGAACAGCAGGTCCGTGCACTGCGCCAGGATCAACCGTGACTGCGGCCGCGCGGGCTTTGCGTCCGCCGCGTGCCGCGAGTAGCCTGTGCGCCATTGCACGCATTGCCGCCGCGCTCGCCTAGCGGGCGCGACAAGAAGGACCGGGGGAAGTCGTCGTACGCCACATCACCGTGTCAGACGCGTTCGCCGTGATCGGTGGACGCTGCCTGCGCGGCCCATCGCTGCCTTCCCCACGCGCTGCAACATCTCGCTGTTGTTTACCACCCAAGGAGCTTCACCATGAGTGCCATCCCACCGCCGATCCATCCCTCGCCCAGCGCCGCACCGGGCCCGATTCCCAATCACCTGATCTGGGCGATCGTCTCCACCGTGCTCGGCTTCTGCCTGTGCTGCCCGGCCCTGATCACCGGCATCGTGGCGATCGTGTTCTCCAGCAAGGTCAACGGCCTGCTCAACCAGGGCGACATCGACGGCGCACGTCGCGCCTCCAACACCGCCAAGACCTGGTGCATCGTGACCAGCGTGCTGGCCGTCATCGGCCTGCTGATCAACATCGGCATGGTCGCCACCGGCGGCATGCAGGGCTACATGGACTACATGCAGCAGTTGCAGCACATGCAGTAATGGAACTGCGTCCACGCCACTGGCTTGGACTCGGGGCGGCCACCAGCGTGGCCGCTTTCGGTGTGTCGTTGCTGTATCGCTTCGATCCGAACGCGAGCAACAGCCCGTTCCCGCCCTGCGTGTTCCGTGCCGTGACCGGCTGCTACTGCCCCGGTTGCGGCATGACCCGCGCGCTGTATGCGCTGGTGCACTTCGATCTGCCCGGCGCCTTCGCCATGAACCCGGCCGCCGTGCTCGGCCTGTTCACCCTGCCCGGCCTGATCGCCTGGAAAGCCGGCTGGCGCGCGCGCTGGTTTGCACCGGTGGTGACCGTCATGTCCGAGCCGAAGTTCTGGTTGTGGGCGTTGCCGACGTATTGGGTTGCCAGGAATTTGCCTTGGTACCCGTTTACCTTGCTGGCACCGGGTTAGCAGGTCGCGAACAGCCGCTCGATTGAAATCAGGCTGCGCGCCTACCGCACCCAGCCGGCGATCACCAGCAACGCCAGCACCACCATCCACAGCAGCAGCACGCGCCAGACCAGACTCATCGCATCGCGCACTTCCGGCAGGCGGCGCCACACCGGCACCAGCCCCGAATCGGTGTAGTCGTGCGCTTCTTCGCGCAGTTCGGCACTCACGCTGGCACGCGCCACCGCACCGAGAAAATGCGGCTCCAGCGACCAGCGGTTGCCATGCGCCTGCCGCCAGGCACGGAACACCGTGTCGAAATTGCCCACCAGCGCCATCGACACCGTGATCAACTGCGCCACCGGCCATTCCAGCGCGGCCAGCAACCAGCGCGCGCCGGCCAGGTTGCGCGGCGGCAGCAGCACCGAGAGCGGGCCTTCCACCGCCAGCGCCGTCAGCCGATACAGCACCGCGCCGAACGGCCCCAGCAGCAAAAACCACCACAGCACCGCGAACCAGCGCCGCAGCCCGTTGACCACCACCGCTTCCACCAGCGACGGCGCATCCTCGTGCACGCTGCCGCCGGCGGCCTGCAGCTGCGCGATCGCATCGCGGCGCGCGCCCGGTTCGTCGGCATCGATCACCGCTTCCACATCGCGGTCCAGATCGCGCGGCCCCCAGGTCCAGGCCAGCACCGCCACGCCGAACAGCAAGGCCCAGAACCCGCGCCAGACATCGTCCAGCAGCCATTGCAGCAGCACGACCACCAGCAAGGCCGGCAACAGCGCCAGCACCACGCCATAGCGCCCCTGCCACGCACCGCGCCCGGCGGCATGGCTGTCCAGCCGGCGCAGCCACTGGCCGAACCATTCGAAACGCCGCAGCCGCGCCACCTGGGCAGGCGCCAGGTGGCCCAACGCAAGTGCGACGACGACAGCAACCAGGGTGGTGAACATGGGTGGGCCTCCTCAGCCGAGTCTAGCCGAGCCGATGCAGGCGCACCCGATCTGGCTGCGCTGCAGCGCCCGCCCCGGCTCAGCCATGCGCGCGATGCCAATGCTCGATCAGCGCCCGCGCGATGGAAATGCGCGGCGGCAGCCCGATCTGGCCTTCGCCGGCCAATGCCGCGGTGACCTCGGCATGGCTGACCCAGCGCGCGTCCTCCAGTTCACCGGTGACCTGCGGCACCTCGCTTGCCGCAGCGCGCGCGGTGAAGCCCAACATCAACGCGCCGGGGAACGGCCACGGTTGCGCGCCCAGGTAGCGGCAGTCCTGCACCTGCACGCGGGTTTCCTCGAACACCTCGCGCGCCACGGTCTGCTCCAGCGACTCGCCGGGTTCGACAAAGCCGGCAATCACCGAATAACGCCCCGGCGCCCAGCTTGCCTGCCGCCCCAGCAGCAAGCGCGCGCCATCGCTGACCGCCACGATGATCGCCGGGTCCACGCGTGGGTAATGCTCGGTCTGACATTGCGTGCAATGGGCGATGAAGCCGGCCCGGCGGAACGCGATCGTTCCGCCGCAGACGCCGCAGAAGCGCGTGCGCGACTGCCAGTGCAGCATTGCGCGCGCATAGGCAAAAGCAGTGGATATGTCTGCCGGCCAGTCGGCGGCGGCCTGGCGCAGGTCGATGCGCTGCGGCGCTTCCACACCGAGCACATCGGATGGCAGGCAGAACCAGCCGACGTCATCGCGCAGCCCAAGAAAGATCGCCCCGTCCGGCCCGTCGCCAAGCGCGGCACCGTCCATCAGCAGCGGCTGGCCATCCGCATCGGCCAGCGCAGTGCCCTTGGCATCGAGCAGCAGCACGCGGCCCTGCGGCCACAGACGCGCCAGCGCCGCGGGATCGTCGCGCAACAGATCGCCACGATCCAGCGGCGCATGGGTGAAGGCGAAACCGGAGGTTGAAAAAGAAGACTCTGACATCGGCGCAAGCCTGCCGATAATCGGCATCGCCCGCAAGCAGCGCACCATCGATGCAGGCCCGGCCGGCGGCGCGCGTTCAGACGTCGACATGGCCCGGCGCCCGCCGGGCGGTCATGAGCGCGTCACATTGCGCGCCACATCGCAGAGCAGGCCACGTGCGATCGACATGTGTTGCAGCCAGCCGGGTCCGAATCCCGGTATCTTCAGCCTTGTCGCCTGTGACAGCGACAAGGCTCCATCGAAGGGTGAGGCGTCCAGCGTCGATCCTGGACGCGCTGATCATCCAGCGCTGTCAGCGACCACCCCATCCCCGGCCTCAGCGCTGCTTGTCCAGCAGCTGATGCCGCACGGCGACGATGCACGGTTCGTTGGTGGTCAGATGCACGAACGCCGAGTTGTCGTTGGGGTCGCCACTGCCGATGTCGACCAACGCTGCCTGAGTGCTGCCGCGACGTTTGAAAGCGGCAATCGCGGTCACCGCATTCTTCAGCGGGATGGTGGCGTCGTTGGACGAACCGCATAGCAGCGTCGGCGTCTGTGGCGCCCAGTCCAGCAGGTCGTTGCGCGCCAGATCCTTGCGGAACGGATTGCCGGGGTTGCTGGCAAAGTCGCGATAGAACCCTGGCTGGAAATACGCCTTGAGCTGGTCGATCCCGGGCAGCGTATCGCCCAGGACCAGATCGGTCAGGCCCAGTTTGCCGGGGAACAGCGCCTCGACCCGGGCCGCCCACGGATCCTGAAATACCTGTCCGGCCGCCAGATAGATATTGCGATACGTGTGCTGCATCGCGACGATCGCGTAGCTGCCCAGAATGATGCCGAAGCTGCTTTCGCCAACCGCATTGCTCCCGCTCCAGCTGTCCACGAAGGTCTGCTCCAGCGCGTAGGGCCCGGAGATCGGTGCGCTGGCAACCAGATGGAACTCCTTGGACAGATGCGCTTCGATCTCGCGCTGGGTTGCCAGTGCGGCATGGCCGCCTTGCGAATACCCCGACAGCATGACCTTGTCGGATAACGGCGTCTTCAAGCGCTGCAGCACGCTGCGTGCCGCGCGCAGGGCATCGATCGTCGCACTGGCCTCGGTCGCGCTATGCAGGTAGGGATGGAAGCCGTAGCTGGATTGACCGAGCCCCAGATAATCGCTGCTGACCACCACATAGCCCTGGCTGGCCAGCCGTGTGACCAGCGGGTCGTCGCCCTTGGCGTCACGGATGTCCTTGGCCTGTTCCTCATTGCGGATCGTCGCTGTCGACCGCCCCCAGCCCAGCAACGGATACGGCCCGGTGCAACGCTCGCCACCTGGAATCAGCACCACGCCCGACGCAGTGGCCGGTTCGCCATCGACACCGACGGTGGCATAGGTGAACTCGGCCACGCGCACATTGCATCTGGGCTGTTCGGCCTGCGGCTCGGAGGTGAGCAATGCGGCAATCGCATCACGGGTGTAGCTGGTCAGGAAATTGCTGCTGAGCAAGCTGCCGCGTGCGGGCGATGCCTGCGCGCTGGATGCAAGCACTGCGCTGGCGATACCAAGCATGGCCAGCAGGCCCAGCGTCGATCGGGATCTGATCTGCAACATGGGGAGGCGTCTCTCGTGGATGACTGCAATGGGCAGGGGACTGGCGTGTCGAAGGATCGAGATCCGTTGCGCGATCAACGTACGCGGGCTGGGCGGCGCGGTGACTGCACCATGGGGTGGGATCGGCGCGGTGCGCGGCACGCTCGGTCAGCGCAGTGGCGACCGCCCGCGCGCGTCACGCAAGGCAAGACGCGATGCATGAATCCAAACCGGCATGTGCTGGCACCAGCGCTGAGCATGCGTGCAGTATCGCCATCGCCGCACGCGGCCCAGCTCGCGCGCACGAAGCTTGCGCGCGCATGGCGAACCCCGCAGCAGGAGAATGTTCACAGCGCGTTGGACACGTACATCGATAGCGCGTGGCGCTTCGCCAGTGCATCGGCGAGCATCTGCGCAGTGCGTGGATCACATGGATCGGCGTTTTGAAAATCCGCCCGGCTGCGGTGTCGTTGACCCGCAACACGCGTCGCATCAAGAGTCATACAGCGCGCGCAAGCTGCGCACAGCGTGAGGCCGTATCGACACACTCACGCGACTGCCACTATCACCGCACCATGTCAGACCTGAGAACGTCGCAGGCAGCAGATTGCCCGCGACTCGACCGCAACATCACACACAAACAACCAAGCGCCAGCAACCGCGTCGATTCAGACGCTGAAGCTGCTACCGCACCCACAGGTGGTCTTGGCGTTCGGATTGCGGATCACGAACTGCGCCCCGGTCAGGCTTTCGGTGTAGTCCACTTCGGCGCCCATCAGGTACTGCAGGCTCAGCGGGTCCACCAGCAGCGTCACCCCGTCGGTGGCCACGGCCAGGTCGTCCTCGGCGCGGTTCTCGTCGAACTCGAAGCCGTACTGGAAGCCGGAACAGCCGCCACCCTGGATGTAGACACGCAACGCCAGCTCGGCGTTGCCTTCTTCCTGGATCAGCTCGCGCACCTTGCTGGCGGCGGCCACGGAAAAGTTCAACGGCCGGTCGATGGACTGATAGTCCGGGGCCGGGGCGGCGGTGGGAAGCGAAACGAGCGTGCTCATGGCGTCAGCATGGGGGCCAGGCGGCCCCACTTCAAGCGCTGCTTGCCAAATCTGGGGCCCGCTTCAGCTGCAGGCCACACCCTCAAGCGTCGGCAGTCTCGGCCTGCAAGGCCTTGACCGGCTCGACGCGGCCGGCCTCCGGCGCCGGCAACGCGGCGGTCGCGCCAGCGGTGGCGGCATGGATCAGGCGGCCGGTGAGCTGCGCGCCGGCGCTCATCTCCACCACCTGGTAATGCACATTGCCCTGCACCCGCGCGTTGGCGGCCAGTTCGACCCGCTCGGCGGCATGCACGTCGCCGGTCAGCTGGCCATTGATGATTACCACCGGCGCGCGCACCTCGCCCTCGATGCTGCCCTGCTCGGCCACCGTCAAGGTGGCGCTGGCGCCGTCTTCGGCAATCACCTTGCCCAGGATGCGACCTTCCACATACAGCCCGCCGCTGAACATCAGGTCGCCGCGGATGACCACCTGCGGCCCGATCAAGGTGTCGACCACGGTCTGCGCACCACGGTTGGATTTGTTTCCGAACATCAGCTACTCCCCCGCGCCATTCCCGGCGACTTTCCAGTCGAATGTCTGATTGACCGGCGCCCCATCGCCGCTCAGGGAGATTTTGACACGTTGCGGAGTGAAATCCTTCGGCAGGATCACGCTGCCGTCCAATTGCTGGAAATAGCGGAACGAGTACGGCTGCCCGGCCGCATCCGGCTTCTGGTGCAGCTCGTTCCAGCTCACCGTGACCAGCTTGCCGGCACGCACGCCTTCCACCGCAAAGCGCAGCTGGCCCTGGCTGATCGCGCCGCGGTTGAGGTTCTGGGTCAGCACCACGCTGTAATTCCAGGTGCCGCCGGCCTCGGCGGTGAATTGCACCGAGTGCGCGTTCAGCCCCTTGCGCTGCGCGGTGGAGCCCACCAGGCGCTCGTAAAACGCCACATCCGCGCGCAGTGCGGCGATCTGCTCGTCGCGCTCGGCCAGCGAGGCCTGCACCTCGGTATTGGCGGCGCGGCTGATCTTGTCGGACATCGCCAGGTTGACCTGGCGCTGCTGCAACTGCGCGATCTGCCGACGCTGCTGGGCCTGGTTGCGCTGCGCCTGCTGCAGCGCCGCCTCGGCCTCGACCAGACGCGGCGCGGCAGTGCGGCTGGCCATCCACCACACCCCGCCCAGCGACGCCAGCCACACCAGTGCGATCACCAGCCATAACCAGCGGCCGCGGGAACGGCCACCGCCGGAGTCACGTTGGACGATCTGAACGCGTGCGGCTGGTCGCATGGGCATCGGGTCCGGACGGGCCGGCGCAATCATGGGCGGCGTAGTGTGCCAGAGCGACACTGACCGTCGTGCTGGCGCTGGACCGGCGGTTATCCCAAAGTTCTGCGATAGTTCTGCAATTGTTTGCAGGGATCGACAACGCCATGAGCGAAGCCCATCTGTTCGTGATCGGCATCCTGCTGGCCTGGCTGGCCGGCATCCGTGTCTATCTCACCGTGTTCGGTGTCGGCCTGGCCGGCCTGCTCGGCTGGATCGAGCTGCCGCCCGCCCTGCACCCGGCACAATCGTGGTGGGTGCTGGGCACCTCCGGTGCACTGGCGGTGGCCGAATTCTTCGCCGACAAGATCCCCGGCGTGGATTCGGGCTGGGACCTGCTGCAGACGCTGGCACGCGTGCCGGCCGGTGCCTTCCTGGCCGCGGCCACGCTGTCGCCGGACGGTGATCTGAGCACGGGCGTGCTGGCCGCCGGCGCCGGCGTGGCGCTGACCAGCCATACCCTCAAGGCCGGCACCCGCGCCTTGCTCAACACCTCGCCGGAACCGGCCAGCAACTGGGTCGCCTCGCTGGCCGAAGACACCATCACCACCACCGCGCTAGCGCTGGCACTGGCGCACCCGTGGCTGGCACTCAGTGTTGCGGTGGGCTCCAGCGTGCTGGCCACGCTGGTGGTGTGGTGGGTCTGGCGACTGCTGTGGCGGGGCATGCGCCGGCTGGTCGCGCCGATGCGTTCCACCACCACGCCGGCTGCACGTCGCTCCCCGCTATCGTGAAGTTCATCGCATAATCATCGCGACTGCAGGGAGTATCGATGGCCGCCCGAGATCCGGTTCATTTCACCCGTGACGACACCGCCACGCGCAATCGTCCACTGCGCGCCGAGACGCCGCCCGCCGACTATTGGCGCCGCTGGGCCGACGAGGCCGCGGCGGCGTCCACCGTTGCCGAGCCGGTGAGCGCGGCCATCATTCCGGCGCCTGCGCTCGCTGCCGCACCCGCAATGATCGTGCCGATGGCGCCAGCGCAGTCCGCTGCTCAAGGCAGCAACGCGCACGCGACGGCTGCAGCGCCGACACCGACGACCGCCTCAACCCCGCGCGAGGGCGATGACAACGTCGCCGCCGACGCGCCGTATCGCGTGCTGATCGTCGAGGACGACCGCTCGCAGGCGCTGTTTGCGCAGAGCGTGCTGCACGGCGCCGGCATGCATGCGCAGGTGGAAATGACCGCCGCCAGCGTGCCGCAGGCGATCCAGGACTACCACCCGGATCTGATCCTGATGGATCTGCACATGCCCGAGCTGGACGGCATCCGCCTGACCACCCTGATCCGCCAGCAGCCGGGTCAGCAGTTGCTGCCGATCGTGTTCTTGACCGGCGACCCGGATCCGGAGCGTCAGTTCGAAGTGCTCGACAGCGGCGCCGACGATTTCCTGACCAAGCCGATCCGCCCACGTCACCTGATCGCCGCAGTCTCCAACCGCATCCGCCGCGCCCGCCAACAGGCGCTGCAGCAGGCCGGCGAACCGGTCAGCGTGCGCAGCAATCCGGAAACCGGCCTGCCGACGCGCGGCCATGTGATGGAACTGCTGGCCGATGCGCTGGCGCGCAAGCAGGCCGGCGGGCTGTTCTTCATTGAAATCGCCAGCGCGCTCGGCCTGCGTGAGCGCTACGGCTATGCCGCCTACGAGCGCCTGATGACCCAGGCCGGGCATCGCCTGGCCAGTGCCGCGCACCCGTATCCACTGGCGCGCTTGAACGACAACAGCTTCCTGCTGCTGGGCGTGGACATGCCCGAATCCAGCCTGGAACAGCACGCGCTGGAGATCCGCCAGCGGCTGTCGGCGCATGCCTTCCCGGTGCGCGAGGAAGAATCGGTGCACGTGCGCTGCGCCATCGGCGTGGCACCGCTGGGCCTGGGCTTCGACGACACCGGCAGCGCGCTGGAAGCGGTCGAGCGCACCGCGCTGCAGGCACGCTTGCGCAGCGATGGCGTGCAGGCCTATCTGGCCCCCAGCCAGGCCGAACAGCAGGAGCAACTGCGCCTGGTCGAAGGCCAGCTCGAACTGGCCTATCAACCGATCGTGGCGGTGGCCGGAGGCGACACCGCGCAATACCAGGTGCTGCTGCGGCTGCGCCAGGCCGACGGCACGCTGCTGTCGGCCGGCCAGGTGATTCCCGCCGCCGAAGCGGCCGGACGCATCGCCGATCTCGACCAGCAGGTCATGGATCACGCGCTCGGCCTGCTGCATCTGTACCAGCACGCGCACCCGCCGCTGCGGCTGTTCGTGTCGCAGTCGCCGCGCACGCTGGCACGCGATGCCTTTGCCGACTGGCTGCTCAAGGCGCTGCTCGAGCGCGGCGTGGCCGGGCAATCGTTGATCGTCGACCTGCGCCTGGACGATGCCCTGATCCACGCGGTCACCGTGCAGCAGTTCTGCGCCAAATTGATGCCGGCCGGCGTGCAGTTCTGCCTGAGCCAGTTCGAGCCCGGCGACGAGGCCAACGCGCTGCTGGACCAGTTGCCGCTGAGCTTCGTGCGCATGGCCAACCGCTTCGCCGATGCCCACGGCAACGCAGCAGTCCGCGACGAATTGCGCAGCGTGATCAATATCGCCCATCAGCGCGGCCTGCTGATCATCGGCCAACGCATCGAAGATCCGCAGGCGGCCGCGGCGATGTGGATGAGCGGCGTGGACTTCATCCAGGGCAACCTGGTGCAGACGGTCGGCAAGGAACTGGACTTCGACTTCACGAACGCGGTGCTCTGAGTGACAGCGCGGGCAGGAGGCCTCCGCGCCTGGAGCAGCCTGGCCACGCTGACCGCGCTGGTTGCTGCGCTGGGTGCGGGCCTGCAGTGGTCGGCCATCGACGGGCCGTGGCGCGCGGTGACGGCACTCTCTGCAGCACTGGCGGTGGTATTCGGTCTATGCGCCGCAGTTGCCGGCTACCGCAGCGCGCGCGCGCAGCGCGCCCTGTCGCAACGCCTGGAAGAAGCCGACGTTGCCCGTGAACGCCTGCAGCAAGAGCTGCAGCGTCACGGCGAGCTCGAACAGGAACTGTTGCGCGCCAAGCAGGCCGCCGAGGCCGCCACGCTGGCCAAGGGCGAATTCCTGGCCACCATGAGCCACGAAATCCGCACCCCGCTCAACGGCATCATTCCGATGCTGGAACTGATCTCCAGCGGCCAGCTCAGCCTGGACCAGCGCGACATGCTGCAGACCGCCACCGGCAGCTCGCTGCAGCTGCTGCGCATCGTCGACGACATCCTCGACTACTCCAAACTCGAAGCCAACAAGCTCGAACTGGAGATCACCACCTTCAACCTGCGCGAGCTGCTCGACGGCGTCGTGCAGCTATTGCAGCGCACCGCCGAAGGCAAGCAGCTGCGCCTGGGACTGGATATCGAGCCGTCGGTGCGCCTGCTGGTGCGCGGCGACCCGATCCGCCTGCGCCAGGTGCTGGGCAACCTGATCGGCAATGCGATCAAGTTCACCGAGCGCGGCAGCGTCGACATCCAGCTGCGTCGCCTGGGCGAAACACGCGCCCAGCATCTGCTGCGCTTCCAGGTCCGCGACACCGGCATCGGCATCGCCCCGGATCAGCAGGCACGCCTGTTCCGCTCCTTCGCCCAGGCCGACGCCTCCACCACGCGCCTGTACGGCGGCACCGGTCTGGGGCTGGCGATCTGCAAGCGCATCATCGACCTGATGGGCGGCCGCATCGGCGTGGAGTCCGAGCCCGGGCGCGGCGCCACGTTCTGGTTCGAAATCCCGCTGCTCAAGGTCATCGGCGACCTGCAGCACAACACCGGTGCCGACGCCGCGCGGGTGATGGTGATCAGTTCCGACACCCGCCTGTCGCAGCGCCTCAAGCGCCTGCTCGACAGCTGGGGGGTGTCGCACGTGCTGATGGAAACCACCCAGGAAGCGCTGGAGCGGGTGCGTCGCCACAGCGACAGCGAAGGCTTCCGCTGCGTCATCGCCGACCACGACACGCTGCGCTACAGCGCACGCGCCGTGCACCGCGCACTTGCGCGTCCGGACGACCTCAGCGGCGCGCGCCTGATCTGGCTGTACGGCGACGAGCCGGTGCCGTCCGAGCTGCAGGACAATGCCACCCTGGTGCCGCGCCAGAGCCCGGACGAGACTCTGCGCTCGCTGGTGCTGCCGCCCGAGCCAAGGCCGGCCCACGCAACCGCGCTGGCCGCAGCGATGATTCCCGAGCCGATGGCGCCGGCGCTGGCCAACGCACGCGACGTGCGCATCCTGCTGGTGGAAGACAACCCGGTGAACCTGCTGGTCGCGCAGAAGCTGCTGGCCGTGCTCGGCTTCGACGCCGATACCGCCACCGATGGCGAAGCCGCGCTGAGCAGCATGGAGTCCACCCGCTACGACATGGTCTTCATGGATTGCCAGATGCCGGTGCTGGACGGCTATGCCGCCACCCGCCGCTGGCGCGCGATGGAAACCGAAAGCGGCGGCCGCCCGATCCCGATCGTGGCGATGACCGCCAACGCCATGGCCGGCGATCGCGAACGCTGCCTGGCCGCCGGCATGGACGACTATCTGTCCAAACCGGTCGCCCGCGAGCAGCTCGACGCCTGCCTGCAACGCTGGCTGCCGCGCCAACCGCTGCTGCCTGGCCCGGCCACCGGCAGCCAGGCCACAGGCGATCCCGAGAGCGCCAGCAGCGCCGCGCAGGCACGCGCCCTGCCGATCCTGGACAACAGCGTGATCGAGGAGCTGTACGAGGTGGCAGGCGCGGACACCATCACCATCCTGCAGCTGTTCCTGGAAGACGCGCCGGGCATCATCGAGCGCCTGGAAACCGCAGCCACCAATCGCGACAGCATGCAGCTGCGCGATCTGGCGCATACACTCAAATCCTCCAGCGCCAACGTCGGCGCCCAGGCGCTGGCCAATGCCGCGCGCCGGATCGAACTGGCCGCGCGCACCGGCACCATCGAACGCCCCTCGGTGATGGTGGCGCTGGTCATCGCCGAATACGCACGCGCCCGCCTGGCGCTGCTCGGCCAGGTCGCCCGCCTGCAGGCCAAGGCCCGCACAGCCGGCTGACCGCGCAAGCCTGCAGCCGACGACAGAACCGCCAGGCAACACAGTCGAAGACATCCCGAGAAGAAAAATCTTGCCTCACTCGCGCCGGGGCGAGAAGGCAGGGTTTGCGCGCCACTGGCATGCGTGCCCTGGAGCGCCCGCGTCGCAAACGCGGGCCGCGGCGCGGCTTAGGTCGCGCGCGAAGCCAAATGCGGCCAATCACAGCGACAGCGCGACACCCATGCAGCGCCCGCAGCGCCCGCAGCGCCTGCATGCTCCCCAGCAGTGCAGACGCTTACTGACTCAGACCCTCTTGCGCTGATCCCGGCACACCGCCGACCAGCACCGCACCGAGCGCCCTCAGTCGTCCAGCTTGGTCAGCAGGTAATTCGGCTCGCCGATGCGCGCCACCAGATCCAGCTGCGTTTCCAGCCAGTCGATGTGCTCTTCTTCCGACTCCAGGATGTCCACCAGCAGCTGGCGGCTCACGTAGTCGTTGACGGTCTCCGCATAGGCCACGGCCTCGCGCAGCACCGCAACCGCCTCGCGCTCCAGCGCCAGATCGCAGCGGAACATCTCGGTGGGGTTCTCGCCGATGCGCAGCTTGCCCAGCGCCTGGAAATTCGGAAGTCCTTCGAGAAACAGGATGCGGTCGGACAGCTTGTCCGCATGCTTCATCTCGTCGATGGATTCCTTGTACTCATGCTCGGCCAGTTCTTTCAGGCCCCAGTTCTTCAGCATCTTGGCGTGCAGAAAGTACTGGTTGATCGCAGTGAGTTCGTTGTAGAGCACCTTGTTGAGGTACTCGATGACCTTGGTATCGCCCTTCATGCGATGTCTCCGAGACAGTGAGCCGGCCGCACTGTAGCGCGTTGCCGCGGCGCATGAAGGAACGCGAATCGTGATCAGTTGCGCGACGCCTGCCCGATCCCGGGTGGGCCGTCATCCGGCCTGTCGCAGGAGCGGAGCTCCCATCGATCATTCGCCGAATGATCGATGCAGATTGCCGATCGACCATGACTGCAGTCGATCCCTAACCGACCGCGTGACCGGCAACGAGGAAGGCGACCTATCGATTGCGCGTTGGTGGCGCGAGGGGAAAACAGCAGTGAGAGCCAGCAACCCGGCACCCCGTCTGCGGCAATCTGCTATCGACAGCGCGCGAGCACGCTGGAAGGCGCTCAGGCAGCGCTGGCAAGCCCCAGCATGGGCAGCGGCAGGGCGCGGCTCGCATGGGCCTGGCTCAACACATCGCCCGCCATTTCCAGGCACGACCCACAGTTCGAACCACAGCCGGTGCGCATGGTCAGCTCGGCCAGGCTGGCGCAGCCATTCTCGGCCGCTTCGCGGATCTGGTGGTCGGTGACCCCATTACAGATGCAGACGTACACGGTATCGGTCGGGTGCTGGCGATCCGGAGAGGACCGGGACCGATTGCACCGCAAACGAGAATAGGTGTCAATTCCAAACGTTAATCATTATTAATCCGCACCGCGCGAGGCCCGCCCCGCTTGCGTGGGCGCTTGCGTGGGCTGTCGTGCCCGGCCGCGCTGCTGCCCGGCAACCACGCCTCCAGCGCGCGCTCGGGCATTACCCCGACCGCCGCCGAGCCCGCGATGGTCTGCGCCAGCGGAGCCAGATGACGCAGCGCGCGCGCATAGACCCCGCGCTTGAACATCACCACATGCTCGACCGGGTACCAGAAATCCACCCAGCGCCAATGATCGAACTCCGGCGTGTCGGTGTGGTCGAGCTTGAGATGGGATTCGTGGCCGGTGAACTGCAGTAGGAACCACACCTGCTTCTGGCCGATGCAGACCTGACGCTCGTTGCGCCGTACTGCCCGGCTCGGCAGGCGATAGCGCAGCCATCCAGGGGTGGCACCGAGCAATTCGACATGCTCGGGCAACAACCCGGTTTCTTCGCGCAACTCGCGGTACATGGCTTCTACGGGTGTCTCATCGGTATTCATGCCACCTTGCGGGAACTGCCAGCCGTCCCTGCGCACACGTCGTGCCCAGAACACCTGACCATCCTCTCGCATCAGCACGATGCCGACGTTTGGCCGGAAACCGTCCGGATCGATCACGATGCGGACTCCTGAAAATCTACTGTCACCGACTCTGCCACGGCGACGGCCGGCTCACAAGCTGAAAACGAAATGCTTGACAACACGCGAGCGCTTGGTAAGAATTGCCGGCTCCCTAGGCTATGTAGCTCAGCCGGTTAGAGCACAGCACTCATAATGCTGGGGTCGGTGGTTCGAGTCCACCCATAGCCACCAAGGTGTTCATGCGCACACAGGCATGCAATAATCTTGGCCCAACATGTTTTATTGCCCCGTCGCCAAGCGGTAAGGCACCTGACTCTGACTCAGGCATCGGTGGTTCGAATCCATCCGGGGCAGCCAAACACGAAAGGTCCGATCTGACGATCGGGCCTTTTTTGTTGCCCGATTACTTCTGCCCAGATGGAGCGCGCACGCAACCGTGCGCCCCGAGGTCGAATAGCGATCGCCGCAGGCGACGCCCCACCCCGCCCTCGTCCGGAAGGGATGCTGCGTCAGCCAGGCGAGGCACCACCCGCAGAACTGGCCACTTGCAAGCAGCACCCCGGCCGCCGCGCGCAGGCGCCGCCACCGCTGCCACTTGCTACGAGATGACCACCCAGCGTTTGCGGAAGCCGCCAGGCCAGGCCAAAGAAACCTGCCTCGCAACACAACACATCGCAGGCCACCGACTGCAGGCCCACTGCGCAGCCCCCAAAACGACAAAAGCCCGGCATGGCCGGGCTTTTGAAGCAGGCGCCCCGGCGAACCGGGACGCAACAAACGCGATGGATCAGCGCTTGGAGAACTGGGTCGCGCGACGGGCCTTGTGCAGACCGACCTTCTTACGCTCGACTTCGCGGGCGTCACGGGTCATGAAGCCGGCCTTTCGCAGCTCGGACTTCAGGGTTTCGTCGTACTCGACCAGTGCACGGGCGATGCCCAGACGGATCGCACCGGCCTGACCGGTGGTGCCGCCGCCGGAGGCGGTGACCAGGATGTCGAAGCTTTCGGTGTTCTTGGTGAGTTCCAGCGGCTGACGCACGATCATGCGTGCAGTCTCACGGCCAAAGAACTCGTCCAGCGGACGGTCGTTGACGGTGATGTTGCCGGTACCCTTGCGCAGGAACACGCGAGCGGTGGAGGACTTGCGGCGGCCAGTGCCGTAGTTTTGCGTGATAGCCATGATTAGATATCCAGAACTTGCGGCTGCTGGGCGGCGTGCGGATGCTCGGCACCCGAATAGACCTTGAGCTTGCGGTACATGGTGCGGCCCAGGGGGCCCTTCGGCAGCATGCCCTTGACAGCGATTTCGATCACGCGCTCCGGGTGGCGCTCCAGCGCCTGCTCCAGGCTCTCGGTCTTGAGGTTACCGATGTAGCCGGTGAAGCGGTGATACTTCTTGTCTTTCAGCTTGTTGCCCGTGACCACGATCTTTTCGGCATTGATCACCACGAGGTAATCGCCGGTATCGACGTGCGGGGTATAAACCGGCTTGTGCTTGCCGCGCAGACGGCGGGCCAGTTCGGTGGACAGACGGCCGAGCGTCTTGCCGGCGGCGTCAACGAGATACCAGTCGCGCTGGACGGTCTCGGACTTGGCGGTGAACGTAGTCATGAGAAAACTCTTGAGTGGTCGGGCGGATTGCAGCGGCAATGACCGCTGGAACTTTGCCACGCGTTGTGAAGGCGAAACAGAAGAGGCGGGATTGTACGGGACGATACAAGGCCACGCAAGTCGCCGGCTGGCCGGAGCGCTGGCGGTTGGCAGCGGCTCGGTCCGGGGCCAGAATCGGCGCATGACCCAGATCTCCTCTTTCCGACTGCATAGCCCGCTCGACCGGCTGCTGGTCGAAGCCCAGCGCGCGCTGGACACGGTATTCGGCAATCCGCCCGCCGAGCGGCCCAACCCGGCCGCCGACACCCCCGACGTCGCACTGGAACCGGACCAGCGTCGCCACGCCGCCGGCTTGATGCGGATCAACCACGTCGGCGAAGTCTGCGCGCAAGGCCTGTATTTCGGCCAGGCCGCGGTCGCCCGCGATGCCCACACCCAGCACCATCTGCTGGAGGCGGCGCAGGAAGAAACCGACCATCTGGCCTGGTGTGCCGACCGCCTGCACGAGCTGAACAGCCGCCCCAGCCTGTTCAACCCGCTCTGGTACGCCGGCAGCTACGCGCTCGGCGCCCTGGCCGGATTGCGCGGCGACGACTGGAGCCTGGGCTTCGTGGTCGAGACCGAGCGCCAGGTCGAAGCCCATCTGGACGAACACCTGGAAACCCTCCCCGAGGTCGACCAGCGCAGCCGCGCGATCCTGCGCGTGATGAAGATCGACGAAGCCCGCCACGCCGACCAGGCCGAACAAGCCGGCGCGCGCATCCTCCCGCCCCCGATCCCCAGCGCCATGGCCCTGGCCTCCAAGCTGATGAAAGCGGTGGCGTACCGGCTGTAGCCGGGGGATTGGGGATTGGGGATTGGGGATTGGGGATTGGGGATTGGGGATTGGGGATTGGGGATTGGGGATTGGGGATTGGCAGCCGGCAGCCGGCAGCCGGCAGCAAACCAAGCCCACACCTTGCAGCACCCCACTGGAGCAGAGCCCCTTCTGTTAAGGGGGCGCGCCGAAGGCGGGGGGATAGGCTGCTACGAAGTGGGGCCCAAGGTTTGCGCAGCAAACCTTGGGGGGGGCAGGCCTGCGAAGCAGGGCTGACCACACCTACCCCACCAGCTTCAGCCCGATCACCCCGGCCACGATCAGGCCGATGCAGGCCAGACGCGACCATGACGCGCTGTCGCCGAACAGCGCGATGCCGGCGATGGTCACGCCCAGCGCGCCGATTCCGGTCCAGATCGCGTAACCGGTGCCGACCGGGATGGTCTTCAGTGCCTGGGTCAGGAACCACAGGCTGATGCCCGCCAGACCGATCGTCAGCACGGTCGGCCACAGGCGGGTGAAGCCGTCGCTGTACTTCAGGCCCATGGCAAAACCGATTTCGAACAGGCCGGCCAGCAGCAGATAGATCCAGGGCATCGCATCACTCCTCACTTGAAAAACGCACAAAAAAAAAGCGACCCAGTGCTTGCACACTGGGCCGCCGTCGGCTGTGGAACGCGAGGTCATCGCGTGGCGGGCCGTCCCGCCTTGGTTCTTTCGCGCGCCTGCAGGCAGGTCGCGCAACAGCTCGCTCGCTGCGCTTACTCGCTCAGGTTGCGCCCGTGGAACAGTTCTTCGATCTCGCGCTTGAGCAGCGTTTCGATCTTCATGCGCTCCTTGAACGAGAGGTTCTTGGCGCGCTCCTCGAACAGGTACTGGTCCAGGTCGAAGTCCTTCAGGTGCATCTTGGTGTGGAAGATGTTTTCCTGATAGACGTTGACATCGAACATCTCGTAGCGCGACTTCACGTTCTTGGCGAGGAAGTGCTGGATCGAGTTGATCTTGTGGTCGATGTAGTGCTTTTTGCCCTTCACATCGCGAGTGAAGCCACGGACGCGGTAGTCCATGATCACGATGTCCGACTCCAGGCTCTCGATCAGGTAGTTCAGCGCCTTCAACGGCGAGATCACGCCGCAGGTGGCGACGTCGATATCGGCGCGGAACGTGGCGATGCCTTCCTGCGGATGCGTCTCGGGGTATGTATGGACAGTGATATGACTTTTGTCCATATGAGCAACCACGGCATCAGAAATCAGCTCCTTACCAGCCTGCTTCTTGTCGATGACGGGCTCTTCCGAGATCAGGATCGTGACCGATGCGCCCTGCGGATCGTAGTCCTGACGTGCGATATTGAGGATGTTGGCGCCAATGATCTCGGCAACATCGGTCAGGATCTGCGTCAGACGATCGGCGTCGTACTGCTCATCGATATATTCGATGTAGCGCTGACGCTCCTCTTCGGTACGCGCGTAACAGACGTCGTAGATGTTGAAGCTCAACGCCTTGGTGAGGTTGTTGAACCCCTGTAGCCTCAGGCGAGGCAACGGCTTGACCACGTCGGTCTGTCCTTATGGAAGGCGGGAAAGGAAACAATTATGAGCCAAAGATCCCAGCAACGAAATGCCGATGTTAAGAATGGTTTACCTTGCATGACTCATGCCGTTAAGCTTCAGGAATTACACGCGGAACTACCATGAGCCCAGGAAACACGACGGTTGTGACTACGACGGTACGTAACGCTACCCCTTCTCTGGCGCTGGACGCGGGCACGATCGAGCGTTTCCTGGCGCACAGCCATCGCAGGCGCTATCCGACCCGGACCGATGTGTTCCGGCCAGGAGACCCGGCTGGCACCCTCTACTACGTGATCAGTGGCTCGGTGAGCATCATTGCCGAGGAAGATGACGATCGTGAGTTGGTGCTGGGCTACTTCGGTAGCGGCGAGTTCGTCGGCGAGATGGGGTTGTTCATCGAATCCGATACCCGCGAGGTGATCTTGCGCACCCGCACCCAGTGCGAGCTGGCCGAGATCAGCTACGAGCGGCTGCAGCAGTTGTTCCAGACCAGCCTGTCGCCGGATGCGCCGCGCATCCTGTACGCGATTGGCGTTCAGCTGTCCAAGCGGTTGCTCGATACCACAAGGAAAGCCAGCCGCCTGGCGTTCCTGGACGTAACCGACCGCATCGTGCGCACCCTGCACGACCTGTCCAAGGAGCCGGAAGCGATGAGTCACCCGCAGGGCACCCAGCTGCGCGTATCGCGGCAGGAACTGGCACGGCTGGTGGGTTGTTCGCGCGAAATGGCCGGGCGCGTGCTCAAGAAGCTGCAGGCCGACGGCCTGCTGCATGCGCGCGGCAAGACCGTCGTGCTCTACGGCACCCGCTAGGCGGTTGTGGTCGCGGCTGGTGCAGCACTGCACCAGCCGCAGCTTGAACCGCATGCCGCATGGAATGCGGACTGCTGTAGTCGGGCGCGCTGCGCCGCCGCGTGCTGCCTGCGCGCCGTGCATTACTAGCTGCTTACCCTTCCCTGCTGCTTCGGCGGGCTTGGCGTGACCAGTAAATCTTGGTGAACAGCCACCGGATGCGCGAAGCAAGCCGTGCGTCTGCGCGGTAGCTGCCGAGTTCGAATACCTGCCGTGCCCGCCAGGCTGCGCGCCGCTACCGGCGCCAGGCGCTACAGCGCCTTGCCACCGCGATCGCGACATCCCCAGTTGAGGATCGGCGTGCCGGCCGGCAGCACCTGCCGGAACAGCGCTTCGCGATTGGCCTTCGGATTGACCACCACCGGCGCACGCGCGGCCTTCAACAGCGGCAGATCCGCGGTGCTGTCCGAATAGGCAATGGCGATGTCGGCATAGCCGCGCTCGCGCAGCATGCGCATCTTCTCTTCGTTGTGGCAGTGACGCCGCGCGGTGACCGCACCCAGGCGTGGGCCGACCAGGCTGCCGATCACCGGCACATCCTGATGGGCGACAAAGCCGAGAATCGCGCGCGCCAGTTCCGGCGGCGCGCCGGTGGCCACCACCACACGGTCGCCGGCAACGCGGTGGTCGGTGAACACCTTCAAGGCGTGCGGCAACAGGCGCTGCCGGATCTGCGCCTCATGCTTGAGCACGTAGGCATCGATGAAACGGTTGAACTCGCGCGTGCGGTGCAGGCCGAAGGTGGCGATCCACACATACCCGGACACGCCGCGGCGACGGGTCGGCAGCATCGCCACCATCGGGCCGAGGATTGGCGAGGTCAACAGCGCCACCAGCAGACGCAAGGGGTTGCGCTTGATCAGCCAGGCGAACAGATGGCTGCCGGAGTCGCCGTCATACAGCGTGTGGTCGAAATCGAAGACCACCAGCGGTGCGTCGTCGCGCGGTACGGGATACGCCTCAGTCATGCGCGAAGAATAGCTGACGCAGCGACTCGCCGGGTTCGGGCGCGCGCATGAAGGTCTCGCCGACCAGAAACGCGTTCACACCGTGGCTGCGCATCAACTGCACATCGGCCGGAGTGACGATGCCGCTTTCGGTGACCAGGATGCGGTCGCGCGGCACGGCGGCGCGCATGTCCAGCGTGGTCTGCAGCGTCACTTCGAAGGTGCGCAGATTGCGGTTGTTGATGCCCACCAGCGGCACCGGCACCTGCACCGCGCGCTCGAGCTCGTCGATGTCGTGCACTTCCACCAGCACATCCAGGCCCAGCTGCATGGCCAGGCCGGACAGCTCGGCCAGCTGCCCATCGTCCAGTGCCGAGACGATCAGCAGGATGCAGTCGGCGCCGAGCACGCGCGCCTCGTAGACCTGGTAGGGGTCGACGGTGAAATCCTTGCGCAGCACCGGCAGCGTGCAGGCCTCGCGCGCCTGGCGTAGATAGGCGTCGGCGCCCTGGAAGAAGTCCACATCGGTCAGCACCGACAGGCAGCTGGCGCCGCCGAATTCATAGCTGACCGCGATGTCGGCCGGGTGGAAGTCGGGCCGGATCACGCCCTTGGACGGGCTGGCCTTCTTCACTTCGGCGATCACCGCCGGCTCGCCGGCGGCGATGCTGGCCTGCATGGCGGCAGCGAAACCGCGCGTGAGCGGCAGGTCGGCGCTGCGCGCGATCAGCTCGGCCAGCGGCACGCGCGCACTGCGCTCGGCGATTTCTTCGGCCTTGCGGGCGAGGATGGTGTTGAGGATGTCGCTCATCGTTTCGGGTCCTGGCGGGCGGGCATTATCGGTCAAGACGGCCGCAACTGACCGCCACGCGCCGGCGCGCAGCATGCCAGCGGGATTGTGAGGATGCCGAGGCCATGCCTGCCGGTGCGGTGGGAAGGGTCAGGCCTGCGGGGCAATCTGCCGGGTGAAGGCGACATAGGCGTCCAGCTTTGCACGCGCCGAGCCATCGGCCAGGACCGCACGCGCACGCACGACGCCGTCGGCGATGCTGTCGGACACGCCTGCCACGTACAGCGCCGCCCCGGCATTGAGCGCAACGATGTCCAGCGCCGGGCCGGGCACATTGTCCAGCACCTGCAGCAGCATCGTGCGCGACTGCGCGGCATCGGCCACCTTGAGGTTGCGGCTGGCCGACATGGCGATGCCGAAATCCTCCGGATGCACTTCGTATTCGCGCACCTGGCCATCGCGCAGTTCGCCGACCAGGGTGCCGGCACCGAGCGAGAGCTCGTCCATGCCATCGCGCCCCCACACCACCAGCGCGCGCTCGGCACCGAGTTCCTGCAGCACGCGCGCCTGGATGCCGACCAGGTCCGGATGGAACACGCCCATCAGGATGTTCGGCGAGCCGGCCGGGTTGGTCAGCGGGCCGAGGATGTTGAAGATGGTGCGCACGCCCATTTCGCGGCGCACCGGCGCCACCACCTTCATGGCCGGATGATGCACCGGCGCATACATGAAGCCGATACCGGTCTGCGCCAGCGAGGCGGCGACCTGCTCGGGCTGCAACTCGATCGCCGCGCCCAGCGCCTCCAGCGCGTCGGCACTGCCGGACTTGGAGGAAACGCTGCGGTTACCGTGCTTGGCGACCTTGGCACCGCCGGCGGCGGCCACGAACATGGCGCAGGTGGAGATGTTGAAGGTATGCGAGCCATCGCCGCCGGTGCCGACGATGTCGACCATATGCTGGCGATCACTCACGTCCACGCGACGCGAGAACTCGCGCATCACCGTGGCTGCGCCGGCGATCTCGCCGATGGTTTCCTTCTTGACCCGCAACCCGGTGAGGATGGCAGCGACCATCATGTCCGAGACCTCGCCACGCATGATCTGGCGCATCAGCTCGACCATTTCGTCGTGGAAGATTTCGCGGTGTTCGATGGTGCGTTGCAGGGCTTCTTGCGGGGTGATGGGCATGGACGAGGACCGTGGCAAAACGTGGGAAAGATAGGCGACAGCGAGGTGGATCGATCAATCCTGGCGCTGCGGTCGCGCATGGCGGCAATGCCCTGCAGCGACGTGGCGCGCAGCGCTCACTGGCCCGGGCGCCGCATGCGGAAGCGCGCTTGCGCCTGCACTTCGAAATAGTCGGCGGCACCGCCGGCGCGCAGAATCGTCTGCACGGCTGCGGGATCGTAGATGCCGTCCTGCAACGCCGCGTGCGCCAGATGCACGCCGACCACTTCGCCCAGGACCAGCCAGGTTTCGATGGCTTGCCCATCTGCGCTCTGCAGCGGCAACAGCTGGCTGAGCCGGCATTCGAAACTGACCGGGCTGGCCGCCACGCGCGGGGCACCGATCAGCCGCGATGGCGCCATCTGCAGCTCGGCCAATACGAACTCGTCGACCTCCGCCGGCACCATCGCCGCACTGGCATTCATTGCCTCGGCCAACGGGCGCGTGGCCAGGTTCCAGCTGAACTCGCCGGTGGCTTCGATATTGCGCAGGCTGTCCTTGCGGCCGATGCTGGCGAAGCCGACGATCGGCGGCACGTAATTGAACGCGTTGAAGAAGCTGTAAGGGGCCAGATTGGCGATGCCCTCGGCGCTGCGCGAGCCGATCCAGCCGATCGGCCGCGGACCGACGATGGCGTTGAACGGATCGTGCGGCAGCCCGTGGCCCTGGCCTGGTTCGTAGAAGTGGAAGCTGTCGCTGGCGGTGCTCATCGTGATCCGGATGCAGGTGTGAACGAAGCGAGGCGGGAAACCGGCCGCATGCTATCGCGTAGGTCATTGCAGGCATTACGCGCATGGGTCGCCGGTGCATTGATAGCGCCGAAGACTGCATCGAGACTGACGAAGGTTGCGGCGGCCCTTGCGACGTGCGCGCTGCGCATTTCGATCAACGCTGCAGGAAGTTTTTCAGCAAGGCCTGACCGTGCTGGGTCAGGATCGACTCGGGATGGAACTGCACGCCTTCGACCGGAAACTGGCGATGGCGCAGGCCCATGATCTCTTCGATCGAGCCATCCGGATTCTCGGTCCAGGCGGTGACTTCCAGCGCGTCGGGCAAGGTGGTCTTGTCCACCACCAGCGAGTGGTAGCGGGTGGCTTCGTAGCTGTCCGGCAGGCCGGCGAACACGCCCTTGCCCTGGTGGCGGATCGGCGAGGTCTTGCCATGCATGATGTTGTCGGCGCGGATCACATCGCCGCCATAGACCTGCCCGATGCTTTGATGCCCCAAGCACACGCCCAGGATCGGCGTGGTCTGGCCCAACTGCTCGATCAGCTGCAGCGAGATACCGGCCTCGTTCGGGGTGCACGGGCCGGGCGAGATCACGATGCGCTCGGGCCTGAGCGCGGCGATCTGATCCACGCTCATCGCGTCGTTGCGCACCACCGTGACCTCGGCGCCCAGCGCCTGCAGGTACTGCACGAGGTTGTAGGTAAAGCTGTCGTAGTTGTCTAGCATCAGTAACATTTCAGGCCTATCTCTTTGTTTTTAAAGGGCAACAGCCCGAAACAACCCGCCGATACCCGCCCTAATCCCTTTCAACCCGCCTGGATACCCAAGCGGCCGGGGAGCGAGCAACACCGAAGCATATCTTCGCACGGGCTCGCTCAGCGCTCCTGTGTCCGATCAACGCGATCAGCCATGCAGACGCGTCATCCACGCTGTCCCTCCCCGGACCACAGTGCTCCGACAGGTCCGGACCAGCTATACAACTTGAACCTCACGCGCGGAACGCCGGCTGTCTCCAGCCTGGATCCAATGCTCGCCGCCATGCGTCCCTAACGATGCGTTCGGCGTGACGGCAGTTCGCATCCTCCGCTCCGGGCAAACTGGAAAGACGTGATGCTTCGAGGAATTGGCAGGCGTGGAGGTGTTTCCACACAACCGCGCTCAGCTGACCTCCATCACGCAAAGGCTGCCCATGGCTCTGTCGTTTCGTTCGCCGTCCCCCACGCCCATCGCTCTTTCCGCGTTGCTGGCAGCGCTGACGGCCTGCGACAGATCAACGCCGTCGGCGGCATCCGCGCCGCCCGCAGCAGCAACGCGGCCTGCAGCTGCGCCCGCGATAAACTGGCATGAGGGAAATGTGGAGAAAGCCCTGGAGGAGGCCAGGAACACCGGCAAACCACTCCTGTTGTACTGGGGCGCCATCTGGTGCCCACCGTGCAACCGGCTCAAGGCCACCACGTTCAAGGACCCGGGGTTCATCGCGCAGACGCGGCAATTCGTGGCAGTGCATCTGGACGCAGACCTGCAAGAAGCCCAGACCTGGGCCGAACGCTTCGGCGTCAGGGGGTATCCCACGGTCATCCTGCTACGCCCGGATCGCAGCGAAATCACCCGGCTGGTGGGCGACAGCAGTACCGCCCAGCTTGTCGATAGCCTGCGCGTTGCAGCTCAATCCACCGCAAGTACAAAGCAGATTCTGGAGCGGGCGCTCAACGCTCCACAAACGCTAAAGCCGGACGAGTGGACTCTTCTCGGCAATTACAGCTGGTTGCAGGACGACCAACTGGTCGATGCAAAGGCTGCGCCCGGCACCCTGGCTGCACTGGCGAAGGCGGCACCACAGCCGGCCTTGCAGCGTCGCTTCCAGCTGCTGGCAGTAGCCGTCACCAGGCAGAAGCCCGTCGTAAGCCCGGCGACGTACACGTTGCTGCAAACCGTGTTTTCCAACCCTTCGGAGGTGCGCAACAATCTTGATGTGCTGGTGCGTGGTGCTGCCACGCTGGTTGCTTCCGCGACCGACGATCCGGGCAAACGTGCCGCATTGTCCAGGGAGTTCAATCAGGCGTTGGCGCAGGCCTATGCCGATCCCACCTTGCCCATCGTTGATCGTTTGCGGACCGGGTATGCCGAGATCGACCTTGCTCGCCTGGCACAGGGACAGCCGACCAGAGCGGAAATGAATAAGCCGCAACCTCCGCTGCCCGCAGACGTGGTCAAGACCGTGCACCAGCGCGTGCAGTGGGCGGTGACGGAAGCCAAGACCGATGAAGAGCGTCAGTCCACGATCACAAGTGCTGCCGGCTTGTTGGCGCTGGTGGGCGATAACAAGGGATCTGCGCAATTGATGCAGGCCGAGTTGACGCGTAGCAAGACACCGTCCTACTACATGCCCTACCTGGGCATCCTGGCCGAGCAGCGCGGTGACACCAAGGCTGCGCTGTCATGGTTCAAGCAGGCCTACGATTCGAATGGTAGCCAGGGGACCGTGGTTGAGCGGGGCATGACCTATCTGGATGCGCTGGTCCGGCTCAGCCCGGAGGACGGTACAGGTATCGAGACGCTTGCAAGCCGAGTGATCGGCGATCTGGCGCGGCAATCCGATGGCTATCTCAAAGATAATCGCCAGCACTTCGAGGAAGTCGGCGCATCACTGAAGACCTGGAGCAAGCAGAGCCCGACAGGCAGCGCGGTGCTGACGCGCCTGCGCCAGAAGGCGCAGGCACGTTGCGCCGACGAGAACAAGCCAGCCGCCTGCGCCGACTGGCTGGGGTGAGGCGGGGCGTAGTCCTGATGCGCCTGCGAAGATCGGCACAGGCACGCCCCGCGCAGGTGGTTCGCCCATCAGAAACGCAGCCAATGCCATCCCGTCCTATTCGGCCAGCTCACGCATGACCTTGATCAGGTCGGACTTGCCCTCGAAGCCGATACCCGGCAATTCCGGCATCACGATGTGTCCGTCCTGGACCTTGACGCCATCCGGAAACCCGCCATATGGCTGGAACAGGTCCGGATAACTCTCATTGCCGCCCAGACCCAGGCCTGCGGCGATGTTGAGCGACATCTGATGACCACCGTGCGGGATGCAACGTGCGGGCGACCAGCCGAACTGCTCCAGCACCTCCAGCGTGCGCAGATACTCGACCAGGCCGTACGACAGCGCGCAATCGAACTGCAGGTAATCGCGGTCCGGGCGCATGCCGCCGTAGCGCAGCAGGTTGCGTGCATCCTGGTGCGAGAACAGGTTTTCGCCGGTTGCCATCGGCCCCGAATAAAATTCGCTCAGGGCGGCTTGCAGCGCGTAGTCGAGCGGATCACCGACTTCCTCGTACCAGAACAGCGGATAGTCGCGCAGCATCTTGGCGTAGGCGATACCAGTCTCCAGGTCGAAGCGCCCATTTGCATCCACTGCCAAGCGGGCCTGGCTGCCGATTTCCTCAAGCACCGACTCGATCCGTCCGCGATCTTCGTCAATGGACGCGCCACCGATCTTCATCTTGACCACGTTGTAACCACGGTCCAGATAGCCGCGCATCTCTTTGCGCAAGGCACTGTTGTCCTTGCCCGGGTAATAGTAGCCACCGGCTGCATAGACGAAGACGCGGGGATTGGCTTGCCGGCCTTTCATCTGCGCCAGATAGCGGAACAGCGGCATGCCGGCGATCTTGGCGGTCGCATCCCAGATCGCCATATCCAGCGTCCCCACTGCGACGGAGCGCTCGCCGTGACCACCCGGCTTTTCGTTGGACATCATCGCCTTCCAGATCCTGGACGGATCCAGATTGTCGCCGGCGTCGTTGCACAGCGATGCACTGTCTGCCTCCAGGATGCGATCGCGAAAGCGCTCGCGTATCAGCCCTCCCTGTCCATAGCGCCCATTGGAGTTGAATCCGTAGCCGACGACCCGACGGCCGTCGCGCATCTGATCGGTGACCACCGCCACCAGACTGGCGGTCATCTTCGAAAAATCGATGTAGGCGTTACGGATCGGCGAGGAGATCGGCTTGGTGATTTCAACGACGTCGATGATACGCATTGGGTGGTCTCCCGCAGGTTGGTGTGAGTTATGGATCGGTTGAAGAGGCTGCGACAGGCATGGGCTCGCCCGCTTGTTGACGACGCATGATTTCCCGGGTCTTGGATAGATCCAGCGCGCCATCCCACTTGGCAATGGCAAGCGTGGCGACACTGTTGCCGATCAGGTTGACCACCGCCCTGGCCTCGTTCATGAAGCGATCGACGCCCAGCAGAAGCACCAGCCCTGCAACAGGCACCGTGTCGATGGTGGAAAGCGTTGCGGCCAACGCAACGAAACCCGCGCCAGCAACACCAGCCGATCCTTTCGAGGTCAGCAACAACACCCCAAGCAAGGCAATCTGTTGGTAGACCGGCAGCGGCGTATTGGTCGCTTGCGCCACAAAGATGGCTGCCATGGTCAGGTAGATACAGGTGCCGTCCGCATTGAAGGTGTATCCGGTGGGCAGAACCAGGCCAACCGTCGATTTGCGCACGCCGGCCAGTTCGAGCTTCATCATCATGTGCGGCAGCACGGCTTCGGTCGAACAGGTTCCGAACGTGACAAGTATTTCGTCCTTGATGAACCGGAGAAGGTGCAAAAGTGGAAAGCCCGTCCACCGTGCGATCGCTCCCAGCACCACAAACACGAATAGCGCCGACGTCACGTAGACGGCCAGCATCAAATGCCCCAGCGACCACAGGGTGGCGAGGCCATACTTGCCGATCGTGAAAGCGATGCCCGCACCGGCGCCCAGTGGCGCGAGTCGCATCACCATGTTGATCATCTTGAACAGTGCCTGCAGCCCGTTATCGATGAGATCGACCAGGGGCTTGCCACGCTCGCCCAGCTGCAATAGCCCCACTGCAAACCACACCGAAACCAGGATGACTTGCAGCATGCTGCCTTTGGCGAAGGCGTCCACCAGCGTGGTGGGAATGATGTTCAGCACAAAATCGACCATGCCAGCATCGTCTTTTGCGCGATCGACATACTGCCCGATCGCGCTGCTGTCGATCGAACCGGCATCGATGTTCATGCCCTCGCCGGGGCGGATGATGTTCACCACGACAAGACCAATCGCCAGTGCGAGTGTCGACACGACCTCGAAGTAAATCAGCGCCTTGATGCCGGTTTTCCCGACCTCTCTGACGCTTCCCATCTTGGCGATCCCGACCACGACCGTTCCAAAGATGATCGGTGCCAGAAGCATCTTGATGAGCTTGATGAAACCCTCCGCAACAGGCTGCAAGACCACACCCAGATGCGGCCACACATAACCCACCAGGCCGCCAATGACGATGGCGATCAGGACCTGCACGTAGAGCTGGCCAAGCACCTGTCTTATGCCACTTCGTTTCTGCATGATCGCCCGCTCCCGTCGACATGCGAACCCACCGGAATTGCCGCTTGCTGGACAACCTGCCTGTGGAGGCGTTGCAAGCTCGAGTCGGAGCGTAAGTGCCAGCGCCCAAGCGCTGCCAATGCCTTTTTTATGCGCTTGATGCACAATCGGCATCATGGAACTGACATGGCTCGAAGACTGCTTGGCGTTGGCTGAGACCCTGAATTTCTCGCGCGCCGCACAACGTCGATTTGTCACCCAGCCGGCCTTCAGTCGGCGCATTCATGCCCTCGAAGAATGGTTGGGCACGCCGCTGTTCACGCGCTCGCGCAAGGAAGTGCTGATGACGCCGGCCGGCGAAGCGTTCGTTCGCAAAGCATCCGGGTTGGTCTCGGGCATTTACGCTGCGCGGCAGGAAACACTGGAAGTGGCCGGGCGACACCGGCCTGCGTTGGCGTTCCTCGCCACCCATGTTCTTTCTTTCACGTTCTTTCCGGCATTTGTCAGGCGCATCGAATCAAACACCGGTATCGGTGCGTTTCAGCTGGTCTCCGACACGCTCAGGGCGTGCGAAAAATTGATGCTGCAAGGGGCAGCGCAATTCCTGCTCTGCCACCATCATCCGCGGATGCGTCTTGGGCTGGACACGGAACAGTTCGAGCGGGTTGTGGTCGGCAACGATGTGCTCCAGCCCTTCAGTGCAGCGAAGGAAAATGGCGACGGCAGCCCGCGTTGGTCGCTTGCCTCAACCGATGCAATGCCCTTGCTGTCCTACAGTGCAGATTCCGGCCTGGGCCGCATCATCGCCGGGCATCCAGCGTTCAAGGATGTGGAGCCGCGCCTGACACCTGCGCTCACTTCCGATCTTGCAGCGACCTTGCTGGCCATGTGCCGCTCTGGTGCCGGGATCGCGTGGCTGCCGCGCACACTGGTGGAAGAGGACCTCGCCAGAGGGCTGCTGGTCCATGCAGCGCCCGGCGACACGCACTGGGATATCGGCATGGAGATCTGCCTGCTACGTCACACCGGCGGCTTACCCCAGCAAGCCGAAGACATGTGGGAAAAGCTCAAGCAAGGCAAGCTGGAGACCTAGCGGGTGCGGCATGCGCGCTGCTGCGCGCTTGGAATCCGGGCGCTTGCCGCCGCTATCCGCCTGCGGGCCGTCCTGGCGCTCCCGCGCATAATCCTTCCATCACCGTCTCCATGAGCCAGGCCAGGCGTGGCTGCCAGTTCTCGGTGGCGTCGATCTGCCAGATCCCTGCGATCGCCAGGAAAAACTTGTCCGTGGTGATCCCTGGACGAATCGTTCCGGCCTTCTCGTTGGCATCCAGCAGCAATTGGGCGGCAGCGATCACGGGGGCATAGCCTGCGTTGCCTGCGCACTCCTTCGCGTTGGCGACAACCCGAAGCGCATCCGCCAGGCCCGCCTTGGTAATGGCGTATTCGGCCAGACGGTTCATCCACTCGCGTAGCGCCTGCTCCGGCGGACGCGTCTTCAGCAACTGCTCGGCGAACCCGGTGACCTGCAGCATTTCATGGCGATAGACCTCTACCACCAAGGCCTCCCGCGTCGGGAAGTGGCGGTAGAAGGTCCCTTGCCCGACGCCCGCCTTCTTGGCGATCGCGCTCAGTGGCACATCGGCCGAGCGCACCAGCTCCGCAAGCGCCACGGACAGGATGCGCTCGCGGTTTTGCAGTGCATCGGACCGCGTTGGCTTTTCCACACCCTGTTCCTCACTGAATTTATTGACAAACGGACAGTTGTCCGACAACGTTTCGGTGCAAGCGGACTGTTGTCCGTTTGGATTCTACCCCTTCCGTACCCAGGAAACATCCATGAAGAACAGCGGCAACACCATCCTCATTACCGGCTCGACCTCTGGCATCGGCCTCGGACTGGCGCTGCGGCTCCAGCAGGCCGGCAACATGGTCATCGTGTCAGGGCGAAAGAAAGCGCTGCTGGATCAGATCACTGCCGAGCATCCAGGCATCGAGTCAATCGAAATCGACGTTGCGGACGCGGACTCCATCGTCCAGGCCAGCCGCGTGGCGGCCGAGCGCTACCCCGCCTTGAATGTGGTGATCAACAATGCCGGCATCATGCCGAGCGAGAACGTCTTCAAGCCAGAGTCCTTGCAGGCTGCCGAAGAGGCGATTGCCATCAACCTGCTCGGCACGATCCGCATGACCTATGCATTCTTGCCGCAACTTGCCGGCAACAACGACAGCGTCATCATCAACGTCAGTTCCGCGCTGGGCTTTGTGCCGTTCCCGGCTGCAATGACCTACAGCGCCAGCAAGGCCGCGGTGCACTCGTTCACCGAAGCCTTGCGTGTGCAGCTGGCCGACAGCACCGTGCAAGTCATCGAGCTGGTGCCTCCGGGCGTTCGCACCAAACTGTACGGCCAAGGCAACGACGAACATGCCATGCCCCTGGACGAATTCCTCGACGAAGCACTGGCGCTACTGCATGCAGAAAGCACGCCGAAGGAGATTGTCGTGGAACGCGCCAGGTTTCTTCGCGATGCGGCGGCCAATGGCAGCTACGACGAGATGCTGGGAATGCTTTCTACCGTCAAGTTCTAGGGCTGGCGCAGAACATCCAACTCGTCAGCACGGCGCCACCGCCGTGCTGACGCCGGTCATTCACCCGTTATCGCGTGAATGACTGCAAGACCGCTACCGCGAGATGCGCAGGCATGTTCGCCGCGCGCATTCAGTGCTTCCAGGTGAGCGCCTTTGACACCTTTGCAGCGCGCAGACCATCCCGGTGCGATGTGCAACCGGCTGGATCCATTCGGGTTGGCACCCGCTCCTCGCGAGGGTTCTTCCGATCCCCTGGAAACGGATCTCAGCGCGGCGCGGTCACTGCCCGATTGCGCGCAACGATCGTCTCGTGACTTGGCGGTGCGCCGGCGCCAAAGAACTCGGCCATCAGTGCATCGCGATGACCCGGTGCATCACCCTTCACTGCGGCCTTGAGCGCTGACGCCAGCTCAGCGGTCGGAAGTTCGGTGCAATACGCAGGCGTGCCTGGCTGCTGCCGCCATGAATCTGCAAGATTTCCCGCGTCGACCGAGTCGAACCCGGCAGCGTCGAGCAGTTGCTGCGCGATCGCCTTGCCGGCCGGACTGTCGCCTGCCACCGGGATGGCGATCCGGTTCTGCGTGCCTGCGGGCTTGCCGCGCTCAGTCAGTGTCCTGGCGAGCACGGCGTTGAATGCCTTGATGATGGGCCGACCAAGCTGCTCGCTGGACCAGACACTTTCCAGCTTGCCGCCGTCGACTTCCGGGATCCTGGTGCCGAGCTGCGGGTAGTAGTTCGAGGTATCGATCACCACCACCTCTGCGGGTACCGTGGAGAACAGGCCCGCAACCTCGGGGATCCTGGCGAACGGGATGGACAGCACGATCACCTCGACGTCCTTGACCGCTTCTTCAGCGGCGACAGGCTCGGCGCCGATCGTTTCTGCCAGTTCGCGAATGCTGTCGGGGCCTTTTGAACCAGCCAGTTTGACGACATGCCCGGCTGCAACGAATTTGCGTGCCAGGGTGCCACCGATATTGCCTGCGCCAATGATGCCGATGTTCATGTGTGCTCCTTCCGATGTGTGTGACGTGCTGCGGCTCACGCAGTGATGCGTGGATCGCGCCCGTATTGGGCAGGTGCGCCCAGGTGGTCGCGAAGCGTGGTGCCCTGGTAATCGCGATGGAACAGACCGCGTTGCTGCAGGATCGGCACGACTCCATCGACAAAGGCATCGATGCCGTCGTCATTGATATCCGGTGAGATCCAGAAACCATCGGCCGCATCTGCCTCGAACCAGGCCTGCATGTGGTCGGCCGCCTCGACCGCCGGGCCCACAATCACCGGGTGATAGTCGATGACGCCATGGGCCAGGATGTCGCGCAGGCTCCAGCCCTCCCGCGCGATCTGCAGCGCCTTTGTCGAGCGAGGATCCTGGGGCGACGGGCGTGCCGCAGCCAGTTGCGCGGGCGACAGAGGCCGCTCGAGTGCAGCAGGATCCAGACGTAGCCCGAGCATCTGTTGCAGGTAACCCAGCCGCTGAGGAAACGTCTGCGCGGTCAGTGCAATCCGGCGATCCAGTGCCGCACGGCGATCCTGCGTGATTGTCGTCATCAGCCCGGGAATGAACTTGATCTCGTCCGGGTCGCGGCCGGCCTGCTTGGCGGCGTTGCGGAAGGCGGTGCGTTGCGCGCGGGCATCTTCAATGCTGAAACACGCACCGATCACAGCACTGGCGTAGCGTCCGGCCAGCTCCAATGCATTGGGACTGCCGCCGGCATGGAAGATCACCGGCTGGCCCTGCTCCGAGGGTGGGATGTACAGCGGTCCGCGGGAGCCGACGAACTTGCCCTGCAGGTTGATCGGCGCAATTTGCCTGGCGTCGGCAAACCGGCCAGAGGCCTGGTCGTGCAGCCAGGCATCCTTCCCCCAACTGCCCCACAACGCCTGCACCAGTTGCACGAATTCGTGCGCACGTGCGTAACGATCCGCGCTGGACGGAATTTTTCGCCCATAGTTTGCGGCGACATCCTCGCCACTGGAGGTCACCGCATTCCAGCCGGCACGCCCGTGACTCATGATGTCCAGCGCCTTGAACTGCCGCGCCAGATTGAACGGCTCGTTGAACGTCGTGGAGCCGGTGGCCACCAGACCGATACGCTCGGTGCCGCGCGCAACGGCAGCCAGGGTCATCATCACGTCCAGGTTGAAGTGAGGCGCTTCGTTGTCGATATCGGCCACCGCGCTCGGACCGTCAGGCAGGAAAATGAACTGGAATTTCCCACGCTCGGCGGCCTGCGCCTGACGCACGCGGGCATCGAAGCTGGTGTAGTTGGTCGGATCCACCCACGGCATGCGCCAGGCTCCCGGCTGGGAGCCGTAGCCATTGCCCAGATGCAGGCCAATGATCATCGTCTTGGGGTGGCTCATGCGTTCCTCGATCTGCGGCTGTAGTGCGTGCGTCTGGCGGTGACAACCGGCGGAGACGACGACAGTCGATCGCCGCCTGCAGTCTCGAAACCTTCCGGTTCAGAGCGTCCCGAAAAAGGGAGAAACACTCCGTTTGTGCCGAGAAATATATGGAGATACACTCCGGATATCAAGAATCAGGCTAACCGACCTATGTCTTCCGACGTTCAGCCACGCCCTCCGCGCGCCGATGCCCAACGCAACAGGACCCATATTCTTGAGGTCGCCGGCAACGCCTTTGCCGAGGAAGGCATCGATGTGTCGATGGACAGCATTGCCAAGCGCGCAGGCGTTGGCCCGGGAACCTTGTACCGGCACTTTCCCAGCCGCGACGCCCTGCTGGCAGCGCTACTGGAAACGCATTACGCCAACCTCGAGCAAGCACGCATGGCCATCAGGGCAGAAGAGCACGACCCGGGGCGTGCGCTGCAACGATGGATCGAGGCGTTGGGAAACTGGATGAATGCCTACGAAGGTCTTCCGGAGCCGCTACGGGCCGCATGGTCCCAGCCAAGTTCGGTGTTGATGCCGACCTGCCAATCCGTGGTCGAGGCCTCAGGCGTGTTTCTGCAGGCTGCACAACGCTCTGGTCAGGCGCGGGCATCGTTGACTGGCCGCGACATCTTTCTTGCCGCGCTTGCGATCGCCTGGGCAGGAGCTGCCAGCGGTGACGCGGACAGCGACGCGCGGCAGGCGCTGCAGGACGTGCTGCGCTCGGGCTGGGCGCTTCCTGTGTAAAAGGCACTTCCCTCGCCCCGCAAACCACCCCGCTCTCCACACAGAAGAACGCATCATGAAGCTAGGCATTATCGGCACCGGCCATATCGGCAAGACGTTGGTGAAAAAGCTGAGTTCGCTCGGCCATGAGGTCAAGGTTGCCAACTCGCGTGGGCCAGAGACGATTGACCTGCAACTGCTGTCCGCGGGCGCTCGCGCAGTGACTGCGCAGGAATGCGTGGTCGATGTCGATGCCATCATCCTTTCGATCCCGTTGAACAGCATTCCGGAGTTCAAGCCGCTGCTGGCGCAGGTTTCAAATGATGTCGTGCTGATCGACACGTCCAACTACTACCCCGCGCGTGACAGCAAGATTGACGCGATTGAAGCGGGCCAGGTCGAGAGCCTGTGGGTGGCTGAGCAATTGGGCCGCCCGATCGCCAAGGCATGGAATGCGATCGGATCTGGTTCGCTTGCCGAGAAAGGCCAGCCGGCCACTGCGCCCGGCCGTATCGCCATCCCCGTGGCGGCTGATCGCGACAACGATCGCGAGGTCGCGATGGCATTGGTGAATGACACCGGCTTCGACGCGTTTTATTCGGGCCACCTGGCTGATTCCTGGCGCCAGCAGCCAGGAGCGCCTGCGTATTGCACCGATCTGACCAGAAGCGAGATGGGCGATGCACTCGCCAGCGCCGACCGCAGCCGACTGGCGAAACGTCGCGACCTTGCCGTGGCGGTCATGCAGGAAAGGCTGGGCGACTCCGCAACCAATCCCGATGCGGGCTTCGGCGCCCGGATCAGCAGAGCCATCTACATGTAGCCAGGCAGGTCGGCAACATCGCCATGCAGTCGGCGCGTTTTGAAACGCAGGCAGGTGTTGCCGAGCCTGAGGATGGCAAGACGGCGGCACGGCGAACAGCGGTTTGTGTCAGGCGTGCAGCCGCCCGTCCTGACATGCGTCAGGAGCACCCCGACAGCCCGGGCGTTTTCTGAAGGGTGCGATGCTAATTTAGTGACAGACATTCCAGTTTTGGACAAGGACGCCGTTATTGGGGAACCGGTGCCAGGCTCGCTCACAGCGTGGACATCGATGCCTCCACTGATCTCTTCTGGGACGTCCATGATCGCCTTTCTTCAACGCTTCAACGTCGGCCACCGCCTGGCCGTTGCATTCGGAATCCTGATTCTTCTCTCAGGCCTGCTGGTGGCCACCGGCCTGAGTACGATGGCGAACGCACGCGCGCAGCTGGACTTCATCGTTCTCGACCGCACCGCCAAGATCCAGATCGGCAACGGCATGCTGGATGCCAACTCATCGCTGCTGATCGCACTGGGCACGTATGCCATGGCGACAAGCGAGGAGCTCAACACCGAAGCGCTCAACACCATCAACGCCCAGCGCCAGCGCTACCAGGAGCTGCGCACCAGGCTGGATACGCTGTCCAGCTCGGAGGAAGGGCGGAAGATCCGTAACGAGATGGACGAGCGTCGGGCGACTTCCGTGAAGTTCAACGACGAAGTCATGGCACTGGCCGCCAAGAACGACAACGCGCAGGCCCAGGACATCCTCAGCGAGCAGGCGCGGCCTGCCACGCTCGCCTGGCAGGACAAGATCCGCGAGCTCGTCACCCGGCAGGAAGGACAGAGCAGACAGGCCTACGCAGAAGCAGTCCGGTCGATGGATCGCGGCAAGCTCCTGCTCATCCTTGGCGGTGCTGCGGTCGTGCTGGTCAGCAGCCTGCTGGCCTGGCTCATCACCCGCAGCCTGACCCAGCCGCTGGCACGCGCCACCAACGCAGCCGAGGCGATCGCCAATGGTCAGCTCGGCAACAACGTGCAGACACAGGCCAGGGACGAAACCGGTCGCTTGCTGCGCGCCATGCAGGGCATGCAGACACAGCTGCAGGCTCTTTTGACTGCACAGGGCGACATGGCCAAGCGCCACGACGAAGGCCAGACCAGCTTCCGCATGGATGCCCAGGCCTTCCCGGGCGACTACGGCCGCATGGCCAAGGACACCAATGCCCTGGTGGCCTCCCACCTGGCCGTGCAGTCCAACCTTGCCCGGATCATGGGTCGCTATGCCATCGGCGACCTGAGCGAGAGCATGGAGCGCCTGCCCGGTGAGAAGGCCGTGCTGACGCAGACCATGGACGAGGTCAAGGCCAACCTGTCCGCGATGAACATCGAGATCAAGCAGCTGGCGCAGGCTGCCGCGGACGGTGACTTCACCGCGCGCGGCGATGCCGAGCGTTTCCAGTACGATTTCCGCGTCATGGTGGAGAGCTTGAACCTGCTCATGGCCACCGCGGACAGCAACCTGCAATCGCTGTCTTCGCTGCTGCAATCCATCGCCGCAGGCGACCTGACCGCACGCATGACCGGCGAGTTCAGGGGTGTGTTTGCGCAGATGCGCGATGACGCCAACACCACCGCCGCGCAGCTTGCGGAGATTGTCGGCCGCATCCAGCAGTCGGCAGTGTCGATCAATTCGGCGGCCAGCGAGATTGCCGCCGGCAACCAGGACCTGTCGCAGCGCACCGAACAACAGGCGGCCAACCTGGAAGAAACCGCCGCCTCGATGGAAGAGCTGACCTCCACCGTGCGCCAGAACGCCGAACACGCACGTCAAGCCAACCAACTGGCGATTGGCGCGGCAGGCGTGGCGTCCCAGGGCGGCGAGATCGTGAGCAAGGTCGTGGGCACCATGGCCGGTATTGAAGCCTCGTCCAAGAAGATTGCCGACATCATCTCGGTCATCGACGGCATCTCGTTCCAGACCAACATCCTGGCCTTGAACGCGGCTGTGGAAGCGGCACGTGCCGGCGAACAGGGGCGTGGATTTGCCGTGGTTGCCTCGGAAGTGCGCACGCTGGCCCAGCGGTCCACTGCCGCGGCCAAGGAAATCAAGACGCTGATCGACGACTCGGTCGAACGCGTCACCGAAGGCTCTGCGCTGGTGCATACGGCAGGCACCACGATGGCCGAGATCGTCTCCAGCGTGCAGCGCGTGACCGACATCATGGGTGAGATCTCCGCCGCCTCGCAGGAACAGTCGGCAGGCATCGAGCAGGTCAACATCACGGTCACGCAGATGGACGAAACGACGCAGCAGAACGCGGCCCTGGTCGAGGAAGCGACCGCTGCAGCCCGTGCGATGGAGGAGCAGGCCACGCAGCTGACCGAGGCGGTGGCGGTCTTCAAGATCGACGGACAGAAAGCTGTTCCGGTCGGCGCAGCTGCTGCTACGTCCGCCATTGCCAAGTCCGCAAGCAGGAAAACGGCAGCGCCCCTGAAGACACCTGCAAAGCTTGTCCCGCACCGGGCACCACGCAAACTCGAGTCAGTCACCGGCGCAACGGACGGCGCAGGCTGGCAGGAGTTCTGACCGAACCGTGGTGGGCCCGGATTTCCGGGCCCACCCGCGTTCTGCTCTTGCACATCATTGCGCAGCACGTGATCCGCGTGGTCGGTCGCACCGACTGCTCGGGAACAACGGTCATCATCGGACTTCGGACGCAGGTGATGCTCAAGGTCATGAATATCGACCAGCGCCACCGCACGTCACCTCACTCCACCAATTCGAAGCTCGCCGTCAGTCCTGCAGCTTCAGCCGATGGCGCCACCCATACATCGAACACACCCGGCTCCACGATCGGTTGCAATGCCTGACCGATGAACAACAGGTCCGCACGCCGCAACACGAACTCCACGGGCGCGCTGCCGCCAGCTGGCACCGCGAGTTTGCGGAAATCCTTCAGCTCCCGCACCGGCCGGGTCACGCTGGCGCTGCGGTCGCGCACATACAGCTGCACCACTTCGTCCGCATCGCGCGTGCCGCGGTTGTAGATGCGTGCACTGATGCGCACGCTGCCATTGGCTGGCAGGCGTGCATCGCTCAAGCTCAGTTCGGCATAGTCGATGCGCCCATAGGTGAGCCCATGGCCGAACGGAAACAGCGCCGTGTTGGGCGCCGTCCGGTAATGCGTGGTGTAAGGCTCCAGCTCGTCCGGCCCGGGATTGGGACGGCCGGTTGGCGGGTGGGCATAGGTGTAGGGCACCTGCCCGACCGCATGGGGAAAACTCACCGGCAAACGGCCGGACGGTGCCTGCGCACCCAACAGGATGTCAGCCAATGCAAGGCCGGCCGCCGAGCCCAGGAACCAGGTCACCAGGATCGCCGCGCATCCAAGCACCGGCGCCTGCAGCGCAAGCGCGCGACCGGTGCTGAGCAGGACCGCGACAGGCGTACCGGTGGCGACGACTGCCGCCAGCAACTGTTGCTGCGCTTCGGGGATGCAGATCTCGCTGCGCGATTGCGCTTCGCCCGAGTAGCCCAGTGGTTCGCCAATCGCCAGCAGCGCGACATCGGCACACCTGGCGGCGGCCACCGCGGCCTGCACACCGCCCGGTAACGCTTGCTCGAAGTGGCAGCCGTCCACCACCTGCAGTGCCTGCGGGTCCTGCAGCGCATTCGCCAGCGCGGTGGCCAGCGTATTGCGCTTGTCCTCCTCGTCGAACAGGCTCCATGGCCCGGCGTGGTTGATCCAGTCGCGCGCCATGGGTCCGATCAAGGCAATGCGCTGGCCGCTGCGGCGCAATGGCAGCAACTCGCCGTCGTTCTTCAGCAACACCACCGATTTGCATGCGGCCTCGCGGGCCAGTGCCAAGGTGTCGGTGTTGCGCTGCGATGACTGCGCCCGTGCGGGCCGGATGCGCCGGAACGGGTCGTCGAACAGCCCCAGTGCCGCCTTGAACGCCAGGACGCGTCTCACCGACGCATCCAGCCGTGCCATCGGCACGTCGCCTGCGGCAACCAAGGCTGGCAGGTGCTGTAGATACAGGCCGCTTTCCATGCTGATATCCACCCCGGCCAAAAACGCCAGTCTTGCCGCGTCACGGCCAGTGGCCGCAACGCCGTGCGCGATCAGTTCCTGGTCGGCCTGGAAGTCGGACACGACCAGGCTGGGATAGCCCCATTCCCTGCGCAATACCGTATCCAGCAGCCACGCATTGGCAGTGGCGGGAATGCCCGACAGTTCGTTGAAGGCGGCCATGGTCGTGACCGCGCCTACGGTAAACGCCGCCTGGAACGGCGGGAAATACACCTCGCGCAGCGTCCGTTCGGACACGTCCACGCGGTTGTAATCCAGCCCGCCCTCGGCCGCACCATAGGCGGCAAAGTGTTTGGGGCAGGCGGCCATCGCCTCGGGATGGGCCAGCCCCGCATCGCCCTGGAAACCGCGCACCCGTGCCTGCGCAAACAGCCGCGCCAGCAGCACGTCTTCGCCGGCGCCTTCCACGCCACGCCCCCAACGTGCATCGCGGGCGATATCCACCATGGGCGCGAAGGTCCAGTCGAGACCGACCGCACTGGCCTCCATCGCCGCGGCACGCGCGGTGCGCTGTGCCAGCGTCGGCTCGAAGCTGGCCGCCTCGGCCAACGGCACCGGGAACACCGTGGTATAGCCATGGATCACATCGGCGGCGAACAACAGCGGAATCCGCAACCGGCTTTGCAGCGCTGCCTGCTGCAGTTGCTGATGCCAGCGCACGTTGGACCCGTTGAACACCCCGGTCAGCCGCCCGGCTCGGGCGGCGGCCAGTTGAGCGCTCCCGTCGGCAGTGCGGGTCAGCGGATTGGCGACGATCGCCTTGCCATCCTGTTGCGCCGAACTGAACAGGCTGAGCTGGCCCGCTTTTTCCTCCACGGTCATGCGCGCGATCAATGCATCGATGAAGCCGGGCGGCCGCGCCGCACCGGTCGGCAATGCCCAGCCAGCGGGAATGCGCGCGAGCAGCGCCAGTGTTCCGGCGCTACGCAGCAGCTGGCGTCGAGTAGTGCATGCAGGCATGGGAAGGGTGCTCGGCGGCGGCGGCCAACGCTACAGGATGGGCAAGCCCGCACACACAGGCGGGTTCGCATTCGCGATGCCTGCTTCGGGACCAACCGATGGCGTCAGTGGATGCGCAGCCCCCCGGCATTGCAATCGACGTGTGACTTCCACGCGCATCCAGCATTTCGTCGCGGGCCCTGAAATATCTCTTTATGTCCCCGCTGCCTAGCCGGCTTCCAGGCGGCCTATGTCACATACGCACCCATGGAGACAGACGCGAAGCCCGGTGTTTGGCGCTACAGCAACATGGGTGACACTACACGAGCGGCAATCTACCTCTCGCCTGCCCTGTGTTTGGAGACGGACATGTCCAGAGAAGCGCGATGGCTCCTTGTCACACTGCTCGCCATTACCTGTGTAACCGGATGCTGCGCCCGGGCTGAAAGCGCGCCAGAAGCATCGCCAGCACGCGTGCAGATGGATGCCTACACAGCAAACAAGTTGAACGCCGTGCTGGAGGAGACCTCACGGCATCGTGGCCTGAGCACCGGGCACATGATCGACCTGGTCTCTGCGCAGTTTTTGGAAACGCCTTATCGCGCAAACGTGTTGCAGGGTTCGGCCACGGTGCCAGAGAAATTGATCGTGGACTTTACCGGCTTGGACTGCTTCACCTATCTGGACTATGTCGAAGCAGCCCGGAAGTCGCACTCACAGCAGGACTTCGTCAACAACCTTGTCTTTACCCGCTATGTCGACGGTGTCGTCAGCTTTACGCACCGCAAGCACTTTTTTACCGACTGGGCGAACCGGCCTTACGAGCTTGCCACCGATATCACCACACGGATCAGCACCGACACTGTAACCGTGATGAAGCAGCTCAACTTGAAAGCAGACGGCAGTAACTACCTGCCCGGCTTGCCGGTGGTCGACCGGGCTGTCACCTATATCCCCACCGAGCACATCGACGGCAGCGTCATCCGCAAGCTGCGCACGGGGGATTTCATCGGCATCTATACCCATCTGGCCGGGCTGGATGTCACGCACGTCGGATTCTTCATCATGACCGACACAGGCCCGGTGTTACGCAACGCCTCCTCACGCAAGGAAAACGAAAAGGTCGTCGACTCGCCCTTCATGGAATACGTGGCGAGAACGCCGGGAATCATCGTTTATAGAGCCAAGGAGTAAGCGTCACCTCTGCCTCCATTGTCGGCCGCCCACCTGGCCGCGTCGGCTACAGTGGATGCGACGTCCTCACGGAAGCAACAGCTGGCATGCTGGCATGACGCGACTCAGGCGGCCTGCAGCCGAGCGATCTTCGCTGGACCGCGCGGGGCCGATGCCTGGAAGGGCACGTGTGTCCGCCAGCCACAATGCCGCGCGCTTCTTCATCCCGCATATCCCGAAGAAACAAGCCTGCCCGCTTGACCGGGTTTGCTCCTGTGCATCGATTGGCACTCAGGTGGCCAGCATCATGGCCGCATCCCGAGCTCGCTGCTTACGCTGGCTCCTCAATCGAACCACGCTGCATCTCGACAGGGATCGTCGCTGCGGGCACGACGGGGTGGCCGGGTAGGCGAAGACCCGCGCGACAGCAGACACATTTCATCTGCAGGAGAAACGCCCTTTTCCGTTGCGGAATGATCATTTCGCAGGTGAAGCGTCCCGGGTCTGCAGCTTGATGTCATTTTCGAGTCACTGACGACGATGACGCATGCCACACAAGGTGGCCGGGAATGCCAGGCACGCCTGGGCACTTCGATTGCACGCTGGGAAGTCCGCACTGCAATTCTCCGAACCGTTGATGGCGGCAGCTGCGCCAGACCGTGTCTGCGTGGCGCACGTCGACCGTGCTGTCGCGCGCGTTGCCCTGCCAACAGCGAGCTGTGCGCTGCAATCGAGGCCGGCACCGCCATGCGCCCATCGGATGAGGTGCCAGCCATCGATGCCTCACGTCAGCAGCCGCGCAAGCCCGGGCGGCAACACGCCGCCCTTCCCCCCACAGCGAGGACATGCCGTGATGAAGATCCCTTCAGCCAGTGCTTCCCAGCCACCACGACCGACCGACACAGACGTCGTGATCGACATAGCGCCGCCACAACAGCACACCGCGGCGCCGACGCCTGCGGCGAACCCTGCATTGTCGCGCCTGGCTCCCAGACCGTCCGGACGGCGCAGCAACCCGGAACGCGGCACAGGATCCGGCAGCGCTGCCGATAGAAACCAGCACGGCGGTGAGAGCCCGCTGCTACATGCCGACAACAGCACCAGCGAGCGCTTCTTCGACGCCGTGGACTTCTTGCCAGCAGTGGACCCGTCGTCCATAGACCACGAACACGCTGCACCACCCGATCAACCGGTGCCCACACCTGCAGCCACCACCACGCCGACACGCAGCGAGCGCTTGGGTGCACTGGCTGCATCGATCAGGACCGGTGCAGTGCGTGGCGCAAGCGCCGTGTTCGGACCGACCGCCAGCGCGGTGGCGGCGGCAGCGCACGGCATAGTCCCGACCAGTTTCGACGGACAATACCTCGGTGCGGCGCTGGGGCATCTGGTGCACCAGGCCAGTTCGGTGGGACCGACCACGTTCGCACGTGAGTTGCTGGGCGAAGGATTGTTTGCCGCGCTCCGCCAGCTTCCGCCCGAAGCGGTGGTCGCCATGCAGGCCGTTTCCGGCACGCTGCAGATGGCGCTGCATACGCTGCGACGCAACCGCGAGAACCGCAATCCGGACGCGGCTGCGCGGGGCTTCCACAATCTCAGTCTCGAACAGTGGGATGCATTGTCCGTCCAAGAGCAGGGAAGCAGGAGAGAAGAACAGCAGCATTATTCGAATCTGGTCACCCGGCTGGCGTTGGGCGGCATCCTGAGCAACATCGCTGTGGGTGCGGCCGGCAAGGCATCCGGCCAACCGGAGCTGGCTGCCAGGCTGCTGGCCAGCGACCTGAAGATCGCCGCCTATGCCGCAGCCCGCGACACCATCCAGGCCACCTTCAAGATGGTGGGAATGCAAGACCCGGCCCGCTCCAATGGCGGCATCAGCGATCCGCACATCACCAGCGCAGGCAGGTTCTACGGCATGGCCAACGTGCTGGCCAACCTGGCGTCGAACGAGCTGGCGTCGCCGGACTTTGCAGCGGCCCGGCAGCGCTGGGCCGGCCTGAACTCGCCTTTCACCAAGGGCGAGGCAACCAGCGTCATCTTGCGTCAATCGGCGATGACGGCGGCCTTGAATGTCGGCCTGGAAACGGCGGACTGGATCAACGTCACCCAGCACGAAGCCGACCAGGCCGGGACCAAGCAGATCTGGGAACCGGAGTGGAAGGGCAAGCGCGAGGATTACGAGAGGGTCATGGATCATTCGGTCGCCCGCACGGCCGCCATCAATTCCAATATCGCGCTTGGTACCGCCATCAACATGATTGGCGCCTGGGTCGGGCTGTCGCCCGCACGCAGCGGCCTGCTCTCCAATACGGTGTCCGGCGTGGCTGCCGGCATGCAGTACAAGACCATCGGCGCCACCTGGCAGGCCGATGGGGCTGTTCGCGCAGCCGAGGCGGCTCGCTCCCAGGCCGGGTAAGCACGGCGATCAAACCACCGCGCTCGCCATCCGGCGGGCGCGGTGTGTATTCACCGCACAGCCTCTGGGCACGCAATGCGGGCAGGCCGGCAACGCAGTGCGCCACCGCCGCGTGCAGCAGCGTTACTCGGCGACCACGCCGCGCTTGCTCAGAATCGCGTGGATGGCATGCGCATACTTGTCGCGCTCGGCCGGCGTTTCGGAATGATAGGCACCGACGGCGGCCCAGGTATTTCCATATTTATTGGTCATCTCGCGCAGCCGCCAGGCGGCGACATACACGCTGACGCACGGCTGCATCAACGCGTCCCTGGAGATGCCGTAGCTGGAAAGACGGCGCAGGTGGATCGAATTGATCTGCATCTTTCCGTAGTCGACCGTGCCGTTGTTGTTGCGATGGATCGCGTCGGCACGACCGCGTGATTCCTGCCATGCAATGGCGCGCAGCACCCATGGATTGACATGTTGATAGCCGGCGGCCTCTTCGAAGCAGTCTGCGCGTGCGAGTGGCGCGGCGCACAGCAACGCCGCCGCAATCAACACCCGGCGCCGGGCGGCGGGTGCCTGCCTGGGCCGGAGCGCGTAGCAGTGTTCGCCCACGGGCAGGCTTTTGGAGAGCGTGGCCCACTGCTGTGGACGGCCAACGCCCGTGCCGTGCACGGACGCACACGTGGTCGGCGTATCGGTCTCTGTCATGTCTGTCACCTGATCGTCGTTGATTCCAGCAACGTCGCGGAGTGGACAGGCATCCCCGGCTGATCCAAACCCCCGCTCGATCGCAACACCATAACGGCACCATGCACACGCATGCACTTGCTGCACGAAACGTCTATGACCGAAACGAAATCACCCCACGCATCGTTTCAATGCAGCTGTTTTCCAGCGTATTCCGAATATTTTTCCGCCGCGACGTTCGCAAGTAAAAGCGCGCTTTCGCGTCCTTGCCGATGCATCACCGGTACCTCTTCTACCTTGCGGACGGGGCAATGCAGCGTCCCCGTTGCGACCTTGCCGTGACAGCTTTCCGGCAACCGCGATGTACCCAGTCAACCACATGAGACGGGAATCACCATGGACTCATCTATCGGAAACTTTTCCAACTTCAGCAGCAACGTGCAGACGATGGGCATCGGGCCCCAGCAAACCCAGGACTCCGGTCAGCGCTCGTCTTCGGCTGGCTCCGAGCAACAGCTGGATCAGTTGCTCGCCATGTTCATCATGATGATGCTTCAGCAGAGCCAGGGCAGCGATGCCAATCAGGAATGCGGCAACGACCAGCCGCAGAACGGTCAGCAGGACGGCCTGAGTCCGTTGACGCAGATGTTGATGCAGATCGTGATGCAGCTGATGCAGAACCAGGGCGGCGCCGGCGTGGGCGGTGGCGGTTCGGTCAACAGCAGCCTGGGCGGCAACAGCCTGGGTGGCGGTTTCAACGCCAACCTGTCGAGCATCACCGGCCAGGCCTGATCGGCACTGCGTGCAGGCTGCCGGGCCATGCGGCAGCCTGCACGTTGCAACACCATCGACTGCCGCGATGCCCTGCTCAGGGCGAAACGATATGCGGGGTCAGCAGGAACAAGCGCTGCAGCCGCGACCCACCCTGCTGGCGATGCTTGAACAGGTTACCCACCAGTGGAATCCTGGACAGCCCGGGCACCTTGTTCAGATCGGTCTGATCGGTATCCTGGGCATAGCCGGCGATCAGCAGGCTCTGGCCTTCGTTGACGAATGCCTGGGTAGTGATCTCGCTGGAAGTGATGACGGGAATGCCATCGACGGTATTGGCGCCCAACTGCCCGTCTTCGATACGCACATCCAGGCGCATCTGCCCGTCGGGCGAGCCCGGCACCACACTCGGCAATACGCGTAGCGACACACCGGCGGACAGGTTGTAGAGGTCCGCGGATGCATAACCGCTGACACGCACGAAGGCCTGCTGCTTGTGGTCCATCACCGCTTCCACGTTGTCCAGCGTCGCCACCTGCGGGGTGGACACGATCTTGGCCTTGTTGGTCTGCTCGAGCGCCGACACACGCGTCATCAGGTAACGCCCGGCGTCTCCCAGAACCGCCGTCAAGGTGCCGCCCAACGGAGCGCTTGCCCCTGCCGCCGCCGCACCGCTCAAGCTGCCGTCGTAGCCAAGCTGGCCGCCACGGCCGTCGCCGGTCTGCACATCCACACGCCGACTGTGGAACCGCCAGTCCACGCCCAGATCCTGCATGGCGCCGTCGCGGATCTCGATGATGGTGGCATCGATCTGCAGCAGCTTGGGGCGGTTGTCGAGCTGCTGGATCAAGCTGCCATAGGCGGCCATGCGCTCGGGGCGGTCGCGAATGAGGATGGCGTTGGTGCGTGGGTCGGCTTCGATCACCGGCGCGTCCGATGCCGGCTCGCCGCCGCTGCCTGCATCCACCGCCAGTGGCGTGTCGCGGCGCGCCTGGCTCATCTCCGGCCACACACTGGCCGGCGCATTGGCGCCCGTACCCGGCAACGGCGGGCTGACCGGCACCCGATCGGACGGCGAACCACCGCCGAACCACGACGCAGGCAAGCCGAGAATGCCGTTGCCGCCGTTGCTGCCGCCGCCGTTCTGGGCCTGACCGTTGTTGCCGAAGGTATTAGATGAGCCGCCGCCGATCGGTTGCACCCGCCCGAAATTGGCACCCGGCCCGGGCAGCGCCGCCGTGGGCGCGCCATGCACGCCGTACATGCTGCGCAACAGGCTGGCCATGCCCGGCACCTGGACGTCCTGCCCACCGATGCGGGTGCTGTGATCGGCGGCCTGCGCGTAATGCAGCTGAAACACCTGCACTTCGGTGGCATCGCGTTGGCGCGCGCCCTGCTCGACCTGCCTGGCGATCGCAGCGACGGTATCCACATAACCCGGCGGGCCGGACACCACCGCCACGTGCGCCGCCTCGTCGTAACGGACCGGAAAGCGCGGATCGTCCAGCCGCATGCGTGCAAGCGCATCGCGCAGCGCACTGGTCGATGCAGCACCCAGATTCAATGTTGCATTCTTGGTTTCGTTGGCGCCCCAGATCCTGAGCACGGCACCGTCGTAATACCAGACGAAGCCGAACGTCGCAGACAGATCGTCGAGGAATTTCTGCGGGCTCGCCTCAAACTTGCCACTGAGCGTGCCGGTCACCTCCGGCGAAATCCAGGTGGTGATGGATTGGCTGGCGGACAGGTCGCGCAGTACTTCCTTGAGATCCTTGTGGTCGGCGACGTATTTGAAGCTGCGCGAATGCCATGGCACCTGCGCGGCAGTGGCATGCGACGGCAGCAGCGGCAGCAGGCTCAATAGCAACGCGGCGGCCAATGGCGCACGTCGATGGCGGTGAACTGGAGGACAGGCGTATGCCATGGCGTTCCCTCTGCGAGGCAAGTGAAAGAAGTCGATGGGGCGGCACCTGGCAGGCAGGCGTCGTCCGGGATTGCGTGCCGGATGCAGGCGGCTGCAGACACGGCGTCAAGCAGCAAATCCGGGCTGGTGCGGTCAGTGTAGGCAGCGCATCGCAGGCGATGTCTCAACAATGATCAATTCGCTGCGCCTCCTTTGCCGCCGATGTTGGCGGCATCGTGCAACTGCTGCTGGAAGTGGATGAAGCTAAGTGCGTCACCGGATTGCGCAATGAACACGCTGGTCAGCAACGCGAGTAGCAGCAGCGCCAGGACCCCACGGATCGGCTGGCTCAGATTCGAAGGCTCCAGCTTGTCGGCAGCGCGGGCCACAAAGCCGATGGCCAGATCCACCAGCACCAGCACCAACATCAGCGGTGCTGCCAGTTTGACGATTGCGGCCATCATGCCGTCGGTCTGCTGGATGACGAAGGATTCGGCGACCGCCCCCATGTCCGGCGTGAGCTGACTCAGCGGCCACCAACGAAACGATTCGAACAGCGTACCGAGCAGCATCAGCATGCCGCCCAGCGCGTAGAAGGATACGATCGCCAGCTGCATCAACACCGTGGAGACCGGCGTGCTCTGCTCACCGCTCAGCGGGTTGGTCATCTGCACGTTGTTGTAGCCGGACACATCGTCGATCAGCAGGCCCACGCTCTCGGCAACCCAGAACACCGTGGATGCGGCAAACCCGATCAGCAGGCCGATGAAGGCTTCCTTGAACACCAGCCCGACCAGGCCGGCTGCTTCGATCCTGGCCAGCGCATCGGCCGGCTGTCCGTAGGCGATGAATGAACTGAGCACATAGATCACGCCGTTGCGCGCCATCCCCGGAAGACTGTCCTGCGCCGTGGCCGGCAGCACGAAGAACATCACGAACACGCGCACCCCGCACAACGCCAGCAGGGTCAGCAGCGATACGCCCTGGGACGACAGCGCCAGCAGCGCGGTGGCGGTGTCGCTCATTGCCGCACTCCGCGCGCGGCACGATGCAGGCGCAGCCCGACCAGCGCCTCGATCGCGTCTTCCTCTTCGGCCGCGTCGCGTTGTGCCTGCCAGGCACGCTGCGCGCGGGCGGCTTTCTGCGCATACACATCCTCCTGCGCCTGCAGCCTGCTCAGTGCCTGTTGCACTGCTGCGGCCTCGTCGCGTGCGCTCTGCACCGCCTGCGTCGCTGCGACCAGCGCCTGCTCTGCGGCGCGGCAGCGCTCTTCCAGCACGGCGCGGAAGCGTTGGTGCTGCAGGATCGCCGCGATGCCGATCGGCTCACCCGCGCCAGCCTTGTCGGCCAGCGTGGCATCGAACGCGGCCAGACGCGCGGTGCAGGCGCTGGCCTCCTGACTGCAACTGACGCGTTCGCGCTCGCACTGCGCCAGCGCACGCCTGCAGTCGCCCAGACGCTCCTGCATGCGCGCGTGACGGCGCGTCTTCAGCTGCTGCAATGTCGCCCAGGTGCTGGCACGCTCACGCATCGTCGATCACGCCGGCAAGCTGCTCCAGGGTGGTGTCGTAGTCGCTGAGCTGGTCGGTGGGCTGGCTGAGGAAGTCGCGAATCGCGTCGATCCTGGCGATTGCCTCGTCGGCGACCGCATCGCTGCCCTGGCGGTACTCGCCGACCTGCAGCAAGGTCTCCACCTCGTTGTACTTGGCCAGCAGACGCCGCAGCTGGCCGGCGTACTGGCGGTGCTCGGCAGACACGATCTGGCTCATCACCCGGCTCAGGCTTCCCAGCACATCGATGGCCGGGTACTGGTTCCTGGCGGCGATCTCGCGCGACAGAATCAGATGCCCATCCAGGATGCCGCGCACTTCCTCGGCGATCGGATCGCTGCCGGTGTCGTCCTCGGCCAGCACGGTGTAGAACGCGGTGATCGAGCCGGTCTCGCCCATGCCGGCACGTTCGAGCAGGCGTGGCAACTCGGCGAACACCGACGGCGGGAAGCCGCGCCGGGTGGGCGGCTCGCCGGCGGCCAGGCCGATCTCGCGCTGCGCGCGGGCAAAGCGCGTCAGCGAGTCCATCATCAGCAACGCGCGCAGGCCCTGATCGCGAAAATATTCGGCGATGGCGGTGCCGACATAGGCCGCCTTGGCGCGCTCGATGGAGGAGCGGTCGGAGGTGGCGCACACCACCACGCTGCGCGCCAGGCCATCCTGGCCAAGAATCATCTCGATGAACTCACGCACTTCGCGTCCGCGCTCGCCGATCAGCACGATCACGTTGACATCGCACTGCGTGCCGCGCGCGAACATGCCCATCAAGGTGCTCTTGCCGACGCCGGCAGCGGCGAAGATGCCCATGCGCTGGCCTTCGCCCAGCGTCATCAGGCCATCGACGATGCGCACGCCGGTCGGCATCGGTTGTTCGATCAGGCGCCGGCGCATCGGGTCCGGCGCCTGCGCCTGGATCTGCACCCAGCCGTCGCCGGCAACCGGCCCCTGGCCGTCGGCCGGCTCGCCCAGGCCATCGAGCACGCGTCCCAGCAGCGCCGACCCGACCGGCACCGCCAGTGGGCGCCCCGAGCCGATCACACGCGTCTCGCGCGACAAGCCGACCAGCTCGCCGAACGGCGCCAGCAGGGCGAGATTGCGGCTGAAGCCCACCACCTCGGCGCGCTGCAACAGCCTGCCATCGCGCTGGCGCAACTCGCACACCTCACCCAGGCTGACCTGCACCCCGGCGACCTTGAGCATGGTGCCGATCACTTCGACCACCTTGCCGTAGCGGCGACCGAAGGCCAGCGCAGCCAGTTCGCGCTCGAGCGTTGCCTCCAGCAGCGGCATCTCAACCGTCATCTTGCACCGCCTGCGGCGCGGCCAGCACGCGGCGGATGACCCGCTGCAGGCTGCGCAGCTGATCGCGCAGATCGGCCTCGAACACGCCGGTATCCCATTCGCACACGCAGGCGCCCAGCGCCAGCTGCGCGTCGCCGCACAGCTCCACCGGCATGGCCCAGCCGGCGGCCGCCGCGGCCGCATCGAAGGCGCGCCGCGCGTCGTCCAGCGCATCCGGATGCACGCTTACCCGCAGGCCCTTGGCCTCGTCCAACGCACCGTCCAGCGCCTGTGCGGCGCGCGCGTACAGCGCAGCGGGATCGTGCCCATGCAGCACCTGTGCGCAGGCATGCGAGACGATCCCGGCCAGACGCTCGCGGGCGCGCTGCGCGGCATCCTCGGCTGCGAAGGCATGGCGTACGCCGCGCTCGTTCCATGCGTCGAGCTGACGGCGCAGCCCGGCGGCATAGCCCAACCGTGCACTGCGCTCGGCCTTGTCCCGGGCATCGTTGAGGATCGCCTCGGCCTGCTGCTGCGCATCGTCGATCAGCGCCTGCGCACGCGCCTGGGCATCTGCCAGCGTCTGCGCACACCGCGCGTGCACCTGTGCAGCCGCGGCGTCCAGTTCCAGCACACAGGCCAACGCCTCGCGGGGAATGACGTCGCCGTCCAGGCCCACCGCCTCCTGCGTGGACCTCAGCCACAGACGCATGACAACTCCGGCAGCAAGGTGGGAAGCGCCTGCAGGAAGGCATCGCTGGCGCCATCTGCAGCGACAGGCGCCACGCGGGCAGCGCCCAACGGCAAGGACAGCGCGATCACTTTGGCGACGCAGGGGTCGGGCCAGGCGCCATCGGCCGCCAGGCGGCGCCAGCCATCGCCGACCCATGCTGCCGGGTCGGCATCGCGCGGCAACAACGGCGCTGTCATGCCGGTCACCGCGCGATGGCGCACATGGTCGAGCACCGCCGGCCCCACCCGCTGCTCGAACCAGCTCAGGCGCTCGCGCTCGATGCAGCGGCGCAGCGCCAGTGCGCGCGAAAACAACGCGCGGCTCATCAACACCCTGGCGAGCAGCTCGGGCGCCAGCATGACCAGCCGGCTGGCCAGCGGATCCAGCGCACCGGGCGGCATGCTCGACCACCCCGTCCAGGCCTGGACCACGCGCACACGACGCTGCGCAGGCGCACCTTCCCAGCCCGACGCAGCGACCGGGCCCAGCCAGTGGGCCACCCGGTCTGCATCCAGCGATTGCGCCAGCGCGGATACCGCCGCCGTCCAGCGTTGAAGCCACAGTGCCGCGTTGTCGATGCGTGCCTGGTCGATGCGTGACTTATCCATCCGCCGGCCTCACCCAGTATGTTTTCTGGACAACTCGCGCAGGCGCTGCCAGCCGCCCCAGCGGCGTGCATTGGCGTTCGGCCACCAGTACAGCGCTGCGGCAGCGAGCGCCACGCACAGCGCCAGCGCGCAGCCGGCCAGCCACGGCCACGCCCAGGCACGTGGCGGTGGCGATGCGGAAAACTGCGCATCACTTTCCGCGCCACCAGGCACCAGCGTGACGCTGACGTTCTCGTAGGTCAGCCCTTCCACGCTGTGCATCACCAGCGTCTTGATGCTGGGCACCAGGCTGGTCAGATCGCTACCGACGCGAAACTTGATGAACACCGCGGCGCTGGAGGGCTTGACCGAAGTGGATAGCGGGTCATTGTTGGGCAGCACGATCTCCACATCGGCCGCGATCACGCCATCGATATTCGACAAGGTCTGCGACAGCTGCTGCGACACGCCGTAGATGAAGCGCACGCGCTCTTCGGTGGGTGTGGAGATCAGGCCGTCCCTCTTGAACATCTCGCCGAGATTGGCGTGCCGCTCGCGCGGCATGCCATGCGCGCGCAGCACCTGCAACGCGTACGACACCTGATCGTGTGGCGCGTTGACCGCCCAGGTCTTGCCGTCATCGGGGGTGACCTTGTCTGCATCCACACCGGCCGTCAGCAGCACGGCGAGCATGTCGTTGGCATCGTTCTCGGTCAGCCCGGAATACAGCTGCTGGTCGCAGCCAGACAGCAGCAATGCCAGCAGCAATACCACCAGATATCTGAGCGTTCGCATGCTATTGATTCTTGAACAGCGTCTGCACGGCGTTCCTGCCCGACTGTGCCACGCCAACGCTGACATTGAGGTTGAAGCCGACCATCGTCAGCTCGTGCATCAACTTCATTTGCTGCGAGGCCATTTCCTGCAGGCCCATGGTCGGCGCCTGCATGCTGAAAGCATCGATATGCTCGGTCATGGTCCGCACGCCATCGTTCTGCACGTCGACCAGGCGGCTCACCATGCTCGGCTCGCCGACACGCTGCATGGCAGGCGGCAGCGGGCTGGAGGACTGCATCAGTGCCTGGAAGCGGTTGACCAGCACCTGGTTCGGTGTCGCCATCGGCGACACTGCCGACGTGGACAAGCCGGTACCGGCAGTGATCGGTGCAACAGGAGGAATCAGCGTCATGACATGTTCCGCAGGCTGGGTGAGGTCCGGGTCAGGCGCGCAGATACTGGGCGTTGGGAACTTCCATCGGCGTGGCGGATTCGGCCGCCGCTTCCAGCTGCGCGGGTGCAGGCGTGTAGCGGCCTGACAGCGCCTTGACCAGGCCAACGGCGTCGGCATCGGCGTCCTCTTCGATCAGGCCGTCTGCAATGCCATGCCACGACGGGTCGCCCACCGCAAACAGACAACACGCGTACAAGGCCTTGCACAGCGGCTTGGAGCCCGCATCGGCCTCCAGCTCACGCAGCAGGCGCGCGCCCTCCAGGTAACTGCCGCGCTTGATCGCAATCCAGGCATCGAAGGTATCCAGCGCCTTCAGCTCCGGCCGCAGCACCCGCACGGCGGCCAGCACCGCTGCGGCTTCTTCGAGTTTTTCGTGGGTCAGCCCGACCGTGATCAGTTCAATCAGCCCACTCACGACCGAACCGGGACATTCGATGTTTTCCATACCGCACCTCGTCATTCAATGGCTGTGGACAGCATGCGTGCGTAACGTACGCGTCGGCGCCAACCAAGACTTTTCAGAAGCGAACATCGGAATACCATCGCGAACAAACACATCGCGCTTCGTCCACCCATGCACACGTTCGCCCTGGAAGCGGATCGCCTGGCGATGGCTCGACCAGAATCGGCGCGCAGCAACAGCGGCCGGAGATCGCCATGTCGGATGAGAAGACCGAGAAGCCGACCGAAAAAAAACTACAGGATGCGCGCAGGGATGGAGAAATCCCGGTCAGCCCGGATGTCACTGCCGCCGCCGTGCTGCTGGCCGCGTTGTTGGTGATGAAACTGGCAGGCAGTTATTTTGTCGAACACCTGCACGCCTTGCTGTCGATCGGTCTCGATTTCAGCACCAATACGCGCGATGCCACCGCCTTGAATCGTGCGCTCGGTCGCATCGGCATCCAGGGATTGATGCTGACGCTGCCCTTCGTGGTCGCGTGCTTGGCAGCCGGATTGATCGGCAGCTTCCTGCAGACCGGGCTCAATGCCTCGCTCAAACCGGTCACGCCCAAGTTCGATTCGCTCAACCCCGTGAACGGCGTCAAGAAACTCTTTTCGTTGCGTAGTCTCATCAACCTGCTGAAGCTGGGTATTAAGGCCGCGGTGATCGGCGTGGTGCTGTGGTACGGCCTGCGCGCACTGATGCCGACGATCATCGGGCTGGCCTACCAGCCAACGCCCGACATCGCCCAGATCGGCTGGCGTGCGTTGGGCATTTTGTGCGCGCTGGCGGTACTGGTGTTCGTGCTGGTGGGCGCGGCGGACTGGAGCGTGCAGCATTGGCTGTTCATTCGCGACAAACGCATGAGCAAGGACGAGCAGAAGCGCGAGCACAAAGACAGCGAAGGCGATCCGGAACTGAAGGGAAAGCGCAAGGAATTCGCCAAGGAACTGGTCTTCGGCGACCCACACGAGCGCGTCGCCAAGGCCAAGGTGATGGTGGTCAACCCGACTCATTACGCCGTCGCGCTCGCCTACGAACCGGACGGCTTCGGTCTGCCACAGGTGGTTGCCAAGGGCGTGGACGACGGTGCGCTGGAACTGCGTGCCTATGCGCACAACCAGGGCATTCCGATCGTGGCGAACCCGCCGTTGGCGCGTGCGCTGCATCAGGTCGAACTGGGCGAGGCGGTGCCTGAAACGCTGTTCGAAACGGTGGCGGTGGTGCTGCGCTGGGTCGATGCGCTGGGCCGCGACAACGATGACGGCAGCGGTCCGCTGCCCTGCTAGGAGATCGCATGCGCCTGACACGCTATTTCGCATACACCGGTGAAGTGGCGATCGCCGCCCTGGTGGTGGCGGTCATCGGCCTGATGATCCTGCCGTTGCCCACCCCGCTGATCGACACACTACTGGGCATCAACATCACCCTCAGCGTGGTGCTGCTGATGGTCACGATGTATGTGCCCGACTCGATCTCGCTGTCGTCGTTTCCCTCGTTGCTGCTGTTCACCACGCTGCTGCGGCTGTCGTTGAACATCGCATCGACAAAATCGATCCTGCTACATGCCGAGGCCGGCCACATCATCGAAAGCTTCGGCGAGCTGGTGGTCGGCGGCAACCTGGTGGTGGGCCTGGTGGTGTTCCTGATCATCACCACGGTGCAGTTCATCGTGATCGCCAAGGGCTCCGAGCGCGTTGCCGAAGTCGGTGCGCGCTTCACCCTGGATGCGATGCCCGGCAAGCAGATGAGCATCGATGCCGACCTGCGCGGCGGCAACCTGAGCGCGGACGAAGCACGCAGCAAACGCGCGCGGCTGGCCATCGAGAGTCAACTGCACGGCGGCATGGATGGCGCCATGAAATTCGTCAAGGGCGACGCCATCGCCGGCTTGGTGATCACCATGGTAAATATCCTGGCCGGCATCGTGGTGGGCGTGACCTACCACGGCATGAGCGCAGGCGAGGCGGCCAACCGTTTTGCGATCCTGTCGGTCGGCGATGCGATGGTGTCGCAGATCGCGTCGCTGCTGATCTCGGTGGCGGCCGGCGTCATGATCACCCGCGTGGCCAACGAAAACGAGGCCAGGATCAGCTCGCTCGGGCTCGAGATCGGCCGCCAGCTCACCGGCAATGCGCGCGCCCTGCTGGCGGCGAGCGTGCTGCTCGCCTGCTTTGCGTTCGTTCCGGGATTTCCTGCGGTGCTGTTCGTGCTGCTGGCGGCGGCCGTGGGCGCAGGCGGTTATACGATCTGGCGCAAGCAACGCGATGTCAGCGGCAGCGATCAGCACACGCTGCCATCGACCAGCCGCAAGGGAGCCAAGGGTGATGCGCCGCACATCCGCAAGAGCGCGCCGGATTTCGCCTCGCCCCTGTCGATGCGGCTGTCGCCGCAACTGGCTGCGCAGCTCGACCCGGCGCTGCTGGACCAGGCGATCGAGAGCGAGCGCCGGCAGCTGGTGGAACTGCTGGGCCTCCCGTTTCCCGGGATCGCGATCTGGCAGAGCGACTCCCTGCAGGACCTGCAGTACGAAGTGCTGATTCACGACGTCCCCGAAACCCGCGACACGTTGAGCGATACCGCGGACCTGCAGAAAGCGCTGGCCCAACAGGCCATCGCGCCGCTGCGTGCACGCGCGCATCTATTCGTCGGCATCCAGGAAACGCAGTGGATGCTGGAACAAGTCAGTGCGGACTATCCCGGGCTGGTGGCAGAGGTCAACAAGGCCATGCCCGCGCAGCGCATTGCCGATGTCTTGCGCCGGCTGCTGGAAGAACGCATCCCGGTGCGCAACATCAAGAGCATCCTGGAGAGCCTGGTGGTGTGGGGACCGAAGGAAAAGGACCTGCTGATGCTGACCGAGTATGTGCGCTGCGATCTCGGCCGCTATCTGGCGCACACGGCCACCGCAGGTACCGGGCAGCTGCCTGCGGTGATGCTCGACCACGCGGTGGAACAGTTGATCCGACAGTCGATTCGCGCCACGCCGGCAGGCAATTTCCTGGCGCTGCCACCGGAGCAGGCCAACCAGCTGGTCGAGCAGGTGGAACGCATCGTCGAAGATCAGGCGCGGCATCCACTGGCAGTGGTCGCATCGATGGACGTGCGGCGTTATGTCCGCCGGATGATCGAGGCGCGCCTGAACTGGCTGGAGGTGTATTCGTTCCAGGAACTGGGTGCAGAGGTGCAGCTGCAGCCGATCGGCAGAGTGGTGGCTTGATGCGCAAGCCACCGGTTCGCCACGTGCGCATCCTGCCTGTCACCGGTAAACCCCTGCAGCCGCCCGCAGCGCCCATACCGGGGCGTGCGACGCAGCGTGTCAGCTTCATGCAACTTCGCCGGCGCCTGGGCAGCGTGCTGCCCGGATTGCCGGACATGGTGTCGCCGGAGGATGGCGACGACACTGCGCCGCTGCCCGAAGCGGCGGATGCTGTCCGCGACGGTCACGACGCTGCGCGGCTGCAAAGCGCGCCAGCCTGCCTGGATGACGGTCATCGTGGACAGATCGCCCGAGGCGAGAACAGCGACGCGCTGGGTCGGCAGATCGCCGCCGAGTGGATCCGCACCCAACGCGCGCAGATGGCCATCCACCATATCGCGCTACGAGTGGCCGAGTTCTGCAATGCCACGCCGGTGCGCGGCGCAGGGATCTGGGAGGCATGGCTGGAGATCAACCACGACATCCTGCCGCAGACCACGCTGTTGTTGCGGCTTTCGCCAGACCAGCTATCGCTTCGCTTCGACAGCGGCTCGCCCGAGACGCGCGAGGTACTTTGCAATGGAAGAAAGCGTCTGGATACCGCGTTGAAGGCCGCGCTCAGCGGCGCGCTTCAGATCAGCATCGAGGTCGTCTAGCGCCGCACACGCAGCAGGACAGCCATAACCAGGGACCCCGCTTTGTCAACCGAGCCGAGCCCGACGTCACCGACACGCGACTTGTCGCAAGCGCTGACCCACGTGCCCGCCGCACGCGCGCAGCTCGGCACGGTGCTCTGCGATGCGCGTGCCGTGCAGCGGTGTGGCTTCACCGCGCAACGTCGTGGCATCCGGGCGGCGGAAGCGGCGCGCCTGCAGTTGCAGTTCGATAGCGGCAGCCTGGAGTTGCGGATCGCCGCACGCGACGGCCTCTCGCCGCTATTGAACGAAGCCGACGACGCCCTGCGTGCAGCGATCGCCGGCGTGCTATTGAACGATTTCCTGCACGCCTTCGCAGCGCTCGGGCTGGGCACTGCCGAGGTCGCCGCGTTCGAGCGCTGTGCGGACGCAGCCGATTGCCCGGAGATCGGCATCGCCCTGGGCGGCATCGACGCGATCGCAGAGACCGCCAGCCCACTGCTGCTTGCCGCGCTGCAAAAGGCTGTCGCTGTGTTGGCAACGCCATCACCGCTGCCGGCCTGGCTGGGCGCACTGCGGCTGAGCACGCGCCTGCGCATCGGCCAGCGCACGGCAACGGCGACGCTGCTGCAAGCGCTGCGCCCGGGCGATGTGCTGCTGCACGCACTCGCCCCGGCTCCCGTGCGCAACGGCGAGCTGCTCTGGGGCATCCCTGGAGGCGCGGTGTTGCGCGCTCCGGTGGCCCTGAACCTGCAACAGATGATTCTGGAGACCGCTCCCGCCATGCAGCACGATATGCCCGAGCTCGATGCCACATCGTCCACCACCGATGTGGCGGCACTGGAACTGCCTGTCCACCTGGAAGTGGACCAACTTGCACTGTCTGTGTCGGTGCTGTCGGGCCTGCAGCCCGGCCAGATCCTCGAACTGTCGGTGCCGGTGGATCAGGCCGACATCCGTCTGGTCGTCTACGGCCAGACCATCGGCATCGGCCGGCTGCTGGCGGTGGGCGAACATCTCGGCGTGCAGATCCTCAGCATGTCGGAGACCGCGCATGCAGATGCCTGATGTCGGCTCGCTGCTGCTGGTGGTCATCATGCTGGGCTTGCTGCCCTTCGCAGCGATGGTAGTGACCTCCTACACCAAGATCGTGGTGGTGCTCGGCTTGCTGCGCAATGCCATCGGTGTACAGCAGGTGCCGCCCAACATGGTCCTCAACGGCGTCGCGTTGCTGGTGTCGTGCTTCGTGATGGCGCCGGTGGGCATGGAGGCGTTCAAGGCCGCGCAGAACTACAGCCCCGGTGCCGACAACAGCCGCGTGGTGGTGCTGCTGGACGCCTGCCGCGAACCATTCCGGCAGTTCCTGCTCAAGCACACGCGCGAGCGCGAGAAAGCCTTCTTCATTCGTTCGGCGCAGCAGATCTGGCCCAAGGACAAGGCCGACACGCTCAAGCCGGACGATCTTCTGGTCTTGGCACCGGCATTCACGCTCAGCGAGCTGACCGAGGCGTTCCGCATCGGCTTCCTGCTGTATCTGGTCTTCATCGTGATCGATCTGGTAGTGGCTAATGCGTTGATGGCAATGGGTCTGTCGCAGGTGACGCCGACCAACGTGGCCATTCCGTTCAAGCTGCTGTTGTTCGTGGCGCTGGATGGCTGGTCCATGCTGATCCACGGCCTGGTCTTGAGTTATCGGTGACGCCATGGACCATGACGATCTGGTGCGATTCACCTCCGAAGCCTTGTTGCTGTGCCTCAAGGTGTCCTTGCCGGTGGTCGGCGTTGCCGCGCTGGCTGGCTTGCTGATCGCCTTCATCCAGGCAGTGATGTCGCTGCAGGATGCCTCGATTTCGTTCGCGCTCAAGCTGGTGGTGGTGGTGGCGGCCATTGCGATCACCGCGCCGTGGGGCGCCTCGGCGATCATGCAGTTCGGCCAGGCGCTGATGCAGGCGGCGTTTCCATGATCCGGCGCATTTCGCTAGGTGCCGTGCCGCCGTCGCTGCCGAGCGCGCCCGGCGCATCGCACCACCATGCCGATGCGCCTGGCGCTGGCGCACAGCCGCTGGCGGACACGCCACATCATGCACCGCGTCTGCGCCCCGCTCCGCCGCGCAGGCGGCGACGCGGCATGCGGTCGCTGGATGGCATGGACGACGAGCTCGACGCCACCGAGCTGGAAGACGCCGAGGCAGCACGTGTCTCGGCGCTACGCGGCCGGGTCAACATCGCAATCGCTCAGCCGCAGGAACAGGGGCAAGGCCAGGACGATCAGCATGGCGCCGGCGCTCGCGCACACGCCGGCGATCCGCAGGCAGAGACGTGGCCAAGCGCCTCGCCGGTCCACCGGGACGAGGATGTGCGTGCGGGTGTCCAGGCAGTCATCGATCGCTATGCGGCAACGCGCGCCGCCGACCAGACGCTCAGACGGCAGGCCCTCACCGCTGCGTTCGTGGAGTTGCGTGACATCGGCATTGCCCATCCGGTTGCCGCATCGCTGACCACCATGGTCTGGATGTTGATGCGCGAGCACCTGCAATCCGGCCAGGCGGGCAGCTTTGCCGAAAGCATGGACACCTTGCGCAAACGCCTGGTGGAGATGGTGCACGCGCAACCGGAGCCCACACCAGCACTGCGTAGCTACAACCTGCTGCTGCCGCTGATGCTGATCAGCGCGGGAAGACCGCGCAGACCCGCTGATTGTGCGCGTGGCGTCACGCGTTTGAACACGCTACTGATGGAACACCAAGACGGGGCCGCTCAGGGGATTCGTGCATGACCATGCAACTTCGCATACTGACGGGAATACACGCCGGCGCGCGATTAGATTTGCAGCCAGGCAGCTATACGTTGGGCGCCGATCCCCAGGCCGAGATCCAGATCGAAGACTGGCCTGATTGCCCGCTCATCATCGAGGTGGATGCAGATGGTCAAGTTCGTTATCGCAGCGACGCGTTGCCAACGACACCGTTTGTTGCGCTGCATCCAATGCGGTTTGGTCCGTTGGTGCTCTGTATCGGCGAGGCTGCAGCCGATTGGCCGGACGATGTGGCACTGCTGGAGCGGTTGCTGTCTCCAGCCGCAACGCCGGCAACACCTCCGCCACCCAGGTCCAGGCGCACCGCGATGCGCGCAGTGGTGGGCGCCATGCTAGCGCTGGCCGCCGCTGCGCTGCTGCCCTCCCTGCTGCCGGCGTTTCTTTCCGATGCTGCTCCGACGCGCAGCCAGGACAACCAGCTCAACCAGGTCCGGTCCGTGCTGAAACGGCTGGGCTTGCGCGAAGCGCGCTTGGAGCAGGTTGGCCCGCGCGTGCGGGTCGAGGGCCTGGTGGCGAGCAGCGCGGATGCGGCGCGCCTGCGTGCACAACTGCATCGGTATCAGCATGCCGTCGCGGTCGATGTGGTAGTGGTGGATGAGGTGCTGGCCACCCTGCGCGACACCCTGGCAGACCGCGATCTGAACGTTCGCTACGACGGTCAAGGCGTGTTTTCCATCGCCGGCAACAGCGACAACGCAGAGCGTGCAATCCGGCGGATTGCCGACCTGCGCAGCGATCTGGGCCCGGAGATCCGCAAGCTGCATGTGGACATCACCCAGCAGGACCCGTCGGTAAAACCGCCTTCGAACTACGATGCCGCCCTGTTGGTGGAAGGACTGCATTACGTGGAGACACCGGACGGCACCAAGCACCTGACTTCCCTGCCGCAGCAAGCGGCGCCATGAGAACCGCACCATGTTCAATGCCATGACAGACACGGTCACCCAGGATATGAGCAAGATCTTGCAGACCAAGGCGCTGGATGTCTCCGGCGAGCGACTGCGCAACGTCGAGGCAGCGCTGCATACGACAGCGCAACAACTCCGTGTGCACTGGTCTGCAGCGAGCGATCAGGCCGCGCGCAACGATTTCACTGTCTTGCACGACGGCATCAACGCCGCGCGCGACATCGTCGCGCATGTTGCCGGCATGCCTTGACCATCGATTTTCTTGGTCGCCTCGACCAGGTAAAACGCGCCGGCAGGCGCCCCCGCTTTAATTAACTGCTAAGGAGTCTTCGTATGGCTTTACTTCCCGAAATGAGTTCATTGCACTCGCGCTTCGGCCAGGGCGTGGACAGCTTTACCGGAGGCGTTTCAAATGGAATGTCCGGTGCCGCGGCAACGCATGGGGCGAGCGGGCAGATTGACTCGCTGCTCGGCGACCTCACCGCCTCGGACGAGGATCAAAAGCGCATGAACAACAAGATCACCATGCTCAAGAACGATCTCGACTTCAACGTGGCGCTCAACAAGTTCATCGGCAAGGCCGGCGACAATGCAAAAAGCCTGGTCGGTCAGTAACGGCTTTTGACATGACGCGGGGCCGGCATGCGGCCCTGCGTCAGGTTGCATGACGGATGAGCAGCGCCCGATTCGAAGCGATCGTTCAGCAGATGTGCGAAGCACTGGACCTGTCGGATGTGCAGGCGGTGCTCAGCAGCCGCGTGCTCTGGGTAGACGGGTTTGAAGTCTATCTGCACATGCCTGCAGCCCAGACCGACGATGACGCACAGCAAACGCCGGAAGAAGAAGCGCTGTATCTACGCATCTCCTACGGCCTTGCTCCGGCGGGGCGCACCCTGACGGTGTTCCGGCTGTTGCTGGAAGCCAACCTGTCGGTGTACGCACAGGACCAGGCGCAACTGGGATTGAACGATGCCGGCGTGATCGTCCTGATCGTACGCGTGCCGCTGGACGACGACGTCGATGGCGCATGGATCTGCGATCTGCTCGCCCACTACGCCGAGCATGGCCGTTACTGGAACAACAACATCTTCATTGCACACGACGACATGTTCGAAGGAATCGCAACGGGAAACTATCTGTGGCTACGCGCGTGAGGTGCTCGACCTTGCCTGCAGGCTGATGCTTGCCGCGAGACAGGCACGACTCAGCAGCACGCTGTCGGAGCCTTGCGCATCCCCTGCGCCGTGTCACCCGCCACGCTATCGCGCCGTTATCCCTCTCGCAGGATTTCTTCCGCCCTTCATCTCTCGCAAGGACACTCGCCAATGAAACTCGCCATTCCCTCACACACCACTGCGAGCTTACAGCCGTCCTCGTTTTCCCTATCGCAGCAGCAGGCCCTCACCGCAGTGATCATGAGCATGCTGGCGTACTGCATGCAACGCATGCTCAGCGACATGCTGCAGCCACAGGATCAGCCATCCAGCGACGGTCAGCCGCCGACCAATCCCACTCCGATACCCTCGCTGCCGCCCTCGAACCCGCCCGGCTCCACCAACGCCGGCGGGCAGCACGGCAGCGGGGCCGGCGACGGCAGCGGCGGCAGTGGCAGCAACAACAAAGGCAGCGGAAGCACCAGCGGCACAGCAGCCGGCAACGGCGCATCGCCCACCAGCCCAGGTCAACCGGCAACCCCGCCCGGCAGCGGTCAGCCGGTCACGCCCGGCCCCAACGGTACACAGGCGCCCCTTCCTCCCGGCAAGGTCGTCACCGCGCCGCCCGGCGTCCAGAACAAGCCCATCGTGGTGCACAAGGGCGAGGTGTTCGACGGCAAGAACCAGCTGTACGTCGGCGGCCCTTGCCTGGGCAAAGGCAACCAGGACGAGCATCAGCAACCGCTGTTCGTGGTCGAGGACGGCGGCAGCCTCTGCAACGTCAACATGACCGGCGGCGGTGACGGCGTGCATTTCATGGGCAGCGGCAAGATGGTCAATTGCGTCAACGAGGACGTCAGCGAGGATGCGGTCACCATCGATGGCCAGGGCAACCGCGAGCATGATGCGGGGATTGCCGGCTGCAGCCCGGAGGTCAGCGGCCGGCCGAAGGTCGAGATCATCAATTGCACGTTCAAGAACGCCGCAGACAAGGTCGTGCAGGACAACGGCGCTGCCGACGTGGTGATGTCGGGCGACACCGTCGAGGGTGCCAGCAAGGTCTTCCGCACCAACGGAGGGCATACCGATATCGACACCAATCTTCAGGTCGAGAATTGCGAGTTCAATCAGGTCAAGGAAGCGGTGTTCCGTACCGACGCGCCCGGCGCGACGGTGAAGCTGGCAAACCTGAAGACCGATGCGCCCAATGAGGTGATTGCCCCCAACGCGTCCCAGGCCATCGGGGCAACACGCATCGGCTACAAGGCCTACAGCGGCTGATCGCAGCCTGCAGCGGCGCTACGCGTCGATCCTGCCCGGCAGATGCATGGCGTTGCCGCATCTGCCGGGCATCGGCATTTGGTGGCTTTGAAATCACTGCATCCCTACGCGTCGGCTTTTGGCGCCCTATGCCTGGCGCGCCAGTTCACGCACGCGAGCAGGATGTGGGGGATCCCGATGCGCGCCCTGTCTGGTCAATGGCAACGGGGTACAACTGCAGGCCCATATGGCCGACCGTGCCAGCCGAATCCGCAAACGCCAACGGGTGCTGGCCACCTGGAATGCGCGGCCATGCAGCCACATTGCCAGTTCCGATGAGCGCATGGCGCGCAATAGGACCGACAACAAACGACAGGCGTCACCGTGGTGACGCCTGTCGTTGCGGCATGCCGCGCTTTTGGATCAACTGCAGCATCGACCACTCACGGCCGGCCATTTTCCCACTGGCGAAGTGCCTCGCTCTCGTGCAATGCATGCCTGAGCGTCGTCAACCCGGTGTCCAGGGTCTCGGTCAGGTTGTTGCGCGGCACGCCGCTGAACATCGCCGCCTGGCCGGCATGCAGCTCATCGCGCACGGTGTCGATGGTCGCAATCGAGACGGACTGCGTGTCGATCTCCGTGCGCAGTTTCTCCAGCGCATCATGCAATCTGACCGCCTGCGGCCCCGGTGCAGGCGCAAGCGGCTGCCCCTCCTCCAGGGCGCGCGCAATCTGCGCCTGTGCCGGCGCAAACATCGCGATCGCCTCGTTGATCGGCTCGGCCAATGACTGAAGCGTGCGTGCGATGGTGCGTTGATGACTGGCTGCGCTGACGGCACGCTGCTGATCCAGGCGCGTGGCCTGGGTGGTGTTGGCACCGTTCTTGGCCTTGAGCGCATTCCAGACCGTATCGTTGAACAAGGTCTGCACCGCCTGTTGCACGACCGTGGCGGTGGAGTTGGCGGCTTCGCCTGCAACGCTGCCGTTTGCATTGCCACCACGCAAGGGCGCGGCGATCAGGCGGCCTGCCCCGAGCGAGGCGAAGTTGGCCAGCACGTTGCTGAGCATGTGACGGCCCAGCACATCGCGTAGCGCAGTGGTCACCGCGTTGGTGGTGCTCAAGGCCTGCCTGGCCAACGCCAGGCCTTCCTTCCCGGTCTCCAGCAGATAGTTGGGGGGGAACCGCACAGCGTCGGACCATTGCGCAGGCCGACGCGTCTTGTCCGGCAGTGCCAACGCAAACAGATTCAGCCGCTGCTGTCCGCCAAGCAGGTCGGGGACACTCATCTGGCCGGTACGCGCCACCGCCTTGCCGGTTTCGAGCATCGCCTTCTGCACGACCCCTGCCCCGCCGATGGCGAGCGCGCTCAGGCCCAGCTGGCCGGCCGGCGTGCGCGTGCCCGGGTCGTCGGAGGTTCGCCGCGCCGCGTTGAATCCCGCGTTGATCGTCGGCTTGAGCAACAAGGTGTCCAGGGACTTGTCGTCCAGGGTCGATTGCCACTGGGTGATGCCCTGGCGGAGGTCGTAGGTCTGCGCCTTGAGCTCCGCAAGCGTGGCTGCGTCGCCCTCGCCCGGGCGTGTGAAACGCTTGCCCTCGGCAGTGATCTCCAGCAGGGCCGGTGGCGGATCGGGCACCAGGATCTTGGGGTCGATGGCCTGGAACCGCGGCAGGTTGGCAACGCGCGCGCGCCGGTCCATTGCCGGGATCAGCAACGTATCGCTGGTATGGGACATCAGGCCCGCCACCGCGCCGGACAGCGTCGTCGTACTCAGCGTTTCCGATCCGGGCGCACGCGCGCCGTCGTAGGCTGCGCCTGCGGCGAGACCGAACGGGGTGCGCATCGAGCCGATGATGAAGGCCCTGAGACATTCGTAAGCGATCGGCCAAGCCGCCTTTGCGCCAGCCGTCTTCATGTCGCCGGCGATCTGGTATCCGGCATCCGGCCCGAACGCCGCGATACGTTCCTGCACGCGCGCGTCCGCCCATTCCAGATATGCGGCCTGCAGTGCCTCCTGCTCCTCCGAGGGGGCGGCAAATGGTAGGTCAACCAAGCGTGCACGTAGCTGCGCCTTCAACTCAGCCGCTGCCGACGCACTGCGCTGCGCATGGGTCGTTGCAGCGGCAGGTGCCTGCGGCTCATCGACGACCGAGGACGTCGGGCTGGCCTGCGCAGTGTGAAACGATGCATCCGTCAGCTCGGAAGAATGCGACGACTGCGAGGACTCCGGGCGTTGGGATGCGCAATGCGAGGATTCGGCCTGCGTCGTGCCGGCGGTCACGCGACGCGATAACGGTGCGCGACGACCGCGCAGCACCGGCCCCGAAGACAGGCCTGCGAGCGGCCCGGGAGGCGAGCGCGTCTGTGGCGGGGTCACGGTGTCCTCGGCCTGCGTTGGGTGTGCGGGCGCAGAAGATGTTGCGCGGCTGCTGGAAGCGGTCCCGATGTTGCTGGTGAGTTTCATGAGGCCACCTCGGCCGCGCTACCGGCCTGCGTCACCAGCGCGTCAAGCACCACACGGGCAACCACTTGCCCGCGCTCCAGCGCGGTGGCCACGGCATCGGGCGTGCGCTCGAGCAACAGCGGGCAGACACATAGCAGGCCAAGGTCCGAGAGCGTGAGCCGCCAGCCGTATTCGGTCAGCAATTGTTCCTGCAGCGCCAGCAGCGTCACCACCTCATCGCCGCCGAGCTCGCGTGCGGCCAACGGCAGGATCACTTCCGGAAACGCCGTCACTTCGCCCTGCTGCATCTGCGTGTGGACACGGCACAGCATGCCCGCAGGCCCAAGGATGGTTTCGCCTCCGCCGAGTCGTTGCGCGAGCTCGCCAGGTAACCCGAGACAGGCGCCAATGCTGAAGAAAACGCGGTGTTCGCTGCGTGGTGATTTCCTGATTCCAACGTCATCTGAAACTCTCCGAGAAAATGCGATGAGTGGCCAATCCACCATTTCGGTAGAGCGCAGTGTCTGGCTGGCCATGCAAAGCCGGGCAAGACGCTGCGAATCACTCGCGCCGCACACGAAGTTGGTCTGGTGGAAGTCGCGCAATCGAGACCTGTGTCATACGCAGCCTATGTGTGCGGGAGCGGCAGATGAATCGCTTGAAAGACCGCGGGGAACGCGACGACGCGAATGCTCCGCGCAGCCGCGGGCAAGCGTTCTTTGAGCAAGCGCGACATTTTTACTGTTTCGCCAGACGCGCAACTACCGCACGCGGGAGATATTCATTCCGGGCAAGCGCTCAAACCCGGACATTCATTGATGAGTAGGCAATGCACTCCTTCTCCGGCATCCAGGGCGTCGTGCGATCGCCTTGACTACTTGCCGGTTCAATTTTCGCACCAAGCACCATAATTAGCCTTAATTAATATAGTTAACTCACCATTTGATCCTTCTTAAATATTCCAAGCTAGACTTATGATTAACCAATAAGTTCAGAGAGCGCATTCACTGCAGCTTTCTCGGATACCTCCCAGAATCCCCGCGTTCGCACACAAGATGAATTCTTCGCAATCTCCCACCGAGCTGGGCCAGCACCCGTCATACTAAACACCCCCGTTAATCAAATAGGTTATGATCCGTGGGTATCTGCTGCTCTAAACAAGACTATGTTTCGAATAACTACGCCCAGTCCGACGCACAGGGCGCATCTCCCCGCTCGCCGGTTAACGCAACGGCAATAGCCTCTTCAAATCAGTTGGGGGGGCACTTAGGCGAGCTGGCGGCCTTGAACCGCGGTGCGTCTAGGGTTTCGTCGCTCCGGGGGCCGCGGATTCCTCTTTCACGCGAGCAGATGGCAGTAACCAAAGTCCTGCATCGAGTGAGAGATGAATTCTACCTTCGAAGTTCAAACTTCAAATCATCGAACAAGACCAGGAGTGGACGTGGCGACGTGGAGGCACATCGCGTAGAAAATGCGCAGAGAGAGATTTTAAGAATGAGGGGGCAAGCGCTATACGACAGCGATACCGATTTCATCAGTGTTGCAATGGAAGGAAGAGCACATAACTGTGGGGAGCTCGCATCATTGGCAAAACTTTATCTGGAAGATGAAGGATTTGTGGCACGCACGATCGACTTCAAGGCTGACCATTCTGCTGCAGTCATCGGTGCAGATTTTGGCGGCCTGCCGGCAGACATGACACAATGGGAACCAAGTATTTATATTTGTGATCCCTGGGCCAATATCGCGTGTCGGGGCAGCGATTATCCCGATCAATTTCTTGCCAAGATGGCGAAATGGCAAGGGCAGGGAAAGTCGATAAAAATCGACAATCGAGGATTTGTCTCACCCCTAGACCAACAATGGGTGAATGACATGCTGCAAGGAGGGAAGGCAGCGTGTTGAATTCACGAATGCCGGCCGAGCCAATCTCCGCCGCATTTCTAAACCCATAGTTTGAAAATCCAGTAATGACCTCCAAAGTTGAAACCCCGACTTTTTAATCAATTTATTTACGCCAAAGATAGATAAATATCATCTTTCATACACCGCCCGTACGGGCGGTGTATTTATGAGTTCGACTATAAATACAGCTTAAGCGCGCCACAAGCCCGGCCTGATGCTTGCTGATATTTCGCTGCGTTCTAAAATTTATTTTCCCCACCACGGCCGGCTGCACCAGCTCCTGGAACGGACAAATATCTGATATCCCTTGCGACCGTCTAGAAGACGGCCGACAAAGCAACATCGCCACATAGGCTCTTGCTTAAATTACAGCATGAATTGCAGCCGATTCAGAGGCTGACACAGCTGTGACCTCACGGCGGAAAGCAAGGGCTACTAAAGCACGTCGGCGCGAGCTCAGACAGATGCCAACCATCGCCAGTGTAATTTCGGGTTAGCGAATATGCGTGCGGCCGTGCTGATCTTTACGTTCGGCGCTGGGCATACCAGGCCGCGAAACGCATTGTATCGGCAAGACCCAGATATTGCTAATGCAGTGGCTTGCGGTGTCCAGGCCTGCTCATACAAAACGACGTATCTACTTAACTGGAGCTGGTACAGCTCTGGTTCCCAACACACATGCACCTGCGGACTGAGTTGAACGGCCCACTGACGAATTGGGCGATCATGCTGATCGCCCTTCCGTTCACGCAATAAGATGCTGATCAGGAACGATCATTACCTGCGCCGCCCACCCCTCAGATTTCTGAATTTTTCCCTCGCGTCCGCCTCGAAGTTGTCCGCAACTTCCTTCGGGATAATCTGTTTCCCCAGCGGTATTCCGCCCGTGTCCTCCAGCTTCTGGTGGATTTCGCCTTCTTTCTTCTCTTTATCCAATCGCACCTCTTCATAATGCAGGCCCGCCAACACAGGCGCCTTGAGCATGTCGGTCGATCGATTAATGTCGTTGCCTACCAAATATCCTTTAAACCCATCAATGCGCTCTTGCCCCTTGGTTGCGCCCTTGCCCTCTCCTTTGACTACGCCCTCGCCTGCGCCCTTGGTCATGCCTTCGCCTGCGCCCTTGGCCGCGCCCTCGGTTGCCCCCTTGGCCGCCCCCTCGCCCGCGCCCTTGGTCACCCCTTTGGCTGCGCCCTCGGCGACCCCCTTGGCGACTCCCTTGGCTGCGAGTCTGGCCGAGGGTCCACCGGCGGCCCCCACCACCGCCCCGGCCATGTTGATGCCGGCGAGTTCCCACGCCAGTTTCATGTTGCCACCTTGCAGCGCGGTGTCGATCACCTGGGCGGCCTGTGCTTCGCTCTCCAATGCCAGCGCTCCTACATCGGCAATCTCGCCAATGATGGGGATGCCGTTCAACGCACTCAGGCCGACCGAGGCCCAGTCCATGATCTTGCTGTCCCACTTGAGGAACTCATGCAACCCCTTGCCGACGGTGCCGATGTCTTTTTTCTTCTGCTTGATCTCGGGTTGATCGGCCTTGCCCATCAACATGTCCGCCACAGCCTTCTTCTGGTCGGGCGACGTGGCCGCGTGCGTAGGTGATTTATCGACGGTCTTGTTGGCTGCCGTCATGTGATCGTAGAAATGCTGGAAATCCTTCTTGCTGATCTTGCCCGAGTCGACGACATGGCCACCGCCGAAGAAGCTGTGCGGCTTCTTGTAGCCGGTGATCGAATTATTCAACAAGCCGAACAGCAGCGGGTCGCCCAATAGCTGTTTGGCCGCATCGCGCACCGCGGGGTCGGCTTTGTCGTCCTTGACGATCGTGTCGAGCTTGTCGCGGGTCACCTCCTTACCATCGCCGAAGAACGCATCCTGGTGGCTGTTGATGGTGTCCAGCGTTTTCAATTCAGGTGCGGTCAGGTGCATCTGCGATGTGGATTTCTGCAGAAAATCCGGCGTACTCATCGAACCCGCATCTCCCGCCAGCGCCTTCCACTGGTCGGGATGCTCACGAAAATACTGCGCGGCGGCGATGACCTGTGGTGGGCACTTCTGGGTCTTGCTGTCGCCTTCGACCAGGTGCTTGAAGGCATCCTGGTTCAGATCCTTCGGCAGATAGTCCGAATAGCGATAGAACTCGCGCATCGCGTCGCTTTCGGTCATGACCGTTGGCTGGGTCTTGTCCGGGCTGTCCGAGGCCACATAGTTCTGCGTGTAGCCCTTGGCTTGCTTGTTGGCGTATTCCGCAACCTGCGCGTGGCCGGCCGAGAATTTGCTCAGATCACCGGCCTTGATCTTGCCACCGCACTTGCCATCGCCCTGCGAGCCGATGGCGAAGAACAGCCGCGGATCCTTCTGCAGTTCCGTCAATGCCTGCTTCAAATCCGGCGGCGTCGCCGGATCGTTGATCTTCGCATCCAGATCAGCCCATGCAACCGGCAGCTTGTCCTTGTGACGATCGAGCGTGGTGACGATCTCCAGCTCGTTCTGGGTGAGCGTTCCGCCGTCCCATGTGACCGAAGAGCCGTCCACCGGCGGCGGCAGGTCGCGGCCCTTCATCTTTTCAGGATTGTAGGTCGCGTTCTTGCCACCCAAGGCGGTCACCTGCGGGTGACGGTCGGCAAAGTCGTAGAGGTTGGCGGCAATGAGCGTGCCGTTGCACTTGCCCTGGTCATCATGGTGGTGCTTGCCGTGGCCCTGGGATGCCAATGCGAAGAATAGGCCAGGATCCTGCTGCAGGCCTTGCAGCGCTTGTTTCATGTCCGGCGGCGTGGCTGGGTCGTTGATCTTTTCGTCGAGCTTGGCGAACTCGATCGGCATCATGTCGCGATGCTGATTAAGCGTGGAGACGATGTCGAGCTGCGGCTGCGTGAGCGTGCCGCCATCCCAGGTCACCGTTGAACCTTCTGCGGCAGGCGGCGGTGTCGCCCCCTTGATGTTTTTGGGATTGAACTCGGCATTCTTGCCGCCCAGGTCGGTGACCTGTTGGTGGTGGTCTGCGAAATCCCACAGGTCCTCGGCCTTGATCTTGCCACCGCATTTGCCGTCGCCCTGCGAGCCGATCGCGAAGAACAGGCGCGGGTCTTTCTGCAAGCCTTGCAGCGCGCTCTTCAGATCGGCGGGCGTGGACGGGTCGTTGATCGTGTCGTCGAGTTTTGCGAACTCAAGCGGCATCTTGTCCTTGTGCTGATTGAGTGTGGAAACAATCTGGAGCTCCGATGCGGTGAGCGTGCCGCCGTCCCATGTCACCGATGAGCCATCCACCGCAGGCGGCAGCCTGGATCCCTTGATGTCCTTGGCATCGAACGGGGTCAATGGGCTCGGCCAGGACGTGCGTTTCTCGATCGGCTGGCCGGCTTGCACATCGTCCGCTGAAGGCGTGCCTAACCCCGGAACATCGCTGCCTGGCTCACTGATTGGCGTGTTGCCGTAGGTGGCGGCAATCAGATTATAAATCTGCTGCAAAAACAGGTTGTCCATCGCCAGCAACAGATCGGAATCGTTCATGGCCGAATCCGATCCGGTTGCCTCCGGCGACGAGGCGTCATCCGTCAGAGGTAGAAACAGACCGGCGGCACTCCCGGTCGAAAGCGTGTTGAGCGACATGTGCGGCCTCGCAGTGACATAGCAGTGACAGAGCAGCTGCATATGAGTACATGCTCATACGGTCACACGGGCATGTCTCATGCGGCGAACACAAATGGTGCCACTTCTGCTACGCGACGCACGCACCGATGAACTATTTTGGCGAAAAAAGCGCAGGAAACGCACATGGGCGACACCCTCACCCGACATCAGCTCGGGGGGGCCGATCAACGCGACCCGAGCGCGCATGGCGTGATCAGTTCGAGCGAATGCGGGTCATCCTGCCCGTAGCGAATGCCAGGCCTAGAAGCCAGGTATACATGTCGACCACGTTCTTCATCAGGGCAGTGGCACCTGCCCGTTGACGCCGGCTGATGCCCGGCCGCGCCCCCGCTCATTCCGATGGAAGCGGGAGCTGCGCCAGCAGTTTGTCCAGCGTGATCGGATATTCGCGTACACGGATGCCGGTGGCGTTGTAGATGGCATTGGCGATGGCCGGTGCCACACCCGTCAACCCCAGTTCGCCGACGCCCTTGGCCTTGAGCGGCGACATGGTGGGGTCGACCTCGTCGATGAAATGCGCCTCCAGATGCGGAATGTCGGCATGCACGGGGACTTCATAGCCGGCCAGATCGTGATTGACGAAAAAGCCTAGGCGGCGGTCGACCGCCATCTCTTCCATCAGCGCGGCGCCGACGCCCATCACCATGCCGCCGATGATCTGGCTTCTGGCAGTCTTCGGGTTGAGAATGCGGCCGGCCGCACACACCGCCAGCAGGCGCCGCACGCGGATCTCGCCGGTGTAGCCGTTGACGGCCACTTGCGCAAAATGCGCGCCGAAGGTCTGCTGGGCGTAGCGCTCCTTCAGGCCAGCGAACTCCATCGCATCCTCGACCACGATGTCGTGCTGCGCTGCCGCCTGGCGCAAGGGCACGCGGCGCGTGCCGGCGGTCACCATGCCATCGGCAAACTGCGCCGCGTCCGCCGGCATGCCGAGCCGCTGGGCGATCGCCTGACGCAAGGCGACGCACGCTGCATACACGCCCGCGGTGACCGAGGCCGCGCCCTGCTGACCGCCCGACCCCGGCGTCTCCGGAAAGCTGGAATCGCCCAGGCGGACGACGACCTGATGCAGTGGCACGCCCAGCATCTCCGCAGCAGTCTGCGCCACGATGGTGTAGCTGCCCGTGCCGATGTCGGTCATGTCGGTCTCGATGGTCACCGTGCCGGTGCGATCCAGCCGCGCACGCGCACCCGCCTTGGAAATCGGCGTGCCGCGCACCGCAGTGGCCATGCCCATGCCGATCAGCCACTGCCCTTCGCGCACGCTTGCCGGCCGCGCCAGCCGTTGGCTCCAACCGAAACGTTCGGCACCCACCTGCAGGCAGTCGACGAACGCGCGTGTGGAAAACGGCTTGCCCGGGTTCTCCGGATCCACCTGGGTATCGTTGAGGATGCGCAGCGCAACCGGATCCAGGGCGAGCCGTTCTGCCAGCTCGTCCATGGCGATTTCCAGCGCCATCAAGCCGGGCGCCTCGCCGGGCGCGCGCATTGCGTTGCCTTCGGCAAGGTCGAGTACGGCAAGACGCACCTGGGTCATCCTGTTCGCACCTGCGTACAGCACGCGGGTCGAGAGCGTCGTAGGTTCGGTACGCCCGCCGGGCAAATTGCCGGACCAGCTTTCGTGGCCAATGGCGGTGAGCCGCCCATCGCGTGTGGCGCCCAGCCGGATCCGCTGGATCGTTGCCGGCCGATGGATGGTGCTGTTGAACATCAGCGGGCGTTGCAGCGCCACCTTGACCGGCCTGCCGACCGCCTTGGCAGCGAGTGCGGCCATGACCAGATCCGACTGGACCGTGCCCTTGCCTCCGAAGCCGCCGCCGATATACGGCGAGAGCAAACGAATGTGGTGTTTGGGAATGCCGAGGATCTTGCCCAGATCGCGCCGGCCCCAGTTCATCTGCTGGATCGAGGTGCGGCAGGTGAGCTGATCGCCCTGCCAACTGGCGATGCTGGCATGCGGCTCCATCATCGCGTGGGCCTGGTCCGGCGTGGTGTAGCGGGCATCGACCTTGACCGGCGCGGCCGCAAAGGCCGCGTCGAAGTCGCCTACCGCGGTTTGCGGTGGACCGCCAAACGGCGCCTGCTGTGCGATCGGCGCGCTATCCAGCTGTTGCGCCAGATCGTAGCGGCCGGTCTCACGCACATAGTCCACGCGCACCAGCGCAGCGGCCGCACGCGCTTGCTCGAAGGTGCCGGCCACCACCACCGCAACAGGCTGGTGATAATGCTCGACCTCGGGCGCGGCCAGGAAACGTTGCACGTAGAACTCGCCGGTGCCCAGAGCCTGGGTATTCTTGTAGGTGAGCACATGCAGCACGCCGGCAGCTTTCGCAGCAGCGGTGGTGTCGATGTGCGCAATGCGCCCCTTGGCGATTGCAGCGCCGACGATGTAGCCATACGCCAGCTCCTGCAGGTTGTCGTGCCACTCGTAGGCGTAAGGCGCGTTGCCCGTCACCTTGAGCGGACCTTCGATACGGTCCACGGGCTTGCCGACGACGGTGAGTTGGTCGATGGGAGTGAGGCCTGCCGGCGTGTCGAACTTCATTTAGCGTATCTCCAGCGCAGCAGTCGAGAGCTGCGTATCGGGCAGTGCGATCGCGTGCTGTCGTTTCCTGCCCAACAGATGGCTGGGTTGCCAACGGGCTGGGGCTGCGCACACGAGCACATGGCCAGCTGTTGTACCAAACCCCAGGAGCACCGACGCTGGCCAGGCCGGGATGCGCTTATGAGAATTTCTCAGCAATCACTTATCGCGTCTGGGCATCAGGGGCAGGACCGCAGACAACCATCGTAGAACGCTGCCAAATTATCCGGAGCCTGCGGAAGCATTCCTCAGCGTCTACCGAACATGTGTTGGCGCTCCTCGTCACTGAGCGGCTTTCCGGCATTCGGGTTGACCTGCTCCTTGAGCGCATAAGCACGTTGTACTGCCGGGCGCGCGGCAATGGCGCCCTGCCAGCGCCGCAGATGCGGAAACGCGGCGTAGTCGGGCTTCAGGTCGCCGTAGACCTCGAACCACGGATAGCTCGCCATGTCGGCGATGCCGTACTCGGCACCAGCGACGAAGCTGTGCTCTGCCAGGCGCTGGTCGAGCACACGATGCAGTCGACGCACCTCGGCCTTGTAGCGATCGATGGCATAGGGAATGGTCTCCTGCGCATAGATGCTGAAGTGCGCCATCTGCCCGCTCATCGGACCAAGGCCGCCCACCTGCCAGAACAACCACTCCAGCGCGACAAGGCGGCCGCGCGTGTCCGCAGGCAGGAACCGGCTGGTCTTCTCGGCAAGATACAGCAGGATCGCACCGGACTCGAACACGCTCAGCGGCGCACCACCATCGGCCGGAGCGTGGTCAACAATCACCGGCATCTTGTTGTTGGGCGAAATCCGCAGGAACTCAGGCGTGAACTGGTCGCCCTTGCCGATATTGACCGGCTTGAGCGTGTAGTCCAGACCGGCCTCTTCCAGGAACACGGTGACCTTGTGGCCGTTTGGAGTGGGCCAATAGTAGAGATCTATCATCATCTGCTCCTAGTGGCGTGGCCATTCAAATGCTGACAAACCCATGGCGAAATGCGGAGCGCGCCTGTACTTCCGGCGGCAACTGGACAGGCCTGCATCGCTACGGGATCAAGGCCTGGCCGGCACACGGGCGAAACATGCAGCGCGTTGCTGCGCTGCTGCAAGGCTCAAGCTCAGCCGAAGGTCACAACGAGCCGTCCGGTGACATGACCCTGGGCATTCAGGTCATGCGCCGCTGCAAGATCCTGCAGTTGAAATGTCTGCGCGACCGGCAATGTAAAAGCTCCCGCGACACACAGCGCCGCAACCTGCACCAGCACCTTGGTCGCGCCGTCCTTGTCCAACGGCTCAAAGGAGGTCTTCGCCCCGTACTGCGGTGCAGTGAGATCGGAGATCGACACCACCTTCGACGGGCTACCGGTGATCGCCACCAACTCCGGAATCATTCCAGAATCGACCACATCGAGCGCGGCATGTACCCCTGCTGGTGCGAGCTCGGCAACACGTTGCGAAAGACCCGGGCCGTAGGTGGTCGGGATCGCTCCCAACGAACGTAGATAGTCATGCTTTGGCTCGCTTGCCGTGCCGATGGTGCGGATACCGGCAACACGCGCGAGCTGGAGTGCGGCAGAACCCACGCCGCCGGCGGCACCGCTGACCAATAACGTCTCCCCGGGCTTGACGCCCACCTGATCGATGATGCGTGCAGCCGTTTCGGCGGCGACCGAGAGGCCAGCTACTTCCTCGAATGTCAGTGCGTCAGGCTTGGCAGCCCACTCATCCAGGATGGCGTATTCCGCCATCGTAGCGTTGCCTTTGCCAAACACGCTGCTGCCCAGCAGATCGGCCGGGACGCCGTCGCCAACCGCATCGATCACGCCCGAGGCCTCGCACCCGCTTCCTGCGGGAAACGCAAGCGGCATCATTGCATGCATGTATCCGGCACGCAGTTTCCAGTCGATCGGATTGACTGCTGCCGCCCTGACCCGGATGCGCACCTGACCCGGACCCGGCACCGGCTTATCGATCTCTTCGATCTTGAGGACCTCGGAGCCACCATAGGCGTGGAAACGTACTGCTTTCATGCGAGCATTCCTTGAAGACGTGAGTGAATGAAGTGACAACCCGAAGGGCACCGTGAGCTGAGTGCACCGGTGAAACCCGGGATCCTGTCGACGCCGCCATTGTTTGCCCGCCCAAACCCAGCGCATAGTCCCGAATACCTGGACATGATGTCTTGCAAATGGAACATCCCTTGGATATCGCAGCCCTCGCAGACTTCAACCTTGTCGTGATCCACGGGGGCTTCGGAAGCGCAAGCCGTGCCAGTGGGCAACCCAAGGCCACCTTGTCTCGTCGAGTACGTTCGCTTGAAGAGAGCCTTGGCGTACGCTTGGTTGAGCGGGGCGGCCACAAGCTACGGCTTACGCCGGAAGGCGAAGTTCTACACGCAAGAACATCCGACCCCTTCGGCGAAATCGCCCAGGTGGTTGAAGAGTTGAAATCAGGCATCGGTCGGCCACGCGGTGTGCTACGCATCAGCGCGCCGCTGCTGTTTTCGCATATCGCCATGGGGCGCATCGGCGCAGCCTTCCTGCGCGCACATCCGGATGTACAGCTGGAGGTGACTGCGGAAGACCGCCTGGTCGACCTGGTGGAAGACGGTTACGACATCGTGATCCGCTTCAACCCACCGACGGACGACAAGCTGGTTGGCCGGCGTTTTCTCAATGACCAATTGGTGCTTGTCGCTCCGCCGGACCTGAGCCGCCCTCAAGCCGGCGAAGCGGCTGCTTCCGGTATAGAACTCCAGGTCATCACACGCATTGGCCGCAAGGTCATTCCCGCGTGGAAGGTCGTCGATAAAGACGGGCACCTGTGCACCTATCTCCCCAAGCCGGTGCTCTGGTACTCGACGCCACTCCTGATCAGAAACGCGGTGCTGGCTGGTGCCGGTGCAGCCGTGGTGCCGCGGTCCGCCGTGGCTGAAGACATCGCCAACGGCAGGGTCGCCGAATGGGGCGTCGTGCAGGCACCGCTGCTCGAAGGCTGGGTGTTGCATGCCTCACGTCGCCTTGTAAGCCCCAAGGTGACCGCGTTCGTCGAGTTTCTGTGCGGACATTTTTCCAAAGACATGCTTTAGCGGCTTCCGGTGTCGACGCATCCGCGCTCAGAGGCCGAACAGACGCTCCGCAATGCGTGCTGGTTGATACGCAAACTACAGCTGCGGCCCAAGTAGAGGCTCGCGTGGACCGAAGCAGTCGCCCTCATGCAACGCATTCCTTCACCCCCTGGGTTTGTTGAATGCCGCAAGAGGACAGCAGTTGTAGCGAAAGAAGCGCCATGGTAGAAAACGGCTGTCGAAAGAGTGCTGACCGGATGGTAGCCCGGTCGCCGTTCAAGTGAATGGCAACTCCTCCCGCTTCAGGGTATCCGCGACACCTCAGCCCCGGCATGCCGGTAGCGAAGGTGTGGCCGCTGATGCCTGGTTCATCGTCGACATACCTTCTACATTTTTTTGCGAAGGATCCAAGACGATGAAGCTCACACACAACACCATCCTCATCACTGGCGGCGCGACGGGAATCGGTCTTGCCCTGGCAAGGCGCTTTGCCGCCGACGGCAACCAGGTCATCATCTGCGGTCGCACTGCATCCTCTCTTGCGCAGGCAAAGGCTGAAGTCCCCGGTGTGATCACGCGCGTCTGCGATGTGGCAGATCCAACCAGCCGCGACGCGCTCACACAGTGGCTGCAGGATGAGCATCCCACCCTCAACGCCATCGTCAACAATGCGGGCATCCAGGTGCATCGCGACTTTACGGCCGACCCCGGGATGGACACCCTCGAGCAAGAGGTGGCTATCAACTTCACTGCGCCAATCCATCTGATAAGCCGTCTGCTGCCTTTGCTGCAGCGGCAACCCAACGCCTACATCGTCAATGTCAGCTCCGGCCTGGCGTTTTCGCCCATGGCCGATGTCCCGGTTTACTGTGCCACCAAGGCCGCAATCCACTCGTTTACGCTCAGCCTGCGGCATCAGTTGCGGGACACCTGGGTCCGTGTGATCGAGATCGCGCCCCCTATCGTCGATACGGGTTTGGGTGGCAACAAGCGCAGTGGCGGTGTCTCCAACAACATGATGGTCAGCGCAGAAGAGTTCGTCGATGAAGCATTCGTGCAGCTTGAAGCGGGCAAGCACGAGGTCCTGGTCGGCATCTCCGCAAAGACGCGCGAGTTGGGAGAAGCAATGTTCGACCGCATGAACAGCCGCGCATAGTTCGACCTTGCAACTGACTCCGTGATCGCCGTTGAAGGTTGACGCTTGTGCTGAAAGATTGGCGGTGATCTGGAAACGTTCGACCATCTGCGTTGAGCAAGCGCGTGGCCTCGCACATGCAAGGCCACGCGCCATGTGCTTGATGCTCCATGCACCATCAACCAGAAGGGCACTCAATCGTTTGCCTTGAGTTGCTTGATCGCCACCTCGCCGACCGCGCGTGCCGAGGCCGGATTCCGGCCAGTGATAAGGCGACCATCAATGACGATCTTTTCGGGCCAATTGGCCGCTGGCTGGTGCAGCGCGCCGCGTTTCACCAGCGTACTTGCCAACAGATCAAGTGCGAAGCCTGTTGGCTCGCCACTATCGCCACGGATCGAATAGCTGGTGACAAACGCAGCGTATCGACTTGACCGCGTGAGACGTTCTTTCGCCATCCTTGATTCTTGACTGAGTCCCTGTCAATGACAGCGCAGCAACAGTCAGTGATCGCCCGCCGCAAAGAGAACTTCCCAATTGACGAAAGGACCGAACGGGATCACGTCCCAATCAATCAGGCCGACCTTGGCCAGAGGGAACTCGGCGAGCGCAGATTTCGCAGCTGCCACCGAATCTGCCTCAGCGATGATCACGACACCGGGACTATCCTGCCGGAAGTAGATGTCACGGATGACGCCGTCCTTGTAGTGCTGCCAACTATGCCGGACCTCTTCCATCATATGTGGCTGGTACTTTCCCAGGGTTGCGCCCGGCTGCGGGATATCGAGGCAAAGCAATCTCATGGTCAATGTCCTTGGTTGGGTGTAAGACGATTCAAGTGCTGCAAAAGCGGCGGGTCGTTTCAGCAACACGGCGACCCAGGTACTCTGCGGTTCTGAGATCACTGGCAGGCGGAGCCAGCTCTGGAGCTTGGTCGTTGTTCGACTGCGTCATCACACCCAGCCAACTCCCGAGACGATTGAGATCGTCGACTCCTCCACTGCTGCTACTGTTGCCCGGCATCAGATCCAGGCCCACCCAGATCATCCCGTGCTGCGCGGCAAATAACGCCATCGAGACAAGCGAATTGAGCTTGTCGCCGTGCTGCGCACCAGAGTTGGTGAAGCCTGCCGCGACCTTGTCGCGCCACTTCATGCCCGTCCATGCCGCCTTGGTCGAGTCTTCAAAGAACTTCTTCAACCTCGCGCTGATCATTCCGTTGTAGGTAGGCGATCCAAAAACGATCGCGTCACTTGCTTCAAGCGCTATCCAGTCGATCATCTCATCAGCCACTGCAATCAACCGGACATCGACATCGTCGACCTGCCTGGCGCCGCTTGCCACGGCCTCGGCAACCCGGGTGGTATGGCCAAAACCGCTGTCGTACACGATGGAAATCAGCATCTTCCTGCCTGTCAATCATGTGGATGCGGCAATGCTTCTTCGAACGCAAATGAACGAGTCAAGTACGCGTTACGCATCTGCCGCCGCTGCATTCGAGACGTACCTGCAGGACTATAAAGTAGAAGCCAGGCTGGTATTGGTGGCCATTTTTCCAGGGCATGCATCCGCATTTTCTACAATGGCAACGGCTGAGACCTCGCGTAAGATCCATCGAAGTTTCTGCGGAGCAGCAACGACGCGGGCCGGAGAACAATGCACTCCTGAAGTGAGCCAATCGCCAAGTCACCAAGCGACCCAATGAAGAACGATGCAGTGAGACACGCTTTTTTCCCCATAGCCCGTACGGAGTGGCCAGGGCCTGCCATGGTCATCATTCCTACCTCAGCCGGCTTGCTTCGAAAGCTGCGAACACAAGGACCATCACGTGCGAAACAGGTTTGATGGTGTGCAGCTGTTCGTCGAGGTCGTTGAGGCCGGGGGCTTCGCCAAGGCAGGCCAGCGGCTCTCACTCACGCGCTCAGCAGTGGGAAAAGCGATAGCGCGTTTGGAGGACCGGCTCGGCGTTCAGCTCTTTCAGCGAACCACCAGATCACAATGCCTGACCGAAGACGGTCAGCAGTATTACGAACGCTGCCTTAGCGCGATAGAAGAATTGCGGGTTGGAGAAGTCATGCTGGAGAACGGCCAACGGGAAGTGGCCGGCAAGCTCCGCGTCACCCTGCCCGTCCTGTTCGGCCGGCATTGCGTGGCGCCTATATTGCGCTCGTATGCACGGCAGCATCCCAAGCTTGAACTCGAACTGCACCTGAGTGATCGCAGTGTGGATCTCATTGCGGAGGGCTTCGATCTGGCGGTGCGTAATGGAGTGGTAGCAAACGGCTCGTCGTTGCGCTCCCGCCGCCTGCTAAGTCAACGCAAGGTTCTGTGTGTCTCTCAGGACTACCTGGCGGCACATGGGGAGCCGCGCACGCTTGAGGATCTGGCAGACCATGCGTTGCTTCCGTACTGGCGTAATGGTCATGGCCTTGTCTGGCGTCTTCCAAATGCCCAGGGGCAGCTCGTCGACGTTGCGGTCAGCTCACGCATGCGCCTCAACGACCTGGAGGTGATTGCAGCCGCAGCAACAGAAGGCATGGGGCTGGCGTGGCTCCCCTACTGGCTGGTTCGGGAACGGATGCAACGTGGGGAACTTGTAGAAATCTGGGGAGATCGGCCAAGCACGGTCATGGAATGCAGCGCGGTGTGGCCAGCCATGCAGTATTTGCCGCTGCGATCGCGCCTGGCAATCGACCTGCTCGCCGCGGAGCTTGAGAAGTGGAAAGAGGAATGAACCGTAGCGCGACCGCAGAGATGCGCGCGTCCATGAAAGTCGAACCTGGCGTCTGGGCCATGTACGCGGTTGCAGCCAAAGAACAGCCGCGAGCTGGGCTCTTGTTTGACGAGACTCACTCACACAAGCAGCCGTGAATCTGGCGCCCGAATCATCTTCAGCACTACACAGCACACTTCCGATGAAGACAGATGAATCTTAATCGCGCAGACCTGGCCGACTTTGTCTATTTCCTGACCATTGCGCGGCATCTGAGCTTTAGCCGTGCTGCCACAGAGCTTGGGGTGAGTTCTTCAGCACTGAGCCATGCCATCAAGGGCCTGGAAACGCGTCTGGCAGTCAGGCTGCTTCATCGCACCAGCCGCAGCGTCACACTGACAGCTGCCGGCGAACAGTTGCTACAGGCGATATCTGGGCCGTTTGGAGCCATCGGCGAGGCCATAGAGCTGCTGAACCAGCACAGGAACTCGCCCGCCGGCCGTATCCGGCTCAATGTCATCAACGATGCAGTGCCGCTCCTGCTCGGCCCGGTGCTGCCGATCTTTGCGGAACGCTATCCCAAGGTGGAAGTGGATATTGTTTCGACCAATCGGATGATCGACATCGTCGAGGGAGGCTTTGATGCGGGGATTCGCTACGGTGGAACCGTCCCGGAAGACATGATTGCCCAGCGGCTATCGCCGGACATCCGATGGGTGGTCGCCGGGGCGCCCACCTACCTCGCACGCCATGGCATACCGCAGCATCCGCTCGACCTTCACCATCATCGGTGCGTGCGCATCCGGCTGGGCAATGACCGCATCTATCGCTGGGAGCTCGAAAAAGGCAGCGAACTCCTGACTGTCGATGTGCCGGGAACCATGACGATTGACGACACCAGGCTGGCCCTAGCCCTCCTCACCGGCGGAGCAGGATTGGTCTATGCGCCCGAGCCAGTGCTGGCTCCGTTGCTTGCCGCGGGCACCGCCCGGCTCGTGCTGGAGGACTGGGCCAGCCCTGGCCCCGGCTTTCATCTTTACTACTCGAGCCGACGGCAACTGCCTACTGGCTTGCGCCTGTTGCTCGATCTGGTCCGCGAGCTCGGTCCGCTCGGCAGCTAAAAGCCATCAGCTGTCACCAGCCCGAACGTGACTGCGCCCGGCGTGCGCGACCTACGGTTCGCGTGCCCTGGTGGGCAGGGCTCCCCCAATGCCATGGACGCCCTGCTCGTTAACGATCCGCACGGCAGCGACTCATTGCGCGATCAGGAAGACCGCATAGATGTTTTCGGTGTAGGTGATCGTGCCGGTCAGCAGGCTTTCGCCGAGGCCTTGCACCTTGCCATCTGCACCAGGTGGCGGCGGCGGTGGGGGTGCCGGTGGCGAGGGCGGCGAAACCACGGAGCTGGGCGTTGGCGCTGCAGGCGCCGACCAGGTGCCGGCTTCGACGCCATAGGCAAAGCTGGGCGCCACATCGGAGATGCTGTAGATCCCGGTCAGCCGCACGCCGTAGGCACTGGCCAGCCCTTGGGCAGATTCCCGCGATTGCGTTGCGGCTTCGCGTTTGAGTTCGGCGCGCAACTTGGCCGCATCGGCGTATGCACTCTGCATCGACAACACCTGGACATTCTCGTTGGCCTCCAGGCCGCCCAGAAAGGCGCGCACGTCCTTCAGGGACGAGAAGGTGCCGCGGATCTTGCGCTCCACGCGGGTCCCCTGGAACACCGACTTGCCATTTTCGTAGCGCGACTGCGGGGAGATCGACAGCGACGAGGCATAGAGCGAATCCATCAGCACGTGGTTGCGTCGCAGGCCGTCCAACACCGATCGGGCGCGTTCCTCGACGAATTTGCGCGCCAGGTCAGGCTGCAGATCGGTGTTGCTGACCTTGAGATCAACGATGAAACGGTCCGGGTCAACCGTGCGGTAAGCCTGGCCCTTCACCAGCAAATGCGGCTGTGACGGCAGGCTGTTGACCTGCGCTGTCGCGGCGAGCGGCAGCATCAACAGGCTTGCGAAAATCCAGAGGGCAACTCGCTTCATCGGGTTCTTCCTTGATGAGATAGATGGTTATGAATGCATGGCCGAATGACTGAGCGCTGCGACGTCCGCGCAGAGCCGGTCGACCGACGCGGACTTGGTCGCCCACGAGGTCACGAAGCGGATCACCTGACTGCCATCGGCGCGTACTTCCCAGCGCTCGAAGTCGTAGCCTTGCGCCAGCTGCGCGGCCTGCTGCGCGCTGACGGCGATGAACTGCTGGTTGGTTGGCGAGTCGCTGGTGAACTGCGCGCCAGCGGCCAGCAATCCCGCGCGCAGGCGCTGGGCCATTGCATTGGCGTGCGCGGCCAGTTCAAAGAACAGGCCATCTTCGAACAGAGTGGCAAACTGCGATCCCAGCAGCATGCCCTTGGCCAGCAGCGCGCCGCGTTGCTTGATCAGGTAGCGGAAGTCGGCCTGCAAGGCAGGAGTGACGATGACCAGCGCTTCGCCGAGCAATGCGCCGTTTTTGGTGCCGCCGATGTAGAACGCATCGGTTAACGCGGCGATCGTGGGCAGATCCAGATCGTTGCCCTCGGCGGTCAGCGCGGCGCCCAGGCGTGCGCCATCCAGATACAGCAGCAGATCGTGCGTGCGGCAGAATCGCGACAGCGCCTCGAGCTCGGCACGGCTGTAGATGGTGCCGCTCTCGGTGCTGTTGGAGATGTAGACCAGGCGCGGTTGCACCATGTGCTCGTTGCCGTGCACATTCAGCAATGGCTGGATCAGCGCCGGCGTCAGCTTGTCGTGCAACGCGGGTACTGTCAGCACCTTGTGGCCGGTCGCTTCGATGGCGCCGGTTTCGTGCGTGGCGATGTGCCCCGCTTCCACCGCGATCACCGCCTGATGCGGGCGCAGAAACGCGGCAATCGCGGTCAGGTTGGTCTGGGTGCCGCCGACCAGCAGATGCACGTCGGCCTGCGCCTGCGCGACTGCGCTGCGGATCAGCGCAAGCGCACGCGCGGTATGCCGATCGGTGCCGTAGCCGGCGTTCTGCTCGGCACTGGCCTGCGCCAAGGCCTGCAGCAGGCGCGGATGCGCGCCCTCGCTATAGTCGTTGCGGAAGCTGATGCGCGCAGCGTTGCCCTGCCCGTCCATCACAGCCCCTTGGCCGCCTGCGCAACCGCACGGAACAGCGCGCGGCCCTTGTTCATGGTCTCCTGCCATTCCAGATCCGGGTCGGAGTCGTAGACCACGCCACCGCCGGCCTGCACGTACAGATACCCATCCTGGATCACCGCCGTGCGGATCGCGATGGCGGTGTCGGCATCGCCGTGCCAGCCGATGTAACCGACCGCGCCGGAATAGACGTTGCGCTTGACCGGCTCCAGCTCGCGGATGATCTCCAGCGCGCGGATCTTCGGCGCGCCGCTGACGGTGCCGGCCGGGAAGGTCGCACGCAGCACGTCGCTGTAATTCAGGCCGGCCTTGAGTGTGCCGGTGACCTCGCTGACGATGTGCATCACGTGGCTATAGCGTTCGATCACGAACTGCTCGCCCACCTTGACCGTGCCCGGTTCGGCCACGCGGCCGACATCGTTACGACCGAGATCAATCAGCATCACGTGCTCGGCGCGCTCTTTCGGGTCGGCCAGCAGTTCGGCCTCCAGCGCCTTGTCCAGCTCGGGCGTGGCACCACGCGGGCGGGTGCCGGCGATCGGGCGCACGGTGACCACGCCATCGCGCAGGCGCGCCAGGATTTCCGGCGAGGAGCCGACCACCTGCGTGCCGCCGACATCGAGAAAATACATGTACGGTGAGGGATTGAGCGCGCGCAGCGCGCGATACACATCCACCGGACGCGCACGGAACGGCACGCGCAAGCGCTGCGACGGCACCACCTGGAAGATGTCGCCGGCGCGCACGTATTCCTGCGCCTTGCGCACTACCGCGTGATATTCCTCGCGGGTAAACGAGGAGTGGAAGTCGGACTCGTCGATCGCATCGGAAACCTGCGCCTGCGGATACCCGGCACCGCCCTGACGCAGCCGGTGCGCCAGTTCGTCCAGGCGCCGGTTGGCGCGCACATAGGCCTGCGGCTGGCGCGGGTCGGCGTGCACGATCAGGTACAGCCGATCCTTGAGGTTGTCGAACACCGCCAGCTCTTCGGACAGCATCAGCAGGATGTCCGGCGTGCCCAGCTCATCGGGTTTGTCGCCGCTGCCCAGGCGCGGTTCGATGTACTGGATGCACTCGAAGCCGAACCAGCCGACCAGGCCGCCGGTGAAGCCGGGCAGGCCGTCGAGCTGCGGCACCGAATGCTCGGCGCGCAAGGCGTCCACTTCGGCCAGCGGGTCGGCGACCTCGCGGGTTTCCAGCACTTCGCCGTGCTCGCTGATTTCCAGCGTATGCCCGCGGAAGCTGTAAACACGCCGCGCCGGCAGGCCGATGATGGAATAGCGCCCGAAGCGTTCGCCACCTTCGACCGATTCGAACAGATAGGTGTAGGGGCCGTCGGCGAGCTTCAGATAGACCGACAGCGGCGTGTCCAGGTCGGACAGCACTTCGCGGACGACGGGGATACGGGTGTGACCTTCAGCGGCCTGGCGCTGGAACTGCTCTGCAGTGATCAAGACGACTTTCCTTCCGGGACTCTGTGGCGGGGCGGACGACGGCAACGGGCCACCATCGCCACCAGCGGCGAGCGGAAGAGAAGGAGCGTGGAGTCGTCAAGCGGGACACGTCACTACTGTAGCGCAACTGCCGCGCCAGGGCAGCAGGCGCGGGGCAAAAGCCGCACAAATTGCGAAGCCGGGCGGGCAGGCCTAGCCGCCGTGCAACCAACCCCTGCTCTACCGATTCCCCAATCCCGATTCCCGATTCCCCACCCTCAAGCGCTCCGCAACGGGCACTCCACCGGCAAATGCATCCGCAACCGCGCCGGCACGCATTCGATGCGGAAATGCAGCGAGGTCTCCGGCTCGCCATCCAGGTTCAAGGTCAGCGGCTGATGGGCGACGATCTCCAGCCACGGCAGCCGCGCGCGCACGGCCACACGTTCCAGCGCGGCCTGTTTGCCGCCGGTGACCAGGGTGCCGAGAGTGGCGGCCACTTCGCCGTTGAGCGCAGGCACGATGGTGACGTCGAGCAGACCATCGTCGATCAGGGCCTCCGGGCACAGCGCCTGGCCGCCGCCGGCCTGGCGCCCGTTGCCCAGGCCAAGCGCGATGAACTCGCCTTCCCAGCTGAAATCCGGGCCGCTGAAGCGGGCGCTGATCGGGTCGATGCGGCCCAGCCGCGACATGCCGGTGATCAGATACGCCAGGCCACCGAGCATCTTCTTCAGGCCTTCGTCGGTTTCGACGGTGACCTGGGTGCCGAACCCGCCGCTGGCAACGTTGGCGCACCAGTGCGGGCCGTGTTCGGCGTCGATGCGCAGCAGGTCGATCGGCTCGGCGGGGCGCTCGGCGATCAGCGTCAACGCGGCGAGCGGTTCGATCGGCAGGTTGGCGGCGGTGGCGAAGTCGTTGGCGGTGCCCAGCGGCACCAGGCCCAGCGATGGCAGCGTGGCGGCGTCGGCGGTGTGATGCGCCAGCGCGGCGGCCACTTCGCTCAAGGTGCCGTCGCCCCCGGCCGCGATCACGGTGTGGGCGCCGTCGGCAACCGCTTCGCCGACATAGCGCTCGGCATCGCCGTCTTCCCAGGTGACCCGCACCTCGAGCTGGATGCCACGCTTGCGCAGCGTTCCCACCGCCTCACGCAGGTCCAGATTGTCGGTGGACTTGCCGTTGAGGATCAGACGCCAGTGGGACGCGGCCATGCACGCTGCCAATGCTGTGGGGGTGGTGGACGCAGGCTAGCAGTGGCCCGCTGCGCGCATCGTGAATACGCAATGTCGCCGGGCTGTCATCGGCATGTCACCGAGAACCCGGAGAGTGGAAGGCCATAGCAGGGACGACGGGCGGAGGCAGGATCAGCCTCCAATTTTCTCGAAGGCCGCTCCAAGGGGAGCGGCCTTCTCTTTGCATGCCGCGGCGGCGCGCAGGCCGCGCTCAGGCGCCGGCGGCGAACGCGGCCAGGCGCTCGCCGTCGAGCCGGTAGACGGTCCAGCCGTCCATCGGGCGCGCACCGGCCGCCTGATAGAAGTCGATGGCCGGCTGGTTCCAGTCCAGCACTGACCATTCGAAACGCCCGCAGCCACGCTGCACGGCCAACCGGGCCAGGTGCCGCAGCAGGGCCAGGCCGGCGCCCTGCCCGCGCGCCTGCGGGCGCACGAACAGGTCTTCCAGATACAGCCCGTTGCGGCCGAGCCAGGTCGAGTAATTGAAGAAATACACCGCAAATCCCAGCGCCTGGCCGGCCTGCTCGCAGATCAGCGCATGCGCGGTGGCGCCCTCGCCGAACAGGCTGGCGCGCAGATCCTGCGGGCTGGCCTTGACCGCATCGGGCTCGCGTTCGCACACCGCCAGTGCGGTGATCAGTTCATGCAGCAGCGCCACGTCGTCGGGTGTGGCGGCGCGGATCTGCAGCGCAGGCGCGCTCATCGCACCGCATCCACCGCCGCGCGCATCTGCGCGATCACCTGTGCATAGTCGGGCGCGTTGAAGATCGCCGAGCCGGCGACGAAGGTGTCGGCACCGGCGGCAGCGATCGCGCCGATGTTGCCGGCCTTGACCCCGCCATCGATCTCCAGCCGGATCGGCTTGCCCAGCGCGTCGATCTTGTTGCGGATGGCACGCAGCTTGTCCAGCGCCGAGGGAATGAACGCCTGCCCGCCGAAGCCGGGATTGACCGACATCACCAGCACCAGGTCCAGCTCGGGCAGCACCCAGTCCAGAATGTCCACCGGGGTGGCCGGGTTGAGCACCAGGCCGGCCTGGCAGCCGTGCGACTTGATCAGCTGGATCGTGCGGTGCACATGGCGGCTGGCTTCGGGATGGAAGCTGATGGTGGTGGCGCCGGCCTCGGCGAAGTCCGGCACGATGCGGTCCACCGGCTCGACCATCAGGTGCACGTCGATCGGCGCGGTGATGCCGTGCTTGCGCAGCGCCTGGCACACCATCGGGCCGATGGTGAGGTTGGGCACGTAATGGTTGTCCATCACGTCGAAGTGCACCCAGTCGGCGCCGGCCTTCAGGACGTTGTTCACTTCCTCGCCCAGACGGGCGAAATCGGCGGACAGGATGGACGGGGCAATCGCCGTTGGTTGCATGGGCAGCTCGTCAAGGAACGGGAAACACATTGTCGCAGGCGCGCAAAGCCAGTGCATCCGCAGCGGTCCAGGCTGCGTATGCACCTGAACCGGCGCACCGCGCCCTTTCGCCAAGGACACCGCATGAAGACCACCCCGCTCGCCTCCGCTGCGCTCGTTTTGATGGCCCTCGCCCCGTCCGCCTGGGCCCAGACCGGCCCGGCCGACTGGTCAGGTTTTTCGATCGGCGCCAATGTCGGCGGTGCCGACGTCAGCGGCGTTTCCGGCGGCCGCTTCGGCTTCGACACCAACCTGGATGGCCGCGATGGCGACCAGGTCAGCACCCCCACCGGCGCCGATGCCTTCTCGCCCGGGTTCTGCGGCGGCGCGGCGGCCGGGCGCACTCCGGCCAGCGGCTGCAGCAAGGACAAGGGTGGCGCCGAATACGGTGCGCGGCTGGGTTACGACTGGCAGGCCGGCAACTGGGTCTACGGCGTGGTCGCCGAGTACACCCGCAACGACCTGCGCGACAGCGTCAGCGCCTTCAGCACCACCCCGGCGTTCTACACCTTTACCCGCCAGCTCAACCGCACCGCCGCACTGCGCGGCCGTATCGGTTACGCCTTCGGCGCGCAGGGCGATTTTCTGGCCTATTTCACCGCAGGCGTGGCACGCGGCGAGTTCGACCACAGCTTCTCCAGCAGCAACACCGCCAACAGCTTCACGAGCAGCGGCGGCGACAGCGCCGACGGCTACCAGGCCGGCCTGGGCCTGCAGCGCCGCCTGAGCGACAACGTCTCGGTCGGTGTGGAGTACCTGTTCACCCGCCTGCAGGACGAAGACACCCGCGTGCGGGTCGGGCCTGGCACTGCGCCGGCGACCAACCCGTTCCTGCGCGTCAACCCGGCCGGTACCGATCTGCGCCGCAGCGATACCGACTTTTCGTCGAATGCGTTGCGCCTGACGGCGACCTATCGCTTCTGAGTGCTTGGCGTCCGAGTGACCGCGCCTGACCTGTCATGGGTCGGGCGTTTTTACTGGTGGCGCCAATGCCGGTTCGGGTGCGGACCGCTGTTCCGTCTGGCACTGATACCGAAGCGTCAGGCTGGATCAGCGTTTGCGCAGGCGCTGGATCCGATCGTAGGCCGCATTGATCTGGCTGGCCTTCTTCTCCGCCTGGCGGCGTGCTTCCGGCTCGGCGTTGGCCACCTTGTCGGGGTGGTAGCGCGACATCAGCCGGCGGTAGGCCAGGTCGATCTCGGCGGTGGTGGCGTCCGGCTCCAGTCCCAGCGCTTCGTACGGGTTGTCGGCGCGGCGCTTGAACCAGCCGGCGTCTACCGCATGCCCGATCGCCAGGCCGATCATCAGCCCGAGCACCGGCGCGCCGCGGAACAGCAGGGCGCCGGCCAGTGCGCCGAGCAATTTTCCGTACCAGGACATGGGCGATCGGGGGCGGGAAGGCGGGCTGGCGATCTTACCCGAACGCCCGCCCGGCCTGGCTGACGCGGCATGCACGCCGGCCGCCGGCGCGGCTCCAATAAATCCAGCGGCGCGCGCCGAAGCGCCGTACACTACGCGGCCCGCTGCCCACCCGCGGGCCCGCCGGGTCCCGGGGACAGCGTCATTGCGACGTCCTTAGGAGTGCCTGTGTCGACCACGCTGTTGCAATCCGATCTGCCCGGCCTGCCGTTGCGTCACCGTGGCAAGGTCCGCGATGTCTTCGACATTCCCCGCGAGCGCCTGCCCGCCGATGCGCCCCCGGGCGATTATCTGTTGATGGTGGCGACCGACCGCCTGTCCGCGTTCGACGTGGTGCTGCCCGACCCGATCCCCGGCAAGGGCGAGATGCTGTGCCAGGTCTCCAACTTCTGGTTCCACAAGACCGAACACCTGATGCCCAACCATCTGGTCGACATCAGCGTGGAGCAGGTCTTGCCCGAAGGCGTGAACCCGGCGCTGTATGCCAAGCGCGCCGTGGTCACGCGCAAGCTCAAGCCGGTGCCGGTGGAAGCGATCGCACGCGGCTACCTGATCGGCAGCGGCTGGAAGGATTACCAGCGCACCGGCAAGATCAGCGGCATCGAACTTCCCGACGGCCTGCGCCAGGCCGAGAAACTGCCCGAGCCGATCTTTACCCCGTCGACCAAGGCCGCAGTCGGCGACCATGACGAAAACATCGACTTCGATGCGATGGTCATGACCGTCGGCGCCGAGCTTGCCGAACGCGTCCGCGATGCCACCTTGCGCATCTACCGTTTCGCCGCCGATTTTGCCGCCGAGCGCGGCATTCTGCTGGCCGACACCAAGTTCGAATTCGGCACCGATGCCGATGGCCGCCTGTACATCATGGACGAGATGCTGACCCCGGACTCGTCGCGTTACTGGCCGGCCGACCAGTACGAACTCGGCACCAGCCCGCCCAGCTACGACAAGCAGTTCGTGCGCGATTATCTGGAAACCCTGGACTGGGGCAAGACCGCACCCGGCCCCAGCCTGCCGGCAGAAGTGATCGAACGCACGCGCGCAAAATATGCCGAGGCATTGCAGCGGTTGGCGGGTATTTCGGTCGATTGATCTCCAAGGCCCCGCTCCCGGGGCTTTGAGGCTGTATTAAAGCAACAATGGCGGGCAGCGCTCTTTATTGAGCGCTGAAGGATGCACCTGACGCGGTCTGTTGCCCAAGGAAGTCGCAATGGCACTCTCTTATTGTTCGTTCCGCAGATTGCCGGCGTTACGCAACGCACTGCTGCCCGGGCTGCTTGCAGTAAGCGCGTGCAGCGCCGGCGAACCGGCAGCCCCCGTCGCGCCACCAGTCACATCGACGGCATCGGCATCGGCGTCTGCATCTGCATCAGCACATGCACCGGCTTCTGCTGGCGCTTCCGTCAATGACGGGCTCGCGACGTTGTTACAGGCAAGCGGCGTGCAGTGTGCCGATGCGAATACGGCAAAAGGCTGCACAGCCGGAAATGTCGATGCCGGCGATTTCTACGACGTCGAGCTCTCGCCTGCATGTGGCGATGCGGGCTTGTTTGCCGGCGTGGCGCAGGCAAACGGGGTGGATGCACTTGATGCGGTGCCGACCACTGGCAGTCGTGCGGTGACCAGAGCCAGGCTGGCGCAGGGCCAGCTCGTCTGCATTCAAGCGATCGGCCGCGCCGGACAGAATCCGCTGTATTACTACGTCATTGCGATTCCTGCAGACAGCGTCGCCGGATGCAAGAACAACCCGGCATGCGGAGCATATGGCGACAGGCCGATCCAACGCTCGAAGACCACCATTGGCGAGAGCTGTCATGCCGCCGCACCAGGCCAGTATGTCGGCGACTGCGCGCAGGGATGGGTGGGTGCGGATGCTCTCGATGTATTTTCAAACGGGATATAGTCAGCCGCGCCACACCGGATAAATCCCCGGCCAAACCATCATCAAATCATCATGACTTTTGCGCAGGCTCGATCGAGATAACCTGGCTTTGCTGACAGCAATCAACGGCGATGGACTCACCCGAACCGGGGCCACCGTCAGGCTGCTTGTTCTGCGAGGGTATTGGCCTGCCGCATGCCGGCCAGTTTGCGCAAGCCACGACTCCGCGAGCCTTCACACATTGGCAAGCAGCGCGCGTATACCATCCCGCCCGCGTTCCAGTTGCCCCGCAATGATCAGGAGGATCCCTTGGCCCTTTTCCGAACGTCCCTGCACGCTCTCGCACTGAGCCTGGCGCTGGTCGCCTGCAAGCCGCAAGCAGAGCCCGCCGGCGCAGCGACGCCTGCTGCGAATGCAGCACCTGCAGCCTCGGCATCCGCCACTGCTCCGGCAACGCCTGCACAGGCAACAACCTGCCCCAGCGCCGACTTCTCTGCGTTTCTGAAAAGCTTCAGTGCAGACATTGCAGTACAGGAAAAGGCCACCGCCGATCCGCTGACGATGATCCAGCTCGACCCGGACGCACAGCCCGAGCCCGCCCCGGTCACCCGCACGGTTCCGCTGGCCAAGGTCGAATGGCCTGTCATTCCCAACCTGGAGGCAGCCCGCAACGGCGGCCGCGAGGTCACGATTTCCGAAAAAGCCGATGGCCGCCAGGTACTGGTCCGCACACCGGACACCGGCGATCAACAGGTCTACCACTTCGCCCAGCGCCCCTGCTGGATGCTGGTCAAGGTGGACGACCAGTCTTTGTAAACGTCGGTGGGCGCTGGAAGCAGGTTCTGCCTGCTTGGCTATCCTCACCTACAACTCAAACCGTCAAAGAGGCGACCTGATGCGACGCTTCATCTCCGTCCTACCTGCGCTCGGCCTGAGCCTGGTGCTTGCCGCATGCGGTGACAAGCCAGGGCCCGCAGCTGCCACCACCAGCGCGCCCAGTACGCCACCTGCCACTACCCCATCCCCGGCTTCGACAGAAGCAGATACACAAGGACGGAACGACATGATCAAGGAATGCTCCGGCGTGCGCCTGCACCTGAGCGCGTTGCCATCCGAGAGCGGCGGCTCCACCAAAACCCACCTGGAAATGGAGCGTGATGGCCAACGCCAGGAAGTGGCAGCACCTCCAGAGATGGCGGACTACACCGCAGTGGGCCTGGGTTGCGCGGAAGACGCAAAAGGAAGCTCGTATTTTGTCGTCCAGTACGGCGAGCTTCCTTACGGCTGCGAATTTTGCGAATGGTTCTTTCTGTATGACATCAAGGGTCAGTTGCTGAATCACGCGACACCACCGCTGCATACGCAGGACGGCCAGCAGAGCCCGAATAACGATGAGTACGAACACAAGCTCGAAGAGCTGGGACTGAAGCACCCGGAACTGGTGCCTTTCCAGCCCTGAGCACAGGATGCCCGTGCACCGATAGCGGTGTATGGCCAACGCAGTACGCAGTACATGGAGCAGCAACCGTTACAAGGAAGAATCTGTCTCATAGAAAGGAACGCACGATATGACCGACACCACGATTTATACCGAAATGCTTCAACCACGCGGCGCTGCATACAGCAGTGACCGGATCAAAGCCTGGAGCCATTACCGCGAGCCCATCGACAGCGGAGATGGCCGATTGCATGGCGAATCGCGTCGCTGGGGCGATGCCAGTCCACAAACCCAATCACGGGTAATCGATAGTCTTATCGATGCCTCGCGGGATGCCGGGCTTTCATCGCGCGAGACCGCTTACGTCCTTGCCATCGCCCGAGTTGAATCAGGCTTCAATCCTGATGCTGCTGCGGGCACAACGTCTGCCTCGGGCCTGGGCCAGTTCATCGACCGCACCGGCGCGCATTACGGCGTCAACGCGTCCAACCGCTTCGACGTGCAAACGCAGTCGCAGGCTTTGGTGCAACATTTCATCGATAACCGCGATCTTGCGCGCAGCCGCGGTGAGGGCGAGGACTACATCTACAAATATCACCACGATGGTCCCAGCAAGGATTATGGCGGCCTTGCTCTGTCGCGGCGCGAGATTGCCCCTCATCTGGACAACTACACCCAGTTTGTCGAACAGCGTCTCGCCCAGACGCAGGGCAATGCCGTGGACCGGCCGGCACCCGCGGTGCACCCGGCCGAGCCCAGCCATGGTGCTCGCAGCAATTTCCAGCAAACGATGGAACGCATGCTGCCCGGTCAAGGCAATACCGACCCGCATATCACCGGTCATTATGGCGAGCACCGCGGCAGCCACGGGCCGCACGGCGGTACCGACTTCAACTACCAGGGTGGCCAGACAGGCCGCAACATGCAGCACCCGACGGTGCATTCGCCCGTCGCCGGAACCGTCACCTTTGCGGGCGGCAACTACGGCACCGTCAAGATTCGCGATGCACAGGGCAACTCGCACGAGATCCTGCACCTGGACGCACTCAAGGTGAAGGAAGGCCAGACGCTGTCCGCCGGCGATGCCATCGGCACAATGGGTGGACGCGGCCCGAACGGTAACAACCAGTACGCGCAGCATGTGCATTACCAGCTGCGCGATGCCAACGGCAAGCTGACCAGTCCGGAGACATTCTGGAATCAGGGCCATCAGCAGGAGTCCGGCGCGCGCCACTCCCAGCCGGCGGCAGCGGCTGGCAACGGCACGCTGCGGCACGGCGAGCAAGGTGGCGATGTCGGCAAGCTGCAGCAGGACCTCAACCGTCTCGGCGTGCGCGATGCGCAGGGCAACCGGCTTGCCGAGGATGGCCGCTTTGGCGACAACACGCGTGAGGCGGTGATTGCGTTCCAGAAGCAGCACGGGCTGCAGCCCGATGGCGTGGTGGGGCGCAACACGCAGGCCGCGTTGTCCGCACAACCGGCCCAGGCACAGGCAGCACAGACGCCGGTTGCTGCGCCCAAGGGGCCGTCGCTCGACGATGCCTCGCATCCGGACCATGTCTTGCACAACGCGATCCGCAGCAAGCTGCCCAGCATGATCTCCAACGAGACCGCGGCCCACGTCACCCTGCAGGCCAAGCAGAACGGTATCGATTCCGCAGACAAGCTGCAGAACGTCACCGTGCAGGATGGCAAGGCATTTGTCATGGGCACCACGCCGGGCTTCCGTGCGGCGGTGGATCTGAACCAGCCAGCTCCCACGCTGGAGCAGACCAGTGCGCAATTGTTGGCTGGCCAGGCTTCGCAGCAGCGCGCGCAGGATGAGCAGCAGCGGGTCGCGATCGGCGGCCGCTGACGGTTCAACGCTGCAGCAAGAAAAACCGGCCAGATGTCTGGCCGGTTTTTTTGTGCCTGTCTGCTTTCGACAGTAGCGCCGAGAGCGTCGCTGCGGCCGCGCCTGACTGCACACGCCTGCGCGGATTGCCTGTCGCTGCCAGCGGATTGTGCGTCGCCGGAGGTTGGTGCACCTTCCAGATTGCGACAAAACGACATGCCTGCCGCGCTGGCGATGTTGCACACGCAGCGACACTCCTGCTGCTCTGCGATGCCCTCCACACAGCAAAGTGGCGCGGCGCACAGAACGCAACACAGCTGTAACTTTTACTACTGTGCCGTCATGGACTGTGCAAGTTTATCTGCCGGCACCTGTTGCCAGTCGCGATCGGCCGCGATGCGTATCGCCGCCGATCTTTGCATTGCACGTTTTCGGGGAGAGAGTCGTCATGCAAGTTCATGTCCTGGGCGCGGCGATCTGCTGCGCGCTATCGTTGTCTGCTGTCGCCACTGCTGCGGATCTTTCCGCAGATGCTGCGGTGTCGCGCGCGCAATCCTTGTTGGGCAATCACGCTGCGGCGCTGGCCAATCGTGCAACGGCCGATGCGTTTGTCGCGCGCGACAGCATTGTCGATACCGACGGCAGCGAGCATGTGCGCTTTGATCGCACGTATCAGGGCCTGCCGGTGATCGGCGGCGATGTAGTGGTGCATTCGCGGCGCGGAGTGATGCGTCAGTTGAGCCAGAGCATGGACACCAGCGTGCGGCCGAGCATCGTGCCGGGCATTGATGCCGACACGGCAGTGCGTGCGGCCGGTACGCAGTTCGATCTGGCACCCGATGCCACGCCGCGCGCAAGCCTGGCCTTGTATGCGCGCCAGGGCGCACCGCGGCTGGTCTACGAAGTGATCTACAGCGGCATCAAGCCCGATCAGACGCCGACCGAAATGCATTACATCGTCGATGCAGTCAATCAACGCATTCTCGAATCCTGGGACACGGTGCACACCGCCTGCGCAGGTGGCACCAGTGCGGCCGGCACCGGGCGTTCGCTGTATGCAGGCAACGTGGCACTGGCGACGACACGTTGCAGCAGCGGTTACGAGTTGACCGATCTGAGCCGCGGCAGCGGCGCCACCTACAACATGCGCAACAGCACCTCCGGCAACGGCACGCTGGTCACCGATGCCGACAACGCCTGGGGCAGTGGCGCCAACAGCGATACGGTGACCGCAGCGGTGGATGCGCATTACGGCGTGGCGTTGACCTGGGACTATTTCCGCACCACCCATGCGCGCAGCGGCATTGCCAACGACGGTGTCGGTGCGCGCAGCCGCGTGCATTACGGTAGCCGCTACAACAACGCGTTCTGGCAGGACAGCTGCTTCTGCATGACCTTCGGCGATGGCGACGGCAGCACGTTCACGCCGCTGGTGTCGGTGGATGTGGCCGGCCACGAGATGACCCATGGCGTGACCAGCCGCACCGCGCGCCTGGTGTATTCGGGCGAGTCGGGCGGCCTGAACGAAGCCACGTCCGACATCATGGGCGCGATGGTGGAGTACTCCGCCAACAACAGCGCGCAGCCGGGCAACTACCTGATCGGCGAGAAGATCATCCCGGGCAACAGCAGCGGGACGCTGGCCTTGCGCTACATGTTCAAGCCCAGCCTGGATGGCGATTCGCCCGATTGCTACAGCAGCAGCCTGGGCTCGCTCAACGTGCATTACAGCTCGGGCGTGGCCAACCATTTCTACTATCTGCTGGCCGAAGGCGCGGTGGTGCCGAGCGGCTTCGGGTCGGGCACCAGCTGGAACGTGACGCCGGCCGGGCTGGTCTGCAACGGCAATACGGCATTGACGGCGATCGGCCGGGCGGCGGCCAGCCGCATCTGGTACCGCGCGTTGACGGTCTACATGACCTCCTCGACCAATTACGCGGCCGCACGCAGGGCCACGTTGAGCGCGGCCACCGATCTGTACGGCAGCACATCCACACAGTACCGCGCGGTTGCCGCAGCGTGGAGCGCCGTGTCGGTCAACTGATGCAGCCGGCCCCTGCCACGCGCCTTGTGCGTGGCAGGGAGCACGGCTGCCACAGTGCCATCCGCGCGCGTATGCTTGGGTCATTCCTGGGAGGGAACATGACCGAACGCACCAAGACCGCGCGACCGATCGACCGCTATTTCGCAAACTACGCCGACGATCACCGCAACACCACCAATCAGCAGATCCACGTGCTGGCGGTGCCGGCGATCCTGTGGTCGGTGGTCGCCCTGCTGTGGTGCATCCCGGTCGGCGGCACCTGGTTCAGCAGCGGCGTGTGGGCGGCGTTGTCGATGTTCGCGGCTTGGTCGTACTACAACCGCCTATCGCGTCCGCTCGGGCTGGGCATGCTGGGGATCTTCTTTTTCTTCGGCTGCCTGTGCCGGTTGCTCGAAGGCAGACTCGGGCTCACCGGGCTGTTCGCCACGGCGCTGACGGTGTTCGTGCTGGCCTGGGTCGCGCAGTTCGTCGGCCACCGGATCGAAGGCCGCAAGCCGAGCTTCCTGACCGACCTGACCTATTTGCTGATCGGGCCAATCTGGGTATTGGCCAAGCTCTATCGTCAGTTGGGTTGGCGGTACTGAGCGCGAGTGACTGCAAGAACGCAGCCATCGTTGGCTTGATCATGATTTGAAAGCGGCGTCGCGCTGCGGTGGCTACGCCCAGGCGAATCGCCCTGCAGGCGGTCTGCGCGCCATCCAGGCCTGGCAGCACGCACGCCCAGACGAGCCTCACTCGCCGATGCCGAGTTCTTCGGGCAGGGGACGAAAGGCACGCGGCGCATAACCGAAGTCGCGACGCGCCGGTTCCAGGTCGAACACCAGGTCATCGCGCATGCGCTGCAGTGCGGCCGCATTGATGCCACGCAGGCGCCCCAGCCGCTGCGCAGCGGTCAGGGCTAGGCCGAACAGGCCGGGCGGCACCTGATACAGCCGCGCCGGTCGTGGCAGCGCTGCCAGCACGCGCTCCACCATCTGCGTATAGGCCAGCACCTCGCCGCCGCCAACGGCATAGCTGCGCTGCTGCGTCGCCGGCTGGGTGACCACCGCCAGCGCGGCGCTGGCCAGATCGTCCACATGCACCGGCTGGCGCAGCCCGGTCGCGTTGGCCGGCAGCACGAAGGCGCCGGTGCGCTGCGCCAGCCCGGCGATCTGGGTGAGCGTGCGGTCGCGCCCGGCACCATAGACCAGCGTCGGGCGCAGCACCGTCGCCGCAGCGCCACGCGCCTGGGCTGCGGAAAACAGCGCCTGTTCGGCATTTGCCAGGCGCTGCGCGACATCGCGCTCGGCCGCGTCGATCGAGTGTTCCTTGACCTCCAGGCTGGTGGAACCGAACGCCACGATGCGCGGAGCACGCACCGGATTTTCGGCATACCAGCGCGCGAAATGGTCCAGCGGACCGCAGCTGAAGATCACCTCGAATGCCTCGCCCGCGGCAGCCGGCATGGCCAGATCGCCCTGCCGCCAGATCAGCCCGGCGCGCGCGGCACGTGGCTGGCGCGACCAGGCCGTCACCTGAAAGCCGCGGCCGAGCAGCCGCGTCAGCAGGCGTTCGCCGATCTGACCGCTGCCGCCGAACACCAGGGCGCGCGGCGCAGAAACGGCAGTGGACGGAGCGGGATCGGCAGCGGTCACAGGGCTCGGATGCAGTCTGGGTGATCCCAGCATAGCGAGTGACAGGCAGCGGCGCGACGCCGATCCGACGGCGATTTGCGCGGGCGCGCAGCCGCGGCGTTGACGCTGGCGTCAGTCAACGGTTTGTTAAGCTCTCTGGCCTGCTCGCGAATCTTGTGTTCCCTGCATGCCTTTCTCGCTGGAAATCCTGCTCGCGCTGCCATTTGTGATGGCGGCCGCTACTGCGCTGCTCTGGCGCACCTCCCGTTCGATCACTGCGTGGTTGGCTGCGGCCGCGCCGTTGGGCGGGCTGGTCATCCTGGCGACGCTCACACCGGCCGTGTTGCGCGGTGAGGTGATCGGCAGCCAGTACGCATGGTTGCCGCAGATCGGCCTGATGTTCTCGTTGCGGCTCGATGGCCTGGCGTGGATGTTCGCGTTACTGGTGCTGGGTATCGGTGCGCTGGTGGTGATGTATGCGCATTACTACCTGAGTGCACGCGACAGCGCATCGCGCTTCTTCGCCTATCTCATGCTGTTCATGGGCGCGATGCTCGGCATGGTGCTGTCGGGCAACCTGCTGTTGCTGATGGTGTTCTGGGAACTCACCAGCATCAGTTCGTTCCTGTTGATCGGCTTCTGGTCGCACCGCAAGGACGCGCGCGAAGGCGCGCGCATGGCCTTCGTGCTGACGGCCGGTGGCGGCCTGGCCCTGCTCGGCGGCATCTTGATGATTGGCCGCATCGTCGGCAGTTTCCAGTTGGATGCGGTGCTGGCGGCCGGCGATCTGATTCGCGCCAGTCCGCTGTATCCCTATGCATTGGGGCTGGTGCTGCTGGGCATCTTCACCAAGAGTGCGCAGTTCCCGTTCCACTTCTGGCTGCCGCACGCGATGGCGGCGCCGACGCCGGTGTCGGCGTACCTGCACTCGGCCACGATGGTGAAGGCCGGCGTGTTCCTGCTGGCGCGCCTGCATCCTGCCCTGGCCGGCACCGACCTGTTCTTCTACACGGTCACCAGCATCGGTGCGATCACGCTGTTGCTCGGCGCATGGCACGCGATCTTCCAGCACGATCTCAAGGGCGTGCTGGCGTACTCGACCATCTCGCATCTGGGCCTGATCACGATGCTGTTCGGCCTGTCCACGCCGATGGCGGTGGTGGCCGGCGTGTTCCACATCCTCAACCATGCGGTGTTCAAGGCATCGTTGTTCATGGCCGCCGGCATCATCGACCACGAGACCGGCACACGCGACATGCGCAAGCTGGGCAACCTGCGCCGCCTGATGCCGGTCACCAGCGTGCTGGCGATCACCGCCTCGCTGGCGATGGCCGGCGTTCCGCTGCTCAACGGCTTTTTGTCCAAGGAAATGTTCTTTGCCGTGGCGCTGGAAACCGATGCGCCGCAGACGATGCGGGTATTGGCCAGCATCGCCGCGCTGCTGGCCGGCCTGCTTGGCGTGGCCTACAGCCTGCGCTTCGTGCACGACACCTTCTTTGGCGAAGGCCCGCGCGACCTGGACACCACTCCGCACGAGCCGCCGCGCTGGATGCGGATTCCGGTGGATGTGCTGGTGCTGATCTGCGTGGCCGTGGGCATCGTGCCGGCCTGGACCATCGCGCCGGTGCTGCGCGCCGGTGCCAGCGCCATCCTGGGCGAGCGCCTACCCGACTACAGCCTGGCGCTGTGGCACGGCTGGAACTGGCCGCTGGCGATGAGCATCGCCGGCATGGTGGGCGGCACCCTGTTGTACATGGCCCTGCGCCGCACGCTGGACATGTACGCGATCCAGAACCGCTCGCCCGGCAAGGCGCTGTTCAACTGGAACCTGCGCGCGCTGTTCGCCGGCACCGTGCGCATGACCGATGCAGTCACCAACGGCAACCTGCAACGCATGCTGATGCTGCTGGTGCTGAGCGCTGTCGTGGTGGCGCTGGTGCCGTTCCTGCAGGGCGGCGCATTGCCGGCCTGGCCCGCGCCCACCCCGCTGCCGCTGCTGGGCTGGACGATCTGGCTGCTGATGATCGCCTGCGCCCTGGGCAGCCTGTTCCTGTACAAGCAGCGCCTGCTCGCAGTGCTGGTGCTGGGTGGCACCGGCCTGGCGGTCAGCATGACCTTCGTGTTCCTGTCGGCACCGGATCTTGCGTTGACCCAGTTACTGGTGGAGATGGTCACGCTGGTGCTGATGCTGCTGGCGATGAATTACCTGCCCGAGCGCTCGCTGCCCGAGCCCGCGCGCCTGCGCAAGCTCCGCGATGCCGGTATCGCCGTCGTCGGCGGTGCCGGGCTTGCCGCATTGGCCTATACCTTGATGACCCAGCCCAGCCACACGGTCGCCGGCGAGCTGCTGCAGCGTGCGCTGCCGGAAGCCTACGGGCGCAACGTGGTCAACGTGATCCTGGTGGATTTCCGCGGCTTCGATACCTTCGGCGAGATCACCGTGTTCGCGATCGCCGGGCTGGTGGTACACGCGCTGCTGCGGCGCTCGCGGATGGCGCCGGAGCGCAGCATGCCCGGCCCGCCGATCAAGTTGCCGGTGCCGGCCGATCTGGCGCAGATCATGTTCCCGCTGACGTTGACGGTGTCCTTGTTCCTGTTCCTGCGCGGCCATAACGCGCCCGGTGGCGGCTTCATCGCCGGGCTGGTGCTGGCGGTGCCGTTGCTGATGCAGTACGTGATCCAGGGCACCGCATCGGTGGAATCGCGCTTCGGCTTCGACTACATCCGCCTGATCGGCATCGGCCTGTTGTGCGCGCTGGTCAGCGGTGCCGGTGCGCTGGTGTTCGGCATGCCGTTCCTGAGCAGCGGGCATCTGGAGATTCCGTTGCCGCTGCTGGGCGACCTGGAACTGGCCAGCGCGCTGGGCTTCGATGTCGGCGTGTATCTGGTGGTGTTCGGTGCGGCGATGCTGATGCTGTCGATGATGGGCACGATCAAACCCTCGCGCACGCGCAGCTCGCAGCGCGGCGAGATCGACCCCACCCAACGTTCGACACGCACCGCGGAGCAGCATTGATGGAATTGGCAGTGGCAAGCGCGATCGGCGTCCTCACCGCATTGGCGATCTACCTGTTGCTGCGCGCACGCAGCTTCGACGTGATCCTGGGGATGACCTTCCTGTCGTACGCGACCAACCTGCTGATCTTCGCCGGTGGGCGGCTGCGCAGCGGCCAGGCGCCGGTGCTGCGCGAGGGCGTACCCGCCGACCTGATGCACTACACCGACCCGTTGCCGCAGGCGCTGGTGCTGACCGCGATCGTGATCGCCTTCGCGATGACTGCGGTGAGCCTGGTGCTGGCGATCCGCAGCCGCAGCGACAACGGCAGCGATCATGTGGATGCGCATGAAGACGCCACCACCGGCGTGGACACGCGCGAGGCCCGGCGATGAGCCATCTGCTGATCCTGCCGATCCTGATCCCGATGCTGGGCGCGTCGGCGTCGCTGTTCGTTGAACATCGGCGCTATGGGCCGCGCGTGCAGCGCACGGTGGCATGGGCGAGCATGGCCTTGCTGGCCGCATCGGTCATCGCCTTGTTCGCGCGCGCCGCCGAAGGCCAGGTGTTGGTGTACCTGCTCGGCGACTGGCCGGCGCGCATCGGCATCGTGCTGATGGGCGACCGCCTGTCGGCGTGGATGCTATTGACCACCCTGATCCTAAGCGCGGCCTGCCTGCTGCATGCCTGCGCCGGCTGGGACCGGCGCGCGCCGCATTTCCATGCGCTGTTCCAGTTCCAGTTGATGGGTTTGAACGGTGCGTTCCTGACCGGCGACATCTTCAACCTGTTCGTGTTCTTCGAAGTGATGCTGATCGCCTCCTACGGCCTGCTGCTCAGCGGCGGGCGCGGGCTGCAGATGCGTGTGGGCCTGCATTACGTGGTGTTCAACGTGTGCGCGTCGACCCTGTTCCTGATCGCGCTGGGCCTGCTGTTCGGCGTATTCGGCACCTTGAACATGGCCGAGCTGTCGCAACGCATCGCCGCGTTGCCGGCGCAGGACCTGCCGCTGGCCAAGGCCAGCCTGGGCCTGTTGCTGCTGGTGTTCTGCAGCAAGGCCGCGTTGCTGCCGCTTTACCTGTGGTTGCCGGAGACCTATTCGCGCGCGCCGGCGGCGGTGGCGGCGTTGTTTGCGATCATGACCAAGGTCGGGCTGTACGCGACGCTGCGGGTGTCGGCGCTGTGGTTCGGCGCCGGTGCCGGCGCACTGCAGGGCTTCGGCCGCCACGCATTGCTGTGGCTGGGCATCGCCACGCTGTTGATGGCCGCGTTCGGGGTGATGGCCGCATCGCGGCTGCGGGTGATGGTGTCGTATCTGGTGGTGTTCTCGGCAGCGACATTGTTCATCGCCTTCTCGCTGGACGATGCCGGCGCGTTGGGTGCGGGCCTGTACTACCTGCCGCACAGCAGCTTCGTGGCCGCGGCGTTGTTCATGGTGTCGGACCTGATCCGGCGTCGCCGCGGCAGCGCCAGCGACCGCAAGGAAGTGGTCGCGCCGCTGCCACGGCGTGGGATCCCCGGCGCGATGTTCATGGTCGCCGCGGTGGCGGTCGCCGGACTGCCGCCGTTGTCCGGCTTCCTGGCCAAGGCCGCGTTGCTGCAGCACGTGCCCGAAGGCCTGGTCGGGCCGGTGTGGTTCGCCATCCTGGGCAGCAGCCTGCTGGTGGTGATCGGCCTGACGCGTGCCGGCGTGCGCCTGTTCTGGCGCGTGCCCGAAGCGGTGCAGGACGTCCCCGAGCTGCAGCCGCAACGGCGTGCGCGCATGCGCCCGGTGGAGACCGCCGCAACGCTGCTGTTGCTGAGCGGGCTGGTGGCGATGACGGCCGGTGCCGGCCCGTTGATGCGCTACACCGACGCGGCCGGCGTACAACTGCGCGACCCCGGCGCCTACGTCGAGCAGGTCCGCGCCACCACGCCGCAACGGAGGCAGCCATGAGCACGCGCATGCCGCTGCGCAGCCGGCTGCTGCCCTCGCCGTCGCTGAGCGTGACGGTCTTTATTTTCTGGCTGTTGCTCAGCGACAGCTTCGGGCCGCAGCAATGGGTGCTGGGCTTGTTGCTGGGCTGGGTGGTGCCGATCTTTGCGGCGCGCCTGGACCGCGAGTTCGCCCGCATCGGCTCGCTGCGTTCGGTGCCGCGCATGTTGCTGGTGGCCGCCGGTGACATCGTGCGCTCCAACATCAAGGTGGCCGGCCAGGTGCTCGGCCCGGAGTCGCGCATCCACCCCGGTTTCATCTGGGTGCCGCTGGATATCGCCAACATCCACGGCATCGCCGCGCTGACCAGCATGATCACGCTCACTCCCGGCACGGTGTCGGCAGCGCTCTCGGACGACCGCAAGTATCTGCTGGTGCACGTGCTGCACCTGGACGATCCGGACGCCTTGATCGCTGAGATCAAGACCCGCTACGAGAAGCCCCTGATGGAGATCTTTCCATGACCGGCCACATGTTCATCGAATCGACCATCGTCATCTGCATGCACGCGGTGGGCCTGGCCATGCTGATGGCACTGTGGCGCCTGCTGCGCGGCCCGAGCGTGCCCGATCGCATCCTGGCGCTGGATACCCTGTCCATCACCGCCATCGCCGAGCTGATGCTGCTGGGCATGTACCTGGATTCGCCGATCTACTTCGAGGCCGCGCTGGTGATCGCGATGCTGGGCTTCGGCAGCACCGTGGTGCTGAGCAAGTTCGTGTTGCGTCGGGACATCGTCGAATGATCGCGCTGACCGAATATCTGCTCAGCGCGCTGTTGCTGGTCGGCACCTTCTTCATCCTGATCGGCGCGTTCGGCCTGGTGAAGCTGTCGGACTTTTTCAAGCGCCTGCATGCACCGACCAAGGCCAGCACGCTGGGGGTGGGCTGCGTGCTGCTGGCATCGGTCGGCTATCACCTGTTCCTGGGTGTGGACCCGCAACCGCGCGAGCTGTTGATCACCGTGTTCCTGTTCATCACCGCACCGATCAGCGCCCATCTGATGGCCAAGGCCGCGCTGTCGCTGATGATGGAAAACCGCCCGGAAGTGCCCAACCACGGCGAGATGAAGCAGGAAGGCCTGCCCACACCGCAGACGCAAGGCGATGTGGGCGAAAACGCGGAAACCGCCAAACAGCACGCCGAGCCGGACAAGGATCCGCGCTGAGCTTCGCAGCTGCTTCGAGACCCGCTGCCCGGATGGTCTCGACACGTTGTTCTACGCGCATGCTGCCAATCGGATATGAGCGCGCACGCTGCGCTGCCGGAAGCCGCTTGCGCCGCCGATGCGGCGCAGCGGCGGCCGTGACGGATCAGCCGCAGCCTTCCACATAATCCACTTGCGGCGGCTGCCCGACCCGCCAGCTGCTGACCTTGCCGTCGGCATCGGTCTCGAACACCAACGCGGACCGGGTGGCCGCATCGGCCATGCGCAGGGTGAACGCGCCGGGGACGTATTTGTGCGGCTGTTCGGTCAGACCTGCCGGATACAGCGCGCGCAGCTGCGCCAGCGTCATGCCGACCCTGCCGCCGCCCGGGGCGAGCTCCTTGGGCTCGTTGGTCTGATAACGCATAAGGCGATCGCCTTCGAACATGAAACCGAATCGGCGTGCATCGTCGGCCCACTGCGGCCGTAGCAGATAGCAGCCGCCGTCGGTCGCCGGTTCGCCGCGCAGGTCGCCACCCCAGGCAGCGCGCGCCTGCGCTGCATCCATGCCCAGGCGCAGATCGCCGTACCCATCCAGGCGCGCGAGCGCAGCCGGCTGCTGGCGCAGTTGCGGTGGAAACGTGCCGGCCGGCGCAGTAGCTGGCGGAACATCGCCGGCTGGCTGATCGTTGGCGGCTGCCACCGGTGCGGGTGCCGCGTCGGGCGCGGCCGTGGTGGCGTCCTCGGCACGGTTGCAGCCGGTCAGCAACAGCAATGCGCCCATCAAACCGAGCAATCTGGTGGTCATGCATGCATTCCTTACGGGTCCGCCACAGCCTACACAGCCCACATCGCCGACGATGTGCAGAACGCGCTGGCGTTGCCTCGTGCCAATGTCATCGGCGCTTCATTGGCGGCGGGCAAGCTGGGTGCCTCGCAGGACCGCCGCCATGACCCCGCGCAAGACCGAGCTCGCCCTCACCGCGCTGCAATCGCACCGCAGTCCACTCACCTTGCTGCAGCGACGCGCGCTGATCCTGGCCGACGGCCAGCGCGATCTGGCAACGCTGGCCATGCTGCTGGGCGGGGACGGCGCCGCATTGGTGCATGCGCTCTGCGCGATGGGCTATCTGGAGTCCGGCACGCAGGCAGGGAGTGCGACACGCACTGCCCCGGCGTCTGATTCCTCACCGGCAGGCGTGCCCGGTACCCACGTGACGCCGCCAGCGGCACCACCGAGCGAAGAAGACCTGCAGCGCCAGCGTCGTCGCGCGGCCACCAACGCACGGCTGTACCTGCTCGACATCCTGCAGCTGCAACGTGACCCGGTGGCCGCCGCGCTGCACCGGCAACTGCAGGCCGCACGCGACGAAGACGCCATCGGCGCTGCCATTGCCGAAACGCTGCGCGCCTTGCCGCAGATCACCTCGGCAAGCTACGCCGAGCGCGTACGTGCCCGGATTGGCGAGCTATTGCCGGATGCGCTGCAGGCGGCTTGAGCGGACAACCGGAACCCCCGATCCGACACCTGCGACTTCTGACTGCCGTAGTGCCTGATCAGCACACTCGCCCAGCTGCCTGATTTACTGCGTACCTTCTGAGCCGGACGACTGAAACGCCGCGCGTAATCCGGACCAGCACTGCTGGTAGTCGCCCTGCCGGTGCGCGGCCTGCAAGGCCTGCTGGGTGGGGCGCAGCACCGCACGCGTTTCGAACATGAAGGCCATGGTGTCGGCGATCACATCCGGGCGCGTCAGGTCTGCATGCGAGGCCTTGTCGAAGGTCGCCGCATCCGGGCCATGCCCGCTCATGCAGTTGTGCAGCGAGGCACCACCCGGCGCGAAGCCGTCGGCCTTGGCGTCGTAGACCCCGTGCACCAACCCCATGAACTCGCTGGCCACATTGCGATGGAACCACGGCGGGCGGAAGGTGTGCTGTGCCACCAGCCAGCGCGGCGGGAAGATCGCAAAATCCATGTTCGCCGTGCCATGCGTGTCGCTGGGCGAGGTCAGCACGGTGAAGATGCTCGGATCCGGATGATCGAAGCTGATCGAGCCGATGGTGTTGAAGCGGCGCAGATCGTAGCGATACGGCGCGTAGTTGCCATGCCAGGCCACCACGTCCAGCGGCGAGTGGCCGATGTCCGCACGCCACAGATGGCCCTGGAATTTGGCCACCAGCTCGAACGCACCTTCGCGCTGTTCGTAGGCCGCACGCGGCGTTTCGAAGTCGCGCGCATTGGCCAGCCCGTTGGAGCCGATCGGCCCCAGGTCGGGCAGCCGCAGCAATGCGCCGAAGTTTTCGCAGACATAGCCGCGCGCTTCGCCATCGGGCAGCTCGACACGGAAGCGCACACCGCGCGGTATCACCCCGATCTGCTGCGGCTCCAGCTCCAGCACACCGAGCTCGCTATGGATGCGCAGGCGGCCCAGTTGCGGCACCAGCAACAGCTCGCCGTCGGCATCGTAGAAGAAGCGATCGTGCATCGACGCGTTGGCCGCATACAGATGCACGGCGACCCCGGACATCGCCTCCGGCCCGCCGTTGCCGGCCATGGTGTAGAGACCGTCGACGAAATCGGTTGGCGTGGACGGCAGCGGCAACGGGCTCCAGCGCAGTTGATCCGGCGGCACCGGGCCGCGACCGAAATCGTTGTGGAGCTGCGACTGTTCGACCAGGGAGAAACTGCCATGCACGGCCGCCGGGCGGATGCGGTACAGCCAGCTGCGCCGGTTCTCGCTGCGTGGCGCGGTGAACGCGGTGCCGGACAACTGTTCGGCATACAACCCGTGCGCCACGCGCTGCGGCGAGTTCTGCCCCACCGGCAAGGTACCGGCCACCGCCTCGGTCGCAAACGCGTTGCCGAAACCGGTCATGTAGTGCTGGTTGTTATGCATGGCATGCGTCCGGATCTTGGCCCTCCCTCCCCGGATGCAGAAGGTTGGGATTGAGTTGAATCAGGCCGCTTTCCTACCGAAGAAGAGCTAAGCCTGGCGGATTAAGCCCCTCTCCCGCGGGAAGAGGGGCTTTAACAACGTGCGTCTTCGTTGCTTTGTGTTGTCGGAAAAACACCTTGCCTGAGCGCGCTTGATTGCGACCACTTGCCGCCCGCTTCGTTGGATCCGTACCGGAACTACATCCGACGTGACGGGCAGCCAGGCTGGGCACCACAACACTTTGCACCACTCAAACCCGCACCGACGCAGTTAACGGCACCAACCACAAATCCCGAACAGCTAATCCCCAATCCCCGCCCTCAAAGCACCCCACGCTTCATCTGGTCGCGCTCGATGCTCTCGAACAGCGCCTGGAAATTGCCTTCGCCGAAACCCTCGTTGCCCTTGCGCTGGATGATCTCGAAGAAGATCGGGCCGATGCAGTTCTGGGTGAATATCTGCAGCAGCTTGCGCTGCTTGGTGTCCACGTCGGCGTCGATCAGGATCTTGTTGCGGCGCAGGCGTTCGACATCCTCGCCGTGGTCGGGGATGCGCAGGTCCACCACGTCGAAATAGGTGTCCGGCGTGTCCAGGAATGTCACGCCGGCCTCGCGCATCTTTTCCACCGAGCTGTAGATGTCGTCGGTGAAGCAGGCGATGTGCTGGATGCCTTCGCCGTGGTAGGCATCCAGATACTCGTTGATCTGGCTCTTGGGGTCGGAGGATTCGTTGAGCGGAATGCGCACGATGCCGTCCGGGGCGGTCATCGCCTTGGACACCAGGCCGGTCTTGGCGCCCTTGATATCGAAGTAGCGGATCTCGCGGAAGTTGAATAGGCGCTCGTAATAGTCCGACCAGCGCTGCATGTTGCCGAAGTACAGGTTGTGGGTCAGGTGGTCGATGAAGGTCAGCCCGAAGCCGGCCGGGTGCTGGTCGGCGCCTTCGATCGGCTCGTAGTCGGCGTCGTAGATGCTGCCCGCATCGCCGTAGCGGTCGACCAGATACAGCATGCAGTCGCCGATGCCCTTGACCACCGGGGCCGGCACGGCGCGGGTGTCGGCCTTGTCCTGCACCGCTTCGCCGCCGTTGCCCAGCACGGTCTGCAGCACCGTCTCGGCCGGGGTACGGAAGCGGATCGCAAAGCCGCAAGCGCTCGGGCCGTGCGCGGCGGCGAAATCGGCGGCAAACGAATCGGGCTCTTCGTTGAGCAGGAAGTTGACCCCGCCCTGGCGATAGACGGTAATGGCACGGCTGCGGTGGCGCAGCACCGCGCTGAAGCCCATCTTGCGGAAGTAGTCGTGCAGTTGCGCTGCCTGCTCGGCGGGCGCGGCGAATTCGACGAATTCGAACCCGTCGATCCCCATCGGATTGTCGAAGGTGGTGACCTGCATGCCCAGGTTCGGGCGGGTTGCGGTACTGCTCGGTTGTGCGCTCATCGTCGTTTCTCCACGCTAGGCCGTCCGCAGGGCTATGCGGGGTGGCAGAAGACCCGCGAGAATGCGCAGGCCACCCAAGGTTTGTAGTTGCAAATGAAACCAAAATCAAGACACAGTGCAACATGAGCGATCTCGACGCCCCCACCCCGCCGCCACATCCTGTGCTGCTCAACCTTGAGCAGTTCCTGCCGTATCGCTTGAGCGTGCTGTCCAACCGCATCAGCAGCAATATCGCCAAGGTCTACGGCGATCGTTACGGCATGGCCATTCCCGAGTGGCGGGTGATCACCATCCTGGCGCTGTATCCGGGTTCCTCGGCCAGCGAGGTCTCCGACCGCACCGCGATGGATAAAGTTGCAGTCAGCCGCGCCGTGGCGCGCCTGCTGGAGCGCGGCTTCATCCGCCGCGAAACCCACGGCGACGACCGCCGCCGCTCGATGCTGGCACTGTCGCCGGCCGGCCGCCAGGTCTACGAGACCGTCGCCCCGCTGGTCAACGAGATGGAACAGCGGCTGATGTCGGTGTTCAGTGCCGAGGAGCAGCAGATCCTGGAAAAGCTGATCGACCGGCTGGCCAAGGACGGGCTGCCGCGCATGGCCGGCAAGGACTAAAAAAAACCCCCGCAGTGCGGGGGTTTTTGCATGCCACGGCAACGACGGATCAGGCCTGCGGCGGCGCCCACTGCTTGAGGAAGTCGAACAGCTTCCGGCGATCGAAGCCCTCGCCCTTGCGCAGGTCCGGGCCGGTCTGGGTGGTCAGCAGCTTGCCGTCGTTGTCCAGTACCAGCAGCGACGGATAGTCGTTGAGCTGGGCGAACTGCGACAGGAACGCGGCATTCTCGTTGGCCGCATCGCGATTGACCTTGACCACCACAAAGTGCGCATCGCGGAAGCTGCGCAGCTCTGCATCGCCGCCCATCAGTTCGTCCAGCGCCTTGCACGGCTCGCAGGCCGCATTGCCGACATTGAGCACGATGCGCTTGCCGCCGCGCTTGGCCTCCACCTTGGCGGTCTCCAGATCGGCGGCCGGATCGCGCGAGGGGTCGTACTGCGCATTGAGCGCCGCCGCCGCGGCGATGTCCGCCGCGGTGGGCGTATTGCCCGAGGACACCGGCTGGCTGGGATCGGCGCTGGGCGGCTTCTGCATCGAGGTATCCAGCGGCCGTGGCGCCTCCTGTTGCTCGGTGGGCTGCCCGCAGGCGCTCAACAGACCTGCCAGCAGCAGGCCACAGACAGTGGGTTTGATCGGCATTGCTGTTCTCCTCACTTCACACCATGCATCAGTTTGTTGATCAACGGCGCGATCAGGAACAACACCGCGCCAGCGCCCAATAGCGCCCAAAATCCGAAGGTATACCCGCTCAGGGCCGAGGACACGCTCATCCCTTCGCTTCCGCTGACATGCCCGGCGAAAATGCCCGACAGGTTGTTGCCGATGCCGGTGGACAAAAACCAGCCGCCCATTCCGAAACCGACCAGGCGCACCGGCGCCAGCTTGGTCACCATCGACAGGCCGATCGGCGACAGGCACAGCTCGCCCACCGACTGGATCACGTACACCATGAACAAGGTCCAGAACGGCACCTTGCCAGCATCGTTGACCAGGCTCGACAGTGCAAACATCAGCAGCAGGAACGCCAGGCCGTTGAACAGCAGGCCCAGGCCGAACTTGCGCGGAATCGAGGGGTTGAAGCGGCCGGCCTTGACCCAGATCCAGGCGATGATCGGTGCCAGCGTGATGATGGCAATCGAGTTCACCGACTGGAACCAGGCGGTGGGGAAGGTCCAGTCGCCGAAACCGCGGTCGACGATGTTGTCGGCCAGGAAGGTGAACGAGCTGCCGGCCTGTTCGAAGAACATCCAGAACAGCACGTTGAAGGCGAAGATGATCAGCATCGCGATCACCTTGTCGCGCTGCACCTTGCCTTCGCGGATGCCTTCGACCAGCAGCATCACCGACAGACCGACGAACAACACCGTCAGCACGATCTGCAGCACGTCCGCGCCGACAGCGAGCAGGAAGTACACCACCGGGATCGCCAGCACGCAGCCGACCAGCACCATCAGCACGCGGCCGATGCCCTGCGCGTTCGGCGCCGGTGCACCGATGCCCTTGAGCTGCGCGCGGCCGATCCAGAACCACACCAGGCTGATCAGCATGCCCGCGCCGGAGGCCATGAACACCATCTTGTAGGACGGCATTGCCTGGGTGCCGAACACCTTTTCGGCCAGCAACTGGGTCAGCACCGGCGAGATCATCGCGCCGAGGTTGATGCCCATGTAGAAGATGGTGAAGCCGCTGTCGCGGCGCGGATCGGCCACCGAATACAGCTTGCCGACCATGGTGGAGATGTTCGGCTTGAACAGCCCGTTGCCCACCACCACGGTGGCCAGGCCGATCTCGAACATGGTGTGGTCGGGAATGGCGATCAGGAACAGGCCGGTGGCCATGACGGCCGCACCGACCAGGATCGAGCGTTGGTAGCCGAGCACGCGGTCGGCCACGTAGCCGCCGAAGATCGCTGCCGCATACACCAGCGCCAGATAGGCGCCATAGGTGCGTCCGGCCGGCGCCTGGCCGGTGGCATCGCCGTTGAAGAACTGCGCCACGATGTACAGCACCAGCGCCCAACGAATGCCGTAGAACGCGAAGCGTTCCCAGAATTCGGTCATGAACAGCATCCACAGCGGCCGGGGATGACCGAGCAGCGTGGGGAACTCGGGCGGTGCCGGCGGCGGCGGAGTGGCGGCGGAAGTCGGCGCGGTAGCGTCAACGCTCATGGAATGTCCCTTGCGTATTCAGTAATGGCTGGGTGCCCGGAGCGTACCCCGGGAGACGCGCGAGGATCACTTAGACGTCATGTACGCGTCAAATTCGCAGGACTCGCCGGCCTGATGGCGGCCGGTCTGCGGGGATGACGCCCGTAGCGACCCGCTCAGCCCTTTTCAGGGTCGCCGCGGCCACCACCCACCGGCTCACGACCTTCCACGCCCACCGAGGTGCGCACGTCGAACAGCTCCGGGAAGAACGTCAGCGCCAGCGCCTGCTGCAGAAAGCCCACGCCGCTGGACCCGCCGGTGCCGCGCTTGAAGCCGATCACCCGCATCACCGTGCGCATATGGCGGAAGCGCCAGAGCTGGAACTGGGTTTCCACATCCACCAGGTCCTCGCAGAGCGAGTACTCGCGCCAGTAGCGGTCGGTGTTTTCGTAGATGCGCTCGAACACCGGGCGCAGGCTGTCGTCGGCCACATGCGCGCAGGTCCAGTCGCGGGCCTGGTATTGCGGCGGAATCGCATGCCCGAAGCGTGCCAGGTAGCGCAGGAACTCCTCGTACAGGCTGGGCGCTTCCAGCACCTCGCGCAGCCGCGCCTGCCCCTGCGGGTCATACGCGAACACCTGCAGCATCTGCGGGTTCTTGTTGCCGAGCAGGAACTCGATATAGCGGTATTGCAGCGACTGGAAGCCTGACGAGGGGCCCAGCACATCGCGGAATCCCATGTACTCGCTCGGCGTCAGCGTTTCCAGCACCGACCACTGTTCGGTGAGCTGGCGCAGCACCTGCTTGCTGCGCGCCAGCACCTTGCGGCACTGCCAGACCTGGTCGTTCTGCAGGTGCACCATCGCTGCGCGCAGCTCGTGCGCCAGCAGCTTCAGCCACAGCTCGGAGGTCTGGTGCTGGATGATGAACAGCATCTCGTCGTGGTGCGCCGGTTCGGACAGGGGCTGCTGCGCCGACAGCAACTGGTCCAGCCGCAGATAGCCGCCGTAGGTCAGCCGCCCCTCCAGATCGGTGTGGATGCCGGGTTCCAGGTCACGCAGATTCTTGTCGACGGGCATGGCAGTGCAGGTGGATCGGGCCGGTCAGGGTAGCTCAGTGGCGGGGATTGGGGATTGGGGATTGGGGATTGGGGGGAATCGGGAATCGGGATTCGGGATTCGGGAGGCAGGAGTTGCAGCGCGCGGCCTTGATGCATGTCGCGGCAGCGCGCTGCCGTAGCAGCGACCGGTTTGCCGGGGTGGCCTGCTTACTTGGCAGCCTGACGATGCCGTGGCGTACGCGACCGGTACTTCATACCTGAAAAATCCTGCCGCTTTCGACCGCGTCGTCGCAGCCGCTGCGCAGGTGTCACCGTATCGTCAACCAAGGTCTGCAAATTCATGCAGAATCGAACGGCGCTGCCGGCCAGGGACGTGGCCGGACCAGGGGAGCGCTTCACGTCTCATGGATCAGGGGACTCTCATCTCATGCATGTGTTGCAGCGTCGTGCAGCCTTACTTTTCTGTGCGCTGGCGGTTGCCGGCCACGCCAATGCCCAGGTCGTCATCAGCCAGGTCTACGGCGGTGGCGGCAACAGCGGTGCCACCTTCCGCAGCGATTTCGTCGAGCTGCACAACATCGGCAGTACCACGGTCAGCCTGGACGGCTGGTCGGTGCAATATGCCTCGGCCGCCGGCAGCAGCTGGCAGGTCACGCCATTGGCAGGCAGCGTACCGGCCGGCGGCTACTACCTGGTCAAGCAGGCCGATGGCAGCGGCGGCAGCGTTGCGCTGCCCACGCCCGATGCCACCGGCACCATCGCCATGGGCGGCGGCGCCGGCAAGGTGGCGCTGAGCAACAGCGCCTCCGCGTTGAGCGGCGCCTGCCCCACCGGCAATGCCGATCTGGTCGGCTATGGCAGCACCGCCAGCTGCGCCGAAGGCAATGCGCCCACGCCGGCGCCCAGCAATACGCTGGCAGTGCTGCGCGGCGGCGATGGCTGCACCGACACCGACAACAACGCGGCCGATTTCGCCACCGGCGCGCCGGCCCCGCGCAACGCCGCCAGCCCCGCACGGCTGTGCAGCGGCGGCGGCCAGCCGATCGCCACGCTGGCCGACGTCAGCCAGGCCGAAGGCAACAGCGGCAGCCGCAGTTTCGTGTTCACGCTGAGTTTGAGCCAGCCGGCCGGCGCGGGCGGGGTGAGCTTCACCGCCGCCACCGCCGATGGCACGGCCACGGCCGGCAGCGATTATGTCGCCCTGCCCGCCTCCAGCGTCCGCATCGCCGCCGGCGAGCGCAGCGCCAGCATCACCGTGGAGGTGCTGGGCGACACCACACCCGAACCCGACGAGACCTTCGCGCTGCAGATCAGCGGCCTCACCGGCGCGTTGCCGGCCACGCTGAGCGCCACCGGCACCATCCTCAACGACGACTTCAGCCTGCTGCCGATCCACGCCATCCAGGGCAAGGGCGCACGCTCGCCGCTGGAAGGCCAGGTGGTCGCCACCTCGGGCATCGTCACTGCCCGTCGCAGCGCCGGCTTCTTCCTGCAGGCAGCGGATGCCGAAACCGATGGCGATCCGGCCACCTCCGAAGGCGTCTACGTCTACACCGGCAGCGCACCGCCGGATGCCGCCGCCATCGGCAACCGGGTGCGCGTGCAGGGCACGGTGCTCGAGTACGTGCCCACCGCCGACCCGACCCAGCCGCCGCTGACCGAGATCGGCGGCGGCCTGACCGTGCTGCTGGATTCCACCGGCAACCCGTTGCCGATGCCGGTGGCGTTGAGCGCGAACTTCCCCAACCCGAACGGCGCCTTTGATCAGCTCGAAGCGCTGGAAGGCATGCGTGTCACCGCCGCCAGCCTCACCGTCAATGCGCCCACCGGCGGCAGCGTCAACGAGACCAACGCCACTGCCACCAGCAATGGCGTGTTCCATGCAGTGGTGACCGGCCTGCCGCGCGCCTTTCGCGAGCCCGGCGTGCAGTTGCCCGACCCGCTGCCGGCCGGCTCGCCTGCCGGCGTGCCGCGCTGGAACACCAACCCGGAAGTGATCGCCGTCGGCAGTGCCGGCGTGGGCGCCGAACGGCTGGATCTGGCCTCCGGCTGCGTCGTGCTGGATGTCACCGGCCCGCTGGATTACAGCTTCCGCCGCTACACGCTGTATCCGGAACGCACCCCGCAGGTGAACTGCAACGGTGCCGACCAACCGCGCCCGGCACCGTTGCCGCAGGCCGACGACGTGGCCGTGGCGACCTACAACATGGAGCGCTTCTTCGACGACCAGAACGACCCGGCGATCGGCGAGCCGGTGCTCACCCCGGCCGCGTTCCAGGCCCGCCTCAACAAGGCCTCGCTGGCGATCCGCAACTACCTGCACACGCCCGACATCCTGGGCACGGTGGAGGTGGAAAACATCAGCGTGCTGCAGACCCTGGCTGCGCGCATCAACGCCGATGCCATCGCCTCCGGCCAGCCCAATCCGCAATACGTGGCCTACCTGCAGGAAGGCAATGACGTCGGCGGCATCGACGTCGGTTTCCTGGTCAAGACCGGTACGGTGTCGGCCGGCATGCCGCGCGTGGAAGTGGTGTCCATCGCCCAGGAAGGCAAGACCACCACCTGGACCGAACCGGGCGGTGGCGTGAGCCTGCTCAACGATCGCCCGCCGCTGGTACTCAGCGCCAGTGTGCACCAGGCCGATGGCCGCGTGCTGCCGCTGACCGCCATCGTGGTGCATCAGCGCTCGCTCAACGGCGCCGAGACCGACGATGCGGCCGGCACCCGCATCCGCGCCAAACGCCAGGCCCAGGCCGAGTACCTGGCGCGCCTGCTGCAGACGCGCCAGCAGCTCGACCCGGCCGAACAGGTGCTGGTGATGGGCGACTTCAACGCCTTCGAGTTCAACGACGGCTATGTGGATGCGATGGGCACCGTCACCGGCAGGCCGGCACCGGATGCGCAGACCGTGGTGAGCGGCGATGGCGCGGACCTGGTCAACCCGGACTACACCGACCTGACCTGGTTCAACACGCCCGACCAGAGCTACTCGTACGCCTTCGACGGCAACGTGCAGTCGCTCGATCACATCCTGGCCAACGAGGCGCTGATGCGCGCACCCGGCATCGCCTCGCTGTCGGTGGGCCACGCACGTATCAATGCCGACTTCCCCGGTACCGCGCGCAACGATGCCAATACGCCTACGCGCCTGTCCGACCACGACCCCACCGTGGTGCTGTTGCGCATGGCGCCCGCGTTGCGTGCCGACCTGGGCGCAACGGTCACTGCGGCACGCGCACAGGTCACCGAAGGCGAGCGCATCGATTTCAGTGTGAATGTGGACAACCGTGGGCCCGACAGCGCGGCGTTTGCCGCTGTGGCACTGGCCTTCGATGCCGCGGTCAGCCCACGGGTCACCGCGGCACCGGGCTGGAGCTGCCAGGCGCCGGAAACCGCGACGCAGACGGTGGTCACCTGCACCATCGCCTCGCTGGCAGCCGGTAACGCACAGCGCTTTGCCGTGCAGGTCGACGCTGGCGCGGAACTGGCAGGACGCACGCTGACCCTGGCCGCTTCGGTCGCCTCGCAAACGCCCGACCCGCAGCCGGACAACAACACCGACACCGCCGCAGTCAGTGTGCAGCCAGCGCTGCGCAGCGATCTGGCAGTGCGCCTGGAAGGCCCCGCCACGCTGCCCACCACCGCCTTCAACGCCACCTACCGGGTGTTGCTGGACAACCGCGGCAACGCAGCGGCCACCGGTGCCAGCGTGCGGATCGAAGGCAACACGGTGTCGGCCTTGTCGCTGCTGGTGCCGCCCAGCGGCTGGCGTTGCGCCAAGCAACTGCAGTCGTTGCGCAATGCAGTGTTTGTCTGCAGCACCGCCGCCGCAGTGCAGCCGGGCGCGCAGGCCGTGTTCCAGTTGACCGTCGCGGCAAAGCCGATCCCGGCCGAACGCGCGGTGCGGGTGCAGGCCAGCGCCAGCTCGACCTCGCCCGATGCCAACCCGGCCGACAACACGGCGCTGATCGTCACCCCGATCGGTGGAGGCGCCGGCCGCCGCTGATTGCAGTGCAACACGTCGCAGTTCTGTACTGCGACAAAGGGCGCGGCCTGGTCCGCGCCCTTTTTTTTGTGCAAGCCAGCATCATTGTGTGCTGCGGTGCAGGACAGCTTTTTGCTGCGTGGTCCTTAACATCGCAACTCATATCATTTGAAACTTCTTGGTGAAGGTGTCGCCGCAATGAGCGTAGCCGCGCAGTTCGAGATCGAATATCTGCAATACATGGATGCGGACGGCCAGATCGTCCGCGACGACCTGCCGGCCGACGCCGCCAACCCGCAACAGTTGCTCGCGCTGTTCAAGCGCATGCTGTTCGTGCGCACCTTCGACAGCAAGTCGGTCGCGCTGCAGCGCACCGGCAAGTTGGGCACCTATGCGGCCTGCCTCGGCCACGAAGCCACCCATGTGGGCATCGGCGCATCGATGCGCAGCGGCGATGTGTTCGCGCCCAGCTATCGCGAGTACGGCACCATGTTCGAACGCGGCGTGCGCCCGCGCGACGTGCTGCTGTACTGGGGCGGCGACGAACGCGGCAGCGACTATCCGCGCGATGCCGATGCGGCGATCGACTTCCCGATCTGCGTGCCGATCTCCACCCAGTGCCTGCACGCGGCCGGTTCGGCGCTGTCGTTCAAGCTGCAGGGCAAGCCGCAGGTCGCTGTGGCCTGCTGCGGCGATGGCGGCAGCTCCAAGACCGACTTCTATGCCGCGCTCAATTCGGCCGGCGCCTACAAGCTGCCGCTGATCCTGTGCGTGATCAACAACGGCTGGGCGATCTCGGTGCCGCGCTCGGCGCAGACCGGCGCACAGACGCTGGCGCAGAAGGGCCTGGCCGGCGGCCTGCATTGCCTGCAGGTGGACGGCAACGACCTGATCGCAGTGCTCGAGGCGATGCGCCAGGCGCGTGCGCGTGCACTGGCCGGCGACGGCGGCACGGTGATCGAGTTCCTGACCTACCGCCTGTCCGATCACACCACCGCCGACGATGCGCGGCGCTACCGCGGCGAAGAAGAGGTCAAGCAGGGCTGGGCGCGCGAGCCGCTGCTGCGCCTGCGCCGTTATCTCACCGCGCAGGGCCTGTGGGACGAGGCGCAGGAAACCGCCTGGAAGGCCGAATGCGGCGCGCGCGTGGACGAAGAGGTCAACGCCTACCTCAACACGCCGGTACAGCCGGTGGAAGCGATGTTCGATTACCTCTACGGCGACCCGCCGGCCGAGTTGCTGGCCCAGCGCGCCGAGGTGATGGCACAGGAGGCCCGTCATGGATGAGCTCAACCAGTCACACCTGGCTGCGACACAGCAGCAGGCCAGTGCCCCTTACAACGCCGCAGCCACGCGCGGAGAGATCGCCATGAGTTCGCCCATCACCCTGATCGAAGCCATCACCCAGGCGCTGGCCTGGGAGCTGGAACACGACCCTGCGGTGCTGGTGCTGGGCGAAGATGTCGGCGTCAACGGTGGCGTGTTCCGCGCCACCGCCGGCCTGCAGCAGCGCTTCGGCAGCGAGCGGGTGCTGGACACGCCGCTGGATGAAACCACCATCGCCGGCCTGAGCGTCGGCCTGGCCGCGCAGGGCATGAAGCCGGTGGCCGAAGCGCAGTTCGACGGCTTCGTGTACCCCATGGTCGATCACCTGATCTGCCACGCCGCACGCCTGCGCAACCGCACCCGCGGCCGCCTGCATTGTCCGATGGTGCTGCGCGTGCCGTGGGGCGGCGGCATCCGCGCGCCGGAACATCACAGCGAAGCCAACGAGGCCATCTTCACCAACGTGCCCGGCCTGCGCGTGGTGTTGCCATCCTCGCCGCAGCGCGCCTACGGCCTGTTGCTGGCCGCGATCCGCGACCCGGATCCGGTGATCTACATGGAGCCCAAGCGCATCTACCGCCAGTACAAGGAAGTGGTCGCCAACGACGGCGAAGCGCTGCCGCTGGACGTGTGCTTCGTGCTGCGTGACGGCACCGACGTCACCCTGGTCACCTGGGGTGCGCAGGTCAAGGAAGCGCTGGAAGCGGCCGACAAGCTCGCCGGCGAAGGCATCAGCGCCGAGGTCATCGACGTGGCCACGCTGCGCCCGCTGGACTTCGACACCATTGCCGAATCGGTGGCCAAGACCGGCCGCTGCGTGATCGTGCAGGAAGCCCCGCGCACCGCCGGCTTCGGTGCGGAGATCGCCGCGCAGCTGGCGGAAAAATCGATGTACGACCTGCTCGCACCGGTCGAACGCGTCACCGGCTACGACACGCATATCCCGCTGTTCCGGCTGGAAATGAAGTACCTGCCGAGCGTGGAGCGCATCGTCACCGCCGCCCGTCGCGCGGTGGCCGCCGGCTGACATGCGCGCCCGTCTGCTCTGCGATTACCGCGCCGCGTACGCCAACCCGATCCGCTTCCGTGCTGGTCAGCAGGTGACCATCGGCGTGCGCGATGAGGAATGGCCGGCCTTCGCCTGGGTCAACACCGGCGACGGCCATGCCGGCTGGGCCCCGGTGGCCTGGCTGCGCCCGCTGGGCGACGGCCAGGCCGAAGCCCTGCGCGACTACGACGCACGCGAACTCGATGCCCACCAGGGCGAGGACGTGCTGCTGCATTACGAACATGGCGGTTGGTGGTGGTCCGAGCGTGCCGATGGCATGCAGGGCTGGCTGCCGGCCGCCGACCTCGAACTCCTCGACGACACCACGCCGCCGCTGCCTGCGGCGCAAGAGAACCTGCCATGAGCGAAGCCAAGAATTTCCACCTGCCCGACCTGGGCGAAGGCCTGCCCGACGCCACCATCGTCGAGTGGTTCGTCAAGGAGGGCGACAGCGTGCGCCTGGACGACCCGCTGGTCTCGATGGAGACCGCCAAGGCGGTGGTCGAGGTGCCCTCGCCGTTTTCCGGCACCGTGACCAAACTTGCCGGTGCCGCCGGCGACATCATCGTCACTGGTGCGATGCTGGCGCAGTTCGCGCTGGACGCCTCGCAGCCGCAGCGCGCCGATGGCCAGGACACCGGGCACTCGCACGGCCCTGCACCCACGCACACGCCCAGCACCGGCGACAGCGCGGCCGGCCCGACCGCGCGCGTGGTCGCCTCCGACAACGGCGGCGAGATTGCCGATGCCGATTCCAGTGGCGGGAGCGAGCGTGACGACGCCGGTACCGTGGTCGGTGCGATGCAGAGCTCCAACGCGGTGCAGAGCGAACAGGCGATCGCCGTGGGCGGCGTGCGCGCGATGCCAGCCGTGCGCGCGCTGGCGCGCAAGCTGCGCGTGGACCTGGCCCAGATCCGCGCGAGCGGCCCGGATGGCACGGTGACCATGGCGGATGTGAAGCAGGCCGCCGCGGCCGGCAGCGCGCCGCTGTCTGCAGCGCGCGCCGGCGCATCGGTCACGCCGAGCAACGGCAGCAACGCGCCAGCAACCGCGCCGCACGCCGCTGCCGGCACGCACTCGGCAACCAGCGCAGCCGGCAACGCGCAACCGCGTGCAGCGCTGTCTGCCAGCGGCAAACCGATGCGTACCCAGTCGCCCGGCGTGGTCGCCAAAGGCCAGCCAGAACAGCTCAAGGGCGTGCGTCGCAACATGGCGCGGGTCATGGCCGATGCGCACAGCAAGGTGGTGCCGACCACGCTTAACGACGATGCCGACATCCACGCCTGGCAGCCCGGCAACGATGTCACCGTGCGGCTGGTACGCGGCATCGTGCGGGCGTGCCAGGCGGTTCCCGCGCTCAATGCCTGGTTCGACGGCGAGGCGCTCAGCCGCACCCTGCACACCCAGGTGGATATCGGCATTGCGGTGGATACCGAAGAAGGCCTGTTCGTGCCCGCGCTGCGCAATGCCGACATGCTCGACGCGCACGGCATTCGCGAAAGCGTCAACCGGCTGCGCCAGCAGGTGGAAAACCGCAGCATCGCCGCCTCCGAACTCAGCGGCTACACCATCTCGCTGTCCAACTTCGGCATGTTCGCCGGCCGCTACGCCACCCCGGTGGTGGTGCCGCCATGCGTGGCCATCGTCGCCGCCGGCCGCGCGCGTTACCAGCTCACCCCGGTGATGGGCGGGGTGGAAACCCACAAGGTGATACCGCTGTCGCTGACCTTTGACCACCGCGCCGCCACCGGCGGCGAAGCCGCGCGCTTCCTGCGCGCACTGCTGGACGATCTGGCGCTGGCCGTGTGAACTGACGCCGCCACACCGGCCTTGCGCCATCGCCTGCCGCGCCGTGCTGGGCGGCAGTGCTACGACAGCATTGGCCGGACGCGTGTCAGTGCTCCACGACGCCTTCCGCGCCATGGCAGAGTCAGTCAACGCACTCCACGCTAAACTTGAGCGCCGGACACCAGGCGTTGCGATGCGGACATTTGTCACTCAGGGAGATGGACTTCCCGCGCGGGCATCGCCGATCGGCAATGCCATCATGGAGGCCCCATGAACACACCCGCGACCGACGCTGACTGGCGTCCAGCGGACTGCCCGCCGCTGGCATGGCCGGACCTTGTCGATGACGATGCACGCCTGCAGTGGTACCGACAGGTCTGCACCGCGTATGCCGCACTTCTCGGCGATGACGCTGCGCAACCCGCCAGCCTGCAGGCCGTACTCGCGTGTCAGGCGCGCCTTGGCTGCGCGCTGCCGCCGCTGCTTGCCCGCTATCACGGCGAAGTCGGCTGCCTGGAACTGGCCGAAACGCTGTGCACGCCGGGCGACACCGCACCCAGCATCGAACCCCTGCAGCAGGCCTATCCGAGCATCGACGAGATCGAGGCGAGCGCCGAAGAACAAGCCTTGATCCCGTCGCTGATCGTGTTCGGCGACTACCTGGGCAATGGCAATCTGTGGTGCTTCCATCGCGACAACGGTGCGGTGTATTACTTCGACCACGACGATGGCGCGATGCTGACGCGCCTGTTCGATTCGGTCGCCGTCTATCTGGATGCGCTGATGCTGCTCTGCCTGGGCGAGATTCACGACGATGATGCGGCAGCCCAGGCGCTGCTGGAAGAAAGACTGGGAAGACAGACGGTGCGCAAATGGCGGTACTGACGGCACCGCGAAAAACCATCGGTGTCGTTACCTCACCGCTGCGTCGCAGTCATTGCTTCAATCGCCCACAATGACGCATGTGCCCGGAGATTTCACGATGTCGTTCGACCAGCTCGACCTATCGCCACAGCTGCTGCCTGCCTTTACCGCAGCGCTGACTCGCGCCGGTCACCACACGCCTACGCCGATCCAGCAGCAAGCCATTGCGCCGATGCTGCAGGGGCGCGATCTGATCGCGATGGCACAGACCGGCTCGGGCAAGACGCTGGCCTATGCGCTGCCGCTGCTGCAGCAACGTTGCCTGGCGCCCGACACCGCGCCGCGCGTGCTCGGTGCGCTGGTGCTGGTGCCCACGCGCGAACTCGCTGCGCAGGTCGAAGACACCTTGCGCCAACTGGCCGCGCATCTGCCGCGGCGGCTCAAGATCGTGGCGGCCACCGGCGGCAGTTCGATCAATCCGCAGCTGCTCGCCCTGCGTGGTGGTGCCGATATCGTGGTCGCCACGCCCGGGCGGCTGCTGGATCTGGTCGACCACAACGCGCTGCGCCTGAGCGAGGTCGCCACACTCGTGCTGGATGAAGCCGACCGTCTGCTCGAGCTGGGCTTCGGCGCCGAGCTCGATCGCATCCTGGCCTTGCTGCCGACGCAGCGCCAGAGCGTGCTGTTTTCGGCCACGTTTCCGCCCGGCATCGCCTCGCTGGCCAAGCGTCGCCTGCGCGACCCGCTGCGCATCACCGTTGCCGCCACCCCGGAGGCTGCGCCTGCGATCGAACAACGCGCGATCGCCGTCGATGCCGGCCAGCGCACGCAACTGCTGCGCCACCTGCTGCAGGAGCATGGTTGGTCGCATGTGCTGGTGTTCGTCGCCAGCCGGCACACCGCCGAAAAAGTCGCCGAAAAACTCGGCAAGACCGGCATCAATGCGCAGCCGCTGCACGGCGAACTGAGCCAGGGTCGCCGCGAGCGTACGTTGCACGCCTTCAAACAGCGCGAGCTGCAGGTGCTGGTAGCCACCGACCTGGCCGGACGCGGCATCGATATCGATGCGCTGCCGGCCGTGATCAATTACGACCTGCCGCGCTCGACGGTGGATTACACCCATCGTATCGGCCGCACCGCACGCGCCGGCGCCAGCGGCCTTGCGATCAGCTTCGTCACGGAAGAGAGCCAGCCGCAATGGCGTTTGATCGAAAAACGCCAGGGCCTGCGCGTACCGACCAGCGTGCTTGCCGGGTTCGAGCCGAGCCCCGTGACAGCAGCGCCTGCAACACAGATGCCGAAGACCGGCACGCGCGCTGCGGACGACAACGGCGGCATCAAGGGCAGGCGGCCGAGCAAGAAGGACAAGCAACGCGCCGCAGCGGCGACGCAGGCAGGCAAGCCCAACTGAAGGCGCTGCGTGACACCTGACGCGCTGTCGTCACGCCAAGGCGGACACTACGCGAGGACTCAGTCCTGCTCGAAATCCAGCTCGCCGCCCGGGGCGCTGTCGCCATCGGCACGCGGAGTCCGCTTGCCGGGCTTGCGCAGGATTTCCACGAAGAACTGCTCGCCACCTTCGCTGGTGAGCGCATTGATCGAGCGGATCAGCTCGGCCGGCGGCAGCGGCGCAGCACTGGCCTCGTCCACCCCGAAGCGCATGTCGAAGTCCCAATAATCCGCCCCTTCCGGCAAGTCCTTGCGACGCTCGCGGCGGATGTACTTGCGGATATCGTGCTTGCTGGATTCCAGCAGACGATCGCGGTTCTTGCCTTCGAGGTTGAGCTGGTAGGTCTTGCGCATGGCGACATCGGTTGGGAGCTGGCCGCCTATTGTGAGGCCACACGGCCGTTCTGGGTGAATCGCCGGGGATCCGGTGGCCGGCGGCATGGGCGCAAGCGTTTGCCTGCATCGGAGTGGAGATCGCCACGCGCGCCCTGCGCCAGCATGGATGCACGCCGCCGATGCAGCGCGACGGGCGGCCCATCGATGCAGACTGGCACAGGCGGGCAGGCCACCGCGTCATGCACGGCGACGACGTGTCGCAACCCTCGACCTGCCACCTAGCTGCTGCCGCGCTGGCTGCCCGGCAGCAAGACCGCAGCGTGGCGTTCCATCATCGGCACGTTGCCGCAGCGGACACGTGCGGGTGTGCCGCAGTGCTCATCCCTTCAAGGCGGTTGCCGATGCCGACGGCGCAGCGTGACTGCTCTCGTCCCCCTGCCGTTCGGCCGCAATCACCTCATCGGCGTGATCCTGGCACCAGTGCAGCAGCGCGAGCAGTGGCGCTTCCAGCGTCTCGCCCAGCGCGGTGCGCCGATATTGCACGGCCACCGGCGAGGAGGAGATCACTTCCCTGCTGATCAGGCCGATGCGCTCGAGCCGCCGCAGCGCTTCGGTCAGCGACTTGTGGGTCACGCCGTCCAGCTGCCGCTTGATGTTGTTGAACCGCGTGGGCCCATTGCACAGCACGGTCATGATCATGATCGACCACTTGTTGGCGATCGGCTCCAGCACCGTCCTGATATCGGCAACCCGCGTGAGGCTGCACGGGGTGGTGGTTTCGTCTGCCATATCTAGTTACCTCAAGGTGCGTAATTGAAACTAAGTATATGATGTATATCATCTCGCTGGTGCTGAAAACCGCTTGGACGGGCACTGCCCGCGTCCAGTCCCGCATCGACAACCAACGAGAGAATGTCCATGTCAACGAATGAGCTCCACGGCAAAGTGGCCCTGATTACCGGCGCCTTCAGCGGCATCGGTAGCGCAACGGCAAAGAAACTCGCAGCGGCAGGAATGAAGGTGGGCATTGCCGCACGCCGCATCGACCGGCTGCAGGCATTGAAGTCAGACATTGAACAGGCGGGCGGCCAGGCCGTGGTGCTGGAAATGGATGTCGCCAACAAGCACTCGGTCGCTGCCGGCGTCGCAGCACTGATCGCCGCTTATGGCGCAATCGATGTGCTGGTCAACAACGCCGGCATCATGCCGCTGTCCGGCATCGATGACTTCCATACCGACGAATGGGAACAGATGATCGATGTCAACGTCAAAGGCGTGCTCAACGTGGCCGCAGCGGTGCTGCCGCAGATGATCAAGCAACATTCCGGCCACGTCTTCAATACTTCCTCGATCGCCGGGCGCAAGGTGTTTGGTCAGGGATTTGCGGTGTACTCGGCAAGCAAGTTTGCAGTGACCGCGTTCACCGAAGGCCTGCGGATGGAGGTCGGCAAGAAGCACAACATCCGCGTCACCAGCATTCAACCGGGCATCGTCGCAACCGAGCTTCCGGCACAGACCACCAGCGCGGAATATCAGGCAATGATGGCCGGTTACGCCGGCACGGTTCGCATGCTGGACCCGATGGATATTGCCGACACCATCCTGTTCGCAGCGCAGGCACCGTCCAACGTCAACATCGCCGAAGTCTTCGTGCTTCCGACCGACCAGGTCTGAGTCACCGCCTCACCAGGCAAACCGCAAGGCACGGACGCGCTGTCGTCTGTGCCCTGTACGGCGCCACGATTCCCGCACGCCGGCCTGCCGGCCGGCTGTCAGTTCCTCGCAGGCCGCGGCGGCGGCCCACGCTGGTGAGCGACCGCGCGCCGACGCGTTCGGCAACCGCGACTTGGCCGCCCTGGCCCAGCGGCATCAGGCGTGCTGCGTCGCTGCCCGGGTAATGCCGGAATCGGGCCGGATCTTGAACCAGATCGAATACATCGCCGGCAGGAACACCAGCGTCAGGATCGTGCCGGCCAGGGTGCCGCCGATCAGCGTGTAGGCCAGCGTGCCCCAGAACACCGAATGCGTGAGCGGGATGAACGCCAGGATCGCCGCCAACGCGGTCAGGATCACCGGGCGCGCACGCTGCACGGTGGCTTCCACCAGCGCATGGAACGGGTCCAGCCCTTCGGCCTCGTTGTGATGGATCTGCCCGATCAGGATCAGCGTGTTGCGCATCAGGATGCCCGACAACGCGATCAGGCCCACCAGCGCATTGATGCCGAACGGTTGCTGGAACAGGATCAGGGTCGGCACCACGCCGATCAGGCCGAGCGGGCTGGTCAGAAACACCATCACCATCGCCGAGATCGAACGCACCTGCAGGATGATGATCAGCAAGGTGGCCGCCAGCATGATCGGGAACAGCGGCAGCATCGCGGTGGTTGCCTTGCCGGATTCCTCGATCGAACCGGCCTCCTTGATCTGGTAACCGCTGGGCAATGTGTCGATGATCGGCTGCAGCTGCCTGGTGATCGCCGCCGAGACATCCGGCGGCTGCAGCTGCTCGTCGACATCGCCGCCCACGGTGATCGTCGGCACCCGATCGCGGCGGCGCATGATCGGCTCTTCCATCCGCACATCCACCTTGCCCACCTGCGACAACGGCACGCGCTGGCCGTTGGCACCGGCCAGGGTGAAGTCGGCGATGCGTGCCGGATCGAAGCGCGTGTCGCCGGCCGAACGCGCCATCACCTGCACGCTGCGGATATCCTCGCGCACCAGCGTGACCGGCACGCCGCTGAGCAGGAATTGCAGTTGCTGCGCCACTGCGGCCGAGGTCAGCCCCACCGCCTGCAGGCGGTCCTGGTCCAGGGTGAAATGCAGCGTGGGCGTGCGCGTGCCCCAGTCGGTGTTGACGGTGCGCAGCATCGGGCTGTCCTGCATGACCTGCCTGACCTGCGCGGCGATGCCACGCACCACCTGCGGGTCGGCACCGCTGACCCGGTAGGCCACCGGAAACTGCGAGTACGGGCCGAAGGTGAGTTGGGTCACGCGCACGCGCGCTTCGGATGCCAGGCCTTCGGCGACCGCCTTGCGCATGCGCAGCTTCAGTGCGTCGCGCTCGTGCTGGTTGTCGGTGCGCACCACGATCTTGGCGAACGACGGATCCGGCAACTCCGGGCCCATCGCCAAGAAGAAGCGCGGCGCGCCCTGGCCGATATACGCGGTGACAATCTTCGCTTCGTCCTGTTTGGCCAGCCAGGCTTCCAGCTTGGCCGTGGCCGCGCTGGTCTGGGTGATCGAGCTGCCGTACGGCAGTTGCACTTCGACCAGCACTTCAGGGCGATCGGAGATCGGGAAGAACTGCTTCTTGACGATGCCCATGCCCAGGATCGCAAGCACGAACAGGCCCACCACCGAGCCGGCCACCAACCACTTGCGCGCAATGACGCGTGCCAGCGCGCTGCGGAAGCGGTTGTAGCGCGGCGTGTCGTACATCGCGGCGTGGCCGCCTTCGATCTTCTTCAGATCCGGCAGCATCTTGACGCCCAGGTAGGGCGTGAACACCACTGCCACCACCCACGAGACGATCAGCGCGATCCCCACGATCCAGAACATATTGCTGGTGTATTCGCCGGCGGTGGAGGCGGCAAAGCCGTTCGGCATGAAGCCGACCGCGGTCACCAGCGTGCCGGACAGCATCGGCGCGGCGGTATGGCTCCACGCATAGGCCGATGCGGCGACGCGGCTGTAGCCTTCCTCCATCTTCACCACCATCATCTCGATCGCGATGATGGCGTCGTCCACCAGCAATCCCAGCGCCAGGATCAACGACCCCAGCGTGATACGGTCGAAGTTCTTGCCGGTGGCCAGCATCACCACGAACACCGCCGCCAGCGTCAGCGGCACCGCAGCCGCCACCACGATACCCACGCGCCAGCCCATGCTGACGAAGCACACCAGCATCACTACCAGCAGTGCGACGAAGAACTTGGTCATGAACTCGCCCACCGACGCGTCGATGTTGACCGCCTGGTCGGTGACCTTGCTCAGGGTCATGCCCAGCGGCAGCTCGGCATTGATTGCGCTCACTTCGCTGTCCAGCGATTTGCCCAGATCCAGCCCGTTCCAGCCATCGCGCATGATGATGCCCAGCAGCAACGCCGGCTCGCCGCCACTGCGGATCATGAAGGTGGACGGATCTTCGTAGCCACGTTTGACCGTGGCGATGTCCGACAGTTTCAGGGTGCGGCCCTGCACCACCAGCGGGGTCTCGCGGATCTTCTGCAGGCTGTCGAGCGCGCCGTCCAGGCGAATGAACACCTGCGGCCCGCGCGTTTCCACCGAACCTGCCGCATTCAAGGCGTTCTGCGCATTGAGCGCGGCAAACACCTCCTGCGGACCGACGCCCAGCGTGGCCAGGCGCTCGTGCGAGAACTCGACAAAGATGCGCTCGGGCTGTTCGCCGATGATGTTGACCTTCTTGACGCCCGGCACGTGCAACAGGCGCTGGCGCAGGCTTTCCGCATCGCGCGCAAGCAAACGTTGCGGCTCGCCCTTGGCCTTGAGCGCGAACAGCGCGAAGGTGACGTCGGCATATTCGTCGTTGACCATCGGCCCGATCACACCGGCCGGCAGGTTGCCGACTTCGTCGCCCACCTTCTTGCGCGCCTGATAGAACTGCTCCTGCACCTGGCTGGGTGGTGTGCTGTCCAGCAAGGTCAAGGTCGTGAACGCCAGGCCGGGGCGCGTATAGGTTTCGCTGCGGTCGTACCAGCGCAGCTCCTGCAGGCGCTTTTCGAGTTTCTCGGCGACCTGGTCCTGCATTTCCTGCGGCGTGGCGCCCGGCCAGGCGGTCACGATGATCATGACCTTGACGGTGAAGGCCGGGTCTTCGGCACGCCCAAGCTTGAGGAAGGCGACCAGGCCGGCCAGCGAAATCAGGACGATCAGAAACAGCGTGATCGAGCGCTCGCGCACCGCCAGCGCGGAAAGATTGAACCGGCCTTCGCTCACGGCTGCGCTCCTGCCGCGGCCGCGGCCTTGGCGCCGGTCGTGGCGCCGGCGGCAGGCGCAATCGTGTTGACCACCCGCACCTGCTCGCCGTCGCGCAACAGGTGCGCGCCCAGCGCCACGATGCGCTCACCGCGCGCCAGCTTGCCGGCAACCGTGGCGTGGTCGTCGTCCAGGCCCAGCACCGTCACCGGCCGCCAGCGCACCTTGGCCGGATTGCCGGCAATCACCCACACGCCCGGCCCCTTGCCGGCATCGAACAACGCGGCCAGCGGCACCTGCAGCCCGGCCTGCGTGCCGGCGGCCGTGCCATCGGCAATGCGCAGGCTGACGGTGGTGCCCAACGGCGCATCGCCCAGTGCGCCATCGAGCACGTAACGTGCCTCGAAGGTGCGGGTCAGCCGGTCGGCGCTTTCGGACAGCTGGCGCAAGGTCGCCGGTACGGTGACAGCGGCATTGCCGAACAAGGTGGCCTGCGCCACCGAGCCGACCTGCGGGCGCAAGGTTTCCGGCAACTGGATCACCGCCTCGCGGCGGCCGGCATGCGCCAGCCGCACCACCGGCTGCCCGGCCGCAACGACCTGGCCCGGCTCGACCAGCGTCTCCATCACCACACCATCGGCGTCGGCCAGCAGGTCGGTGTAGCGGTTGGCGTTGCGGGCCACTTCGGCCTGCGCCTGGGCGGCGCTTAGCTGCGCCCTGGCGGCGTCGGCGGCGGCCTTGATCTGGTCGTAGGCCGAAGCCGAGATGGCGCCGGTGCCGCGCAGATCGCGGTAGCGCGCTTCATCCTCACCCTCCTGCTGGGCGCGCGCCTGCGCGGCCGCCACCGCGTCCTGCTGCGCCCGCACGGCGAGCTTGAGGTCGACCGGGTCGATCCGCAGCAGCGGCTGGCCACGCTTCACGCGCTGGCCGGCATCGACCAAGCGCTCCTGCACCTTGCCGGCGACCCGGAACCCCAGGTCGCTCTGCACCCGGGCCGCGACCGTGCCGGAGAAGCTGCGCGCCGCTGCACCGGCGTCTTCGACGATGGCCACCCGCACCAGCGGGGCCTCGGTACGCGGGTCGGAAGGGGGCGCCTTGCCGCAGGCGATCAATGCCAGCGGCAGCACACAGAAAGCGGCAGAGGTAACGAGGCGCCGAAGCATGGCAAATCCAGGAGCGAGCTGATGAAGGCTTGCATCCTGATACTTGTGACTAAATCAGTCAATAGTCACAAACGAATTTAGGGCGATAGACTGCGGAGCACCAGGCTCGACAACAGCACCGGCACCTCGTCGGCCTGCTCGAGGCTATGCTGCAGCAGCAACGGGTTCATGTAGGGGCGCAGCACCATGTAAATCGCCTGCGTGGCCTCGTCCAATGGCGTCTTGCGCTCGAAATCGCCACTTTGCCGGCCTTGCTGCAGCACATCCTGCAGCAGTGTCTGGATGCGCACTTCATAGGCGCGGACCGATTGCCAGCGCTCGGTGGCCGCCGAGGTGGCGATCTCGTACAGCTTGCGATCCTGGAAGAACAGCCGGAGGCTCGCCTCGATCATCACCTTGAAAAGCCTGCGTAATTTCTCCGGCGGCTGCTCCGCCTCGTCGACTGCGGCACGCACCTCGGTCTCGATTTCGCGCAGGCAGTTGCTGCAGATCATCTCGCCGATGGCCTGCTTGGATTCGAAGAACTTGTAGATATAGGCCTTGGAGAACCCGATCGCCTTGGCCAGGTCCGAGACGGCGGTCTTCTCGTAGCCGTAGCGGCTGAAATGCTCGGTGGCCGCAATCACGATCTGATCGCGCACGTCATGGTCGGCCGGGCCGCGGCCCGAAACCGGATAGCTGGATGTCTTGCTCATGCCGCCAGCTTAGCGCCCCGGCGCCCGACATACAAAAGTGACCATTTCGTATTATAGTCACCACTCACTCCTGCCCGCCTGGTCTGCCATGTCCCCGTTCCGTCCTGTTGCCGTGCTTGTCGTTGCCAGCCTTGCCACGGGCTGTGCAGTCGGTCCGACCTATACCCGCCCCGCTGCGCCCCTGCCAGACCGTTACGCGGGCCAGGCGGCGGTCGAAGTGCGCCCGGCGGCGCGACCGGCCGAGCTTTCGACCTGGTGGACCGGCTTCGACGACGCGGACCTGAGCCGCTACGTCACCCAGGCGCTGGCGCAGAACCTGGACCTGGCCCAGGCCACCGCGCGTGTCACCCAGGCCCGCGCCGGCCTGACCGCCGCCACTGCCGCACTGCTGCCCTCGGGCAACATCAGCGGCAACGCGACCCGCGCCTACCAGTCGCTGGAAACGCCGCTCGGCCAGGTGCTCAACAGCACGCCCAACTTCGACCGCTATGCCAGCACCTACGAAGCCAACCTGGGCGCGAGCTGGGAGCTGGATCTGTTCGGCGGCCTGCGTCGCGGGCGTCAGGCCGCACTGGCCGACTACCAGGCCAGCGAAGCCGGCGCCGCCGCCACCCGCCTGGCGGTGGCGGGGCAGACCGCCGATATCTACATCAGCATCCGCGGCCTGCAGGCACGGCTGGAGGTGGCGCAGCGCCAGGTCGCCACCCAGCAGGGCCTGCTGTCGATGGTGACGCTGCTGCACGGCAAGGGGCTCGCGCCGGAGTTGCAACTGCACCAGGCGCAAGGCGCGCTGGCACAGGCGCAGGCCTCGGTGCCCGGTATCGAAAGCGGCCTGGTCGCGGCGATGAACGCCCTGGACGTGATGCTGGGTGTGCCGCCGGGCACGCACCGCGCGGAACTGGCCGCCACCAAACCGATTCCGCTTGCGCCGCGGATCGCCGAGACGGGCACGCCCGGCGACCTGCTGCGGCGCCGCCCCGACCTGATCGCGGCCGAACGCAGGCTGGCAGCGTCGAACGCACGCATCGGCGTGGCGATGGCCGAGTACTACCCCAAATTCTCGCTCAGCGGACTGCTCGGCAGCGCCACCGCGATCTCCGGCGCCAACCTGTTCACCGGCGATGCCAGCCAGTCCGCTGGCGTGCTGGGCCTGCGCTGGCGGCTGTTCGACTTCGGCCGCATCAATGCGCAGATCGCCCAGGCCAAGGGCCAGGAAGCCGAGCAGCTGGCGGCGTATCGCCTGGCGGTCCTGCGCGCCACCGAGGACGTCGAAAATGCATTCACCGCGCTGGTCAAACGCGAACAACAAGCCAGCGTGCTCGCGCAAGGCGTGGACGCACTGGGCAAGACGCGCACCGCGTCCGCACTGGCCTACGAAAAGGGCGTGGTCAGCCTGATCGAAGTGTTGAATGCCGACGAGCAGTTGCTGCGCGCATCCGATGCGCAGGTGCAGGCACGCACGGATGCCGCGCGCAGTGCGGTGGCCACTTTCAGGGCACTGGGTGGCGGCTGGCAATCCAGCGCCGCCGACGCGGTTGCGCTGCAGCAGCCGTCACCGCGCTGACGCAAGCACTGACAGGATCGCGACCGGGCAACCGCCCGCTGCGGCGATTGCATCGCATCGGTGGGCCCTCATTAACCACCGAGGTCTAGACCGACCCTATGCATCTGGCCGGTGACAACCCCATGTGCGTTGCACGATGTTGATGCGGATGACGACTGCGCATCGCCTTGCATGTCGCGAACGTACGCACCCGGCCAGACCGCTTCGAGGTTGCTGCTGTCGCGTCATTGACGCGATGCCAGCCGCAGGTGAGCGACGCAGCGAAACAGTCTGCACGCGCTGCGCTGTGGCATCGCGCAACGCAGCGGCGCGTCAATGCGCGTGGAAGCGGATGCCTTGATCGATTGCGCACTGATACGCCAATAACGGCCCGCGTTGCTGCAGGCTGGGCAGGTCGTACATGTAGGTGGTGAGCCGCACGCGATTGTCCGCGCCCACCTGATAGCGCTGGAACTGCTGGAATGGCTTGCCGTCGCTGCTGGCAGCAATGAACTGGGTATCGGAAAACGCCAACGTGCCATCGGCGGTCAACCGGTACGCACCGATGCGCACACCGCCGCGGCTCTGGCTGGATGCGGTGCCCGCCTCCGCCGTGCAGCGCGACAGATCCACCGACACCGCCACCGCGCGCCCCGCCTCCAGCGCAGCGATCAAGCTGGCCTGGCTACGTAACGATTCAGTGGCGAACGCGGGCACCGCCGCGATGCACAGCGCGGCGGCAACGAGTGACAAACCTGGATATGACGGCATGCGGGTCTCCTCGAGAGTGAGTGGCGGTCAAGTGCATTGCACGACGCGCGGGTGTTAGAGCGGTTACGACGGCTGCAGGCTGCAGGCTGCAGTGCGCGCGATGGCGCTGCAGCAGACCGCAGTCGTCACGGGGCAACGCGCTCAATCGGCGTGGAAGCGGATGCCTTGATTGATCGTGCATTGATACGCTAGCACCGGCCCGCGTTGCTGCAGACCCGGCAGGTCGTACATGTAGGTGGTGAAACGCACGCTGCCATCCGGACGCAGCTGGTAGCGCATGAACTGCTGGATCGGCTTGCCGTCGTTGGCCACGGTGAAGTGCGAACCTGAGAACGCGGCCGTGCCGTCCTCGGTAATGCGGTACGCGTCGATATGGCGGCCGCCACGGGTCTGCGTGACCGGCGTGCCTTCTTCGGGTGTGCAGCGGCCCAGATCGGTGGTCAGGCTGACGTCGTAACCGGATTCCAGGGCTGCGAGCACTTCCGCACGAGTATTGAGCGATTCACTGGCCCAGGCGGGCAGCGCGCAGGCGCACAGCGTGGCGAGCAAGGCAGCGGGAGCAAGACGGGGCATGGCGAACTCCAGAATGGGGGAAGGAAGCGACCTGGACTGTAATCAGCCCGGGGCCGTCAACATGACCCAGTCCTGTCTGCAGCGGCGCACTGCGCTACGCATCACGCGGCATGATTGCGCTGTTTGGCGATGTCCGCGCGAGATTGCGCCGTGCGGGCTATGCCTGCGCGCGCAGAGGCTGTTTGTTGCGTGATCGGGCGCTTCTATCGCCAGGAAAAAGCCGAAGGAATGCCGGCAGACGGCAGACGGCAGACGGCAGACGATACGAGCATTACGCAAGCGTCTGATGCACGCACAAAAAGATGCTGCAACCGGCACGCGTCGACCGGAAGCAACTTAAAGAGGCATCACGCAACCCCACGGGGCTGCGTACCTACCCTCATCCGGCGCTGGCGCGTCACCTTCTCCCGATGGGAGAAGGGTTCAAGATGCGGGGTGATGAGGCACTCTCTCGATGAGAGAAGGCTCAAACTCGCACTCGTCAAAGCTTCAACTTGATACAACCATCAAGAAGCTGCAATACAAATCCACCCCACTACAAACGCGCATTAACCTCGCGCGGCACCTGTTCCGGCTCCGGCTGTAACGCCGGCATCGCGCCCAGCAACAGACGCTCTGCCAGGGCGCGCGTGGCCACGCGCAACTCCGGCACGGCGGTGATTTCCCAATAGCGCCCGCGTAGCAGCGGGCCCACGCAATACAGTCCCGGCACGATCTGCCCGGCACCATCGCGCACGCGCAGTTGTGCATCAGTGTCCACGCCCAGGCCCAGCGGGTCGGCACGCAACAGGCCCGCTTCGCGCATGCCGGCGATCAGCGGATCGCTGGTGCGGTCGATATCGGTATCCAACCCGGTTGCGCGGATCACCGCATCGTAATGATCGGTCTGCGCGTCGGCCGATCCACGCGGGCGAATCACCGCTTCCACGCCGTCGGGCACCCAACGCGCACGCAGCAGGCGCGCTGCGACGATCTGCAGTTGCCCCGATTGCTGCAATTGCGCCAGCTGTTCCGCTGCGCCCGGCGCAACGCGGTGCCGCGCCACCTCCCAATACGGGCGCAGATGGCGCAGGAAACGCGCACGCTGCGGCAACTCCAGCCGCTGCCACAGCGGTTGCAGATGCGGGCGCAAGGCATCCACCACGCGTCGCCAGTCGTCGACTACCGCACTGAGCTGACGCACACCGCGCAGCAGGCCACGCAGGTCGGCATCCTTGACTGCGCGCTGCAAATGCGGCGGCAACTCCAGCGCCGCGCCCGGCTGGCGCAGATGCGCCTGCGGCGCCAGGCCGCGTCGCGAGATCGCCAGCAGGCGGCCGCGATGCCCGCGCGTGTGCAGGGTCAATGCCACGTCCACCATGGTCAGCCCGGTGCCGACGATCAGCACATCGTCGTCCGGCGACAAGCGCGCTAGGGCATCGCCCTGCCACGGCCAGCCGATGTAGCGCGGATGCACGCTCAGGCGCGGGCCGATCCCGGCCAACGCCTGCGGCTGCAGTGCGCCCACCGCCAGCACCACCCGATCGCTGTGGAAGGCATCGCCATTGGCCAGGAACACGCGAAAGCCCTTGCGTGCACGCTCCACTGCCACCGCTTCCTGCGACAGCCGCACGATCGACGCCTGCGCGCCACTGACCGCGGTATCCAGCTCGCTGCGCAGATAATCGCCATAGGCAAGACGCGGCAGGAATTCCAGTCGCCCGCTGTCGCCCAGATGCAGGGTATCGGCGAATGCACCTGGCGCTTGCGCGTCAATGCCCAGGTCCTTGGCGCGTACGTTGAGCAGGTGCTCCGGCCGGGCGGCACCATAGGCGATGCCGCTGCCGAAGGTCTCGGTCACGCCGACCAGGGTGATGCGCACCTGCGCATCGGCCGTCTGCGCCAGCGCACGGACCAGCGCGGTGCCGCAGAAGCCGGCACCGATGACGGTGATATGGGTTTCCATGTGCAACTCCCACTGAATGACCCGCACGTTGTGCCCGCAGCGCGGCGCGAACGTGTAAACAAATGGTTAGCAGCGAACTACCGAAAACGCATGAGCTGATCATGCTTGGTGATGAGGCTTGTGTCGCAAGCGACGTGCGCACGGCATTGCACAAAGATGACAGCGCACGCGACCGCAGCCAGGTGCCGGTGCATGGTTCCCAACCTGGCTCGCAGCGCAGCGCTGCGCAACGCGATTTAGGGTGGCTGACAAAACGTAGCGAGCAATCGCTCGGGGTGTGTGCACGGCGCGCTCAAAACCTGAGTGTACGAGTGGCACATGGCAATTCCGAGCACCGCCGCGCGGCTGGGGATGAGCGCAGTAGATCGCCAGCCCGCTACGCGGTGGCCGGCGCGTCGTTGGCAGAAGCGGTGGAAGTAGTGAAACGGACAGCAGACATTGCGATGCTGCGTTCAACACTGCAACGGCGCCGAGCACCGCGTCATGACCGGGCTGCTCGATAATGTCGGTTTCCAATCGAGTGTCCGCCATGTCCATTTCCGCAGCACCCACGCAAATCTCGCCGCGCAATCAACGTGTGCTGATCGCAGGCGGCAGCCGTGGCATCGGCTTGGCCATTGTCGACGCGTTCGTCCGTAACGGCGCGCAGGTGTCGCTGTGCGCACGTAATGCCGATGGTCTGGCACAGGCCGCACACGCCTTGGCGCCTCATGGAGCCCCGGTACACACCTTCGCCTGCGACCTGTCGGATGCTGCGCAGATCGAGGCATATGTGGAGGCCGCAGCGCAGGCACTGGATGGTCTGGACGTGGTGATCAACAACGCCTCCGGCTATGGACACGGCAACGACGATGCGAGCTGGCAAGCCGGCCTGGACGTGGATCTGATGGCCGCAGTGCGCTGCAATCGCGCCGCGCTGCCGCATCTGCGCAACAGCGACGCGGCAGTGATCCTCAATATCAGCTCGATCAATGCGCAACGCCCCACGCCGCGCGCGATCGCCTACTCCACCGCCAAGGCGGCGCTCAATTACTACACCACCACGCTGGCCGCCGAGCTCGCACGCGAGCGCATCCGCGTCAACGCGATTGCACCGGGCTCGATCGAGTTTCCCGACGGGCTATGGGCCCGCCGCCGCGATGAAGAACCGGAACTGTATGCCCGCATCCGCGACAGCATCCCGTTCGGGGGATTCGGACAGGTGCAGCACATCGCCGATGCGGCGTTGTTTCTTGCATCGCCACAAGCACGCTGGATCACCGGGCAGGTACTGGCGGTGGATGGCGGGCAGTCGTTGGGGATGTGAGCGGAGTATTTGTGCTGGCGAAGATGCCGATCCGCTGCGCGTGACTCTGTAGGAGCGTGCCTGCGCGCGATGAAGCTTTGTCGGTAACGCCCCGTCGCGCGCAGGCACGCTCCTACGACAGCGGGCAACCAGTTCCTTTATCTGTAACGCCCTCGCGACGAAGGGCGGGTGCTGATGGATGGTGGGCAGTTGTTGGGAGTGTGAGCACGGTATTTGCACTGGCGCAGATGCCGATCCGCTGCACGTGACTCTGTAGGAGCGTGCCTGCGCGCGATGAGGCTCTATCGGTAACGCCCCGTCGCGCGCAGGCACCCTCCTACGAATAGCAGGCAAGCCGTTTCTCCCTCTGCAGCGCCCTCGCGACGAAGGGCGGGTGCTGATGGATGGTGGGCAGTCGTTGCGGGTGTGAGCGGGGATTTGTGCTGGCGGAGATGCCGGTCCGCTGCGCGTGGACCTGTAGGAGCGTGCCCGCGCACGATGAAGCTTTATCGGTAACGCCTCGTCGCGCGCAGGCACGCTCCTACGAACAGCAGGCAAGCCGTTTCTCCCTCTGCAGCGCCCTCGCGACGACGGGCGGGTGCTGATGGATGGTGGGCAGTCGTTGGGGGGGCGCACGGCATTTATGCTGGCGGAGACGGCAATCGGCTGCGCCTGAACCTGTAGGAGCGTGCCTGCGCGCGATGAGGCTCTATCGGTAACGCCCCGTCGCGCGCAGGCACGCTACGATACGGCGGCGTCTCACCTCTATCCGGCTGCCTCGCGACCAGGCGATGAGGCAGCGTTAGCCAACCAACTTCGCCGCCTCGACGCTGTGCTCGCCACGCGCCGGTGCCAGCGCGGCGCTCACCATGGCGGCAGCGATGCGTTCGGCCGGGTTGATGCGGAACCGGCGTGGCAGCAGCGGGCCGAGCGCGCCCAGCACGAGGCTGCCGATGTGTTCGCCGGTGCGCCGCTGCTCCCGTTCTCCGCCGATCAGGCCCGGGCGCACGAAGGTGAGCGAGGGGAAGCCGACCGCGCGCAGGTCGCGTTCCAGCTCGCCCTTGACGCGGTTATAGAAGATGCGCGAGTGCGCATCGGCACCGGCCGCCGAATTCAACACGAACACCGAGGTGCCCTGCGCGCAGGCGGCGCGTGCCAGCGCCATCGGGTAGTCGTGATCGATGCGATAGAACGCCTCGCGCGAGCCGGCCTGTTTCATCGTGCTGCCCAGGGCGCAGATGGCCGCTTCCATGCGCGGTGCGGTCCAGTGGTCCAGGCGCTCGAAATCGATCACCTGGTTGCGCAGTTTGGGATGGATCTGCGACAGCGGCCGGCGCGTGATCGCCACCACGCCGGTACAGCGCGCATCGGCCAGCAGTTGTTGCAAAACATGTCCACCGACCAGCCCGGTGGCCCCTGCCAGCAGCACATCCATCAAACCGCCCCTGCCATCAGCGTGCGCCCTCGGAGACGATACGTGCACTGCTGGCGATGCGATCGCGCTCCACTGCCAGCAAGGTCAGCGAGTGCGCCGGCGCCTTCCATTCGCTGCCGCCGGCCACCACGCGGCCGCCATGGCGTGCGGTGTCGACCAGCACGCGCCAATGTTCGTCGTGCATCGCCGGCAGCGTGAACGACACGCTGGTGGAGGCGGCATTGATCAGCATCAGCAAGGTCACGTTGGCGGCGATCTCGCGCAGACCGGTGGTCGGCGAGCGGCCATCCAGGCGCAGCATCAGCGCGCGCGCTTCCGGGTCGTGCCAGCCGGCTTCGTCCATCTCGTGGCCGTCCGGTGCCAGCCAAGTGAGATCCTTCAGGCCCAGCGCTTCGTCGAACTTGCCGTCGAAGAAGCGGGCGCGATGCAGCAGCGGGTAACGCTGGCGGATGCGGATCAGGCGCCGCACGAACGCAGCCTGATCGGCGGCGGCGGCCTTGGTGGCGGCAGTCCAGTCGATCCAGGTCAGTTCGTTGTCCTGGCAATACGCGTTGTTGTTGCCGTTCTGGCTGTGGCCGAACTCGTCACCGGCCAGCAGCATTGGCGTGCCCTGCGACAGCAACAACGTGGCCAGCAGGTTGCGCATCTGCTGACGGCGCAGCTGCTTGATGGCCGGGTCGTTGGTGTCGCCTTCAACGCCGTAATTGGCCGAGATATTGTGGTCGCTGCCGTCCCTGCCCTCTTCGCCGTTGGCGAAGTTGTGCTTGCCTTCGTAGCTGACCAGATCGCGCAGGGTGAAGCCGTCGTGCGCGGTGACGAAATTGACCGACGCGGTGGGGCGGCGGCCACTATGGTTGAACAGATCGGCCGAGCCGGTCAGGCGCGTGGCCAGTTCGGCCAGCTGACCACCGTCGCCACGCCAGAACGCGCGCACGTTGTCGCGGAACTTGTCGTTCCATTCCACCCAGCCCGGCGGGAAGTTGCCGACCTGGTAACCGCCCGGACCGATATCCCACGGCTCGGCGATCAGCTTGGTCTGGCTCAGTACTGGATCCTGGCGCACCGCATCGAGAAAGCTGCCCGACGGATCGAAGCCATAGCGCTCACGGCCGAGGATGCTGGCCAGATCGAAGCGGAAGCCGTCGACGTGCATTTCCTGCACCCAGTAGCGCAGCGAGTCCATCACCATGCGCAACGCGCCGACGTTGGTCAGGTCGAAGGTGTTGCCGGTGCCGGTGTCGTTGATATAGAAGCGGCGATCGTCGGCCAGGCGGTAGTAGCTGGCATTGTCGATGCCCTTGAACGACAACGTCGGCCCCAGCTCGTTGCCTTCGGCGGTGTGGTTGTAGACCACGTCCAGCAGCACTTCCAGCCCGGCGTGATGCAGGCGCGCCACCATCTGCTTGAACTCGGCCACGGTGCGCGTGGCCATGTAGCGCGCCTGCGGCGCGAAGAACCCCAGCGTGTTGTAGCCCCAGTAATTGCGCAGGCCTTTTTCCAGCAGGTACTGGTCGTCGACGAAGGCGTGAACCGGGAGCAGTTCCACCGCGGTGACGCCGAGCAAGCTGATGTGGTCGATCAGCTCGTCGGTCTTCAGGGCCGAGAAGGTGCCGCGATTTTCCGGCGGCACTGCCGGATGCAACATGCTCAGCCCGCGCACGTGCGCTTCGTAGATCACCGTGCGGTTCCACGGCGTCTGCGGCGGGCGGTCCTGGCCCCAGGTAAAGGCCGGGTCGATCACTGCGGATTTGGGCATGAACGCGGCGCTGTCGCGACGGTCGAAGCTCAGATCCTTGTCGCGGTGGCCGATGGTGTAGCCGAACAGATGCGGCGCCCATTTGAGCTCGCCGACGATCTGCTTGGCATACGGGTCCAACAGCAGCTTGTTGTGGTTGAAGCGGTGCCCGGCCTCGGGCGCATAAGGTCCGTGCACGCGGTAGCCGTACAGCTGGCCGGGGCGTGCGTCGGGCAGATAGCCGTGCCAGACCTCGTCGGTGTATTCGGGCAGCGCCAGGCGCTCCTGTTCACGGCCACGCTCGTCGAACAGGCACAGTTCCACCCGGGTGGCGTTGCGCGAGTACAGCGCGAAATTGACCCCCAGGCCATCCCAGGTGGCGCCGAGCGGGTTGGGACGGCCTTCGCGAATGCGCGAGCGCTGAGTGAACTTGCGGGTGGCCATCGGTAACTCCTGAGAACGGTGAACTCAAAACGCTGAGCGAATGCAGGTGCCTGCTTGCCTGGGCACGCTCACCCTGGCACGGCACAGCCTGCAGGGTGAACCATGCAAGGTGACAGAGGCACCGTTACTGGCGTGCAGTCACCGGCGGGCCGGCCTGTTCGGCGGCGCGCTCTTCGGCATCCACCAGCCGCTCGGCCATGGCCCAATGCCGATCTGCGTGGCCGTCCGGGCGGCCTTCGGCCTCCCAGATCTCCTGTGCCAACTGGCGAAGCCGCGCTTGCCGTTCCGTGTCGTTCATTGCTTGCGTTCTCTTAGGGGGTCAACAACACTGCCACTGGCGCACGTGCAAACAGCGTGGATATCGCCACGCGGCCGCCTTGCGGCTGCAGCGTGCTGCCGTCGAGCACATTACGATACGTGGCGGGCGGCAATGCCAACGACGCCTGACGCCAGGCTGCAGGCGGCACCAGCAGCGGCAGATCGCCATCGCCCTGGTTGCCGGCCCCCAGCCGCGTCACTGCCACCACCAGCGACTGGCCGCGGTACTGGCGGCGGAACGCCAGCACCTGCGCATCGCCGCTGACCGCCACGCTCAAGGGCTGATAATCGCCCTTCGCAAACAGCGACGGATGGTCGGCACGCAGCTGCAACAGCAATGCGGTGAGACGTGCCTTGACCGCGCCATCGCGCCAGCTGCGCAGCAGCGTGTTCCAGTCGCGCGCCCGCTCCAGCCATTGCTGGCGCTGCGCGTAGTCGACCGGGCGGCGGTTGTCCGGGTCCACCAGCGACAGATCCCAGCCTTCGGTGCCCTGGTACAGGTCGGGCACGCCCGGCACGGTCAGGCGCAACGTGGTCTGCACCAGCGCGTTGCGCGCACCGGCCGCGGCGATGTGGTTGCTGGCGCGCAGCAACGCCCGCCGCAGCGGCAAGCCGGCGCGGCTGCACAGCACCTGCTCCACGGTGGCCTGCACGGCCTGCTCGTAGGCCGGCGAGCCGTCGGTCCAGCTGGTGTGCAGCTTGGCTTCGCGCACCGCCTTGAGCAGCCACTGCGCAATGCGCTCGGCGTACTCGGCCAGCGGTTCGGTCTGGTCGGCGCCCAGGCCGATCGGCCAGGCGGCCACCAGGGTCTGCCAGAGCATCTGCTGGTCGCCACCGGCCAAGGCCGGCGAGTCCAGCGTCTCGGTCAAGGCATCGAACTGGCTGCTCTGCTCGATCCACCAGCGCGGTTGCTCGGATAGCACCGCCAGCCGCATGCGCAGGTCTTCGCCACGCTTGTGGTCGTGCGTGGCGGTGGCCAGCAACGCGCGCGGGAAATGCTTGGCGCGTTCGAGATTCTGCGCGTGGAACTCGGCCGCCTCGTTGGCGAAGTGGGTCGGATGGCTGCCGACCTCGTTGCGCGACAGCAGCACGCCATGCCGGTAGAACGCGGTGTCTTCCACCGACTTGGCATTGAGCGGTGCGGACAACTGCTCCACGCGACGACGCAGGATGCGCCGCAAGGCGACCTGCGCGCGGTCGGCGCCGGCATCGTCGAGCAGCCAGCGCTCGATCGCGTCGACGGCCGCAACGATCGACTCCGGCATGCCCTCGCGCGCACGCGCGGCGGTAGCGCGCAGGCGCTCGGCTTCGCTGCCGGTCACGCCCTTGGCACCGGCGTAGGTGCGGTACACCGGGAACCAGCGCAGCAATACGCACAGGCCGCGCGCCAGCATCTGCGGGCTGAATTCGCGCGTGGGCGGGTCCAGTCGCGCCAGCGCCGACAACGCACCCACGGCGCGATTGAATTCGGTCTGCAGCGGGCCGCGCAGGATCTCGTCGCGTGCGCTGCGCTCTTCCTGCGCGAAATCGCCACTGCGCCCGCTCACCTTTTGCCAGGCACGCGCCAATGGCTTGAAACCAGCCGGGTCATGCAGCACGCCGCCGACCTGGTCCATGAAGTCGTAGCCGGTGGTGCCATCGCAGGGCCAGTCGGCCGGCAAGGCTTCACCGGGCGCCAGGATCTTTTCCAGATACAACCCCAGCGTGCCGGGCTTGAGGCCACGCGTGCGGCCGGCCGCATCCAGCCGGCTGCGCAGCTTGCGCACATAGCCGGTGGGGTCGGTGAGCCCGTCCACATGGTCGATGCGCAAACCGTCCAGATGGCCTTCGGCCACCAGCCGCAGCGGCAGTGCATGTACCGCGTCGAACACCGCCGGCAGCTCCACGCGCAGTGCCACCAACGAGGTGATATCGAAGAAGCGACGGTAGTTGAGCATGTCGTTACCCACACGCCACCAGTTCAGGCGGTACGGCTGGCGCTCGATCAGCTTGTGCAGACGGCCATCGCCGCGCTTGGCGCCGTCGTTGTAGTCGCGCAGCCATTGCGCGCGTGCCGCTTTCTCCGGCACGTCCAGCGTCTGCGGACGGATCGGGTAACGCTGGTCGTAATGCGCCAGTGCCGCGCTGCCGTCATCCTCCACCACCAGCGTGATCAGGCCTTCGGCCAGTGCGGTGGCATACGGGCGGTCCAGCACCGCCAGCCACAACTTGCCGTCGCGCCCGGGCGCGCGCCAGTCGATGTCGAACCAGTCGGCATGCTTGGCGCTGCGGCCATTGCGCAGCACATCCCACCACCACGCGTTGTCCGCATGCGTGGCCATGTGGTTGGGCACGATGTCGGCGATCAGGCCCATGCCGTGCTCGCGCGCGGCCTGCGACAGGGCGATCAGCGCCTCTTCGCCGCCGAGTTCGGGATTGACCACGGTCGGGTCGATATTGTCGTAGCCGTGCGTCGAGCCCGGCACTGCAGTGCCGATCGGCGACAGGTACAGATGGCTGATGCCGAGGCCGGCGTAATACGGTACCTGCGCGAGCGCATCGTGCAGGGTGAAGCCGACATGCAGCTGCAGGCGGGCGGTGGCGCGAAGCTCGATCATGGATGCGGTTCCGAAACAGCCGCGACGCGACGCGCCTCGGCAAAGCCCTGCAGCGCCGTACTCAGGCGCGCATGCGGCAAGGGATCGGGCAGGCGTCGACGCCAGTTGGGATGGACCTCGACGGTGCCCGGCAGATTGGGTTGTTCTTGCAGCGCCAGGGCGTCTTCCACCGGCAGCAAGGCCAGGGGCGACACACTGGTGGCGGTGAAGCGCAGCGCGCCCAGCAGCGGGCCGTCCGCAGCGCTGAGGCCGGCGTGTTCGACCGCCGCATCCAGGCGTGCCAGATCCTTGCTGCGCGCGGTGGCGTCATCGCTGGCCTGCGCGGGCTGGATCAGTTCCAGCTTGCGCCGCCAGTCGATATCGCGGCCTTCGCGCCAGCCGGTCAGGGTGGGCAGATCGTGCGTGGTGGTGGTGGCCACCGCATCCGGCCGCCACAGCGCCGGCGAGACGAAGGCGCCGTCGTCGTCGCGGGTGAACATCAACACATCGATGCCCATCACCCCGCGCCGGGACAGTTCCTCGCGGATGCCCGGCGGCACCACGCCGAGGTCTTCGCCGATCACAATCGCCCGGTGCCGCCACGATTCCAGCGCGAGCAGGTTGAGCAGATCGTGCAGCGGATAGGCCAGATACGCGCCTTCGTTGGAGCTGGCGCCTTCCGGCACCACCCACAGCCGCAACAACCCCAGGATATGGTCGATGCGGATGCCGCCGCGGTCGCGCAGCACTGCGCGCAGCAACGCGATATACGGTGCGTAGCCGCTACGCCGCAATGCGGTGGGCGAATACGCACCGATGCCCCAGTGCTGGCCGTCGGCATTGAAGGCGTCCGGCGGCGCGCCCAGCACCAGGCCGTGCAGCACGGTGTCGGCGGCCGCTGCGGCTTCGGCGCCATTGGGATCGAAACCGACGGCCAGATCGGCGATCAAACCGATCTTCATGCCGCGCTCGTGCGCCTCGCGTTGCGCATCGGACCAGCTGCGTGCCGCCAGCCATTGCGTGAACACGTGCAGTTGCGGATCGCCATCGCCGAAATCCTGCGCGGCAAACCGTGCAAAGCCCTCCAGCGCCTCACCGCCCTCGCTGCGGAAGGCAGCCAGATCGGGGTGATCGGCGGGCACGCGGGTGTAGAGATGACGCAGCAGCTGCCACTTGGCCTGCGCCGAGGCCGGCCAGTCGATCAGGGCGCTGTGGTGCAGCGTATCGAAGCGCTCGCGCAGGCCGGGCACCTCGTTGATCGCCTCCAGTGCGAGCTCGCCCAATACGCGCACCGGTGCGGCATGCAGGGGATCGAGAAAACGCCGGTCGCTGGGCGAATACGGGCTGTAACCGCCGGTGACCGGGCGCGCGGCATGCACCGGGCTCAGGGCCAGGGCATCGGCGCCGGCCAGTGCGGCATGCCGCACCCATTCCACCGTGCCCGATGCGTCGCCGATGCCGGCGTCGTCGATGCTGCGTGCCGAATACACCTGCAGCGCCATGCCCCAGGCACGCGGTGCCGGCAGGCCACAGGCATCGGCCACGCTGAAGCAGCGTTGCGGGGCGACCGCGACCTGCTGGGTCAGGCTGCCGATCTGCAGCGTCCAGTAGCCGAAACGCTGCGGCGCACGCACCTGCCCCTGCGCATCGGCATGCGCCGGCTCGCTGGCGCCGCTGTCGTCCAGCCAACGGCCGCTGGCATTGGCGGCGACCGACACCGGCAGCAACCCGGCCACCTGCACGGTCAGCAGCGGCGCCGGCTCGGTGGCGTGCGCCTTGCAACGACGCAGGCTGTCTTCGCGCTGCGCAGCGGTGCCGGCAGGCAGTTCCAGCGCGGTGAGCACCGCATGCAGCGATTGGTCGGACACCTGGCGTGGCTGGTCGCTGGCATCCACCCAGTCCACCATCACCCCGGCCGCGCCGGCCAGCGCATGCAGATCGCTCCTGCTCAGATCGCGGGTACTCATGCGCGCGCCTCGTGCCAGGCGATGAAGCCATCGACCGGCAACTGCTGCGCGTCGGCAGCGACGTTTTCGACATGCGCCACGCGGCCACGCAGCGGCGGCATCGGCACCGCCGAGGCGCCGACATTGAAGGCGATATGCCACAGCCCGTCGGGCAGTTCCCAGCTGGCGGTCACTGCACCGTCGGCCAGCACGCTGGCGCCCACCGCGCGCGCCTGTGCAAGCCCCGGTACCAGCCACTGGCGACGCACGCCCAGCAGCGCCTTGAACCAGGCTGTCCACTGCACGCCTTCGCCCTGCGCGGCGTCTTCGATCGGCGAGCGCGAGGCGGCGAAGGTGTCGTGGCTGTTTGGATCGGGAATGGTGGCGCGCTGCGCTTCGTCGGCGAATGCGGCGAAATGCGCAAACTCACGACGCCGCCCTTCGCGCACTGCATCGTCCAGCGGCGGGCCGAAGTCGGTGAAGAACAGGAACGGCTGCGTGGCGCCCCACGGCTCGCCCATGAAGAACAGCGGAATCATCGGCGTCAGCGTGGTCAGCGCCAGCGCAGCACGCAGGCGTTGCGGCGATACCAGCACGCTCAGCCGCTCGCCGCGCGCACGGTTGCCGATCTGGTCGTGGTTCTGCGCAAAGACCACGAACTTGTGCGGCGGCAGCGCCCCGCTGGGCTCGCCACGCACATGCCCGCGCGGGTCCGGCTCGCCCTGGTAGGCGAAACCTTCGCCGAGCACGCGCGCCAGGTGTTCGGTGGGCTTGTCGGCGAAGGCGGCGTAATAGCCTTCCTCTTCGCCGGTCAGCAGCACATGCAGGGCGTTGTGGAAATCGTCGTCCCACTGCGCGGTGTAGCCGCGTTGCAGCTGCGACGCCTGGTTGGCCTCGTTTTCCAGCACCAGATGCACGTGGCGGCCGGCCGGCAGGCTGGCCTGCACGGTCTGCCGCAAGGTATCCAGGAAGGCGTTCGGGGTGATCGCATGCACCGCATCCAGGCGCAGGCCGTCGAAGCCGTATTCGTGCAGCCACATCAGCGCATTGTCGAGAAAGTAACGCTGCACCTGTGGCTTGCGGAAATCGATCGCCGCGCCCCACGGGGTGGGCTTGTCCTCGTTGAAGAACGGGGCGGCATAGCTGTGCAGATAATTGCCGTCCGGGCCGAAGTGGTTATAGACCACGTCCAGCAACACCATCAAGCCGTGTCCGTGCGCGGCGTCGATCAGCGCCTTCAATTGGTCCGGCGTGCCATAGGCTTCCACCGGCGCGTACGGCAGCACGCCGTCGTAGCCCCAGTTATGCGCGCCCGGAAATGCGCTCAGCGGCATCAGCTCGATCGCGGTGATGCCCATCGCCGCCAGCTGCGGCAGTTGCGCCTGCACCCCGGCATAGCCGCCACAGGTGCCAACGTGCAGTTCGTAGATCACCGCCTCGTCCCACGGCCGTCCCTGCCACTGGGTGTTCTGCCAGGCGTAGCCATCGCTGCGCTGCACGGCGCTGGGGCCGTGCACGCCCTCGGGCTGCCAGCGCGAGGCCGGATCCGGCACCGGTTCGCCGCCATCGACGCTGTAGCGATAGCGCGCATCCGCCGCGCATTCGATCACCGCGCTGAAGAAGCCATCCTGCGCGGCCTGCAACGCAACGCGCGCGCCGTCGTCGAAGACCACTTCCACGCTTTTGGCGTCCGGTGCCCAGAGCGCGAAGCGCACCTGTCCCTCACCCGCTGGCCATGCACCCCATGCCGGCGTGGTGTCGTTGCGCTCGTTCATTCTTATTTCTCCGCTTGCAGATAGATCGTGGCCAGCGGCGGTAGGGTCAGGCGCAGGCGTTGTGCGTGCCCGTGCATGCCCATCGGCTCGGTCGCCAGGCGACCGCTATTGCCGAGGTTGCTGCCACCGTAATGGGCACTGTCGGTATTGAGGATTTCGCGCCAGCCGCCGGCACGCGGCACGCCAACGCGATAGTCGTGGTGCGGTTGCGGGGTGAGGTTGCTCACCGTCAGCAAGGGTGCGCCGCCATCGGGATCGTGGCGGATGAATGCCAGTACGCTGTTGCGCGCGTCATCGGCCACGCTCCAGTCGAAGCCGTCGGCACGATGCGTGCCGCGGTACAACGCCGGCACGCGACGCAAGGTGGCGTTGAGATCGCCCACCAGTTGCTGCACGCCGCGATGCGCGGCGCCGTCGAGCAGATGCCAGTCCAGCGATTGATCGTGATTCCAGTCGTTCCACTGGCCGAACTCGGCGCCCATGAATAGCAGCTTGTCACCCGGATGCGCCCACATCAGCGCCAGATACGCGCGCAGGTTGGCAAAGCGCCGCCAGTCGTCGCCGGGCATCTGGCCGAGCAGGCCGCCACTGCCGTGCACCACTTCGTCGTGCGAGATCGGCAGCACGAAACGCTCGGAGAACGCGTACACCAGGCCGAAGGTGAGCTGGCTATGGTGCTGCGCGCGCTCGGCTGGATCGCGCTGCATGTAGCTCAGCGTGTCGTGCATCCAGCCCATGTTCCATTTGTGGGTGAAGCCCAGTCCTCCCTCGCTGATCGGCGCGGTCACGCCCGGCCAGGCGGTGGACTCTTCGGCGATGCTCAGCACACCGGGAAAGCGCGTGGCGATCTCGCTGTTGAGCTGGCGCAGGAAGGCGACCGCTTCCAGATTCTCGCGGCCGCCATGCGCGTTGGGCACCCACTCGCCTTCGGCACGGCCATAGTCGCGGTACAGCATCGAGGCCACTGCATCCACGCGCAGGCCGTCGAGGTGGTAGTGGTCGATCCACTCCAGCGCGCTGCCCAGCAGATAGGCGGTCACTTCGGGCCGGCCGTAGTTGTAGATCAGCGTGTTCCAGTCGCGATGCATGCCTTCGCGCGGGTCGGCATGCTCGTACACCGCGGCGCCGTCGAACTGCGCCAGGCCGTGTGCATCATCGGGAAAGTGCGCGCTGACCCAGTCCAGGATCACGCCGATGCCGGCGCGATGACAGGCATCGACGAACTGGGCAAAGCCATCCGGACTGCCGTGGCGCGCGGTCGGTGCGTACAGCCCCAAAGGTTGATAGCCCCAGGAACCGCCGAACGGATGCTCGGTGATCGGCAGCAACTCGATATGGGTGAAGCCGAGCTGCTGCACATAGGGGATCAGCTGTGCGGCCAATCCTGGCCAGTCCAGCGGCTGGTTGTGCCCATCGCGCCGCCAGGACGCGGCATGCACTTCATAGATCGACAGCGGCGCCGGCGCGGCACTGGCATCGCGCGCGGCCATCCAGGCGGCATCGGTCCAGGCAAACGCAGCCGCGCCCGGCACCACCGAGGCGGTGGCCGGCGGCAATTCGCTCTGGCGCGCCACCGGGTCGGCCTTGAGCAATACGCGGCCATCGGCAGCGGTGACGGCGTACTTGTAACGCGTGCCGGCTTCCACACGCGGCAGGAACAGCTCCCAGAACCCGCCGATGCGCGGGCGCATCGGGTGCCGGCGCACGTCCCAGCCATTGAAATCGCCCACCACTGCCACGCGTTGCGCATGCGGCGCCCACACCGCAAAGCGCACCCCGGGCACGTCGTCGTAGTGCAGGTGCTGGGCACCCAGGGCACGGCGCAGCGCCTGGCCATCGCCGGCAGCGATCTGCAGCAGGGTGGATTCGTCCAGCGTGGCGGCAAAGGCGTATGGGTCTTCGATCTCCTGCACCACGTCCGGCCACACGATGCGCAGCCGATACGGGCCTTCGACCGCCAGCGTGCCCTCGAACACACCATCGACCGGGCCAGCCTGCATGCGCGCCAGCAACTTACCGCGTGGATCGATCAGGCCCATGGCCTCGGCACCGGGCGCCAGCACGCGCACCAGCCGGCGGCCGTCTGCCTGGGAATGCGGGCCCAATACCGCGAATGCATCGGCAGGCAGGCCATCGGCCAGCGCCTGCACGCTCTGCACCAGATCCGACATCCCATCCATGGTCACCACCGGCGCTTCCGTTTCCTGCCCCTGCACGCCCAGCCGTTCGCTCATGACACCGTCGCAAGCGCGGGAGCGGTTGCGGCGGTGCGTTCGTACAGCGAGAGGTATTTCTTGCCCGCCACATCCCAACCACTGGGACGCAGCATCGCCGCGCGGCGCATCGCCGACAGCAGGCTGGGCAAGCGGAAGGTGCGGAATGCGCGCTCCAGGCAGCGGCGCAAGGCCTCGACACTGGCGTGCTGGAATAAAAAGCCGGTGACGCCGTCATCCACGGTGTCGATCAGGCCACCGGTAGCGTGCGCGATCGGCAGGCAGCCAAAGCGTTGTGCATACATCTGGCTCAAGCCGCACGGCTCGAAGCGCGACGGCATCAGCAGGAAGTCGGCGCCGGCGAACATGCGCCGCGCCAGGCCTTCCTCGAAGCCGATGAAGGCACCGACCTGGCCCGGATAGCGCCGGGTCAGCTCGGCGACCTGTTGCTCGATCTCCGGCTCGCCGCCGCCGATCACCGCGATCTGGCCGCCGGCCGCCACGATCTGCGGGGCGACCTCGCAGATCAGGTCCAGGCCCTTCTGATGTACCAGCCGCGACACCACCGCGAACAGCGGGCCGGTGCTCTCGCGCAGCCCGAAGGCCTTGCGCACCTGCGCGGCGTTGGCCTGACGGCCCTGCCACTGATTCACGCTGAAGTGCGTGTCCAGATATTCGTCGGTACGCGGGTCCCAGCTGGCGTCGATGCCGTTGACGATGCCGGTCAACGCGCCCTTGGCGGCGCGGCCGGCCAGCAGGCGGTCCAGGCCACAGCCCTGCGCCGGGCCGGTGATCTGCTGGGCATAGCTGACGCTGACCGTGTTGACGTGGTCGGCATGCACGATGCCGCCGCGCAGGAACGACATCTGCCCGTAGAACTCCAGCTCGGCCACACGCTCGGCCGGGATGCCCAGCGCAGCGGCCATCGAATACGGCACCAGGCCCTGGTAGGCCAGGTTATGGATGGTCAACAGGCACGGCGTGGTGCCGCCGGACCAGCGCACATAGGCGGCCGCCAGCGCACACGGCCAGTCGTTGAGGTGCAGCAGGCGCGGCTTCCAGCCCAGCCCGGCATGGCCGGCGGCGATCTGCGCAGCGGCATGCGACAAGGTGGCAAAGCGGATCGCGTTGTCTTCGAACTCCGAGCCGCTGGTGCTCACATAGGGCGAGCCGTCACGTTCGAACAATTCCTTGGACAGCAGGATGTAGATCGGCAGGCCGTCCGATTGCACGATGCGGCCGATGTCGCAGGCCGGCAGTGCGGCGTGCGCCAGCACCCGGCCGACGATCTCCACCTTGCCCGCCCGCGCCAGTACCGCGCGGTAGCCGGGAATCAGCACACGGACGTCGTAGCGATGGCGCAGCGCGCGTGGCAGCGCCGCAGCCACATCGCCCAGACCGCCCGCCTTGATGAAGTCCGCCATCTCCGACACCACGAACAAGGCGCCGCGGGTATCGGCCGGCGACACCGGCAGACGCTCGTGATGGCGAATGAAGCGGCCACGTGCATCACGCGGTCGCCCGCTCTTCTTCAGAGTGGGGAGCATCGTGCTGCGCTCGAAGCGTGCGGTAGTAGCGTGAAGCGGCATCATGGCAACCATCTAAACGTCCGTCGTAAAGTGGGTGGAGACGGAAAACAGCGAAGCGACAACCATCATCTGCCGATTCAGCCAGACGACCTGCTACGAATGAGGAGCGGGGCCAACGCGCGTACTCCACGTTGTCCTTGAGATGAATCTACACCCCGTGCAAATAAAATATGCGTGAATACGTGCTGACTTTTCTGCGACAGCTACATTCCCTTGCGCATGGTTGCGCATGCCTACTGGCATAAGCGGCGCATTGCAGTGCGATGACATCCCTGCCGTGGTGCGCGGTTGTTGAAACGCACCGAAAGCGGGCGGTGACGGCGGCGCCCGCCATCATCCGCCTGACTTGTTCAGGCATGCGCGCAGGTCGCGCATCGCCCACCGCCTGGCATCGGGCGGGCACGCCGGAACTGCGCAGAACTGCCCAGACCGCTTAAGCGCGACGCCTGCGCGCCGATAACCAGCGATGGCACCACGACTTTCCGAGATCCCGGCGCATGGCAGACCAGCCTGAACTCCCAAGCCGCCCACGTGGCGGGCTGCGCCGCCTGTTGCCCTGGGGCGGGGCGGACAGCGCGCGCCCGGCCGCCGCCCTGCCAAGCGTGATCGGCAGCGAGCGCGGCGGGCACGGCCTGGCCGCGCATCAGCTGGTGCCGGCCAAGAACAAGTCCGGCGCGCACGACCCGGCGGCCGCCACCGCCCTGTTGATGCGCCTGTTCTCGCACGCCGCGCATCCGGAGGCCTTGCTGCTGGCCTTTGCCGAAGGCATCACCAGCCTGCATGGCGAACTCGGCGACATGGGCGTGCGCCTGAGCGCGGCCTATGCGGCCGGCGACTGGCCCGGCTATGGCCGCGCCTTGCGGCAACTGATCGACAAGTACATCCGCACCATCGACACCGGCGACTCGCTGGCCGAAGGACGCACCGAAGCCGAGCAACTGCGCGACCTGCTGCGGCACGCGCTGGGCAATGCCCTGTCCACGCTGCTGCAACGCAGCCCGGAACTGGCCGAGGAAGCACAGACCCTGGCATCGGCACTGCGCCATTGGCGCCCCGGCCATGAGCTGATCACCCTGGAACAGCGCCTGCGCGAACTGAGTCATCAGATCGGCCTGCGTGCCGAAGATGCCAGCGAGCAGCAGAACCTGCTGCTCGGCCTGTTCGACCTGTTGTTGGAAAACGTCGGCGAACTGCTCGACGATCGCAGCTGGCTGCAGGGCCAGATCTCGGTGGTGCGGCAGCTGATCTCCGGGCCGCTGGATGTCGGCTCGATCGAACAGGCACGCGGCACCTTGCGCGAGGTCATCTACAAGCAGGGCCTGCTCAAGCAAGGCATTGCCGACTCCAAGACCGCGATGCGCGAGATGATGGTGTCCTTCGTCGACCGGCTCGACGGCATGGCCACCAGCACCGGCGAGTACCACGATCGCGTTGCCGGCTATTCGCAGGCGATCGGCGACGCTCGCAGCATTCCCGACCTCAACCGGCTGTTGCAGGACGTGCTGCAGGACACCGCCGGGGTGCAGGCGCAGGCACTGGCCGCGCGCGACGAACTGCTGGCCGCACGCCGCCAGGTCGAGGACGCCGAGCAGCGCATCGCCTCGCTCGAACAGGAACTCAAGGACGTGGCCGGGCTGGTGCGCGAAGACCAGCTGACCGGCGCGCTGAACCGCCGCGGCTTCGAGGAACTGTTCCAGCGCGAGGCCGCACGCACCCAGCGCGGCGGGCAACCGTTGTGCGTGGCGATGCTGGATCTGGACGACTTCCGCCGCCTCAACGAGACCCACGGCCACGCCGGTGGCGACGCCGCGCTGCGCCACACCGTGGACGTGGCCAAGTCGGTGCTGCGCACCACCGATGCCATCGCCCGCTTCGGCGGCGAGGAGTTCGTGCTGCTGTTGCCGGACTCCACCATCTTCGAAGCCAGCGCGGCGGTGATCCGCCTGCAGCGCGCACTGGCCCAGCGCTCTTTGCTGCACGAGGACGTGCGCGTGTTCGTCAGCTTCAGCGGCGGCGTGGCACTGCGCCATCTCGACGAGGCCCAGGACGATGTGATCCGCCGTGCCGACCGCGCCATGTACGACGCCAAGGCGGCCGGCAAGAATCGGGTGATCAGCGCCGACTAGCCGCGAACGCGGCCTGCCGCATCGACCGGTCGGACCGGATCACCGACGCACGACGCAGAGGCGCCGCAGGTCCTTCGGTTGCCGCCGGGCTCCCACCACGACCAGCCGCTTCCATGCGGCTGCCAGGGGCTCCCCTGGCCGCCGCGGGACGGCATCAGTGCGCCGCCGGCTTCCCGCGCAGCTTCTGGAACAGCATCACTGCGCCCAGCACGATCGCACCGGCAATCACACCGACCAGCATGTTGCCCAGTGCATCGACCAACCAGCCCATGCCGCCGGCCGACTTGGCCAGGTCCTGCACCAGGTGATGCAGCGCCGGGATGTTGTGCACCAGGATGCCGCCGCCGACCAGGAACATCGCCAGCGTGCCGGCCACCGACAGGAACTTCATCAGCCACGGCGCGGCCACCAGGATGCCGCGGCCCAGCGCCGCCAACGCCGCGCCCTTCTTGCTCAGGTACAGGCCCAGGTCGTCCAGCTTGACGATGGCCGCAACCAGACCGTACACGCCGATGGTCATCGCCAGGGCGATCGCCACCAGCACCGCGACCTGCTGGCCGAACGACACCCCGGCCACCACGCCCAGCGACAGCACGATGATCTCCGCCGACAGGATGAAGTCGGTGCGGATCGCGCCCTTGACCTTGTCCTTTTCCAGCGCCACCACGTCCACGTTCTGGTCGGCCAGCGCGCGGGTGCGCTCGGCATGCCGCTGCGCTTCCTCGTCCTGGTTGTGCAGGAACTTGTGCGCCAGCTTCTCCACGCCCTCGAAGCACAGGTAGGCACCGCCGATCATCATCAGCGGCATCACCAGCGGCACGTTGTAGCCGCGCCCGCGCAGCCAGGCTTCCAGCGCGCTGATCGCCAGCGCCGCCGGCACCAGGATCACCTTGTTCATCAGCGAGCCCTTGGCCACTGCCCACACCACCGGCAGCTCGCGGTCGGCGGTGACGCCGGTGACCTGCTGCGCATTGAGCGCCAGGTCGTCGCCCAGGACGCCAGCGGTCTTCTTGGCCGCGACCTTGGTCAGGATGGAAACGTCGTCCAGCAGCGTGGCGATGTCGTCGAGCAGGGTGAACAGGCTGGCACCGGCCATGCGGGGGTCCTTCGTGAGTGGCGGTGGATTCTCGCCGATCCTGCGCCCGTATGGGGTGATGGCAGGCCGTTGCACGCCGTTGCCGGCCGTTGGCGCGTGATGCCGATGCCCGCCGGCCGCACGATCCGGCCATGCCCGCCGGCCCCGAGCCGCACCCGACTACGCCATGGCAACACGTCTGGATTCACCGCCCGACGACCCGCCGCTGGCCACACTCGCGCTCTTGCACGACCGCCGGAGATGGCCTTGAGTCCGAACGACCCGTACCGCACACCGGCCCAGGCCGCGATCCCCGCCGACACCGGCGTGGTGGGCGGCATGAGCCGTCGCACGCAGATCCTGCGCCTGTTGCTGCGGTATCGCGGGTCGGGCGTGTTCGCCGGCATGAACCTGGATCCGGCCGCAATCAACGAGTACGAAGTGCCCGCCGAAGGCACGCCCGACCAGTTCGTCTCCGACCTGGAGGCGCTCGGCCCCACCTTCGTCAAGCTCGGCCAGATGCTGTCTACGCGGCCGGACATCGTGCCGCCGGAGTTCGCCACGGCGCTGGAACGCATGCAGGAGAACACCAGTTCGGTGCCGGTGGAGCGCATCCGCCAGATCATCGAAGAAGAACTCGGCGTATCGGTCAACAAGGCGTTCTCGTTTTTCGATCCGGTGCCGCTGGGCTGCGCCTCGCTGGCGCAGGTGCACCGCGCCGCCCTGCGCGACGGCACCCCGGTGGCGATCAAGGTGCAAAAGCCCGAAGTCGCCGCCCAGGTACGCTCGGACCTGGACGTGCTCAAGAGCTTTGCCACCGCCGCCGACCGCCTGACCGGCATCGGCCGGCGCGTGCGCTTTGCCGACTGGCTGGGCGAATTCGGCAAGACCCTGCGTGCCGAGCTCAATTACGAGGACGAGGCCGAGACGCTGGTGCGCTTCGGCAAGCATCTCAAGCCGTTTCCGCTGTTGTGGATCCCGCAACCGGTGTGGGACCTGAGCAGCCGCAAGGTGCTGACCATGCAGCTGGCCGAAGGCGTGCGCGTGGACAAGATCTCCGGCCTGCGCCGCACCGAGCAGCCGATGGACAAGCTGGCCGCAGAGCTGGTCAAGGGTTACCTGGACCAGATGTTCGTGCATGGCGAGATCCATGCCGACCCGCATCCGGGCAATCTGCGCGTGCTGCAGGACGGGCGCCTGGCGATCTTCGACCTGGGCATGGTCGCGCACGTGCCGCCGCGCCTGCGCGAGCGCTTGCTCAAGCTGCTGTTCGCCGCCGTCGACGGCCGTGGCGAAGAGGTCGCCGAAGAGACCATCGCGCTGAGCACGCGCCTGGAGGATTACGACGAAGACCGCTACCAGCGCGAAACCGGGCAGATGATTGCCCGCTACGCCGCGCACGACACCACTTCCGAGGGCCGCGTGGTGCTGGATCTGGTGCGCATCGCCACCTCCAACGGCTTGCGCACGCCGCCGGAGCTGAGCCTGCTCGGCAAGACCTTGTTGAACCTGGAAGGCGTGTGCCGCACGCTGTCGCCGCACCTGGACACGCGCCGCGTCGTCGAGCGCCACCTGCAGCATGTGATGCGCGCGCGCCTGAAAAAGTCGCTGTCGGCCGCCAATTTGGCCAGCGAGGCGATGGAGCTGCAACATCTGGTGCGCGAAGGACCGCGCCGCATGTCCGAGATCCTCTCGCTGGCAGCGGAAAACCGCCTGCAGATGCGCGTCACCGGGCTGGAAGAATCGCATCTGATGGAAAGCCTGCAGAAGATCGCCAACCGCGTGGCGGCCGGCATCGTGACTGCGGCGCTGATCATGGCCTCGGCGCAGATGATGCGTATCGAAACCGGCTTGAAGCTATGGGGCTATCCGGCGATTGCGATGGTGCTGTTCCTGCTCGGCGTCGTGCTGGGCCTGGGCATCGTGCTCAGTGCGCTGCTGTTCGACCGCCGTGTGCGTGCACGCGAAGAACGCGGGCATCGATAGCGCCACACCCCCGCGTAGGAGCGCACCCGGGCGCGACGCAGCTTAACCGGCGTCGCATGCCAAGACCGCCGCATCCAGCGGTCAAAAGGAATCGGGCGATGTGGCGTTATCGAAACGTCGCCTATGTGCGAAAGCCGCGCCAGTTGCGGAGTGCAGAAACCGTGGATCCCTCAGCGAGCGCCACCACGACCAGCTGATCGTCAGCGCGCGCAACCACCGCGCTACGACAAGCGCTCAACTCCAACAAACATTTCAGTCAGCTTCAGCGCGGCATAGTCCGTCATCCGGGTGTCACATTGAGTGTGGCGCACAGGACATGGCGAGCAAGGCGTCCGGTACGCGCTCGCATCATTCCCCCACGGACGCTGCCGCATGCATTGGATGTTGTTGTTTTCGCTGTTGCTCCTGCTTTGGCTATTGGTCGCCTCGCCGCGTCTGGCATGGCTGAAGGCCGGATTGTTGTCGTTGCTGCTGCTGTTGCTCAGTGCCTGGGGCCTGGTGGATCGGCTCAGCGGCGACGGCATCAACGCTGCCACGCTGTATCACCTGCGCGCGGACATGGACGGTGCCGGCGTCAGCGATTTCTCCGGCTATATCGCCGTGTTTATCGGCATGGTGCTGTTATCGCTCAGCCCGCTGGTGTTGCTCAGGGTGCGACGCTTCCGTCGCCCGCGTGGAGGCAATGCGGTGTTTGGCGGCTTCGTGGTGATCTTGCTGGTGAGCATCGCGGTCAGCCCCTTGTACCGCGACGGCAAACGCCTGTACTACCAGCTGCGCCCGGTGGATTACGCCACCGTGGTACCGGAATATCTGGTGCCGCAGCAGCCCTTGCAGAAGCGCAAGAACATCGTGTGGATCTACGGCGAGAGCCTGGAACGCACCTACTTCGACGAAGACGTGTTTCCCGGCCTGATGCCAAACCTGCGCGCGCTGGCCAGCGAGGCGGTGGACGTGCGCAACCTCACCTCCACCGAGGGCAGCGGCTGGACCATCGCCGGCATGGTCGCCTCGATGTGCGGCGTGCCGCTGACCACCGCACCCGGCGATGAAAACAGCATGGGCCGCATGGGCCTGTTCCTGCCCGAAGCGCGCTGCCTGGGCGACTATCTCAAGGATCAGGGCTACCGCAATCACTATGTCGGTGGCGCCGATGCCAGCTTTGCCGGCAAGGGCAGTTTTCTGTCCAGCCATGGCTTCGATGTGGTGCACGACGTCAGCTACTTCCGCGACAGGGGCGTGGCGCCGAAACACTTTTCCGCCTGGGGCGTGCACGACGATGTGCTGCTGGACGATGCCTGGGACAGCTTCCAGACGCTGTCGCGCGCCGGCCAGCCGTTCATGCTCACCACGCTGACCATGGACACCCACCACCCTGCCGGCCATCTGCCGCTGGCGTGCAAGGGCCAGCACTACGACAGCGCGTTGGGCGACATCGGGCTGCTGCATGCGATCAAGTGCAGCGACCGGCTGATCGGCGAGCTGGTCGCACGCATTCGCAACAGCCGCTACGGCAAGAACACCATCATCGTGATCGCCTCCGATCATTTGGCGATGCCCAACGATCTCAGCGATGTCCTGGCCAAGCAAAAGCGCGAAAACCTGCTGCTGTTCCTGGGCAAGGACATCGCCCCGCAGCAAGTGGTCACACGCGCCGGCAGCACATTGGATTCGGGGGCGACGCTGCTGCAGTTGCTGGAGCCGGGCATGCGCACGCTGGGCTTCGGCCGCTCGCTGCTGGCCAACGATGCGCCCCCCAGCGCCAGCGTTGCGGCCAGCCGCGACAGCGGCAAGGACTACCCGCGCTATCTCGCTTACGCACGCACGCTGTGGACCGGGCGCAGCACCCGCATGCTGCGCATCAACGGCAACGGCGATGTGGTGGTGGGCGTGCAGCAGGTGCGCCCGCCGGTGCTGCTGGAATACGACGACGACACCAATCTCAAAACCGTCTATCTGGAAAACACCTCGCGCCAGTTCGACCGCACCCGCACCGAGGGCACGCTGGCCTATGTGGATCGCTGCACGGCGTTCGAGGACGGCTCGGCCGATGGCGACTGGTGCGCGCTGGTGGTCGACCGCCACCAGAGCATGAAGCTGTACCGCGACCCGGACCTGACCCGCGGCATCGCTGTGGATGCGCCACTGGAGGCCAGCCAGCAAGGCCCGCGCCCACGCGTGCGCCAGCCGATCATGCTCACCCAGGCCGCGCGCAAGACCGAAGCCGGTCGCTACATGCTGGAGCTGTACGCCAAGCGCCGGCCAACGCGTGCATTCTGGGTAGAGGCAGTCTCGTCGGAGCGCAAGGTGGTGCTGGCCCAGCAATGGGTGGTGCCCGATGCGGCCGGTCGCATCCGCATGCCGGTGGGCCTGGAACATGCGGTGGACGATCTGGAAATCCGCGCCTGGCTGGACTACACCGAAGACGTCAGCGTGGACGACCTGGCGCTGGTGAAGCAGACCCAGGTCGCGGATCGCTCCTGAGTCTGGCTGTCGTCCTGTATGAAGCAACGGCGAAGGCAAAGCTCAAGAGCAACGTCGAAGCTTGCGATCTGTGGCCTGGCTGCGGGCCCTTGCCCGCCCACCATCGCAGGACGCGCCGCAAGTACGTCCATGTAGGCTCTTACGCGGCATCCATGCCGCGTAAGGTCCCGCGACGGTGGGCAGGCAAGGACCAGTCGAAATGGTCGGTGTGTATGGCGCAGGCAGAGCGGGAACTGCGTTGTTCGATCACTGTGCGTGCGAGCAGCCTTGCATCGCAAGTTGAGCATTGGGCAGGTTTTCAAAACGCGACCTGCAACCTCTTTATTCGCCTATCGCAGTGCAAACCGGGCATTACGCTTTCAAAAAGCAGCCGAGCAACTTTCTGGTGCGGTGTCCTTGCCGGTTGCGGGACCCTTGGCGGCATGGATGCCGCCAAGGAGCCTCCATGGACGGATTCACGGCGTGTCCCGCAAGTAGTAAGGGCACCGCACGCTCGACCAACCAAGCTTTTGACCTGAGAGTTAAACAACGCCAGCACTCGAAATCTCGGTTGTTTGGGACAGCTGGATAGTGCGGATAAATCAGTTGTAGCTAGGCAGATCCAAAACCCCACTGCAGCGCCCCTTCCCGCGCGCTGCATCCACGTGTCGACTCAATCTTCCGATGCAGGCGTGCCATCGGCTGGATCGCGCGCCACCGCGGCACCTGCACGGCTGAACCGAATTTCCTGCGGCGATTGCAGCGCAATCCCCGCCGTTTCCATCCGCTGCAACAAGGCGAAGAACAGCTCGCTGCGTACTCCGTACGAATCGCGCGGGCTGCGCACATAGGCGAACGAATTGAAGTTGACGTGCCCGCCGGCCAGCGAATCGATGAACACCGAGGGGGCCGGATCGGCCAGCACCTTGGTGTGCTCGGCGAACAGGTCCAGCAGCATGTTGCGCACCTTTGCCACGTCGGTTTCCAGCGGCACCGAGAACTGCAGCTGCACCCGCCCCATCGGGTTGGACAGGGTCATGTTGCGCACGCTCTTGGTGATCAATTCCGAGTTGGGCACGATCAGGGTGGAGCGGTCGCCGACCTGGATCTCGGTCGCACGCACGCTGATCTTGCGCACGTCGCCCTCCTGGTCGCCGATACGCACCCAGTCGCCGATCTTCACCGGCCGCTCGGCCAGCAGGATCAGGCCCGACACGAAGTTCTGCGTGATCGCCTGCAGACCGAAACCGATACCCACCGACAGCGCGCTCAACACCAGCGCAAGCCGCTTCAGATCCAGGCCCAATGCAGTCAGGCCCCACACCACCACGATCAGCCAGCCCAGGTAGCGCGCCACCGTGCTGATGGAATTGCGCGCGCCGTCATCGAGCTCGGTCTTGGGCAGATAGGTGTTGAGCAACCACTGCTGCACCACGTGCACCAGCCCCATGCCGAGCAGGAACACGCACAGCGCCCTGAACACATCGCCCGGGGTGATCACCAGCTCCTTGCCGATGGTGATGCCGTGGGCGATGTTCTCCGCCCAGTCGGTGACCACGCTGATGTTGGCGCCATATGGCGTCAGCAGTACCGCAATGCCCAGCAGCACCAACAGCACCCGGGTTGCCGCCGATATCAGCAGCCCGAGCTGCACCAGGCGTCCACTGCCGATGCTGAGCGCATGCGACAAGGCCCGGCTGAAGCGGCCGTCGGGCTTGAACAGCCAGGTCATCAGATCGTCGGCAAAGACCACCAGCAGGCCGAGCAGGCTGCACACCAAGGTGATCCAGATGATCTGCCGCTCCACGAACAACGCCAGATTGAGATAGCCGAACAAGGCCGCGATCAGCGCAAAGATCACCGCCAGATGGCCCAGCAGGCGGATCAGCACGATAAAGCCGCCACCGCGCGAGACCACCGGCGGCGGCGCATCGCTGTCCGGATCGGCCACACCGGCATTTGCCGCATGCGCACGCAAGGACAGGCTCAGCCCGGCCAACGCCGACAGGATCAACCCCGCGTACAGCAACGCGGCCAGCGCATCGGTGGCGGTGGTCAGTGCGGGGCTGCTGCCGGCCACCTCGTTGATCTTCATCGCCATGCCGCTGAACCAGATCACCGCCGCGGTGGCCAAGCAATGCACGCGCAGGCGGTCGACAGTGGCATCGTCCAGCGGGAACAGGCGCCAGCTGGGCTGATGTTTCATCAACAGGCTGGCACTGAGCGAACCGACGAAGGCAGCCACCACGCTGATGGCGACGAATCCGGTCAGCAACTGGTCCAGATCGTCAGGCAGCTCGCCGAGCGCGCGGATGCCCTCGACCAGCACGAATGCCGCAATCCCCAGAGTCAGCGTGCCGACCAACAGAAACCACAGTGCCAGCCCCGAGCGTCGCAGGCGCCCGCCGGGCGCACGCGAGGCCGCATAGCGACGCCCCAGATGGCGCAGGAAGATGCGCAGCGGAAGCGCCAGCAGCAACGCGATGACGGCAGCGGTCATCAGCCCGCCCACGCCGTTGGCGGCGATGCCGGCCTGCACCATCTGCACCGTCTTGTCGGACAAGGCCTGCAGGCGGGCACGATCGTCAGGCCATTGCTGCCCGATCTGTTTCCACAAGGTCGGCGACAACGGCGATGCGACCCGCGTGGAGAGCTTCACGCTGAAGCGTTGCACGCGCTCGCGTTCGAGCCGGTCGGCCAGTTCCTTGGCATTGGAGACCAGCAGCGTGGCCCGGATGAACTCGGCATTGAGCTGATCGCGCTCCTTGGTCAGCGCCTTGCGCTGTTTTGCCAGGTCGGCCGGTTCGTTCGGCGCCGCGACACCGAGCCCCTCCAGTCGCCCGTTGAGCTCCTTGAGCGGTTGCTCCAGCGTGCGCACCAGATCCTGCGCCTGCCGCTGCGCGCCGGCGACATCGTCGGTGAGCTTGCCGAGCTGCTCGGTGTCGGCCTTCTCCATGCCCGCGTCGGCCTGGGTCAGCACCTTCTGCATGTTGTCGAGCTGAGTCTGTGCGGTCTCCAGCAGCGTGTCGTCGTCCTGCGCCACGGCGGCGCCCACGCACACCATCCACAACGCGACCAGCAGCAGCACACGCTGCAACACGCCGCGACGGGCACCCAGGGCAACTCGGAATTCGGACACAGGCAAGGATCGGACAGGCGCACACCAGCGCGGTGCCGGCATCTTAATCCACTGCTTCCAGCCAGGCAGATCAAAGCTGCCGTGAGGGTTCAGCCTGGCAGAGCTCGCCAGCAGCGGCTGTTGCTGCGCGATCGCAGGTTCTTTCGCGATGCGGTGACAGCGCCACCCGCCGCAGTGGATGCACCGTCCGGTCATCCCAACCTGAGCATGAACGCGGTGCAGCTTGTCACCTCGCGGCAACGGTGCGCTGTCGCAGAATCGAGTCACCGCTACGGCAGACGCAGCGGATGACCGCGAAGGAGAACACTCTATGCAGATTCAGATCCAGACCGACAAGCACGTGCCGCATGACCCCTCAGTCGTGCAGCATGTCGAGAAGACCTGCTCCGCCCAGCTGGCGCATTTCGCCAACGACATCACCCGCGTCGAAGTGCATTTGCGCGATGAGAACGGCCAACGCGGCGGCGCGGCGGATCGAACCTGCAGCATCGAGGCGCACGTCGCCGGCCTGCCGCCGATCGCGGCCACCAATAGCGCCGAAACCACCGCCTCGGCCGTCACCGGCGCCGCACGCAAGCTGCGCACCGCCATCGAACACGCACGTGGCAAGCAGCACGCCAAGGCCACCGCACCGCCGCCGGAAATGCTCTGATCCGCGCCTGGGCAGGGTGGCGCCAGGCGCCCCCTGCCAGCCGCTGCATCGTTGGCACCGCAGCGCAATAACGCATTGATACATCAGCCGGCACCAACTCCTGGTCCAGAAACGCCATCGGCCCGCTGCAGTGTCACTGCAGCGGGCCGATGGCGTTTTGATCTGGTGCGCCCGGAGGGATTCGAACCCCCGACCAATGGCTTCGGAAGCCACTACTCTATCCGGCTGAGCTACGAGCGCCTGGCCGGGCATTATGCCAGAACCACCGCCGCGCGCGTGACATCCGCAACGCGGGGCCTGCCGAACGGCCGGACACCGCTGCATTGCCGATGGAACCCTGGTCCGGAGCCCGCGCCAGTGCGGGGCCGCTTGGCGCGACCTCGCGCAGCTGCCCGGAAATTTGGACGATGCCTGGCTTGATCGTCACCCAGCGCATGACCGCAGCCGAGCCGCGCTGCTACCCTTTGCAGCATGAGCAAGCATGGTGTTGAACAGCTGCCGACAGCGCCCGCGCTGACCTGGCCGCAGCGACTGGGGCAGTACTGGACGTTGGTCCGCGGCGATCGTCCGATCGGCAGCCTGTTATTGCTGTGGCCCACCTGGTGGGCGTTGTGGCTGGCCGCCGGTGGCCTGCCGCCGCTGTGGACACTGTTCGTGTTCACCGCCGGGGTCTGGCTGACCCGCTCGGCCGGCTGCGTGATCAACGACTATGCCGACCGCTGGCTGGACCCGCATGTGGAGCGCACCAAGTCGCGCCCGCTGGCCACCGGGGCGGTGTCCGGGCGCGAGGCGCTGTGGGTGTTCGTGGTGCTGATGCTGGTGGCATTCGCGCTGGTGCTCACGCTCAACTGGCTGACCGTGGCCCTGAGCGTGCCGGGCGTGTTCCTGGCCGCCAGCTATCCCTATCTCAAACGCCACACCCACCTGCCCCAGGTCTATCTGGGCATGGCCTTCGGCTGGGGCATCCCGATGGCCTTCGCCGCGGTGCAGGGCAGCGTGCCATTGCTGGGCTGGCTGCTGTATGCGGCCAACATCCTCTGGGCCACGGCCTACGACACCTGGTATGCGATGGTCGACCGCGAGGACGACATCCGCATGGGCAGCAAGTCCACCGCCATCCTGTTCGGCAGGTTCGACCTGATCGCGCAAGGCCTGCTGTATGCATCAATGTTTGCTGCATTGGCGCTGGTCGGCCTGCGCGCCGGTCTCGGTATCGCGTACTGGGCGGGGCTGGGCGTGGCCGCACTGCTGGTGGCCTACGAGTTCCGCCTCGCCCGCCACCGCGAACGCGGCCCGTGCTTCCGCGCCTTCCTGCACAACAACTGGGTGGGCCTGGCGATCTTCGTCGGCATCGCCGCGGCGCTGGGATTGCGCTGACGCGCAGAAAGGTCAATCGCCTCGGCTTCAGCCCCTCTCCCCGCGGGAGAGGGGGTTGGGGGTGAGGGTACGGGCGAAGCCCCATGCTGCAGCTCACAACCCCCAGCCCACGCTGCAGCTCACAACCCCCGGCCCACCAAGCCTCACGGCACCCGCGCGCATACCCACGCATCCACCCGCTGCACACCGGCCCGCTGCAAGGCCTGCGCCGCCGCATGCAGCGTCGCACCGGTGGTCATCACGTCATCCACCAGGGCCACATGCGCGGGCAAGGCGCCACGCGCGACAAAGGCCTGGCGCAGATTGCGCTGACGCTCGGCCGCATCCAGCTCCGATTGCGGCGCGGTCGCGCGGACCCGGCGCAGCAACGGCAGGCAGGGCAGCCGCAGCGCGCGGCCGAGCGGTCTGGCCAGCTCCAGCGCCTGATCGTAACCACGCTGGCGCAAGCGCTGCCGGTGCAGACTCACCGGCACCAGCGCCTGCGGACGCGGCAGGCCTGCGCAACGTTTGGCCATCAACTCGCTGAGCAAGCGCCCGGCAGCCAGATCCTGGTGGAACTTGAAACGCCGCAGCAAGCCATCCACCGGCCAGCGATAGGTGAAACACGCATGCACGCGTTGCAGCGGTGGCGGGTGCTGCAGGCATTGCCCGCACAGCAGCGCGTCACCGCAGGCGTATAGCTGCGTTGCGCAACGCAGGCAGGCGTGCCCGTGATCCGGCAATGCGGCGCGACACGACGGGCACAGATCGCAGTCGGCGCTGCCGGGTTCCGCGCACACCAGGCACCGGCTCGGCAGCAGCAGCCGCAACACCCGGCGCGGCCACCTGTAAACCGAGTTGACCTCTTCGAAGTTGACAGCCTCTTCCATGCTCACCAGACTGCCTGGCTTCCAAGCCGCTGACTGTCAGGAAACCCCGATGTCTGTTGTCGTACGCCATGACTGGGATCGCAAAGAGCTGCAGGCGCTGTTCGATCTGCCGTTTCCGGAGCTGCTGCACCGCGCCGCCAGCGTGCATCGCGCCCATTTCGATCCGGCGCAGGTGCAGGTGTCCACATTGCTGTCGGTCAAGACCGGCGGCTGCCCGGAAGACTGCGCGTACTGCCCGCAGGCGCAGCGCTACGACACCGGCGTGACCGCGCAGAAGCTGATGGAGACCGAAGAGGTCGTCGCCAAGGCACGCCAGGCCAAGGCCGCCGGCGCCTCGCGCTTCTGCATGGGCGCGGCCTGGCGCTCGCCCAAGGAGCGCGACATCCCCAAGGTCGCGGCGATGATCCGCGAGGTCAAGGCAATGGGCCTGGAAACCTGCGCCACGCTCGGCATGCTCGACGCCGGCCAGGCACGCGCGCTCAAGGACGCCGGGCTGGACTACTACAACCACAATCTGGACACCGCGCCGGATTACTACGACTCGATCATCCACACCCGCCAGTATCAGGACCGCCTGAACACGCTGGAGCACGTGCGCGATGTCGGCCTGAAGACCTGCTGCGGCGGCATCGTCGGCATGGGCGAAACCCGTGAGCACCGCATCGGCCTGCTGCTGGCGCTGGCCACGCTGCCGGCGCATCCGGATTCGGTCCCGATCAACCAGCTGGTCCAGGTTGCCGGCACCCCGCTGCACGGCACCCAGCAACTGGACCCGTTCGAGTTCGTGCGCATGATCGCGGTCGCCCGCATCACGATGCCGCGTTCGATGGTGCGCCTGTCCGCCGGCCGCGAGGCGATGAGCGACGAACTGCAGGCGCTGTGCTTCCTGGCCGGTGCCAACTCGATCTTCTACGGCGAAAAACTGCTCACCACCGGCAACCCGGACACCGAACGCGACCAGGCCCTGTTCCAGCGCCTGGGTCTGCGCCCGATGCAGATCACCGTCGACGCCGCCGAGCACGACCACCCCGGCACCGTGCATGCGGAAATCACCCGCAGCACGGCCTGCGAGCACGCCGCCTAACCGCGAATCTAACGTCCGGCACCGGTCGTCGGTGCCGGCTGGGCGTGCCGGGCGCGGCAGGCTACGCTAACGCCCCCTTCTGCCGTTGAACGCCCCCATGGCCCGCCCCGATCTGCACGAACGGATTTCGTCGCTGCGCACCTTGCGTGTGGCCCAGGAACGGGTGCGGGTACGGCGGCTGGTGGGCCGTCGCGATGGCGTGCGGCTGGAAGTCGATGGCCGCTGGCTGACCGGTTTCTGCTCCAACGACTATCTGGGCCTGTCGCAGCAGTTCGAAGTGGTCGCCGCGTTGCAGGACGCCGCCGCGCGCGATGGTGCCGGCGCCACCGCCTCGCATCTGATCTGCGGCCACCACACCGCGCACGAAACGCTGGAGCGCGAGATCGCCGAGTGGCTCGGCTATCCGTCGGCGCTGCTGTTCGGCAGCGGCTTCATCGCCAACCTGGCGGTGCAGCAGGCCTTGCTCAGCGAGGACGACGATGTCTGCGTGCAGGACCGGCTCAACCACGCCAGCCTGCTCGATGCCACACGCCTGGCCGGCTGCCGGTTGCGCCGTTATCCGCACCTGGATGTGGAAGGCGCGATGCGTCAGCTCAAGGGCTCGCCCGAAGGCGCGGCGATGCTGGCCAGCGATGGCGTCTTCAGCATGGATGGCGATATCGCGCCGCTGCGTGCGTTGAGCCTGGTGGCACGCATGCAGCAGGCGTTGTTCTACGTCGACGACGCACACGGCGTGGGCGTGCTCGGCCCGCAGGGGCGCGGCTGCGTTGCCGATGCCGGACTGGGCGTGGCCGAAGTGCCGCTGCAGCTGGTGACCCTGGGCAAGGCGCTCGGCGGCTATGGCGCGGTGGTGGTCGGCGATGCAGCGCTGGTGCGCCATCTGGCCGAAACCGCGCGCCCCTACATCTACACCACCGCGTTGCCACCGGCGCAGGTCGCTGCGACGTTGGCAGCCGTGCGGCTGGCGCGTCGCGACGATTGGCGGCGCGCCAAGCTGGTCGAGTCGATTGGCAGTTTCCGCGATGGGGCACGCCGGCATGGCTTCGAGCTGATGGCCTCGGATACGCCGATCCAGCCCCTGCTATGCGGCGAAGAAGCCACGGTCATGGCGATGTCCGCCGCGCTGGAACAGGCCGGCTTCCTGGTCGGCGCGATCCGCCCGCCCACCGTGCCCGAAGGCAAGGCGCGTTTGCGTGTGACCCTGTCCGCGCTGCATACGCCGCAGCAGGTGCAGGCCTTGATCGAGGCCATCGTGCAGGCGCGCGACGTGGTCAGCCGGCAACCGCTGCGTGCGTCTGCCTGAGGGCGACGATCCAGACGATTGCGCAATAGCCGCGCGGCGGCGGCCGGTGCTCGACGTGGCAGTGTCCGCGTCGCTGATGTTGCCGGATCGCTGCTGTCGGTGCGGTCCTGCGCGTCCGCAACCGGCTTGGCGTGCCGCGCAGATCGGCTCCACGCGCAGCGCAGGCTGGCGCAAGACACCTTGCGCCGCACACGCCGACCCATGCGCCGGTCAGCGCCATCAGCGACAATCCCCGCATGCATATCGATGTCATCGGCCACGGGCCTGCGCTGGTTCTCCTGCACGGTTGGGCGTTGCACGGCGGCGTGTTCGCGCCATTGGTGGAACGCCTGGCCGCGCAGCATCAACTGCATCTGGTGGATCTGCCCGGGCACGGTTTCAGCCGCGACGACAGCACGCCGCTGGCGCTGCCGGACGTGGTTGCCGGCATCGCCGCCGCCACGCCGCCGGCGGTGTGGGTCGGCTGGTCGTTGGGCGGGCTGTTTGCGCTGCATGCCGCGGCTACCCAGCCCAAGGTACGCGGGCTGGCGATGATCGCGGCCACGCCGCGTTTCGTGCGTGGCCACGATTGGCCCGACGCCGTCGAGCGCGAGGTGTTCGTGCAATTCGGCCAGGACCTGGCGCGCGATTATCGCGGCACGCTGGAGCGGTTTCTGGCGCTGGATACGCTGGGCTCGGCGCATGCCCGCAGCGAGTTGCGCAGCCTGCGCGAGACGCTGGTGGCGCGTGGCGAACCGGCCGCCGAAGCACTGCAGCAAGGCCTGCAGCTGCTGGAACGCAGCGACCTGCGCCGTGCGCTGCCGCAACTCGCACGCCCCAGCCTGTGGATCGCCGGCCAGCGCGACCGGCTGGTACCGGCGGCCGGCATGCACGCCGCCGCCGCGCTGACGCCGCACGCGCAGGCACTGACCATCGCCGGTGGCGGGCACGCACCGTTTCTTGGCCATGCCGATCAGGTCGCCGAGGCGCTGCAACGCTTCGTTGCGTCCGTGCCATGAGCGGATCGTCGATCATGCGGCATCGCTGATCGAGGACACACACATGGATCTGGGAATCGCCGGGCGCTGGGCACTGGTCTGCGCCGCCAGCAAGGGCCTGGGGCTGGGCTGCGCACGCGCGCTGGCCAGCGAAGGCGTCAACGTGGTGATCGTCGCGCGCGGCCGCGCTGCCCTGGAGCAATCCGCCCAGGCATTGCGCGCACTGCCGGGCGCCGGCGAAGTGCGCAGCGTGGTGGCCGATATCACCACCCCGCAGGGACGCAGCGATGCGCTCGCCGCCTGCCCGCAGCTGGATATCCTCATCAACAATGCCGGTGGTCCACCGCCCGGCGATTTTCGCCAGTGGGAACGCGACGACTGGCTGCGCGCCCTGGACGCCAACATGCTGGCGCCGATCGAACTGATCCGCGCCAGCGTCGATGCGATGCGCGCGCGGCGCTTCGGCCGCATCGTCAACATCACCTCCAGTGCGGTGAAGGCGCCGATCGACATCCTGGGCCTGTCCAATGGCGCGCGCGCCGGCCTCACCGGCTTCGTCGCCGGGCTGGCGCGCAGCACGGTGGTCGACAACGTCACCATCAACAATCTGCTGCCCGGCCAGTTCGCCACCGACCGCCTGCGCGGCAACTTCGCGGCGATCGCGCAACAGCAAGGCAGCAGCGCCGAGGAGGTCGCCGAGCGCAAGCGTGCGGGCATTCCCGCCGCACGCTTCGGCGAGCCGGACGAATTCGGCGCGGCCTGCGCGTTCCTGTGCAGCGCGCAGGCCGGCTACATCACCGGGCAGAACCTGCTGATCGACGGCGGTAGCTATCCCGGCACGTTCTAGAGCGCCTCGGCCACGCGGCGAGTTGTGGCAACCGCCGCGGGCATCCGGTGGGTTTTCCGTTGAGCCCCTTGCCGCTCGCCGCGCAGCCACCGACGGACCGAACGTCTGCAGACTCGCCAGGCCGATGCCAGGCCATCCATCGATTCCCTCCGCCCCGGCCACAGGCGACAATAGCGCCGCTCATGAATAGTACTTTCGACCCCCGCCACGTCCGGCGCGCCTTTGCGCGTGCCGCCAGCAGCTATGCCGCCGCCGCCGCACTACAGCGCGAAGCCGAAGCGCGCCTGCTCGAATCGCTCGACTACCTGGGCGACCAGGTGCCCAAGGTGGTGCTGGATGTCGGCGCCGGCCCCGGCCACGCCAGCGGCGCGATCAAGAAGCGCTGGCCCAAGGCGCAGGTGATCGCGCTGGACCAGGCCATGCCGATGCTGCGCCAGGCGCGCAAGGCGGCGGGCTGGTGGAAGCCATTCGCGCAGGTCTGCGCCGATGCACGCGCCTTGCCGGTGGCCGACGGCAGCGTGGACGTGATCTTCAGCAACCTGTGCCTGCAGTGGGTGGAAGACCTGCCGGCGGTGTTCGCCGGTTTCCGTCGCGCGCTGCGGCCGGGCGGCTTGTTGCTGTGCTCCACCTTCGGCCCGGAGACGCTGATCGAGTTGCGCGAGGCCTTCGCCCAGGCCGACCCGGCCCCGCACGTCAGCCGCTTTCCCCCGATTGCCCAGTTCGGCGATGCCTTGCTGATGTCCGGCTTCCGCGACCCCGTGCTGGACCGCGACCTGTTCACGCTGACCTACAGCGACCTGCCCGCGCTGATGCGCGAGCTGCGCGCGATGGGCGCCACCAACGCACTCAGCAATCGCCGCGCCACCCTGACCGGACGCGGCCGTTTTGCCGCCGCCAGCGCCGCCTACGAGCCCTTGCGGCGGCCGGACGGCACCCTGCCCAGCTCCTGGGAAGTGATCTATGCCCACGCCTGGGCACCGGCGCCGGGCGCGCCCATCCGCGAGCAGGGACACGATGTCGCCAGCGTCCCGGTGGCCTCGATCCCGATCCGCCGCCGCATCGACTAGCGGCGGTGCAGATCGCCGGCAGCAACGCAGCCGTTGCCGGCGAGACACACAGTTTTGCGACGACACCAATGCTGACCTGTCAGGCTCGGTCGCGACACCCGGTAGAATTCAGCAGTCAATGGCCGCATGTTCCTGTTGCGGCTTGCCTTTTCGACGCCTCAACCGGCGTGGCTAGCAAAACGCAGCACGCAGCCGTCAGGTGGCTGCAGGCGGCGCGCAGGAATCTGCATGTACGCGTAGTACATGCCGGTTCCGAGCACCGGCAGCGCCCCGCCCGGCTGCTGCATTGTCGTTTTGATAGCCGCTCTTAGGTTTGCGGCCCCCGTCCCCCAATCGGCCTTCCCAATGTTGAAGTGGCTCATCATCGCGCTGTTCATCGCATCGGCGCTGTACATCCATTACCGCGGTCGCGTACGGCACCGGCTCAGCCGGCAGCTGCTGGACCATTCCACTTTCATGGCGCCGATCAACACGCTGATGTATCTGTGTTCGCGCGTGCCGACCACGCCGTTCATCGATCCCGGCAAGGAATTTCCGGAGCTGGCGCCGCTGCGCGCCAACTGGCCGCTGATCCGCGATGAAGCGGTGGCGCTGCAGCAGATGCAGAAGATCCGCGCTGCCGACGGCTACACCGACATCGGCTTCAACTCGTTCTTCCGCCGTGGCTGGAAGCGCTTCTATCTGAAGTGGTACGGCACCGCGCACCCGTCGGCGTCCGAACTGTGCCCGCAGACCACGGCGTTGCTGAAGTCCATCCCCACGGTCAAGGCCGCGATGTTCGCCGAGTTGCCGCCGGGCAGCGAACTGCGCCCGCACCGCGATCCGTTCGCCGGGTCCATGCGCCTGCACCTGGGGCTGGCCACGCCCAACGACGACCGCTGCTTCATCGATGTCGACGGGCAGCGCCATAGCTGGCGCGATGGCGAGTGGACGATGTTCGACGAGACCTACATCCACTACGCGCGCAACGACACCGACCAGGACCGCATCATCCTGTTCTGCGACATCGAGCGCCCGATGCGCTGGCGCTGGGCCGCGGCGGTGAACCGCTTCGTCGGCCGCAGCCTGCTCTCGGCCGGTGCCTCGCCCAATCAGGAAGGCGACAAGACCGGCGGCATCAACCGCGTGTTCCGCTATTTCTACGCCGCGCGCCTGAAGGCCAAGGCGCTGAAGGAACGCAACAACCCGCTGTACCAGACGCTCAAGTGGGGCATCTTCATCCTGGTGGTGGTCGGGATCGTGTTGCTGTAATCCCCGCCCATCCACGTAGGAGCGCACCCGGGCGCGACCGGCATTGCCGGTAACGCCCCATCGCGCGCAAGCGCGCTCCTACATAGGCACAGCTCCGGCCGCAACACCGCACCAATCACGTAGGAGCGCACCCGGGCGCGACCAGGCATTGCCGATAACGCCTTATCGCGCCCGGGTGCGCGCCTACGCCGTGGCGGTCGATGCGCTCAGCGCGAGACCTGCGCGATCCATTCCTGCAGGTTGTAGTAGTTGGTGACGCGGGTGATCTTGCCGTCGCGCACATCGAAGAACGCACCGCCCGGCAGCACATAGGTCTGCCCATTGGCTTCCGGCAGGCCTTCGTCGGTGGTGTGGTAGACCCCGTGCACCACGTACTCGGCACCGACCCGGGTGCCATCCTCGTTGGCGGTGATCACGATGTCGCGCAGCTGCTCGCGGTAGCTGTCGTTCATGCGCTGCAGGAAGGCGGCAAATTCCGCCCGGCCGATCTCGCGCGGCCCCTGGTTGAGGTCATGCGCGACGTCGTCGGCCAGGAACGCCAGCATGGCGTCCCAATCGCCGCGGTTGAATGCCGCGTAATAGGCCTGGACCAGGCCGGTGGCGTGTTGCCGATTGCGCTCGCTCATACTCGAACCTGCCGCTGGGAAAGCCGCATCATAGAGCGCGTTTTGCGCTTCAACACGCCTGCCCTGCGGCATACCCGGTGTCAGGCGCCCTGCACCACCAGATCGCGATGGAAGTAATAGACCTCCTGCAGCAGGAAGCGCCAACTGGTGTGGAAGCTGCGAAAGCGCGTGCTGGGCGTGGAAGAGGCCAGCGCGTCCACCCCCAGCTCATCGCTCAGCCGCAGCGCGCGCGCCATGTGCAACGGGTCGCTGACGATGATCGCCCGGTGCATGCCGTGCCGGTCCATCAGCGCGCGTGCCTGCTGCAGATTCTGCCGGGTGGTGCGCGAGACCGTCTCGATCACGATCGCCTCCGGCGGTACGCCGTGGCGTAGCGCATAGCGCCGCGCCACCTGCGACTCGGCAAAGCGCGCGCCGTTGCCGAAGCCGCCGGTGAACAGCAGCCGCGGCGCGTAGCCCTGCGCGTACAGGTCCAGCGCATGCCGGATGCGCTCTTCGAACACCGGCGAAGGGCGCGCGTCGTAGGCAGCCGCGCCCAGCACGATGATCACGTCGGCCGGCGCGGCCTGGTCGCGATCGCCGACCCAGACGATCCAGCCGGCCACGCCCACCAGCCAGATCAGCGTCAGCATGCACAGGCGCCAGCACCAGCCCCACAGACCGATCCCACGCGACCGCCTGCTCACGCCGCGGCCCACGGCAGCGCATCCAGATCGACGTTGCCGCCGGACAGGATCAGCCCGACCCGCCGCCCGGCAAAGCGCGCCGGGTCGGCCAGCACCGCTGCCAGCGCAATCGCCGAGGACGGCTCCACCACCTGTTTGAGCACCTGCCAGATCAGCCGCATCGCCTGCACCACCGCCGCATCGTCCACGGTGATCACCTGCGCGCCGGCGGCCTGCAGCACTGCGAAATTCGGCGCACCCAGGGTGCCGCGCAACCCGTCGCAGAGCGTGTCGGGCACGAAGTCGACCAGGCGCTCGCCGGCCGCCAGCGAACGCGCGGTATCGGCCGCACCGCTCGGCTCGGCCAGCACCAGCGCACAGCCGGGCGCCGATTGCAGCGCCAGCGCAGTGCCGGCGGCCAGCCCGCCGCCGCCGACCGGTGCCACCAGCACATCCAGCCCGCCGCTCTGCTGCAGCAGCTCCAGCGCGGCGGTGCCCTGCCCGGCGATCACCGCCGGGTCGGTATATGGATGCACCAACGTCGCGCCGCTGCCGGCCTGGACGTCGGCACACATCTGCTCGCGCGCGGCGATGGTGGGCGCACAGCGCCACAGCGTGGCGCCGTGGCGGGAAATATTGGCCAGCTTGGCGGCCACCGCGCCTTCGGGCACCACCACGTGGCAGCCGATCCCGCGCGTGCGCGCGGCAAGTGCGAGTGCGGCGCCGTGATTGCCGGACGAATGGGTGACCACCCCGCGCGCGGCCAGTTCCTCCGGCAATGACCACACCGCGTTGCAGGCACCACGGAACTTGAAAGCGCCGCTGCGCTGCAGGTGTTCGGCCTTGAAGAACAACTGCGCACCGCAGAGGGCATCCAGGCTGTGCGAGGTCAGCAGCGGAGTCGGCGCGCACTGCGGCGCGATGCGCGCAGCGGCTTGCAGGACGTCGGAATGGGCAAGAGGAACCGTCTCGATCATGCCTGCAAGATTAACGTATCGTCTCCGCCTTCACGGCTGTGCGCGCCTTGCCCGCGCATGCTGGATCGATGCAGAAGCACCACATTGCGGCACAGTTAAGGACCGATTCAATGCATCGGTTCGAAAGTGACACCATGGTTGCAGGAGGGCACCATCCATGAAATTCCGTCTGATCTTCGCGGCCGGGCTATTGGCTCTGGGCGGCTGCGCAACCTACGACTACACCGGTGCGGGGTCGGGCGGCTATTACCGCGGCGCGCCCGCGGTGCAGTACCGCTACCCGCCGGGCTACTCGCCGTATTTTTACGGCAACCCGTACGGCAACCCTTACGGCGCCGGGTCGATCGGGCTGTACGATTACCCGGTCTACCGCGGTGGCGGCTATTACTACCGCCCGAACGATCGACGCCCGCAGTACCGGCCACCACGTCCGAACGGTTCGTTCAACAATGGCCCGCGTCCGAACGGCCCCCGCCCCAACGGGCCGCGCCCGCAACAACCCAATCGTCCACCGGCGACCGGCGCTCCGCCGTCGCGGCCGCCGCCCCGCATCGGTGCGCCGCCGCGGGTGATCCGCGAGATTCAACGGCAGACCGCGCCACGCAACACGCGTGAGCAGATTCCCTGAGTTGCTGACTGCGACGTGGCCCACAAATGGTGATGTTGGGGGCTTGCGTTCAGCCGGCACTTGGTCGCAAGCTAGGTGCTCTGTGTGACCCGCCACGTCATTTTTTGACGTGGCCCGCCCCACTGACCGACTTATGTCGATGTCCGACAGGGAAATCTGGATCCCCCCTGTTCCGGCCCTGTCGGATATCGGCGCCTCCAACGCATAAAGCCCCGGCATGCCGGGGCTTTATGTTTTTGTCGTCTGGTCTGCTGTGCCGCACCCGCGGCTACCCGTGCGAGCAGGCTGGGCTGTACCGGCGTTGGGTCGCAGAAAAAAATAAGGGTCGGCAGTCCCCCGACTACCGACCCTTACGCTACCCCATCGCACGCGTGGCTGGCCCCTGTTCCAATTCCAGCCTTGCGCCCATGTCGCAATGCCACGACGGGTGCAGTAGGGATATCCGCACGGAACATGCCAACTTGAGGGTCAGTGTTCGATAATGTGATTTACATCACACTTTTACCCATCGAGTGACCTCGCTCGCCCTTCAGCCGATACTTTCGCGGCCGCCAACCTCCTTCTGCTCCTGGTCCACGCCCATGTCTGACTCCTTCTATCGCTACGACGTCATCGTGATTGGCGGCGGCCATGCCGGCACCGAGGCGGCGCTGGCCTCCGCGCGCGCCGGGGCGCGCACCTTGCTGCTGACCCACAACATCGAGACGGTGGGTGCGATGAGCTGCAACCCGGCCATCGGCGGGATCGGCAAGGGCCATCTGGTCAAGGAAATCGACGCGCTGGGCGGGGCGATGGCACGCGCGGCGGATCAGGCCGGCATCCAGTGGCGCACGCTCAATGCCTCCAAGGGGCCGGCGGTGCGCGCCACCCGCTGCCAGGCCGACCGCAATCTCTACCGCAACGCGATCCGCCGCATCGTCGAGGCGCAGCCCAACCTGACCGTGTTCCAGGCGGCGGTGGACGACCTGATCATCCACAACGGCGCCGCCGAAGCCGACAGCGTGCGCGGCGTGATCACCCAGACCGGGCTGCGCTTCGAAGCGCCCTCGGTGGTGCTGACCGCCGGCACCTTCCTGGCCGGCAAGATCCACGTCGGCGAGACCCAGTACGCGGCCGGACGCATGGGCGACCCGCCGGCCACCACGCTGGCCGCGCGTCTGCGCGAGCGGCCGTTCGCGATCGACCGGCTCAAGACCGGCACCCCGCCGCGCATCGACGGCCGCACGCTCGACTACAGCGTGATGGCCGAACAACCCGGCGACGATCCGCTGCCGGTGATGTCGTTCATGGGCCAGCTCGGCGATCACCCGCGCCAGGTCAGCTGCTGGATCACCCAGACCACTGAGCAGACCCACGACATCATCCGCAGTGCGCTGCATCGCTCGCCGCTGTATTCCGGGCAGATCGAAGGCATTGGCCCGCGTTACTGCCCGTCGATCGAGGACAAGGTGGTGCGCTTTGCCGAGAAGAGCAGCCACCAGATCTTCGTCGAGCCCGAAGGCCTGGAAGTGGCCGAGATCTATCCCAACGGCATCTCCACCTCGCTGCCGTTCGACGTGCAGCTGGCACTGGTGCGCTCGATCCACGGGTTTGCGCAGGCGCATATCACCCGCCCCGGCTACGCGATCGAATACGACTTCTTCGACCCGCGCGGGCTCAAGGCCTCGCTGGAAACCAAGGCGGTGGGCGGGCTGTTCTTCGCCGGGCAGATCAATGGCACCACCGGGTACGAGGAGGCCGCCGCACAGGGCCTGCTGGCCGGGCTCAATGCCGCGCGCCATGTACAGGGATTGCCGGCGTGGTCGCCGCGCCGCGACCAGGCCTACCTGGGCGTGCTGGTGGACGATCTGATCACCCACGGCACCACCGAGCCGTATCGCATGTTCACCAGCCGCGCCGAATACCGCCTGCAGCTGCGCGAGGACAACGCCGATGCGCGCCTGACCGGCGTCGGCCGCGCGATGGGCCTAGTCGACGATGCGCGCTGGGCGCGCTTCTCCGCCAAGCAGGAGGCGGTGCAGCGCGAAAGCGCGCGCTTGTCGGTGCTGTGGGCGACCCCGGGCAATGCGCTGGGCCGCGAAGTGGCCCAGACCCTGGGCGTGGCAGTGAGCCGCGAAACCAACGTGCTGGACCTGATCAAGCGCCCCGAACTCAACTACGCCACGCTGATGCGCGTGCCGACGCTGGGGCCAGGCGTGGACGATGCGCAGGTGGCCGAGCAGGTGGAGATCAGCGTCAAATACGCCGGTTACCTGGATCGCCAACGCGACGACATCGCACGCCAGCAACGCCACGAAACCACGCCGATTCCGGATGGATTCGATTACGCCAGCGTGCGCGGGCTGTCGATCGAAGTGCAGCAGAAACTTGAGCGCGTGCGCCCGCAAAGCATCGGCCAGGCGCAACGCATTGCCGGCATGACGCCGGCGGCGATCTCGCTGCTGCTGGTGCATCTGGAACGGGCGCGCCGCAGCCAGGTGGCGTAAGCGCTCGCGATCCGCTGGCAGGTCGGTCAATGCCGACCGCCTGTTCGAACGCGTGCGTTTTATACGCCGCACTTGCGTCGATGTTTGTCAGCGGATGTCACGGCGCGATGCCATGTCGCCGCAGGCGAAGCAACACGCCGGTATCGCCTCGGCGATGCCGGAAAGCGCGATGGAGGTCGCGAACGAGTTGGTATGCTCCGGCACCACTGACGACTTCCTGATCATGAACAGACTGCGCGCGCTGCTGACGGCCACCTACCGAATCGCCTGCCCCGCCCTGCTGCTGATGCTGGGCGGCACCTCGCAAGCGGCCGCGCAGACCGAGGAAGACGGACGTTACTGGCTGAGCGTGTATGCCCAGGGCAAGCTGCCGGTCGAAAACCTGTACTGGAGCATGGACGTGCATCCACGCTGGCGCGAAGAGGGCGAACAGTTCGACCAGTTGATCCTGCGCCCTGCGGTGTTTTACCGGTTCACTCCCAAGGCCAGTGTCTGGATGGGTTACGACACCATCATCAGCCACCCGGCCGGGCAATCCTCCAACCGCGAAAATCGCTGGTGGGGGCAGTTTCAATATCAGTTCGATCCGATTGCCAATATCACCATCACCAGTCGCACCCGCCTGGAGCAGCGTCACCGCGAAGGTTTCAGTGACGAAGGGTATCGGGTGCGCCAGATGATCAGGGCGGTCCGGCCCAGCGCATTGTCTCCGCAACTGTCGTGGGTGGCCTTCAACGAACTGTTCGTCAATCTCGACCAGACCGAGTGGGGCGCCCGACGCGGTCTCGACCAGAACCGCGTCTTCGTCGGCATCAACTGGAAGTTCAACGATATTGCCAATGTCGACGTCGGTTATCTGAATCAGTTCGTCAACACCAGTACGGTGGACCGCGAAAACCACGTGCTGATGACCACGTTCCGCTTCAACTTCTGAGCCTGCTGGTGGCTCGCAAGGCCTGCGCACTTGCGAGCCTGGATCGTCGTCTTTCCCTCGAGCGTTGAGCCACATGCGGGCATGGCTGCAGCGCTGCGGCAGCGCGCGCACGGCACGCCTGCCGCAGGCCCTTATGCGGCCCTGCGCTCGACGGCTGGCAGCAAGCGCTGGCGCAGCAGCAGCGCTGCCATCTCCAGCGTTTCGCCGGCGGCGCGCAGGACGCCGCCCATATTGATGAAGCCGTGGATCATGCCGGGAAAGCTGTGCAGGGTGACTTCCACGCCGGCGGCGCGCAGGCGTTCGGCATAGCTGCGCCCTTCGTCGTAGAGCATGTCGCGCTCGCCCACGATGACCAGTGCGGGTGCAACGCCGGCCACCTCTGGCACCAGCATCGGCGAGACGCGCCAGTCCTGTGCAATGGCGGGGTCGGGCAATAGATGGCGATTGAAGAAGCGCACTGCCTCTGTGGTCAGCGGCGGCAGGCCGGCGTTATGCGATCGCGACGGGTATTGGCCGTTGTCCTCGCGCGCATCGGTGAGCGGATACACCAGCACCTGGCAGCGCAACGCGATCCCGGCATCGCGCGCGGCCAGCGCCGCGACTGCGGCCATGGCGCCGCCGATGCTGTCGCCGGCCACGGCCAGGCGCTGCACATCGGCACCGACCGCATCGGGCTCGGCAACCAGCCAATGCAGGGCCGCAATCACGTCCTCCACGCCGGCCGGCGCGGGATGTTCCGGTGCAAGGCGATAGTCGACCGCCAGCAGCTGGCAGCCGGCGCGCGCCGCCAGTTGCCGGCAGACGTCGTCGTGGGAATCGAGGTCGCCCACCACACCGCCGCCGCCGTGCACGAACAGGCAGGTCGGGGCCGGACCGGCAGCCAGCCCGGACGGGCGATACAAACGCAGGCGCACCGGGCCGGCGGCGGTGCCGGCCTGCAGGTCGCGCACCTCGGCCATCTCCACACGCGAAAAGCCCAGCTGCGTGCCGAGTGCACGCATCATTGCGCGCGCGCCCTCGATCGGCAGGGTTTCCATCGGTGGTTGAGCGGCGTGTTGAAGCTGGGCAAACAGGCGCACGACATCGGGATCAAACGACATGGCGGACTCTCCAGGAGACGATGGCTGAGCCTGCCAGATACTTATGATCAATCACCATTCAACGCCATCAATTATTTCAATGGCGGTACCGGAGATGCGCGGCAGTACCGCAAAAACCCCCGTGCTGCCGATGCATGCGCCTGCCATGGCGATGCCTGGCGAACAATCGCGCCATCAGCATCCGTTGGTTTTTTGCTGCACTGCATCGTGGCTGCGCGCCTGCCTCGGCGCGCCCCTGCTTGATCACCCTGAGCGGTGCATTGCGGCCGCGCGCCAGCTGCGCCGCTGCTGCTGTGACGCCGCATCGCGCGCGAACGCAACAGCGCTCTAGTCGTCGTCCTCGGCAGCGGCCTCGCGGCCCTGCTGACGGATGAGGTTTTCCTGGCGTGCGTCCTCGATCGAGGCGCGGATGGCACGCACGTCGGCGCGCCGGGTGTCGAACTTGAAGCGGCCGGTCAGCACGCTGTCCGGGCGCAGCTCGCCCTTTTCGAACAGCGCCCACATCTCTTCGCCGTAATGCGTATCCAGCAACTCCGGGGCGAAGCGGCCGAGGCAGTCGCGCAGGTTGTGCACATCGCGCAGCAGCATGTCGCGTGCAGCATTGTTGCCGGCAGCACTGACCACCTGCGGAAAGTCGATCAACACCGGGCCCTCGGGCGAGACCAGCACGTTGTATTCGGACAGGTCGCCGTGCACCAGGCCCAGCGACAGCATCTTGACCACATCGCCGATCAGGCTGGTGTGGAAGCTGCGCGCCTGCTCCGGCTCCAGGTCCACTTCGCCCAGCCGTGGTGCGCTATGGCCGGCCTCGTCGGTGACCAGGTCCATCAGCAGCACGCCGTGGAAATAGCCGCGCGGCTTAGGCACGTGCACGCTGGCGTCCATCAGTTGATAGAGCACCTCGGCTTCGGTGTTCTTCCATGCGGTCTCGGCTTCGCGCCGGCCGAACTTGGTGGCCTTGCCCATCGCGCGCGCCTGGCGGCTGCCACGCACCTTGCGGCCTTCCTGATATTGCACGCGCGCCTGGAAACTGCGTTGCGCCATGTCCTTGTAGACCTTGGCGCACAGGATGTCGGCGCCCGTACTGACCACATAGACGGATGCTTCCTTGCCGCTCTTCAGTGGTCGCAACACTTCGTCGATGATGCCGTCGTCGATCAGCGGTTGCAGGCCCTTGGGGGTTTTCATGGACTAAGGAGACCGATCCGAAACAAACCAGCAACGATTATGCGGCAACCAGGGTGAAGCGCTTACATGTCCAGGCGCAAGCTGCGACCGGGGGCATGTATCGGCGTGAGCGCTTACCATGCACGGACCCGTCCAAGCTGCGATCCGATGCCCGAGCCTGCCTCCAGCCGCCGCAAACCCACCACCACCGTGGCCACCGCCGGGAGCGAACGCGGCCTGCCGCATGAGTTGATGCAGCAGATCGCCGCCGCCCAGGGCGACCCGGACTTCATGACCTCGCTGGGCCGCGGGCTGGTGGTGCTGAGCGTGTTCGCCCAGCACGCGCGCGAGGTGACGATGTCGCAGATCAGCCTGGAAACCGGCATCTCGCGCGCGGCGGTGCGCCGGGTGCTGCATACCCTGGCCAGGCTGGGCTATGTCGGCGAGCAGGGCCGCGGCTACGTGCTGCTGCCGCGCGTGCTGGGGATCGGCGGTGCGTATGCGGCATCTTCGTCGATGACCGCGGCGGCGCAGCCGGTGCTGGACGGGCTGCGCGACCAGTTGCACGAATCCTGCTCGCTGGGCGTGCTGGATGGCGACGACCTGCTGTACGTGGCGCGCGCCGAGACGGTGCGCATCATGTCGATCGGGCTGCGCCCGGGCACACGCCTGCCGGCCTACTGCACCTCGATGGGCCGCGTCCTGTTGGCCGCCCTGCCCGGCGACACCTTACAGGCGTACCTGGAGCGCACCACACTGCGCCCGCGTACCGACCGCACCGTGACCCAGGCATCTGCACTGCTGGAAGTGCTGGCGCGCACGCGCCGCGAAGGCATGTGCCTGACCGACCAGGAACTGGAAATCGGCCTGCGCTCGATCGCGGTGCCGGTGCGCAACCTGCGCGGCGAGGTGATCGCCGCGCTCAACATCGGCGCCCAGGCCGGGCGCGTGAGCCTGCAGACGATGCAGACGCTGCTGGAGCCGTTGAAGCAGGCGGCGCAGCGGCTGGGTGCGTTGTTGAGTTAGTCGCCGGCGGGCGCGCTCAGCGCGGCCGGCGCAGGAAGCTCACCACCGCATCCATCCAGGCGGCATGGGTGTCCTCGACATGCGCCACGTGATCGGCGTGCGGCAGCGTGACCCAGCTGCGGTCTTCGCTGCGCAGACGTGCGTACAGGTGCGCGTTGTCCGCCTGGGTCGCGATGGGATCGTCGACGCCACGCAGCAGCAAGACCGGCAGCGTGGTCACTTGCTCCGGCTGGAAGGCGAACTGCTCCATCGCGCGCCAGTCGGTGCGCACCGGGTCGGCCGATACCGCCTGCGCCACATAGGCCGCACGCACGCCGGGCGGTGCGGCGTTGGCGGTGATGAAGTCCTCGCCGGCCGCCGCGGCCGTGGTGCGCGCACGCAGTGGCTGTGCCGGCGCCGGGGTGGTGTCGGGCGCTGCGTCGACATCGTCGGGGAAGCCGTACAGCACCAGCGCCGACACCGCCTGCGGATGTTGCTGGGCGATCAGCAGCGCCACCCGCGCGCCATTGGAATAACCGAGCAGCGCCGGCGGCGGCAGCTGCGGGTGCTGGCGGGCAACCCAGCTCAGCACCGCATCGACATCGGCCACGGCGCGCGCGGGCGTGTTCCAGCCGCTGCGATCGCGCGCACTGCCGCCATAGCCGCGCAGATCGACCGCGTAGGCGGCGTAGCCGGCCTGCGCCAATGCCGCCAGCACCGAGCGCGCATCACGCGGCTCGTCGGGAACCTGCAGATCGAAATTGGGCAACGCACTCCAGGTGCGCCCATGCACCAGCAGGATCGTGCCGCGCGGCTGCGCGGGGACGCGCGACCACACCGCCAGCGTCTGGCCATCGTCGGTGCGCACCTGCGCCAGCTCGGTCCCGGGCCCGGGATGCGGTTGTGCGTGCAGCCCGGATGCAGTGAGCAGCAGCAAAAGCAAACACATGGTACGCAGCAGCATCGGCAACCTCATGGGGAATGTCCTGTGCGAACGGAAGCGGTGGTCCATTGCGGTACGTGCATCATCCCGTCGTCGATGGGTGATGTCATCAGCGGTGATGTGCATACGGGACGGCCAGGGTGCAACGCAGTGCGCGCGCTGGCACGCCACCATGCCCGGCGTGCCATCAGTGCAGGCCAGGGACACAGCCAACCTAACCGGTCGCATTGCCCGCCGCATGCCGCGCAAACGCAGCGTGCCTGCTGCACTCACGCGTCGCCGTGGTCGTCAGCCTTCGCGCACCGGCTCTTCTTCGCCGGCCTGCTCCTCAAGGATGGGCTTGGCCAGCGCGAAGGCATGGTTGGCGGCAGGCACGCCGCAATAGACCGCGGCCTGCAGCAGGACTTCCTTGATCTGCTCGGGCGTGACGCCATTGTTGCGCGCGGCGCGCACGTGCAGCTTGAACTCCTCGTCGTGGCCCAGCGCCACCATCATCGCCAGGGTCAGCAGCGAGCGGGTGTGCGCGGGCAGGCCATCGCGGGTCCAGATGGTGCCCCAGGCGTAGCGGGTGATCAGCGTCTGGAACTCGTCGGTGAACTCGGTGCGTGCAGCCAGCGAGCGCTCGACATGCGCATCGCCCAGGACGCGTCGGCGCTCGCGCAAGCCTGTCTGGTAACGCTCGTCTTCGTGCATCGGAATCTCTCCTGCGTGGGAATGAGGAATGGGAATGGGGAATGGGGTGCTGACGGCTGCTGCAGGTCAGCTGTGGCCGTAGGGCAAGCGCTGACGTATCAGGTGCATTGGTTGCGATTGACGTCGCTGGCGACAGGCAGCCGGACGTGGTCAGCTGGGCGCAGATGCAACGCATGAGCGAGAATGCCGGGCGTCGTGCGTGCCGGATCGGGGTGACGGCTGCACGCGTCCGGCAGCTGCCTGGCCGGGCGGAGGGTCACACGTGGTCGGCCTGCAGAAAGCCCAGCACGCTGTGGTTGAACGCGGCCGGCGACTCCAGGTTGCAGATATGCCGGCCGGGCACCTGTGCGTAGTGGCCGTGCGGGGCGGCGTAGGCGATCTCGCGCAGATCGGCCGGCGGACAGACCGGGTCGTCGTCGCCGGCCAGTGCGAGCAGTGGCAGCTCCAGCGTGTCCAGCGCGCCGCGGAAATCGGCGTCGGCCACCGCCTGGCAGCAGGCGATATAGCCCTGCGGCGATGTCGACACGAAGGCGGCCACGATCATGTCCAGGCGCTGCGCATGGCTGAGCGCAAACGGCGGGGTGAACCAGCGCTGCAAGGTGGCATCGACCAGCCCCGGCAGGCCTTCGCTGCGCACCTGCTCGATGCGCGCGTTCCAGCTTTCGCTGCTGCCGATCTTCTGCGCGGTGGCGCACACCACCAGCCGGCGCAGGCGCTGCGGTGCATGCAGGCCCAGCCATTGCCCGGTGAGTCCGCCGATCGACAGGCCGCAGAAGTCGCTCTGCGCGATCTGCAACGCATCCCACAGCGCCAGCACGTCCTGGCCGAGGTCGGCAACGCGGTATGGGCCGGGCGGCGTGTCCGAATCGCCATGGCCGCGGCGGTCGTAGCGCAGGATGCGGTAATGCGGCGCAAACGCGGCGATCTGCACGTCCCACATATGCAGGTCGGTGCCCAGCGAGTTGCAGAAGGTCAGCCAGGGGCGGCCTTCGGTACCGTCGAGGCGGTAGTGCAGGCGATGCGTGGGCAATTGGAGATAAGCCATCGGAGCACCGTCAGCGGGATGAAGAAGCGGCCAGCACGCGATCGATCCAGACCGAGGACATGCCGCGCCAGCTGTCCACATCGAACACCGCCTGCAGTTGCGCCTGCGTGAGTACCGCGCTCACCTGCGCGTCGTCGCCGAGCACCTCGCGTAGATGGCGCTGCTGCGCCTGGGCGCGTGCCACCGCCTGTTCGACCAGCGCATGCGCCTGTGGCTTGCCAAGCCGTGGTGCCAGCGCGAACACCGCTGCCTCGGCGTACAGCACGCCGCCATGGCTGTGCAGGTGCGCGCGCATGGCCTCGTGGTCCAGTTGCAGGTCGGCCAGGCAGCCTTGCATCTGCGCCAGGCTGCCGGCGGTCAGGCACACGATCTGCGGCAAGGTCTCCCATTCGGCATGCCATTGCCCGGCGGCGCGTTCATGCGGCTGCGCCATCGCGCTGAACAAGGTCGCCACCAGGCCGGGCACGCGGGTGGCAGCAGCAACCGCGGCGACGCTGGAGACCGGATTGCGCTTGTGCGGCATCGCCGAGGAACCGCCCTTGCCGGCTGCGGCCGGCTCGAACACTTCGCCGACTTCCGACTGCATCAGCAACACCACGTCGCCGCCGATCTTGCCCAGCGTGCCGGCCAGCAGGCCGAACGCACAGCCGACCTCGACGAGGCGATCGCGTGCGGTATGCCACGGCATCGCGGGCAACGGCAGCGCCAGCGTGGTTGCCAGCGCCTGGGCGACATCCAAACCGCGCTCCTGCAACGACGCCAACGTGCCGGCCGCGCCCCCGAACTGCAGCACCAGGCCATCGTGCTGCAGGGCCTGCAGGCGCTGGTGCGCGCGCTGCAGCGCATCCAGCCAGGCGGCGACCTTGAGCCCGAACGTGACCGGCACCGCCTGCTGCAGCAAGGTACGTCCGGGCAGGCCGGTGTTGCGTTCGCGCGCGGCCAGCGCAGCCAGCTCGGCGCACAGGCCCTGCAGGCGCGGCAGCAGCAGGTCGAGCGCGGCGCGCAGCTGCAGTACCGTGCCGGTGTCGATGACGTCCTGGCTGGTGGCGCCCCAGTGCACCCAGCGCGCGGCCTGCGCATCGTGGGCGGCCACGCGCGCGGTCAGCGCCTTGACCAATGGAATGGCGGGGTTGCCGGCAAGTGCGGTGGCCTGGGCCAGCGCGGCCAGATCGTAATGCTGCACATCGCATGCGGCCGCAATGGCCTGCGCGGCCTCGGCGGGAATCACGCCGCATTGCGCCTGCGCGCGGGCAAGCGCGGATTCAAAGTGCAGCATTGCCTGCACCCGCGCCGTGTCATCGAACAACGCGTCGCAGGCAGGCTCGCCAAACAGGGATCCCAACAAGGAAGACGTCGCAGTCATGCATGGCCTCGGGTGGCGTGCCGGCAGCATGGCACCGATGCGCAAGAGTGCCAACTGGCGTGCGCGTTGCTGGGTGGTGTGCACGCACGGTGGTCGGTGCAAGTCATGCGTGCTGCACGTTTGGACAAGGCGCGTGTCGCGGCGGGATCACGGCATCGCGCGCGGGTACCACGCGATCACGATGGATCACCGAGGGCAGCGCGCGCAGGCACCTGCCTGCCCGGCGCGCGGCGACAGCTGCGCAGCATCTGCACGCAGGTGCAGGTGTGCTGCTCGAACGGAGACAACCATGCATGGCACCCCGCGCACCGACGGCGCGATCAATAGTTGAAGAACACCGTTTCCGCATCGCCCTGCATATGGATGTCCCACACGTAATCGCTGCCACCGCGCGATTGCGCCAGCAGCGTGCTACGACGCTCGGCCGGCACCAGGGCCAGGATGGGGTCGCTGCCCAGCTGCGGATCGTCGGCGAAGTACAGCCGCGTCGACACGCCGCGCAACAGCCCGCGCATGAAGACCAGTACGCTCAGATGCGCTGCCTGCAGCTTGCCATCCGGCCCGGCGACCTGGCCCGGCTTGACGGTGCTGAAGGAAAAACGCCCCTGCGCGTCGGTCGGCACGCGGCCCCAGCCATCGAAACCGGGATCGTGCGCCTGGCAGCGCGCATCGGCGGCATGCGCATAGATGCCGGCCGCATCGGCCTGCCACAGCTCCAGCACTGCGTCGGCCACCGGGTTGCCGGCGCCATCGAACACGCAACCGCTGACCTGCACGTGCGTGCCCGCGGCCTGCGCAGGCGCGAGTTGCGCGCGATACAGCGGCTCCAGCCCGAGCCGGTAATACGGGCCAACGGTTTGCGACGGGGTGGTGTGCAGGCTCATCGATTCACTCCCAGACCGTCTGCTTGCGACCGCGCAACACGATGTCGAAGCGGTAGGCCAGCGCGTATTCGCTCACCGCGTTTTCCCAGTCGAAGCTGGACACCATGCGTTCGCGCGCCTGCGCATCGTCCACGCAGTTGTAGATCGGGTCGTGCGCCAGCAGCGGGTCGCCGGGGAAGTACATCTGGGTGATCAGCCGCTGCCCGATGCCATCGCCATGCAGCGAAAAATGGATATGCGCCGGCCGCCAGGCGTTGTAGTGATTGCGCCACGGATACGCGCCCGGCTTGATGGTCTTGAAGGCGTAGCGGCCGTGGTCGTCGGTGAGCACCTGGCCGGTGCCGCGGAAGTTGGGATCCAGCGGTGCGTCATGCCGGTCGCCGGCATGTTGATAGCGGCCGGCGGCATTGCATTGCCACACCTCGACCACGCTGTTGCGCACCGGCTTGCCGTTTTCGTCGAGCACGCGACCGGACACGATGATGCGCTCGCCCAATGGCTCGCCCGCAAAGCCGGCGGTGAGGTCGGCGGCATGCTCACCCAGGGTGAGCCGATTCAATTGCGGCCCGGTGACTTCCGACAGCGTGGCCGGGATATCGATGGGCGCACGCGTGGGGCCGCGCAATGCGGTGGATGCGTAGGGCAGATGCAGGTAGGCCGGCTGCGTGCCGATCCGCGGCCGGCGATAGCCGAGCAGCGGATCGATCGACGTGTCAGAGCTGGGGTCGCGCATGCGGGATCTCCATCGGTTGCGCTACGGCAGGATCAAAACGTGGGTGTGCGGTCACGGCAGCGGCAGTTGCAATCGGCGTACTACACGCGCTCGATCGCCAGCGCTACGCCCTGCCCGACCCCGATGCACATGCTGGCCAGCCCAAGCCGCCCGTTGCCCGCCTCCAGTTGCCGCAACAAGGTCAGCGCCAGCCGCGCACCGCTCATGCCCAGCGGATGACCCAGCGCGATGGCGCCGCCATTGGCGTTGACCTGCGCGGCATCGTCGGCCAGGCCGAACGCGCGCGTGCAGGCCAGCACCTGCGCGGCGAAGGCTTCATTGAACTCGATCGCATCGAACTGCTCGATGCGCAGGCCCAGGCGCGCCAGCAGGCGCTGCGTGGCCGGTACCGGGCCGATGCCCATGTAGGCCGGCTCCACACCCGCCGATGCGAAGCCGAGCACGCGTGCCCGCGGGGTCAGTCCATGCGCGTGCACGGCCTGCGCAGACGCCAGCAACAGGGCGGCAGCGCCATCGTTGAGACCGGCCGCATTGCCGGCCGTCACCGTGCCGGGCTGGCGGAACACCGGCTTGAGCTTGGCCAGCATCTCGGCGGTGGTGTTCGGGCGCGGATGCTCGTCGCGATCGACCGCGCTTGCTTCGCCCCCTTTGCGTGCGGCCACCGGCACCGGAGTGATTTCTGCATCGAAGAAACCGGCCGCCTGTGCGGCGGCGGCGCGCTGCTGGCTGCGCAGCGCAAACGCGTCCTGGTCATCGCGCGCGATGGCATGGCGCTGTGCCACGTTCTCCGCGGTCTCGCCCATCAGCTCCACGCCATAGGCGCCCTGCAGGCGCGGATTGATGAACCGCCAGCCCATGGTGGTGTCTTCCAGCTGTTGCGTGCGCGCGAACGCGCTCTCGGCCTTGCCCATGACCCAGGGCGCGCGGGTCATCGATTCGACCCCGCCGGCGATCGCCAGGCCCAGCTCGTCGGCGCGAATGCCGCGCGCCACCGTGCCGACCGCATCCAGCCCCGAGCCGCACAGGCGATTGAGCGTGCTGCCCGGCACCGAACTGGGCAGCCCCGCCAGCAACAGACTCATGCGCGCGACATTGCGATTGTCCTCGCCGGCCTGATTTGCGCAGCCCAGGTACACGTCGTCGATCAGCGCCGGCTCCAGTTGCGGATTGCGTGCCATCAACGCGGCAATCGGTATCGCGCCCAGGTCGTCGGCGCGCACGCCGGCCAGGGCGCCGCCGTAGCGGCCGATCGGCGTGCGGATGCCATCGATCAGATAGACCTCGCTCATGCCTCGGCTCCGGCTGCCTGCTTGCCATGCGCGGCGTCGGTGCGTGCCTGCAGCGCGCGCAGCGCCTGCAGTTCCGCAGCGCTGGGTGGGGTGGTCTGCGCCAGATCGGCAGCGAAGCGGATCGGCCAGCCGGTGGCCGCGCTCACCTGCTCGCGGGTGCTGCCGGGATGCAGCGCGGTGACGGTGAGTTCGCGGGTCACGGGATCGGGCTCCATCACGCACAGGTCGGTGACGACCACGGTGGGGCCGGCGCCGGGCAGGCCGGCACGCTGCCGCGCATCGCCACCGTCCAGATGCCCGACCGTGGTGATGAAGTCCAGCGCGGGCACGAAACTGCGTCTGGATTGGCGAATGATGATGAACACCTGTTTGGCGCTGGCCGCGATCTCCGGCGCGCCGCCCGCGCCGGGTAGCCGCGTCTTCGGCGCGTCGTACGGGCCGATCACCGTGGTGTTGAGGTTGGCATGGCGATCGATCTGCGCCGCGCCCAGGAAGCCCACGTCCACGCGCCCGCCCTGCAGCCAGTAGCGAAAGATTTCCGGCGTGGAGACCACGGTGTCGGCGGTTTCGGCCAGTTCGCCGTCGCCGATCGACAACGGCAGCACTTCCGGGCGCGCGCCGATCGGGCCGGATTCGTAGATCAGGGTGACATCCGGCGCATGCGTCAGCCGCGCCAGGTTGGCGGCGGTGGATGGCAGGCCGATGCCGACGAAGCACACCGCGCCATCGGGCAGGCGCCGTGCCGCCGCCACGGTCATCATTTCGTTGGTGCTGTAGTCGCTCATGCGGCCACCTGCAGCAGCGAGTGCGCGTACACGCGCTGGAACGCAGCAAAGTCCTCGGTGTCGAGAATGTGCGTCTGGATCCACGCCTGGAAGCGTGCACGGTCGCGCGCAATCGCATCCCAGGCCAGGTAGAAGCGGTTGTCGCGGGCGTAATAGCCGTGCGCGTACGACGGCGCCGCACCGCCGGGCACATGGCAGACCGCATCGACCACCCAGCGCGGCAGGATGCAGGCGTTGGGCGGCGCATCCAGCGTGTCGACGATCTCTTCCACCGTGACGATCACCTTGCGCGCCGCCAGCGCGGCTTCCTTCTGCACGCCCAGGATGCCCCACAGCAGCACATTGCCGCGGCGGTCGGCCTGCTGCGCATGGATGACGGTGACATCGGGCCTGACCGCCGGCGTGGTGGCCAGCGTCTCGCCGGTGTACGGGCATTGCAGGAACTTGATGCTGTCGTTGACGCGCGGCAGGTCCGAGCCGACATAGCCGCGCAGCACCGCGAACGGCAGGCCAGAGGCACCGGCCACATACGCGTTGGCCATGTCGGCATGGCTGTGTTCGCGGATCTGCAGCGGCTGCGGCCACGCATGTTCGACCGCATCGCGCAGCCGGTGCAGCGAGCCGACACCCGGATTGCCGCCCCAGGAAAACCGCAATGCCGACGCACAACCGGCGCCGATCAGCTGGTCGTAGATCAGGTCCGGGGTCATGCGCACCAGGTGCAGGTCGCGCTTACGCTGGCGGATCACCTCGTGGCCGGCCGCATGCGGAATCAGATGGGTGAAGCCTTCCATCGCCACGCAGTCGCCATCGGCGATCAGCTGGGACACCGCTTCTGAAAGGGGGACGATCTGGGCCATTGCTTCGGTCCTGCGCAGCGAGCGTGTGGTCACGTTAGGCGCAGCTGCACGGCCCGGTCAATGCGATTATCGGTGCATCAATTCGATAATCGCACAATTTCGGCGGGTGACCGACGCTCCAACATTGTCTCCGGTGTATACATAACTTCGCTTGCAAGCAGACGCCAGCGCCGGCATGCGCGTCAACTGGTCGCCAGCCGGCGCACCGCTGCCGATCCGCACCCCAGGTTGTATACAAACCCCAGGAGCCACGGTCATGTCCCAGTCCAAGCAGCTGTTTCCCCTCAATGCGTGGTACGCCGTCGCCTGGGACCACGAGATCAAGCATGCGCTGACCCCGCGCAAGGTCTGCAACCTGGATGTGGTGGTCTATCGCACCACTGCCGGGGCCGTGATCGCGCTCGAGGATGCGTGCTGGCATCGCCTGGTGCCGCTGTCGATGGGCAAGCTGCGCGGCGACGATGTGGTGTGCGGTTACCACGGGCTGGTCTACAACAGCCAGGGCCGCTGCGTGCACATGCCCTCGCAGGAGACCATCAATCCCTCCGCGTGCGTGCGCAGTTTTCCGGTGGCCGAGAAGCATCGCTATGTGTGGATCTGGCCGGGCGACCCGGCGCAGGCCGACACCCGCCTGATTCCCGACCTGCACTGGGCGCACGATCCGGCCTGGGCCGGCGATGGCCGCACCATCTATGCCAAGTGCGACTACCGGCTGGTGCTGGACAACCTGATGGACCTGACCCACGAGACCTTCGTGCATGGCTCCAGCATCGGCCAGGACGAGATCGCCGAAGCGCCGTTCGAGGTGATGCATGGCGACCGCTCGGTGGTGGTGTCGCGCTGGATGCGCAACATCGACGCGCCGCCATTCTGGGCCAGCCAGATCGCGCGCCATCTGGATTACCGCGGCAAGGTCGACCGCTGGCAGATCATCCGCTTCGAAGCGCCCGGCACCATCGCCATCGACGTCGGCGTAGCCATCGCCGGCACCGGTGCGCCGGAGGGCGACCGCAGCCAGGGCGTCAACGGCTACGTGCTCAATACCATCACGCCGGAAACCGACACCACCTGCCACTACTTCTGGGCGTTCATGCGCAACTACGCGCTGCACGACCAATCGCTGACCACGCTGACCCGTGCGGGCGTCACCGGCGTGTTCGGCGAGGACGAGGCGGTGCTGGAAGCGCAGCAACGCGCCATCGACGCGCATCCGGATCACACCTTCTACAACCTCAACGTCGATGCCGGCGGGATGTGGGCGCGCCGCGTGATCGATCGGCTGATCGCCCAGGAGCAGCGCGCGCAGGAACTGTCGCTGCGCATGGTGGGCTGAGCACCGCATCGGAGGTTTCCATGTCACCCGCCACCCCGTTTCGCAGCAGTGCCGCGCAGACCACGCGCGCACTGCTGTCGCTACGCGAACTGATCCTCGACGGCACCCTGCCGGCCGGAACGCGCCTGTCCGAGCTGGCGGTGGTGCAGCGGCTGGGCATGTCGCGTACTCCCGTGCGCGCCGCGTTGCAGCGGCTGTGCGAAGAAGGCCTGGCCAGCGCACTGCCCGGCGGCGGCTATGCGGTGCAGGCCTTCAGCGAACGCGACGTGCACGATGCGATCGAATTGCGCGGCACGCTCGAAGGCCTGGCCGCGCGCATGGCGGCCGAGCGCGGAGCATCGGCCGCGGCGCTGGCCCAGGCACGCCAGCTGCTGGACACGCTCGACCGCATCGTCGGCTCGCCGTTGCACGCCATCGACTTCAGCGCGTACGTGCAGGCCAATGCGCAGTTCCACGCGTTGCTGGTGGCCATGGCCGGCAGCGATGTGCTGGGCCGCGAGCTCACCCGCGTGCTGCAGCTGCCGTTCGCCTCGCCCAACAGCCTGGTCATGGCGCAGACCACCAGCGCCGAGGCGCGGCTGATCCTGACCCTGGCGCAGGACCAGCACCGCGAAGTCCTGGCCGCCATCGAAGACCGCCAGGGCGCGCGCGCCGAAGCGCTGATGCGCGAACACGCACGGCTGGCCCATCGCAATCTGCGCCACGTGCTGCAGACCCCGGCGGCGATCACCCAGGTGCGCGGCGGCGCGCTGATCGGCCGCGCCCATCCCGCCACTGCCGGCAGCAGCCGGCCCACCCCTCTGCCTGGAGTTCCCCATGCGTAAAGACACCCAGTGGCACCGCGCCCATGTGGTCAGCATTGCCGACGCCTGCGAGGGCGTGCGCGAAATCGTGCTCGACCCGGGCACCGCGGCGCGCGGCTTCGAGGTCGGCAGCCATCTGGATTTTCGCGTGCAGTTGCATGGCCGCGCCGACGTGCGCTCGTACTCGCTGGTGGGCGAGCCGCGTGCCGATGGCTACTACCAGATCGCGGTACGGCAGATGCCCGACAGCCGCGGCGGCTCGCGGCACATGTGGACGCTGCAGCCCGGCGATGTGGTGGAGATCTCCCCGCCCAGCAACAACTTCGCGCTGGACGAGGGCGGCGAGGAGATCCTGCTGATCGCCGGCGGGATCGGCATCACCCCGATCATCGGCATGGCGCAGCGGCTGGCGCGCCGCCACCGCGCGTTCCGCCTGCTGTATGCCGGGCGCACGCGCCGTGCGATGGCCTATGTCGACGAGCTGGAAGCGCTGCTGGGCGAGCGCCTGCAGCTGCAATGCGACGACGGCGCCGGCCCGGCGGATCTTGCTGCCGAGCTGGCGCGGCTGTCGCCCAATGCCGAGGTGTACGTGTGCGGCCCGCTCGGCATGCTCGAGGCGGTGCGCCAGCACTGGCATGCCGCCGGGCGTCCGCGCGCGCGGCTGCATTTCGAAACCTTCGGCAACAGCGGGCGGGTGCCGGCGCAGGCGTTCGTGGTCAAGCTGCCCGGGCTTGGCCTGGAAGTGCCGGTGGCCGAGAACGAATCGATGCTGGATGCGCTGGCCGACGCCGGAGTCGAGCTGATCGCCGAATGCCGGCGCGGCGAATGCGGGCTGTGCGCGGTCGAGGTGCTGGACAGCGCGGCCGATATCGATCACCGCGATGTGTTCTTCAGCGACGAACAGCGCCGCGAGAACCGCAAGCTGTGCGCCTGCGTCTCGCGCGCGGTGGGCGGCAGCATCAGCATCGATACCGGCTACCGCGGCGAGCTGGGCTGAGCGCAGCCATCGGCACGCCGGCGCTCGCGCAGCGCGTGTTTGCATCCTCACGCGCATGCGCGATCATCTGCGCATGGAGTCGAATCACTACAGGACGGTCCCGGCGCCGGCACTCAACCCGCGCCAGGAACAATTGGTGGCATTGGTGCGGCAGCAGGGCTTTGCCGAGGTGGAAGGGCTGGCGACGCGCTTCGAGGTGACGCCGCAGACCATCCGTCGCGATCTGACCCTGCTGTGCGATGCCGGCGTGCTGCGCCGCTATCACGGTGGCGTCAGCATGCCCTCGAGCGTGGAAAACCTGGCCTACACCGCGCGCAAGGCGCTGCAGGCGCGCGAAAAACAGCACATCGCCGCGCAGGTCGCCCGCTTCATTCCCGACGATGCCTCGTTGTTCATCAACCTGGGCACCACCAACGAAGAGGTCGCGCGCGCCTTGCTGCAGCACCGCGGCCTGCGCGTGATCACCAACAACCTCAACGTGGCGGTGATGCTCAGCGCCAACCCCAGCTTCGAGGTGATCGTGGCCGGTGGCGTGGTGCGCGGGCGCGACCAGGGCGTGACCGGCGAGGCGACGGTGGAACTGATCCGGCAATTCAAGGTGGACTTCGGGGTGATCGGCATTTCCGGCATCGATCTGGACGGCACCCTGCTGGACTTCGACTACCAGGAAGTGCGCGTGGCCCAGGCCATCATCGAGCACTCGCGGCAGGTGCTGCTGGCCGCCGACCACAGCAAGTTCGGCCGCAATGCCATGGTGCGACTGGGCACGATCGCCCAGGTGCACGACTGGTTCACCGACCGGCCGCCGCCGCGGGAACTGGCCGCCGTGCTGGCCGAGGCCGGCACCCGCGTGCATCTGGCCGAGCCTGGCGACGCCGGCTGAGCGAATTGTTCGTTTTTGTGCGTTTGCGGTACGGCGTGCCGATCTTGTCGCCCTATTGATCCGCTTTGGCTATCGAAGATCCAGCTTCGATAGGCCGAATTGCTCTTTATCCGTTTAGTTTTCAGGCCTGACAGCTCTTCACGTCCCGAAAAGGTTTGATGTTCGAATATGTTCGAACATGACAACTTGGGTTCGCTACTGGCGCGCCCGGACGGAGACACCGATGGGCGAGACATACGATCTTCTGGTGATAGGCGGCGGCATCAATGGGGTTGGCATCGCCCGCGATGCGGCCGGGCGTGGCCTGTCGGTGTGCCTGTGCGAACAGGACGATCTGGCCGCGCATACCAGCAGCGCCAGCACCAAGCTCATTCACGGTGGCCTGCGCTACCTGGAGCAGTACGAGTTCGCGCTGGTCGGCAAGGCGCTGGCCGAGCGCGAGGTGTTGCTGCGGCTGGCCCCGCACATCATCTGGCCGCTGCGCTTCCTGCTGCCGCATCAACCGCATCTGCGCCCGGCCTGGATGATCCGCGCCGGGCTGTTCCTGTATGACCATCTCGGCGGCAGCAAGCGCAGCCTGCCGCGCTCGCGCCGGCTGTCGCTGCGCACGCACCCGGTGGGCCAGCCGCTGCAGGAATCGCTGCGCACCGGCTTCGTGTACTCCGATGCCTGGGTGCAGGATGCGCGGCTGGTGGTGCTCAATGCGATGGACGCTGCCAGACGTGGCGCACAGATCCGCACCCGCACACGCTGCGTCGGTGCCTGGCGCGATGCAGGCTTCTGGTACGCCGAGCTGGAAGACCGCGACGGCCGCCGCCGCACCGTGCAGGCGCGTGCGCTGGCCAACGCGGCCGGGCCGTGGGCGGTGTCGTTCCTGGACAAGGTCGCCGCAGTGCCGCACAAGCACGCACTTCGCCTGGTCAAGGGCAGCCACATCGTGGTGCCCAAGTTGTTCGACCACGACCACGCCTACATCTTCCAGCAACCGGATCGGCGCATCGTGTTCGCCATTCCGTATGAGCACGACTTCACCCTGATCGGCACCACCGACGTGGATTACCAGGCCGACCCCGCCGCGCCCAGCATCGATGCGGCGGAAGTGCAGTACCTGTGCGATGCGGTGAACCTGTATTTCCAGCAGCAGATCGCTCCCAGCGATGTGGTGTGGAGCTATAGCGGCGTGCGTCCGCTGCTGGACGACGCCGAGGACAACGCTGCCGAAGTCACCCGCGATTACCAGCTGGAAGTGCTTACCGACGGCGCACCATTGCTCAACGTGTTCGGCGGCAAGCTCACCACCTATCGCAAGCTGGCCGAAGAAGCGGTCGACCGCCTCACCCAGGCGCTGGGTGCCCGCAAGCCGGCATGGACCGCGCGCGGCGATGCATTGCCCGGCGGCGAACAACGCGATATTGCCAGCCTGCTCGAGCGCGTGCGCAACGCATACCCGTGGCTGCCGGCGCCGACCGCGCAGCGGCTGGTACGTAACTACGGCACCTGTGCGGAGCAGCTGCTGGGCCAGGCGCAGGACATCGCCGCCCTGGGCACGCACTTCGGCGCCGATCTGTACCAGGCCGAGGTGGACTACCTGCGTGCCCACGAATGGGCCGTTACCGCAGACGACATCCTGTGGCGCCGCAGCAAACTCGGCCTTCACATCGACGCGGCCGGGCGCGCACGTCTGGAGGCGTATTTGCAGACACACTCGGTCCGGCAGGCGGACGGCGTGCCGGCCTGATCGAACCACGTTGCCGGCGAGGACGGGTCGCGCGGCAACGTATCCTGGCGCATTCGCCGGCATCATCCTGAGTCACGTGGAGGGCACCCTGATGAGCATCACCGAAGACCCCTGCGCGCCAATGCGCGCATTGCACCACCCTGCCTGCATCATCGCCATCGGCACGAGGAAGCGCGCATGAGCCGCCAACTCGTGGGTGAGTTGATTTCCGAGGCGGTGGCGATGTTCATCATCATCGCGCTCGGCGATTCGGTCGCGGCAATGTACGTCCTCTACGACCCCAGCCCGTACCAGAACGCCTATTGGGGCGTGTGCATCGCCTGGGGCCTGGCGGTGACGCTGGCGATCTATGTCACCGGCTCGGTGTCCGGCACGCATGCCAACCCGGCGGTGACGCTGGCGCTGGCGCTGTTCCGCGGTTTCTCCTGGAAGAAGGTGCTGCCGTACTGGGGCGCGCAGGTGATCGGTGCATTCCTGGGCGCGGCCATCGTCTACCAGTTGTACGGCCCGGTCATCGACCACTACAACCAGGTGCAGCAACTCACCCGCGAAGCCGGTGGCGCCGCCGGGGTGTTCTTCACTGCACCCGGCCTTGCGGTCACGCCGATGCATGCGCTGGTCGACCAGATCATCATCACCGCGTTCCTGATCTTCGGCATCTTCGCCATCACCGAACAATTCAACGAAGCCGCGCCGACCGCCAACTCCGGCGCGCTGATGATCGGCCTGCTGGTGGCGACGCTGGGCGCGTCGATGGGCTATCTGGAAGCCTGGGCGATGAATCCGGCGCGCGATTTCGGCCCGCGTCTGTTTGCCTACCTTGCCGGCTGGGGCGAGGCCGCGTTGCCTGCCAAGGACAACTACTGGTGGATTCCCATGGTCGGCCCATTGATCGGCGGCCCGATCGGCGCGCTCGCCTACCAGTGGCTGATCCTGCCGTTCCTGCCGGCACGCGTGCGCCATCTGCAGGGCGGCAAACCGCTCGATCCGCGCTGATCGCCCTGCTGCACGACTGACAGCACTGCGCTGCCGCCAGACAGGCTGGGTTTTATCGGCCTTTCGCGCAGCAGCGTGCACTGCCCCCTTTCTCGCCGTGCGCCAGCGCCGGCATTGTTCGAGGAATCTCCGATGGAAAAGCAGTACGTCCTTGCGATCGATCAGGGCACCACCAGTTCACGGGCGATGTTGTTCGATCGCAACGGCAAGGTGGCCGGCGTGGCGCAGCGCGAGTTCGGCCAGATCTTTCCGCAGCCGGGCTGGGTGGAACACAACCCGCGCGAGATCATGACCAGCGTCTACACCACGATCACCGAGCTGCTCAACAACGCGCAGATCGATGCGCGCTCGATCGCCGGTATCGGCATCACCAACCAGCGCGAGACCGCGGTGGTGTGGGACAAGGCCACCGGCCAGCCGATCTACAACGCCATCGTGTGGCAATCGCGGCAGACCAAGGACATCTGCACACAGCTCAAGGAGGCCGGGCACGAGCAGATGGTGCGCGACAAGACCGGTCTGCTGATCGATGCGTATTTTTCCGGCACCAAGGTCAAATGGATCCTCGACCACGTCGACGGCGCCCGCGAGCGCGCGCGTAACGGCGAGCTGGCCTTCGGCACCATCGATAGCTGGCTGATCTGGAATCTCACCGGCGGCAAGGTGCATGTCACCGACTACACCAATGCCTCGCGCACGCTGATGTACAACATCCACACGCTGGAGTGGGACGCCGAGCTGCTGGCCATGCTCGACGTGCCGAAGGAAATGCTGCCGGAGGTGCGCTCGTCCAGCGAAATCTACGGCATGACCCAGACCCAGTATTTCTACGGCGAGCAGGTGCCGATCGCCGGGATCGCCGGCGACCAGCAGGCCGCACTGTTCGGCCAGGCCTGCTTCGAGCCGGGCATGGCCAAGAACACCTATGGCACCGGCTGCTTTGCGCTGATGAATACCGGCGACAAGGCGGTTGCGTCCAAGGCCGGTCTGTTGACCACGATCGCCTGGGGCATCGACGGCAAGGTCGAATACGCGCTGGAAGGTTCGATCTTCGTCGCAGGCTCGGTGGTGCAGTGGCTGCGCGACGGCCTGCGCATGCTTGGCAAGGCCAGCGACTCGCAGGCCTATGCCGAACGTGCCGGCGACAACGACGGGGTCTATCTGGTACCGGCCTTCGTCGGCCTGGGCGCACCGTATTGGCGCAGCGATATCCGCGGCGCGGTGTTCGGGTTGACCCGCGGCACTACCAAGGAACATTTCGTGCGTGCGGCGGTGGAATCGATGGCCTACCAGACCCGCGACGTGTTGACTGCGATGCAGGCCGATTCGGGCATCGAGCTGAAGGAACTGCGCGCCGACGGTGGCGCGATCGCCAACGACTTCATGGCGCAGTTCCAGAGTGACATGCTCAACGTGCCGGTGCTGCGACCGGAAGTGGCCGAAACCACGGCACTTGGTGCGGCCTATCTGGCCGGTCTGGCGACCGGGTTCTGGAGTAGCCGCGAAGAGATCGCCAAGCAGTGGGCGGTGGATCGCCGCTTCGAGCCGACCATGGCCGACGACAAGCGCGAACAACTCTATGCCGGCTGGCAGCAGGCGGTGGAAGCGACGATGGGCTTCCGCATCAGCTGACCGCTGCGCTTAAAAGACAACGCCCACTATCAGGCGGGCGTTGTCGTTTCCGTCAACCACTTGCATGGGTTGCTGACGACCTGCATGGATCACGCATTGCAGGGCTGCACGCTGCAGCCCTGCAGTGCAGTAGCGATTACTGGCCGCCGCTATTGGCGCGGCCGGCAATGGTGTCCGGATCCCAATGCTCCTTGATCAGGCCTTTTTCGATGCGGAACATGTCGAACCAGGTGGTGGTGTAGGTGGTGCCCGGTTTGTTCGGATTGGGCAGGGTGCGCACCGACACCAGCGTGACCAGATCGCCGTCGGCAGTGATGGCCACCAGCGGCAGCTGCACGCGCGGCTGCACCGGCGTCGGCTTCACGAAGGCGGTCAGGAAGGCAATGAACGCATCGCGGCCATTGGCCACATTCGGGTTGTGCTGGATGTAGTTCTTGTCCATGTACATCGGCGCATACTGCACCTGGCCGGCTTCGAACACGATGCGCCAGAAATCGTAGACCAGCCGCTTGTTGGCGGTTTCATACCAGGTGGAGCCGAGCAGCATCTTCTGGTGGTTGGGATTTTCAGTCACTGCGGTCTGCGCGAACGCAGCCACCGGCGCCACCAGCATGACCAGCAGCAAGGCGCGGGAGAACAGCTTATTCATGGAAGACTCCTTATGTGGAGACGGGCACTGCATTGGCAGGGATACCAGCACGGTGCACCGTTGATTGGGGGACGACGCGCCTTGGCATACAGGGTTTTCCACGCGTCGCCGCCAGCCTAACGGCCGCGTCCGCTCGCCCGCTAGCCGCCCTGGAGTGCACCAGGGCACCTGCGGTATGGGTGGTAATCAGAAGATAACCACGGCAGTCAGTTTTTCTATCGCGCACGCACGAGGCGTCTCGGCGGCGGCCATCGCTACGCTCAATCCGGCAGCTCCACCAACGGCAACCCTGCATAGTTTTCGGCCAGGGTGGCGCGCCCGGCCTCGCTGTCCAGCAGATAATCCAGCTCTGCGGCATGAATGCGTGCGGTGAATGCGTCCTGATCGTCGAAGGTATGCAGCAAGGTGGTCATCCACCATGAAAACCGTTCGGCCTTCCACACCCGCTGCAATGCCAGCGCCGAATACTGCTGCAGCACCGCGGTATCGCCACGCGCGTTCCAGCGCTCGAACAATTGCGCCAGCAAACCGACATCGGCCAGCGCCAGATTCAGGCCCTTGGCGCCGGTGGGCGGCACGATATGCGCCGCATCGCCGGCCAGGAACAGCCGCCCGTACTGCATGGGTTCGGCGACGAAGCTACGCAACGGCGCAATGCTCTTCTCGATCGACGGCCCAGTGAGCAGTTGCGCAGACAAGGCGTCTGGCAGACGCGCACGCAACTCATCCCAGAATGCCTGATCGCTCCATGCCTCTACCCGCGCATCGGCCGGTACCTGCACGTAATAGCGCGAGCGCGTTGGCGAGCGCATCGAACACAAGGCAAAGCCGCGTGGGTGCTGCGCGTAGATCAACTCGTCGTTGACCGGCGGGGTGTCGGCAAGCACACCAAGCCACCCGAACGGATACACCCGCTCGAACAGGCGCAGTCGCTCCGGCGGGATGCTGGCGCGACTGATGCCATGGAAGCCGTCGCAGCCGACGATATAGTCGCAATCGATACGCAGGCGCTGGCCATCGTGGGTGAATTCCACCGCGGGCATATCGCTGTCCACTCCACACAGCGTCACGTCTTGCGCGCTGTAACACGTTGGCGCAGCGCTGCGCGCACGGGCCTGCATCAGATCGGTAGTGACCTCGGTCTGGCCGTAGACGGTGACGCTGCGTCCGCAGCCGCGCAGCAGATCGATGCGCTCCCGCCGGCCATCCAGCGACAGTTCGAAGCCGTGATGCGGCAAGCCTTCGCGTTGCACGCGTGCGCCAACGCCTGCCCGCTGCAGCAGCGCCACGCTGCCCTGTTCCAGCACGCCGGCACGGATACGCCCCAACACATGCTCCGGGGTCTGCCGCTCGATCACCACGGTATCGATACCGGCCCGCAGCAACAGTTCGCCCAGCAACAGGCCGGAGGGGCCAGCGCCGATGATCGCGATCTGGGTTCGCATGCAATGCTCCTGCCTCAGCCGACGGATGCAGGCCAGTGTGGGTAGCCAAGCACATGCTTTGAAGGGATGATTGCGTGCAGTGCTTGGACTTTTCGACGATGCCCACACGCGCACACGCCACTGCCGCAGCTGCTGCGGTTCCCGCCTTCGGCCTGTATGGCGAGCAGCATGCCGACACGCCCGAGCTATTGCATTGGGAGTCGATTGCCGCACGCAGCCGGCTGCATGACTGGCGCATCGCCCCGCACCGGCACGAAGACCTGGCGCAACTGCTGTACGTGCAACGCGGGCCGGCGACGCTGCAGCTGGATGGCCGCAGCCAGCGCGTGCGTGGCGCAAGCGTGATCTGGCTGCCACCGCTATGCGTGCATGGTTTCAAATTCGATCCACAGGTGCGCGGCCACATCATCACCGTGTGCATGCCATTGGCACGTAATGCCTTGAGTGCCGCGCCACTATTGCAGCGTGCACTGGCCGTCCCGCAGGTCCTGCAAGCACGCCGCGCACGCGGATTGCTCGACGTGCTGTTCGCCAGTATTGCCGGCGATCACGCGTACCGACGCATCGGCCACGAGGCCGCATTGCACGCCGCCGCAGCGCAGCTGTTGATCTGGACCGCCCGCACGGCGCTGGAGCACGCGCAGGATGCGGCTGCGGTGAGCCCGTACGCCGACCCGGCACTGCGCCATCTGCGTGGTTATCAGGCCTTGATAGACCAGCACTACCGCGCGCACTGGCCGATCTCCCGTTATGCCGAGCAGCTGGGTCTGACTCCGGGCCATCTCAACGCGTTATGCCAGCGACTGGCCGGCGCCTCGGCACTGCAGTTACTGCAGCGCCGGATCATGCTCGAAGCACGCCGCAGCCTGCGCTACACCAGCCTGAGCGTGCAGCAGATCGCCGCCAGCCTTGGATTTTTCGACGCTGCATACTTCAGCCGCTACTTCGCACGCCATGCCGGCTGCTCGCCGACGCAATTCCGCGCTGGCGAGTAAGAGCGGCTGGTCTGGAGCTTGGCTGCAGAGCCCTTGCGATAGCTCAATCGTAGAGCGGTTGATCTGCGGCTTTGTTGCAGGGCCCTTGCCCGCCCACCATCGCAGGACACGCCGCAAGTACATCCCTGCAGGCTCTTACGCGGCATCCATGCCGCGTAAGGTCCTGCGACGGTGAGCGGGCAAGGACCAGTTGAGATGGTCGGTCTTTTGCAGCAGTTGCCCACGCATTAGCTCAATCCTAGAGCGGTTGATCTCAGGCTCTGCGGCACGGCCCTTGCCCGTCCACCATCGCAGGACACGCCGCAAGTACGTCCCTGTAGGCTCTTACGCGGCATCCATGCCGCGTAAGGTCCAGCGACGGTGAGCGGGCAAGGACCAGTTGAGATGGTCGGTGCGCAAGGTTAAGAGCAGTGCGCTTGGACATCGCGGCTAGATCAACCCCAGAGCGGCTGATCCACGGCTCGCCTGCAGCCCCGCCCCCCCGGGTCAGTTGCACCGCGCCGGTCAGAACGGGTACTGCGGCAATTCGTTCTTGATCGTCAGCCATTGCCAGTGGGTGTACTGCTCCCAATCGGCCGGTCCGCCGACACTGGTGCCGTTGCCCGACGCGCCGGTCCCGCCGAAGGGATTGATGACTTCATCGGCAACGGTCTGATCGTTGATGTGCAGCAGGCCGGTGTGCAGCTTGTCGCCCAGGCGCATCGCGCGCGACACCGACGCCGACAGGATGCCCGCAGCCAGACCGTACTCGCCATGGTTGGCCAGTTCCGCGGCTTCTTCGTCGGTATCGAACACGGTGATGTTGATCACCGGGCCGAAGACTTCCTCGTCGAATGCACGCATGCCCGGACGCACGTTGGACAGCACCGTCGGCGCATAGAACAGGCCTTGGTTGCTGGCGCCGGCCTCCACCACCGCACCGGCGGCGACGCTGTCGTCCACGATATCGATCACGCGCTGCAGCTGGCGCTGGTCGATGATCGGGCCCAGTGCCACGGTGCCGCTGACTGGGTCGCCGACCGGCAGATGCCTGGCTTTTTCGGCCAGCCGCTGGGTGAATGCATCGGCAATCCCGCGCTGGACCAGCACGCGGCCGGTGGCCATGCAGATCTGTCCCTGATGCATGTAGGCGCCGAATGCCACCGCAGAGGCGGCCTTGTCCAGATCGGCGTCGTCGAGCACGATCACTGCATTGTTGCCGCCCAACTCCAGCGACACCTTCTTCAAATGCCGGCCAGCGATCTCGCCGATGCGCCGCCCGGCCGCGGTGGACCCGGTGAAGGCAATCATCGGGACATCCGGCGATTCGACCAGCGCCTGCCCGATGGCGGCATCGCCATGCAGTACATGCAGTAGTCCCTTCGGCAGGCCCGCTTCTTCCAGCACCTGCGCGATGACCACGCCACCGGTATACGGCGTGCGCGGGTCGGGCTTGAGCACCACTGCATTGCCCATCGCCAGTGCCGGGGCGACCGAGCGCAGCGACAGGATCAGCGGGAAATTGAACGGGGAAATCACTGCGATCACGCCCAGCGGCAGATGCCGCGCCAGGCTGAGCTGACCGGCGCCCGTCGGCAGCACCTGGCCGACCGCCTGCAGCGGCAGCGCCGCAGACTGCTGGTAGATCACCACCGACTCGTTCACTTCGCGCTGGGCCTTGGGCAGGATGCCGCCGGTTTCGCGCGCGATCAGCAGCGCCGCTTCGGCACTGCGCGCTTCCATCAGCTGCGCGGCACGGTGAAACACCGCAGCGCGCTCGCGCGGCGCAGTGGCTGCCCAGGCACGCTGCGCTTTCTTGGCCAGCGCCACGGCAGCGGCGACATCGGCCAGGTCGGCCTTGCCGACTTCGTGCAGCCGCGTGCCGGTGGCCGGCTCGATGATCTGCACGGTGCCGCCGTTGCCGGGCACCCAGTCGCCGTTGAAGATGCAGCCATGCCACGCCGGAGCGGCGCTTGCGACAATGGCGGTATTGGGGAGAGCGTTCATGGTCTAGCCTCCTGCTGAGGGGGTGGTGTTACAGAGTGGTGGACGCCAGCCCGCCATCGACCGGCAGGGTGATGCCGTTGATCCAGCGCGCCGCATCGGAGGCGAGAAACACGATGGCCTCCGCCACCTCGTCGGCATACGCCGGCCGCGTCATGCGCTTGGCATCTTCCTTGACGCGCTCCTCGCCGAGCATGGTGACGAAATCGCCAAGAATCGGCGTAAACACCGGCCCCGGCGAGACGTTGTTGACGCGCACGCCGTGCTCGGCGAACCAGGGCCGCGACTGCAGCAGCGTCCACACGATCAGCGCTTCCTTGAAGTACTGGTAGCAGGTGTCGTGCGCCACCGGATGCGCCTGCAGCCATGTATGGCCAGACGCAAAGCTGTCGGTGGCGGCCAGTTGCTTGTGCAGTTCCAGGCGCTGCGGCCACTCGGCGCCCAGGATGGAGGCCACATTGATGATGGAACCACCGGGCGTCATGCGCGGCAGCAGCGCCTGGCTCAAATGGCGCAGGCCCAGATAGTTGACGCGCGCCACCACCTCCAACGGCGCGGTACCGGGGACGCCAGCCACATTGGCCAGCGCATCGATACGCGCCGGCAAGGCCTGCACCAGCGCATCGATGGATGCCGGATCGCCAAGATCAGCTTGGTGGAACCCGTGCAGCGACATCTGCACCGGCGTGCGATCGACGCCGATCACCGTGGCGCCATGGAAACGGGCCAGACGCGCGACTTCGGCACCGATGCCCGATGCCACGCCGGTGACCACGATCGTCTTGTTCTGCAAATTCATTGCCACTCTCCGAAGAGGCCGGATGTACCGGCGCTAGAACACATGGACGTACTGCAGGTTGACGTTGTTGCCGGAGGCGGCGTTCTTGACCTCCACCGGCAGATACACATTGGCGAACAGCATGTTGTTGGCATCCATCCGCCATACGCCACCGGGACCCGCATAGAACACGCTCTGGCGGGTGTCGGCCACGCGCTGCCCATTGGTGCGGTTGTCGCGGAACTGGGTGAGGTAATAGGCATTCACGCCAAGCCGGATGTCGGGTACCACTTCCCAGGAGGTGGCGAAGTTGATCCAGCCCGCGTCGCCGGCCTGGCCGTTGCGGAACTCGAAGCCCGGCGGCAGGTTCGGGCGCCGCTCGCTGCGGAAGTTGTAGATGTAGTTGATGCGTGCGCTGACTTCCCAGTTGGGGGTCGGGAACAAGGTGAACGCATATTGCGGCACCAGCGACCAGTAGCCGGCGCCCTGATTGAGGTCGCGATCGCGGTCGAACTTGCCGATCGGCGCGATCGCATCGATTTCGAAGCGCTGCGAAAATACCGGCCTGCCATTGCGGATCACCGGCAGCATCTGCAGATACGGGCCGAAGGTCAGGTCACCCACGCCAGCGCCGTTGTCGCGCAAGCTGGCAATGCTGTTGCGCCCGAACGAGGCATCCAGATTGATCAGCGGCAGCAGCGTGTTGATGCCCACTGCGCCGCCGAAGAGCTTGTACGGGGTGACATAGGCGACCTGGGTCAGCAGCAGGGTGGAATCGATGCGTGGGCGGTCGAACACCGGTACGTCGTCGCCGCGGGAATCCTTGATCGCGTCCAGTGAGCTCTGGCGCAGATAGGTGATCACCGCCCAGCCGGGCGTGGTGCGGGTGAAACCGTCCAGATAGCTGGTGCCGCCGGTATTGATGCCGTTGGTCAGCGTCGTACTCTGCGGCAGGCTCTGTGCGCCGGCCGTGCCGGCAGCAAGCAGCGACACCACGCCAAACGCTGCGCGGCGCAGTGCCGACGCGCGGGAAGACAACCTAGACAGGACCGATCGATAGCTCACTGCGAACATCTCCAGCATTGGGAGGAACAGCGGGAACTGCGGCGGGACAACGGTCAGGCAGGCGCAATCGACACGCCGGCAACGGCGCGTGCGCAGGTCAACAGGAAAGCTGGCCGTGCGCCTGCACGGCAGCGGCGGATTACGCGGTGTCGAGCCGGTCCAGCCGGTCGAGTGCGCGCAGCAACGGCGCCTCGCTGCTGCCCAGCACCACGCTGAGCTGCTGTTCCATGCGCAGCACTTCGGCCTCGGCAGCGCTCAGCAGGGTCACGCCGGCGCTGGTCAGCGACAGATGCTGCATGCGTCGGTCCTGGCGTCCGCGCACCTGCCGCAGCAGGCGGCGCTTGACCAGGCGTGCCACCACGATCGCCAGGTTGGGCGCCGACACGTGCAGCACGTCGCCGATCTGGCGCTGGTTGATGCCCGGGTTGCCGTCCACCAGCATCAGCAGCGAGAAGTCGACCGGCTTGAGGTCGAACGCAGCAACGCAGTCCTGAAACATCCGCCGCACCAGCAACTCGGTGCGGGTGATGCGGTAGCCCAGCAGCCGCAGCAGGCGTGCCTGATCCACCGTAGTGACGGCATCCGGCAGCGGTACGGCAGTGGCAGTGACGGACATGACGGTTCTCGCAGCGAAGACGACAGGCGGACCGGTGCGCGCAACGCTCACCGCCCGCAACGCCGATCCGCGGCGTGAGCTGCATTGTAGACGCGCGCAGGCATGCCGATGTGGGCGTGGCCGCCGAGCGCGTGGCACCGCCGTGCAGGCAGGCGGCCACAGGCTGGTGCCAGTCCAGCGCCAGCACGTGGCGGCCACATGCGGCGGCACGCAGGTGTGGGAAGCGACGGTCATCCAGGCACGGCTGCGACATGGGATCCGGGGTCGGCAAGTGATTGCGTTCCGGAATAGTTATGGATCATAACTACATTGCCAAGCTGCAGCGCAGCATGGTCGCGCCCGCCAGGCTGACTCGGCGGGCCGATAGGCCTGGCGGGCATGGTGGCAACCGCCTGTGACCGGCGAGCCGGGCACAGGTGCGCGCGGTATGCCGGCCCTGGCGGCGATGGTGGCAATCACGACGGCAAGGCCGCGGCCCTCGCCCGACGACACTTGCGGACCCAGCCCACTCGCCCAGCGCATCTCCGCGCCAGGTAGGCCGCGTGCACACGCGCGGCGTGTGGCCAGTGGGTTACGGGTTACGGCAGCCAGAGCTTCTCGAGATCGCGGAAGCCCCAGTCCGAGGGGCTTTCCATCTGCGCGATACGGTCCTGGCAGTCCGGGCGCGACAGGTCGATGTCCTGCACCAGCACATGGCTGCGCAGCTTGGCCGAATAGAACACGCGCACCTTGGGCTTGAGCAGCGCATCGGGGGTCTGCTCGATGACCACCGCCAGTTTCTGCGACTCCAGCCGCACCAACGAGCCGACCGGATAAATCCCCAGCCGGCGCACGAAGGCCTGGAACACCACCGGGTCGAAGTGCCCCTGCCACGACGCCATGCGCTTGAGCGATTCGGCCGGATCCCAGCCGCGTTTGTAGGGGCGGTCCGAGCTGATGGCATCGTACACATCGCACACCGCGCCCATCCGCGACATCAGCGCGATGTTCTCGCCCGCCAAGCGGTTCGGGTAGCCGCTACCGTCCATTTTCTCGTGGTGGTGCAACGCGATCTCCAGCACCACCGCGTTCTGCACGCCGCCGGCCAGCAGCAGGCGATGACCGTCCAGCGGGTGCTGGCGCATGATCGCCATCTCTTCGTCGGTGAGCTTGCCGGGCTTGTTGAGGATGTCCAGCGGCGTCACCGCCTTGCCCATGTCGTGCAGCAGGCCGCCCATGGCCGCCTCGACGACCTGCCCTTCGGGCAGACCGAGCTGGCGCGCCAGCCCGCTCATCAGGCCAGCCACCGCCATCGAATGCAGATAGGTGTAGTCGTCGGCGGTCTTGAGCCTTGCCACGCTGATCAAGGCCTGCGGATGCCGCAGGACCGAATCGTTGATGGCTTCCACCAGCGGCATCGCCGCCTCGGTGTCGACGGTGCGGCCAAGCCGCACATCGCGGAACATCGCCTCGACCGTATCGCGGCCGTCTTCGAAGATCTTGCGTGCGCGCACCACTTCGGACTCGATGCCGACCTGCGCGGTGACGCTATTGGTCCGCGCGGTGCGCGTGGTGGTGGCCGGCTCGGGGGGGTCCGGTGCCGGCGGCGGCGCTTGCTCCGGCTCCGGCTCAGGCTGCGGATCGGGCGCGTCCGGCGCCGCCGTGTCCAGGTCCAGGCCACGCGCGGTGTCGATCACCAACTGCTCGATCCGGCTGCCATGGATCTTCTCCACGTCGTCCGAATCGACCAGGAACGAGGTCTTCCAGAACGGGTGGTGCACCCACGCGCCCAGCAGCTTGTAGACATACATGCCGGGGCGGAGTTGGTCTGAATCGATGGTTCTGAGCATGCCGGCGCTGATCTGCAAATGGTCCGCGGAAGAGCCCGCCACGACGATGGAGGGTCTGTCGGGTTATCGGCAGTGCGCAGGATTTCTTTGGTCCGGTAGAACTCGCTCGCGCCGTGCGGCGACCGCTGGCTGAGCAGTTCAGCGCGCCGGCAGGCGCATGCCCAGCACAGCGATGGCCGCGAGCAGCAGCGGCACGCTGCAGGCCAGGTACAGGGCCGCCGGCGACCAGCCCGCATCCACCAGCACGCCCACGCACAGCGGCGAGGCGATCGCACCGAAGCGGCCCACCCCGATCGCCCAGCCCATGCCGGTGGAACGCACTGCCGCCGTGAAGACCACCGGCGCCACCGCATACAGCCCGGCGATGGCGGCAAACAGCACCGCGCCGCTCAGCACCGCAATGACGAACGCCCAACCCAGCACCGTGCTGTACCAGCCAAAGGCCATCAGCGCCAGCGCCGACAGCCCCAGCACACCGGCGGTCAGCCACGACAGCCGCGCACGCGCGGCCAGCGCGCTGAAGATCGCACCGCCGGCGATCCCGCCCAGATTCAACAACACGCCACCGGTCACGCCCTGCTCTGCCGACAGGCCGGCCACGACCAGCAACTTTGGGGTCCAGCTGAGCACGAAGTAGAACGCGAACATCAGCAGAAAGAACGCCAGCGCGATCAACAGCGACTGCCGCCGCAATGCCGGCACGAACAGGGCCGCATAGCCCCGCGCCCGATCGGAGCCATGCGGCGGCGGTGACGGCAGTACCGCCTGCGGCGGCATGCCCATGCGCGCAAGCACCGCGTTGAAGCGTACGCCAGCACCGGGCGGGCGACGCGCGATCAGAAATTCCAACGACTCGGGCAAAAACGCCAGCACCAAGGGCACACACAGCAGCGACCCGAGCGCGCCGAGCACAAACACCGCGTGCCAGGACCAGTGCTGCAACAGCAGTGCTGCGATCGCGCCGCCCAGCGTCGCGCCGATCGGATAACCGGTGGCCTGCAGCGCCAGTGCCGTGCTGCGCCACTGGGCGGTGGAATATTCGGCAGCGATGACCGCAACGCAGGCCAGCATGCCGCCGATGCCGATCCCGGTAAATGCCCGCAACGCGCCGAGTTGCCACACCCCGGTGGCCAGCGCCGAGGCGCTCATGCCCACGGTCAGTATCGCCAGGCATGCCAGGATCGTCGCGCGCCGCCCGATGCGGTCGGCCAGCGGCGCCAGCAGCAACGATCCCACCGCCATGCCGACCAGGCCGGCACTGAACAAGGCCCCGAGCAGCTTGCCCGACAACTGCCACTGCGCCGACACATGCGGGGCGGTGAAGGCCATCGCCATCACATCGAAGCCATCGAGCATGGTCAGCAACACGCACACCGCCACCGCCCTCCACTGAAACGGCGTCATGCGTTGCAGTACGAAGGGTGCAGGTGTCGCGGCGCTCTGGGTCATCGGGTGATCCTGGTTAGGGAGGGCAGCTGCATTGGTAACCTCACGCATGGCCATGCGCTCACGCAGCGCCACCACGACGAAGACGCAAGCGCGCTGGAAGCTGCGACGGCCTTCGACAGCGCAGCGGTACTGCATTGCGGCAACGACAGTCGGGGTGTTGCAACGTCACCGCACGCTAGGCCGATCGCAGAGGGCGTTCAAGACGGCGGCCTGCACGGGTGTGCGCTTATCGAACAAGCCGGCAGCGCGCTTCGCTTATCCCGCCACGCATTCGTTGAGCTGTCTGCGTAGCGGCATCTGCGGTGTGCGCCTTGCCTGCACGGAAACGATCGACTTTCATGCGGCTGCAGCGCGTGCCTCGAGTGCGATCAGACCGGGCAACCATCACGTTCGTTTGGTCAGGCCTACAAAGCGCAGTGCCGCACTCGTGATGCAGGCATGGATGCAACGCTGCTGGCAGCGAGGTTGAACGACGCGACATATGCATGACTGCACACCGCCACACACACCTCGATCCGTTCGGAGCGGCAGCGAATTTGCAGGCGCGGCCTCACACGCCCTGGCGCCAGCTGTTCCAACACACTGCGCCGCTGCATCAGGCACGTCCGCAGCCAGATCGATCCACTGCCGCACCAGCGCTTTCCGCATGCAGACGCTCGCCCGCTATCATGCAGGCCGCGCCCGCACCGGGCGGCAAGCCGACATGCCGGAGATCATCGTGACCCCGATTCGCTCGTTCCTGGAACACACCCCGCAACTGGGCGCACGCGTCTATGTCGATCCTGCCTGCACCATCATCGGTAAGGTGAGCCTGGGCGATGACGTGTCGGTGTGGCCGGGCACGGTGATTCGCGGCGACGTCAATCATGTGCAGATCGGCGCACGCACCAACGTGCAGGACGGCACCATCATCCACGTCAGCCACCATAGCCCGTTCAACAAGGCCGGCTACCCGACCGTGATCGGCGCCGACGTCACGGTCGGCCACGGCACCATCCTGCATGCCTGCACCATCGAAGACCTGTGCCTGATCGGCATGGGCGCCTGCGTGCTCGACGGCGCCACCGTCAAACGCTACGGCTTTGTCGGCGCCGGGGCGGTCGTCGGCCCGGGCAAGATCGTCGGCGAAGGCGAGTTGTGGCTGGGCAATCCCGCACGGCTGGCCCGCACGCTCAGCGACAGGGAAATCGAAAGCCTGCATTACTCCGCACAGCATTATGTGCGGCTCAAGGACCAGTACCTGGGCACCGTCGGCACCGGCTGAGCCGTTGTCCGCCCTACGCAGGCATGGCAAGATCGGCGCCCTGCGGCGTGGGGACGCTGCCCTCGAATGGATTCGACCCGATGCATACGCGTTTTGCCCTGGGCAGCCTGCTGGCCGCCTGCCTGCTGATCGCAAGCCCGTCGCTGCTGGCCATTCCAGCCGACGCCGTCGACGAAGCGCAGGTGCTGTCTGCCCTGCAGTACCGCGACGGCCACATCGACGTGCCGCAAGCCAAGGCGCACTTCGACCTGGACCCGGCATTCCGCTACCTGGACAAGGCCGACACGCGCCGCGTGCTGGAGCAGCTGTGGGGCAACCCGCCTGACGACAGCGTGCTGGGCATGATCGTGCCGCGCACACCCGCGCTGGATGCGCCGGGTGGCTGGGCAGTGGTGGTGACCTATGCCGACGACGGTTATGTGTCCGACGAGGATGCCGCCAAGATCGATTACAGCGAATTGCTGGCCGACATGCAGAAGGGCACCGCCGAAGACAACGCCGCGCGCCGTGAGCAGGGCTACGGCACCGTCGACTTGCTCGGCTGGGCGGTGCCGCCGCGGTACGACGCCGGCAGCAAGAAGCTCTATTGGGCCAAGGAACTGCGCTTCGATGGCGCCCAGCAGCACACGCTCAACTACGATATCCGCGTGCTGGGCCGCAGCGGCTACCTCAGCCTCAATGCCGTCGCCGGCATGGACCAGCTCGAACAGGTCCGCCAGGGCATGCAGCAATTGCTGCCGATGGCCGAATTCGACCAGGGCGCGCGCTACGCCGACCACAACCCGTCCACCGACAAGATCGCCAGCTATGGGCTGGCCGGCCTGATCGGCGGTGGCCTGGCGGCCAAGGCCGGGCTGTTCGCCAAGCTGGGCCTGTTGCTGGCCAAGGGCTGGAAGCTGGTGCTGTTGGGCGTGTTTGCCGTGGGTACCGGCATCAAGCGGGTCTTCTCCCGCAAGGCGCAGGGCACCGGCAGCTGAGGCGTGCCGCGGCTCACGGCCGCGTGGCGTGCTCCAGTGCCGTCAACGTGGCCAGCGCCTGCGCGCGCGATGCGCCGCACATGTCCTCGGACGGACGCAGGCTGGCGCACACCGCCGGCCGCGTCGGCAACCCGAACAGGCGACAACGGCCCTGGCCGTCGAGCTGCACGCAGGGCACACCCGCCGGCTTGCCTTGCGGCATGCCGGGGATGGCCGAACTGATCGACGGCGCGATGCAGCAGGCCGCGCAGCCGGCGCGGCACGGGATGTTCTTGCGCATGCCGCCAGTGTAAACCGCCGCCACCTGCCGGCAGCGGCAGCGTGGCTAGCGCGGCGGGATGTAGCTGGACAGGCGCACGTCGAAAAAGGCCTGCACGGCAGCGAGATTGCTCTTGGCCTGAATGTCCGCGCCCACGTCGCGGCTCATGCCGAGCACGTCGTCATCCGGCCAACCGGGGCCGAAGCACCATTGCGTGCTGGGGATATTGTTCGCCTGCAGATGGGCCAGCATGCGCGTGGTGGCGACCTCCGCGCTGCGGTTGCCGGCCGGGTAGCCGTGCTCGCCGAGATAACCGCGCTTGCCGGCATCCCGCAGGGCGTCGATGAAGGGCGTCACCATCGTGATGCCGGTATCGGGCTGGATCACTTCGTTGCGCCCGCCCGGTCCGATCCAGTTGCCGCCGCCAGCCCCGTTGTTGTCCAGATAGTTGTGCGCTTCGTAGACGATGCGGTTGTAGGGATCGGGGATGTCGAACAGGCCCATCGAATCCTTCTGCCAGAGCCGGGCACTGGCATAGCCGTTGCCGCACACGAACACGAAGTGGTCGCGGTCGCGATCGATGATGGCCTTGCAGCACGCAGTGGCGGTGTTCTGCCAGTGCGTTGCCATCGACAGCACGCTGCCGTCGGCGGCGCGCTCGTCGCCCTGATAGGGCTCGTTCATCACGCCCCAGCCGAACACTGCCGGGTGCTGCCGGAACCGGTTGACGATGCGTGCCCACAGGTCGGGCAGGCCGGACGCGTTGTAGAGCGTGCACCCCGGCGTGCCGATCACGCGGTATTCGTACAGCTTGAGCAGCCCGTCGCGGCGATCGAAATAGCCCTGGTAGCCGAAGTTACGCAGCGGATAGGTGTCGGCCCAGACCGCGGCGGCCGCCGGGTCGTCGATGCGGTTGCCGCGCGCATCAAGAAGCGTTCCGCTGGGGTCGCGCCGATAGCCCGACTTGACGGCCACCCGCTGCGGCAGGCGCATGTAGTCATGCAGCTCAACGATGGCGCGCTTGCCGCGGGCGGCGATGTGGTCCAGCGCATCCTGGACCTGGCTGCAGTAGGTCTCGTTCAAGGCCAGCCCCTGCCCCCGCGTGAAGCGCGCGGCGGTGGTCGGCAGCCGGAACAGCGGGCAGGCCCCGGCGGCGGCCACGTGCTGTGCGGCAATGGCGCGATAGTGGGTGCCGATCTCGGCATTCTCCACATAGCTGTTGGAGGCCAGGCCCGACAGGTTCAGGCCCGCGAACGGCAGGGTGGCGCTCTGCGCAGCCGCACGGCCGCCCCACCCGAGGCCGGCCAGTGCCACCGCGCCGGCTGCGCCCTGCAGCACGCGACGGCGGGTGATGCAGGCTGCTGCCGGCGTCTGGTCGATGGGATGCGGGCCTGCCGCCGCCGTGCGGCGTGGGTGTGGATGGTCGGACATGGGCGCCTCCTGCGGTGCCGTTGGTGGAGATCCTTGGCGGTGGTGCTCCCCTCTGCCGCACCGGTCTGACGGCGATGGTGCCGGTGTGGCAGCGGCGCAATCTGCGCTCCGGTTTGCACTCCGGGCACTGCATGCCGGCCCACATACGTTTACATCGCATTACATGCCAAGCCGACCAGCGGGCGCCGCGTGCGGGAGGCGCGTGTTCGCACGCCCGGCGAACGCTCCGGCGCCGCCTGTGCGATGCGCGCTGCCCGCGCCCTCCCCCACCGCCACGGCGTGCCCTGGCCCACGTGCTACCGTGCCGGATCCCCGGAGCGCGCCGCGACCGTTGCAGCAGCAACAGTCACGACGCGGTCTAATTGCCAGCCACCGCTCGCCAATCAGCCGTCGAATTCGCCATGCCCGAGTATCGCTCCAAGACCTCCACCCACGGCCGCAACATGGCCGGCGCCCGCGCACTGTGGCGGGCCACCGGCATGAAGGATGGCGACTTCCACAAGCCCATCATCGCCATCGCCAACTCGTTCACGCAGTTCGTGCCCGGGCACGTGCATCTGAAGGATCTCGGCCAGCTGGTCGCGCGCGAGATCGAACGCGTCGGCGGCGTGGCCAAGGAATTCGACACCATCGCCGTGGACGACGGCATCGCCATGGGCCACGACGGCATGCTGTATTCGCTGCCCAGCCGCGAGATCATCGCCGACTCGGTCGAATACATGGTCAACGCGCATTGCGCCGACGCGCTGGTGTGCATTTCCAATTGCGACAAGATCACCCCCGGCATGTTGATGGCCGCATTGCGGCTCAATATCCCCACCGTGTTCGTCTCCGGCGGGCCGATGGAAGCCGGCAAGACCAAGCTGGCCGAACACAAGCTCGATCTGATCGACGCGATGGTGATCGCCGCCGACGACAGCGCCTCCGACGAAAAGGTGGCCGAGTTCGAGCGCAGCGCCTGCCCCACCTGCGGCTCGTGCTCGGGCATGTTCACCGCCAACTCGATGAACTGCCTGACCGAAGCGCTGGGCCTGTCGCTGCCGGGCAACGGCACCGTGGTGGCCACGCATGCCGACCGCGAGCAATTGTTTTTGCGCGCCGGGCGCGTGGCGGTGGAGCTGTGCCACCGCTGGTATGGCGGCGAAGATCCCACCGCCCTGCCACGCGGCATCGCCACGTTCGAAGCGTTCGAAAACGCGATGACGCTGGATATCGCCATGGGCGGCTCGACCAACACCATCCTGCATCTGCTCGCCGCCGCGCAGGAAGGCGACGTGCCATTCGGCATGCGCGATATCGACCGCCTGTCCAAGCGCGTGCCGCAGCTGTGCAAGGTCGCCCCGAACACGCCGAAGTACCACATCGAAGACGTGCACCGCGCCGGCGGCATCATGGCCATCCTCGGCGAGCTGGCGCGTGGCGGCCTGCTGCATACCAACGCGGCCACGGTGCACGCACGCACGCTGGCCGACGCCATCGCGCAATGGGACGTCACCCAGACCAACGCGGAAACGGTGCACACGTTCTACAAGGCCGGCCCGGCCGGCATCCCCACGCAGATTGCCTTCAGCCAGGCCACCCGCTGGGACAGCCTGGACACCGATCGCAGCGAAGGCTGCATCCGCGATGTCGCGCATGCGTTCTCGCAGGAGGGCGGCCTGGCCGTGCTGTACGGCAATATCGCCCGCGACGGCTGCGTGGTGAAGACCGCGGGCGTGGACGAATCCATCCACGTGTTCGAAGGCAATGTGCGCGTCTTTGAGAGCCAGGATTCGGCGGTCAAGGGCATTCTGGCCGACGAAGTGAAAGCCGGCGACATCGTGGTGATCCGCTACGAAGGCCCCAAGGGCGGCCCCGGCATGCAGGAAATGCTCTACCCCACCAGCTATCTCAAGTCCAAGGGCCTGGGCAAGCAATGCGCCCTGCTCACCGACGGCCGTTTTTCTGGCGGCACCTCGGGCCTGTCGATCGGCCACGCCTCGCCGGAAGCCGCCGCAGGCGGCGCGATCGGCCTGGTGCGCGACGGCGACAAGATCCTGATCGACATTCCCAACCGCTCGATCAATCTGCTGGTGTCCGACGAAAAACTTGCCAATCGTCGCGCCGAACAGGATGCCAAGGGCTGGAAGCCGGTGGAGGTACGCCCACGCAAGGTCACCACGGCGTTGAAGGCGTATGCGCTGCTGGCAACCAGTGCGGACAAGGGTGCGGTGCGCGACAAGGCGCTGCTTGACGGCTGAAGCATTGCCATAAAGACCGCGGATTTTTAGCCGTCTTCATCGACTCCCGGCATCGGACTTTGCAGGGACTTCAGTCACGACGCCTCATAGCAAACGCCTACAGCGGGTTGGCTTTGCTTGCCCGCAACGTCACCCACCGTCGATGCGCAGCCCGTCCAGCGGGCTGCGCACCGCCGACGCCCCGCGCCCCAGCACATGCGTGTAGATCTGCGTGGTTGCCACATCCTTGTGGTCCAACAGCTCCTGCATAGTGCGCGCGACATCCTTGGCCGAGAGCACCACCGGAATGGACCGCGCCCGCTTGGCGCGCTGCAGTTTCTCCATCCAGGGCAACTCCGCGCCCAGAACCTCGCGATACAGGAACAGCAGCGCCGCCAGCGCCTGATGTTGCGTGCCGGCCGACACCTGGCCCTGCGTCGCCAGTTCGGTGAGAAACGCCTCGACCTCTGCCCGCCTAATCTGAGCTGGATGCCGTTTGCCGTTGGCCGGAATGAAGCGTCGGATCCAGCCCACAGACGCTTGCTCTGTACGCAGGCTTTAGTGACGAAGCCGCAGCCGAGCACGGACCTGATCCAACAGCTTCGGAGCCAGAGGCGTCATTACGCCTGCATCGTCACGGGTGTAACTCATACGCCTGCCCACACGTCGGATCACGCAACCAGCATCGACGCAAAGACTGCCGGTGGCCATCCGGCAAGTTATCGTCAAGGAATAGGAATTCCTCCTTTCCAGACCTCCGGCCTTAGTCGATACTTGGCGCAACACCGCTCTCAGGCGGTCCAATCGTGGTTAGGCACCGCATGCAGCTAATTGGCTTTTCAATTGCCGAAGACTTTATCGCGCTTGAGCGCGGGCCTGACCGTTTTGACCTACACAACAACTTTGACTTTCAGGGCATGTCATACGCCCCAGCGCAACAGACGTTAGAGCTACATTGGCACCGTGGCACCGGCGATTGGGTAAAGCCATCAGACCCGCCTGAGCTCTCACTCAGCTTTGCGGGGGTGTACTTGTTCAAAGCCCAGGAGCGAGACCCGACAGTTCCATTCACCGAGGATAACTGCTTGGACTCCCTTGGATTCATGTGGGACGACCTATTAGCTGAGATGCGTGCATTCGCCTCGAGTAGACCGTCTGAGGGCCGCAACCACCTTACGGCCAACTTCATGAGCGGCTTTAGCATCAAAGTGGGCGCCGTGTCCGCGACTCTGCGTGTCTCGGGCGGTGCCTAACAATTTATTCATGCCGAACCCGCTTCGCGGGTCGGCTTAATTCAGGCGCTAGACCGCAATGTTAGAACTCCGCAATCCTCAGAAAATCGCACTTGAGCTACTTTCAGTTTCTGATTTGCCTCATTTAAGCCAGGATCACAGTCTTCCATTCATTGAAATTGCGGGAGACTTCGCTTTTCTTGACTCTCTCTCTGCCAAGAATGAGACAGAAGGCCGTGATGCGCCCCAAGCAAGACTTGGTAAAGACTGGTGGGTCTTTGCAACATCGGGCACGGGAGACGCTTGGCTTATTTCTACCGGCAACGATCAACGCGTCGCTTTTTTGGATCATGATTCCGGACTGGACGCGAAACCGCAAACTCTCGGGATCAATTTTGGCCAATGGCTTCAATTAGCCGACATCATTCGTCAATTCGAATCTGCCGACGATCCAAATCTGATCGCACACGCGGAACAGTCAATTGAGAAAATATCAATTGGCCTGTCTCTGCTGTACCCATACAGCCTTGCAGGCTAACAATTCATTCAAGCCGACGCCGCTTCGCGGCGCGGCTTAACTCAGGCGTTAGGCAGCTATGAAAAATTCCGTCTCGCGCTTTCAAGGCAAATCGTTTGGTTGGGGGTTCATCCTTTTCATCCGTTTGTTTTCGGCGTCCGCTTTCTGGGGCGAGTCGGTGGGCCTTAGTAAATTGACTGCCGCCATTCTGTTCGGTGTGAGCGGTTTTATTCCTTTCCTCATTCAGGCCTTTACTGGTTGCGCGCTTGATGGCGCGTGGGTAGCCAGATTCAGCCGCAGAGAGCATCCAACCAAGTATTGGCTGTTGCTTGCTCTTTCTGCTGCTATTGGCATCGGCTTCTCATATGACGCGTACAGCACGTACATGGAGGCTGCACATGTCGCGGCCTAACAATTCATTCAAGCCGAACCCGCATCGGGGCAGCGCTTGGGCGCTTTTTCCGCTACGCTAGCACCCAACCGCCGCCCCGCTACGGGTCGGCTTAATTCAGGCGTTAGGGCGCTCTAGTAGGTTCGATGCAGCCGAAGCCAACTGAAAACGAGCCCGGCATCGCACTAGGAGTGTCGCTTATCGCCATTCTGGGCGCCCTCCTTGTCAGCACTTTGCTCACCGGATTCAAGCCAGGCCCAGTGCGCACGGGCCCTAGCACCGTGCTATTGGGACTCTACCTGATGGCGTGGGGCACCATGTTCCTCGCCAGCTACTTCTACAGCCACAAGACATTCTTCTTACGCGCACTTATCTGGGTCTGCGAACATTGGTCCAGCCCGAAAGGGCGTGTCATGGCTTTTTTCTATGCGGCACTAGCGCTGGGACTCGGCGGCGTGGCCACATTGTCGGGTCTCGGGCTCATCAATGTCGCGCCCTAACAATTCGTCCAAGCCGACGCCGCTACGCGGCGCGGCTTAACTAAGGTGGCAGTGGTGGAGCAGATGCGTTGGTGGTTGCCGCTTCGGTGAGTTCGCAGGCATGCATGCGGTTGGCTCCGGACAGCAGTCATCACCGTTGCTTGTTGCGGTAAGTTCGGCGCTTCGCCTTGGCACATCGTTCCCGCGCTGCATTCATTGCACTTGGTTTCGGTGGCATCACGCGCCGCTGCATCGCTGGGCAAGCTCCATCCCGCAAGCTGTGGCACACTCGGTCAACGCGGCAGTGCTGGGGAGCATGGTTGCCGTCTCAACCGTTTCGGCCACTCACTGCCTAACAACTCATTCAAGCCGATGCCGCTTCGCGGCACGGCTTAATTCAAGTGTTAGGCCGCAGACAAAGGTGATTCGCTTCTCATGCTAAGCATCGTTGCAAACTCGGAAGGCAATGTCGTCCATATTCATGGTGACGTGTCTGGCCTCCTCGCGCTGGAACGGGAGATTCGCAGGCTTCGAGAGCATGCCGAGCAAGGTAGTTGCCAAGACGGCCACCTCTTTACGCAGGCCTGGGGCGGAGTCGATCTCACCGAGACCATGCTGGATAATGAGCGAGGCGAGGGCTGGCATCAGGTGCACCACGTCAAGCTTTTCAGTTGGTCCGCCGAGTGGAGCACGCGTCATGGTCTGTCGCCAGCTGTGCCCTAAGAATTCGTCCAAGCCGACGCCGCTTCGCGGCGCGGCTTAACTCAGGTGTTAGGGGGCACTGGTGAAGTTTCTCGTTGGTCTATTCCGCATGCTGCTTAAGTTCGGCATGCCTGCCTATTTGCTCCTGGTCCCGGTGGTAGCGGTGTACGACTGGCTGTCACCTTGGCCTCCAGCTTCCACAGGCCTCGCCCAATACTCCGATCAATCAGCAATTCTCGTGGGCGCTTCCTACCAGTCCCGCTACTCGACTCAGTCTCAGTACGTCAGATCTTCTCGCTCATATATCATCGTTCCGAGCGTCCTCGACGACCACAAGATCGTTACCTTCGCTCAAGAGAATGGCCAAGCCACAACGGCAGTCGAATCACGGTCTGGGTTCTGGTTTCTACTTGCGTGGCTGTTTGCATGTGGTATCGGCACATGGTGGTTCTGGTTCCGGCGCGTGCCCCCTAACAATTCATTCAAGCCGAAGACGCTTCGCGGCTCGGCTTAATTCCGGTGTTAGGGGGCAGTGACAGTTATGGATTTGCACCACGTTCTCTTTGCCGCGGAACAATGTATTCCCGGGCTCATCGGGCTCACCGTTCTCCTCCCGGCTTTTGTTCTCTCTTCGACGCCAAACCGTAAGCTCAAGGCCTCAGCCGCAGGCCTTTCTGCTTTCTTTTTCTTTGCGGCCTCATGCCTTGTGGCCGGCATTCCTGGCATTGAATCATCGCAACTCGCTAGGTATTTCCCACTGGCTGGGCTCGTCGTAACGGTCGCCCTAGTTGCCCCTTCGGTCTTGGCCCTTCGGTGGCGCTGGGTCGGCGTGCTGCACTTGCTTACTGTCGCAGCGGCTGCGTACTTGTGGTTCGTCGGCAGCCTGGCAATCAGTCATGACGCCACGTAGGCTGTCCCCTAACAATTCATTCAAGCCGACGCCGCTTAGCGACGCGGCTTAATTCAGGTATTAGACCGCCATGTACCGTCTCGGCCACCTTGTTAACGGCGAGTGGGCTGCCCACTCGCACCTGCCCGTTTTCGACGTCGGGCAGCACGTAATTGCGGGCGCTCCCGGCGGAGACCCTGTCGTTTTTGAGCGGTTAGTTGAGTGCTTGGAGCCACCGTACTACTTGCTGTACGTGCTTCACACTCCTCGCGGAGAGGCGCTGCCTGGCCGTTACCAAAGCCCAGCCTTGTCGCTGACTCAGGTCAAAGAGTTCCTAGCCCGGTTTGCGCCGTTTCTCTCTGCAGATGCACGCTTTGACCTCTGGGCATACTCTCCAGGAGACAAGGCCACTGTTGTGTGGGAGCGTCATAACCAAGTATTCGGCTATGGCCCACTTGAGCGGTACTCTTCCACTCTAAGGTCGATGGGTTTTGCCCTAGGGTGGCCTGAGGTTCCGGCACCACATGAGCATCACTACCGTGAGGAGTTCGATGCTCTGGCCAAACACGTTCTGACCGCTTTTGACTGGTCCCACTCTCCACTGCGCCCGGAAGATGAGCAGTGAGGGCGCGGTCTAACAATCATTCAAGCCGAAGCCGCTTTGCGGCTCGGCTTAATTCAGGCGTTAGCCCTCGGTATGAGCATCACGGATAAGACCAGAAAAGTACTCTGGGGCCGCTCTGGAAGTCTTTGTGCATTCTGCAAGACGCGCCTAGTGATAGACGCCTCGGACGTTGACTCTGAGTCAGTTGTCGGGGATGAGTGCCACATCATCTCAGGTGCCAAAAGCGGCCCACGCCACGACCCGACCATTGCCGCGGAGGCCATTGATGACCAAAGCAATCTCCTATTGCTTTGCCGTGTACATCACAAACTCGTTGATGATCAATACGAAACGTTTACTGCAGAGACCCTGCGGCAACTGAAAGACAATCATGAGAAATGGGTCAGAGAGCGGCTAGATCAGCGAGATCAGCCGGCACCAGTGCGAATCGTTCGGATCAAGCAAGAGATTCCAACGCACCTAGCTTTGGTCACATCTGCAAAAACACTAATAGATTTATCCTCGGACTGTCACGGCCGCTACGATGACTACCCAGAAGATCTATCAGAGGAAGAGCTAGGTTGTGTAGGTGGTTTTTTGCAGAACCTGACAGATTGGGTCGATCTCGGACTTCATGAGCCCTACGAGCGGATCAACGCTCAGAAGTCACTTGCGGAGAGCATGTCCTACCTCAACGACGCCGGCCTCCGCGTGTACGCTGCTCGCGAGAGGCAACAAATACGTGGTGGTGTTGGAGGGAACTCCGCCTTCCACGCCCTGCACATTCGCATCGTCAGGCATGGCGATCCAAGTCAAATACCACTTAGCTCAAAGCCAGAGGGCTAACAATTCGTTCAAGCCGAGCCCGCTTCGCGGCCTCGTGCAAGTTCTTGCAAGTTTCACTTGCCCAACGCCGCAAAGCGGTCCGGCTTAACTCAGGAGTTAGGCACCAGCACTATGTCCACTGAGATCGGAGAGTTCCGCCAGATGATTGAGGCCGCTCGACGCTACTTGGCAGGGACTTGTTCGATCCAGGAGCTCAATGGTCGCGTCAGTGAGCTCGCCACAGCCACAAAATTCTGGGGTGGTCACCCCGCGCTTGCTCAGGTCGCTGGCGACTGGTCCACTATGGTCGATCGCCGCTGGAACGAGTGGGATCATTGTCCCAATCCACTCTCAGAGCAGGAGTTCGTGGCATGGCTGGAGGAGCAACTCAGTTCTCTCGGGCAGATGCCTAACAATTCATTCAAGCCGAACCCGCTTCGCGGGTCGGCTTAACTCAGGTGTCAGGCTGCGGATGGAGATGGTTGTAGATGGAGCTCGCACACATGATTGATCGCCGACTTAGCCTAGGCTCGACGGCAACAATTCCGTCAGCGCTTATCGTTGCAACGCCCGCATCAAGCGCAACGCGTTTAGCATCACACCTTTCGCGCTCACTGCTCCTCGCGCAGGAGGACAAAGGTGTAGCACCAAGCCGTCGTCCTGCATCTCACGTTAGATCAGCTTGACTATGGCATGGCACATGGTCATGGGCAGCCACGCTGGCATAACGAGCGTTTGTTGCAAAAGCTTGCAGCGATTGACGGCCATGGACGACTCGGCGAGGATCGTTTTTTCGCCACACGGGCAGCCCCGGTAATAGTCAGGCGACTTGGAGGTTTGGATGAAGTTGATGCTTCTATTGGGTGTGATACTTGCGCTTGGCAATATCGTCGCATCGGTTGCCGTGCTTCGCGTTTCGGTGCTGTCGCCATCACAACGCGCATTGCAACTTGCCCTCATCTGGCTTGTTCCAGTCATTGGCGCGGTGGTTTGTGCGGCATTTGCTTCTTCTCAGGCAGCTGGCTCCACGTCGTCCGATACAAGTGACCCGCTCTATCTGTCATCCGATGGTGGCGCATCGGGTGGTCAGGACATTGGTTTTTCCGGGTGCGATGCGGGGGACTCTGGCTGTGCCGGGAGCAGTGACTAGCGGCGACGCCCAACAATTCATTCAAGCCGGATCCACTTCGCGGGCCTGTTTAATCCAGTTGCTGGACCGCTAAGATATTTCGAGAGAGACAGATGATTCTTTGGGGATGGGGCGAGCGAGTGCTGACCTTCGACCTGGCAGAGCATGAGCACTGCCAGAGGTGCGAGCAAGAGCAAGACTTTACATTGCGTCTCAAGTACACGTACGGACACTTCTACCATCTTTTTCGGATGGGTTATCTCCAAGCAGTACCAGCTCATTTGCCCCGTTTGCTCCCACGGCTGGATAGTTAACGCTTCGGCGGCGGAAGCGCAGATTGGGTGCAACCCAGTGCCGTTCCATCAGAGGTCAGGATGGATTGTCATGCTTATCCTTGCAGCAATCATTGGATTTGCAGCCGTGACGTATCAGCATGCGGCCTGACAATTCATTCGAGCCGAAGCCGCTTCGTTGGTCGACTTAGCTATTCGCTCAAGCCGAAGACGCCTAACAGTCCAACTTAGCCAGGCTATTGAAATCCATGTCTGACCCCCCACAAATATCGGCAATTGAGGCATCACACCTCTCATACAATGCTTTCCTCTTTACTGTAGAGACGTTGGCCGAGCCAGCGGAAGAGCGGTGCCAAGCGATGGGCGACTACAACACCGCTTGGGAGCTACGAGATGATGCTCTGTACGGACAGAACCTGATAGGTACTGGCTTCTTCACATAGCAGCAGGAATCTGCTGTTCTTGCATTTATGGCTGCGGCACATCTTGTTACGGCCAATGACATACAAGGAGGCTCGGGGCGCACAGTAAATCTTGTAGCAATGCAGCACCCCGCTTGGATGCAGGTTCGCTAGTTGGCTAAAGCTCTCCTGGAAATACTTGCTCCGGTGACCGAGGCAAACAGAGCATTTATTGGTTCTCCCGCTGATTCGTCCTAGAATTTCAATCAAGCCTCATCCACCCATCAAATCGAATGAGCGTAGCCGTTCGGTGCTACAGGGATTTGCAATGACTCACTCAGCGCCCTACCGCGTTGTGCATCAAACACCGACTGTCGAAGCGTATCGGCATCTTCGGCAAGCAAGCGGCTTGAGTCCGAAGGCACTTGAAGCCGCCGAGCGCGGGCTGCCCAACTCGCTCTTCAGCGTGCAGGTACTTTGCGATGGCGAGCCGGTGGCGATGGGGCGCGTTATCGGTGATGGCGGCTGTTTCTATCAGGTGGTCGATATTGCCGTCTTGCCAGAGCATCAGGGCCGTGGTCTGGGTAAGGCTGTCATGGGCGAGATCGCCAATTACATTGAGCAGGAAGTCCCTGATTCGGCGTACGTCAGCCTGATTGCGGATGGTCAGGCGTACAGGCTCTATCAGCAGTTCGGTTTCGTGTTGACTGCGCCCGCCAGTGTAGGCATGGCCTTCAAGAGGAACACCGCGAGCGCAGCGCCGAACCTTCGGTAGAGCTACCATTGTTCTGCTGCGCTCGCGCCCAGCGTTCCAATCTGTCACTCACGCACTGCCGCCAAGGAAAGCATGTTCTCCATCTTCGAGAAGAAAGCCGCTCCGTTATTGATCGTTCGCGCCGATGGGCGAGAGTTGTGCCGCGTTACCGAGAGCGATGTCCCATGTGAGCTCAAGCCTTCCGCATGGTTGAAGTCCAATAGCGTCCTGGAGTTTGCCGACTCGGCGGGAGAGGTGCATCGGCATGAACTTGGTGCTGCGACGGGGTGGTTCCACTTTTCCGTTCGCGTGCATCCCAACCTCGGGTGCCAGGCAGACTGTGTCATTTCGCAGACCGAGAAGCTCGATCCAGATGCGTTTGCGAATGGCCAAGCATCCGGGATCAGGTTTCAGCCGTTCTTTCTGCCGGGCGCCAGCGTCAGCAGTTCCGCACTTGCAGGCAAGGGGCTGTTTGCAAGGGGTCTGCACTTCAGCGGATTAGTCACCGGTGGCAACGTGCTGCTTTCTTGTGAATGCGACCACTGCAAACGTTCGTTCCTGATCCGCTCCTATCACGCGGGTTTTAGCAACGCGGGATACTTCTACTCGGGGTCCGGCAAGTACACCATCACCGTCGATAGCCATCTGCCTGGCAGCCCTGCAGCGCTGTCCGAGCCGGATGCCGAAGCGCTTGATGTGCTGGAAGACGCATTACCGTTGGCACCGGATGGGTCCCGCTACGCCTACCTCAATCCTTTTCGCTGCCCCCATTGTTCCGAGCCTTACATCGATTTTGAGGCGAACCCGGGGCTGAGGGCGAGCGAGTACTACGGGAATTACTTCGAGGGTTCGACGCTGTTGCGCTACGTCCCTGAGCCTGTTTAGCGTCAGTGGACTGAGCGATGGCTAGAAGGTCGATTGTTGTCACTGCGACCGATCGGCGTGCCTGCTGAGATGGTGGCCTGTTGCGCTAAGATTCGGCTGATGAACGCTAAATTTTTTCTAATTGCACTCCTGCTCAGCTCCTCTGCATCGGCGCAGGGTGTTTCGCCGGCCACGACACGTGAGGTTGGTCAGCTTTTCAAAGTCCTTGCGCAATCCAACTGCGAATTTTCGCGTAATGGGTCGTGGTATGCGGCACCGAAAGCCAGCGAACATTTGCAGCGCAAGTACGACTACTTGCAGAAGAAGGGACTAGTGACATCCACCGAGTCCTTTATCGAACTTGCCGCCACCAAGAGCAGCATGTCGGGCACGCCGTATCAGGTGCGTTGCGGCAACGCTGCGCCGGTATCGAGCCAATCCTGGTTCACTGGCAAGCTGCGGGAGCTGCGTAACTAATACGCCAGCGTCGATCAGGCAACGCGCAGCCTGTGCATTACAACAGCGCTGCCATCGCGCGCCTCCGCCACAAACGCACTCACTGCATCTTCCAGCTGCGCGGCATGGTCGCCCATGGCGCGTGCGGCGGCGCTGGCGTCCTGCATGCGGGTGACGCCGTCGCGCATGTCGGCGTCTACGCCGGCGAGGGTGTGATGCACCTGCGCGATGCTGCCGGCTTCCTGTTGCGAGGCGACGGCGATCCTGCTGAGCGTGCTGCTGACCTGGCCGATGGTGGCGACGATGTGCTGCATGCCTTCGCCGGCGTGGCGCACCTGCTGCACGCCGGCCTGCATATGCGTGACCGATTCGCCGATCAGCGTCTTGATCTGGCTGGCGGCGGTGGACGAGCGCAATGCCAGCGCGCGCACCTCGCCCGCAACCACGGCAAAGCCGCGGCCTTCTTCGCCGGCGCGCGCGGCCTCGACAGCGGCATTCAGGGCCAGGATATTGGTCTGGAAGGCGATGCCGTCGATGACCGAGACGATGTCCTGGATGCGGCGCGAGGCCTGTTCCATCTGCTGCATGGTGCCCATCGCCTGGTGCATGGTGTCGCCGCCGCTGCGTGCGGCCTCGGATGCGGCGGCGGTGAGCTTGTCGGCGTCGGCCGCCTGCGCGGTGTGCTCCTGCATGGTGCCGAGCACGGCCTGCATCTGGGTGGCGGTGCGGCCCAGGGTGGCCGACTGGCGCTGCACCTGCTGCTCCAATGCATCGTTGCGGGTCAGGATGTGGCCGGCGGCGTGATTGATCGCGGTGCTGGAGCTGCGGATCTGCGTAATGATGCGCGCCAGCTCGTCGGCAGTGGCATTGGCGTCGCGCTTCATCTGCTCGAACACGCCTTCGCAGTGGCGGTCGATGCGCTGGGTCAGATCGCCACGCGACATCGCCGCCAGCATGCGACGCATGTCCTGCAGGCTGTCGTCGGTGATGGCCAGGAACTGGTTGACGCCCTCGGCCAGCTGGCCGAGCGTGCCGCTCCTAGCATTCCCCTGCAGGCGGGCACCGAGCTCACCACGCGCAGCCTGGGCAATGACCGTGGCCAGCTGCTCTTCCAGCGCCAGGTCCTGGGTGCGGTCCTGCCACTCCACCACCACGCCCAGCGAGGCGCCGTCGCCATCGCGGACCGGGGTGATGTTTTCCTGCAGTTGCAACGCCGCCAGGGCGCGCGTTTTGCTGCTGCCTGCGTCATGCCCCAGCTGCACTGCATCGGCCAGTGCGGTGTGCAGCACGTGCGCATCGACCTGTTTGCTCAGTTGCTGGAACGACTGATTGCGATAGATGGCGGCGCCCTGCCCGTCGACGATGGCCACCGCCATTGCCGATGCATCCAACGCCAGGCGGATACGGCGATTTTCCAGCAGCAGCTGCTGCTGTTGGGCGATGCGCTCTTCCACCTGCACGCTCATGCGCACCAACGCCTGCGCCAGCGAGCCGCTGCGGAAGGGCTGCTGCAGGATGGCCGGCGGCAAGGTGGCGCCGGTGGCCAGGGTGTCGGCCAGTTCGGCCAGCGATTCGGCCTCGTGGTCGAGGGCATCGACCTGGCGGCGCAGCTGGATGGCCATCACGCAGACGAAGGCGGTTTCGACGATCACGTAGCCGGCATGCAGCACCACGATGCCGAAGCCGCTGCCGACGGTGAACGCCTGCACCGGCATGCCGCGCGATTGCAGCCAGTAGAACGCCAGGTGATGCACGGCGATGGCGCCTGCGGCGACCACCACCGGCAGCCAGTCGCGGTAGTACAGCAGCAGCGCCAGGATCACGAACACGCCAAAGTGCATTTCCACCAGGCCATGCGCCTGCTGGATGGTGGCCGCGACCAGGGCCATCAGCACCAGCGCGTTGGTGATGCGGGTCAGGCGCGTGCCGGGGTTGGCCTGCACTTGCCAGGCCATCAGCAACAGGCTGGGCAGCGTGACCGCCAGAAACGTGGTCCATTGACCCTGGTACCAGGCCAGGCCCAGCGAGCCGACGCTCTGCAGCACGGCCAGCCACAGAAACAGCCGGTCGGCCTTGATCGCCAGGCGGGTGGAGTAGGTGGAGGTCGGCGGTGCCGATGCGGACAGTTCCATCATGACAGCGACTCCACGGCACAGGGACAAGGGGACACCAGCGCGGCACCCGGGGTGCGCGCCAGGACATCGGGTAACCAGCGCGACCAATCCGCCGCGCCGGCCGTGCCGCACACCGCGCCGCCGTCTACGGGGCCGGCGTAGCGTGGCTGGCCGTCAGTGCCGAGCAGCCACACGGCATAGCCGCTGCCACGCAGTGCGGGGGTGTCGAGCATGCGCACCTGGCCGCCACGCGCACGTACCGCGTTGCTGAGCACGGCCCAGGCGCGATCGGCGGCCGGGTCGGTGCAGGCGCAGGCGCCTGCGACGCCGATTAGCATCGGCGCCTGCTGCGCGGCCGGCAGGCTGGCCTGGACCTGCGCCCACGCACTGGCGACGTCGGTGGCTTGCGCACGTGGCGTGGTCCAGGCCACGGCGATCCAGCCGCACCACAGCGCGAGCAGGGCAGCGCCCAGGGTGCGTCGCGTTGAGGCGGACAAGGTGCCGAAGACGGGCATGGCGCAGCGGATTCGCGAGATAAGGTGAGCCCCTTATCGGGTGCCGGTGCGTACGCTTGAGCCGGCTTGCGATTGAAATTAGCGATGGCAGCGATAGCGTGCGGCAGGCCCGTTACGCCGCAAGGGTTTGCGGGCGATGCGTGGCGTGGTCGCGCTGGTAGACGTTTATCCGGCGCGGGATTTTGTGAGCACGCGTTCACAGATCGATGGCGGGTCCGCCGCGTGCGTGGCAGGCCGTGGTGGCTGTGATGTGGCCACTCTGGAGTCGGGTCCAGGTGCCAGGGCGTGCCCTCGACAGCGGCGATGGACGGCGAGCCCGCTACTCAGCCGTCCACGCTTCCGGGCCGAGCACCGATGCTTCAACAAGGCACACCTGGCGGACGCGGAATCCATCCACCGCTGCGCCTAGTGCACGCGCCTAGGCGGTCAACCAACGCGCCGAGGCGCCCACCTGGCAGTCAGCGCCGTCAGCTCGCTTGCCATTGCTGCCGGCCGGCGCTTACGCCATCGCCTCGTCGGCATCCAGCGCAACCGCCGGCTGCTGGGCATGATCGAAGCGTTCGCGTGCGGAGCGGATGGCCGCATGATTCTCGCCTGCCCAGTTGAGCAGCTGCGAGATCGGCCCGAGCAGCGCCACGCCGAGCTTGGACAAGGCATATTCCACGCTGGGCGGCTTGGTCGCGTAGACCTTGCGGGTGATCATGCCGTTGCGCTCGAGGTTGCGCAGGGTCTGGGTCAGCATGCGCTTGGAGATGTCCGGCACGGCGCGCTGGATGGCGCTGAAGCGGGAGGGGCCGGGGATCAGCGTCAGCAGGATCAGCATGGTCCATTTGTCGCCGATCTGATCGAGCACGTCGCGCACCGGGCACTTGGTGGCGTCGAACGGCATGCCTTGCAGGGACGGCGGCGGCGGAAACAGAGCAATCGCGTTCACTGGGATATCTCACGGTAACCAGGGGGTAGAAAACTGCCTCCTTGCGGAGGTTCGAACGGCCCTGACAATAGGTGCGCGGACCAAGAGTCTAGATAGTAGACCACACCTCTTATCAATACCTACTGGAGTTCACCATGGCACACACCTCCCCCCTGATCCTCGTCACCGGCGCCAGCGGGCAACTGGGCGCATTGGTGGTCGAAGCACTGCTGGCGCGTGTCCCGGCCGCTCGGATCGTAGCAACGGCCCGCGATACTGCGTCACTCGCACAGTTCGCAAAACGCGACATCACCGTGCGTCGCGCCGACTACGCGGACCCGCAGAGCCTGGATCAGGCCTTCGCCGGCGTGGGCCGGGTGCTGCTGGTGTCGTCCAATGCGGTGGGCGAACGCGTGCCGCAGCACCGCAACGTGATTGAAGCCGCCAAGCGTGCCGGCGTGGAATTGCTGGCCTATACGAGCGTGCTGCATGCCGATACCAGCACGCTGGCGCTGGCACCCGAGCATGTGGCCACCGAGGCGCTGCTGCGCGAGGGCGGCGTGCCGCATGTGCTGCTGCGCAATGGCTGGTACACCGAGAACTACACCGGCTCGATCGCGGCCGAGGTGGCGCATGGCGCGGTGATCGGCAGCGCCGGCGAGGGCAGGATCAGTGCGGCCACGCGTGCCGACTATGCCGAGGCCGCCGCAGCGGTGCTGGCCGCCGACACGCCGCAGGCCGGCAAGGTCTACGAACTGGCCGGCAATACTGCCTTCACGATGGCCGAGTATGCCGCCGAGGTGGCGCAGCAGTCGGGCAAGCCGGTGGCCTATCACGACCTGCCCGAAGCCGACTACGCGGCGGCGTTGGTGCAGATCGGCCTGCCGGCTGCATTCGCACAGGTGCTGGCGCAGTGCTCGGCATCCTCGCGCGGCGGCAGCCTGTTCGACGACAGCCACACGCTGAGCCAGCTGATCGGCCGCCCGACCACCCCGCTGCGCGATGCGGTGGCGGCGGCCCTGCAGGCGACGCCGGCCGGCTGAGCCTAGCCCTGGCATGGTGTTGCGCGACACCGTGCAGCCGCACCGGCCTGGCGCTACGCCACACGGTGCGTGATCCGGCAAAGGCGGGCGATGACCCCGCCTTTGCCATGTTTCTGAGTCATCGTCCCTTGCCCACGCGTTGGCGACGACGACAGCACGCTATGGCCGTGCCAAGCACGCGCTTCGGCTTTTGCGTCGGCAACTGCTCCTGGCGGCACCATCTGCCCATGGCACCGCAGGCCGATGGGGCGGCAGCAACCAAAGCGTCACATCCGCGCCTGATGCCCGCGCCGCGCACCGCTGGGCCCGCCTTCTGCACGTCGCACAACTGACACGCGCCAGACACGCAGCTGACACAGCGTTGCGCTGTGCGGGGCCGCCGATGTCACCAAACTGACATCAAATCTAAATATAACTGCACGCATTGCCGCACCGTCAGGACGACCGGGCGCCTGGTGGGCGTGCCGGCGCCGTGTTCGCCGCCCGCCGGGCAGCGCCGGCCTGACGCTGCCGCCGACCCGTTTCCCTTGCACGAGCCGGACCAATGAAAAAACGCAATCTCGCCACCGTCCTGTGCGCCCTCAGCGCGACCGCCAGCGGCAGCACGCTGGCCGCCGAGCTGGAGCTGTACGTCGACCGCAAGACCAAGCAGATCTTCGCCGAGCCGGCTCCGGGCCGCGACAAGCTGGGCAAGTTCGTGCAGGTGGACGAGAACGGCAAGCTGCCGGCGTCGGCGATGCCGGCCGCACCGGCACTGCCGCCCGCCCCTGCGGCATCGGCGCCTGCCGACACCGCCATCGCCCAGGCCGCACCTGCACCCGTACCGGCTGCGGCACCGGCCAAGGCTGGCGAGGCCGGCAAGAAGTGGTACGACAAGCTGAGCCTGCGCGGCTACACGCAGATCCGCTACAACCAGGGCATCGGCGGCGACGCGCAGGATCTGCGCGCAACCGGCGACCGCTTTATCGGCAACGACCAGAGCCTGGGCATCCGGCGTGCGCGCCTGGTGCTGAGCGGCGATCTCAACGAGCACGTATCGCTGTACTTCCAGCCGGACTTTGCGAGCACGCCGACCGGGTCGACCACCTCCAACTTCGCGCAGCTGCGCGATGCGTATGCCGACATCTACTTCGACAAGAAGCGCGAGTACCGCGTGCGCGTGGGCCAGTCGAAGATGCCGTACGGCTGGGAGAACCTGCAGTCCAGCCAGAACCGTCTCACCCTGGACCGCGCCGACGCGCTCAACTCCGGCCTGCGCGACGAACGCGATATCGGTGCGGTGTTCTACTACAGCCCCACCGTGGCCAAGGGCCGCTTCCAGGACCTGGTCAAGTCGGGCTTGAAGGGCTCGGGCGACTACGGTGTGATTGGTGCCGGTGTGTACAACGGCCAGGGCGCCAACCGCGCCGAGCGCAACGACAGCATGCATGCGGTGGTGCACGCCACCTACCCGTTCAAGTTCGCCAACGGCCAGTACCTGGAAGTGGGTGCCGATGCCTACAGCGGCCGCTTCGTGCCGACCGCGGCGGCAGTCAACATCGGTGGCCGCAGCTTCACCCCGGTCATCACCGACCCGAACGGCTACACCGACCAACGCGTGGCCGCGCACATCATCTACTACCCGCAGCCGTTCGGCCTGCAGGCCGAGTGGACAGTGGGCCGCGGCCCGGAGCTGGATGTCGCACAGCGGCGCATCCGCACCCGTTCGCTGAGCGGCGGCTACGTGCAGGCGATGTACAAGCACGATGGCAGCTACGGCACCTTGCTGCCGTACCTGAAGTGGCAGACCTACCGCGGCGGCTCCAAGTTCGACACCAATGCGCCGCGCATGCGCCTGGACGAAGTGGAAGCCGGCGTCGAGTGGCAGCCGATGGATGCGCTGGAACTGGTGTTTGCCTACTCGAAGATGAAGCGCACCGACGTCACCACCGCGCCGTATCCGGTGGTGGAAGGCGACTTGCTGCGGCTGCAGTTGCAGGTCAATTACTGAGCCCTGCACCGTGATGGAAGACCAACAAGCCCCCGCATGCGGGGGCTTGTTGGTGGTTGCGTCGCGAGCCGTGGTGGCGACGTGCGTCGGCACGATGGCGCTAGCCGCAACCCTGTTGCTTCGGCCGCCGACCCAGCGCCAGCACCGACGCGTTAGCGGGCTGCCAGTTCTGCGCGAATGATGTCTGCGCCTGCACTCAGGGCCTTGAGCTTGCCTCTTGCAACGTCACGGGCCAGAGGCGCCATCCCGCAGTTGGTGGACGGGTAGAGCTTGTCGGCATCGACGAAGCGCAGCGCCTTGCGCAGCGTATCGGCCACCTCTTCCGGTGTTTCGATCGTATTGCTCGCCACATCGATGGCCCCGACCATCACCTTCTTGCCGCGCACCAGTTCGATCAGGTCGATCGGCACGTGCGAGTTGTGGCACTCCAGCGAGATGATGTCGAGCGTGGATGTCTGCAGCTTGGGAAACGACTCTTCGTACTGACGCCACTCCGACCCCAGGGTCTGCTTCCAGTCGGTATTGGCCTTGATGCCGTAGCCGTAGCAGATGTGGACGGCGGTCTCGCACTTGAGCCCTTCGACCGCACGCTCGAGGGTCGCAACACCCCAGTCGTTGACCTCGTCGAAGAAGACATTGAAGGCCGGCTCGTCGAACTGGATGATGTCCACGCCGGCCGCTTCAAGCTCCCTGGCTTCCTGGTTGAGGATGACGGCAAATTCCCATGCCAGCTTTTCGCGGCTTTTGTAGTGCGCGTCAAAGAGGGTGTCGATCATCGTCATGGGGCCGGGCAGCGCCCATTTGATCGGCTGGCGAGTCTGCTGGCGCAGGAACCTGGCATCGTCCACGAACACCGGCCTGGGGCGGCTCACCGGGCCAACGACGGTGGGGACGCTGGCGTCATAGCGATTGCGGATCCTGACAGTCTCGCGCTTTTCGAAATCGACGCCGCTGAGGTGTTCGATGAAGGTAGTGACGAAATGCTGGCGGGTCTGCTCGCCGTCGCTGACGATATCGATGCCGGCATGCTGCTGTTCCTGCAGCGACAGGCGCAATGCATCCTGCTTGCCTTCGATCAATTCCTCGTCCTGCAGCTTCCAGGGCGACCAGAGTTTCTCCGGCTGTGCGAGCCAGGACGGCTTGGGCAGGCTGCCGGCGGTGGAGGTAGGGAGCAGCTTTTTCATGATGAGTGGTGTCTTGCGTTCTTGTTGATTAGACAGCGTGATGGGAAACCCACTGCGCGAGAATCTTGCCGTAGGGCCTGATGAAGTGCTCCTCGGTGAATTTGCCCTGCGTCACCGCGAGCTGGCTGCGCTCTTCCCGGTCGTAGACGATCTGGGTAGAGGAATAATCCTGGTGCTTCAGGCTCGGCTGGTAGATGGCCCCCGCCGCGGAATTGGCGTTGTAGATCTCCGGGCGGTAAATCTTCTGGAACGTCTCCATGGTGCTGATGGTGCCGATCAGCTCGAGATTGGTGTAGTCGTTGAGCAGGTCGCCGAAGAAGTAAAAAGCCAGCGGGGCGACGCTGTTGGGAGGCATGAAATAACGCACCTGCAGGCCCATCTTCTCGAAGTAGCGATCGGTCAGGGAAAATTCGTCCTGCCGGTATTCGATGCCGAGCACGGGGTGCCGGTTGCCGGTTCGGTGATAGACCCTGCTGCTGGAGACGCTGATGCAGATGACCGGGGGCTTGGCGAAACGCGCCGTATAGGCGTCCGAGTCCACGAAGTGCTTGAACAGCTTTCCGTGCAGGCTGCCGAAATCATTCGGGATGCTGAAGCCGGACGCGTCCTGATTGTGCGCCGGCAGCAGCACGCTGAAATCGTAGTCGCGCACGTAGGAGGAAAAATTGTTCCCTGCGATGCCATCGATGCGCGCGCCGCTCGTCTTGTCGAGGAGGCTGGGCTTCAATATCTCGATCAGCGGAAATGCATCGCCGCTTTCGTTCTCACCGATGTTCATCCCGACAGAGATGATGTCCAGCTCCACCGCGTAGCGGTCGCGGGTGGGGTTATCCCAATGCGCCAGGTCGTTGCAGCGGTTGTTGATCATCGCAAGCGTGTTGCGCAGGTTTTCCTGCCGACGCTGGCCCCTGGCCAGGTTGGCAAAGTTCGTCGTGTTGCGCGTGTTGGCCGCGGGGCGGTAGTCCTCGTCAAACCGCTGACGTTTGATGCTGAAAGTGAATTCTTGAGTCATTGCAAGCTGACGCCTTGTTTCCGAAATTGATTACGAGCGCAGGTCTCGGCGCAGGGGTGGATCCCTGCTGGATGGATGCCGGGACTTTGGATCTGCGGACAGTTGCCAACCGATCCTGTAGCCGGAGAAGGGTGTGGTGGCCCGCCGAGCAACCGTGGCCGGGTGGCCTCAGGCCGCGGCCACGTTTTCTGCGGCAATGGCACCTGCCTGCCGCGTCAATGCGATCAGCGGCAGTGCCCGTTGCACCGCTAGCCTGGCCCGCTCGGCCAGGGCCTCGTTATGCACGCGGTAGTCCAGGAAGTCGCGGTCGGTGGCGTAGACGCCCAGCGCCAAGGTGCGTGCTTGGAAGAAACTGAAAAGTGGCCGCAACTGGTGGTCGATCACCAGCGCATGGCGCTCGCTGCCGCCGGTGGCCGCCAACAGCACCGGGGTGTCGATCAAGGCATCCTGGTGGATGAAGTCGAAGAAGTGCTTGAACAGCCCGGTGTAGGAGCCGCGATAGACCGGCGTGGTCACCACCACCACGTCTGCCTGCTCCACGGCCGCAAGTTCCTGCTCCACCGTTGCCGGCAGCTGCGAGCGCCAGACCGCGCCGGCGAACTGCGGCGCCAACGCCCCGAGTTCGACCAGATGTTGCTCGCACGGCACGGCATCGGCGATCAGCGCCAGCAGGTGTTCGGCCAGGGCGACGGCCTTGGAGGGGCGCTGCAGCCCGCCGGAGACCGCGACGACGCGGAGGGGGTGTGGCACGTTGACAGTCATGCGGGTTGACCTGAGACGACGAATCCCGATGCTAGGGCTCGCGTTCAATGAAGTAAAATGGTGTTATTTCAACATTCCATGAATTCGGATCATCTGAATGCTTGAGCGCATCCATCTCACCATCGTCCAGCAGGTCGAGCAGCAAGGCTCGCTGACCGCCGCCGCCGGCGTGCTGAACCTGACCCAGTCGGCGCTGAGCCACAGCATGAAGAAGCTGGAGCAACAGCTGGGCACCGACGTGTGGCTGCGCGAGGGACGCAACCTGCGCCTGACCCAGGCCGGCCAGTACCTACTGGCGGTGGCCAACCGGGTACTGCCGCAGCTGGACCTGGCCGAGGAGCGCCTGGGCCAGTTCGCACAGGGCGAACGCGGTGCGCTGCGCATCGGCATGGAGTGCCATCCCTGCTACCAGTGGCTGCTCAAGCTGGTGGCGCCCTATCTGGCCACCTGGCCGGATGTGGATGTGGACGTCAAGCAGAAGTTCCAGTTCGGCGGTATCGGCGCGCTGTTCGGCTACGAGATCGATCTGCTGGTCACGCCCGACCCACTGTACAAGCCCGGGCTGCGGTTCGAGCCGGTGTTCGACTACGAGCAGGTGCTGGTCGTGGCCAAGGGCCATGCGCTGGCGTCGGCCGCCTACGTCAAGCCCCAGCAGCTCACACGCGAGGTGCTCATCAGCTATCCGGTGGACCTCGAGCGCCTGGACATCTACAGCCAGTTCCTGCTGCCGGCCGGTGTCACGCCCAGGCGCCACAAGGCCATCGAAACCACCGATATCATGATGCAGATGGTGGCCAGTGGCCGCGGCGTGGCCGCCATGCCACGCTGGCTGGTGGAGGAATACGCCGCCAGGATGGACGTGGTGCCGGTGCGGCTGGGTGCGCGCGGCATCGCCAAGCAGATCTTCCTGGGCGCACGCGAGGCCGATATCGCCGTCGACTACCTGCGCGCCTTCATCGAACTGGCCCGCCAGCCTGCCAATGGCACCGCCACGACATCCGGAGCCCACTGATGGATACCACCGCAACCCGCACACCACTCCCACTGGCTGCCGGCCACGACAAGGTGTTGCTGCATTCCTGCTGCGCGCCATGCTCCGGCGAGGTGATGGAGGCCATGCTGGCGTCCGGCGTCGACTACACCATCTTCTTCTATAACCCCAACATTCATCCGCGCAAGGAATACGAGCTGCGCAAGGACGAGAACATCCGCTTTGCCGAGCAGTGCGGCGTGCCCTTTGTCGATGCCGACTACGATCGGGACAACTGGTTCGAGCGGGCCCGCGGGATGGAGAACGAACCCGAGCGCGGCGTGCGTTGCACCATGTGCTTTGACATGCGCTTTGAACGCACCGCGCTGTATGCGCACGAGCACGGCTTCCCGGTGATCACCAGCTCCCTGGGCATCTCGCGCTGGAAGAACATGCAGCAGATCAACGACTGCGGCGTGCGCGCTGCGGCCAGGTATCCCGGCTTGATGTACTGGGAATACAACTGGCGCAAGGGCGGCGGTTCCTCGCGCATGGTCGAGATCAGCAAGCGCGAGAACTTCTACCAGCAGGAATACTGCGGCTGCGTCTACTCGCTGCGCGACACCAACCGGCACCGCGTGGAAAGCGGGCGCAATCGCATACAACTGGGCGTGAAATTCTACGGCGATGCGGAACAGGACGATTGAGCGCAAGCGGGTCTTGGGCCGCGGCCGGGATCTCGATGTGCTCTTGGCCCCTGCCCGCTCGATCAGGGCTGACGCAGCGGCGCAGCCACTCGCCACCACAGGACGGCAACACCCTTGATCGATCCAGACACGCCCAGCCTCGCCAGCACCATCACCGAGGCCTATTCGCTGGAGGTCAGCGCAAAGCACATTGCCGGGCTGGCTGCTGCGGCGCCCCGGATCATGCATGGCGCAACCATTGCAATCCCCTACCTGCCCAACCAGGACGACGACGCGCGGCTGGCCGCGGCACGGATGGTGCGCACACTCGGCTTTCAGCCGATGCCGCACCTGTCCGCGCGCCGTATCGCCTCGCGCGAGCAGCTGCACGCCTTCGTCAGCCGCGCCGTCGAGGACGCCGGCGTCGAGCGCTGCCTGGTGATTGCGGGCGATCCGCCTGCTCCGCTCGGGCCGTTTCCGGACAGCTTGTCGCTGATCGATACCGGGATCTTTGAGCGCTCCGGCATCCGGACCATCGCCGTGGCGGGGCATCCGGAAGGGCATCCGAGCATGCCTGCAGCCGATCGATGGGAGGTGCTGCAGCGCAAGTGTCGCAGCATCGCCGAGCGCGGCATGGCGCCGCTGATCGTCACCCAGTTCGCGTTCGATGCCGACATCGTGCTGATGTGGTTGCAGGCGCTACGCGCGCACGGCATTGCACATCCCGTGCGTGTGGGCGTACCCGGCCCTGCCGGCGTGGCGGTGCTCGCACGCTATGCCGCCAGCTGCGGTGTCGGCGCATGCGCATCGATGCTGTCAAAGTACGGCATCTCGCTCGGCAAGCTATTGGGCACCGCAGGGCCGGATCGTTTTGTGGAACGGCTGGCCACTGGCCTGACTGATGCACACGGCGAGGTCCGCATGCACTTCTATCCCTTCGGTGGCATCGCACAGACTGTCGCGTGGGTGGAGCAGTACCGCTCCCGCTCCGCGCACGTTTAGGCGGACTGAGGCACGCCGAATTCGGCGCTGCATAGCGACCGCAGACCTGTGAGTTGTAGCAAGCAATGCGTCGTGGACCTCGACATGTCCACGACCTCGATCACAGTCTGTACTTTTTATTCCTGGCGGTTTGTTTGTCGCGCGTGAGGTGCTGCAGCGCACAGCAGACCTGTCACAAGCGCGCGGTATAACCATCGGCGAATCGCGGCGAGGGGGCGCTGCATCCGATGCCGTTGCCATGCGCGGCGGCATCGCTTCTGCAACGTTCAAGGAGAGATGTCGCCATGCCGAAGCCGTCGCTGTTGTCCCTGCTGTGCACCCTGTCGCTGGTCTCCACGCCGCTTGCCGCGGCCGAGCTGCAGCCCAAACAACTGGCTGGCCCACCGGAGGAGTTCGCGCAGATGCGCGCACCCGATCCGGCCGAGTCGGCGATCCTGTCCAAGAGCGCCTTGCTGCCGGTGGAGTTGACGCCGGCCGGCAAGTCCGCACGCTGGCAAGGCACCTTGCCGGTGGAAAACGGCCATCTGCGCTTCATGGTGCTGGCCGGCGACCAGCCGTGGGAGGCGGCGGTGACTGCACCACGCGTTGCCGGCGCACGTGCCGCTGCTGTTGCACCGCAACTGCAGGCACAACGCACACTGCTGGGCAGCGCAGAGAGCGGCAGCAGCGGCATGCGTTACGCGATGGAGTCCGCGCAGAACGGCAACTGGGCGCTGACGCTGCAATCGTCGACGCCGGTGGCGCAACGCGGGTATGTGCTGATGGAAGGCGATGCGCGTACGCAGCTGGCCTCGTACCCGCGCCATCGTCGGCAGCAGGTCGGCCAGTCGCTGACGCTCAACGCCTTGCTCAGCGGCAACGATGCAGGCGGCGCGAGCTTGCTGGCCGCGCAGGCGGGGCAAATCGAAACAGCGAGTCTGCGTGTGATCGACCCGCAAGGCGGCATCCGCACGCTGCCGATGGCCGATGACGGGCAGCACGACGACGGTGCTGCCGGCGATGGCGTGTATGGCGGCACGTTCCAACCGACAGCCGAAGGCACCTGGATCGCACAGGTGATCGTGCGCGGTCGCGACCAGGCCGGGCAGCCGTTCGTGCGTACCAGCGAGCATGTGTTGCCGGTGCTGGATACCTCCCTGCGTCTGCTCGGCAACGCGCTCAGCGCACGCGCTGCCGACGGCACCCGGCTCAGCATTGCCTTGCCGGTCGCCGCGCGCGGCAAGGCACCATCGCATTACCGCGTGTTTGGACAGGTCTGGGGCACCGATGCCAAGGGCAAGGACGTGCCGGTGGCGTGGATCGGCGGCATGCTGACGCCGCAGCAAGGCCAGCTGCCGTTGAGCCTGGACGAACGCTGGGTCGCGCGTGCCGGCGCGCGTGCGCCGTTTACGCTGCGCGGGCTGCGCATCGAAGACCCGGACCATTACATCCCGCTGGTCCAGGCCGACACGCTACCGTTGCAGCTGCCCGCGTTGCGCCGCGCCAGCATCGCGCGCTCTGCCGCCGCGATCGACGAGAGCATGCGCATGGGCCCGCGTCCGACGACGCTGGCCCGTGCCACTGCGATGGCGCAACCGCAGGCCGCGGGGTCGCAACTGGTGCTGGTGCATGGCTATTGCTCCAACGGCGTGTGGCCGCAGGCGCAGTTCACCAATGCGTCCTCGTTCCTTGATGCCAAACAGAACCGCAGCAACGACCAGTTCGCACAGCGCTTGGCGCAGTTCGCCAGTCAGTGGTCCTCTTTCGCAACAGTGGCGCACAGCCAGGGCGGCATGGCCGCGCTGCATCTGTACACCTACTACTGGAGCGGGCTGGATAACGCCACGGGTGGGCGGGTGATGCAGTCGGTCGGCACGCCGTACCAGGGCACCAATCTGTCCGGCATTCTGGCGGCGGTGGGCTCGTGGTTCGGCGTGGGTTGCGGCACCAATACCGACATGACTTACGACGGCGCCAAAGCCTGGCTGGCCGGTATTCCGGCCGATGCGCGCGCCAAGGTCAACTACTACACGACCTCGTTCGCCAAGACCAACTGGTACACCAACGACTACTGCAACGCGGCCTCGGACCTGGTACTGAACGACCCGGAAGACGGCACCGTGGAGCAGGTCAACGCGCAGCTGCCGGGCGGCGTCAATCGCGGCCACACCACCGGGCAATGCCACACCACCGGCATGCGCGACCCCGCGCAGTATCTGGATGCCAGCCGCAATGCAGTGATGAACGCCAACGCGGCGAAGTGATGCGGTTCTAGCAATGATTGAACGCTGTGGGTGCATCGGTTTCTAGAGCGGATGATCTGCGGCTTGGTTGCAAGGCCCTTGCCCGCCCACCATCGAAGGACACGCCGCAAGTACGTCCATGTAGGCTCTTATGCGGCATCCATGCCGCGTAAGGTCCCGCGACGGTGAGCGGGCAAGGACCCGTCGAGATGGTCGGTGTGCGTGGTTGCGAGCGGTGCATGACGGGCGCTGGTCGGATCACCGTGGGTTAGATCAACCCCTCACCATTTTTCCATCCCAACCCGAACAGCAGGCGGGCTTTCAACACACAAGCCACAGACTGTTGATTTGCCACCGCAAGCCGAGCAACAAGCTCTCAAGAAAGCAGCCGACCAACTCTCTGGTGCGGTGTCCTTGCCGGTTGCGGGACCCTCGGCGGCATGGATGCCGCCGAGGAGCCTCCACGGATGGATTCACGGCGTGTCCCGCAAGCGGTGAGGGCACCGCACGCTCGACTCACCTAGCTTTTGACTCAAGACTCGGAGCGCGCCTTGACGAAGCTAGGCTTCGAAGGCGTGGTTGCTTTATGCGTGGTGTCGCGATGCAGTGGATAGATCGGGTGTAGAGCTGCTGATCTGCGGCTTGGCTGCAGGGCCCTTGCCCGCCCACCCTCTCGGGACACGCCGCAAGTACGTCCTTGTAGGCTCTTACGCGGCATCCATGCCGCGTAAGGTCCCGCGACGGTGAGCGGCAAGGACTAGTCGAGATGGTCGGTGCATGATTGTGAGCAGCACGCTACGCGCTGCCCGATGAGGTGCGGTTTGAGCAGCTTCTTTTGATCCGGGTACTGTCGCTGCCATTGCGGATCTGACAGATGCGCTTGCGCTCGCGCATCCATGCAAGGCTACTGTTGTGCCAGCGGTTGCGATTGCGCATCGGCGCCGCCGCCGAGCACCTTGTACAAGGTCACCCGGTTGCTTGCCTCGGTCAGCCGCAGGCTGATCAAGGTCTGTTGTGCGCTGTAGAGCGAGCGCTGCGCGTCCAGTGCCACCAGATAACTGTCCACGCCGTTGCGGTAGCGCGCATCCGACAGGGTGAAACCGCGCTGTGCCGCATCCACCAGGGCGCGCTGCGCGTCCATGCGTTCGTCCAGCTGGGTGCGCTCGGCCAGCGCGTCGGCCACTTCGCTGAAGGCGGTCTGGATCGCCAGTTCGTATTGGGCGATGGTGATGTCCTTCTGCAGCTTGGCCACATCCAGTTCGGCCTTCAGCGCGCCGGCGCGGAAGATCGGCAGGCTCACGCTGGGCGTGAACGACCAGGTGTGGTCGCCATCGAACAGGCTGGACAAGGCATCGCTGCCGCGCCCGACATTGCCGGTCAGCGAGATGGTGGGGAAGAACGCCGCACGCGCTGCGCCGATGTCGGCGTTGGCGGCCTTGAGCGTGTGCTCGGCCGACACTACGTCCGGGCGCTGCAACAGCACGCGCGATTCCAGCTGCGCCGGCAACGGTGCCAATGCAACGCCGCTCTCGATCGCATCGGCAGCCGGCAACAACGCCGCCGGTACCGACGTGCCCACGACCAGGTTCAGCGCATTGCGCGACTGCGCCAGCTGGGTGGTGAAGCTGGCCACATCGGCGCGCGCGCTTTCCACGCTGGTCTGGATCTGCGCCAGATCCAGACCGGAGACGATGCCGTTGTCGTGCTGCAATTGGGTCAGGCGCAGCGTCTTGCGCTGGCTCTCCAGGGTCTGCTGGGCGAGTGCCAGCCGCTGCTGATCGGCGGCCACGGTGAGCCAGTCGCTGGCCACTTCGGCCACCAGGCTCAGGCGGGTGCTGCGCTGGGTCTGCTCGCTGGCCAGATAGGTCTCCAGCGCCTCGTTCTTGAGGCTGCGGATGCGCCCGAACAGGTCCAGCTCCCAGCTGCTGATGCCCACCTGCCCGGTGGCGCTGCGGATGATCTGTGGCGCGCCGGTGAAACTGGTCGCGGCCGCAGCACGTTGCGCCGTGTGCGAGACGGTGGCGTCCACCGCGGGAAACAGGTCCGCACGCTGGATGCGGTACTGCGCGCGTGCCTGCTCGATATTGAGCACGGCCACGCGCAGGTCGCGGTTGTTGTCCAGCGCCAGTGCGACCACCTGTTGCAGGCGCGCATCGACCAGCACCTGCCGCCAATCCAGCTCGGCCGCAGCGGTAGTGCGGCCATCGGCACTGTCGCCATGGGGCGCGCGGCCGGTGTCGCCGACCACGCCGGGCACCGGTGCGTCCGGGCGCGCATATTGCGGCGCCATGCTGACGCAGCCGCTCAATGCGATGGCACAGGCCACCGCCAGGCTGAGGGATGTGGTGCGCATCATGGCATTACCTCGGAGGTGGAAACGACGGGGGAGTGCGTGGCAGCCTTGCCGGGAAACAGGCTGCGCACCATCACGTAGAACAACGGCACGAAGAAGATGCCCAGCACGGTGGAGGCCAGCGTGCCGCCCAACACGCCGGTGCCCAGCGAATGGCGTCCACCGGAGCCGGCGCCGCTGCTGATCACCATCGGCAGCACGCCGAGCATGAAGGCCAGCGAGGTCATCAGGATCGGGCGCAGGCGCATGCGTGCGGCGTGCAGGGTGGCCTCGATCAAGGGCTGGCCTTTCTCTTCCAGCTCCTTGGCGAACTCCACGATCAGGATGCCGTTCTTGGCGGCCAGGCCCATCGTTGCCAGCAGGCCGACCTGGAAGTAGATGTCGTTGGACAGCCCGCGCATCCAGGTCGCCAGCAGCGCGCCGACGATGCCCACCGGCACCGCCAGCATCACCGAGATCGGGATCGACCAGCTCTCGTACAACGCGGCCAGGCACAGGAACACGAACACCAGCGACACCGCATACAACATCCAGGTCTGGGTGCCGGCGGCCTGTTCCTGATACGACATGCCCGACCAGGCGTAGCCCACGCCCTTGCCCATGCCGTCCACTTCGCCGGCGACCGCGGTCATCGCATCGCCCGAGCTGATGCCGGATGCGGCGCTGACGGTGATCTCCATCGATTCGCTGCCGTTGAAGCGGGTCAACACCTGCGGCGCATACGCCCAGGCGCTGCTGGCGAACGCGGAGAACGGCACCATGGCAGCGTCGCTGTTGCGCACGTACCAGCGGTCGATATCGCCGGGCAGCATGCGCGCAGACGCTTCGCCCTGCACGTACACGCGCTTGACCCGGTTGTTGTTGAGGAAGTCGTTGACGTAGCGCCCGCCCATCACCGTGGAGAGCGTGGTGTTGATGTCGGCTGCGGCCACGCCCAGCGCGCCGGCCTTGGCATCGTCGATCTGCACGCGGTAGGTCGGAGCATCGTCCAGACCGTTGAAGCGCACCGCCGTCAGGTTTTGATTGCCGTTGGCCAGCTGCAGCAACTGCTTGCGCGCTTCCACCAGCGCCTCGTGGCCGTTGCCGGCGGCATCCTGCAACTGCAGGGTGAAACCGGAACTGGTGCCCAGCCCGTTGATGGCCGGCGGCGTCAATGCAAACACCTGCGCGTCGGGAAGCGTCATCATCATCGCGCCGGTGATGCGCTGGGCCACTTCCTGCGCCGAACCCTCGCGGTCGGCCCAGTCCTTGAGGCGGATAAAACCCATGCCCGAGTTCTGGCTGCTGCCGGCCAGGCTGAAACCGGAGATGGTCATGATGCCCTGCACTTCCGGCTGCTTGAGAATGAACGCGGTGGCTTGGTCGATCGACTGCTGGGTGCGTTGCTGGGTGGCACCGGCCGGTGCACTGAACATCACCATCAGCATGCCTTGGTCTTCCTCGGGCAGGAACGCGCTGGGCAGACGCCAAAACAGCAGGCCAAGCACCACCAGCAACAGCGCGTAGACCAGCGAGCCAAGCTTGCGATGGCCGACCACGCGCTCCACGCCACGCCCATAGCGCTCGGTACCGCGATCGAAGCAGGTGTTGAACCAGGTGAAGAATTTGCCCAGCACGCCCTTGCGCGAGACATGGCCGCCCTTGTCGATGGGCTTGAGCAAGGTGGCGCACAGCGCCGGACTCAGGGTCAGCGCAACCACCAGCGACAGGATCATCGCCGCGGCAATGGTCACCGAGAACTGCCGATAGATCTCGCCGGTGGCGCCGCCGAAGAAGGCCATCGGCAGAAACACCGCGGTGAGCACCAGCGCGATGCCGACCAGGGCGCCGGTGATCTGGCCCATCGAGGTGTGCGTGGCCTCGCGCGGCGACATGCCCTGCTCGGCCATCAGGCGCTCGACGTTTTCCACCACCACGATGGCATCGTCCACCAGCAGGCCGATCGCCAACACCATCGCGAACATGGTCAGCGTGTTGATCGAAAAGCCCAGCAGCGACAACACCCCGAAGGTGCCCATCAGCACCACCGGCACCGCGATCACCGGCACCAGCGTGGCACGCCAGTTCTGCAGGAACAGGTACATCACCACGACCACCAGCACGATCGCTTCGATCAGGGTCTTGACCACTTCCTCGATGGAGATGCGCACGAACGGTGTGGTGTCGTAGGCGACCTCGTACTTCAGGCCAGCCGGGAAGTACGGCTTGAGTGCATCCAGCTTGGCTTCCACCAGCTTGGCTGCGTCCAGCGCATTGGCGCCGGTCGCCAGCTGCAGGCCCATGCCCGAGGCGGCCTTGCCGTTGAACTTGGAACTGGAGCCGTAGGATTCCGAGCCCAGCTCCACCCTTGCGACATCGCGCAGGTACACGGTGGCGCCGCCGGCATCGGACTTGAGCACGATGTTCTCGAACTGCGCCGGTGTGCGCAGCTTGCTGCGCGAGGTCACCGTGGCATTCAACTGCTGGCCCTGCAGCGCCGGCAATGCACCCAGCGCGCCGGACGAGACATCGGCGTTCTGCGCGGCGATCGCGCTGCTGACATCCGAGGGCATCAATGCGTAGGTGTGCAGTTTCTCCGGATCCAGCCAGACGCGCATCGCGTACTCGGCACCGAACACGTTGACGCTGCCGATGCCGTTGAGGCGGCTGATCGGGTCCTGCAACGAGGACACCATGTAGTCGCCGATGTCGGTGCTGTCCATGCTGCCGTCTTCGGAAGTGAAAGCCAGCACCATGAACATGCTGCCGCTGGCCGACTTGGTCACGGTCACGCCGTTGGTCTTGACCTCGTCGGGCAGCAGCGCCTCGCCTTGCGACACCTTGTTCTGCACCTGCACCTGCGCGGTATCCGGGTCGGTGCCGGACTCGAAGGTCAGTGTGAGTTGCGCAGTGCCCGCCGAGCTGCTGCTGGAGGACATGTAGAGCAGATTGTCCAGGCCTGTCATCTGCTGTTCGAGGATCTGCGTGACCGAGTTCTGCACGGTTTCTGCAGAGGCGCCGGTATAGGTCGCACTGACCGTCACCGAGGGCGGTGCGATGTCCGGGTACTGCTCCAGCGGCAGCGAGAAGATCGAGATCGCGCCGGCCAGCGTGATGACGATGGCGATGACCCAGGCGAAGATGGGACGGTCGATGAAGAAACGAGCCATGGGAGTTCCTCAGTCGGCCTTGAGCGTGGCGCTGGCCGGCGCTGCAGGCGTCGGCGTGGCCGCACGCGCAGCGGCAGCGGGTGCACTCGGTGCGACTGCAGCGGCTGCATTCGGCGCTGCCGCTGGGGTAGCTGTGGTGGCGCTCACCTCGCGCGTCTTCACCGGCATGCCGACCTGGATCTTCTGCAGGCCCTGCACGATCACGCTCTCGCCCGCAGACAGCCCTTCGCTGACCACCCAGCGATCGCCCACCGCATCGCCGGTCTTGAGCACGCGCTGCGCCACCTTGCCATCGGCGCCGACCACCATCGCCACCGCCTCGCCCTTGCTGTTGCGGGTGACGGCCTGTTGCGGCACCAGGATCGCCTGCTCGTTGACCGCCATCGACAGCACCGCCTTGACGTACATGCCGGGCAGCAGCAGATGGCCGGGGTTCGGAATCACTGCACGCAGTTTCACCGTGCCAGTGGTGGCATCCACCGCGGTATCCACCACTTCCAGCGTGCCGGTGCGCGCGTAGGCAGTGCCGTCTTCCAGCAACAGCTTGACCTCGGCCTTGCCATCGACCGCCTTGAGCTGGCCGGCATCGAGCTTGCGCCGCAGCTGCAGCAGCTGCGCGCTGGACTGACTGACATCCACATAGATCGGATCGAGCTGGTTGATGGTGGTCAGCACATCGGTCTGGTCGGCGGTGACCAGCGCGCCCGGGGTGAAGCTCGAGGTGCCGATACGGCCGCTGATCGGCGCGGTGATGCGGGTGAAATCCAGATTGAGCTTTGCGGTCTGCAACGCCGCCCTGGCCGCGGTGACTGCGGCCTCGTTCTGGCGCAAGGTGGCGGTGGCGTCGTCGCCGTCCTGCTGGCTGACCGCATCGAGCTTGACCAGCGTCTGATACCGCTGCGCCTTGGGCCTGGCCGACAGCACCGCTGCTTCGGCCTGCGCCAGTTCGCCTTGTGCGGACGCATAGGCAGCCTGGAACGGCGCCGGCTCGATCTGGTACAGCACCTGCCCGGCCTGCACCTGCTCGCCTTCGGTGAACAGCCGCTTGCGCAGGATGCCGCCCACTTGCGGGCGCACCTGCGCGCTTTGATAGGCCACGGTGCGCCCGGGCAGCGTCTGGTCCAGCGCCAGGCGCTGCACGTCCACGCGTTGCACGCCCACTTCCACTTGCCGCTGCTGCGGCGCTTGCGCAGGCGAACACGCCGCCAGCGCGATGGTGATCATGGCGGCCAGCAGCCACTGACGCGGCACCACGGCAGAACGGGAGGAAGCAACGCAACGCATACGGCGCACTCGGGAGTGATCGGAGGATGCGCACGCTACGCTGCGAATATGGAGCAAATTTGAAGATTTGCATCGGCAGACAGCAGGCGCTTGCTTTCGGGGTTTAATGAAGTCCCAATACGGTTGTGCACGACATGCGCTGCATCGGCAGCTGCAGTCGCCGCTGCTGAAACCTGCCATGCCTGCAGCAAGCGCACCTGCGTGCCTGACCTCATTCGCAACAAGGTTGTCCCAGCCTCGATGAAACTCGGAATCACCGCCAAACTCTTCCTCGCCATCCTCAGCGCCTGCATTGCAGTGCTGCTGATCAATGGCCTGGCCGGGCAGCTGCTGCTCAGGAAGCAGTTTCTCGACTATCTCAGCGAGCAGGGCATCGAGCGGATGCTGGAAGTGTTGCCGCGCGTGCAGGCCGACTACGCCAAGCACGGCGACTGGAACTTCATCCGCGACAATCCCGACGCCTGGTTCGTGCTGATGCGCCCGGAGCTGCCGCAGAACCTGCCGCCACGCGCGCCACCGATCTCCGATCAGACCGGCGCGGTGTTTCGTTTCGCGCTGCTGGATCGCGACTACCGGGTGATCATCGGCAACCCCGATGTCAGCCGCACCGACACGCTGCGCCCGGTGGTGGTGCACGGGCAGACGGTGGGCTGGATGGGCATGCTGCCCTTCGAGAAGGTGCTGACCGCCAACGACGCGCGCTTCTACCAGGCCCAGCAACGTCTGTGGTGGACCGTCGGCGCGGCGTCCATCGTGGTGGCCGCGCTGTTCGGCTGGCTGCTGTCGCGCACCTTGCTGCGCCGCGTGCGCAGCCTGACTGCGGCAACCCATCGCCTGGCGGCCGGCGACTACGGCACGCGACTGGAGGCGCGCATGCGCGATGAGCTCGACCAGCTCGCGCGCGACTTCAACCAGCTGGCGCAGGCACTGGACAACAACGAGCGCGCGCGCCGCGATTTCATGGCCGATGTCTCGCACGAGTTGCGCACGCCGCTGGCGGTGCTGCGCGCCGAGCTGGAAGCGCTGCAGGACGGCATCCGGCCGATGACGCGCGACTCGCTGACCTCGTTGCACCAGGAGGTCGGCCAGCTCGGCAAGCTGATCGAGGATCTCTACGACCTGTCGCTCACCGATGTCGGCGCGCTGGCCTACCGACGCGCGCCGATCGATCTGAGCGTGGTGCTGCAGTCCACGTTGGCCGGCATGCACACGCGCATTGCCGCAGCCGGGCTCACGCTGCAGGCCCAGGGCATCACCGTGCCCTTGCATGTCGACGGCGACGAGCGTCGCCTGCAGCAGCTGCTGTCCAACCTGCTGGAAAACGCCTTGCGCTACACCGATGCCGGTGGCCAGTTGCGGGTGCAGTGCGCACGGCGCGCGCACCTGGTGGAGATCGTGATCGAAGACAGCGCGCCCGGCGTGCCGGCAGACAAGCTCGATCGCCTGTTCGAGCGCTTCTATCGCGTGGAAGGCTCGCGCAATCGCGCCAGCGGCGGCAGCGGGCTGGGCCTGGCGATCTGCCGCAATATCGTCGGCGCGCACGACGGCGAGATCCACGCCACCGCCTCACCCCTGGGCGGCCTGCGCGTGACGCTGCGGCTGCCGGCCCTGGAGGCCTGATGGACGACACCGCCACAGCACCGAACGCGCACGTGCTGATTGTCGAAGACGAACCGCGCCTGGCCGCGGTGCTGGGCGAGTATCTGCACGCGGCCGGCTATTCGCATCATTGGGTGGCCGATGGTGCGCAGGCGATTGCCGCGTTTCACGCGCAGTCGCCGGATCTGGTCCTGCTGGACCTGATGCTGCCCAATCGCGATGGCATGGAGATCTGCCGCGAGCTGCGCAGCCTCAGCGCGGTGCCGGTGATCATGGTGACCGCGCGCGCCGAAGAGATCGACCGCCTGCTCGGGCTGGAGATCGGTGCCGACGACTACATCTGCAAGCCGTTCAGCCCGCGCGAGGTGATTGCACGGGTGCGTGCGGTGCTGCGCCGCCACCGGCACGATCCCAATGCGGTGCCCACGCATGGATTGCTGATCGATGAGGCCGCCTGCCGCGCCAGCGTGGCCGGGCGCGACCTGGACCTGACCCAGGTCGAGTTCCGCCTGCTGCGCACGCTGTGCGCAGCGCCGGGGCGTGTCTACTCGCGCGAACAGTTGATGGACCACGTGTATGTGGACCACCGCATCGTCACCGATCGCACTGTGGACAGCCACATCAAGAACCTGCGCCGCAAGCTGGCCGAGGTGGGCGGCGAAGAATGGGTGCGCTCGGTGTACGGAGTGGGCTATCGCTTCGAGTATCTACCCACCGAAGCGTAATCAATATCCCCCCTTCGTAGGAGCGTGCCTGCGCGCGACGCACTCCCGACACCCCATCAACCACAGGCGCGATCCCCAACACTCACACCTTCAACCAACGCGTCGAAACCGCCACACCCACCATCAGCACCGCAACACCGAGCAAGGCGCCGACCAGACCGATGCCATGCGCGGCGAAACCGATCAGCGCCGGCCCGGCCAGGATGCCGGCATAGCCCAGTGTGGTGACCGCGGTGATGGCGATGCTCTCCGGCATACGCGTCTGGTTGCCGGCCAACGAGAACAGGGCCGGCACGATATTGGCGCAGCCCAGGCCGACCAATACGTAACCGGCCAACGAGGCCTGCCATGGGCTCACCAGCGTGAGCACGCAGAAGCCCGCGCTGGCCAGCAGCGCGCCCACCACGATCGAGCGGATGCGCCCCAGGCGCTCCACCACCGCATCGCCCAGCAGGCGCGTCACCGTCATGGTCAATGCAAACACCACATAGCCCACGCCGGCGGTGCTCGGGGCGACCTGGTGCACATCGGCCAGAAACACCGAGCTCCAGTCCAGAATGGTGCCTTCGGCCAGGAACACCACAAACGCCAGGATGCCGATGAACAGCACGATGCCCCTGGGCAGCGCGAGCAACGGCCCCTGTTGCGCCACGCGCTCGGTCCGCCAGTGGCGCACCGACGCCACGGCGACAAGCAGCATGGCGATCACCCCGGCAACCGCCGCGCTCCGCGGGGAGAGCTGCGCCGACAGCAGCAAGGTCATCGCGCCGGCGCCGACAAAACCGCCGATGCTGAAAAACGCATGGAATCCCGACATCATCGCGCGCCCGGCATCGCGCTCGACCACCACCGCCTGCATGTTCATCGCGCAATCCATCGCGCCCACGCCGGCGCCGAACACGAACAGCACCGCGCCCAGCAACCACGGATCGGCAACAACCGCCAGCAACGGCAGGCTGAGGCAGATCAGCGCCGACGTCACCGCCATGACCGCACGGAAACCGAAGCGCGCCGACACCGCGCCGGCCAGCGGCATCGCCAGGAACGAGCCTGCTCCCAGGCATAGCAGGATCAGGCCAAGCGCGCCATCGTCCACGCCGGTCCTGGCCTTGGCGAATGGCACCAGCACCGCCCAGACCGCGGCAGCAAAGCCGGGAATGAAGAACGCCGCGCGGGTGGCGTGCTGTTGCGCGCGAGCGCTGGAGCCGGGGATTAGCGACATGCAAAAAATTCCAGAAGGAAGCGGCAAGGAGAGTGCGACGGTGGCACCAGTCCCGCGCGCTCGCTGGCCGGACTGGCCCGACCACGGCTCCATTGCGCGTGCTGCAACCGTCCGTGGGGATATGCGACGCTGCTAGCGAAACACCACCGTGCGATGGCCATTGAGCACGATGCGATGCTCGACATGGCGACGCACCGCACGCGCAAGCACCAGCGATTCGGTATCGCTGCCCAGCCGCACCAGATCGCGCGGCGTCATCGCGTGATCCACGCGCGCCACGTCCTGTTCGATGATCGGGCCTTCGTCCAGATCTTCGGTGACGTAATGCGCAGTGGCACCGATGATCTTGACCCCGCGTGCGTGCGCCTGGTGATACGGCTGCGCACCCTTGAAGCTGGGCAGGAAGCTGTGATGGATATTGATCGCCCGCCCCGCCAATGCGCGGCACAACGCGGGCGAAAGAATCTGCATGTAGCGCGCCAGCACCACCAGATCGATCTGCAGCGCCTCGACCAGCGCAAGCAGCTGCGCTTCCTGCGCGGCGCGCGTGTCGGCGCTCACCGGCAGATGGTGGAAGGCGATGCCATAGGAGGCAGCCAGCGGCGCGAAGTCGGCGTGGTTGGACACCACCGCCGCGATATCCACCGGCAATTGCCGGCTATGCATGCGGAACAGCAGATCGTTGAGGCAATGCCCCTGCTTGCTCACCAGCACCAGCAGCCGCGCGCGGCGGCGCGCATCGTGCAGCTGCCAGTCCATCTGGAATTCATCGGCCAGCTGCGCAAAGCGGCGTTCCAGCCCGGCAATGTCGGTGCCCGGCGGCTTGTCGAAGTGCACACGCAGGAAGAAGCGGCCACTTTCGTCATCGCCAAACTGCTGTGCGTCGAGGATGTTGCAGGCCAGATCGAACAGCAGCCCGGTCACGCGATAGACGATGCCGGTGCGGTCGGGGCAGGACAGGGTGAGGATGTAGTCGGAGCGCATCGGCGCAATGATAGCCAATGCGCCCGGCTGCGGGCGCAGTGCTTGCGCCCGTAACTTTCCGCTGCGACTCAGCGCGGCGGCAGGCGCAGCATCAGTCGCCGATTGATTTCGTCCAGTTGTGCCATCGATGCCTCCACCGAGGTCTCCATCGCTTCCTGGGTGGTGATGTGCGCACGCAGATGCGCCGGGTCGGCCAGCTCGCCACGCACCAGAAACACGTTCTCGCCCACCTCGCCGACGTGCCGGCTGAGCACCACGTGATCCACCTGGTCGAAGCCATGTTGCTTGGCCAGCGGTAGCAGGCGCGCGGCCATGCGGACACTGGCCTCGTCGGTGGGTTTGTTCAACTCGGCATCGAGCGCGGCCACCGCTTCGCGGATCTGCGCGAACAGATAGTGGTCCGGATGCTCGGGGTGGTCCGGGCCCACCGGGCCCTGGTCGACGACCGGTACGGCGGTCATCGTGTACCACCGGCGCAGGTCAGTGCGCGCGTTGTGCGCTCGGTCGAACCGAGCGTGATATGCAGGTGTCGCATCGCATCCTCCCTGGAGCGGCGGCTGTCACGAGCCGGCATTTTAGAAGGTCTGCTGCATGTTGAGGTGAGCAAGAGGTGGACCGTGTTGCTATGAAGCGAAGCGGCCTGAGAGTGGGGAGCAGATGGAGCTGACGGCGTGCGAAATCTGCTGCACGTGGCGTCGCCTCGTCCCCTCACCCCAACCCCTGCTCCGCGCCCCGGCCCGCGCCAGCAGCGCGGGCACTCCGAGGCACGCGCGCCAGTGACGCGCAAGCCGTGCCGCCCCACCGGGACGGGAGAGTGGCTAGCTCCGCTTTGCGGAGGCTGCGATCAGGCCTGCCCGGCCCGCCGCGCCCACACCTCTGCCAGCACCGCCCAGTCGGCGTTGCCGTCGCCATGCGCAATGGCCTCGTCCAGGCCGGCGCGCAGCAACTCGCCCAGCGGCATCGGCACCTGCTTGTCGGCGCCGGCCTGGATCGCCAGATCCACATCCTTGCGGCCCAGGGTGGCGGTGAAGCCGGCCGGTAGGTATTCGCGCTGCATGATCAGGCGGCCGTAGCCCTGGTACGCGGGCGCGGCGAACAAGGTGCTGGTGAGCATGCCCAGGAACTGGGTGGCATCCACGCCGTGGCCGCGTGCCAGCGCGCTGGCTTCGGCCATGGCGCCGATCGCGCTGGCCAGGCAGAAGTTGGCCGCCAGCTTGACCGCATTGGCCTGCTCGGGGGTGTGGCCGATCTCCCAGGTGCGTTGACCGAGCACATCGAACATCGGCTGCACGCGCGCCAGCGCCGCCTCGTCGCCGGCGGCCAGAATGTTGAGCTTGCCGGCTTCGGCCACATCGACCCGGCCGAGCACCGGTGCGGCCACGTAGGCCACGCCGCGTTCGGCATGCAGGGCGGTCAGCTCGTGCGCCAGTGCCACCGAGATGGTGGCCATGTTGACGTGCACGCTGCCGGCCGGCAGCGCGTCCAGCACGCCTTGCTCCAGCACGGTGGCACGCACCGCGTTGTCGTCGGCCAGCATCGAAAACAGCAGCGGGCCGTGCGCGGCGTCGCGCGGTGCATCCACCACCGTGGCACCAGCCTCGCGCAGCGACTGCGCGCGCTCCGGCGAGCGATTCCACACACGCAGTTCAAAACCGCCGCGCAGCAGGTTGTGCGCCATTGGCAGGCCCATCGTGCCCAAGCCCAGAAATCCTATCGGCATGCGTTGTCCTTGTTCGTTATGACGTCTATCGGATGGATCAGCTGGCAAATACGCCACGCGCATCGCGTGGCTCGCAGCGCAGGTATTGCGGCGAGGGCGTGACCGACGCGCCGAGTGCGGCAGCGGCATGCCACGGCCAGCGCGGGTCGTACAGGATGCCGCGCGCCAGCGCGATCGCATCGGCCTGGCCGTCCTGCAGGATCGCCTCGGCCTGCGCCGGCTCGGTGATCAGGCCCACACCGATCACCGGTGTGCTGACCTGCGCCTTGATCTGCTGCGCAAACGGAATCTGATAGCCCGCCTGCACCGGAATCTGCTGGCGCGGATCCAGCCCGCCGCTGGAGACATGGATGTAGTGCGCACCGCGCGCATCCAGCGCCTTGGACAAGGCGATGCTCTGCTCGAGATCCCAGCCGCCCTCCACCCAGTCGGTGGCGGAGATGCGCACGCCGATGGCAATCTTGTCCGACACCGCCGCGCGCACCGCGTCGAAGATGCGCAGCGTCAGCCGCATGCGGTTTTCCAGCGAGCCGCCATACGCATCGCTGCGCTGATTGCTCAGCGGCGACAGGAACTGATGCATCAGATAGCCATGCGCGGCATGCAGCTCGATCAGCGCCAGGCCCAGGCGTTCGGCGCGCTGTGCTGCATCGACAAAGGCCTGCACCACCGCATCGATGCCGGCCTCGTCCAGTGCCTGCGGCAACGGCTGACCGTCATGGAACGCCAGCGCCGATGCGGACACGGTCTGCCAGCCATGCGCGTGATCCGGCGCGATGGCCTCGCCGCCTTTCCACGGCAGATCGGTGGAGGCCTTGCGTCCGGCATGCGCCAGTTGAATGCCGATCGGCATCGGCGACCAATGCCGAACCGAGTCCAGCACCTCGCCCAGCGCCTGCTCGGTGGCATCGTCGTACAAACCAAGGTCGGCGTAGGAGATGCGCCCCTGCGGCTGCACCGCGGCCGCTTCCAGGATCAGCAGGCCGGCACCGGATTGCGACAAGGTGCCCAGATGGATGCGGTGCCAGTCGCTGGCGCAGCCGTCCTGTGCGGAGTACTGGCACATCGGGGCGATGACGATCCGGTTGGCGAGCGCAAGCGGACCGAAGCGGATGGGGGAGAACAGCTGGCTCAAGGGGGCATCCACAGATGACACGGGGATGCCCATTGCACTGCGCCGGGCGCGTGGGCACAACCGCTGCAATGGATCACTGCGTCATGCCGAACGCGCACTGGCATCGTTGACGCTGCGTGCACGCAGCGGATCGAACGGGGTGTGCAGGAACGCCAACGCCTGCGCGCACGACTGTTCGACCTTCAGGCTGAGCAGCTCGTCCGCACGGGTGCGCCCGAAGTTGAGCGCGGCGATCGGCAGGCCGGCCTTGGCCGCGGTCTGCACGAAACGAAAGCCCGAATACACCATCAGCGACGAGCCCACCACCAGCACCGCATCGGCCGCCTGCAGATGCGCAAATGCGCGCTCCACGCGCTCGCGCGGCACGTTCTCGCCAAAGAACACCACATCCGGCTTCAGCACGCCGCCGCACACCGGGCACGGCGGCACCACAAAGCTGTCGAAGGCCACATCGTCCAGGTCCGCATCGCCATCGGGCGCCTGCGCGGCGTCCAGGTCGGCCCAGCCGGGGTTGGCGTGCTCGAGCAGCAGCTGGAATTCGGTACGGGGCATGCGCCGCTCGCAGCCCATGCAGCGCACCACATCGAGCCGGCCATGCAGATCGATCACCGCTTGACTGCCGGCGGCCTGATGCAGGCGGTCCACGTTTTGCGTCAGCAGCAGTTCCAGCTGGCCGCGGGCTTCCAGTGCGGCCAATGCGTGATGGGTGGCATTGGGTTGCGCCAGCCCGAAGCGCGGCCAGCCGACCAGACTGCGTGCCCAATACCGCTGCCGCGTGGACAGCTCGCCCATGAAGGCCTGGAACGTCACCGGTTGCGGACGCTTCCAGCCGCCTTGCAGATCGCGGTAATCGGGAATGCCCGAATCAGTGCTGCAACCGGCACCGGTGAGCACGAACAGGCGCCGATGGCGTTCGATGAAGTCCTGCAGCGCGTTGCCGTCCTGAGCGAGTACCGCCGTCATCGCGCAACTCCGGTGGCCATGAGATAACTGTGCAGCAACACCACCAGTTGCGCCTGCAGCGGCGCAATCCGCACCGCAGGCGCACCCTCCTCGAGCAGGCTCTTTACCGGCCCGGTGATCGCCGCCATGCCAATCTCGGCCACCGCCTCGCAATCGTCGAAGCGCACATCCGCGGCGGTGGCCAGCGCAGCGGCAAACGCCTGCTGCGAGCGCTTGCGCGCCTGCGACCCCAGCGCGGCGCCACCATGCAGCTCGGCAATGGCGTACAGCGCGCGCGAGACATCCACGTGCTGCAGCTTGGCCTGCACGAAGGCATGCACCAAGGCCTCGCACTGCTGCGCCAGCGTGCGCCCGTGCTGTTGCGCGCAGGCCCGTTCCACCGCGTCGATCACCGCCTGCAGATGCCACTGCAGCAACGCGATCAACATCGCCTGCCGATTGGGGTAGTACTGGTACACGCTGCCGACCGACACGCCGGCACGCGCGGCCACCCGCGTGGTGGTGCAGCCGTGCAGTCCGTCGGCCACCAGCACCTGGATGCTGGCCTGGCGGATGACCTCCACGGTAGCGCGCGAGCGCGCTTGCTGCGGGGCCTTGCGCGGTGCTGGCAGGGGGAATGAGGTGCTCACGAAGGCGACTGTACACACGGATGGATGGCACATAGTCTGGGGGCCTTCTTGGTGATTCCAAGCAAGCGCCCCTCCAGCTCCGCACCCGTGGCGCTGCGCGACGGCGCCGAGCGCCCGATTGCTTCACCGTGTCGCTGGCGAAGGCACTGCGTAACGCAGGCTTTGCGGTCAATGCGCCGATGCGTTCAATGCGATCAATCACGCTCGCGCCGCTATCGATCTCAACGACCACGCCGGTCCAGGCAGCGTCGAACAAGGGGCTGCCAGCGTGGCGCAGCTTGCGATGTCCGAGCTGGCACCGGCGCGACGACACCGAGGGCGGAACGATTGACCGGGTGATGCGCACCGAACGACGCATAGCCGGCTACCTGCTGCGCACGGTTGAAACCGCTTGAAAACAGGTGCCACGTCACAGATCGGCACGCGCGCCCGCTAACTTAACGTGATCGGGCGCACACGCAACGCTGCGGAAACATGGCGCCGCGACAGTGGGCAGCTCCCCCGCTGACCCTACTCCTGCCATGCCCTACACCCACATCCGGACGCGCTCCGGAGTGCGTCGTGCCGTGTCGCGTCGTCCGCTCACCGTCCTGCTTGCACTGACCCTAACCACCCCCGCGCTCGCGCAGGAAGCCGCACCCGCCACGCCTGCCACCCGCAAGGGCGAGGACGGCATCTTCTCGCTGGACCGGATGATTGTCACCGGCGCCGGCCAGGCCCAGAACCAGTTCGACGCCTCGTATGCGATCACCGCGCTGACCGCCGAGCAGATCGACAAGCTGGCCCCGCTCAACCTCGCCAGCCTGATCGGCTCGATGCCCGGCATCTATGCCGAATCCACCGGCGGCGAAGTGCAGAACGTCTACCGCATCCGCGGCATTCCCGACGAAGGCTCGTTTGCGGTGATCCAGGAAGACGGCATCAGCCCCTACCCTGACAACAACGGCTACTTCTACAAGACCGAAGGCCTGGTGCGCCCGGACCTGATGGTCGAATCGGTGGAAACCGTGCGCGGCGGGCCGTCGCCGATCTTCGCTTCCAATGCCGCGGCCATCGTCAATTTCGTCACCCGCCAGGGCGGCGACACGCCCGAAGGCGCAGTGCGCACCACCGTCGGCGACACCGGGCTGTATCGGCTCGATGGCTATTGGTCGGGCAAGCTTGCCGACGGCTGGTACCTGGCTGCCGGCGGCTTCGTGCGACGCAACGACGGCTACCGCGACGTGGGCTTTCCGGCCGACGAGGGCGGGCAGTTCCGCATGAACCTCACGCACACGCTGGAGCACGGCAAGCTGACCTTCACCGCCAAGCATCTGGACGACAAGAACGCGTTCTACATGCCGATCCCGCTGTACGACCCGCGCGACACCTCGCGTTCGCTGGACCCGTTGATCGACCGTTTCACCGGCACCTTGAGCAGCGCGCAGCTGAAACGCGCCAGCATCGTCTCCAGCGATGCCAACGGCGCGCCGCAGCGCGAGTTGCGCGACCTGTCCGATGGCCGCCACATGAAGTTCAACCATCTGGGCGCCAACCTGGACCTGGCCTTCGACAATGGCTGGAGCCTGTCCAACAAGGCCATCGTCAATCGCCTGGACATGACCTTCGACGCACTGTATTCCAGCAATGCGCCGCAGGACGCCGCCGCGTATGCCAACAGCCGCCGCGCCGCCGCCAGCGCCGCGTTTCCCGGGCTGAGCTCGCTGGGCTACGTCTACACCGACGACGGCAGCCGCTTCGATCCGGCCAGCACCGACGGCCTGGTGATCCAGGGCCAGTACCGCGCCATGAACGTGCGCGCCGATTCGTTCGCCGACGACCTGCGCCTGCACCGCCGCTTCGACTGGGGCGGCGACACCCACGACATCACGCTCGGCGTGTACGGCGCCTATTACGCGCGTTCCTACAATTCGCGTTACCAGAGCTATCTGCTGGAGATGCGGCAGAACCCGCGCACGATCGACCTGCTCGGCTACGACGCGGCCGGCAACGTGGTCGGTGGCGTGACCAAGGACGGCGTGGTGATCTACGGCGCCGACCGCACCCAGGGCAAGGCCTACACCAGCATGCTGGCGCCCTACATCGCCGACACCTGGCAGGTGACCGACAAGCTGCGCCTGGAAGCCGGCGTGCGTCACGAGCGCTACCGCTACCGCGCCTGGAGCATGCTGCGCAGCACCGGCAACCTGGGCATGGCCGACACCCTGGCCGACGATGCCGCGCGCCTGTTCACCGGGGCCCGCGCGCACACCGCGCTGGACGTGGGCGTGACCAACTGGACCGCGGGCTTCAACTACGACATCAACCCCACCGTCGGCATCTACGGCCGCGCCTCGCGTGCGCACCGCGCGCCCAGCGAGGGCGCCAACGAAGGCAACGTCAACATTCCCACCGCCGACCAGTTCGAGCTCGGCACCAAGCTCAACTTCGACACGCTGGACGTGTTCGCCACCGCCTTCTACACCAAGTACGACCCGTACAACATCGGCACCAGCGCGGTGAATCCGCAGACCGGCGCGGCCGAATCCAAGGACTACCGCGGCAGCGTCACCAATCCCGGCATCGAACTGGCGGCGGTGTGGACGCCGGCGCAGTGGCTACGTCTTGATGCCAACCTGACCTACAACGACACCAAGGTGTCCGACCTGACCGAAGTGGTGGCCAATGGCGCAGTGGCCGTGGTCGACGTGGACGGCAACATGCCCAACCGCCAGCCGAAGCTGTACGGCAATGCCGGCCCGACGCTGTTGTTCACCACCGGTGCGTTCGATTGGGAAACCTCGTTGCGCTACGCCTATGTGGGCAAGCGCTACGCCGACCTGGAGAACACCACCGAGCTGGCCGCCTACGACACCCTGGCGGCCAACATCCTGGTGCGCAACGGCCCGTGGGACGTGCAGCTGTCGGTGGACAACCTGACCAACACCTTTGCGCTGACCGAAGGCAACCCGCGCACCGACACCATCTCCGGCCAGGGCACGCGCGCACCGATCTACGGCCGGCCAATCTACGAGCGCAACTCGCGGCTGGTAGTGACCTACCACTTCTGAGTGCGCCGGCGTCCGGGGTGTCGCAGCCTCGATGCCAGCGCTCCACTTCCCGATCCATCGCCTGCAGCGCCGCAGCTGCGCTGCAGGCCACAAGGACTGCCATGACAGCTTCCCGTCTTGCCTGTGCGCTGCTGGTTGCAGCAGCGACGTGTTCCGGCGATGCCGCCGCCTGGGGCCACCGCGCGCATGCCGCCATCGACAGCGCCGCGGTGCAGGCCCTGCCCGACGACGGCCCGGTCTTCCTCAAGCAGTACGCGCAGGTGATCGCCGACGGCGCCACGCTGCCGGACGGCTGGCGCAGCGAGAGCGAACCCTTCCTCAAGATTGACGAAGACCCCAACCACGGCTGGTTCCGCGAGCAGTTCGCCTTCATGCAGCATCCGCCGCGCTCGCGCTACGCCTTCGTGCTGGCGCTGTACGACGAACAACGGCGCATCGCCGGCAGCGACCCACAACTGGCGCAGCGCATGAACGTGCGTTGGGCCGGCACCTTGCCGTACGCCGCCACCGAAGGCTACCAACGCATCGTGGCGACCATGCGGCAACTCCGCACGCTGCGCGCCAAGGGCCAGGACACCCGAGAGCTCGAACGCAACTGCGCGTTCTACGTCAGCTGGTTTGCGCACTACATCGGCGATGGCGCGCAGCCGCAGCACGACAGCATCCATCACGACGGCTGGCAGGGGCCGAACCCGCACGGCTACAGCACCGACCCGAAGGTGCACGGCAAGTTCGAGAGCGATTACGTGGAGAAGATTGCGCTGACCCCGCAGGACCTGCTGAGCCGCATGCCGGCCCTGGCGCACCAGGATGGCGATGTGTTCGAGCAGATCCTGGGCTTTCTCGACATCGGCACCGGCCGTGTCGAGCAGGTCTATCGCCTGGAAAAGGCCGGCGCCTTCGACGACGCATCCAGCAGCGACGGCCGCGCGATGGTCTATCGCACCGCCGGCGACGGCGCAGCGATGCTGCGCGACCTGCTGGTGCGCGCCTGGCGCGAAAGCGCGCTGCGGCCGGGCACCTTCACGCCCCCCAGCATGGACCCACGCCATCCGCAGTACGACCCGGCGACCGGATCTGCACCTGCCGGCACCTCGCCCACGCTGTAACCGCCGATGACGCAAGGGTGTGCCGCCATCGGCGTGCCGACCTGCGCGGCGGCAACGGGCGCTGCGCGGGTCGGCAGCACAGCGCAGCGCGCCATACGGACCGCGCGTGCCATCACGCCGCGTCAGTGGGCGTTGGCGGCCTGTTCGACAAAGCGCAGCAGATCCTGATTGAAGCGCGGGCTGTCTTCCAGAAACGGGGCATGCCCGGCGTTGGGATACAGCACCGTCTGCGCACGCGGCTGCAGCTGCCGTGCACGCGCCAGCGTCGGCCCGGTGGTCACCAGTGCATCGCGCGCGCCGTACATCAGCAGCACCGGCAGCTGCGTGCGTTGCAGGCCGGCAACGTCGATCGACATGCCCTGCACAGCACGCTGCATGTCCCACGAGGCCAGCGACGCGTTGGTCAGCAAGGTTTCAAACACCGGCGCAGGCGGCTGGGTGGCAAAGCACAGCCGCAGGAAGTCCTGCACCGCCCGCAGGTGCGTGCGCAGGTCGTCGGAGACCAGATCGCGATAGATCGCCGGATGCGCGCCCAGTTGCTCTGCGCGCAATTCGATCACGCCATCGACATACACCACGCCGCCAAGCCCTTCGTCGCCGTAACGGGTGAGGTAGTTAGTGATCACCGCACCGCCCAGCGACCAACCCACCAGCACCGCATCGCGCGCGTCTGCGGCCTTCACCACGGCGGCAAGGTCGTCGGCCCAGCGCATGCCGTCCCGATACGCGGACGCTGCCGCCGGCTTGCCGGACAGCCCATGCCCGCGCAGGTCGTAGGTGATCAAGCGATAGCCTTGCAGGCAAGGATCGGCCAGCTGCGCGTCCCAATCGATGCGGCTGCCGAGCAGGCCGTGCACGAACACGATTGCCCTGCCATCGCTGGCGCCATGCTCCTGCACCGCCAGGGCCACGCCGTCGGGCGCGGTGACGGTGTAGCTGCGCGACGCCGGGGATGAGGCCGGCCCCGCCGCCGCCAAGGTTGAAGAGAACAGCAGCAGGCAGGCCAGCAGGTAGCGCATCGGCATCATGCCAATGACGGGGAGAAAGCGAACAGGCATCGGAGTGAGCTCCAGACAATGTGAGCCACCATCCTCGAGCCTCACACCAATGTGAGGGTCAAGCGTTGCGTGCAACGTATGCTGGGCGCATGACCACATCGTCCGAACCCTCACTGAGCATTGGCGCGCTGGCGCTGCAGACCGGCGCCAGCGTGCGCTCGCTTCGTCACTACGACGCGCATGGGCTGCTGACCTCCTCGCGCAGCGCAAACGGCTACCGGGTGTTTCCCGCCGCCTGCGTTGCACAGGTGCGGCAGATCCAGCGCCTGATCGCCACCGGCTTCAGCCTGGACGACATCCTCGGCTTCCCCGATTGCATGCGTCTGGTGGAAGGCGCGCAGATGTGCCCGGAAACCGCGCAGGCGCATCGGGCACGCCTGCAGCTGATCGAGCGCCAGCTGGCCGACTTGGAGCGGCGCCGTGCGCGCTTGCTGGAAACCCTGGCACAGGGTGCGGCGGATGCCGCGACCACGCTGCCGCCTGCAGCTCAGACCAGACGCAGCAAGCGGGCGCGCTAGAGCGGCTGACAGACACCGCGCAGTCTTGCAGCCAGTCGTTCTTGGACGCGGCGGTCGAACCGCGTCACTCGCCGCGTGCAGGATGCGGCGCAAAGCGCCCGTATGGCCGCGTGTCGTCGGCGCGCTGGCGCAGCACGTAGGCCGCGGCGAAGGCGAGCGCCAGCAAGGTCAGGCACATGCCGACCAGCGCGCCCCAGCCACCGTGTTGCCAGAACCAGCCGCCGAGCGCGCCGATCACGCTGGAGCCGGCGTAATACGCCAGCAGATACAGCGATGCGGCGTGACTGCGGTGCGCACCGCCGAGCCGGCTCACCCACGCGCTGGCCGCCGAATGCGCAATGAAGAAGCCGATCGTCAGCAACACGATGCCGGCCACCACCAGCGCCAGCACATGCGCCAGGGTCAGCGCCACGCCGAGCACGCACAGCACGATGCCGGTGGTGACCACCGGGCCGCGCCCGAAACGGTCCGACGCCGCACCGGCCACCGACGAACTGACGATGCCGAACACATAGGCGCTGAAGATCATGCCGATCTGGCTCTGGCTCAGGCCGAATTCCGGCCCGCCCAGCCGGAAGCCGGCGTAGTTGTAGAGGCAGACGAACACACCCATCAATAGGAACGGCAGCGCGAACAGGAACGGCAGGTTGCGGTCGCGCAGATGCCCGGCCCAGGCGCGCAGATGGAAGCGCAGGTTGATGCCGTGCCGGCGCACGAAGTTGCGCGACGGCGGCAGCAACCAGAAGAACGCCAGCGCGCACAGCAGGTCGAACACGCTCAACACTGCCAGTGCGGTGCGCCAGTCGTAGTGATCGGTCAGCACGCTCATCACGATGCGCCCGCTCATGCCGCCGAAGGCATTGCCGGCCACATACAGGCCGGTGGCCGCGCCCATCTTGTTGGCCGGCAGTTCCTCGCCCAGATACACCATCGCCACCGCCGGCACCCCGCCCAGCGCGATACCGGACAAGGTGCGCACCAGCACCAGCGCGCCCCAGTGCGGCAGGAAGGCGGCGATCAGGTTGAGCACCGCGGCCAGCGCGATCGACACGAACATTAGCCCGCGCCGGCCCAGATTCTCCGACACTGCGCCGGCACAGAAGATCGCCAGGGCCAGCGCGCCGGTGGCCAGCGACAACGGCAGCGAGGCGGTGGCCGCGTCCACGCCAAAAGAGCGCGCAAACTCCGGCAGCACCGGCTGCACGCTGTAAAGCAGCGAGAAGGTGGCAAAGCCGGCCAGGAACAGGGCCAGGCGGATGCGGCCGCTGGCCGGCGCATCGGCGGCGGCGGCGTTGTCGGCACGGCCGGCGGTGGCCGGCAGGCTGCTGGTGCGGCGATCGGGAGAGGACACAGGCGCAGCATCGAGACGTGGGACGGCAAGTATTCGCCTGCGCTGACCCCCTGTCCAATATATGATCCTGGCAGTTGCCATATGCAGAACAGATAGCATGGAACTTCGCCACCTGCGCTACTTCCTGGCTGTCGCCGAGGAGGGCAACTTCACCCGCGCCGCAGCGCGGGTCGGCATCGGCCAGCCGCCGTTGAGCCAGCAGATCCAGGCGCTGGAGCGTGATCTGGGCACGCCGCTGTTTCGGCGCACCCATAGCGGCGCCGAGCTGACCCCGGCCGGCGAGGCCTTTCTGGTCGAGGTGCGCCGCGTGCTCGCCGATGTGGAGCGCGCCGCGGAAACCGCACGGCGGGTGGCGCGCGGCGAATCCGGCCGGCTGCGGCTGGGCTTCACCGCCTCGGCCGCGTTCAACCCGGTGGTGCCGCACCTGATCCGCGACTTTCGCCGGCAATGGCCGCAGGTCGAGCTGTTGCTGGAAGAAACCAACACTGCCGGGCTGCTGCTGGCCCTGGCCGATGGCCGCCTGGACGCGGCCTTCGTGCGCTACGGCCTGAGCACGCCGCCCGACCTGCAACTGCTGCGCTTTGCCGACGAACCGATGAAGATCGCCGTGCCCACCGCGCATCGCCTGGCCGCCCGCAACAGCGCACCACTGGCGGCGCTCGCGGGTGAACCGTTCATCCTGTTCCCGCGTAGCTTCGGGTCCAGCCTGTACGACGAGATCCTCGCCGCCTGCCGCGCATCCGGCGTGACCTTGCGCATCACCCAGGACGCGCCGCAGATGTCGTCCATCGTCAACCTGGTCGCCGCCGAGCTGGGCGTGTCGGTGGTGCCCGCCTCCACCGCGCAGCTGCAGCTGCCCGGCGTGCGCTATCTGGATATCGAAGGACAGATGCCGCTGGCCAGGCTGGCCCTTGCAGTCGCGCCCGGCGCCTTGGACACCGCGCCGCTGGTCCGGCATCTGTGGGCGCTGGCGGAAGTGCTGTGAGCCAGGCTGGTCTTGAGCCGACAGCACCACGGTTGTTGTAGGAGCGCACCCGTGCGCGACGTGGCTCTCCCGGTAACGCCCTCGCGCACAAGTGCGCTCCTACACCTGCCCAGGCGGAAAGATGCTGGATTGCGTTGTCTGCCACCAGCGGTGGCGCTTGTTCTCTTGATCCGAGGTCTGATCCACACACCCTCAGCCGCACCCGAAGCCATTGATCCTGTGGAAGCACGCATGCCCGCAATGCTGCTTGCCTGGCGACATCATCGCGGCCAGGGCCTTCGCTGCAGACAGCATGCACGTTGCCAGCGCGCGCACGTGCCCTGCCGAATCCAGGTAACACCATCCGGGCACACCGCTTGACCTCAACCGCGATTGAGGTCGTTCAATGTCTGCACCTTCCATCACCTGCGCCCGCCATGCATCTTCGCCATCTGTTGCTGCCCTGCCTGGACCCCGACCTCAGCCTGCGCTTCTATCGCGAGGTACTGCAGCTGCCGCAGCACGGCAACAGCATCCGCATCGGCTGGAGCAGCCTGGAATGCGTGCAGGCGCAGCAGCCGGTGGGCAGCGTGCATCTGGCGTTCAACGTGGCGCCGTCGCGCTTCGACGCCGCTGCGCAGTGGATCGGCGCGCGCAGCAAGCTGCTTGCCGATCCACATGGCCGCCGGCAGTTTCAACTGGACGGCGTATGGCAGTCGCGATCGGTGTATTTCGCCGGCCCCGATGGCGCGGTACTCGAGTTGATCGCGCGTCGGGCGGTGCAGGACGTGGCCACCGGCGACGGCGCGTTCCACGGTGACGAGTTGCTGTGCGTGAGCGAGATCGGCTTACCCAGCAACGATGTCGCGGTGGTGACCAGCAGTGTCGCCCATCACTTCGGCGTGCGGCCGTTTGCGCCGGCGCTCGAAGGTTTTGCCGCGCTGGGCGACGATGATGGCTTGTTGATCGTGGTCGATCAGGCGCGGCGCTGGTTTCCACAGCAGCGGCAGCTGCCCTGGGCCAGCGGCGTGCGGGTCAGCGTGGATGCACCGCAACCGGGGCTGCGCTTGCGCGATGCGCAGGGCTGGGAGTTGCTGGCGGCGTGATCGCCCACGCCGCGCAGGTCATGCCGCAGCTGCAGGCGCGGGCAGACGGAAGAACGCACGCGCCGCCGCGGTGCTGTTGGCCGCGGTCAGCGCCACCTCCTCGCCACGATCGCGCGCGAGTTCGTCGACGATATGCGACAGGAACATCGGCTCGTTGCGGCGATCCTTGGGCATCGGCTTGAGCGTGCGCGGCAGCAGGTACGGCGCGTCGGTTTCGATCATCAAGCGGTTGGCCGGGATGTTGCGTACCAACTCGCGCAGATGCAGGCCGCGGCGCTCGTCGCACAGCCAGCCGGTGATGCCGATGTAGTAATCGCGGTCCAGGTAGTCGAACAGTTCTTCGCGGCTGCCGGTGAAGCAATGCACCACCGCCGGGCCGAGCCGGCCGTCGAAGCTGCGCATGATCGACAGGAAATCGTCGTGCGCCTCGCGTTGATGCAGGAACAGCGGCTTGCCGTTGTCGGCAGCCAGTTGCAGCTGGCGCTCGAAGGCCTTGTGCTGGGCCGGACGCGGGGCGAAATCGCGGAAATAATCCAGCCCGCATTCGCCCACCGCCACCACCTGCGGGTGCGCCTGCAGCGTGCGCATTTCGGCCTCGCATTCGGCGGTGAATTCCACGGCGTGGTGCGGGTGCACGCCGGCGGTGGCGTAGAGGAATCCGGGATGCTGCTGGGCCAACTGCAAAGCCAGCGGCGAATGCTCGCGGCTGGCACCGGTGATCACCAATTGCGCAACGCCTGCCTCGCGTGCGCGTTGCAGCACGGCGTCGCGGTCGCGGTCGAAGGAGTCGTGGGTGAGGTTGGCGCCGATATCGATCAACTGCATGCTGCGGTGTCGTGTGGGGAGAGCCGGGCAAGTGTAACGAGTGGGGGTTGTGTGCGCTTAGCGCTTCGCGTCCCTTCTCCCGCCGGGAGAAGCTAGCGCGCAGCGCCGGATGCGGGTGCAAGCAGAGCCTCGCATGACCAACCACCCAATGTGGCGTCGCCCCGTCCCCTCACCCCTCTCCCGCAGGAGAGGGGCTTTGCTCCGTTCTTCCAGGAGAGAGAGGGGTTCAACCCACCACCGGCACCGCCATCGCATCGATCTTCGCCGCCAGCGCCTGGATCGTCAGCAGCGCCGAACGCGACAGCTGCCGCTGCGGGGCCACGCACAGCGCCAGCGTCATCGGCTTGGTCAGGTGGCGGCGGAACGGCACGAATGCCAGACGGCCGTCGGCCACATCCGGCGCGGCATCCAGCCACGACATCAGGCCCACGCCGGCACCGGCGCGCACCAACCCGCGCAGGGTGCGCACATCGTTGCAGTGGGTCAGCCGCTTCACGTCGATGTGCTGGCGTTGGTACAGCACCTTGGCATGCTCGCCGACGATCAGCGGGGCGGCCGGCAGCAGCAGGCGGTGTTCCAGCGTTTCGCTCAGCTGCAGCTCGGTGCGGGTGCTGAGCGGGTGGCCGACCGGCATCGCAATCCCCAACGGGATGTCGGCAAAGGCGCGCACCTCCAGGTCCACGCTGCTCACCGGGTCCAGCAGCAGGCCGATGTCCACATCGGCCGAGGTCACCATTTCCATCACCCGCTGGTTGCGCGCGGTGGACAGGTTGAAGGTGATGCCGGGGTACTCCTGCACCAGCGCCGCCACCGCCTCCGGGACCACGCCCTCGCTGAGCGCGTCGATCATTGCGATCTCCACATGCCCGCGGCGCAGCCCCTTGAGCTCGTCGAAGCGCTCCAGGGTGCGGGCGTAGGCCTTCTCCCAGCCGCGTACGTCCACCAGCAGCAGCTCGCCGGCGGCGGTCAGCCGCAGCCGGCCCGGCAGGCGCTCGAACAGCTGCGCGCCCAGCTCTTCCTCGGCCTTGAGGATCTGCCGGTCGATCGCCGAGGCCGACACGTGCAGCACATCGGAGGCCTTGCGGATGCTGCCGCAGCGGGCCACTTCGATGAAGTAACGGGTGAAGCGGGAAAAGGTCAGCATGCGGCGGGGCTCGGTTGGCGTTGCATTTTTTGCAATGGCTTGGCTGAAAATCGATGTTTGATAACACACCCCGGGCTTCCTAGAGTCAATCCGGCACCGCTCCCGCCCTACGCCAGAGACTGGACCCATGGATGTCGCCGTCCCCGCCCTGCCGCTGCACTGCACCTTCGAGGCCGCCGACTGGCAGCGCCTGGCCCAGCACTGGCACGCGGTGGCGCTGAGCAGCGAGGTCGGGCAGGCACCGTTCAAGGCCACCCTGCTGGACGAGCCGCTGGTGCTGTACCGGCTGGGCGAGGAACTGGTGGCCGCGCGCGATGTCTGCCCGCACCGCGGCGTGCCGCTGAGCATGGGCACCGCCGATGGCGGCGGCGTGGTCTGCGCCTACCACGGGCTGCGCTTCGGCTCGGGCGGGCGCTGCAACCATATCCCCGCCAGCCCCAGCCAGAACATCCCGGCCAAGATGCGCCTGCACACCTACGCGGTGGCCGAGCGCTACGGGTTGATCTGGGTGTGCCTGGCCAAACCGGCCGGCGTCAGCGCGGCCGAGGTGCAGATTCCACCGATGCCCGGCTGGGACGAGGACGGCTTCCAGCAGATCGTCTGCCCGGCCTTCGACATCGGCGGCAGTGCCGCGCGCCAGCTGGAGGGCTTCATCGACGTGGCGCATTTCGCCTTCGTGCACACCGCCACCTTTGCCCAGCCGGACAAGCGCGAGGTGCCGGCCTACACCACCACCGAGACGCCGACCGGCTTCAATGCCGACTACCTGAGCTCGGTGGCCAACTATTCGGTGGACATGCCGCTGCCGGACGTGGACCCGGATTTCCAGTGGCTGCGCCATTTCGAGGTGCATCTGCCGTTCACCGCCACCCTCACCATCCACTTCCCGGTGCCGGGCAAACGGCTGGTGATCATGAACGCGGCCAGCCCGGTGTCCAAGCACAAGACGCGCCTGCTGGTGCCGATCGCGCGCAACTTCGACACCCATCTGCCGGTGGAGGACGTGCACGCCTTCAACCTGCGCGTGTTCGAGGAAGACCGCGCCATGGTCGAGGCGCAGCGCCCGGAATACCTGCCGCTGGACCCGCTGCTGGAAGTGCATATCCCGGCCGACCGCAGCTCCATCGCCTATCGCCGTGGCCTGCGCAGCCAGGGCTATAGCGACTTCTTCCTGCGCTGACCGCCAAGGAGCACGCCATGCAGTTGCACGAGGTCCGCGTTGCCGAGGTTTTCGACCAGGGCCATCGCCAACGCGCGATCCGGCTGGAGCCGGTCGGCGCGGAATTGCCGGCCTTCGAGGCCGGCGCGCATGTGGACCTGCATCTGCCCGACGGCATGATCCGCCAGTACTCGATCGCCAGCGCGCCGCATGTGCGCGACCACTACCTGCTGTGCGTGAAGCTGGCCGACGCCTCGCGCGGCGGCTCGCGGCATCTGTGCGAGCAGCTGAGCACCGGTGATCGCCTGCGCATCTCGACACCGCGCAACCTGTTTCCGCTGCATCCGGGCGAGCGCCACGTGCTGCTGGCCGCCGGCATCGGCATCACCCCGCTGCTGTCGATGGCCGAAGCGCTGGAAGCGCGCGGCGAACCCTTCGTGCTGCACTACTACGCCCGCCGGCACGCCGACGTGGCGTTCGGTCAGCGGTTGCAGCAGGGCTTCGCGCATGGCCAGGTGCAGGTGCATCTGAGCGACGGCGGCGAGAGCCCGCGCGTGCATGTGCCCGAGGAATTGGGCCAGGCGCGTGCGCGCGACCAGCTGTACCTGTGCGGGCCGGCCGCCTTCATGGACCACTTCACCATGCTCGCCAGGGCGCACGGCTGGACGGCGGAGCAGCTGCACCGCGAACACTTCGCCGCCGCCGAGTCCGGCATCGCCCACGCTGCCGACAGCGCCTTCGAAGTGGAGCTGGCCGCCAGCGGCCGCGTGGTGCAGGTGCCGGCCGACTGCAGCATCGCCAGCGCCCTGCTGGACGCCGGCATCGAGGTGCCGCTGTCCTGCGAGCAGGGCATGTGCGGCGCCTGCCTGACCGGCGTCCTGGCCGGCACCCCCGATCACCGCGACAGTGTGCTCAGCGACAGCGAACACGCGCAGAACCGGCAGATCACGCTGTGCTGTTCGCGTAGTCGCTCGCCGCGGCTGGTGCTGGATCTTTGAGGCGGCCTGGGTGTGGCGGATGCCTGTGCAGCGTTGCTGCGAGTGCAGCCATTGCCCCATGCCGATGGTCCTGCCGATGCGATCGCTAGGCACTGCAGATGACGATGCGTTTTGCTGCCGATCGTCATGACCTGCACGCAGCCGCAGTGCATCACCCGTACATCGCGTACCCGCTGCCGGAAAAGGCCTGGTCGCTGCAGCGCGCTTGTCTGCGCTGGTCTGGTGTGCAGCAGCAAGCCTGGCATGCCGACGTGCAGGACGCTGCGGGAGATTCGCAAGCGACGAAGAAAACCAGGTGCAGCGCTTGTCGATCCGCAGGCATTGATGGTGGCACGGAGCCTCATGCAGCACTAAGCCGCCTTGCAACCTCACCCAGCCATCCGCCCACCAACACGAGCTTCGGCACCAGCAAAAAACCACTCCAGCGCTGGCCGTCCACCACGCATGCAAGGCATGCTTCGCATCTACCGGCGGCGTAATCGCGCCATTGCCGTTCTTTCCGAGCTTTCCATCGCATGTCCATCGTTCATCGCAGTCTGATTGTGGCGCTATGCCTGCTGTTGCCCACCGCCGCACCGGCACGCAGCCAAGCCACCCCTGCACAGCAACGCGAGCAGCAGGTGGCGCAGCTACTGCGCACCGCCGCCGATCAGCCTGCGCAGCTGCGTGCCTGGCTGCAGGCGATGCCCAAGGGCGGCGACCTGCATAACCATCTGTCCGGCTCGGTGTATGCCGAGGACTACCTGCAGTGGGCCAGCGAGGATGGCGCCTGCGTGCAACTGGATGACCTGAGCCTGCGCGCGCCGCCGTGTGGCAACGGCCAGGAGCCGGCACGCGACCTGGCAATGCGCAATGCCGCGCTGTATGGCCGGGTGGTGGATGCCTTGTCGATGCGCAAGTTCCTGCCCAGCCCGTCGCAACCCACCGGACACGATCAGTTCTTCGGCACCTTCGGCAAGTTCGACGCGGTGGTGCGCACGCGCGTTGCCGACACCGTGGCCGCAGTGCTGGAGCAGGCCGCACGCGACCGCGTGCCCTATGTGGAAATCATCGCCAACCCACCGCAGATGGATGAGGCGGCCAGACAGATGCAGTCCTTGCCCTGGAAGGGCGACGACGACGCGGCCAACCTGCGCGCCTTGCAGGATGCCTTGCCGCCGCTGGTGCAGGCCGCACAACGCGCGCTTGCCGACACCGATGCCCAGGTGCGGCGCGTGCTGCACTGCGACCAGCCCGATGCACGTCCCGGCTGCCAGGTCACCTACCGCTACGTGCCTTACGTGCTGCGCGTGTTGCCGCAGCCGATGGTGTTCGGGCAGATGGCGCTGGCGCATGCGCTGATCGCCGCCGGCGGCAGCCGCGCGGTGGCGTTGAACATCGTCGCGCCCGAAGACAACCCGGTGGCGCTGGCCGATTACGCGCGGCACATGGCGATGTTCCACTTCTTTGCCGCGCGCTACCCCGACGTGCCGCTGTCCCTGCACGCCGGCGAGCTGGCCCTGGGCCTGGTGCCGCCGGCGCAACTGCGCTCGCATATCCGCCAGGCGGTGGACGCCGGTGCGCGCCGCATCGGTCATGGCGTGGACCTGCCTTATGAAGACGACGCCGACGGCCTGCTGCAGCGCCTGCGCCGCCAGCAGATTGCGGTGGAGATCAACCTCACCAGCAACGATGTGATCCTCGGCGTCAAAGGCCCCGCACATCCGCTGGCGATGTATCTGCGCGCCGGCGTGCCGGTGGTGCTGTCCACCGACGACGCCGGCGTCTCGCGCGCGGACATGACCCACGAGTATCAACGCGCGATGCAGGAACAGGGCATCGATTACCCCACGCTCAAACAGCTCGCCCGCAACGGTCTGACCTACAGCTTCCTGCCGGGCACCAGCCTGTGGGATGCCGACGGTAACGCTGCGCAGGCCTGCGCCACTGCGTTGCAGCGCGAAACCGATGATGCTGCCTGTCGCGCATTCCGCCAGGGCAGCGAGAAGGCCCGGCTGCAATGGCAGCTGGAAACCGACCTGGCCCAGTACGAGCGCACGTTGTTGCAGGTAGGAGCGCGCCAGAGCGCGAACGGGCTTTACCGGTAACCCGCCGTCGCGCGCAGGCACGCTCCTACCAACGCCCTTGATCCATCGCCGCTGCAATGCATTCAACCTTCCACGACAAAAGCGCAATGACCGACCCGCACGCCACCACATCCAGACGCCGCGTCATTCTCGAAGACGACATCGACGGCTTTACACCCGCGCAGCTGCTGCTGTTGCAGTCGCCCGAGGTCGAGGTGCTGGGCATCAGCGCGGTCAGCGGCAACATCTGGCGCGACGGAGTGCTGGCGCATAGCTGCCGCCTGCTGGAATTGGCCGGTCACCCCGACATCCCGGTGCTGCCCGGCCCGGTGCATCCGCTGCTCAACAGCGAACTGGCCACCGAGCGCTGGGAAGCGCTCTACGGCAAGCTGGTCTGGAAAGGTGCCTGGACCAGGCATTGGGTGGATGGCGACACCGTGCAAAGCGCGCCGCGTTATCACGCTCACGACGTGGTGCCCGACCTGCCGTTGGGCAATCCCAGCGTGGTGCGCGCGTCCGACGAGCCCGCCGCATTGTTCATGCTGCGCATGGTGCGCCAGTATCCGGGCGAGGTGAGCATCATTGCCACCGGCCCGTTGACCAATCTGGCGCTTGCGCAATCGCTGGATCCGGCCTTCGCCACGCTGGCGCGCGAGCTGGTCTACATGGGCGGCAGCCTCAACCCGCGGCAGCAACGCAACAGCATCAGCGCACAGCAATTCGCACGCGAGTTCGTCAACTCGCCACGCCGCGAATTCAATATCCGCTGGGATCCGGAAGCGGCCAGCATCGTCATGCGCGCCCCCTGGCGCAAGATCACCATGGTGCCGGTGGACCCATCGACCGCGACCGAACTCACGCCCGACCTGCTGGCGCGCATGAGCGCGGCCGATACCCGCATCGGCCATGCCTTGCGCCGCCGCGAACCGGGCTTTCCGATGTGGGACGAGCTGGCCACCGCGGTATGGCTGCGGCCCGAGCTGGCGACACGGACCGAGACGCTCTACGTCGATACCAACACCGCCTTCGATGCCGGCTACGGCGACATCCTGTCGTGGGCACCGGGGTACCAGCCGGGCCTGGGCGAGCAGGCGCAGACCGTGGTGCACGCGGTGGATATCGAAGCGTTCGAACAGCTGCTGGTAGACCACCTCACCGCGCCGCAGCCACCAGCAGTCGGCTTGCCGCTCCCCCTTGTCCCCTCGGGAGATGCTGCCCGAAGCGCGGATGAGGCTGCGGCATCCCAATCCCTAATCCCAACTAGCGAATCCCCGCTCCCAACCAGGTGACCCCATGCAACTCCCAGCGCAGTGGCAGGCCGGCATCGATCGCAATACCGAGGTCCTGCGTGGCCACGCGCAGCTGCTCGCCAGCTTCAACGCGCCGCGCCCCGCAGCGCCGGACACCACCACGCCGCGCGGGCTGATCGCCTCCATCGTCAGCACCACCCGCAGCCAGCCCAGCCTGGCTGCACGCCTTGCCACCCAGACGCTCACGCGCATCAACCAGGCCAACGACGGCCTGCGCGCGATCACCCGCCTGCTGCCCGCACGCGCCGCCGCCGATGCCGCGCGCGTGCAGGCCGCGCTGGCCGGCGGTAGCGACGGCGGTGCATTGGCCGGCGTGCCGTTCGTGGTCAAGGATCTGTTCGACGTCGCCGGCCAGGTCACCACCGCTGGCGCCGTCATGCGCGCGCAGTGCGCGCCCGCCAGCCGCGATGCGGCCGTGGTGCAACGGCTGAGCGATGCCGGCGCGGTGCTGGTCGGCACCGCCAACATGGACGAATTCGCCTACGGCTTCGCCACCGTCAACGCGCACTACGGCACCACCGCCAACCCGCACGATCATCGCCATCTGGCCGGTGGCTCGTCGGGCGGCTCGGCCGCCGCGGTGGCCGCCGGGCTGGTGCCGTTCGCGCTGGGCTCGGATACCAACGGCTCCATCCGCGTCCCGGCCGCGCTATGCGGCGTATACGGCCTGCGCCCCACGCACGGCGCGTTGCCGCTGGATGGCGTGTTCGGCTTCGTCGATGCGCTGGATGTGGTCGGCCCGTTCGCCAGCTCCATCGCCGACCTGCGCCGCGTCCATGAAGTCATGCTCGGTCGCCCATTGGCGTCGTGCAATGCCGGCAGCCTGCGCATCGCCCGCCTGGGCGGCTGGTTCCAGCACAACCTCGACCCCGAGCTGGATGCCGGCCTCGGCACATTGCTGACCGCCTGCAACAGCAGCACCCTCATCGAATTACCCGAAGCAGAACGCGCCCGCGCCGCCGCCTTCGTGCTCACCGCCGCCGAGGGCGGCCACCGCCATCGCGCCGGCCTGAGTACGCAGGCCGAGCGGTTCGACCCGGCCACCCGCGACCGCCTGCTCGCCGGCCTGCAACTGCCCGCCAGCGCGGTGGCCGATGCGCACCGCTTCGCGCAGTGGTTTGGCGCCGCCATGCAGCGCCTCTGGGACGAGGTGGATGTGTTGATCGCCCCGGCCACACCCTGCGTGGCACCGCGCATCGACCAGGACACCATCCAGATCGACGGCCTGCCGGTGTCCGCACGCGCCAACCTGGGAATCTTCACCCAGCCGCTCGGCCTGGCCGCCTGCCCGGTGCTGGCCGCGCCGTTGCCGCGCCCCAGTCACTTGCCGTTGGGTGTGCAGCTGATTGCCGCACCTGGCCGCGAAGACCGCCTGTTCGCGCTCGCCGCGCAACTCGAACGTGACGGCCTGCTGGCCTTCAGCCCACCGGCGGAGACACGCTGATGCTGCACACCTTGCGCGCACGCCGCGGCATGGTCGTGGCCCCGCACCATCTGGCCGCACAGGCCGGGCGCGATGTGCTGCGCGACGGCGGCAATGCCATTGAAGCCGCCGTCGCCACTGCCGCCTGCCTGGCCGTGGTCTACCCGCACATGACCGGTATCGGTGGCGACGGCTTCTGGCTGATCCACGACCCCGACGGCCGCGTGCACGCCATCGACGCCTGCGGCCGTGCCGCACAGGCTGCAACACTGGAGTTCTATCGCGGCCACAGCAGCATTCCGTGGCGCGGCCCGGGCGCGGCCAATACCGTCGCCGGCACCGTCTCCGGCTGGGCGCTTGCCCTGCAGCACGCAGGCGGCAGCCTGTCGCTGCAGCGCTTGTTGCAGGACGCCATCCACCACGCCAGCGCCGGCGTGCCGGTGACGCTGGGCGGTGCGCACATCGCCACCAGCAAGGGGGCCGAGCTGCGCGTGCAACCCGGTGCCTACGCGGACATCTTCGAACCCCACGGCACGCCGCTGCACGAAGGCGCACTGCTGTATCAGACGCAGCTCGCACACACCCTGCAACGGCTGGCCGACCAGGGCCTGGACAGTTTCTATCGCGGCGCACTGGCCGACGACATCGCCGCCGACCTGCAGGCGCTCGGCAGCCCGCTACGCGCGCACGATCTTGCTAGCCACCACGCCGACGCCAGCGTACCGCTCTCGGTCGCCATCCACGGTGCACGCCTCTACAACCACGCACCGCCCACGCAAGGCCTGGCCTCGCTGCTGATCCTTGCCCTGTTCGATCGCCTGCAGGTCGAACAGCCCGACAGCTATGCGCACCTCCACGGCCTGGTCGAAGCCAGCAAACAGGCCTTCCTGATCCGCGACGCACACCTCGGCGATCCCGACTGGATGACGCTGGATGCACAGGCGCTGCTCGATGACAGTGCCGCACTGGATGCGCTCGCCGCACGCATCGACATGCACAGCGCGCTGCCCTGGCCGCAGCCCTCGCAGGCCGGCGACACCGTCTGGTTCGGCGCCATCGACGCGCACGGCCGCGCGGTCAGTTGCATCCAGTCCACCTATTTCGAATTCGGCTCCGGCCTGGTGCTGCCACGCACCGGCATCACCTGGCAAAACCGCGGTTGCAGTTTCCGCCTCGCCCCCGACGGCTGGAACGCACTCGCCCCGGGCCGTAAACCCTTCCACACCCTCAACCCGGCGCTGGCCACCTTCGACGACGGCCGCGTCATGGCCTACGGCACCATGGGTGGCGAAGGCCAGCCACAAACCCAGGCGGCGATCTTCTCCCGCTACGCACGTTTCGGCGTGCCGCTGCAACAGGCCATCACCGCACCACGCTGGCTGCTTGGCCGCACCTGGGGCGAAGAGAGCACGTCACTCAAGCTGGAAGACCGCTTTGATCCGGCACTGGTGCAGGCACTGCGCGATGCCGGGCATGCGGTGGACCTGTTGCCCGCCTACACCTCGGTGATGGGACACGCAGGCGCGCTGGTGCGCGAGGTGGATGGCGTGATCAGCGGGGCAAGCGATCCGCGATCCGATGGTGCGGTGGCTGGGTGGTGATGGTTGGGGCGCGATGATGCTTGCTGCGCCTGCGTGGTGACGGACGGACATCGCTGGCAACCAATCAAGCGATCAGGTCAGAGCGTCCGCTTGCACGCCAGCACCGGCTAGCACTCAGGACCGAGACTCCAGCCAGTTGCAAGCCGACAAGGTGAACATGTCATAGACTCTGGACATGCTCTCCAAGGCGACGATGGCGGACTCAACCACGCCGATCACTGGACAAGACGTACCTGCTTTCTTGGGCATGCATGGCGATCGGTACTTCGCCGCGCTTATTTCGACAGACGCATCAACCTTCCACCAAGGAGAGCCACATGACAGAGCAAGAAGACAACCAACCCAGCCTGGAAGACGTCAAGCTGGCGTTTGATGGCCAGAGCCTGGACTGGTATCTGCAGAAGCTGGTCGCAACCGTCAACAGCTCGAACGTGCAGTTCGGCATCACGCTGTTTGTCGAGGGCATCATCGTGTCCGGCCAGCTGGTCAGCGGCAAGCAGTACTTCGAGGCGTTTGCGCAGGAATTCTCTGCCGCCTACCCCGGCGATGCCGAGGAAAAAGAGGATATCCGTCGTGCGTTTGCCAGCCACGCCAGCATCTACGACACCGAGGAAGATGCGCAAAGCAGCCGGCCGCCGCAGTTCATTCACCTGATCGACTCGCGTTGCTTCTCGCCCGGCGGCCAACCCCTGCCCAGCAACCGTGGCGTGCTCTGGCGCGGCAAGGTCAATGCCGTGTCCGGCTTCACCCTTGGCTTGCTTTCATCGGAGTAACAAGCCGGTACCGGCCGATGCGCTGTGAGGTGCTCTCATCTCACAGCATGCATCAGGTGCCAATCCCCCCATCGAGTGCGAGACGTGTCAAAACCGGCAGACCCGGTTGCGTCCCTCGTGCTTGGCGCGATAGAGCGCTTGGTCCGCACGCAGGATGACCGACTCGAAGCTCGGGTCGGCCGGCACCATTTCGGCCGCACCCAGGCTCAGGGTGACGGTGAGTTGCTGCTGATCGACATCGAATGGAACGCTCTCGATCAGCACGCGCAGGCGCTCGGCGAATAGTTCAGCTTCATCGATGCCGGCGTCGGGTAGAACGATCAAAAACTCTTCCCCGCCCCAGCGCACCGCCCTGTCTCGGTTGCGCAGGCTGCTCTTGAGCCGCTCTGCCAGTGCAATCAGCACGGTGTCGCCGGCATCGTGCCCCAGCGTGTCGTTGATGTCCTTGAAATGGTCGATATCACCGATCACCACGCTGCATGACGCACCCTGGGACAACCGCAGGTGCAGTCGTTCCAACAGCTGACGGCCGCCGCGCCGGTTGGACAGATCGGTCAGCGGATCGCTCTCGGCCAGGCGCTGGAAACCGAGGTTGGCGCGCTCACCCGCCATGGCGATGTAACCAAAATAGACCAGGATGCTGCTGACTTGATCAAAGATCATCGGCACCTGCCCGCTGTGGCTGACGTCGGCCGGAATCAGGCCGAAGGGGATTAGCAACGCCGGCAAGAGCAGCACGAGGAAGTAGCAGGCGAACCCAAACCCGACCACGTACTGAGAGATCAATCGGCGGTCAGGCGCGTTGACGATCTCAACCAGCACCATGCCCGCCGAGAAGGCGGCACTGAGGAAGATGATAGGCAGCGCAAACCGGTTGGGGACACCCACGGCAAGGGCCACGACGTAGGCCATCGCCGGCACCAAGGTCAGTAGCATAAGCAGGAGCACAGGCAGTGCTCGCCCGTAAAACAGGCGCATGCCGCTCCAGGAACCGACCAGACTCAAAAGGAACAGTGTGTAGATGATCAACGCCGGCAAGGGCGGGAGCACCACGCTGGCGTGATAGTTGATGATGATCAGCGAGGCCAGGGTGGAAGCCAGCAACGCCGCAGTCCAATGGTGCAAATAACGTGCTCTGGGCTGACCCAGCAAGGTGACCAGGAAGATCACCAGAAAGGCGGCACGGCCCAGCGCGCTGCTGAAATAGAGGGTTTTGATGTCGAGCATGAACGATCGCCTTACTCTTCGAAACGCGGGTGACACGCCAGGCGCAATACTCGCTTCAGTGTCCGAACCCAGTTCATGCGTCAAAACCGGTATCCGATTCCGGCCCCGACCACCAAGGTGTCGAGTTTGACGGTGGTGTTGAAACCGTGCCCGCGGAATTGATAAGTGGGGCTGAGCAGGTAGCGCACACTGCCACTGAGAAACCAGCGATCAGTCACGCGGTAATCCACCCCCAGACTGGCGATGCCGCTGGTGATGTCTGAAACCTTGAAATCCGGGATGCCTGCTGCGGGTTCGACATCGCCTGACCAAGCATAGTTGAGGCCCAACCCCAGATAGGGCTTGAGCTTGGCAGACGGGCGCAAGTGATACTGGAGCACCAGCGAGACGGCTCTCGTATGGATGCGGCCTACGTCGAAATCGCCGATAATCGACTGCCTCACCCGGTAGACGCGGACGAACGGCCCGCCTTGTCCTTCCACTGCCCAGTGGTCGGTTATGAAATAGCTCAGGTCTGCACCTGGAACGAGCTTGTCGGGCGTATTGACCTTGCCGCCGATGGAGGGGATCGTCGAGTCGATGTGCGCCACCGTGACATCGAGCGCCATCACCCGAACCAGCACATCGCCGCGCGCAGGCGCTGCCGCAGCTTGCTCCCCGGCGGCAAGACTTGGCGACATCGACAGCACCACCGCGCCAAGTAAGAAGCCGAGCCGAGAGATTCGCACCCATGGTCGCATCATGACCATCGACTGACTTCATTCTGCAAGGGTCGGGATGCCCCATTGATACAGCGGCAAGCGTCGCTAAAACTTTAGTAATGAACGATGAAACAACGCTGCACCCTATGCGCAGGCCCGATCGGTGCGGGAGACCTACAGCTGCAGCAGGCTTGCCCATGCGCACACACAACCGACCGATCACCCTGCTTGCGCCGGCCACGCGCGCCTGTCATTCACCCCGGATATCGAGCGGCGGTGGGGTCGAGTGAGAGGCGCGAAAGCAACCTCGACTGGCATCAAGCCACTTCAGCTGTGACGTCGGTGATCACTCCGGGTGACAGGACACATGCCGAGCGCGCGACAAAGCAACTACCGAGTCGGCCAGCTGCACCATCGGTGAGGACAGGTCTGAGCGTTGGCGGCGTCACACGCTGCAGCTCCCGGCGCGTGCCATGCGATTACGAAGACATGCCAAGCGCGCGTCCCAGAAAATCGCGGATGTACTGTGCAATCTCGACCGCATGCGTTTCCAGCGCGAAGTGTCCGGCATCCAGCAGATGCACTTCGGCGTTCGGCAGATCCTTGCGATAGGCCTGCGCACCCGGCGGGATGAAGGCGGGATCGTGCCTGCCCCACACCGCCAGCAGTGGCGGCTGATGGGTGCGGAAATACGCGTGGAAGCTGGGATAGGCCGCCACATTGCTGCGGTAGTCGAGAATCAGATCCAGCTGGATCTCTTCGGCATCCGGGCGGGCCATGTACGCGATGTCCAGGGTGTAGCCATCGGGCGACAGCCTGCTCGGGTCGGCACCGGTAGCGTACTGCCAGTCGCGAATGGTCTGCGGCGACAGCGAGTCACGGCAGGCGTCGCGGTTGGCTGCAGTCGGCTCACGCCAGTACGCCTGCCACGGACCCCACTGGTCGCTGAAGCCCTCCAGATAGGCATTGCCGTTCTGGCTGATGATGGCGCTCACCTTGTGCGGGTTTGCCGCAGCCAGGCGAAAACCCACCGGTGCGCCGTAATCGAACACGTACACGCTGTAGCTGGCCAGTCCCAATGCCTCGGTGAAGCCTTCGATGACTTTGTAAAGATTGTCGAACGTGTAATCGAACTGCCCGCGCGGTGGCGCCTTGGTGTTGCCGAAGCCGGGCAGATCAGGCGCGATCAGGCGGTACTGGCTTGCCAGCAGCGGCATCAGATCGCGGAACATATGGCTGGCACTGGGGAAGCCGTGCAGCAGCAACAGCACCGGCGCATCCTTGCGCCCGGCCTGGCGATAGAACACCTCGATATCGCCGACCTGTTGCGTGTGGAAGCTGACGCGGAATGCTTCATCGTTCGGCATGGTGTCCTCTTTGAGTGCAATCGTGGTGCTGGAAAGGTCGGCAGCGTCGAGCGCACCGGCGCCCAGTGCGAATGCGGTGCCTATGCACGACGCCCGCAGCAGGTTGCGGCGGCCGATATCTGTGCTGGCGTGAGCGATGTTGTCCGCGATGGGCGCATCGGAATGCTCCATGGGAAATCCCAGATCGACGAAGTGACGGCCATGCTAGGTGCGCAGGCAGATGCCGAGAACCACCAGGGAGGTCAATTCACCATTGACGTTGCTGCAATGCTGCGCACAGGTGCACAACCGCGTGCGATCGCCAGGCCGTGGTGTGTCGCGCAAGGTGCATCGGCAGGCTGTTAGGCTGCTGCCACATCCATCTCTGAGACGCACGTGGACCGCATTCAGGAAATGACGCTGTTTGCCGCATTGGCAGGGCAGGCAAACTTTGCCGGCGTTGCGCGGCGTCTTGGCATTTCCACCGCAACGGTCACCCGCACCGTCGCGCAGCTGGAAAGCCGCCTGGGCGTGCTGCTGGTCATGCGCAGCACGCGCAAGATGCGGCTTACCGTGGCCGGGCAGCAGTACGCCATCGACTGCCGGCGCCTGCTTGCCGATTTGGAGGATGTCGAAAACAGGGCGGCCGGCTTGCACGCACTTCCCAGCGGCTTGCTAACGGTGACGGCGCCGCAGATGTTCGGCGCATTGCATGTCACCCCGGTGGTGACGCGCTTTCTCAGCGAATATCCGTCGATGACTGCGCGCGCCATCCTGGTCGACCGCGTGCTGCCGCTACTGGACGAAGGCATCGATGTCGCCGTGCGCATTGGCGCCCTGCCGGACTCATCGCTGACCGCGATCCCGGTCGGCAGCGTACGTCGCATGGTCTGCGCCTCGCCCGGCTATCTGGCAGCACACGGTACTCCGCAGCAGCCGGACGATCTGCCGCAGCACGCCACCATCTCCACCGCACCGTCCGAGCGCCCACCCAAGTGGCCGTTCCGCATCGATGGGTGCGAGCATCTGGTCGATGTCGCCTCGCGGCTGAGCGTGACCTCGTTCAACGCCGCCATCACCGCCGCAGTACAGGGTTGGGGACTAACGCAGGTACCGGCTTACCAGATCCGCGAACACCTTCAGAGCGGCAAGCTCACCTGCATCCTCGACACGTTCGAAATCGCACCGGAGCCGGTGCACGTGGTCTACGTGGAAGGCCGTCGCAGCTCATCCAAGGTACGCACGTTTGTCGACTACTGTGTGGATGCCCTGCGCCAGGATCTGGATTTTCATCACCATCCCTCACGGTTGTAAACGATCGCCCCGTCCTGCAACCAGTGACGCGGCCAGCAGCAACATGCTGGCACCGACAAAGGTGGCGCCGATCGACACATGATCCAGCAGCACGCCGCCCGCGGCACCACCCAGCATGATGGAAAGCTGGATTGCGGCAACCATCAGGCCGCCGCCGCTTTCCGGTGCGTCCTTGACGCAGCGGCTCAACCAGGTGGACCAGGCCACCGGCATCGCCGAGTTGAGCGTGCCCCAGGCAATCATCGCCACGGCCACGGCCCACACCAGGTGACCGGCCAGCAGCATGCTGATGGTCGCCACACCCAGCGCGACCGGCAGCACGCTGAGCAGGGTGAACAAGCGCTTCGGCACCAACGCGGTGGCGGCATAGGTACCGACGAATCCGGCCAGGCCCAGGCCGAGCAACAGCAATGACAGTTGCGACACATCGACCTGCGCAACGGTTTCCAGAAACGGGCGGAAGTAGGTGAACGCAGAAAACGCACCAGCAAATCCGAGCATCACCGCGAGCATGGCGCGCGCCACATAGCGACGCTTCAACAAGGTGACGATGCCACCCAGCGAAGTTGTGCCTTGCGCAGGCATCGATGGCAGGCTGCGCCATTGCCAGGCGATGGTCAGCGCAACCAACGGCAACATGCCCCAGAACACCCCGCGCCAGCCGATGGTGGCGCCCAGATAGCTGCCCAATGGCGCGGCGAATGCAGCAGCGACCGCGTTACCGATAAATATGATGCCCAAGGCCTTGGGCACCGCATGCTCAGGCATGATGCGCATCACCGTGGCAGTGGACAACGCCCAGAAGCCGCCGATGGTGATGCCGAGCAACGCGCGCGCCACCATCAACATGCCGAAGCTGTGCGCATTGGCGATCAACAGCAGCGACAACAGCATCACCCCGGTCAGGGCAATCAACACATGGCGCCGGTTGAAGCGCGACGACAGCGGTGCGATCAGCAGGCTGGCGACCACCGCGAACAGGCCGGAGATCGAGATCGCCTGGCCGGCCATGCCGGCACTGGCGTGCAGATCTGCGGCGATCGGCGTGAGCAGGCTGACCGGCATGAATTCGGAGGCGATCAGCAGCGCAACGCAGAGCGACATCGAGCCGACCGCGCTCCAGGTCTGGCGGGTTGCGACGGCTGCGGCGCGCGAGGATGGATCGGTAGCGAGCGTACTGGCTTGCATGTGGGGTCCTTGTGCGAAGTGGGATGCGAGACGAACGCCACGCCGCAAGCGCGCTGATGCCGCGCTCGATAGCGAACCTGGTGTTCGGAAGGGATGCGCTGCAGGCAGCGATGCACTGCATCGACCTGCCACCGCAGCGACGCACGACGGGCGCAATGCAGCAACGGATGCTGCGGCTCGGGCGTGCGCGTGTCTGGATGTGCTGCAGCTTACGCAGGCAGTGGGCAGCGATAAAGATGGTGGATGCGCACGGGCTTATGAAGCCCGCTCATCAACGATGTGCCTGCGTCAAACGCCTCTCCCTGGCGCAGGTCCTTCAGCCCTTGTAGCGCAGCGCATCCACGACGAGGTTGAAGGCGGACGAGGAATGGCGGCGGCTGGGATAGAACGCGTGCAAGCCCGGCCAGGTCGGCGACCAGTCCTTCATCACCCAGCGCAGCCGTCCGGCCTTGATATGCGGGCGCGCCAGATCCTCCTGCACGAACGCGATACCGAAGCCGTCCACTGCCGCGTCCAGCGCTTCGTAGGTGCCGTTGAAGGTCAGCTGGCCATCCACGCGCACGATGACTTCGCGGCCATCCTTTTCCAGCTCCCAGGCGTAGATGCCACCGGCGGTTTTCATGCGCAGGTTGATGCAGCTGTGCGCGGTGAGGTCCTGCGGCGTCTTGGGGATGGGCCGACGCGCGAAATAGGACGGCGCGGCGACGATGGCCATGCGCATGTCCGGCGCGATGCGCGCGGCGATCATGTCCTTTTCCACCTGGTCGCCCAGCCGTACACCCAGGTCGTAACGGTCGGCGACGATGTCGGTCAGGCCGTTGTCGACCACGATCTCGACCTTGATCTCCGGGTAGTCGCGCAGCAGCCTGGACAGCTTGGGCCACAGGATCGCGCGCGCGGCGTAGTCGGTGGCGGTGATGCGCACGGTGCCTGCGGGTGTGTCGCGCATTTCGCCGAGCGCAGACAGTGCCTCCTCGATCTCGGCAAAGCGCGGCGCCACCGTCTGGATCAACCGCTCGCCGGCTTCGGTGGGCGCCACGCTGCGCGTGGTGCGGGTCAGCAGGCGCAGACCCAGCGTCGCTTCCAGCCCGCGAATGGTGTGACTCAGCGCCGACTGCGAAACGCCCAGCTTGGCAGCAGCGCGGGTAAAGCTGCCCTCGCGAACGATGGCGATCAGCGCCAGCAGGTCCTTGAAGTTGTCGCGCGCCATTGGTGAATCTCTTTCATGGAATCCGCATGACTGTAGCAGCCGGTGAAAAAGGAATCCCAAAGCCCCGCTCATGCGGGAGAGGAGTTGGGGTGGGGGTACGGCTGCTCAGCTACCTTGATGCTGCCGCACCCGCATCCGCTCTGCTGGAACCTGCTCCCGGCGGGAGAAGGAACAAAACGGGCCACAAGCTGCCCGTCGCATTTTTTGCAACGCCCAGCCCTAAAAAAACCGCTTTGGGGTGACGGGGCCGGTTCGTATAGTCGATTCGACGGCCGCCGCCGGCCGCGCAAGCACCTGATGCCATTGCTGCGAGGCGACCAACGTTGGCGATACCCGCCCCCCTTTCCACACCGCCTGCGGAGGCTCCATGCATCAGTCCCTGTCGCATCGCGGTCCTGGCAGCTGCGTTAAAACAACACTCCTGCACGGCACCCCATGCTGAGCGCGCAACGCAGCTCACCCGTCCACAGCTCGGGCGCACGCGCGGTCGACCGCTGCGACGCATTGGGCCTGCCGCCCTACAGCGACACATCCGGCGGGCTGTTCCGCGCCTGGCTCAGCCCGGCGCATCGCGCCGCCGTCGCACAGGTGGGCGAATGGATGCGCCATGCCGGCATGCAGGTGCGTCTGGACGCAGCGGCCAACCTGATCGGGCGCTACGAAGGCGCGCGTGCCGACGCACCGGCGCTGCTGATCGGCAGCCATCTGGACAGCGTGCGCGATGCCGGGCGCTATGACGGCCCGCTCGGCATCCTGCTCGGCATCGAATGCGTCGCCGCGCTGCATGCCCAGGGCCGGCGCCTGCCGTTCGCGATCGAGGTGATCGCTTTCGGCGACGAGGAAGGGTCGCGCTTTCCTGCCTCGATGTTCTGCAGCCGCGCAGTCGCCGGCACGCTCGACCCCGCCACGCTGGCGGTCACCGACGCGGCCGGCACCGACGTGGTCAGCGCGCTGGCCGACTGGGACCTGGACATCGCGCACATACAGCAGGCCGCACGCGCGCCCGGCAGCGTGCTGGCCTATCTGGAAACGCATATCGAACAAGGCCCGGTGCTGGAAGCCGAAGGCCTGCCGGTCGGCATCGTCACCGCGATCGCTGCGCAACGGCGCTTTGCCCTGCGCTTCGACGGACGTGCCGGCCACGCTGGCACCACCACCATGGCCTTGCGTCGCGATGCATTGAGCGCCGCTGCCGAAGCCCTGCTGGCGATCGAAGGGATCGCACGCGCCGGCAGCGACGACCTGGTCGCCACGGTCGGCAAGCTGCAGGTCGCACCCGGTGCCACCAACGTGGTGCCCGGCCGGGTGGACTGCTCGCTGGACGTGCGCGCCGGCGACGATGCAACGCGCGATGCGGCAGTGCTGGAGATCGAACGCGCACTGGCCCGTATCAGCAAAACCCGCAACATCGCCATCGCCATCGACCCGTTGCAGACGCTCGCCGCCAGCCCCTGCGCACCGGTACTGATGAGTCGCCTGGCACACGCAGTCGCCGCACAAGGCATCGCGCCGCGCCAGTTGGTGTCCGGCGCCGGCCACGATGCGATGGTGATGGCCGCGCTCTGCCCCACCGCGATGCTGTTCGTGCGCTGCGCCGGCGGCATCAGCCATCATCCGGACGAACACGTGGCCCCGGCCGATGCCGAACTCGCACTGGCGGTCATGCGCCACTTCATCGAACACCTGGGAGATCCCCTTGTCACCTGATCTGCGTCACCTGCACACCTTCGGCGAGCTCGATCCCCCGCAACGGCTGTTGATGGGCCCGGGCCCGGTCAATGCGCATCCGCGCGTGCTGCGTGCGATGGCCGCCGATCTGCTCGGCCAGTTCGATCCGGAAATGACCACCTACATGAACGAGGTGATGGCGCTGTACCGGCCACTGTTCGGCACCGAGAATCGCTGGACGTTTCTGGTCGACGGCACCGCGCGCGCCGGCATCGAAGCGGCGCTGGTGTCGCTGGTCAGCCCGGGCGACCGCGTGCTGGTGATCAACTTCGGTCGCTTCGGCCTGCTGCTCACCGAGATCCTGGGCCGGCTCGGTGCCGACGTGCACACCGTGGATGCGCCCTGGGGCGAGGTGGTGCCGCTTGCTGCAATCGCCGAGGCGATCGAGCGCGTGGCACCCAAGTTGGTCGCTACCGTGCATGGCGACACCTCCACCACCATGGCCCAGCCGCTGGATGGCCTCGGTGCGCTGTGCCGCGCGGCCGGCGCGCTGAGTTACGTCGATGCCACCGCCACCATCGGTGGCATGCCCATCGCCAGCGATCGCTGGGGCGTGGACGTGGTCACCGGCGGCCTGCAGAAATGCCTGGGCGGGCCGTCCGGCTCGGCGCCGATCACCGTCTCCGACGCGGCGGCCGAGGCGATCTTCGCGCGTCGCCATGTCGAGCGCGGCATCGTGCGCGAGGACATCGTCAACGGCAGCGGGCCGCGCATCGCCTCGAATTATTTCGATCTGGCGATGATCATGGATTACTGGTCGGACAAGCGCCTCAATCACCACACCGAAGCCACCACCATGTTGTACGGCGCCCGCGAATGCGCGCGCGTGGCGCTACAGGAAGGCCTGGACGCCCGCTTCGCCCGCCACGCCGCCGCCGGGCGTGCGGTGAGTGCCGGCATCCGCGCGCTGGGGCTGGAGGTGTTCGGCGATGATGCGCATCGCATGACCAATGTCACCGGCGTGGTGATTCCGCACGGCATCGACAGCGATGCGGTGCGCCGGCGCATGCGCGAGGATTTCGAGATCGAGATCGGCACCGCGTTCGGGCCGTTGCAGGGCAGGATCTGGCGCATCGGAGCGATGGGCTACAACGCGATGAAACACAAGGTGCTGATCACCCTGGCCGCCCTGGAAGCGGTGCTGCGCGCCGAAGGCTACGCCTGCACACCAGGGCTGGCGGTGGAAGCCGCACTGGCTGCCTGGCACGCGGAGCCGCATGCATGAACACAGCGCGCGACCTGGTCGGCTATGGCGCCACCCCGCCTGCAGCACAGTGGCCCGGTGGCGCACGCATCGCGGTGCAGTTCGTCATCAATTACGAAGAGGGTGCGGAAAACTGCGTACTCAACGGCGATACCGGCTCGGAGGCCTTCCTGTCGGAGATGGTCGGCACGCAAGCACAGCCCGGCGCGCGCGCCATGGCGATGGAAAGCCTGTACGAATACGGCAGCCGTGCAGGCTTCTGGCGGCTGCACCGGCTGTTCACTGCGCGCAATGTGCCGGTGACCGTGTTCGGCGTGGCGCAGGCATTGGCCTCCAATCCCGAAGCGGTCGCCGCGATGCAGGCCGCCGACTGGGAGATTGCCAGCCACGGCCTGCGCTGGATCGATTACCAGCATGTGGATGAAGCCACCGAGCGTGCGCATATCGCCGAAGCCATCGCCGTGCACACCCGCGCCACCGGCAGCCGCCCGCTGGGCTGGTACCAGGGCCGCACCAGCCCCAACACCGCGCGGCTGGTCGCCGAGGAAGGCGGCTTTGTCTACGACGCCGACAGCTACGCCGACGATGTGCCGTACTACAACCACCGGCATGGCCGTGCGCAGTTGATCGTGCCGTACACGCTCGACGCCAACGACATGAAATTCGTCGCCTACAACGGCTTTGCCGATGGCGAGCCGTTCTTCCGCTATCTGCGCGATGGCTTCGAGCAACTGCGCAGCGAAGGCGGGCGCATGCTGTCGGTCGGCCTGCATGGGCGCATCGTCGGCAAGCCGGCGCGCGCGGCGGCCCTGGCACGTTTCGTCGATCATGTGCTGGCCAGCGGCGATGCCTGGATTGCGCGCCGCATCGATATTGCGCGGCATTGGCTGCAGGTCCATCAGGCATGAGCATCGACACCGCCGACATCGACCTGCCCGAGGTGATCGCGCAAGTGACCGCCGCCTTCCATGCTTACGAACAAGCCCTGATGGACGACGACATCGCCGCAATGGATGCGCTGTTCCACCCCGCACCCAGCACGGTGCGCTACGGCGTGGGCGAAGTGCTGTACGGCATCGAGGCAATCCGCGCCTTCCGCATCGGCCGCGGCGGCTCGCCACAGCGCCAGCTCGCACATGTGGAAGTGCATGGCTTCGGCCACGACTTCGCCACCACGCATGCAGAATTTATCCGCGACGGCAGCATCGCGCGCGGCCGCCAGAGCCAGAGCTGGGTGCGTTTTGCCGACGGCTGGAAAGTGGTGGCCGCGCATGTGTCGCTGCAGGGGACGCATGCATGAGCGTGATCGACGACAGCGTGCTGGACGATGCCGCCTTCGTGGCGCGCTATCGCGAGCTGTTCGAGCATTCGCCGTGGGTGGTCGAACGCGCTGCGCGGCGGCGCCCGTTCGCCGATGTGTACCGCGGGCTGATGCAGGTGGTGTTCGACGCGTCGCAGGAAGACCAGGTTGCGTTGATCCGCGCGCATCCGGAGCTGGCCGGCAAGGCGGCGATCGACCGCACCCTCACCGCCGCGTCGGCCGCCGAGCAGGCCTCGGCCGGATTGGACCGGCTCAGCGAAGCCGAATTCAAGCGCTTCCACGCGCTCAATCAGGCCTATCGCCATCGCTTCGGATTTCCGTTCGTGATCTGCGTGCGGCTGCACGACAAGGCCGGCATCCTGGCTGCGCTGGAACGCCGGCTGGATGCCTCGCGCAGCGAAGAACTGTCCACCGCCCTCGCCGAGATCGGCAAGATCGTGCAACTGCGCCTGGAGGCACTGCCATGAGCCTGGCCCAACTCGAACGCGAGCTCCACCACGACCTGCAACGCCTGGCCCATGGCGGCGATGCCTGGGTGCAGCCGCGCGTGCATCCGGCAGGGCACGTGTATGACGTGGTCATCGTCGGCGCCGGCCAGAGTGGCCTGGGCGCGGCCTTCGCACTGCAACGCGAGCGCGTGCACAACGTGCTGGTCATCGATGAGAACCCGGCCGGGCAGGAAGGCCCGTGGGTGACCTACGCGCGCATGCAGACCTTGCGCACGCCCAAGCAGATCACCTCGATCGACCTGGGCGTGCCGTCGCTGACCTTCCGCGCCTGGTGGGAAGCGCAACACGGCAGCGCCGGCTGGGACGCGCTGGACAAGATCCCGCGCGGCAGCTGGATGGATTACCTGCGCTGGTACCGCGCGGTGCTGCGCCTGCCGGTGCGCAATGCCACGCGGCTGGCGCGGGTGGAGCCGGACGTGGCGCCGGGCATCCACCGCCTGCATCTGGCGATGGGCGCGCCGCTGCTGACGCGCAAGCTGATCCTGGCCACCGGCATCCAGGGCGGCGGCCAGTGGATGGTGCCGGACTGGATCAGCCGCGCCCTGCCCGCACAGCGCTATGCGCATACCTCCGGCCACATCGACTTCGCCGCGCTGGCCGGCAAGCGCGTGGGCATCCTGGGCGGTGGCGCCTCCGCGTTCGACAATGCCTGTTTCGCGCTGGATCAAGGCGTCGCCAGTGCCGAGGTGTTCGTGCGCCGCAGCGCATTGCCGCGCATCAATCCATTCCGCCACATGGAACAGGCCGGCATCATCCCGCGCTTTCTGACGCTGCCGGATGCGGACAAGTACCGGATGATGGCCAGCTTCTTCGCACACAACCAGCCGCCGACCAACGACACCTTCCAGCGTGCCTGCGCGCATGCCGGCTTCGCGCTGCACCTGGGCGCGCCATGGCTGGAGGTGGCCGAGCGCGATGGCGAGGTGGTGGTGCGCACGCCGCAGGGCGAGCACCGCTTCGATTTTCTGGCCGTTGCCACCGGCCTGGTCACCGACCCGCAACTGCGCCCGGAACTGGCCGCGCTGTCCGGGCGCATCGCCTGCTGGGGCGACCGCTACCAGCCGCCGCCGGGCCAGGCCAATCCGGTGCTGGATGCGCACCCCTACCTGGGCCCGGGCTTCGAACTGCTGCCGCGCACGCCCGACGATGCCGCGCTGCTGCACGGCTTGTTCGCCTTCAACTATTCGGCGCTGATCAACCACGGCCCGTCGGCGGCGGCGCTGTCCGGGCTCAAGGTCGCGCTGCCGCGGCTGGCCCGCGCGGTGGCCGACCAGCTGTTCCTGGACGACCGCCAGGCCATCGTCGAGAGCTACCTGGCTTACGACCAACCCGAGTTCATCGGCCAATGGCCGCAACCGACCCAGGCGGTGGCATGAGCACGCTGTCCACCCACGTGCTGGATACGGCCACGGGCCGCCCCGCCGCCGGTATCGCCTTGCGCCTGTTCGCCGGCGCCACGCTGCATTTCGACGGCGTCACCAACCAGGACGGGCGCTGCCCCGAACTGGCCGCACTCACGCTGCAACCCGGCCGCTACCGGCTGGAATTCGAGGTGGCCGGCTATTGGCGGGCCGCCGGCACCGCACTGCCCGACCCGCCCTTCCTGGAACAGGTGCCGATCGCGTTCGGCATTGCCGACGACGGCCATTACCACGTGCCGCTGCTGCTCTCGCCGTACGGGTATTCCACCTATCGCGGCAGCTGAGCGGCAGCCGGTTCGGCAACGGATCGGCGGGGCACACGCCGCGTTCCGCGTCGGCCCCGTAGAATGGCGCCTTTCCGGCGACAGGCCGGGGCCCCGGAATTGTCATGATCCACAACGATGTACTGCGCAGCATCCGCTACATGCTCGACCTCAGCGACGACAAGGTGGTGGAGATCACCCACCTGGCCGACCCGGAGTTCGCGCTCGACAAGCCGCAGGTACAGGCCTGGCTGAAAAAGGAAGACGAGCCCGGTTTCGAGCCCTGCACCGACGCGATGCTGGCGCGCTTCCTCGACGGCCTGGTGCTGCGTTTCCGCGGCCGCGACGAGAGCCAGCCGGTGCGCCCGCTGGAAACCCGCGTCGGCAACAACCTGGTGCTGAAGAAACTGCGCGTGGCCTTCGAGCTGAAAGACGTGGACATGCACGCCATCTTCGCCAGCGCCGGCTTCCCGCTGTCCAAGCCGGAACTGTCCGCGCTGTTCCGCCAGCCCGGCCACAAGAATTTTCGCCCCTGCGGCGACCAGCTGCTGCGCGCCTTCCTGAAGGGCCTGACCGCGCGGATGCGCGAAGCGGGTTGATGACCGGATACTGAGGTCGGACTGGTTTGGCCTGGCTTGGTCGTCCGACGACGCTGCGACTTGAATCCGCAGGTTTTTAGCGCAGTTTTCGTGTGTCTCGAAGTGACTGGATGGTGTCGGTGGATCGATCGTGGAGCGGTCGATCTGCGGCTTGGTTGCAGGGCCCTTGCCCGCCCACCATCGCAGGACACGCCGCAAGTACGTCCATGTAGGCTCTTACGCGGCATCCATGCCGCGTAAGGTCCCGCGATGGTGAGCGGACAAGGACCAAGCGAGATGGTCGGTGTGCTTGGTGCAAGCAATGCATGACGTGCATTGTGCGAATTATGGGCGTCCAGTTAGCCTCTTAATCGACGCCTAGCAACAGGCAAGCTTTGAACAAGGCGACCTCGAACTCCTCGGCGTCCCAAAGCAAACACAGGTTTTGACCGGGCCACCGACCACCACTCTGGTGCGGCGTCCCCGCCGCTTGCGGGACCCTTGGCGGTATGGAGGCCGCCAAGGAGCCTCCACGGACGGATGCACGGCGTGTCCCGCAGGTGGCGAGGGCACCGCGCCCTCGACGCACCGGGCTTTTGATTCAAGCAGCTGCACCTGGGCCGCTACAACGCCTCACGCAATCAAGCCGCAGCCGCCAGGCTTGGCCGGCGTGCATCCAGGCGGAACACCGATACCGCTTCGCTCAGTTCCACCGCCTGCTCTTCCATCGCACGGGCTGCGGCAGAGGCTTCTTCCACCAGTGCGGCATTGCGCTGGGTGGTTTCGTCCATGTCGTTGACGGTGCGGGCGACCTGCTCGATGCCGGAGGATTGTTCGCGCGATGCGGCGGAAATCTCCGCAATCAACGTGGTCACCTGCTGCACCGACTGCACGATCTGCTGCATCGTCTGCCCGGCCTGATCCACGCGCGCGCTGCCGCGCTCCACGCTGTCCACCGAGGCGTCGATCAGCTGCTTGACCTCCTTGGCTGCGCCGGCCGAACGCTGCGCCAGCGCACGCACTTCCGAGGCGACCACGGCAAAGCCGCGGCCCTGTTCGCCGGCACGCGCCGCTTCCACTGCCGCGTTCAGCGCCAGGATGTTGGTCTGGAAGGCGATGCCGTCGATGACGCTGATGATCTCGGCGATCTTCTTGGACGACACCTCGATCTCGCCCATGGTGTCGACCACGCTGGCCACCATCTCGCCGCCACGGCCGGCAATCTCCGCGGCCGCCTGCGCGCCGCGGCTGGCCTGCTGCGCGGTGTCGGCGTTCTGGCGCACGGTGGAGGTGAGCTCTTCCATCGAGGCGGCGGTTTCTTCCAGGTTGGCAGCCTGCTGTTCGGTGCGCTGCGCCAGGTCGTTGTTGCCGGCGGCAATCTCTGCCGACGCGGTGCGAATGGTCTGCGCGGCCACGGTGATGTCGCCGACGATATCGGTCAGGCGCTGCACGGTGGCGTTGGCATCGTCGCGCATGCGTGCGAACACGCCTTGTTGGTTGCCGTGCATGCGCGCGGTCAGGTCGCCATCGGCGATCGCCTTGAGCAGCTGCGACAGCTCGGCCAGATTCTGGTCCACGTTCTGCATCAGGCCGTTGACGCCGCTGACCATGGCGCGGAATTCGAACTGGTAGGCCTCGGCATTGCCGCGCGTGGCGAAGTCGCCGGCCGCAGCTGCGTCGACCAGGCCACGGATTTCGCCATTGATCGCCGCCAGGTTGCGCTTGGTGGTGTCCATCGCCTCGGTGATCTGCGCTTTCTCGCCCGGCAGGCGCGGCATGTCCACCGACATGTCGCCGACCGCGTAATGCTGCATCACCTGCAGCATGTCGCCGATCAGACCGACCTGCGCGCCGATCAAGCCATTGGTGTCGTCGACCATGCGGCCGTATGCGCCCGGGAAGGCCTGCGCGTCCATGCGGTAACTCATCTGCCCGGCTTCGTGGCGCTGCGCCATGTCGGCCTGCGCGGTGGAGACGTCGGTGAGCGTGTTGACCACCTGGCCCATGGCCTGGCCGAGCAGACCGATTTCATCGCGCGTGCTGACCGCTGCACGCGCCGACAGATCGCCGGCCGCCACCTGGCGTGCCGCACGTGCGACGTTTTCGATCGGGCGCACGATCGAGCGACGGATCCACCAGCCCAGCACCGCCACCAGGCACAGCGCCGCGGCGATCGTGGCCACCGCCGACAACACCAGCTTGTGCTGCGCCGATTGCGAACTGGCCAGCACCGCCGCATCGGCCAGGGTCTTGCTGCGCTTCACCAGTTCTTCGAGGGTGTGGCTGGGCGCGCGGTCCTGGCCCTTGACCAGCTGGTCGCCCACCTGGGTGTCGTAGCCGGCCTCGGCAAACTTGCCCAGCGCCGCTTCGTAATTGCGCTGCAGACCCAGATGCGCCTTGGCAAAGTCCTGCGCCAGCGTGCGCGCCTGCGGGTCCTGGGTTGCCTTGGCCAGCGCCTCGGTGCTGGCCTGCACCTTCCTGCCCTGCTCGCGGAAGGCGCTCAGGTGCTTGTCCAGCAGCGCCGGATCGCGCCCGCGGATCAGCACGTTCTTCCATTCCTGCACCTGCAGGCGGAAATCGCGGGTGATCTCTTCGCTGCTGGAGGCTTGCGCCACCTCCGGCGGCACCTTGCCGGACAGGCTCAGCCACGCCGTGCCCAGACCGCCCAGGGCACACAGCAGGATGACCGACAGACCCAGCGCGAGCGCGCCGAGCAGCTTGCTTTGCAGGCTGACGAATTTCGGGGTGGCAGCAGACATGGGGCGTCCAAATCGGGGAGTAGAGCGGTTATCGACAGGCACGCTGCCGGCCTGAAGCAGCGCCGGCGCCAAAGTCAGCCTTGAATGCCTAAAAGGTAATAGCACCTCCGGATTCCCTGACAGGCTTCACCCGACGGCCCGACCGTCGCGCCATCTGTGGCGTGCCCGTATCCTTCCCGCGCATGACCGAGCCTGCCTTTCCGATCTCCCCCCTGCTGCCGCAGCTGTGCGACAGCCTGGCCGCCCATCCGCGGCTGGTGCTGGAAGCCCCGCCCGGCGCCGGCAAGACCACCCAGGTACCGCTGGCCTTGCTGGACGCACCGTGGCTGGCCGGTCGCAAGATCGTGATGCTGGAACCGCGGCGCGTGGCCGCCCGCAGCGCCGCCGTGTTCATGGCGCGCCAGTTGGGCGAGCCGGTCGGCGAGACGGTGGGTTACCGCATCCGCTTCGAGAACAAGACCTCCGCGCGCACCCGCATTGAGGTCGTTACCGAGGGCATCCTGACCCGGCTGATCCAGGACGACCCGATGCTGGAGCACATCGGCGCGCTGCTGTTCGACGAGTTCCACGAGCGCCATCTGGCCGGCGACCTCGGCCTGGCGCTGGCGCTGGACGTGCAGGCGCAGGTGCGTGAGGACCTGCGCATCGTGGCGATGTCGGCCACGCTGGATGGCGAGCGCCTGGCCGGTTTTCTCGACGCACCGCGCCTGAGCAGCGCCGGGCGCAGTTTCCCGGTGGAGATTGCGCACTTCCCCGCGCGCCGCGACGAAGCGCTGGAGCCGCAGACCCGGCGCGCGGTGGAACACGCCTTGTCCACCCATCCGGGCGATGTGCTGGTGTTCCTGCCCGGCCAGCGCGAGATCGCACGCGTGCACAGCGCGCTGCAGGACGTGCTGGACCCAGCGGTGCAGGTGCTGCCGCTGCATGGCGAGCTGTCGGTCGAGGCGCAAAGCCAGGTGCTGCAACCCGACCCGTCCGGCCGCCGCCGCGTGGTGCTGGCGACCAACGTCGCCGAGTCCTCGGTGACCCTGCCCGGCGTGCGCGTGGTCATCGACAGCGGGCTGGCACGCGAGCCGCATTACGATCCCAACAGCGGTTTTTCGCGCCTGGACATCACCACCATCGCGCAGGCCTCGGCCGACCAGCGTGCCGGCCGCGCCGGACGTGTGGCCAGCGGCTGGGCGTACCGGTTGTGGCCGCAATCGCAACGGCTGGAACCGCAGCGGCGCGCGGAGATCACCCAGGTGGAACTGGCCGGCCTGGCGCTGGAACTGGCCGCCTGGGGCAGCGCCGCGCTGCGCTTCGTCGATACCCCGCCGGCCGGTGCATTGGCCGCCGCGCACGAATTGCTGCAGCGGCTGGGCGCGCTCACCGGCAGCGGCGGCATCACCGCGCTGGGCCGCCGCATGCTCGCGCTGGGCACCCATCCGCGCCTGGCCGCGATGCTGGCGCAGGCTGGCGACGCGACACGTGTGGCGCTGGCCTGCGACCTGGCCGCCTTGCTGGAAGCGCGCGACCCGCTGCGTCAGGGCGGCGATGGACTGGCTGCGCGCTGGCGCGCACTGGCCGCATTCCGCCAAGGCCGCAGCGCGCACGATGCCAACCGCGGCGGCCTGGCCGCGATCGACAGCGCCGCCAGACAATGGCGCCGCCGGCTGCGCTGCGACAGTGCCCCGCCCGCCAGCGTGGAGGCGCACGCGCTCGGCGACCTGCTCTCGCACGCCTTCCCCGACCGCATTGCCGCACGCCATCCCAACGACCCGTTGCGCTACCTGCTGGCCAACGGCCGCAGCGCGCGCCTGTTCGACCACAGCGACCTGCGCGGCGAACCCTGGCTGGTTGCCAGCGAGTTGCGTTACGAAGCCAAGGACGCGTTGCTGCTGCGTGCCGCGCCGGTGGACGAAGGCTATCTGCGCCGCAGCGTGCCCGAGCGTTTCGTGCAGCAGGATCTGGTGCAGTGGGACGCGGACAAGCGCGCCCTGGTCGCGCGTCGGCAATCCAGCTTCGACCGCATCGTGCTCGACAGCCGCCCGGCCGGCCGCGTCGATCCGGCGCAAGCCGCCGGTGCGCTGACCGAGGCGGTGCGGCAGCTGGGCCTGGATGCCTTGCCGTGGACCGACGGCCTGCGCCAATGGCGGGCCCGCCTGCAGTCGTTGCGTGCCTGGATGCCCGAGCTTGCGCTGCCCGACCTGTCAGACACCGCGTTGCTGGAGACACTGGACACTTGGCTGCGCCCGGCCTTCGCCGGCAAGACCCGCCTGGATGCGCTGGACGAGGCCAATCTGGGCGAAGCACTCAAGGCCGCCCTGCCGTGGGACCGCCGCCAGCTGATCGACCGCCATGCGCCCACCCGCATCAGCGTGCCCTCGGGCATGGAGCGGCAGATCGTCTACGCCCTCGACCACGCCGAGCAGCCGTTGCCGCCGGTGCTGGCGGTCAAGCTGCAGGAACTGTTTGGCCTGGCCGAAACCCCGCGCATCGCCGACGGCCGCATCCCGCTGACCCTGCATCTGCTCTCACCCGGCGGACGCCCGTTGCAGGTGACCCAGGATTTGAAGAGCTTCTGGGTCACCACGTACTCGGATGTCAGGAAGGAGATGAAGGGACGGTATCCCAGACATCCGTGGCCGGAAGATCCATGGACCGCGACTGCAACCCATCGGGCAAAACCGCGCGGTACCTGATGTAAGCCCCTTTCCCCTCGGGAGAGGGGTTGGGCTGCGGGTACGGGGCGAAGCCCACGCGCTGCTCAAGTGCACGTGGCTTCGCCCGTCCCCTCATCCGCTCCTGCGGGGCACCTTCTCCCGGCCTGAGAAGGGAGTCGACGTCGACACCGGCCAGGGCAGGCTTCTGTCGCACCCAGGTAACTACCGAAGCCAGGTAAGCACCGATTACAGCGTCGCCTAACTTCATTACTTAACCGCAACCCAAACAAGCCCTGCCACCGCTAACACCGTCTATACGCAGCAGCCCACACACTGCGGCCCACGTACTCAGAAAGGAAACGCCTCCAATGAGCAAGCTGACTGTGATCACCGAACGCGCCCTGGAGCGTGCCCTGGAACTGGCTGGCAATGCTGGCGACCACCTGCGTCACGCCGCTTCCAACGCTGGCGATCAGGCCCGTCATGCAGGCAGCAGCCTGCGTCATTTCGGTCCGGGCGCCAGCGAATGGCTGAAGACCGGCGCTGCCCTGGGTGCCGTGCGCACCGGCGGCAAGGTCGTCAGCAAAGTGGTCAAGCGCAACCCGGCCGTCACTGTGGCCGCTGCGGTCGCCGGCCTGGGCCTGATCGGTTACGCCGTGTATCGCAAGCGCCAGCGTGACCAGCAGGTGCTCGGCGGCAACGTCCACCGTCTGGACCGCGAACACGCCAGCAACGCCAGCGCACGTCGCGCCGCCTACCAGCGCCGCGGTGCAGTGACCCCGAGCGACGGCATCGAGTAAGCCGTCGTTCCAGGCACAAAACATGACGCCACGGCCCTGCGCCGTGGCGTTTTTGTTTGTGGATCGGTTCCACAATGAAACGGCTAGTCATCGCCGCATGAACGGTTCTGTAAGCAGCACCGTCCAAGATGCATCGAGCTCAGCACCGCGTGCGGTGCAGCGACCGCTGTACCGGATGCATCAGGCGCCGCGTCGCGTCCTGCCCGGGCGCGCGCCATGCGTTTGTTCGATGCGCCACTGGCCGGGCGCGAGCGCATCCAGGGTCCAGTCGCCGATCGCCACGCGGATCAGACGCAAGGTCGGAAGGCCCACCGAGGCGGTCATGCGCCGCACCTGGCGATTGCGCCCTTCGGTGATCTGCAGCTCCAGCCAGGCATCGGGCACAGTCTTGCGCACGCGCACCGGCGGATCGCGCGGCCACAGCTGCGGTGCCGGATCGAGCCTGCGCACTTCGGCCGGGCGGGTCGGGCCGTCGTTGAGCAGCACGCCATCGCGCAAGGCTTGCAGTTGCGCAGGTTCCGGGTCGCCTTCCACCTGCACCCAATAGGTCTTGGGTTGCTTGTGGCGCGGGTCGGTCAAGCGATGCGCCAGTGCACCATCGTCGGTCAGCAGCAACAGGCCTTCGCTGTCGTGATCCAGGCGACCGGCTGCATAGACGTCGGCCGGCAGGCCGAATTCGGCCAGCGTGCGCTTGGGCGGCTGCGAGCGGTCGCTGAATTGCGACAGCACGCCATAGGGTTTGTTCAACAACACCAACATGCCAATCCTGTTGCGCAAGGTCGTTGCAGGCCCCGCGCGTGGCGCGTGGGTCGTGCACCGGGTTGAAGAGGCGCGCCACCAGCGGCAGGCGATGTGCTGCTGCCTGCAACCGCGTTGCACGCTGAGCCGACGGCATCGCTACGCGGGGCAGTTGTGCATCAGTGGCCTGACGCATGCAAACCAGTGCAGCGTTGGTCCAACTGGCCATCGTTGCGCTGTCCGTGCCGTCCTTACAGTCGTGCAGCCGATTGCGCAGTCATCGCATGCCGCGCGCCATGACAGCATCGACGCACTGCGGCAGGCAGCCAAAGACCTGCATGCCGACGCGCGGTGCGTCGGCATGCAGGCCGCGTCTCACTGCTTGACGAACTTCAAGGTCATGCGGTCGCTCTCGCCGATCGCCTTGTACTTGGCATCGTCGGCCTTGTCGTGGTTGTTGCTCGGCGGCAGGGTCCACACGCCACCGGCATAGTCCTTGGTGTCGCGCGGGTTAGCATTGACTTCGCTCTTGCCGGCGAGCTTGAATCCGGCCGCTTCGGCCATCGCGATCAACTGCGCCTGGCCGACATAGCCGCTCTTGTCGTCGGCCGGCACGTCGGCCTTGGCACGGTGCTCGACCACGCCGAGCACGCCGCCGGGCTTGAGCACCTTGTAGAAGCCGGCAAACATCGCCTCGGCATTGCCGGCCATGCGCCAGTTATGCACGTTGCGGAAGGTCAGCACCAGATCGGCCGAGTTGTCCACGCCGAATGACGGCGTCTTGGGCACATAGGAAACGAACGACGGCTTGCCGTACACCTCCGGCTTAGCGGCAAACTTCTTCTCCAGCTCGTCGCGCCCACGCTGTGCCGAATCGCGGCCGCGCCCCTCCGGCACCGCCGCCGGGTCGACCACCGCGGCAACATACTTACCCTTGTCGCGCAGGTACGGCGCCAGGATTTCCGAGTACCAGCCGCCGCCCGGCGTGATTTCGATGACGGTCTGGGTCGGCTTGATGCCGAAGAACGCCAGCGTCTGGCCCGGATGACGATAGACATCGCGCTGCACGTAGACACGATCGCGCCAGTTGCCGTCGATGGCTTTTTGCAGCGCCGCATCGGGCGCCGGCAAGCTGGCGCTATCGGCTGGTTTCATTGCCATTGCCAGTGGCGCGCTCATCGCCACTGCCATCCCCACCACACATGCACACACCAGCTTGTTGCGGATCATTGCAGCGCCCTTTGCGGGAAAAAGTAGCGCGAGCCTAGCATGCGGCCCGAAGCCTGCCATGTGCACGGATCCGTGCGCCGCATGACGCGCCGCACCAGGCGCGTCGGGCGACATGTTCAGACGACGTGAGTCGATGAGGGCGATCTGCGGAACGCTGAATCCACGCAGGTGTCACACGCAACATCGACACGCATGACTATCCTGTCGGCAGTTCGAATCAGGAGCAACCGTGATGACCCACTCCCGCGCGCTAGGCCGCTCCGGCCTGCAGGTTCAACCGATCGTGTTCGGTGGCAATGTGTTTGGCTGGAGCGCCGACGAGGCGACCTCGTTCGCGTTGCTCGATGCCTTCGTCGATGCCGGCTTCAACCTGATCGACACCGCCGATGCGTACTCCGGCTGGGTGCCGGGCAATCGCGGTGGCGAGTCGGAAACCATCATCGGGCGCTGGCTCGCAGGCAGCGGCAAGCGCGACAAGGTGCTGATCGCCACCAAGGTGGCCAAATGGAGCGAGCATCCGGGCCTGTCGCCGGAGAACATCGCCGCCGCGGTGGAAGATTCGCTCACCCGCCTGCAGACCGATGTGATCGATCTGTACCAGGCGCACGAAGACGACGAATCGATTCCGCTGGAAGCCACACTGGCCGCGTTCGGCCGCTTGATCGAACAGGGCAAGGTGCGCGCGATCGGCGCGTCCAACTACAGCGCCGCACGCCTGCGCGATGCCCTGGATATCTCCGAGCAGTACAAGCTGCCGCGTTACGAAAGCCTGCAACCGGAATACAACCTTTACGACCGCGCCGGCTATGAGGCCGAGCTGGAGCCGCTGGTGCGCGAACGCGAGCTCGGCGTGATCAGCTACTACTCGCTGGCCAGCGGCTTTCTGACCGGCAAGTACCGCAGCGCCGACGACGCCGGCAAGAGCAGCGCGCGCGGTGCGTCAGTGGTCAAGCAATACGTCAATCCGCGCGGCCTGCGCATCCTGCAGGCGCTGGACGATCTGGCGGCCACCCACCGCGCCACGCCGGCACAGATCGCACTGGCCTGGTTGATCGCACGCCCGGGCCTGACCGCACCGATCGTCAGCGCCACCAGCGTGACCCAGTTGCACGATGTGCTGGCCGCCGCGCAGCTGTCGCTGAGCGCCGATCAGATTGCACAGCTCGATGCCGCAAGCGCCCCCGAGCCGGCCGACGCCGCCTGAAGCATCGGCTTGCGCCGCATATGTAGTCGACCACGCGTGTCTTTCCGCGCGCAGCCGCCATTGCGGCTGCGCTCCCCCGGTCGCGTACGCGCGGCCCTTTCCGCAAGGAATCCCCCATGAAATCGATCACCAATCGCCGCATCGTGCTGGCCTCTCGCCCGCACGGCGAGCCGAGCGCCGACAACTTCCGCATTGAAGACGTCGCCTTGCCGCCCACCGGGCACGACCAGATTCTGGTGCGCAACCGCTTCCTGTCGCTGGACCCGTACATGCGCGGACGCATGGACGACGGCCCGTCCTACGCCGCACCGGTGGAGATCGACGCGGTGATGGAAGGCGGCACCGTCGGCGAAGTGCTCGAGTCGCACCATGCCGGCTATCAGCCGGGCGACCTGCTGGTACTGCCCGGCGGTTGGCAGAGCCATAGCCTGCTCACGCCCACCGCGCCGTTGCGCAAGCTGCCCAAGGACGATGCCCTGCCGCTGAGCACCGCGCTCGGCGTTTACGGCATGCCCGGCTTCACCGCCTACGCCGGCCTGCACGAGATCGGCAAGCCGCAAGCCGGCGAAACACTGGTGGTGGCGGCAGCCAGCGGGCCGGTCGGCGCCACCGTGGCCCAGCTGGCGCGTCTGCAGGGGTTGCGCGTGGTGGCCATTGCCGGTGGCGAGGAAAAGGTGCGCTACCTGCGCGAGGTGCTGCGCGTGGATGTGGCGCTGGACCATCGCGCCGACGACTTTGCCGAGCAGCTGCGCGCGGCCACTCCGGACGGGATCGATGTCTATTTCGAGAACGTCGGCGGCAAGGTCTTCGACGCGGTATTGCCGCAATTGAACGACTTCGCGCGCATCCCGGTGTGCGGCGTGATCGCCACCTACAACAGCCGTGGCCAGGCCTTGCCGGGGCCGGATCGGCTGCCGGAGTTCATGGGCCAGGTGCTGCGCAAGCGGCTGACCGTACGCGGCTTCATCCAGCACGATTTCATCCGTCTGATGCCCGCCTTCCTGCGCGAGATGGGCCAGTGGCTGCGCGATGGCCAGATCCAGTACCGCGAACATGTCCTGCACGGTCTGGACAGCGCCCCCCAGGGCCTGATCAGCCTGCTGCGCGGCGAGAACTTCGGCAAGGCCGTCGTCGCACTGGACCAATAGCTCACAGCGCCCCGCACGACATCAGTTTTTGCGATTCACGATTCCCCATTCCCGATTACCAAAGGAACACAATGACAGTCCCCGCATTCGGCCTCGGCACCTTCCGTCTCAAGGACCAGGTCGTCATCGACTCGGTGCGCAATGCACTGGAGTTGGGCTACCGCGCCGTCGATACCGCGCAGATCTATGACAACGAAGAACAGGTCGGCCAGGCCATTGCCGCATCCGGCCTGCCGCGCGATCAGCTGTATCTGACCACCAAGATCTGGGTCGACAAGTTCGACCGCAGCGCCTTGCTGCCCAGCCTGCAGGAAAGCCTGCGCAAACTGGGCACCGACGACGTCGACCTGACCCTGATCCACTGGCCTTCGCCCAAGGATCAGGTGCCGATGCGCGACTACCTGGAAGCCTTGAATGAGGCCCGGCAACAGGGCCTGACCCGCGCGATCGGCGTCTCCAACTTCACCATCGCGCTGATCAAGCAGGCCATCGAGATCCTGGGCGCCGAGGCCATCGCCACCAATCAGATCGAAGTGCATCCGTACCTGCAGAACCGCAGCCTGATCGCGTTCCTGCGCGAGCAAGGCATCCATGTCACCTCGTACATGACGCTGGCGGTGGGCGAGGTGCTGAAGGACCCGGTGATCCAGGCGATCGCCGCACGCCATGACGCCACCCCGGCGCAGGTCACCCTGGCCTGGGCACTGCAGCAGGGCTATTCGGTGATTCCGTCCTCGACCAAGCGCGACAATCTGGAGAGCAATCTCCAGGCACAGACGCTGCGGCTGAGCGAGCAGGACATGAGCGAGATCGCCGCACTGGACCGCGGGCAGCGGCTGGCCAACCCGAAGGCCATCGCACCCGACTGGGATTGAGATCCCGGCTGCCACGGGTCGGCACTGTCCGGCCCGTGGCATCACCACCGCGATGACCGCTCGTCGTCGCGTGCTGGTTGCACGCGGCAGGCGCTGCTACGGTGCTGGACACAGGGGGGTAGTCTCGGCAACGGAGTCCTACCCATGCACAGCGCATCCGTCTTGACCCGCCGCAGCGTCGATCTCGACACGGAGATCGCCTATTGGCGCGATGTCCACGCCGAAGGCCATCTGGGTGGTTACGCCTTTGCCGATTACGCCCGGCTACTCACGCTCGGCTACGACATCTATCTGGCCTATCCGCGCGCGACCGAGGCGCAGCTGTATCGCGTGCTGCAGGACGGCTATTACCACTATCAACCGCTGCTGTCGGTGCCCTGGGACCAGGCGCGCTGGATCGTGCGGCATGCCTGGCGGCATCTGGAAGAGGCCGCCGTCCGGCATTGAAGCAAGCGTTCTGAGAAGCAAGCCTTCTGACATGAAGCCAACGCTTAGACCGCCGCACAGCCCGTGCGGCCGCGCAGCGCGGTCAGCTCACTGTCACAGTGCCATCGCCTGGCGGTCGATGCGGTGTTTGTCGGCCAGTGCCTGCATGCCCTGCAGGGTGGCGGCGATCAGGCTGGCATAGCGCAGCCGCCACAGCGTGGCGCGGTCGTTGTCGTCGTGCGTATTGCCCAGGCCGTCGAGCACCTGCGGCAGACGGCGGTCGGCCAGCGCGGAGGCGGCCAGATAGGGCTTCTCGGGTGCGATCACATCCACCGGTGCGCGCCAATCGTTGGCAACCTGCTGGGAAATGCCAGCCAGGTGCGAGAGCTGGTGCATGCCGATCAGCGTCTCGTGCAGCATCTCGCGGCACGCCCACTGCCACAGCGCCACCTTCTCCGATGGGTCCTTGGCAATCTCGGTGAGTGCCAGATCAACCTTTTCGATGCGTGAGTCGAGCATTGCTGAGCTCCGATGCTGCTGTGCAACATAATTCACACCATACACCGTGAGAATCAAGTGAGCCAAACGTTTGCAGGATGTCGGCGCACCGATGCTCGACCCGGTTCACGCTTTGCGCCGTCGAGGCCAAGACGCCGCTGCGGCACCCTGACTTCCTGCCCATGGCAGGCGTGCAGCCGCGCGCCATGCTGCCGCATCACCACTCCCGGGCATCCGCCATGCGCATCCGCACCGTCCTGGCCCCCCTCCTGCTGCTGGCGGCCTGTAGCGCACAGGCTGCAACCGCCAGGCCGCAGGTGTCCGCACAGCAATGTGACGTCAGCACCTCCTACGATGTGCTGACCGACAGCGGCGGCATCTGGCTGCGTCGCAAGCAAGGCGTGCCGCGCGAGATTTTCTTCCACGGTGGCGAACTCAATATCGATCGCCAACCGCAAGCGGTCAGCGCTGCCGACGCGCAACGCCTGCGCGAACTTGAGCAGGGTGCCCGCGCACTGATGCCGGCCGTGACCGCCGTTGCCCACTCGGTGGTCGACATCAGCTTCGACGCACTGGCCGGCGTGGTGCAGATGCTGACCGACAGCACGCGCCAGGAGCGCAAGGTGGAGCGGCTGCGCGGCACCGCACTCGCGCAGATCGATGCCACGCTGGGGCGTGGGCGCTGGGAGCAGGCCCTGTTCGACGAACGTTTCGAAGCCAGTGTCGAACGCGCTGCCGACGACCTGGCCGGCAGCCTGACCCGCAGCGTGATGTGGACGGTGATGACCGGACGCGCTGCGCAGCTGGAGCGACGCGGCGAGCAACTGGACGCGCGCATGGAGCAGCAGATGCAGGTACGCAGCCAGGCGCTGGAAGCGCAGGCACAGACGCTGTGCACGCAGGCGCAGGCCCTGTATGGGGTGCAGCAGGCGCTGGAATATCGCTTCCAGGGCCAGCCGCTGCAGATGCTGGAACTCCACACGCATCAGCAGAAAGACGACGCCGATGCGCCGGTGTCCAACAGCGTTGTGGCGACGGCCACGCGATGACGGCGCCGATGCAGCGCAGGCGAACTTGCACGCCTTGTGGCAGTCCAACGAGTCGCTTCGGCCAGATGGCTGCCGTGACTGCGTATGACGCCTTGCATGCATGAATGCAGGCATTGCGTAGCAGCCGACGGCGCACTGATCGTCTTCCCAAGACCGCTGGTTCAGAGCCCCTCATCGCGCACTGCTTGATGCCATCCCGCCGCATGGGATCGCACGGCGGCAGGCCTGGCTGTGTCGGCTCGGTCGTCGCCGTATCAGGCGAGCAGCCATTGCCGCAGTGCATCCGACACCGCCTGCGGCTGTTCCAGCGGCGACAGATGGCCACACGCAGGCACTTGCACCAAGCGCGCCTGCACTGCGAGTGCGGCCATTTCCTCGTGCAATGCCGGCGGGGTGATCGCATCGTCCTTGCCGCACAGCACCAGCAGCGGGCCGGCATAGGCGCGCAGCAGCGCGCGGCCGTCTTCCCGCTCCAGCCGGTTCTGCCGCAGGAACACCTCCCCGCCCAGTCGCTGGGTCATGCCACGCACCCGCTCCAGCAAGGCCTCGTCCTGCCAGCGCGAGGGATGCACATAGTGCCGCAGCAGCCGTTCGCCAAATCCGTGGAAGGCACTGGCGCCACGCACGCTCGCTTCCTGCGCGCGCCGTTGCGCCGCACGCTCGGGCGAATCGGCACGTGCGGAGGTATCCAGCAAGGCCAGCCGCTCCACGCGCTCCGGCGCGATACGCAGGATTTCCTGCGCGACGTAGCCACCCAAGGAAAATCCCGCCAGTGCAAAACGCGGCGGCATCTGCGCCAGCAGCTGGGTTGCCAGCGCGCGCATGCTCTCGCCCTGGGTGATGTCGCCGACCACGCAGTCGGCAAGCTCGGCCAGGGCCACGCGCTGTGCCTGCCACAACTGCGCATCGTTGAGCAGACCGGGGAGCAGCAACAAGGTGGGACGCGTTGCGCTCATGCGCAGGAAAGTCCGATCGGGATCGCAGAAGCAGGCACTGTCATCGCAACAGTGTGCCGCGCGGTGACGCGCATCGCCAGCGCGTGCATGTGCGCCTCGAGGCGGGTGCATCGACTCGTTGGCGTGTCTTGCGTCCACACTAGGTCGCGCTGACACAGCGACGCCGGCTGCCTGTGTTCTTCAGGGCAGCGCTCCTGCTGCTGCAACAAAAAAAACGGCCCGACGCAGGCGCCGGGCCGTTGCTGACTCCACCACGTGTGACGCGTGGTGGTGCTGGCGTGGATCAGGCCAGGGTCAGGGTGACGTCGATGTTGCCGCGGGTCGCGTTGGAGTACGGGCAGACCTGGTGGGCCTTGTCGACCAGCGCCTGCAGTTCAGCCTGGTCCATGCCCGGCACTGCGATGCGCAGTTCCACGGCAATGCCGAAGCCGCCCGGAATCTGGCCGATGCCGACGCTGCTGTCGATGCTCACTTCGCCCGGCAGCTTGAGCTTGTCCTGCGCCGCGACAGCCTTCATCGCGCCGATGAAGCAGGCTGCGTAGCCGGCAGCGAACAGCTGCTCCGGGTTGGTACCGTCGCCGCCGGCGCCGCCCAGCTCGCGCGGGGTGGACAGCTTGGCGTCCAGCGCCTTGTCGGAAGACACGGCGCGGCCTTCGCGGCCACCGGTGGCAGTGGCGTGGGCGGTGTAGAGGACTTTTTCAGGTGAGGCCATGGTGGTTCTCCAGAATGAGCGCTGTCAGCGCGTGATGTAGCTGAGTAGTTGACGATTAAATCGTGTACGACATGTTGCAAAAAACGTGCGGACCTTGCGGGGCCGGCTCACCCGGTGCCGAGGTTTGAGCGCAGCGTTTCCAGCTGCTGCTTGAGTTGACGCAATTCGTCCAACGAACACGCTGAGGCGCACAACACCTGCTCCGGCACCGCCCCGGCCTTGGCGCGCAGTGCGCGGCCGGTATCGGTCAGCGCAATGATCACCTGGCGCTCGTCGCTGGCAGCACGCGTGCGGGTGACCAGTCCAGCAGCCTGCAGACGCTTGAGCAGCGGGGTCAGCGTGGCCGAGTCCAGGTACAGGCGCTCGCCGATCTCCGATACGCTGCGGCCGTCGGTTTCCCACAGCACCAGCAGCACCAGGTATTGCGGATAGGTCAGGTCCAGCGTCTTCAGCAGCCCGCGGTAGAGCTTGTGCATCGCCAGGTTGGCCGAATACAGCGCAAAGCACAGCTGGTTGTCGAGCTGCAGCAGCGCATTGGTCCGGGCGTCAGTGGCTGTGGCGGTGTCCATGGCTGCAATTTACATAGCGCACAATTTAATTGCAAGCGATTTTTTTATTGTCGTGCAACCGGGTGCTATCACCGACCCGGCTCAGGCCGCCGTTCTGATCGGTCACAACGATCTTGTGCAATCCAGGGCCGGGCCGCGTCTGCATGTCTAGGCCCGATGTGCGGTCGCCAGATACTCGGCGCTCTGCATCTCGATCAGGCGCGAGGCGGTGCGCTCGAAGGCGCCGGCCAGGCGCTGGCCGCTGTACAACGCGGGCGGGGCGTCCTGCGCGGTGCAGACGAGGTTGACGTGGCGGTCGTATAGCTCGTCGATCAGATTGACGAAGCGGCGTGCGGCGTCCTCGTTCATGCGGTCGAAGTGCGGGATGCCGCCCAGCAACACGGTGGTGAATTCACGCGCGATCTCGATGTAATCGCCGGGGCCACGCGGGCCCTCGCACAGCGCGGCAAAATCAAACCAGGCGATGCTCTTGCCGCGCGCACGCACGGCAATCTTGCGCGCCTCGATTTCGATGTTGCCACTGCGCGGCTCGGAATTTCCGCTCAGCTCGCCCCAGCGCTGCGTCAGCCACGCATCGGCCTGCGCATCCAGGGGCGCGCGATACACCGGTGAGCGCGTCAGCGCGCGCATGCGGTAATCCTCGGTGCCTTCGGCATAGAGTTCCACGCAGAATTTCTGCAGCAGACCGATCGCCGGCGTGAAGCTGTCGCGCTGCAGGCCATTGGCGTAGAGGTTTTCCGGTGCGGTGTTGGAGGTGGTCACCAGGGTCACGCCTTCGGCGAACAGGCGTTCCAGCAGACGCGCCAGCAACATCGCATCGCCGATGTCGGTGACGAAGAATTCGTCCAGCACCAGCACGCGCAGATTCTCGCGCCATTGCTGCGCGATCTTGGCCAGCGGATCGCTTTGCCCGGCGTGCTCGCGCAGTTGCTCGTGCACCCCGCGCATGAAGCGATGGAAGTGCGTGCGGTACTTCTGCTTGATCGGCAACCCGTCGTAGAACAGGTCGACCAGGAAGGTCTTGCCGCGCCCCACTCCACCCCAGAAATACAGGCCGCGCACCGGCTCGGGCTTTTTCCAGAACGCCGACAGCCGATCCAGCCAGCCGTCCTGCGCGCTGTCCACCAATGCCTCGTGGATACGATCCAGCTCGGCCAGGGCCGCTTGCTGCGCGGGGTCGGCGCGCCAGTCGCCGCGTTGTACGCCGGCGGCGTAGCGCTGCGACGGGGTCATCTCACTCATCGTGTTCTCCGCGGTCCGGCTGCTGCCTTGCCCGCTCAACGGCGCATCGCCGGGCGATACGCATGGGCCCTGCCGCGGTCAGACGGCCGCCGGCAACCAGCGCCGGACACCATGCTGGATCGCACCGCGCAGGTCGATCAATTTGCGGTGGAAGAAGTGGCTGGTGTCGGGCATGCGTACCAGCTCGGGCTGCTGCTCCAGAGTCTCCAGCCAGTCATACACCGCCTGCGGGTCGACGATTTCGTCGGCATCGCCCTGCACCACCAGCCACTGTGCCGGCGGCTGCATGTCGCTGAAATCCCAACGCCCGGCCGGCGGCGCGATCGAGATCAGCACCTGCGGTTCAAGCGAGCCGGCGGCGCGCAACGATACATACGCCCCGAAGCTGAAACCGGCCAGCCACAGCGTGTCGCCCGGGCGCTGGCTGCGCACCCATGCAGCGACCGCACGCAGGTCGTCCTGCTCACCTTCGCCATGATCGAACGCACCGGCCGAGTTGCCGACACTGCGGAAATTGAAGCGCACCACGGTGATCCCCAACTCGCGCAGCGCGCGCGCAGCCATGGTGACGACCTTGTTGTGCATGCTGCCGCCCTCGGTGGAGAGCGGGTGGCAGACGATGGCGGTGACCGGTTGCACGGCAACGTCCGGCTCGGGCAGATCGACCGCGACATCAAGCGGGCCGACCGGCCCATCCAACGTCAGTGCAGACGATTCGGTGGGGAATAAGGGATTGGACATACCGTCATAATAGCCGCCCCGCCGGCCGCGTTCATCGCCCTGCCTGCACACTTCGTTGCGTTGCCCATGCATTTTCTGCTGTTTGCCGTCGTTTGCAGTGTCCTGGTGTCGGTGGTTCTCAAGCTGCTGCCGCGCTATCGCCTGGACGCTGCGCAGGCGATCACCTGGAATTACGCCACCGCCGCGCTGCTGGCGTGGCTGACCCTGCATCCGTCACTGGACACGCTGCGCGCGCCGACCACGCCCTGGCTAGCACTGTTTGCATTGGCGGTGGCGCTGCCGTCGATCTTCATGCTGCTGGCACGCGCGGTCGCCACCGCCGGCATCGTCCGTACCGACATTGCCCAACGCCTGTCACTCCTGCTCTCGCTGGCGGCGGCGTTTACGCTCTTCGGTGAACCGGTCAATGCCTGGAAGCTGGCGGGACTGGGTCTGGGTCTGCTGGCCATCGTCTGCATCCTGCAACGGCCACGTCAGGCCGCCGGTGCGGATTCAGCGCCGGCCTCGATCGGCTGGCCATGGCTGGCAGGCGTGTGGTTGGGCTTTGCCCTGATCGATCTGTTGCTCAAGCACATCGCACAAGCCGGTACGCCGTCGCTGACGTCGTTGACGCTGTGCTTTGCGCTGGCAGGTGTGCTGATGCTTGGCCTGCAAGTCGTTCGCCGGGGCGGTGTCGCGCGCCTGAGCTTTCGCAACCTGCTCGCCGGCGTGCTGCTGGGCGCGCTTAATTTCGCCAACATCCTGTGCTACGTGCGCGCCCATCAACTGCTGCCACACAGCCCGGCCACCGTCTTTGCCAGCATGAACCTGGGCGTGGTCATCCTGGGAGCGCTCGTCGGCAAGCTGGGGTTCGGCGAACGCATCGGCCGACGCGGCTGGGTGGGGCTGTTGCTGGCGGCGCCGGCAATCGCAGCGATCGCCTGGGGCATGCGGCTAGGCTGATGGCGGCATTCGGCCGGCGCGACGCCGGTTCGCAACTCGCCTTGAGGGGGATGCAGCGCTGGCTATCATGCGTGCAGACGACCCACGGGAGTGTGTGATGCGCCTGAGTCAGTTGTTTAACAGCCGTCATCGCGTCGCCCCGGAACCGCATGGCGCCAATCCGACCAAGACGACGCCGTTGATTCCAGCCGCATCGTCGCAGCACCCGCTCTCTCAGGCTCCCAAGTCAACAACAGCACAGGGCGCGTCGAAATCCCATCGCAGCATGCTCGCCTCGGCGCGTAAATCGCTGGCATCGTTACGCAAGCAGTTGCCGTTGACGTGCATGGGCTCTTCTCCAACGCTTGAAACAGTGGAAAGCCCACCTGCGCACACGGCAGCCGTGACGCCCGGTCGCACACAGCAACTGCACGGAACGCAGGCCCGCGTCGATCAGCGTCGGCAGCCACCGGTGCCCAACGCAACGGATCATGAGCGGGCGCAGCGACCGCAACCGCAACAGACCCCGCCCAAAAGACAGTCGATGTCGGTTCCGCTCAAGCCAGCGCCTGCGCAGCAACTGCACGGGCCGCAACGTCCCGTCGATCGGAGAATGCAACCGCCCATTCCCGAAAGAATGCGCCGTGACGAGTGCCAGCCGCCGCAGCACGGCAAGCCGGCATCGCCCCCGGTACCGATCACGCCCACACAATCGTCGCCGCCCTCCCCACGTCCCCAGCCCGGACGGCAGCCCTCGTTGCGCCGCCTGGATCTGCAACTGGAAGAGATCACCAGGCAGTGCAGCGATATTCAAAAGCAGCTGTTCATGGAGGACCGCGAGGCAACTCCACAGGAGCAACACCTGCTCAAGACACGGGCGGCCCTGATCGCGTGGCGCAACGAGGTCCGCGATAGTCAGCTCGAGGCACTGCTGGTCGCACTGGCACCGATGGAAGACATCCGCGCACCGCGCACCACGAGCAGCGGCCTGGCCATGGTGCAGATGGACGCCATGCAGCACAACCGGCGCGAAGTGCTCAAGGCACGGCGTAAATCCGTCGACAGAGCCGCCCTGGCCAGAAACTACGCACGCGCGCAGCGGCGCCTGGAGTCATTGAAGCAAGGCGACGCACCCAAGGACCAGATACGGCGCCTGCAACGCATGATGCAGGGCTACCAGAACATGCTTGCGTTGGAACAGATCGTCAGAAGCACCGACGACCAGCTGGAAAGGTTGGGAGCGCCGTGCCTGATGTCCGGCATCCCCACCACCGCCGAACAGCGTCGACAGTCGCTCGAAAAAGAAAGAGATGCCCATCAAGAGGCAATCGACAACGGCTACTACTGAAGATCCTGGCAGCGCAGCTTGCACGTGCACGCCGCGCGCAGCCACAGGTAGGGCATGCGACGCCGCTCAGTGCGGCGCATCCGCACGCCGCACTGAAGGATACAAGCCCGCTTCCGATTGCATCCGGTACCAGGCGAACGGATGTCGACAGCGTGATGCAATCCACCATCAACGCTGCCAGTGCGGAAACGGATCGTCCAGCAGTTGCCATTGCGCCGGGCCCTGGCGCAGTTCGTGATCGCTGAGCAGGCAGGCATCCAGCGCAGCGCGCGTGCGCGGCGCGTCCATGTCCACGCCGATCACCGCCAGCTCCTGGCGACGGTCGCCCCATAGCGGGTGCCAGAGCCGCTGCATCGCGGCGTATTCGCTGGCATCGCCAACCTCGTGCAGTTGCGGCAGCGGCGCGGTCCAGCATTGCGTCTGCTGACGCTGCCAGCCGATATCGGTATACGGCAATGGCGTGATGCTGGTCTGCAGTGGCTCGCCGATGGCATGCGCATCCACGCGGTGGCGTGCGGCAAACCAGAAGCCCGCTGCGTTGGTCTGGGTCGCGCCACCCACGCTGGACAATTCGCCGACCCAATCCATGCGGCTGGCCAGCCAGAAAAATCCCTTGCTGCGAATCACCTGCGGCAGCCCGCCTTGCACCATGCGCGCAAAACGCTGCGGATGAAACGGCCGGCGTGCACGATAGACGAAGCTGCTGATGCCGTATTCCTCGGTTTCCGGCGTGTGCTGGCCGCGCAGTTCCTGCATCCAGCCCGGCGCCAGCTGCGCACGGGTGAAATCGAAGCGGCCGGTGTCGAGCAACTGGCGCAGCGGCACCTCGCCATGCACCGCGTCCACGATCGCCGCCTCGCGATTGAGCGCACGCAACACCGCACGCAGGCGTTGCAGCTGCTGTGCATCGATCTGATCGCACTTGCTGATCACCAGCACGTCGGCAAATTCCACCTGTTCGCCCAGCAACTGCACCAGCCCGCGGCTATCGTCCGGGCCGGCCTGCTGGCCGAGTTCGGCCAGCGTGGCGGCCGAGCCGAAGTCCTGCAGGAAGCGGCTGCCGTCCACCACCGTCACCATGGTGTCGAGCCGGGCGATGTCGGCCAGGCTGAAGCCGTCGGCATCGCGCACCGCAAAGGTGGCCGCCACCGGCATCGGCTCGGCGATGCCGGTCGATTCAATCAACAGATAGTCGTAGCGCCTCTGTTCGGCAAGCTTGCGCACCTCCTGCAGCAAATCGTCGCGCAACGTGCAGCAGATGCAGCCGTTGCTGAATTCCACCAGCGTCTCTTCGGTGCGTCGCAAGGCCGCGCCGCCCTCGCGCAGCAGCTGCGCGTCGATGTTGACCTCGCTCATGTCGTTGACGATCACCGCCACGCGCAGGCCGTCGCGGTTATGCAGGATGCGGTTGAGCAAGGTGGTCTTGCCGGCGCCGAGAAAGCCGGACAACACGGTGACGGGGAGGCGTGAATCGCGCTTGGGGGACAGGGACATCCTGAGAGCCTGGCTGGAGTGAAGTGTTACTATATAACATTCGCTCGACAGGACACCCCCCGATGCGCGTTACCGCTTCCGTGCTGGACAACTCGGCCATCGCCTTATCCAGCCTGTGCCTGCTGCACTGCCTGGCGCTGCCATTGCTGGCCGCTGCACTGCCGCTGCTGGGTGCCTGGAGTCAGGCCGAATGGGTGCATGTGGTGTTCGCCACGGCTGCCGTGCCGCTGAGCGGCTACGCGCTGTGGAGCAGCCATCGCCGGCATGCGCTGCCCGCGCCGGTGTGGGCGCTGGCGGTCTTCGGCCTGAGCGACCTGGTGCTGGGCGCCAGCGGGCTTGCCGGCGGCAGCTGGGAAACCCCGATCACGGTGACCGGCAGCCTGCTGCTGGCCAGCACGCACCTGCTCAACCTGCGGCTGCGCCGCCGTGGCGGAACGTGCGCCAGCTAGCGCGCTACAGCGAAAAACCCAGCAGCACCGGGTCGTGGTCGGAACTGCGCCACGGGCCGGGCAGGTTGCGCTTGGCATAACCGGCATCGTCCATGACATCGGCATTGACATGCCATTCCACCGCGCCGCGCAGTTGCCTGGCCATCGCCGGGCTGAGCAGGGCGTGGTCCAGCCGCCCGCTCATGCCATCGTAGACGTAGCTATAGGGCTGCTTCACGCCGGCCACCGCAAAGGCGTCCTGCCAGCCGCTGGCGCGCAGGCTGCGCATCGGCGTTTCCATCGCGTAGGCGTTGAAATCGCCCAGCAATACGGCCAGCTTGGTCTGCGCGCCGGTGGGGTCGGTCTGCAGCCACTGGTGCAGGCGCTTGGCCGATTCGGTGCGGGTGGCGTTCCAGCAGGCCTGGCCGTCGCGCTGGTCGGCATCGGCGCCGCTGGCGCTGCCGCAGCCCTTGGACTTGAAGTGATTGGCGACCACCACGAAGGTTGCCCCGCGGGTGCTGCGAAACGCCTGCGCCAGCGGCACCCGGCTGTGGCTGTCGAACGGCCCGCCGGTCAGCGTGGCCGGCTTGCCGACCGGCGTGACCTGCGAACTGCGGTACACGATGCCGACCCGGATCGCGTCATCGCCCGGGCCGCTGCCGGTGTCGACGAACTGCCAGTCCTTGTCCTTGTCGGTCGCGTTGAGCGCGGCGACCAGTTGCGCCACCGCCGCATCGGCGCCATTGCCGTCGTTTTCCAGCTCCATCAACGCGGCCACATCGGCGCGCAACGGCACGATGGTGGACACCAGCTTGGTCAGCTGCGCCTGGAACTGCTCGTGCGTGCGCGCACCGCGCTTGGTCGGAAAGCCGCCACCGCGGCCATTGCCGTTGAAGAAGTTCTCCAGATTGAACGAGGCGATACGTAGGTCACCGCCAACCTGCGGCGCCACCGCGGTCGGCATGGCCGGCAGCGTCAACGGACTCAGCACCTGGATGCGGTAGTTGCCGTCGTAGCGCTGGTCGACGATGCCGTCGACCGACTTGAGCAGGCTGCCACTGCGCAGCACCGGATCGACCGGCAGATAGGCCACCGTCTTGGGGCTGCGGCCATTGCGCGCGTCGTCCAGCAACACCTGGCGACGGGCGTTGTCGGCCTGCACCTGCGCGAAGGCCGGGGTGCCGGCGGCGGCCACTTCGCTGGGCTGCCACAAGCGCCCGCCGAACGCGGCGATCAACTCGCCATAGGTGTCCAGACGATCGCTGCCATTGAGCGTCAGCGCAGCGATGCGCACGTGCTCGCCCTCCAGCGCTTCCCAGTTGGCCGGCGGCCCGCTGAGCATGCGCACCGGCACCGGCTGGCCGCTGGCGAGTCGCTCGATGCTGCTGGCATCCACCGTGGTCAGGCTCGCCTCGCCGCCTGCCGACACCTCGCGCACGGTGCCGACGACGCGCACGCGGTCACCCACCGCCACTTCGGCATCGCCGGCACCGGTGACGAACAGACCGTGCGAGCGCCGCGGCTCGAAGCCGGGCTGCTGCACGAACAGCCCGGCCAGGCCGGTACGCGTATCGGCGGTGACGATGCCCTCCACGTCGACCACACGGCCGTCATAGGGGCTACGGGTGTCTTCGCCCTGCACGTCGGCGATCGACAGACGTTGCGGCGCGCCCTCGGCGGCGCTGCCCAGCAGTGGCGCCAACAGACCGATCACACCGAGCACAACCAGCGAGCAACGCGACATCGACACACTCCAGAAAGACGTAGACCACATGCAAGCGCCGCCCCGAAGGCGGCGCGCGAGAACCGCGACAGGCTAGCAAAACGTTGCGAGTGGCGACCAGCTGCTGCGTGGGTAGCGTGGTCGATCTGCAGGTGCCGGCAGTTGCGGGCATTCCCCGAAGCAATTGCACTGGCGTGGGTGACCAAGGCTGACGTCAGCTTGCAAGCACGTCGTGCAGCGAGTGCAAATGCTCGCGCAATGGCTGCCGCCCTACGAAAGCAAAGCGTGCTCCAGCGCGCGCAAGCCTCACGATTGACCGGTCGACGCACCCGCGCACGGCAGGCGCTGCAACTTGGCCGCACCCCGACCGCTTGTGTCAGTCGCTTGTTGCGAACGCTTGCTACTGCTGCAGGCGCTTACTTCAGATTGCTCAGCATCCAGTCGACCGTGGCCCGCACCTGTTCTTCGGTCAACGCCGGGTTGCCGCCCTTGGGCGGCATGATGCCGCCATCCGGGCCGGTGTAGCCCTCGATCGCATGCTTGTACAAGGTGTCCTTGCCTTGGGCGATGCGCGCGTCCCAATGCGCGTGGTCCAGCGTCGGCGCCTTGCCCACGCCGGTGGTGTGGCAGGCGGTGCACAGGTTGTCGAAGATGGTCTTGCCATCGGTGCTGCCGCCGTAGGCAGACTGCGAGGCGGCCTTGGCCAGCGCTGCCGCCTGGGCTGCGGCCTGTGCGGACGCGCCAGTGGTGCCGGCATAGACCGCGCCGGCCGGAGCGATGCGTTGCTGCACGCGCTTGGCCGCGGTGGGCGAGACTTCGTCGGGAATGGCGCGTTGCAAATAGGCTGCCAGGGCAATCAGGCCCAGGGTGATCACCACCAGTAGTCCGATCACCATCGAGAATTTCTTCAGGAACTCGAGGTCGTAATTCCGCACGCGCTCACCCCTGGCTGTTGGTCGAAGACCTCTGCTAGCGCCGGAGTATAGAGCACAGTTCGCGCCCGTCTGGCCACTGTGCATGACAGTGATTGCAGCGGTGTGCGCTGCGCCCTGGCGCGCTATGGGTCTTGCAGGCACGCCGGTCTGCGCAGCCCGATGAATTGCCGCAATGCCGCATGGGACATTGGTCTCGCTTGAGGGAATTGCGTATCATTCCCATCAATCCACGGTGACGCGGTTCTCGCCTCGCCCGGTCCCGCTTACGAGGAGTCGCCGCGATGAAGTCCTTCCTGCTGTCCTGCCTGGCCTTGGCCAGCATCAGTCTGTCAGCCCAGGCCCACGAGATCTGGATCGAGCGCGACGGCAGCGGCCCGGTGCGCATCTACTTCGGCGAGCCGGCGCAGGAGGCCCTGGATCACGGCGAGGACGAGATCAAGCGGGTGGTCAAGCCGACTGTGTTCGGCAGCGCCGGCAAGGCTGGCGCCCTGCAGCGCGGCAGCGAGTTCCTCACCGCGCCGTTGTCCGGCACCGGCGATGCCTGGCTGAGCGATGACAGCGTGTTCGAGCCGTGGAAGGGCGAGGCCGGCGGCTTCGAGACCGTGAGCTACTACGCACGCGCCGGGCGCGCCACGCCCTCGGCCAAGCTCGATTTCGAACTGGTGCCCACCGCCGCCGACAGCAGCACGCTGACCGTGCTCTATCGCAACAAGCCGCTGCCCAAGGTTGAGGTGACGGTGATCGACCCGCAGAAGTGGCAGAAGACGCTGACCTCCGACGCCAAGGGCCAGGTGACCCTGCCCAAGCTGCACGCCGGCCGGCACATCCTGGTCGCCACCAACAAGGAGCCGGTGAAGCGTGAGATCGCCGGCAAGCAGGTGTCGATGATCCATCACATCAGCACGTTGACCTTCCTGGCCGAGTAAGTCGGCCACACGCCTGGCTGATCCGATGTCCACCGCACCGTCCCTGCCGCTTCCCTGGTTCAGGCGTCCCTGGCTGGGCGTGCTTGGGCGCACGCTGGCGGCGATGTTTGGCGGCTATGCACTCGCCAGCGCCACCAATCTGCTGCTGGCGCTGGTCCTACCGATGCCACGCAGCGAGGCGGTGTTGACCAGCATGCTGGTCGGCATCGTGGTGTGCGCCTGCGCGCCGCTATGGGCCTTCGCCACCGCCAGCGTGTGGCGCGCCTGGGCCGGCATCGCGGTACCGGCGGCGCTGATGTTCGCACTGGCCGCATGGCTGCAACGGGGCGTGGCATGAAGCAGGGATTCCGCCAGTCGATGGCGTGGCTGCACACCTGGACCGGTCTGCTGGTCGGCTGGGTGCTGCTGTTGATCTTCATGGGCGGCACGGCGAGTTATTACCGCGACGAAATCAGCCGCTGGATGCGCCCGGAATTGCCCACCACCACGGTGAGCAACGCAACCGCGCTGCGTAGTGCCGAGCAGTATCTGCAGACGCATGCAGCCGATGCGCAGAGCTGGAACATCACCTTGCCGGACACGCGCAATCCGGTAGTCAGCATGTACTGGCAAAACCCTGCGCCAGCCGATGGCAAACCGGCCAGCCGCCGCGAGATGTACGGCAACGCCATCATCGACCCGGCCACCGGCAAGGAGATCGCCGCACGCGACACCCTGGGCGGCGAATTCTTCTACCGGCTGCATTTCGATCTGCATTATCTGCCTGTGATGTGGTCGCGCTATATCGTCGGTTTCTGCGCGATGTTCATGCTGGTGGCGATCATCAGCGGCGTGATCACGCACAAGAAGATCTTCAAGGATTTCTTCACCTTTCGCCCGGGCAAGGGCCTGCGCTCGTGGCTGGATTTCCACAATGTCAGCGCGGTGACCGCGTTGCCGTACCACGCGATGATCACCTACACCGGTATCGTGACCTTGATGTTCATGTACCTGCCGTGGGGCATCAAGGCGCAGTACCCCGACAACGAAATGCGTTTCTACGAAGAGTCCGCCAACCGGGTCGCCGATACGCGAAGCGCCTCTGGCACGCCGGCGCGCATGCTGCCGCTGGAACAATTCGTGGCGCGTGCGCGCAGCGACTGGCGCGGCGGTGAGGTTGGCAATGTGGCGGTGTCGCTTCCCAACGACGCGCATGCGGCGGTCGGCGTCACCCAGCGCGCTGGCAACCTCTCCACCGATGCGCCGTCCATCCTGTTCGATGCAATCAATGGACAGCGCCTGCAGCGTAGCGGGCCGCCGGGCGGTGCCAGCCAGACGCGTGGGGTGATGGTGGGCCTGCATATCGCCCACTTCGCCGGGCCGTGGATGCGCGCGCTGTTCTTCGGCTCCGGCTTGCTCGGTTGCCTGATGGTGGCCAGCGGCGTGGTGATGTGGGCAGTGAAGGAACGCCCCAAACACCTGAAGGCCGGGCGCATCGGCTTCGGGCTGCGGTTGGTGGATGCGCTCAACATCGGCACGGTCGCCGGCCTGCCGATCGCCTTTGCCAGTTTCTTCTGGGCCAACCGCTTGTTGCCGGTGGGCCTGGAGGGGCGCGCGGCGATGGAGGCCAATCTGTTCTTCGTCGCATGGGCCACCGCATTGCTGGCCGCGTTCGTGTGGCCTCGGCGCGCGATGTGGAGCTGGCAGCTGTATCTGGGTGCGGCCTTGTTCGCGTTGGTGCCGGTGGTCAATGCGATCACCACCGATGTGCATCTGGGCGTGACGTTGCCGGCCGGGCAATGGACGCTGGCCGGGGTCGATCTGGTCTGCCTGTTCCTTGGCGTGTCCCTCGGGATCGCGGGATGGCGCCTGCAACACTGGAAGGCGCCGCAACCGGCATCGGCACGACGCGCGCGCGCCACTGCCGCCGCGCCTGCGCAAGGCAGCGTGCCGATGCAGGAGAGCGCATGAGCGTGTGGCTGTTGCTGGCGCTGAATTTTTCCGGATTCGCCGCGCTGTGCCTGGCGATGGACAAGCATCAGCAGGAAGTGCGTGGCCGCACGCTGGGCGCCGCGCGTTCGCGGCAACTGCGCGTGCTGGGTTGGTTGCTGTTGCTGCTCACCTTCGGCATGGCGGTACACGCGCAAGGCTGGGGCATCGGCCCGGTGTTGTGGCTGGGCACATTGACCGGCGCTGCCGCGCTGCTGTCGCTGTGGCTGCTGCCGTATCGGCGTGGGTTGATTCTGCCCACAGCTGTGGCCGCGCCGGTGCTGGCGGGTGCGCTGCAGCTGTTGCTGGGTTGAAGGACGTCGCTACGCCTCGATCGGCGGATCGCCCCAACTACGCCCGTCGCGCGGCAGGCGGCCATCGTCGAGCACGCGCAACACCTGTTCGGGCTGCAGCATGTCCAGAAACAGCACCACGTTGATGCCCTCCGGCAACGCCATGCTGGGAAAGATCACGCCAGGGATCTCCGCCTCGCGCAGCATGTCGCCGAGCACCCAGCTCACCGGTTCGATCTTGTTGACCAGGGCCTTGCGCCAGTCCTCGGTCCAATCGGCCCAGAGCGGATCCCAGCTTGCATCGAGCAGGCGCAGATCGGCCAACGCCGGCAGCTCGGCGGCGTAACTGACCAGGGTCAATGGCGGCAGGAACAGCGCGGACTGCGCGTATTCGGCAGCAGCGGTTTCCAGCTGCAGCGATAGATACAGCGCCGGCTGCCCAAAACGATTGAAACGCCCGCCCGAGCGTGCCGCACCGGCGCCGCTCAGCGGTTCGGCGGCCCAGCGCGGGGTGAAGGCGCGATACAGCGTGCAGTGCGCCGGGGCGCTCAGCTTCAACCGGCGGCCCCCGAGGCGACGGTGCGCAGATAGGTCAACGCATCGTCGGTACGGCCCTGTTTGACCACTTCCAGCAAGGTGGCGAATTCGAACGCGGGGATCGGGGTGTTCTTGAGGTGGAACACCACCTGGCGTTCGTCCGGCTGGAGCTGCGTCATCGCCACCAGCAGGCGCGACAGGTTGCGTAGCAGGTCCTGCACGCGCGGGCTTTCCGGATGCACGCGCAGGCTGTTGCGATGCACACCGGCCAGCTCGGCCAGCTCCTGCTGCGACAGATCCAGCAGGCCGGCCATGGCCGAGGGCGACAGGATGGTGCGATCCGGTACGCGCAGGCGTTCGGTCAGGGCCAGGGGATTGAGAACGGCGACCATCGCACGACTCCAGCAGGACGGGTGCACAGTATATGCACAGTCAGAAGCATCCATACAGCCCAGCTGGACGCTCAGTCAGTGCACTGTCAGCCCGTCGGCTGGCGCGCGCCGACCGCGCGCAGGCAGAACCCGCAGATCGCCTCGACCAATTGCTCGCCCTGCTGCGGGTCGCCGCGACTGGGAGCGATCGGTCCCACCAGCGCCTCGGTGAAGGCGCCGACGATGCAGGCCGCCGCCGCGTCCAGCGATTGCGGCGGGAACTCGCCAGCCGACACGCCTTCGGCGAGCAACTGACGGAACACTTCGCCAAACAGGCGTCGGCCACGGATGCGCTCGGCATCCACCTCGCTTTCCACCGGCTCGGCGATGAAGGCGTACGCCAACGCCGGGCCGGCCAACGCGCGCCGCACAAAGGTGGCGATCGCATTGCGCAGGCGCTCGGCAGCGCTGGCCTGGGTGGTGGTGATGGCGCGCAGGATGGTCATCTCGCGCTGCACTGCCGCGTTGAGAACTTCCACGAAAAGCTCGGCCTTGGACGGGAAGTGTCGATAAATCTGCCCGGTGGACACGCCGGCGGCAGCGGCAACGGCGGTCACCGGCGCATTGCGGTAGCCGCCTTCGGCGATCAGGGCGCGGGCCGCGTGCAGGATGCGTTCGCGATTGCCGGCCAGGCGTTCTTCCATCAGGGCGGAGCGTCGATAAGCCATGGTGTGATTCTGGGTTCAATAGTTGAATTTTAGTTCACTTTTTCATTGCGGACCGCTAGGCTGCGCACAAACGCCGTGCGGCCTGCCCGCTCCCACCCGGCACATCCCGATCCCTGCGGAGTCGCTCCATGCACGTGCCGTCCCTGAATTTTGCGCTTGGCGAAGACATCGATCTGCTGCGCGAAAGCGTGGCAGCCTTCGCCAGCCACCATATTGCCCCGCTCGCCGCTACGGCCGACCAGGACAATGTCTTCCCTGCCCAGCTGTGGCGCCTGTTCGGCGAGCAGGGCCTGCTCGGGCTGACCGTGGAAGAAGAGTACGGCGGCAGCGGCATGGGCTACCTGGCGCATGTGGTGGCGATGGAAGAAATCTCGCGGGCCGGCGGGGCCATCGGCCTGTCGTACGGCGCGCATTCCAACCTGTGCCTCAACCAGCTGCGCAAGAACGCCACACCGGAACAGAAGCAGCGTTACCTGCCCAGACTGTGCACCGGCGAGCATGTCGGCGCGCTGGCGATGAGCGAGGCCGGCTCCGGCTCGGATGTGGTGTCGATGAAGCTGCGCGCCGATGCGCGCGGCGACCGCTATGTGCTCAACGGCAGCAAGATGTGGATCACCAACGGCCCGGACGCCGATGTACTGGTGGTGTACGCCAAGACCGACCCGGATGCCGGCGCACGCGGCATCACCGCCTTCATCGTCGAGAAGGGCATGCCGGGATTCTCCACCGCGCAGAAACTCGACAAGCTGGGCATGCGCGGCTCCAACACCTGCGAGCTGGTGTTCACCGATTGCGAAGTGCCGGCCGAAAACGTGCTGGGCACGCTCAACGGCGGCGTGCGCGTGCTGATGTCCGGGCTGGATTTCGAACGTGTGGTGCTGGCCGGTGGCCCGTTGGGCTTGATGGCAGCGGCGATGGACGTGGTGCTGCCGTACGTGCACGAGCGCAAGCAGTTCGGCGCGCCGATCGGCACCTTCCAGTTGATGCAGGCCAAGCTGGCCGACATGTACGTCGGGCTCAACGCCTGCCGCGCGTACGTCTATGCGGTGGCGCGCGCCTGCGATGCCGGGCTGACCACGCGCCAGGATGCGGCCGGCGCGATTCTCTACGCCGCCGAAAAAGCCACCTGGCTCACCGGCCAGGCGATCCAGGTGCTGGGCGGCAACGGCTACATCAACGACTACCCCACCGGGCGCCTGTGGCGTGATGCCAAGCTGTACGAAATCGGCGCGGGCACCTCGGAGATCCGACGCATGCTGATCGGCCGCGAGCTGTTCGAACACACCGCCTGACGGAGCCACCATGAGCGCGATCACCAGCCAGCTGCAGGTCAGCGGCGAGAGCTTCCAACAAAACGCTGCTGCGATGCGCACCGTGGTCGAGGATCTGCGCCGCACGCTGGCGCAGACCGCGTTGGGCGGCAGTGAGGCTGCGCGTGCCAAGCACAGCGCACGCGGCAAGTTGCTGGTGCGCGAGCGCATCGATGCCTTGCTGGATCCGGGCAGCGCCTTGCTGGAAATCGCGCCATTGGCCGCGCACGGCATGTACGACGATCAGGTGCCATGCGCCGGTGTGGTGGCCGGCATCGGGCGCGTGTCCGGGGTGGAGTGCGTGATCGTGGCCAACGATGCCACCGTCAAGGGCGGCACCTATTACCCGATGACGGTGAAGAAGCATCTGCGCGCGCAGGAAATCGCGCAGCAGAACCGCTTGCCGTGCATCTACCTGGTCGATTCCGGCGGTGCGTTCCTGCCGCTGCAGGATGAAGTGTTTCCCGACCGCGATCACTTCGGGCGCATCTTCTACAACCAGGCCAACCTCTCGGCCAACGGCATCCCGCAGATCGCCTGCGTGATGGGCTCGTGCACCGCCGGCGGCGCCTACGTGCCGGCGATGAGCGATGAAACGGTGATCGTGCGCGAGCAAGGCACGATCTTTCTCGGCGGCCCACCACTGGTCAAGGCGGCCACCGGCGAAGAAGTCAGTGCCGAAGACCTCGGCGGTGCGGATGTGCATACGCGCATCTCCGGCGTGGCCGACCACTTTGCCGACAACGACCTGCAGGCCCTGGCACGCGTGCGCGCCATCATCGCGCAGCTCAACTGGCGCAAGCCGCCTGCATCGCTGGCACTGCAGGCACCGCTGCCGCCGCGCTACGCTGCCGACGAACTGTATGGCGTGATTCCCGCCGATACGCGCAAGCCCTTCGATGTGCGCGAAGTGATCGCTCGCATCGTCGACGACTCGCAGCTGGACGAATTCAAGCCGCGCTACGGCAGCACCCTGGTCACCGGCTTTGCACACCTGCATGGCTACCCGGTGGGCATCATCGCCAACAACGGCATCCTGTTTTCCGAGTCCGCGCTCAAGGGCGCGCACTTCATCGAACTGTGCACGCAACGCGGCATTCCGCTGGTGTTCCTGCAGAACATCACCGGCTTCATGGTCGGGCGTAAATACGAACATGGCGGCATCGCCAAGGACGGGGCCAAGCTGGTGATGGCGGTGGCCTGCGCCAAGGTGCCCAAGTTCACCGTGGTGATCGGCGGCTCGTTCGGTGCCGGCAACTACGGCATGTGCGGCCGCGCGTACTCGCCGAACTTCCTGTGGATGTGGCCGAATGCGCGCATCGGCGTGATGGGCGGCGAGCAGGCCGCCAGCGTCTTGGCCACCGTGCGCCGCGACGGTATCGAAGCCAAGGGTGGCGCCTGGTCGGACGAAGAGGAAGCTGCGTTCAAGGCGCCGATCCGTGCGCAGTTCGAGCAGCAGGGGCATCCGTATTACGCCAGCGCACGCCTGTGGGACGACGGCATCATCGACCCGGCCGATACCCGTCGCGTGCTGGGGCTGGGACTGTCGGCCGCATTGAATGCACCGATCGAGACGACACGCTTTGGCGTGTTCCGGATGTGAGGTGGTGATGTCCGTTTGCAGGTGCTGCTCTTGGCTGTCTGGCGGTGCACACGCACCTGCGAGCAAGGTATTGCGTGTCGTCTGGAGCATTGCATGAGGGCGCGTGCGTTGTCTGCGTCGAGCAGCGCATCGCGCTGGGGCGCAGCGGCGTCAGCTGCCATCGCACGGCGTGTCGCGCAATCCATGCAACCGTCTTTCCATCGCAGCGCCCGCCAGCATGGCGGCGTGCAGAGAACTTCGTCATGACCCAGCGCGAACTCACCACCGCAGCAAGACCGCCCTATTTCGACAAGATCCTGATCGCCAATCGCGGCGAGATCGCGTGCCGGGTCATCGCCACCTGTAGCAAGCTCGGCATCGCGACCGTGGCGGTGTATTCGGATGCCGATCGCGATGCGCGGCATGTGCGGCTGGCCGATGAGGCGATCCATATCGGCGCCGCACCGGCGCAGCAGAGTTATCTGCGTGGCGATGCGATCCTGGAGGCGGCACGCGCAAGCGGTGCGCAGGCGATCCATCCGGGCTACGGCTTCCTGTCGGAAAACGCGGCGTTTGCCGATGCCTGTGCGCAGGCCGGCATCGTGTTCATCGGCCCACCAGCGGCAGCCATCCGCGCCATGGGCGACAAGAGTGCGGCCAAGGCGCTGATGCAACGCGCCGGCGTGCCGCTGACGCCGGGCTACCACGGCGACGAACAGGCGCCGGCCTTCCTGCGCGCGCAGGCCGATGCGATCGGCTATCCGGTGCTGATCAAGGCCAGCGCCGGCGGTGGCGGCAAGGGCATGCGCCGGGTGGATGCCAGCGCGGCCTTCGAAGAGGCCTTGGCCAGCTGCCAGCGCGAGGCGCAATCGGCGTTCGGCAATGCGCAGGTGCTGGTGGAAAAATACGTCGAGCGGCCGCGCCATATCGAGATCCAGGTGTTTGGTGATACCCGGGGCGAGGTCGTCTATCTGTTCGAACGCGATTGTTCGGTGCAGCGCCGGCATCAGAAAGTGCTGGAAGAGGCGCCTGCTCCCGGCATGAGCGAACAACGCCGCGCCGCCATGGGCAAGGCCGCCGTGGATGCCGCGCGCGCTGTGGGTTATGTCGGTGCCGGCACGGTGGAGTTCATCGCCGGCCCGGATGGCGATTTCTATTTCATGGAAATGAACACCCGGCTGCAGGTCGAGCACCCGGTCACCGAGTTGATCACCGGCACCGACCTGGTTGAGTGGCAATTGCATGTCGCCGCGGGAGAGCCGTTGCCACTGCGGCAGCAGGACTTGCGCATCCATGGCCACGCGCTGGAAGCGCGCCTGTATGCCGAAGATGCCGACCGCGGCTTCCTGCCGTCGACCGGCACGCTGCGGCAGCTGCAGTTTCCCGCAGCCGGTGCGCATGTGCGCGTCGATGCCGGGGTGGAGCAAGGCGACAGCATCAGCACGTACTACGACCCGATGATCGCCAAGCTGATCGTATGGGATGTGGATCGCCCCGCTGCACTGGCACGCATGCGCGAGGCGCTGGCGCAATTCCATGCGGTGGGCGTCACCACCAACAGCGCGTTCCTTGCGCGCCTGATCGGCACCGCGTCGTTTGCGTCTGCCGATCTGGATACCGCGCTGATCGAACGCGAGCAGGCCGCGCTGTTTCCCCAGGCGGTCAGTCCGGCCAATGCCTGGTGGTGTGTGGCAGCGGCGTTGAATGCCGACGCGTTGCCGAAGGCCGCCGCCGATCCGGCCGACCCGTTTTCGCCATGGCAACACACCGATGGCTGGCGCATCGGCGCGCATGCGGCGCGCAGCATGACGCTGGAGGCCGCGGGCGAGCGCCGCCAGTTCGGCGTGCGCCCGCTTGGCGATGGCTGGCAGGTCACGACTGCAGGCGATACCCACACGTTGCGCTACCACCTGAAGGGCGATGCGCTGCGCGTGGAAATGGATGGCCGGCAATGGCGCATGCAGGCACTGCGCGACGGCGACACCCTGACGTTGCGCGATGCCACGCAGCGGGCGACCTTCCGCCACCATGACGCGCTGGCCGAAGCAGATCAGCCCGCGCACGACACTGGTGGCCTGACCGCACCGATGCCGGGCCGCATCGTGTCGCTGGTCGCCCCGGTGGGGCAGTCGGTCACCCGCGGGCAGGCCCTGGTGGTGCTGGAAGCGATGAAGATGGAGCACACCTTGCACGCGCCCGGCGACGGCACCGTGGCGGCGTACCTGGTGGCCGAGGGCGAGCTGGTCGCCGAGGGGGTCGCGTTGGTGGAATTTGTGTCCGCGTCTGCGTAGCGGCACCTGCCGGCGTGACCAACGGCACGTCCGCAACGGCCGGCCTTGGCCCTAGCGTGGGGAAAGCGGCTGGAGTGGCCGCGCCCCAGACCGGAGACGTCCATGCAACGCCTGCTTCTTGTTTCCAGCATGCTGCTCGCGCTGTCTGCCTGCAGCGACAACGCCGCACCCACCACCGACAAGGCTGCCACGCCAGCCCCGGCCGCTACGCAAGCACCTGCGGCGCCACCCGAACTGATCACCCGCGATGCGCTGTTCGGCAACCCGGAACGGGCGAACGTGAGCATCAGCCCGGACGGCAAATACCTCAGCTGGGTCGCGCCGCTGCAGGGCGTGCTCAATGTCTGGGTCGCCCCGGTGGATGCACCGGATCAGGCGCGCGCGATCACCAAGGACACCGCACGCGGCATCCGCACTTATTTCTGGACCTATCAACCCAACACGCTGCTGTACCTGCGCGACAACGGCGGCGACGAAGACTTCCATCTGTTCTCGGTGAATCTGAGCGATGGCAGCAGCAAGGACCTCACCCCGTTCAAGAAGACCAACGCCGAGGTGTATCGCGTCAGCGCGCAGCACCCCGAGTCGATCATGGTCGGCATGAACGACCGCGATCCCAAATGGCATGACCTGTATCGGGTGGACCTGGCCTCGGGCAAGCGCAGCCTGGTGCAGCAGAACACCGACAGCCTGGATTCCTATCTGCTCGATGGCAACTACCAGCTGCGCTACGCCACGCGCGCCACCGACGATGCGGGCAGAGAGCTGCTGGTGCCGGACGGCAAGCGCTGGAAGAGCGTGGACCGCATCCCGTTCGAGGATGTCAGCAACACTTCGCCCGATGGACTGACCGACGACGGCAAGACGCTGTACATGCAGGATTCGCGCAATCGCGACACCGCGGCGCTGTATGCCATCGACACCGCCAGCAATGCGCGCACGCTGCTGTTCGAAAACCCGCGCACCGATGTCGGCCCCACCTTGAACGACCCCAGGACCGGCGTGGTGCAGGCCGTGTCCACCGACTATCTGCGCGAGGAATGGAAGGCGCTGGACACCGGCATTGCCGCCGACCTGCAAAAGCTCAAGTCACTCGGCAGCGGTGATGCCAGCGTTGCCGCACGCACGCTCGACGATCGCATCTGGATCGTGGGGTATTCGGCGGCAGAGACACCGCTGAGCTACTACCGTTACGACCGTGCAGACGGCGGCAAGCTGACCAAATTGTTCTCCGCCCGCCCCGCGCTCGACGGCAAACCGTTGGTCCCGATGTGGCCGCAGGAACTGACCGCGCGCGACGGCCTCAAGCTGGTCAGCTATCTCACCCTGCCCTCTGAGGCTGACGCCAATCACGATGGCAAGGCCGACAAGCCGGTGCCACTGGTGCTGTTCGTGCATGGTGGCCCGTGGGCGCGCGACAGCTATGGCTACGGGCCGTATGAGCAGTTGCTGGCCAATCGCGGCTATGCGGTGCTGGCGGTGAATTTCCGTGGCTCCACCGGCTTCGGCAAGGCCTTCACCAACGCCGGCAACGGCGAGTGGGCCGGCAAGATGCATGACGACCTGCTCGACGCCGTGCAGTGGGCGGTCAAGCAAGGCGTGACCAGGCCCGAGGACGTGGCGATCATGGGCGGCAGCTACGGCGGCTACGCCACGCTGGTCGGCCTGACCTTTACCCCGGACGCGTTCAAGTGCGGCGTGGACATCGTCGGCCCGGCCAACCTCAACACCTTGCTCGGCACCGTGCCGCCGTACTGGGCCAGCTTCTATAAGCAGCTGACCAAACGCATGGGCGACCCGGCCACCGAGGCCGGCAAGCAGTGGCTGACCGAACGCTCCCCGCTCAGCCATGTCGACAAGATCAGCAAGCCGCTGCTGATCGGCCAGGGCGCCAACGACCCGCGCGTCAAACAGGCCGAGAGCGACCAGATCGTCAACGCGATGAAGGCCAAGAACATTCCGGTCACCTACGTGCTGTTCCCCGACGAAGGCCATGGCTTCCGCCGCCCGGAAAACAGCAAGGCCTTCAACGCGGTGACCGAAGGGTTCCTGGGCCAGTGCCTGGGCGGCCGCGTGCAACCGATCGGCGACGACCTGACCGGCTCCAGCATCACCGTGCCGGAAGGCGCCGACAAGGTGAACGGTCTGAGCGATGCGTTGAAGACGCATACGCAGGCGATTCGGCGGTAGGTGGGCAGTCGTGGCGCCATCCGCCGAGGATGCGTTGGCGTCGCACTGCATCTGCACGTGTTGTCGGGACCGGCGGCTTGGCCGCCGGTCTTTGACTTGAAAGCTCTTCAATCAAAATAAGACGGCTGGTTCAATAGCGTGCGTGTTCCTACACGGAGCTACTGCTGATTGAGTTGATCGGAATCGCTTGCTCCAGTCCAGATCGCACCGGCTGGATCCAGCTCTGTAGTGACCATGGTCTGTGCGCGCCAACCAAAGCCACAGACAGCTAAAACACCTTGCGATACCGGGTCCAGTCCCAACGCGCGTTCGAGATGTTTCTCGTTGACAGCGCCGGTGATGAATGCACCCAGGCCAAGATCGGTGGCCGCAAGGTAGAGGGTCTGCGAGAGGTGACCAGCCTCCAATGCGACCACACGATAACCTTTGGCGTGTTGCCGGTATTTCCAGAAGGTCCTATCGAAACGCGGAACCAGCGCAATCAGTACGTGTGCATCTGCAAACCAGTGCTGCTGCCCGACAGCCTGCATGACGAAATCATCCGAGCATTCAACCCCTGCTACAAGCTCGAGCGCGTGAACATCTGCACGATAGTGATAAACGCCTGCCGGCAACCCTTCCACACACCTGACCAGGATATACGCCTCGATCGGATGCAAACCGCCGCCGGATGGGACGTTTTTTTTCAAAAAGACCAGATCGTCGCCGACCTTCACCTGAGCCTGTGCGGCAAAAACCCGCTGCAGCATGTGGGAGAACATCTGAAAGGGAACTGCTTTGTTCCGGTCAAAATTACGGCATGTGACCCGGCGACCCAGCAAGTCGTCGAAATCGTTCCGGGGCATCGATGGCAAGCCGATCAATGCATCGTTATCAACGGTCCGTTGAACCTCCGGAGGTGCGGGGCCGAGGACACGACGCATCGCCACAGCCGTTTCGGTTCCAGAGTCCCGTGTGTTCTTGACCGCATCCACACCATCCCAACGCGTAAAAGCATGCAGCACGGCCGCGAGCGGATGCCAATGCGATTCCCTGAGGCGTTCATCGTTTTGGGCAAAGGACGCATCTGGTGCTCGCTCATCCAGCACCAGGCCTTGGTCAATCAACCCCTCCAGTGTTTCCTGGTCAAAATGCGATCGGTCCGTCCAATGCGAAGGACTAAGTTCACCCAATAACCGGCGCTGATCTTCCGTCACTGCTACTGGTGCATCGAGATGGGGCGCTAGCGCAAACCACTCCATGACATGCTGTAGCCCATTGCCACCCTGCAAAAGACTGTCCAACGTATAGAACACGGTTTCCCGTGGCTCCAGCAGGACAACTGCACAACGTCTGATCCGCATCAGCTTCTCCAGCGAAATGAAGTGCACCTCACGCAGGTGTACCTGAGGTAGCTATAGCGTCTCCCAGCAGCCCAAACTTGAGTCTGTTGCATGATAGCCCTCAAGCCGACAACGCTAGCGCCGCTAAGTGATACTTCACCCACTTGAAGAATTCAAAGATGCCGACGCTGAAGCTTGATCCTGCGGTTGCAAGCAAATTGATCGACCTGCTCTCCACAGACGACACCTTTCGCGCGTTATTCGTCTCAAACACCATGACAGCGTTACAGCAGGTCGGACACACCGCCGCACCTGAAGACGACCTTGAGGCCTTTGTGCGCGATTGCGCAAGCAGCATCCAACTTGCCGACAAGCATGTGATCGCGAGCGCCCGTGCACAAATCAACACCATGCTCACGTCAGGAACATCCCACATCGTTCCCCAACTGGATGCTGGCTATGACGGCGACAGGACTCTCAAATAATTCGATGGATTCGCGACACCGGTAGCAGGGTCAGCCCTGCGCCTCCGCAATCCAGGAGGCTTCTGCGGCTTTCAGATCCACTACGTTGAGTGGCTGCAAGCAGTATCCACACTCGATTTCTGCGTAGGCCAGGCCCCGGTGCTGCCGCATCCAGTCATTTTGGATGCGTGCATCTTCATTGCGTTGCGCTAGTCGTGCCGCACGCATTGCGGTGGCCCGTGTCTGGAAGCGGGATGCTGAATCCAGATAGGGAGCGAGCGAGCGGAATGCATCGTCCGGCCTCCGATTTGCCAACAGGATTTCGGCATCCACTACCGCGCCCAGTTCGACGATCAGGCGGTTGGCATAGACCAGCGGCGCTGCTCTGACCTGTTCCCGAACCTTCGCCGCACTCGACGCATCTCCCGCACGCACCATCACCAATGCTGCTGCCAGGGCAGTGGAAAGATTGTCGATGGTATCGATTGGCACGTCCTTGCTTACGTCGTGCAGCGCTAGCTGTGCACCTTCTTTTGCTACCTCTACAGCTTTAAGGCGCTGCCCCGACGCCAACAATGCAGTCGCCAGCGGAACGTAGTAATTGATGCGGTCAGTCCCTCGCTTGGCCAGGCCCGCGTTCAAACCGGCTTGGGCGTGCGTGATTGCGCCACGCAGATCACCCTCGTCCAGAGCGACAGATGCCCGGGTGATGCCGGCATGAAAATTGGTTGTCTCCACTTTTGCAAGCGCACTGCGCGCACTGAAGAAATCACGCTTGGCGGCGGCTACGGCGGCCTGGCGGAGCAGCGCGCCATTCCAACCCGCAGTCACTGCTTGTGCCACTGCATGATCGGCTTGATCGTATTGCCCCAGAGCAAGCAGGATACGCCCATGCATATCGAGCGATATGCTGGAGAGATCGTATTTGCTCTGCGTCGACATACGCGCATGAGGCAATGCCTCAGTAAACCGGTTTGCAACAAATAGATCCATTGCTGCATTGGCTTGAGCAGGAGCATAGTCTGGATACAGCTCTGCCATCTGGACCCAGGAATCGGCTGCCTGCGCCGGGTCAAGAATCTGCACCCCCCAGCTTTTAACGTAAAGCGCCTCACGCGGCGGAAGCCTGGATTTGAATTTTTCAGCGACCCTGAGTGTCTCGGTCGCCTTTCTGTAATCGACATTGGCAAAGTAAGCACGCACTTGGCCCAGCCAAGCCAATGCGAAGTGAGGATCTATCTCTACTGCTTTCTGGAAGAAATCCAATGCAGCGGCATATTTCCCCTCCGCATAACGCTTTTGGCCAAGCGCGTACGCACGTAGGGCGTCCAGACTGGAAGTCGTTACATCCGGCAAAGCAGGGCTATTGTTACGGATGCTCTCGCGGTTTTCGCCAAGTTGATTTCTTAATTCGCCGGTGACCTTGTCGACAGCAGCAAGAATAGAAGGGTTGGAACCGAAAGCAGTGCTTACTGCTACTGTCTGCTGTGTCTTCGGGTCAACGACTTCCACAATGAAACGCGTGCGTCCACCAACGTAGCCAACCGAAGGAAGCAACACCGCACGCGCGCCACTTCGAAGTGCAACATCTGAGGCGTTCTTGCGATCCAAGGGCTCCTTGTAAGGGTCCTTACGCATCAGCGCCAGCAGCTTGAGCGTTCTGTCCTCACTCAGCACATTGACGTAGCGCGACTGCTCCAGACTGATTCGGAAAGCCTGGTCCAGCGAACTTTCCAGCATGACGTCGTCGGTAAGGTTGCGTACTGTTCCCACAACTACCCAATCCCGCTCGGCGAACGCAAGCGCCGGCTGCGGGCGCGCAAACAGCCAGACAGCAAGACTGATGCCGAGGACGACTCCCAACTCTGCAACTAATGCCGCCGGCCGCCGCCACAGCGGAATATCTCGCCATGCCTTCGGCGAATGTTTCGGCGCGCGTAATGGCGTGACATCGATCTCGCCAACCTCATAGATCTCCATCGGCGTGGGCACGCCCTTGAAGCGCCAGCGGCCGTGGGATTTCCACAGGATGCGTTCGCCGCGGTCGCCCAGTTCGCGTGCGGCGCGGTGGGTCAACGACTCGGCCACCGCCGACAACAGGATCTGCCCGGGCCGCGCCATCGACATCAGGCGTGCGGCGGTGGGCTTGGCCAGGCCTTCGACTTCCAGCGGCTTGGCACCGATGCTGACCGCTTCGTCGCTGTTGCGCCAGGTCAGCACCTCGCCGACGTGCAGGCCCTGGCGTGCGCATAGCGTCAGCGCGCGCGCATCGCCCATCGCCTTGAGGCCGCGGGCGTAATCCAACGCAAAGCCCAGGCCGTCGATGGGGCGATCGAACAACAGCAACAATCCGTCCGAGCGGTCGATCAGCCGGCCGCGCCACTGCTGCTGCAGTTTGACCACCAACCGATCGTGCTCGCGAAATAGCGCGGCGGCGGCATTGTCACCGATGCGCTCGACCAGCGCGGTCGAGTCGCACAGGTCGGTCAGCAGCAAGGTGCGCAAGCGCGGCGCCTGGATCGCTTCCGACGACGCATCCTTGCGTGCGTGGGTGCGGGCGCTCATTGCTCAGTGCTTGTCCGACGTGGCTGCGTTGCCGGGTGGCTGCGTGCTGCCCGACCCCAGCGCTTCATGCATGCACAGCACATTGCCGCCTTGCCGCTTTGCTTCGTACAGCGCGCTGTCGGCCAGCGTGTACCAATCGTTCCATGCCGCGTCGGCATCGATCATGCACAGGCCCAGGCTCACCGAGCAGCCCTGCTCGCTCTGGCCGTTCCACAGCCGCGCTTCCACTGCGCGCACGATGCATTCGCCGATGTGATGCAGCAGCTCCCGGGTGCCCTGCGCGACCAGCACACAGAATTCGTCGCCGCCGAGCCGGCAGGCCAGGTCACCGTCGGCGATCACCGAACGCAGCGCGTGGGCGACGTTCTGCAGCACGCGGTCGCCAGCGAGATGGCCGAATTCGTCGTTGATGCGCTTGAAGCGGTCGCAATCGATCAGGATCAGGCCCACCCCGGGCACGCGACCGGCGCGCCGGCATTCCTGCAGATGCAGGGCGAGCCCGCGGCGGTTGTGCAGGCCGGTGAGTTCGTCGGTGCGGCTGAGTTCTTCGGTGTGGTTGAGCTGGTGCGAGGTGACGTAGAGGTTGTCCAGCGCCGCTTCCAGGTCGTGGTTTCGCCGGCGCAACTGGCGGATCAGCAGCTGCTCGTTGTTGACCACCCGCACGATGGAGCGGCGCAGGAAATGCGCCACCATCGACGGGTCGTGATCGACCAGGCGCTGGAAGTCCTCGTGCGCCAGTTCGATCAAACGGGTGTCGGTGGATGCGCTGGCGCCGGCACTGCGCGCATGGTCGCCGATCAACAGGCCAAGTTCGCCGAAGAATTCGCCCGGGCCCAGGTGCTTGAGCATCAGGTCTTCGCCGAAATCCAGATCGATCTGGCCACTGACCACGATGAACATCTGCGTGCCCACTGCACCGCGCTCGAACAGCGCCTGGCCGGCGGCCAATTCGCGGGCGCGGCCAAAGCGGGCGAAAAACCCCAGCTCTTCGGCAGTCATGAGCGCATGCAGCCCGTCCGACAGCGTCTTTGCAACGCTCCCCGTCGGCTCCACTGCGCCGGCAGTGTTATGGCACGTCATCCCAAAATCCCTTAGACCGACCTGCAGCGCCGGCCTGCCTCAGCATCGTACAGGAGCGTTTTGTTCAGCACCAGGTCACACTCCCTCTCATTGAGCTTGAGACGAAATGACGGGTATTGGCAAAAAAAATCGGGCTCGGTTTCCCGAGCCCTTCTCCCCTGCTCCCGGCAGAGCCCGCCATCCTCTTCGACAGGCCACCACCACCCCCAGCGTTGCTCTGCGGTGCTAGCGGGGGCTTGGCGGTGGGCGAAGCCCGCTGCTCCGTTTCACCCGTCAGCCGGCCGGCACGCGGTCGCGGCGCCTGCGCGCTGGGTTATGCGGCCTTTTCGCCGTGAAACTGCTCTTCCTCGGTCGAGCCACGCAGCGCGGTGGTGGACGACTGGCCCTGCTGGATCGCCTGCGTCACCGCGTCGAAATAGCCGGTGCCCACCTCGCGCTGATGCTTGACTGCGGTAAAGCCCATCTCGGCCGCCGCAAACTCGGCCTGCTGCAACTCGACGAAGGCGCTCATCTGGCGGCGTGCGTAGCCGTGCGCCAGGTTGAACATGCCGTAGTTCAAGGCATGGAAGCCGGCCAGGGTGATGAACTGGAATTTATAGCCGTAGCTCGCCAACTCGGTCTGGAATTTGGCGATGGTGGCGTCATCCAGGTTCTTCTTCCAGTTGAAGCTCGGCGAGCAGTTGTAGGCCAGCAATTTGCCGGGGAATCTGGCATGGATGGCTTGCGCAAAGGCGCGCGCAAATTCCAGATCTGGCTTGCCGGTCTCGCACCAGATCAGATCCGCGTACGGCGCGTAGGCCAGCCCGCGGCTGATGGCCTGATCCAGCCCGTTGCGGGTCTTGAAGAAGCCTTCGACGGTGCGCTGCCCGGTAGTGAACGGCTGGTCGTTGGCATCCACATCGCTGGTGATCAGATCGGCCGCCTCGGCATCGGTGCGCGCGATCAGCAGCGTGGGCACACCCAGCACATCGGCCGCCAGACGCGCGGCATTCAATTTTTCGATTGCCTCGCGGGTAGGCACCAGCACCTTGCCGCCCATGTGGCCGCACTTCTTCACCGACGCCAGCTGATCCTCGAAGTGCACACCGGCCGCGCCGGCTTCGATCATCGCCTTCATCAGCTCGAAGGCGTTGAGCACGCCGCCAAAGCCAGCTTCGGCATCGGCCACAATCGGCTGCAGGAAGTCGATCTCGTCATTGCCTTCGGCGTGATGCAGTTGATCGGCACGCAACAAGGTGTTGTTGATGCGCTTGACCACCGCCGGCACCGAGTCGGCCGGATACAGCGACTGGTCCGGATACATCTGCCCGGCCAGGTTCGCATCGGCGGCGACCTGCCAGCCGGATAGGTAGATCGCCTTCAACCCGGCCTTGACCTGCTGCATCGCCTGGTTGCCGGTCAACGCGCCCAGCGCATTAACGAACGGCGTGGCGTGCAACGCGCTCCACAACTTGTCCGCGCCCAGCCGCGCCAGCGAATGCTCGACATGCACGGTGCCGCGCAAGCGCACCACGTCGGCGGCGGTGTAGTTGCGGGTGATGCCGGCCCAGCGCGGGTTGCTGGCCCAGTCTTGCTGGATCTGTTCGGCGGTCTGCAGTGTGCTGCTCATGGTGCGTTCTCCTGGCAGGGATACGACGGATGCAACGAGGAAGGAAGGGCGCATTGACACGCGCGCCGGGCATGGCAAGGCCGTCGTTGCGCGCGTGGGCGCAACCGGCGGTGTGGTGCATGACGTGGATAGATTGCAGCGGCAGCGGGCAAGCGCTGGCGTGTCGCTGCAGCGTTGGCTCAATCGATCAGGCGATACGCCGGCACGGTGAGGAAGTCGGCCAGCGCATCGGCGCGGCTGAGCGTGTCCAGCAATGCAATGGCGTCGTCGATGCGCGCGGCGCCCGGCAGTGCATCGGTCGCGCCCAGGCGTGCCGGCAGCGCACGCAACGTGGCCTGCAACAGGGGCTGATCGATCGCAGTGCCGTCGTCCAGGTGCTGGCCGTGATGCAACCACTGCCACAGCTGCGCGCGGCTGATTTCGGCAGTGGCAGCGTCTTCCATCAGGTTGTGGATGGGCACGCATCCATTGCCGTCCAGCCAGGCGGCCAGATAACGCACGCAGACTTCGACATTGCCTTCGAACCCGGCGCGGGTGACGGTGCCCGGCGAAGGCGCGATCAGCATGTCGCGCGTCACCTGCACGTCGTTGCGCAAGACATGCTGCTGATGCGCGGTGGGCATGTGTTCGTCGAAGATCTTCATCGCCACCGGAATCAAGGCCGGATGCGCCACCCAGGTGCCATCGTGCCCGGCGCTGACTTCGCGCAGCTTGTCGGCACGCACGCGCGCCATCGCCTGCTCGTTGGCGGCCTCGTCGTGATTGATCGGAATCTGCGCGGCCATGCCGCCCATCGCATGGGCGCCGCGGCGATGGCAGGTCTTGATCAACAGTTCCGAATACGCCTTGAGGAAGGGCTGGGTCATGGTGACCTGGCCACGTTCGGGCAGCACGCGGTCGCGATGCGCGCGGAAGGTTTTCAGATACGAAAAGATGTAGTCCCAGCGGCCACAATTGAGCCCGACGATCCGCTCGCGCAGCGCGTGCAGGATCTCGTCCATCTCGAACACCGCCGGCAGCGTTTCGATCAGCACGGTCACCTTGATCTGCCCGTGCGGCAGGCCGAGCATCGCTTCGATATGCGCCAGCGCGGTCTCCCACAGCGCGGCTTCTTCCATGCTCTGCAACTTGGGCAGATACAGATACGGGCCACGGTCCTTGGCCAGCAGCGCGCGGCCGTTATGGAAGGCGAACACCGCCGCATCGAACAGGCCGCCGGCCAGCGGCTGCCCATCGATGAGCACGTGCTTCTCATCCAGATGCCAGCCGCGCGGGCGCACGATCAACACCGCGCGCTCGGCTTCCGGACGCAACGCGTAATGCTTGCCGTTGGGCGCATCGAAGCTGAGATCGCCGCGCACCGCAGCGGCCAGCGTGCGCTGGCCGGCCAGCAGGTTGCGCCAGGTCGGCGCGGTGGAATCCTCGAAGTCGGCCATGAACACCTTGGCGCCGGAGTTCAGCGCGTTGATGACCATCTTCGGATCGGTGGGGCCGGTGATCTCCACCCGGCGGTCCTGCAGCGCCGATGGCAGTGCGGCGACGCGCCAGTCGCCATCGCGGATGGCGCGGGTGTCGGGGCGGAAATCCGGCAGCTGGCCGGCATCGAATTCGGCCTGGCGGGCGCGCCGCTGGGCCAGGCGCTGCTGGCGACCAGGCTCGATCGCGCGGTGCAGCGACACCAGCAAGGCCAGCGCGGCGGCCGGCAGCAGTTCCGCCTGGCCTGCAACCTGCGTGGTCAGCGACAGACCGGGCGTGGCGCGTTCGGCGGGACGTGGGGCAAAAGCGGTGGCAGACATGTCGGGGATTCCTTGTGCATCCGGACCTGCACCGTGCGCCGCCGGCAACTATTTGACAAAGCAGTTTTATCAATGCTGTAAATAAGCCTGACTTATATTGCGCTTCATAACATACCCAGATGTCGCCAACCCCGCGATTTTCCTACAAATCCGACCGGCTCAAACCGCTGCGCGCGTTCTGCCAGACGGTGCGTCTGGGGTCTGTCTCACGGGCAGCTGAGGCGCTGTATGTGAGCCAGCCGGCAGTGACCCTGCAACTGCAGTCGCTGGAACGCGACCTGGGCGTGGCCTTGTTCGAGCGCTCGGGGCGACGCATGGCGCCCAGCCGCGAGGGCCAGCTGCTCTACGACATGGCACTGCCGCTGGTGGAGAGCCTGGACGGGCTGGAGGCGAGCTTTCGCGAGAAGGTGCGCGGGCTGGATGCGGGCGAGCTCAATATCGCCGCCAACAGCTCCACCATCCTGTACCTGCTGCCGCGCATCGTGGCGAACTTCCGCGCGCGCCACCCGGACGTGCGGCTGACCCTGCATAACGCCATCAGCGCCGACGGCACCGACCTGCTGCGCGAAGACGCGGTGGACCTGGCAATCGGCTCGATGCTGGACGTGCCGGCCGACCTCAACTATGCGCCGGTGTATCGCTTCGAACAGCTGCTGATCACCCCGCCCGACCACCCTTTGGCCAGCAAGTCAACGGTCACGCTGCAGGATCTGTCGCCGTATCCGCTGATCTTGCCACCGCGCCGGCAGGTGACCTATCGCTTGGTCGATCTGATCTTCCAGCAGGCACGCGTGCCCTACACCGTGGCGCTGGAGGTGGGCGGCTGGGAAGTGATCAAGCAATACGTGGCGATGGACATGGGCATCTCCATCGTCACCGCAATCTGCGTCACCGATGCAGACCGCGACAAACTCGCCACTCGCTCGCTGAAGGACTACTTCCCCACCCGCAGTTATGGCGTGGTGGTGCGCAAGGGCAAATATCTCTCGCCGCAGGCACGCGCGTTCATCGAGTTGATCCAGCCGGACCTGTTCACCCCGCGCGGGTATGACGAGAGCGGCGATTCGGAGCGGTGAGTCTGCTGCCTGCTGTGCGCGCGTGAGCTCGCATCGCACCTGAGCTTGCTCGCCAAGCACGGCGCATGAGGCCGTTACGCGCGCTCCATCTGCGATGCCGTGTGCGACATGCGGGTTGCCGTTGAAGGCGTCGTTCGATCAAGCCGTGCAAGCGCACACAAGCAGCACCGACGGGTGGTTCCTGCTGCAGTACGAATCACTCCGCACTGCGCCGCATCATGTCGGCTCGATGCCACTGCACGGCGGTTGTCGTCATAGACTAGGCCGATGCTATGAGGACGGCATGTCACTGCTGATCAGTCCGGGGGAAACAACTGACCAGATGCGCAGCCGTCCCGCACTGCAGAAGCGAGCCGACTCAACCAACCAAGGCTGACGCAATGAATCCGACCATGCTATTGCTGGTGCAGTTGGCGCTGATACTGGGCGCGGCGCGTGCATGCGGTGCGCTGCTGCAACGCTTCGGGCAGCCGCCGGTGATCGGCGAGATGGCCGCCGGCCTGCTGCTGGGGCCGATCGCATTCGGCGCGTGGCTGCCGGAGTTGCATGGCGTGTTGTTCGCCTCCAGCAGCTTGCCGCCACTGTCGGGCCTGGCCAACATCGGCGTGGTGCTTTTCATGTTCATCGTCGGCGTGGAGTTGCGTGCGCCGGAAGGCACCACTGCGCAGGTGCGCGCGTCAGTACTGGTGGGGCTGTCCGGTATCGTGCTGCCGTTGCTGCTGGGGCTGGCCGCCGCACCGTGGTTGTTTGCGCGCTTTGCTCCGCAAGGCATCGGCTTCTGGCCCTTCGCCTTGTTCATTGCCGCAGCGATGTCGGTGACTGCGTTTCCGGTGCTGGCGCGCATCCTCAAGGACCGCAACATGACCCGTACGCCAGCCGGCCGCCTGGCCCTGGGCGCGGCGGTGATCGACGATGCCACGGTGTGGATGTTCCTGGCGATCGTGCTCACCCTGACCGGCGGCAACAGCCATGGCGGCGTTGCGTTCACTGCGGCCGGTGCGGTGGTGCTGATTGCGGTGGTGTTCGGCGTGTTGAAGCCGATGTATGCGCGCGTGCTCACCCCGCACGCAAGCGATGGAGGCTATGCTCCGACTGCGCTGGTGTGGGTGCTGATCGGTGTGCTGGCCTGCGCCGCAGCGGCTGAATGGATCGGCCTGCATGCGATCTTCGGCGCATTTCTGTTCGGCATCTGCGTACCGCGCGATGACCGCCTGCTGGAACACCTGGCCGGGCGCATCGAACCCCTGGCGATCAGCTTGCTGATGCCGGTACTGTTTGCGGTCGCCGGCCAGGCCACCAGCCCCGGTGTGTTCGTCGGCGCAGGTGTGGCGGGCTTTGCGTTGGTGGTCGGCGTGGCGGTCACCGGCAAGCTGCTCGGCTGCACCCTGGGCGCGCGCCTGAGCGGCCACGATTGGCGCGATAGCCTGAGCGTGGGTTCGCTGATGAACGCACGCGGCCTGATGGAACTGGTGGTGATTAAGATCGGCCTGGATAGCGGCGTGATCGGGCCGGACCTGTTCACCCTGCTGTTCGGCATGACGCTGGTGACCACGGTGATGGCCTCGCCGATGGTGGCCTGGTTGCAACGCGGCCGGCACACTGTCACCGCCAACGTGCTGGGCGCGGGCAACCGGCCGCATTGACGATGCAGCGCCAGCCTGCCGGATGCGGCCACGATGGTTGCGTCGGCGCGGGCCTGCGATGTCGACCGAATGCGGTCGACGCCATGCACTCTGATCGCCGCGGCCACCGAGCCGCACGGCATCCACCTCTTCGCACAACACACTGATGTCCGAACTCTCCGAGTCCTGTTATGCCGAAAGCCCGGCACCGCCGGCGTTACACGCGCAGCTGCAGTGCAGTTGGCGGTTTCGCCAGGGCACGGCCGCAACGGACCCCGTGCTGGTCTTGCCCGATGGCAGCGTCGATCTGATCTGGGATGGCACGCTGCTGTTGGTTGCCGGGCCCGATCGCACCGCCGCCATGGCAGCGCTGGCACCGGGCAGTGCGCTGAGCGGGGTGCGCCTGGCAGCGGGTGCGGCAGCCGGCCTGCTGAAGCTCCCGCTACATGCCATTGCCGACCAACGCGTTGCACTGGAATCGCTGTGGGGCGTGCAAGGGCGCACCTGGCAACACCGCCTGGAAGACGGTGCCGACCCGCTGCACACCTTGCAGGCGCTGTGTCGACAGCACGGCACATCGCAAGACCGCCAGATGGCGTGGCTGTTCGATCGATTGAGTGCCGGCACCCCCGCCCGGCTGAGCGAATTGACCCAGGCGCTGGGTCTCAGCGAGCGCTCGTTGCGCCGCCGTTGCCAGGATGCGTTCGGCTATGGCAGCAAGACGCTGGAGCGGGTACTGCGTCTGCAGCGCTTTTTGCGTATCGCCAGCCAGCACCGCAGTCTGACCGACGCAGCGCTGGATGCCGGTTACGGCGATGCGCCGCACCTGGTGCGCGATGCGCGCCAGCTCACCGGCCTGAGCCCGCGCGTGTTGGTACGGCGCCACGCACGCTAAGTTGGCCGTTTTCGCCAAGCCGGGCACGTGCACCGACTGCATGCTGTACCTCCACTCCCGGAGGAAGCCACGCCATGACCGACAACACGCCGCAGCACAGCATCGACTACCTCGAACTCGCCGTCGACTCGATCGCCGTCGCCAAGGCATTTTACGGGCAAGCCTTCGACTGGACGTTTCAGGATTACGGCCAGGATTACTGCGAATTCCGCGACGGCCGGCTGAGCGGCGGCTTCTTCCACGGCCCCGCCCAGCCCGGTGGTGCGCTGGTGGTCCTGGCCTCCGACGACCTCGCCTACAGCCAGGCACGTATCGAAGCGGCGGGCGGGCACATCACCAGGCCGGTCTTTGCGTTTCCCGGCGGGCGACGTTTTCATTTCACCGATCCGCATGGCTATGCGCTGGCGGTGTGGTCGAAGGACTGAGCGTGCAACATGCGCAGGCTGCAGCGGCATGGGTTGCACAGACAGCGCGGCGCAAGACGCAGTCGTTGCACCTGCAGCGCTGCGGTCGACCTGCAATGCGAGGAAGGTCCGGCCTGCGATGCGGGGCGGCGCTGCGCGGGCACCCGCAACGCAGGCCATCACTCGCGCCCGTACAAACCCAGGAACATCGCCACTGCCGATTCGGCCACCTGGGTGCGTTGCTGTGGCGACAGCGGCGGCTGGCCCATGGCGATCTGCGGCCAGAACGCGAAGCCCTTGATCAGTGCCTGCAGTTGCTGCGCGCCGACCTCCGGCTCCACGCCCACCAGCCGGCAGTCGGCCAGTGCGGCGCGCACCCAGGTGGTGGTGCCTTCTTCCTTGCTGCCCAATTGCGCGATCAGCGCACGTGCGCGCTCGGGCGAATGGATGCCTTCGGCTATGGCGACACGCGACAGGTCGATAAACGCCGGGTCGTCGAGCAGGTGTAGCTTCTGCTGCAGCAGCTGGATCAGCTGAGCGCGCAGCGGCTGGTCGGACCGGTAGACAAGATTCACCGCGTCGGCGCTGCGTTGCCACAGCCCGCGCAGGATCTCGCCGAACAGCGCATCCTTGCTGGGGAAATGGTTGTAGACGGTGCGCTTGGACACGCCCGCAGTGGCCGCCACGCGGTCCATGCTGGTGGCCTCGAAGCCATGCTGGCGGAACTCGACAATGGCCGCCTCGACGATGGCGTGGCGCTTGCGGTCGGTCAGCCGCTGCGGAGCGGGCCGGGGGGAAGATGCGCTCGACATCGGATCATTTTACACCCGACAGTTTACTTTCAGCGGAATGAAACTACACTGCTCAGTGTAATTTCCTCCTGTTGTCGCTCCCTGCCCCGGTCGGACTCCCCATGGCTTCCTCTCGCCCTTCCCCGTATGCCGATTCGCCGCAGTTTCGCGGCGGCCGGTTCCGCAATGCGTTGCCGCTGCCGACCACCGCGCTCAGCTTGCGCAAGCAAATCGGCCTGATCTGGACGTTCCTCTTCGACAAGCCCAGCACCACGGTGCCGTCCGCGCCGCTGCCGGTACAGCCGCTGACACGCACGCAGCTGCTTACCGCGCCCGATCGCAGCCTGTATCGCCTGGGCCATTCCACCGTGCTGATGAAGCTGGCCGGTGGCCTGTGGCTGACCGACCCGGTGTTCTCCAGGCGCGCCTCGCCGGTGCCATTCGCCGGGCCCAAGCGCTTCCATGCGCCACCGATCGCGCTGGACGAACTGCCGCCCCTGGCCGGGGTGATCCTGTCGCACAACCATTACGACCACCTCGACCGCGCCAGCATCCGTGCCCTGGCCGACCGCGTCGGCGTGTTCGTCGCGCCCCTGGGCGTGGGCGATCTGCTGGTGCGCTGGGGCGTGGACCCGGGCAAGGTGCGCCAGCTGGACTGGTGGGACACGATCAACATCGATGGCCTGCAACTCACCGCCACTCCGTCGCAGCATTTTTCCGGGCGCGGCCTGTTCGATAGTGGGCGTTCGCTGTGGTGCTCCTGGGCGATCCAGGAGCGCGAGCTGCGCGTGTTCTTCAGCGGCGACGGCGGCTATGGCCCGCACTACAAGACCATCGGCCAACAGCTCGGTCCGTTCGATGTAGCGCTGATCGAAAACGGCGCCTACGATCAGCAGTGGCCGCATGTGCACATGCAGCCGGAGCAGAGCCTGCAGGCCTACCTGGACGTCGGCGGGCAGACCCTGCTGCCGATCCACAACGGCACCTTCGACCTGGCCATGCACGCGTGGCAGGAACCGCTGGACCGGATCGTGGCCTTGGCCGACAGCGCCGGCGTTGCGCTGGCGACGCCGCGCATGGGCGAGCGGGTGGATCTGAACGCGCCCGGCAATCGCCTACGCTGGTGGCGACAGGATGCTGCGACTCAGGCGTCGGATGGCCTGGTGGCGCCGCGCTAGCCAGTGCATGGCGGCGCGGCGCATGAGCAGGTGGCGGTCGCGCGTTTGCCCTGCGTCATCGTCATGGTCATCGAAGCAACGTGCGCGATTGCTGCCGACAATGCCATGCGCTGCCTCGCTAGCGCAGGGCGCTAACGCCGTTGCTTCTGCTGGCGTCTACGCGCAGACCATGCATCACAGGCGCTGCCACTCCAGCCCTTCGCCACGCCGGTAATACACCGCCACCGCCTTGCCGTAGACAGCCGCTGCATCGACTAATCCGAAGTAACGTCCATCCAGGCTGTTGCCGCGGTGATCGCCCAGCATCAGCAGCTTGCCGGGCGGCACAGTCAGCCCGGCGATGTTCGGGCCGCCGCCATTGCCAAGATTCAACTGCGCCAGGTGCGCGCCGAAGCGTTCGGCATCGCCACCTTCCACTGCCAACGGCTTGTGGTTGATCTGCAGATGGCCATCGATCAGGTCGACCCGGTCGCCTGCCACCGCCACCACACGCTTGATCAGGCGTGTACCATCGCGCGGCGAATCGAATACCACCACCTCGCCACGCTGCGGTCGATCGCTATCGACGAGGATGCGGTTGCTCAACGGCAGTCGCCAGCCGTAGGCATGCATGTCCACCACCACGCGATCGCCCGGCTCCAGGGTGGGCTGCATTGAGCCGCTCGGCACCTGATAGTGATTGGCGAACGAGGAACGCGCTGCAGTCATCAGCACCAGCAGCACCAACAACGGCAGCAGTTCCTTGCGCGCCCAGTGCGCGGCGCGTTGCAGACGTGAGGTGGTCGCAGTGGCTTGGCTCATGAGGCACCTGTTGGTGTGAATGGTGGCGCGGGGATGGCCTGTTGAAGATGCGCTTGCGCAGCGGGTCGGTGGAAGTGACGAAAGGCATGGCACCAGTTGGGTGTTACTTCGAATGCTGCTTAGGTCACTGCCCCGTTATTGCCAGTTCCGCTAGGGACTGGCGGCCCCAAAAGGCAACAGCAAGGCGCCACCGGCAAAGGCAGTCGCAACACCATCACCTGATGCACCATCCACAAACAAAAACGGGATGGCGCGTGGCCATCCCGTTTCGATTGCTGTTGCAGCTACTGCACACGCATGCGCCAACGACGCAGGCGCGTCATCCAGTCGCTCACTCCGTCAGACCGCGATTTTCCAGCAACGCCTTGACGCTGGGATCCTTGCCGCGGAAATCGCGATACAACGTGGCCAAATCGACGGTATTGCCGCGCGAAAGGATCTTGGCGCGGAAGGTGTCGCCGTTCTTGCGGTTCAAGCCGCCGTTTTCCTTGAACCATTCGAATGCGTCGTCGTCGAGCACTTCCGACCAGAAATACGCGTAGTACCCAGCCGAATATCCGCCGCCCCAGATGTGGTCGAAATAGCTGCTGCGATAACGCGGCGGCACTTCGGCCAGGTCCACCTTGAAGCGCTTCAGGGCGTCGGCTTCGAACTTGCTCACGTCCTGCAGCGGCGCATCGGCCGGCTGGGTGTGCCAGGCCAGATCGAGCAACGCGGCCGATAGGTACTCGGTGGTGGCGTAGCCGCTGTTGAAGGTCTTGGCCTTCTTGATCTTCTCCACCAGCTCGGCCGGCATCGCCGCGCCGGTCTGGTAGTGCTTGGCGTAATTGGCGAAGACCTTGGGATCGGAGGCCCAGTGCTCGTTGAACTGCGAGGGGAACTCGACGAAGTCGCGCGAGGTGCTGGTGCCGGCGATCGAGGGGTACTTCACCTTGGAGAACATGCCGTGCAGCGCGTGGCCGAACTCATGGAACAAGGTGGTGACGTCATCGAAGCTCAGCAGCGCCGGCTGGCCGGCGGCCGGCTTGGTGAAGTTGCAGACGTTGTAGACCACCGGCTTGGCGCCGGTGAGACCGTCCTGCTCGACGAATACATCCATCCAGGCGCCGCCGGACTTGCTGTCGCGCTTGAAGTAGTCGGTGTAGAACAGCGCCATCGAGGTGCCGTCCGCGTCGAACACTTCATACACCTTCATGTCCGCGTGATAGGTCGGGATGTCGGTGCGCTGCTTGAAGGTGATGCCGTACAGCTGCGTGGCCGCGTAGAAGACGCCGTTCTGCAGCACGTTGTCCAGCTCGAAATACGGCTTGATCTGCGCCTCGTCCAGGTCGTACTTGGCCTTGCGCACCTGCTCGGCGTAGAAGTCCCAATCGGAGGCGGCGAGTTTGAAGTCTCCCTTCTGCGCGTCGATCACCTTCTGCATTTCGGCCACTTCGCGGCGTGCCTTGGCGGTGGCCGCCGGCACGGTGTCGGTCAGCAGCTTGAGCGCGGCGTCCGGGGTCTTGGCCATCTGGTCGCCCAGGCTGTAGGCGGCGTAGTTGTCGAAGCCGAGCAGCTTGGCCTTCTGTGCGCGCAGCTGCGCCAGGCGCTGGATGGTCTGGCGGGTGTCGTTGGCATCGCCTTTTTCCGCGCGCGTTTCCGAGGCCTTGAGCACGTCGGCGCGCAGCTGGCGGTCCTTCAGCGAGGCCAGCACCGGCTGCTGGGTGGTGTTCTGCAGGGTCAGCAGATACTTGCCATCGAGCTTGCGCGCCTTGGCCGCATCGGCGGCAGCGGCAATGTCGCCCTCGCTCAGGCCGTCGAGCCTGGCCTTGTCGTCCACCACCACCGCACCGGCGGCCGAGGCGGCCACCAGACGGGTATGGAACTGGGTGGAGAGCGTGGTTTCTTCGATATTGAGCTTGCGCAGGCTGGCCTTGTCGGCCTCCGACAGCTGCGCACCGGCACGCACCAGCTCTTCGTAGTCGCGCTCGACCAGACGCTTCTGCTCCGGCTCCAGGTTCAGCGTGTCGCGCTGGTCGTAGATCGTCTTGACGCGTGCGAACAGCTTCGGGTCGAGATTGATCTCGTCCTGGTGCGCGGCCAGCTTGGGCGCGATCTCTTCCTGGATCTTCTGGCGTGCGTCGCTGGTGTCGGCCTGCACCAACCCGAAGAAGATGCGCGACACGCGCGTGAGCGTTTCGCCGCTGCGCTCCATCGCCTCGATGGTGTTGTCGAAGCTGGGCGGCTCGGGGTTGTCGGCGATCTTGCGGATGTCGGCCAGGTGCAGGCGCATGCCTTCTTCGAAGGCCGGCAGGTAATCGGCGTCCTTGATCTTGTCGAACGGCGGCGCCTGGAACGGCAGCGTGCTGGCGGTCAGCAGCGGGTTCGGCGCAGCATCCGCGGCCGGGGTGGTGGCGGTCTTTTCGGGCACGGTGGTGGACTCCTTACCGGACGAATCTTTTCCAGAACAAGCAGCCAGTGCCAGGGTGATGGCAGCGGCCAGAACGACGGTACGCGACATGGCGTGTGATTCCTGAGTGGGTAGCGCAGCCGGTCACGCTAGCGGGTTTGCGCAGCGTCGGCATGTGCCGTTGGATTGGGAAGATGGGTGCGATTGAGGATGCGCGCGCTACAGCGTCTCGTCCTTGAAGATCGCCACGTGCGGGGTGCCGTCGGCGCCGATCCAGCCGCGGTACATGCCTTCGTTATTGAACGGGAATGCGGCGTTGCCCTGCGCGTCCAGCGCGATGGCGCCGCCATCGCCGCCGGCCTTGGGAATCTCCTGGTCGATCACCGTGTCGGCGGCCTGTTGCAGCGACTGCCCGGCGTATTTCATGCGTGCGCAGATGTCGTAGGCGGCCACCGCGCGAATATAGAACTCGCCCCAGCCGGTGCCGGACACCGCGCACTGGCTGTTGGCGTAGGTACCGGCGCCGATGATCGGCGCATCGCCGACGCGGCCGTAGCGCTTGTTGGTCATGCCGCCGGTGGAGGTGCCGGCGGCCAGGTGTCCTGCGCGATCCAGCGCCAGCGCGCCCACGGTGCCGAAATGCTTGGCGGTTTCCAGGTCCAGTTCGGCCTGCGCCTGGCGGTCGCCGGCTTCGGCCTTGCGCGCTTTCTGCAGTTGCTGCCAGCGCTTGTCGGTGCGGAAATAACTGGGGTCGACCAACGTGACGCCCTGCTCGCGCGCGAATTGTTCGGCGCCGTCGCCGACCAGCATCACGTGTTTGGAATGGTCCATGACGCTGCGCGCCAGCTGGATCGGGTTCCTGACCGTGTGCACGCCGGCAATCGCACCGGCCTTGCCGGTGGCGCCGTCCATGATCGCGGCATCCAGTTCGTTCTTGCCGTCATGGGTGAACACCGCACCGCGCCCGGCGTTGAACTGCGGCGCATCCTCCAGCACGGAGATGGTGGCCGCCACCGCATCCACCGCGGTGCCGCCACGTTGCAGCACCGCGTGCCCGGCGCGCAGCGCGCGTTGCATCGCCTCGCGCGCCTGCGCCTGTTCCTCGCCGGAAAGGCTGGATTTTTCCACCCCGGCGCCTCCGTGGATCACCAGCATCGGCGTGGCCGCCAGCAGCGGGCCGGCAGCAAGCAGGAGCGAGAGCGACAAACACAGTGCGCGTGCGGACAAGCCCATCATGGTGTTTCCTCGGTGGAGGCAGCGAGGTGCCTGGCGGCGCCGGTCATGAACGCAGTCGACCGGCAGCGACAAAACCTTTCAAGCACGCGGCCGCATTCTCACAGCGTATCGCGATGCTTGCCGCGCCATGGCCGGTACCAGGTGCGGATGGCGGCGATATCGGCGGCCATGTCGGTGCCGGTCCAGAATGGCTCACCGATACCCACGGTCTTGCTGGGGTAGTCGAAATACACCGGCAGGATCGGCACTTTGGAATCGGAGGCGATCTTCCAGAAGCCGGCCTTCCAGTGCTCCACCCGCTTGCGGGTGCCCTCGGGGGTGATCACGTACCACATCTGTTCGGAATTGCGGATCAGCCGCACCGCCTGGCCGATGGTGCCCTGCGGCGAGCTGCGGTCCAGCGGGATGGCGCCGAGCTTGCGCAGCAGCGGACCCAGCGGCCACCAGAACAGCTGCGCCTTGCCCAGCACGCGCACGTCGAAGCCCAGCGCGAACTTGGCCGCAAAGCCCAGGAAGCCGTCCCAGTTGGACGAATGCGGGGCGACGATCATCACCAGCTTGGGTTCGTCGGGCAGCCGCCCGAGCAGGCGCCAGCCGGTCAGACGCAGTGCCGTGCGCCCCAGCCAGCGGCCGAAGCGGCCATGGGCGCGTGGCATTCTGGGTGGAGAGGGCTGCAGCAGGATGTTGGCCTGTGTTACCGGTGGCAACGACGGGTCGGTCTGACTCACGCTTACTCCCAGTGGGACGCAGAGCGTCCACGCTTGATATGGCTGCGCTCACGCTTGGCATCCAGCCGCCGCAGCTTGGCACCATGACTCGGTTTGGTGGCGACCCGGCGCTTGGGCACCGACAGGCAGGCACTGATGATCTCGACCAGCCGCTCGCGCGCATCCTCGCGGTTGCGGTCCTGGGTGCGGAAGCGCTGCGCGTCGATCACCAGCACGCCATCGGCGGTCATGCGCCGGTCGCGCCGCGACAGCAGCCGCGCGCGCAGGGGTTCGGGCAGCGACGGCGACCCGGCCACGTCGAAACGCAGTTCCACCGCGGTGGAGACCTTGTTGACGTTCTGCCCGCCCGCGCCGCTGGCGCGCACGAAGCGCTCGACGATCTCGCTGGGCGGGATCGTCAGGCTGGGGGTGATCTGGATCGGGTCGCTGGCCATCGGGCCGATTGTATCGGCACCGGCATGGACGCGCGCGCGAACGCCGGCTTCCCGTATGCTGCGGCCGGTTCCCCGACTCTGCAGGATGCTCCGATGACACCGCCCCGTTCCGTTGCCGCCGCCCGCGCCTTGGCGCGCCGCCTGATCGTGCTGGCCGCGCTGGCACTGGCCACGCCCGCCGCGTTTGCGCAGGCGCCCAGCGATGCCGACATCAACCGTCTGCTGGCCGCCTCACGCGCGCAGACCATGCTGGACACGATGCTGCCGCAGATCGAGGCGATGCAGCAGCAACAGTTCGCCCAGCTCACCGCCCAGCGCCAGCTCGACGCCGACCAGCAGGCCCAGCTGCAGCGCATTCAGGAGCGCACCCGCCAGACCGTGCGCAAGGCGCTGTCGTGGTCGGAGCTGCGCCCTATGTATGTGGACATCTACAAGCGCTCGTTCTCGCGCGAGGACGTGCTGGCCATGGCCGAGTTCTACGAGAGCTCGGCCGGCCAGAGCCTGCTGGACAAGACCCCGGCACTGACCCAGAACCTGATGGGCGCGATCCAGCAGAAGATGCTACCGCTGTTTGCCGACCTGCAGAAGGATCTGGAGAAGATCGTCAATACGCCGGCGGCGGCACCGCAGAAGCCCTGAAGGGCGGGGATTGGGGAATCGGAACAGCGTGCCTGCTGTGGCGGTTGCTGCTTGCGACGGTGGCGGTAGTGGCGCTGACGACGATTGCGCCAACCCGCTTGTCCCACTCGGTGAGGAGGCGCTTGGCCCCTCTCCTGCGGGAGAGGGGATGGAGTGAGGGCACGGTTGCGCGGATTTCCAGCAGATCGAGTGGGCGTGTTGACTAGTAGCCGCAGACCGCATCAAGCCGTCTGCACCGCTCCCAGCGCGGCCATCTCCCACCCGAGCAATGCGCAGGCCTTGGAAAATTCCACATCCAGCGGCGCGGTGACGCTGATGCGCTGCCCATCGGCCGGATGCGGAAACCCCAGCCGCTCGGCGTGCAGCAGCATGCGGTGGATGCCAAGCATGCGGAAGCTGCGGTTGTGCCGGCCATCCCCGTGGCTGGTGTCGCCGATCATGTGGTGCGACAGGTGTTTCATGTGCCGGCGGATCTGCCGGAACCGCCCGGTCTGCGGCTGGCAGCGCAGCAGCGCATAGCGCGAGGTGGCAAAGCCGGTGGACGGGATCTCCAGCTCGCCGGTGGCCAGGCGCTGGAAGTGCGTCACCGCCGGCTTCTTGACCGGCTTGCCGGGGCCGCCGTCCAGATCGTGGTCGACGATGAAGCGCTCCTCGGCCGGCCAGCCGCGGCAGACGGTCAGATAGTCCTTCTCCAACTCGCCGGCCATCAAGGCCTTGCCCAGCGCGCTGGCGGCCTCGCGGTCGAACGCCAGCAGCAGGCAGCCGCTGGTCGCTCGGTCGAGCCGGTGCACCAGAAAGATCGGCCGGCCCAGCTGTTCGCGCAGGCGGTCGGCCAGGAAGTCGTCCTCCCCGCGCGCCAGCTTGCTGTCGTGGACCATCAGGCCGGCGGGTTTGTCGACGACGGCCAGGAGCTCGTCCTGGAAGAGAATCTGCAAGTGCTTGGGGGATGTGCTCACCGGCGGATTATCCGCATCGTCGACACCGCATGCCACTGCGCCGCCGCGCCGTATGGCGCATGCCGACCACGCGCCTTGAGGCCTGAGGGCGTGGCAGCTCGGCGGCGCACCCTCAGGCCGCGCCGCACACCGCCAGCAATTCGCCCTTGCCCACCGGCACCACGCTGCAGGTGACTGCCGGATCGTCAGCCAGCAGCGCGGTGAATGGCGCCAGTTCGTCGGCATGCGAGAGCGCATTGTCGACCACCAACAGGCCACCACCGCGCAGCACGCGGCGCAGTGCCGGCCACCAGCGCACGTACTCGCCACGCGCCGAATCCAGGAAGACCAGATCGATGCTGGCGCTGGCGGCCTGGGTCAGCCACGCGCCGCCGTCGCCGTGTACCACATCCACCGACGCGGCCAGGCCGCTGCGTGCAAGCGTGGCCTGCGCCAGGGCCACCTTGTCGGCCGCAAGCTCCACCGTGGTGACCTGCCCACCGATTGCGGCCGCCGCTTCGGCCAGCCACAGCGTCGAATAACCGTTGGAGGTGCCGATTTCCAGCACGCGCCGCGCAACGGTGGCACGTACCAGCACGGCCAGCAATTGCCCGGTGTCGTGCGTGATGTTGAGCATGCGCCGGCCACGCTCCAGCTGCTGCGCATCGTTGTCGCTACCGAACCGTGCCAGTTCGTCCTTCAACGCCTGCAGATCGATCATCACTACCTCGCCGGGGACGGCTTCGTCATCGTGCCGCTGCAGGCGCTGCCGCTATCCAGCCGGATGCGGCAGGCCGCCTGCGCAGTGCTTGAGTGCTTCAGCGCCGCAGCCAGGCGACCAGCAGGGCCACCGAGCCGGCGCCGCCGCTGACCCAGCTCCATACCGGCACCGTACCCAGGTACCAGCCATTCGGGTGCAGGCCATACAGCACGGCAGCCACCACCAGCAGGCCGCTGCCGGTGATGGCAGTGACCACGCGCGTCTGCAGCTTGCGCAGGCTCAGGTCCAGTGCGCGCAGCTCGGCCGAGCGGATGTCGATCTGGTGGCGGCCTTCCACCTGCTGCTTCAACCAGCTGTGCACCAGGCGCGGCATGTCCGGCGCATGGGTCATGATTTCCGGCAGGCGCTTGCGCAATTCGCCGAGCACGCGGCGTGGGCTGTAACGCTCGCGCAGGATGCGTTCGAGCACCGGCCGCGCCACCGCCCAGATATCCAGCCTGGGGTCGAGCTGGCGACCGACGCCTTCGATGTTGAGCAAGGTCTTCTGCAACAGGATCAGCTGCGGCTGCAGCGTCAGTTCGTAGCGCTGCGCGACGCGGAACAGCTTGATCAACACTTCGGCCAGCGAAATTTCCGACAACGGGCGGGTGAAGTACGGTTCGCACACCGAGCGCGCGGCCGCCTCCAGTTCGTCGATGCGCACGTTGTCGGGCATCCAGCCCGCCTCCACGTGCAGCTCGGCCATGCGGCGGTAATCCTTGTGGAAGATCGCCATGAAGTTCTCGGCCAGGTAGTACTGATCTTCCTGCGAGAGCTGGCCCATGATGCCGAAATCCAGCGCGATGAAACGCGGATTGAGCCGGCGCTCCGGATCACTGTCGACCCAGATGTTGCCGGCATGCGCATCGGCATGGAAGAAGTTGTCGCGGAACACCTGCGTGTAGAACACCCGCACGCCCTTGGCCGCCAGCGCCTTGCGGTCGATACCGGCCGCATCGAGCTTGGCGATGTCGTCGGACGGAATGCCGTACACGCGCTCCAGCGTGAGTGCACGCTCGGCGGTGTGCGACCAGATCACCTCGGGCACGTACAGATCGTCCGAGCCTTCCCAGAACCGGCGTAGCACGCTGGCGTTAGCGCCTTCGCGCTGCAGGTCGAGTTCGGCCGACAGGGTGCCTTCGATCTCGGCCACCACTTCGCGCGGCCGGATCTTGTCCGCGCGCGGGTGGGTGCGTTCGACCAGCGTGGCCAGCGACTGCAGCAACGCGATATCGGCATCGATCTGGCGCTCGATATCCGGGCGCAGCACCTTGACCACCACCTCGCGGCGCACGCCGTTGGCATCCGGCGGCAAGGTGGCCGCGTGCACCTGCGCGATCGAAGCCGAGGCCAGCGGCACGGTATCGAACGCGGCAAACGCCACACTCACCGGCAGGCCCAACGCGCGCTCGACGATCAGCCGCGCCGCTTCGCCGTCGAAGGGTTTGACGCGGTCCTGCAGCAGGGTCAGTTCATCGGCCACGTCGGCCGGAATCAGGTCGCGCCGGGTCGACAGGATCTGCCCGAACTTGACGAAGATCGGCCCCAGCTCCTGCAGCGCCAGCCGCAGCCGCGCACCGCGCGATTGCGCGGCGATCTCGGCACTGGCGCGTGGCACGAACGGCTTGGCCAGGCGCAGCCAGCGCTCGGCCGGCGTGTCCTGCAACAGGTCGTCCAGGCGATAGCGCAGGATCACCCGGCCGATGCGGCTGGCCCGCAGCAGCGCCTTCATGCCGCACCTCCGGCCGCGCGCAGGCGCGCCACGCGTGCGGCCAGCCGTTCGACGTCGTCGCGCAGTTCATCGACATCGTCGTGAAAGGCGTCCAGTTCGGCGCGCGGCACCACGTCGCGCGATTCCTCGGTCACGAATTCGGCCGCGCTATGCGCCAGATCCACCGCGCTGCGCCGCGCCTGCTGCAGCGCTGCACGCACCGCATTGGCGATCTGCACGCCGAGGATCTCGCCGAACACCGCCACGAACGGCAGCTGCCAATCCGGATCGAAACGGCCGGCCAGTTGCTGCAGCTGGCGCGCCAACTCGGCATCGCCGGACACCTTGAGCCGCCCGGCCGGTGCGCCGCTGCGGCGCGCGTTGGCCAGGAACGGCAGCTGGCCGAGCAAACCGGCCAGGCTGCTGCGCACGGCTAGGTCCGGCTCCTGCGCCTGGTCGACCGGCCCGACCAGCAAGCGGCGCTCGTGCACGCGGATCTGCAGGGCCAGCGCAGGTGCCTCCAGGGTCAGTGCGATGCGTTGGCCTTCCAGTGGCAGCAGGGCGTCGCGGGTATCGGGGTCCAGTGCCAGCGCGCGGTTGAGCGCGGCTTGCAGGGCCTGGCCGGCGAGCGGCTTGAGTGAGTTGAACAGGGATCCGGGCATGGGCGCATTCTACCGTCCCCGCATGTCGCCACTGCTTGACGGTGGTGTGGCACGTGCAAGCCGGAGGCCGGGGTGGCGATCATGGCAGGGCGCCTTGTGACCAGGCCGCGTGTCTTGGTCAGGCAGGACTTCCTTCGGCGCGCCTGCCGCGGGCATGCTGGCGACCTCATCATGCAGGTGGCAGGAGCAGGCAATGCGCAAGATCCGGGTCGGTCTCATCTTCGGCGGCAAATCGGCCGAGCACGAGGTCTCGCTGCAATCGGCGCGCAACATTCTCGATGCGCTGGATCCGCAGCGCTTCGAGCCAGTGCTGATCGGCATCGACAAGCAGGGCCAGTGGCACGTCAACGACCCCGACAGCTTCCTGCTCAATGCCGATGACCCGACCCGCATCGCCCTGCATCGCAGCGGTCGCGGCGTGGCCCTGCTGCCGGGCGCGCAGCAACAGCAGCTGCGCCCGACCCAGCCGGAGCAGGCGCTGGCGCAGATCGATGTGGTGTTTCCGATCGTGCATGGCACGCTCGGCGAAGACGGCTCGCTGCAAGGGCTGCTGCGTATGGCCAATCTGCCCTTCGTCGGCTCCGGCGTACTCGGCTCGGCGCTGGCGATGGACAAGGACCTGGCCAAGCGCGTGCTGCGCGATGCCGGGCTTGAGGTGGCGCCGTTCGCCTGCTTCAACCGCCACACCGCCGCACATGCCGACGTGGATGCATTGATCGTGCAGTTGGGTTTGCCGTTGTTCGTCAAACCGGCCAACCAGGGTTCGTCGGTCGGTGTCAGTCAGGTGCACAGTGCCGATGCATTTGCCGACGCGCTCGCACTGGCGCTGGCATACGACCACAAGGTGCTGGTGGAAGCGGCGATCGCCGGGCGCGAGATCGAATGCGCCGTGCTGGGCAATGCCACCCCACAGGCCAGCGTGTGCGGCGAAGTGGTGGTGCACGACGCGTTTTACTCCTACCAGACCAAGTACATCAGCGAACACGGCGCCGACATCGTGATCCCGGCCGACATTGATGCGCAGACGCAGCAGCGCATCCAGCAGATTGCGGTGCAGGCCTACCAGGCGCTGGACTGCGCCGGCATGGCGCGTGTGGACGTGTTCCTGTGCGCCGATGGCCGCATCGTGATCAATGAGGTCAACACATTGCCGGGCTTCACCCGGATCAGCATGTACCCCAAGCTCTGGCAGGCAAGCGGGCTGGACTACCGCAGCTTGATCACCCAGCTGATCGAGCTGGCACTGCAACGGCATGCTGACGATCAGCTGCTGCGCAGCGCGGTCGAGCCAGGCGCATGAGCCAGGCCCTTGTGCGCACCGTGCAACCGCACGACCACGGCGCACTGCTTGCGCTCAACAATGCGCACGCCACCGAGCTGTCGTTGCTGAATGCCGACGGGCTGGCTGCATTGCTGCAACTGGCGTGGCACGCACGCCTCGTCGCGCCGGCGGATGGCCTGCTGATCGCGCTGGATCAAGGCGCGGCCTACGCCAACCCGAACTTTGCATGGATGGCGCAGCGCTTCGCGCGCTTTGTCTACATCGACCGCATCGTGATCGCCGCGCATGCGCAACGGCGCGGGCTTGCCAGGCAGCTGTATGACGAGCTCATCCACGCCGCGCGTGCAGCGGCACAACCGCGCCTGGTCTGCGAGGTCAACCTGCTTCCACCCAATCCGGCATCGCTGGCGCTGCATCTGCAGCAGGGTTTCCAGCCGGTCGGCGATGCGCTGCTGGGCAACGGCAAGCACGTGCAATATCTCGAAAAACTGCTTTAAAACAAAAGCGATTCAACGATGGAGCGTCCAGAATGCACATGGCCCGCCTCCTTGCGGAAGCGGGCCATGCGAGCGTCGACCGGCAGCGCCGCTGCCGTGACGTATCGCAGCTAGGCGTTATACCTTGCCGCGACGGAACATCGAGATCACAGCCAGGATCAGGAACACCACGAACAGGATCCAGGCGATGTTGGTCGCCGCACCGGCGATACCGCTGAAGCCCAGCACGGCGGCGATGATGGCGATGACGAAGAAGATGATGGCGTAATGCAGCATGGCAAGGATTCCAGAAGTTGTCGTGCCGAATCGGCGCAGACGTATCCTGAAGATGTGGCGGTCTTTATCGAGTGATGGCGATGTCGTTGGAAGATGAGGATCGCAGTCGTTGCAGCCCTTCTTCGATGCTGACCTGCGGCACATAGCCGAAGTCGCGACGCGCCGGCTCCATGCTGTACCAGTGCGGCGTGCACAGCTGTTCCACCAGAAAACGCGTCAACGGCACTTCGCCAGGCAGACGCAACAGTGGCCACATGGTCTCGCAGATTGCACCAATTCTATACGCGGTCTTGAACGACAACGAACGCGTCACCGCCGGTGCATCCACCGCAGCCAGCAGGCGATTGAGCAACTCGCGCATCGGCAAGGGCTCGCCGTTGGAGATGAAGTACGCCTTGCCCGCACACGCAGCACCTGCAGCGAGATGTGCGAACGCATCGAAATGCGCCTGCGCGGCGTTGTCGATGTAGGTGCTGTCCACCAAATTGCTGCCGTCGCCGACCATGCGCAGCCGCCCGGCGCGCGCGCGCGCGGCCAGACGCGGCAACAGATGATTGTCGCCCGGCCCCCAGATCAGGCGCGGACGCAAGGCCACCGTCGCCAGTTGCGCATCGTTGGCCGCCAGCACCGCGCGCTCGGCGATCGCCTTGGTCGCCGCGTACGCCGCGCGCAGGTCCTCGCCATACGGCACTTCGTCGGCGCCCAGCCCTTCCACCGGATTGGTGGCGCGGTGGGTCACGCTGGGCGTGGAGGTATAGATCAGGCGCGACACACCATTGGCCCGACACGCGTCGAGCACGTTCTGCGTGCCCACCACATTGGCTTGGTGATAGCTGTCATAGCTGCCCCACGCACCGGCCTTGGCCGCGTTGTGGAAGACCGCATCGATGCCGGCGAAGGCATGCCGCACCGCCTGCGGATCGGCCAGGTCGCCACGGATCTGGCCCACGCCCAAACTCTGCAGCACCGGATAATCGCCGCGCTGGAAACTCACCACCTCGTGCCCACGCGCGATCAAGCCGCGGCACAACGCCTGGCCAAGAAAGCCACCACCACCGGTTACCAACACCTTCATTGCGCCACACCCATTGCTCCTGCAGGGCGCACACAATAGCCGGACCGGACCGTTATCGCGACGCGGCGCAGACGGGTAACCGTTTGCGCCAGACGCAAGCCATTGATCGCAAAGAGCTTCATAAATCTTCATCGAGACATCAGGCAGTTCATTCGCACCGCTGGCGTCATGGTGGCTCCGTCGATCTCTGGAGCCACCATGACCCGCCCGTCTCTGCTGTTACCCGCGCTATTCGCCATCTCTGCGCTGCACGCCGCACCACCTGTTGCCACGCCCAGAGCTGCCACGCCGACGGCCACCACTCCGGCACCTGCAGCTTCAACGGCCGCCACGCCACCTGCTCTGGATGACGGCTGGCCGGTCGCCAGCGCGGCCGCCCGTGGCTGGAGCCGCACCGTGCTCGCGCAGATGGAACAGGCGCTGGCCGCCGATCTGGCGCCATCCACCACCAGCGTGCTGATCGTGCGCGACGGTGTGCTGGTCTACGAAAACTACCTGGGCGGTGCCGATCGCCAGATCTTGCACGACACCCGCTCGCTGACCAAAAGCGTCACCGGGTTGCTGGTCGGTGCGGCAATCGAGCGCAAACTGATCCCAAACGCGCAGGCCAAGGTCTACGACTACTTTGGCGATCGCCAGTGGCAGCATCCCGATCCGCGCAAGCGCGTCATCAGCATCGAGGACCTGCTGACGATGAGCTCGCAGCTGGAATGCAACGACGACAACGAATTTTCTGCCGGCAACGAAGAGCGCATGTACGTGAGTGCAGACTGGACCCAGTTCGCCCTAGATCTGCCGATCCGTGGCTACGCGCCTTGGATGCAGCGGCCTGCGCAAAGTCCGCACGGCCGCGCGTTTTCGTACTGCACGGCAGGCTCCTTCCTGCTCGGTGCATTGCTGGAAAAAGCCACAGGACAGCGGTTGCAGGCATTCGCAGCCCAGGTCCTCGAAACGCCGCTCGGAATCACGCAGGCGCAATGGAACGTCTCGTCCGAAGGAGTGGGTATGGGCGGTGGCGGCACCCGTTATCGCAGCCGCGACCTGGCCAAACTCGGTCAACTGCTGCTCGCACAGGGGCGTTGGCAAGGCCGCCAGGTCATTCCCGCAGACTGGGTGCGGGCGATGACCAGCGTGCATGCGCAGGCACGCGAGGATGCCGATTATGGCTATCAACTCTGGCACTTCCTGTTTCCTGTACGCGGCGTACAACGCGACACCTGGGCGATGTCCGGCAATGGCGGCAACTACGTATTCGTCGTGCCCGAAGAGCGGTTAGTGGTCGTGCTCACCCGCCGTGCCTACAACACCCGGCAGATGCACCAGCAATCACACCGGTTGCTGACCGACTATGTGCTCAATGCGCTCCCCGAAAGCAACTGACAGACGCATCCACACCGCTCGATCACTTCTCGACGTGGCCAAGAGTTTGCGCTTTTAGCGTCGTTTGGATGCTGCCAAGGGAATCCAATGCCCTAACGCTTGCGGGACGCGCCGTAACTCCGTCCCCAAAGGCTCCTTGGCAGCATCCATGCCGCCAAGGGCCCCGCAAGCGGTAAGGACATCTCACCTGCCAACATGGTCGTGTGCGGATGGGAACCACAAGCCGGCTGCGCCCGGCTGGCGGCGTGCTTAGCAGTTTTCCAAGGCGGCTCACCATACGACTGCGCAACCAGCAAGCGCAGTTGTTCTATGAGGCACGCAGCGCATGCAATGCGATTTGAGCATGCAGCGCACAAACGACACATTGCAGTGTCTTAGCCCCGCTCGGACGTCGCTTCTGCCGGCGGCAGATTGCGCTCACGCAGCTGCGCACGCTGGGCAGCAAGATCGGCATCGATGCGTGCCAGCAGCGCAGCAAACTCCGGTAGCGTGCGCAGCGGTTGCAGCAGCGGTGACTGCCGCAGATAGCCGGCGTTGCGGTAGCCGGCGGCTTCGGCACGCTGCAGGGCGCGCATCGCTGCATCCGGCGCCTCTGCACACAGCAGCAATACCGCCGCATCGACTGCATCGAACGGATCGCCACCGCGCTCCACGCTGACCAGCAATTCCTGTGCGCGCGCCTGCAGCGTCGCGGCTGCCGGTGGCGGCTGCGCCTGCAGCGTCCACGCCACGGTCTGCGCAAAGCTGCCTTGTGGACGCAGCTGCGCCGCCCGTAGCACCGCTGCATGTGCAAGCGCCTTGTCACCACGCACCCAGGCAAGTTCGGCCTGTAGCAACGACAGCCCCGCATACTCGGTGCCGCGGCCCAGCGCCTCGCTCAAGGCGGTCTGCGCTTCAGCCGCGCGGCCATGGTCGAACAGGAACCTGGGCCAGGCCAGATTGGAGAACGGGTCGTCCGGATACAGTTGAAAATTCTTTCGGTAGCGCGCCTCGGCGGCACTCGCATAGCCGAGCAGGCTCAGATTGCTGGCGATCTGGATCCGCAAGAACCGCACGCGCGAGGGATCGCGCACCGCCAGATTGGCCACCAGCGCCTGCACCAGTTTCCCCTGGCGTTCGTACAGATAGGCGGCCGAGCCGCGCACCGCATCGGCAGCGGGATCCAGCTGCAACGCCTGCTCGTAGGCCGCCAGCGCATCGCCATTGCGACCCTGACAATCCAGTGCGTAGCCACGCGCCGCGTATGCCGCGGCAAGACGCGGCTGCACGGCCAGCACCACATCGGCCAGTTGCAAGGCCTGCTGCGCAAACGCCGCATCGGCGTCGTATTGGCACACGCGCGCACTGTAGGCGTGACTGAGGCCGAGTTGAGCCTGCCGATCGTCCGGTGCTTGCTGCAAGCGTTGCCGATACAGCCCGATGGCGCGTTCGTTGTCGTCGCGCTGACCGATGCCGGCATAGTAGTCGGCACGCTGCAACAAGGCCGATTGTGCTGGCGGGGTGTCACGCGACTGCAGCCGCCAGGTCGCGCCAACGCAGAGCAGCACCACGCCTGTCGCAATGATCCAGGCACCACGCCGCCGCACCCCAAATGCAGGCGAAGCCTCTTCCAACTGTACCGGCACGCATAGTTGATAGCCCTGCCCGCGCACCGAGCGCAGGTAACGCGGCTGGCGCGAGTCGTCGCCCAAGGCCTGCCGCAGCAGGCGCACACGTTGGGTGACGGTTTCTTCGTTGACCAGCGCAGGTGCCCACACGTTCTGGATCAACTCGTCGAAACCGACCACCCGCTGCCCCTGCTGCAGCAAATAGTGCAGCAGGCGGAAACTCAACCCGCCGACCTCCAGTGCGACGCCGTCACGCTCCACACGCTGGCGCGCCACATCGATGCGCAGGTCATCCAGTCGATAACGCGCGCGCATCGTGAGGCTCGGCGCTACTGCTGCGACGCCCAGATCGCCAGCGTTTCGCGGCCGATCTTGGCGTTGTGGCGAATATCCACCGGAAATCCGGAATGGCGCAGGAAACGCGTGACTCCAGCCGTGTGCGGGTGCGCAGCGCCCAGCGCGCGCAATGCGGTTTCCACTTGTGCAAATGCCGATGCCGGCACGCCAGGCTGCAATTCCACGCACAGCACCGGCTGTTGCTGTCCGGGTGCGCCGACACCGACCAAGGCGGTGCGCCGCACCTGCGGATGCACGTTGAAGACCGGCTCCACCTGCTCCGTGTAGAGCGGGCCGGTGGCGGTTTCCACGCGGTGGGTCTTGCGCCCGCAGAACCACAAGCGCCCTTCGGCATCGAAGTAGCCCACATCGCCCATGCGATGCACGATGCGTTCGCTGCCATCCGCGTTGCGCTCGCGGATCTTGGCAATCCGCGTGGCCGCGTCGCGGTTGAAGTAGGTGTCGGTGGTGGTGGGGCCAGCGACGGTGATCTCGCCCACCTCGCCCGCCGCCAGCACGCGCGCGCCGCTCCACTCGGGAATGGCCGCATCGTCGATGGCGATGATGCGCACCTCGTTCGGCGCGACGACCTGACCGACGCAGGTGCCGGCACCGGCCTCGGTGGCCGCGCGGGTGGCGTCCAGCGTACGCCCTTCAATCGCTGCCACCGGCAGGCATTCGGTGGCGCCATACGGCGTCCAGAATTGCGCATCTTCCGGCAGCAACGCGCGGATCTTGGCCACCACGTCCGGCGGCACCGGCGCACCGGCCGAGGTGGCCAGGCGCACGTTTGGCAAGGGCTGGCCGTAGTCGGCCAATACGCGCATCAATGCCGGCGAGCCGAACAACTGCGTGACTCCGAAGCGGTCGATCGCATCGTGCAGCTTGCGCGGATCGGCAGTGGCCGGGCGGGTCGGATCCATGTCCGGAATCACTGAGGTCAGCCCCAGTGCCGGATCGAACAGGGCAAACGGCGGGAATGTCGGCAGATCCACACCGCCGGGCTGCATGCCGAAGGCATTGCGCAGCAATTCGATCTGGCCGACGAAATGCCGGTGGCGGTACACCACACCCTTGGGCACGCCGGTCGAGCCGCTGGTGAACAGGATGGCGGCCACATCGTCCGGCCCGGTGTTGGCCAGCTGACTGCCGGCGCCGGCGCCATCGCGCTCCACGCGCGCCAATGTCACCCCGCCCCAGCCGTAACGGCCACCGACGCTAACGATCTGCTTTGCAGAGCGCGCCCACCGCAACAGACGACGCGCCAGCTGCGCAAGCGGAATGCCGATAAACGCCTGCGGCTGCGCTTCGTCCAGGCATTGCTTGAGCGCACGCTTGTCGATGCCCGGATCCACCAGCACCGGCACCGCACCGGCCTTGAACAAGGCAAACATCAGCAGGAAGAATTCCGGCGACGGGCGCACCATCACCACCGCGCGCGCACCGCGTCCGATGCCGTGCAGGGCCAGACCGGCAGCGATCGCATCACTGCGCGCGTCCAGCTCGGCATAGCTCAAGGTCACATCGTAGGCGGCAAACCCGTTGGCGGCGCGGCGGCCCGGGCAACGGATGGCGATCTGCTCGGGGCGCTCGCGCGCGAGTTCCGGCAGGGTGGCGGCGATATTGCAGAGAGTTGTCGTAGTCATTGCCGCATTATCACCCATGCGCCGACGGTGCCGGCCGCTTGATCGCGCTCAAGTCAGCTGCGCTGGTGCGTGCCCCCATCGCAGCGATGGCTGACGCGGTGATTGCGCGTCATCGAGCCGCAACGATGCAGCGTAGTGCTCACTCGACATGCCCTGCCCTGCGCAAGGCGCAGCGCCTTGCACACACGCGCTGCGTCGAGCGACGCAGATGAACCACTAACCGGCGCATGGCGGTGCCACTTGTATCGCAGCGTGGTTCGGTCAGAATGCCGCGCTCACCACGTTGTTTCGCCGCGCAAGGCCCGGCATTCCATGGCACATCCCTGCCTTACCTGCGGCGCCTGCTGCGCCTACTTCCGCGTCAGTTTTCACTGGAGCGAGGCCGATCCCGCATTGGGCGGCAGGGTACCGATCGAGCTGACCGATGCGCTGCGCACGCACGAGCGCGTCATGCGCGGCACCTCGCAATCGCAGCCGCGCTGCATCGCGCTGGACGCAGACATCGGCCGCTACAGCCGCTGCAGCATCCATGATCGCCGGCCCTCCGCCTGCGCCGCCGTGCCGGCCTCGCTGGAATTCGGCCAGCGCAGCGCGCAATGCGACAAATCCCGGCTGGCGCACGGCCTGCACGCGCTGACTGACGCCGACTGGCTGGGCGTGGACGAGGCCCAACGCAATCCGCTGCCACCGTTGTAACGGCCATCGCTGCGAGTGACTACACCATCCACTCGCAACGTCCAATAGAGCGACGGCATTGCCGGTCCCATCCACTAGTGCATCCGCGTTCTGCACACCGCAGGCCCTCACCTAGCGAGCGCCTGCGCGGCGATGCCAGCAGCGCTTACAGCGGGTTGCGCTCCAGAAATGCACGGATCGCCGGCACCAGCACTTCATGCTTGTCTTCCAGCACGTAGTGATTGGCATCGTCGAACGCGGTGACCTCGGCATTCGGTAGTGCCTTGCGGAAGCCGGCCAGGAAATGCTTGTCGAAGCAGATATCGCGCAGGCCCCAGGCGATGAACGCCGGGCGATCGGCGAACGACGGCAATGCCTGCGCCGAGCGCTCCAGCAGTGACCAGGCCTGGTCGGCGGGCGACAGCGGAATATCCTGCATGAAGCGGATGGTGGAGATGCGGTTGCGCCAATTGTCGTAGGGCGCCACATAGGCGCGACGCACCTCCGCCGGCATCCGCCGCGACACGCCGAACCAGGACGCGCCGGAGGAAAACGCATTGAACGTGCGGATGAACCACTCGCCCGGCCCCCAATGCCGGCCCATTGCGATCTGCCACGGCATCGGTTTTTCCGGCGGCAACGGGAACGCAGCGGTGTTGGTGATCACCAGCCGCTTGACCTGCGCATGATGTGACAACGCCCAGCCGAACCCGATCATGCCGCCCCAGTCGTGTACCGCCAGCGTGACCGGACCGGTGATGCCCAGATGCCGCAACAACGTGTCCAGATCATCCACGCGCGACTGCAGCGTGTAGTCGTAACGCGGCTGCGCGTCGGGCGCATCGTCCGGCTTGTCGGACAGCCCCATGCCGATATGGTCCGGCACGATGCAGCGGTAACGATCCGACAGGCCGCTCACCAGGTGTCGCCACAGATAACTCCATGACGGATTGCCGTGCAGCATCACGACCACCTCGCCATCGCGCGGACCTTCGTCCAGATACGACATCGCAATGCCGGGACGCACCTCAAGGCGCTGGGGAGTGAAGGGATAGCCGGGGTAGTTCATGGATCTCTCTATTTGCTAAAGCTTGGGCTGGGTGAGTGGCAAGTCGCCAGCTACATCGCCACGACAGTATCGAAAATACGCTGGATGTCCCTGCATCGTCGGCAACGGCCGTGCGCAAACGCATCGCTCACAGCGGCTGCGCTCCTTCGCTGAGGATGTCGAGATAGGCGTGATAGGCAAAAATACGATGCCGCTGCTGGCCGGTGAGTTCGTTGACGATTTCCAGCTCCTGCAGGGTGCGTACTGCGGCACGGATGGTGGGCGCACTCAACGACAGGGCGGGCGCCACTTGCGGCACCGCCAACACCACGCGCCGCGCGAACTGCTCAAACACCAGGCCAACGTTGCCTGCTCGCTGGCCCAAAGCGGCAATGCGGGCCCGATCACGTGCCAACAGTGCCAGCAGGCGCTGCGCGGTGTCGACGGCTTGTTGCGCGGTCTCTGCCACACCATCCAGAAAGAAGCCCAGCCATCCTTCCCAGTCACCGTTGAGTCGCACCGCATTGAGGCGATCGTAGTAATCGGCACGACGGCGCTTGAAATACAGGCTCAGATACAGGCTGGGCTCCCGCAGCACGCCTTCGCTGCACAGGATCAAAGTAATCAACAGCCGTCCCAGGCGCCCATTGCCATCGCTGAAAGGATGGATGGTTTCGAACTGCACATGGGCAAGCGCCGCCTTCACCAACGGCGGCATCTGCCCCTGCGGCGCATGCAGAAACTGTTCGAGTGCCGACAGCGCGTCGGGCAATGCATCTGGCGGTGGCGGAACAAAGTGCGCAAGTGCAGGCGAGACCCCGCCTACCCACACCTGACTCCGGCGGAATTCACCTGGCTGCTTGCCGGCACCACGCCCACCCTGCAGCAACAGCGCATGCATCTCGCGGATCAAACGCAGCGACAGCGGGAAATCGTCCTCGCGCAGGCGCCGCAAGCCATGGTTGAGGGCCGCGACATAGTTGGACACTTCTTCGACATCGTCGACAGGCACGCCCGGTGCCGCATCCATCTCGAACAGCAACAGGTCCGAGAGCGATGACTGGGTTCCTTCGATCTGGGACGACAGCAAGGCTTCCTTGCGGATGTACTGATAAAGAAACAGTTCCGGGTCGGGCAGCATCAGCGTGATGCCGTCCAGTCGCCCTAGTGCCTGGTCGGCGCGCTCTTTGCGCGCCACCAGTTCGGCCTGTGCGAAATCCAGCGCCGGCACTGGCGGCAACGGATCAGGGACGAACGCCTGGTAACGGCTCCCTGCGAGAGCGCCAGCAACATAGTGTCCGGTGATGCGCGGAGCCATCGTCTTTCCTTACAGACCGCAACTGTTCCTGCAAGGAAACTTAGATACCACTTTTTTTCCTAAGCAGTGATATTGCCCGGCGTACAAGAGCATCGGCCGGGCACTATCACACGCATTACCAGACCACTTCCGCCATCGAGCAGTTCAGGCCAGAACCAATCCCCATCAGCGCGATGCGGTCGCCCTTCTTCAAGCGGCCGAGTTCCTTGAGCTTGCTCAGCACGATCGGTACCGAAGCAGGGCCGATATTGCCGTGTTCGCCGAAGATCGTCATGACCTTGGCCGGGTCGATGCCGAACGACTTCACGAACGAAGCGGTATGCGGGCGGCTGACCTGGTGGATGACGAACTGGTCCAGCTCGTCCACCGCCCAGCCCATTGCCTGCTTGGCAGCCAGGAAGGTCTTCTGCGCCAGCTTGATGCCTTCGATCAGCAACAGGCGGGTGTCGGTGACCATGCGGTCCAGGTTGCCGCGGCACAGCTTGTTCCACTCGGTGGCCGAGCGGGTCACGCCACCCTTGTAGCGCGGGGCGTCGGGCACCAGCTCGGTGCGCGCCATCACCATCGCTGCGGCACCGCAGCCCAGGGTCAGCGCGGCGAGTTCATTGCGGAACTCTTCTTCGGTGACGTCGGGCGAGGTCATGCGCTCGAGGGTCTTTTCGTACACCAGGTTGGCGGTTTCGCCATCGACGACCAGCGCATAGTCGATCTCACCGCGCTCAAGCATGCGGGCGGCGATGTCCATGCCATTGATGAAGGCAAGGCAGGCGTTGGCGACGTCGAAAGTGACGCAGTGGTCGCCGACCCCGAGGTTGCCGGACACGATGGAGGCGGTGGACGGCTCCAGGTAGTCGCGGCTCACCGAGGTGTTGACCAGCAGGCCGATCTTCTCGATGCCGATGCCGGCGTCGAGCAGTGCCTTGCGCGCAGCCTGGGTGGCAGCGTCCGAGGCCTGGACATCTTGGTCCCACAAGCGCCGTGCATGAATACCGGCAACGTCGCCCAACACGTCGGTTCTGATGCCGAGGCGGTCGTAGGTCGGTTGCAGGCGCTCGTTGATTTCCTTGGAAGTCAGCGTGTGCGGCGCATCAATATGCGCCAGTCCCGCGATGGAGACATTCTGGAAGAGCATCGAAGTAGCGCCATGGCGTCAGGCGAGGGGGCGCTAGTCTAGCCGCTGGCTGGTTTTACCGCATCTTTACAATTGCAGCGGCCGCGCCCCAGCCCAACGGTTCAGCGCGGCGGGCAGCGGAAGGCGTTGAAGCGCTGGCTGCCATCGGCCGGCTGACCCTGCGCCTGCACCGTATTGGCGCTGGCGCCCGGCGCCTCGTTGCGTGCCAGCGTTTCCAGTTCTTCCTGCACCCGCAACGGGTTGCGGTTGTAGAAGCCGACCTTGCTCTTGACCGACACCACCACCTCGCCCTGCTGCTGACAGCCAGCTGGCACAGGGCCTGCGGGCAGCACCTGCACGCCTTTGCCGCTTTGCTCGATCGGCACCCAGGTGCAGGCCGTGGCAGTGGTGGCAACCAGAACAGACAGCATCAGCACGCGCATAAGTCTTAGACACCTGAGGACGAAGCCGGATTGTGCCGCAGTTGCCGGGTGGCGATCGGCGTGCGCTGCATGACCGCACGCCGCGCATTCAGCGCGCTGAACACCAAGCAGATCGTCGTGTTCTCTCGCTTCGGCCGGTGTCCGGCGCCCGCAACCGCGTCCGGGTGTCCGGACGCGGACACCGCTGCGGCGCATAAATCCCTTTAAAAACAATCCACTGGAACTGGCACGTGGTTTGCTGCATGGAATGGGCAAGCAGCGGGAAGCGACCTCGATCAATGAAAATGACTGCCAGCTGAATAAATAAAACTGCGCCGCGAAAATTATTGCATTTACCGGAACGGTGTACTACCTTACTACCACACCACTGATCGCCCACACCAAGAGACCTCGCCATGAAGACCCAGACCCTGCGCATCGCCCTCTCCGCCGCCCTGTTTGCCGGTACCGCCCTGGCCGGTTTCGCCCAGGCCGCCAGCCTGACCACGCTGGACACCGTGCAGGTCCGCCCGTCGGCCGACCAGATCGCCCAGCAGGCGCTGGAGCGCAGCAGCGACATCCCTACCCTGGCCGCCGTGCAGGTGCGTCCGTCGGCCGAGCAGCTGGCCGCCCTCGCCGCCGAGCAGGCCGGCCCGCGCATCCTCACCCTGGCTGCGGTGCAGGTGCGTCCGTCCGCCGACCAGCGCGCCGACCTGGTGACCCGCAACGCCGCTGCCAGCGCGCAGAGCACCTCCGGCCAGGCTGCTGCCGCCATCGGCGCGCTGATGGGCCAGGTCATCGTCAACCTGCCGGTGCCGCAGCTGCAGCCGTCGCCGGTCGAACTGGAAGCGCTGGTCAACGCCGCCATCCGCCTTTGAGCACGCGCGCAGCTACACTGCGCGCATGTCAGCCCCCGTCCTCGATGTCATCCTGTTTCAGCCGGAAATTCCGCCCAATACGGGCAATGTGATTCGCCTGTGCGCCAACACCGGCGCGCGCCTGCACCTGATCGAGCCGCTCGGCTTCGACCTCAGCGACAAGCAGCTCAAACGCGCCGGCCTGGACTATCACGAATACGCAAGCCTGCAGGTGCATGCCGACCTGCCCACCGCCCTGGCCGCGATCGCGCCCAAGCGCGTGTTTGCACTGAGTACGCGCAGCACCGTGCGTTACGACACACCGCAATTTGCCGATGGCGATGCCTTCCTGTTTGGCCCGGAAACACGCGGCTTGCCCGCCGACGTGCTGGAGTCGATCCCGCCACAGCACCGGCTGCGCCTGCCGATGCGCCCGGACAACCGCAGCCTCAATCTGTCCAACACTGTTGCGGTGATGGTGTTCGAAGCCTGGCGTCAGTGGGACTTCAGCGGCGGCCGATAACCGTGGCGATGCAGACGGCTGGCTGACTGCGGCATCGTCCGCCCCGATCCCGGCGCGCAGCATGGTTCCCGTACCGGTCTGTCACTCAACGCGTGCTCCGCGCGTATGTCAGTCGCGGGCGTTGCCGTTTGCGTGCTGCTCCGCGCCGCTGCCATGACCTCATTGCATCACCTGGGCATCGGTCGCTGCCTGCAACATGCCGCGGCAGCCTGCCCAGAGCGCCACCGCCAGCAGGGCGATGGCGCCCAGCGCTAGAAACGCGATGCGATAGCCGAAGGCGTGCGCCAGCCAGCCGCCCAAGGCCGGGCTCAGCGCCGCGCCCACACCTTGCACCGTCATCACCGCGCCCTGGCCGACATTGACGCGCCCGGTGCCCTGCAGCAATCGCGCCACCAGTGCCGGCACCACCACGGCCTGCAGGCCGGCGCCAAGTCCGTCGAGGATCTGCACCGGAAACACGCCCCAGCCATGGATCAGCGACGCCGCCACCAATGCACGCAGCGGCAAGGCCATGAAGGCCACCAGCAGCACCCACCAATGTCCGTGCACGCGGATCCAGCGCATCGCCAGCAAGGCCACCACCACCATCGTGGCCTGCGCGACCACGATGGTGGTCGCCGTCAGCGCGTTGGCATCGCCCGCATGCGCGGCCACGATGGCCATGCCGTAGAGCGGCAGCATCGCCGCATTGCCCAGGTGGAACAGCCCCAGGGTGATGGCCAGCAAGGCCAGTGGCCGGCAGGTCAACAACACCCGCCACCCGCTGAGGGTGTCCGCGCCGTCGGCATGGCCCAGGCCGCGCGCGGCACGATGGTCGATGGCCGCAGCTGGAATCATCAGCACCGCCGCGATCGCCAGCACACCGAACGCGGCGGTGAGCACGAACACCGCCGCAAACCCGTAGCGCCAGCCCAGCCAGCCGGCCAGTACCGCAGCCAGCATGTTGCCGGCGTGGTTGGCGACCTGATTGCGCGCCAGTTGATGATCGAATCCGCGCGCGTGCACCAGCCCCAAGGTGATGCCGGTGAGTGCCGGGCCGATGCCGGCTGCCGCCAACGCCGAGACGATCTGCGCGGTGACCACACCGGAGGAGGTCGGATGCAGCCAGATTAGCGCCGTGGCCAACAGGATCGCCAGGCAACCGACCACCACCACGGCGCGCTTGCGCCGGGTGCTATCGACCAGTGCACCGGCCGGGGTGGTGGCGAGCATGCCGGCGATGCCGCCCACGCTCATCACCGTGCCGATCGCCGCCACCGACCAGCCCCTGGATTGCAGGAATACGCTGAGAAATGGCCCCAGGCCGTCCTGCACATCGGCCACGCTGAAATGCAGCGCCTCCAGTGCGCGACTGCCACGGGGACGCGGTGTGCTCATGCGCATCGGCGCTCTCCACGAAACGATGAAAGGCGACTGCGCGCGCCGGCCTGCATGTGCGACCCGATTGCGGTCGCACGGCGCCAGCACGGCAGTCGCATTGCAGGCTGCTAGCGCTTCGGCTTCGGCTTCGGCTTCGGCTTCGGCTTATGCGCACCCGGACCATGCGGATGCTCGATCTGCTTCAGCGACGCGGCCTTGGCGCCCAAGGCATGCGCGTGGACCAGCACGCCGTGCGGGGTCGTCCTGGTATCGCCTTCGGCCACCAGCGCCTTGCCGACCACCAGCTGTTTGGCGAAGTCCTCTCCGGCATGCGGTGGGAACCGCACCGTGACCTCGTCGTCCAGCAACACGCCGTGCACCTGCCCGTGCGGGCCGTGCAGCAGGCGCGCGATGGTGCCGCTGTGCTGGGTGAGCTGCGGCTTGGGCGGCTTGCCGGCGGGCGGCTTGGGCTTGGGCTTGGCATGCGGCCCATGCGGGCCTTCATCGACGATGCGCTTGCCACCCTCCGGATCAATCGCCAGGGCCACCAACATGTCCACATCGCGCGGCTTGAGGCCACGCACGCTCAAGGTGCTGCCGGGCTTGAGTGCCTTGAGCAAGGCGGCGGACAGGTGCGGCGGCGTGTGCACCTCGGTGCCGTCGGTCAGCAGCAGGCCGTCGATATCGGCCTTGGGATTGAGCAGAAAGCGCGCCAGCGTGCCGCGGGTTTCGGGAAGGAAATCAGGGTCGACCCAATGCATGAAAAACTCCAGAGAAGTGAGAACCGGCCGATGCCGGCAAGCCGCGCCCGTCGCCACGCATGCGGCGTGGTGAACAGGTGCGTAGAGGGGAACGAAACGATGTGAGCGCCGCCGCGTGGGCGGCGGCGCCCTGGATCAACGCGGCGCCGGAGCCGGCGCTGGTGGTGCGGCCGGCGGGACAGGCGGGGCCGGTGGTGCGGGCGGCACCGGGCCGTCGGGTCGCGGCGGGCTGAACAACGCACGCTGCGAGGCGCGATCACGGCCCAGTTGGGTGGCTTCGATGGCGCGGCCGTTGGCGGTGGCAACCCCGAAGCCGCTCACGCTCAATGGCGCACCGGCCCGCAACAGATCGCCGAACTGCAGCGCCAGATGCGGCGGCATCCGCACCAGCGTGCCATCGCTCAGCAACGCGCCATTGGTCTCGCCACCCGGGCCGTAGACCAAGCGCTCGATGCGTCCTTCCGCCTGCAACGGCGTCAACGCGGCAGGTGCTGGCGGCACCGGCGGCATGGCGCCTGTCGGCGGCTGGTCGACCACTTCGCGCCCACCACGATTGGAGCGGATGCTGCTGGCGCGCAGCACCGGCAGGCTGCCCAGGCGATAGCCCTGCACGCTCACCGTATCGCCACGGCGCACCGCAGCCTGCAACTGTGCGGACAGATGCGGTGCAAACGCCACCTGGGTGCCATCGCGCAACCACAGGCCGTCGACCTCGCCATTGGGATTGAGCATGAAGCGCTCGACCGTGCCGGTGATGCGCACCGGGGTGGCGGCCAACGGCGCAGGCGGTGCGGGCGGCACCGGCGGGGCCGGCGGTGGCGTGCCGACCGGCGCACGCGGCGCCACCGGTGCTGCCGGCGGTGTGGGAGCCTGCGCGGCAGCGGTCGCCACGCTGCAGGCCAGTGCAAAAGCAAGTGCGGTCTGACGAATCATGCGATGTCTCCAACGCGGCAGGAGCGCCGCTCGCCCTGGAGATAAAGCAGCAATCGTGCCAACAGCGAGTCCGTTGTTTTATAAGGGTTTTGTGTCTGCACGCGCGCGGACAATCGTCTGCGTTTCATCCACCACTGTCCGCTTTGCAGACACTTTGCAGCTGGTTGCGTGTCACCCCTGCAAGGCAAGAACGTGCCTAGCATCCTCGACGGTAGCGTGCGCGTGCCGATGTCCGGGCTGGATCTCGAACGCGTGGTGCTGCGCTTTCCGGCTGCACCGTTTGCTGGGGGAAGGCCATTGGCCAATGCTGCGAGTGGCAGCGGCGGCATGCAACCAACAGGTGCGCATGACAACAGGTGCACGTGCTGCTGTGCGCGTACTGCGTCGTGACCGAAGCGGCAGCCTGCAACCATCGCGTCCGGTCTGATCGCTGCAACTACTGCAGGCCGTACTCATCGAGCTTGCGGTACAGCAGCTGGCGATGAATGCCGAGCCGGCGCGCGGCTTCGGCGCGGTTGCCGCCACTGTGCGCCAAGGCGTCCTGGATCATCTGCCTTTCCAGCCGCGCCACCGCCTCGGGCAAGGTGCCTTCCAGTGGCGCTGCAGTCACGGGCTGCTCGGCATCGTACTCGAGCGCGTCGTCCAGATCCGCGGCAACGATGCTGTGGCCGCGCACCAGCAGCTGGCTGCGTTGCATGACGTTACGTAGCTCGCGCACGTTACCGGGCCACGGGTAGGCCAGCAGCCGCGCTTGCGCGTCCGCCGACAGCGCGCGCGCCGCGCCTTCGCCGCTGCGCAAAAAATATTGCGCAAGCAGCACGATGTCCTGCCCGCGTTCGCGCAGCGGCGGCAGTTCGATCGGCACCACATTCAGGCGATAGCGCAGATCGCTGCGGAACTGTCCTGCCGCCACCCACGCCGCCAGATCGCGATGCGTGGCTGCCAGCACGCGCACATCCACTTTTTGCGCGCCGCGCCCGCCCAGCGGCGTTACTTCGCCCTCCTGCAGGAAGCGCAACAACTTGGCCTGCATCGGCAGCGGCATGTCGCCGATCTCGTCCAGGAACAACGTGCCGCCATCGGCTTCGCGAATCAGGCCGATGCGATCGCTGGTCGCCCCGGAAAAGGCGCCCTTGCGATGGCCGAACAATTCGCTTTCCATCAACTCCAACGGGATCGCCGCACAATTGACTGCCACGAACGCCGCATTTGCGCGCGCGCTGGCGCGATGCAGGGCGCGCGCGACCAGTTCCTTGCCGGTGCCGGTTTCGCCGGTGATCAACACCGGCAGATCGGAAGCTGCCGCCAGCCCGATGCGTTTATGCACGGTACGCATCGCCGGACTGTGGCCGACCAGGCCGTCGTCGTCGTCGGAAGGTTCGCTCGCTGCGGCATCGGCGTCGGCATCGGCGCGACTTGCCAATGCACGCTCCACCACCTCGACGATATCCGCACGCCCCACCGGCTTGACCAGGTGATCGAATGCACCCAGCGTCATCGCTTCGATGGTGTTGCCGCTGGAGGCGTACGCGGTGAGCATCACCAGCGGCACCTGGCGCGCGCGGGGATCGTCCGCACGCGCACGCAGCACCTGGATTCCGTCCATGCCGGGCATGCGGAAGTCCACAAACGCCAGCTCGATGCCGCCCTCGTTCAGGCGCAGCAAACCGTCGGCGCCGTTGTCGACCGCGATCACCGTATGGCCGAGTGAGCGCAGCGTTGCCTGCAAGGTGGTCAGAAACGCCGCATCGTCGTCGATGATCAGGATGCGCGCCATGGCAGCTCCAGAATGAAATGGGTCATACCGTCGGCGTGTGCGTAATGCACCTGCCCGCCATGCGCACGGGCGATCTCGCGCACCAGCGCAAGCCCCAGGCCATTGCCGTCGGCGCGACCGCTGACGAACGGCTCGAACAATTGCGAAGCGATGGCATCGGCGATGGCCGCGCCACGATTGCTCACCCGTAGCTGCAACAACCCATCGCTGGCGCTGGCCTCCAGTGTCACCGCGCTGCCTGCATCGGCGTGCTGGAGCGCGTTGCGCAGCAGATTGTGCACGGCACGGCCGAGCTGCTGCGGATCGAGCATCCACTGCAGCGGCGCGTCCGGGACGCGCAGCTGTGGCGCCGGCGCGCCCGGCGGCAGCACGGCAGGATCGAGCAAGCTCGCCAGCCAGTCCTGCACCATCACCGTCTCCAGCTGCAGCCGGATCGGCTGCACCATGCCGAGCAGGCTTTCGACCACCCCATCCAGGCGACGGATCTGCCCCAGCATCAGCTCACCGTGCGCGGCATCGTCCGGCGTGCCCTGGCGCGTGGCGATTTCGTTCTCCACGGCCAGGCGCATCGTGGCGATGGGGTTGCGAATCTCATGCGCCACCGTGGCGGTCAGGCGCCCGAGTGCGGCCAGCCGCTCGTGCCGTGCCAGCTCGTCGGCCAGCCGCCGCGTCTGCGCCAAGGCCTGCGCATTGCGCTGTGCGTAATCGCTGACCGCAGCGCCCAGCCGGTCCAGCTCGGGTGCGCCGGTGACCGGTATCTGCGGGAGTTCGGTATCGGCGGCCAGCGCCTGCTGGATGCGCTGCAGGCGCTGACTCCAGCGCCGTACCACCACGCCAAGGGCAATCGCCGACACCGCCACCATGGCGAAGATCAGCAGCATGCCGATCGCCAGTGGCCGCCAGGCATCGGAGGTGCTGGCCGGCACCCGCGACATGGTCCAAGCGGCGGTTCCCGCGGCCAATGGGCAGGCGCTGATCAACACCACTTCGCGGCTGCCGTCGCGACGAAAATCCACGGCCTTGTTGCCCACCGCACTCTGCCGCGCGGTACTGACGATCGTGGTCCACTCGGCGGCCGGGATATCGGTCTTGTGATCGCTGCCGTCGTAGGTGGGATAGGCGTAGGCAACGAATCCCTTGTCGAGGTTCCACACCCCGCCCTCCACACCGGGCGCATCGGCCAGCACCAGTTGCACCACCACCGCGGCCAGCCCGGCGCCATTGTCGCCGCTGCGCGCCGCCTCGCTTGCGCCGGCGTAGCGCTGCACGATGCGTGCGCATTGCGCGGTCAATTGCTGGCGCGCATCGTCCAGTCGCACGCCTTCGGTCTGTCGGTACAGGCCATACAGCATCGTGGCCACGCCCACGCAGGCAGCCAGGATCACCACCCAGATCAGCAGCAGCTGGCGCAACAACGAACGAGGCATGCGAGGGTCCGGTAAAGACGTACAGTTTCAGAACGCGGTAACTGTGTCAGCGCATGTTGGTCTTGACCAGATCGATCACCTCGTCGCCGCGCCCGCTCATCACTGCCTTGAGCAGATACAGGCCCATGCCCTTGGCCTGTTCCAGCTTGATTGCCGGCGGCACCGCCAGTTCCTGCGTGGCGATGCGCACATCCACCAGCGCCGGACCGGAATGCGCGAAGGCCTGGCGCAATGCCCGCTCCAGCTGCGCGGATTCATCGACCCGGATGCCCAGGATGCCCATCGCATTGCTCATCGCCGCGAAGTCCGGATTGCGCAACTCGGTGCCGGTATCCAGATAGCCGGCGGCCTTCATCTCCATCGCCACGAATCCCAGCGAGGCATTGTTGAACACCACGATCTTCACCGGCAGGCGCAGCTGCGCCAGCGAGATGAAATCGCCCATCAGCATCGCAAAACCGCCATCGCCGGACAGCGCAATCACCTGACGGCCCGGATACGCCGACTGCGCACCCAGCGCCTGCGGCATCGCATTGGCCATCGAGCCGTGGTTGAACGAACCGAGCAAGCGGCGTTGTCCGTTCATGCGCAGGTAGCGCGCGGCCCACACCGTCGGCGTGCCGACATCGCAGGTGAATACTGCATCCTGGTCGGCGATCTGGCTGATCATGCGCGCCACGAATTGCGGATGCAGCGGCTCGCCTGGATCGGCCGGCACCGCCAGATCGTCCAGCCCCTCGCGCGCCTTGCGGTAGTGCGCAAGCGACTTTTCCAGGAAGTCGCGTTTCTCGCGTCGCTGCAGCTGCGGCAACAAGGCGGCAATGGTTTCGCCTACGTCCGCTGCGATGCCCAGCTGCAACGGCGTGCGCCGTCCCAGCGCGCTCGGGTCGCGGTCCACCTGCACGATGGTCGCGTCCTTCGGATAGAACTGCCGATACGGGAAATCCGTGCCCAGCATGATCAAGGTGTCGCAGTTGAGCATTGCGTGGTAGCCGGAGCTGAAACCGATCAGGCCGGTCATGCCGACATCGAACGGGTTCTCCCACTCCACGTGTTCCTTGCCGCGCAAGGCATGCACAATCGGCGCGCCCAGGGTGTCGGCCAATGCCACCACCGCATCGTGTGCGCCCGCGCAGCCGCTGCCGCACAACAGCGTGATCGCTTCACTCTGTTGAAGCAGCTCGGCCAGTTGCTGCACATCTTCGGGAGCCGGCAGTACGCGCGGTTGGCGCAGTTGCGGCCACGCCGTGGGAATGTGCTTGTCCACTTCCAGCAGTGCGATATCGCCGGGGATCACCACCACCGCCACGCCTTGCTGCAGGATGGCCGCACGCATCGCGCGGTGCAGCACTTCCGGCAGCTGCGCCGGATTGGTCACCAACTCCACAAAGTGACTGCACTCGCGGAACAGTTCCTGCGGATGCGTCTCCTGAAAATAGTTCAGCCCGATCTCGGACGAGGGAATATGCGCGGCGATCGCCAGCACCGGCTGGCGGCTGCGATGGCAATCGAACAGCCCGTTGATCAGGTGCAGGTTGCCCGGCCCGCAGCTACCCGCACACACCGCCAGCTTGCCGGTCACCGCCGCCTCGGCGCCGGCAGCGAACGCGGCCACCTCTTCGTGGCGCACGTGCATCCATTCGATCGTCTGCATCTCGCGCAAGGCATCGGTCAGGCCGTTGAGGCTGTCGCCGGTCAACCCCCAGATCCGCTCCACCCCCGCGCTCTGCAGCGTCTCGGCCAGAAACCGCGCCAACGTCTTTTTCTTCGTCACGATGCAGCTCCACGCTTGTTCGACAAGCCTGGCATGCTCCCAGTCACGGTGTCAGCGCAATGTGCTTGCACGCTGCAAACACGGTAAAAATCACTGAAAAACAGCCACTCCTATACATGCGCGTCACATCGACGCGATGTAACCGCCAGTGCATCACGCTTTGCATGTGCGCTACGCGCATTGCAGTTTGATGACAAGGAAGCGGAGCTGAACTGGGCGCGATGATTCATGGACCAGTCAGTCCAAAATTCATGTCGCGTTCCATCGAATAACGGAGAATTTACATCTCGGCAGCGAACGGCATCCGCCTCAGCGCCGGCCCAAACCATAAGTACAGGTATCGATCATGAAGAATTCCCTGCTGGCCCTCGGCCTTCTCGCAGCCCTGCCGTTTGCGGCCTCCGCTGCTGAAAACCTCTCCTACAACTTCGTCGAAGGTGACTACGTGCGCACCCCGACCGAAGGCCGCGACGCTGATGGTTGGGGCGTGAAGGCGTCCTACGCCGTCGCTCCCAACTTCCACGTGTTCGGCGATTACAGCAAGCAGAACGCTGACGACAACGACAACGTGTTCGAAAGCTCCAACTCCGACTTCCAGCAGTGGGGCGTCGGCGTGGGTTACAACCAGGAAATCGCCACCAGCACCGACTTCGTTGCTCGCGTTGCCTACCGCAAGCTGGACCTGGACACCCCGAACATCAGCTTCGACGGTTACAGCGTTGAAGCCGGCCTGCGTAACGCCTTCGGCGAGCACTTCGAAGTCTATGCCCTGGCTGGCTACGAAGACTTCTCCAAGAAGCGCGGCATCGACATCGGCGACAACTTCTACGGCCGCCTCGGCGCCCAGGTCAAGTTGAACCAGAACTGGGGCATCAACGGCGACATCCGTATGGATGGCGACGGCAACAAGGAATGGTCGGTCGGCCCGCGCTTCAGCTGGTAAGCCGCACGTTTGACTGCAACGCGACTCTCTCTCCCGCGTTGCATTGGAAGCCCGGTCCCCCGACCGGGCTTCTTTCTTTTGGGCGATCGGCTGGCGATGCGCACATCGCGCTATAGCGGCATGTGCGCAATGCGGCTGCCGTAGAAGCACGGTGCAGCGCGCTCAAGCGGCTACAGCTTGCCGCCAACCTTTGCGATCGGCAGCAACAAAAAGCCCGGCAATGCCGGGCTTTTTGTTGTTTCTGCGCAGCGCGTCAATGCGCGATGCCACGATCAGGTGAACAAGGTCTGCGGGTACTCGGGCTTGCGCTCGCGTGCCAGCAATTCCTTCAGGCCCGCTTCCGGGGTGATCTCGCCATGCAATACCGCACGCACGGCGTTGGAGATCGGCAGCTCGATGCCGTGATGCTCGGCCTGACGCATGACTTCGTCGGCGGTCTGCACCGATTCCACCACCTGACCGATCTCGCGGATCGCATCGTTCAGGCTTTGTCCGCGTCCCAGGGCCAGCCCCAGCCGTCGGTTGCGCGACAGGTCACCGGTGCAGGTCAGCACCAGATCGCCCAGACCCGCCAGACCCATCAACGTCTCCGGCCGCGCACCGATCGCCGCCGCCAGGCGCAGCATCTCGTTCAAGCCGCGCGTGATCAGGCCGGCACGTGCGTTGAGACCCAGCTGCATGCCATCGGCCACGCCGGTGGCCACCGCCAGCACGTTCTTCATCGCACCACCGAGCTCGGCGCCCACCATGTCATTACCGGTGTAGGCGCGGAAGGTGGGGCCATGCATGGCATCGGCCACGACCTGCGCAAACGCCGCATCGTCGCCGTGCACGGTGATGGCGGTCGGCAGGCCGAGCGTGACTTCCTTGGCGAAGGACGGCCCGGTCACCACGGCCAGCGGAACGCCGGGGCCGAGGATGTCGCGCGCCACTTCGTGCAGGAACCGCCCGGAACCGGGCTCGAAGCCCTTGGTCGCCCACGCAACGCCGGCACCGGCCGGACGCAACGGGGCGATCAACCGGATCGTCTCGGTGAATGCGTGCGAGGGCACCACGACCAGGATCCAGCCGGCATCGGCAATGGCCAGTTGCAGGTCCGTGGTCGCGCGCAGGCTCTCGGGCAGTGGAATCCCCGGCAGATAACGCGCGTTTTCGTGGGTGCGGTCGATGGTATCCACCATCGCCGCATCGCGTCCCCAGAGCACGGTCGGGTGACCGTGCCTGGCGAGCAGCGCGGCCAGGGCCGTGCCCCAGGAGCCGGCGCCGAGAACCGCGATCTTCTGCGTCGAATCGCTCATCGGCGCACGCAAGGCTTAGGCGTTGCCAGCCGGCTCGGAATCGGCCAGCGAGGTGCCTTCGCCCTGCGAACGCTGGCGCAGGGTTTCTGCATACAGCGCTTCGAAGTTGATCGGCTGCAGGTAGAACGGCGGGAAGCCGCCGGCCTGGATCAGGTCGCTGACCAGGGTGCGCACATACGGGAACAGGATGTTCGGGCACTGGGTGCCGAGCAGCACGTCGATCGCCTGCGGCTCCAGGCCGACCAGGCCGAACACGCCGGCCTGCTGCACTTCGGCCACGTAGGCGGTCTTGCCACCGGCGGTGCAGGTCAGCGTCACGGCCAGCACCACTTCGAAGGCGTTGTCGTTGAGGCGCTGCACCTTCTGATTGAGGTTCAGCTGCAGCTCGGGCTGGTTGGCGTCATTGAAGACGGACGGCGCGTTCGGCGATTCGAAGGAAACGTCCTTGACGTAAATCTTCTCGATGGTGAAAGCGGGGCCAGCAGCGGCGTCGGCCGGCGCAACCGCGCCGTTGATGATTTCGTCGGACATTCCTAACTCCAGAAACGGTTCGGTGGATGCAGCGTTGAATGATGCAGACGTGAAAGTGCGAGTCTCTCACGCCAGCAATGGGGACTTGCCCGGCGCCTCACAAGGTGCGGTCAGGCGCGGCCCTTGACCAGCGGCAGCTCGGCCATCTGCCAGGCGGCCACGCCGCCATCGAGCCAGTAGACCTGCTCGAAACCGGCTTTCTTCAGCGTCTTGGCCGCGCCTGCGGAGGCATTGCCGTTACGGCACACCACCACCACGGGCGAGGACTTGGCGTTGGCGAGCAGCTTGCCGGCCGGGTCGAACTTGGCCAGCGCCACGTTGCGGCTGCCGGCGATGTGGCCTTTTTCGAAATCGGCGGTCGGCGACAGGTCGATCACCAGCGCGTTCTCGCTGTTGATCAAACGGGTCAGCTCGGCCGGCTTGAGTGCGCGATACCCACGGAACAGGCGCGCGACCTCGGTGACGATCAGGGCGATGGTCAGGCCCACCAGGGCCAGCGACAACATGGGGTTGCGGCCGACAAAGGCCTGCAGCTCTTCGAAATTCACGGGGTCAGGGTCAGTCAAGCGGGCGGGAATTGTCGCACAGCTGGCGCGCGCGACGGCCAGGCACCGGTGGCACGGGCTACTGGCCCTGCCACAGATCGGGCAGGCCGCTGGCCAGCCACCAGCGTTTGCGCTCGGCATCCCAGCGCCACAGCTCGATGCTGCGCACCAGCCGCTCGGCCTGGGTATTGCGGTTGATCACCCGCAACTCGACCTCGCGGCGCAGGTCGCCGTTGCCATCTTCGCCCACCCGCAGCTCGCGGTAGCCGGAGATCTGCACCTGTTCGTAGCGCGAGCGTTCCAGATCGCTGAGCGGATGCGCCTGGGCGTAGGTCGGCTCGACAAAGCCCTGCGCGGCATCGAAATCGCTCCAGCGCACCGCGGCGGTGTAGGCGGCCTGAGTGGTTTCCAGCGCGCGTGCCTGGGCACGGCTGCCGGCAGACGCCACCCCGCTGACCATCGCCAGCCCGAGCAACAGCATTGCCCCGATCACTGCACGCATGCGCATTCCCCCAAGTCCAGCGCGCATCCTACCGTTTTGGAAACGCCACGAAGCGCCCGCTCAGGGTGGCCGCCGCCGCACCGGACCCCAGCACGATCTGCGCACGCATGCCGATGCGCGCCTTGCCGCGCTGCCGGAAGGTGGCCAGGAACGCCTCCCAGCTGCCGAGTTCAGACGGCTCGGCATTGGCCACCAGGTCCTCGTAGACCGGCGCGACGTAGCGCAGCTGGCTGTCGGCCACGTAGACATCGGCGCTGTGCCCGGCCAGTTGCAGTTGCAGCGTCAGCCAGCCCCAGCTGGCCAGCGTCATCAACGAAGCCAGGCTGCCGCCGAACGCGTTGGCCTTGTCGTTGACGTTGGCCTGCAGCGGCGCACGCAAGCGCAAGGCGCCGTCATGCAAGCCGTCGACGGCAATGCCCATCGACAGGACCGGCGGCATGGCGATGAACTGTTGCTGCAGCGACTGCAGGGCGGATGCGAGCGTGCACGAAGGAGTCATCGGCGAAGGCTGGAAGACGGCGAAGGGCGGCATCATGCCGCAATGTTCCGCGAGCGTCTTGTGCACTGGAATGACATGCGGTACCGCATGGTGAACGCGTACGGCATCGCGTCGCCGCACGCCTGGGTCTTGCCCGGCTCAGGGCGCGAACACGACCTTGCGATAGCCCTGCGCCACCCGCAGCAACGCGGTGGCCTTGGCCTTCCAATGCGCGCTGCGCTGCCTCTGCGCGTGCGTCAACGGCGCATCGATGGTGCTCGTGAACACGATCTGCTCCGGAGCGGCGTGGAAGAACTTGTCCTGGATGCAGGCCGCCGGTGCCAGCTGATAGGTGGACAGCTGCTGTGCGACCGGCGATTCGTTCCAGCCGAACAGGAAAATGTCGGCCATGGTGTGCCAGCGCGCGTCGGCTGCGAGCAGCAGGCGCGCAGCATCGCGACTGAGGATCAACGCACCGGTGCAGACCGGCCAGCAGTGTTGATGGGTCGAGGGACGCACCAGGCGCAGCTGCCGGCCACCGACCTCGGCGACCTTGGCATCGAGCTTGATGCGGTTGTAGGACGGTTCCAGCCGCACGATGCTGTTGCCGCCCGGCAGCCACTCGCTGCTGCGCAGCAGCGCCGGCAGCGCGTCGGACAGATGCATGTCGTCTTCGAAGATGGCGGTGTAGGCGTCGTCGGAGTCGGCTGCGATGCGCCACGCGGCCTGATGGCTCAGGAAGCACCCGATGTTGGAGGCGGTCCAGTTGCGCGGGCCGGTGCTGAAGGCATCCCCGGAGCCTTCCAGCGGCCGCTCGCGTGCGAAGTCGGCAATCTGCGCAGGCGTCAGGGTGGCGCCATCCACTGCGGGAATCCGCTCGAACGGCAGGCCCAGTGCCTGGAACTGCGTCGACATCGCCTGCAGGCGCTCGCCGCTGCGCTGCATGTTGATGAGGTAGGACTTGATCACGGCGCCACTCCAGCTCGATTGTCGTGGCGGATCGTGGGCGGTAGCGGTCATCGACACAGACCCGGGGACGAGGTTCTGGCCGCAGAAACGCAGGCATCGCGTCGAGCAGGCACGCAAAGGCCAGACAGCGCGCGAGGATCGAATCGCCGCCAGCGCAGCGCGCGACACCCGCCCCCGATAACGCACGGCTCTCGCATAATCACTGGATGACACCTCCCGCCCCAGCTGCCAACGCCTGGACCCTGATTTCGCTGCGGCCCAGCGGTGAACACGCGCCGCTGCGGCGGGCCGCCGCGCGGCACGGCGGACGGCTGCTGGCGCTGTCGCCGTGGCGGCTGCAGACCAACGACACCCCGCGGGCACGGGCTGCATTGCGGCAGGCCTTGCACGCGCCGATCGCGGTGTTCACCAGCCCGGCCGCAGTGCACGCGGCGCATCGCCTGGCGCCGCTGCAGCGGCCGGCGCAGGCGCAGTGGGTGAGCGTGGGAGACGGCACTGCGCGCGCGCTGCAGGCCTGCGGCATCGACACGGTGATACGCCCGGCGCGCATGGACAGCGAGGGCCTGCTCGCATTGCCGCTGTTCCGGCAACCGCTGCAGGCCGTCGGGCTGATCACCGCCCCGGGCGGGCGCGGCATGCTGGCGCCGGCACTGGAGCAGCGTGGCGCCCGCATCCTGCGCGCCGATGTCTATCAGCGCGTGCCGCTGCGCCTGCGCGCATCGGCAATGCGTGCCCTGGCGGACGCGCTGCCCGCTAGCGTGCTGGCGCTGAGCAGCGCCGAAGCGCTGACGCTGGTGCTGCAGCAACTGCCTGGACCGCTGATCGACGCCTTACAGCAACGCCCGCTGGTGGCCTCCAGCGAGCGCATGCTGCAAGCCGCACACGCCGCCGGCTTCCAGCAGGTGCTGCGCGCCGCAGGTCCCTTGCCCGAGCAATTGGCCGCTGCCGCCGCCGCGATCGTGACACCATCGCGACCTTGCTGAACTTCGAACTCAAGCACGGCTTGCGGCTGTCTGCCGCTGCACGCCATGCTGTGGCAGATGACTGCGGCACCTGCACCCGTCGTGACCGCGCGAGGATGGACGAATGACCGAAATGCCCGCTTCCACGCGACGCTTTCCCCTGGCATGGCTGCTGCTCGTCGTCGCGCTGGCCGCCGTGGGCGTGGCGCTGTTCCTCGGTTGGCGCGCATGGCAGGGCTATCAAAGCGCGCAGCTGCAGGCCGCCGAGGCGCAGCAGCAGCGCTGGGATGGCACGCAGCAGATGCTGGAGACGCTGCGCCGCGACCAACGCCTGGCCAACGAACGCCTGGCGGATGCGGCAGCGACCAACCGCGTGCTGCGCGACGAGATGCTGGGCCTGAGCCAGCGCAGTGCCTTGCTCGAAGAAACCGTGCAAAAGCTTGCCGATCCCAACCGCCACGGTGCGCAGGCGCTGCGGCTGGATGAAGTGGAGCTGCTGCTGCGGCTGGGCCAGCAGCGGCTGAGCATCGCCGGCGATGCAGACGGCGCGCGCCGCGCCTACGCGCTGGCCAATGCCGCGCTCAATGGCATCGACGATCCCGGCTATCTCAATCTGCGTCAGGCGCTGGTGCAGGAACGCGACGCACTGGATCGCCTGGGTGCCGGTCCGCAGGCGCAGGCCGGCCACACCCTGGACCAGTTGGCCGGCGACCTGCTGCGCCTGCCCGAACAGACCGCTCAAGAGAGCGAAGCAGCGCAGCCGTGGTGGCAGAAAGCACTCACACCGCTGGTGGACATCCGTCCCAGCCGTGGCGATGCGCTGCTGACCGGCGGCGATCGCCACGCCGCGCGCGACGCCTTGCAGATCGAGGTCAGCCTGGCCCGCGCCGCAGCCGAGCGCGGCGACTCCGCCGGCTTTGCGCAATCGCTGCGCCGGGTGGACACCTGGACCACCCGGCTATGGCCGGATTCACCACAACGTCGCCAGGCACGTACCCGCCTGCGCACGCTGCAACAAGCGCCACTGCGTCCGCGCCTGCCGGAACTGGGCACCACCCTGCTGCAACTGCAGGCCATGCGTGAAGGGAGATCCACCCAATGAAAGTGTTGCGTACCGTCTTGATCCTGTTGGTTGCCGTGGCGCTGGGCGTGCTCGGTGCGCAATGGCTGTCGCATCAGACCACTTACGACCTGGGCAATGTGGTGGTCAGCGTCGGCGGCAACGACTACCGCGCCGCCATGCCGCAGGCGCTGTTGATCCTGGTCATCGCGCTGTTGGTGCTGTGGCTGGTGTGGACGCTGGTCAGCCTGCCGTTCCGGGTCTGGGGTAAGTACCGCCGCAGGAAGGGCCGCGCCCGCCTGATCGAAGGCCTGCGCGCAGCCGATCACGGCCAGTGGCAGCGTGCCGAGCGCCTGTTGGTCAACGCCAGCGAGGATGCAGAGGTCAGCGGCATCGCCCTGGCCAGTGCAGTGCGGGTTGCCGATGCACGCGGAGACGAGGTGGCGGCCAACGCGCTGGCCCAGCAATTGGCCGAGTGCGACCCCACCGCGCATGCGTTGCTGCAGGGCGAGCGGCATCTGGCGCGGCAACGCCCGGTCGAGGCGATCAATGCGCTCGACAGTGCCAACGCGCAACCGCTGCCGGCGCGCGGCCTGCTGCTGCGCACGCATGCCCTGGCGCAGATCGGTCGCGCCGACGAGGCCTATGGTCAGCTAGGCGCATTGCGTCAGCAGGCGGTGCTGGCACCGGAGGCCTACAGCGCACTGGAAGCCACGCTGGCCGAACAGACGCTGTTGCAGGCCGGCGATGCCAATGCCCTGGCCGAACGCTGGGAAGCGCTGCCCAAACCGCTGCGTACCTATCCCGCGGTGGTGGGTGCCTATGCACAGCGCGCGGCAGTGCTGCACTGGGACGATGCGGCGGTACATAGCCTGGAGCAGGCGCTGGATACGCAGTGGGACGAATCGCTGGTGCGCCTGTATGGCGTGCTGCCGCTGGAAAAATACGATTCGCGCCGCGCCAGTGCGCAGCGTTGGCTGACCCAATACCCGGACAGCCCGGGCCTGTTGCTGACCCTGGCGCGTCTGGCACGCCACCAGCAGCAGTGGTCGCAGGCCGAGGAGTTCCTGCATCGCGCAGTGGCCAATGGCGCGGGCAGCGAGGCCTGGGAAGAACTCGGCCACGGCTTCGCCGCCGCCGGGGATCTGCTGTCCGCGCAGCATTGCTACGCCAACGCCCTGCGCGCCGCACGCGGCGAGCCGGTGCACGAGGGCTTACCGCAGCAGTCGCTGCGCGGGCCGATCGTATCGGCCTATGCAACGCCGCCGGCCGATCCGCTCGCACCGGACGATCGCGTGCTCTGATCTGAGGTCTGATCGCTGCTGCGGCGATGCGTGGATTCACCAGGAGCCCCGGCATGTCCGGGGCTTTTGTTTTTCTAGATCCGAGCAGAAGCGCTACCGGCAACATTTGCCGGCCTGTCATCACACCTGCAGGGATGGCAACGCATGGACGTTACGAAGGTATCTGCAAACGCAGCAACGCAGATCACCAATCGCGCGATTCTCGGGGCGGCGCCGGCAATGCGCGCAAAAAACGCGTCACAGGCACCGAGATAACGTGCCTGCTCGTGATCGACCGATTGCGCCGACAACACGTGCGAACCGCGTCTGCCGATCAACAGCATCACCGCCATCACACCGGCACCGGTCAGCCAGCCGGTCGCGCCACCGATCCACAGCACGCCGACCAGCAACGGCACGATCGACGCCATCGCGATGGCGACACACTGCACGCGGCGGCGCTCATGCCACGCGCACAGGCTCAGCACATGCGCACTGCGCTTGCGCAGCACGATGGCCAGGATCAGATACGGCAGCACCCCCATCAATAGGGCCAGATAGATCGCCGGGTGGTGTCAATGGAAGATGTAGCGGCGCGGCGAGATGTCCGCCGGCGCATTGCACTTGACGCAACGCGGCGGCAGATCGGCGCCCGGCGTGCACACCAGCACATCGCCCTCGCGCCACACGGCGCCGTGCGTCGGAGGCAGATAAAGCGTAGGGGGCTCGCGTGAATCAACGTTCGACATCCATGCGTCCTTGCAGGTTGGAGATTCGGGATTGGGAATTGGGAATTCGTAAAAACCAGGAGTCCGCGTCTGCTTTGCGAATCCTCAATTCCGAATGCCCAATCCCAGGCTGCGCAGCAGCGTCAGCGCTCGACGATGGCCACCACGCCCATGCCGCCAGCGGTGCAGATCGAAATCAACGCACGGCCGCCGCCGCGTTCTTCCAGTTGCTTGGCAGCCGTTGCCACCACGCGTGCGCCAGTGGCGGCGAAGGGGTGGCCGGTGGCCAGCGACGAACCCAGCGGGTTGATCTTGTCCGGGTCGATACGGCCGAGCGGCGCTTCCAGCCCCAGGCGATTGCGGCAGTAATCCTCGCTTTCCCAGGCGCGCAGCGTGCACAGCACCTGCGCGGCAAAGGCCTCGTGGATTTCGTAGATGTCGAAGTCCTGCAGGGTCAGGCCCTGACGCGCCAGCATCTGCGGCACCGCGATGGTCGGCGCCATCAACAGGCCTTCGCCATGCACGAAATCCACCGCCGCCACCTGCGCATCGCGCAGATAGGCCATCGGGGTATGGCCATGCGCCAGCGCCCAGGCTTCGCTGGACAGCAGCACCGCGGCCGCGCCATCGGTGAGCGGGGTGGAATTGGCCGCGGTCAACGTGCCGCGGCCGGAGGTCTTGTCGAAGGCCGGGCGCAGCGTGGCCAGCTTTTCCAGCGAGGTGTCGGCGCGCAGGATGTTGTCGCGCGAGACGCCGCGGAACGGCGCGATCAAGGTGTCGAAGAAGCCGCGCTCATAGGCGGCGGCCAGCTTGTGGTGCGAGGACACCGCCCATTCGTCCTGCGAATCACGCGAGATGTTCCATTCCTTGGCCATGTCCTCGCAGTGGTCGCCCATGCTCTTGCCGGTGCGCGGCTCGGCCACGCCGGGGAATTCGGGCTTGAGCTCGCTCAGCTTGAAGCCGCGCAGCAGGGCCTTGAGCTTGTCGCCAGTGGCCTTGGCACGGTTGGCGGCCATCAGCCGCGCGCGCAGCTTCTTGCCGTAGACGATCGGGACTTCCGAGGTGGTGTCCGAGCCGCCGCCGATGCCCGAATCGATCTGGCCCAGCGCGATCTTGTTGGCGATGGTGATCACCGAATCCAGGCTGGTGCCGCAGGCGCGCTGCAGGGTGATGCCCGGCGTCAGCGGCGACAGCCCGGACGACAGTGCCGCCTCGCGCGCCAGGTTCCAGTCCGAGGAGTGCTTGATCACCGCCCCCATTGCCACTTCGCCCAGTTGCTGCCCGTGCAGCCCGAAGCGCTCGACCAGCGCGCCCAGCGTGCGCACCGACATGCCCAGGTTGCCCACGTCCGCGTAAGCGGTGTTCTGACGACAGAACGGGATACGGACGCCGCCCAGAATGGCGACGGGACGGGCTGCTGGCATCGGTTGACCTGGCATGGAGGACTCGGGGACATGGCCTGCACAGGGCCGGCAGGCATAATGGCCGCAGTGTAGCTTCGACCCCGTGATGGGCCAACCGCGAATCATGAGCAAGACCGAACACGGCGTGACCGCCATGGGTGTGATGGCGCTGGAATTGACGGGCGGCACCGCCCCCGAGCGCGGCGCCCTGGCGCCCGAGCAGGCCGGCATGCTGGCCGAACGCATCGGCCGCGACCTGGCGCAGTGGATCCCCGAAATCCGCGAGCTCGAGCTCAGCGTGGCAATGGCGCACTTCGACCCGGCCGAAGTGCTGCGGCCGGGCTGGCCGCTGCATCGCCGGCTGGACGAGCTGCATGCGCGTGCGCCCGGGCGCGACCAGGGCCCGCGTGTGCTGGCGTTCGGCGCCGATGCGCAGGGCGAGATTCCCCTGCCCTTCCAGGCCGACGCGCAGCTGACCGGCGGCGGCCTGCGCGTGCTGCCGTTCCTGCTCTCCGGCGATCCGCAGATCGTGGCGACGGTGGCCGATGCGATGGAAGAAGTGCTGCTGGCCCAGGGCATGGCGCAGGCCGATACCGCGCTGCTGGCGCAGGAAAGCTTCGGCGCACGCATCGAACATGCGCGGTATCTCACCGCGAACGATCTGGCCGCGATGATTTCCATGCAGTACGACAACCAGGGCCTGGCCCCGTTGTGGCCGCTGATCGAAGCCGCCCTGCTGGCGCCGCACAGCGAAGAGTGGCTGGAACAGCCGCCCGAGCCGGTGCTGCGCTATGTCGACGGCGAAGTGCGCATCGCGCTGTTCGACCCGGCCGGCTGGTGCGATTACTACGCGTACGACCGCGAGAATTGCGAGCGCCTGCGCGGCGTCTACGAACAATTCCTGTCGCGTCAGCGGCAGATGGCCGCAGTGCTGGAAGCGCACGGCCTGCCAGTACTGTACGTGCATGTGGAACCGGGCCAGGATCCGCGCCAGGCACTGGCCGCATGAGCCAGACGCCGGCGTCCGTGGCGCCGGCGTTGCAGGGCGTGCTGGAAACCGGCGTGTATGTGGCAGATCTGGAGCGCGCCTGCGCGTTCTATGCCCGCGTATTGGGATTGGCAACGATGTATCGCGACGCGCGCATGGCCGCGTACGCAATCGCACCCGGGCAGGTGTTGCTGCTGTTCCTGCAGGGCAGCACCGCCGCCACGGTCACGCTGCCGGGTGGCACGATTCCGCCGCACGATGGCAGCGGGCGCGCGCATTACGCATTCGCCATCGCCACCGATGCGCTGGCCGGATGGGAGGCACATCTGCAGGCCTGCGACGTGCCCATCGAGGGCCGTACGCAGTGGCCGGGCGGCGGGCACAGCCTCTACTTCCGCGATCCGGATGCGCATCTGCTGGAGCTGGCGACGCCGGGGCTGTGGCCGAATTATTGAGTCGTTGATGACGCGGGTCTTGCGCAAGCGAACGACTTGGTCGCCTGTGCGGTGCGCCCGGTGTGAGGTATACCGACAGTTCAATGCGTACCGACAGGAAGCATGCAGCACGCGACATGCGGCGTGCCGGATGCTCTGCGCGCCTGCACCACGCATGACCGGATCGCTCCCTCACCGCAACCCAGAAACAACAACGCCGCGGTGATCGATCACCGCGGCGCTTTACCTGACTGCTGGCCTGTCCTGCTTACTTGGCTGCAGCTGGCGCGTTGTCGGTGGTGATCACACCGCAGGCCAGACGGCCGCCGGCGTTGCCGGTGGGCTGGGTTTTGTAGTCGTCTGCATCGGCATGCACGATCACCGCGTGGCCGGCGATATCGAACTGGTCGGCCTTGCCCAGATTGACGTTGCTCGACACCGGGCCATCGATGCTGGCATTGCCCTGCGCATCGGCCTTGATGTTGGGCATGTCGCCGCCGTGGTGCGGGTCTGCACTGACGGCGCCGTGATCGGATTGCGCCGGGTTGAAGTGACCGCCGGCGCTGCTGCCGTCCGGTGCGCTGCAATCGCCCTTTTCGTGGATATGGAAGCCGTGTTCGCTGTCGGGCTTGAGGCCACTGAGCTGGCCGGTGACGCGCAGCGCGCCGTCGACGATCTTGAAGCTCACCGTGCCTTTGACGTCGCTGCCCTTGGTCGGCTTGAGCTCGGCGGTGGCGGTGGTGGTGGCCGTCGCTTCGGTGACCATGGACGCGGCGTGCTCACCGCCATGCGCCGCTTCGGCCGCTGCGCCGGCCTGCGGTGCGGGTGCAGGATCGGCCGGAGCGGGTTCGTCGCGCTTGCACGCGGTCAGCACCAGCGCGGTGGCCAGGAACAACGTCGTTGGAAGAATGCGCATGAGAAAACTCCTGTAGAAAGGCCGCAGCTGCAGCCAGGGGTGCCCCGACTCAGGGCTGCGAAGGGGGTGTGCGCCACTGGGTGACGCGGATGACGCCGCAGGCCAGGCGTGCGCCGGCATTGCCGCTGGGTTGGCTGCGATAGTCGTCGGCGTCGGCATGCACCACCAGCGACTTGCCGACCACGTCGGTGGGCGCGGCATCGCCCAGGGTGATGCCGGCAACGATCATGTCCAGATGCGCGACACCTTCGGCATCGGCACGCAGGTTGTCCATGTCGCCGGCGTGGTGGGGAGTGTTGCCGACACGTCCGCCGTGCGCCGCACCGGTCGGATTGAAATGCGCACCGGCACTGCTGGCGTCGGCGGCGCTGCAATCGCCGCGTTCGTGCACATGGAAGCCGGCCACGCCGCCCGGGCGCAGGCCACCAACCGTGCCGGTGATGCGGATACCTTGCAGCGCGGGGACCAGCACCACCCGACCGCTGACCAGGCTGCCCGACGCCGATGCCAGCGCCGCTTCGGCCTGCTGGACCGGACGCACAGGCACCACGCGCGCCGCCGGGGGCGGTGGTGGCGGAGGCGGTGGCGTGCTGCTGCAGGCGGCAAGCGCCAGCGCGGTGAGGGCAACGATCGTGGACGACCGGTAACGCATCGAGCTGTTCTCCTGATCAGGCTGAAAACCTATGCGGGCGCATGTTCACATGTCATGAAATGCGCCGCTGGCAGCACAGGAGTTTACGGGGTTGGTGTGGATGCTCGGGTTGTTGGAGGTGCGGGTCGATGGGACGCGGGTTGTTGGGATGGTGTGCGAGGCGCCGAGTACACGTGTCGTGAGCTGCTTGGACGATGGCGTCGGCACGTTAGAACTGCGATGGCGTCATCGAGAGCAAGGATGCGGCGGCGTGCCACTCAGCAACGCTTGCCGCGGGCAATGTCGGGCAGCCTCAGCTCGATCAAGGCATCGTTGGAATAGATGCGCGTGCAGTAGCACTTGCATCGGCACAGGGACCCTCACCCCAACCCCTCTCCCATGGGAGGGGGGCTTAGATTCAGATCACCGGCGTTTGCGGCCCGGACCGAGTTTGCGGGTGACGGTGTTACGGCCCAGACCCAATCGGGCGGCGGCTTCGGCACGGCGGCCCTGGGTGAGTTGCAGGGCGGCTTCGAGCAGGGTCTTGTCCAGGCGTTCGCGGGCTTCGGCATGCAGGCCCTGGGCGCCTTCGCTCAGGCGTTGTGCGGCCCAGCTGGAGAGCATCTCGTCCCATTGCCCATCGCCACGGCCGGCACGCTGGCGGCGGCCGCCGCGCGCCAGTGCCGATTCCACGTCGACCACGTCGATGATATCGGCAGTGGCCAGGGCCGCCAGGCGCCAGCAGACGTTTTCCAGTTCGCGTACGTTGCCGGGCCAATCGTATTGGCGGAGTTGTTCCAGCGCGGCCGAGGACAGCCGCTTGGGCAGCATGTCGAGCTTGCGCCCGGCCATGGCCAGGAAATTCTCGGCCAGCTGCGCAATGTCGCCGCGGCGCTCGCGCAACGGCGGCAATTGCAGGCGCACCACGTCCAGGCGATGCAACAGGTCGGCACGGAAGCGGCCTTGCTCCACCAACGCCTCCAGGTCCTGGTGGGTGGCGGCGATCACGCGTACATCGACGCGGATCAACTCGCGCCCGCCGACACGGAAGAATTCGTTCTCGGCCAGCACGCGCAGCAGGCGGGTCTGCAGCGGCAGCGGCATGTCGCCGATTTCGTCCAGGAACAGCGTGCCGCCGTCGGCCTGTTCGAAGCGGCCGATATGGCGTTTGGTGGCGCCGGTGAAGGCGCCGGTTTCGTGGCCGAACAACTCGCTTTCCAGCAGTTCCGCGGGGATGGCGGCGGTGTTGAGCGCGACGAAGGGCTTGCGCGCGCGCGGCGACTCGTTATGCAGCGCGCGCGCCACCAGTTCCTTGCCGGTGCCGGTCTCGCCGTTGATCAACACAGACAGCGGTGCCTGCGCCAATCGGCCGATCGCGCGGAACAGCGCCTGCATCGCCGGGGTGTCGCCGATCAGCGAGGCCGAGCCTTCTGCCAACGGTGTCCCGATGATCTCCTCGACGCCGGCATCGGCATCCGGCAGCGCGCGTGCGGCCAAGGCCACCGCATCGTCCAGATCGAAGGGCTTGGACAGGAACTCGTGCGCGCCGCCGCGGAAGGCGCCGGCGGTACTGGCCACGTCGGTGTAGGCCGACATCACGATCACCGGCAGTTGCGGGTGCCTGGACTTGAGCTTGTCGAGCAGGCTCAGCCCGTCTTCGCCGGGCATGCGCACGTCGGTGAACAGCAGATCCGGGGTGGGCCGCATGGCCAGTGCCTGCAGTGCGGCGGCGGCACTCTCGAAGCCATCCACGGCGTAGCCGGCATCGCGCAAGGCGGTGGACAGCACGAAGCGGACCGAACGGTCGTCGTCGACCACCCAGATGTGGTGGGATGCGGCGGCGGCCTCAGCCATGCAGATGCTCCTTGTCGTGATCGCCGGCCAGCTCGGGCAGCAGCAGGGTGAAAACGGTATGTCCCGGCCGCGAGCGGTAGGTCAGCGTGCCGTGGTGTTCGCGCGAGACCTGCTGGGCCAACGCCAGACCCAGGCCGCTGCCCTCGGCGCGGCCGCTGACCAGCGGCAGGAACAAGTGCTCGGCCAGTTCCTCCGGCACGCCGCCGCCGTCGTCGATGATCTCCAGCCGCAGCGACATTGCATGCACGCGGTCGCGGATGCGCTGGCCGTGCTCGACGCGGGTGCGCAGGGTCACCCGCGTGGCGCCGGCCTGGAACGCATTGCGCACCAGATTCCACACCGCCTGGGTCAGGCGGTCGCCATCGCCAAGGATGTCGGGAATGCTGGGGTCGTAATCGCGCTGCACCTGCACCGACCAGCCGCCCTCGGCCTCGGCCAGGCGCAGCACACGCTCGAGCACGACGTGGATGTTGAGGCGGTCGTGCGGGCGCGCCGGCGTGGGCGAGAGCAGGCGTTCGAGCAAGGTATTGAGGCGTTCGATCTCGGTGCCGATCAGCTCGATCAGCTCGCGCTCGTCCTCGTCGCGCCCGGCCGAGCGCCGCGCCAGCAACTGCGCCGCGCCCTTGAGCCCGGCCAGCGGATTGCGCAGCTCGTGCGCCAGCCCCTTGAGCGCGGCGCTCAAGGCGTTGGGCAGCGCATGGGTGGGGTCCAGTGCGGGGAATTCGTCGACCGGATGGGTTTCCAGCAGCCAGCCGCCGTCGTCCAGCCGCGACAGCCAGCCTTCGGCAAAGCGCGGCGCGTCATTGGGCAGGCCCAATGCCAGCCGATGCAGGCGCAGCACGTCGCGCTCGTCGTTGAGCAGGAAGCGGGCCAGCGCATCGCCCTGCACTTCCAGCGCCGCCAGCGGTTGATCGACCAGACGCCGCGCACTGACCCCGAGCCAGCGCGCGAAGGCCGGATTGACGCCCAGCACGCGACCCTCGCGGTCGGCCCAGGCCACCGGTGTGCCCAGGCTGTCCAGCGACGGGAGGATGGACGACATCAGCATTGCACCAATTTAGTGCAAGCACGATCGGCCTGCGCATATAGCGCGCAGAACGAAGCGTGCAAGCAAGGAATCGGGGCCGGATGGCAGCAGGTCGCACCGATCCAGCGGACATCCGCGCCGACAGTCACAGGCGTGGGGCTGGTCATGCAGGCACCTCGGCAGTTGGTCCGCGCCCGATGGGGCAACGGGGAAAACGGACCCGGCACGGCTGTCCCGGCCGGGTCGTTGCGCCACCCGCGGCAGCGTGGCCGCGGGTGTGCATGCTCAGGACTCGTATGCCGCTTCGCCGTGCGAGGTGATATCCAGGCCCTCGCGTTCGGCTTCTTCGGTGACGCGCAGGCCGAACACCAGCTTGGCGACCAGGAAGCCCACCACCGACACCACGCCGATCCACACCAGGGTGATGCCCACGCCCAGTACCTGGATGCCGACCTGATGCACGATGTCGTAATCGCCGCCCTTCTGGCCGCCCAGCGAGGCCGCCGAGAACACGCCGGTCAGGATGGCGCCGATGATGCCGCCCAGGCCATGCACGCCGAACACGTCCAGGCTGTCGTCGGCGCCCAGCAGGCGCTTCAGGCCGGTGACGCCCCACACGCACAGCACGCCGGCGGCCAGGCCGATGACGATCGCACCGAACGGACCCACCGTGCCGCAGGCCGGGGTGATGCCGACCAGGCCGGCGACCATGCCCGAAGCCACGCCCAGCGCAGACGACTTGCCCTTGATGATCTTCTCGGTCAGCGACCAGCCCAGGATGGCAGCGGCAGTGGCCAGCAAGGTGTTGAGGAAGGCCAGCGCCGCACCGGCATTGGCTTCCAGGTTGGAGCCGGCGTTGAAGCCGAACCAGCCCACCCACAGCAGCGAGGCACCGACGAAGGTCAGGGTCACGTTGTGCGGCTTGATCGCCTCGCGGCCCAGGCCGGCGCGCTTGCCGACAAAGTAGGCGCCGACCAGGCCGGCGATACCGGCGTTGATGTGCACCACGGTGCCGCCGGCAAAATCCAGCGCACCCAGGCCGAACAGGTATCCGCCGGTGGCCCAGACCATGTGCGCCAGCGGCAGGTAGCCGAAGGTGAACCAGATCACCGAGAACAGCAGCACCGCGGCGAACTTGGCGCGTTCGGCAAAGGCGCCGACGATCAGCGCACCGGTGATGCCGGCAAAGGTCGCCTGGAACGCCACGAACACGTATTCCGGCAGGCTCACGCCCTTGGTGAAGGTGGCCGCCAGCGTCTCGATGGTCACGCCCTTGAGCAGCGCCTTGTCCAGATTGCCGATCCACGGGCCTTCGCCGGAAAACGCCAGGCTGTAGCCGTACACCACCCACAGGATGGTCAGCAGCGAGAACACCACCGCGACCTGGATCAGCACCGACAACACGTTCTTGGCACGCACCATGCCGCCGTAGAACAACGCCAGGCCCGGCACCACCATCAGCAGCACCAGCAGCGTGGAGGTCAGCATCCAGGCGACATCGCCCTTCTCCACCACCGGCGCGGCTTCGGCGGCGGCCACCGGTGCGGCGGGCGGCTGCGCCGACGGCAGCGGTTCGGTGGTGACCGGTTCGGTCGGCAGCGGAGTGACCTGCGGGGTGGACTGCGCGTGCGCGCTGCCCATGCCGCCCACCACCAGCGCGCTGAACAGCATCAGCATGCAGACACTGTAGAACCGGGCTTTCCACCCGGCAAAAAAGGCTGTCTTCATAAGAACTCCGGGGGTGGGGGACTCAGAGCGCATCGGCGCCGATCTCGCCGGTGCGGATGCGCACGACTTGCTCGATCGCGGTCACGAAGATCTTGCCGTCGCCGATCTTGCCGGTGCCGGCGGCGTTCTGGATCGCCTCGACCACTGCGTCCAGCCGGTCGTCGGTCACCACCGTCTCGATCTTGATCTTGGGCAGGAAATCGACGACGTACTCGGCGCCGCGGTACAGCTCGGTGTGGCCTTTCTGGCGTCCGAAACCCTTGACCTCGGTCACGGTGATGCCCGACACGCCTGCTGCGGACAAGGCCTCGCGGACCTCGTCGAGCTTGAACGGCCGGATGATGGCGGTGATCAATTTCATGCGCATACCCCGAATGGTGGAAAAGACCGGCCGGCATTGCGCCGCCCGGCGGTGTCATTCACCTGGATGCCAACCCCGGCATCCGCGCGTTCGCGATTACGCAGACCTCGGCCGATGCAGATGCATCCGCCCCGTGGGAGAGGTCAGGCCCGCGCGTCGCGAACTGTGTGCTCTCTCAATACCCCTTCGCTCCCCGGCCGATGCCGTGGAGCGATCAAACATGTGCGGCGATGGCGGAGGTGGGAGGGGGGGCCTCCGCCATCACCGCGGTGGAACTCAGTTGCCGTAGTACAGCTGGTACTCCAACGGGTGGGTCGCAGCACGGAACTTGGTGACTTCCTGCATCTTCAGCGCGATGTAGCCGTCGATGAAGTCGTCGCTCATCACGCCGCCGGCCTTGAGGAACTCGCGGTCCTTGTCCAGCGCTTCCAGCGCCTGATCCAGGCTGGAGCAGACCTGCGGGATCAGCTTCTCTTCTTCCGGCGGCAGGTCGTACAGGTCCTTGTCGCTCGGCGCGCCCGGGTCGATCTGGTTCTTGATGCCGTCCAGGCCGGCCATCATCAGCGCGGTGAAGGTCAGGTAGCCGGACTGCAACGGATCGGGGAAGCGCATTTCGATGCGGCGCGCCTTCGGGTTGGTGACCCACGGAATGCGGCACGAGGCCGAGCGGTTGCGGGCCGAATAGGCCAGCATCACCGGCGCCTCGAAGCCCGGGACCAGGCGCTTGTAGCTGTTGGTGCCGGAGTTGGAGAAGGCGTTGATCGCACGTGCGTGCTTGAAGATGCCGCCGATGTACCACAGCGCCATCTGCGACAGGCCGCCGTAGCCGTCACCGGAGAACAGGTTGACGCCGCCCTTGGTCAGCGACTGGTGCACGTGCATGCCCGAGCCGTTGTCGCCCACGATGGGCTTGGGCATGAAGGTCGCGGTCTTGCCGTTGCGGTAGGCGACGTTCTTGATGATGTACTTCATCGTCAGCAGTTCGTCGGCCTTCTGCACCAGCGAGCTGAACTTGGTGCCGATCTCGCACTGGCCGGCGGTGGCCACTTCGTGGTGGTGCACCTCGGTCTCGATGCCGACCTGTTCCAGCGTCTTGATCATTTCCGCGCGCAGGTCGTGCAGCGTGTCGGTCGGCGGGACCGGGAAGTAGCCACCCTTCACGCCCGGACGGTAGCCGCTGTTGCCGCCGTCGTACTTGGCGCCGGTGTTCCAGGCAGCCTCTTCCGAGCCGACCTGGAAGAAGGTGTGGCCCATGTCGTTGGCAAAGCGCACCGAATCGAAGATGAAGAATTCCGGCTCCGGGCCGAAGAACGCCTGGTCGGCGGTGCCGGAGGACTTCAGGTAGGCCTCGGCACGCTTGGCGATGCCGCGCGGGTCGCGCTCATAGCTCTGCATGGTGGCCGGATCGAGGATGTCGCAGGTCAGCACGATGGTCGGATCGGCGAAGAACGGATCCAGGTACGCAGTGCCGGCGTCCGGGAGCAGGACCATGTCCGACTCGTTGATGCCCTTCCAACCCGCGATCGAGCTGCCGTCGAACATCTTGCCTTCTTCGAACAGCGCCGGCTCGATGATGTTGGCCGGGAAGGTGATGTGCTGCTGTACACCACGCATATCGACGAAGCGCAGGTCGACAAACTCGACCTTGTTGTCCTTGATCAGCTTTTCAACATTTTCCACGGACATCGGAAGAAACCTCTGCAGGAGTTAAGTGGCTCGTGAGCGGAACTACAGCAGGGACCATGCCAAGCGCCGGATCTTCACAAGTCCTTGATTTTGCTTGCATCGCTTGAGGCCGCTCACATCTAGCTAGCACCTTTTAGGTGCTAAGCAATCGCATCGTGCACCGATATGGTGCATGCCGCAATGCACTATCCTGACGCCTCCCCCATCCCCTCTCCAGTCCGATGTCCGATCTGATTTCCGCCCTGCTGTTGGGCATTCTCGAAGGCCTCACCGAATTCCTGCCGATCTCCAGCACCGGCCACCTGCTGATCGCCGAACAATGGCTCGGACGCCGTTCTGACTTCTTCAACATCGTCATCCAGGCCGGCGCGATCCTGGCGATCTGCCTGGCGCTACGGCAGAAGCTGTGGACCCTGGCCACCGGCCTGGGCCAGCGCGACAACCGCGACTACGTGCTCAAGATCGGCGTGGCCTTCCTGGTTACCGCAGTGGTCGGGCTGATCGTGCGCAAGGCCGGCTGGCAGCTGCCGGAAACCGTGCAGCCGGTGGCCTGGGCGTTGCTGATCGGCGGGCTGTGGATGCTGGTGGCCGAGCACTTTGCCGGCAAATTGCCTGAGCGCGATGTGGTGACCTGGAAAGTGGCCATCGCGGTCGGTCTGGCGCAGGTGGTGGCCGGTGTGTTCCCCGGCACCTCGCGCTCGGCCTCAGCGATCTTCCTGGCCATGCTGCTGGGCCTGAGCAAGCGCTCGGCGGCGGCGGATTTCGTGTTCATGGTGGGCATCCCGACCATGTTCGCGGCCAGCGGGTATGCCCTGCTGGAGATGTACAAGGAAGGTGGCTTCGGCAGCGAGAACTGGGCCGATGTGGCCGTGGCCTTCGTGGCGGCGACCATCACCGGCTTTGTGGTGGTGAAGTGGTTGCTGGGCTACATCAAGAAGCACCGCTTCACCGTGTTTGCGGTCTACCGCATCGTGCTGGGCGCCGCCCTGCTGCTGTGGCTGCCGGCGCTGGCCTGAGACGGCCACGCGGTCGCGTGTCGTGCCAGCTAAGCCGGCGCGGCATGCGAGGCACATGGCCGGGCAGTGACTTGCGTCATTGCCCCGGCCGCGCGGTGGCGGTATCACTGACATATCGATCACCGGGAGCCGCCGCATGCGTGCCGTGTTGTTTGCCCCTGCACTGCTGGCAGCGGGCGTGACGGCCTGCGGGTCGAGCGCGCCGCCGCAGGCGCCCGGATCCAGCGCCGACGCCGCTGCCGCCGAGCCGGCCGCGACCAGCTCAATCGCCGCCGACAACGCGCCACTGCAGGCCGCGTTGCGGGCGCAACACTGGCAGCTGCAGCAGGCCAGCGATGCGCACGGCACCGCCTTGGGTAGCCTGTTCGTCGCCGGCACACCACCCTTGCAGCTGGATTTCGGCGATCACCGCATCCAGGTCAGCCAGACCTGCAATGCATTGGGCGCCGATTACAGCGTGGCGCAGGCGCATTTGCAGATCGGCCGGGTGGTGTCGAGCAAACGCCTGTGTGCGCAACCGCGGCGGATGGCCCAGGAGCGCGCAGCCAGCGAGTTGCTGTCCGGCCGCTTCGCGGTGGCGCTGAACACCGCGCAGACCTCGCCGCGACTGACCCTGACCCGCAGCGACGGCACCCGGCTGGTGTTCGGCGGTGTCGCCACGGCCGACACCCGCTACGGCGGCCCTGGTCAGACGCTGCTGATCGAAGTGGCGGCCGATACCGTGGCATGCGGGTCCGACCCGGCGCGCCAATGCCTGCAACTGCGCGAGCAGGATGCGGCAGGGCAGCCCGTCACCCAGACCTGGCAAGCCTTCGAGGGCAAGATCGAAGGCTTCGAGCACGAAGCCGGCATCCGCACCCTGCTGCGCGTCACCCGCTACCCGGCCGCCGCAGGCACGGACGGCGCGCCGGTGTACGTGCTCGAGCAGATGATCGAAGCCAACGGTTGACCAGTGTGGCGGCGATCGTGCGATTGACGCCGCACGCACCAGGTCACCATGGGCCGCAGCCGGCCCCGCGCCGACCTGACCGGTGGCGCAGGACCGTTCGTTACCGTCAGCGCAGCGCCGGATTCAACGTGTAGGTGCCGTGCAACGCCGCCTCGGCCAGCACATGGCCCTGGATCGCCGACAGCACATCGGCCGCGGTGAAGGTCTCGGGCAGGCTGAGCTGCGCCACGCCCAGCGCAAACACGCGGAAGAAATAGCGGTGCACACGCAGGTCGTTGAACGGCGGGTACGGGCCGTCGTAGCCCAGATAATTGCCGGCCATGTCGGCATTGCCGGCAAACCATTCGGTATACGAATTCAGGCCCTGGCGCGCACCGGCCGGGCCGGCCGGCTGCTGCTTGCCCTTGGGCACGAAACCGTCGCTGCAGCTGCCTGCGGCGATCTCATGCACGTCGGCGGGGATGTCGGCCATGGCCCAATGCACAAAATCGGTGCGTGGCTGATCGACCGGAATCTGCACGTCGTCGCGGCCCACGGTTTCCGGCACGGTCGGCACATCCGGATCCAGGCACAGCAGCGCGAACGAGCGCGTGCCGCCCGGCACCTCGCTCCAGGCCAGATGCGGGTTGCGGTTGGGCGCAAAGCCCTCGGGCGTTCCGGCGGCAAATTCCACCGCGATGGGCTTGCCGTTTTCGATGCTGTTGCTGGTCAGGCGCATGCAGGAGTCTCCGGGGCAATGAGGCCGACCAGGGTGCCTGGGTCCGCGTCGCAGAGGAGGCCATCGGCATGGAACCCTCTGGTGCGCCCGGCCGGGTTTATCGCGGCCGGTTCACCACGCCGGCGAACACCGCGGCCGCGTGATCGTGCGTCTGCAGCGTGGACGTGCGCGTGCGGCGTGCGCGTGGCAGGGAGCGCCATATTCAGCCGGCCAATCCGCACCGAGCGTAGGAGCGGACCCGGCCGCGACAGGGCCTTCTCGGTAACGCCACATCATTCGGTAACGCCACATCATTCGGTGGCGACGCATCGTCGGTGGCCGCGTCCATCGGTAACGCCTCGTCGCGGCCGGGTCCGCTCCTACGAGGCAGTGCGAGCTGCGCCGTCGATGGCATGCCGCCCCGGCGCCGACCGCAGCTACCAGGAAATGAGCTCCACATTCGGTTGCTGACCGATCTACACCGACTGTAGGAGCGGACCTGGCCGCGACGGACCTACCGGTGACGCTGCATCGTCGGTTGCCGCGTCCATCGGTAACGCCTCATCATCGGTGGCGACGCATCGTCGGTAACGCCTCTTCGCGGCCGGGGCCGCTCCTACAGGGAAGTGCGAGCTGCGCTGCCGATGGCATGCCGCACCGGGCGTCGGCCGCGCCCACCGACAGTGAGCGCAGCCGTGCTGAGCGGCGCTCAGTCCTGCGGGTAGCCGAAGCGCACCGCGATCAGCGTGAGCAGATCGAATTGCGCGCCCAGTACGTTGCGGTAGTTGCGCCAGCGACCCGCGGCCAGGCGGGCCGGGCCGCGCGGTTCGACCAGCGGAAAGCGCAGGCCGAACGCCTGTTCCAGCGCGGTGGAGATGCCTTGCGGATCGCTCTCGATGCCGTCCAGGCGGATGATCCGGTGTGGATAAAGATCGCGCTCGTGCAGCACGGCGAGCTGTTCCAGCGCCGTCAACAGCCAGTCGGCGGCCTGCTGCGGCGATTGCACGGCCAGCGGTGCCGGCGCGCCGGCCGACAGCCAGTCCAGCAGCATGTCGCGCGGGTCGCGCAGCGCGATCGCCAGCCGGCCTTCGGGCAGGTGCGGGCGCAGCGCGGTCAGCAAGGTATTGTCCCACCACAGCAGCCAGTCGATGACGTTGCCGTCGTCGATGCCGCGCCGCGGCAGTTGCGCCTTCCAGCCCTCCACCAGCGCCATCGGCGCCAGCTCGCCCGACGCCAGCTGCTCGACAGTGCGGTAACTCTGCAGCGCATCGGACGGCGGCGTGCTGCCATAACGGTCGTCGCGCACCAGCGGGGTGGCCGCGCCCATCACCGCGACCAGGCGTTCGACATGCGAGCCGGGCGTGCCCCATACGAACAGCGGACGTGCCGTCACCGTCTCGGGAATGGTCCCCAGCTCCGGCCACTGCATCGGCTGCTTGGCGGCCTGCGGCGGCAACGGCAGGCGGTGCTGGGCCTGTTCGCGCTGGAACTGCATCCAGGTCGCCACGGCGGCGTCGGGCTGGCCGGCGCGGTCCTGCACATTGCCCAGCCACGGCCGCAGCACGGTCTGCTGGGGCTCGGGCAGCGAGTCGATCAGCGATTGCACGCAGGCGATCGCCGCCGGCGGGTCGCGCTCCAGCAGCGCCTCGACGATGCGCTGCTCGCCGCTGATGCGGCCCGGCTCCACTGCCACGATCTGGCGCGCCACCATCTCCGCCTGTTCGGCATGGCCCTGCATGTCGTGCACGCGCATCAGCGCTTCCAGTGCCGGCAGATGCTCGGGCATGGCCAGCAGCCAGCGCTCGATCACCGCCTGCGCCTGCGGCCCGCCGACCGGCTCCACCGCCAGCCGCGCCAGCCACAGGTCGTGCGCATTGGCCGAGGTGGCCAGCGCCGCGTCCAGGGTGTCGCGCGCATCGTCCACCGCGCCCAGCCGCTCCCAGGCGGTCAGCAAGGCATGCAAGGTGCGGCGGTCGGCCGGCCAGTGCGCCAGCGCCAGGCGCAGGTGCGCGGCGGCCTGGTCGGGGCGGCCGGCCTGCAACTCCATCTCGCCGGCGAGCCGGCGCATGGCCGGGAGATCGCCGCCGGGCTGGGCGAACACACCCTGCATCGCGGCCAGCGCATCGTCCAGGCGGCCCTGGCGCTGGGCCAGTTGGGCAATGAAGGCACGCAGCGCGGTGCCGGGCGGATTGAGCTCGACCACGCGCTCGAAGGCGCGCTCGGCAAACGCAAAATGCTCCTTCTGCAAATACGCAAAGCCCAGCGCGAACATCACCCGCGGGTCGTCAGGCAGTTGCTCGGCGGCGCGGGTCAGCAGCGACAGCGCGCGGTCGCCCTGGCCGCGGCGCAACTCCACCACGCCATCGACAGCCAGCAGCTGCGGGTGCTCGGGCGCCAGACGCGCGGCGGTGCGGCTCAGCCGCTGCGCCTCGTCCAGATCGCCGCGCGCCACCGCCAGATGCGCCTGCATCACGTAGGCGTTGAACTGGTTGGGGTCGAGCGCGGTGGTGCGCGACAGCGCATCGTCCGCGGCGGACAGCTCGCGCATCGCCAGCAGCAGGCCGGCGCGCAGCAGATGCAGGTCGGCATCTTCCGGCGTCAGCGTCAGCGCGGTTTCGATGCTGGCCAGCGCCAGTGCCGGTTGACCCTGCTGCTGCAGGGCCAGGCCCAGCCAGCGATGCGTGGCGGCGTTTTCGGGCGCGCTGAGCACCCACTCGCGGGCCAGCGCCACCGCATCGTCGGCCGCATTGCGGCGCAGGGCTTGGAGAATGGCGTCTTGCATGGCGGAGGGCGTGTCCAGGACAAACGCCTATTGTAACGATGCGCGGGGTGGCGCCGACCTACGCCTGCGCCGCCAGCCGCTCGGCCACCCAGCGTTCGGCGAATCCATCGCCGCGGGCGTTTTCCAGAAAACCGCAGTGGCCGCCCCAGCGCGCGATTTCCAGCTGTGCATGCGCCGGCAGCTGCCAGGCGGCGAAATCCTCAAACGGAATGACCGGGTCGTCCTCGGCCATCAGGATGTCCACCGGCACCTGCAGGCCGGCCAGGCGCTCGCCGGCGATCGAATAACTGTCGAAATACGCTTCCAGCGAGCCATGCCCGGTGTGCTGCTCGGCCAGCCAGGCCATCAGCCCGCGCATGTCCAGCGCCAGCGTGGCGTCGTCGTAGCCGTGCTGATCGGGGAACAGCTTGCGCTTGCGCAGCAGCGACTCGCGCCACTTGCGGCGGAAATACCAATCGTAGAACTGCGGGCCCTTTTCCAGTTGCAGCATGGTCGCCGCCGGATCCAGCAACGGGCACACCGCCGCCACGCGCGCCAGCGGCAGCCCGGCCGCCGGTGCCCGCAGCGCCAGCCGCAATGCGAAATTGCCGCCCAGCGAATAGCCCGCCGCCAGCAGCTGCGGCGCGGGAAACCGCCGCCACAGATCGCCCGCCGCATTGACCACTTCCTCGATGCGATCGGAGTGGAACAGGTCCACGTTGAGGTGGTGCGTGCCGCCGTGGTCGCGGAAATTCAGCCGGAACACCTGATAGCCCAGGCCGAGCAGGCGCGCGGCGGTCAGCCGCATGTAATTGGAATCGGCGCTGCCTTCCCAGCCGTGCAGCAGCAGCACCGTGCCGCGCACCGGGGCATCGCCGGGCGGGATGCTCATCCAGCCCTGCAGGCGCACGCCGTCGCCGCCGTCGAGAATGTGTTCGCTGGTGACCGCGCCGCTGGCGGCCAGCAACTGGCGGCTGCGGAGCCGGCGCAAGGCACTGCTGCCCAGCACCGATTGCACATGCGGATTGCGCAGCCAGCGCGGCGGCAGATAGTCGGAGGCGTTCATGCGCTCATCGGGCCAGACAAGGGGGTGCTGGCCGCAGGGGTGATGAGCGCTTGCATCGTCGGCTCAGGACTCCATTGCCGCAATGATGCGTTGCCGCGAGGTATCGGCCAGGCGGCGGCGGCCTTCGATATCCAGCGCGCGGATCGGCTCGAGAAAATGCACCTCGGCCAGTCGCGACGGCTCACCGAGCAGACGCACGATATTGGCGAAGAAACTCTCGCGCTCGCCGAACGCCACCACCGCCTGCGCATTGCCACGCTCGCCGTAGCGCAGCGCCACCGGCTGCACCGGCACACCGGCCTCGACCGCGGCCTGGAAGATGCGCGCATGGAACGGGCCGACTTCGGTACCGCCACGGGTGCGACCTTCGGGGAACACGCCCACCGGCTTGCCACTTTGCAGCCGCAGCAGCATTTCCTGCAGCACCCCGCCCAGCGATTCGGTATTGCCGCGCTGATGGAAGATGGTCTGGCCCTTGGTCGCCAGCCAGCCGACCAGCGGCCAGCCGGCGATCTCGCGCTTGGCCACAAAGCCCATCACGCGCTGACTGTGCAGCATCGAGATGTCGACCCAGCTGACGTGGTTGGCCACGAACAGGGTCGCGCCCGGCAGCGGGGTGCCGAAGCGCCGCAGGCGGAAGCCGAAGATGCGCATCAGGTTGCCCTGCCACCAACGGATCATCAGCTCGTCCAGGGTGTCGTCGCGCCCGGTACGGATGCGCGCCAGCGGCGGCGCCACCACGCACAGCATGGTGATCGGCAGGCAGATGCTCAGATGCATCAGCAACAACGGCACCCGATACAGGTACCGGAACCAACGCAGCACGCTGCCAGCGTCGCGCGTGGCGTCCAGGGATGACTCGCTCATTGACGGAACGGGACCGGTACCAGGGGAAGGAAGCGCAACTATTGTGACAGCAGCGTGGCCTGCGCGCAGTGCCCGCAGCGGGTGGCGCTGTTCCACCCATGCACTTGCACGGCGTGCTCAGCCATTGCTGCGCGGGACCACGGCCAGGGTCAGCCGCGAGACGCAGACGCGCTTGCCGGCCGGATTTTCGATGGTGATGTCCCAGACCTGGGTGCTGCGCCCCACATGCACCGCGCGCGCGGTGCCGGTGACCAGGCCATCGGTGGCGGCGCGCAGGTGATTGGCATTGATCTCCAGCCCGACGCACATCTGCGCGGTCATATCCACGCACAGGTTGCCGGCGCTGCTGCCCAGGGTTTCGGCCAGCACCACCGACGCACCACCGTGCAGCAGGCCATACGGCTGCTTGGTGCGCGCATCCACCGGCATGGTGGCGCTCAACCAGTCGTCGCCGGCGGCGGTGAACACGATGCCCAGATGTTCAATCAGGGTGTCACGGCTGGAGGCGTTGAGGGCGGCCAGGTCGACGGGTTCGCGGAAGGTCATAGGCTGGGATTGGGGATTGGGGATTGGGGATTGGGGATTGGGGATTGGGGATTGGGGGAATCGGGAATCGGGAATCGGGAATCGGGACAGCATCTGCGGCGCTGGGGTCTGATGCAACTGCCTTTGGCTGGCGCTGCACGCCAGGCCGCGATGGTGACTTCGGCGGATGGCGGTGTGTGGCGCGCCGCCCATCTACTGCAGCGCACCGCGCTATTGCAGCGGTGCGGCACTCCACGATGCACCGGCTGCCTCGAGACGTCTCGATGCCGGCCCGGGTCGACACGCCGCTGCGATCAGAGGATCGGCACCAATCCTGCACCGAAGGCGGTCAGCATCCGCACCAGCAGCCACTTCGGGCCGACGTTGACCTCGGGGAAATCGCCCACCGCCACATAGCACTGCCGGAACTGCGGGTCCTGGCGCTTGAGCGGGAACGGGCAACCCGGCCCCGGCTGGAACTCGTAATTGGTGGCGTAGCGCCAGGGCCAGAAATCCAGCACCGGCAAGGCTTCGGACACCTTGCCCACGCTGTAGTTCAATCCGCTCAGCACCGGCGGCTTTTCGCGCGGGGCCACGGTCCAGGCGTTTTCCGGCGCCATGTCGCGCTCGATGCTGGCCGCCAGCGCCTGCGCAAAGCGTGCATCGTCGATCACCACCGCCGCTTCGGTGTTGTAGTTCTCGCTGCGCGGATCGAAGTTGTGCGTGCCGATCACGCCGATGCGGCGGTCCACCACCAACGACTTGGCATGCAGGCCCATGCGCGCACCGGCACGGGTCACCGGCAGCGGCTTGTTGACCGCGCGCGTGCCCAGGAACGAAGGCCGTGTCTCGGTGCGCAGCACGCGCCGATCAACCTCGCTGCCGCCGGGCGCACGGCCTGCGCCACCCCCGCTGCCGCGGATCGCAGTGCCGGCTGTGCCACCGCCACCGCCACCACTGCCACGCATGGCGTTGCCAGCCGCACTGCCGCCGATCACGCGGTTGACCCGCCCATCGTCTTCGGCCGGCTCGGCCGCCGCGGGATTGAGCGGATCGGGCACCAGGTTGGCGTACTCCACCGGCGCGTTCAGCGGGAACGGCTTGAACTCGTAGACGTTGAAGCCCAGCTCGCGCATGTTGCGGCGTTTGAACTTGTACGACAGCGCATACACGATCGGGTTGTCGGTGGCGGCCAGGCTATTGGTCGACACCACGATCCGCGGCGGCTGCGGGCGCTGGCGCAATGCGCGGAAGATCGCCTGCGCCTCGTCGGACAGCACCAGATACGGCGTCTGCAGCAGCACTTCCTGCTGCGCGCCGGCGATCAGGCCGTCCAGCTCGGGCGCGGTGGATACCGCCTTGGCGGCGTGCTCCTTGCGGTGCTTCTGCGGCAGATCGGCCACATACAGCACGCGCTGCACCGGCATAGCCGGGGTCACGAACGCATCGCGCACGAACTGCGGATCGCGCGCCTCCTGATCGACCCGCTCCACCCGATCGGGGCGGCGGAACGTGGCCGGCGGCATCTTGGGCGCGCCCTGCTCCAGCAGCAGGCGCCCGACATCGTTCAGACGCTCGGCCGGCACGCTGCGGCGCGCGCGCCAGAACGCATCGAAATTGGCCGCCATCGCGCGCACTTCCGGCCCGGCCAGGATCACGTCACGGTCGCGGAAGTTGTACTCGCTGTCCCAGTCGTAATAGTCGTCCTGGTAATTGCGGCCGCCGACCACGCCGAGCACGTCGTCCACCACCAGCAGCTTGTTGTGCATGCGCTGGTTGAAGCGACGGAAGCAGCACACCACGCTGCCGGCATAGTCGAAGTAATTGAGCTTGACCTTGCCGAAGGTCGGGTTGTAGATGCGCAGCTGCAGGTTTTCGTGGGTGCTGGCCAGCGCACCGAGAATCTGCAGATCGGCGATCGCCGAAAGCTGATCGATCAGGATGCGCACCTTGACCCCGCGCTGCGCCGCATCGGTCAACGCATCCAGCACCATCCGCGCGCTGTCGTCCTTGTCGAAGATGTAGGTCTGCAGGTCGATGCTGCGGGTGGCGCTGCGGATCAGGTTGAGCCGCGCCACCAGCGATTCTTCGCCGTGATCGACGATGGTGGCGTAATGCCGCGGCGCGGCCGGGGTGGAGGCGGTGATCGCCTCGCCACCCAGCGCGCGCAGCGGCGAGAGCTGGGCACAACGATTGGCCTGCGTGCAGCTGACCACGGTACTGCGGGCAGCAGCCGCCACCCCGGCGGCACGGTTGCGCTCGATTTGCGACAGGCCGGCGCATCCGGTGCCGAGCAACAGCGTTGCCAGCACAAGCACCCTCAACAGGAACCTCACGGGCGCCGCGCCTCCTGCAACCGCCCACGCAGAATGAACGTCACCCTGTCGCCCAGGGCCATCTGCCACGCATTCATTCCGTAACGTCCACGCAGGACCGTACCTCGACTGATTACATCGCAATCATAGCCCGGCCGCGCGCATTCAGCCGGTACCACGTGCAGGGTCTCGACGTGGGTGATTCCGCGAATGGTCAGGTTGCCGGTGATGTCGCCGCCCTTCTTCACCACCTCTGCGGTGTAGGGAAACGACTCGAATTCCACCACCGGATACTGCGCGACGTCGAAAAAATCCTCGCCGCGCATCCACGCCGTGTAGCGGTCCTTGCCCGGAATTTCCACCTGCGTGGCATCCAGACGGAAGCGCACCTGCTGGCGCCCGTCAGGCAATTCCGCCAATTCACCCCGAAAACGCGGGAAGAACCCCTCGATCTTCATGCCGAAGCGCGTCCTGATCTCGAACCCGAAGCGCGATTGCACCGGATCGATGGAATGCAGCTTCTGCTGCGCCATGCAGGGAAGAGCGACCCAGAGCGCGAGCCAGGCAAACCAGCGCAGCGACGATGACACGGATCAAGGCCACCAGAAGGCGGTCAGGCGGGCGATGCCCGGTTCGATGGCCGCATCCAGCGGCAATGCCAGCAGGGCGATCGCGGCGGTCGGCATGCCACGGTAGTCGCCGGTCTGGCCGCTGTGCATCAAGGCGGCCAGCCGTTCCAGGCCCGGGTTGTGGCCGACCAGCAGCAGGCGCTCGGCATCGCGGTGCTCGTCCACCAAGCTGGCCAGGGTGCCCGGCGTGGCGTCGTAGATCCGCTCGTCCAGGCGTTGTTCGATGTAGCCGGTGAGTTCCAGCACCGCTTCCAGCGTCTCGCGCGCACGTCGCGCCGGCGAGCACAGCACGCGGTCGGGCACCAGGCGCTGCTCGCGCAGCCAGCGGCCGGCAGATTCGGCCTCGGCGATGCCGTGCGGAGACAACGGGCGATCCAGATCGGCCTGGCCGGTATCGGCCGGCTCGGCGTGGGCGTGTCGCAGCAGTATCAGTTCGCGCATGAAAACACTCCGGTCTAGGACTTCTTGAGCCACTTGAACAGCGGCTCCCAGTCCTGTTGATGGTCGCGCACCTGCGCCGAGCGGTAATCGAACAGGCTGCGCCCCAACCCGGCCATCACCACATAGGCCTGGGTGTCGCGCAGCTGGGTTACCAGGGGATAGGGCCAGGCGCCGATCATCTCGGCAGCTTGCTGCGAGGTCTGGGTCCAGGGACGGGCGCGGTTGAGCACCAGGCCCACCGGCAATTTGCGCTGATGCACGCGCGGCACCTTGGCCAGCGTGTTGAGGAAGCCGACCACCGCTTCGATATCCAGCGCCGAGGACAATACCGGCACCACGATGGCATCGACGTGGTCGAGGAAGCCGCTCAGGTCGTCGGCCATCGCACCGGCCGGAGCATCGATGACCAGCTGGTCGGTGCCGTCGGGCACCGCGGCCTGCCAGTTGCGCCGGCGGGTGGCGTCGATCGGCAATACCGCACTTTCCAGGCTGGCGCGACGCTGCGCCCAGCGCGTGGACGAGCCTTGCGGATCGGCGTCCGCCAGCACGGTGCGCTGGCCCTGCAAGGCCGCATGGGCGGCCAGATTGGTGGCGATCGTGGTCTTGCCGACGCCGCCTTTGGAGCCGGCCACCAGGACTGTCTTCATGCACGCCTCGCTTCCGGGAGCAAGCCGGCAGCGTACACCGCGACGAAGTGAGGAAGTAGTCGAAAGGCGTTAAACGTCCACCGTGATCGCTCTCGCACCGCAGCATCGTCCGCTGGAAGATGGCCGAGGCGACATGCGCCGGCCAAGCGGATTAGCGGATTAGCGGGTCTGGTGGCCCGGTGCGCCCGGCTGCCAACCCGCTGGCGGCTGCACTGCAAGGCCTTGACGCTGTAACCGCGCACGCAACGCCGGCACTTCGCCCTGCGTCAGGACGGCCTCCAGCTTGTCGGCCAGGCCGTCGACGGTGGACGCGCGGGGCTGCTCCTGCTGCTGCAGCCACTGCAGTTCCCGCACCCGCGCCTGCCAGCGCGTGGCATCGGCGCCGCTGCTCAGTGCCGCCATGCCTCTGCTGCCGATCATGGCGGTGGCCAAGGTGGACTCGTCATTGGCCACGTTGTTCAGCACCGCCATGCACTCGTCGCGTAACGCGGGCGTGGCAACGGTGGGGCTGCAGCGCCGCATCAGATCGCCCAGCGCGGGAAGTGCATGTGCAGACCAGGCACCCATCACGAACATCGCCGCCATGCCCGCGCCCGTGGAGGGCATGCCTTGCGCGTCGAGTTGCGCGCGCAAGCTGACCGAGGCCAGCGATGGCCATTGCACGCCGTCGTAGCTGGCATGCAGAGCCTTGCCGAGTGCCAGCGCACCGCTGTCGAAATGATCGGACTGCACGGCCGCCTGCCAGGCGCGTTCGGCAGCCGCCTGGTCGCCGCGGCGCTGCGCACCCGTATAGGCACGCAGATGCACACTGGCGTTGCCGGCATCGGCCTGCTCCAGGAAAGCCAGCGCAGCGCCTGGGTCACAGCGCAATGCAGGTGCGCAACCGGCGGATTCCATGCGCGCCACCAACGGGTCACGCGGCCGCGCGTCCAGGGCACGCTGCAGCCAGACCCGCTGGATGGGGGCATAGCCTCCGACTGCAGCCGACGCCGCGTCGTTCTCGGCATCGACCCACAACAGACCGGCCAGATACAACTGCCTGGGCTCGCCGCTGGACGCCATGCTGCGCAGGCGTGCCTGCATGGTCTGGCCGACCTGGCGCGCCCATTGATCCACCAGCGGATCGTTGGCCGCAGCCGCTGTGCTCGCAGGCGCTGCCGCCATGGCCGGATGTGCCACGCAGACGCTGCCAAGCCATAGCAACGCAGTGGTGATCAAGCGATATCCGTGCATGGATTGCTCCTGTCCATGTGGGCGCGCAGTGTTGCGGGCCAGCATTTCATACGGACCAGGCCCTATCAAGCCACCAGGCGTGCCAACAGCCAGGCCCATGCGGGCAGGGTCAGCAGCGACAGCAGGATGCTGTAGCCGACCATCGCTGCGGCCAGGCGCGGTGCCAGCCGATGCGAGATGGCCAGCGCGGCGGCGGTGATCATGGTGGGCATGGCCGATTCGAGCACGTTGGTCTGCAGCATCGCGCCATGCAGGCCGAGCGCCAGCGACAGCGGCAACGCCAGGATCGGCATCACTGCCAACTTGAAGGCCAAGCCCACGGCCAAGGGTTTGAGTTCGTCCGCAGGTAGACGCAACTGCAGCGAAAAGCCCACCGCCAGCATCACCAGCGGCAACATCGCGTCGGCCAGGCTCTTCAAGCCCGCGCCGATCCAGGTCGGTGGCTGTTCCGGCATCACGGTCAATGCAAACAGCAATGCCCATAGCGGCGGGAAGCGCAGCACGCGCAACAGGATCAGCTTTGCGGTCGGCGGAGTGTCGCCGCTGTAGCGGGCCAGCACATACAGCCCGAACGTCGATAACAGCACGAAGGTGCCGAACTGGTCGTAGACCACCGCATACGGCAGGGCATGATCGCCGATCAACGCGCGCACCATCGGAAAGCCAATGAAGCTGGAGTTGGTGAACACCACGCACATCAACAGCGCGGCGTATTCCTCGCGCTTGAACCGGAACAGGCGGCTGCAGCCCCACAGCAGCGGCACGATGATTGCGGTCAGCAGCCACGGGGTGGCGATCACCCCACCCAGCGAGGCATCCAGGTGCAACCGCGGCACATAGGTCAGCACCGAGGCTGGCAGGCAGATGTACAGCACGATGCGATTGAGTACATCGGCGCTGTTGTCCGGCAGCACCCGCAAGCGCGCGAACAGCAGGCCGAGCCCCAACATCGCCAGAATCAACGCAAATGCATCCACCGCCATGGCGTGGTCAGGTCCGTGGGAAAGCGACACTCAGCATCGCATAGTGGGCGTCGTGCCTGGATCGGCGTCCGTCTGGATCGGCGAGCGTGCCCACGTGTGGCCGCACATCGTTCGCTCAACGCCTGGCGACAGGCATGTCGAGGCTTGCCGCTTCTGGAATGTGCCAAAGCTAGTTAGTCGAGGGCTCGGTGGTCGAAAAAAGCTGCTTGCTAGACATGCATCGGCCACTGAGCCATTGAGCCGACCCATCATTCTCCAGCGATGCAGATCGCGCACCGCTCTTGACCGTGCACACCGACCATCTCGACTGGTCCTTGCCCGCTCACCGTCGCGGGACCTTACGCGGCATAGATGCCGCGTAAGAGCCTACATGGACGTACTTGCGGCGTGTCCCGTGATGGTGGGCGGGCAAGGGCCCTGCAGCAAAGCCGCAGATCAACCGCTCTGCAACTGATCCATCCGCGCTGACCAGCGCTCTTTGAGCACGGCACCCAAAACAATCGAGGCTTGGAGCGATGGCTTCGTTTCGTCGCGATCAGATGCTTAAGTCAAAAGCTCGGTCCGTCGCGTGCGCGGTGCCCTCACCGCTTGCGGGACACGCCGTGAATCCGTCCATGGAGGCTCCTTGGCGGCATCCATGCCGCCAAGGGTCCCGCAACCGGCAAGGACACCGCACCAGAGAGTTGGTCGGTAGTCGAATGAAAAGCTGCTTGCTCGATGCATCGACCACTGCGCCAGCCCATCATTCTCCAACGATGTACATCACGCACCGCTCTTGACCGTGCACACCGACCAGCTCAACTGGTCCTTGCCCGCTCACCGTCGCGGGACCTTACGCGGCATGGATGCCGCGTAAGAGCCTACAAGGACGTACTTTCGGCGTGTCCTGCGATGGTGGGAGGGCAAGGGCCCTGCAGCAAAGCCGCAGATCATCCGCGCTGCAACTGGTCCATCAGCGTTGACCAATCCTTCGAAGCACGACATCCGAAGCAATCGACTTGGAGCGTGGCCGCGTTGCCCGCTGGCGCCGGCCGCAAGACGACGTGCGACGTGATGCATAGCGACGCGCTACGGGGCTTTCTGCAGCGCGCCCGCAGTCGAGTTACGGAAACGCAGGCGGGTTGGCCTGCCATGCCGCAAAGACCTCGGCCAGGCTGGCGCGTTCGGCCTCGCGCCAATCCGGCAGCAAGGTGGCGTAGCTGGCGGTGCTGCTCCAGCGATCCGGCCAGGTGCGCACTGCAGCGGCGTACCACTCGACCGCTTCCTGCTTACGCCCGGTGCGCCATAGCGCCAGGGCGGCGGTGGTCGGCAACCAGGCCGGCGCGGCCGGACGGCCGTTGGCCAGGCTGGCCCACTGCTGCAAGGCCTTGTCAGGCTGGTCGGCGCGCAGCAGATCCCAGCCGTAGTTCCAGGTGATGGCACGGTATTGCTGGCTGCCGTTGGAGACCAGCCCCAGGGCGCCCTGGTAGAGCTCGTCGCCCAACTGCGTGCGTCCACCGGCATAGGCCAGCGAGGCCAGCTGTGCGCGCGGCTCGGCCGCGCGGGCGTCACGCTGCACCATCGCCGCCAGGCGGTCGACCACCGCATCGCCCTGCCCCTGCACCGCGACCACGGCCTTGGTGGTGCCGCGATCTTCGTCGAAATAGAACTCCTTGGGCTTGGGCAGGTTCTGCGCCTGCGCCATCGACCACACGCCCCCGAGCAGGGCCAACATCGCGGCCCATGCGTATTTCCTTTTCACTGGCTTTATCCCCTGACAGCAAACGACCCTTCCCGTCCCCATCGTAACCGCAGCGCGACGGCTGTGCATCCGCATGCAACGGGCGCGTGAAGAGCGACTGTTACACTTTGCATCGCCGTTTTGGAATCCGTCGGGCGGGTCATTGGTTTCAGATGACACGCACCGGGTCCCAGCCACCCTTTCCGGGCACGCCATGACCAGTACTGCTGCACTCTCTTCTCCCGACTCTGCCAACACGCCGGAGCTCGGCCAGGTGGATGCGGATTACACGCTGGAGCACAAGTACACGCGTGCCGATGGGCGCATCTACTTGTCCGGCGTGCAGGCGCTGGTGCGGCTGCCGTTGATGCAACGCCTGCGCGATGACGCCGCCGGGCTTGCGACTGCCGGCTTCATCAGCGGCTATCGCGGCAGCCCGCTGGGCGGTTTCGACCTGGAGCTGTGGCGTGCGCGCAAGCATCTGGACGCGGCCAGGGTGACCTTCACCCCCGGCCTCAACGAAGACCTGGCCGCCACCATGGTCTGGGGCACCCAGCAGACCAACCTGTTCCCGGGTGCCAAGGTGCAGGGCGTCTACGGCATGTGGTACGGCAAGGGCCCGGGCGTGGACCGCAGCGGCGATGTGTTCAAGCACGGCAACGCCGCCGGCACCTCGCCGTATGGCGGCGTGCTGGCACTGGCCGCCGACGACCATGCCTGCCGCAGCTCCACCCTGCCGCACGGCTCGGAAGAGGAATTCGTCAGCGCGATGATGCCGATCCTCAACCCGGCCGGAGTGCAGGACATCCTGGACATGGGCCTGCTCGGCTGGGCGATGAGCCGCTATACCGGGCGCTGGGTCGGCTTCAAGACCATTGCCGAGACGGTGGAGTCGTCGGCCTCGGTGGATGTGGATCCGTTCGCCCGCAGCATCGTGTTGCCGGAGGACTTTGCGCTACCGCCGGGCGGCCTGAGCATCCGCTGGCCGGATCCGCCGGTGGACCAGGAAATGCGCCTGCACCGCTATGCGATTGCCGCCGCACAGGCCTTTGCACGCGCCAACCAGATCGACAAGGTGGTGCTGGATTCGCCGCATGCGCGGCTGGGCATCGTCACCACCGGCAAGAGCTATCTGGACGTGCTGCAGGCGCTGGAATACCTGGGCCTGGATGCGCAGGCCTGCGCGCAGATCGGCATCCGCGTGTACAAGGTCGGCATGACCTGGCCGCTGGAGCCGGTGGGCATCAGCGCGTTCGCGCGCGGGCTCGACGACATCGTGGTGGTGGAAGAGAAAAAGGCCTTCATCGAGCGCCAGATGAAGGAGCTGTTCTACAACTGGCCGGCCAGCGCCGGTGCGCGGCCGAGCATCGTCGGCAAGTACGACGAGCAGGGCGAATGGATCCTGCCGTCCACCGGCGAGTTGACCCCGGCCACGATCGCCGCGGTGATCGGCAAGCGCATCCAGCGCTTTGCACTGCCGTCCAGCGCGATGACCGAGTCGATCGAACAACGGCTGCGCTGGATGGACAGCAAGGAGGCCGAAATGGCCTTGCCGCGCGCGCTGTTCCCGCGCGTGCCGCATTACTGCTCCGGCTGCCCGCACAACACCTCCACCGCGGTACCGGAAGGCTCGCGGGCGCTGGGCGGCATCGGTTGCCATTACATGGTGACCTGGATGAACCGCTCCACCGACACCTTCACCCATATGGGCGGCGAAGGCGTGACCTGGTCGGGGCAGGCGCCGTTCACCGAAACGCCGCACGTGTTCCAGAACCTGGGCGACGGCACCTATTTCCACAGCGGCTCGCTGGCGATCCGGCAGTCGGTCGCCAGCGGCGTCAACATCACCTACAAGATCCTCTACAACGATGCGGTGGCGATGACAGGCGGCCAGCCGGTGGACGGCACGCTCACCGTGCCGGACATCGCGCAGCAGCTGCGCGCCGAAGGCATCCACACCATCGCGGTGGTCAGCGACGACATCGGCAAATGGACGCGCCGGCGCGAGCGCTTCCCCAGCGAGGTGGCGTTCCACGATCGCAGCGAACTGGATGCGGTGCAGCAGCAGTTGCGCACGGTCAAGGGCGTGTCGATCCTGATCTACGACCAGACCTGCGCCACCGAAAAGCGCCGCCGCCGCAAGCGCGGCAAGCTGGTCGACCCGCCCAAGCGCGTCATGATCAATTCGCTGGTGTGCGAAGGCTGCGGCGATTGCGGCGAAAAGAGTTTCTGCGTGTCGGTGCTGCCCAAGGAGACCGAATTCGGCCGCAAGCGGCAGATCGACCAATCCAATTGCAACAAGGATTATTCCTGCGTGTCGGGCTTTTGCCCGAGCTTTGTCACCGTGCATGGCGGTGCGCCGCGCAAGGGCCAACAGCGCGATGCCAGCGCCTTGCTGGGCAACCTGCCCGCGCCGCCGCAACGCACCACGCTGCAACAGCCCTGGAACATCCTCATCACCGGCGTCGGCGGTACCGGCGTGGTGACCATCGGCGCATTGCTCGGCATGGCCGGGCACCTGGAAGGCAAGGGCGCCACGGTGCTGGACCAGACCGGCCTGGCGCAGAAGGGTGGCGCGGTGACCACGCATATCCGCATCGCACGCCGACCGGCCGATATCCACGCCGTGCGCATCGCTGCCGGCGAAGCGGATCTGGTGCTGGGCTGCGACATGGTGGTGGTCAACGATTACTGGGCGCTGTCCAAGGTGCGCGACGGCCGCACCCAGGTGGTGCTCAACACCTACGAAGCGATGCCGGGCAACTTCACCACCCAGCCGGATCTGCAGTTTCCCGCCGCCGAGATCATTGCCGGCGTGCGCACTGCATTGGGCGGCCAGGAGCCGCTGTTGCTGGATGCCACGCAACTGGCCACCGCACTGCTGGGCGATGCGATCGCCAGCAACCTGTTCGTGCTTGGCTATGCCTGGCAACACGGGCTGGTGCCGTTGTCGCACGCCGCGCTGATGCGCGCCATCGAGCTCAATGGCGCGGCGGTGGCGATGAACCAGCAGGCGTTTGCGTGGGGGCGCCTGGCCGCGATCGACCTGCCGGCGGTGCAGCAGGCCGCAGGACTGCGCAAGGGTGGCGAGCGTGCGCATGCAGGCGATACGCCGCCAGCGCGCGCACCCGGCAGCTGGGAAGAACATGATCTTGGCGGGCAGACCGCACCGCATGCGCTGGCGCAAGGCGACGGCAACACGCTGCATGGCGATGTCGATGCGCCCACGCATCCGCTCGACGACGAGCAACTGGCGCAATCGCTGGACGAAGCCATCGCGCGGCGCGTGGCGTTTCTGACCGACTACCAGGATGCCGCCTACGCACAGCGCTATCGCAGCCTGGTCGAGCGCGTACGCACGCGCGAAGCGCAACAGGCACCCGGCAGCAGCGCATTGAGCGAGGCGGTGGCGCGTTACTTCTTCAAGCTGATGGCCTACAAGGACGAATACGAGGTGGCGCGGCTGTATACGCGTGGCGACTTCCAGCGCCGGCTGCAGCAGCAGTTCGAAGGCGACTACACGCTGCGCTTCCACCTGGCACCGCCGCTGTTGGCCAGGAAGGATGCGCACGGCCACGCGATCAAGCGCGAATACGGGCCGTGGATGTTCACTGCGTTCAAGCTGCTGGCGCGGCTGAAGTTCCTGCGCGGCGGCAAGCTGGATGTGTTCGGCTACAGCGCCGAACGGCGTGGCGAGCGTCAGCTGATTGCCGATTACGTGGCGACAGTGGACACGCTGCTGCAACGGCTGGATGCCGACAACGTCGGCCTGGCCGCGCAGATCGCCAGCATTCCCGAACATATCCGCGGCTATGGGCATATCAAGCACGCGCATCTGGAAGAAGCCAAGGCACGCGAAGCGGCGCTGCTGGTGCAGTGGCGCAATCCCAAGGCCTTGCATGTGGTGCAGGCGGCGTAGGGCTGGCGGAGCGGCGTTGCAGGATCAACGCGTTGCGCACTGATCCGGTGGAGCGTTGCCAGTAGTGCAGCAGTGGCGGGCTGGTGTGTTGTGGCGAAGATGCCGCGCAACGGCTGCTGCTGCGGCGACTGATCGTGTTGCCGCATGACGGCGGTCAGTGCCGGCTGGGGCGATGGGCTACCGGCGTCACGATCGGCTAGCCAAGGTGCCCCTGCAGCGCACGCGAGCGGTGCTGCGCATGCAGCGCCCCACCCTTCATTCGAAATGCCGGCCGCGTCTCAAGCGGACCGGCCCACGCACAGTTCCCACATCGACCACTTCGCCACGTTGGGTGATCTGCACCACGTCGCTGCCGGCCAGATCGGCGGCAACGCTGCGGATCTGCGGCATCAGCGCGCGCCAGCGCATTTCGTCATCGCTGAGTGAGCGGGCAACCTCGGACGGGCAGATCGATTGCTCCGGCAGCCGGCGCGCCAGCAGCGCGCGGATGGTCGCGACGATCTGCGCATCGTCGATCCGTTGCACGCCAGACGCCAGAACTTAGAGCGGGCGCAACACGCGCAGGCCGAACCAGTCCTTGGCATCGTTCCAGCCGTGGGTGACTTTCAACCCCGCAGCGGCGGCAAGTTCGGCAAAGCGCGCGTCGGTATACTTGTAGCTGTATTCGACCTGCATCGCCTCGCCTTCGGCAAATTCGAATGCCTTGCCGCCCACCTGCACGCACTGGGCGCGCTGGCTGATCAGGAAGGTCTCGATGCGGCCGCGCTCGCGCGCATACACCGCGTGGTGGCGGAAGCCGTCCAGATCGAAGTCGCTGCCGATCTCGCGGTTGAGCCGCGCCAGCAGATTCAGGGTGAACTCGGCCGTGACGCCGGCCGCATCGTTGTAGGCGGCCTCGATCAGGCCAGCATCCTTGTCCAGATCGATACCGATCAGCGCGCACCCGTCGCTGCCCATGGTCTGCCGCATCGCATCGAGCAACTGGACGGCGGCATCATCGGTGAAATTGCCCAGCGTCGAGCCGGGGAAGAACACCAGATGCCGGCGCGCCGGGCGCTGCGCCTGCGGCAGCTGCAGCGGCTTGGTGAAGTCGGTGCATACCGGCAGCATCTGGATTTGCGGGAACTGCTGCGCCAGCCGCGCGGTGCTCTCAAGCAAGGCGGTGCGCGAGATTTCCAGCGGCGTGTAGGCCACCACATCGCGCAGGCCCTGCAGCAGCAATTCGGTCTTGCGCCCGCTGCCGCTGCCGTATTCGACCACGTGCACGCCTGCGCCGATCGCCTGCGCGATCGAGGCCATGCTGGCCTCCAGCAACGCCAGTTCGGTGCCGGTGAGGTAGTACTCCGGCTGCCGGGTGATCGCCTCGAACAACTGCGAGCCGTGCGCATCGTAGAAATACTTCGACGGCAGCGTCTTGGGCGTTTGCGACAGGCCGGCCAGCGCGTCGGCGGTGATGTCGTCCGGTTGCGGGCGCAGGTCGGTCAGCGCGGCGTGCGCGCGTTGCATGGCATGGGCGGCGGCGTTCAAGGCAGATCCTTGGCAAGGCGCACGCCGGCAAACTGCCAACGCGCGTCGGAGGGGAAAAAGTTGCGGTAACTGGCGCGGACGTGGCTGGCCGGCGTGGCACAGCTGCCACCGCGCAGCACCCATTGCGCATTCATGAATTTGCCGTTGTATTCGCCCAGCGACCCGGGCCACGGCGCAAAGCCGGGATACGGCAGGTAGGCGCTGCCGGTCCATTCCCAGACATCGCCGAACAACTGCTGCAGCCCGGTATCCACCGCGTCGGCGCCGCGCGGATGCAAGGCGTCGCTATCGACGAAATTGCCCTGCACCGGCACACCGGTGGCGGCCTGTTCCCACTCGGCTTCGGTGGGCAGGCGTGCGCCGGCCCAGCGCGCGAACGCATCGGCTTCGAACAGGCTCAGATGGCATACCGGCGCATGCGCGTCGCGTGGGCGCCAACCATCCAGGGTGAATTCGCGTCCGTCCGCGTCCCAATACAGCGGGTGCTGCCAGCCTTGCGCCTGCACCATCGCCCAGCCATCGCTGAGCCAGGCACCGGCACTGCGGTAGCCACCGGCGTCGATGAACTGCTGGAACTCGGCGTTGCTGACCACACGATGCGCCAACGCATGCGCACCGACCAGCACGCGATGACGCGGCGACTCGTTGTCGTAGGCGAAGGCATCGGCCTGCGGCCATGCCGCCGCGCCGATCTCCACGATCTGTTCGTCGCGTGCCTGCCAGCGCAGCGTGCTGGCGACGGCGGCAGGCGGTGCCGGCGCATCGCGGTACGCCGGCTGCAGCGGATTGCTCCACAGCGCGTGCTTGATATCGGTCAACAGCAATTCCTGGTGCTGCTGCTCGTGCTGGATGCCGAGCTGCACAATGGTGCAAGCCTGCGCATCCAACACCCCATCGCGCAGGCGCTGCTGCATCTGCGTATCGACTGCGGCACGGTAGTCGCGCACCTGCTGCAGCGACGGCCGCGACAACACTCCGCGACGCGCGCGCGCGTGCATCGGGCCCACGCTCTGGTAGTAGCTGTTGAACAGGAAATCCCAGGCCGGGTCGAACACGCGGTAGGCCGGATCGGCCTGCAGCACGAAGCGTTCGAAAAACCAGGTGGTGTGCGCCAGATGCCATTTGCTGGGGCTGGCGTCGGGCATGCTCTGCACCATTGCGTCTTCAGCGCTCAGGGGTGCGGCGAGGCGATCGCTCAGCGCGCGGGTCTGCGCGTAGCGTTCCAGCAGCGTCAGCTGCTGTTGTTGGTGGTGGCCCAGCAGAGGTGAGAGTGCAGACATCGCCATATGCTTGAGGAGCGCCTGTGAACGCGCCGTGTCGGCAGCGTGGCAGCCAGCGGTAAGCTGTCGCCATGTCTTCTTTTTCTCTGTCCAGCCTGCTCCCCGCGCCCGTCGAATGGGAACACCACCAGCAGGCATTTGCGTTACCTGCCGACATCACCTATCTGGATGCCGCCTCGCGCGGCCCGCTGCTGCGCGCGGTGCAAGCGGTCGCGCATCAGGCGGTGGATGCGCTGGCCACCCCGTGGCAGCTGCCGTTCGATGCCTGGCTGCAGGACATCGAGCGTTTGCGCATGCTCGCTGCAGGCCTGTTCGACGCCGATGCCGACGGCGTGGCGATGCTGCCCTCCGCTGCGCACGGCCTGGCGACTGCCGCACGCAACCTGCCGCTGCAACGCGGCGAGGCGGTGCTGCTGCTGGAAGGCCAGTTCCCCTCGAACCTGTTGATCTGGCAACGCCGCTGTGCCGAGGTGGGTGCGCACATCGTGGCGGTGTCCACTGCCGGTGGCGATGCCTTGACCGCGGCGGTGCTGCAGGCCATCGCCCAAACACCGGCCTTACGCATCGTTACGTTGCCGCATGCGTACTGGCTGGATGGACGACAGCTCGATCTGGACCGCATCAGCGCCGCGGTGCACGCACGCGGTGCGGCGCTGGTGCTGGATCTGAGCCAGAGCCTGGGCGTGCTGCCGACCGACCTGCCACGCTGGCGGCCGGACTTCGTGGTCAGCGTCGGCCATAAATGGCTGCTGGGGCCGATGGGGCTGGCCTGGCTGTGGGTGGCCCCGCAATGGCGGGCGCAGGGGGTGCCGATCGAGGAACACTGGATCGGCCGCGATGCCGGCAGCAGCTGGGAATTTCCGGTCGCCCAGGCGCCGTCCTATCGCAGCGGTGCGCGCCGGTTCGATGCCGGCGGCGTTGCCGATCCAATGAGGATCGCGATGGCGACGGTGGCCTTGCAGCAGGTCGCTGCCTGGCAACCGGCGCGCATCGCGCAGGCCCTGGGCGCGCTCACCGCGCGCTGGGATGCGGCGTTGCAGGCACGCGGTCTGGGCAGTTGGTGCACGCCCGCCCACGCGGCGCATCTGACCGCGTTGCAGCCGCCAGCTAATCAGCTGGATGCGGTGGCGACGGCGTTCGGCGCGCGCGGGGCGATCTGCACACGCCGACACGGACGTCTACGTATCGCACCGCACCTCAATGTCACCGAGGATGCGCTCTCAGCCCTGATCGCAGCGCTGCCAACCGCCTAACCGTAGGAGCGGACCAGGCCGCGACGGGGCGTTACCGACTAAGCCCGGTCGCGGCCTGGTCCGCTCCTACGGGCTCAGCCGCGCTGGCGGATGCGCAGCCCACGCGGCGTGACCCAGCGCTCCAGGCCTTCGAACAGCGCCTGCACGATCAGTGCGAGCACCGCCGCAGGAATCGCGCCTTCCAGGATCAGGCCGATATCGTCCAGGCGGATGCCGGTGAGGATCGGTTGGCCGTAGCCGCCTGCGCCAATCAAGGCGCCCAGCGTGGCGGTGCCTACGTTGATCACCGCCGCGGTCTGGATGCCGGCCACGATGGTGCGACGCGCCAGCGGCAGTTCCACCCGCCACAGGCGCGTCCATGCCGGCAGCCCGATCGCCTCGGCGGTCTGGCGCAACTCACGCGGGATCGAGGTCAGCCCGGCATGCGTGTTGCGCACGATCGGCAGCAAGCTGTAGAGAAACAACGCGGCAATCGCCGGTTTGGCGCCGATGCCGAACAACGGAATCATGAAGACGAACACCGCCAGCGACGGCAAGGTCTGCAGCACGCCGGTCAACGACAGCACCACCTGCCCAAGCCGCGGCCGCCGTGCCGCCAGCACGCCCAGCGGCAACGCGATCAGCAAGGCAAAGCCCAACGAGATGCCGACCAGGGCCAGATGCTCGCGCGTATGCCGCAGCAGACGCGCCACACGCGAATCGGCTGCCGATGCCGGCGCAACGCCCAGCCACTGCGCAGCCACCGCCGCCTCGGACTGACGCTCCAGCTTCACCTGTGCGTTGAGCCGCTGCATGGTCGCCTCGTCGATGCGCCCCCGCAGCCCCTGCAATGCCTTGAGCATCGCCGGTGAGCGCTGCGCCAGGTCCTTGCGATACAGGAACACCGCCTGGTAATCGGGAAAGTAATGGCGGTCGTCGCGCAGCACCTGCAGCCGGTAATACGGAATTTCCGCATCGGTGCTGTACAGATCGGTGACCTCGATCGCTCCGCTCTGCAGCGCGCGATAGGCCAGATCGTGATCCAGCCCGGTCGCGGTCTGCGGCAGTGCATAGGCGGCGCGCACGCCCGGCCAGCCATCGGCGCGCTGCATGAATTCGTTGCTCAGCCCGATCTTGAGCGATGGATGCCGTGCCAGATCCGACATCGAGGCGATGCCAAGCGCCTGCGCGCGCTCGACGCGCATGCCGAAGGCATAGGTGTTCTGGAAGCCGAGCGAATCGGTCATCGCCAACCCGCGTGCATCCAGTGCGGCGCGCAGTTCGGCCTGGCTGGCCTTGGGCAGCTGCAGCAGTTCCTGCGCCAACGTGCCGGTGTATTCGGCGTACGCATCGATCTGCCCGGTCTCCAGCGCGCGCCACAGGATGCGCGTGCCACCGAGCTGCGCGCGGTGTTGCACGTCCACGCCGTCGCGCTGCCCGGCGGCGGTGGCGATCTCGCCCAGCAGCACGGCCTCGGTGAAGTTCTTCGAGCCGATCGTCACCTGCGCAGCCTGCGCACCGACGCTTGCGATCAGCAGGGCAACGGCCAGCAGCACGCGCGCAATCATGCGGCGTCGCCGATGCTGCGCTGCGCAGTGAGAAAGCGCTGCACGAACGAATCGGCCGGCTGTTCCAGCAAACTGCGCGCACTGCCCTGCTGCACCACCTGGCCGGCCCGCATCAGCACCAGGGTGTCGGCCAGGTAGGCGGCTTCGGCAACGTCGTGGGTCACCAGCACCACGGTCTTGCCGAGATGGGCGAACAGCGCGCGCATCTGCGCCTGCAGGTCGTAACGCACGATCGGGTCGAGCGCGCCCAGCGGCTCGTCCAGCAGCAGGGCCGGTGGATCCAGCATCAGCGCACGGATCAAGCCCACGCGCTGGCGTTGACCGCCGGACAGCTCGGCCGGATATCGCGCCAGCAGCTCCGGCGGCAACTGGCAGAGCGCGCACAGGGTCTGCAGGCGTTGGTCGATGCGCTGCCGCGTCCAGCCCAGTGTCTGCGCCAGCAACACCACGTTGCTGCGTGCATCCAGATGCGGGAACAGCCCGCCCTCTTGAATCACATAGCCGATGCGCTGGCGCTGCGCCTGCAGGCCGGCGCGTTGCAGCGGCGCGCCATCGAAGGCGACCGTGCCGCTGTCCGGCCACTCCAGCCCCACCAGCATCCGCAGCACGGTGGACTTGCCGGCGCCGCTGGGGCCGATCAAGGCGGTGGTGATGCCGCTGGCGAACTGCAGGGAGACGGAGTCGAGGGCAATGGCCTGGCCGTAGCGCCGGCTGACCTGGTCGAGAGTGAACATGCGCTCGAGCTTGCCGAACGCAGCGTCAGACGCGCGCGAAGGTACGCATCAGCGCGGCGGCGCCAGCAACTCGCGCGCGCTCAGGTAGCCGTCGCCGTTGGCATCCTGCCGCGCGAAGCGCTCGATCAGCGTTGCAAGATGCGCGGCACGGGTGATCGGCTTGCCGCGTCGGCCAGGCAGTTCATCGCCCTGCAGCACGCCGTCATGGTCCAGGTCGCGCTGCTCGAAGGCATAGCTCATCCAGGCCAGATATTCGTCGCGGCTGACCCGGCCATCGCCATCGGTATCCATGCGTTGCAGATACTGCTGGCTGTCCTGCACCTGGGCCTGCGCCCGCGCAAGAAAAGCCGGGGCGCACACGGCACCCGCCAGCAGCAGGCCGCGCGCGATCAAGCCATACGATCCGCGCACACACACAGCAGCACGCGTGCCCCGACGATTACGACCCACTCAGCGCATAACCCTTCAGCCGCGCCGCATAGGCCTGCAGGGCGGCATTGCCGCTGGCTTCGGCCTCGTGACACCACTGCTGCAGGTGCTTGAGCCGTTCGGACGCATCGTGGCTGCGCGCCTCCAGCACCGCAGTCAGGCGTGCGCGGTACTCGACCAGCGTGCGCATGCGCGGGCGCTCGGCCACCCAGTGCTGCAGTTGCGCGCGCGCATCGGGCTTGAGCCACCGCCCGTCATCGACCAGGCCCTTGCGCAGCCGCCGCGGCAACAGCTGCCGCAACTTGGCGCCGGTGGCCGCGGCCTCTTCGCGCAGCGCCGGGGTGAACACATTGCGCTGGTAATCGGTCATCGCCTGGAAGCGATGCGACAGCAGGGCCTTGAGCGTGTCGGCATCGGGCACGGCGATGTTGGGGCGGATGTCCAGCGACGGCGCCACCCGCAGCACCTTGGCCAGACCGATCGCCTGCAGCCCGCGGATGGCGACCCAGCCGATATCCAGCTCCCAGCGCCGCATCGAAAACCGCGCCGAACTCGGGAACGCATGGTGGTTGTTGTGCAGTTCTTCGCCACCGATCCACAGCGCCCACGGCGTCAGGTTGGTGGAGGTGTCGGCCGACTCGAAATTGCGATAGCCCCACCAGTGGCCCAGGCCGTTGACCACGCCGGCGGCCCAGAACGGAATCCACGCCATCTGGATCGCCCACAGCGCGATGCCGGGCAAACCGAACAGCACCGCGTTGATCACCAGCAGAGCGATCGGGCCGGCATTGGCATGCGGGGTGTACAGATGCCGCTCGATCCAGTCGGTGGGCGCGCCCTTGCCGTATTGCTCGATGTCGGCACGCTGCGCGCGTGCTTCGCGGTACAGTTCCACGCCACGCCAGAACACCTGGCTGATGCCCTTGGTCTGCGGGCTGTGCGGGTCTTCCTCGGTCTCGACCTTGGCGTGATGCTTGCGATGGATCGCCACCCATTCGCGGGTGATCATTGAAGTGGTCAGCCAGGTCCAGAAGCGGAAGAAGTGCGCCACCACCGGATGGAAGTCCACACCACGATGGGCCTGGCTGCGATGTAGGTACAAGGTCACCGCGAAGATGGTGAGCTGGGTGAACACCAGCAGCACCGCCAGCATGCCCCACACGCCCAGCCCGGCCACGCCGGAAGTCAGAAGGTCGATGATCGGGTCGGACAACATCGGCATCTCCACAGCGGCGCCATCGGGTTAGGTCGATGCAGACATGATGGGGGCGATGGCGGCAAACTTCACCCTTCGGATGCGTAGGGTGCGCCCTACATTTCTAAAGCGGTTCACACGCTCCCCTTCCCCCCCTGCGCCTGTTGTCACCCGTATGACGGTTACTGCCGAAATGTCCACCAATCCTGCTGCTGTTGCCAACGCCATCCTGTTGATCGAGCTCGACCAGGCCAGCGTGATGCGCGGCCAGGTGCGCGTGCTGCATGCGCTCAGCCTGCGCATCGCGCTGGGGCAGCACACCGCCATCCTCGGCCCCAATGGCTGCGGCAAATCCTCCTTCATCAAACTGATCACCCGCGAGCTGTATCCGCTGGTGCGCGCCGACGGCCAGGCGGCGGTGAAAGTGCTCGGGCAGGTGCGTTGGCAGGTGGACCGCCTGCGCTCGCAGCTGGGCATCGTCACCGGCGACCTCAGCGTCAACCTGGCCGACATGCCGGGGCTGGATGTGGAAAGCGCGGTGCTGTCCGGTTTCTTCGCCAGCTATGTGGTGCCACCGCATCGCGAGATCAGCGACGACATGCGCGCGCGGGCACGGGAGGCCTTGGCCCTGGCGCGCGCGCTGCCGTTGCTGGACCGGCAATTTGCCGAACTGTCGGCCGGCGAGACCCGCCGCGTGCTGATCGCGCGCGCACTGGTCAACCGCCCGCAGGCGCTGCTGCTGGACGAGCCGTCCACCGGCCTGGACCTGGTGGCGCGACAGCACCTGCTCGACACCATGCGTCACCTGGCCCGGCAAGGCATCACGCTGATCCTGGTGACCCATCACATCGAGGAAATCGTGCCGGAGATCGCACGGGTGATCCTGCTGCGTGCCGGCACCGTCGTGGCCGATGGTCCGCGCGATGCGCTGCTCACCGACGCCAGCCTGTCGGACGTGTTCGGAGGCCCGGTGCGGGTGCAGCGCGACGGCGAGCGCTATTGGGCGACGGTGGGCGAGTAGGCGCCATCCGCCCTACCGCGCGCGCAGCCCGGAGTCTTGCGCAAGCTGCGCGGCGACAGCCGTCAGCGACGCGCTCCTTACAGTCCACAACCGCGCCCAACCGCACCTTCCAGGCATGACCTTGGACACGGGACGCCGTCACCGCGGCTGCGCTTAGACTCGGCGCACGCACAGACAGGAGTCATCCCGATGGCCCAGTGGTATTTCCATGTTCCCGGACAGGCCGATCGCATCGGCCCGCTCGACGATGCCAGCGCCCGCGCGCATGCCCAGCGCCAGCCCGATGCGCTGGCCTGGCGCGACGGACTCGATGGCTGGACGCCGGCCCGCCAGCTGGCCGAGCTGCAGGGCGGCAGCGGCCTGCCGCCGCCGCTGACCGGCGCGGCCGGGCGCGCCGACGAGATCGACTACCGCATCGTCGGCAACGACATGCAGTTCGTCGAGGTCGAGCTGGACCCGGGCGAAAGCGCCATCGCCGAGGCCGGCGCGCTGATGTACAAGGACGCCGCAGTGCAGATGGACACCGTGTTCGGCGACGGCTCGCATGCCGGCCAGAGCGGCGGCGGCGGGTTGATGGGCAAGCTGCTGTCGGCCGGCAAACGCGTGGTCACCGGCGAGAGCATGTTCACCACAGTGTTTACCCATGCCGGCAGCGGCAAGGCCAGGGTCGCATTCGCCGCGCCCTATCCGGGCACGGTGCTGGCGCTGCGCCTGTCCGAACACGGCGGGCAACTGATCTGCCAGAAGGACAGCTTCCTGGCCGGCGCGCGCGGCGTGTCGCTGGGGATCGCGTTTCAACGCAAGATCCTCACCGGCCTGTTCGGCGGCGAGGGCTTCATCATGCAGAAGCTCGAAGGCGACGGCTGGGTCTTCGTGCATGCCGGCGGCACCGTGGTGGAACGCGAACTCGGCCCCGGCGAACGCATCGATGTGGACACCGGCTGCGTGGTCGCCTACCACGCCGGCGTGGACATGGACGTGCGCCGCGTCGCCGGGCTGAAGAGCATGTTCTTCGGCGGCGAAGGCGTCTTCCTGGCCACCCTCACCGGCCCCGGCAAGGTGTGGCTGCAATCGCTGCCGTTCTCGCGCATGGCCGGCCGCATGCTGCAGGCCGCCCCGCAGGCCGGTGGACAGCAACGCGGCGAAGGCTCGGTGCTGGGCGGCCTGGGAAGGTTGCTGGATGGCGATAACCGGTTTTGATGGAGTGACGCGGCAGGCGGGTGTGCGGGCACCCTTCTCCTGCCGGGAGAAGGTGGCGCGTCGCGCCGGATGAGGGGACCGGCGAAGCCTGCTGCGATCCCATGTGGCCTCGCTCCTTACCCTCCCCCCCCGCTCCGCGCCCCCGGCCCGTGCAGGTGGCTGCGGTCATCGCCCAAACGAACCGGCTCGCCCTTCTTGCCGGGACAAGGCAGTGCAACGCCTGCAAACGATGCCGTTCTGAACAATCTCCACGCACGCCTACCATCAGCGCCACCGTGACGGCACGCGTGTATTCTCCCTCGCCTTTCCCATCGACGTCTTCGCCATGACTGCGCTCCGCCGCCCACGCTCGCTTGCCCTGTTGTCCATGCTCGGTCTGCTCTCGGCCTGCGGTGGCGAGCCGCGCCCGGCGGCACCGGCGCCGGTGGTACAGGCACCGTCTGCCGGCGCGGTCAAACCGGTGAAGATCGGCGTGGCGCTCGGCGGCGGCGCGGCCAAGGGCTTTGCGCATATCGGCGTGATCAAGATGCTCGAGGCCAATGGCTTTGCGCCGGTGGTGGTGTCGGGCACCAGCGCCGGCAGCGTGGTCGGGGCGCTGTATGCCAGCGGCATGGATGCGTTCCAGATGCAGGAAAAGGCCGTCGCGCTCGACCAGACCAGCATCCGCGATGTGCGGATCTTCTCCGGCGGTTTGGTGCAGGGCCAGAAGCTGCAGGACTACGTCAACGAACAGCTCGGCGGCAAGCCGATCGACAAGTTGCGCAAGCCGTTCGCGGCGGTCGCCACGCGGCTGGAAGACGGCGAACGCACCGTGTTCGTGCGCGGCAATGCCGGCCAGGCGGTGCGCGCGTCCAGCAGCATTCCTGGCGTATTCGAGCCGGTGACCATCGGCCAATACCACTATGTGGACGGCGGCGTGGTCAGCCCGGTGCCGGTGGATGCGGCGCGCCAGCTCGGTGCGGAATTCGTGGTGGCGGTGGATATTTCCAGCAAGGCCAGCGGCAAGAATCCCGGCGATCTGCTCGGCACCGTCAACCAGTCGATCTCGATCATGGGCCAGCGCCTGGGCGAGGCGGAACTAAAGCGTGCCGATGTGGTGATCCGCCCCAAGGTCAACGACATCGGCTCGGCCGATTTCAACCAACGTGGCGCGGCCATCCTGGAAGGCGAGCGTGCCGCGATGGCGGCGATGCCGCAGATCCGCGCCAAGATCGCGCAGTTGCAGGCGCAGCGCAGCAGTGCCACCCGCACCGCCGCCAAGCAGGCTGCCGCGGCCAAGGCAGAGGCGTATCAGCGCTGCCTGCAAGAGCGCTCGCGCTGGCAGAAACTGCGCGGCAAGGACGAGGCCTGCGTGGCGCCGTGAGGCGGAGGCGGTGCGATGCGCAGCTGATGCGGGTGCCGCGCGAGGTCATGCGGAGCTGAGTGGGCGTGGGCGCCTGTTTCGAGACGCGCGCATTTAAAGCCGATGCGTAGGCGACTGCGTTGTTGATGCCTTGTGTTGATGCACCGAGGGTGTGCCGGACAAGGTCGCGGCCTGGGCCGCTCCTACGACGGCGTGGCATTTTTTTCAGGTGCGCTGAGGCGTGTCGGGATCGGGTCGCGGCCGGGGCCGCTCCTACCGGAGGCGGGTGTATCGGCGACGTCGGCGCGGCCAGCACCGCTCCTGTAGGAGCGGCCCTGGCCGCGATGCCTTACCGGCAACGCATCCGCTTCATCTGCAACGCCTCAATAGCGCCAACGCAACGACAGGCTGACAAACCGCGGCTCGCCGTAGTTCTGGTAATCCAGGTTGGCCCAGTAGGTCTTGTCGAAGGCGTTGCGTACCGCCAGCGTGGCGGTCCATTGCTCGCTGATGCGGTAGTTGGCGTTGAAGTGCACCAATGCATACGGGTTCTGCACCACGGTCACCGGCGTGGTGGCGCCGGTACCGTCGCCGGTGGGGCGCTCGATGTTGAAGCCGCGCACCGCGCTCTGCCAGCTGACGCCGCCGCCAATGCTCAGGCGCTCCCAGGCGCCGGGCAGGCGCAGCTGGGTGGACAGCTGCAGGTAATCTTCGGGCAGGTTGGCGTAGATCGCATCGGTGGGCGGGCGCGTCACCTTGACGTGGGTAAAGCCGGCATTGACGGTCCAGCCGGGCAGAATTTCGCCGTTGAAATCCATTTCCCAGCCACGGCTCTTGGTGCCATTGATGCCGATGTAGGCCGAATTGCCGTCCGGCAGCGAGGATTCCGGCTGGGTCATGTCGCGCACGGCGAAGTTGTCCTGCTTGGCCTCGAACACGGCGGCGGTGGCCATCGCACGGCCGTCGAACAACTGCGCCTTGATGCCGGCTTCCAGGTTGGAGCCTTCCACCGGGGCGAGCAGGTTGTTGTCCTTGTCGCGGTAATTCTGCGGGTTGAAGATCTCGGTATAGCTGGCGTAGAGCGACACATCCGGCACGATGTCGTAGACCAGTCCCACATACGGGGTGACTTCGTCGCTCACCTCGTACCGGCCGCTGGTGCCGGTGTAGGCGCCGCTGGCGTCGAAGGCCTGGGTGCGGGTTTCCCAGGAGCTCAGGCGTGCACCGGCGATCAGCGACAGCGGGTCGGCCAGACGCAACCGGGTGGAGGCGTAAACACCACGCTGGGTGGTGCGCGCTTCGCTGCGGCGGCCGGTCCGCGCATAGGTCACTTCGGAAATATCGCCATCCCAGTTGCGGATATTGGGAATGAAATAACAGCGCTCGGGCGGGCCAAAGTCGTTAGGGCAGCTCGCCCAGTCATCGGGATAGGTCTGCGCGACGCCGTAGGAGGTCGACTGCAGATCCTGCCAGCTGCCGCCGACCACCACATCGTGCTGGCGGCCGAACAACGAGAAACCGCCGGACAGGTACACGTCCACGCCATCGCGCGCGTCGCTGGTTTCGCCGGCTCCGGTGCGCAGAAAGATGCCGCTGCCATCGGCGGCCGGATAGCCGGTGCCGTACACGCGCAGGCTCTGCACATCGCCCTTGGTGTGCGCGTAGTTGACGCGCAGCAACCAGTCCTCGCCGAAGCGTTGTTCTAGGTTGGCGAAAGCGGTGCTGGTCTCGCGCTGCCAGCGGCTCCACTTGGGCGCCATGTTGGTCGAGCGCGGCAGGTTGGCCGGCGAACCATCGGCGGCGAAGAACGGCACCGTGCCCCAGGTCGAGCCGATCGGGCTATTGTCCTGGCGCTGATAGCCGACGGTGAGCGTGGTGCTGTCGGTCAGGTCGCCTTCCAGCACCGCCATGCCCGACATCTTGTTGTCGTGGTACCGGTCGTAGTAGTAATCGCGGTCCTGCCAGGCCGCGACCACGCGGCTGCGCCAGCGCCCGTCTTCGGTCAGCGGCGCATTGACATCGGCCTGCATGCGGCGGAAATCCCAGGTGCCGGCACTGACTGCGAACGAGGCATCGAAGTCCTTGCCCGGGCGCTTGCGCAGCAGGTTGACCGTGGCCGAGGGAATGCCGGCGCCGGTGAGCAGGCCGTTGGCGCCGCGGATCACCTCGATGCGGTCGTAGAAGACCGTGTCGTATTCCTGGTTGGTCGCACCGCTGTAGGTGGGCAGGCCATCGACCTGGAAGTCGGTGATCTGGAAGCCGCGTGCGAAATACAGCGGGCGCTGGGTGTCGTAGAACGACACGTTGACGCCGGTGACGTTGCGCATCACATCGTCGATGCTGAACAGCGATTGCTCTTCCAGCCGCTGCAGCCCGATCACGCTCACCGATTGCGGCGTTTCCTGCAGGGTCAGCGGCAGGCGCGTGGTGGTGGCCGGCTGTGCGCGGCTCACCGCGCCGTTGACGTTGACCTGGTCCAGCGTCTTGGCATCGCTTGCATCGGCGGCGGCATCGTCGGCACGGGCAGCGCAGGGCGTCAGCGCCAACGCGCACAGCAAGGCAGCGGACAACGTGGCCAGGGGGGCGGAAATCGCGGGCATTGGAGGGTTCTCGTCGATCGGTGCGGGACGCGCGGCGTCACCGGGCAAAAAAACGCAGGCATGCGCGGCGCGTCCCACTCGGGCGACGAGCTGGCTGGCCCTGTCGGGCTGGCGGATCGACGAGAAGACATGCCGGGCGCAGCCGGATGTTACGCAAATGTAAATCGTTATCGTTTGAGAGGCAAGTCACAGTGCACGTGTGCCTGCCTCACACAGCTCGCCGGATCAGCCCAGATGCGAGAGTGGCAAGCCTTCCGGCGCCTTCACCGTGCGCAGCACGAAGCTGGAATTGACGTCGGACACGCCGGTCGCATTGAGCAGGCGGTCGAGCAGGAAGCGCGAGAAATGCTCCAGGTCGCGCACCTGCACCTGCAGCAGGTAATCCATGTCGCCAGTGAGCGCCCAGCAGGCCACCACCTCGTCCCAGCCGCGCACGCCGTCGGCAAAATGTTCGATATCGGCCTGGCCGTGCTGCTCCAGCTGCACCCGCACGAAGGCCTGCAGCCCCAGCCCCAGAGCCTTGGCATCCAGGCGTGCGCCGTAGCCGGCGATGATGCCGGCCGCCTCCAACCGCTGGGTGCGGCGCAGGCAGGCCGAGGCCGACAGATTGACCTGCACCGCCAGCTCCGCATTGCTGCTGCGGCCCTGCGTCTGCAGCAGCGCGAGCAGGCGCAGATCGGTGCGGTCCAGGGCGATTGGCTGGTCCATATGTTGCGCAGCAGCAGCGGGTGACGCACGAATCTTGCGCCCGGAAGCATCGGACACGCAAGATTCGCAATCCCGTTGCGCGGCCATCCGGCTAAGGTGAGCGCTGATCATCGGGAACCGCCGCCGCATGAACATCGCACCGCAACGCGTCGAGAATCAGCTGACCGACAAGGGCTATGTGCCGGTCTACACCACCGCCGTGGTCGAGCAGCCGTGGGAGGGCTACAGCGCCGACGACCACGCCACCTGGGGCACCCTGTATCGCCGCCAGCGCGCGCTGCTGGTCGACCGCGCCTGCGACGAGTTCCTGCAGGCGCAGGATGCGATGGGCATGGGCGAGACCCATATTCCGCGTTTCGATGCGCTCAATGCAGTGCTGCAGGCGGCAACCGGCTGGACCCTGGTCGGCGTGCAGGGCCTGCTGCCGGAGCTGGATTTCTTCGAGCATCTGGCCAACAAGCGCTTTCCGGTGACATGGTGGATCCGCCGCCCCGATCAGATCGACTACATCGCCGAACCGGACCTGTTCCATGACCTGTTCGGGCACGTGCCGCTGCTGATGAATCCGCTGTTTGCCGACTTCATGCAGGCCTATGGCCGTGGCGGGGTCAAGGCGCACGGCATCGGCGCGGACGCGCTGCAGAACCTCACCCGCCTGTACTGGTACACGGTGGAATTCGGCCTGATCGCCACGCCGCAGGGACTGCGCATCTTTGGTGCCGGCATCGTGTCGTCGAAGGGCGAATCGCTGCACTCGCTGGAATCGCCGGCGCCCAACCGGATCGGCTTCGACCTGCAACGCATCATGCGCACGCGCTACCGCATCGACAGCTTCCAGAAGACCTACTTCGTCATCGACAGCTTTGCGCAGTTGATGAGCGCCACCGCGCCGGATTTCACCCCGATCTATGCGGATCTTGCGCAGCAGGCGCAGGTACCGGCCGGGGAGGTGCTGGAGACCGATCGGGTCATCCAGCGCGGCAGCGGCGAAGGCTGGAGTACAGACGGCGACGTGTGAGGCTGCACCGACTCGACACCATCGCCGAGCCGGACTATGGTCAAACCTCCCCATACCGCCTTCGCTCAATGGACCTGACGCAGCTTCGCATCCGGCGCTTGGAGCTGGACGACACCCGCCTGCTGTTCACCCTGGCCAACGGCATCCGCATCGACGAGCCGATCAAGGCGCAGCGGCTGTTGTTGAAGGCAACGCCGCCGCAGCGCGCGCAATGGCAGCTCACCGACGACGGCTTCGGAGTGAACTGGCCGGCGGTGGCGCCGCCCACGGATGAGGGGCTGCTCAACATGCCCGAGTTGCTGTGGCGCCGCCGCAGCGCACGCGCGCAAACCAAACTGACCGCGCTGCGCGGACGCATGGATGCCTTGTCGCCGGGCGAGCGCGAGCTGGTGGCATTGGCGCGGCTGGATGCGGACATGAGCGAGAGCGGCTATGCACGCTACTTCGACCGCTGGGACGCCGCCACCCGGCGTGATGCATTGCAGGGGCTGGGCGCGATGGGCGCAGCGCAGGCGCGCCAGGCGATCGAAGGCCTGGGCACGGTATTCGAACGCCTGGAAGAAGACCCCAACCTGCTCAGCATCGAAGACATTCTCGATGCGATGAGCGAGACCGACCGCCAGCGCGTGGATGGCTGGGAAGAGGTCTACTACCGACGCTCCGGCGAACTGGCCCGACTGGGCCTGACCCACTACGGGGTCGACAAGGCGTAAGCACGCGTGCGCTCGCTGCCGCACAGGCGCGGGCGCTGTGCAGCGACGCTGCAGGTATTGCCAGGCGCACGCCTCTGATCGCCGTCAGCTTGCGCACGCCGCCGCGTCCCTGGGCAGGCTCACTGGCTGCGCGGCACCCGTGGGCTACGCGGACGCCGGCCCAGTGGCAGGGACAGCGTAAAGGTGCAGCCCTTGCCGATCCCGTCACTGCTGGCGACGACGTTGCCGCCGTGCGCCTCGACGATCTGCCGCACCACTGCCAGGCCGATCCCCAGCCCCGCACCGTTGAATCCGATCGCGTGGTTGTCCTGCATGAACGGCTCGAAGATGCGCTGCAGCGCGTCGTCGCCGATACCGATGCCGTTGTCGCTGACCACGATGATCGCGCGGCGGCCGTGCAGGCTCAGCTGCAGGCCGATGCGGCCGCCTTCGGGAGTGTATTTGGAGGCGTTGTCCAGCAGGTTGCGCAGCACTTGCGACAGGCGCACACCGTCGCCGCGCAGCAGGGTCGGCTGCGGCGGCAAACGCAGCGCGAACGATTGCTGGCGTGCTGTGATCAGCGGCAGACACGCCGCCGCGGCTTCTTCGATAACCGCATGCAGGTCGATGGATTGCTTGAGGATGCGCAGCTTGCCGGTGCGCACGCGCGACAGATCGAGCAGGTCGCCGATCAGGCGCGTCATGTGCTGCACCTCGTGCTCGATGATGTGCCGCATCCGCGGCAACTCCGCGCCGGGCAGGCTGTTGAGCATCGAACTGGCGACCAGGATCGGGGTCAACGGATTGCGCAATTCATGCGCGACGAAGGCCAGCATCTCGTTCTGTCGTTGCACCCCTTGCTCGGCTGCCGCATGCAACTGCTGGGCGCTCAGCGCGGCCAGGATCAAGGCGCTGTTGGCCTGACGCAGCGCATCGTGCGGATCCTCCGGCAGCGGTCGCGGATCGGCAGCGGCCGGCGCCGGAGCGGCATGCTCTAGGTCCAAGGCGATGCAATCGCGGTAGAACATGAAACGCGCCGCGACGTTGCGCTTGGCGCAGTACATCGCATCGTCGGCATGCTGCAGCAGCGTCATCCCGGTCTCGCCATCGTCCGGGTACACGCTGATGCCGATACTCGCACCCAGGTGCAGCTCGTGCTTGCCGACCAGGCAGGGCGTGTCCAGGCTTTGCACCAGCTGGCGGGTGATGGTGGCGGCCGCATCGTGGCTGTCGACACCGTCCAGCAACACCACAAATTCGTCGCCGCCATAGCGCGCCACGATGCCCGAGGGCGCCGCCGCCGCGGTGAGCCGCTGCGCGGCCAGGCGCAGGAATTCATCGCCGGTGCTGTGCCCGAACAGATCGTTGATGCGCTTGAAATCGTTTAAGTCCACAAACAGCAAGGCAATCCGCGTGCTCTGGTGCTGCGCGGCGACGATGGACTGTTCCAGCCGCTCGAACAGCAGCGCGCGGTTCGGCAATTGCGTCAACGGATCGCGGTTGGCGTTGCGCGCCGCTTCGCGCAATGCGTGCGCGTGGTCGTCCAGCTTGCTGTGCGCCAGCAACGAGGACAGCACCAGCTGTTCGTTGGCGGCCTGCAGGTCGGTATGCAGCGCAGACGGCAACTGGCTCTTCAGACTCGTCAGATCCTGATGCAGATGCCGCAGTTGCCGCCGGACGCTGCGCGTCTGGCGCCGCAGCTCCGACAGCTCGCGCCTGGCGAGGTCCGTGTCGGCGTTGCGGGGCGGCTGCTCCATGCTCATCCGCCGTCGGCGGCAGCCGGCTTGCGGGTGGACCTGCCGCTGAGCAGGCCTTCCTGCTGCAGCAACGGCGCACCGAGATGCAGACCGGCCTGGTCGATATGGAACTCGCGCAGCTCGTCCGAATGCGCGCTGGCCCGCACCTTGACCACCGCCAGGATGCGCCGCAGCCGGCTGTCCACTTCGACGTAGCGCTGCACGATGATGGCGTCGGTCATGAACGCGGTGCCGTAGGGGCTGAAGCGCAGATCGGTGTAACGGTCCTCCAGCTCGGAGGTCATCACCACGGTCACGCCGGTGCCGGCCAGGGCCACCACCAGGCGCGACAGCGATTCGCGGAAGTCCTCGCGGAAGGTGGGCGCCAGCGCCAGCTCGAATGCGGACAGCGAATCGATCACCACGCGCGAGGCGCCGAGTCGCGCGATTTCCTGCAGCAGCAGCGCCAGGATCTCGTCGATCGACAGGTCTGGCGCGCGGCTGTCCACCACCCCGACCTGCCCCCCGGCGATCAGCGCCGACAGCGCCGGGATGCGCGAACGCGGGCCATGCTGTTCAAAGCGCGCCAGCACCCCGGTCTCGCCATTGCGCACGCCTTCGATCAGGAAGGCCGCTGCCAGCAGGCTCTTGCCCGACCCGGACGGCCCGGCCACCAGCAGCGAATAGCCCTGCGGCAATCCGCCGCCGAGCATGGCATCGAGCCCGTCGATTCCCATGCCCAGACGCGGTGCCACGTGCGCCGGCAACGCGTCCTGGCGGCCGCCCACGCTGGGGATGGGGGCGAACACGCGCAGGCCTGCGCTGTCGATGCGGAAACTGTGCAAGCCCGGCAGGGACGGCCTGCCGCGCATCTTCATGACCTCCACCTTGCGCACCATCGAATTGCGCTGCACGCTCTGGCGCAGCCAGATCAGCCCGTCGGCGACCGTGAATACCGGGTTGGCATCGGTCTCCACGAAGTACTCGCCGATCAGGAAGGTGGTGGATTGCCAGCTGGTCATCAGCATGCCCAGCTGCTGCACGAAACGCTGCAGGTTGTTGTGCACGTTGCCGTCGGCATTGCTGGCCAGCACCACCGAACGGAACGAATCCACGAACACCATCGCCGGCCGATGCGCCTGCACCTCGGCCACGATGCGCAGCAGCACCTGGTCCAGATCACCGGCCAGGGTTTCTTCGGACAGATTGATGAAATGGATCGCGCTGTTGATCGCCTCGGCGTCGAAGAAGTCGAACTGCTGCTGGTAGCGCAGCATCTTCAACGGCGGCTCACCCAGCACGGTGAAATACAGTGCAGGACGCTCCGGCGTTGCCAGTGCGAACATCAGCTGATGCGCCAGCGTGGTCTTGCCACATCCGGGCGGGCCGGCGATGAGATTGAACGAAAATTCGGGCAACCCTCCACCCAGCACCTCGTCGAGCCCGGGTACGCCGGTCTGCAGGCAGTGGATGGCGACTTTGCTGCTCATGGAATGTCCTGCGCGGAAAATCCGCTGGAAAAAGTGACCCAGACCGAACGCAACAAGCGCTCGGTCAAGGTTGGGCCGATCATGCTGACCAGCACCGCATGGAAGGTGTGCACGAAGGCAGCGCCGCCAGCGGCGGCCGTCTCCGTACGCTGTTGACGCAGCACCACGCCGACGGTCTCGACCGCATTGCGGTCATCGGACGCCTCGACCGCAGCGAAGGCCTCGTCCAACCACGGAAACTCGTCCTTGGTCAGAAACAGCGCACGCTTGAACAGCGCCGCGACACCGCGCGGTCCAAGGATGGGAGTCAGCACCTTGTCGATTTGCTGCAACATCGCCACGACGGTGGACGCGATCGTCGATGCTTCAGCACCCGCAGCGACCTGTCGTTCGAGAATTGCTACGGCTGCGGCTAGTGCAGGATGATCCATGCCTATGCGCGGGCCTGCGAGAGTGTCGGTCCACTGTATACCGTTTCCGCAGTCGCAACCGGTCGCAGAGCAGGCACCTGCATGAGGCTGCTCGCTCGCGCGCCGTCCACGCTGCACGCGAAAGCGAATCCATGCCGCCTGCCCGGTTACGCGCATCAGCCAGGCTGATGCGCGGCATTGATACGTTGCTACGCAGTGCAGTGGTTTGCTGGTGCCGGCCGTATCCGAGGCCTGAGCGCGCCATGGAACGCAGCTGCGTGCGCGATCAATTGCAAGGCTTACTGGCTCGCCGCCTGCCCTGCAATCCAGACAATCTGCAGCCGCTGATGACAGCTCTGCCGCACTGTCACCGCAGTGCGATGGTGCCGACGCTGCAACGCGTGCGTGTGCGTTGCGCGACGTTGGTCAGGTGCCGGCAAGCGATGCCGCGCAGACTCACAGCCGGCATTGCGCATCGTCCACACCCGCCACGCGCTCCCATTGCCAGGTGTCCACCTGCTCGCCGCGTGGCAGATAGTCCACGTCGAATTCCTTGCCGTCGCGGCGCAGGCGCAGCTTCAGGTGCTGGGTCTGATTGCCCTGGATGCCGTCCTGCGGCACCGGCCGCACGATCTCGTCGCCATTGCGTACTCCTGCCTGCGCAGCCGCAGACTCCGCCATCAGGCCGCGCACGATGCGCCTGGGTTCGGCCAGCACCGCCGGTTCGAATCCCAGCACGTAGCGCCGCAATGGCTTGCTGGTCCTGCGGAAGCACGGCCCGAACGCATCCGATGCCGGCAGCGGCGCAGTTCCGGCCAGGAAGGCGTGGAAGTCCTGCACCGCTGTGTCGCCCAGCTCTGCTTTCAACAAGGCCTCCCAATCGGCCTGGGTTGCCTCGCGCTGCTGCCCGATCTCCAGCAGCGCACGCAACAGGTCATCCAGCGAACGCCTGCCCTGCGATCGCTTGCGCAGCGCATCGTTGACCGTGGCCAGATACAACATGCCGCGATCGTAGGCGAGCGTGCGGATGCGGGTGTCCTTCCAGAATCCCTCATCGATGCGTGCATTCGGCAGATTTCCCAGCGCATTGGTGTAGTAACGCGCCGCGGTCATGTTGAGCGTATCCAGGAATTGCTGCGGAGTGAGCAAGCCGAATCGCAGCGGCAGAAGCGCCTCGTAAAACACCGCCGAGCCTTCGCTGAACCAGGTCGTGGACTCGGCCCCGTGCCGGGACAGGTGCGGCTGGTAGGTATGGAACATCTCATGCGACAAGGTGATCTTGATCAGGTCCAGATCGGCCCCGTCCCCTTCGCCATAGGTGGTGACGAAGGACTGGTTCAATGCGGTCCCGCCGCCGGCGTTGACCGGGTTGTAGCGCAGGAAGATCGTGTAGGGCGCGGGCTCGGGCTGCGGAAACAGCAGCTCGAACTGGTCGTGCAGCTTGCCCACCCACGCGGACAACGCGGCCGCATCGAAGGGCGGCTGCCCCTGCCAGGCGACCGAGAACCCGTCCGCACGCGGCACCGCCGGCCAGCGTCCAACCTCCCCGGCCATGAAGAACACGCCGGACAAGCTGTTGTTGTCGATCTGCGCGACCTGCACCGTGCCCTGGCCGAACGAGCTCACTCCCTTGGCGCCGTCGGGCAGTTGCGACAGATCCCAGCGAATGGTCAGCGCGTAGCTTTGTTCTTCCGGCGGCAGCGCCAGAAACATGCTCGACAGCGCAGAAAAGGCATGGTCATCGTTGCGGAACGAAATTGGCGGTGCCGGGCCGCGCGGCGGCCGGGTCGCATTGGCCGGGACACGGTAGTGCAGGCTGAGCGGGCCGCTGAGCGCGCGTGGCGCGATCCAGACGCGCAGCGGGCCCTGGTCACCGCTTTCCTGCGCCGTGGCCGCGCGCCCGGCTAGCTGCACCGTCCCCTGCGCATCGGTGGCTTCGATTGCGGCGATGTGCTCGGCAGCGGTATCCACGTTTTCCACCTGCATCGGCAGCTGCGCCACGATGCCGCCGCGCGCAACGCGAAGCGTCGCCAGGCGCAGACGCACCTCCACCGTGCTCACTTCGCCCTCGCCTGCGTGCGGTGCCAGCTCCAGGTCCAGCGCAACCGGAGCAGGCTCTGCTGGCGCCGGGCTGGCCACTGCGCCAGCGGCCAGCGTGAGGAGTACACACAGCAGCGACCAGGGAGTTTTCATGCGCGTCGGGCGGTTGGGGATGGCCGATCATGCCGCCGGTCGAGGCCGCCTGCCAGCATGCCGAAGGTCATGCTGCGCAATATGCAGCGATGGCTGCCGGCCTGGACCGAATGACACCGCAGTACAGCGGTGGGGCGGCGCAGTTGCGGTGCCGGCGCGTGCGGTGCACCGGGGCGACGGCTCAGCCTGCCGGCTTGGCGAGATAGGCCAATAGCAGCACCAGTGGCTCATCGCCGGTCTGCTGCAAGGCGTGGGTGCTGCCCGGGCGCGTCAGCAGCGCATCGCCGGCAGTCACCTGGTACTGCTTGCCGTCCAGCGCGTACAGCCCGCGCCCGCTGACGATGTAATAGATCTCGTCCTTGTCGTGCAGATGCAGGCCAATGCCTGCGCCCTTGTGCAGCACGCGCTTGCGCAGCACGAACGACAACTGCGGTGCGTCGGCGAAGAACGGATACGCCGTGGTCGGCCCGGCGCCGCCATGCGGGCCGGGTTGCGGGCGGGCGAGATCGCGTTCGTGCACCACCAGCGAGGGATGCGCCTGCGCCGCGCGTTGGATGGCGGTGTCGGGAGCAGCGCCGCAATCGGCATCACGGCGCAGCTGTGGCGTGAGAGCGGGTTGCAACTGCACCCAGCCATGCACGACCAGGCACGCCACGGCGATGGCGCCGGCGCGGCTGAAGTGGGTGCCGTCGGCTTTGCCTTGTTCGGGAACGAACAGGAAGTACGGCTTGGCCGCCTGTTCGCCGAGGGCACGGATCCAGTCGCTGGAACTGGCGTTGAGATCGATCAGGCCAACGTGTTCCTGCGCGGCGAGTTGCTGCATGGCCAGGGTGTAGCGGCCGTGGGTGTCGAGCAGCGCGCCGAAGTCGTAGAGCAGACGGGCGGCGGGCGTGATCAGGATCGGCGTGGCGCCCTTGTCGCGCGCGGTGGCGATATAGCGGCGCAGGAACTGCTGATAGTCGCCCTGCGGGTCGGTGTAGCGGGTTGGATCTTCGTGTTTGGCGTCGTTGTGGCCGAACTGGATCAGCAGCACGTCGCCGGCACGGAAGTCCTTGGCGATGGCATCCAGGCGCCCTTCGGCGATGAAACTACGGGTGCTGCGGCCGCCCTTGGCGTGATTGCGCACCTGCCATTGCGCCGGGTCGAACCACTCCTGCAGCATCTGGCCCCAGCCGGCCTGCGGCGCACGCTCGGCACCGTATTCGGCGGCGGTGGAATCGCCGGCGATAAAGATGCGGTGTGGGTCGGCGCGGGCGCTATTGGCGCAGAGCAGCAGCAATGCGAACAGCAGCAGACGCATGGTGGGCTCCGGTAAAAATGCTAAGTGCGCGACGCTGTTCCTTCTCCCATCGGGAGAGGGTGCCCGAAGGGCGGATGAGGGTGCGGCGGCATAGGAAATGTTGGACGGCCGTACTGTCGTCTCAAGCCTTTCAAGCCTCCCCGTTCAGGGCAGCTGTCTTCCGCCTTACCCTCACCCCAACCCCTCTCCCGGCGGGAGAGGGGCTAGAACGCAGTGGCTAATTACGCAGCTGCTGCAGTGGCTTCGGGCTTGCCCAGCACGCCGGCGACGAAGTTGCGGATCTCGGCGTCCTGCGCGTTATCGAAGAAGCACTGCTGGAAACGCTCGCCGCCCACGGCCTGCTTGATCAGCTCCGGGTCGATGGCGCGCAGGCCGTCGAGGTAGGACTTGGCGGTGGCCTGCTTGACCTGGGTCAGGATGCCGGCATTGGCGGCCTGCGATTCGCGACGCTCGGCCGGGTAGCCCATGCCGCGCTCGCCGCTGAAGGCCTTTTCGAAGATGTAGCGCACGTTGATTTCCGCGCCCCAGCCGTAGCCCTTGGCGAACGCCAGCGACAGCGCGTTGCCGTTGTTGACCTGGGCGAACAGGTAGGCGTCGGTCGGCTCGATGCAATAGCCGCAGAACACGCCCGGATGCGCGTTGAGCGACATCATCGCGCCCTGGCCGGTGCCGCAGCCGGCGACGACGAAGTCCACGGCCTTGGAGTTCAGCAGCAGGCTGGCGACGATGCCCAGGTGGATGTAGGTCAGGCGGTGGTCGTTGTCGCCGTCCATACCGACGTTGAAGACGCTGTGGCCCTGCTCGCCGGCGACGTCGTTGAGCTGCTGCAGGATCACCGGGTTCTTGCCGGCCTGACTGAACTCATTCATGAGTGCGATTTTCATGGGGATGCTCCGATTGGTTGGGGAAGTTGTGTGGACTGTGCGATTGGATTGGGTGTGCGCGCCTGGATGCGGTCTTGCTTCGCTTTTCAGGTGCCTTGTCGGTAAGCGATCAGGTGCTGAAGAACTTGTCGGAGCTGCGGCACGCGTCTGGTCATGTACGTGCATGCCGGCCCTCATCCGCCCTGCGGGCACCTTCTCCCGGAGGGAGAAGGCACCGGGTGGGTTTGACTCAGCGTGCCAGCCAGCCGCCGTCGACCGGGATGATGGCGCCGTTGACGTAGTCCGAGGCGCTGCTGGCCAGGAACACCGCGGTGCCGCCGAGGTCGGCCGGCACGCCCCAGCGCGCGGCCGGGATGCGGTCCAGGATGGCCTTGTTGCGGTCCTGGTCGGCACGCAGCTGGGCAGTGTTGTCGGTGGCCATGTAGCCGGGCGCGATGGCATTGGTGGTCACGCCCTTGCTGGCCCATTCGTTGGCCAGCAGGCGGGTGATGCCGGCGATGCCGGACTTGCTGGCGGTGTAGGACGGCACGCGGATGCCGCCCTGGAACGACAGCATCGAGGCGATGTTGATGATCTTGCCGCTGCCCTGAGCGATGAAATGGCGGCCGGCGGCCTGCGCCATGAAGAAGGCCGATTTCAGATTGACGTTCATCACGTCGTCCCAATCCTGCTCGCTGAAATCCACCGCGTCGGTACGGCGGATCAGGCCGGCGTTGTTGACCAGGATGTCCAGGCGACCCAGGCCGTCCAGCGTTTCCTTGAGGATGCGCTCGACCGGCTCGACGCTGATCAGGTTGGCCTGGATGGCGACGAAGCGGCGGCCCAGTCCCTTGACCAGTTCCTCGGTCTCGGTCGGCGCCTGGATGCCGGCGGCGGCGATATCGGCGCCGGCCTGCGCCAGTGCCAACGCGATGCCCTGGCCCAAGCCCGTGTTGGCACCGGTGACCAGTGCGACCTTGCCTTCGAGACTGAACGGATTGCTCATTACCTTATCGCTCCTGCTGGGTGTGCCACGTTGGATGAGTGCGTGCGTCCGCGCGATGCGCGGCCGCTGGCATGGGGTGGAACTGGCGCGTTGATGGCGCTAGCGCATCGACGCGGTGAGTGCGGTGCTGCCCGGCACGCATGGCCTTACTTGAGCTGGCAGATGTCCAGCACGTGCATGTCGGTGTAATCCAGGTTTTCGCCGCCCATCGCCCAGATGAAGGCGTAGTTGCTGGTGCCGGCGCCCATGTGGATGGACCACGGCGGCGACACCACCGCTTCGTTGTTCTGGATCACGATGTGGCGCTGCGCGTCCGGCTCGCCCATGAAGTGATAGACGCGGTCGTTGGCGCCGAGATCGAAATAGAAGTACACCTCGCTGCGGCGGTCGTGCAGATGCGGCGGCATGGTGTTCCAGACGCTGCCCGGCTTGAGCACGGTCAGGCCCAGCAACAGCTGCGAGGACTGGCAGGTGGTCGGCACGATGTACTGGTAGATGGTGCGCTCGTTGCTGGTTTCCAGCGCGCCTCGCTCCAGCGCCACGGCATCCTTGATCGACAGTTGCTTGGTCTCGAAACGCGCATGCGCCGGTGTCGAGGCCAGGTAGAACCTGGCCGGGGTGGCGGCATCGTCCGAGGCGAAGCTGACATCGGTGCTGCCCATCGCCACGTACAGGCCATCCTTCGGCCCGAGCGTGTAGACGGTGCCGTCCACGGTCACGCTGCCGGTACCGGCGCCGACATTGAGGATGCCCAGCTCGCGGCGCTCCAGGAACGGATGGCCGGCGGCAGACGCCGGTTCGGTCTGCCTGGGCAGTTCCAGCGTGGTGCCGAGCGGTGCTGCGCCACCGAGCACGAAGCGCTCGTAGTGGGTGTATTTGAGCGTGACCGCATCGTCGACGAACAGGCCATCGAGCAGATAGAGCTCGCGCAGGTCGTCGTTGCTGGCGCCCTTGATGGCGTCGGGATGGGTGGCGTAGTGGGTCTTGCAGTACAGGGACATGCGCGATCTCCGGTGCCAAGCGCGGGGGGATTGGCTTGCACCAGGCCATTCTACCGGCTCTGGTTAACCGGTGTCATTGCGCAGTGCACGATAGCCGCATGGCGGCGTGGCAGCGTGGGAATTCCTTCTCCCCTCTGGAGAAGGTGGCGCATGGCGCCGGATGAGGGGACGAGGCTGCACGTGGTGTTGGGTGCGGGGCTTGATTGGTCGGGTGGAGGCCTATGTGCCCTCAGCTCATGGCTGAGCTTTCTCAGATGGCTGTCTGCCGCCCCCACCCCCGCCCCGCGCCCCGCCCCGCGCCCCGGCCCGCGCTGGCGGCGCGGGCGCTCCAAGGCACGCGCGCCCATGGCGCGCAAGCCGTGCCTTCTCGCCCCGACGGGAGAGGGGCTTTGTTGCTCGCCTGGCGTCCCCCTTGCCTGGGCTTTGACCTCGCTCAATCTTCCGGCGGTTGGCAGGAATCGCGCACGATCAGGTGCGGGCGCACGCTGGCGGTGGGCAATTGCGGGGCGTTGTCGGGCTGGATCAGCATCGCTGCGGCGGTGCGGCCGGTGTCGCGGGTGTGGCGGCGCACCGAGGTCAGCGGCGGCCACAGGCGCGAGGCCAGCGAGCTGTCGTCGTAGCCGATCACCGACAGCTGGCGCGGGATGCTGATGCCGGCGCGCAGCGCGACCTTGTAGATGCCGGCGGCCATTTCGTCGTTACCGGTGAAGATGGCGGTGGGGCGCTTCTTGCCCAGCAGCAGCTTTTCGGCCGCGGCCACGCCCGATTCGAAGGTGTAGCCGGCTTCGACGATGCGCTCGGGCGGCAGTTCGATGCCGCGCCGGGTCAGCGCGTCGGCAAAGCCGGAGGTGCGCTCGATCGAGGAACGGTAGGCACTGGGGCCGGTGACCAGGGCGATGTCGCGGTGGCCGAGCGAGAGCAGGTAATCGGCGGCCTCAGCGGCGCCGTCGCGGTCGTGGGTGATCACCGTCTGCGAGGTGGTGTCCAGCGCGACCGAAGCGATGCGGGTGTAGCGGCAGCCGATCTCGGCCAGCATGTCGGCCAGCGCCTGGTCCTCGGAGGCGCGCGGCACCAGGATCACGCCGTGCAGCTTCTGCGCCTGGGCGAAGCGGCGCACGCCTTCGATGTAGCCGGGGCTGCGGCTGTCGCAGGGGTGCACCACCAGCTCGAAGCTGGAGCCGCGCAGCGCGTCCAGCGCGCCGTACTGCATGTCCACGATGTACTGCGCGGTGGGGTTGTCGTAGACCATGCCGATCAGGAACGAGCGCCGGAACGCCAGCCCGCGCGCGAGCGGGTCGGGCGCGTAGCCGACCTCGCGCATCAACGCCTCGACCTTCTCGCGGGTGTCCTGCCGCACCAGCGGCGAGTTGTTGATGATCCGCGACACGGTCTTCTTGGACACGCCCGACATCCGCGCGATGTCGTTGATCGTGGCTACCTTGCCCTTCGGCAGGCCGGGCATTCCCTCTTCAGGCATCTTGCGGGCGGGCATAGCGGTCAACCAGTGAAGTTGATTGGATTCTACCGGCCAGACGGCCGGCAGACCTGAGCGAAGCCTGCCGCCACCCCGGACCCGCCGTGCAGGACACGCCGCAGCCGGCAGTGCCGCGGCATGCCCGGCGATGCAGAACGGTCAGTCCAGGGCGCGGTAGCGGAAGTTGCGGAACTCCACCTGGCCCTGCCCGGCGGCATACAGCGCCGGTTTCAGTGCCAGGAACTTGCCGGCCACGTTGTGGTGGTAGCCGGACACTTCCATCTGCACCGGGTACTTGGTCCAGGTGGTGCCGTCGGTGCTGCTGTGGATGGTGACGATGTGGCGGTTGTTGGTGACCCGCAGCCACAAGGTGCCACCGGTCGCACTGGGGGCCAGCGTGCCGGGGCGTTCCTCGCCGTAGCGGTGCATGACGAAGTTCTCGCCATTGCTGCCCACGCCGGCATAGAGCTTGTCGCTGTAGAACAGCAGCGCCCCGCCCTGCCCGCCCGGCGCCACGGTCATCTGCACCTCGAACTGGTAGGCCTGGTCGGTGGCGATCACCGTCAGCGGCGAGGCGTTGCGCGGGGCGCTGCCCTTGCCCTGCAGGCGCAACACACCATCGCCGACCTGCAGCCGCTTGGCCTCGTCGGCGGCGGGGTTGAAGAACGCCCACTGCGGGCCCAGCGTGCTGGCGCGGAAGTCGTCCGACAGCGCCAGCCCATGCGGCAAGGCCTGCCCGCTGGGCTTTTTCAGCGGCGTGCCCAGGTCGCCACCCTTGGCGACGAACCAGCCGTCCGGGGTCCACTCGATCGGGTCCAGCAAGGCCTGCCGGCCCAGCGTCCAGTAGCCGTGTTCGTAGCCGTGGTAGAGCATCCACCAGCGCTGGTCGGTGCCTTCCACCAGCGTGGCGTGGCCGCGCGACCACCACGGCTCGTCAGCGCTCCTGGTGCGGGTGATCGGGTTGTTGGGCGCGTTCTGCCAGGGGCCGTGGATCGAGCGCGAACGCGCGGTGATCACCATGTGCCCGGTCGGCGGGCCGGCGGTGCCGCCGACGGCGGTGGTCATGTAGTACCAGCCGTTGTGGCGGGTGATCTTGGGGCCTTCCTGCGCGTAGCCTTCCACGTCCCAGCTTTCCGGGTATTTCCAGCCGTCGTAGACGTGCTTGGGCGTGCCGACCACCTTGAGCCCGTCGTCGGAGAGCTGCACGTAATCGCCACCGCTCAGGAACAGATAGCGCTTGCCGTCCTCGCCCACTGCGTGGCCGGGGTCGATGTACTTGCCCAGGCCGATGTCGATCGGCGCGCTCCACGGGCCGGCGATGTTGTCGGCCCAGACCACGAAGTTGCTGCGCTCGCCCTGGTCGCCACGGCGCGCCGGGAAGTAGATGTAGTAGCGCTTGCCGTGCTTGATCAGGTCCGGCGCCCAGATCGCGCCGACGTTCTGGGTGATGGCATGGCCCAGCGGCTGCCAGTTGACCAGATCGCGCGAATGCCAGATCGGCAGGCCCGGGTAGGCGTCGAACGAGGACAGCGTGAGGTAGTAGTCCTGCCCGTCCTTGAGCACCGACGGGTCGGGGTGATCGCCGGCCAGTACCGGGTTGAGGAAGGTGCCGTCGCCCTGGTCGGCGATGCGCTGGTGTTCGAGGCCGCGCTTCCAGTCGGCCGCGGCAGCGAGCCCGGCACACAGCAGCAGGCCGCCGGCCAGCAGCCAACGCAAACGGGTTGAAGCGATACGCACACGCATGCTTGCTCCTAGTCCCCGCACGGCGGGGCGATGCGGCGGCCAGCGCCTGGAGCGTCGGCCGCCTGGATGAGGGCGGAACTACCTGCCAGCAACGACGCCGGGCAGCGCGCCGGTAACGTCGCCAGGCGTTTGTCGAGCGAGGCGCGGCGTGCGGACATCGCATCGCATGCGCCGTGCAGGCCGCTGCCACGCACCGACGACGCCCGCCTGACGGACGCAGTCGGGATCGCGGGCACTTACGCGCGCAGCGCGCGTGGCAACCACAGCGACAGTTCGGGGAAGAACGCCACGATCAGCAGCACACCCAGGGCCGCCAGCCAGAACGGCCAGATGGTGCGCATGCTCTGGGCGATGGTGATCTGCCCGATCGAGGTGCCGATGAACAGCACCGAGCCGATCGGCGGGGTGATCAGGCCGATGCCGCCGGCCAGCACCATCACCAGACCGAAGTGGATCGGGTCGATGCCGTAGGCCTTGACCACCGGCAGGAAGATCGGCGTACAGATCAGGATCTTCGGCGCCAGGTCCATGAACATGCCCAGCAGCAACAGCATCACCACGATCATCAGCAGCACCGTGTTCTTGCTGTCGGCGATGGCCTGCAGGAACTTCACCGCCGCCGCCGGCACCTGCAGGTAGGCCAGCAACCAGCCGAACACCGCCGCAGTGGCGATCACGAACAGGATCACGCCGGTGGTGCGCGCGGCATGCGTCACCGCGGCGAAGAACTCGGCCCACCGCAGCTGCCGATACAGCAGCGCGGTGACGATCAAGGCGTACACCACCGCGATCGCCGCGCTCTCCACCGCGGTGAAGATGCCGGCACGGATACCGATGAAGATCAACGCCACCAGGCCCAGGCCCGGCAACGCGCCGATCATGCGCAGCGCCACTGCGCGCCAGCCGGGGAACGGCTCGGTGCCGTAGCCGCGATGGCGCGCCACCGCATAGCCGGTGACCATCATCGCCGCGGTCATCAGCAGCGCCGGGAAGATACCGGCCGCGAACAGATCGGCGATCGACAGCCCGCCACCGGCCGCGGCCGAGAACAGGATCAGGTTGTGCGAAGGCGGCACCAGCAACGCCACCAGCGCGGCGGTCATGCTCACGTTGACCGCGTAGTCGCGGTCGTAACCACGCTTGATCATCTGCGGGATCATGGTGCCGCCGACCGCCGAGACGTCGGCGATCGCCGAGCCGGACACGCCGCCGAAGAACAGCGATGACAGCACGCTGACCTGGCCCAGGCCGCCACGCACGCGCCCCACCAGCGAGGAGGCCAACGCGATCAGGCGTTCGGAGATACCGCCGCGCAGCATCAGCTCGCCGGCGAAGATAAACAACGGGATGGCGATCAACGAGGCCGAGCCGCTGCCGGCGGAAATCTGCTGCACCAGCACCACCGTGGGCAGGTCCAGATACAGCAGCGTGGCCAGTGCGGCCGCGCCCAGCGCATACGCCACCGGCACGCCGATCAGCAGCAGCACCACGAAGGTTCCCAACAACATCGCAATGCCCATCAGCGCACTCCTCCGGCCTGGATCGGGCGCAGCACACGCCACAGCTTGTACAAGGCAAAGATCACCATCAGCGCACCGCCGATCGACAACGGCAGGTAGTTGATGCTCTGTGGCATCTGCGCGCCGGCCATCTTGATATCCAGGCCATCGAGCAGCAGCGCCGCGCTCCACCACGCCAGCACCGCACCGATGGACATGATCATCAACGGGCGGATCAGGTCGAACACCCTGCGCACCAGCGGCGGCACGTGTTCGCCCAGCAAATAGAAGCCGAAGTGGCGGTTGGTATGCACGCCGGCGGCCGCGCCCAGGCTCAGGGCGGTGCTGAGCAACAGCAGCGTCACCGGCTCGGTCCAGCTGGGCGAGTCGTTGAGCACGTAGCGGGTGAACACCTGCCAGCCCTGCACGACCACCAGGCCCAGCAGCGCGATGGATGCCACGCCAACGGCGGTATCGGAAACGCGGTCCAGCGCGCGCTGCAACGGCGGGACCGGGACGGCGACGGTCTCGGGTTCGGTCATCGGGTCACCTCTATGCAAAATCGCGGATGCGGCGGTACAGCGCTTCGATCTCCGGCTGCTTGCGGTACTCGGCCAGCAGCGGCGCGGCGGCGGCGCGGAACGCCGGCATGTCGACCTGATTGAGCTTGACGCCGTAATCGATCACCTGCTTGCGCGCCACGGTCTCCGAGGCATCCCACAGAGTGCGCATCACCGGTACCGAGGCGCGTGCCAGTTCCACCACCAGGGCGCGATCGTCCGGGCGCAGCGATTCGAAACTCTGCCGCGACATCACCAGGATGTCCGGCGCATAGGAATGCTCGCTCTGCGACCAGTAATGCGCGGCTTCGAAGTGCCGGCTGGACTGGAAGCTGCGCATGTTGTTTTCCGCACCGTCGATCATGTGCGTTTCCATCGCCGAGAACGTCTCGCCCAGCGACATCGGGGTGGGGTTGGCACCCAGCATGCGCATCAGCTTGAGGAAGATGTCCGACGAGGCCACACGCAGTTTCAGGCCCTTGAGATCTTCCGGGCGGTGCAGCGGGTGCTTGGTGTTGTAGAAGCAACGCGCACCGGAATCGTAGATCGCCAGGCCCACCAGGTCGCGCTGCTCGAAGCTGCGCAGCACGCTGTCGCCGACATGGCCGTCGATGGCGCGGCGCAGATGCGGCACCGAGTCGAACACGTACGGCAGGCACAGCGCCTGGGTCAGCGGAAAGGTGTTGTTCAACGCGCCCGAATACACCCGGGTGATGTCGATGGCGCCAAAGCGCGCCATGTCGATCGCCTCGGACTCGCGGCCCAGCTGGCCGGAGTGGTACTGGCGCAGCTTGAGCCGGCCGTTGCTGCGTTGCTCCAGCTGCTTGCCGAACCACCGCACCGCCTCCACGGTAGGGTAGTCGCCGACATGCACGTCGGTGGCGGTCAGCAGCTGCCCGCCGGGGATCGGCGTGGTGGCACCCGCGCCCAGCCAGGGGCCGGCGGCGGCGGCACCGAGCCCGGCACCGAGGAAATGTCTGCGTGTGATCATTGGCGCCCTCCCAAGCGTCTGGTCACTGGGTCCGGCGTTACTTGGCGGACACAGCCGTACAGGAAATGTCGCCGATGCCGGCGAAGCGAATCAGGGCATGCTGTCCCACTTCGATGTCATGGATACCGGTGGCATTGCCCGTGGCGATGAGATCACCGCGCTTGAGCGGACGCCCGCGCCGGGCCGAACGACTAAGCGCAAATGCGTAGGCCGCGCGCAAGCCGCCCGGCAGCGTGGTGGCCCCGCCGGTGCCGACCAGCTGGTCGTCGATCAGGGTTTCGGCGGTCAGCGCGGATTCGTCGCGCGCCAGCCAATCGGTCACTTCCGGCCCCAGGATCAGGCCGTTGTTGTTGCCGAAGTCGGAGATCACCACGCGCGGGCCTAGCTTGTTGATGGTCGCCAGCGGACTGCTGGCGATTTCCACGCCGATGAACAGCGTGGCCGGCAGCTGCGCCGCCTGGTCAGGAGTGAAGTGGGTCTGCTCGGCCGGCGCGTCTGCGTCCAGGCGCAGCACGTACTCGGCCTCGACCGCACCGAAGCCGCCTTCGTAGATCGGGAATTCGGTTGTTCCACCGGTAGCATTCCAGAGCTTGTGCGAGAAGATCGGGCCCAGCAGGCGCTCGTCGCCCGATGCATCACGGCGCTCGGCGGCGATATAGCCCACCTTCCAGCCGACCACCTGGTCGTCCCACTGGCTGATGGCGATATCCTGCACCTGGTAGGCGGTGAGCAGATCGTCGGGGATCTGCCCTGGAAAGTCCGGCAGCGATGCCCCTGCACGGCGTGCCTCCACAAAGCGCTGGGCGATCTGCGACAGCGAGGATGTGGAGGATGGTGGGGTGGCGGCGTCGTTGCTCAAGGGTGTCTCCCTGATAGGTGTTTTTGTTGCACTGCCAATCGACAGTGGCACGGTGTGCTGTATATGGTAAACCGGTGTCATTGGCAATGTGCAGTGCGGCAAAACTGGCCGCAGCAACGAAGCAACCCTGGGAGGGGTGGATGGAACAGACAAGCCAGACGCGTGTGTTTGCCGCGTTTTCGAGCGTCATGCGCCGGTGCATGACGGTGGTGGTGATGGCGGGAGCGCTGCTGGCCGGACCAGTGCTGGCGGCCGAGGTGCCCGGCGCCGATACCGCAGCCGAGCAGGCCAGCCGGATCCTGCTATGGCCCAAGGGGATGGCACCGGGTGACAAGCCGCTGCAGCAGCCACAGCGCATCGTCCAACGCAGCAGCGACCCGGCCCTGCCCGATCGCTACATCCAGCAGATCAGCACGCCTTACCTGGTGGTCTACCGGCCCAAGCGGCCGAACGGCACCGCCCTGCTGGTCACCCCCGGCGGCGGCTACCAGCGCATCGTGCTCGACAACGAGGGCAGCGCACTGGTGCCCAGCTTCGTCGACCAGGCCGGCATCACCCTGTTCGTGCTGCGCTACCGCTTGCCCGGCGAAGGCCACCCGAACGGCGCCGACGTGCCGCTGGCCGATGCACAGCGCGCGCTGCGGCTGATCCGCGCCAACGCCACCCGCTACGGCATCGACCCCCAGCGGGTCGGGGTGATGGGGTTCTCGGCCGGCGGCCATGTCGCCGCCAGCCTGGCCACCCGCTACGCCGCGCAGGTCTACCCCAAGGTGGATGCGGCCGATGCACTGAGCGCGCGGCCGGATTTTGCGCTGCTGATCTACCCGGTCATCGACATGGACAGCGCCAACGCGCACCCGGGCTCGCGCGAGCGCCTGCTCGGCAGCAGTCCAGCCGATGCGCAGGTGCGCGCGTATTCGCCGCAACTGCATGTGGATGCGCGCACCCCGCCCAGTTTTCTGCTGCATGCGCAGGACGACACCGTGGTGTCGGTGCGCAACAGCATGCTGATGCACGACGCGCTGCTGCGCGCCGGCGTGCCGAGCGAGCTGCACGTCTTCCCGCAGGGCGGCCATGGCTTCGGCACCGCCAGCGGCAGCGGCCTGACCGTGGCCGCCTGGCCGCAGCTGGCACAAGCCTGGATCGCGCATGTCACCAAGGCGCAGCCGCCGGCAGCTGCATCGGGACCGGCGCAGGACGTGGCGCGATGACAGCGCCGTCCACTCCCGACGCGCGCCGACGCACGCTGCTGCGTGGCGGCCTGCTCGCCACTGCCGCCGCAGCGCTCCCCGGCTTTGCTGGCACCGCCGTCCCGCCGCCGCCGCGCGAGGCCAGCGCGCCGCTGGCACGCGTGCGTGGCGGCGCTTTGCGCGGTCATCGCGACCAGGGCATCTGCGTGTTCAAGGGCATCCCGTACGGCGGCGATACCGCCGCGCGGCGCTTCCAGGCAGCCGTGCCGGAAAATCCATGGCAGGACGTGCGCGATGCCAGCGCCTACGCGGCGGCTGCGCCGCAGCTCAAGGCCAGCGAACCCACCAGCGAGGACTGCCTGTTCCTCAACGTATGGACGCCGGGCCTGCGCGATGGCGGCAAGCGCCCGATCCTGTTCTATATCCACGGCGGCGGCTACACCACCGGCTCCGGCAGCGACCCGCTGTACGACGGCGTGCGTCTATGCAAACGCGGCGATGTGGTGGTGATCACCGTCAATCACCGGCTCAACCTGTTCGGCTACCTGTCGCTGGCGCAGCTGGGCGATGCCGGCTTTGCCGACTCCGGCAATGCCGGGCAGCTGGACCTGATCCAGGCACTGCAGTGGGTGCGCCAGCACGCGGGCGAATTCGGCGGCGATGCCGGCAATGTCACCGTGTTCGGCCAGTCCGGTGGCGGCGCCAAGATCGCCACCCTGATGGCGATGCCGGCCGCGCGTGGCCTGTTCCACCGTGCCTGGACCATGAGCGGGCAGCAGGTCACCGTGGCCGGCCCGCGTGCGGCCACGCAGCGTGCGCAGTTGCTGCTGGATGCCTTGAAACTCGCGCCCGGCGAGCTTGCGCGCATCCGCACGCTGCCGGTTGCGCAGCTGCTGGCTGCCGCGCAACTGCGCGACCCCTCGCGGGTGGAAAACAGCGCGCTGTACTTCGGCCCGGTGCTGGATGCACGCAATGTGCCGGTGCATCCGTTCTGGCCGACCGCGCCACTGCAATCGGCCAGGATTCCGCTGGTGATCGGCAATACCCGCGACGAGACGCGCGCGTTTCTCGGCAACGACGCGAAGAACTTTGCGTTGAGCTGGGACGAGCTGCCGGCCAGGCTGGAAAGCCAGCAGTACGTCGACCTGCTGCCGCAGGTGGTGATTGCCGAATATCGCCGGCTGTATCCGCAGTACTCGCCATCGGACGTGTTCTTTGCCGCGACCACGGCGGGCCGCTCGTGGCGCGGCGCGGTCGAGGAGGCCGAGGCGCGTGCACGCCAGGGCGCACCGACCTGGGTGTATCAGCTGGACTGGGGCTCGCCGTTGGACGGCGGCAAGTTCGGCGCCTTCCACACGCTGGATATCCCGCTGGTCTTCGACACCATTGCGCAGCCCGGCTCGCGCACCGGCGACGGCGCCGCTGCGCAGCGTATGGCCGAGCAGATGAGCGAGGCGCTGCTCGCCTTCGCACGCAGTGGCGACCCGAATCATCGCGGCCTGCCACGCTGGCGCCAGTACTCGCTGCAGCACCGCGACACGTTGCTGTTCGATGTGCCGAGCCGGATGGACAACGACCCGCGCGGTGGCGAACGACGGCTCTACCAGCAGGCGCCCTTCATCCAGCGCGGTACGTTCTGAGCGCTTTCGTTCCGGCGGGGCGATCAGCACGTGGTGTGCGGTCGCCACACGGGTACGAACGTTCCAGACCGGAATGTCTGCGCAGGACACGCCAATTCCGCAGCGCTGGCCGCCCCTATTCCGGCGAGCGCGCAGCCGTGTTTCAGTCGTTTTCGAGGTGATGCATGCGTAAGTACTCTGTTGTTGCACCGATGCTGCTGACAGCGCTGGCCGCTGCCTGCCTGATGTTTGCCGATGCGGCCGCTGCCGCACAGGTCGGCACACCGCGCGCATCCAGGGCATCAGCCTCCACCGCCGCTGCGCCCGCGCTTGCCGCCAGCAAGATCGTGCTGGTCGGCGACTCCACCACCGCCGTGCAGGGCGGCTGGGGACCGAGCTTTTGCGCGCAGCATGTGACCTCATTTCTGAGCTGCCTCAATCTGGCGCGCGGCGGCCGCAGCACGTCCAACTACCGTGCCGAAGGTTCGTGGGACATCGCGTTGCACGAGCTGCGCAGCGGCGGGTATCGCCAGGTGTATGTGCTGATCCAGTTCGGCCACAACGATCAACCGGGCAAGCCGGGGCGTTCCACCGACCTGGCGACCGAATTCCCCGCCAACCTGCGCCGCTATGTGGCCGAGGCGCGTGCTGCCGGTGCGATTCCGGTGCTGGTCACGCCGTTGACGCGGCGGCAGTTCGCGCGCGGTCAGCTGCTGGACGATCTGGCGCCCTGGGCCGAGGCCACGCGCACGCTCGCGCAGGAATTGCAGGTGCCGTTGATCGACCTGCACGCGCGCAGCCGCGCCCTGGTGCAAGGCATGGGCCCGGTGCTGGCAATGCGCCTGGCGCAGCGGCCGGCCGACCCGGAGCAGGTGCTAGCCGCGCAATCGGGCACCACCATCGGCAAGACCCCGGCGCAGACCACATCGACGCCCGCCACGCCCGCTGTCGCCACTGCGCGTGCACAGGACAACGCCAGTGCCGAGCCGATGGGCCAGGCCAAGCTGGCATTCGATTACACCCATCTGGGTGCCGAAGGTGCCGATCTGTTCGCGGCGATTGTCGCCGACGAGCTGGCCAGGCAAGTGCCTGCGTTGCGGCCGCTGTTGATTCCGTGATGGGTGAGGTGATGCCTGCAATGTGACGTGATGCATCGCAAGCGCAGGGGTTTGCGATGCACCCACCACGTGTGAGCCTCAGCCCCGCATAGGCACCGGTGCATCCGCTTCGATCACCTGCTCGCGCTTGAGCTCTTCCCATACCGCTGCCGGAATCGCCACGCGCATCGAGGCCGCATTCGCAAGCGCCTGCTCGGCCGTGCGCGCACCCGGAATCACTGCGGACACCACCTTGGGCGCGGCGGCAAACTGCAGCGACACTGTGCGCAGATCCACGCCGTGGCGCTCGCAGATGGCGAGTGCTTTCTGGCGCTTGGCCGGCGCCCATTCCGGCACGGTGCCGTCGTAGAGATATCGCTCGCGCCCGGCCAGATAGCCCGCCAGCAGCGGCGCACCGACCACTACCGACGCACCATGCTTTGCAATCTTCGGGAAGGTGTCGTGCAGCGCCTGCGCGTGATCGAGCAACGAGTACTGGCAGGCCAGCAGGAAGATGTCCGGGTCGGCCTCTTCGATCGCACGCAGGGCCGGCTCGGGGCGATTGACGCCAAAGCCCCAGGCCTTGATCAGGCCCTCCTTGCGCATCTTGGTCAGCTCGGGCATCGCGCCTTTCACCGCTTCGGCAAAGCGCTGCTCCCACGGCATGCCCAGGTCTTTCTCGTTCTCCGGCGACAGGTCGTGGATGTAGGCGATATCGATCTGCGACACGCCCAGGCGTTGCAGGCTGTCCTCGATCGAGCGACGCACACCGGAGGCGCTGTAGTCGTAGCGATAATCGAAGGGCGACGGCTGCTGCCACATTGTCTTCGGCGGTTTGTCGGTGGCGGTCAGCAGGCGCCCGACCTTGGTCGATAGCACATAGTCGTCTGCAGCGTGATTGTGCAGATGGTGACCGGTACGGCGCTCGGACAGGCCCAGGCCGTACCACGGCGAGGTATCGAAGTACCGCACGCCCGATTCCCACGCCGCAGCCAGGGTCGCTTCGCTTTGCGCATCGCTGGTGGGCGCAAAGCCATTGCCGATCGCCACGCCACCAAAGCCCAGTCGACTCGAGGGCCGATAGCGTGCGCCCTTGCTTGCGGAATTGGTCGGCAACGCCGATGCGGCGGACTTGCCGCGCGTGGGCATCACGCTGCCCGGTGCGGAAGTCTGTGCCAGCAACGGGGCGGCGGCCAATGCGGCGGTGCCGGCAGCAGCGGCGGAAAGGAACTGGCGACGGGTATTCATGGGGGAAATCCTTGCGGCGACTCGATGCACAAGGATGGTCCCGCCTGCGTGCAGACAAGGTCAGTGCAGGGACCGCGGACCTACACATGCAGGCAACGAACGACTCGCGTGCGGGTTTGGACAAGCAGGCACGTCAGCACAGGTTGTCAGCGGTCGCTGCTGCTGGTCATCGCATGCACCGCAAGCTTAGGACATGCGGCGGTGGCCTGTGCGCCGGGCCGATGCACTTCATCGCACGGCATTGTCTAAAAGCGGCCAACAAAACGTAGCGATCTTCAGGTGGGTGCGGACGGCGCGCTCAGAAGCGCAGTGCACGCATGGCACATGCCGATTCCGGGCAGCGACCGCGCCCGTCTGACGCCCGCGCAGTCGTTTTGTTAGCCGCTGCAGATCCCTGCACAAGTCTCTGTTACACGGAATCCAACTTCCATCAGCGTATTTCCAGCAATTGCAGCTGCGCACGCGGCGGGCCATCGCCCAGCCACAGCGTGCCCACACTGATCGGCAAGCTGAAGCGACGCGGACCGGCGCTGCCCGGATTGATGTACAGCACACCGTCGTGCGTGTGTATCGACGGTTTGTGCGAATGCCCACTGATGATCACATCGGCAGCAACATCCGCTGCCAGCGTTTTCAGATCGTGCAACACATGGATGCGCACGCCTGCGATCAGCAGATCCAGCGTTTGCGGAAGCTGCGCTGCCCAGGGCTTGTTGTCGATATTGCCGGCGATCGCATGCAGCGGTGCCAGCGCCTGCAGCGCGGTGAGGATCTCCGGCTTGCCCACATCGCCGGCATGGATGATCGCCGCGCAGCCCTGCAAGGCAGCCACCGCCTCTGGCCGCAGCATGCCGTGCGTGTCGGAGATCAGGCCAATGCGTAAGACGGCAGCCGTCATCGGGTGTGGGTGAAGGTGGCGGGCGATCAGGATGCACGGCCCGGCGATGCCGTCGCGTCAACGGGCCAGGTTGTCGGGCTAGCCGCATGGTCGGCGACCAAGTGCTCCGCCGCAGCTGATGCCCGGCACACCATAGCGTGCCAGGCATCAATCACGTCAGTGCGTCGACTCAGCGCGTTGCGCGCGCTTCCACGCCCAGACGCTGTTGGGATCGCCCTGCAGCCCGCGCCGCTTGCTTGCACGCGCCAGTTGCCAGTACGCCCATGCCAACACCAAGGCGATCAGGTCCACGACCAGCACCGTTGCGTCCTGCCACGGCAGCACCACGCCATGCGCCGAAACACAGCTGGCCAGTGGAATCAGCGCCGTGAGGACAGCGCAGGCCAGCAACGCCTCGTACGCACCGCGTGCGGTGGGGCGGACCAGCGCCCACACCAGCACGGCCGCAAAGACCGCGTAATAGACATAGCGCTCCTGTCCTTGCGCAAGCAAGCGTGCGGCGATGAACAAGGCCGAGATGCCGGCGACGCTGCCCAGGCAGACGCCGATGGTCAGGCGTGCCATCGCGTGGGTGCGGCGCGGTTGATCCACCAGCCGACGCTTGCGCCGAGTTTCGATCCACAACAGGTTGCCGCTGTAGAACAGGAACGCACCGCCCAACCCGAGCAGGAAATACAACCACTGCACCGGCGCGTGCCCGAAGTTGCCGAAGTGCAGCCCTTGCAGCCCGCGCAAGGCGGCGGTGCCTGGTGACATCGTTCTTGGTTCGAGCACGCGCAGGACCTGGCCGGTTGCCGCGTCCAAGGCCACGCCACCGAGTGTGTTGAGGCGGCGCTGATCGTTGTGGCCATACACTTCCGCGCGTGCATGGGCATCGCCTGCATCATGGAACCCGATGCTCTCCGGTACAAAGCCCGGGCTGGCTGCGCGCGCCTTGTCCAGCAGCACCGCAACCGGCAGCACCGGCGCCGCACGCCTGGCCGCTTGCACATGCGGGGTGAGTTCGAACTCCGGTGCCAGGATCTGCATCAGCTTGCCGTCGAACACCAGGAACTGGAACGGCGCCAGCAACAGCACGCCCAGGCACAACACCGCGCCGGACCAGGCAAAGATCACATGGAACGGCAGCGACAACATGCCAACCACGTTGTGCGCGTCCTGCCACAGCCGCTTGAGGTTATGGCCCGGCCTCAGCGCGAACAGGTCCTTGAAGAACACCGGCGCGTACAGCACCACCCCGCTGAGCAACGCCAGCCCGTACAGCACGCTCACCACACCGAACAGATAGGTGCCGAACACGCGTGGCAGGCCGGCGGTGAAGTGCAGGTCGTAGAGGAAATCGGCAAAGCCCACGCGCTGCGGCAATTCCAGCAGGCGGCCATCGGCGGCCTGTTGATACTGCCGCATGCCGCCACTGGCCTCGGCCTGCGGCCCATACCAGTACAGCCGCGGAGTCGGCCCGTGCTCGCCGGGCAGCAGCACCAGGAAGGATTCGGCCACCTGCGGATGCTGGGCGATCACCGCATCCAGCAAGGTCTGCGTGGCGGCGACAGGATCTTCCGGCGCAGGCTGTGTGACAGGCGGCGTGGCCTGCCAGCCGCTCAATTCATGCGTGAACACGGTGATGGCGCCGGCGTAGAAGGCGATGAACAAGGCCATGCCCGCCAACAGACCCATCCAGCTGTGGACCGACAGAAACGCGCGCAAGGTCGATGCTTTCATGCGCCCAGCTCCGTCCAACCCAATGCCTTGATGCCCGCAAGCGCGAGGTAGCACAGCAGCGTCAGCCCACCGAGCACGACCCAGGCGCGCGATGCGCGACGGAACACGAACGGCAGCGCCATCGCACCCACCCAGGCCGGAAACATCAGCAGCAGCCATGCCAGCGTGTAACTCTGCTGCGGCCCCGGCAGCAACAGGGCGCACAGGCCCACCACGCCGACCGCCAGCGGCAGACCCAGCACCACTGCAGCCAGCCATCTAGCCCACATGGCGCACCTGCCTGCGTTGCGTACGCGCCTGCTGCCAGGCATCCAGATACGGCAGCGCCACCGCCACCAGCATCAGCGCCGTCACTGCGGCGAAGATGCCGGCCCAGGTGCCCAAGGCCTGCATGGCGCAACCCAGCGACAGCAGCAGCAATGCGCTGGCGACGATGCGTAGCGCGCGCGCCGACAGCCGGCGCTGCGGCCACAGGCGCTGATGCCGTGTTGCCAGATAGAACGCCAGCGCCGACGCCGCAGCGGCGAGCAGGTAGCACCAGGTCATCAAACCGCTCATGCCTGCGCCCGCGTCGAAGCGGAGAAACGCAACACACCGAGCTGCGCTGGCCGCGCGCCGCCACCTTGCGCGCCGGCACACAGCGAATATGTAACCCACACCAGTGCATGCGCGCATCCAGCGATGCGCACAACATGGATAAATGGCTCAATCATCGAAGAAGCCACAGCCATCAAAACGCCCACGCACAACACTCCCGTACACACGGTCGACGGAAGGCATGGCGGCGGCTGTGCCCGGCAGCCCTCCGGGCTGCCTAAGTAGCGGGTGGCACTCCTGCTGCACCGCCCGGTGGGTGGGCGCAGCGAGGTGTTGGCCGCTCTACGGCGCGCAATCTAACAGGTGCCACAGCGCCGGACCAGCGGTCCGGCGCTGTGTGTGCTGCATCAGCCCTGCGGCGTCAGCACGATGACGCCCAGCGGCGGCAATAGCAGCGGCAGGGATTGCGCATGGCCATGCATGGACTGCTGCTCGGCGCTCACCACACCGCCATTGCCCAGATTCGCGCCGCCGTAGATGCCGGCATCGCTATTGAACACCTCGCGCCACTGGCCGCCTTGCGGCACGCCGATGCGGTAGCCGTGCTGCACGATCGGGGTGAAGTTGATCACCACCAGCACCGGCGCATCGCCGCGCTTTGCCTTGCGCAGGAACGCGACCACGCTGTTGGCCGCGTCATCGCCGACCACCCAGGCAAACCCGGCCGGGTCGTCGTCCTGCGCGTGCAGCGCGGGGTATTCGACATACAGCCGATTCAGATCGCGCACCAGGGTCTGCACGCCGCGATGGCGCGGGTCGTCGAGCAGATGCCAGGGGATACCGCCGTCGTGGTTCCACTCGGTGGGCTGGCCGAATTCGCAGCCCATGAACAGCAACTTGCGGCCCGGGTGGGTGAACATGTAACCCAGGTAGGCGCGCAGGTTGGCAAAGCGCTGCCAGTCGTCGCCCGGCATGCGGCCGAGCAACGAACCCTTGCCGTGCACCACTTCGTCGTGCGAGATCGGCAGCACGAAGCGCTCCGAATACGCATAGACCATGCTGAAAGTCAGCTCGCCATGGTGGTAACGGCGGTAGATCGGATCCAGCGCCGCGTAATGCAGGGTGTCGTGCATCCAGCCCATGTTCCACTTGTAGTGGAAGCCCAGGCCGCCGTGCGCCACATCGGCAGTGACGCCGGGGAACGCGGTGGATTCCTCGGCAATCATCACCGCACCCGGGGTGTGCTCGCGCACTACCTCGTTGAGCCGGCGCAGGAAGGCGATGGTCTCGTAGTTCTCGCGGCCGCCATGGATGTTGGGCACCCACTCGCCGGCATTGCGGCTGTAGTCGCGGTACAGCATCGAGGCCACCGCATCCACGCGCAGGCCGTCGACGTGGAAGCGCTGCAGGAACTCCAGCGCACTGGCGATCAGGAACCCGGACACCTCGCGCCGCCCGTGGTTGTAGATCAGCGTATTCCAGTCGCGGTGGAAGCCTTCGCGCGGGTCGGCATGTTCGTACAGCGCGGTGCCGTCGAAATGCGCCAGGCCATGGGCGTCGGTGGGGAAATGCGCCGGTACCCAGTCGACGATCACGCCGATGCCTTCGCGGTGGCAGCGATCGACGAAGCGGGCAAAGCCATCCGGCGAGCCGAAGCGCGCGGTCGGCGCGAACAGGCCCAGCGGCTGATAGCCCCACGAGCCACCGAACGGATGCTCGGTCACCGGCATCAGCTCGACATGGGTGAAGCCCATATCGGCCACGTACGGAATCAAGCGGTCGGCCAGGCCATCCCAGTCCAGGTCCACGCCTTCCTCGCGCAGCCAGGAACCGGCATGGATCTCGTAGATGCTCATCGGTGCGTCGTGCGCCTGGCGGCGCGCGCGCGTGGCCATCCAGCCATCATCGCTCCACTGATGCGGGGTGGGATCGGCCACGATCGAGGCGGTGCCCGGCGCCAGCTCGGCACGCCGCGCCACCGGGTCGGCCTTGGCCGGCAACTCGTTCCCATGCGGGCCGCGCAGCTGGTACTTGTAATGCGCACCGGGGCCGACGTCGGGCACGAACAGCTCCCACACGCCGGACTGGTGCCGCAGCCGCATCGGATGCCGACGCGCGTCCCAACTGTTGAAATCGCCCACCACCGCCACGCGCGTGGCGTTGGGTGCCCATACCGCAAAGCGCGTGCCGCGTACGCCATCGACTTCGATCGCGTTGGCGCCGAGCGCATCGGCCAACTGCAGATGATGGCCTTCGCTGATCAGATGCAGGTCGAAGTCGCTGAGTTGCGGGCCGAACGCATACGGGTCGGCGGTGTCCTGCTCGCCGCCGGGCCAGCCGATGCGCAGGCGGTAGCCGCCCTGCGCCGGCAACGCGCCGGCGAACAGGCCCGGCTCCGGGCCCGCCTCCAGCGCGATGACCTGGCCATCGTCGAGCACGGCATTGACGTAGTTGGCACCCGGTTGATAGGTGCGCAGCAGCCGACCGCTGTCGGTCGGGTGCGCGCCCAGGATGGCGAATGCATCGCCATGGCGTGCCTCGGCCAGGGCGCGGGTTGCGCCGGGATCCCATCGATTGGTCACTGCTGTCATCACTCCACTCATCATGTGTCTCCCGCACCAGCGCGCGCGCGGTGCAGGATGCGTCGCAAGCCCTCGATCGGCACCATCAGCCAGCCGGGGCGGTTGGCAGCCTCGTAACGCACCTCGTAACAGGCCTTCTCCACCAGGAACAGCAAGGTGGCTGCGTTGAACGCTGCCGGTGCGATCCACGGGTGCGTACTGGCGTCGAGCACGGCATGGTACGCGTCCAGAAACGCCTGTGTGGAGCGGCGACGGAACTGCACCAGGAACTCGTCCAGATGCGTGTCCACGCCCACGCCCGCACGGGCGGCGGTGCCTTCCTCGCCACGTGCCGACACTTCGCTGGCGTAATCGAGCGAGCGCAGGAAGCCGGCCACATCGCGCAGCGGGCTGGCCTTGGCGCGCCGCTCGGATAGCGGCTTGGCCGGCTCGCCTTCGAAGTCGATCAGCACCACATCGTCGAAGGCCACCAGGATCTGGCCCAGGTGGAAGTCGCCGTGCACGCGGGTCAGCAAGGAATCGGCCAGCACGCTCGGTGCCTGGGCGAGCAAGGCATCCAGCTGCGGGCGCTCGGCCAGCACCGCCTGCAGCGCTTCGCGTTCGGTCGCATCGTCGCTGCCGGCCAGGCGTGCATTGACCGTGTCCCACATCTCTTCGACCTGGCGTGCAACGCCGGCCACCACATCGTTGGCGGTTGGCAGGTCGATGCGCTGCGGGGCGAAGTCGGCATCGTCGGTGTCGCGCGACAAGGCCTCGTGCAGCTCGGCCAGGCGCTTGCCGACCACTGCGGCGAAGGCGTCGTAGCCGGCGATGGCCTCGGCACGCGATTCGTCGGTCTGCGCGGTGGCGTACTCGTCGAAGCTGCGTGCCAGATGGTCCAGCGTCCAGCGCCAGGCATCGCCCTGGTTGCGGATGAAGCCCTGCAACAGCGCGATCGTGGTGATGGTGCCTTGCGCATCGATACGGCTGACGCTGCCCAGCAAGGGCGCAGCGTTGGCGTAGCCCATCTCGGTCAGGCGACGGCCGATCTCGATCTCCGGGTTGGCGCCGTTGGCCACGTGCCGCAGCAGCTTGAACACCGCCTTGTCGGCGACCACCAGCGAACTGTTGCTCTGCTCGGCCGACAGCCAGCGGATCTCCGGATCCTGCGGTATCTCCAGCGTGGCCAGCGCCGGTGTCGCTTCGAAGCGCACCTGTCCCTGCTGCGAGGCATCGTCGCCATCGCAGAACTCCAGCGCGGCGTTGTCGCGCAAGGCGTCGATCACCCCGCGCACCATCGGCTTGAGCGCGAAGGCATCGGTGAGGTAACCCACCTCGCGGCCCTGGCGCACGCGGGCCAGCGCAAGCTGCTCGGCCAGGGTGCTGGGCTGGTCGCGCTCCCACACGATGCCGACCGGCAACATGTAGCTCTCGTGGTGGCCGTCTTCCAGCTCCACCTCCAGCTCCAGCAGACTCATCGGCTCTGCGCCCGGCAGCGGCGTACGGCGCGAGATGCGCACGTGCTTGAGTGCCTGGTCCTTGGCCGAGAACCAGCGCCGTGCCGACAACCAGGCCGGCAGGATCTCCGCTTCCAGCGTGGGCAGATGCGGCAGCAGCGCATTGCTCTCGTCGGTATCGCTGCGCAACACCAGCGTGCGGTAGTCCGGCAACGGCACCGGGCTGGGCACATGCCAGTCCGGCAAGGTGCCCTCGCTGACCAGCTGGAACGCGTAGAAGCCGAACGGCGGCACGGTGAGCAGATAGGTCAGCCGCCCGACCGGCGGGAAGCTGCCGCCGCCGATGATGTCCACCGGCACGCGGCCCTCGAACTCGGACAGGTCCAGCTCCACCGCCTGCAGCGTATGCGACAGGTTGGCCATGCACAGCACCGTCTCGTCCTGGTAGCACCGCAAGTAGGCCAGCATGCGGCGGTTGCCCGGATACAGAAAGCGCAGGCTGCCACGGCCGAAGGCCTGGTAGCGCTTGCGCACGCTGAGCACGCGGCGGGTCCAGGTCAGCAGCGAGTGCTGGTCGCGGATCTGCGCTTCCACATTGACCGCCTGGAAGCCGTACAGCGGGTCCATCACCGGCGGCAGCACCAGCTGCGCCGGGTCGGCGCGCGAGAAGCCGCCATTGCGGTCGATCGACCACTGCATCGGCGTGCGCACGCCATCGCGGTCGCCCAGATGGATGTTGTCGCCCATGCCGATCTCGTCGCCGTAATACAGCACCGGCGTGCCGGGCATGGTCAGCAACAGGGAGGTCATCAATTCGATGCGGCGGCGGTCGCGCTCCAGCAGCGGCGCCAGCCGGCGCCGGATGCCCAGATTGATGCGCGCGCGGCGGTCGGCGGCATAGGTCTGCCACAGGTAATCGCGCTCCGAGTCGGTGACCATTTCCAGCGTCAACTCATCGTGGTTGCGCAGGAAGATTGCCCACTGGCAGCTCTCCGGAATCTCCGGTGTCTGGCGCATGATGTCGGTGATCGGGAAGCGGTCTTCGCGCGCGATCGCCATGTACATGCGCGGCATCAGCGGGAAGTGGAACGCCATATGGCATTCGTCGGCGTTCTGGCCGAAATACTGCTGGGTGTCTTCCGGCCACATGTTGGCCTCGGCCAGCAGCATGCGGTCCGGGTACTCGGCATCCAGCGTGGCGCGGATCTTGCGCAGGATCGCGTGGGTTTCCGGCAGGTTCTCGTTGGAGGTGCCGGAGCGCTCGATCAGGTACGGCACCGCGTCCAGACGCAGGCCGTCCACACCGCGGTCCAGCCAAAAGCGCATCACTTCCAGCACCGCTTCCAGCACCGCCGGGTTGTCGAAGTTCAGATCCGGCTGGTGCGAGTAGAAGCGGTGCCAGAAGTACTGCCCGGCCACCGGGTCCCAGGTCCAGTTGGATTTTTCGGTATCGCAGAAAATGATCCGCGTGCCTTCGTATTCCTGGTCGGTGTCCGACCACACATAGAAGTCGCGCTCCGGCGAACCGGCCGGCGCGTTGCGTGCGCGCTGGAACCACGGATGCAGATCGGAGGTGTGGTTGATCACTAGCTCGGTGACGATGCGGATACCGCGTGCATGCGCCTGCGCCACCAGCTGCTCGAAGTCTTCGATGCTTCCGTAGTCCGGATGCACCGCCATGTATTCGGCGATGTCGTAGCCGTCGTCGCGGCGCGGGCTGGGGTAGAACGGCAGCAGCCAGATGGTGTCCACGCCGAGTTCGGCGATGTAGTCCAACTTGGAAATCAGCCCCGGGAAATCGCCGATGCCATCGTCGTTGGAGTCGAAGAACGACTTGACGTGCACCTGATAGATGATCGCGTCTTTGTACCAAAGCTGGTCTGCAACCACCGCGGACTGTTCCGCGTCGGCTTGTAACGATGGGACTGCATTCATGCGACCTCTCCTGCGCGGATGCGCCATAACGCGAACGGCCGCGTCGCCTCTAAACGGATGTGTTGCTGTTTTCCCTGCCATGTGAAGCGGTGGCCGTCCCACAGGTCGTCCACTGCCACGCTGGCGTGATCGGGCAGGCCCAACTCCCACAATGGCACTTCGATTGCGGCATCCTGCGCAGCGTTGGGGTCCAGGTTGATCGCCACCAACACCATGCTGCGGCTGCGCGACAGGTAGCCGGCATCCAGGAACTTGCCGAAGTACAGCACCTGGTCGTTGTGCGCCTGGTAGAAGCGCGTGCCCAGGTGCGACTGCAGCTCCGGGTGCATGCGGCGCAGCTGATTGAAGCGGGTGATCTCATCGACGATGTCGCCGGGCGCACGCTCGGGCCAGGCGCGCAGCTGGAACTTCTCCGAGTCCAGATACTCTTCCTTGCCCGGCGCCAGCGGCGTGGCCTCGCACAGCTCAAAGCCCTGATACATGCCCCACAGACCCGACAGCGTGGTCGCCAGCGCGGCGCGGATCAGATGCCCGTTACGCCCGCTGGTCTGCAGGAACAGCGGATTGATGTCCGGCGTGTTGACGAAGAAGTGCGGGCGGAAGCATTCACGCGGCACGCCCTGGTTCAACTCTTCCACATACTCCTGCAGCTCGTGCTTGTGGTTGCGCCAGGTGAAGTAGGTGTAGGACTGCGAGAAACCGCACTTGGCCAGGCGGTACATCATTTTCGGCCGGGTGAAGGCCTCCGACAGGAACACCACATCCGGCCGGCGCCCGCGGATATCGGCAATCAACCACTCCCAGAACGGGAACGGCTTGGTATGCGGGTTGTCGACGCGGAACAGCGTCACGCCCTCGTTGACCCAGAACAGCACCGCATCGCGCAGCGTGTTCCACAGGTCCGGCACCGCGCCGCTGGCATAGAAGTCGACGTTGACGATGTCCTGGTACTTCTTCGGCGGGTTCTCCGCATACGGAATCGAGCCATCTGCGCGCCAGGTGAACCAGTCCTTGTGGTCCTTCAACCACGGGTGATCTGGCGCGCACTGGATGGCGAAGTCCAGTGCCACTTCCAGCCCATGCGCACGTGCGGCCTGGATCAACCTGCGGAAGCCTCCGAGCCCGCCGAGCTCGGCATGCACCTCGGTATGCCCGCCATCGGCCGCGCCGATCGCATACGGGCTGCCCGGCTCGCCGTCGACCGCGGTGACCGAGTTGTTGCGGCCCTTGCGGTTCTTCGCGCCGATCGGGTGGATTGGCGGCATGTACAGCACGTCGAAGTTCATCGCGCGGATATGCGCCAGGCGCTTGATCACATCGTCGAAGGTGCCGTGTTGCTGCGGATCGCCGCTTTGCGAGCGCGGGAACAATTCGTACCAGCTGGCGAAATGCGCCGCGCGCCGCTCGGACTCCACCCGGAAGGTCACCGGCGTCTCGGAGCGGAACGGCTTGTCGTCGGCCGCTGCCATCGCCTGCGCGGTGTCCGGCTCCAGCACGATCGCCAGCTGCTGCAGCGGCTCGCTCTGCGCGCCGATACGCGTGAGGACGGCCTGCAGGCGCTCGGCCAAGGCACCGCTGCTGCGTGCATGCGCGGCCTGCACCACGGCCACCGCTTCCTGCACGTCCACCGGCAGCACCGTGTTGGCGGCACGCTTCTTTTCCAGATCCGCATGCAAGGTGGCGAACACATCGCGCCAGCCTTCCACCCGGAACTCATAGGTGCCGATGCGCTCCAGCGGGAACTCTGCACGCCAGCGATCGTTGCCCAACGCACGCATCGGCGCGCTGGCCCAGGTCTTGGCATCGGCCGGGCGCCACAGCACCGCCACCGCGATGCGGTCGTGCCCATCGCAGAACGCGTCGGCTTCCACGCATATGCGGTCGCCCACGGTGCGCTTGACCGGGAAGCGGCCGTTATCGACCGACGGCGTCACCGACTCGATGCACACGCGCGGCCAGGCGGCCGCGGTCTGCGGGCGCGGGCGCATGCGCGGCACCGCAAGCACGTGCCGTGCCGGCACGCTGCGATAGACCCGCACCTCGCCCGGCTCCAATGCTTCCAGCGTCGCGCCGGAGAGCGTGCTGCCATCCTCGCCCACCAGGGCTTCGGCATCGCCGAGCAGGCGCAGCAGATCCGGCGCCGGGACCGGCACCACATGATCGGCATCGCCATTGATCAACAGCAGCGACGGCAAGCCGCCCAGCGGCTCGATCGCCACCGCCGTCAGGCCAGTGCCCTCGCGCAGCAGCGGACGCAACCGCAGGCCGGCATTGCTGGGCGGCACGCCATCGCTGGCCCTGATCGACAAGGGCAATGTCTCCAGCTGCGTCTCGTCCAGCAGCCACGCACCGCCCAGTGCCTGGGCCAGCTGCCAGTGCTGCGCGGCAGTGGCCGCACGTTTGCCATCGGGCGCGCCCACCACCGCCACGACCTGCGACGCCAACGCGCGCAGCGCCGTGTCTTCGTCGAAGAACCAGCTGCCGCGCCCGTCCCACCATGCGAGCGAGGAGAACGCAACATCGAACCCGGCACCGGCCAGCTGCTGCAAGGCCTCGATGCCCAGGCCCGGCGTCCACGCCGCAAACACCACCTCCGGTGCCTGCGCATGCACGCGGGCGATCAACTCGCGCCAGCGCTGCGCCGGCACCTGCTGCGGCTGCAGCAGGCGGAAGCCGGCCACACCCTGCGAGGCCCAGTCCAGCAAACGTGCGCTCCACCATTCCACCAGCGCCGCACCTTCCTGCGCATAGGTAAAGCGTGCCTCGGCCACTTCCGGCGTGGCGCGCGGCTGGCGCGGGTCCGGCACCGCCGTGCTACGTGCCCGGAACCACTGCGGGTTGTCGCGCACCACGGCGCTGGCACCGCCCACTTCATCCAGGCGCACATCGAGCAGCAGCTTCACGCCGACCCGGTGCGCGGCCTGCACCACCTCGCGCAGACGCTGCGCGTCTTCCTCGCCGGTGGTGGCGACCTCGCTCAGCCGGCCTTCGGCATCGCGTGCAAACGGCGGCGCGAGCACCACATGGTCAAAGCCCGCCTCACGTGCCGACTTGCAGCGCTGCTCCAGCCCGGCCTGCTCGCCGGCTGCTTCATTGAGAACACAGATCCGCATGGCGCCCCCTCAGCAGACCACGGCGCGCGCACGCACCGTGACAAAGGAGACGACGCGGGCCGACCCACCCCGCAGATCCACCAGCGCGCGGTCACGACGCACCAGTCCAACTCCCGTCCGGATCGACCCCTGCCTACTCAAGGCCTGGTCGACCCTTTCTACCGTGACTGCACTCATGCGCAACTCCGCAACGATTCTTGACCGATGCAGTCAAGCACCCCCACTGCGAATTTCATGTGTCGGTGGAATTGACGAAAATCAAACAAGCCCGGCAGTGGTGAGGGCTCAGGCAGCGCTGGCCAAGTCCCAAGGGTTGTAGGCTAGGGCCTCAACCTGCAGGGAGAGCAAGGATGCGGAGCTACGTCATGGCGGCACTGCTGGCCATCGCCACAGTTGCAACGGCAAAGGATCAGAGGCTGAGCCCGAGCCGTGCCGGAGAGATCGTAGGGCTTTGGCAAGACGTCAGCGTCAACGACGACATCGTCAAGGAGGACTACGCCGGCTTCGTGCAGGTCGTCGACCTGGACAAGGATGGAGTCGATGAGATCGTCTATTTGAGTTCTTCGTATTGCTCGGGTTCCACTTCCGACTGCCCCAACAGCATCGATGTATTGCGCAAGCACCCACCCAGGAAGGCACCCAACGTCAGCGCTCCGATCGACCAATGGGAAACCAGGGCACGCAAGACCGGTTACACGCCAGACGCCAGCGAGCAGATTCCTGGCGAAGTGATGACTCTTGCGGTCCAAGGCAATCGCATCGAGGTCGTGTTCGTCGTGCAGGAGAGCTCGCCAATCTGCAAACGGGAACAACCCAATCCGGACGGGTCGCAGCGCTGTCCCGCCCCCGGCCGCTACAGCTGGACGTACACCTGGAAGCCAGGCGCGTTGACGCGCATTACCGGCGCTGGCAGCTACGAACCACACGTCCCCAAGGCCCATTTTCCCGAGCAACTGCGAGGCGCCTGGGTCACCGCAGGGGTCGTCTGCCGCGACGCCGAGACAGCGGACCCCAAGCACCTCATCCAGTTCGGCTGGGATCACATGACCGGCAAGGGCGAAGACCTTTGGCCTAACGCGGTCATGCTGCTGGCGCGCACACCATGGACATGGCGCATCATCACCGCGTCTGCCAACGCGCCGAAGAAGGACGTTCCTGCAGTCTTCATCCTCAGCCAGATGGAAGACCGCCTGATCATTGCAGAGCAAACCCGCGTCAGAACCTTCGATCGGTGCCGCTGAGCAGAAGGTCGGTTGCATCACGTGTGCGGCAACGCGACGTGGGCTCGAACGCATTGCCAGAGCACGTTTGATCGACGTCCGCGCAGGTCCCTGACGTTTAAAAGGGCGACGTCACGCTCACTCGCCGCTTGCAGACCAGGCGTGGCAGACCGGCGATCTGCCACGCCCACGCTCACATCGCCTTCTTGATGGCTTCCGCCTTCGCCAGGTGCTGCTCGACGTGCGTCTTGGTCTCGGTCAGGTGCTGCTTGACCGGCTCGGTCGACGCCACCGTCATCATGTGCGTCTCGATCAGCTGCAGCGCGTCCTTGTGCCCGGCGATCATTGCATCGATGTAGGCCGCCGCGTAGTCCTTGCCGGACTTCTGCCCCAGCGTGGACAGGTCCTGCTCGCCCTTGCTCTCCAGTTTCTTGACGTCTGGGGTTTCAGCCAGCGTCCCCAGCGCCTTGGTTTTTTCCAGGTTCTCGGTGTGCTCTTTCTCCATCATCTTCGCGTAGTCCAGCACCGCGCCGGTGACCTTCTTGTCCTGCGCCTGCTTCGCTGCGGCGATCTCGTGATTGTCCACCGCCCCGAGCAAGCCAAGGGCGATGTCGTCTCCGGAACTCGCGCGCGCCGCGCCTTCAGGCGCCGGGCTGGCTTCGCCGACAGGCGGCGTGGTCGGGGTCGCCGCGCCACCGGTCGGCGTCGGCTCGGTGGACGCGGCAGGCGCTGCGGCCTCCTTGTCGGCATTCGGCTTGCAGCCAGCGAGCGCCAGCGCCGCGACGATGGACAGGACCAACAGTGACTGTTTCATGCTCCACTCCCTCTCGATTGGAGACAGCAGCATCTGCCTGCCCAGGTGAAGAAGGCTCATACACGTCCACTGAGTGATTCAGACGTACGCATCTCCCGCAGGCGAATGCACAACGCAGCACCATGCGCGGTACCACGCCGCAATCGGCAGCCCGCGCTTGCGCGCGGGCGTGGAGCTGGACGTGGTCAGCGCAGCTGTGGCATGCGTGGCGTGTGGTGGCACTTTCCTGCTGAAAGACGGCCCGGTTTGCCGCACACTACCGCGCCACATTTGGAGTGATTGCCATGCACAAGGCCTGGATGCTTGCCCTGTTGGGCGTTTCGCCGCTGGTCCACGCCGCGCCTGCCGACGACGATGCCACCTGCCGCAATGGGTTGTTCACCAGCGCGCCGGTGGCGTTCTCACTCGGCAAGGTCATCCCGCCGCGCCTGTACCTGCTCAAGGACACCGATGGTTGCCCGGACACGGGCGGGACCGCATGCCAGGGGCGCGCCTACGTGGTCAAGAACGATATCGTCCTGACGGCGCAGCGCCGCAATGCCTACGTCTGCGTGCTCTATCCCAACAAGGGAGGCGGCAATGCTGGTTGGGTCGCACAGTCCAGCCTGCAGATGCAGCCAAGCGCGACCACACCCACAGCGCAGGCGTGGAACGGCCACTGGCACAACGGCGACAACACGCTGCAATTGACCACCAACCCAGACGGCAGCATCACCGTCAACGGCGATGCGTACTGGCCCAGCGCCTTTCCCGACCCGGAACAGACGCCGGGCGGTCCGCACACGGGCTCGATCACCGCGCGTGGCTATCCAGAAGGCAACCGCGTCGAAGTCAACGAGGACACGTGCAAGGTGCGCCTGCAATTGCTGGGCGACATGCTGCTGGCCGACGACAACCTGGAATGCGGCGGAATGAACGTTTCCTTCGGCGGGGTGTACCGAAAGAAGTAATCGCAAGCCTAGCCACCCAGGTGCGCCGCACGCCTGCAGTGGAAGGCGCATCGAGGCAGGCACGCCATCGACCACCGCGCGACATAAAAGCCGATGCGAAGCAGCGCGGTGCGGTCTGCGGTGACCCGCACCGACCAGCACGGGTTCGGCTCGCTCGATCCCGCAAGCGGTGCGGTGGATGCTGATAGCAGCAGGACGCGCCAGAAGACCTTGTCAGGGGTGACGCACCGCGTAGACCGGCGTCATCTATCATTGCCGATTGCTGTTTTGAAGGAATTGCGTTGAGACGTTCCGCCACGCGTTTGATGCGCGCACCGCTGCTTGCTGCCATGGCGTTGCTTGCCGCTTGCAGCACAACCAACACCACCAACAAATCGTTGCTGCCGTCGGCGGACAATCCCGGCAACGCTAGTTACTGCATCGGGCGTCTTGCCGTGACGACCGATATGTCCCTGCATTTTCTGGGAAGTTCCGCGCAGTTTTACTGGGGCGACATCGATACCTACCGCGAGGACGCGGCCAGCTATGCGCAGCGCCTGCTGAGCGCACAAGCAACGGCCAGCGATGGTAAGGTGCGCCAACTGATCAAGCCGGTGGAAACGCTGGCACAGGACGATGGCAGGGTCATCGTCGCACACGCGGAAGACACGTTGCCGCTCGACCCGAATGTCGTACAGGTCACCGGTTTCGCCCATCGCGATGGCACCACTTTTCGCTTTCAAAAGACGGCGATCAGCCGCCTGCAGGACATCACCGAACGGCGCACCAAGGAAATCCTGGCTTCGATCACCAGCAGCGCATCGCCCTTCCCGCCAGCGGCACAGTCCCAGCAGGGGTTTTGCATCATGCACGGCACCGTCAATCTGGCACCCGGACACGACTGGCACGAAGCCTCCAGGGTCGAGGGAGAATTCACCCTGCAGGAAACGCGCTACCGTTTCAGTCTGCGTTCGCGCTACCTGCGCTCGCTGTCGTTGAACGAGCAGGAAGTGACGAACCAGCGCGATCTGCTAATGGCACTGGCGGGCGCCGTACCGAACTCCGGCCTGGCGCCGATCAGTGAACTGTCAGGTGCCGCCGGCAACCCATTGCAAGGCAGTGCCCGCCTGCTCGATATGACGACAGCCGACGGCAAGCAACAGGTCTACGAGTGGCACATGCCGGCCGTCAGTACAGCACCCAATACGCCAGCAACGTTTCTCTACATCTGGCCAGCGTCCGGGCAAGCGTCAGCGCAGGACCAGGCCAATTTCGCGCGTTGGGTTGTGTCCCATCCGCAGCAGGCGACACCGCTGCTACAGATAAAGCCGATGGCCAGCAACGGTGAACATCAACAAGCGACGCCAGCAGTAGAAGAGAGCAGGCTGGTGTACCGGATGCAGCTGCATTACCACGGCGACCAAGCTGCCGGCGGGCGCCATTACGTGATCTACAAGGATGGCCAGAAAGTCGACGATGGGCGCAGCGATGCCAACGGATTCACCAAGGCACACAATGCCGATTACGACCAGATATGGACAACCAAGGTGCTCAACAAATGAGTCCCTGCTTCAGTGCACCAGCCAAATCTCAAGACCCGTAATTCGGCTTCCTCCTGACTGTGCGGACCTAGCGCCGCAGCTGCCGCTGGAGGAGCAAGCGCTCGCCCCATCTTCTTGATGCCTGCAGGTAGCGGCTTACAGATGCCAGGTGTAACCAGGGGCGGCCGATGGTCGCAAGCACTACACAACCGGCCACTACGCCTGCGAGTGCGAGGAGCCAGAGCAGGAAACCAGTCGGGTTTGGTCTGTATGCCATAACTATCTAGTGTCTCCAATCAACGCAGAAAGCCATGAAATCATCGTCCCTTCTGCTTACCAGGAAACCTGCAATCTGCTGTATCGAGACGACAAAGCTCTCTCCTCACCGCAAGCACAGCAAATCTCGATTCACTCCTACTTACGATGCGCCGATGACGTAGGAAGACGGGGTGACAGGCGAGCATGGTGTGATAGCCGGGACGTAAGTGCTGCAGCGAGGCAATTCCTACCTGAGCGAGTTGTCAGGCGCTCCGTTGATGCTTCCCAGCAAGAAATGCAATTGCCTCTGGATCCTGGCTAGTGATGTGATCCGTGATGTGAAACACCTCCTTGCACCACGGGTGATTCAGTGCCTGAGCCCGGTCGAGCACGGCCCCAAGAAACGTTGCTTTGGACCATGGCGACTCTGCGGCATCGGTGAGCCCAACGTTATACGTCCCCTCTGTGGCCCAGAGGCGGAACGGAAATGCAATGCGGTCTGCTGGCGAGGCCGATTCACCCCACTCGCCGAGGCTGATCAAACCGCTTATATGCTCCGGTTCGTGCCCTGGCGTGTACTGAAGGTAGTAAACAGCGTGCGCGTTACCGTCATCTGTAACGAAACGCGTGAGGCGAATGGTCTCTTTCCCGCAGCACTCGCAGGAGGAAACGCTTGGTGGTTCAAACTCGATTGCAATCATATATTTTTGGCGCCTGACATCAGAGGTACGTCGCGCCGCACAGTGGCGACGGTATGAATGCGTGGTCAGAGAGATTCCAGTGAATCCTTACTTCTCATTCCCAAGTCATGCAATGCGCGTTCGACGTGTCAGACCTCATAAAGCTCGCCAGCTACGTCATGAGGGATAAGCTCCTGAATTGAACCGCGTCGCGAGGTGGGTTCGGCTTGAATGAGTTGTCAGGCTTTCCAGGAAAGGAGACCAGCAGCGATAAGCTTGAGACGCACCATGGCCTCATCGGTGCCGAGCCTGCAGGCCTTGCCATAGCTGGCACGACTCTCGGGGGTCTCAGGATGGATGTGAGCCAGGACGGTCTCGGCCAGTGCGCGATGTGGAGCTACGCGGGCTGCCAGCCGGCCTAGCAGCGCCTGGCCTGCAGCGTCGGACTCATGCCCGTCCAGTGCGTATGCCCAGTAAAAGTTATCGTACGCTGCACAGAAAGCTCCGAACGACAACGCACCGGCAGCACACTGCCGCACCAACTCATCGTGGTGATCGAGGGCGAGAACAAGTTCCGGCTCTGATGGGTAAGTGACCATATGCTCCAAAGGACCTAATGCCCGCGTCACCTCGCCGTCGCCGTGGAGGCAGTGCCGCTCACGTTACCTGCCATGCGACCGCCTGGATAGCGCCTCCAGCGCCGGTAGGTCACGCGTGGTCTCCAGTGGTGCGGTCCCTGAGCAACTGCCAAGGATAAGAGGCTGGGAACCGCTCGCGTATACCAACAGATCGGAGCCCAAGAGTGGAACGAACCCATCACTGACAAAATTGATTGAATCTTCCGCTGTTGCCTGGACACGGTCTCCTGGCTTCAGCTGACCTTTCCAGACCTTCAGCACGCGAAGCTCGACGAACTGCACAGCATCACGACCAAAACCGGGTGCCGCATAGCTCCTCTCGACATGCGCAGAGAACACGTGCTGAGCAGAGGAGTAGGCCTGCGCCGTGGATTGCTGCCTACCGCATGAGATGGCCATGGCAGGCGCAGTGACGGCGAGGCAAGCAGTGAGAACGGCGACTTTCAGCATGCTGCCCACCCGTTGAATAGATCTATGCCACGCCTGGATAGTTTAGCGCTCAACAAGCGTGAACTCATCGCCGACCGTGGCGAATGGCTGGCCCAGCTGGAGCGCCCCACGCGCATCACGCGAGTGCGGTACGAAGACCTCAACTGTCTCGCCCGATACGTGCGCCAATCACGTACAGATTGCACCCGTCTTGTCCTCCTGTCCGGGTGGCACCACAGACATCTCCATGCAGATGCAGGCGGCCCGGATGGCGCCCAAGACGGGCAGATTGCGAGAAGGACGCTTGAAGTAGCTCAACCATCTCCGCCGATACGGAACGTTCAACCCCAAGGTCACCAGCAACCTGAGCAATCGTTCCATCTGGGCGCATCAAGACACCGAATGGGATGAACTCGCCATGTGCCAGCAGCATGTACTCGGCAAATCCACGCGCCTCGTTACAGAGGGCATTCAGATCTTTGGAAGCCACACTACAGTCCTGATCCTGCCTGCTACGGGAGTACGGCAACGCGAATGCCTGGCGATACGTTGGTCGCCGGCAATTGCTATCGGTGATCGAATCCATCGCCTGACAGTCTTCATCCGCCACGTCGACGACCACCCAGCGGCCCTGGATGAAGGATTGTCAGTTGCCACTCGCGGCCTGGCCGAGTACCGGCTGAGCTGCACGGAACTCCGCACTGGACCGAGGGTGCCAAGGAAACAGACCGGACTTGGACGGCCACACAATCTGGTAAAGCGGAAAGTCGTCTCCCTGGTAGTACCAGCGGGCAAAGCCTACATGCTCGTAGTACTCCGACAATGGCGCTTCGGCAAAACAGCAGGAATAGTGATTAATGAGGGCATCTGTTGGTTGTGACAGGTCGAACGGCGTTCCGGCCTGCGCCGCATCCGCAACGATCGAGAGGATCTGGTGCGATACCCTTGAGGACAAGCCGAAGATGATCAATTCCGGGTGTCCAAACGTCTGGTACATGCCAGCGGTGAAGGAGTACCCAACCTGCTCGCCCTCCTCCATGATGTGGATGCAATGCCATCCATATTCGGCAACGTCATCAAGTAGCTGCCGCTCACTTTCGTCTACACCAATGCTGCGGACCATGCTTTGCGCCTGACTGCGACCCGACAGCCCAAGTGCGGTACGGTAATATCCTCGCCGAGCGGTTAAGTAAGGCCAGCACAGCCCGCCGGATACACAGGGGAACGATGCACGCTCGCTGGTGCAGCGTGGCGTGGTACCTCGACTGGCACCAGGCCTGGTCCTTTAAGCAGGTTCTGGTTACCCGCCTTTCGGAATCCGCTACGCTCAAACCCCAACACGTGGACATGAGACAGGCAATGAAGCTGACAGCTGCGCAAATCCTTTCAACGCCTGGCCAAGTCGAAGAGAACATCAGTAAGCACCTCGATGTCATTCGCCTGGCGGCGAGCAAGGGTGCGGATGTGCTGGTCTTTCCCGAGCTTTCCCTCACTGGTTACGAACCCGGATTGGCGCAGGTGCTGGCGGTGCAGCTGGCTGATCAGCGCTTTGATCAATTTCAGCTGGCAAGTGACCGGCACGGCATGCTCATCGCCGTTGGCGCGCCCACGAAGGGGGCAAAAGGCACCGAAATCAGCATGCTCTGCTTCCAACCGGGGCTGGAGCGCACAAGCTACTCCAAACAGCAGCTGCATCTCGACGAGTTACCGTTCTTCACCGCCGGTACCGAGCAGCTTGTTCTCAGACACGGAGATCAGCTGTTGGCGCCTGCCATTTGCTATGAGTCACTGCAGGCAAGCCATGCAGAACAAGCTGCAGCGTCAGGTGCTGGCGTGTACCTGGCAAGCGTGGCCAAATCGGAAAGGGGCGTGGCATCGGCCTATAGTCATTATCCGACGATTGCAAAAACGCATTCCCTGACTGTCTTGATGGCGAATTGTGTAGGCCCCGCCGATATCTTCGTAGGAGCGGGGCGGTCTGCCATCTGGAGCAATGACGGTGACCTCGTTTGCAGCGCTGATGTCTTCCAGGAGGCATTGGTGGCGTACGACACAAGGAATGGAGAAGCGAGCGTCTTCAGATTGCCTTGAGGTCACACTGTTGCTCATCCATCGCTCTCTTGCTTTTCATTGGCCCGGTTAATGTCGTGCAGATTAGAGACCTCAGCACACTGAAATGAAGCGGCGTGAGCCAACTCTCACAGCAAGCTGCGTTGATAGAAGATTGTCAATGCACATCTATCAAAGTCAGAGTTAGACAAAGCCTATCTGCCATCAGGCTGCTTGACCGTAAGAAAGCCAAGCGTACACAGGATGACACCCATCACGGCAAGGCCAATGACAACCAACTGCCGGATCTCATCGCTGGGCGAAGGAGCCTTGATTAGGCCCCTCAAGAAAACCAGTGCGGCCACCGCCAATAATATGAGACCGATTTTGCTATACGTGTTGATCAGGCCACTAAGAGAAAGGCGCATCTTCTTATTCATCCATGAAGTCCTTTGTAATCCGCAGTGAGCGATTAAACTACTACTGTAATATATTCCCGCACTCTGGGCTCTTGGTCAATCATTCAACGGTATCGAGTCCAGCATAAAAATGGCAACCACGTTTGCATTGCGGATGCGCCATGAAGGAATGAGAGGTCAAGTCGACTCATTAGATTAACCTGACCCCCACTTCTTGTGGCCTCATCGCCTTGTGTAAGGTACAGCCCAGCTCACCTGCGGCGCACTACGCCAGAGCTAGACAGTGTCTGCTGCATATGCGCGGCGCACTTCGTTTCTTACAGAGAATCTGTCTGTAGAAGAGCATGAAGATCTTCGGGTCCGGGCGCTATGAGTGACGTTGAACCGTTGCATGTGGCTGTGAGCCTGAACTTGGACTTGGTTGATTGATCCTCGATAGCGCGAACACCGTCGATAACGCACAAGACGCCGAACAGCGTTGCATCGGCCGCCATTTGCAATACGGCGACAACGTTGGCTTTGTCGGCAGGAGCGAGACCGCGATACCAGACGGACAAGCTAACCAAAGATTGTTCGGGCCTACGGCCCGGCGGGGCGTTAAGAAGTTCCACGCAGTCGTGAACGGCTGCGTCCGCGCATTGGGTCTTCAGCCCGATAACAAAGTCATCTGGAGTCATCTCGGGTCCTGGCTGATGAAGAGTTCGCTAGCTTCCATCTTCAAGCGATCGAAGCTTGCCGCCAATGGGGAGGGTGTTGCCATCTTGTCGTAGGGGCGCGCCATGCCTGTGACTGCGCTCAGGCGGAGACTGCGAATTTCCAGCCGAGTTATTTATCTCGATTTACAGTAATAAATTCCCTCTCCATCGGAAACCCATTCAATTCCATAGATCCAGTGAGACTTGTAAGAATGCTCAAGCAAAAGCATCATTCTCTTTTTGCAAAATCGATAGCTAATCGAATAAGGTGATTTTGCGGGTACAACCTCTACCCACCCTGTTTTTAATGCGAGGCTCCTAAAATTCGCTAATGGAGGAACCTCCCCAGGACTCAAATGAATGTTACTTGACAGACCGCCGGCAACGCTGACTCGATCAAAAAAATTTATGGGCGTCCCCCCAAAGCTCTGCGCAAACGGGTCGATTTCAGCTTTTAACGTACTGATTCCAGGCTTTCCGGAAAGATCAGTAGCTTTTGACTTCTTTGAAGACAAATAGATGCCATATGCTACGCAAGCACAAATGGTAGCAAAAAATAAGTAATTTAGTATTTTCACCATTCCCAGCCCCAACCATCGTTACTAATAACCTCACCTTTTTCACCACCAAACCCACCGGTACCACGACCTTTAGTGATAGAAACTCCTGTGCCCACTCCGATTTCAGTGGTAGAACCCGCTCCAGGTGAGTAGCTATATGCTCCGCCGAGTGGCCCATACGCTCCAAACCCAGCCAATCCAGGGCCGGTGAAAAGATTATTCAATTGAGCGTCGTTCGGGCGTCCTTCACATTCGTTAACCCATCCCATGCTTGCTGAAACGCCTGCGGATATCGAGTGAGGGTATATCTTTGCCAGCCCTTTACTCATATAGACTCGACCATTCCTTCCCCGAGTAAAGGAAAGGGTACCGGGACCATAATTGAGTGATACCTTTACAAAATCGGGGCCTCTAAGGTTTACGCCATCTTCCCAAGAGAGTCTTTGCCCTCCGTTATTAAAAGAGCCTACTGACTCTAGGCCCAGTAGGTCAAACATTTCGTAAGGATTTGCAGAGACGTACGAATAGGTGCTTATGTCAGCCGCTATACCAATCGGATCACTCTGCCCATACCGGCCTGCCGCCGCGTCGTAGTCACGAAAGTAGTTCTGATTGAACCCGCTCGCTGCATCAAACCGCTGGCCCGGAAAGCGCATATCGAACACCATCGCGGTGCCGTCTCCATCCGGATCCTGGTTGGGTGCCGTATTGCCGAAGGCTTCGCCCTTCAGGCTCCAGTTCCACACGGCAACGTCGCGGGCGGCATCCACGACCACACGCGCGCTGCCTAGGTGGTCGGGTTCGATATAGTGCAGTTGACCACCGTTGGCCAACAGGCCGACCGGCAGGTCATCCAGCCAGATCGCTTGTTGCTTGGGTGCACCGTTAGTGTCGTAGTCGCCGAGCCAATGGCCGGCCTCGTCGTAGAGCGTATAGGTGTTGGTGGTGCCCAGGTAGCGACGTACCTGCTCGCCTCGGCCGTTGTAGCGGTAGTTCATGACCGCGACACCTGCGCGCTTGACCTGGGTCATGCGCCCGGTGTTGTCGTACAGGTACTCGCGTGCCTTGCCGCCGATGGTGAGGGTGTTGCCCATTTTGTCGTAGGTGCGTGCCACGCCTGCGACTGCGCTCAAGCGGTGGTTGGTCGTTGGATAGGTGTAGACCTGCGTGGCGCCGCCGACTTTGGCACTCATGCGGTTACCCGTACCATCGTAGCTATAGCCGTCGATCACGGTACCTGTACTGCCATCCTTGAGTGCGGTCAGCCGACCAAGCGCGTCGTAGGTCAGTTGAAGCTCTGGCGTCGGGTTACCGGCCGGGGTCAGGTCAGTGAGGTCGCCAACAGGGTCGAAGCCGAAGCCAATCTCCAGGCCGCCTGTGCGGCTGTCCTGAATGCTCTGTGGGCGGTAATCCTGATCGTACATGCGCGCCAACGTGCGGCCGTTGCCGTAGGTCCAGCCGGCAGATGGGCCGAACGGATAGTAGGTCGCTCCGCTCAGCAGACGTTGGCGGCTGCCGCCTTGTGCCGTCACCCCAACCTCGGTCGTCTGGCCTTGCGCGTTGCGGACATAATCGACCGTGGTGCCGTCCGGGTAGACCATCGACCGAAGGCGGCCGCCAGACGTGTAGTCGTAGCGCAACACCAACACCTTGCCGTTGACCGTCTGCACCTTGCGCACCACCTCGCCGAAGCGGTTGTAGCAGTATTGGGTGGTACCGCTGCCATCCTGGAGCTTAGCCAGCCGCCCGACGGTGAACGTCTCACCGCTGGCGCACACGCTCTGCGTGAGGTCATAGGTGTAGCTGACATTGAAGGCGGTGGTTGGGTAGCTGATGCTCAGGACACGGTTGAGCGCGTCGTAGCCATAGGTGGACGTGATGCCGCGTGCATCGGTCTGCGTGGCGCGGTTGCCGGCGCTGTCGTAGGTATAGCTAGTGACGCCGGTGTCCGGGCTGGTCAGCTTCAGGGTATCGCCGAAGCCGTTGTACGTGTAGCGCGTGTCCAGACGTTTGGGATCCTTGACCTGCAACGGGCGATCCTGCGTGTCGTAACCCACATTGGTTTCGGCCTTGATGCCATCGACGTCCTGCAAGGTGCGCGCAAGCCGACCGAGGGGATCGTGCTCTTGCAGGGTGTTACGGCCAAATGCGTCGGTGATCAAGCGCAGGTTGCCGTTTGCATCGTATGCGTAGTCGGTGGGATTTGCGGCTGCGTCCGCCTGCGTTTTCAGTTGGCCCAATTGGTTGTAAATACGGCTCAAGCTGTGCTTGAGCGTACCTTGCGCATCCTTGGTCTGCTCCTCCAGACGATTGCCGGCATCATCAAGCACGTAATGAAGGGTGTTGCCCAGCGTATCGGTGACATCGGTGAGGCGTTGGGCCTGGTCGTAGACAAACGTGGCGTAGCTGCCGTCGGGCTGGGTGATGCGCTTGACCAAGCCGGTGGGCCAATACTCCAACGTGGTGACGCGATTCTGCCCGGAAGTAGCGCCATGCACCGTGGTCGATGCCAACCAACCACGCGGGTGGTAGCTGTAATCGGTCAGCACCCCGTTTTCGTCAACGGCAGAAAGAACGCGGCCTGCCGCGTCATAACTCAGATTCTCGCGGATCTGGCCGCGGGCGTTGATGGTTTGCTTGAGGTCGCCCTTGCGATACGGGCACGGTCCGGTGCCGGTCTCGCACCCGGCAGCATCGATGGGGTAATAGTTGTAGGTCGTACGGTCGTCGATATCCGTGCGCGGGCCATCGATGGACTTCAGGAGGCCAAGCACGGGGCAGTCGCCACCAGCAGCGACATCGGCTGCCTCGCAGTAGTTCATACTGAGAACTCTGGTCTGACCACTTGCGACGTCGGTCGTGATGACTTGCTGCGGCTGCAGCCGCGCATTTCGGACATAGCCTATTTTCTTGTCACTTGATTGAACTGACATCAATCGATTGCTGTCGACAGTGGTGCGCGTACTTGTGATTCGCTGGCTGGGTAAACCAGCCGCCTCGGTGACCGTATGCACATTGACTGGCACGCCAGCATCCGCAAGTTCGGCATAGGCGTGTTGCGTGACAACCCCGGCACGATCGGTAGAAGCTCTCAAGCGCCGCCGAAAATCGACACTTGCGTCCAAATAGTCGCTGCTGAGCGTGCCTGCGCTGTCGGTGATGTCATCTATTTTTCTAGGACCTGCGGAACGCTGGCTCAGCGTATATGTCGTCTGTTTCCCCAACGCGTCGGTTACAACGGTGGCGCCATCGGTGTAATCAAGCGTCACACCGTCTGCGCCGTCGTGATGCTGGCTTGACACAACACGCCCCGTAGCGTTGTAGGCGAATGTGCTGTAGCGCATTCCATCCTCCGCGACCACGCCGGTCAGGAAGCGGTAAAAATCCTCGTCTTCATACAGATACGACCTGACCCGGCCGTCCGCATAGGTCACGCTCTCCAGCACCGCGCTGTCCGGGAAAGTGTCAGAGTAAGCGTAAGTAGCCAACGCAACCCCGTCCAGCGCAACTCGAATAAGCTGGGCATAACGGGAACCATCAGCGTAGTTAAAAACCAACTTACGGCCCGTCGAGTGCGTGATCGACTCCAACCTCAATGACCGATCGTACGCATATCGAAGATAAGTACCGTCGTCCTTCGACACCAAGCTCAACGCGCCTGTAGCATCAAATTCCGAAACCGTATCCGACCTAAAAAGTCGCCATCCATTAGCTATTTTCTCAAGCCGATCCCCAGAACCATCAGAAGCAATAAAAGAATTTCCGACCGATTTGAAATTGCGTTGAAGCCCGTTTCCTTCAGCAAGTATTGCGTAAGAGCCACTTGCAGAAACGCTGACTTCATGTGAGTTGAACCAGCCCGCCCCAAGGTTGGATCGCCGTCCAATCTGCGAGGACCGAAACGTTCGAACGAGACGTATCCATCCAAGATCGAAATCCTGTTCAGGTTGTGATTTTTCCCCGGTCTTTACATCGCACGGGTTACCAACCGAACACGTATCCTCTAAAGAAGGCCCGGTCAAGTAAGCAAATATTTCCAGATTTACACAGGCTTGATAGTCATCGTTCCAGGTCGTATATAAAGGACAAAATAGCCTGCGCTGGCGAGTACCGAACCCGGTGTGCTTTACGGGCAAGCACGTTCCATCGTCATAAATTACGTTCGATACAACATCAAAACTTTTTGAATCAAAACGACCCTCGAATTCCGCCGAATATGGCGTCCATTCGGTTGCTGGCTTCAGCGAAACCTTGCCACATTCGTTAAATTCAGTGTAGAAGGACTCAATACGTGCAACCATCTCGACCTCACTTGCGTAAGAGCTACCTAGTGCAGAGTAAGTCCATTCGGGATCGGAAGGTTGATCGTTACCAAGCCAGTACGTGAGCGTAACTGTCTGGTCTTCGTTTGTTTTTGTTTCTTTCACATGCGTAGCTAAACCATACGCATACTGTGCATCGCTGGGACCAGCGATTTGCGCCATGGCCTCAATTGCACGATGTTGATTGTCGAAAACGCCAACGGTTGTGGTCGGAATTTCTGGGTGCTTGGCAACAACCGTCCATTCTTGCTTGACCTCCTGCGCGCAGACTCCGCAGACAGTGCTTAGCAACAATGCGCAAGCGTAACGACGCAGCCGCAGGGGCTTCAGAACTTCCATGTCCTATTCCTTCAAATTTTGGCAGCTGGCGATGCTGCAGACGACATCAAGATGCCGCAGCTAAAGATCGTCGTTATCATCTCGCGCAGAAATTGTCTTCGTCAAGCCTTATTAATCGGCTTCAACTACAAAGCATTCCTGCACGCGGCCAGTGCGCGGCTGATGTGCTTTTCCACCATCTTGATCGAGATGTCCATGGCTGCGGCCACTTGCGGGTAGGTGAGGCCGTCGATGCGGTTGAGGATGAAGGCCTGGCGGCATCTGGGCGGTAGTGCGGGCAGCGTGTGGGTGTGCAAGTGTTGCAGGATGCGGCGGGTGTCGGCGATCTGGTCGACGTGGGCGCCATCTGCCGCCAGTGGCGCGATCAGGTCCAGTGCGACGTGGGCGTTGGCATGGCGGCGGTGGCGCGTGCGCCAATGCTCCAGCACCACGTTGTGCGCGATGCGGTACATCAGCAGCGCGTAGTCGCCGATGTCGGGCGCGTCGCGGTAGGCCAGCAAGCGGAGCAGCGTTTTCTGGGTGAGGTCGTCGGCGGTGTCGCGGTCACGCAAGCGCCGGCGCATGTAGGCGAGCAGGTCGGCATGCAACAGGCCGATGGCCTGGTCGAAACGCGCCCTGCCCGCTGCCGGCTCCTCGCGTACGCGCCAACGCGTGGTGTGGCGTATGCGGGTGTAGTCGCCCATAGATGCGGCGCGCGGATGTGCGACGTACGGCGTGCGTGTAGTGGCGGTGGTGCCTGCGGCGCTGCGTCGATGCCAGGCGGTGCAGGTGTTGGTCGCGCGTTCGACCGGCAGCGGCACCCATTTGCTGCCGAAGCGCGGGTATCTGCCGAAGGTGCCGGCCAGGTGTCATTCACCATGCGAGTTCTCCAACTGCGGGGTGCACGCGCGGAGCGCGGGGTGCGGCGGGTTGGTCACTCTGCAGGTGCGACGGTGACGACCAGCTCGCCGTTGCGCATGCGGACGTGGAGTTTGCTGCCGATAGTGAAGCCGAGTTGTTCCAGCCAGCGGCCGCGTAAGCGCAGCGTGGGGATGCGTTGGTGGCTGTCGGGGTAGTAGCCGTAGCCGACGGTGCAGTGTTGCGGGGCACGCGGGTGGCCTGGGCGGCGCGGCTTGGTGGGATCGGGGCGGGGCTCGGGGATGGGGGTGCGCTCGAGGTAGGGCCGCGGCGGGATCGAGGGGTCAAGCGAGTGCCAGCCGATCTCGGTGGGCGGCGGCACGGTGACGCGCTTGCGCGCTGGCTTGGGACTGGACGTGGATCGACGCATGGCAAAGCCCTCCTTGACGAACAGGCCACGCCGCCGGGTGGCGACGGGATGTCGGGAGGTTAGAAACCGCAGAGAGCCGGCGGGCGTATTTCCCCGAAGGGTGTTGTATTAGCCGCCCTCCCGACGCAGGCATCGCGTCGGTTGTGCCCGCAAGATGCTGCAGGCACAAAAAACCCACCGGTTTGACGGAGGTGGGTACCGCTCTCTGAGGAGTTTCTACGCTCCTTGCCGAAAAGACTGCTACGCGCTGCGTGACATGTCAACTGGCTGATGCTGGCAATCTGGAAAGCGTTGATGGAAGATCCTTGCGTCAACGTTTGAAGCAGCAGGGTCAGAGTTGGATTGAACCTAGAGAGATTGCTACTCCAAGCGCATCCCCACCTTCCCGCAAATAGCTTTACGTTCTCTCGCTATCCATCAACATCGCGCCACTCAGATTCGGGCGCGGTAGTACATGACACAGACGGCACGGGTGAGAATTGACCAGCAGCGCGATGCCGCGTGAGTCGCAGGATCCCAATGATAAAAATTAGCCTCCGAAACCTGTTTCCCTTGCTGCTGCTTTCAATAGCGCTGCCAAGTGCATGTGCTCGCACACCCCATGAAGCAAAGCGGGATGCAGGCACGTCATCTGCTGCGACAGCGACGCCGCCCCCTCAAGAGAAGAGTAGAGGTATCGACAACGGTGCCGACATCGTCTCTACGAATACTACTTTGCAAGAATTGCAGCGCCGGCTGCTGCGCTTCATTGATGGACTGACAGTGCCAGCGGATCTGGACTATCCCCAGATGGAGTCAGCACTTGGCATCAAGCTTGGACCACCGTCTGATCCGGCATACCCGTGGCGTGAAGTAAAGGAAGTTTCTCTGGCCGATGGCTTTGAGCTCTACGCGACGCATCGCCCAACGAAAGATGGCTTCTCGAGGATAGAGGTTGCAGTGACTCTACCTGACCATAACGACCCCACGCGCGTGCCTACGTCCACCTGCATCTGGCAAGCAGAAGCACTCTCCAAAGCGCTCGAAGGGATGGGATATACGCGCGGCGGCCAGCGGCCGTTTCAGGGTGGATGGCTACGCCAGCATTGGCGCGCGATCAACGGCGGAAGTCAGATTTTTTCGGTATCGTTGCTTCTCTATCGAACCAAGGAACAAGGCAGGCCACAAGAGTGCGCTTATAGCGTAAAGATCGATGGAGGCAAGCCATGACCCGGGTTGACCCACGTATCGAGCCTCTACTTGCCCGGATGGCGAAAGACCCTGCACATCCTGCTGGTGCAGAGGACAGCATTCGCCAGACGATCGCCGACTCACCTTATCTGTCGAACCTGCTAGGCGATGCCATTGAGAAAGGTCGAATTGGCGCGATTGCTGTTTCGCATGGACAGAACAACGGGGGCCACTTCCAGGATGGTAAGGACGGCAATGCGGGCACACTCAATATCAGTGAAGCAGCGTTCAAAGACTTCGCAGGATCAGAGCGCATCGACTATCTGACTGAGGTCATGGGCCACGAAACAATGCATGGCGTATTGGCCCAGCATCGTGCCGACGCCCTTGCCGAGTTCGGCAAGAGCATGGGCAACCGGATGCAGGAGGCCTACGACAATCGGGAACATCAGGTCGACCTGACTGGCCCTACCCGTGTTTACCTGGATTCGACTCGCGCAGACGAAGCACTGTCGGAAATCTCGGGAATGCGTGCCCTGCATGATCGAATCAAACATCTGAACCCTGAGATGCCCGACAGTGTGGTTGAGAAGGAGTTGCTCGACCGGTCGAGTAATCGGTGTGTCGTGCGACAACCGAACGGCGCTCCGCAGTTTGCAGACGGACTGACCTACGATGCACTCACCAAGCACCCTTTTACCCGCAATGATGCGCTGACCAAGTCGGTTGAGCACTGTTTCTACGACAGCAGTGGCACGCTAGGCCCACATGGCGATTCCGACTACCGCAACTACTATGGCGTGAATCCGATCAGTCACATCGCGCAGAACTACGCGCATCTTGCGCATGACCGCCAGCCTCCGGAAGTTCGCATCGATCTTAAATCGCTGGGCCTGGACCCAAGACAGCTGGAGCGCAACGGGCTGGAGCTAGGATCTGCAAAGACCTTCAACATCATTGACCTTGGCAAGGACGGCTATGGCATGGTCCAGCTCAAGGACACTGGCGCACGCGGCGTCAGCTCTCCCAATCTTGCGGCACCGAATGAGCCAAGCCGCATATTGACCCCTGCAGAAGCGGGACACCCGGACCATGCCATGCATCAGCAGATCCGAAGCAAAGTGGAGCAGCTAGATGCAGCCAACGGCCGCACGTTTGATGCCACCAGTGAACGGATGACAGCGAGTCTGCTGACGCTAGCCAAAGACAATGGGCTAACTCGGGTGGACCATGTGCTGCTCAGCGAAAAGACCAAAGACTCGCCCGCTGCGCAGACCCTGTTTGTAGTGCAAGGCGATCCAAAGGATCCAGCCATGCTGCGCGCCCATATGCCAACGGCCGACGCCGCGCAGCGGTCTGTTCAAGAAAGTTTTACGCAACTGGAATCTGTCAACCCGCGATTAGCGCATGAGCGCACGCAAGAGCTGGCAATGGAACAGCAGCGCTCACAGGAGCAACAACAGCGCGGCCCCGTTCCGTCGCTTTGAGGCGATGACACGGCGCACCTACCATCATCAAACGGTTAGCAGCCCCTTGCTCTAAACATGGAACGGGGACTGACGCGTAAGTGAATCTGACCCCATTCTTTAGTGGCCGATGGAACCCGTCTCACGGTGGATAGGGCGCTTGCGCGCACTGCCTGCGGCAGTGCGCGAGCAGATGATGCTTAAGGTGTAAAACGTGAGGATACCTTAGAACCTGACCCCGCTATTTGCTCCCCTGCCATCAAATTAACATTAAAGCCTGTTAATTTGCGCTGGACTTGGCTTACGTGTACCCAACTTTATAGCCCAGGGCACGGGTTCAGCAGAATACATAAATCGTCTGGCGTTATGCGCGGTCCGGCGATTAAACTGGACGACCATTCCTGCACGGGCATCTTGGAACTGTCGTGACTTTGCGCACTGCCTGTGAGCCAGCAGAGTAATTGACGTAGAGAGCGGCACGCTCAGCTCAGAATTAGCTCTGCCTATGCCAACGCTGCAAAAGAAAAAAAGTGGGTCGTCGCAAGTAAGGTACGGGTCAGAGGTACTCACCAAGAACGTCCAGTTCATGCCATGTAGCGCAGACATCATCTTGGGAGTAGCACCGTCGCGGAGCGCATGGTGCCAGTAGTAGTCGGGCGGTCCGTCGACTAGGCCTTCAAGTATGTCCGACACCCTCTGTCTTGCCTCAGCACCCTGATCTACTGACATTGAGCCGTCAGCGACCATCCCCTCGATTTGGGAAAAGTACCCTTGCTTGTGCTCCGCAGCAAGTTGCGGAATGTGTGAGGCTGTTCGATCGCGACCTGCCGGCACTCGTTTCCACATCGTGATTAGATAAGTAGCGAGCGCCTGTCTCTCTGAATCATCTATCGGTTCGAATCGACGTATGCGATCAATGGTGTCTTGCGCCGGCCCTTCAATTTTTTCGGCAAGATGGCGCTCCAACTGACTAGGCCAGAGATCATTAACGTTGGCTTCTGACTTTGGCTTTCCACGACGCGTGAGCTGCCGCTCTAGATCATGGACCCATAAGCGTTCTTTTATCGCAAACCCATTGAGGTAATGCTGTGGCAGATAGTGATCGCCCATGCTGTTCGTTCGCTTCGTCTTAGGTGATCCGACCCGAGATTTCCGGATTTCTTAGTTTGCATATCGCGCTTCGGGCGACCTCGTCTATTGCCGATAATAAGCTGACATGCCTTTTCCTCAGAATTCAACTGAGGCCCACGCCGACCTCTTAGGAAAACTGACCCAGTTCTCCTAAATTTTAGGATGCACTATGAGAATGTCCTTTTCGCCATACTGCTATTTGCGGCAAACTAGGGTCAGATTGCTTTGATTAAATGAACCTGAGCCCGCCCTTCGAACCTGAGCCCGCCCTTCGATTGCATTAGACTCGCGAAAATGGCACAGCATTTTTTATGTACACGTTGAAAAACTGGCCTTTCGATGGGGCCGCTTGAAATTGATCATAGAGGTGAGAGCTTACGTTGTAATACTGATAGACAGAGCCATCCTTGAATTCTAATTCTAATGTCTCAGCCTCAGGATCGTAGCCAGCAGATATAATATTTGATGAAGATACAGCCTCACGATCCATTTTCATTCTTCCTCTAAATTATCATTGATAGGTGAACGAGCAATACCAAGGTCTTTTAAGACTGCATTAGTCTGCTGACTTCGCCATGAAGCCACGACACGGTCATAGCCTTCCGCCGAGCGGCGGCTGGACCAGGCCTGGGTCACCTTCGGATCGTTGCTTCTGGGCAAATGCTCTTGGCGCGGCAAGGCTATACGGCATCTCACAGGAAGCCGTGCAGCTTCGCCAGTGATGATTGCTTCCCCGGTTCTTAAAACAGGGAGCAGATCCATTAACCCAGCAAGATTGTCTGGCAGTGTTCCTTTCACTCGAGCACGGTCAACGGGATTGGATAACCGAAGAGCAATAATTGTTCCGCATTGGGATAACACTGTTTCGTCTACCTCAGCAGGCCTTTGAGAAACAACCATTGCCCCAACGCCATATTTCCGTCCTTCTTTAGCAATCCGCTTTACGACCTCAGATGCGACAGTGCCCGCATCGGGGCCTAAGTAGCGGTGGGCCTCCTCCATTACTACGAGTAGTGGGCGTTCAATCCCGCCTTCCGACTTCTCTCTGCTCCAGAAGAGGGCTTCGTACACTATTCGTAGGATAGAGCCAATGAGGCGCGTCAGCACAGTGCTGGGAACTCCTGAGAGATCCAAGATGGTGATCTGCTTATCGTGACCAAGCCAGCCCTGGAGAAGTTTGTCTAGATCATTTTTTACTGACCCGGTTAAGTCTGGCTCCCAATCCCCAGGATGCAAAAGAAAATCGTATCGACGATCAAGAAGGCGTGACCTAAGCAGGTTTAATGGCCTACGAATACCTTTTGCGACTGTGTTGGTAAATGGTCCCCTAGTTCCCATAGCATGCGACTTGTATTTTGGGGGCACCAATGTTGCCGCATCTCCCTTCGATTCAATCGCGGGCTCGTCACGATTTGGCCCTTCATAAGTGGTCGTTTCAAAATCAATTAACTCATACCAAAGCTGCTTCAAACTAAATGGAACCGGGCTGTCGACCGTCATGGTTCTTGAATCAACTCCAGCCCTAGGATGAGATGAAAGACATTTTTCTTTAAGCTCGGTTATTTTATCGGTGAAAGCTATCTCGTGTGCCTCAGACAACCCGCCAGTAACAAAATCTAACAGCTCGCCAGCCTCCAACGCCCAGTAAGGAACAAAAAGCGGCTCCTGTCCTTGGCTAGGAGTAGCACTGAAAATAGTGGCGACGTCCGCCAATGCTTTGGTGTATTCACCATGGATATCTAGCATCAGAATTCGAGCACCGGGGGATCCAGCAGGTTCGTCCTTCCTTATAATGGAACGTAGTAGACTCGCAACAGTTGTAGATTTCCCCGCTCCCGTCGATCCGAGAATCGCAGAATGCCTGGTGACGAGAGCATCTAGGGAAAGACGAACATCTATATTCTCAGCGCTTGCGAGATGTCCGATGATCACTTGATCGTCGCTAATTGAGCCATAAATTCTTCGTAGGTCTGCCTCGGTCACCAAATGTACAGCGTCGTTAATATTTGGATGCTGACTTAACCCACGCTCGAATTGGCCACCAATGGTTTCACCTGCTAGCTGGACGGTCATCCACCTTCCCGATTCGGAGCTAGAAATATCTGCTTGCGCTGGCGCAGCACTAGCGCCCACTTGCGAGACTATTCCAAATAAGTCTTGATAGCCCTGAGGAATCCTAACGAAGCTACCCACTTGACCGACACGATAAGTATGGCCGTTGATAACGGCGAACCCTGAGTCAATTGACTGAGCAAGCCTCACCGTCAAGGTCGCGCCTGACACAGCACTAACAACACCTAAGCGTGTAGGATCGTTCCCGCTCATTGTGGATCATCCGCAGCCGGAGCCTCAGTATCGGCTTCACTCACCGTGTCGGCTATATCATGATCAGGCTCATCTCTCTTTAAAGATTGCGCAATAAGATCGTTAGCTTGGGCCAATGCGCAGAAGCGAGAAAATGCAGAAAAGTCTCCCAGCAAAAAGACCGGTTGAGTTTTCGGCCATCGGGAAGCCCAAAACGTATCCCGAATACTACCCCAGTTTTTAGGAAGCTCCCCGGGACGCCACTTTCCTGATACTCCACCAATTACCGCTCCATCGGCTGCGTATACGCTCAGATTGGGCCTGTCATTGGCCAACTTCACAACCGGCTCTTCTTTTTCTAAGGTCTGATACTGGAAAGCCAGAACAGCAGTATTAGCATTCATAGCTAAGCTCTCATCGAGAACTGCGCATATGTGTGCGTCTCTGAATGAGAAACCGATCGCCAATAAAAGTGTGTCCGGTGTAAGTAAGAATCTTTTAAGCCTCTCGAAGAGGGCAGAGTATGGCTGCTTCTGGGTAAGATCATATTTAAGGTGGTCTGGATAGACCAATTCGGTTGCGCCTCTCCCATGTCCTCGGACCACGGCCCCTTCTTCTAATGCCCAGCCAAGAGAACCGTGCATTTTCCATAGCTTAGCCCATCGAGCAGGCAGGTCGTCGCCTGCGACTGACACTGGATCGAAGAATGGCTTACTCCCTCCCGAGAAACCGTCAAAGTAAGGGCTTCTAACTCTCTCGAAAGCCTCTTCAAAGAGAAAATCGTAGTTGGTTGTGAATATTTCTACAGAATTTGACCTGACGGTACCAGTGATCCAGGAAATCAGCTCCGAATATGGGTTCCGCCCTTTCGGCAACTTCACACCGACTATTGCGCCAATATTATTACAGATATCTTTTCCGAGTTCTTTGTAACCATCTGAATCTAGTCCTTGGACCTCAGTTTTACCCAGCGCCTGCTCCAAAAGTCGAACCCTTGATAAGACGGTTTCGATGTTTGCACTTCCGCCCAAGCTCGCCTTAATCGAATCGATTGCTAACGTCTGCTTCTTACTTAGCCCTGAAGTAGATTTTTGAGTGAGCTCATCTACGCCTGGAATTAATGACCTTCCGCCAGGGTCCATCTCATTATTTTCGTTTACGCGAAGAGCAAGTGGTGCCCCTGCGCCAACGAGAAGGCCGATTCGCTTTCGCCCTTGCGAAAGTACCTGTCGCAGGTCGGACATAAACCGATCTGGATTGTGGAAGGTTTCCATTGATTACTCCTTGCACCCAGTGCCACCGAGGCCTCGATAGGACCTATTCGGCATCCGCGCTAATAGTTAGACTATATTTGCCCGCCCGAGTTCTCGCATTACGCTGCACTTCCGAGTGGCGTTGGCTTGAGGCCTGCTAGGACTTGTGACGCCGATAGTGGTTGTTGGTACTTGTGCTGCGGTAGCTGCCACCCTTGTGCAAGGCGCCGTGGCCTGCGCTGTAGTGACCACCGTGACTGGTGGTGTGGTGCGTGCCGGCGGCCCTGACGCGTGCCTGCGCGGATGCGGTAAACAATCCCAGTGCCGCCACACTAAGTGCCACGATGCTCCATGCCTTGCTCAACATTGTTTCTTCCCCCTGAAGAAATGTGTGGCTTTGCGGCTGCATTACATACTGCGTGACTTGATCCTCGCCGAGTTTTTGGATCGCGTCAATGCAATTGCGCGAGTGGTCGCTGGCTTTATCGACCTTGGCCTCATCCGCCCTTCGGGCCCCTTCTCCCACGCGCGGGAGAAGGGCTTGGTGTCTCGGGTTATTGGCTGTTTTCTGCGGTTGCCGGCTTGGCCGGGGCGGGGAGAGCAAGATTATTGTTGAGGTCGGTAATCTCTGGCACGTTGCTTTCGGTAACAACACGCAAGCGCGCGGTTTTTAGATTTGCCGCGTTGGTCAGCGGCAGGCGCACCTGCGTGGTGATGGGCTGCAGATCGCGTGGGGCGGCAAGCGCCGGAAACGCCGCCCGTGCCAGCTCCTTCCCACGCCCATCCTCCAACACTACAAACCCTGCAGGCGCATCGGCATGGCCGAGGCTGTGCACGGTCACTTCGATGGCATCTGCAGTCACGCGCACATCGCCGTGGCCGATGCCCAGGTCCGGGCGTAGTTCGACCGGGGTGGTGGCTGCGATGCGTTCAAGCTGCAGGACGGTGGTGCGGCCTGCGGGGAAGTCGATGTCGATGGCCGCGCTTTTTTCGAAAGCGAGCTCTTGCGTCTTGGCGTTGCTGTCGAGCTTGCCGTCATGGGCTTTGCTCACGCCTTGAGTGATGCGCCATTGGCCTGGGGCGACGTTCCAGCCGGTCATGCTGGCGCGCTGAGGTTTACTGGAGGTGTTGTAGGCGATGACGGTGAAGCGGTCTTGCTGGGGTGCGGGGATGGCGATGGCTACTTGGGTGGCGGCCTCTGGATCGGCGAAGCGCCAGCTCACGGTGTGGCCGGGGTAGGTCTGGTTGCGCTTGAGGGCCACGCCGCCAAGGCGTGCGCGCTGCAGGTTGACCGTGGGGGATTCCACGCGGTCGCTCCACCAGTGGCCTTCGGTGTTCATGTAGAAGTTCTGCAGTTTCTCCCGCGCCTCGCTGCGGTAAATGGCGGCGAGATAATCCAGATTGCCGGTCTGCTCCCAGGCCACGTGGTGCGGGAAGTCCGGGGCACTGCCGTCTTCTTTATTTGCGGCATCGATGAGCTTGGCGCTCCAGTCGCTGCGCTTGCCCATGACATCGAGGAAGTTTTCGTTGAGTAGCGAGAGGCCATTGGGGCCGCTGTTGGCGACGCGGTAGTTAATCGGCTTGAGATAGCGATCTTCACCGGTGAAGCGGTAGGCGGCCCAGAAGGTGTGCAAGGTGTCGGCGCCGCCGCTGCCTTCGAACAGTTCGCCGCCGCGGGTTTTTCCGGTTTGCCAGTTGATCTCGTTGGGCAGGACCCAGTTGCCCTTGGCGTTGGTGTAGGCGTGGGCGAGATAGCCATCCGCCAGGCCGGTGACGATGCGGCGGCTGTTGGGGTCGGCGTTATAGCCGCCCAGCAGGATGGCCGGGTGCACGATGGGGAAGGAGTACGGTTTTTGCCATTGCCAGTTGGGCTCGCGGTAGACCTTGCGGCCGCCGAACCAGTTGCTGGCAAACAGCAGGTGGCCTTGCGGGTTGACCTGGATGATGGTGTCGAAGGCTTTCACCGTTTCCATCAGGCGCTCGACGGTGCGCGGGTCGCCCCAGTTGAGATACAGCAGGGCGCTGTTGAGGTTGATGCCCTCCTCGTAGGAATGCAGCTCGTCGGTTTCGATGGTGGACAGGCCGTTGGTGAACATGCCGTTGCGGTAGTTGGCATCGGACAACGCCAGCATGGAGGCATTGAGCCTGTCCGGGTCCACGCCCATCAGCGCGACGCCGGGCCATTGCTGCACCAGGTCCGAGTCGTCGGAGATGCCGCCACCGAAATCGCCGTAGGCCACCTGGCGCTGCTCGATCCACCAGCGGATATAGCGGCGGGTGGCGCTGAGGTCCTGCAGCTGCCAGAACGCCCAAGCGGGCACGCCCTTGGGTACGGCGGGCAGTTCGACAGGCAACGCGCCCTGGTTGGCGTAGCTGATGTCGTTCCAGTACTGGCGGCCGAGGGCGTGGTCCGGGTCGACGCGCAGCAGGTCGGTGATGTCGGCGTCCAGGCGCTTGTAGAGCAGCTGGCGCTTGGAGGTGGTGTGTTCTTCCACCAGAAAGCCCCAGTTGTCCTTGACCTGGTTGAAGCGGTCGGCGACGTGCTCGGTGAGGGCCTCGGCGCGCGGCTTGAACACCAGCTGCAGCTGGGTGCCGTCGAGCGCGTTGGCATCGAAGCCGGGCGCGGCGGCGGCGATGCTGAGCATCAGGCTGTCGTTGCTGAGGATGCGGTCGCGCAGGTCCAGCCACAGCGTGCGGGCCTGGCCGGGGGTGACCGCGACCGAGACATCGATCATGTCGCGTGCGGGCCAGATGGGGTCCTTGATGCGGATGTTGAGCGGGATGCTGCCGTTGTGGGCGGCCGGCAGGTTGAGTGCCGGCAGGGTGATGGCGATGCCGTCCAGGCCGTCGTGCATGTTCTCCCAGCCGTAGGACCAGCTGCGCATCAGCGCCTGGTCCGGCGGCGGGTCGCCCAGGCTGGAGGGCACCAGGATGTGCACGATGGGTTGCTGCGCGCTTGCTGCGGCCTTGTCGCTGGGGCGCTTGCGCGCCGGTGCCTTGGTGGGCAGCGCGATGACGGTCTGCCGCTCGCCGGGTGGGTAGCGGCCGGCAATGACATCGCGCAAGGGTGCGAGGTTGTCGTAGTCGGGCTGGATGTCGCTGCGCACGGTGTAGCTGAGTTGCGCGCTGCCCTTGGGCACCTCGCCTGGCTGCACGTTGTAGGCCCAGATTTCCTGGATGGGGGTTTCCTGCGCGGTGTTGGCAAAGCGCAGCGTGCCGCCGCGGCGCTCGGGGAACTGGTCCACGCTGCGCACCACGCCCTGGCTGCGCGCGAACAGCGGCTGCGCCTGTGCGTTGGGCGCGGTGTAGCTGGCCTGGCCGTAGGCGGCGCCGCGCAGTTCGATGCGGTTGACCGGCTCGTCCGGCAGGGTGAGATCCAGCGCCTTGCCGCCTTCGACATAGGTGTTCCAGTCCGGCAGCTGGAAGTAGTCGTCGCGCCCGGGCAGGCGCGAGCGGTTGTAGACGCCGGGCCAGGTGGTTTCGGCAATGCCGTCGGTGGCCTTCCACATCCATTGCTTGAGGTCGCGGGCGTCGGCGAACTCCACCTTGCGGATGCGGGTGACCGGTGCGTCCAGCAGTGGCGGTGCGTGGCCGTTGTCCCAACCGAAGCGGTGCAGGAAGGCGGCGTGTTGCGATGCCGGTGTGGCCGGCTCGGCGCTGGCGGGCTCCTGCAGGCGTGCGAGCGCGGCGGCGCCGCTGGCGTCGAGCATGCGGTCGTAGATGCGGATCTCGTCGAAGTCGCTGCCACGCAGGAAGTTGTAGCGGCTCTGCACCTGGTGCGGCGACATCACGCGGCCGGCCAGGCCGAACTGGTCCAGCGCGGCGTCGAAGTCGAGCGCGCCGCCGTTGGCGCAGGGCGCACCGCAGTCCACGCGTGCGGCTTCCTTGCCATCGACATACAGGCGCACGCCGCGGGTTTCGTCCCAGGCAAACGCAATGTGGGTCCAGTCGCTGGCAGCCGGGTTTTTGTCGAGCTTGAAGGAGACGCGGGTGCGCGCGAGGTTGGCATCGGTGACGAAGGCATCGAAGCCTTGGCCGTTCCAGTCGATGCGCAGCCAGGCCATGTCCCAGCTGGTGTGGTCGGCATAGCCGACGCGGAAGATCACGAACGGCGCCTCGCCGACCGGATAACGCGAGCGCCAGAAGAAGCCGAGCGTGCCGCGCTGGGTGTAGAGGTTGCCGGGCGCATTCCACGACAGCACGCCGTCGTCGGCCCATTCGATGGCGTTGCCGCGTTTGCCGGTGGGCACCAGGGTGATCTTGTCGCGGAAGTTGGGCACGCCGTCGCCGCGGGCCACATCGGCCTGCAGGTCGCGGTCGGCCGACACCCGGAACAACAGCTCCGGCGCGGTGGTGGTGGCCGCGCTCACCGGCAGCGCGATCAGGCACAACATTCCCAACAAGAACTTCGACACGCTCACCTCGTCAATTCCAAAACGTAAAACAGCCACCGCGCGCTTGCACGCGGTGGCGACGACGCACTTACAGACCGTTGGCGGTACGCCACTTGGGAATGTCGTCCTTCAACAGCTTGTCCGGCCAGGTGCCGTGCCAGGCATAACCGACGCGGCGCTCGTTGGGCACTTGCATGTACTCGGTCAAGGCCTTGCCGTCGCGGTTGGCATAGAGCGGGCGTTGATTCTGCAGGTCGTAGAAGCGTGCCCATAGTGACGCACCCGGTTGCGCGATGAGGATCACGTCCTGGCCGGTTTCCTGGGTGGGGTCGTCGATCTTCTTGGTGGCCAGGTCGCGCATGCGGTGGGTGTCGAACCAGCGTGCGGCGGCCTCGACCGCGGTCTTGATCTGTGCGGACGGGGTGGGCTGGCGCATCAGAAAGCGCACGATGCTGACCGACTCGCTGGAGGCCAGCGAGGCCAGCTCATACGCACGCGCCTTGGCCGGCTTGAGCGTGACCTCGTCGTACTGCGCGCCCCAGATGGTGAGCGTGCCGCCGATCTTGACCTGGGTGGCGAGCACGCATTCCAGCCCCTTGGTCACCGCCTGGCGCGCGCGTGCACCATGGCTGGCACGCAGCAGCGCGCCGGTGTCGCCCTTGCCCTCGCTGATGTCCTGCAGCAGGTTGAGCACGCGCACCATCGCATCGTCGTTGTAGGTGATCTGGTGATGGTAGGACGACAGGTCCGGATAGAACTGCGGCCAGCCGCCGTTGGCGTATTGCGCAGTGAGCAGATAGTCCACACCGCGCTTGGCGGCGGCCACGTACTTGGCGTTCTTGTCGGTCTTGTAGAGCGTGGAGAGATAGCCGATCTCGTAGGTGGTGGCCTTGTTGTCGATGGTGGCGTCGTCCTTGCGCCCGGGTTGCTGCAGCTCGGCGATTTCCGCAGCGGTGAAGGTGCGGTTGTAGTCGACGGCGACGCCCTTGTACTGCTTGGACCAGCCGCCGGAGGCGGTCTGCAGCAACAGCATGTTGTCGGCGATCTTATCGGCCAGTGCGGACAGCGGTGCCAGCAGCAGCGCGGTGGCGAGGGCGAAGGTGGTGAGCTTGCGCATCAGAACGGCCTCCAGGTGCCGAGGATGGTGTTGCGATCCAGCGCGGCGGCCTGCGCAGCGGTGAGCTGGCGCGACCACTTGACGCGGCGCGAGGGGTTGGCGCCGGCGCCGCTGCTCTGGTATTCGCTGTAGCGGGCGGTGGCCTCGTTGGCGGCGTTGCCCCAGTTGTTCCAGCCCTCGGGCAGGATGTGCGCGCCGAGCTGGCTGCCGATGAAGCTGACGCTGGCATACGGCCGCCACGGCCGGCCCAGGAACACCCGGGTCACGCCGCTGGCAGCGGTGACGCGCGCATTGCGGAACACGAAGCCACGTGCGCTTTCCTGCGGGGTGGAGGCGGCGGTGAGATAGCCGTCGCCCAGCGAGTGCAGCTGCACGTTCTCAAACAGCGCGGTGCCGGCGCCGAACACGAAGTCCACGGTGCCTTCGACATAGCAGTCGAGAAAGTAGGACAGCTTGGCGCCGCGCAGATACAGCGTGTCCTGGTAGCCGAGGAAACGCACGTTGCGGAACGCGGCGCGGTCGCCATCCACGCGCACCGCCACCGCCTGCCCGACCGGGCCGGCGTGATTGCCGAAGCTCAGTTGCTCGGCAGTGAAGTCGTTGCCGGCAATGATGACGCTGGACGAGCCGGACGTGCCGTACTCGGTGCCGGTGGCCGGATTGATGCGTGAGGCGTAGTTGTCGTAGGTGATGATGGTCTGGGTGGCGCCGGCACCGGTGAGCTTGAGCGCCGGTGCGTTGGACGGCACCACGATCAGTTCCTGGTAGGTGCCGGCGCCGATGTTGATCTGCGCGCGCTTGCCGCCCTGCACGGCGGCATCGATGGCGGCCTGCACGGTGCGGTAGCCGGCGCTGCCCTGCTTGGCCACGGTGTAGACCGGGTCGGCGGCAATGGCGGCATTGCTGCACAGGCCTGCCACGGCCACCAACGCGGTGGCGGCCAACTGACGTAAGACGGTTCTGCGATGCACTTGCATGTCGCTCTCCTGGTCAGAACTTGTAGCGCGCGCCGATGTAGTACTGGCGCCCGGTGACGGTGTACTTGTCGGGCAGTTCCAGCGTGGAATCGACGTAGCGGCGGTCGGGGGTGTCGAGCAGGTTGATGGCCTCAAAGGTCAGCGACAGCTGGTCGTTGAGCTTGTAGGACATGTTGAAATCCACGTTTTCCACGCTGTATTTGCCGGTCACGTCGGCCGTGACCAGGCGCTTGCCGTCCAGGTCGTAGACGTCTTCCTGGGCGAGGATGTTGTTGATGTAGCCATCGCGATAACTGGTGGACACGCGCGCACTGAAGCGGCCGTCGTCGTAATAGACGGTGGCGTTGTAGGACTGTGGCGAGAGATTGAGCAGGTCGCGCTCGGTGGCGGTGGTGGTGATGCTGGTATTGCTGCTGCCTGCGGTACTGAACAGGTAATTGATCTTGGAATCGACCTGGGTGTAGTTGAGCTGCACGCCGAAGTTGCGCCAGAAGCCGGGCAGGAAATCGAAGGCCTGCTGGTAGGTCAGCTCGAAGCCCTTGAGCGGGCCGCCGGGCGTGTTGAAGTAGCTCTGCACGTTGAAGATGGTGTCCGGCGTAAAGCCGGCCGGCAGCAGGTCCAGCGAGTAGCCCATCGCTTCCCAGGTGCTAAGCACGCGGGTGCGCTGCACGTAGCTGTCGATGTCCTTGTAGAACACCGCCGCCGACAGCAGCGAGCCTTCGCGGAAATACCACTCGGCGCTGAGGTCGTAGTTGGTGGAGCGGAACGGGTCGAGCTTGGGGTTGCCCAGATTGATCGAGAAAAAGCGCCCGTCGTCGAAATACTGGGTGGGGCCGCCGCTGACGCTGGGCGACAGATACGCCAGCGTGGGGCGCGCCATGGTCTTGGCCGCACCGAAGCGCAGCACCACCTCGTCGCTGACATCCCAGGACAGGTTCAACGAGGGCAGGATGTCGCGGTAGTTGTGGTTGACGGTGGTGGGCACCAGCAGGCGCTCGCCGGCCGCGGCGGTGGCGCTGGCCACGCCGAAGAACGACTGGCAGTTGGGCGAAATCGCGCCGGCGGCGGTGGCCGTGCACGGCGCATAGCCGCTGGCGGCGATCTGCGTCTGCACGTAGCGCACGCCCAGGTTGCCGCGCAGCGCGCGGCCCCACAGGTCGGTGTTGAAATCCAACTGCAGGTAGGTGCCCAGGTTCTTTTCGTTGACGGCGAAATTGTTGTTGGACGAGCCGAAGTGGCCGACATCGGCCAGCCGGTAGTCGCCGCCGGGCACGCCGGTGTCGCAGTCGCAATTGATGTTGAGCAGGTCGGCGACCTTCTGGAAATCCGGAATCACCCAGGTGGTGGGGAAGCTGCCGTTCAAGCTGCGGCCGAAGCCGTCCAGGTTGGTGCTCAAATCGCCCACGCCCACACCGGCCGGCAATGCCTGCGCCAGTCGCCCGTAGGAGATGTTGCGCGACTCCGACGTGTCCATGTCGTAGTTCTTGTAGGCCAGCCCGGTGCGGAAGGTGAAGGTGGGGCTGATGTTGAATTCCAGATCCACCTTGGCGGTGTCGAAGGTGTTGCCCACCGACTGCGGGTTGAGCCGCACCTCGCTGATGTTGGTGCCGCGCGCGGTGCCGTTGCTGTTGACCGGCACTGCGCCGTAGCCCAGCCACTGCCAGTTATTCGGGTTGCCCGCATCGAACGGGAAACTCATGCTGGGGTAATCGCCGCCACCGCGCCGGTCCAACACAAAACCATCGAGGTTGGTGTTGTCGAAGCTCACCATCGAAAATTCGGGGCGTTCGTAGTCCGAGGTCGAGTGGCCGACCAATGCATTGACGCGCACCTGGTCGTTGAAGCGGTGCTGCAGGTCCAGGCTGAACTGCTTGAACTCGGTGGATTCTTCGATGTTGCTGGATTCGGTGCGGAAGTCGACGTTGTCGAACACGCCGTAGGTGAGGCGATTCTGGTCGTCCACCTGCGCCTCGCGCACCGCGATCTGGGTCTTGCCGCCGAAGTTGGCGGTGCGGTGCAGGTTGGCACCGACCGAGTCTTCGCGCTGGTCCTTGTCCAGCTTGGAATACAGCATGTCGAAGTTCAGCAGGGTGTCGTCGCTGACCTTGAATTGCAGCGCGCCGGTGACGCCCAGGCGCTTGATCTCGTGGTCGGTGCGGATATAGCGCGGGTAGCGCGGAATCCAGGCATTGGTGGCGGTTTCGTAGGCCTGGATGTTCTCCGGCGTGTTGGCCGGGCGCGCGATGCCGGTGCCGCAGTTGGTGGCGCTGATGCCGTAGCTGCCCCAGCCGTTGTTGCGGTCCTGGTTGGCCTGCGAGCCGACCCCGGCAGGGGTTTCGTTGGCCAGCGGGTTGCGCGGGGTCTGCGGGTTGTAGCCCACCGGCGAACAGAAACCGTAGGTGCCGTTGTTGGTGGCGGTGCTCTGGTTGGAATTGCGGTAGTTGCCGTGCTCCCAGCGCACTGGGTTGTAGCCTTCCTCGCGCAGATGGCGCTCGCTGTAGGACACCGACATCAGCGCGCCGACGCGGCCATCGGCCCAGATGTTGCTGATCAGGCCGGAAAAGCGCGGATCCTTTTCGCGCGAGAGATCGTTGTAGCCGTATTGCGTGGACGCGGCCGCTTCGAAGCCGTCGAAGTCGAACGGGCGCGAGCCGCGCAGGTCGACCGTGGCACCCAATGAGCCTTCGTCCATCTGCGCCGACTGGGTCTTGCTGATGGTGACGCGGCTGAAGAGTTCGGAGGCAAAGGTATTGAAGTCGAAACCGCGGCTGCGGTTGACGCCATCGCTGCCGCTGCCGGCGGTGGCCAGCGCTTCCAGCCCGTTGATGCGCACGCGGGTGAAGTCCGAACCCAAACCGCGCACGGAGATCTGCTTGCCCTCGCCGCCCTCGCGGTCGATGGACACGCCGGCGATGCGCTGCATCGATTCGGCCAGGTTCAGATCGGGAAACTTGCCGATGTCTTCGGCATAGATGGCATCCACCTGCTCCACGCTGTAGCGCTTGGCATCCAGCGATTGCTGCAGGCTTTCGCGGTAGGTGGCCTTGACCTGCACGCGGTCCAGATCCACCGCATCGGTGGGCGTGGCCGGCGGGCCGACGGTTTGCGCGGCAGCGCTCACACCGTGCAAGGCCAGGACGATGGCCACCGACAGACGTGCGGCGGACAGGCGGACGCCTGCCTCGGCGGCGGGACGACGCAAACGGGCTTGCATGATGCACTCACTCCAATGGCACTGGCTGCAATGACGCGCTCAGCCTCCCCACGGGCCACCGGCGTCGACATGAGCGACCGACAGCACCGCTGCGCAGTCGTCGGGCGACTGTCCGCTGCGTGGTGCCTGACGCTTCCAACATCACGCCCACCGCGTTGCATGCGTGCAGCAACGGCAACGCATGCGCAGCGATCAGGCGTCGGATCGGGGCCCGCTGCGCGTGTGCGCAGCGGGCAGACAGCGGGTCAGAACTTGTAGCGCAGGCCCAGCAGGTACTGGCGGCCGGTTTCGGCGTACTGCAGCGGCAGCTGGCCGGTACGCGGCGAGGACACCCATTCGTCGGAGGCTTCGTTGGTGAGGTTGATGCCTTCCAGGCTCAGCTCCAGCTGCTTGCTGATCTTGTAGCGCAGCGAGGCGTCGAGGATGGTGGTGCCGGTCATGCCGTGCACGCCGTCGACGTTGAAGCCGGTTTCCGCACCCGGTGCCTGGGTGAGGTAGTCGTCGCGGTTGGTGGCCGATACGCGCCCGGCGAAGGATTCGCCTTCGTAGAACAGTGTGGCATTCCACGACGAGCGCGACAGCCCGAGCAGGTCGTTCTTCATCACCGGTGCGCCGCTGCTGGCCAGGTACTGGATCTGCGAATCGACCCAGGTGTAGTTGAGCTGCACGCCCAGGTTGGCCCACTTGCCCGGCAGGAAGGTGAAGGGCTGGGTGTAGTTGGCTTCCACGCCCTTCAATTCGCCGCCCGGGGTATTGAGCGGGATGCTGAAAGCAAAGTCGTCGTTGACGGTGGCGCCGGTGCCCTCCAGCAACGAGGCCGGCAGGCCGCTGCTGGAGTACGGACGCACTTCGCGCGCGGTCTGGATGAAGCTCTCGATGTCCTTGTAGAACAGGCCGACACCGAGCATGGCGCCTTCGTTGAAGTACCACTCCAGGCCAAGGTCGACATTGGTGGCTTCGATCGGGTCCAGGTCCGGGTTGCCGCCGGCCACGGTGCGCGCACCACCGGCCACCGCCACGGTCACGCCGGGGGTGAGGCTGCCCAGGCCGGGGCGGCTCATGACCTTGGCCGCGCCCAGGCGCAGCAGCAGGTCCGGTGCCAGTTCGGCGACCAGGTTGAACGAGGGCAGCGTGTTGTTGTACTTGCGGCCCACGGTGGTCAGCGCCGGTGCGTTGTTGATCAGCGCATAGCCGGTGGACTCCTGCTCGGTGCGCACATAGCGCACGCCGAAGTTGCCCGACAGCGGGATGGAGCCCAAATCGGTGGAGAACTCACCCATCAACCAGACGCCGCGGTCCTTTTCCTCGACGCTGCGGCTGTTGTTGACGCGCGGCGCCACGGCAAAGGTGCCGCTGTTGCTGTAGATGCCGAACAGGTCGGCCACCGCATCCAGGTTGGGCACCACCCAGCTGGACGGGCTGCCGTTGATGCCCTTGAGCCCGGCCTGTTCGGTCAGGTCGGCCGGCACGATGGTGCTGCCGTTGGCGAAGGTGGGCACGGCCAGTTCGTTGGCGCGGCGCAGCTCGACGGTGCTGAAGCTGTAGTTCTTGGCCAGCACGCCGCCCTTGAGGCGGAAGCCGGGGCTGATGTTCCAGTTGAAGTCGATCTGGCCGGTGTCGAAGTCGTTGTCCACCGACTGCGGACGCAGACGGATTTCGGCCAGTTCCCAACCGGCGGGGTTGGTCGGGTCGATACCGTAGTTCAGCACCGGCGCGCGGCTGTTGCCGCGGTAGTCGTAGCTGTACCCGTCGACGTCGTACTTGTCCATGATGATGGTGGTCTGCACCGGGTTCTCGTGCGCAGAGCGCGAGGTGCCGACCCGGGCATTGATGCTGAAGTCGTCGTTGAAACGATGCTCCAGGTCCAGGCTGACCTGGGTGAACTTGGTGTTCCACTCGTCGTGGCGGTTTTCCGAGCGGATATCGACATTGTCGAACTCGCCATAGACCAGCGCGTTGTTGCGGATCTCGCCGTTGCGCACGATGGTGCCCGGCTTGCCGTCGCGCACCGGCCGGCGCGGGGTGAGCCCGTCGCGGTTGCGGCTGAAGGAGATCGCTTCGATGTAGTGCTCGTCGCGCTTGGCGTCGATCTTGGAATACAGCGCGTCCAGCGACAGCGTGGTGCGGTCGGTGGGCTTCCACTGCAGCGAGCCGGTGACGCCCAGGCGTTCCTGGTCGTGGATCTGCTGGGTGTAGCGCGGGAAGCGCGGGTGGTAGACATCGGCCGAGCGCGCCGCGGCGTACGGCGAGGCGGGACTGAAGTTGCCGTTGCTGGGGCCGTTGGCCCAGCGGCCGGTGTTGGCGCCTTCTTCCAGCACCTCGCGCTCGGTGTAGGCCACCGACAGCAGGGCGCCGAAGGTGTTGTCGGCCCAGGTGTTGGCGATCAGCGCGGCCACGCGCGGGTTGGCCTTCTCGGCCATGGCGTTGTAGGCGGCCTGGCCGCTGGCGGCGAAGGTGAAGCCGTTGTAGTCGAACGGGCGCGCGGTGCGCAGGTCGACGGTGGCGCCGAGCGAGCCTTCTTCCACATCGGCCGAGGCGGTCTTGCGCGCGATCAGCTGCGAGAACAGGTCCGAGGCGAACACGTTGAAGTCGAAGCCGCGGCCGCGGTTGGTGCCGCCGCTCTGGTCGCCGGCGCCGACGGTGGTGAGCGCTTCCATGCCGTTGATGCGCACACGGGTGAATTCCGGGCCCAGGCCACGCACCGAGATGGCGCGGCCCTCGCCGGCCTCACGGGTGATCACCACGCCGGGGATGCGCTGCAGCGACTCGGCCAGGTTGAGGTCGGGGAACTTGCCGATGTCCTCGGCGACAATCGCATCGACCACGCCGGCTTCGCCGCGCTTGATGTCCAGGGCCTTTTCCACCGAGGCGCGATAGCCGGTCACCGTGACGGTGTCCAGGTCGACGGCCGGTTCTGCGGGCGCTTGGGTGGTTTCTTGTGCTGCCAGGTGGCCGCTCAGCGCAAGGCCGATCGACAACGCCAGCAAGGTAACCGGTGTCTTCCGGCTGGTGGTCCGAAATTGCATGTCCTCCCCTCCCAAGGGTCCATGAACAACATGAAAGTCTGGTTGTGAGCGGTAATGACACCGCTGGTCAAAACGACGTTACCAGCTGAATCCTCCCGTAACATCTTGCAGCGCAGCAGAAAACGTCACCAAATTTGCCCAAAAGGGGTGCAAGCGGTCACTGCGCGTCGCATCATGGGCCTCGCCCGGCGCGTTGGGCGCCGGCTAGAATGACACCGATGGTCATCCTGACGCGCAGCGGTTCCCCCACACCGTGACGCACCACACAGCCGAGGTAATTGCCGCATGAGTCGTGCCCGTATCCTGTGCTTTGGAGAGTTGTTGCTGCGCCTGGGGGCGCCTGGTCACGAGCTGCTGCTGCAGCAACCGCGGCTGGACGTGCATTGCGGCGGGGCCGAGGCCAATGTCGGCGTGTCGCTGGCGCATTTCGGCCATGACGTGGCCATGGTCAGCACGGTGGCGGACAACCCGCTGGGTGCGGCGGTGCTGGGCGAGTTGCGCCGCCATGACGTGGACACGCGGCATGTGCGGCGGGTGGATGGGCGCATGGGGCTGTACTTCCTGACCACCGGCGCGATCCACCGCCCCAGCGAGGTGGTCTACGACCGCGCCGACTCGGCGTTTGCGCTGGCCCCGGCCGACGCCTACGACTGGCCGGCCCTGGTGGACGGGGTGCAGTGGCTGCATCTGTCCGGGGTCAGCCCGGCACTGGGTGCGGACGTGGCGCAGGCCACGCTGGCGGCCGCGCGCGCCGCGCGTGCGGCCGGGGTCAAGGTCTCGTTCGACGGCAATTACCGGCCCAAGCTATGGCAACGCTGGCAGGGCGATGCGCGCGGCATCCTGCACCAGCTGTTCGCCTGCGCGGACGTGGTGTTTGCCGACTACCGCGACATCGGCGTGGTGCTGGGCGGCGAGTTCCCGCAGGACACGCTGGAAGCGCGCGTGGAAGCGGCCGCGCGGCAGGCCTTTGCCGCATTCCCGCAGCTGCAGCTGATGGCCTGCACGCAGCGCGTGACGCATAACGTGGACCACCACAGCCTGGGCGCGCTGCTGGTGCCGCGCAGTGGTGCGGTGGCGCGCGCGCCCAGCGAGGAACTGAGCCCGATCATCGACCGCATCGGCGGCGGCGACGCGTTTGCCGCCGGCGTGCTGCACGGCCTGATCGAAGGCTGGTCGCTGGACGACACGGTGCGCTTCGGCCTGGCGGCCGGCTGCCTGAAGCACTCGATTCCCGGCGATTTCAATCCGCTCTCGGTGGCCGATGTGCAGGCCTGCGTGGGGGATGCGCGGTTTGATGTGAGGCGCTGACGCGCTGGGAATCGGGAATCGGGATTGGGGAATCGTAAGGAGCTTAAGAGCGCTGGCTTTCGGCGCTCTGTCCAGGCTTGTTGCTAACGGAGCGCGGTGCGCTGAGGGCTGATGCGCCCGTGGGCAGCGGGCAGGTGCTTGCTAGGTGTTGTTCGCTGCGCTCACGCGTTTCAGGCGGGCGCACGGCTGCGGCGTTTGTTGGTGATCCATTTGAAGCCTGCGCTCAGCAGCACCACACACAGCGACGCCGGGACGCTGAAGAACAGCGTGATCAGCAAGGCGTGGTTCCAGGGCGGTGCAGAGCCGTCCTGCATCACCACGGCGCAGACAACGGCCGTGGTGATCAACAGATTGGCGATCGCCTTTAATGACCAGTGCAACCTGACGAAGCGCAGCAACACGGCACAGGCCACGCTGACCACAACGGCCAGCACCAGAAAGGCAATCAGTTTGTCCATTGGGGGCGGGGATTTGGGATTGGGTAGTGGGGATTCGTAACAGCAAGGGCAACCGGCATCGATTGCCGATTGTCCTTGCCGCAACGCATTTGGATCCAGCGAAGATCAACGATGCAGCCACCCACCGCTCTTGCAAATCCCAAATCCCGATTCCCGAATCCCTGCTCTCAGCTCAGCTCGATGCAGTCGAACTTCACGTCCGTGTCCACATCGGCGTCGTAATCCACATCATCGCGCTCGAAGCCGAACAGCTTGAGGAACTCGTGCTTGTAGCCGGCGTAGTCGGTGAGCTGGAACAGGTTCTCGGTGGTGACCTGCGGCCAGAGCGCCTTGCAGGCGTCCTGCACGTCGTCGCGCAGTTCCCAGTCGTCCAGGCGCAGGCGGTTTTCGGCGTCCACCTCGGCGGGCTGGCCATCTTCGCGGTACAGGCGCTCGCGGAACAGGCGGTCGAGCTGCTCGATGGTGCCTTCGTGCAGGCCCTTTTCCTTCATGATCTTGTAGACCATGGAGATATACAGCGGCATCACCGGGATCGCCGCGCTGGCCTGGGTGACCACCGACTTGAGCACCGCCACGTTGGCGCTGCCGCCGCGCTTGGCCAGGCGCGCGTTCAACCGCTGCGCGGTGTGGTCCAGATCGACCTTGGCCTTGCCCAGCGCGCCGTGCCAGTAGATCGGCCAGGTGATCTCGGTACCGATATAGCTGAAGGCCACGCTGCGCGCGCCGTCGGCGAGCACGCCGGCGCCTTCCAACGCGTCGATCCACAGCTCCCAGTCCTGCCCACCCATCACGGTGACGGTGTCTTCGATCTCCTGCGCGCTGGCCGGCTCGATCGAGGCCTGGATGATGGTGTCCTTGTTGGTGTCGATGGCGGTGGCGGTGTAGGTGTTGCCGATCGGCTTGAGCGCCGAGCGCTTCACTTCACCCGTGCCCGGCAGCTTGCGCACCGGCGAGGCCAGCGAATAGACCACCAGGTCGACCTGGCCGCCCATCTCGGTCTTGATCAGCTCGATGACCTTTTCGCGTGCGGCATCGGAAAACGCATCGCCGTTGATCGACTTGCTGTACAGGCCCGCGGCCTTGGCGTGCTTGTCGAACGCGGCGGAGTTGTACCAGCCGGCGGTGCCGGCCTTGCTGGGGCTGCCGGGTTTTTCGAAAAACACGCCCAGCGTGCCGGCACCGAAGCCGAACGCGGCGGTGATGCGCGAGGCCAGGCCGTAGCCGCTGGATGCGCCGATCACCAGCACCCTCTTCGGGCCGTCGTTGCGTAAGCCGCGCGCGCGCGTGGCCGCGATCTGCTCGAGCACATTGCGCTCGCAGCCAAGCGGATGCGTGGTGGTGCAGATGAAGCCGCGCACTTTGGGATGGATGATCAACGTGGACTCCTGGTCAGCAAGATGCTGGCGGCATCTTAATCGCTGGCCTGCTGGCGAAACAGCCTGAGGCGCACCACACGCCGCTGTATGGCGCTGCGTGAAGCCCGCTTGCAGCGCCTGGCATGCCGCACGACCGGGCATGCATCTTCCGCGCACGGGCGCGAACGAACGGCGATCACCATCGATTTCCTGCGTCAGCGCCTGTGCTACTTTTGCGCCTGCCGTGCCGTGCCTGGCCGCGCCTGATGGCGATCGTCGAGGCTCCTCCCACCGTGCGACCGGTATCCGAGCGAATGTCTCTTCGAAGCGAGCGCGTCACGCAGCTGGGCTCTGTCCCGCGGTTTCGGCTTGGGCCCTTGCTGGTCGAGCCGGAACGGCTTGCGCTGATCGACGACGGCCAGACCATCGCGCTGGAACCGCGCATGATGGAAGTGCTGATCGCGCTGGCCGAGCGCGCCGGCGAGGTGGTCAGCGCCGAGCAGTTGCTGATCGAGGTGTGGCACGGCAGCTTCTACGGCGACAACCCGGTGCACAAGACCATCGCCCAACTGCGCCGCAAGCTGGGCGACGACAGCCGCCAACCGCGCTACATCGAAACCATCCGCAAGCGCGGGTACCGGCTGCTGCCCAAGGTGGTGTTTCCCGACGATTATCGCGGTGCGGTGATGGGCACGCAGGTGTGGGGACACGGCAGCCCGTACGTGGGGCTGCAGGCGTTCGATCCCGCACACGCCGAGGTCTTCTTCGGCCGCAGCCATGCGATTGCGCAGGTGCTGGGCGCGATGCGCGCGCAATTGCACAGCCAGCGCGGGCTGGTGCTGGTGAGCGGTGCCAGCGGCTGCGGCAAGACCTCGTTGCTGCGCGCCGGCGTGGTGCCGTTGCTGGCGCAGCCCGGCGGGCTGGATGGGCTGGAAGCCATTGCGGTGGCGTACTGCAACCTGGCGCAATGCCGTGGCGGCGATGTGCTCGACACGCTGGCGCGCGCACTCGGCGACTGGACAGCGGGTGGGCGCGCGGTGTTTTCGCCGGCGCAGATGGCGGCGTTGCCCGAGTGGCTGCAGCGCCCTGCCCCGCTGCATGCGGCCATTGGCGAGGCGATGCGTCAACGCCCACCAGCGCGCGACAGCGCGCAGACCCAGCGCCATCTGCTGCTGGTGATCGACCATGCAGAAGCGCTGGTGGCCACGCCCGGGATCACCGATGCCGACCGCGCCGCACTGGCCGCGGCCTTGCAGGCGCTGTGCAGCAGCGCGCAGGTGGCGGTGCTGATGCTCACCCGCAGCGATTTCTACCCGCGCCTGATCGACGCATTGCCACAGATCGTCGAACTCAAACGCGGCGACGGGCACGTGGATCTGCTGGCGCCGCGCGATGGCGAGATCGGCCAGATCATCCGCGTGCCGGCGGCCATGGCCGGGCTGCGTTTCGAAGAGGACCGCGACAGCGCCAGCCGGCTGGACGATGTGCTGCGCGATGCCACCGCGCGTCAGCCCGATGCCCTGCCGTTGCTGCAGCATCTGCTGCATGCCTTGCACGCGCAACGCAGCGACGACGGGCTGCTGACCTTTGCCGCTTACCGCGCATTGGGCGGGCTGGAAGGCGCGTTGGCGCACCATGCCGAACACACCTTCCGTGCCCTGCCGGCTGCCGCACAGGCGGCGCTGGGCGAGGTACTGAGCTTGCTGAGCGTGATCCATCCCGACAGCGATGCGGTGACCGCGCGGCGTGCGCTGTGGTCGGCCCTGCCGGCGCACGGCGCAGCGCGCGTGCTGGTGGATGCCTTCGTGCAGGCGCGCCTGTTCGTCAGCGAGCTGGTGGCCGGCGAGCCGGGGTTTGCGGTTGCGCATGAAGCCTTGCTGCGGCAATGGCCGCGCGCGGCCGAGTGGATCCACGAAAACCGCCGTCTGCTGCAGGCACGCAAGCGGCTGCAGCTGGCCGCACAGCGCTGGGCTGCCGAAGGCCGGCGCAGCGATCACCTGCTCAACAGCGGGCGCCCGTTGAGCGAAGCGCGCGAGGCGGCGCGGCGCATGCCGCAGGATCTGGATGCGCTGGATCACGCGTTCCTGCATGCCTGCGAGCGCTCGCAACAGCGCCGCCGCGGCCTGTATGCAGCGGCAGCGACCTTGCTGGTGGTGCTGGCAAGCGCCTCGATGCTACTGGGCTGGCAGGCGCGGCAAGCGCAGCAGGTGGCCGAACAACGGCGCGACCAGGCCCAGCAACTGGTGAGCTACATGCTGGGCGACCTGGCCGAGCAGTTGCGCACGGTGGGCAACCTCAAGCTGCTCGACAGCGTGGGCAGCCGCGCGCTGCGCTATCTGGAAGACCTGCCCAGCGCGAGCATGCAGCCAGGCGATCTGATCAACCACGCCCGTGCGCTGCGCACCACCGGCGAGGTACTGATGAACCAGGGCAAGCTGGACGAGGCGCAGGCGGCATTCACGCGTGCCGCCGCCACTGCCGAGCAGGCGCGTGCGCGTGCACCGGGGTCCCTGGAGGCGCACGCCGAAACCGGGCAGACCGCGTATTGGCTGGGCGATCTTGCCTACCGGAGCAAGCAGTTGCCCGTGGCACAACGCTACTGGTCGCAGTACCTGGCCGCCTGCGAACACCTGGTGCGCGCCGCGCCGCAGGATCCGCACTGGCAACTGGAACTGTCCTACGCCCTCAACAACCTCGGCACGCTGGCCAAGGAACAGGGCCGGACCGGTGCGGCAATCGGCTTGTTTGCACGCTCGATCGCCCTCAAGCGCCAGTTGCTGGCGCGCACACCGGACAACGCGGCGCTGCGCTACGAGCTAGTGGACAGCCTGTCCTGGCTGAGCCTGGCGCAGGAAATGCAGGGCTCGCTGGCCCCCGCCGAGCAGGGCTACCGCGAGCAGATCACCATGCTGCGTGTGCTGGTCGACCACGATCCCGACGCGCATGCCTGGCGCAGGCGTCTGGCCGGCTCACTGATCCGTGTCTCCAACCTGGCACTGGCGCGCGGCCAGCTGCACCAGGCGCAGACCGATGCGCAGGACAGCCTGCGCATGCTGCAGGCGCTGGTGGCCTTGCAGCCGGACAATGTCGCCTGGCGCCGCGATCTGGCGCATGCCGACGCCCAGGTCGGCTGGATGGCCGCGCTGGACGGGCAGCCCGCGCTGGCGGTGCGGCACCTCGAGCGCGCCCGCCAGACCATGGCCCGGTTGCTGACACAGGCGCAACCGCTGCCGGAGTGGCAGTGGCTGGACGCCATCATCGCGCTGCGCCTTGAGCGCGTGCAGCGCACGCGCGCGGGCAACCACGCCGATGGCCTGGCGCCGATCGTTGCGCAACTGGATGCCCTGCACCGCGCCAGGCCCGACGATCTGCTCGGCCTGGCCGCGCTGGCCCAGGCGCTGGTCTGGCAGGGCGAACAACAGGCCGACGACGGCGACGCGGCCGGCGCACGCGCGGCGTGGCAGCGCGCGGTGGCGGTGTTGGGCAAGGACATCGGCAACAGCCGCGACAAGAACCTGCTGGACCCCTGGATTCGCGCACAGGTGCATCTGGGCCAGCGCAGCGCCGTTACGCAACAGCTCGGATGGCTGTATCACGCGGGCTACCGCCACCCGGGATTCGTCTCCCTCTATGCCCCGCTTTTCAAGGAACAGGACAGCTCATGACGGACTTCAAGATCAAGCTCACGGTGGCGCGGGTGGGATTCGGCGGCAACACCGGTGCCGGCGAGTATTTCTACAGCTTCGCCCCGGACCTGCTGATTGTGGACAAGCACGACAAGGCATCGACGCTGCACTATTACTTCGATGAAGACGTCGTCCCCCGGCATTTCAAGATCAGGAGCCTGCTGAGTTCCGATGCCTTGAAACAGATCGGGCAACCCACGATCAGCCCCGACGGCCGCAGCGTGCAGGTCACCAATGCCAATAGCGTCCCGACCCTGATCTTCCTGACCATCATCGTCGAGGACGAAAGCCGGAAGGACAAGAAGACCTGGTTCAGCTGTGACCCCCAGGTGGGCAACGATCCGCAGATCAACCCGCAGGAAACCCCGCCCCGGCCGTAAGCCCTGCGTCGACCACCGTCTGGCGGCTCGCCGCCAGGCGGTGTGTTGCTGCGGTGTGTTGCCGAGGCACAGCGTGCGCATGCGCGGGGCTTGGGCCAGCGATGGCCGAGCCACTGCCGCAGATACCTAAGGTCGACCTGCACACTGGACCAGTTGCCACGGAGGAGACTCCTGGCGGTCGCGATATATCTCGCTGCGAGCTGGCTGGCGTGCGCGTTGCCGGGCGCTCCGGCCAACCGTAGATGGCGGCAGGCAGGCCTGCCGTGGTCTCGCCAACGGCACCTGGCGACGTTTTTTTATCCCACGCAGTCCCGCGCGCGCGGCTGGATGCCGGCCGGCGCGTTCGCCAGGCCGGTAGTGCAGTGCGGCGCCACCGGGTGCAGCCGGTCATCGCGCTCGGAGCCGTTGCTGAAAGCCACCTTGAACTGGCCGCGGCTAGACCACGCGCCGGGCATGCCGGTGCCGACGCGGTGGGTGCTGCCAACGCCGCGCCCTGCCCTTGGCCAACAGGCCGGGCCCCGGCTGCAACCGCCCTGGTCGGTCTGGGCGAACAAGCTGTCGCAGGTCCGGGCCGCTGCGCCCTGCGCAGTCAGGTCGCAGGGCACCACGCCGACGCGCAGGTCGCGCTCGGTTGGCAGCTGGGTGTGCAGTGCGGCCTGGACCCAGGCGATCGGCAAGTCGGCCTGGGTGGGCGCCGCCCAGGCGCTGGTGGACAGCACGACGATCAACACGAACAGATACCGGACCAGGCGCATGACGGACTCCGCAGCGGACCGGAGCGCGGCGCGTCCCCGAGCGACCTCGGTGGCCGCCGGACGACCTTCCCGCCTGGCCGCCCGCACGACCTGACGGCAACCTTACGGTTGCTACCCAATCCTGCAGAAGCCGGGAAATCCCTTATGAAACAATGTCATGCAACCTGGCGAGATCGCGTCATGCACTATGGCGGCGATGTGTCCAAGCGTTGCGCCAGTTCCCGCATGCGGCGGTGACAGCTCCGCAAAGCCCCGCCCTTCGACTGAGCGGAATGGGCCAACGCCAGCACCGACAACAGCGAACTCGGCCAGCAAGGGGCAGGCGCCAAGCGCTCCAGGCTGACCGCCGGCTCTTCCTTCTCCCTGCGGGAGAAAGGTGCCCCGCAGGGGCGGATGAGGGCACGGGCGAAGCCTCGTGCCATCTAATTCCAGGAGCGGCCTCGCCCGTACCCTCACCCCAACCCGCGCTCCTTCGATTCCCGATTCCCGATTCCCGATTCTTGAGTCCGCTCTGACCAATCCCCCACTCCCGACTCCCCAATCCCCGCCCTCAAATCACCCGCAACGTGATCGCCTTCAACACCGCCCTTGTGCGGTCGCGGGTGCCGAGCTTTTCCAGGATGGTGGAGACGTAGTTCTTCACCGTGCCTTCGGCCAGGAACAGGGTGCGGGCGATCTCCTTGTTGGAATAGCCGCCGGCCAGCAGGCGCAGGATCGCCACCTCGCGCTCGCTGAAGGTCTCGCGCGGGGGCTGCTGGTCGCGGAACTGGTAACGCGCCCGCACCGGGTCGGTGCTGACCGGCTGCAGCAGGGTCTCGCCGTGGGCAACCCGCTCGATCGCCTCGCGCAGGTCTTCCGGGGCGGCGTCCTTGAGCAGGAAGCCCTGCGCGCCGGCCTCGGTGGCGCGCAGCAGCAGGTCGCTGTCGTCGAAGGTGGTCAGCAGCAGCACCGGGGTGCGGTCGCCACGGGCGCGCAGTTGCTGCAGCGCCTGGATGCCGTCCACGCCGGGCATGCGGATGTCGCTGAGCACCACGTCCACCGTGGTGCTGACCAGCGCGTCCAGCAGGCCCTGGCCGTCGTCGGCCTCGCAGACCACCTCCACGCCCTGTTGCTGCAACAGCGCGCGCAGGCCGGCGCGGACCAGGATCTGGTCGTCGGCCAGCGCGATGCGATGGGCACTCATGCCGGTAGCCTCGCCATCAGGTGCATGCCGCCAGTGGGCGTGCGGCCAAGCTCAAGCTGCCCGTGCAGGGCGGCCAGGCGTTCGCGCATGCCGGTGATGCCGTTGCCTTCGCGGATGCGCTCGGCGCGGCGGCCATCGTCGCAGATGTCCACCTGCAGCTGCGCACCCGCGCACTGCAGGTGCACCGCGACCTCGTTGGCGTCGGCATGCCGCACCGCGTTGGTCAGCGCCTCCTGCACCAGCCGCAACAGCAGCTCGGCCACGCGGGCATCGGTGATGCGCACGGCCGGGTCGATCTGCAGGCGCAGCGCCGGGCGCGGGAACGGTGCGGCCAGCGCGCGCAAGGCGGTCTGCAGGTCCAGGCCCTGATCGTCGCGCAGCGACTGCACCACGTTGCGGATGTCCGACAGCAGCTCGGCCGACAGCTGCTCCACCACCGCAATCTCGTCGCGCCGCGCCAACGCCGGGTCGGCGCCGAGCAGGCGCAGGTTGATGCGCATGGCGGTGAGCTTGTGCCCGGCCACGTCGTGCAGCTCGCGCGCCAGGCGCAGGCGCTCGGCATCGCGCGCGCTGTCGGCCAGCAGCGCGCGGGTGGCTAGCAGGTCGGCGTTGACGTAGGCCAGCGCATCGCGCGCACGCTCGGCGCTGCGCGCGTAATGCGCGGTCAGCGCGGCGAAGGCCTGGAAACCGGCGTAGATACCGACGATCAACCACGGGCGCTCGAACCCGGCCTGCACCAGCAGCGCATACATGCCCGCGTTCAATGCCAGCGCCAGCAACAGCACGCGCACCGGCGGCCAGGTCATGCCCGCCTGCGCCACCAGCATGACCAGCAGCACCGGGGCGGTGCCGGCACGCGGCTCCATCCACACCAGCAGCAAGGCCAGGACCGCCTGCAGCAGTGTGGCGACAGTGCGCAAGGCATGTAGCGACGGCAACACGGTGTGCAGCAGGAACAAGGCGGTGAAGCCGGCCAGCACGCCCCAGCGCCAGGCGCCCTGCGCTGACGCATCGGGCATGAACGACAACGCCACCGCCGCAATGGTGAACGCACCGGCCAGCCGCAGCGGATGCGAGAGATGACTCAGGGAAGAATGCATGCGGCGATGCTGACGGCCGCGCGGCCACTCGGCAATGGTGCGCGTGCAGAAAGTGACTTCCGGCAGGTGCGATCGATGACCTGCGGCCCCTGTGCCGTGCGCAGCGCCTGCGCACACTGGCATCACCCCGCCACCCCATCGCCACGGAGTCACACCATGTCTGCTTCCAGTCTGTTTCTCGCCCTCACTCTGGTCTGGGGAGGCTATGAAATGCTGCTCAGCCGCCGTCGCCGCGCCAACGATGGCGGCGCGCACGACCAGGGCACGCTGCAGCAGCTGTGGCGGGTGCTGTCTATGGCGGTGGCCATTGCGGTGGCGCTGGCCTATAGCGGGCTGGCGCGCTGGCCGCAGGGCTGGTACGCACCGCTGCAGTGGGCCGGCTGCGCCCTGATCGTCAGTGGGCTGGCATTGCGCGTATGGGCCATCCAGGTGCTGGCACGCTGGTTCACGGTGGATGTGACCATCCAGTCAGACCACCAACTGGTACGCAGCGGCCCATACCGCTGGCTGCGTCACCCGTCCTATACCGGCGCGCTGATGGCGTTCTACGGGCTGGCGCTGGGCATGGGCAATGCGTTGTCCGTAGCGGCGATCGTGGTGCCGGTGACGTTGGCGTTTCTGCACCGCATCCGGATCGAAGAGGCCGCGTTGCAGCGTGCGTTTCCGGTTGCCTACCCGGCCTATGCCGCGCAGAGCCGGCGCCTGCTGCCGCTGGTGTGGTGAGGTCGGCAGGCGCGGATGGCACGCAGCAGCGCTTCGCGCGCTCGTACACCGGTTCGGCATGTGCTGGATGCACGTGCGAGCAGTGCCGCACTGTCTGGCGTCGGCGTGCATCGGTCGATGTGCGACGGCCGCCACCGCAGCCAGGCTGGTGCGCTGCGTACCATCGAGCTCCACGCGCCGCATCCCCATCGTTGCCAGGAGAGTTGCATGCTTGCCCGCACTTATGCCGTTGTCGCCCTCGCCGGACTGCTTGGCAGCGCTGCCGCCAACGCTGCCGATCTGGACGTGGGGGTCAGCGGCCTGCGTTCGCAGCAAGGCAAGCTGCGCGTTGCGGTGATCGCCGCGCCCGCGCAGCTGGATGGCGCCCAGCCGCCAGTGCAGGCGCAGACGGTGCCGATCACCAGCAGCACGCCACAGATCCAGTTCAAGAACCTTGCCCCGGGGCGCTACGCGGTGATGATCAATCACGACGAAAACAGCAACGGCAAGTTGGACACCAACCTGATCGGCATGCCGGTGGAAGGCTACGGCTTCAGCAACAACCCGACCGGCATGCGCAAACCCGACTTCGACGAGATCGTCTTCGAGCTGCCGGCTACCGGCAAACGCATCAGCGTGCAGATGCGCTGACGCCGGCACGCGCAAGGAGAACTGCCATGCACCGCCGTCGCTTTCTGCAGTCCTTGCTGGCCGCCAGCGGCAGCGCCGCACTCGGTAGCTGGGCTGTGCGCAGCCTGCCGGCCCAGGCCGCAGAAGCGGCGGCGTTTCATGCGCAATTGCAACGCACCCCGTGGCTGCTGGGCTGGCGCAGCGTCACCAGCCCAAGCTTTGCTCCGACCACGGCAACGCTACAGGGCACGCTGCCCGATGGGCTGGCCGGCAGCCTGTATCGCAACGGCCCGGCCTGGACCGAGCGTGCGGGATTCCGCTACGCGCACTGGTTCGACGGCGACGGCATGGTGCACCGCTGGCGCCTGGGCGGGGCGCAGGTGCAGCACCAGGCGCGCATGGTGGCCACGCACAAGTTCACCCGGGAGCAGCAGGCCGGTCGCTTTTTGTATCGCGCTGCCGGCACCTCGGTGCCGGACATGCAGCCGGGCCGCAACAACGACGACGTCAACACCGCCAATACCTCGGTGGCGATGCTCAATGGGCGCCTGTTTGCGTTATGGGAGGCCGGCTCGGCGATCGAACTGGATCCGGATGCGTTGGACACGCTTGGCCCGGTGACCTGGCGCGACGATCTGGCAGCGATGCCGTTCTCGGCGCATCCGTTGATCGATGACGACGGCAGCGCCTGGAATTTCGGCTCGATCGGCGTGATCGGCTCGACCGGGGTGGTGATCTGGCAGTTGGGCGCCGATGCGACGCTACGCAACGTGCAGCTGATGCATACCGATGCGCCCGGCTACCTGCACAGCTTTGCGATGACGCAGCGCCATCTGATCTTCGTGCTGGCGCCGTACCGGCGGCTCGAGGGCGATGGCGCGTTCTTCGAACAACTGCGCTTCACCCCGGACGCACCGTGCCGGATTGCGGTGGTGCCGAAGGACGCGCTGGACCAACCACGCTGGTTCGAGGCCGACTTCGCCGTGGCCTATCACTTTGCCGATGCCTACGAACACCGCAACCGCATCGTGGCACGCGCAGTGGTGCATACCGATCCGGAAGAAGCACGTTCGCCGATGCGCGCGGCCATGCTCGGCGATGCGCACGCGCAGCCGGCTGCGGTGCAACTGCGCAGCCTGCATCTGGATCTGCGAAGCGCCCGCGCGCACTGGCAGGCGCATCCGGTGGACAGCCTGGAGCTGCCGTTGTTCGACCGCCGCACCCCCGGCACGCGCGGCGCCCGGCTGTATGCACCGTGCATCGACGGGCCGAACACCTCGCCGTTTCTCAATGCGGTTGCCGGCTACGACCTGGAGCGCGACCGCCGCCAGGTGCACCGCTACGGCCCGGAGGTGCTGGCCGAGGAACACGTGTTCGTGCCCAGACCCGGCAGCCAGCGCCCCGACGACGGCTGGCTGGTCGGCACCGTGCTGGACACTGCGCATGCCCGCAGCGGGCTGATGGTGCTGGACGCGCGCCACATCGATGCGGGACCGATCGCCGAAGCCTGGCTGCCGTATGCGTTGCCGCTGGGTTTTCATGGGCATTTTGCGGCTGCCGGGTGAGTCAGCGTCGCGGTAGCGCTTGCACTGCCGTCGCGTGGCCGGCAGCGGGCCCCGCCTGCTGCCTGAGCTCCAATGCATACGCCCACAGATCGTCGAACAGCTGCGCATTGACCCTGGCATCGCTGCTGTCCAGGGAGGTGTTGCTGATCAGCACCACCGCATTGTCGTGCGCCAGGTCCGACAGCATCTCGGTGTGCACGCCCGGGTCCGAGCCGCCGTGGCCGATGCGGGTGACGTTGTACTTGGTGGACCAGAAGATGCCGGAGTTCTTCTCGTTCAAGGCGACATTGTCGGGCTTGTTGGCGGCGGTGTACTGGAAACGCAGCATCTGCGCGGTGGTGGTGGCGTCCAGGATGCGCACGCCCTGGTACTGCCCGCCATCAAGCAGGGCGATGAACAACCTGGAGAGGTCGTTGACGCTGGTGCGCACGCCGCCGTCGGGATAGGTGGTGAGTTCGTAGGACGGGATCGGCACGCTCACGCCGAACTGGCTCACATACAGCGTGGCCTGCGCGGCGGCCGGCAGATCGGCCGCATGCCAGGCGGTGTGCTGCATGCCCAGTGGCGCGAAGATGCGCGTGTGCGTGTAGCGCTCCAGCGGCTGGCCCACCGCACGCGCGACGATGTAGCCCACCAGGCCGGCACCGATGTTGGAGTATTCGCGATGCGTGCCGGGTTTGACCTGCAGATAGTTCTGCGCCTGGTAGTCGCGCCCGCCGGGCGCCAGATAGCCGCGCAAGAAGTCGCCCAACGGCGCGACCGGCAGGCCTTGCCAGCGATAGGTGTCGCGGTAGACCTCCCAGCGGTCGGTCAGGCTGGAGGTGTGCGTGGCCAGTTGCCGCAGGGTGATCGGCACCAGGGGAAACTGCGGGTTGCGCACGGCGAACGGCAGATAGGTGTTGATGTCCGCATCCAGCGCCAGCTTCCCGTCCTGCACTGCCTGCATCAGCGCCACGCCGGTCACGGTCTTGCTGATCGAGCCGATGTTCATGACGGTGTCGGGCGTGAACGGGGTGCCGCGCGCGCGGTCGGCAAAACCGACGCCACCGGTCCAGACCACCTTGCGGTCGCGGATGATCGCCGCGCCCAGGCCGACCACGCCGGCGGCGTCCATGTGTTGCTGCAGTGTGCGTGTGATGGCGTCCGGCGCGGGCGGCTGACCTGGCCCGCCCGCCCACGCCTGACCACTGCAAAGCACACCGATCGCCAGCCCGACCTTTACCGTCCATCCCGCTGCTGTGCCTGCACGCATGGCGCCCTCCGTCCGTGATGTGGTTGCTGCAGATGCCCCGCGTGGGCGGCACCGGCAAGCGCCAGCGCCGCTGCGGCAGCGCACGCAGTCTTGCAACCGATCCGTGCCGATGCCAGCGCGATGCGACCAAACCGCCTGTGCGTCCGACGAAACGCCGCGCACATCGCGCGCGGCTTGCGCAACGTGCCGATCGCGCAGCGGTCCACCGGCCACACCGATGGTCTTACACTCAGCGGCTACCCCGCCGCTGCCGTTCGTCTTCGATGATCATTTCCGCCGCTTCCGACTACCGTGCCGCCGCGCAGGCGCGCCTGCCGCCGTTCCTGTTCCACTACATCGATGGCGGGGCGTACGCCGAGCACACCTTGCGGCGCAATGTCGCGGATCTGGCCGATATCGCGCTGCGCCAGCGGGTGCTGCGCAACATGTCGGACCTGAGCCTGGGCACCGAGCTGTTCGGCGAGACGCTGGCGATGCCGGTGGCATTGGCGCCGGTCGGGCTGACCGGCATGTATGCGCGGCGAGGCGAAGTGCAGGCCGCGCGCGCGGCGGCCGCACGCGGGATCCCGTTTACGTTGTCCACGGTGTCGGTGTGCCCGATCGAGGAAGTGGCGCCGGCGATCACGCGGCCGATGTGGTTCCAGCTGTACGTGCTCAAGGACCGCGGCTTCATGCGCAACGCACTGGAGCGCGCCAAGGCGGCCGGGGTGACCACGCTGGTGTTCACCGTGGACATGCCCACGCCGGGCGCGCGCTACCGCGATGCGCACTCGGGCATGAGCGGGCCCAACGCGTCGCTGCGGCGCATGCTGCAGGCGGTGACGCATCCGCGCTGGGCCTGGGACGTGGGCCTGCTGGGTCGCCCGCACGATCTGGGCAATATCTCGACCTACCGCGGCAGCCCGACCGGCCTGCAGGACTACATCGGCTGGCTGGGCGCCAACTTCGACCCGTCCATCGCCTGGAAAGACCTGGAATGGATCCGCGAATTCTGGACCGGGCCGATGGTGATCAAGGGCATCCTGGACCCGGACGATGCGCGCGATGCGGTGCGCTTCGGCGCCGACGGCATCGTGGTGTCCAACCATGGCGGCCGCCAGCTCGACGGCGTGCTGTCCAGCGCGCGCGCATTGCCGGCCATTGCCGATGCGGTGAAGGGGCAGCTGAAGATCCTGGCCGACTCGGGCATCCGCAGCGGCCTGGACGTGGTGCGCATGCTGGCGCTGGGCGCCGATGCGGTGCTGCTGGGGCGCGCGTTCGTCTATGCGCTGGCGGCCGGTGGCCAGGCCGGCGTGGAGAATCTGCTGACCCTGATCGAGCGCGAGATGCGCGTGGCGATGACCTTGACCGGCACCCATTCGATTGCCGAGATCAGCAGCGATGCGTTGAGTCGGGTGACGCGGGAGAACGCGGTCTCGCCTTGATGGGATTTGGGACTTGGGATTCGGGATTCGGGATGCGTTAGTAGCAGAGCGGATGGTCTGCGGCTTTGCTGCAGGGCCCTTGCCCGCCCACCGTCGCGGGACACGCCGCAAGTACGTCCTTGTAGGCTCTTACGCGGCATCCATGCCGCGTAAGGTCCCGCGACGGTGAGCGGGCAAGGACCTGTCGAGAGGGTCGGTGCGCATGGTCAGGCTGTGTGCGTGATGCGTGTCTGATCGAATGAACGTAGCGAGCAGTCGTCGGGTCGGTGCGGGCCGCGTGGATAAGCATCGGCGCACGCGGGGGACATGCCAATTCCGAGCATCGACCGCGCCCGCCTGGTGGCGGCGCAGCCGTCTTGTTGGCTCTTAGTGGTTGTCGTCGCCGGTGGGCAAGTATTGCTGCAACGCCAGCACCGATTCCCAGGGATCTGCACGCTGACGCCTGGCACGCTGCAGGGCCTTGTCCATCGGGAAGGCATCCGGGCCGCTGATCTTGCCGAGTTCTTCCCAGCGCAGCGGCACGGCGACGGTAGCCTTTTCGCGCGCGCGCAGCGACCACGAACACACGCTGGTATTGCCGCGCCCGTTGCGCAGCCAGTCGACGAAGATCACGCCGTGGCGCTTGGCCTTGCTCATGGTGGCCACGTAGCGATCCGGCGCGTGCGTTGCCAGCGCCTGGGCGAAGGCCTCGCAGAAATCGCGCGCCTGTTCCCAGTCCGCTTCCGGCACGATCGGCACCACCACATGCAGGCCTTTGCCGCCGGACAGGCGCACCGCGCTCTCCAGGCCGGCACTGCGCAGCTTGGCGCGGATGTCGCGCGCGGCCGCCACCACGTCGGCCCAGGACACCCCGTCGCCCGGGTCCAGGTCGAACACCAGCCGATCCGGATGCTCCGCATCGTCGACCTGCGCGCCCCATGGATGCAGCTCCAGCGTGTTCATCTGCACCAGCTCGAGCAGGCCGGCGGCATCTTCGACGTAGATGTAGTCCTCGGTGCCGCTCTTCTGCTGCAGCGGAATCGCCTTGATATGCGTGCCCAGGTGGCGGCCTTCGTGCTTCTGGAAGAAGCAGTCGCCACCGGCGCCATCGGGGCAGCGCAGCAGCGACAAGGGGCGGCGTGCGATCTCTGCCAGCACCAGCGGCGCCACTGCGCGGTAATAGTCGGCCACATCGCCCTTGCTGATGCCCGCTGCAGGAAACACGACCCGCTCGGGATGGGTGATGGTGATGCCGTCCGTCGACGTGGACGTGGATTTGGATTTGGATTTGGATGTTGTGGACTTGGACGCCGTAGATTTGGAGACCGTGGACGTGGGCGCTGCAGCCTTTTTGGATGTCGTGGTCGCGGTCGTCTTCGATGCCGTCGACCGCACGCGCTTGCTGGCGGTGCTGGTGGATGCTTCGACCGTCGTTCTCGACGTTTTTTTACTCGCCGCCTTGCGCGCAGGCGCAGTGGCCGTGGTCGCAGCACTGCCTTTACCTGCAGCACGCGCCTTGCCCGGCGCGGCGCGGTCGCCGCCCAACTCGCTCATGGGTTTGTCCTCGCGCAGACGCTTGAACGCGGCCTGCCGCAGCAGGCCTTCCTTCGCCCAGCCGCGGAAGGCGACCTCGGCGATCAAGACCGGCCGTACCCAATGCACATCGCGTGGCCGCCCCGGAATATGCGTCGGCAATTCCAGCGTGGCGGTGTCGCTGTGCAGCGCCTGCAACAGCGCGGTGATCTTGCCGAGCAAGGCATCGTCGAAGCCGGTGCCCACACGCCCGACGTAACGCAGCGTCTTGCCCTCGCGCTGCGCCATCAGCAAGGCACCGAAGCCGCTGCGCGCGCCCTTGGGATCGGTGTAGCCCACCACCACGAACTCATCGCTGTCTTCGTGCTTGGTCTTGACCCAATCGGCGCTGCGCCCTTCGCGATACCGCGCATCGGCGAGCTTGCTGACGATGCCTTCCCAGCCGGTGCCGGCACTGGCCGCGAAGACCTCCGGGCCGTGGCCGATCACATGGTCGCTAAACGCCAGCGTGCCCGGCACATCGCCCAGCACGTCGTGCAGCAATTGCTTGCGTTGCAGCAGCGGGGTGTCGCGCAGATCCACTCCGGCCACGCCGAGCAGATCGAACACGATGTAGCGCAGCGGTTGCGTGACGCTGCCATCGAGCGCGCGTTGCAATGCCGAGAAATCGCTGCGCCCATGCGCGTCCAGCACCACCAGCTCGCCATCCAGGCGCGCATCGCGCACCGGCAGGGCCTGCACTGCGTGCACCACGTCCGGGAAGCGCTGCGTCCAGGCCTGGTCGTTGCGCGAGCGCAGCTGCACCTGGCCATCGACCATGTCGGCCAGCAGGCGGTAGCCGTCCCACTTGATCTCGTGCAACCAACGCTCGCCATCCGGCGCCTGCTCACGCAGCAAGGTCAGTTGCGCGCGCAGCTCGGTTGGGCATGGCGCATCGCGCGCGCCGTCCAGCGCCAGGGCGCGGGTACGCCATTGCCTGGCGTCCGCACGCGCCGGGCGTGCGCGTTTGCCGGCTGCAGTCGTCTCGGCGCTCGCCGTTGCCGTCGGCGCGCGCCGCGCCCGGCTGGCCTTGGCACGGGTTGCCGGCGCCGCCGCAGCAGCCGATGCGCCGGCGGCCTGCTGCGCCACCAGCGCATCGGCATCCAGATCGGCCGCGTACGCATCGCTGCGCTTGAACAGCAGCCATTGCGGTTTGCCACCGCGCATCTGCGTGCGCACCAATGCAAAACCGCCGCGCAGCAACGTGCCCTGCAGTTCGAATTCCAGCTTGCCGGCTTCCAGTGCCGCCAACGCATCGCCGTCGCACTGCCAATGCCCGTGGTCGAACACATCCACATGCCCGGCGCCGTAATGGCCCTGCGGAATGTCGCCCTGGAAGCTGGCATACGACAGCGGGTGATCCTCCACCTGAACCGCCAGGCGCTTTTCGCCCACGCGCAACGATGGGCCCTTCGGCACGGCCCAACTCTTGAGCACGCCTTCGACCTCCAGACGGAAGTCGTAATGGCGCGAGCTGGCGTGATGCAACTGCACGACGAAGATCGGCTGCTTGCTGGCGCGCGCCGGCGTGTCGCCGGCCGGCTCCGGGGTCTGGTCGAAGCGGCGCTTGGCGTTGTAATCGTGCAATGACATGGGCGGGGCCTAGCCGGCCTTGCGGCGCGGTGCCGCCTTGCTGGCGGTGGTCTTGGTGGCCTTGGTGGCCTTGGCCGCGGTCTTCTTGGTGGCCTTCTTGGCCACTTTCTTGGTGGCGGTCTTTTTGGCCGACCCCGTTGCCGGCGCGCTGCTCTTCTTGGCCGGCGTACGCGTATTGGCCTGCAGGCTCTTCTGCAGCAGCGACATGAAGTCGACCACGTTGGTGCTGGCGTCTTCGTGCTGCGGTGGCTCGACATCCACGGTGGTGGTGCCGCCCTTGGCCTGGATGCGCTTGCGCAGGATCTGCTCGAGCTTGCCGCGGAATTCGTCGTGGTAATCCTCCGGCTGCCAGGTGCCGGACATCGACTCGATCAGCTGCTTGGCCATCTCCTGTTCCTTGGGCGTGATGCGGTACTCGCCCACCGCGCCGGCCGGCAGCTTGAAGTCCTGCGGGTCCACCACTTCCTGCTGGTAGCGCAGCAGCAGCAGAATCAACGCATCGCCCTGCGGCATCACCGCGGCCAGGTATTCGCGCGTGCGGATGACCACCTTGGCAATACCCACCTTGCCGGTGTCGCGCAGCGTCTCGCGCAGCAGCACATAGCCTTTTTCGGCCTTCTTGCCCGGCACCAGGATGTAGGGCTTTTCGAAATAGCGCGGGTCGATATCGGCAGCATCCACAAAGGTTTCCACCTCCACCGTTTCGTGGCTTTCCGGCGAGGCCGAGCGGATGTCCTGCTCTTCGACGATGACATAGCTGCCCTTGTCGTACTCAAACGCCTTGACGATCTCCTTCCACGGCACCTCATCGCCGGTGTCGGCGTTGACGCGCTCGAAGCGGATCGGCTTCTTGTCGCGCGAATCGAGCATGCGGAAATGCAGATCCACCTTGCGCTCGCCCGACATCAACGACACCGGCACATTGAGCAAGCCGAACGAGAGCGTTCCGGTCCAGATCGGTCGTGCCATCGGCGTGTGACTCCGGGTGTTGTGTGAGTTAACCCATAGCTGTAGCGCGGCCACCGTGATCCATGCGTGAGCCGTGCGTCTGCAGCTGCCACTGCGCCCCCTTCACTAGGCGCGCGGTGAACTGCGCATCCATCCCGATGACCAGGAGCACCGCATGTCCCGCGACCCACTGCGCGACCAACCGACCCAGCCGGGCGAACAGCACGGCAAGCGCGATGCCGAACATTACGAGGACCGCGGCGCCGGCGATGCGCCAGATACGTTGGTTCCCGCCGATGGCGACACCCCGGCCAAGAAGCCCGGCACCGCGCCGTCGACCGTGGCAGACCGCTGAAACCAGCCGGCCGATTCCCCGCCCGGCAGCACAGCCAGGCGGGCCCGGGTTACGCCCGGCCTGCCCGCTGCAACCGGGCGAACTCCTCGTCGGCAAACAGGCGCGAGCGCACCAGAAAGCGCACGCCCTCGCCGTTTTCCAGCGAGAACATGCCACCGCGCCCCGGCACCACATCGATGATCAGCTGGGTGTGCTTCCAGTATTCGAACTGCGAGGGGCTGATATAGAACGGCGCGCCGCCGATCTCGCCCAGCAGCACGTCGCGGTCGCCAACGATGAAGTCGCCCACCGGGAAACACATCGGCGAGGAGCCATCGCAGCAGCCGCCGGATTGATGGAACAGCACATCGCCGTGGCGTGCGCGCAGCGTGTCGATCAACTGCAACGCCGCCAGCGTGGCCATCACCTGCAACGGCGGGTCTGTCTGCGTGGTGGTGCCCTGCATCGTCTGCCTCCTGCGGCGCGGTCAGGCCGCCATGTCGAGCACGATACGCCCCTCGATCGTTCCGGCGTGCATGCGCGCGAACACGTCGTTGATGTTGTCCAGGGTGTCGGTGGCCACGGTCGCCGCAACCTTGCCCTGCTCGGCGAAGGCCAGCGACTCCTGCAGGTCCAGCCGGGTGCCGACGATCGAGCCGCGTACGGTCACGCCATTGAGCACCATGCCGAAGATGTCCAACGGGAACTGGCCCGGTGGCAGGCCGTTGAGCGACACCGTGCCGCCACGCCGCACCATGCCGATCGCCTGCTCGAACGCCTTGGGCGATACCGCGGTGACCAACGCGCCGTGTGCGCCGCCGATTTCCTTCTTCAGGTACGCCACCGGATCGGTGGTGCGCGCATTGACCGTCACCGTGGCGCCCAGGCGCCTGGCCAGTGCCAGCTTGGCGTCGTCCACATCCACGGCGGCCACGTTCATTCCCATCGCCTTGGCATATTGCACTGCCATGTGGCCGAGCCCGCCGATGCCGGAAATCACCACCCACTGGCCCGGCTTGGTATCGGTGACCTTCAGGCCCTTGTAGACGGTGACGCCCGCGCACAGGATCGGCGCGACCTCGACGAAGCCGATGCCCTTGGGCAGATGCCCGACGTAATCGGCATTAGCCAGCGCGTATTGCGCGAAGCCGCCGTTGACCGAGTAGCCGCTGTTCTGCTGCGCCTCGCACAGGGTTTCCCAGCCACCCAGGCAGTGCTCGCAATGCCCGCAGGCCGAGTACAGCCACGGGATGCCGACGCGGTCGCCTTCCTTGATGTGCTTGACGCCTTCGCCGACTGCCACCACGTGGCCAACACCTTCGTGGCCGGGAATGAACGGCGGGTTCGGCTTGACCGGCCAGTCGCCTTCGGCGGCGTGCAGGTCGGTGTGGCAAACGCCACAGGCTTCGATCTTGACCAGGATGTCGCCGGCGGCCGGGCGCGGCACCTGCACTTCCTCGATCACCAGAGGCTTGCCGAACTCGCGTACCACTGCAGCTTTCATCGTCTTGTCCACATTGCACTCCTGTCGCTGTCGTTGAGGAACCTTAGCCCCGGGCCGCAACCGGGGCCTTGATCGAGGTCAAAGCCGCGGCGCGCACGCGCGGTGCCAGCCGATCGTCGCCGCGCACGAGCGCGACCGGCATGGGTGTCAGAAGAAGCCCAGCGCCTTGGGCGAATAGCTCACCAGCAGGTTCTTGGTCTGCTGGTAATGGTCGAGCATCATCTTGTGATTCTCGCGGCCGATGCCCGACTGCTTGTAGCCGCCGAACGCGGCATGCGCCGGATAGGCGTGATAGCAGTTGGTCCACACGCGCCCGGCCTGGATCGCGCGGCCCATGCGGTACAGGCGCGACGCATCGCGGCTCCACACACCGGCACCCAGGCCGTACAGCGTGTCGTTGGCGATCGCCAGCGCTTCGGCCTCGTCCTTGAAGGTGGTCACAGACACCACCGGCCCGAAGATCTCTTCCTGGAACACGCGCATCTTGTTGTGGCCCTTGAACACCGTCGGCTTGACGTAGAAGCCCTCGGCCAGCTCGCCATCGAGCGTGTTGCGTTCGCCGCCGATCAACACCTGCGCGCCTTCCTGCTTGCCGATGTCGATATAGGACAGGATCTTTTCCAGCTGCTCGCTGGAGGCCTGCGCGCCGACCATGGTGTTGGGATCGAGCGGGTTGCCCTGCTTGATCGCGGCCACACGCGCGAGCGCCTTTTCCATGAACCTGTCGTAGATCGATTCCTGGATCAGCGCGCGCGAGGGACAGGTGCACACCTCGCCCTGGTTGAAGGCGAACAGCACGAAGCCTTCCACCGCCTTGTCGAGAAAATCGTCGTCTTCGGCCATCACATCGGCAAAGAAGATGTTGGGCGATTTGCCGCCCAGCTCCAGCGTCACCGGGATCAGGTTCTGGCTGGCGTATTGCATGATCAGCCGGCCGGTGGTGGTTTCGCCGGTGAAGGCGATCTTGGCGATGCGCGGGTTGCTGGCCAGCGGTTTGCCGGCCTCAAGCCCGAAGCCGTTGACCACGTTGAGCACGCCCGGCGGCAACAGGTCGCCGATGACTTCCATCAATACCAGGATCGAGGCAGGTGTCTGCTCGGCCGGCTTCATCACCACGCAGTTGCCGGCGGCCAGCGCCGGTGCCAGTTTCCAGCACGCCATCAGCAGCGGGAAGTTCCACGGAATGATCTGCCCGACCACGCCGAGCGGTTCGTGGAAGTGATAGGCGATGGTGTCGCTGTCGATCTCGGAGATGCCGCCTTCCTGCGCGCGGATGGCGCCGGCGAAATAGCGGAAGTGATCCACGCACAGCGGCACATCGGCATTGAGCGTCTCGCGCACCGGCTTGCCGTTGTCCCAGGTCTCGGCATGGGCGAGCAGTTCCAGATTCTGTTCGATGCGGTCGGCGATCCTGAGCAGCACATTGGAGCGCTCGGTGGTGGAGGCCTTGCCCCAGGCGTCCTTGGCCGCGTGCGCGGCATCCAGCGCGGCTTCGATGTCCTGTGCGTTGGAGCGCGCGATCGAGGTGAACACCTTGCCGTTGATCGGCGTGGTGTTGTCGAAGTACTGGCCGCTGTGCGGCGCCACCCACTTGCCGCCGATGAAGTTGTCATAGCGCGGTTTGAAGATGGACTGCGGGTCGGTGTTCAGCGGCTTGGCGGATGTGACGGCATTCATCGGTGTCTCCTGCGGTACATGGGAGGAAGCCCGTGACGGGCGTCTCCGATGTCACGCAAGGGCGATGCCAGGTTTTGCCTGCTGCACTGCGTCAGCCCGATCGCGTCGCAGGTGCTGCCGATGGACACGGTCTTCGCTGCGGCGCATCACGCGCGGCGCTTGCGCTGTGTCCGCAAACATGGTGTTTATCGCGACAGTGATCTTCTGGACTGTCGCAGATTGCGACACGAGGTGGCGAATGGCGATGTCGACGGAGCAGCAGCTGGGCCGTGCGCGGCGCTCGTTCTTCGAGCGTGGCGCGATGCCGGCCGGGCAGGTACCGGACGCGATCCTGCAGTCGTGGCGACGCTGCCAGCGCCAGGGCCTGGCCGCCGAGGCGGCACCGGCGATCGAACCGGTCAGCGCCGCACGCCTGCGCGAGATGCGCGAACGCCACGAGACCCTGTGGCGGCGCGCACGCGCCGAGCTGGAAGGGCTGTCGGCCGACGCAGCGGCCACCGGTAGCGTCGTGCTACTCACCGACGAGGCTGGCTGGATCCTCGATGCCGAGGGCAGCACCGGATTCCTCGAGCGCGCCGGGCGGGTGGCACTGATGCCCGGCGCCTGTTGGAGCGAGAGCGTGTTCGGCACCAATGCCATCGGCACCGCGATCGTGGAGAGCCGCTCGATCGAGGTCCGCGGCGGCGAGCACTACCTCGCCCCGCACGGCATCCTCAGCTGTGCCGCGGCGCCGATCTTCGACCCTTACGGGCAGCTGGTGGGCGTGCTCGACATCTCCGGCGACGCGCGTCTGCAGCACATTCACGCGCTGGGACTGGCGCGGCGCGCGGTCGCCAGCATCGAGCACCGCTACTTCGACGACGGCATCGCCGATTGCGAACTGCTGCGCGTGCACCACGACCCGGCCCTGCTCGGCACCGCGCGCGAGGGCCTGCTGGCATTCCGCGGCGGGCGCCTGGTGGCAGCCAACCGCGCCGGCCTGCAGCTGTTCGGGCTGGAGCGCCACGAACTGGGGCGCGCGCGCTACGACGCGCTGTTCGAGGAGCCGCTGACCCGGCTACGCCACGACGGCGCCCTGTTCGATCGCCAGGGCCGCGCCCTGTACGGGCGCGTGGACGAGCGCGGCGACGCGCGGCCGCGCCGGCGCGCGACGCAGCCACCGATCACGGTCTCGGCCGCCCGCCAGGACGGTGACCGCGACGCGCCGCTGTTCGAGGCCGAGATCGAGCGCCTGCTCGGGCGCGCCTGCCGGGTGCTGGATGCCGAGCTGCCGGTGCTGGTGCAGGGCGAGACCGGCACCGGCAAGGAGGTGTTCGCGCGCGAGCTGCACCGCCGCTGCACGCGCGCCGGCCGCCCGTTCGTCGCGGTGAACTGCGCCGCACTGCCCGAGGGCCTGATCGAGGCCGAGCTGTTCGGCTACGAGGACGGCGCCTTCACCGGAGCGCGCAAGCACGGCAGCCCGGGGCTGCTGCGCCAGGCCGAGGGCGGGGTGCTGTTTCTCGACGAGATCGGCGACATGCCGCTGGCGCTGCAACCGCGGCTGCTGCGCGTGCTGCAGGAGCGCGAACTGTCGCCGCTGGGTGGCGGCAAGCCGGTGCGGCTGGACTTCGCGCTGATCTGCGCCACCCACCAGGACCTGCAAGCGGCGATCGCCGACGGCCGCTTCCGCGCCGACCTGTACTACCGCATCGCCCATCATGCGGTGGCGCTGCCGGCGCTGCGCGCGCACGCCGACCGCCCGCTGCTGGTGCAGGAGCTGTGGCAGCGCCTGGGCCAGGGCCGCCGGCTCAGCAGCGACGCGCTGCGGGTCCTGGCCGATTACGACTGGCCGGGCAACCTGCGCCAGCTCTCGGCCTGCCTGCGCACGCTGGTGGCGCTGAGCGAACCCGGCGAGTGCATCGACCGCGACGCGCTGCCGGGCTACCTCGCCACCCGGACCGCAGTGTCGGCGCTAGCCGCTGCCGCACCGGCACCGGCACCGGCACCGGCACCTGCCGATAGCCTGGAGCAGCTTGCGCAGGCGGCGATGCGGCAGGCGCTGGACGCCTGCGGCGGCAACGTCGCGCAGGCGGCACGCCGGCTCGGCATCAGCCGCAGCACGCTGTATCGCCGGCTCGGCCCGCAACGGGCCTGACACTGGGCGCGCAAACGTATCGCCCGCCGACCCGGCCCGGGACAGCGCGGATGCGCATGCCCACCGTCAAGAACCCCTCGCCATGGAGTGCGACGGGTGACTTGCACGCCGTGCGCACGCACCTCAGCCGCGCGGTGCAGTCGGCTTGAAGACGTCAGGATCGGCCATGGCAGCAGCGCAGTCCTGCACGTTTCTCAGGTGATAGGACTGCAACTGCCAACCCGCTGTGGCCGATGCCGCAGTCCACCGATACGTCCAGTGATAGCGCATCCCCGCGCCACATGCGTCGATGGCGACCGTATCGCCAGGCTGACCATGTTCCGGGAAGGCCACCTCGCTACTGGCCAGGTCTGCACGCCCGCCGGCAGCTGGCGCGTGCTTGCGGTAACTGGTGCGCAGCTGGCCTAGCTCGGCGGCGCTTGCCGGCGGCTGTTGCCTGGACGGCTGCGCCAGCAACCAGCGATGCACCTGCGCCACGGCCGGGCTATCGGCCGGAAAGGTTCGCGTTATCTGCAGCGTGCCTGGTTCAGAAGATGCAGCGGCATTGGCGATGGTGCCGCTCAGGAGACTGATCGCGCCGAGCGCCGCAACCGACACCACTTGCAGGAATGTCATCCCGTGCTCCATGCGTTGTGTGCAGAAAACCGAGCCTAGCACGCAGCCCACGACCGGCTCGGCGCAGGCGCTGCAGCGCTGCTGTGCAGGACCAGATGCGCCCTACGCAGCTCGGTGTTTGCAATAACCTGCCATGCAGGAGTGGCTGCGTCGATGCAAACCGATGCCGCCAGCACCCGCCCTCCGGGCGCAGCGATCAGATCCAGACGTCGTTGTTTGCGGTGTATGCGCCGCCCGCATCGCCGGTATTGACCACGCCGCGCGGCTCGACCAGCAACACGCTGCATTCGTGCTCCGCCGCCGGGCGGTGTTCGACACCCTTGGGCACCACGTGCATCTGCCCGGCCGACAGCGCCACCACGCCGTCGCGAAACTCGATGGTCATGTTGCCGTCCAGCACGATGAACACCTCGTCCGTGTCCGCATGCTGATGCCACACGAACGCACCTTGCAGCTTGACCAGTTTGAACTGGTAGTCGTTCATTTCCGCGACGACACGCGGGGACCAGTGCTGCGACAGCAGGGCGAGCTTGTCGCTGAAATCGATCGGGGCGTAGCGCGTGTTCAACGGAAACATCCTTGTGCGGGGAATGCGCTTGCAAGCTTAGTGCATCGCATTGCCGGCAGTCACCGCTGCATCAACGCGGCGCATTGCAGCCGCGCGGCGAACAGCACAAGCGGTTTGCCCGGCGCGATGGGTTCATGCGCGCGCGGTGCTGGCGTCTGCCGCGCGCCACGCCCGCACCGCTGCGATGACCTGCACACCGTGGCTGGCGCTGACATCACGCGCGGCAAAATCGTGCGGCCGCCATTGCACCTTCGCGGCCAGCCGTGCGCAGGCGGCATGCCCGTCTGCCAGCACATCGGCCTGCTCGGCTGCGTTCAACGCCAGCAGGAGCGAGAAGCCGGTGGCCGAGATCGTGCAGTTGATGTCCAGCCAGTAGCGGTTGTCCGCACGCAGCAGAAACCAGTCTGCAGGGGCGTGATCGATGACGATCATGGTGGGCCCTGGTGTGTTGGTCATAGGTGCGGCGTGTCGATGGCAGACCGTGCGTTGGCGGGACGGCTTTGTCGCGCCCGGGTGCGCTCCTACGGGCGGTGTGCATGTTGTTGAACGCGCGCCGCCTGCGGCCGGATCAGCCGCCGAAATCACGCTACAGGCCGAGCGTTTGTTGGAGATGCATCGCCGTGACGACGCGCGCGTTGGCGGGATGGCTTCGTCGCGCCCGGGTGCGCTCCTACGGGCGGTGTGGGCGGTGGTGTGCACGCACCGCCCATTGACGGCTCAGCCGCCGAAATCCCATTGCAGGCCGACCGTGTAGGTGCGGTCCGGACCCGGTTCGTAATAGCGGCCATTGCCGTCGTTGACGATCACCGAGCCGATGTAGTGCCGGTCCAGCGCATTGTCGATGCGGGCGAAGGTGCGCAGCCCGCCCAGCGTAGTGGTCCAGCGCCGGGAGGCTTCCAGGTTGACCAGCGCGTAGCCGGGCGCACGCTCGCTGGCCAGGTCGTTGACCACGGTGGCGTCGGAGGCCACCGTTTCGGCGGCGAACTGCCATTGCGCCGGCTGCCACTGCCAGCGCGCGAACAGCTGCTGGCGCGGCACGCCCGGCAGGCGCGCGCCGCTGGCCACCGGTGCGGTGGGTGTGGCGCAGCCGCTGCTGGCGCAGGTGAGGTAGCCATCGCGCACGCTGGCATCGACGAAGGTGTAGGCCAGCTGCAGCTGCTGGGTGGTGCCCACCGGTTGATTCCAGCTCAGCTCCGCACCCTGGCGGCGGGTGGCGCCGATGTTGCGATAGGTGCTGCGGCCATTGGTGTTGCTGGCCACAGCCAGCTCGTCGTCGGTGTCGGCGCGGAACAGCGCCACTTCCACCGCTGCGCCGCTCTGCGCGCGCCACTTGCTGCCGATCTCATAATTGCGGCTGGTCGCCGCGCCCAGATCCAGCGCCAGGCCGGCGCCACCATCGCTGCGATAACCGAGCTCGTTGAAGGTGGGCGTTTCGAAACCGCGCCCGACCGAAGCGTAGAAACGCAGGTCCTCGGCGGCGCGAAACACGATGCCGGCCACCGGCGTAGTCGCCGAATAATCGCGCTGGCCGCTGTCGTCGGGGTTGCGCCCGACGATGTAATGGTCGTCCGAGTCGAAGCGCACCTCGCTATGCCGCACGCCCAGCAGCGCCGACCAGCGCTCGCTCCACTGCCACCACGCCTGCGCAAACTGGTCCACGTTCTCGACCTGGTCGCGCTGGTTGCGGCGCAGCGCACCCTTGACGCCCAGCGTATCGCCAACAAAGTTTTCGTAACCGGTGCGGTGCTGACGCTGGCGATCGACGTTCGCGCCCACGGTCAGCTGCAACGGCCGGCCCAGCGCCTCGCCCTGCCAGGCCCAGCGCGCATCGGCGCCTTCGTAATTGCTGTCCAGATCGATCACGCCGCCCGAGTGCAGCGGGTTGCGCTGCACCGCCACCGGGATCGCCAGGAATTGCTCCACGCTGCGCTGCCCGCCGTAGGCCATCAGCCGCAGCGTCTGGCTGTCGAACTGCTGGGTGAAGATGGCGCCGGCCTGCGACTGGCGCACCGACTTGCGGGTGTTGAACTGGGTGGCCACCGCCGTGGCCTGCGCCGGGTCGGCATTGAACTGCGCGCGGGTCAGGCCGAGCGGGTCCTGCGCGTCGGGTGCGTCCAGGTAATTGAGCACCAGGTCCAGCCGGCGGCCCTCGGCCAGATCGAAGCCGAGCTTGGCGTTGACCGAATCGCGCTTTGCGCGGCTATGGGCGCGGAAGCCATCGGTTTCGAAATGATTGGCGGCCAGGTTGTAGTGCACCGCGCCCTGCTGGCCGAGCAATTGCGCACCCGTGTTGACGGTGGCATTGCTGCCGTAGGTAGCGCGCAGCCGCCACGGGTCGCCCGGCGCGCCGTCGGCGCTCCACAGCTGCAGCACGCCGCCGGAGGAGTTGCCGTACAGCGCCGAAAACGGCCCGCGCAGCACTTCCACCCGCTCGGCGCCCAGCGCGTTGAAATGCGAGAGCTGGCCCTGGCCATCGGGCATGCTGGCCGGGATGCCGTCGACCAGCAGGCGCACGCCGCGCACGCCGAAGGTGGAGCGCGCACCGAAGCCGCGGATCGACAGCTGGGTGTCCTGCGCGTAGTTCTGGCGATCGCGCGCCACCAGGCCGGGGATGCCGTCCAGCAGCTCGGACACCTGCGCGCCGCGGCGGTTGTCGGCATCGGCCGCCACCACGGTGAAGGAGGCCGGCAGGTCGAAGTCGTCCACCCCGCGCACGCGTGCTGCGTCCACCTGCACGGTGGGCAATCGCTGGATCGGCGTGGAGGCGGGCGGCGCCGGATCGGCGGCCAGGACGGGCGGCGCGGCGCTCGTGGCGAACAGGCCGCAGGCGGCGGCCAACAAGGTAAGTCTGGGCATGGGCGTAGTGTCCCTCATCCGTACTGTGGCCGCATCGTTGCGTACGGAACGAAGCATGCTACGCCGGCCATGGGCTGCTACGATGAAGTGGTTTGGCCCAGCCGCGGCCGAACATCCCGGAAGTCCCTCACTCTTTCGTCCTTCAGCGAGTCATGCCGTGTCCTTCTTTGCAAACGTGGAACAGGTTCCAGGCGACCCCATCCTGGGCCTGACCGAGGCCTACAACGCCGACAGCCGCCCCAACAAGGTCAACCTGGGCGTGGGCATCTATTACGACGAAAACGGGCGCATCCCGCTGTTGCGCGCCGTGCACAAGATCGAGCAGCAGCTCGCGCTGGACGCCAAACCGCGCGGCTACCTGCCCATCGACGGCCTGGCCGCCTACGACAAGGCCACCCAGGAGCTGCTGTTCGGCGCCGAGTCGGCGCTGGTGGCCTCCGGCCGCGTGGCGACCTCGCAGACCGTCGGCGGCAGCGGCGCCTTGCGCGTGGGCGCGGACCTGCTCAAGAAACTGCTGCCCACCTCCACCATCGCCATCAGCAACCCGAGCTGGGAAAACCATCGCGCGGTGTTCGGCGCGGCCGGCTTCGAGGTCGTGGACTACACCTATTTCGATGCCGCCAGCCATGGGCTGAACTTCGACGGCATGCTCGCCGACCTGGCAAAACTCGAACCGGGCACCGTGGTGCTGCTGCACGCCTGCTGCCACAACCCGACCGGCGCGGACCTGAGCAAGGAGCAGTGGAAGCAGGTTGCCGGGCTGTTGAAGGAACGCAACCTGTTCCCGTTCGTCGATATCGCCTACCAGGGCTTTGACAAGGGCATCGAGGCCGATGCCTACGCGGTGCGCCTGCTCGCTGCCGAAGGCATCGACAGCTACGTGGTCGCCAGCTCGTACTCCAAGTCGTTCTCGCTGTATGGCGAGCGCGTGGGCGCGCTGTCGGTGGTCTCGGCCACTGCGGCCGAAGCCAAGGCCGTGCAGTCGCAGGTCAAGCGCATCATCCGCACGATCTACTCCAGCCCGTCCACGCATGGCGCCGCCCTGGTGGCCGGCGTGCTGACCAGCCCGGAGCTGCGCGATCTGTGGGAGCAGGAGCTGACCGAGATGCGCGAGCGCATCCACGCCCTGCGTGCGGGCCTGGTGGCCAAGCTGGCCACACTGGGCGCGCCGGAGTTCGAGTTCATCCAGCGCCAGGCGGGCATGTTCTCGTACTCGGGCCTGACCAGAACGCAGGTGGACCGCCTGCGCGAGGAGTTCGCGATCTACGCCGTCGGCACCGGCCGCATCTGCGTGGCCGCGCTGAGCCAGCGCAACCTGGACTACGTGGCACAGGCCGTGGCCACCGTCAGCCGCATGTAAGCAAGCGCATCGCGATCGGCCACCGCGGCCGACGCCTGCAGACCGGGAGCGCGCCAGCCTCCCGGTTTTTTTTGTGGGTGATTCACCGCCTCTGCGCATGTGCAGAGCTGCGCCAAGACCGCGTGGTACATGTCGGCAACCCTAGTCTTGGGCACCACATTCGCGCATGTTCGATCAGGTTTGCTGCAAAACGCGCATCCAGTGATCGAAATCTAACGGCGCAATGGCGACAATGGCGGACCACTTCCTACACAGGCTGCCCGCTCCCATGTCGCGTCCCTCGCTGACCCGCTTCCTGATCGAAGAGCAACACGCCGGCCGTATCGACCCGGAATTGCGCCAGCTGATCACCATCGTCTCGCGCGCCTGCAAGCGCATTTCCATCGCCGTGAGCAAGGGCGCCCTGGGTGGCGTGCTTGGCGATGCCGGCACCGGCAACGTGCAGGGCGAGGCACAGAAGAAGCTCGACGTGCTCAGCAACGACATCCTGCTCGAAGCCAATGCCTGGGGCGGCCACTTGGCCGCGTGCGCGTCGGAAGAAATGGATCACAGCCAGCCGGTGCCCGACCAATACCCCAGCGGCGATTTCCTGCTGCTGTTCGATCCGCTGGACGGCAGCTCCAACATCGACGTCAACGTCTCGGTGGGCACCATCTTCTCGGTGCTGCGCGCGCCCAAGGGCACCGAAAAGCCCGGCGACGAGCACTTCCTGCAGCCGGGCACCCAGCAGGTTGCCGCCGGCTACTGCATCTACGGCCCCAGCACGATGCTGGTGCTCACGCTCGGCCACGGCACCCACGCTTTCACCCTGGAGCGCGAGGAAGGCAGCTTCCTGCTGACCCAGGCCAACATGCGCGTGCCCGAAGACACCGCCGAATACGCCATCAACATGTCCAACCAGCGCCACTGGGAACCGGCCATGCAGTCCTATGTCAGCGACCTGCTGGCCGGCAAGGACGGCACCCGCGGCAAGGACTTCAACATGCGCTGGATCGCCAGCATGGTTGCCGACGTGCACCGCATCCTCACCCGCGGCGGCATCTTCATCTACCCCTGGGACAAGAAGGACGCGTCCAAGCCGGGCAAGCTGCGCCTGATGTACGAAGCCAACCCGATGAGCATGCTGGTGGAACAGGCCGGCGGCGCGGCCACCACAGGGCGCGAGCGCATCCTTGACCTCCAGCCGACGCAGCTGCATCAGCGTGTGCCGGTGTTCTTGGGGTCGAAGAACGAAGTGAACGAGGCCACGCGCTATCACGTGGAGTTCGACAAGGCGCAGGGCTGAACTTTCGGCGCAAGCCACACGCCGCGCTGACGCATGCCAGACACCCGCCCCGTGCGGGTGTCTTTGTTTGTGAGACAACGGCTGATTACGCAGTCAATGATGGTCTGCAGAGCGACGAGAACTGCGCCAGCAGCCACATCCTGCCGTCAGTTGACTCACCACCGGGCAGCGGTGAGTATCGCCCTCGGGCCGGAGTGGGACGGTCTACGGGAAGTCGATCTCTACGCGCAATGCCTTGCAAGCAGTCGCCTGACTGCCCACAGGGATCACATATCGATCAGGGAGTTCACATGAAGACCGCATGTGTTGCACTGGTGGCTGCCGTCATGTTGCAGGCCACACCCGCCTTCTCCGCATCAACCGCGCCATCGCCACTGGTCGGAACCTGGCTGCTGGATACCAGCAGCCTGCCGATGCCGGCAGCGGTACGACCCAAACGTGTCGTCCTGGAGTTCAAACAGGTTCCAGGCAACAAGTGGGCCACCACCGCCGAGATCATCGAACACGACAACAAGACGCTGCAGGCGCAATCCACGCTGTTGCTGGACGGCACGCCGGGCAAGGCCTCGGGCACCTACCTGGTGGATCGCGCCGCAGTCAAAATGCCCGAGCCTGGCGTGCTGGTGATGCAGTTGATGTATCAAGGCGTCCCGGCATCCACACGCACCTATACGGTCAGTGCCGACGGCAAGGTCATGACCGAGATTGAAGCGTACTTCAAGGACGGCAACCCGGTGATGCGCACGGCGTATTTCAAACGCGCGGCAAGTCAGTCCAAGTGAACACGGGCGAGCCGACGCCGCATCGCGGCGCGGCTCGTTTATTTGAGGAGCAGCGGCAGTTTGAAGGCAGGGAGCCTGTATGCGATATCTTTCACCGATCGATCTTGCAGCCACATTACGGCGCAGCAGGTCGGTCGAGCAGTTCCTCGGAAAAAGTCCAGTCGATGCAGCGTACATTCGCCATGTCGAGTTACGGCCGGCAAACAATTGCATCGAGGTATGGATGTATGACGTCGAGGATGTTGGCAGCGAAGACTGTTCGGATCTATATGACTTCGCATGTTTCGAGCCAGACGGACCCCGTGCCCCTGCCGCCATCTTTGCGGAGGCCGCCGCTGCCGTGACGTATGCCAGCACATTCCTGGCGGCAGACCCTACGCGCTGGACCAACCTCGGGATTGCCGAGTCCGAATACCTTGATTACCTTCGGGCAGGCAGGCCTTCCCGTTGGCCGGTTGCCACCTGACCCTTCATCTCGATGCCGACCGGGCAAGCGCTTGGGTTCAACCGCCAGCACTCGCCCCAAGCTGCCTGTGTCGCAACGCACATCGCCCCGATACCGTAGTTGAGCCAAGCAGAGCATCCATGACCGAGATCAAATTCACCGAAGGCGAGCGGGCGGCGATCACCCGCAAGATCCAGCTGTATTTCAGCGAGGAACTGAAGCAGCAGATCGGCCGCTTCGATGCGGAGTTTCTGCTGGATTTCTTCGCCGAAGAGGTGGGGGCCTATTTCTACAATCGGGGCGTCTACGATGCGCAGGCCATCGTTGCCAGCAAGCTGGACGACCTGGGTGAAGCGATCTACCAGCTGGAACGCCCTACCGACTTCAAAAAGTGATCCGTCACCTCACATGCCGCAGCACTGAGAAGTTCCACGTCGCTGCTGCGAGCAGGGACAACATGCGCGTGTCCAAGGACACCGCCGATACGCCATCAAGTCGCGTCGTTGCGTTGCGTTGTTCAAGAATTCCTGCAACTCAAGGGTGTCACTGAGGACTTCCGGTCTCCAGCTGGCCAGCATCCTTGAGAAGTGCAAGCGCCCACTCCACACGCGCCGATGCGGTGGCGATCAGGTCATCCGGGTGCTCGCCCAGCAGCGCGCGCAGTTGATGCGGCGCGAACACCAGGTCGACGAAGTGGCTTGCCAACGCAGACGGATTGGCCGGTTGATCCGGGCCGTCCAGGATCGTCATCTGCACGCGCCGCAGCCCGCCCTCCCAGCCGATCCGGTTGACTTCAGCGGCAAGCGCTGGCGCGCGAATGGAGGTGCCGACGACCAGGCGCATCATGGCCACCGTCTGGGACTGTAATGCATGCGCAAGTATCCCTTGTCCTGCGCGTCTCAGGCGCCCCTCCAGATCCATGGGGACGCTGGCTGCGGCAGGCAGCGGCTGGGTATCGACATCGCGACGGACCACCGCCTCGAAGATGGCGTCTTTGTTGGCATAGCGCGCGTAAAGGCTTGCCTTGCCCGCGCCTGCCAGCCGCGCGATGTCCTCGCACGAGGTGTGCTCGAACCCGCGTTCCAGGAAGAGTTGCAGTGCCGCATCGAGTAAGCGCCGTTCGACATCACCCGCCTTATCGAGTGGCGGCCGTCCGCCTTTTGATTTTTGCTTGACCGCTTTCATGCACGAAAACTTACACGCCGCTTGCATTGCCATCAACTGAACGTTATCGTTCAGTTATTCGCTGCGTGGTCTGCCAAGCCGGCGAATGGCCTGGGTGCTGCGTGACAGACAGCCTGCATCTTCTGTTGCAGTTCCCGTTGCCGTCGTTGGCGCAAAAGACCCAAGCGAGAGGCAAGTCGTGACGTCAGATGTGAGATCCCCAATCGTTGTTGCAGGCGCCACCGGCGACCTGGGTTGCCGCATCGCCTTTGCCCTGCAGGACCAGGGCGCCGCGGTGGTTGCGCTTGTTCGGCAAGGCGCAGGCAAGGACCGTATTGCGGCCCTGCAACGCAGGAACATCACGATCCGCTACGTCGAGATGGAAGACGCCAACTCATTGCGTGAAGCGGTCGGGAATGCGGCATGCGTCGTTTCCGCGCTCAACGGCCTGGAAGACGTCATGCTGGGTCAACAGGGAAAGCTGTTGCATGCAGCGGTCAGCGCCGGCGTGCCTCGCTTCATCCCGTCTGATTTCTCGCTGGACTATACGAAGACACGGCCGGGCGACAATCGAAACCTGGATTTGCGGCGCCGGTTCAGAGACCAACTGGATGCCGCGCCGATCGCGGCCACCTCGGTTCTGTGCGGCGGTTTTCTGGAGCTTCTCGAGGGCAGTGCGCGCCTCGTGGTGCCGGGCCGTCGCGTCATGCATTTTGGCGACGCCAACCAGCAGCTCGATTTCACCGCCAAAGATGACGTTGCCAGCTACACGGCGGCCGCCGCACTGGATCCCACGGCACCACGGGACCTGCGCATTGCCGGCAACAGCATTTCGCCCAACGACATCGCGCAACTGCTCACCCAACTCACCGGGCAGCGCTATCGCACGCTCAGGCCCGGCGGGCTCGGGACGATGTCGGCAATCATCAGTGCGGTGCGTGCACTCACGCCCGCAAGCGATGATCCCTTCCCTCCCTGGCAGGGCATGCAATATCTGCGCGACATGATGAGCGGGCGCGGCAAACTGGTCCCACTGGATAACGATCGCTACGGTGCGCGCTCCTGGCAAACAGCCCGCAAGACACTGGCCAATACCTATGTACGGGAGTCTTGAGATGCGCGATGGCATTGCAGCGTTCCACATCCAGGTTGCACAGGCCGAGCTGGATGACCTCGCACACCGGCTCAGGCAAACGCGGTGGCCGAGTAAGGAAACCGTGGAGGACCACAGCCAGGGCCCGCAAAGCGAGCGCATCCGGCGCCTGGTGGACCGCTGGCAGTCCGGCTACGACTGGCGTGCGACCGAGCGGTTATTGAACGGCTGGAACAGCAGTCGCACCACGATCGATGGACTGGAGATCCAGTTCCTGCATGTCCGCTCGCCGGAGCCAGACGCGCTTCCGTTGCTGCTGACGCACGGGTGGCCCGGATCGGTGCTCGAATTCCGCGAGGTGATCGGCCCCTTGAGCGACCCGGTGGCCCATGGCGGGCAGGCGTCGGACGCCTTCCATCTCATCATCCCATCCTTGCCTGGCTTTGGTTTCTCTGCAAAGCCGACCGCCCGTGGCTGGGGCGTCGGGCGCACAGCTGCCGCATGGGTCGAACTGATGCGCCGTCTGGGTTATGGCGAGCGTTGGGCCGCACAGGGCGGCGATTGGGGCAGTGCGATCACCACCGCGCTTGGATTCATGCAGCCACCAGGCTTGCGGGGTCTCCATCTGAACATGGTGATGTTCGAACCCAGCACGCAGGACATCGCCGAGGCCACACCGGCCGAGCAGAAGATGCTGGAAGACGCCCAGCGCTACTACGCGGAATTTTCCGGCTACATGAAGCTGCAAAGCACACGGCCGCAGTCGGTGGGTTTCAGTTTGGCTGACTCCCCGGTAGGCCTGGCTGCATGGATCTATGCACTCTTTCAGGACGTCTCACAAAGCGACGGCGAGCCGGAGAACGTGTTCGCCTTGGACCACCTCATCGATGACATCATGCTGTACTGGCTCCCGAACGCAGGGCCCAGCTCTGCACGCCTGTACTGGGAAGCCGCGCATGAGGCGATGGCGGAGATGCCTTCGCATCCAATGCCCACGCCCACCGGCATCAGCATGTTTCCCGGCGAGCAGGTGCGCGTTTCCCGGCGCTGGGCAGAGCGACGCTTTGCGGATCTCCGCTTTTTCGGCGAAGCGGAGCGGGGCGGACATTTTGCGGCAATGGAGAATCCGCCGGTGTTTGTCGATCATCTGCGAACGACCTTTCGGTCTCTGCGATGACGGCAGCCGAGCCTGGCATGCCCGCATTGCCTTCGCGCCACGGCCCTGCCGACGCTGCCGATGTCTCCGCTTTGCAGCTGGAGCTGCTTGACGCCATGCCGGCACCGCCCCCTTGACCGCCGTCGCCTGCACGGGCCAGTCTCGGGGGCTGGCGCGGCGGGGAGTCGTGCCGCTGGCCTTCAACGGAGAACCGCCGTGGACCGTCGTACCTTCCTCACCCTGTCCGGCATTGGTGCTGCCGGGCTGCTGCTGCCGAACACGCGCCTGATCGCGGCCGAGCAGTTGCTCACACCCAACGATGCCGCGCGCAGCCGTCGCTTGTCCGATACCGCGCTGAGCACCGCCAAGGCGGCCGGTGCCAGTTACTGCGATGTGCGCGTGGGCCGTTATCTGCGCCAGTTCGTGATCACCCGCGAGGCGCAGGTGGAGAACGTGGTCAACGCCGAATCCAGCGGCGTGGGCGTGCGCGTACTGGCCGATGGCGCGTGGGGATTTGCGGCCACCAACACGCTCACCAGCGATGGCGTGGCCACCGCCACGCGCCAGGCGGTGGCGATCGCCAAGGCCAACGCGCGGCTGGGCGGCTCGCCGGTGCAGCTGGCGCCAGTGACGCCGGCCGGACAGGTCAGCTGGAAGACGCCGATCAGGAAGAACGCAATGGAAGTGCCGCTGCAGGACAAGGTGGCGCTGCTGATGGACGTCAACGCGGCCGCACTCAATGCCGGCGCCACGTTCGTGGCCTCGCGCCTGTTTGCGATCAACGAGCAGAAGTACTTCGCCAGCAGCGATGGCTCCTATATCGATCAGGATGTGCACCGGTTGTGGTTGCCGTTCACCGTCACCGCGGTGGACAAGGCCAGCGGCAAGTTCCGCACCCGCGACGGGCTGTCGTCGCCGATGGGCATGGGCTACGAATACCTGGATGGCGATGCCAGCCAGAAGCACCGGTTGCCTGGCGGACTCATCGGCTACGGCCACAGTTACGACGCGCGCGAAGATGCGATCGCCGCCGCCAAACAGGCACGCGCCAAACTCACCGCACCGTCGGTGAAGGCGGGCAAATACGATCTGGTGATCGATCCGAGCAACCTGTTCCTCACCATCCACGAGTCGGTGGGCCACCCGCTTGAGCTCGATCGCGTGCTCGGCTACGAGGCCAATTACGCCGGCACCAGTTTTGCCACGCTGGACAAGCGCGATGCCGGTTTCCGCTGGGGTAGCGATGCGGTGACCTTCGTCGCCGACCGCACCCAGCCCGGCAGCCTGGGCGCAGTGGGGTACGACGATGAAGGCGTCAAGAGCAAGCAGTGGGAGCTGGTGAAGGACGGCATCCTGGTCGATTACCAATGCACGCGCGATCAGGCGCATCTGCTCGGAAAGACCGAGTCCGATGGCTGCAGCTATGCCGACTCGTGGTCCAGCGTGCAGTTCCAGCGCATGCCCAATGTCTCGCTGGCGGCAGGCAAGACGCCGCTGGCTGTTGCCGACATGATCAAGAACGTCGAGCGCGGCTTGTACATCCACGGGCGCGGCTCGTATTCGATCGATCAGCAGCGCTACAACGCGCAGTTCGGCGGGCAGTTGTTCTACGAAATCGAGAACGGCCAGGTCACGCGCCTGGTGGAAGACGGCGCCTACCAGATCCGCACGCCGGAATTCTGGAATGCCTGCAGCGCGGTCTGCGATCAACGCGATTTCCGCCTGGGCGGCTCGTTCTTCGATGGCAAGGGCCAACCCAGCCAGGTATCAGCGGTCTCGCACGGGTCGTCCACGGCGCGCTTCGATGGCATCAACGTGATCAACACCGCGCGCGCCTTGGGTTGAGAGAAACTGGTCGGTCGCGGGCGTGGTGCCCCAGAGATTGAGCTTGCGCACCAGCATCGAACAGCGCGCATCACGCACTGTTCTTACCGCTCTTCACTGTGCACACCGACCATCTCGACAGGTCCTTGTCCGCCTACCGTCGCGGGACCTTACGCGGCATGGATGCCGCGTAAGAGCCTACACGGACGTACTTGCGGCGTGTCCTGCGATGGTGGGCGGGCAAGGGCCCTGCAACCAAGCCGCAGACCAAACGCTTTTCAACCAGACCCCCATGAAGCAAACACCGCCCCCGACGACCTGCTGATCGCACATGCACGATCGCAGACAACCACGCATGCCTGACATCCAGAGCTCTCAACGCGCGGCCACATCCATCGCAGCGGTTCAGCAGCGCTCGCCACACGCGCAGGCCCGCTGCGCCAACCGATTCATGCAGGTATAGCGTTTGCGCAACGACCCCTGCCGAAAGTCATTTGACGCAGCGTTCATCGCCCGGCAAGAATCGGCGATACCGCGCAGATAGCGATCTGTGCGTCACCACACTACCTGCGCGCCGCGCGGGATCATTGGGGAGTTGCCGTGCAGCGACGTGATTTCCTGGCCCTGACCGGGCTGACCATGGGCGGGCTGATCGTGCCCGCCTACTTCGGCAAGGCGATCGCCGCCGAGCAGTTGGTGACGCAGCTGGATGTGGGCCGCAAGAAGCGCCTGGCCGATGCCGGCCTCAACGCCGCGCGCCAGGCCGGTGCGAGCTATTGCGATGTGCGCATCGGCCGTTATCTGCGCCAGTTCGTCATCACCCGCGAGGACAAGGTGCAGAACGTGGTCAACACCGAATCCATCGGTGCGGGCGTGCGCGTCCTGGTGGCTGGCGCCTGGGGATTTGCCGCCACCAACGAGCTCACCGAACAGGGCGTGGCCAAGGCCGCCTCGCAGGCCGCCGCGATCGCCAAGGCCAATGCCAAGGTGCAGGGCACGCCGGTGCAGCTGGCGCCCACGCCGGGCGTGGGCGAGGTCAGCTGGAGGACGCCGATCAAGAAAAACGCGATGGAAGTGCCGATCAAGGACAAGGTAGACCTGCTGCTAGGCGTCAACGCTGCCGCCACCGCTGCCGGCGCCAACTTCGTCAATTCGATGCTGTTCGTGGTCAACGAGCAAAAGTACTTTGCCAGCACCGACGGCTCGTATATCGACCAGGACGTGCACCGCATCTGGGCGCCGCTGAGCGTGACCGCCATCGACAAGGCCAGCGGCAAGTTCCGCACCCGCGACGGCTTGTCCGCGCCGATGGGCCTGGGCTACGAATATCTGGATGGCGCCGCCTCGGGCAAGTTCGTCTCGCCCAATGGCGTGGTGAATTACGGCCTGTCCTACGACATGAAGGAGGACGCGATCGCCGCGGCCAAACAGGCGCAGGAAAAGCTCAAGGCGCCGTCGGTGAAGCCGGGCAAGTACGATCTGGTGCTGGACCCCTCGCACACCTGGCTCACCATCCACGAGTCGGTCGGCCACCCGCTGGAGCTGGATCGCGTGCTCGGCTACGAGGCCAATTTCGCCGGCACCAGTTTCGCCACGCTGGACAAGCTCAAGGCCGGTTTCCAGTACGGCAGCGACAAGGTGCATATCCTGGCCGACAAGATCCAGCCCGGCAGCCTGGGCGCGGTGGGCTACGACGATGAAGGCGTCAAGACCAAGCAGTGGGACCTGATCCGCGACGGCAAGCTGGTGGACTACCAGGCCATCCGCGACCAGGCGCATATCCTCGGCAAGACCGCCTCCGACGGGTGCTGCTACGCCGACTCGTGGTCGAGCGTGCAGTTCCAGCGCATGGCCAATGTGTCGCTGGCCGCCGGCAAGACACCGTTGAGCGTGAGCGATCTGATCAAGAACGTGGAAAACGGCATCTACATCATCGGCGACGGCTCGTTCTCCATCGACCAGCAGCGCTACAACGCGCAGTTCGGCGGCCAGCTGTTCTACGAGATCAAGAACGGCGCGATCACTCGCATGCTCGAGGACGTGGCCTACCAGATCCGCACGCCGGAATTCTGGAACGCCTGCAGCGCGGTGGCCGATCAACGCGACTACCGCCTGGGCGGCTCGTTCTTCGACGGCAAGGGCCAGCCGAGCCAGTCCTCGGCGGTCTCGCATGGCTCGTCCACCGCCCGTTTCGACGGCATCAACGTCATCAACACCGCCCGCTCGCTCGGCTGACAGGAGAAACCCACATGAGCATCCTTACCGAAGCGCAGGCCAAGGCCATCCTGGACAAGGTCATCAAGCTGTCCAAGGCCGACGAGTGCACCGCCACGCTCAGCGGCTCGATCGACGGCAATATCCGTTTCGCACTCAACAACGTGTCCACCAGCGGCATCGTCGACAACACCGACCTGCAGGTGCAGGTGGCGTTCGGCAAGCGTGTGGGCATCGCCACCATCAACGAGTTCGACGACGCCGCGCTGGAGCGCGTGGTGCGGCGTGCCGAAGACCTGGCGCGGCTGGCGCCGGAAAACCCGGAGTTCATGCCGGCGGTAGACAAGCAGACCTATAAACCCAGCCCCACCTTCAGCGAATCCACCGCCGCCATCGACCCTGCGTTCCGCGCGCAGGTGGCCGCCGATTCGATCGCTCCGTGCAAGGGCAAGGGATTGATCGCGGCCGGCTTCCTGGAAGATGGCCAGAGCTTTACCGCGTTCGCCAACAGCAAGGGCAACTTCGGCTACCAGCGCGGCGCGCGTTTCGACTACACCTGCACCGTGCGCACCGAGGATGGCCGCGGCTCGGGCTGGGTCGGGCGCAACCTCAAGGATGCCGCCGACTTCAAGGCCGAGCAGGACATCCGCATCGCCATGCGCAAGGCCAGCGACTCGTCCGAAGCCAAGGCGCTGGAGCCGGGCAAGTACACGGTGATCCTGGAGCCGGCAGCGGCGGCAGGCCTGATTTCTTTCATGATGCGCTACTTCGATGCGCGCATGGCCGACGAGGGCCGCAGCTTCCTGTCCAAGAAGGGCGGCGGCAACAAGCTGGGCGAGCAGGTCTACGACCCGCGCGTGAACATCACCGCCGACCCGTGGGATGCGCGGGCCGCCGTGCTGCCGTGGGACGAGGAAGGCCTGCCGCGCGAGAAGATGCCGATCGTGGAGAACGGCAAGATCGCCAATCTGCAGTACTCGCGGTTCTGGGCGCAGAAGAACGGCAAGCGCGCGGTCGGCGAGCCGGGCAACCTGCTGATGGCCGGTGGCGACAAGAACATCGCCGAGCTGGTGCGCGGCACCGAGAAGGGGATCCTGGTCACGCGCACCTGGTACATCCGCATGGTCGACCCGCAGACCGTGCTGCTGACCGGGCTGACCCGCGATGGCACCTTCTACATCGAGAACGGGCAGATCAAGTACCCGGTGAAGAATTTCCGCTTCAACGAATCGCCGATCATCATGCTCAACAACATCGACGAGCTGGGCAGGCCGGTGCGCGTGGCTGGCGATGAATCCAGCTACGTGATGATGATTCCGCCGATGCGGCTGCGTGACTTTACGTTTACCTCGTTGTCGGATGCGGTGTGACTGAGAGCCGGGAATCGGGAGTGGGGAATCGGGAATGGGAGAGCGGAGCAAGCTCTTCGCGGCCCGATGGTTTTCCTGCACATCCCGTTCCCGGTCTACACGCCCTGGCGGCGCCCGCGACGCGCCGTCATTTCCTTGGATTGCTGCTCGGTAGCGTCGCTGCGTTGGCGTTACCGCGGCAGGCGCGGGCGGCGGGCAATTACGATTTCTGGTTTACCCGGCTGCGGTATGACTCGGGCGATTGGGATGTGGATGCGCGCATGCCGTCCAACCTGATCACCTCGTTGATCGATTACACCCAGCTGCGCGTGGACCCGCAGGAGCATGTGCTGGACCTGGCCGATCCGCGCATGCTGCAGGCGCCGTTCTGCTATCTGTCCGGGCACAAGCTGGTGGAGTTCAATCCCGCCGAGCGGCGCAACTTCGAGCGCTATGTGCGCAATGGCGGCTTCGTGTTCGTGGACGATTGCAACCACGATATCGACGGGCTGTTCGCCACCTCGTTCGAAGCGCAGATGGCCTCCATCTTCGGCAAGACCGCGCTGCAGAAATTGCCCAAAAACCACCGTCTCTACAGCGCATTCTTCAAATTCCCCGACGGCCCGCCGGCCACCAGTTTCGAGCTCAATGGCTGGGGCGACGACCTGGTGCACGATTATCTCAGGGGCATCAGCATCGACGGCCGGCTCGGCGTGTTGTACAGCAACAAGGATTACGGCTGCGAATGGGATTACGACTGGCGCAACAAACGCTTCCTGGCCGAAGACAACACCAAGTTCGCAGTGAACATCGTGATGTATGCATTGACCAACTGAAACCACCCTGTAGGAGCGCGCTGGCGCGCGATGCCGTACCGGTAACGCCGCCTCGCGCGCAAGCGCGCTCCTGCACAGATCGCGTGAGATGTTTCACAGGCACGGGCACGGCATCCACCGCTAACCACCGCCGTCGCACCCGCGAGCCCCGCACGCTTTTGTAGGAGCGCGCTGGCGCGCGATGCAGATTCACCGGTAGCGCATCGCGCGCCAGCGCGCTCCTACGCCAGCAGTCCCACAACGAGACGTTTCCCATGACTTCCCCCAACGACGACACCCTTACCCGGCAGCTCTCCCAACTTGGCGCGTTGCGTGCGGCCCTGGCGCAGGCGGTGGTGGGCCAGGACGCGGTGGTGGAGCAACTGCTGATCGGCCTGCTCGCCGGCGGCCACTGCCTGCTGGAAGGCGCGCCCGGCCTGGGCAAGACGCTGCTGGTGCGCTCGCTGGGGCAGGCGCTGGAGCTGCAGTTCCGCCGCGTGCAGTTCACCCCGGACCTGATGCCCAGCGACATTCTCGGCACCGAGCTGCTGGAAGAGGATCACGGCACCGGACATCGCCAGTTCCGGTTCCAGCAGGGGCCGATCTTCACCAACCTGCTGCTGGCCGACGAGCTCAATCGCACCCCGCCCAAGACCCAGGCCGCGCTGCTGGAGGCGATGAGCGAGCGCACGGTGAGCTACGCCGGCACCACCTATGCGTTGCCGGCGCCGTTCTTCGTGCTGGCCACACAGAACCCGATCGAACAGGCCGGCACCTATCCGTTGCCGGAAGCGCAGCTGGACCGCTTCCTGTTGCATGTGCGGGTGGACTATCCCAGCGAGCAGGAAGAGCGCGACATCCTCAGCCAGACCACCGGCACCAGCAGCGCGCAGGTGCCCAGGGTGATGGATGCCGACAGCGTGCTGGCGCTGCAGCAACAGGTGCGGCACGTGCACGTGGGCGCGGATCTGCTGACCTGGATCAATCGCCTGGTGCGCGCCAGCCGCCCCGGCCCGCAGGCCAGCGAGGACGTGCGCCAGTGGATCAAATGGGGCGCCGGCCCACGCGCCGGGCAATCGCTGGTGCTGGCGGCCAAGGCGCGTGCGCTGCTGCATGGCCGCCTTGCCGCCACCCGCGAGGATGTCGTCGCGCTGGCAGCGCCGGTGATGCGCCATCGCCTGCTGCTGTCGTTCGCCGCCGAGGCCGAACAACGCAGCGCCGACGACGTGGTCGCCGCGCTGCTGCGCGCCGTGCCGTTCCCGGCGTGAGGCGGGTTGCGGCGTGAGCATGGACGTGCCGGCACTGATTCCCGCCGAGCTGCGCAGCCGCCTGCGCGGCCTGCAGTTGCGTGCGCGGCAGGCGCAGGGCGCGCAGGGGATCGGCCAGCACGCCAGCCGCAGCCGCGGCGCCGGGCTGGAATTCTCGCAATACCGCGCCTACGAACCCGGCGATGCCTTGCGCCAGATCGACTGGAAGCTCTACGCCCGTTCAGACCGGTTCTTCGTGCGCGAGGCCGAGCGCGAAAGTCCGCTGACGCTGTGGGTGTTGCTCGACGCCACCGCCTCCGCCGGCCAGGCCGACCAGGCGCGCCCGCAGGTCACGCGCCTGCAGGCGATGGCGACCCTGGCCGCGTGCGCTGCCGAGGTCGCGCTGCGGCAAGGCGACCAGGTCGGCCTGTTCGCGGTGCATGGCGATGGCCTGGTGGCCGTGCCGGCCGGTGGCGGGCCGCGCCAGCGCGACCGGCTCTGGCTGGCCCTGCACGGGCTGCGCGCCGGTGGCCGCTGGCCGGGCATGGACGCGCTGCGTCCGCTGTGGGAACGCATCGCCGCTCATTCACTGGTGCTGTCGATCGGCGACGGCTTCGACCAGGACCTGCTCGGCGCGCTGGAAAAACTCGCCGCCGCACGCCGCGAGGTGATGCAGCTGCAGGTGCTGACCTGCGACGAACGCGATTTTCCCTTCAGCGGCGGGCACCGCTTCCGCGACCCGGAAACCGGCGAAGAACTGCTCGGCGACGGCGCCGCGATGCGTGCTGCGTATCTGCAACGCTTCGGCGCTGCCCAGCGCGCGTTGCAGGCACGCTGGCAGGCGGCCGGCATTGCGCACGCGGTGCATTACCTGGATGCGCCACCGGATGCGGCATTGCGCGAGCTGTTTGCACACGGTGCGCGGCGATGAGCCAGCGCGCCGGCGCCAGCGCCGCAGCTGAGGGAGCGCAGCAGTGAACCTGCTCCTGCTGTTCCCCGCCGGCCTGGCCGCGTTGGCCGCACTGCTGCTGCCGTTGCTGATCCATCTGGCCCGACGCAGCGAACACCGGCCCACCGACTTTGCCGCATTGCGCTGGCTGCGCGCGCAGCCGCGGCCCCGGCACCGGCTGCGTTTCGACGAATGGCCGCTGCTGCTGGTGCGCCTGCTGCTGCTGGCCGCAGTGGCGCTGCTGCTGGCCGAGCCGGCCTTGCGCGACCACCAGCAGGCGCGCCCGCGCGTCGCGGTCAGCCCCGGCGTGGATCTGGCCGCGGCCCGGGCGCTCGGCCACGCGGCCAACGCGCAATGGGTGTGGCTGGCCCCGGGCTTCCCGCCGATCGCTGCCGATGCCACACACCCACCCGCCACGCCCGCCGGCACCGCGCCGCCAGTCGGCAGCCTGCTGCGCGAACTCGATGCCAGCCTGCCGCCGGAGACCGCGCTGCGCGTGATCGTGCCCAGCCAGTGGGGGCCGCTGGATGCGCAACGCCTGCAGCTGTCGCGCGAGGTGCGCTGGCAGGTGCTGCCCGGCCAGTCGCCGGCAGCCGCTGTGGCGCCCGTCCCACCGTTGCGGCTGCAGGCAATCGCCGATGCCCCCACCGAGCCGGCCCTGCGCTATCTGCGCGCCGTGCATGCCGCCTGGGCACTGCCCGGCGCATTGCCGGTGAGCGCCCCCAGCGCGGCCGAGCCGGCACGCTGGCCGGCCGGCACGGTGGTGGCGTGGCTGTCGCAGCGCCCACCACCGGCGCCGGTCATCGCCTGGGTCGCGGCCGGCGGGCAGCTGCTGCTCGATGCGCAGACGCCGGCCCCGCCCGCACTCGCGGGCCCGCTGCAAGCGCTGCTGCAGGACGCACACGGCGCCGCGCTGATCGATGCCGCAACGGTTGGCCGCGGCCGCCTGCTGCGCTGGGCCGCGCCATTGCAGCCGCAGCGGCTGCCGGCGCTGCTGGATGCCGACTTCCCCACCCGCCTGCATGACGCCCTGCAGTCGATACCCGCACCACAGCGCGCGCTGGCGCAGACCCAGCAGCCGCAGCGCGGCCCCGCCATCCGCCTGGCCAATGCCCCCTGGCCGCTGGCGCCATGGCTGATCGGCCTGGTGCTGCTGCTGTTTGCGATCGAACGCTGGCTGGCCACCGCGCCCCGCCGGAGCAGCGCGGCATGAGCACGCCAGCCCTGCACCACGCCTGGCAGGCCGCGCGGCGACGGCAGGCCGCAGGCGTGCTGCTGTGCGGGCTGCCGCTGGCCATGCTGCCGGCGCTGCTGGCGTGGCGTGCCGGTGCGCAGCCGGCGATCCTGCCGTTGCTGCTTCTGGGCCTGCTGGTGCTGATCGGCGTGGCGCTGCTGGCAGCACGCCGGCTGGACCAGACCTGGCTGATCCGCCGGCTGGATCGCGACGCGGATCTGGAAGACAGCAGCGACCTGCTGTTCGCCCCGGCCGGGCAGCTCGGCCCGTTGCAGGCCCTGCAACGCCAGCGCCTGGAACAACGCCTGCGCAGCACCCCGCGTGATCTGCGCCCGGCCTGGCCCTGGCGGCGCGCCTGGGCATGGGGCCTGCCCGGCCTGCTCGCCTGCGCCGCGGTGCTGCTGTGGCCGCACACCGCTCACCGGCCCACCGCAGGCAACGACCGGATCGCCGCCGCACGCGCCGGCACCGGCGCCCCCACCCTGGGTCAGGCGCGGCTGCACAGCACCCCGCCCGCCTACACCGGCCTGCCGCCCGCACGCCTGCCCGGCCTGGATGCGCGTGTGCCCACCGGCACCCGGCTGCACTGGCAGCTACAGGTCAACCCGGCCCCGCGCAGCGTGGCACTGCGGCTCAGTGACGGCCGCAGCATCGCGCTGGCCCGGCAAGGCAGCACCGACCAATGGCAGGGCCAGTGGGTCGCCGAGCGTGCCAGCCTGTACCGCATCCTCATCGACGGCGCGCCGGCCGACCGCCAGCTGCATCGCCTCGACGTGCTGCCGGACCGCCCACCACAGGTGCGCGTGCTGGTGCCCGAGCAGAGCCTGGTGTTGTGGACACCGTCCAGTGGAGGCTGGACGCTGCGCTTCGAAGCCAGCGACGACTACGCGGTCGCCGCCAGCGCCGAGCTGCGCCTGACCCTGGCCCAGGGCAGCGGCGAGAACATCACCTTCAAGACCCAGCGCCGCACGCTCGGCGGCAACGGCCCGGCCCGGCTGCGCGGCTTTTCCACCACGCTGCAGCCGCAGGCGCTGGGCATGACCGCCGGCGACGACCTGATCGCCCAGCTCATCGTGCACGACACCCGCCAGCCTGGCCCGCAGGAAGGCCGCAGCGCCAGCGTGATCCTGCGCTGGCCACCGCCGGAGCAGACCATGGCTGCCGGCCTGGAGGCCAGCGTCAAGCAGACCTTGCCGGCCTACTTCCGCAGCCAGCGCCAGATCATCATCGACGCCGAGGCGCTGCTGAAGGAAAAGCCGCGCCTGGACCCGGCCACCTACCTCAAGCGCGCCGACGCCATCGGCGTGGACCAGCGCCTGCTGCGGCTGCGCTACGGCCAGTTCCTGGGCGAAGAGAGCGAAGGCCCGCCCAAGGGCCCGCCGACCGCCGACGAAGCGCCGACCAGCGACGCCCCGGCCGACGATCTGCCCACTGCCGACATGCCCACCGCGGATGCGCCGGCAACGCCTGCGGCGCCCGCGCCCGCCCGGGACGAACACGGGCACGATGCGCACGACCATGCCGCCGAGGCCGGCGCTGCCGCGCTGGACGACCACGACCATGCGCATGGCGACGGGGCGCCGGAGCGCGGCGGCTTCGGCCAGGCGCAGGACGTGCTGTCCGAGTTCGGGCACACCCACGACCACGCCGAAGCCGCCACCCTGCTCGACCCGCAGACCCGCGCGCTGCTGCGTGCCGCGCTGGACCAGATGTGGCAGTCCGAGGGCGAGCTGCGCCAGGGCCACCCGGAGCGTGCGTTGCCGTTTGCCAACAAGGCGCTGGGCTTCATCAAGCAGGTGCAGCAGGCCGAACGCATCTACCTGGCGCGGGTCGGCACGCAGTTGCCGCCGATCGATCCCGGCCGCCGCCTGAGCGGCGACCGCGCTGGCCTGGGCGACCGTGCCGCCGGCCTGGACAGCCGCCCGGATCCGGACCCGTCGGCGCTGCAGTTGTGGGACGCGCTCGGCGAGCAGGCTCCGGTGCCCGACGCCACCCTGGCCCGCTACGCGCAGTGGCTGCAGGCCCAGCAGGAGGGCCTGCAGGATCCGCTGGGCCTGGCCGCGGCGGTGGAAACCCTGCGCGCCGAACCCGCTTGCGCCAGCTGCCGCGCCCAGCTGCGCGCCCAGGTCTGGCGCACCCTCGTCGCCCCGCCGGCCCCGCTGCACCGGCGCGCCCCTGCCGACGCGCGCGGCCAGCGCTATCTGGATGCCCTGCGCCAGGAGCCGCAACCATGATGCTGCCACCACCCCGGTTGACCACACGCGGCAGCCTGCGCCGGCTGCACGCGCGCACGGCGACCCGGCGCCTGTGGCCACGGCGGGCTGGATGCACGCAAGCGGAGCCGCAGGCATGACGCTCGCGCTGCCCTGGCTGGTCGGCAGTGCCTTGTTGCTGCTGGTGATGCTGAGCTGGTTCCGGCTGCTGCGCGCACATGCCCGGCAACCACGCGCGCGCGCGCGGCTGTGGCTGTTGCTCGCCGCCCAACCGCTCCTGGCCGGCCTGCTCTATCCGGTGCTGCTGCCGCCGCCGCGCGCCGGCAGTACGAGCGAACTGCATGTCGCCACCGCGGGCACCCCGGCAGACCAGGTTCGCCCGACTGCTGCGGCGTGGGTCGCCCTGCCCGAGGCGCCCGCCTTGCCCGGCGTGCCACGCGTCCCGGACCTGGCCACTGCGTTGCGGCGTGCGCCCGGCACCACCGCGCTGGTCGTGCATGGCAGCGGCCTGCCGGCGCGCGACCGCGACGGGCTGCGTATCCCTGTGCGGCTTGCGCTAGCTCCGCTGCCCACCGGTCTGGTCGCCGTCTCCACGCCGCCGCCGGTCGCACCCGGCGAACGCATCGCCATCAGCGCGCGCGTGCAGGGCCTGCCGGGCGCGCGGGTGGAGCTGCTGGACCCGGCCGGGCAGGTGGTCGACACCGCCACCGCCGATGCGGCCGGCCAGGTGCAGCTGCGTGGCCTGGCGCGCGCACCGGGGCAGGTGCTGTTTGCGCTGCGCCTGCGCGATGGCGCAGGCGCCGAACGCAGCCGCGTGCCGGTGCCGGTGCTGATCGCCGCAGTGCCGTCCGCACGCGTGCTGTTGCTGGCCGGCGCGCCGCAGCCGGAACTGAAATACCTGCGCCGCTGGGCCAGCGATGCCGGCATGCAGGTGCGCAGCCAGATCGCCGTCGGCCCCGGCGTGCAACTGGGCGAGGGCGCTGCGCTGGATGCGGCCAGCCTGGATGCGCTGGACCTGCTGGTCATCGACCAGCGCCGCCTGGTCGCCCTGGGCAACGCGCAGCGCCAGGGCGTGCGCGCCGCGATCGGCCGCGGCCTGGGCGTGCTGGTGCGCACCGATGGCCCCCTGGATGCTGCCGCCCGCGCCGCGCTCGGCGAGTTGGGCCTGGCCGTGACAGGCGGCAGCACCGGCGCAGCGGTCGCCGCGCCACGCTCGCTGGCATCGCCCGGCGCCATCGACCCAGCCGCAGCGCCGGCCGGCGCCGCGCCACTGCCGCCCCTGCAACGCCGCACCCTGCAGCCGCAACAGGCCGACGCCGTGATCGCCGCACGCGCAGACGACGGCAGCGCGTTGGGCTGGTGGCGGCCGCAAGGCCGCGGCCGCATCGGCATCGGCCTGATCGAAGACAGCTTCGCCCTGGTCCTGGCCGGCCGCAGCGACCTGCATGCCGCGCTGTGGGCGCAGCTGGTGAGCGCTGTCGCCCGCGCAGGCGGCAGCGCACCGGCTGCGGTGCAGGCAGGCTGGTCGCAGCACCGCATGACGTTGTGCGGTGTCGCCGCAGACGCGGCTGTCACCGGCCCTACCGGCGCATCTCAAGCGTTGCTGATCGATCCCGCCAGCGGCACGCGGGCCTGCGCCGCCTACTGGCCGGCCGCCGCAGGCTGGCATCGTCTGCAGACCGGCACCGAACAGCGCTGGCTCTATGTCCGCGCGCCCGGCGATGCCCCCGCGCTGCACACCCAGCAAACCCGCGACGCCACCGTTAGGATGGCCGCCATCGACACGCCCGCAAGCGTCGGCGCGCCAACAGCACAACCCGGCGCCCGCTGGCCCTGGTTGCTGGCCTGGCTCACGCTGGCCGCAGCACTGTGGTGGCTGGAACGACGCAGGCGCTGACTGCCGCAGCGCACGGCCACTTCATCAGCGCAGGCTCGCGTGCGGCGCGCTTTCCAGGGCCTTTGCACTCCACTGCACTGGAAAACAGCAGTGCTGCAACATCAGCAATCTCTCGGCGACACTTTCAACGCGACTGACGCGACCACACCCGGCAACAGTTGTTCGCCGGCAGCGCCACATCGTCGAGCAACTGCAAACCCACCGACGCCGCCAGTGCATCCACCGCTTCGGCATCGCGAATGCCCGATGCGGCATCGCGTTCGCGCAACATCGCATCGAACGCGCGATTGCTCTGGCTGGTGAATTGGCCATCGCGGTTGAACGGCCCATACACCACCAGCAGCGCATCCGGCGCCATCACCGCCGGCAACCCCGCAAACAACGCCTGCACCTGCGGCCAGCCCATGATGTGCAAGGTATTGGCGCTGTAGACCGCGTCGTAGCCGGCAGGCTCGCCCGCCTGCGCAGGCGGCAATGGCGGCGTGGGCGCCAGGCCCGGTGTCGGCGTCAGCACCGCCTGCAATGCAATCGGTGGCGGCGTATTCGGCAGTGCCGCCTCGTCCAGCCACTGCGTCATTCCCGGCAGATGGTCGGCATGATCGCTGGCCTGCCAGCGCGCCCACGGCATCGCAGCCGCAAAATGCACCGCGTGCTGCCCGGTCCCGGCGCCGATTTCCAGCACATTGCGGCGGTCGGCAAAGTGCCGTTGCAACACCTCCAGGATCGGGTCGCGGTTGCGTGCGGAGGCTGGTGAGAACGGCTTGGTCATAGGGAGCATCGAAAGAAACGTCAGGACATCTCTGCATTATGGATGCAAAACATCCAGCGAGCTCATGCGCTCATCGGTAGTTTTCACACAGGCGCATGCCCATCGATTTAGCGATCCCCATCCCAAATGCCTCGCTATCGTTTGTGCATGATGACGCGGGGACATACTCCAGAGGAGATCTGCATGAACAAGGCCGTTGCTTTTTTGACCACGAGTTTCCTAGCGATTGCTGCGAGTTTTGCTGCCGCACCCACTGCAAATGCACAAGCTTCCACTGTAATACTCGACTGCACAGGCAGTGATTATTGCTGGGCTGGCGTAGATAGCCCGGGATCACCAACGCCATTCAAATATGCATGGACCTTCAACAATACTGCTGGCGCCATCTTCCCCAGAAATTGCACCAACAGCGAGGATTGCAACTTTTATTGCCCACGCAGCAGTACGTTCATCACCGCCAATGTAATGGTGAGCGACGCCAACAATCAGTTTATCGGCTCGGCGAGTGCGCGCGCACTCTGTACACCGCAACCGCTCTGAACTCAGGCAGGAACATCGTCTGCTGATCAGCTGAAAGTGGCACCGGATCGCAAGGATCTGTCCCCATCCTTGCGGGTCCGGTGCCTTATCACCGTTTAGCTGGTCAATTTCTCATACGCACGTCGCACCGCATCCTCGCCATAGCGCCGCTCCAGCCGGCGCATGATGAAGTGCCCACGCGCCATCGCCTGGAAGTGGCGCATGAACACCGTATTGAGGGTTGCGCCGCTCACCGCACCGACCAGTGGCACTGCCTGCACGGCGAGTTTTTCGCCGACATTGACCGAGAACTTGGCCGCAACGCGCGACACCAGCGACACCAGCACTGGTGCGCCCTTGCTGGCAAAGCCGTGCGCGGTGACGTAATGCGCCGCAGCGCTGAGTTGTTGCGCCATTGCTGCGCGCACCGCGAAATAGCCCGACTCGGCGCCGTCGTCGCTGACACTGCGCCCGCCATGCGCCAGCACTTCCAGGCAGGCCAGCGCGGTTTCCGGATCGTGCAGCGATTCGCCTTCGGAACGGGCGATATCGGCAATGGAGCGCAGCATCACCGTGGTGGTCACCGGCAGCTCCACCAACAGCCCGGGCAGGCCGAAGAATCCGCCGGCACCACCGGCGACAGCCACCGCCATGGTGTGGCGTGCGGTGGACGCAGGCTGCTGCAGATCGGTCTTGCCGCGCAGGCTCAGTAATGCCGATTTCATCGCCACCTGCAACGCGCGGCGGGTGACGCCGTCGATGCTGCGGGTAACCAGTTTCGGTAGCCGTCGGGTGATCAGGCTCTCGATCGGCGCGCCCATTGCATTGGCCAGTCGGGCGGCCACGCCGGGGTTTTCCAACAGCGCGTGCGCGGTGGCCAGATCGCGTTGCGCGGCAACGTCCATCACCGGGATCGGAAGCGTCGTCATGCCTGCTCTTCGTTGTTGGGGGCTTGCGCCGATGGTACCCAGCACCATGTGAGCGCCGGACGAGCGAACTCGGCAAGCGAAAAACACCACCCTGCAATTGGCTGGCAAAATGCGCGATCATCGGGGTTCAAGCAGCGAATGCCGATCAGATGAATCGTGAGATCCGCCACAGCATCGTCATTGCGGCCGCGCCGGAAGTGGTCTGCGCCGCATTGTCCGAGCCCATGCAGCTGGCCCGCTGGTGGACGCGCGAGGTGAGCCTGGTCGAGGACCGGGTGCGGCTGGACTGGAGCCGGCAGGGCTGGCGGGTGGAGCTGAGCATTGACGACGGTGCCGACTACCGCCTGGTGCGCTGGCGCTGCCACGCCTCCAACATGCTCGACACCGACGCCTGGAAGGGCACGATGATGCGCTTTGACCTGCGTTCCACCAGCCAGGGCACGCAGGTGGAGTTCGAACACTCCGGCTATCGCGACTCGCCCTGCAAGGAAGCCTGTGCGCGCGGCTGGCGCTTCTTTTTGGGCAGCAGTCTCAAGCGCTATGTGGAAACCGGCGAAGGCATGCCGTCGGCCGACATGCGCAGCCCCGAGCTGCCAGCCAGCAGCGGTCGCGCGCTGCGCTAGTGGCGGCTGATGTCACGGCCGCCCGCTGGCATGAGGGCGACACGGTAGACGCCGATCCATCAAGCCACGCGCCCTGGCGTGCCAACTGTCGTCCCCGATGGCGACATAGCGGACCGCTCGCTCACGCCGGGTCCGCTTACGCCGTATGCGGCTGGCCCATGGCAGGCGCCGTGCTGCCGGGCAGCTGCGCATCCACCGTCACCGGGCTGTCGCCGCGCAGCAATGCGCGCGCCTCGGCATCGGTGGCCACCGCCGGCGGCGAGCCGCGCAGCGGCAGGCCGGCGGTTTCGCGCACGAACAGCATCGTCACCAGGCCGATCGCCGCCGCGCCCATCAGGTAGTACGCCGGCACCAACGGGTCACCGCTGCGCTCCACCAGCCAGGCGGTCACCAGCGGCGTGGTGCCGCCGAACAACGACACCGACACGTTGAAGGCGATCGACAACGCGCTGTAGCGTACCGGGGTGTAGAACAGCGCCGGCAGCGTGGACGGCATCGAACTGGTGAAGCACACCAGCGCCAGGCCGAGCAGCATCAGGCCGGCGAAGATCAAGCCGTCGTGGCCGCTGCCGATCAGCAGCAGGCAGGGGATGGCCAGCGCGAACAACGCGATGCAGGCGCCGATGATCATCGGCCGGCGGCCGAGCCTGTCGCTGAACAGGCCGCCGACGATGTTGAGCGGCATCATCACCAGCATCACCAGAATGATCAGCAACAGGCCCTTGCTCTCGGCATAGCCCATGGTGACGCTGAGATAGCTGGGCATATAGGTCAGCAGCATGTAGTCGGTGACGTTGAACACCAGCACCAGGCCCACGCACTTGAGCAACTGTGGCCAGTGCAGGCGCAGCATCGTCAGCAGGCCCTGCGCGGCGGTTTCGCGCTCGCGCTGTTCGGATTGCTCGGTATAGGCGCGAAATGCCGGGGTTTCTTCCAGTTTCATGCGCATGTACAGGCCCAGCAGCCCCAGCGGGCCGGCAATCAGGAACGGCACGCGCCAGCCCCAGTCGAGCATCTGCGCCTGGGTTACGGTCATGTGCAACACCGTCACCGTGGCGGCGCCGGCGATGTAGCCGCCCAGGGTGCCGAATTCCAGCCAGCTGCCCATCAATCCACGATTGCGGTCGGTGGCGTATTCGGCGATGAAGGTCGCCGCGCCGCCGTATTCGCCACCGGTGGAAAACCCCTGCAACAGCCGCGCCAGCAACAGCAGCGCCGGTGCCCACAGGCCGATCTTGGCGTAGGACGGAATCAGGCCGATGCTGAAGGTGCCCAGGGCCATCAGGATCATGGTCGCGGCCAGCACCTTCTGCCGCCCGTAGCGGTCACCGAGCGGGCCGAACACCAGCCCGCCGATCGGCCGCACCAGGAAGGCGACGGTGAACGTGGCAAAGGTGGCAATCAACTGCGCGGTGGGATTGCTGGCCGGGAAAAACACCTGCCCCAACGTCACCGCCAGATAGCCGTACACGCCGAAGTCGAACCATTCCATCGCATTGCCCAGCGCGGCGGCGCCCACCGCCTTGCGCAGCATGCCGCGGTCCACCACGGTGACTTCGTCCAGTTGCAGTTGGCGGCGGCGCTTGAACCAACCGAAGTGCGAGGCAATCGCGCGCGTGTCGTGCATGTGTTGTGTCTCCATGTGCGGCCATCGCTGCCCGCTCGCCCTGGCAACGCACAGGACACGGCGCATCACGCAGGCATGGCAATGGCACATGCACAAGATGACGCCGGAGGCATTCCCGGACGGCCGCGTGGACTCAGCGACGCTGCGGGACAGACGACCAAGGGATGGGCAATGCCCAAGGGCTTGATCAGCCCGTTATGGTACTACAGCGCGCAGATCGCTGCAGCCGCGCTACGGCAGCAGCGCTGAAAACTGCTTGTTTCAAGGCAGTTGGCGTGTTTGGCGCGCACCTTGCGCCCTCGGTGCACTGCGCAAGTCCTGCCGTAGTGCGCGCCATCGATCAGGCGTTGTGCATGCTTACACCAGGGCCTCACCCAGCTGCGACAGCAGCGGCTGCAGGTCCTCGCGCGTCTGCGGGCGCACGGCGCGCGCCACTTCCACACCGTCGCGCAGCAGGATGATGGTCGGCCATAACGTGACGCGGAACGAGCGGCCCAGGGGCCGCCCTTTTCCATCTTCGATCTTGCGGTAGTCGAGCGCCGCCACGCCACCCAGCAGTTTCTGCAGCAGCGGTTGCGCGGCAATGCAGTGGCCGCACCAGTCGGTGCCGAATTCCAGCACCTGCAGACCGGCCTGTGCATCCACCTCGCTGCGTTCGGGCGCCTGGGTGGCGTAGTTGCGAACAAACCCCATCGTCTAGCCGCTCCGGTGTGCTTACGACAATGCGCGCTGGATCTCTTCCAGCGGCAGGTTGGTCAGGTCCTTGGCCAGGTCGCCGACCAGGCGCTGCTGGGTTTCCTTGTGCAGCAGCGGGCGCACGCGGCCCAGCGTGGTCGGGTCGGCGACCAGCACCAGATGCGTGTACTCGTGCTTCAGCGCGCCATCGTTCAAGGCATGCGACAGCTGCTTGGCGAAGGTCATTTCGTCCATGTCCGCCTCGCTGAGATCCTGCGGCGCCTTGCCGGCCGGGCCATCGTCGTCGACGTTCTGCACATCGGTGCGCGCGTGCTGGCGCAGCACCACCTTGGCTTCGTTCCCGGTGTTGGTGAACCAGCGCGCTTCGCCGCCATCAGCCACCACCACCAACGCACCCTGAGGAATTTGCAGACTCATTCGATTCTCCTGATAGAACGGCGCTGCATGTGCAACGCCAGTCGGCCTCAACCTAGGTGAGAGGATGTAAGCGCCGCGCCTAGCCGGTGTCAGCGTGGCGTTAGCGTGGTGCGGCCAGCGGCGGCGGCGGCAGGCCCAGGTGCTTGCTGAAGAAACGCGCGGCCACCCGCAGCGCCTGCTGGCTCTCCGGCAGTGCATTGGTGAGGTGGAAGGCGTGCCCCAAGCCGTCCCACACATGCAGATCCGATTCGCGGCCCAGATCCACCAGGCGCGCATGCGTGTAGGCGGCATTGCTCAGCTCGGCAGCACGCGTGGCGGTCAGAAACAGCGTTGGCGGGAACTGCTGCAGCACCGCGTCGGAAAACACCGGCGACACCAGCGGGTCGTGGAAGTCCACGTTGTCGCCGTAGTACAGGTCTTCCCAGATCGGCAACGCACCGGCCTCGTCCGGCAGCAAGGCATCGTTGACTGCCGCCACCACAATGCGCGAATCGCCGCGGTAGCGCGCATCACCTGCGGCGCAGAACAGCCCGGCCGCCGCCGGCATCGGCAACTTCTCCTTGGCGAACCACGCCAGCGATTCACCAGTGAGCACGCCGCCTGCCGAACAACCGAACAGGCCGATGCGCTCTGGCGCATAGGTCTTGAGCGCGGCGCGATACACCGCCGCCACATCCTCGCTGGCAGCCGGGAAATGGTGCTCGGGCCCCATGCGGTAATCCACCGCGACCACGGTCATGCCGGTCATCGCCGCCAGCGGAATGGCTTCCATCAAGCCGAACGAGGCCGCGCTGCCCATCACGAAGCTACCGCCATGCAGTTCGATCAACATGCGCTTGGCCTGCTCGGGTGTGCGCGTGCGCGGCTCCACCCGCAGCACCGGCACGCCGTTCCAGGTTTCGGGCGTGATCTCCACCGCGTAGCGCGTGCGCAGCTGCGCAATCACGCCTTTGGCCCAACGCTCGGTGTCGGCGCGGATGCTCGGCAATTGCTTGAGCAAGGTGGCGTTGTCGGCCTTGTCCAACGGATCGGCGCGGGCCACCCCGGCGGCCATATGCGCACGCGCGGCCGGGCTCAGATACTCCGACACCGGCAGGTCGAATGCGGGCACATGCCGGATGCCATCGGGGGCCGATGCGGTCGCCGTTGGTGCCGGCTCGGCGGCGATTGCGTGCACGCTGCACGCGGTACAAATCAACGTGAGCGCCAGCGTTTTGTTCAACCAATGACGTGTCATGCAGTGCCCTCCCAGGCAAGTCAAACCGCCAAGGATACCGTCAGCGGCCGGCTTGCATCGCGTGCAGACAATGGCGCTGCATGTAACGACGCGATGTAACGAAAATGCTGCAACTACGCACACCACAGCGTGCAATCGGACCATCGCATCAAGCGTGCGCGAGCGTTCGCTATCGCAGGCAGGCAGATGCGTTTCCTTGCATCAGGCGGACATCGACATCGCGACCACCACGGCGTGTACCGGTGCATCGACGCATGCACTGAAGTCATGCGCTCAGGCAGCAGGTGTCGACGCTGCAGTCGGTGGCAGATGCTGCAACGCCTGCAGCGTGGAGGTGGTCAGTGGCGACGGCAGTGCGTCCAGTGCGAACCAGCCGATGTCGGCGATCGCCTCGGGCTCGCGGCGCTCGGCGTGCTCGCTGCCCTGGATCGCGGCCAGATACACCGGCGCGACCCAATGCTGCGGCGGCGTCAGGTCCGGCTCGAAGTAGCTGACAATGCACAGCACGCCTTGCAGTTGCACCTGCAGGCCGGTTTCTTCCAGCACTTCGCGCACCACCGCGTGTTCCACCGTTTCCATCCAGTCCACCTTGCCGCCGGGCAGGCCCCAATGGCCTTGCTCGGGCGCACGCCCGCGCTGCACCAGCAGCAGGCGGCCATCGGCGCGGCGGATGAACGCGCCGCAGCCAACGCGTGGACGTCGGTCGGTATCGATTGAGTTGGACATAGGCATTCCGCACGTTGTGGCGCGTAGTGTCCCAGATGTGCGGCAGGCAGGTGGTGCATCTGCGCCGTGCATGCCGGTGACGAGGATGCCGGCAAGGCTGCGCGATGCCGCCAGTCGATGCAGTGCATCGCACGCGCCTGCTCGCGTGATGCGCAGGGCGATCGCCATGGCGCCGCACTACACAAGCACCCGCTGGATCGAATCCACGCACCTGCAAGTGCATGCGCATACGGAGCGCCTCTCCACGCCCATCCACGCTGCCTTAGCGCCGTGTTGGCGAGGATGCGTGCAGCCCGCGCCGTCATGGCGCACCGTCCTGGAGGTTGGAATGTCGCGTATCGTCGTGATCGGTGGCCATGGCAAGGTCGCGCGTCTGCTGACGCCGTTGCTGGTGCGTGGTGGGCACTCGGTCACCGCACTGTTTCGCAATCCTGCGCACGCAGACGATGTGATTGCCGACGGCGCCACCCCGCAGGTGTTCGATATCGAACAGGCCGACACCGATGCCATCGCCGCGCAACTGGCCGGGCACGATGCGGTGGTGTGGTCGGCCGGCGCCGGTGGCGGCGATGCGGCACGCACCTACGCGGTGGACCGCGATGCGGCGATCCGGTCGATGCACGCCGCCGCGCAGGCACGCGTGCGCCGTTACGTGATGGTGTCCTATCTCGGCGCCGGGCTGGAACACGGCATCGGCCCGGACGATGGCTTCTTCGCCTACGCGCAGGCCAAGGCCGCCGCCGATGCGCAGCTGCGCACCACCCCGCTGGACTGGACCGTGCTGGGGCCGGGGCGGCTCACGCAGGAGCCGCCAAGCGGCCGTATCACCCGCGATCCGGGCAGCGATGCCGATGGCGGCGTGTCGCGCGCCAACGTGGCACAGGTCATTGCCGCGGCATTGGCCATGCCGGCCACCATTGGCAAGACGGTGGGCTTCATCGACGGGCAGACGCCGATCCAGCAGGCCTTGTCGCAGCTGGAATGAACGCCAGGCCTATCGCGATGCCTGCGCGCGGCGCACCGTGCACCGGACTAACGAATTCCTAAAGCCGGCCTCGGCATAGTCGCGGGCGCAGCCTATTGTGGAGGTCGCTTATGTCTGCATTCGTCACGCCACGCCGTGCCGGCATCCTGCCGCCGTACCTGCTGGACCATGTGGCCCAGGCCGCGCCCGAGCGTGCGCGCCAGTGCGCGCTGTTGTCGCGGCAGATCACCGCGCAGCTGCGCCAGCAGCGCGCGCTCGGCCTGCTCGCACGCGCCCAGGCGCTGGCCGCCGATGCTGCCAGCACGCCCACCACGCAGGCCGTGCAGCGGCAGATCTACGACGCCCGACAAGGCACCGCGCTGCCCGGCACCCTGGTCCGTGCCGAAGGCGCTGCCGCCACTGACGATGTGGCGGTGACCGAGGCCTACGATTATCTCGGCGCCACGCACGACTTCTTCCAGACGGTATACGGGCGCAATTCCATCGACGGCGACGGCATGCCGTTGATCGGCACCGTGCATTACGAGCGTGGCTACGACAACGCCTTCTGGAACGGCGAGCAGATGGTGTTCGGCGATGGCGATGGCGAGGTCTTCAACCGCTTCACCATCGCCATCGACGTGGTGGGCCACGAGCTGACCCACGGCGTGACCGAGCGCACCGCCAACCTGATCTACCAGGGCCAGTCCGGTGCCCTGAACGAGTCGCTGTCGGATGTGTTCGGCGTGCTGATCAAGCAGTACACCTTGCAGCAGCCGGCAAGCGAGGCGGACTGGATCATCGGCGCCGGCTTGTTGATGCCCGGCATCAACGGCGTGGGCCTGCGCTCGATGCGCGCGCCCGGCACGGCGTACGATGACCCGGCCCTGGGCAAGGATCCGCAACCGGCCAGCATGGCCGGCTACGTCGACACACAAGAGGACGATGGCGGCGTGCACTACAACTCCGGCATTCCCAATCACGCGTTCTATCGCGCGGCCGTGGCCATCGGTGGCTACGCCTGGGAGAAGACCGGGCGCATCTGGTACCGCGCGCTCAGCGGCGGCAACCTGGCCGCCGGTGCGGACTTCGCCACCTTTGCCGCGCTCACCGTCAGCATTGCCGGTGCGGACTACGGCGCCGGCAGTGCCGAGGCAACCGCGGTGCAGCAGGCCTGGCGCGACGTGGGCGTGCTGGCATGAATCCACAGCGTCCGCCGGTGGATGCAGGCGTGACCTTGCGGCTGGCACGCGAAGGCGGGGTGGCCGCCTTCCCCGCCATGCGGCGCGAACGCCAGCTGGTGATGGATGACCTGGACGATGCGCAGCGCCTGCAGCTGCGCACCTTGCTGGACCAGTGCCTGGTGCATGCGCTGCCGCGCCCGCAGGCCGGTGGCGGCGACCGCCGTTATTTCAGCATTGCCTGGGACGGTGCCAGCGAACCGCTGCGCATCCCCGAAGAACATGCACCGGCCGCGATCGTGCGGCTATGGAAACAGGGCACGCTGTAGCGCGTTTGTGCCGCGATGCCGCCGCAAGCGATGCCGCGCGCGTGCCCATCGCCATCCACAAACGAAGACACCGCGCAGTGCGCGGTGTCTTCGTATCGAAAGTGGTCCAACTGCGGATGCCTGCACCCTTTAAGCTGCCTAGATGCTCTAGGGCTGCACAGCTGGTGACGCATAGTGCGGCCTGCGGCGTTAGCGCCACGTGCAGCGCAGCAGTCAACTTGAAGACACCCCACTCATCGCTGCAGTGCAGCAGGCCATTGCCGATATCCGGCCCTGGCGCGCGCGCGTGGCGGGCGCCATTGGCATCGCACGCCGCCGCACGCCTGCATTGCCGTCAACACCGGCTTCGCGGATAGTCGCTGCACCGATCGGACGACTCCTGGACCTTTGTGATTGTGTTGCTGCTTGCCGCCGGACTGCTTGCCGGCCTGGGACTCGCCGGCGTCGTCGCCTGGCTGCTGCTGCGCCAGCGCGCGCGCACCACTGCCGCGTCTGCCACCGTCACGCATGCCGCTGCTGCGCCGCACGTGCCGCAGCCCGCAGCTGAGCAGGTGCCGGCGCCGCCGCAGGCCCAGGCGCATACTGCCGCTGCAGCACAGCCCCTGCCGTCCGGGCCGCCACCGATGCAGCCGCTGCTGCGCCGCATGTATGCCGCGGTGATGTCCACCCCGGCGCTGGCCGACGGCCACCTGCCGACCGACCCGGCCCAGGCCGCGGTGCTGGCGGCGGTGGGCGCTGCGCTCGACCACGTGGACCTGCGCCCGCAACTGTTGCCGCGCCGCCCGCAGTTGTTGCCGCAGCTGATGCGCGCGGTCAACGACCCGGATGCTTCCGGCCGCGGCATCGCCGCGATCATCGCGCAGGACCCGGCGCTGGCCGCCAACCTGCTGCGCATCGCCAATAGCGCGCTGTATCGCCCGCAGGGCGGCCCGCTGGAAAGCCTGGAGCGGGCCGTGGTGCATATCGGCACCGAGGGCGTGCGCCAGATCGTCGCCGCCGCGGTGATGCAGCCAGTACTGAGCCTGGAGGGCGGCCTGTACGCACGCCTGCCGGCCGCGGTGTGGGACTACGCCCTGCGGACCGCCGCCGCTGCGGCCGCCTACATGCGCGAGCGCGGTGGCGACACCTTGTCGGCGCAGCTGGCCGGCCTGCTGCAAGGCCTGGGCGCGGTGGTGATCCTGCGCGTGCTGCGCGATGCCTACGCAGAGCGCCCGAGCCTGCCCTACAGCCTGGAAGTGGCCGCCGCGCTGGTCGAGCGCCACACCGCCGCCGTCGCCAAGACCATTGCCACCACCTGGGACCTGCCCGCCGCGCTGGGCACCGCGCTGGACGAGCAACGCCCCGAGCACGACACCACCCTGCTCACCAGCTCGCTCGGCATGGCGCTGCGTTACGGCCGGCTGGCCGCCGCGCTGGCCATGCTCGCCCGCCACGGTGCCGAGCAGGAGGAGCATGCGCTCAGTGTGCTGTCCACGCTGGAGCCGGACCACGCGGCCAACGCCGCGCTCTGGCAACGGCTGGTCGCCGCCAGCGTGGAGTGAGGCCGGCCCGGTTGCCGCAGGCCGGGCACAGGCACCTGCCCTGACAAGCGCATGCGCAGCGCCACCGCTCAGCACTCGCTCGCAATCATCTCCTTGACCCGCGCCGCCAGCAGGCTGACGCTGAACGGCTTGGCCAGCACCGCCATGCCCGGTTCCAGGTGGCGGTCGTTCAACTGCGCGTGTTCGGCAAAGCCGGTGATGAACAACACCTTGAGCCTGGGCCGGCCCACGCGCGCCGCATCGGCCATCTGCCGGCCGTTCATGCCGCCGGGCAGGCCCACATCGCTGATCAGCAGATCGATGCGCGCCGGCGACTGCAGGATGCCCAGCCCGGTGGCGCTGTCGCCGGCTTCCAGCACGGTGTAGCCCAGCTCTTCCAGCACCTCGGTGAACAGCAGGCGGATGGACGGTTCGTCGTCGACGATCAACACGGTTTCGCCGGCCAGCGAGGGCGCCAGTTCCAGCGTGGCGGCACCGCCGTCGCTACTGTCGTCGGCACCGGCATGCCGCGGCAGGTAGATGCACACCGTCGAGCCCTTGCCCACTTCCGAATGGATGCGCACCTGCCCGCCGGATTGCTTGGCAAACCCGTAGATCATCGACAGGCCCAGGCCGGTGCCCTCGCCGATCGGCTTGGTGGTGAAGAACGGATCGAACGCGCGTGCCACCACGTCCGGCGGCATGCCGGTGCCGGTATCGCTCACGCACAGCGACAGGTAGTGGCCTTCCGGCATGCCCAGCTGCTGGCCCATCTCGCGGTCGATCCAGCGGTTGCTGGTCTGCACGCACAGGCGCCCGCCGTCGGGCATTGCATCGCGCGCGTTGATGCACAGGTTGAGCAGCGCGTTCTCCAGCTGCGGCGCATCCACCAGCGCCAGCCACAGCTCGGCTGCGGCAAGGTTTTCCACGCAGATCCCCGGGCCCACCGTGCGCTGGATCAGCTCCAGCATGTCCACCACCAGTCGGTTGACGTTGGTCGGCTTGGGCAACAGCGTCTGCCGCCGCGCAAATGCCAGCAGCCGGTGGGTCAGCGCGGCCGCGCGCGTGGTGGCGCCTTGCGCAGTGGCCACGTAGCGCTCCAGGTCGCGGAAGCGGCCTTGCTCGATCCGCAGGCTCATCAGCTCCAGCGCGCCGGAAATGCCCGCCAATAGATTGTTGAAGTCGTGCGCCAGCCCGCCGGTGAGCTGCCCCACCGCTTCCATCTTCTGCGATTGGCGCAGCGCCTCTTCCACCGTCATCAGCTCGCGCGTGCGCTCGGTGACCCGCTGCTCCAGCGTGTCGCTCAGCTCGCGCAGTGCTGCCAGCGCGCGGTCGCGCTCTTCCGACAGCGCGTGGCGCGCCTCGATGTCCAGCAGCACACCGGGAAACCGCAGCGGCGTGCCATCGGCGCCCTTTTCGACCCGGCCATTGGCTTCCAGCCAGTAGTATTTTCCGTCGCGCCGCTTGACCCGGTACTGGTGCGCGTAGGCACCACCGCGGGCGAGCGCCTCGCCAATGGCCGCGCGCAGCCCCTCGCGGTCGTCCGGGTGCACGGTCTGGATCACCTGCTCCAGCGACAGGCCGGTGCGGCTGGTGGACGGATCGAAGCCGAAGTTCTGCGCAAACGCCTCGTCCACCGAAAACGCGTCGGTGGGCAGGTCCCAGATCCAGGTGCCGATGATCGCCCCGGCCGCCAGCGCCAGCTGCACGCGCTCGGCATTGCGGCGCGCCACGGTTTCCGCCTCCAGCGCGCGATCGCGCTCGCTGGTGCGGTTGACCACCTCGTGCACCAGGTGGGTGTTCTCGTTGCTCAACATCGCGTGCTGGATGTCGCGGTTGCGGTCGGCCGCCACCTGCGCGGTGGTTTCGATCGCGATATTCATCAGCCCCACGATGCTGCCGTCTTCGCCGCGGATCGGCGAGGCGGTGGCATTCCAGTAGGTCATCTCGTTGACGCCGTTACGCAGCATCGGCAAGGCGATGACCCCCTGGCCGAAGCCCTCACCGGTTTGCATCACCCGGGCGAAGTCCTGCGCGATGGGCGCGTAGGTTTCCTTCCATACCTCGGTCACCGGCTGGCCCAGCGCCTGCGGATGACGGTCGCCCATCGATTGCACGTACACGTCGTTGTAGAGCAGGCGCAGCTCCGGCCCCCACAGCACCGCACCGAGCAGGGTGGAGTTGAGCACCACCGACAACGACGAACGCAGCGACTGCGGCCAGGTCTCCGGCGCCCCCAGCGGCGTGGCGGCCCAGTCGTGTGTGCGCATCAACGCGCCCATCTCGCCGCCCCCCGCAAGAAACTCCAGGCCGGCGGACTCGGTGGCGGGGCGCTGTGTGCTCACGTGACGGCATTGCCTGGCGGAAAGTGCGCGCATTGTGGCACGCAGCGACCTCAGCAAGCCGTGCAGACGCGCGCGTGCCCCGCGGTGGCGCTGCGCGCGCCAGCTGGGCGTGCTGACGCGGGGATGACGGCATGCCCACGTCGCACTCACGTCCTGCGGGTACAGACTGGGCTGCAACATCCCCAACCGTATGAGGCACCCCGTGGACAAGAACCGTATTGAAGGTACCGCCAAGCAGGTCAAGGGTTCCATCAAGGAAACCGTTGGCCGTGTCACCGGCGACAAGAGCACCGAGCTGGAAGGCGCTGCCGAAAAGAACGTCGGCAAGGTGCAGAACAAGGCTGGCCAGGTCGCCGACAAAGTGCGCGACGCCTCCAAGTAACGCTGGCAAGTCAGCACCGTAGGCAGGCATTACGCCCGCCGCGCTGAAGCAGTGGATTGGCCGTCAGGCGTCACGCATGACGACGTAGACGGTAGATTCCACTTCGGCGAGAGATCGCACCAACGCCCCGACATGATCGGGGCGTTGGCGTTTTTGGGGTTTGGCGTTTTGGGGTTTGGAAATGGTTTTTGATTTACCAGGCTGACGGCCAGGAGTGTTCGCACGTCGCCGCAACCATGATCAAGCCACGTGCACGCGCACAACGCACTCCCTGGGCTGCATCCTAAACGCCGGGCTTGCGCCCGCGTGCAGCTGGCCGCTTCGCAACGCTGTCGCCATGTTGCTGCCACCACGCGGTCAGCGCTTCCATCGTTGGGCCCAGTCCGCGCGCCTTTGGCGTGATGGCGTATTCCACGCGCGGTGGCACCTGCGCAAATACGGTGCGCGTGACCAGACCATCTGCTTCCAGCTCGCGCAATTGCGCCGTGAGCATGTGCTGGGTAACGCCGGGGATGGCCTTGCGCAGCTCGCCGAAGCGATACACACGCTGATTGAGCAACCACATGATTTCCAGCTTCCATTTGCCAGACAGCAACGCAAATGCACGGCGCATCTGTTCGTGCATGTTGCGCTCGCCATCCTCAATGGTCTGCTTTTTCATACTAGGCCCTGGTGATTCATCCTACTTTTCAATCGATATCTTAGGCGACATTCTGATGGCCGGTTGCATTTAAGTATTAACTGGCAAACACCATGAGCATTTCTATTTACTGGATCAGTACCGTCCTGCTGTGCCTCCTATACCTGGCCTCTGCCGGCATGTATCTGGCCAAGGGTGAGTTCGTGCGCAAGGCGCAGGCCGAGCTGGGGTATTCGGCACCGTTGCTGGTGCCATGGATGATCGTCATCAAGATCCTGGGCCCGGTGGCGATTGTGTGGCGCTTCAACACCGCGTTGAGCGATCTTGCCTACGCCGGCATGTTCTACCACCTGCTGCTGTCGGGCATGGCGCATCTGGGTGTGCACAAGCCCAAGGGCGCGGTACCGGCCGCGTTGGGACTGCTCTTCCTGCTCGCCTCGTTCGCTACGCAAAACGCCGCGCGCCAGCCGCCCTCACCCTATGCTCCAACTGCAGCGGCCTTCCATGCAACGCTGCAGTGAGGCAACACAGGGTTGGGCGCTGCCGGCTGGGTAGCTATACCGCACCACATCCCATCCGGCACCCTCACCCGCAGGCTAGTTCCGGATCGCCTGGGTATGCGTCTTCAATGCATCGGCAAGGCCATTGATCTGCTCGGCGCCGGCGGGCACGGTGATGCTGGAGCCGGTGAGGTCGCTGCCGATGGGTTGCACGCGGCCGCCCAGGCACTGGCCCAGGAAGGTTTCGGCCACCGCGTTGAAGGCCTTGCTGTTTTCCGGGCGCTTGAAGCCGTGGCCTTCGTCCGGGAACAGCACGTAGGTCACCGGGATGTTCTTGGCGGTCATCGCATTGACGATCTGCTCGCTCTCGGCGCGATTGGTGCGTGGGTCGTTGGCGCCCTGGCCGATCAGCAGCGGCTTGCGGATCTTGTCCACATGCGTCACCGGCGAGCGTTCGGTGAGCCACTGCTTGCCCTGCGCGGTGGCCGGGTCGCCCATGCGTTTGATCGCCTGCTTGTAGAACCCTGTCCAGTAAGGCGGGATGGTGGCCAACAGCGTGTTGAGGTTGGCCGGGCCCACGATGTCCACCGCGCACTTGAAGGTGTCCGGGGTGAAGGTCAGCCCCACCAGGCTGGCGTAACCGCCGTAGCTGCCACCCATGATGGCCACGTTGTCCGGCGTGGTGACGCCTTGGGTGACCGCCCACTGCACCGCGTCAAGCAGGTCGTCGTGCATCTTGCCGGCCCATTCGCCATTGCCGGCATTGGTGAAGGCCTTGCCGAAGCCGGTGGAGCCGCGGTAGTTCACCGCCAGCACCGCGTAGCCGCGGTTGGCAAACCATTGCGTGTAAGCGCCGTAGCTGTTGTAGCTGTCACGCAGCCAGGGGCCGCCATGCACGAACACCACCAGCGGCACCGGCTTGTCGGCCTTGCCATCGTGATTGGTATCCGCATCCGCCGGCAGGGTGAGGTAGCTCACCAGATGCAGCCCGTCGCGCGCGGTCAGCGTCTGCGGCCAGCTTGGCACCAACGGCTTGCCTTCCAGGGCGGGATACGCGGAAAACAGTTTGGTCAGCTTCGCCGTGGCGCGGTCGTAGCGGTAGTAGCGCAGCGGCGTTTCTGCAGCCGAATAGCTCACGATCCAGGTGGCATCGTCCTGGGTGCGTGCTTCCACCTTTGCATCGCCCGGGCCCAGCGCCTGCAAGGCTTGCAGGTCCTTGGCGATGCCCTTGTCCAGCACGGTCCATTCCCGGCGCAGGTACTCCACCGAGGCGGCCTGCACGGCACCGGTTTTTGGATCTTTCAGCACGCTGTCCACATCGGCGCGCGCGTCTTCTGTAAGCAGCGTGCGCGCGTGGGTGGCGGTGTCCACTGCGTACAGCGCGGCGGTGTCGCGGTTGCGCGAGTCGCGCAGGTACAGCGTGTTGCCATCGTTGCTCAGGCCCACCACTTCGGTGGTCAAGACATCTTCGAAGGGAACGCGTTCCAGCGTTTTCCAGGCGGCGCCCTGGCGGGCAAGCACCTCAACCCCGCCGTCTTCGGTGACGCGTGTTGCGTAGCGCAGCTGCAAGTCACCATCGAGCAGATAGGTTTCGATGTGTTGGGTGTTCTTCTCCACCAGCGTGCGATGGCCGGTGGCCAGATCCACGCGATACAGGTCGTGCCACTTCGCGTCGCGGTTGTTGATGCCGACCATGAGCTGATCCGGGTGCTGCGCGCTCAGGCCGTACAGCTCCACACGGGTCTTGTCGAACGGGGTCAGGTCCTTGCTGCTGCCGTCGGCCAGGTTCAGCGCATACAGGTGGAAGTTTTCATCGCCGCCCTGGTCGCGCTTGTACAGCAGCGTGCCGGCACGGTGGCTCCAGGAATACTCGCTGATGCCGCGCCCGCCGTCCTGGGTGACCGCGCGTGCCTTGTCGGGCGCATCGATCGGTGCCACCCACAGATTGGGCACGCCCTTTAGCGGCGCCACCCAACTGAGGTAGGCGCCGTCCGGGCTCACCAGCACGTGCACCTTCTCGGCGGCGCCAAACAGCGCCTCGCGGGTGAGCAACTCGGGCGGCGCAGCGGTCTTGGCGGGCGCTGCAGCGGCGGCGCCGGCAGGCGTGGCGTGCTGTGCGGATTTGTCGCTGCAGGCAGACAGGCCCACCAGCAGGCTGGAAACAAGGAGCAGGCGTTGCATGAAACCTCCGCTGCGGCGCCGGCCGGGTGGCCGAAATGTCCCGCTGGGCGCGCAGCATAGGGTGGCCCCCTGCCCGATAGCTGAACCCCGTGCGCGCCGCTACGCGTCTGCGGTCATATGTTCCGAAACGGAACCACCTGCCCGCAGTCACTTTTTGGTTACCGCGATAGGTGCCACTTGTGAACGGGCTCGTGCAGGTGGTGCGCGGCTCGCTTAATCGGATTTCTTCCAGTTCGGGTTATTTCCCAATGTCGGGTACCGCCTGACCAGCGTGTGCAGTGCGCCGGCCAATGCAACCGGGTCTTTGCGCAACGGCCAGACAATGTCCAAGAGTCCCCCTGACAGGGCCGCTCCCTCCGTAAGCTTTCTAAGAAGATTCTGTATGCGTCTTCCATGCTCTTCGCTCGGCGCGTCGTAGGTCTCCTCGACTCCGGACACCAGGTTCGCAGCCTGCGCTGCCACGTCTCGATCGAGGACCAGACCCTCCTTGAACCGCAGGAACTTTTCATCGCCCCCTGCCTTGGCCACCTGGATCTCAAGATCGACATCCGCCGCAAGTTGCCGCATCTTTTTGAACGTGGCGCGGCCCGCGTATTGCTCGATGCCCTCGACAGGCGGCGCAGCTGCGTCCGGGTTCGCATAATGATTCGCGATCCGGTTCTGGATCTGCTCAATTCTTTCAGCAATATCGTCGCTACCGCCAACGGCCCGTTTTCCGAGTGCGCAGTCACTCATGTGCTTGAGCAGCCTGAGCGCTGATTTGTGTTCGGCACGGAGCGCTTCATTGTTGAGGATGGGGCCAATCTGATTGAGCAACGCGTGCGCCATCCCCTGCATCTGCAACAGCATGCGAGTTTCCACACCCGAGCGCTGTGGCCGCGTTGGCGGTGACGTCGTTGGTCGCGAGGGAGTTGGCCGTGATGTGGGCCGTGATGGGGTTGTCGGGCGCGATGGGCGCGGCGAGCGGCGTTGCAGGCCCTGCAGTGGCGACTGATCCGGCAAGGGTGTGGATGGCGTCGGCCGCTGCGGCGTCCCCTGGGGCGTGGGTTCGTGCTGCGCGTAGGTCACATGCGCATGCGTGCTACTGACATTGTTTGAAAAACAGTTGCCCATCGCTTTTTCCTGAGACGCCAATGCCGGGCGGCAAGTAGACCAGGGCTAACCCCGGCACTGCGCAAGCACACGCGAATGGGCGATTGTGTATCCGAAGCGACGCATTGCTGGTCAGCAATGCGTGTACCCACCTGGCCAGCAGGCACGGGGATGCCAGCACATAGACAAAGTCCACGACGGGTTGCGGCCCGTTGAAGACTAGCTCAGGGCCAACCTGGAGCAGGGGCGGCAAGGCGCTGACCTGATCCCGGTGCAGTTAGACCGCACTGACGCCGACCAAAACCTGCGTCAGTAGTACATAGCCGATCAGCGCCAGCGTTGCGAAAACAAGACAACTCGCTATCAAGTGGGAGCGGTTGCTACGGCTGCCAGCTGCAGCACGTTGCACTGCCTGTGCCCGGTTAACACGGTAAAGCAAGAACGCCAGGCCAACCATGATCGCTGCACTACAGCCGAAGGCGGCAGGATGATTGGAGATGAGATAGCCCTGCAAGAATTTACCGTGACTCGGAACTGCAGCCTCCCAGCCGGCTGGTAAGGATTTACCTTGAAGATCGAGAGTAGCGATGGGTTTGGCTGCAAGGAACGTGGACGTGCCATAAAACGAGATGAGCAGCGGCAGCCATATCAGTAGCTCAACTATGTATAGGAGTGGGAACTTTACATTTTTCAGCATATCGTTCTGCTATCTCAACCTAATAATCAATACTTTGAATAATCGAGATTTCGCTCCCAATCGTGCCTCAAGCGGATTTACTCGCGACCTCTGGTTGAATGAGCGTCACCTACTGGTGATCCCTAGGGCCGCGTGCCACAACCGCTGCTAACTTAGCCGAATACCTAGGTGCGATAAATCCTGGCAGTGCCCGCTTGTCGTGACGCACCGCCACCTGCACGATGCATTGCCCTGGCGTTACTCACCCACCGCCGCGCGGCAGGCGGCCAGGGCGCGGCTGATGTGCTTTTCCACCATCTTGACCGAGATGCCCATGACGGCGGCGACTTCCGGGTAGGTGAGGCCGTCGAAGCGGTTGAGCATGAAGGCCTGGCGGCATTTGGGCGGCAGCGCGGGCAGCGTGTGGGTGTGCAGCTGCTGCAGGGTGCGGCGGGCGTCCACCAGCTGGTCCACCGCCGTGCCGGTGGCGGCGAGCGGTTCGCTGCCCTCCAGCGGCACATGGCGGGAGGCGTGCCTGCGGTGGCGCGTGCGCCAATGCTCCAGCACCACGTTGTGGGCGATGCGGTACAGCAGCAGCTTGTAGCTGTGGATGTCTGGCGTGTCGCGGTAGGCCAGCAGGCGCAGCAGCGCTTCCTGGGCGAGGTCGGCGGCGGTGTGCGGGTCGCGCAGGCGCCGCCGCATGTAGGTGAGCAGCTCCGCCTGCAGCTGCACCACGGCCTGGTCGAAGCGTTCCCTGGCAGGCGCACGCTCCTCGCGCACTTGCCAGCGCGTGGTGAAGCGGCCAAGCGCGTAGATGCCCGCCATGGGCGCGCGGGCCGGCAGCTCGCGCACGGCGTAGGCGCTGCGGTGGCGCCACGGGCGGCTGCCGTATCGCTCAACCGGCACCGCGCTTGCGGCGTATGCGCGTGCCGCGACCACCTGGCCGATGACAACGTGGCGGTCTGCACGCGACGCGCCGGTCATGCCCTCACTCATCATGCGACGTCTCCAGCAACGGGCCGGGCACATGCGGTGCGCACATGCGCTGCGGCGTAATCAGCGTGGGTCTTACAACGCTGATGACCAGTTCGCCATCGCGCTGGCGGATGTGCAGCTTGCTGCCGATGGCAAAGCCCAATTGTTCCAGCCAGCGGCCGCGCAGGCGCAGGGTGGGAATGCGCTGGTGACTGTCGGGATAGTACCCATAGCCGACGGTGCACTGCTGCGGCGCACGCGGGCGGCCGGGCCGCCGTGGTGTGCGGGGTTCGGCGCGAGGTTCGGGGATGGGCGTGCGCTCAAGGTACGGACGCGGCTGAATCGAGGGATCCAGCGAGCGCCAGACGACTTCGGTAGGCGGTGGTACCGTGGCACGCTTGCGCGCAGGCGTGGAACGGGATGGGGATCGACGCATGGCAAAGCCCTCCTTGACGAACAAGCCCCGTCGCACGACGCGACGGGATGTCGGGAGGCTAGAAACCATAGACAGACTTCAGAATTGTTTTCCCAAACATCTTTGCATTGGCTGCACTCCGACATAGGCATCGCGTCGGCTGCACTCGTACAAAAAGTCCAGGCACAAAAAACCCACCGGTTTGACGGAGGTGGGTACCGCTGTCTGAGGAGTTTCTAGGCTCCTTGCAGCCGAGATTGCTACCTGTTTGGCGATGTGTCAACTGACAGCTAGTGCGTCATTGCCGCAGCGCATTTATTCGAAAAAATACGTGCAAAGCCGCACACGTGGGCGCCGGACATCGCTTCAACTTGACCCAACTCACCGCCACACGCACACTTCCGCTCGGAGCCTAGAAACTCCACACAGACAGCGGTACCCACCTCCGAGAACTTGGTGGGTTTTTTGTGCTCGGCCATCTGGCTTGGCACTGCTCGGCGTTCCTACGCCGGGAGGGCGGCGAATACAACACCCGCAAGGGGAATAAGCCCGCCGGCTGTCTGCGGTTTCTAGCCTCCCGGCATCCCGCTGCGTTGTGCAGCGGGAGCTGCCTCACGGCAAGGAGAGCGGCATGCACGACGAACCCGGCTACTGGATGTCCGAAGGCACGCAATACCAGCTGCTGCGCGTACGCGATCAACTGCGCCTGCTCGCCACCCTGGCCACACCACGTACCCGCGACGAAGCCGCGCTGGGGTCGCCAACGATTCCACTACAGCAATGGGCGCATTGCCTGCAGCATCTGGCCGAGCAGGTGGAGGATGTGCTGGAAGATTTGCGCGGTACGCGGTAGCGGCGTGCGTCAATGCACGCGCAACGCGATGGAAGTACCGCCGCCCCATTACGAAACGGACTTAACCATCCACGCCCGCAAAAGTGGACTAGATAGATGCGTACAACGAGAACACGATGGACAGCATCGCCATCGCGCGGCGCGGTGACGTTGGCAGGTGTGTGAATACGTGCGTGCGCACAGGCCGCACCCGTACAAAGCAGGCACTCGTCCACGGGAAAGGGCACGCATACGTACATACCGCCGGTGCGGCAGCTGCGCAATTCCATCGCGCGTGACATTAAGCCGTTCAAGTGCGAGTAGTAATGCACGCATCCGCATCCGGACATGGTGCGTTACTTCTAGGGCATCGAGAACATATCCTACGCAGTGAAGCACAACGTCAAGGGCGCCCTGCGCTGTCGGATTCATCATCGCGCTACCTGGCCTGGGAACTGCTGAAGACAAATAGCTGGGTTATGCATATCTGCGCGGGCAAGCGTGAGGCGGCTGCGCAATGGGTAGGGGCAGGTATCTGCTGATACTGGTGGGTGACAGAAGTGTCAGTTCGACTAAGCGTTTCTGAAATGACCTTGAACCAACTTCTACCCTATTTCCTTCTTCCTTTACACATTAGAGAACGTTAGCGCCCAGCAGTCCTTTTAAAATCTTCCCTCTGCTTAATGTACGCGACATACACATCTTTCGGTGTAGGCGACTTATTGATACTTTCCTTGTCTTGGAATAGAGAGTAATACTTAATGAATCTTACTCGGTCATCCTTGTAAGCTCCACTGAAATAGTCATCCGGCAGCCTTGAAATAAGAGAATTAAATAAAAATCCATTGAAAGCACGAACAAATCCGGTGCTAATCGCAATCGCATTTTGAAGTGATGTATAGTCAAGCTTCAAAGGTTTTTCAAGCAACATCGAATGCTGATCTAATCCGAGATGAACTGCATTGCTCGCTCCTAACTTCCCGAATCTGTGAACTGCGCAATGCCTCAAGTGGCAAATCCTTACGTAATCCTTGACTGCCGCCTGTAGCGAAATAGGGAAATCACCTTTAATACCCAAAAGTTCTCTACAAGCATTTTCAATGTTGTCTTTGCTAGTAAAACTTATTCGCTCCAGAAGAGCCTCCGGCAGCAAATCAGCATGAAGATGCAAAGCAGCAGCGTAAGTAATGTCGCGCTTCATTACCGATTCACGACAAACTGGATCGCAGGAAATCGATTTGCGAAAAGCGGCTCGCAAGTAGCTTTCAACAGCAGCTACGGCACCTAGCAATACGAGCTGTCCCAAGTACGAATTGAAAGCAGCGGGCGTTGGTGCTAGCGAGTTCAATGCACGCAGTCTCCGAGTAAATTCGTCGATAGGTGAGCCGCTAAAGCCATTGTCCGTGTGATCGAAGAGTTTGTGAGTCTCCAATTTTGGACTGCTTGGCGCTGTAGTGATGTCGATTGATGATCTGAATTGCTTAGCCATCAGGAAAGCCATTCCTCCACGACCAAAGAAACTGCGCCAATGATCCCATCCGCACGTTTGGGACCGATGTAACTAGCCTTTTGAAGATCTGCACCAGGACTTTGCGACGAGTAAATATCTCCTACTGTCCTTATTTTTGTTTCGTTGCTCAACCTGCTAATTAAGGCTGTGCTGATCCCCGGGACGTTACTAAGTGGAAGCTTCATGCATTGGTCGAATAATGAGGCAACAACGAGCTGCTCGCCACATGTATGGCAAAAGCGCTGTGACTCATTAATCCTTACTGCGCCGCACCTCTGACACGGTGGCAAGTCGAGTACAAGATGTACACGTTGCGATTCTGTAAGAAGAGAAGAAAGCTTTGCTCGCACCGGGTGCTTGGAAGCAGGTCGCTGCATGTAAGCCGGCAAGTCTCGCGGCGATGAACCACGACCCTGTCTAAACGCGCCACCCGAATGAAGAAACGCCAGATGCACTATGTAACGATCGTATCGACGGTTTTTTCCATGGGATACAGGGCTATTCAAAGGATAAAGCAGTCCCACTTCGATAAGAAATCTCAACATCCGGTCGACCAGAGGAGTGCGGTCAACATCCTGTTGCAGTCCTAACACTATGGTCCGGTCGCTGCCGGAAGGATTCTGCCCACCAATAATTTGGAGTACGGCGGACTCAAGAAAGTCGTGACCGATCCTAATTACTGAGGCAAATTGCCTCAACTTAATCGCTAGTGAGTCATACTCTAGCCAAAGCAGCTCGACATGTTTCTCGGTCACCCTGTTAGCACGACTCTGCGCGCTACCGCTTGGATTTTCAGAGAAATCGCGAATCATTCTTAGATAAGCTCGAGGACTGCCAAAAGCAACGTACTTAAAATGATTTAATGTATCCTCGGAGATTGAAGTTACTGCAGAATGAAGACGCCTGCTTCCAATGTCGCCCATTATAGAGATATATTCTGGATCTTCGACAGAAAGCCAGAGCTCAACTTCTTCTGCCTCATGAGAAGTATGAAAAGTTGGACCGTACTGTGTTGAGCCCGGATAGACCGATGCTTTTGGCGATATGAATTCGGTTTTCAGGAGACGATAGATTTCAAAGAAAGCTATTAGATATTCATTAGTCAAGCTAAGAGCAGCGTCGTCTAGTAGCAGAATAATTCTCGATCGACGGTACTTTTTAGCGAGAATCGTAAATATATCAAGAACTGCTTTTACAGTCATAAGTCGGCTAAGCGAATCATACTCATCGCTAGCACTCCCTCTTTCCAAGAGCGCCACAAACTGATTGATCGATGCCTCATTGAACTCAGATTGATACTCTGTAATGATATCTGATGTAGTCTTCGGGTGAGCCTTGGACATATCTTTTATCAAGTCAAATGCGCTTAATATAAGCCGCGCAATGACCCAGGATTGAAATCTTGCAAGTGCGTCAGGTGATTTTTTTAAAAGTGGTTCTAAACTGAGATAGCGGCTGAAATTAGCATACGCGGGCAGAGGGGCAGCACTGTCTTTCATGGCTTGCAGATACGTATAACGCATCAGGTGCGTTTTACCGGTTCCGCGAGGTCCAACTAGAAGCTTAGCCCCCCTACTAAGTAACTTGCGTCTAGCATCTCGAAAAATCTTCCCATCTGAAAGCGTGGACTCAATATCCACAATAGAAAGCTGATCAGCTCGCTCTTCGAATTCAGTCACAAGGGCTCCCCAAATTTTGCTAATTAATACTCAAAACCCATTAGTGCAGACTTAGGCAGCTGGCGTGCACTGACGCCATATGAATTGGCTGCAATCCAAGCCCTCCCCAACTCGGAAGACAAGGCGCTTAATAATCTTGACCTAAATTTTATCGGCACTCGAATTCTATATATGCAATCCGTAATGTAGGCATAGCCAGATGCCACGCCAATAACTTTTTCGTCGAGATTTCTTCCAACCCTTGCGATAAGTATGTCTCCCGGACCAGCTATAACAGCGCTTTTCGAATTGAGTCGGCTTAGGGTCTCTTGAAATATAGGATCTAAATGCACCCATTTACCAAGATCCTCACGCAAGAGGTCTTTAGTGTGCAAAACATTACAGCCACGCTTTGCAACAATGGCGTTTTCAAAACTGCCTCTCCTGATCGCCTCAGAATCAAGCTGCAAGGTGTGCTTATACTTTCCTATCTTTCTTTCTATCTTGCCCGCGCAGTGGAACTCGCCATCCATGCGGATAGCTGCCTCATCCTTAGACACAAGGCATTTGTCAGCCACTGAAGTCCCATCAAAAGAAGAAAGCTGGATGTTCTTCCCAGGTGAGTTCTTTTCCAACGTTATGATATAGGCAAGCGCATCAGTCCCTGTAAAAGATCCCCTAGGCAGCCTTATGACTTTGTTGATTCGGTACTTTTCCAACAGCTCCTCACGGAACCAACGATATCTCGCCGAAGAAATAAGGCTATCTGGCAGAATGATACCCAGCTGCCCTCCGTCAGACAGTATTCTCATATTTTGAGCGAAGAAAAGAGCTGGCGCTTCGATATATCTATTCACAGAGGGGATTTTATTAAATCCTGCACTCTTGAGGATTTCCAAATAGTCTTTTCGCCATTTCGGCATTATGAAAGGCGGATTGCAAACACCTACGTCCACACTGTCACTAAACACACGAATACGCTCGGGGAGTTTCGTATCCAAGGCGTTCACTCGGATGTGCTGATATCGCCCCGATATTTGCTTGTTTTCTCCAAGCATTTCCACCGATTTTCCGTCAACGTCGATGGTCAGAATGTCGGACTCGTTCCATCTATTGGCTGCAGCAACAGCTAACGCTCCACCGCCTGCTCCGAGGTCAATGATCGTCTTCGGGCGCCCCGTTTTCATTTGGCTCACAAGTAGCTGACCAACCTCGTGAGCGGTGTAATACCGCCCTAGCCTATCGGAACTCTTACGCCTAAGATCAGTGACGGTCATGAAGCCTCGGACAATTTTCATTAGCCTAATGCTGCAATAGTAACCGATCATCGGTATTGAGCGGGGTTCAGTCTCGCTGACTGGCTGCGTTGTAGTTCTTGAGCGTTCCCGGCACATGCCCTACGTGGATATACCAGCAGGTGCGCTCTGGTTGGTCTTATTGGTTTTATAAGCATTGATCTATCCGCAATTTTTAAAATTTTTCTCCGGCGCAACAGCTTGAATTTTGCCGCCAAGATTTTCTACCTTGTTCAGCCGCTCATGACTTTAAGGACCATCACTACAAATTAAGCAACACCACGGCTATGGCCAAATGACCATGCTCGAGATTCGCGTCGCAAGGTATGTCGAATAATTAGCTCTTACGACTGCATCTTTAAGCCATCTCCCACACAGTACTATCGAGGCAACGGGCCTAAGCGAGCATGCTAGCCGCCGTTAAAACGCTTTGGGATCGTAGCCACTCTTTTGTTTGCCATCCGCGGCGGCTCTGTAGCGGATCAATATAAGTGTGCCATTTCGCGAAGCGAGACCAGGTGACAATGGCAGTGTCCACACACGTCAGTAAGCCGTTACTTACCCAGTCTGCATCCATGCATCAACTCCATTCCAGTCTGGACGACACTGCCGTGTCGGATTTTTCGAGAGCAACCCGACGTTTTCTCGACGATGTCATTTCTTGCGCTCATTAGCAGCAGTCCTGACACCCGCAAGCCAACAACACTCCCATCAACATTTGGCAGTTACGCCCGGTGCTTCGTCTCTTTTGGAGTCCGCACACGCGCGCATGCCCCGATTGTTGTTGCAACCCCGCGCCCACCTCGCACACGCGTGCCGTGGCAGCGCAGGTGCGGGCTGGGCTGGTTTACCAAGGTGGCGACCACACGGTGGAGACGGCGGACCTGGCGCAGGAAGCTTTGACCAGCGCTTTACGCAGGTCGATGTGGCACTGTATGCCGGGCAGGCCGGTGTACCACACGATGTGGCGACCGAGCAGGCACGGCTGGACCGGGCCGATGTGCTGGTGCTGGTGTTCCCGATCTACTGGTGGCCGTTCCCGGCGCTGCTCAAGGGCTGGATCAACCGGGTGTCTACGCTGGGCTGGGCGTTCGATGAAGACGCCAACGGCAAGATCGCCAAGAAGCTGGGGCGTCTTGGCGTGCACGTGGTGGCGATTGGCGGTGCAGACCAGCGCACCCATACACGGCATGGCTGCTTCGGTGCGATGAAGACGCAGATCCACCACGGCATCTTCGACTTCTGCGGGGCGCACGTGCACACCTCGGAGTGATGGTGGTGCCGGATGCGGACTTTCCGCGATCGCATTACGCGGCAGCGCGCGCGATTGGTGGGCGGTTGTTCGATCAGGCAGGGCTTTCGTGATACCACCGCCACTTGGTGGCGGCGGTGGCATCCGTAGCGACGCATGAAGAAGACGACCACGCTCCCGATTGCGGTGAGCGTGGCCGTTCGCCTGCTACTGCCTTCGAAACGCTCAGCCGTTGAGCGTGCGGCCGCCGTCGACGATGAGTTCCGAGCCCACCGTCCAGCGGGATTCGTCCGAAGCCAGATACAGCACGGCCTTGGCCACCTCGTCCGGGGTGCCGAAGCGGCCGAACGGGATGGTGGCGGCGATGTCCTGGTTGACCTGGTCGCGGTATGCGGCGGGGATGCCGAGCTTGTCGTACAGCGGGGTTTCCACCGGGCCGGGGCTGACCGCGTTGAGGCGGATGCCGCGCGCCAGCAGCTCGCTGGAGAGTGTCTTGGCTATGCTCAGGAACGCCGCCTTGGTGGCTGCATACACCGATGAGCGGGCCGCGCCCACATGCGCGTTGATGGAAGTGTTGAGCACCACCGCGGCGGGGTTGGCGAACACCGGCAGCAGCGCCTGCATGAGGAAGTACGGGCCTTTGACGTTGATGGCGAAGGAGGCGTCGAAGGCCTGCTCGGTCCAGTCTTCGATCGGTGCCCACACCGACACGCCCGCATTGAGGAAGGCGATGTCGAGCTGGCCGTAATGCGCCTGCACCGCCTGCGCGAGTTGCTGCTGCGCGGCAACGCTGGCCGAATCGGCGCGCAGCACCAGCACCTCGGCACCCAGCGCGGCCTTGGCATTGGCAATGGACTCAGGATTGTTGCCGGTGACGATGACGCGGGCGCCTTCGGCCAGGAACTGGCGGGCGGTCTCCAGGCCAATACCGCTGGTGCCGCCGGTGATGAGGGTGCGTTTGCCTGCTAGACGGGACATGGGGTGCTCCTGGGAGGGTGGCACAGGCCCGCCGCGTGTGGCCGGCCTTCGATGGGGTGCAGCGTGCGCCCATGCACGATTTGCCGGAAGACCGCGCCGGCACATACCATTCATGCGATCTGCGCATGAATGGGGGTGGGCGATGGACCGGTTTCTGCTGATGACCTGCTTTGCGCGTGCGGTGGAAACCGGCAGCTTTTCAGCGGCCGGGCGCGACCTGGGCCTGGGCCAGCCCAATGTCAGCCGCCACGTGGCGGCGCTGGAAGAGCACCTGCACACCCGGCTGCTCAACCGCTCCACCCGCAAGCTGGTGCTGACGCCGGAGGGAGAGCGCTACTACGCGGAGGTGCGCCGCATCCTGGATGCGGTGGGCGAGTCGGAGATGGCGCTGCACGACAACGTGCAGCCGTCCGGCTTGCTGCGGGTGGCTTGCCCCACGGCCTTGTCGCATCACTATGTGATGCCGCTGGTGCCGGAGTTTTTACGGCGCTTTCCGGGCCTGGAGCTGGATCTGCAGATCAACGACCGCTTCGTCAATCTGCTCGACGAGGGCGCGGAGCTTGCCATCCGCATTGGCCACCTGGAAAACAGCGCGCTGCGCGCACGGCGGATCGGCACGTTCAAGCGCGTGTGCGTGGCAAGCAATGCCTATCTTGCCGAGCGCGGCGTGCCCCGCGTGCCCGAGGACCTGCGCCAGCACGATTGCGTGCTGTACACCTTGCTGGCCTCCGGGGCGACGTGGCGTTTCAAGGATGTGGAGGTGCCGGTGTCCGGCCGGATCCGGGTCAATTCGCCGGAGGCCGCGCGCGAGTCGGTGAGTGCGGGCCTGGGCATCGGGCAGGGGCCGGAGTGGCTGTTCGAGCAGGGGCTCAAGGCCGGGCAGTTGCAGATCGTGCTGGGCGCATTCTCCGCACCTGCGGTGCCCATGCACATCCTGTATGCGGCCAACCGGCTGGTGCCGAAGCGGGCGATCGTGTTCATGGATTTTATTGCCGAGGCGTTTGCGAAGATTCCGCAACTGAATGTGGGAGGCTGATCGCCCGGCGTTATTCCAGCGGCCGTGGCGACGGGCGCTGATACTTGGAAAACGTCTTGTGCAGTGAGGCGGCGCGCTCGTCGGCAACGACGTTTTCAACACTGCTCAAGCCACGCGATGCGATGACGGCCGAGGCTTTTGCATCGCCCAACAGGTAGGCCAGGCGCAGGTAGGCCAGGCTGTCGACCAGGTTCTTGTTTGCGGTGTCGCTGACGTACACGTCCGACAACCCGTAGTACGCATATAGATTCCCCGCCACCGCTGCCCGCCGCAGGATGTCGATGCCCTGATAAAAACGGCCCGCCAGTGCGGTCTTTTTGCCGTAGATCACCGTTGCGGCCTGGTTGCCTGCCTGCGACTCGGCCTTGAGCTGGTCCAGCGTCAGGGTTTCCAGGCGGGCCAGTTCGTGTTCCGTCGGGTAGCCGTGGCGCAGCAGCCACTGCGCCTCTGCATCGGAGTTGGCGATCAACGGCCCACCGGCCGGGCAGGCATTGGGGCCCTGCAGGCAGAGATAGCGCCTTGCCTGCTGGCTGACCGAAGGCGGATGGCTATTGACCGCCTGGTCGGGCGGTAGTGCGGCTGCGTTGCCATCTGCGGTGGCGGGGCTGGCTGCTGCCCGTGCCGATGTGGGCGCCTTATCGGCTTGTGCTGGCTGGTCTGTGTCTGCGCAGGCGGCAAGCGCAAGGCACAGCGCTGCCGGGGACAGGAGTTTGGTGACGTGCATGGGCCATCCGTTGCGGACTGCAGTGGTATCGCCTGATGTTGCTCGATCCTGGGCCGCGATGCGACTGCGTCCCCTGAGTGCGGGCCTGCGCTGGCCTTCAACGCCTGGCGCTTCCCCTGGGTGCACCTCCCCATCGCGGCGCAGGGCACACGCCGCCATTTGAGTTCCGCGACCTCCGCCTACGGCCCTGACCGGCGTTGTGCCCAAGCGGCGCCCGGCCGTGGCTGCGTCGTCCTGGCTCGCGCGGCTGCCGCAACGCAGCAAAGCGGACGCGACAGCAGCCACCAGACCCGTCTTTAAGCCCTAAAACGCACTGATCTTTGCGAAATCGGTCTGCTTGAGACGATTCGCAACCCTCTTCTTACTTTTCCCGTATACCGTGACTAGCATCACACTTAATTGTGACCTGCGTCTCACTAAACGACGAGAAGAGGGATCTGGCGATGGACAACGGGATGGGGCTGCAGACGCAGCCGCTGGGAGCGCGGGTTGGGGCAGCAGGTGAGCCGTGGGCTGCTCTGCTGCCGGGGTTGACGCGGCTTGCAGGCGACGCCCGCCCGGCCGCATTGCCTGGCGCAGCTGCGCCGGCCACCGACGCCATCAGCCTCAAGCGCCTGCTGCGCAAGGGCGCGCGCGGCCTGCTGCGCACCCTGCCCTGGCGGCACCAGGACCGGCTGTACTACCTGCACACCTTCGGCCGGCTGCCGGATCTGTACGCGCCCAAGTGCTTCAACGAGAAGATCCTCTACCGCAAGTGCGTGCACGGCGATTACCCGCTGTACCGGCGGCTGGCGGACAAGTTTGCGGTGCGCCCGTATGTGGCGGCCAGGATCGGCGAGGCGCACCTGATCCCGCTGCTGCTGGACAGCACCGACCCGCAGGAGCTGCTGCGCCTGCCGCAGTGGCGGCAGACCGTGATCAAGGCCAACCATGGCGCGGCGATGGTGGAGGTGGTGCGCGATGAGCCGGACGCGCAGCAGAAGCGCCGCATCATCGAGCGCTGCGGCCAATGGCTGCGCACCGACTTCTCCGACAAGGTGCGCGAGATCCATTACCGCGATATTCCGCCGCGCATTTTGGTGGAGCAGTACATCGGCGATGCGCAGCAGGTGCCGGTGGACTACAAGTTCCACATGTTCCGGCAGGCGGACGGCAGTTTTCAGTACGTGCTGCAGGTGATCTACGGGCGCTTCGACACGCCGAAGTTGGGCATGACCTTCTTTGTGGGCAACCTGCACGAGGCCTTTCACCGCATCCGCGACGACGGGCGCGCACCGCCCTGCGCGCCGGCGCTGCTGGAACAGGCGCTGGAGCTGAGCAAGCTGCTGGCAAGCGACTTCGATTACGTGCGGGTGGATTGGTACATCCAGCACGGGCAGGTCTACTTCGGCGAGCTGACCTTTACCCCGGGTGCGGGGCTGGTCACCGGCCTGGACCGCGGGCTGGACCGGATGATGGGCGACATGTGGGTGCAGCGGCGTGCGCCGGTGGAGGCGGCGTTTTCCACGCAGGGTTTGGGCGCCAGCGCGCGGGTGCCGGTGCGGTGAGAGCGCTTGCCCGCCGCGTTCGGGCGGCGGACAACTGACAGTGTGGCCTGAGCGCAGCACGCCTGCGGCCGCCATGGCTTGCCGCATGCACGACGCGCTCTCGTCACCGCAACGTGCTGCTGCGATGACGATCCACGCGTGCCGCCTGCAGCGCGGCGTTTATCCGCGCGCCTTCAGATGCAGCATGGGGTAATGCGCATACTGGCCGACGCCGTGTTTGATGATCGGGTCCTGTGCGGTGATGGCGGCAATATCCTGGTCGTCGGCAATCTGATACAGCGATAGACCAAAGCCACCGGTTTCATCGATGACCGGGCCGTGCGCCAGCAGCACACCCTCGGCCAGGCGCTGGTCCAGAAACGCGGCATGCTGCTGCATCAGGGCTTTTTCCTGATCCGACATGGTGGCCAGAAAGTCCGCGCGCGGCGGGATGAATTTGCAGAAATACGCTTTCATAATCGTGTACTCGTGGCATAGGGGATGCGTCACGGCTTTAGCAAAGCCGTTGATCGGGTGATAACACGGAGGTTTTGCGCGGTTTACTTGATTGAATCAGCAGCTGGATTGGCGCTGCATGTAACGCATAGCACTCAGGCTGTTTTGATGCTTTTGAAAATCGCGCCTTCAAACATCTTTGGCAGGTAACTCTGCAGGAACAGGATCATGCCGGTCATCTTTCCGACCGGGTTGCTGAACTTGGGGTCCTTGGCCTGGATCAGCTTCTGGATGGTGTCCACCACGGCATCCGGTGCTTCTGCGGTGTCGATTCCCTTCTGGGTCGCCGCGTTGGCCTGCGTGCGGTAAGCGTTGTAGTCGGCAATGGTGTTGCCGGCGGCAGGCACTGCGTTGTGGCCCAGATTGGTCTTAAACCAGACCGGTTCCACCATATTGACCTTGATATTGAACTGGGCAAGTTCGAACCGCAGCGATTTGAAATACCCCTGCACCGCATGCTTGGAGGCCGCGTAATACGACAGGTTTGGCGGCCCGATCAGCCCACGATGGAACTGACGGTGATGATCTGCCCGCTCCGCTGCTTGCGGAAGTACGGCAGCAGCGCATTGGTGGTTTTGACCGTGCCCCAGAAGTTGGTTTCGAACTGCTGGCGGCCCACGTCGATGGCGGTTTCTTCGGCGATACCGGTGACCATGTAGCCGGCGTTGTTGACCAGCACATCCAGGCGGTCGACCGATTGAAACAGCGTTGTGGCAAACGACTGGATCGAGGCGTCATCGTCGATATCCAGGCGCAGCAGCTTGAACGGCAGCTTGGCCTGGTGCTTTTCCGGCTCGCGGCTGGTGCCGATGACGTTGAAGCCCTGCTTGTGCAGGTTGGTGGCCAGCAACAGGCCAAACCCTGAGGATGCGCCGGTGATCAGCACTGTCTTTTTCATCGTGGTGTCTCTGAAGAAATGCGGTTTAGGGAAGGTGGAGAAACATCGCCAGCCATCGGCGTGCAGCTGCGCGGTGCCTGACGCTGACCTGCATTGCGGTGTGCGTTGATGCGGACTGCCGCCGCGGTTGCCGCCGCGGCCTGGGCGCCCGTCACCTGCCTGGATCGCGCGGTTGGACTGCCCATGCGCCGCATGCTAGTATCGATTTGATAGTGAGTCAATACGGAAATGATATGAACTCAAAAACTTCGTCGGACAGCCTGTGCCCGATCGCGCGCAGCCTGACCTTCCTGGGCGATGCGTGGACGATGCTGATCCTGCGTGACGCCAATTCCGGGCTGACCCGCTTCGACCAGTTCCGGCAGAGCCTGGGGATTGCCCCGACCATGCTGACCAAGCGGCTGGCGACGCTGACCGAGGAGCGGCTGCTGGAAAAGCGCCTGTATTCCACCCGCCCGCCGCGCGAGGAGTACGTGCTGACCCAGGCAGGGCGCGACTATTTGCCGGTGCTGTTCATGATCGGCGCGTGGGGCCGCAAGCACCGTGGCGAGGGCAAGTTGTTGCGTTTTCTGGATGCGGAAACCGGCACCGAACTGCAGCCGGTTGCCATCGATGCAGTCACCGGTGCAGAGATCGGCACACGCGAGATCCGCATGGTGATGCCGGAATGAGCGCGGCGGCGTGGTTGATGGCTCTCAGCATGCGTTGACGCCTGACGCGCTACCCTCGCGCGCCCTGGCTGCCTCGACCTGTGCGATTGCGTGATGCGTTGGCGTCATGTTGGGCGCCGATGTCGAGGGACAGCCGCGCCGCTCTTCCAATCACTACAAGGACGTCACCGTTGTCGCACGTTTCCCTACGCCGCTTCCTGCCGCTCGCCTGTCTGGGCCTGCTGTCTGCCTGCAACGGTGGCACGGCCACCCCCAGCGCGCCGCGCCCGGAGTCCGAGCACTTCACCCTTGCCGAGCTGCAGCAGCTTGGCTGCACCGTCACCGCCACGCCCAAACGCGATGTCCGCAAGATCCCGTTGCTGGGCGAGGTCGATGGCTATGGCGTGACCAGCACCAACGCCTGCGCCACCCACCTGATCAGCCTGCTGCAGCCGATGAGCTACGAGGACGCGGTGTGGGAGGGCGCACGCAGCGCCGCCGGCACCTTTGCCAAGGAGCACGGGCTGGAGCGCGAGAGTTATGAAGGCCGGCTCGGCGAGTACAGCGAGATCGAGGTGTTCAGCCGCGGCGGCAAGCCGGTGGGCTTTGAATACAACGTGCAGGCAAAGGACACGTTGCATTCGGTGGTCGTGCTCTCCGACAGCATCGCGCCGGATGCGGCGTTCGAGGCGGTGATGAAGACCAAGCTGTGAGGGTGTGAGCCTGGCTGACAACCGTTAGCTGGCGCGCCAGATCAATGATAAAGTGGCTACCACCTAATCGTTAACTGGATAACGCCATGACGACTCTGGTCAAGCTGGCGACCGCACGCGCGCTGGTCGACGCCAGTGCGGTCAGGCAGGCGTCGGTCATCGGGGAAGCCGGTGCCTGGACCGTGCAATTGCAGACCCATGACCAGACCCGTGTGCTGGCCACCAAGGCGAATGCGCCGCGCCGGTTTGGCAGCTTCGAAAGTGCGTTAAAGGTCTTGCGCGAGATGGGCATGCCATTGGACGTGCTTCACGTGGACGCTGCGCAGTGGGACGCCGAGGGCGGCAATGCGAAGCGCCGGCCTGACCGCTCCGAGGCGATGAAGGTCAAGGAGTTGGATGCACGCTATGCGGTGTCGCTACGCACCCAGACCGAGCATGCCCTGGCCGACCCCCGCCCCGCACTCTCCAGCGCGCAGGCGAAGCAGCAGATGGAGACGCTCAAGACGCAACACCGTGCGGCGCTTGAGGCAGCCCTGGCTGCAAAGGGCACGCGTGCGTGAGCGTGGCCTGGAAGCAGAGCGCGCTGGATGCGCGCACCGCGTTGCTCGCTTCAGCATTGGCGCGCGCGATCGAAATCTCCGACCCGCAGATTTATTTCGCTGCATGTGAACAGGACGACCGGATCGAAACCGAGGGCGACGCGCTGGATGGTGCAGCCACCTATCACTCTGGGCCACTGCCGGGAACGCGTTTGTACACCTGCCAGGACGGCAGATATCTCTTGATCTACACACGCGACGGCGACGATGTGCTGATCCTTGCCCTTGTACCTGCGCGCTCTGATTGGAAGCCGACGTAGTCAGGCGATCAATAGATCCATGACGCGTCGATGCTACCGAGCGATGGGCATACGCGACTGCTCGACGACATCGACAGCGCGCTACACCCCGCCCAACGGCTGCAGGCACAACCAGATTGCGCACCAGTGCGAGAGCGCGCCGCCCAGCACGTGGGCGTGCCAGATGGCGCGGTTGTAGACCAGCGACTTGCGCACGTAGAAGGTGACGCCCACGGTGTAGAACGCGCCGCCGGCGGCAATCAGCCACAGCACGGTGCTGTCCAGGCCGGCGAGCAGCGGCTTGATCACCACGATGCCGGCCCACCCCAGCAACAGGTAGATCACCACCCAGAAGCCCTTGGCGATGCCGGGCAGGAACAGCTTGGCGAATACGCCGAACAAGGCCACGCCCCACACGCCCAGGATCATCGCCCAGCGCCAGGTGCCGTCGAGGGCGACCAGCAGGAACGGGGTGTAGGAGCCGGCAATCATCACGAAAATGCCGGCGTGGTCGAACTTGCGCAGCATCGGCTGGCGTTGCGGCGGGGCGAAGTTGTACGCCGCCGAGCAGCCGAACATCACCAGCAGCCCCAGCGCGTAGACGCAGGTGGCCAGCAGCATGGTCTGGTTGGCATGCGCGCGCCAGACCATCCAGGCGCCGCCGACGATGGCCAGGAACAGGCCGGCGGCATGCACGATCACATCGGCACGGCGGGCGGAACGGGTCTTGTAGTGCGGCGCGGTAAGGCTGGGGGAAACGGGCACGGCAGTTCTTCGAAATGGGGGAGCCACAGCGTGCAAGGCAACGGTGACGCGGTGGGGGCAACAGAATACCCGGCTTGCTGAATCCGCTCAGTGACACAGGCTCGCCGGTTCGGCGCTGGTCTCATACCCTGAGACACCTCCCCTGTCTCATGCCCCTCTTTGGGAGCCGCCGTATGCCTCCGTTTGCCCTCGCTCCCCGCACCGAAACCGCCGAACGCGCGCTGGCCACCACCGATGGCCGGCCCAGCCGCGATGGCGCACTGCTCACCGAACGCCTGGAACGGCGCTACCACGACCGCATCACCGGCAGCTTCACCCTGCCCGGGCGCGACGGCCGTTATGCGCCGATTCCCGCCGACGTGCCGGCCGCGCTGGCCGACGCCTTGCGCGCGCGCGGCATCAGCCAGCTCTACAGCCACCAGGCCGACGCCTGGGCCGCCACCCAACGCGGCGAACATGTGGCGATCGTGACGCCGACCGCGTCGGGCAAATCGCTGTGCTACACGCTGCCGGTGGTGAGCGCGGCGATGCGCTCCGGGGCCAAGGCGCTGTACCTGTTCCCGACCAAGGCGCTGGCGCAGGACCAGGTGGCCGAGCTGCTGGAGTTGAACCGCGCCGGCGAGCTGGGGGTGAAGGCCTTCACCTTCGACGGCGATACGCCCGGCGATGCGCGCCAGGCGATCCGCCTGCATGGCGACATCGTGGTGAGCAACCCGGACATGCTGCACCAGGCGATCCTGCCGCATCACACCAAGTGGGCGCAGTTCTTCGAGAACCTGCGCTATGTGGTGATCGACGAGATCCACACCTACCGCGGCGTGTTCGGCAGCCACGTCACCAACGTGCTGCGCCGGCTCAAGCGCATCTGCGCGTTCTATGGCGCCAACCCGCAGTTCATCCTGTGCTCGGCCACCATCGGCAACCCGCACGCGCACGCGCAGGCCCTGATCGAAGAGCAGGTGCATGCGATCACCGAGTCCGGCGCGCCCACCGGCGACAAGCACGTGCTGCTGTGGAACCCGCCGGTGGTCAATGCCGATTTGGGGCTGCGCGCATCGGCACGCTCGCAGAGCAACCGCATTGCGCGCATCGCGATCAAGAGCGGACTGAAGACGCTGGTGTTCGCGCAGACGCGCCTGATGGTGGAGGTGCTGACCAAGTACCTGAAGGACATCTTCGACCACGACCCGCGCAAGTCGCCACGCATCCGTGCGTACCGTGGCGGCTACCTGCCCACCGAGCGGCGCGAGGTGGAGCGCGCGATGCGCGCCGGCAATATCGACGGCATCGTGTCCACCTCGGCGCTGGAGCTGGGCGTGGATATCGGCGCGCTGGATGTGGTGATCCTCAACGGCTACCCCGGCAGCGTGGCGGCGACCTGGCAGCGCTTCGGCCGCGCCGGGCGCCGCCAGCAACCGGCGCTGGGCGTGCTGGTGGCCAGTTCGCAGCCGCTGGACCAGTACGTGGTGCGGCACCCGGATTTCTTTGCCGATGCCTCGCCCGAGCATGCGCGCATTGCGCCGGACCAGCCGCTGATCCTGTTCGACCACATCCGCTGCGCGGCGTTCGAGCTGCCGTTCATTGCCAGCGAGCCGTTCGGGCCGATCGACCCGCTGGTGTTCCTGGAAGCGCTGGCCGAGAGCGAAGTGATCCACCAGGAAGGCGACCGCTGGGAGTGGATCGCCGACAGCTACCCGGCCAATGCGGTGAGCCTGCGCTCGGTGGCCGACGGCAACTTCGTGGTGGTGGACAAGAGCGACGGCAAGCAGCAGATCATCGCCGAGGTGGATTATTCGGCCGCCGCGCTGACCTTGTACGAAGGCGCCATCCACATGGTGCAGAGCACACCATACCAGGTGGAGCGGCTGGACTGGGAAGGCCGCAAGGCCTACGTCACGCGCACCCATGTGGACTACTACACCGACAGCATCGACTACACCAAGCTGAAGGTGCTGGACCGCTTCGACGGCGGCGTGGCCGGGCGTGGCGACTCGCATCACGGCGAGGTGCATGTGGTGCGGCGCGTGTCCGGCTACAAGAAGATCCGCTATTACACGCACGAGAACATCGGCTACGGGCCGGTCAATCTGCCCGACCAGGAACTGCACACCACCGCGGTGTGGTGGCAGTTGCCGCAGGCCACGCTGGGCAAGGCATTCGCCTCCAAGCAGGATGCGCTGGATGGTTTTCTGGGTGCGGCCTATGCGCTGCACGTGGTGGCCACGGTGGCGGTGATGGCCGATGCGCGCGACCTGCAGAAGGCCGTGGGCAATGGCGACGGCGCGTGGTTTGCGGTGGCCGACCAGACCGGGCGCGGACAGCTGCGCGGCGTGGACGAAGGCGAAGAAGGCGCGGTGGAACTGCAGCAGGCCTTCGTGCCCACGGTGTATCTGTACGACAACTTCCCTGGCGGGGTGGGCCTGAGCGAGCCGCTGTGGCTGCGCCAGGCCGAGCTGCTGCAGCGCGCCGACGAGCTGGTGCGGCGTTGCGACTGCAGCGCCGGCTGCCCGGCCTGCGTGGGCCCGGTGCTGGCCGCGCATGAGGAAGGCAAGGGCGAGTCGCCCAAGTCGCTGGCCTTGACGGTGCTGGCGCTGTTGTTCGATGCGGATGCGCCGTTGCGGCATGCCACCCAGGTGGACGACGACCTGGCGCTGGACGTGCTTGCATGAGCGTGAGTGCGGACCGGTTGCGCTTGTTGCGGCGTCAGGCCGGGCACGCCGATGTGCCTGCGCCGGCGGCGCTTGCAGAGGGCGCTGCAGTGGATGGTGCGGATGTTTCCGCTGCGGTCGATGCGCAGGCCGATGCCCACCCGCTGCGCGCGGCAGCGGTGGCGCGTACCTCGGGTGATGCAGTCGGTGCGGATGCTGCGGCAGGCAATGCGCGCACGCGTGCCGCAGGTGACATGCCTGCGGCGGCGCAGCCAATGTGTGCGCCGGCAGCGCCGGTGCCTGGCAGCGATCCTGGGGTGAGCGCAGAACGTTTGCGCCTGCTGCGCCGCCAGGTCGGCGGGCTGACGCCCACGGCGCGCAAGGACGATGCGGTGATGCCGACGCGCGCGCAACGCCAGCCTGCGCCGGGTGCTGCTGCGTCTGGGTCACGCGCTTTGCCGCGCGATGCGGCTGTACGAAGCGCGCAGCCCGGCAACGTAGAGGCGGCCGGTGCACCGCGTGCCCAGCCCAGCGCACCGGCCATGACGCGCCGCGCCCTGCAGGCACCGGTTGCTGCAGCGCCTGCGCGCAATAGCTCGGCGTTTGCCTGGGTGGACCACGATGTGCGCCACAAGCCGGCGGGTGCGGCGGCCAATGCGGCTGCGCGCGTGCCGGCTGTGCGCGCGACACCGGCTGCGCCCACATCACTGCCGGCACCGCAGCGCCGCACCGATATCGCCGGCCTGCGCAAGATGATCGGCCTGCGCGAGCGCGCGGTCTCGGCGCACGTGCCGGTACGCGCGGCGTCCACCGACCGGCATCTGCCCGGCAACGAGATCGCGCCCGGCCTGCACCTGATCGAAGCCTTCCTGCCGCAGGCGATCCCGCGCCAGGCGCTGTCGCTGGCGTTCGCCAAGCGCGAGGACGCGGTGGACCCGATGGACCTATTGTTCTTCGACACCGAAACCACGGGCCTGGCCGGTGGCACCGGCACGCGCGCCTTCATGATCGGCGTGGCCGATTGGTACACCGACGCTGCGCAGGGCAGCGGGCTGCGCGTGCGCCAGTTGATGATGTCCACGATGGCGGCCGAAAGCGCGATGCTGGACCTGTTCCGCAGCTGGCTGTCGCCACAGACGGTGCTGTCCAGCTACAACGGCCGCTGCTACGACGCGCCGTTGTTGAAGACGCGCTACCGGCTGGCGCGCCGCGGCGACCCGATCTCTGCACTGGACCATGTGGACCTGCTGTTCCCCACCCGGCGCCGCTATCGTGGCACCTGGGAGAACTGCAAGCTGGCCACCATCGAACGGCAGCTGCTGCGCGTGGTGCGCGAAGACGACCTGCCAGGCTCCGAAGCGCCGGCCGCCTGGTTGAGTTACCTGCGCGGCGGCAGCGCGCGCAACCTGCGCCGCGTGGCCGAGCACAATCACCAGGACGTGGTGACCTTGTCGCTGCTGATGCAGCGCCTGGTGGCGGTGGACGCGCAGGACCGTGAAGTGATTCCGATGCTGGAGACGCCGTAGCGCCGTAGCGGCGGACCACGCGCAGTGGTTGGTGGCGCAATGCGGGCGTCCTGGGTGCGCGCGCCAGTGCAGTTTGCCGGCAGAGGCGATGTCCACCGGCAACACTGTAAGGCCGCCACCCATTGGCGAGCACCTGAGCGGTCATGCCGCCAAGTCACGCGCGCCGGCGCAGCATCAGTGCGCCGGCATCACTCGCCCGGCTCGATCTGTTTGGCCTGCTCGTTGAGGTACTGGGTGACCGGTGCGCCACGGTACTGATCGGTCAGCCGCCCCAGCGCGTCGGCGCGTGCATCCACCGCCTGCCTGGCGGCGGCATCGTGCGGATGTTCTGCCGAGCGATCCAGCAGCCGGCCTTCGCGCACTGCCGCAACATGCGCCGGGTCGGCGGGCCTGGACGCGGCGCGGAATTCGCTGGTGCGCTGCTGCACGATCGCCGCATCGCGTGCGCTGTCGATGGGGGTCTCTGGCGGCAGGTCCAGTTCCATGCCGGTGTGGCCGCGCGCCAGGGTGCGGTTTTCCAGCAGCGCGAGCAGTTCTTCTTCGGGCTGGTCGGTCAGCAGGCTTTCACCGGCGTCGCGAAAGGCACCGGCGGTGGTGCGCTGGATGCCGAAGGCTTCGCCGCTGAGCTTCTGCATCTCGCCGAAGTTGCGCCAGACGTAATAGTCCTTGTCGTGGTTGGCGCGCGGCAGCGAGAAATCCTCATAGCGGTAGCCGGACGAGAATGCCGCCTGCGCGTAGGACGAGTCCGGCTGGCGCAGGCGTGTGCGTGTCAGCTCCATGGCCTTGCCCGCAGCGCTTTGCTGGTCGGTGGCCACCGCCTCGACGATGACCGGGCGCATCCGGTTCCAGCTTTCCAGCCATTGCACCGCCGTGTCGGCCAGCCCCTCCGGGCCATCGTCCTTGCCCGGGAAGAAATCGCGCAGCTGCGCGTCGGCAAGCATGCCCTGGCTGAAGACCGGCACCACGTTGATCTTGGCCAGCAGGCGATCGAGCGCGGCACGGCGGGGCGCGTCCTGGGAGTGCAGCGGATTGATCTGGTAATGCTTGTACAGGTTGGACAAAAATTGATCGAAGCCGCCCGTGTAGTACTTGGCATACAGCTTGATCGCGGCGCCCTGGCGCAGGTCCGGCCGACGCATCAGCAGCATCGCCACCGCTTCGCCGGTGTCTTCCTTGCAATCCAGCGCCACCGACATCGCCTCCGGCTTCTGCAACGCGTGCTCCAGCGCCTGCTCCACGGCGGCAATGCTCTGATCGGTCTTGATGAAGTTGCCGTCGACCGGGTTGCGGATCACCAGCGGCATCTCGCGCAACTGCGCGAACGGGACCTGCGAGACCAATCTGTTCTGCGGGTCGTCGGTCATGCGGCCGATGCTGAAGTCGTGCATCAGCACCGGCACGCCGTCGGCGCTGACCTCCACATCCAGTTCCAGGTTGCGATAGCCGTGTTCGTAAGCGCGATCAATGGCGGCCAGCGAGTTCTCCGGGATACCGGCGTGGTTGTCGAACAGGCCCCGGTGCACCATCACGTCCTTGCCCAGCGCGCGCGTGCTGGGCGCCTGGAAATACGCGTCGTGGACGAGCTCCTTGCGGTGCTTGCGCAGCAACGCGTCCTTGCCGGCCACCAGATGATGATCGTTGGGCTTGAAGAACGCTGCGCCGCCGTCGCGCGCCGGCACCTCGTGGCCGTGGTAGCGCGCGGCCTGCTGCAACTTGCGCCGCGGCTGCGTGGGCGTGGACGCTGCGGGCTTTAGCCAGCCCGGTGTTTCCAACCCATGGGCGCGCAGATCCAGCGCCTTGCGCAATGCCGTGCGTGCGGCATCGCTGAAGGTATCGCCAGGCGCAAACGCGTGGTCGAGATCGAAGACGATGTGCCCTTGCTGCGCATCGACCAGCACCGGGCCGGCCGCTGCACGCGAGTGCTCGGGCAAGCTGGCGGTCATTTCGTCGAACGCGGCGGTGTCCAGATACACCGGCTGCAGCGTTCCGGCCGCAAAGCGTGCCGCGATGCTGTCGGGCTTGGGTGCGGGAGTAGCCTGTGGCAGCTGCTTGGCCAGCGCGCTTTGCGCGGCCTGCAAGGTGATCTGGTGCGCCTGCACTTCGGCCAGGCGCTGCTCGGAGAACTCGCCGTCCAGCGCCACCAATGCCTGCTTGCCGGTCATCGCGCTGTCGTCCAATGGCACCAGCGGCGGTAGCACGGCCGCCTGGCGACGCGGCCGTGCGCGCAATGGCGGGTTGCCGCCTGGCGGGTGCGGCACCTCCATCGGGGTGATCGCGCTGGTGTGCGCCGGTGTGGCCAGCGCGGTGGTGGGCGTGGCGGCGGGTTGCAAGGGAGCAATACGCATGACGACCTCAAGAGCACTGCGGGCGGCCAGTAAACCGCTTGGCAGATGACAATGCGCAACCGAGGCGAACTATGCCGCCGCGATGCGAAACGATGCCCCGGCGCAACGCCGGCGCGCTACGCCGGCTGGTCCATCGCCTGCGCTAGAACAGCGTTTCCTTGAACGGCAGCATGGCCGCACCCAGCACCGTGGCGTGTGCCTGCACCTGCCCGACCAGCAATGCCGGATACGGCGATGCGACGCCGCGCCGTGGCGCCGGCTCGAAGGCGACGCGGGCGATCAGCCGCTGCGCAAGATCTGCCGGCAGGCGCGCGCCAAAGACGATGACGCGCGGGTCGATCAACGCGATGATCGCCGCCACCGCCAGGGTCACGGTGGGTTGCACCGCATCCAGCCAGGCCTCGATCTGCGGCCATGCCGGATCGTAGTGCTGCAGCATGGTGTGCAGGTCCGGCAGCGCGTGGCCATCGGCGACCAGCGCCTGGCGCAGGGTTTCCAGCGTGGGCCGCGCACTGCCGGTGATGGCCGAGATGCGCCCCAGTTCGCCCACGTTGCCGTGCGCGCCGCGGTGCACGCTGCCGGCCGCGATCACGCCTGCGGCAAACCCGTCGGCGATGGTCAGATAGACCAGATCCGGCGACTGGCGGCCGACCCCGTACAAGGCTTCGGCCAGGGCGGCGCAATGGGCGTCGTTGTCCATCCAGACCGGCAACTGCAGGCGTTCGGCGATGAAGCGGTCCAGCTCGACCTGCATCCATTCGGCGGCCAGCGTGAGCGGCGGATTGACCCGCGTGCCATCGCCGATGCGCGGGCCGGTCATGCTGACGCCCACCCCGAACAGCCGCTGCCGGTCGACACCGGCCGCCTGCAGCAACTGCTCCACCAGGTGCGGCAACTGCGCCGCGACCAGGTCCAGCGTCAGCGGGAACGCCGTGAGCTGGCGCATGCCGCGCACCTGCCCGGCGAAGTCGATCAGCACCACCGCGATGCCATCGACCATCAACGAGACCCCCATGCTGAATGCATAGTCGGGCACCAGACTCAGCTCGACGCTGGGTTGACCGCGCCCCCGCCGCAACGACGGGCCGAGCTGGAGCAGGCCATGTGCGACCAGCGGGTCGATGATGCCCTTGGTGCCGGGGACGCTGAGCCCGCTGGCACGCGGCAGATCCGCACGCGCCAGCTGGCCGGCACTACGGATCAGATCCAGCAGCGCGCGCTCGCTGGAACCGGCGGCCTGGCCGTCGCTACGACGGCGGTAATGCGAACGAATGGCCGCGTGGGCGAAGAAGGAAGACATGGAAGGCAAAAGAACCGGTGGTGTCACATAAGCTTAAATTAAGCAGATTAATTTAATCGGCTTGCGGCCACCACGTTGGGGCTGCCCGACAGTGCGGATCGTGCCATGCGTCTGTTTCATCGCTCTCCCTCTGGCTTCCGGTATCTGCCCGGCCCGGCCTGCATCGCGCAGCGTCGCACATTGTCGCTTGCGCTGGGCATGGCCGTTTCGGGCTGGATGCACGCGCCGGCGCAGGCCGCCGAGGCGCCCGCCGATGCCTCGCCGCAGACCCTGGATGCGGTGCAGGTGCGCACCTCGTTCCAGTCGCAGAACACCCGCGCCATCGCCACCAAACAGGCCGCGCCCACCGTCGTGGACTCGGTCGCCGCCGACAGCATCGGGCAGCTGGCGGACTTCAATGTGGGCGATGCGCTGCGCCGGGTCACCGGCGTCAGCACCGTGGAGTACCAGGGCGAGCCGCGCTACGTGACGGTGCGTGGCCTCAACGGCAACTACAACAGCATGCTGATCGACGGCTTTGCGTTTGCCAGCAACGACATCGGCAGCCGCCAGGCGATGATGGATGTGCTGCCGGCCAACTTTGTCGACCGCATCGATGTGGTGAAGTCGTTCCTGCCGGAAAACGATGGCGGCGCGATCGGCGGCGTCACCAACCTGGTCACCGCCACCGGCTTCGGCCGCCCGGACGGCCTGCTCACCTTTTCGGCCAAGGGCGGCGCCAACCTGATGGGCAGCCGCTACGGCGGCCGCTCGCCGGTTGGCGAGGGCGATCTGAAATGGGGCAAGCGCTTCGGTCGCGACGGGCAGTTCGCCTTCCTGGGCGCTGCCAGCCAGTGGCGGCGCGAGATCTCGGTGCCGCAGCAGGAGAACGGCGGCGGCTTGAACTGGTACGCCGCCGACGGCACGCGCGATCCGGTGTCCTACGGCGGCACCGGCGCTGCGGTTCCCAGCGAACGGCGCTGGTACAACTACGCCAACACCCGCGAACGGCGCGGCCTGACCGCACGCGTGGACTGGCAGCCGGAGGGGCCGCTCAGCGGCCATGTGTCCGGCTACAGCTTCCGCCAGCGTGAGGCCTCGGACCGCAATACCCAGAACGCCCAGGTGCAGAACAGCGCACGGCTGACCCGCACCGGCGCGCAGAGCGGCACGCTCGACAACCTCAATCAATACGTCGAACTGGGGCAGTTGCGCTGGAAGCGCGCGCTGACGGGCATCAATGGCGAGCTGCTGGCCGAGTTGCCGGCGCAGTGGCGCGCCGCGCTGCGCGCGAGCACCTCGCGCGCCACGGTGGACAACCCGCAGACCTGGGACCGCTTCCAGCAAAATCGCCTGGGGTACGGGTTCGACTGGAGCGGCACCCTGCCCGCTTTCACGCCCCTGGACCCGGCCCTGGCTGATGACCCGGCGCGCTACCCCAACGCCTATCACCAGCAGGAGCGCACCGGCTACGCCGAACGGATTGGCGACCTGCAGCTGGAGCTGCGGCGCAACATGGACGAGGACAGCCGCGGGCTGGGGTTGGCCGTGGGCGCACGGCAGGTCCGCACGCATATGCGCACCACTGTGCAGCGCACCACCTGGAACGGCCTGCCCGACACATTGGCCGACGTGCTGGGCCGCCCGACCTGCGCCCTGGGCTGCAACAGGGAGATGATGACCATCGACCCGGCATTGGCCGACGCACGCTGGGATGCCCTGGCCGGCCAGGCGCGCGGGGTGGTGGACACCACCGCGCAGAACAGCGGCAGCTACGGCGTCGACGAACAGGTGCGTGCCGGCTTTGCCCAGGCGCAATGGCGCGGCGAGCGCTGGCTGCTGGCTGGCGGCATCCGTCTGGAACAGACACGCTTTGCCAGCGCCGGCCAGCAGCTGAGCGGAACCACCTGGACACCGGTCAGCGCGGTGCGCACCTACCGCAACTGGTTGCCATCGCTCAGCGGGCAACTGCAGACCAGCGCCAACGGCACGCTGCGCGTTGGCGTGTCGCGCTCGATCGGGCGCCCGCGCCTGGACCAGATGGCCTTGAACGGCGGCGTGCTCACGCTGGGGAGCACACCGCCCACGCTCAACCAGGGCAACCCGGACCTGCAGCCGCGCCGCTCGCAGAATCTGGACCTTGGCCACGACTGGAGCTTTGACGACGGCGGCAGCCTGCTGTCGGTCGCGCTGTTCCACAAGACCATCGACGATGAAATCTTCCGCTACGGCCAGATGGACAGCATCGACGGCGAGCAGGTGCTGGTCACCCAGCCGCGCAATGTGGACCGGCCGGTGCGCCTGCGCGGTGCCGAGCTGGGGGCCATCAAGGAGCTGGGGCCGTGGCTGCCTGCGCTGGCCGGCTTGTCGGTGACCGCCAATGTCACGTTCCTGGACGTGGACTACCCGGTGGTGCTCGGCGATGGCACCCGCACCACCCTGGACGTGCTGCCGCAGCAGCCCAGGCAGTTGTGGAATCTGACCCTGAATTACGCCCGTGGGCCGTTGCGCGCCACGCTGGCCTGGAGCCGCACCGGCGAGCTGTGGGATGACCGCTTTCCCAATTACAGCAGCCTGCAGGAGTTCTATCGCAACCGTTACCAGCAGCCGCTGGACCGCATCGATCTGAAACTGGGCTGGGACGTGTCCCCGGCGGTGTCGCTGAGCCTGGACGTGCTCAACCTGGCTGGCCAGGGCTACCAATACCGCATCGGCCGCGATCAGGAGTATGTGCAATCGGCCTGGAAGATGGCCCCCACCGTGATGGTCGGCGTCAACGTCAAACTTTGAGGAGCTACGCATGTCGTCATGTCTGGATACCACCTTCAGCCGCCGTCGTCTGCTCACCGGCGCCGCCGGCGCCTCGTTGCTGGCAACCGCACTACCCTCGCTTGCCGGTGCAGCGCCGCCCGCGGATGTGGGCCGCAAGTTCCTGCGCTCCAGGCGGCCGATGCCGTTTGCCGGCAACACGTTTGTCGGCCATCTCGAGCAGCAGGGCGATGGCTACGCCAGCTTCGACCGGGTGCTGGACATCTACCGCGAGCTGCCCGAGCACGGCTTTGCCAACAAGCTCGCCGTGCTGCCGCCCAGCAGCTATCACGTGACCTTGCTGGGCGGGGTCAATGAAACCGACCGCGCACACGGGCCGTGGCCGAGCGATCTGGCGCGCGATGCGGCGCTGGCCGACATCAACGCCAGCTTCCTGTCGCGGTTGCAGCAGCGAAACACCACGCCGCTGGGAGCGTGCCGGTTTGTGGTCGACCCCAGCGCGGCCATGACCGGCAGCAACGACAATCTGCTGATTCCGTTGCTGCCTGCCGATGCGGCCACCGCGCAGCGGCTGGAGACGGCGCGCAAAGGGCTGATGGCGCTGACGCTGCTGCAGCGCCCGGATTACAGCCACTACCGGTTCCACATCTCGCTGGCCTATCTGTGCGAGACGCTCGATGCCGACGAACAGGCGGACTACCACGGTGCGGTGGGCGTGTGGCTGAAGCGCCTGGCTGCCGCCGGCCCGATCACGGTGCCGCGTTTCCACTTCTGCACGTTCAGCGACATGTATGCGTTTCGTACGATCCGCGAGGTGTGACGTTGAGTGCGTATGGCCATCTGTTGTGCGTGTAACGACACCTGCTGCGGCGCTGCAAGCTGATCATTGGCCGTGTGTACGGACGCGCAGCGCTGTAAAGCCCCTCTCCCCTCGGGAGAGGGGTTTGGGGTGAGGGTACGTACCCTCGCCCATTCGCAATCGCCGGGCGTATCTGCAATAGCGCCAAACCACACTATTTGGTTTTTACAGTCGTCTGCAGCGCGTTACATGCTGCATGTGATGGCAACCACGTTGCGCGTGGTTGATGGAGGACGTTGAAATCTTTAGCGGCCCTACCCTCACTCCAACCCCGCTCCCGTGGGGAGAGGAGCTCTGCTCCCTGGCACGTTGGTTGGGACGTACTGGTGTTAGGCGTTGCGCACAGTGTGGTGATGCGTGCGTCTGCAGCGGTCGTGCACGACATGTCCTCAGACACGCACGTCCGACACCTCGGTCACCATCTGCCACGCTGCAAACTCCTGCTCGAATTCGGCCAGGGTCAACAAGCCCATGCAGGCATGCGCGCCGATCGGTAATGCCTGCCCTGCGGCAAGCTTGCGCACCAGCAGGATTGCGGCGAAGCAGGGAATCTCCGGGCCGTGCAGCATCGCAGCGGTGAGGTCCCACTGCAGTCGCAGCGGCCGGGGATCGCCGGTCTGGGGATGGCTCATGCCACGCAGCTCCACGCGCATGCCACCGAGGTCGGTGCCGAAGCGATCAAACCAGCGTGCCGCACGTGCAAACACATCGGCCAGGCGCGCCATCGGCAATGGCACGCCGTGGTGACGCAGCCAGGCGACACCGGCCAGGCAGCGCTGCAGGAACGGCACCTCCAACGCGGCGCGAAACTGCACGCTCTGCACGCCCGGATAGCGCGGTGGCAGCAGATCGTGATCGGGCACATCGCACGGCGACGCAAGCCGCGGCGCGAGCTGGGCGAACTGCACGCGCGTGGGTCTGGCCCAGCCCACCACCGTTTGCCGGCGGCCCTCATGCAGCCATGCGAACGGCGTGCCGCAGTACGACAGCACCGCACGCACGGTGGCCAGGCCAAGCGGTGTGCCTTGCGCGGGTGCGATGACGATGCGGATGTCATGCAACGCTGAAAAACGCGGGAGCAAGGCATCGATGACCGCGCTCGACAGCGCGGGCAAGGTGCTGGCGCCGCTAATGGCCACACGCTGCGCTTGCCTTGCCGCTGCGTCCATTGCCGCGGCGAAATCTCGGACAAACGCGCGGCCGTCGGCCAGGTCGATATAGTGCATGCCGGCCTGCAGGCAGGTGTGCGCCACGGCGTAATCCTGGCCCTGGAACGGGCCTGCGGTATGCACCACCGCATCGGCGGCAGTGGCCGCCAATTGCGCGGCAAAATCGCTTGCGTCGATATCCAGGCGACAGCACGCGATGCGACCGGGCGCCACATCCGGCCACCGGGCCGCCACATCGCCGGGATGCCGTCCCGCCGCGATCACCTGCAGTTGCGCCGTCGCCGCCAGCGCCCGCACGATGCGCGCGCCGAAATGCCCGAAGCCCCCCAATACCACCACCCGGTACGTCATTGTCTGCTCGCCGTCTGCGCCTGCTCCACAGTATCGGCGAGCAACGGGGTCACCGAGTCACCAGCGCTGTGTGTCGCCCGCCGCGCGTGCCTGCATGGCGCGTGCGGCGCCGAGCCGGTTTGACGCCAGTCACTGCCTCCGGCCGAGAGGGCGCCAGCTGCTGGCCGTCTGCGCGTGCTGCACAGTCTCGGCGAGCAGCGGCCTGCGGCGATCAGCCCTCGATCTGCGTGGCCAGCCCCTGTGCGATCGCCTCGCGCATGATGCGCTGGGCTTCCTTGTCGGCGCGGACGCTGGCAGCGGCCTGCTGGCTGGCCAGATCTGCCTGCTCGGTGGCGAGCGCTGCCTGCTGCCTGGCCAGCGCCTGCATCCGCTGTTGGGCGCCGCTGCGCTGCATGGCCTGTTCGGCCTGACGTACTGCGCGTTCTGCTTCCCGCGCCGCACGCTCGGCGGCCTGCTGTGTGCGCGCATCGGTGTCGAGCAAGGATGCATTGACGTGCTTTGCGGCCGCGTCGGCAGCACGTGCACCCAGCTCACCCATCTGCGCACCCAACTCGCCCTGCTGCTCGCCGAGCTCGCCCTGGCGCTCGCCCAGCGCGCCCTGCGCCTGGCCCAGTTTGGTGACTGGCGCATACACCGCATTCAAGCGCTTGAAGGTGTCGGGATCGCGCACGACGTACTGCTTGCCATCCTTGCGGAACCACATCAGCTGGCCATCCTTGCCGGCCAGACGACGCACATGCTTGAGATCGTCCACCGAGCCATTCATGACGCTGTCGTTGCCCTGCAGCAGCACGTAGGCATCGCGGTCGGGGTCATGCGACAGGTTGATCTGGCCGTGCGTGGAGGTGGTGGTGAAGGTCTGGCTGGTGGATGACGCCGCTGCAGCCGGTGCGGCCGCGTTTGCCGGTGCGGCGGTTGCTGCCGCAGTTGCCGGTGCAGCTGCAGCGGCGGCGGTGGCCGGTGCCGCTGTGCTGGACACGCCGGCAGCTGGCTTGGCGGGTGCGGCCGCTGATGCGGCAGCAACAGCCGGCGCCGCGGGCATCGCCACCAGGCGCAGCGGCAGCACGCCGGTGATGGCCACCGCGCCCAGGATCAGGGCCGCGCCAAACCGCGGGAACGAGGTCGGGTTCTGCAACATGAGCAATCTCCGTTTGAGGCTGAGGAAGGACGGTGAGGCGCTGGCCACGCCGCCGTGCGGGCGCGGTGCCACGCCCAGTTGCAGCAACAGCCGGCCATAGTCGTGGCGGCAATGACGGTGGCCTGCGACCACCGCGGCATCGCAGGCGGCCTCGCGGGCGGTGGCGTATTCGCGCGCGGCCAGATGCACCAGCGGGTGGAAGAAGAACAGGTGCTGGGCCAGCGACGGCGGCAAGCCCCACCACAGATCGCGCCGGCGCAGATGGATGAGTTCATGGGTCAGCGCCATGTCCAGATCGTCGTCGGCCATGTGCGGCAGGCGTGCGGCGGGCAGCAGCAAGACCGGGCGCCAGGGCCCGATCAACTGCGGCGAGACGATCTGCTGCGACAGCCGTATTTCCGGCGGCTGCGACAGGCCATGCGCTTCTGCGGCCATGCGCAGTGCGGCGACCAGGGCGCGATCGGTGCACGGTGCGGCAGCGCGTACCAGGGCACGGCTGCGTCGGTATGCGCGCAACGTGCCGAGCGCCATCACTGCAACGCCGGCAACCCATAACGCGGCCAGCCACAGCGCCCAGGACGGACCGCTTGCACCCTGCAGCACGTCTACCGCGCCCGCGCTGGCGACCGCGCTGGTGCCGGATGCAGTGGCATTGGCCATCACCATCGGCGCCAGGCTGTCGCCGGCAATCAAGGCAGGCGTGGACGTGGCTGCGGGCAACACCGGCAACTGCAGCGGCGCGTTCCACAGCAGGCCGATCACCGCCTGCACTCCCACCAGCCACCATAGCCAGGTCTGCGTGGTGGCCGGCAGCCGCCGCACGCTGCGGCACAGCGCCCACACCGCCAACGCCAGCACGGCGGTCTGCACGCTGGTGGCGCCCAGTCTCCAAAGCAAGGCTTCGATCATCGGCGACATGCTCAATCCTCCTTGCGCTGCGACTGCAGCTTGGCGACCAGGGCTTCGAGCTCGGCCAGCTCGCTGTCGCTGACCTCGGCTCGCTGCGACATCCACGCCACGAACGGTGACACCGAGCCCTGCAAGGTCTTTTCCACGAACTGCCCCACCGCCGAGCGCACCACCGCGTCCTGCCCGCTGGTGGCGCTGTAGCGGTACATGCCGTCCACTTGCTCGCGACGCAGAAAGCCCTTGGCGCGCAAGCGCTCCATCATGGTCAGCACGGTCGAGCGCGCCAGCCCACGCGGCTCACCGAACGCGCCCGCCACTTCGCCGACACTGGCCTGCCGTTGTTCCTCGATGTGTTGCAACAGGGCCAGCTCCTGGTCCCCGATGGTCTTGCCACGCATGCCGTTCTCCATGACTACAGTTGTCGCTACCGTAAGCGTGACGACAGCTGTAGTCAACAGGTCGGATGGCAGGGCTGGCAAGGAGAGCGTCGCCGCGGTGCGGATTCGGCGGCACGCGGGAGTGCGTGGGAGCACGCTGCAGGCAAGGGCTGAGAATGAAGAGCCGGCCGCTCCACTGCTCCGTGGCTCTTGCACACAGCTCTACGAAAGCGCACGCGCCCACTCCATGGCTGGCTCCGACTTCCAGGATGGCCAACCAGCTGGAGGGGCTGCGTGCGATCTTTGCACTACTGCCAGGGAAACAAGGTCCGTTCAAGACTGCACGACCCGAACGGACGATAGGCTGGGGAGGCGACTGTCGCCGCCCCGATTCTGCTGTTCGTACCGGTCAGCAGCGCAAAACGTCCTGTCAGTTGCGATGGCATCAATGCAGCGATCAGCAAAGACGCGTTATGGGTCTACGCAGCTGCATCGAAGGACAGCGACGCGGACAAGTCGCGTTGCGCATCGATCTGCGCTTGAACGGTTTTCAGATCGGCTTCGACGATGTCCATGGCGTCGGCGCCGGCCACAAAGCGCAGTGGCAGCTCGTCGGCGTCGGACAGCGTCACCAGCGCGGCGGCGAGCTTTACGGGATCGCCACCTTGCTGGCCGTTCACGCCCTTCCATGCAGCAATCGTCTGCGCCGTGCGCGCCGCGTAGTCTTCGATGGAGAGTTCGGGCCAGATCGTCGAGGCGCCTTCGACCAGCAGCTCGGTCCGGAAGAATCCCGGCTCGACCGCCATCACCTCGATGCCATACGGCTTCACGTCATAACGCAGCGACTCGACCCAACCTTCCAGCGCGAACTTGGAGGCCGCATACGCTGCGCAAAATTCCATGCCCACGAAGGCGGCGGTGGAGGTGACGGTAATCACCTGACCGCTGCGCTGCTTGCGCATGATCGGCAGAACTGCGCGCGTGACATTCAAAGGGCCGAAGAAGTTCGTCTCCATCTGCGCCCGGAATTGCGCGTCGCTGATCTCTTCGAAATAACCGGCGTAGAAGTTGCCTGCGTTATTCACAAGCACATCGATGCTACCGAAGCGATCGACCGCGAGCTGCGCTGCGGCCTGCGCGGCGTGCGGGTCGGTGATATCGAGCGCGATAGCCAGCAGATTGTCGTGTGACCCGATCGCTTTCGATACGTTATCGGCATTGCGCCCCGTGGCGACGACGCGGTGGCCGGCGTCCAATGCTTGCCGGGCGATTTCGGTCCCCAGCCCTCGGCTGGTGCCAGTGATGAACCAAACGTTGTTGTCGGTCATGAGATCTATCTCTGTGTGTTGATCGGCTGTCACCCACGCATCGCGCAGGTGGTGAAAGGACGTGGTAGCTGCAGCCCTGCGGGACTGCTACGCGTGCAGCGCCCGCGCACGGAATCTGCAATGGCCATGTGTGTTCTGCTGGCCAATCGGCAGCTGTTGGATGCAACATAGCGCAAGGCCAATTAACTGATTAGCCCATATAATCCGCATGCACCTATAAACTGGATTTATGAATGCGCCGAGATAACGTCAACGACTTCCTGGCCTTCATCGCAGTCGCGCGCGAGCAGAGCTTTACAAGGGCGGCCGCCCAACTGGGGGTCTCGCAGTCGGCGCTGAGCTATACGGTTCGAACGCTCGAGGCGCGCCTGGGTCTCACCTTGCTCACGCGGACCACGCGCAGTGTGTCGGTCACCGAGGCCGGCGAACGCCTGCTCAACCGCATCGGCCCGCACTTTGACGAAATCGAAATCGAGATCGCCGCGCTCAGCAGCATGCGCGACAAGCCGGCGGGCACGGTGCGCATCACCACCGTCGAGCACGCTGCCGAAACCATTCTCTGGCCGCGGCTTGCGCCGATGCTGCGCGAATACCCCGACATCAACATCGAAATCATCAGCGAGTACGCGTTGAGAGACATCGTGGCCGACCGCTATGACGCAGGCGTGCGGCTGGGCGAGCAGGTCGACAAGGACATGATCTCGGTGCCGCTCAACCGCGATTTCCGCTTCGCCGTCGTCGGGGCGCCCGCCTACTTCACCAACAGAAAACGCCCCGTCAGCCCCAACGATCTAACGCAGCACAGCTGCCTGAGGCTGCGCCTGCCCACCCATGGGGGGACGTACGCGTGGGAGTTCTACAAGGGCGGGCGCGAATTGAAGGTGCGCATCGACGGCCGGGCCACTTTCAGTTCATTGCGGATGATGCACCAGGCAGCGCTGGACGGCCTGGGCCTGGCTTATCTCCCGGAAGACCAGGTGGCCGCCGACCTCGAAGACGGCGCACTGGTGCAGGTGCTTGGTGCCTGGTCGCCGCCACGGCCGGCATATCACCTGTATTACCCGAGCCGCCGACAGCACGCGCCGGCGTTTGCGCTGGTACTAGAAGCGCTTCGCTACCGCCGCCCCTGACATCGCTGCAGGCCGGCTCAACGCCGGCACTCGGCCAATACGGCCGACTAAGAAAACGGCCTTCTAGGCACATTCGAAATTAGCCATCTAGTCTCTTAATCGCCAACGGCCTATCGTCGTTCGGGCAAGTCTTCCCAGCGTATCGCCGCTCAAGACCCGAACCCGATCAGGCACGTGTGCAAGCACGGCCCATCACCGTGTCCATGGTCTTGGTATCTCGACAACGCGCGCAAGGGTCACCGTCCGTGTGCGCGTATCTGAGCAGGAATCCAGACCATGCAGTCTCCCAAACCCGGTAACCCGGGCCTTTCCAACTCGAACCCGATCCTGGCAAGCATGGGGGTTGGAACCGAACTGCCTGGAGCATTGGTAGCCCCGGTTGGCGTCTGCACCGGGCGCCGTTGTGGTGAGCGTGCGCCGATGCCGGATCACTTTCTCTGTGGACGTTTCGGTGTGCTCCAGCGCCATCGCCCTGTCGATCAGGCGAGCGGGCGCTTTGAGGACGTTGATCTTTCAAGAACTCGGACAAACAGCTTTCAACTCTTGCAAATGATGGAACCCCTGTAATGAATTCAACAGCGCTTCTCCAACCTTTCTCGCTTGGCAATGGCCTGACGCTGCGCAACCGCATCGCGATGGCTCCGATGACCACATGGGCTGGCAATGCCGACGGCACGGTGTCCGATGCAGAGGAGGCTTATTACCGGCGACGTGTCAGAGGCGTGGGACTGGTGATTACCGGTTGTACGCATGTGCAGAAAAACGGGATCGGATTCACCGACGAATTCGCCGCGTATGACGACCGCTTCATTCCCAGCCTGAGGCGGCTTGCAACCGCTGCCAAGAGCGGGGGTGCGCCGGCGATCCTTCAACTCTTCCACGCCGGCGTCAAGACCAGCCCGGAACTGGTCTCGGACATTGTTGCCGCAAGTGCGGTTGCCGGCGACGCTGGCCCCTATGCCCCGGCAGTCGTGCCGCGCGCGCTTGCCGATGAGGAAATCCAGGGCGTTGTGCGCGCCTTCGGCGAGGCAACCCGTCGTGCCATCGAGGCAGGCTTCGACGGTGTCGAGCTGCATGGCGCGCACGGGTTCCTGCTGCAGAACTTCCTGTCCCCACATTTCAATCGCCGGACCGATCGTTGGGGCGGCTCCCTCGATCACCGCATGCGCTTTCCTGTCGCGGTGGTGCAGGCCGTTCGTGACGCCATTGCACGCCATGCCAGCACACCGTTTGTGCTGGGCTATCGCATCACCGTCGACGAACCGCATGCGGACGGCCTACGCATTGCCGAATCGCTCGCGCTGGTCGATCGCCTGATCGATAGCGGTGTTGACTATCTGCATGTGTCGCTGGGGGATGCGCTTGAAGCGCGCCCGGTCGATGCACCCGACGGCCCAAGGATCATTGAAGTCCTGCGGGATCATCTGGCTGGCCGCGTGCCGCTCATTGCAGCCGGCCAGATCCGGACACCGGAACACGCCGAGGACGCGCTTGCTGCGGGAGTCGGTGTGGTCGCGGTCGGCCAGGGGCTGGTGATGAATCCGGACTGGGTCGACTTCGCGACGTGCGATGCACAGGGAGAGGTCGCATTCGATATCGCCGCGTCCGACGTTCAGCGTCTTGCCATTCCCGCCAAGCTTTGGGCGGTTATCGCGAGCACCACAGGGTGGTTCAACGTTCGAAAAGCCGCCTGAGTCCAGCGGAGATGTGGTGTTGGCCGGCCGGCAGTGGGAATACCGGCCACGGCCGCAAGCCCGATGCCCACGCGCGATCCATTAGCCCCACCTTCAAAAGGAAATGCGATGTCAGCAACCCTTCCCTTGACGCTCGACATCAATGGCCAGCACCACCAACTTCGCGTCGACGTGCGTACAACACTGCTCGACGCGCTGCGCGAACATGCCGGCCTGCCGGGAACGAAGAAGGGCTGCGACCACGGACAGTGCGGGGCCTGCACGGTGCATCTGGATGGCGAACGCGTCCTGAGCTGTCTCACCTTGGCGGTCCAGGCAGTGGGCCATCAGGTCACCACGGTCGAGGGCTTGCAGGGGCCCGATGGTGTGATGCACGCGGTCCAGAGTGCATTCGTCGAACACGATGCCTTCCAATGCGGTTACTGCACGCCTGGTCAGATCATGTCGGCCGTCGCCTGCATCCGCGAAGGTCACGCAAGTACTGACAGCGAGATTCGCGAGTACATGAGCGGCAATCTCTGTCGCTGTGGCGCCTATCCCCATATTGTCGCGGCCGTGCGCGATGCGGCCGGCCGCCTTGAGAAAGAGACCGTGCGATGAGGAGCTTCGACTACCTGCGTGCACAGGATGCCGCCATGGCGATTGCCGAAGGCAGCAAACCGGAGACGAAGTTCCTTGCCGGAGGAACCACCCTGCTCGATCTGATGAAACTCAACGTCGAGCGCCCTGCACGCCTGGTCGATCTCACCAGACTCCACGGCCTGGACACCATCGCGATCTCGGCCGATGTCATCCGTATCGGCGCGCTTGCCAAGATGAGCAGGGTTGCCGATCACCCCGACATCCAGCAGCTCGCTCCTGCGCTGTCCCAGAGCCTGTGGCGTGCTGCCTCTGCGCAATTGCGCAACATGGCATCCATTGGCGGCAACCTAATGCAGCGGACCCGTTGCACCTACTTCCGCGACCCCGGCGCCTATTCGAACTGCAACAAGCGCAACCCCGGCTCCGGATGCGCTGCGATGGACGGTATGAACCGGAATCATGCCGTGTTCGGAACCAGCGATGCCTGCATCGCCATCTATCCGGGCGATCTTGCGGTGTCGCTGGTGGCCTTCGATGCGGTGGTCCTTCTCCAGGGATCCACGCAACGGCGGATTCCGGTCGATGACTTCTTCCTGCTTCCAGGGCAGACGCCACATCTTGAGCACGCATTACGACCGGGCGAGATCATCGTCGGGATTGAAATCCCGCGCTCATCCGCACTGAAGCGCTCGCATTATCTCAAGGTCCGTGATCGCGCGTCCTACGAGTTCGCTGCAGCCAGCGCCGCGGTCGGTCTAGAAATGGAAGCCGACACCACCACCATTCGGCAGGCGCGCATCGCCGTAGGTGGTGTCGCAACCAAGCCCTGGCGATTGCACCAGGTCGAAGCATTGCTCAACGGCGCCGTGCTCGATGAGAAAACGCTGCGCACTGCAGCCGCAGCATCGGTCGACGACGCGAAGGCGAGCGGACACAACGCGTTCAAGATTGCTCTGACGCCCAGCGTGGTGGCACGCGCTCTGATGCAGGTAGGAGGCATCGCATGACCCGCAAGACCGAACTGGAACTTGACCGCCGCACCTTCATCAAACTGGGCGTGGGTGCAGTGACGGTTGCCGCCACCGGCGTTGGCCTGGCCGGTGAGGAAGCCGCCGCAAGTGTGCCTGCCGACACCCAATCGCCATTGGGTGCGCGCCTGTCGCGCGCGGAAGGCCCGTTGAAAGTCACGGGCAATGCCCGCTACGCAATCGAACAGACGCTGCCGAACATGGCCTACGGCGTCACCGTGCAATCCACCCGTCCCGCCGGGCGTGTGGTCGGTATCGACACATCGGCTGCCCTGGCCTTGCCCGGGGTGATCGATGTCTACACCCCGCAGCATCCCTTGAAGCTCAACAAGCCAACGGTCTACAGCAAGGGCGGCGGCGCGACCGAGGAATTTACGCCACTACAGGACGATGTGATCCGATTCAACGGCATGCATCTCGCGCTCGTGGTCGCCGACACCTTCGAGCAGGCAACCGAAGCGGCCAGCCTGCTCAAGATCGATTACGAAGATGCCGCGCCCATTCTGGACCTCAACGATCCCAAGGCGACAGCGCAGGTTGTCGATGCGATGGGGGCGACGTGGGGCGATGCAGCGGCAGCGCTGGCCAGCGCCGAGGTCAAGGTCGATGTCATGTACACAACCGCTCGCGAATACAACGTGCCGTTGGAGCCGCATGCCTGTATCGCCTCGTGGCAGGACGGCCAGATCACCGTCTGGGAACCCAGCCAATGGGTGGGAGGCGCGCGACGCGTGGTGTCGGAATGGCTGGGCATCGATATCGAAAAGGTGCGGGTCATCTCGCCTTACGTGGGCGGCGGGTTCGGCTCCAAGATCGGCGCGCATCCGCATGTGGGCCTGGCATGCGCGGCTTCGCGGCAGCTGGGTAGGCCCGTCAAGGTCTCGCTGACCCGACCACAGACCTTTACCGGCCTGGGCGGGCGCCCTGCAACGCGGCAGACGCTCTCCATCGGTGCATCGAAGGATGGACGAATCAGCGCGATCGTCCACGAGAGCTGGAACGAGACGGCGATCGACGAGGTGCATGTCGAGGCCTGCAACAACGTCACCAAGATCATGTATGCCACACCGAACTTTTCGTCCCGGCTGAGCGTGGTTCCGGTGCACACCGTCGTGCCCGGATGGAAGCGCGGCCCCGGCGAGAATCCGAGCGCCTACGCGCTGGAGAGCGCCATGGACGAGCTGGCCTATGCGCTGGACATGGACCCGATCACCTTGCGCCTGGCCAATTGGGCCGACATGGATCCCAGCAGCAAGTTGCCGTGGACGACACGGCAGCTGCGCCAAGCCTATGCGACTGGCGCAGAAGCCATCGGCTGGTGGAAGCGCAACCCGCAACCGCGCTCGATGCGCGAGGGTCGCGAGCTGATCGGCTATGGCATGGCGGCAGGCGCCTATCCGATGATCCGCACCGCCAGTGAAGCCAGGCTGGTGTTTCACGACAGCGGAAAGATCGAGGTGCTCAGCGCCGGTACCGATATCGGAACCGGCACCTACACCATCCTTGCGCAAACCGCTGCGGCGGCCCTGGGCGTGCCTGTCGCAAATGTCGTGGTTCGCCTGGGCGATACCGTGCTGCCCCGCTCCGCGCTTGCCGGTGGCTCGCAGCAAGCCAACAACCTGGCCGGCGCAGTCGACCGTGCAGCGCGAAATGCGCGTGCGCTCCTGCTGGCGCTTGCAGTGACCGACCCGCGCTCGCCGCTGGCGGGCTCCAGACCTGCCGAACTCGTCTACAAGGACGGCTACATCCGGCCCGCGCGGCGCCGTCGTGGCGGTATCGCCATTGCCGACCTGCTCAAGGCGGTCGGAAAGAGCAGCCTGGCGGTCGAAGGCAATACGTTCGCCGCAGATGCCACCGAGCAAATGAAGAACGAGGCCGATCGCAGTTTCGCGCAACTGAAAACCGCGCTGGAAGGCGGCGTCTCGGCGCACAGCTGGTGTGCGCAGTTTGTCGAGGTCCGCGTCGACGAGGACTTCGGCACGATCCGCGTCAAACGCATGGTCTCGGCATTCGATAGCGGGCGCATCTTCAATCCGAAACTGGCCGAGAGCCAGTGGATCGGCGGCATGATCATGGGGCTTGGGCAGACGCTTCTCGAGGAAGGCCACATCGATCAGCGCGACGGTCGCACCGTCAATGCGAACTTTGCCGACTATGCGGTGCCCGTCAATGCCGACGTGCCTGACATTGAGGTCATCTCCGTGGGCATTCCCGACCTGCAGGCAAGCGCGCTTGGCGGCAAGGGCGTGGGTGAGATCGGTGTTGTCGGCGTCGCACCGGCGATCGGCAATGCCGTCTTTCATGCCACCGGCAAACGCATCCGCAGCCTGCCGATCACGCTGGACAAGCTCGCCGCACGATGAGCACGCACGATGCACGCGTCAGGCGTTGGCGACCGAGGTGAGGGATGGCTGGGAACCTTTCGATCAACAGCGGCCTCTCGGCCGCTGTGCCGATGCCCTGTGATTGGCGCAGGTGCAGCGAGCGCAGCGCTGGCGCGCAAGCAGTGGTGCTTGCCGCAGCGCGCGCCAGCAGCGTTGACGGCGTGCCCACCGCGCTCGCCGTCGTGCTCGACACCGAAGGGTCGGTGTATGCCAGGCAAGGCACGCTGGCACTGTTCGGGTCGGGTCGGCATGTGGGATGGCTCAGCGGCGGTTGTTTGGAACCTGCCCTGCTTGCGTGTGGCGAGCAGGCAATTGCAACCAACACATTGCAGCTGCTTGAGATCGATAACCTGGAGGACAGCGCCCTGTTCTCCGCTGGCGCGACAGGGTGTCGGGGCCGCCAACTGGTCGCGCTGTTTCCAGTCAGCGCCGTCCCTTGCCTGGACGCCGCCGTCGACACCTGGTCTGCAGGCGGCGCGCCACTTGAGGTGACCGTCATGGCCTCAGGCGAAATCCGCCTCGGCTGTGCGGCGCACATCAGCCAATGCGTGCTTGCGGCCGTGTTGCCGGAGCATGTGCAACCGTCCCGCTGCTGGAACATTCGCATTGCGCCACCGCCGCGCGTGTTGGTGCTGGGGGCCGGCCCCGAAGCGACCTACCTTTCGGCGATGTTGCAAGACCTGGGCTGGCAGGCCAGGTACAGGGAGCCGCGCGCGACGTGGCGTCACCGCAGCGGCGCAGGGGCACTCGACACATCGGTGTCCGTCCCGGCGCTGTTGGCTGATTTTTCGCCGGATGCGGTGCTGTTGATGCACCACAATTTCGAGCTCGATCTCGAATCGCTACAGGCCTTGGCAGCCTCGCCTTGCGCCTTCGTGGGGCTGCTTGGCCCTGCCCGCCGGCGCGAGGATCTGCTCAGGTTCGTCAAACCTGAGCTGCGCGCAAGGCTGCTACCGACATTGCGATCTCCGGTGGGACTGCGCTTAGGCAGTTCCGGGCCAGCCGGAATTGCACTGAGCGTCTGCGCGGAGTTGGAACAATGGAGGTCTGGACGTTCTCAGTTGCGGTGATCGCCTTGCGTCGCGCTTGATATTGCGCTCGGCGATGCGGCCGGCACCAGATCCACGATCTGCTCCGTCGCCGCATCAACCGCCGCCCGCGTATACAGCAACGGGAAATAGCTGCCTTGCAGCCACATCGGTGCGAGGTTGCGGTAATGCGGGCTGGCCGGGTCGCCGGATTGGCCTGGGTAGTTCATCGCGCGCGAGTTATCCCAGTTGCCGAGGTCGATGATCAGCCGTGCGGATGGGCCGATGGTCTGGCGGAAATCCTTGGGGTCGTAGCTGGACTGATTCGGCGTGTACGGGCTGCCGCCCTTGGCGAACGGGCCGACATCCAGCAGCGCACGATCGCTGCCGACCGCCGCGCTCATCGCATGCGAGACCTTGTTGACGTGCAGCTTGCCCCACTGCCATTGCGCAGGATCCGGCCCCTGCAGCTCGACCAGCGCTTGGTACGCGCTGCGTAGCGAGTCCAACAGCAGCTGATCGCGGCGTGCGGCCGGTGCGGGGCCGAAGGCGGCGCCTGGATGTTCAAGCGCATCCATCAACACCGCTGCATCGGGCATGCCGAAGGTGGCCGCCTCGGAGGGGCGCAGCACCAGCGCCTTGTAGGCCTCGCCGAGATAACGGCTGAACCACAGCTCCTCCAGCGCAGCGGCGGCGGAGGTGGCGCTCACCGTGCCGTCCCAGGGCTTGAGCAAGCCGAGTGCCGCAGTGGTGGCCTCGTCGTGCGCCTGCAGCGGGGCGATCAAGGCGACCAGGCGCTGCGCCAGCAGCGATACCTGGTCGTTCTGCAGTCTTTCCGAATCCTGCAGGCTCAGCGTCGGCAGCTGCGACAGCACCTGCGTGATGCGCGCATGCCGCGCGTCGTTGGCCCATTCGAAGCCGATCTTGCGCTGCGCATACGGATAACCAGCCGGCAGGTTCATCTCGTTGGACGTGGTGATGAAGCCTGCCGCCGGATTCTTCGCCGAAGGCAGGACATCGGCGTTCCAGAAGCCATCCCACTCGTAGCGGCCGTCGCCGGGCACCGGCAGCAGGCCGTCCGAGCGTGGACGGCGCGGCGTCATGCCGGCAGTGGCCCAACCGATGTTGCCCTTGATGTCTGCGTAGACCTGATTCACCGAGGGCGCGCCCCAATGTGCGAGTGCGTCCTTGAATTGCTTGAACGAGGTACTGCGCAAATAGCGCAGCGAGCCGAGATACGGCGCGGCGCCGGGTTGGCTCCACACCGAGCGGATCGCGTAGGCGATGTGCTTGTCTGCATCGATGTAGATCACCGGCCCGTGGCGGGTGAATTGCAGCTGCGCGTCGACTGCTGCGCCATCGCGCACCGCGATGGCGGCGTGTTCGGTGTGCAGCGGCTCCCACTTGCCGTTGTACCAATAGGACGCGTTGTCGGCCGGGTTCAGGCGATAGACGTACAGGTCTTCCTGATCGATGTTGAAGATGGTCAGCCCGAACGCGCTGGTCTGGTTGTGGCCGATTGCAACCCCGGGTGCAGTCGGCTCGCCGGCACCGATAACGTCCAGGCCCGGGCTGTTGAGGTGCACGAAGTAGCGCAGGCTGGGAACGCTGTAGGCACGGTGCGGGTCGTCGGCCAATACCGCGTGACCGGTGGCGGATTTTTGCGGTGCGATGACCCAGTTGTTGCTGCCTTCGGCGAAGGCTTCCTCGCCCGGCCGCAATGGCGGTGTCTGCGCCTCTGCCACGTGCGTGTCGGCGCTGAGCCTGGGGCTTTGTGTTGCCAGCTCGTAGACCTTCAAGACATCTTCGGGCAGACAAGGATCCAGTCCGTCAGGCACCATGGTTTTCCAGGCCGGTTGCAATTTTTGGCGCACGGCATCTACAGCAAGCGAGGCCTTGCACGCGACCTTGGCACGCGCCACTTCGCTTTTGACGTTACGGCTCAGGCCGGTGGTGCGGATACGCAGCACGTCTTCCGGCGCCCATTTTTCCGGGCGATACGAGAACGTACGGAATTCATACGGCAGCGCGTGCGGATGTGCGCCCAACCAATCGATGTAGGCGTTGATGCCGGCGACAAACCGCGTCACGTCGCGCTGCGCGTCGGGCCCGTAACTGCTCCACTCCTCGGCCATGCTACCGCGATACAGAAACAACCGCGCGGCACGATCCTGCTGCACATACGCAGGTCCGAATGCCGCCGATAGGTGGCCAAGCCCTTTGCGGCGCAGCAGATCCAGCTGAAACAGGCGGTCGCGTGCCACGTTGAAGCCCTGCACGAAAAATGCATCGTTGTCGGTTTTGGCATAGAGATGCGCCACGCCCCAGCGATCCACACGGATCTGCGCGGGCTGCTCCAATCCCGCAACTGTCAGCGTGGCGTGCGTCGGCGGGGCCGCCGCTGCGTTGTTGAGCATCAGCTGGCACAGCGCAAGACACCATAGCGCTGTCTTGCCGATCAAGATCGTGCTTTTTGCGATCTTGCGTGTCGCAATCATGCTCATCCAGATCATGCGTGGCGCACCTTGCGGGTAAAAAGAGTGGTACTCAGCGGCATGTCAGTTATCCCATAAACAGGCGCGCAGGGTGCGGCATGGGGTGCGTGGTGCATCGGGTCGCCGGAGAACCAGCGGCGCGAGAAACGAATCGTGTCTGCACTACTGGCCGCGCATCGTCTGGCGGCGATCTGCACCATCCGCGTACGGCCCCTTGCAGCTGCGTCGATGGAGGCGCGCGTGCAGTCGTCGGTTTGCCGGATCGGCGCGCGTGGCGCATGAGCGTTTGTCGCCAGGCCAACGATTGCAACGCCTCGACGTAGTGCCTTCACATGCCTGCCAGACCAAGCGCGCATGATCGTGGTTCTAGCGGCTCTTATGCTGCACAGGTCATGTCTCGATGCCGCCACAGCGGAAGGCTTCTGCGTTTTCTCTCTGGTGGCAGTCGATTACCCAGCCAGCAGCAACCCTGCAGCATCCGTCGGTGCGCGATGCCGTGCCTGAAGGCGCGGCCCTGCTTGGCGACGAGCAGATGGAGGCGCTGGGGCACAGCCTGGCGCAGGCGCATGTGCTCTATACCGGGCCAACCCGCGAGCTGCTGCTGTCGCAACTCAAATTCAACGAGCGCTCGCTCGGCACGGCCGCAGCGCGACTGGCCGAAATGTCTGCCGATGGCTTGCGCCTGCATCCGGCCGGCGAGTGGTTATTGGACAACTATTATCTGGTGGAAGAGCAGATGCGCCTGGCGCGTCAGCATCTTCCGCCCGGGTATAGCCGACAATTACCGCGTCTGCGCACGCCAACGTCGGTGGGCCTGCCGCGCGTCTACGAGCTGGGCTTGCAGGTGGTGGCGCATGGCGACGGGCGCGTGGATGCGATCACGCTGAGCCGTTTCATCGCGGCCTACCAACAGGTGGCGCCGCTCAAGCTCGGCGAGCTGTGGGCGATTCCGATCATGTTGCGGCTGGCGCTGATCGACAATCTGCGCCGCATTGCCGAGGACATCATGCACGACGGGCGCGACACCCGCCTGGCCGCGCATTGGGCCGCGTTGCTCAACGCCACGGCGGCGGCGCAACCCAAGGACGTGGTGGTGGTGGTGGCCGATCTGGCGCGCTCACAGCCACCGGCCACCGGTGCGTTCGTGGCCGAGCTGACGCGCGGCATCCAGGGCCGCGGCCCGGTGTTGTCGATGGCCAGCGCCTGGGTGGAGCAATGGCTGGCAAGCGAGGGCCACAGCGTGGAAGGCCTGGTGCACGCCGAAAGCCAACGCCAGGCGGCCGAGCAGGTGGCGATCAGCAACAGCATCGGCAGCCTGCGGTTTCTGGACGACATGGATTGGCGCGATTTCGTCGAGGCCATGAGCGTGGTCGAGCAGACCTTGCGCAAGGATCCGGCCGACGTGTATGCGCGCATGGATTTCCACACCCGCGATACCTACCGGCATGTGGTGGAACAGCTGGCGCAGCGCCTGGAGCGCGACGAGCCGGCCGTGGCCGAGGCAGTGCTGCAGTTGGCGGCGCACGCAGATGCCGCGATGCCGGTGGCCGGCCACGTGGGCTATTACCTGGTGGATGCGGGATTGCCGCGGCTGCGTGCCGCGCTTCGCGACTCAGCAGCGGCAGATACGCCGCCCCCACCGCGCCCACGCGCGCGACGCGTGGCGCTGCCGGTGTATCTGCTTCCGATCGCCGTGATCGCCGTGCTGTGGAGCGGCGTGCTGCTGCAGGGCGTGAGCGCACTGCCGCCAGCGCTGTGGTGGATCACCGCTGGCATCGCGCTGCTGGCCGCCAGCGAGCTGGGCATTGCCCTGGTCAACTGGGTGGCAACGCTATGGGTGCGCCCGCATCCGTTGCCGCGCATGGACCTGCGTGCCGGCATCACGCCCGATTGCCGCACGCTGGTGGTAATGCCGAGCATGCTGGCCAGTCACGAGGCCATCGACGAGCTGATCGGCGCCTTGGAGGTGCATTACCTGGCCAACCGCGACGAACAGTTGTACTTCGCGCTGCTCACCGATTTTCTCGATGCCGCGCAAGCGCTGTTGCCTGGCGACATGGCATTGGTGGCGCATGCGGCGCAGCATATCGACCGGCTCAACGCGGCCTATGCCGATGCCCACGGCGATCGCTTCTTCCTGCTGCATCGCGCACGCCAGTGGAACGCGGGCGAAGGCTGCTGGATGGGCGCAGAGCGCAAGCGCGGCAAGCTGGAAGCGCTCAACCGCCTGCTCTGCGCCGACGACGCGCGGCTGCAGGCAGCCCACGAATTCCTGCAGGTGCAAGGCGATGTCGCCACGCTGGTGCAGGTGCGTTATGTGATCACGCTCGACAGCGACACCCACCTGCCGCGCGATGCGGCACGCGCGCTGGTCGGGGCAATGTCGCATCCGTTGAATGTGCCGCGCATGGATGCAGCCGGGCAGATCGTCGAGGCCGGTTACGGCATTCTGCAGCCGGGCCTGGGCACCGGCATGAGCGAGGGCGGCGAGTCGCGCTTTGCGCGCATGTTCGGCATCGAGCCGGGCATCGACCCGTACACGCGTGTGGTCTCGGACGTGTATCAGGATCTGTTCGGCGAAGGCTCCTTCATCGGCAAGGGCATCTATGCCGTGGCCACCTTCGAGCAGGTGCTGGCCGGCCGCTTCCCCGATAACCGCGTGCTCAGCCATGACCTGCTGGAAGGCTGCTATGTGCGCGCCGGTTTGCTCAGCGACGTGCGTCTGTACGAGCGCCACCCGCAACGCTATGCCACCGATGCCAAGCGCCGCGCGCGCTGGGTGCGTGGCGACTGGCAGTTGCTGCCGTGGTTGCTGCCGTGGGTGCCCGACCGAGGTGGCCGGCGCGCGCGCAATCCCTTGTCGTGGTTGTCGCGCGGCAAGCTGCTGGACAACCTGCGCCGCAGCCTGGTGGCCCCGGCCGCGCTGAGTCTGTTGCTGATCGGCTGGTTGTGTTCGCCCACGCCATTGCGCTGGACGCTGTGGCTGCTGGTGCTATGGCTGCTGCCGGGGCTGTGTTCGGCGCTGTATGCGCTGGCGCATCCGCCCGAGGGCCTGGGGCTGCGTCATCACGCGCGCCAGGTCGGTGTGGGGCTGCGTCAGCATCTGCTGCGCACCGGCGTGGTGCTGGCCTGCCTGCCGTTCGAAGCGGGGATGCAGCTGGCCGCCATCGCCCGCACGCTGGTGCGGATGTCGATCACCCGGCGCCATCTGCTGCAGTGGGCGCCATCCAGCGAAGTGGAACGCAGCGCGCGCAGCGGCAATGCCGAGCGACAGCTGATGGCCGGCGCCGCGTGCAGCGCGGCATTGGCGATCGCCGCGGTGGCGTGGTGGGCGCCGTTGGCGCTGTGGGCGGCATTGCCACTGGGGCTGGCGTGGATGGCCGCGCCCTGGCTGATGGCCTGGCTGGGCGAACAACCCGCCGCACCGGTGGCGCAGTTGTCGCAGGAACAACGCGCTTTCCTCGGTGGATTGTCGCGGCGCACCTGGGCGTTCTTCGAGAGCCATTGCACCGCGCAGCACCACTGGTTGCCGCCGGACAATGTGCAGGAGTATCCGGTCACGGTGGTGGCCAACCGTACCTCGCCGACCAATATCGGGCTGGGCCTGCTGGCCAATCTGGCCGCCTACGATCTGGGCTATCTGACGGTGGCCGGCGTCATGACCCGCGTGGCCGATACCTTGACCACGCTGGAAACGCTGCCGCGTTATCGCGGCCACTTCTACAACTGGTACGACACCGAAACGCTGGTGCCGTTGTTGCCGCGCTACGTCTCCACCGTGGACAGCGGCAACCTGGTCGGGCATCTGCTGACGCTGCGGCAAGGCCTGCTGGCACTGGTGGATGCACCGGCAGTATCGATGGCGGTGTTCGATGGGCTGGCCGACACTCTGGGCGTGCTGGCATCGCAAGCGCAGACACGCAGCGACGACGCCGCCAATGCGCTGGACGCAATGTCGCAGAGCCTGCAGAGCATCCGCAGCCAGCCCGCGCCGAGCCTGCACCAGGCCGGCCAAGCGCTACGCCTGCTGCAGGCGCAGAGCCACACGATCCTGGCGCTGATGCCGGACAGCGACGACGACGAGCCGTGGCCGCAACGCTTGATCGACAGCTGCGAGGCGGCCCTGGCCGAAGTGGGCCATTGCGCAACCACGCTTGCCGGTACCGATGCGCACGCGACGCCGCCCCCTGGCGCCACAATCGCCACGCTGCGGCAACTCGCCGTCAGCGACCACGCACCCGGCGTGCAGACCTGGGCCACCGGACGCGTGCAGGAGCTGCAACGGCTTGCGCATATCGCCGGGCAGCTGGCGCAGCTGGACTACGACTTCCTCTACAACCCCGCCCAGCAGTTGCTCTCGATCGGCTACAACGTCGACGACCAGCGCCTGGATAGCGGCCATTACGATCTGCTCGCCTCCGAGGCCCGCCTGGGCATCTTCGTGGCGATCGCCCAGGGCAAGTTGCCGCAGGAGAGCTGGTTCGCACTCGGCCGCACGCTCACCGACACCGGCGCCGAGCCCACGCTGCTGTCGTGGAGCGGCTCGATGTTCGAGTACCTGATGCCCGATCTGGTCATGCCCAGCTACCCGCAGACCTTGCTGAGCCGTTCGATGCGCGGTGCCGTGCAGGCGCAGATCCGCTATGGCACCGCACGCGATGTGCCGTGGGGCGTGTCCGAATCGGGCTACAACACCGTCGATACGCGGCGCAATTATCAGTACCGCGCATTCGGTGTGCCCGGGCTCGGGCTCAAGCGCGGCCTGGGCCAGGATCTGGTGATCGCCCCCTACGCCAGCGCGATGGCGCTGATGGTCGAGCCGGATGCGGCCTGCCGCAATCTGCAGCAGCTGCAGGCGCTGGGATTTGGCGGGCGTTTCGGCTTGTACGAGGCGATCGACTACACTCCCTCGCGCGTGCCGCGTGGCGAACAGCATGCGCTGGTGCGCTCGTTCATGTCGCATCACCAGGGCATGGCGCTGCTGGCGCTGGACCACGTACTGCGCGATGCACCGATGCAGAAGCGCTTTGTCGCCGACCCGCAATTCCAGGCCACGCTGTTGCTGTTGCAGGAGCGTGCACCGCGCGCTGGCGTGTATGTCAAAGGCCTGGCCGACGCCGCCGAGCGCCCGGTGGCCACCGAAGCCGGCATGGCCTTGCGCATCCATCGCGACCCCAATCTGCCGCAGCCGGCGCTGCAATTGCTCTCCAATGGGCGTTACCACGGCATGCTGACCTCGGCCGGTGGCGGTTACAGCCGCGCGCGCGACATGGCGGTGACGCGTTGGCGCGAAGACGGCACCCGCGATCACTGGGGCACGTTCTGCTATCTGCGCGATGTGGACAGCGGCGCGGTGTGGTCGGCCGCGCATCAGCCGACCTGCGTACCGGTGGAGCGGTACGAGGCGATCTTTTCCGATGCCAAGGCCGAGTTCAAAGGCAGCCACCAGCGTTACGACAGCCATCTGGAAATCGCCATTTCCGCCGAAGACGATGTGGAGCTGCGCCGCTTGCGCATCCGCAACCGCTCGCGGCAGACGCGGGTGATCGAAATCACCACCTACGCCGAAGTGGTGCTGGCACCGGCGCAGGCCGACGAGGCGCATCCGGCTTTCAGCAACCTGTTCGTGCAGACCGAGATCCTGGCCGACAAACAGGCGCTGCTGTGCACGCGCCGCCCGCGCGGGCATGACGAAGCGCAGCCGTGGATGCTGCATCTGGTGGCGGTGCACGATGCCGATGTGGCGTCGATCTCCTACGAGACCGATCGCGCTGCATTTGTCGGGCGCGGGCGCAGCACGCGCAATCCGGTGGCCGTGCACGCGCACGCCAGCCTGTCCGGCGCGGCCGGCTCGGTGCTGGACCCGATCGTGGCGATCCGCTGCCGCATTTCGCTGGCGCCGGATCAACAGGCGCAGGTGGACATGGTCTACGGCGTCGGCACCCAACGCGAGGCCTGCACCGCCTTGATCGACAAGTACCGCGACCGCCGTCTGGCCGACCGCGTGTTCGATCTGGCGCTGACCCAGAGCCAGGTCATCCGCCGGCAGATCAACGCCTCGCTGGAAGACGCGATGCTCTACGAACGGCTGGCCGCACGCGTGCTGTTCGTCGACCCGCAACTGCGCGCCGACAGCGAGGTGTTGCTGCACAACCATCGCGGCCAGTCGGCGCTGTGGAGTCACGCCATCTCCGGCGATCTGCCGATCGTGCTATTGCGCATCACCGACCCGGACAATCTGGAGCTGGTGCGCCAGCTGGTGCAGGCGCACGCGTACTGGCGCCTGAAAGGCCTGCGCGCGGATCTGGTGATCTGGAACGAAAGCCAGGCAGGCTATCGGCAGCAATTGCAGGACGCGATTGTGGGCCTGATCGCCGCCGACCCCGAAGCCAATGTGCTCGACCGCCCCGGCGGCATCTTCGTGCGCGCCATCGAACACATCTCGCAGGAAGACCGCGTGCTGCTGCAGACCGTGGCGCGCGCGATCCTCAGCGATGCCAACGGCACCCTGGACGCGCAATTGCAGCGCCACCCCAGCGCGCGTGCGCATCCGCCGTTGCTGGAGCCCATCCAGCAACTGGACAGCGCCGATTATCTCAGCAGCACCCACGCCGCCTACCTGGACCGAACCCTGCAGGCCGCCGCCGAAGAACCGGTGCTGTTCGACAACGGCCTGGGCGCCTTCGCCGCCGACGGCCGCGAATACCGCATCACCCTGGACGAAGGCACCGCCACACCGGCGCCGTGGTGCAACGTGATGGCCAACGCGCAGTTCGGCAGCGTGGTCAGCGACAGCAGCCCCGGCTACAGCTGGGCCGAAAACGCGCACGAATTCCGCCTCACGCCGTGGCACAACGACCCGGTCGGCGATGCCTCCAGCGAAGCGTTCTACCTGCGCGACGAAGACACCGGCCAGGTGTGGTCGCCGATGGCGCTGCCATGCCGCGGCAGTGGCCGCTACACGGTGCGCCACGGCTTCGGTTACAGCGTCTACAGCCATATCGAACACGGCATCGGCAGCGAGCTGTGGGTGTTCGTGGATGTGGAGCGCCCGATCAAGTTCAGCCATCTGCGGTTGAAGAATCTGTCGGGGCGCCCACGCCGGCTCAGCGTGACCGGGTACGTGGAATGGGTGCTGGGCGATATCCGCGCCCGCTCGCAGCTGCATGTGGTCAGCGAGGTGGATCTGGGCAGCAGCGTGCTGACCGCGCGCAACCCGTACAACACCGAGTTCGACGGGCGCGTGGCGTTCTTCGATGCCGATGCACCCAGCCGCAGCATCACTGCCGACCGCAGCGAATTCATCGGGCGCAATGGCAGCCTGGCAGCACCGGCCGCGCTCACGCGGCAGCGTTTGTCCGGGCGCGTGGGTGCCGGCCTGGACCCGTGCGCGGCGATCCAGATCCCGGTCACGCTGGCGGCCGAACAGAGCTTCGAAACGGTATTCCGCCTGGGCGCGGCGGTGGATCGCGACACCGCACTGACACTGGCACGCCAGAGCCGTGGCGTGGCCGCCGCGCACACCGCCTTGCTGGCGGTGCGCGCGCATTGGCAGCAGGTTCTGGGCAGCGTGCAGGTGACCACGCCCGATCCGGCGGTGGATCTGCTGGCCAACGGCTGGCTGCTCTACCAGACCATCGCCTGCCGGTTCCTGGCACGCAGCGGCTATTACCAGTCCGGTGGCGCGTACGGCTTCCGGGACCAGTTGCAGGACAGCATGGCGATGGTGCACGCGCAGCCGGCGCTCAGCCGCGCGCATCTGCTGCGCTGCGCCGCGCATCAGTTCGTACAGGGCGATGTGCAGCATTGGTGGCACCCGCCACAGGACCGCGGCGTGCGCACGCAGTGCTCGGACGATTTTCTGTGGTTGCCGCAGGCGCTATGCCGCTATCTGGATGTCACCAACGACGCCAGTGTGCTGGACGAGCGCGTGAGCTTTATCGACGGGCGCGCCCTCAAGCCCGACGAGGAATCGTATTACGACCTGCCGCAGATCACCGCCAACATGCAGTCGCTGTACGCGCACGGCGTGCTCGCCCTGCAACGCGGCATGGCACGGCTGGGCGAACGCGGCCTGCCGTTGATCGGCAGCGGCGACTGGAACGACGGCATGAACCGGGTCGGCAAGGACGGCAAGGGCGAGAGCGTGTGGCTGGGGTTCTTCCTCTACGACACGCTGCTAAGGTTCGCAGACGTGGCCGTGCAGCGCGACGATGCGACATTCGCAGCGACCTGCCGTGCGCACGCCCACGCCTTGCGCACTGCGCTGGAACAGCATGCCTGGGATGGGCGCTGGTACCGGCGGGCCTGGTTCGACGACGGCACGCCGCTGGGCTCGAGCGACTCGGACGAATGCCGTATCGATTCGCTGTCGCAAAGTTGGGCGGTGCTGTCCGGTGCGATGGACCCGGCGCGCGGTGCACAGGCGATGGAAGCGATGCGTCAGCAACTGGTGGATGCCGAGACCGGCATCGTCAAGCTGCTGGTACCGCCGTTCGACCGTACCGAACACGACCCCGGCTATATCCGCGGCTATGTGCCCGGCGTACGCGAAAACGGCGGTCAATACACGCATGCGGCGGTGTGGGCGACGATGGCCTTCGCGCATCTGGGCGACAGCGCGAGGGCCTGGCAACTGGCCGGCATGATCAACCCGATCCACCACGCCCGCGACGCGGCGGGCGTGCAGCGCTACAAGGCCGAACCCTATGTGCTGGCGGCCGATGTCTACGCAGTGGCGCCGCACGCCGGCCGCAGCGGCTGGAGCTGGTACACCGGCGCAGCCGGCTGGATGTACCGCTTGCTGACCGAATCGCTGCTCGGCCTGCAACGCCATGGCGAGCGCCTGCACCTCGTGCCGTGCATCCCGGCCAGCTGGCCCCAGTACCAGCTGCGCTATCGCTTCGGCGCCAGCACCTACGTCATCGACGTCACCCAGCGCCCCGGTGTCGAGCCACGGCTGGAAATCGACGGCATAGCGCAAGCCGAGCTTGCTTTCACTCTGGTCGACGACGGTGCGGTCCACGCTGTCGCCCTGGACTGGCCGGGAGACGCGACATGAGCACACGCATACGCACCCACACCAATCACCAGCTTTCCGATCTGGGCAGAATGTTGTCGGTATGGCCGCAGCGGGTGCGCGACCCCAGCCAGTTCTGGCCGCAATTCGATGCCTTGGCCAAAGGCATTCTCGACGAGGCCGCCGAGGCGGATCTGCAACGCGTGCAACGTCGCTTGCGGCAGCTGTTGCACCGTCACGGACTGACGCGAAGGAGTTGAGTCGTAGAGGCGTTTGGATTCAGTCAAACGCTGAGTTAATCGAGCGCGCGGTGCCCTCACCGCTCGCGGGACACGCCGTAAACCCGTCCCTGGGGGCTCGGTGGCGGTATCCATGCTGCCACACGGTCCCGCAATCGGCGAGGACACCGCACCAGAGATTTTGCTGGTTGCTTTGAGAAGAGCTACGCACACCGACCATCTCGACGGGTCCTTGCCCGCCCACCGTCGCGGGACCTTACGCGGCATGGATGCCGCGTAGAGCTTACAAGGACGTAATTGCAGCGTGTCCCGCGATGGTGGGCGGGCAAGGGGCCTGCAGCCAAGCCCCAAATCATCCGCTCTACATCCGCTCTATCCGCACAACCCAAAGACACAAGACAACCAATATTTGGACTCGTCGCGTCGCTTGGATGCGAAAAAAAGCCGAGCTCCTCGAGGGCATGACGCGCTGTGCCGCCGGTCCACCTTTATCCGCCACATGCAGTGCTGCGCGCTGCTGTGATCGACGACGCGCAGTCGCCACGCTTAGACTCCGCATTTACACGCGTCCAGGCCGCTGGTGATCGATCTCAATGACATTGCGCTGTACGTGCAGGTCGTGCGCAGCGGCAGCTTTGCCGAAGCCGCACGCCGGCTGGGCACTGCGCCCAACAGCGTGAGCCGGCGCGTGCAGCAGTTGGAAGCGCAACTGGACACGCGCCTGATGCAACGCTCCACTCGCAAACTCACCCTGACCGACGCCGGCCAGGCCTTTTACGAACGTTGCGCCGATGCGGTGGATGGGCTGACCTCGGCTGGGCAGAGCCTGGTGGCCGGTGGCGACGAAGCCGCCGGTCTGGTGCGGGTGGCGGCGCCGGCAGATTTCCTGGATTTTTTCCGGGTCGAATGGGTGGGCGAATTTCTCGCCGCGCATCCGCGCGTACGGCTGGAATTCGTACTCAGCGATGCCAAGGCCGATCTGATCGCCGAGCGTATCGATGTGGCCTTCCGGGGCGGTGTGGTGACGGACCTGGGCTATGTCGGCCGCCAGATCCTGGCCGACACCAACGATGTCCTGGTGGCCAGCCCTGGCTACCTGCAGGCGCGCGGCAGGCCGTTGCGGCTTGACGAATTGCCGCACCACGACTGCATCAGTTTTCCGCATCCCAGCGGATATGCCACCTGGACACTGGTCGGCCCGTCCGGGCTTGCCGAAGATGTCCAGGTGCAGGCGCGCATGGCCGCCACCACCGCGCGCGCGCTGCGGCTAGCGGCGGTGGCCGGGCTCGGCATCGCGTTGTTGCCGCAGGCACTCACGTGGCCGGATATCAACGAAGGTCGCCTGACCGTGGTGCTGCCGGATTTTCAACGCAAGGGCCAGAGCCTGTACGCGCTCTACCCGAGCCGACACCATCTGCCGCGTGCGGTCTCGGCGTTCATCCAGGCCGTGACGACACGATTGAATGCGCCTGAATGCAACGAGGTGATTGGCTTGGCAAATAGCGCCGCGCTGCGCGGCGTGCGGTGATTGCGTAATGCCAAGGCAGGCGGTTGCAACGCCCCCATCGATGCAGCATCAGCGCCGACATCCTTTGAAGCGCTGTTGGCGCCCCGCCACGCGGGCAACGCACTGCATCGAGCGGCACGCTGTCCGCTTGATGCAGTGTCACCACGGTTGAAAGATCAGCGCCGGGCATTGGGTGGCTTGATCGCCGCCGCAGGCGATGCCGGCGGACAAGCGTCACGCGCTACCCCGCTCAGGCAGCAAGCCCATCGATCTGCTGCTGGGCGCTGGCGATACCCGCCTGGCGTGCGTCTGCGCCGGTAGCCAGACCTTCGGCAACGATCACTTCCGGGTTGTGCACACCGATGAACCCCAGCGCCGTGCGCATATAGGTCTCGGCATGCTCCAGCGATGCCATCGGCGAGCCGGCGCCATAGAAGCCGCCACGCGCCACCAGCAGAATCACGCGCTTGTTGCCGGCCAGCCCTTCGGGCACGCCCTGCGCGTTGTAGCGGAAGGTCTTGCCGCCCACCAGCACCCGATCGATCCAGGCCTTGAGCTGGGTCGGGATGGTGAAGTTGTACAGCGCCACGCCGATCACCACGGTGTCCGCATCCAAAAACTCCTGCAGCACCGTCGCACTGATGGCCAGCTCGGCGGCCAGTGCCGGGCTCTGGTCGCCGGTGGGGTTCTGCTGCGCCGCCAGATGCGCGCCGGACAGGTGCGCCAGCGGCTCGGCAGCCAGGTCGCGGTAGGTCACGGCGATATCGCTGTTGCCGGACTGCAATTTTGCAACGGTGGCCGCCGAGAGCTGACGGCTGACCGAATAAGCGCCGAGGATGCTGGAATCGAGATGGAGCAGTTTCATGTCAGTGCCTTTGTAAAAAAGTATGGGGTGTGAGAGTTCGGCGGCGCGTGGCGCAAGCGCACCCGCAGCGACGTGGTGGAACTGGTGGTTGAAGATGAGGAGCCGGTAAGGCGTGCTGGTTGGAAGGCGTACTGCGCCCGGAAGTCTCTGTCGCGCGCTGGTATGCCGGGCAATCCGCGTGCTGTGTGCCGGCCACGCGGCAGCCATGCCTCGGCTGCCGGTGGCGCCCGACTCAGGCCAGGCGGCCCCGCGCACGCAGCTGTTCGCCGATGCGGCGGATTTCCGCCTCGCCCTGCGCCAGTGCGGCCTTGCTGGTATGCACCGAGTAGTGGCCCATCACCAGTTCGTGTGGATGCTTGACCGCCGAGCCCAGCACGAAGGAGGTCGCACCCACCGCCAGCACCTCGATGGCCTGCTCGGCGTCCTGGAACACCGCCATCTGCCCGCTGCCGATGGTGTCGGCCGCTTCCAGCTGCCCGCCGTGCACCGCGATCCAGGCCACCTCATGGCCGGCCGGCGGCACATAGCGCCAGGTCTCACCGTCACGTAGCTGCACGCTCAGGTAGGTCATGTCGGACGGTGCCGGGATTTTGCTTTCCAGTGCGCCGTAGCGACCCAGCAGCACGCGCACCGGGCCGTCCACCGGCACATCGTCGGGCGACAGATACAGGCTCTGCGCCGTGGCGTTTTCCAAGGCGGCGGGCAAGGCGACCCACAGCTGGAAGCCCTTTGCCGAGGATTGGCCGACCGGCACGCCGTCGTGCCAGACGCCATTGCCGGCGCGCATCCATTCCACCCCGCCGGTGGGCAAGGTGCCCTGCTGGCCGGTGCTGTCTTCGTAACCGACTTCGCCGTCCATCAGGTAGGTCAGCGTGGCGATGCCCGAATGCGGGTGCATCCCCATCGGCGCACCGCCGATCGACGGCTTGACGGTGAACAGGTCCAGGAACACGAACGGCTTGACCAGCTGGCCCAGGTCGCCCGGGCTCATCAGCCGGGTGATCGGGCCGCGGGTGGTGCCACCGGTACGGAACACCACCGGGCGTGGCGCGGCCTGCACGCTGCTCTCGCGCTGCGGCCCAGCGGTGTAGGCGGTGGCCAGTTGTGCGTACATGACAGATCCCTTTGCGGTGGCGGTGGGGCGCGCTGCCCCGGTGAGCAAAGAGTAGAGACGCGGCCATTGACGGACTAGCCGGAAGATTTGTAGTGGAGTCGTCCAGATCTGGAAGTAATCTCGCTACCGGTATAGCGACGCATCAATACAGACAGGACCCGACGACGCATGATCGGTAACGTCAAAAAAGTTGACAGACCTGGACTTTAATGTAACCGTGTCGTCAACACATCGACTAGATTACCATGCCAACCAGCACCCGCTTCGCCGTTGCCGCCCATACCCTGACTGCCCTGGCCGTCAGTGGCGGCAAGCCAATGCGCTCGGAAGACCTGGCCTATAGCGCCAACACCGGCGCAGTGGTGATCCGCGGCCTGCTGTCGCGGCTGACTGCCGCCGGGCTCACCAGCTCCCAGCTCGGTGCCGGCGGCGGCGCCCTGCTGGCGCGCCCGGCCGAGGACATCAGTCTGTTGGAGGTCTACCGCGCGGTGGAAAACACCGAACTGTTCGCCCTGCACCGCACGCCGCCGTGCGAGGCCTGCGCAGTGGGCGGCAACATTCTGCAGGCATTGCAGCCAGCGCTGGAACGCGCGCGGCAGGCGATGGAACAGGAACTGGCCGGCGTCAGCGTGGCGCAACTGGCTGCAGACGTCGCGCGGCTGGGCAAGTTCAGTATCCCGCTGCAGTGGTAACCCCACCCTGCATTTCAGTTTAAATGTCGCCATGTCGGCGACATACATCAGGAGTAACACCATGAGTATTGGCATCATCGGCGCAGGCGCTATCGGCAGTGGTTTCGCCCGTCTTCTGGCCAGCCGGAACATCCCCGCGCTGATCTCCAACAGCCGCGGCCCGGAATCTCTGCAGGCCTTGGCGGCCGAGCTTGGCCCATCGATCACGCCAGTCACTGCGGCCGAGGCGGCACAGGCCGATATCGTGCTGGTGGCGGTGCGCTGGCATGGCCTGCCGGCTGCGCTGGCCGGGCTGCCCGACTGGAACGGCCGCATCGTCATCGACAGCAACAACGCCTTGATGGACGTCGCCCCCGACTCGCCGGAAGCCACCGACCCCGCTAACCCGATCGGCGCCTATGGGCTGAAGGCGATCGACACCGGCGGCCGCCCCTCCAGCCAGGTGTTCGCCGAGCTGGTGCCGGGTGCGCGCGTGGTAAAGGCCTTCAACCATCTGGACTCGCAGCTGCTCGGCAAGCTGGAGGTGACTGAAGGCAAGCGGGTGTTCTTCATCGCCGGCGACGACGCCGATGCCAAGGCGCAGGTCGCCCAGTTGCTCGCGCAACTGGAATTGGCCAGCGTCGACCTGGGCCCGCTCGCCACCGGCGGCCCGTTGTTCGAGTTGCCGTTCGGCCCGTTGTCGGTGGCGAGTTTCGTCAAGCTCTGAGGGGCTGGGATTGGGGATTGGGGATTGGCGAATGGCACCCACGCTTCCTGTGCGTCTGTGCGCAAGGGCAGCGGTCACCCAATGCCGGCGGGGCGTCGCTAAAGCGACGCCCCGTTGCGGTCATCGGACCTGCTGCCACGTCATGTGAAGGATGCAAGCCCGCCCGCGGGCCGCTTTCTGTTCGCGGCCTTCATGCCACACCAACAACAAGACCTTCACGCTTGCGGCCATTCTTCCCCTGGAGATCTCCCATGATCCGCACCCTCGCCCCGCTCGCTGCCGTGTTGTTGCTCTCGGCCTGTGCCTCCAACCAGGTCGCGCAGGTGCAGCCCATCGACGGGGCCATCTCCGGCCAGTGCCATATCGACAAGGTGCGCGGCGCGGTCGGCCTGGCCGCGGCGGCGCAGACCATCGAACGTGCGCGCGTGGACAGCGACAGCCTGCAGGTCAGCGTGCGCCGCGGCGAGCGCGCCACCGGCGGCACCACTGCCAGCGGCCTGGCCGACCCGGCCCAGGGCGCCAGCGAAAGCGGCGGCGATCACCTCACCGTCGAGACCGGCCCGAACAACAATATCACCGCGATCTACTGCGGCTGAGCGGAGCCGCTGGCACCGGCGCATCCGCGTCGCCGTCCCAGGGACGGTGACGTGTGCAGCAGGCACGTGCCACGTTGCCTGCTGCCGCCGGGACCATGACCAGAGATCGCGCTGGCGGACAGACCAGCGCGCTGCTCGGCTCAATCTCCACGGGCTCGCAGAAAATGCCGTCGGCCTGGCCCCGATGCCAACGGCACCATGCCGCGCCGTCGGCACGGTGTTTATCACCGTCGAGCGGATCAAAGCACGTCCGCCGGTAGATGCTGGACACAGGCATCCGCGTTGGACAGCACCAACGCCGCGCGCCATTGCAATTCGCCAGGATCGGCGCTCGGCGTGACATCGCACGGCCGGTCGTAACGGCTGATGTCGCTCGTCCCGCTTTCCATTGCCAATCCTCCACGCTGGATAACGGCGCCAACCGTAGTGCGATTGCACGCGTGGGTTGGACAACGAATGCAGAGCGCTTGGATGCGCTCGGGCTTCGACACACCAAGCGTGATCTGCCGGTTGTCCAAGTGCGCGTTACAGGTTGCGGCGCGCCATCGCCGCTGCCGTTGGTGCGCAGCTTCCAGCCGATTGACGCGTTGCTGCATCCATAATGCGGTTTGCCTGTCGCTCGCCTGTGCGACGCAGGCGTTGAGCACGCGCCGCGCATCGCATTCGGTGATCGCCTGCATCAGCAATCACTCAGAAAATTGCTCGTTGATGGCACTGCATTGCAGCGCCAACATGGCATTGCCAAGGTGCCAATACTGATAAGAACCTGAACTCTCGTGGCCGAATCGCAGCGAGGACCGACTACGGACAGCGTCTTGCTTTAGCCTTGTTTTCCGCACAATCGCGCGTCTGCGTCGATGTGCGCAGATGTTGCTTGAACGAACTCTTTCAATGTTGTGAGGATAGATGGCTCGTTCGTATATGACGTCGTTTTTTCGCGAATGGCTTACCGCACCCTGCTCCGTTGCCGCGATACTCCCCTCCGGACGCGCACTCGCTTCCATCATCACTTCCGAGTTGTCGGAACGTACTGGCCGTGTCCTCGAACTCGGGCCGGGCACCGGTGTGTTCACCCAGGCAATGATCGACAAGGGCGTGCAGGAAAACAACCTCACCCTGCTCGAGTACAACGCCACCTTTTCTGCGCTGCTCAAACAGCGCTTTCCGCGTGCAAGACTGCTGCAGATGGATGTTGCCCAGCTTGAATCGGTCCCGCGCATCGATGGGGCATGCGTCGATGCCGTGGTCTGCGGCCTTGGCTTGTTGAACATGCCGGCGCATCAGGTGGCTGCAATCTTGCGTGGCGCCTTCATGCAGTTGAAGCCTGGTGGCCGGCTGTATCTGTTTACCTACGGAATCAGGTGCTCGGTTCCGGCACAGATCCTCGACGCGCTCAACCTGGAAGCGGTCAGGATCGGGCGCACGTATCGAAACGTTCCGCCTGCGACGACCTATCGCATCCAACGTCGCGCATGCGCAGCATAGCCTCAGGCAGATTTTGCACGGCGCAGGCTCGGCCCGGCCGCCTTGCGCGGTTTGCTGCTGGTCTTGCGTGGCTTGCTGCGCGAGTCGGTCAGAAAGCGTAGCGTCGCCGCCTCCCATTGGCGCTCGCCGCGCACGCCGGTGGCCATGGCCTGCAACTGACCGGCGCGCCAGCCTTCGAAGACGCACGGGTCGATGTAGGCCTTGCGACACACCGAGGGTGTATTGCCCAGCGCATCGGCCACTTCGCGGATGACATCATTCTGCACCTGGGTCAGCGCGCGTTCGCTCATGCGCTCGGGCAGCGGCAAACGTGCCAGACGTTGCAATGCCGCCAGCGTGCCGCCCCAGGTACGGAAATCCTTGGCGGTGAAATCCTCGCCCATCGCCTCGCGCAGGTAGTCGTTGACCTCGCCCGAGTCCACCGGCTGCAGCTGGCCGTCATCATCGCGGTACTGGAACAGCGATTGCCCCGGCAATTGCTGGCATTCGCGGATCAGTTTGACCAGTTGCTTGTCATCCACCTCGATATCGTGATCCTGGCCGCTCTTGCCGCGGAATTTGAGCCGCGCACGTCCGCCGCGCAGGAATTCCATGTGCCGGTTGCGCAACGTGGTTAGCCCGTAGGAACGATTGCTGCGCGCATATTCGGCATTGCCCACGCGCACCAGCGTGTCGGCCAGCAACGCCACCACGATCGCCAGCACCTTCTCGCGCGGAAATCCCGGCAAGACCAGATCGCGGCGTAGCCTGCGACGCAACTTGGGCAGCGCCTGGCCGAAGGCGATCACCCGTTCAAACTTGCCCTCGCCGCGCACCTGCGCCCAATCGGCGTGGTAGCGGTACTGCTTGCGCCTGCGCGCATCGCGGCCGGTGGCCTGCAGATGGCCGTTGGGCTTGGCACAGATCCACACCTCGGTATATGCCGGCGGAATCGCCAGCGCGCGGATGCGCTGCAAGGTGTCGGCATCGGCCACGCGCTGTCCATCCGCGCTGCGGTAACTGAAGCTCTTGCCGGCCTTGCGGCGGCTGATGCCGGGCTGTTGATCGTTGACGTAGGTGAGCCCGGCCGCGCGCGCGGTGGCCTTGGCCTGTGCAACCGCGGCCACGCTCGCCACCGCAGCAGTGGCAGCTACCGCGCCGGCGGCAACGGTGGCCAGCTTGCCGGCGGCGGTGGCGGTGGCGGCGGCATTGCGAAGAACACGTTTGGCTTTCATTGCGCACGGATCGAAGGACAGGCGCCGATTGTTGAGCCGGGCAGGACTAGGCCGCGTCAACGCTGCGACAACGCCATGTGGGCAAGCGATGCCCGCGAGCAGGTTTTCTGCTTATGCTTGGGCTTCCCCTACTGTGCTGGAGTCATTGATGCGCGCTGTCCTGCCTACCGCCCGTCTGGCCTGTACCCTGGTCGTGCTGGCGGCATTGACTGCCTGCGGTTCGCCGCAACCGGACGAGCAGGAAGCCGTCTCCGCCAAGGCGCAGCAAGCCGCCGAACAAGCCGCCGCACCGGCACCGGCCGCCGCGCCCGAAGCGCCGCCGATCGGCAGCTGCGATGCCACCCAGGTGCAATCGCTGGTGGGCCAGGCGCTGACCGATGCGGTGAGCGACCAGGCCCGCACCGATGCCGGCGCCAAGTCGGTGCGCGTGCTCAAGCCCGGCCAGATGACCACGATGGAGTTCAACGGCGAGCGGCTCAATCTGGAAGTGGATGCCAAGAACGTGATCGCCTCGGTGCGTTGCGGCTAAGTACCGGTTGGCGCCTGTTGGCGAACAGGCGCCGAGCCAGCTGGCACAAGGCCTTGCGGCCGCCCTCGTTGCAGCTGTAACGGTGTATTGCGGCACCGCATCAACTGTGGTCTAGTCGATCATCCGGTGACCTCTTCGAAACGCTCCACGGATCGAGCGCTGCAACGTCGTCGCCGCTCTCCCAGATCGCAAAGAGGCAGACATGGCCCCCCGCACTCGCCAAGGGCTCAACGACTACGGTCTCTACAACAGCGTGCGCGATGAGCGCGACGCCTGTGGTTTTGGCATGGTCGCCCAGTTGGACGACCAACCTTCCCGCTCACTGGTGGACACCGCAATTGCGGCGCTCTCGCGCATGACCCACCGCGGCGGCGTGGCGGCCGACGGCCTCACCGGCGATGGCTGCGGCCTGCTGATCCGCAAACCCGATGCGTTTCTGCGCGGGCTGGCGCGCGATGCCGGCATCCCCCTGGGCACGCGTTACGCGGCCGGTGTGGTGTTCCTGCCGCTGGACGAAGCCGATGCCGCACGCTGTCGCACCGAACTGGAAGCCCAGTTGCACAGCGCCGGCGTGCAGTTCCGCGGCTGGCGCGTGGTGCCCACCGACGACAGCGTCTGTGGCCAGCTGGCACGCGACACCTTGCCGCGCATCGAACAGGTATTCGTCGATGCCGGCGCCGAGCAGAGCGAAGACGGCTTCACCCTGGCGCTGTTCCTGGCGCGCCGCCGCGCCGAGCAGGCGCTGCGCGAGGTGGAAAACTTCTACATCACCACGCTCTCGCCCAACGGCATCAGCTACAAGGGCATGGTGCTGCCGGACAAGCTGAGCACGTTCTACCCGGACCTGCAGCGCAGCGACCTGTCCTCCAGCGCGATCGTCTTTCACCAGCGCTTTTCCACCAACACGCTGCCGCGCTGGCCGCTGGCGCATCCGTTCCGCCTGCTCGCCCACAACGGCGAGATCAACACCATCGAAGGCAACCGCCGCTGGGCGCAGGCGCGCAGCAAGGTGTGGCAGACCCCGCGTTTCGACATCGCCGAGTTCGACCCGGTGATCTCCATGCACGGCTCGGACTCGCAGAGCCTGGACAACATGCTCGAGCTGCTGATCGCCGGTGGCATGGACCTGCTGCAGGCGCTGCGCATCCTGGTGCCGCCGGCGACCCAGTCGCTGGAGTTCAAGGACGCCGACCTGGCCGCGTTTTACGAGTTCTACGGCCTCAACACCGAGCCGTGGGACGGCCCGGCCGGCATCGTCGCCTGCGACGGCCGCTATGCCGCCTGCATGCTCGACCGCAACGGCCTGCGCCCGGCGCGCTGGATGTTGACCTCCGACCGCCATTTCCTGGTGGCCTCCGAGGCCGGCGTGTGGGAACTGCCGGCCGAGCGCATCACCCGCAAGGGCAAGCTCGGCCCGGGCGAGATGATGGCGATCGATCTCAAGCGCGGCGACCTGCTGGACTCGGACGCCATCGACCGCATCAACCGTGCGCGCGCGCCGTACAAGCAATGGCTGCAGCAGGGCGTGACCTATCTGCAGACCGAACTGATCGACCCCTCGCTGGTGGAAGAACCCTTCAGCGAGCAGACCCTGCGCAGCTACCACAAGCTGTTCCAGCTCAGCACCGAGGAAGTGGAGCAGATCCTGCGCCCGCTGGCCGAGACCGAGCAGGAAGCCACCGGCTCGATGGGTGACGACACCCCGATGGCGGTGCTCAGCCGCCAAACCCGGCCGCTGTACGACTACTTCCGCCAGGCCTTCGCGCAGGTCACCAACCCGCCGATCGACCCGCTGCGCGAAGGCATCGCGATGTCGCTCACCACCCAGCTCGGCAAGGAGACCAACATCTTCCACGCCGGCGCGGAGACGGTGAACCACGTCATCCTCAACTCGCCGGTGCTCAGCCAGCGCAAGCTGCGCCAGCTGCTGAAGATGGAGCAGTACGTCGAGCGCAACCGCCTGATCGACCTGTCCTACAGCGTGGAGGAAGGCCTCAAGGCCGGCCTGGAACGCATCTGCCAGGAAGTGGAAGCGGCCGCGCGCGCCGGCGCCGTCATGCTGCTGCTGTCGGACCGTTACCCGGTCCCGGACCGGCCGATGGCGCATGCGCTGCTGGCCACCGGTGCGGTGCACCACCACCTGTGCAAGGTGGGCCTGCGCTGCGACGTCAACCTGATCATCGAAACCGGCACCGCGCGTGATGCGCACCACATGGCCTGCCTGCTCGGCTTCGGCGCCACTGCGGTGTATCCGTACCTGGCCTACCAGACGCTGTTCGACCTGGGCCGGCGCGGCATCCTGCAGCTGAGCAAGGGCGGCGAGCAGTCGCAGATCGGCCGCCGCTACCGCAAGGGCATCTACAAGGGCCTGTCCAAGATCATCTCCAAGATGGGCATCTGCACCATCGCCAGCTACCGCGGCGCGCAGTTGTTCGAGATCGTCGGGCTGGATCCGGACGTGGTGGAGCTGTGCTTTGCCGAGACGCCCGCACGCATCGGCGGCGTGGGCCTGTCACGGCTGGATACCGAGGCGCGCGAGCTCACCGCACGCGCCTGGAACGACCAGCTCAAGCCGGAAGTGGGCGGCCTGCTCAAGTACGTGCACGGCGGCGAGTACCACATGTACAACCCCGACGTGGTCATGACGCTGCAGCGCGCCACCCGCACCGGCGATGCTGGCGACTGGCAGAAGTACGTCGACGCGGTGCATTCGCGCCCGGCCTCCACGCTGCGCGATCTGGTCCAGCTCAAGCGTGCCGACACCCCGACACCGTTGGACGAGGTGGCCCCGGCCGAAGATGTGTTGCGTCGCTTCGATACCGCCGCGATCAGCCTGGGCGCGTTGTCGCCCGAAGCGCATGAGGCGCTGGCCATCGCCATGAACCGCCTGGGCGGGCGCAGTAACTCCGGCGAAGGCGGCGAAGACCCGGCCCGCTATGGCACCGAGAAGCGCTCCAAGATCAAGCAGGTGGCCTCCGGCCGCTTCGGCGTGACCCCCGAATACCTGGTCAACGCAGAAGTGCTGCAGATCAAGGTTGCCCAGGGCGCCAAGCCCGGCGAAGGCGGCCAGCTGCCCGGCCACAAGGTCAACGAGCTGATCGCGCGGTTGCGCTACGCCAAGCCCGGCATCGGCCTGATCAGCCCGCCGCCGCACCACGACATCTATTCGATCGAGGATCTGGCCCAGCTGATCTACGACCTCAAGCAGGTCAACCCGACCGCGCTGGTGTCGGTGAAGCTGGTGGCCCATGCCGGCGTCGGCACCATTGCCGCCGGCGTGGTCAAGGCCGGCGCCGACCTGATCACCGTGTCCGGCCACGACGGCGGCACCGGCGCCAGCCCGGTCAGCTCGATCCGCTATGCCGGCGTGCCGTGGGAACTGGGCGTGGCCGAGTCGCACCAGGCGCTGGTGGCCAACGACCTGCGCGAGCGCACCATCCTGCAGACCGACGGCGGCCTGAAGACCGGCCTGGACGTGGTCAAGGCCGCGTTGCTGGGCGCCGACAGCTTCGGCTTCGGCACCGCGCCGATGATCGTGCTGGGCTGCAAGTACCTGCGCATCTGCCACCTCAACAACTGCGCCACCGGCGTGGCCACCCAGGACGAGCGCCTGCGCGCGAACTACTTCACCGGCCTGCCCGAGCGCGTGGAGCACTTCTTCCGCCTGCTGGCCGAAGAGGTGCGCCAGTGGCTGTCCTACCTGGGCGTGCGCTCGCTGGACGATATAGTCGGCCGCACCGACCTGCTCGAACAGCTGGAGGTCTCCCCGCGTGCCGGGGTCAAGGTCGACCTGTCGCGCCTGCTGACGCATGCGCGTTACGACGGCAGCCACTGCGCCGCCCAGCGCCTGTACGAATCGCCCGACAGCCTGGCCACGCAGATGGACGGCCTGCTCGCCGATGCGATCGCCAACAAGCGCGGCGGCGACCATCGCTTCCTGATCCACAACACCGACCGCTCGATCGGCGCGCGCCTGTCCGGCGCCATCGCGCGCGTGCACGGCAACCACGGCATGAGCGATGCGCCGTTGAACCTGCGCTTCCGCGGCACCGCCGGGCAGAGCTTCGGCGCGTTCAACGCCGGTGGCCTGCAGCTGGAGCTGGAAGGCGAAGCCAACGACTACGTCGGCAAGGGCATGGCCGGCGGCCGGCTGGTGGTGCGCCCGCCGCGCGGGGCGCGCTTCGAGGCGCGCAGCACGCCGATCGTGGGCAACACCTGCCTGTACGGCGCCACCGGCGGCGAGCTGTTCGCGGCTGGCCGCGCCGGCGAGCGCTTTGCAGTACGCAACTCCGGCGCACTGGCGGTGGTGGAAGGCGCAGGCGACCACTGCTGCGAGTACATGACCGACGGTGTGGTGCTGGTGCTGGGCAAGGTGGGCCTGAACTTCGGCGCCGGCTTCACCGGCGGGCTGGCCTACGTGCTGGATATCGAACGCGACTTCGTGGACCGCTACAACCACGAGCTGATCGACATCCACCGCGTCTCCGCCGAGGGCTTCGAGAACCATCGCCAGCACCTGCACACCCTGATCAGCCGCCACCGCGAGCTGACCGGCAGCATCTGGGCGCAGCAGATCCTGGACGAGTTCCGCGACTACATCGGCAAGTTCTGGCTGGTCAAACCCAAGGCCGCCAGCATCGAGTCGCTGACAGAGTCACTCAGGCGTGCCGCCTGAGTGACGGGATTGGTGAATCGGGAATCGGGAATGGTGAAAAGCCCGGTTCGTCGGCTCCACTCCCGTCTCGCAGAACCGCCGTTGCGATTCCCCATTCCCCATTCTCGATTCCAGCCCTATGAGCCGCAAGCAAGCCTTCCAATTCCTCGACCTGCCCCGGACCATGCCCACGCGCATTCCGGTGGAGCTGCGTACGTCCGGTGACTGGGGCGAGCTGTACGGCAAGTTCGACAAGGCCGACGCGCAGTACCAGTCCGGCCGTTGCCTGGACTGCGGCAATCCGTACTGCAGCTGGAAATGCCCGGTGCACAACGCGATCCCGCAGTGGCTGCAGCTGGTGCAGGAAAACCGCATCGAAGAAGCCGCCGCGCTGTGCCACTCCACCAATCCGCTGCCGGAAGTGTGCGGGCGGGTGTGTCCGCAGGACCGCCTGTGCGAAGGCAGCTGCACGCTGGAGGAATTCGGCGCGGTCACCATCGGCGCGGTGGAAAAATACATCGTCGATACCGCCTTCAAGATGGGCTGGCGCCCGGACCTGGGCAACGTGCAGCCGAGCGGCTGGCGGGTGGCGGTGATCGGCGCCGGCCCGGCCGGCCTGTCCTGCGCGGACCGCCTGGTGCGTGCCGGCATCGAGGCAGTGGTCTACGACCGCTACGAGCAGATCGGCGGGCTGCTGCAGTTCGGCATTCCCAGCTTCAAGCTGGACAAGTCGGTGATCGGCAAGCGCCGCGAGATCCTCGAAGGCATGGGCGTGCAGTTCCGTCTGGGCGTGGAGATCGGCAAGGACGTCAGCATCGAGCAGTTGCTGGGCGAGTTCGATGCGGTGTTCCTGGGCACCGGTGCCTACCGTTACACCGATGGCGGGCTGCCCGGGCAGGACCTGAAGAACGTGCTGCCGGCATTGCCGTTCCTGGTGCAGAACAGCCGCATCGTCAGCGGCAACGACCCGCACGGCCGGCCGATCGCCGGCTGGGAAGACCAGATGGCGCTACCCGATCTCAACGGCAAGCGCGTGGTGGTGCTGGGCGGCGGCGACACCGGCATGGACTGCGTGCGTAGCGCCATCCGCCTGGGTGCGGCCAAGGTCACCTGCGCGTACCGGCGCGACGAGGCCAGCATGCCGGGCTCGGCACGCGAGGTCGCCAACGCGCGCGAGGAAGGCGTGCGCTTTTTGTTCAACCGTCAGCCGCTGTCGATCGAATCCGGCGCCGACGACGAGGCGATCGGCGTGACCGTGGTGGAAACCCGGCTCGGCGAGCCCGATGCCAGCGGGCGGCGCAACGCGGTACCGGTGGAAGGCAGCGAATCGCTGCTGGAAGCGGACGTGGTGATCATCGCCTTCGGTTTCTCGCCGACCCTGCCCGACTGGCTGGCAGCGCAGGGCGTGGAAGCCGGCAGCAACGGCCGCATCGTCGCACCGGCCGACGACAATGGCCGCCTGCCCTACCAGACCAGCAATCCGCGCCTGTTCGCCGGTGGCGACTGTGTGCGCGGCGCCGACCTGGTGGTCACCGCGGTGGCCGAAGGCCGCGATGCGGCCGGCAGCATCGTGCAGCTGCTGGGCGTCAAGGCGCAGGTCAAGGAACCGGCTGCCGCCTGAGTGCCGACCAGTGCGTGGGCTCGGCGCCCACCGCTGGTTACCGGCTCGCGTGCGGGCAGCCCGCACGCTGCGTTGGCGGCCAGGCCGCATGACGCTACTCGATGCAGCGCATCCACCGCGACCCACCGTGCGGAGAACGCTCCTGTAGGCGACCAGACTCTCGCCTGACTCATGACCCAGAGCTCCACCTGCCTGCCACGCAGGCCAGACGCCTCGTGGCGCAACGCCGATATCGCATCGCAGGGTCGTGGCTTGTCCGACCCGGAGGACGCGAGTACACACGCACGCCTCCTCCGCGATCGACACCTCGCTGGACACACGGCGCGCCGGACAGGAGTGCCAGCAAACGCAAGCGCCCAGCCGCCATGCAGCCTTTCGCACGCACGCTTGAGCCTGCCATCGGCATGCACGCAGGCCCGCTGCGATCTGCAGCCTCGACGATTGCACCCACTATCGAAGTGTGATTTAAGTCACATATCTGCTGTCGCCCTCTAACGCGATCCTGCCGACCCACCTCCCGACGCGCAGGACGCCCTGAGCCGACGCGGATGTGCTCGGCAATGACGGCAGTCGGTCCCATCCCGGTGCGTGCAACACCGCCGCCGCGGACTCCAGACCTCATTCATCTGTCGCCGCGCGCCGCGGCGGCGAAGCCGTGGGCCTCACCTAAGGAAGCAACCTCATGACACAGCAACTCACTACCGGCCAACATGGACGCGACGACTGGGTGGACTGGCTCCGCGGTGCCAGCGTGTTGATGGTGATCGTGCTGCACGCCTATGGCTTCGCCTTCGATGCCTACCCGGAACTGCGCGGCGGCGCTGCGGAAGAAAGCAGCGCACTGATGCTGTCGATCGAGCGCCTCAACCGCTCGCTGGCACCGCTGCGCATGCAACTGATGTTCCTGCTTTCGGGCCTGTTCGTAGCACGGGGGCTGGACAAGGGCATCGCGCCCTACCTCGGCGGCAAGCTACGGTACGTGCTGTATCCCTACCTGCTCTGGTCGGTGCTGATCTTCGCCCTGCGCGAGGCCGGCTCGGTGCTGGCCAAGGCCGAACCCATCGCCTGGCTGGACCTGGGCAAGATCGCGGTCGGCAACGTGGCACTGACCTGGTTCCTGTTCTACCTGTTCGTGTTTCTGGTACTGATGCCCTTGCTGCGCCGGCTGCCGGCGCCGTTGGTCCTGGCCGCGACCGTGCTGGGCTCGGTCTGCCTGGGGCCGCTGCTGCGCCAGGGTGCCGATCCGTTCTACTACTTTGCGTTCTTCTACATCGGCACGCTGCTGGCCGGCCGGGTGCCGGCCCTGCTACGGCAGGCACCGCGCTGGATCTGGCCACTGTCGTGCCTGAGCCTGTGCGCCATCGTGCTGATCGCCAATCTCACCGCGCTGCACGGCATCTGGATCGGCTACCTGCCGCTGGTGCTGATCGCGCTACCGCTGCTGATCACCGCGGCAATGTGGGCCAACCGGCAACCGGCCGCGCAGGCGATCCGCTATGTGGGCCGCAACTCGGTGGTGTTCTACCTGAGCCACTTTCCGCCGTTCATCGTGCTGGCCTACCTGCTGCCGCGCTGGATCGACGAGGGGACGGTGTTGTTCTTCGCCTTGTTGAGTGTCGGCGTACTGGCGCCGGCCGTGCTATGCCTGCTGCGCGTACCGGGCCGCCTGCCCGCACTGAATCTGCTGTTCTCCGCACCGCTGCCGGTGCGTCGCCCACGCAGCTTGCCTGTCGCCGGCAAGCTGCATGCCTCGCCAGTGTCCGCATAGTGGGGGTCCATGCCGGCAGTGCCGCTCAGCGGCGCTGCCGATCCGGCGGGTACGGCTGATGTCGTGCGGTCATACGACCATGCACTACCGTTCCAAGCCTCAGGTGATGCATTCCATGCCGCATCACCTGGGCCGACCGTAGCGCCGGCAACCGACCTGCAGCCCCGTGGCAGGGCTGCAGGCCAGGCGATCAGGCCGCCTTGTCCAGCGTGGCCATGTCGATCACGAAGCGGTACTTCACGTCGCTCTTGAGCATGCGCTCGTAGGCCTCGTTGATCTGGTCGGCGCGGATGGTTTCGATGTCCGAGACGATGTTGTGCTTGGCGCAGAAATCCAGCATTTCCTGGGTCTGGCGGATGCCGCCGATCAACGAACCGGCCAGGGTGCGGCGCTTCATCACCAGATTGAACACGCTCGGCGAAGGATGCGATTCCTCGGGCACGCCCACCAGCACCATCGCACCGTCGCGCTTGAGCGCATTGAGGAACGGGTCCAGGTTGTGCGGCGCGGCCACGGTGTTGAGGATGAAATCCAGCGTGTTGGCCTGTGCGGCCATCTGCGCCTCGTCCCGGGACACCACCACTTCGCTGGCGCCCAGGCGCAGCGCATCGGCGCGCTTGCTCTCGGAGGTGGTGAACAGCACCACGGTGGCGCCCATCGCCTTGGCGATCTTCACCGCCATGTGGCCCAGGCCGCCCAGACCGACCACGCCCACCTTCTGACCAGGACCGACCTTCCAGTGCGCCAGCGGCGAATACGTGGTGATGCCGGCGCACAGCAGCGGCGCCACTGCGGCCAGGTTGTCGCTGTGCGAGATGCGCAGCACGTATTTCTGGTCGACCACGATGTGGTCCGAATAGCCACCGTAGGTGTTCTCGCCGCCACCGAACATTGGGCCGTTATAGGTGCCAGTGAAGCCCTGCTCGCAATACTGTTCTTCGCCTTCCTGACAGGACGCGCAGCTGCGGCAGCTGTCGACCATGCAGCCGACGCCGGCCAGATCGCCGACCTTGAAGCCGGTGACCGCATCGCCGACCGCAGTGACGCGGCCGACGATCTCGTGGCCGGGCACCGACGGGTAGCGCGTGTTGTGCCATTCGTTGCGTGCGGTATGCAGGTCCGAGTGACATACGCCGCAGTAGGCGATATCGATCTGCACATCGTTGGGGCCTGGCGCGCGCCGTTCGAACACGAACGGTGCAAGCGGCTGATCGGCAGTTTGGGCGGCGTACGCGTGGGCTTGGCTCATGGGGAGACTCCAGGATGTGACGTCCCCCGCGACAGTGCGGAAGACAAAGAGATAGGTGGCTCTAGCTTAAGACAGCTGCCTGTCGCACTCCTGCGACAGTGCGTCTTGCCTGCCGGGTTGCGGACGCGACCGCAGCGGCATGGTGCGCCCTGCAGGTGTTTGCGCACGATCAAATCGGCGTTTGCCGGCGTGAATGGCGCGCTAACGCCGGAGCTTCTACGCTGACCAACCACCATCCTGCCCTGCACCATCCCTGCTGGCCGTGCCCTCCCCCTGCGGCCGCCTACGTCGATGCCGAAGGAGGCTTCCATGTTCCGCTCTCCCCCCAACCTCCCATCCTTGCGCAGTGCCGCACTCGCACTGACCTTGCTGGCCGCACTGCCGCTGGCGCACGCCAAGGAGCCTGCGCGCCCTGGAAAGGAATCCAGCGGCCTGAAGTATGTCGGCGTCAATCTGTCCGGCGCCGAGTTCAACTCACGCAAGAAGCCCGGCACCCTGTTCAAGGACTACACCTATCCGGCCGCGTCGGATTTCAGTTATTTCGCCGGCAAGGGCATGAATACGATTCGCCTGCCGTTCCTGTGGGAACGCCTGCAGCCACAGCTCAACGGCGATCTGGATGCGGCGCAACTGGCGCTGCTGAAGAAATCGGTGGATGCGGCCAAGGCCAACAAGCAGTACCTGATCCTGGATGTGCACAACTACGCCAAGTACAACGGCAAGCGCATCGGCAGCAGCGAGGTGCCCACCGCCGCGGTGGCGGATCTGTGGCGCCGGCTGGCGCTCGAATTCAAGGACGACAAGTCGGTGATCTTCGGGCTGATGAATGAGCCCAACGGCATTTCCGCCACCGATTGGGCGAGCGCGGCGCAAGGTGCGATCAACGCGATCCGCAAGACCGGCGCCAGGAACCTGATCCTGGTGCCGGGTACCGCCTACAGCGGCGCGCACAGCTGGCGCAGCTCCAACTATGGCGTCTCCAATGCCAAGGCCTTGGAGATTCTCAAGGACCCGGGCAATAACCTGGCCTTCGAAGCGCACCAGTATCTGGACAACGACTACAGCGGCACCAAGCCGGTGTGCACCAGTGCCACGGTTGGCGAGGAAAAGCTGCGCGGCTTCACCGCATGGCTGCGCGAGAACAAGCAGAAGGGCTTTCTGGGCGAATTCGGCACCGCCAACAATCCGGTCTGCGACCAGGCGCTGGAAGGCATGCTGACCTACATGGAAAAGAACAGTGACGTGTGGCTGGGCTGGACCTGGTGGGCCGCTGGTGCATGGTGGAAGCCGGAATATTTCTTCACCGTGCAGCCGGGCAAGGACGGCAGCGACAAGCCGCAGATGTCGATTCTGAGCAAGTACGCCCGCCGCGCGACCAAGTAAACCGCGCGGGAAGGTCGATCACGGTGGTCGCAGCGGTTGCTGCGGCCACCGTTTTTTTTGCGCGCCATCCGCCCTGTCCTGCCACGCGTCACCAATGACATCCACCGACGATTGCAGACCGCGTGCTGCATCCATCGCAGCCGCAATCGCAGTTGCCTATTGCAGCAGGCGCACTGGCTGCCGGCTGCGGAAAGCATGACGCAGCCCACACCTATCGCGCGCTGCACATGACAAGTGCCGAAGTTCCGCGACCGCACCAGGTGACTTTGCATGTGCATGCGTGTTGATCGCGCAGCAGCACGGTGGCGATTGCGCGTGCTGCGCCGCGCGTTGCGTTCTGATAATTCCCGCGCAGTGCGGCGCATGTCGCAATTGCGATGTGCATCGCTGCCGCGCGTGCGACGCCAGCAACCTGCGGCGTTGCGATCGCACCACAACTGGCCAGCGATGCGGGATGCGGCGTATTTCCGCAGCCATTCGGCGCAGATTGCAACCGGCATGCAACGCGAGTGACCACGCGGTGTCGCTTTACCACAACAAAGCATGTGCATGTTTGGCAATAACTGCGAAGTCGCTCACAGCTCGAATTAAGTGATAGCTCGCATTCGTAGTTTGAATGTCTCGATGCGCTTAGGGTGAAACGCGATGCAGTGTCGTCATGCACGTGGCAGGTCCACGCCAGGGCAATGCATCTCCCCCGCGAATGTTTCAGGAGTCACCCATGTTGCCCTCCCCCACTCCGACGCGCCGGCTGTCCAGCCGTGCGTTGTCATTGCTGCTGCTTGTCATCGTGCTGCTTGCAGGTGTGCCGTTGGCACATGCACAGAACCGCCTGAAGTACGCAGGCGTCAATCTTTCCGGTGCCGAAATCAAATCCTCGCAGAAGCCCGGGGTGCTCAATGTCGACTACCTGTATCCGGCCGCCAGCGATTACCGCTATTTCGCCGGTAAACACATGAACATCGTCCGGCTGCCCATCTTGTGGGAGCGTCTGCAACCCAAGGCCGGCGGCGAGCTGGATGCGGCGCAGCTGGCACTGATCCGCCAGGCCGTGGCCAACGCGAAGGCCGCCAAGGTTTACCTGATCCTGGATATCCACAACTACGCCAGGTATTACGGCAACAAGATCGGCAGCGCGCGCGTGCCGATCAGCACCTTCAACGATCTGTGGCGACGCCTGGCTATCGCCTTCAAGAACGACAACAGCGTGATCTTCGGGCTGATGAACGAGCCTTACGACATCAATCCGCAGTCCTGGGCCAATGCCGCGCAGGCATCGATCGACACCATCCGCAAGACCGGTGCCAACAATCTGATCCTGGTGCCCGGCGCGCTATGGAGTGGCGCGCACAGCTGGTATTCCACCGTTGCCGGCCAGTCCAACGCAGTGGCGCTGGCCTCCATTCGCGACCCGCTCAATCGCTACGCCATCGAAGTGCATCAGTACCTGGACACGGACTCCAGCGGCACCAGCGCCGGCTGTGTCAGCAGCACCGCCGGTGCCGACCGCCTGCGCAGTTTCACCCAATGGCTGCGTCTGAATCACAAGCAAGGCTTTCTCGGCGAGTTCGGCACCGGCAACAACGCCACCTGCAACAGCGCACTCAACGGCATGCTGGGCTACCTGGAAACCAACCGCGACGTGTGGGTGGGCTGGACCTGGTGGGCCGCTGGCGCATGGTGGAACCGCAGCTACCCCTTCAACGTGCAGCCCGATGCGCAGGGCAGCGACAAGCCGCAGATGTCGATCCTGAGCGCGCGCGCAAAACGCATCACCCAGTAGTCGGAGCAAGCAGCGTGCGATGGGCAACCGTCGCACGCTGCGCAGCAAACACCCAGCTCAGGCATGTACGCCCGGTACATGCCGATGCCAGGCAGCAGCCGCGCCCAGCCGCGGTGAGCACAGTTCTCACGCAATAAAACGCCAGCACGTAGCGCGCGCTCTAGCGCTCGCTACGTGCGCGCGCGCAACAGCGGTGCAGCGTCAGTGATCCGACGTCGCACCGTTGACGGCGAGCGCATCCATTCGCCGATTTTTCGACAGCGCCATGCATGCGATGGCGGTGTCGACAAGCGTGCGCGACCGCTTTGCAACGCGGCGCGTCACAGCGTGCTGTTCCAGAACGTGACCCTTGCGGTAAGTGACTGCGACCCAGCCTACACATTTAATTCACATTCGATGTGGTGAGCATTTCGGCACGGCAGATGCATTGGTTACGACAGGTGTGGCGCACCTCGCGCAGATCGCACGCAAACCGCTGCGACACACCATCCCCGTCGTCGAAGGAGTTGTTTTTATGTCTGCTGTCTCTCAAACGCTGCGCACCGTTTTCCGCTGCGCTCTGCTCTGCATTCTGTTCGGCACATTCGCACCCGTCTACGCACAAACACGCGCACTGACGTATGCCGGCGTCAATTTATCCGGCGCCGAATTCGCATCGTCCAAAAAACCCGGAGTCCTCAATAAGGACTATATGTATGCCTCGGCCAGCGATTACACCTATTTCGCCGGCGTCGGCATGAACACGATCCGCCTGCCGGTGCTGTGGGAACGCCTGCAGCCCAGTGCACGCGGTGAACTGGATCCGACCCAACTGGCCCTGGTGCAGCAAGCCGTGGCACGCGCCAAGGCATCGGGCATGTATCTGGTGCTGGACATCCACAATTACGGCAAATACTACGGCTACAAGATCGGTGGCGACGAAGTGCCGATCGCCACATTCGCCGACTTGTGGCGCCGCCTTGCGCTGGCGTTTCCCAGCGACAATGCGGTGATCTTCGGGCTGATGAATGAGCCCAATGGCGTCTCGGCCAGCGCCTGGGCTGCCACTGCACAGGCAGGCATCAATGCGATTCGTGCCACCGGTGCGAACAACCTGATTCTGGTGCCCGGCGCATTATGGACCGGTGCGCACAGCTGGTATTCGCCCACCAACGATGGCTATTCCAACGCAACCGCATTGGTCTCGATCTACGATCCGCTCAATCGCTACGCGTTCGAAGTGCATCAATACCTGGATGCCGATTCCAGCGGCACCACCAATGTCTGCGTCAGTGCCACCATCGGTGTCGAGCGTCTGCGTAGTTTCACTGAGTGGCTGCGCACCAACCACAGGCGCGGGTTTCTGGGCGAATTCGGCACCGCCAACAACCCCGTCTGCAATGAAGCACTGCGCGGCATGCTCCGCTATATCGATGCCAATGCAGACGTCTGGTCGGGCTGGACCTGGTGGGCTGCCGGCTCGTGGTGGAATGTCAGCTATCAGTACAGCGTGCATCCCAACAAGGACGGCACCGACAAGCCGCAGATGTCCATCCTCTCGCCGCAGGCGGTGCGCGCCACACGCGCCATTCCGTAATCTGAGGTAGATGGGTTGAGTCACGCGAGCCGCCGCAAGGCGGCTCGCTTTTTTTGCATCTTTTGTAATGGCTATCTTTGGATGACAGGCCGAACAGGACAGTCTCGAGGTGACAATGTTCACGTCGCTCTGAAGCACACTGCGCGCCCATTGCGCTGCAACGCCGCAAACACCAGTTGATGAACGTGCTTGCGACATCAGGTGCGCACCGAGCGCATCATCACCGAAGCTTGAGCTCACTGAACTCTTGCCCCCGCTTCTAACGGCTATTCACCTTGCAGCGATAAGGCCGCGTCCAGCATGAGCGCACTTCACTGCAGGAGCATCACATGGCACATCGACTGATGAAGACCGCGCTGATCGGCGCACTCGCATTGGCAGCACAGGGCGCGTTTGCGCAGGCCGCCGCCGACAAGCCGGCCAAGGCGCTGACCGCCCGCGAGGTCACCAGCATGCTGACCGACAAGGGCTATACCAAGGTGCACGACGTCAAGTTCGAACATGGCGTGTGGACCGCCGACGCACGCAGCGGCGACGGCAAGGATGTGGATGTGTGTATCGATCCGGTGACCGGCCGCGTGTATGGCGACCAGACCACCTCCAAACTGAGCGAGGCCGATATCCGCGCCGCGTTGTCGACCGGCGGCTATTCCAACGTGCACGACCTCAAGTTCGAAGACGGCTTGTGGAAAGCCGATGCCGAGCAACGCGGTGGGCAGAAGGTGGATCTGCATGTCGACCCGGAAGACGGGCACGTGGTGAGTGTGGATAACGATTGACCAACGCACCCCGGAGTCGGTGACGCGCCGACAATGCGCCGCGTTGATGGCAACGCGTTGTCGGCAGCACGATTGAAAGCCTCTCCCAGGCCGGTGGCATCCTCTCTCAGAAGAGCATCGACCAAGAGACATACTTCAGTTGGATGCGGCACGTGATCTGACGCATCGATGCACTGCATCGACACGGATCGTGACCTCGCCCGCAACCGCCACGATCAGGACGAACCAACACAAAGGGCCTCCAACAGGAGGCCCTTTGTGTTGATCGCGATACGCGCGCGCGGCGCTGCCGCGCACCTTGCAGGCCGCATCGCGACGCCATGCATCGGATGCATGACATCGCATGCGGTGCTGGCGTCATTCAACGCGCCGGCGCCGCCTTCTTGCCCTCGGCAGCGGCGTCCTTTTCGGCGTCAGGCGCCGCTGCCGCGGCACCCGCAGCAGGCTTGCCGGCCATCATGCGATCGCGCGCAGCCTTGAACGGGTTGCCGGCATACCAGTTGGGCCAGCGCTGGCCGGCGGCCACCTCCTTGCCCACGCCATACACCGCCTGCAGGTCTTCGATGGTGCCATCGAGCTTCCAGCTGGCCGCATCGTATTCGTCGCCCGGGGCGTGATAGCGATTGCGCCCATAGTCTTCGGCGGCCGCGCGCCCGGCCGCAGTACCGCCCTCACGCAGGTCTTCGCCGCCATCGGCATACAGCGCCGGAACGCCGGCCTTGGCGAAATTGAAGTGATCCGAGCGGAAATACGAGCCGCTTTGCGGCGTGGCTTCGGCATGCAGGGTACGGCCCTGCATCGCGGCGATGGGCTTGAGGATGTCTTCCAGCTCCGAACTGCCCATGCCCACCACGGTGACATCGCGTGCGCGCCCGGCCACCGACATCGCATCCAGGTTGATCACCGCCGCAATCTTGTCCAGCGGAAAACTCGGGTTGGCCACGTAGTACTTGGAACCGAGCAGGCCGGATTCTTCCAGCGTCACCGCCACGAACACCACCGACCGCGCCGGCTTGGGATCCTGATGCGCGAACGCGTCGGCAATCTCGAGAATGCCGGCCACGCCGGTGGCGTTGTCCACCGCGCCGTTATAGATGTTGTCGCCACTCTCGCCCGGGTGTTTGCCCAGGTGATCCCAGTGCGCCATATACAGCACCGCCTCGTCGGCATGGCTGGTGCCAGGCAGCACGCCGACGACGTTGCGCGAGGATTTCTCCGCGATCGTGCTCTTCAGGTCCACCGACCAGCTGGCCTTCAACGGCACCGGCTTGAAGCCACGCTTGCTGGCGTCCTTGTAGGCCTGCGCCAGATCCAGCCCGGCATTGGCGAACAGCTGCTTGGCGGTCTCGGCGCTGATCCAGCCCTGCACCGGCAGGCGCGGATCGGGATCGTCCTTGGCCGGCAGGTCGTATTGCGGGCCGGCCCAGGAGTTCTTGACCACGTCCCATCCGTAGCTGGCGCCCGGGGTGTCGTGCACGATCAGCGCGGCGGCCGCACCCTTGCGGGCGGCTTCCTCGAACTTGTAGGTCCAGCGGCCGTAGTAAGTCATGCGCTTGCCGTCGAACAGCTTGGCGTCGCCGGTGTGGAAGCCGGGATCGTTGACGAACATCACCACCGTCTTGCCCTTCCAGTCCTGGCCGGCGTAATCGTTCCACTGCTGTTCGGGCGCATCCACGCCGTAGCCGACGAACACCAGCTCGCTGTTGTCCAGCTTGACCTCGGCCTGGCCGGTGCGGGTGCCCACCACGATGTCGGTGCCGAAGGCCAGGGTGCGGGTCTGCTCGCCGCTGCGCAGGCTGGGTGCGGTGGCCGCATCGGCAGTGGTTTCCACCATCGGCACGTCCTGGAACCAGCTGTCGCCGTTGCCCGGCTGCAGGCCGATGCGCTGCATCTGGTCGCGGATGTAGGTGACGGTCTTCTCCTCGCCCGGCGTGCCGGGGCCGCGTCCCTCGAACTCGTCCGAGGCCAGCGTCTTGACCAGCTCGGCAAAGTCGCCGCTGGTCAGCTCCGGCGAGAAGGCGTGGCGACTGGCCGGCGTGCTGGGCGCGCTGCCGACGGGTGCCTGCGCGGCGGGCGCGCTCGGCGCATCGGCGGGTTCACGCTTGCAGCCGGCCAGGGCCAGCGTCGCGGCCAGGCACAACAGGATCTTGCGGGGCATCGGGACTCCTCGTGCGGCGAAGGTCCCCCGATTCTAGGCGCTGGGCCCGTGGTGAGGGCGTCAGTCCTTGGGCGCCACGTCGCTGTCGAAGCTGCGCGCGGTGGCGCCGGTGACGGCACCGATCTTCGCAGTGCGGTGCACGTACAGGCTGACCTCGCGCTCGAACTCCAGCGGGCCATCGACCACCGCATCCGGGCCGATCACCACGCGCGGCTTGCGCGCAGGCTTGAACGAAAAGCTGAAGTTCGGCTTGGTGACCTCGATCCCGCCACGCACATGCGAGCGCACCCCGACAGTAATGTCGCCGTTGACGGTCTCGATGCCCTCGCCGAGCTCGGTTTCCACCAGGCCGATGCTGCCGTTGACGGTTTCCACGCCGCCGCTGATGCGGCTGCCGCGCTCCACCAGCACACTGCCGTTGACCGTCTCCAGCCCGCCGGACACCACCACCTTCTGGCCCAGCGTGATCGCGCCATTGACCGTGGAGACATCGCCGGTGCGGGCGTTGTCGCCGATCTGGATACTGCCGTTGACCGTTTCCACACTCCGGGTCTGCGCGCCGGCGCCGACCTCGATGGAGCCGTTGACGGTGTCCAGCCCGCCATAGACCTTGCCGGCCTCGGCGCTGATACGGCCGTTGACCTTGCTGATGTCCTCGTCGGCCCAGGCGCTTGTGCAGACCAGGGACAATGCCAGAAGAAGATGCTGGGGCTTCATGCTGAACCTTGCGCGGCGGCGGCTGTCTTGGGCGTGGCGGCGATCACACCATGCTTGGCTACAATCGCGCACCTGCCTGAAGTCACTGGACCTTTCGTTGCCCCTGTCGCCCGCCCTGCGATCGCGCCTGCCGTCCGCCCCCGCCACCGGCCGCTCCCGCGCGTGGCTGGCGGCGACCGTGCTGGCCTGCACGCTGCTGGGCAGCACCGCGGCCGGTGCGCAAAGCCAGCGCGAAACCGAGCGCAAACTGCAGCAGCTGCGCGACGAACTCAAGACCATCAGCGCCGACCGCCGCGAGCTGGAGGGCAAGCGCGGCAACGCCGCCCAGCAACTGCGCCAGGCCGACGAGAAGGTGGCCAGGACCTCGCGTGCGTTGAGCGAGACCGAAACGGCGATGCGCGAGCAGGAACAGCACCTGGGCAAGCTGCAGCAGGACCGTGCGCAGCTGCAGCGCGGCCTGCAGAACCAGCGCGTGCAGCTGGCCGCGCTATTGCGCGCCGCCGACCAGGTCGGCCGCAACGCGCCGTTGAAGGTGCTGTTGTCGCAGGACACCGTGGGCGATGCCACGCGCATGCTGGCCGATCATCGCTACGTGCAGAACGCGCGTGCACAGCGCATCCAGGCACTGACCACGCAACTGGATGCGCTCACCAAGGTGGAGCAGGACATCGCCAGCCGTCGCCAGGCACTGGATGCGGCGCGTGCGCAGCAAAAGGCGCAGGCCGCATTGCTGCAGAAGGATCGCTCGCAGCAGGCGGCGACCGTCGCGCAGCTGGACGACCGCTACAAACAGCGCGCCGAGCGCGAAAAAGCCCTGGGCCAGGACGCCAAATCGCTGGAGCAGCTGCTCGCCAACCTGCGCGCGGCCGCCGCCAAGGCCGAGGCCGAACGGCGGGCTGCCGCCAAACGCGCCGCCGCCGAAGCCGCCGCGCAGGCCAAACGCAGCAAGACCGAGCGCCCCGAGCGTCCCGGCAAGACCCCGCCCAAGGTCATCGCCAGTGCGCCGGCGCCCAAGGTCGGCGGCCTGAGCTGGCCGGTGGCGGGCAACCTGCTGGCGCGCTTCAACGCCACCTTGCCCGACGGCCACACCAGCAAGGGCGTGCTGATCGGCGCGCCCAAGGGCAGCACCGTCACCGCGGTGGCCGATGGCACGGTGGTGTTCTCCGACTGGATGACCGGCTACGGCATGATCCTGATCGTGGACCACGGCAACGGCTACATGAGCCTGTACGCGCACAACGACACACTGTTGCGTGATGCCGGCGCGTCGATCAAGCGCGGCGAAGCGGTGGCCAAGGTCGGCAGCTCGGGCGGGCAGGGCGTGCCGGCGCTGTACTTCGAACTGCGTCGCAACGGGCAGCCGGTGGATCCGTCGAGCTGGTTGCAGCGCCGCTGAGCGCACGCGCACGCCGCGCGCGTGCCGGTGCATGACCGCCGCCATACCTGGCCCTGCCAAGTCAACGCGGATTTACCGCGGCTTCGCGCATAATCCAGGCTGCTCCGTTGCGGGGCGTCTTATCTCTTTGTCGGAGTGCTTCATGCGCGTAGCCGTCCTGTCCGTTGCCCTGTCGCTGGCGTTGTTCGCCTCACCCGGTTGGGCGCAGAAAGCCAGTCCCGCCGCCGCCCAGGCCACTGCGGACGATCCGGAAGCCAATGAAGCCGCCGTCTCCAAGGTGCCGCTGGACGAGATCCGCCGCTTCGTGGCGGTGTACAACGCGGTCAAGCAGGCTTACGTCGACCCGGTCGAGGACAAGAAGCTGATGCACGCCGCGGTGCGCGGCCTGCTCTCGGATCTGGACCCGCACAGCACCTATTTCGACAAGGAAGATGCCGAAGCCTTCGACGAGCAGGCCACCGGCGCCTACGACGGCATCGGCGTGGAATTGCTGCAGCAGCAGGACAACACGCTCAAGGTGATCGCGCCGATCGACGACACACCGGCCGCGCGCGCCGGCATCCGCGCCGGCGACGTCATCGTGGCCATCGACGGCAAGCCGATCGACGCCAGCAAGGCGATGGAGCCGCTGCGCGGCGAATCCGGCAGCAAGGTCGTGCTGACCATCGTGCGCGACAAGGCGCCCAAGCCGTTCGACGTGACCCTGCAGCGCGAGACCATCCGCGTGGCCAGCGTGCGCAGCAAGCTGCTGGAACCGGGTTATGGCTATATCCGCATCAGCACCTTCCAGGCCGACACCGGTGCCGACTTCCAGAAGAACCTCAAGCAGCTGCAGGCCGGCGGCAAGTTGCGCGGCCTGGTGCTGGACCTGCGCAGCAACCCGGGCGGCCTGCTGACCTCGGCGGTGCAGGTGGCCGACGATCTGCTCGACAAGGGCAACATCGTCAGCACGCGCGGGCGCATCTCCATCAGCGATGCCAAGTTCGACGCCACCCCGGGCGATCTGCTCGGCGGCGCACCGGTGGTGGTGCTGGTGGACGCCGGCTCGGCCAGTGCTTCGGAAGTGCTGGCCGGCGCGCTGCGCGACAACCAGCGCGCGCGCATCATCGGCAGCCGCACCTTCGGCAAGGGCTCGGTGCAGACCGTGCTGCCGCTGGACAACGGCGACTCGGTCAAGCTGACCACCGCGCGCTATTACACCCCCAGCGGCAAGTCGATCCAGGCCAGCGGCATCGTGCCGGAAGTGCTGCTCACCCCGGAACCGCAACCGGGCGATGCCGACGTGCCGGCCAGCCTGGCCGACTTCAGCGAAGCCACGCTGCCGGGCCATCTGCGTGGCGATGCCGAAGGCGAGGAGGGCTACAGCGCCGGCGACGTGCTGCCGGGCGATGGCCCGATCGCCTCCGCGCTGGCCGAGCTCAAGCAGCCCGGCTCGGCGGCCAAGGCGCAAGCCGCGCTCAAGGCCAAGGCACAGGCAGCGCAGAAGGCCAGGGCCGCCAAGACCGCGGCCGAGCCGAAGCCGGCTGCCGCGCGCCCGGCCGCGACCGACAAGCCCAAGCCTGCCGACAAGCCGAGCGAACCGGCTGAAAAGGCCAAGCCCGCGCCGCCAGCCGCACCAGCGGCGCCGGCGCCGGCCGAACCGGTCAAGTAATCCGGCCACAGCGCAGCGGGTCAATCACCCGCTGCGCGCCAGGCCCGATCGCCACGCGTCGGCACTGCGACGCCACCTGCACGCATCCTGGATCACCCGGCCACCACAGCGCCGGCGGGTTTGGACCCCGAGGCGTTCGTAGGAGCGACCCCGGTCGCGACAAGCCTCGCCAGTTGCCCAATCACCACCGCGTCAACCACGCGCTATCGCACAATCGCCAACGCCTCGGGATTGACCAGGTTGCGCGGCGCACCGGCGGCAAACGCCAGCACATTGTCGAACGCCGCTTCGAAGTACAGCGCATAGCTGTCGCTTTCCACGTAGCCCAGATGCGGCGTCGCCAGCACGCGTGGATGCTGCAGCAGCGGGTCGCGCGGATCCAGCACCGGCTCGCGCTCGAACACATCCACCGCCGCCTGCGCCGGCCGGCCCGCATCCAGCGCGGCCAGCAATGCGCCGGGCGCGATCAGCTCGGCGCGGCTGGTGTTGACCAGCAACGCATCCGGACGCATCCACGCCAGATCCTGCGCACTGATCTGGTGGCGGGTCTGCGCGGTCAGGCGCCGATGCAGCGACAGCACATCGCTGCGTTCGAACAGGTCCTGCCGGCTGGCGGCGATGTCGAAGCCATCGCGCGCGGCCTGTGCGCACGAGGCCTCGCCGCCCCACACCAGCACCTGCATGCCGAACGCACGCCCGAAGCCGGCCACGCGCTGGCCGATCCGCCCGTAACTCCAGATGCCCAGGGTGCGCCCGTGCAACGCGCGCCCCAGGCCGGGATCGCCCAGCGCCTGCCAGCGGCCCTGGTGAAGCGCGCGCTGGTACTCGCCCAGGCGCCGGCTGGCCGACAGGATCAAGGCCCAGGTCAGTTCGGCCGGCGCCACCGGCGAGCCGACGCCTTCGGCCACCGCCACCCCGAACTCGGTGCACGCGGCCACATCCACATGCGCACCGATCCGGCCGGTCTGGCTGATCAACTTGAGTCGCGGCAGTCGCCGCAACAGCGTGGCGTCCACGCGGGTGCGTTCGCGGATCAGTACCAGCGCATCGGCTTCGACCAGCCGCTCGGCCCATTCGTTGGGGTCGGTGGCCAGCGCGCCCAGCACCTGCACATCGTGGCCGTGCAGGCGCTGCAGGCAGGGCAGGTGACGCACGGCGCCCTGGTAATCGTCGGGCACCAGGATGCGCATCAGCGCGGCTTGGTCGGCAACGGGAACGGCGTGACCACCTTGTCGCCGGTGGTGGCATCGCGGATCACCGACTGGCCCTTCTTCTCGACTTCCTCGATGCGCACGATGCTCTGCATCGGCAGGTGCAGCGTCTTGGTGTTGCCGAACTCTTCGCGCAGGCGCTCTTCGGTGGGGTCGACCACCAGCCCGTCGTGCACGTCGAACACCAGCTCGCCGATCTGGTTGAAGCCCCACAGATGGCTGCCGGTGACCTGGCGGGCGTAGAGCTCGTAGACCTTGCCGTGGTTGAGGAAGGTGACTTTGTACAGGGGCTTGGACATGCGGCGATTATAGGCGCGCCACCGCGCAGCGACGCAGCGCGGAGCCGGCGCAACACGGCGCCCCGGTGCGCCTTGCACGATTGCCGCCGCGCTAGAACCCGTGGCGCTTGCGCAGCCGCCGCGCGATCGCCGCGCGCACATACAGCCCGTAGACGATGCCGAACACGAACCCGGCGATATGCGCCGACCACGCGACCATGCCGAAGGCCGGGCCGATGTAGGCAAACACCACCTGCAGCAGCGCCCAGGCACCGATCAGCAACGGTGCTGGTACCCGGATGAATTCCAGAAACACTCCCAGCGGCAGCACCACGCCCAGCTTGGCGCCGGGGAACAGCGCCAGATAGGTGCCGATCAACGCCGACACCGCGCCCGAGGCACCGATGATCACCCGGTCCGGCGTGCCGATCGCGAAGATCGCCGCCAGATTGGAGGCCGCGCCGCCGACCAGGAACAGCAACAGCAGGCGCCACGGCCCGAGAATGCGCTCGGCCGGCAGCCCGAAGATCAGCAGGAACACCAGGTTGCCGAGCAGGTGCGACCAGTCCGCATGCAGGAACAACGCGGTGAACAGCCGCAGCACGCTGCCGTCGCGCAGGGTCGCCCACCAGTCGCCCAGGTTGGACACGCCGCTGGACAGCGCGCCCCAGTCCAGCCACAGCGTATTGCGTGCCTCGCCGGGCCGGCTGATCGACCACAGATAGGCCAGCCACACGGTTGCGAACAGCAACGGCACTGCCCAGCGCGGGGTGGGTTTCTTGCGGGAGGGGAGAGAGACGAACATCGGAGTGGCACTCTAGCGGGTTCACGCTCCTGAACCCATCCCTAACCTGTCCAGCCGATCAAAACGTGCTTCGTTATTGTTCGGTTAATTGTGGTGGGTATACTGCGTACGGCGTCGTATGTCGGGGGGGGGTCTCCGGCGCGCTCCAGCAGCCACTTGGCGCTGGGCGCGGGCGCTGTACCGACCACTGCAGTCTTTATCCGGAGAGCACCACCTTATGTCTACCGCTTCCATTCTCAGCCGCGCCACCCTGTTGGCCGTCGGCATTGCCGGCGTACTGGCCGTTGGCCAGGCCCACGGCGCCGCCTTCCAGCTGAAGGAAAACAGCGCCAAGGGTCTTGGCCGCGCCTTCGCCGGTTCGGGCAGCGCCCCGGACGATGCCTCGATCATCGCCAACAACCCGGCCGGCATGCGCCAGCTGGACGGTCGCCTGTTCCAGGCCGACGTCAGCGCCATCAGCTTCTCGGCCAAGTTCCAGCCCGACACCGCCACCTACGCCAACGGCGCCCCGGTCTCCGGCGGCAATGGCGGCGACGCCGGCATGATCGCGCCGGTCCCGGCGATGTACTTCCACGTGCCGTTCGGCGAGAACGACAACATGCACCTGGGTACATCGCTGACCGTGCCGTTCGGCTTCAAGACCGAATACGACCGCGACTGGGTCGGCCGCTACCACGGCACCAAGACCGAGCTGCAGGCGATCGACTTCAATGTCGCGTTCTCCTACGACGTGAACCCGTACGTGTCCTTCGGTGCGTCGGTGTTCGCCGAGCGTCTGGATATCGATCTGGCCAATGCGGTCGACTTCGGCAGCGTGCTGGCCGCGCGTCGCGTGCCGGGCTTCGCACCGGGCAATGCCGATGGCTACTCGCGCATCAAGGGCGACAGCACCGAAGTGGGCTTCACCCTCGGCGGCCTGTTCAGCATCGACGAGAACACCCACATCGGTTTCAGCTACCGTTCGCAAGTGGATCACAAGATCACCGATGGCGATGCCGACTTCACCGTGCCGGGTCCGGCTGCGGCAGTCCTGGGCGTTGCCGCTCCGGGCACCTTCGTCGACACCAAGGGCCGCGCCACCGTCAGGCTGCCGGCCAGCGCCACCGCCAGCTTCACCCACAACGTGAACGAGCAGTGGTCGATCATGGCCGATGTCACCCGTACCGCCTGGAGCAAGTTCGACCAGGTGACCGTGGACTTCGCCTCCAACCAGCCCGACAGCGTGCTGGACTTCTCCTACCGCGACACCACCTTCGCCTCGATCGGTGCCGACTACCGCATGAGCGAGACGCTGACCCTGCGTGGCGGCCTGGCGTACGACCAGACCCCGACCACCGCCGAGCACCGCGACGTGCGCGTGCCGGATGCGAGCCGCAAGTGGGTCTCGCTGGGTCTGAGCTGGCGTCCGTCGCAGCAGGCCGAATACAACTTCGGTTACACCCACCTGTTCACCAGCGACCCGACCAGCGACACCCGCAGTGCCACCGGCGACCGTCTGGCGGGCAGCTACAAGGTGAAGGGCGACGTGCTGGCCGCTTCGGTCAACTACAAGTTCTGATCGTCGTAGCACCACGCGTGTAACGAAAAACCCCGCTACGGCGGGGTTTTTCTTTGCTGCCTTGCACGCGCCACCACGTGCGTTGCAGGCCGGCGGCTGATTGCGTCTGCGCAAGTAGATTGCCGCAGACGATCTAGGCAGCGCATCACCCAGCGCCATCGCAGTGGCGTACTGGCTGGCGTGGCGAGCGCGTGGTGCATGCTGCGGCGCTGTCTTTCTGGGCGACGCAGCGCTGAAGCATGCAGCGATGATGCCTCATGGCAATGGGCCGACCGAGGCCGCGTACGCCGCCGGGCGTGCTGTGCAGGCGGTAGCGCAGATTGCTATGGTCGTGCGATGAGCCAACCCGACTTCATCCAGATCGCCGACAACGCCGTCTCGCGCGAGGATTGCGCCGCCATCGTGCAACGCATGCGCGACAGCCAGCAGCTGCATCCCGGCCGCATCGGTGGCGGCGTGTTTCCCGAACTCAAACACAGCCGCGACCTGCGCATCAGCGGCGTGGCCGAATGGGCGGCGGTGGAAAACCGCCTGCAGCAGGCCGTGTTCGAAGGCGTGCTGACCTATCTGCGGCACTATCCACAAGCCCTGATCTCGCCGCTGATGCTGCAGGTCACCACCGCCGACGGCAGCCCGCACCGGCTGGTGGCCGAGGACATCGCGCAGATGAGCGACCAGGCGCTGGGCGACCTGGCCCGCACCTGCCTGCGCCCGGGTGCGATCAACCTGCAGTGGTACACCGCCGACCAGGGCGGCTATCCCTACTGGCATTGCGAGCTGTATCCACGCGATGCCAGCGCCGACACGCTGCACCGGCATCTGCTGTGGACGCTGTACCTCAACGACGAGTTCGAACAGGGCGAGACCGAATTCCTGTTCCAGCAGCGCAAGGCCCGCCCGCGCACCGGCAGCCTGCTGATCGCCCCCACCGCCTTCACCCACACCCACCGCGGCAACCGCCCGGTCGGCGGCGACAAGTTCATCGCCACCAGCTGGATCCTGTTCCAGTCGGCGAGTGCCTTGTACGGCGGGGATTCGTGATTGGGGATTGGGGATTGGTAAGGGCAGGTCACTACAGTGCGTCGGCTGTTACGAATCCCCAATCTCAAATCCCCAATCCCCGCCCCTAGAACAGACTGCCTTGCGGCGACTGCGGCACCGGCTTGGCCGGCGGAGCGGGGCGGCGGAACTTGGTCGTGTCCAATGCCGGCATGTCGCGTGCGTCGAAACCGCTGCGGCGGTGGGCCAGGGCGAAGCGGCGTGCCAGCAACTCCGCGTAGACGCCCTGGCCGCGCAGGCGTGTGCCGAAGGCGCTGTCGTAATCCTTGCCGCCGCGCAGTTGCTGGATCGTGCTCATCACGTGCCCGGCGCGTTGCGGGTGATGGGTCTGCAACCAGTCGCGGAACAGCGGCGCCACTTCGTGCGGCAGCCGCAGCAATACGTAGCCGGCACTGTGCGCGCCGGCAGCGGACGCGGCCTGCAGGATCGCTTCCAGCTCATGGTCGTTGATCCACGGGATCACCGGCGCGGCCATCACCCCGACCGGCACGCCGGCCTCGTGCAGCGCCCGCATCGCGCGCAGGCGGGCATGCGGTGCGGACGCGCGCGGTTCCAGCCTGGCCGACAGATGCGGGTCCAGCGTGGTCACCGAAAAATGCACGTTGACCAGGCCCTCGCGTGCCAGCGGTGCGAGCAGGTCCAGATCGCGCGTGACCAACGCATTCTTGGTGATCAGCGTGAACGGATGGCGGGTTTCCCACAGCACCTCGATCAGGCGCCGCGTCAGTGCACGTTTGCGCTCGATCGGCTGGTAGGCATCGGTGTTGATGCCCAGTGCGATCGGGCTGGGCACATAGCCCGGGCGCGACAGTTCACGGCGCAACAGCTCAGGCGCATTGGTCTTGGCGAACAGCTTGGTCTCGAAATCCAGCCCGGGCGACAGATTGAGATAGGCATGCGAGGGCCGCGCAAAGCAGTAGCTGCAACCATGCTCGCACCCACGATACGGATTGACCGATTGCGAAAAGCCGATGTCCGGCGATTGATTGCGGCTGATGATGCTGCGCGCGGTTTCCTCGGTGACCTGGGTGCGCAGCGCCGGCGCGGCGAACTCCTCGCCGTCGTCGGCGTACCAGCCATCGTCCACCGGTTGTTGGGTGGTGGTTTCGAAGCGTCCGGGCAGATGGCCGGTCGCACCACGGCCCTTGATCGCAGTTGCCATCGCGTCATCGTACGGCCGGCCGGTCTCAATCGATGCGACCAGGGGCGCGCCGCGATGAAGCTTTCAGACCCGGCGCGGCGATCGTGTTGGCCGCATGGTCATCGCGGCGGTGCGTGCGCCCCGTAGAATCCGCGCATGCTCGCATCCGTACAGGGCGCGTGGGATCGGCTGGCCACCATTCCCCACCTCGAAGCGCTTCTCCTCGCCGCCTACGTGCTGTACCTGCTGTGGATCGCCAGCTGGATCGTGCTGCAGAAGCGCGAGCCGGTGGCCACGCTCAGCTGGGTGCTGTCGCTGGCGGCGCTGCCGTATCTGGGCCTGCTGATCTACTACTGGCTCGGCCCGCAGAAGGTCAAACGCCAGCGACTGCGGCGCGGCCGTTCGCGCTCGGGCATGGAGAGCTATAGCAGCGTCTGCCCGCCGGATGCGGACTGCACCGAGCTGGCCAAGATCGCCCAGTCCACCACCGGGCTGGCCCCCAGCAGCGCCACCGAGGTGCACTGGCTGGTGGATGGCGCGGCCACCTATGCGGCCATCATCGAGGCCATCCGCGGTGCGCGCGACCATATCCATCTGCAGTACTACATCTTCCAGCCCGACCACAGCGGCACCGCGATCTGCGATGCGCTGATGGAGCGCGCACGCGCCGGGGTCAAGGTGCGCCTGCTGATGGATGCGGTGGGTTCGTCGGCGATGACCCGGCGCAGCTTGCGCACGCTGCGCGCGGCCGGGGTGGAGACCGCCTGGTTTCATCCATCCCAGCTGCTCAAGCCGTTCAAGCGGCCGTGGTTGAACCTGCGCACCCACCGCAAAGTGGTCGTGGTCGACGGCAGGATCGGCTTCACCGGCGGCATCAACGTCACCGACGAAGAGAACGAGCAGGTCCGCAGCGATGCCTACCGCGACCTGCACATGCGCCTGCAAGGCCACGTGGTGCGCAGCCTGCAGCTGGTGTTCCTGGAAGACTGGCTCTACGCCACCGGACAGGGCCGCGCTGCCTTCCACGGCCAGCAACTCTGGCCCGAAGATGTGCCGAGCCGTGCGCAAGGCGATGTCGACGCGCAGGTGCTGGTCTCCGGGCCGGATTCGTCGTGGGAGTCCATCCACCGGCTGATGGTCGCTGCGATTCACGAAGCCCGGCATCGGGTCTGGCTGGTCACGCCATATTTCGTGCCCGGCGAGGCCGCGCGCATGGCGCTGACCTCGGCCGCACTGGGGGGCCTGGACGTGCGCCTGCTGGTGCCACGCGTCAGCGACTCGCGCCTGGTCACCTACGCGGCGCGTTCGTATTTCGACGAGCTGCTCGAGGCCGGGGTGCGCATCTACGAATACGGCCCGCGCATGCTGCACACCAAGGCGTTGCTGGCCGACGACGATGTCTGCATCGTCGGCAGCGCCAATTTCGACAGCCGCAGCTTTCGCCTGAATTTCGAGTTGTCGATGCTGTTTCGCGACCAGGCGGTGGCCGCCGAGCTGGCCGGCTTGATCGACGCCGACCTGCAGCAGGCGCAGGAAGTGCGCTTCGTCCGCCACCGGCCGTTGTGGCGCTCGCGGCTGCCCGAAGCCTGTGCACGGCTGCTGTCGCCGCTGCTCTGAGCCGCATCGCCGCGCCCACGTGGAACAGTGCCGGGCGCGGCGCTACACTGCCGCCACTGATCGGGGAGCTCGTCATGCACTGGCTGTTTCTGCTTATGGCATTGGGTGCGCTGGTGCTGGCCTTCAGCACGCCGCACGTGTGGTTGCTGGTGGCCTCGCTGCTGGTGGCACTGCTGTTGCTGTTGCTGTGGACGCGCGGCTGGTTCGCCTCGCGCATGGGCGATACCCAGCGCGACACCAGCAGCCTGATCGACCCTGCCGAGCTGCGCCGCCTGCGCGAGATCGCCGAAGCCCGCAAGGCAGCCGCCCTCAACGCCACGCGCGACGGCGAGCCGCAAGCCTGAGACCGACGCAGTGACCACCCAGCTCAGCGTCAACGTCAACAAGATCGCGGTGTTGCGCAATTCGCGCGGCGGCCACGATCCGGATGTGGTGCAGGCCGCACGCACCTGCATTGCCGCCGGTGCGCATGGCATCACCGTGCACCCGCGTCCGGACCAGCGGCATATCCGCGCCGACGATGTGCTGGCGCTGAGCGCACTGACACGCGAGCACGGCGTCGAATTCAATATCGAAGGCAACCCGTTCGCGCCACCGCGCGACGGCTATCCGGGTCTGCTGGAATTATGTCGTGCCACCCGCCCCGAACAGGTCACCCTGGTACCGGATGGCGATGGACAGCTGACGTCCGACCACGGATTCGATTTTGCCCAGGACACCACCCAACTGGCCACGCTGATCGCCTCGTTCAAGGCAATCGGTGCTCGCGTCAGTCTGTTTGTCGATGCCGACAATCCCGCTATCGCGCAGGCGGCAACACTCGGTGCAGACCGCATCGAGTTATACACCGGCCCGTATGCGCAGGCGCATCTGAGCGGCCAGCCGGATGCTGTATTCAAGCTGTTTTCCGATGCGGCGCAACGCGCAGCTACCGCAGGTCTGGGCGTCAATGCCGGACACGATTTATCGCAGGCCAATCTCGGCGACTTTCTGAGCGCTGTCCCCGGTGTGCACGAGGTTTCGATCGGCCATGCATTGATCAGCGAGGCCTTGTATCAAAGCCTGGATGTAACAGTGCGCGCCTATCTGGACATACTGCGCGGCGCATCGATCAGCGCTTGAGATAATCAAGTCGATTATGTGGATGCGTTGTTTAGTTTCTAGGTATTGCATCGGGGCAGGGCTTCTGCCCCGATGCAATCGTTATCGATGATTTCTGGCTGATTTACCAGGCTGGTTAATCACCCATTTACTGCACAAAACTGATGCGATCCACCTGCGCATTCTTGGCTGCAGCCAGCACCTTGGCCATCACCGCGTATTCGGCATCCGCACTGGCGGCGATGCGCAGCTCTGGCTGATTGCCGGCTGCCTGGCGCATCTGTTCGATCAACCTGGGCTGCAATTGCTGCAGCGTTATCGGGCTGGCATTCCAGAACACTTGCCCGCTGGCGTCCACACGCAACCCGATCGGTGCAGGCGGCTCCATGCGTGACTGGGCTTGCTCGCTGCGCTGTGGCAGGTCCACCGTGATTGGCCGCGCCAGCATCGGAGCGGTGACGATGAAGATGATCAACAACACCAACATGACATCCACCAGCGGCGTGACATCGATCTCCGCCAGCGGTCCCCGATTGCCTGCCGTACTGAAAGCCATGACTGCCTCCTGTGCTATGAGCGTGGGTGCTGCACGCTCGAGCATACACCTGGCCGGCAGCGAGGGAGGGGCAGGGCAGACGCATCTGGCGGGCCGAGCCCCGAAGCGTGCCGTTGCGACTTGCCGCTGCAACTCCCGCGGTTTGCTTGCGCGGACGACCTGAGGGTCACTGCATGCATCACTCGTCCGGTGCCTGGGAAACGGATACCAACGTCCTGGCAAACAGCCGGCCGCATCCGTGCGTGTCGAACATAGCGGCAGCAAGCACCCGATTGATCGAGCATAAAAAAACGCCACCGTTTCCGGTGGCGTTGCAGTCGCGTCATGACTGTTGTGTTGCGGTCTTGCGATGTCTTACTGCATGAAGCCGATTTTCTTCATCTGCGAGTTTTTCGCCGCAGCAAGGACCTTGGCCATCACTTCGTACTCCGCATCTTCATTGGCGTCGATGCGCAGTTCCGGCTGATTGGTCGGATCGGCCTGCACCACTTCTTCCATCTTCTGCTGCAACTGCGCGACCGGGGTCGGGCTGTTGTTCCAGAACACCTGGTTGCTGGCGTCGATCCGCAACTCGATCGGCGGCGGCGGTTCGGTCGTCTGCGGTGGCGGGTTGAGCACCCGCTGCGGCAGATCCACGGCGATCGGGTAGGTCATGATCGGCGCGGTCACGATGAAGATGATCAGCAGCACCAACATCACGTCCACCAGGGGCGTGACATTGATGTCGGCCATTGGGCCGCGGTTTCCACCGGTACTGAATGCCATGGCTTACTGCCCCTTCTCTTTGGTTGCGACGAAGCCGACGTCCAACATGCCCTGACCCTGCGCGATCTTAGTGATCTCGTTGATCGTACGCATCTTGGTCGTGCGGTCGCCACGCAAATTGAGCGGCGGCTGCGGTGTCTGCTGTGCGGCGGTGGACAGGCGCGATTCCAAGGCTTCCTTGGAAATCGGCTCGTCGTTCCAGTACAGCGACCCGTCTTCCTTGACGGCCAGGGTGATCGGCGCGGCGCGTTTCTCCGCATCTTCCTTCTGGATCAGGTTGGCCTCTGGCAGCTCCACCTTGACCTTATGGGACATCAGCGGTGCCGTAATGATGAAGATGATCAGCAGCACCAACATCACGTCCACGAGGGGCGTCACGTTGATGTCGGCCATCGGGCCACCGCTGTTTCCACTACTGAAGGCCATAACGGGCTCCGTCTAAATCGTTGCGAAGTCGTTCTTTACTACGGATTAGCGAACGCGCGAACCAGTGGCGAAGAAGTCGTGCAGGTCGTGGGCAAAGGTGTCGAACTTGGCGATCACCGAGCTGTTGACCTTGGAGAAGAAGTTGAACGCGAACACGGCCGGGATTGCGACGAACAGACCGATCGCGGTCATGATCAGCGCTTCACCCACCGGGCCGGCAACGGCGTCGATGGAGGCCGAACCGGTTGCACCGATCTTGATCAGCGCGCCGTAGATGCCCCACACCGTACCGAGCAGACCGACGAACGGCGCGGTCGCACCGACGGTGGCCAGCAGGGTCATGCCCGACTGCAGCTTGGTGCTTTCGCGGGTCACGGCCTGACGCAGGGCGCGATCGACGAATTCCGAACGGCTCAGGCTCTCGCCCAGACCACCGGTGCTGCCTTCGGCGCGCTGGTGGTGAGCAGCAGCCTGCGCTGCGTCCAGTGCGATCTTGGAGAACGGCTCGGAAGCCGGCTGCTCTTCCATGGCACGGATGGCGTCCTGTGCATTCGGGGCATCCCAGAACGCGGTGGTGACGCGGTCAGCCGCGCTCTTCAGACGGGTGGCACGGAAGATGTTGATGACGGTCCAGTACCAGGAGGCAGCGGACATGGCGATCAGGGTGATCAGAACGACCCAGGACACGGCGAAATCGCCGGGGCTGGACGTCATTTCAGTGATCAAGTGCTCGAAGCCCATCTGCGACAGGGCGGCCGACGGATTGGAGCCCCCTGCAGCGGCGGCGATAAAGAATTCCTGCAGCATGACGCTTACCTTTGTTGTGTGTGGTGATGAAGGGTGGAGCGAAAGGAAGACAGGATCCTGGGCCGACCGTGGCCGGCCCGTGGGATCAGTTCAGAGCAAAGTTGACCGGGACGCGGACACGTCCGGCGGCTTTCTGCCCGTTGACAGTGGAGGCGTTGAACTTCCACTTGCGTGCTGCGTCCATCGCGGCACGGTCAAGGTCGCGGTTGCGGCTGGACTTTTCGACCGACACATTGGTCACGTTGCCGCTTGCATCCACATCCACGATCAGGATGACCTCACCTTGGACACCGGCACGGAATGCAGCCGGCGGGTACTTCGGCGGGTTCATGTTCTTGGACGAGATATCGACACTGGCGCCGATGTCACTCGGCGGTTGCGGCGGAGCCGGCGGGCTCGGCGGCGTGACGATATCGCTGGGACGCGGTTCGGGAACATCGACAACCGGAGCTTCCGGCGGCGGCGGAACCGGTGACGGCTTCGGCGGCGACAGATTCTTGACCGGCGGTGGCGGCTTGTCTTCCGGCGGCGGCGGCGGCGGCGGCGGCGGGGGAGGAGGCGGTGCATCCACCAAGGTAACCATGGTGGTGCGCTCCTTCTCTGCCGGAGCCTTCGGCGCCACTGCAGGGATCAGCAACATCATCAGTGCAGTGAGGTGCAAGGCAATTACGAAAGCAATGCCGATAATGCGGGCCCAGCTCAGACCCTGGTTCCCGGCATCATAGTCATGCCTGTGGATAACGAGTTGTTCCGTCATGCGCCAATGGCTCTTTCAGTGGGGGCCCCGGATCACTGTGATGATCCCCAGGTTTTCGGACGGCTTTGACACCGCAGGAACCCCCAAGCTTATACCAATCCCGAGTCCTGTAACCACTAAAAACACAGGGATTTCGGGGGTTTATTTTCTTTTTTACTTCAGATTGATGATCTTCTTGGCGTCATCAGGTTTTTTGACACCCTTGGCGATTGCCTGCTGCGCGGCCTGCTTGGCCTCCGGGATGCGACCTTCCGAATGCAGCACCTTGGCCAGATTCAGATAGGTCTCGCCGTCCTTGGAAAGCGGTGCGGCTTTTTGCCAATTCTCGATCGCCTTGGGCACGTCTTCGCTGTAGTAATACGACTGTGCGAGCGCAAGGTATGTCTGATAATCGGGTTTAAGGATGCCTTTTTGCATACCTTCGTTGATGACCGCGATGACATCCTTTTCCTTGTTCTCGGTGTTGGCGTAGATGGAATACAACTGCTTGTACTCCTTTTCTTCGGTCAACTGCCCGGCAGCGCGCAGCTTGTCCATCACTGCGGCGGCCTTGTCCATCTGGTCGGCCTGCATATACATGCTGGCCAGGTTGAGCTGGGCCTTCTTGTCGTTCGGCGTCTTGGCGGCGAGCGCTTCGGCAGCAGCAACTGCTTCACCGGTCTGGCCGGCTTCGGCGTAGGACGCCATCAGCAACTGGTTCCAGGTGTCCTTCGGCTCGGGCGAGGCGGCAATGGCCTGCTTCAGCACCGGAATGGCTTCCTTGTAGCGCTCGGCCTGGTACAGCGCCTGGCCCTTGAGGATCAGGTCTTCCGGACGCTGCGACTTGCTCTCTTCCAGATACTTGTCCAGCGTGGCCAGGCCTTCGGCCTGCTGGTCGTCCTGCATCTGCAACTGCGCCAGCATCAGCATCGACTGGAACTGGCCGTTGTTGTCCAGCGCATTGAGGCCGATCGCCTGCTGCAGGTACTTCTTGGCAGCGGCGGTGTCGTCCATGTTGTACGCCGCCTGGGCGGCCAGCTGCGACGCCAGTGCCTTGTCAGCTTCGTTGGCCGAGCCATTGGCAAGGATCTCGTCGGCCTGGGTGCGCACGGCCGGGAAGTCTTCGCCCTTGTTGAAGGTTTCGATCAGCTTCTGCAGCTTGCTGCCCAGCTTGGACGAAGGCTTGATCGTCGGCGCGGCGCGGGTGGACTGCGGATACAACTCTTCGGCCTTGCCGCTGTTCTTGGACTTGCGGCTGGCGCGCTCGGACGAACGATCCGACTGCGCAACAGCATCGGTGACGACAGCCCCGCCCAGGGACGCGGCGATGAACAGGGACAACAGGGCTTGCTTGCGGTTGAGCAGTTTCATGTTTCACCTCGGACGAGCCGCCGTCGGGCGGTACGAAAAGCGGAATAAACGCTGTACGAAAAATCTGAGCCGGCAAACTTAGCAGAAAGTCTCAGTTCCCGAAAACGGTTTCCATGCTGTGTTGCGACATTCGGTACGTAAGCGCTGCGAAATCAGCCGCAACGCGGCACGCGCCCGTCCTGTCGCGCCTGCTGGTAAACCGGTTCGAGTTGGTTGACGTCTGCCTGCAGTTCGCGGATGCGATTGGCGGGGTCGGGGTGGGTGGACAGCCACTGCGGCTGGCGATTGCCGCTGGCGGCCATCATGTTCTGCCACAGCGTGACTGCCTGAGCAGGGTCGAAGCCGGCCTGGGCCATCAGGCGCTGGCCGACCACATCGGCCTCGCTCTCCTGGGTACGCGAGCCGGGTAGCAGGAACACAGTCTGGGCGGTCATCCCGCCGACCTGGTTGACCGCACTGGCGGCGCCGTCGCCGTAGGCCGCACCGGCCAGCGCGCCGATGATGCCCAGGCCGGTCTGTGCGCCGAGCTGGCGGGTGATGCGCTCTTCGTGATGGCGGGAGATCACATGCCCGATTTCGTGCCCGAGCACGGCAGCCAGCTGATCCTGCGTCTTGGCGACGGTGAAGATGCCGGTATTCACGCCAACCTTGCCACCTGGCAGCGCAAAGGCGTTGGCTTCGTTATCGACGAACAGCGCGGTTTCCCAACGGGTTTCGCGCCACTGCGGCGGCAGTTGCGCTACCAGCGCATTGACCACGCACTGCACATAGGCGTTCTGCTTGCCGTCGGTGCTGACTTTTTCCTTGGCCTTGGTCTGCGCGAACGATTCGGCGCCAAGCTTGTCGAGCTGGTCCTGCGTGACGCCTCCCACCACCTGTCGGCGGCCGGTCGGCGAGGTTGTGGTGGCACATGCCGTCAGTGCAAAGACGGCGACAACGATCAACAGCCTGGCTTTCATTCAATCCCCCTTGAACCCTGGGGGCATTTTGGCAGGCTCGTCTTAACTTTTCGTCAAACGGCTCAGCCGATGCCAAAAAAGTACAGCGCCGCCAGGGCGGTGGCGTTGTTGACGCCATGCGCCACGATCGGTGCCCACAGCGTGCCGGTGCGCCAGTACAGCCATGCGAACGCCGCGCCCATGCCGCCGTAGACCAGCCATAGCTGCGCGATGGCGGCCGGTCCGTTGCCGCTGACGCCGGGCACTTCGTGCACCAGCGCAAAGATCGCACTGCTCAGCGCGATGCCCAGCCAGGGCCGGCCGGCGGCGAGCAGGCGGCCGAACAAGACGCGTCGGAACAGCAGTTCCTCGTACGCCGGGGCGATCGCCACGGCAAACACCACCAGCGCCAGCGGCCATTGTTTGATGGCTTCTTCCATCAGCGGCAGGTTGGTCGGCACCGGTTTGATGCCCAGCGCGGACGCCGCCACGCTGACCAGATTGCTGAGCAGGAACACGCCAACCGCGATCAGCGCGGTCCAGCCCCAGGTGGAGGCACGCCTTGCAGCGGCGCGCGAGGCCCGGTGTTCGTCTGCCGTCGCACGCCGGCGCCAGTAATACAGCAGCAGCGCCGGCGAGGCGGTGCTGACCAACGCGGTGAGCAATTGCACCAGCACGCCGGGTTGGCCGATGGTGGCCATGATCTCGCTTGAGGACAGCGTCAGGCCCTGCGCCTTGGCGGCCTGCACGGCACTGACGCCGCGGAATACGCCCCAGAGCGCAAACCCGGCCACGCTCAGCGACAGCAGCAGGCCGGTGGCGATCAGCACATCGATGCCGAAGCCGAGCAATGGCGGCAGCAGCGGGGCGGTGCCGGCGGCCGGCGTCGGTACCGGCCTCGGGGAAGGATCTGCGCTCATCGTCGTCCTGAAAAAACCGCAGGCGTCGGCGCAGCGCCTGAGCGATGCGCCGACGGGCGACGGTGGCTCAGATGTCCAGGTTGGACACCTTCAGCGCGTTGTCCTCGATGAAGTCGCGGCGTGGCTCGACCACATCGCCCATCAAAGTGCTGAAGATCTGATCGGCGGCCACGGCATCTTCGATCCGCACCTGCAACAGGCGACGCGTGTCCGGATTGACCGTGGTTTCCCACAGCTGTTCGGCGTTCATTTCGCCCAGGCCCTTGAAGCGCTGTACCTGGCGGCCGCGCTTGGCCTCTTCCAGCAGCCAGGCATGCGCCTGGGCGAAGCTGGTAATCGGGTGGGTCTTGTTGCCGCGCACGATCTGCGCGCCTTCACGCACGAGGTCGTGCAGGGCCAGCGAGACCTCGCGCAGCGGACGCAGCTCGCCGCTTTCGAACGCGCCCATCGGCAGCACCTGGGTGAATTCCTCGCCCATGTGCCTGCGCACCGCCACCAGCGACGCCGAGGCGCCATCGGTAGCCGGGTCGAAACGCAGCTGGTAGCGCGCCGTGCCCAGGGTGCCGCGGTTGAGCACCGCCTGCAGCGCATCCAGGGTGGGGTGCACCTCGCCTTCGGCCTGCAGCTTGTCCACATCCAGCGGCGGCAGGTCGATCAGCGCGGTGAGCAGCGCCGGGTCGTAACGGTGTGCGTTGCGCGCGATCGCCTCGTTGGCGCTGGTGAACAGCATCAACAGCTTTTCCAGCGCCTCGCCGGTGATCGGCGGCTCGTCGGTGGCCGGGATCAGCGCCGCGCCTTCGACCGCGTTGCTGGCCAGGTAGGCATTGAGCGCCGCGTCGTCCTTCAGATACAGCTCGCTCTTGCCCTGCTTGAGCTTGTACAGCGGCGGCAGGCCAATGTAGATGTAGCCGCGCTCGATCAGCTCCGGCATCTGCCGGTAGAAGAAGGTCAGCAGCAGGGTCCGGATGTGCGAGCCGTCGACGTCGGCGTCGGTCATCAGGATGATGCGGTGGTAACGCAGCTTGTCCGGGTTGTACTCGTCGCGGCCGATGCCAGTGCCCAGCGCGGTGATCAGCGTGCCGACCTGGTCGGAGGCCAGCATGCGGTCAAAACGCGCGCGTTCGACATTGAGGATCTTGCCGCGCAGCGGCAGCACCGCCTGGTTCTTGCGGTTGCGGCCCTGCTTGGCCGAGCCACCTGCCGAGTCACCCTCGACGATGAACAGTTCGGACAGCGCCGGGTCTTTTTCCTGGCAGTCGGCCAGCTTGCCGGGCAGGCCGGCGATGTCCAGCGCGCCCTTGCGGCGGGTCAGGTCGCGCGCCTTGCGGGCAGCTTCGCGCGCACGGGCGGCGTCGACGATCTTGCCGGTGATGGCCTTGGCTTCGTTCGGATTCTCCTGCAAGAACTCCTGCAAGCGCGCACCGAAGGCGTTTTCCACCGCCGGACGCACATCCGAGCTGACCAGCTTTTCCTTGGTCTGCGAGGAGAAGCTGGGGTCGGGCACCTTGACCGAGAGCACCGCGATCATGCCTTCGCGCATGTCATCGCCGGTGAGCGCGACCTTGGCCTGCTTGGCGATGCCGTTCTGCTCGATGTAGGTGCTCAGCACACGCGTCAGCGCGGCGCGGAAACCGGCCAGGTGGGTGCCGCCATCCTTCTGCGGGATGTTGTTGGTGAAGCAGTACATGGTTTCCTGGTAGGCGTCGGTCCATTGCAGGGCCACGTCCACCACGATGCCATTGTGCTCGCCGGTCACCGAGATCACGTTCGGGTGCAACGGCGACTTGAGCTGCGCCAGATGCTCGACGAAGCTGCGGATGCCACCCTCGTAGTGAAAATCGTCGCGGCGGCCGTCGCCGCGCTCGTCGATCAGGGTGATCTTGACGCCTGAGTTGAGGAAGGACAGCTCGCGCAGGCGGCGCGCCAGGATGTCGTAATGGAACTCGACGTCGCTGAAGATCGCCACGGACGGCTTGAAGCGCAGCGTGGTACCGCGCTTGGTCGAGGCTTCCAGCTGCTTGAGCGGGTACTGCGGCTCGCCCAGCGCGTATTCCTGCTGGTAGTGGAAGCCGTCGCGCCAGATGTCCAGCCACAGGTGCTCGGACAGCGCATTGACCACCGACACGCCCACGCCGTGCAGGCCGCCGGACACCTTGTAGCTGTTGTCGTCGAACTTGCCGCCGGCATGCAGCACGGTGAGGATCACCTCCGCCGCCGAGACGCCTTCTTCCTTGTGGATGTCGACCGGCACGCCACGGCCATTGTCGGACACCGCAACCGAGCCATCGACCAGGATCTTGACCACGATGTCGTCGGCATGGCCGGCCAGGGCTTCGTCGACCGAGTTGTCGACCACCTCGAACACCATGTGATGCAGGCCGGTGCCGTCATGGACATCGCCGATGTACATGCCGGGGCGCTTGCGGACGGCTTCCAGGCCACGCAGCACGGTGATCTTGCTGGAGTCGTAGGTGCCGTTGGGGGTGGGCGAGGTGTTTTGTTCGTCGGTCATGCGTGTGCCGTTAGCTCCACAACACGGGCGCAGGCGGCAGGAGCCGCATCGCACCGTGGGAAAAGGGGGATAGCCCGTAAATTATACCAGTCGGCCCACCTGCGCCGCCGACGGTTACGCGGAGGGCGTCAGCACGGCCACATTGCCGTGTTCCACGTGGAACCGGTGCAGCAGCTTGCCGGATTCGGCTAGGCCGGGCGGCATTTCGGTTGCGGTGATCAGCACCTGCGCCGGTGCGGACGCCAGGCGCTGCAGCACGCGCGCCTGATGGTGGCGATCCAGCTCCGAGCCCAGGTCGTCCAGGGCGATCACCGGCCATTCGCCGCGCTCGTGGGCGAAGTCTTCGGCCTGCGCCAGCAAGCAGGCGAGGGCGGTGAGCTTTGCCTGGCCGCGGGAGAGCGCATCCTTGCCCGGCAATGCATCGAAGGCAGGCGCCCAATCGGCCCGGTGTGGCCCTTGCGAGGTGTAGCCGTTCTGGCGATCACGCTCGCGTGCCAATAGCAGCGCATCGGCAAGCGACACTTCATGGCGCTTCCAGCCCGGTGCGAACGTCAGCGCGGACAGCCCGAGCGACGGGGCGATCGCTGTTGCGACAGGAATCAGTCGCTCCTGCAGACGCTCCAGGTAGCGAAGACGGCGCGATGTCAGCGTTTCGCCGGATTCGGCGAGCTCGTGATCCCAGGCATCGAGCATGCGCGGCTGCGCGCCCTGCTTGAGCAGGGCATTGCGCTGTTTGAGCGCCCGCGCGTAGCGCCGCCACAGCGCCAGGAAGTCAGGTTCCACGTGGAACAGCCCCCAATCGAGGAAGCGCCGCCGCGGCTCACCGCCGCCACTGATCAACACATGGCTGCCGGGCTCGAAGGTCACGACAGCCAGCGCGGCACACAAGGCGCCCAGCTGGGCGACATCTTCGCCATCCAGCCGGCCGGTCCATTCCTGGCCGCTATGGCGCAGGCCCGCCCGCCGCGTGCGTTCCCCGGTCGCGGCGGTTCCTTCGCGCCACTCCACGAAGACTTCCAGATCGCCGGCGCCTTGCTGGATCAGCCCGTCGCGTACACGGCCACGAAAGCTGCGGCCGTAGGCCATCAGATGCAACGCTTCCAGCACGCTGGTCTTGCCCGCACCGTTATCGCCGGTCAGCAGGTTCAAGGAACTGGCTGGGTGGAGGTCGACGGTCTCGAAACGACGAAGTCGATGGATGGACAACCGCACTACGTGCATCGATCGGTCTGCTCTGCGCTGTTATCCGGCATCCCGGTCGGAGCGGAGGATACGTGATCGATGCGGATCCTGCCGTACAGACGTGAAGCGACCCAAGGGACAGGCAGGGGACAACCTGTGGATAAAAAGCTGGCCTGAGCAGCCGCTCCCGATTATCCACAGGTTGTCGACCCCTCTACACGGGTCTAAACACAGGGTTTCGAGGCCTAAAAGTAATTTAAAAACAAATACATAGGGCAGTTTCCGGCGAAATCTGGCCCTACCATCACCACCAAGCTCTTAAATTATTTATAGATTTAAAAGCAAAGCTCGATGTGCATAACTCAAAAACCGGCTTGAGAACACGCAAGTTCAGACGTAGCTGTACGTCTCGGTTCGGAGTGAAGCACTCCGCGCTTGATGAACTGGTTCAGACTGATTTCCGTGCGAATGACTTTGCTTGACGACAAAACCACAGCGCATGACTACCGAATCTCACTGAGGCTGCGACAAAGCCAGCTTTTTCCCAAAGTCGGCGGGTGACACGAGGAGAAGCCCGTTGTTCCACGTGCACGCTGTGAACCTGCCAACAGGGTCTTCGTAACTCAACAGGTCCCGGGTGGGTTGTTTACTTGCGCGGAGCGCACCGATTTCACGTGGCACTGTCCCAGGGCGAGACAGCTCACTGATCTTTGGGATGCCTTCAACCACAGATTGGCCAAGCATCCATGCCGGCGACAGCAGCGCACCAGGCTCATGCCAAATTTTTGATATCGCTCTTCTTCGAACTCACGCCCGTCAATCCAAGCAAACGAACCAATGCGCTTGTCCGGTCGTTGAAGTCTGACTACCCGTGAGTGGCGTCTATCGAACCGTTCTTGGCTTGGTGAACGTGCGGCATTGATACTCCGAGGATCATGCCCGAATGCAGAGTAGCTCCGGGTTAGGCACCGAGGCATCTGGACACCCAATACCAGCGCAGAGCGGATGCCCAAGGACGTTCAAGCCTCCCAAAGCCTTACACCACAACGAACTTAGCGCTCCCGATCTCCAAAACGAAAAAGCCCGGCTTTCGCCGGGCTCTTCGTGTTCCACGTGGAACGCAGCGTCAGAGGCGCAGCGGCATCACCACATGACGCGACTTCTCGCTGCTAGCCTCACGGACCAGTGCCGACGAGTTCGCATCGCGCAGCTGAATGACCACGTGCTCGTCGCGCAGTGCAGACAGCGCGTCGAGCAGATAGTTGACGTTGAAGCCGATGGCCAGATCGTCCACCTTGGTGTCGGCCTCGATTTCTTCCTGCGCTTCTTCCTGCTCCGGGTTGTGTGCGCTGATCTTCAGCTGACCCGGTGACACTTCCACCCGCACGCCACGGTACTTCTCGTTCGACAGAATCGCCGCACGCTGCAGCGATGCGCGCAGTGCCTCACGGTCCACCTTGACCTCGCGATCGGCGCCGATCGGAATCACCGCCTCGTAATCCGGGAAGCGGCCGTCGATCAGCTTGGAGGTGAAGGTCACATCGCCACGCTTGACGCGGATATGGCTACGGCCAACTTCCAGCTCCACCTCGCGGTCAGCTGCTTCCAGCAGGCGCAGCAGCTCGGTCACGCCCTTACGCGGCACGATGATCTGGCGCTTGGCACCGCCGGATTTTTCCAGCTCGGTCTCGCACAGCGCCAGACGGTGGCCATCGGTGGCTACGCACCGCAGCAAACCCTCGCGCAGGTCGAACAGCAAGCCGTTGAGGTAGTAGCGCACGTCCTGCTGGGCCATGGCGAACGCGGTGCGCTCGATCAGCTCCTTCAACGCTGCCTCCGGCACCGCAACACGCTCGGTGGCTTCGACTTCGTCCACCGACGGGAAATCGTTGGCAGGCAGCGTGGCCAGGGTGAAGCGGCTACGCCCGGCCTGCACTGTGACCTTGTCGCCAGTCTGCGAGATGGTGACGCGGCTGCCGTCGGGCAGGGCACGCAGGATGTCGAACAACTTGCGCGCCGGAATCGTGGTTTCGCCGTCCTGCGCGTCTTCCACCATCGTGCGCGAGATCATTTCCACTTCCAGGTCGGTACCGGTCAAGGAGACCTGTCCGTCCTTGACCTGCACCAGCAGATTGGCCAGAACCGGCAGGGTTTGACGGCGTTCGACCACATTGACCACCTGGGCCAATGGTTTGAGGAAGGCTTCGCGCTGCAGTGTAAAACGCATGTGGTTCCGTGCCCCTATGCTTTAAAAGATAATGGAATAAATCAAAAGCTTGGTGGTGATGGTAGGGCCGTTTTCAGCGGATAACCACCATAACTGTTTGTTTCCAAAGACAAATTAGCGCTTGAAAGTCGTTGGACTAGTGCCCCTGGTCTGGCGGTAAAACCTGTGGATAGTTTTCCGCCCGACCTGCGAGGCAACGTTATCCACAGATTCTCCCGCATTTGACCCCAACGTTTCCACGCTTTTCTCCAAGCGGGCCGTCAAGACCGTTGTCGGCTTACTCGCTGAGCTTGCGAATCAGCTTTTCCCAGTCCTCGCGCAGCTTGCCGTCGGCCTCCATCAGCGTGCGGATCTGCCGGCAGGCATGCAGCACGGTGGTGTGGTCGCGGCCGGCGAAGGCGTCGCCGATCTCCGGCAGGCTGTGTTCGGTCAGCTCCTTGGCCAGCGCCATCGCCACCTGGCGCGGACGCGCCAGCGAGCGGGTGCGTCGCTTGGAGAGCAGGTCCTTCATCTGCAGGCCGTAGTAGTCCGCCACGGTCTTCTGGATGTTGGGGATGCCGATCGCCTGCTGCTGGGCGCGCAACAGGTCGCGCAGCGTCTCCTGGGCGAATTCCACCGTGATCGAGCGGCCGGTGAAATTGGCGCGTGCCACCAGCGTGTTGAGCGCACCTTCCAGGTCGCGCACGTTGGAGCGCATCTTCTTGGCGATCAAAAACGCCACGTCGTCCGGAATCTCGGCGCCGCGCTCGCGCGCCTTGGCCAGCACGATCGCCGCACGGGTCTCGAAATCGGGCGGATCGATCGCCACCGACAGGCCCCAGGCCAGACGCGACTTCAGCCGCGGCTCCAGGCCTTCGACCTCACGAGGATAGCGGTCGCAGGTCAGGATGATCTGCTGGCGGCCATCGAACAGCGCGTTGAAGGTGTGAAAGAACTCCTCCTGCGTGCGGTCCTTGCCGGCGAAGAACTGGATGTCGTCGATCAGCAGCGCATCGATCTGCTGGAACTGGCGCTTGAACTGGTCCATCGCCTTGTCCTGCAGCGCCCGGATCATCGCGCTGAAGAACTGTTCCGAGCGCAGATACATCACCTTGGCGGCCGGATTGGCCTGGCGCAGCGCGTTGCCGGCGGCAAACATCAGGTGGGTCTTGCCCAGGCCGGTGCTGCCGTACAGCAGCAGCGGGTTGTGGGCGCGGTCGCCGGGCTTCTGCGCGGCCTGGATCGCGGCCGCCAGACCGAGCTGGTTGCTGCGGCCCTCGACGAAGTTGGCGAAGGTGTAGTGCGAATCCAGATTGCCGGCGAACGGCACGATCGGCGCGGCAACCGGCGCGCTGGGCGCCGCCATCGGTGCCGGCTGCGGTTCCGGCGCACGTGGACGCGAGCCGACCGCCAGCGCCACTTCGCCGTTGCCGACGAAATACGCCACCAGCTCGCGGATGCGCGGCAGGTAGCGCTCGCGGACCTGGTCGACGATGAAGGCGTTCGGCGCATACAGCACGATGCTGTCGCCGCGGTCTTCGGCTTGCAGGGGTTTCAACCAGGTGTGGACGTCCTCGGGCGGGAATTCGGCTTCGAGACGTTCCAGACAGCGGGGCCAAGCATCCAT